>CAWEYW010000016.1:0-89887 GCA_963813415.1 uncultured beta proteobacterium | reverse complement strand
CGCCAGGCGCGTCGCGTGCCGACGGCCGTATGGCAATGGACCGCGGCGGAGCACGCTCCTCGACAAGAGCTGGCCTCGGCAAATCTCACCCATCCGCGCCTGCGCCGCATCAAAGCCGAGCTCGCACGGATCTTGCGCATCGACGACCCCGCCGAACTCGACGCCGCCTTGCTGGACATTCAGACCGAACTCGAGCGTAGCCGTTATCACCTGCGCTTCGCGCGTGTCGACAGCATGGCGCGCCAACGCTATGCGCGTTTACATCCATTACCCAAACGCGGCCGGCCAGCGGGCTCGGCGAACATGGCGCTGCGCCAACTTGGCCTTTCCCTCGCGACGCTGTGGCATCACCTCACCGGAACGGCGCCGACACGGCGGGTCGACGCCTATGGCCGGCGCAAGTTGGCTGCCGGTGGTGCGCGATCAGGGAGAAAGCTACCTGAGCCGTGGGAGGAAACCGGGCCGTTCCGAGACTTCGTTGCAGTGATATTCGGGCAGCTGCCCGGCCCGCTGCGGGCGACTCGCAACCAGCGGATCCACTCGATCAATTATCTGGTGCGAGTAAGCATCGAAGAGTTCGAAGGCGCGCAAGCCTCGGGCGACGAGGCGCGCCGGCGCGGTCTGCTACCCGATGAACGTTGGCTCCGGGAGCCGAAAGAGCCGATGGCGAATTAATCTCCATTCATTGGCCGGTCCGCTCCCGGCACGCTCGGTCCTCGTTGGCGCCCTACTCTCCGGCGCCCGTTAGACGAGGACACCATGCCGCAGCAAGAACGCATCTCCCTGCAATACCTCTCGTTGGCCCAGGCCAGCGCTATCGCTGAGGTATCGACCCGCACCCTGCGCCGGGCCATTGCCGCCAGGCGCCTGCGCGCGCATCGGCTTGGTCGGCTGCTGCGCATCGACGTGGCGGAACTGCAGCGCTGGGTGGAAGCCGACGGCCATGCGCCGGCGGCGCCCGCCCAGTGATGCCGTGCGCACCCTCGACCTCAAGGAGGCCGCGCGCTTCCTGCGCCTGCACCCGGAGGAACTGCGCGTTCGCGCCAAGCGTGGCCAGATTCCCGGCGCCAAGGTCGGCCGCGCTTGGGTGTTCCTGGAAGACGACCTTGTCCAGTACCTGCGATCGCTCTATGCTGCTCCTCGGCAAGCGTTGCAAGTGACCCTGAGAAAGGAGATGGAATGTCACTTTGCAAACGCGGCGGTGTCTGGTGGATCGACGTCCGCGCTCCCCACGGAGAGCGAATACGCCGCACTACTGGGACTGCCAACAAAGCCCTAGCGCAGGAAGCGCACGATCGGTTCAAGGCAGAGCTGTGGCGCATCGGCCATCTCGGCGAGAAGCCACGGCATACCTGGAACGAGGCGGTGGTGCAGTGGTTGAAGGAGCAGTCGCACAAGGCGACGGCCAAGGAAGATGTGGTGAAGCTGCGTTGGCTGCATCGCTACCTGGGCGGCAAGGACCTCACCACGATTACCCGTGCCAACCTCGAGCGGATCATCGACGCCAAGCTGGCGCTCGGGCATCGCAATGCCACTGTCAATCGCACCCTGGAACTCGTCCGCGCGATCCTGCGCAAGTGCGTGCACGACTGGGAATGGCTGGACCGGGCCCCGAAGGTACGGATGTTGAAGGAGCCCACCCGGCGTATTCGCTTTCTCACGCGCGACGAAGCTCAGCGGCTGTTGGCGCAGTTACCGGAGCACCTCGCCGACATGGCGGCGTTCTCGCTCGCAACCGGCTTGCGCGCGGCCAATGTCACGGGATTGCAGTGGTCGCAGGTGGATTTGGCGCGGAAGTTGGCGTGGGTGCATCCCGATCAAGCCAAGGCACGCCGCGCGATTGGCGTTCCGCTCAACGCGGAAGCCATTGCGCTCGTGCAAAAGCAGCTCGGTAAGCACACCACGCACGTGTTCAGCTATCACGGCAAGCCGATCACCCAGGTCAGCACCAAGGCCTGGTACGCAGCACTGGAACGCGCCGGCATCGAGGACTTTCGCTGGCACGATCTGCGGCATACCTGGGCCAGCTGGCACGTGCAGAACGGCACGCCGCTGTTCGCGTTGCAGGAGATGGGCGGCTGGGAGTCGCCGGAGATGGTGCGGCGTTATGCGCACCTCGCGGCGGATCACCTGGCGCCGTATGCGGAGCGCCTCGGGAGTTTGCGCACCAACGACGTGCAAAACATGGCACGTTTTGGTCACAGGCCCGAAAATGAAAAGGGCCTGCCAGCGGCAAGCCCTTGATTCGTTGGTTGCGGGGGCAGGATTTGAACCTGCGACCTTCGGGTTATGAGCCCGACGAGCTGCCAGACTGCTCCACCCCGCGGCAGACCGCAATTATAACGGCCGTTCCCGTAGGCGGTCAACCGACTGTATGAGGCCAGTACATATTGCACTGGTGGTTCTGGTGGAGAAATTGTACTGGGGATAGGAGGCGCGGGGTTTTGCGTCCGGGAACCGGTAAGGTCAGGCTGAAGTGGGGTCGCTCCAGGTTGTACCAGGAGAGCCAGCTGAGCAGTTCGAGATTGAAGTCGGTGAGGTCATCAAGGAACAGCAGGTCGTAGTGATAGTCGACGAACTCTTCCTGGATGGTGCGATTGAAGCGTTCGCAGTGGGCATTCATCTTCGGGGTCTTGGGGAAGGTGTGCCAATGGGTGAACAGCCGATCGGCCAGGGCAGCGGCGAAATGGCGTTGGAACTCGCTGCCGTTGTCGGTGAGCACCGCCTCAATGGCGAAGGGGAACACGGCTTGGATCAAGCGGAAGAACTGGGCAGCAGCTGCGCTGGCATGGCTGCGGGTGGCCCAGGCCCAAGCGAAGTGCGAATGCAAATCGGTGCAGGTGATGAGGTAGCGGCGACTGTTGAGCGCGCGCAGCTCGATGCTGTCGAGGGACACGCAATGGCCGGCGCGCTCGGCCCGGAAATGCTTGGGTTTGCGCAAGCGCGGCTGGCGTACCGGCTTAGGTTTGCCCGGGGCGCCCAGTGCCCGCGGTCGCGAGCGCATTTTGTCGGGGGCGTCGGCGATCAGGCGGCCGATGGTGCGTGGGCTGGGACAGGGCAGGCGCTGGGCCGTGGCAAACGGTGCCAACAGCAGCTGCAGCTTTTCTTTGCCGAGATTGGGGTATTCGCTGCGCAGGCGGCGGATTTCCCGCACCAGGGCCGCCGGCCACTGCCGCTGCCGTCGCCGCTTGGGCGCGGTAGAGCCCGGCACCAGGGCGGCCACGTTGCCACCTTCGGCTTCGAGTTTGGCTCGCCACAGATACAGCGTCCGTCGGCTGACCTTGAACGCCTCTTGCGTCGCCGCCAGACCGTGGCGTTGCCAGAACTTGAGAATGGTCAGTCGCTTCTGCGCATCCGGAGCAATCATGCCCCAGCGTAAAGCGTACCCAGCGACCCGGTAAAACCCTCGGATCTTATGCCCGACGTGCTGCACCCGCATCGCACTCCTCCTGCTTCAAGGAGTGCAATATGTATCTGGCCTTAGTCACCGACGAAGCTACGTCCCATACGCGTGGAGCTTCAGCTGCGTCGACGCGCGCTGGCGAGTCCGATCAGCAGAATGGCGAGTGCGAGCAGTGCAAGCTGCCATTGGCCGAGCGTCGGAATCATGCTCGCCGCTCCGCCTGCAAAGACCGGGGGGCCGGCAATCGTCACTTGCCAGTTGTCGATGCCTGCGGACAGCGTGTAGCCGCCACCGTCGACGCCGGTTCCGTTGGCACGGAAAAAGCCAAACTGGATCGGGCCGCCGGACGACGAGAAGTTCGGGTGTTGGGTGTTGTCGAACAGCGTCGTCGGCGTGACATTCACGAGTCCGAAGTCGCTCGCCGTCAGCCCATTCAGCGCGTGATTCGCAAACGTCGTCCCCGCGCCCGTGATGACCGTGCTGCTGCTCAGGATGTACAGGTTGCCACCCTGCGACAAGGCCGGCCCGGTGGACTGCCCCTGGCCGAAGCAGCCGCCCGTACAGGCGGCATCCTCGATGTACGCGATCGAGGTAATCGCTCCGGATACCGACGGCGTATAGGTGAACGGCGTGAAGATGCTCGTGCTGAGCACGATCGTCTGGCTCCCCGCCGGCGCGGCATTCAACGCATCGGTCACGTTGCGAAACGCGCCCGGATTACCGCCCGACGCTACCTGCGCGGCCGCGACGCTGCCGCCGTTCCCGGCCGTGGCCACGGTGAGAACCCAGTTCGCGTCCAGAAAGGTCGCGTCGGAAACGACCTGCGCCGCGACCGGCGCGGCGCCGAGCAGTGCACTGATGGCGACCAGTGCGATCCCTGCAGCACGACGGATCGCCAGCGGGCTTTCGACAAATCTCGATGCGTCCATGTCTTCTCCTCCCGCCCGCTGCCACCTCGCCCCATCGCCGATACCGGCGGCGATCGAGCCGATGCACGCGCCTCGAATCATAGGCCGGGTGTCCCGGGACGTCACGCACGCAGCGAGTGATCGACCGTAGCGGCCGACTCGGCCCGCCAGATTTGCAACGAGCCCGCTCGTCCCTCGTCAGCCGCCGGGTGCCGCCATCCCCGGCCATGATTGCGCACCACGAGCACTGCGCGCATCGAATCCCGACCGACGGTCAGAATGTCGGGGACCGGCGCGCGGCAATCCGCGCCCAATATCGGGAACCCGCCGATCGCGGGGCTTCGTGCATGACCATGCGTCCAGATCGCCGGGCCGCGCTGCCGTGCTCGAGCTCCTTCAGCTTCTCCGCCATCGCGTCGCCGATGAATACCTGGGGCTCGGACGCCGGCGTCACATGGTCCTCGCGTTCGCGATCAGCGATGTACTGCCGGGCACGATCGAACGCGGCAGGCAGGCCGTCGGCCTTGGTCATTGCTTCGAAAAAAGCCGCACCGAACCGCGTGCCCGCGTCGTCAGCGTGGCAGCCGAAAGTGGGCCGATCGGCGCGCGCCGCGGTGACGACCATCGTGTGATCATCCTTCAGCGCCGGAATGAAGGCCCCCGAATAGCACGCCGAGACAACGACGATGCGCCAGGTGATTGCGGCCTCGTCCAGCAGCGCGCGCAGAATCGCCGGGGTGACCGGGGCAAGATCCAGCGGCGGCAGGCTGACGGTGAGCGACTCGGGCGTTGCGGGGCCGGCCAGGTACACCATGGCGACGTCCTGATCGGTGTCCATCGCGCCGGCCATTTCCTTCAACGTCTCGCGCAGGTTGGTCACCGTGGCGATCGGCGTTTCGAGCAGCGTCGCGGGGTTGTTGAGCAGTGTCACCGAATGTCCGGCGGTGTCCCAGCGCTCGTCCATCACCTTGCGTGCCCGCTGCACATCATCGCGGTAGCCGTCCTCCGCGGCGCTCGAACCGAACGCGACGAAGTAGAGATCCGTGGTGCCGGGACGCTCGTCCTCCAGGTCCCCGAGCGCGTCGTCGAGAAGCGCGCCCTGTGCGGCCAGCACCGGCTCGGAAGCGGGATTCGGATACTGCGCATCCGCACCGCCGGCGGTGGCAGGCTGCCGCCACCACGGCTCGGTCGGCGCGAGTGCCGGCGCCACCCACAACGGGGCAGCGAGGGCGAGCCCGCCCAACGCCGCACGCCACCATCGCCCTTCGCTGCGCTCCAGCGCAACGGCTACGGTACGCACCAGCACGACGACGAGCCAGGCGGTAAACGCTGACCCGAGCACATTCATGAGGGGCGATGGCTCGACGAAGAGCTGCAGCGTATCGGCTGCCGCCTGCGCCAGCTGGATCACGGGCAGCGCGGCGAGCACCATGGCCGGCAGCGCCGTCAAGAGCGAGGCCTGACGCCACGCGAGCGAGAGCAGGGCCGCAATCAGCAGCAGCAGGCCTGCGGAGAAGAGCTCGCTGCCTGCTCCATACAGCGAGAACTCCGCGTCGGGGCCGTAGCGGATCCAATCGCCGGCGCCATCGAGCAGCGCCGACAGCGCGAACAGCCACAGCAGCTCGGCAACGCCAACGCGGAATTGGAGCCGGTCGACCCGCAGGAACAGCGCTAGACGCGCTCCGGCGCGCAGGTTACGGCCGAGCCGCGCGAGCTGATCGCGCATCACGGGCGAAGCACCGGGCTGCCGATCACGCCGCGGCCGACGCGGCGGCGGCGTGCGCGCCGATGTACGCCTTCACCTGCTCCACGTCGGCGGGCAGCACCGTGCAACGCTGCGGCCGCTGCTCCAGATCGGCGTAAGCGGGCGGCCGCTCCGGATCGTGACCAAGCGCCTCGCGGATGGTGCTCGCGAACTTGGCGGGCAGTGCGGTCTCGATGCAGATCACCGGCACCTCGCGTTCGCGCAACGCCAGCGCGACTTTCACGCCGTCCGCAGTGTGCGGGTCGATGGTGATGCCGTATTGCGTCGCACAGTGGCGGATCGTTGCGATGCGATCGGCGTGCACGCTGCGACCCGAGACGAAGCCGGACCGCAGGACCGCGTCCCAGCATGGCGTGCCGCGCAGGTCGAACTCGCCGTGCGCGGCGAGCTCGTTCCACAGTCGCCGCACGACGGCAGGATCGCGTCCTGCCATGTCGAACACGTAGCGCTCGAAGTTCGAGGCCTTGGAAATGTCCATCGACGGGCTCGACGTCGCGTGGGTTTCGGCGGTCGCCCGCGGGCGGTAGCGTCCGGTCCGAAAGAACTCGTCGAGCACATCGTTCTCGTTGCTCGCAAGGATGAGCCGCCGGATGGGCAGCCCCATGCTGCGCGCCACGTGACCCGCGAGGATGTTGCCGAAATTTCCCGACGGCACGGCGAAGTCCACCGCTGCGCGGGTGTCCCGGGCGACCGCAAAATAACCCTTGAAGTAATACACGACCTGCGCGGCGACACGTGCCCAGTTGATGGAGTTCACCGTGCCGATGCGCCAGCGCGTCTTGAATGAAGCATCCGCGCTCACGGCCTTCACGATGTCCTGGCAATCGTCGAACACGCCGCGGATCGCGATGTTGTGGATGTTCGGCTCCGCGACCGAGTACATCTGCGCCTGCTGGAACGGGCTCATCCGCCCGTGCGGCGAGAGCATGAACACGGTCACGTGCCGCTTGCCGCGCATGGCGTATTCGGCGGAGCTGCCCGTGTCGCCGGAGGTCGCGCCCAGCACATTGAGGTCGCGATGCTCGCGCTCCAGCGCGTACTCGAAGAGGTTGCCGAGCAGTTGCAGCGCGATGTCCTTGAACGCCAGGGTCGGGCCGTTCGACACGTGCAGAAGGTGCAGGCCCGGCTCGAGCGTGCTCACCGGCGTGATGTCCTCGCTGCCGAACACCTCTGCGGTGTAAGTGCGCTCGACCAGCCGGGCCAGATCGGCTGCCGGAATGTCGGTGATGAACCGGGAGAGGAGCGCCTTGGCGAGCGCGACGTACGATAATGGCCGCAGGCCTGCCAGCTCGCCGGCGCCGAGCTGCGGATACGTCTCCGGAACGGCAAGGCCGCCGTCCGGCGCGAGACCTTCGAGGAGAATCGCGCTGAACGTCTGCGGATTGCCGGCCCACGCCCCGCGCGTCGACAGATAGCGCATCGGGTGGCGACTCAGCTCAGCGCTTCGAGACGAATGCGCACCATCTTGCCGCGCACCGTCGGGAGGGCTTCGATGCGCGCGATCGCGTCGACGACCTGCTTCTCGACGGTTCGATGGGTGAGCAGGATGATGTCCGTCTGGTCCTCGCCTTCCGGCGGCTCCTTCTGGATCATGGCGTCGATCGAGATCTCACGGTCGGCGAGGATGCGGGTGATGTCGGCCAGCACGCCGGGGCGGTCGAGCACCCGCATGCGCAGGTAGTAGCTCGTCACCACCTCGCCCATCGGCAGGAAGGGTGTGCTCGAAAGCTGGTCGGGCTGGAATGCGAGGTGCGGTACCCGGTGCTCGGGGTCCGCGGTATGCATGCGCGTGACGTCGACGAGATCGGCGATGACCGCGCTCGCGGTCGGCTCGGCGCCCGCCCCGGCACCGTAGTAAAGCGTCGGTCCCACCGCGTCCGCCTGCACGAGGACGGCATTCATCACGCCTTCGACGTTGGCGATCAGCCGCTTGGCGGGGATCAGCGTCGGGTGCACGCGCAGCTCGATGCCCGCCGGCGTGCGCCGCGTGATGCCGAGCAGCTTGATGCGGTAGCCGAGCTCTTCCGCATAGCGCATGTCCGCCGGATCGAGCTTGGAAATCCCCTCGGTGTAGGCCTTGTCGAACTGCATCGGCACGCCGAAGGCAATGGCCGACATGATGGTGAGCTTGTGCGCCGCGTCGATGCCTTCGATGTCGAACGTCGGATCGGCTTCAGCGTACCCGCGGGCCTGCGCTTCCTTGAGCACCGTTGCGAACGCGGCACCCTTCTCGCGCATCTCGGACAGGATGAAGTTCGAGGTGCCGTTGATGATGCCGGCGATCCACTCGATGCGGTTCGCCGAGAGACCTTCGCGCAGCGCCTTGATGATCGGGATGCCGCCGGCGACAGCACCTTCGAAGGCCACCATCACGCCCTTCGCGTGCGCGGCCGCGAAGATCTCGTTGCCATGTCGCGCCAGCAGCGCCTTGTTGGCGGTGACCACGTTCTTGCCGTTGGCGATCGCCTCCAGCACGAGGGTGCGCGCCGGCTCGATCCCGCCGATGAGCTCGATCACGATATCGATGTCGGGGTGCGCGAGCACCACGTGGGCGTCGTCGGTGATGTTCACGCCCGCTGCACCCTGCGTGACGGCCCGGGCACGCTCGAGCGAGCGCTCCGCGATCCAGGTGATGCGAATCGGCCTGCCGGCGCGCCGCGTGATCTCCTCCTCGTTGCGGCGCAGGACCGTCCACGTGCCCAACCCCACGGTGCCGATGCCGAGGAGGCCAACCTGGAGCGGCTTCATGCGAGACCGTCCTCGCGGAACATCTTCTTGATGCAGCGCACCGCCTGTCGCGTGCGGGCCTCGTTCTCGATCATCGCGAAACGCACGTGTCCGTCGCCGTATTCGCCGAAACCCACCCCGGGCGCGACGGATACCTGCGCCTTCGCGAGCAGCCGCTTGGTGAATTCCAGCGAGCCCTCGCTGCGGTAATGGTCGGGTATCTTCGCCCACACGTACATGGACGCCTTCGGGTTCTCCACCATCCAGCCGGCCTCGTGCAGGCCCTTGACCAGCACGTCGCGCCGCTTCTGGTATTTCATGGCGATCTCGGCAACGCATTCCTGCGGTCCGTCCAGCGCGGCAATGGCGGCGACCTGGATCGGCGTGAACGTGCCGTAATCGTGATAGCCCTTGATGCGGGCGAGCGCGTTGACGAGGTCGCGGTTGCCCACCATGAAGCCGATCCGCCAGCCCGCCATGTTGTAGCTCTTCGACATCGTGAAGAACTCGACGGCGACCTCGCGCGCGCCGGGCACCTGCATGATCGAAGGTGCCTTCCAGCCATCGAACGTGATGTCGGCATACGCGAGATCGTGGACGACGTAGATGCCGTACTCGCGCGCCAGGGCGACGATCTTCTCGAAGAACGGCAGCTCCACGCATTGCGCGGTGGGGTTCGACGGGAAATTGATGATCAACATCTTCGGCTTCGGGAAGCTCGTGCGGATCGTGTGCTCGAGCTCGCCGAAGAAATCCACGTCCGGCGAGATGGGGATGTGGCGGATGTCCGCGCCGGCGATGACCGGCCCGTAGATGTGAATCGGATAGCTCGGATTGGGCACCAGCACGGTATCGCCGCGGCCGAGCGTGGCAAGCGCCAGGTGGGCGATGCCTTCCTTGGAGCCGATCGTGACGATCGCTTCGGTTTCCGGGTCGAACTCGACGCCCCAGCGCCGCTGGTACCAGTCGCACACCGCCTTGCGCAGGCGCGGAATCCCTTTCGACACTGAATAGCCGTGCGTGTCGGTGCGACGCACCGTCTCGATCAGCTTGTCGACGATGTGCTGCGGCGTGGGCCCGTCCGGATTGCCCATGCCGAAGTCGATGATGTCCTCGCCACGGCGCCGGGCGGCCATCTTGAGTTCCGTCGTGATGTTGAACACGTACGGAGGCAGGCGGGTCAGACGATAGAATTCAGGCATAGGTGCGCCGCACACCAAGACAGGGTGTGCACCGGCGAGATCGAGGGGGCGAAAAGCCTACAATCGTAGCCGAAGCAACATCTTGCCGCAATGCACAATGCCCTGATTGAGACGCCGCCGATGAAATTCCACCTTTCCACCGCAAACGGCCACCTCGTCACCGGCACGGGCGAGGGCTGGGTGCGCATCGACGCCACGGAATATCGCAGCAATGTCGTGCTGACACCCGCCGCGGTGCGCGCCGGCTGGGCCGCCGGCGGTTTCGAAAGCCTCGCCGCGCCGGATTTCGAGGCGCTGCTGGAAGGCGACCCGGAGATCGTGCTGCTCGGGACCGGCCGGACCCTCCGTTTCCCGCACCCTCGTCTCACCCAGGGCCTTGCCCGTGCAGGCGTGGGTCTCGAGGTGATGGATACGGCGGCGGCATGCCGCACGTACAACATTCTCGCCGCCGAGGGCCGGCGCGTGCTGGCTGCGCTCCTGATCGAGCCGCCGCCCGCCTGAAGGTGTCGCACCGCAGGGGCGACGTCAGGTCTGCAGGGCCGAAACCAGCGAGTTCAGCTCTTCGGACGCCGCCTCCAGCGCCGCATCGAGCTGCGCGTCGCGCAACGCTGGCGCGGGCAGCGCCGGATCGCGCGTCGGGTTCCCCGGGGCAGCCACGAGCACGGCCAACCGCACGACATCGGCCATGGTGCGCGGTGGAATGCGCTGCGGCGCCGATTCGTGCTCGCCAACCGCTTCGATCACGGCGTCGGGCAGCTTGTACGAGTGCAGCACTGCCTGGCCGATGCTCGGGTGCCATTCACGCAGGATCGCATCGAGCGCCTCGGGGTGACCGGCGAGCTCCGGGTAGCGCGGCGTGCGCGACAGGAGATAGAAGTAGCCGATGTCGTGCACGAGGCCGGCGAAGAGCGCCTCGTCCGGGCTGAAGCGCGTCATGCGTCCCGCGATCACCCGCGACAGCGCCGCGACGTGGACGCTGTGACGCCACGCCGCCTCGGCGCGGGCGCCATGCTGGCGCAAGGCGCGGTCGGCACGCAGCTGCTCGTAGGCGACCGCCACGGCGACCGAGCGCACGTTCGCGAGGCCGACACGAATCACCGCCGTGCGCACGTCGCTCACGGCCTTGCCTGTGGGATTGAGCGCGCTCGAGTTGGCGAGGCGCACGAGCTTCACCGATAACAGCGGCTCGCGCGAGACCACGCTCGCCACCCGTTCGGCGCTGACCTGCGGATCGGCCAGCGCGGCCCGGACCGCTGCCGTAGCCTCGGCGAAGGTGGGAAAACTCACGTCGCGCCGGGCGAGATCGTCGGCGATCTCCTGGAGGAAACGGAACGAGACGTCGGTGGGCGCGTCCACGGCATCGGTCTGAGACGACGGAAATACGTCGATGGCGAGCATTCTGCGGCGTCGCGCACGCCACGGCAATTCGATGCCCCCCGTGCGCGCCCCGGGGGACGCCGCGCTACTCTCCCATCTGCAACAGTGCGCCGCGGCCGCGCGCGTGCCGCACCGCCAGGGCGAAGAGCGTGATGCCCAGCGCGAGGTAGACGAGATCCAGGACGAGCGCCGCCCAGAAGTGATCCCACCGGAACGCGCCGCGCAGCAGCACGGAACGCATCCCCTCGAACACGTGCGCGGAAGGCAAGGCATACGCAACGGCCTGCAGCCACCCGGGCAGCACGCTGATCGGGTAGTACACGCCGGATACTGGCGCGATCAGGAATATCGCGGCCCACGCGAGCTCTTCCGCACCCAGGCCCCAGCGCATGATCATGCCCGAGACGGCCAGGCCGATGCCCCATCCGAACACGAGCAGCTGCGTGAAAAACGCGATCAGCGGCAGGCCCATCGAGAAGATCGAGTAGCGAAACAGCAGCCACGCAAACAGGCAGGCGCCGCCCACGCCGATCAAGGTGCGCAGCACGCTCATCACGAGCTGCCCCATGATGAACTCGGGCAGCGTCAACGGGCTGACGAACAGATTGCCGAGATTGCGCGCGTACAGCTCTTCGACGTAGGTCAGCGACACCCCGAGCTGGCCGCGAAAGAGCACGTCCCAAAGCAGCACCGCGCCGATGAAGAACCCGGGCGCACTCTGCAGGAAGCTGGCGTTCGGGGCGAGGTAAAGCGTGAGGAACGCCCACAGCACCATGGTCACCGTCGGGTAATACGCCATCGAGACCATGCGCGGCCACGACTTCAGCAGCAGGTACGCGTGACGGCGTACCAGCGCGAGCACGCGGCGGGCAGACGCGGTCGTTCCGGTGTCCTGCGCAATGGCCATCAGACGGGGAACTCCTCGGCACCCTGGCCGGGGCTGCGCTCGCCCACGGCACGGCCGCGGGCGACATCCAGGAATACGTCCTCCATCGTGTCGCGGCCATAACGCCCGAGCAGTGCCTGCGGCGAGCCCTGGTCCACGACCTGTCCGGCGCGCAGCATGATCACGTCCTGGCAAAGTCGCTCGACCTCGCCCATGTGGTGCGACGCGAGCAGCATCGTGCAACCCGTACGGCGCTGGTAATGCTCGAGATACGTACGCATGCGATCGCCGATGTCCGGGTCGAGCGAAGCGGTCGGCTCATCGAGCAGCAGCACGTCGGGCTCGTTCAGCACCGCTTTCGCGAGCGACACGCGCGTGCGCTGGCCCGCCGACAGCTCGCCGTACGGGCGGCGCAGCAACGCGGTGATGTCGCAGTCCGCGGCCACGGCATCGATGCGCTGCCGCGGGTCGCGAATGCCGTAGAGATCGGCGAACACGCGGAGATTTTCGAGGACCGTGAGCCGCTTCGGCAAATCGACATACGGCGAGGTGAAGTTCATGCGCGGCAGCACGCGGTGACGATGCCGGCGCATGTCCTGGCCCAGCACGTGGATTTCACCCGCGCTGGGCGTCAGCACGCCGAGCAGCATCGACAGCGTGGTCGTCTTGCCCGCGCCATTGCCACCGAGAAGCGCCGTAGTGGTGCCGGCGGTCACGGTGAACGAGATGTCCCGCACGGCCTCGATCGCACCGTAGGACTTGCGCAGGCGCTCGACGCGGATCGCGGCGGTCATGTGGCTGCAGCGCCGGCGCGTCGCACGCAATGCCTGCCCAGCGACCGCGGGGCGCGGGCGCGGCTCAGCACTCGATCGTGCGCCGGCAGTATTGGGTCAGCTCGCGCACGACGGTGCGCTCCTGCACCGCTTGCCGCGCGCGTCCCTGGCCGTATTCCATCGCAAGCTTGAAGTCGTACTTCGCGAAGAATGCGTCGAACTGCTCGGCGCCCTGGGTGCCGACGGCCCACAGCTCGTCGCTCGCGGGGTCGTGCTCGAGCACGATGGCGGCAAGCGGCTGGGGCGCGGGGCCTGCCACCACGCGCGCCCCGCCGGCAGGGTCGTAGACGCTGTGATCCGCGCAACAGTGAATGACGCGCGCATCGGACGTCGCCGAAGATCGCGCCTGGTACCGGATGAAGCTCACCTCGCGCGTCGGATACGCGAGCTTGTGCGCACAGATCGCGGAGAACGCAACGACCGAGCGCGTGCTGCCGACGCCGCCCTGCCATGCGTAGCGGGCGCCGTCCTGCCGAACGAGCTCGGCCGGCGCGGTGACCGCGCGCCCGAGATTCAGGAGGAAGCACGGCGTTGCCGCATAGGGATAGTCGAAAAGGTAATTGGTGTCGACTTCGAGCGCCTGCGCCTTGATGGGACTGCCGTGGATATCGACGAGGCGCGTTCGCGCATAGCGCCGCGGCGCGGCCTGCGCCCAAGAGTGTGCCGCCGCGGCAAGACCCGCCGCGCCGGACAACGCTGCACACGTTTTGAGGAAGCCGCGCCGCTCCATGCCTTTGCCTTTCGCCGTTGCGCCTGGATCACGCGCACTGCCGACGCACTGCCATTCTCATCCTGCGAGGAGCTCCCGTACGTGCTCGGTGGCGCTGCGGCCAAGAGCGGACAGGGAGTAACCGCCCTCGAGGCTCGACACGATGCGCCCGTTGCCGTGGCGGTTCGCCACGCTCACGAGCTCGCGCGTCACCCAGGCGTAATCGGCCTCGGTGAAACGCAAGCCGGCGAGCGGATCCTCGCGATGCGCATCGAAACCCGCGGACACGAACAGGATTTCCGGCCGGTGCTGCTCGAGAGCCGGCAGCCAGTGGCCGGTCACTGCTGCACGGAAGGCGTCCGACCCGGCGCCCGCCGCCAGCGGTATGTTGACCATGTTGGGCGCGGGGTTGTCGGTGCCGGAGTACGGATAGAGCGGATGCTGGAACGTCGACACCATCAGCACGCGGTCGTCGTCGCTGAAGATATTTTCCGTGCCGTTGCCGTGGTGCACGTCGAAGTCGATGATGGCCACGCGCTTCGCGCCGTGTTCCTCGAGTGCATGGGCGGCGCCGACGGCGACGTTGTTGAACAGGCAGAATCCCATCGCGCGGCGCCGCTCGGCGTGATGGCCGGGCGGGCGCACCGCACAGAATGCGCGCTGGTATTCCGCGCGCATCACCCCATCGGTGGCCATGACCACGGCACCGGCGGCATGCTGCGCAGCAGCGAGCGAATGCGGGTTGAGCGCCGTGTCGGGATCGATGTAATAGAGGCCATCCTCCGGGCTCGCGGCCTCGATCTCGTCGATATAGGTTGCGCTGTGCACGCGCTCGAGCTGCTCGCGCGTGGCGAGAGGCGCGGTGAGGTGCACCAGGTAGCCGTCGAGGCCCGCGCTGATCAGGCGATCGCTGATGGCGTGGAGGCGGTCGGGGCACTCCGGGTGATACGCCCCCATGTCGTGGAGCAGGCACGAGGGATGGGTGATGTAGGCAGTCGGCACGAAGATTCCTGCGGGGTGCATGCGGTCATCCGCAATGGGCGGCGCGCGGCCATGCTGCACTGGACAGACAGTAGTGCACCGGTTCTGCCGCCCTGTGGAGTGTAGCGTGCGCCGGGCGGTGATGACTAGGCACCGACCGCTGGGCTACAGTGCTGTAATGGCGCCGTAATGGGGTCAGGTTAATTTATCGCCTTCGGAGCGCCGCCCCATCCTGATAACTTAACCTGACCCCATTACATTCACTTCCCATGACTGTCAGAACCCTCACCGAAGCCGCCGTACCCGTGCCGGAGCGTCTCGCTGCGGTGCTTGCGCAACTCGACCGGATTGTCGTCGGCAAGCAACACGCGCTGCGCCTTGCGCTCGCCTGCCTGCTGGCGCGCGGGCACCTCCTGATCGAGGACATTCCGGGCGTCGGCAAGTCGACGCTCGCGCAGGCGCTGTCGGCGACGCTCGGGCTGCGCTACTCGCGCGTCCAGTTCACGAGCGACCTGCTCCCCGCCGATGTGCTTGGCGTGTCGATCTTCGACCAGGCGACGCAGGCATTCCGGTTTCATCCGGGACCGGTATTCAACTCGGTGCTGCTTGCCGACGAGATCAACCGTGCGCCGCCCAAGACGCAAAGCGCACTGCTCGAAGCGATGGAAGAGCGCCAGGTGTCGCTGGACGGCCAGACACGCAAGCTGTCGGAGCCGTTCTTCGTCATCGCAACGCAGAATCCGGTCGAGCAGATCGGAGCCTATCCCCTGCCTGAATCGCAGCTCGACCGCTTCCTGATGGCGATCGAGATCGGTTATCCGGATCCGGCCGCCGAGCGCGAGCTCCTGAGCGGGGGCGATCGCCGCGCGCAGATTCCGCAGCTCACCGCGTTGTGCGATCCCCCCACCCTGCTGGAATGGCAGCGCGAAGCGGCAGCGGTGCATGTCGCGCCTGCGCTGCTCGATTACGTGCAGGCGCTCCTCGCCGCCACGCGCGGCACCACCGAAGACAAGGTGTCACACGCGGCCGACGCCGGCATGCGTCGCGGGCTGTCGCCGCGCGCCGGCTTGCTGCTGGTGGCTGCAGCGCGTGCCTGGGCGCTGCTGGCCGGCAGGCCCATGGTGGTGCCGGAGGACGTGCAGGCGGTGTTCCCGTCGGTGGCCGGTCATCGGCTTGCCTCCGGTGCACGCGCCGGCGCCGTGCATGCGCAATCCCTGCTGAAGAGCGTGGCGGTCGCCTGAAGCACGGCGTGGCTGCGCAACGTCGCTGATGTCCTCCGCCGTCATCACGGGCCCGCAGTCCTGGGCCGTGCGCTGGCGCCAGCGATTGTGGCGCAGTGCACCGATGGACGAGGCACCGGTCCGCCTGCGCCACAGTCGCATCTACATCATGCCCACGCGCCGTGGTATGGCGGTCCTGGGGACGCTCGGGATGATGCTGCTGACGTCGCTCAACTATTCGCTGTCGCTCGGCTTCGCCATCACGTTCCTGCTGATCGGCTTTGGCGCCGCCGCACTGCTGCACACCTTCCGCAATCTCGCCGGCATCGCCGTGCGACCGTTGGCGGCGGGCGAGACGTTCGCCGGCGGGACGCTGCCATTCGTGCTGTCGCTCACCGGTGGCTCGGGCATTCGTCGCGGCTTCATCCTTGCCGCGGGCGACGCGGAGTCGCGGCGCTTCGACGTGCCGGCAGGCTCCGCGCTCTCGGTTACGTTGCATCGCACCGCCGAACGCCGCGGACGCATGGCGCTCGGACGCGTGACGCTGAGGTCCGACTATCCGGTGGGACTGTGGCGCGCCTGGGCGTACGTGCACTTCCCGCTCGAAGGTGTCGTCTATCCCGCGCCCGAGCCGTCGCCGCCGCCGCTGCCATTGGGACGCGCGGGCCATCATGCCGTGCCGGCCGCGGGCAGCGAGGATGCCGACCTCGCGGGCCTGCGTGATTACCGCCCCGGTGACCCGCTGCAGCGCGTCGCGTGGAAGTCGGTGGCGCGTGGCGCCGGCTGGCATACCAAGCAATTCGAGGGGGCCGGCGGTGGCGGCCCCCTCACGCTCGCATGGGATGCGCTGCCCGAAGGCATGGGCCGCGAGGCGCGCATCGCACGACTGACTGCCTGGGTGCTCGCCGCCGAGCGGGCGGCCCGACCGTTCGCACTTTCCCTCCCGAGAACACAGCTCGTGCTCGGCCAGGGCCGTGAGCAGCGCCGCGCCGCACTGACCACGCTTGCGCTGCTGCCGCACGAAGCACAGTGAGCACCGGCATGCGACGGCGACCCGCATTGCTCGACGACACGCAGGTGCGCTGGCTCGGGGCGCTGCTGCTTGCCGTGCAATTGCCGCAGGCGTTCTACATGCCGCCCTGGGTGGCGTTGTTCGGCATGCTGTTCATCGCGTTGCGCATCGCGCTGCAGCGCCGCCCGCTCGCCGAGCGCGATCGCTTGCTGGCGCGCATTCCATCGTATGTGCTCGCGCTGATGGCCCTCGGTGTCGCGATCGCGTTGCGCTACACCTACGGCATCTTCCTCGGCCGCGACCCCTGCGTTGCATTCCTGTTCATGCTGGTCGCGATCAAGTTCGTGGAGGCGCGCACCGTCCGTGACGGAACGCTGCTCGTGTGCCTGGCGATGTTCCTGATGGTCACGCCGTTCTTCTACAACCAGTCGCTGCTCGCGGCCGCAGCATCGATTCCCGGCCTGGTGCTGCTCGCCGCGGCGTTGCAGTGGCTCGCCCCACCCGGACACGTGAAGGGCGACAAGCGGCTGCGCGACCCATTGCGTCGTGCCACGCGAATGCTGATCGAGGGCATTCCGCTCGCGCTGCTGCTCTTCGTGCTGTTCCCGCGACTGTCGGCGCCGTTGTGGGGGCTGCCCTCCGACGTCGCGGCGCGCAGCGGCCTTTCGGAACGGATGCACCCGGGCTCGATCAGCGATCTCTCGCTCTCCGATGCGGTGGCCTTCCGCGTGGACTTCGCGACCGAGATACCACCAGCGCACAGCCGCTATTGGCGCGGGCCGGTATTCTCCCATTTCGACGGCGACGAGTGGTCGCCCGCGCCGGGCCGCCGCGGTGGCGGGCGCATTGCACTCACGCGCGGCGCACCCACCGTGCTCTACACCGTCACCCTCGAACCGCACTACAAGACGTCGCTGTTCGCGCTCGACCTGCCCGCGGACCTGCCGCAGAGCACCGATCCGGGTGTCGACCCGCAAAATGTGGAGATCGGCTATCTGACGCGCGATCAGCAACTGCTCGCCCGCACCCCTGTCGTGCAGACGCTGCGCTACACGCAGCTGTCGCTGATTGCGAGCTCGTATCCGGGGGCGAGCGGCGCCCCGGGCGAGCTCGAGCGCCGCGAGAATCTCGAGCTGCCTCGCGGCAGTCCGCGTGCCCGCGCCCTGGCCCGCGGGCTCCGCGAGGAATATCCCGACGACCTTGCCTTCATCGCCGCCGTGCTCGCCTGGTTTCGGGCCGAACCGTTCTACTACACCCTCTCGCCACCGCGCCTCGACCACGATGCGGTGGATGGCTTCCTGTTCGACACGCGGCGCGGCTTTTGCGAACACTATGCGGGTGCGTTCGTGGTGCTGCTGCGCGCCGCAGGCATCCCCGCGCGCGTCGTGACCGGCTATCAGGGTGGCGAGATCAATCCCAATGGCGGCTACCTGATCGTCCGGCAGTCCGACGCGCACGCGTGGGCCGAGGCGCTGGTGAACGGGCAATGGCGACGCTTCGATCCCACTGCCGCCGTCGCGCCGTCGCGCATCGAGCTCGGGCTGGGCGCAGCCTTGCCGAGCGACGATCGCGTTCCTTTGCTCGCGCGTCGCGACGAAGGCTGGATCCGCACGCTGCAGCTCGCGTGGGACGGGATCAATCACGACTGGCGGCGCAACGTCGTCGGTTTCAACTTCGAGCAGCAGCGCATGCTGTGGCGCTATTTCCAGCTCGAGCGCTGGGCGCCATGGCAGATCGTGCTCGGCGTTTCGCTGCTCACTGCCGCCTGGGCCGGCGGGCTGCTGCTCTGGTTCGCGCTGCGCCACCGGCAGCGTGACGATCGCATCGTGCTGTCCTGGAACGCGCTCTGCAGACGGCTCGCACGCGCCGGACTGCCGCGCGAAGCGCACGAGGGTCCCCTCGCGTACCTGCAGCGCGCGGCCACTCGCTGGCCGGCATTCGCGGCAGCCTTCATGGTCATGGGCGAAGCGTATGCCGAGCTGCGCTACGGCCGCACGGCAACCGCACCGGGTGCCGAAATCGATCGGGTACTGGCGCGCTTCCGGCACGCGATCGCCGTGCTGCCCACCGCGCGCACGCTGCGCCGGAGCGGGCTGCCGGCTTAGCGGCCCATCGATGCGGCGCGGCGGGCAGCCGCCGCGGACCGACGCCGACGCCCTACAGCACCGCGTCGCGTTCCACGCCGCCGCGCTTCAGCATGGTGCGCAAGGCGTCGAGTGCTTCTGCCTGCACCTGGCGCACGCGCTCACGTGTCACGCCGACTTCGCGGGCGAGCTCTTCGAGGGTGGCGATCTCCTGCCCATCGAGGCCGTAGCGCCGCTCGATGATGCGCCGCTGGCGCGCGGAAAGGCGCTCGAGCCACCGCTTCACCAGCGATTCGATCTCGGCGTTGTGCAGCAGGAGCTCGGGCGCGGGATTCGCCTCATCGGCGACGCTCTCGGCGACGGACGCGCCCGGCTCGCGGCCGGCCGGCGCATCGAGCGAAGTGACGTGCTCCCGGTACGCGAGCACCCGGCGCACGTCGTCGACCGGACGATCGATGAGATGCGCGACATCGTCGAGGGAAGGCTCGCGGCCATCGCGCTCGCCGTGCATCTCGAGGTGCCGGAGCGCACGCAGCACGGTGTTGAGCTCCTTCACCACGTGCGCCGGCAGGCGAATGGTGCGGGCCTGGCAAAGGATCGCGCGCTCGACCGATTGCCGTATCCACCACGTGGCGTAGGTCGTGAAGCGAAAGCCGCGCTCCGGATCGAACTTCTCCAGGGCGTGGATCAAGCCTAGATTGCCTTCCTCGATGAGGTCCGGCAACGCCAGGCCGCGGTCGGTGTAATGCTTGGCAATGCTCACGACGAGCCGCAGGTTGCGCTCGATGATGGTCTGCCGTGCCCGGAAATCACCCTGCAGCGCGGCGCGTGCCAGCGCAAGCTCTTCATCGGCGGCAAGGAGCGCGTGCTGCCCGATCTCGTTGAAGTAGATCTGGGTGATGTCGTTGACGAAATCGGCGGCGAGCCCGCGCTCCGGCTCGTCGAGCGGCAATTCGCGCGTCCATGCATCCGCGACCGGCGCGTCATCCGGCGCCTGCCCGGCAAGTGCCAATGCGGCGCTGTCATCGTCGTATCGATCGGGCGCCTCGAATCCGGGCAGGCAAGCCGCGCGGTCTTCGTCGTCGGGCCCGTGCGGCGTCATCGGCGAGCGGGACTCGTCGGGTGCGCCCGCCCGCGGGGGCGGTCGATCATGCGGGCGGCAGGTACTTCAGCGGATCCATCGGCTTGCCGAGGCGCCGGATCTCGAAATGCAGCTTCACCTGGTCGGCGTCCGTGTTGCCCATCTCGGCGATCTTCTGCCCGCGCGTGACCTGCTGTCCTTCCTTCACCAGGATGTCCTTGTTGTGCGCGTACGCGGACAGGTAATTCTTGCTGTGCCTGATGATGATGAGCTTGCCGTAGCCGCGCAAGCCAGTGCCGGCGTACACCACCTTGCCCGGGGCGCTGGCGAGCACCGGCTGCCCCGCCTTGCCCGCGATGTCGATGCCCTTGAGATTCGCGGTGTCGGAAAAGCCGGCGACGAGCTTGCCGGTGGCGGGCCATATCCAGTCGAGCCTGTCTTCGTCGTCGGCCGCGGCGGGTGCCGGCTTCGCCTCCGTGCGTGCGTCTGGCTTGGCTTCCCCCTTCGGTTCCGCACGCGCCGTGGTGGACGGCGGCGGCAGAACGGGTGCCGTCGCATCCGGTGCAGGGACCGTGGGCTGCGCCGGCGCTGGAGCGGTCGGCGCTGCCGCGGCACGCTGCATGTCGCGCAGCGCGCGTTCCGAATAGGGCTCCTTGATGACCTTGGGCTGCGTCTTGTACGTCTCCGAATTCCTGCTCACCGCGACCGGGGGCGCGCTCGGCGTGGCTGGCGCACCGGCTGCGCGGGATTCGGGGGCAGCGGCCACCGCTCCAGCGGATCCGCCGGCAACCACCGGCGGCACGGTCTTGAGCGGGGCGGTTACGACACCGGGCGATGTTGCAGCCGTACCTGCAGAGGCCGCCTCGCCGGGCGGGGAGAGCCGCAGCACCTGACCGATGCGGATCAGGTTGACGTTCTCGATGTTGTTCCACGCCGCGAGCTCGCGGTAATCGAGGCCGTGATCGAGCGCGATGAGGTAGAGCGTGTCCCCGCGCTTGACGGTGTAGGTCTGCGGGCGAGTATCGACCGGCTCCGGGCCCGGCGCCGGTGCGGGCCGTGGCGGCTGCACGACAGGCGGGACGCTGCGGACGCCGGGTGCCGGAAGCGAACGGTCCTCCACGGGCGCCGGCAGCCGCGTGGCACACGCCGCGAGCATCATCGCGAGCACACTCGCGACGATCGTGGGAGAGCGGAGGAACGCGGAAAGGAGGCGGAAAGACGGGTGCGCTGGAGTCATCGTGCGGTGCGCAGCGGCCTCATGCGAGACCATGCAACAACGGCACGAATCTTACCGCATCGTAAGTCTGCTCACGGTAGCCGACTTCCTTTGGCGTGATGACCGTGAGGCGTTGCACGACTTCATTGCCTTCGCCATGCTGCGCGAGCGGCAGCACCATCCGTCCACCGGGCAGGAGATAGCGCAGCAGCGCGGCCGGCACCACCGCCGTGCCCGCGGTGACGATGATGGCATCGACCTGCAGGTCCTCGCCGAGATCCGCGCTGCCGTCGCCGTGCTTGAGTCGCACGTTCCTGAGCTTGAGCGATTGCAGGTGCCGACGGGCTTTCGCGACCAGTGCGCCGATGCGCTCGACGGTGTAGACCTCGTCGGCGACGTGCGCCAGCACCGCCGTCTGATAGCCGCAACCCGTGCCGATCTCCAGGACACGGTGCAGCTTGCCGCCGTTGCGCGCGAGCTCGGTCATGCGCGCCACCACCCAGGGTTGTGAAATGGTCTGGCCGTGACCGATCGGCAAGGGGCTGTCCTCGTAGGCGCGGATCGCCAGCGCCTCGTCGACGAAGATATGGCGGGGAACGGTGTTCATCGCGGCGAGCACGACCTCGTCGCGGATGCCCTGCTCGCGCAGGCGCTCGACCATCCGCGCCCGCGTGCGCGGGGAGGTCATCCCGATGCCCGACAGCTTCTCGCCGAGCGTGCCCATCGTCGTCCTTTCTAGTCGTTCTCGTCGTGACGGCGCGTTCGGCGCCAGCGTGCTACGTGCCGAGCCATTGCAGGACCGTGGGCAGCTGGTCGCGGTTGGTGAGGTCGATCTGCAACGGCGTGATCGAGACGTATCCCTGCTCGACCGCGTAGAAATCGGTGCCTTCGCCCGCCTCCGCGGCGGCGCCGGCGGCGCCGACCCAGTACACCGTGTCACCCCGTGGGCTTTGCGCGCGGATCACGTCCTCGGCCTTGTGCCGGCGTCCCAGGCGCGTCACCTGGTAGCCGCGAATGGCGGACAGCGGCACGTCGGGAACGTTGACATTGAGCAGCCACGCTCCCGCCGGCGCGCGGCCATGCCGCCGCACCAGGTCGATGGCCACATGCGCGGCGGTTTCGAAGTGCTTCGCCGTCTTCGAGGCGAGCGAGACCGCGATCGAAGGAATCCCGAGCAGGAAGCCTTCGGTCGCCGCGGCCACGGTGCCCGAGTAGATCGTGTCGTCGCCCATGTTCGCGCCGAGGTTGATGCCGGAGATCACCATGTCGGGCAGGTTCTCGAGCAGACCGGTGACGGCAAGATGGACGCAATCGGTCGGCGTGCCATTCACGAACTGGAATCCGCCCGGAGCGCGACGAACCGTGAGCGGACGGTCGAGCGTGAGCGAATTGGACGCCCCGCTCCGATCGCGCTCCGGCGCCACCACGGTGATCTCGGCATGCGGCGCGAGTGCGCCGGCAAGCGCTTCGAGGCCGGGCGCGAAATAACCGTCGTCGTTGGAGAGAAGGATGCGCATCGGCAAGCGCGCTGGAGTGCGTCAGGCGCTTGCCGATTATAGACTGCGGCACCCGCTCCGGCCGCGCATGCACCCTGCGCGCGACGCATCGGGGCCGGCATGCGTCGCGGAAGCGCAACTTCCGGCGCGCGAGGCAATCCATTATGCTGGCCGCTCGCGCCTCGCGCTCCTCCGGCTATCCCCATGTCCCTGTCCCACACGCCCTCGTCTGCGGCACTCGCCGATCATGCGCGCGCCATGGCAGCACGGCCGCTGCTCGAATTGTTTCGCGAGGATCCGGCACGCTTCGCCCGGCTCTCCGTGCGCTGGGACGACTGGCTCGTCGATCTGTCCAAGGAGCGCCTCGGCCCCGACACGCTCGGCCTCCTGCTTGCGCAGGCACGCACCGCCGGGATGGAGGGCTGGATCGCTGCGCTCATGGCGGGCGAGAAGGTCAACCTCACCGAACGCCGCAGCGCGCTGCACACTGCCCTCCGGCAGCGCACCGACGCGCCGGTGCGCGTCGACGGCCACGATGTGATTCCCGGCATTCGCGCCGTGCAGGCGCGGATGCGCTCGATGGCAACGCAGGTGCGCGACGGACTGCGCAAGGGCGCGACCGGACAGGCGCTGCGCCATGTAGTGAACATCGGCATCGGCGGTTCCGATCTGGGGCCACTGCTCGTGTGCGACGCACTGGGCTTTCCGGATCCCGCGCGTGATCCCGTCGACGTGAGCTTCGTCTCCAACGTCGATCCCGAGCACCTGGCACGCACCCTGGCGCGTTGCGATCCGGCACGCACGCTGTTCATCGTGACGTCGAAGACTTTCACGACGCAGGAAACGCTCGCCAATGCCGACGCGGCGCACGCCTGGCTGCGTGATGCGCTTGGCGCCGACGCGGATGTCGGCCGGCACTTCGTGGCCGTGACGAGCAACACCGCGGCGGCGCGCAGCTACGGCATCGCCGATGATGACGTGTTCCCGCTGTGGGACTGGGTCGGCGGGCGCTACTCGCTGTGGTCCTCGGTCGGACTCGCGATCGCGCTGCGTCTGGGCTGGACCGGATTCGCGCAGCTCCTCGATGGCGCAGCCACGATGGACGAGCACTTTCGCAACACGCCGCTGGAGCAGAACCTGCCCGTGCTGCTCGGCGTAGTCGGCTACTGGAACGCACGCCATCTCGGGCGCTGCGACCGCGTCGTCGTGCCGTATGCGCAGGCGCTCGCACGCCTGCCGGCCTACCTGCAGCAACTCGTTCTCGAAAGCAATGGCAAGCGCGTAACGCGCGACGGTCACCCGGTCGCCGGTCCCACGTCACCAGCGCTGTGGGGCGAGCCCGGCACCAATGGCCAGCACGCATTCTTCCAGTGGCTGCACCAGGGCACGCGCGAGGCGCCGGTGGAATTCATCGTACCGCTGCGCGCCGCCCACCCGTGCGCCGATCAGCAGACGCTGCTCGTGGCCAATGCAATCGCGCAGGCGCAAGCGCTGCTGGTCGGCCGTACGCCGGCAGAAGTACGCGCCGAGCTCGCGGGCGCGGGCATGGCCGAAGCGGATCTCGCCGCCGCCGTCGCCGCGCGCGTGTGTCCCGGCAACCGGGCGTCGACGATGATCATGCTGCCGGCGCTCGACGCGCACCGGCTCGGTCAGCTGCTGGCGCTGTACGAGCACCGCACGTTCGTCGAGGCCGTGCTGTTCGGGATCAATCCGTTCGACCAGTTCGGCGTCGAGCTCGGGAAGACGCTCGCGAAGCCGATCGTCGCGGCCATCAAGAGCAACGCCCCGCTGACCAGCGTGGATGCGTCGACCGCAGCGCTCGTCGACCATGTGCGCGGGACAGCGCAGCGCGACCGGACTTGACGCGCTTCAAGGCCGTTCAAGGCGCTGAAAGTGCCTGGTCGCGCTGCGCCTTGATCGCGTTGGCGAGGTGCCACACCGCCGAGGCGTAGAGCCGGCTGCGGTTGTAGCGCGTGAGCACGTAGAAGTTGTTGGCGGCGATCCAGTAGCTCTCGCCGCCATCGCCGCTACCTTCTTCGAGCATGAGCAGGCCCACCGGGTCCGGCGCCAGATCGGGGGGTGCGTCGAGCGAAACGACGCCGTCGATCGCCCAGGCATCGAAGCTGCGCCGCTCGCTCATCCCGCCATCCAGACGCCGGAGCACGGCGTCGCGTTCGTCGCCTTCGATCACGGCATGCAGCAGGACGGGCTGGTCGCGCTCCCAGTCATGCCGTGCCAGGAAATTGGCGACGCTGCCGATCGCATCGTCCGCGCTCGACCACAGATCGGCGCGCCCGTCGGCATCGAAGTCGACCGCGAAGTTGCGGTAGCTGCCGGGCATGAATTGCGGCAGCCCGATGGCGCCGGCGAACGAACCCTTGGCGGCGAGCGGCGCGACGCCGAGGTCGCGCGCCAGCAGCAGGAACGACTTGAGCTCGCCGCGAAAGAACGATGCGCGGCGCGGATAATCGAACGCGAGGGTGCACAGCGCGTCGAGGACGCGGTGACGACCGGTATTGCGCCCGTAGAACGTCTCGACGCCGATGATGGCGACGACGATTTCCGGCGGCACGCCATACACGCGCTCGGCGCGCTCCAGCGCATCGGCGTGTGCGTCCCAGAACGCGACCCCGCCGTCGATGCGGGCCGGACTCAGGAATTGCGGCGCGTACTCGTACCACTTGGGCGGCTCGAGCAGCGGACGCTGCATGGCCGCAACGATCTGCGGCTGGAAGCGCGCCGCCGCGAACATCGCGCGCAACGCCTTCGCATCGAAGCCCTGCTCCGACACCAGTTCGGCGATGAACGCGCGCACATCGGCGCGATCGGCATACGTGGGCGCAGCCGGCGCCGCGTGCTTCGCCGGATGATGCCCGACGGGCGCCGCGGCACCGATGCCGGGCCACAGCATCCATGTTGCGGCCAGCGTGACCGCGGCCCTGCACCACACGCTCATTCCACCAGCCTCGTTGCCTCGATCCTGCGACGTCGAATGGTATCATCGGCACACTTCAACGCGCGCCTGCTGCACTGCTGCCCGCACTGCTGCGGTGCCACTTTCCACCCGCGATGCTCTATTCGCTGTTCCGGCCGCTGCTCTTCGCGCTCGATCCGGAACAGGCACATCGCACCGTATTCTCCAGTCTCGACGTTGCCGCACGCTTCGGCGTGCCGCAGCGGATGCTGCCGCGCGTGCCGCACGCGCCGGTCACGGTCATGGGGCTTACCTTCCCGAACGCGGTCGGTGTGGCCGCCGGTCTGGACAAGAATGCCGAGCACATCGATGGCCTTGCCGCGCTCGGCTTCGGCTTCATCGAATGCGGGACCGTGACGCCCCGCGCGCAGCCCGGCAACCCGAAGCCGCGCCTCTTCCGGCTGGTCGAAGCGCAGGCGCTCATCAACCGCATGGGGTTCAACAACGACGGCGTGGCCCGTTTCATCGACAACGCCTCGCGCGCATCCTGGCGCGGCGTTCTCGGGCTCAACATCGGCAAGAACTTCGACACGCCCAACGAGCGCGCGGTGGATGACTACCTCACGTGCCTGCGTTCCGTCTACGCACGGGCGTCGTACGTGGCGGTGAACGTGTCTTCGCCCAACACCAAGGGGCTGCGCGATCTGCAGGCCGAGGAGCCGCTCGCCCGCCTGCTGCAGGCGCTGAAGCGCGAGCAGGCGGTCTTGTCGGACCAGCACGGCAAGTACACGCCGATCGCCGTCAAGATCGCACCCGATCTCGACGAGCCGGCCATCGATGCCATCGCGCGGCTGCTCGTGCGTCACCGCATCGATGCGGTCATCGCGACCAATACCACCCTCTCGCGCTCGGCGGTGAAAGGCATGCCGTTCGCCGACGAGGCGGGCGGCCTCTCGGGACGGCCGCTCGCTGCCTTGTCGACGGCGGTCGTGGCGCGTCTCGCACGTGCGCTCGACGGCGCGCTGCCGATCATCGGCGTCGGCGGCATCCTGTCCGGCGCGGACGCGCGCGAGAAGATCGAGGCGGGCGCGTCGCTCGTGCAGATCTACACGGGCCTCATCTATCGCGGCCCCGACCTCGTCGCCGAGTGCGCACGCGCGATTGCCTCGCGCGCCAACGTCGCCGCGCCCGCCTAGGTCGCGACGGGCGCGTGCGCGGTTCCGGGCCGCGCCTGCACCAGGATGCGGGCATCGGCATCCGCAACGATGGTGCCCTCCTGGTTGCGGCACACGCCCTCGAGCACCACCACACCGCCGTGATGCTTCGGCTTCGGCTCCAGGCCGACGATGGTCCATTCCGTGACGAGCGTGTCGTTCGCCCGCACCGGCGCCCGGAAGCGGGCCGCATGCTCGAGGTAGGCGATCGCGGTGCCGTGGAAATACATGCCGACCGGCGCACCCATCATGGCGCTGGTGATCATCCCGTGCAGGATGCGCGTGCCGAAACGCGATTCCTTCGCGTATTGGTCGTTGACGTGATGCGGGTTGAAGTCGCCGATGAGCCCTGCGCCGAGCACGAGATGCGTGTCGGTGATCGTGATCGAGCGCCGGAACTTCTCGCCGAGCGCAGCCTCGTCGAACCAGCGCCCGCTATCGTCCACGCGACGCTCCGCGCGGTGCCCGCGCAACGCGCAGACCCGCGCTCACGCCAGCGGCTCCCACGCGAACCCGCCCGCTTCCACACCGGCGACGAGATGCGCGAGCGCAGCGTCGAGCAGCGCGGGGTCGCCGCGCACGCCAAGCTCCAGCCGCCGGCCGCCCGCCGGCAGGAACGTCGGCAGGCTGAAGAGCTTCAGCGTCGGAAACCGCGCCACGTTTTCGTCCATCACCGGCAGCAACTGGCTTTCGCCGGCGCCGTGCACGACGATGGCGCGCTCGGCCTCGGGTGCCGCGTGGAGCTGCGCGTAGTGATGCTCGAGGACCCAGTCCAGCATCGGCCATGCCATCTGGGGAAAGCCCGGCAGGAAATGATGGTCGCGGATCGAGAACGACGCGACCCGATTCACCGGATTGGGGATGATCGTGCTGCCGCGCGGAAACTCCGCCATGAGGACGCGATGCGGATACGCCGCCGCGCCGAACTGCGCCTCGATCTCGCGCACGGCCTCGGGGTGGCGCTCGAGCGGGACATCGAGCGCCATCGCCGCGGCCTGCCGCGTGTGATCGTCGGGTGTCGCGCCCACCCCGCCGAACGCGAACACGATCGCCTGCTGCGCGAAGCTTTCGCGCAGGCTCGCGGCGAGACGCCGGCGGTCATCGCCTTCGTAGCGGGCCCACGCAAGCTTCAGCCCGCGCCCATTGAGCGTCGCGATCACGTGCGCGAGATGCCGGTCGGCGCGCTTGCCGGACAGGATCTCGTCACCGATGATGTACGCGCCGATGTTCACGGGCAGGAACGGGGGATCGGGTGCGCTGGAAGGCACGCACGCCGCGCCGCCGCGCTAGGCGGCAACGGGCTGCGGAAACTTGTTGCCGATATTGGCCATCACCGAAGTGAACGCGCGGTCGACGAGCGGCTCCGCTTCGACCAGGCGGGCGCGGTCGGCGCGGAAGCGTTGCGCGAGTTCGTCGGCGGTCATGGACATCGCCTTCTGACCTTGGCGGTTGGTGAAAAGATACGTGCCGCGCAGCGGGCTCACCCAGGCGAGCTTGGCGAACGAGAGCTGGCCATCGTCGTCTTCGAATTCCACCCAGGTGCCACGCTCGAGGCTTTGCGCGATCTCGAGATACTGGTCGGCGATGATCTCGGGCGATTCGAGCACCGCGGGCTCGGCCGGGGCCATGGCTTCCGCGAGCTGAACGGCCCGCGCCGCAGCGACTTCGTCCCCGGCGGCCCTGGCCTGTTCCGCTTCGGCGCGCGCCTGCTCGGCGACTGCCGTGGTCGGCGAGCTCACCGCCGCCAGCGACGGCTTGACTGCGGCGGCGTGCGCCTCCACGAGGTTCGACATGAAGCGTTCGCGTTCGTCGCCAGCCCAGGGCACCTGCTGCAGCCCCACGTTCATGCGCTTCAAAAGCGACGGCAGCAGCGCGACCAGACGCTTGCGATCATCGGCCGCTTTCTTCGGCTGCACGCTCCAGACCAGATCCTGGAGCGTCGAAAGGCGCTGTGCCCAGGCATCGCTCTCCTCGCCGTGCTCGAGGTAGGTCTGTTCCAGAGCGCGCAGCCAGTTGTTGCGCAGGAATGCCGCGAGGAAATTCGGCAGCGCGTGCGCCTCGATCCGGCGCTCGACCTCCGCGCGCGCCACCGAGGTCGCGAGCTCGCGGCGATCGCGCTCGTTGACCGCGTCGGCCGAGGACTGCATGTTCGCCTCGGCGGACTTTTCCTCCTCCGCGAGGAAATCCTCGAGGACCGTGCGCATGTCCTCGAAGATGGTGAGATCGTCACTGAAGCCGTCGAGGATGCGATGGACGATCTCGTTCAGCTTGCGATACAGCGGGTCCTCGCTGCCCATGGCCGGCGACCAGCCGAGACCGGCCTGCGCGAGTTCGTTCACCAGCAGCCGCGAGGGATGGCCCTTCTTCGCGAAAAAGGCGCTGTCCAGCATCGCGGCCTTGAGCACCGGGATCTGCAGGCGCGCGAGCAGGGCCTTGATGCCGTCTGGCAGGTCCTTGGTCTCGAAGATGAAATCGAAGAGCATCGCCACCAGCTCGATCGTCATCGACTCGAGCTGGTTGGCGCGCTGGCCGAGCGGCGACTGCTGGAGGTCGCGCAGCACGTTGTGCTGGCCGTCGGGGATCCCGGAGAACTGCACGATCGTGCCGCCGCCAAGATCGAATCCGGTCTCGCCGCGCTGCAGGCGTGCGAGCCCTTCGCCGAGCTCCGGGGTCACCATGATCGGTGCGCCCGGCATGTAGCCGGAAGGAGTCATCGCCAACGGCCCGCTCGGGATGTACCGGTGCGCCGGGGACATGCCCTCGATGGCGGGGAACTCCCCCGCAGCGGGTGCATGCGGAGGCGCGCCACTGCCCGACGCCCCCTGGCCGCCGCCCTGGAATGGGGACGGACCAGCCGGGCCGGGAGCGGTCGGCGCCGGTGCGCCGAACATGCGCTTGAAGAGCGACATGATGTCGACTTCAGCGGTAGGCGGCGGCGCGGCCGCGGGAATGGCGGTGCCGTCGCGCGCGGCAGCGGCCGCGGCCATGCGCTCGACCGGACTGCCGCGAGTGACGATCCGCGCGCGCTGCAGCGGCACGATCCGCAGCGATACGAGGTGCTGGTTGAGATCGGCGTAGATCGCGTTGATCTCGCCCAGTGCGGCCTGGTTCAGCTCCTTCAGGATGGCGAGCTTGATCCGCTCCCCGATGTCCGCCGCCGTGAGTGCCTGGGCGAAGGCTTCGATGATCGTGGTCGGCGCGAGCGGATTGGCCTTGGTCGAAAGCTCCGGATCACCCAGCAGGTAACCCATGGCCCGGTTGAGCGTCTGCAGCTCGTCGTAGCAGAGGTTCTCGACGCCGCGCGCGATGTTGCCGGTCAGCACCGACTCTTCCATCGTGGTGTTCTCGACCAGGCTGAGGTTGCGCGCATCGACCTTCGAGAAGTCCGCCTTGGCTTCCTCCTTGCCGCTGATGCGGTCGTCGATCCGGGCCCGCAGGTTCTTCTCGAAGCTCGCGAGGAGCTTCCCGCGCTCGGACAGCACCGCGGCGCGGGCGTCGAGGTACATCGTCTGATCCTCGCGCACGTCCGTGTTGCCCGCCCGCTCCATGAGCATCGTCGCCACCGCGTCGAGCATCGTCGACAGCGTTGCCACGAGGCGATGCGCCACCCGGTCCCGGCACTCCACGAGAATGCGCGCCGACTCGCGCGAGGGCGGGCGGCGGGCAGGAGAGTCGGTCGTGGTCGGATTCACGCGTCGCGGTGCTCGCTGAGGGCGCTACGGCGCGCCGGTAGGCCTCGGTCGACCTGCTTGGGCCGGCCTGCTGTGGCTTGCCCACTCGCAAAAAGTCGTTCCAAAGCAGACGGAAGAAGGGGAAAGTTACTGTAGCACGTCGATGATCCCGTCGCCAACGCGACGGCCGCCCGGCGGCGTTCAGCGGCCGATGTCGTGCCAGACCTTTTCGACCCGCTTGAACGACACGGGAAACGGCGTCTTGAGCTCCTGCGCGAACAGCGACACGGCGAGCTCTTCGAGCAGCCAGCGGAAAGCGGGCAGCCCGGATTCGTCGCGCCCCGCGGCGCGGTTCCGGTCCAGCCGGTCGCGGTAGCGCTGCCACCAGTCGGCCATGGCGCCCCCATGCCGCGCGTCGCGCGCCGGGTCGTCGGGATACTTGGCGAGGCGGCGGTCCAGCGCGCGCAGGTAGCGCGGCAGGTGCGCGAGCTGGGCCCAGGGCGTGGCGCAGAAGAACCCCGGATGGATCAGGGCATCGCGGCGGGAGCGGACCTCGGCGCCGAGCCGGGCAAGGCTCACCGGCAGGGCGCCAAGTCGCTGGTTGAGGCCCTGGTACGCGGCGGCGATGTCCGCCAGCAACCGGAAGGCGGAGTCGGCCACCGCGGGCAGCCGCGTCCGGGCGCGTTTCACCTGCTCGCCGAAAGCCCGTTCGGACCGGGGCAGCTCGTCGTCGCCCACGAAGGCACGATCGCACACCGCGCCGAGCACATCGGCCAGCAGGCGATCGGGCGGGACGGCGGCTTTCAGGGCGAGCGCGGCGGCCTGGAATCCGGGCGGGGCCTTCTCGTAGCGCAGCAACTGGTCCTTGAGCGCGATGCGCAACAGGCGCACCACGCCGGCCCGGGTCGATGCCTGTGCGGCTTCGGGCGTGTCGAGCAGCACGATGGCCACCGAGTCGCCCTCGTCCACCAGCGCCGGGTAGCCGGTCAGCCGTTGCGCACCCTTGCGCCGGGTGATCGTCTCCGGCAGGTCGCCCAAGTCCCAGCTCCGCAGACCGCGCCGCTCGATGGCCGGTCCCGCTTCCGCGAACGACAGTTGCGCGGCCTCGCCGAGTTGCGCGCGCAACGACGGCAGATCACGGCCCTGCGCCAGCTCGGTGCCGGCATCGTCGACCACGCGGAGGTTCATGAGGAGATGTGCCGGCAGGGTCGTGCCGTCCCAGACGTCGGCCGCTGGCGTATCGCCAAGGCGCGCCCTGACGAAGGCGCGCAGCGCATCGGGTAGCGCGTCGCCATCGGCACGGTCTTGCGCCAGGAATGCCGTCACCACGTCGGGGAGCGGCATGAGGCGGTTGCGCCACTGCTTCGGCAACGCCTTCAGCAGGAAGGTCACCTTTTCCCGCAGCATCCCCGGCACCAGCCATGACAGGCGCGCGGCGTCGATCTGGTTGAGGAGCGCCAGCGGAACCGTCAGCGTAAGGCCATCGAGCGGGTGGCCCGGCGCGAAGCGGTACCTGAGTGGCAGGCGCGTGCCATCGAGCACCAAGGCATCGGGGAACCATTCCTGCGTGATGCTCGCGGCATCGTGGCGCATCAGCGCTTCGCGCGTCATGAAAAGCAGCTGCGGGTCGCCACGTTCGGCGTCGGCCCGCCAGCGCTCGAACGCCGCAAGCGAATGCACCTCGGTCGGCACCCGCGCCGCATAGAACGACGCGATGCTCTCCTCGTCCACCAGCACGTCCTGGCGGCGGGCCTTGTGCTCGAGCGCCATGACCTCGGCGACGAGGCGCCGGTTGTGCGCGAGAAATGCACCCTTGGTGGCCAGGGATGCCGGCACGAGCGCCTCGCGGATGAACACTTCGCGTGCGACGACGGGATCGATGCGCCCGAAGCTCACCTGCCGCCGCGGCACGAGCGTGAGCCCGTAGAGCTGCACGCGCTCGCTCGCGACCACCTCGCCGCGATCGCCATCCCACCGTGGCTCGAAGTAGTCGCGCTTCACGTGCTCGCCGGCGATGGCCTCGATCCACTCCGGCTCGACGCGCGCCGCACAACGGGCAAAGAGGCGCGCCGTCTCGACGAGCTCCGCGGCAAGCACCCATTTCGGCGGCTTGCGCGCGATGCCGGAACCCGGATGCAGGAAGAAGCGCACCCCGCGCGCGCCGTTGAATCCATCGCCGTCCTCGGCGCGCTGGCCGATGTTGCCGAGCAGTCCGGACAGCAGCGCTTCGTGCAGCGACTGGTAACGGCGCGCGTCGTGCGTTTCCGGCAGGCGATCCTCCCAGCGCCAGCCCTGCTCCTTCGCAATCGCGGCGAGTTGCGCATGGACGTCGCGCCACTCGCGCAAGCGCAGCCAGGAGACGAACTGGGCGCGGCACGCCTCGACCAGTGCGCGATGCGACTGCTTGCGCGCGAGCTCGCCTTCGAAGAATTGCCACAGCGCGATGAGGGAAAGAAAATCGGAGCGCTCGTCGCGAAAGCGCAGGTGCGCCTGGTCGGCCGCCTGCTGCTTCTCGAGGGGGCGCTCGCGGGGATCCGGCACCGACAGCGCACTCGCGATGACCAGCACCTCGGCGAGACAGCCGCGCTCGCGCCCTTCGAGAATCATCCGCCCGATCCGGGCGTCGACGGGCAGGCGCGCGAGCTCGCGGCCGAGCGGCGTCAGAGCGCGCTCCTCGGTCACCGCACCGAGCTCCTGCAACAGCTGGTACCCGTCCGCCACCGCGCGCGGCAGTGGCGGCTCGAGAAACGGGAACTGCTCGACGGTGCCCATATCGAGCGCGGCCATGCGCAGGATCACGGATGCGAGGGAGGAGCGCAGGATCTCGGGATCGGTGTACGGCGGACGGGCCGCGAAATCGTCCTCCGAGTAGAGCCGCACGCAGACGCCGGCCGCGACTCGCCCGCAACGGCCGGCGCGCTGGTTGGCGGCGGCCTGGGCGATCTTCTCGATCTGCAGCAGCGTCGTCTTGTTGCGCACCGAGTAGCGCTTGATGCGCGCGAGACCCGTATCGATCACGTAGCGGATGCCGGGAACGGTCAGCGAGGTTTCGGCGACGTTGGTGGCGAGCACGATGCGCCGTCCATTCCCGGGCGTGAACACGCGTTGCTGCTCGGGCACCGAAAGGCGCGCGTACAGGGTCAGGATCTCGACATCGCGGGCATACGGTCGTCGGGCCAGGCTGCGCCGCAGCAGCGCGGCGGTCTCGCGGATCTCGCGCTCGCCAGGCAGGAACACCAGCATATCGCCAGGCGCGTCGCGCCAGAGGTCCTCCGCCGCGGCGACGATGGCGTCCTCCATCTCCTCCTCGTCGTCGCTCTCTTCGTCAGCGGTCTTCAGCGGGCGATAGCGCACCTCGACCGGATACAGGCGTCCCGACACTTCGATGATGGGAGCGGGCACGCGCGCGCCCGCCACCTCGGTCGCGAAATGCGCCGCGAATCGCTCCGCATCCAGGGTCGCGGAGGTGATGATGACCTTGAGGTCAGGGCGGCGCGGCAGCAGTTGATGGAGGTAGCCGAGCAGGAAATCGATGTTGAGGCTGCGTTCGTGGGCTTCGTCGACGATCAAGGTGTCGTAGGCCGCGAGGAGCGGGTCACCTTGCGTTTCGGCGAGCAGGATGCCGTCGGTCATCAGCTTGACGAATGCGTCGGGCTGCGTGTGGTCGGTGAAGCGGACCTTGTACCCGACGAGCTCACCCACGCTGCCGCCGAGTTCCTGGGCGATGCGCGTCGCCACGGCGCGCGCTGCGATGCGTCGCGGCTGCGTGTGCCCGATGAGGCCGCGCTCGCCGCGCCCGAGGGCAAGACAGATCTTCGGCAGCTGGGTGGTCTTGCCCGAGCCCGTCGCGCCGGCCACGATGACCACCTGGTGCCCGCGTATCGCAGCGGCGATCGCATCGGCCTGCTGGGCGACCGGCAGGTCGGCGGGATAGGTGATTTCAGGGCGACGCAGCGCACGCCTGCGCCGCCGTTCAACCGAGGCCGCGATCGCCCGGGCCAGCCGGTCCCACTCGGAGGGCGGGGTGCGCGAGCGCCGGGCGCGCGCGAGCCGGCGCCCCAGGGCAAGCGCATCCGCGCTCATGGCGTCGGCGAGCTGCGTTTCGAGGGCGTCGGCGATCGGACTGGACATCAGGCAGGAGACATGGGGGCGCGCGCCGCCGTTGCCAACGCTCGCGTCGCGGTGACGGCGCGTCGACTAGGCGTGACCGAGGCCACGGCCCGTGCATGCGCCGCGCGCTTCAGGCGACCGGGTCGGCAGCGACGTCGCGCATGTACCGCGTCACGGCCGCGGTCACGGCGATCGCAACCACGATGGCAATGGCTCCATACACGGTGCTCATCGCCGTGCCATTGCGCGCCGCGGTTTCGGCCATGCCGAGCACGGCTCCCGTGCCGATGTACGCGGGCACGCTGCGCAGATCGAAGCGCAGCACGCCGTAGACGACCACCACGGCGGCCGCGCCGCCGATCAGTCCGCCGATCATCGCGCCCAGGGGATTCGCGGCGCCAACGACGGCGACCGTCGTTAGGGCAAGAACCAGCACGATGCAGGCCAGCCACAGGTGTCGGCGCCAGCCGCGGGTCAGATGCTCGAGCCACGCGAGCACGAACAGCGCACCGCCGATCGCCCCCAGCACGCCGGCCCCGACCAGCGCCGCGCCGAGCGCTGGGACCGCCTGGCCGGCGACGCCGTACGACGGCCAGATCGGCGCGGTCTGCGGCGCCAGCGCCGAGAGCCCGGCCTCCAGCCCGGCGACGATGAGTGCTGCGCTCGTGCCGGCGGCCCAGGCCGGCCACCGGTCGGCATAGCGCTGCCGCGGCTGCCGCAATGCAGCCCATGCGCCGACCGCGCTCACGAACCCGACCACGAGCGCTGCAAAGACTGCGCCGAGGAGGCCGGCGAGGACGGAGAGTCCGACCTGCGTCGCCACCGGTTCGGAGGTTTTCAGGTTCATCGCCAGCTGCGGCCAATTGTTGGCGATGCCGACGGCGGTGAGGAGGAACGAGATCGTCGCGACGCCGTACAGCACCCGATGCGAGAACCGCCGGCGCATCCACTGCCCGGCCGCAAACACGAGGCCGGCAACGAGAGCGACGCCGCTGAACGCAGCGAGGGCGAGCTTGGCGAAGGTGAGCCGGCTCTCGCGCTCGCGCTGGGTGCGCTCCCACGCTTCGGGGATATAGACATACCGGCCCGCATTCACGACCTCGTCGCCGGCGATCACGACCTGCATGCGGCCCTCGCCGCCCTCGTCGATCGGCGCCGCCGGGTCGCTGAACACGAAGGACCAGTCGCGTCGTGCGGGCTCCTGCTTCTGTTCGGCGCCCACGAGGCGCAGTCGTGCGGGATCGCTGTGCAGCTGGTCGCGCAGGGCACGCTCGGCGAGGGTCTGCGCGGCATCCCGCTCGAGCGTCGCGCCGGGTCGCGCTTCGGGCAGCACGTGGCGAATCTGGCGCACGTCACCGGTGCCTTGCACGGTGATGCGCCATTCCTCGGCCCGCTCCGCGACGTCCCCGCTGAAACGCGCAAAGCGCACCTCCCACAGCGGCGGCGCAAGGATGTTGCCCATGAGGCGCGCGTACGCGGCGGGCCCACCCTCGCGCCAGACGAACTCGTGCCACGTCGATGACGCTGCTTCATCCGTTGCGAGCCGGACGCGCGCGAAACGCTTCCACGCGCTGTCGAGCACCACGCCGCGCGCCAGGAGCACGCGTTCCGCCGCGACGATGGCATCGGCCCGCGAGAGCGGCAGCGTGGGCACGTCCGCACGGAACGACGTGGTGAGGAGCCAGACGACGAATCCGGCAATGCCCAGGACCGGCAACGCGCGATGCAACTGCCGCACCCAGCCGGCGAGGGGCCGGTCCTCGACCACGTGTACCGGCGCTTCCTCGGGAGGAGGCGAGCGCAACCATGCACCATTGCGCAGGCGCTCGGGAAGCTCGCGCCACGCCCCCGCGCGCAGCCGCTGCAGCAGCACGATGGCCAGGGGCACGAGGCCCGCCGCGACGACCAGGGAGCGCTGCAGCGAAGCACCGGGCGCATCCACGAGGAACAGCGGAATCGCAAACAGCGTCAGGTCGAACAGCGCGTGCAACAGGATGGTCACGAGCAGCCCGAAGCGCAGGAAGAGCAGCGCCCAGATGAGCGATGGCAGCAGCAGCTCCACCAGGCGCGAATAGGCGGGGAAGCCGGGATAGTTCGCATGCGCACTGCCGAAGATCAGCGCCTGCAACACCGCGGCGATGCCGATCGCGAGCCCACGGCGACCGTAGCGTGCGCCGATCAGCGCCGCGAGCGACAGCGGCACGGCGCGAAACACGCTCTCCTCCATGAAGCCTGCCTGGAGCGAAATGGCAATCGGGGCGAGGGCGGGAACCGCGGAGCCCAGGATGTTCGGATCGGTCAGCGACTCGGAAGGTTGCCACCAGCCGAGCCAGCGGTTGGTGGCGTAATAGAACGCGGCGATCAGGGCGAGCTCGATGCCGACGAAGAGATAACCGCCGAGCGTGCGCCCCAGGATCTGCGGGGACGCGGCCGCATCGCGCGTCCACAGCCGCCAGAGCTGTGGATGGTGGGCGAAGGCCCGTCGCGACAAGCCCTCGGCCGCCATGAACACGAACGCGTACGCCAGACCGCCGCCGAAGAGCACCAGCACGGCGGAGCCCACCTGGCGCAACCAGAACGAGGCGATCGGCTCGGCCGTGTCGTAGGCGAACCAGGCGGTCGGAGCCGCGGCAAGCGACGTCAATCCCATCAGCCCGCCCACGATCAGGCCGGCGACCAGCGCTGGTCGCCACACGAGCCAGTGCTGTCGCATGAGCCACAGCACGCCGAGGATGCACCCTCCCAGCCCGTAAAGCACGCCGGCCGCGAGGGTAGCGGCGCCCGCAATCGTGTTGTTGGTGGCGCGCAGCTCCTCGAACCGGCGCTCGAAGGCTTCGGGGATGAACGTGAAATAGGTGAGCTCGTCGAACCGGTTGCCGGCCACTCCGAGCCGCAGCCTGAAGCGCGCGTCGCCCGCCGTGACGTCGGTGCGCTCGTAGACGAAAAGGTGATCCATGCGGCCGTTGGGACGGCGCTGTTGCGTCTGGTCGAGCGGTCGATACGCCTTGAAGTCGACGCCCCAATCGGCGGCCGCATCGCGTTCGGCGATGCGCCGCGCGTCGTCCGCACTCAGGGCGAGGCCCGCCGGATCGGCCGGCACGAAGGTTTCCGGCAACTTCAGCAAAAACCCGTACCGGCTGCCGTCGGGACGAAAGCGGATGATGCTTTCGGTGATCTCGCCCGGCGCGAACAGCCGCACGTCCCACCAGTACGGCGAATACGCATTGCCCTCGAGCAGCTTCGCGAACGCCGGCTTGCCGCCACCCTCGAGCTCGATGAAATTCTGCGTCTCGTCGTCGTGCGTGAAGCGCACCGCGGTGCGGGCGTCGGTCGGCGCGAGGCCGAGCCGCTCACCGAGCGTCCTGGCGGCATCGATGGCGTCGTGTCGCGCCATCCGCACGTCGAGATGCACGAGCGGGATCGCCAACGGAAAGAGCTGCAGCGCAACCAGCGCGCCGATGCACGCGACGACCGCATAGGCAACCCAGAATGCCGGCCGGCGGGTCCAGGCCCTCATGACGCGCTCGCCGTCAGCGGTGCGACACCGATGATGCCTTGCGCCTGCAAGGCCGCGAGTGCGTCGTCCCCCAGTCCCAGACGCTCGCCGAGCACGGCGGCCGTGTGCTCGCCCAGCAGCGGCGGCGGGCGATCATAGACGATCGGCGTGGCCGAGAACACGAGCGGCGCCGCGACCTGCGGTACGGTCCCGGCGAGCGGATGCGGCAGCTCTCGCAACATGCGCCGCGCATGGAGCTGCGGGTCGGCGAAGACCTGGTCCAGGCGGTTGATCGGCCCGCAGGGCACCGCTGCGGGCTCCAGCGCCTCCAGCCACTCGCGCTGGCTGCGAGTGCGCATGATGTCCGCGACCATGGGCACCAGCAACTCGCGATTGCGCACGCGATCGACGTTCTTCGCGAAGCGGGGATCGCTCCCCCACTCCGGACGTCCGGCGATCGCGCAGAACTTCGCGAACTGACCATCGTTGCCGACGGCGAGGATCATGTGTCCGTCAGCGCAGGCGAACACCTGATAGGGCACGATGTTCTGGTGGGCGTTGCCGGCGCGGCCCGGCGGCACGCCGCTGACGAGGTAGTTCATGTCCATCACGGCCATCATCGCTACCATGGTGTCGAACAGGCTCGTGTCGATGTACTGCCCGCGACCGGAGACGTCGCGCTGCGCGATGGCGGCAAGGATCGCCGTGGCCGCATACATGCCCGTCATCAGGTCGGAGATCGCGATGCCGGCCTTCTGCGGACCGCCGCCGGGAAGATCGTCACGCTCGCCGGTGACGCTCATGAAGCCGCCGAGTCCCTGGATCATGAAATCGTAGCCGGCTCGCTGTGCATACGGACCATCCTGGCCAAATCCGGTGATGGAGCAGTACACGAGTCCGGGGTTCGCCTTGCCTACCACGGCGTAATCGAGCCCGTACTTGGCGAGACCGCCGACCTTGTAGTTCTCCACCAGCACGTCGCTCTGGCGCGCAAGCTGCAGCACGAGATCGCGTCCTTCCGGCGTGGTGAAATCGATGGCAACGGACAGCTTGCCGCGGTTGCACGCGAGGTAATACGCGGCTTCGCGCGTGTCGTTGCCGGCGCGATCCTTGAGGAATGGCGGGCCCCAGCCGCGGGTGTCGTCGCCGCTCCCCGGCTTTTCCACCTTGATCACCGTGGCGCCGAGATCGGCGAGGAGCTGCGTGCACCACGGACCGGCGAGCACGCGCGAGAGATCGAGAACGGTCAGGTGCGCGAGCGGGCCCATGCGAAGATCAGTTGGCAGTTGACGGCTGGCAGACGGATCGCGCCACAGCGACCTTACCGAATCGTGCCCAGGCGCTCACCATCGGCCGACGGGACGGGACCGCATTCGCTGCGCGTCGCGGGTACTGCCAACTGGTACGTGCAATGGGGTCAGATCAAGTTATCGGCGCAGCAAGTCATCCGAGGATAACGTGATCTGACCCCATTACTCGATCGCCTTGACCAGCTCCTCGACGACTTTCTTGGCGTCGCCGAACACCATCATCGTCTTGTCCATGTAGAACAGCGGGTTGTCGAGGCCCGCATAGCCCGACGCCATGGAGCGCTTGTTCACGATGACGGTCTTCGCCTTGTAGGCCTCGAGAATCGGCATGCCGTAGATCGGGCTGCCTTTCTGCTCCGCGAGCGGATTCACGACGTCATTGGCGCCGAGGATGAGCGCTACGTCGGCGGTGCCGAATTCGCCGTTGATGTCCTCCATCTCGAACACCTGGTCGTAGGGCACTTCCGCTTCCGCGAGCAGCACGTTCATGTGGCCCGGCATGCGACCGGCGACCGGATGAATCGCGTACTTCACCGTCACGCCCTTCTCGATCAGCTTCTGCGCCATTTCCTTGACGGCATGCTGGGCGCGCGCCACGGCGAGACCGTAGCCCGGCACGATGATGACGGTATCGGCGTTGCTCATGATGAACGCCGCATCGTCGGGGCTGCCCGACCGGACGGTCTTCTGCGAGGCGTCGGCGGCCGCGGCACCCTCCTCGGCGCCGAAACCGCCGAGGATCACGCTGATGAACGAGCGGTTCATCGCGCGGCACATGATGTACGACAGGATCGCGCCGGAGCTGCCGACGAGCGAGCCGGAGATGATCAGCATCGGGTTGTTGAGCGAGAAGCCGATGCCGGCCGCCGCCCAGCCCGAGTAGCTGTTCAGCATCGAGATCACGACCGGCATGTCGGCGCCGCCAATCGGGATGATGATGAGGAAGCCGAGCAGGAAGGCGATCGCCGTCATCACGATGAACGGCAGCCAGCCGCCGCCCGTGAAGAACCAGACGCCGAACCCGATCATCGCGATCGCGAGCACGAGATTGATGAGGTGCTGTCCGGGATACACCACCGGCTTGCCGCTGATGCGGCCCGACAGCTTGCCGAAGGCGATCACCGAGCCCGAGAAGGTGATCGCGCCGATGAACGTGCCGATGAAAAGCTCGAGCATGTTGCCGGTCGGCAGCGGCACGGGCAGGCCGAACGATGCCGGATTGTGCACGGCCGCGATGGCGATCAGCACCGCCGCCATGCCGACCAGCGAGTGGAACGCGGCGACGAGCTCGGGCATCTGTGTCATCTGCACGCGCCGGGCGATCACCGCTCCGATCACGCCGCCCACCGCGATGCCGGCGAGGATCATGCCGATGTTCTTCGTGTTCGAGTACACCAGCGCCAGCGTGACCACGACCGCGATGGCCATGCCGATCATGCCGAACAGGTTCCCGCGCCGGGCGGTCGAGGGATGCGACAGTCCCTTCAGCGCCAGGATGAAGCAGATCGAGGCGACGAGATACCAGAGGGCGACTTGGTTGGGCGTCATGGCGGGGTTTCTCGCGCGTTATTGTTGCTGTTCTTTGGGGAGCGTCTTCGGCTCCTTCTTGCGGAACATCTCGAGCATCCGTTGCGTGACCAGGAACCCGCCGAAGACGTTCACCGACGCGAGCGCCACCGCCAGCACGCCGACCCAGCCGCCCCAGTCGAACGCCATCGGACCGGCGGCGAGCATGGCGCCCACGAGAATGATCCCGGAGATCGCGTTGGTGACGGACATGAGCGGCGTGTGGAGCGCGGGCGTCACGCTCCAGACGACGTGGTAGCCGACGAAGATCGCCAGCACGAAGATGATGAGATAGAAGACGATCGGATCAACGCCCACGGGAGCTCCTTTAGCCGTTCGAGCGCTGCGCGGCGAAGCCGTCACGCAGTGCTCGCGCCATGCCTATTGCCGCGCTACCACTTGTCCATTCGCGCAGACGAGCGTGCCCTGCACGATCTCGTCGTCTTTCGGAATGTTGAACTCGCCACTCTTGATGTCGAGCGACAACGCCAGGAAATTGAGCACGTTGCGCGCGTACAGCGCGCTCGCATCGGCCGGAACGGTCGCCGCGAGGTTGGGGATGCCGATGATCTTGACCCCGTTGCCGGTCACCACGACCCGTCCGAGCTCCGCGCCCTCGACGTTGCCGCCCTGCTCGATCGCGAGATCGACGAGGATGGCGCCGGGCTTCATCGCGGCGACGGTCTCGGCCTTGATGAGCTTGGGGGCCGGGCGACCCGGGATCAGGGCGGTCGTGATCACGACGTCCATCTGCTTGCAGCGCTCGTGCACGATGCCGGCCTGGCGCGCCATCCATTCGGGCGGCATCGGGCGCGCGTAACCGCCCACGCCTTCCGCAATCTCGCGCTCCTCGTCCGTCGCATACGGCACGTCCATCCACTTGCCGCCGAGCGATTCCACCTGGTCCTTCACCGACGGCCGCACGTCGCTCGCCTCGATGACTGCACCGAGGCGCTTGGCGGTCGCGATCGCCTGCAGGCCGGCGACACCGACGCCCATCACGAGCACGCGCGCCGCCTTCACCGTGCCGGCCGCGGTCATCAGCATCGGCATGAAGCGGCCGTATTCGGCGGCGGCGAGGATCACCGCCTTGTAGCCGGCGATGTTCGCCTGCGACGACAGCACGTCCATCGCCTGCGCCCGGCTGATGCGTGGCAGCCATTCCAGCGCGAAGCCGGTGACCCCTGCATTCGCATAGGTGCCGATGGCTTCCTGGTCGAACGGATTGAGGAGGCCGACCAGGAGCGCGCCGCGCTTGACCAACCCCAGCTCCTCGGGCGACGGACCGCGCACCTTGAGCACGATGTCCGCGCCGAGCGCCTCGGGCGCGCCACCGATGCGTGCACCGCTGCTGGCGTACAGCTCATCGGGGATGCTGGAGGCGACGCCCGCACCGCTCTCCACCACGATTTCATGCTTGCCGCTGGCGGCGAGCTTCTTCACGGTCTCGGGCGTGGCGGCGACGCGCGTTTCGCCCGCGCGCGTTTCGCGTGGAATACCGATCAACATGTCAGGACCCGGATGTCAGGAATCGGAGGTCAGCTACGGAAAACCCGGTGATGAGGGAAGAGCGGCGAGGCATCGTGGGGCACAACCCCGTTTCGGCCGCCATTCTACGTCCACTGCCGGTGGCGTCCTAACCGGGGGTCCCGGTGCGACGTCCGACCGCGGGAACATGGGCCGCGCCAGGGGGAGCGCAGCGGATCGGATGCCTCCGCTCACCGGCTGGCGGACACCCTTTCGGCGATCGCCGCACCGACATCCTCGGTGCGCGCCGTGCCGCCCACGTCCGGGGTGCGCGGCGCGGTCGGATCCGCCAGCGCGGCCTCGATGGCCTGCACCACGGCCCGCCCCGCTTCGGGATGCCCGAGGTGCTCGAGCATCATCGCGCCACACCAGATCTGGCCGATGGGGTTGGCAATGCCCTTGCCGTAGATGTCGGGAGCGGAACCGTGCACCGGCTCGAAAAGCGACGGGAACACCCGCTCCGGATTGATGTTCGCCGACGGCGCGATACCGATCGTGCCGCACACGGCCGGTCCGAGGTCGGACAGGATGTCGCCGAAGAGGTTGGAGCCGACCACGACGTCGAACCGGTCGGGATGCTGCACGAAATGCGCGGTGAGGATGTCGATGTGGTACTGGTCGGCGCGCACGTCGGGGAACTGTGCTGCCATCGCGCGCACCCGTTCGTCCCAGTACGGCATGGTGATGGAGATGCCGTTGGACTTGGTCGCGGAGGTGAGATGCATCTTCGGCCGTGACCGCGCGAGCTCGAAGGCGAAGCGCAGGATGCGATCGACCCCGGTGCGAGAGAACACCGACTGCTGAAACACGACTTCGCGCTCGGTGCCCTCGAACATGCGCCCGCCGATGGAGGAATACTCGCCTTCGGTGTTCTCGCGCACCACCACGAAGTCGATGTCGCCGGGCGCGCGGTTGGCGAGCGGCGACGGGATGCCGGGCATGAGCCGGCACGGACGCAGGTTGACGTACTGGTCGAAGTCGCGGCGGAACTTGATCAGCGAGCCCCACAGCGACACGTGATCGGGAACGGTGGCGGGCCAGCCGACGGCGCCGAAGTAGATCGCATCGTGATGGCGGATCTGCTCGAACCAGTCGTCGGGCATCATCTGCCCGTGCTGCGCGTAGTACTCGCAGCTCCAGGGATAATGATCCCATTGCAACTGGATCCCGAACCGGCGTGCTGCGGCTTCGAGCACGCGCAGCCCCTGGGGAACCACCTCGCGGCCGATGCCGTCTCCGGGAATGACCGCGATGCGATGCGTTGTTGCCATGGCGTCTGCCTCCTTCCGCTGCATTCTACGTTCCACGCGGTCGCTGGTGGATCGCCGCCCTTAAGGAACTCCATGCGCTCGATCTTGCTCGTCACCATGCAGTTCGTGCTGATCGGCGGGTTGCTTTGGCCCACGGAAGCCGGGCATTTCGGGCCGGCGGCGCTGCTGGCGATCACCGCCGGCATGCTGCTTGGCGCCTGGGCCATCGCGACCAATCGCCCTGGCAACTTCAACATCCGTCCCGACGCCAAGGCCGACGGTCGCCTCATCGAGCGCGGCCCCTATCGTTTCGTGCGTCATCCGATGTACGCGGCGCTGCTGCTTGCGGGTGCCGGGCTCGTGCTCCGCGACCCTTCCGCGTGGCGAATGCTCCTGCTCGCCGCACTCGCGGTCGTGCTGCACGTCAAGACGATCTTCGAGGAAGCCTCGCTGTTGCGCCGGCACCCGGGGTATGCCGAATATCGCGCCCGTACGGCACGCTGGATTCCGCATGTGTGGTGAGCGCGCGCACCGCCGGGCTTAGCCGAACGTGCTCGGCCATCCGTGCAATGGCCGCACACAGCTTCGCCCCGCACACTCTGCAGCACTCGAGTTCGACGTGCTCGCGGAGGCGCTTCATGCTGCGCATTTGCTATCTCGCCGCATTGTGCGGCCTGCAGGTGATGCTCGCCTGGCAGCTCGTTCCAGCCCTTGCGCTCGTGCTCGATCGACAGCTGCGCCTGGGCTCGGTGGCCGATGGCTGGCCCGCTGCCCTCCAGGTGCTGTGCGCTGCTGCGGCCGCCGCGGGCGGCGCGCTGTCGCTTGGCTTTCCCAGCATCGCGCTCATGCGCCATGCGCAGCGCGGTCCCGAGCGATTCGCCGGCGTGCCCTGCTGGGCGGTGCGGGCGACCCTCGCGGGTGCCGCACTGCTTCTCCTGCTTGGCGCGTCGATGGCCCTTGATGCCTGGACCGGGCACCGCATCGACGGGGGCATCCTCGCGAGCGTGGCGCCGCTCGGGCCCGCCGGCGTTGCCGTCATGAGCAGCGGCGCGCTTTTTGGCGAGCTGTTACGCCGCAACCGCGTCGCGCGTGCGGCCGACCGCTCGCTACCCGCCGAACGGGAGGCCCCGAGACCGCACTGCGGACCCGCCATGGCATCGCCCGGTGTTCGCCGTGCCGCATGAAGTCCATCCGGAGACAGCCATGATCGAGCGCAATGCGCAGGAACCGCAGTTCTGGATCGCCGTGGTAGCGCAGGATCGCGTCGAGCGCGCCCGCAACGGCGGGTACGCCGAGCTCAACAACGGCCGCGCGGGCATGCTCGAGCTGCTGCATGCCGGCGACGTATTCCTGACCTACTCGCCACGCGCCGCCGACCCCAAGGGTGAGCCCGTGCAGGCGTTCACTTCCGTCGGTTGCGTCGGCGATGGTCCTCTGTCGCGCGTCGACATGCCCGACGGCACATCATGCTTCCGCCTGCCCGTCACCTACCTCGAGGCGCATCCGGCGCCCATCAGGCCGCTCCTCGACCAACTCACGTTCATCCGCAACCGCCAGCATTGGGGCGCGGCGTTTCGCTTCGGCGCCTTGCGGATCGGCGCGCGCGATTACCTGACGATCGCCAGCGCGATGGGCGTGCAGCAGTCCGAGGTGCAGGATCGTGCTGCGTGAGCTCGAGCCGGCACGCGGGCGCATGCACTCGACCCGTAGCGGGCTCTACGCTAAGGTGCGCGCATGGCCGATCGCCCGACCGCCGCGCAGCGCCCGATCGATGTCGATACCGCCGCGGCGCCTGACCTGCACTGGGAATGGGAAGCGTTCCGCACGCTGCGCAACGAGGCACTTTACGCAGCGCTCGCGCTCCGGGCCATTGTTTTCGTGGTGGAGCAGGAGTGCCCGTTTCTGGATCTCGACGGGTACGACCTCGACGCCCATCACCTGCTCGGGTGGGCCACCAGGGAAGTCCAAGCCGACGCTGCGCTGATCGCTTATCTCCGCGTGCTCCCGCCCGGGGCCAAATTCGCGGAACCATCGATCGGGCGCGTCATCACCGCGCAGGCGCGGCGTGGCGCCGGGCTCGGGCGCACATTGATGGTCGAGGGGATGCGCCGTACGCAGGCGTTGTACCAAGGCAGCCCGATCCGCATCAGCGCGCAGCAGCGGCTGCAGGCGTTCTACGAGAGCCTCGGCTTCGAGTGCGTATCGCCGTCTTTCGTGGAGGACGGCATCCCGCACGTCGAGATGCTGCTGCCCGCGAACGCTCCGATACCTGAAGGGCCGGCCCGGGTCGCGCGAGCCTGACGACACCTGGGCCCGTCCCGCGCGCAAGCATGCCCGTGCCATGCGCATCGGTTGCCCCGTGGGTCAGGGCTGCGGTACGCTCGGCGGGTGCACCGGTGCCGCCTCGCGCACCGGTCGATTCTGCTGCCGGATGATTCCCCTTTCCGCCGATTCCAGCGCCGCGCATCGTCGTGCGGTGCTGATGATGGTCGTTGCCGCGACGTGCTGGTCATCGGGCGGCATTCTCGTGCGGCAGCTGTCGATCACCAACGCGTGGGAGATCGTCTTCTGGCGCTCGCTGGCGATGGCGACCTTCGTGCTCGGCACGCTCGCCATCATGCATCGGCGCAACACGTGGCGCGCCGTGCAGGCGGTCGGGTTGCCGGGTGTGCTGTCGGGGATGTTCCTCGCCGGAACGTTCTTCTTTTTCATTGCCTCGCTGACCCACACCACCGTCGCCAACACGTTCGTGCTCATGAGCGTGTCGCCGTTCCTCGCCGCGCTTGCCGGACGCGTGTTCCTGCACGAGCCGGTGCCGCTGCGCACGTGGATCGCGATGAGCGTCGCGTTCGCCGGCATCGTGGCCATGTTCGCCGATTCCGTGGATGGCGGGCGCATCTCCGGCAACCTTCTCGCGCTCGGCGTGTCATGCTGCTTCGCGCTCAACGTCACCGTACTGCGCCGGATCCAGCGCTCCCGGCGCTCGTCACCCGTTCTTCGGGAGACCGAGCACCGGCGCCTGGCGGGCGACGACGGCGCGCCAGCGTCGATGCTGCCGACTGTCATGCTCGCGGGTGTGTTCTCGCTCGTGCCCGCCTTCCTGCTCGCCGGCCCGCTGCAGGCGAACGCTGCGGATCTCGCAGTGCTCGGGTTGATGGGGTGCGTGCAGCTCGGCACCGGCTGCCTGCTCATGACCGCCGCGTCGCGTCACCTCTCGGCAACGGAGCTCGGGCTTCTGGCATTGCTGGAGCCCATCCTCGGCCCCGTTTGGGTCTGGCTGCTCATGACCGAGCGCCCTTCGTCCATGACCCTGCTCGGGGCGGCGGTGGTCCTGTCCGCGGTGATGGCCAACGAAGCATTCGGCGCGTGGCGCGGGCAACGGGCCCGCATGCAGGCCGCCGCATCGACATCGGCGCTGCCGCCGGCCTGATGCCGATGCCTTTGCCGGATTTTCCGCTCGGGTTCTATGTCGTCGGCAGTATCGCGATCCTGCTGACCGGCATTTCCAAGGGCGGATTCGGCGCGGGTGGCGCCGGTGTCGCGGTCCCGCTGATGTCGATTTTCGTGCCGCCGCCGGAAGCCGCGGGCATCGTGCTGCCGATCCTCTGTGCGATGGATCTCTTTGGGGTGCACGCGTACCGCGGCCGCTGGTCGCGCCACTACCTGGCGGTGCTGGTCCCGGGCGCGATGCTGGGAGTGGCGCTGGGCGCGCTGGCCTTCGGGCTGTTGCCGGTCAATGCGATTCGCCTGCTGCTCGGGCTCATCGCCATCGTGTTCTCCGTGAATCGCTGGTTCGGACTGACGGAACGCCTCGCCTCGATGCTCGCTGCCGAGCGGCGTCCGCCCGGCCGCCTCGCCGGCGCGTTCTGGGGTGCGCTCTCGGGGTTCACCAGCACCCTGGCGCACGCTGGCGGCCCGCCTTTCGCCGTCTACATGCTCGCCCAGCGCATCGACAAGACACTGCTGGTGAGCACCTCCGTGGTGTTCTTCCTGATCCTCAATTACATGAAGCTCGTGCCGTACGCCATGCTCGGCCAGCTCAATGCATCGAATCTGCGCACCGCGCTGCTCTTCGCGCCGCTGGCGCCGCTCGGCATCTGGACCGGTGTCTGGCTCCACCGGCGCCTGAGCGAGGGCGCTTTCTACCAGGTCAACTACACGCTGCTCTTCGTCACCGGCCTGAAACTCGTCTACGACGCGGCGGTCCACTGAGAACGGGTGGAATGCGCGCAGCCGGGGCGCGCCACTGCGCTATCATGCGCGCCAACCGGGTCCCCCCATGGCAATCAAGCACACCTTCCTCGAGTTCGAGCAGCCGATTGCGGAGCTGCAGGCGAAGATCGACGAGCTTCGCTACGTGCACGAGGACTCGGCGGTCGATATCTCGGATGAGATCAGCCGGCTGACGAAGAAGAGCCAGCAGCTCACCCGCGACATCTACAGCAAGCTGACCTCGTGGCAGATCGCGCAAGTCGCGCGCCATCCGCAGCGACCGTACACGCTCGATTACATCGGCGCCGTATTCAGCGATTTCCGCGAGCTGCACGGCGATCGCTCGTTCGCGGACGATGCCGCCATCGTGGGCGGGCTCGCGCGGTTCAATGGCCAGCCGTGCATGGTCATCGGCCACCAGAAAGGCCGCGACACGAAGGAAAAGATCCGCCGCAATTTCGGGATGCCGCGTCCGGAGGGTTACCGCAAGGCGCTGCGACTCATGAAGCTCGCGGAGAAGTTCGGCCTGCCGCTGTTCACGTTCGTCGACACGCCAGGCGCGTACCCGGGCATCGGTGCCGAGGAGCGCGGCCAGTCCGAGGCGATCGGCCGCAATCTGTACGAGATGGCAGGACTGCGCACCCCGGTCGTCGCCACGGTGATCGGCGAGGGCGGTTCCGGCGGCGCGCTCGCGATCGCGATCGGCGACCTCACGCTGATGCTGCAGTACTCCACGTATTCCGTCATCTCGCCCGAAGGCTGCGCATCCATTCTCTGGAAGTCCGCCGAGCAGGCGCCCGAAGCGGCGGAGATCCTCGGCATCACCGCCCCGCGCCTGAAGCAGCTCGGGCTCATCGACAAGATCGTGAACGAGCCCGTCGGCGGTGCCCACCGCGATCATCCGGCCATGATGGTGGCGATCAAGAAAGCCCTCACGGATGCGCTGCGGCAACTGCAGGATCAGCCCCTCGATGCCTTGCTCGAGGCGCGCGAGGACAAGATCCTGAGCTACGGCAAGTTCAAGGAAATCTCGCCGGGCTGAGGCGATGCCACGCAAGCCGCCGCCGGGCACCTTCGATTGCGTCACGGCGGCCGTTCGCTCGTCGCTCGCCGATTTCCTGGCGTCCGCGCCGCCGCAAATCGCGGCAACGACGCCGTGGCGCGTCGCGGTCGCCCTCTCCGGGGGGCGCGATTCCATGGCGCTGCTCGATGCGGCCACGCGCGTCGCTCCGGCACTGGGCATGGCGCTCGAGGCGGTGCATGTGCATCACGGGCTGTCGTCCAACGCCGATGCGTGGGTCGAGTTCTGCCGCGAGCAGTGCGCCCTGCGGGCGGTTCCCCTGCACGTCGAGCACGTGCTCGTCGTGCGCGCCGGCGGCGAAAGCATCGAAGCCATTGCGCGCGCGCAGCGTGTCGCCGCGCTGCGGCGGGCGCGCGTGCACGCGGTGCTGCTCGCGCACCATGCCGACGATCAGGCCGAAACGCTGCTGCTGCAGCTCCTGCGCGGAGCGGGTCCACGGGGTCTTGCCGCCATGCCGGCGCAGCACGACGGTAACGATGGCCCCACATTCCTGCGGCCGTTCCTTGACCTCGCCGCCACCGGACTGGAAGCGTATGCACGACGCCGATCCCTCGCCTGGATCGAGGACGAGTCGAACGCCGACACGCGCTTTCGTCGCAACGCATTGCGTCACGATGTCATGCCGGCGCTGCGCCGCGCGTTCCCCGGCGTGCCGGGCACGCTGGCGCGCGCAGCCGCGCATCAGGCGGAGGCGGCCCGGCTGCTCGACGATCTCGCGGCACTCGATGCGGCGACGATCGTGCATCACGACGCGGCTTACGGGCTGACGTTGCGCCGCACCGCGCTCGCGGCGCTCGCGGGCACTCGCGCCGATCGTGCGCGCAACGTGCTGCGCTGGTTCCTGCGTCGGCACGGCCTGCGCGCCCCGTCCCAGGCCCGTCTCGCCGCCCTGCTCGCGCAGTGCATGGCGGCACGACCGGATGCACGCTTGCGCCTTGCGCACGACGGCCGCGAGCTCGGGCTGCATCAGGACTGCATCGTCGTGCATGCACGGACGCCGCTGCCGTTCCGGGTGACGTGGCACGGCGAGGCCGCATTGGCGCTCCCGGGTGGAACGCTGCATGCGCCACGGGTCCTCGGCCAGGGGATTGCGGCCGACGTCGTCACGGCAGCAGGGCTCGAGCTGCGCCCGCGGGCCGGCGGCGAGCGGCTGCGCCTTGCGCCCCAACAGTCCCGGGCCGTCAGTTCACTGCTGAAGGCGCGTGCAGTGCCGCTGTGGCAGCGCGCGGCATGGCCTCTGGTCTGGCATGACGATGTCCTGATTGCCGTGCCAGGATTTGGCGTCGACCCGCGCTATGCCGCCGGGCTTGCGACGCCTGGGTACGACTTGCATTACGAGCCGGCACGCTGAGCACGTACTGCCCGCCTTGCGTACGCCGCGCGCCGATCGCTGCCGGAACCCATTGACGCTGATCAAACGCGCGGGTCATTGATTTGACAACGCCGCTCACGCTCGGCTAAATGCACCGAGTTTCGCCTCGCCAGAAGGCCCCTCACAGCCCTAGGAGACCTACATGAAGTTGAAGCTTGCGCTCGCCGTCGTGGCCTGCACGCTGCTGGCCGCAGCGGGAATCAGCCATGCCCAGCAACCTATCGTGATCAAGTTCAGCCACGTCGTGGCGGTGAACACGCCAAAAGGCCAGGGCGCGGAATATTTCAAGAAGCTCGCCGAGGAGCGCACCAAGGGTCGCGTGAAGGTCGAGGTGTATCCCAACAGCCAGCTCTACAAGGATGGCGAGGAAATGGAGGCGCTGCAGCTCGGCTCCGTGCAGATGCTCGCGCCGTCGCTCGCCAAGTTCGGCCCGCTCGGCGTGCGTGAATTCGAGGTATTCGACCTGCCTTACATGTTCGACAGCTATGCCGAGTTGCACAAGGTCACCGACGGCCCGGTCGGAGCAAGCCTGCTGAAGAAGCTGGAGCCCAAGGGCATCATCGGCCTCGCCTACTGGGACAACGGCTTCAAGGTCATGAGCGCCAACAAGCCGATCCGCGTGCCGGCCGATTACAAGGGCCTCAAGATGCGTATCCAGTCGTCGAAGGTGCTCGAGGCGCAGATGCGTGCGCTCGGCGCGATCCCCCAGGTGATGGCCTTCTCCGAGGTGTACCAGGCGCTGCAGACCGGGGTCGTCGATGGCACGGAGAATCCGCCCTCCAACTTCTACACGCAGAAGATGCACGAGGTGCAGAAGTTCCTCGCCATGACCGATCACGGCTATCTCGGCTATGCCGTCATCGTGAACAAGAAATTCTGGGACGGCCTGCCCGCCGACATCCGTACCACCCTCGAGGGTGCGATGAAGGATGCGACGAAGTACGCGAACGATCTCGCCAAGAAGGACAACGACGACGCCATCGCCGCGGTGAAGGCGTCCGGACGCACCGAGATCCTCACCCTCAAGCCCGAGGAAAAAGCCGCCATGAAGAAGGCGCTCGTGGTCGTGCACAAGGAGGCCGAGAGCCGGGTGGGCAAGCCCCTCATCGAGTCGATCTACAAGGAAACCGGTTTCAAGCCCTGATCGGAACCGCAGACCAAGCACCTGGGACGCCACTGCCGCTCGCCAGAGCCGCAGTGGCGTTTTCGCATGTCCGGTTCACCGGCGCATCTGGCCCGTCCGCCGCGTAACCGCCGTTGCATCAGGGAGGCACGATGAGATTTCTGGATCACCTCGAGGAATGGCTGATCACCTTCCTCATCGCGGCGGCGACACTGATCATCTTCGTGGCCGTGGTGCACCGGTATGCGGCGGGACTGCCAATCCCCGTGGTGCAGGATTGGCTGATCTCACTGAACCTCGGCTGGGCGCAGGAGCTTTGCATCTACATGTTCGTGTGGATGGCGAAGTTCGGCGCCGCCTACGGCGTGCGTACGGGCATCCACGTGGGCGTCGACGTGCTGATCAACCGCCTCCCTGCCCGGACGCGCGCGTTCTACGTGCTGTTCGGCCTCCTCGCGGGGGCGCTTTTCACCGGCATCGTCGGCACCTTCGGCGCCAACTTCACGTGGGAGATGGCGCACACCGACGCGACGTCGCCCGACCTCGAGGTGCCGAAGTGGATCGTGTACCTGTGCATCCCGTTCGGCTCGTACCTCATGTGCTTCCGCTTCCTGCAGGTGGCGGTGGCGTTCTGGCGCACCGGCGAGTTGCCGAAGCATGAAGTCGCGCACGTGGAAGGCATCGACGAGCCGATCAGTCCGTTCATGGCCGACGATCTGCATCCGGCCGATCTCAAGAGCGGAGGACGGCCATGATCCCCGCCGACACCGTCGCCACGCAACCACCGATGGGGCCGTGGCTCAAGCTGTCGATGCTCCTGCCGCCGCTGCTCGTCATCGTGCCGCTCGGCTTGCGCCTGCTCGGCGTGGAGGTGCCGACGCCGTGGATCATCTTCTGCCTGCTGTTCGGGCTGATGCTGACCGGGATGCCGGTCTCGATCTCGCTCGGGCTCACGGTGCTCACGTTCCTGTTCCTGATGACCGACATCCCGATCGCCTCGGTCGCGCTGAAGCTCTTCACCGGCATCGAGAAGTTCGAGATCATGGCGATCCCGTTCTTCATCCTCGCCGGCAACTTCCTGACGCACGGGGGCGTTGCCCGCCGGATGATCAACTTCGCCTCGGCGTGTGTCGGCCACTGGTACGGCGGCCTCGCGCTCTCCGGCGTGATGGCCTGCGCGCTGTTCGCGGCGGTCTCGGGCTCCTCACCGGCGACGGTGGTGGCGATCGGCTCGATCCTCCTGCCCGCCATGCTGAAGCAGGGTTTCCCCAAGCGCTTCGGCGCGGGCGTGATCACCACGTCGGGTGCGCTCGGCATCCTGATCCCGCCGTCGATCGTGATGGTGATGTACGCCGTCGCGACGAACACCTCGGTCGGGCAGCTCTTCATGGCCGGCGTCATCCCGGGCCTGGTGCTGGCCACGATGCTGGGCCTCACCACGTGGTGGCGCGCCCGCAAGAACAACTATCCGCGCCTGGAAAAGGCGTCGTGGGGCGAACGGTGGCGCACCTTTCGCGAGAGCATCTGGGGACTCCTCCTGATCATCGTCGTGGTGGGCGGCATCTACACCGGCCTCTTCACGCCGACGGAAGCGGCCGCGATGAGCGCCGTGTATGCCTTCGTCGTCGCGGTGTTCGTCTACAAGGACCTGACGCTCGGCCAAGGTGCCGCGCGTGCTGCTCGACTCCGCGAACATGAGCGCGATGCTGCTCTACATCATCACCAATGCGGTGCTCTTCTCGTTCCTCATGACCAACGAGCAGATCCCGCAGTTGATGGCGCAGTGGATGCTGGACAAGGGCCTCGGGATCGTCACCTTCCTGCTGTTCGTCAACGTCCTGCTGCTCCTTGCCGGCAACGTGATGGAACCCTCGTCGATCGTGCTGATCATGGCGCCGATCCTGTTCCCGGTGGCGATGAAGCTCGGCATCGATCCGGTGCACTTCGGCATCATGATGACGGTGAACATGGAAGTCGGGATGTGCCACCCGCCCGTGGGCCTCAACCTGTACGTGGCATCGGGCATCACCAAGATGGGCATCACCGAGCTCACGGTCGCAGTCTGGCCGTGGCTCCTCACCATGCTCGTCTTCCTGGTCATCGTGACCTACTGGCCACCGCTGTCGCTGTGGCTGCCGCAGACGCTCGGGATGATGCGCTGACGCGGCCGCACGCCAGAAGGGTGCCCGCGGGCGCCCTTCTCCACGGGTGCGGTGCGCAATCGGGGCGCGCTGCGCCCCGCACGCCGCTGGCGCAGGCTTCGACTCGGCAGTTCCTGGCGCCCGGCGCCGCCGCGATCTGCCGGCGCAGCCTCCTGTGACCCCCGGTGCGCACGCATCCGGCGAGGGGTGGCGTCGCGGCGTGCGGCATCGCCGCATGGTAGAATCACGAGTTAATTTGCACAAACAACGCTGGAGTGAAGGCATGGCGTCCGAACGCACACTTTCGATCATCAAACCCGATGCGGTAGCCAAGAACGTCATCGGCAAGATCTATTCGCGCTTCGAGGAGGCCGGCCTGCGCATCGTGGCCGCCCAGATGCGCCATCTTTCCGTGGCCGAGGCCGAGGGTTTCTATGCGGTCCACCGCGAGCGGCCGTTCTTCCGCGACCTGGTCAAGTTCATGATCTCCGGCCCCGTGATGGTGCAGGTGCTCGAGGGCGACGATGCCATCGCGAAAAACCGGGAACTGATGGGCGCCACGGATCCCCGGAAGGCCGCGCCCGGCACGATCCGCGCCGACTTCGCGGAATCCATCGATGCCAATGCGGTCCATGGCTCCGACAGTCCCGAGACGGCGCGCCAGGAAATCGCCTACTTCTTCCCGGCGCTCGCGGTCTACAGCCGCTGAGCCTGCTTAGCATCACACCCGCCCGCGCAGCCCGCGGCGCGGCGGGCGTTCAACCCAGCGCGAATGCCGTGATCAATCTGCTCGATCTCGATCTCAGCGGTCTCGAACTCCTGTTCGCCGAGCTTGGCGAGAAGCCCTTTCGCGCCCGGCAGGTGAGCCACTGGCTGCACCAGCGGCTGGTCGACGACATCGGTGCGATGACCGACCTCGCGAAGCCGGTACGCGCCCGCCTCGCCGAGCGCGCCTTCGTGCGCGGCCCCAGCGTCATGCGCGACACCACCGCTGCGGACGGCACCCGCAAGTGGCTGCTCGACGTCGGCAACGGGAACGCCGTCGAGACGGTCTACATTCCCGAGGATGACCGCGGCACGCTGTGCATTTCGTCCCAGGCGGGTTGCGCGCTGGAATGCGCCTTCTGCTCGACGGGCAAGCAGGGTTTCAACCGCAATCTCACCGTGGCCGAAATCGCCGGCCAGCTGTGGCACGCGAATCGCGCGCTGATCGCCGATGGCGTGACCGCGCCCTGGGTGGAGCACGGCCGCGCCCCGATCACGAACGTGGTGATGATGGGCATGGGCGAGCCGCTGGCGAACTTCGACAACGTCGTCGCCGCCCTGCGCCTGTTCCTCGACGATCACGCCTACGGCCTGTCGCGCCGGCGGGTCACGCTGTCGACGTCCGGCCTCGTGCCGCAACTCGATCGCCTGCGCGACGCCTGCCCGGTCGCACTGGCAGTAAGCCTGCACGCCCCCAATGACGCGCTGCGCGACCAGCTGGTGCCGATCAATCGCAAGTACCCGCTATCCGTGCTGCTGGCTGCATGCGTTCGGTATCTCGAGCGCGCGCCACGCGATTTCGTCACGTTCGAGTACGTCATGCTCGATGGCGTGAACGACCGGCCCGAGCATGCGCGCGAGCTCGTGGACCTGGTGCGCGACGTGTCATGCAAGCTGAACCTGATCCCGTTCAATCCCTTCCCGGGCTCCGAGTTTCGCACCAGCCCGCGGGCACGCATTCTCTCCTTCCAGAGGACCCTCATGGATGCCGGCCTGGTGACCACGGTGCGCAAGACGCGCGGCGACGATATCGCCGCCGCCTGCGGGCAGCTCGCGGGACAGGTGATGGACCGCCGGACGCGGCGCCGCGTCGTCCCGATCCAGACCGCGTCCACAGCGCTGTTTACTGAAGCACCGCCGTCTGCTGCACGGAGCTCCCGATGAGCAGGACGCGCCTGGCGCTGGTGCTGGTGATGACCATACTGCTCGTCGCCGCGTGCGCGAGCCGCGACGGCGGCCAGGCAAGCGCGCCGCAGACGGTCCGCCAACCCGATCCGCCGCCCGCCCCACGCGCTCCCGAAGCGACACCCCAGCAGCGCTCGCAGCTGCGCACGGAGCTTGCTGCGGGCTACTACGAGCGTGGCCAGATGAGCGTGGCGCTCGAGGAGCTCGCCGAAGCCGTGCGTCTCGATCCCACCAACGGCCGCGCCTTCAACCTCTACGGCCTCGTTTACGCCATGCTGGGCGAAACCGCGAAAGCCGAAGACAGCTTCCAGCGGGCGATCGCCCTCGCGCCTCAGGACTCCGAAATCCACCATAACTGGGGCTGGTACCTGTGCACCCACGGCAAGGTGCGCGAATCACTGGCGGAATTCGAGGCGGCGCTGCGCAATCCCCTGTATCGCACGCCGGAGATTGCGCTGGTCAACGCGGGCCGGTGCGCCTCGTCGCTGGGCGACGTCAAGGCTGCCGAAGCTTACTTTCGTCGCGCGCTGGCCGCGGTCCCCGGCGACGGCAATGCGTCGTACGGCCTGGCCTTGCTCGCCTACAAGGGCGCGCATTACCAGGAGGCGCGCGACTGGATGAAGGGTGCGCTGGCGCGGGCCAATCCGCCGCCCGAGACGCTCTATCTCGGGATGTGCATCGAGCGCAAGCTGGGCGACCGGCAATCGGAGCTGTCGTACGTCTCGCAGCTGCGCAACCGGTACCCCGATTCCGCCGAAGCGCGCGCCATCAACACGGGGGCCTGCGAGTGACGCCGGTGGAACCGCACGCCGACGCGCTGCAGCCCGCTCCGGGCAGCGGCCTCGGTCATGCAGGCGCCATGCTGCGCGACGCGCGCGAGGCGGCCGGACTGTCCATCGAGGCCGTGTCGCAGCAGCTCAAGCTGGCACCGCGGCAGGTCCGGGCGCTCGAGGACGGCGACTTCTCGCTGCTGCCGGGTCGCACGTTCGTGCGTGGCTTCACGCGCAACTATGCGCGCCTCCTGCATCTCGATCCTGACATGATCGTCGAGGCGCTGACGGGGGCGCCAACGGAAGGTGGCCTGGAAGCGCCACCGCTGCACGCGACCGCCATCACCATGGGCGAGCTTCCTTCGAACGCGAATGGGCGTCCGGGCTGGCTGCGCTGGGCCGTTCCCGCGGTGATCCTCGTGCTGGTCGCAGGCGGCATCGTCTACCAATACTTGCGCGGCGACGCGCGCGGCACCGGGAACACGGGTCCCGCCGCGCCGTCCGCCTCGTCCGCGCCTAGCGCCCCCGTGCCTCCGCAGGTCACCGAGGGCACCGTTGCACTGCCCAACCCCGTGGCGCCGGGAACGTCCGCGCCCGAACCAGGCCCGGTCGCGTCCCCGACGACGGACGCTGCGGCTCCGACGGGCGCCGGCACGGATGCAGCGGCCATCGCACCACTGTCCATCGCGTTGCGCAGTCCGTCATGGGTGGAGATCAAGGACAGCACCGGACGCGTCGTCCTCTCGCAGACCATGGCGGGCGGTCAGACGCAGGCCGTGGTGGGAACGCCGCCCTTCGACGTGGTCATTGGCAACGCGTCCGAAGTGGCGGTGACTTACCGTGGCCGTCCCGTCGATCTCGCTCCTTACACGCGCCAGAACGTGGCGCGAGTCACGCTCCAATAGCCCTCATGACCGCGCCCATCGCGCGCCGGATGACCCGGCAGGTAATCATTGGCGACGTGCGGCTCGGCGGCGGTGCGCCGATCGTGGTGCAGTCGATGACCAACACGGACACCGCCGATGTCGCTGCGACCGTCGCCCAGGTGAAGGCGCTGGCGGACGCCGGCTCCGAACTCGTACGGGTCACCGTCAACACCGCCGAAGCCGCCGCGGCCGTACCACACATCCGCGAGCGTCTCGATGCGCAGGGCTGCCAGGTGCCGCTGATCGGCGATTTCCATTTCAACGGCCACAAGCTCCTGGGTGCCTACCCGGCCTGCGCACAGGCGCTCGCCAAGTACCGCATCAATCCCGGCAACGTGGGCAAGGGCTCGAAGCGCGACAGTCAGTTCGCCGTGATGATCGAGCAGGCCGTTCGGTATGCGAAGCCGGTGCGCATCGGCGTCAACTGGGGGAGTCTCGATCAGGACCTGCTCGCGCGGATGATGGACGACAATGCGCGCAGCGCGGCTCCGCTCGCGGCCGACGCGGTGATGCGCGAGGCACTCGTGGTGTCGGCAGTCGACAGCGCAGCGCGCGCGGTCGAGCTCGGGCTCGCCCCGGAGCGGATCGTGCTGTCGTGCAAGGTCTCGGACGTGCAGGACCTGATCGCGGTGTATGGCGAGCTTGCGCGCCGCTGCGACTATCCGCTGCATCTCGGGCTGACCGAAGCCGGCATGGGCTCGAAGGGCATCGTCGCGTCGAGCGCAGCCATGGCTGTCCTGCTGCAGCAAGGTATCGGCGACACCATCCGCGTGTCGCTCACGCCGGAACCCAACGGCGACCGCACGCGCGAGGTGATCGTCGCGCAGGAACTGTTGCAGACGATGGGTCTGCGCTCGTTCACTCCTCTGGTGACGGCATGTCCCGGCTGCGGCCGGACCACCAGCACGACGTTCCAGGTGCTCGCCGAGCGCATCCAGGACTACCTGCGCACGCAGATGCCTGCGTGGCGGCTGCGCTATCCCGGCGTCGCCGACATGCAGGTGGCGGTGATGGGTTGCGTGGTGAACGGTCCCGGCGAATCGAAGCTCGCGAACGTCGGCATTTCGCTTCCGGGCACCGGCGAGTCCCCCGTCGCGCCGGTGTACGTCGACGGCCAGAAGACCGTCACCCTGCGCGGGGAGCGCATCGCCGAGGAATTCCAGGCGATCGTCGATGCCTACGTGCGGACCACGTATGGCGGCGAGCCGCGCATCGCCGCGCTCGACCCCGAGCCGCGGACCGTTCCGCTCAAGGCGGTGGTGTCGTGAGCGTCGTCCGGCCGGCGGTGGAGATCGTCGCAGCCGCGCCGCACGCCACCGGCAGTGGCAAGCTGCAGGCCGTGCGCGGAATGAACGACGTGCTGCCGGACGAGGCCGCGATCTGGGAGTGGCTCGAGACCGCGGTGCGCGAGGTGTTCCGGCAGTACGGCTATCGCAACATGCGCGTGCCGCTGGTCGAGCCGACGCCACTCTTCGTGCGCAGCATCGGCGAGATGACCGACGTGGTCGAGAAGGAGATGTACACCTTCGAGGACCGGCTGAACGGCGAGAGCCTGACGTTGCGCCCCGAGGCCACCGCCGGCATCGTGCGCGCGGCGATCGAGCACAATCTCACGTACGAACGCCCGCAGCGGGTGTGGCTGATGGGACCGATGTTCCGCCACGAGCGTCCGCAGAAGGGCCGGTACCGGCAGTTCCACCAGTTCGATGCCGAAGCGCTCGGCTTCGCGGGGCCGGACATCGACGTCGAGCTCATCGTCATGCTCGCGCGACTCTTCCGGCGGCTCGGCCTGCGCGACTGCGTGCGCCTCGAGATCAATTCCATCGGCGATGCGGACGAGCGGCGGGCGCACCGCGCAGGGCTCATCGCCTACTTCGAGCGCCACGCCGCGCTGCTCGACGAGGACGCGCAGCGGCGGCTGCACGCTAACCCACTGCGCATTCTCGACAGCAAGAATCCTGCGATGCAGGAGATGATCGCCGGGGCGCCGCGCCTGCTCGATCACCTCGGCGATGCGTCGCGTGCGCATTTCGACGGCCTGCAGCTCGGGCTCGCGGCAGAGGGCATCGCGTTCGACATCAATCCTCGCCTCGTGCGTGGGCTCGACTATTACAACCGCACCGTATTCGAGTGGATCACGACGCGCCTCGGCGCGCAGGGCACCGTTGCCGCGGGCGGCCGCTACGACGGGCTGTTCGAGCAGCTCGGTGGCCGGCCGACGCCGGCATGCGGCTTCGCCATGGGTGTCGAGCGCCTGGTCCTGCTGCTGCAGGAGCTGGGCGCCGCGTCGACGGCGGGGCCGGTGGCGTACGTCGTGCACGCCGGCCTCGAGGCGCAGACCATGGCGAAACGCGTGGCCGAGATGCTGCGCGATGCCGGACTGGAAGTCGTCGTCAATGCCGGTGGCGGCAGCCTCAAGTCGCAAATGAAGCGCGCCGATGCGTCCGCGGCGGCCTATGCCGTCATCATCGGCGATGACGAAGCCGCGCGCGACGTGGTGACGTTGAAACCGCTGCGCTCCGCCGAGCCGCAGGTCCAGGTCGCACGCGGCGAGCTCGTCGCGCGACTTCAGTCGCATTAACCGGAGCACAGGGAAAGAGCATGGCCGTCTACGATCTGGAAGAGCAGGATCAGCTCGAGGAGCTGAAGGCGTGGTGGCGGCGATGGGGCAACATCGTGACCATCGTCGTGGTCGCGGTGAGCCTCGCGGTGGTCGGTGTGCAGGGCTGGCGCTGGTGGAAGCAGCACCAGGCGCAGCAGGCATCCACGCTGTATTCCGCCGCCATGATTGGCGTGCGCGGCAACGATCTCAACAAGACCCGCGACGCCGTCACGCAGCTCACCGACCGCTACGGCAGCACGACCTACGCTTCGAGTGGCGCGATGCTGCTCGCACGCATGCTGTTCGACAAGGGAGACAAGACCGGAGCGGCCGCGCAGTTGCAGTGGGTCGTGGATCACGGCGAGGACGAAGCGCGCCAGATCGCCCGCTACCGCCTCGCCGAAGTGCAGCTCGATGCCAAGCAATACGATGACGCGCTGCGCACGCTCGACGCGAAGCACGACGCGACCTTCGACGGCCTGTATGCCGACCTGCGCGGCGATGTGCTCGACGCCGCCGGCCGCAAGGCAGAAGCGCGCGCCGCCTATCAGCTTGCGGTGGCGAAGCTCGACGCGAAATCGCCGTACCGCAGCTACGTCCAGGTAAAGCTGGACGCCCTGGGCGGACCGACGGCGCCGATCGCCGCCGCAGCGCCCACGAACGACATCACGATCCCTGCTGCCGCGCCGGCCAGCGATGCCAGTGCACCGCCCGCCGCCTCCGCCGCCCCTGCTGCTCCCTCCAGTCCTGCACCCGCCAAATGATCCCTCGCGTGACGGCGCCCACCCGCGTCCTTCCTTCCCTCCCCGGTATCGCCGCCCGGCTCGCCCGCGGCTGCGCTTCCCGCTCAGTCCCATGGGTGATCGCGCTGGCGGCGAGCACCCTGCTTGCCGGCTGCGGCACCATCAATTCCATATTTCCGTCCGTCTCGATGCCGTCGTTCGGCTGGTTCGGCGGCGGCTCCAGGAAGCCGGGGCCGCTGCCCGAGCTCCAGGGATCGGCCACCGCGCGCGCGCTGTGGCAGGCGTCGGTCGGCAAGGCCGCGCCGGGGCTCGCTCCCGCCGTTGTAGGCGACGCCGTCTACGTCGCGGCCACGGACGGCACGATCGCGCGGTTCGATGCGCACACCGGGCGCAGCGCCTGGCGGATCAACGCCGGCAAGCGTCTGTCGGCTGGTGTCGGCGCGGACGCCGATCTGGTCGTCGTCGGCACCGACAAGGGGGAGGTGCTCGCATTCAGCGCGACCGGCAGTCCGCTGTGGCAGGCGCGGGTGAGCAGCGAGGTGATGGCGCCGCCGGCCATCGGTGAAGGCGTCGTCGCCGTGTGGACCGGGGATGGGCGCGTGCATGGTCTCACCGCCGCCGACGGCAAGACCAAGTGGGTGCACCAGCGCGTGAACCCGCCGCTCACGATTCGCAACACGGCCGGCGGCGTGTTGAGCCGGGGCGGACTTTTCACCGGCTCGGCCGGCGGACGCCTCGTGGCGCTCGACCTCGCGACGGGTGCCGTCGGCTGGGAGAGCAGCGTGGCGACACCCAAAGGGGCGACGGAGCTCGAGCGCATCGCCGACATCACGAGTCTTCCCGCCGTCGACGAGCGGCGCGCCTGCGCCGTTGCGTACCAGGGCCGCATTGCGTGCTTCGATGTGGTGCGGGGGGTGCTGGAATGGTCGCGCGACATTTCCAGTCTGACCGGCATCGCGAGTGACAACCGGAATTACTACATCGCCGACGACCGCGGCAGCGTGCATGCCCTCGACAAGTCGACGGGCGCTTCCGTGTGGAAGCAGGACCGGCTGGCCAAGCGCTATCCCGGTGGTCCGCAAATCGTCGGCGATTTCCTTGGCGTGGTCGATGCCGAGGGTTACCTGCACCTGCTCGACCGCAACGAAGGCACGCTGGTCGGGCGCCTCGCCACCGACGGCACACCGGCCACGGCGCAGCCGGTGCGCAGCGGCGATGCCATCGTGTGGCAGAGCGAAGGCGGCACGGTTTACGCGGTCAGCGCTCCCTGATCGCGGCCCGGACCGGACGTGCACGAGACAGGAATGCGCCTGAGCGACGCCACTGACCCCGCATGCTTCCCACCGTTGTCCTCGTCGGCCGACCCAATGTCGGCAAATCCACGCTCTTCAACCGCCTGACGCGGAGCCGGGCGGCGCTGGTCGCGGATTTTCCGGGCCTGACACGCGACCGCCATTACGGCCAGGCGCGATCCGGCGACCGGCGCTACCTCGTGGTCGACACGGGAGGCTTCGAGCCGGTCGCCAAGGACGGCATCCTGCACGAGATGGCCAAGCAGACGCGGCAAGCCATCGCCGAAGCCGACGTCGTGATCTTCCTGGTCGATGCGCGTGGTGGTCTGACGCCACAGGATCGCAACATCGCGGACCTGCTTCGCCGCTCGGGGCGGCCGGTCGTGCTCGCCGTCAACAAGGCCGAAGGAATGCCGTCCGAGCGCGCCGTTGCAGAGTTTCACGAGCTCGGTATCGGCGAGCCGATCGCGATTTCCTCCGCGCACGGCGAGAACGTGCCGGGCCTCATCGACGAAGCGCTGGCGCGCGTGCCGGAGACGGCCGCCCAGGAAGAGCCGGCCGAAGGCGCGGGCAAGCGCATCAAGGTCGCGGTGATCGGCCGGCCGAACGTGGGCAAGTCCACGCTGGTCAACACACTCCTCGGCGAGGAACGCGTCATTGCGTTCGACCAGCCAGGCACCACGCGGGACTCGATCTATCTCGACTTCGAGCGCGACGGACGCCCGTACACGCTGATCGATACCGCCGGCGTGCGCCGGCGCGGCAAGGTGCTCGAAGCCGTGGAGAAGTTCTCCGTCATCAAGACGCTGCAGGCCATCGAGGACGCGAACGTGGTCATCCTGCTGCTCGACGCGGCCCAGGAGATCACCGAGCAGGATGCGCATCTCGCGGGCTTCATCCTCGAGGCCGGACGTGCGCTCGTGATCGGCATCAACAAGTGGGACGCGGTCCCGCCGGAGGCGCGCGACGAGCTGAAGCGCGAGCTCGACCGCAAGATGGGGTTCCTGGCCTTCGCCGAGCAGCACTTCATCTCCGCGCGCGAGAACCGGGGCATTCCCGCCCTGATGCGCTCGGTCGATGCCGCCTACGCAGCCGCCATGGCCAAGCTGCCTACCCCGCGCCTGACACGCGCGCTCATCCAGGCGGTGGAGCGACAGCAGCCGCCCCGGGCCGGGATGGGCCGGCCGAAACTGCGCTATGCCCACCAGGGCGGCCAGAACCCGCCGCTGATCATCATCCATGGCAGTGCGTTGACGCATATCCCGGAGTCCTACCGGCGGTATCTGGAACATTTCTTCGCCGACGCGTTCCAACTTCGTGGAACCCCCCTTAGGATACAATTCAAGACAAGCCACAATCCGTATGCCACTGCACCCGCCGCACGCCGCCAGAGCCGATAGCGAACACCGGTCACCAGGGGTCCCGGAAGGCGGGCTGACCGTCGCTTGGCGTGGAGAAACCGCAAGGGCGCCTTCAAAAACAACAGCGGAGCAAGCGATGAGCAATAAAGGGCAAATGCTACAAGACCCGTTTCTGAACACCCTGCGCAAGGAACACGTGCAGGTGTCGATCTACCTCGTCAACGGCATCAAGCTGCAGGGGCAGATCGAATCGTTCGACCAGTACGTCGTGCTGCTCAAGAACACCGTGACCCAGATGGTCTACAAGCACGCCATCTCGACTGTCGTGCCCGCTCGCGCTGTGGCCATGCCGCACCACGCGCCGAACGCCGACACCGACGGTTGATCCGCCGTCCCCCTCCCTGCACCGTGCTGTGGCTGGCCGGTGCCCTCCACCGGAACGCCACAACGGCGCAGCATCCTCATGTTTGAGCGCCCGAGCGGCGGCGACCGGGCGCTGCTCGTCGTGCTCGATCTCGGCGACGGGGACCCCGGCGAGCGCCAGTCGGAGCTGCAGGAGCTCGCGACGTCGGCCGGCGCCACGGTCACAGGGGTCGTGACGGGGCGGCGCAAGCGTCCCGATGCTGCCCTCTTCGCCGGCAAAGGCAAGGTCGAGGAGATTGCTGCGCGGCGTGCCGAGACGGACGCCGACCTCGTCATCTTCGATCACGTCCTGACCGGCGCGCAGCAGCGGAATCTGGAGCGCGCGCTCGAGTGCCGGGTCATCGACCGCACGGCCCTCATCCTCGACATCTTTGCGTTGCGCGCGCGCAGCGCCGAGGGCAAGCTCCAGGTCGAGCTCGCCCAGGTGAAGCATCAGCTGACCCGCCTCGTTGGCGGATGGACCCACCTCGAGCGCCAGAAGGGCGGTATCGGCTTGCGCGGCCCCGGCGAAACGCAGCTCGAGACCGACCGCCGGCTCCTCGGCAACCGCGAGCGCATCCTGAACGAGCGGCTCCGCCATGTCGCACGCCAGCGCGCGACCCAGAGCCGCACGCGCCGTCGCGCATCGGTGCGCACCGTGGCGCTGGTCGGGTACACCAATGCCGGCAAGTCCACGCTGTTCAACCGGCTGACGGGGGCACAGGCCTACGCTGCGAATCAGCTCTTCGCAACGCTCGACACGACCCTGCGCCGCGTGCGCCTGCCCGATGCCGATCCGGTGGTGCTTTCCGACACCGTGGGCTTCGTGCGCGAGCTTCCCCACGACCTCGTTGCCGCGTTCCGGGCGACGCTCTCCGAAGCGGCGGACGCCGACCTGCTGCTGCACGTCATCGATGCAAGCCACCCGAACCGCGACGAGCAGATCGAGGCGGTCGAAGCGGTGCTGACCGAGATCGGCGCCGACGAAGTGCCGCAGCTGCGGGTGTACAACAAGATCGATCTCGCCGGCCTGCCGGCCGGGGTCGAGCGCGACGAGTCTGGTATACTGCGCGCCGTTCGCTTGAGCGCCCTGACCGGTGAAGGCTGCGCCGCTTTGCGCGCAGCGCTGGTCGAGCGTTTCCCGGCGGGCGCCTCGCGTCCTCCCGTCTCCGCCGCGCGCAAGCTCAACGCTTGAACGCCGACCACAACTTCCACAAGCGCGCTCTCAAGCGCGTGCATCCCGACGGCCTGCCATGTCGCTGAACGATCCCCAGTGGGGCAAGCGCGGCAACAGCGGACCGCCAGATCTCGACGAGATCTGGCGCAACGTGAACCGCAAGATCAACGACCTCTTCGGACGAAGGGGCGGTGGCACCGGTGACGACGGCGGTGGCGGTGGCAACCGCCTGCGCAACATGGTGCCGATCGGCGGCGCCGGACTCCTGGTTGCACTGGTGCTCCTCGTGTGGCTCGCGAGCGGCTTCTACATCGTCGACGAGGGCCGCCGCGGTGTCGTCACCCGCTTCGGCAAGTACACCGAGACCACCCTCCCCGGGCCACGCTGGCACCTGCCCTATCCGGTCGAGGCGGTCGAGCTGGTCGACTTCTCGCAGGTGAAGACGATCGAGATCGGCTACCGCAACACGCCGAAGAACAAGAACGAGCGCGAGTCGCTCTCGCTCACGGATGACGAGAACATCATCGACATCCAGTTCGCCGTGCAATACAACCTCAAGAGCGCGGACGCGTATCTCTTCAATGTCCGCCGGCCCGACCAGATCGTCGCCTTCATCGCCGAGACGGCCATGCGCGAAGTGGTCGGCAAGGCGAAGATGGACTTCGCGCTGTACGAGGGTCGCGAGCAGATCGCCAAATCGGCCGAGAAGCTCATGCAGGACATGCTCGATCGTTACGGCACGGGCGTGTACGTGCAGAAGGTGACGTTGCAGAACGTGCAGCCGCCGGACAAGGTGCAGGCGGCGTTCGACGATGCCGTGAAGGCCGGTCAGGACCGCGAGCGCTTCCGCAACGAAGGTCAGGCGTACGCGAACGACGTCGTGCCGCGGGCCCGCGGCAATGCGGCCCGCCTGCTCGAGGAAGCGAACGGCTACCAAGCCGAGGTCGTGCAACGCGCCGAAGGCGATGCATCGCGGTTCCGGCAGATCCTGGTGGAGTATTCGAAGGCGCCGGCGGTGACACGCCAGCGTCTCTACCTCGACATGGTGCAGTCGGTGCTCGGGAATTCGACCAAGATCCTGGTCGACCAGAAGGCCGGCAACAGCCTGTTGTATCTCCCGCTCGACAAGCTGATCCAGCAGGGCGGCGCGGCGGCAGCGACGGCCCCCCCCGTGACGGGCGGGCCGCAGCCCGACCTTACCGGGGGCCGGCCCAGCCCGCCGACGCCGGACCCGACCGTCTCGGTCGAGCAGAGCCGCTCGCGCGAAGGTCTGCGCAACCGTGACCGGGGAGATGCGCGATGAAATTCACGATGCCCATCCTCGCGCTCCTGGTGGCGATCCTCATCGTGGCCTCGCAATCGCTCTACACGGTGGATCAGCGCCAGTACGCGATCAAGTTCCAGCTCGGCGAGATCGTCGAGGTGAAGTCACGCGCGGGCATCTACGCCAAGCTGCCGCTGGTGCAGAACGTGCGCTACTACGACAAGCGCATCCTGCTCCTCGACAATGCCGAGCCGGACCGCATCACCACGTCCGAGAAAAAGCCACTGCTGGTCGACTTCTTCGTGCTCTGGCGCATCACCGACGTCAAGCAGTACTACATCAGCGTGCAGCAGGGCGACGAGGAAGCGGCGCGCCGGCGCCTTTCGCAGACCGTGCGTGCGAACCTGGCCGAGGAGATCAACAAGCGCTCCGTGCATGACGCGATCTCGGCGGAACGCGACAAGATCATGACGACCACCCGCCAGAAGGCCAACGAGGACGCCAAGTCCATCGGGGTCGAGATCGTCGACGTGCGGCTGCGGCGCGTCGAGCTGCCGCCGGATGTCACGACGCCGGTGTACGCGCGCATGGAATCCGAGCGGCGCCGCGTCGCCAACGAGCTGCGCTCGCTGGGACAGGCCGAATCCGAGAAGATCCGCGCCGACGCCGACCGGCAGCGCGTGGTGATTCTCGCGGACGCCTACAAGCAGGCGCAGACGGTCAAGGGTAATGGCGACGCGAAGGCATCGGTCGTATATGCCCAGGCGTACGGCGCGAACCCCGAGTTCTTCTCGTTCTACCGCAGCCTCGAGGCCTACAAGGCGACGTTCCGCGGCAAGTCGGACATGATGGTCCTCGATCCGTCGTCGGAATTCTTCCGTTACTGGCGCGGCGCCGAAGGACAGTCGGCGCGGCCGGCGAAGTAACCCCGCCGTTGCCCGCGCGCCCGAGAACCCCGATGGCGGATTCGCTGCTGGCGGCATTCGCGCTGGTATTCATCATCGAGGGCTTCCTCCCGCTCGTCGCGCCGCGCGTGTGGCGCCAGACCTTCCAGCGCATGCTCGGGCTGTCCGACGGGCAGCTGCGCTTCGTCGGCCTCGCATCCGTACTGCTCGGCCTCCTCGCGTTCTCGCTCGTCTCCCATGCGTAGATGGATTCTTCCGGAGCACATCGAGGACGTCCTGCCGGATGAGGCGGAGCGTCTCGAAGTGCTGCGCCGTCTGCTGCTCGACCACTTTGCCGCGCACGACTACCGCCTCGTGCAGCCGCCGCTGGTCGAGCACATCGAGTCGCTGCTGACGGGGACGGGCCATGACCTCGACCTGCAGACCTTCAAGGTGGTCGATCCGCTCTCCGGCCGTCTGCTTGGGCTGCGCGCCGACATCACGCCGCAGGTCGCGCGCATCGACGCTCACCTGCTCAACGCGAGCGGCATCACGCGCCTCTGCTACGCCGGCAGCGTTCTGCGCACCGTGCCCGAGGGGCTCAATCGCACGCGTGAGATCATGCAGATCGGCGCCGAGCTCTATGGCGAGCCAGGCATCGCGGGAGACGAGGAAGTCATCGCGCTCCTGCTCTCCTCGCTCGCAGCCGCAGGCGTGCGTGGGCTGCACCTCGACCTCGGGCATGTCGGCGTCTACCGCGCGCTGGCCAGCGCAGCGGGGATCGCCGGCTACGATGAGGACAGCGAGCTCTTCGCCGCGCTGCGCGCCAAGGACGTGCCGCAGATCCGCGAGCTGACGGCGCGTCTTCCGGCCGCCTGGCGCGACGCCCTCAATGCCCTGCCGACGCTGTACGGGCCGGCCGACGAAGTGCTGGCCGATGCGCGCGAGCGCCTCCCCGACACGCCGGCGATCGCCAACGCCCTCAAGGCACTGGAAGCGCTCGCGCGGTCCGCGCTACCGAACGTCGAGCACCTGCACATCGATCTCGCGGACCTGCGCGGCTATCATTACCAGAACGGCGCCATCTTCTCCGTGTTCACCGCGGGTGCGCCGGTCGCCATCGGCAACGGCGGCCGCTACGACGGCATCGGCAAAGCGTTCGGACGTGCACGACCGGCGACGGGCTTCACGCTCGACCTCCGCCAGCTGGCCGGGCACGTGGCACGGCATCCGTAACGGGCGTTCGCGTCCTCACACTCGAAAGGTTCGCAGCAGCATGGGCAAAAACGTGGTCGTCATCGGCACCCAGTGGGGCGATGAGGGCAAAGGCAAGGTTGTCGACTGGCTGACCGAGCACGCGCAGGGCGTGGTGCGCTTCCAGGGCGGCCACAATGCCGGCCATACCCTCGTGATCGGCGGCCGCCGCACGGTGCTGCGGCTCATCCCGTCGGGCATCCTGCGCCCCGGAGTATCCGTCTACATCGGCAACGGTGTCGTGCTCTCTCCGTCGGCGCTCCTGCAGGAGATCGGCGAGCTCGAAGCCGCGGGCGTGAAGGTGCGCGACCGGCTGAAGATTTCCCCGACCTGCCCGCTCGTCCTGCCTTATCACGTCGCGCTCGACCAGGCACGCGAGGGCGCTATGGGCGACCAGAAGATCGGCACCACCGGCCGCGGCATCGGTCCGGCGTACGAGGACAAGGTGGCGCGGCGCGCCATCCGGGTGCAGGACCTTTTCTATCCCGACCGTTTCGCCGCCAAGCTCGATGCGCTGCTCGCATTCCACAACTTCATGCTGACCCAGTACTACAAGCGTCCGCCGGTGCCGTTCGCCGAAACACGCGATGCGACGCTGGCCCTCGCGCCACAGATCAAGCCCATGGTTGCCGACGTGGCCGCGCTGCTGCAGGAGGCGCGCAGGAACGGCGACTCGCTGCTCTTCGAGGGCGCGCAGGGATCGCTGCTCGACATCGACCACGGCACGTATCCCTACGTCACGTCGTCGAACTGCCTCGCCGGAGCGGCTTCGCCGGGCGCGGGGGTCGGACCGCAGTTCGTCGACTACGTGCTCGGTATCGCCAAGGCGTACACCACGCGGGTCGGTACGGGTCCGTTTCCGACGGAGCTGACCGACGCCACCGGCGCGCGCCTCGCGCAGCGCGGCAACGAATTCGGTTCCGTCACGGGTCGCCCGCGGCGCTGTGGCTGGCTCGACGTACCCGCCCTCCGGCGCACGGTGCAGCTCAACGGCGTGACGGGCCTCTGCATCACCAAGCTCGACGTGCTCGACGGCATGCCCGAGATCCGCATCTGCACGCATTACACGGTGCGCGGCGAGCGGCTCGATCTCATCCCGTCGGGTGCCGATGCGGTGGCCGAGTGCGTGCCGCAATACGAGACGCTGCCCGGCTGGGAAGGGAGCACCGTCGGGTTGCGCAGCTTCGATGCGCTGCCCGACAACGCGCGCGCTTACCTGCGTCGCATCGAAGCGCTGACCGGTGTGCCCATTGCGATGGTGTCCACCGGGCCGGACCGCGACGAGACGATCCTGCTGCGCCATCCCTTCGAGTGAAGCCGGGCCGCGGGCGCTGGGGAGCATCGTGACTGCCATCCTCGAAGTCGACTGGGAGCGCTATCACACCCTCACCGAGCGGCTCGCGCTCGCGGTGTACGAGTCCGGCTACGACTTCAACCAGATCATCTGCATCGCCCGCGGCGGCTTGCGCGTCGGCGACATCCTGTCGCGGATCTACGAGCTGCCCCTGGCAATCCTCTCGACGCACTCCTATGCGGCCGGCGGCGGCACCGTTCGCGGCGAGCTGGTCATTGCGGAGCACATGACCATGACGGCGCCTCGTCTCGGCGAGCGCGTGCTGCTGGTCGATGACATGGTCGATTCGGGCCATACGCTGCAAGTCGTGCATCGCACGCTCCCGGAGCGCTTCCCCCGCATCCAGACCATCCGCACGGCAGTCCTGTGGTGGAAAGGCTGCTCGGTATTCAAGCCCGATTACTGGGTCGAGCATTTGCCCGAAAACCCGTGGATTCGCCAGCCGTTCGAGATCTACGATGTACTCCGGCCGAGCGACCTGCGGTCCCACCTCGAAGCCAGAACGTCCGGCGGGCACATAGCCGAGGCCCGCCAATCGGACGCCAAGACAGTGCCCTGAGGGCGCGGGCGTCGCCCATCGGTCTCGAAGCCGGTCGTGGTTTGTGCCATGCCGATGGTGGCTGTTGCAGCCGGTGTCGATCAGTTTCCGCGATCGCCCGCCCCACGACAAAACGCCCGCATCGACGCGGGCGCTGATACCGCACGGCGCCCCACCGGGCGCTGCAGGCGCTGTCGACCTGCTACGATGGTCGACGAGCAGCGTGGAGCTGAAGAACTGGTGCCCAGAAGAGGACTCGAACCTCCACAGTCTTGCGACCGCTAGGACCTGAACCTAGTGCGTCTACCAATTCCGCCATCTGGGCAACCGCAACCGATTATTTTACGTTTCAAGGTACCCCTTGTCAAAGAAGCGCGACCAGCAGGACAAGCCCGCTCCCCGCAGGAAAGATGCCGCGACGCCCCGCGCGGGCGACGACGAGCGCAAGCGCAGCCGCGACTCCGCCGACGAGCGCCCGCGGCGCGGAGATGTCGATCCGGAGCTCGTGCCGGCACGTGCCGCCGTGCTGCAAGCGTTGCAGGACCGCCCGCTGCCCGTGGCGGAACTGACGCGTGAGCTGCAGGTGGACAAGCGCGCCCGCGAAGCATTCGCGGCGCGTCTCGCGGCGATGGAGCGCGATGGCCAGCTCCTCACCAATCGCAAGGGCGAGCTCTGCGCAACGGCAAAGCTCGACCTCGTGACGGGTGCAGTCCAGGGCCACCCGGACGGCTACGGCTTCCTGCGTCCTGACGACGGCAGCCCCGACCTGTTCCTGAGCGCGAAGGAAATGCACAAGGTGCTGCACGGCGATCGCGCGACCGCGCGGCGCATCGGCGTGGATCGGCGCGGCCGCCCGGAGGGCGAGATCGTCGACGTGCTCGAGCGCCACAACAGCCACGTCGTGGGCCGGCTGTACGAGGAGCACGGCGTGTGGTTCGTCGTCGCCGAGAACCGGCGCATCAACCAGGACCTGCTCGTCCCCGCCGACGAGCGCGGCAAGGCGAAGTCCGGCGAAGTGGTCGTGGTGGAGATCCTGCAGCAGCCGTCGCTGCAGCTCGAGCCCATTGCCCGCGTGGTCGAGGTGCTGGGCGGCATGACCGACCCCGGGATGGAGATCGAGATCGCGCTGCGCAAGCACGATCTGCCCTTCGAGTTCTCGAAGGCCGCGCGGCGTCAGGCGAAGCAGATTGCGCCGGAGGTGCTGCCGGAGGAGACGGCAGGACGCCTGGACCTGCGCGCGCTGCCGCTCGTCACCATCGACGGCGAGACTGCGCGCGATTTCGACGACGCCGTGTATTGCGAGCGCAAGGGCCGCGGCTACCGCCTGATCGTCGCGATCGCCGATGTCTCGCATTACGTCCGCGACGCCGACGCCCTCGACAACGACGCACGGGAGCGCGGCACGTCGGTGTACTTCCCGCGCCGGGTGATCCCGATGCTCCCCGAGACGCTGTCGAACGAGCTCTGTTCGCTGAAGCCCGATGTCGACCGCCTGTGCATGGTCTGCGACATGGAAGTGTCCGCGCAGGGGCTCGTGCGGCAGTACAAGTTCCATCGGGCCGTGATGCACTCCCACGCGCGCCTGACGTATACCAAGGTCTGGAACTGGCTGTCGGCGGCGGAGAGCGGCGAGGCGCTGCCCGCGGAGGCAGCGCCGCTGCTGCCGCATCTGCAGAATCTGCACGCCGTCTACCGCGCCCTCGCCAAGTCGCGGGTGAAGCGCGGAGCGATCGATTTCGACACGCCGGAGATGCAGCTCGAGTTCGACGTGCACGGCAAGATCGTGCGCATCGTGCCGGTCCTGCGCAACGAGGCGCATCGGCTGATCGAGGAGTGCATGCTCGCGGCCAACGTCTGCACTGCGGAGTTCCTCGCGCAGCACCAGCATCCGGCACTGTATCGCGTGCATGAGGGACCCACCCCGGAGAAGCTGACGTTGCTGCGCGAATTCCTGCGCACCAGCGCGTTGTCGCTCGGCGGCGGGGACGAGCCCACTGCCGGTGATTATGCGGAGCTCCTCGAGCGCATCCGCGACCGGCCGGACTTCCCGCTGCTGCAGACCGTGCTCCTGCGCTCCCTGCAGCAGGCGCAATACCGGCCCGAGAACGTCGGTCATTTCGGCCTCGCCTATGCGGCCTACGCGCACTTCACCTCGCCCATCCGCCGCTACCCGGACCTGCTCGTGCACCGCGCGATCAAGGCCGTGCTCGACGGCCGCCACTACAAGCCTGCAGGCGCTTCGTGGGACGAGCTTGGCGCGCATTGCTCGATGACCGAGAGGCGCGCGGACGAGGCGACACGCGATGTCGAGAACTGGCTCAAGTGCTACTACATGCGCGACAAGGTCGGCGAGACCTATGAAGGCACCATCAGCGGCGTGACCGGATTCGGCATGTTCGTCACCATCGACGCGCTCAATGTCGATGGCCTCGTGCACATCACCGAGCTCGGGCGCGATTACTTTCACTTCGATGCGGCCCGCCACGCGCTCATCGGCGAGCGCAGTGGCCGCAGCTTCCAGCTCGCCGGGCGCGTGCGCGTCATGGTTGCCCGTGTCGATCTCGAAAGCACGCGCATCGACTTCACGCTTGCCGCCGATGCGGCGGAGCCGGAACCCGCCGCGCCGGAGCGAACGCGTGAGCGCAAGTCCGGGCGTACCCGGCGTGGCTGATCCGCCGCCGCGTTGGCGCGGCGACGCTTTGTCGCGCTCCTCGCGGGCGACGGAATCGCTTCGGTGCGGGCACGCGGACTGATAAAATCACCTCGACGCCGCGGTCCTGCGGCGCCTCTTCGCGTCGCCCGGCCATCTGGCGCGCCCACGGCTGCCCATGCACATCGGAACACCGCTCTCCCCCAGTGCCACGCGCGTCATGCTCCTGGGCAGCGGCGAGCTCGGCAAGGAAGTCGTGATCGCGCTGCAGCGCCTGGGGGTCGAAGTGATCGCCGTGGACCGGTACGCGAACGCGCCCGGCCACCAGGTTGCCCATCGTGCGCACGTGATCGCCCTGACCGACGGCGCCGCGCTGCGGCGACTGATCGAGCAGGAGCATCCGCATCTCGTCGTGCCCGAACTCGAGGCCATCGCGACCGACGTCCTGGTCGCGGCGGAGCGCGACGGCCTCACCCAGGTGATTCCCACCGCCCGCGCGGTACAGCTCACCGCGAGCCGCGAAGGCATCCGCCGGCTTGCGGCGGAGACACTCGGCCTGCCAACCGCGGTCTATCGTTTCACGGACACGCTCGCGGACCTGCAGCGTGCGATCGAAGGTACGCGCGAGCAGCCGGGCATCGGCTACCCGTGCGTCGTGAAGCCGGCGATGTCGTCGTCGGGCAAGGGGCAATCCGTCGTGCGCGCCAAGGCCGACATTGCCGCCGCCTGGCAGTACGCCGAGAGCTCGGCGCGCGTGCGCGGCAGCCGGATGATGGTGGAGAGTTTCATCGACTTCGAGTACGAGATCACGCTGCTGGGCGTACGCGCGCTCGGCAGCGATGCGGAAGTGCACACGCAGTTCTGCGCCCCCATCGGTCACGTTCAGGTGAACGGCGCTTATGTCGAATCGTGGCAGCCGCAGGCCATGTCGTCGACGGCCCTTCATCGGGCCACGGAAATGGCGCAACGCCTGCTCGATGAGCTCGGCGGCCGCGGTGTGTTCGGCGTCGAGTTCTTCGTTCGCGGCGACGAGGTGTGGTTCTCGGAAGTGAGTCCGCGGCCGCACGATACCGGCCTCGTGACCATGTGCACGCAGGCACAGAGCGAGTTCGAGCTGCATGCGCGCGCGATCCTCGGGCTGCCGGTCGATGTCTCGATGCGCGCACCGGGGGCCTCGGCCGTCATCTACGGCAACGTCGAAGGGCATGGCATCCGGTTCGAGGATGTTGCACACGCCCTCGAAGTCCCGCAATCCGACTTGCGCCTGTTCGGCAAGCCCGAGGCGTACAAGCGGCGGCGGATGGGTGTGGCGCTCGCGAATGGCAGTGACGTCGCCGAAGCGCGCGCCCGCGCCAAAGAGTGCGCGAGCAGGGTGCGGCCGCGCGCCTGATCGCGGCGCCTCACGTTGCTTGCCCGCGTGGATCTGATCGTCCAGTCTCCCGAGATCGCCAGCGCCGAGCTCGCGATCATCGCCGATCTCGCCCTCCCGCGCGCCATCCGGGTGCTCGACGGCGGAGCGCAGCAGGCGTATCGGCTATGCGACGTGGAGGTGACTGCCGGCGTGCCCGAAGCATGTGCTCACGCAGGATGCGATTGCGCGCTGGTGCCGCCGGATCTCGTACGCGATCGCGTGCGCCTGGTCGCCATGGACATGGATTCGACGCTGATCACGATCGAGTGCATCGACGAGATCGCGGACATGCAGGGCATCAAGACCGAAGTCGCGGCCATCACGGCGGCAGCGATGCGCGGCGAGATCGACTTCGCGGGCAGCCTCACACGACGGGTGGCGCTGCTGGCTGGACTGCCGATGACGGCGTTGGAGCGCGTCTACGACGAGCGCCTGCAGCTGTCGCCGGGTGCCGAGCGCATGCTGAAGGCGTTCAAGGCGGCCGGGGCGAAAACGCTGCTCGTGTCGGGCGGATTCACCTTCTTCACCGAGCGGCTCCGCGCACGCCTCGACTTCGACGACACCGTCGCCAACGTGCTCGAGATCGCGGACGGCAAGCTGACCGGCCGCATCATGGGGCCGATCGTGGACAGCCGCGGCAAGGCCGCCCGGCTGCAGGCGCTGCGCGCACGCTACGTCGGGCCCGGCGATCTGGCAGTGGCCATCGGTGACGGGGCCAACGACGTGCCGATGCTCAAGGCCGCCGATGTCTCGGTGGCTTACCACGCCAAACCCGTCGTGCGTGCGCAGGCGAGCTACGCCATCGATCATTGCGGACTCGATGCGGTGCTGAATCTGTTCGGCTGACACGTCTCGCGCCGCACGATGCACCCGCGGAACCGGCGCTCACGTGAGTGGGTGGCAAGGGGTGCCCGCCCCCGGTACCGCCGCAACGAGCGACGCGCGCTCGTCGCCGCTCGCTCATCGGCGCGGCAGGTTGAACCGCTCGCGAAAGGCGCGTTCCCCGGTGGGCGAGAAGGCAACGACGCGCGAATCCTCGATTCGCCGAGCCCAGCCAAAGTGGAGACATCGGCTCAGCACAGCTGCGCCGAGCGCACCGGCGAGGTGATGCCTGCGCACGCTCCAATCCAGACACGCACGGCACAGCGGGCGTCGATGCCGCGCGAGCGCAGCGATATCGACGGCTAAGGAGGACCACGATCATGGCCATCGCATGCTTCATCCGCTACGAGATCGATCCGTTCCAGAAGGACGCGTTCCAGGATTACGCGAGGCGCTGGGGCCGCATCATCCCCCGGTGCGGAGGCGACCTCGTAGGGTACTTCCTCCCGCACGAGGGCACGAACAATATCGCGTGGGGGATCATCGGGTGCGAAACGCTCGCCGCGTACGAGGCCTACCGAGCGAGGCTCAAGGCGGATGACGAGGGTCGCGCGAATTTCGCGCTCGCGCAGCAGAAGCGGCTGATCCTGCGCGAGGAGCGCACGTTCCTGGAGGCGGTCGACGTGACCGTTCGCCCAAGAGGCGCGCCCGCGATGGAACGCCGATGATCGCGGTTCTCTTCGAAGCGCAGCCGCACCCCGATGGGCGAGGCGCCTACCTCGCCGCCGCGGAACAGTTGCGGCCGCTGCTGGCACAGATGGATGGCTTCATCTCGATCGAGCGCTTCGAGAGCCTGACGCAACCCGGCAGGATCCTGTCGCTCTCGTTCTGGCGGGATGAGGAAGCCGTGCGCCAGTGGCGCAACGTGGAGGAGCACCGGCGGATACAAAGCGCGGGCCGGCGCACCATCTTCGCCGATTACCGGTTGCGGGTCGCCCGCGTCATCCGCGACTACGGCCTGCGTGACCGAGCGCAGGCGCCGGACGATTCACGCAACACCCATGATCGATGAACGCGGGCTTGCAACATCGGATCGCGGCGGCCGTGACGGTGGCGGTGCGTGCGTCCCGGTCCGGCGACGCTGCATGGCTAATCGGTCTCGTCGATCCACGCCATCTGGATGGCCTCGAGGATCTTCTCGCCGCTGCGCTGCGGCTCATCGTCGAAACCCGGCAGATCGCACACCCATTTGTGCAGCTCGGTGAAGCGCACGGTGCGAGGGTCGCAATCGGGGTAGGTCTCCGACAGCTTGATCGCGATATCGCGGGAATCGGTCCATTTCATCGCCACCTCCTTGCCGGGGGCCCCGCGATCAGCGGCGCTCCTTGGCGTAATTGATGGTGTAGCGCGGGATCTCGACCACCAGCTTCTCGGTGCCGACGATCGCCTGACATGAAAGCCGGGACCGTGGCGTCAGGCCCCAGGCGCGGTCCAGCAGATCGTCCTCGGCATCGGTCGATGGATTCAGCGACTCGAGACCTTCGCGCACGATGACGTGGCACGTCGTGCACGCGCACGATTTTTCACACGCGTGCTCGATCTCGACGCCATGATCGAGCAGGTTGTCGCAGATGGACTCGCCCTCCTTGCCCTCGAAGGTCGCGCCTTCGGGGCACACTTCCGGATGCGGGAGGACAACGATCTCGGGCATGCGCGCTCCTCAGGTCAGCGCATCCACGCGCTGCCCCGTGAGCGCGCGGGCGACGCCGCGGTCCATGCGGCGCGCGGCAAAATCTGCGGTGATGCGATTGAGCGCGTCGGTGGCGCTCACGATGGCGCGATGATCGCTGCCGGCACGCGTAGCGGCGAGGGCGTTGAGCTGCTGCATGATCGCGGCGCGTTCGGCGTCCGACAGGAGATCGCCGTCGGTGGCGAGCGCGGCGCGTGTGGCGGCGATCAGCATGTCGGCTTCGACCTGCGCTTCGGCCAGGGCGCGCGCCAGCATGTCTTCCTGCGCGTGCGCAAACGAATCCTGGAGCATGCGGGTGATGTCGGCGTCGCTCAGCCCGTAGCTCGGCTTGACCGTCACGGAGGCCTCGATGCCGGACGCCTGCTCGCGCGCGGACACGGACAGCAATCCGTCCGCATCGATCTGGAAACACACCCTGATGCGCGCAGCACCGGCGACCATCGGCGGCAGGCCGCGCAGCTCGAACCGGGCGAGGGAGCGACAGTCGGCGACCTTGTCGCGCTCGCCCTGCACGACGTGGATGGCCATCGCGGTCTGGCCGTCCTTGAACGTGGTGAAATCCTGGGATCGCGCCACGGGAATCGTCGAGTTGCGCGGGACGATCTTCTCGACCAGCCCGCCCATGGTTTCGAGGCCGAGCGACAGCGGGATGACGTCGAGCAGCAGCCACTCTTCACCGGCGGGTCGATTGCCGGCGAGCACGTTGGCCTGGATCGCGGCCCCCAGGGCGACCACCTGATCCGGGTTCAGGTTGGTGAGTGGCGGCTGGCCGAAGAACTCCTGCACCGCCTTCTGGATCTGCGGCATGCGCGTGGCGCCGCCAACCATCACCACACCCTTGATGTCGGCGGGCGCGAGCGCCGCATCACGCAGGGCGCGCTTGACCGGCGCGAGGGTTTTCGCGACCAGCGTTTGCGTGATGCCGGTGAAGATCTCCGCCGTCAGCGTGAGATCGACCTTCTCGCCGCTCGAGAGGGTCGCGACAATCGCGGCGCTGGGGTGCTGCGTCAGGTTCTCCTTCGCCTCGCGCGCCTTCAGCATCAGCAGGCGCGTGTCCTCGGGCGAGTGCGGCGGCAGTCCCGCCGCCTCGATGATCCAGCAATAGACGCGGTGATCGAAATCGTCCCCACCTAGTGCGGAGTCTCCGTTCGTCGAGAGCACCTCGAACACGCCACGCGACAGCTTGAGGATCGAGATGTCGAACGTGCCCCCACCGAGGTCGTACACCGCGTACGTGCCCTCGGCGCCGTTGTCGAGGCCATAGGCGATCGCCGCTGCCGTCGGCTCGTTCAGGAGGCGCAGCACGGGCAATCCGGCGAGCGTCGCGGCATCCTTGGTCGCCTGCCGCTGCGCATCGTCGAAGTACGCCGGCACCGTCACGACGGCTCCCGTCAGCTCGCCGCCGAGGCTCGCTTCCGCGCGCTCGCGCAGCACCCGCAGGATTTCGGCGGAGACTTGCACAGGGCTTTTCACGCCGGCGCGCGTGCCGAGCTTCACCATGCCGGGCTCGTCGATGAAGCGGTACGGAAAGCGCCGGTCATCGAGATCGGCGAGGCCCCGTCCCATGAACCGCTTGACCGAGACGATCGTGTTCTGCGGGTCGCGGGCCTGCTCCGCCTGCGCTGCGTAGCCGACGTCGACCCGACTGCCGTCACGGTAGCGCACGATCGACGGCAACAACGGGTGGCCCTCGATGTCCGGCAGCACCACGGGGATGCCGTGGCGAACGGTCGCCACCAGGGAATTGGTCGTGCCGAGATCGATGCCGACCGCGAGCTTGCGCGCGTGCGGCTCGGGAGAGGCGTCGGGCTCGGAGATCTGCAGAAGGGCCATCAGGCTTCGGCGTCGGCGAGGGCTGCGTCGATGTCGGCGGCAAGCTTGGCCAGAAACTTGAGCTCGCGCACCTTATCGCGGCCCCGCGGAAAATCTTCCTCGCGATCGAGGAGCCGCTCGAGCTCGTCCTCGCGGGCGCGCATTTCGCGGCGCACGCCGGTCAGCATGTCGGCCAGCGCGTTCTCGTCGTGTGCGGCGGCAGCCTCGGCGACCGCCTCGCGCCGCTCGAGCTGGCGCTCCAGGAAATCCAGCGAAAGACTGGTGTCGCGCTCGTCGGCCGCGTCGATGCCGTGCAGTGCGAGCAGGTGCTGGGCACGCAACACCGGCGTCTTGAGCGCACGATAGGCTTCGTTCACCCGCGCCGACGCCTGCATCGCGAGGCGCTGGTCGGCATCGTCACGCCCGGTGTGGCGATCCGGATGCACCTCCGCCTGCAACACGCGATAGGCACGCTCGACCGCGTCCTCGTCCACGCGGAAGCGCGCCGGGACACCAAGCAGCTCGAAGTGGTTGCGGGAAAAGTCGATCATGGCATCGTGGCGCGACAAAAAAATCAGCGGCAATCAAGCTCACCGCTCGCCTTGGTGCGACTGCGGCTGCATGCGGATAGCTGGCGCGAAAACCGCGTCAGGCGCGGAGCGCGGCCGCAGACAGTACTCGAAAGGTACGGCAAGGCCGCGCGACAATGCATGCCGCGGTTTCTCGCCGCCAGCCTACACGTTGAAGGATTCGCCGCAGCCGCAGGCGTCCTTCACGTTGGGGTTGTTGAACTTGAACCCCTCGTTGAGACCTTCGCGCGCGAAGTCGAGCTCGGTGCCCTCGAGATACGGCAGGCTCTTCGGATCGACGAGAACTGTCACGCCGTGGCTTTGGAAGCTCACATCCTCAGGCCGGATCTCGTCCGCGTATTCGAGTTTGTACGCAAGTCCGGAGCAGCCCGAGGTGCGCACGCCCAGGCGCAGCCCGACTCCCTTGCCGCGCTTCGACAGGTTGCGGGCGATATGCTTCGCCGCGCTTTCGGTGATGGTGATGGCCATGATGTTCGTCGTGGTGCGATTCAGTCGGCCGCGGCAGCTGCCGTCGCGGATTCGGTGGTGCCCTGCTTCGCCGTGGCTTCAGCGCCGCCGTGCTTCTTGCGATAGTCCGCAACTGCCGCCTTGATGGCGTCCTCCGCCAGGATCGAGCAGTGGATCTTCACCGGCGGCAGCGCGAGCTCCTCGGCGATGTGCGTGTTGCGAATCGCCATCGCCTCGTCCAGCGTCTTGCCCTTCACCCACTCGGTGACCAGCGAGGACGAGGCGATCGCCGAGCCGCAGCCGTAAGTCTTGAATTTTGCGTCCTCGATGAGGCCGTCCTTGCCGACACGGATCTGCAGCTTCATGACATCGCCGCAGGCGGGGGCGCCGACCATGCCCGTGCCGACGTCCTCCGCCTCCTTGGAGAAGGACCCGACGTTGCGCGGATTTTCGTAATGATCAAGTACCTTGTTGCTGTAAGCCATGGTTCACCCCTTCAAATTCATGCGACGCGAGCCGTACGATGCCATCGATGCGCAACGGTGGGCAGACCTCAGTGTGCAGCCCACTGCACGCTGTTCAGGTCGACGCCCTCCTTGTACATCTCCCACAGCGGCGACAGCTCACGGAGCTTCGCGATCTTGCGCTTCAGGAGATCGACGGTGTAGTCGATTTCCTCTTCGGTCGTGAACCGCCCGATGGTGAAGCGGATCGAGCTGTGTGCGAGCTCGTCGCTGCGGCCGAGCGCCCGCAGCACGTACGAAGGCTCGAGCGACGCGGAAGTGCATGCCGACCCCGAGGACACGGCGATCTCCTTGATCGCCATGATCAGGCTCTCGCCTTCGACGAAGTTGAAGCTGACGTTGAGGTTGCCGGGCACGCGGCGCTCGAGGTCACCGTTGATGTAGATCTCCTCGATGTCCGACACGCCTTTCAGCAACCGATCGCGCAGCATGCGGATGCGCGAATTCTCGATGGCCATTTCATGCTTGGCGATGCGGAATGCCTCGCCCATGCCCACGATCTGGTGCGTCGGCAGCGTGCCGGAGCGCATCCCGCGCTCGTGCCCGCCGCCGTGCATCTGCGCCTCGATGCGCACGCGCGGCTTGCGGCGGACGAACAGCGCGCCCACGCCCTTGGGGCCGTACGTCTTGTGCGCCGAGAACGACATGAGGTCGACCTTGAGCTTCGACAGGTCGATGGGCATCTTGCCCGTCGCCTGCGCCGCGTCGACGTGGAAGATGATGCCCTTGCTGCGGCAGATCTCGCCGATGGCGACGATGTCCTGGATGACGCCGATCTCGTTGTTGACCGCCATCACCGACACGACGATGGTGTCCGGGCGCAGCGACGCCTTGAACGCCTCGAGGTCGAGCAGGCCGTTCGGCAGCACGTCGAGGTAGGTCACCGTGAAGCCTTCGCGCTCGAGCTCGCGCATGGTGTCGAGGGTCGCCTTGTGCTCCGTCGTGACGGTGACCAGGTGCTTGCCCCTGTCCTGATAGAAATGCGCGGCACCCTTGACTGCGAGGTTGATCGACTCCGTGGCGCCCGAGGTCCACACGATCTCCTTCGGGTCGCAGTTGACGAGATCGGCGACCTGCGAGCGCGCTTCCTCGACCGCACGTTCGGCGTCCCAGCCGAACGAGTGCGAGCGCGACGCCGGATTGCCGAAGTGTTCGGTAAGGTACGGAATCATCTTTTGCGCGACGCGGGGATCGACGGGCGTGGTCGCCGAGTAGTCGAGGTAAATCGGTGTTTTCATTATCCGTTCCGTCAGGGTGATGCGGGCGCTGCGTCAGGCCACTGCGGCCGGTTCGTTGGATCGCGCGGCGGGACCGCCGGGACGATGATCCTGGAGCACCGCAACGTCTCCGGCCTGATCCTGCTGCCGGACGAGCTGCTCGAGGGTGACCGAACGCAGGAAAGTAAAGATGTGGGCATTGAGGCCGGCCCACAACTCGTGCGTCATGCAACGCCGGTCATCGTGACAATTCTCCCGGCCGCCGCATTGAGTTGCATCAATCGGCTCGTCCACCGCCAGAATGATATCCGCCACCGAGACGGTGTCGGCGCTGCGCGCCAGGTGGTAGCCGCCGCCCGGCCCGCGCACGCTTTCCACCAGCCCGTGCCGGCGCAGCTTGCCGAACAGCTGCTCGAGGTAGGACAGCGAAATCCGCTGGCGTTCCGATACTCCGGCAAGCGTCGCCGGACCGTTGGTGCTGTGCATCGCTATGTCGATCATCGCCGTTACGGCGAATCGTCCCTTCGTGGTCAGGCGCATGGTCGTCACCCGCTCCGTAAACTGCTGCGCCCATGGGCGCGGCTGGTTGACATCAACCGAACAATCCCGACTAGTTTAGTCAACTAAGGTCACCCGAAGTTCAGTCCAGCATGCGGTTGAGGCGCTTGGGATCGAAGCGCTCGGCAGTGGCCTTGGCATCGCCCACGTCCGCACCCTCGCGCTGCAGCTGGTCGATCAGCGCCTCGAGCCGCGCGTCGGTTTCCGCCGCATGGTCGACCAGGCGGTGGATTGCCTGCACCATCGGGTCATTCATGTCGGCGCCGATGCCGTAGGCCGAGAAGCCCATCTTCGCCGCCTGCCCTTCCCGCCGCTCCGCCTCCTCGCCCAGCACGATGCGCGCCGGTATGCCGACCGCCGTAGCACCTGGGGGGACCTCGCGCACCACCACCGCATTGGAGCCGATCTTGGCGCCGTCGCCGACCAGGATCGGGCCCAGCACCTTGGCGCCTGCGCCGATCACCACGCCCTTGCCGAGGGTGGGATGGCGCTTGCCCTTGTTCCACGAGGTGCCGCCGAGCGTGACGCCGTGGTACAGGGTGCAATCGTCGCCGATCTCGGCAGTCTCGCCGATCACCACCCCCATGCCATGATCGATGAACACCCGGCGGCCGATGCTCGCGCCGGGATGGATCTCGATGCCGGTCAACCAGCGCGCAAGATGGGCCAGCCAGCGCGCGAGCCAACGCCACTCGGCCCGCCACAGCCGATGATTCAACCGGTGCCAGATGAGCGCGTGCAGCCCGGGATAACAGGTGAGCACCTCCCAGCGGGTCCTCGCGGCGGGGTCCCGGTCGAAGACGACTGCGATGTCCTCACGAAGCCGGCTCAGCATGGGTGCCATTTTCTCATTTCCGACCGAAATACTCAACTATTGCGTCGGCCGCCGGTTTGATCGCCCCAGGGCGCCGTCGACCGCGTGTCACTCCCCTTTCGTGCGAGCGATGAGAGCGTCCACCCGGGTCAGGATCCCGCGCAGGATGTTGACCTCCTCGCGCTCCAGGCTGCTGCGCGCGAACAGCCGCCGCAACCGCGGCATCAGCCGACGCGGCATCGCCGGATTCAGGAAGCGCAAGGCGACGAGGGTGCGCTGCGCGTGCGCGAACAGCGCCTCGATTTCATCCGCAGCCGCCGGAGCGAACCGGGGAGCCTTCCAGACGCTGCTTCCTTGATCGAGCACGCGCAACTCGTACGCAGCGATCTGCACGGCCGCAGCAAGATTGAGCGAGCTGTAGCCCGGATTGGCCGGAATCGTCGCGACCGCGCCGCACAACGCGAGGTCCTCGTTGGGCAGCCCCGACATCTCGCCGCCGAAGACCAGGGCGATGTCGCCGGCGCTCGCCAGCTGCATCGCCTGCATGGCCGCATCGCGCACGGGCAGCACGTGACCCGCGAATTCGCGCGGCCGCGCGGTGAAGCCGAGCACGAACACGCAGCCTTCCAGCGCCAGTTCCAGGCGATCCACGACTCGTGCCGCCTCGAGCACGTTCGTCGCGCCGGAGGCACGCGCGCTCGCATCGGCGTGCGGAAAGGAACGCGGCCGCACCAGGGTCAAGCGCGACAGACCCATCGTGAGCATCGCGCGCGCCGTGGCGCCGATGTTGCCCGGGTGACTCGTGTCGACGAGCACCACGCGGATGCGCTCGAGGCGGCTCACGTTCGGGTTGCGCACGGAAGGGAACGCGGGAGCGGAAGGTCAGCAGTTACAATGACGCTTTGCCTGCATCGCTGCGATTGCATCCACCGCGGCACACCCAAATCCATGCACCCGATGATCACCATCGCAGTCAAGGCCGCGCGGCGCGCGGGCAACCTGATCAATCGTGGTGCGCGGGACCTCGACCTGCTGACCGTCACGACCAAGGGGCCGAAGGATTTCGTCAGCGAAGTCGATCGTGCTGCCGAGGCCGCGATCGTCGAGACATTGCTCGACGCGTATCCCGATCATGCGATTCTAGCAGAGGAAGGAACGGCCAAAGGCGCCAACGCCGAGGCTGAAAACATCTGGATCATCGACCCGCTCGATGGCACCACGAACTTCCTGCACGGGTTCCCGCAGTACTGCGTTTCGATCGCCCTGCAGCACCGTGGGCAGGTCACGCAAGGCGTCATCTACGATCCGGTGCGCAATGATCTCTTCACCGCCAGCCGCGGCCGGGGCGCATTCCTGAATGATCGGCGCATACGCGTGTCCCGGCGCGATCATCTGCGCGACTGCCTCATCGGGACGGGTTTTCCGTTTCGCGACGGCAGCTATCTCGATCCCTATCTGCACATGATGAAGGCGATGATCGAGAAGACCGCCGGACTGCGGCGGCCCGGCGCCGCCGCGCTCGACCTTGCGTATGTCGCCGCCGGATTCTATGACGGGTTCTTCGAGGTCGGACTCAATCCGTGGGACGTCGCCGCGGGAAGCTTGCTGGTGCAGGAAGCCGGCGGACTCATCGGCGATCTCTCCGGTGACGCGGACTTCCTGTACGGCGGCCAGGTCATCGCCGCGAACGCCAAGGTCTTCTCCCAGATGGTCAACGTGCTGGCACCCTACCGTCCGCAACTCACGCGCGCCCGTGCCGCGGGCACGTCCCCCACCGCGCTGGAATAGCTCTCCCAACGCAACACTGACCGACCGCCGACCGTCGCCTTCATGACGTTGGCATCGAAGTTGCTGCGCACGGGGCCATAACAACCGTCCGAGGGAGTGCCCCGATGGAAATGCTGCGCAGCCGCGGTCCGCGGCCGTCCGCGCCTCGTCACACCGCGTGCGACACCACCCCGCGAACTGCCCTTGGCGCAGTGCTTTTCGCGCTCGCTTGCGTGGCGTGCGGCAGCACGCGCGCCGAATCGCTGGTGTTGATGCCCAACCTGCTCGCGCCGGAAGCGCGCAAGAATCCGTCGCTCCTGCTCGGGCGCCTGAACGCGCTGGCGGGGACGGAAATGACGCTGGTCGGCACCACACGCACGGGCGCGTGGAGGCTCACCACGCCGGATGCGGGGGTGGACAGCGCCGCGATTGCACGTCTGCGCAACGACCGCGCCGTGCTCTGGGTCGATGTTTCGCCGGCAGTGGCCCCGTCGCTCAAGCCGCGCACGAAGTCCGCCGGACCCCGCGACGGCCAGAAGCTGATGGTGCGCCTGCGTGACGACGTCGCGGCGGACTGGCCCACGCTCACCGCACGCTTCGCAGCAACGCTCGGCACGGGTGTGACGGTGGAGCGACAGATCGCCAACGTGTGGGTCCTGCGCCTCGCGACACCGCAGCGCGCCGACACGCTCGTCGAACTCGCTGCCCTGCTGCAGAACGACCCGGCCGTGCAGTACGCCGACCCGGTGCTGCGCCGCTTCGCGCAGATGCAGGCCGCACCACCCGATGATCCGTACTTCGGCGATCAGTGGAATCTCACCGACCCCCTGTCCGGCATCGACATCGCCGCGGCGTGGAACCTGCAGCAAGGCACGGCACCGATCACGGTTGCAGTCGTCGACACGGGAATCCTGCCGCATCCGGACCTGGACGGGAAAGTCCTGCCCGGCTACGACTTCATCAGCGATCCCGAGCAGGCGCGCGACGGCACGGGGCGCGATGCCGATCCGCGCGATGAAGGCGACTGGACGGACAGCGGTGATTGCGGTGGTCTGCCTGCCGCTGGCAGCTCCTGGCACGGTACCTTCGTCGCCGGGCTCATCGCGGCCGCCACCAACAATGGCATCGGCATCGCGGGCGTGAACGCCAATGCCCGGATCCTGCCGGTGCGGGCGCTGGGCCATTGCGGTGGGACCGACGAAGACATTTTCGAAGCGATGCTCTGGGCGGCCGGTGCACCCATCGCTGGCGTGCCGCCCAATCCCAATCCCGCCAAGGTGATCAATCTCAGCCTGGGTGGCTACGGCGCTTGCGCGCAGAGCATCCAGGAAGCCGTGAACGACGCGATGGCCCACGGTGCGATCGTCGTCGCCGCCGCCGGCAACGCATCCGATGACGTGTCGTCGTTCGCGCCGGCCAATTGCAGCGGTGTCATCACCGTCGGCGCGCACAACCGGTCCGGCGAACGCAGCTTCTACTCCAACTTCGGCCGGCGCATCGACGTGTCGGCACCTGCCGGCGACGGCGGCTCGGCGGATTCCATCGTCTCGGTGTCGAATGCGGGGGGCACGACGCCGGGCGACGCATCGTATGGCCACGGCATCGGTACCAGCTTTTCCGCGCCCCTGGTCGCCGGTACGGCATCGCTGATGCTCGGGCGCAATCCCCTGCTCACGGCGGGGCAGGTGCTGAGCGTGCTGCAGGGCACCGCGCGGGCATTCTCGGGCACGAGCCCCTGCCGTCTCGGCAACCTCTGCGGCGTGGGCATGCTCGACGCCGGCCTGGCCCTCGCCAGCACGATGCCAGCGGCCGAGGCGGCACCCGACGGTTCCGTCGCCGTGATCGAGTACTACAACGCCGTGCTCGACCACTACTTCATCACTGCCGATCCCGCGGAGATCGCCACGCTCGACGCCGGCACGGCATTCCAGCGGACCGGGTATCTCTTCTATGCATACCTGGACCCGACGCATGCACCGGCCGACGCGCTGCCCGTGTGCCGTTTCTATGCGGCAGCGGGGCAGGTGATCGACTCGCACTTCTTCACGGCCAACGCCGCCGAGTGCGACTTCGTGCAGCGCAACTGGGCCGGCACATGGAACCTGGAAACGCCGGCGGCCTTCTACGTGCAGGTTCCCGACGCCGCCGGCAACTGTCCCGACCATACCCAACCGGTGTACCGCTTCTTCAATGGCCGGCGTGACGCCAACCACCGCTATTCGCTCGATCTTTCCGTGCGCCGCGGCATGGTGAACCGCGCATGGGTGCCGGATGGCGCCGGTAACAACGGCGCCGCGTTCTGCTCACCGACGTGATGCGCGCACGCTGAACGCCTGACGTGCAGCCACGGCGCACGTCGGGTGGTCGCCCGTCAGGCGCTGTCGAGATCGTCCGGTGGTCGATGCCTTGGCGCCGAATCGAGCACGATCACCGACTCTTCGCTGGCGAGAACCGCCCACTCGCTCAGAAGCGCGACGCCTAGTGCGAGAAGTACCGGCCCCAGGAACACCCCGATGAAGCCGAACGCGACCACGCCGCCGAGAACACCGAGCAGCACGAGCACGAACGGGAGGTTGCTGCCGCGGCTGATGATGAGCGGCTTCAGGACATTGTCGATGGTCGATACGACCAGCGCGCCCCACAGCATGATGAAGATCCCCCAGCCGACGTTGCCGTTGTAGATCAACCACAGTCCGGCGGGAATCCACACCAGCGGCGGCCCCACGGGCACCGGCGACAGGAAGAACGTCACGAGCCCGAGCAGCGGCGCGGCGCCGATGCCCGCAATCCACAGGCCGATCGCCATCAGCACGCCCTGCGCGACGGCCGTCCCGAGAATCCCGTACACCACGCCGCGCATGGTCGCGCCGGCGAGGTCGAGCAGACGCGCGCCGCGTCGTGGCGCGAGGCGCATCAGCACGGCCCGCAGGCGCAATACGCCGGCATCGCCATCGCGGAAAAAAAAGAACGTGATGAGGATGGAGAGCGTGAGTTGCAGCACGCCCTGCGCGATGCTGGCACCGCCCGCCAGGAGCCAGGCCTTCGCGGGATCGACGAGGCGCTTGAGCTCCGCGGTGAACTGGGCGGTGTCATGCGCGAAACCCGACCAGTAATCGGCCGCGCGCTGCCCGATGAGCGGCAGCCCCGCCACCCAGGCAGGCGGGCCCGGCGGGCCCTGCGCGATGAACTCGCGACTGAACTCCGCCATCCGCACCGAGTTGTCGGCGAGGGTGAAGCCGACGATCACGAAGGGCGCCAGGAACACGGCCGCGATGAGCAGCGACATCACCGCCGCCGCCCAAGTATCGCGGCCCATCAGCAGCGCGCGCAGTTGCAGGTACACCGGCCAGGTCGCGACGGAGAGCACGACGGCCCAAAGCAACGCCGTCAGGAAGGGTCGCAGAACGAGGAAGCACCCGGCGATGAGCACCCCGAGAAGCAGCAGCGTCAGGATCTGGTCGATGCGGGACGCCGGGCGCTCGTCGGGGGCCGTTGCCATGACAACGAGTCTAACATCGGTGCGGCGGCAGCCTGTGCGGCTCCGTGTCGGCTCGTGTCCGACATCGTCCTACAGAACAGTGCCGCGTTATCGCACAGACAGCGCGCGCGAGGACTGCCAGAGTGCCTCAACAGCACCAACACGAGGCGGGTGGGATGGACGAGTCGTGGGAACGGGAACGGAATGGCAGTACTCCGAGCTTCCAGGAGTTCCTGGCGGCCGAGCACGTCGAGCGGCAGAAATTCGTCGACGCCTACATCGCGCGACGAGGGCTGTCGAGCGGCGACGTCGACCGTGACTCGCTGGAGAGCTTCCTGGCGCACGCAGGCAGCGGACTGGGGCGCGGTCCGGCGCAGGCCGAGCGCGCGCTGGACGCATTGCTCCGCGTTCGCGCCGAGCGCGTGTTGCGCACATCAACGGGATCCCGCCGTGGCGACGCTGCTTGAGCTTGCCCGCCATCGCCTGGCGGCACTCGGCGCGAGCCGGCGTGAGGCCGAAGCCGCACCGACCGCAGGCGAAGAACGGTCGGTCGATCCCTACGAGGGCAGGCGCACGCAACGACTCGCCCAACTGGAGGCCGCGGGCAAATGCCTCGCGCGTTCAGGCAAGCACGGCAATCTCCGTTACTGGCCCGCGGAGCGCGGCTCCCGCGTGCTGCTCGAGCATCGCCGCCGCCAGCGGCCGCCGCGCGTCACCACGCGCGGCTGAGGGACGCGTTTCCCGGTGCGGACCGTGCAACGCCTTTAGGGCGGCGCGGCACTGCGCGGCGCCAACATCACCATGATCCCAAGCGGCGGCGCCGATGACAGCACTGCAGAGCTGCCTCGTTCTCGCGACGTCGGGCCGACGTGCGTGTTCGCCGCACGCAGCGATCCGCGGTTCAGCTATTGCCTGTACGTCCCCACGACGCCTGAACGCTCGCGCGAAACGCTCGAGCTCGTCGTCGCGGTCCACGGCAGCGCGCGATTCTTCACCCGCTATCGCGATGCCTTCGCGGCATTTTGCCGCTGGAATCGCTGCATCGTGCTGTGCCCGCTATTTCCGGCGGGCGTGAAGGGGGACCGCAATCCCCACGGCTACAAGTACCTGCGCGAAGCGGAGATCCGCTACGACGCGGTGCTTCTGGCGATGGTCGACGAGGTACGCGAGCACTATTCGATCGCGGCGGAGAAGTTCGCGCTCTTCGGCTATTCGGGAGGGGCACAGTTCGCGCATCGCTTTTTCATGCTGCACGCGCAGCGGTTGTGGGCGCTGTCGATTGGTGCGCCGGGTGCGGTCACGCTCCTCGATCCCACCCAGGACTGGTGGGTGGGAGTACGCAACTTCCGCGCGGTATTCGGTGCGGACCCGAATATCGAGGCGATGCGACGCGTGCCGGTGCAGATGATCGTCGGCAGCGCGGACATCGAGACATGGGAGATCACGCAGCGGGAAGGCGATCCTTACTGGATGGAGGGGGCCAACGCCGCCGGACGCACACGGCGCGATCGGCTGGAAAGCCTGCGGCGCTCTTACGAGAGTGCCGGCATCGCGGTGCGCTTCGACGTTCTTGCGAATGTCGCGCACGATGCGCTCGGCTGCATTCCGGCTGCCGAGGAGTTCCTGGCGGAAGTGCTGGCGCG
>CAWEYW010000015.1:0-160885 GCA_963813415.1 uncultured beta proteobacterium | reverse complement strand
ATCCGCATCCACCATCCCGGTGATCAGCTCTTCCAGGCTGACTTTGGCACTCCAGCCGAGGCGCGCACGCGCCTTCGCCGGATTGCCGAGCAGCATGTCGACTTCCGCCGGGCGCAGGAATGCCGGATCGACCACGACATGCTTTTCGTAGTCGATCCCGACGTGTCCGAATGCGATGCGGCACATGTCGCGCACGGTCGCCGTGCGTCCGGTCGCGATGACGTAATCATCGGGGGTCGGTTGCTGCAGCATCAGCCACATCGCCTCCACGTAGTCGCCCGCGAAGCCCCAGTCGCGCTTTGCATCGAGATTGCCGAGGCGAAGCTCCTGCGCGAGGCCGCACTTGATGCGCGCGACTGCATCGGTGACTTTGCGCGTGACGAACTCGATCCCGCGCAGCGGTGATTCATGATTGAACAGGATGCCGCTGGACGCATGCAGCCCGAAGCTCTCGCGATAATTGATCGTGGACCAGTGCGCGAACAGCTTGGCCACGCCATACGGACTGCGCGGATGGAACGGCGTCTGCTCGTCCTGGCAGTCTCGCTGTATCAGCCCGAACATCTCGCTCGTCGATGCCTGGTAGAAGCGGATCTTCGGATCATGGATGCGGATCGCCTCGAGCACGTTCAGCGCCCCGATGCCCGTGACATTGGCGGTCAGCAGCGGCTGGCGCCACGACGTGGCCACGAAACTCTGGGCGCCCAGGTTGTAGACCTCGGCTGCACCACTCGCTTCGAGTGCACGAAGAATCGACGTGAGGTCGATCAGGTCGCCGTCGATCAGGGTGACGTCGTCGCGGATGCCGAGTTCCGCCAATCGCCAGAGCGTGTCGGAGCTGCGTCTCGCCAGCATCCCGAAGACGCGGTAGCCCTTGCCGAGGAGGAGTCGGGCAAGGTACGCGCCGTCCTGTCCGGTAATTCCGGTGATGAGCGCCGTATCAGCCATTTGTCCGTTCCCCTTCCCAATGTTGAAGCATTGCGCGTAGCGAATCGTCGATGGGCGTGCTCGCCGTCCAGCCGGTCTCTGCCCGCATCTTGCCCGGATCGCCTGCGACGCGGCGTTGCTCGGACCGGCGCAGCCGCGCGGGGTCCTGACGGACAGTGACGCGGACGCCGGCAAGGTCGGCGAGACGCTCCAGGATCTGCCGCACCGACGTCTCGCGCCCGGAGCAGAGGTTGTAGCACTCTCCGGGACGGCCCGCACCCAGCAGGGCGAAGTAGCCGTGCACGATATCCGTCACGTCGGTGAAGTCGCGCGTCACGTCGATGTCGCCGACTTCGAGCACCGGCTCACGGCGGCCGAGCTTCACTTCCGCGACCTGGCGCGCGAAGTCCGAGACGACGAAGCGCGTGCTCTGTCCGGGCCCGATGTGGTTGAAGGGTCGTGCGATCACGATGTGCATGTTTTCGGTGATGGCCCATTGCTGGCACAGCGCCTCGGCCGCGAGCTTGCTCACGGCATACGGATTGCGCGGCGCCGGCAGGCGCGTTTCACGGATGGGCAACGCCGCCTCCGGGACGCTGCCGTAGACGTCCCCGCTGCTGGCGAACACGACGGGACCGGCGAACCCTGCGCGCTGCAGCGCCTGCAGCAAATGCAGTGTTCCGAGAAAGTTGACCCGATAGGTCGCTTCCTGATCGCGAAATGCCTCGGGGACCGAGCTCCGCGCGGCGAGATGAATCACCGCCTCGGGCACTGCGCTTGCGACGAGCATCTGCACCGCGTGCGCGTCGCACAGGTCGAATGCCGGCGGCACCTCGGCCAGCGTCCACTCCGCGAGCTCGGGGTCGGACTCGATGAGCCGCGCCAGCGCCGTGCCGACGAAGCCGTGCCTCCCCGTCACCAGCAACCGCATTGCTCTCCCCAGCGACTCATGGTGCCCGCTGCAGCTCCGGGCGCGCGGTGCACGACGATTATACCGGGGGAATGCGTGGATTTCGGAGTCGATGGGTCATTGCAGCGCGTCGGCGTAGGCCAGCAGGGTCGCCTGTGCGCAGCGTTGCCAGGTGAACGCACCGGCGCGGGCTGCACCGCGCTCGCCGAGTTGCGCACGTCGCTGCGGATCCTCGAGGATCGACCGCAATGCCGCTGCGGTCCCGGGCGGATCCACCGGGTCGATGAACACCCCGGCATCGCCGACCACCTCCGGGAGCGCGGACCGGTTGGCGACGAGCACGGGCACGCCCGACGCCATGGCCTCGAGCGGCGGCAAACCGAAGCCTTCGTACAACGACGGATACACGAAGGCCGCAGCGCCAGCATAGAGGAACGGCAGGTCGTCGGGAGGCACATAGCCCAGGAAACGGATCTCGGCGCGACGGTTCAGTGCGTGCAGGTCATTCTCGAGCGCGCCGGCCTTCCATCCTGGCGCGCCGGCGATCACCAGCGGGTAGCGCTCGCGCACCGTTGACGGCAGGAGGGCGTACGCCGCGAGCACGTGGCCGATGTTCTTGCGCGGCTCGAGCGTGCCCACGCTCAGCAGATACCGCCCATGTTCGAGCGCGTACGTGCGCAACCTGGCTGCCGTCTCTGCGGCATCACGGCGATGAAAGCGTGGCGAGACGCCCAGATGCGCGACATGCACGCGCCCGGGCGCCACGCCGAAGGTCGAGGTCACCTCCTGGGCCACGAATGCGGAATCCACCACGATCGCACGGGCCCGTTCCACGGCGCGATGCACACCCCGCGCGAGCCAGCGAACGCGGTCCGCGGGATGTGTTTCGGGATGCCGCAACCACGAGAGATCGTGAATGGTGACCACCACGGGCACGTCGTAACACAACGGCACGTAGTTTGGCTCGTGATAGAGGGCCACGCGATGTCGCCGCAGACCCGCGCCGAAGGCGATCCGCCGCTGGGCGTCGCGCAGCGTGCGCTTGAGTGGCAGCCAGTCGCGCGCCCACGCGCGCAGGTTCGAAGCGATCGCATTCGCTTTCCCGGGCGGCGGGGCCGTTGGCGCCTCGTGACGCCAGTTGTGACCGTAGAATGAATACAGGTCGGCACCGCTTCGTGCGAGGGCAGCGCCCAGCTCCACGACATAGGTTCCAATGCCGGTGAGCGGCGACAGAACCGGGGTCGCATTCAGGGCGATGCGCGGTGCCAAAGGCATGATCCAGGTGAGCGGGCGCCGATGGTAGCACTGCAACGCCGTCCTTTCGGACGCGCCCCCTGGGGCAGCTTGCGCACAGCGTGCCGCGCCGACGACCCGCGAGACGCGCTCTGCGTACAATGGCCGGCGCGCGGGTGGAGCGCCCGACCCGATGGGCCGCGCCTCTCGCACACGCCCGGAGCCCCATGAGAGTCGCAGTAGTGCACGACTGGCTGGACACCTGGCGCGGCGGCGAGGCCGTGCTGGCAGAAATACTGGAGGTATTCCCCGACGCGGCGCTGTTCGCGCTCGTGGACCATCTGAGCGACGCCGATCGCGCGCGGCTGGGCGGACGCCGCGCGAACACGTCATTCATCCAGCGCCTGCCGTTCTCCCGCCGCCGGTTCCGGATGTACCTGCCGCTCTTTGCGCCGGCCATCGAGGCGCTGGACCTCGCGCGGTACGACGTGATCCTTTCGAGCTCGCACGCCTTCGCGAAGGGCGTCCGCGTGGGTCCGGCGCAGATGCACGTCTGCTACTGCTACACACCCATTCGCTATGCGTGGGATCTCCAGGAGCAATACCTGCAGCAGAGCGGGCTCGGTGGCGGGCTGCGCGGCTACGGTGCCCGCGCATTGTTGGCGCACCTGCGGCGCTGGGACCGTCGGGTGAGCGAGCGCGTGACGCACTTCGTCGCGGTGTCGCGGTACATCGCGAGCCGGATACGCGCGAGCTACGACCGCGAGTCGACGGTAATCTATCCTCCCGTCACGCTCACGGCGGCGCCCGTCGCGCCCGAGCGGCGCGGGGACTACGTCACGGTATCGGCCCTCGTGCCCTATAAACGCGTGGATCTCCTCATCGACGCCTTTCGTACCCTCGCCGGTCGAACGCTGGTGATCATCGGCGACGGTCCCGACCGCGACCGCCTGCAACGGCTCGCCGGTCCCAACGTCATGTTCACCGGACGCGTGAGCGATGCCGAGCGCAACCAGCGCGTCGCACGCGCACGTGCGTTCGTCTTTGCGGCCGAGGAGGACTTCGGCATCGCTCCGCTGGAGGCGCAGGGCCTCGGTGTCCCGGTGATCGCGTTCAGGGAAGGTGCGGCAGCAGAAACGATCCGCGGCATCGATCACGCGCAACCGACCGGCGTGCTCTACGCCACGCAATCGGCGGCGGCGATCACGGACGCGATCCGCTGCTTCGAGGCACACTCCGAGCGCATCCATCCGCAGGCCTGTCGCGAGAACGCGGAGCGCTTTTCGCCGGCGCGCTTCCGCCGCGAGCTGCACGATTTCGTGAGCGAGCGCTGGCAGGCATTCCAGGCCGCCGCATGATCTCGATAGGCACACCATGCCGCGCCCCGCGCTGAAGGCGCACGCACCGCTGCTGGCGGCTACCCTGCGCATCAGCGATCCCGTGCTTGCGCTGGCGGTCGGCTTCCTGGCCTATCTCGCTTACCTCAGGACACTGCCGCTGCCCGATCATTACCTGCTGTTCCTCGCCGTGGGAGCGCTTGTCGTCGTCGTCGTGTTCCCGATGTTCCGCCTGTACGAACCGCAGCGCGGAGCGAGCATCGTGGACGAGCTGCGCCAGCTGCTGCTTGCCTGGACCACCATCGCGGCGATCGTCGCGGTCGGCGTGTTCTTCACCAAATCGGGCAACGCCTTCTCGCGCGTTTGGGTCGCATCCTGGCTGGCGGGAAGCTTCGCCGCTGCGGCGGCGCTGCGGATGATGCTGCGGCTGGCATTGCGGGCACTGCGCCGGCGCGGCTACAACCTGCGGCATGTCGCGATCGTCGGCGCCGGACCCCTGGGGCAGCGCATCGCCGACCGGCTGCGCGCCGCAAGCTGGAGCGGGCTGAACGTCGTTGGCTACTACGACGACGATCGCGGCAAGATCGGCACGAAAATCGGGGGCGTCCCGGTGCTCGGTCCGACCGACCAGGTAGTCGTGGATCTGAGCAGGACCGGCGTGGACCAGGTGTGGATTGCCTTGCCGCTGCGCGCCGAGGGCCGCATCGCGGAACTGACGACCGCGTTGCGCGACGCATCGGTCGAGCTCCGGTTCGTACCCGACATCTACGGCTTCCACCTGTTGAATCACCAGTTCATGGAAGTGGCCGGACTGCCGGTGATCTCGCTCACCGAGACACCGATGACCGGCTTCAACATGCTGGTGAAGCGCATCGAGGACCTGTTGCTGGGCTTGGTCGCCCTGGTCATTGCCGCACCGGCGCTGATCGTCATCGCCATCGCCGTGAAGATGTCGGGGCCGGGGCCGATCTTTTACCACCAGGAGCGCGTCACCTGGAACGGCGCGCGCTTCAGGATTCTCAAGTTCCGCACGATGCCGGTGGGCATCGAGTCGCACGGGCCACTCTGGTCGAGCGACGCCACGGCGCATGCGACACGCGTCGGAGCATTCCTGCGCCGGTTCAGCCTGGACGAGTTGCCACAGTTGCTGAACGTGCTGCGCGGCGACATGTCGCTCGTGGGTCCGCGCCCCGAGCGACCCGAGTTCGTCGCCCGGTTTCGCAAGGACATACCCGGGGTACATGCAGAAGCACCTGGTCAAGGCGGGCATCACCGGCTGGGCGCAGGTGAACGATCTGCGCGGGGACAGCGACATCGCGGCGCGGCTACAATACGACCTCTACTACATCGACCAATGGTCGGTGTGGTTCGACCTGCGGATCCTTTCCCTTACGTTGTGGCACATCCCGAAGAGCCGCCACGCGCGGTGAGCGACCCTGCCGCAGGTGCTGCCTCGCCACGGCAAGCGCTCGCGCCCGACGCGCCGCTCATCAGGCGAAGTGCTGGCCTCCTCGGCATCGGCATCCTGGTGTGCCTGCTCGGCTATCTCGCTGCGTCCATTCCGGCCGCGTGGTTCCCGTCCGCGCAGCGCATCCAGTGGTCGCCTGCGGACATGGCCGTGACACGGGGCCACGGCACGGTGCGCGGCGATGAGCTGATCGCCACGCCGACGGATCCGTCGGGCGCGATCGTGGTCTCATTGCCCACGCAATTTCGCTCCGGTCAGTATCCCGTCATCGCCTGGACGGCACTCGACATTCCCGACACTGCGCAGGTCCGGCTGCTCTGGCGTACCGATTACGCCCCGGCGAAACTGAATGCGGCACCGATATCCGTGTCCTCGGGTCGACTCCTGCCCGTCGCCGTCAACCAGGATCCCAACTGGCTCGGCAATGTGCTCGGTGTCGCACTCGCCATCCAGGGGGCGCCGGCGCAGGGCGTGCGCATCCGCGGCGTGGTGGCATCGCCGATGGGTGCATGGGAGCTCGTGCGCGAGCGTGCCCGCGAATGGCTGACCTTCGAGAGCTGGTCAGGCACTTCGATCAACACCCTGGCCGGCGGCGCCGAAACGCAGGACCTGCCGTTGCCGGCGCTTCTCTTCACTGCACTCGTGATCGGCATCGGCGCCTGGCTCGCGCTCAACTACCGGCGCGCGAGCGTGGCCGCGTTGCCGATCATTGCCGCCGTGGCGTTCATGATCGCGTGGTCGCTCTCCGATGCACGCTGGACGTGGAACCTGCTGCGTCAGGTGCGCGCGACGTACGCCCAATATGGCGGCAAGAGCGCGCGCGAACGCCACCTGGCGGCCGAGGATGGGCCGCTCTATGCGTTCATCGAGCGCGTCCGCGCCAAGCTGCCGCCCACGCCCGTGCGCATGTTCGTGGCCGCGGAGGAGCACTACTTTCGCGGGCGCGCCGCCTATCACCTGTATCCGAACAACGTGTACATCGATGCGTACGCGAACACCCTGCCGGCACCGTCGCAGATGCGCCCGGGCGACTACTTCCTCATCTATCAGCGCCGGGGTGTGCAGTTCGACATGAAGGAAGGTCGACTGCGCTGGGACGGGAACGAACCGGTGCGCGCCGAAGTCGTGCTCGTCGAGCCGGGCGCAGCGCTGTTCAGGCTGCTCTGACGTGGACTTCCTGCGACTTGCAGCAAGCCTGCTTCTCCCGTGGATGCTCGGCACGGCCGCGCTCGCGGCATTGCCTCGATCGCGGGAGCGCGATGCTCCCGGCGAGGTTGCATGGTCGATGGGGGCCGGCTACCTGCTGGGTGCGTTCGCCATCACGCTCTGGATGCGCCTGCTGTCGTGGACGGGCATGCGCCTGCAGCTCGCCAGCGTTGCGCTGCCTCTCCTGGCCGTCGCGCTCGCGTGCGCCGCGCTCGCGTGGCGCGCGGCCGGGCGCCCGTCCGCTGCGGCGCTGCGGCAGCGTTGGCGCAAGGTGCTCCTGCCCGATTTCGCCGACGCCTTCACGCGCGTGCTTTGGTGGACGATGGTTGCCTGGATCGCCCTTCGATTCGTGCTGCTCGGATTCGAGGTGTGGCTGCAGCCCCTGTATCCCTGGGATGCGTGGATCCAGTGGGCCACCAAGGCACGCGTGTGGTACGAGCTCGGCCGCGTCGTGCCGTTCGGGCCCGCGAGCGAGTGGTTCGCCGCGCCCGGAAGCGTCTACTTCGATGCCGCTCCCTACTATCCGCCGACGGTGCCGCTGCTGCAGGTGTGGACCTGCCTCGTGCTGGGGCGCTGGGACGACGCGCTGATGAACTGGCCCTGGTGGGGAACGTTGCTCGCCCTCGTGCTGGCGACCTACGGCGGGCTGCGTTTCATGAACGCCGGCAGGCTCACCGCGCTGGCCGGGTGCTTCCTGGTCGCCACCCTGCCGTTGCTCGATACGCACGTCGCCCTCGCCGGCTATGCCGACCTGCCGATGGCGGCGTTCTACACCGCCGCCGCGCTGGCGACGCTGCGCTGGGCCGCTTCGCGCAGCCGCATCGACGCGGCACTCGCGGTGCTGTTGGCCGTGGCGTGCACCCAGGTGAAGAATCCGGGCCTGCCGTGGGCGCTCACCCTGGTGCCTGCCGTGTTGGTGACGATGATGCCGCGCGGCGGCCTGCGTGCCGTGGCGTACCTCTTCGCCGGAGCATTGCTGCTGGTCGCGGTGCTGGCGCAGACCCATCCGGTCATCCTGCATTACCGGCTGCATCTGGACTTCGAACCGGCATGGGGAGCGCTGGGACAGAGCTACTTCCTGCTCGGCAACTGGCACCTCCTGTGGTACGGCGTGATCGCCGCGGCGCTGCTCGCCCGCCGCGCGCTGCTCGCGCCACCACTGGTGCCCCTGACGATGATCGTCGCCGCAGGCGTGCTCTTTCTCTTCATCGTATTCGGCTTCACGAATGCGCGCATGTGGGTTGCCGACCAGACGTCGATCAATCGCGCGACGCTGCATCTCGCGCCGCTGATGGTGATATTCGGCGTGCTTGCCTTCCAGGCGTTCGCGCGCTGGTGGGCCGAGCGTGTGCCCGATGCGGGCGTGGCGGCTGATGTAACCGACGCCAGCGGCGGCCAGGAGTTGAATGCTCCAGCTTCCTGACGTCACGCTCTGCTGTGTCGATACCGTCAATCACGCGCTGGCGCTGCGCGCGCTGGCGCGCTCGCGCTCGGACATCGCGTTCGCACGCACCGTATTCCTCACGCACGGCCTGCCCGCTGCGGTCACGGTTCCTGCGGGCATCGAGGTCGTCGACATACCCTCGCTCCGCACCCGCGACGATTACTCGTGGTTCGTGCTGAAGTCGCTCGTAGGACACATCGCCACCAGTCATGTGCTGCTCGTGCAGTGGGATGGATTCGTGGTCAACCCGGCGGCCTGGGATCCGGCGTTCCTGGCGTGCGATTATCTCGGCGCCAAATGGTTCTGGCACGACGACGGCATGCGCGTCGGCAACGGTGGCTTTTCGCTGCGCTCGCGGTGGCTGCTGCAAGCGCTGCAGGATCCGCGCATCGTGCTGGTCGAGGCCGAGGACGTAACCATCGGGCGCGCATTCCGGCCGCTGCTCGAGCAGGAGCACGGCATCCGCTTCGCCAGCGAGGAGCTCGCGGACCGGTTTGCCTTCGAAGCGGCGTATCCGATCGGCAGCCCGTTCGGCTTTCATGGCCTGTTCAACTTCTGCCGCACCGTGCCACCGGCAGAGATCGCTGCCATGGCCGTGGAGTTTTCCGACGCGACGGCGCGCTCGCCCCAGTTGCTGCAACTGCTGCGCAACTGCGCGGCGCTGGGCCAGTGGGATGCCGTGCGCGCGATCGCCCGGCGGATGCTCGACGCGAATGCCGAGATGGAGGAGGCGCAAACCTGGCGCGAGCGAGCCGAAGCACAGCTGGCGCAGCCGCCGGTGGTCGGCCGCAACGACCCCTGTCCGTGCGGCAGCGGACGCAAGTACAAGCAATGTCACGGCGCGATCCCGGCTGCGAGGCCGTCGTTGCCCACGCCGGCGCCATTGCTCGACGCGCAGCTGCGGCTCGCGCTCGAGCAGCACCAGCGCGGCGACCTCGCCGCCGCGGAGGCGGGTTACCGTGCGGTGCTCGCCGCGCAGCCCGACCATCCTACGGCGACGCATTATCTCGGCGTCGTGCTGTTCCAGCGGCGGGAAGTGGAGCAGGCGCTCCCTTTGCTGCAGCGCGCGGTCCAGGCCGTTCCCCAGGAACCCGAATTCCACAACAATCTCGGCCTCGCGCTTGCCGCCGCCGACCGCAACGAGGAAGCGATCGACGCCTATCGCCGCGCCCTGGCGCTGAAGCCGGACCATGCGATCGCGTGGAACAATCTGGGGCTCGCGCTCACCGCGCTCAACCGTCTGCCCGAAGCGTGCGCGGCGTATCGCGAAAGCATCGCGCGCGCACCGGAGTTCGGTGAGGCGCACTGGAACCTCGCGCTCGCCTTGCTGGCGATGGGTCGTTACGGCGAGGGCTGGCGCGAATACGAGTGGCGGCTTGCGCTGGCGCGCCTGGGTAAGGCGGCATCGACGCGGACCGGACCGCGATGGAATGGAGTGATCGCCCCGGGCACCACGCTGCTCGTTCATGCCGAACAGGGCCTTGGCGACGCGATCCAGTTCGCCCGGTTCGCCCAACCGCTCGCTGCCTCGGGGATGCGTGTCGTGCTCGAGGTGCCGCCGCTTCTCAAGGACCTCCTCGCGTCCGTGCCGGGCGTAGCGGAGGCCCGCGCGTTTGGTGAAGCCCTCCCCGCCTACGACGCGCATATGCCAATGCTGTCGCTGCCAGGGGCGCTGGGCGTCGATGCCGACAGCATTCCGCACGAGACGCCCTACATCGCCGCAGATCCGCAACGGCGTGCGCACGTTCGCCGCGAGATCGCCGCATTCACCGGAGCGCTCAGGGTCGGCGTGTGCTGGACGGGCTCGGCGACGCATGCGAACGACGCGCGGCGTTCGATGCCGTTCCCGATGCTCGCGCCCCTCTTCGGCATGAATACCGGGATCACCTGGCTTTCCCTGCAGCATGGTCGGACCATGGGAGCGCCACTCGTCGAGATCGCAGCGCGCAACACGATGGACGACATCGCGGCCCTCATCGCCGAGCTCGATCTCGTCATCAGCGTCGACACGAGCATCGCCCACCTTGCCGGCGCGCTGGGCCGCCCGACGTGGGTGATGCTGCCCTTCGCCCCCGATTGGCGCTGGCAGCTCGAGCGCAGCGACAGCCCCTGGTATCCGACCATGCGCCTCTTCCGGCAGCCGCGAATCGGCGACTGGGCCAGCGTGGTGCGCGCGGTCGCGGAAGCACTGCGCGCGCACACGGCGACGATTGCCTGACCATGCCTGCAGCGGGCGACAGCCGGGATGCCGTGTTGCGCGAGGCGCGCGCGTCCCTGCAGCGCGGCGATGCTGCCACGGCGGAAGCGCTGAGCCGCAACCTGATCGCGTCAAACGCGAGTGACGCGGGCGCGTGGCTGTCGCTGGGGATCGCCCTGCGCCATCGCGACCCGGACGGTGCCGAGGAGGCGCTTCGCCGCGCGCTGGCGCTCGACGCCGGCAATGTCGATGCCCGCTTCCACCTCGCCAACGTGCTGCGTGTCTCCGGGCGCCACCAGGACGCCATTGCGGAATATCGCGCGATCCTGGCCCGCGCGCCCACGCATCCGAGCGTGCTCAACAATCTCGGCCTCGCGCTGCTGGCCAACGGCGACGCCCCTGCGGCGGAGCGCGCGTTCCGCGACGTGCTCGGGCGCGAGCCCGACCACGCGCAAGCGCTGATCAACCTCGTGCACCTCCTGTGCCGGGAACGCCGTCACGGCGAGGCGCTGGAGCATGGCGCGCGATACCTGCGACGCAATGCCGACGCGCCGGCCGAGTTCTGGATCGACATGGGGATTTCCCATCATGCGCAGCATCAGTCCGATGCGGCCGTGGCAAGCTTCCGGCGGGCGCTGGGCGTCGCGGCCGATGACCCGGTTGCACTGCTCGATCTCGCGGTGGTGATGGTCGACATGGGCGCGTTCGAGGAAGCAGCGCCGGTGCTCGCACAGGCGCGGCGCGTGGCCCCGGAGGACCTGCATGTCCTCTCGTTGCTCGCTTACACGCAGCAGCACCTGTGCGACTGGGCCGGACTGGCCGCGCTGCACGCGGCCCTCGAAGCGGGCATCGCGGCGGACGCGCAGAGCCGCATCAGTCCTTTCGTGACCTTGTCCATGCCTTTGTCAGCGGCGCAGCAGCAGCTCGTGGCCGGGCGCTGGTCCGCCGGCGTGCATCCGCCGATCGTCACGGCAGCGCCAGCTGATCCGCGAGCGTGGCGACCGCCTGCGCGTGGGCTACCTGTCGTCGGACCTTCGCGTGCACGCGCTGGCATCCCTTGCTGCCGAGGTCTGGGAGCGGCACGATCGCACGCGCATCTTCGCTTCAGCGTATGCCATCGGTCCGCCGGACGCCTCACCATGCGCGCGCGCCTGCAGAGTGCGTTCGAAGTCTTTCGTGACATGCACGCGGCCCCCGATCGTGCCGTCGTCGAGCAGATTCGCGCGGACGGCATCGACGTGCTGATCGACCTCAACGGCTACACCACGCACGCGCGCAGCGAGATCCTCGCAGCGCGCCCGGCACCGGTGCAGGCGCAATGGCTGGGCTACCTCGGCACGATGGGCGCGCCGTGGATGGATTACGTGATCACCGATCGCTACGTGTGTCCCCCCGAGGCCCAGGCGCATTTCGACGAGCGCTTTTTGTACCTTCCCGAGTGCTATTGCCCGAGCGACACGCGCCGCGCAGTCGCGCCAGCGCCCGGACGCGGCGCGTGCGGGTTGCCCGCAGACGGCATCGTGTTCTGCTGCTTCAACAACACCTACAAGCTGCTGCCCGCCACGTTCGACATCTGGATGCGACTGCTGCGTGCCGTGCCGGGAAGCGTTCTGTGGCTGTCGCCGTCGAGCGAAGTGGCGATGCACCATCTGCGTGCCGAAGCGGTCGCTCGCAACGTCGACGCCACGCGGCTGGTCTTTGCGCCGCGCGTGCCGCTCGATGTGCATCTCGCACGGCATGCCCACGCCGACCTGTACCTCGATACGTGGCCCTACAACGCGGGCACCGCGGCCAACGACGCCCTGTTCATGGGCTTGCCGGTGCTGACCTGCTCCGGCGAGACCATGGCGAGCCGCGTTGCCGGCAGCCAGCTGCACGCCATTGGCCTCGCCGGACTCGTCACCGGCAACCCGGGTGATTACGAAGCACGAGCGCTGGAGCTGGCCATGCAGCCGGCGCTCCTGCGCGATGCCAGGGAGGCACTGCGCGAGCACCGCGGGCGCTTTCCGCTGTTCGACATGGCGCGCTTCACCGCAGGTTTCGAGTCGGCGCTGACCTCGATTGCGCGGCGCTCGTCCGCGTAGCACGCCTTCGCGTGGTGCCGCGGTTCAGACCGGGCGCGCCGCTTCCGCCTCGAAAATTTCGACGAGGCGCTGCAACGCATCGGTACGCCCGAACAACTGCGGCTGCGCATCGCGAATGCGCATCGCCAGCGATTGGCGCCAGGACGCATCGTGGATGATGCGTGACGCGATGGCGAGGTAATCGCTGCGATCGCGCGCGACGAGCTCGTCCGCGCCGAGCAGGCGCAGCATGGCGGCACTTTGCCGGCCGCGCATGTACGCACCCGGAAGGGTCACGACGGGCAGTCCGCAGGCGAGTGCATCGAGGCTGGTGTTGCCGCCCGACCAGTGCAAGGTATCGAGCATCAAGTCACACGACAGGTTGACGCGCATGAAGTCTGCGTGCGGGAGCGACGGCAGCACGCGAACACGTGCGCGAACGTCGAGGTCGCGCGGCTCGAAAGAGCGCTCCAGGCGGCGCATGAAGAGGTCGGTGATGGCCGGATGCCGGCCGGCGAACAGCACCAGCAGCGTATCGGGATGGTGGTCCAGGACATCGGCGAACAGCGCATCGTTGTCCGGATGGATCTTGAACAGCGACTGCGGGCACAGGAGCAGCACGCGATCCTCCGGCAGTCCCAGGGCGGCGCGGCCCGCGCCCTGCGGCACGTCCGGCCGTTGGTACCGCGTGCCGATGCCGGGCAGCAGGATCAGGCGCTCGGTGTAGTGCGCGGTGGCACCGGGCGGCTCCATGCCTTCGCAACTGATGAATGCATCGATGGTGCGATGCCCCGTCGTGACCGGATGGCCCCAGGCCGCCAGCTGTCGCGGCGCCAACCGCAGCGCCGCAAGGGCGAAGGAAGTCACGTCCATGCCGAGTTCGGGATACACGAGCAGATCGAGGCGGTCGTCGCGGATCGCCGGCGCAACCACGGACGGGCGAGCATCGCTGCCGCCGAAGGTGCGGAAGGTGTCGGCGCGTTCGCGGACGGCCTGCGCCACCTCGTCCATCCCGGGCCAGAGGTGGTACACGAACACCTCGAAGCGCTCGCGGGGCAGCTCGGTGATCCAGCTGCGGAAGTAGCGCCCGACCGTGCCGACGTGCAGGAATGCCGAGGCAAAGCCGATCCTGATCCGCGGTCCCCGTGCCGGCGGTGCGGAAAGCGGCCTGCGCCATTCCGGCGCGACCAGATCGATGGCACGGGCAACCGTCGCGGCGTAGCGCGCCTGCAACGCGCAGTCGTCGCGCCCCTGGTAGGCCAGGAAGAAGTTGGCCCAGCGGAAGCCATCGAGCACGTCGGCCGCCGTGAGGCCGGCGACCGCCGCATCCATCTCGGAATCGAGCGCGGCCAGGCCGCGGACGTAGCCTTCGCGCGCTCGCTCGAGGCTCGCGGCATCGGCGTGGATCATGGGCAGCACGAGGTGGCTGCCGCAGAGCGCGCGCAGCTCGCGGCGATCCAGTGCATACGATCGTGCATAGGCATCGCGGGCCTTTTCCGGATCGCCGCGCTCCCCGAGCACCCAGCCGAGGTTGAACCACTCCCCGGCACTCTCCGCCGGCGCTGCCTGGATCGCGCGCCAGTAGAGCTGCGCGGACTCGTCGAGAAAGCCGCGCTCGCGCGTCAGTCCTGCGAGCAGCACCAGCAGCGGGCGGAATGGCTGTTGCTGCGCGGACGGATGCGCGAGCGCGCCGCGCAGTACCGACTCGGCGCGTTCGACTTCACCGAGGTCGCGCAGCGCCTTGGCAAGATTGGCGACGGCGAGCCAGTACTCCGGCCGTGCGGCGACGGCGCGCTCGAATGCGGCGAGCGCGTCGCGCACGCGGCCGAGGCCGCGCAGCGCATTGCCGAGATTGTTCCAGGCGCGGGCGTGCGTCGGATCGATGCGCACCGTGCTCTCGAAGGCCTGCACCGCCCCGGCATGATTGCCCTGCTCGCCCTCGAGGATCCCCAGGTAGAACCAGGCCTGCGTGAACGACGGCTGCAGAGCCACGGCACGACGCAGGCTCGCCATGGCGGCGCGCGCATCACCGCTGCCTTCGAGCAACTCGGCGTTGAGGTAGTGGCCCGCCGCGTTGTCGGGATCACCCTGCAACGCGAGACTCACGTGCCGCAGCCCGGCGGCGTGATTCTTCTCCTGGTGCGCGCAGGCTGCCAGGAGCAGATGTGCCTGCGCACCTTGGCGCGTGTTGCCTGCATCCGCAACGATCCGCTCGGCAGCGCGACGTGCGCCGTGTATGTCGCCGCGCGCGAGCCGCTGCTGGGCGTCCTGCAGCGTGGCGCCGGCGTCCATCAGACCGGCGCGCCGTACAGCAGGCTCGCGGCCTGCGCCATCGCCTCCGCGTACGCGGCCTCCAGCGCACGGGTATGGCGCACCATGTCCGTCAGCGGCGACTGCGCGATGCCGGCGCGGATCTTCGCGCGCACGTCCTCCGCGAATGCGCGGTCCGATGCGAGCCGCACTGCGAGGTCGACGTAATCGCGCCCCGTCGTCGCGATCGTCTCGGGCACGCCCAGGTTCATGAGGATGCTGTACGAAGTGCGCTCGCCGTGGCGGCGGCCGCACAGCGTGATCACCGGCACGCCCGCATCGAGCGCCTCGAGCGTGCCATTGACACCCCCGAACGGCATCGGGTCGAGCACCACGTCGATCAGCGCATAACGGCCCTGGTTCTCGTTCTCGCTGCGTCCCTGCGGTATCACCACCAGGCGCTCGCGCGGAATGCCGGCGCTCGCGGCGAGACGAACGAACGACGCCTCCCACGCGGGATGGTTGGGCGAGATCGCGAGGCGCGCCTGCGGCAGGCGGTCGAGCACTTCGCTCCACACGCGCAGGCAACGGCGCGAGAGCTTCATCGGCGTCACGAACGCGCCGATCACGAAGGCGTCGGCGGCAAGGCCGAGCCGCGCGCGATCATGATGCTCCTGCGCCACGGCGGGAATGTGGCGGTAGGGATAGACGCAGCCGTCCATCGGCAGCAGGCGCTCGATCATGTGCTCCTGATTCGCCGGCACGTCGGCGTAGTGGTCCGTGAGCTTGAAGTCGATTGCCGAGAGCCCGACACTGCCGGCGCTCGCGACGTGGGTGATCTGCACGCGGGCCGGCTTGCGCGCGAGGATGCCCGGCTTCGCGCCGCGCGTATGGGTCGAGAGATCGACCAGGATGTCGAGGCGATCCTGGGCGATCCGCTCGGCGGCCTCTTTCTCACTGAGGCGCGCGACCGACACGAAGTGATCCGCGAGACCGCGAAAGCGCGCGGTCCACTCGTCCTCTTTCGCCGAGAGCGCATAGAAGAACAGCTCGAACCGGTCACGATCGTGATGCTGTACGGCCGACCAGACCATTTTCCCCATCACGTGATTGCGCAGGTCCGCCGACAGGTAGCCAAGGCGCACGCGCCCCGCCTTGCGCTCCGTGTCGCGCCCGTCCGGCAGTGTCATCGGCTCGCCATAGACCACCTTGGCCGTGGCGTCGTACGTCGTTGAAAAACGATGCAGGAGATCGGGCTCGATGTCGAAGAACAGGAGCAGATACAGCAACTCCTCGAGCGATTCGACGAGCTCGGCCGGACTGCGCGCATTGAAACGCTCGTTGCGCAGCCCATCGAGGTAGTGCTCCAGCCGTTCGAAGTCCGCGAAATGCTGGCACACCTCGAGCGCCTGGACCGCGAGCGGCAGCGCGTCGGGGCACTGCGCTTCGAAGCGCACGAAGTTCGCCCGCCATTCGTCGAGGCGACCGGCCGCGAACAGCACTTCGCCAAGATTCTTGTAGGCAGTGACATGACGGGGATCGGCGCGCAGCACCTGCCGATACGCGGCCGTGGCAGCCTCGGTATTGCCCTGCTCCTGGAACAGCACGCCGAGATTGAAATCCGCCGCCGTGAAGTCCGGACGAAACGCGAGCGCGCGCTGGTAGGCGCGGGCCGCGTCGCCATGACGGCGCAGGGTCTGCAACGCCACGCCGTGGTTGTAGTGCGTCTCGCCATCGGTGACATCGAGCTGCAGCGCGTGCTCGAATACCTCCACGGCGGCGTCCGCTTCGCCCAGAGCGAGGTGAGCGAGCCCCAGCACGCGCCACACGGCCGTGAATCCCGGGGCACTGGCGAGCTGCTGCTGGGCGAGTGTGCGCGCCACCCGCGGCAGGCCCGCGTCCAGCGCCGCCTGGGCGGCGGCAACCCGCGCGTCGAGGAACCGCGGTGCCGCCTCCAGCGCCGCACTGAAGTCGGCGAGCGCCTCCTCCAGCTCCTTGCGATCGCGTCGCAATGCGCCGCGAAGGAACAGCGTCTGGGCGTGGCCCGGCTGCGTCTGCAGAACTTCATCGTAGCGCCGCAGCGCTTCGTCACGATCGCCCGACTGATGCAGCCGCACGGCCTCATTGAAGAGGGCGGCCGTCGTGGCGGCATCGAGCCCGGACCCAGCGACGTCGGCCAACCGGGCGTGCGCGCGCTCGAGCTCCGCCACCAATGCCGCGCGCACGGGAAGCACGTGATCGACCAGCGGCGGGAGCAGCGGTGCCTCGATATCCGCCAGGGTGACGATCGCTCGTGCGGGACGTGCGGCAAGCAAGGGACCGCTGCCCGCGCGCAGACCAACCAGATCGACGAGCACGTCTGCATCGAGCCAGGCAAGCCGGCGCGCGTCGACGGCACCCGGCCAGCGCGACAATGTGAGGGTACGCAGCGCATCGTGCTGCGTCGGCGGGAGATCGTCGGCAACCTCGCGCTCCAGCGTGACCAGCGTCACCTCGAACCTGTCACGCGCTTCACCGGCAAGCGCAACCAGCCACTGCGGCGCGCCGGTATCGCCGGCATCGATCAGCGCCACGATGCGCAAGGCGTCCCCGTGCGTGCGCCGCGTCCACATCAACGGTACCGACGAAGCGAACGCCTCCGCGCACAATGTTGCATAGCGCTCGCCCAACGCGCGCGCCGCACCATGCGCACCGTGTTGCGCCACGAGCGCAATGCGGCGCAGCGGCTCGTGCTCCGACGATCCGTATTCCCGCTGCGACGCGTGGTGCAGCATCTCGTCAAGAATGTCGGCGCGGCCGGGGTCGTCCGCGGCCCACTCGACCACGAGCGCGATCAGCAGTGCGGGAGCGGCGGCGACGATGCTGCCGCGTTGGAGCAGATCGGCGATTCCGGCGAGGAGCGCTGCGCGCCCCTTCGAAGCCGGCAGGCGATCGAGCGTGGCCGCCAGGGGCCCGGCGAGCGAGGCCACCCGGAGAAGACCGTGATCGCGCGCGAGCGCCATCGCGATCTGCTCGCGTGCCGTCGCGAGCGCGCCCTCGTCCAGGGTACCGGCTTCCGCCAATCGCGCAGTTCCGAGCACGAGCATGTGCGGCGCCAGGTCGGGAAAGAGCGTCAACGCGCGGGCCGATGCCTCCGCTGCGCCGGGCCAGTCGGCGACGGCGAGCCGACCCTCCGCCAATGCCAGGTGCGCCGCGAGAACGCGGGGACCCGCGCGCGTTGCCTCCTGCCATTCCTGCACGGCGTCGTTGAGCCTGCCCATCTGCCACAACACTTCACCGAGATGCAGATGCGCATCGGCGCCGCCGGCGTTCTCGCGCAACGCGCGGCGAAAGCACAGCATGGCGTCGACGGGACGCTGTTCGGACTGATGAGCACGACCGCGCGCGACCCACTCGCTGTACGCCTGGGCCGTCATGGCCGCAGGCGCGCGCGCAGCGCTTCGCGTACGGGCACCGGCGCGAGCGCACGCAGCATCTTGCCCAGTCGCGTCTGGCGCAGGCGGCGCGCACACCGGGCAAGCACGGAGCCCTGGGTGAGCGGCATGGACACTTCCGCCGTCGACCCGATGCAAGTGTCCGGGGCAGCAATGCGCTCAAGGATCGGCGGATACCACAGCTGATAGCCGAGCGCATCGCGCACCCGGACGGGCTCCAGGCACCGTACCGGCGCCTGCGCAGCCTTGCCCGAAAGCACGCGCGCGTACACCTCCGCGGTCCGCTCCGCCATGGTCCGCGGGGCGACGTGAGGCATGCGCAGAGCCTGGGCGGCCGCGTGCGCGAGCGCAGGCTCCGCGGCGGGCGACAGGCGCTCGAGCAGGACGTTCAGCATCCGCTCCTCGCTTGCCCATTCCGTATTCGTCCACACCCAGCCGGCACCGCTGTCCGCGACCCGCTCGGCCAGAGCGCCGATCGGCGGCACGAGCACCGGCCGCCCCGCCGCCCACGATTCCGAGAGTGTGAAGCTGAACGTCTCGGGACCCGCGGACGGATACATCACGAGCTTCACCCGATAGTGCTCGAGGAGCTCGGGCAGATCCTCCGGTCGATAACGGCCATTGATCGTGAATCGCGCGTCATCGCTCTGCCATGGTCCATGTTCGCGGTCGAGATAGCCGATGAGCACGAAGCGCACGCGGGCGTTCGCTTCCCTCGCCAGCGCGACCATGCGCTCCAGCCGCCGCGCCCCCTTGTCGGGCCCGATGGCGCCGAGCACGGCTACGGTCGGAATGTCGTCCCGGGGCAGCAACACCACCAGCCGACGCGGCGACGGCGGGGCCGTGACATTCGTCGAATCGCGGAGCGCCCATATGCCCGGCGCCCCATGGGGAATCACGTCGATCCGCGGAACGTCGAAATAGCGCTGCAACTGGGCGGCGGCCCATTGCGACGGCGCGATGACAAAGGCGGCGCGCGCCAGGAGTCGTGCATGCCGCGACCGCCAGGATTCGATGGCGATCCCGGCAAACTCGGGCTGCGCGGCAAGGCATGCACTGCACTGCCGTGCGTCGGTCTGGCCGCCGCAGTACGTCCCGGAGGCATCAAGGAAAGTAATCGTCGGACAGGCGAAGTTCACGTCGTGCACGGTGTAGCCGTAGGGCACGCTCGCGTTCTCGAGTGCGCTGAGAATCCCCTCGCGACATCCCGAGATGTTGTGCAGATGGACGAGCGCGATGTTGAAGGTCCCGCACAGCGCTTCCATGAACGCGCCCCATGATTCGGCGGGCTCGCGCCGGAAATCGAAGGTGCGCACGGCGGCGTCGTCGAGATGCTCCTCGAGTTGCCAGCGATCACCGAGCGCCGTCACCAGGTAGTGCCGGAAGTCCCCACGCGACGCGTCGATGAGGGCGCGCACGTGGTGCTCGGTCCCGCCGCCGTGTCCATGGATGACGTGCAGCACACCCGTGCGCCCGTCCCGGTGCGAACGCAGATGGCTGAGTGCAGCTTCGCGCAACGGCCGGAGCGGGTCTGCCGCGATGAACTGATGGACCATCGCGTCATAGTGCGGATGCCTTGCGAGCAGCAGCGCCAGGTTGCGCCGCCCCAACTCGGCCTTCTGTCCTTCGAACGAGCGCCCGCCGAGATGCAGCACGAACGCGTCGTCGCACAGCACGTTGCGGTAACCGACCGCGAAGCCGCGCAGGCAGAAGTCGTTTTCCTCGCCGTAGCCGAGCCCGAAGGCGGAATCGAACACGCCAATGGCGTCGATGAGCGTGCGACGCACGTACATGCAGAAACCGACGCCCGTCGGAAGATCGGGATAGGTCGGGACTGCGGCTGCGGCGAGCGCCGCGCGCACCGGCTCGGGGTCCGCCTCCATGGGCCACGGATTGTCGTGGCAGAAGTGCGGAAACGAGCAGATCTCGGCATTGTTCGAGAACGGCGTGATCGTGCCGAACGATGGGTTGGCCGCAGCGCAGCGGCGCAGCGCGTCCAGCCATCCCCGCGTGACCATCGTGTCCGAGTTGAGCAGCACCACGTCGCACCGCGACAGCCGCATGCCGCGGTTGGCGGTGCCGGTGAAGCCCAGGTTGTGCTCGTTGCGGAGGAGTTCGACCTGCGGCAGCCGCCGCGCGGCGATCTCCGCGAAAAGCTCGGCAATATCCGGATCGGGCGACGCATCGTCGATGAGCACCAGCCGATAGGCGCCGGTGGTGTGCGCCAGAACGCTTTCCACGCACCGCCGCACGTCGCCGGCGGCGTTGTACACGGGAACGACGACGTCGACCGCAGAATCCGGGACGCGCGTGTCCGCATCGAGTGCCACTGACGGGGCGATGGCAGCCATGCGTGGCGGGCCGCTCAACGGCCGGTCAGGCGCTGCCACCACGAGCGCGCCCGCACCCACGGAAGCTGGAACCACCACTGCACGGACTGCCGATACGCGATGATCCGCTCCTGGGCGCCGATCGCCGCCTCCAGCCGCGCGTTCTCCTGCTGCGCAGCGCGCAATGCTGTCTCGCGCTCGCCGAGAGCGGCGTGCGATGCGGCCGCCGCTTCCTTCGTTGCCGTCCCGTCCTCGCGCAAGGCCGCGAGGCTTGCCAGCGAATCATTGAGCCGCTTCTCGTGCGATTCGCGCAGCGCGTTGCATGCGGCAAGCTGCGCATCGCGCTCCTCGATGAGCCGTTCCCGGAAGAGAACGAGTTCCTCCAGGTGGTGAATATGCGCGGTTTGCTGCGCCAGTGCCGCCTCGCGCTCGTGCAACAGCGCGTCGAGCCGAAGCACTTCCGCATGCGCGGCTTCGGCGCGCGTACGCTCCGAGTCTTCAGAATCGGTGAACAGCGAAACGTGCGGACCCGACGCTGGCGATGGCCCGCTCCGCTTGGCGGCGACCACGAGATGATAGATGCCGTCCGGGGTGGGTGCAGGCCGGACGCTGCGCCCATCTCCCACCCAGGCCTCCGCATCCGGCGCAGGCGCTTCGCTCCAGATCGCGGATGCGTAGATGGGCAGCTGGTGATGCCAGCGCCGCACCGGAAAGTCCTGCTCCAGGAGCCGCGTGAGCTCGTCGCGGTAGAGCTCATGGAGATGAAATGGATTGCGGTAGTTGCGCTCGTCGCTGTAGCGGCGCCGGTTCGGCGACGAAAGCACCAGCACCCCTTCTGGCGTCAGCACCCGGGCAAACTCCGCCAGCATGCGCGGCTGGTCCTCCGCCGGCAGGTGCTCGATGGTCTCGAACGACACCACCAGATCGATGCTCGCGTCGGCGATCGGCAGTGCCGTGACGGAAGCGCACTCGAAACGCATCCGATCGGCGGTCGCATAGACGTCGCGGGCGTGCGCGACCGCTTCGTCGCTGATGTCGACGCCGATCGCGCTCGCCGCGACCGTCGCCAGCAGCGCAGTGCCATAGCCTTCGCCGCACGCAGCATCGAGCACGCGCCGGCCGCGGGCGTAGCGCAGCGCGAAAGCGTAGCGATGCCCGTGCTCGTAGGCAATGGCTCCCGTCGTGCCCGGGACGAAGCGTTCGCCGGTGAATTCGAGAGTGGCCGACATCGGTCGCGCCTGATTCAGCGACCGCTCGCCACTGCCACTGCGGCGCGCGTGCCCGACGGCGAAGACACCCAGCGATGTTCGAGCCGCACCATCCCGAGCTCGCGCGTCTCGCCGGTGACGACCACGGGTCGCTCGACGTTGTCGAACAGCCGGACGCCCTCCGGGTCGAGTGCGTGCGCGCGCACGAAATACTTGCCCGGCAGCAACGACAGGGCAGGCAGAACGAGTCCGAAGCCGAAATGGCTGGCATCGATGCGCGCAAGCTGTGCGCCGTCCATGTCGGAGGCAACACCGTATACCGGAGTGCCGTCCGCGCGCACGATGCCGATCAGCACGACGGGTTGTCTCCCATCGGGTGAATAGACCGTACCCGCTACGCGCAGCTCGCCGCCCTGCGCGACGCGCTCGCCGGGATCGAGCTCGAGGCTCTGGATCGCATATACCCCAGCGGCGGCGGCGACCGGCGCCGCGATCGGCTGCTTGGTGGCCGCGCTCTTTTCCTCGTGGAAGGCAAGGTACGCCTGCGTCACCTCGGCGGACGGCCCATAACGCTCCACGCGCCCTTCCCTCAGCCACAGCGCGTGACGGCACAGCTTCTGCACGTGATACATGCTGTGCGAGCACATCAGCAGCGTGCCGCCGTCGGCAAGGTAAGCCTCCATCCAGGCGATGCACTTCTTCTGGAAGGACTCGTCGCCGACCGCAAGGACTTCATCCGTGATGAGGATGTCGGGGCGCAGCGCGGTCGCAACCGCGAAACCGAGACGCACCACCATGCCGGAGGAGTAGTGCTTGATCGGATCGTGGATGTGCTCGCCGATGTCGGCGAACGCGATGATCTCGTCGCGCTTCCCGGCGAGCTTCGCCGGATCGAGCCCGAGCAGGGCGGCCGCGAGATCAATGTTCGCGAGACCGCTGTATTCGGGATGGAAGCCGGACCCGAGCTCGAGCAGCGCACCCACGCGGCCGCGAATGTCGACCGTGCCGCGGGTGGGGGGGATCACGCCGGCGATGATCTTGAGGAGGGTCGACTTGCCGGCCCCGTTCTCGCCGATGACGCCCAGCGATTCGCCACGCTTCATCTGCAGCGTGACGTCCGACAGCGCACGGAATACCTGCGCGGCACTGCGCCCACGCAGCAGATCCCACACCAGCCGCACGCGACCGCCGCGCGAGTCGACCTTCGCGTAATCCTTGCCTACCCCGGACAGCGCGAGGAGCGGGATCAAATGAAGTCCTCGAAGTGCGGCGACAGGCGGCGGAACATCCAGCGTCCGCCGACGAAGACAACGATCGCTACCAGCAAGGCCAAGCCGTCGCTCCACTCCAGCGCGAGCCTGCCATCCAGCAGTGCCGCACGCAACCGGTTGACCACCCACGCGAACGGGTTTGCGGCGACCCACGGACGCACTTGCGCCGGCACGAGTTCCAGCGGATACAGGATCGGCGTCAGATACATCAGGATCATGAGCAACGGCATCAGCACGTGCTCCACGTCGCGCACGAACACCTGCAGCGACGACAGCGCCAGCGCGAGGCCCGCTGTCGCCACCCCGACCAGCAACCATATCGGTAGCGCCAGCAGGAAGCCCTGGAAGCGGACAGGCTCGCCGAACAACGCGAGGACCAGCATCACGACGAGGTAGCCGACGAAGTGCAGCGTGAACGTCGCGCCGACGGATGCGTACACGACGAGCTCGTGCGGAAAGGCCACCTTGCGAATGAGCCCGCCGTAGCTCGCCAGGCTCACGGTCGCGCGCTGCAGCCCCTCCTGCGCGCCGAGCCAGGGCCACAGCGCCACCGCGACGAACAGCAGGAAACTCTGGTCACCGAAGCCACGCGTGCGAAACACCGTCGTGAACACGAAGTGATAGACGGCGAGCAGTGCCAGCGGATGCAGCAACGCCCAGGCGAGCCCCGTCGCGCTGCCGAGGTAGCGCGTCGTCAGCTCGCGACGGTAGAAGTTGACGAACAGCGCAACGTTGCGCCGATGCGCCGATGCCGCCGCCGTCGCATCGAGCAGGCGCGGCGAAATGTCGACGGCGGGTTGAAGGAGCGGGTCGGCCATCATCGCGCGAAGTGGCACGGCCCGTGGAGGCGTCGCGCCACGCGGATCACTTGTGTGGCGCGGTCGGCGGGCGCGTCACCAGAGCGTCGATCGCGCCCTGGTTGGCCTTGACGTTGGGATCGTTGCGCACCGCATTGACGACCGCATCGCGCTGATCGTTGATGTACTTGGCCCGCAGGTCCCCGAGGATTTCCCCCTTCACCTCGTCGAAGCTGCGCTGCGTTGCAGGCCGCCGGGCTTCGAACTTGATGATGTGATAACCGAAGCTCGAATGAACGATGTCGCTGATCTCGCCAGGCTTGGTCATCGCGAACGCGGCCTTGCTGAAGGCCGGATCCATCTGCCCATCCGCGAACCAGTCGAGGTGGCCGCCGGCCGTCTTCGTGCCGGTGTCATCCGACAGCGACTTGGCGAGGGTCGCGAAATCCGCGCCCGCGACAAGCTTCGCGCGCGCATCCTTGGCGGCCGCCAGGGCAACGTCGTCCCCGCGCTTCGAGGAAAACAGGATGTGCGAAACGGAAACCTGCTCCGGGGTACGGTACTTCGCTTTCTCGACGGCGTAGAGCTCGCGCGCTCGCTCGGTGAAGTCGCTCACCTTGGCGTCGAAGTCCGCGGCCGCCTTCTCTTCGACGCGCTGGATCTGCACCTTGGCAAGCAGCCGCTCCGTTTCGAGCGCCAGGCGCCGCTGGGTCTCGGGGTCGCGATCAAGCCCTGCGTTGCGCGCCTGGACCGCCAGTGTTTTCATCGTCAGCAGATTGTTCAGCATCGACGCAACGCGCCTGGGATCCGCCGCAAATGCGTCGCGCATCTCGACGGGGATGTTCAGGAGCTCGGTATGCCAGTCGGCCATCGTCAGCTTCACATACGCATTCTCCGCCAGAACGACGTCGCTACCGGCCGGTGCTGTGGCGGTCGCAGCCGGCCGCGGCGTGGCGGTGCCGGGCGCACTGGGAGACTGGGCGTTCGCCGTCACGGCGAAGGCCAGGCAAAGCAAAAGCAGGGAGTGCGCGGTCATTGGATTAGATCGTTGTCAAAGGGTCGATTTTACCGCGCCCGGCCTGGCATGCTGCGGTGCGTCTAAAACGAAAAAGCCCCGCCGGAGCGGGGCTTTCGCGACGTGAAGGACGCTCAGGGCGACTTGAGGTCGATGAAGGCGTCGCAGCTCGAGCCGGAGCAGGTCTGCACGCCATTAACCTCGTTCTTGATGTTGAGGTAATACGTCGTGTTCGGCGCGAGCACGGGGTAGCCGGCCGGGTCCGAGGTACCGACCTTGAACGTTGTCGTTACCGTAACGCCCTGCTGTGTCGCGAACAGACTTGGCTGGGGCCCGAAATCGCACGGTTGCGAAGACAGGACAGAGGTCTTGCCCGTCGGCGAGCTGCCGTACTCGGCGCTGGCCAGCATGCCGTATCCGGTCGTGGAGCCGGTGGTGAACTTGAGGACGAATGCCGTGTTGGCGCCGAATGCACCACCGGCGCTGGTGAGCGTGCGCGTGGTACGGCGCGATGCCGGCCACGCAGCGTTCATCACCACCGTGTTCGCAAAACCTTGCGCGGCGCAGTTGATGCCGCCGCCGGTGTTGCCGCCACCCGTGTTGGTATTCGGGGCCACGACCACCGTTGCCGTGATCGGATTGCCCGCGACGCTTCCATTCATGGGCGTCGCCGTGAACGAGGCCGAAGAGCTCGCCGTGCCGCTTAGCGTGAGGGATGCGTTGCTGCTGGCAGTGACGCCGCCAACGAGCCAGCTCGTGGCAGGAACCGACGTGCACGACGCCGTGAACGAGTAGTTGCCACCGGTGCTTGGCAGGCTGATCGTCGAAGGCGCGAATGCACAGCCGGCGGGCGCATTGGCGGCGGGCGGCGGCTGGGTCGTGTTGTTGACGCAGTTGAACGTACCGCCGACGATCGACCAGCTGGTACACGTATTGAGTTGCACGACGGTGTCGGCGCTCGCGGGGGTTGCGCCGGCGATGAGGCCGAAGCCAGCAGCGGCTGCCAGGGCAGCAGCTAAACGGGGGGGTGTTCGCATTGGGGTCTCCAAATGAAGCGTGGGTCCGGACGGGGGGAGGGACCACAACGCTGCAGCAATAATCAAACCAGATATCCCGGTGACATATTTAATGACATTGCCATGTAGGACATCGCCGACATTTTCACTCACAAATCGCAGCCCGGGCAAGCGAAAGTTGGCACTGCTCGCGACAGCGCGCCGCGGATCGTGCGAAACGTTGCGAAAATGCCGCGACCGGTCGCCGCGGGATCGGATGGTCGGGCCGCAGACGGCGGATCCGGCGCCGCGCGCGCTTTCGCACGGGGCGTCTGTCGAATACAGCCCTTCGGGGCCCCTGCCGCGAAGCGTCAGCTTGCGTCGCGTGTCGGCAGTGCAATGCGGGGGGCGAACGAAGTGGACTCGTCCGGATGAAAACGAAAAAAAAGGCGGAACCGAAGTTCCGCCTCGAGTCTTGCTTTGCGCTCCGCTTACTGGATGAGGCGCGTGTACTTGTGAACGAAGTTGCCGCCGTAGTTCTGGACAACTGCCGCTCCGCCGACCGTCAGCGTGCCGTTGTTGAAGTTCTGGACCGCGAAGCCGACAACCGGGAGGCCGAAGTACGTGGCCGCCGTCGTGCCGCTCGTCACGCCCGGAACCGGCGTGAACGTCGAATTTGCCGACGCCAGACGGTGGATCGTGCTGGCCGTCGACATCGACGGGATGGTGCTCGGGAAGAAGCCGAGCTTGAGCCAGCCGTTCTGGAAGCTCGTCTGCAGGTTCGCGTTGTTCACCGAGTTCAGAACGTTGCCACCATTGAAGTTGATGACGTTCGCTTCCCAGCACAGCTGGTTGATGCCTTGCGGCGGCGGCGGCGAGAACGTCAGCGGCGTCGAGGTGGTGCGCTCTTCGCGGTCATAGATGTTCAGGCTGACGTCGTCGCACGAACCGGCCGTGCTGTTGAAGTTGCGCTGGAACAGGCCACCCGACGCGGCGCCCGTGCCGACACCGACGTAGAAGCGCTTCGTCGGCATCGTCACGACCCAGTCGGTGCCCGACTTCGTGCCCGGATCGAGCACGAACTCGTTCATCACGTTGTCGTGCATCAGCACGGCGCTGACGGCGTCGATGCCGGCCGGGAACGTCGTCTGGGTCACGCCAGGCTGACCGAACGACGTCGTGAAGACGGTCGCGACTGCAGGCGAGGCCTGGCTCAGGTCGGGCAGCGTGACGCCCGCCGGGAAGTACAGGTTGGTGCCGACATGGAAGTTGTCCAGCGCGACGGCGTCTTCCGTGTAGTCCGTGCCGGCGCCCACGTTGATGAGCGTGATGCCACCGAACAGGCCACCCGTCAGTTCGAGCGTGTCGAACGAGGCTTGCGAGTCCGTTACCTTGTCGCAGGCCGGGGGAACGCCGTTGACGTGCGTGATCTGGTTGTGCGTGGTGCTGAAATCATAGATCCAGCCCATCTCGATGATTTCGACGTAGCCTTCACGCGTGCGATCGAGTGAGCCACCGCCCTTGTCGTCGGCCGAGCCACCCGAGTACGCGAAGTTCACGAAGTCCTGGCCACCCGCCGGGATCGCGGGCAACGTGCAGGAACGATCGGCCGTGGCGACGCGTGCACCGCCGCCCGACGGGCTGGGGATGATCGCCGCCGTCCAGACGTCGTAGGCAGACAGGAACAAGTTAAAGTCGAGAACTTCTCGGCTGTTCTTGCCTTCGAGGAAGCGGACCTTGACCGCCTTCGCCGAGGACGTCGAGTTCACGACGGACAGCAGCGAGTTGTACGTGTTGCCCGCGGCATCCGCACGGGTCGTGTAGTACGGGTAGATCAGGACTTGGCCGAGGCCGTCCGGATTGACGTTGACCGCTTGCGCGGCGCCCGTCGCTCCCAGCGCGCTCACACCTGCCAGAGCGGCGTACAGCGATTTTCTTTTGAACGTGTTCATGGTTTTTGATGACTCCTCTGTTTCGAGATTTAAAGTGATCACTTTAAAATCAACAACGCGCGAATAGTATTACACGTTACAACGTTCCACAAACAAAACCTCACTCGGATTCGTCTCCTCCTGTGTTTATTTTGCAACTGCCGGGCGGCTAGCGATAAACGTACCAGGCAGTGCCGTTCTCGATGATCCAGTTCTCGGTGAGCGGCGTTTCTATACCTTTGATCTTCTTGTAGTCATATGCGATTTGCATGATTACCTTGCACACATCGCCGTCGCAGCTGACTTCCTGGACTTTTGCCTGTCGCCATAACCCGGGCTTCGTCTTGCCCTTGTAGACCGCGAGGGGCGTGGTGGCCCGGGAGCCGGGGCTGAGGTAGGTGTAGGCGGTGTCGAGATCCCCTTTGATCAGGGCCTGCCAGCGCGCCTCGGCGCGCTCGGCCACGATCTTCTGCTTCTGTTCCGGTGGCGTGTCCTTGTCGATGCCGGGGGCCATGCCGGCGCATCCGGCCATCAGCAATGCGATGGACGCCAGCGCCAATCCTGCCGATCGCCGTGCCGCATCGCGTAACAAACTGCCGTCCTGCATCGGGTGCCTGCCTCGGTTGAACCAGGTCCGCCCCGGGCCGCGGACCTCCGCGAACCGTGCGTTTTTGGCTCGTTCGAGCGCAATGCCCAGTGATTTAAGCGTATAGAAACGACCCTGCATCGTCAATTGCCCCTTCTGCCAATAACCTAGTCTTCCCGGGCTGTTGCACGCCAGCCACAGGGCCTCCGTCGCCGTTTGGCGACGCTTCAGTGGGTTTGCATGGCTTCCGGGCCGTTTTTCCCGCCCGGGAAAACGTCTTCCAGCCGCTGCATGCGCCTCCGGAGATCATCCACGACGGATTTCATGTCGATTTCCGTCTCCATCACCCGCGGCGTGACGAAAAGAACCAGCTCCGTCCGGTTGTCGTTGATCGTCTGGTTGCCGAACAACCCGCCCAGCACCGGGATGCGGGAGAGGATCGGCAGGCCTTTGTTGTCCTGACCCTTGTTGTCGCGGATCAGGCCCCCCATGACCATCGTCTCCCCCGACTGGACATTGAGCATGGTCTGCACCGACCGGGTGTTGACCGGGGGCGCGATGCCCGACGTCGCATCGAAATTGGCTGGCGGATTGCTCACCTCCGCCGACATGTCCAGGGTAACGAGTCCGCCCGCGTTGATGTGCGGTGTCACCGAGACGAGGACACCGGTATCGATGTACTGCGCTGTGGTGGTGACCGCATTCGACGTCCCGCTGACGATCGTCTGCTGGTTGATCGGCAGGCGGTCGCCGACCTTGATCGTGGCCTTCTGGTTGTCCAGGGCGGCGACGTGCGGATTCGCAACGACGCGTCCCAGGCCGGATGCCTCGAAGGCGGTCACCGCGGCCTGCACCCCGCCATTGAAGGCGCCGGAAAGCAGGTAGCTGAAGCCGGGCACCTTCGGGCCGATGCCAATACCCGCGGTGGCGTCGGTCGAGGTCGAGAAGACGTTGCCCGGATTGGTGCCACTGCTGAACAGCCCGCCTGCCTGATTGCCGCCGTGGCGGAAGTACCACTCGACGCCGAGCGAGAACTGCTCCGTAAGCGTGACTTCGGCGATCGTCACGTCGATCATCACCTGGCGCGAAGGCACGTCGAGCTTCTTCAGTGCCGCCTCGATGATCGCGTATTCCGCCTGGGTCGCGACGACGAGGATCGTGTTGTTGTCCTTGTCGGCGACCACCTGCAGGTTGCGCACGATGCCCTCGCCGGCGGCGCCGCCGCGTGCAGCCAGCGCCGCCGCGGTCTGGGCGGCGGTCTGCGCGGCGGTCTGGGCCGGCGGCGCGGTCGCCTGAGGCGCGTTGGGCTGCACGAGTTGCTGCGCCTGGAATGGCGGCGGCGACACGATCTGGCCGGCGGGCGTACCCGGCGACACGGTCGGCGCCGAGGTCGCCGCCGCCTGCGAGGCGCGGCCCGTGAAAGCCTGCTGCAGGAGCGGCGCGATGCGTTCGGAGCGCTGGTTCTGCAGGCTGTAGACGAAGAACCGCTGTCCACCGCCCTCGCCGCCCTGGTCCAACCGGGTGATCCACTTCTTCGCCTCCTCGAGGTACGCCGGTTGCGGCGTAATCACGAGCAGCGCGTTCATGCGCTCGATCGGCACGATGCGCAGGATGCCGGCGAGCGGGCTGGTCTGCGCGTTGCCGAGGATCTTCTCGACTTCCTGCATCACCGTCTTCACGTCGGCGCTCTGCAGCACGAAGATCCCGGCGGACATGCCCGCCATCCAGTCGATATCGAACATGTCGAGTGCGTCGAGCAGATGCTTCAGCTCGCGCTCGGTGCCCGACAGGATCAGCAGGTTGCGCACGTCGTCCGCGCGCACGGCGCCGGCATCGCGCGCGAACGGCTCCAGCAGCCGGATCGCTTCGCGTGCGCCGATGTAACGCAGCGGCACCACCTGCACCGAGTAGCCGGGCGGCAGCGCGCGTTGCGAATTGCCGAGCTGCGGCGTGGTGTTGCCACGGACCGCCTGCGCCTGCGGCACGATCTTGTACATGCCGTCTTCGCGCACCATCGTCGCGCCGTTCATCCGCAGCAGCGTCTCGAGGGTGGCCGGCAGCGACTCGCGCGGGATGCCGCCGGAGGTGCGGATCGTGATCTGGCCACCCACGCTCGGGTCGATCGTGTAGCTCTCGTTGAGGATGTCGCCGAGGATGTTGCGGACCACTTCGCGCAGGTCCGCGCCTTCGAAATTCAGCACCACACCGCTCCCGGCGGCACCCTTGGGCGGCGTGGGCGGCACGGTTCCCCCGGCTTGCTGGCCCTTGACCAGCACGCCGGTCCCTTTGTAGATCTTCGCGCGGTCCGCGTTTTCCGGCGCCAACGCGTCTTGCGGTGTGGCGATCTGGATGGTCGTGGTCGCACGCGGACTGACCACGCGCGTCGTTGCGGGCTGCTCCGGCACCGTGGCGCACGCGGCGAGCAGGAGGGCCACGGCCCATGCAAGCGCGCGCGAAGGCCATCGAAGGTGTGACATCGTCATTGGGATCCTTTCGTCGGCCGCCGCGCGGCCGTGGACAGCGCTACTTGCCGGCGCTGCGTTCCTGGTAGTGGCGGAAGACGTCGGCCCATGTTGCCGACGACTGCGGTGGGTTGGTGGCAGAGCCGCCGGCCTGCTGGGGCGACGCCATGGCGCGCGGCCCGGCGGGCATGCCCGGTGCGGGTGCCACCGGGGCTGCTGCAGCCCCGGGCTGACCTTGGGATTGCGCGGCCGCAGCTGCCGCCCGGGCCGCCCGACGCCGCGCGATCAGCGATTGCACGCCGTTCGGCTCGGCCATTCCAGGCACGGGGACAGCAGCGGGCGCATTCGCGACCTGCGGCATGGTCGGTGGCGCGCCAGGGGTGGGCCTCGGGTTCGGGACGACCTTGAGCACCAGTTCCTCGCTTTCGTCGCCCATCGTGAGCTTCACGCGATCGGGCTTCACGTCGGCGACCAGCATGCCGTTCAGGGTGTCCCCCTGGTTCACGCGCCGGAACTTGCCGCCGCTCACCTCACGCAGGAAGGCGGTGCTCTTGCCTTCCACGACCGTCGTGCCGGTGAGCGCGAACTGGCCCCGCGGCATCTGCGTCTTGGCCGTTTCCTGCGCCGGCGTCGGGGCGGGGCGGCGGGTCGGATTGAACAGCGTCCGGTTGACCGTCTCCGCGCGCGTTTCTACACCGCCCGGGATCGTGTATTCGGGCAGTAGCGACGGTGCGACCGGCTGCGGCGCGGCGGCGGCGACGGCCGTGATGGGCGGTGGCCCGGCCGGGTCGCCGAGGTGGATCTCGACGCCAAGGACAACGAGGAGCGCGCCGAGCGGGAGCACCCACCAGGCGAGCTCGCGCAGTCGTGGCAATACGTCGTTTACGGTCATCTCATCCTCGCGAAACGGTGCCGGTCGCCGGGGAAGGGGCGCTCCGCGGGGCGCCCGCGGCGGGCTTGTCGGCATCCCCCACGGAGAAAGCGGCTACGTCCAGCTGTACGTTGACTTCGGGCTCCTGCCCGGCCTGCGGCCGAAAACCGCGAAAGGCGTTGATCGGCCGTACCGTGACGTTCTCGACCAGCAGGTACGGCTGCTGCGTCTCGAGCGCGAAGAGGATCTTCTGCAGGTTCGGAGTGGTCGCGAAGAACTGGAGATTGACGCCGATCTGCCGGAAATGCCCCTCGTCCCGGGGGGGCTGGTTCTGGCTGGTGGTGATCCGGCCACCGTTGCCCTCCACGGCGGCACGGACGATCTCCTGGAGTTCGGCACCGGCCAGGTTCGGCGCGGCGTTCTTGAGCAGGAAGCGCCGCGTGTCACGCTCCCGCACGCCCTCGAGGGCGCGCCGGTACTCGGGTGCCTGCGCCGCAACGCGGTGGTAACGCTCGAGGAGATCGGAAAAGCCGGCGATCGCCTGGTCGTAGTGGCGGTGAAGCAGCAGCACTGGAACCACGACGATCGCGAGAGCTGCAACGACGGCGACGACCAGCAGCGTGACGGCAAGCGCGCGCCGCTGGCTGGCGGGCATGCGGGCGATGACGGCGTTCAATTGTCGTCTCCGGGAACACGGCCGTCGCTGGAGACGGGGCCGAACGTCGAGCGTCCCTGGCTCGCGGATGGCGGCGGCGGTGGCTGACCAGTCGGGGCATTGCTTGCCGAGCGCGGTTGCGCCGCGGGGGCTGCCGGTGCGGTACGGGTGGAGACGGCCGGGCCGGCGGGAGCAGCCGCGGGCGGCGAACTCGACACTGCGCCGGACGCACTGCCCGCCGGCTGCGGCGCGCCCGCCGGCGCACTCGACGCGGCGCTGCCGGGCGACGAGGGGGATACGGGTTGCGCTTGAGGCGTTCCCGGGCGCGGCGCAGCGGTACCCGGTCCCGTGGCAGGCGTGGTGTTGGCCGCCAGCCCGATCGGCACCGGGGCCGGCATGGCGAGGGGCTTCAGCTGCGCGCCGAGGTCGAAGATCTCGCCGGGCCCCGGTTGAATCTTGGTCGTCGGCGAGCGCGGTGCCGCCTGTTCGAAAAGATGCGAATCCTCGAGCAGCGACACGAGCCGCCCCGCATTCCCGCTTTCCCCGCGCAGCAGGATCTCGCGCTTCGGTTCCTTGCCCCGCGGAACGGTCTTGAGCTCGAGCTGCGTGAGCCAGGTATCGTCGGGCAGCAGCCGGGTCACGTCATCCAGCAGCTGCACCGTGCTGGGGTACGCATACTTGCGCCCGAGCACGAAGTTGTAGTCCTCGACCGATTGCTCGAGCTGATGACGCAATGCGTCCGCCGCCGCCGCCTGCACTCGTGCCTGCTCGGTCTGGTGCAGGAGCGCGATCGCCAGCGCGCGTTTCTGTACGAGCGGAACCGCGATCGCGGCACCCGCCAGCCCGAGCGCGAGCACGACGGGCACCCACATTTGCCAGCGCTTCCATGGCCGCTCGCGGCGGTCGATCGCGGGCAGGAGATTGAGGCGCGACACCCCGTCGGGCGTGCTGGCGGCCTGCGGCAGCACCGGGGCCACCGCCGCCACCTCCGCTCCCCAGGCGCTCGCCTGGCGTCGGAGCCCATCGACGAGCGAACGCAGCGCGGCGACGAGTTCGATGCGGAGCTCGCTGCGCGCGGTGTCACGGCCGACGATCGCGGCGTCGTAATAGAGCTCGTCCGACTTGAACGGCGTATGGCGGTCGAGATCGTAGCCGAGCACCTGATCGAGGTTCGCCTCGACCGCGCTCGGATATGTGAGCTGCTTGTGCAGCACCTGCTGCGGGGTAAGCGCGATGACCACGCGCGGGACGCCGGCACGGCCTGTCGTGCGCGCCAGGGCATCGATTGCCGCGCGCCCCGCCTGCGCGGTCGCACCGGCATCGCCCTGCAGCGGAATGCGCGCAGCTTCGCGATACTCGGGCGCCGCGTCACCGGCACCGTCCAGCTGCCACAGGACCGCGACATCGTTGTGAAACACCAGCACGGGATGCAGCCGCCGACGCTGCAGCGCATTGCGCAGCGGCGATGGCACGAGACCATGCAGCTCGCCCGACCACCAGCGCCAGAAATCGGTGAGGCCGAGCCGCTGCGCGGTGTCGCGCATCCCATGACGAAAGTTAGCGGTCAGCGGTTCCATTGGCAGTCGTTGACGGGGCCTCCGGGGCCGCCGCGGTTTGCAGCAGGAGAGGCGTCCCCTCCTGCCAGAGAAGTGCTACGAGTCCCCGCCGCGGATCACTCGACGGGGTGACCACCGCGTCGCGCACGAAGGTTACACCATCGGGCAAGACCGCTTCGGCGTGAATCCGCCAGCGCGGAATGGCCCCGGTCGCGAAGGACTGGGCAGCCGGAAACGCCGGCACCGGCAGGTTTGCGGCAAGCGCATCCTGGCGCTGCGCCAGATAGGCATCGACCATCTCGGGCGTCGCATTCGGAAGCGCGAGCAGCACGTCGCGCGAGGCCGTGGCGGGATTGATGCCGGCCTGGCGCGAGTACACGGTAAGGCTGCCGGCGATACGGTCGTACGTCGCTGGGGACATGCCCAGCACGAGCCGCAGTTCACCGACGGACTCGAATGGCCCGTTCGTGGGCCGATACTTGCGGCCCGCGGCGCGGTATTCCGGTTCTTCGGCGCCGTTCGGCCGCCGCAGGTCGTCGCGATCGCGCCAGTCCAGGATCGCGTCGACGACGGCCGCCGCTGCGTCCGGCGCGAGACCGCCTACGTTCTGCAGCAACCCGGTGAGCAGTGCTTGCGATGCCGAATTCAGATCTATTTTAGCAGACTCGTCGACCGCGGCCGCCGTGATGAGCGCCTGGTCGTCGCGCCACTGGCGCACCTTCCCGTCGGGCGACCACACGTCGGGCCCATTGCGCGGCCGCTGCAGCTCGAAGGCCATGCGCTCGACGGCACCATCGGCGAGCGAACGGGCCTGCGCACCGGAGATGGCATTGCGTGCCGCGAGCGCTTCACTGCGCATGCTGAAGGCGAAGCTGCTCGCGATGACGGTCAGCAGGATCGTCAGCCACAAGGCGAGCACGAGCGCGATGCCACGCTGTTGTTGCCGACCCGCTGGCGGCGACATTCGCTTCATGCGCGCCTCGTCGCGTGCTGCCACAGCGCGGGCCACACGGCGAGCGCTGCGGCGTAATCGCGCGCGAGACGCTGCACGACCACGACCGGCGCCAGCCGCGCGGCGAGCGCCGGGCCTTCGACGGCCAGGGCCGGCGAGGCAAGCCAGGGCCGCAGGCGGGCTTTCCAGCTCGCCGGCACGGTTGCATCGTCGAGCTGCGCCTGGATGCCGAAGAGGACACGGCTGGCGGTATCGATGGCCTGTGCCTCGAGCAGATCGCGCACCGTGCGCTCGCTGCTGCGGCCTGCGTCCGCAAGGCGCGCGGCGATGGCTTGCAGGCGCGCCTCGGGTTCGTCCGCGTGGCTCGCCGCACCGCGCTGATCAGCGTCGATGAGGTCGAGGAGCACATGCAGCGGCTCTTGCGCGAACGTGACCTCCGGGCCCAGCCAGCGCTTCGGCGCGGCGCGACGGTGCGGCAATCCGAACGGCAGGTCGGCGAACCAACTCGCCGGATACAGCAGCTGTGCCATCGCACCGAGCAGAAGGTCCTCGTTCCGATGCGCGGGCGCCGTCGGCGGCAGCAGCCTGCGGTTGTCGATTCCGGCAAGGGTGGTGAAGGTCAGCAGGCGGCGTGGCGCGAGACGGAATCGCGGCACGCCGCGCCACGCATGCCGGTCGCCGAAGGCTGCAGCTTCGCGCACCGGGGCCGCCGCGACATGCGCTCGCGATGCCGGCGGCAGGTTGAGGACGTGGAACGGAAACAGTGCGGAGCCGGGATCACCCACCGCGTGGTTCTGCGTGAAGGCGATGCGCGCATCCGCTGCGAAGTGCCGCGCATCGCCACTGTCGATGGCATATTCCGGGGCGCCGTGGGTGCGTGCCGCGAGCGGCCACGCGTTGGCGAGTGGCAAGCCCAGCCAGCGTTCGTGCTCGGCGAGCGGATCGAGGTTCACCGACGCGCACGCGGCGGCGAGATCGTCGTCCGAGGCATAGGCAAAAAGCTCGTCGTTGCCCGACGCAACGGCGACGCCGCTGCCCGCGACGGGCGCGCGCCGCGCATCGAGAATCGCATCGTCGTCGAGTGCCAGCAAGCGTTCGCCCGCAAAGCGCAGCAAGGCGTAATTGACGGGACGCCCGTACGTCGCACCGGCGCTGTCAGCCCCGCCAAGCAGCCAATCGATCTCCCGCCGCGCATCGGGAAACGCGGCCCTGAGCTCCGCACCGAAGGCAACCAGCACCGTCGCGTCGTGCAATTCGCACTGCAGCGGCGCATGCCGGTCGAGCACGGCACGATTGGCTGCGCGCATCTCCGGCGTGCGCGAATCGTCGATGACGTGCCACGCGCGCTTCGTGCCACTCGCCGCCGGCAGGGCTTCCGCCGACGTCAGCAGGCGCTCGAGCAGCGCCGGACGATCCGCGGTGCGCACGACGACCAGCGCGGAGGCAGCGTCCTCCGCAACCGGCGTGCCGAACCGGTCCACGAGATCGTCCACCGGCACGAGCAGGTGCAGTGCGCACAGGCGCTGCAGTGCCGCGCGGATGCGGGGCCGGTCGGCCGGTGGCACGCGCAGGCGCTCGATGACTCTCGCTTCATGCGTCGACAGCGTCGCCGCGCCGGTGCAGCTTTCGAGGAAGGCATGGGTGTCGGCGTCGAGACGCGCAGTGGCGCCATTGAGCGGATTGCGCACCAGGCACTCGCGCGCGGCGAGCGGCCACATCGACAGAGGGGGCACGAACCAGAGGGCGTCCACGCGCGCCCGCCCCGCGGCCTGCAGGTCGATCGTCCAATCCACGAGATTCGTCATCGCGGCACCATCGTCAGACGCGTGCGCAGCGCCGGCGCGCAGGATCCCACGCGCGGCAACCCGCCTCCGGCCCACGGCGCGGCTCGGCGACGAGACTTGGCCACGGCGGCCCCTTCTCGGGACGAACGTCGATCCGGATCAGGATCGGCATCCGCTGCGGATCGTCCCACCGGTCGCGCCAGGTCGGCGCGTCGGTATCCGCGGCATCGGGGTCGCGGCCGAAGTAGTGGAATTTGAGCTCGGCGATGTGGTCCGCGAGGACCGTGCGCTCCGCATCGGCGAAGTCGGGAATCTGCACGATGTCCGGATCGGGGAGCATGCGCTCGAGCACGAGCTGTCCGTTGTCGCCGTTCTGCATCAGCGACAGGCGAAAGAACATCGTGCCACCGTCGAGCACGCGTTCCGGCAAGGGGGCGACATAGCGCAGCTCGTCGGCCGTGCCGGCAAACAGCAACGGCACGTCCACGGCCTTCAGCATGCGCTTCGGCAGTGCCGAGGTGATCTGGGTGCGCAGGAACTGCTGCGTCTGGCGCATCTCCGCGACCTCCGCCGCCTTGGCCTCGCCGCCGTCCCAGCTGCGTCCGGCGAGTCGCAGCGACCCGAACATGACGGCGGCGATCAGTCCGAGCAGCGTCAGCGCCACGAGCAGCTCGACCAGCGTGAAGCCGCGCGCGACAGCCAACGGCAAGATTCGGCTGCGGCCCATCACTGCGTCTCCCGCGCCCCGATGCGGATGGTGGACAGCGTGAGGTTCCGCTGCCCGCCATTGGGTGCTGGAAAGGTCACCGCACTCACGAGGCGGAACATCCTGATGGGCAGCACGGCCGAGGCGCGCTCCAGGTCCGGATTGATCCCCGGCACTTCGTACGGCGTGACCTGCACCGTCCACTCGATGCGCCCGTCGTCTGCCGAGCCCGACTGCGTGCCTTCGTGCAAAGCCGATGCTGCGGTCTCGTCGAGCGCGCTCTGCGCGACCAGTATCGCGCGGCTGTACTCCTCCGCTGCGCTCGCGTTGCCGAGCGCGCCCGAGAAGAGGCGAAACACGGCGGTGGCCACGAGCGACAGCACCACGAAGGCGACGAGCACTTCGAGGAGCGAGAAGCCACGGGCGCGACCAGCTGGGGAGCGTGTCGTCACGGCGCTATTCCGCGATCGCCACACGGCCGGTCAGCCAGTCGATGTCGACGTCGAACTTGCGCTCTCCTGCGGCCACCGTCACGCGGCCACCCGTCGAGCCGCCATCGGGAAAGAAGCGCACGGCGCCGACGGACTCGGACACGAGATCGCTTTGCGCGGTGAAGAGCTTGAGCTCGATGTCGTGCGGCAGCGTATGGGTGCGCGGGTCGCCGCCGACGCGGAAAGTGCGCTGCGCGAGATCGAGCGTGAGCACGGTCTCGTGGCGACTCGCCACGGCCTCGTTGCGCGCGAGCCGCAGCCCGGCGGCGATCTCGCGCGCCGCACTCTTGAGCTGCGTCGTCGACACGCCGCCGCCGAATACGGGAAGGGTCAGGGCGGCGATGATGCCCATCAGCATCAGCACGATCAGGAGCTCGAGCAAGGACATCCCACCCTGCGGTTGCGCGCAGAACGTCGCCTGGCGGTTCATCGTGCGATCTCCAGCACGCGCGAAGACCCAGCCGCCTCATGCTGCGCACGTTCGGTGCACCAGCGCATCCATTGCTGCTGCAGCGCCGCGAAGAGATCGTGTGCGAACGCCGTGCCATCGCACAGGGGCGAGGACGCCAACGCCGCGCGCAGCGCAGCACGCGTTGCCGCAAGCGCGGGCAGGTCGGCGGCGAGCTGCCTGGCGATGCGGACGTATGTGGCCGCATCCGTCGCTACCCAGGCCGCGTGACCGGCCGCGCTGAGCAGGGAAGCTCCCTGGCGGGCAATCATGGTGTCGCCGGCGAGGGTGACCACGGGAATGCCCATCCACAGCGCGTCGCACGTCGTGGCACCGCCGTTGTACGGGAAGGTATCGAGGGCGATGTCGACCGTGGCGTACTCGGCCAGCATCGCCGCATGCGGCCCGGGGCCGCGAAACGCGATGCGCTCGGACGCGATGCCATGCGCGGCGAAGCAGGCCACGATCCTCTCGCGCACGGGCGCCGCTTCACAGCCGCCGTTCTTGAGGCGCAGGGTGGAGCGCGGTACCGCGTCGAGCACGCGCGACCAGAGCGCAAGGACCTCGGGCAGCATCTTGTCCACCCGGCCGAAGCAGCCGAACGTGACCTGCCCCGTGTCCATCGCCGGCAGGGGCGCGACGGCGGGGGCGAAGGGTGGCGGCGCATAACAAAGACGCGTGTGCGGAAGGTAGACAACGCGCTCGGTGAAGCGCTGCACGCCGCCCTCGACGAGATCGGGCGGCGTGCTCACCGCGTCGCTCACCAGCGCGTCCATTGTCGCCAGTCCGGTGGTGTCGAAGTAATCGAGCCACGTGACCTGCACCGGCGCCGGCCGGCGCGCGAAGAGCAGCAGCCGGTTGCCGGGAGCATGTCCCGCCAGATCGACCAGAACATCGATGCGGTCGCGGGTGACGAGGGCTGCCGCCGCGGCGTCGTCGAGTGCGGCAATGCTGCGCCATTGCACGGGCGCCTGCGCGAGCTCCTGGGTGACCCAATCATGTCCGGTGCCGGCGTGATACAGGTAGAGGTCCGCCAGCGCGGCCAGCGGCGGCAGCACCGTACGCAGGAAGTGACCGACGATGTCGGCCGTGAATTTGGGCGAGACGAGACCGACCCGCAGGCGTCGCGCCGGATCCGCAACGTTGGCGAAGCGCGCTTCACGCGGATAGAGCGGCTCGGCGTAACGTCGGGCCCATTCGCGGTGCAGCGCAAAGAGTTGCTCAGCGGTCACCGCCGGATTGGTATGCAGGCCGACGAGGAGCTGGCTGAACAGCGTCGGCCCGGCGCGCGGCGAGGCGACCGCCATCAGGTATGCGTGCGCCGCTTCACCCGGACGGCCGAGCAGCTTGTGGATATTGCCGAGCGAGACCGCGGCGGAGGCGTGCGTCGGGTCGAGCTCGAGCGCCCGCGCGAATGCGGCCTGCGCATCGTCGAACACGTAGTCGAGCGTGCAGGCCATGCCGAGGTTGTACCAGCCATCGGCATCGAGCTCGCGCACGGCGCGCGCCTGGCGAAGGTAGTGCATCGCGCCCGTCGCATTGGCGCATTGCAGGGCCAGCACACCCATCCGATACAACGCGTCGGGGTCGCGCGGCTCCTGCGCCAGCACGGCCTTGTAGCACTGCTCCGCAGCGGCGAATTCGCCTCGCCGCTGATTGGCGAGTCCCGCGGCCAGTAGCTGATCGCGCAGGCGCGGGTCGAGGGCGGTCATCCGTTCAGCGCCACGAAGCAGGCAGTAGCGCGCGGGGCAGGCGCCGGCAACCGCGTGCGCATCACTGCGTGCTCGAGATGTCCTTGTCGACCCCCTCGCCGCCTTCCTTGCCGTCCGCGCCAAGCGACACGATCTCGTAGGGGGCGGTGCTGCCTGGGGAGGCGTACTTGTATTCGTTGCCCCACGGATCCTTCGGCACGCTGGACTTCTTCCAGTAGGGGCCGTTCCAGTTGCTGGCCCCGGCGGGCGCCTGCACCAGCGCCTGCAAGCCCTCCTGCGTGGTCGGATAGCGGCCAACCTCGAGCTTGTAGAGATCGAGAGCCTGCGCGATCTGGCCGATTTCGATGCGCGCGGCGTCGGCCTTGGCTTTCTCGCCCTTGCCGATGAAATTCCCGCCGACCACGCCCATCACTACGGCAATCAGGACGAGCACGACCAGAATCTCGATGAGCGTCATGCCCCGTTGCAGCCGGGGGCGCGCCGTGGCGCCGCGAAGGCGGATGGAAGTCGAACGCATGGCAAATTCCTTTGCTCTTGATGGAGCGCGCGCGAGGCGCGCCTTTTGGGCGGTTGCCGGACTTTAGACTGCCGTCACTGCACAAGTTCGCTCATGCCCATGACCCCGAGGAGGATCGAGAACACGATGCCCCCGATCATCACCGCGAGACTGAGGATCAGCACCGGCTCGAGGATCGCGAGGAAGCGCTTGATGGACACCTGCACCTCGCGGTCATAGACCTCGGCGACGCGGGTCAGCATTTCCTCGAGCCGCCCGGACTCCTCGCCCACGAGGATCATCTGCGTCGCGAGTCGCGGATACAGCCCGGTTTCGACGAGCGGCCGCCCGAAGCCCTTGCCTTCGCGCAGCCGCGCCGTGACGCCATCGAGCGCGCCGGCGAGCACCACGTTGCCCAGGGTTTCCTTGACGATGCCGAGGCCGGCGAGCAGCGTGACGCCGTTGGCGAGCAGCGTCGCCAACGTCCGTGCGAACCGCGCGACCTCGACCTTGACCAGCAGATCGCCGATGAGCGGCAGGCGCAGCATGCGGCCATCCCAGCGCCGGCGCGCCGCGGGTTGGCGCAGGTGACGGCGTGTGGCGATGACGAACAGCACGATACCGGCGAGCAGCGCCCACCACCAGCTGCGCAGGAAGCGACCCACGACGACAACGATCTGCGTCGCGAGGGGCAGCGCCTTGCCCGCCTGGGCGAAAGTCTGCTCGAATTGCGGCACGACGTAGACGAGCAGCACCATCACCGAGGCCACGGCGACCAGGATGAGGATCGACGGGTAGATCAGTGCCGCCGTCACGCTGTCGCGCAGTTCCTTGTTGCGCTCCATGGTGTCGGCGAGGCGCGTGAGCACCACGCCGAGAGCGCCGCCCGCTTCGCCCGCACGCACGATGTTCACATAGAACCGGGAGAAGACCTCGCGGCGCGCATCCAGCGCCTGCGACAGCGACTTGCCGCCGCGCACCTCGTCGCGGATTCCTTGGAGCAGCGCACCGACCGCCGGCGAAGGCGCGAGCTGGATCAGGAGCTCCAGCGCGCGATCGAGCGGCAGTCCGGCGCGCAGCAGCGTCGCGAGCTCGCGCGTGAGGTTGCCGACCTGGTCGCGCGTGACGGTCTTCGAAAGCCAGAACGGTCGGCGCGCCGGCGCCGCGCCCGCGGTTGTGACGGCAGCCCCGCGTCCCGCCGCTGCCGGCCCGACCTGCATCGGCAGCATGCCCTGATCGCGCAGGCGCTCGACGATCTCGCTCTCGTTGGCGGCCTCGAGCTCGCCCATCGCAACCGCGCCTGCGGCGTCGACGGCCCGGTAATGGTAGAGAGGCATTGCGCTGGTCTCCGCGGCGTGTCTCAGGACTCGCGCGTGACGCGCAGCACTTCCTCGAACGTGGTGACGCCGCGCACGGCCTTGCGCAGTCCGTCCTCGTACATCGTGCGCATGCCGCCGCGGATCGCCTCGTTGCGCAGGTCCGTGGAAGTGGCGTGCTTCATCACCAGGCTGCGCAGCGGGTCGGTCATGGGCAGCATCTCGAGGATGCTCATCCGTCCGCTGTAGCCGGTTTGCGCACACTGCGGACAGCCCTTGGCGCGATGCAGCGTGATGGGGCCGGGCGGCGCGACGCGCTGGAGATCGAACTGCTCGACGAGCTCGGGGAGCGCAGTGTACGGCTCCTTGCAATGCACGCACAGGGTGCGCACCAGGCGTTGCGCGAGGATGCCGATGACGGTCGACGTGAGGAGGTAATCCTCGACACCCATGTCGAGCAGACGGTTGACCGTCGACGCCGCGTCGTTGGTGTGCACGGTCGACAGCACCAGGTGCCCGGTCAGCGCCGACTGCACCGCGATCTGTGCGGTCTCCAGGTCGCGGATCTCGCCGATCATGATCACGTCCGGGTCCTGCCGGACGATGGAGCGCAGCGCGTTGGCGAAGGTGAGATCGATCTGCGGCTTCACCTGGATCTGGTTGATGCCGGGCATCTGGTACTCGACCGGATCCTCGACCGTGAGGATCTTCACGTCGGGCTGGTTGAGCCGCTCGAGCGCCGTGTACAGCGTCGTCGTCTTGCCGGAACCGGTCGGGCCGGTCACGAGCAGGATGCCGTGGGGCTCCATGAGCACGTCGAGGAACGCCTTGAGGGTGTCGTCCTCGAAGCCGAGACGCTTGAAGTCGAGCGCGACGCCGCCCTTGTCGAGGATCCGCATGACGACGGATTCCCCGTGCATGGTCGGCACGGTCGACACGCGCAGGTCGATCTCCTTGCCCTGCACACGCAGGCGGATGCGCCCGTCCTGCGGCAGCCGCCGCTCGGCGATGTCGAGGTTGGCCATGATCTTGATGCGCGAGATCACCGCCGCCGAGAAGCGGCGCGGCGGCGACTCCACCTCGTGCAGCACGCCGTCGATCCGGTAGCGCACCACGAGCCGGTTCTCGAACGGCTCGATGTGGATGTCGGAAGCGCGCATCTCGAGGGCATTGGTGATGATCAGCGATACCAGGCGGATGACCGGCGCCTCGGAAGCAAGATCCTTGAGCTGCTGGACGTCCGCATCGAACGCGAGATCGTCGACGCGCTGCTCCACGTCGCCGACGATCTGGCCGAGCGCGGACTTGCCCGCACCGTAGAGCCGCTCGAGCGCCGCATCGAGCTCGGTGGGAATCGCGACCAGGGGTCGGACCTCGCGGCCCGTCACCATGCGGAACGCGCTGATCGTGTAATCGTCGGTGGGATCGGCCATGGCGAGGGCGAGCTCGCGCTCGTCCTCGCGCACCGGCAGCGCACGCGCCTCGCGCAGGAAGCGCGCCGAGATGCGTTCTTCGAGAATGGGAAATTCCGGATACCCGGACGGCTCGACGAGCGGCAGGCCGAGCTGCACCGCGAGCGCTTCCGCAACGTCGCGCTGCGCGCACAGGCCGAGGGTCACGAGCAGGCTGCCGAGCTTGTCGGTGCTTTCCTGCTGCAACCGGAGCGCGCGCTCGAGCCCGGCCGGATCGAGCTTTCCGCGCTCGATCAGCAGCTCACCAAGACGTTTGTGGACAGGCGCGTTCACGTTTGCGCAGAGTCGATGGGCGGCATCGACTGCCTAAAAATTAATCGATAATCATAGCATGGCGAGGTAGCGAAGCTCAGGATAGCAACGCGGATCGAAGCGCTGCAACGCATTTCAGACGCACCTGTCGCCAGTGCACGACGCGACCCCCGCCTGTCGCCACATCACGACGATTCCTGATGCATACCGCCGGAACGTCTCCAGGTGAGCGCGGACGGCGGCCTGCAAATCGCTGCCGACACGAGCGATCACAGGCGATCAGTCGCCGAACGTGCCTTGGTGAAACACACGCATGCGCGGGTACCACGCCGCACGGTCGCCCGTGACGGATTTCCCTGCGCAAGGTGCGCTTCGGCATGGTGGCGTCAGGCGGAATTCCATCGCCCTTCGGAACTCGGTCACCGTCTTGGGCAACTCGTTGTCCACGTTGCATGGCGCCAGGGTTGTTGTGCGCCGGGGCGTAAGCTCGCGCCGTGCGCCACACCGGGCTCAGGGGGCGCGTTGCCGATGGATGCGCTCGATCGCTGCAGCAAGCGCCGCGATGGGCTCGTGCCGACCGAACAGCTTCGGAAGTCCTTCCCGGATACGTGCCGACAGCATGGAACGATACGCGCGATCTCCCGCGATGCGCAGGCCCTTCGACACGTAATCCTCCGCGCTGCCCGCGATCAGCTCCTCGAGTCCGATGATGCGCAGCATGGCGGCCGATTGCCGGCTGCGCATCTGTGCTCCGGGCAGGGTCACGATGGGCAATCCTGCCGATAGCGCATCGAGGGCCGTACGGCCGCCGCTCCAGTGCAGGGCGTCGATCATCACGTCGGCCACGCCAAGCAAGCCGAGGAACGCATCATGGGGGAGGTTCGGGAGGAATTTGATCTGGTTGCGCATCGCGATTCCTCGGCGTGCCATGCCTCCGGTGATCCGACCGATGAAGGCATCCGTCTGGCCCTTGGACGGCGCCGCGACGAACACGAGCACCGCACGCGCGTCCTGTTCCATGATGTCCAGAAAAAGCGGGTCGGTAGCGGGATGAATTTTGAACAGCGACTGGGGACAGGCGTACACGTGGGAACCGGGGGACAGCCTGAACTGCGCGCGATCCGCCGCACCCGGGGCGCGCGGCGCACGATAGTTGACGCCGATGCCCGGAAGCAGCAGCAGTTCCTCCCGATAGTGGTCGTGGGCATTTTCCGGCTCCATCTCCGCACATGACAGATACGCATCGATGTGGCGACTGCCGGTGGTCACCGGATGACCCCATGCGGCGAGTTGCGTCCGCGCAAGACGCAGATTGCAGAGCAGCTGGTCGAGCGGCGACATCCCCACGTCGGGATACACGATCACGTCCAGATTCTGCGCGCGCAGCACCGATGCAATCCGGTGCACGTCATCGGGCAACTGCTCGAAGTGGTCCGCCGCCGCCCGGAATTCCTCCGTGCGTGCGCCGCTCCCGTGGCCCGTGTAGTACGCCGCCACATGGAAGCGGTCGCGAGGGAGGTCGGTGATCCACGCGCCGAAGTAATCGGCGACGGTGTGGTTGCGCAGGTGTGACGACACGAAACCAACATGGATCCTGCGGTCCGGTGGCCGCGCCGACCTGATGTCGGCCTGCCATTCCGGAACGATCCGCGCCAGCAGCCCGGCGATGAAGTCGCTGTACGCGGCCTGCAGCTGGCGATCATTGCCGCCCTGATAGGCGAGATAGAAATTGCTCCACTCGAGCTTGAGTATGGATCGCGCCCATCCGGGTGCGCATGCCGTGTCGGCGAGCAGCCGTTCGAGGCCGGCGCGGTATCGTTCGCGCCAACGATCGATTTCCGCCAGGTCCCGATAAACCACCGGCATCACCAGGGCGGCGCCGATCGCAGCGTTCACGTTGTCCGGTTCCAGTGCCGCCGCGCGTTCGAACGCGGCAACGGCTGCATCCGGCCTGTTTTGCTCGCGCAGCGCGTGACCGAGCCACACGTACGGAAAGGCGGCTCGCGGATCGAGACTGCATGCCCTGGCGAGCGCCTCCTCCGCGGCATGGTAGCCCGCGAGCATCGCCTGGCATTTGCCGAGAAGCGCCCAGTGCGTGCTGTGGCGCGGCTCGAGACGGATCGCGCTTTCGAAGCATTGCTGCGCCTCGCCGAAGGCGCCGGCGGCGAGGAGGCGCGTCCCCCGGCTTGCCCACTCCTTTGCTGAAGTCATCGCCAAAGGTTATACGCGGACTGCGGGCTGCGCACGCCGGGACACCATCGGCGAGACCTCACGCGTCGGCCCCTCTCGCCGACGCATCGCTTCAGAGCGCGCGGAAACAGCCGTCGGCGATGCGCAAGGTTTCGGCGATGATTTCCGGCGTGTGCGCGGCCGACACGAAGCCGGCTTCGAAGGCCGAAGGTGCGAGATACACGCCGCGCTCCAGCATGGCGTGGAAGAAACGGTTGAAGCGCGCCTTGTCGGTGGCCATGACCGCGTCGTAGGTAGCGGGCACGCGCTCCGCGAAATAGATGCCGAACATGCCGCCGATCGCCTGTGCGCTGAACGGCACGCCGGCCGCGCGCGCCGCATCCTCGAGCCCGTCCATCAGCGCCAGCGTGTGCATCGAGAGCCGCTCGTAGAAACCGGGCGCGGCGATCGCGCGCAGCGTTGCAAGGCCCGCTGCCACGGCAACGGGATTACCCGAGAGCGTGCCCGCCTGGTAGACGGGGCCGAGCGGCGCGATCTGCTCCATGACGACACGCCGGCCGCCGAAGGCACCGACGGGCATGCCACCGCCGATGACCTTGCCGAGCGTGGTGAGGTCGGGCGTGATCCCGTACAGGCCCTGCGCGCCCTGCGGATGGACGCGGAAGCCGGTCATCACCTCGTCGAAGATCAGCAGCGCGCCGAAGCGGTCGCACACGTCGCGCAGGCGCTGCAGGAATCCCGGGGCGGGCGCGATCAGGTTCATGTTGCCCACCACCGGCTCGACGATGATGCACGCGATGCCGTCGGCCTCCGCACGGAACGCCGCCTCCACCGCGTCGAGATCGTTGTACGGCAGCACGATGGTCTCGTTGGCGATCGCCGGCGGTACCCCGGCCGACGAAGGTTGGCCGAACGTCAGCGCACCCGAGCCCGCCTTCACGAGCAGGCTGTCACCGTGGCCGTGATAGCAGCCTTCGAACTTCACGATCTTGCTGCGTCCGGTGAAGCCGCGTGCGAGCCGCAGCGCCGACATCGTCGCTTCGGTGCCCGACGAGACCAGGCGCACCATGTCCATCGACGGGACGCGTGCGCACAGCGTCTCCGCAAGCTCGATCTCGAGCTCCGTCGGCGCGCCGAACGAAAGGCCGTTCGCCGCCGTCTCCTGCACCGCGCGCACGACGTCGCGGTGCGCGTGCCCCAGGATTGCCGGGCCCCACGAGCCCACGTAATCGATGTAGCGCGTGCCGTCGGCGTCCCACAGGTACGCGCCCTGCCCACGCACGAAGAATCGCGGCGTGCCGCCCACGGAGCGGAACGCGCGCACGGGCGAGTTCACGCCGGCCGGAATGGTGCGCTGCGCACGCAGGAAGAGTTCGTCGTTGCGGCTCATGGAGTTCGCCCCGCAGGTGTGTGAAAGACGGCAGCAATGGCGCGGGCAGCGGCTTCGATGGCGCGATCGTCGCCTGCCGCGAATACCGCCGAGATGACTGCGACGGCGTCAGCGCCGGCATCGCGGAGCACGGCGGCGTTCACGGCGTCGATGCCACCGATGGCAACCACCGGCACGGCAAGCCCCTGCGCCTCGGCGAGCAGCGCGATGTCGGCGCGCCGCGCGCCGGGCTTCACCATGGACGCGAAGAAACTGCCGAACGCGACGTAGTCGGCGCCTTCGCGCACGGCGGCGCGAGCGCGGGCCGGATCGTCGTAGCACGACACGCCGATGAGCGCCTTCGGACCGACCAGGGCCCGCGCCGCCGCGAGCGCACCGTCCTCCTCCCCGATGTGCACGCCGTCGGCGCGGACGTCCGCAGCGAGCTGCGCATCGTCGTTGACGATCAGGAGCGCACCTGAAGCCTCGAGGGAGCGCGCCAGTGCGCGTGCCTGCACGAGACGCAGCGCCGCATCGGCAATCTTGTTGCGATACTGCACCACGCGCGCACCGCCACGCACGGCAGCCGCGACCGCGCGCACCAGGCGATCGGTGTCGGTCCAGTCGGGCGTGACCGCGTACAGCCCGGCGACGCCCGCACGACGGGACGCCGCTTCCGTGGGCTCAGTGGTTGCTGCGAGCATCGGGACTGCGCACCGCCTCGCCTTGCTCACCCGGCGCATCGGCACCCTCGCGGGCCCAGAACAGTCGGTCGGGGAGCAGCTGGCCCATGCCGGGCCGATAGGCCTTCTTCAGGGTGTGCCACGTGTAATCCTGCGCCTCGCGCACGGCCTCCGGAACATCGAGGCCATTGGCCAGCATCGCCGCGATCGCGGAGGCGAGCGTGCAGCCCGAGCCGTGGAAGCTTCCGGGCAGGCGCGGCCACGTGTCCGTGCGCACGACGCCACTGCGGCCGTACAGCGTATTCACGACTTCCGGGGTGGCCTCGTGCGTGCCGGTGATCAACACGAACTCCGCACCCATGGCGAGCAGGCGCTCGGCGCACACCGCGAGGCTCACTTCTTCCTCGTCGTCGGCTTCGGCGAGGCGGCGCGCCTCGAGACTGTTGGGCGTCAGCACGGTGGTCTGGGGCAGCAGGAGCTCGCGCAACGCATGGGTCATCTCGTCGTTGGCAAGCTCGTCGCCGCGCCCCGAGGCGAGCACGGGATCGAGGATCAGCGGCACGTCCGGATAATCCGACAGGATCTCCGCGATGGCAGCGATATTCTCGACGCTGCCAAGCACGCCGATCTTGAAGGCGTCGACAGGCATGTCCTCGAGCAGGCAGCGCGCCTGATCGGCAACCCACTCCGACTCCAGCGCCTGCACGCCCTCCACACCCGCGGTGTCCTGCACCGTGTACGCCGTCAGCACCGACAGCGGATGACACCCCATGCTCGACAGCGTGAGGATGTCGGCCTGCAGCCCGGCGCCGCCCGAAGGGTCGGATGCCGCGAAGGTGAGGACGATAGGCGGAAAGTCCGGATCGGTGTCGCGCATGGGGAGAAAAATGGAGCGTGCGGCGCGTGCTCGGTGCGGCGCACAGGAGGGGCTTGATAGAATTGGATTTTACTCCAACGCGTATGCCTCGATGAAAAAATACATGTGCCTGATCTGTGGCTGGATCTACGATGAGGCGCTGGGCGCTCCCGAAGAAGGCATCGCTCCCGGTACGCGGTGGGAGGACGTGCCGCCGAACTGGACGTGCCCCGAATGCGGCGCGCGCAAGGAAGATTTCGAGATGGTCGAATTCTGATCAGAAAACAGAGGTCAGAGGTCAGAGGTCAGAGGTCAGAGGTCAGGGATCAGATACGCAACACCGAGTGCTTCACCACGCGACTGCTCCTGATCCCTGATCCCTGATCCCTGATCCCTGATCCCTGATCCCTGATCCCTGATCCCTGGTCCCTGGTCCCTGATCCCTGTTACCTGTTACCTGTTACCTGATACCTGTTACCTGATACCTGACATGCGAATCCTGCACACCATGCTGCGCGTCGGCGACCTCGGCCGTGCCACGCGCTTCTACACCGAAGTGATGGGCATGCGCCTCTTGCGGACCACCGACCGCCCCGAGCAGAAGTACACCCTCGCCTTCGTCGGCTACGACGACGAGACGCGCGGCGCCGTCCTGGAGCTCACGTACAACTACGGCGTCGATCGCTATGACGTCGGCAGCGGCTTTGGCCACATCGCCGTCGAGGTGGACGACGCCGCGGCGACGTGTGCGGCCGTTCGCGCCAAGGGCGGCACCGTCACGCGCGAAGCAGGTCCGGTGAAAGGCGGGAGCACGGTCATCGCGTTCGTGCAGGACCCGGACGGCTACAAGATCGAGCTCATCCAGCGCGGCCACTGACGCCGGTCGGGCCGGTTCCCGCGCGCGTGGCGTCGCGCTGGCGCGCGGCGACCGTCCCGTCGTAGATTTCCTGCAGCAGCGCCTCCCAGTCACGGGTGAAGGCCGCGGTGTCGAACAGCGGCAGGCGGTGGCGCTGGGTGACGAGATGCTCGCGATACCGTGCGAGCGGCGCCGGCGTGCGCACGAGCTCCAGCAGGCGGGTCCGATACTCCGCAGGCGACTCGGTGATGAGCTCCGGCAGCTCGACGGCGCGCATGATGCTGGCGCCGACGCGGCCGACGAACGTGGTGCCGCGGCAGGTCAGCACCGGAACCCCCGCCCACAGGGCATCGCACGCGGTCGCGTGCTGGCCGACAGGCAGCGTATCGAGGGTGAGATCGGCGCAGCCGACACGGGCCATGTGCGCGGCCTGCGGCAGCAGTGGCGCGAACACCAGCCGCTGCGGGTCGATGTTGCAGCGCGCCGCCTCGCGTCGCAGGTTGCGCCGCTCGCCTTCGCCCGGCGTGAGCAACCACAGCACGGCCGAGGGCGCTGCGGCCAGCGCCTCCATCCACATGGCGAAGAACGTGCGGGTGATCTTGTACGGCTGGTTGAAGCAGGCGAGCACCAGCGCATCGTCGCGCAGGCCGTGCGCGGCGCGGCCATCGACGGGCGGCACCGCGCGCTTGGAATCATTCACGAAATAGCAGCGCGGCAGCCGCCAGACGCGCTCGTGAAAGAAGACCTCCTCCCCCGGCGGGATGACGTCCGCGTCGGCGATGATGCCGTCGATGGCGTCGTAACCCATGGTGCCCGGAAAGCTCATGTAGTGCACCTGCACGGGGGCCGGCCGCTCGGCGAGGATCGCCAACCGGGTGCCGCGCGTCAGGCCCTTGCGATCGATGAGCAGATCGATCCGGTCGTCGCGGATCATCTGCGCGACCGCGATGTCCGCAACATCGTCGACGTCGCGCCACCGGTCGAATGCCGCGCGGATGCGCGCGCGCAGCGCGCTCGCGTCGTCCTTGCCGTAGCTGTAGGCAAAGATCTCGAAGCGCTCGCGGTCGTGCGCTTCGAAGAGGCCCGCCATCAGCCGGCCGGTGGGATGCTCGCGGAAATCGCTGGAGAGATAGCCGACGCGCAGGCGGGCGCCGCGGGGGTGCACGGGCGGCGGCGGGGCGACCGGGGGCAGCATCGTGCGGGCGACGCGGCGCGCGTTGGCGAGCTGCTGCGCGGAGGTCGTCGGCATTGCCAGCGCGATGAACGGTGGCAGGCGCGGATCGCTCGCGGGATCGTCGATACCCGCGATCAGCCGCTCTTCCAGCGCCTCGATGCCGTCCCAGGCACAGCTTTGCTGCCGCGCATTGAGCAGGTTCGCGAGCGCCGGGGTGAGGCGCGGCGCCGCGGCGACCGCCTGCTCGAACGCGGCGATCGCGCCATCGTCATCGCCGAGCGCGCGGCGCGCCATGCCGAGGTTGTCCCACACTTCCCCGCCCGCGGCGCCGAGCGCGATCGCACGTTCGAGCTCTCTGCGCGCGTCCGCCGGTCGGCCGGCATCAAGATACGTGGCGCCGAGCGACAGCCGCAGGCCCGGATCGTCGGGGGCCAGGGTGATCGCCTCCTCGAGCACCTGGCACGCGGCGACCCGCCGGCCAGTGGATTTGAGCACGATGCCGTGCTGATGCATGAGGCCGGGGTGGCGCGGATAGCGTGCGAGCCCGTCGCGACAGAGACCGTCGGCAGCTAGGTAGTCGTGCATGCGCCAGGCGAGACGGGCGGCATTTTCCCAGGCCGCCGGGGTGGTCTGCCGTGCGGTGATGGCGGTCGCCGCCGCCTCGCGCGCCGCAGCGATCCGGCCCTGCTGCTCGTGCGTGAGGGCGAGCTGCAGCCAGGCGATGCCGAGGTCGGGATTGCGGTGCGCCACCGCGGCGAAGCGCTGTTCGGCGGTGGCAAGATCACCCGCTGCATGCGCGATGGCGCCGAGCTCCAGCATCGCACCGGCATGCATGGGCGTTTCGGCGAGGGCGGCTTCGAAGCGGGCACGCGCATCGCCGTCGCGACCCTCGGCATGATCGAGCCGCCCGATCGCGGTCAGGACATCCGCCACGGGTAGGCGCATTTTGGTGGCCGTTGCCAACGCGAGCTGCAGGCCGGCGCGCGCGCGCTCGACTTCGCCGTGGCGGATCTCGATTTCGGCAAGGCGCAGCAAGGCCCCCGGATGATTCGGCACGGCGGCGAGGATGCTGCGGTAGACCGCGATCGCCTCACGCTCCCGGCCGGCGGCCTCGTGTGCGAAGGCTTCCTGGAAAGCCGCGGCAATCGGAACGACGGCCATGGCGCGTACCGTCAGCCCTCGAGCAGCGCGCGGATGTCGTGCGCGAACACCTCCGGCCCCTGACCGTAGCTGACGTACACGCGCAGGCGGCCCTGCGGATCGAACAGGAACGTGCCTGCGGAATGGTCCACCGAGTAGTTCCCCGGCGACGTGCCCGCGCGCTTCTCGACCAATACCTTGAACTCGCGGGTGACGCGCGCCGTGGCTTCGGCGTCGCCGCGCAGCCCGAGGAAGGTCGGGTTGAAGGCGGGCACGTACTGGGCGAGCAACTCCGGCGTGTCACGCTCGGGATCGACCGTCGCGAAGAGCACCTGCACCCGCTGCGCCTCGGGCCCGAGCTGCTTCATCGTCTCGGCCAGCTCGGCCAGCGTGGTCGGACAGACGTCGGGGCAATGCGTATAGCCGAAGAAGAGCACCACGACCTTGCCGCGAAAATCCGCCAACGTGCGCGGCGTGCCGTGGTGATCGGTCAGCGCGAAATCACGGCCGAACGACGAGCCGGTGACATCGGCAGCCATGAATTTCGGGACGCGGTCGCAACCCGCGAGGGCAGCGATCAGCAAGGCGCAGGCGAGCGCGGCGAGTCCGCTGCGCCACCAGCCCGGCGAGGAACGGCGCGTGTTCAACGCGAGCGGCCGAATCGGCGCGACGACCCGCAATGCTGGCAGCGAGCGGACAGCGCCGCCGCCTTGTCCCGTGTCATCGCCAATAGTGATCGATGAGCAGCACCGAAAACAGCGCCGCGAGATAGGCAATGGAAAACTTGAAGGTCGAGCGCGCGAGCGCATCGCTGTAGCGGTGGTACAGCCCGAAGGCGCGGCTCAGGAACATCCCGCCGAGGACCAGCGCGCCCGCCAGGTAGAGGAAGCCGCTCATGCCGATCGCAAACGGCAGGAGCGTCACGCCGACCAGGATGAACGTGTACAGCACGATCATGAGGCGCGTGTACTGCGGGCCATGGGTGATCGGCAGCATCGGGAGGCCCGCACGCGCGTAGTCGTTCGCCCGGTACAGGGCGAGCGACCAGAAATGCGGGGGCGTCCATGCGAAGATGATCAGGAAGAGCAGCAGCGCCTCGGGTGACACGGTGCCGGTCACCGCCGCCCAGCCAAGCACCGGGGGCATCGCACCCGACGCGCCGCCGATCACGATGTTCTGCGGCGTGGCGGGCTTCAGCAGCACGGTGTAGATGACCGCGTAGCCGACGAACGTCAGCAGCGTCAGCCACATCGTCAGCGGGTTCACCAACTCGTACAGCACGAGAAGGCCTGACCCGCCGACGATGCCGGCAAAGACGAGCGTCTCGAGCGAGGAGATCTCGCCGCGTGGCAGTGGACGCCGGCGCGTGCGGGCCATCACCGCATCGATCTTCTGCTCGACGAGACAATTCACCGCCGCTGCAGCACCGGCCACGAGCGCGATGCCCACCGTGGCAAAGAGCACGGCACCGGCCGGCGGCAGCCCCGGCGACGCCAGGAACATCCCGATGATCGCGGTGAACACGATCAGCGACACGACGCGCGGCTTGGTGAGCGCGAGAAACTGGCGCAGGCGGTCGTCGCGAAGGCTGAGGGTCGTCATGATGCGAATCTCCGGGTGCGCAGGGCGCCGCGGAGCGCGGGCGGCAGGCGGGAAGCCGCGGATTCTAGCATTCGATCCTCCCCTATCCGATGGACGACGCCCGGAGCAACCGGCCGAGGTCCTTCGCAAGCCCCTTGATGTCCGGATTCTCGGGGTACTGCAGCACCAGGTTACCGTGCGGGTCAATCAGGTAGATCGCACGCTCCCCGGCCGGAAACCCGCCCAGCGCCCCGGACGCGATGCGCGCGACGACCAGCCCGGGATGCTCCTGCAGCACTTCCGGGGGCGGCTGCCCCGCATCGGTGACCAGCCACACGCGCACCACCCGGTCCTGCTCGCGTCCCTGGATCGTCCGGGCCTGGCGGGTCGCATAGAGCGCGCGCCGGCAACCCTCGCCACAGGCCCCCGGCGCTGCGGCGACCAGCACCCACTTGCCTTGGAGTGCGGAAAGCCTGAAAGGTGTCCCGTTGGGGCGCGTGCCGATGATTTCCGGCGCGGGCGCCACCGTGAGCAGCTGCCCGTAGTTGGTCTGCGCGCTTCGCGGAAAGTAGAGGTACACGACGGTCGAAGCGACGATCGGAGCCAGCGCCACGAGGGTGATGAGGAGCAACGTATACCGGCTGCCGGCACCGCGCGTGGATTGCCCGGGTTCAGCCATCGCTGCCCTCCTGCACGGGGACGTTGCGCCGCCAGCGCCGTGGCCGGTGCGCCACCGCCCAGAAGATCACGGTCAGGGCGGCGAAGGCGTACCACTGGACCATGTAGATACGGTGCGTGTCGATACCGAAGTCCGGCTCGGGCCATGCGCGCAGCAATGCATCCGACGGGCCAACGGGCGCGATCTGATCGACCGCCACCGGCAGCAGCGTGACGCCCCACGCGTTTTCGAGGCGCCCGACGTCGAGGTGCTGCCAGACGTTGCCGCGGGGCGCGCCGGAGCCCATCTCGAAGTACCGCTTCGGCGGCAGGTCGATGCGTCCCTGCACCACCACCGGACCCGCAGGAACGGCAACGGCCGGCACCTCGGCGCGCGTGCGTCCCTGGGACACCCAGCCGCGGTCGATCAACACGAGGCGCCCGTCGGACAGGCGCAGCGGCGTGAGCACTTCATAGCCCACCTGCCCTCCCTGCACCCGGTTGTCGAGGAGGATCTGATGCGGCGCGTCGAATTCGCCCTCGAGGATCACGGGCCGGTAGCGCAGCGCTTCCCAGGCGGTCGGTCCACGGGGCAGATCGCTGCCGGCCAGGGGTGGGGTAGCGATGGCGGCATCGTGTTGCGCCCGCAAGGACTGCTTTTCGTGCATGCGCGAGCGCTGCCAGTTGCCTGCCGTCACGCACAGCGCCGTGACCAGGACGGCGGCGATCGAGGGCACGTAACGGCGAAACGAGGCGGTGGCCACGGGTGCAGACAAGGATCGGCTGGGGTTCGGCGGCGACGCCGCGCTGCGGGGAACGTCCGGCGCGGCCGCGCTCAAGGGAGGAGCGACGGACACAATCGGCGTACGATGGCGTACTGCTGCGCCGCGATTCCGCCGGCCGCCTCGCCCCCGCCTGCCGTGAAGATCCTGGTCATCGTCGTCCTGCTCGCCATCATCGTCAGCCTGTTTTCGGCGCTGGTGTTTCTCTATCGTGACAAGGGTTCCGGCACGCGCATCGTCAAGGCGCTGGCGCTGCGAGTCGCGCTCTCGGTCGGCCTTTTTGCGTTCCTGATGATTTCCTACCGCCTCGGCTGGATCGGACCCCACGGCCTGCGGTAGATTCCTCGCCAGCGGCATCGCCTGCCGCCAAAGCAAAAGCCGCACGGCGCACCGTGCGGCTTTTCGCCTGGTTCGTCCGGTCGCCCCGCGTCAGAGCCAGTAGACCAGCACGAATAGCAGCAGCCAGACGACGTCCACGAAGTGCCAGTACCACGCCGCCGCCTCGAAGCCGAAGTGATGCTCGGCATCGAAGTGACCACGGATGGCCCGCCCCAGCATCACCGAAAGCATGATGGCGCCGATCGTGACGTGGAAGCCGTGGAATCCCGTCAGCATGTAGAACGTGGAGCCATACACGCCGGTCGAGAGGCGCAGGTTCGCCTCGGTCCATGCATGGTGATACTCGTAGGCCTGGAATCCCAGGAACGTGAAGCCCAGCGCGATCGTGATGAACAGCCACAGCTTGAGGCCCGTGCGGTTGCCGACCTTGAGCGCGTGATGCGCGATGGTGAGCGTGACGCCCGAGGTGAGCAGGATGAGCGTATTCAGCGCCGGGATGCCCCACGCCTCCATGGGCGTGAATTGCTGCCGCAGGTATGGGCCGGTGCTCGGCCAGCCGGCGACGAAATCGGGCCAGATGAACTGGTTGGACAGCAGGCCTCCCAGATCCGGCACCGACAGCGCGCGAATGTAGAACAGCGCCCCGAAGAACGCTCCGAAGAACATCACCTCGGAGAAGATGAACCAGCTCATGCTCCAGCGGAACGAGGTGTCCACCTTCTTGTTGTACAGCCGGTGCTCGGACTCGCCGATCACGGTGCCGAACCAGCCGAACATCATGAACACCAGCACCGCCAGCCCGGCGGCCAGCAGCCACGGGCCCGCGTCCAGATGATTCATCCAGAACGCCGCCCCGAGGGCCATCAGCAGCAGCGCGACCGAGCCGGTGATCGGCCAGTGCGACGGCTGCGGAACGAAGTAATAGGGCTTGACGCCCGTCGGTGCTGCGCTCATCGACGACTCCTCGTGTTACCGCTCATCCAACGGGCGTGACGCCCGATCCATTCCGCGGGCGTTCAGCCGCCGTCGCCCGTCTCGACTTCGAAGAAGGTGTACGAAAGCGTGATCGTCCCGATGTCCTTCGGCAGCTTCGGATCGAGGACGAACACCACGGGCATCTGCCGCCGCTCGCCGGGCTCGAGCACCTGGCGCTTGAAGCAGAAGCAATCGAGCTTGTGGAAGTATTGTCCGGCTTCCTGCGGCCCGTAGCTGGGGATCGCCTGTCCCGTGATCCGGTGGTCGGTGGTGTTGGCGATCTCGTACAGCACCTGAGTGACCTCGCCGGGATGGACCGGCTTCAGCGTCTCGAGCGGACGGAAGGTCCACGGCAGCTTGCGCACGTTGGCATCGAATTCGACGCGTACCGTGCGCGCGTAGTCGACCTGCGTATTGCGCACCTGCTCGGCGCGATCGATGTCGCGCAGGCCCGTGACCTGGCAGATCTTCTCGTAGAACGGCACCAGCGCGAACCCGAACCCGAACATGCCGATGACGACCACGCCGAGCTTCAGGAACAGGCGGCGATTGTCGGCGCGCTGGGTGGTGTTCATCGGCGTCTGCTCAGGCTGAACCCAATCGCCACGACCAGGAACACGACGATCACGACTCCGAGCACCGTGAGGCCGCCGGCATCCGTGCCGACCAGGCGGGCGGCGAACACGCCGAGAAAGAACACCACGGCAACGGACGCGAACACCAGCGCGGTGCGCTGGTTCTGCCGCTTGCGGTCGGGTTGGTTCGCCATGGCGTGCAGGGTCGGGGAACGCGCCGTCACTTGACCTCGGGCGGCGTCTCGAAGGTGTGGTACGGCGCCGGCGACGGCAGCGTCCATTCCAGCGTGTGCGCGCCATCCCACGGCTTCGCCGGGGCCTTCTCGCCATCACCGCGGATGCACTTCAGCACGGCATAGAGGAACACGAGCTGCGACAGGCCGAACCCGAAGGCGCCGACCGACTCGATCGCGTTCCAGTTGGCGAACTGCTGCGCGTAATCCGGGATGCGCCGCGGCATGCCGGCGAGGCCGACGAAGTGCATGGGGAAGAACGTGATGTTGAAGGTGATGAACGACAGCCAGAAATGCCACCGGCCGAGCGTCTCGTTGTACATGGTGCCCGTCCACTTCGGGATCCAGTAGTACACCCCGCCGAAGAAGGCGAAGAGACTGCCCGCGACCATCACGTAATGGAAGTGCGCGACCACGTAATAGGTATCCTGCAGCTGCACGTCCACCGGCATGATCGCCAGCACGAGGCCGGTGAAGCCGCCGATCGTGAACAGGAACAGGAAACCCAGCGCGAACAGGAACGGCGTCTCGAAGGTGATCGAGCCCTTCCACATCGTGGCTACCCAGTTGAACACCTTCACCCCGGTCGGGACGGCGATCAGCATGGTCGCGTACATGTAGAAGAGCAGGCCGGCCGTCGGCAGGCCCGTCGTGAACATGTGGTGCGCCCAGACGATGAACGAGAGGATGGCGATGGCGGCAACCGCGTAGACCATCGACGCGTACCCGAACAGCGGCTTGCGCGAGAAGACCGGGATGATCTGCGAGATGATCCCGAACGCCGGCAAGATCAGGATGTACACCTCGGGGTGGCCGAAGAACCAGAACACGTGCTGGAACAGGACCGGGTCACCGCCGCCGGCGGCATTGAAGAAGCTCGTGCCGAAATGGCGGTCGGTCAGCAGCATGGTCACGGTGCCCGCGAGCACCGGCATCACCGCGATCAGCAGGTACGCGGTGATGAGCCACGTCCAGCAGAACAGCGGCATCTTCATGAGCGTCATGCCGGGCGCGCGCAGGTTCAGGATCGTGGTGATGATGTTGATCGACCCCATGATCGACGACGCGCCCATGATGTGCACCGCGAAGATGGTGAGGTCCATCCCCATGCCCTGCTGCACGGATAGCGGCGGATACATCGTCCAGCCGGAGCCGGGTGCCCCGCCGGGCATGAAGAACGAGAGGATCAGCAGGATCGCGGCGGGCGGGAGCAGCCAGAAGCTCCAGTTGTTCATGCGCGCGAACGCCATGTCGGGCGCCCCGATCAGCATCGGGATCATCCAGTTCGCGAACCCCACCGCGGCGGGCATGATCGCGCCGAAGATCATGATGAGGCCGTGCATGGTGGTGAGCGAATTGAAGAATTCCGGCTCGACGATCTGCAGCCCCGGCTGGAAGAGCTCGGCGCGGATCGTGAGCGCCATCACGCCGCCCACCATGAACATGATGAACGAGAACCACAGGTAGAGCGTGCCGATGTCCTTGTGGTTGGTCGTTGTCACCCAGCGCATGATGCCGGTGGGGTGATGGGCATGCTCGTGCGCATGATCGTGGCCGGCGGCGTGGTCGTGGGGAATGCTGCTCATCGGAATCTCCTGGCGTACGGCGGATGCGTGAGGTGCGCGACCGGGGGTCAGCTGCTGCGCCCGGCTTTGACGTCCTTGGGCTGCACGGGCTCACCCTTGTTGCCCCAGCTCGTGCGGGTGTAGTCGATCACCGCCGCGATGTCGGTATCGGACAGCTGCTTCCATGGCGGCATCGCGGTGCCGGGACGGCCGTTCAGCACGGTGTGGATCTGATCGGCAGGCGGCCCGTTGACCACCTTCGAGCCGGCGAGCGCAGGGAACGCGCCGGGAACGCCCTGGCCGGTGGCCTGGTGGCAGGCTGCGCAATTGGCGGCGTAGATCTTCTCGCCGCGCGCCGCGAGTTCCTTCGGGTCCCACGCCTTGTTGGGATCCTCGGCCGCCGCGGCGCCTTTCTGCTTCTGCTCCGCGACCCACGTCTTGTACTCCTCCGGCGACTTCACCTCCACGACGACCGGCATGAATCCATGCTCCTTGCCGCAGAGCTCGGCGCACTGACCGCGGTAGATGCCGACCTTCTCCGCCTTGAACCACGTGTCGCGCACGAAGCCGGGGATGGCATCCTGCTTGACCCCGAACGCCGGAACCCACCATGAATGGATCACGTCGTTCGCAGTGACGAGCAGGCGCACTTTCGCGTTGACCGGCACCACCATCGGGTTGTCCACCTCGAGGAGGTAGTTGGCACCCTTCGGCTCACGGTTCTCGCGCTGTGCGAGCGGTGTGGCGAGGTTGGAATAGAACCCGAAACCGTCGTGGACATAGTCGTAATTCCACTTCCACTGATAGCCGGTCACCTTGATCGTGAGGTCCGGCGACGACGTGTCCTTCAGCGCCAGGATCGTCTTGGTCGCGGGCCAGGCCATGAAGAGGAGGATCAGGAACGGAATGGTCGTCCAGACGACCTCCACCAGGGTGTTCTCGTGGAAATGGGCCGCTTCGTGACCCTTCGAGCGACGATGCTTGAAGAGCGCGTAGAACATCACCCCGAAGACGCCGATGAAGATCGCCACGCAGATCCACACGATGTAGCTGTGGAGCGCGTACATCTCGCGCGCGATGGGGGTGACGGGATCCTGCAGGTTGTAGGGCGTCGAGCTCACCGGCAGCGAAGCTGGCGCGAGCCGGGACGGTGCGTCGGCCGCCGGGGTCTGCGCCGTGGCCATCATGGGCAGCGCCAGCAGCAAGGTGGTGACCGCCATCATTGCCACACGCCGCAGCGCGCCGCTGCGCTCACTCACCCGCATCATGCAACTCTTCAGTGCATCCAACGTCGTTCCCCAGTAGGCCAAGTCGTTCCTAGCGCACGCACAACAGGCGCCGCAGCTCCCGCGCGACGCGCACGCGCTCTTCGTGTGGCAGCGCATCGCCGAAAACCACCGCTTCACCGGCGAACCGCAGCTCCAGCCGCGATCGCCGCCGCCAGGCGCTCCCTTTTTCCGCGAGTTCGACCCGCACCCAAAGCCGGTTGAACTCGCGCTTCTCGCTGTGGCCCGCGCACCCCCGCTCCACGACCACGCGGTCCTCCACGACGGTGAGGCGTTCCCAGTCCGCCGCATGCCGCTCGACGTACCAGAAGGCCGCAACCAGCACGCCCGTCTCGAGCATCGAGTATGGCAGCACGGGCCACGCACCCACCGCGGTCGCCGCCAGCCCCACGCCAAGCGAGAAACCCGCGAGGATACCGAAAAATAGCCATCGCTGGCGCGCGGGTATGCAATTAAATCGCCGTGCGACGATGCAGAACTCGAGCTGGAGGGGCAGCGGCGGGGGTGCGGCGTGAGGCATGGATCGCACCCGGTCACCCGCAACGGGAGGACGCTTGCGGCCGATGCGCGGCGCACCGCGTCAACCACTGCCTGCACGTCTGCCGCGGTGCGTCGAAGCCCAAAAATGTTAGCACGGATGGACGCACGGAATCATGTTTCCCCGATGTGGAACGGCGATCGCGAGGCTCGCAGAACGGCACACGCTGCGGCGCTGAACGCCGGCGCGCGCTCGTCGTGATCGAAAACGGCGAGGAGCGGCGCGGGGAGCGCGGCGGCGATGGCGGCGATACTCGCCTCGGCCTCGGACATCGCCGGGTCGATGCGGTTCGCGACCCATCCGGCCAGCACGAGCCCACGGGCGCGCACGGCGAGCGCGGTGAGGAGCGCATGACTGATGCAACCGAGGCGGATGCCGGCGACGAGCAGCACCGGCAGCCTCAGCACCCGTGGGATGTCGAGCATGTCGGGGCCACCTCCGAGCGGCACGAGTGCGCCACCCGCGCCTTCGACGACCACCACGTCGCTTGCCGCGGCCAGCGCCTCGTACGCGAGGGCAATGGCCTCGAGCGAGACGTGCACACCGGCGCGCGCCGCGGCGACGTGCGGCGCGATGGCCGGTGCAAAAGCATACGGGTTGACCGTGGCAAGCGGCGCGGTGACGTTGCCGGCCTGCTGCAGTGCGCGCACGTCGTCAGCGACGCCGCTGCTCGCGTCCACGCCCGCTGCGATGGGCTTCATCCCGACCGCGCGCACGCCCTGTGCGGCAAGGCTGCGCAGCAGTGCGCAGGCCGCGAAAGTCTTGCCCACGCCGGTATCGGTGCCGGTGATGAAAATGCCGTCGGTCATGGGCGGCTGCGCTGCACGCGCACGATCGGGTGGCCTTCCGGCGTGCGTGTCGGCTCCGCTTTCCAGGCGTGGCCGTACACGACCTCGAACGTCGCCGGAATGCGACCGTCGACGCGCAGGCGCTCGAGCGCGGCCACCGCGCGGGTCCAGCGCTTGCGTCCGAACAGCCCGCGCCGGCGCGCCAGCGTTGCGTTGGTGGCGCCGAGCGACTTCAAGTCGCGCATGATCGCGACCGGATCGGTGTAGGTGAGCGTGATGCGCTCCATGTGCATCACCGGATCGGCAAAACCCGCCTGCACGAGCATGTCGCCGATGTCGTGCATGTCCGCGAAGCGGCTCACGTGCGGAGCTGAATCGGCGTCGCGAAACGCCGCACGCAGCTCCTGCAGGGTGTCCGGCCCGAGGGTGGTGAACATCGCAAGGCCGCCGACGCGCAGCACCCGGCGGAACTCGGCCAGGGCGCGCGGCACGTCGTTGACCCACTGCAGCGCAAGGTTGCTCCACAGAAGATCGAACTGCGCCGCACCGAACGGCAACGCTGCCATGTCGCCCGCGACGAACGCGGGTGGCGGCGGACCGGTCCGCCACGACGACCCGAGGCGAGCCAACAGCGATGCACGCGCGGGATGGCGCGCACGGGCGGCCACGAGCATCGGCAACGCGATGTCGAGGGCGACGCGCCGTGCAGCCGGATAGCGCGCGGCAAGCTCGCCCAGCGCCTCACCCGTGCCGCAGCCCGCATCGAGGATCGCGGTGGGCACGAGTTTCACGACATCGAGGCGCTCCGCCATGCGCCGGCCGACCTCGCGCTGCAGGACCGCCGCCTCGTCGTACGTGCCGGCCGCGCGGCCGAAGGATCGGCGCACCGCACGGGCATCGAGCGCATCCGGTCCTTGCTGCGTCGGCTCAGGCATCGAGGAAGCCTTCGAGCGCCTGGATAAACGCGTCCTGATGCGACAGGAACGGCACGTGACCGGCGCCCGGAATCACGACGAGCTCCGCGCGTTGCATGGTCGCTGCGAGAGCGCGTGCAGCCCCGACCGGCGTCAGCATGTCGCGATCGCCGGCGACCACCAGCGTCCGCTGCGTGATGCGGGTGGCGTCGTCGCGAAGATCCGTGGTGCGCAGGACGTCGAGGCTCTGCTGGAGCGCAGCACGGGGGGGCTCGCCGCGCGCGAACAGCGCCTGGCGCATCCGGCCGAGGGTCGCACGGCCTTCGTCGGTGCCCTGCAACTGCAAGGACAGGAACCGTTGCAGGGTGGGGCGGTATGCAACGCGCAGGTCGTCGGCGAAGCGCATGAGTGCGTCCTCCGCCATCGCCTCGGGCCAACCGGGCCCGCTGACGAATCGGGGTGTCGCCGCGACGAGCGCCAGCGCCGCCACCTGCTCCGGCGCACTCAAGGCCCATTGCATCGCGACAAGGGCGCCGAGCGACCATCCGAGAACGCTGACGCGGCGCTCCGCTGCGAAGCACGCAGCCAGTCGCGCGACCATCCCGGCCAACGTGACCGGCCCTGCGTCTGCGCTGTGGCCATGACCGGGAAGATCGACGACGTGCACGCGATGGTGCGCCGCAAGCCGCGGCAGGAGCGGCATCCAGAGGCCGCCGTGCATGCCCCAACCGTGGAGCAGCACCAGCGGCGATCCCGCACCGACCGTCTCCACGTGAAGCTCACCCTGCATGAACGAGCGAAGTTGCAGCCACGGGCGACGGCGCGCTGTGCGCATTCGCGCATTCGTCGAGCGCGCGCAGCAGGCGGTCCACGTCGTCGATGGAGTGTGCGGCTGAAAGACTGATGCGCAGTCGCGAGGTGCCCTTGGGTACGGTCGGTGGCCGGATCGCCGGCGCCCAGATGCCGCGCGCCCATAACGCGTCGGCGACGGCGACGGCTTCGCGATGGTCACCGATCAGCAGCGGCTGGATCGGCGTGCTCGACGGCATCAGCGGCCACGGAAGCTCCCGGGCGCCGTCGCGCAGGCGCGCGATCAGTGTCGCGAGATGGGCGCGCCGGTCATGCGCCGCACGGATTACCTGCACGCTCGCGAGAAGTCCTGCCGCGAGCACCGGTGGAGGCGCCGTGGTGTACACATACGAGCGCGCGGTCTGCAGGAGCGTCTCGATGACCGCCGAATGGGCGGCGACGAACGCCCCGGCAACACCTGCGGCCTTGCCCAGCGTGCCCATGATGATCAGGCGATCCGATGCGAGCCCGAAGTGCGCCGCTGTCCCGCGGCCGCCGCCCAGCACACCAAAGCCGTGCGCATCGTCCACCACCAGCATCGCGTCGTGGCGCTCGGCGAGCGCGAGGAGCTCCGGCAGCGGCGCCATCGTGCCGTCCATGCTGAATACCGCATCGGTCGCGATGAGCTTGCGCCGGGCGCGCGAGCGCTCCAGCAGCGCGCCCAGGGCCGTCACGTCACGATGCGGATACCGCACGAAATGGGCGCGCGACAGCAATGCGCCGTCGTTGAGGCATGCGTGGTTCAGGCGGTCGGCGAAGATCGCATCGGCGCGGCCGGCGAGCGCGGTGAGGATCGCGAGGTTGGCGAGATAGCCGGCGGAGAACGTGAGCGCCCGCGCGCTGTCGCCGGGCAGCACGAAGGCGGCGAGCTCGCGTTCCAGGGCGGCGTGCGGCGCGAGATGACCCGCAACAAGGTGCGACGCACCTGCTCCGGCGCCCCACGTGTCGAGCGCCTCGCGCATCGCATCGACCACCGCCGGGTGTTGCGCCAGGCCGAGATAGTCGTTGCTGGCGAACGCGAGTACCGCACGTCCGTCGACGACCACGTGCGCGCCCTGCGCCGAGTCGAGGGTTCGTCGCTCTCGCAGCAGGCCGTCGGCGGCGCGCTGGACGAGCGCTGCCTCGAGCTCGGCGATCAGCCCGGGAACGGGCGTGGGAGGACGGTTCACGGCGGCGCGCGCGGCGGCTGCGCCAGACGCCGCCGCCCCAGGTGTTGTCAGGCGCTCGCTGCCTGCGGCGTGATGCCGAGGCGGGCGAGCAGGTCGCGATCGGCGGCGACTTCCGGGTTGCCGGTGGTCAGCAGCTTGTCGCCATAGAAGATGGAGTTCGCTCCGGCAAGGAAGCACAGCGCCTGCACGGCGTCGCCGAGCTCGCGTCGGCCGGCCGACAGCCGCACCATCGCTCTCGGCATGGCGATGCGCGCCACCGCCACGGTGCGGACGAACTCGAGGGGATCGATCGCCGGTTCGCCGCCGAGCGCCGCATGCAACGGCGTGCCGGCGACCTGCACCAGATGATTGATCGGCACCGACTCGGGGTACGGGTCGAGATTCGCGAGCTCGGCGATGAGCATGGCGCGCTGCCGGCGCGACTCACCCATCCCGACGATGCCGCCGCAGCAAACGTGCATCCCGGCGGCACGCACGCGCCTCAGGGTGTCGAGCCGATCCTCGTACTCACGCGTGCGCACGATGTCGCCGTAGAACTCCGGGGCCGTGTCGAGATTGTGATTGTAATAATCGAGCCCCGCGTCGCGCAGCTGCTCCGCCTGGCCTTCGCGCAGCATGCCGAGCGTTGCACAGGTCTCGAGGCCCAGCGCCTTCACCGCACGCACCATGCCGAGAACGGGCTCGAGATCGCGCTGCTTCGGTCCGCGCCAGGCGGCGCCCATGCAGAAGCGCGTTGCGCCGTTGGCCTTGGCAGCCTGCGCAGCGGCGATGACCTCAGCCGTCGCGAGCATCGGTTCATCGGCCACGTCGGTGTGATAACGGCGCGCCTGGGGGCAATAGCCGCAATCCTCCGGACAGCCGCCGGTCTTGATGGACAGCAATGTGGAGAGCTGCACCACGTTGGGGGCGTGGTGCTCGCGGTGCACCTGCTGCGCGCGCAACAGCAGATCGGCGAACGGCAGGTCGAACAGCGCCTCGACCGCATTCAGCGGCCATGGCGCGGCATGTGCGGTGTGATCGGGAGCATCGAGCAGGGCGACATCGCCATCGGGCATCGGGCATTCGGGGTATGGCATCGAGCGAAACTCCGGCGTCAACTGTAAGCGGCCTTGAAACGCAACCGCGGTAGGCGACGCGGCTTCGAAGGTGGTGTCGTGCACACTGGATCGAGTGTCGAGGGGCGCTGCGCGCTTTGTCAAATGCGCGAGGCGGCACATTTGACTGGATTTGACAGCAGGCGCCCCGGATGGGCACGCCAGTGGCCGCGCACGCTCGCCAACGCGGCGCGCAGCAGCGCGATGCTCGCGTGCCTTGCTTTGCCGCAGGCCTGTGCGCTGTGCGCCGGCGCTGCGGCCGACGCACTGGTGTGCGGCGCATGCGATCTCGCGCTGCCGCGGATCGACGAAGCCTGTCCGCGGTGCGCCGTGCCCTCGCCGGGCGCGGCGACATGCGGTGCGTGTCTCGCGTCGCCGCCGCCTTTCGCCACCGCGCACGCCGCGTTTGCTTACGCATTTCCGGTCAATCGCCTGCTGCAGCGCCTCAAATACGGCGGCGCGCTAGCGCTGGCCGACTGGGCGGCGCACGCGATGGTGGAAGAGCTCGTTCGCCGGCATGAGCCCACTGCACACCGGCGCGTGGTCGTCGCGCTGCCCCTGTCGCGCGAACGCCAGCGCGAGCGGGGCTTCAACCAGGCGCACGAGATCGCCCGGCGCGTCGCGGCGGCGCTGGAATTGCCGCAGACCGCCGCGCTCGAGCGCGTGCAAGGCGGACCGCCGCAGACCTCGCTTCCATGGCGCGGCCGCGCCCGCAACGTACGCGGCGCATTCGCGTGCCGGGTCCCGGTCGCGGGGCTCCATCTCGCGCTCGTCGACGACGTGATGACGACCGGTGCCACGCTGCGCGAGGCATCGCGCACGCTGCTGGCGGCGGGTGCTGCCTCCGTGGCCGTGTGGGTGGTTGCACGCACGCTGGCGCCGGACGAGGCATGATGTGGCATGCCTCTCGCCGTCGTTCTGGTCGCGCCTGAAATACCGCCGAACACGGGCAACGTCATCCGCCTCTGCGCCAACACCGGCGCTGAACTGCATCTCGTCGAGCCGCTTGGCTTCCGGCTCGACGATCGCGAGCTGCGGCGTGCCGGCCTGGACTACCACGAGTACGCAAGGGTCGTCGTCCACGTCGATTTCGCCAGCTGCCGGACGGCGCTGGGCACCCACGGGACCCGCCGGTGGTTTGCCTTCACGACGCGCGGAGCGGGCTCGCTGTACGACGCGCACTTCGCCGCCGACGACGTGCTGGTCTTCGGCCGCGAGACGGCAGGTTTGGGCGATGCGCTGCTGGCGCACTTCGCCGCGGCTGCACGCTTGCGCATCCCGATGCGCGAAGGCGTGCGCAGCCTCAACCTCTCCAACGCCGTGGCGGTCGCCGTCTACGAAGCATGGCGGCAGTGCGGCTTGCCCGGCGCGCAACCCTGAACGCGCCGGGGCTCGCGCTCATTGCGATTCGGCCCGCGGCTCGCGCCGCAGCAGTTCGCCCACCGCGACCCGCGGCGAGAGCCCTTCATGCAGGACACGATCGACGGCCGCGCAGATGGGCATGTCGACACCGTGATGGCGGGCGAGAGCGCGGACCGCGGGTGCCGCACTGACGCCTTCCGCGACATGGCCAAGCTCCGCGAGGATCGCGGGAAGGTCACCGCCGTGCGCGAGCGCGAGCCCGACGCGGCGGTTGCGCGAAAGGTCGCCGGTGCAGGTGAGCACCAGATCACCGAGCCCGGCCAGTCCCATCAGGGTCTCGCGCTGGCCGCCCAGCGCGATCGAGAGCCGTCCGGTTTCGGCAAGCCCGCGGGTGATCAGCGCAGCGCGCGCGTTGTGGCCGAAGCCCAGGCCGTCGCTCGCGCCGGCGGCGATCGCCAGCACGTTCTTGACCGCACCGCCAACCTCTACGCCGGCGATGTCCGCGCTGACGTAGGCTCGCAGCGTATCGCCGCGGAGGTACTCGGCCACCGTGGCCGCGAGCCGCGGCTCGGTCGCGGCGACGGCAAGCGCGGTCGGCAATCCGCGCGCGACTTCCTCGGCAAAGCTCGGGCCTGACACGATTCCTACCGGAGCGGCCCAGCGCGGTGCGACGACCTGATGCGCCAGTGCTGCGCCCGCAGGGAACGCCGCGTTCGGCGCCACATGCAGGAGGCCCTTCGACAGCCAGACGAGCGGGATGCCAGGCGCGACCGGCACCAGGGCGTCGACCATTTCCGGGAGCGCGGCGACCGGCGTCGCGACGATCAGCAGGGCGGCGCCGCGCACGCCCGCGAGATCGCTCGTGACCGAGACTTCGGGCGGCAGCGCGAAGGCGGGCAGATAGCGCGCATTGCGGCGCGTTGCGGCCATCGCCGCGGCCTGCGCCGGATCGCGCGACCACAGCAGCACCTCCAGATCGTGGCGTCGCGCGAGGTGTACGGCGAGTGCGGTGCCCCAGGCACCGGCGCCGAGGATCGCAAGGGTGGTCATCGCGACCGGGGATGGTGGAAGCGCGCCGCGGCGGCCGTGGCCACGGCCCGGATAGCGCTCAGAGCCCGAACACCTGTGTCACCCGGACGAAGCCGGTCTGGCCGTCGCGATGACGCACCTTGACCCATCCGGGGGCCGTTGTCGCGGCGGCAGACGCGCCCGGCTCCGCGAGCTCGAGCACGACGTTCTGCTCGGCGCGGAACACCACCGGCGCGGCGTCGTCCGGCGCCGCGCGAACGTCGGCCACGGCCGTGCGCACCACGAGGGAACGCTTGTCCGTGAGCCCTTTCTTCTCCACCCAGCCGATCGTGCCCGACGCATCGCGCACCTTCGTCCATCCCTCGAGCGCGACGATCACTTCGAGCGGTGTGTCGCGCCCCAGAACGAACAGCGGCTTGGCCTTGCCCGACGGCGCATCGTAAAGGATCGTCACGGGCTCGGTCGTCGTGCGATAGTCGGCCGCGCGCAGCGCGCCCGGGACCACCAGTGCGAGCGCGAGCAGCGGAACCAGGGACCGCGAATTCATCGTCAGTTCGGCGCGCCCGTCGCACCCTGCCCCTGGGCGAGCTGCTGCTGATAGAGCATCTCGAAGTTGATCGGCGCGAGGTGCACGGGCGGGAAGCCGGCGCGGCCGACGGCATCGGCAAGCGTTTCGCGCACGTACGGAAACAGCACCGTCGGGCAGTGAACGGCCAGGACCGGTTGCAGCTGGTCCTGCGGAATGCCCTTGATCGTGAACACGCCTGCCTGCGAGGCTTCGACCAGGAACAGGGTTTTCTCGCCGGCGCGGGCGGTCAGGGTGACGGTGAGGACGCACTCGTACACGTCGGGCTCGACCTGCTCGCCGCGCGTGCGCAGGCCGACCTCGATCTGCGGCGACTCCTGCGACATGAAGGACTGCGGCGCGCTCGGGTTTTCGAGCGACAGGTCCTTCACATAGATCTTGTCGATCGAGAACTGGACGGCGGTGCCAGCGTCGGCAGACTGGGAAGCGGGTTGTTGCTCGGCCATGAATGCGCTTTCGGAGGTGGGAGTAAACCGGCAATTTTACCCCACCCCGCCGCGCCGCCATGGACGATCAGGCAGCGCGGCTGCGCACTCCGCCGCCGCGGTTGCGCAGCGTCACGCAGCGCCGGCCAGCAGAGCGTCGAGACGCCCGGCACGCTCGAGCGCGACGAGATCGTCGTAGCCGCCGACATGCAGCTCGCCGATGTAGATCTGCGGCACTGTCCGGCGGCCGGTGATCTGCATCATCTTCTGCCGCAGCTGCGGCTCGAGATCGACGCGGATCTTGGTGATCTCCTGCACGCCCTTGGCCTTGAGCAGCCGCTCGGCCTGCACGCAGTAGGGGCACATGCCCGTTGCATACATGGTGATCACTGGCGTCATGCGCTGTTCCCGTGTGCCCTCATCGGTTTGGTTGCCGGCCGTCGCCGGCCTGGCGTCGGTCGCTTTGGCGGTTGCTCACTTGGCGATCGGCAATCCCGCCTCGCGCCATGCGATGAATCCGCCGCGCAGGCCGTACACCTCCTTGAAGCCGAGCTTGCCGAGCGCACGCGCCGCCAGTGCGGTGCGGTTGCCGCGCGCACAGTAGGCGACCAGCGGCCGGCCGGTCATGCCCGATAGCTCCTTGGCACGCGAGTCCAGTTGCGACAGCGGGATGTGCACCGCGTTCGGGAGGCGGCCGCCTTCGAGCTCGCGCGTCTCGCGCACGTCGAGGAGCACGGGGTTGCGATCGTTGATGAGTCGCGTGAGCTCCAGCGTGCCAAGCTCCTTGAGGGAGGACATGCGCCGGTGCACCAGCGGCCACACCAGCATGGCCCCCGAAGCGAGGAAGACAAGAACGAGAAGCCAGTTATTCTGCAGGAACGACATCGACATGCCGGATGGATGGACGCGGAGATCCGAGGTGCGCCTGAGCGCGGGATTAAAATGATAACTTAAGGCCCATCCCCGACTCTTCGTCCCTGCGTGCCTGCGTGTTTCGGCCCGTCGCGCGGACACTGCCTCTCATGATTGCTTCGGTCCCTTCTCCGGCGCCCGCCAACGGCGCGATCAAGCCACGGGTGCGCCCGGTGGTGCTCGTGATTCTCGACGGCTTCGGCTGTCGCGAAGACGCGCCCGACAACGCGATTACCCGCGCCCGCATGCCGCACTGGCGAGGTCTTTGGGAGCGTTACCCGCACACGGAGATCGACGCGTCCGAATTCCATGTGGGGCTGCCGCGCGGACAGATGGGCAACTCCGAGGTGGGCCACCTCAACATCGGCGCCGGCCGCGTGGTGTATCAGGAGTTCACGCGCGTGGACCGCGCGATCGAGACGGGCGAGTTCGCGCAGAACGGCGTCCTGCTCGAGGCATTGCGCACCGCCGTGCGCAACGCCGGCACCGTGCACGTCATGGGTCTCCTGTCGCCGGGCGGCGTGCACAGCCATGAGCGGCAGCTCGCGGCGATGGTGGACCTGGCTGGCGCGAACGGCGCGCCGCGCACGCTCGTCCACGCCTTCCTCGATGGCCGCGACACGCCTCCGCGCAGCGCCGCGGCATCGCTCGCGTTCATGGCGGATGTCTGCGCCCGGCAGCGCGATGCGCGCATTGCCAGCATCGTCGGGCGCTATTACGCCATGGATCGCGATCAGCGCTGGGACCGCGTCCAGCGGGCGTACGAGCTGATCGTCGATGGCTCCGCGCCCTTCACGGCGGACGACGCGCAAGCCGCGCTCGAGGCGGCGTACGCGCGCGGCGAGAACGACGAGTTCGTGCAGCCGACCGCGATCGTCGATGGCAGGGGTCAGGCCGCGCGCATGGACGACGGCGACGTGGTGATCTGCATGAACTTTCGTGCCGACCGCGCGCGCGAGATCACCCGCGCCCTGACCGATCCCGCTTTCTCAGGGTTCCCGCGCGTGCGCTTCCCGCAACTCGGGCGCTATGTCTGCCTCACCGGTTACGGCGACGAATTCGCCCACTTGCCGGTGGCGTTCGGACCGCAGTCGGTCGCCAATGGCTTCGGCGAGTACGTCGCCCATCTCGGCCTGCGGCAGCTGCGCATCGCCGAGACCGAGAAGTACGCCCACGTCACATACTTCTTCAGCGGCGGCGTCGAGACTCCCTATGCAGGCGAGGATCGGGTGCTCGTGCCGTCGCCCAAGGTGGCCACTTACGACCTCAAGCCGGAGATGAGCGCCGTCGAGGTGACGGACAAGCTGGTGGAGGCGATACACGGCGCTCGCTACGACGCCATCATCTGCAATTACGCGAACGGGGACATGGTCGGGCACACCGGCAACCTGGAGGCGACGGTGCGTGCCGTCGAGACGCTCGACGGCTGCCTCGGCCGGGTGGTCGAGGCGGCCCGCGCAGCGGGCGGCGAGGTGCTGATCACCGCCGATCACGGCAACGCCGAGAAGATGCGCGACAGCGGCACGGGACAGGCGCACACCGCGCACACTCTTTCGCTGGTGCCGTTCGTCTACATCGGGCGCCCGGCGCGCATGGCCCACGGCGGCGCACTCCAGGATGTCGCCCCCACCCTGCTTGCGATGATGGGACTCCCGCAGCCGGCGGAAATGACCGGGCACTCGCTGATCGAAATCAAGTGCTGAGGACTTTCCTGGCCGCAGGGGAACTCCCGAGCTTCCGGCCCGACCAAGCATGTGGCGTGCCCGCGTGTGATCGTGCGTGGGATCGGCGGATCGGACAGGCCCGCCGCCCGTCAGGCAAGGCTCGCCGGCGGGCGCGCGGCAACGCGCATGACTACAGGGTGCCGTAAGGTCATCGCCGCCCGGCAGCGTCCGGCGGGCGACGGCCCGCAGATACGGCCTTCACAAGAGCGCCGGGCGTATACTTTGCAGTTCGGTTGCGGTCGCCCGGCGATCGCTCAGCAGGCAAGGAGCAGCAGCACATGATGAACGGCTGGAAGAAGGCTGGACTGATCGGAATGGGCGCCGTCCTCGGGGTCCTGCTGTCCCTCAATTTCTCCGCGGTCGCGCAGCGGGAGCAGAAGCTGTCCATCCCCTACGAGGATCTCCAGCTCCTGGCCGCCGTATTCGGCAAGATCAAGAGCGACTACGTCGAGCCGGTGTCGGACGAGAAGCTGATCCACGAGGCCATCAACGGCATGGTCCGCGGCCTCGACCCGCATTCGGACTTCCTCGACGCGGAAGCCTTCAAGGAGCTCCAGGTCTCGACCCAGGGCAAGTTCGGTGGCCTGGGGATCGAAGTCGGCGTCGAGGATGGCATCGTGCGGGTCGTCTCGCCGATCGAGGACACCCCGGCCTTCCGCGCCGGCATCAAGACCGGTGACCTGATCGTCAAGATCGACGACGTCGCCACGCGCGGGCTGGCGCTCAACAAGGCGGTCGAGAAGATGCGCGGCAAGCCGGGCACGCCCGTCGTGCTGACGGTGGTGCGCAAGGATGTCGATGCCCCGCTCACGTTCACCCTCGTTCGCGAAGAGATCAACGTCAAGAGCGTGCGCGCCAAGACCCTGGAGCCCGGCTACGGTTACGTCCGGGTGCGCAACTTCCAGGAGCGGACCGGCGAGGACCTCGCCAAGGCGCTGAAGGACATGTTCAAGCAGGGCGACCTCAAGGGTCTCGTCCTCGACCTGCGCAGCGACCCGGGCGGCCTTCTCAATCAGGCGGTCGCGGTCTCGGCGGCCTTCCTGCCGAAGGATGCGCTGGTTGTCTATACGGACGGACGCACGCCCGACGCCCACATGCGCCTCACGGCGAGCCGCGAGAACTACACGCGCCGCGGCGAGGACTACCTGCGCGACCTGCCGTCCGCGGTCAAGAAAGTGCCGATGGTCGTGCTGGTGGACGGCGGCACGGCATCGGCCTCGGAAATCGTCGCCGGCGCACTGCAGGACCACAAGCGGGCGACCGTGCTGGGGGCGCAGACCTTCGGCAAGGGTTCGGTGCAGACCATCCTGCCGCTCTCGAACAACGCGGGCCTCAAGCTCACGACGGCGCGCTACTTCACGCCGGCCGGACGCTCGATCCAGGCCAAAGGTATCGAGCCTGACATCTACATCGACGACGGCCGCGACTCGCCGAATCGCATCCGCGAAGCGAATCTCGAGCGCCACCTGGAGATCGGCAAGGGCGAAGTAAAGCTCGGGCCCACCGATACCCGGGCCAAGACTGACGCCAAGCCTCTCGATGCCCCGGCGGACAAGGCCGCGCCGACCCCCGACAAGGATGTTCCGAAGGTGCCGGACAAGCCCGTTCAGGCAGCGCCGACGAAGCCTTTCGAGTTCGGCGGGACCGAGGATTTCCAGCTCGCCCAGGCGATGAACCTGCTCAAGGGCCAGCCAGTGGTCGCATCCATCAAGTCGCTGTCCGCGCAAGCAAAGCCGCAGTAACGGCCACGACGTCGCATCGCGAAGGCCGGCCCCCCGCCGGCCTTTTCGTTTTGGGCTGCCCGTTTGCTATCCTGACCCGTCATGGATGACGCCGCACTGCTCCGCTACAGCCGGCACGTGCTCCTCGACGAGCTCGGGATCGGCGCGCAGGAGCGCTTTGCGGCGGCGCACGCGCTGGTCATCGGCGCAGGCGGTCTCGGCACACCCGCGGCGCAGTTCCTGGTGGCCGCCGGGATCGGTACGGTCACGCTGTGCGATCCCGACGCCGTCGACCTCACCAATCTGCAGCGGCAGATCCTGTATGCGACGGCCGACGTAGGCCGCCCGAAGGTCGAAGCGGCCAAGGCGCGTCTCGCGGCGATCAACCCCGACGTGCGGGTGCGCGCATTGCGCGAGCGCGTCGATGATGCCAGGCTGCGCGAGCTGGTGGCCGATGCCGACATCGTCCTAGATTGTTCGGACAACTTCGTCACGCGGCATGCCGTGAATCGCGCGGCATTCGCCGCGGGCAAGCCGCTGGTGTCGGGCGCCGCGATCCGCTTCGATGGCCAGGTCGCGGTCTTCGATCCGCGCGAGCCGGACAAACCCTGCTACCACTGCCTGTTCGGCGAGGGCGAGGAGCTCGACGAGACGCGCTGCGCGACGATGGGCGTGTTCGCGCCGCTGGTCGGGATCATCGGCGCCACGCAGGCAGCGGAGGCGTTGAAGCTCGTCGCCGGCATCGGCGAGAGCCTCGCCGGTCGACTGCTCCTGCTCGACGCACTCGCCATGCAGTGGCGCGAAGTGCGGGTGCCGCGCGATCCCGCGTGCCCGGTGTGCGGCGCATCCGGGTCGCGCGCTTCCGCCTGACTGCGCGCAAGGCGGCGAGCGCACACCGAACCCGGCGCAGATGGGACGTGCCGGACGCGCACGCTGCGCAATCCGCTCATCCCTGCCGCAGGGCGGGCAATCCGAGCGTCGCCACGATTGCCTTGAACCGCGGATCCTCGCGAAGCGCATCGAACGCGGCGTCCTGGCGAGTCACGAGTGCGATCGGGCAGCGTTCGGCAACGGCCTGACGCAGCCACCGTAGCGCGGCATCGGTGAAACCCATGACCGCATAGGCGCGGGCCAGCTCCCACGCCGACACGTAGCGCGTCGCGCGCGCTGCCTCGAGCGCCAACAGCCGGGGCAGCGCCTCCTTCACCTCGCCGCTCGCGGCAATGACGAAGGCGAGGGTCTCGTGCACGCGCAGCGGCGACGCTGCCTGGTGCACCGCGCGCTCGGCTTCCTGGCGCGCCTGCCCATGCTCGCCAAGAAGCGCAAGAGCCTCGGCGAGCCGCGCCCGAGCGGGCACGAAGTGCGGCGCCATGTCCAGCGTCCGGCGGAACTGATCCACTCCCTCGTGCAGCCGGCGTCCGAACACGAGGTAGTCGCCCAGATTCATGCTGAGCCCGGGATCGAACGGGCTCAGCGCCAAGGCGTGCCGGATCAGCCGCAGCGCCTCGCCGACATCCCCGGCAAAGAGGCGCAAGTCACCGTACGAAAGATAGGTAACGGCATGGCTGGGCGATAGCGCCAGGGCACGTTCGAACGCAGCTTCGGCGGCGGCAAAATCCCAGTCGAAGAACAGCCGCACGGCGCCTCGCGTCGCTTCCGCTTCACCGCTCTCCGGATCGAGGGTGCAGGCGCGCTCGCTGTACTCGCGTGCATGCGACGCGGCCTGCCCGGGCGGATCGATGCCGTACAGCCCGAGCACGACGTGGCAATCGGCGCGGCCGCTCCAGCCAGGCGCGAACCGCGGTGCCGCCCGGTTGCAGGACGCGAATGCGGCTTCCGCCTCGCGCAGTGCCTCGGGCGTGCGCTGGGCCCAGAAATGGCGGCCGCGCAGGTACGCGGCGATGGCATCCCGCGGCAGCACCGGAGCGAGGGCGAGTCGCGCGACATCCGCAGGTGTCAGACAGGCACTGATTCCGTCGGCCACGGCCGAGGCGATCTCGTTGAGAAGGCCGATGATGTCGACGAGTTCGCGCTCGTAGCTCGCCGACCAGCGATGCGTATCCGTCGCCGCTTCGATGAGCTGCACCAGCACCTCGACGCGGCCATCGGCGTGCAGCACCGAGCCTTCGACGACGTGATCGACCTTGAGCTCCGCCGCAATCTGCGTGAGGCTCTGCTCCGAGCGCTTGTAGCGCATCGATGACGTGCGCGAAATCACGCGCAGCGAGGCGATCGCGGCGAGCGTCGTAATCAGCAGGTCGGTCAAACCATCGGCCAGCAGCTCGTCGGCGGGGCTGCCCGACCGATTCACCAACGGCAGCACCGCGAGTGAATGCACCGCCGTGCCGGCAGTCGCCGACCCGATGGCCGGAGGTTCGACTGCCGAAACCGGCGCGATCATCCGGTAGCCGTGCTTCGACAGCGTTTCGATGAATCGAGGCTCGTCGCGCGCGTCGCCCAGGTGGTGCCGCAGCAGCGAGATGCAGCGAGTGAGCACGGCGTCGGTCACGAAGGCGCCACCCCACACCGACTGCAGCAGCTCCTCGCGCGAGACCGGATGCGGCGCACGGGTCGCGAGCATCACCAGCACGCTCATCACGCGCGGTTCGACATGCACGGTCCCCGACGGCCCTTCAATCCGCAGCGCGTCGGGCTCGATGCGAACTTCGCCAAGCCGAAATACCGGCGCCAGAGCGGCTGCCACGACACCTCCCGTGCGACCTCGAAAATGCTGGTGCCCGTCGGGAGTGCCCTCACAAAAGGATCCGCTTTCCGTGAGGACATCGCGCACGCGGCGGCGAATACTGCAATCGCACGGGAAAGGCGACGGCGTCGATTTCCGCGCCGTGGGCGCCGATCCAGTGTAGCCACCGGCAACCGCCGCTACAAGACAGGAGGAGCGATGGGCATCAGACTCGAACAGGCATTGGGAGTCGTCTTCGCAGCCGCGATGACTGCAGCCACCGGCTACTTCACGATCGTGTGGCCCGCCCTTCACGTGCCGGCGTCAAACGAGCAAGCCGTCGTGCTCGCCGGTCAGCCGGAAGGACTGCGACATGTTGACGCGGCGCCGCGAGCGCAACCTGTGGCGATGGCGCAAGACGTCCCGCCCGGAGACGGGCGCCGGGTGGCGCGAAGCGACCTGCACGAAGACGTGCTGCGGGCGACTAACGCTGCGATCGGAAGATCGCCCACACTACGCCGATGATCGCGCGTGGTTTGGAACGCTAGCGAAACAGGAACTGCCGCTGCGCGTCCCAGCCCTCCTGCGGCGCGCGCTTGAAGCCGGTTTTCGCGAACAGCAGCCAGCGGCCGATGACGAATGCCGTCAGCGCGTTCGCTTCCGCCGCCGGGTCGCCCTGCCATTGCCCACCGGCCTCGGCGATGCGCAGCGACTGGCGCAGCGCGGCTTCGATGCGGTCGTAGAACTGGTTCATGCGAACCTGGAGCCGCTCGTCCTCGTTCACCAGCGCGTCGCCGATCAGCACGCGCGTCATGCCCGGGTTCTTCTCGGCGAATGCGAGCAGGACGGCGACGATCTGCTGCGCCTGCGCAACGCCATCGGGCGTATCGCTGCCGATCTTGTTGATCAGCGTGAACAGCGTGGTCTCGATGAACTCGATGAGGCCCTCGAACATCTGGGCCTTGCTCGCGAAATGGCGGTACAGCGCCGCTTCGGACACGTCGAGCCGCGCCGCGAGCGCGGCCGTGGTGACGCGCTCCCCCCGCGGGGCCTGCAGCATCTCGGCCAGGGTCTGCAGGATCTGCAGACGTCGTTCGCCGGGCTTGGTCGCCATTACCGGGCCCGCGGTCAGTCCGCGCCCTGCGCGTCGTCGGCCCTGATCATGGTGCCGACACCTTCGTTGGTAAGCACCTCGAGCAAGAGCGCGTGATCCACGCGCCCGTCGATGATGTGCGAGCTGCGCACCCCGTTGCGCACGGCATCGAGCGCGGAGCCGATCTTTGGCAGCATGCCACCGTGGATGGTGCCGTCCGCGAACAGCGCGTCGATCTCGCTCGCCGACAGGCCGGTGAGGAGATTGCCGTCCTTGTCGAGGACGCCGGTGGTGTTCGTCATGAGCACGAGCTTTTCCGCCCGCAGCGTCTCGGCCAGCTTGCCCGCGACGAGGTCCGCGTTGATGTTGTACGCCTCGCCTTCGGCGCCGACGCCGATCGGCGCGATCACGGGAATGAAATCGCGCGAGTCGAGGAGGTGGATGAGCTCCGGATCGATGCGCTCGATCTCGCCGACGAGGCCGATGTCGACCATCTCGCTCGCCCCGGTATCGCTCTTCAGCAGCATCTTGCGGGCATGGATGAAGGCGCCATCCTGTCCGGTCAGACCGACCGCCTTGCCGCCCTGCTGGTTGATCAGCCCGACGATCTCCTGGTTGAGCTCGCCCAGGACCATCTCGACCACGTTCATTACACGCTCGTCGGTCACCCGCATGCCCTGCCGGAACTCGCTGGGGATGCCCATCTTCTTGAGGAGGTCGCCGATCTGCGGTCCGCCGCCGTGCACGATGACCGGGTTCATGCCGACGAGCTTCAGCATCACCACGTCGCGCGCAAAACCGGCCTTCAGGCTCTGCTCGGTCATCGCGTTGCCGCCGTATTTCACGACGATGGTCTTGTCGTGGAAGCGCTGGATGTAGGGCAGGGCCTCGGCCAGGATCTGGGCCTTGAGCGAGGCGTTGACGGCGTCGATGGGCATGGTGGCGTGATAGCGCGGCAGGATAAGCAGGAACGAAGCGGAACACCTGCGCGGGCCGATTGTACAAGAACGCCGATCGCTTCCCACGCTTCCCGGCGCAGCCGCTCGGGCTCACCGGGCGAGTGAGCCCTGACTGAGGCCACCTCGGCGCGCGGCGCCTCGCCGCCCGGGGTGCGGCTTTTTTGCTATCGTTCGGCAACATGCCGAGTCCCCTTCAGGATGCTGTCGATCTCACCGCCGTTCGTCGCGCGCTCATCATCAAGCTTCGCCACCACGGCGACGTCCTGCTGACTTCCCCGGTCTTCAGCACGTTGCGGCGGGCCGCCCCACACGCCGAGGTCGACGCGCTGGTGTATCTCGAGACCGCGCCGATGCTCGCGAATCACCCGGCGATCGCCCAACTGCATGCCATCGACCGCGGCTGGAAGCGCGCCGGGCTCCTCGCCCAGGTGTCGGCGGAGCGCGCGCTCATCGGCAGGCTCCGGGCACGCGGGTACGATCTCCTCGTGCACCTCACCGAGCATCCCCGCGGCGCCACGCTGGCGCGCCTTCTGCGCCCACGCTATGCGGTGGCGCGGGAGCGCACCGACGCCGGGCGCTGGTGGCGGGGGAGCTTCACGCATCACTATCGCCTGCCGCGCGCCACGCCGCGCCACGCGGTCGAGGCCAACCTGGACGCGTTGCGACGGATCGGGATATACCCGTCGGCGGAAGACAAGCGCCTGGTGCTGGTGCCCGACGCGACGGCGCAGGCACGGGCCGCGGCGGTCCTGCGCGAGCACGGCGCGTCGGAGGGCGCGTTCGTGCAATGCCATCCTGGATCGCGCTGGCTCTTCAAGTGCTGGCCCGCCGCCAAGACCGCCGCGCTCCTCGACCGCATCGTCGCGGGCGGACATCGGGTCGTGATCACGGGCGCACCGGACCCGCGCGAACGGGAGCTCGTCACTGCGGTGCTCGCGGCCGCGCAGGCCGGAACGCGCAACCGCCTCGCCAACCTCGCCGGCGCGCTGCCGCTCGACGCACTTGCCGCCGTCACGGCGCGGGCGCGGGCCTTCGTCGGCGTCGACTCGGCGCCGATGCACATCGCCGCAGCCGTGGGCACGCCGGTGGTCGTGCTCTTCGGCCCCTCGGGTGAACTCGAATGGGGACCGTGGATGGTGCCGAGCCGCGTCCTGGTGTCGAAGGAGTTTCCATGCCGGCCATGCGGCATCGACGGCTGCGGCGGCGGCAAGGTGTCGGAGTGCCTCACGACCCTCGACGTCGACCGGGTCGCCGCCGCGTTCTTCGATCTCGTCGCCGCAACGGGGCCGCGCTGATGCGCCTCGCGCTCGTCCGCCAGCGCTACACGCCGTTCGGCGGTGCCGAGCGCTTCGTCGAGTCGGCGCTGGAAGCATTGCTCGAGCGCAACGTGGCGATCTCGCTCTACACGCGCGAATGGCCGCAGACCAAGCTGCAGCTGATCGAGCCGGTGCTGTGCAATCCGCGTTACGTCGGGCGGTTATGGCGCGACTGGAGCTTCGCGCATGCCGTATGCAAGGCGCTGGGAAGCGCCGATGCCGATCTGGTCCAGTCGCACGAACGCCTTCTCTGCTGCGACGTGTATCGCGCCGGCGATGGCGTGCACGCGGTATGGCTCGAGCAGCGCGAGCGCATCAGCTCCGGTCTCGCGCGCGCCGCGACGCGCCTCAGTCCCTATCACCGGTACGTGCTCGCCGTGGAGCGCAAGCTGTTCTCGAGCCCGTGGCTGCGCGCGACGATCTGCAACTCGAAAATGGTCTGCGCAGAGATCCGCGAGCGGTTCGCCGTGCCCGAGGAACGGCTGCACGTCATCTACAACGCGGTCGACAGCGACGCCTTTCATCCGGGTCTGCGGTCGCTCCGCAGCTGGGTGCGCGAGCGGCATCGCATTTCCGATTCGGCGACGCTCTTCCTGCTCGTCGGTTCCGGCTATGCGCGCAAGGGCGTCGCAGCCGCCATCGCGGCGCTGGCCCAGTTGCCGCCGACCACGCACCTGATGGTCGTCGGCCGCGACCGCCATCTCGCCCGCTACGGCGCGCTGGCGCGACGGCACGGCGTCCACGAGCGGGTCACGCTGGCGGGGCCGCAGGTCGAGCCAAAGCCCTATTACGGCGCGGCCGATGCGTTCGTCCTGCCGACCCTGTACGACCCCTGCCCGAACGCCGCGCTCGAAGCGATGGCCTGCGGCTTGCCCGTCGTGACCAGCACCAAATCGGGCGCCGCCGAGCTGGCCCTCGAGCACGGCGCCGGTTTCGTCTGCGACGCACTGGACGTCGACGCCCTTGCCGCACACATGCGCGCCCTGCAGGACGAGACGGTGCGCGCGCAGCTCGGGGCGAAGGCGAGGGCGTGCGCGATGCAGCTCACTCCGGCGGCGATGACGCTGAAGCTCGTGCTGCTGTATCGCGATCTGCTGGCTGCATCGGTCGAGGCCCGGGAAGCCGCCGTCAGTGCCACCGCGACGGCGCAGCGCACGGCCAGCCTGGTGCGGCGGGGGTCCCTGCCGCCAACCAGCGGGACGGCGCTCGATCCGGGCGTCGTCGCAGCGCGCGATGCCGCGCCTTCGCCGGAAATGGTGCCCCCGCCCGCCATGGCCAATGCCGCGATGGAGCTGTCGTTGCAGGACGCGCTGCCGGAACCTCCGCTGCTCGACGATCGGGCGCGGCTCGAAGGCGACCTTCCGCCCGAGCTCGGGGACGCGCTCGCCAGCCGCGACCCACGGGCCGGCTGAGTCGCAGCGTGGTCTATAATTCCGGCCCTCTTCCCACGCGTCGGCCGCTCCTCGCGGGGCAGCACCGCATGAGCCGCATGATCCTTCCCGGTGCGCCGGGCGACGTCGGATCTCCAGGCTGTGGCGCGCGCCTTGCGGGCTGCGCCTGCGCGACGCGATTCCGCACTCCCTGATCCGGCATGCATCTCTATCTTCGCCTGCTGCGCTACGTCCGGCCGTACTGGTGGGCCTTCGGCGTGTCCGTCGGCGGGATGATCGTGGTCGCTGCGGGCGATCTCGCAATGGCCTACCTCGTCATTCCGATCATCCGGAATTTCGAGACTCCCGATCCCCTGCGCACCCATCTGCTGCCGCTCGTGATCGTGGCGGTGTTCCTGCTGCGCGGCATTGGCTCGTTCGTTTCCGAATACGGCATGGCATGGACGGGACATCGCGTGGTGTTCGACCTGCGGCGCGAGCTGGTCGACAAGGTCCTGACGCTGCCTACGCCGTACTACGACACGACGTCGCCAGGCGTGGTGCTGTCGAAGCTCACCTTCGACGCCCATCAGCTCGCGTCGGCGGCCTCGGGAACGGTGGTCACCGCCGCCCGCTCATCGATCACCATCGTCGCGAGTGTCGGTTACCTGCTGTGGATCAACTGGCGTCTCACGCTGCTGACCACGATCGTGCTGCCGATCGTTGCGTTCGTGACGCGGTATTTCAGCCGGCGCCTGCGGCGGCTCTCCCGCGACGTGCAGACCCGCACCGGATCGATCACGCACGTGCTCGAGGAAATGATCGCCGGCCATCGCGTGGTGAAGATCTTCGGCGGGCAGGATTACGAGCGCCGCCGCGCCGTGCAGGCGGCCAACGCGCTGCGCTCGTCGATGAGCAAGGTCTCGTCGGCCGGGTCGGCGTCCGGGCCGATCACGCAGTTCTTCACCGCTACGGCCATCGGTTTCATCATCTGGCTCGCCCTCGGCCAGAGCCAGTCGGGCCGGTTGAGCCTCGCCGAGTTCATGTCGTATGTCGTCGCGCTGCTCACGCTGCTCGAACGCCTGCGCTCGCTGTCGGGCATCAACGCCAACATCCAGCGCGGACTCGCCGCCGCCGAAAGCATCTTCGGCCTGCTCGACACCACGGCGGAGGACGATCACGGCGGCGTGGTCCTCGGCCGGGTGAGCGGCGAGATGCGCTTCGAGCGCGTGAGCCTGCGCTACGAAAGTGCCGAGCGCGATGCCCTCGATGACGTCACGCTGGCGATCAGGCCCGGCGAAACGGTCGCGCTGGTGGGGCCTTCGGGCAGCGGCAAGAGCTCGCTGGTCAATCTCGTGCCGCGATTCTACGAACCGACGGCCGGGCGCCTGTTCATCGACGGTCACGACATCACCACGCTGACGCTCGCCTCGCTGCGCGCCAACGTCGCCCTCGTCTCGCAGGACGTCCAGCTCTTCAACGACAGCGTCGCCGCGAACATCGCCTACGGTGCCATGTCGACCGTGCCCCGCGAGGCCGTCGAGCGCGCCGCCCGGGCCGCGCACGCCCTCGATTTCATCCGCGCCATGCCCGATGGCTTCGATACCCAGATCGGCGAGAACGGCGTGCGCCTGTCGGGCGGCCAGCGGCAGCGGATCGCCATCGCCCGCGCGCTGCTGAAGGATGCGCCGATCCTGATCCTCGATGAAGCCACGTCGGCGCTCGATTCGGAGTCCGAGCGCCAGGTGCAGGCCGCGCTCGAGACGCTGATGGAGGGCCGCACGACCATCGTCATCGCGCACCGGCTGTCGACGATCGAGAATGCCGATCGCATCGTGGTCATGGACGCGGGCCGGGTGGTGGAACAAGGGACGCACGCCGAGCTGCTCGCGCACGGCGGCCTGTACGCGAAGCTGCATCGCATCCAGTTCAGCATGGCACCTGCCGCCATGGAGGCGCCGCCGGCCGCCGTTGCACCGTGAGCGCGACAACCGGTGAACGGCCGCTACGCATCGCGCACACGGAGGCTTCCCGGGGATGGGGTGGCCAGGAGATCCGCATCCTGACCGAAGCCGCGGGCCTGCGTGCGCGCGGGCACGAGGTCGTTCTCTACTGTCCTCCCGACGCGCGCATCGCGGCCGAGGCGTCGCGCTACGGCGTGCCGCTCGCGACGCTGCCCATCGGGCGCAAGGCGCCGGCAGGCATCGCGGCCCTGTGGCACGCGTTGCGCGATGCGCCGGTCGACGTCGTGAATGCCCACAGCTCGACCGACGCGTGGCTCGGCGCCCTCGCAGTGGCCATGATGCGCCCGGGAGCGGCCGTCGTGCGCACGCGGCACGTCTCGGTGCCGGTGCCCGACAATGCGGCAACGCGGTGGCTGTATCGGCGCGCCACCACGCGCATCGTCACGACGGGCGACATGCTGCGCGAGCAACTGATCCGCGACAACGGCATCGCTCCCGAGCGGGTGGATTCGGTTCCCACCGGCATCGATCCACAGGCGTATGGACGATGGTCCCGAGCGGCCGCGCGCACGCAATGCGGGTTGCCGCCCGCCGGTTCGCTGATCGGGATCGTCGCCACGTTGCGCAGCTGGAAGGGCCATCGCTTCCTGATCGACGCCGTGCCGCTGCTTCGTGACCGCGACGCACGCCTGGTCATCGTGGGCGATGGTCCGCAGGCCGATGCGCTGCGCACACAGGTGCGCATGCTCGGGCTCACCGGTCGCGTGCTGCTGGTCGGGCACCAGCATGACGTCGCGCCGTGGCTTGCCGCCCTGGACGTGTTCGCGCTGCCGTCTTACGCCAACGAGGGCGTGCCGCAGGCGATGCTGCAGGCCATGTTCTCGGGCGTGCCCGTCGTGACCACCGACGCCGGCGCCATTCCCGAGATTGCCACGCACGAGGTGACCGCGCTGATCGCGCCGCGGCAGGATGCACCGGCGCTCGCACGCGCGATCGATCGCCTGCTCGCTGACCCCGCACTCGGCCAGCGCATCGCCGAGGCGGCGCGCGCGGAGGTCGCGGCGAAATACACCCTCGACGCCATGCTCGACCGCATGGAGCGCGTCTTCCGTCTTGCCGTCGCGCAGCGTGGTACTGGCGCCGGAGTGGCACCGCGGTGATGCCGCGATCCAGGACCGGCAGCCGTCTGCGCGGGCGCACCGAAGTCGTCGCGCGCGCCCTCGTCGCCCGCGGCGCAAGGGGGCGCCATGCCCCTGTCGCGCCGCGCAGGATTCTGGTTGCACATCACCTGCTGCTCGGCGACACGCTGATGCTGGCGCCGCTTTTCGCGAAGCTGCGTGCGCAGTACCCGTCTGCGGAGATCGTCACCACGACTGCGACGGCCATTGCGCCGCTCTTCGACGGCAGGCCCTTCGGGGTGCGCGCCCTGCCCTGGAACCCGCGCGAGCGGAACCCGCTGCTTTTCGAAGAGGCGCCGTTCGATCTCGCGCTCGTGCCCGGCGACAACCGGTTCGCGTGGCTTGCCGCCGCCATGCGCACGCGATGGATCATCGCCTTCGCCGGGGATCGGCCGCGCACCAAGGACATTCCCGTCGACGCGCTCGTGCCGTATTCGGATCTGCCGATGGCATGGGGCGACATGGCGGCGCAACTCGTTGCCGGCCCGCCGCCGCCACGCTACCGTGCCGGCGACTGGCCGGCGCCGCCGGCACCGACGTTCGACATGCCGCGCACGCCGTACGCCCTGGTGCACGTCGGCGCGAGCTCGCCCCTCAAGCAATGGCGGCCCGAGCGCTGGCGGGCAGTCGCCGACGCGCTCGCGGAGCGCGGTCTGACGCCGGTCTGGTCCGCCGGACGCGGCGAGGAAAGTGCGATCGCCGCGTGCACTCCCCGACACAGCGAAGCGCAGTACGCCGGCAATCTCAGCCTCGCGCAGCTATGGCGGCTCGTGGCCGGTGCCCGCGTCCTCGTGTGCCCCGATACCGGCGTCGCACACATGGGGCGGCTCACCGCGACGCCGACCGCGACGCTCTTCGGCCCCGGATCGGCAGTGATCTGCGGCGCCGGCGACTTCTGGCAGGACATGCCCTACCGCGCGGTCACGATCGACGCGTTTCCATGCCGCGACCAGCGCGTGCTGTTCCGGCGCGAGCTGGCCTGGGTCCGGCGCTGCGGACGCACCACTCGCGAGTGCGCCGAGCCGCGCTGCATGCACGCGATCGGCACCGACGCCGTGGTCGCGGCCATCGACGACCTGCTGAGGACCGCGTCATGAGCCCATTTCTCTTTGCCGACGTGCCGGCCCACGAATTGATCGTGTTTCACGACACCGCCGTGGCCACCGGTGGCTGGAGCACGCAGTCACCGCGGCACGAAAGCGGTCCGTGGGCGGTGATCGAGGCCAATCACCGCTTCAACCACCTGCTGTGGGACGAGGAAGATCTGGCGCGGCGGCGCGACGTTCCCGACGCCGAGATCGTCGCGAACAAGCGCGCCATCGATCGCTACAACCAGCTCCGCAACGATGCCATCGAGCGCATCGACGAGACGCTGCTCGCTCGCCTGCGCAAGGTCGAGCCGGCGGCAGACGCCTGGCACAACTCGGAGACCGCGGGTGCGATCATCGACCGCCTGTCGATCCTCGCGTTGAAAATCCATCACATGGGACTCGCGGCAGCGCGGCCGGACGCGGAGGCTGCGCTGCGCGATGCGTGCGCGCAAAAGCATGCGCGGCTCGAGGTGCAGCGCGCGGACCTCGCGCGCTGCCTCGACACGCTGCTCGAGCGCGCCGCGCAGGGGCGCGCGTTCTGGCGCATCTATCGCCAGTTCAAGATGTACAACGACGAGAAACTCAACCCGTACCTGCGCCGCGCCAAGGCCGCCGAACCGCCGGACTGATGCGCCGCGCGACGCCTTCAGGCAATCGCGCGCGGTGTCATGCATCCAGCCCCGAGCGCGCCGCGGTCACGGCCGGCACGGGAACCACCACGAGCGGTGACAGCGCCGCCATGACGGTGGTGTCGTCGAGCTCGCTCACCGCGCGCGGCGCTTCGATCCACCGGGCGCGCGGCCCTGTCGGCGCCCACCGCGCCGCCGGCGCCGAATCCTCGGGTGCAGCGAAGAAGCCCAGGACCCCGCCGGGGCTCGCCGCCGCGAAATGCATCAGTCCCGAGTCGGGGAACACCGAGGTGCGTGCATTGAACACGAGACCGAGCGCCTCGGGAATGGGACCGCGGAACGGGTGCAGGTGCGGCAATGCCCGCGCGAGCACCGGCGCCGCGATGTCGTCGTCGCCCGGATAGAGCGGATTGTCGCTCTGGCCGGGCGTCCACATGAACACGGTCGCGAGGCCCCACGCGTCATGCCAGTGCGCGGTCCAGCGCACGATCTGCTCCGCCGCGGGCTGTTTTTTCGCGCGGCGCGCGCCCAGCCCGAGCACGATGAAGGAGCCCGGCGTCAGCCCCCGCTCACGCAGCCACGCCCGCGCGAACGCGTGACCCGATGCGGGCAGCCGATATTCCGGAGCGGGTGGCTGCGCAGGCGCGGCAATGCCGAGCGGCGCGAGCTCGTGCAGCATGCGCATGATCTCGTGGCCCGACGCTGGTGGCAGGGGATCGGTGAGGCGCGGGCCGTACTTCTGCGGATCGGCGGCGTAGGCGACCACCCGGCGGGCGCCGATGGCCAACGCACGCTCGATGCCGCGCGGCGACTCGTCGCCACCGGCGACGATCGCCCAGTCGAAGTGCTGCCGGCGCAATGCCCACGCGAGGCGCGGGTAGGCGATCGCCGCTCCGAGCCGCAGCCGTCCCGCGTGGCGCACCCGCGGATAGACCCACGTTCGCGTGAGCGCCGGATGATCACGGGCGACCCAGGCGTTGTAGTCGTTGGCCAGCAGGTGGATCTCGGCCTGCGGCAACTGGGCGCGGACGTGGGCGAATGCCGGCGTGGTCAGCAGCAGATCGCCCAGCTTGTCGCGCTTGATGAAGAGGATTTTCAAGGGTGGAACGCGCGGTTCTCGCGCGCAGCGAGGAAGGCCTTGCCGCGACGGACGGTACAATCGCGCGCCCCCTGCTCTGCGGGGCCCCTTCATGCTCGCCCATTGTAATCGCTGGCTCCTCCCGTCCGCCGCACTCTACGTCGCGCTGCTGACCACGAACGCGCTGAATTTCTGGCGCAGCCTGTCGCTCAGCGTCGGTGGCCTGTGCGCGATCTTCATCGTCGTCGCCGGGCTGCGCAACGCCGGTCCGCGCGTCCCCTCCCCGGGCAAGTTCCTGATGGCGGCATTCGTCGCCTGGTGCGCATGGTGCACGGCGTCGCTGCTGTGGTCGCAACGGCCGGGCTACAGCGAGAACCAATGGCGCGGCGAGATCATGTGGAACACGGTGCTCGTGCTGATGGTGTACGTGGCCGCAGCCGATGCGCGCGCATGGCGGATCGTGCTCAAGTCCCTGCTCGCCGTGTTCGCGCTGGCCGCGACATTCGCGGTCTTGCTGCAGTTCTCGCCGTGGGGATGGAATCCCGGACGCTGGCATCTCGGCGTGGGGCCATGGACCACGTACCTGGTGCTGCTCACGCCGTTCCTGGTCACCCTGCTGCTGCCGCCGCCCGCGGGACTCGGCGTCAACCGGCGCGCCTATACCATCGCCGCGGCCTTGATGGTCCTGGTGTTGGCCACGGCGCGCATTTCGGACAATCGCATGGTGTGGGTTGCGCTCGCGGTCGCCATGGGGGTGATCGGCGGGCTGGGTGCGCTGCGCTGGCGCGGCGCATCCGCAAGCCTGCGCATGCGCTGGCTGCTCCCGCTGATGCTCCTGCTGGTCGTCACCGTCGCCGCACTGTTCGCAGACGCCGCGCGCGAGAAGGCGGAGGCGTTCTTTCCGCCGGACACGCCGATCGCGCAGACCCTCGCGGACGATCCACGTCTCGCGCTATGGGAGCACATGGTCGCGCACATCCGCATGCGGCCGTGGACGGGCTTCGGTTTCGGCCGCGCCATCCTGGCGAGCCAATTGCGCAGCGAGCTCGGCGATCCGCTGCTGTGGCACGCACACAATCTCTTCGGCAGCCAGTGGCTGCAGACCGGCGCCATCGGTCTTGCGCTCTTCCTGACAATGCTGGGCGCACTCACGTGGCGCTACGTGCAATTCTTTCGCGCCCCGGGTGATGCGCTCGCGGTCGTCGGCATCATCGGCCTCGCGCTGCTCGCCGGGTTCGTCATGAAGAACCTGACGGACGATTTCCTGTTCCGCGCGAACGCCAAGCAGTTCTTCGCGTTGAATGCGCTGCTGATAGGATGGGGCACACGCCTCGAGCGCGCGGAGGAACCCGCCGCAACGCCGGAAACGGGCTAGCGCCGGCGGGGTGCGCGCAGAGGCAACGGCGCGGCCACACCTTCGGCGCCCGTTCCCGTCGCAATCGGCTGCACCGGAGCACCCGCCGGTGGTGCGTACTCGGGAATCCAGGCGCGCAGCCGCGCGCGCACCTCGGCGACGTCGGCGATGCGGTCGCGCTCGCACCACGCGATCATCTGGCCGACCGCGTCCCTGTTCGCCGTGCGTGCCTGGGCGATGCGCAGTTTGGGATGGGTCGTGGGGAGCGTCGCCTCTTCGGAGGCCAGCAGCTCCTCGTACAGCTTTTCGCCCGGCCGCAGCCCCGTGAAGACGATGGCGATGCGCTCGGGATCGGCACCCGACAAGCGAATCAGGTCGCGCGCAAGGTCGACGATGCGCACCGGCTCACCCATGTCCAGGACGAGGATCTCGCCGTCCTTGCCCTGCAGCGCCGCCTGCAGCAGCAATTGCGTCGCCTCGGAGAGCGACATGAAGAAGCGCGTGATTTCCGGATGCGTCACCGTCACGGGGCCGCCGCGCACGATTTGCTCGCGAAAGCGCGGAATCACGCTGCCGGCGCTGCCGAACACGTTGCCGAAGCGCACCAGCACGAACTGCGTCCCGGCACCCTGCAGGCTCTGGCAAACGATCTCGGCCATGCGCTTCGACGCCCCCATGACGCTGGTCGGATTGACAGCCTTGTCGGTCGACACCAGCACGAATTTCTCGACCTTCGCGTGCACCGCCGCGCGCGCCAGCACCCACGTCCCGTAGGCGTTGTTGCGCACCGCCTGCCACGCGTTGGCCTCCTCCATCAGCGGCACGTGCTTGTACGCCGCCGCGTGGAACACGACGTTCGGCCGCTCGTCATCGAGCACCTTCTCCACCAGCGCCACGTGCTTGACGTCGCCGACGACCGGAGAGAGCGGCAATTGCGGGAACATGTCGGCGAGCGCAATCTGGATTTCGTAGACCGCCGCCTCCGAGACGTCCAGGAGCACGAGCTTCGCCGGCCGGAACCGCGCGATCTGCCGGCACAGCTCGGCGCCGATCGACCCACCCGCTCCGGTGACCAGTACGACGCGATTGCCGAGCCATTCGCCGATGCCGGCGCTGTCGAGCACCACCGGATCGCGTCCGAGGAGATCGTCGACCTCCACGTTGCGGATGGTGGTCAGCACGGACCGGCCGCTGATGAGGTCCTCGTAGGAAGGCACGGTGAGCGCTTCGAGGCCACTGCGCGCGCAGATCTCCGCTACGCGGCGCCGCACGCCGTGCGCGGCAGAGGGCAGCGCGATGATGACCTTGCGCACGTCGTACTTCCGTGCCCAGGCGGGCAGCTCCGCGATCGGGCCGAGCACGCTCACGTTGCGCAGGAGACGGCCCTGCTTGGCCGGATCGTCGTCGAGCGCACCCACGACCCGCCATTGCCGGCTGCGCGCGAGCTCCGCGGTAAGGCGCGCGCCCGCCTCCCCGGCGCCGATGATCAGCACGGGCTCGCCGAGGGCCGCCAGCGGGCTGTACAGGCGATGCTCCTTCCAGATGCGATAGGCAAAGCGGTTGCCTGCCATGAGGAAGATCAGCACCAGCGGATAAAGGATGATCACGCTGCGCGGGATGATCGTCTGCATGCGCAGCATCACCACGATCAGCGGCACCAGGACGGCGCCGAGCGCCGCGGCGAGCACGATCCGCTGGAGATCGAGCAGGCTCGCGAAGCGCCACAATCCACGGTAAAGGCCGAACGCCAGGAAGATCGCCCCCTGCAGCGGCATGATCCAGGCGAGCGTCCACAGCATGTCCGTGAGATACGGCACATGCTCGTCGAGATTGAAGCGCAGCCAGTACATCGCGAGCCACGCCACGCCCGCCGCGGCGACGTCGTGCGCGAAAGCCAGCCAGGCCCGCCAGTTCTGGGGAGGTTTCATGGGAAGGGAGGAGCCCGCCGCTGCCAATGATAGTCAATGACCAGGAACAACACCCCGAGCACGAGGCACCACGACGCTAAGACGGCCCAGCCCCAGCCGGGTTCGACATGGAGCGTCCACAACGCCGTGCCGGCGGTGGCGATCATCAGGCCGGCATAGATCGCAAGCGTGCCGGCATGGCCGGCGCCCAGCTGATGCAGGCGCTGATAGAAGTGCTCGCGATGCGCCTCCCACACCCGGTCGCCGCGCGCCAGGCGCCGGAGCAGCGTCAGCGTCGCGTCCGCCAGGAACGGCAGGAACACGAGCACAGGGAACCAGCCCGGCCAGCTGCCGCGCAGCCATTCGCCGGCCCCGCACGCCGCAGCCAGGAAGCCGAGCGGAACCGCGCCGCAATCGCCGAGGAACAAGCGCGCCGGCGGCGCGTTGGCGAGGGCGAATGGCACGGTGGCGGCGACGAGCGTCCAGTAACCGGCACTCCAGCCCGTCGTTCCCGCGCCGAGCGCATACGCCGCAAAACCGACGATGACCATGGCCGCGGCCAAGCCATCGGATCCGTCCATGAAATTGAACGCGTTCGCACTCCAGGCGATCGCGAGCGCGACGAATGCCGCCAGCGCCGCGTGCGAGCGCGCGTCGTCGATCAGCGCCATGGCGGTCACGACTGCCGCGGCGCCATGCACCGCCAGCCGCAGCGCGGGATGCAATGCGGTGCGATCGTCGCGCCACGAGACCAGCACCAGCGCCAGCCAGGACAGCCATGCGATAACGCCCCCCGGTGTCCCGGCGGGGCCGAGGAGCGCGACCGGCGCCCAGCCGGCCCAGATCGCCAGGCCGCCAACACGCGGCACCGGGCGGCGGTGCAGGGACCGTGCATTCGGCGCCGCATGCGGAAGCCGTGCGCGATGGCGGAGCAGCAGCACGATCGCCAGCGCGGACAGCGCCGCAGCAATGGTTGCGCCGAGAAGGTCGGATGGCGGGGAATGCACGGGGTCGGGCGACGTGGCGCGCCTTGTTCGCAATCGGGCGCTGCGGGCTCTGTGGCGATCAAACGGCCCAAAAGCTGCCATTTTAGGCCGCTTCACCCCGGCCGGCCGGTAAGAACTCAGGAAACGTAAAATAAACCCGCCCTCTCAGCACCTTACGGCGTGTTTTTGAATGGCATTCCGGGCCCGCCACAGGCGCCCCCTGTCGCGTTTTAGCAACATGACAGCAGCGTCTTCCCCCCCGGCCGGGGTTTGCCTTGCCTCGCCGTTCCGCGCTTTGGCACAATGCACTCAACTTCTCGACATCCTGAGAAGGCGTTTCCGATGGCAGGGGCAACAGCTGGTCAGACTTGCCAATTTCTTTAGTTAGAGGAGAGACTCCATGAACAAGAAGCTCGTCGCTCTCGCGATCGCCGGCGCGTTCGCGCTGCCGATGGCAGCGCAGGCGCAAACCGCGAACGTCACCATGTACGGTCGCCTGAACGTGGACATGGAAATCGTGTCCGGCAAGCAGGCCAACGGCACCAACCCGCACGTCTTCCGCTTGAGCTCGAACTCCTCGCGCTGGGGTGTCCGCGGCACCGAGTCGCTCGGCGGCGGCCTGAATGCCATCTTCCAGATCGAATCCTCGATCAACGGGGATGCCGGCGGCGGCACGCTGGCCGGCCGCGAAACGTTCGTCGGCCTGCAGGGCAGCTGGGGTACCTTCAAGATGGGTAACTTCCTGGCCCCGTACGACGACATTCACCCGATCTTCGGCAATTCCCCCACTCTGACGACCTCGATCCTGTCGACCGCGGCTCTGTGGGCGCAGGGTCCCATCGCCAAGACCGCCGGCGGCTTCGACGCGCGCCTCAGCAACTCGATCCGCTACGATTCGCCGAACATGTCGGGCTTCACGGGCAGCATCCAGTACTCGACGCTGGAAGGCACGCCGGTCAGTAACTCAGGCGTGGTTTCCGCCGGCCTGTACTACAACAACGGCCCGATCCAGATCGGCACCGCGTATGAAGCCAACGAGGACGTGCGCGGCGCGAACCTCGACGACCATTCGTGGACGATCGCTGCCGGCTACAACTTCGGCTTCGTGCGCCCGAGCGTGGTGTACGAATCGACGAAGTACGATACGCCGTCGGGCGACCTCAAGCGCGACATGTGGGGCGTGGGCCTGACGGTGCCGATGGGCACGGGCACGTGGTACGCGTTCTACGGTCACGCTGAAGATGGCAAGGGCTCGGCGGCCAACGGCACGCGCATCGGCGGTCTCGCCAAGGGTTCGGACACGTCGTCGAACCAGTGGGAGCTCTCCTACACGTACCCGCTGTCCAAGCGCACGCTGATGTACGCCGGCTACGTCAAGCTGGACAACAAGGCGAACGCTTCCTACTCGTTCAACATCAACGCCTACCCGATCGGCATCGGCGGCAAGCCCGAAGGCTGGATGCTCGGCATGGTCCACTTCTTCTAAGAACAGGCCCGCTCGAGCAAGGCAATACTCGCAACTGGTTTAAAGTGATCATCGGGCGCCTTCGGGCGCCCGTTTTTTTGCGTGCGCTCCACGGTCACGAGGCGGCGTCAGCCTCGCTGCGGGGCCCCCGGGCTGGTGCGACTCGATGGTAGTAACATCGGGGCATGATCACCGACTCGCTCATCATCGGCTTCGACCGTGCCCTGCGAACGCTTTCGGGGGTTGCCGCCAGCGCACGGCCCATTCCCGGCAGTGATCTCCCCGACACCCCGCTCACACCCGAGGAGCGCCGGCATGCCGGCGGCCTCATGCGCGTCAACCACACCGGTGAGGTCTGTGCCCAGGCGCTCTACGCGGCACAGGCGGTCGTTGCGCGCGACCCCTCGATCGGCGCGCGCTTCGCGCAGGCGGCGCGCGAGGAAGAGGAGCATCTCGCGTGGACGCAGTCGCGTCTTGCGGAGCTCGGCCAGCGTACCTCGCGTCTCAATGCCGTCTGGTATGCCGGCTCGTTCGCAATCGGCATCGCGGCCGGGCTCGCCGGCGATCGCAGGAATCTCGGCTTCGTGGTCGAAACGGAGCGTCAGGTCGAGGAGCACCTCACCGGCCACATGGAGGATCTCCCGCCCGGCGACAGCAAGAGCCGCGCGATCGTCGAGCAGATGCGCGACGACGAGGCGCGTCATGGCGCCATGGCGCTCGCCGCCGGCGCCGAGGACCTGCCGCTGCCGCTCAAGGGCGTGATGCGTCTCGCGGCCAGCATGATGAAAGCGGTGGCCTACCGCGTCTGAGGCGAGCGCGGGACACTCCCGTGCTCAGGCGGGATTGCTCGCCGCAGACGCTGATCCGCTGCCAGGCGTCTCGCCGCTTGGGCGGGCATTTCGCCCCGCTTTCCACACGCGAATAGCCTTGAGACGGGCGCCGCGCACGGCACTGGCGATGGCGTCCGGTTGTGTGCCGACGGGCCGATTCATCACCGCGCGGGCGATCGCGCCCGCGTCCACACTGCGCGCCACCGCGAAGGCTTCGCGCACGAGGTCTGCCGCAGGGTACGCCCCATGACCGGGCCGCGAGCACGCGTCGGCAGCGCAGGCGAGCAGGAGGATCTCGAGGCGCTCGGGCCGCCGGAAGGCGTCGGCTTCCGTGATGAGATCCAGCAGCGTCGCCGGGCGGAGTTCCCGTGCGCGATGCACCACGCCGTGCCAGCGCGCCGCCAGGCGCGCACCATCGCGGCAGTCGACGGGAACGCGCAACCGCTCCGACATCCGTGCCGCGAGCCGCACGCTGCGGACTTCGTGCGCGCGATGCTTCGGCCAGTCCGTGCGCGGGCTGATCGCCTTGCCGAGATCGTGCGTCAACACCGCGTACTGCGCCGCGAGCGGATAGCCCCGCCGCGCGCCGTAATCGAGGGCCAGCGCGACGTGCACGCCGGTGTCGAACTCGGGATGATGCGCGGGCGGCTGCGGTACCCCATACAGCGCATCCACTTCCGGCAGGACCTGCGCGAGGGCGCCGCACTCCCGCAGCACGGCCAGCATGCGCGACGGATACGGTTCGGTGAGGCCGCGCGCGAGCTCCTGCCATACCCGTTCGGGTGACAGCTCGGCGAGCTCGCCGGAGTCGGCAAGGGCGCGCATCAGCGCTTCCGTCTCGGGAGCGACGGTGAAGTCGAAGCGTGCGGCAAAGCGCGCCACCCGCAGCACGCGCAGCGGATCTTCGGCGAACGCCGGCGACACGTGGCGCAGGATGCCGGCCGCGAGATCGCGCGCACCGCCGAAGGGATCGATCAGTATCCCGTCCGGACCGCGCGCCATCGCGTTGATGGTCAGGTCGCGCCGCCGCAGATCCTCTTCGAGCGTGACGTCGGGGGACGCGAAGAACTCGAAGCCGCGGTAGCCGCGGCCATGCTTGCGCTCCGTGCGCGCGAGGGCGTGCTCCTCATTGGTGTCCGGATCGAGGAAGACGGGAAAATCGCGGCCGACGGGACGAAAGCCCGAGGCGATCAGCATCTCGGGCGTTGCCCCGACGACCACCCAGTCGCGATCGACGACCGTGCGCCCGAGCAGCTCGTCGCGCACCGAGCCGCCGACGCGGTAGATCTTCACGTTGGGGCTCCGCGCCCGCATGGTGCTCCTCGACAGTGCCGCGCATCATCGCGGACGCCCGCCGGCTCCCGGCGAGGTGCGCTAGCGGCCGCTCTGGCTCCGATACGCGTCGTAACGACTGCGGATCGACTCGGGTGCGAGATACGCTGGTGCGATCGCCTCGAGCGCGGTCGGCGCGAACCCGAACACCGCCGGGAAGGCACAATCGCAGACGCTGTCCTTGCGCATCGAGGCGAGATTGTCGCGTGTCATGAGCTTGCCGGGCAGATGCTCGAGCATGCCCGCTTGCAGCGTGCCGAGGGCACGGCCCAGCGGCACGATCGGGCGCACGTTGCCGGTGGTTTCGCCCACGTAGCGCACGAGCTCGCGCAGCGTGTACACCTTGGGTCCGCACAACGGATAGCGCTGGTTGACGGTGCCGTCCTCGTGCAGCGCGCGCACGAAGCACTCCGCCACGTCGCCCACGTAGACGGGCTGGAAGCGCGCGTTGGCGTTGGGCAGCGCCAGCACCGGCAGCAACCGCCCGAGCCGGGCGAACATGTTGAGGAAGCCGTCCTCACGCCCGAAGATGACGGAGGGCTGGAAGATCGTCCAGTCGAGGCCGGAGGTCGCGATGACGGCCTCCGCGTCGCCCTTGCTGCGCAGGTAGCGGCTTGGCCCCTCGGCGTCGGCATGCAACGCACTCATGTGCAGCAGGCGCCGCACGCCGCCCGCCTTGCACACCTCGACGATCGTACGCGCGAGCTCGACATGCACCGCCTCGAAGCTCTGCTGGCGCGTCTCGTGGAGAATGCCGGAGAGATTGATGACCGCGTCGACGCCCGACGCGAGGCGCGCCAGCACCGTCGGGTCGCCGACATCGGTCTCGATCACGTCCACCGTCGGCAGCAGGAACAGATGCCGCGCGCGGTCGCGGTGGCGGGTCGGCACGAGCACACGGTGTCCCTGCGCCACGAGCCGGTTGATGACGTAGCGGCCGACGAAGCCGCTGCCCCCGACGATCAGGACGGTGTTCGTCGCCATGCCGGCTTTGCCCCGCCGATCAGCGCAACGCGAGCGCTGCGCCGACGGCGTCACGCGCCGGAATGACGCCGAGGCGCGTCGTCAGCGACACATAGGGCTGATCGAGCTCGCGCGCATAGAACACGGCGTTGGCCAGCACTTTCTTCACGTAATCGCGCGTTTCGTTGAACGGGATCGTCTCGACCCAGATGGCACCCTCGAGGGGTGCCGGGGCGCGCCAGGCCTGCGCACGCCGGGGACCTGCATTATACGCAGCGGCCGCAAGCGCCGGCAGGCGCTCCAGCCGTTCCAGCCAGTACTTGAAGTAGAACGCGCCGAATTGCGTGTTGACCTTCACGTCGCTGATGTCGCGCGACGCGTAATCGGCGCGGCCCAGCTGCTTCGCGACCCACCGTGCGGTGGCCGGCATGAGTTGCATGAGTCCCACCGCTCCGGCGGAGGACACGATGCCGGCATTGAAGCGCGATTCCTGCCGCGCCAACCCGAACAGCAGCGCCTCGTCGACGGACTGCTCGCGCGCGGCCGCGGCGAACTCGTCGCGATACGGGGTGAGGTAGCGCAGCTGGAAGTCATGGCGCGCGTTCGTGCGCTCCGCCGTGTTGATCGCACGATCATAAAGATTGAGCCGGCGCGCATACTCGGCCGCGACCAGCAGATGGTCGTCGTCGAGAGTGCGCACCGCGTAATACCACTCGCGCTGCGACTCGGCGCGCAGGTCGAGCTCGGCGAGCTTTACCGCGCGCCGCACATCCGGCCGGCCCGCAAAAGCGGCCAGTGCCTCGGCGGTGACCGGCGGACCCGACGTGCTGCGCGGCTCCTGCATCTTGCCCGAGCCCTTGCCGAGAGCCTCGGCGGCGAGCAGGGCGTAGAACTGGTGTCCGGTGGCGAGTGCTCCGTAGAGCGCCGCGGCATCGGCTTCCTTGCCCGTCGCGGCGAGCGCACGCGCCTTCCAGTACCGCCATGCGGCATCGTCGGCGAGTGCCGGGGGCATGGCGTCGATGGCTTTCAGCACATCGCTCCACGCCTGAACGCGCAACGCGGCGCGCACGCGCCATGCATGCTGCGCGTCCGACAGCGGCGCACCTTCGGCCTCGCGGAACCAGTCGTTGGCCTGCGGCAGCAACTGTCGCGCGGCGTGATACGCGATGCGGGCGTTCCCGTACAGCCGGTCGGCGGGCGCGAGGCGCGCGCGCTGCTTTTCCCACGCGGCTCGGACACCGGCGGCATCGGTGCGGGCGGCCCGCTCGAGCGCATACAGGGCAAGCTCCTGGCCCCCGCGCTCCTTCCAGCGGAACTCGCCCTGCATGAGGGACCGCGCGGGATCGCGCTCCACGTGCGCCATTTCGCGCAGGGTAACGCGGTCATGCGGCGGCAGCTCCGGCCCGAGCGCCTGCGCGAGCCGCAGGTTGCCGGCCTCCACGGCCAGCCGCAGGCGCGTGCGACGGTCCTCGACCGTGATCTCGTTGCGGCCGATGAGCGTGTCGAAGAGGGATTGGCAAGCCTCCGGGGTGGAGCTGCCGGTGAACCACAGCGGCTTCGCGGCAGCGAGTGCTGCCTCGGGCTCCTTCTGGCGCCGGTACTGCAATCCGAAGCAGGTGAGCTCGATGTCGTCGCTGCTCTCGGCAACGTACTCGGTGCCGAAGGTGGTCCACTGCCCGCGCTTGCCCAGCGACTTCAGCCAGTCGTTCTTCAAACGATCGGCGAGGACGCTCCCCGGGTAGCGCTGCAGGAATCCGCGCACTTCCTCATCGGACGCGCTGTCGATGCCGAGCTTCAGGCGCCAGAAATCAACATAAGCCTCCAGCGGGTGGCCGGTCAGCCGGGGTGCGAGCTGGTCGAGGCGGAAGCGCTCGCCGCGCTCGAACGCCGTACGCGCGGCGAGAAAATCCCCATCGGCGTCCGCGCGCACCGGGGCGGTGTTCGCAAACACGAGGAGCAGCAGGAAAGCGAGGCGCAGCACGATGTGGCAACAGTCCGTTGGATCGGATGCCGTCATTTTCGGGGAGCCGTTGTCCACATGCAATGAATAACGCGACAGGCGGCGAACGCGCCGACCGGCGCACGACTTCACCGCCACGGAGGGCATGCCGCAGCGCTCACGCCGGGACCTCCGGCGAGCCATGTTCCAGTGACGTGCCCGGGAGGGGGCTGTTAGAATCGCGCGCACCATCCGTCGCCGTGCCACATAACAACGCGAACGGGACAATGCTCCGGAGGGACCATGGCACAACGCAAGCCGGCGCCCCTCGTGGGGCTGGTGATGGGCAGCGACAGCGACTGGGACATCATGCGGCATGCCGCGGCCCAGCTCGACGCGTTCGGCGTCGCCTATGAACCGCGCGTCGTATCCGCGCATCGCATGCCTGACGACATGTTCGAGTACGCCGAGGATGCGCTGCCGCGCGGCTTGCGCTGCGTGATCGCCGGGGCCGGCGGCGCGGCGCACCTGCCCGGCATGATCGCCGCCAAGACCACCGTGCCGGTGCTTGGCGTACCGGTGCCGTCGAAGTACCTGCGCGGTGAAGACGCGCTGTATTCCATCGTGCAGATGCCGAAGGGCATTCCAGTCGCGACGTTCGCCATCGGCGAGGCCGGAGCCGCGAATGCCGGATTGTTCGCGGTTGCGCTGCTCGCCGGCACCGATCCTGCGCTGGCGAAGAAGCTTGCCGCATTTCGCGTGAAGCAGACGGGTGCCGCCCGCGCCATGCATGTCCCTCCGGATACCTCCAAGCCTGCTCCCTGATTTGAAGCGCGTGATCCCGCCCGGCGCATGGCTCGGGCTCCTCGGCGGCGGGCAGCTGGGACGCATGTTCTGCATGGCCGCGCAGAGTCTCGGCTATCGCGTGGTCGTCCTCGATCCCGGTGACGATAGCCCTGCGGGCACGGTCGCCGACAGGCATGTGCGTGCCGGCTACCTGGACGAGGCCGCGCTCGAGACCCTGGGCGGGCTGGTGTCCGGTGCGACCACCGAATTCGAGAACGTGCCCGCGGCGGCACTCGAGCGCCTCGCTCGCACCGCGCGCGTGACACCCGACGCGCAGAGCGTCGCGATCGCGCAGGACCGCATCCGGGAGAAGACCTTCCTCGCGGCCCATGGCTTCGAAGTGGTCCCCTTCGCCGTGCTGACGAGCGCGGCAGACGCCGGCAGCGTCGCGCCGCACCTCGTGCCGGGAATCGTCAAGAGCGCGCGCTTCGGCTACGACGGCAAGGGCCAGGTGCGGGTACGCACGGCGGCAGAAGTTCCTGCCGCATTCGCGGCGATGGGGCGCCAGCCGTGCGTGCTGGAAGCGCTCGTGGATCTCGCGTGCGAAGTGTCGGTGATCGTTGCCCGCGCCGACGATGGCGTCACGGCCACGTGGCCGGTGGCCGAGAACCGGCATCGCGATGGCATTCTCGACATGTCGATCGTGCCCGGGCGCGTCACGCCCGCCCTCGCCGGACAGGCGCGTGCGATCGCCACCGGGGTCGCGACGGCGCTCGATTACCGCGGCATACTGTGTGTCGAGATGTTCGTCACGCAGGACCGGCGGCTGCTCGTCAACGAGATGGCACCGCGACCGCACAACAGCGGCCACTACACGATCGATGCCTGCGTCACTTCGCAGTTCGAGCAGCAGGCACGCGTACTCGCCGGGCTCCCGCTGGGCGACACGCATCAGCATCAGCCCGCAGTCATGCTCAATCTGCTGGGCGATATCTGGTTCGCGGATGCCCGCGCCACCACGCCCCGCGAGCCCGACTGGCTCGCCGTGCTGCGCCATCCCCAGGCCAAGCTGCATCTGTACGGCAAGCGTGAGCCGCGCCGGGGCCGCAAGATGGGCCATGTGACCTGCCTCGCACCGACCATCGACCAGGCGCTCGCCGTCGCCCGCACGGTCAAGCGCGAGCTCGGCATTCCGGACGATCTGTAGCGGTATGGCGAATGCGACGCCCGAACCGGCGCACGGTCCGCTGGCTGGCGTGCGGGTGCTCGATCTCACGCGGCTCCTGCCGGGGCCGATGTGCACGCTGTATCTCGCGCAGATGGGCGCGGACGTCGTCAAGGTGGAGGACACCGGGGCCGGCGACTACGCGCGGACACTGGGAGCGTCGGGAACGGTCGCTGCGTTCTTCACCCTGGTCAATCGCGGCAAGCGCAGCATCGCGCTCGACCTCAAGCAGGAGGCGGGGCGCAGGGCGTTCATGGCGCTGGCCCGCAGCGCGGATGTCGTCGTCGAAAGCTTCCGGCCCGGTGTCGTGCGCGCACTGCACGTCGGTCCTGACGAGGTGCGCGCCGTCAACCCGCGCCTCGTCTATGCGTCGATCAGCGGTTACGGCCAGGAGGGCCCGCGTGCGACAGCCGCCGGCCACGACATCAACTACCTGGCACTGGCCGGCGTGCTCGATCAGATCGGGACTGCCGATGGCGCACCGGCACTCGCCAACCTGCAGATCGCCGACCTCCTCGGCGGCGCGGCCATGCCGGCGATCGCCATTCTCGGCGCGCTGTACGACGCGCAACGCACGGGCCGCGGCCGCGACATCGACGTGGCGATGGCCGACGCCGTGCTCGCGCACAACGTGTTTCCGCTGCAGGCTCTCGCCGAGCACGGGCACACGTTCGCGCGTGGCCAGGACATGCTCACGGGCGGCTTGCCATGCTATGGCGTGTACGCGACCGCCGACGGGCGGCACCTGGCCGTGGGCGCGTTGGAGGAAAAGTTCTGGCGCACGTTGTGCGAAACCCTGCAGCGCCCCGATCTCGCGCCCTTCGGCCGGGCAACCGGCGCGCGGGGAGAACGCACTCGCGCGGCACTGGCGGCAATCTTCGCCGGGGCGCCGCTCGCCCACTGGGTGGCGCGCTTCGCGAATGTCGACTGCTGCGTGACGCCGGTGGCGCGGCTCGAGGAAGCCATGCTGGACGCGCAGTTCGCGGCACGTGGCATGGTGCCCCGGATGCCGGACGGCAGCCCCACCTTCGGCGCGCCGTTTCGCATCACCGGCAACGCGCCGTCGTTCGACGCGCCGGCGCCGGCGCATGGCCAGCACACGCGCGAGATCCTGCGCGAAGCGGGCTACGACGATGCCGCGATCGCGGCACTGGGGGCGACGGGTGCGATCAGCGCCGGGCGGGCTTGACGGCGGAGCGCATTACGCCAACGGGCAACGCGGAAACGCGCGCGTACTCAGGGTCGTCATAACGCCGTCCGGCGGCGAGATAGTCGCGGGCCATCGCGGTCGCATCGACGCCCCAGAAGAGCTCATCGCCGATCGCGATCGTCGGTACCCCGAACACGCCGCGAGTGATGGCCTCGTCGGTGTTGCGGCGCAAGGCGTCCTTCACGTCGGCACTGCGGATGCGCGCGTCGGCGTCGGGCAGGTCCAGTTCGCCGATCAACTCCGCCCATTCGATCGGCAGGTCGGGCAGGCGGCCGTCGCGCCACACGAACCGGAAGATGCGATGCACCGCCTCGGGCGCGCAATCGCAAGCGATGGCGAGACGCAGCAGCGGCAGCGGATTGAACGGATGCTCGGGCGGGAAGCGCAAGGCGATGCCGAGCGCCTTCGCCTGCCACACACAGAAACGGTACGTGAAGGCGCGCTTGCCGGGGATCTCCGCGGGACCCTTCTGCCCATGGCTGTCGAGCAAGGCCGCAAAGAGCACCGGGCGGTAGCGGATGCGCACGCCGGGGCCGAGCATCTCCAGGCGCTCGCTCTGCAGGTACGCAAATGGCGAGATGAAATCGAAGTACCAGTCAATGCTCGCCATCGGCGGCTCCCTTCGAGGTGCCCCGCCGGGCCGGAAGGCGCGCCAGTACGCTGCGCTTGGCGTCGTCGTCGAGCGCGCCCCATGCCGCGATCTCGTCGATGCTGCGACCGCAGCCTGTGCACCATCCGGTCACCGGGTCCAGAACGCAGATGCTGACGCAGGGCGATGGCACGGTCGCAGGCGCGGGTTTGGTCGCGTCGGTCACGCAACCGCTTCCCGCGCGTTCAATGCGCGCGCCACCCGCGATGCGGGCTCGCGGTGCAGGAACTCGCTGATGAAACGGCCGGCCTCGCGCAGCGCACGCATGTCGACCCCGGTCTCGATGCCGAGTCCATCGAGGAGGTAGAGCACATCCTCGCTGGCGACGTTGCCGGTCGCGCCCTTGGCGTAGGGGCAGCCCCCCAACCCGGCGACCGAGCAGTCGAACGTCGCCACGCCCATCTCGAGCGCGGCATACACGTTGGTCAGCGCCTGTCCGTAGGTATCGTGAAAGTGGCCGGCGAGCGCGCGCACCGGCACATGCCGAATGACCTCCTCGAAGAGTGACCGCGTGCGCCCGGCCGTGCCGACGCCGATGGTGTCGCCGAGCGAAACTTCGTACGCGCCCATGCCGAACAGCGCCGCGGCGACTTCCGCGACGCGGGCGATGGGCACCTCGCCTTCGTAGGGGCAGCCGAGCACGCACGAGATGTAGCCACGCACCGCGACCCCGTGCCGTTGCGCGGCCGCGAAGATCGGTGCAACGCGCTCGAGGCTCTCGGCAATCGTGCAATTGATGTTCCGGCGCGAGAAGCTTTCCGATGCGGCCACGAACACCGCGACCTCGTCGGCACCGGCGGCGATCGCCGCCTCGAAACCTTTCGTGTTGGGCGTGAGCACGGGATAGCGCACGCCAGGCTTGCGCCGGATGCGGCGCATCACTTCGGCCGCGTCCGCCATCTGCGGCACCCACTTGGGCGACACGAACGATGTCGCCTCGATGGCCGCGAAGCCTGCGGCGGTGAGGCGGTCGATGAGCCCGACCTTCACGTCGGTCGGGACATGGTCCTGCTCGTTCTGCAAGCCATCGCGCGGACCGACTTCGACCAGGCGCACGCGGGTGGGCAATGTGGAGGATGAAGGCATGGGATCCTGCGGTTCGTTCAGTAGCCGCGGTGACGGTCTACGACGCCACTGACCGCTTCGCCGCGCTCGAGCTGGCGGATTTTCGCGGCGACCTGCTCCGCCGACTCGCGCGCCAGCGTCACCGCCGACACGTGGGGCGTCAGCACGATCCCGGGATGATGCCAGAAGGGGTGCGTGACCGGCAGCGGCTCTTCGCGAAACACGTCGAGCGTCGCGCCGGCGAGATGTCCTTCATCGAGCAACGCGATGAGATCCTCGTCGACCACGAGATCACCGCGCGCCACGTTGACGAGGTGTGCGCCGCGTGGCAACCGTGCCAGGTGACTGCGATCGATGAGACCGCGCGTCTCGGGGGTCGAAGGCAGCAGGCAGACGAGCACCTGCGCCTGCGCAAGCAATGCATGCAGGCCTTCCGGGCCCGCAAAGGTCGTGACGCCCGGCAACTCCCTGGGTGTGCGGCTCCAGCCGATCAGCGTGTAGCCCAACGGACCCAGCGCCGCAGCGCACGCCCGCCCGAGAATGCCAAGTCCGAGCAGGCCGACAGGGAACTCGCACGCGGGGACGTAGGGCAATGCGCGCCACTCCCGCACCCGTTGCTGGCGCGCGTAATCGTCACGCCGCCGGTGTGCCGCGAGCACCGCGAGCGTCACGTACTGCGCCATCTGCACCGCCATGCCGGCGTCCTCGAGCCGGATCACCGGCACGCCAGGGGGAACGTTCGTCAGCTGCAGCAGCGCGTCGACCCCGGCACCCAGGTTGAATACGGCCTTGGGCGGGGCGACGCGTGCGAAAAGTTCGGGCGACGGTTTCCACGCGGCGACGTAATCCGGCGCGAACGGCACGTCGGGCCAGACGGCGATCTCCGCCTCGGGCAGGGCCGCGCGAAACGCCGCTTCCCATGCGCCGGATTGCGTGCTCGCCGTGCGCAGCAGCACGCGCACGCCGCGTCCGCCCTCACCCGGCATCGACATCGAGATCGACGAGATCGGCACCTTCCTGCACGCGATCGCCGACCCGGTAGTGCACACCCGACACCTGGCCCGCTCCGGTTGCGGTGATGGTGTGCTCCATCTTCATCGCCTCGAGCACCATGAGCGGCGCGCCGCGCGCGACGCGCTCGCCCGGCTTCACCATCACCGCCACGACGGTGCCCGACATGGGCGCGCGCAGATGGCCTTCGGCGACCTCGTGCTCGCCCGCGTGGGCAAGCCGGTCATTGCGGGTGAGGCGCCATGCGCGCCCGTCGCAGTAGACGTGCCGCTCCTCGCCGAGCGCGACGACCGTTGCCGCGAACTCGATCCCGTCGAGCCGGAGCGATACATCGCTGCCGTCGACGTGCAGGAGGCGCGCATCGAGCACACGGCCGTCGTGCAGTGTGACGCGCCACCCATTGCCATCGCGCCGCAGGGCGACCGCATGCATCCCGCGGGCATCCGTGTATTCGAGCAGCAACGCAGGCCGGGCGCTGTTGGGCCACCAGCCATCGGCACGCTGCCAGGGGGAGAATGGATCGGTGGTGGTGCGCTGCTCGCGTTCGCGCGCCCGTCGCAGGATGTTGCAGTCGTGCAGGGCCAGGGCGACGAGCGCCCGCTCGTCGATGGGCGCGGGCGGCGCCAACAGCTCCTTCTCGTGCCGGGCGATCAGCCCCGTGTCGATCTCCGCTCGCGCAAAGGCGCCCTGCTCGAGGATCCTGCGCAGGAAGGCGACGTTGGTCGTGACACCCGCCACCTGCACTCCGGCGAGCGCCTGGGTCATGCGATGCAGGGCGACGTCGCGGTCGGGTCCGTGCACGATGAGCTTCGCGAGCATCGGATCGTAGTAGGCCGAGATCTCGTCGCCTTCGCGCACGCCCGTGTCCACGCGCACGCCGGCATCCGCAGGCGGGAAGCGCAGGTGCGCCAGGCGCCCGATCGAAGGCAGGAAGCCGCGCTCGGGGTCCTCGGCATAGATGCGCGCCTCGATGGCATGGCCGCGAATGTCGATCGCTTCCTGCGCCAGCGGCAGGCGCTCGCCGCTCGCGACACGCAATTGCCACTCCACGAGATCGAGGCCGGTGATCATCTCGGTCACCGGATGCTCGACCTGCAGCCGGGTGTTCATCTCCATGAAGTAGAAGCGGCCGTCGCGCGCGAAGGTCTCGTCGGCGATGAACTCGATCGTACCCGCGCCGACATAGCCGATGGCCCGTGCAGCGGCGATGGCGGCATCGCCCATCGCCTTGCGCGTGACACTCGTCATCCCGGGGGCGGGCGCTTCCTCGAGCACCTTCTGGTGCCGGCGCTGCACCGAGCAGTCGCGCTCGAAAAGATGCAGCACGTTGCCGTGGGTGTCGGCGAACACCTGCATCTCGATGTGCCGCGGCGTGGTCAGGTAACGCTCGAGCAGCACGCGGTCGTCGCCGAACGAGGACTGCGCCTCGCGCCGTGCCGACGCCAGCGCGGCGGCGAATTCGTCGCGCCGCGTGACCACGCGCATGCCCTTGCCGCCCCCACCCGCCACCGCCTTGATCAGCACCGGATAGCCGATCGCCTCGGCCTCGCGGCCGAGCCGCTCGTGATCCTGGTCGACGCCGTGATAGCCGGGCACGACGGGCACCCCGGCGGCACTCATCAGGCGCTTCGCCTCGGCCTTCGAGCCCATGGCCGCGATCGCCTGGGGCGGTGGCCCGATGAACGTCAGGCCCGCGGCGGCGCACGCCGTGGCGAACGCGGCGTTCTCCGAAAGGAAGCCGTAGCCCGGATGAATCGCCTGCGCGCCGGCACGCCGGGCGATGCCGATGATCGCGTCGCCATCGAGATAGCTCTCGCGCGCCGGCGGTGGGCCGACGCGGTACGCCTCGTCGCACGCCGCCACGTGCATTGCCCGGGCATCGGCGTCGGAATAGATCGCCACGGTGCGCACGCCAAGGCGCCGCGCCGTGCGTGCCACGCGGCAGGCGATCTCGCCGCGGTTGGCAATCAGGATCCGGTCAAACACGCGGTTCCACCCGTCCTTCCCTCGCGTCGGCCGCTGCCGCATTAATCGGCTCGCGTGCACCCGTCAGCCGCCGCACGAACCGCGCGATGAAGCGCCACAACTTCGGGATCAGCCATGCCATGAGGGCGACGAGCACCAGCAGCACGATCGCGGCGGCGACCGGATGCGTGAAGGCGAGCCACAGCAGCGTGCCCACCGCGAGGTCTTCCCCGAAGGATGCCGCCCAGTTGGAGAACGGCTCGGGCGAGGTGTTGATCATCGCGCGGGTGCCGGTCTTCGCGAAATGCGCGCCCGCGGCGAGACTGCCACCGAGGATGGCTGCCGCGAGCGTGCCCGCCGTGGGTGCGTCGCTGAACACGCTGGCGGCGAGCGCCGCGCCGGCAGGGATGCGAATGAACGTATGCACCACATCCCACACCGAATCGACGCCGGGAATCTTGTCGGCGAAGAACTCGATCGCCACCATGAAACCCGAGGCGCCCAGCACCCAGGGATGCTGCAGCACCTGGAGGCCCCGCGGCAGATCGACGAGGCCGAGCCACCCCAGCCCGCCCACGACGAAGAGGACGGCGTACAGGCGCACGCCGCTCGCCCAGCCGAGGGCTCCGGCCAGCGTGATGAGCTGCCAGGTGTCGAGCTGCGCGATGCCGGGGACCTGGGTCATGACTTGCGCAGTGCGTCCGGCACCCACGCGGCGGCGCGCTTGCCGAGGAACGCCCCGATGCCCTCCTTCGCCTCGGGCGTCGCGCGCACGGCCGCGATGCGTTTCGCCGTATCGTCGATGACCGCCGCATCGATGGCGCGATGGGCCACGGCCCGGATGAGCTCCTTGCACGCCGCTTGTGCTGCCGGACCGGCCAGGAGCATGGCGCCGAGGATCCCGTTGATACGCGCATCGAGCTCGTCCTGGGAGGCGATGTCGTGGATCAGGCCGATGCGCAATGCCTCCGCGGCCGTGAAGCGCTCGCACGACAGGAAATAGCGCCGCGCCTGACGCGCACCGATCGCCTCGATCACATAGGGGCTGATGGTCGCGGGAATGATCCCGAGCTTCGCTTCCGAGAGCGCGAACACGGCCTCGTGGCTCGCGACGGCGACGTCGCAGCACGCGACCAGGCCGACACCACCGCCGTATGCGGCGCCGTGCACGCGGGCGATGGTCGGCTTCGACAACGTGTCCAGGGTATGGAGCAGCCGGGCGAGCGCCCGCGCATCGGCGAGGTTCTGCCCTGCCGTGTAGGTGGCGGTCTCACGCATCCAGTTGAGGTCGGCGCCCGCACAGAAGCTGCGGCCACTGCCGAGCAGCACGACCGCACGCACGGCATCGTCCCGGTCGAGCTCGAGGAGCGCATCCGTCAGCTCGCGGACCAGCGCTGCATTGAAGGCGTTGTGCACGTCGGGACGCGAGAGCGCAAGCAGCGCGACCGATTCGCGCCTCGCGATGGTGATCGTGGCCGGTGACGCGGGCGTGGCGGGCTTGCTCGTGCGGGTTCGTGCGATCCGCTTGACGGTGGGCTTCTTGCTGGCCGGGGCTTTCACTGCCGCTCCTTACATGCGGAACACGCCGAAGCGCGTCGGCTCGATGGGTCGATTGAGCGACGCGGAGATCGCGAGCCCGAGCGTGTCGCGGGTATCGGCCGGATCGATGATGCCGTCGTCCCACAGCCGGGCACTGGCGTAATACGGGTGGCCTTCGCGCTCGTACTGTGCGCGGATCGGCGCCTTGAACGCCTCTTCCTCCTCGGTCGACCAGCGCCCGCCCTTGCCTTCGATGGCATCGCGGCGGAGGGTGGCGAGCACCGTGGCTGCCTGCTCGCCGCCCATGACCGAAATCCGCGCATTGGGCCACAGCCAGAGGAACCGCGGACCGAATGCGCGGCCGCACATGCCGTAGTTCCCGGCGCCGTAGCTGCCGCCGATGATGATCGTGAACTTCGGCACCTGCGCGCACGACACCGCGGTGACGAGCTTGGCGCCGTCACGCGCGATGCCGCCCGCCTCGTACTTCTGCCCGACCATGAACCCCGTGATGTTCTGCAGGAACACCAGCGGAATGCCACGCTGGCAGCAGAGCTCGATGAAGTGCGCACCCTTGAGCGCCGATTCCGAGAACAGCACGCCATTGTTGGCGACGATGCCCACCGGATAGCCCCAGATCCGCGCGAAGCCCGTGATCAGGGTGGTGCCGTAGCGCGCCTTGAACTCGTCGAACTCGCTGCCGTCCACCACGCGTGCGATCACCTCGCGCACGTCGTACGGCTTGCGGTTGTCGGCATTGATGACGCCATGCAGCTCTTCCGGCGGGTAGCGTGGCGGCACGGGCTCGGCGACTTCCAGCGCCGCGGGCTTGCGCCGGTTGAGGTGGCCCACGATGCGTCGGGCGATGGCCAGCGCGTGCGCGTCGTCCTGCGCCAGATGATCGGCGACGCCGGACACGCGCGTGTGCACGTCGGCCCCGCCGAGCGTCTCGGCGTCGACGATCTCGCCGGTCGCGGCCTTCACCAGCGGCGGTCCGCCAAGGAAGATGGTGCCCTGCTCCTTGACGATGATCGCCTCGTCGGACATCGCGGGAACGTAGGCGCCACCCGCGGTGCACGAGCCCATCACCACGGCGATCTGCGGGATGCCCTCCGCCGAGAGGGTCGCCTGGTTGTAGAAGATGCGTCCGAAATGATCGCGGTCCGGGAAGACGTCGACCTGGTTCGGCAGATTGGCGCCGCCGGAATCGACGAGATAGATGCACGTCAGGTGGTTCTCGCGCGCGATCTCCTGGGCACGCACGTGCTTCTTCACGGTCAGCGGGTAATACGTCCCGCCCTTCACCGTCGCGTCGTTGCATACGATCATGCATTCGCGCCCAGCCACGCGTCCTACCCCGGTGATGATCCCGGCCGACGCGATGTTGTCGTCGTACATGCCATAGGCGGCAAGCTGCGACAGCTCGAGGAACGGCGACCCCTGATCGATCAGCAGCGCGACACGCTCGCGCGGGAGGAGCTTGCCGCGCGCGGTGTGCTTCGCGCGCGCGCTCTCGCCCCCGCCGCCTTCGACCTCGGCGACCTTGGCGCGCAGGTCCGCGACCAGCGCCGCCATGGCATCACGGTTGGCGGCGAACATCGCGTCGCGCACGTTGAGCCGCGTCTCCAGGATCGGCACGTTCCGCCCCCTAATGCGAAGCTGCGGGCGCCGGCAGCGGGTGGCCCGGCATGAGGTCGTACGGGTGCTGCCACCCCGGCTGCGCCTTGATCCGTCCCAGCCAGTCGCGCACGTTCGGGTACTGGTTCCAGTCGACGCCGATCTCGTCGTCGAAGAAGAGATATCCGCACAGCGACAGGTCGGCAATCGTCAGGCGATCGCTCACGACGAACGTACGGCCGGCGAGATGCGCGTCGAACACGCCCCACGCGACCTCTGTGCGGCCGCGCAGGAACTTCATCACCGCCGGGTCCGGCTTCGCATCGAACGTGCGCAGGAAGCGATAGGTTGCCGTGTAGCTCGTGAGCTTGTGGTTGTCGTAGAGCATCCAGCGCAGCGTCTCGCGGCGCTCGGCATCGCTGGCCGGCCCGAACTGCCCGAGTTGCTCGGCGAGATAGTGGAGGATCACGCCCGACTGTGTCAGCAGCTCGCCGGCATGCTCGAGCAGCGGCACTTCGCCCATCACATTCTTGGCGCGGTACGCGGGCGAGCGGGTCTCGCCGCCGAAATAGTCGACGAACCGCGGCGTCCAGTCGGCGCCGGCCAGCGCGAGCATCAGCGCCGGCTTGTAGGCGTTGCCGGACTGGGCGAAGCAATGCAGCACGTACTCAGCCATCGCGCACCCGCGCACCTCGAGCGAAAACCGCGATCATCTCAGAAGCCGCCCGTTTCGAGCCAGCGCTGCAGCTGGTCCAGGCGGTCGAGGCCCCAGAACGGCTCGCCGTCGACGATGAAATACGGCGACCCGAAGACGCCCCGTGCGAGCGCCTGGTCCATGGCCGCCTTGAACGCCGCCTTGATGGCCGGATCCTCGATGGCCGCGTGTGCCGCGTCGGGGTCCACGCCCGCGGTCGCGGCGGCCTCCACGGCACGTGCCGGTTCGGAAATGTCGATGTCCTGCTCGAAGTAGGCGCGCAGGAGCGCCAGCGCCACGGTCTCGACCCTTTCCGGCGCCTCCTGCTTCACCCAGGTGAGTAGGCGAGCGGGCACCTGCGTGGGGATTGGAAATCGCGAGGGCATGCGCAAGGGCGGCAAGCCGTGGAAGCGCGCGCTGCGGGCGAAATCGCGCTTGGAGTATTCGCCCTTCAGCGGAATCTCGGTCAGCGGACCGGTGCCGGTATGCTTGAACACCACGCCCAGCAGGATGGGATTCCACTGCACGGCGCGACCGTGCTTCGCGGCGAGCGCGCCGATCTTCTGTGCCGCGAGAAAGCCGTACGGCGAGGAAAAGTCGAAGTAGAAGTCGATCGGTGCCGGCGCGGTCATGGCTCGCTCCTCCTCATGCCACGATGGCGCGGCCGATGACGAGGCGCTGGATGTCGCTCGTCCCCTCGTAGATCTGGCACACGCGTACGTCGCGGTAGATGCGCTCCACCGGGAAATCGGTGACGTAGCCGTAGCCGCCGTGGATCTGGATGGCATCCGAGCACACGCTCTCCGCCATCTCCGACGCGAACAGCTTGGCCATCGATGCTTCCTTGAGGCAGGGCTCGCCGGCGTCGCGCAGCGCCGCGGCGTGCCATACGAGCTGACGCGCCGCCTCGATGCGCGTGGCCATGTCGGCCAGGCGAAAGTTGACGGCCTGGTGCTCCGCGATCGGCTTGCCGAAAGCAACGCGCTCGCGCGCATAGGCGATCGCCGCCTCGAACGCTGCGCGCGCCATGCCGACGGCCTGCGCGGCGATGCCGATGCGGCCGGCCTCGAGGTTGGAAAGCGCGATGCGGTAACCCTCGCCCTCGCGACCAAGGAGGTTCGCGGCGGGAACGACGCAGTCGTCGAACGTGATCTGCGCGGTATCCGAGGCCCGCTGTCCGAGCTTGTCCTCGATGCGGGTCACGACGTAGCCCGGCGTGGCAGTCTCGACGATGAATGCCGAGATGCCTTTCTTGCCCGCGCTCCTGTCGGTGACGGCGAACACGACGGCGAGGTCGGCGTTCTTGCCGGAGGTGATGAACTGCTTCACCCCGTTCAGCACCCATGCACCGTCTCGCCGCTCGGCACGGGTGGTGATCGCGCCGGCATCGGAGCCGACATGCGGCTCCGTGAGGCAAAAGCAGCCGAGGCGCTCGCCCCGGGCCTGCGGTATCAGGTAGCGCTCCTTCTGGGCATCGGTGCCGAAGGCGTGCAGCGGTCCGCACACCACCGAGTTCTGGACGCTCACGATCGTCGACGTCGCGCCGTCGCCCGCGGCGATCTCCTCGAGGGCCACCGCCAGCGAAACGTAGTCCAGCCCCGCGCCGCCCCAGCGCTCCGGCACCACGATGCCCATCACCCCGAGGTCGCCCAGGCCGCGCAAGGCCTGCCGCGGAAACGTGTGCTCGCGATCCCACCGCGCGGCATTGGGCGCGAGCTCCGCCTGCGCGAAACTGCGCACGCTGTCGCGGATCATGGCCTGCTCGTCGTTCAGCCGCATGGCGCCTCTTCGGTGACCGCATCGCCCCGCGCTGCGGGCGCACGATTGATCAGGACGACGCCGGCGACCACCAGCGCACCGCCCGCAAGCGTCGCCACGTCGATGGACTCGCCGAGCAGCACGACGCCGAGCAGCACCGCACTCACCGGCACGAGGTTGATGAACACTGCCGCAGCCGCCGGACCGATCGCGTGCACGCCCTCGTAGTACCACACGAAGGCAACGGCAGTCCCGATCACGCCGAGGTAGGCGATGGCCATCCAGGCCCTGGCGGAAACCTGCGGCGCGGCGAGCCCGTCGCCACTGGCGAGCGCGACGAGTGCCAGCATCGCGGTCCCTGCCCATGCCGCATAGGTTGCCGCGGCCACGGGTGAGAGGCCGTGGAGCAGGCGGGTCCCGACGAGGGTATACGTCACCCAGGAGAGCACGGATCCCAGCAACAGCGCTTCGCCACGGCCGAGTGCTCCATGCAGCAGCGCGGCGGGACTGCCATGGCTGATGACGACGGCCGCACCCGCGAGTGCCACGATCACTCCAGCCGCCTTGCGCACGGCCATGTGATCGCGGAAGAAAGCCCAGGCGCCAAGCGTCGTGATCACCGGGTTGAGGGCGATGATGAGCGCGCCGCGGCTCGCCGACACCGTCTTCAACCCCTGCATGAAGCACAGGTTGTACGCGAGCACCCCGGTCGCCCCGAGCACGGCAATGCCGGCGCCCTGCCGCCACGTGAGCGCCGGCCACCGGCGCTCCAGCAGCAGAAGCGCGCCCAGCATCGCGACCGACGCGACCAGGTAACGCCACAGCGCCGCCTGCGCCGCGGGCATCTCCGCGGTCACCACACGACCGGCAATGAACGTTCCACCCCAGATCACCGCGACGAGTCCAAGCTTGGCGAAGGTGATCGCACGCGATGGCGCCACGCTCAACGGTGTTCCAGCAGCGCGAGGCGCGCAGCGATCCCCGCAAAGACGCTCGCCAGCACCCACCGCTGCGCGGCAGCCCACCGGGGACGATGCCGCAGCCAGCCCGCAACGCGCGCCGCGCCGAGGATGAACAACAGATCGCCGCCAATCGCGATCACGATCTGGATGGCGCCGAGCACGAGTGATTGCACCAGCACGCTGCCGCGCGCTGGATCGACGAACTGCGGAAAGAGGGCAACGTAGAAGAGGGCGACCTTCGGGTTCAGGATGCTGGTCAGCAGGCCCATCCGATACAGGCGCCCCGGGGACATCGGCGGCAGCGCTCGAGGCTCGAAGAGACTCCCGCCCCCGGCGCGCAGCGCATCGACGGCGAGCCACAGCAGGTACAGCGCGCCCGCATAGCGCAGGACGTCGTAGAGCACCGGGATGGTCGCGAAGATGGCGGACAGCCCGAACGCGGCCGCGCTGATGTGCACCCAGAAGCCGCTCGACGTCCCGGCGAGCGAGACGATCCCCGCCGCGCGCCCCTGGCACAGCGTGCGCGACAGCAGGTAGAGCAGATTTGGCCCCGGGGTGAGCACGAGCAGCACGCTCGCCCCGCAGAACAGCAGAATGTTGTCGATGCTCGGCAAGCCGAGTCCTCCGGTTCGCTATGGTCAGGCTGCAGCGCGACGCTGCGGTGCTCAGCCGCGCTGCGCTGGCCCCTGCCGGGCGCGCTTCAGCGTGAGGCGGCGGTGCAACGCTGAAGTCGTGCCTGCTTCATTCGCCTGACGCTTCAGCACATCTCCAGCGCGATGGCCGTCGCCTCGCCGCCGCCGATGCATAGCGACGCCACACCGCGCTTGCCACCCTGCTTGCGCAGCGCCCCGAGCAGCGTGACCATGATCCGCGCGCCCGAGGCGCCGATCGGGTGCCCCAGGGCGCACGCGCCGCCATGCACGTTGACGCGGTCGTGGGCCAGGCCGTGCTCCTTCATCGCCGCCATCGTGACGACTGCAAACGCTTCGTTGATCTCGTACAGATCGACGTTGCGGGTCGACCAGCCCGTCTTCTCGTACAGCTTGCGGATCGCGCCGACCGGCGCCGTCGTGAACCACCCCGGCTCCTGCGCATGGGTCGCGTGGGCGACGACCACGGCGAGCGGCTCGAGCCCGCGGCGCTCGGCAGTCGAGCGGCGCATCATCACCAGCGCGGCGGCGCCATCGGAGATCGAACTCGCATTCGCGGCCGTGACCGTGCCGTCCTTCCTGAACGCGGGCTTCAACCCCGGGATCTTGTCGGGCTGCGCCTTGGCCGGCTGCTCGTCGCGCTCGATCACCACGTCGCCCTTGCGGCCGCTCACCGTCACGGGCGCGATTTCCCAGCCGAACGTGCCGTCGTTGTTCGCTGCCAGCGCGCGTTTGAGCGAGGTGAGCGCGAACGCATCCTGCGCCTCGCGCGTGAACGCGTACTTGTCGGCGCAATCTTCGGCGAAGACGCCCATCAGCTTGCCCTTGTCGTAGGCGTCCTCGAGACCGTCCAGGAACATGTGGTCGTACATCTGCGCATGGCCCATGCGCAGGCCGGCACGCACCCTCGGCAGCAGGTACGGCGCATTGGTCATGCTTTCCATGCCGCCGGCGACCATCACCTCGTTGCTGCCGGCGATCAGGAGATCGTTGGCGAGCATCGCGGCCTTCATCGCCGAGCCGCACATCTTGGAGATCGTCGTGCAGTTGGCGGACGTCGGCAGCCCGCCTTTCAGCGCGGCCTGTCGCGCCGGCGCCTGCCCCTGGCCGGCCATGAGGCAATTGCCGAAGATCACTTCCTCGACCTCCTCGGGCTTGATCCCCGCCCGCTGTACGGCCGCCCGGATCGCCACCGCGCCCAGATCGCTCGCCGCAAGCGACGCGAAATCGCCCTGCAGCCCACCCATCGGCGTGCGCGCCGCGCCGACGATCACTACCGGATCATTGACCATCTCGTCACCTCATTTCGTCTCGTTGAAGAGCTCCCGGCCGATCAGCATCCGGCGGATCTCGGAAGTCCCCGCGCCGATCTCGTAGAGCTTCGCGTCGCGCCACAGCCGGCCCGTCGCGTAATCGTTGATGTAGCCGTTGCCGCCGAGGCACTGGATCGCCTCGCCCGCGCACCACGTCGCCTTTTCCGCGGCGTACAGGATCGCCCCGGCTGCATCCTTGCGCGTCGTGCGCCCGCGGTCGCAAGCCTGGCCGACCGCATAGACGTAGGCGCGACAGGCGTTGAACGTCGTATACATGTCGGCGAGCTTCCCCTGCATGAGCTGGAACTCGCCGATGGGTTGCCCGAACTGCTGGCGCTCGTGCACGTACGGGAGCACGGCATCGAGACAAGCGGCCATGATGCCGAGCGGACCGCCGGCGAGCACCGCCCGCTCGTAATCGAGTCCGCTCATGAGCACGTTGACACCGCGGCCCTCGGCACCGAGCACGTTCTCGACCGGCACCTCGCAGTCCTGGAAGACGAGCTCGCAGGTGTTGGAGCCGCGCATCCCGAGCTTGTCGAGCTTCTGTGCCGTGGCGAACCCGCGCATGCCCTTCTCGATCAGCAACGCGGTGATCCCGCGGGGTCCCGCCTCCGGATCGGTCTTCGCGTACACGACAAGGGTATCGGCGTCGGGACCGTTGGTGATCCACATCTTGTTGCCGTTGAGCACATAGCGATCGCCCCTGCGCTCCGCCCGCAGGCGCATCGAAACGACATCGGAGCCGGACCCCGGCTCGCTCATCGCCAGCGCGCCGACGTGCTCGCCGGAAATGAGCTTCGGCAGGTAGCGGCGCTTCTGTGCCTCGCTGCCGTTGCGCCGGATCTGGTTCACGCAAAGATTGGAATGCGCGCCGTAGGAAAGGCCGACCGAGGCGGACGCGCGGCTGATCTCCTCCATCGCGATGACGTGCGCGAGATAGCCGAGCCCCGTCCCGCCGTACTCCTCCTCGACGGTGATGCCGAGCAGGCCGAGGTCGCCCATCTTGCGCCACAGGTCAGCCGGGAACTGGTTGCTGCGGTCGACCTCGGCGGCGCGCGGAGCGATCTCGTCGGCCGCGAACTGCTGCACCGTCTCGCGCAGCATGTCGATGGTCTCGCCAAGATGGAAGTCGAGTCCGGGATAGGCCTGCATCGCTGCTCCGTTCAAGCGTCCGATTTGCCGTGCATCACCATGAGCGTCTGCTGCATGATGGCCACGAGGGTGCGCCGGCCGCCGTGCTCGGCATGGACTTCGCCGCGGGTGATCGACAGGGTACGCCCGGGCTTCACCACGAAGCCTTCGGCGACGAGGCGCTCGCCCGACGCGGGAGCGAGCAGGTTCACCTTGAACTCCACGGTAAGCACCGACGCACCGTGCGGAAAGAGGGAGAACCCGGCATAGCCGCCTGCGGTGTCCACGATGGTGCTCACCATGCCGGCGTGCACGTAGCCATGCTGCTGCGTGAGCTCCGGGCGCACCGGCAGCACGATGGCGCAATAGCCGGGTCGCACGGCGGAGAGCTCGGCGCCGATATGGCGCATCGCAGCCTGCCGGTCGAAGCTCGCGCGCACCCGCGCCTCGAAGTCGGAAGCCGCCGGCTGGAATGCGGGAGCGTGGGCGTTCATGGAGGAAGGCGATGCAGCCGTTGACTCTAGCTGACGTTTACGTTAACGTCAATCAAGGATGGCGGCTCAGGCTGCACCGCCCTGCCCGGGCGCGTCGATGGTGGAACGCAGCCGACGCCGGCAGTCGCGCTCCAGGATGCCGATCTCGCCCAGGACCGCGTCGATATCCTCGCGCTGCTGGAGCAGCATCGCGCGGCGGTCGGCGAGCATCTGCAGGAATTTTGCGAGTTGCGCACGCTCGTTGCGCGTGGCTGCGTAGAGGTCGAAGAGTTCGCGGATCTCGGACAGCGACAGGCCGAGGCGCTTGCCGCGCAGAATGAGCTTGATGCGCACGCGCTCCCGCTCGCCGTACATGCGCACGCGGCCGCGACGCAGCGGCGCGATGAGGCCTTCGTCTTCGTAGAAGCGAATGGCCCGCGTCGTGAGGGCAAACTCCTGGGCGAGCGCGGAAATCGTGTACAGGCGCTCGGGCGCGTCGGCGCCATCCGCACGGCGGCCAGCAACGGGACCCGGTTTCATACGCATGGCCGGAGCATTGGCGGGCATCGGAGAAGTGGCGAGCGGAAGGCAACCAGGGACAGGACGATAACATAGCGAATTCCCCGCGCGTTCGCGCCGCCCACTCCGGCCCCGATCGCCCTGCCCTCTTGCGCCACGAGCGGCGTCCCCAACTTCGACTCCATGACAGCAGCCCTTCCCCTTACCCTGGACTATCCCCTGGACGCGCCGCCTGCACCCGGTGCGGCCCTGACGATCGCGCCAGGCATTCTCTGGCTGCGGATGCCGTTGCCGTTCGCGCTCGACCACATCAATGTGTGGCTGCTTTCTGATGGTGACGACTGGACCCTCGTCGACTGCGGCTTCGGCACGGCGCCAACGCGCGAGCTGTGGGCAACGCATTTCAGCTCGACCCTCGACGGCCGGCCCATCGGGCGCGTGATCGCGACGCACTGCCACCCGGATCACGTGGGCAACGCGGAATGGCTGGTCGCCCGCTTCGGCTGCCCCCTGTTCATGACGCACGCGGAATTCATGACCGTGCACGCCATGGCCGAGCAGCACAGCGGCTATGGCGTGCAGCACACGATCGCCCTGTTCCGCCAGCACGGGATGGAGGACGATCACCTGGCCGCGCTCGACGACCGTGGCAACGCCTACCGCCGTGGCGTGCCGACGACGCCGCTCAACTTCGAGCGGCTGCTGGACGGCGATCGGCTGGCGGTCGACGGTCACGACTGGGAGGTCATCGAGGGCCACGGTCACTCCCCGGAGCACGCTTCCCTGTACAGCGGCAGCCACGGCGTGCTGATCTCGGGCGATATGCTGCTGCCGCGCATCAGCACCAACATCAGCATCTGGGCGGTCGAGCCCGACGGCGATCCGCTCCAGCGCTTCCTCGATTCCCTGGCGCGTTTCGAAGCGCTCCCGCCCGATACCCTGGTCCTGCCCTCGCACGGCATGCCCTTTCGCGGCATCGCGCTCCGGGTCGCGGAGTTGCGGGCGCATCACGCTGCGCGCCTCCGCGAACTCGAAGCTGCCGTGCATGCCACCGGTCCATCCTCGGCGGCCACCATCGTGCCCGTGCTCTTCCGCCGCGAGCTCGACCTGCAGCAGCGTTTTTTCGCGATGGGCGAGGCGATCGCCCATCTCAACCACCTCTGGCGACGTGGACGGCTAAAGCGGGTGCGCACGAGCGATAATCGCATCCTGTACGCGCCCACCGCCTGAACGAACCACCGAGAACCCCCATGCCCGACGCCGCCACGACCGCAGCCGCCCCCGCCCCGAGCTACGACCCGATTGCCCTCGCAGAATCACTTGCAGCCGCAGCGGAGAAGAGTGCGCACCTGATTGGCGACTTCGCCCAGCGGCAGGCGCTGCGACCGTTCATGGCCGACGAGCTCGGCATCGGCAAGGCGTTCATGGAAGTCGCGGCCAAGATGCTCGCGAATCCCTACCGCATTGCCGAAGCGCAGATGAACCTGTGGTGGGATTACATGAACCTCTGGCAGGCATCGACGCTCAAGATGCTCGGGGCCCCCGCTACGCCGGTCGCCACTCCGGCCAAGGGGGACAGGCGCTTCAAGCACGAGGACTGGGAAGAGCACTTCCTGTTCGACTACATCAAGCAGAGCTACCTCATCGCGGCACGCTGGATGCACGAGTCGGTCGGCCGCGTGGAAGGTCTCGACGAGAACACCCGCAAGAAAGTCGACTTCTTTACCCGCCAGTACATCGATGCGCTCGCGCCGTCGAACTTCGCGCTGACCAACCCCGAAGTGTTTCGCGAGACGATCGCGAGCGGCGGCCAGAACCTGGTGAAGGGGCTGCACAACCTGCTCGACGACATCGAGCGCGGCGGCGGCCAGCTGAAGATCTCGATGACCGATGCGAAGGCGTTCGAGCTTGGCGTCAACATCGCCACCACGCCGGGCAAGGTCGTGTTCGAGACCGAGCTCATGCAGCTCATCCAGTTCGAGCCCACGACGGCCAAGGTGTGCAAGCGGCCGCTGCTCATCATGCCGCCGTGGATCAACAAGTACTACATCCTCGACCTGCGCGAGAAGAACTCCTTCATCAAGTGGGCGGTCGATCAGGGCATCACCGTCTTCGTGATCTCCTGGGTCAATCCCGACGCGCGGCTCGCGCACAAGGATTTCGAGGACTACATGCTCGAGGGCCCGCTTGCCGCGATGGATGCCATCGAGCGCGCGACCGGCGAGCGCGAGCTCAACGTGGTGGGCTACTGTCTCGGCGGTACGCTGCTGGCCGCCATGCTCGGGTATCTCGCCGCGAAGGGCGACAGGCGGATCGTGAGCGCGACGTTCATGACGGCCCTGGTCGACTTCACCCTGCCCGGGGAACTCGGCGTCTTCATCGACGAGGACCAGGTGGCCTCGCTCGAGAAGAAGATGAGCGAGCGCGGCTATCTCGAGGGCTCGGAGATGGCCAACACATTCAACATGCTGCGGGCCAACGACCTGATCTGGTCGTTCGTCATCAACAACTACCTCCTCGGCCGGGATCCCTTCCCGTTCGACCTGCTGCACTGGAACTGCGACTCGACGCGCATGCCCGCGACGATGCACAGCTTCTATCTGCGCAACATGTACATGCACAACCGCCTGCGCGAGCCCGGGGGGATCACGCTGGCGGGTGTGCCCATCGACCTGTCGAAGGTGAAGGTGCCGACCTATTTCGCGTCGGCGATGGAGGACCACATCGCCCCCTGGAAGACCACCTACGCCGGTCCGCAGATCCTTCCCGGAAAGTCGCGGTTCGTGCTCTCGGGGTCGGGGCATATCGCCGGCATGATCAACCCGCCGGCGGCGAACAAGTACGGCTACTGGACCAACGATGCCAGCCCCGAGTCGCCGGACGAGTGGCTCGAAACGGCCAAGCAGCACGAAGGCTCGTGGTGGACCGACTGGGGCAACTGGCTGAAGTCGTACCGGGGCCCCGAAGTGCCGGCACGCGTGCCCGGCAAGGGCAAGCTGAAGGTCATCGAGGCCGCGCCGGGCAGCTACGCGCGGATGCTCGCCGAATGACGTGTCGGGCACAGGCCGACCCACGACACCCCACCACGCCAAGGAGAATGCCATGATCAAACGACTTACCCACGCTTTCGCCGCATTGATCGTCATGGCGTGCCTGGCCGGCGCGGCACCGGCGCTGGCGCAGACGAAGTGCAACAACGATTGCGGACGCGTGCAATCGGTCCGTTACGCCGAGCAGCAGGGCGAGGCTTCGGGCCTCGGCGCCGTCGCCGGCGGGGTGGTCGGTGGCGTGCTCGGACACCAGATCGGCAGCGGCCGCGGCAATACGGTGGCGACCGTAGCCGGCGCAGCAGGTGGCGCATATGCGGGACACCAGATCGAGAAGGGCCGCAACAAGAAGTCGTACTGGTCGGTGGCGATCAAGATGGATTCCGGCGCGGTGCGCACGTTCACCTACGGCAGCAAGCCGGCGGTGCGCGAGGGCGAGCGCGTCAAGCTCATCGACGGCGGCAAGCGCCTCGCGCTGGTCACCGGCTAGCTAGCGCTCGCGAAGCCTGGTACGGAAAGAGCGCCGGCGCGACCGGCGCTTTTTTTGCCTGGGGGAGTCGCCTTTACGGTCGCTTGTCGCAGGGAGCACATCCGGGTGCTCTAGAATGGCAGCGCAGCGTCGATCTACGACGAATCCCACATGCAGGAGATCACGACATGAGAATGTTCAAGCGTACGCTGGTGGCTGGCGCCATCGCACTGGGGCTCGCGGCTCCGGTGTCGGCTCAATACAGCAACATCTACTTTTTCGGTGACAGCCTCTCCGACGTGGGGTCCTTCAAGCCTGTGCTGCCGCCAGGCACGGGTCTGTTCACGACCAATCCGGGCCCGGTGTACGCCACCCTTCTCGGCAGTCAATACGGCTTCGCGGTGACGCCCGGCAACCAGGGCGGCAACGACTTCGCGGAGGGCGGTGCACGAGTGACGCAACTGCCCGGGGTGCCGAATGTGCCGCCAACGGGCACGGCCACACCGGTTGCGACCCAGGTCTCGAGCTATCTCGCGCGCGGGCCGGCGGACCCCAACGCGCTGTATGTCGTCTGGGCCGGCGCGAACGACCTTTTCTTCCAGCTCGGGCTCGCCGGCGCCGGTCTCGTCACCCCGGCGCAACTGCAGGGCAACCTCACAACCGCCGCAACGGAGCTCGTCCAGCAGGTCGCGCGGCTGCAAGCTGCCGGTGCGCGCTACATCGTGGTGGTGAACCTCCCGGACGTCGGTCGCACGCCTTCAGGCAGCGGATCGGGTCAGGCCGGGACGCTCACCGCGCTGTCGTCGCTCTATAACAGTACGTTTTTTGCAGGACTCGACGCCGCGGGGACACAGACGCTGCGCCTGAACATCGCCGGGCTCCTGAACGAGATCGTTGCCAATCCGGCGCAATTCGGGTTCGTCAATGCGACATTGCCGGCGTGCGGTGCGACGCCGTCGCTCCTGTGCACCAGCGCCTCGCTCGTCGCGCCCAATGCCGCGCAGACGTTTGTATTCGCCGACGGCGTACATCCGACCACGGCAGCACATGCCGTAGTCGCGCAGTACGTCGAGGCCGCGCTGGCCGCCCCGCAGCAGATGGCCGCGCTCGCGGAAGCACCCATCGCGGTCAACTCGGCCAACTGGCGCACCCTCGACAGCCGCATGATGTCGGCCACCAATGCCCCGGGCCGTGGCAGGGTCGAGGCGTGGGCGGCCTACGATTACGCGAACCCGGACATGAACAGCGGCTTTCTTTCCGGCGATGGCAAGCTCGACACGATTTCGGTCGGCGCGGACATGAAGGTCAACGACCGCCTGCTGGTCGGCGCGGCCTTCGGCTACACGGAGAACCGCGTGGACTTCGCCCAGAGCGGCTTCAAGCTCAAGGAAGCCACCGGCACGCTGTACGCCGGGTACGGCCAGGGTCCGTGGTACGTCGGCGCAACGGCAGGGGCGAGCGACCTGGATTATCAGGACGTGCATCGCGACATCACCCTCGGGGCGGCTACCCGGCGCGAATCGGGCACGACGCGCGGCTACGCCACCACGGCACGCGTGCTGGGCGGGTACTGGTTCAATCTCGGGCAGAACGTTTTGCACGGCCCCAGCCTGATGTACACCTATCAGGACATCAAGGTGCGCGCGTTCTCGGAGGAAGGCAGCTCGAGCACCACGATGAACTTCGATCAGCAGCACCGCAAATCGGGCATCGCGAGTCTTGGCTGGCAGGTCGCCGGCACTTTCGGCGCGTTGCGCCCGTTCGCACGCGCGTCATGGGAGATCGAGACCAAGGACGACGTGCGGGAAGTCGGCGCATCGGTCGTTGGCGTGGGCGGCCACTTCACGGTGCCGGCGTACCGCCCCGACAAGGACTACGCGCTATTCACGCTCGGTGCATCCACCGACATCGGGCGCGTGACCGCATTCCTGACGGGATCGGCGACCGGCGGCAAGAGCGACGGCAATGCGTACGGCGTCACCGTGGGTGTGCGCGTTCCGCTCTGATTGCCTCCACGTGCCTCCAAAGAGCCGCCCCGGGGCGGCTCTTTGCCTTGCGGCGCCAGTCAATGGGCTGCCGGGTGCGGGTGCGCATGGCGCAACCGGGCGAGATAGCGCATCCCGTCGATTGCGCGCGGGCCGTACCAGGACGTCATCTCCGCATCGATCAATTGCACGGGGCGGTCCTTTGCCGCCGCCAGAGTCGTGCGGTGGCGCTCGACGAACGCATACGGCTCGGTCGAGAGCAGGATGCGCTCGGCGTCCTGCCACGCCCGATCGTCGTCGGCGATCGCCGGATAACGCGCCGCTGGGGGGTCCACGCGCACGATGTCCCAGCCGGCCGCGGCGAGCACATCGGCAATGTAGGTGCCGCCGGCCACCGTCATCCATGGCTTCGTCCAGATGAGATAGAGCACGCGCTCGCGGGGCAACTGCATCACGACCTGCGCGAGTGCGCCTCGCGCATCGCCGAATTTTTCGCAAAGCGCGGCAGCCGCATCGTCGCGGGCGAACACGCTGCCAAGCAGACGGTACAGGCGCGGGTTCTCATCGAGCGCGACCGGATGGGTGACGACGACGTGCGGCACGAACGCGCGCGCCGCATCGACGATCTCGCGCCGGTTCTCGTCCACGTTGACGATGAGGTGTGTGGGCGCGAGCTCACGGAGCCGACCGAGATCGGGGTCCTTGGTACCGCCGATCTTGGGCACCCGCCGCACCGCGTCGTGCGGGTGGATGCAGAATCCCGTGCGCGCCACGACCTGATCGCCCAGCCCGAGGGCGAACAGGAGCTCGGTGACGCTCGGCACGAGGCACGCGATGCGCGGGACATGCACCGCGCGTTCATGCTCGGTCCCGGCCCAGTCCACGCGCAGTGAGGCGTGCGCCATCGCGGTGCTAGCCCGGGTGCCGCGGCTTGCGCGGGGCGCGCGCGAACAGCGCGTCGAAGACCGGGCGCGGCAGCACGCGCAGTGCCCGGCCGACGAGCGCCATTTGCCAGGGCAGCACATACCACCGCCTGCGCCGGCCGATGGCACGCACCATGAGTCGCGCCGCGCGATCGGCCGGCATGAGAAACGCCATGCGGTAGGGATTGCCGGCCGTCATCGGGGTGGCGATGTAGCCGGGGCAGATCGTCACCACCGCGACCCCCGTGCCGCGCAGCTCCACGCGCAGGCTTTCCAGGTAGTTGATGGCCGCCGCCTTGGAGGCGGAGTACGCGCCGCCCCCGGGCAAGCCACGGAAGCCGGCAATGCTCGCGATGCCGACGAGGGTTCCCCGCCGCGCCGCACGCATTGCGGCGAGAAACGGATGGAAGGTGTGGATCATGCCCAGCACGTTCGTGTCGAACGCGGTCTTGAACGCCGCGAGGTCCTCCGCGAGCGCCGTGTCGGTGCCGCGCGAAACCCCGGCATTGGCGATCACCACGTCAGGCAGGCCGAAGCGAGCGGTGAATTCACCGGCAGCGCGCTGCATCGCTGCAGCGTCGGCGACGTCGGCGACGTAGCTCGCTACCGCATCGGGCGGCAAGGTGGCCGCAAGGTCACCGAGGGCGTCCTTGCGGCGCGCGACCAGCCCGACGCGGGCGCCCCGCCCGGCGTATTCACGCGCCAGTGCAGCGCCGATGCCGCTGCTCGCCCCGGTGATGAAGACATTCACGCGCGCGAAGGCCGGCCCTGCGCGCGTGCGGCAACGATCAGCGCTTGCCGCCGCGCTCGGCCCGCGCCTTGTCCACCAGCGCGTTGATGGCGGCCGGCAGATTGCTGTGGGAGCCGACCTTGTCGGACGCGGTCACGAACTTGCCGTCGATGACGACGGTCGGCACCGACTGGATGTTGTAGGCGGCTGCCTGCGACTTGGCGCGGTTCACCTTGCCGTTGATGCCGAAGGAATTCAGCATGTCCTCGGCCTTCTTGCGATCGACACCCTTCGTCGCCACCCAGTCGAGGAACGTCTTCTCGTTCGACAGATCGGTCCCCTGCTTGTGGATGGCGTTGAACACCTCGCCGTTGAGGCGCTGGTCCACGCCGAGCGCCTCGAGCGCGTAAAACTCCTTGCCCAGCGTCACCCAGCGCGGCTGGAACAAGACCGGCACGCGGCGAAACTGCACGTCCGGGGGCAGGGTCTTCGCCCAGTTCTCGATGATCGGCTCGAGGTCCGCGCAATGCGGACAGCCGTATGAGAAGAACTCGATTACCTCGATCTTGTTGCCCGTTTCGACCGGGACGGCGTTCTTGAGGCGCACGTACTGCTTGCCTTCCTGCATGGCGGCGGGTTGCGCATACGCCGTGAGCGCCGCGGCCGAAAGGATGAGGGCGAGCACCGCCCCGAACAACGCGGCCACCGGGCGCCGCAGCGCGTAAGCCGATCGTGACATGGATGACATGCTGTGGATCTCCGTAGGGACTGCCGCAAGGGACAGCGGCGGCATTGTACTAACGTGGCGCCCGTCGGATTCGCTGACGCGCGCTTTCCGGCCGGCTAATACTTGATTACCGCCACGTCGAAACCGCGGCGGGCAAGCTCGCCTTTCATGCGGTTGAGCTCGTCGGTGTTGTCGTAGGGCCCGATCCGCACGCGGTAGCGGACGCCCTTGTCGGGCACGTTGGCCTGCTGGATGCCGGCTTCCCAGCCGGCCAGCGCCAGGCGGGCCTTGAGGTTTTCCGCTTCGCTCTCGTTGGCGAACGAGCCCGCCTGCAGCCAGAAGCGGTCCGTGGCCTTGGCCTCGGGCGCGCCGGTCGCCGGCCTCGCTTCCTGGACTGGGCCGGAATTCGCCGCGGGACGCTCGTCGGGGGGCGTTGCGGCGCGGTCTACCGTGGCCCGGTCGCTGGAGCGCTCCGGCGCCTTCGCCTGGACTTTCGGCTCTTCGCCGCCGGGAAGGATCTTGTAGAAGTCGAAGCGTGGCTTGCCGCTGCCGGCGTCACCTTTGCCGGGCTTGGCCGTGCCCACGTCGCGTGCGGGATCGCGTGCGGTGGTGACCGACGACTGATACGGATTGCCCGTGCGCATCAGGTAGAAGGCGACACCGGCGGCAATGGCGAGCCCGAGCGCGACGCCGATGAACACGCCGAGCAGCGTACCGCCCGCGCCGCTCCTGCGGCCGCCTCTTGGTTCGCGCACTGCGGCTGAGCGCGCCCTGCCCTGTTCGTTGCGGGCGCTCATGAAAACGCACTACTGCAAGAAATCACATCTGCTCCGGTGCGCTGATGCCGAGGACGGCGAGACCGTTTCGCACCGCCTGCCCGGTCGCCGCGGTGAGCGCGAGACGCGCGTGCCGCAATCCTTCGTCGTCGACCAGGAAACGCTCGGCATTATAGTAACTATGGAAATCGGCGGCCAATTCCTTGAGGTACGCCGTGATCACGTGCGGTGCGAGCTCGCGCGCGGCGACCGCAAGCTCGCCCGGCAGGTCGGCGAGTCTGCGTAGCAATGCTTCCTCGTACGGGCTCGTGAGACGCGACAGATCGGCGGCGTCGAACAGGCGCGCGGCTGCGGCGCGCTCGATGCCCGCCTGCTTCAGCACCGAGCACACCCGGGCGTGCGCGTACTGCACGTAGTAGACCGGGTTCTCCTCGGACTGCGAGCGTGCGAGATCGATATCGAACACGAATTCGCTGTCGGCCTTGCGTGAGACGAGGAAGAAGCGCACGGCGTCGCGCCCGACCTCGTCGATGAGATCGCGCAGCGTGACGTAGCTTCCTGCGCGCTTGGAGATCTTCACTTCCTCGCCGCCGCGCATGACCGTGACCATCTTGTGCAGGACGTAGTCCGGATAGCCCTGCGGGATGCCCAGTCCGGCGGCCTGCAGCCCGGCGCGCACGCGCACGATCGTGCTGTGGTGGTCGGAGCCCTGGATGTTGATCGCGCGGGCGAAGCCACGCTCCCACTTGGTGATGTGGTACGCGACATCGGGCACGAAATACGTGTACCCGCCGTCGGACTTGCGCATGACGCGGTCCTTGTCGTCGCCGTAGTCCGTCGTGCGCAGCCACACCGCACCTTCGTGCTCGTACGTCTTGCCCGACTGCACCAGCCGGTCGACCGTCGCCTGCACGCGCCCGTCCGCGTACAGCGAGCTCTCGAGATAGTAGCGATCGAAGCGGACGCCGAAGGCCTGAAGGTCGCGATCCTGCTCCTTGCGCAGCTCGGCGACCGCGAAACGGCGGATCACCTCGATGTCGGAGAGATCGTGGCCGACCTCGTCGAGATAGCGCTGCGCGAGCTCGCGGATGTATTCGCCGCGGTAGCCGTCCTCGGGGAAGCTGCCGTGCTCGCCCAAGAGCTCCTGGGCACGCGCACGTACCGAGATCGCGAGATTCTGGATCTGCTGTCCGGCGTCGTTGTAATAGAACTCGCGCGTGACGGCGGCGCTCTGCCATTCGAGCAGGTTGGCGAGCGCGTCGCCGAGCGCTGCCTGGCGGCCATGGCCGACGTGCAGCGGTCCGGTGGGATTGGCCGATACGAACTCCACCAGCGCGCTCGCGCCCGCCCACTCGCGGCCACGTCCGAAGACATCGCCCTCCTGCAGGATGCGACGCACGACGCGTTGCCGCGCATCGGCCTTGAGAAAGATGTTGATGAACCCGGCGCCGGCGATCTCGGTGCGCTCCACCAGCGGCAAGGGCGGCAGGGCCGCGACGAGCTCGCGCGCGATGTCGCGCGGGCTGCGCTTGAGGCGCTTGGCCTGCTGCAGCGCCACGTTGGACGCGTAGTCGCCGTGCTGCGCCTGCTTGGGGCGCTCCAGCACGATGGCCTCCGCATCGTGGCCCGGCACCGCCGTGGCGAGCGCGCCAGCGAGCCACTGCCGAAGCTCGGTCTTGACGTCGTTCACGATGCGCGCCGGATCATTGCAGCCATGGAGAGAATGACAAACGCATGATTATAGCGGCCGGGGCACGCCCCCGACGACCCGTCGCGCGTGATTACGACACGCCTATCGGATCGACGTCGATCGCCCATCGCACTCCGCGGGCGCGCACGTCGGTGACGAACTCGCGCCACCCCGGCAGGAAGCGCTGCAGCGCGCCGCGTTCCTCGCTTTGCGCCAGCACCTGACCGCGCTCCATGCCGGCGCGCCGGGCGAGCGTGGCCGGCACGGGGGCGAACACCTCGACGGGCACCCCCAGGGCGAGAGCATGGCCGCGACCGAGGCTGCTGACCTCCTGCAGGAAGGCGTCCACGGCAGCGCGGGTCGGCGCCTCCGCGCTGATCATCGCGAGATGACTGTACGGCGGCATGCCTGCGGCGCGGCGATCGGCGAGCAGCACTTCCGCGAGCCTCTGGTAATCGTGCCCGGCGACGGCGCGGTATAGCGCGTGGCCGGGAAAATCGGTCGCGATGATCACTTCGCCGGGCAACTCGGCGCGCCCCGCGCGACCGGCGACCTGGAAGAGAAGTGCCCCGAGGCGCTCCGTCGCCCGGAAGTCCGCGCTGTAGAGGGCGTTGTCCGCGCCGAGCACGCCCACGAGCGTGAGCCGCGGAAAGTCGTGCCCCTTCGCAAGCATCTGCGTGCCGACCAGGATGTCGAGATTGCCGGCGTGGATCTCCTCGCGCACGGCGGCGAACGCACCTTTGCGCTGCGTGGTGTCGCGATCGACCCGGGCGATGCGCGCCGCTGGAAAGGCCGTGCGCAGGGCGGCCTCGAGTCGCTGCGTGCCATGGCCGAGGGGGAGCAGATCCACGTTTCCGCACTCAGGGCATGCCCGGGTCAGCCGGGTTGCATGCCCGCAGTGGTGGCAGCGCAGCGCGCCTTCGTGGCGATGCACCACGAGGCGTGCGCTGCAGTGCGGACATTGGGCGCTCCAGCCGCAGTTTCCGCACAGCAGGCTCGGTGCAAACCCCCGCCGATTGATGAAGACGAGCGACTGCTCGCCGCGCGAAAGGCGCTGCGCGATGGCCGCCAGCAGCGCCGGCCCCAGACCGTCCTGCGCGGCTTCGGCACGCGCCGGTTCGAACGACACTACCGGCATGCGCGCGGGCGTCACTGCGCGGGTGGACAGCACGAGTCGACGGTAACGTCCGTTGCGCACCTGGACGAGGCTTTCCAGCGACGGCGTAGCACTGCCGAGCACGACCGGCAAGCCGCGCTGCCGCGCGCGCCACACGGCGAGATCACGCGCGTGGTAGCGCACGTTGTCCTGCTGCTTGAACGATGTGTCGTGCTCTTCGTCCACCACGATCAGGCCAAGGCGCGGCAACGGAGCGAAAATCGCGAGGCGCGTGCCGAGCACGAGGTCAGCTTCGCCGCTCGCGGCCTCGCAATAGGCGCGCATGCGTTCGCCAGCCGAAAGCCGGCTGTGCATCGTGACGACACGCCGCCCCACCAGCGCGCGCATGATGCGCTGCTCGGCCTGCGGCGTGAGGTTGATCTCCGGCACCAGGATGAGCACCTGCCTGCCGCGCGCGATGATCCTGTCGGCGGCGGCGATGTACACCTCCGTCTTGCCGCTCCCGGTTACTCCATCGAGCAGAAACGCGTCGAAGCCGGTGGCCGCGGCGATGGCGTTCGCTGCGCCCTGCTGCTCATCGTTGAGTGCGGGTTGGAGGGGTGCGGCGGGAATGTTCGCGTCGACCGGCTCGACCAGTCCCCGGTCATGCCACTGCTGCACCGTGCGGCGCAGCGGCGCCGCCAACGCGCCGTACTCGTCGGCGCCGAGCAGCCGGTCAGCACGCGCACTCCAATCCGCCATGAGCGCCCGGGTCTCCGCGCGAGCACGTGCCGTTCGCGCCGGCCAGGCTTCCATGCCTGCGCTGGTCAGGCGCCACGCCGTCGGCACCGTCGCGCGCGCGGCGGGGCGCGCCACGGGCGGCACCATCTGTGCCAGCACCATCCCGACCGGCTGCTGGTAATAGCGCGACGCGAACTCCGCCATCTCGAGCAGGTCCGCAGGCAACGGCGGCACACCGTCGAGATGCGCTGCAACGGTCTGCAGCTTCGCGGGTGGGACGGCGGATTGGGCGGGCGTGTCGACAACCACGCCCAGCACCGACCTTCGGCCCAACGGGACGCGCACGACGGCGCCACGCGTCGCGGCGGGTCCTTCAGGCGACCAGTAGTCGAACGTAGTCCACGCGGCAACCGGCAAGGCCGCAGCGATCACCGGCATGGGCGCCTACCGCGGGTGATGCCGGAATCGGTAATCGGCGGTTGCTGAGCTGAGGCGTCACATGAAGTCGGAAAGCCAACACCGCGACACGAAACGAGAATCGCTCCCCGTTCCGATTCTTGTGGATAACTTTGTGCATAACCGGGGGACGCCGGCATGGGCTTTTTCGATGCGCCGATGCAACAAGTGGGGCCGCACGGGGCAACCATTAAATCGGCCATTGCAATACAGTAACTTGCAGCGCGTTGCGCCGTGACCATTGCAAGCCCGCGAAATTCCCTGGGGCTTGACAACGCAATGTGCATAAGTGCGATCGGCAAATCCTGGCCGGCGCGGGTTGTCAATGCCCGTCCGTCCGGCGGGCCGAGGGCGATCACCCCTGACCCGGCCCGGCGCGAATTGCCCTCGATACCGAATGCACCGTATCCACGAGCGCCGCGACGTGCGCAGGCGGCGTCGCCGGCACGATGCCGTGTCCCAGGTTGAACACGTGACCGGGCTGCGGTCCGGCAGCCCGTACGATGGCCTCGGCCTCGCGACGCACGGTGGCTTCGTCGGTCAGCAGCGTGAGCGGATCGAGATTGCCCTGCAGGGCGACGCGTGCACCGACGCGGCGGCGGGCTTCCGCGATGTCGCAGGTCCAGTCGAGGCCGATGGCATCCACGCCCGTTTCGGCCATGGCCTCGAGCCACTGGCCACCACCCTTGGTGAACAGGATGGTCGGGATGTCCGGGCCCGGCCCGGATTGCACTGCGGCCAGCACTTTGCGCATGGGCTCGAGCGAGAACTCGCGATACGCGGCAGCGGTGAGGAGGCCCCCCCACGTATCGAACAGCATCACGACATCGGCGCCGGCGCGAATCTGCTCCTGCAGGTACGCGCTCACGGCCTGTGCGTTGACGTCGACGATGCGCCGGAGCAGGTCCGGGCGCGCATAGGCCATGCGACGCACGCTCGCGAAATCGGCGCTGCCGCTGCCCTCGATCATGTAGCACGCCAAGGTGAAGGGGCTGCCCGCGAAGCCGATCAGCGGCACGCGTCCGTGCAGGGCGCGCTTGATCTGCGCGACCGCATCGAACACGTAGCGCAGCGCGCCCAGGTCGGGTGGCGCGAGCGCGGCGATCGCCTGCTCGGTCGCCACGGTGCGCTCGAAGCGTGGTCCTTCGCCCTCGGCGAAATGCAATCCCAGGCCCATGGCGTCGGGCACGGTGAGGATGTCGGAGAAAAGGATGGCCGCGTCGAGCGGGAAGCGCTCCAGCGGTTGCAGCGTCACCTCGGTGGCGAGCGCCGGAGTTTGCGCGAGCTTCAGGAAGCTGCCGGCCTTCGCGCGCGTGGCGTTGTATTCGGGCAGGTAGCGTCCCGCCTGGCGCATCAGCCACACCGGCGTGTAAGGCGTCGGCTCGCGCCGCAGCGCGCGCAGGAAAACATCGTTGTCGGGCATGGTCATCCGTGTCGCGCGATCAGCGCACTGCTCCGGCAGGCTCGACTCGCGCCGAGCCTCCGCCGGATGGCAGGGAGGCCGCGCGCGCCGCGCGCATGCCGCGGGCGCACCGGGCCGCCGCTCAACGCGGAAGCTCGGAATTGCCCATCAGGAAAGCGTCCACCGCGCGCGCGCACTGCCGCCCTTCGCGGATGGCCCACACGACCAGCGACTGGCCGCGACGCATGTCGCCGGCAGCGAAGACCCGGGGCACGGACGTCGCGTAGTCGTCGGTGCTGGCCTTGATGTTGCCCCGCCCATCCCGTTCGGCCGGCAACTGGTCGAACAACGACAGCGGCGCGGGGCCGGTGAAGCCCATGGCCAGCAGGACGAGATCGGCATCGAGCGCGAACTCGCTGCCTTCGATCTCGTGCATGCGCGTCTGGCCGTCATCGCCCTTCTTCCATTCGACGCGTGCGGCGACCAGTTTTCTCACCTTGCCGGCAGCACCTTCGAAACGCTTGGTGGCGACGGCCCAATCGCGCTCGCAACCTTCCTCATGCGACGACGAGGTGCGCAGCTTGATCGGCCAGTAGGGCCACACGAGCGGCTTGTTCTCCTGTGCCGGGGGCTGTGGCAGGAGCTCGAATTGGGTGATCGATTTCGCGCCCTGGCGGTTCGAGGTGCCAACGCAGTCCGAGCCCGTGTCGCCGCCGCCGATCACGATGACATGCTTGCCGGCGGCGCTGATCTGCCCGTCGACATGGTCGCCGGCATTGATGCGGTTCTGCTGCGGCAGGAACTCCATCGCGAAGTGCACGCCCTCCAGGTCGCGCCCGGGCACCGGCAGGTCGCGTGGCTGCTCCGCACCGCCCGAGAGCACGACGGCGTCGAAGTCCGCGAGCATCTGGTCGGCCGGGTAATCCCTGCCCACCTCGACGTTCGGCCGGAACTCGACGCCTTCGATCGACATCTGCGCCATGCGCCGGTCGATGAGGTGCTTTTCCATCTTGAAGTCGGGGATGCCATAGCGGAGCAGGCCGCCGATGCGATCGGCCTTCTCGAACACCGCCACGTCGTGGCCCGCGCGCGCGAGCTGCTGCGCGCACGCGAGACCTGCCGGACCTGAGCCGACCACCGCGACACGCTTGCCGGTCTTGTGCGTCGGCGCCACGGGCAGGACCCAGCCCTCTTCCCAGCCCTTGTCGATGATGAAGTGCTCGATCGACTTGATGCCGACCGGATTGTTGTTGATGTTGAGCGTGCATGCCGCTTCGCACGGCGCGGGGCAGACGCGCCCGGTGAACTCCGGGAAGTTGTTGGTCGAGTGCAGCACGTCGAGCGCGGCGCGCCACTGCGCCCGGTACACGAGATCGTTCCAGTCGGGAATGATGTTGTTGACCGGGCAGCCGCTCTGGCAGAACGGAATGCCGCAATCCATGCACCTCGCACCCTGCTTCGACGCGTCGGTGTCGGAGAGCCGCAGCACGAACTCGCGGTAATGATGGATGCGCTCGCGTGCTGGCAGCGCCGGTTCATCGACCCGATCGAGCTCCATGAAGCCTGTGATCTTTCCCACCGCTCGTCTACTCCAACGCTAGTCTGTTCGAACGCTATGCAGCCTGCTTCTGGCGCGAGGCGGCGGTGCGCGGGGCTGCGTGCTCTTCGTACATCTCGGTCAGGGCACGGGTGTACTCGTGCGGCAGCACCTTGACGAAGCGGCCCAGCGCGCTGTCCCAGTCGTCGAGGATGGCGAGCGCGAGGGTGCTGCCGGTGAAGCGCAGATGCCGCTCGATGAGATCGCGCAGCAGCGCTTCGTCGGCCTTGCCCGCGTGCCGGAGACGACCCTTGCCGGCCCCGCCCCATTCCTGCTCGAGCTTGGCCTGGTCCACTTCCTTCAGCACGCTTTCGAGCCCGACCATGCTGAGGTTGCAACGGTCGCGGAATGCGCCGTCGGCATCGTAGACGTACGCGACACCGCCACTCATCCCGGCGGCGAAGTTGCGGCCGGTATGGCCCAGCACGACCACCGTGCCGCCGGTCATGTATTCGCAGCCGTGATCGCCCGTGCCTTCCACGACGGCGCTCGCCCCCGAGTTGCGCACGCAGAAGCGCTCGCCTGCGACTCCGCGGAAATAAGCCTCGCCGGCGATCGCCCCGTACATCACGGTATTGCCGATGACGATGTTCTCCTCGGGCTTCGCGGGGCAGGTCGGATCGGGATAGACGACGATGCGCCCACCCGACAATCCCTTGCCCACGTAATCGTTGGTCCCGCCCTCGAGCTCGAACGTGATGCCGCGCGCGAGGAACGCACCGAAGCTCTGTCCGGCAGTGCCCTTGAAAGTCACGTGGATCGTGTCTTCGGGAAGGCCCGCGTGCCCGAACCTGCGGGCCACCGTGCCGGAGAGCATCGCCCCGACCGTGCGGTTCGCATTGCGGATCCGGTAATCGAGCCGAACCGGTTGCTTCTTGTCCAGCGCCGGGGCGCACGCCGCGATGAGCTGATGATCGAGGGCACGCTCGAGGCCATGGTCCTGCACCTCGCAGTTGTAGCGCGCGACCTCGGGCGGCATCGTCGGTTGATAGAAGATGCGGCTGAAATCGAGCCCGCGCGCCTTCCAGTGCGCGATGCCGCGGCGCATGTCGAGGAGATCGGAGCGGCCGATGAGCTCATTGAAGGTCCGCACGCCCATGCGGGCCATGAGCTCGCGCACTTCCTCGGCGACGAAGAAGAAGAAATTGACGACGTGCTCCGGCTGGCCCGCAAACTTCTTGCGCAGCTCCGGATCCTGGGTCGCGATGCCCACCGGGCAGGTGTTCAGGTGGCACTTGCGCATCATGATGCAGCCCTCGACCACGAGCGGGGCGGTCGCGAAGCCGAATTCATCCGCGCCCAGCAAGGCACCGATCACCACGTCGCGGCCCGTCTTCATCTGGCCGTCCACCTGCACGGCGATGCGCCCGCGCAGGCGGTTGAGCACCAGCGTCTGCTGCGTCTCGGCGAGGCCGAGCTCCCATGGCGTGCCGGCGTGCTTGATCGACGACACGGGCGACGCACCGGTGCCGCCGTCGTGGCCCGCAATGGTCACGTGATCGGCCTTCGCTTTCGCCACCCCCGCGGCAACGGTCCCCACGCCGACTTCGGACACCAGCTTCACCGAGATCGAGGCTTTCGGGTTCGCGTTCTTGAGGTCGTGGATGAGCTGCGCGAGGTCCTCGATCGAGTAGATGTCGTGGTGCGGCGGGGGCGAGATGAGGCCCACGCCCGGCACCGAGAAGCGCAGCCTGGCGATGTACTCGGACACCTTGTGGCCTGGCAGCTGCCCGCCCTCGCCGGGCTTCGCGCCCTGCGCCATCTTGATCTGGATCTGATCCGCGGACACGAGATACTCCGCTGTCACGCCGAAGCGTCCCGAGGCGACCTGCTTGATGCGCGAACGCAGCGAATCGCCTTCCTTCATCGGGATGTCGGCGACGACGCCATCGATGCGGCTCTTGAGCGTTTCGCCCTTGCCGAGCGGAATGTAGCGGCGCGAATCCTCGCCGCCCTCGCCCGTATTCGACTTGCCGCCGATGCGGTTCATGGCGACCGCCAGTGTCGTGTGCGCCTCGGTGGAGATCGAGCCGAGGCTCATGGCGCCCGTCGAGAAGCGCTTCACGATCGCCGCGGCAGGCTCGACTTCCTCGAGCGGCACCGGTTGCGCGGCCTCGTGGATGGTGAACAGGCCGCGCAGGGTCAGCATGCGCTCGGATTGATCGTTGATGAGCGCGGCGTATTCCTTGTAGGTCGACCAGCTGTTCGCCCGCGCGGCATGCTGCAGCTTCGCGATCGAGTCGGGCGTCCACATGTGGTCTTCGCCGCGCACGCGGAACTGGTACTCGCCGCCGGCATCGAGCGTGTCGCGCAGCAGCGGGTTCTCGCCGAACGCAAGGCCGTGCAGGCGCGCCGCCTCCTCGGCGACCTCGAACAGGCCGATGCCCTCGACGTTGCTCGACGTGCCGGTGAAGTACCTGTCGACGAATTCCCTCTGCAGGCCGACGGCCTCGAAGATCTGCGCGCCGCAATACGACTGGTACGTCGAGATGCCCATCTTGGACATCACCTTGTACAGGCCCTTGCAGATCGCCTTGACGAAGCGCTTCGCCGATTCCTCGGGCGCGATTGCGGCGGACACGGTGTTGAGGTCCGCGAGCGTCTCCAGCGCGAGATACGGATGGATGGCCTCGGCGCCGTAGCCCGCGAGCAGCGCGAAATGGTGGACTTCGCGCGCCGAGCCCGTTTCCGTCACGAGACCGGTGCTCGTGCGCAGGCCCTTGCGCACGAGGTGCTGATGGACAGCGGCCGTCGCGAGCAGCGCAGGCACCGGCATCAGGTCCTGCGAGACCTTGCGATCGGACACGATCAGCACGTTGTAGCCGAGCTTGATCGCGTCCTCGGCCTCGGCGGCCAGCGAGGCAAGCGCCGCCTCCATGCCATTCGCGCCCCAGGTCGCGGGATAGCAGATGTCGAGCTCGTAGGCCCTGAACGCGCCCCCCGTGAAGAGATCGATGTGGCGGATCTTCTCCATCGCATCGGCAGTGAGGATCGGGTGCGGCGCCTCGAGGCGCATCGGCACGTCGCGCGGATCCGCGATGTCCACGGCGAGCAGGTTCGGCCGCGGCCCGATGAACGTGACGAGGGACATCACGAGCTCCTCGCGGATCGGATCGATCGGCGGGTTCGTGACCTGCGCGAACAGCTGCTTGAAATAGTTGTAGAGGACCTTCGGCCGCGACGACAGTACCGGCAGCGCGGCGTCGTTGCCCATCGAACCGGTCGCTTCCTCGCCGGCTTCGGCCATCGGCGACAGGATCACCTTGAGATCTTCCTGCGTGTAGCCGAACGCCTGCTGCCGGTCCAGCAGCGGGACGCTGGTGAGCTGCGGCGGCGCGGGCTCGGGCAGCGCGTCGAGGCTCACGCGCGAGTGCTCGATCCACTGGCGGTAGGGACGCTCCGTGGCGAGCGAGCGCTTCAGCTCGTCGTCGTCGATGATGCGGCCCTGCTCCATGTCGACGAGCAGCATCTTGCCCGGCTGCAGACGCCACTTCTTGACGATGCGCCGCTCGGGAATGTCGAGCACGCCCACCTCGGAGGCCATGACGACATAGTCGTCGTCCGTGACGATGAACCGCGCGGGACGCAGGCCGTTGCGGTCGAGGGTCGCGCCGATCTGCCGGCCGTTGGTGAACGCCATCGCCGCGGGTCCGTCCCACGGCTCCATCAATGCCGCGTGATACTCGTAGAACGAGCGGCGGTCCTCGTCCATGAGCGGGTTGCCGGCCCACGCTTCGGGAATCATGAGCATCATGGCGTGGGCGAGCGGATAGCCGCCCATCACCAGGAGCTCCAGCGCGTTGTCGAACGATGCGGAATCGGACTGGCCGTCGTAGATCAACGGCCAGATCTTGTCGAGGTCCTCGCCCAGCACCTTGCTCGCGATGCCGTGCTGGCGCGCGCGGATCCAATTGACGTTGCCGCGCAGCGTGTTGATCTCGCCGTTATGGCAGATCAGCCGGAACGGATGCGCAAGGTCCCAGGTGGGGAACGTATTGGTCGAGAAGCGCTGGTGCACCATCGCCAGCGCAGAAACCATCGTCTCGTCGCGCAGGTCGAGGAAGTATTCGCCCACCTGATGCGCGAGCAGCATGCCCTTGTAGACGAGCGTGCGCGTCGACATCGACGGCACGTAGAACTCCTTGCCGTGCCGCAGCTTCAGCGCCTGGATGGCGTGGCCGGACTTCTTGCGGATGATGTAGAGCTTGCGCTCGAGCGCGTCCTGGTCCATCGCCGTCGAACCGCGGGCGATGAATACCTGGCGGATGACCGGCTCGACTTCCTTCGTGCGCTCGGAAAGGCCGCCGTTGTCGGTCGGCACGTCGCGCCAGCCGAGCAGCATCTGGCCTTCGCTCGCGATCGCACGCTCGATCTCCTGCTCGCACGCCGTGCGCGACGCGGGCTCCTTGGGGAGGAAAACCATCCCGACGCCGTATTGCCCGACGGCGGGCAGCGTAAGGCCCTGCCGGCCGCAGGCGCGGCGCAGGAAGCGGTCGGGCAGCTGGATGAGGATGCCCGCGCCGTCGCCCTGCAGCGAATCCGCGCCGGTCGCGCCGCGATGCGTGAGGTTTTTGAGGATCTGCAGCGCCTGGCTGACGATGGCGTGGCTTTTCTGGCCCTTGATATGGGCGATGAAGCCCAGGCCGCACGCGTCGTGCTCGTTGGCCGGGTCGTACAGACCCTGGCGCCCCGGTACTCCTGATCGTTGCTCCACCGAGCCGTGTTCCACTGTGACCTCACCGGACTTGGGGGCGGCACCGCGCGGGCCCGGAAATCAGGCCGCCGGCCGCCCTCGAAAATGCGTGGGCGAAACCGAACGATATTACTGGCAATGCTGCAATGCGGCAAGATTGGCGCGAAGACGCAACAATCGATGCTGGTCCCGCCGGCCGCCCATCCGAAACGCTTGCGCCCCGTGGCATGTTGGGCTTTAATCTGAACAATATTGTGTAGATGCTTGTTGCATCATCCAAAACGCCTGCCGCTGCCGCCCCGATTTAGGACAACATCATTAGGATGACCATGGCTCTCAACTGCCTTTTCGCCGTCTGGCTGAAACGATTTGCGGGATTCCTCGCCCTGACGGGAGTCCTCGCCCTGTCGGCGTGCGGCGGCGGCAGCGGAGCCCCCAACAACCCGTTCGCCCCACCCCCACCGTCGGCATCGGCCCTCGTCGTTCTTCCGACGCCAACGACCGCCTACTCCGGGGTTCCGACGACCCTGACCGTCCAGGGCGGGGTCGGGCCCTACCGGGCGTTCTCGAGCAATGCAACGGTGCTCCCGGTAGCGCAAACGGTCAACGGGGACACGATCGTGCTGCTCGCCTCGGATGTGGGCGGCGACACGCCGGTGGTCGTCACCGTGCAGGATGCCATCGGCCAGACCGCACCGGTGTCGGTCACCGTGCGCGCCGCCACGCTGCTCAACACGTTCAGCGTGACACCGAACCGCACCGAATGCGGCGCCAATGCGATCTGCTCGGGCCAGACCGGCGTTGCCGCGATCACCGTGCTCGGCCCGGGCGGCGCGCCCGTGGCTGGGCGCCAAGTCCGCTTCGATGTCGTGTCCGGCCCATACAGCCTGGTCAGCACCAACCCAGGCCAGCCGAACGCAGCGTCGATGACGGTCGTCTCGGATGCTTCGGGCTCGGCGCAGGTGGTGGTGAGCGCCAACGTCGATGCACCGACGCAGCCGGCCCAGATCCGCGCGACGGACCTTACCTCAGGCCAGCAGCGGACCGCACAGTTCCTCGTCATCCAGAACACCAACGGCCAGAGCATCCTGTCCGTCGTGCCGGGTACGGCGACGATCACGGGCGTCTTCAAGAACGAATGCTCGATCGGTGCGCGGGTCGACTACTACATCTATGGCGGCACCCCGCCGTATCGCGTGACGCCATCGTTTCCGCAGGCCGTCACGGTGCTGAACTCGCCGGTGAACGCGTCGGGCGGGTTCTTCGAGGCGCTGACGAACGGCACCTGTGTGGACCCGCTCACGTTCTCGATCCTGGACGCGACGGGGCGGCAGACGACTGCGACCTTGCAGAACCTGCCGGGCACGGACGATCGTCCGGGTCCCGCGCCGATTCCTGCGCTCATTCTCGCGCCAGGCTCGGTGACGCTTACTGCTGCGTCTGGCACGTGTTCCGGAACTGTCAGCTTCATCGTGGTTGGCGGCGGCGGAACGCGATTCGCCGTCGTCTCACCGACAACCGGAACTGCTTCCGCGATTAATCAACAAACGGGCCAATTCAACGTCACGATTCCCGCTGTTCCCACAGGATCGACCTTCACCGTCACTGCAGGGGACGCCGTCGGTTCTACACCTGCGACTGCAACTATCACTTGTAACTAGCCATCCCTTCAAACGACTACGGCGCGTGCAGCGCCGTAGTCGTGTCCGCTCAGGGCTGTTCCACTAAGGTGCTACGCCCATCCGGCCGGCTAAGACGGCAGCACCGCCGCCAGTTGCGCGTCCGTGACGTCGGCGGTGACGAACGCCTGGCCGATGCCCTTCAGCAGGACGAAGCGAATCGCCCCCGCAAGCACCTTCTTGTCCCGCTGCATCAACTCGCGATAGCGCCCGGGCGGGAGCCCTGGTGCGTCGACCGGGAGGTTGGCCCGGACCAGCAGGTTGCGCAGCCGCTCTGCCTGGGACGCGGCGAGATGCCCGCGCAGCACCGAGAGCCGCGCAGCGACCACCATGCCCGCCGCGACCGCTTCACCGTGCAGCCACTCGCCGTAGCCGACTCCGGTCTCGATCGCGTGCCCGAAGGTATGGCCGAAGTTGAGCAGCGCGCGATCGCCGGTCTCGCGCTCGTCGCGCGCCACGATCTCCGCCTTCAGGCGGCAGCTTTCGGCGATCGCGTGCGTCACCGCATCGGCCTCGTGCGCCATCACGTGCCCGACGTTCTGCTCGAGCCAGGCGAAAAACGCAGCGTCGCAGATCGCACCGTACTTGATCACTTCGGCCATTCCCGCGGCCAGCTCGCGCACGGGCAGGGTCGAGAGGCAGTCGACATCGATCAACACCGCCTGCGGCTGGTGGAATGCGCCGATCATGTTCTTGCCGAGCGGATGATTGATGCCCGTCTTGCCACCCACCGACGAGTCGACTTGGGCGAGCAGCGTGGTCGGCACCTGCACGAACGGTATGCCACGCTGGTAGATCGCCGCTGCGAAACCGGCGAGATCGCCGACGACCCCGCCACCGAGGGCGATCACCGGCGTCGAGCGCTCCGTTCCGAGCTCGAGCAGGCGGGTCAGCACGTCGTCGAGGGTCGCCCAGCTCTTGTAGCGCTCGCCGTCCGGGACGACGATCGTCTCGCTGGCGATGCCCGCGGCCGCCAACGCAGTGCGCAATGGTGCGAGCCAGTGGGCACCAACGGTCGCATTGGTGACGATGACCGCGCGGCGCGCGCGCAGATCGTCGGCCAGCAGCGCACCCGCATGCCGGATGAGGCCCGAGCCGATGTGAATGGGATAGCTGCGCGCACCCAGCGCGACTTCCAGACGCCAAGCTTCCATCACGCGCCGAGGACGTTGCGCTGTTCGTGCTCGAGCGACGCGGCGAACCGGGCGACCTGCTCGCGCTCGGAATCGATCACCCAGTCCGCGATCGACCGGTACAGCGGATCACGGTCGGCGTAGAGCTCGCCGAGCCGCGCGAGCGGGTCACGCGTGTTGAGCAGCGGACGGTGGCGGTTGTGCCGCACGCGATGCCAGAGCATCTGCGGCGAGGCATGCAGGTAGAGCACGCTGCCGTTGTCCCGCAGGCGTTCGCGATTGACCTCGCGCAGCACGGCTCCACCGCCCGTGGCGAGCACGATGCCTGTACGGGTCGTCAGGTCCGCGAGCACGCCCTCCTCGCGATCGCGAAACGCAGCCTCGCCCTCGATTTCGAAGATCATCGGAATCGACACCCCGAGCCGGCTCTCGAGCTCGATGTCCGCGTCGATGAACGTCTTGCTGAAACGGCGTGCGAGCTGCCGCCCGAGCGTGGTCTTGCCCGCGCCCGGGAGTCCCACCAGGAAGAGGTTGCCGCGATGAAGCTGCATCGCTCAGGAGTCAGGGGTCAGCGGTCAGAGGAAATGAGATAAACCCACGAAAACCGAGTTTATCGCGATCCACACCCCTCGGGCGGATCGTTCGGCTTGTTGTGGGTTTTGTGGCCACCACCGGCGTCGCCTACGCCGACAGTGGTCAGGAGCACGGCAGTCATGCCGTGCTCGGTGTTTCGTAGGTTCTATCCCTGACTATCTGTCCTCTGGCTCCTGCCCTCTGTCACTTCACCGCGTTCAGCGTGTCCTTGATGACGCGCGGGGTGAGGAAGATCAGCAGCTCGGTCTTGTTCGACTTGCGATCCGTCGACTTGAACACGTTGCCGACCAGGGGGAGATCGCCAAGGAAGGGCACCTTGGTGATGTCGCTGCGCACTTCCTCCTCGTAGATGCCGCCGATCACCGCGGTCTCGCCGTTGTTCACGGCGATCTGGGTGGTCACGTTCTTGGTGTCGATCGAGGGCACGCTGCCGCCGCCCTGAACCGGCACGAAAGCGCCGACCGAATCCTTGCGGATCTCGATGGTCATGATGATGCGGTTGTCGGGCGTGATCTGCGGTGTGACATCCAGCCGCATCACGGCCTTCTTGAACTGCACGGTGGGCGGCGAGTTGCCCGAGCCCGGGGTCACGTACGGGATCTCGGTGCCCTGCTCGATGGATGCCTTCTGGTTGTCGGCCGTCACCACGCGAGGGCTCGACACGACCTTGCCGCGGTTCTCGGCTTCCAGTGCCGAGAGCTCCAGGTTGATGAGATTGCCGCTGCCGAGGTTGATCAGCGTCAGCGCGAGCTGACCGGCCGGATTGCCCACCGGCAGGTTTACATTGAGCTGCGGAGCGTCGGAGTAGCCCGCATTGGCGATGCCGGATGCGAGCTCGTAGGGAGTCTGCGTGCGCGTTTCGCGGATCAGCTTGTCCCCCTGGAGCGACACGACCGGCTGCGAGGTGAGACCGCCGCCCTGCCCGACGGCATAGCGCGAGCCGATCGTGAAGCCGGTCTGGGCACCGAAGCGCGCACCCAGCTGCCGGCCCCATTTGTCGTCGGCGATCACGATGCGTGCCTCGATCACCACCTGCCGGACCGTGATGTCGATCTGCCGGATGAGGCGCCGGATCTCGTCGAGGCGCAGGGCCGTGTCCTGCACGAACAGGATGTTGGTGCGCGGGTCGACGACCGCACTGCCGCGCTTCGACAGGAACTTCTGCTTCTCGTCCGAGATGAGACGCTGGATGTCCGCCGCCTTCTGGTAGTTGAGCTGGAACATCTCGGTCTGCAGCGGCTCGAGGTCACTGATCTGCTGCTGCGACTCGAGCTGCTGCTTTTCCTTGAGCGCGAGCTCCTCCCGCGGCGCGATGAGCACGACATTGCCGTTCTTGCGCATGTCGAGGCCCTTCGTCTGCATGATGATGTCGAGCGCCTGGTCCCAAGGAATGTCCTTGAGGCGCAGCGTGAGGCTGCCCTGCACCGTGTCGCTGGTGATGATGTTGAGGCCGGTGAAGTCGGCGATCACCTGCAGCACGGCGCGCACTTCGACGTTCTGGAAGTTGAGCGACAGCTTCTCGCCCTTGTAGCCCTGGCGCGTGCCCTGGGTGAGCTTGTTCGGATCCTCCTGGATCGCCTTCACCTCGAGAATGAACTTGTTGTCCGCCTGGTACGCCGAGTGCTCCCAGAGGCCCTTGGGCTCGATCACCATGCGCGTGTTGCCACCCTGGTTGAACGTGTCCACGCTCACGACCGGGGTGCCGAAATCGCCGACATCGAGCCGGCGCTCGAGATTGCGCGGCACCGACGTGCGCAGGAAATCGACGATGAGCGTCGCACCCTGCTGACGGATGTCGATGCCGGTCGTGTTGTCCGAAAGGTCGACGATGATCCGGCCCTCGCCGTTCTTGCCGCGGCGGAAATCGACGTCACGCACCGAGTGCTGGACGTCCGTCGGCCGGGCCTCGGCGAAGCGCTGCACCTGCGCGGTCTGGGCGTCGCCGACTGCCCCCGCCTGATCGAGCAACGTGACGAGCACGGTATTGCCTTCGACCTGCGTCTCGAAGTTCTGCGGCCGGTTGAGGTTGAACACGACGCGCGTGCGATTGCCGGCCTGGATGACGTTCAGGCTGCGCAGGGAACCATCCTCGATCGCGCGCTGCGCGGCACCGAGATTGTTCGCGGTGTCGAGAAAGTCGAGCGCGATGCGCGGCGGGCTGGCGATGGCGAACCCGGCCGGAGGGTTGGCGGGCGCGGATTTGAGCGTGAACTTGACGACCGTGCGTCCCGAGCTGCCCTTGGCGACGCTCACCGATTCGATGCTGTTGGCGCTCGGCGCCTGTGCCTGTGCCTGTGCCATGGCCGCGAAAGCGAGCACGGCCGCAGCTACGATCGCGAGCAGCCGCAACGGCGACCAGCGGGCCGCAGCCCGGTCACCCGACACCTCATGCCAAACAAACGGGATCATTATTTTCGCTCCTGTGCTTTGTCTGGCTGGAGGAGCTGCAGCGTGCTGGACCGCTCGGTCCAGTCCCCGGCGCCGTCCTGAATCAGCTCCTTCAATTTGATCTCGCTGTCGCTCACCGCCAGGATCACGCCGTAGTTCTGTCCGAGGTGATTGCCCGGTCGCACCTGGTAGAGGTCCTTGCCGGGCGTGCGCACGAGCGCGAACACCTGGTTCTCCTTCTGCAGCGTGCCGACCATGTTGAGCGATTCGAGCGGGTAGGCCTCGAGCGGCTCCTTGCGCCGGGCGAGGTCCGGGGCGAGCTTGCTGTCGCCCTTCGCCGGCTCGATCTTGCGCGGCTTGAACGGGTCCTGGAGGTCGAAGGCGTTGTACGTAAAGGGTTCATACGGCTTCATCTGGGGCAGCGGATCGAGCTTGCCCTTGGACCCCTTCCCCTGCTCGGCCATCCAGTTGCGCAGGTCCTGGTGACTCTCTCCGCCACAAGCAGAGAGTGCCGCAACCGACGCGAGCAGCAAGGCCAGAGAAGGTCTCATTTCCGGGCCTTTTCCTTCGCTTCACGGGCGAGCTTGCGCTGGCGCGCGACCTCTTCCTCGTCGAGGTAGCGGAAGGTCTTCGCCACCGCTTCCATCGTCAGCACGCCCTTGTCGTTGGAGATCGCCACGTCGTTCAGCGTCACGATGCGCGGCAGCTGCGCCACGTCGCTCGCGAACGCACCCATGTCGTGATAGCTGCCGGTCACCTTCACGTCGATCGGCAGCTCGGCATAGAAGTCGGCCATCTTCTCCTGCGCGGCGGGCTTGAAGAGCTCGAACTGCAGCCCGCGCCCGAGTCCGGCCTGGTTGATGTCCGTCAGCAGCGCGTCCATCTCGGACCGGTTCGGGAGCTGCTTCAGGAGCGCGCCGAACGACTGCTCGATCTCCTTCAGCTGCTGCACGTACAGGTCGTAGTTGATCGCCTTCGCCTTCTTGTCGCTGTACTGCGTGCGCAGCGTCGCTTCTTCCTGCGTGACGCGATCGAGGGTGTCGAACTGGTCCTTCCAGTCGAGGCCCGCGCCCGCAGCGACGATGACCAGGAAGATGGCAGCGAGAATGGCGAGCTTCGGCAGCAGCGGCCAGTTGCCGATGTCGCGGATATTGAGCTGGCGGAGGTCGTCGAGGGTCATGCCTTGCCTCCCTTCGCCGAGGCGGTGACGGGATTGCCCGGCGGATTGCCACCGATCAGTTCGGACGGCGGCGGAGCCGAGCGCTTCATCTGGAAGTTGAGGACGAATTCGTTGACGCGCGCCTCCCGGCTGCTCGGCGCGCCCACTGCCTTGATTTCGACCAGCTCGGGCTGCTGCAGCCACGGCGACGCCTCGATGTTGCGCATCAGCGTGGACACGCGCGCGTTCGACTGCGCGAACCCCACGAGGGTCACCTTCGCTCCGGTCTGTTTCACCGACTTGAGGTAGATGCCATCGGGCAGCTGGCGCACCATCTGGTCGAGGAGGTGCACGGCCTCCGTACGGTTCGACTGCAGGGTTTCGACCACCTGCTTGCGCGCGAGCAGCGCCTGGGTCTGCTCGCGCAGCTTGTCGATCTGCTTGATCTGCTCGTCCAGCTTGGCGATCTCCGTCTTCAGGAGACGGTTGCGGCTCTCCTGGTCCTCGATGCGTGCGGCCATGACGACGTGCACGAGCCCGACCACCGACAGCCCCAGCACCGCGAGGCCGATGGCCAGGCTGATGAACTGGCGCTGGCGCGCGAGCCGCTTCTGCTCACGGTGAGGCAGCAGGTTGATGCGGATCGTCATTCTCGGCCTCCGCACGGTTGCCGGCTGCCCAAGCCTTGTGGTGTCGGCCGCAACTCAATCGCGCGGCGACGCGGGCTCCGCATGCTCTCCGCTAGTTCACGGCTCGCGGGGTCGCCCGCCTTCTCAATCGGGCGGCGACGCGCGCTTCGCGCCTGGGCGTTGCCCGCCGACCTCATTCGCGCCCTGCGGGCCTGGCCTGCGGCCGCCGCGCTCATTCGAAGCTCCGCAGGGCAAGGCCGCAGGCGATCAGCAGGAGCGGCGCATCCTGGGCAATCTGCCGCGCCCGGATGCGATCCGAGCTCTGCATGTGCGCGAACGGGTTCGCAATCACCGCCGGGATGCCGGCGCGCTTGGCGACGAGCTCATCGAGGCCGGGCAGCAGCGAGCAGCCGCCCGCAAGGATGATCTGGTCCACCTGGTTGTACGAGGTGGAGGTGAAGAAAAACTGCAGCGCCCGCGTCACCTCGAGGGCGAGCGTTTCCATGAACGGCTGCAGCACATCGGAGTCGTAGTTCTCCGGGAGCCCCTGGCTTTTCTTGGCCGACTCGGCCTCCTCCGGCGACAGGTTGAACGCGCGCTGGATGTCCTGCGTGAGCTGGTTGCCGCCGAACGCCTGGTCGCGGGAGAACAGGAAATGGTTGTTGCGCAGGACATAGAAATGCGTGACGTGCGCGCCGATGTCGACCAGCGCGATGTTCTGGTCGCGCCCGCCAGCCGGCAGCGACGGCGCGATCAGCCGCAAAGCCTCCTGGGTGGCGTAGGATTCGACATCCATCACCCGGGGCTTCAGGCCCGCGGCTTCGGCGATGGCGACGCGGTCCTCGACCTTCTCCTTGCGGGACGCGGCGATCAGGACCTCGACTTCGTCCGGATTGTTCGGCGCCGGGCCGAGGACCTGGAAGTCGAGGTTCACCTCGTCGAGGGCGAAGGGGATGTACTGGTTGGCTTCGGCCTCGACGGTGAGCTCGAGATCCTCTTCGCGCTGGCCGGCGGGAACGATGATCTTCTTGGTGATGACCATGGCGGCGGGCAGGGCCATGGCGAGGTTGCGGTTGCGGCTGCCGAGCCGCTTCCAGGCGCGCTTCACGGCGTCGCTGACCTGGTCAAGGTTCGCGATGTTGCCGTCGGTGACCACGTCCTTCGGCAAGGGCTCGATGGTGTAGCGCTCGAGGCGATAGGCGCCCTTGCCGGCCTCCGAGAGCTCCACCATCTTGATGGACATCGAGCTGATGTCGACGCCGATCAGCGAAGGGGTCTTCGTCTGGAAGATGTCGAAGGTGGAACTGAGTCTCTCGGCGAGCATGGGAGTCCCGGGCGCAATGCTGATAACTTACATTAAAGATTGGCAGCAAGTATGAAGATTGTCAATTTGTTTACCCCGGCGTGGTACGGCTTGTTGTAAGCCTGCATATAATCTCGCTCCCGCCCCGCCGCACCCTACGTTTTATTCCTTCATGCTAAAGCGCTGGCTCCTCTACGTCGGCTCCGTCCTGCTTGGCCTCTCCGTGGTCGGCGCACTGCTGGGCGCCTTCGTGCTGGCCCTGCTCTACCCGACGCTGCCTTCCCTCGAGACCCTGACCGATTACCAGCCCAAGATCCCTCTGCGCATCGTGTCCGCCGAGGGCGAGCTCCTGGGCGAATTCGGGGAGGAGCGCCGGGCGATCGTGGGCATCGCCGAAGTCCCGGATGTCATGAAACGGGCCATTTTGGCCGCCGAAGACGAGCGTTTCTATCAGCATGGCGGTGTGGACTATTTAAGCGTCCTCCGGGCGGCCGCCGCCAATGTGTCGTCGGGCACCCAGCAGGGCGCCGGGACGATCACCATGCAGGTGGCGCGGAACTTCTTCCTGACCCGCGAGAAAACGCTGACCCGCAAGCTGCGCGAGGTCCTCCTCGCCTGGAAGATCGAGGCCAACCTCACCAAAGACGAAATTTTGGAGCTGTACGTCAACCAGATCTTCCTCGGGCAGCGAGCCTACGGGTTTGCGGCGGCCAGTCAGATCTATTTCGGCAAGCCGCTGAAAGACTTGACGGTCGCCGAAGCGGCAATGCTCGCCGGCTTGCCCAAAGCCCCGTCGGCCTACAACCCGATCAGCAATCCCAAGCGCGCCAAGACCCGCCAGCTCTATGTATTGCGGCGCATGCACGAGCTCCACTACATCAGCGACAAGGACTTCGAACAGGCCAAGGACCAGCCGCTGCCGGTGCGGCAGTACCTCCGGGAAGCGGTCGCCATCCACGCCGAGCACGTCGCCGAAATGGCCCGTCAGGTCGTGTACGAGGCCTACGGTGACGATGCTTATACCCGGGGGCTGACGGTTTTCACCACCATCCGCAAGGCCGACCAGGAGAACGCCTACGCGGCGGTGCGGCGCGGGGTCATCGACTACGACCGGCGACACGGCTACCGCGGGCCCGAGTCGTTCGTGAGTCTGCCCGCTGACGACGACGAGCGCGAGGCCGCGCTGGAGCGGGTGTTCCAGGAAACCGTGGACGTGGACGGCATGCCGGCTGCGGTCGTCCTCGACGCGACCGCGGGCGAGGTGCACGCCGTCATGGAGGACAGCGAGGAGGTCCGCATCACCGGCGACGGCCTCAAGTTCGCGGCCCGGGCGCTGAACGACAAGGCCAATCCCGCCACCCGCATCCGGCGCGGCGCGGTGATCCGGGTCGCCAAGGAGGACAAGGGGCGCTGGGGCATCGCGCAGCTGCCGCAGGCCGAGTCCGCCCTCGTCTCGCTGCGCCCGACGGATGGCGCGATCGTCGCGCTGGTGGGCGGATTCGATTTCGACCGCAACAAGTTCAATCACGTGACCCAGGCTTTGCGGCAGCCGGGCTCGAGCTTCAAGCCCTTCATCTACTCGGCGGCCCTGGAGAAGGGCTTCACGCCAGCGACGGTGATCAACGACGCACCGTTCTTCGTGTCCGCCGAAAAGACCGGTTCGGACGCCTGGGAACCGAAGAACTACGACGGCAAGTTCGACGGGCCGATGCGCCTGCGCACCGCGCTCGCCAAGTCCAAGAACCTGGTGACCGTGCGGGTGATGCAGGCGATCGGGCCGAAATACGCGCAGGACTACATCACGCGGTTCGGTTTCGATCCAAAGCTCCATCCGCCCTATCTGCCGATGGCCCTCGGCGCGGGTGCGGCCACCCCGCTCCAGATGGTCGGCGCCTATGCGGTGTTCGCCAACGGCGGCTACCGCGTGGCGCCGTACATCATCGCCAAGATCGTGGACAGCCGCGGGAATGTACTTTCGGAAGCTACGCCGGCAGTGGCCGGCCAGAACGCCGAGCAGGCGATCGATCCGCGCAACGCGTTCATCATGACCTCTCTCCTGCACGACGTGGTGCGCTACGGCACGGGGGCGCGCGTGCAACAGCTCGGACGCAACGATCTCGCCGGCAAGACCGGGACGACCAACGAGAACGTCGATGCCTGGTTCTGCGGGTACAACGCGGCCATGGTGGCGGTGGCGTGGATCGGGTTCGACCAGCCCCGCACCCTCGGCACCAACGAAACCGGGTCCGCGGCGGCCCTCCCGATCTGGATGAACTATGCGGCCAAGGCCCTCAAGGGCACGCCGGAAGCCACGCTGCCCATGCCGGATGGCATCGTGACCGCGCGCATCAATCCCGAGACGGGGTTGCGCGATGATTCAGGCATTCCCGAGGTGTTCTACGCCGAGTATCCGCCCCGCCGTGACGAAAGCTTCGCGGTGCCGGTCCCCGCGACCGGCCGCGACATCCGGGAACAGCTTTTCTGATGGGACGCGCGCGAGAGCGCCGCGGGATGGTGGGGGGCGAAGCCGCCGGCGCCGGCCGTGGCAGCAATCGCATCCTCCAGGACCGCACGCGGATCGCACAGGCTGCGGCCCGCCTGATCGCGGAGCACGGCATCAGGGATTGGTCCGCAGCCAAGCGCAAGGCGGCTCGTCAGCTCGGGTTGCCCGAGGGCCTCGGGTTACCGTCCAACGAGGACGTGGAGCAAGCGCTCACTGACTACCACGCCCTGTTCGGCGGCCCGGCCCACGCCGCATCCCTGCAGGAGCAGCGTCGCGAGGCCCTGCGCTGGATGCGCCGCCTCGAGCAATGGGCTCCCCTACTGGTCGGCGGCGTGGCAGCCGGCTGGGCGACCGCGCACAGCGACGTCCGGCTGGAGCTCGCGGCGGACGATCCCAAGGCCGTGGAAATGCTGCTGGCGTCGAACGGCGTGCGCTATGCCGCGCTTCCGGGACGCAGCGACGAGGGCGGCGAGCCCGACTCGGCGGAGCTCCTCATCGAGACGCCGACGGCCGGCATCAGGGTGTCGGTGATCTCACCCGTCCAGCGGCGCAACCGCCCCCGGCGCAACGACGAGCCGCGCCTCGATCGCGCCGAACTCGAGGCGCTGCTGGCGCAACAGTGAGTCCCGATCGGCGCGCCGTCAGCCGGCGCGCAGCCACTCGGCCGCATCCAGTGCGAAGTAGGTGAGGATGGCGTTGGCGCCGGCGCGCTTGAACGCCAGCAGCGCTTCGAGCACGCACGCCTTTTCGTCGATCCAGCCCTGCAGGCCGGCCGCCTTCAGCATCGCGTACTCGCCCGAGACCTGGTAGACCGCCGTCGGCACGCCGAACGTGTCCTTCACCCGGCGCACGATGTCGAGGTAGGGCAACCCAGGCTTGACCATCACCATGTCGGCGCCCTCCTGCAGGTCGAGGTGCACTTCCCAGAGGGCTTCGTCGCTGTTCGCCGGATCCATCTGGTAGGTGTACTTGTTCCCGCCCGAGAGATTGCCCGCCGACCCCACCGCATCGCGGAACGGTCCGTAGAACGAGGACGCGTACTTGGCGGCATAGGCGAGGATGCGCGTGCGCTGCGAGCCCGCGCCGTCCAGCGCGGCCCGCACCGCGCCGATGCGGCCATCCATCATGTCGGAGGGAGCAACCATGTCCGCCCCGGCCGCGGCATGCGCGAGCGCCTGGCGCACGAGTGCCTCGACGGTGACGTCGTTGTCGACGTATCCGGTCGCATCGAGAATGCCGTCCTGACCGTGACTGGTATACGGATCGAGCGCAACGTCGGTGATGACACCGAGATCCGGGAACTCTCGCTTGAGAGCGCGCACGGTGCGCGGCACGAGCCCGTCGGCGGCCCATGCAGCTGCAGCGTCGAGCGACTTGTACTCGCCCGGAATGACCGGGAAGAGCGCCATCGCGGGCACGCCAAGGCTCATGCAGCGCTCCGCGTCGCGCAGCAGCAGGTCGATGCTCCTGCGCATGACGCCGGGCATGGACGGCACCGCCTCCTCCCGTCGCTCGCCGTCGAGCACGAAAACGGGATAGATGAAGTCGTCCGCGCTCAGCCGGTGCTCGCGCGCGAGCCGCCGTGAAAAATCGTCACGGCGCAGTCGGCGCATGCGCCGGGCGGGAAATCGTCCTGTGTACTGGAAGCTCATGTGCGGCGATTGAAGATGGTGAACGCGGCGCCCGCCGCTCGAGGTGCATCGTAGCCTGCGGACCGGGACCCCGGCAAACGCGGCGCATCACCACGGTTCACCGCGGCCGGATAATTTTTACGCGCCGGTCGCGGAACTCGCTGCGCGGGAGCCGGGTCATAACCCGCAGACGGTCGTAGACGTCTCCCGCTTTCCTCCCTGAGCGGGTGTCCTGCACGGTGGATTCTCCCCCGTGCGGGGCGTTTCGGGCCCCGGATCACTCCCCTTGATCGCGGGGCCTTTTCTTTGCCCTCGCGGGACGCACGTCCCCGTGCGCCACGGCGGCCGGTGACGTGTCATCGATGCCCAGCCAGCGCGCAATCGTCGCTTCGGCTTCATCCACACCGATGCGACGCAGTGCGGAGAAGGCGATCACCGCGATGCGGTCCGCGTGCACCGCAAATGCGGAAGTCACCTCGGCGGCGAGCTCGCGTCGTGCGATCCGTTGCGCGGATGGCGTCAGCTTGTCGCTCTTGGTGGCGAGCAGCAGCGCTGGGCGGCCGCTGGGAAGATAGGACGCGAGCAGGTTGCGATCGAGCGCGGAGAGCCCATGGCGCACGTCGACCACGAGCACCAGGCCGACGAGCGCCTGCCGCGTCGCGAGGTAGCGCGCGAGGAACTCCTGCCAGTGGCGCTTCAGGTCGTGCGGCACGGCCGCATAGCCGTAGCCAGGCAGGTCCGCGAGCAGCGCGCCGCTGCGCAGGCGAAAGAAATTGATCTGCTGCGTGCGTCCCGGAGTCTTGCTCGTGAACGCGAGCCGCGTGCGATTGGCGAGGGCATTGATGGCGCTCGACTTGCCCGCATTGGAGCGGCCGGCAAAGGCGATTTCCGGCGGACCCGACGGCGGAAGCTGTTCATCGTTGGCGCAGGTGCACAGGAACTCGGCCTGCTGTAACGGATGCTTCATGCGCCCGCCTCCCGGTGGCGTGGCTGGGGCCGTGGCGATTCCGCTACAATGTCGGGCTTTGGCATGTCGATCCGGCGGGCCCCTCGCGCGGCGCGCAGTGCGGCGCGGCGGCGGTCGGTGCCGATGATGGGCGGACGCATGCACCGCTGCCGCATCCGCTTCAGGGAGTCCTCAATGATACGCACGTTGTTGCTGGCTGCCGTCATGGCCAGCCTCGGTCCGGTTGGCGCAATCGCCGCGGAAGGCGCAGGCGCTCCCGCCGCGGCGCCTGCCGGCAAACCTGATCTCGACAAGGCCGCCGCGACGGTGAAGAACGTCTGCTCCGCATGTCACGGCAACGATGGGAACAGTGTCGCACCGGTGAACCCGAGCATCGCCGGCATGCCGGCGGACTACATCACACGCCAATTGTCGCATTTCAAGGACGGCGTCCGGGTCAGCCCGATCATGCAGGGCATCGCCGCGCAGCTCTCGCCGCAGGACATGGTCGCACTCGGGGTGTACTTCTCGCAGCAGAAGCCGAAGGGCCTCGCGGCGAAGGACGCGACGCTCGTGCAAGCAGGACAGCAGCTCTATCGGGGCGGCGACGCGGCGCAGGGCATTCCCGCCTGCGCAGCGTGCCATTCGCCGAACGGCGCCGGCATGCCGAAGAACTACCCGCGCCTTGCCGGACAGCACGCCGACTACACGCTGGCGCAGCTGAAGGCGTTCAAGGCGGGCGAGCGGGGCAACGACAAGGAAGGCAAGGACGTCACCGGCCGCATCATGGGAACCATCGCCGCGCGCATGAATGAAACCCAGATGCGGGCCGCGGCCGAGTACACCCAGGGCCTCCGCTGAGCGTGCGCGTCGCGCAGCGGCTTGCTGCCGTGCGCCTCATCCGGGTCGCTCACCGCTCCGGCGAGCACATGATCACGGCGTCGGGGCCGTAGCCTTCGGGGATCCATCCCGGCGCCACCCGCAACAGCTCGCGCTCCTCCACCTCGGCCGTGTAGCGGTGGTTGGTGCGCATCGTGTTGAAGAACCGGTACACCGGACGCGTGCCTGCCGGGCATGTGCCGGTCGTACGATCCGGCAGCAGAATCCAGAACACCGCCGTGCTCTCCTCGATCCACGAAGCGCCGAAGCGCGCCGCGGTGGCCGCGCACTCCGCGAGATCGCCGGAATAGAAGTGCGAATCGCCCACCTCCGGGCGCAGGTAGAACCGGCAGACCGGCGTCGCACCGGGAGGCGCGAGCGCCGGATCGGTGTACGCGAGGAACCGGTAACCGGTGCGGATCCAACCCGGATGCACGCCCGTGTCGAGATCGTTGATCTCACCGGGACTCGCCGACATGAAGTAGTGATCGAGCTCGCGGTTGTAGAACTCGACGACCGGCGTCTCACCATTCGGATTGGTGTCGTTGGGCGCGAGGTACTGACGCAGGACCGGCAGCGCCTTGTCGAGGCGCGAGAACTGGTCGGTACCGCCGGGATTCGTGCACGCCGCACTACCCTGAAACAGTCCGCCGCGCAGCTCGTAGTAGCCGGCACCCGATTGCATGGTGAAGAGGCCGGCACCGCTCGAGCCGGGCTCGGTCGACCCGCGCGACCAGAGCATCTCGATGAACGTCGCGCCATCGGGCTGCGCGATGTAGCCCAGCGTGGTGCCCTGCGTCACCTTCTTGAGATCTCCCTCCGGGTGATGCACCGTGATCCCGGCCAGTCCCGGTGTGATCGCGTCTGCACGCCACGCCGAGAACCGTGCTCCCGACGGCGGCGTATCGCGCAGGCGCAGCAGCTCCCAGTCGTAATCGACGCTGCGACCAAGCAGGGTGGCGCCGGCGACGGTCAGCACGTAGGGAGGCACGACGAGGCTGTTGCAGGTCGCCGCGTCGAAGAACCAGTAAACGTTGAGGCTCGATGCAGCGGCCTGCGAGCTCACGCAGTGATTCGCGGCGTAGAGATACGGCGTGAACGATGCGATCGAATCGTTCACGAGCGTCGCCGTGCAGGTGAGCGTGCGTCCCCCTTCCTCCGTCGCCACGACCTGCACGACGCTGTTGGCGACATCGTGCAATGCCTGCGACGGCTGCACGCAGGCGACATCGACCTCGCAGCCGCCCGAGGCCCCGATGTCGCTCACGCTCTTGGCGCCGATGCCCTGCAGCGCCGCACCGGCGACAGCCAGGTGCGAGATGCGCAAGACGGTGAGCTGCACGGCATCCGGCGCGACGCTGGCTGGCAGCTCGATCTCGATGATCCCGGTGTCGCCCTCGAGCACCGGACTCCAGAACGCCCCCTCGGCACGTGCCGTAGCGGCGATCTGGTTGGCCGGGTAGGGGCCGAAGACCCTGGCCGGCGTGGCCGAGCCGCCGAAGCGGACTGCCACGTCGGGGTCCGTAGTGCGCATCGAGAGTGCGACACGCACGGCAGCCGCGCCGGGGGACGATACGTCGATGCGCGCGGCGCGCGCCCCGTTCGCAAGCGCTACCCACGGCAGGTCGCTGCCCGAGATCGTGCGCGCCTCCGGCGGCACGGCGCGCCCGAAGCCGATGGCGAGCCCGTTCTTCGTGCCGGATCGCGTGCGCGCGTTCAACGCCTTGAAGGCATCGAGCTCGGCGGGCGTGGGGGCCGCGAGGCGGATGGCGCGTTGCGCAGTGGGGATGATGGGCCGCTGCGGCGTCGCCCTGGGAGCCGGCGGGGCGATATAAGTAGCCGGCGGAACGGCGGTGATGCCTTGCGCGACCAGCGATGCTGGCACGCATGCGAGGGCGGTCGCGAGAGCAGCGGCAAGCCGCGCCCATGACGCAAGCTGCATGGATTTTCCTGGGGTCGTTACGCGGGGGTGCAGCTTCGATCAACGGCCCGACCCAAGGTTCGGACGACGGGCACATTTCGCGTCCGCGCTGGGCGTACCGCAGCGATCCTGACGCCAAACGGCGACAACCGTGCCGCTCAGTGCGGCAAAGTCTGCCTGCAGCGCTCCAGGGCCACGCGCCAGTCCGGCAAGGCGAAGCCGAACGTTGTCACGAATCGCGTCGTGTCGAGCACCGCATAGCGCGGCCGTCGTGCGGGACGCGGAAATTCCGCCGTGGTGATCGGCACGATCCGCGGCTGCGCAACGTCGCCGACGATGGCGCGCGCGAATTCGTACCAGGTGGTCTCGCCCGCGCACGACAGGTGATAGAGACCCGCACGCTCGCGCAACGCCGGCGTGCCGCAACCGATGACGCGATCGACGGCGTCGGCGAGCGCTCCAACCCAGTTGGGTACGCCCCACTGGTCCGCGACGATGCGCAGTTCCTCGCGCTCACGCGCCAGCTTGCGGATGGTCAGCAGGAAATTGGTGCCGCGTGCGCCATAGACCCAGCTCGTGCGGAACACGAGCGCAGCGGCGCCACTCGCCATCACCGCGGCCTCGCCGGCAAGCTTCGAGGCGCCGTAGACGCTCAGCGGATTGGTGACGGACGTCTCGGTGTAGGGCGACTGCGCCGCGCCATCGAAAACATAGTCCGTGGAAAAATGAACGAGCACCGCGCCGCAGCGCCGCGCCTCATCCGCCAGCACGCCTGGTCCGCGCGCATTGACCGCGAACGCGAGGTCGCGCTCTTCCTCGGCCCGGTCCACGGCCGTGTAGGCGCCGGCATTGATGACGAGCGCCGGCTGCAACGCACGCATCGTCGCCGCGATGGCGTCCGCGTCCGCGAGGTCGAGGCTCGCACGCGTGGTCGGCCGGACCTCGCCATGCGCCGCCAGCACGCGCGCGAGCTCGTGGCCGAGCTGACCGTCAGCGCCGGTGACGAGGATCAGCGGCCGTGCCATGGCGCGCGCTCAAGGGTACGTTTCGACCGCCGCCAGCGGCAGCCCTTGGGCATCCTTCGCCGCGAGTGTCGGCGGACCGGCCAGCGGCCATTCGATGCCAAGCGCCGGGTCGTTCCACAGCAGCGTGCGCTCGTGCTCCTGATACCAGTAGTCGGTGGTCTTGTAGAGGAAATCGGCGACATCCGACAGCACCAGGAAACCGTGGGCGAATCCCGGCGGCACCCAGAGCATCCGCTTGTTCTCGGCCGACAGGACGAGCGAGACCGACTGCCCGAACGTCGGTGACGAGCGGCGCAGATCGACCGCGACGTCGAACACCTCGCCGATGACGACGCGCACGAGCTTCCCTTGCGCATGTCGGACCTGATAGTGCAACCCGCGCAGCACGCCGCGGCGCGAGCGCGAGTGGTTGTCCTGCACGAACTGCGCGTCGAGACCCTGCTCGGCGAGCACGCGCGCATTCCAGCTTTCCATGAAGAAGCCGCGCTCGTCGCCGAACACCCGCGGCTCGACGATCCTCACATCGGGAATGGCGGTCGGAATGAGCTTCATCGCACGGGTGGCTCGCGCAGCAGGGCGAGGAGATATTGACCGTAGCGGTTCTTGGCCATCGCCCTCCCCAGGCGCTCGACCTGCGCCGCGTCGATGTAGCCCAGCCGGTATGCGATCTCCTCGGGACAGGCGATCTTCAGTCCCTGCCGGCGTTCGATGGTCTCGATGTATTGCGAGGCCTCCAGCAGCGACTCGTGCGTGCCGGTGTCGAGCCACGCCATGCCGCGGCCCATGACCTCGCACGTCAGCTCGCCCCATTCGAGATACGTCTTGTTCACGTCGGTGATCTCGAGCTCGCCCCGTGCGGACGGCCGGAGCGCGGCAGCCACATCCACGACGCGTCCGTCGTACAGGTAGAGGCCGGTGACGGCGTAGCGCGACTTCGGGTGGCGCGGCTTCTCCTCGAGGCTCAGCACGCGTCCGCCGGCATCGAACTCCGCCACGCCATAGCGCTCCGGGTCGGCGACGGGATACGCGAACACCGTCGCGCCCTTCGTGCGGGCGCTCGCGCTGGTGAGCAGGCCATGCAGGTCGTGCCCATAAAAGATGTTGTCGCCGAGCACCAGCGCCGATGGCGCGCCGCCGATGAACTCGCGACCGATGATGAACGCCTGCGCGAGCCCTTCCGGCTTCGGCTGGACGGCATACGAGAGCGCGAGGCCCCAGCGGCTGCCGTCGCCGAGGAGCTGCGTGAAGCGCGGCGTGTCCTCCGGTGTGGAGATCAGGAGAATGTCGCGGATGCCCGCCAGCATGAGCGTGCTGAGCGGGTAATAGATCATGGGCTTGTCGTACACCGGCAGCAGCTGCTTCGAGATCACCTGCGTGACCGGGTACAAGCGGGTGCCGGAGCCTCCGGCGAGGATGATGCCCTTGCGCACGGACGAGGACCCAGCGTTCATCGGGTGATCTTCCCCATGCAGCGCGCCTTCACGCCTGCGCCGGCGCGTCGTGGGCGCTGTGCGTCCCGGCGCGTGGCGCGGCATATTGCGTAGAGATCCATTTCTGGTACTCGCCGCTCGTGACCGCCTCGACCCACGCCGGATTGGCGAGATACCAGCGCACCGTGCGCAGCAGCCCGGACTCGAAGCTCTCGGAGGGCGACCAGCCAAGCTCCTGGCGGATCTTCGTGGCGTCGATCGCATAGCGCCGGTCGTGACCGGGGCGGTCCTTCACGAAAGTGACGAGTGCGTCGTAATCGCGGCCGCCGACTTCCTGCGTCAGCACGCGGCACAGCGTCCGTACCACGTCGATGTTGGCACGCTCGGCGTTGCCGCCGATGTTGTACGTCTCGCCCGGCCGCCCCGCCGCCAGCACACAGCGGATCGCGGCGCAGTGATCGCCGACGTACAGCCAGTCGCGCACGTTGCGTCCGTCGCCGTAGACCGGAAGCGCCCTGCCGGCAAGCGCGTTCACGATCATCAGCGGGATGAGCTTCTCGGGAAACTGCAGTGGCCCGTAATTGTTGGAGCAGTTCGTGGTGAGCGTCGGCAACCCGTAGGTGTGCTGATAAGCGCGCACCAGATGATCGGAGGCCGCCTTCGACGCCGAATAGGGGCTGTTCGGCGCATACGCGGTGCGCTCGTTGAACGCCGGGTCGCTGCTACCCAGTGACCCGTAGACCTCGTCGGTGGAGACGTGCAGGAACCGGAAGCCTTCGCGGTCCGCGCCCTCGAGCGTGGACCAGTGCGCACGCACCGCGTCGAGCAGCGTGAACGTGCCGACGACGTTCGTCTCGATGAACGCGGCCGGACCGTGGATCGAGCGGTCCACGTGGCTTTCCGCGGCGAAGTTGACCACCGCGCGCGGGCTGTGCTCGGCAAGAAGGCGCTCCACCAGCGCGCGATCGCCGATGTCACCGCGGACGAACACATGGCGCGCATCGCCGCGCAGTGCCGCCAGATTCCCGAGATTGCCGGCGTACGTGAGCTTGTCGAGGTTCAGGACCGGCTCGTCCGACTGCGCGAGCCAGTCGAGCACGAAATTGGCGCCGATGAATCCTGCCCCGCCGGTCACGACGATCATGCGACACTCCCGGCGCTGCACGACAGCGGCGCGCGACGATCAACCGCAGGGCAGGCAGGCAGGGGCGACGGCGTGGGTTTGATCATGACCGGGGATGGTTCGCGCGTGGGTGCTCACGCAGCGTTCGACAACTCTGCACGCGCGGGAATGGAGTGCGAAATTCTAGCATCCACCTTCGCACATCACGGCTCGACGCCATAGTAGCCGCGGTACCAGCCGACAAAGCGGGCGAGCCCGTCGACGAGCGGGGTCCGCGGCGCGAAGCCCGTCGCCGCGTGCAGGCGGTCGATCGAAGCGTAGGTGGCCGGTACGTCGCCCGGCTGCATCGGCAGATACCGCTTCACGGCCTTGCGCCCGAGCAGCCGCTCCAGGGTTTCAATGAACACTTCGAGATCGACCGCCTCGTTGTTGCCGATGTTGTAGATCGCGCCCGGCGCACCGTCCCCGGTCCCCGGCGGCAGGTCCAGCACGCGCGCCACGCCCTCGACGATGTCGTCGACGTACGTAAAGTCGCGCCGCATGCGGCCGTGATTGAAGACGTCGATGGTCTCTCCCGCGAGAATCGCGCGGGTGAAGATCATCGGCGACATGTCGGGGCGGCCCCATGGCCCGTAAACGGTGAAAAAGCGCAGCCCCGTGGTCGGCAGGCCATGGACGTGGCTGTAGCTGTACGCCATCAGCTCGTTGGCTTTTTTCGTCGCCGCGTAGAAGCTGACGGGCCGGTCGACGCGCTGGTCCTCGGTGAACGGCAGGGTGTGGTTGGCCCCGTACACGCTCGAGCTCGACGCGTACACGAGGTGGTGCACGCCGGCGTGGCGGCAGCCCTCGAGCACATTGCCGAACGCGACGAGATTGTTGCGTACGTACGCCCCCGGATTGATCAGCGAATAGCGCACGCCCGGCTGCGCCGCGAGATGCGCGACGCGATCGAACCTGCCGGCGCGAAAGAGTGCGCTGACCTGCGGCTCCTCGGCCAGATCGAGGCGATGCAGCGTGAACCGCGGAGCGACGAGAAGCTGCCGCGCCCGGGCTTCCTTGAGCGCAACGTCGTAATATGGATCGAAGTTGTCAACGCCCGTCACCCGACAGCCATGCGCGAGCAACCGCAGCGCGAGATGCATGCCGATGAATCCCGCGCAGCCGGTCACCAGCACATGCATGGCGGTGCGCTCGTCCGGTGCACTCATGTCGAGCCCTTGCGCGCGGCCAGCTCGCGCAGCTTCGCGTACTTGGTGAAACTGTTGCAGCAGCCGATCGCGATATGCACGAGCCCGGGCACGCCATCCAGGAATCCAAGGCGGAACACGTACATGCGCACGAAACGCACGATGGGAGAGAGCACCATGCGCGCGACGCTCGGCCGCTCGCCCCGCCCGAAGAGTGCCTGCGCCTGCAGGGTCGTGTACCGGTTCTGCTTGTCCAGATAATGCTCCAGTGACTCCGCGGACGCGTGCAGCAGATCGCCATTGAGCCGCGCGACCTCGCCCTGCAGGATGACGTGCTCGTGCACGGCGTCCTCGGTCCAGCGGCCGCGGGTGCGGTCGAAGAGGCGGATGTTCCAGTCGGGATAACCTTCGCCGTGCCGCAGCCAGCGCCCGAGAAAACGGTTGCAACGCGCCATGGCATACCCTTGCCGGCGCAGCGCGGAGTCGCCCGCGAGCACCTGCTGAATGGCTGCTGCGAGCTCCGGCGAGACCCGCTCGTCGGCGTCCAGACACAGCACCCAGGTGTTCGCCGCCTGGGCGATCGCGAAATTCTTCTGCGGTCCGAAGCCGAGCCAGGGCTGCTGCACGACGCGCGCACCGCAGCGACGCGCGATTTCCACGGTATCATCGCGGCTGCCCGAATCAACCACCACCACTTCGCTCGCGAACGGCACCGAGGCAATGCACGACGCGAGCTCGGACGCCGCATCGCGCGTGATGATGCACAGGCTCAGCGGCACCGGCATGGCGGATTGCCTGCAATGGGGCCGTCCCGCAACAGGCGCATGCTTTGCGGCACCATCCCGACCGATGCATTCGCGCCGCGATGCATCATCCCCGCGCAGCAGGAATCGCGGAAGCAAGCGATGGAGAAGGCATGTCGAGCGTCGAGCATGGTGCGCTGGGAACCCGGATCAAAGCGTGGTTCCACGGCCGGCACGGGACGCACGCAGCGCGCATTCTACGTGGTTTGCCGCGGTGCCCGGCGCGCTGCGTGATCTCCCGGTGAGCGGCCGTTGAATGCCGCGCTGGTCGTCCGCCCATCGTCCCTTGGCGACATCGTGCACGCGTTGCCGGTCGTTGCCGACATCGCCCAGCATGTCCCCGGCCTGCCGGTCGACTGGGTGGCGGAGGAGGCCTTCGCATCGCTCGTGCGATTGCATCCAGATATCCGCCGCGTCATTCCCGTCGCCCTGCGTCGCTGGCGCCATCACCTGCTCGACGCCGACGCCTGGCGCGAGTTCGTCGCATTCCGGCGCGACCTGCGCGTCGAGAGCTACGATGCCGTTCTGGACCTGCAGGAACAACTGAAGGGCGCGGTGATCGCACGGCTGGCGCATGGCACGCGCCACGGCTTCGACCGTGCCAGCGTGCGCGAGCCCGCCTCCGCGTTCCTGCACGACCGGCATCACGCCGTCGCGCGCAGCCTGCATTTCGAGCAACGATGTCGCGCGCTTGCCGGCAAGGCTCTGGGGTACGAGCCCGTCGGTGCACCACGGTACGGCATCGTGCCTCCGGTGCCGGCAGCCGGCGTGCTGCCGCCCGGCCGCTTCGCCGTCGCGGTGCACGTGACGAGTCGTGACGACAAGCGCTGGCCCGATGCGCACTGGCATGTGCTCATCGACATGCTTGGCGTGTCCGGCCTTGCCGTGCTCCTGCCTTGGGGCACGAGCGTCGAGCACGCGCGCAGCGAGACCCTTGCGCAGGGGCATGCGCAGGCGATCGTGCCGGCGCACCAGTCCTTGCCCGCACTCGCCGGCATCCTTCGCGCCGCCGACATCGTGATCGGCGTCGACACGGGACTCGTGCATCTTGCGGCGGCGGTCGGCACGCCCACGGTTGCGCTCTTCACCGACACCGACCCGTCGCGCGCCGGGGTGAGCATCGCCGGAACGCATGCGCGCGATCTCGGCGGCAACGGCGTGATCCCGACACCGGAGATGGTGCGCGCCGCGGCGGGCGCCCTGTTGCGGGCAGCACCACGCTGCTGATGCGCCGCCTCTACACCGCGCTCTGGTACGCCGCCCTGCCGGTGCTGCCGTTGCGGCTCTGGTGGCGCGGACGCCGGGAGCGCGGCTATCGCGCGCATGTCGGCGAGCGTTTCGGCCGCTTCGCCGGCACGGTCCGTTCGCCGGTGCTGTGGGTGCATGCCGTATCGCTCGGCGAAACCAACGCGGCGCGCCCGCTGCTCGAACGTCTCCGGTCGCGCTATCCCGATGCGACGCTGCTATTGACGCACATGACGGCCACGGGGCGGGAAGCCGGCCGCAACCTGGGCATCGACGGTGTCGTGCAGGCTTGGCTGCCGTACGACATTCCCATTCTCGCGCGGCGCTTCCTTAGGCATTTCCGGCCTGCCGCCGGCATGCTGCTGGAGACCGAGCTGTGGCCCAACCTGATCGCCGAGGCATGCCGGGCCGAGGTGCCGATGTTCCTCGTGAACGCACGGCTGTCGGAACGCTCCGCGCGCCGTTACGAGCGCGTGCGCGGACTCGCCGCGCCGGCGTTTCGTGCCTTGGCCGGCGTGGCGGCGCAGACCATCGGGGACGCGCAGCGCATCGCGGCATTCGGAGGCCGGGAGCCCATCGTCACCGGCAATCTCAAATTCGACGTGCAGGCACCGCAGGGCGCGGCATTCGGCGATACGCTGCGCACGCGCATCGGCGCACGCCGGGCGTGGCTCGCCGCGTCGACCCGCGACAACGAGGAAGCACTGCTGCTCGACGCGTGGCTGCCACGCCGCGGCGGCGAGCTGCTGGTCATCGTGCCACGGCATCCGCAACGCTTCGACGATGTCGCACGCCTGCTGCAGGCGCGTGGCGTGCGCTTCGCGCGGCGCAGCGACGACAAGCCGTGGCCCGCCGACATCGACGTGCTGCTCGGCGATTCGATGGGCGAGATGGCCGCCTACTGCGGGGGCGTTGACGCGGTATTCGTCGGCGGCAGCCTGCTGCCGCTCGGTGGCCAGAACCTGATCGAGCCGATCGCGCTCGGCAAGGCCACTGTCGTCGGTCCGCACATGTTCAATTTCGGTGCGGCGACCGCAGCGGCCGTCGCGGCGGGTGCGGCGGTGCAAGTGCGCAGCGCCGGGGAAGCCGTCGATTGCGTGCAGCGCCTGCTCGCCGACGAT
>CAWEYW010000014.1:0-67079 GCA_963813415.1 uncultured beta proteobacterium | reverse complement strand
CTGTCGCCGATGCCAAGGCCACGCGTGACAAGGCCAAGGCCGAGGCGAAGCGCGCCGGCGAGCTCGACAAGACGCACGGTTGATCGCTTGTGACACCGGAAAGGCGCCCCGATTCGGGGCGCTTTTTCCGCCTGGGCACGGCTGCGACGCGCCGCCACGGCGGGACCTCCTGCGTGGCCTCGACGCGACGTGCCCCGTCGATTGCGCTGCCGTCCGGCGGCGAGGCTTGCGGAATGACCGCCGACCCCCGATATTGACGACATGCGACTGCGACACAACCTGCGCGGGTGGTTTCCATGGCTCGTCCTGGCCGTGGTGGTCGCGCTCGCCGTGGGTGAGATCCTCTGGATGGGCGAACGCGTCAGCGCCCATCGCGCTGCCGACGCCCACGCTCCCGCGAAGCTGATCTCCCTCCCGCTGACCGGCTTCAAGCCCTAGCCGGCGCAGGCCCGGCCGGCGATCAGACCGTCCGCTGGATCCAGCCGTTGACGGTGAACCGGCTGTCGCGAAACTCCCGCGAGGGCACGCGAACGGGCGTCACCTCGTGCATTACCGCCGCCTGGAAGAAAACGATGCGGTTGTGCCGCGGCTCGATCGTCTGGAACGACTCGATGCGCGCAAGCTTGCCGTTGCGCACCTGATCGTCGTAGATCCGCAGGTCTCCTCCTTCGAAGCCTTTCGGCGCACGGTTGAAATAGTAGACGTAGGTCAGCTGGCGCAGGATGGTGTCGTTGTGACCGGCGTCGGTGTGCACGGAGAAGTAGCTGCCATCCGTGTTTGCGGTGATCTGGCATTCGACCACACCGCAGGTGAACGGCTGCAGGCGCAAGCCGGCGATGACCTCGGGCAGGACGCTGCGGATCTTGCCGGTGAACGGGCCGGAGAATGCCGGGCTCGGATCGAGGACCATCGAGCGGCGATAGTCGCTCGCGTGGTCGCTCGTCGCCGACGCGATGAAGCGATGTTCTGCGCCGAACGCGTATTGCATCAAGGCGGCGACTTCCGGCTCCGACAGGAAACCGTCGAGCTGCAGGACGCGGTGGCGGATGATTGGCGGTTGTGTGACTTCCATGCAGACGGATCAGGCGCGGCGCGCGCCGAGTTGAAGGGAAATTCGGGGGGCACCGGAACGCGCGATTTCGCTTACGGATTCGCCCTGTCCGGCGCTACCGGCTCGCCACGGAAGGTGGGCCAGCGATGCGAACAGCACGCACCAGCGGCTGGCCGGCGGCTGCATGCGGCATTCTCAGGCTCGGACCCGCCGCTGTATGTAGGACGCGGCTTACAGAATTCAATGGCCTAGCGGTGCGTCGGTCCGGTCCGCACGGGCAGCAGCGTTCGCAGGAGTACGCGCTTTGCGGTGTCGTTGTCGCCGCGAGCGCGCCAGGTGGCGCAGCAGCTCGAGTCCCAGCGGCAGCAGCGACAGGGCGATGATGACCGCCGTCACGATCCCGAAGTGCTCCTTCACCCACGAGGCATTGCCGAACCAGTAACCGAGGCCGACGAGCAGCGTCACCCAGAGCAGCGCGCCGCCGATGCTGAAGGCCAGGAATCTTGGGTAGCGCATGTGCCCCAGCCCGGCCACGAAGGGCGCGAACGTGCGCACGACCGGTACGAAGCGCGCCATCACCACCGTTTTGCCGCCATGGTGGGCGTAGAACTGTTCCGTGCGCTCCAGTGCCCGGCGGTTGATCCACCGCGGCCGCGCCTGCAGCAGGCGCTTGCCGATGGTGCGGCCTATCCAGTAGTTGCAGTTGTCGCCCCCCAGCGCGCCGGCGATCAGGACGCCCCCGAGCAGCACCACGTCCATTCCCGTCGCCGCCCAGAGCGCGCCTGCCACGAACAGCAACGAGTCGCCCGGCAGGAACGGCGTCACGACGAGGCCCGTCTCGCAGAACAGGATCGCGAACAGGATGGCATAGGTCAGCGTGCCGTAAGCGGCCAGCAGTCGTCCGAGCTGCTGGTCCGGGTGCAACACGAATTGCAGGATCGTCGCCCACTCCATCGCATCTCCGGGATCGCGTCCGCGTCCGCGCGCGGAACCAGCGCGGAACATACACGATGCGCCCCGTGCGCTCGCGGGCGGCCTTTGCTACGTCGGGCGCGGCTAATGCCGGCCGCGCTGCGGCGGGCGAGGCAGGGGCGGCAGCGGTGGGAGCGGTGAGTGCGTGTCGGAAGACAGCGGCGTGTTCGGGCGACGTGGGCCGGCGGTCACCCGCTCGATGATGGCGATCGCCTCGGGAATCGTGAACGGCTTGCGCAGGTAGGCGGCGTAGCCATCGAACATCCGGCTGACGCGCTCCTCGGGCAAGGTGCTCATGAACACCACCGGCACGTTCTCCTGCCCTGGTACCGATTGCGCCTTTTGCAGGAAGCCCGGGCCGAGCAGACCGGGCATGACGATATCGCAGAGGACGACGTCGACCGGTCGGCCGGCCATCATGCCCAGCGCGGCGTCCCCGTTGGATTCGACGAACGTACGATAGCTGCGCGAGCGCAGGCACGCAGCGAGTCCCTGCGCGAAACCCACGTCGTCGTCGATCACCAGCACTGTTGCCATCGCACTCCCCGGTTCTCCCGGGATTCTGAACCTATCCGTGTCGTTCGTTGTAGGGCAACTGGATGTCCGGATGTCGGCCTGCGCCTGAAACGTGTCACCTTGGCGCTTGGCGGTGGCGGCCGGCCGCGCTATGCTGGCCGATTAAGGAGGCGCACATGAAGATCGGCTGGATGTCGTGGCTCGTCGCCGCGGTGCTCGGCGTTTCAGCGGCGGCGCTCGCGCAATCGCCCGCCCACACAGGTGGCGCCGCGGCCGGCAAGAATCGCGTGGTCATGCAGGTCAGTGATGGCGATCCTGGCAAGTGGAATCTCGCGCTCAACAATGCCCGCAACCTGCAGGCCGACCTCGGCAAGGACAACGTGATCATCGAGATCGTGGCGTATGGTCCTGGCATCGGCATGCTGAAGGGCGAGTCATCCGTCGGGACACGCATTGCCGATGCCATGGCCAGCGGCGTCGGTGTGGTCGCCTGCGAGAACACGATGGCCGGCCAGAAGCTCACCAAGGACGACATGCTGCCGAAGATCGGTTACGTGCCCGCCGGCGTGGTGGAGATCATGCAGAAGCAGCAGCAGGGCTACGCCTACATCCGTCCCTGAGTCGCGGAGCACGCGCGAGCGAGGCAGCTTCGAGTGTCACCCGGCCGAACGACGACCATCCTCCCCGCGGGAGCCGACCCGCGTCGCAGCACCGCCACCGAGAGTCCGGGCGCCGGCCATCGGGGGGAGGTCCTGGTCGTCGATGACGACGTGGGTTTCGCCAACGGTATCGCGGCGCTGCTGCAGACCCACGGCTTCCGTGCGCGGGTCGCGTACGACGGCGATGAAGCCCTCGCGCAGCTTGCGTCGCATCCATTCGACGTCGTGATCTCCGACATCGTGATGCCGGGCATGATCGGCTGCACGCTGGTACAGGAGGCGCATGCCCTGCCGGGTCGCGACGACCTGCCGTTCGTCTTCATGAGCGTGCTCAACGAAGCCAAGGTGAAGACATTTTTCGACGGCAGCATCCGCTATCTGCAGAAGCCGTTCGATACCGGTCAGCTGCTGGCGATGCTCCTCGAGGCGCTCGGCGGCGGCCCGCCCGACACGTCCGCGCCCGCACAGTAAGGATTCCACTTCGGCACGACGTGCGGCGGTCCTACAGGGCTTTCCGCGCTTTTCCGACGGTTCCGGGACGCTCGCGCCGCCATAGTGATCAAGGACGCGCAAGCGCCGGGGAGTGGAAACGCGTCGCTCCTCCAACCTGAATGACCATCGAGGAGCGCTCAATGAACCGCGATCAAGTGAAGGGCACGGCCAAGGACGTGGCTGGCAAAGTGCAACGCAAGGTAGGCGAGGCCACGGGAGACATCGGCGACCAGATCAAGGGTGCCGGCAAGCAGATCGAGGGCAAGCTGCAGAAGGGCGTCGGCGACCTGGAGCAGGACGCCAACGACAACGAGAACCGCACGAGCCGCCGCTGACGGGTTCACTTCTCCTTCAGCCATGGGCCCGTTCTGGCGGGCCCTTTTCTTTCGCTGGCCGCCCGCAAATGCGGCGCTCCGCCTGCGAAGGGGGCCGGATCAGTGTCTCGCTCTTGCCGTGAGATCGTCGATGACCTGGCAGAGCTCCCGCGTCGATTGCGCGCATGCAGCCGCGAGGTCGGCCAGATCGGTCGCGACGCAGAACCACCGCCGGATCTTGTCCGGCCCGCCGGACAACTCGGCATTCACCAGCACGGCGCCGGTGGCCCGCCGCGATGCCGTGGCCTTGATCTCATAGCCCTTGTGCGCCGTGGTGACCGTCATCCGCGGCGGCGCGTCCGCACTGCCCGGCTTGCTGTGGTTCATCGCGAAGGGTCCGCTCGCCTGGTGCGACGAAAACGGTCCACTCTACCGGCGCGCCCGGCAAGAAGTCTGACCTGCATCAAATCGTCGCGCGGCGTACGCGCCGATGGCTGCGACCAGACCTGCGGTGTCCCCACGGCGCTGCGGTGCGTACCTCGTGCTTACTCGGGATTGAGCCCCGGATGCTCGGCGTCGACCAGCTCGCGCAGCAGGCGCTCCGCAAGTGGCGTGGGGGACGGCAGGAATTCAGGCAGCAGGCCCGTGTTGGAGGCGACCCCGCAATAGACGGTCAGGAGGTCACCGCCCACGCGATACCAGGCGCAGTACTCGCGGCCGGCGTGGCGAAGGCGGACCACGCCCGCGAGCTCACCGTTTTCGGCCCGCGTGCCGCGGCCGTGCGGGCGGGGCACGCGTTTCGGCCGGGTGAGGGTATCGGCGTCGGATCGGCGCGGATCGTGGGGCCCCTCGTCGTCCGGCATCCGTGGCAGCGGCGATGGCGGTGCACTGGCGGCGCCTGTCGGAGTGAGCTTTGTGGCGCTCACAGCGTTCGCCGTCGCCTCAGTCTGGTTTCCCGGCACGGCGTGGTCAGCGCGCTGCCCGGGGCGCCATGCGCGGCGTGCACTGCCGCGCGCCATCGCGCAGCGCATTGGTCCGCAATCCCATGCGGCCCGCGAGGAGCAGGCCCCAGTAGCGTAGGCGCAGCGCGAGCGGACCGCGTCGTGACGTGGATGCCGGACGTCCGGTCCGGCGGCGCTTCACGAGCGCCTCGTCGATGAGCTCATGGATCATCGTGTCGAGTTGCTGCCGGACCGATTCGAGGCTGTTGCCCCGCACGGTGAGACCGAGGTCCACACAGTGCGCCTCCCAGCCGGCGGTCGATTCCTCGGCGAAACAGCGAACCGCAACCACACGTGAGCGCATGGCTTTCCCCTGATCGTTGATTGCGTTACGTGACGCAAATGACGCAAATGACGCAAGGACCATGCCGCGCGCAAGGGGTCGATGCATGCCGGGGAAATGCCGCGCGCCACCACGGATTCGCGCGTTTCGAGCCGATTCGGCGGAACAATTTACGTGGCCGTGGCGGCGCGTACGAAAAATATGCACGTCGTTCGCTTGGCCGGCCGCTGCCTCGCCTGACGTAGAATCGCCGCATCTCAAGAGGAACCGCAATGAACCAACTCGATTTCAACGGGCGCACTGCAGTCATCACCGGAGGCGCTGCCGGCATTGGTCTCGCCACAGCCCGTCGACTGCAGCGAAGCGGGGCCCGCATCGCACTCTGGGACCGCGATCCGGCTGCGCTCGACAAGGCCCGCGAATCGCTCGGTGGTGACGTCGAGACGCATGAGGTCGATGTCGGCGACCCGCATGCCGTTGCCGCTGCTGCGCGCGCTTCGGCCGCGGTGCTCGATCGCATCGACGTCCTCGTGTGCTCGGCCGGCATCACCGGCCCGAACACCACCACGTGGGAGTATCCGATCGACGCGTGGCGCCAGGTCATGGACATCAACCTGAACGGCGTCTTCTACTGCAACCGGTCCGTGGTGCCGTACATGATGACCCGCGATTACGGTCGCATCGTGAACATCGCCTCGATTGCCGGCAAGGAAGGCAATCCCAACGCCCCGGCGTACAGCGCCTCGAAGGCAGGGGTGATTTCCCTCACGAAGTCCCTCGGCAAGGAACTGGCGCGCACCGGAATCCGCGTGAACTGTGTCACACCCGCCGCGGTGCGCACCGCCATCTTCGACCAGATGACGCAGCAGCACATCGATTTCATGCTGTCGAAGATCCCCATGGGGCGCTTCGGCGCCGTCGAGGAGATCGCCGCCATGGTCGGCTGGCTGGCGAGCGAGGAATGCTCGTTCTCGACGGGCGCCGTATTCGACCTTTCCGGCGGTCGCGCGACGTATTGACGTTGCCGGCGCAGGCTGAGAAGCGTACGGGACCCGTGCCGCCCACGAGCGATCGCAGCGCGTGATGGCGATAACCGCGCGGGCGCGCAATGTCGCCTCGTTCCTCGAACGCACCGCCTGCTGCTGGCCGCAGCTCCCGGCGATCACGTTCGGGTCGACAGTGGTGCACGATTACGCCGGCCTCGCGTCCACCGTGGCGCGCCTTGCCAACGGACTGCGCGGGGCGGGCGTTGCGCCGGGCGATCGGGTCGCTCTTGTCGCGCGCAACCTGCCGGAATACCTGCCGGCGATGTTCGCGGCCTGGTGGTGTGGTGCGGTCGCGGTGCCCATCAACGCCAAGCTGCACGTGCGCGAACTCGCGTTCGTGCTCGGTGACAGCGCCGCGCGCGTGGTCTTCACGGACGCCGAATGGGGCGCGCGCGTTGGCTCGGTGCTCGCCGAGTTGCCCGCCTGCGAACGCGTCGTGGTGTTCGGCGACGCCCGCCATCGTGCCCTGCTCGAGGGGCCGCCGCTCGACGGGCCTGCGGCCGTGGCGGACGACGACGCGGCGTGGCTCTTCTACACGAGCGGCACCACCGGCCGCCCGAAAGGCGTGGTGATCACCCATGCCAACCTGCGCGCGATGACCCAGTGCTACACCAGCGACGTGGAGTGCATTGCCCCCGGTGACGCCCTGCTGCACGCGGCGCCGCTGTCGCACGGCTCCGGTCTTTACGCCGTTCCGCACGTGCTCGGCGGGGCCGTCAATGTCATTCCCGAATCGGGCGGCTTCGACGTGGACGAGCTCGCCAGCCTCCTGCGTCGCTGGCCGCGCGCATCGTTCTTCGCGGCGCCCACCATGGTCAAGCGCCTCGTGGCCAGTGGCGTGGTGCAAGCGCGCGAGCTCGCGCATCTCAAGTGCATCGTCTATGGCGGCGGCCCTATGTACGTCGAGGACTGCCGGGCCGCCTGCGATGCGCTGGGTCCGCGCCTCGCACAGATCTATGGCCAGGGCGAATCGCCGATGACCATTACCGCGATGTCGCGTGCACTCCTCGCCGATGCGTACGCGCGGGACGATGGCGCTCGCCTCGCATCGGTCGGCATCGCCCAGACAGGAATGGAGGTGCGCATCGCGGGTCCGGACGATGCTTCGCTCGCGACTGGCGAAACCGGCGAAGTACTGGTGCGTGGGCCGGCGGTGATGCACGGTTACTGGCGCAACGAGGGCGCCAGCGCCAGCACGCTCGCCGGCGGCTGGTTGCACACCGGCGATCTCGGGGTGCTGGACGCGAGCGGCTTCCTCACTCTCAAGGACCGTTCCAAGGACCTGATCATCAGCGGGGGCGCGAACATCTATCCGCGCGAGGTCGAGGAGGTGCTGCTCGGCGAGCCGGCGGTCGTCGAGGCGGCGGTGGTCGGACGTGCGCATCCCGACTGGGGCGAGGAGGTGGTGGCTTTCATCGTTGCGCGCCAGGATGCCGATCGCGCGGCGCTGGTGCAGTCCCTCGACCGTCGGTGTCTCGACCACATCGCGCGCTTCAAGCGCCCGCGGCAGTATCGGTGGGTCGACGAATTGCCGCGGAACAACACGGGCAAGGTGCTGAAGACCAGGTTGCGCGAGCTGCTGCAGGACGAAGAGGCAGGCGCGTCGGCGCCGCCGGGGGGGCGGCCTGGCTGACCGTCAGCGCGACCGCCGGCGCACTTGCGCGGCAAGCGCCGCCGCAACCAGCGCGCCCCCCGCGGACACGACGAATGCCGCCGGTGGTCCGCTGTGCTCGATGATCGAGCCCCCGGCAGCCATGCCGGCGCCGATGCCGGCGACGATGCCTGTCGTGGACCAGGTGAAGGCCTCGGTCGCGTAGCGTGCCGGGGCGTGGTGCGACACCAGCATGCTGAAGATCGTGAATGACGGCGCGATCATCAGTCCGGCGACGAAGGCGAGCGGCGCGAGCAGCACGACCGATTGGATGAGGCTGTGCAGCGCAATCGGTACGGCGAGCAGCGCCAGCAGCCAGGGTAACTGTCGCTCGACGCGGGTGTGCAGATGCAGCCCGCCATACGCGATTCCCCCGACCGCGCTGCCGAGCGAGTTCACGGCGATCAGCACCCCGCCAAGGGCCGGCGCCCCGGCGCGTGCCGCGAAGCCCGGATAGCCCACCTCGAGCAGCCCGAGACCGAAGGTCAGCGCGAAGTTGCTGCCGAAGATGAGCAGCAGCGTGGGCTCGGTCAGCGGGCCCAGCAGGTGGCGCTCGCCCGCGGGCTCCGTTTTCCAGTAGCGCCTTGCCGGCGAGCCGAGAAAGAGCGGCGCGCCGGCGGCCGCAAACACGATGGCCGCAGCGAAGGCTGCCTGCGCGCTGGCGACGGCGAGCAGCAAGGCAATGATCGCCGGGCCGAGGGTGAAGTTCAGCTCGATCAGCACGGCGTCGAGCGCGAAGGCCATGCGTCGCTCCTCGCCTTCGAAGCGATAGCGCCACATGGTGCGCGTGAGCACCGACAGCGGCGGCACGAACGCGCCCGCGGTGATCGCAAGCAGCGTCATCGAGCCGGACCCGAACCCGAGGCCCGGCGCCGCCCACAAGCCGGTCAGCGCCAGCGGATGCACCACGCCGTTCACGCGCAGCAGGCCGCGTGGGCCAAGACGGTCGACGAGGCGCCCCTGCACCGGCGCGGCAGCGGCCATGGCGATCAGGTACGTACCGACCACGGCACCCGCGACAGCGAACGAATGCGTCGCCGCGCGCAGATGCATGAGTATGGCGAGCGACAGCATGCCGATCGGCATGCGGGCCACGAAGGCCATCGTCAGCAACCGCACGACGTCGGGCTGACGGAAGAAGGCGCGATAACGCGTGAGGGGCGAGGACACGCGCGGCATCAAGCACGCCCGGGAGCGCAGCGCGCGCTTGCCCGGCCAACCCGGCTACGCGATACCGGGCCGCACGCGCGGCCCAGCTTCGGACTGCTCAATAGAGCACCCGGACATTCTCGGGTGCGAGCCAGTCCTTGAGTTGCGCGATCAGCGCGTTGTCCGGATTCACGCTCCAGCTTTCCGGGAACTCGATCTCACCGCTGACGCCGCGCGTGCAGTACTCCAGCACGACCGAGCAGCGCCCTGGACGGAATGGTGCGAGGAGCTCGTGCAGCCGCGCCGCATCGGCCCCGCCGTTGAATGCGAGTCGCAGACCCTTGGCATAGCGCTTGCGGATCGCCGCGATGTCATGCACCTGCTCCGCAATGATCCGCAGACCCTGGCTCTGGCCATCCTCGCCCGGGCGCTGCATCACCTTGGCCTCCACGACCAGCAACTCGTCCTCGCGCAGCAGCATGCGGGCGGCGTCGAAGGTCTCGTTGAAGATCACCACCTCCGCGGTGGCCTGGCCATCGTCGAGGGTCACGAAGGCCATCTTGCCGCGCCGGGACGTCTGCACGCGCAGGCCGATGACGATGCCGGCGATCAGCACAGGGTCCTTGCGGGGCTGCAGATCGGCGAGCGGGTGCCGCACGATGGGCGCGAGCTCGGCGGCATAGCTCTGGAACGGATGGCCGGAAAGATAGAAGCCCAGCGCGGCCTTCTCGTGCACCAGCCTTTCCGCGTCGGTCCATTCGCGGGCGGCGACCATCGTCAGTGAAGTCGCATGCTGCTCCTCGCCGAAGAGCGACACCTGCGATGCGGTGGCTTCGGCGCGCTCCGCCTCGCCGAGGGCGATCCCGACCGACGCGAAAAGACTCGCCCGACGGGCATCGACCGAATCGAATGCGCCCGCGCGGATCAGCGCCTCGAGCACGCGGCGATTGACGAGTCGCTTGTCGACGCGACGGCAGAAATCGAACAGGTCCCGGAACGGGCCGCCGGCGGTTCGCGCCGCGACGATGGCTTCGATCGCCGCCTGCCCTGTGCCCTTCACGCCCCCCAGGCCGTAGCGGATGCTCTTGGTATCCACCGGCTCGAAGCGATAGTTCGACGCGTTCACGTCCGGCGGCAACACCGTGACGCCCTGGGCGACGGTGTCGTCGTGGAGCGTGCGTACCTTGTCGGTGTCGTCCATGACGAGCGACAGGTTGGCGGCCATGAACGCGGCGGTGTGGTGCGCCTTGAAGTACGCGGTCTGGTACGCCACCAGCGCGTATGCCGCGGCGTGCGACTTGTTGAAGCCGTAGCCCGCGAACTTCTCCATGTGGTCGAAGAGCTGCGAGGCCTTGGCCGCCGAGACGCCATTCTTCTGCGCGCCGGCGACGAAGATCTCGCGCTGCTGGGCCATCTCCTCCGGCTTTTTCTTGCCCATCGCGCGGCGCAGGAGATCGGCGGCGCCCAGCGTATAGCCGCCGATCACCTGGGCGATCTGCATGACCTGTTCCTGGTACACCATCACGCCGTAGGTGGGGCCGAGGATCGGCTCGACGCGCGGGTCCGGATACTCGACACGCTGCCGGCCGTGCTTGCGATCGATGTAATCCGGGATGAGGTCCATCGGACCCGGCCGGTACAGCGCCACCAGCGCGATGATGTCCTCGAAGCGGTCGGGTTTCGCGCGCACCAGGAGGTCGCGCATGCCACGCGATTCGAACTGGAACACTGCCGATGTGTTCCCCGTCTTGAAGATGTCGTAGGCCCGGCGATCGTCGAGCGGGATGCTGTCGAGCGTGAGCGCATACGAAGGATCCAGGCGGCGCACGTACCGCAGGGCCCAGTCGAGGATGGTGAGCGTCGTGAGGCCGAGAAAGTCGAACTTCACGAGCCCGACCGCCTCGACATCGTCCTTGTCGAACTGCGACACGATGCCGTCCGAACCCGCCTGCATGTAGAGCGGGCAGAAGTCGGTGAGCTTGCCGGGAGCGATGAGCACGCCACCGGCGTGCATCCCCACGTTGCGCGTCAGGCCCTCGAGCGCTTCGGCCAGCACGAGGAGCTCGCGCACCTCCTCCTCGTTCTCCTCGCGCTCGGCCAGCAGGGGCTCCATCTCGCGAGCCTGCTTCAAGGTGATCTGCTTGCCCGGCTGGAACGGGATGAGCTTGGCGATGCCGTCGCAGAACGAATACGGCAGGTCGAGCACCCGCCCGACGTCGCGTACGGCGGCCTTCGCGGCCATGGTGCCGAAGGTCGCGATCTGCGAGACGGAATCGGCGCCGTAGAGCTTCTTGACGTAATCGATGACCCGGTCACGGCCGTCCTGGCAGAAGTCGATGTCGAAGTCCGGCATCGAGATGCGCTCGGGATTGAGGAAGCGCTCGAACAGCAGTGTGTAGCGCAGCGGGTCGAGATCGGTGATGCCGAGCGCATACGCGACGAGCGAACCGGCGCCCGATCCGCGACCGGGCCCGACGGGGACGCCATTGCGCTTCGCCCAGTTGATGAAGTCGGCAACGATCAGGAAGTAACCCGGGAACCCCATCTGCACGATGGTCTTCGTCTCGAACGCCAGGCGCGCCTCGTACTCCGGACGCTTCCCTTCGCGCACCTGCGGATCGGGGTAGAGCGCCGCCAGGCGCTTCTCGAGGCCGGCCGCTGCCTCCTGGCGCAGGTGATCGTCGATCGTCACGCCAGGCGGGGTCGGAAAGTCGGGCAGATAGTTCTTGCCGAGGGGAATGACCAGATTGCAGCGTTGCGCGATGGCGACGCTGTTCACGAGCGCTTCGGGGTAATCGGCAAATGCGGCGGCCATCTCCGCCTGGGTCGTGAAGTACTGAGCGGGCGTGAACCGGCGCGGCCGTCGCGGGTCCGACAGCGCCGCGCCCTCCGCGATGCAGACGCGTGCTTCGTGCGCGCGGAAGTCCTCGCGCCGGAGGAACTGCACGGGGTGCGTGGCCACGACGGGGAGGCCGGTGTCGCCCGCAACGCGCACCGTCGCCGCGACCAGCGCGTCATCGTCGGAGTGACCGGCGCGCTGCAACTCGAGATAGAACCGGTCGGGAAAGAGCGCGGCCCATTCACGCGCGAGGCGCACTGCACTGGCGGCGTCACCCTGCAGCAGTGCCTGGCCGACGTCGCCGTCGCGCGCGCCCGAAAGCGCGATCAGGCCTTCGGTTCCTTCGCTCATCCATGCGCGGCGCAACTCGGCGCGCCCGCGATGCTGGTTGGTGCGGTACGCGCGCGACAGCCAGTCGGTGAGGCGGAGGTACCCGGTGCGTGATTGCGCGAGCAGCAGCACGCGGGTGGGCTGGTCCCGGTTCGGCTCGTTGGTGATCCAGGCGTCGACGCCGAACAGCGGCTTCACGCCAGCGGCGCGCGCCGCCTTGTAGAACTTGATGAGGCCGAAGGCGTTCGCCAGATCCGTGATGGCGAGCGCGGGCATGCGATCGGCGGCCGCTGCGGCAACGGCGTCGTCGATGCGCACGATGCCGTCCGCGATCGCGAACTCGCTGTGCATTCGCAGATGGACGAAAACGGGATCGCTCATGGAGGAAGACCTGGGGCGGCGCGGCACCGGTGACGTCCGGCACGTGCTGCGGTGGTGCATGAGTGCAGCCTGTTACAATTTTACCCCGTTCAAGCGACGCAACCGGCGCGCATCCATGGTTCGCTCGATCGATCTACTGCCGCTGCGCGGCGCCACGACAACGCGTGCCCGCGCACTGCTTGCTGTACTGGCAGCGTTGCTGGTCGCGAGCTGCGCGACCATTGCGCCCTCCGAGCCCGTCAAGCCGACGGCGCCGCCGCTGCCGCGCAACGCCGAGCCGCCGCCCCCGAGAGTGAACCTGTCGGGGTTTCCGCTCGCCTATCGGCAGGGCTATGCGGACGGGTGTGCCAGTGCCAAGGGCGCGGAGCGCAAGGACGCCGGACGTTTCGGCAAGGACGGCAACTACAGCATGGGCTGGCAGGACGGCATCGCGTTGTGCAGGAAGCGCTGACCGGCAGGTGCCGCCGGGGCTTCGCATGAAGCGCTTCACGTCGCAACGCGTGGATCTGCGCGGCCTCGGGCACCGCGTGCTCGCGTGGGGTGCGCCGGAGGCTCCGAAGCTGTTCCTGCTGCACGGCTGGATGGATGTCGCTGCATCCTTCCAGTTTCTCGTCGACGCGCTCCGCCACGAATGGCACGTGATCGCGCCCGACCTGCGCGGTTTCGGCCAGTCCGCATGGCAGGCGCAGGGCTACTGGTTCGCCGATTATCTCGCCGATCTCGAGGCGCTGCTCGACCTCCTGGCGCCCGGCGAGCGCGTGCATCTCGCGGGTCACAGCCTGGGCGGCAATGTCGTCCTGCATTACGCGGGCATCCGGCCGGAGCGCGTGGCGAAGCTCGTCTCGCTGGACGGCTTCGGCATCCCGGCGGAAGACCCGAGCCTCGCGCCGGCGAAATTCGCCAAATGGCTCGATGCGTTGCGTGCGCCGATCGCCTTCCAGCCTTACGCCGATCTCGATGCCGTCGCCGCGCGCCTGCAGAAGAACAATCCACGCCTGGCGCGCGACAAGGCGCTGTTTCTCGCCGGTGAATGGGCGGACGTCGCTTCGGACGGGACCGCGCGGCTGCGCTCCGATCCGCGCCACAAGCTGCCGTTTCCCACGGTCTACCGGATGGAAGAGGTGTACGCGGTGTGGCGACACATCAGCGCGCCCACGCTGTGGATGGCGGCCGAGCACTCGGACATCCCGCGCTGGCTCGGCGAACATCCCGAAGGCGAAGGCGCCACCGCCACGCTGGCGGGAATCCGGCGCCGCCTGGCGCACATTCCCGGCGGCGAACTCGTCATGATCCCCGACGCGGGGCACATGCTGCACCACGATCAGCCGGAGGCGGTCGCGCGCGCGCTCGAAGCCTTCCTCCTGCGTTGATGTCCGCCGCGAACCCGGCGCGCGCCGTACGGTTGGCGTATGCGGCGCTGGCGGTGCTCACGCTGGTGTGGGGCGGCAACTGGATCGCGATGAAGTTCGCGCTCGCCAATGCCGATCCCGGGACCTTCAACGTGCAGCGTACCTGGGTGGCCGTGGCGGTGATCTTCGCGGCATTGCTCGTGCAGCGCCGGCGCCTGCTGCCCGAGGACTGGACCGCGGTGCTGGTGACCGGCTTCTTCCAGACCACGATCAACTTCACCGGCACCACGATGGCTCTTGCCGGCGGCGGTGCGGGGCGCACGTCCGTGCTCGTGTTCACGATGCCGTTCTGGACGCTGCTGATCGCCTGGCCCGTGCTGCACGAGCGGGTGCGCGGTACGCAGTGGCTCGCCGTCGGCTGCGCGCTCGTCGGCCTCGGGCTCGTCGTCGAGCCGTGGAACTGGCGCGGCGATCTCACGCCCAAGCTGTGGGCGGTGCTCTCGGGGTTCGGCTGGGCCGCGGGCACGGTTGCCATGAAGTACTTCCAGCGCCGCAAGCAGTTCGATCCGATGGTGTTCATCGCCTGGCAGATGCTCGCGGGGGTGCTGCCGCTGACCCTGCTGTCATGGTTTCTGCCCGGCGAGGCGACGCGCTGGTCCGTGACGCAGGCGATGCTGTTGCTCTACGTCGGGGCGGTGTCCACGGCCGGCGGCTTCCTGCTCTGGCTCGGGGTCCTGCGCCACCTGCCGGCGGGCACCGCTTCCCTCAACATGTTCGCCATTCCGGTGATCGCGTTGCTGTCGTCGATGGCGATCTTCGGCGAGGTGTTGTCGCGCAGCGAATGGACGGGCATCGCCGCGATCGGGGCAGGGCTGGTGATCCTCACGTGGCGTGCCTTGCGCAACTCCCGCACCGAGTCGCCGCTGCACGACGCGGCGCCGCTCGAAGGCGGGTGAGGTCCGGCGCGCGCGCGGCTTTTGTAGAACGGGCAGCGCCGGCCCCGCAAGGTAAGATTCGACTGCGCGTGACCGTCGCGTCCCCGCGCCTCCGCATGAACGATTCCTCCTCCCCTGACGACCTGTCGCGGCTGCGCATCGACCGCGCCGCGATCACCCGCCCACGGCGCCGACGCCGCTGGTGGCAGCTCGCGATGGCACTCGTGCTCCTCGCCGGCGTCGCGTGGTGGTTCCTGCGCCCGCATCCGGTCACGGTACAGACTGCCGCCGTCGTGACCACGTTTCCGTCGCAACAGTACGTCGTCCTGAACGCGACGGGCTATGTCGTGCCGCAGCGCAAGGCCGCGATCGCCTCGAAGGCGACCGGCCGTCTCGACTGGCTCGGCGTCGCGGAGGGCTCGCGCGTGAAATCCGGTGAGGTCATTGCGCGCCTCGACAATCGCGACGTCGTTGCGCAGGCGCAGTCCGCGGCGGCGAGCGTCAATGCCGCGCGTGCCGCGCTGGCCCAGGCCGAGGCCGATGCGCGCGACGCGGCGGCGCAGCTCCGCCGCGACGAGGAACTCGTTGCGAAAGGTTTTGTCTCGCGCGCGGCGCTCGACACGTCCAAGGCGCGCGCCGACCGCACTGCGGCTGCGGTCGCCAATGCCCGCGCCAATATCGCGGTTGCAGAGGCGACTTCACGCAACGCGCAGGTCAGCGTCGATTACACGCTCATCCGTGCGCCCTTCGACGGCGTCATTCTTTCCAAGAGCGCGAACATCGGCGACATCATCACCCCGTTCTCCTCCGCGGCGGAATCGAAGGGCGCCGTCGTGACCATGGCGGACATGGGGTCGCTCGAAGTGGAGGCCGACGTGTCGGAGTCGAGTCTCGGCAAGATCCGGGTCGGGCAGCCGTGCGAAATCACGCTCGATGCCCTGCCGGACGTGCGTTTTCGCGGCCGCATCAGCCGCATGGTTCCGACGGTCGATCGTGCGAAGGCCACGGTGATGACCAAGGTGCAGTTCGAGGCCATCGATCCGCGGGTGCTGCCGGAGATGAGCGCCAAGGTCGCGTTTCTGTCGCGCGACGTGAGTGCCGCGGAGCAGCGGCCCTTGCTTGCCGTGAATACCGATGCCATCGTGCGTCGCGACGGCCGCGATGTCGTATTCGTGGTGCGCGCCGACAAGGTCGCCATGGTTCCGGTGCAGCCGGGAATCAAGGTCGGCGACCTGACCGCCATCACCGCGGAGCTCAAGACCGGCGAGCGCGTGGTCGTCAAGCCCGCCGCCAGTCTGGCGGATGGTGCGCCGGTGCAGATGGCGACCAAGTGAGCGTTGCGCTGCGGCGATGCTCATGACGGCGATCGACGACGGCGCTACTGCGGCGGCACCGGGGGCGGGCGGCGCTGCTGCGCTCGTCCATATCCGCGGCCTGTCGAAGTACTACGTTCGTGGCGAGCAGGTCATCCCGGTGCTCGTGGACATCAATCTCGACGTCATGGCAGGGGATTACATCGCCCTGATGGGACCTTCGGGCTCGGGCAAGTCGACCCTGCTCAATCTCATCGCCGGCATCGACAAGCCAAGTGCGGGAACGCTCGACATCGACGGCGTGGACATCGCCCAGCTGTCGGAAGCCGAACTGGCCGCGTGGCGCGCGGCCAACATCGGCTTCATCTTCCAGTTCTACAACCTCATGCCGGTGCTGTCGGCCTTCGACAACGTCGAGCTGCCCCTGCTGCTCACGCCACTGTCGCGGCGGGAACGCCGCGAACGCGTCGCCATGGCGCTGTCATTGGTGGGTCTCGCGGACCGCGCGGATCACTACCCCAATGAGCTCTCGGGCGGCCAGCAGCAGCGCGTGGCCATTGCGCGAGCGCTCATCAGCGACCCCACGTTGATCGTCGCCGACGAGCCGACGGGCGATCTCGACCGCAATACCGCCCAGGAAATCCTGGCGTTGCTCGATCGGCTGAATCGCGATCTCGCGAAGACCATCATCATGGTGACGCACGATCCGAGGGCCGCCGAGAAGGCGCACCGCATGGTGCATCTCGAGAAGGGCGTGCTGACCGAGTGACTGACCGTCGCGTGCCGGCGCAACGACCGCCCGCACCGCGACCGCTCACCACGCCGGCGCCGGCGGCCGGTAGGGTGCGGGTGACTCGGGGGCCGCGCGGTGGACGAGTTCGTCGGCAATGCGCACCAGCAGGCGCAACTCGGCGACCGCTTCTCCCGACATCCGGGCGAGCTGCGGCGATCCGACCTGCAGCAGCGCGGCAAGCTGCGCACGTGCGGCTGCCGTTCCCCAGCAACGGGTAAGGGTGTCGACCAGGTCGGGATGCGCGCGCTCCAGCGCCGAGTGCGCGCGCTCGGCGACGAAAAGCTCCCGCTCGAGATCGCGTCCGAGATCTTCCGCCGAAGGCTGCAGCAGGAGCGGGGTCGGCGTGTTGATGGGCGCCGGCACCGGCGCCGCCGACCACGCGGCGTCCTGGGGCACGTCGCCCGTCTCGGTGCCGGGACCGTGCGCATGGGGCAGGCTGCCCTGCTTGAATGTCACCGGCGCTTCGGCCAGGCTCGTGCGCGAAGCCACCCGGTGCGACGGCGGTCCCGTGAGCGCCCACTCGTCTCCGGCGTGTCGGCGTCGCCAGACGAAGCCGCCCACGGCCAGTGCTGCGAGCCCCCCCAGCGCGACAGCCACCGGCCAGGCGACTTCCCAACCGGGCCCGATGGGCGCGACCGCGGCACCGCGGGCGGGCGCGGGCGAGTGCGCCGACGGCGCCGTTGCGACAGCCGGCTGCTGCAGGCGTTGCAGCTCGCCGCTGAGTTGTGCGATCTGTTGCCGCAGGGTTGCGTTCTCCGCTTCCAGCGCCGCCGGATCGGCAACCGCGGACGCGTCCGGAGCGTGCGATCCCTCCGCGCGAACGCCCGGCACGCTGGCTGCCGCCGCCGTTGCAGCCGTCGTCGGCGCCGCGTCGGCGGACATGGAGATCACTGTCGGGGCGGGGCGCGCCGCATCGGAGCGCAGTCGGGCAACGTCGTTGTTGGTGAGCGTCCGCGGCGTCGCCGTGGCGCCTGTGCTGCCACCAGCCATCCGCGGTGCGGGGACGACGGGAATGACCGTCACGGCCGGAGACACCGGTCCGGAGCGCTCCACCGGCGCCCCGTTCGCGGTCAGCGGGATGTGCGGCCCCGGCTGCCCCACGGCGCGCACTTGTCGGGTACTGCCCGGAGGTTCCAGGAACAACGTGTACAGGCGGGTCGCACCGTCGCAATGCGTGCGCAGCATCAGCCGGACCACGGGCTCGCGAACGGGGGCCGCCGTCGTGATTTTCACGCCCGCGATTCCGGCGTGGCGTTCGAGGGCAGCGTTGGCGGTCAGAATGTGCGGAAGCCCGTCACTTTGGGCCGGGCCGACGACTGCCAGGCAGCGCTCGCTGATCGGGCTGCCGCCATCCTGCCGGACGGAAACGGCGAGTCGGAGCGGTTCGCCCAGGCGCGACAATTGGCGCGCGTCGCCGAGAATTTCGGAGCGCGCCGGTCCGGCAACGTGCAGGGTCAGGAGCGCGACGAGCAGCGACACGCCCAAGCCCGTCCGGCCGGCGGACGCGGTGCATGGGTCGCGTCCGGGCTGCTCTCGACAGGGATGCATGGGCTCGATGGGCGTTCGGCGCGCGGGGAGCGCGATCCTTTTTCAGCAAGAAATATGCCCCCGGCGACGCGACGCGCGCTGCGCTAGAATCAACGGTTCCGGTCCGTTCCGCGGCCCTGCATCGGGCGCCCGCGTCACCACGTGTTCGTCGCCCTGCTCATCCTGCGCAACGCCTTTCGCCACAAGTTGCGCACGGCGCTGACGGTGCTCGGCATCATCGTCGCGATCACCGCGTTCGGGCTGTTGCGCACGATCGTCGACGCCTGGTATGCCGGTGCGAACGCCAGCTCGAGCGCGCGGCTTGTTACCCGCAGCGCGGTCTCGCTGGTATTTCCGCTGCCGCTCACGTATGCCGCCAAGATCCGCCAGGTACCCGGTGTCACCGGCGTGAGCTGGGCGAACTGGTTCGGCGGCGTGTACATCCGGGAAGCGAACTTCTTCGCCCAGTTCGCCATCGATGCGCCGTCCTATCTCGCCCTCTATCCGGAGATCGTGCTGAGCGACGCGGAGCGGAAGGCGTTCCTCACCGACCGGCAGGGTGCGATCGCCGGACGCAAGCTGGCCGACCGTTTCGGCTGGAAGGTCGGCGACCAGATCCCGCTCAGGGGCACCATCTTTCCCGGAACCTGGACCTTCAACCTGCGTGGCATCTACGACGCGGCCGACCGTTCCTCCGACCAGTCGACGATGTTCTTCCACTGGGCGTATCTCAACGAGTCCGTGCGCAAGCTGTATCCGCGTCGCGCCGAACAGACCGGCGTATTCGTCGTCGGCCTGCAGGATCCGGCGCGCGCCGCTGAAGTCTCCGCGGCCATCGACGAGACCTTCCGCAATTCGCTCGCCGAGACCCTGACCGAGACGGAAAAGGCGTTCCAGCTCGGGTTCATCGCGATGACCGAGACCATCCTGCTCGCCATCCAGGCGGTGTCGTTCGTGGTCATCGTGATCATCATGGCCGTCATGGCGAACACCATGGCCATGACGGCGCGCGAGCGCGGCCCTGAATACGCGACCCTGAAGGCGCTCGGCTTCGGCAATGGCTTCGTCGGCGGTCTCATCTTCGCCGAGTCGCTGGGCATCGCGCTGGTCGGTGCCCTGCTTGGCATCGCCGCAACGTACCCGCTCGCAGCGGCGTTCGCGGATGCGATGGGCAGCCTTTTCCCCGTGTTTTTCGTGAGCAAGGAGACGGTCGCCATGCAGCTCGCGGCGGGCGCGATCGTCGGGGTCGTCGCCGCGATCATCCCGGCGTGGCGCACCGCGCGCGTCCGTATCGTCGACGGCCTGAGGATGATCGCGTGATGCGCCCCCGATCCACGCGCGACGCGTGCGTCATGTCTCCTGCAACGGGCCGGCGGTGAAGATCCCGTTCTCGTACATTGCCCGCAACCTTGCGACGCGCAGGCTCACCACTGCATTGACTGCCGGTGGCATGGCCCTCGTGGTCTACGTTTTCACGACCGTGCTGATGCTCGCCGCCGGCCTCCAGCAAACCCTCGTGGCCACGGGGCTGGACGAGAACGTGGTGATCATCCGGCGCGGATCCCAGACCGAGGTGCAGAGCGGAGTGGATCGCGCGCAGGCGGGAGCCGTCGAAAGCCTGCCGGAGGTGGCCATTGGCGACGATGGGCACAAGCTCGTGTCGAGAGAGACCGTGGTCCTCATCAACCTGCCGAAACGCGATAGCGGCAAGCCCTCCAACGTGCTGATCCGCGGCGTCACGCCGGCGGGGCTGGCGTTGCGCCCGCAGGTTCGCCTCGTCGAGGGACGCATGCCGCGACCCGGCACCGCCGAGATCATCACCGGTCGTGCGATCGCCACGGGCTTCCGCGGCGCCGGGATCGGCGAGACGATGCGCTTCGGCTCGCGCGACTGGACGGTGGTCGGCATCTTCGACGCCGGACGCACCGGGTTCGACTCGGAGATCTGGGGTGATGCCGAGCAGATGATGCAGGCGTTCCGGCGGCTCGCGTATTCGTCGATCATCTTCCGTCTCACCGACACCGACCGCTTCGAGGCCGTCAAGCAGGAGATCGAGAGCGATCCCCGCTTCACCGTCGAAGCACGGCGCGAGCGCGACTTCTACGCGGCGCAATCGGAAGCGCTGGCGAAGTTCATCAGGTACCTCGGCACCGGCATCTCGGCGATTTTCTCGATCGGCGCGATCATCGGGGCCATGATCACCATGTATGCCAGCGTCGCGTCGCGCACCGGGGAGATCGGCACGTTGCGTGCCCTGGGCTTTCCGCGACGCGCGATCCTGACGGCATTCCTGGTCGAATCCCTGCTCCTCGGCCTGGTTGGCGGCATCGTGGGTCTCGTGGGTGCCGCATTCATGCAGGCGATCACGATCTCGACCATGAACTTCCAGACGTTCGCCGAATTGGCCTTCAGCTTCACCCTGACGCCCGGGATCGTCGCCGCCGGCGTGGCGTTCGCGCTGGGCATGGGGCTGCTCGGTGGGTTCCTGCCCGCGGCGCGTGCGGCACGGATGAAGATCGTCGACGCACTGCGTGCCGCGTGAACGGCGGTCGGGGTGGCACTCGCGGTCGCCGGCAACGTGCTCGTGCCGCGCGGCCGGACAGCCGGGGAACCGCAGCCCCGGTGATCGCAGCGCCGGCGTTGACCGGCGAGTACCCGCGCACAGCAGGCCAGCGGCGCTAGTCTTCGCCTTCTTTCGGGATGACGTCGACGTTGTCGATCAGCCGCGTATTGCCGAGCTGCGCCGCACCCAGCACGATCAGCAGGTTGGGGTGATCGTAGCCTTCGGGGTGCGGTATGCGCAGCCCGAGGCCGTGCCGGACGGCGACGTAATCGACTTTCCAGCCATTGCGGGCAAGCTCCGAGCGCCCCGCGACTTCCAGGTTCGCATAGTCGGTATGGCCGGCGGCGATCTCGTCGGCGATGCCCTGCAAAGTACGGTACAGCCGCGGCGCCTCGGCGCGCTCCGCAGGCGTGAGATAGTTGTTGCGGGAGGACAGCGCGAGACCGTCGTCGGCGCGCACGGTCTCCACCGGCACGATCTGGATCGGCATGTTGAACTGCTGCACCATGCCGCGCACGATCTTCAGTTGCTGGCGATCCTTCTTGCCGAACACCGCGACGTCGGGCTGCACGAGATTGAACAGCTTGAGCACGACGGTGCACACGCCGTGGAAGAAGCCCGGCCGGAAGGCGCCGTCGAGCTCGTCGGCGAGCGGCGGCGGCTGCACCCGATAGACCTGCGGCGTGGGGTACATCTCCTGCTCGCGCGGGGCGAACAGCACGTCGACCCCGAGGCGCGTGAGTCCATCGACATCCGCCTCGAAGGTGCGCGGATAGCGGTCGAAGTCCTCGTTCGGCCCGAACTGCAGCCGGTTGACGAAGATGCTCGCGACGACCATGTCCCCGTGCCGCCGGGCGATCTCCATCAACGTGAGATGTCCCGCATGCAGGTTGCCCATGGTGGGCACGAACGCGAGGCGGTTCGCGCCGCTGACGCGTTCCGAGAGTTCTGCCGCCGTCCTGACAATTTCCATGGCTTCCCGATGCGCGGTGGCGGCGGCGTCTCAGGCGCCGCCGCCCAGGTTGAAGAACTCGCGCCTGCCGCGCATGGATGCGATGCGCGTCAGGAGCAGGTCGAGGTGCCCCGGATTGTCCACGAAATTGAGGCGCTCGCTGTTGACGATCAGCAGCGGCGCTTCGTCATAGCTGTAGAAGAACCGGCTGTAGGCGTCGGCAAGCCGGGCGAGGTAATGCTCCGAGATGGGACGCTCGTAGCTCACGCCACGGCGCAGCACGCGCTCCACCAGCACGTCGACCGGCGCCTGGAGATAGACCACCAGGTCGGGCGTGGGCGTCTGCGGCTTCAGATGCGAGTACATCTTGTCGTACAGCTGGTACTCGGCGTCGGACAGGTTGAGACGCGCGAACAGCGGATCCTTGGCGAACAGGAAGTCGGATACCGTTGCGCGACGGAACATGTCGAACTGGCCGACCCCGCGCAGCTGGTCCACGCGCTGAAACAGGAAGTTGAGCTGGGTCGGCAGCGCGAAACGCTCCATGTCCTCGTAAAAGCGCGCCAGGAACGGATTGTCCTCGGGGCGCTCCAGCAGCGGCTCGCCCCGCAGATGCACGGCAAGCTGCCGCGCGAGGCTCGTCTTGCCCACGCCGATCGGTCCTTCAACGACGATATAGCGGCACTTCTCGAGATCCATCGTCGGGGATTCAGCGTCGTTCGGTGGACTCCCGCACCACGCGTTGGCCGCGAGTGCGGAGGAGATACTTGCGCGCGCAGCCGAGACCGGGAATGTGCACCGAGGGCGCCAGCTGGAGCAGCGGTTTCAGCACGAACGCGCGCTCGTGCAAACGCGGATGCGGGATTTGCAGCGTGCGGCTGCGGCGACGGCGCGCGCCGTATAGTAGCAAATCGAGATCGATCGATCGGGGCGCGTTCGGCGCGCTGCGCCGGCGTCGCTGCGCGCGTTCGATCTGCTGCAGTCCGCGCAGCAGCTCCTCCGGTGCCAACGTGGTGGCGATCTCGGCGACGGCGTTGACGTAGTCCGGCTGGCGCGCATTCACCCCGTGCGGCGCCGTGCGGTAGAGCGATGAGCGCGCCACCAAGCGGGTCCCGGGCAGGCGGGCGAGCGCGGCGCATGCGCGGTCGATCTGGATGCGTGGATCGGCGAGGTTGCTGCCGATGCCAATGAACACCCGGTGCGTAGCGGGCGCGCTGGCCGACGCCGCGCGTGCGTCAGGCGTCGGTCGGCGGGCCATCCACGCCGCTCTCGGGGAGCGCGCCCGTTTCTCCTGCTTCGCGCTGCTTGCGCCCGCGGCCGCGCGAGCGTCGTTTGCGGCGCGGGGCCTCGTCGGGTTTCAGCATCGCCTCGCGCTCCGCGTGTCCGGCATTGGCGAAGCGGTCCCACCACTGCGCAAGGTCGGCGAGCGGGCCCTGCAGCTCGCCGCTCTGGCAGCGCAGGTCGAGGAAATCCCATGCGGCGCGATACCGGGGATGCTCGAGCAGGCGGAAGGGACGCTGGCCTGCGCGCTGCTCGAACCGGGGCTGCAGGGACCAGATTTCCTTGATCGCCGCTTCGAAGCGGCGCGGGATCGCGAGCTGCTTCGCCTGCCGCTCGAGCACCTGGTCCATCGCCTCGAACAGCGCCGGCATCGGGCGATCACCGCGGGTCTGGGCAGCGGTCCAGGTGGCCAGCACTTCGTGCCAGAGCAGCGTGGCGAACATGAACGCGGGCGAGACCGGACGGTCTTCGCGCACCCGTTCGTCCGTGTTGGCGAGCGCGAGCTCGATGAACCGCTGTCCGAGCGGCTGCTCGAGGATCATGTCGAGCAGCGGCAGCAGCCCGTGCGACAGTCCGTGCGCGCGCAGGCTCTTCACCGTCTCCACCGCATGTCCGGAGAGGAGGAGCTTCTGGATCTCGTCGAACAGGCGCGCCGGCGGCACGTTCTGGACGAGGGGCGCAAGCCGGGTGATCGGTGCTGCAGTCTTGGGGTCGATCGCGACGCCGAGCTTCGCCGCCAGGCGTACCGCGCGGAGCATGCGCACCGGATCTTCCCGGAATCGCGTCGTCGGCGCACCGATGAGGCGCAAGCGCCGCTTGCGGATGTCCGCGACGCCGTCCACGAAGTCCCATACCTCCTCGCTGGACGGATCGAAGTAGAGCGCGTTGATCGTGAAATCGCGCCGGACGGCGTCCTCGGCGTGCGAGCCGTACACATTGTCGGAAAGCAACCGGCCGTGCTCGTCGGTGGCATCGTCGCCGGTCTGCGCCGCCCGGAAGGTGGAGACCTCGATGGTCTCGCCGCCGACATGCACGTGCACGAGCCGGAAGCGGCGGCCGATGAGGAACGCGCGCCGGAACAGCGGCTTCACCTGCTCGGGATGCGCGTTGGTGGCGATGTCGAAGTCCTTGGGCTCGATGCCGAGCAGCAGGTCCCGCACCGCGCCACCCACCACATAGGCGTTGAAGCCTGCCTCCTGCAGCCGGGCGGTGACTTGCTGCGCGCCGGCGGACAGCTGGTCGCGGCGAATGGGATGCTCGCCCGGCCCGTAAACCTTGGCCTTGGCGCTGCGCGTTCCGCTCCCGGGTAACAGGCGTGCAAGAAGACGACGAATCATGGAGATGGGCGGGGAAGGGGACCGCGGAGCATTGCCGGCGGGATTGGCGGCCGGCGGTTCCGGTGGGCGCGGGGCGCGCCGGACGACCACGGTCGTGCGGAGGAGAGCGGCGACATCGGGTGGCCGGCGATCATAGCATGGGCTCCCGGACGTCCACGGCGCGCCACTGCCCCGGGAGCAGGCCCGCGAGCGTGTAGGGACCGATGCGGTGTCGCACCAGGCGCAGTGTCGGCAAGCCAACGGCTGCGGTCATCCTGCGTACCTGGCGATTGCGGCCTTCCTGCAGGGTGATTTCGAGCCAGCTCGTGGGGATGAGCCGGCGGACGCGGATGGGCGGATCGCGCGGCCAGAGTGCGGCGGGTTCCGGGATGATGCGCACCTGCGCGGGAAGCGTCGGTCCGTCGTTGAGTCGCAGCCCGGCGCGCAGACTTTGCAGTGCTGCGTCGTCGGGTGTGCCTTCCACCTGCACCCAGTAGGTTTTGCGCCACTTGTGCCGCGGTTGCGTGATCAGCGCCTGAAGCTTGCCGTCCGCCGTGAGCAGCACGAGCCCCTCGCTGTCGGCGTCGAGCCGCCCGGCGGGGTATACGTCCGGCACGGGCACGTAATCGGCCAGCGTCCTGCGCCCCGGGCTGCGCGAGAACTGGCAGAGCACGCCCCACGGTTTGTTGAGCAGGATGAGTGAGCCGCCCCGGATCGGATCGCGCCGGCCGCGACCGCGAGCCGCGGCCGGCGTCGTGGCGATCTTCAACGGAAAAAGGGATAATTAGCGGTTTTTCAGTCCCGCCCTATTGCGCGCGCCGCCTGCCTCGACCGGCCCGGCCCGCTTCCAGCAGCTTCGAAGGAGATTTCATGCCCAGTTATCAGCACGTCAAGGTCCCCGCCGGCGGTCAGAAGATCACCGTCAAACCGGATTTTAGCCTCGTGGTCCCCGATCAGCCGATCATCCCGTACATCGAGGGCGACGGCACCGGGGTCGACATCACCCCGGTGATGATCAAGGTCGTCGACGCGGCGGTGGCCAAGGCGTACGGCGGCAAGCGGAAGATCCACTGGATGGAGATCTATGCCGGCGAGAAGTCCACCCGGGTGTACGGCCCCGACGTGTGGCTCCCCGATGAAACGCTCGCCATCCTGCGCGACTATGTGGTCTCCATCAAGGGTCCGCTGACCACGCCGATCGGCGGCGGCATCCGGTCGCTCAACGTGGCGCTGCGCCAGCAGCTCGACCTGTACGTGTGCCTGCGGCCCGTTCGGTGGTTCACGGGCGTACCGTCGCCGGTCAAGGAGCCCGAGAAGATCGACATGGTCATCTTCCGCGAGAATGCCGAAGACATCTACGTCGGCATCGAGTGGCCGGCGGAGTCGGAAGGCGCGCGCAAGGTCATCGATTTCCTGATCAACGAAATGGGTGTGAAGAAGATCCGGTTCCCGGCGACCTCCGGCATCGGCATCAAGCCCGTTTCCCGCGAAGGCACCGAGCGGCTGGTGCGCAAGGCGCTGCAATACGCGATCGACAACGACCGCCGCTCGGTCACGCTGGTGCACAAGGGCAACATCCAGAAGTTCACCGAGGGCGCCTTCCGCGACTGGGGCTACGCGCTGGCCCAACGCGAGTTCGGCGCCACGCCGGTCGACGGCGGCCCGTGGTGCGCATTCCGCAATCCGCGCACCGGCCGCGAGATCATCGTCAAGGACGTCATCACCGACGCTTTCCTGCAGCAGATCCTGCTCCGCCCGGCCGAGTACGACGTGATCGCCACGCTCAATCTGAACGGCGATTACATTTCGGACGCGCTCGCGGCACAGGTTGGCGGCATCGGCATCGCTCCCGGGGCGAACATGTCGGATTCGGTCGCGATGTTCGAGGCAACGCACGGCACGGCGCCGAAATATGCCGGCAAGGACTACGTCAATCCCGGCTCCGAAATACTCTCGGCGGAGATGATGCTGGTGCACATGGGCTGGCGCGAGGCGGCGGCGCTCATCGTGTCCAGCCTGGAGAAGGCGATCGCGGACAAGGTCGTCACCTACGATTTCGCGCGGCTCATGCAGGGCGCGCGGCAGGTGTCGTGCTCGGGCTTCGGGCAGGCGATGATCGAACGGATGTAACTGAAGCGCGGGGACGCCGGCATTTGTCCAGCGTCCCCGGCTTCCGGAATAGGGCCCGCTTCGTGCGGGCTTTCTTTTTGCTTGTTGCGTCCCCATGTGGGCCACATGCCACCGGCGGGGTTTTCCGGACGACCGTGCTCCGGCTGCGACAATCGCGCCCAGGAGGGCGGCGATGCGGCGGCGGGCTGAACGCGCCGTCGCGCGCACCGGTAGGGCGCGCGCGACGGTTGATGCAGGAATGCAGCGGGGCGGGCGGTCAGGCGGCCTGGATATTCGACGCCTGCTTGCCTTTCGGACCTTGAGTGACTTCGAAGCTGACCTTCTGGCCTTCCTTCAGACTCTTGAAGCCCTGCATGTTGATGGCCGAGAAATGCGCGAACAGGTCCTCGCCGCCGTCATCCGGCGTAATGAACCCATAGCCCTTCGCATCGTTGAACCACTTGACGGTTCCGGTTGCCATAGTGCTACTTCCTTGAAGATTGATCGGGAATGTCGGTGTTTGGCCAAAGGTGCGACCGACGGCAGGTTGGGAGCGGCGAGGCCCGGGCGAACCGGCACAGCAGACACTCAGCAGCCAAACAGCGCTTTTTGTACGCGTACCGTCCGGCCGGCGTCAAGAACGCCGCCGGCGAATGGCGTTCCCCTTGAAAAATGTGTTGCAATCATCAAACATAGGGTATTCCCCAGCCCTTTCCTTCCAGTGGACGATGGCCAACCAGCAGCAGGACGGCGGACTTCTCGAGGCCGAGAAAACCCGGCTCAAGCCGCCGCCGCTCTACAAGGTGCTGCTGCTCAACGACGATTACACGCCGATGGACTTTGTGGTGATCGTGCTGCAGACTGTTTTTGCCATGAGTCGGGAAAAGGCTACACAGGTGATGTTGCAGGTGCATCGGGAAGGCATGGGCGTATGCGGTACGTACATCCGGGAGGTGGCCGCGGCGAAAGTCGACCAGGTGATCGACATCGCGCGCAAGCACCAGCACCCGTTGCAGTGCACGATGGAGGAGACTTGAACGTCATGGCCGCAGTTGCCCGCGGCGGCTCCGACGGCATACGCGGGCAAAGCAGACGGCATGAGAGGCAAGTCATATGATCGCGCAGGAACTGGAAGTATCCCTTCACATGGCTTTTGTCGAAGCCCGGCAGAAGCAGCACGAATTCATCACCGTCGAGCACCTGTTGCTCGCGATGCTGGACAACCCGTCCGCCGCCGAGGTCATGAAGGCCTGCGGCGTGGACCTCGAGGAATTGCGCGGGGTCCTGACCGATTTCATCAACGAGCACACGCCGCGGCTCTCCGCGCACGCCGACGCCGACACCCAGCCCACGCAGGGCTTCCAGCGGGTGATCCAGCGGGCGATCCTCCACGTCCAGTCTTCCGGCAAGAAGGAAGTGACGGGTGCGAACGTGCTCGTGGCGATCTTCGGCGAGAAGGAATCGCACGCCGTGTATTTCCTCAACCAGCGCGGCGTCACCCGGCTGGACGTTGTGAACTACATTGCGCACGGCATCACCAAGAACCCGCAGCAGAAGCAGGAGAAGGGCGAAGCCAAGGAAGATGCGGATGGCGGCGAGCAGGGGCAGGGCGCACTCGACGCGTACACCGTCAACCTCAACCAGATGGCCAAGCAGGGCAAGACCGACCCGCTCATCGGGCGCGAGGTCGAGCTCGAGCGCGTCATCCAGGTCCTGTGCCGCCGGCGCAAGAACAACCCGCTGCTGGTCGGTGAGGCCGGCGTAGGCAAGACCGCGATCGCCGAGGGCCTGGCGCGCCGCATCAACGATGCCGAGGTGCCGGACCTCCTCAAGGACTACCAGGTCTACTCGCTCGACATGGGCGCGCTGCTTGCCGGCACGAAGTACCGCGGCGATTTCGAGCAGCGCCTGAAGGCCGTGCTGAAGCAGCTCGCCGAGAATCCGAAGTCGATCCTGTTCATCGATGAGATCCACACGATCATCGGTGCCGGCGCGGCATCGGGCGGCACCCTCGACGCTTCGAACCTGTTGAAGCCGGCGCTCTCGACCGGTGCAATGAAGTGCATCGGCGCGACCACCTACACCGAGTATCGGCAGATCTTCGAGAAGGATCATGCACTCTCGCGCCGGTTCCAGAAGATCGACGTGCCCGAGCCGTCCGTCGCGGAAACGATCGAGATCCTCAAGGGCCTCAAGTCGCGCTTCGAGCAGCACCACGGCGTGAAATACGCGCCGGCGGCGCTGACGACGGCGGCCGAGCTCGCGGCCCGATTCATCAATGATCGCCATCTGCCGGACAAGGCCATCGACGTCATCGACGAGGCCGGCGCCGCGCAGAAGATCCTGCCGAAGTCGCGGCAGAAGAAGGTGATCAACAAGAGCGAGATCGAGGAGATCGTCGCCAAGATCGCGCGCATCCCCGCGAAGAACGTGTCGTCGGACGATCGCAACGCGCTCAAGACGCTCGATCGCGATCTCAAGAACGTCGTCTTCGGCCAGGACAAGGCGATCGACGCGCTCGTGGCGGCCATTCGCATGGCGCGTTCGGGGCTGGGCAATCCGCGCAAGCCGATCGGCAACTTCCTGTTCAGCGGCCCGACGGGTGTCGGCAAGACGGAAGTGGCGCGCCAGCTCGCGTACTGTCTTGGCGTCGAGCTCATCCGCTTCGACATGTCCGAATACATGGAGCGGCATGCCGTGTCGCGCCTGATCGGCGCACCCCCGGGGTACGTCGGCTTCGATCAGGGCGGGCAGCTCACGGAGGCCGTGACCAAGCATCCGTACAGCGTGCTGCTGCTCGACGAGATCGAGAAGGCGCATCCCGACATCTTCAACATCCTCCTGCAGGTGATGGACCACGGGACGCTCACGGACAACAACGGGCGCAAGGCGGATTTCCGCAACGTGACGATCATCATGACCACGAACGCGGGAGCGGAGACGCTGGCGAAGGGCCTCATCGGCTTCACCGCGGCGAAGCAGGTCGGCGACGAGATGGCCGAGATCAAGCGGATGTTCACGCCGGAGTTTCGCAACCGGCTGGACGCGACGATCTCCTTTGCCTCGCTCAATCACGACGTCATCCTGCAGGTCGTCGACAAGTTCCTGCTCGAGCTCGAGGGCCAGCTGCACGAGAAGAAGGTGGAGATCTCGTTCACGGCTGCGCTCAAGGAGTTCCTGGGGCGCAAGGGCTTCGATCCGCAGATGGGTGCGCGGCCGATGGCGCGACTCATCCAGGACACCATCCGCAAGGCGCTCGCGGACGAGCTTCTGTTCGGACGCCTGATCAACGGCGGCCACGTCACGATCGACATCGACGCGGACGACAAGGTCAAGCTCGAGTTCGACGAGGCGAAGACGCCCGAGCAGGCGGAACCGGTGGCCTGAAGCAGGTAACCGCACCAGGAGAAAACGGCGCAGCGATGCGCCGTTTTTTCGCTTACGGGCGCTGCTCGCGCGGCGTGGCTGCGGGCGCGTGCGGACCGAGCACGCGCATCGCCGCGGCGGTGCGCGTTTCCACCCCGAGCTTTTCGTAGAGGCGCTCGAGGTGCTTGGCCACCGTACGGGGCATGGCACCGAGGATCAGCGCGATCTGTCCGTCGGTCCTCGCCGGCGGCCGCCCAACCGAGCACTTCGCGCTCGCGGGACGTGAGCGTCGCGAGCGCGACGATCCGTTCGCTGGCCGGCGGTTGGCCGGCCAGGTGACGGCGGACGCAGCGACGAGTCAGGCGAGCATGTCGGCCCAGATGCTTTGCGCCCACGCGAGGCCGTAGGTTCCCTCGAGCGCATTCATGGCCGGCGACAGCCCTCCTGCGCCGGAGACCGGCATCATCGTTTTCCTCGCCGCGTCGTACTGATGCACGGAGGCGACGTGCACGGCGTCGCGGTCGGTGATGAAGCTGTAGCAGGTGTTGTTCATCACCGGCGCCGGATCGACGGCCTCGCCGGCGAGCAGCGCGAGGATCGCCGCGGCGCAGACCTTCGCCTGCTGGTTCGCCATGTGGCCCGACTTCGGCATGTTGGGCGCGATCTGGATCGCGTCGCCGAGCACGTGCACGTTGGGCACCTTGATCGATTCCATGGTGGTGAAGTCCACCTCGCACCAGCGGTCGTTGGCGGTGATCACGCCGGCGGCTCGCGCGATGGCACCCGCCGACTGCGGCGGAATCACGTTCAGCACGTCTGCCTGCACGGGATCGTCGAGCTCGAATTTTGCCGTGCGGGTCGCGGCGTCGACATCGGTGAGCGCCTGGTTCGCGCGGTACTCGATCATGCCCTTGTATTCCTCGTCGAACGCGCGCCGGAAGAGCGCCGGCTTCGACGTGATCTCCGGGTTGCCATCCAGGATGAGCACCTTCGATTTCGGCTTGGCGCGACGGAAATACCACGCCACCTGGCATGCACGCTCGTAAGGGCCCGGAGGGCAGCGGAACGGCGCGACGGGAATGGCAATCGCGAACACGCCGCCGTCGGGCATGGCCTCGAGCTGGCGGCGCAGTGCAACCGTCTGCGGCCCGGCCTTCCATGCATGCAGGATGCGCGAGCGCGCATCGTCGTTGTCGAGGGACGGTATCTGCGACCACAGGAAGTCGACGCCCGGCGACAGGACGATCCGGTCGAACGGCAACGTGCTGCCGCCGGCGAGGCGGACGTTGCGCTTGTCGGGGTCGATCGCCATTGCCGTGTCGCGCACGACGCGCACTCCGTGCCGGCGCGCGAGATTGCCGTAGCTGACGGTCAGATCGTCGATCGACTTCGAGCCGCCGAGGACCAGATTGGACAGCGGACACGACACGAACGCGGGATTGCTCTCGACGAGCGTGACGTCGACCTTGCCGTCGCTCCACAGGCGCAGATACCTCGCCGCCGTCGCACCGCCATAGCCGCCGCCGACAACGACCACGCGCGGGTGGCCGTTCCTCGGCGCGGGCGCAGCCGCTGCAGCAGCAACACGGTGCGCGGCCGCGCCTGCGGCCAGCGCAGCGCTCTGCATGAGAAACCGCCGCCGGTCATGCATGCACGGCCTCATCGATGCTCCGGTTCTTGCGCGGCATACCACGCCGCGATGGCCGCGATCTGCGCGTCGGTATAGCCCTTCGCGAGCTGCGGCATCACGGTGCCGGCGCGCTTCCCCGCTGCGAATTCCTGCATCGTGCGTTCAAGATCCGCGCGTGCCCGGCCATTCAGCGCCGATGCGCCACCCGCACGATCGGCTGCGACGGCGTGGCACGAGGCGCAGGTAGCCGCGAGGCTGCGCACGTGTCGCGCTTCTTGCGGCGGGGTCGGGGGTGTCGCTGCGCGCACGAGCGTCGTCGCGGCAAGGAGCACGACCGCAGCGGTGATGGATCGCATCGGGTTTCTCCGACGGAATGCTGCCGAACAGTGTAGCTGCCGGCCTAGCGCCGCAGCGCCGCGTGGAAACGGTTTTCGAAAATGAAAAAGCATTCTTCCTCGGAATGACTTATCACCAGAATGCAAGTCATTGATCCACTTGGCGAACGGCGCGCGGCGGCCCGCGATGGGGCGGTGCCTGTCCGGCATCGCAGCAGCATTTGCTGCAAAAAGCCAGCACTTGCTTCCACATCGTGGAATTGATTTCAAAGCGCATGATTTATTTGAGATATTTTGACGCTGCAGTGCCATATACCCGTTGTTGAACGGCTCGCCTTTTGCTACTTTGCGGTTGTCACGAGCTCCGTGTGCCGACCTTGGCGCCCGGGGCGACCAGGGCTTGGGTACCGCGAACCCCCATCCATGCCCGCCCGACTCGCCGAGCGATCCTCGCGAGTCCGTGCAGTGGACGACTGGCGGCTGGGTCCGCCTTTTTTCCACCATGCGGTACTGCGGCGCACGCGCTGCCGGTCCGCGACCACGTGCCGTTTGGCGGTTACGCCATGCGGCTTGGCCACGACAATCGATGGAGGTTCCATGAACTACGATCTCGAAGCGGCAAGACTCAAGAAGGACTGGGCGGAAAATCCGCGCTGGAAGGGCATCCAGCGTGCGTATACGGCGGAAGACGTGGTGCGTCTGCGTGGCTCGCTGCACATCGAGCACACGCTTGCCCGCCGCGGCGCCGAGAAGCTGTGGAAGATGGTCAACGACGAGCCCTTCGTGAACACCCTCGGCGCCATGACGGGGAACCAGGCGCTCCAGCAGGTGAAGGCCGGCCTGAAGGCGATCTACCTGTCCGGATGGCAGGTGGCCGCCGACGCTAACATCGCCGGCGAGATGTATCCCGACCAGTCGCTCTATCCGGTCAACTCCGTGCCGGAAGTGGTTCGCCGCATCAACAACACCTTCACGCGCGCCGATCAGATCCAGCACATGGAAGGCAAGGGCGACATCGACTTTTTCGCCCCCATCGTGGCCGATGCCGAAGCGGGCTTCGGCGGCGTTCTGAATGCCTTCGAGCTCATGAAGGCCATGATCGAGGCGGGCGCCGCCGGCGTGCATTTCGAGGATCAGCTCGCCGCCGTGAAGAAATGCGGTCACATGGGCGGCAAGGTCCTCGTGCCGACACGCGAAGCCGTCGAGAAACTCGTCGCCGCGCGCCTTGCCGCGGATTGTCTCGGCGTGCCGACCATCCTGCTGGCCCGCACCGATGCCGAGGCGGCCGATCTCATCACTTCCGATGTGGACGAGCGCGATCGCGCGTTCTGCACCGGCGAGCGCACCGTCGAAGGTTTTTTCAAGACGCGCAACGGCCTCGAGCAGTCGGTCGCCCGCGGCCTCGCTTACGCGCCGTATGCCGATCTCATCTGGTGCGAAACAGGCAAGCCGGACCTTGGCTTCGCACGGCAGTTCGCGGAGGCCATCCAGGCGCAGTTCCCGGGCAAGATGCTGGCGTACAACTGCTCGCCGTCGTTCAACTGGCGCAAGAATCTGGACGATGCGACCATCGCGCGGTTCCAGCGCGAGCTGGGCGCCATGGGCTACAAGTTCCAGTTCATCACCCTGGCGGGCTTCCATAGCCTCAACTACTCCATGTTCAATCTCGCGTACGGTTATGCCCGCGACAACATGAAGGCTTTCGTGGAGTTGCAGGAAGCCGAGTTCGCCGCAGCGGATAAGGGCTTCACTGCCGTCAAGCACCAGCGCGAGGTGGGCACCGGCTACTTCGATGCAGTGACGCAGACGATCCAGGGCGGGCAGTCCTCGACCACCGCGCTGAAGGGTTCTACCGAGGACGAGCAGTTCTTCGAGCGCAAGAAGGCGGGGCTCGCAGTCGCCAACGGCTGAGCCTGTCCGGCAGTCGAACGCGCCCGCGCAGCCGCGGGCGCGTTTTTTTTGGCGGGTCCGGCGGCGCAGCATCACTGCTCGGGTAACGCGGGCGAATTTCGCGGCACGGGCGTCGCTACACTGTGTCCATGGGTTTGGCTGCGAACCGAGCGGAAGCGCACGGCGCGAAAGCAGGCGCGTCGCAGCGCGTTTTCTTCGCGTTGTGGCCGAACGCGCCGACGAGCGCAAGCCTGACGGCCCTGACGGAACGCGTGGCGAGCCAGGCCGGCGGCCGCGCGACACCACCCGAACGCCTGCATCTCACCCTCGCGTTCGTCGGGAATGTCGACCCGGCACGCCTCGCAATACTTGCGCAGATCGGCGCGCAGGCAGCCGCAGCGACGCCACCGTTCCGGCTCATCTTCGACCGGCTGGGCGGATTCCGCGAGGCCGAGGTCGCATGGCTCGGTGTGTCACCCGTGCCGGCGGCGCTCGCGGATCTGGTACGCCGACTCGCCGCCGAGCTCGACCACGCCGGTTTTGCGGTGGATCGGCGTCCGTACCGGGCGCACCTGACCCTGGCCCGTCGCTGCCAGCGCGCGGCGCGGACCGGAACGGTCGAACCGCCCCTGCTCTGGGAGGTGGATGCGATCACCCTCACTGCCTCGACGCTGACGCCGCAAGGCCCCAGCTACGAGAACCTGTGGCGCTGGTCGTTGGCAGGGGCGTCGTCGGACGTGCGATGACGCCACTCGACCGCCGACGACATCGGAAGTGGCGGACCGGACGGGGTGCTCGCCTTGGCCCGACGTGCGGCCGGGCGTGGCGTCAGTCGCTTGCCACCTGGGGCGGCGGTGCGGGCGCCGTCGGGGCGAGCTGCACCGCGATGATGCCGGCGCCGATGATGAGTGCGATGCCTGCCCATGATGCGAGGGGCAGCACGTCGCCCCACACGAGGATGCCGAGCAGACTGGAGAACACGATGCTGCTGTAAGAGAGCGCGGCCGATACCAGCGCCCTGCCCTTGCCGTAGGCGCGCGTCATGGCGAGTTGCCCGAAGGCGCCGCTCAGCCCGAGCGCGGCCAGGATCCACACGTTGTCACGGTCGGGCACGGTCCAGCGCTGCGGCGCCATCCACACGAACGCCCCGAGGCACGAGATCAGCCCGAAGTAGAACACCACCCTGCTCTCGGGCTCGTCCGCCTGCACGAGTGCACGCACGTTCCAGTACGCCACCGCCGACAAGGCACCGGATGCGAGGCCGATCACACCGGCCCAGAGCTGCTCGGCCTGAAGCGTTGGCCGCAGCAGGAGCAGGACACCGGCGAAGCCCAGGACGATGGTCGCCAGGAGGCGCCCACCCGGCCGCTCCCGCGCGAGCCAGGCCAGCAGCGCGGCAAGGAACACCGGCGACGTGTAGTTCAGCGTGATCGCCGTCGCGACGGGGAGCGCCGTCAACGCGTAGAAGAACATGAACAGTGACACGAAGCCGGAGACACCCCGATGCACATGCGTGCCGAAGCGGGTCGTGCGCACCGACTGTCCGGCGCGGGCGAGCAGGCCCCAAGCCAGCGCGAGCGTCACCAGCGAGCGATAGAAGACGAGCTCGGCGACGCTGAAATGCGCGGCGCCGAGCTTGACGAACACGCCCATCACCGCGAAGCAGATTCCCGCGGCGAGCATCCAGAGTGATTGCACGAGCGCGTCCGGCGCGGTCAGCGCGCCGTCAACGCAGGCACACGGCGGGGCATCGCGACTTCGCGGCCGTGGCCTGCCGCCGAGGGCCGCTCAGCGCGGCGCCGTCGGGGCGATGTTGGCGCCGAGCTCGCGCCGCAGGAATTCATGGAAGTGCTGCATGCCATCCTCCATGGGCGACTGGTACGGCCCTTCCTCGCTGCGCCCCTGCCGGTAGAGCGCGTTACGTCCGGCGTCCATGCGCATGGCGATCTCGTCATCCTCGACGGCGGTCTCGAGGTATGCCGCCTGCTCGGCCTCGACGAACTCGCGCTCGAACAGCGCGATCTCCTCGGGGTAATAGAACTCGACCACGTTGGTGGTCATGTTCAGGCCGCGCGGGATGAGCGTGCTGATGATCAGGACGTGCGGATACCACTCCAGCATGATGTTGGGGTAATACACCATCCAGATCGCGCCGTATTTCGGCGTTTCGCCACGGTAGTACTCGAGCACGGCCTTGTGCCACCGCTCGTACGTCTTGGTGCCGGGCTTAGCGAGGGCGTTGTTGAGGCCGACGGTCTGCACCGAGAACCAGTCGCCGAACTGCCACTGCAGGTCGGAGCACGTCACGAACTGGCCAAGGCCCGGGTGGAACGGCTGGACGTGGTAGTCCTCGAGATACACCTCGATGAACGTCTTCCAGTTGTACGGGCATTCCTTGATCTCGACGCGATCGAGCACGTGGTTGGAGAAGTCGAACTCCTCGAGGACCGACAGGCCTGCGAGATCGCGGTGCACGTCGCGCCGGCCATCGAACAGCAGGCCATTCCAGTTCTGCAGCGGCGAGCGCCCGAGGTCGAGGCACGGCTTGTCCGCAAAGTGCGGCGCGCCGAGAAGCTCGCCCTTGAGGTCGTACGTCCACCGGTGAATCGGGCACACGATGTTGCGCGCGTTGCCGCGGCCCTGCAGCATGATGGCCTGGCGATGACGGCAGACGTTCGAGAGCAGTTCGATGCCCTGTGCGTTGCGGACGAGTGCCTGCGCATTGTCGCGCCAGGCAAGCGCGTAGTAGTCGCCGGGGTTGGGCACCATCAACTCGTGCCCGACGTAGCCGGGACCGCGGGCAAGAAGCAGCTGCTGCTCCGCGCCGTGCACTGCGGGGTCGCAATACCACGAGACGGGGAGCTGCGAATTCGCCGGACGCAGGCGCGTCGCGGTGGCGAGATCGGACATCGGCCTACCCTTTCAATGCAGGTTCACCAACCCAACCCAACAACCCGGGTGTAACTGCGTTTCCGCTCCCGGACCGCTTTGCTAAGTCGGCCGCACGAAGGAGTTCGTGAAAGGCCGCGTCGTCAAAACATGCTAGTATATAAGGCCCGCTGTAGCAAGGTCAACCGGCCTGTCCTATCTTGTTTTCTGGCCCGCCTTCTTTCCGGCCGCTCGCCGAGCGCGTGCTCGTGAGCAACCCTGCCGTCGCTGCAGCTCGCGCGCGCCCACGCTAACCAATTGCTCGGGTGCGTATCCCATGACCGCAGAGACTCCCGTAAGTTTCGAGGCCGCGCTCGCCGAACTCGAGAAAATCGTCGCGACGATGGAAGGCGGCCAGCTGCCGCTCAAGGAATCGCTCGCAGCGTATCGGCGCGGCGCCGAGTTGCTCGAGTACTGCCAGACTGCATTGAAGGACGCCCAGCAACAGGTGCAGGTGCTCGAGAAGGGCGTGCTGAAGTGCTTCGAGCCCGAAGCGCCGGAGCGCGATGAACCCTGATCCTGCCTGGTCCACGTGGGCGGAGGAACGGCAGCGTCGCATCGAGAACGTGCTGGAGCGTTGCCTGCCGGCCGCGGATGATCCGCCGCGCGCGCTGCACGCTGCCATGCGCTACGCCGTGCTGGGTGGCGGCAAGCGCATGCGGCCGTTGCTGGCGTATGCCGCCGGCGAGCTTGCGGGAGCGGCGCCGGCGAGCGTGGATGCCCCCGCGGCTGCCGTCGAGCTCATCCATGCGTATTCGCTGGTGCACGATGACCTGCCTTGCATGGACGACGACGCCCTGCGACGTGGCAAGCCTACCTGTCACGTTGCGTTCGGCGAGGCGACCGCGTTGCTCGCGGGTGACGCCCTGCAATCGCTCGCCTTTGCCGTGCTGGCGACCGCGCCGTTGCACGAACCGGCAGTAGCCTGTGCACTGCTCGCGCGGTGTGCGGGAGCGTCCGGCATGGCCGGTGGCCAGGCCATCGACCTTGCCGCGGTGGGTGCGATCCTCACGCTGGACGAGCTCGAGACGATGCACCGGATGAAGACCGGCGCGCTGATCAGTGCGGCGGTGCGGCTCGGCGCGCGTGCGGGAGCGCTCACGCAAGAGCTGGACGACGCGCTCGACCGGTATGCACGCGCTGCGGGTCTTGCGTTTCAGGTGGTCGACGACATACTGGATACCGAGGGGTCCTCGGCATCCCTGGGCAAGACGGCCGGCAAGGATGCCGCGCAGGGCAAGCCCACGTTCGTTTCGCTCCTCGGCGTTCCGGCGGCGAAGGCCAGGGCGCGGCAATTGCGTGACGAAGCGCACGCGGCGCTGCAACCCTTCGGCATGCATGCGCAACGGCTGCGCCAATTGGCTGACTGGATCGTGGACAGGACACACTGATGTACCCGCTGCTCGACACCATCGACGATCCCTCGGCGTTGCGCGCGCTGGAGCGCTCGGCGCTGCCGCAACTCGCCCGCGAGCTGCGCGCCTTCCTGCTCGAGTCCGTGGCCAGGACCGGCGGGCACCTGTCGTCCAATCTCGGCACCGTCGAGCTCACCATCGCGCTCCATTACGTGTTCAACACGCCGCGCGACCGGCTGGTGTGGGACGTCGGGCACCAGACCTACGCGCACAAGATCCTCACGGGGCGGCGCGCGGCGATGGCGCGCCTGCGCATGGAGGACGGACCCTCGGGTTTCCCCCGCCGCAGCGAGAGCGAATACGACACGTTCGGCACCGCGCATTCGTCGACGTCGATCTCTGCCGCCCTCGGGATGGCGATCGCCGCGCAGCGCAAGGGCGAGTCGCGCAAGACCGTTGCCGTGATCGGCGACGGCGCGATGAGCGCGGGCATGGCGTTCGAGGCGCTGAACAATGCCGGCGCTGCAGGTGCGGACCTGCTGGTGATCCTGAACGACAACGACATGTCGATCTCGGAGCCGGTGGGGGCGCTCAACAACTATCTCGCCCGTCTCCTGTCCGGCCGCCTGTACAACTACGTTCGTCGAGGCAGCAAGGAAATGCTCGCGAAGCTGCCGCCCGTGAAGGAGCTTGCCAAGCGCTGGGAAGAGCACATGAAGGGCATGGTGCTGCCCGGCACGCTGTTCGAGGAGTTCGGCTTCAACTACATCGGCCCCATCGACGGCCACGATCTCGATGCGCTGGTGCCGACGCTCGCCAACGTGCGCGACCTCAAGGGACCGCAGCTCCTGCACGTCATGACCCGCAAGGGACATGGCTATGGACGCGCCGAAGAGGACCCGATCCTCTATCACGGCGTGACGCCGTTCGATCCGGTGCCCGGCATCGTGCCGAAGAAGCCGGGCAAGCCGTCGTACACCCAGGTATTCGGCGATTGGTTGTGCGACATGGCTGCACGGGATCCGCGCCTCATCGCGATCACGCCGGCGATGCGCGAGGGTTCCGGGATGGTGCGCTTCTCCCAGGAATATCCCGACCGCTTCTTCGATGTCGGCATCGCCGAGCAGCATGCCGTCACGTTCGCCGCGGGACTCGCGTGCGAAGGCATGAAGCCGGTAGTGGCGATCTACTCGACGTTCCTGCAGCGTGCCTACGATCAGGTGATCCACGACGTCGCGCTGCAGCAGCTGCCGGTGGTGTTTGCGATCGATCGCGGCGGCGTGGTCGGCGCGGATGGCGCGACGCACATCGGCGCGTATGACCTTTCGTACCTGCGCTGCCTGCCGCACATGACGGTCATGGCGCCGGCGGACGAGGACGAATGCCGGCAGATGCTCCACACCGCGTTCACTCTCGACGGACCCGCGGCCGTTCGCTATCCCCGCGGCAGTGGTCCGGGCGTGCCGATCGTCGCCGAAATGACCGTCCTCCCGATTGGCCATGCCGAGCTGCGGCGCGAATCCAGGCGGCGCGGCCACCGCATCGCGATCCTCGCCTTCGGGAGCATGGTCGCGCCCTCGCTCGCTGCGGGTGAGGAGATCGACGCCACCGTCGTGAACATGCGGTTCGTGAAGCCACTCGACACGGAGCTTGTCCTGGAGCTCGCGGGCTCGCACGACGCTCTCGTCACGGTCGAGGAGAACGTGATCATGGGCGGCGCCGGCAGCGCGGTGGCCGAGGCGCTGGCTGCGCACGGGGTGATGGTGCCGATGCTGCATCTCGGACTGCCGGACGAGTTCATCCACCACGGCGATCCGGCGCGGCTGCTGAGCGCCTGTGGGCTCGATGCACCAGGGATTGCCGCGGCAGTGCACCGGCGCTTCGGGCAGCGCCGCCTCGATAGCGTACCCAAGCCTGCGGCATAATCACGGATGTGCCCGTCCACGCGTGCACGACCCTCGCCCATCATGAACCGACCCGAACAGCCCTCCCACCTCTTTCCGATCGCCGACGTGCAGTCGGCGTCGGACGACCGGGAGCTCGCGATCGACCAGGTCGGCATCAAGGGCCTGCGCTATCCGGTGCTGTTCGCGGACGGCGATGCCGTCGCCCAGCCGACCATCGCGGTGTGCAACGTATACGTGCGCCTGCCCGAAGACCGGAAGGGCACGCACATGTCGCGACTGGTCGCGCTCCTGGAGTCGCGCAGCGCGCCCGGTGAGCCGCCCCTTACGGTGGCGAACCTGCGCAGCCTCCTCGAAGCTCTCGTCGTATTGCTCGAAGCGCCCGGGGGGCGGATGGAGCTCGCCTTTCCGTTTTTCATCCGCAAATCGGCGCCGGTCTCGGGCGTGGCGAGCCTGCTCGATTACGAGGCGCGGCTGGTCGGCGAGCTCGACGGCGGGGAGTACCGGCAGACGGTGATCGTTGCCGCGCCGGTGACGTCGCTGTGCCCGTGTTCGAAGGAGATCTCCGAGTACGGCGCGCACAACCAGCGCTCGCTCATCACCATCACTGCGCGTGAGAACGAGCCGGTCACCCTGACGGAGCTCATCCGGGTCGCGGAGGAAGAAGCGTCGTGCGAGCTGTACGGCATCCTCAAGCGTGCCGACGAGAAGTACGTGACCGAGCGGGCGTACAACAACCCGCGCTTTGTCGAGGATCTCGTGCGCGGCGTCGCCGCGCGTCTCGACGCCGACGACCGCATCGCGGCGTTCGCCGTCGAGGCCGAGAATTACGAGTCGATCCACAACCACTCGGCTTACGCCCGTATCGCCCGCGGCCTGTAGTTCGCGATGCCTGCCGCGCAGCTGCGGCTCATTCGCCCAGGAGGGTCTTGGCGAGGAAGCGCACCAGCGCAGCGAAGTAGAAATCGGCATTCGCCTTGCGGGCGAAGCCGTGGCCTTCGTCGTCGGCCAGGAGGTACCACACCGGCACGCCCTTGCCCGAGACGGTCGTCACGATCTGCTCGGCCTCGGTGTACGGCACCCGCGGGTCGTTCCTGCCGTGCGCGACCATGAGCGGCGTGCTGATCCGGTCGGCGCTGGTGATCGGCGAGACGCGCGTCAGGAATTCCCGCATCGCCGGATCACGCTCATCGCCGTACTCGACGCGGCGCAGATCGCGTCGGTAGCTCTCGGTGCGTTCGAGGAAAGTGACGAAATTGGCGATACCGACCATGTCGACCGCGCCCGCAATGCGATCGGCGTAGTGGGTGGCGGCGGCGAGGCTCATGTACCCGCCGTAGCTGCCGCCCACCACGGCCACGCGGGTAGCATCGAGATCGGGCTGCGTGGCGATCCAGTCGAGCAACGCGCCGATGTCCTTGACCGCGTCCTCGCGATGACGGCCATCGTCCAGGGCGACGAAGGACTTCCCGTAGCCGGTCGAGCCGCGTACGTTCGGCTCGATGAGCGCAATGCCCATTTCATCGACGAGATAGTTGCCGCGCCCGAGAAACCCCGGACGCGCCTGTGCTTCCGGACCGCCGTGGATCTCGATCAGCACCGGCCGTGGGCGCGGGAACGATCGCGGCGGACGCGTGATGAAGCCCGGGATGCTGCGTCCGTCGAAGCTCGAAAAGCTGAACGCGAGCGGCTGCTGGAAGCGCGACGCGTCGAGTCCCGGAACCGCCGACGCGGTCCAGCGTTGCAGGCGATTGGCGCGCACGTCGAGCACCCAGACGTCGCCAGGGCTTTGCGGCGAGTTGATGTTGAGCGCCAGATCGCGGCTGTTGTGGTGCCAAAGGACGCCGGACACGGTGCCCAAGGGCAATGGCGGGGTCGGCCGTTGCCGTCGCGTTGCAGCGTCGTAGAGGCGCAGCACGCCGACGCCGTTCTCGTTGGTGATCACGGCCAGCGTGCGCCCGTCCGGCGAGAGGGCCAGGCGATCGACGTCCCAGTTGACCGGCTCCCCGAAGTAGGTGAGGCGTCGCGAAGCCAGATCCAGGTAGGCGAGGCGCGCGAATTCGCCGTCGCGATCGGTGGCCAGGAAGAGTCCGCGTCCGTCACGCGTGAACGCGGGCTCGCCCGATGCGACACGCTCGCCCGCGTAGGCGCTGTCGAGCACGCGCCGGCGTTGGCCCGTGCGCAGGTCCATGACCCACACCGACGATTCGTTCGCCGACATCTGCTCGACCATCGCGAGCCGCGTGTCGTCGGCGGAGAAGGCGAAGTCATCCCAGCCCGTTCCCGGGAGGCTGCCGAGCGAGCGCGAGCGCTCCGGATGCAAGGGGTCGAGCAAGGTCAGGTGTGTGGCGACCTGCTCGCGCCTGCCGGTCTTGTCGAGGTCGAGCGAGATCACCAGAATGCGGTCGCGCGCGTGCGTCACGGCCGCCACGGAATGGCGGCGGCGCGCGTCCGTGAGCAGTACCGGGTGAGCGGCGCCGGCATCGAGGCGATAGAGCTGCGTCTGTTCGTTGCCGCCGGTATCGCGGGCAAAGAGCAGGCTGTCCGGTCGTGGCGCGAGGTAGAACCCGCGGCGCACGGGTTCGGGACCCGCGGTGAGCTGCCTGAGCGCCGCACCGGGCCCGGTCACCCGATGCAGTTGCACGGTGTTGCCGGCGCGCGTGGCAACCACGAGCTCGCGCCGCGTGGGATGCCAAGACACGGCAGTGCGCGGCGTGAATTGCGTGTACGGCGCGATGCGTGCGGCGATCGCCGCCGGAATCGCCGGGACGCCGCGCAGGTGGAGGTTTGCACCGGGTGCAAGCACGCCGTCGCCGCTCTCGGCCGCCGTGAGCGCCGGCGCGGCTGCGACCAGCAGCAGCGCAAGGCGCAAGAGCGTGTGCGACAGCAGCCGTCCTGCGCGTGGGTGCTGAACCGACGAGGGGGGCATCCGTGTCCTTTGCGTATTCAGGCGTCGCGGCTCCGGCCGGCTACGGCATCCATCGTGCCGACCCGCGTGGCGACGGTCTACCGGCGGTAAAATGACCGCTTTGGCGCGTCGCGGTTCGCCGATGAAGCCAGTCGCCATCTTCCGTTTCTCGCCCACCGAAGGTCCCGCCTATCTTTCCGACTGGCTGCACGCCCGCGGCATCGCCTTCGACATCATCGCGCTGGATGCCGGGATGGGGGTGCCGTCGGATCCACGCGCCTTTTCCGGCCTCGCCATGATGGGCGGGCCGATGAGCGCGAACGATTCCCTGCCCTGGACCGCGCCGCTCTGCGCCTTGCTGCGCGATGCCGTCGACGCCCGGGTGCCGGTGATCGGGCATTGCCTGGGCGGGCAGCTCCTCGCCCGTGCACTGGGAGCGGCAGTTTGCCGTGCGCCGCAGCCGGAGATCGGCTGGAGCGACGTTGAAACCGAAGGGGCGCTGGGTGCGTCATGGTTCGGCGGCGCGCGTAAGTTCACCACTTTCCAATGGCACTACGACACCTTTGCGTTGCCGCCCAACGCGACCCGGGTGCTGCGCAACGATACCGTCGCAAACCAGGCCTACGTTGTCGATGACCTTCACCTTGGCATGCAGTGTCATGTCGAGATGACCGCGGAGCTCGTGCAGACGTGGTGCGAGGCAGGCGCCGCGGAGTTGCCGGAGCGGTCGAGCGGCGCGATGCAGAGCGCCGCGGACATTCGGCGCGCGACGGCGGCGCGTCTCCCCGGGCTGCGGCGCGTGGCAGCGTCGGTTTATGAACGGTGGGCACGCGGCCTGCCGGGCACGGAGCACTGATTGGGCGCCATTCGCGCGTTGCCCGACCACGTCGTCAACCAGATCGCCGCGGGTGAGGTGGTCGAGCGCCCCGCCGCGGCGCTCAAGGAGCTGCTCGAGAACGCGCTGGACGCGCAGGCCACGCAGATCGACGTCGATCTCGCGGGTGGCGGCATCCAGCGCATTCGCGTCGCTGACAACGGCGCCGGCATCGAGCGCGAGGAGCTGCGGCTGGCCGTCGAACGGCACGCGACCTCGAAGCTCGCCGCGGCGGAGGATCTCGAGGCGATCGCGACGCTCGGGTTTCGCGGCGAGGCACTGGCATCGATTGCCGCCGTCTCGCGGTTTGCGATCACGTCGCGGGCGCAGGGCAAGCCGCACGCGTGGCGGTTGGAAGTCGATGGCGGCCAGACCGGGGCGACACTGCCGGCCGCGCTCGCCGCCGGGACGACGGTCACGGTGCAGGAGCTCTACTTCAATACACCGGCGCGACGGAAGTTCCTGCGCACCGAAGCGACCGAATGGGGCCATTGCGAGGAGGCGTTCCGGCGGATCGCGCTTGCCCATCCGGATGTCGCCTTCACGCTGCAGCACAACGGCCGCGTCGTGCACCGCCTGCTCGCGGAAGGCCGGCGTGCGCGGGTGCAGGCGCTGCTCGGCGACGCGTTCGTGCACGCCTCCGCGGCCGTGGAAGCGAGCGCAGGCCCGTTGCGGCTGACCGGCTTCGCGGCGCGACCGGCCTACGCGGCGCAGGCCGGCGGGCAATACGTGTTCGTCAACGGCCGGTTCGTGCGCGACCGGTTGCTCGCGCATGCGCTGCGCGATGCCTACCGCGACATCCTGCACCACGACCGCCAGCCCTCGTACGCGCTGTGGCTCGAGCTCCCGGCGCGGCTGGTCGATGTCAACGTGCACCCGCAGAAGACCGAGGTGCGCTTCCGGGAGTCGGGCGCGGTCCATCAGTTCGTTCGCCATGCGGCGCAGCGCGCGCTGGCGATCACCGGAGCCGAGCAGCCGGCCGCCTCGGCGGCGGAGAAGCTCGGTCTCGCCGCGGCGCGTACACCTCCGCTGGCGCGCGAGGGCGCCGGTCTCGCCATGGCCTTCCCGCAAGCCGGGCGCCAGGGTGCCATGGCGCTGCATGCCGGCGAGCCGGCACCGTTCTATGCCGCGCTGTTCGGCGCACGTACGTCACCGGCATCCATGGCCGTCGACATGGCGGCGGACGATGAAAGCGAGCACCCACTTGGCTTTGCCCTGGCACAGCTCCACGGCATCTTCATCCTCGCCCAGAACCGCAGCGGCCTCGTGCTCGTCGACATGCACGCGGCGCACGAGCGCATCGTCTACGAGCGGCTGAAGAACGCGCTCGATGCGCGCATGCCCGTGCAGCCGCTGCTCGTACCCGCGACGTTCGCCGCCTCTGCGCTCGAGATGGCTGCCGTCGAGGAGCACGGCGAGGCTCTCGACCAGCTCGGATTCGCGATGACGTCGGTCGGACCCGCAACCCTGGCCGTGCGCGGCATTCCCGCGCCGCTGGCGGACGCCGACGCGACCACGCTCGCCCGCGCCGTCCTGCATGACCTGCGCGAGTTCGGCGGCAGCGACGTGCTCGCCGCGCATCGCGACGAGCTCCTGTCCAGCATGGCGTGTCACGGGGCCGTGCGCGCGCATCGCAGCCTGTCGGTTGCCGAGATGAACGGCTTGCTGCGTGACATGGAAGCGACCGAGCGCGCCGGCCAGTGCAATCACGGTCGGCCAACGTGGTATCAGCTCAGCCTCGCGGATCTCGATCGACTCTTCCAGCGCGGCCGCTGATCGCCATGGCTGCGTCTTGAACCCTGCCCCGGCGGTGTTGCTGATGGGCCCGACCGCGTCGGGCAAGAGCGCGCTGGCGCTCGCACTCGCGGAGCGCCTGCCCGTCGAGATCGTCTCGGTCGACTCCGCGCAGGTCTATCAGGGCATGGACATCGGCACGGCCAAGCCCGACCGCGCGACGCGCGAGCGGGTGGCGCATCATCTCGTCGATCTCATTCCGCCCACCGCATCGTATTCGGCGCAAAGGTTCGTCGACGATGCACTCGCCGCGATTGCCGCGGTGCGTTCCCGCGGCGGCATTCCGCTGCTCGTCGGCGGAACGATGCTCTACTTCAAGACGCTGCTCGAAGGATTGAGCCGCCTGCCGCCTGCCGATCCGGAGATTCGTCGGCAACTCGAAGCGCGGGCCCGCGAGGAGGGCTGGCCGGCGCTGCACGCGGAGCTGGCACGCATCGACGCGATCACCGCCGCGCGTCTCGAGCGTACCGACGCGCAACGCATCCAGCGCGCGCTGGAGGTGTACCTGAGCTCGGGTGTTCCGCTGTCCCGGCTGCATGGCCGCCGCGACCCACCGGCGGGCCTTGGGCGACATCTTGCGATCGCGCTCCTGCCCGACCGCGCCCGCCTGCACGACGTCATCGCCGCACGATTCGACGCCATGCTGCGGGCGGGCCTCGTCGCCGAAGTCGAGGCGTTGCGCGCACGTCACGACCTGCGCGCCGATCTGCCGGCGATGCGCTGCGTCGGCTATCGCCAGGTATGGGACGTGCTGGAAGGTCATGCGCCGAGCGAGACGCTGCGCGAGCGCGGCATCGCCGCGACCCGCCAGCTCGCCAAGCGGCAGTTCACATGGTTGCGCGCGCTGCCGGCGCAGGCGGTGGATCCTTGGGCGCCTCGCACCGTCGAGAGCGTGCACGACGCGATCCTGGACGCGGCCGCCGCAGCTCTCTAGGGTCGGCGCCCGAAGGCTTGCATCCGGCGTGGTTCCGGGCTAACTTCGACGGTTTTCCGCGCTGCAGCACAAGGACCCATTTCCATGCCCGGCCGCACTCTGTACGACAAGCTCTGGGACAGCCACGTGGTCCGCTCGGAGGAGGGCGGCACGGCGCTGCTCTACATCGACCGGCACCTCGTCCACGAGGTCACCAGTCCGCAGGCCTTCGAGGGGCTACGCCTGGCCGGACGCAAGCCCTGGCGCGTCGACTCGATCGTCGCGACCGCGGACCACAACACGCCGACCAAGGATTGGGAGCAGGGCATTCGCGATCCGATCTCGCGCACGCAGGTCGAAACCCTCGACGCCAACATGGCCGCCACCGGGGCCAAGGCGTACTTCCCCTTCCGCGACCGCCGCCAGGGGATCGTGCACGTCATCGGACCGGAGCAGGGCGCGACCCTGCCCGGCATGACCGTCGTGTGCGGCGATTCCCACACCAGCACCCACGGCGCCTTCGCCGCGCTGGCATTCGGCATCGGCACGTCGGAGGTCGAGCACGTGCTCGCCACGCAATGCCTGCTGCAGAAGAAGGCGAAGTCGATGCTGGTGCGCGCGGAGGGCCGCTTGCCCGCGGGCGTGACGGCGAAGGATCTCGTGCTCGCCATCATCGGCCGCATCGGCACGGCGGGCGGCACCGGCCACGCCATCGAGTTCGCCGGCTCGGCGGTCCGGTCGCTGTCGATGGAAGGCCGCATGACGGTCTGCAACATGGCCATCGAAGCCGGCGCGCGTGCCGGCATGATCGCCGTCGACGACGTCACCGTCGATTACCTGCGCGGGCGGCCGTTCGCGCCGATCGGCGAAACCTGGGAACGTGCCGTCGCGCACTGGCGCACGCTGCGCAGCGACCCCGACGCCTCGTTCGATCGCGTCGTCGACATCGACGTCGCGAGCCTCCGGCCACAGGTGACGTGGGGCACGTCCCCGGAGATGGTCGTGGCGATCGACGATCGCGTGCCGGATCCGGACAAGGAGAAGGATCCGACGCGCCGCGAAGGCATGGCGCGTGCGCTGCAATACATGGGTCTCACGCCCAACACGCCGATGCAGGAGATCGCCATCGACAAGGTGTTCATCGGGTCCTGCACGAATTCGCGGATCGAAGACCTGCGGGCCGCCGCCGCCGTCGCCCGCGGCCGTCACGTCGCGAAGAACGTCAGGCTGGCTCTGGTCGTCCCCGGTTCGGGGCTGGTCAAGGCGCAAGCGGAGCGCGAGGGACTCGATCGCGTGTTCCGGGAGGCCGGATTCGACTGGCGCGAGCCGGGCTGCTCGATGTGTCTCGCAATGAACGACGACCGCCTCGAACCGGGCGAGCGCTGCGCGTCGACTTCGAACCGCAACTTCGAAGGCCGGCAGGGCGCGGGCGGGCGTACCCATCTCGTGAGTCCGGCGATGGCGGCCGCTGCCGCAGTCGCCGGGCATTTCGTCGACGTGCGTCGACTCGGCTGATGCCACAAAGGAGAACAACGATGTACAGAACCCTTGCGCTGCTTGCCTCGGTGGTCGTGCTGACTGCAGTGCTGAGTGCATGCAACACCATCGCCGGCGTCGGCAAGGACGTGAAAGCCACCGGCGGGGCGGTCGAGAAGGCCGCCGAGCAATCCAAACCCAAGTAACCACTCCGGCAGGCCCATGCAGCCCTTTCGCACCGTCACGGGACTCGTCGCGCCGCTCGATCGCGCGAACGTCGATACCGACGCCATCATCCCCAAGCAGTTCCTGAAGTCGATCAAGCGCTCGGGCTTCGGCCCGAACCTGTTCGACGAATGGCGCTATCTCGACCGCGGCGAGCCCGGCGTGGACAACGCCAGGCGTCCGCGCAATCCGAACTTCGTCCTCAATCAGCCGCGCTACGAGGGCGCCAGCATCCTGCTCGCGCGGCGCAATTTCGGCTGCGGCAGCTCGCGTGAGCACGCCCCGTGGGCACTGCTCGATTACGGCTTCCGCACGATCATCGCGCCGTCGTACGCGGACATCTTTTTCAACAACTGCTTCAAGAATGGGGTGCTGCCGATCGTGCTCGCGGAAGACGTGGTCGCGCAGCTCTTCCATGCGGTCGACGTGCATCCAGGATTCCGGTTGACCATCGACCTCGAGCAGCAGACGGTGGCGACGCCCGATGGGGCGATGCGCTGGGGCTTCGAGATCGATGCCTTTCGCAAACATTGCCTGCTGAACGGCCTCGACGACATCGGCCTCACGCTCCAGCACGCGGACGAGATCCGCGCGTTCGAAGTGAAGCGCCTCGCCGATCAGCCGTGGCTCCTTTGACCGGACGGTGAGCGCATGAAGATCGCAGTGCTGCCCGGCGACGGCATCGGCCCGGAAATCGTCACGGAAGCCCTCAAGGTCCTCGACGCGCTGCACCATGACGGCTTGGTTGTCGAGACCCAGAGCGCACCGATCGGTGGTGCCGGTTACGACGCCGCTGGCGAGCCGTTGCCTCCGGCGACCCTGAAGCTCGCGCAGGAGGCGGACGCGGTCCTGCTGGGTGCCGTCGGCGGACCGCGTTACGACACGCTGCCACGCGCGCTTCGTCCGGAGCAGGGGATCCTCGGGATTCGCAAGGCGCTTGGACTGTTCGCCAATCTGCGTCCGGCCTTGTTGTATCCCGAGCTGGCCGCGGCCTCGACGCTCAAGCCCGAGGTGGTCGCCGGCCTCGACCTGATGATCATCCGCGAGCTGACGGGCGACATCTACTTCGGTCAGCCGCGCGGCCGGCGCACCAATGCCAGCGGTGAAGCCGAAGGTTTCGACACCATGCTCTACAGCGAGGGCGAGATCCGGCGCATCGGCAAGGTGGGCTTCGAGACGGCGCGCCGGCGGGGCAAGCGGCTGTGCTCGGTGGACAAGGCCAACGTGCTCGACACCAGCATCCTGTGGCGCGAGGTGATGTCCGCGATGGCGGCCGATTACCCCGACGTCGCGCTCACGCACATGTACGTCGACAACGCGGCGATGCAGCTCGTGCGCAATCCCAAGCAGTTCGACGTGATCGTCACGGGCAACATCTTCGGCGACATCTTGTCGGACGAGGCGTCGATGCTGGCGGGCTCGATCGGCATGCTGCCGTCGGCGTCGCTCGATGCGGGCGGCAAGGGACTGTACGAGCCGATCCACGGTTCCGCGCCGGACATCGCGGGTCAGGACCGGGCAAATCCGCTGGCGACCATCCTCTCGCTGGGGATGATGTTCCGGTACACGTTCGGCCTTGCCGACGTTGCCGACCGCATCGACGGCGCGGTGCGCTCCGTGCTCGCGCGCGGGATGCGCACGGCGGATATCGCGCTGCCCGGCGAACGCGCCGTGGGCACGCGAGCGATGGGCGACGCCGTCGTCGCTGCGCTGCGGCGTGGCGAGCGTGTCGCGTGATACGATTGCCTGTCATGCGAGCCCCGCCACAGTTTGCCCTGCCTCAAGACGCCCACCGGCGGGCCGGCGGTATGCTCGCACGCAGTCTCAGCAAGACCACGAAGACGATCAAGACGCCCTGATGGGCTGATGTCGCCTCCGCTTCGTCCCGCGAGCGGCGGGACACCGAGCAAAGCGGGCAGGTGGTTTACAGGTGGTCACTATGCGAGTGGGATTCGTCGGCTGGCGCGGCATGGTCGGTTCCGTGCTGATGCAGCGCATGCAGGAAGAGCGCGACTTCGCCCTCATCGAGCCGGAGTTCTTCACCACGTCCAATGTGGGCGGTGCGCCGCCGGCGATCGGCAAGGCGGCTCCGCCGCTCAAGCGTGCGGACGATCTCGGCGCGCTCGCCGCGCTCGATGCGATCATCACCTGCCAGGGCGGCGACTACACGAACGATGTGCACCCGCGGCTGCGTGCCGCCGGCTGGAAGGGCTACTGGATCGACGCCGCGTCCGCGCTGCGGATGAAGGACGATGCGGTGATCATTCTCGATCCCGTGAACCGCGCGGTGATCGACGACGCTCTCGCCCGCGGGGCGCGCGATTTCATCGGCGGCAACTGCACGGTCAGCCTGATGCTGATGGGGCTCGCCGGCCTGTTCAAGCACGATCTCGTCGAGTGGATGACGTGCATGACCTACCAGGCCGCCTCGGGCGCCGGTGCGCAGAACATGCGCGAGCTCCTGCTGCAGATGGGCGCCGCCCACGGCGTGGTGCGCGAGCTTCTGGCCGACCCGGCTTCGGCGATTCTCGACATCGACCGCAAAGTTGCCGCCGCGCTGCGTGATCCATCGTTTCCGACGGAGCAGTTCACGGTGCCTCTCGCGGGCAGCCTGATTCCGTGGATCGACAAGGACCTCGGCAATGGAATGAGCCGCGAGGAATGGAAAGGCATGGCCGAGACCAACAAGATTCTCGGCCGCGGAGATGGGTTCGGCGGCGCGGCGATTCCCGTGGATTCCCTGTGCGTGCGCATCGGGGCGATGCGCTGCCACAGCCAGGCGCTGACCATCAAGCTGCGCCGCGACGTGCCGCTGCCGGAAATCGAAGCGATGCTCGCGGCGGCGAATCCCTGGGTGCGCGTCATTCCGAACACCCGCGAGGCCAGCCTGCGCGAGCTCCATCCCGCTGCGGTCACGGGGAAGCTCGAGATTCCGGTCGGCCGACTGCGGAAGCTGGCGATGGGCGACGAATACCTCGGCGCGTTCACGGTGGGCGACCAGTTGTTGTGGGGCGCTGCCGAGCCGCTGCGGCGCATGCTGCGGCTGCTGCTCGAGCGGGCCCCCGCCCATGCGGCGGCGCCGGCGCTTGCGTCCTGACCCGACGAGGCGGCCTGGTTCGGGACGATGGCGCAAATGCAACAGCGCTCCGATGCTGTTGGCATGACACGCCCCACCGTGCTCGCATCACAACATCTTGTGGCGTATAAAAACCGTTAGCCCAAGGTGTAGCACCCGGGCAGGCGCGCCACCCTCCATTAGCACACCGGGAGGCGGTTTGAAAGGCCGAAAAGCGAGCTAATACCGTGGTTTAGCTTGCCTGCCTAAACCCATGATGTTATGTTAGCTTGAGGATCCGAAATACATTCGGAAGGGTTCGGCATGCGAGCGAAATCAATCCACACCATCAGCCTGCTGGCGAGCGCCATCGCGCTGGCGCTTCCGTCTACCAGCTCGGCTCTCGGCCTCGGCCGGCTGACGGTGCAATCCTCGCTGGGCCAGCCGCTTTCGGCACTCATCGAGCTCACATCGGCGGCACCCCAGGAGCTCGACTCCCTCGCTGCCCGGATCGCGGACCCCACGCTGTATCGCCAGAACAACCTCTCGTACCAAGGGGTGCTGGCGCGTGCCCGGGTGACGCTGGAACGAACGCAGGGCGGACAGGCTTTCCTGCGGGTCGTGACTCCGACCCCGGTGAACGAGCCATACCTCGATCTCATGGTGGAACTCAACTGGGCGGCCGGCAGGGTCCTGCGCGAATACACCTTCCTGCTCGACCCGCCCGGACTCGCGCCGCCGACGCCTGCGGTCGAACCGGTGACGCCGGTTCGCGCCGGCGGGTCGGCCCCTGCGCGGTCGGCAGCGGCTCCAGCGGCCTCGCGGGCTGATAGCGCGGCGGCGCGCAGCGGAGCGGCGGTCGGGCGCGAACAGCTACACCGTGCGTCGCGGCGACTCCCTTGCCCGCATTGCCAACCAGCTCCGCCCCGAGGGCGTGACCCTGGAGCAGATGCTGGTTGCGCTCTTCAACGCCAACCCGGAGGCGTTCGACGCGAAGAACATGAATCGCCTGCGCAGCGGGGCAATCCTCACGGTGCCACCGACCGAGACGCTTGCCGCTACGCCGGAGCCCGATGCGACCAAGGTCGTGCGCATGCAGGCCGCCGACTGGCGGACCTACCGCGACCGCGTCGCGGCAGGCGCCCCCGTGACAGAAGCGAGTGGCGGGCGCGAATCCGGCGGCAAGATCACCACCTCGGTCCAGGAACGCACGCCGGCCGCCGAGCCGGGCCGCGATCAGGTGCGCGTATCGCGCGACACCGGTGCCGGCAAGGGTGGCACGGCCGCCGCCGAAGATGCGGCAGCGCGCGATCGAGCGCTCAAGGACGCGCAAACGCGCATCGCCGAGCTCGAACGGACATTGAAGGACCTGCAGCGCGCCGTCGAAATGCGCAGCCAGACGATGGCACAGCTGCAGACACAGGCCGAAGCCGGCAAGGCGAAGGGCGGCACGGTGTCTGGCGTCGCGGCACCTGCAGCGGGCGTCGCACCATCGCCCGCAAACGTCGCATCGGCATCCACGGCAGCGGAATCGGCCAGGGCCGAAAGCGCAAAGGCTGCGGCCGCGCGCGCCGAATCCGCCAAGACGGACGCCACCGCAACGGTCAAGCCCAGCGATGCCGCTGCGGCGGCAACGGCCGCACCCGCTGCGGCGACGTCCACCGTCACTACCACGACGCCGCCGAAATCCGAGGCGCCGAAAGCCGTCACCAAGGCGCCCAAGCCCGAACCAACCGGCGCCCCATCGATGTTCGACGACGTGCTGAGCAATACGCCCGGGTGGGCGCTCGGCGCGGGCGCGCTCGCGCTGTTGGCCGGGATTGGCGGACTCATCGCCGCCCGTCGCCGCAAGACGTCGAGCTTCGAGGACAGCATCATTTCCGGGACCGACATCAAGTCGAACACGGTGTTCGGGTCGACCGGCGGCGGGATCGTCAACACCGGCGAAAACTCGCTCTCCAGCGATTTCAGCCGCGAGGGCATGAGCACGATCGATACCGACGAGGTGGACCCGATCGCCGAGGCGGAGGTTTATCTCGCCTACGGACGCGATGCCCAGGCGGAGGAGATCCTCAAGGACGCGCTGAAGAAGGATCCGCAGCGGCAGGAGGTCTATCTCAAGCTGCTCGAAATCCACGCGCAGCACAACAAGCCATCGGCGTTCGAGGCGATCGCCGCCGAGCTGTACTCGGTGTCGCACGGTCAGGGCGAGACGTGGCAGAAAGCCGTGGCACTCGGCCGGCAACTGGATCCGAACAACCCGCTGTTCTCCGGCGACAGTGCCGGTGTCGGTGCGGCGGCAGCCGCGGCAGGTGCGGCAGCTGCGGCGACCGCGGCACACATCGATACCGTCGAGCACGATCCCGGAAGCACGGAGCCCCCGAACGTGGGGCAGCCGGCGGTCGCGGCCAGCGCCGCGGATGCCGAACACGACCGCAACATGGACTTCCAGCTGGACGAGGACATCTCGATCAGCCCGACCTCGGCCCCGCCGCGCGCGCGTTCCACTGCGGACGTGCTGGGGGGCGGCGACCCGGCGTATCAGCAAGGCTCTGCCGGGCACCTGCTCGACTTCGACGCCGCGGATGCGCAGCCGCACACGCCCGAGCGCGCCATGGAACACGGCCTGACCGGCTCGCGTCCGGCCGACGACAAGTTCGATCTCGACTTTCACCTCGACGACTCGGAACGGCCGGCGCCCGTTCGTACGGCGGCCGCGGAAAGCGCTACCGGCGCGGCAGATGCGGCGCCCGCGCTCGCCCGGCCGCAGGCGGCGATCGACCTGGACAAGCTCGACCTCTCGTTCGATCCGGACCGCACGACGTTCGACGATCCGACGCCCTCCGTGCTCGACGGCCAATGGCACGATGCGGCGACGAAGCTCGATCTTGCCAAGGCGTATCAGGAGATGGGCGACGTGGAAGGGGCGCGGGAGATCCTGCAGGAAGTGCTGCACGAAGGCGATGAGCAACAGCGCGGCGAAGCCGGCGCGCTGCTGCAGAAGCTCGCCTGATACGCCTGCGAAAACGACAATGGGCGGCGGTGGCCGCCCATTGCGTTTATGCGGTCACAATCTGCGGCGGAAGACCTCGACACGGAGGCGGCTGCACCGGCTCACCATGCGCATCGCGCTCGGACTCGAATACGACGGCAGCGGCTTCAACGGCTGGCAATCGCAGCCGGATGGGCGTTCCGTGCAGGATGCGCTGGAGCGTGCGCTGCAGGCTGTCGCCGGCGAACCGGTCCGCACGATCGCGGCGGGTCGTACCGACGCCGGCGTCCATGCGTCGATGCAGGTGGTGCACTTCGATACGCCGGTCGAGCGACCGCAGACCGCCTGGGTGCGCGGCGTGAACGCGTATCTTCCGGCCACCGTAGCGGTGCTCTGGGCACAAGGCGTCGACCCGGGCTTCCACGCGCGCTTCGCGGCGATCGCGCGGCATTACAGCTACTACCTGTTGAACCGGCCGGTGCGCGCGGGGCTGCTGGCAGGACGTGTCGGCTGGTACCATCGCGCGCTCGATGTGCAAGCCATGCGCGAGGCTGCGGCCGGGTTGCTCGGGACCCACGACTTCTCGGCGTTCCGCGCGGCCGAGTGCCAGGCGCGCACACCCGTGAAAACGCTGGCCAAGGCTGACATCACGTGTGACGGCGATCTCATCCGTTTCGACTTCAGCGCCGACGCCTTCCTGCATCACATGATTCGCAACCTCGTCGGCAGTCTGGTGCATGTGGGAGCCGGCAAGGCAGCGCCTGCCTGGTTTCAGGACGTGCTGCGCGGCACCGATCGCACGCGCGCCGCGGCGACGTTTGCCGCGGACGGCCTGTACTTCACCGGGGTCGACTACCCGGAAACCCTTGCGCTGCCGCGAACCCATGGCGCCGCGCGTCTCCTGCCCGGCAACTGAGCGAGCGATGCGTACCCGCGTAAAGATCTGCGGCATCACGCGCGTCGAGGACGCCCTTGCCGCAGCACAGGCCGGTGCCGATGCGCTGGGGTTCGTGTTCTGGCATGGCACGCCGCGGCGGATCGACCCCGAGCTGGCCCGCAACATGGCGGTGGCACTGCCGCCATTCGTGAGCACGGTGGCGTTGTTCGTCGACCCTGCCGCCGACGACGTGCGGGCGGTGCTCGAGCGCGTGCCGATCTCCTGCGTGCAATTCCATGGCCACGAAACACCGGAGTTCTGCCGCTCGTTCGGGCTGCCCTACGTCAAGGCCATCGGCGTGCATGGCCGGGCGATCGAGGGCGATTTGCTAAAATGGGCGGCTTCCTATCCGGACGCGGCTGGCTGGCTTTTCGACGCGCCGCCGAGCGACGGTCTGCCAGGCGGCACGGGTCGGACGTTCGACTGGGGCGCGCTCCCAAGGCATGCGCCGCGTCCCATCGTGCTCTCCGGCGGACTGCATGCCGGCAATGTCGGGACGGCGATTCGCACGGTGCAGCCATGGGCCGTCGATGTATCGAGCGGCGTCGAGGCGATCGGGCCTGACGGCAAGCCCATGAAAGGCATCAAGGACGCAGCGAGAATCGCGGCGTTCCTCAACGAGGTGCGCAATGCAGATGGTTGAACTCCCCGACGCGCGCGGACATTTCGGCCCGTACGGGGGCGTATTCGTCGCCGAGACCCTGATCCAGGCGCTCGACGAGCTCCGGGATCAGTACGAGCGCTATCGGCACGATCCGGAGTTCGTCGCCGAATTCGAGGACGAGCTCACGCATTACGTCGGACGTCCGTCACCCGTGTACCACGCGCGACGCTGGACGCAGAAGATCGGCGGTGCGCAGATCTGGCTGAAGCGCGAGGATCTCAACCATACCGGCGCGCACAAGATCAACAACTGCATCGGCCAGGCGCTGCTCGCCAAGCGCCTCGGCAAGCCGCGCGTGATCGCCGAAACGGGCGCAGGTCAGCACGGTGTCGCCACGGCCACGGTCGCCGCGCGCTTCGGCATGGAATGCGTCGTCTACATGGGGTCCGAGGACGTCAAGCGGCAGGCGCAGAACGTCTTTCGCATGAAGCTTCTCGGCGCGTCGGTCGTCCCGGTCGAATCCGGATCGAAGACACTGAAGGATGCGCTCAACGAGGCCATGCGCGACTGGGTCACCAACGTCGAGTCGACGTTCTACATCATCGGCACGGTGGCCGGTCCCCATCCGTATCCGATGATGGTGCGTGACTTCCAGAGCGTCATCGGCAAGGAGTGCCTGACGCAGATGCCCCACGAGATCGGTCGGCACCCGGACGTGGTCATTGCGTGCGTCGGCGGCGGCTCGAACGCCATGGGCATTTTCCATCCGTACCTGCCGCACACCAGCGTCCGGCTGATCGGCGTCGAGGCGGCGGGCGAGGGGATCGAAACCGGGCGACATGCAGCGTCGCTCACGGCGGGGCGTCCCGGCGTGCTGCACGGCAATCGCACGTACCTTCTCCAGAATGCGGATGGCCAGATCATCGAGACGCACTCGATCTCGGCAGGGCTCGATTATCCCGGCGTCGGTCCGGAGCATGCGTGGCTCAAGGACACCCATCGCGCGGAGTACGTGACCATCACCGACGAGGAAGCGCTCGCGGCATTCCACGAATGCTGCCGGACCGAGGGCATCATTCCGGCGCTCGAGTCTGCGCACGCCCTCGCGTACGCCACCAAACTCGCGGCCACGATGCCACCCGACAAGGTGCTGCTGGTCAATCTTTCCGGACGCGGTGACAAGGACATGGCGACCGTAGCCGAGCGGTCGGGTCTGGATTTCCGGACCGCCGGGTGATGCGCCCGACATGAATCGCATCGACACCACCTTTGCCGGACTGCGCTCCGCGGGACGCACCGCGCTCGTCCCGTACATCATGGCGGGTGATCCGTCGCTCGATGCCAGCCTCGAGATCATGCATGCGCTGGTTGCCTCGGGCGCCGATGTCGTCGAGCTCGGCGTTCCGTTCTCGGACCCCATGGCCGACGGGCCCGTGATCCAGCGCGCGGCGGAACGTGCCCTCGCCAAGGGAGTCGCCCTGCACGACGTGCTCGATCTGGTCGCGCGCTTCCGGCAACGCGACGAACGCACTCCCGTCGTGCTGATGGGCTACGCCAATCCGATCGAGGCCATGGGAGCGGCGCCATTCGCCGAACGCGCGAGTGCCGCGGGCGTCGACGGCGTGCTCGTCGTGGATTACCCGCCCGAGGAAGCCGCGGAGTTCGCGGAACTGCTGAATGCCCGCGCGCTGGCGCCGATCTTCCTGGTCGCCCCGACGACCCCGGTCGCGCGCCTGGAGTCGGTGGCCGCGATGGCGCGCGGCTACATCTATTACGTTTCCCTGAAGGGCGTCACGGGGGCCGGACATCTGGACACCGCCGACGTCGCGCGGCACCTCGCGGCCATTCGGCGCGTCGTATCGTTGCCCGTCGGCGTCGGTTTCGGCATCCGCGATGCAGCCAGTGCCCAGGCGATCGCGGCGCATGCCGATGCGGTGGTGATCGGCAGCCGTCTCATCCAGGAGATCGAGGGCGCCACGCCGCAGACTGCAGCAGGCCGGTGCGCGACCTGGCTCGCCGGGATCCGTGCCGCGCTGGATGCCGTGCACAAGCAGGCCGCCTGAACGATGACCGTATTGCCGATGCCGAGGATCCGATGAGCTGGTTGCAGAAGCTGCTGCCGCCGCGCATCAAGAGCACTCCCGGCGTGCGCAAGACCGCGGTGCCCGAGGGGCTGTGGGTCAAGTGCGCATCGTGCGAATCGGTCCTGTACCGCACCGACCTCGAGAAGAACCTCGAGGTCTGCCCCAAGTGCGCGTACCACGCCCGTGTATCGGCGCGCCAGCGCATCGATCAGTTGCTCGATCCCGAAGGCCGCTACGAGATCGGCTCCGAAGTGCTGCCGGTCGACAGCCTGAAATTCAAGGACATCAAGAAGTATCCCGAGCGCCTTGCGGCGGCACTCGAGGACACCGGGGAGACCGATGCCCTCGTCGTGATGCAGGGCAGCGTGCTGGGCGTGCCGCTCGTGCTCGCCGCGTTCGAGTTCGAATTCATGGGCGGCTCGATGGGTTCGGTGGTCGGCGAGCGGTTCGTGCGCGGCGTGCGCGTCGCGTTCGAGAACCGGGTGCCCTTCATCAGCGTCTCCGCTTCGGGCGGCGCGCGCATGCAGGAAGGCGTGAGCTCGCTCTTCCAGATGGCCAAGACGACGGCCGTGCTGCAGGAGCTGACCCGCGCACGCCTGCCGTTCATCTCGATCCTGACCGACCCCACCATGGGCGGCGTTTCGGCATCGTTCGCGTTCGTGGCCGACGTGGTGATCGCCGAGCCGGGAGCGCTCATCGGCTTTGCCGGCCCGCGCGTGATCGAGCAGACCGTACGCGAGAAACTTCCGGAAGGCTTCCAGCGTGCCGAGTTCCTGCTGGAAAAAGGTGCCATCGACATGATCGTCGACCGCCGCGGGCTGCGTCTGGAGATCGCGCAAATCCTGGCGCAGCTGACCCGCCAGCCGGCGCCTGCCCCCTGAGCCCCCTCGACGCGCCTCGGGTCCCGCGAAGCGCGCCGGCACACGACATGCGCGTGCACTGGCCGGGACCGATCGCCATGTCAGGCAGTCCGTGAGCCGCCCCGGTACGCTCGAGCAGTGGCTCGCCTATCTCGAGACGCTGCATCCGAAGAGCATCGCGCTCGGCCTCGATCGCGTGCGCGACGTGTTCGCGCGCTTGCGGCTGCGCATCGATTTTCCCGTGATCACCGTCACCGGCACGAATGGCAAGGGCTCCACGTGCGCCATGCTCGAGGCGATGCTGCGCAGCGCCGGCTACCGCACGGCGCTCTACACCTCGCCGCATTTGCTGCGCTACAACGAGCGCGTGCGGCTCGACGGCGTGGAAGCCGACGACAGTACGCTCGTTGCTGCCTTCAACAGGGTCGAGGACGCGCGCAGCGCTGCACCGGCGATCCCGCTGACGTATTTCGAGTTCGGCACGCTCGCCGCCTTCGTGCTGTTCCAACGCCAGTCGCCCGATGTCGCGGTGCTCGAGGTGGGGCTCGGCGGCCGCCTCGATGCCGTGAACATCATCGACGCCGACGTGGCGGTGATCACCGCGATCGACATCGATCACACCGATTATCTGGGCGACAGCCGCGACGCCATCGCGCGGGAGAAGGCCGGCATCCTGCGCCGCGGCCGGCCGGGCATCTGCAGCGATCCTGATCCGCCCCAGGCGCTCCTGGTCGCGGCGGAAGAATGCGGCGCCGATCTTCGGCGGCTCGGCCGGGACTTCGGCTACGTCGCGGCCGGCAATGGCTGGCGCTACTGGAGCGCTGCCGGGGAGCGCACCGGCCTGCCGATCCCGGCGTTGCGTGGTGCTTATCAGCTCGCCAACGCCGCCGCGGCCATCGCGGCGCTGGAGGCGCTGGGGGCGCGTCTGCCGGTGCACGCCGGGGCCATCCGAGACGGCCTGGTCGGCGTCGAGTTGCCGGGTCGATTCCAGGTGCTGCCCGGGCGGCCCACGGTGGTGCTCGATGTCGCGCACAATCCTCAGGCTGCGCGCTCACTGGCGCTCACGCTCGGCACCATGGGCTTCCATCCGCGCACCTTCGCCGTCCTGGGTGTCCTGCGCGACAAGGATGTCGCCGGCGTTCTTGGCGCGGTGCGCGAACGTATCGACGCGTGGTACCTCGCCACCCTGCCGGGGCCGCGCGGGGCGACCGCGGAATCGCTTGCCGCGCATCTGCGCGCGCTGGGCGTGGCCGCGGACGCGATCGCATGCTTTGCGACCGTCGAGGAGGCCTTCCGCGCCGCGCGGGTTCGCGCGACCCCCGATGATAGAATCGTCGTCTTCGGATCCTTCCTCACCGTCGCTGCTGCGCTGCCCGTGGCGCGAGCCAGCGCGGCGCCCCTCTGAGATGTCATGGCTGAGCGACTGGCTGCTGTAGATCCTGCGGTCGACGAGTTGCGGCGCAAGGCGCGCCGGCGGCTGGTCGGTGCGATCGTGCTGGCACTCGCGGCCGCGGTCATCCTGCCGATGCTGCTGGAGAAGGAACCCAAGCCGCTGGGCGAGGATGTCGCGGTACGCATCCCGCCGGTCGATGAAGGCAAGTTCGTGAATCGCCTCTCGCCACCAGCCGAGGTCGGCAAGGGCGCTGCTGAAAACGCGCCAGCGACTTCGCCCGGCGCTGTGCCCTCCAGTCCCTCGCCGGCTGCCGCGCCCGTGGCCGACAGTGCCAAGCCCGTAGCGGCCCCGACCGAAGCGCCTCCATCGGCGCCCCCCAGTGCGGCCGCCACGCCGCCGCAAGACGCCGCCGCGAGCGAACCCCGGCCGAGCGCGCCGTCCCCGGTCGGCAGCAATGGCAAAGCCGAACCGAAGCCCTCGGCTGCAGTCGAACGCAAGTCCGATCCGGCGCCAGAAGCAAAGACAGGCGCAGTTGCTGCCACGCCGGCGAAGAGCCGATCCGTCGAGGGTTTCGTCGTGCAGCTGGCTGCCTTCTCCGACGACAAGGGGGCCAACGCCCTCGCTTCGAAGCTCAAGCGCAACGGTTATCCCGCTTACACGGAGTCGATCCAGACGAGCCGTGGAACGCTGTATCGCGTTCGTGTCGGTGGTTACGGCAGTCGCGAGGCGGCGGCGGACGCGCGCAACCGACTGAAGGGCGATGGATACGCCGGCATCGTGGCAGCCGCGCACTGAAGCCGGCGATGCGGCGACGCCGTGGCTCATGACCACGTTCGATCTGGTTGTCATCGCCGTCGTAGGGCTCTCGGCGCTGCTCGCGCTGTTCCGGGGGTTCGTTCGGGAAGTCATTGCGCTGGCCGCGTGGATTGCCGCGCTCGTGCTGGCGGTCATCTATACCGCGCCAGTGGCTGCCGTTTTCGTGGGCTGGCACGTCGGACCACTCGCTGCGCAGATTCTTGCGTTCAGCGCGATCTTCATCGGGGTGCTGATCGTCGGTGGGGTCATTGGAGTGTTCGTGTCGGGCGCGGTGCGCGCGATCGGGCTGGGCTTGGTGGATCGGCTGCTGGGCGCGGCGTTCGGGATAGCGCGGGGCACGGTCATCGTCATCATCGGCATCCTGATCGCCGGTCTTACGGATGTACCCAGGTCCGCCGCCTGGCAGAACGCATGGCTGGCGCCGCCCCTCGTTGCCGCGGCGCTGCAGTTCCGTGACTGGTTGCCGCCGGCATGGTCGGAGCGGCTTGATTTTTCGCCCGAGGGGCCCGCATCTTCGGGAACGGGTACGCGCGTAGGCCTGCCTGCGCCATCGGAGAGCTGAGCGAATGTGCGGAATCGTAGGGATCGTCGGCCAGACGCCCGTGAACCAGATGCTCTATGACGCCCTGCTGCTGCTGCAGCACCGCGGTCAGGATGCGGCTGGCATTGCCACGGGCGAAGGCGCCATGTTCCACATGCACAAGGGCAACGGGTATGTGCGCGACGTCTTTCGCACCCGGAACATGCGCGATCTCCTCGGCAACGTTGGAATCGGGCACTGCCGTTATCCGACTGCAGGCTCTGCCACGTCCGATCTCGAGTCGCAGCCGTTCTACGTCAACTCGCCGTTCGGCATCACGCTCGCCCACAACGGCAACCTCACGAACAGCGATGCGTTGAAGCGCGAGCTCTTCCAGCTCGACTTCCGGCACGTCAACACCAACTCGGATTCCGAGGTGCTGCTGAACGTCCTTGCGCTGGAGCTCGAGCGCGCGGCGCATCACGCGCGCCTCGATGCCAACGCCATTTTCAATGCGGTGGCCGGCGTGCATCGTCGCTCCCGCGGCGCCTACGCCATCACTGCAATGATCGCGGGCTACGGGCTGCTCGCGTTCCGGGACCCGTACGGTATCCGGCCGCTCATCATCGGCGTCAACGAGGCGATGGGCGGGCGCGAGTACGTGATCGCCAGTGAATCGGTGGCGCTCGAGGCGCTCGGCTTCGAAGTGCTGCGCGATGTGGCGCCGGGCGAGGCGATCTACATCGACGTCGCCGGCCGCTTCCACTCGCGGCAGTGCGCCGAGAATCCCGTGCTGATGCCGTGCATCTTCGAGTACGTGTACCTCGCGCGGCCGGACTCGGTGATCGACGGCACGTCGGTCTACGAATCACGCCTGCGGATGGGCGGCGAGCTTGCGCGAAAGATCCGGGCGATGCCGCAGGCGGCCGATATCGACGTCGTGATTCCGATCCCGGATTCCAGTCGCCCCTCGGCGCTCGAGCTCGCCAACAGCATGGGACTCAAGTACCGCGAGGGATTCGTCAAGAACCGCTACATCGGCCGCACCTTCATCATGCCCGGCCAGGCCATGCGCACGAAGAGCGTGCGCCAGAAGCTCAATCCGATCGGGATGGAGTTCAAGGACAAGGTGGTGCTGCTCGTCGACGATTCCATCGTGCGCGGTACCACGTCGCGCGAGATCGTGCAGATGGCGCGCGAAGCCGGTGCGCGCAAGGTCTATTTCGCATCGGCGAGCCCGCCGGTGCGCTATCCCAACGTCTACGGCATCGACATGCCGAACCAGCGCGAGCTGGTGGCCACCGGCCGAACCGAGGCGGAGATCGCGCGCGAAATTGGCGCCGATCTGCTCATCTACCAGGACCTCGAGGCCCTGAAACGGGCGGTCCGCACCGCCAATCCCCGGCTCGACGAGTTCGAGGCGTCCTGCTTCGACGGCAAATACGTCACCGGCGACATCACCGCGGATTACCTCTCGCACCTCGCCGAAGAGCGCGACGAAAAGCGCGGCGAAGAGGAAGCCGCGGACGAACAGCGCCTCGAGCTCGTCAGCGGCAACTAAGGGCTCTCGCCCCCCGACTGTACGCAACAGCCGACCGGTCCCCTGGCGCGCCATGAGCGATGGCGCCGCGACCGGCAGCTTCGGGCCGACAGGCGTGCTTGCCTGTTCCAAACTATGACAGCAGCATTGGGGTAGGCGCCCTCCGATTTTGGCGCGCCCCGCCGTTAAAGGAAGAATGGCGGCCACCCAAGCGGGCGCGCTGTGCAGCGGTCGGCGCCTTGCCAGGAACCGATTATGACGTTAGCATATCGCTTCCCCCCATCTTTCCGAAGGAACCTCGCTCGTCCCCCACGCGGCGAGGCTGCTCCCATGTCAAAGCTGTTCTTCCGCGCAGCCGCGGTCGTCGCGCTATCTGTTTTCGCAACTCTCGGGGCTTCGGCCCATTCGTTCCACGATCCCTTGGAAGCGGCGCCGGTGGCGGCGGCCGCGGGGGCGCCGGTCGAGCGGGTCAATGGCGAAGTCCATCGGCTGACCATCGACGATCAGGTCGCTGGTGTCACGGTGACGGTGCATTCGCTGCGCCTGGCCGATGGCACGGCGGTGGCGCTGAAAGGCGTCGAAGGCGCGGGCCTCCAAAGCGGCGAGCGCATCGAAGTCACCGGCGCGCGCAATGGCAAGGCGTTCTTCGCCAGCGGCGTGCGGCGCACCGGGGCGGCGGCGCCGGTACTGAAGGCGAAGGCGGCGCAGCGCACGGGCAAGCTCGCGCTCCTGCATGCCGATCACTTCGACGAGTCGCGCAGCGAGTTCCTGTTCGAATTGCAGGACGACGCCGGGCAGACAACGGCGCTCAGGTTTCCGGTGCTGCCCGACGCGCTGCAAAGCGGCATGCGGGTGAGCGTCACCGGCACCGAAGCTGCCGATGGCAGCGGGGTGCTGCCCGACACGGTGACCATCACCGCACTGCCGTCGACCGCTTCGACGCCGCGGGCGCTGACCGCGAAAGCGGTGGCAAGCAAGAGCGTGCTGGTGATCCTGATGACCTTCACCGACTCGCCGGCGGTGCCGTTCACACAGGCGCAGGTGCAAAGCGTGTTTGCCGGCGGTACCGGCAGCGGCAGCGTGACCGAGTACTTCCGGGAAGTGTCGTTCGGCCAGCAACTGCTCAGCCCGACGATCACCAACTGGCTGCCGACCAACGCGGCGACGCCTACGGGGTGCAATTACACGCAGATGGGCACGCTGGGGCGCAATGCAGCGACCGCGGCCGGCTACAACGTGGCCGGCTACCAGGACATCGTGTACGTGTTCCCGCGGGTGTCGGCGTGCGGCTGGATCGGTCTGGCCTACGTGGGTGCGAGCGGGGTGTGGATCAACGGGCGCAACCAGACCTCGGCGTACGGTCACGAGCTCGGGCACAACTTCGGCCTGCTGCATGCGGGCAGCGTGCGCTGCAGCGGGGGAGTGATCGGCGGCAGTTGCAGCGTGAGCGAGTACGGTGATCCGTTCGACATCATGGGCAACCAGTCGGCGATGCACTACAACGCCGCGCAGAAGCTCGATCTGGGCTGGATTCCGGCGGGCTCGGTGGTGACGCACGGCACCGGCACGGTGACCTACACGCTGAGTCCGCTGGAATCGGCGGGGGGCACGACCTACGCGGTGAAGGTTCCGACGGCGGCGAGCAACCGCACGTACTGGCTGGAATATCGGCAGCCGATCGGCTTCGATGCGGGGCTGTCGGGCTATCCGAACAATGGTGCCCAGGTGCGGGTGGCGAGCCCGTTCGAGACGCTGTGCTCGGGCTGCGACGTCTACAGCAACGACACCCAGTTGCTGGACATGACCCCCGGCACGGGCTCGTTTACCGACGCCGCGCTGGTCGCAGGCACAGTCGTTCACCGACGCGACGTACGGGATCACCTTCAACGTGGTGTCGGCGACGGCGACGGCGCTGACGGTGCAGGTGACGACGCCGGGCGGAACAGTGACCCAGGCGGCCACGACCACTACTCTCGCCAGCTCGGCCAATCCCGTCAGCACCGGCGTCAAGGTGACGTTCTCCGCGTCCGTGTCGGGTACATCCCCGACGGGCGCCGTCACCTTCAACGACGGCGGCGCAGCGATCTCGGGTTGCAGCTCGATCGCCCTCGCCGGATCGGGCAACGTTCGTTCTGCCAGCTGCGCGACGAGCACGCTTGCGGCGGGCGCGCACAGCATCGTTGCCAGCTATAGCGGCGACGCGGCGAACAAGAGCTCGACCAGCGCCGCATTGTCCGAAGTCGTGAATGCGCCGACGACCACTGCCGGCGTGTGGACCGGACGATGCGGTTCCCACGGGGGCGATCCTGGCCGGCGACGGCGAGGGCTGGAGCTGGGTCAGTAGCCCTACGCCATTCTCCGGCGGGCTCGCGCACCAATCCGGTCTCGTGGCGGGCATGCACCAGCACTACTTTTACAACGCGACGTCGACGATGGCCGTTCTCGCTGGCGACACGTTGTACGCGTATGTCTACCTCGATCCCGCGAATCCGCCCAGCGAGGTGATGCTGCAGTGGAACGACGGTAGCTGGGAGCATCGCGCGTACTGGGGAGCGAACCAGATCGGCTGGGGCACGAACGGCACGAACAGCCGCCGCTATATGGGTGCGCTGCCTGCCGCCGGTCAGTGGGTGCGGCTCGCCGTACCGGCAGCGCAGGTGGGGCTGGAAGGCCGCACCGTGAACGGCATGGCGTTCACCCTCTACAACGGTCGGGCGACGTGGGATGTTGCGGGCCGGACGGCGGGGACTGCGCCACCACCTGCCACTGCGGGTTGGTTCGATGATGCAACGCCCACTGGTGCGGCGTTGGCCGGCGATTCCGAGGGCTGGAACTGGGTGACCAACCCAACGCCGTTCTCCGGTGGGCTCGCGCACCAATCGGCGCTGGTGGCCGGTGAGCATCAGCACTACTTCTACAACGCCACGGCGACGATGTCGGTGCTCACCGGCGACACGCTGTACGCCTATGTCTACCTCGATCCCGCGAATCCGCCCAGCGAAGTGATGCTGCAATGGAATGACGGCAGCTGGGAGCATCGCGCGTACTGGGGCGCGAACCAGATCGGCTGGGGCGCGAACGGCACGAACAGCCGCCGCTACATGGGTGCGCTGCCTGCCGCCGGGCAGTGGGTGCGGCTCGCCGTACCGGCCGCGCAGGTCGGCCTGGAAGGCCACACCGTGAACGGCATGGCGTTCACCCTCTACAACGGTCGGGCGACGTGGGATGTTGCGGGCCGGACGGCGGGGACTGCGCCGCCTGCCACTGCGGGTTGGTTCGATGATGCAACGCCCAGTGGTGCGGCGTTGGCCGGCGATTCCGAGGGTTGGAACTGGGTGACCAATCCAACGCCGTTCTCCGGTGGGCTCGCGCACCAGTCCGCGCTGGTGGCCGGTGAGCACCAGCACTACTTCTACAGCGCCACGGCGACGATGTCGGTGGCTGACCGGGGACACGCTGTACGCGTATGTCTACCTCGATCCCGCGAATCCGCCGAGCGAAGTCATGCTGCAATGGAATGACGGCAGCTGGGAGCATCGCGCGTACTGGGGCGCGAACCAGATCGGCTGGGGTGCGGACGGTACGAGCGGTCGCCGCTACATGGGTGCGCTACCTGCGACCGGGCAGTGGGTGCGGCTTGCCGTACCGGCCGCGCAGGTCGGCCTGGAAGGCCACACCGTGAATGGCATGGCGTTCACTCTCTACAACGGTCGGGCGACGTGGGATCTCGCTGGAACGCAAGCTGTTGGCGCGATCAACCTCGAAACGGCAGCTGCACAGGCGTCCGAAGATCCTGCCGCTTCCACGTCTAACGCAGGCCGCAGTTACTGACGGCAGTGTCTAAGCATGTAACAGAAC
>CAWEYW010000013.1:0-88495 GCA_963813415.1 uncultured beta proteobacterium | reverse complement strand
TGTGCCGGTGAAAGCCCTCGGCGGCCGCGGTGATCGTCTCCCGGTACGGGATGCGGGGCGGGCGCGTGTCGACCTCGACCTTGAACTGGCTGGCCATGCGCTCGAGCACGGAACGCAGGTGCAGGTCGCCCAGGGCGCGCAGCACCGTCTCATTGGACGTCGCATCATGCTCAAGCGACAGGGTCGGATCCTCCGCCATCATCCGGTGCAGCACTTCGGAGATGCGCTGTTCGTCGCCACGCTTCTTGGGCGTGAGCGCAACCCCCTGCATCGGCGTGGGGAACTGCAGTGGGCGCATGTGGATATGGTCCTCCTCGTGCGAGTCGTGCAGCACGCAGTCGAACGACACCTCCTCGACCTTGGCCACCGCGGCGATGTCCCCCGGCACCGCCGTGTCGATCTCGACGTTCTTGCCGCCCTGGAGCATGAAGAGATGGCCGACCTTGAAGGGCTTGCGGCCGTCGCCCACGAAGAGCTGCGTGTCGCGCGTGACCGTGCCCTGGTGCACGCGAAACACGCCGAGCTTGCCCACGAACGGATCCATGACCACCTTGAACACGTGCGCGAGGACGTGCTTTTTCGGGTCGGGCTCCGAGCGAAATTCCTGCGCGTTCTCGCCTTCGCCCTTGTAGAACATGGGCGGATTCCCCTCGGCGGGGTTGGGCAGGAGCTTCACCATGATGTCGAGCAGCTCGGCGATGCCGGCGCCGTTCTTCGCGCTGACGAAACAGACCGGAACGAGATGTCCCTCGCGCAGCGCCTTCTCGAACGGCGCGTGCAGCTGCTGCGGCTCCACTTCGCCCTGCTCCAGATAGAGCGCCATGAGGTCCTCGTCCACCTCGACCACCTGATCGACCAGCGCGCGATGCGCCGCCTCGACGGACGAGAAGTCCGCTTCGCCCGCGGGGTTGAAGAAGCAGTCCACGACGCGCTGGCCGCCTCCGGCCGGCAGGTTGATCGGGAGACATTCCCTGCCGAATGCCGCCTGGATTGCGGCAAGGAGGCCCGGCAGGTCGATGTTCTCCGCATCGATCTTGTTGACGATCACGAGCCGGCACAGGCGCCGGTCGGCCGCCCATTCCATCATTCGTGAAGTGATCATCTCCAGGCCCGCCTGGGCGTTGATCACGACGCCTGCCGTTTCCACCGCGTCCAGCGCGCCGATGGCCTGGCCGATGAAGTCCGGGAACCCCGGGGTGTCGATGAGGTGCACGCGGGTGCCGTCCGTGTCGAGATGCAGCACGGAGGCCCGCAGGGAATGCTGGAAAGTCTTTTCGAGCGGATCGAAGTCGCTGACGGTCGTCCCGCGCTCCACGCTGCCGGCGGCGGTGATGGCCCCCGACTTCTGCAGCAGCGCCTCGGCCAGCGTGGTCTTGCCCGAGGCGCCGTGACCTACGAGAGCGACGGTGCGGAGGTTCTCAGTTGCGTATTGCCCCATGCCTTGCTCCTGCCGGAAAGCGAGGCATCAATGTACCTTGTCACCCGCATCGCTGCCAATTGCGGCCGGCCTTGCCGCACGTGACATGGTGTCGCCCGGCGGGGCGCGAGCCCGCGGAAATCGCGCCGACGGCTCATGCCATCGCGGCAGGCAGGAACTTGAGCGCGACGCCGTTGTTGCACCACCGCTCGTGCGTCGGTGGCGGCCCGTCATCGAACACGTGCCCCTGGTGCCCGCCGCAGCGGAGGCAGTGGTACTCGGTGCGCGCGACGATCAGCTTGAAGTCCTTCTTGCTCGCGAGATGGCCCGGGATGCTGGTGACGAAGCTCGGCCATCCCGTGCCGCTGTCGAATTTCATGCGCGACGTGAAAAGCGGCAGGCCGCAACCCGCGCAGGCGAACACGCCGGGTCGCTTCTCGTCGTTGAGCGGGCTCGAGAACGGCCGCTCCGTGCCCTCCTCGCGCAACACGTCGAACTGCGCCGACGTGAGCGACTTCTTCCATTCCTCGCGCGTGCGGGTGACGGCGACGCCGGGACTCGGCGCCTCGATATCCTTGCGCAACAGGGCCTGCCAGTTGCGGCGCATGTCCTCGATGGCGGCGGGCGTCAGCGCGGCAGCGGGTGATGCGAGCGCAGTTCGACCAGCCCACAGGACGGCACCTCCGGCCAGCAATCGGTTCAGGAAATGGCGACGTTCCATGATGTACTCCTTCGAAAGGATCGATGTTTCACTTGGTCGTCCTGGGAGCGACGCGCTTACGCCGCCCCGGACGCGCCCGCGACCGGCGGATGACCCAGGCGTAGAGTGCCGCGTTCACCACGATCACCACCAGCGCCAGCACCCACTGGATGTGCGGGGTCAGTACCGCGGGATACAGCACGGGCAGCACGTAATGCTCCACGAACCCGCCTTCGTACCGCGGTTGGCCGCCAGCGGCACGCAACGCCTGCTCCCACGGCGTCAGCGGGCAGATCCATGAGTTCAGCTCGACCAGGACCGCCCAGACCATCGCGGGCACGTGCAGCCATGCGAGACGTGGCCACCGCGCCACTGCCAGCGCCCCGCCCAGAGCAAACACGATGAACGCAAGGTGCAATACCACGAGGGTATCGGCCAGCAGACGGTATGGCAAAGGCGCTGTCCTTCCGCTGTAGGAAAAGTCCTACACAGCAAGACCGTTTGTCCTACAGCCCTGTCAGGCACGGCCGATGGTTGACGGCGTCGGCCGGACGCATCATGAGGCCCGGGCACAAGACCAGCAAGGGAGGGGCGATGCGCGAGACGAACCTGGCGAGTGTAGGACAACGGTCGCGCAGCGCCATCCTGGGCATCACTGGTGCGGACGACCTGCTGGGTATCGAGGTCGTCGACCGGGACGGCAACGTCGTCGGTCACCTGCACGACATTCTGCTCGACCTGCGCCGCAATCGCATCGGTTACGGCGTGATCGAGTTGCGCCGGGCCCGTCGCGATGGTGAGCGGCTGGTGGCGATTCCGTGGAACGCGCTCTTCCAGGATGGAGACGCGGACCGTTTTTCAATCAACGCGCCCCGCGACCGCATCGAGGAGGCGCCCCTGCTGCCTTCGGAGTTGGCGGCCAAGGGCCTCGACGGAGACGTCGCCGTGTTCGCGCATTCGTACTTCGGCACACGGCCCTATTGGGAGCGCGGCGCACAGCTTTGCTGACGCGACCTCGACGTCGCACACCTGCCATGAAAAAACCCACGCGCACTCCGGTGCCGCGCACGATCGTTTTACCTCTTGCCGCGGCCGCATTGCTCGCTGCCTGTGGCGACCGCCCGTCCGGCACCTCCCGGAACACCACCAGCGCGCCCGACACGACCGCCGTCTCGTCCCCGGACAAGGGCCGATCGTCGACGCGCACCACCGCACCGGCGGACGACGCCATGATGACCACGCGGGTGAAGGCAGCGTTGCTTGCGCGCGCCGGCAACGGCGCGGTTGGCATCAAGGTGCGGACGCGCCAAAGGGCCGTCACGCTGTCGGGCCGGGTCGCATCCGCCGCGGTTCGCAACAAGGCGAAGGCCATTGCCGCATCGGTCGCGCATGTTCGCTCGGTCGACGACCAGATGACGCTCGGCGGCTGACCGCCGCTCGCGGGCTGCAGAGGCTTCCGCCCGCCGGTCTCGGGCTGGCCGGACGCTTCAGCCCGAGCCGCCAGCACAACGAGTCGCGAACGACACCTACGCGCTGACCGACAGCATGTCGCGCAGGTGCTGCAGCAGTTCTACTTCCTGATAGGGCTTGCCCAGGTAGAGGTCGACCCCGAGCTCGCGCGCCCGGTTGCGATGCTTCTCGGCCGTGCGCGACGTGATCATCACGATCGGGATGTGCGCGAAGCGGGCGTCCGCCTTGATGGTTCGGGTGAATTCGAAGCCGTCCATGCGCGGCATCTCGATGTCGAGCAGGATGACGTCGGGAACGCGCTCCTCGAGGCGCTCCAGCGCATCCAGGCCATCCCTCGCGCTCGTGACTTCGAAGCCCTCGCGCGTCAGCAGGCGGCTCGTGATCTTGCGCACCGTGAGCGAATCGTCGACGACCATTGCCACGGGTGGACGCGCGCTCGGCTCGGCTACCGCACGCAACGATTGCACGGTTTCCTCGGCCTGCGGGTCGTAATCGGGCACTCCCGCCCGCTGCGCGAGCTGCACGGGATTGATGATCAGCACGATCTCGCCGGTGCCGAGCACCGTCGCGCCGGCAATGCCCGAGACGCGCGCCAGCTGCGGCCCGATGTTCTTCACCACGACTTCCTGGTTGCCGACCATCTCGTCGACATGCACCGCGGCGGCGCCCTGGCCCGTGCGCAGCAAGAGCACGGCGTTGAAGCGTCCCGTCATCGGGCTGTGCTGAGTGTCGCCCAGCAGGCGGGGCAGATAGTGGAAGGGATAGCTGCGGCCCTGCCAGTCGAGATGATGCGCCGCATACAACCCGAGGAGGGCCTCGGCCTTGACCTGCTGCACCTGCTCGACCATCGGCGCCGGCAACGCCCAGAGGCGGCCGCCAGCACGCACCAGCACCGCTTGCGCGACCGCCAGCGTGAGCGGCAGATACAGATGGAACGTGGTGCCCTGCCCGGGACGCGAGGACACTTCGACACGACCCCCCAGCGCCGTGATGTCCGAGCGCACGACGTCCATGCCGATCCCGCGCCCGGATACCTGCGTAATCTTCGGCGCGGTCGAGAAACCCGGCTGGAAAATGTATTCAGTGAGCTGCGCCTCGGTCGCATGCCCATCGGGGGCGATGCGCCCCTGCGCGACGGCACGGGCGCGGATACGTTCGAAATCGAGGCCGGCGCCATCGTCGGCGAGCTCGATCGCGATTTCGTTGCCCACCTGCCGTACGGTGACCACGATCTCGCCGGTCGGCGCCTTGCCCGCGGCGGCCCGCGCGTCGCGGGACTCGATCCCGTGATCGAGGGCGTTGCGCAGGAGATGCTCCAGCGGCCCGACGAGCTTTTCCAGCACCGAGCGATCGAGCTCGACCTGGGTGCCGCGGATGTCGAGATTGACGCGCTTGTCGAGCTCCTTCGCGACCTGGCGGAGGATGCGATACAGCCGCTCCGCGACGCTGCCGAACGGCACCGTGCGGATCGCGAACAGCTGCTGCTGCAGATCGCGGGACAGTCGTGACTGCGCCACCAGCGCGGCATCGGCATCGTCGACGTTGCGCAGCAGCGACTGCTGCACCGTGGACACGTCGTTGATGCCCTCCGCGAGCGAGCGCGTGAGCTCCTGGAAGCGCGTATAGCGATCGAATTCGAGCGGATCGAAATCCGGGTTCGCCTCGTGCCGCAGCGACAGCCGCGACTGGATCTGCGACTCGCCCTGGATCTCGATCTCGCGGACCTGCGCCCGCATGCGGATGACACTGCTGGTGAGCTCGAGCAGGTTCGACTTCAGCGCACGCAACTCGCCTTCCACGCGCGCCCTGGCGATGGCCACCTCGCCGGCCTCGTTCACCAGGCGGTCGATGATGTCGGCGCGAACCCGGAGCATCGCGCGCTGCCCCGTATCGTGCTCGGCCGCGGCCTGCAGCGCCCCCCCGTGCGCCGGGGCGGCTGTCACGGCCTCGGCGGCGAACTGCGCAGCGGTGATTCCGGGCATCGGCACGACGACGCCGCCGCGCTGCGCGGTGTCGTGCGGTGCTGCCGCAGGGTCCACGTGCGGATGGGAGGTCGCCGCGGTCGGTGCATCGGACACCACCGTTCCCTCGAGCCACGGCATCGTCACGTTCGTCCGCCCTTCGCGCAGGGCGTCGAGCACGAATGCCACGCGATCGAGGTCCGCGTCCAACGCTTCGAACAGCTCGGGCGTGCCTGGTGCCAGATCTTCGCCGCGGAGCAGCCGTGATTCCATGCGGTGCGCAAGCTCGCCGAGGCGCATCGCGCCCGCCATGCGCGCGCTGCCCTTGAACGTGTGCAGCGTGCGCCGCAGCCCGCTCGGGTGATTGTGGTCAGCGGGGTTGCGCCGCCAGCCGCGCAGTTGCTCGCCGGCCTGTGGGAAAAGCTCCTCGGCTTCCTCGAGGAAGATCGGCAGCAGCTGCTCGTCGACCTCGTCGGAAATCTGCTCCAGCGGCGTCTCGGTGATGCTCGGGACAGGAGAGAGCGCGCTGTGGATAGGATGCTCCGAGGCCATTGCGACGGAGATTTGTTCCAGCGGGGTCTCGGCGACGCCCGGGACCGGAGACAGCAGGTTCTGGCTGTCATGCTCCGACCCCATTTCGGACCCCATTTCGGGGACTCGCCGCTCTGCCGCAACTCGTCGAGCGCATCCTGCACGTGCTGCGCCGAGCGCGTGTCCTCCTCGTCGAAGCTGCCGCGATCGCGCACCTTGGCGACCAGAGTGGCCAGTAGCTGCACGGCGTTGGCGAGCACGGCCAGGGCGGATTCCGGCAGCGGCGCGTCGCGCACCTGGAGGGTCACGAGGCATTGCTCGAGCGCCTTGGCTGTAACCGGCACGAGCGCGAAGCCGCCGGCGCGATGGATGCCGCAGATCGTGTGACTCGCGCGGACCATCGCCGCCGAGACCCGGTAGCCCGGATCGAACTGCAGCATCGCGAGCTCGTGCGCGAGCGTGGCGAGATGCTCGTCGGCCTCGGCAATCAGGATCTCGTAGAGCGAACGCGACAGCGACACGTCGCCGACGCGAATGTCTTCGGTGGGCGGCTCGGCCGGTACGCTGTCCGGCCCTGCTGGCGGGATACCGCCGGCATCGAGGAGATCCGCCGCCTCGGATGCGACACTCTCCGCGGCGAGCAGATCCGCCGCCTCGAACTCTACGCCCAGGACGTCGATGTCGAGCGCTGCGCCGTCCAGCAGGGCTGGCAAATCCTCCGGGTCCGCGGATCCGGGGACACCCGCCACGGCAGCAGGCACGACATGGTCCGCGAGGGCGCGTTCGATGGCGTCATCGAGCGAGCCTGCGTCCGCATCCAGCGGCGGGACGAGCGAAAGATGCGGCTCGTGTGACGGCGGCGCGGCAGCGAGGATTTCCTCGATCGGGTGCTCGGTCGTGTCGGACACCGGCAACACCGCCTCAGCGTCACCCTCGTCCGAGGAACCCACGTGCCCGATGGCGCCGAGGTCGACGCGATCGCTGGCACCTCCATGGTGGCGCGATCCGGACTGCAAGGGGGGCTGCGGTTCGTCGGACACGGATTGCGCGCCCGGCAGCAACTCCAGCGTGGGCTCAGACACCTCTGGCGTGCCACCCGCTTCGGTGGCGCTTGCAAATGCTTCGATGGCGATGACATCCTCGTCCGCCGATGGCACGTGGACCGCCGGATCAGCGTCGCCGGGCTGTTCCTGCCCGTCTCCGAAGTCGAGGATCAGCGTGGGGCCCGTGCCGGTACTGCTTCCGACCTCGCCGATCTCGAGCAGATCGACGACGTCATCGAACGCGTCCTCGTCATTGCCCGCGAGGTCGCTGGAGGCCGCGGCTTCGACGGGAGCAAGAGCATCGAGCGCCTGCTGCGGAACATCGATGGCTGCAAGCCGGTACGTGGCCAGCACCGAGGCCAGCGCTGCGTCCACCGTAAGCTCGTGCTGGTCGACGGGAGCGTGCACCTCGATGCTCTCTTCGTCGGATGCGGGTCGGGCGGTGTCGGTGACTTGCACGGGCTCCGCGACTTGCACGGGCTCCGCGACTTGCACGGGCTCCGCAGCTTGCACGGGCTCCGCAGCTTGCACGGGCTCCGCAGCTTGCACGGGCTCCGCAACAGGCGTGCCGCGCGCTTCCGGTGCGGCGTGCGGCGAGACGCTCGCGCTCGGCGGCGGCACGGCGGCTGTCCTCGTGCGCGAATGCAGTACCGACTCTGCAGTCCGCGGCAACTCCGCCTCGACGGCAAGGATCGCCTCGTGCACGCGCTGCGCATCGGGCCGCACGTGACCGTGGCCGCGTAGCTCGTCGACCCAGCCGCGGAATTCGTGTTCACCGGCAGCAATGAGCGCCAGCACCGCGTGCGTCACCGGCCGCTCTTCCTCGAGCAGGCGATTGTGGATCTTCTCGACGTCGTAGGCGATCTCGCCGAGCTCCATCAGGCCCACCATCCGGCCGCTGCCCTTCAGGGTGTGGAACTGGCGCCGCGCGGTACGCAGCGCTTCGCGGTCGCCCGGGTTGTGACCCAGGATGCGGTGCTGCTCGGCGATCGTTCCGAGCACCTCGGCAGCTTCGTCAAGGAAGATCTCGAGAAGCTCGGCGTCGAGCGCGTGATCCTCCGATGCCAGCAGGCGCTGCGTCTCGTGCGAGACCTCGGGTGTGGGTAGCGGCGCGGCCGATTCGGTGATCGCGGACAACGCGATCGTCGCCGAGCCGCCGTCGTCGAGCTCGCGCAGCGCCGCCTGCGCCTGTCCGGCAAGCTCGCCGTCGCCGATCAGCTCCGCGTCATCGCGCAGGACCGCGAGCTTCGAGCGCAGCGCCTCGCGCGCTTCGAGGTCCGCCGGGGCGCGGTGAACTTCCGCCACCAGCCCGGGCAGGGCGTTGCGCAGCTCCTCGACGGCCGCTTCCACCGTGTCCATGCGGGCGGCGGGCACTTCCGCGATTTCGCCGCGGCGCTTGGCGAGCAGCGGCGCGATGAGGCGCTCCTGATCGGCGCGCTGCTGCTCGACCGCCTCGATGTAGAAGCCCAGGCCCGACAGCGATTCCGCGAGTAGCTCGAGGTCCTCGTCGGCGATGATCGCCTCGGGATCCGCATACGACGCGATTTGTTCCTCGCATGACGCGAGCAGCGCATCCGCGGTATCGAGATCGAGCATGCGCAGTGCACCGCGGATCTGGCTGCTGTCCTTCGCAAGCGTCGCGAGCTCGCCGCGCTTGCCGTGATCGCGGAAGAAGGCGTCCAGCACCTGTTCCATGTGTCGCAGGTTGGCCTGGATCTCGCGTCCAACCTGCGCGAGCAGCAGCCGGTCCTGCGCGCGCTTGGACATCTCCTCGAGCATCGGCGCCGCATCGCCGGATTCGAACGGCCGCGATGCGTGCGCCGCGTCGAGACGCGCCAGCATGACGTCGACCTGCTGCGGAAAATCGGGCGACAGCTTGGCGTAGTTGCGGAAAGCGCTTTCCGCGAGCAACAGCGCGGTGGCGTACTCCATCGCCACCGGCTCGGCAACGTTGCCCGAAGGCATCCGGTCGAGTCGGGCGACGAGGGCGGACGTGAGCTTCATCAGCGCGCCATTGCCTACTTCGGCAGCGTGCTTGTGCACGGAGGCAAGCGTCTGCTTCAGCTTGGGCAGGTTCTCCGCGCGCCCGGAGGTGAACTTGAGCCAGGTGTCCTTCGCGCCACCGAGCAGCTCGCGCGCTTCACGCAGGTGCGGCTGCATGCGCACGAGATCGGCGTTGAGCACCTCGGCCGAGGGAATGAGGCCAGCGAGCGCGAACCTGCGCTGCACGGCCTGCACCGACGGTGCCACCGGCGCGCTGATGGCGACGTAATACAGCACTTCCCGCCGCAGCCGGTCGGCAACCTTCGACGACCCTTCGGCAAGGCGGCGGATCTGGAGGTCGATGCGCGCCGTGAGTTGCTTCACGCCGAAACTGGCGTCCAGGCCGCGCTCCACCAGCGCATCGAACAGCGCGCCCACGCTCCACCAGAAGGCACGCAGGTTGGCCTGGCCGGTCCCGTCCTCGATGCCGCCGATGGCGTCGCGCATCTGGCGCGCACCGTCCTCGCTGCCGCGCAGCCAGGCGAGCAGGCCGCGCTGGAACTGCCGCCGCTGCTTCACCAGGAACGATTGCATCAAGGCGGGCGTCACCGGCGCCCGGCGCCCCTTCGGCGCGTGCGCGGAAAGGTCCGGATAGAACAGGTCCGTCGGCGCCGCCGCGCGCACGCCGCGGGCGCGCTGCATCGCTTCGTATTCGGGGAACAGCTTGAGCGGCACCGGCGCCGCGCCATTCACGACCTCGTCCAGGAAAATGCGCAGCTTTGCGCAGGCGCGCACGATCGGCACGCACGCCGCGGCAACCTCGCGCACCGGCAGCTCGTCGAGCCGCGCCAGCTGGCGTTCGAGCTCATCCGTGAACGCGACGACCGCATCGAGACCGACCATCTGGATGGCTCCGGCCGCCTGATGCACGTGATTCCGGGCGTGCTTCAGAGTCGTCGCATCGTCGGGAACGCGCGCGAACGTCTCGAGCGCTTCCATCCCGCGGCCGAGGGCCTGGTCGATCTCGGACTGCACCCAGGACAGCGGTCCCGAGTCGAATTGCACGCTGCTGTCGGCGCTTTCCGCCACGAGGGTCGCTCCTGCCATGATTACTCGCTCGAACTCCTGACCCGCCTCATCGAGCAAGAAGCAGGCCCGCGGTGCGCCGGCGCACCGCCGCTCGCTGCGTCGTCGCCGCGCACGCGCGTGCGGTGCTGCCGGAGCGGCGATGTCGTCGAACGCATGGCAGGCCGCGACACGCTTGGCAGGTGTGCGCTAGACCTTGAAGCCCGCGACGGAGCTGCGCAGCTCGGCGGCAAGCTTGGTGAGCTGGCCGATGGAGACGTTGGTCTGCTTGGTACCCTCGGTCGTCTCTTCCGAGATGCGCAGGATGCCCTGCATGCCCAGCGTCACGTCGCTCACCGACACAGACTGCTTCTGCGTCTGCTCGGAGATCCCGCCGATCAGCGTCGCGAGTTCGCGCGATACCTTGCCGATTTCCTCGAGCGCCTGGCCGGCCGCGTCGGAGAGCTTGGTGCCCTCGACCACGCCGACCGTGCTCTTTTCCATGGCGGCAACGGCATCCTGCGTATCGGCCTGAATGGTCTTCACGATCGCATCGATCTGCTTGGTCGCTTCGGCGGAACGCTCGGCGAGGCGCTGGACTTCCTCCGCGACGACGGTGAACCCGCGGCCCGCCTCGCCGGCCGACGCCGCCTGGATTGCGGCGTTGAGCGCCAGCACGTTCGTCTGCTCGGTGATGTCCGAGATGAGCTCCACGATCTCGCCGATCTCGAGCGAGCTCTCGCCGAGTCGCTTGATGCGCTTGGACGTATCCTGGATCTGGGTGCGGATCTCGTTCATGCCCGAAATCTGGTTCTGCACCGACTGTGCGCCCATTTCCGCAGCGGCGAGCGACTGCTGCGCCACGCGTGCGGACTGCGCGGCCGATTGCGACACTTCGTTGATCGACTGCGCCATCTGCAGCACGGAGGCCGACGCCTGCTGGATCTGCCGGTTCTGCCGCTGCGACGCCTCGAACAGCCGGGTCGAGATTGCCTGCGCCTCCTGGGTGGCGCGGGCCACCTGGTCGGTCGCCGAGTTGATGCCCTTCACCAGCGTCCGGAGTTCCTCGATGGTGAAGTTGATGGAGTCGGCGATGGCGCCGGTCACGTCCTCGGTCACGGATGCCTGCACCGTGAGGTCGCCATCGGCGAGGTTACCCATCTCGTTCAGGAGCCGCAGAATGGCTTCCTGGTTGCGCTTGTTCTCCTGCTCGCTGCCGAACGCGCGGCCACGCGCGTCGTCACGCGACACCTTGCCGAGCAGCCCGAGCAAGCCGAGGCCGACGAGACCGAACAGCAGCGCGGCCCACGCACCCAGGCGGTTCGACCCCTCGAACTGGTCGGAGAGCTTGGTCGAGTCGGCGAGCAGTGCTTCCGAATCGTCATTGATCGCGCGTGCAGCCTGCTTCGCAGTCAACAGCCGATTCATGTTCTGCAGGATGGCGCTGACACCCGTCTCGTAGGCGGCGAAACGCTTCTGCAGGTCGAGCAGTCCTGCCCGTGCATCGTCGCTGCGCACTCCCGGCAGGCGCAGCGAATCGCTGCCCTTCAGCAGGGCATTGTTGATGTCGCGAAAGCTGGTCGTGTCCTTGCCGAGCAGGAACGCGACGTCCGCGTCGATCTCGTCGGACGAGGCGAGCGCGTTGGCGTTCTTGGCGATACGCTGCGACAGCACCGCGAGCTGGTTGGCATAGTCCGTTTCGCGCGCGCTGCCGCCGCCCTGGGCGACCTGTTGCGCAACCTGCTGCGCCGCCTCGAGCAGCGCATTGTTGCCCTGGTTGATGCTCGTGAGCCCGGTCGACAGGGCGCGCAGCGCCTCCTGATTGTCGAGCACCCGCGTCGCGTTGGCGTCGACCCGATCCCAGCGCGTCTTGATGTCCTGCAGCAGCTTCAGCACCGCCTCGTCGTGGGCCGCGTCGAGATTCACGCCCTTGCTGGGCCCGCCATTGGTGAGCGCGTCGAGGTCGGCGCGAAAGCGCTCCCGGCTGTCCTTCACCGCGGGAAAGGCGCTGGCCTGGCCCTGCGACGCGAGCGCCGTGCCCCGCGCGAGGCGCTGCGACAGCATCTGCATTTCAGTCGCCGTCGCCGACGCCGCGCCGTGTTGCCCGCTGGTACGCGCGTCGAGCCAGAGCATCAGGCCGGCAAGGGCGAAGAAGGCGAACATGAGCGCGAGCAGCACCTGCATCTGCTTGGCCACCGGCATGTGGCCGATGACCGGCAGCGCGGCCGGCGCGCCGGCGTGCGCCGCGGACGCGCGCACCTGATCCATCATCGAGACCTGCGACAGCGGATCGGTGTCGCCGTGCGACATCTTCACCTGGGTCGTGGGGATGGCGATGTCGGTGGTTGGGCCACTCGTGGCGAGCGCCACCGCGGCCTTCCCGCCACCGAACATCCTCGGGATCTTCAACATTGACGCCATGTTTCCTCCAAAGCACGCGGCTCGTCGCCGCTGCTACTGCTCCAACCCTGCCTGCAGGAACGAGGGATCCTGCGCGAGGCGCGCAAGATCGATCTCCTGCCATGCATCCCCGTTCGCATCCATCCAGCGCTGGCCATACCACGCCGCTGCCCCGGGCGCGCCAGACACCTGTGCGAGCTCGGAGACATTGCGCAAACCCAGCACGCGCTGCACCACGATCCCGGCGCGCAGGTCGCCGGTGCGCGGGCCGAACACGACCAGCCGCGTCTGCGCCGCGGCACTCTGCGGCGTAACCACGTCATGGCCGAGGAACCGCGCAAAATCGACGACGCTATAGAGGTTGCCGCGGATATTCGCGACACCTGTGAACCATGGCTTGGTCAGTGGCACGCTCGCGACCGGCGGGACCGCGATCACCTCCGCAGCGTCGGCGAGGCGGATCAGCCAGTTCTCGCCGGCACACGCAAGCCCGAGGCGCGACGACTCGACCTGCGCCGCCGTCTTGCTCGCCAGGCGGACGGCGAGCTCCTGCTGGAACGCACGGAGATCGAGCTTGGCGGCGCGGGCCATCACATGCTCCCGTCAGGCCAGTGCAGCGATCTTGGTGAGGAGCTCGTCGCGATTGACGGGCTTCACCACGTAGTCGCGCGCACCCTGCCGCATGCCCCAGATCTTGTCGGTCTCCTGGCTTTTCGACGTGCACATGATGATCGGGATCTTGCGGGTGTCCGGATCGCGGCTGATCGCGCGCGTGGCCTGGAACCCGTTGAGCCCGGGCATGACCACGTCCATGAGGATGAGGTCGGGCAGTGCCGTCTTGGCCTTGCGAATGGCGTCCTCGCCATTGTCGCTGGCGATCACCTGGAATCCGGCCTTGCTGAGCAGGTCATTGAGCACGTGTCGCTCGGTCGGCGAGTCGTCGACGATGAGGATGGTCTTGATGGCCATGTCGTTGTTCATTCGGTCGTTGGGCGTGCGGCGGCGGGGAGGCACCGGCGTTCAGGCCGGCGCCTTGACGTGGGCGGCAACGGTCTTGAGCAGGCTCTCCTTGGTGAACGGCTTGGTCAGGTACTGATCCGAGCCGACCATGCGACCGCGCGCGCGGTCGAAGAGGCCGTCCTTCGACGAGAGCATGATCACGGGCGTGTCGTGATAGCGGGTGTTCTTCTTGATGAGCGCGCACGTCTGGTAGCCATCGAGGCGGGGCATCATGATGTCCAGAAACACGAGGTCGGGGTGATGATCGGTGATCTTGGCCAGCGCATCGAAGCCGTCCTCGGCCAGGATGACCGTGCATCCCGCCTGCAGCAGGAAGATCTCCGCGCTGCGTCGGATGGTGTTCGAGTCGTCGATCACCATCACCTTGATGCCCGACAGGGGGTTGTTGTCACCCACGTTTCTCTCCTCGTGCATGCCTCGCGCAGTGCCGTGGCGCCGCGATTGCCGGGCCAGTCTGACACGGCCCAAGGGGCCTGCCTAGAGCATAAAGCTTGCCGGAATCAACCTATTGCTGCAGGTTGAGCGATTAATGCAACAACCGCCAAGTTTTATGCTGCCGACAATGGGCGGCTCCTGCCGTGCAGCGGCAGACCCTGCCGCCCCGCGTCTTGGACCGGCCTTTCAGCGGCCGAGGAACATCCGGTAGGCGGGGTTCCCAGTTTCGTCGACGCAGTCGTAGCCCAATCGGTCGAGGAAGGCCTGAAATTCGGCCTTGTCCGAAGGCGGGACCTGCATGCCGACCAGCACGCGCCCGTAGTCGGCGCCGTGGTTGCGGTAGTGGAAGAGGGTGATGTTCCAGCCGGCGCTCATGGACTCGAGGAAGCCCATCAGTGCCCCGGGACGCTCCGGAAACTCGAAGCGGTAGACGATCTCGTTCTCGGCGCTCGGTGCATGACCGCCGACGAGGTGGCGCACGTGCAGCTTCGCCATCTCGTCATCGGTGAGGTCGTAGGCCTCGATACGGCGGCGCGCAAGCTCGGCCATCAGGCGCTCGGTCTCGTGCCGGTTGGCAACCTCGATGCCGACAAAGATGTGCGCCGTGGCCGGATCGGCGTACCGGTAGTTGAACTCGGTGACCGAACGCTTGCCGAGCAGCGAGCAGAACTCGCGAAAGCTGCCGGGACGCTCGGGAATGGTGACGGCGAGGATCGCCTCGCGCTGCTCGCCGACTTCGGCGCGCTCGGCAACGAAGCGCAGGCGATCGAAATTCATGTTCGCGCCGCTCGCGATGGCTACGAGCGTCATATCCCTGACGCGTTCACGCTCGCACCACGCCTTGAGGCCCGCGATCGAAAGGGCGCCGGCGGGCTCGAGCACCGAGCGCGTGTCCTCGAACACGTCCTTGAGCGCCGCGCAGGTCGCATCCGTGTCGACGGTGATCATGTCGTCGACGTGCTCGCGGACGATCCGGAACGTCTCCTCGCCGACGTGCTTCACCGCGACGCCATCGGCAAACAGACCCACGTGCGGCAGCTGCACGCGGTGGCCGGCCGCGACCGAGCGCGTCATGGCGTCCGAGTCCTCGGGCTGGACACCAATGACCCTGATCTCCGGACGTACGCGCTTCACGAACGCCGCGACCCCGCTGATGAGCCCGCCGCCGCCGACCGGGACGAAGATCGCGTCGAGCGGTCCCTGACACTGCCGGAGTATTTCCATCCCGACGGTGCCCTGCCCAGCGATCACGTCGGGGTCATCGTACGGATGCACGAACGTGGCACCCACTTGCGCCTGCAGCTCGAGCGCGTGGGCATAGGCATCGCTGTAGGAATCGCCATGCAGCACCACCACGGCGCCGCGCGCCTCCACCGCGGCGATCTTGATCTGCGGCGTGGTGACCGGCATGACGATCGTCGCCTTGCAGCCGAGTTTCTGCGCCGCGAGCGCGACGCCCTGCGCGTGGTTGCCCGCCGATGCGCAGATCACGCCGCGGCCGCGCTCGTCAGGGGTGAGCCGCGCCATCTTGTTGTACGCGCCGCGCACCTTGAACGAGAACACCGGCTGCTGATCCTCACGCTTCAGCAGCACGTTGTTGCCGACCCGACGCGACAGGATCGGCGCGCGCTCGAGCGCCGATTCGATGGCGACGTCGTAGACCTTTGCGGTCAGGATCTTCTGGAGATAGTCGATCGGCATGATGGAGTCGGAGTGCCGCTGAATGGGAAGGACTTTCGCGCAATCCCGTGATCGCCCGGCACATCGCGAGCAGAAGGCGCGGCAGAGCGCATTGTAAGACGCGGGCAGGCGATGCGCGCCGGGGGCGAATCTCGGGCCGCCGGCGATCGGCGCTTCTGCTACCCTCCGCCGGTTCCGACCCGCCGGTCTTCGCGATGAGCGCAACCAGCCCGGTCACCCTTGCCGTCGTCGACATGGGCTCCAACAGCTTCCGGCTGGAGCTCGGGCGCGTGGAAGGGGACCAGATCTATCGCCTCGACACCTGGCGCGAGACCCTGCGCATGGGCGCGGCGCTCGACGCACGCGGACACCTGAAGCGCGGACCGCAGCGGGCTGCACTCGCATGCCTCGCGCGATTCGCGGAGCGACTGCGCGGTTTCCACCCGTCGGCCGTCCGGGCCGTCGCGACCAACACGTTTCGCGTGGCCCGCAATGCGGGGCCCTTCCTCGCGGCGGCGGAGCGCACGCTGGGTTTCCCGATCGACATCATCACCGGCCACGAGGAAGCGCGGCTCATCTACGTCGGCGTTGCCCACGTGCTGCCGCCATCGGAGTCGCCGCGCCTCGTGATCGATATCGGCGGCGGCTCGACCGAGTTCATCATCGGCCGCGGCCTCCTGCCCCAACGCCTCGAGTCGCTGCCGATCGGCTGCGTCGGCCTCACGCAGCGCTTCTTCTCGAAAGGCATCCTGTCGGCGGTCCGGTTCGCCGCCGCGACGAAAGCCGCGCGCGCCGAGATCGACGCCATCGCGGGCACGTTTGGCAATGACCATTGGGAGCACGCGTACGCCTCGTCCGGGACGGCGCTGGCGCTCGCCGACATCCTCGCCCAGAACGGATTCTCCGACGGCGGCATCACCCCGGACGGTCTGGCACGATTGCGCAAGCTGATGGTGCGGGCAGGCCACGTGAAGGACCTGGCACTCGTTGCCTTGAAGGCCGAGCGCGCCCCGGTGCTCGCCGGCGGACTGGCCGTGATGGAAGCCGCCATGCGCGAGCTCGACGTGGCGCGCATCGAGCCGGTGGGCGGAGCCCTGCGCCTGGGCGTGCTCTACGACCTCTTCGGCCGCACCGTGCACCACGACGCGCGCGAAGCGACCGTCGCGCAGTTCGCGGAACGCTACCGCATCGACACTGCCCAGGCGGAGCGCATTGCTGCCACGTGCGTGCGCCTCTTCGCGGATCTCGCGCCGGGGATCGATGCGTCCTGCGCGCAGGAGCTCCGCTGGGCGGCGCTGCTGCACGAGTGTGGAAGCTCCATCGCCCACACGGCGTTCCACAAGCACGGTGCATACATCCTGCAGAACGCCGACATGCCGGGCTTCTCGGCGCGCGAGCAGCAACGGCTCTCCTATCTGGTCATCGGCTGCCGCGGCGGCTTGCGCAAGATGCTGCCGGCCCTGGAAGACGCCGTGTTTCGGGCGCAGGTACTGGCGCTGCGTCTCGCGGTCCTGCTGCATCACGCGCGCCGGCCGCTTGCAGTCCCCGACCTTGAGCTGCGGGACGAACGCGGCGTGCGCCTGACCGTTCCCGCGCATTGGCTGCGCGCCAATCCGCTCACCGCCCATCTTCTCGAGCGGGAGCAGCGTGACTGGGTGAGCGTCGGCTTGCCCTTGCGTATCACCACACGCTGAAGCGGTTGTCGAGTCTTGTACGAGGCCGCTCGGTCCCGCCCACGCTGTCCCGCACAAATCGTTCAATGTCGTGCGGCATTACAGTGCCCGCCCGCGGGCTGCCACCGTTAATCAATAAGAACTTCTAATTCATGTACTTGCATCCACGGCACGGCTGTTGCTTAGGAACCCCGACGCCCCATTTACGTTCGGAGAAAAAGTTGAAAAATGCCGCTTCAATCCTGTGCCTCGCGGCGACGCTCGCCTGCGGCACGGCCTCGGCCGACAGCATCGATCTGCAATGGGATAGCAATCCATTCAATCCCGCGCATTCATCGGACGCGATCGACATCTCGACGCCGCGCGTGTGGAACGGCATCTACCCCGATCGTTACCACGGCATTGCGAGCAATCTGGTCGGCATTACCACTGCCGATCTCATCGATGGCACGAACGGCAGCCTCTTCACCTACTGTTACGAGCTGACCGAGGTCTTCTCTGGCAGCCAGCTTGTCCACTATACGATCAACTATTCGGGTGTGAACGCCGCGACGCTGGACTTCCTCGGCGCGGTCAATTCGGGTGCTGGGTAGCGCCGACCCGTTCGGATGGCTCTTTCCGTTGAGCAGCCACACGTTCGGATCGACGACGCTGTCGCCGGCGACCATCGCCGAGGCCATCCAGATCGGCATCTGGGAGACCCGTTACGACCCGCGAGCTGGAATCTGACCGGCGGCACGTTCCAGGCGACCGGGATCGATCCGTCGACGACGCAGGTCGCGCTCGATGCGTTCCATAACGCGATGGCCACTACGCCGGCGCTGTCGGCTGCGTACGCCGTCACGCTGGAAAACGTCGGGCAGCCGGGGGCACAGGACCAGATCACGGGCCTGCGGCACACTAGCCAGCAGGTGCCGGAACCAGGCTCGCTCCCCTTGCTCGCGTTGGCGGCGGCGCTCGCCGTCGGAACGCTGCGCGCGCGCCGCACCTGATCACAGGAATTCGGGGTCGATCACCGCGCGCACGGCCACTGCCGTGTGGCCGCCGCGATCCCGATTGCTGAGCCACCACGCGGCTGATTTCTTCACCGTCCAGTAATCCTCGCGCCCGGCGATGAGGAAGGAGATCAGCCCTCCCAGCGTGGGCTGATGGCCGACCACGAGCACGGGATCGCGCGCGTTCGGCCACTTGGCCGCAGCGAGCACCGCGGCCACCGTCGAGCCCGGGGCGAGGGCGTCCGCCGTCTCGAACGTCCGGTGGAGGGCCCGCGCGGTTTGCTGCGCGCGCACTGCCGGAGAGACAAGAATGCGCGCGTGCCGCGGCAGCCGTGCGTCGAGCCACGCGGCGATTTCCGTAGCCTGTCGGCGGCCCTTGTCCGTGAGGGGGCGCGCGAGGTCAGGCGCGCCGTCTTCGGCGTCGGCATGACGCCAGAGGATCAGATCCATGCGCTCATCCTGAAATCGTCCTGCGGGCGGCCTTGGTCGCCGCTTCAGTCGGCGGCGAGGCGCGCGAGCAGCATCGCTTGTGCGGAGCGCGGCGCGCCCGGCGGCTCGGCCTGGACAACGCATCCACTCGCCGCTCGCCTGCAATTCCCAGCTGCCCGCGTTGTCTTCGAGATAGATCTCCAGTCCTTCACGCAGCACCCGTTCGCGCAGCGTGGCATCGCGAACGGGAAACGCGACCTCGATCCGGCCAAACAGGTTGCGCCCCATCCAGTCCGCTGACGACAGCCATATGCGCTCCTCCTCGACGGCGTTCGCGAAATACCAGACACGGTGGTGCTCGAGGAAGCGTCCGAGGAGAGACCGGACCCGGATGTTGTCCGAGACCCCCGGCACCCCCGGCCGCAGCGCGCACGCGCCGCGCACGATCAGGTCGATGCTTACCCCGGCGCGCGACGCGGCATACAGCGCCCGTATGACCCGCTCCTCGACCAGGCCGTTCATCTTGGCGACGATACGGGCGGGACGCCCTGCACGTGCGGCGCGCGTCTCGTTGCGGATCATCTGGAGCACGCGCACGTGCATCGTGAAGGGCGCCAGCAGCAACCGGTGCAGACGGTTGGCACGGGCAAGGCTCGTGATGTGCAGAAACACTTCGTTGACATCGGCGCATATCTCCGGGTCCGCGGTGAGCAGCCCGAAGTCCGAATACAGACCGGTGGTTCGGGGATGATAATTCCCGGTGCCGAGATGCGCATAGGAAACCAGCCGCGCGCCGCCGGCCGGATCGGCTTCCCGTCGCACCAGCAAGGCGAGCTTGGCATGCGTTTTCAGGCCGAAGACGCCGTGCACCACCTGCGCGCCGGCGTGCTCGAGCTGCTCGGCCCAGTTGATGTTGGCCTCCTCGTCGAAACGCGCACGCAGCTCGATCACGACGGTCACTTCCTTCCCGCGTCGCGCGGCCTCGATGAGCGCCTCCATCAGTTCGGAGTTGACCCCGGTGCGATAGACGGTCTGCTTTACCGCCACGACGTCCGGGTCCTCCGCGGCGCGGCGGATGAAGCGCACGACGGGTTCGAAGGACTGGTACGGATGGTGCAACAGGATGTCGTGCTGCCGGATGGCCGCGAGGATGTCGACTTCGCCGCGCAGGCGATCCGGCAGGCCCGGCACGAAGGACGGATAGCGCAGCGTGTCACCGGTCACCTGCTCGATCAGCGACACGAGACGCATGATATTGACAGGCCCGTCGCAGCGATAGAGGTCGTCCGCACCGAGCGCGAATTCCTCGAGCAGCAGCTGCACGAGCCGGTCCGGACAGGCGGCCCCCACTTCGAGCCGCACGGCGGAGCCGAACTGGCGTTGCGGCAGCTCGCCCTGCAGCGCCTTGCGCAGGTTCTTCACCTCTTCCTCGTCGATCCACAGGTCGGCGTCGCGCGTCACGCGAAACTGCGCGTACGACAGGACGTCACGCCCGGGAAAGAGTTCGGGCAAGTGCGCGTGGATCACCGAGGAGAGCAAGAGGAAGGTATTCGCCGGCGCGATCTCCGCCGGCAGCTTGATGACGCGAGGCAGCACCCGCGGCGCGCGCACGATCGCGATCCCTGTCTCGCGTCCGAACGCGTCGCGTCCGGAAAGCTCGACGATGAAATTGAGGGACTTGTTCACGACCTGCGGGAAAGGGTGCGCAGGATCAAGTCCGATGGGCGTCAGCAAGGGGCGGACCGACTCGCGGAAGTAGCGCTCGACCCATGCCTGTTGGATGGGCGTGCGATCGACGTGGCGCAGCAGGCGCACGCCCGCCGCGGCAAGCGCGGGCAGTACGTCCGTGTTCAGCAGCCGGTATTGGTCGGCGACGAGCGCCCGTGTCTCGCGCGCGATGTCGTCGAGGAGCCGCAGCGTGTCCTCGCTGCGCCGGCGCCTGGATGGCGCGTGCGCGCCGGAGCGCTGCTTGAGCCCCGCCACCCGGATCTCGAAGAATTCGTCGAGATTGCTGCCCACGATGCACAGGAACCGCAGGCGTTCCAGCGGCGGCGTGGCAGCATCGGCGGCGAGCGCCAGGACCCGCCGGTGGAAGGCGAGCAGCGACAGCTCGCGGTCGATCGGCGCGGCATCGGGCGCGCGAGCGACGTGGGCTGCGGGTCGGGTGGTGCCAGGGGAAGCCGTATCGGGCTGACGGTCGTTCATGATGAAATCCGCATGCTCGCGACCGCAGATGACAGGGCTGTGACCGCCCCTTGCGACTTACGCGGCCACGGCTTCGGACAGAGGCGGTGCGTGGCCCTGGACTCCGGATTCGTCGGCGGCGGCCGGTGCCGGCTCGGCGGCGAGCGCGAGCCACACGCAGCGCCCCTTCGAGTCCTTGTCGAGGCTGGCGAGGTAGGCGTGATGGGCGGCGAGCTCCTCACCGGTGGGAGCCAGGATCCGCAAGGCGAGGCGCAGTGGCGATCCGGCAGTGGCGCTGCCGAGTGCCGCGATCGGCGATGTCGTCGCCATGTCGATGGTCAGCGACTCCTGGCCCCGCGTCATCGCGAGATACACCTCGGCCAGGAGCTGCGCGTCGAGCAGGGCACCGTGCAGCGTGCGATGCGCATTGTCGACGCCGAACCGTTCGCACAGCGCGTTCAGGTTGTTGCGCTTGCCGGGGAACGCGTCGCGGGCGAGCGCAAGCGTGTCGACCACGCGGCCGCACGTGCTGCCGCAGCACGGCAAGCCCGCGAGCCGCAGCTCGTAATCGAGGAAGGCGAGGTCGAACGGCGCGTTATGAATGACCCATTCGGCGTCACGGGCGAAGTCGAGGAACTCCGCGGCAACGTCGCGGAACCTGGGCTTGCCCTTGAGATCGTCCCACGTCATGCCGTGGACTTCCGTCGCACCGGCATCGATCTCGCGTTCGGGATCGAGATAGAAGTGCAGCGTGCGACCGGTGGGCCGGCGGTTCACCACTTCCACCGCGGCAAGCTCGATCACGCGGTGGCCCTGTTCCGGATAGAGGCCCGTAGTCTCGGTATCGAGGATGATCTGGCGCATGCGGGCGGGAGGCGATGGGGTGCTGCCATTCTACTCGCGGCGCCTGCAAATGCATGCACGCGTGTGCCGCCCATGGGTGCGGTGCCTAACCACCGTGTCGCGTTTTTGCGACCGCCGGGAACGATGCACACGATGTCCACAGGCTGCACACATTGTGCGCACAGGCATTGGATTCACGCGCTGCGAAGGCGTGCCACGGTGCTCGACGGCGCACTGCCTACTTGCGGTAGCGCTGGATCGTGGACTGTATTTCCTCGATCGCACGCTCGATCTCGTCGTCGGAAAGATCGCGTTGCGCGCCCTTGCGTCCGGCGAGGGTGAGGGTCCGGTCGAGTTGCGTTTCGAACTCCCCGAGCGCCATGGTCTCGGTGATCGTGGAGGGCTCCTCGGTCAGCGTCTCCGGACCCCAGCGCACCACGATGGCGGACAGATTGTCGCCGTCGGGACCGCCGCGCTTCTCGGCGTCCCGCAGCATCAGCGGCGCGCTCCTGAGGATCGGGGTCGAGGTCAGCCAGGTGGCGATCTCATCCTTGCCGAGAACGCTCCACAGCCCGTCGGTGCACAGCACGAGGATGTCGCCATTGCGCAGCGGGGTGCGGCGTGAGACGTCGATCACCGGATCCACCATGCCGCCGAGGCAGCTGAATACCTTGTTGCGATCGGGGTGGGTCATCGCCTCGTTCGCGGCGATGATGCCCTGATCGACGAGGTACTGCACCTTGCTGTGGTCCTTCGTCTGCCCGATGAGCGCGCCCTGCCGGTACAGGTACAGGCGGGAGTCGCCTGCGTGCGCCCAGTACGCGTTACCGGCCTGCACGATGCAGGCCACGCATGTGGTGCGCGGCGTCTCGAGCATCGAGAACTGGTTGGCATAGGACCCGAGTGCGGCGTGCGCGCGCATCATCGTGTCCTGCAGGAACTTGAGCGGATTGCGCAACACCGGCTTCGCTTCCTGCTGAAAGCGCTCGACGTAGAGTCGCGTGCAGATCTGCGCAGCGATCTCGCCGCCGGCATGTCCGCCCATGCCATCGGCGACGACAAGCAGCAGCGTGTCGCGGCTGAACGTGTACGCGATGCGGTCCTGGTTGATCTTGCGCGAACCCTTGCGGCTTTCCTGGAAGATCGTGAAGCGCATGGTCGTGACGGGAGGGCAGGCTGGAGATGCCGCCGCTGAATCAGGCGCCGATCTCGCTGAAGAGGCGCCGCTTCAGCGCACCGAAGAAGGTGAGTTTGCGTTTCCGGGGCGCAATGTCGCGAATGGCTTTTTGCAGCGCAAAGATGCTCTGCGGCCGCTCGAGCGGATCGAGGCGGAGGCACCAGTCGATGACCTCGAGCACGTTGTCGGAGTATTGGCCCGACCAGATCTTCTTCGCGGGCACGAGATGGTCCTCCTGCAGGCGGGCGTCCGCGGCCTGCGGCGCGAATGCCGCAAGACAGGCGAACATCGAGGCGCCCACGCCATACACGTCCGTCCACGGTCCCAGGCGGTCGGGCTCCCGATATTGCTCGGGTGCCGCGAATCCCGGCGTGTACATCGGCGCGAGCTTGGGCCGGTTGGTCGTGAGGGTCTGGCGCGCCGCCCCGAAGTCGAGCAGAACGGGCGAGCCGTCCGTGCGCAGATAGATGTTGGCGGGCTTGATGTCGAGATGCAGCAGCTTGTGCGTATGGACTTCGCGCAGCCCGTTCATCAGGTGCATGAACACGTGGCGGACCAGACGCTCCGACATCTGGTCCTGGCGCATCTGGATCTGCTGCTGCAGCGTGCGCCCCCGCTCGTAGCGCATCACCATGTAGACCGTCTCGTTGGCGCGGAAGAAATTCAGCACCCGCACGACGTTGGGATGGTTGATCTTGGCCAGCGCGCGCCCCTCCTCGAAGAAGCACTTCATGCCGTAGCGAAACGACGTGAGGTTCTCCACCGAACTGGCGCGCACGATGTCCCCTTCGGTGCGCAGCACGAGGGATGCCGGCAGGTATTCCTTGATCGCGACGGGCGCGCCGGTCTCGTCGAAGGCGCGGTACACGATGGAGAAGCCGCCGCGGCTGATCTGCCGGTCGATCCGGTAGTTCAGCAGCTGATACCCTGCGGAAAGTGCCTGGTTGGTGGCGGCCATGCGGCGTTGTTGTGATGCGAACGGGTTGGTGGCTTAACCCGTGAGGGCCCGCAATTCGCGTGCCAAGGAATCTGCCCCAGCTTGCGCGGGCAAGGGATAGCGCATACATTCTCGGCAACGAAGCGGGCAAAGTAAAGCCGGAAAACATGCATAAACCTCGCGCAAACCGCCGATGATCCTCAGCATGACCGGCTTCGCGGCCGTGGCCGCGGATTTGCCGGGGGTCGCGCTCTCGGTCGAGCTGCGGTCCGTCAACCATCGGTATCTCGATCTTTCCATCCGCGTCCCGGATGAATTGCGCGCGCTCGAGTCAGCGCTGCGCGAGCGCATCGCCGCGGAACTGAAGCGCGGCAAGGTGGAATGCCGCATTGCGCTGACGCGTAGCGCCCCGGGTGCCGCCGAGCTCGCGATCGACGCGGGACGCGTGGAGCAGCTCGCGAAGGCGGCCGGCGACGTGATGCGCGTCGCGCCTGGCACCGCACCGCTGTCGGTCGCCGAGATCCTGCGCTGGCCCGGCGTCCTGACCGAGCCGACGGTCGCCCCCGAGATGCTCGCGGGAAGCGTGCAGCAACTGCTCGGCGAGGCCCTGCGAGAGCTTGCCGCGTCGCGGGCGCGCGAAGGCGCGAAACTCGTCGCCACACTCGAAGAACGCTGCAGCGCGATCGAAGTGCAGGTCGCCCGCGTCGCGCCGCGCATTCCGGCCGTTCACGCGACATTCGTCGAGAAGCTCGGTGCGCGATTGCGCGAGGCCGGACTCGATCCGGACGAGGACCGCCTGAAGCAGGAACTTGCGGTGTTCGCCACCAAGGTCGATGTCGCCGAGGAACTGTCGCGACTGAGCACGCACGTGGCCGAAGTGCGGCGGGTACTGTCGGCAGGCGGCACTGCCGGCAAGCGCCTGGATTTCCTGATGCAGGAGCTCCACCGCGAAGCGAATACCCTCGGGTCAAAGTCCGTCGACGCCGAGCTGTCCCAGGCCTCCCTCGAGCTCAAGGTGCTGATCGAGCAGATGCGCGAGCAGGTGCAGAACCTCGAATGAGCCTGAATGAGCCGGCCTTAACGGCTGCGTGCCGTCCCGCGATGAGCGTTCCCACAGGCAATCTGTTCGTCGTTGCCGCGCCTTCAGGCGGCGGCAAGACATCACTCGTCAATGCGCTGCTCGAGCGCGAACGGCACATCCGGCTGTCGGTGTCGTACACCACGCGCCCGCCGCGGCCAGGCGAAGTCGATGGCGTGCACTACCACTTCATCGACGAGCAGCGGTTCGAGCAGCTCAACACGGGCGGGGAATTCCTCGAGCACGCGCGGGTCCACGGCAATTGGTACGCCACGTCGGCGACGTGGCTGAAGGGGCAGGTGGACGCCGGGAACGATGTCCTGCTCGAGATCGACTGGCAGGGCGCCGCGCAGGTGCGCCGGCTGATTCCGTCAGCGGTGCACGTTTTCATCCTGCCGCCATCGCTCAGTCTGCTCAAGGAGCGGCTGGAGAAACGCGGCCAGGACGCACCCGCGGTCATTGCGCGCCGGCTGGAAGCCGCGAAGGAAGAGATGCGGCACTGCGGCGAGTTCGACTATGTTATTATTAATCAGGACTTTGCTGCGGCGGTCGACGATCTTGCCGCAGTCGTGCGCGCGACCCGCCTGCGCGGCGCGCAGCAGCGCGCCCGTCACGCAGCACTGCTCCACTCGCTGCTCGCCCCCTGACCCTCACCGGTAGACCACCATGGCCCGCATCACCATCGACGACTGTCTGGACAAGATTCCCAACCGATTCGAGCTCACGCTCGCTGCGACCAATCGCGCACGCCAGCTGTCGGCGGGATCGAGCCCGCTGCTCGACGCCGACCGGGACAAGCCCACCGTGATCGCGTTGCGCGAGATCGCCGCCGGCAAGGTCGGCATCGAGTTGCTGCTCAAAGGCCAGAGCTGATGTGCGAAGCCGGCGCTAGCCAGTGAGCTACGGTGCGGCGATCGGTCGCCCCGAGCCGCGCCGTGCGGGGTTTCGTGAAACATGGCGGAAATAGCGGAGTTCACGCGACACCTCGGCCACTACCTCGCGGCGCCTGACGTCGCGCTCGTGGAGCGCGCGTTCGAATTCTCGGCATCCGCCCACCGCGGTCAGTTCCGCAAGTCGGGCGAGCCCTACATCACCCATCCGCTCGCGGTCGCGAGCATCCTGTCGCAGTGGCGGCTGGATGCCCAGGGACTGGCGGCAGCGCTCCTCCACGACGTGATGGAGGATACGAAGGTCTCGAAGAACGAGATCGAGCATTCGTTCGGCAAGCCCGTCGCCGACATGGTCGACGGTCTGTCGAAACTCGACCAGATCGAGTTCACGTCGCGCGAGGAGGCGCAGGCGGAGAACTTCCGCAAGATGCTTCTCGCGATGGCGCAGGACGTGCGCGTCATCCTGATCAAGCTCGCGGACCGGCTGCACAACATGCGCACCCTCGACGCCATGGCGCCGCCGCATCGCAGGCGCATCGCGCGCGAGACGCTCGACATCTACGCCCCCATCGCCAACAGGCTGGGCCTCAACGCACTCTATCTCGAGCTGCAGGATCTCGCGTTCAAGCACCTGCACCCGATGCGCTTTCGCATCCTTGCGAGCGCGATCAAGGCCGCGCGAGGCAACCGGCGCGAGGTGATGAACCGGTTGCTCGACGTCATCCGCGACGGACTCGAGCGGGCCGGCATCGCCGCGAACGTGTCGGGGCGCGAGAAGACCATCTACTCGGCCTACAAGAAGATGCGCGAGAAGCGCTACACGTTCTCGCAGGTGTTCGACATCTACGGCGTGCGGGTGCTCGTACACGATGCCAATGCATGCTATGCCGCGCTTGGCGTGCTGCACGGGCTGTACAAGCCGATTCCCGGCAAGTTCAAGGACTACATTGCCATCCCGAAGGCGAATGGCTACCAGTCGTTGCACACGACGCTGTTCGGACCGTACGGGACGCCCCTGGAGGCGCAGATCCGCACGCACGACATGCATCGCATCGCGGAGGCGGGCGTGGCGGCACACTGGCTCTACAAGTCCGGCGGCGAACTCGATATCGCGGAGGCGCAGCGCGAAACGCATCGGTGGCTGCAGAGCCTGCTCGAGATCCAGTCCGAGTCGCGGGACTCGAAGGAATTCCTCGAGCACATCAAGGGCGACCTCTTTCCGGACGAGATCTACGTCTTCACGCCGAAGGGCAAGATCATGGCCCTGCCGCGCGGCGCGACGGCGGTCGATTTCGCGTACGCAGTGCACACCGATATCGGCCACCATTGCGTGGCGGCACGGATCAACTACGAGCAGATGCCGCTGCGCACCGAGCTCAAGAACGGCGATCAGGTCGAGGTCATCACGGCCCCCACTGCGCGGCCGAACCCGTCGTGGCTATCGTTCGTGGCGACCGGCAAGGCCCGTTCGCGGATCCGCCATTTCCTCAAGGGGCTGCAGCAGAAGGAATCCGCAGCGCTCGGCGAGCGTCTGCTGAATCAGGCGCTCGCGACCCTCAAGGTGTCGCCGGAAGCCGTGACATGGGACCGCTGGGAAGCGCTCGCGCGCGAATACGGCACGAAGAGCCATCTCGAAATCCTCGCCGACATCGGGCTCGGAAAGCGACTCTCGTTCGTAGTGGCGCAGGCCCTCACCCGCAGCGGCACCGCTGCCGACGACGGGGTTGCGGGTGCCGGGTCGCACGGCGGCGGCAAGCCGGGCTCGCTGACGTTGCGCGGGGTCGAGGGCGTGGCCATCCAGTACGCGAAGTGCTGCCGGCCCATCCCCGGCGACAAGGTGCTGGGACAGTTCCGCAAGGGCCAGGGGCTGTTGGTCCACAACCGCGACTGCGTCACCCTGAAGAAGCAGCGTGCCGATTCGGATCAGCTGATCGACGTCGAATGGTCGGCCGATATCGAAGGCGTGTTCGATGCGGGAATCCGGCTGCTCGTGAACGATCGTCGCGGTCTGCTCGCTGACCTTGCAATGGCCATTGCCGATGCGCAGGCCAATATCGACAACGTGTCGATGGAGCGGCCCGACGGCGGCGACGTGCTCGCGATGTTCTTCAGCGTGCAGGTGCGTGACCGTCGACATCTGGCGCACGTGATTCGGGCACTGAAACGCATCCCCGACGTGCGCAGAGTGCATCGGGCACGCACGTGAACGACCTGCTCGCCTCGGCGCAACATCCCTCCGATCGACTGCAGGTCAGGTTTGCGCCTGATTACTTGCCGTGTGCCGCGGCGTTCGCGCCGTAACTCCGGCATCGGCCTGACTGCTGGGTGGGGCGCGGCGTTCGCGCTGTAAGTCCGGCATCAGCCTGACTGCTGCGTGTGCCGTGTCGACTCGCCCCAGTCGCATCCCCACCAAAACCCGGCGGGGCCCCTGCTCCTCGGCTCGCCCGCTCGGCCTCCGCACCGTGCAGCAGATGCAAAGTTAGTGGTGTCGGCCTCGAACGTCGACTCGCCCCAGTCGCATCCCCACCAAAACCCGGCGGGGCCCCTGCTCCTCGGCTCGCCCGCTCGGCCTCCGCACCGTGCAGCAGATGCAAAGTTAGTGGTGTCGGCCTCGAACGTCGACTCGCCCCAGTCGCATCCCCACCAAAACCCGGCGGGGCCCCTGCTCCTCGGCTCGCCCGCTCGGCCTCCGCACCGTGCAGCAGATGCAAAGTTAGTGGTGTCGGCCTCGAACGTCGACTCGCCCCAGTCGCATCCCCGCCGAAACCCGGCGGGGCCCCTGCTCCTCGGCTCGCGCCGTCACCAACTCACTTCCCTTTCTGGGGTTGCGGTGATGTTGTGAATGGTGAGGTCGGCCCCATTGAACTCCTGCTCGGGATCGAGGCGCAGCCCTATGAACTTTTTCAAGGCGCCGTACACGATGCCGGCACCGACCACCGCGACGGCGATGCCGCCCAGCGTCCCGATGAGCTGCGAGCCGATCGCCACCCCTCCGAGCCCGCCGAGCGCGCGGGTCCCGAAGATACCCGCAGCGATGCCACCCCACGCGCCGCACACGCCGTGCAATGGCCAGACCCCGAGCACGTCGTCGATGCGGAAGCGGTTCTGGGTCTGGGTGAACAGATAGACGAACAGCGACCCCGCGCAGACGCCCGTTGCCAACGCGCCGATAGGATGCATCACGTCCGAGCCAGCGCAGACCGCGACGAGGCCGGCAAGCGGGCCGTTGTGCACGAAGCCGGGGTCGTTGCGTCCGGCAACGAACGCGGCAATGGTGCCGCCGGCCATCGCCATCAGCGAATTCACCGCCACCAGCCCGGAGATCCTGTCGAGCGACTGCGCCGACATGACGTTGAACCCGAACCAGCCGACCGACAGTACCCAGGCCCCGAGTGCCAGGAACGGGATGGACGACGGCGGGTGCGCCGCGATGCCGCCATCGCGTGAATAGCGGCCACGCCGCGCGCCGAGCAGGAGCACGGCGACGAGGCCAATCCAGCCGCCCACCGCATGGACGACTACGCTCCCGGCGAAATCATGAAACTCCGCGCCGAAGGTCGACTTCAGCCACACCTGGATTCCGTAGTGCTGGTTCCAGGCGATGCCCTCGAAAAAGGGATACACGAACCCGACCAGGAGGAACGTCGCGGCGAGTTGCGGATTGAAGCGGGCGCGCTCGGCGATTCCACCCGACACGATCGCTGGAATGGCTGCCGCGAACGTGAGCAGGAAAAAGAAGCGGACGAGCTCGTAGCCGTTCTTCGCGCTGAGTGCCTCCGCCCCGGTGAAGAAGCTGGTGCCATAGGCGATGCCGTAGCCGATGAAGAAATAGGCGACGGTCGAAACGCTGAAATCCACGAGGATCTTGACCAGCGCGTTGACTTGGTTCTTCTTGCGCACGGTCCCCAGCTCCAGGAACGCGAAGCCCGCATGCATCGCAAGCACCATCACCGCGCCCAGCAACAGGAACAGCGTGTCGCTGCCCGCTTTCGATACGTCCATGGCTCCCCTATCCCCTCGTGGCTGATGGCAGCACTCGCAGGCGCTGCTCTGTTATGGGCCGCGCTCCCGCGCCCGCACCTATCGGGAGCAGCTGCCGTGCCACACGCGAAGGTTCAACCATTTCAATAACTTGTTAGTTCTCCCACGAACCATATCGCGGGCTTTGCACCAGAATGGGCTGACTGCAGCTCGCTTCTGGTGCGCTCGCCCACCGGTTTGTTCCCCCGGCACACCAAAGCAAAAGGGCCGCGACGCGGCCCTTTTGAGGTTGCCCGTACGTGTTTCAGGCAGGTTGCTGGTTCAGCAACTGCTGCAGTTCGCCTGACTCGAACATTTCGCGCATGATGTCCGAGCCGCCGATGAACTCCCCGTTCACGTACAGCTGGGGAATCGTGGGCCAGTTTGCGTATTCCTTGATGCCTTGCCGGATCTCGGGATCGGCAAGCACGTTCACGGTCGCGAAATCGCCCAGCCCGCACGCCTTGAGCATCTCCACGGCGGCGCTCGAGAAACCGCACTGCGGAAACTGCGGCGTACCCTTCATGTAGAGAACCACGCGGTTCCCGGTGACCTGCTCGCGAATGACGTCCTGGATGCTCATGTCGACTTCCTCCTGAATGCGCTCGATTGTACCCAATTGGGCGCGGACCGTCGGGAACTCAAGGAGGTTCCGGTCGCGGGCCGACCCCTCGGCGCACAGGGCTATTCCTTCACGGCACCCGTGAGACCGGAAACGTAGTACTCCACGAAAAACGAGTACAGGAGTGCGACCGGCAGCGAGCCGAAGAGCGCCCCGGCCATGAGCGAGCCCCAGTGGTAGACGTCGCCCTCGACCAGCTCGGTCACCACGGCGACCGGCACCGTCTTGACCTCCGACGACGAAATGAACGTCAGGGCATAGATGAACTCGTTCCAGGACAGCGTGAACGCGAAGATGCCCGCCGAGATGAGGCCCGGTACGGCGAGCGGCAGGATGATCTTCACCAGGATCTGCAGCCGGCTTGCGCCGTCGATGAGCGCGCATTCCTCGAGCTCGAAGGGAATGGACTTGAAGTAGCCCATCAGGAGCCACGTGCAGAAGGGAATGAGGAACGTGGGGTACGTCAGGATCAGTGCGAGCCGCGTATCGAACAGGTGCAGCTGATACACCATTGCGGCCAGCGGAATGAACAGCACCGAGGGCGGCACGAGATACGCCAGAAAGATCGCCATGCCGACATAGCGCGCCCCGCGAAAGCGCAGGCGTTCGATGGCGTACGCGGCGAGGACGCTGCAAAACAGCGAAAGCACCGTTGCGACCACGGAGATCAGGACGGTATTCCACAGCCACTCGGGATACGAGGTGTCGAACAGCAGCTTCTTGATGTGCGCAAGCGTCGGATGGATCACCCAGAACGGATTGCCCTCGCGCGAGAGCAGCTCGTTGTCCGGCTTCAGCGAAGTCACCACCATCCAGTAGAACGGGAACAGCAGCACGATCAGGAAGACCAGCAGCGGCAGATACACCGTGACCACGCGTCTCGGCAGCGAGACGAGGTACGCCATTCCCTGCGAGTCGACACTCTCCGGTACGGCGTTGGCGGTGCTCATGCGTCCGCTCCTCCCTGTTGCCACGCGCGCCGCTGCAAGCCGTAATACGACACGAGAATGGCGGCGAGCAGGAACGGCACCATCGCCGTCGCGATGGCGGCACCTTCGCCGAGCGCTCCACCGGGAATCGCCCGCTGGAACGAGAGCGTCGCCATCAGGTGCGTCGCGTTCAACGGCCCCCCGCGCGTCAGCACGTAGATCAGCTGGAAGTCCGTGAACGTGAACAGTACCGAGAACGTCATCACGACGGCGATGATGGGCGTCAGCAGCGGCAGGGTCACGAAGCGGAACTGCTGCCAGCTCGTGGCGCCATCCAGGCTGGCGGCCTCGTAGTAGGACGGCGAGATCGTCTGCAGTCCGGCCAGGAGGCAGATTGCCACGAACGGCACGCCGCGCCAGATGTTCGCGGCGATCGTCGACAGGCGTGCGTTCCAGGGGTCGCCCAGGAAATCGATGTAGCCGTGGATGAGCCCCATTCGCTGCAGGCCCCAGCTGATGATCGAGAACTGCGCATCGTAGATCCACCAGAACGCAATCGCCGATAACGCGGTGGGAACGATGAACGGCAGCAGCACGATCGCGCGGAAGAACGACTTGAACGGAAGGTGCTTGTTGAGCAGCAATGCCAGCCAGAGCCCCAGCCCGAACTTGATGACGCTGGCCACGGTGGTATAGAACAGCGTGTTGAAGAGTGCGAGTCGGGTGACTTCGTCGCCCCACAGGAAGATGAAATTCTCGAGCCCGACCCACTGACCGCCGCGTCCGATCTTGGTGTCGGTGAACCCCAGATAGGTGCCGAGCGCAAGCGGATAGGTGAGGAACAGGAGCAGTATCGTGGCGGCCGGCACCATGAACAGCATGCCGAGCAAGTTCCGGTTATCGAGCGCACGCGAAAGCGCCGACGATTGCGGGCGCGCGGGGCGAACGGCCGCGGAGGCGGTGCTAGCCATCGGAATCCCTTCGACTGACCCGTGTGACGCCGGCCGCACGCCCACTTGCGCGCGCACGGCCGACATCACGCTGCGGCATTACACCTTGTAATAGCGCTCCGCCCGCTTCTGCGCCCGTTCGGCCGCTTCCTGCGGGGACTTCGATCCCGATGCGGCTTCAGCCACCATGTTGACGATGATGAAGTCCGCCAGTGCGCCCGCCGAGGCATAGCCCATCTTGCCGGCGTACCCGCTCGGCAGCATGTTCTTCATCAGGTCGCGATAGGGCGTGTGCTTCGGGTCCGACGTCCAGATCGGGTTTTTTTCGTAGTAGCGCAGTGCCGGCGTGACATAGCCGATAGCCGCTTGCACCCACGGGTCCATCTGCTCGGCCTCCATCATGAAGCGCAGGAATTCCTTGGCGGCCTTCGGGTACTTCGTGTACTTGAAGATCATCTGGTTGAAGAAGAGCTCGAATTCGGTCGGCTTGCCCGCCGGCCCGATCGGCATCTGCGCGTGGTTGATGTCCGCCGCCATGGCCTTGACCTTGGGATCGGCGGAGTTCTTCGCCGCATAATAGATCGAGATCCCGTTGTTGGTCAGATACAGCTGGCCGTCCAGGAACGCCTTGTTGTTGTTCGGGTCGAGCCAAGAGAGCGTGCCGGGCACGAACGTGGGATAGAGCTCCTTCGCGTATTCCAGCGCCTTGATCGTCTCCGGGCTGTTGATCACCACCTTGTTGTTCTGGTCGACGAGCTTGCCACCGAAGGCCCAGACCAGCCACTGGCACCAGGTATTTCCGTCGCCGGTGGCGTTGCCGAGTGCGAATCCCGCCGGCGTGTTCTTTTCCTTGAGCGCCTTGCAGAGCTTGAGAAAGCCGTCGGTGTCCTTGGGAAAGCTGTCGAATCCGGCGGCCTTGACCGCGCTTTCCCGATACACCATGCACACGCCGGCGACGCCGAGCGGCACGCCGATCCAGCGTTTGCCATCGTGCTTGAGGTAAGGCTCGCAAACGGGATAGAAGCCGCCGTACTTCGCGCCGAGGTAGTTGCAGACATCCGTCACGTCGACGAGCTTTTCGGGATAGAGATTCGCGTCATCGTTGGTGGACAGGATGATGTCCGGACCGGCACCCGTGTTTGCCGCCACGGCAGCTTTCGGACGCACGTCCTCCCAGCCCTCCTTGTCGACGCGGACCTCGATGTGGTACTTGTCCTGGAATTTCTTGACGTTCGCCAGGTACTGATCCCAGTCACCCTGCACGAACTGGCTCCACCGCAGCACGCGCAGCTTCGCGCCCTTCTCCGGCGTGTTGTTCCACTGCTGTGCGCTCGCGTCCTTCGACCAGATCATCGGGCCGAGCGCAGCACCGGCGGCCACACCCGCCGTGGTTTTGAGAAAGTCACGACGTTTCGTATCGCTCATGCTGTCCTCCTTTGTTGATGGGTTTCTTCTGGTGCTGGTACGGCTGTGATCTACGCGACGAGGCGCACTCCGCTCGCTGCGTCGAAGAGATGCGCCCGCCCCAGGTCCGGGGCGAGCACCACGCGGTCGCCCGCGCGGCAGGATGTGCGATCGCGGATCGTGGCCGTCACTTCCCGGCCATTCACGCGACAGTAGAGCTGGGTATCGGCGCCGGTCGGCTCGACCACGATCACGTCGGCCGGCAAGCCCTCGGCACCGCTCAGGCTGCAATGTTCCGGCCGCATGCCGTAGAGCACCGCCTGGCCGTCAGCGGCGCGCGCACCCGTTGGCAACGGGAGTGTCACGCCGTCGGCGAAATCGATATGCGCTGCGCCGTCGCGGACGCGGGCGGTGCCCGGGATCATGTTCATCGCCGGAGACCCGATGAATCCTGCCACGAACGTATTCACGGGACGGTCATAGAGAGTCAGCGGATCGCCGGCCTGCTCCACGATTCCGTCGCGCATCACCACGATGTTGTCGGCCATGGTCATGGCCTCGATCTGGTCGTGCGTCACGTAGATCGAAGTCGTCTTGAGACGCTGGTGGAGCTCCTTGATCTCGGTGCGCATCTGCACACGCAGCTTCGCATCGAGGTTCGAGAGCGGCTCGTCGAACAGGAAGACCTGCGGATCGCGCACGATCGCGCGGCCCATCGCGACGCGCTGGCGCTGGCCGCCGGAGAGCTGCCGCGGGTATCGGTCGAGGTAGGGCACGAGGCCGAGGATCTCCGCCGCACGCGTGAGGCGCTGCTCGATGTCCGCCTTCGGCAGCTTGGCGAGCGTCAGCGCAAAGGCCATGTTGTCGCGCACCGTCATGTGCGGGTATAGCGCGTAGTTCTGGAACACCATGGCGATATCGCGTTCCTTGGGCGCCACCCGATTCACGACGCGACCGCCGATGGCGATCTCGCCGTCCGTGATCTCCTCCAGTCCCGCGATCATGCGCAGCAGGGTGGATTTGCCGCAGCCCGAAGGTCCGACGAGCACGCAGAAGTCGCCCTCCGCAATGGCGATGTTCACGCCCCGGATCACCTCCGTGGACCCGAACCGCTTGTGGACCGACCTGATCTCGACCGCTGCCAATGCTCCTCCTCGACCACCGCTCCGCCGGCATCTAGAGTCCGTCTCGGGAGCTCGATTGCTACGTCCTTCTAGGGCCTGCGCGTGCCGACGGCGACGACATAATCCGGTCGGCCCGTCTTCAGCCAGGTGACGATATTCCGCGCCGCTTTCTCGCGCAACTCCCGCTCGGCCTGCACCGAAAAGAAAGCGGCGTGCGGCGTGAGGATGATGCGGGAATCGCCCAGCAACGGCGAGTCGGCAGCGACGGGCTCCTCCGGCAGCACATCGAGCGCGAGGCCCGCGAGCGTGCCGTCCCGCACGGCGGCGACCGCCGCATCGACGTCCACCACGGCACCACGTGCGGTGTTGACGAGATGACAGCCGGGACGCATTGCGGCGAGAAGCGGACCATCGATCATGCGCCGCGTCTCGTCGTTGAGCGGCACGTGCAGCGAGACCACGTCGCTTTCGGCAAAGAGGTCACGCAAGCCGCGGCGCTCCACGTAGGCCGGAAAATCGCCGTCGATGATGTAGGGATCACAGGCCAGGACACGCCGGAACACGTTGCGGCTCACGTGTGCCATGCGCTTGCCGATGCGTCCGAGACCGACGATGCCCAGCGTGAGCTCCGTGGCGCGGCGGATCGGCCCGCCCGAGAGATAGTGCCACCGGCCCGCATGAATGTCGCGATCGAAGGCGACGATGTGGCGCATCGACGCGAGCGCGAGCGCCAGCGCGTGCGTGGCCACTTCGCCGACGCCGTAGTCCGGCGAATTCGCCACCCACACCCCACGGCGCACGCATGCACCAGTATCGATCGTGTCGAAGCCGGCGCCGATGCGACTCACGATGCCGAGCCGTGGCAGCGCGTCGACAACGCCGGCGGTGATGGGCGCGTACTGCAGCAGGATCGCGCGACAGTCGCGGCCGGCGGCCACAACTTCGGCCTCGGTCCGGCACTGCGCCGTGAGGAGATCGACTCCGGCCGCGGCGAAGACGCGCTGCTCGATGTCGATATCGGGAAAGTCGTAATCGGAGAAGAGAACCTTGGTCATGATGGACGGCAGCGCGACGCGCCAAGGTACGTGTCCGCCGTGAACCGGTCAAGAGGGTGGAGCTGCTCGGCTGCTCTTGCGGTCCACTTTTTCCGGCCTCGGCCCGAGGGCCGTCTTCCACGAGTACAGGGGCGCTCGGCTGACGCCGCGCCGAGTCACTGCGTGCACACAAAGCACCGAGGCGGCGCGCCTGCGTCCAGAGTGCAACGCGCGACACTGGCGCGCACGCCTACAATAGACGCAGGTCCCGAACTATCACGCGAATGGAGAGCGCAATGTCCTATCCGCTGCAGACCACGATTGCCGGCAGCCTTCCGAAGCCACGCTGGCTGGCGCAGCCGAACACCCTGTGGGCACCATGGCTGCTGGAGGGCGACGCGCTCGCCGAAGGCAAGCGCGATGCCGTGCGCCTCGTGGTGCGCGACCAGGAGAACGCCGGGATCGACATACTCTCCGATGGGGAGCAGACCAGGCGCCACTTCGTCACGACTTTCCTCGACCACCTCGACGGCGTCGACTTCCAGCATAAGAAGACGGTGCGCATTCGCAATCGGTACGACGCGGACGTGCCGGTGGTGGTCGGTGCAGTGGCGCGCAAGGGACCGGTGTTTGTCGACGATGCGAAGTTCCTGCGCAGCGCCACGAGCCGGCGCGTGAAGTACACGCTGCCTGGACCGATGACGATGGTGGACACGCTGTACGACGCGCACTACCGGAGCCGCGAGAAGCTCGCATGGGCGTTCGCGGAGATCCTGAACGAGGAGGCACTCGCGATCGCGGCCACGGGTGTGGACGTTGTCCAGTTCGACGAGCCCGCGTTCAACGTGTATTTCGACGAAGTGCGCGACTGGGGTGTCGCCGCACTCGAACGCGCCGCGCAGGGCCTGCCCTGCGCAACGGCGGTGCACATCTGTTACGGCTATGGCATCAAGGCGAACAACGACTGGAAGCAGACGCTCGGCTCCGAATGGCGCCAGTACGAGCAGACGTTTCCACTGCTCGCCCGCTCGGCGATTCGCCAGGTATCGCTCGAATGCGCGAACTCGCATGTGCCGATCGAGCTCATCGGCTTGCTCGAAGGCAAGGACGTTCTCGTAGGCTGCATCGATGTCGCAAGCGAGCGCGTCGAATCGCCGGAGGAAGTGGCCGCGACGATACGGCACGCTCTGCAGCACGTTCCCGCGGAGCGACTCTATCCCTGCACCAACTGCGGCATGGTGCCGCTCGCGCGCGCCGTCGCGCGGGGCAAGCTGCAGGCCCTGGGAGCCGGGGCGGCCATCGTCCGCCGCGAAATCGAAGGCGGGTGAGCCCAGGATGGCGTTCCGCAGGGCAGCAAATCCGCGGCAAGTCATTGATCTTAAATGGGGTTGAAACCCCCTTGACAGGTTGCAAAAAATACTGGCAAAGCTGCCGGATTCTGTGTATCCTCCGCGCACGTGTTTTGCTCCAAGGCAGCAATTAGGCCTTGTACGACTGCTCACAGGGCGCCGTACGCCGTTCTTTCCTTGAGATCGAAACATCGGCCGGGCATTTCGCCCGATTTATTTTTTCTTGAGGAAAACTAGCAATGGCAACTGGTACTGTGAAGTGGTTCAACGACGCCAAGGGTTTCGGCTTCATCACTCCTGATGGCGGCGGCGAGGATCTGTTCGCCCATTTTTCGGCAATCAACATGCCGGGATTCAAAACCCTGAAGGAAGGTCAGAAGGTGCAGTTCGAGGTGACGACCGGACCGAAGGGCAAGCAGGCGAGCAACATCCAGAGCGCGTAACCGCGAATCTGCTTCCAACAAAAAGCCGGGCTCTGCCCGGCTTTTTGTTTTTGTCGGTCGCATAAACGTGCGGGCGCGCTTTCGATGCAAAGTAGGTTGCTGCTTTGCATCCAGCGTACGCTGAATCGCATGGCACATCGCTTGCTCGATCTTCCGTTTGCAAAGGAGACGGAACATGGCCAACAGCACACTTTTCAGGACCGGGGAAGAGGATCCCATCACCAATCGCGGACATGGCACGGGAGCGCTCGGCCCGAGCGATTCCACGGATTCCGGCAGTGACATCGTCGGTGGCCCCGGCTTGAACGGGGAGGACCAGCTGGGTCTCGATCGCGGCACCACGTCGGACCCCGATCTGGACGGCCCGGGGGCAGACGCCGGCGCGGACATCGGTGACGCCAATCTCGACAGTGACAGCGACCGCCACGGGACCGGCGAGCGTGGCGCCGCCGGGCGCGATTCGACCGTGCCGAACGACGAGGTCCTGCGCGAGGACACCCTCGACAGTCTCCCGGACGATGAAAATCCTCACGATTTTTCGCGGCGCGACAACGGCGGCCGGCAGACGATCGAGGCGATGGACGAAGCCGTCGACGAGGACATCGGTCCGCGCGAGGAGAACCTCGCAGGGATGGACGAGGAGCAGGAGGCCCCGGGTGGCGGTGAGCAACCCGGACTCATTTCGGGCGGCATCGGTGGGCCGAGTGGCACCGGTAAGAATGGTGGCGAACCCGGACCCGGGAGCGGCCGCAATCCAGGACGTCGCTAGGCGCGCCAGAACGCCACCGGCGACCTTTCGACCAGCACGCCAGTCAGCACGAGCATGGCGCGTCCGGCGTGCGCGACCGCACGCAAAAATTACAGACCGCCCGGGCCTTTTTGCCCATCGGTGCCGCGGTCACGACCTGCCGGCGTGTCCATCCACGCACTTCGTCATTCGCTGCGACCGGGACTTCGCCCATGACCCCGCCGATTCCGGCGCATGCGATCAGAAAGACCCTGCGCGAAACGTTCGGCATCGCCCATTTGCGCGAGGGCCAGCAGGAAGTGATCGCGCGCGTTCTTGTGCGCAAGGACACCCTCGCCATCATGCCGACCGGCGCCGGCAAGTCGCTGTGCTACCAGCTGCCGGCATTGCATCTGCCCGGTGCGACCGTGGTCGTTTCGCCGTTGATCGCGCTCATGAAGGATCAGGTGGACAAGCTCGTCGAAGCGGACGTGCGCACGGCGCAGCTCAACAGCACGTTGAACGCGCGCGAGGAGCAGGAAGCTCTGGATGCCATCGCGGCCGGGGAGCTCCAGATCATCTTCACGACACCAGAACGGCTCACCGACGAGCGCTTCGTGGCCGCGCTCAACGTCCATCCACCCGCGCTGTTCGTCGTCGACGAAGCTCACTGCATCTCGCAATGGGGACATGACTTCCGTCCCGCTTTCCTGGAACTGGCCGGAGCGATCGGTGCGCTGGGCGACCCGCCGGTGCTTGCGCTAACGGCAACGGCGACGCCGGCCGTCGTGACCGACATCGTGAAGCAGCTCGGGCGCCCGCGCATGCAGGTGATCAACACCGGAATGTACCGGCCCAACCTGCATTACCGGGTCGTGCACGTCACCAACGACGCCGAGAAGACGGCGCGTCTGCTCCAGCTCGTGCGCGAGACCGCCGGTGCGGGTATCGTTTACTGCGCGACCATCCGTGAGACCGAAGCCGCATGCGAGGCGCTGCTTCAGGCCGGCGAGAGTGCGTCCATCTATCACGGCCGGTTGAATGCGCACGAGCGCCAGGCGAACCAGGATGCGTTCATGGCGGACGAGATCCGCGTGATGGTGGCGACGAATGCGTTCGGCCTCGGCATCGACAAGCCCGACCTCCGCTTCGTCATTCATTACCATGTGCCGGCGAGCCTCGAGGCGTATTACCAGGAGTCGGGACGGGCCGGTCGCGACGGCGACGTTGCCCAGTGCACGCTGCTGTACGACGTCAAGGACAAGCGGGTGCAGCAGTTCTTTCTTGCAGGACGGTATCCATCGGTGGACGAAATCGGTGCGGTGCACCACGCGCTCGTCGCGCAGCGTGCGGCGACCAAGCCCGTGTCGGCCACACAGCTGCGCGCCGTCGTCAACGAGGTGCCGCAGAACAAGGCTCGCGTTGCGCTGAAGCTCCTCAAGGACGCGAAGATCGTCCGTCAGAAGCGCACCATGCGCTATCAGCTGCTCGTGCCGGACATCGACGCAGCACGTCTCGCGAGGCTCGCGCGGGATTACGAGGCCAAGAGCGAAAACGACCGTGCGATGCTCGAACGCATGATCTTCTATGCGCAAACCGGCTTTTGCCGCTGGCGCGTGCTGCTCGAGTATTTCAGCGAGGAACTCGAGGACGAGCGTTGCGGGAGCTGCGACAACTGCGTCGATCCGCCCGAGCGCAGGCTCGCCGTTGCGATTGCGGACAGTACGCAGCCGACGCCGCGCAAGCCGCGCGCCCGAGCGCCGCGGCGACCGGTGCTGGACGTCGGTGACGTGGTGCGCGTGCCGCGCTACGGCGACGGGCAGATCGTCGCCAGGACGGCGGAACACCTGGACGTGGTGTTCCCCGACGGACAGACGCGAACGTTCCTCAGGCGCTTCGTGAAACGGGCGGCGAGCGACGCCGTGTCCCCCGCTGCAGCAGTATCACGCTCCACGCCCGCGGCGTAGGAGCCACGGCCGCGCTGCGTACCGCCTTCGAGCCTCAGCGACCGCGACCCACCGGCTCGCCCGCGTGCGCTGGCGCGAGCGGAGGAGCGTCACCATGAGGGGCACGCGTGTCGGCGGGCTCGGCGGCGCTGCCGGGCTCGGCGGGCCACGTGATCGTCACCGGCCCGCCTTGCCCGGTACTTACCGTAGACGTCTGGCGCATCCCGGCGTGCTCGGCGGTGACGCGGTAGTGTCCCGCGGGGAGCTTCGCGTAGAAGGCGGGCCCGTCGGCCATCGCGTCGAGCACGGTCCTGCCACTGGTGTCGGCGACCATTACATGCACGTTGGCCAGGTAGGCGCCGGTGCCGCGCTCGGCGAAAACCAGCTTCAGCGTATAGCCTTCGTGTCCCAGCTCCTTCAGGGCGGCCTGCTCCTCGGTACCGACCCCGCCCGTGACATACTCGACGTTGTTCTGCGAGCGCGGTTGCAACTCGCCGGGCTGCGCCATGGCGACACCTGCGCCGATCAAGGCGGTGGCGAGAACCGCCGAACGTGCAATTCGTACCGGCATCATGAATGCTCCTTTCACGATCGTTCCGTGGCGGCAGGTCTGAGAGGCACGGATGCGCGCGCGGCTTTGTGCGCGGATTGGTTCCGTAGCAACGTCATTCCACGACCGCGGATGAATCCCTGCACCGCCGCTCGCCATCACGGGGCGAACACCGGCAGGGTCGTTGTTCATTAGACGTCCGGTCTGCACGCTCGGTTCTTGGCGGCGGCTGGGCTCGCCGACTATCATGTCGGGCTAACCACGGTCGAACGCCATGCTCACTCGAGAACAGAACGACCTCCTGACGCAGACCGGCCCGGGCACGCCCATGGGCAACCTGCTGCGTCGGTACTGGGTCCCCGCGTTGTTGGCGGAAGAGTTGCCCGAAGCCGATTGTCCGCCGGTGCGGGTGACGCTGCTCTCGGAGCGCCTGATCGCCTTCCGCGATTCGCAGGATCGCATCGGGCTCATCGACGAGTTCTGTGCGCATCGGGGCGTGTCGCTGTGGTTCGGACGCAATGAGGAAAGCGGCATCCGCTGTCCGTATCACGGCTGGAAGTATGACGTTGCCGGACAATGTGTGGACGTGCCATCGGAGCCCGCCGAGAGCGGCTTCTGCGCGAAGATCAAGGTCACCGCGTACCCGTGCATCGAGCGTGGCGGCATCATCTGGACGTACATGGGCCCACCGGACTTCCAGCCGCCTCTGCCCGAGCTCGAATGGGCGACGGTGCCGCCGGACCGGCGATTCATCTCCAAGCGCCTGCAGGAGTGCAACTATCTGCAGGCGATGGAAGGGGGCATCGACTCGAGTCACGTCTCGTTCCTGCACCAGTACGACCTGCACCACGACAGCTGGCTCGGCAACGAGCGCAGCGCGCGCTATCTCGCGGACAAGAGCCCGAAGTTCGAGGTCGTCGAATCAGCGGGCGGCCTGTTGATCGGCGCCCGCCGCCAGGGCGATGCGGACAACTACTACTGGCGCATCACGCAGTGGATCATGCCGTGGTACACGATCATCCCACCGTTCGGTACGGCCAGCCTCGGCGGGCATGCGTGGGTGCCGATCGACGACGAGCATTGCTGGGCGTTCAGCATGAACTGGCATCCTGCCCGCCCGTTGTCGGAGGACGAGCTCGGGCCGATGCGCGAGGGCAAGGGTATTCATTGCGAGACGATCCCGGGCACGTACCGCGCGAAGGCGAACAAGGACAACGATTACGAGATCGACCGCACCGCGCAGAAGGCGCGCAGGAGCTTCAGCGGCGTGAAGGGCATCAGCATGCAGGACGCGTCGGTGCAGGAAAGCATGGGGCCGATCCAGGACCGGACGAAGGAGAATCTGGTCTCGACCGACAACGGCATCATCATGGCGCGGCATCGGCTGATGAAAGCCGCGCGCAACCTGGAAAAGCAACCGATCCCGCCGGGCGCCGACCCACAGGCGCAGCGCGTGCGCTCGGCGTCGCTCCTGCTGCCGCACGGCGTTGCCTTCAAGGACGGCGCGCGCGAGGCGCTCGTGGCCCATCCTGATACCAGCCCGGTGAGCATCTGACCGGCGCGGCACGGGGTGAGCGCCGGCGCGCAGGCGCTGACTGCCCTTCGCAGCGTACGATGCGCTGGACACAGCGCCAACGCGTCCTGCACGCGCGGGAGCGCATGACCACCAGGAACGCATCACACAACCGGCACAGACCTGTGTCTCATCGAGGAGGAGTCATTCAATGAAAGCAACTGCAATCCTGCGCGGCGCGCTCGCGGCGCTGTCGGTCGTCGCGCTGGCGGGGCTCGCCCATGCCGCACCCGTGCGCGTTGGCACCACCAACAGCAGCAGCGACGCCCCGCTGTTCATCGCCGACGCGAAAGGCTATTTCAAGGCAGAAGGCCTCGAGGTCGAATTCACGTCGTTCGATTCGGCCGCGAAAATGATCGCGCCGCTGGGGACGGGGCAACTGGAGGTCGGCGCGGGCGCCCCGGCCGCCGGATTCTTCAATGCCGTCGCGCGCGGCCTCGATGTGCGCATGGTCGCGGACAAGGGTTCGATGCCCCCGGGGTACGGCTACCTGTCGCTGTTGGTGCGGAAGGATCTCGTCGACTCAGGCAAGGTGAAGAGCTTCGCCGACCTGAAGGGCCTGAAGATCGCACTGCCGGCGCAGGGCACCACCACGGATGCCACTCTGAACGAGGCACTCAAGAAAGGCGGGCTCAAATGGACCGACATCGACGTCGTGTACATGGGCTTTCCGCAGCATGTGCTCGCGTTCCAGAACAAGGCCATCGACGCGAGCGTCACGACCGAGCCCTCCGCAACGCGCTCGGAGCAGCTCGGTGTCGCGGTGCGCTACGGCCCGGGGGATGTCATCTACCCCAACCAGCAGGTCGCGGTGATCCTTTACGGCGGCAAGTTCATCAAGGAGCAGCCGGACGTCGGACGCAGGTTCATGAAGGCGTACATCCGCGGGGTCCGCGACTACAACGATGCGCTCAAGGGCGGGAAGCTCGCCGGCCCGAACGCCCCGGAGATCATCGACATCCTCACCAAGGCCACGAACATCAAGGACCCCAAGGTATATGCCTCGATCACGCCCAACGGCGTCAATCCCGAAGGCAAGCTCGGCGAGGCGAGCTTGCGCCACGATCTGCAGTTCTTCCGGGACCGCGGCCTGATCGAAGGGAACGTCACCGTCGAACAGGTGACCGATACGTCATTCGTGAATGCAGCCCTGAAGGAACTCGGGCCCTACAAGCCCAGGCAGTGAGCGCAGTCGGCATGCAGGTGAGGGCCGGCGATCGCCGGCCCTTTTTACGCCCGCCAGAGAGCGGGCGTGGCAATGCGGACGCGCGTTGCGCAGCGCCCCGAAGACCCCTGATCAGCGCCCTTTCGTGCTCGCCTTCGGCCGCGGACCCATGCGCGGCGCGGGGGGCGCGGCCGGCTTGCGCTTCTCGCCCGGTATCTGCTGCGACGGACCCGACTTGGCGTTATGGCCGCGGAACGTACCTCCCTGACCCTTCGACATATGCTTCTCCTCGTGTTCGAAAAAACCCGCAACCGCGATGATCGCAAGATTTCATGTTGCGATATCAACTTCTTTCGACTGATCCCGATCGTCGGCGCCGTCCGGCTGCATGTCAGCTATCGAAGGGCAGGCCGACGTAGTTCTCCGCGAGACTGGTTGCCGCGGGTCTCGAGCTCACCACGTAGTCGAGCTGCGCCCGCTGGAGGCGCTGCTGGAAGGCATCCTCGCCGGACGCGTGGTGCAGCATCGATGTCATGAACCACGAGAAATGCTCCGCCCGCCATACGCGCCGCAGGCATTGCTGGGAATATCCGTGCAGCTGCTCCATGCTTCCCGATGCGTAATATCGCTCGAGCGCTTGCACGAGCACCCGCACGTCCGCGACGGCGAGGTTGAGGCCTTTGGCTCCAGTCGGGGGCACGATGTGCGCGGCATCGCCGGCGAGGAACAACCGGCCGCACTGCATCGGCTCGACGACGAAGCTGCGCATGGAGATGATGCCCTTCTGCAGCACCGGCCCTTCGGCGAGTTGCCAGCCATCGTCGGTCGCGAGGCGAGCGTGCAGCTCACCCCAGATACGCTCGTCCGGCCAGTTGGCGATGTCGTCGTTCGGATTGCATTGGATGTAGAGGCGCTGGATCGCCGGCGAGCGCATCGAAACCAGGGCGAAGCCACGATCGTGGTACGCGTAGATGAGCTCCTTCGCCGAGGGCGGTGCCTCGACGAGGATACCGAGCCACCCGTACGGGTAGACGCGCGTGAACTCGCGGCGCTGCTTGGCGGGAATCGCCGGCCGGCACACGCCGTGGAAACCGTCGCAGCCGGCGATGAAATCGCAGTCCAGGTCGTGGACCTCGCCGTCATGCCGGAAGCGTATCGATGGCCGATCGGTGTCGAAATCGCGCACGCTGACGCCATCCACCTCGAACAGCAATTGCCCCGCAGCGTTCAGTCGCGCGGCCACGAGATCCTTGATGACCTCGTGCTGGGCGTACACGGTGATCGCCCGGCCGCCGGTGAGCTCGTGCATGTCGATCCGGTGACCACGGCCGCCAAAGCGCAGCTCGATCCCGTGGTGCACGAAGCCCTGCCGCTGCATGCGCTCGCCCACGCCCGCCTCGATGAGCGTGTCCACCGTGCCCTGCTCCAGGACACCCGCGCGGATGGTGCCCTCGATCGCCTCGCGGCTGCGGTTCTCGAGCACGACAGACTCGATCCCGCGCTGATGCAGGAGATGCGACAGCAACAGACCCGCCGGACCCGCGCCGACGATCGCGACTTTGGTGGACAGCTGCATGCTCGCTCCGCGTCGTGACTGCCTGGTGGCGATTGTCACCGAACCGCGGCTCCATGGAAATGGAGGCTGTCGGGGTGGCCCGAGTGCGACCGGCCGCGCTGCCTGGGCCGTGGCCCCAGGTCCCGCTCAGGGCGTGGCGCTGCGCTGCGCGCGGTCCCGCTCGTAGCGCTCCGTGCCATCGCGCGCGATCGCAACCGAGCCCGCTACCGCACCGGACGCATCGCGCACCAGCGCGAAACTCATCTCTACGTAAAGCTTCTGCCCGCTCCTGTGCAGTCCGCGCGTGACTGTTGCGCGCCCCCCGAGGCGCGTCGTGCCGCTGTCGACGGCGCGCTGGAAGCCGGTCCAGTGCGCCTGGCGCAGGCGTTCGGGAATGATGAGGTCGAGACTCTGGCCGATCGCTTCCGCAGCGCTGAATCCGAACACCGCTTCCGCTGCCGCATTCCAGATCCGGATGATGCCGGCGCGATCCGCAAAGATCATTGCATCGGCAGCATCGGCGATCACATGGGTCGCCAGACCTTCCGGAAGGTCGCCAGGTTCAGGCTGAGCCATCGAGCATCCGTGTGTCAGAAGCGCTTTTCGATCGTCGGCGCGGGTGACATCAGGCTCGGGGAGGCCACTCCTGAACTGGCGTAGCGGGTCGCCAGCTTCCAGCTTTCGCCGTCGCGCTGCCACACGTCGACGACGAAGATGCGACCGGCCGCGCGCGCCTGCCCGGCCTTGACAAAGCTCACGACGGCAACCGGCCCGTAATCATGCACCGCCATCTGCTCGTTGGTCACCGGAGATCTCGCACCCGTTGGCGCACGCTTGATCCAGTCCGCGCGGGCGATCGGCGTGCCGGCGCTTGGCGCGCTGCGAAGCTCGAAGTCGTCCGTCAGCATGGCGCCGAGGGCCGTCGCGTCGCCCGCCGCGAGGCGCGCATCGATGGTCGATTCGAGCTCGGAGAAGGCCTTGACCAGGCGCGTCACGGTGGGCACGCGCGCCGGTTGCGCGGACGCGCCATGAATGACCAAAAGCAAAGCCGCCAGCGCGAGCGCCAGCGGAGTTGCGTGCCGCATCAGCGTCCGCTCAGTACTTCACGGCGCAGTAGCCGCCCGACGCATTCACCCAGTTCTGCTGGATGAGGTATTGCCGGTTTCCCAAGGTCATATTGTATTTCGCGCCGTCCGACGCGACCTGAGTGGTGCCGAAGGTCCACGCACACTTGTCGGCGTTCTCCTGCCCGCGCTGGTCGTACCACGCATTCAGGTCGGGATCGGTGGTCGCTTCCTCCAGCTCGTGGGCGATGATGCTGGCCATTGCGTCGGCGCCGGCATTCCCGTTCGGACCGACGGTCTGCGCCGCGCAGGCACTTGGGCAGCGGTCCGGATTGCCCACGAACGAATACTTGACGTCGATCCCGGAAATTGCCGCGTGGGTGTGCCAACCACAGTACTGCGTGCAGAACCCGGACGTTTCATTGACGTCCGCGGAGGTCAGCACGAAATACACGCCTTCCCGATCCTTCGGCAAGCGACCCGATGAGATTGCACTGGCGACGACCTGCTGCACCGCCGCGTCGCTCAGTGCAGTGCCCTGCGAATAGTTGTCGGTCGTCGAACCCGGGAAGTCCACCACGTTGAGGATCCTGGTCCCGCTGCCGTCGGTGTAGCTCGTGTTGATGTTGAAATACGGCGAGCCTCCGATGTTCGTTGCCAGGTCGTCGAGAATGCTCGTCGCCGTATTCCCCGCCCAGTTCCCATACCAGATGTAGTAGATGTTCGGACCGCCGAGCATGACCGATCCACCGTGGTACGAAATGCCATTGGTGCCGCCGGGTTTCCTGCTGGCCTGCCCATTGTTGTTGCCGTGCCAGTTGGCCGGGCGTTCGCCCCAGCCCTTGCCCGTCGGTACGAGTTCGGAATCGCTGTTGCCTCGACTCGCCCCGGTGTCACCCTTGATCACGGCCGCATGGGCAGTCATCGAAAATGTTGCAGCACAGACGGTCGATGCAACGAGGCTGGCGATGCGGTAGCGCATGAATGTCCTCCACGGATTGGCTGCGCCCGATTGGCGCAGCCACGTTCGGGCACTATGCCGCACCATTGCGCGGGAATCAACGCAAGACTTCGTGAATCGCGATCGGTGCGCTGGAACATGACGCATCGACGCGTGACCCGTGCACTACACCGTGCATTCGACAACGCACGCAATGAAATGCGGCCGCCGTCGGTTGCCTGCGGTTCGTTGTGCCCGGATATCAGCCGCGGGCGCGACTTCGCGCGCAGCGCTTCAGGCGGCCTTGGCCTCGCGCATTGCTTGCGGCATCGCTTCGACCGGCGCGCTCCACACCTCGTGGAGGGTGTCGAGCAGAGCCTCGAGCAAGGGGTCGCCCTTGCGTGCCGGGTTGTATGCGAGCCAGAGGTGGGTGATGACTTCCGCGCCCGGCCATATCGCAATGCGCCCTTCGGCGGCAGAAGGCAATGCGAGCTCTTCCCGGACGAGGCTCGCTCCCACGCCGGCTTCCACCAGGTTCACGATGACGGATTCGCTGTCGGCCTCGATCAGGCGCTCGGGCAGCGTGGCGTGGCCGCGGAAGGCCTCGAGCACCACACCGCGGTGCGAGCTCGTCGACGGCGCCGACACCCACGGCTGCTGGGCGAGTGTGGCCCATGAAATCTCCGGCAGCTCCTCGAGCCAGGCGACCGGCATGGCAAGGACGTAGGTGATCTCGCGCAGCTCGATCGCCTCCAGGTCCTCCGGTTTCGGCCCGAAGTAGAAGCTCGCGTCGAGCGCGCCGCTGCGCACGCCAACCAAGGCCTCGTGCGATACGACCTGATGGAGCTCGAGCTCAAGCTGGGGGTGGCGCTCCATGGAAAGCGCCAGCAGCTCGCCGACGCGCAGCGTGGCCGGATTGAGCACCGTGCCCAGCGTCAGCTTGCCCGTCAGTTCGCCGCGCAGCGCCTGCGCGGTCTGTTGCAACTGGACAACCGCGGCCATCGCGCGCTCGGCTTGCTCGAGCAGCACCCGGCCGGACGGTGTCAACGCCATGCCGGAGGGCGTACGCCGGAACAGGGTCACCCCCAGACCCTCTTCGAGCGCCTTGATCTGCGCCGAGAGCGCCGGCTGACTGAGGTGCAGGCTCTCCGAAGCCCGGGTGAGGTGCCCGTGCTTGGCGACCGCGATGAAGGAACGCAGCTGATTCAGGTCCATAGGTGCTCGGCGGCAAACAGCCGCACGGCGAGTTTAGCAGCGGCGGGGTACGGCCTCCTTTGATCTGGCGCGAAGTTCAGCATGATCCTAACGTCCGACTTTGCTGCACTGCAATAGTTCAGCCCGGGCCATCTGCCGCGGCTATGCTCCGCATCCAAAAATGCGATTGGCATTGCCTTGGCGGTATCCATAGAATCTGTTCCGTAGCCAGAAAAACCCTTTCGGCTCATACACGTGCCGAGGAGCTCAAAATGCCCCACAACCTGTTCTACCGCGCCCATTTTACCCTGTTGACGCGGACCTTCCTGCCCACCGCAGGAGCGATTATCGCCCCCCGCGAGACCGTGCACCAGGCTGACGTGGTGCGTCGCACCATTCCCGGCGCAGCGTTGCCGGAGTGGCCGGGCAAGGTCGACCACTTCACGCTGGAGCGCGTGGCCCGGGCCGCGCGCCGCGACTACCTCCGCGAGGCGCTGCCGCGCTGGATCGGGGCCGTCGGCAGCTTTTTCAGCGCTGGCTCCCTGCGCCGACTCGCCGACGGCTTCTGGAACGCACTCGAAAACGCCGAAAGGGCTCGACGGGACGCCTGGCTCGCCCAGTCGACCGATGTTTGCGACCTCGAGCAGCGCATACGCTCCCTCGAGCGGCAGGCAGTGCGCGGCACGTGGTAGCCGCCCGGGTGACGCGCGCCGCGCCGCCCCGACCCATCGCATTCCTCCCTTCCTCCTCCTAGGGTGGAATCTTCGGGCGCAGGCAACCACCTGCGCTCTTTTTTTTCCTGTACCGGGACGCCCCCCGAGCGCCGACACGACAACCATGAGACCGGCCCTATCGACCCCCATGTGCCCCGAGTGCGGCCTGCCGATGCCGTTCGCAGGGCGCGACAGCTATCGTCGGCCGGTCAGCGCCTGCTGCAACGTCGATTGCCGCAGCTTCCATCGGCTCGTGCACGGCCGGGCGGCGCCAGCGCGCTCGCAGCGGGCAGGCAGTTCACGCAGCGCGACCGCCCCCGCCTGCCGTTGGAGCGTCCGCCCATTCACAGCAACGAAAGATTCACCATGAGCAGAACCGATCGTCGTACGCCCGACACGCTCCGCCTTCTCGACCGCGTGCAGATGAGCCCCGGGGAGCGCGCACGGGCGAGGGCCCGCATGGAGCAAACCGAGGCATTCCTGGACGTGGTGTTCGGCATCGCCAGGCGACTGCGTGACGGCGTCGAAGCGATGGCCGCGAGCATCGGCGCGATGCATCGACGCGCACGCGCGCTGCATTGAATTTCGCGCAGTCGTGCGGTGGCGCGCCGTCTCCCGTCGTAGCGCGCTCAGGCGGGTCGAGGCGCGGGCGTGTGCTGTCGATGCTCGCGCACGATCGCGCGGAAATATTCGATCGTCTTGCGCAGCCCCTGCTCCAGCGAGGTCCGCGGCTCCCATCCCAGCACCCGCTTCGCCTGCGAGATGTCCGGCTGGCGCTGCCGCGGATCGTCTTCGGGCAGCGGCTCGAACACGAGCTCGGACTTTGATTCGGTGAGATCGAGGATGGTCCGCGCGATTTCGGCGATGCTGAGCTCGTGCGGATTGCCGAGATTGACGGGGCCGGTAACCTCCGTCGGACTTTCCATGAGCCGCACGAGCCCGTCGATCAGGTCGTCGACGTAGCACAACGAGCGCGTCTGCCTGCCGTCGCCATAGATCGTGATGGGTTCCCCGCGCAGCGCCTGCATGATGAAGTTCGAGATCACCCGCCCATCCGATGGATGCATGTTGGGGCCATAGGTGTTGAAGATGCGCGCCACCTTGATCATCAGCTTGTGCTGGCGGTAATAGTCGAAGAACAGCGTCTCCGCACACCGCTTGCCTTCGTCGTAGCAGGAGCGGCGGCCAATCGGATTGACCCGCCCCCAGTAGTCCTCGGTCTGCGGATGCACCTCGGGGTCGCCGTACACCTCGCTGGTCGACGCCTGCAGGATGCGCGCCCGCACGCGCTTGGCGAGGCCGAGCATGTTGATCGCACCGTGCACCGACGTCTTCGTCGTCTGCACGGGATCGAACTGGTAGTGCACGGGCGACGCCGGGCAGGCGAGGTTGTAGATCCGATCCACCTCGACATAAAGCGGAAACGTCACGTCGTGGCGCATCAGCTCGAAATGCGGATCGTGGAGGAGCTTAGTGACGTTGTCGCGCGAGCCGGTGAAAAAATTGTCGACGCAGATGACCTGGCACCCCTCGCCAAGGAGCCGACCGCAAAGGTGCGATCCCAGGAACCCCGCGCCACCCGTCACCAGCACGCGCATTCGATCGTAGCTTCGCATCGCTGCTCCCGTGATCCTGCAGTTGTTCGGCCCGGCAGCATCGGTAGGCCGGCAGGGTCATGATAAAGGAGACCGGACTTTCCGCATCGGCCTCGCGTCACCGGTCCGCAGGGCCCATGATTGCGCCATGCAACGCGTCGTGCCCTCCACGGAAGATCCGTCTGCGCTGTCGTCCGCCCCCAAGGGCCCGGCACGGCGCGCGCTCACCGCCGTTGTCGTCAGCACCCTCTGCGCCGGCGCGCTGTACCTGGGTCTCGCACTGTGGGTGGGCTGGGACGAGCTCGGTGATGCGCTGAGCCGCCTCGGCTGGTGGCTGCCGAGCGCCATTCCGGTGGCGGTCCTGGCCTACGCGATCCGGTTCCTGCGCTGGCAGCACCTCCTCCATCGCGCCGGTGGGCGTGTGCCCTGGCGCGAGTCACTGCGCATCTACCTCGCGGGATTCGCCTTGACAGCAACGCCCGGCAAGGCCGGCGAAAACATCCGCAGCGTGCTCCTCTTGTCGTGGCACGTTCCCGTCGGCACCAGTCTCGTGCTGTTCTTCGTCGAGCGGCTGACCGATCTTGTCGCGGTGCTGCTCCTCGCGGCGGCGAGCGCTGGCATTGCGCGCTGGTGGTGGCTGCCCGCGGCGACGCTCGCGGCAGGCTTCGCGCTGCGGGCGATGTTCGCGCGTGATCTCGCACAACGCCTCTCGGCGCGTCTCGAAGGCCACACGCGCTGGACCTGGCTGCGCAACGTGCTTGCCACAGGTGGCTGCGCATACGTCGCCACGTGGCGGGTCGCTCCGGTGCTCGCCTATCTCGCGATTGCGCTCGTCGCGTACGGCATGCAGGCGTTGATGTTCGCCGGGTTCGTCCACCTCCTGTGGCCCGCCGGCACGCTGGCCGACGCCATCAACATCTTCGCCGTCTCGACCCTCGCCGGCGTGGCATCGATGATCCCCGGCGGCATCGGCGCCAACGAGATCACCATGATCGCGCTGCTCACGCACAAGGGCATGCCCTGGCCGGATGCCGCGGCAGCCGCGGTAGGCACACGCGCCGTGACGTTCTGGTTCGGCATCTCCCTCGGACTCGGCTGCCTCGCCTCGTTGCGCGGTCGGCCATCGCCGGCCTGATGCGCTTGCGCCGCGACGGCGGTGTGAGCAACGAGCCTGCGCCCCGCGGCCGCTCGCCTATTTGGCCCCCTCGATGACGATGCCCTTTTCCTTGATGAGCTTCGCCCACTTGGCATTATCGCGACGGATGAAGTCGGCGAACTCCTCCGGCGTGGTCTTGGCGGGCTCGGCACCAAGCTCGAGCAGGCGCTCGCGCACGTCAGGCAACTGCAGGATGCGCACGATCTCCGCATTCAACCGGGTGATGATGTCGCGCGGCACACCAACGGGCGCGACGAGGCCGAACCAGCCGACGGACTCGTAGCCCGGCACGCCGGATTCCGCGATCGTCGGAATGTCCGGTGCGAACGGCATGCGGCGCGGACTGGTAACGGCGAGCGCGCGCAGGCTGCCGGCCTTCACCTGTGGCATCACCGCCTGCGGCGGCGCGATCATCAGCTGCACATGGCCGCCGAGAAGATCCGTGACGGCGTTCCCTACGCCCTTGTACGGCACGTGCAGCATGTCCGTGCCCGACATCGCCTTGAAGAGCTCGGTCGAAAGATGCGACGCCGCACCGCCGCCGGTCGAGCCGTACGCGAGCTTGCCCGGCTCGGCTTTTGCGAGCGCGACGAGTTCCTGCACGTTCTTCGCCTTCAGTGCCGGATTGACGACGAGCAGGTACGCCGGCGCGGCGAAGAGTGCGATCGGCACGAACGACTTCATGTTGTCTTCGTTGAGCGGACCCGCAGCGATCGCCATCAGGGTATAGCCGTCCGCCGGCGCCTTCATGACCACATCCATGCCGATCAGCGCATTGCCGCCGGGCCGGTTCTCCACGATGACCGGTTGCTTCAGGGAATCGCCCATGTACTTGCCAACGAGCCGCGCCAGCGTGTCGGTGCCACCACCTGGCGGGTACGGCACGACGATGCGGATCGGCCGATCGGGGTAGTTTTGCGCCTGCGCGACCGCGGCCACGGTGAAGAGGCAGCAGGCCAGGGCGAGCACGGCGCGAATGAACGATGTCATGACATTCCTTGGGTTGGGCCGCCGCAACGAGCGGACGGTAATCAGAGGGCGGCGATCGCCTGGAACTCGATCAGCAAACCCGGATCGGCGAGGTGGTTCACTTCCACGATGGTGCTCGTCGGCAGGTTCACGACGAAGAATTCGGTGCGGGCGGCGACGATCTCCTTGAACTGGCGGATGTCGGTCGTGTACACCACGATCGAGACGATGTCCTCGAGCGAACCGCCCGCGGCTTCGAGCACGGTGCGCATGTTGCGAATGCACTGCCGCGTCTGCTCGGCCATGTCGCCCGGTCCGACGAGATTGCCGGCGGCGTCGCGCGCGAGCTGGCCCGACAGGAAGATGAGGGACTTGGGATTGTCGATGCGGATGAAATGGTGATAGACGTTGCGCCGCACATTGCGCAGGCCGGGTGGATCGCCACGGGTGATCTCGGTCATCGGCGTGCTCCACCGGCCGGCGCCACGATGCGGTTGCGCAGCACCATCGCCGGACGTTCGAACGCGCACTCCACGACATCGCCGGGCTTGAGGAACAGCGCCTCGGCATCCGGCCTGCCGACCGCGACGCCGCCGGGCGCGCCGGTGGAGAACATGTCACCCGGATGCAACGGCACGAGGCGCGAGAAGTGCTCGAGGATGCGCGGCAGCTTCCAGATCTGCTCCGACGTATTCACCCGCATGCGCTGCTCGCCGTTCACGCTGCACGTCACCCAGATGTCGTAGGGGTCGCCGACTTCATCCATGGTCACGATGCATGGCCCGAGCGGCCCGAAGCCCGGCGCATTCTTGGCCGTCCAGAAGCGCGAGCCGGACGCGACCTCCCGCTTCTGCGTGTCGCGACAGGTGAGGTCGTTCAGGATCGTGATGCCGGCGACGTATTCGAGGGCGCGTCCGGCGGCGAGGTCGGCGCCGTCCAGCTCGAAGGCCTCCTTGCCGATGACGAAGACGAGCTCGGGTTCGTAATCGAGGTGCGTGACGGTGGCCGGACGAACGACATCGCTGTCGTGACCAGTCAGGCAGGAATTGAGCTTGACGAACGCGGTCGGCTCGCCGGGCATCTCCTTGATGAGATCGGTGCGCTTCAGCTCTTCGAGATGGGAGCGGTAGTTCTTCCCGACGCAGAGGAACTTGTCGGCATCGGGAATCGGGGGCAGCCACCGCACGTCCGCGAGTGCCGCCAAGGTGCGCGCGAAGCGCTCCGGGTCGGCGGTTGCGCGCGCGTGCAGCGTCCGCACGCATTCCATCGCCGCGGAGCCGCGGGCGAGGAGCTCGCGCATCGTGCGTACGCCATCGAGCATCGGTTCGCCCATGAGCTTCGCTGCTGTGACGATGTCCAGCATCCGGGCGTCGATCACCACGCCGATGCGCGCCTCCGCCGGTTGCCGGCGCAGCGCGAAAGTTGCGAGTCTCATGCGTTCCTGGAATGGATGTGACAGGTACCATTGTCGCATCGGTGCCACGGCGTTGGCCGATCGGCGATAAAGGGCGCTCAATCCGCTAGGCCGCCCAGACAGCCATCACTCGTGCGGGGCGGTGGAACGTGTTGCCAGTGGCCGTGTCGAACGGCTCCAGCGCCCGACCCGCGACGCATGATGTGCGACGGAGCACGGATTACTTCGTTCCTTGCGAGAGACTACTTTGAACCGATTCGCAGTCGCGTTGCTACAGCTCTTCATCGCCGCGCTGGCGGGATACGCCGGTGCGCAATGGGCGCTGACGCACTCCGGCGCCGTGCTGACCGCACCGGAGGCTCCGCCACCGCAGGCGACCGCCCCGACCGCGGCACCGCCGCCGACGCCGGCGGCGAGAACAGCTGCGGCGACAGCGGTACCCGGTGCGCCCGCAACGGCCGCAGCGCTGAGCTTCAGTTACCGCAGCGCCGTCGAGCGTGCGGCGCCTGCCGTGCTCACGGTGCATTCCGCGCGCACCGTCGCGCGAGGCCCGCTGGGTCTCGGGGGGCGCAGGGTGCTGAGCGAAGGGCTCGGGTCCGGCGTGCTGATCGACGCCAACGGGTACGTGGTCACCAACAATCACGTCGTCGCGGAAGCCAACGAGCTCGCCGTTGCATTGCCCGACGGAACGCTGCGGCCGACCAAGCTGGTCGGCGTCGATCCCGACTCCGATCTCGCGCTGCTGAAAATCGATGCCTCCGGTCTCCAGCCCATCGAGATCGGCGACATCAAGAGCATGGCGGTGGGTGACGTCGTGCTGGCCGTCGGCAATCCGCTCGGCGTGGGGCAGACCGTGACCCAAGGCATCATCAGCGCTTTGGGGCGCAAGGGCATCGGCATCAACCCGATCGAGAATTTCATCCAGACCGACGCTGCGATCAATCCGGGCAACTCGGGAGGTGCGCTCATCGATACGGCGGGCCGGCTGGTAGGCATCAACTCCGCGATCCTGTCGCGCGGCGGTGGCTCGGAAGGCATCGGCTTCGCCATCCCGATCGATCTCGCGCAGAAAGTCGTCGCCAGTCTGCAGAAGCAGGGACGCGTGGCGCGCGGCTGGCTGGGCGTGTCGACGGCTCCCGTCCCGCGCGGAGGCCCCGGTGCGGCCATCATGGCGATCCAGCCGGGAGGCCCCGCCGATCGCGCCGGCCTGCAGCCCGGTGACGTGATCGTCAAGCTTGCTGACCACGACATCCAGCAGCCGGAGGACCTTGCCGGCGTGACCCTGGACATGGAGCCCGGCGCGCGCGTCGGCGTGGAGATCGTGCGCGACGGCAAGCGCGGCCGCATCGACGTCCAGCTCGGAACCCGGCCACCGCTGCGGCGCGTCAGCAATCCCGTCCAGTGACCGGTGGTGCCGCGCCTGCGCTGCGCAGTGCTCGAGCGTGCAGCCTGCAGGCGTGCGCGTTCTGACGACCCGAATCAGCTACGGGTACTTCACCCCGAACGGGCCCGCTTCGGGCAGCGGGATGAACTCGTGCTCGCCGGGAACGGAGGGGAATGCGCCAGCCTGCCATTGTTGCGCCGCCTCGACGATGCGCTCGCGGCGACTCGACACCAGGTTCCACCACAGGTACCGCGGCGCATCGAGCGGCGGGCCACCGAACGTCAGCAGGCGCGTGGCTTGCGTGGCGCGCAGGGGCACAGCGTCGCCGGATTCGAGCGCGACGAGCTCTCCCCGCTCGATACGCGTACCTTCGAGCTCGAGCGCACCTTCCGTGACGTAGAGCGCGCGCTCTTCGAACTCCGCGGAGACCGTGTGCACGGCGCCGGCCTGCATCGCGACGTCGTGATAGAACATCGGCGACAGCGTCCGCACCGGCGACACGGTACCCGCGCAACGGCCGATGACGACGTGCACCTCCGCGCCGTTCGTCCGCTCCAGCGGAACGGCGGGATAGTGCGCGAAGGACGGCTCGTCCTCCTCGTGCGCGCGCGGCAGCGCCACCCAGATCTGGATCCCGGCGAGCTCGTGCGCGCCGCCGCGCAATTCCGGCGGCGTGCGCTCCGAGTGCACGATGCCGCGCCCCGCGGTCATCCAGTTCACTTCGCCCGGACGAATGGCCTGCACGGTGCCGAGACTGTCGCGATGCAGGATCTCCCCGCTGAAGAGATAGGTGACGGTCGCGAGTCCGATGTGCGGATGCGGCCGCACGTCGAGCGCGCGGCCGCCGCGCAGCAGCACGGGCCCCATGTGGTCGAAGAACACGAACGGCCCCACGTTGCGCAACGATGGCGATGGCAGGGCACGCCGTACGGTGAAGCCGTCACCGAGATCGGATACCTGCGGCTTGACGTGTGCCTTGAGCATGGGCGCTCCTGTCGCGGAAGAGGTCCTGCGCGCAATCACGCGCAACCGGGCAGGGAGATTGTGCTCCGCACGCGCAGGTCTCCGGACGCAACGCTTACCCACCATGCACAGCGGGCAAAGGCGCTGGTGATTGCTGAAACCGGCAGGTTGTCTCCGGTAAGATGCTCCCGCCCATGTGGGAGCTGACGCTACTTGCCATCCTGACGCTCGCAGGCGCACTCGTCTTCGACGGCCTGCGCGCACGTGAAGCCGCGATACGCGCGGCAAAGGATGTATGCCGCCGGCAGCAACTCCTCTTCCTCGACGACACCGTTCGCAACACGCGCACCCGATTCGCACGCGACGCGCAAGGACGCGCGATGTTTCGGCGCGCGTTCGTGTTCGAGTTCTCGGAAGACGGCGTCAACCGCCGCGGCGGCTGCGTCGTGATGCTGGGCGGCGACGCGGAATCGGTGCAGCTGGAGCCTTATCGGCTGACGTGACCCGCGTCGTCCTGCGGCAGGCTGGCTACGGCTGCGCCGTGGCGAAGGACCGATGCCGTTCAGCGCGAAGCCGCTGAATGATGCGCGCTAATCTGGTGGCCAAGGGCGGAATTGAACCACCGACACAAGGATTTTCAGTCCTCTGCTCTACCAACTGAGCTACTTGGCCGTCGTGAAATCAGCCACTTGCGGTGGCTGATGTGCACATCTCAGCTGCACACGTGAGGCCCTGTGCAGTCCGAAAGTCCTTGATTCTACCAAATCGGACACCGCCGAGCGAAGGCTTCAGCGCCGCGGAGAACAGCGCGACCGGCACGCCGAGCTGTGGCCGCCCGACCGTGGAGACAACACACCCCCACGCAGCGCATGTCCCGTGCCTCAACCGGGCCGACGCTCCGACCGCCCGAGAACATGCATTGCGGCAGCTGCTACGGATACCCCGATTGCAGCGAGCACGGACGGATCCTGCAAAAGCACTTGCACTGCTTGCTCCAATGCACCGGGATTGCTCTGCTCGACATAACCGACAAGGTCGAGAAACTGAGTCGCCGAGACGCGTGACGCATCATCTGCCGAGATCGAATGCATGTGCCACGCGAGGCGCATGAAGATGCCGCCACCGAGCACTGCGCAGGCCAGCATGCCCACCGATCCGAGCAGTCGGTTCAGTATTCTGGCGCGCAGGCTCCCATTGGCCGCCACAAATGCGCGCGCGATCACGTCCGTACGGGAGGCAACTCGCTCACCCGTGGATGCGCGCGAAGGTTGGCTTTCGTCGGGAAGGTTGCATTCGATGTCTGGCATGAATACCTTCTCTGGAGGCTTGATCCGGAGGTCCCCATACTGGCAGACCTTTCTTAAGGAAGGCTTACATCCCGGCGCGCCGCGCGCATCGCGCACGCAGACCGTACTTCGCCGCGACTCGTAGAAGCGGCTCCGGCTAAAGCCGGTGGAAGCTGGCGATGCCATTCGCGCCTGGGACGCGGCGAGGGGTAGGTGATTGGGTGCAGTCTAGCGGGCAGGTGTGTCAGGGAAGATTCACCGCGAGGCGATTCTTGTTTCGTTCGTAGCGCTCGCCCCCGGGCGCGTGTCGAATTTCAAAGCATCGACCTCCCCAGTCGATTTGAACGGTATATTTGGTGAAACGAGGCTTGACCATTTATGGCTGGGGCGCAAGCCTCATGCGGGTGCCCGCGTATGAGCCATTTCGGGGGCTTGATGCCGGTCTGTTAGCCCGGAACGCTAAAGCGGATCAAACTAAGTCGAATTCAATTTTCATCTATCGGAGGTCAAGATGAGTCACGCGTCAATGCTGAAAGCCAGACGGCAGCACCAAAAGACCAGGAAGCTCCTCGACGTCGCAGAAAAGCAGGCCAAACGGCTGGCGAAGCAGGCCTTGGCCGGGCCGGCGGTGAAGAAGGAAAAGGTGAAGAAGGAAAAGGTGAAAAAAGAAAAGGTCAAGGCGGAGAAGGTGAAGAAGGTCAAGCTGACCAAGGAAGAGCTTGGCAGGCAAGAAGCGAAGAAGAGCAGTGCAGGCACCGGGAAAAAGGCCGCATCCTAGCCGTTCTCGACCCGGGCGCGGGGCGGCTCATTGCAAGGATCGCGCCGCCCCACGCTTGTCTGCAGCGGCGGACAATGCGTTGCCGCCGATGCGCATGAGCTTGAGGCTCGTTGAATCCGGATCGGGTCCGTCGGTCGCCTCTTCGCCGCACTTTGCCCGATCGCGCATCGCCGCCGCCATTCAACCCTGACGGAAGTGACCTGACCTGCCTGCTCCGTGGCGCGCCGAGGCTATTTCTGCCGCGCTTTGCGCGCAGCATATTTGGAGTCGCGCGCGGCCTTCTGATCCTTTTTGAGCGCTGCCTCGGCCAGCGCTTGGGCAACGCGCTCGGCCTCCTTGCGAGCCTTTTCTTCCGCGACAGCGCGGGCTTGCCGGTCCTTTTCAGCCGCGCGTTGTGCTGCCCGCTGTTCGGCGCTGACCCGGTCGGACTCCTTGCGTTCTGCCGTGCGGATTTTGCGCGCTTCTGCCGTTTCCACCCGAACAGCCTGCCGCTCGGCGGACTGTGCGACGTTGGTCAGCGCTGTCGCTCGTATCTTTTCCAGCTGGGCTTTCTTCGCCTTGGCCGCCGTCTGCAGGCGTTCCGCGAAACCTGGTTCTTTACTAGGCATGTCGTCCATCTTTCATTTCAAAACGATCGTACCGGTTACCGATGTTTGTATTGTAGGGTGGCCAGCGGTCACGGACGTGGACCCGCCTTGCTGCTGATCATATCCGACGGCCTTGCGGTCGTGAGTGCGGGTGGCGCCAACAGGCGTTCCGCGGGTCGTCCTCGCCCCTTGGAAGATTACCGCAGCCGTCCTTGCGATGGGCAACGGCCCTTTCAGGAACATGTGACTGCGTGTCGCGGGTCGATGCTGTCGGCAACCGCCGATTGCGAGCGGTGAGCGGCTCGAGCTCGTGGCGTATCACGAACAGCGACGCCGCAATATGAAACGGGCGCGCACGGCGAGACCGTGGGGCAGCGACGCGGACCGACTTGCAGCCATGCCCTACGGTTCGCCCCGCTGCTCTTGTGGTCTCGCAGATCCTGATCCTGCCCTGCTCCGCCTCGAGGGCGCGAAGCGCGGTTCGTTCAGCCGATTGCGCTGAATCGGGGGGAGTTCCTCGGTGACGTGTTGGATGATGACGCGAGATCAAACGGGCGGGGGATCCATTTCCCGCGCGAAGTGCCGGTGCTTCGCAATGGCGGCGACGAATTCGGTGGCCGCAGTTTCGGCCTCGTCGTCCTCGTACAGCAGGAGACCAGGATCCTCGTCGCCGGACGGAAGGCGTGATGGCACACCGGCGTTCTCGACCACGGCGCGGGCGGCACCGAGCGCCAGGATCGGCTTGCAGTGACGATAGGCATTGACGATGGATTCGGCGACGTGGCCGAGCGTGCCCAATGTTTTCGCGGCCCCATCGCCCCCGGGCAATGCTATCGCATCGAGCAGCACCGAAGGCATCGTTTCCAGCGTGACCTCGACCTCGATCGTCGTGCCATCGTCGCCCTCCACGGGACCGAGCGTAGCCCCCACATAACGCGGTACGGCGCCGAGCTCAGTCAAACGGGCGTGGAGCGCCGTTGCCGCGGCGATGTCGATGCCATCGGCCACGAGAATGCCGATGCGCCGCGTGCGGATGCTGCCGTCCCCCGGGCGCGCGAAGAGCGACAGCGTCGGCGACACTTCGACCTCCGGGCGTGCGGGCTTCTCCAGAGCGAGCGGCAGGCCTGCCGGAACGTCCATGCCGAGTCCGGCTGCAACGCCCGCGACCAGGCCGTCGTCGATGTTGGCGAGCATGGCCAGCACACGCCGGCGCACGGCCGGAACCTGCACCATCGTCAGCTCGAAGCGCAGCGCGCCGACGATGTGCGCCTGCTCGACGGGCGTCTGGCTATGGAAGAACAGCCTCGCCTGCGTGTAGTGGTCGGCGAATTTCTCCGACCGGCCGCGCACCTTGTCCTCGTTGATCGGCTGCGGGAATGACGTGAATCCGGCCGCACCGGTCTGGAACGGGCAACCGCCCCCGAGCGAGTTCGGCTCGTACGCGACCCGCCCGCGATGGATGGCCTGACGATGCATGCCGTCGCGCTGATTGTTGTGGGCCTGCGCGATCGGCGCATTGATCGGGAGCTCGTGAAAGTTCGGACCGCCGAGACGGGTGATCTGCGTGTCCACATACGAGTGGATGCGTCCTGCGAGCAGTGGATCGTTGCTGAAGTCGAGGCCGGGCACGATGTGCGCCGTGCAGAAGGCCACCTGCTCGGTCTCGGCAAAGAAGTTGTCCGGATTGCGGTTGAGCACCATGCGGCCGATGGGCCGCACCGGCACGAGCTCCTCCGGAACGAGCTTGGTCGCATCGAGCACGTCGAAGGAAAAGCGTTCAGCCTCAGCCTCGGTGAAAACCTGCACCCCGAGCTCCCACTCCGGGAACGCGCCCGCCTCGATCGCCTCCCACAGGTCGCGACGGTGGAAGTCGGGATCGGCACCGCCGATCTTCACGGCTTCGTCCCACACCAGCGAGTGCGTGCCCTCCACCGGATTCCAGTGGAACTTGACGAACCGCGACTCGCCCGCGGCATTGACGAAGCGGAACGTGTGCACGCCGAAGCCCTGCATCATCCGCAGGCTCCGCGGGATCGCCCGGTCCGACATCGCCCACATGATCATGTGCGCCGACTCCGGCATCAGCGAGATGAAGTCCCAGAACGTGTCGTGTGCCGTGGCTGCCTGCGGCATCTGGAAATGCGGCTGCGGCTTGGCCGCGTGGACGAGGTCGGGAAACTTCATCGCGTCCTGGATGAAGAACACCGGCATGTTGTTGCCGACCAGGTCCCAATTGCCTTCGTCGGTGTAGAACTTGACCGCGAATCCACGCACGTCGCGCGGCGTGTCCTTGGAGCCGCGCTCGCCGATCACCGTCGAGAAGCGGACGAACACCGGCGTGCGCTTGCCCGCCTCGGCAAAGATGGACGCGCGCGTGATGTCCGCGAGCGACCCGTAACACTCGAAGAAGCCGTGCGCTCCCGATCCGCGCGCGTGCACGACACGTTCGGGGATGCGCTCGTGGTCGAAGTGCGTGAGCTTCTCACGCAGAATGAAGTCCTCGAGGAGCGCGGGCCCGCGCAGGCCGACCTTGAGGGAGTCCTGGTTGGTGGCGATCGGCACGCCCTGGTTGGTCGTCAGTGCCTGGCCGCCGGAATCGACGCGCACGCGATCGAGCGGGCCGTTCGTGGGATTGATCCCCGCGGGCGGCTCGCCATCGCCGGTCTTCGCCGAGGCGGTCGTCTCGGTGAGGGTGCTGCCCGTCACCACGGGATCGTCCGGCGCGTTGGTGGCGCCGGCCTGGGGCACGCGTGCGGCTTCGCCGTATTCTCGAGCCTTGTTCGCGTTGAACGGCATCTCTACCGCGAGTGACTGGGTACCTTTCATCTTCGCAGCGAGCGCGTCGCCCGCAGCGGCCTGGCCGGCAGCGTCGGAATGGGAAGGGCCGCTCACGGTGGAGCGCGCGCTGGTCGTGAGCTCGGAAGTGTCCCGGCCCGGTCTTCCTGCGGTGGATCCCTTGCTCGTCGGCTTGGTTGCCCCTTTCGGAGTCTTCTGTGCGGCGGGCTTGGTGCTCGCTGCGGGCTTCACGGGTTTGCGCGTAGGCATATCGGGGTCCTAACGTTCTTCGAAGACGGGGAGATTCAGGAGCGGCGGAGGTTTCGCGGTTGATGCGCGAGCACCCCATTCGACCATCGGCGCAATGGCGTTCAGCCAGCGCGGTATCCCGCACGATGCTGGCGCACGATTGAATCCGGCGAACAGCCGAGTTCGGTAAGCGAGATGCATGCCATCGATAGCGCGTAGAGGCGGCCAGGGGGCGGCACCCGTTTCCGGGCACCTAGGAATACAGCGGCCGGTGTAGGTCTTACCGAGGTCGAGCGGCGCGCAAGCGGCTCGCAAGTTTCGGCGCACGCCGCGATCGAACGGGCGAGCCCGCCGAAGATACATGCGCCGGCGTCATCGCGTGTGGACCTAAACGGCCGCGGTGCGCCGGCCGGACGCAAGCACGCGGCGATCGCAAGGGTCCTCTTCGTTGGCTGGATCGGCCTGCGCTTGACGTGTCGGCCGTGGACGAGATCGTCGGGCACCAAGCTGCCTAAATCTTAGGCATCGCGTCCTACACCTGACTCGCGGTTGTCCGATGGTGGCCCGCTCCAGCGCCAGCTATGTTCGAAGGTGCGCGCGATCCCTGCGCACCTGCGCTCGGCGCAGCCCGTCGAGTGTCACAGTGATTCGTCAAAGGAACAGACATGAACCGAAACCTCATCCATCCTTCGCTCGTAGTTGCAGTCGCCGCTTTCCTCGGTGCAGGAGCAGCCATTGCACAGTCCACTGCGCCGTCCGCAACGCCCCCGATGGCGGCACCCAGCGCCGCGCCGGCTGCCACGCCCGGTACCGGCCCCTCGGGGATGATGACTACCACTCCAGGCGCCTCGACTGCTTCGCCGACCCAGGGAGCACTGCCGAGCAAGACCGACAGCGCGTCTGCAGCCTTCGGCAAGCTGAGCATGAAGCACCAGGGCTACGTCGCCAGTGAAGACGTGTCTAAACTCCAAGGATTCAACTTTCAGAGTGCCGACAAGAACAACGACGGAAAGCTCGATCAGACCGAGTTCAACGCGGCTTGGTCGACGTATTCCGGTACGGCAAAGTAAATCCCTTCTCCGAACCGGTACACGTTGCTGAAAGGGGTCGGCTTTGTCCGGCCCCTTTTCGCACCACGTCGGATCCGGCGCAGCCTTTGGCTCCGATCGCGTCATGACGACCTTATCCACCAAACGCGTAGCGAGGTTTCTCCACCGCTTGCCGCCTCGGGCTGCGTTGCGTGATGAACGACGCGTGAGAACATCCCATTACGGTGTCGTCTGTGGGTACCTGCAAGGGCGTTGGTGCGGCGCCTGGTACGAAGCGTACTGCGGCGCATTGACGGTCGCGTCGGGGCGAGCTGTCGCGTGTGCCCGCCGTATGGTGGGATTGCCTCCACGATTCCAGGCGTTGATGATGCTGTGCAAGCTTGCCCGCCGTGGTTCGCCCGGGGCGGTGTGCGAAGAGCAGGGTTGAGCATCGGAGCCAGCGTTGATTCGGCACCGCGTCGCATGAAGAGGCGCCACCTGCTGCAGGCTCCGCTGCGTGTCATTGCCGTCCACGTTGTTCGCGAGCGCGACGCTATCGAAGACGTCGTCTCGGAGGATCAGTCGCGACCGCATCCCGGAATGCCATCACCCGCACTTGAAGCGTGACGACGGCCGCTGCGCGCTCCGACCGGCACCATGAAACGCATCTGCCCGGCATGCGCGTCGTGGATCAAGCACTTACCAATTCCGCGGAGCGGCCACTGACCACGCGAATCGCCCGGTCCTACAGCCGAATAAGACAACTGCCCTCGTTTGCTGCAGCGCAGCATGCCACGATGTGACTCAACAAACCACGTTCGAGGTCAGGGGTATGAGTGAGTTACTGGATTGGCTGAAGCCCAGCAAGGAGTCACCGGGGACGCCGTGGTCGCAGGCCGTCACGACTGCTGGCGAATGGCAGGACGTCGCGTTCGATACGGAAAGCGGCCCTGTCGCCGGCAAGTTGTTCATCCCGAGGAACCTGCCTGCAAAGCCTCCGCTGCTGGTGCTGCTGCACGGTTGCGGCCAGAGCGCCGATGAGTTCGCCACCGCAACCCGTATGGCCGAGCACGCCGAAGTCGCGGGCTTCCTCGCGTTCTTTCCCGTCCAATGCACATTGCGCAATGCAGGCCGGTGCTGGAACTGGTTTGTTCCAGACCATCAGCGGCGCGGAGCGGGAGAGCCTGCGCTCATTGCCCACGCGGTTCGTGAGATCGCTTCGGCGCACGACGTCGATCGACGGAGAATTTACGTCGGCGGACTGTCTGCGGGAGGCGCGATGGCCGTGATCATGGGCCGGGTGTATCCGGACCTGTTCGCCGCGGTCGGCGTGCATTCGGGCGTCGCTTATGGCGTGGCGGTGGATGCGGCATCCGCGCTCGACACCATGCGTCGTGGACCCGAACCACGTTCGGAAAAGGTGATCGGACCACGCGCGCCGACCATCGTGTTTCATGGCGACGCCGACAATACCGTGCACCAGTCCAACGGCAAACGCATCATCGAGCACTGTGTTGGCGACACATCGGACGGGTGCCGCGCGCGCCAATTCGAAGGGGACGGCCGGGAATACGTTCAAACCGTGTTTACCGGCGCCCGCGGTCAGGTGTGCGCGGAGCACTGGGAGATAAGCGAGGGTGGTCACGCATGGTCCGGAGGCCAGGCCGGCGCGAGCTTCAGCGATCCGAGTGGACCGGACGCCTCGGAAGAAATGCTGCGGTTCTTTGGTAGTCAGCGACTACGGCCTCGAGTGGCGACGGTCGATGGGGGCCAAAGCAACTGATCCTTACCGGTGCTAGTCGCGGTGCCGAAATGGACCCACGCGCTGCCGCATCGGCCGTTGCACCCGGCCAATTGCGCGTGTGCGCTCCGTGCCTTACAGACATCGTGCGGTCGCCTTACATCCAGTTCGAAGCGCGCGCCCCAGCATGCGGCTCCCACTTCAATCCCGTGACGATCGTTTCAGAATTCGAGTCCATCGTGTCGCCCTTCATTGTTTCCCGACCGGGCAGGTGCAGAATCCGGCGGCATCGTGATGGACGTACGACCACGATCGGAGGAAGACGGGACGTACCTGCAACGTGAATGGGCAACGGCCGGCAAGGATGTGTACCGCTCCGCCACCCAGGTGCAGCAAGCTTGATTGACATGCCGGCCGGGCAGCGGCGCGACTGGACATCGACATGAAGAATCCGTGGATGAAGAGGAACCCGCTCATGAGCATGTGGCTGATCGGTGCCAATACGGTGCTGGGCTCGGCGCGCAGCCGGGCGACCGCCGAAGGAAAACGTCAGCTAGCAATGCTCATGGCGGATGCAACCAGGCAGACCATCCGCTTCTGGACCGGCGGGACCATCTCCCCATCGGCCCGGCGGAAGAAGAAATCCGGTTGACGCATCCGGGCGAACCACGGCGCCGACCGAGTAGAGCGCCCACTGGCGGGCTGTTCACCGCCCCGCGTGCGCGGGCGCTCCTCCACGCCGTCTCAGCGGTCCAAAACGGTCGAAGTTGGCCTGCGACGCGGCGCGCCGCAAGGGGATGATCCCCGCGCGCGTCAGCTGCGCTTTGTCCGCCGCTTCGTGGTGGACTTCCGCACCGCCTGCTTCACGGTCGTTTTCGGACGCGGCGTACGGACAGCTTTCTTGGCGATCGCCGTCACGGTCGTCTTCCGCGCTGCTGGAGGGCCCGAAACCTGCCTGACAGCTCGTTTCGCTGCCCTCTTCACCGCAGCGACGGCGCCCCTCACCGAGTTCTTCACGGACTTGACGGCGTCCTTCGCTGCTCTCTTGACCCCCTTCTCGATGGGCCCCTGCGCAGCCTCCTTCTCCGCCTTGGACTTGTGGCGCAGGTCCGCGCCGTGGGCGCGCTTGAAGGTCTGGATGTCCTTGAACTTGCCGCTCTCGTCACGGACTGCGTAGAGCTTGGTGCCCGATCCGCTTCTCATTGTCGTACGACGCGTGGCCATGGTTCCTCATGTCGATGATTGGGGACGTCAGCGGAAGATCGCGCTGGACATCTGCGATTATTCACAACGCGACCCGGTCTGTCAGCAATAACTCCGCCCTTCGTTCGCTTCGATGTACGGCGACCAGCAGTCGTCGGAAGCCTCCGCCCCGTCGGGTGCCACCCCAGCGTCCGGATCGCTCCCCGGTCGCCTCGTGTGGGGACGCGCGACGCTTTGGGTACAATCGAGCCTCGCTCGCATCGATCGAGCAGCAATGGGGGCCCGCATGTTCGCGGGTGAACGATGGATCACGCGCAGAAGATCGACGAGCAACTGGCGGCACTCGCGGCGCACTTGACCGCACGGCGCGACGCCATCCTGCGGGCATGGCGCAAAGTGGTCGATCGCGATCCAGAACTGACTACGGGCGCCTCGCTCCCCCGGACGCAACTGAACGATCACATTCCGGAATTGCTGGATAGGTTCGGCGAAAGGTTGCGGGCTGGCGCTGCCGGGCAGGGTCCCGCCTACAGGATGGAGCACAAGAACAACGCTGCAGCCCACGGCCTGCAGCGCTGGCAGCAAGGCTATGACCTGCGCGAAGTGACCCGCGAGTGGGGCCGGCTGCAGTTGTGCGTGGCGGACGAACTGGAAAGCTACGCCTCTTCCCATCCGGGCGTGGAAGCCGCTGTGATGTCCACTGCCCGCCGCGCGTGGGCCGAAATCTGCACCGACGGCGTCGGTGAGAGCACGGCGCAATACTTCCACCTGCAACAGATCGAGGCCAAGGGACACGTCCGGGACCTGGAACAGGCGTTGGAACAATTGCGCGATCTGGAGCGCCAACGTTCCGACCTGTGGCGGGAGGCTGCACACGACCTGCGCGGCAATCTCGGGGTGGTGGTCAACGCGACCGCAGGGTTGAGCCTGCAAGGCGCCTCGGAAGGCTCACGCGACATCTTCCTTCGGATGCTCAACAAGAACGTTTCGTCGTTGCATTCCCTGCTCGAGGATGTGACGAACCTTGCACGGCTGCAAGCGGGCCATGAACAGCGTCAGGTGAAGCCCTTCGACGCCACCGCGGTGCTGGGAGAGTTATGCGAGCGGATGCAGCCCTTGGCAAAAGAGCGCGACCTGTATTTGAACGCGGAGGGTCCTCCTCGGTTGGTGGTGGAAGGTGATGCCATCAAGGTGCAGCGTATCGCCCAGAATCTGTTGCTCAACGCCATCAAGTACACGTCCCACGGTGGTGTGACGGTCAGCTGGGGCGACAGCAGGACAAACGACGCAAACCGCTGGATGCTGTGTGTGCAGGACACCGGGCCCGGCTTTCATGCCGGCCCCGGCGCTCCCATGGCGGGCGCGCTGGAAGAAGCTACCGACGAAGCACGAAACGTCGAGGAGACTGCGCGCCAAGGCGACGGGGCGCAGGCTGCCGCCGAACCCCCGCTGTCGCGTGCTGCCGATTACCACAGCGGTCCAGTCGATCAGGAGCGAGGGGAAGGCATCGGCTTGTCGATCGTCAAGCGCCTGTGCGAGTTACTGGATGCCACCATGGAAATGGAGTCCAATCCGGGGGAAGGCACGACCCTCCGGATACTCTTCCCGCGTTCTTACGGGACATCACCACAGAGTCAATAGTCGCGATCTGGGGCAGCGAGCGCTGCCAGTGGGCGGGCCTGGACGGGCCGCACCCGCCAGCCAGAGGCTCACAGCGACTTCAGGAACTCGACCAGATCGGCTTTCTGTGCGCCGCTGAGTCCGAGCCCGAACAGGTCGTCGTAGTGATTGACCACCGCGAGGAGATCGGGCGCGCTTCCGTCATGAAAGTACGGAGGGTGCTGCCAAAGACCTCGTAACGGCGTCGTACGGTATTGTCCCGTGGCCGTCCTGTCGGCGTAATCGGGATTCATGCCGACTTCGGCCGGGTCGTGCAGGAACGGTTCGGTCCGCGTGGGTCCGCTCAGCACGTCCGTGAAGTTGGGCGACTGATGGCACGATGCGCATCCGGCTTCGCCGCGGAACAAGCGCTTGCCGCGCTCCGCAGCCTTGCTGTCGAAACTGCCTGTCGGAGGTTCCGGCGTGCGCAAGCTCAGTTGATACGCCAGGAGCGCAGGCAGCTTCGGAGTGACGAGATCCGGCGTCTGCGTGATGAACAGTCCCAGGCGGGCGTCACTGAAGCTGCCGTGCCCACCCATCTGTCCGACGCCCACGTAGCTGTTCCAATACGAGATGGGCCCATCGGCGCTGAAGGTCTCGAAGCCCACCCCCTTCAATCCATAGATCGGTGGGATGACAATCGGCACCGAGGGACTGTTCAACGGGATCAGGTTCGTGCCGTCGAATGCGTGGTGGCGGGGATCGTATCTCCCTGGCCCCCAAGCGTTGAACGCTGCCTTGGTGGCCGCATCCACGGCAGGCGAGAGGGCGACGATCGCCCCGACGTTCAGGCTGGTATTCGCCCAGCCGTCCAGCCGTCTGCCGATGCCCGTGGTGAACGAGTTGTCGACCGAGGAATGGCAAAGGGCGCACGTCACGCCAACGCTGGTCAGTTGCCCCGTGTTACTGACTGTGCCGCGGACCCCGACTACCGCATTCAGCCGTAGCAACTCGATGGTGACAGCGGGGTCGGTCAGGTCGACCTGACCCGCACGAAGGGCGGCGAGGACTTCTTGCGGCAACGCGTCCACATCGACCTTGAGTCCCACCGCCAGCGCGGTCGCCGGAGGGAGCGTCGCGATCACTTCCTGCATCCGCAATACGCTGGTCCACAATTGCTCGTCACCGAAGGTGTCGTAACGAAAAATCTGCCTGCCTTCTTCGATCGTGCGCTGCGCGTGGGCGCCGGCTTCGATTCCCCGATCGGCCGACGCCATCTGCGATGCTTGCGGGTGAGCATGCGCGTTGGTCGCTGACATCGGAGCAACGCCGACGAGAAGCGCAAACCCAATTGAAACCGATGCTGATGACTGAAACCCTGATGTGCGTGGCATGGAGATCATCCCAATCGAATGGATCGTCGACTACAGGAGTGCGCACTTACCCTTTTCGTGCGTCGCGCCGGAACCGTCGGTTCGGTAGCGCGCATTGGCGATTATTGTTGGTCTCGGGGAATAGAACGTGCGGACATGGTGTGCTCGCGCGGCACCACGCAGTGCGGTGCCCGTGAAGGAAGCGAACGAACATTGGATGTCGCGTGTCTCGCCTGCGTTCCGGCTCGCTCGCGCGGTCCGGACACTCACCGTGCCGGCTGGGGTGTTACCGGATCAGGCGCGCTTTCAACGCGGTCCGGTGCGACATCGGCACCACGGGACAGGCGAAAGCAACCCCGCGCTTCGATGAAGGTCGTCCATGTCCGCTCGTGCACCGGACCATTGCTATCTGCCGAATGATGTAGAGAGTGACTGCTTCCATGAAGGAAGATAGGAGCATGAGGATGAACGTGTCCATTACCGGGGCGCGACTGGAACTGGGCCGCGTCCTCGCGCGTTTTGTACCGGGTGCCGGGCGGGGCTCGATCCACGTCAACCTTGCCGGACAACGGGCGAACACACTGCTTCACGACGGACATGCATGGAAGGATTTCCCGCGGAGCGCACTGGCTGAAACCCGCCGGGCGATGCGGACCGCTCGTCTGAGCGACGCAACGCTGTTGGTACATGCGAGCTTCGCGTTCGTGACCGCGGTCGAACACGGCGCTCAGCTCGACGCGCCCCTGCGATCGTGCGTCGACGCGATCCTTGAATGCGAAGCACTGGTCCTGTCGGGTCCGATGCCCGCATGTGTCGTGCGACTGGGCTATCTGTATGGCCCGGAGAGCGCGGACCTGCGCGCCTATCGGAAGGCCTTTCGCTTGGGCCGACCCTACTGGTGCGGACCCGCCACGGCGCGGCAGTATCATCTCCACCAGTTCGACGCCGCTTCGGCGCTTCTCGCCGCCGCGAAGTCACGCAACGCGGGAACGATTTATTACGCGACGGACGGCCGGGCGATTCCGTTCGTGAAGTTCATGGACTCGTTCGCCCACCGTGTGGGTCGCGCGACACCGTTGCACCTCCCGCTGTTCTCGAAGGTCCTCGCCGGATTGATCATTCGCGAGGAGCACATGCAGCAGACCGCGTTGGCCATGCCGCCGGCCGTGCCGGCACCTCGCGTGCCGGGATGGCGGCCGAGATTCGCTGACTATCGTAAAGGCCTCGATCAGGTCATCGCGGCATGGCGTGTCGACGACGCCGAGACGCCGGGCTAAGTGCGGTCACCCACCAGCGCGATGGGGGCGCCCCGCCCGCTCTTCCTGCTGCACTTGGCCTGCGTCCGGGCGCAACATGCTCAGGATCGCGAGGAGGAGCATCCCGATGAACACTCCTGCAGCCAACACGAGTGGCAACCACCATGCAGAGACCATGCTCGCTTACCTCGCGCTATGCCTCCACTCGTCGCTCACCGGGTAAAGCTGGTGCACCGATCCAGGTGCTTTGCCACCGCGCCCGCCGGCCCGCTCTCGCGGCGGCACGTCCACCGCGTCGGGTTGCTCGAACGCGTCCATGAGGATGGCGATCTGTCGCTTGAGCTCTTCGCGGGCCTCGGGAACGAAGTACATCGCGTGTCGGGCCGCACCTTGCTGAAGCTTCGCCAGGGAGAACTGCATCCCGCCTACAGTCGGTCCGTAGCAAATGCGGAACAGTGCGCCATCCGCACTGCCGCCAGGTCTACCGAATTCCACGGCGGACAGCCAATGCGCTTGCAGTTGATCCAGCAACTCATCAATGCTCGCGTCCATGAGGCTTCTCCGCCGACTTGGGGCTGGCGGCCATGCGCTATGGCAGCACCAGTCTGAAAGCATCGACGGATTCTCTTTGCGCGTCTGTGCGGCACCGCACATAACGCCCGGGTCCTGAGGGTCCGCGGGCAAAGCCTTTGCGCCCCATCTTCCGCAGGCCGCGCCGCGCCGGTCTGATCTACTGCGCGCCCGGGCGTTCAGGCCAGGGGCGCATCGCCAGCGGCGCCCGACCACCGACGCCACGCGTCGTCGCTCCGAGAACGCCCCATGACACGACTCACGCGAGGTCGGCAGGGCGTGCGCCAGCCAGCATGCGGGTCAACTCGCCACTGGCGATCAGGTGCCGTAAGTCGTTTGCTCCACCCACCAGCACTCCTTTGACGAATACCATCGGGAAGGTCGGCCAGCCCGTCCACATCTTGAGCGCGCTGCGCCGCCTCCACTCGCCGAAATAACTGCCGTACTCCAGATACTTGTACGGCATTCCGACGCTATCCAGTGCTTTGCGTGCCTTTCGCGGGAAGGGGTTCTGTCGCATGCCTACGATGACGATGTCGTGGGCCGCAACGGCGTTCCGTACCTCGCGCACGATGTCGGCATGGTTATCCGCCACTTTCTGCCGGATTGCCGGATGGATGGAAGCATCAGGAAGAATGCTGCGTGGCATGCTGAATCCCCATTCAATGGAGCGTTCGTGGCGCGATGACGATGCTTCCTGCCATCACAAGGGAAGTCGAGCGGCGTGTACGACAAATCGATCGCACCCTATGGCAAAGCGGATCGTCCCCTTGCTTCCGTTCGCTCACCAGTCGTGCACGGTGCCGTCGCTCAACCGGTTGAACGGCAAGTAGGCCGTCTGGTACGGGTACTTGCCCGCTTCATCGATATTGAGCTCCACGCCGAGGCCAGGCTTTTCTCCGGGATGGAGCAAACCGTCGTTGAAGGTGAACGACTGCTCGAATACCCGGTTGGTCGCCTCGCCATGCTGCATGTATTCCTGGATGCCGAAGTTGTGGATGGCCAGTCCGAGGTGCATGGCCGCGGCCATGCCGATCGGGGATATGTCGGTTGGCCCGTGGATGCCGGACTTGATCTGATACTGGGCGGCAAAGTCCATGAGCTTCTTCATGGCCGAGATGCCGCCGGTGTGCGTTACGGCGCTGCGCACGTAGTCGATCAGCTGCTCGCGAATCAAGGTCTGATAGTCCCAGACCGTGTTGAACACTTCGCCGATCGCCAGCGGCGTGATGGTGTGGCGCCGCACCAGCCGCAACGCTTCCTGATTTTCCGCCGGCGTGCAGTCTTCCAGCCAGAACAGGTCGAATGGCTCCAGCGATTTGCCGAGCCTTGCCGCCTGGATGGGCGTCATCCGGTGATGTCCGTCGTGCAGCAGCGGAAGTTCCGGACCGAATTCTGCGCGCACTGCTTCGAACACACCCGGGATGTGCCGTAGATACGCTCTGGTGTCCCAGTCCTCTTCTGCAGGCTCCGGCGCACGCTGGGCCGGTTCGTGATCGTAGCGCTTGCCGACGTTTCCCGAAGCGACCGCATTGGACGCAACGCCGTAGATGGCCTTGAGTCCCGGCACACCTGTTTGGATTCTGATCGCCCGGTAGCCCTGTGCGAGATGCCGGCGCACCGAGTCGAAGAGTTCGGGAAGATCCTTGCCGCTGGCATGTCCGTAGGCCAGGCATCCGGTGCGGCTCGCTCCGCCCAGCAGTTGATAGAGCGGCATGTTCGCCGCCTTTGCCTTGATGTCCCACAGGGCAACGTCGACGGCGGCGATCGCGGCCATGGTCACGGGGCCGCGACGCCAGTACGCGCTGCGGTACAGGAATTGCCAGGTGTCCTCGATGCGGTGCGGATCCTTGCCGATGAGCAGGGGCGCCACATGGTCCTTGAGGTAGCTCACCACGGCCAGTTCGCGCCCGTTGAGTGTGGCGTCGCCCAGGCCCGTATACCCCTCGTCTGTAGTGATCTTGAGGGATACGAAATTGCGATCCGGACTGGTGACGATGATCTCGGCTGCAGTAATTCTCACGACTCGTTCTCCGTCATGCGACTTGGCACTCTCCAAAGTATACAAGTCGAACGCGAGGTCACGTCGGTCGTGGCCAATGGTCCGCAGCGAACACGCCTGTAGACCCGCGCCGAGCACCCGGTGGCTCGCGCGATCAAGGCGCCGCGAGACCACGTGCCGGTGGATTGGCCGTGGCGGTCATGCAGAAGTCGACGATCTCCTCCAGCACACGCCGCAGCGCTGCGTTGGCGGCGGCAACGCCGCCTCGTGGATCCTCGCTCGCGGCCGTCTCCACTGCCTCCAACAATCTCGTCGCGAGCACGCGCCTGGCGCGAACATCGACCAGCTGAACACGCACCGTGAGTTCGACCCGGCTTGGCCGTGCGGTGAAATCCTGCTGCAAGCGGATGAGCTCGGTCACGACGCGCACATCCGCGGGAACGATGCTCGGCGCCTGCACCACGGCCCGGAAGGCGCCCGATTGCTCGAGTGCGTGGGTGAGCAGTGGACCAAGCATGCGTGCCGGCGCTTCCGCCCAGCGGTTGTCGGCAAAATAGTCCAGCTCGAATGGCGTTTTCACGTAGGCCATGCGCGGCGTGTCGAAGCCGGGTGAGGCGCGCGGTACGCTGACTTCGAGCACGACGTCTCGCCGCGTGGTCTCGGTCTTCGCGATCGGCACCGCGGCAAGCACGTGCAGGTTGGGATCCGGGAGCTGTGTCGGCAGCAGCGTGCTGCAGCCACCCAGCAGGATCGCCAGGGTGAGCATTCCTGCAGCTCTCGTCAGGAGGTGCGGTCCATTCGCTCGATTCACTGCTCGCTCGCGGGTGGGTTTTTCATCGCGCATGTCACCGTATCGCGGCCGGCTCATTCCCCGGGTCCACGCCGTGTGGCGGGAGCCTGGTAGAGCAGCGTGCTCGGATTGCGTTCCACCTTGTCAGTGACCCGCTGCAGGGTGGCGGTCATCTGTCGCAGCTCCGTGACCAGCTCGCGGATTTCCGGCAGCGTCTCGTCCGTGAACCGCTGCAGGTCGGCCCGGGTGCTCTGGATGGTCCCGGTGGCGCTCGTTCCTGCGTTACCCAGGGCGTCCGACATGCGGTCGAACGCGTCGGCGCTGCGCTCCACGCGCTGCACGAGTTGCGGCAGCGCCTCGGTAAAGCGCGCCGAGTTGCTGGCCGCGTGTGCTGCATTAGCGAGGGTCGAGTCGATCACCGCCGAGCGCGCGGCCAGCGTGCGCGAGACCACTTCGAGATCCGCCAGCATTCTCTTCAGGGCGCGCCGGTTGTCGTCGTCCAGCGTGGCATTCACGTTGTCGCTCACCCGGCCGAGTCCGGCCAGGAGAACCGGAATCGACGATTCGAGGCGGCTGAAGAGCGAATGCCCGGCAGCGATCACCGGATACTCCTCGCCCGGTTTGGCCGACAGCGTCGGTGAGTCGCGGCGCCCTGCCGTCAGGTTGACGAAAGCGATGCCGGTCAACCCCTGGCTTTCCAGAACGGCCAGCGTATCCTCCTTCACCGGCGTTCCGGTCTGGATATCGAGCGTGATCTGCACCAGCTCCACGTTCCCCGGCGCCAGCGCAATCGCGCGCACCCGACCGACATCGACACCGCGGTAACGTACCGGGGCGTTGACGTTGAGGCCCGATACCGAATCCGTCATGTAGGTCTGATACGTTTCGTAGCTCTTGCGGTGATATTGGCCGCTGCTCAGATAGAGCACGCTCGCAATGGCCGTGATCGTCAGCACAATGACGAAAATGCCGACTGCAGCGAGATTTACTCTTGCTTCCATGCCTGCTGACGCGCGGCGCGACCGCGCGGCCCGTAGAAGTATTGCCTGACGAGCGGATCGTCCGATTGCGAGAGCTCGGTCATCGTGCCGGTCCCCACGATGCGGTTCCTGCCGAGCACCGCGACCCGGTCCGCAGCGCGCCAAAGCAGATCGAGATCGTGCGTCACCATCATGATCGTCAGCCCAAGTCCGTCGCGCAGACTGCGCACGAGCTCGTCGATGCCGGTAGCGCTGAGCGGATCGAGTCCCGCGGTGGGCTCGTCCAGGAACAGCAGCTCCGGATCGAGGGCGAGCGCGCGGGCGAGCGACGCGCGCTTGCGCATCCCGCCGCTCAGCTCGCTCGGGTACTTGGGCCCCGCGTCAGGCGGTAATCCGGTAAGCGCGATCTTCACCGCGGCGATCTCCTGGATGAGGCGCGCGCCGAGGTGGGTATGTTCGTGCAGCACCATCCCGACGTTTTCCGCCACGGTGAGGGAGCTGAAAAGGGCGCCGCGCTCGAACATCACGCCCCAGCGGCGGCGCAGCGGCAGTGCTTCGTCGTCGGAGAGCCCGACGACTTCCTGGCCGAAGACCCGGATCGAGCCCGAGGCAGGTGCTTGCAGGAGAATGACTTCCCGCAGCAATGTCGACTTGCCCGTCCCGCTTCCTCCGACCAGCGCGAAGATCTCCCCCTTGCATACCGACAGGCTGACGTTCTCGTGCACGACGGCGGTGCCGAAGGCGGTGTTGACATCGCGCACCTCGATGACGGCATTGCCCTTCCCTTCTTGTTCGATCGCGGCAGTCACAGGTCGAGCCAGATGAAGAGAATGGAGAACAGGGCGTCGGTGGCGATCACGAGAAAGATCGACTGCACGACGCTCATGGTCGTCTGCTCGCCGACGCTTTCGGCGCTGCCGGTGACATGAAACCCGCGGTAGCACCCGACCAGTGCGATGATGGCCGCGAACACGGGCGCCTTGCTGATGCCGGTCCAGTACGATGACAGGGCAATGGCCTCGTGGAGGCGATCGAGGAAGGCGTCGAAGGTGATGTCGAGCTTGGCCCGCGCCATGACCATGCCGCCCAACACACCGGTGATGTCGGTATAGACCGTGAGCAACGGCAGCACGATGACGAGCGCCACGATCTTCGGGAGCACCAGCTGTTCCTGGGCACCGACGCCGATGGTGCGCAACGCGTCGATTTCCTCCGTGACCTTCATCGTGCCGATCTGCGCCGTGAATGCCGATCCCGATCGACCGGCGACGATGATGGCCGTCAGCAGCGGCGACAGCTCCCGCAGCATCGCCAGGCCGACCAGATCGACGATGAAGATGTTCGCGCCGAGACGCTGCAGCTGGTCAGCACCCTGATAGGCGATCACGATGCCCATGAGGAACGAGAGGAAGCCGGTGATCGGCAGCGCGTCCACCCCGGCGACCTGCATGTTGTGGAGGATGACGCGCCAACGCAGGCGCCGTGGTTGCACGGCCGAGCGAAGCAGCACGATGGCGCTTTCGCCGACGAACGCGAGGTAATCGCCGGCACCGATCATCCCGTACAGGGCATGGCGGCCCACCCGGGCAAGCCAGCCCGGCGCCGCCGCCGTCGAAGGCTCGGTCGGAAGCTCGCGCGACGCAACGAGTTGCAGCAGGGATGCGAACTCCGGCCGCAAGCCGCGCGTGCTGACGGTGCACCCCTGCTTCTCCAGCTGGCGCATCGTCCGATGCAACAGCCAGGCCCCCGAGGTATCGAGCGACGACAGCGCCGAGCCATCCAGGATCACCTCGCCGCGGCCAGGCCACGACAGCGTCTGCATGTGCCGGTCGAGCTCGGCCAGCGCATGCACCGTCCATGTGCCCGCGCAGCGCATTTCCACGGTTGTCGCATCGGGGGTCGCCGCCGGACCGATGGTCAGTTGCGCAGTGTTCTCGGCAGTCATCACGCATCGGACGGTCACGGAGCATTGCGGGTCAGGCTTTCCGACGGCCGACTCCCACGAAACCCCCTGTCACTCCGATGCTGGGGCATCGAGGGGATCGCGGCTTGACCAAAGTCAATCGCATCGACTCGTGCGCTGCTGCTGCCCAAGCGCGCCCGTCGAATCGCTCCTCCGATGCCCACCATTGGCGTGCCGCTTAAACGCGAGCGGCAGGAGTGGGAGCAAGAGCGGGCAGCGTTGAAGTGGGTGCGGTCGCCAACCGGCGCGATGCGGCACGTTCTCGGGCGGAGGAACAGCGGCGCGACCGCTCACGCGCGCCGTATACAAGCAACAAGCCCCGCCGGAGCGGGGCCTGTGCTGGCGCTGAATCGATTACTGCTTGCGGCGCGAGAAGCCGAGTCCGACGAGGCCGAGGGCGAGAAGGGCGAGCGTCGCCGGTTCGGGAACGGTCACGTCATAGGCAAGCTCGTCGGTGCTACCGAGCCTCTGAAGGTCAAACTTGTCGTTGTAGTTCAAACTGCCGTCATTAGCACTCGAGTTATCCACCACGTTGCCCATCATCCCCCGGCCAACGAGTCCCGAATAGCCTACTGGAGTCGCAGCAAGCCGATCTGGGCAATCAAATGCGGTCCGTTGTGCGTCCGGTTCCGATAACCCCGCTCAGATCCGCCGTGTACGACAGTGTCAGGTCGCCTTGCTGTCAAATCCCACCGGCGGGTACGGACAAACGACATTAACAAAAGGAGCAGGGTTTGCAGATGCTGTCTATTGTTACATTGCCATAATTCCTTGGCGTAGTTGATCCTGCTGAATCGTGTTCCGCTCGCTGTGATGTTCTCAAACACAGCCGTGCCGCTTTTCTGATCCCCAGCCAATCAGCCAATCAAAGACCAGCATGTTTGTCATATCGCCCGTGAAACTCAGGCCGGCCGGGTAGATATTCGGCGCAGGAGTCGCATAGCCGTTGTCCCAGAATCCCTGCTGGATGCCATTGATCGTGGCGAACATCGTGGCTGAGGTGGCGCTCAGCGCGTGGTAGTCGATAACGACGTCGTAGATGCCCCCGGTGTTGTATGTGCCGCCGTTGACCGCGCCCCAAGAGGCGGCTTGGCTCGCGTCCACCCCGTCGCGGTCAAACCAGACGCCGTAGCTGTCATAGGTGCCAATCGGCCCGGCCTGCACCGCACCGCTCGCTGCGACAAGAACAAGAAAGGAAAACACCTTAACGAACGTTCTCATTGCACGCTCCAATTTCCTGGAATCCGCATTGCAATGGCCACGCGTCGGCTTACGAATTCGATCAGCGCATCGGTTCGTAGCGTCGGCGTTCGAGCGAGGGTCGTGCGTTGCAATCCCAACCGTTGTGGTGAAGCGGCGAAATGCCACGGGAGTCTTTATCGGGAGGCGGTTCGGACCGCGCGAAGGTGACTTTCTCGCGCCGTGTTCCCTCTTTTGCTTCCGTTGTTCGCTCGCGAACAACTCCACTGCTAAATCATCATTACCGCCCGCATAGATCGTGCCGAAAATCCGGCCTCACAACAAAACCTTTGGTTTCATGCGATTGATGAAGGCGTTGCGGCGACCGTCAGCGTGGTGCCGCGAGCGACGTTCGCAAGTGTAAGGATCGGCGAATTGATCCAGCGCAAACCAATTTGTCGCACGGGTCGGCAAGCAACTGATTCCGCGTGTGTCCACGCGGGACACGAACCAATAGACTGAACCAACCGCGTCCGGTCAGGCGAAGAAGCTCAGGAGCTCCTGCAGCGTATCCTCGGGCGCCTCTTCCGCGAGAAAGTGTCCGGACCGAAGTGCCCGCCCGCGTACGTCACTGGCGACGGAGCGCCAATCGTCCAGCGGCTTGAACAGGCGGTTCACGACGCCTTCGTCACCCCAGAGTGCAAGCACCGGACATTCGATGCGGCTGTCGGCATCCGCGGCGTCGTGCTCGAGATCGATCGCCGCGGCCGCGCGGTAATCCTCGCAGCTCGCATGGATCGTCGCCGGGTTGCAGAAACAGCGCTCGTATTCGGCCAGCGCGCGGGGATCGAAGTACGTCATGCCGCGCGACCAGCCACCGATCTTCTTGTGCAGGTAATAAACCGGATCCGCGCCGATCAAACGTTCCGGCAGGTCGAACGGCTGGATGAGAAAGAACCAGTGGTAATACGCGGTCGCGAAGGCCTTGTCGGTCCGGCCGTACATGATGCGCGTGGGCGAGATGTCGAGTACGGCCAGGCGTTCCACGGCATGCGGATGATCGAGCGTCAGCCGGTGCGCCACCCGCGCGCCGCGATCGTGTCCCGCGAGACGGAAGCGCACGAAGCCGAGCGCCCGCATGACTTCCACCTGGTCCGCCGCCATCGCCCGCTTGGAATAATTCTCGTGGCGCGGACCGCCTTCGGGTTTCGACGAGTCGCCGTAGCCGCGCAGATCGCTTGCAACGACCGTGAACCGCTCCGCGAGTTGCGCCGCGATCCTGTGCCACATCGCGTGCGTCTGCGGATAACCATGCAGGAGCAGCAGCGGCGGACCGCTGCCGCCCACCACGCACGCAATCTCGGCGCCGGAGGTAACGACGCGACGCGCGGCGAACCCGGGAAAGAGCTCCGCGTCCGCGTTCATGGCGATTCAGTCGACGCGTGCGCCGGACTTCTTCACCACGTCCGCCCACTTGACGACTTCCGTGCGCACGAGTGCGGCGAATTCCTCGGGCGTATCGCCGACGGGCTCGGCGCCGAGTCCCAGCAGCTTGTCGCGTACGTCCGGCATGTTGATGATCTTCACGATCTCGGTGTTGAGCCTGCGGATGATCTCGGGCGGCGTGCCGGCTGGCGCGAACACACCCTGCCACGAGCCGATCTCGTAACCGGTCAGTCCGGCTTCGGCGAGCGTAGGCACGTCGGGTGCGACGGGTGAGCGCTTCGCCGTGGTGACCGCGAGCGCGCGCAACTGGCCGCCTTTGGCGAGGGGCCATGCGGTCGTGATGTTGTCGAAGGTCATCGACACCTGTCCGGCAACGACGTCCTGCAGCGCCGGCGGACTGCCCTTGTACGGGATGTGCTGCATCTCGACCCCGGCCATGCTCTTGAACAGTTCACCCGAAAGGTGCTGCGACGTGCCGTTGCCGCTGGAGGCGAAGCTGAACGTGCCCGGCTTGGCCTTCATGAGCGCGATGAGCTCGCGCACGTTGTTGGCCGGGATCCTGGGATTGATCACGAGCATGTTGGGCAGGCGCGCGATCAGGGTGATGGGGGCGAAGTCCTTCACCGGATCGTACGGGAGCTTGCTGTACAGCGACGCGTTGATCGCGTGCGTGCTGATGGTGCCGCCGACCAGCGTGTATCCATCCGGCGCCGACTTTGCCGCGAGCTCCGCACCGACGCCCCCGCCCGCTCCCGGCCGGTTGTCGATGATCACCGGCTGTCCGAGCGCGACACTGAGCTTCTCGCCGATGGTGCGCGCCAGGATGTCGGTGGTCCCGCCGGGCGCGAACGGCACGATCCAGCGAACGGGTTTGCTCGGCCATGCCTGCGCCGAGGCGAGCGAGGTGCAGCAGGCGAGGACAAGGCCGGCAAGGACGAGGCAACGACGGTTCATGCAGCTCCTTCGATGGATGAAAGGCGACGGGCCATCCGACCCGATCGCGCGCCGCCGATTGTGCGACTAAACCGGGTGGCCGACCAGCGCTTCAGCGCGCGTGATGTCGATGCCGACCGATGCCGCGGCGCCGATCAGGTCCGCCCACGTCTTTTCGTCGATGGGAATGCCATCGGCGAGCCGCGCCTCGCGGGTGCGCCGCTCGACATCGCCGGGAGCGAGCACGGGTACACCGGGCTGCGCCGGCGGCGACGCCTTCACCCAGTCGAGGAAGCGACGCGCCTCGCGCAACACGCTGCCACCGGGATCGTAGATCGTTGGCGCGATGAAGATCGACAGCATGTTGTTGCGCAGTACCGGATCGTCGGGGTCCGAGCTCTTGCCGGTGGAGATGGCACCGGCCAGGAGGTCGGTGATCATCGACAGACCGGAGCCTTTGTGCGCACCCACGGTCAGGAGCGCGCCGCCGTCGTAGAAATCCTTCGGATCGGTCGTCGGCTGGCCGCGCTTGTCGATGATCCAGCCATCGGGTACCTGCTCGCCCTTGTTCAGGGCGACCATGAGCTTGCCTTCGGCGACCGTCGAGGTCGTCACGTCGAGGATCACCGGCTCGGCGCCGGTCACCGGCACGCCGATCGCGATCGGATTGGTCGAGAGCCGGCGGTCGCTGCCACCGAACGGCGCCACGCGCTGCGCGCCCGACGTATTGAGGAAATGCAGCGACACCTGTCCGGCGTGTGCGGCCATTTCGGCCCAATCGCCGACCCGGCCGAGATGGCCGCAATTGCGCAATCCCACCATCGCAATGCCCGATCTGGCGGCCTTGCCGATGCCCAGATTGGTGGCGAATTCGCCGACGACCTGGCCGAAGCCGAGGTTGCCATCGATGATCGCGATCGTGTCGCTTTCGAACACCACCGTGGCTGTCTGGTTGGGCCGCAGGTTGCCCTCGCGGACCCATTCCAGATACTTGCTCGACGCGCAGCACGCCATGCGAATCATGGCCGACGAGATTGGAGTCGACGAGTCGCCGCGCGACCACCTCGGCTTCGCGACTGTTGCAGCCGCCGCCGTGCATGATGGCGGCGACGAATGCGACGAGCTTCGATGCCGGAATGGTCTTCATCGGTGTGTTCGGGTCAATGGATTTCCGGATCCGGCGTCGCCGCCGTGCCTTCGAGAAAATCGAAGTCGCAGCCCTCGTTGGCCTGCCGGATATGCTGTTGATACAGCGCGCCGAAACCGCGCGCGTAATGCGGCGCGGGGGCCTGCCATGCGGCGCGGCGCGCGGCGAGCTCCGCCTCCGAAACCTTGAGCTCCAGCCGGCGCGCAGGCACGTCGAGCTCGATCAGGTCGCCATCGCGCACCAGCGCGAGCGGACCGCCCACGTGCGACTCGGGCGTGACGTGCAGCACGCAGGCGCCATAGCTCGTGCCGCTCATGCGGGCATCGGAAATGCGCACCATGTCGCGGATGCCCTGCTCGAGGATCTTCCGGGGAAGCGGCAGCTGGCCCCACTCCGGCATGCCCGGGGCGCCGAGCGGGCCGGCACTCTTGAGCACCAGAACCGAGTCTGGCGTCACGTCGAGTTCCGGATCGTCCAGGCGCGCGGCCATGTCGTTGTAGTTCTCGAACACGACCGCGGGACCCGTGTGCTGCAGGAGACGCGCTTCGGCGGCGGCGGGCTTGATGACCGCGCCGTCGGGCGCGAGATTGCCGTGCAGGATCGCCAGGCTGTCCTGCGCAACCAGCGCCTCGTGCGGAGCGCGAATCACGTCGGGCTGATGCACGACGGCGTCGGCGACGTTGGCGCCGATCGTGCTGCCGTTCACGGTCATGGCGTCGCCGGTCAGCCGCTCGCCCAAGGTGCGCAGCAATGCACGCAGGCCGCCTGCATAGTAGAAGTCCTCCATGAGGTACTTGCCGGCCGGCCGGATGTTGGCAAGAAGCGGAGTCGTGCGGGCGAGCGCGTCGAAGCGTTCGAGCGTCAGGGCGATCCCCGCCCGTCGCGCGATGGCGATCAGGTGCACGATGGCATTGGTGGAGCCGCCGAGCGCGAGCACGGTGACGATCGCGTTGTCGATGCTCGCCGCGGTCAGGATGTCGCGCGGCTTGAGATCCTCCCAGACCATGTCGACGATGCGACGGCCGCTCGCCGTCGCCATGCGGGCGTGCCGCGAGTCCGGCGCCGGAATCGACGCCGCGCCCGACAACGTGAAGCCCATCGCCTCCGCTGCCGAGGTCATCGTCGACGCCGTGCCCATCGTCATGCAGTGCCCCGGCGAGCGCGCGATGCCGTCCTCGATTTCCTGCCATGCGCTGTCGGACAAATGGCCGGCGCGCTTTTCCGCCCAGTATTTCCACACGTCCGAGCCCGAGCCCAGGTATTGCCCCTGCCAGTCGCCGCGCAGCATGGGTCCGGCGGGCATGAAGATCGCCGGCAGGTTCATGCTGATCGCGCCCATCAGCAACGCCGGAGTCGTCTTGTCGCAGCCACCCATCAGCACGCAGCCGTCGGCCGGATACGAGCGCAGCAGCTCCTCCGTCTCCATCGCGAGGAGATTGCGGTAGAGCATGGTGGTCGGCTTCTGGAACGGCTCGGAAAGCGTGATAGCCGGCATCTCGACCGGGAATCCCCCCGCCTGCCAGACGCCCCGCTTCACCTCCTCGGCCCGCTGCCGGAAGTGCGTATGACACGGGTTGATGTCGCTCCAGGTGTTGATGATCGCGATGACCGGCTTGCCCAGGTAATCGCTGCGCGCGTAGCCCATCTGCGCCGACCGCGAACGGTGGCCGAACGAGCGCAGGTCCGTCGCTCCATACCAGCGATGCGAGCGCAGCTCTTCGGGCTTCTTGCGTGGTTTCATGAGTGACGTGGGTGAGCAGGGCAACAACGCAGCGAGCGCTCTCCCGAGGGTGGGAGCGCCGGAATACGCAGCCGATTATACGCAGCGGTCGTGACGCGGACGCACTGCGCGCGGCGGGAAACCGGCACGCGTGGCGGGTGTCCAAAGCACGATGCGACCGTGGCCGCCGCGCCGGTTAGACTGGCGTCGGGGCTGCCGGAATTCCGGATGCGCCGCGAACCCGCTGCACGTTCCCATGGAGGTCGTGATGGCACGCTGTCCTGCTCGCATGATTGCGCTGCGGCGCTTCGGGTTCCGGGCGTGCATGGTCTGTGCGCTGGCGCTGCCCGGGTTGCAGGCGATGGCCGCCGACATGGCCGACGACCCCGACACCCCGTCGCCGCAGGCGCGCGCCGAGGCCGACCGACTCTTCGGCGCGGTCGTGAAAGTGCACACGCGTGCGGTCGAGGGCGCGCGCAGTGCCACGTCGCTCGGTCCCGAGCGCGAGGGCTCCGGCGTCGTGATCGGTGAGGGCGGCCTGATCCTGACCATCGGCTATCTGCTGGTGGAAGCCGACCAGATCCAGATCGTCGACCGCCGCGGCAAGACGCTTCCCGCCACGGTGGTTGGCTACGATCATGCGACCGGTCTCGGCCTCGTGCGCACGATGCTCCCGCTCGACGCGCGGCCGCTCCCGTTCGGCGAATCCAGTGCGCTGAAGGTGCGCGATCCGGTGATGGTCGTGAACTATGAAGGTCGCGACGACGTCACCCTCGCCTTCGTGGTGTCGCGCCGGCAGTTCACGGGCAACTGGGAATATCTCGTCGACCAGGCCATCTTCACCTCGCCGCCGACCCTCAAGTGGAGCGGCGCCGCCCTGGTGGACAGCAATGGACGACTCCTCGGCATCGGCGCGCTCGTGGTGCGCGACGCGCTGACCGGCGAGACCACCTTGCCCGGCAACATGTTCGTCCCCATCGACCTCCTGAAGCCGGTGCTCGACGATCTGCTGAAGACCGGGCACCGCGCCGGGCCGGCACGGCCGTGGCTCGGCGTCAACGCCGACGAAGTGCACGGCCGGCTCTTCGTGGTGCGTGTCTCGCCGGAAGGACCCGCCGCGAAGGCAGGCATCGAACCCGGCGACATCATCCTCGGCATCGGCCACGACGGCGTCCACAGCCAGGCGGAGTTCTACGGGAAAGTGTGGGGGTACGGCGCCGCCGGCACCGAGATTCCACTGCGCGTTTTGCATGACGTCGATGTGCGCGAGGTGAAGGTGCGCTCGATCGACCGCGTCGACTACTTCAAGCCGGCAACGCTGCACTGACGCAACGTCTGGCCGGCCGGCGCCGCGCGGCCTGCGGACCGGCCTCCGGTAGAATCGGCGCGCCGACGCGACCCGCGCCGGTCCTCCCGCGCTCACGATGCTTCTTTACGGCCTGACGATCTTCGCGAGCGCGTTCCTGCTGTTCGTGCTGCAGCCGATAACCGCGAAGGAAATCCTGCCGTGGTTCGGCGGGTCCGCGGCGGTCTGGACGACTTGTCTGGTGTTCTTCCAGACGGCGCTCCTCGCCGGATACGCCTACTCCGATCTCGCCGTGCACCGCCTGCGACCGCGCGCGCAGGTGCTGCTGCACTCGGCGCTGCTCGTCCTGTCGGTGCTGGTGCTGCCCATCATTCCCGGAGTGCAATGGAAGCCCACCGGGACCGAGAATCCGGCGTGGCGCATCCTGGGCCTCCTCGCGGCGACCATCGGCTTGCCGTACTTCCTGCTGTCCACGACGAGCCCGCTCGTCCAGGCCTGGTTCGCGCGCGCCCGGCCCGGCGCCAGTCCTTACCGGCTGTTCGCGCTGTCCAATCTTGCGTCGATGCTCGGCCTGCTTGGCTACCCCTTGCTGCTCGAGCCGTGGGCGCCGACACGGGAGCAGGCCATTGGCTGGTCGATCGCCTACGTCGTCTTCGTCGTGCTGTGCATCGTGGCCGGCTGGCGCAGCATCCCGGCCCGTACGGCGGGCGACGGCGTGCTGCGCGCGACACCGAGCGCACCGGTCGACGCTCGCGCGCGACCGACATTCGGCACGCAACTCACGTGGTGCGCGCTGGCCGCCACGGGATCGGTGCTGCTGCTCGCCGTATCCAATCACATCACGCAGAACATCGCCTCGGTGCCCTTGCTGTGGATCGTGCCCTTGGCGATCTACCTGCTGACCTTCATCCTCGCCTTCGATACCGCGGGCTGGTATCGCCGGCCGCTGTTCCTGGCGGCGGTCGCGGCGGCTCTGGGCGTCATGGGGTGGACGCTCGCCGATACCCGGCTCACGCACGTGCTGCAACTGCAACTGCCGGTGTTTTGCATCGGCCTCTTCCTCGCGTGCATGTTCTGCCATGGCGAGCTTGCGCGCTCGAAGCCCGCCCCCGCGTACCTGACGCGCTTCTATCTCATGATCTCGGTCGGCGGCGCCGTCGGGTCGATCGTCGTCGGCATTCTCGCGCCGGTGGTCCTGCCGGCCTACTTCGAGCTCGGCGGCGGACTCCTGCTTTGTGCCGTTCTTCTGGTGCTGCAGGTGCGCCGCGACGCGCCCGTGTTCCGCGCCCTCGCCGGCGCCGCGGTGGTGGTCACGCTGGGGGCGAGCATCTGGAGCATCCGGCAGTTCTTCGAGGACACCATCTACGCCACGCGCAACTTCTACGGCGTGCTGCGGGTGCTGCAGGTGGGCACGACCGGCCCGACGGCGCACCGTTCCCTGGTGCACGGCACGATCCTCCATGGCACCCAGTACCTCGCACCCGATCTGCGCCGCCGGCCGAGCACCTATTACACGGCGTCGTCCGGCATCGGGCGGCTCTTCGAATCCATTCATCCCACGCTGCAGCCGTTGAAAGTCGGCGTGATCGGTCTCGGCACGGGAACGCTCGCGGCGTGGGGCAGCAAGGGCGACGTCTACCGCTTCTACGACATCAACCCCGCGGTCCCGACGATCGCGCGGACCATGTTCACCTATCTGGAAGACAGCGACGCCACCATCGAGATCGCGCTGGGCGACGCGCGCCTGAATCTCGAACGCGAGAAGCCGCAGGGCTTCGACGTGCTCGTGATCGACGCGTTTTCGAGCGATGCGATCCCCGTGCACCTCATCACGCGGGAGGCGCTCGGCGTGTACCTGCGGCACATGAAGCCGAGCGGCGTGATCGCGTTCCACGTCACCAACCGCTTCCTCGATCTCGTGCCGGTGGTCGAGGCACTGGCGCACGAGCGCAACCTCGATGTCGTGCAGGTCGTCGATACGGGCGAGGAACCGCTTTCCAGCAAGAGCGACTGGGTGCTCCTGTCCGCGGACCACGCGATGCTGGCGAAGCCGCTGATCAGCGCAGCCACGAAGCCGATCCAGCCGCGCCGCGACTGGCGGGTGTGGACCGATGATTTCAACAACCTGCTCCAGGTGCTGCGCTGAGCTGCGGCGGCACGCTAGAATCCCGTCATGAGTGCGGTGCTCCCCAGCAGTCACGCTGCCGCGTATCCGGTCGGTCTCGATGCCGACCCGGGGCCGTATCGCGCGATCATCCACCGCCCGGAAACGCGCTCGATCGAGGTCATCGATCAGCGCCTCCTCCCGCATGCGGTGGTGCGAATGACCATTGCCGATTGCGACGCTGTCGCGCTCGCCATTCGCAGGATGGCCGTGCGCGGAGCGCCCCTCATCGGCGCGGTCGGCGCCTACGGCCTCGCGCTGGCGCTCGAGCAGGACCCGTCGGATGCTGCGTTGAAGCGCTCCCATGCGGCCCTGGATGCGACCCGGCCGACGGCGGTCAACCTGCGCTGGGCGCTCGATCGCGTGCGCGACGCGGTGCTGCCATTCCCGGAAGGCGAGCGTGCCGATCGCGCCTGGGCGGAAGCCGATCGCATCGTCACCGAGGATGTCGGCATCAACCGCCGCATCGGCGATCACGGTCTCGCCCTCCTGCGCGGCCTGGCGGAACGCAAGCCCGGTGCCGTCAACGTCATGACGCATTGCAATGCCGGGGCGCTCGCCACCTGCGGGTGGGGCACGGCCACCGCAGCGGTCTTCATGGCGCACTCGGAAGGGCTGCCGGTGCACCTGTGGGTGAGCGAGACACGTCCGCGCCTGCAGGGCGCGAATCTCACGGCGTGGGAGTGCGAGCAGCGCGGCGTGCCGCACACCCTCTTCAGCGACAGCGCCAGTGGTCTGCTGATGCGCCGCGGTGACGTGGACATCGTGCTGGTCGGCGCGGATCGCGTCGCCGCCAATGGCGACGCGTGCAACAAGATCGGGACCTACGACAAGGCCCTCGCGGCGGCCGACAACCGCGTCCCGTTCTACGTGGCGATGCCCTCGCCGACCCTCGATCCGGCGCTGCCCTCGGGCGAAGGCATTCCGATCGAGGCGCGCAGCCCCGATGAAGTGCTGGAAGTGCACGGCCGCGACGCGTATGGCCAGGTCACGTCCGTGCAGATCGCCCCGGCGGGCACGCGGGCCGTGAACTTCGCGTTCGACGTGACGCCGGCACGGCTGCTCGCGGGCCTCGTCACCGAACGCGGCGTGATCGACGCCAGCGCGGAGGCCATTGCCCGCACGTTCCCGGAGCGGTTCAAGCGATGACCGGCGGCCCCGCACGCGAACAGAACGCCGTGCGGGACGAGGACCGCGTACGCGACGCGGTGATCGCCACGGCCCGGGCGATGAACGCGAGCGGCCTCAACCGCGGCCGCGCAGGCAATGTCAGCGCGCGCTTTCGCAGCGATGCGTTCGACGGATTCCTGATCACCCCGAGTGGCATGCCCTACGACGCGCTCGCGACGGCGGACGTCGTCGCCGTGCACCTGGACGGCACGGTGCGCGACGCCGATGCCCGCGTGCCATCGACGGAATGGCATTTCCATCGCGCGATCTATGCGACCCGCGCCGATGCGGGGGCCGTGGTGCATGCGCATTCCATGTTCGCCACCACGCTCGCGTGCATGAACCGTGGCATTCCCGCGTTCCATTACATGGTGGCTCGTGCCGGCGGCGTCGACATTCGCTGCGCCGAGTACGCGACGTTCGGCACCGAGGCGCTGGCGGAGGCCGCTCTGCAAGCGCTGGAGGGCCGCAAGGCGTGCCTGCTCGCGCATCATGGGTTGATTGCGATTGGGTCGGATCTCGGGACAGCGCTGGAGATCGCGGCGATCGTCGAGGA
>CAWEYW010000012.1:0-27591 GCA_963813415.1 uncultured beta proteobacterium | reverse complement strand
GTCGCGCTGCTTCGTGCCAGCCAATTATCGGGAACCTGGCGGAGTCGTCATCGCGCGCGATCGGGAAGCAACCGTTCCGAGTCAGCGCTCGATCAACACATCGCACCAATTAAAACGCGGCCGAAGCCGCGTTTTTGTTGGAGCGCCGAGACGCTACTTGGCCGCCGACACCATGTAATCCACGCCAGCCTTCACATCCGCGTCGGCGAGTGCCGTGTTTCCGCCCTTGGGAGGCATGGCACCTTTCCCCTTGAGCGCGCTGTTGTAGAGCGTATCCATGCCCTGCTTGATGCGCGGTGCCCAGGCTGCCTTGTCGCCAAACTTCGGCGCGCCGAGGACGCCGGTGCCATGGCAGGCCATGCACGTCGTGTCGAAGACCTTCTTGCCGTCCGGTTTCGTCGCCGCTGCGGGTGCTGCAGCCGCGGCGGTCGCAGGGGTTGAAGCAGGCGTGGCCGATGCTGCGGTCGCTTGCGCCGGCGCGGCGCCTGCGGTCGCGGGCGCACCGGCGTTCATCATGTATTCGATCGCGCGCTTGACTTCCACGTCCGACAACTCTGCCATGCCGCCACGCGCTGGCATCCCCGCATGCCCGCGCAGGGCAGACTGGGAGACGCTCTGGAAACCGCGTGCGGCGCGCGTGCGCCACGCCGCCTGGTCGCCGATCCGCGGCGCACCGCCCGCACCCGAGCCATGGCAACGCACGCACACCGCCTCGACGACCTGCTGGCCCGAGCGCTCGCCACTGGCAGCAGGGGCGGCGCCGACGGCCGGTGCGGTCCAGTTCGCGCCGCCATTGTTCGCCATGTACACGACGGCGCGGTGCACCTCGTCGTCGGTGAGATCGGGGTTGCCACCTTTCGGCGGCATCGCGCGGATGCCGCTGATCGCGTGTTCCACGGAGAGCTTCTCGCCTTGCGCGATGACGTGTGCCCAGGCCGTTTTGTCGCCGAACTTCGGCGCCCCGGCCAAGCCCGCCTCGTGGCAGTTCTTGCACACCATGCCGAACACCTGTTCGCCCGTGCGCTGCCCGGCCATGCGATCGGTTTCGGCGATCACCACATCACCCACAGGCTTGATCCGGTTCAGCACGCCACTGTCGTCGGCAGGCGTGCTCCGCAAGTGTCCCGGTCACGAGCTGCGTGACCGCGATGATGAGGAGGATCGGGATCAGGAAGGCGAGGACGACCACCGCCAGCAATTGCTTCCAGTTCTTGATGGGAGACGAATGCTCTTCGCTCATGGGACTTTGCTTCGCTCGAGGGCGGTAATGGTTGCTGGACAGCGATGCCGATGACATCGCGCTGAATGGGGAAACCGAGAATTATACCGTGCTGACCGCGGACGGCGTTTCGCAAACTGGACGCTCGTTCGGTCCGCACGGTAAAATGGGCCAGGGCGCCCGTAGCTCAGTTGGATAGAGTGTTGGTTTCCGAAGCCAAAGGTCACAGGTTCGACTCCTGTCGGGCGCGCCATCCCTCCGTTGCCGTTGACACATGCAAGCGTGACGCTGGAACAGTGCCCGCTGTTTGGCCTCACACACGCGGGTGGCAAGTTCGCGTGCCGGCTTCCGGTGTCAATCTGTCATGCTTCGGTGCGGCATGAGGCTTGCTTTAGTGCGCCGGAGCCGCGATTCAAGGCGTCGAGGCTGCGACCACCACGAGTTTGGCGCGAAGATCCAACCGCCGATGGGTGTGCGAGGATCGCGGCGTACGCCTGCACCGATGTGACCCGATCAGGCTGATTCAGTGCGACTCTGTGCCGCTATCTCTTTTTGGGCATTATTGGTCACGCAAAGGCGCCTTGGCGGCCGGCCGTGTGGTTGGTATGCCCACAACTTGCACACGACAAACAGTGTTTGACCGGGGTGTTTTACATCGAAAATTACCTGGGGAAGTGCAGTCTGCGGCTTTCGTCACAATTCCCTGAAATTCCGCTATGCTTGCCCGCTCGATCGAGTCGCATCACAGGTCGTGCCCGCGTCGCTGCCTCCAGGAGAGGATCATGAATTGCGTCAACCGTAAGCCACTGCATCAGATTGCCCTGTCGGTCGCCGCCGGATTTTGTGCGTTGGTCCTGTTCGGCTGTGCGACGCAGAGCTATCCACCAGCCCCGCGCGTGGCGGCGTCCCCCGACTACAACTACATCATCGGGCCCGGCGATACGGTCAACATCGTTGTATGGCGGAACCCGGAGATCTCCGGTTCATGGCCGGTCCGTCCGGACGGAAAGATCACGACGTCGCTGGTGGAGGACCTGCCCGCCATGGGGCGTGATTCGACCACGCTTGCGCGCGAGATCGAAAAGGCCCTCTCGAAGTACATTCGCGACCCCGTGGTGACGGTGATCGTGACCGGGTTCATCGGTCCGTACAATCAGCAGATCCGCGTGGTTGGCGAAGCGGCCAAGCCGCAGGCGATTCCCTACCGGCAGGAAATGACCGCACTCGATCTCATGATCGCTGTCGGTGGTCTGACGGATTTTGCCGATGGCAACCATGCGGTGATCATCCGTGCCGCCGACGGTGGAAAGCAGTACAACGTGCGGCTGAAGGACCTTGTCAAACGTGGCGATATAACGGCCAACGTCGACATGAAGCCGGGCGACATCCTGTTGATCCCACAAAGCTGGTTCTGAGCGCCGCCATTCGGGCCGCGGAATAGACTATGCAGGAACTCGTAGCGCAACTCGTCGGTTATCTCCGCGGCATCTGGCATCGCCGCTGGATTGGCTTGGCATTCGCATGGCTGGTCGCGATTGTCGGCACCTTGGTGATTTTCCGGCTGCCGGACAAGTATGAAGCGTCCGCGCGGGTGTACGTGGATACGCAATCGTTGTTGCGCCCACTCATGTCGGGCATGGCGATCAACAACGATCCCAGCCAGCAGGTGTCGATCCTGAGCCGCATTCTGCTCAGTCGGCCGAATCTCGAGAAAATCATTCGCAAGGCGGATCTCGACACGAGCGCCGGGGTTGCCGCTTCGGCACTGGTTGACGAGGCGGCCTCGTCACTGAAGATTGCGCGTGCTGGTGGTGACAACGTCTACACCATCGCCTTCCAGTATCCCGACCGGCGCAAGGCGCGCGACGTCGTGCAGGCCGCGCTATCGACGTTCATCGAGCAGAGCATGGGGGAGAACCGCAGCGGCGCGGACAGCGCCCGCAAGTTCCTGGACGAGCAGATCAAGGAGTACGAAGCGAAGCTGCGGGATGCAGAAGGTCGCCTCCAGGCGTTTCGTCTGAAGTACATGGCGCTGCTCGGCACGAGCGGCCGCGACTACATATCGCAGATGACCGCGATGGAAGACCAGTTGAAGGACGCGCGCATCGAGCTCAGCGTTGCCGAACAAACGCGCGATGGCATCAAGCAGCAGTTGCAGGAGCAGGCGACCAGCAATCAGGTGCGAATGTCGCCAAGCGCGCCGGTGCCCATCGCGGTGCCGGAGATGGATGCCCGCCTCGGAGCGCTCAAAGCGCAACGGGACGAGCTGCTGCGTAAGTACACGGACCAGCATCCGGACGTGGTCAGCGTCAACCGTCTCATCGCGCAGGTCGAGGACGATCGCCGACGCGAAATCGAGGTCCGTCGCAAGGCTGCGGCCGATCGGCCTAACGAGGCGGCCGCCGCCGATCCGGTCGGCCAACAGCTCAAGGTGGCTCTGAACGAAGCGGAATCCAACGTGGTCGCGGTGCGCGCGCGTCTTGCGGAGTACCAGAATCGCATCAATCAGCTCAAGGCTTCCGCCGACGCCATTCCGAAAATCGAAACCGAGCAGGCGCAACTCAACCGGGATTACGGAATCCTGAAGGGGCAATACGAGAATCTCGTTTCCCGGCGCGAGACGGCCAATCTGACCGGCAAGCTCGACGATGCCGGGGTGGCCGAGTTTCGGGTGATCGACCCCCCGCGGGTGACCCCCAATCCTGTGGCGCCGAATCGGTTGTTGCTGCTTTCCGGCTTGGTAGCCGTGGCGCTCGGTGCAGGGATCGCGATCAGTTTCCTGGTCAGCCAGGTGCGGCCGACGTTTCACGATACCCGCGCTCTCCGCGACGTCATTCAGCGCCCGCTTCTCGGGACCGTGAGCATTCTTCCCAATCCAGCGCTGCGGAAGAAGCGCATGCGCTCCGCCTTGCTTTTCGCGGGTGTGCTCAGCGGGTTCGTCGTCCTGAACCTCGCGACCTTGGCTTTTACATATCTAACGACTCGCGTGCAGTGAAGCTCGGCCATGAACATCATTGAGCAAGCTGCACAACGACTGGAGGCGCTTCGGCGAGCCGGCGTCGATGCCCCGGATCGCATCGAACCGGTCGATGCGTCGAGGCACCCCACGGAAGCGGCCGATCGAACGCCCACGCCGGAGCGCTTGCTCGAAGCGTTGCAATCCGACCAACGTGCGACGCCACCGCTATCTTCACCGCCTTCCGTCAAGGAGGTGCCCACTCAGCGCGCTGCGGCGCCGGATGACGCGGGTGAGTCCAGCAGGCGGAGCCGACTCGTCGAAATCGATCTTGTAGCGTTGGCCGCGGCGGGGTTTCTCACGCCGGATGGCCAGCGTTCGCAACTCGCCGACGAGTTTCGCGTGATCAAGCGTCCCATCATCAAGAACGCGCAAGGCAAGGCGGCCGGAACCATTGAACGTGGCAACCGTGTCATGGTCACCAGCGCACTTCCCGGCGAAGGCAAGAGTTTCGTCGCACTGAACCTCGCGATGAGCATTGCGCTGGAAGTGGACAGCACCGTACTTCTGGTGGATGCCGACGTCGCCAATCCCTCGCTGATGGCCACGATGCGTCTACCGAGATCGAAGGGGCTCCTCGATCTGCTGAACAAGGACGGCGTCGACCTTTCCGACGTCCTGCTGCGAACCAACGTCGACAAGCTTACCTTCCTGCCTGCAGGAACGGCCCACCCGCGCGCCACCGAGATGCTCGCGAGCTCGGCAATGGCCGAGCTGGTCGATGAGATGGCGGCTCGTTATCCCGACCGGATCCTGGTGTTCGACTCCCCGCCGCTGCTCGCCACCACCGAAGCGCGTGTCCTGGCGACCCTGATGGGGCAGATCGTGATGGTCGTGGAAGCGGATCGGACGACGCAGGCCGCAGTCACCGAGGCGCTGGAGACGGTGGAGTCGTGCCCCATCGTGCTGATGACCTTGAACAAGGCGCCCCGTTCCGAGGTGGGCGGGTACTACGGCTACGGCGCATATGGCGCCAGCACGTGACGCGCGATGCGGCGCCGCGCATCGGCGCGCCTGCTCGCAAATAGCCGCAGCACGTTGGCGCGCTCCGCACGCCGCCGTCGGCATTTCACTCATCGCTTTATCTGCCGCAACCCCCGCATGGGGCGCGACATCGCGGTTCTCGGCCTCCGCAAGTGCGACGGAGACGTACACGAGCAATGTCAACTTCGACCCCGGTGGGCAGGCGGAGAGCGATTTCGTAACCCTCATCACCGGCACGGTCAGTTTCGACCGCCAAGCGGCCCGCCTCAAGCTTCGCGGTTCGCTCGGCGCCACCGAAGTGATTCATGCCAACGGCAACAATGGCAACAGCTTCGCTCCGACCGCAGACATTACTGGAACGCTGGAGGCGATCGAGAATTTCTTTTTCGTGGATGCCTCCGCAACCGTCTCTCAGACGTATGCCTCGCCGTTCGGCCCGCAGCCCCAGGACCTCGCCATTTCGTCGACGAACCGCTACACCTCGCAGACGTACCGGGTTAGCCCCTACGTGCGAGGCGTGCTGAACAACAATGTCTCCTATCAGCTGCGCGACGACAATACCTGGACCAACGCGAGCAGCTTCGGGAACTCGGGTACCAGCATTCCCGGTACCTATTCGAACACGATCACCGGCAGCATGAGCTCGACCGTTGCGCGCTGGGGGTGGAGCCTCGATTATTCGCGCGATCGCTACGATAACGGTCTGACCGATGGGACCTCCGTCAAGGAAATCACCCGCGGTGCATTGAACTACGCCATCGACCCCGCGCTGCAGGTGGGGCTGCGCGGCGGTTACGAGAACGACCGCCTGTTGCAAACCAGGCAATCCAGTGTCATCTACGGTGTAAGCGCGCGGTGGATGCCGACCGAGCGTACGAATGTCGATGGCTTCTGGGAGCATCGGTTCTTCGGGTCGGCCTATAGCGCGACCCTGAGTCATCGGCTGCCTCGCGCCGCCATCACCGCGAGCTTCACGCGTGACCTGTCGAACTATCCGCAAAACGCACTTGCAATACCGGTTGGTGCCAACGTTGCCGCCTATCTCGATGCGGCATTTACCACGCGCATTCCGGACCCGGTGGAGCGCGCGGTTGCCGTCCAGGAATTCATTGCACGGAATGCCCTCCCGGCAACGCTGCTGACGCCGGTGAATTTCTTTGCGACGACATTCCAGCTGCAGACCTCGCAGACGGCGTCAATGGTGCTGCTCGGCGTTCGTAACTCGATCACATTCACGATCTTTCATACCACCAGCGCGAGGGTGGACGAGTCGGATGTGCCCGTCCCCGTCAATGTCGGGTCCGGGCAGAACAGCACCCAGACTGGCATCGGCGTCAGTGCGAGCCATACTTTGAGCGGTTTTACCAATCTCACCGCATTCGCCAACCTGTCGGAGGCGCACAGCGATGCGCAGGACGTGACTACCGGCAACACGCGCTCGAAGAATGCGAGCTTCGGTTTCGGCGCCAGCCACCGCTTCAGTCCCAAGACCAGTGGGTCCCTCGGGGCGAGCTACACGCGGTTCCTTCCCAGCGGTGGAGAGAACGCCGCCGGATCGTCGGCGCTCAACGTCTTCGCAACGATCACGCACACATTCTAGGTGACGCCGTGTACGAAACGTTCTACGGCCTCACCGGAAAGCCGTTCCAGCTCAACCCCGACCCGGCGTTCTATTTCGCCAGCCGGGGTCACAAGCGCGCGTTCGCCTACCTGCAGTACGGGGTGCACCAGAGCGAAGGCTTCATCGTAATCACCGGCGAGGTCGGCGCCGGCAAGACGACCCTCGTACGCAGCCTGCTCGACCAGATCGATCCGGCTCGTCTGGTTGCTGCTCAGCTGGTCAGCACGCAACTCGACGCCGACGACATGCTGCGCGCCGTCGCGACAGCCTTCGGCCTGCGCACCAAGGCGGTTGCCAAGGCCCAGATGCTCGCCGAACTCGAGGCGTTCCTGGTATCGCTCGTTCCGGAGGGCAGGCGCGCGCTGTTGATCGTCGACGAGGCGCAGAATCTGTCCGGACGGGCCGTGGAAGAGCTGCGCATGCTCTCCAATTTTCAGCTGGGTAATCAAGGGTTGCTGCAAAGCTTTCTGGTCGGCCAGCCGGAGCTGCGACTGCTGATGCAAAGCGCCCAGATGCAACAGTTGCGGCAGCGTGTCACCGCCGCGTATCACCTCGGCCCGATGGATCGCGCCGAAACGCAGGCCTACGTCGAGCACCGGTTGCATCACGTGGCGTGGACCAACGATCCCGCCTTCGAGCCTGGCGCGTTCGATGCCATCTACGCGTTCTCGGGCGGCATTCCCCGCCGCATCAACACGCTATGCAACCGCGCGCTCCTGGCCGCCTTCCTGTCCGAGAAGCACACGATCACCGCAGCTGACGTCAATGCCACCGCCGACGAGATCCGCTCCGAGCTCACCGGTGGAGCACCCCCGGCGGCAAACGGTGGCACGACCACGTCTCCGCAACCGTTTAGCGCATCGGGACCCGAGCTGCCAGGAGCGCTGGAGGAGCGTGTCGCCCGCCTCGAGCGCGCGACCAATGCCATGCTCGATTTCATGCAGCAGATGCTGCGCCCGACGGTGCAGAAGCCGCCGGAGCAGACCAAGACGTGATGGGCGATCGACCGAACGGCGTCGGCCCGATCCTCTGCGTGGTCGGTGCGCGCCCGAATTTCATGAAGGCCGCGCCCCTGATGCGGGCGTTCGCCGAACTTCCAGGTCTGCCCCCGCCGTTGCTTGTCCACACGGGCCAGCATTACGACGTCGCCATGAGCGATCGTCTTTTCGCGGACCTCCGCCTACCGGCGCCGGACGTCAATCTGGAAGTGGGCTCGGGCACGCATGCGGTGCAAACCGCCGAGGTCATGCGACGCTTCGAGCCGGTGCTGGACCGCATGCATCCGAGTTGTGTCGTCGTGGTCGGGGACGTCAACTCGACCCTGGCCTGCAGCCTCGTCGCGGTCAAGAAAGGTGTTGCCGTTGCACACGTGGAAGCCGGCCTGCGCAGCTTCGATCGCACCATGCCCGAGGAGATCAATCGGGTGTTGACCGACCAGATCGCGGACCTGCTCTACACGACGGAACGCACCGCGGCCGAAAATCTCCAGCGCGAAGGCATTGCGGCCGACCGGATCCACTTTGCCGGCAACGTGATGATCGATTCGCTGCTCGCGAGCCGCGAGCTCGCGGTACCTGCGCGAGCGGTGCTGGAGCGCAGTGGCAAGGATTCCACTCTGATTGACGACCGCGCCGGATTTGCCGTGGTGACACTGCATCGACCGTCGAACGTGGATCGTCCCGAGGACCTTGCCGCGATCCTGGCCGTGCTCGACGACATCAGCACGCGGGTCCCGCTGGTGTGGCCGCTGCATCCTCGCACGGAAGCCAATCTGCGGGAATTCGCTCTGCTATCGCGCATCGATGAGCGGCGCATCGTGCTGCTTCCTCCCCAGGGGTACCTCGAAACCATCGGGCTCATGTCCGCCGCCGCCTTCGTGCTGACCGACTCTGGTGGCATTCAGGAGGAGACCACTGCGCTCGGCGTGCCGTGTCTCACGATGCGTGAAAACACGGAACGACCGATCACCATCGACCAGGGTACCAACACGCTGGTCGGCAGCGATCCCGTCGTGATCCGCAGTCGTGTCGAGGAGATCCTCGCCGGCGGCGGCAAGCGCGGGCGCGTCCCCGAATTTTGGGATGGCCATGCCGCCGAGCGTATTGCTGCCCATCTGTCGCGCTCGCTCGCCCAGCGCTTCGCGGGCCTGCTCGCAGACCGATGAGCGCTACGGTGGGCACAAGGGTGGTCAACGCCCTCACCATCGACGTGGAGGACTACTTCCACGTTTCCGCTTTCGCGCCCTACATCGAGCGAGCGGCGTGGGACGAGCAACCGCAACGCCTCGAAGCGAACATCGACCGTATCCTCGGGCTGCTGGACGCGGCGGATACCCATGCAACCTTCTTCACGCTGGGATGGGTCGCCGAGCGTTTTCCGGACATGATCAGGCGCATCGTCGCCGAGGGCCATGAGCTTGCAAGCCATGGCTACAAGCACGATCGGGCGACGGATCTCGCACCCGACGTGTTCCTCGCGGACGTGACACTCGCCAAGGCGGTCCTCGAAGACATCGCCGGCATTGCGGTTCAAGGCTATCGTGCACCGAGCTTCTCCATCGGCGATGAGAACCGCTGGGCCTACGAGTGTCTCGCGGAAGCCGAGTATCGCTACAGCTCCAGCATTTACCCGATCCGGCACGACCACTATGGCTGTCCGGATGCCCCGCGCTTCGCGCACCTTGTCGGTGCGGGATTGGTCGAGATTCCCATCACGACGGCGCGCATGCTCAGCCGGAACTGGCCTGCCGGCGGTGGTGGCTATTTCCGGCTGATGCCCTATAGCGTGTCGCGGTGGCTCATCCGCCGCGTCAATGCAGAGGATCAGGCCGCGGTATTCTATTTCCATCCGTGGGAGATCGACCCGGACCAGCCGCGCATCGACGGCGTGGATGCGAAGACGCGCTTCCGACACTACGTCAACCTGCACCGCACCGCGTCGCGCCTGGACAAGCTCCTCGCCGATTTCGAGTGGGACCGAATGGACCAGGTGGCATCGTGGAATCTGTGATGACCGCGCCGGGACCGATGGCGGTGATGCCGGATGTTATCGCGCCGGTACGTACGCGTCCGTTCGCCGCCGAAGACGAAGCGCACTGGGACGCATTCGTCGAGGGCTGCCCGGAGGCAACGTTTTTCCACCGCGCCGGATGGAAGTCGGTGCTGGAAGAATGCTTCGGCCACCGCACGCATTACCTCGTGGCCGAGCGGGGCGCTAGCATCGTGGGCGTGCTGCCTCTCGCGGAAGTGAAAAGCGTCCTCTTCGGGCATTCACTGGCCTCGCTGCCGTTCTGCGCCTACGGCGGAGTCGCGGCCACGGACCCGGCTGCCGTTGGGGCATTGCACCTGGCTGCCCGTACGTTGGGCGAGAAGCTCGGCGTCGAGCATCTCGAGCTGCGCGATCGCACGCCGCGCGAGCCGGAGTGGCCGCGCCAGGACGTCTACGTGACTTTCCGGAAAGCGATCCTGCCCGACGTCGAGGCGAACATGCTCGCGATCCCGCGCAAGCAGCGCGCCGTCGTGCGCAAGGGCATCAAGAACGGTCTTGCAAGCATCATCGACGACAGCGTCGATCGCTTCTTCGCCCTCTACGCCGATAACGTGCATCGCCATGGCACACCACCGCTGTCGAAGCGTTACTTCCAGACGCTCCAGCGCACGTTTGGCCGGAACGTGGAAGTGCTGACCATCACCGATCCGGCGGGCAAGCCCGTCTCGAGCGTGCTGAGCTTCTATTTCCGGGACGAGGTCCTGCCGTACTACGCCGGCGACGATGTGTCCGCCCGCGATCTTGGCGGCAACGACTTCAAGTATTGGGAGCTCATGCGACGCGCGTGTGAGCGCGGAATTCGCGTGTTCGACTACGGCCGCAGCAAACGTGGCACCGGACCGTTCGACTTCAAGAAGAACTGGGGCTTCGAGCCCACGCCACTCGCCTATGAGTATTGCCTCTACCGGCGTGACCGGATCCCCGAGAACAACCCCCTTAACCCGAAGTATCGAACGCTGATCGCGATGTGGCGTCGGCTCCCCATTCCCATCGCCAACTGGCTGGGGCCGCATCTCGTGAAAGGCTTGGGCTGATGAACGCTCACGTCAAAGCCCGCACCGCGATGGAACCGCTCCTCTTTCTCGCGCACCGATTGCCGTACCCGCCCAACAAGGGCGACAAGGTCCGCTCTTTCCATTTCCTCCAGCATCTGGCGCAGCATTACCGCGTGTTCCTCGGCACGTTCGTCGATGACCCGGCCGACTGGCCGCATGTCGCCGCGCTCGAGGCGTTGTGTGCCGGCGTGCACGTCGAGCGCCTGGTGCCGTGGGCGAAGCGGGCGTGGAGCGCGACGGGGTTGCTGCGCGGAGAGGCGCTGACACTGCCGTATTTCCGCAGCGCGGGGATGCGCCGGTGGGTTCTCGACACAATCCGCGCTGAAGCCGTCTCGAAGGCATTCGCCTTTTCCTCGCCCATGGCGCAGTACGTGCTCGGGTTGCCCGGCATGCGGTGCTTCGTCGACCTGGTCGACATGGATTCGGCGAAGTGGGATGAGTACGCGGCCACGCGCACCTGGCCGCTGTCCAGTCTCTATCGGCGCGAGGGAGCGCATCTCCTGGCGTACGAGCGCCGCATCGCCCGGCACGCCGAGACGACCTTCTTCGTCACGGAAGACGAGCTGCAATGCTTCACCAACGCCGTGCCTGACTGCCCGGGGCGGCTCATGGCGATCCGCAATGGGGTGGACAGCGAGTACTTCGCACCATCGGTCGAGCGTGCCTCCCCGTATCCCACGGGCGAGCGGCCCGTCGTGTTCACCGGGGCGATGGATTACTGGCCGAACATCGACGCAGTCGTCTGGTTTGCGCGCGAGGTGCTGCCGCTGATCCGGCGCGCCGATCCGGCTGTGCGGTTCTACGTCGTAGGCATGAATCCGGACGCCACGGTGCGGGCACTCTCGAGCGATCCTTCGATCGTGGTGACCGGGCGTGTGGACGACGTGCGACCGTGGCTGCAGCATGCGCGGGTGGCCGTGGCGCCTCTGCGGCTTGCGCGGGGTCTGCAGAACAAGGTGCTCGAAGCGATGGCGATGGCACGGCCGACGGTCGTCACGGAGGCCGCCGCGGCCGGCATCGGCGCCGAGCCGGGAGTGGAGCTCGACGTCGCGACCGACGCTCGGGAATTCGCGGCGATGGTGCTCGCGTTGATGGACACGTCTCGCGCCGACGCCATGGGAGGTCGTGCGCGCGCGCGCGTTCTGCGCGACTACGCGTGGGCGACGAGCCTGCAGCGCCTCGAAGACGTGCTGGCGTCGCCCGCGCCGCCCGGACCGCTCGTGCCAGTCTCCAGAGGACAAGCGCACACCGCTCGTCTCGCCAACGAAGTGAGCGCGCCATGAATCTCGGAACTCTGCGATTCCCGGGTACCCAGCCGCAGGTCGGCGGCGCGCCCGTTGCGGACCCCGGCTGGCGTCAGGCGCTGCCGCTGCTCGCCGTCGCTATCCTCCTCATTCTGGCGATCTACTGGCGCACGGCCGAATCGCTGGTGGCGATCTGGTGGCGCTCGGAGACGTTCGCGCACGGTTTCCTGATCGCACCCATCTCGCTATTCCTGATCTGGTTGCGGCGGCGCGAGCTGGCCCGGATCCCACCGAGTTCCGACCCGATCGGCCTCGTGCTGCTGGCGGGTGCTGGCCTCGCATGGCTCGTTGCCGCGGCGGGGCAGGTGCAGATCGTGCAGCAGTACGCACTGGTGGCGATGATTCCGGCGGCCGTGATCGCGATCGCCGGGCGCGACGTCGCACTCGCGCTCGCCTTTCCGCTCGGTTTCCTGTTCCTGGGTGTGCCGATCGGGGAAGCGCTCATCCCGCCGCTGATGGACTGGACGGCCGATTTCACCGTCGCCGCCCTGCGCCTGACGGGCATTCCCGTGTTCCGGGAAGGGACCTTCTTCACGATACCTTCCGGCAACTGGTCGGTGGTCGAAGGCTGTAGCGGCTTGCGCTATCTGATCGCCTCGATCACGGTAGGCGTGCTCTATGCGTATCTCAACTACACCCGACTGTGGAAGCGGCTGCTGTTCGTGCTGCTCGCCGTAATCGTGCCGATCATCGCCAACGGTATGCGCGCCTACATGATCGTGATGATCGCGCACCTGAGCGACATGAAGCTCGCGCTCGGGGTCGACCACCTGATCTACGGCTGGGTGTTCTTCGGGCTGGTGATGCTGCTGCTGTTCTGGGTCGGCTCGTTCTGGCGCGACCCCGCACCGGCGGCCGCTCCAGCCGTCGGCGGGGAAGGGCAGACGCCGCAGCGCGCACGGCGCAGAATGGATCTGGGCATGGCGGGATCGACGGTCGCGGCCCTCGTGGTGGCTGCGGTCTGGTCGCTTTATGCCGCGCACCTCGATCAGGCAAGCGCCGGCAGCAGTGAGCCGGTACTCGCGGTGCCGATGCCGGCCGCAGGCTGGTCGCTCGATCCGACGCCGCTCACCGACTGGCGACCGCGCTACGAAGGCGCGTCGGCGAGCGTCTTCCAGACCTATCGCAAGGGCGATCGCGCCGTGGTGGTCTACTTGGGGTACTACCGCCACCAGCAGCGCGGTGCGGAACTCGTGACCTCGACGAACATCATGGTCGTGCAGAAGCATCCGGTGTGGGACAACGTCGGCGAAAGTCGACGGCACGAGAATCTCGGCGAGGGGCCCGTAGACATTCGCGAGACGAAGCTGCGGTCGGCGGGTCAGCGCTTGCTGGTGTGGGACTGGTACCGTATCTCGGGACGCGACCTGACCAATGCCTATCTAGCCAAGCTGCTGCTCGCGCGGGATCGGCTCCTCGGCCGCGGCGATGACGCGGCTGCGGTGATCCTCGCTGCACCTTACGACGAGCATCCCGAGTCGGCTGCGGCAACTCTGCAGCAATTCGTGCAGGACATGCTTCCGGCGGTGGACACGGCGCTGCTGCGCGTCGGCGGTGACAACGTGGCTGCGAGACGGTGAGGCGCGGATGAACGCCGTCGATGCGGCACCGCTCGTCGTCCACATCGTCTACCGCTTCGGCGTCGGCGGGCTCGAGAACGGGATCGTCAACCTCATCAACCGCATGCCGCGTGGCCGGTGGCGACACGCGGTGGTCGCCTTGACCGACATCGAGCCCGAGTTCGCGGCGCGCATCGAGCGCAACGACGTCCGGCTCGTCGCCCTCGACAAGCGGCCCGGTCACCTGGTGCGCGATTATCCGCGTATGTTCCGGCTGTTCCGGGAGCTGCGGCCGGCGGTCGTGCACACCCGCAATCTCGCCGCGCTGGAGGCGGTCGTTCCCGCGTGGGCCGCCCGCGTACCGGTGCGCATCCACGGCGAGCACGGCTGGGACATGCAGGATCCGCACGGGCGAAGCGCGAGATACCGCAATGTGCGTCGGCTCTATCGCCCGTTTGTCACGCGGTACGTCGCGCTGTCACGACACCTCGAGGATTATCTGGTGCGGCAGGTCGGTGTGCCGGCCGAGCGCATCAGCCAGATCTACAATGGCGTCGACACCGACCGGTTCCGGCCGGCTGCGAGCCCGCGGCCGGCGATCGCCGGATGTCCGTTCCAGGGTCCCGAGCTCTGGCTGGTCGGTACGGTGGGTCGCATGGAAGCGGTCAAGGATCCTTTGAATCTCGTGCGGGGATTCGCTCGCGCGCTCGAGCTCGAGCCGGAGGCTGCGCGGCAGATGCGATTGGTCATGGTCGGCGACGGTGCGTTGCGCCGCGAGATCGCGGCGGAGCTGGATCGGCCCGTTCTGCGCGAGCGCGTGTGGCTCGCCGGCGAACGCGCCGATATCGCCGAGATCATGCGCGGCCTCGACTGCTTCGTTCTGCCCTCGCTCGCCGAGGGCATCTCGAACACGATACTGGAAGCGATGGCAACCGGCCTTCCGGTCGTGGCCACCGCCGTCGGCGGCAACGGCGAGCTGATCGAGGCCGGAATGACGGGGACGCTCGTACCGGCGGGCAACAGCGATGCCCTGGCCCACGCGATTCTCCACTATCACCGTGATCGGATCGTGGCACGACGGCATGCCAAGGCCGCGCGGCATGTCGTGGAGCATCAATTCAGTCTCGATCGCATGGCCGCCGACTACGCGCGGATCTACGAGCGCGCCCTGGCTGCTGCGGGCGCCTCGCTGCCGCCGCAAGAAGACGGGCGTCGGGATACGACCGTCGGCACCCCGCCTCACCTCACGCATTCGGGGCACTGACATGTGCGGCATCGTCGGTCTCATGGATCTGTCGGGTCGCTCGGTGATCTCGCACGACCTCATTTCGCGGATGAACGAGAGCCAGCATCATCGCGGCCCGGATGAAGGCGACGTCCATCTCGAGCCCGGGATCGGTCTTGGGCATCGACGCCTGTCCATCATCGATCTCTCCACGGGCCAGCAGCCGCTGTTCAACGAGGACGGCAGCGTCGTCGTCATCTTCAACGGCGAGATCTACAACTATCAGGAGCTGATCCCCGAGTTGGTGCAGGCGGGACACCGGTTCCGGACCAAGAGCGACACCGAGGTCATCGTCCATGCGTGGGAGCAGTGGGGCGAGGATTGCGTGACGCGTTTCCGCGGCATGTTCGCCTTCGCGTTGTGGGACCGCAACCGCGAAACGCTGTTCCTCGCGCGCGATCGCCTCGGCGTGAAGCCCCTGCATTACGCCGTGCTGCCCGGTGGTTTGCTGGCGTTCGGCTCGGAGCTCAAGTCCCTGGCCGTCCACCCGGCGTTCCGGCGCGATCTCGATCCGTTCGCCATCGAGGAATACTTCGCGCTGGGCTACATCCCCGAGCCGCGCACCATCTATGCGGGCGCGCACAAGCTGCCGCCGGCGCATACCCTGACGATCCGGCGCGGCCGGCCGGTCCCCGAGCCGCGCGAGTACTGGGACGTCCGCTTCACCCTCGACAATCCCATCGGCGAGCGCGATGCGCAGGCCGAGTTGGTGGACCGGCTGCACGAATCGGTCCGCCTGCGCCTCATTTCGGAAGTCCCCCTCGGCGCATTCCTTTCCGGTGGCGTCGATTCGAGTGCCGTCGTGGCCATGATGGCGGGGGTGAGCTCCGATCCGGTCAACACCTGCTCGATCGCGTTCAGCGATCCGGCGTTCGACGAGTCGCGGTACGCGCGCCAGGTAGCCGAGCGGTATCACACGCGGCATTTCGTCGACACGGTCGAAAGCGACGACTTCGACCTGATCGATGTCCTGGCGCGCACCTACGACGAGCCCTACGCCGACAGCTCCGCGCTGCCGACGTACCGCGTCTGCCAGCTCGCACGCAAGCACGTGACCGTCGCGCTGTCCGGCGACGGCGGCGACGAGAACTTCGCCGGCTATCGGCGCTACCGGCTGCATGCGATGGAAGAGCGGCTGCGAAGCGCGCTGCCGCTCGCGATTCGCCGGCCGGCGTTCGGCATGCTCGGCCGCATGTATCCGAAGGCCGACTGGGCGCCGCGTGTGTTCCGTGCCAAGTCGACCTTCCAGGCGCTCGCCCGCACGTCGGTCGACGCGTACTTCCACAGCGTGTCGCTGCTGCGCGACGACATGCGGAGCCAGCTCTACACGGGTGCGTTCAAGGCGCGGCTCGGGGGATATTCTGCGGCCGACGTCTTCCGCCGCCACGCCGCCCGCGCGGGCACCGACGATCCATTGGCTCTGGTCCAGTACCTGGATCTCAAGACCTACCTCGTCGGCGACATCAATACCAAGGTCGACCGTGCGAGCATGGCGCACTCACTGGAGGTGCGCGAGCCGCTGATGGATCATCCGCTGGTGGAGTGGCTGGCGAGCCTGCCGTCCTCGCTGAAGGTGCGCGGGCAGGAAGGCAAGGTCCTCCTCAAGAAGGCGATGGAGCCGTACTTGCCGGCCGAACTCATGTACCGGCCGAAGATGGGCTTCGCGGTGCCACTCGCCACGTGGTTCCGCGGCCCCCTGCGCGCGCGCGTGCGCGACGCGGTGCTTGGCCCGGAGCTCGCCGACACCGGCTTCTTCAACACCGCGTACCTGCGGCAACTCGTCGATACACATCAGTCGGGCCTGCGCGACTACAGCTCGCCGCTGTGGAGTCTGCTGATGTTCCAGGCGTTCCTGGCCAATGCGCGAGGTGAGGGCAGCGCGGACAACCGCGATCGGGCGTCGGCCGTGCTCGATTCCGCGGCATGAGTACGCGATGATGCGCCATCGCTCACGGCGGCATCCCCGTGATGCTCGCGACCACCAGTCCGGTGACCATCGCATCCGCGGACGGTAGGCGGCATCATGCGCATCCTGCACGTCCTCGACCATTCCATCCCGCTGCACAGCGGCTACACCTTCCGTACGCTCGCCATTCTGCGCGAGCAGCGGGCGCTGGGCTGGGAGACCCTGCATCTCACATCACCCAAGCATCGCGGAACCGATGCACTCGAGGAAGACGTCGACGGCTGGCATTTCCACCGCTCGCCGCTCGCGCCTTCTCCGCTTGCCCACGTCCCCGTCGTTCGGGAACTGCGACAGATGGCGCGCACGGCGCATCGCCTGGAGGAAATCATCCGCCGCAACCGGCCGGACATCATCCATGCGCATTCACCCGTGCTCAACGCTCTCCCGGCATTGCGCGTTGGCCGGCGGCTCGGGATTCCGGTGGTCTACGAGGTGCGCGCCTTCTGGGAGGACGCCGCGGTCGATCACGGCACGTCGCGCGAAGGTGGGATGCGTTACCGCCTGACCCGCGCGCTGGAGAGCTATGCCTTGCGGCGCGCCGATGCCGTTACCACCATTTGCGAGGGACTTCGCTCGGACATCGTCGCGCGCGGCATCGACCCGCGAAAGGTGACCGTCATCCCGAACGCGGTGGACATCGACAAGTTCGCCGTCGGCGGTGTGCCGGACGAAACACTGAAGGCGAAGCTCGGGCTCAACGGCTGCGTCGTGCTCGGGTTCATCGGCTCGTTCTACGCGTACGAAGGACTGAAGCTGTTGCTCGACGCACTGCCGCAGATGCTCTCCTCCGACCCGCGCCTGCGGGTGCTCCTGGTCGGCGGCGGGCCGCAGGAAGCGGCACTGAAGGCACTCGCGACGGCTCCGGCACTCGCCGACCGCGTGGTATTCACGGGCCGCGTGCCGCATGACCAGGTGCAGCGCTACTACGACCTGATCGACGTGCTGGTCTATCCGCGCTTGTCGATGCGCCTGACCGAGCTCGTCACCCCGCTCAAGCCGCTCGAGGCCATGGCACAGGGGCGGCTGCTCGTCGCTTCGGACGTCGGCGGGCACAAGGAACTGATCCGGGACAATGAAACGGGCGTGCTGTTCCGCGCCGGCGATGGCGGATCACTCGCGGAAGCCATCGCCCGCGTGCTCGCGCAGCGCGAACGCTGGCCGGCCTTTCGTGAGCAAGGCCGGCGATTCGTGGAGCAGGAGCGGAACTGGGCCGGAAGTGTCGCCCGCTACCATCACGTCTATAGCGACATCCTGGTCGGGACCGAGGTTGCTCATGCCCTCGCCTGAGCCGCGGCTGGTGGTCTTCACGACACTGTTTCCCCACGCCGGCCAGCCGGGCGCGGGACTCTTCATTCGTGAACGCATGTTCCGCGTGGCGCGGGTGCTGCCACTGACCGTGGTCGCGCCCGTCCCGTGGTTCCCATTCCAGGGACTCATCAGGAAGTGGAGGCCGGGTTTTCGGCCAGCGGCGCCAGCGATCGAGGTACAGGATGGCATCGAGGTGCGGTATCCGCGCTTCTTCTCGATCCCGGGCGCATTCAAGTGGCTCGATGGCTTGTTCATGGCGCTTTGCTGCCTGCCGGCCATGCTGCGTCTCAAGCGCTCGTTCGCATTCAATGTGATCGATGCGCATTTCGCGTACCCCGATGGGTATGCAGCTACGCTGCTCGGTCGCTGGCTGCGCGTCCCCGTGACGATCACGCTGCGGGGCACCGAGGTGCCGGTATCGAAGGACCCGCGGCGCGCAACGGCGCATGATCCAGGCGCTGGCGCGCGCGGTGCGGGTCTTCTCCGTCTCGGATTCGCTGAGACGGCATGCGATCAGCCTCGGCGCCGAAGCCGACAAAATCCTGGTCGTGGGCAACGGCATCGACACGACGAAATTCCATCGCGTCCCAAGAGAGACAGCTCGAAAGCAGCTCGGCCTTCCCGCAGACGTCCCTGTACTGATCTCCGTGGGCGCGCTGGTCGAGCGCAAAGGCTTTCACCGGGTGATGGAATGCCTCCCGGCATTGCGACGCGCAGTTTCCGGGGTTGCGCTATCTAGTGGTCGGTGGAGCAAGTCCGGAAGGGGACTGGCGCGATGTCCTCCGGCAGCGTGTCATCGAGCTGGGACTCGAGGATTGCGTGATTTTCCTGGGCGCTTTGCCACCCCATGCATTAAAGGTGCCTTTGTCCGCCGCCGACGTGTTCGTACTTGCGACGCGCAACGAGGGCTGGGCCAACGTGTTTCTCGAGGCGATGGCGTGCGGGTTGCCGGTCGTGGCGACCGATGTCGGGGGCAATCGGGAGGTCGTGGCCAATGCCGAACTCGGCGTCGTGGTGCCGTTCGGGGATCGCGATGCACTTGCAGCGGCCATGAAAGAGGCCATGCAGCACGACTGGAAGCGCGACGCCATCGTGGCGTACGCTGACACCAACGACTGGGATCGGCGCGTCGCCGTCCTGGTGGAAGAATTTGCGGGGATCGTCGATCGCAGTGCACGGGCTCACTTGCAGGATCGTGCCGTGCACTGTGCCTGAGCCGAACCATGCCGCATCCCGCACTTTCCCGCCACGTCGTCTATCCGCTTCACGAGCGCCTCATGAAGCGGCCGACATTCGCATATCTCGCGGACCTGGAACGCAGCCAGTGGCTTTCCCGGGGCGACGTGGAGCATCTGCAGATGCGCAAACTGGGCGAGCTGCTGCGCATCGCCGCGCGGCACAGTCCATGGCATGCGGAGCGCATTCGCGTAGCGGGTCTCGACGTCACGGATGAAGCGGCGCTGTTCACGATGGATGATCTCCGTCGCCTTCCGACCATGACCAAGGAGGACGCGCGTGCCAATGTCGCACGTATGCACTGGCGCGGCGTTCCGGGGGGCAGCTTCCAGTACAACACCGGCGGATCGAGCGGTCAGCCGCTGAGCTTCTATTACGGTCGCCGGCGCCAGGCTTCCGACGCTGCCGGGCGTATTCGCGCGCGACGGTGGTGGGGTGTGGATGTCGGCGACCGGGAAGTCTACCTCTGGGGGGCACCGGTCGAGCTCTCGAAGACCGACCGCGTCAAGACGATTCGTGATCGGCTGCTCAATCAGCTCGTGCTCAATGCCTTCGAGATGTCGCCGGCGCGCATGGATGGCTATCTCGAGGCAATTCAGGCGTTCCGCCCCAAGTGCATCTATGGCTACGCAAGCAGCGTGGCATTGCTTGCCGCGCATGCCCGCGAACGCAAGGCGATGCTCCGCTTGCCGGAACTGCGTGTCGTCTGCACGACGGGCGAACCCTTGTACCCTCACCAGCGCACCCTGATCGGCGAGGTGTTCGGCGTTCCGGTCGCCAACGAGTTCGGCAGCCGCGACATAGGGTTTACCGCGCACGAAACGCCTCAGCAGCAGATCCTGCTGATGAGCGAGAGCATCATTCTCGAAGTGCTCGATCAGCATGGCGATCCCGTGCCCAAGGGGGAGCTGGGAGAGGCGGTCATGACGGGGCTGTGCTCGGAGGCGCAGCCATTCATCCGGTATCGAACTGGCGACATGGTGCGTATGAGCGCCGACGGGTCTCGCGACGGTCGCGGCCTTCACGTGCTGAGCGAAGTGGTAGGACGGACGACGGATTTCGTCATCCGCCAAGACGGCACCATCATGCACGCGCTTTCGGTCATCTACGTGCTGCGTGCAGCCGCCGGCATCGCGGAGTTCAAGTTCATCCAGCATGCCTTGCGCGATGTCGAAGTGCTGATCGTGGCGGGACCCGACTGGACTGACGCGTCGCGTGCTGCCGTGATTGCGGGACTCTCGGCACGACTCGGTGATGACGTGCGCGTAACGATTCGACAGGTGGATGCGATCCCTGCCGAGTCGTCGGGGAAGCATCGGTACGTGGTCAGTCACGTTAGCGCACGCAGAGGACTCACGGCGGAGGCGCTGGTCGCCTAAGGGGGCGAGCGTGCTCCAAAAGTCATATTACGATGAGTCCCGCACAGCTTCTGGCCCTACCGTTTCGCTATCGGCCTTGGCGGCCACGTCACGCGCGGCTGATCGCACGCGACCTCATGGGTGCGGATCCGCAGCCGCATCGCCATCACCGCGAGCACCTTACCGCGGCCGTCGAATGGCTTTGCCGCGCGCAGGATGTCAGAACCGGCATGGCGGATGCCGGTGGCGTCGCGGCAGGATGGAGCTTCGAGGATGGCTGGCTGCCGAGTTACCCCGAGACCAGCGGTTACATCGTGGAGACGTTTCTGGCGGCTGCCAAGCTTCTGGAGCGACCGGACCTCGTCGCGCGGGCGCACCGTATCGTGGACTGGGAGCTCTCGATCCAGCATCCGGACGGCAGCTTCCCGGGCCATTTCGGCGAATCCGGCAGCCAGCCGGTCATCTTCAATACGGGTCAGATCATGCATGGCATGCTGGCCGGCTACACGCAGCTCGGGCGGCCCGAGTGCCTGGAGTCCGCCGTGCGCGCCGGCCATTGGCTGGCACGACATCAGGATGCCGATGGCTGTTGGCGCAAGTTCGAGCACAACGGCATTCCCCACACGTACAACACCCGCGGAACGTGGGCCCTGCTCGGCACGTCGCTGGTCGCGGGCGATCGCAAGCTCAAGGCGGCAGCGGTCCGCAACCTCGGTTGGGCGATGAAACAACAGACGTGCTTCGGGCTGGTTCGCCAACAATGCATTTACACCCGACCGAGCGCCGTTCACCCACACAATCGCCTATGCGATCCGCGGGTTCCTCGAGTGCGGCGTGCTGCTCAATTGCGAGCAATACGTGGAGGCGGCCACAAAGGCTGCACGTGCCGTGGCCCGCATCCAGCGACAGGACGGCTGGTTGGCGGGAACCTATGCGGACGGTTGGGTGCCGGAGGCGACGTACTGCTGCCTGACCGGCGTGGCGCAGATGAGCCTCAACTGGACGCGCATCGCCCAATCGACGGGGGCTGTCGATCTGCGCGACAACGCTCGACGCGCAATCGCCTACGTCAAGGGTCGGCAGCGGCTCGAGGATCCCGACCCTGTCGTTCGCGGCGCGATCGCGGGATCGGCGCCGATCTGGGGTCGCTACTCGATGTTCGAATTCCCGAACTGGGCCGCGAAATTCTTTGCCGACGCGCTGATGATGGACTTGGCGGACATCGCTGTCCCGCCGGTGATGGCGAAGACCGATCACGAGCGAGAGGACACGGCAAATGTCTAACCTCTCGGTGATGATTCTATGTGGGCGATCGCCACGGCACCTGTACGTGGCCAATCGCCTGTGCGCCAGCGCACGCCCCGTGGCAATCGTCCAGGAAACGGGCACACAGTTGAGCCCCGGCAAACTGTTGAGGCAACTCAAGCCTGCAAATTTATGGCGCAAAGGTTGGCGATGGCTGCGGGACCGCCGCCGCTATGCCGATGGGGGTGAGGCCAAGTTCTTTTTTGCCGACGACATGCCGCGACTGTTGAGGCAGGATCTGCTGGTGGAGGTACCGCACATCAATCACCCGGATGTGGTCGCCTTGGCCGACCGGCTTCAGCCCGACGTGATTGCCGTGTTCGGTACTTCTTTGATCCGCGGGCCTTTGCTCAGTAAGGGCCGACTCGGAGTATTCAACCTTCATGGAGGGCTCTCGCCCCACTACCGAGGTGCCGATTGTACGTTCTGGGCGCTGTATAACGGCGAGCCCGAGCAGGTGGGCTGCACGCTGCACCGCATCGATGCCGGCATCGATACAGGAGCGCTGATCGCCCACGTTTCCCCGGAGGTGGGCGAAGAAGACGACGAACTTGCGCTCTTCTGGAAAGCCGTGCGTGATAGCGCGGGGGTGTACGCGGAGATGCTTGAGCGGCTCGAGCGTGGCGAGGCATTGGGCCAATCCCAGCGCGAGAGGGGCAGGCTCTACCAAGTCAAGCAGCGCGGATGGCGGGAAGAGCGTCGCCTCGCGCGTCAGATCGAGAATGGGATGCTACGAGGGTTAAGTCTGCCGCGGCGCATTCGCTGGTTCGTCACTCAATCGATCCCACAGCGGGAAAGTGAAACTGCCGGAGCATCCGAACGATGAGAGACATAATCGTTACGGCCATCATCTTTGGCGCGCTCCCCTTCATCCTATGGCGTCCTTACATCGGCGTGTTGGTATGGACTTGGATCGGGTTCATGAACCCCCATCGCCTGACTGCTGGGGATTTGCCTACGACATGCCGTTTGCATTCATCGTCGCGATCGTCACCCTGATTGCGCTGGTGGTTTCGCGTGAACCGAAGAAGATTCCATGGACCCGCGAAACGATCGATCCTTCTGATCTTCGTCGTCTGGATGCTGCTTACCACCATTTTCGCCGTGTATCCCACGCTCGCGTGGGAGCACCTCGAGAAGGTGGCGAAGATCCAGCTCATGATTCTTCGTCACGCTGATGCTCATGCAGAGCAAGGAGCGGATCAACCTGCTGGTCTGGGTGATGGCATTGTCGCTGGCGTTCTACGGCGTCAAGGGCGGCATCTTCACCATCGTGCATGGGGGCGTCTACCACGTGCGAGGGCCCGGCGGACAGCTTCATTGGCGGCGACAACGAGATGGGGCTCGCGCTGGTTATGACCATCCCGCTGCTTCGCTATCTGCAGCTCATCGCGACCAGAATTTGGCTCAGGCATGCGCTGACCGCGGCGATGGGGCTTACCGCGCTTGCGGCGGTCGGAAGCCAGTCGCGAGGTGCCCTGCTGGGCATCGTGTCGATGGGGACTGTTTTTCTGGCTCAAGAGCCGGAACAAGCTATTCACGGCGCTTGCTGGCGGCTGCTGGCAGCCGTTCTCATTTTGACGATCATGCCGCAACAATGGTTCGATCGCATGGCCACGATCAAGACTTACGAGCAGGATGCATCGGCCATGGGCCGGATCAATGCCTGGCATATGGCGTTCAATCTGGCCAAGGACAGGCCGCTGGGAGGCGGGTTCGATGCCTTCCAACCTGGCATGTTCGCCCGGTACGCGCCGGATCCCGACAACGTACATGATTCGCACAGCATCTACTTCGAGGTTCTCGGGGAGCATGGATTCGTCGGTCTGGCCATTTTCCTGACGCTGGGCCTGATGACGTGGCGCAGCGCATCCTGGGTCATCAAGAGGGCTCGCGGTGACCCCGAAAACCGTTGGGCCGCCGACCTTGCCGCCATGGTGCAGGTGAGCCTGGTTGGGTACGCAAGCGCCGGCGCTTTTCTTGGTCTCGCATACTTCGATTTCTATTACACATTGATCGCGGTGATCGTCTCGTGCAAGATGGTATTGATGTCTCAGGAAACGACGCAGTGAAGCAGAGCTCGCGGGAAGCCCTTTGCAGCGCAAAGCGCGGACCCCCCGCAGTGCGTTGACGCAGCAGGGAGGTTAGTGGCGGTTGCAATTCACCTTCTGCGTGACGAACAATACGGATTGGCGTCCCGCAAAATGCTGGCAAGGGTAACTTTCAGCTACGGAAACGCTGCGAAACCCCTCGAATCGGAACGGTGATTCCATGAAACGCCGGCTCTGCCGAAGGGACTTAAGAGCATGACCGCAGACGACGCTCGGATCGACGGAGCGGGCGCTCGAGAGCAAGATGATGCGGCGGGCGCAGTTCCTCGCCGAGGTGGAGGCGGTCGTGCCGTGGCCGCGGATGCTGGCAGTGATTGAACCGCCCTGCCGGACGAAGCGCGAACTCGCTCCGCGAGGCATTACCTAGACCAGGCCATGCGTAGGAGGTCGCTGTGCGATGCCTCCTTCCGCGTTCGGACGAGCCATCATAGTAGTCACAACTTTCGCGCCATCAGCCATTGCTCCAGCATCATGAGCACCCAGATCATGATGCCAAAATATGTTGCATTGCTGGTTTGGTGCTGATGCAGTAGTTCCTTGATGTAGAGCGGCTTCACGATGCCACGGCGCTGGAACGCTTCCAGGCTCTCGGAGGCGAGATCCGCCAACGGCTTGTATTCCTTGAGCCAAAGACCGAACGGCATGCCAAATCCGTGTTTGGACTTGGCGATGGTCTCTGGAGGGAGAAAGTCTCTTAACGCCTGCTTGAAGAAATATCGCAGCTTGAAACCTCTTCACCTTTAGCGACGGTGGGATTTCGCCGGAGAAATCGACCAGCGCATCATCGATCAGCGGATAGCGCACTTCGACACCAGCCGCTTCGCACATACGTGTGACTTTGCGCAGGTCGTTGTCCGCGAGCGTGATCGTGAGGTCGAGGTGCATCATGCGGTTTAGCGAGGAGTCCGACGCTGTTCGTCCGTACACTTCGCGCAACAACGCCAGCGGCTGATCTACATCGACCTGGGCCAGAAAGCCGGGTTCGAGAACATCTGCGAGCGGCGAGCGATGAAGGAAGTTGTAAGACTCCAGGCGGTCAGGCAAGGGGATGGAAGCTTGGCGAATGTAGCTTCTGAGCTTGCGCAGCGGCGGAATCCGGTCGCCGCCCGGCACACCCAGCACCAGTGGCTCGATCAATGCGCGGCGTAGCGTCCCTGGCACGAACCCATAGGACTCGAACACCTTCTGCTTGGCGTAACGCACGTTGCCACCGAAAATCTCGTCCCCGCCATCGCCCGCAAGCATGATCCGAACGCCGTCCGCTTGGGCTATCTTGGCGCAGAAATAGGTAGGCACGGCAGAATCGTTACCGAACGGCTCATCATAGACTTGTGCAATGACCGGTATCGCGTTCACCACATCCTGCGCTGTGACGTAATACTCGTGGCTGTCCGTGCCGAAGTGGCGCGAGGTGATCCGCGCATACTCCATTTCGTCAAACCCGTCGGCCGCGAAGCCGATGGAATACGTCTTTGCCGGCTTGCCACGCAATTCGGTGAGCAACCCCGCCACGGTGGAGCTGTCCGTACCGCCGCTGAGAAACGCGCCGATATCCTCGTCTTCGTCGATGGCGCGCCGGGCTGCGTCGCGGAGCAGGTCGTGGAACCGTGTTTCCAGTGCCGCGACTGATTTGTGGGCGCTATCGTCGTAGCGCAGTTGCCAATAGAAGCGCTGATCTAGCGCTCCATTGCGGAAGGTGATGCACTCACCGGGCCGTAGCTTGTGAACAGCGCTAAAGATGGTGCCGGGACTCGGCACCACGTGGCAGTACATGTAGTTGAAGATGGCCTGAGGACTCAGAGTGTGCCCCACGCAGGGGTGGGCCGCGACGCTCTCGGCGGTCGATCCGAACACTAGCTGACCGAGCGGGTTTGCGTAGCACAGGCTGCGGATGCCCATGCGGTCGATTGCAAGCAGACCGTTGGCGCTCTCCATGTCCACGATGGAGACGGCAAACGCGCCCGCCATGTGCTGCAGACAGTTGTTGCCATGGCGCCGATATGCCTCCGCCACGGCGGCAGCAGCACCCTGTTCCACCGCAAGCCTTGTGAGGTCCGGAGAGTCCCAATGGACGCGGCCTTCGAGGGCAGCCGCTAGCGGCCCCACGCGGCAGGCGCTTGCAGGTGCGACCCCAGGCCTGGCCGCGATTGCGCATGCCTCTGCCAGGATCCGCTGGTCGGCAGGAAGAGCGTTGCCGCTTACCCGTCCCAACATGTCGGTCAACACCTGGTGCGCTGCGTCAGCCACTCGAGGACTGTTGATCCACCCGCAAATCCAACCCATATGCCCCTCACCCAACCATTCTCATGAACATGGATATGCGCTATGCGCTATGCGCTATGCGCCACGGGACGATATCCTATAATGCCTACGATAGGCCGCGAGAGAATGGTGAGGCAACTATTGTCAAAAGTTCGGAAAACGTTGCGTTTCCACAGCCGCCGCGCGGCAGTAGCCACCCGCGCGGTTTGGTGGGCATTGTCCCGGCGCACACTCGAAAGGCCCGTGTTTGTGGTTGGCTGCAGCCGTGCCGGTACGACGTTGGTCTACAAAACGTTTTCCGAATCTCGAGAACTCGGCTCGCTGCAACGGGAAACGCACGATTTCTGGGCCACGCTGCATCCCCTCGCAGAGAGCGGTTGGCGTACTCACGGCCTGACCGCTCGCGATGCGAGCCAGCGTGATCGCGATCTCGTATCGCGCTATTTTTTCTCGTACACCGGCGAGCCGCCGGATTGTCGACAAGAACAATCAGAACGGCCTATGCGTGCCCTATCTACATGCGCTCTTTCCCGATGCACACTTTGTGTACGTCAAGCGCAGCCCCGGCGACAACATCCATTCGTTGATTGAGGGATGGGGGAAGGCGGAGGAATTTGCCACCTGGTCGGATAGTCTTCCGGCCGATGTCAGCATCGACGGTGGTCGCTATCGGCGCTGGTGCTTTTTTCTGTTCGAGGGATGGCGGACCTATCTCGATCGACCCATCGAGGAGGTCTGTGCCGCGCAGTACGTCGCCATGAACCGCGCCATCCTGGACGCTGCGAAGGAAGTGAATTCCAGTCAATGGACCGAGATCGTGTACGAGGATCTCGTGCGCGATCCGGTAGCCGGTTTCCGCCGCGCTTTCGAATCCAGCGGTTTGGAATTCACCCCGCTGTTGGAGAGGCACTGCGCCGCCGTTCTCGAGACACCGTACAACGCGTTTTCGGAGAT
>CAWEYW010000011.1:0-375892 GCA_963813415.1 uncultured beta proteobacterium | reverse complement strand
TAAGCACGCCGGGTGTGATGGCGCCCATGTGGCATGGTGATTCAGCCTGGCGGTCGACCCTTGCGCGATATCGCCGTGGCTTTCTTCCGCGCACCCTGAACGGCTTGTTTCGCCCCGTCAACGCGCGGGGCATCCGCGATCTCCCGCACGATCCATGCGCGAAAGACAGCGAGCTTCGGCGAGCTGGCGAACGACGGCGGGTACACCAGATAGAACTTTCGATTCGATGGCACGCTGATCGCGAAAGGCTGCACGAGCGTGCCGTTCTCGAGGTCCATCCCGGCGAGTGAACGCCGTCCCAGCGCGATGCCCTGGGCTTCGGCGGCAGCCTGGAGCATGTGCGCCGAATCGTTGAAGATCGGCCCACGCGACGGTTCGGGCCAGTCGAGCCCCGCAGCACGGAACCACGGCTCCCAGAACTCGTCGTCGGAGCGCAACAGCGTATAGCGCGCGAGATCTTCCGGACGTTTCGGCACCCCGCCGGCGATGCGCGGGCTGCACACCGGGAAGAAGGCATCGTCCATCAGGAATTCAGCGGTCACGCCTGGCCAGGTCCCCGAGCCGTAGCGCACCGCCACGTCGACGTTGTCGCGGCGGAAGTCCACGAGGCCCATTGCCGCCCGTACATCGAGGTCGATGTCGGGGTGCTCGTTCATGAACTTGCGCATGCGCGGCAGCAGCCAGCGCGCCGCGAACGAGGGCACCACGCTGACCTTGAGCTGGCGCGGGTTCGCGCGCTCGGTGATCTCCCGCACGGCACCGGCAATTTCGGCCAGCGCGCTGCGTATGCGGGTCGCGAAGCGCTCGCCTTCGTCGGTCAGGCGGATGCCGCGCCCTGCACGCACGGCCAGCGCGACGCCGAGATCCTCCTCCAGCGATTTGATCTGGTGACTGATGGCACCGTGCGTGAGATGCAGCGCTTCGGCCGCCTTGGTGAGACTGCCGGTGCGCGCTACTGCCTCGAAGGCGCGCAGCGCCTGCATGGGTGGGATGCGCGCTGTCATGGTGGATTGAACATGTGAATTGCGCTCATATTATCCGGCAAAACAAATCGATTGTTGGCGGCAGCCATAGCCAATAAAGTGGCCTCACCGCACGACAACAGACGGAGGCTGCAATGAGAATGGAATTGGCATTTGTACCCGCGACCGCCAGGCTTGGCAAGATGCCGGCGGTCCTGCCCCGGCCGGTCGGCCGCGCCGACGCGCAGGTGAAGGCCCGCATACGTCGCGAGCTCGGCGATCCGCACGTGGACGTCCTGTGGCGCATGACCACGCAGCCGTGGGCGCGTGCGCGGACGGCGGTCGTGCGTCCCGACTCCACGCGCCTGCGCGAGTTCATCGAAGGCCTCATCGTGATGGCGAGCACCGTCGGCATGAGCGTCGTCGCCGCGATATGCATCGCGCAGCTGTGAGCGGGTCGCAGGGAAAGGGTACGGCCGAAGCCGAACCTACACGGATGACAGCGGTGCGAGCGCGGCGAACGATCCGCGCTGCGTCCTGTGGGATGTGCAGGTAAGGCTTCGGCCGTACCGACCGGTTCGCCTCCGCGACCGGCGAGCATCTTCGGCGCATTCATGGCGTGCTATTTTCCGGGCTCTGCAGCCTGTTCGCCGGCATCGACGCCGAGCCAGCGCCGCTCCCCCGGAGTTTCCCGCCGCAATGACCCGCGATCACCCCGACTTCATCCGCTCCATCGCCGGCGAGCTGTACACCGCCGTGCTCTCCGACGTTCTGGACGAGCTGGGATATCGCCAGCAGGCCTTCCCGCCCGGGGTCCGGCCCCTCGACGATTCGCTGCTGCTGGTGGGCTTTGCCCGCACCGGTCTCTATCGCGAGGTCGATCACCTCGATCCGGATGAGAATCCCTACGAGCTGGAGATCGCGCTCATCGACGATCTCGAGCCGAACGACGTCGTCGTGTTCGGCTGCGGAGGATCCACGCGCATCGCGCCGTGGGGCGAGCTCCTGACGACGGCCGCGCGTGCGCGCGGCGCGACGGGCTGCGTCACCGATGGTTTCGTACGTGACGTTCGCGCGATCCGCAGCATGGGCTTCCCGGTCTTTCACGGGGGAATCGCCCCACTGGACTCGAAGGGACGCGGCAAGGTGGCGGCCATCGACGTGCCGATCCTTTGTGGCGGTGTATCCGTGCATCCGGGCGACCTCGTATTCGGCGATGCGGACGGCATCGTGGTCGTGCCGCGCACCGTGGAGGAAGAGGCGCTCGCGCGCGCCCTGGCGAAGGCAAGCGGCGAGGACCGCACGCGCGCCGAGCTCGAAGGCGGCGCGAAGCTGGCGGACGTCTTCGCGCGCTACAAGGTGCTGTGACGGCGACGGTATCCGGCTGCGCCTGGCCCTGACCCGCAGCACCGCTCGCTCTTGTCGTCGTCCTTTCCCGGCTGGCTCTGGATTCCGCTGGTCCTCGCTGCGGCCGCCGCGCAGACGGTCCGCAACGCGGCGCAGCGCAGCCTGACGGCCTCCGCGGGCACGTTGCCGGCCACGTTCGTCCGCTTTTTCTATGGCTTGCCGTTCGCGATCGCCGGCTACGCCTTCGCCCTCGCGCTGTCGCCTGCCGGTGCGCCGCATGCCGGGGGATCGTTCATCGCCTGGGTCGCCCTCGGCTCCGTCGCACAACTCGTCGCGACGGCATTCCTGCTCGCAGCCATGGAGCACCGCAGCTTCATCGTCGCGGTCGCGTACTCCAAGACCGAGCTCGTGCAGATCGTGGTGTATTCGCTGGTGCTGCTCGGGGAGGCCGTTTCCCTGGCTACCGCCGGCGCCATCCTTCTCGCCACGGTCGGCGTTCTCATGCTGTCGGTCAAGCCTGCCGAGGCGCGCGGCGACACACTGCGTTCCTGGCTCTCGCCCGCGGCGTTCCTGGGCCTCGGATCGGGCGCGTGCTTCGCCCTGTCCGCGGTCGGCTATCGCGGCGCGACCCTCGCACTCGGCGCCGTGCCCGCGTGGCTTGCCGGCACCTACGCCGTCGTGTGGGGACAGGCCATGCAGAGTGCGTTGCTCGGTGCCTATCTCCTCGTTCGCGATCGACCGGGGCTCAGGCAGGTCATGGTGCAGTGGCGCGTATCGAGCCTCGCCGGTCTCATGGGCGCGCTCGCTTCGATGGGCTGGCTGACCGCATTCGCCATGCGCAGCGCCGCCGACGTGCGCACCGTGGGACTTGCGGAGGTTCTTTACGGTTACGCCGTGTCCCGGCGCTTCTTCCGTGAGCCGGTGAGTGGGCGCGAACTCACGGGGATCCTGCTCATTGCCGCGGGCATCCTGGTCATCAGCGCAACGCAGGCCTGACGGCGGCATGCGCTAGCCCGGGACGTGGTTCGCTGGCGTGCGGTGACGAACGAACAGGCGCCACAAGCCCTGCGCGGCGGGTCTTGAAATGCGCCTGCGCCGCCCTTAGAAACGAGTGAGAAGCGCGCTCCGCACAGCCGACAGGCAGCCGGACGCGTTTCCGGTGCGAAAGCAACCACGACACGCTTGGTGAAACCGTCCTGGCCGGGACGCTTCCCGGCCGACAACGTGATACGCACAGGAGGCATGCATGGCCAATTACGATCAATCGGGCAACCCGGTCGGCGCGCGCCAGCAATCCGGCATGGGTCAGCAAGGTGGCAACATCAGCGGTGGACAGGGCACCCAGTCGCCGGGTCAGCAAGCGCAATTCGCCGGCAGCAGTCCGTCGCAATATGGCGGCACGAACGTGGCGCAGCCGCAAGGCGGCGACAGGAACATGGAGCGGTCCTCGCGCGGAATGAGCAGTTACGGCGGAGGGCTGTTCCCGGACCTGTATGCGGGCTTCGGCGGCGGACCATTCCAGCTCATCAGCCGTCTGTCCGATGAAATGGATCGCCTGTTCGAGGGTTTCGGGATGGGCGCACTCTCGCCGCGGTCCGGCCAGCGCGGCGTGACCGGGCAGGGACAGGGCGGAGCCCAGGGAGTGCGCCAGCTGTGGGCCCCGCACATCGAAGTTGCCGAGCGCGACGGCAAGCTGCTGATCCAGGCGGATCTTCCCGGGGTGCGCAAGGATGATGTGAACGTGCAGCTCGAGGAGGATGCCGTCATCATCCAGGGCCAGCGGCACCAGGAGAATACCCGCAGCGAGCAGGGGTTCTATCACTCCGAGCGGAGCTACGGCAGCTTTTATCGCATGATTCCGCTGCCCGAGGGCGTGAACGTCGACGAGGCGAACGCCACGTTCCGGGATGGCGTGCTGCACATCGAGCTGCCGTTACCCCAGCAGCGCCAGCGTGGGCGGCGCCTCGAGATCCGCGATACCGGCGGCAGCGACAGTCAGCTCGGCCGCACCCTGCAGGGCGGCGCGAGCCAGACCAGTGGCATGCAAGCGGCCGGTCAGGCGACGCAGGGCACCGGCAGCGCTACGCAGCAGGCGCAGGGCCCGTCGGGAACGGCCCAGCACGGCGCCGCGGCCACTCCAGCAGGAAAGCAGGCGGAAGGATCGTCGGAGCGGCGCTAGCACCTGTCGTGTTCGGGCCGGGTCGGTGATGAAACCCGGCGCAGAAGGGCGGCCTGGACAGGCCGCCCTTTCTTTGGCGGTCTCCCGGCCGCCCGTGACCGAGGCGGCAAGCTGCGAACGCGCTATGTCATCTGCCGACGACGCTGACGCGTTACACAGGTGGACATGAGAGGAGGCCCCATGACGAAGATCCTGGCCGTCGGTGCTCTCGCGTTGTCACTGGGTGGTTGTGTCGCGGTGCCCATCGATGACCCGTACTACTATGGTTACGCTCCTTCCTACGGCTACTACGAGCCTTACCCGTACTACAGCCCGTATCCCTACTACGGCTATTACGGATACGGCTTCGGCTATTCGCCTTACGCGTGGGGCGCGCCGGTCATCATCGGCGGCAGCTACTTCTATCGCGGCCACTACAACCATCGGGGGGATGGTGGACGCCCATGGCACGGTGATGGCGGGCGCCAGTGGAGTGGTGGCGGCGGAGGCGGCTGGTCCGGCGGTGGCGGGCCTGCCCCGTCGCGCGGCAACGAAAGCGGCAGCGGCTATGGCGGTCGCGGTGGTGGTAGTCGCGGCGGCGGTGGTGGCGGTCACCGCTGAGCCGGGCTCGACCAGGCGATTCGGCGCCCGCTCCTGAGCGGAGCAAAGTTTCCGGGGGCAGGTCGCGCGCAGGCGCGGCGTGTCCCCGTTGTTTTTTGCCGGCCCCGTATCATGGTGGGCCCTCCGGCAGCTCCGACTTCCATGACTCTCACGTACGCCCGCCCCGCCGCGCTCGCCCTGGCGCTCACGCTCCTCGTGCCGGCGCATGCCGCCGAGCCGACGCTGACCGATTCCCTTCGGGCTGACGTCGACGCCTGCACCGACTTCTACGAGTACGCCAACGGGAAGTGGCTTGCGACCACGGCCATTCCCCCGGATCGCGCGTCCTGGGGTGCGTTCAACGAGCTCGACAAGCGCACCAAGGCGGATCTGCGCGACATCCTCGATGCTGCCGCCCGCGACCCGTCGCTCAAGCTGGAAAGCGCCGAGCGCAAGGTGGCCGAGTTCTACCGCAGCGGCACCGACACCGCCGCCATCGAGCGTGCCGGCACGGCGCCGCTCTCGCCCGAGTTCGCCCGCATCGACGCGATGCGCACGAACCGGGACCTCATGGACGAGCTCGCGCGACTGCACCGCATGGACGTCAATGCGGGTTTCGAGCTCACGTTCACGATCGACGCGCAGGACAGCACCCGGTACCTCGTGGAGTTGTACCAGGCCGGACTCGGCCTTCCCGATCGCGATTACTACTTCCGGGCGGACGAGAGATCCGCCTCGCAACGCGCGGCGTACGTGAAGCACGTCGCGCGCATGTTCGAGCTCCTGGGGGATGCACCGGACGCCGCGGCGAAGCAGGCTGGCATCGTCATGCGTCTGGAAACCCAGCTCGCGAATGCCTCGATGACCACCGAGCAACGTCGCGACCCGAAGGCGGTGCACAACAAGACCGCGGTGTCGGATCTGCCGCGTCTCGCGGGCGGCATCGACTGGGACCGCTACCTGCGCCTCGTCGGCGTCGGTGACCGCAAAGAGATCAACGTGGCGCAGCCCGCGTTCTTCAAGGCCTTCGCCGACGCAGTGCAGACGGTGCCGATGGAGGACTGGAAGACCTATCTGCGCTGGCAGCTCGTCCACGCGACCGCGTCCAAGCTGTCGTCGCCGTTCGAGAACGAGAACTTCGCGTTCTACGGGACCCTGCTGACCGGGCGCAAGGCGTTGCAGCCGCGCGAGGAGCGGGTCGTCGACACCATCACCGGCCGCTTCGGCAACGCGCCGCTCGCCATGGCGGCGGGCGAGCTCTACGTCGCCAAGCGCTTTTCGCCGGAAGCCAAGGCCCGCGCGCTGGCGCTGGTCGAGAACATGAAGGCCGTGCTTCGCGAGCGTATCGCGGAGCTCGACTGGATGAGCGACGCGACCCGCAAGGCCGCGTTGCACAAGCTGGATGCGATGGTCGTCAAGATCGGCTATCCGGACCGCTGGCGTGACTATGCCGCCCTCGAGCTCGACAGCCCGTCCTATGTCGGCAAGTGGCTCGCCGCCAATGCGTTCGAGATGGACCGGCAGATCGCGCTCACGAAAAAGCCCGTCGATCGCACCGAGTGGTTCAGCTCACCGCACACGGTGAATGCGTTCTATTCGCCGCAGATGAATGCGATCGTCTTCCCGGCGGGCATCCTGCAGCCGCCGTTCTTCGATCCCGCGCGCGACGATGCTGCCAACTATGGCGGCATCGGCATGGTCATCGGCCACGAGATCACGCACGGGTTCGACGACAAGGGCCGGCAGTTCGATGCGCAAGGCAACCTGCACGACTGGTGGACCGCCCAGGACGCCGAGCGCTACGTCAGTCGCGCGGATCGCGTCGCCAAACAATACGGCGATTACGTCGGCGTGGAGGGTCTCAAGGTCAACGGCAAGCTCACGCTCGGCGAGAACATCGCGGATATCGGCGGACTGAAGATCGCTTATCTCGCGTTGCAGCGCGCGCTGAAGCGGCGGCCGCAAGCTCCCGTCGAGGGTTTCACGCCGGACCAGCGCTTTTTCATCGCGTTCGCGCAGGTATGGCGGAACAAGATGCGGCCCGAATTCGAACGCCTGCTCATCAACACCGATCCGCATTCGCCGGCGCGCTTCAGGGTGCGGGGCCCGCTCGCCAACATGTCCGAGTTCGCCGGAGCATTCTCGTGCCGGAACATCGACACGATGCTGCGGGCGGAGGACGAGCGTGCCGCAATCTGGTGACCGGGCTCACGAACCTCCTGCCCTTGCATCCTGCGCGGCCGGTGGCAGAATGATCCGGTGGACTGCCCCGAGATTCAATTTGGCTTCGCGTACCTGAAGGACGCGGAGGCGATCGCGCTGATGTCGCGCGATCTCATCGAAGCCGGCCTCGGCTGGGCCTACCGCAAGGAACGCGTTGCGCGCCTCATCACCGCGCCCGACACCATCGCCCTTGTCGCGCGCCACGGCATGCAGCGCGTCGGCTTCGCGCTGATGGATGTCGGCGCGCAGCGCGCCCATCTCATCCTCATGGCCGTCTACCCGGCCTATCAGCGCCGTGGTGTCGGGCAGCGCCTGGTGGCATGGATGCTCGAGTCGGCGACCGTCGCGGGGGTCACCACGGTGAGCGTCGAGCTGCGTGCGGAAAATCGCGCCGCGTACGCGCTGTATCGCAAGCTGGGCTTCGAGGAGACTTCCCGTCTCGCGGGCTATTACCGGGGACGCGAGACGGCCGTGCGCATGATCCGGGTGCTGCGCTTGCCGGGTCTGGTGGCGCTTCCCTGGCGCCCACCGACGCTCGACAGGCACTAGTCTCGGGCCGGAGCTGCGTGCTCCTGCCCCGACCGCACGCGGCACCGATGCGATGCTTTACAGGGCCGGACAGCAGTCCTACGATGGCCGCCCCGTGTTCGTTCACTCCGCGCCACGCGGCATGTGGCGCGCCCCCACCACGACGCAGGAGAGCGCAATGGCGAATCCGTTCGTGCATGTCGAGCTGCAAACCAGGGACGTGGCAAAGGCGAAGCAGTTCTATACGAGTCTCTTCGGCTGGAAGCTTTCCGACATGCCGATGCCGGGCGGTGGCGGCTCGTACACCCTGATCGATGTCGGCGAGGGAACGGGTGGCGGCATGTACCAGAATTCCGATCCGCACGCCGCGCCGCAATGGCTCGCGTACGTGAGCGTCGACGACGTCGGCGCGTCGACGCAGCGTGCTCGGGAACTCGGCGCAACGGTCTTAAGCGACGTGATGCAGGTCGGCGACTTCGGCAAGATGAGCGTCCTCCAGGATCCTGCCGGCGCGACGTTCGCGCTATGGCAGAGCATCGGCAAGATGTAGCGCCATCGAGGATAGCGACGCGGTAGTGGCGCGCGCCGCTGCCGCGTAGCAGCGTGCGTGAAGATGGTGAGAGCGGTGATTCCCGCCGCAGCAACGATGGCAATCATCCGTGCTGCGTAATCTGCCGGATTCTTCATGCTGAACTCCTTCGAGATTGGGCCGGATTCGCCGCACTGCTGCGACGACGGACCCATCGTCTGCCGGAAGGCCCATCAAAAGCTTTGGCGCGGCCCTTGAACGTTCTGAATCAGGGCGTCCCGCGCGAACGCTGCAGCCGTAGGACCGCAAGCTCTCGCCACGCAGCGCTCCCGCGCCGGCATGAGTGCCGGCCCCCATGTAAGCCATCCGTTAGCTGATCCCCGCGGCGGGCCGGGATTCCGGTCGACGTGGCCGAACGGATGGCCGCGCTGCCGCCGTGGCATGCAAATGCTTTAACTCTCAATCACTTGCCTCCACCGGCGCAAATCGCGGAACGCGGTGCATCCAAACCACCGCCGCGACCGTATCTGTGAGCGATTCGCAAGCGTCCGGCCCGCATAGTGCGGTCCATCGCAGGACGACACGAACATCGACCAGGAGACGATCATGCAAACGCGCATTCGTACCGCAACCGACGGCCGGGCTCTCGACATTCTGGGCAACGCGTTGCTCGAGAAGGCGGGCAGCGACGATCTCAATGGCGGCGCCGCGGTGTTCGTGCAGACCGTCGTGCCGGCGGGCGGACCGCCGGCGCACTTCCATCGCGACACCGACGAGTTCTTTTTCATGCTCGACGGTGAGCTCGAGGTGTGGGTCGGTGCGGACCACGCGACGCTGCGTTCCGGAATGTCGGCGACTCTGCCGCGGGGGGTCGTCCATCGCTTCGACAACGTGACCGACAAGCCGGCCAAGGTGCTGGTGGTCGTCACCCCTGGCAGCGGGGCACGCTTTTTCGACGACATCGACCGGGCGCACCTGCAGCTGCCGAACGACATGGACAAGCTGGCCGCGATCGTCGCGTGCCACGACATCCAGTTTGCGAGCAATCCGGCCTGACTGACGGCCGCCAGGACCAAGGAGTTCAGCATGCGAATCTTCCTGCCGCAAATCGAAGCGACGCGGCGGCTGGTGCAGTCCGCCGGGCCCTACCTGCTGCTCGAGCTGCTGTTGCCCGGCGGGACGCTCTTCGCCTTGCTGCTGTTCCTGTACCGGCGCAAGGGCTCGCGGCTCGCGGCGCTGGTGCGGCGGTTCGCGTTGCGCCGCTACGTCGCGGCGCTGCGCGCCGCCGCCAGCAGCGTGATGCTTCCGCTCGACGTGTACCGCTGGACGCGGCAGCTCGAAGCGATGCAGTGCAGCGGCGAGGACGGCCTTGCGGCAATGGCTGTCATGCCAGGCTGCGTCCCGCGCCGTGCGCCGCGGAGCGAGATCATCGCGGTGCATTGACGACCATCGCCGCACGGGGAGTCGGGCTTCCGCCGGCTCCCCGGGGCGTGCGCACGCCCGTACACCGCCCCTCGCGGTACCATGCACGTGCCAGCCACGTCACGCGTGGCACGCGACTGCCTCACTGCCGTGACCACCGCATCCGATCGCAACCGTCCGGCCCCGGACGCTGTTCGTGACATCTCGACGATCGAGAGCTGGCACGCGCACGTCTATTTCGACGCGGCGACGCGCGATGCCGCGTGGGCGCTGCGCGAGCGCATCGCGGCACAGCTCGATCCGCTCGTAACCATCGGCCGCTTCCACGAGCGGCCCGTCGGACCGCACCCGGTGTGGAGCTTCCAGCTCGCGTTCGGTCCGGAGCACTTCGCCCGGATCATCAGCTGGCTGACGCTCAATCGCGGTGCGCTCGACGTGTTCGCACACCCCAACACGGGGGACGAGCTGCGCGACCATCGCGATGCCGCGCTCTGGCTCGGCCGGTCGTACTCGCTCGATCTGCGCGCAGTGGGTGGCTGATCGCGCGAAGCCGCGCGGCACGAGGGCCCGGGCACATCCGAGAGGCAGCGCCCGGGCCGCGACTTGGCGCACGTCGGCCTCCCTTCGCATGACGATCGCGATCGTCGCGGCCGCAAGCCTGGCGGCGAGGGCGCAGGGCATGCCCGAACCGCCCCGCAGCCCATCCCCCGTGCCGCCCAGGCAGGATGCCACGCCACCCTCCAACGCGGCAGCGCCGCCCAGGCTGCAAGTCGAGGTGATCGGCAAAGACCAGGCCGACCCGCGCATCGAATCCACGGCCACCAAGATCGTCGTCAATCACGGGGAGATCGTCCGTTACGGCGATGCCTCGCTGGCGGACGTGCTGAAGCGCCTTCCGGGCATCAGTGTCATCGCCACGCCGGGCCAGAACGCGGAAATCCGCATGCGTGGTCTCGGCGCCGGCTACACGCAGATCCTCCTCGACGGCGAACCCGCGCCGCCGGGCTTCTCGCTCGAAACGCTGTCGCCGGAGCTCATCGAACGCATCGAGATCCAGCGCGCGCCGACGGCGGACATCTCGGCCCAGGCGATTGCCGGCACGATCAACATCGTCCTGCGCAAAGCGGCGAAAAAGGCCCAGCGCAATCTGAAGCTGACCACGCAGGAGCAGGGCGGCAGACCGGCATTCACCGTGGATGGCCAGCTCTCCGATCAGGCAGGCCCCTTTTCGTACACCCTGGCCGGCACCCTCAGCCACGAGGAGACTGAAAACGCGTCGCTGAACGAGCAGGTATCGACCGACACGTCCGGCAACACCGCCGTCTCGTGGCTGACGCGTCAGGTAGACCGCCCGCGATCCGATGCCCTCACGCTGTCGCCGCGTCTCAACTGGACGGGCGGCGAGAGCGATACCGTCTCCACCGACCTGTTCCTCCGGCATTCGCGCCTCGCGGATACGTTCACCGAGCAGACGGACACGACGGTCGGCGCGCCACCGTCCTTCGCACGCGACGCCCTGGGCTTCCGGATCGATGCGACCGCCGCTCGCGGCCGGTTGAACTGGAAGCACCGGGCTTCCGGCGGTGTGACGCTGGACGCGAAGGTCGGCGTGAATTACTTCCACCGCTATTCCGATGCAAGGTTCAAGGCCTTCGATGCCGGTGACGTGTTCGTCCTCGACCGCACGGTCCTCTCCGGCGCCACCGAGCGCGGTCTTGTCACCTCGGGCAAGTACCTGACCCCCATCATCGAGGGCCATGCCATCGCGGTCGGCTGGGACGACGAATACAGCCAGCGCACCGAGTACCGCCTGCAGCAGGACCTGAGCCCGGTCGGGCTGCCGCCATACGACATCGACGAGAATTACGACGCCCGCGTCTGGCGCACGGCCGTGTTCCTCCAGGACGAATGGGACATCACCAGGCGGTGGTCGGCATACGTCGGCGTGCGCTGGGAGGGACTCGACACCAGGACGACGGGCAACGTCATTCGCGAAGTGCACAACCGGTTCGGCGTGGTGAGCCCGGTGCTCCAGACGCTCTGGAAGATGCCGGGGAGCGAGAAGGACCAGGTGCGACTCAGCGTATCCCGGACCTACAAGGCACCGACCACTTTCGAGCTGACGCCGCGACGGTACATCGCCAACAACAACACCGTCGCGACGCCGGACTTCCAGGGCAACCCCGAGTTGCGGCCCGAGCTCGCGTGGGGCATCGACGCAGCCTACGAGCATCACTGGGGCGAGGATGGTCTCTTCAGCATCAGCGCATTCGCGCGCCGTATCGACAATGTCATCCTGAGGGAGCTCTTCAATAACAACGGCACCTGGTTCCTGAGTCCCACCAACAGCGGCAACGTCCGCGTGCAGGGTGTCGAGCTCGAGGCAAAATTCGCCCTCCGCTCGTGGTTCAAGGCTGCACCCGACGTCAGGGCGCACGCCAACCTCGCGCGCAACTGGTCGGCGGTGGAGCAGGTGCCCGGGCCCGACAACCGGCTCGACCGGCAGACACCGCTGACCGGCAACGTGGGCTTCGATTATGTTGCGGACGGATTGCCGCTGACGGTCGGGACCAATTTCACGTACACCGGCGGCGGACCCGTGCGGCTCTCGCTGTCGCGAAGCTCCTACACGTCGGTGCGGCGGGTGCTGGACGCTTACGCGCTCTGGAAGTTCGAACGGAGCACGCAGCTGCGCCTGTCGCTTTCGAATGTCCTTGCACAGGACAATCTCGCCATCGTGCGCTATGCCGACGGGTTGGGAAGCACGCAGCTCACCACGACCGCGCCGACCCGCATCATCGTGCGCGCGGCCCTGGAAGTGGCGTTCTGAGGTGACCGCCGGTGAACCGGTACCGGAGGCTCATGCCATGAGCCACCGGTCGGGATACGCTCGGCAGTGACATCGGTGGCATGCGTCGATGCATCCGTCGACGACTGGCGGGCGAGGCTCCGGCACCGGATAATCGTGGTTCTCGACGCAGCGCGGACCATCGAGCCGTGTGGGCTCACGCGCCAACCGCTGCAGGGACCGGCGTCTGCACTTCCATTCGGGCGCCTTTGCCCCGGATGGCCCGCAATTCAAGATCCCTGTAGCTCGGGCGTTCAAACCGGACGTCCTTTCCCACCCGATGACCCTGCACGTCTCATCCTCCAACCGCTTCGAATCCCTGCTGGATTCGCTGCTGGACAACATGTCGGGCCCGGGCGCGTCGCCATTCGCCGCGGATTCCATCATCGTCCCCAGCATGGCGGTGCGCCGTCGCATCGAGCTCACCGTGGCGGACCGCTCGGGCATTTGCGCCAACGTGGAGTTCGAGTACCTGGCGCACTGGCTCTGGAAGCGCATCGCGGAGGTGTTGCCGGAGGTCGACGAGAGTTCGCCCTTCGCGCCTGCGCGCCTCAGCTGGCGCCTGTTCCGCATCCTCGGCGAGCCGGCATTCACGCGCGGGTTCCCGCCGCTGGCGCGCTATCTCGCCGACGCCGACGAACTCATGCGCTACGAGCTCGCGCTGCGCATCGCGACGCTGTTCGATCAATACATCACCTATCGCCCCGACTGGCTCCAGGCCTGGTCCGCGGACCGCCTCGTGAAGCCCCACGGCACGGAAGCAGCATTCGGGCACGAGGCATGGCAGGCGGCGCTCTGGCGACGCGCCGCGCGTGAACTCGGCACCGCGCGCCAGCATCCGTCGGACGCCTTTCTCGCCGCGATCGCCGACGGCAGCGCCGATGCGCGCGCCGCCGGCCTGCCTGACGTCGCCCACGTCTTCTGCCTCCCTGCGATTCCTCCGCTGTACGTGCGGATGTTGCGTGAGCTCGCCCGCTGGACCGACCTGCACGTGTACATGCTGAATCCGTGCGAAGCCTACTGGGAGGACATCGTCGCCCCGCGCCGGCTCGCCGAGCTCAAGGCGCGCAAGCAGGTCGACCACCACGAGGTGGGCAACTCCCTGCTGGCCCAGTGGGGCGCGCAGACGAAGGCGCATCTCACGGTCACCCTCGGCGCGTGGGATGGCGCGGCGATCGAGGAGTCGCACTATGTGCCCAACATGGCCGGCACACTCCTCGCGCATGTCCAGCAGTCGATGCTCGATCTCGCCGAGATCGCGCCAGGGTCCCTCTCCCGGATTGGGGCCGATCGCAGCATCGAGGTGCACGTTTGCCATTCCCTGACGCGTCAGCTCGAAGTGCTGCAGGACCAGCTCCTGGCGATGTTCGCGGCCGATGCGTTGCTCAAGCCATCCGACATTCTCGTGGCGACCCCGTCGCTGCAGGACGCGGCGCCGCTGATCGACGCCGTGTTCGGCAACAGTCCCGAGGCGCGGCGCATCCCGTACACGATCACGGGGCGGGCACGCACGGCGCAGAACGCGGCTGCCCGGGCATTGCTCGACGTGATGACGCTCGCCACGTCGAGGTTCCAGGCGAGCGCATTCTTCGAGCTCGTCCAGCAGCCGATCGTGGCGCGGCGCTTCGGCATCGACGCTGCCGGGCTGGAGTCGATTCGCGCCTGGATGCGCGATGCCGGCATCCGGTGGGGCATCGACGCCCGTCACCGCGCCGCACTGCATCTTCCCGCCATCGCACGTCATAGCTTCGAAGACGGCCTGCACCGCCTGTTCCTCGGCTATGCGATGCCGTCCGCCATGCAGGAGCCGGTGGGCGACTGGCTGGCCGCGGGCGACGCCGAGGGCAGCGCGGCGGTCGCGCTCGGATGCTTCTGGCGCGTGGTTCGATCCCTCGAGCGCGTACAGCGCGAAGCCGCGATGCCCAGGGCCGCGGCGCAGTGGCTTCGCACCCTGCAGGAGTGGATCGACACGTTCCTTGCGCCCGCCGATGAGGATCTCGACGACATGCGCGAGCTGGAGGTGGCGCTCGCCACCTTGCACGACGACATGAGCGCCGGCGCGGCGGCGTCGCCGCTCGGCATCGACGTGGTGCGTGCAGCCCTGGCCGCAACGCTCGACGATCCGGCGCGTGGCGGCGTGCCGGCAGGCGGGGTTACGTTCGCGTCGATGACCAGCCTGCGGACCCTGCCTTATCGCGTCGTCTGCGTGATCGGCCTCGACGATGGCGCCTTTCCGTCGCTGGAGCGCCCGCTCGAATTCGATCTCATCGCCGCCGCGCCACGTCCGGGCGACCGGCAACGCCGCGCGGAGGACCGCAACGTCTTCCTCGACCTGCTGCTCGCCGCGCGCCAGCGCCTGTACCTGAGCTACACGGGGCGCGATATTCGCGACAACTCGAGCAAGCCGCCGTCGGTCGTGATCGACGATCTGCTCGACGTGCTCGTACGCGCTGTTGCGCAGGATCCCGATTCGGCCGCTTCCGTCGAGAATGCACGCCGGCGCCTGGTCATCGACCATCCGCTGCAGCCCTTCTCCGCGGACTATTTCAAGATCGACGGTGACGACCGCAAGCGCAGCTTCAGTGACGAGTATTGCCAAGCCCTGAAAGACCAGCTCACCGTCCCGGTCGCGCTGAGCGCCGCCGCCATGAACCGCGACCCGGACGATGCCGACGCCTTCGTGGCCGAGCCTGCGCTGCCATTCTTCCGGTCGCCGCTGCCCGATCCCGAGGAGGAATTCCGGGTCATTTCACTGGACCGGCTGGTGCGCTTCTTTCGCAACCCATGCTGCTATCTGCTCGAACAGCGTCTCGGCATGCGGTTCCCCGAAGGCGAGGAGGAGCTCGAGGACGACGAGCCGTTCGTTGCCGACTGGCGTGGCCGCACCGCGCTGGCCGACCGCCTCCTGCCGGCGATGCTCGAAGGCGGCGACTTGGACACCATGCGGGCGATCGCGCATGCCGGGATCGAATACCCGCCCGGGCATTACGGCGCCCATCTGCTGGACGAGGAGCTCTCGAGCCTGCGCGCCTTCGCCATCGAGCTCGCGCATGACATCGGCGCTCCGACCCTGCCCCCGATGCACGCGGCGTTCGACTTCACGATCGACGGCAAGCCGTGGCGCCTGGAAGGCGGCTTCGGCGACCTGCGGCAGCAGGGTCTCGTCCGCCACCGCTACGACAATGTGCGCGCCAGCGACTATCTCGCCGGCTGGATCGAGCACCTCTTCCTCTGCGCCGCGGAACCGCAAGGCATCACCATGCGCACGACGTGGCATTCGCGGGACGGCGCGTACGTGCTGAAGCCCGTGGCCGATCCGCTGGCGGAGCTGCAGTCGCTCGTCGGGCTCTACGCCTCCGGCCTGCGCATGCCGCTGCACTTCTTCCCCAAGTCGTCGTGGTGTTACGCCCGGACGGGCAGTCTCTACGCGGCGATGAACACCTGGCAGTCCAACGCGTTCCGCCGCTTCGCGGAGGACCGCCATCCGGCGTATCGGATGTGCCTGCGCGGCATCGACGATCCGCTGGACGCCGATTTCGAACGCTGCTCGTCAACGGTCTTCGCGACGATGCTCGCGGTCGTCGACGACGACAGGCTCGAGCCATGAACAGCGCCGTACCCTTCGACGTGTTCGCCTCGCCACTGGAGGGCATCAACCTCATCGAGGCGTCGGCGGGCACCGGCAAGACCTGGAACATCTGCGGCCTCTATCTGCGCCTCCTGGTCGAGCGTCGTCTCGAAGTGCGCGACATCCTGGTGGTCACGTTCACGAACGCGGCGACCGCGGAGTTGCGCGAGCGCGTGCGTCGCCGGATCAGGGAAACGCTCGACTACCTGTGCGCGCGCGGGCCGGAAAGCAATGACCCGTTCGTGAGCAGTCTGGTGACGAGCTTCGAGACCGCCGGCATCGACAGGGAGGACATCACGCTGCCGCTGGAACTTGCGCTGCAGACCTTCGACGAGGCGTCGATCTTCACCATCCACGGCTTTTGCCAGCGCGCGCTCGCCGACACGCCGTTCACGGCGGCCGAACCCTTCGAGATGGAGCTCCTGCCCGACGACCGCGACATGCACCTCGACGTGGCCCGCGATTTCTGGCGGAGGCATGTGGCGGGCGGGGAGTGTGTTCCGGCGCTGGCGGGGTATCTCGCGCGAAGGAACGATACCCCCGAAGGTTTCGCCGAGTTCCTGCGGCGCCGGTCGGGCAAGCCGCTGGCGCGTCTCGTGTGGCCGGACGGCATCGATCACGCAGCTCAACTCGACACCCGCGCACTGGAGGGATTCTTCGATGCGGCACGTGCGACCTGGCAGGCTTCGCGCGAGGACATCGTGCAGGCGCTGCGTGGTGCCCGTCCGGGCCTTCATCAGAATTCCTACAAGCCGCACGCGCTGGAGAAGGCGTTCCTCGATTGGGACGCCTACTTCGCGGCCGGCGATCCGCTCGCCGATCTCGCCGCCGACGGGCTCAAGCTCGACCTCTGCCGGGCGTCGCGGCTCAAAGCCTGTACCAGGAAGAGAGAGATCACGCCGACGCACGTGTTCTGCGATTCCGCCGATGCCCTGTTCGCGGCACGCGATACGCTGGACGCAAGCCTCGCTCTCGCGCGCCTGCGGCTGATCCGCACGTTGCTGGAGGAGGGCGTCGAGACCCTGCGCCAGCGCAAGCGCGACCAGCGCGTGCTCGGTTACGACGATATCCTGTTGAACCTGCACGAGGCACTGCACCAGGCGCGCGATGGCGCGGCGCTCGCGGCCTCGTTGCGCGCGCGCTTTCCGGCCGCGCTCATCGACGAGTTCCAGGATACCGACCCGGTGCAGTTCGGCATTTTCCGTACGATCTACGGCACCGGCCCGGCGCCGCTTTTCCTCGTCGGCGATCCGAAGCAGGCGATCTACAGCTTCCGCAATGCCGACCTGCACACCTACCTTCAGGCGCGGCAGCTTGCTAGGGCCGAGCACACGCTCGACGAGAACCAGCGCTCGACCGGCGACCTCATCGCCGCCATGAATGCCCTCTTCGGCGCGAATCCGCGTGCGTTCGTCCTGTCCAACCTCGATTACCATGATGTGCGCCAGGGCGCGAAGCCGCGCAAGGTGCTGCGCGACGACACGCCGGTGCCACGCGCGGATTGCTGCGTGTGGACCTTGCCGCAGGATGCTGCCGGAACTTTCATCGAGCGCAAAGCAGCGATGCAAGCCGTCGAGATGGCGACCGCCGGCGAGATCGCACGCCTGCTGCGCGGAGCGCGGTCGGGCGGCGTCGCGCTGGACGATCGACCTCTCGAACCTCGCGACGTGGCGGTGCTCGTGCGCAGTCACGCGCAAGGTGCGCGCGTGCGCGAGCAGTTGCGCATGCTCGGCATCGGCAGCGTAGAGCTGTCGCAAGCGAGCGTATTCACCAGTCCGGATGCGGAGGAGGTCGAGCGCGTGCTGCTCGCCGTGCTCAATCCCGCGCATACCGGCTACCTGAAAAGCGCGCTCGCGACCGAGCTGCTTGGCCACGATGCCGCTGCGGTTAGCGCGGTTGCCGCGGACGAGTCTGCGTTGATGCCCTTCGTGGCGCGGTTCGACGCCTACCGCGATCTGTGGGTGCGGCGTGGCGTCGGCATCATGTACCGTCGGCTGCTCTCTGCCGAGGGGGTCAGCGCGCGGATGCTTGCGCGTCCTGATGGCGAACGCCGGCTCACGAACCTGTTGCACATCGGCGAGCGTCTGCATGAGGCCGCCGAGCTGCATCGCGCGCCCGACACCCTGCTGCGCTGGCTGCACGAGCAGCGTCGCGACGAGCACGCGGACGAGGTCGCGCAGCTTCGGCTCGAGTCCGACCGGCATCTGGTGAATATCGTCACCATTCACAAGGCCAAGGGGCTCGAATACCCGGTCGTTTTCTGTCCCTACGTGTGGGACGGGCATGCGTCGCCGAGCAACGACTGGCCCGGCGCGTGCACTTACCACGACCGCGCCGGAACGGCCGTGGTCGACTTTCGTGACGAGGCGCAGCGCGGTGACGATGCTGCGTGGATCAAGACGCAGGTACGACTCGAAGGCATGGCGGAGAACGTGCGTCTGCTGTACGTCGCCCTCACCCGTGCGAGTCATCGCTGCTACATGGTTGCGGGGTGTTACTCCACGAACGGCAAGGCCCCCTCGACGAAGGAGAGCACGCGCAGCACTCTCAACTGGCTGGTGGGGGGCGCCGGTACGGCACCGGAAACATGGTGCGAGTCGTCGTCCCCGCCGGCCGAAATCATGCGCGCCTGGTGGAACCTCGCGGCGGCTTGTCCGGGGCGGTTGACCGTGGCTCCAATCCCCCGGGATCGGCCGACGGCGCTGCGGGACGACCGGCCATCGCCGGAATCGTTACGCGCACTCGATCCACCGGCGCATGTCTTGCCAGCGTGGCGGATCAGCAGTTACAGCGGCCTGAGTTTCGAGGTGGATACGGAGTACGCCGCCATCGACCACGACATGCGCGCGGCGCAGCGCGCCAGCGGCAGGGCGCCCGTGGATCTCGCGCCCGATGACATCCTCGCTTTCCCGCGCGGCGCGATGGCCGGCGAATGCCTCCACGCGGTGCTCGAGCGCATCGACTTCGGCGACGAATCGACGTGGCCCGGCGCCGTCCGGCAGACGCTGACGTCATCGTCGTTCGATGGCAGGCGCGCAGACCCCGAACGGCTTGGCGCGATGGTCCAGCGCATGCTGCGCGACGTTCTCGCGACGCAACTTCCCGATGGGATCTGCCTCGCGAAGGTGCCGAAAAGCCGGCGCCTGACGGAGCTCGAGTTCAACCTGCCGTCGCCGCATCTGTCGGCGCATGCGCTCAATGCGATGCTCTCGGCGCACGGCTACCGCGTGCCGCGCCTGACCTTCGCACAGCTCGAAGGCTATCTCAAGGGGTTCATCGATCTCGTGTTCGAGCACGGCGGACGGTTCTACATCCTCGACTGGAAGTCGAACCACCTCGGCTATGGCAGCGCCGATTACGGGGCGGCATCGCTCGAGCAGGCGATGGTCGAGCATGGCTATCATCTGCAGCATCTGCTGTACTCCCTGGCGCTGCACCGTTACCTGACGCGCCGGCTCGCCAAGTACCGCTTCGCAACGCACTTCGGTGGAGTGCTGTACCTCTTCGTGCGTGGCGTGCGACCCGCATGGAAGATGCCCGACGGGCATCCCGCGGGGGTGTATTTCCACCACCTGCAAGCCGAGGCCCTTGCCGATCTCGAGCGTCTGTTTCCGCATTCGCACGAGGCGATGACGTCATGAGTCGCGGATCGGGCCGGTCGCGCAGGGCCGCTTCCGGCAACGGGCCGACGCTGCCGCTGCCATTGGGCATCGAGGCCGAACCTGCCGCGACGGTAGAGTCATCGATCACCGTCGAGGCATCGGTCACTCAGCCTGATGCACCCGGCCCGTCCACCAACCCTGACGGCTTGATCGGGCCGCTGATTGAACCTGACCCCATTTCGGCGGCGTCAACTAAACCCGACCCCATGCTGGCGCAGTCGTGGCTCGCGGAGGGCTTCGCCGACCATCTGCTCGCCTGGGCACGCCGGATGAACGCCCCGGAAGCGTCGCTCGAGTCGCTGCGCGCAGCCGGCCGCGCGGTCAGCCTCGCCATCGGCTCGGGTCATGCCTGCATCGAGCTACGCGAGATCGCAACGAATCCGGACGATCTGCGCGCCGCACTCCTCGCCTCGACGATGGTCGGCACCGCCGACCGTCCGGGCGCGTCTCCTCTCGTGCTGGACGCCGAGGACCGACTGTACCTGCACCGCTACTTCGATTACGAGCGGCGCATTGCGCGGCGCCTGGCGCAGCGCAGCCGGCGCGTTCTCGACGCCACTGCCGAGACGCGGCTCGCGTCGCGGCTCGCCGAGCTGTTCGCGGGTAATGCACAGCTGTTGGGCAATCGGCCGGACTGGCAAAAGCTCGCCGCCACGCTTGCGGTGCTCAACGATGTCACGATCATCAGCGGTGGGCCAGGCACGGGCAAGACGACCACCGTGGTCAACCTGCTGGCGTGCCTGCTCGAGCTCGAGCCCGAGTGTCGTATCGCGCTCGCTGCACCGACGGGCAAGGCCGCCGCGCGCATGCAGGACGCCATCCGGGAGCGTGCCGCGCATCTGCCGGAAAATATCCAGGCGCACTTGCCGAAGGAATCGTTCACGATCCATCGCCTGCTCGGTGTGGTGCCGGACTCCAACACGTTCCGGCATCACGCCGGCAATCCCCTGGCGATCGACGTGCTGGTGGTCGACGAGGCATCGATGCTCGACCTGGCGCTGGCCGCCAAGCTGTTCGAAGCCGTGCCGCCTTCCGCGCGCATCATCCTGCTGGGCGACAAGGATCAGCTCGCAGCCGTCGAGTCGGGCGCGGTGTTCTCGGAGCTTTCGGCCGATCCCACCCTGAGCGCCTTCTGCATCGGCGTGCTGTCACGCGTGTGCGGCATTCCCGCGCCGACCATCTTGCCGCCTGTGCCGGTCGCGTCGACACCGTTGCACGACAGTGTCGTGTGGTTCACGCAGAACTTCCGTTTCGCGACCGATTCCGGCATCGGCCGGCTCGCCCACGAGATCAATGCGGGCGATGCCGCAGCGTTGCTCCTGCAGCTGCGCTCCGGCGACGATGCCTCGGTCACGTGGCTGGACGATCCCGGCGCGACCCTGGCGGCGGGGTCGCTCGTACGGCTGCGCGATGGCTATGCGCCGTACGTCGCTGCGCTGCGCGCGTTCGCCGACCACGGAACCGCTGCTAGCGGCGCATCGGCCGGCCGGGATGCCGGCCAATCACTGACGACGGTCTTCGACGCGTTCGAGCGCTTCCGCATCCTGTGCGCGGAGCGCCAGGGGCCCCGCGGCGTGCGCAGCCTGAACGAGATCGTCAGCCGTTACTGCCGCGACGCGCTCGACGATCGCTCTGCTGCCTTCGCGCGCTCGCCCTGGTACTTCGGGCGCCCGGTGATGGTGCTGCGCAACGACTACGTCCTCAAGCTCTACAACGGCGACGTCGGGATCACGCTGCCCGATGATGCAGGCGAGCTGATGGTCCACTTCCGCGAAACCGACGGCTCGTTGCGCGCCATCGCCCCGGTACGCCTGCCCGAGCACGAGACGGCCTTTGCCAACACGGTGCACAAGGCGCAGGGCTCCGAATTCGAGGAGATCGCGCTGGTGCTGCCCGGCAAGCCGTCACGCGTGCTGACCCGCGAGCTCGTCTACACCGCCGTCACCCGTGCGCGGCACAGGGTCGCGCTGGTGACGGGCGCCGAGGTGCTCGAGCAGGCCGTCGAGGCGTGCACGTTGCGGCATTCGGGATTGATCGCGCGGCTGCGGGAAGCCGGGCGTGCAGACGCCCGGCACCCTACGTAAGCATCACTTGCGCTTGAACGGGTTGTCGGCGTATCCCAGTGCCTTCCAGTCGAGGCGGCCGTTGGCCCCATGGCAATCGTTGCAGCCGAGCGCCTTGGCTTTGGGCACCACCATGTGGTTCACCTTCCAGTACATGTCGGTTTGCACCCAGCCGACGGGGCCCGTGTAAGGCAGTCCCGCAGTCTGCATGCCGTCGCGCACGGCTACATTCCAGTCGAACACGTCCCAGAAGCCGCCTTTGCCGAAAAGATGCGGAACCGCGATGACGTTGGTCCCGGCATCGATGGCCTGCTTGCCCTTCATCAGCTTGAAGGGCGTGATCTTCGCGGCCGGATCGTCCCGCTTGCCGTTGGGGTAGTTGAGATGGACGATCGCGGTTGGATCGATCTTCTGCCCCATCAGGACGCGTTCGACGCTGCCGTTAAACCATGCGTAGGTCGGCACGACGTCCTTCGCCCAGACGAAATCGCCCTTCTGCTTGTCGTAGGTCTTGAGGCCGTACTTGTCCACGGCCGCGGGCTTGTCCTGTCCCGCCGTGGACCAGTCCCAGTACACCATCGTCGGCAGGGTGCGTGCGAAAGTGGGCACGTGGCATGTCTGGCACGCCACCCTGGCGGCATGCTTGTCAAGGATGGGGTTCGTACCGCGATGCGGTGAGCCCGCGTGGCAATCCGTGCAATTGAGGGTCGTGCCCGAATCCGTCATCGACACCGCCAGTGCCTTGCCGGGAATCACATGGTTCCTGGTTTTGTGGCACCCGGTGCAGCTCATGTTCGCGCCGTTCACCGCCATGTGGACATCGATGGTGCGCGGCGGCTTGCCCATGGAGCTGTCGAGATCGCCATGCTTCACGTGATCGCCACCCCCGCCAAAGAAGTGGCACGCTCCGCAATTGTCGCGGGTGGGCAGGCCGACCTGCTTCGCAATGGCTTCGAGATCGGGCGGCTGCCACATCACCCCGGATTTGGGCGGGAATTCCCTGGCCTCGTACGTGGGGTGTCCAGCGCCGGTGGGGAACTTCTTGTACTTGCCAGTCGTGTCATGGCACACGAGACAATCGACGTTCTCCGCTTTGGAAAAGTCGAAAGACGCATCCTTCCAGCCATAGCCGGCGTGACAGCTCGTGCAGCGTGGCTCGTTCGATGGCAGCGCGATGCAGAAATTGTTGACGGCGTTGATCTTGCCGAGATTGACCTCGCCCTTGCCGTCCACTTTCTGCCGCGAGCTCCACGTCCAGTGCACGGTCTTCATGAAGTCCTGTGCCTGCGCGGCGTGACATTGCAGGCACTGCTTGGTGACGTCAGGCCCGGTCTTGAATGGCCCGGTGATCAGCGACGAATGGTCGGTGGCCGCGTGCGCGCTGCCGAGTGCCAGTGCACTCGCCAGGGCGAATAGGACCGCGATGCGTTTCATGGCTCCCTCGTGTGGTTGTTCAAGGCCGATGCTCACGGCTCTTATGCCATCGGCACCAGGACACACACGTGATAAACGTCAACCGCAAAGCCGATCAACCGCGGTTCATGGCCTTTCCGGGAACGTCGTGGATTTGTTCAGGGGCGTCGTGTGACCGGGGTCACAGACGGCATGATGGGCTTCGACGCATGCTGAAGCACCGGGGCCGGAGGCGATGCCCGCCGGCCCTGCGGTTCAGGCTTCAGCCTGGCCCGGTCGCGCGACCATTTTCCGGATTTCCGCCTGCACCCGCCTGCGCAATACCGCCGGCGCGAGGACCTGCACATCCGCGCCGTACTTCAGCACGTCCATCATCAATTCACGTGGATCCGAGAACGGCACCTCGAGCACGTACGAGCCATCCGCCTCGAACTTCGAGCGCTGCGCGGGATGCCACACTTCGTGCGCCACCCAGCGCGCGCGTTCCGGGGTGAAGCGCAACGACGCCCATGCGGTCGGTCGTCCGGAAAAGATCCCGTACCCGCTGCCGAACTCACGCTCGATGGTCTTCATGTCGATCGCCTTCGCCTTGTCGGCCAGCAGCTCGACGTCCGCCATGGCATCCACCGAGAACTTGCGCAGGCCGTCACGCCAGTGGCACCACGCATCGAGGTACCAGTTGTCGCGGTAGTGCACGAGCCGTTGCGGCGAGATCACCCGTTCGGAGGTCTTGCCGTCACTGCGCGCGGTGTACTTCAGCTTCACGCGCCGCCGGCGCAGCACTGCCGCGGCGATCACTTCGAACACCCCTGGGGACACCCGTCGCGCGGACTGCCGCATGATGCGGATGCGCTTGTCGACCTCGGCGGCCGCGACGTCGCCTTCCTCGAGCAGCATCGCGAGGCGCGCCTTCAATGGCGCGACATGGGCAGCGAGCACGCCCGGCTCGAGATCCGACAGGAGCTGCTGCATCGTCAAGAGGGCATAAATCTCGGACTGGTTGAACCAGAATCCCGGCAGCTCGAAACGAGGACCGACGCCATCGGGGGTGCCGAACTCGTAGCCCCGCTGGTCGGCATTCCACACGATCGGCGCGTGCAGCCGATCGCGCAGGTACTCGAGATCGCGCTTGAACGTGGCGGGGGAGATGCCGAGCGCGTCCAGGAACTGCTTGCGGGTGACCAGCTTCTTTTGCTGGAGCAGCCGGTCGATGAGATAGAAGCGCTCGGTCCGATCCATCGACTAGTGGCGGCGCACCCGCCGCCGACGATGGCCGGTGGTCACCACCGAGCCGTCATGCGCCACGACCACGTAGATGCCGTCGATGCGTTCCAGCTGCGCAGGGACGACCCGCTGCTCGCGGGAGATCCGGCGGCGCGCTGCCTTGTCGAGGAACAGCACGACTGCGCCGTGCCGATCGTGCTGCTCCGTCCCGTAGCGCAGCAGCCAGTCGATCGCCGCGGCGGAGATGCCGCGCTGCTGCATGCGGGTCCGCGCATGCTGGGTGAAGTTCGCATCCATGATGTGTCCTCCAGTGTCATGCAGCCTGCCAGTCCGCCGGCGCGAACGTCAACTGTTCCAGGACTGTCGGAACGTTGTGGCGCACAGGTTGATGGCTACTCGTCGCTGGTCGGCCGCTACTGGCGGCCCATGCCTCGGCCGCGACTCGCTCGACGGCGACGCGCTTGGGGCGGCGCAGGTCAACAGTGAGATGTGCTTTCGGTCGGCTCGTTCCCGGGCATCGCGACCTCGGCAGTCGCCGGCTAGGCCATGATGGGGAGGATGATGGCTCAGGGCGTGAGCCACTGGGAGCCGGTCAGGCCTTGAGCTTCTTGTAGGCCTTGAGATGACGCAGTGCCTCCTGCGCGAGACCGCGCTTCTGGCACAGCAAGGCGAGGTTGTAGTGCGCGTCGGCGAACCCGGGCGATTGCGTCACCGCTGCCCGATACGTCTCGATCGCCTCGTCGTAACGCTCGCGATCCTCCAGCAGGACTGCGAGGTTGAAGAGCAGCACGGCGTCCTTGCCGCACTGCGTGAGTCCCCGGCGGTAGATCTTCTCGGCCTCGTCGAGCTCGCCATTGTTGTAGAGGCACAAGCCGAGATTGATGTAGGCCTCGAGATGCCGCACGTCGTGGTGCAGCGCGTTGCGGTAGGCCTCGCACGCCGCTCGCGCATCGTCCTCTTCCAACGACAGCGCGCGCTCGAACCAGTCGGGCGGGATCTCCCTCTCGTTCGGCTTGGGCGCTTCGATGAATGCCACGTCCCCACCCGCTGCCTGCACGCTGAACCGCAGCACGTACTGGCCGTCGTCGGGTTGCCATTGCGCGCTGCCATCGGAGACCACGACGGCGCCGCCGACCGCCTCGACGCGCAAGCCGGTGAGCGGCACCGCTTCCGGCAGCTTGGCGCGCAGGCGTCGCAGCGAGCGCACGATACGCGCCGGCGGCAGCTTCGCGGTTGTCAGTGCCCGGGCGGTGCGCAGCACGACCAGATCCGGGAAGCTGAAGCGGTACTCGCCGCGGCGGCCGCGCGCGGGCGCGACGATGCCCGCCCGGATGAAGCCGCTGATGATCGAACGCGATAACCCGAGCAGCCTGGTGACGTCGCGTACCGAGTAGCCTTCGCTCACCGGCTCATGCCCCTCGATTCAGGCGAGCACGCCCGTCGTCAACGCTTGCCTGCCCGCTTGCGCGTCTCTGCCGGCTCCGCAGGCGCGGCAGCGGCCTTTTTCGCGGCCTTGCGCGCCGGCGTCTTCGCCGATGCGGGTTCTTCCGCGACGGCGGGTGCCGCCCTGGCGCGCTTGGTGGCTGTCTTGTCGAGGCTCGCGCGCAGCGCGGCGACGAGATCGATCACCTGCGCATTCACCTGGGGTTCGGCCGGCGAGATCGCGATCTCCTGGCCCTCGACCTTCTGCTGGATCGCCGCTTCGACCCGTTCCTTCACGTCGTCCTTGTACTTGGTCGGGTCGAAGGAGTCGGACGAGATCTGCGCGATGAGCTGCTTGGCGAGATTGAGCTCGGCGTCCTTCACCGGCGCCTGCTCGATCTCGACCTCACCGATCGGGCGCACCTCCGGCGCGTAGAGCAACTGCTGCATCACGATGCCGCCGTCCACGGCACGCAGCTGCACGATGTACTGCTTGCCGCGTGCGGCGTAGCGCCCGACAGCCGTCTGCCCGGTCTGGCGCATGCTTTCGGCCAGCAGCGCGTAGGGTTTCGCGCCGCGCGTGTCCGGGCCGAGGTAATACGCCTTGTCGTAATAGACGGGATCGACGCTCGCGGCCGGGACGAATTCGTCGATCTCGATTGCGTGGGTGCCCGCTTCCTCCATGGCCTTGAGCTCTTCCGGGGTGAAGACAACGTACTGGTCCTTGGCGAACTCGTAGCCTTTGACCGTCTCGGAGCGCTCGACGATCACGCCCTCCTTGGCGCACACGTACTGCTGCTTGAGGCGCGAACCGCAGCCCTTGTGGAGCAGGTTGAAGGAAATGCTGCCGCTCGCCTGCGTGGCGGCGTAGAGCCTGACCGGAATGGATACCAGTCCGAACGTGACCGTGAGCGAAGCGAGCGAGCGTGCAGCCATGGCGTGCCTCCGGTGGCCTGACAAGGGCAGGACCGGCCATGCTGCCAAAAGGTTCACGGGAGGGCAAGCGGACGCCGCCGCCCCTCGTTCGGTCACAGGGCGTGGGTGTTGTGCTGCTCCGCGGAGGTATCCGCAGCAAGCGCACGCATGCCGTCCCGGTAGACCTCGTCGAAAACCGCCTCGAGGTGCGGATGCGGGCCACGCAATCCGTCGATCACCGCCTTCGCCCACTCGAAGTATTCCCGGCGCCGATGCCACGACCATCCTGCGGGCGGCGACTTGACCATGTCGCGCAGGTTGCAGATCTTGTCGGCCAGCTTGACGGCGCGCGCGTCCTTGGACAGGACATGCGCGTGGTCGATCTGCCGCTGCTTGCGCTCGTGCTTTTCGAGCGATTTGTCGTCGGTGACTTCCAGCACGACCTCGGCGATCTTGTCGCCGAACTCCCGGCGCAGCTCGTCCTCGGTCGTCTCGGTGTCCTCGACGGTATCGTGCAAGAGCGCGGCACAAAGGGTCACCGGGTCGGATATGCCCTCGTGCTTCAGGAGGATCGCGAGCTCGATCGGGTGGTTGATATAGGGCGAAGCGTGCGCGTCCTTGCGTCGCTGGTGCCGGTGCTTTTCCGCGGCGAACGCTACGGCATCGAGCAGCAGTTCTTCGGGGTCGGGCTGGTGCGGGCGCTTGGCCATTTTCGCGGGTGATTGTACGACCCGGATCCCGGCCGGGCCAGCCCCGACGGCCCGGCGCCGGGCACGGGTGGTCTGGCGCGCGTGCACGAACGCGTCGCGCCACTGCTGCGAGGTCAGTTCCTCGAACTGTCCCGCGGGTGGTCTGGCGCGTTGTGACGACGATCGACACGGGGGCGAACGCGTCGGCGGACCTGCAGATCGTTTCGCGCTCGGCGGCCTTGCCGATGTCGCCCTGGATGAACACGCCATTGGGCACACGCTCGCGCGATGCCTCCCACGCCGTGGCTGAACGGCCATTCACGAGCACGCGTACGCCAGCGGCCGCGAGCGCTTCGGCGCACGAGAGGCCAAGGCCCTGCGTGCCGCCGAGCACCAGTGCAGTTTCACCCTCGACTCCCAGGTTCATGCGGTGCTCCTGAACGCGGGCACACTACAGGCCGGCATCGACATCGAACGACGGCGGCCGCTTTTCGCGCAGGCTGGCGACACCCTCGCGCACGTCGGGGCCGCTGAAGCCGATGAATTCGAGCGCCAGCGACGTGTCGAAGGCCGGGCCGGCCATGCGCAGCCAGTTGTTGAGACTGTACTTGGTCCAGCGGATCGCGCTCTGCGCGCCGTTGGCGAGCCGACGCGCGATCTCGAAGGCCTTGGGAACGAGATCCGCCTCGTCGACGGTGAGGGACACGAGGCCGATGCGTTCGGCCTCTTCGCCGGATACCGCGTCACAGAGCATGAGGTAGTACTTGGCCTTGGCCATCCCGCAGAGCAATGGCCACACGATCGCGGCGTGATCGCCCGCGGCGACACCCAGGCGCGTATGACCGTCGATGATGCGTGCGGTCTTCGCGGCGATCGAGATATCGGCGAGCAATCCGGCGACGAGGCCGGCCCCGACCGCGGGGCCGTGCATCGCCGAGACGATGGGCTTCGAGCAATTGATTACGTTGTAGACGAGATCGCGCGCTTCGCGCCACACGCGGGCGCGCACGTCGAAGTGGTTGGCCATGTCCTCGACCAGGCCGAGATCGCCGCCGGCGGAGAAGCCCTTGCCCTCGCCGCGGATGAGCGCCACCCGCGTCGCGGGATCGGCATCGACCGCGCGCCAGATCTCGGACAGCTCGCGGTGCATCTCGTGGTCGGCGGTCGACAGCTTGCCGGGCGCGCCCATGACGATCTCGAGGATGCCGTCCGGGTGGCGATTGAGAGTCAGGCGGGTGAAGCCTGCATACGGGTCGGTTGTCATATGTGCTTGGTCCGGTCTTTCCAGTAGGGTTCCTTGAGCAGGTTCTTCTGAATCTTGCCGATGGGCGTCTTGGGGAAATCGGTGACGAACTTCACCACCCGCGGACGCTTGAACTCGGCGAGATGGCGGGTGCAGTGGGTGACGACGTCCTCCTCCGTCAGGCGCGCATCGGGCTTGAGCAGGATGTACGCCGCGGGGAGCTCGCCCCACTTGTCGTCGGGCACCCCGAACACCGCACACTCGGAAACCGCATCGAGCCGATAAAGAACGTCCTCGATCTCCTTCGGGTACACGTTCTCGCCCCCGGAGATCAGCATGTCCTTGGCGCGATCGACCAGCGAGATGAAGCCGTCTGCATCCATGATGCCGACGTCGCCGGTGAGCCCCCAGCCATTGCCGAGCTTGAAGAACCCGGCGGTCTGTTCCGGCTCCTTGTAGTACTCCATCATGAGTATTGTCGCCGCGACTGCCGATTTCGCCGAGCACGCCGGGGCCCACAGGCTGGCCGCTCGCGGAAAAGAGTCCGACATCGACGTTGAAGGCCTGCCGCCCCACCGCGCCGAGCTTTTCCGGCAGGTACCAGTCGGGCAGTGACGTGAGCACGCCCATCTCCGATTGACCGTAGATCTGGGTGAGGCGGAGATCGGGCAGCCGCTTCTTGAGTTCGACCTGCACCCAGTCCGGCATGGGCGCGCCGGCGAAGGACACCTTGCGCCATGTGGCGAGCTTGACAGCGTCGAACTGCGGGTGCGAGACGAGCTGGTTCGCCTGCGTCGGCACCATGAAATTCGCCGTGACCTTGTCGCGCGCGACGGTATCCATGAACTTCTCGGCAGACCACGGCGTCACGAACGTGCACGTGGCGCCGACCAGCATTGCCGGCTGGAACATGATGTTGAGGGCGGCGACATGGAACAGGGGCGTGACGATGGCCACCACGTCGCGCTCGTCGAGCGCTTCCTCGAAGGCGACGGTGTGGGCGGTGACCTCCCGCGCGCGGTGGTTGCACAGCACGCCCTTGGGCCGACCCGTCGTGCCGCCGGTATAGGTCATGCAGAACGGATCGCGCTCGTCGAGCCTGACATCGGGAAGGGAAGTGGGCCGGTCGCGCAGGAATTCGGTGAACGGTACGGCGTTCCGGACGTCCGAGGGACCGATCGACACCAGCTGCCCGAGCTTGGGGCAGCGCGGCGCGACGGCCTTCACCTTCTCGGCGAACTGCGCATCGAAGACGAGGATCTCGCTGTCGGACTTGTTGAGCACGTACTCGAGGTCGTCCGGGGCGTACAGGATCGAGACGTTGACGAGCACGAGACCCGATCGAGCGGCGCCGAAGAACACGACCCCGTATTCCGGAAGATTGCGCGATACGATCGCGACCTTGGCGCCCTTGGTCCGTCCGGTGCCGAGCAGCGCGTGCGCGAATCGGTTGGCGGCGGCGTCGAGCTCGGCGTACGTGAGGCGGACGTCGTCGCGGATGATGGCGGTCTTGTTCGGAAAGCGCTGCGCGGATCGCCGCAGCATGTCTCCAGTCAGCATTCCTACTCCCGGATGCACTTCGTGCGAGGGGGCGATCGTACACCGGGTGAGGGCGGGCGACGTCGCTGCGCATAAAATGGGCGGCTCGGTACGCGGGTCGTTGCGCCGCTGCGTTGGATGACCGCGGTGCTGCCGTCGCCGCATGCGGCGGCCACCACGCGTGGTCCGTGCGGCCGGACATTCCCAGGAGGAACTGCAATGGAGGAAGTGGCGATCGACCGCCCCGCCGATGGCGTGGCACGCGTGACCATCAACCGCCCCGAGGCGAGGAACGCACTCTCGATGAGCGTGCGCGAGCGTCTCGCAACGATGTTCAACGAGCTGGCGGTCGATGCCGCGACCCGCTGCATCGTGCTCACCGGGGGCGATCAGGTCTTCGCCGCGGGCGCCGACGTGCGCGACATGGCCGAGCGGCGGCCGATGGAGCTGCTGCTGCGCCACACCGACGTCTACTGGCGCGCCATCGCATCATGCCGCAAACCGATCATTGCCGCGGTCAATGGCTACGCGTGGGGTGGCGGCTGCGAGCTCGCGATGCATTGCGACATCATCATCGCCGGGGAAGGTGCCACGTTCGCCCAGCCGGAGATCCGCGTCGGCATCATGCCGGGTGCCGGCGGCACGCAGCGTCTCACCCGCGCCGTCGGCAAGTTCCAGACGATGAAGATGCTGCTGACCGGCAAGCCGGTTTCGGCGCGCGACGCCCTGGCGATGGGACTGGTGAGCGAGGTCGTGGCCGACGATGCGGTGCAATCGAGCGCCGTCGCCATGGCCAGCACCATCGCGGCGATGCCGCCGCTCGCGGTCATGCAGATCAAGGAAGTCGTGCTCGCCGGACAGGATGTTTCGCTCGATACGGCGCTGATGCTGGAGCGCAAGGCGTTCCACCTGCTGTTCGATACCGAGGACCAGAAGGAAGGCATGCGCGCCTTCCTCGACAAACGCAAGCCGCAATACAAGGGAAAGTGATGGCGCTGCCGGAGAGCTGTACGCTGGGGATTGTCGGCACCGGGCTCATGGGCCGCGGCATCGCCCAGATTGCCGCGCAGGCCGGCATCGACACGTTGCTTTTCGACGCCGCTCCGGACGCGGCGGCGAAAGCGCGCGACGGCATCGCCGGAACGCTGCGTGGCCTGGCGGCGAAGGGCAAGCTGACCGACGAAGCGGCGGACCAGGCGGTGGGGCGGCTGCATCCCGTGGCCGAGCTTGCCAACCTCGCGCGCTGCGACATCGTGATCGAGGCGATCGTCGAGAGTCTCCCGGCCAAGCAGGAGCTCTTCAGGGCCCTCGAGGAGACGGTGAGCGCGCAGTGCCTGCTCGCCACCAACACGTCTTCGCTGTCCGTCACGGCCATCGCATCCGTGTGCCGGCTGCCGGGACGCTGCGCCGGATTCCATTTCTTCAGTCCGGTGCCGCTCATGAAGATCGTCGAGGTGATCGATGGCGTGCGCACCGAGCCGCGGGTAGGCGAGTCGCTGATCGCATTGGCCAGGCGGATCGGGCACACGCCGGTACGTGCGTCGGACACGCCCGGCTTCATCGTCAATCATGCCGGTCGCGCCTACGGCACGGAGGCGCTGCGCATCGTCGCGGAGGGCGTCGCGACGTTCGACGTGATCGATCGCATCCTCAAGGACGGCGCCGGCTTCCGCATGGGGCCGTTCGCGCTGATGGATCTCACCGGGCTCGACGTTTCCCAGCCCGTGATGGAATCGATCTACCACCAGTTCTACGAAGAGCCGCGCTTCCGCCCGTCGCCGTTGCTGGTGCAGCGCAAGATCGGCGGCTTGCTTGGACGCAAGACCGGGCAGGGCTTCTACTCGTACGTCGATGGCACCATGCAGCCGGTCAGCGTGCCCGCCGTGCCGGCCGCTCGCCCGCAATCGGTGTGGGTGTCGCGCGCGGATGCGCAGGCGCACGCCGCCATCACGACGCTGGTCGGCAGGCTTGGCGGGACGATCGATGGCGGCGATCGCCCGGCCCGTGCGTCGCTTTGCATCGTGGCGCCGGTCGGGATGGACGCGACAACGGCCACTCTCGCCGAAGAGCTGGACCCGGCCCGCACGGTCGCCATCGACGTCCTCTTCGGGCTCTCGTCGCATCGCACGGTGATGGCGACGCCGGCGACCACGGATGCGATGCGCGATGCGGCGCACGGCTTGCTCGGTTCGGACGGTGTGCCGGTTTCGGTCATTCGTGACAGCGCCGGATTCGTGGCCCAGCGGGTCATCGCGCACATCGTCAACGTCGCGTGCGACATCGCGCAGCAGCGGATCGCGACACCGCAGGATATCGAGCGCGCGGTCACGTTGGGTCTCGGCTACCCCAAGGGTCCGCTGGCGATGGGGGATGCACTCGGCGCGGCGACGACACTACGCATCCTCGACGCCATGCATGACTGCTACCTGGATCCGCGCTACCGTGCGAGCCCGTGGCTGCGGCGCCGGGCGCAGCTAGGGATGTCGCTGCTTACGGCTGACTGAATGTCGGGCTGAAGCCTGACCTGCCGGCGGGTTGCCGGTCCGCGCAACGTCGCATCGTGACTTGCCGCGGCATGCACACGAAGTCGGGCGCTTTTCGTAGCGTACAGCAATTGCGCGGGCGATCGCCACGGCACCGTTCACCTCGTAGCGTCGAAGTCACGAAAAGCGCGCTTTCGCTGGACGCAGCACGATGCCGCGGTCCTTCGACGTAGACAGCGCGCCGCACCGCGACCGCCGATCCTCCGTCCGTTCGAGTCATCCCGCCACTGGCACGCAATTCGCTGCGCATCCACTCCCGGCACGGGCAGCGAGCAAACGATGAGCACGCTTTACGAAGACCAGCCGCGCAATCGCGATAACCGCACTCTGCGGCTCGACCGGTGTGTCCGTTCCCTGCGCGCCGCGCTGGCTGCGCTCTCCGAACCATGCCTCCACGCACTCCGCGGCGTGGCAGCCGAGCCGACCGAGATCGCTCCGGCGCTCATGGTCTGGATCGAGCACGCGACGGCATGGGAAATCGATCGCCGAGCCGGCAGGCGCTACGCGCTGCACGATCCGCTGGATGCGATCGATCCCGCGCAGGCGTCGTCGGCGATGCTCGCGCTCGCGGCATTGTCCCGGTGCTTTGGTGAGCAGCACCCGGCAGTGGACACGTTCTTCCGGGCGATCAGCGCATCGCTCAACACGGTCCCCGTGATGCATTAGCGCGCACGATCGACTCCAACCGGCGGTCTGGAAGAGGAGGCACCATGGGCATGTACGACGTATTACTGATCCTCTCGTGGGTGGTCGTCGTCGTTACCTTGTGTCTCGGTGCGTGCGCCGTCATGGCGGCGGACTGGCGTGAGCAATGGACCCGTCTCTGGCGCTACGCTGCCCGGCGCGGTCGCCTGTAGCGCTGACGGAAGCAGGTAGTCCGCCGTGTGGTAGAAATGCCGCATGACGGCATTGCTCTGGGTTGTTGCGATCACGCTGATCGTTGTCGGGATGGCTGGCACCGTGTTGCCTGCGCTGCCGGGCGCCATTCTGGTGTTCGCCGGTATCGCGCTCGCAGCCTGGATCGACCACTTCACGCGCATCCCCGCGTGGATGCTGGTGGTCGTGGGCGTACTGACCGTGCTCGCGTGGGCGGTGGACTACGTTGCCGCCGCGCTCGGTGCGAAGCGCGTGGGGGCGAGCCGCCTTGCGATCATCGGTGCGGTCGTCGGCACGCTCGCGGGAATTTTCAGCGGCCTGTGGGGCCTCCTCTTCATGCCCCTGCTCGGCGCGGCGGTCGGGGAGTACATCGCGCAACGCGACGTGCGCCGCGCGGGCAAGGTTGGCATTGCGACCTGGATCGGACTGTTGCTCGGTACAGCGCTCAAGGTCGCCATCGTGTTCGTGATGGTGGGCCTCTTCGTGTTCGCACTCCTGGTGTAGTGCGCCCCAGCCGAGCGGGCCGGTCGCCCCCCGGGCGAAGGCGAGCCCGACATCGGGCGCCCGAAAGCACCAGTCGCAGCGGCTGCGCGGCGATGACGAGCAATCCGCCCGACAGGGTCACCGGATGCAACCGACCCGCGTCCGGAAATGCCAGACACCCAACGCACCAGGAACAGGTCGGTGAGACCGAAGATCGCCGATCGTCGGAGTTCGCAATGTCAGCGCTTCCCGACGGTCAGCAATAGCTCGTTCGGGCCTTCCCACCCGCTCGGTGTATCGAAGGCCTTCAGGCGCGTTTCCATCTCGTCCCACGCGGCCTTCGCCGCCAGCGCGTCGAGATCGCCCAGGATCTGCTGGATGGGACTCGCGGAGGCGCGGACGAACGCCAGGTAGTCCTGCGCGCTCGGCAGGCTGAACGGTGCATCGATCTTCGTGGTCGCGACCTCGGCGAAGCCCGCGCTGCGGAACAGTTCATCCATGAGGCCGGGCTTGCCCAGACTGAGCAGGCCGCCGGGTTGATACGGATCACGCGGTGCCTGCCCGGCATGCTTGAGCGCCGTCGCCAGCAGCGTCGTGATGCACGGGTTCGCCGGGGGCGCGGAGAAGACGAGTGTGCAGGCAAGGCCGCCCGGCTTCAGCGCCCGGAACATCTCGTGCAGACCTCGCCGGGGCTCGGGGAAGAGCATCAGGCCCAATCGGCACAGCGCAGCATCGAACGTGCCGTCCCCGATCGGCAATGCTTCGCCGTCGGCAACGCGTGCTTCGACGTTGGTATGTCCCGCCGCGCGCGCGTTGGCCTGCGCGAACCCCACGATGGCGGGCGAGAGGTCGGTGGCGAGCACGTAGCCCTCGCGACCGACGCGGCGAGCGATGTCGAGCGTCTGATCACCGGCTCCCGCTGCGACATCCAGGACGCGGCAACCGGGCCGGACCTCCGCGACGTCCAGCATGGCCTGCGTCGCAGTGCGAAGCCACGCTCGGATGCGCGGAGTATGATCGTTCCAGCCGCGCGCGGCCTGGTCCCATTGCTGGCGCGTGGCGACCTTGAAGCCGTTCGGATCCAGCGTGCGCACGGTTTCCATCGTGTGTCTCCCTCGTGATGTCGTGCTGCAACTGTAGCTACTAAATTCGACCGGCATAAGGCGCAGATTTGCGTGCCGGGGCCGCGCAATCGCATAGCTCCCATGTTCGACTGGAATGACTTGCGCTATTTCCTGGCGGTTGCCCGCCACGGAAGCACCCTCGCCGCGGCGCGTGCGCTCGGCGTGAATCAATCCACCGTGCAGCGGCGGCTCCTGGAGCTCGAGCGCTGCATCGCCTGCCAGCTCGTGGAGCGGCAGCCGACGGGCTACCGCCTGACCGAGATCGGCCGTGAGCTGGTGAGCTACGCGGAGCGGGTCGAGGAGGCCGTGCAGAAGTTCGATGGGCGTCTCGATGCGTTCAAGCGCGAGGTGGTCGGCACCGTGCGCGTCACCTGCCCCGAGCCGCTGGTATTCCTGCTGCGGCAGTCATCGCTGCTCGATCGCTTCCATGCCCGCTACCCGGGACTGCACATCGAATTCGTGCTGAGCGACAGGTATCTCGATCTCGGCAAGGGCGACGCGGACGTCGCTCTGCGCTCAGGCGATACCGATGACAACGAGCTCGTCGGACGCAAGATCGCCGACTCGATCTGGGCGGTGTATGCCAGCCGCAGGTACATCGAGGAGCACGGGAAGCCGGAGCGGCTCGAGGACCTCGATCGGCATCCGCTGGTGGGCTTCGACGAAACGATGACGAAGCACCGTGTTGCCAAGTGGCTGCGCGAGGTCGCCCCCAACGCCACGATCGTCGGACGCAACAACAGTGTTCTCGGTTTGCTCTATGCCGTCAAATCCGGCGTCGGAGTCGGTCCGCTGCCCACGGCGCTCGGCGACAGGGAAAGCGAGCTCGTGCGCGTGCTCGGTCCGGTGCCCGAACTGACGCGTATCTGGCGCGTGCTGGCCCATCCGAACGTCAGGCACACACCCGGCGTTGCCGCGTTCTTCGAGTTCATGGCCGAAGAGACGGACACGTTGCGCGCGATCGTCGCGTGACATGCCGGACCGGATCTGCAGGCGAGGCTTCCGTCCCACGATTCATGCGTTCGTAGACGAGACGTCAGTCGTGGGGCATTCGCAAGCACTTGCAGGCGCGTCTTCCGCCCCGCGCGACGCACGTTGTCAGGTTGGAGCCTGACCTACAAAACCGTGTGCGATCCATCCTGCGTGCCCAGCCTGGCTCCGATGCCCGACCCGTCGAGGCTTGCCGCAATCGCCGCCGCGATGCCGCGCGCGGTATTCTCGTGCTGCTGCGCCGGCGCGCGCTTGCGCTGCATGGCGCATGCACGAGCGAGCGCCGACTCGGCGTCGAAGTGAAGCCGGGTACGGCCGATTGCCTTGCCTATCTCTGCCGCCCTCGACAGCTCGGCATGCGCTGCAGCGTGGACGCCCTCCGCCAACAACGCTTCACCGCGCCAGCGCCGGGCGCTTCCCTCCAGCTCGCGCAGGCCGTTCTGTTCGGAGAGCGCGAGGAGCTCGTCGGCGAACGTGCGGCAGCGGCGACTGTCGCCCTGCGCCAGGGCGCTCTCGGCGAGCGCTTCGAGGCACCGCGTCATCATGTAGCGTTCCGACGTACGACGCGCCTGCGCCAGGGCGGCCTCCACCGCGGGGGCGACGTTCCGCTCGCCGGTCCGCGTGCGGGCTATCGCCAGGTTCGCCTCCAGCGCGGCGCGCCAGAACTCGATCCCGGTATCGCGTCCGAGCACGAGCCCGCGCTGCATGTATTCCGCGGCCTGCTCGTCCTGGCCGATGTCGAGCAGCAGATGGCCGAGGAAATCGAACGCGATCAGCTGATAGCGCACGTGATGCACGCTCTGCAGCCAGCGCAGGTCCTCCGTCATGCCTGTCCAGGCATCCCCGTAATGTCCCGTGCAGGCGCGCACGTGGTGCAGTCCAAGCAGCGTCGGGCCGATGTGCCATTGCAGGTCGGCCGCACGGGCGATCTCGAGGGCCACCTCGAAGTTCGCCAGCGCGCGCCGATACTCGCCGAGCCCCTTGGCACCCGTGCAGGCGTGGCCGATCATCATCAGGTTTTCGCACTCGTAGCTCTTGTCACCGATGCCGCGCGCGAGCTCGATCGACCGGGTGTAGCAAGCGATCGCGGCGGCGGGCTCCGCGTTGGCGAAGTGCGCCTCGCCACGACCGTGGTAAGCCTGCACGGCGACCAGATCGGCGAGGCCGGTGCGCTCGCAGATCTCCACCGCTTCCTGATGAAAGCGGATGGCCTGCTCGTTGCACCCGGTGCTCCAGGCGACGGTGCCGAGGTGATACAGCGTGTCCGCGGCACCGCGCTCGTCGTTCATCGCGCGCGATTGCATGAGGGCATCGTTCAGGCAGGCGGTCGCCTCGTCGTAGGCATCGGCGCGCCGATAGACCATCCCGAGCTGGATCAGCGCATCGCGCGCCTTCTCCCGCTCGCCGCTCGCGCGCGCCGCGTCGATGACGCGGCGAACGTCGGCGACCGCGCCCTCCGTCTGCCCGGCCTGCGCGCGGGCTGCGCCGCGACGCTCGTAGAGGGCGAGCCGGGTGCGTTCGTCCAGCGCTTCCGGATGGGCCTCGGAAAGCGCGATGGCGCGATCGAACCAGTGCAGCGCATCACGCATCGCGAACAGCGCGTGCGACCGTTCCGCCGCCAAGGCGAGGTGCTGCAACGCCTTCGCCCAGACATGCGCACGCTCGTAGTGCTCGGCAAGCCGTGCGTCGCGCTCGTGCGCCTCGCCTTCACCGTGGCGTTCGAGGGCCTCCGCGACATTCCGGTGCAGTGAGCGTCGGCGCGCGCCACCGGTGTCGCGATACACGACCTCGCGCAGCTTGTCGTGGCTGAAGTCGTACACCCCGCCTTCGCCTTCTTCGCGCAACAGGCGGCGCCTCACCAGTGTCTCCACCGCCGCAAGGAGCCGCTCCTCGGGCTCGTGCGTCGCTTCGAGCAGCATGTCGAAATCGAAGCGTCGGCCGAGGACCGCGGCCGTTTCGAGCGTCAGCCGGCAGTCCTGCGGCACGCCGGCGAGGCGGGCGCGCACGGCTGCGCGCAAGCTGTCGGGCAGCATCGACGCGCTCTCGTTCGTCTGGTCGCCGGGCTGGATCTCGCCCTCGCGGAGGGAATGCAGGATCGACATCAGGAAGAATGGATTGCCGTCGGTCTCGCGGTACAGCCGCTCCGCCAGCTCCGGTGCGCCGAGGTTGGCGTCGTCGAGTTCCGCGATCAAGGTCGCCGCATCCGCAGGCCCGAGGCGCGCAAGCGGCACGCGGCGCGCGTGCGACTCGCGGCGGAGACCTTCGATCAAGCGCGCGAATTGCTCGTCACCGGCCAGGGCATCGTCGCGATAGGCGAAGACCGCCAGCACGGGCCGTTCGGCGGCGTGGCGCGCCAGATAGTGGAGCACCTTGGCGCTCACCTCGTCGGCCCACTGGATGTCATCCACCATCAGGATCAGGGGGTGGCCTTCCCTCGATGCTTCCAGCAGCTGGTCCACCGCGCGGAAGAGACGAGCCTGCCGCGCTTCCGGAAAATCACCGGATAACTGCGGCAGCCCGGGAAAGCGCTCGGCGACCGCCGGAACCAGGGCCGCGAGCTCGGCGAGCGAGACGGGTGCGAGATTGCGCAGCGCAGCCGGGGACGCGCGGTCGAGTGCGCGGGTGACGAGGTCGATCACCGGCTGGTAGGGAATGGCACGCTCGATCTCGTAGCAGTTCGTGGCGAGCACCTGCAGGCCCTGCGCTTCCGCGTAACGCCCTATTTCCCGCATCAGCCGGCTCTTGCCGATGCCGGGCTCACCTTCGATCAGGACGATGTGGCCGACGCCGGCCGTCAGTCGCGCGACGAGCCCGATGAGCAGTCCGTACTCATTGCCTCGGCCCACGAATGGCGTCGAATCCGTTGCTGCCCTGGCGCCCGCAGCGGGGGTGCCGATGCGTGTGTCGCCACCGACGGGCGCGGCGGGAAGCTCCAGGTTGTCGGCAGCATGCACGGCCCGCGCGGCGTCGAGGAATGCACGCCGCTCGTCGCCGGCGATGGAGAGCGAATCGGCCAGGCGATGCGCCAGGTGCCTCGACGGCCGACGCTCGTCGGCCTCGATCTTCCTGATCGTGAACCCCGAGCAGCTCACGCGCTGGGCCAGCGCCTCCTGCGTCAGGTCGAGCGCCTTGCGCCGCCGGCGCAGCCAGTACCCAAACGAATGCGTCCGCCCTTGCACGTCCTGTTGTCCTTCCGAGCCTCGGAGGGCCGAGTTTAGCTGCTTTGGCTCTGCGCTTGTCCCGCTGCCAGTCCCGCTTTGTGGCACCAGGATCGGGTCGTCGTCGCATCAAATGGAGCCACTTCGATCATCGACCGAAGCCCCGAGTCGCGGTGCCCAGGGCAATCATCGTCGCACCGCCGCCACCACCTCATCAGGAGACAATCCATGCTCACCGCCACAGCCGCTCCCGTCCAAGGCGTCGACCTTGCCGCCCTGAAAACCAAACAGCAAGCCGCATGGTCCGCCGGCGACTATGCAGTCATCGGTACCACCTTGCAGATTGTCGGCGAGTCACTTTGTGAAGCGCTCGACCTGCGCGCCGGCGAACGCGTGCTCGACGTTGCCGCCGGCAATGGCAACGCGACGCTGGCCGCGGCGCGACGCTGGTGCGACGTCGTCTCGTCCGATTACGTTCCCGCGTTGCTGGAGCGTGGGCGCGCACGGGCCAGCGCCGACGGGCTGCCCGTGCGTTTCGAGCAGGCGGATGCCGAAAGCCTGCCTTACGCGGACGGCAGCTTCGACGTCGTTCTCTCGACGTTTGGCGTGATGTTCACGCCCGACCAGGCCAAGGCGGCTGCAGAAATGGCGCGGGTGTGCAAGCCCGGCGGTCGAATCGGCCTCGCCAACTGGACCCCGTCGGGTTTCATCGGCGAGCTCTTCAAGGTGATCGGCAAGTACCTGCCCCCGCCGGCCGGCGTGAAGCCGCCTTCCGCGTGGGGCACCGAGGACCGCCTGCGCGAGCTGTTCGGCGACCGGATCGGCTCGATGGAGATCGCCCGCAAGCACTTCGTCTTCCGCTACCGCAGCCCTACGCACTGGCTCGAGACGTTCCGCACTTTCTACGGGCCGATGCACAAGGCGTTCGGTGCGCTCGATGGCGCGAAGCAGGAATCGCTCGCGGCGGACCTGATTGCCCTGGCGGAGCGTTTCAACCGCGCGGGCGATGGTGCCCTCTGCGCGCCGGGGGAGTACCTCGAGGTCTTGATCACCCGCCGCTGATCAACCATCGCGGATCGCAAACACGCAGCAGCGGTGAGGCGCGGATGGAGCTCCTCGCCGCTGCCCGCGACGGCCCTCAGTAATGGCCCGCGTGCCCGGCAACGGGCGCGCGGCTCACCCTGACTTCGGGCTTCAGCTTCATCGACCACGCAACGTCACCGCGGCGTACCCGGGTGAGATCGACAGTAGTTCTCGTGGCCGCTTCCGCGCCATCCATCTGCGGGTGCCACACGCGCACCACGTACGCCTGGCTCGGCAGTCCCGCGAGGACCACCTTGCCGTCCGCACCCGTCTTGCCGAAATACGGCGATTCGGACACGTAGACGTAGCCCACCATCCAGTCGTGGATATTGCATCCGAGCACCACGACGCCGGCCTTGTCGAACACGATCGGCTGCGCGGGCACGCCCGCATAGAGCGGCAGCTCGAAGCGCTTCGACGCCGAGAACGAGTAGACGTGATGACGCACGTTGTCGCGGTTGGGAAAGCGCACCGGCGTTCCGACGACCACCGCCTTCACCTTCGGCGAGAACTCCTTGTCGATCTGATCGATGGCTTCCTCGTGCGGCTTGGCGGAAAGCGTGACCTTGCCATCCGCCGGCATCGCGATCACCACCGCATCGGCGACGGGAGTGCCGGACTCATCGGTCACCATGGCGGCGATTTCGCCGGTCTGAGCCGAGGCGGCACTCGCGAAAAGCAGCACCACGGCGACCACGGCGATGCCGATGAGCGTCGTGGAGGAGGACGGCTCGCGAGGCATGCGGTCGTTCATCAGGGGTACCGGTAGGCGATGGAAACGGTGACTGCGCGATCGGCGTACTCGAGACCATACGCTGCACGCGTGCGGTTGCCGGCATAGACCAGGTTGAGCGAGGCACTGTCGGTGAGGATCCAGCTCGCGGCGAGCGAGCCCGAGTACGTGGTGGCCGGCAGGCGGTACGCGTAGAGATTCGGATCGTTGAAGGCCGGGTCATCCGCGATCGCATCGGAGGCGACGAAGATGGCGTAGCTCCGTTGCGCCGTCGACTCGATATCGCCGCGACGAACCGCAACGCGTCCGGTCAGCAGGAGCCGGTCATTGATCGCGTACCCGGCGCGCAGATAGGCGCTGACACCTTGCAGGTCGAACACCCGGGCCGAGTAGCCGGGGACCTGCGGCGCTGGATCGTACTTGCCATAACGCCGGTCGAGCGTGCCGCCGAGCGCGAGATCGAACGCTTCGCTCGCGCGGTATCCGGCCTCGAGCGTGACCACGAGGCGATCGCCGTCGCGAATCGGCTCGCGGTAGCGCTCCCGCGCGACGGAGATGCTGGCGAGCGTCCACGGCACGTTCGGGCCGAGGCCGTATTTGTGGCGGTAGGTTGCAGTGCCGCCGAGCGCAACGAAATCGAGTCCGCTGTAGCGCCGGTAGAGCTCGCCGCGCGCGTCGAGGGTCAGGCTGACGCCGTCATAGCCGGAGAACGCGAGGTAGTGGCCGCTGGAGAAGTCGACGCCGAGCCCCTGGTCCGGGCGCCGGTCCGCAGGGTCCTGCGCGCGGGTCAGATTGCTGTAGTCGATCAGTGAGCCATCGACATCGATCCAGCCGTCGGCGTGCACCGGCGCGCTCGAAAGAAAAAGAAGGGTGGCGATGGAGGAGAGATCTCGCCACCTCTTCTGCAAGAGGGTTCGTGCCTTAACGGCAGTATTCGATGTTCCCGTAGACCACGCCGAACTATCCGCAGGCGAGGCTCGAGCCCCGCGCGGTGAGCTCACCACACCGCTGAAGAGCGGCCCGCAAGACACGTCCTGCCGGCCGGGACGAGCCAGGCCCTGCAGCGTCTTCGCAAGTTCTTGCAGGATGCTGTCAAGGTGCATGGCCGCGGAAGAGCAAGTTGTCGGCCACAAATCACGCGGGCAGACAAATTGCTTAGCGTGATATCCCGAACTTCCGTGGCGTCTTCTGTGCGCATCGTGTCAGTAACCGTCGTGCCGCAATCGTGCGAACTCGCAGGAGAACATGCGGCAATTCGTCCTTTGACGCAGGCCGTGCCCGTCTTCGGCCGCATTCGCGCCTGCCCGATGCTCCCTGCGAACGATCGCCAGTACGCGCGCCCCGACGACGTGCTGCCGCTTGCGCGCCGCAATGTGACCCGGCACGGCAACCGCGCGGCGCCATGAGACCCCGCACACTCCAGACCCGGATCCTCGCGCTCTTCCTGCTGCTGCTCGTCGCGGTGCAGGTGGGTGGCTTTGTAGTGATCAACACCGTCGGCGTGACCGCTGCGCGCAATACCATCGGCGAGGACCTCGTCGCCGGCGCGCAACTCTTCAACCGGCTGCTGGAGCAGGACCGGCAGCGCCTCATCCAGGGCGCGCGCCTGCTGTCCGCCGACTACGCGTTCCGCGAAGCGATCCTCAGCAACGACAAGGCCACCGTCGCCTCGGTGCTCGCCAATCACGGCAAGCGCATCGATGCGGCGCTGATGATGCTGGTCGGGCTGGACCAGAAGGTGATCGCCGACACCGTCGACGCCGGCGTCGACGAGCCGTTCGTGTTCCCGCGTCTGCTCGCCGAAGCGCAGACGCACCAGCAGGCGTCGGCCATCGTCGTCGTGCGCGGCCAGTTGTACCAGCTCGTGATCGTCCCGGTGCTCGCGCCGCTGCCGGTTGCGTGGATCGCCGTGGGCTTCCCGGTCAACGACGGGATGGCGACGCAGCTGCACAACTTCACCCGCCTCGACGTGTCCTTCACGAGTCGACTCGAAGGCGGCCGCTGGAAGATGCAGGGGTCTACCCTCGACGAGCACACGCGCGCCACGCTGCTCGACGATCTGGCGCGCAACCGCTTCGCCAAAACCGACGATGCCGGCAACGCGTCCTTTGATCCGGAGGTGATCACCCGCATCATCAAGCTGCCCGCGCACACCGATGACTCGGTCGTCGCCGTGTTGCAGGAGCCGGTGCGGGCAGCCCTCGAGCCGTTCCGGCGCCTCCAGATGCAGCTCGCGGCGGTCTCCGCCGTGGCGGTCGTGATCTCGATACTGGCGAGCCTCCTCATGGCCCGTGGCATCGCGCGGCCGGTGCAGGAGCTCGCGGTGGTGGCGCGGCGCATCGCCTCGGGGGACTACTCGGCCGCGCCTCCCCAGTCCAAGACGAAGGAGATCGGCGACCTCGCGATCGCCTTCCGTACCATGCAGGAGCGGATTGCATCGCGTGAGTCGCGCATCATGGATCTCGCGTATCGCGACACGCTGACCGGGTTGCCGAACCGTGCGATGTACATCGAGCACCTCGAGGAGTCGCTGGTGGAGGCGGTGGATGCGCGCAGGCCCGTGGCCGTGTTGTTGATGGACCTGGACCACTTCAAGTACGTCAACGACACGCTCGGTCACTCGATCGGCGACCAGTTGCTGTGCGAGGTCTCGCGCCGGCTCGTGACGGCGGTGAAAGGTCATGCGAGCATCGTCGCACGGCTCGGCGGTGACGAATTCGCGATCCTGCTGCCCAGCGACGGGCCGGAGGCGGGCGAGATGGTGGCGCGGGCCATCTGCCGCGCGCTGGAGTCACCGATGACGCTCGAAGGCCACCAGGTCGACGTGCGCGCCAGTGTGGGCATCGCCATCTTTCCCGATCACGGATTGGAGCGCTCGACATTACTGCGCCATGCCGACGTCGCGATGTACGCAGCCAAGCGCAACAACACGGGAACGATGGTGTGGGATCCGCGCTACGACGAGCACAGCAGCGAACGCCTGTCCCTCATGGGCGATCTGCGCAAGGCCGTCGACCAGGATCAGCTGGCGCTCGTGTACCAGCCCAAGGTATCGCTCAGCTCCGATCACCAGCTCGCGGTGGAGGCGTTGGTACGCTGGCAGCATCCGTCGCGTGGACTCGTGCCGCCGGTCGAGTTCATCCCCTTCGCCGAACAGACCGGCTACATACGCGCGATCACGCATTGGGTGCTCGCGCATGCGATCGCACAATGCGCGGCATGGCGGTCGGAGGGGCTGCCGATGAACGTGTCGATCAACATCTCGGCGCGTGACCTGATGGACGACCAGCTGCCCGAAAAATTCTCGGCCCTGCTCTCCGAGCACGGCTGTGCGGCACGGTGGCTCTCGCTCGAGATCACGGAAAGCGCGATCCTGGACGATCCCGGCCGCGCGATCGAGACGCTGCAGCGGCTGAGCGAGCTCGGCTGCAAGATCGCGATCGACGATTACGGCACGGGCTACTCGTCGCTGGCTTACCTGCGCAGGCTGCCGCTCAACGAGCTGAAGATCGACAAGTCGTTCGTGATGGGGATGGTCGAAGATGCCAGCGATGCGGTGATCGTGCGTTCGACGATCGACCTGGCGCACAACATGGGGCTCGCGGTAGTCGCCGAAGGGGTCGAGGACGAAGCCACGCTCGAGCGCCTGCGCGCGCTGGGCTGCGACATGGTCCAGGGATTTCTGTTGAGCCGGCCGATGAGGGCCGACGAGGTGGTGGCGTGGATGCGCAGTGCCGGCGCGGCGCGGGCGACGAAGGAAGCAGGCTTGCGAAGGGTCGTCTGAAGGCAACCTGCCGACCGACAGACAGGAACGGAGGTGCTCCGTGATCTATGCGTAGATGCTGCAGGCCATGGGTGAGGCTTCAGCCTGACGTTCAATGCAAGAGCGTGAGGATGTCACGCTCGTGCAAGGAGGTCGCCGGGCTGAAGCCTGACCCACAACATTACCGAATCCAGCGCGCATTCCGGTAGGGATAGTCACCAACTTGCGTACTGCGGAATCTGAAAATACGCTCGGAAGGTCGGCCCGCCGTGGTCGAGGGCGACGCCGTGCACCTGACGTTCGCTCCGGTAGCCATGCATAGGTTCGACGCGACGACCGGCGGTGATGGCGCGAGGGTTCCTGCAGGCCACGCTTCCGCCTGACGTGGACCCGCGTGAGTAATGGGGTCAGGTCCAGTTAACGTGGGCTGCCACTTACAGTGATCGGACGCGCGCAATAACTGGACCTGACCCCATTACCGGTGCAGGCGCTGCCGGTTTAGCGATGATGGGTTAACCTTGCATCTGCCTGTCCATTCGCCTGCGACGCATGACCGCATACCCGCATCTCCTCGCCCCGCTCGACCTCGGCTTCACGTCGCTGAAGAACCGCGCACTGATGGGTTCGATGCATACGGGTCTCGAAGAGGCGCCGAACGGCTTCTCGCGCATGGCGGCGTATTACGCTGCCCGCGCGAAGGGAGGCGTGGGACTCATGGTGACCGGCGGCATTGCGCCGAACCTCGCCGGCCGGATCGATCCGCGTGCGTCGCAGCTCTCGTTTTCATGGCAGGTGGCGAAGCACCGGCTGATCACCGAGGCCGTGCGCGCCGCAGGCGGCAAGATCGCCATGCAGATCCTGCATGGCGGCCGCTATGCGTACCATCCGCTGGCGGTAGCGCCGTCGGCCGTGAAGTCGCCGATCACGCCATTCAAGCCGCGCGCGCTCACCGGATGGGGCGTGCGCAAGACGATCGCCGACTATGTGCGCTGCGCCGAGCTCGCGCAGCGCGCCGGTTACGACGGCGTCGAGATCATGGGTTCCGAGGGCTACCTCATCAATCAGTTCGTCGTGCCGAAAACGAACCTGCGCGACGACGAGTGGGGTGGCGAGTTCGCGAATCGGATCCGCTTTCCGGTCGAGATCGTGCGCCGGACCCGCGAAGCGGTCGGCCGCGACTTCATCATCATCTATCGCCTGTCGATGCTGGACCTGGTCGAAGGCGGGAGCACGTGGGACGAAGTCGTGCAACTGGCCAAGGCCATCGAGGCTGCCGGGGCCACCATCATCAACACCGGCATCGGCTGGCACGAAGCGCGGATTCCGACCATCGCGACCATGGTGCCGCGCGGTGCCTTCACGTGGGTGACGCGCCGTCTCAAGGGCGAGGTCGGGATCCCGCTCATCACGACCAACCGCATCAACGATCCGGCGGTTGCCGAGGCGATCATCGCCCGCGGCGACGCCGACATGGTATCGATGGCGCGACCGTTTCTCGCGGACGCCGACTTCATGCGCAAGGCGGCGGAGGGGCGTGCGGACGAGATCAATACCTGCATTGCCTGCAACCAGGCCTGCCTGGATCACATCTTCGAGCGAAAATTGGCAACGTGCCTCGTCAATCCTTACGCGGCGCGCGAGACGGAGCTGATGGCGCAGCCCGCGGCCGCGCGCAGGAAGATTGCCGTCGTCGGTGCGGGCCCGGCGGGTCTCGCCTGCGCGGTGACCGCCGCGGAGCGTGGTCATGCCGTCACGCTGTTCGACGCGGCGCCCGAAATCGGCGGTCAGTTCAACCTCGCGAAGCGAATTCCGGGCAAGGAGGAGTTCGCGGAGACCCTGCGCTATTTCGGCGCCCGGCTGGCGCGGCTGGGTGTGGAGTTGAAGCTTGGCCGCAAGGTGAATGCGAGCGGGCTGTCCGGGTTCGACGAGGTGATCGTGGCGACCGGCATCATGGCGCGCGTGCCCGACGTCGCCGGCATGGATCACCCGAAGGTGGCGGGCTACGCCGAGGTCGTCGAGGGCCGGAAGGTGATCGGCCGGAAAGTGGCCATCATCGGGGCCGGCGGCATCGGCTTCGACGTCGCGGAACTGCTGACGCATCCCGGCCATGACAATGTGACGGCGTTCGACGAAGCGGCGCTCGCGGCCTTCCGGGACGAATGGGGAATCGATCCCGACGTCAGCGCGCGAGGTGGGCTGAAGCCGGCGCACGACGACAACTCGCCGCGCGAAGTCTGGCTGCTCCAGCGCAAGGCGGAAAAGGTGGGTGCCGGGCTGGCGAAGACAACCGGCTGGATCCGCCGGACGCTGCTCAAGAAGCGCGGCGTGAAGATGCTGAGCGCCGTGCAGTACGACCGTGTCGATGACCAAGGGCTGCACATCCGCGTCGATGGCCAGCCGCAGGTGCTGGCGGTCGACAACGTCGTCATCTGCGCCGGCCAGCTGCCACGCCGGGAGATCGTGCCGGAGCTGCAGGCCGCAGGCATCCGTCATACGCTGATCGGCGGCGCCGATGTCGCGCTGGAGCTCGATGCGAAGCGCGCGATCGATCAGGGAACGCGGGTCGCGTTGGCGCTGTAATCGGCCGTACCGGTTCGGCATTGCTGTTGCACGCTGGGCTTCAGCTTGCGCGCGGTCCGGTTGAAATCCGGCCTCCAGGTCGTCGCACGTTTTGCGGATGTCCGGCCCTAGATCGGAAAATCGAACGACCACCTGCTGATCGCGAGCGATGCCAGTATCGCGATCGTGTACACGGCGAACACCTTCGAGATCCGCCCCATGCACTGTGCCTTGGTCGGATGCGAGAAGCCGCAGCGATGCATCGCGTGCAACTCGCGCCATGCCACGATCGCGACAATGGCCACGGCCGCCCATCCGGTCCGCGCGAGCACGTGCAGCGGGGCCAGCGCGAGCGCCAGCACGATGGTCACCAGGACCTGTGCGCGTATCAGCAACTCGGCGCGGCGCGCACCGAGCATGACCGCCAGGGTCCGGCGTCCTGCTGCGCGGTCGCCTTCGATGTCGCACGCGTTGTTCACGGAAAGTATGGTGGCAATGAGGACGCTCGATGGCAGGCCCAGCCACCACGTGCCGGCATCGACGTGGCCGGCCTGCACGAATGCCGCGACGGCGATGAGGAGGCTGCCGAGCAGTCCCCCGGCGAAAATTTCCCCGACCGGCAGGCTCGCGATAGGCACCGGACCGGCGCTGTAGAGCAGCGCGATGAGCATGCAAACGGCGCCGACCAGCACGATGCTCCATCCTGCGATCGCGCCGATGATCAGTCCTACGACAGCTGCGAGCCCGAAGAGCAGCCACGACAGGCGCATCGCCCGGGCCGGATCGATGTTCCGCTGCACCAGCGCCTTCCACTTTTCGAGATCGGTGTGCGGGGTGTCGACGCCGCGCACGAAGTCGTAATAGCTGTTGAAGCACGTGGTGCCCATGTCGACGAGGAGGGTCGCCGCGACCATCAGAATGAACATCAGCAACGAGAACCGGCCGGTGCTGATGAACGCGTACGTCGTGCCGATCAGCAGGGACGAGACGCTGACTACCTTGGTGCGGATGTCGACGAGCTGGAGGAAATCCCGCGCCGTGATCCGCCGGCCATCATGGGCTTGCGGTCCTCCCGGGAAAGCCGATGTAGGAGCGAGAGGCATCAGGGCAACGTAGCACCGCCAACCGCGGCGGAGGATGATCGCCGTCAATTCGGGGCCGGCGTGGGGCGGCGGACCCCGGATTGGCGCGATGGTAGGCGAAGTCCCGTCGCGCGGCAATCTGCCAGTCGGCAGTGTGCTCTGACCCCATTAGCGGATGCGACTGCACGGTCACGGTATCGCGTTGCCGTCTAGATCGCCGCACACATGATCACGACATCCGGCCCATAGCCCTCCGCGACGTAGCCGGCGGCGATCATCTGCGCCTTGATGTCCGTGCTCGTCGTGTAGCGGTGATTGGAGTCGGCGCGCTGGTTCCACAGCCGGTAGACGGGCATCGTGTTCGCCGGGCAGGCGCCGGTGGTCGTGTCCGGCAGCGCGACGTAGAACGCATTCGGCGTCTCGTACACGTACCCGCTGTAATTGGGATTGACACCGACCAGTGCGTTGATCGCATCGCACTCCGTGGCGGAAGCGGAGAAGAAGTGCGAGTTGCCATGCTCGGGCGGTATGTAGAAGCGGCACACCGGGTCGACGCCCGGGCCGCCGCTCGCCTGTGACGGAAACACCTTGAACGATTGCCCGGTACGTGCCCAGCCGGCGATGCGCCCGCTGTCCAGCGCGTCGATATCGGGTTGCAGCGCGCTGATGAAGAAGTGATTGAGGGTGTTGTTGAAGTACTCGACGATCGTCACGGCCGTCGCCGGTGCTGCTGCGGCCGTCCCGGCAAAGTTGGTCGCCCGGCTTGCCGCGATCGTGCCGTTGCGGAAGTAGGCATTCACGCCGTCGGTCGGCAGGGCAGCAAACGTCACCTGGTCGACGCCGGCGTAATTGAGCGTGCCGCCGTCCGTGGGCAGGAACTCGTTCGGGATGATGTAATCCGGCGCGGCCAAGCCGAGCGCGACGAATCCGGGCGTCGCGATCAGTACGCGCTTGTTGGCGGTGGCGCTGGACGGCAGGTTGCCGGGAAAGGTGAAGCTCTTCACGACGCCCGCGTGCGTCACGGTAAGCTGCTGGCCGCCAAGAAAATTCTCGCCGTTCGTACCGGTGAACTCGTGCAGCACCACGAACTGCACCGTACCGTCGGCGTTGGAATAGATCTGCTCGATCTGGAACAGATGAAAGCTCGCAACTGCGAGCGAGGAGAACGCTGCAAGAGCGGCCGTGGCCAGCCAGCGAATGGTTCGCATGATGAGACCTCCCGGGGGAAACGGTGCAGGGCGCAGACCGATAGCGTGACGAACATTCCGGCACACGCCGGTATTCCGTCGTCATTGCGGCGCGTGGTGGTTCGACCTGCGCTCGCGGGCCGACACCTCGTCGCTGCAACCGCCCGCCGGCTGCTTGCGTCTGACCGACCGTTCATGCTTGAATCCACGGGTGATTCGCGCCTCCGCTGGGCGGCCGCGGCACGCGCGCCACGCCACGGCGCCACCTGCTTGATTCCGATGCTCCCGCCCGCCCCGCACGTCCATCTCGTTCCACTCTCCCGGATCGTTCGCTCGTGACCTGGTCGATCGTCGCGCGCGATAGTTCCGGCGCCTTCGGCATCGCCATTGCGAGCCGTTTCTTCGCGGTGGGGGCGCTCTGTCCGCATGTGCGCAGTGGAGTCGGCGCGGTGTCCACGCAGGCGCTCGTGAATCCGCTGTACGGTGCCCGCGCTCTGGCCCTGCTCGCGGGCGGGCAGCCGCCCGACGAGGTCGTGCGCAGGCTGGCGGCCGCCGACGAGGGCCGCGATCACCGCCAGGTGCACGTGATCGATTCGGCAGGACGCACGGCGGCCTACACCGGCGCGCAGTGCATCGAATGGTGCGGGCACACGTCCGGGCCCGGCTACTCCATTGCCGGCAACATGCTGGTCGGGGCGGCGGTGCTCGAGGCCAGCGCACGCGCCTATGCGGCGGCAGCCGGGTTGCCCTTCGCAGAGCGCCTGCTTGCTGCGCTCGATGCCGGCGACGCGGCCGGCGGCGACAAGCGCGGGCGGCAATCGGCGGCGCTCACCATCCACACGACCGAGGAATATCCGGCACTGGATCTGCGTGTCGACGATCATGAGCAGCCGTTCGTCGAGTTGCGGCGGCTGTACGAGAAAAGTCTGGAGCGCTTCCAGGCCTTCGCCGCATGCCTCCCCACCCGGGCACAGCCGGCTGGCATCACCGACCGGGCCGAGATCGAACGTCGGGTCGAAGCGTTCGCGGCGGCGCACGCGCGACGTTCGAGCACGTGACACCGCTCCTCGAAGTCCGCGACCTGCGCACCACCTTTGCCGGTGAGAGCGGCGAGTTCACCGCGGTGGACGGGGTCAGCTTCGCCATCGCGCCGGGACGCACCCTGGGAATCGTCGGCGAGTCCGGTTGCGGCAAGAGCGTGACGGCACTCTCGATCATGGGCCTCATTCCGCAGCCACCCGGACGCATTGCCGGTGGCGAGATCCTGTTCGAGGGCACCGATCTCCTGAAGCTCGATGCGGCAGCGATGCGCGAGTTGCGCGGCGATCGCATCTCCATGATCTTCCAGGAGCCGATGACCTCGCTGAACCCGGCCTTCACGGTCGGCGAGCAGATCGCCGAGGTGCTGCTCCGGCACCGGCGCTTGACGGCGCGGGAGGCTCGTGCGCAGGCCATCGAGATGCTCCGGCGCGTGCGGATTCCATCCCCGGAGCGACGCTACGACGATTATCCGCATCGCCTTTCGGGCGGGATGCGCCAGCGGGTGATGATCGCGATCGCGCTCGCCTGCGGGCCGAAGCTGCTGATCGCGGACGAGCCGACGACGGCGCTCGACGTCACGATCCAGGCGCAGATCCTGGAACTGATGCGCGCGCTGCGCGAGGAGACCGGCACCGCGATCATGCTCATCACGCACGATCTCGGCGTGATCGCGGAAGTGGCGGACGATGTCGCCGTCATGTACGCGGGGCGGGTGGTCGAATTCGCGCCGGTCGACAAGCTCTTCGCCGATCCGCAGCATCCCTACACGATCGGCCTTCTCGGCTCGATCCCGCAGATGCACCTCGAGCAGGAGCGCCTCGCCACGATCGAAGGCCAGGTGCCGAGCCCGGGCACGCGCATCACCGGCTGCCGCTTCCATCCGCGCTGCCCGTTTGCGATCCCGCAGTGCCTCGAGGTGGATCCGCCGCTCGCCGAAGTGCGCGCGGGGCATCGTGCAGCGTGCATCCGTGCGCCCCTCTGACATGCAATCCGGGCAGGCGCTCCTGCGGGTCGAGAATCTCGTCAAGCACTTTCCGGTGCGGCGCGGCTTTCTGGGACGCGTGTCGGGCGTGGTGCACGCCGTCGACGGCATCTCGTTCGAGCTCGGCCCGGGCGAGACCCTTGGCCTGGTGGGTGAGTCCGGTTGCGGCAAATCGACCGCGGGGCGGCTTGTCCTGCGCCTGATCGAGCCTACCGCGGGAAAGGTGTGGTTCGCCGGCGAGGACATCACCGCCCTTCCCGAGTCGGCGATGCGGGTCCATCGGCGCGCCATGCAGATCATCTTCCAGGACCCGTTCGCATCGCTCAATCCGCGGATGACGGTGGGACAGATGATCGCCGAGCCGCTGCGCCTGCATGGCCTTGCCGCGGGCAGCGAGTCGGAACGGGTGGCTGGGCTCCTGCAACGGGTCGGCCTGGCCCCGCAGCACGCGCAGCGGTATCCGCACGAGTTCTCCGGCGGGCAGCGGCAGCGCATCGGTATCGCGCGGGCGCTCGCCGTCGAGCCGCGGCTCATCGTGTGCGACGAGCCCGTATCGGCGCTCGACGTGTCGATCCAGGCGCAGGTGATCAATCTGCTGCGCGATCTCCAGGCGCAGTTCGGGCTGTCGTACATCTTCATCGCCCACGATCTCGCGGTGGTGAAGTTCATCGCCACGAGAATCGCCGTGATGTATCTCGGCACGATCGTCGAATACGCCGACAAGAGCGCACTGTTCGGCGAGCCGCGGCATCCGTACACCCAGGCGCTTCTGACCTCCATCCCGCTGCCGGATCCGACCTTGACGCGCCAGCGCGTGGCGCTGCAGGGCGATGTCCCGAATCCCATCGATCCGCCGTCCGGCTGCCGCTTCCGGACACGGTGTCCCTATGCCCGCGAGCGCTGCGCGCAGGAAGTGCCGCCGCTCGCGTCCGAGGACAGCCATCTCGTCGCATGCCACTTCTGGAAGGACATCCAGGCGACCGCGCCCGCCCGCGCCGCGACGCTCGTGCCGCATCGCAATCCGCGCTTGGAACGATTGCAGGCGGCGTTCCGGGAAGGACCTGCCGTGGATGGACCTTCAGACTGACATGCTTCAATGATCCAGGGGGCGCCATGGCACCAACGCCCTGTTGGCGCTAACATCCCCCCGGCCCCGTACCCTCCAAGGAGGCATCATGCGTTGCGTTCCACATTTCTCCCGCATCGGGATCGCGTTCATCGCCGCGCTCGCAGCCGGCGTCGCGACCGCCCAGACGCTGCGATTCGGATTGGCGGAGGATCCCGATGTCCTCGATCCGACCCTCGCGCGCACGTTCGTCGGCCGGGTCGTCTTCTCGGCGCTGTGCGACAAGCTCTTCGACATCGACGAGAAGCTCAACATCATTCCGCAGCTCGCGAGCTCCTATGAGTGGACCCCCGACAACAAGGGCCTGGTGCTGAAGCTCCGGCCGGGCGTCACGTTTCACGACGGCGAGAAGTTCGACGCGGCCGCCGTCAAGTACAACATCGAGCGGCACAAGACGATGCCCGGGTCGAACCGGCGCGGCGAGCTTGCGCCGGTGACGACGGTGGACGTCATCGATGACCAGACGGTGCGCCTGAATCTCTCGGCGCCTTTCTCGCCGCTGCTCGCGGCGCTCGCCGATCGCGCCGGCATGATGGTCTCGCCCAAGGCTGCCAAGGCCGAAGGCGACAAGTTCGGCGCGAAGCCCGTCTGCTCGGGGCCGTTCCGCTTCGTCGAGCGCGTTGCGCAGGACCGCATCGTGCTCGAGCGCTATCCCAATTACTGGGACAAGGGTCGCATCCACTTCGACAAGATCACGTACCTGCCGATCGTCGATGCCACGGTGCGCCTGGCCAACCTGCGCTCCGGCCAGCTCGACATGATCGAGCGCATGGCCGCGTCCGACGTGCCGGGGCTCAAGACCGACAACCGGTTCAAGATCGCCACGATCACCGAGATCGGCTACCAGGGCATCACGATCAACATCGGCAAGAGCGATCTCGCGCAGAAGAATCCGCTCGGCAAGGACGCTCGCGTGCGCGAGGCTTTCGAGCTCGCGCTCGACCGCGACGGCATCGTGCAGGTGGTCATGGAAGGCGAGGCGCAGTCGGGCAACCAGTGGGTGGCCCCGAGCAATCCCTACTACGCCAAGAACGTGCCGATCCCGAAGCGTGACGTCGCGCGGGCGAAGGCCCTGCTGAAGGAAGCGGGCGTGCCGAACCCGAGCTTCACGCTGGTGACGCCGACCACGTCGGATGCGCAGAAGATCGCGCAGGTGGTGCAGGCGATGGTGAAGGAGGCCGGCTTCGACGTGAAGATCCAGTCGACGGAGTTCGCGACCTCGCTCGACATGGCCGACAAGGGCCAGTTCGAGGCGTACGTTCTGGCGTGGAGCGGCCGCGCCGATCCGGACGGCAACATCTACAGCTTCGACGCGTGCAAGCAGCCGCTCAACTACGCAGGCCTGTGCCGCCAGGACGTGGACGAAATCCTCAAGCGCTCGCGCACGGAGCGCGATCCGGCCGCGCGCAAGAAGGCGTACGAGGAACTCGCCGCGATCGTGCTGAAGGAACGGCCGATTGTTTACCTTTACCATCGCCACTGGCTGTGGGCGTACACGAGCAAGCTGGCGGGCTTCAAGCCGATCCCGGACGGCCTCGTACGCGTGCAGGATTTGCGGCTGCAGTAGCGCATGGCAGCAGGGCACCGTGCCGGTCGTTCCTGCAGGTCAGACTTCACCCCTGACCCTGCCGGGATCGCAAGGGTGAAACCTCGCCTGGAAAAGCGTTCTCGGACGATCGAGGCTCCAACTTGACCGCTGTGCCCGGATGCTGAGCTTCCTCCTCCGCCGCCTCGGCACGATCGTCCCGACACTGCTGTTCGTGTCGATGCTGATCTTCACGCTGCAGCAGCTGCTGCCTGGAGACCCGGCGGTCGTGCTCGCAGGCGAGGAGCAGGACCCGAGCGTGATCGCGTACCTGCACAAGAAGATGCATCTCGACGAGCCGTTGCCGGTGCGCTACGTGTACTGGTTGCGTGACGTCCTGCACGGCGATCTCGGCGAGTCGCTGCGGATGCAGAAGCCCGTGACGGCGCTGATCGCCGAGAAGCTCCCCGTGACGCTCGAGCTCGCCGCGATCGCGATCGTCATTGCCTTGTCGATCGGCATCCCTGCGGGAATCATCTCGGCGGTCGCCAAGGACAGCGTCTGGGATTACGCGGCGAACGCCGTCGCGCTGTGGGGCTTGTCGACGCCGAACTTCTGGCTCGGCATCATGCTGATCCTGCTCTTCTCGGTCTCGCTCGGCTGGCTGCCGGCGTCGGGCTATGTCAGCCCTGCCGAGGATCTCAAAGGGAACCTCGCAGCCATGATCATGCCCGCGTTCGTGCTCGGCAACGCCATCGCCGCCGTGCTGATGCGCCACACCCGCAGCGCGATGCTGCAGGTCCTCTCGTCCGATTACGTGCGCACCGCCCGGGCGAAGGGCCTGGACGAACGCGTGGTCGTGCTGAAGCATGGCCTGCGCAATGCGCTGACGCCGATCATCACCCTCGGCGCGCTCGAGTTCGGCACGCTGCTTTCGGGCGCCGTGCTCACCGAGCAGGTTTTCACGATCCCCGGGTTTGGCAAGCTCATCGTGGATGCGGTGTTCAATCGCGATTACGCGGTCGTGCAGGGCGTCGTCCTGTTCACCGCCACGGCTTACATCATGCTGAACCTGTTCGCCGATCTGGCGTACTACGCGGTCAACCCCAGGCTGCGCGGCTGAATGGCTACTCTCGCCCTCGACGCCCTCCCCGTGCGCGAGCGCAGCCCCGGCGCGCGGGCGCTGCACCGGCTCATGCGGCGCAAGGGCGCCATCGCAGGACTGTGCGTGATCGTGTTCTTCGTGACCATCGCCCTCCTCGCGCCATGGGTCTCGCCGCAGGATCCGCTCGCGACGAGCTGGGGGGCGATCCGCAAGGCGCCGTCGGTGGCGCATTGGTTCGGCACCGACGAGATCGGCCGCGACGTGTTCGCGCGCGTCATCTGGGGCGCTCGGGCGTCGCTCCTCGCGGGCATGGTGTCGGTGCTGATCTCGCTGTCGCTCGGGGTGCCGATCGGTCTGCTGGCGGGCTATGCCGGCGGCTGGACGGACATGGTCATCTCGCGCATCACCGATGCGATGCTCGCATGCCCGTTCCTGATCCTGGCGATCGCGCTGGCCGCCTTCCTCGGCCCGAGTCTCACCAATGCGATGATCGCCATCGGCATCTCGGCGACGCCGATCTTCATCCGACTGACGCGTGCGCAGGTGCAGGCGGTGAAGGTCGAGGATTACGTGGAGGCCGCGCGTGCGCTCGGCAACTCGCACCTGCGCATCGCCTTGCGCCATATCCTGCCCAACGTCGTGCCGCCGCTCATCGTGCAGGCGACGCTGGCGCTCGCCGCAGCGGTCATCGCCGAGGCGAGTCTCTCGTTCCTCGGTCTCGGCCAGCAGCCGCCCGCCCCGAGCTGGGGCAGCATGCTGAACACCGCGAAGAACTACATCGACAACGCCCCGTGGATGGCCGTGTGGCCCGGGCTGTCGATCTTCCTGCTCGTGCTCTCGTTCAACCTCGTGGGGGACGGGCTGCGCGACGCGCTGGATCCGCGGCACGTGTGACGCGGTCGCTCCATGGTTGACCATGCTCCTTGCCGATGGAGCGAAAAGTTGCCGGCTTGCACGGTGCTTGACGCCTGCGCGACGGTGCACGAAAGGCACGGAACGACGCGTGCGCGGGACCTCTCAGGACGGGCGTGGCGATGCGTCAGCGTTGCGTCACGGCGATGGCGAACGCCCCAACCGCCAGGATGGACACCGCCGTCAACCCCAGCAGCCAGGCATTCGTTGCGGGGCCGGCGACGGCCATGCCTGCGCATGCCAGCGGGGCGATGGCGCGGGCGATCAGCGACGGTGCGATGAGCGTGCCGAGCGTGCGGCCGAATCCGGCACGGCCGAAGAGCTCTGCCGGAACGATGCCGCGCACGATCGTCAGGACACCGTTGGCGGCACCATAGAGCACGGCAAATACCAGCACCAGCCTCACCGTTCCTTCCAGCGTGAGCAGCAGCACGATCGCGAGCGCCACCGCGCCGAACGCGAGCAGGCCGATGGTGCGTGAATGGAATCGGCGCCCGACCGTGAACTCTGCAGCGCGGCCGGCCACCTGCATGGGCCCGATGAACGATGCGGCCCAGACGGCGCTCGCGAGCGTGAACGCCTTGCCCTGCAGGACGCTGATGAGATGTACCGACAATGCGGAGACCACGAATCCATTCAGCGCAAACGCGGCTGCCAGGGCGATGAACGCGGTGCGCGCGCCCCGGCTCCCGTGCGGGCCGGCAAATTTCGGCGGCGTGCTCTTGACGGACGGGCCCACCGTCAGCGGCATCACTGCGGCGCCGCGCGGTATGCAGACCAGATGCAGGGGCAGGCACACGAAGAGCTCGAGCAAAGCAAAGCCCGTCATCGTGTGGCGCCAGCCGACGGTCGAAAGTCCGGCCAGCGACACGGGCCAGAAGACGGTGCTCGCGAGTCCGCCGAAAAGGGTGAGGGCGGTCAATGCCCTTCGGTAATGGCTGCCGGTGTGCTGGCTCAGCGTGGCGAACGCGGGGTCGTAGAGCGTCAGCGCCATGGCGAAGCCGGCGATCGCCCAGCCGATGTAGAGCACGATGGCGTCATGGGCCTGCCCGATGACGAGCAGCGCCAATGCCGCGAGCACGGAGCCGACGCTCATGACCGGGCGCCCGCCCCAGCGATCGATCGCCCGGCCTGCAGCGGGCGCGAAGAGACCCGACAGCAGCAGGCTGAACGAATAGGCGCCGAACAATGTCGCCTCCGAGATGCGCAGGTCTGCGCGCATGCTGGCACCGAGCACGGCGATGGAGTAGTACAGCGCGCCCCACGAAATGATCTGGGCGACGCCCAGCGCGGGCACGAGTCGCCGTAGGCGCGGCGCAGTCATGGCCGCGATGCTACAGGGAAGTGCGCCGGAGCAACCGGCCAAGCCCGCGGACCTTTGCCGTCAGGCTGAAGCCGTACTAGGAAGGCAGGCGGATCGGTCGACGGCGCGCCATTGCACGGCGACAGGCTGAATCCTGACCCACGGGACCTTGCCGGCAAGGCTCCAGCCTGACGCTGTTGGAGGGCGCAGCAATGCCGTGCCACCCACGTCGCGACACGCGCTCACTCATTGCGGATCGCCCGGCGATACCTGCATCCCCGGCAACGGACCGCGCCACCGGCGTTCGAGCGCGCGCTGGGCGCTTTGCTGCAGCCGCTCGCGCCACGCCGGGGTGATCACGGGCTCTCCGGCGGGCTCCGCCGTGGTGCGAATGACGCCGTCTTCCGCAGCCGCCTTGGCCGCCGTGCCGGCGAGACTCGCGAGTCCGACGAAAATGTCGCTCGCATTCGCATAGTTCCCGGCGACCTGGGCGAAGAACGGCACGAACGTCGTGGCGGTGCTCGCCAGGCCCTGGTAATCGCCCAGGAACAGGCCGCGGGCATTGGGCGCGGCCGCCATATCGAAGGGGCCTGCGATGTGGGTCTCGCGCCAGTTCATCCCGTCGACGGATTGCGTGAGCCAGTAGTCGGTCGGCAACGTCAGCGGATCCGACGTGTTGTTGCGGAAATCGTAGTAAGTCACACCCACGACGCCATCGTCACGAATTTTCACGGTCGGCACGAATGCCTGTACCCCGGGAGCGGCATTGATCCGCGCCGGTGCCGACCACGTGACGCCGCCGTCGGTCGATTGCGAATACGCGACGGCGTCGCGAATGCCGGCGCTGAAGCGGCTGTCCTGCCACACCACCGCAAGCCGTCCGTCGCGCCCGACCGAGATGGAGCCGAGGTCGGCGGCGTCGCGCACCGGCGCGCCCGTCTCCGGGTCGATGACGCCGACCGACAGCAAGGACGCGAAAATCACCGGGTCCGACCATGTCACGCCATGGTCCGCCGAGCGCTGGATGCCGAGCGTGGTTACCGTCTTCTGGCTCGCGTCGGTGTCGAATTTGGTGAAGAAGTTGATCAGCGTGCCTGCTGGAAGCACCACGATCTGGTTGTTCAGCGTCTGGCCGCTGGTGCCGGAATCGAAGATCATGCGCGCCGGCTCCCAGCTCGACCCGCCGTCCGTGGTGCGGCTGAACCAGGTCGGCCCGCCGCCCGCCTGCTGCAGGCGATCCCAGACCGCATAGACATACCGCGCATCCGTGGGGTCGGCGGTAATGCTCTCCTTGTCGTCGAACGCATTGCGCTGGTCGCGGATGAGCGCGATCGGCGAGCTCCAGCTGAACCCACCGTCGACGGAGCGACTCACCATCACCGCACTGAACGCATTGTTGCCGAACGTCGGTCCCGTGAACGAGATCGAGATCTGGTGCGCGGTGCCGTCCGGCGAGATCGTGATCCAGGGGTCCGATGCCCGGGCGTAATCCGCGCCGTTGGCGGCATTGCCGCCGGTGCAGCGCGAGAACGCCGCCGCGGTGCGCGTCCAGGTGCGGCCGGCATCGAGCGATACGCCGGTGAGCAGCCCGCGCGCCCCGCCGTCGGACCAGCGGTCCTGCTGCCAGACACCGATGAAGTGATCGGGGTTGCGCGGATCGATGTCGAGACGCGGCTCCACCTCCGCGTTGATGTACAGCGCGCCGGTGATCGGCGCGGCGTCGCACGTGGCGCTGAAGGGCGAAACGTCGCTCGCCTTCGCCAGCACCGGCGCAACGGGCGGCGCGCCGCACATGACCACGGCCGCGGGGCCGTAGCCTTCCGCGATGTAACCGCGCGCGATCATCTGCGTGCGGGTGGCGAGACTGCTGGTGTAGCGATGGTTGGAGTCGGCACGCTGGTTCCAGAGGCGATAGACCGGAACGGTGCCCGCCGGGCACACGCCCGTCACGGGATCCGGCAACACGACGTAGAACGCATTGGCGGATTCCAGCAGGTAGCCGCTGTAGTTCGGATCGGTGCCGATCCGCTGCAGGATGCCGCTGCACTCCGCCGGTGAAGGGGAGAGGAAGTGCGAATCGCCATGCTGCGGCGGAATGTAGAAGCGGCACACCGGACTCGCGCCGACTCCCGCGGCCGCCGCACTCGGGAACACGCGGAAGGTCTCGCCGGTGCGATACCAGCCCGGGAAGCGACCGGAGTCGAGCGCTTCGATGTCCGGCGCAAGCGCGCTGACGAAGTAGTGATCGAGCCCCGGGTTGTAGAACTCCACCGCGGTCACGGCACCGCCAGCCACGGAGCCGCTTGCGCCGGAAAAGGCCGCGGCGCTGTTCGGAGCGATGACGCCGTTCCGGTACAGGGCGCTGACGCCGTCCGTGGGCAGAGGCGGATAGGCGAATTGATCCACACCCGCGTAGCCCACCGTCGCGCCGTCGGTGGGCAGGAAGCGATCCGGAATCACGTAGTCGGGCGCGATCAGGTTGAGCGCCGCGAAGCCCGACGTCGCGATCAGCACCCGCCGGCCCGCCGTGGCCGCGGACGGCAGATCGTGATCGAAGACGTACGAGCGCGCGAGGCCGGGGCGCGTGACAGTCAGCGCCTGGCCCTGCAGATGATTCTCGCCGTCCGCGCCCTGCGACTCCCGCAGGACGACGTACTGCACCGTGCCGTCGGCATTGGAGTAGAGCTCGTCGATGACGAACGTGTGATAGCTCGCCTCGACGGCGGGCGCGGCCATCGCCAGCACAGCGATGGCCCAGAGGGCAAGGACTCGATGCATTTCGTACTCCGGCGCGCGGGCGGGAAACGGTATCACAGCGCAGCCTCGCGGCACCATGCGATTTGACCGGTAGCGGAAGTGAAAACGCGCTGCCCTACAATGGTTCCCCGACCGGGATTCCGGTTGCATGAAGGAGCCGCCGATGACGTCCTTTCGCGAAGTCGCTGCCGCAACCGTTGCCTTCGGCACCTGGACGCAGGTCGCCGACGCCGAGCTCATCGACATGCTCGGCGTCGCCGGCTTCGAGTTCACGATCATCGATGGCGAGCACGGCGTGCTCGACATGGAGACCATTCAGAGCCTGGTGCGCGCCTGCGACGCCAATCGCCTCCTGCCGCTGGTGCGCGTGCCGGCGAACGATCGCGTCTGGATCGGCAAGTCGCTCGACGCGGGCGCCGCGGGCGTGATCGTCCCGGGCATCGCCAGTGTCGACGAGGCGCGCCGTGCGATCGCTGCATCGCGCTTCGCGCCGGAAGGCAATCGCGGTGCCTGCCCGGGCGTGCGCGCCGGCGGGCACTACATCAGCGACTGGCGTGCGTACACGGCCGCGCAGCACAAGGACGCAGGCGTGATCCTGCTGATCGAAACGCCGCAGGCGGTGGCGGACATCGAGCACATCGCGGCATTGCCCGGTCTCCTTGGCCTCCTGATCGGGCCGTTCGACCTGTCCGTGTCCATGGGGCACGAAGGCAATTACCTGCACGACGACGTCGCGCGGGCCATCGAGCGCGTCATCGCCGTGGCGCGGACCCAGCGCGTGCCGCTCATCCTGCCCGTGTTTTCGGCCGATCCCGCCGAAGGCAAGCGTCAGGTTGACGCATGGCGCACGCGCGGCGTCCGCCTGTTCACCGTGGGAACGGACAAGATACTCATCGCTGCGCAGTTTGCCCGCTATCGTGCCGCGCTTCGCTGACGATCGCGATATCGGTGCGCTGCTCGCCCGGCGTCGTATCGTCGCGTCGAGCAGGGCGCTCGACAATCGTCAACATCGGTCGCGCTTTCTTGCCTCAGCATCAACGCTGAGCGTCGCGCATGCACGCGCGCCGCTCCCGAATCAGGGGGAAGCGATGAAGCGCCTGCTAAGCATCACCGTCCTGTGGCTGATCGCCATGACCGCCGCGGCGAGCCCATGGGGCGCCCAGTGTATCCAGCCGATCACGTTCGACCAGCCCGTCAACGGCCAGCTCACGACCAGCGATTGCTGGTACTACTACGCCGACACGCCGCAGAATGCTTACTACGTCGACGTCTACACCTTCAGCGGCACGGCGGGGCAGCAGATCTCCATCACGATGACGTCGCCGTCGATGGACTCGTGGCTCGTCCTGCAAAACGTGAACGATGTCTCGGGCAACGAGCTCGCCCACGACGACGACGGGGGCGGCAACGCCAATGCGCGAATCCCATCCGGCTCCGGGTACTTCACCCTGCCGGCAACGGGAACGTACTACATCCGCGCGGAGTCCGCATATCCGAACGCCGCGGGCACCGGACCGTATACGCTCACGCTGCACCTCAATGCGGTCGCCCCGCCGCCCGGCGGCACGATCACGGTGACGGAGTTCTACCACCCCGGTTTCAATCACTACTTCATCACTGCGTACCCGGCCGAGGCGGCATCGCTTGCCGCCGGCAATCTGCCACCGTGGACGCCGACAGGTCAGACGTGGCAGGTCTGGTCGGGACCAGGCGCCGGCATCACCAACGTGTGCCGCTTCTTCAGCGGCCAGACGTATGCGCCGCGCAGCTCGCACTTCTACAGCGGCAACGCGGTCGAGTGTCCCGGACTGCAGGCCGGTGGCGTGTGGGCGCTGGAAGCTGCGGATGCTTTCTACATGATGACGACGGCGACCGGGGTCTGTCCCGCCGACGCGATGCCGCTCTACCGGCTGTACAACAACGGCATGTCGGGGGCGCCGAACCATCGCTACACCGTGAGCCAGCAGATCCGCACCACGATGATCGGTGCCGGCTGGATCCCGGAAGGCAATGGCCCCGACGGCGTGTTCGCCTGCGTCCCGAAGAGCGGTGGCACGCCTCCAGGCTCGGCGTTCCAGCAGGAAATCACCGGCTATGCCGACCTGATGCTGGGACTCGTGAACGGCAGCGTCGTCAACACCGATCAGCTGACACTCGTCCTCAGCTCGGCGCTGGACGCGCTGGGCAACCCGGGGAGCACCTGCCCGGTCGCGACCAGCACACCGCCGCTCGCCAACCTCACCGCGATCCCGCCGAGCCTGACCATCAACGTCAGCTACGGCAATGGCTGCAACGTGCAGGGCGGCGGCAACATCGCCGGCAGTGCCGTGCTCAGCCTCACGAACTTCGTGGTCACCGACAACGCGGTGTCGGGCAACCTGTCCGCTACGTTCAACAACCTCCGCGTGAACGGCGCGGCGGTGGCGAACGGTGCGGTGCAGGCGAGCCTCAACCTGTTGGTGAACTCCGCGACCGAGGCGGTAACCGGCACGGTGACGATCAACTTCAATGCCTTCCAGCTCCCGTCGTTCGGGCTGAGCGGCAGCATCGGTATCAGCCTGAACACGGCGACCAATACGACCGTCACCACGAACCTGGTCACCAGCCCCCACAACGTGGCGATCAAGGTCAACCTGACGATCGTGCCGCAGTCGGGTGGGGGCGTGCTCGTGAACAGCACCGGCGCGAGCACCGTCGGCGCGTACACCGTTCAGGTCAACAACGTGCGCATCAACTCCGATGTCTGCACGACCGGTGCGATCGGCGGCACGATCAGCTTCACGCAAGGTGGCCAGACCGGAACGCTGACCTTCGACAACAGTTGTCACTACACCTACAGCGGCCCGTGACGGCTGCCGCAGGCTGAAGCGGTCGGATGAGGTGGCCCGGCGCTCGCGAGAGCGTCGGGCCACGGCATTGATGGATGGGCCGCCGCCGCGCCTCGCCCTGCCAATTCGCATGCCACCGTCGCAGACGCGCCCGCCCGGCATAATGCGTCCGTTAGCTGCTCTGGAGAGAACACATGCGAGGACGCGCACTGCTGGTGATTGTGGCTTGTATTGTGGGCGCCGTTGCGCGCGAGCGTCTCGGCCAGCTCGCGAAAAAAGCCAACATGCAGCCGGACTAAGGGCCGCAGGCGGGCCCGCGGATCGCCACTCGTGCGCTCTGGTACAGCGAGTCGTTCGCGAAACCCAACACGATCGTTCGCTTCGACCCGCAGAGCGGGCAGTTCCAGAGCTGGGCGATTCCCGGCGGTGGCGACATCGTGCGCAACATGAGCGTGACGCCGGACGGCAATCCCGTGGTGGCGAACAGCCTCGTGAATCAGGTAGGGATCGTCGAGTTGCGGCAGTAGCGTTGCTCGCTGAGCGGTGCGGGTAGCAGTGCGTCGTGTGTCCGGTCGCCGCGGCATTACTCCGGCACGCAAAGCGCCACGGCGTTGTCGCCATAACCTTCGGCGATCCAGCCCTGCGCCACCATCAGTTCCCGCAGGGGTTGCGAGGTCACGAAGCGATGATTCGCGTCAGCGCGTGCGTTGTACAAGCGATAAAGCGGAACCGTGGCGATCGGGCACGCGCCGTTTCCCAGGTTGGGCAACTGCGCCTTGAACACGTTGTCGCTCTCGAGCAGCCAGGCCGCCGCGAAGCGTGCCGTTACCGACGCGCATTCGTCGGGGGACCCGCTGTAGAAGTGGCTGTCGAGCCCGGCCTCGGGACGCCCATAGAACCGGCACACGGGCGACGCACCGGGCGTTGCGGCGTCGAACACGCGCCACTGTTGCCCCGTGCGGGCCCAGCCCTCGAACACTCCCGTGTCGAGCAGGCTGATCTCATCGGGATTCGTGGTCACGAAGAAGTGGTCGCGTACGGCGTTGTAGAACTCCACGGCCGGCGTGATGACGACACGGTGCGCACTGACCTCCGGATGATGTGCATCCACGTCCCTGCCGATGCTCCGATACGCGGTGAGCAGCGCCGGAATGCTGCGCACGCCCTGCACGCCGCCGGGCTGATCGAACCACGTGAACGGCAGCAGTAGCGCGACGTCCGGATCGGCCGCGGCCCGGGCATAGAACGCACCAGGGTCGTCGTACCAGTCGGCGAACAGCGGGCCACCAATCGACGCCTTCGGTACCAGGATGATCTGCTGGCGCGTGAGGTCCAGCTGCGACTTGAAATTGTCGTACAGCGTCGGGCCGGGGATCGTCACGAATCCGGGCTTGGAGACATCGAATCGCAACGTGTCCCACGCGGTTTCCGAGAAGATCGTGTTGCAGCCGTAGCAGTCGAAGCCGACCCAGTCGAACGCGCGCAGGCTGCCGCTGTATCGATGCTCGCTGCGGGTGAGCCGGTAATGACCGCCCCACTTCTTCGCGACGTCGACCGTGAACAGACCCGCCACCTTCTTGTCGCGGGTGAGCGGATCGGCGTGGATCATGGTGATCACGTCCTGCATCTCGCTGTCGCTGACGCCACACAGGTCCGGCTCGTCCAGGGGATATACGGCAATGACGGTGTCGAGCAGCGCTTCCGCCGCGAGTTCCGTGGCGAAGCGATGCCAGCGCGCCACCGCGTCGTCACGGGTAGTGTAGGGACAGCTGCCCTCGAAAAAGAAAGCGTCGGCATGCAGCACCGCGCGAAGCCCTGCCTGCTTCGCATCGCGCAGCTGGGCTTTCATCTCGGCGGCGTCGCCGGTCCAGCTGATGACCCAATGCAGGTTCACGTGGTCGCGCACCTCCCCGAACGCACCGCCGAGTGCGTAATACGTGAAGAACTGCGGCGTGGGCGCCGCTGCAGCGGACGCGCACATCACTGCCGCGAGCAGGAGAAGCAGCGGGCGCTTGCACGCCCGCAACAGCGCGATGAATGGCATGGGAACGTCGTCAATGGCGCGCCACCAGCACGATACCGGTACCCCACGAGGGTTGCGCTGCGAACGAGGCGAGCGCGGCCCCGCGCAACGAAGGTTATGTAGCCGTGCGGGGGCACTGCCAGTCATCGCACCGCGGTTCGTGGCGAGTGCCTGCGCAGGGCGCGCGTGCTCCCCCATGGCACCCCTCGGGATGGCCTTTCGCCAAACGTCGGGCTGCTCGGATCCACTGTAGTCCTGGCCGGCCTCGCCGCACATCATGGTGTGCCAAAGAGCCGCGCAATCCGTTTGACGTCAATCAAACGCATGCTTATCGGCCAGCATTGCGTGACCGGCGTCACAGAGCGAAGGCGTGCACCAGTGCAATCTCGACTCAACGCATGGGTTCAACGGGAGCGAACATGAAGACGACACTGAAGGCGGCGGGCATTGCACTGCTGATGGTGACGGCGTTCGGGGTGCAAGCGCAGCCCGCGCCTGCATCGGATGCATCGCGGGCGCCGTGTGCCACGGCAGGCGGCGGCTGCGGGTGGAACGGTGCACGCGGTCCCGGCGTCGGACCGGGCTACGGCGGGCCTGGTCCAGGCTCCGGCGGCTACGGGCGGGGTTACGGCAGGCAGGGCGGCAATGGTCCGGGCGCCAATGCCTTGCTGACCCCCGAAGAACGCGCGGAGCATCGCGCGGCGATGCATTCGTTCCGCTCGCTCGAGGAATGCAAGGCCTACATGACCGAGCACCAGACGCTGCTCGCGCAGCGCGCTGGCGAGCGCGGACAGCCCGCGCCGGGTGACATGACCTTCATGTGCGATCGCATGCAGGCGCGTGGCTGGTTGCGTTAGGCAAACAACGCCGTTCCGCCCGTCGCGATCCTGGCCTGCGCGCTGGCAGTCCTACGCTGCGGCGAGACCGGCCAGCGCCGCGCGATCCACGATGGTCACACGCTCCCGCCCGAGCGTGACCCACTGCCGGTCCTCGAAGCCGCTGAGGAGCCGCGACACCATCTCGCGCACGCTGCCCAGGCTGTCGGCCAGCGCCTGGTGCGTCACCTTGACCGCACCATGCTCATCGGCGCTGTCGAGCAACAGCTTCGCCAGCCGCTGGTCGAGGCGCTGGTACGCCACCGCCTCGACCATCTGCATCACTTCGGCGAGGCGGGTTCCGAAGCTCGCGAATACGTGGCGCCGGAAGGCATCCTCTTCCGCGACCAGCCGGTGGAATACCGGCGGCGGCAGCACCACGAGATCCACCTCGGTCTCGGCGATGCCGGTCGCGTCGTAGTTGGCATCGGACAGGAGGCAGCTGCCCGACAGCAGGCACGACTCGCCCGGCCGTACACGGTAGAGCTGCAGCTCGCGCCCATTGGGATACCGCTGCAGCACGCGCACGGTGCCGCTCAGCACCAGTGGAAAGCCGCCGCACGGCGCGTGCTGGCTGAACATGACGGTGCCCGCGGGAACGCGTCGATGCTGCCCTGACCCGGCGATGCGCTCCGCAAGCGCGGCGTTCGCGAAGGCCGGGAAAGCGCGCGCGATACGCCCTGCCAGGGTTGCGTCGCTGTCGTTGCTCGTGCGGGTATCACTCACGCGGCCATTCTAGCCGACCGCCGCGGGGCTGCCGGCATGGCAGTCCTGGCCAGCCGGGCATGCCGTGCGTGACAAAGATCACAGATTCCCCGGCGGCCGGACATTACATTGGACTCCTGCTCACCACGAGGACGCCGAATGACCAGGAACATGGGGACCGCCGACAGGGCGCTGCGCGCCATCGCGGGCATCGCACTGCTCTCACTGCTGTTCGTTCTCGATGGGTCCGCGCGGTGGTGGGGACTCGTCGGGCTGGTGCCACTTCTGACAGCCGCCGGCGGCTGGTGCCCGCTTTACGCGCCATTCGGTTTCTCGACCTGTCGACGATGACCCGGCCTGCAGCGCGCAACGGATGGCGATCGGCCCTGGCGCTCGCCTTGTTCACCTGGTGCGCCGCGGCGCAGGCGGGTGCAGATGCGGGCATCGGCGGGGTTGCCGAAGTCGTCGAGCGCGACTGGACGCAGTCGTATGCCGCCGAAGGCGTGGTCGAAGCGGTGCGGCAATCCGCCATTGCCTCGCAAGTGTCGGGGGTGATCGTTTCCCTTCCGGTCAAGGCGGGTGACCGCGTGCGCGCGGGCCAGGTCCTCGCCACGATCGATCCACGCATTGCCGAGCAGGCAGTCGCGGCCAGCGCCAGCCAGGTCGCCGAAGCGGAAGCGAACCTCGCCAACGCGCGCCGTCGTCATGAGCGCAATCGCGAACTGCTCGGCAAAGGGTTCGTGAGCCAGGCTGCGGTCGACCAGTCCGAAGCGGAGTACAAGGCCGCGCTGGCGCAGGTCGCGACGGCGCGCGCCAATGCCGGGCAGGCTGTCACCAGCCGCTCCTACACCGTTCTGACCGCGCCCTATGCGGGCGTGGTCGGTACGACCGAGGCGCAGGCCGGCGACATGGCGACACCCGGCAAGACGCTGATGACCGTGTTCGATCCTGCCGAGCTTCGCGTCACGGCGACACTGCCGCAATCGACGTTTGCCAAGGTGCGTTTGCAGCAAGCCGTTCCCGTCGAACTGCCGGCGCTCGAGCAGGTCGTCACGTCGCGGCGCGCCGTCGTGGTGCCGCTCGCGGACACGCGCACCCACACCGTCCAGGTGCGCCTCGACCTGCCGCCGGTGGAAGGGTTGCTGCCCGGGCACTACGCGCGGGCGCGTTTCGCCACCGGATCGGTGCACGCCCTTGCGGTTCCCGCCAAGGCGATCGTGCGCCGGGGCGAGCTGTCGGCGGTGTACGTCGTGGACGCGCAACAACGACCGATGCTGCGGCAGGTGCGTATCGGCGAGTCATTCACGGATGCCGCGGGCGCGACCGTCGTGCAGGTGCTTGCGGGAGTACGGACCGGCGAGCGTGTTGCACTCGAGCCGTTGCGGGCAGGGACCGTGCCGGCGTCCCGCCCATGACGGCGCCACTGGGCATCTCGGGCCGCATCGCCGCGGCGTTCGTGGAGTCGCGGCTCACGCCACTCATTGCGCTGGTCTTGCTGCTCGGCGGCCTGTTCGCCATCGTGGTCACCCCGCGCGAGGAAGAGCCGCAGATCAACGTCACCATGGCGAGCGTGATGGTGCCGTTTCCCGGCGCATCGGTGGCGGACGTCGAAGCCCTCGTCGCGATTCCCGCCGAGCAGGTCCTGGCGCAGATGAACGGCCTCGAGCACGTGTGGTCGGTGTCGCGGCCGGGCCAGGCGCTGATCAACGTGGAGTTCAAGGTGGGCGTGTCGCGCACCGAAGCCGTGGTGCGGCTGCACGACACCATCCTCTCGCATCGTGACTGGCTGCCGCGCGACCTCGGCGTGGGCGAGCCGCTGGTGAAGCCGCAGGGCATCGACGACGTGCCGATCGTCGCCGTCACCTTCTGGTCGCGCGATCCATCGCGCACGGCCGCGGATTTGGAGAAGGTCGCCCACGCCGTCGAGGTGGAGCTGAAACGCGTGCCGGGCACGCGCGAGGTGAGCACCATCGGTGCGCCCGGACGCGTCGTGCAGGTGCTGCTCGATGTCGACAAGCTGAGCGCGTATGGCCTGGCCGCCGCCGACCTCCGGCAGGCGTTGCAGTCCGCGAACGCCGCCGCACCGGCCGGGGATCTCGTGCGCGAGAACACGACGGTGCTGGTCGAGACGGGCGCTTTCCTGCAAAGCGCCCAGGACGTGCGCGACCTCGTGGTCGGCACGTCGCGTGGCCTCCCGGTGTACGTGTCCGACGTCGCGACAGTGGTGGACGGCCCGCCCCCTCCGGAGCGCTACGTCTGGATGGCGCAGGGCGCAGCGACGAGCCAGGATCGCGCTGCGACGCCGGCCCGTGCTGCCGCGTTCGCGCCCGCCGTGACGGTGCAGGTCACCAAGAAGCCGGGAGAGAACGCGGTGCAGGTGGCGCGCGCCCTGCGCACCCGCCTGGACGAGCTGCGCAATGTGGTCATTCCGCCGGACGTCGAAACGAGTGTCACGCGCGATTACGGCCAGACTGCGGATGACAAGGCCAAGCTCCTGATCACCAAGCTGCTGTTCGCGACGGCATCGGTGGTCGCCCTCGTCTTCGTCACGCTGGGCCGGCGCGAAGCGGTGGTGGTCGGCACCGCGGTCCTCGTGACTCTCGCGGCGACCCTGTTCGCCTCGTGGGCGTGGGGTTTCACGCTCAATCGCGTCAGCCTGTTCGCGCTGATCTTTTCCATCGGCATCCTCGTCGACGACGCCATCGTGGTCGCCGAGAACATCCATCGGCATCGCGAGCTCGAGCCCGATGCGCCGCTGGTCGGTCTCATTCCCAGGGCTGTCGACGAAGTTGGCGGTCCCACGATCCTCGCCACATTCACGGTGATTGCGGCGTTGCTGCCGATGGCTTTCGTGTCCGGTCTCATGGGCCCGTACATGAGCCCCATCCCGATCAATGCCAGCATGGGCATGCTGATCTCGCTCGCCGTGGCGTTCATCATCACGCCGTGGCTTGCCTTGAAGCTCGCGCCGCCAGCGCACCACATGCCCAAGGAGCCGTCACGGCTCGACCGCCTGCTTCCGCGTGCCTTCCGCAAGCTGCTCACCCCCTTTGTCGACGAGCGGCGCGGCGCGCGTCGACGGCGGCTGCTCGGGTTGGGCATTGCCGTGGCAATCCTCGCTTCGGTGAGTCTTGCCGCAGTGCAACTCGTCGTCCTGAAGATGCTCCCGTTCGACAACAAGAGCGAGTTCCAGGTGATCGTCGATTTGCCCAGCGGCTCGCCGCTCGAGGCGACGGCGGCGGCGCTGGCCGATCTGGGCGCGCGGGTTGCCACCGTGCCCGAGGTGCTGAATTACCAGGCGTACGCAGGGGCCGCGTCACCGATCAACTTCAATGGGCTGGTGCGCCAGTACGCGCTGCGGCAGCGGCCCGAGCAGGGCGACCTCCAGGTGAATCTGGTCGATCGCCACCATCGTTCGCGCAGCAGCCACGAGATTGCGCTGGCAGTCCGCGCGGACCTCGAAGCGGTCGGGCAGCGTCACGGCGCCAAGGTGAAGGTGGTCGAGGTGCCGCCCGGGCCACCGGTGCTGTCGCCCCTCGTCGCCGAGGTGTACGGGCCGGACGAGGACGGCCGCCACCAGGTCGCGAAAAGCATTCGCAGCGTGCTGGGCCATACGCCGTACGTGGTGGGTCTCGACGACTCCATCGAAGACAGCGCCGAGCGGCTGCTGGTGCATGTCGATCAGCAGAAGGCGGCCCGCGCCGGCGTGCCGGTTGCCGACGTGGTCGCCGCGATCCGCACTGCGCTGTCCGGCGACGACGTGACCATGATTCATGACGGTCAGGCGAAGTACGCGGTACCGGTGCGCCTGACCATTCCGGCCGAGCAGCACGGCCAGCTGGAGAGCGTGCTCGCCATGACGGTGCGCAACGCTGCCGGTGAAGGCATCCCGCTCGCCGAGCTGGTGAGCGCACAGTCGACGACGCGCGAGCTGACGCGCTATCGCAAGGACTTGCTGCCCGTCACGTACGTCATCGGCGATGTCGCCGGAGGCGCCGACAGTCCGCTGTACGGCATGTTCCAGGCGCGCAACCCCATCCTGCAGGCCGCTGTGCCGCATGGCCTTCCGCTGCGCGAGCACTTCGTCAGTCCGCCGTCGGACCCGTATCGAGCCTATGCCTTCAAGTGGGATGGCGAGTGGCAGGTGACGTACGAGACGTTCCGCGACATGGGCATCGCGTACGCGGTGGGACTCGTGCTGATCTACCTGCTGGTCGTCGCCCAGTTCGGCTCGTATGTCACGCCGCTGGTGATCATGGCGCCGATCCCGCTCACGATCATCGGCGTCATGCCGGGCCATGCGCTGCTCGGCCAGCCATTCACCGCAACGTCGATGATCGGCATGATCGCTCTCGCCGGCATCATCGTGCGCAACTCCATCCTGCTCGTCGACTTCGCCCAGATGCAGCTCGACCGCGGCGTGCCGTTCGCGCAGGCGATCATCGATGCGGCGGCGGCACGCGCGAAGCCGATCGCGCTCACGGGGCTGGCCGCGATGCTCGGCGCGCTCTTCATCCTCGATGACCCGATCTTCAATGGGCTCGCGATCTCGCTCGTGTTCGGCATCCTGGTGTCGACGCTTCTGACGCTGGTGGTGATCCCGGTCCTCTATTTCGCCGTCAACCGACGGCGCTTTGCCTGAAAGGAACGACGATGAACACCAACCGCATGGTCCGCATCTTCGCCGGTGCATTCATCCTGCTGTCGCTCGCGCTCGGCGCGCCTGCCAGCCCGTTCTTCGTCAATGCGAACTGGTTGTGGTTCACGGCGTTCGTGGGGGCGAACCTCTTCCAGAGCGGCTTCACGGGCTTCTGTCCGCTGGAGATCGTCCTGCGGCGGTTCGGGGTCGCTCCGGCGTAGGGATTCCGGACCTGCAGGTCAGGCTTCAGCCCTGCCGCGTGCCGATCATTTCGCCGACAAGGGGAAGGACTGGCCCAAGGGCGACGGGCGACAAGCCGGCCGATGCCCGCTACTAGGCGAAGCGGGTCGAGAACTCGGCCTGCTGGCGTCCGCCGACGTCAGGGCTTGCGCGCCACCATGTCCAGGAGCGCCGACATGCCTTCGTGTCCCGGACCCTCGTTCATCCGATCGTCGTGCGCAGCGAAGTGCAGGATTTCGAGTGTAGCGAAGCTCTCGCGCAGGAGCGCTTCCGTGTACAGGTTTTCGATGTTCTTCGGCCCGCCCGTGCCGTATTCGAGCTGCCTCGGCCCATAGCCCTGCAGGATCAGCAGCCCGCCCGGGGCGAGCGCGCGCACCATCCCCGCGAACATCCGGTCGCGCAGGCGCGGCCCGGCGAACTGTACGAAGATCGCCACCACCGCGTCATAGGTGGCGGCGTCCCAGTCCCATTCCGTGGCATCGGCGAGACGGTAATCGATGGCGACCCCGGCGTCTCGCGCAAGAGCGCGTGCCTTGTCGATGCCGACGGGAGAAAAATCGAATGCGGTGACGCGCAATCCCTGCCGCGCGAGCCACACGCTGTTGCGACCCTGTCCATCGGCGACGCACAAGGCCGACATGCCCGGCCGCAACAGCGGCTGCTGGCGCGCGAGAAACGCGTTCGGTTCCTTCCCGAACACGTACTCGCTGGCAGCGAAGCGCGTATTCCAGCGATCGAGTTCGGCGTCATGCGCCGCGGCATTGCGGTCGTCGTGCATGGGATTCCCGGCGGTGTGAGGGTAAGCGCGCGATTATATCGGCGACACTGCGCGGTTCCGCGGATACATAATGGGGTCAGGTTACTTTATCGATTGATAACGTAACCTGACCCCATTAGGAGGTTCGCCATGAACGCTGTCGCCCTGCGTTTCTATGTCCATCAACCGCGCAAGCACGGCAAGGTGCTGCTGTTCGAATGGCTGCTCGAACGCGCCAAGGAGCTGGGCATTCACGGCGGCTCGGCGTTCTTTGCGGCCGCGGGTTACGGTCGCCACGGCGTGATCCATGAGCAGCGCTTTTTCGAGCTGCCCGAGGTCCTTCCAGTGCTGGTGGAATTCATCGTCACGCCCGAGGAGGCGGACCGGATGCTCGCCGTGGTCAGCGCGGAAAGGATTCACTGCTTCTGCACGCGCACGGCCACCGAAGTCATTCTGCTCGATGAATCCGGCGTTGTGCCGCCACCTGCGGCGACCGCGACGGGCAACCGCTGAAGGCGGACGGAAGATCGACGCACCGAGCAGCGGCCGGGAACTGCCGACGTACACAGGGCTACAGCACCGAACGTCGACCGTGTGCCGGTCAAGGCGAGACCGACAGAGAGCCACGCGTGCAACCGACGATCGTGGCGTCACCGGCTCCGGCCGGGCGGTCTGTAGAATGCAGTGCCGATTCACTCTCTGGACGACGTATGCCATCCCCCTCGGCTAAGCCGGTGCGCGATCTCGTGGAGCTGCGCGACCGCCTGCGCGAGTTCGCGGCCGCGCGGGACTGGGACCAGTTCCATTCGCCCAAGAACCTCGCCATGGCACTGGTCGGGGAGGCCGCCGAGGTGGTCGAGCATTTCCAATGGCTCACCGAAGAGCAAAGCGCCCGCCTTGCACCGCAGGACAAAGCGAACGTCGCGGCGGAGCTCGCCGACGTGCTCGCATACCTCGTGCGTCTTGCGGATAAGCTCGATGTCGATCTCCTGGCAGCGGTGACCGCCAAGATGGCGCGCAACGAAGAGCGCTATCCCGCCGATCGCGTCCGCGGCAGCGCACGCAAATACACCGAGCTGTAATCACGGCGGCGCGTGATCGTCACCGCACACGACACTGGGGCGTCGCGGGCTGAACCCTCGGCCGCACCGCCAGCGCTCCGGCGTTGCCTCATGGATTGGTGGAGACGCTTCCCCCCACCCCCGCAATTCCGCCTGCCATGCTGAGCTATCGCCACGGCTTTCATGCCGGCAACCATGCCGACGTGCTGAAGCACATCGCGCTCGTTGCGCTGGTGCGTCTGCTCGCCCGCAAGGACAAGCCGTTCGTCGTGATCGATACGCATGCCGGCGCGGGAATGTATTCGCTCGAGGAAGGCTTCGCCAGGCGCAACGCCGAGTTCCGCAACGGGATCGCGCTGCTTTGGGACCGCGACGATCTGCCGGACCTCGTGGCCGATTACGTCGATCAGGTTCGCGCCGCGAATCCGGACGGTGTGCTGCGGCAGTATCCTGGCTCACCCTGGATCGCGCTGCAACTGCTGCGACCGCAGGATCGTCTGCGGCTGTTCGAGCTGCACAGCACCGAGGGACGGATTCTCACCGCGCAGTTTGCGCAGGCGGGTCGGCGCGCGACCGTGACTGCGGGGGATGGATTCGCCGGCCTGAAGGCGGTGCTGCCGCCGCCATCCCGCCGCGGGCTCGTGCTCATCGATCCGTCGTACGAGCTCGTCTCGGACTACCGGGCCGTGGTGGCGGCGCTGCGCGAGGGGATGCAGAGGTTCGCGACCGGAACATATGCCGTGTGGTATCCGCTGCTTCAGCGTCGCGAAGCCGTGCGCCTGCCCGACGCGCTCCGCCGCGCGGCGGCCGCCGACTGGGTGGACATCGCACTGCAGGTCAAGACGCCGTCGCCCGAAGGGCTGGGTCTTCACGGCAGCGGCATGTTCATCGTCAACCCGCCGTGGCAGTTCTCCGAGCAGATGCGCGGCATCATGCCGTGGCTCACCCAGGCGCTCGCGCAGGACGCGGGCGCGAGCTTCCGCGTCGATGCGCGCGAGACGTGAGCACGATCCCGGAGCGAGCAACGCTACGACATGTTTTCGTCCCGCAACAGGTCGAGCACCGTCTCGGAAGGACGACAAAGCCGCACCGCTTTCGGCGTGACCACGATGGGCCGGTTCATCAGGATCGGATGCGCCGCGATCGCATCGAGCAGCTCCTCATCGGAAAGTGCAGGGTCGTCGAGTCCAAGCTCGTGATACGGCGTGCCCTTCTCGCGCAACACCGCCCGCAATGGGATGCCCATGCGTTGCACCAGCTGCTTCAGCATTGCGCGTGTCGGTGGCGTCTTCAGGTATTCGATCACGTGCGGCTCGATGCCCGCGTTGCGGATGAGCGCGAGCGTGTTGCGCGACGTGCCGCATTCCGGGTTGTGGTAGATGATCACGTCCATGCATGCTCCGAAAAAATCGCGCGCCTGCCGCAACGCCCGCTTGGAGCCGATGCCGCTGGAGCGTGCAGGGCTGCCGCTCGGTCGCGATAAGATGATGAAGGTATCCTAGTCCATTGCGGCGCTGGTCGCACACGTTGCGCTCGCAGCCGGCGCGCGCCGCGCATACCAGTCCTGACGGCGCGGCACATGAAAGCGCAATGGCCCCAAAGCACGCACGCGCCTCGACGCGCACATCGAGGATCATCCATGCCCGGCCGGACGAGCTCTACGCGGCCTTCCTGGATCCCGTCGCGCTCGTCGCCTGGTTGCCGCCAGCAGGGATGACCGGGACCGTTCACGAGTTCGACGCACGGGTCGGGGGCGGCTACCGGATGTCGCTGGTCTACCCGCCGACCGAGCGTACCTTCGTCGGCAAGACGGCGGACCGAGAGGACGTGGTCGACGTGCGGTTCCTGGAGCTCGTGCCGCCATTTCGGATTGTCGAGGCCGTCAACTTCGTCACCACCGATCCTGCCTACCTCGGCGAGATGACGCTCACGGCGACGTTCGAGGAGGTGGCCGGCGGGACCGAAGTCACGCTGCTGTTCACCAATCTGCCTCCGGGCTTGCGGCCCGAGGACAACGATGCCGGCGCGCGATTGAGCCTGGAGCAACTTGCCCGCCGTTTCGGATGACCGCAACGGCTGCTGTCCGCGAAGGGGGTTGGTGCCCGTTCGGGCGCAGCACTACTGCCTGATGTCGGCCCAGTCAGCTCCCGTCAGGCTTTGCAGCTGAGCGGGCGTAAGCGGAAACACCGAAAACGGCGTACCGGCTGCCGCCCACACAGTGTCGAAACGCTGCAGGTCTGCATCGAGCAACAGCTTGACCGGTTGCGCATGGCCGATCGGCGCCACGCCGCCGATCGCATAACCCGTGGCCGTCCGGACGAATTCCGCATCGGCGCGTGCCAGCGGTTCACCCAATTTCGCCGCAACCTTGGTCTCGCTGACGCGATTGTCGCCGCTTGCGACCACCACGACCGCTTCCCCGCTTGTCTTGCCGCGAAACACGATGGACTTGGCGATCTCGGCAACCGAGCAGCCGATCGCGACGGCTGCCTCCGCACTCGTGCGCGTGGGCTGCTCGAACTCGACGACGTGGCTGTCGATCCCGGCCTCACGCAGGAGTTGCGCCGTGCGAAGCGCAGTCGGGTGCTGGGCGGGCTTCATGAGAGCAGGCGCGGGACGAAAGCCGTCATGGTAACGGCTCCCGCGACGGGCCGCTTCGCGACGCTGCTCGACCTGGTGAACCGCTACAACGTGTTTTTCAAGCTGGTGCTGGCGGATCCGGAACAGCGGGATCCCGACGATTACCCGAAGTCAGTGCCGTCGAGTGGCTGCCGAGCGGCGCGGTCCCCGTGGCCGCGATCTTCATTTGCCGGTTGCGGCCGTGGCTGTGGCAGGGGATGACCGGTACCACGCCGGAAACTCCTGCTTCAGCCGGGCAAGCTTCGGCAGGTCGTTGTAGACGATGTACGGCTGATCCGGATGGAGGGCGAGGTAATTCTGGTGATAAGCCTCCGCTGGATAGAACTGCTGCAGCGCGGACACTTCCGTCGCGATCGGCTTCGGGAATGCCTTCGACTGGTTGAGCTGATCGATGTAGCGCTGCGCAATGTCCTTCTGTTGCGCGTCCGCGAAGAAAATGGCCGAGCGATACTGGGTGCCCACATCGGGTCCCTGCCGGTTGCGTTCCGTCGGGTCATGCGCCACCGAGAAGAACACCTTGAGGAGGTCGGCATAGGAGATCGCGGAAGGATCGTAGGTGATCTTGACGGCCTCGGCGTGTCCGGTCGCCCCGGTGCTCACGATCGGGTACTTGGCCGTGACGGCACTCCCACCGGCATATCCCGAGACGACTTCGCTCACGCCCTTGACGTGCTTGAACACCGCATCCACGCCCCAGAAGCAGCCGCCGGCGAACACCGCAACGGCCGGAGCCGTGCGCGCGGGCTGGGCCTGCGGCCCCGCATAGTCGGGTAACGCCGCACTCGCCGTTGCCCACGCGGTTGCGGCCAGGAGAAGTCCGAAAGCGATTCTGCCCATCATCCACCTCCATCATGATCGTGCTCTGTTGGTCGACCAGCGCGGCCGCGCCTTACGGTTCGCCGCGCAGGCGTTCGACATTGCGGGCGCGCGCCCGTTCTCGCGCGGCTCGACGCCTGTAGCCAACCAGACCGGTCCGCCGCTTGTTCCTCGCGACGGAAAAAAGACCGAGGATCCCGCTCTGCGCCGGGGCAAGGCCACGCCCGATCGCCGCCGATCATCCGGTGCTGGCGTCGAACGGATCGTAAAGATACCTGTGGATGAGTATCGCGGATCCCGCCAGGAGTATCGCGACGTTCAGGAACACCGCGTCGAGGCCGAACCTCATGGCCACCATGCCGCCGACCATCGGGCCGATCGCGGCCCCCGTGAAGCGCAGGAGGTTGTACACGCCCACCGCCGTGCCCTTGTCCTTCGCGAACAGGTTGACGAGGATCGTGGACTGCACTGGAAGGCTGCACCCGAGCAGGACACCGTACACCAGAAGGAATGCAATGAGCAGCGGCATGTCGACAACGCCGATCCGCAGCGCGAGCCAGAGGATGAGCACGTTCAACCCGATGCCGTAGGAACTGGCCGTCAGAATCCGGGTACGTGACCAGCGCCGCTGCCAGCGAGCGCCAACGTAAATACCGAGCAGGATGCCGGCTGTCAGCGGCACGAAGAAGAGGCCCTTGACCCCGGTGGAAACCGCGAACAGTGACGTCAGCAGCCCTGGCAGGAAAACGAGAAAGGCGTAGTAGCCGTAGAACTGGCTGAAGCCGATCAGCACGATGGCGAGCGCCGCGCGGTTCGCGAGCACTCCACGAAAAGTCGCCACGGTGATCGGCGGGCGCGCCGCTGTGTGCGGCAGGGTCTCATGCAAGCGCCGGAAGTTGTAATGCCAGGCGACGAGACCGGCAACCGCCAGCAAGGCGAACGCCCAGCGCCAGCTGAGGTAGGCGGCGATGATCCCGCCGATCACGGGACCGAACACCGGTCCCAGAAAGCTGACCGTCTGGTACACGCTCATGGCCCGTGCTCGTGCCTCTGGCGGATAGATGTCGCCGATGACGGTAGGGGCGACCAGCAGTGCGGTGCTGATGCCGCATGCCTGCACCGCGCGGCCGGCCAGGAACCAGCCGTAGGAACCCGACACAAGGCACAGGGCCGAGCCTGCCGAGAAGATGAGCAGGCCGGGGAGCAACACTGCCCGCCGGCCACGGGTGTCGGCGAGCGGACCGACGACGAAATTGCTCAACGCGAGAATGGCCGTGAAGAGCGAGATCGTCAGGTTGATCAGTACCGTATTGACAGCGAAAAAGCGCTGCAGCTCGAGAAGGCTCGGCGTGTAGACCGTCTGTGTGAAAGGGCCGAGAAACGCGGCGCCGGAGATGCCTGCGAGAATGGCCCGGTGTCTCACGCAGCACTGAACTGGCTCGGGCGCCGGCCATGCCTGCCGCGCGAACGCGTCATTGCGTACTGAGCGTGGCGACCTGGATCGCGGTGAGGGTGCTCGGCCGCGTCAATACCTGCAGGCCCGCGCCCGCGACGCAGGCGACCGTGACCGTACCTGCCGCCGACAGCGTGATCGTCGCGACAACGGGAAGCGAGGCGAAGCTCGCTGACGCCCCGCCGACCAGTGCCCGGAAGTCGGTGCCGACGATCGCTGCGCCATTGTGCAGACTGCACTGGACAGGCGAAAACGGCGCCAATGTTCCAAGGGGGACGCTGGCATAAAGGCCGATGACCGCATTGAGCACATAGTCTCCGGCCGGCAGATTCAACGCCGCGATCTCGGTGGGATTCGACGGGTCGGTGCTCACGACTTCCGCGCCGAATCCACCGGAAAAATTGTCCGTGGTGAAGGCGGTGCTCGGACCGGGCGGACCGACCAGACCTTGCGGACCGGCGACATTCCACGTCAGCGGGGTCTGGTTCTTGTTGCACGCCGTTCCCGCTGCGACGACCTGTAGCAACCCGCTGCTGCCGATGCACGCATGGATTGCAGCCAGTTGCGTCTAGCCCACCGCGGCGGACGACGCGAATGCGACCAGGCAGCCCAAGCTCGTCAGCACCCTCATGTTGCACCTCCATCGATTGAGCCGCGCATCGCCAACCTGCGGCCGAGGGCGCAGTGTACAACCGGGCGAACAGGAGCCTGTGCGGCATGCCGATGGCAGCGACACCGCTTCGTTGCGTTGCGGTTGTTCACTCCTGCGACTGCAATTCTCATTTCGGCGCCCCGACAGGTCTCAGCAGACCGATCGTTACGGAGGCATCGTCATCGCTACGCTCGCCCCCGTGGACTCCACAAGAAAAAGGGGCCGGCGTGTGTCTGCTCGGCTTCCGTACTCGTTTGGTGCAAGGGGGAGTGCCTCTTTGTGCGTTGCCGCACAGACGTGGGCGTTACGCAAGCGTACTTGAAGCATACAAGCGCCATCCTGTACGCAGCTGTAACGGAGAGGCGACGGGTGGCACTTTCGATGCCCGATTTGTGGCGCGTGATTCCCATGCAGTTGTCGCGCGAATCTTGCCAATTCGTTGGCCGGTATGGTGGTATTGCTCAGGAAAAATGATGAAGACCTTGCTTGGCGTGGCGGTTGGTACCGTTCCTCTACTGGTCGCCGGCGTCGCTTTGGCGCAGAACGGCAACATGATGAATGGCGACGGAGGGATGTGGGGTGGCGGTTGGATGGGCGGATATGGTGGAACGTGGGTGCCGATCCTGCTGGTCATCGCGGCTGTCGGTCTCGTGGCATGGTTCATCAAGCAAAAGGGCAAGTGACGCCGTGTGCGCAAGCGACGCCGTGTGCAATAGGTTGAACCCGTAGAGTGCAGGGAGCCGTGGCCAGCTCGCCGCGCCGCCATCGGCGATCTATCGCCACCGCCGTTCCGGGGCTGTGGCTGTTTGCGGTGTTCGTGGGTATCGCGAACGCGTGTAGCTGCGCGGGGCTGGCCGTGGTTTCGCAACCACTTCATCTCGGCGTTCACGCAGAGGGTGACAGCTTGAACGACGGCGTCGCGCCAGACTGCGACGCGTTCGGCAGCAATGACATCTCCTTGGCTGGCGTTCTTCAGCCGATCCAGGAGCGGCCAGGCGCGCCACCGCTGGTCGTTGCCATGTACCGCGACTTCCACCGCCTGTCGATTTCCGCGCCCATTCTCCGCTTGGCGCACCCTGCGCATCCATCACCGGGTGTGCCGTTTTCGCTCCGCATCGTCCACCTCACGTTGTAAGCCGCCGAAGTGGCCGGGCGTGTGTCCCCACGCTTGGCCGGCGCGCGCCGGGCTCGCTCACGAGCCGATCCTCCTTGGCATTTCAGGAACAGGTATCGGGCTCCCGCAAATATCCTACGCATGGCTGTCTTGAGAGGTGGTGCAATGATCGATCCACGGAAAGGCGGCGTGCTGCGCGCAGCGCCGCGACTGGCGCAGATCCTGCGCGTGCTCGTCCGACACAGGTTCTTGGGGGCGCTGCTCGGGAAGAGACGTTGGCCATCGCCGAAGGAGGTACGGGAAACCTTCGAGGAACTCGGACTGGTCTTTCTCAAATTCGGCCAAGTGCTCGCGATGCGGCACGACTTGCTGCCGGCCGCTTACATCGATGAGTTGGAGTTGCTGCACGACGAGTTGCCGCCGATGGCCATCGACGCGGTGCGCGCGAGAGTCGAAACCGAGCTGGGCGCCCCCTTGACGGAGTTGTTCTCGTCATTCGGAGAAACGCCACTAGCTGCCGCCACCATCGCACAGGTGCACAAGGCGACCATGCGGGACGGGCGTGAGGTCGCGGTAAAGGTGCAGCGGCCCGGCCTGGAAGCAATAATCTCCACGGATATCGCGGCACTGACCTACGTGGTAGCGCTGGGAGAAAGGCTCTTTCCCGATCTCCGTGCACTCGACCTTCCTGTCGTGGTGCGTGAATTTGCCAGCAGCCTGAACCGGGAAACCGATTTCGGTCGCGAAGCGCGTTCCATCGTGCTGTTCCGCAACGCGCTCGCGGATGTCCCCGACCTCTGCATTCCGGAGGTCGTGGCGGAGCGTTCGCGCGGAGCCGTGCTCACGCTCGGGTTCTCGGCCGGCGAACGGATCGATCGCTACGCGGAGCTGCACCCGGAAGCGATGCCGCGGGCGATGGGCACCCTGGTAAGGCTGATGCTGCAATCGATCTTCGAAGAAGGGTTGTTTCACGCCGACCCGCATCCGGGCAACGTATTCGTTCTGCCGGACGGGCGGCTCTCTCTTCTGGATTTCGGGAATACGGGCGAGCTCGACGAGCCGATGCGCGACTCGCTGATACTCCTGCTCGAAGCAGTCGTCCAAGGCGATGCGCGAGCTGCCACCGAGGCGTATCTCGAAATGGCACCGGCAAGCGAAAACGTCAACCGCGCGGCACTGCTGGTGGACATGAAGGCCGCGCTCTATGAAATCCGCAGGGCGAATCTGACGGATGTCTCGATCGGGAACGCGTTCGATTCACTGATGAGTGCGGGAAGCCGGAACGGCGTACACAATCCCGCCGAGTTCGTCCTGCTGACGCGTGCTTTCGTCATCCTGGAATCGATGATTCGGAAGCTCGCCCCGGACCATAACTATATGGATTCGTTTCGGGAAGAGCTCTCACGCTTGACCGTGCAGCACTTCGCTCCGGCGCGGGTAAAGCAAAAGACGACCAAGCTTGCGCGTGAACTGGAGCGCTTGATAACCGATGCGCCCGGCGACACGCGACGCGTCCTGCGACGCATGGCCGAGGGCAATCTGGGGCGACTTCCGGGGCTGGAGGCGCTCGGTAGTCGCTTCAGCCGCAATCTCGAGCGCCTCACGAGTGCCATCGCTTTCGCGGCCCTGGTGATCGGCGGCTCGATGCTCCTGATGACTCCGATGGGCAACTGGCACGACGCCCTCGGCGAAGTAATGATAATCAGCGGGCTTGCCGGCATGCTCGTGACCGGCATTCGCGCAGCGCGTCGCGACCATGTTTTGCGTTGAGGCTCATGTTTGAATTCATCTGGTTAAGGCAGGCGATGTCCGCTGCCACACGGACGCCGACAGCAAAGTCCGCGTAGATGCTCTTAAATGGTGCGGCGCGCCCGGATCACCCTTGTGACCTAAGTCACAGCCACGGCCCGTCGAGCGGACTAATCTCACAGGAGTAGAAATCCGGCCACCTTGGCCACAGGCGCGTCGCTATCGGCGCGTCGATAGCCTGAATGTAAGAGACCATGAAACGACTGCTACTGGCTGGCCTATTGACCGGCTTTTCGATTGTCGGGTCCGGTGCAATGTCCAGCCCGATGATGACGACGAACTATTTCCCCCTGGTGGACGGCGCGCGGTACGACTACGTTTTCGTCAACGGGCCGCACACCACTGCAACCGCAGTGATGCACGCCAGCCAGAGCTGGGCGGGTGCGAGCGGACTCACGAGCGTCCATATGAGCTACGTGTGCCAATCGCTGCCCTGCAACCAGGACAGTGTCGACTTCTATCGCATGGACCCGGACGGCATGCGCTATTTTGGCGGCGACACCGCTACACCGGACGATACCCATTACATGATGAGCTTCAGCAGCCCGGAGTGGCTGCTCAAGAGCCCCGTCGCGCCAGGGACCATGATGGGTTCTGGCATGGGGTACCAGAGCGCGGAAAGCTGGCAGACGTCGGTCGCGGGCATGAACAGCATGATGGGTGCGCAAGGTTACATGAGCTCGTATCAGGCGCTCGCCCTCGAGACGGTCGCGACGCCGGCCGGCACCTTCACCAATGCGCTGCACGTGCACGAGCAGCGCGGCTCCGGCTACCAGCGAGACGTATGGTATGCGCCGGGTATCGGCGTGGTGCGCTGGATGGACGGACTGGAAGAGGCACTGCTCAGCAAAGTCACGATGCCGACGGGTCCGGTACCGAAGGTGGCAATGGCGGTCGAGTACTACCACGCCGGCCTCGATCACTATTTCATGACTGCCGACCCCGCCGAAATGAACGCGCTCGACACCGGACGCCTCACCGGATGGCAGCGGACCGGAATGGGGTTCAACGTGGTCGCCGCCGACGATGTGGCGGCTGCCGGAATCGCCACGCCGGTGTGTCGTTTCTACGGCAATCCGGGGTATGGCCTCGACACGCACTTCTACTCCGGGTCGGCCGCGGAGTGCGCGGCCGTACAGCAGAACTGGCCGCAGCAATGGATGCTGGAATCGTCGAACGTTTTCCGGGTCTACATGCCCGATAACGCGACCGGCTCTTGTCCGACCGGCACATCGCCCGTGTATCGCAGTTGGAACGCACGGGTGGACACGAACCATCGGTACACCATGGATTCTGCAGTTCAATCCATGATGATGGGTCGCGGCAATGTTCCGGAGGGCTACGGCGCTGCCGCCGTGGCGATGTGTTCGCCACAGTAGAGGCAGGCAATGTCCGGACTCGGAGAGCACCTCGCGGACCCCAAGGCGCATTGGGAAGGGGTCTACGGCACCAGACGCCCCGACGAGGTCAGCTGGTACCGACCGCATCTGGATACATCGCTCGAGCTCATTACCCGCGCTGCCCCGGACCATCGCGCCAGGATCATCGACGTTGGCGGGGGCGAGTCGACGTTGGTCGACGACCTGCTGGCGCGTGGCTATCGCGAGCTGTATGTGCTCGACATTTCTGCCAGGGCACTCGCTGTCGCGCAGTCACGGTTGGGCAGCGCTTCGAGCCAGGTGCGCTGGCTGTGCGCCGACGTATTGGCCTACCCGTTCGAACCGGGGCAGTTCGATGTCTGGCATGACCGCGCAGTGTTCCACTTTCTGACCGACAAGCTCGCACGAGCAGCATACGTTCGCCAAGTGGCCAAGGCGCTGAAGCCAGGGGGCCATGCCATCGTGGCCACGTTCGGGCCCGAAGGTCCGACGCACTGCAGCGGGCTGGAAGTGGCGCGGTATGACCCGAGCCAGCTCCACGATGAGTTCGGTGGACCATTCCGCCTGGTCGAGCATCGCACCGAACTGCATCAGACGCCGGCCGGCGCCGTCCAGCAGTTCGTCTATTGCTGGTGCCGCTACGATCAGGGCTAGAGAATCGCAACTTTGTGTGGCGCGAGCCGCCGGCCAGCAGTTGCGAGGTGCAGCCGGCGTGGAGTCCGTGACGTCGCATCGCTTGTCGCGTGCGGCGCCAAAGGCGATACACCTGCTGACTTCCATTCGCCCGCTGCCTCGACCGCAACACACTGCGGCACCGCTGCTGCGGCCCTACAGCCACCGTGATGTGCGTCAGCAGTCGTGCCGTGTCCGTCGAACCTTTGACCTGCGCGAAGCTTCTGTCTCACACAGTCGAGTAGTGTGATCGCGTTGGCTCTCAGATCCCGAACATCGGACCAGCACGTTGCCAAGACGGTAAGCCGCGGTGGGCGGAGCCCATCATCACCATGAACGAGGCACGACAATGTTGAAGATGAACAGCAAAGCCATCCTGCTGGGCGCGTTGCTCGCGCTGGGTAGCGGTGCAGCCATTGGCGCCGATGCGGACACGCAGGCGCAGATCGATGCCATCAAGGCGGCGATTCCGAAGTTCGCAGTTCCGATGCGCGAGGTTGGCGACCGGTTCCAGAACATGTACTTCGCTGCGAATCAAGGCAACTGGGCGCTCGCGGCCTACATGTCGAAATACATGAACGGCGCGATGAACCCGGCGGCCCTCACCAAGGCGGAGGAGTACAAGGTCTGGAAGAGCTTCTACGAGGGCAGCTTCGCGGACGTGAACAAGGCGATTCAAGCGAAGGACCTGAAGGCATTCAACAAGTCCTATGGCGCCGTAGTTGCCGACTGCAACAACTGCCACAAGGGCATGGGATATGGCTTCATCCAGGTCGTGAAACTGAAGGCGCCCGCGGACCAGGGTATCAGCTACACGGTCAAGTCCGAGCCGGGCGACGTGCCCAAGTAACCTGGCTTGCCGCCAGAGGCGAGGGCGCTCGCAGGCCAATCGGCCCGGAGGGGTGCACGTTTCTCGTCGACTGTCGCGCGGTGCGCGACTTCGGCCAATCGGATCCCTGCGACGAAATTCAAGGATCCGAGCCACCCTGTCCTCGTGCAGATTCCCAGCATGGGTGCAAGAGCTGCGCAACGCAGTCGCCGAAGGGGCGCCAGTAGCATCCATGATGGATCAGGGGCGGTTTCTGCCGCCCTGATCCTGCGGTAAACAGCCGGACGCTCCCGCGACTCCGGCATCCAAGCCGCTGTTCCCGACAAGACCGGATAGAGAGCCTCGGCGCTCCTCGGACCGACGAGCGACGAATCAAAGCTTCGGCCTCCGCTGCGTCCACGCGAAAGCGAGCCGCGCTGTCGCTTGACGCGGGCCAGACGATTGGCGAGCACCGTCGCGCCAAGTACCGGTTGAGCGTCGGTCGTCGCCGGACGTGATGCAGATCAACGCGGCACGTCCCCGACTTGGCCCATGGTGTCCGTTCCGTTGCGGGCCACCCGGAGCGGCGCGTCGCCCGCTCGCCTTGTACTGGCATTGCGATGCGCCATGGCGGACTCCGCGACACCAAGCGTGTTTGCGATCGCAACGATCGACAGGGAGTGCGAGATGGACGCAGCGCAACGGACCGGCGCAACGACCGAGGGGTCCTCACAGCGTCCGATCCAGGACCTGCGCGAATGGCTGACCCGCGTGGAGGGGATCGGCGAGCTGGTGCGCATCAAGGAGGCCGTCGACCGGGACGAGGAGATGAGCGCCATCGCCTATCTCGTCGCCAAGCAGCATCCCTCACCGGCGGTGCTGTTCGAACGCGCGGCGGGCTTCGAGACCAGCCCGATCGGCGCCACCCTCCTGTGGAATGTGCTCGGCCCCAGCGTCCGCCGGATCGCCCTTACGCTGGAGGAGCCGGTAGACACGCCGACCGTCGAGCTGATCCGCCGGACGAAGGACAAGCTGAAGCGCCGCGAGTTGCCGCGCGAGGTGCCGCGCGAGGCCGCGCCCATCTACGAGAACACGCTGGTCGGCGCGGCAATCGACCTGAATCAGCTACCGATTCCACGCCACTGGCCGCTGGATGGCGGCCGTTACGCCGGGACCGCCGACGCGGTGATCACGCGTGACCCGGACAGCGGCTATCTCAACGTCGGCACCTACCGCATGATGCTGCAGGGCAAGAACGAGGTCGGGCTCTACCTCTCGCCCGGCAAGGACGCCCGGCTGCATATCACGCGTGCCTGGCAAAAAGGTGAGCCGATCGAAGTCGCCGCCGCTTGGGGCATCGACCCGCTGTTCATGATGGTCGGGTCGCAGACGTTCCCGAAGAACGTATCCGAGTACGAATTCGCCGGAGGGATCAAAGGTGAGCCGATTCCGGTCGTGCGCGGCACGACGACCAGCCTGCTCCTTCCGGCGAATGCCGAGCTGGTGATCGAAGGGATCATCCGGCCGAACGCGGTGAGGATGGAAGGTCCGTTCGGTGAGTTTCCCGGCTACTACGGCCGTCCCGAGGCGGGCTGTCCGCTGGTCGAGGTCACGGCCGTGCACCATCGCACGCGCCCGGTGCTGACCAACGCCCTGATGGCCGACTATCCGTCGTGCGAGCAGAGCGGGTTCTTCTCCATCATCCGTTCGGCAAAAATCTGGGACGATCTCGACAAGCTCGGCATTCCCGGCATCGCGGGGGTTTACGCGCATCCCGCCGCCGCGGGGGGCTTCGGCATGACCGTGCTCGCGATCGAGCAGCGTTACGCCGGCCACGCGGCGCAGGCGCTGGCCCTCGCCGCGCAGTGCCCCGGTGGAGCGTATTACACCAAGTGGATCATCGCCGTCGACGAGGACATCGACCCGACCAACATGGACGAAGTCATCTGGGCCATGGCGAGCCGCTGCAATCCCGTGGACGACATCGACGTGTTGCGCAACACCTGGAGCACCTGGCTCGACCCGACCCAGAATCCGCCCGAGAAGCGGCCGTATGGGTCGAAGGCCCTGATCAACGCCTGCCGCGAGCACCGCCACCTGCCGGTCTTCGCCAAGCGCACGACGCTGCGCAAGAGCATCTATGACCGCGTCGCGGCACGCTGGAGCGATCTCGGTCTGCCAGGCCAAGCGCCGGTGGTGCGTGCCTTCGAGCAGGACAGCAAGGTCATCTATCACGAGGTGGGCGGCTTCGAGCCGGGACGCCAGCCTGGCGCGTAGAAGAACCGGCGCGTACCGCGAGGCTGAGCGCGCCTCGCGGGTGTGCGCGATGACCAGGACGGCGGCTTCACGTGCTTCCCTGTAGGGTCAGCGCGCGACCCGATTTCATCGCTTTCCGTGCCGTAGATCAGGCGGCCCCTGACTCGGACTCCCGCCATCGACATGAAAGTGCCGTGCGCGGGGATCGCGGAGCCGCATGCCGCTCGTTCCGGTATTCTTGGGCGATGCGCTGAGCTCGGCTCCGCCGCGCAACTGCAGGATTGAAGCCCGGTTCAGCGGCGCCAAGGCAGTGTCTTTCAGCGATGCCCGCCGTGAACGGTTGCCGAAACGCTTTGGCTGCCCCGGTACAGACGCCAACCCATCCGCCGTGAATGCGAAATTCCTCTCGTCAGGCGCCGCACTGTTCGTCGTCGGCATCGCCACCGGCAGCGCGTTGAGCGATGCCGCCATCGCCGGTGCCGCGGCGCCCGGCTGCGTGAGCCCCGCCCAGTGGGTCGTCCTCGAGCGTGACCGTGCGCAGGTTGCGAGCCCGGCGGCATTGTTCGCGCAAATCGCGAAGCGGCAAGTGGTCCTCCTCGGTGAAAGCCACGACCAGGAGGACGATCACCGTTGGCAGCTGCAGGTCCTCGCGGCGCTCCAGGCGGAACGACCGAACATGGTCATCGGTTTCGAGATGTTCCCGCGTCGGGTGCAGCCCGCGCTGGACCGATGGGTGGCCGGCGAGCTTACGATCAAGGACTTTCTGGAACAGTCCGACTGGGAAAACGTGTGGCGTCTGCCGGCATCGTTTTACCTCCCCCTGTTCGAGTTCGCCCGGATCAACCGCGTGCCGATGGTGGCGCTCAACGTGGACGAGAAGCTCACCAAGCGCATAGGCGAAAAGGGCTGGGATGCCGTTCCCGAACGTGAGCGGGAGGGCGTCGGTCGTCCCGTACCGCCGTCCAGCGCCTACCGTGATTTTCTGTTGAGTGTGTACGAAGGGCATGCGAAGGAACCGCCAAACGGTTCCACCGCGGCGAAGACCGCGGACCCTGCCTTCGACTACTTCGTCGAGGCGCAGACCACGTGGGATCGGGCCATGGCGGAGGCGCTCGCACGATCGCTGCGCCGATCGGACACCGACAAGCCGCTCGTCGTCGGGATCATGGGCAGTGGTCATGTCCGGTTCGGCTACGGCGTGCCGCATCAGTTGCGCGCCTTGGGCGTGACGAGCATCGGCACACTGCTCCCGGTTCGTTCCGATTTCGATTGCCAGGAGCTTCGATCCGGCGTTGCGGACGCAGTGTTTGCGTTGCCGCCCGTCGCCACCGCCAAGCCTTCGCCACCGCGGTTGGGGGTACGCCTGGAAGACAAGGACGGCGTGCGCATCGTTGCGGTGACACCTGGAAGTCTTGCCGACACCACCGGGCTCAAGGCGGACGACAGGCTGCTCCAGATCGCCGGCAGCGATGTCAGGAATACGGCCGCCGTCATTGCTGCGGTCGGACAGCAACCTGCAGGAACCTGGCTGCCGGTGCGGGTGAAACGCGGCGACCAGACCCTGGATCTCGTCATCCGCTTTCCAGTGCAGCGGTAGCGTGCCCGGCATGCGCTGCTTTCGTATCGCGCTGCTCTTCGGGCTGCTATGGGCGAGTCCGATGTGCTTCGCGTCGGCGGGCGCGCCGCGACTGGAACTCGACGTAGCGCTCGACCCTTCGACGCGGCACTTGCAGGTGTCGGCGTTCGTCGTGCCGGACACGCGGGTGTTCCGGTTTGCGCTGCACGAGTCGCTGGAGGTCACCGGTGCGTGGGCCGACGGTACCGCGTTGGCCGTCGCTGCCACGGGTCGCTCCGGCGGCGTACGCGATTGGCAGGTCGAGTTGCCGCCGGATGCGGCCGGAGTACGGCTGGACTACGCCGGTACGCTCCCGGCGCTCGATGCCCGTCTCGATGAAAGAGCCGTGCTGCAGAAGCTTGCGCCGATGGCCTCGAGGGAAGGCAGCTTTCTGCCCTCCACCGCAGCCTGGTATCCGCAGCCGGCGCCACTGTTCTCGTACCGCGTCACGTTAGCCGTCCCTGCCGATCAGAAGGCGATCGTCCCCGGCCGGTTGCAGTCCGAAGAAGTTCCCCAGTCTGCTTCAGGTCGCTACCGCGCGTCCTTCGAATTCTCCGGCCCTGCGGAGGGCATCGAGCTCATGGCCGGGCCATGGATCGTTCGCGAGAAGATGATTGCGGGCGCGAATGGCGGGCCGGTGCGGCTGCGGACGTACTTTCCGCGCGACCTCGATGCAACAGCGGGGCTCGCGCAGGGCTACCTCGAGGACACGGCACGCTACATCCACGCCTACAGCACCGAGATCGGCGCGTACCCGTTCACCGAATTCTCCATTGTGGCAAGTCCGCTGCCGACCGGTTTCGGGATGCCGACACTCACGTACATCGGCGCCGACGTGCTCCGGCTGCCGTTCATCCGGGCAACTTCGCTGGGGCACGAGGTGCTCCACAACTGGTGGGGCAACGGCGTGTTCGTGGATTACGCCAGCGGCAACTGGTCCGAGGGGCTGACCACGTTCATGGCCGATTACGCCTACAAGGAACGCGAGTCCGCAGACGCAGCACGGCAGATGCGGCAGGGTTGGTTGCGCGACTTCGCAGCGGTACCCGCCGGTACGCATCAGACACTGGCATCGTTTCACTCGCGCACGCATGGCGCGGCGGCTGCGGTCGGCTATGGCAAGTCGGCGATGGTGTTCGTCATGCTGCGCGATCTCATCGGCGAGGACGGGTTCCGGCGCGGTGTGCGCGCGTTCTGGGCCAAGTACCGGCTGCGCGCCGCGAGCTGGACGGATCTGCGAACGTCGTTCGAGGAGGCGTCGGGGCGTTCGCTTGCGACCTTCTTCGATCAGTGGCTGGGCCGCGCGGACGGTCCGACCGTGAACATTGCAGCGGCGCATGCACGGCGTGAGCAGGGCAGGGTGCGCCTGCAGCTGACGCTCGAGCAGACTGCACCCGCGTATGCGTTGCACCTGCCCGTCGAGATCGTGGCCGGCGCCCGCCGCCACACGATTTGGGTGGACGTCCAATCGCGTCACGCGACCGCCGTCGTGGATGTCGACGCCATTCCTCAGAGCGTGCGGCTCGATCCCGACCTTCGCGTCTGGCGCACGCTGGACACCCGGCAATTGCCCCCTATCCTGCGGAGCTGGATCGTTGCGCGGGCGCCGGGTCTCGTGCAGGTCTCGCCGGCTGACGATGTACGCGCGGCGGGCGCGGCGCTGGCGGAGCGACTGTGCGAGGTCGCACCCGAACTCATCGCACCGGACGCGATGACACGGCGTAGCGAGCCGCTATTGATCGTCGGCCTTCACGACGACGTCGATCGCGCGCTCGCTCGCGCAAGACTCCCGCCGCGGCCGGCCGTCGTATCGGGCCGGGGCAGCGCACAGGTGTGGACGCTCTCGCGTACGACCGGTGCGCCGATTGCCGTTATCTCGGCTGCGGATGCTGCCGCACTCCGGGCGCTGGAGCGGCCGCTGCCGCATTACGGCGCGCAGAGCTGGCTCGTGTTCGAGAACAGCCGTGTGGTCGACCGCGGAACGTGGCCCGCCATCGTGCCGGTGATGCCGGTGACCACGGACCGGTGAAACGGCTGTCGTCGCGGTGGCGGACCAGGACGACCGTGACGTCCGGATCACCCCACTTGGCGTCGCATGATGAAACGCGGTACGCATCGACCCCAACGAATGGCGCCCGCTCCGCCACGCTACGCTGCCCGGGAGTCGCTCGTTCGGGTTGGCGGGAGCAGCAGCCAGTCTCGTGCGGTGCGGGGAGGTATGTCGAATGAACCGGCCAAGCAGTAGCCAAAGAAGGAGCGCCCGAGATTTGCCACAAGGGGACGGGCTTTCGTCAGGTCAATGCCCGTAGTGAGATTGGCGAACACTGCGGCGACAGAAGTGCCATCCAGAGTGACGGGTCCTTTTTGAAGCCCCTTAGCGGCGAAGAAGATAATCGATACAGTTGGGCGATGGGTTCCCTATGAGTTCGCACGCGCTTGCCATCGGACTGAGTGTATTTGCGTATGCGGCCGCTCGCCTGTTCACAGCACCGGTGAAGTGAACCGCACCTGACGCTGGGGCGGAAGCGGTCAGGGGTTGAGCGTGGGCTGCCATGGAATTCGACGACCGCATCGGGGCACTGCGATAACTCCGCTGTAAGCGTGGCTGGCTGGCGTTGCAGAATCGACAGCTTCGCCGACCTCGATGTGACGAACCAGATCGGCAACTAGCGCGTCGAGGACGATTACGACTTGCTCGTCAACAGGCGCTGCACCAACGGGTGGAGGACCTTCCTCTGGCTGCCGATGGCGAATAGGTGTTCCTCCACTCCCTCGCAAGGTCCGAGCCACTTCACGCCATAGTGCGTCGTCATATCTTCACGCGCCAGCTCGGACGCGGGAAATACGCCCATGCCGCCTGCGCCGAAAGTGGCCATCAAGGCGCTGTCCTCGAACTCTCCCACGACGCGGGCAGTGATTGCGCGCCGCTCGAACCAACTATCCAACCGTGTGCGAGCGGCGGCGTGTGCCGTCGGCAGCAGCACGGGCACGCGTGCAAGCGAGCCTGGAAAGTCTTTGCGCGCGAGCGCATACAAGGCCTTTGGCGCGTACCACGCCAGTGCCGGCGAACCCAGCGAATGACTGAACACTCGCAGGCTCGGATTCGGCGGTGGCGCACGGTCCGCGAGAATGACGTCCAGGCGATGCAATGCGAGGTCGGCGAGCAGGTCTTCGTATTCGTCGTCGTAACAATGCAACCGCAGGTTAGGCTCGTCCATGACCGGCTGCAGGAGCTGCCGGACGACGACCTTCGAGAGGCCATCGGAGATTCCGACTGCGAGTCGTGCGACGGGGGACCCAAGCGCGTCACGGACGAGTGCCGGTAACTGCTTGCCCAGCTGGAAGATCTGTTCCGCCTGGCGCAGTGCCGCAAAGCCGGCTTCGGTCAGCACGAGACGGCGGCCCGAAGGCTTGAGCAGCGCAGCACCGAGCGAGCGCTCGAGTTCGTGAACCTGCGTGCTGACGGTCTGCACCGCCATGCCGAGCCGCTCGGCGGCCCGTGCAACGCCGCCTTCCTTGGCGACGACCCAGAAATAGTAGAGGTGCCGGTAACTGAAGCCGTGAGCCATAGGTTCCGTGTTTACGAAATATCAGTTCCTTATTATCTGCTTTTTGAGAACCGACTCCAAGGCTATCGTTCGTCGACGTTCAAACCCATGGAGGGCGCCATGCTAGTGGAAGTGCTGTTCGACTCGCCGAATCAGGACGCGGAGCAGGTGCGTGAGCTCGCGACGCGACGCACGTCCTTCGCGCTGCGACGCCTGGTTGCATGGGAGCCCCGCGCGCAGCTCAGGCTGTCCGACATCTCCGGTCGGCATGGCCGCCTGGCGAAACGCTGCCAGGTCAAGCTCGACAGCGACGGCGCGGGATTCGTGATCGCCACTTCCACCGCTCGCGAATGGCGCGCTGCGCTGGACGAGGCGTTGACGCGCGCGGTGCGCCGCCTGTTGCGCCTGTCGCGCCGCTCCGCGAACGACCACCGGCCGCGCTCACACACCCCGGCCTTTCAGCGCTAGCCCCTCGAGGAAATTACGCATGAAGACCCCAAGCCAAATGCTTTCGTGGCAACCACTGCGCTCCGCCGTAGCACCGGCTGGCGAGGCTCCCACACTGGGCGCAAGTTCCGCGCATCGCGTGTTGCGCAACACCTATGCCCTCCTTGCCACGACGCTGGTGTTCTCGGCGGGCATCGCTGCCGTCAGCGTGATGTACAAGCTGCCGTCGCCCGGATTCGTGCTGACGCTGGTTGGCTATTTCGGCCTGTTGTTCGCCGTCGTCAGACTGCGCACCAGCGCCTGGGCGCTGGCGGCGGTGTTCGCGCTCACCGGGTTCATGGGTTACACGCTCGGCCCATTGCTCTCGCGCTCGCTCGCCATGTCAGGGGGCGGTCTGACCGTGGCCGTCGCGCTTGGCATCACCGGCCTGACCTTCGCGGCGCTGTCTGCCTTCGCCTTGACGACCCGGCGCGACTTCAGCTTCATGGGCACGTTCCTCCTTGCCGGCATGATCGTGGCACTGATCGCCGGCGCGGTTGCCGTCTTCATGAACGTGCCCGCGCTGGCGCTGGTCGTCGCGGCCGCCGTCGCCTTGATTTCGGCAGGCCTGATCCTGTACGAGACCAGCCGCATCGTGAATGGCGGCGAGACGAACTACGTGCTCGCCACAGTCAGTCTTTACGTCTCGATCTACAACCTGTTCGCGAGCTTGCTCAGCCTGTTCGGGCTGGGCAACTCGGACGCTTGATCTGCGAGGAGACGATGATGAAGTGCCCCACCTGTCCCGATTCCACGCTGGTTATGACCGATCGACAAGGCGTCGAGATCGACTACTGTCCGCTCTGCCGCGGCGTCTGGCTGGACCGCGGCGAGCTCGACAAGTTGATCGATCGCGCCGGCACCATACCCACGCGGGCGCAGCACGGGAGCTCGAACCACGGCTCGTTCCGCGGACCGAAGCACGGGCGCAGGGAATCGTGGCTCAGTGAGATCTTCGACTGATTACCTGGGTGCCGGGTCGCTCCGTGTTCAAGTATCCGTGCGCCATGGCAAACGAGAACATTCATGAAACATCCAGCCCAGCAACGCATTCTCATCGCTACCGATGGCTCACCAGCCGCCCAAGCCGCGGTGGCCACGGCAGTGAAGTTTCCCTGGCCGCGCTCTGCGCTTGCGAGAACGGTCGTGGCGTACCCGGAGCCAATGCCGCCAGGGGCGAGCGCGAGCAGCGTCGTTGCGCGGCTTGTCGCTGATGCGGCGACACGCGTGCTCAAGCGACGCTGGCACGAGCCCGATGTGGTGATCGTGGACAAGCCGCCGATCGATGCCATCGTCGCCGAAGAGAAGAGGTTCAAGGCCACTGCCATCGTGCTCGGGTGGCGCGGCCATGGCGCCTTTCGCCGGCTTCTTGCCGGCAGCGTTTCACGGTCAATCGCTGCCCGGGCCGCCTGTCCGGTGTTGATCGTGCGGGAAGCCCCCCGCGCGATCCGACGACTGCTCGTCGGATTCGACGGCAGCCCGAACGCCAAGCGCGCCCTTGATTTCGTGTGTACGCTGGCACCCTCCCGTGCGAGCCGGGTCGTGGTGGTGCAAGCAATTCAGCCGATGTCGGTGCCCACATCGGTTTGGCTCTCGGCTTCGATCAGGCGGCAGCTTCAGCACGAAGTGCGCGCGATCAATCGAGAGCGGCAGGAAAAAGCCGCGGTCGCAGTGAATGACGCCGTCACTCGCCTGGAAAGCTCTGGTTGGCCCGCCACCGGCGCTTTGCGCATCGGAGCGCCACTCGCGACTCTCCTGCGGGCCGCGGAAGAGCACCGGGCGGATGTCCTTGTTCTGGGGGCCAGAGCAGTCAAGGCGGTCGAACGGCTATTGCTCGGGAGTGTCGCCAACGGCGCTCTGGACCGCTCGAACGTGCCCGTCCTTCTGGTCCGGTGAAGGGTGCACCGACACGCCTGCGATGAATTTCCGATGTTGCAGCAAGCGACGTATGCGGTGATTTGCCGAGCGGCTCGTCAGCGCGCTGGTGCACGGCCGGATACATCGGATGTTGCACTTACAGGAATCACGCACCGGCATCGGTGCAGAACACGGACGCGCTCCTCAAGCTCCGATCTTGTTCCTCTTTTCCGAACCATTCATTCGCTGTTCGCTGCTCCTTCAAGAGCTCAGTGAACGTTATGGTGGGCACGTTCATGTCGCGTGGAGATCGCAATGCGGATTCAGGTGCTCGTCGATTCCAGGGATGCCGAAGCGGCACGGTTTCGAGGCTTCGCGGCCCATCGTGCGCGGTTCGCGACGCGTGGTCTCACGCGAATGATCCTGCGCGTCGAGGCGTGTCTGTCGACGAAGGAAGGACTCCGAGACGAGGCCACGAAGCGTTGCAGCATCCGCCTGGCAACGGACATCTTTGGCGACGTGACGGCAGACGCCCTCGGGTGCACTTGGCCCGGCGCGGTCGACGATGCCCTGAATCTCGCGATTCGAGGTTTCCTACGCGCCTGCCGGGATGGCCCCAGCTACGGTTCGAACCGCGGCGCAAATCCACCCCGCAAGACGGCGGTGGCGAGCATGGCGCCGGGAACCGTGCCGCAGCGCTCGTGACGTGCGGGGAAACTCCTTGCCGTGACGATCGCGAAGCTGCGCCACCCATGCACCCACAACAGTCGTCGATGCCGGCACCATCGTCTCGCGACACTAACGCGCAGGTCTCGGGGCCGTTCCGTCGCGGTACGCCCGAGCTCGTGCCGTAACCTCGATGACCGCCAACGCGTCGCGCACGCGCCCGCCGCTGTCATTCACCTGCGTGGAGTTTGCAATGGAAGCTGTGGTCGCTGAAGACAGGACGAAGTCAGCACCGTTCACCGTCCCTGACTTGGTCCCTAGCGGGGGAAACCCCGCATTCAGCCCGTTCCCGAGTGCACAGCGCTTCCGGCCCGACTGCGCCAACTGCCCGGTCCGTGGGATGTGCATGCCTTCGAGCATGGATGCGAGCGAGGTGTCGCTGCTCGATTTCGTGGTGGTCTCGCGGCGCCGGGTCAGCCGTGGGCAGACGCTGTACCACGCGGGCGCTCAGTGCGACGCGATCTACCCGATTCGCGCGGGATTCTTCAAGAGCTCCGTCCTGTCGCGAAACGGGGACGAGCAGGTCACAGGACTCCGCATGCCCGGAGACATACTGGGCCTGGACGGCGTCGACGGTGGCCGATACCGCTCGGACGCGATCGCGCTCGACCATGGCGAGGTCTGCCTGGTACCCCGTGCCAACCTCTTTCAGCAGTCACTGCACGAACAAGCTCTGCAGCAGGCTCTCTGCGGCATCCTGGGGCGCGAGATCACGCGGCAGCAGGATCTCGTGCGTCTGCTGGGCTCGATGCGGAGCGTACAGCGCGTTGCGGCGTTCCTGCTCGACTTCTCGCGTCGCATGCGCATGCACGGTTATTCGCCGCGGCAGTTCGATCTGCGCCTCACCCGCCGCGATATCGGCAGCTACGTTGGCGTGGAGCTCGAAACCGTGAGCCGGGTCATGTCGCGCCTCGAGCGCGACCATCTCATCGTCGCGCACGGCCCCCGGATAACGATTCTCGACCTGGACGGCCTCGCGCTTCTGCAAGCGGACGCCTCTCCGTTCGCGGCAGCCGAATCGAACATGTCGTGACCTGATCGAGTGGAGCGGTCGAACTCGGCACTCGTACGAGGGAAATTTGGACCCCTTCTCATCCGGCTTCTTGGCAGCCCTGGGAGCCATCGTTGTCATCGATCTCGTCCTGGCAGGGGACAACGCCATCGTCATTGCGCTCGCGGTCCGACATATACCCAAGCACTTGCAGACGCGCGCGATCGCCTGGGGCGTGGTCGGCGCTATTGCCGTTCGAAGCTCGTTGACGCTGATCGTCGTCTGGCTGTTGCGCGTACCGGGGTTGATGGCCGCGGGGGGCGCGCTGCTGGTCTGGATCGCTTACCGGCTGCTTTGTCCCAAGGAAGGCGCGATGGATGCGGCGGGCCGGCAGCCGGCGGGCGGCTTCTGGGGCGCCCTGCGCACCATTGTGGTTGCAGACGCGCTCATGGGACTCGACAACGTGCTGGCGGTCGCCGGTGCGGCTCACGGAAGTTTCGTTCTGGTGATCACCGGGCTGTTGATCAGCATTCCCATCGTGATCTGGGGGAGCACGCTCCTGCTGCGCTTCGTCGAGCGGTTTCCGGGGTTCGTCTACATCGGCGCCGCGGTGCTCGCGTTCACCGCAGTCCGCATGTCCACCGGAGAACCGGCGCTCCACCAGAGCCTGAGCGGCCATCGGGCAACGATTCCATTGCTGTACGTCTGCGTCGTGGGAGGCGTCCTGTGGGCTGGCTTCGTCCGGAATCATCGCCGACTCGAGTCGCGCATCAGCGCACGCCTCGCGGGCTTTGCGCGCCAAGTCCGAATGTCATCCGCCCAACTCACCGAAGGAGGTTGTATGCGCAAGATCTTGGTACCGGTCGACGATTCCGCGAATTCGGAGCGTGCGGTGCGGCACATCATCTCCGAATATCGGGAGAACCCGGCCCTTGAAGTGCACCTGCTGAACGTGCAAGCGCCTTTCCCGAGGCACATCAGCCAGTTCTTCAGCCGCAAGAACCTGAAGTCCTACCACGATGACCGATCGCGCGCGACCCTGCGCCCGGTTCGACGGCTGCTCGACGATGCGGGAGTTCCGCACACGACCCACATGGCGGTCGGCCGCAAGGCGCAGGTCATCGTCGAGACGGCCCGAAGTATCGGCTGCGATCACATCGTGATGAGCACCGCCCGAAAGAACTCGCTCACCCGCATGGTCGAGGCGTCCGTCACGAACAAGGTGCTCGAGTTGACTACCGTGCCGGTCGAGGTCATCGCCGGGGACGCGGTGTCCAGGCTCGAGCGCTACGGCATTCCGGCGGCGATCGCCACGGGACTCGGCATCCTCGTTTATGCCATCGACTGAATCGATTCATTCACGGTGTAATCGCGACCTTCAGCACGCCGTCGCGCTGATGCGAGAACAAGTCATAGGCCTGCGAGATCTGGTCGAGCTTGAAGCGATGCGTCACCAGCGGTTTGAGATCCACGCGGCCTGCCGCGACCACGTCCATCAACCGACGCATCCGCTCCTTGCCGCTGTTGAGCATCGCTTTCGCATCCTGCTTGCCGGCACGTTTACCCTGCCGACCCGGGAACTTCCACATCGCGTCGACGTATGCCTCGACGATCTCCACGGTGGGCTCGGCGACACCGATGTCCCAGATCACTTCGCCACTAGCGGTTTCGCGCTGAGCTTTCGCGACGAGCTCGCGAAACATGCGCAGCGGGGGCTCATACCCGTTCTTCCAGGTCGACTGCACTGACCATTCGTGCCTGTGTTCCGGTGAACGGCGAAACTGCTCGGCTGCTTCACTGAACCATTTCCAACTTGGGGACGCCGCGCGCGGCGCGTCCGGCTCTGCGCTTACCACTGCCGCCGGTGCACCGGTTGCGATCGCCAGACCGGGTGCCGGGGAGCTCGATAGATGACTCGTCGCGCCTCCCGCGACAGCAGGCGACGAACTGAGGTTCGCGTAAACAGCGTGCAAGGCAGCGGGAATCTGCGTCCCGGTATGCACGAGATACGCGAACAGCGCCCGGAGTTGCTCCGGGTATCGTGCGGCGAGGCGCAGACTTCCCGGCCCCATGGCCGTTCGATCAAAGTAAAACCGGCAGTGCGCAGCGTCACGCCGTGCTCCAGGATGGCTTTAGCGAGAAGTGCGTGCGCAGGCGCGGCGGGACGACGATGCGGCAATAGAAGATGCCGTGCCGGGAGCGATACAGGTGCGGGGTGGAAGTCGGCATACGAGACCAAAGTCGGACCACGTTGATGGACCACTTCGAACTCGCGAACCGCCGAAAACGCGAAGGGCCTCGACAGTCAAGGCCTTGGCGGAATCCTGGTGGAGACGAGGAGGATCGAACTCCCGACCTTCGCATTGCGAACGCGACGCTCTCCCAGCTGAGCTACGTCCCCAGAGGGGCGAAATTATACCGCGGGCCACCGGTCCCGGTAAACCCGGCTGGGCCGCAGCGACTTGAAAGTGCGTCGGGCCGACCGCATCTCTGCATGTCCCGGCCTGTGCTCAGGTAGTGTGCCGCCATGCCCGACCTCATCGAGCTTCTCCGCGAATTCGGCCTCGGCTTCGTGTTCGTGAACGTGCTGCTCGAGCAGGGCGGCCTGCCGATTCCCGCGGTGCCGACGATGATGGTGGCGGGCGCGATAACGGCGGCCGCCGGCCAGAGCTTGGCGACGCTGGTGGTGGTGGCGGTGCTCGGCGCGGTAATCGCCGATACGTTCTGGTACATCACCGGACGGCGCATCGGCATGCGCGTGCTGCGCCTGCTGTGCCGCATATCCCTCTCCCCTGATTCATGCGTCCGCCAGACCGAGACCATCTTCTCGCGCTGGGGCGCCGGGTCGATGCTCGTCGCGAAATTCATCCCCGGCTTCGCGTCGGTGTCCACGGCACTCGCCGGCGCGGTGCGGATGCGCTACTGGAAGTTCGTGCTGTTCGATGCGCTTGGGGCGACGCTGTGGGTGGGCGTTGCCGTCGGCCTGGGATACGTCTTTCGCGAAGCACTGAACGATGTGCTCGCCACGCTCGCGGCGCTTGGTAGATGGGGCGTCGTGCTGCTGCTCGGTGCGCTGGCGGCGTACATCGCGTCGAAGTGGTGGCAACGCTTCCTGTTCATCCGGCAGCTGCGGATGGACCGTATCTCCGTCGACGAGCTCCGGCAGCTGATGGAGGAGCAGAAAGTCGGCGCGATCCTGGATGTGCGGTCGCCGCTCACCCAGGAGGCAACGGGCCGCATTCCCGGGGCGCGCACCGTGAACATCGAGTCGCTCGAAGGGCTGGGCGAACTCGTCACCGAAGGGGAAGTCGTCGTGTATTGCGCGTGCCCCAACGAGGAAAGCGCCGTCAAGCTTGCGAAACGCCTGCGGCAGCTGGGGTACAAGCGCGTGCGGCCGTTGCATGGCGGGATCGACGCTTGGGTGGCGGCGGGGCTCGAGGTGGCGCGGTAGGGAAGCACGAAAGCGCCCTCGGTAAGCACTAAAGCCCGTCGGCGAGGCTTCGGCGTACCGCGCATGCTGCATCGTTGCGGGCGCGACTTCAGCCTCGAACCGTCGGGCTGCAGTCCAACTGCAACCTCGCAGGATCTGCAGGCGACGGCTCGAGCCCCGCATCTTGGCGTCAGGCCGCCCCTGAGCCACAGGGATGGGCGTTGCTCGTGCATGCTAAAGTTTGCACCCCGGCGGAGGCATCATGGGCAAGGAAGCGATCACATCCAAACACGCGCCTGCGGCGCTCGGACCGTATTCGCAGGCCATACGAGCAGGCGATACGGTCTATCTCTCCGGCCAGCTCGGGCTCGATCCGGAAAGCGGCGCCCTGGTCGAAGGCATCGAAGCCCAGACCCATCAGATCTTCAAGAATCTGCGCGCCGTCGCGCAGGCCGCGGACGGCGAGCTCGACGACATCGTCAAGCTCACTCTGCTGCTCGTGGACCTCGATGATTTCGCCAAGGTCAACGACATCATGGCGAGCTATTTCGAGCCACCGTATCCCGCGCGGGCAACGTATCAGGTCGCGGCGCTTCCCCGCGGCGCGCGCATCGAGATCGAGGGGATCATGGAGCTGACGCCGCTGTCGAAGGCGATCGGTTTCACGGTCCGCTGAGTGCCCGCGCGCCGCACACGAACGCTCGCGTGACATCCACCGCGCGCGCCGCGGCGCAGACGCCCCCTGCCAAGCGAGCCGCCGCCAAGGAGACTGCGCGCAGTCGCGGGCTCGCCGATCAGCTCGTCAAGCTGGGCATCACGCGCGAGCAGGATCTCGTGCTCCATCTGCCGCTGCGTTACGAGGACCATACCCGCACGGTGCCGATCGCGGCGCTGCAGTCCGGGGTCACCGCGCAGACCGAAGGCGTGGTGATCAACACCGACGTGCAATTCCGTCCACGGCGCCAGCTCGTCTCGTTGCTGGCCGACGGCGATGCACAGCTCGTGCTGCGTTTTTTCCATTTCTATCCCAGTCACCAGAAGTCGCTCGCTGCCGGCCGCCGTGTGCGCGTGTTCGGCGAAGTGCGCGATGGCCACTTCGGGCGCGAGATCGTGCACCCGCAGTTCAAGGCCGTCGACGAAGGTGCGCCGCTGCCCGACCGGCTGACGCCCGTCTACCCGACCACGGCGGGGCTCTCGCAGGACGCGCTGCGCAAGGTGATTGCGCGGACCATCGCCGCGAATCCCGCGCTGATGGCCGAGACCTTGCCGCAATGGCTGCTCGATCGGTGCCGCTACTGGAAGTTCGGCGACGCGATCGCATTCCTGCATGCGCCGCCGCCGCGCCTGTCCCCGCTGACGCAGCGTGCCCTCGATGAGCGCACGCATCCGGCATGGACGCGCCTCAAGTTCGACGAGCTCGTGGCCCAGCAGCTTTCGCTCAAGGCGCATCGCAAGGCGCGCGCCGCCCGCCGTGCCCCGGTGCTCACCGGCAACGGCAAGCTCACGGGCGAGCTGCTCGCGCGCGTCCCCTTCAAGCTCACGCGGGCGCAGGAGCGCGTCTGGCGCGAGATCAAGCACGATCTTGCGCGGGCGACGCCGATGCAGCGCCTGCTGCAGGGCGACGTCGGCAGCGGCAAGACGATCGTCGCGGCCCTCGCCGCACTGCAGGCGATCGAAAGCGGCAAGCAGGTCGCCTTCATGGCGCCCACCGAAATCCTGGCCGAGCAGCATTACCGCAAGCTGCTGCAGTGGCTCGCCGGCCTGCCGGTGCAGATCGCCTGGCTCTCGGGCGGATTGCCGGCCAAGCAGCGGCGCGCGGCCCTGGAGGCCATCGGCTCGGGCCGAGCGATGTTCGCCATCGGCACGCATGCATTGTTCGAGGACGCGGCCGAGATGCCTCGCCTGGGCCTTGCGATCGTCGACGAGCAGCACCGGTTCGGCGTCGCGCAGCGCCTGCGCCTGCGCGGCAAGGCGGCGGGCGAAGCCCACCAGCTCATGATGAGCGCCACGCCCATTCCCCGCACGCTTGCCATGACGTTCTACGCCGACCTCGACGTTTCGGTGCTCGATGAATTGCCGCCGGGCCGCACGCCCGTCGCGACACGGCTCGTGAACAACAAGCGCCGGCCCGAAGTGATCGAACGCGTGCGCAAGGCCGTGCAGGAGGGCCGTCAGGCGTACTGGGTATGTCCGCTGATCGAGGAATCGGAAAAGCTCGAGCTGCAAACGGCCGTGGCGCTGCATGCGGAACTCACCGCGGTGCTCGGGGACAGCTTTGCCGGTGCCACACTGGCGGGTGCAAGTCAGCAACCCGAGGCAGGGGCAGCGTCCCCGTCGCGCATCGTGGTCGGTCTCCTGCATGGCCGCATGAAGCCCGATGAGAAGGCGGCGGTGATGGCGGAGTTCGTTGCCGGCCGGGTGCACGTGCTGGTTGCGACCACGGTGATCGAGGTCGGCGTCGATGTTCCCAACGCCACGCTGATGGCGATCGAGCATGCCGAACGCTTCGGCCTCGCCCAGTTGCACCAGTTGCGGGGGCGCGTCGGCCGCGGTGCCGGCGAAAGCACGTGCTTCCTGCTGTTCGAGGAGCCGTTGACCGACACGGCCAAGGCGCGCCTCAAGGTCATCTACGAGAACACCGACGGCTTCGAGATCGCGCGGCAGGACCTCCTGATCCGCGGGCCGGGGGAGTTCCTGGGTGCCCGCCAGTCGGGCGTCCCGCTGCTGCGCTTCGCCGATCTCGAGCGCGATGCCGACCTGATCGAGGTCGCCCGCGATGCGGCCGACGAGCTCCTCGCGCGCGAACCCGATGCCGCCGCTGCCCATCTGGAGCGATGGCTCGGCGGCAGGCAGGAGTTCATCAAGGCGTGACCCCGGGCGGGTCCGGTGCGCGACGCGTGGACCGACTCGCGCCGCGGCGGTCCGGCGCAGCGGGTGCGAAGGCCCGCCACCCCAGAAGCATGAGGGGGCCGCCGGTCGCTGGCGAAGAGGCCGTGGATCGCGGTCCAAGTGGTTGGGTCCGGTCGCTGGCGCAAAACGCGGTGGATTGCGGTCCAAGCGGTTGGATCCGGTCGTTTTCGGCCGCCACGTCGACGACGGGCTGGGGGGCCCAACCCGGGGTCGTAGCGCCCCGCCCGGCGGCAGAGGGCGCTCATGATCGAGATCAATGTCCCGGCCTGATCGTCCGCAGTGGGGTGGGCTAAAATGCCGCGTAACGACTGACCTTGCCATGCCTCTCTACACCCTCGGCCTGAACCACCAGACCGCGCCACTGCAGGTGCGCGAGCGCATCGCCTTTGCGCCGGATGCCATGGGCCATGCGCTGCGTGATCTGCTGGGCCGGCCACGGGTCAAGGAAGCCGCGATCCTCTCGACGTGCAATCGCACCGAGGTGTACTTCCACGGCGCTGCGCCGGAGCCGGTGGTGAACTGGCTCGAGGAATTCCACCACGTGCCGAAGGATTCGCTCTCCCCGTACGTGTACGCACTGCCGCGCGAGCAGGCCGTCACGCATGCGTTCCGGGTGGCAAGCGGCCTCGATTCGATGATCCTCGGCGAGCCGCAGATCCTCGGCCAGATGAAGCAGGCCGTGCGCTACGCCGAAGCGGCAGGCTCCCTCGGCCTCGTGCTCAATCGGCTGTTCCAGCGCACGTTTGCCGTGGCTAAGGACGTGCGCACCCAGACCGACATCGGCAGCGCGTCCATCTCGATGGCGGCCGCTGCCGTCAAGCTCGCGGAGCGCATCTTTCCGTCCATTTCCGAGCAGCGCCTGCTGCTCATCGGCGCAGGCGAGATGATCGATCTCACCGCCACGCATTTCGCCGCGCGCAAGCCGAAGAGCATCACGATCGCCAATCGCACGCTCGAGCGCGGTAAGCAGCTCGCCGAGCGCTTCGATGCCGAAGCGATCATGCTCACCGACATGCCAGAGCGCCTGCACGAGTTCGACATCATCGTCACGTGCACCGCGAGCACGCTGCCGATCCTGGGCAAGGGCCTGCTCGAGCGCGTGGTCAAGGCGCGACGTCACCGTCCCGTGTTCATCGTCGATCTCGCGGTGCCGCGCGACGTGGAGCCGGAAGCCAGCCAGCTCGACGACGTCTTCCTGTACAGCGTCGACGATCTGTCGAACATCGTGAAGGACAACCTGCAGATCCGCCGCGAGTCGGTGGCGCAGGCCGAGGAAATGATCGCGGCACAGACGGAGAGCTTCCTGCGCTGGTTGCAGGGTCGCGCCGTGGTCCCGACCATCACGGCGTTGCACGGCCATCACGAGCAACTGCGCGCGGCCGAGCTCGATCGCGCACGCAAGCTTCTCGTTGCCGGCACGCCGGCCGACCAAGTGCTCGAAGCGCTTGCACGGGGCCTCACCAACAAGTTCCTGCATGCGCCGACCCAGGCACTCAATCAGGCCGGCGACGCCGAGCGCGCCGAGCTTGTTGCACTCTTCCAGCGCATCTACCACATCCCCGACGAGAAGTAGCGTCGCTGGCGCGCAGCGGCGGTCGCCCTCCGGCACGCCCAATGTCCGTCACGCCGATCGATCGGAGCCATCGCACTTCCCGCAAGGTCGTCGCCCTCCCGTCCCACCGCCTAATACCCTCGACTGATACACGTCCCGCCCAACGGGCGAGTCGAGACGCGCGCGAATCGATTGTGGTTGCGGTATTCGGCCGCGGTCGGTATAAAGCCCGCTGCTCAATCACATCGAAACGCATGAAAAACCTCAGGATCGCGGTCAATGGCGATCGCTTCCCCACGGCGGGCCTGTCGGCTTTCACGTGGATGGCAGCGCCCGCGTGCAAGGCCCCCCGGTCATTGCCTTCGACGGCTCGAAGAACAACTTCGTGTTCTCCGATTGCATCACGTCCGGCTGCTCGGGGCACCTTTTCCTGTTCATCGGATCCGGTCCTCTCGGGCCCGCGTACGGTCGCGTGGGCGTCGATTCGCCGGTGCTGAGACCTCATCTCGGGTCGTGGGACGAAATCGGCGGCAAAGGCGCGCGCGCGGGAACGTGGAAGATCCAGGTAGCCGCGGCGCCTGCTCCGGCCGGCAAGGCAGACGTAATCGAGTATTACAACGCTGCGCTCGATCACTTCTTCATCACGTGGAGTCCGGGGGAGATCGCCCTCCTCGACGCCGGCACCACGATCAAGGGATGGACCCGGACGGGACGGACCTTCAGAACCTATGCGGCCGCGCAAGCCGGCACGACGTCGGTGTGCCGGTTCTACATCCCTCCCGACAAGGGCAAATCACACTTCTTCGGGCGTGGAACTGCGGAATGCACGAGCACCGCGCAGCGCAATGCGACCTTCGTGCTCGAGGATGCGCAGTACATGAACATGTTCCTGCCCGTGGCCGGTGTGTGCCCGGCCAACACCACGCCCGTGTATCGCGTATTCAGCAAGCGCGCGGATGCGAATCATCGCTACATGACGGATCCGGCGCTGCGCGACGCCATGGTGGGTCGTGGATGGCTGGCCGAAGGTGACGGGCCCGACCTGGTCGTGATGTGCGCGCCGGCGTGACGCGGGCGCCCGCATGTCGACAAACGCGCGCCGCAATGCAGGCCCTTTTGCAGCTTTCTGGGAGAAAACATTGAGCCATCGGTTCGCGTCAGGTCTTGCCTTCGTCGCCATCGTCTGCGGATTCGGCGCGCCATTGCCGGCGCGCGCGGATTTTTTCGGGGCGAACTGGCTGACGGCCAAGGATTGCACCGGACTTGCGCCCACCCAGGACTGCGCGACCCGGCCGATCATCGCGCAGCTGCGCAACAACGCCAGAGGAACGCCTGGCAGCGGGGCGGCTTGGCAACCGCCTTTCCCGTATGGATTGGCCATGGGATCGGCCCAATACACGTGTCCAGGCTTGTTCACCGGCGTGAACGGGGCAGTGTGTCCGTTCACATTCCCGCAGCTCAAGGCGAGCACCAATGCAGCATCGAACGCCCGCCTCAACAGCAACAACGTCGCGATGCAGACATACCAGTACACCGGCTCCCTCCCCACCATCCTGCCCGTGACCGCAAGCTTCAGCTTCACAAGCTCTGGGGGCACTCCCGGCGTCGCGGGGGAGGGAACGGTCTGGGTCGTGGCCTACATCCTGGATTACAAGCTCTTCTACTCGGCCGTTTCCACCGAGCAAGGCATCTTCAACACCCTGCTGTCCAATCTCGACTGCGGCGCTCCCGGTGTCCTTGCAGTCGCGTCCTACAACGCTCCCCAAGGGAGCAGAGGCGGTAGTTCCTTCAGCATGAATTTTCGGAATTGCTCGGGAGGTTTCCCAAACTTCACCGTCCAACCCAACCAGGCGTTCATCCTGGGGGCCGCCCTCCAGGCGCCCTCCAGCCGGGGCGGCTGGTCCGACGCCTCTCACACGCTGACCTTCGAGCTCGATCCCGACGCGGACCCCGTCGTGCTTGCCAATCTGGAGAAGAGCCTGACCAACGACGTCCAGGATTTGCCGCCGGTGGCCGCGGCCATCGAGTTCTATCACGCCGGCTTCGATCACTATTTCGTGACGTCGATCCCGGACGAGGTGACCAAGCTCGACAACGGCACCTTCGCCGGATGGGTGCGCACCGGCAAGTCCTTCAACGTCGGCGCGCCCGGCACGCAGGACGTGTGCCGTTTCTTCAGCACCTCGTTCGGCGCCAAGAGCTCGCACTTCTACACGGCGTTGGCGAGCGAATGCGATACGGTGAAGAACAACAAGGATTGGCAATTCGAGGGACCGGTATTCACCATGGCGCTGCCGGATGCCGCTGGCACGTGCCCGAGCGGCACGGTGCCTGTCTATCGGCTCTACAACAACGGCCAGGGTGGGGCTCCCAACCATCGCCTGACGATCGACGCCACCGTGCGCACCGAAATGCTCAACAAGGGATGGATCGCGGAGGGCAGCGGTGCGGCTGGCGTGGGGATGTGCGCGCCGGCATAGGCGATGTCACTGCCTGCATAGCCGTCGTGGGCCTCGGAACTGCCGAGGCGCCATAATCGCGGTCCATGAAGGCCTCCCTGCAAACCAAGCTCGCGCAGCTCACCGGGCGACTCGCCGAGATCGACGCCACGCTGCAAGGCGAGGACGTGGCGCGCGACATGGATCGCTATCGTGCCCTCACCCGCGAACGCGCGGAGATCGAGCCGGTCGTCACCCGCTTTGGCGAGTACACCGCCGCGACGGAAGATCTCGCTGCCGCCGAGGAATTTGCGCGCGATCCGGAAATGAAGGCCTTCGCGGAGGAGGAGCGCAAGCACGCCGAAGAGCGCATGGCCACGCTCGCAGCGGACCTCGAGCGCATGCTCCTGCCCAAGGATCCGAACGACGACCGCAACGTGTTCCTCGAGATTCGGGCAGGGACCGGCGGCGACGAGTCGGCGCTGTTTGCCGGCACGCTGTTCCGCATGTACACGCGCTTCGCCGAACGCAATGGCTGGCAGGTTGACATCGTGAGCGAATCGCCGAGCGATCTCGGCGGGTACAAGGAGGTCATCGCGCGCATCGTCGGCCAGGGCGTGTACGCGAAGCTCAAGTTCGAGTCGGGTGCGCACCGCGTGCAACGCGTGCCCGAAACCGAGGCGCAGGGACGCATCCATACGTCCGCCGCAACGGTTGCGGTGATTCCGGAAGCCGATCCTGTGGCAGACATCGCGATCAATCCGGCCGACATCCGCATCGACACCTTCCGCGCCTCGGGTGCCGGCGGGCAGCACGTCAACAAGACGGATTCCGCGGTGCGCATCACGCATCTCCCGACGGGCATCGTGGTCGAGTGCCAGGACGATCGCTCGCAGCACCGCAACCGCGCCCAGGCCATGGCGGTGCTCGCTTCACGCCTTCTCGACAAGGAGCGCCGCGAACGACAACAGACGGAGGCCTCGATGCGCAAGAGCCTGGTCGGCAGCGGCGATCGCAGCGAGCGCATCCGCACGTACAATTTCCCGCAAGGGCGCGTCACCGACCATCGCATCAATCTCACCCTCTACAAGATCGATGCGATCGTCGATGGCGATCTCTTCGAGCTGACGGATGCGCTTGCGCGCGAGCATCAGGCCGACCTGCTCGCGTCGATGGCCGACCAGGAGCGCGCCGCGTGACGCCTTACGGGTGCCAACGTGCGCGAGCCGCGCAGCGGAACTCGCTCGAGACCACACGATGTAGCGCACACGCGGCGCATGGCGCATCCGTTCGTCGCTGAAGCGCGCACCGCCGTGGTATTTGTCGTATCTTTGCCGCGACGCATCCCGCGCTGCGCCCGCCATGACAATGATTCCATCACCCTGGTTGCAGACCCGGCGCATCGCGCTACGGGAGTTCATGCCGGCGGACTTCGACGATCTGTACCGCCTCGACAGCGATCCGCAGGTGATGCGTTATCTCAACGACGGCCAGCCGCTGACCCACGCGGAAGTGCGCGATGCCCTCAATCGCGCGCTCGGTTACTACGCGCATTACCACGGCCTCGGCGTCTGGCACGCAAGCCTGCGCGATTCGGGCGAATTCATCGGCTGGTTCTGCCTCAAGTACTGTCCGCCGACCTGCGATGTCGAGGTGGGCTACCGGCTGCTCCCGCGTGCATGGGGCAAGGGCCTTGCGACGGAAGGCGCACGAGCGCTCGTGCATCATGCGTTCACCACCCTCGGCCTGTTTCGCATCATCGGCGTCACCAACCCGGACAATCGCGCCTCGCAGCGAGTGCTGATGAAGTGCGGGCTGCACGACCAGGGCTGGGCGCGCTATTACGACCGCCGCGTACGCCTGTTCGCCGCCGATCGGCCGCGAAACGACGGTCGCCGCACCGACGCAACGTACCCTGCATCAACGGCGACTGCCTTCCCGCAGGTCTTCCGGGAGCGCAGCAAGGCTACCGCGACGCGCACGGGCGGCTGAGGCCCCACGGCGGGACCGCACTGGGTTGCGGAGGGACGCGCAGGTGAACGAGCCGATGTCGGTGCGCCGCGCGCTGGCACAGTCGGGTCTCGTTCCGCTCGACGCCGGCGTGCTGCTCGCGCATGTCCTGCAGCAGAACCGCGCGTGGTTGGTCGCGCACGCCGACGATGCGCTGCTGCCGGAACGGGCGCACGCATTCTTCGCCCTGGCCAAGCGGCGCCGTGCGGGCGAGCCGATCGCCTATCTCACCGGCACTCGGGAATTCTGGGGACTCGATCTGCGGATCTCACCGGCGGTGCTCATCCCGCGTCCCGAGACCGAAACGCTCGTCGAAGTCGCGCTTGCGCATCTGCCGGCCGAGCGGCCGACGCGGGTGCTGGATCTGGGTACCGGATCGGGCGCCGTGGCGCTCGCCATCGCCAAGGAGCGCCCGCAGGCGTGGGTCATCGGAATCGACGTGGCGAGCGCGGCAATCGCCCTCGCCGCCGAAAATGCGGAGCGCCTGGGCATTCGCAATGTCGAATGGCTCCAGTCCGACTGGTACGAGGCGCTGCCGCGCGACAGCGGCCCGTTCCATGCCATCGTCAGCAACCCGCCTTACGTGGAGCAGGGGGACCGGCACCTGTCCGAAGGCGACCTGCGCTTCGAGCCGGTGCAGGCGCTCACTCCGGGCGGTGATGGCTTGAATGCGATCCGCCGCATCGTCGCGGGAGCGCGGGAGTGGCTGGTCGACGGGGGGCTGCTCGCTGTCGAGCATGGTTACGATCAGGCGGACCTGGCGCAGGCACTGTTTCGCGCCGCCTCGCTGACGGGCATCCATACGGCCCGCGACCTTGCCGGCATCCCGCGCGTCACCTACGGGCTGGCCCGCCCGTTAGGCGGGACGCAGGGGCGGGGCACCGGTGCGTGATCGGTGAGTCATCCGTCAGTGCGACGGAGGCATGATTCCTTCCGGGCCGAGACATGGCCCGGAAAGGATTTGCCACCATGCCAAGGATCGACTCCCCCTATTTCGGCCGCACCCACGGTCGTGACCGCCGCCCGCTTGCGGGTATGCCTGTATGGCCGTGGATCGCCATCGCGGCGCTCGCCGGCGCGACGCTTTTCAGCGAGGTGCTCGCCCACGACGGCTCGGTGCAGCTGAGCCTGCCCGGCGTGCCGTGTGCCGGTCACGGCAACGTCCGCACCGCGTAGGAGATCCCGGTGACGACCTGCACGTATCGAGGGTACGAGATCGCGATCGTCTTGCAGCGGCGCACTCGCGGGCATTGCCTGGTCGCAATCGACATCCACCGAGGCGCGGCCGCGTGGGCACGCTACCGCGATGTGCCGCTTGTGGCGGGCGACTCGCTCGACAGCGCGGCGCTCGCCGAAGCGCGGGCGATGGTCGACGATCTTCTCGCCACCGGGGCGGTGGAGGCGGGCAGCGCAAGGTCTGTCGCGTTGCCCCGCCCCGCCTCCCGCACCGTCGCTGCCGCGCAGCCGACCTGAACGTCAGCGCGTGTCGTCGTCGACGGGCGCGAGTGCTGCCGACGCACGCGGCCGTTTGCGGCTCGGCAGGCGCGGCGCATCGCGCCGTCCGGCGAGCACGTGGTTGAGGGCGAGCATCGGGTGCCGCCACATCATCCGCGGACCCGCGTAGCGCATCACTTCCCTGATGCGCACGCGCATCGTCTCGGTGTAGCAATGCACGGCGCAGTTCGCGCACGTCGGCTTGGCAGCGCCGAATACGCAGCGCACGAGCCGCCGGGTCGCATAATCGAGCAGCGGCGCGCAGTCGTCGCACGTGGAGCTGTCGCGGCCGTGATGGTCGCGGCAGTAGATGCGGAACATGGCTTCGATGGTGTCGAGCTCCATGCCGCGATGGTGATCGAGCATTTCGGGCGTCGCCGGCCGGATCGGGATCGTGACGCGCGGGTTGGGTTCCATGTGCCTACGATGCCGCCGCACGGTCGGCCGGAACATGATGTGGATCAACCGCCGCGGCGGGGTTTTCGCGAGACCGCGGGGCGCGCTGACCTGCGTCAATCGGGTCTTACACGGGCGATGGCACCGGCACGCCGAGCTTCTGCGCCCACATGGCCAGGGCCGGCATGATGCTCCCCCGCAGGCGCGCGCCGTCGCGGCTCTGCTCCCGCATCAGCCCCATGCCGCGCTCGCCGGGCAGGCGCACGCGGTCCACGCCCGGGCGCGGCCGTGACGCGTGGCTCGCTTCCACCATGTGATCCATCTGCCGGCGAAACGCGTCGATGCCCGCGAACGCCTCCGGGTCGATCACCTGCAGGAACACCGTTCCGCCCCAGCCTTCCTTGGGATCGGCGCGGCCGAAGCCGGAGAGACCCGCCGTCAGCGCCTCGACCAGCAGCCCGAGCGCGAAGCCCTTGTGGCCGGCATCGAGTCCACCCAGCGGCAGCAGCGCGCCCTTCGGCTCCGCCAATGCGGCGTTGGGATCGTCGGTGGCGTTGCCTGCTGCATCGATGAGCCAGGGACCCGGGAGGCGTTCCCCGGCGTCGCGGCGCTGCATGGTGTAGCCCATGCTCGTGATGGATGTCGACACATCGACCAGAATGGGGTCACCGGATGTCGGGATGCCCGCCGCGATCGGGTTCGGTGTCATCACGGGGGTGATGCCGCCGTGCGGCACGACCGCGGCCAGCAAGGGATCGGAACTCTGGATCAGTGCCACCAGACCGCGCTCGGTGGCGCGCAGCAGGTACGCGGCGAGACACGCGATGTGATGCGAGCGGCGGATCACGATCGTTCCCGTGCCGTGCTCGCGCGCCATGCCCATCGCGGTGTCGAGGGCGCGCAGCGTCAGCCAGGGCCCGGGCAGGCGGCGCCCGTCCCAGAGCTGCGAGGCGTCGCGTGACTCGATCACGGTCGGTTCGCCATGTCTCGTCATCGCGCCGTTCTCAATCTCGCCGAGGTAGGGCGCGAGCAGCGCGAGTCCGTGGGTGGTGTGGCCGAGCAGGTCACCCGTGACGAGCACGTCGGCGACGGCAGTGGACTTCGCGGGCTCGAGGCCCGCCGCCGTCAGCAGTTGTGCGGCGAAGGCACGCAGTGCATCGGGCGCGTAACGCGCGTCGTTCATGGGGGCAAGGGAAAGATGAAGGGAGTGCGGCGCGGCCGATTCTACCGTGCGCGCCGAGTGCGCGTTCGCGCATGGCATCATCGCGGCACCGCGCTCTCCCGCTTGCGGCCCGCCGCGCGGCCATTCGCCCCATGCTGCCGTCCTCCCTCACCGTCAGCGTCGTGACGTACCGTCCCGATCAGCGCCTGCTCGCCCGCTGCCTCGAGACGCTGGCGCGCGCCATCGCGGTCGCGCGGGAGCAGGGCGTCATCAAGAGCGTCGCGGTGGCGCTGATCGACAACAGCGAGGATCCGGCGATCGCCGCGGCGGTGACGGAGCTCGCGCACGCACTCTTCGACCCGGCAGGCGTGCAGATCACGTGCAAGCACGGCCACGCGAACGTCGGCTACGGTGTCGCGCACAACCTGATGCTGCACGGCACCGGCGCGGACTACCAGCTCGTGCTCAACCCGGACGTCGAGCTCGCGCCCGATGCCCTCGCGAACGCGATCCGGTGGCTCGACCTGCATCCCGAAGTCGGCGTGGTGGCACCGGCGATCACCCATCAGGATGGCACGCCCGATTATCTTTGCAAGCGCTACCCTGCAGTGTTCGATCTGTTGCTGCGGGGGTTCGTGCCAAGCGGGGTGCAACGCCTGTTTGCACGAAGGCTCGCGCGCTACGAGCTGCGTGACCGGATCGATCCGAAGGGCGAGGATCCGGTGCTCGGCATCCCGGTGATGTCGGGCTGCTGCATGCTCGTTCGGCGCCAGGCCATCGATGCCACCGGTGGCTTCGACCCGCGGTTCTTCCTGTACTTCGAGGACTTCGACTGGAGCGTGCGCTTGAATCGCGTGACGACATCGGCCTATCTGCCCGCGATGCGCGTCGTGCATCACGGCGGCGGCGCTGCGCGCAAGGGCTGGAGGCACGTCATGATGTTCGTGCGCAGCGGCATCCGGTTCTACAACAAGCACGGCTGGCGATGGGTGTGATCGCAGCGGAAAAGGCGGCAGGCGACCGGCGCGCCGCTGGAGCGGTGGTCGTCACCGGCGCGGACGGTTTCATCGGACGCGCACTGTGCCGGCATCTCGCCGATACCGGACGGACGGTGCGCGCGGTGGTCCGCCAGGTTCCCGGACATCTATCGCCGCGCGTGCATCACGTCGCGCTCGGCGATCTCTCGCAGGCATCGGAGCAAGCGCTCGGCGAAGCGTTGCAGGGCGCGTACGCCGTCGTGCACCTCGCGGGACGCGCGCACGTGCTGCGTGAGCGGGCGCAGGATCCCGAAGCGGCGTACCGTGCGGCGAACGTAACGGCGACGGCGCGCATTGCGCGCGCATCGGTGCAGGCCGGGGTCGGGCGGTTACTGTTCGCGAGCACCGTCAAGGTGAACGGCGAAGCGACGCTGCCGGGGCGAGCCTTCCGGCCAGACGATGCGCCCGCGCCACGTGACGCGTACGCCCGCAGCAAGGCGGAGGCGGAGCGTGCGTTGATGGCCGAGTGCCGCGGCTCGGCGACCGTGCCGCTCGTCCTGCGCCTGCCGTTGACCTACGGGCCGGGTGTGAAGGGCAACTTCGCGGCTCTGCTCGACGGGGTCGCGGCGGAGCGCACGATGCCGTTTGGCGCGGTCGATAATCGCCGCAGCCTTTTGTACGTTGGGAATCTCGTCGAGGCCATCGTCGCAGCGCTCGATTGCATCGATCCGGTGCGGGGCGTGCATTTCGTGGCCGACGCGGAAAGCGTTTCCACGCCGGACTTGGTGCGCGCCATGGCAGCAGCCCTGAAGGAGCCACCGCATGTGATCAACGTTCCCGTTGGGCTCCTGCGGGTCGGCGGCTTCCTGACCGGCCGCGGGGCGATGATCGAGCGCCTCGTGGGCTCCCTCGAAGTGGACACCGCGTCCTTTCGGGCCGCGACGGCATGGGTGCCGCGACACAGCCTCACTGACGGTCTTCGCGCGACGGCTGCGTGGTGGCGCACGCGGCATTCGATCTGAGCGGATTGCGACTCTGAGTGCAACCGCTGCAAGCTTGCGGTCGGGCTCGAGCGTGCTTGTGGGGCACGCTTTGGCATGACGCAGTTCGTTGCTGCAGTACTCAGCCTTCCGGGACCTTGCCCACCGTGGTCGGCGCCCGCAGGAAGTCGAAGTCGACACCCTTGTCGGCCTGCGTCACCGCTTCGAGAAAGAGCTTGCGATACCCGCGGTCGGCGCGGGGCTCGACCACCGGATTGTCGTGTGCGCGCTGTGCCAGCTCGTCCCCGGGAACCAGGAGTGAAATCTCGCGGTTCGCGACACTCAGCCGTATCCGGTCGCCATTGCGCACGTGCGCGAGCGGTCCGCCGATCGCCGCCTCCGGGGTCACGTGCAGCACGATCGTACCGAATGCGGTGCCGCTCATTCGGCCGTCGGAAATGCGCACCAGATCCTTGACACCGGCTCGCGCGAGCTTGCGCGGAATCGGGATGTAGCCTGCCTCGGGCATGCCCGGCGCCCCCTTCGGGCCGATGTTCTTCAACACGAGCACGTCATGTCTGGTCACGTCGAGGTCGTCGGCGTCGATGCGCGCGAGCAGATCTTCCATGTTCTCGAACACGACGGCACGGCCTTCGTGCTCCATCAGCGTTGCGTCCGCCGCGGATTGCTTGATGATGGCCCCGCCGGGCGCGAGGTTGCCGTGCAGCACGGCAATGCCACCTTGCGGATAGATCGGATCGCGCAGGCTGCGCACGACGTTCTGCGCGAAACCGGGCCCGGCACGCTCGATTTCCTCGCCGAGCGTCCGGCCACTGACCGTCATCGCATCGAGACGCAGCAACGGCTTCAGCTCGCGCAACAAGGTGGACATGCCGCCGGCCTTGTGGAAATCCTCCATGTAATGCTGGCCCGATGGCTTCAGGTCCAGCAGGACCGGCGTCTCGCGCCCCATGCGATCGAGCGCGTCGAGATCGATCTCGAGGCCGACACGGCCGGCAAGCGCGGCGAGATGCACGATGCCGTTGGTCGAGCCGCCGATGGCAAGGAGCACGCGCATGGCGTTCTCGAATGCCGCCGGCGTGAGGATCCTGTCGATGGTCAGCCGTTCGCGCGCGATCCGCACCGCCTGCGCGCCGGTTTCTTCGGCCACCCGGATCCGGTCGGCCGTCACGGCGGGCGGCGATGCGCCCCCGGGCACCGTCATGCCGAGGGCCTCCGCAATGCATGCCATGGTGCTGGCCGTACCCATCACCGAGCAGGTGCCGACGCTCGCCACGAGCTGGTTGTTGACGTCGGCGGTCTCCTGCGCGTCGATCTCGCCGGCGCGGAACTTCCCCCAGTAGCGGCGACAATCCGTGCACGCACCGACGCGTTCGCTGCGGTGCGAGCCCGTCAGCATCGAGCCCGTCACGAGCTGAATCGCCGGAATGCCCGCCGAGGCCGCACCCATCAACTGCGCTGGCACGGTCTTGTCGCAGCCACCGATCAGCACCACGGCGTCCATGGGCTGCGCACGAATCATTTCCTCCGTGTCGATGGACATGAGGTTGCGCAGGTACATGCTCGTGGGCGCCGCGAAGCTCTCGTGGATGGAAATGGTGGGAAAGGTCATCGGCAAACCGCCGGCGAGCATGACGCCGCGCTTGACCGCCTCGATGAGCTGCGGTGCATTGCCATGACAGGGGTTGTAGGCACTGCCCGTGTCGGCGATGCCGATGACGGGCCGTTCGAGCGCCGCATCGGTGTATCCGGCACCCTTGATGAAAGCCTTGCGCAGGAACAGCGAGAAATCCTGATCGCCGTAGCTGGTCAGGCCCTTCCGCATGCCGGCGGGCGCGGCACCGGCGGGATCAACGGCATCGTTGTCTGAGTTGCTCGGCATGGCGGGTGTCCGATATCGATGAGGCAGCGCGACGGCGGATCCCGCGTCGCAACCGCGGGAGGTCCGACCGGAGACCGTAGCACAAGGCCCGTCGCGCCCGGCAGCTATAATTGCGTTTTGAGGTTTTCACGATGAACGCGCGCGCCTCGGGCCGGCGGCCGGACGAGCTCCGGCCTCTTCGCATCACCCGCCACTGGACGAAGCACGCGGAAGGGTCGGTGCTGATCGCGCTCGGCGACACGCTGGTTCTCTGCACCGCGAGTGTCGAGGAGGGCGTCCCGCCATTCCTCAAGGGACGCGGCACCGGCTGGCTGACGGCCGAGTACGGCATGCTCCCGCGCGCGACGAACACGCGCTCGCGGCGCGAAGCCGCCGAGGGCAAGCAGTCCGGCCGTACGCAGGAGATCCAGCGCCTCATCGGCCGCAGCCTGCGCGCCGTCACCGATCTCGCCGCGCTCGGCGAGCGCACCGTGCGGGTCGATTGCGACGTGCTGCAGGCCGACGGCGGCACGCGGTGTGCGTCGATCACGGGCGCATGCGTCGCCGTCGCCGATGCCTTCGCGTGGTGCCGCGAACAAGGGGTGATCGCCGGCAGCCCGTTGCGCGACATGGTGGCCGCCGTCTCGGTGGGAATCGTCGATGGCACCCCGCTGCTCGACCTCGACTACGACGAGGATTCCGGCTGCGACACCGACATGAACGTGGTCGTGACCGGCGCCGGCGGGTTCGTCGAGCTGCAGGGCACGGCGGAGCGGGAGCCGTTCAGCCGGATCGAGGTCGATGCGCTGCTGGCGCTCGCCACCCAAGGGATCGCCGAACTCGTCACCGCGCAGCGCGGCGCCCTCACCGAGTAGCTTCACTGCGTCCGGTCGCCATGATCAGGCAACTCGTTCTTGCCTCCAACAACGAAGGCAAGCTGCGCGAATTCCGCCGCCTGCTCGCCCCGTTGGGGTTCGGCGTTATCGCGCAGGCCGAGCTCGGCATCGCGGATGCCGACGAGCCGCACTTCACTTTCATCGAAAATGCACTGGCCAAGGCGCGGCATGCCAGCGCGCACTCGGGGTTGCCGGCGCTCGCGGACGATTCGGGCATCTGCGTGGCGGCGCTGGCGGGGGCACCCGGCGTCCATAGCGCGCGCTACGCCGGCGAACCGCGATCGGACGCACGCAACAACGAGAAGCTCGTCACCGTGCTCGCGGACATGGCGGACCGGCGCGCGCATTACACCTGCGTGCTGGTGCTGATGCGCCACGCCGGCGATCCCGAACCGATCATCACCGAAGGCCGCTGGCACGGCTCGATCATCGACACGCCGCGCGGCAGCGGGGGGTTCGGCTACGACCCGTTCTTCCTGGACGCGAGCGGCCTGACCGCAGCGGAGCTTCCGCTCGACCGCAAGAACGAAGTGTCGCATCGCGGCAAGGCGATCCGCGCCTTGCTGGCGCGCCTCGACGAGCAACAGGCCGGAGTGGCGCCATGAACGCACAACCGGTCGCGCTGACGATGGGTCCGCGCTTCACGACGCTGCCACCCCTGGCGCTCTACGTGCATATCCCGTGGTGCCTGCGCAAGTGCCCGTACTGCGACTTCAACTCGCACGAGAACCGCGACGGTGCTGGGGCCATTCCCGAAGCGGCGTACGTCGATGCACTCCTGCTGGATCTCGAGCTCGCGCTGCCCGGTATCTGGGGCCGGCGAGTCGTGTCCGTTTTCATCGGCGGCGGCACGCCCAGTCTTTTCGCCGCACCATCGATCGACCGGCTGCTCGCCGGCGTGCGTGCCCGCGTGCCTCTCGCACCGGACGCCGAGGTGACCCTGGAGGCGAATCCAGGCACTTTCGAGCGCGATCGGTTCGCCGGGTTTCGCGCCGCCGGCGTCAACCGCCTGTCGCTTGGGGTACAGAGCTTCGACGAAGCGCACTTGAAGGCACTCGGCCGCGTCCATGATGCGCGGGAAGCACGCGTCGCCGCCGAGGCGGCACAGGCGCTCTTTCCGGAGGTGAATCTCGACCTCATGTATGCGTTGCCGGGACAGAGCGTGCACGAGGCGCGTGCGGATGCGCACACCGCCGTCGCGTTCGGCACATCGCATCTTTCCTTCTATCAACTGACCATCGAGCCGAATACCCTGTTTCACCGTCATCCGCCGGCGATGCCGGACGACGACGCGGCCATTGCGATCGAGGATGCCGTGCACGACGTGCTCGACCGGGCGGGTTACGTGCATTACGAGACGTCGGCGCACGCCCAGCCGGGTCACGCCTGCCGTCACAACATGAATTACTGGCAATTCGGCGATTACCTCGGCATCGGTGCGGGCGCGCATTCCAAGCTGTCGTTTCCCGATCGCGTACTGCGCCAGGTTCGCTGGAAGCAACCGCGCCAATACCTCGACCAGATGGCTGCGCGTGCGCCGCTGCAGGAGGAAATGCCGGTCACGCGCGATGCCATCGGCTTCGAATTCATGCTCAACGCGCTGCGGCTTACCGCCGGTGTGCCAAGCACGCTCTTCGCCGAGCGCACCGGTTATCCGCTCGCCCTGGTGCAGCGCGAGCTCAACGAGGCCGTTGCGCGTGGCCTCCTCGAAGCCGACCCGACGCGCATCCGGCCCACGCCGCTCGGCTGCCGATTCCTCAACGATCTGCAGGCGCTCTTCCTGCGCGACGATCCGGCGCCAGCGCCGCGCACGCGATCCGCGCGCGTTACCTTGCCTCTCCGGGAGATGCCATGACGGACGCGCTGTACGCGATGTCGCTGACCACGGCGACGAAGGAACTGGCGATCGGCGCGTTGACGGCGCGCGCGCTGGCCGAGGCGCATCTCGAGCGAATCGCCGCGACCGACGCGACCATCCAGGCATGGGCGCATCTCGACCCGGAATACGTGCGCCGCATGGCGGATCGATGCGATGCCGCGCGCGATGGCTCGCCGTTGCGCGGCATCGGCATCGGCGTGAAGGACATCATCGCCACCGTCGATCTGCCGACGCAAATGGGCTCGCCCGTCTACGCCGGACATCGTCCTGTGGATAACGCCGAATGCATCCGGCGTCTGCAGGCCGCCGGCGGGTATGTGTTCGGCAAGACGGTGACGACCGTATTTGCGTTTCTCGATCCGGGCAAGACACGCAATCCCTGGAATCCCGCGCACACGCCTGGCGGGTCCTCCTCGGGCTCCGCGGCTGCGGTGGCGGCCGGGCAAATCGTGGGCGCACTCGGCACACAGACCAACGGATCGGTCATCCGCCCCGCGTCGTACTGTGGCGTGGTGGGGTTCAAGCCGACCAAGGACGCCATCCCGTTTGGCGGCGTCCATGTTTTCAGTGAAACGCTGGATCAGCTCGGCATGTTCACGCGCAGCGTCGCCGACGCTGCCCGACTCGGGAGTGCGCTGACGGATCGCGGCTTCGTCTCGCCGTCCGTGGCCGCGCTCCCAGCGCCGCCGCGACTCGCCTATCTCGGCGACTATCCGTGGACGCAGATGGACTGCGATGCGGACGACACGCTCGAGGCCGCAGCCACGCGATTGCGCCAGTTCGGCGCCACCGTCGTCGGCGTGGAATTCCCGCGCGCGTGGCGCGACGCCAATCACGTGCATCGCACGATCATGTTGTTCGAAGCCGCCAAGAACATGGGAGCGCTGCAGGACCGGGACCGGGCGCGCCTGTCGCCCAAATTGAACGCCGCACTGGACGAAGGCCGCACGATCACGGCCGCCGATTACCAGCAGGCGCTCGCCCGGCGCACCCGGGCCATTGCCGATTTCACCGACTGGCTCGACGACTTCGACGCGGTGCTCTCTCCGTCGGCGCCGACGCCGGCGCCGGCCGGACTCGAATCGACGGGCGACCCGTCGTGCTGCACGTTGTGGTCGCTCACCGGCTTCCCCGCGCTCAACCTGCCGGTCGGGCTGACGGGGGAGGGGCTGCCGGTGGGCATGCAGATCGCCTGTCCGGTGGGCGCGGACGATCGCCTGCTCACGGTCGCCGCATGGTGCGAATCGAAGCTGCCGTTTCGCGGTCTGGCGTGATCGCATCGGCGCTGACGCGCTCCGGGACGTTGTAGCCGCGTGGCTCGCACAGGACGACGCCCGCCCGCCGCATGACGCTTTCGCGCCGCGATCTCGAGCAGGGCCGCATGCGCGCGATCTACGTCGAGGCCGTCGCCGATCGCGCGCTCACCGAAGAGCAGCTCTCGGCCTCGCTCTCGGCAACCCTCGCAAAGAAGCCGAAGGGCGCCGGCTGGTGGGTGTTCGCGTACGGTTCGCTGCTGTGGAACCCCGTGTTCCCGGTCGCGGAGATGCGCCGCGCGACGCTGCGCGGCCTGCATCGCCGCTTCTGCCTCTGGTCGCTGGCGTCGCGCGGCACACCGGACGCGCCGGGGCTCGTGCTCGGTCTCGACCGCGGTGGCGTATGCCGGGGCGTGGCGTTGCGATTGCCCGCGCCGCTCGCCCTCGATGAGCTGCATCTCCTCTGGCGTCGCGAGATGGTGGTGGGCTCGTACCACCCCCGGTGGATCGATGTCACCGATGTCGAGGGGAGGCGTTTCCCGGCATTGACGTTCGTGGTCAACCGCGCGCACCCACAGTACGCCGGCAAGCTCTCGGTGGAGCAGGAGGCCGATGTGCTATCCACCGCGTGCGGCGCATTCGGGTCGTCGGGGGATTACCTCGAGCGCACGCGGGTGGCGCTCATTGCGCACGGGATCGACGATCCCTATCTCGATGCTCTCGCCGTGCGGATCGCGCAACGATGCGGCAAGCCGCCGGCGGTGTCCCTCACCGCACCGCCGGAATTATGATGCGACCCAAGGCGTGAGGAATGCCGAGACGACGGGTTGCAGGCGTGAACGTACTCTTGCATGGCACGCACAACGCGTTCAAATCGCCATGTGCCGGCCGCCATCGACGTGAATCGTCTCGCCCGTCACATAACCGGCATCCGCGAGCAGGAAATGCACGGCCCGCGCGATGTCGTCCGGGGCACCCTCGCGCCGCAGGGGCGTATGCGAGATGATGCGCTGGCGCGAGAGCTCGTCGAAGGATTCATCGTCGGGCCAGAGAATCGGGCCCGGAGCCACGGCGTTCACGCGCACTTCGGGCGCGAGCTCGCGCGCGAGTGAGCGCGTGAGGCCGATCAACCCCGCCTTGGCTACCGAGTACACCACGTAGTTCTTGAGCGGACGCTCGGCGTGGATGTCGGTGATGTTGACGATCGCGCCATGCGTATTTCGCAGCGGCAGCGCGGCGGCCTGCGAGAGGAAGAGCGGTGCCTTGAGGTTGGTGCCGATGAGATCGTCCCAGTCGCCGGGCTGGATGTTGCCGACGGTCGTCTGATAGAACGAGGAAGCGTTGTTGATGAGAGCATCGAGGCGGCCGAATGTCTGCACCGTCTGCTCGATGATCGCCGGCAGCTTGGCGAGATCGAGCAGGTCCGCCTGGATGAGCGCGACCGAATCGGGCCGTGCGTGGTTGAGCTCCGACTGCAGGAGACGCGCCTCGCCCGCCGACGCGCGATAATGCAACATGACGGTAGCCCCCGCCGCATGCAGGCGCCGGCAGATGGCGGCGCCGACCCGCTTCGCCCCGCCCGTGACCAGCACGATCTTTCCCTGCAAGCGCGCCTCCGCGATTCGCTTAACGCCGGGGCAATCTAGCACATCGACCGTGCGCTCGCACGGTGCGTGCTTGCCCTCGCCGTGATGGCAGATCTTCCGCCGCCCGACGCCGGTGCGCGAGCGCATTGCGAACGCGTGGTTACCTCCATTCACGCCGAGATCGCGGCAGAGGGCGGGTGGATCCCGTTCGCGCGCTACATGGAGCTCGCGCTGTATGCGCCGGGACTGGGCTACTACTCTGCTGGAGCCGCGAAGCTGGGGGCGCAGGGCGATTTCACCACCGCATCCGAGATGACGCCGCTTTTCGGCGCGGCACTGGCCCGCCAGGTGAGAGCGATCCTCGATGCAAGCGCGGCCCGTGAAGTCTTCGAGCTCGGCGCCGGCACCGGGCAACTCGCGGCGAGCCTGCTGCGTGCGTTGCATGACCTGGGCGCGCTCCCGGCGCGCTACCTGATCCTCGAGCCCAGCCCCGAGCTGCGTGCACGACAGCGCGAGACGCTCGCCTCCGTCGCTCCGCAGCATCTCGGAGTGGTCGACTGGGTGCGCGACGTGCCGGAGGCCATCGATGGTGCAGTGATCGCCAACGAGGTGCTGGATGCCGTGCCGGCGCACGTCGTGCGTCGCGACGGCGACGCGTGGTTCGAGCGCGGCGTGTCGGTGCGCGCGCCGGCGATTGCCCCGCACTACGGCCTCGACTGGGAGGACCGTCCCGCGCCGGGGTGGCTGCGCACCATGGCGCAGGCGCGTTTTCCTGACGTTCTGCAATACGTCAGCGAGATCACTCCCGCGGCAGCGGCGCTGGTCGCGCATGTCGCGAGGCGGCTGCGCGGCGGCGCCGCCCTCTTCATCGATTACGGCTTCCCGGCGCGCGAGTATTACCATCCGCAGCGCACGAGCGGCACGCTGATGTGCCACTACCGCCATCGTGCCCATGATGATCCGTTCTACTACCCGGGGTTGTGCGACATCACCGCACACGTCGATTTCACGGCCATGGCCGCCGCCGGAACGCGCGCCGGCTTGCAGGTTGCGGGCTTCTGCCCGCAAGCGCCGTTCCTGCTCGGCTGTGGCATCCTCGACGCGCTGGCGGGCGTCGGACCGCCAGAGTCGATCGATTTCATCAAGGCGGCGGGCCCCGTGCAAAAGCTTCTTTCTCCCGCTGAGATGGGCGACCTCTTCAAGGTCCTTGCACTCACGGCTTCGGCGGACGTGGAATGGCCCGGCTTCGCCCTTGCCGGTCACCGTTATCGGTTGTAGGGTCGCGCAACGAGGTGCTCATGGAAACCCCGATCGCATACAACAGCCTGGTGCTTGGCACGCTGCCCGCGCGGCATGCGCGCTATCGGCCGCATCACACCGCGGTGATCGTGCCGGGGCGCACAGCGCAGGATCGCGAAGTGCGCCTTACGTGGCGCGAGTTCGACGCGTACGTGAATCGTCTCGCCAACGTGCTGACGAGCCTGGGCACGCACCGCGGCGATCGCGTCGCGACCATGCTGCCGAATTCACTGGAGCTGCTCGCCACCTATTGGGCGTGCGCCAAGGCCGGCGCCGCCATCGTCCCCCTGTCGACGCTGCTGACCGCGCCTGGCCTGCAATCGCTGCTGGTCGACGCCCGGCCGCGCGTGGTGCTCGCGTCCAGCGATTACCTTTCGGTCCTGCAGCAGGTTCGTCCCGCGCTGGAGCGTGGCCGTGCAGACGCGCCGGAATGGTTGCTCGTGGATGCGGCAGCGGATGACGAGGCCAGCGGCTATCGCGCCTTCAGCACGCTCGTGGCGAATGCAAGCGACGCCGCACCGGCGGTGCGCGTGGAGGGCGGCGACCTGCTCACGCTCATGTACACGTCCGGGACGACGGGGCTGCCGAAGGGCATTCAGCACACCCACTTCATCCGCGCCATGTATGCCGCGACGATGGCCAGCACCTGGCGCATGGCCCCCGAGTCGGTCGTCCTGCATTCGGGGGCGCTGGTGTTCAACGGCGCGATGACGACCATGTTCCCCGCCTTCATGTGCGGCGCGACCTACGTCGTCCATCGGCAGTTCGACGCCGAGGCCTTCATCGAGACGGTCGAGCGTGAACGCGTCACGCACACCATGCTCGTGCCGTCGCAGATCATCGCCATCCTGAACGCCGCCGGCTTCGATCCGTCGCGGCTCACGTCGCTGGAAATGATCCTGTCGCTTGGTGCGCCCCTGCACAAGGAACACAAGGACCGCCTCAACCGGCTCCTGCCGCGGCGCTTCTACGAGTTGTACGGCCTGACGGAGGGCTTCATCACCGTGCTCGACCGCGATGACGCCGAACGCAAGGCCGGCAGCGTAGGCGTGCCGCCGCCGTTCTACGAACTGCGCATCCTGGACGAGGAGGGCAAGGAGCGCGCCACGGGCGAGATCGGCGAAATCGTCGGCCGAGGACCGATCACGATGCCCGGCTACTATCATCGCGCGGAGCAGACGGCCGATGCGCTACGCGACGGCTGGCTGCACACCGGTGACGTCGGCTACGTGGACGACGAGGGCTACCTGTATCTCGTCGACCGCATGAAGGACATGATCGATTCCGGTGGGGTGAAGGTGTATCCCAAGGACATCGAGGAGATCGCCGCGCGTCATCCCGCGGTGCGCGAAGTTGCGGTATTCGGCATTCCCCATGACAAATGGGGCGAGACCCCGGTGGCGGCAATCGTTCTGCGCGAGCCCGACACAGTCGCGGCAGACGTGCTCAAGGCATGGATCAACGACCGCGTGGCGGCGCGTTACCAGCGCGTCGATCGCGTGCTGGTGATGGACGACTTCCCCCGCAACGCCGCCGGCAAGACGCTCAAGCGCGAGATGCGCGCGCCGTTCTGGGAAGGACGCGACGTCAAGATCTGAGCGGCATCATCGTGTCAACCCGGTGGCCAGACGCGCAATGTCCGCTTCCGACAGCGTCTCCTTCGCCAGCAGCTCCCGCGCGCCCTCGTCGAGCACGGCGCGGTTCTTCTGCAGGATCTGCAGCGCCCGGTTGAACGCCTGCTCGACGAGCGTCCGCACCGACTCATCGATGCGCCGTGCGGTCTCCTCGCTGTACGTGCGCTCGACCGGCATGCCTGCCGTGGGCAGGAACGCGGAGCGCGGCTCCTCGTACGCGAGATTTCCCAGCGTCTCCTCCATGCCATAGCGCATGACCATGCTGCGGGCGATTTCCGCCACCTTCACGAGATCGTCCGCGGCGCCCGTGGACGCCTGGCTGTAGACGAGCGTCTCGGCGGCGCGGCCGCCGAGCAGCACCGCCATCTTGTTCTCGAGCTCGGTTCGCGTCATGAGAAAGCGGTCTTCCGTCGGGCGCTGGATGGTGTAGCCCAGCGCCCCGACGCCGCGCGGGATGATCGACACCTTGTGCACGGCATCGCTGCCCGGCAGCGCGAGGGCGACGAGCGCGTGGCCGAGCTCGTGGTGGGCGACGATTTCGCGCTCGAGCGGATTCAGGATGCGGTTCTTCTTCTCCAGCCCGGCGACGATGCGCTCGATGGCCGCGTTGAAGTCCTCGAGCATGACCGCCGCGCCGTTGCGCCGCGTCGCCAGCAGGGCGGCTTCGTTCACGAGATTGGCGAGGTCGGCGCCGGTGAATCCCGGCGTCAGCGCGGCAACCTTCTCGAGCTCGACGTCGGGCGCAAGCTGCACGTTCTTGACGTGGACACGCAGGATCTGGATGCGGCCCTGCCGGTCGGGACGATCGACGAGCACCTGCCGGTCGAAGCGGCCCGCGCGCAGCAACGCGGGATCGAGGATCTCCGGGCGGTTGGTGGCCGCGAGCAGGATCAGGCCCTTGCTGGAATCGAAGCCGTCCATCTCGACCAGGAGCTGATTGAGCGTCTGCTCCTTTTCGTCGTGGCCGCCGCCCATCGGATATGCGCCGCGCGCGCGGCCGAGCGCATCGAGCTCGTCGATGAAAATGATGGCAGGCGCGCGCTGGCGCCCCTGCTCGAAGAGGTCGCGCACGCGCGCCGCGCCGACGCCCACGAACATCTCGACGAACTCGGAACCGTTGATGGAAAAGAACGGCACGCCCGCTTCGCCGGCCACCGCGCGCGCGAGCAGCGTCTTGCCGGTTCCGGGCGGCCCGATGAGCAACACACCCTTGGGCAGGTGTCCGCCCAGGCGCGTGTAGCGCTTCGGGTCCTTGAGGAAGCCGACGATCTCCTGCAACTCGTCCTTGGCCTCGTCGACGCCGGCGACATCGGCGAACGTGGTCTTGGTATCCGTCTCGACATACACGCGCGCCTTGCTCTTGCCGACTGTGAGGAAGCCACCGAGACCGCCCTGCGACGCCATCCGCTTGGCGAGCAGGTTCCAGATGAAGAAGAACACCAGCGCGGGTGCCACCCACGACAGGATGTCGCGAAACACGGTGCTTTGCACGACGCCCGTGAACGTGACGTCGTATTGCTCGAGGTCGCGGGCAAGCTCCGGGTCGACCCGGGTCGTGACGAACCGCGCCCGTCCCTCGGTGGTGGGGGTCTTGTACGTCCCCTGGATCACGTTGTCGGCGATCGACACATCCTTGATCTTGCCGGCCTTGAGCTGCTGCACGAATTCGCTGTAGGGGATCGGTTCCACCTGGCGCAGATTGATCCAGATGTCGCGCAGCCATACGATCCCCAGGATCGCGAGCAGGAGGTACCAGATCGTGAACTGGTTCAGGTGCGGCGGGGATGGCTTCGGCTCCGGCACGATCGAACTCCTCGGCGACGATCAGGGGCAAACCTGCGGCGACATGGCGCACGCGTAGCCCGACGCGCATACCCGCAGCGACGCATTTGTCCGCATCAAGTATATCGATCGCCGGCGGCCGGCCGGGTTCCGCGACGACGCGCGGACTCTTCGGGCGGGCGCACCTTGCGGAACGTCCACAGCAGCATGAGGTCGTACGCGATCTTCAACGCGCCCGCCGCGAACAACGGCCACGCGAACGTCGAGATGCCGAGCCAGTAACCGGCAAGCACCGGGCTCGCCGCCGCGGCGAGGCTTCGCGGCACCGACGTCACACTCGCAGCGGCCGGACGCTCCTGGGGGTCCACGACGGCCATGACGTACGACGTGCGCGTCGGCACGTCCATCTGCGACAGAGCGCTCCGCGCGAGCAGGAGCGCGATCACCCACTTGAGATCGGACAGGAAAGGAATGACCAGCAGGAACGCGCTCGAGGGAAGGTGCGTGAACACCATGGTGTTGAGGAGGCCGATGCGATCGGCGATGCGTACCGCGACGAGATAGGAGAAGGCGGACAGCACCCCCGTCCAGAAGAAGAGCACCGCGGCGGTCGCCGGTGGCAACGCGAATGTCCGGAAGAGCCAGAGAGCAAGCAGCGATTGCACGAGAAAGCCGCCGGCGAATGCGTCGATGCTGAACAACGCGGCGAGGGTGAAAACGATGCCGCGCGATCGCGTGAGGGGTGCTGCCGGCTTTCGTGCACTGCCCGCCGCGTCGCGCGGCAGGTCGCGGTAGATGGTGCTGCAGGCGATGCCGAGCAGTGCGTAAAGCACGAACATCCAGGGCATGGTCAGGCGTGACGGCACCAGCCACACTTGCGCCAGCAGGTCCGGCAGCCCTGCCAGGAGCGCGCCGGCGGCACCGCACAACGCACCGACGAGGCTGTAGCGCGCGAACGTGGCCGTGCGCGCGCGGTCGGGCACCAGCGCACCGAGTGTCGCCTGCTCGAGCGGCAGGAAGATGCTGACGTCGCCGCTCGACGGATTGAGCGTTCCGACGACTGCTACCGCCAGCAGTGGCCAGAACGACGTCAGACCAGCGAAGGCGAGACCCGTCGCAGCCATGACGAATGCGGCGGCGACGAGAAGCGTGCGATAGCGGTAGCGATAGGCGTGCAGGCCGATCAGCAGCGTCAGCACGCCCGAGCCGAGCAGCGTGCCGGTGGCGATCACGCCGATTTCGAGTGGCGAAAAGCCGAGCGCGGTGAGGTGCAGCGGCAGGACGATGCTGATGCATCCGTCACCCAGGGCGCGCAGTCCACGCGCGATCAGCAGGCGACGGACCTGACGGATGGTTGCGTCGGGGGAAGCGGCGTGCATGTCCGAGGCTCTCCTTGTACGACGGCGTGTGCCATCGGCGGAGCAGAGCTTGGACGCGTGTGCGCCTGTCGAGCGGGGAGTCTGCCGAAGGTCCCCGGCCAGCTACACTTCGATCCTAACCCCCTCGGGTGCGCGATTCAACTCGCGCGGCCGACCGGCTGGCCTGCACGTGCCGGGGGACACCGAATGGCCAACCCCGGCTTACTGACCCGATGAGCGCCGAACCGAGTTCCCCGGATGCGTTTGCAGGCGCCCGCCACCCCGTGTGCATCGCGCCGATGGCGGCATCCGCACTCCGAAGCAACGGTCAGGCGACGTACGCGAAGGCAGCGGAGTGCTTGCTCGCTCGCGTTCCGTCCCTGCGGATGCGCGCCCAGACCTTTCGCGGTGGTAGATCGCTTCGGCTTTTCACGCGTGTCGCTGCGGCGCCGGTCCGATCATTCGACTTCCAACTGGTCCCGCAGCCGGTAGTAGCGGATCAGTGCGCGGGCAATGGTCCGCGTGAACGGATAGCCGAAGATCGGCTGCATCGCGGTCACCGGGAACGGAATGTCGTCGGGCCGCTTCCCTGCGATGAGCTCCGCGAGGTAACGCCCGAGCATCGGAGCAAGGCCGACGCCGCGGCCGTTGTAGCCAAGCGCGGTCCACACGCCCGGCGCCAGCTGGTGCAGGTGCGGCAGGTGGTCCTTCGTCATCGCGACGCGACCGCCCCAGTGGTACGTGAACGGAACGTCGCGAAGCCACGGAAAGAGGCTGTCGACCGCCGCGCGCAGGTTGATGGCGTCGGCCGGCCCGAGATCTTCCCGAAACGGCGCCCGCCCCCCCATTAGCAATCTTCCTGCGGCGTCGCGCCGGTAGTACCAGAGCAGGCGGCGCGTATCCGACGCGCAGTGGCCCTGCGGCAGGATCCTGCCGCCGAGTTCCGCCGGTAATGGATCGGTGGCGGCCTGCATGCTGATCATCGGCACCACGGTGCGTGACAGGCCCGGCCAGAGCCCGTCCGTGTAGCCGTTGGCACCGAGGATCACGGCGCTGGCCTTGACCGCACCGGAGTCGCCACGCAGCAACCAGCGATTGCCGTCCTTGACCATTTGCCGCGCGGGCGAGCGGACGTAGATCTCGGCGCCGGCACGGCCGGCCGCAGCTGCGAGCCCCCGGTTGAATGACAGCGGCTGCACCTGCCCCGCGCGCCGGTCTTCCCATCCACCGAGGTAGCGCCCCGTGCCGATCAGTTCGCCGATACGTGTGCGATCGACGAACGTCACGGGTGCACCGCGCCTGGCCCACTGGTCGCACCGGCGCTTCACGATGTCGAGCGTGCGCGCCGAGATCGCCGGCTGCAGCCAGCCCTTGCGCGTCGCCTCGCACTCGATCCCGTGCTTGTCGATCAGGCCGAACACTTCGTCGCCGACACTGCCGATTGCGGCGACGACTCGCGGGCCCAGTTCCGGGCCGAACATCGCTTCCAGTTCGTCGGGGTCGTACTTGAGGCCGGGGATCACCTGGCCGCCGGTTCGGCCCGAGGCGCCCCATCCGATGTCTTCGGACTCGAGCAGCACGACCCTGGCGCCGTTGCTCGCCGCGGCCAGTGCCGCGGCGCAGCCGGTGTACCCACCTCCGACGATCGCGATGTCGGCGGTGAGCTCTCCCTTCAGCGCCGGCCACGCGGTTGACGGTACCGCCGTGGCTTCCCATAGCGAACCCTTCGTGCCCTGAACCATCCCAACCTCCCCGCGCCCGCCGCGCGCCGTGTGCCGACCCGTTGAAATTTCACAAATATGAAAATTCTGGCACGTAATTGAGTAATATCGTTGAGCAATTTCCACGGCTAGCAGGTTTGTAGGCAAGCATCCACCCGCAGCCGCCCATCGCTCGATTCACGCGTGGAACCCCACCAGGAGACAGACAGCATGAACTTCACGCTCGGGAAGTGGTTGGCAATCGCGACGGTCGTCGCGCTGAGTTTCGGGACGGGCGGGGCGCTGGCGCAGCAGACCTACAAGGTCGGCTCGACTCCGACCGGGGTGCCCTTCACCTTCATGGACACCAAGACGCAGACGATCGAAGGGGCGATGGTCGACCTGATCACGGCGATCGGGCAGGACCAGGGATTCAAGGTGCAGGTGGAGGCCACGCCGTTCTCGGCCCTGATTCCCTCGCTGACCAGCAACAAGATCGACATCATCTCGGCGGCGATGCTGATCACGCCCGCGCGCAGGGAAGTGATCGACTTCAGCGATCCCGTGTTCCCGTATCCCGAGGGCATGATCATCAAGGCGGACGACAACACGAAGTACAAGTCGCTGGCCGAGCTGAAAGGGGCGGTCGTCGGCGCGCAGGTCGGCACCGTGTACGTCGACTTCCTGAAGAAGAACGGCGAGTTCGCCGAGGTGAAGACGTACGACTCGATCGCCGACATCATCCGCGACGTCGGACTGGGCCGCATCAAGGCCGGCTTCGGCGACGGGCCGATTGTTCGCTACCAGCTGTCGCAACGCAAGGATTCCGGCGCGAAGGTCGCGGACACCTACGAGCCCAAGATGGAAGGCTCGGTTGGCATGGGTGTGCGCAAGGGCGACAAGGAACTGCTGGCGAAGATCAATGCCGGGCTGGCCAATGTAAAGTCGAGCGGCAAGCTCGACGAGATTCTGAAGAAGTGGAACCTCAAGTAGTTCGGGCCTGAGAGGCGGAGGGCGCCCCGCCGCGCCGTTCGCCTCTCCACTTTCCGCGGCCCGCCATCCCTGACGATCCGACGCACGGTTTGGTGTTCTCCGACGCCTTCCTGAACGACGCGCGCGAGTTCCTGCCGATCCTCGCGCAGGGCTGCTGGACGACCGTCAAGCTCACCGCACTTGCGCTGGTGATGTCGACGGCGCTCGGATTCGTGCTGGCGCTGATGCGGTTGTCGCCGTACGCGCTGGTTCGTTGGCCGGCGACGACATACATCACGGTCATCCGCGGTATTCCGATCATCGTGCAGCTGTTCTACATCTACTTCGTCTTCCCGGACATCGGCATCAGCCTCACGGCGTTCCAGGCCGGCTTCATCGGGCTGGGGATCGCGTACTCCGCGTACCAGGCGGAGAACTTCCGCGCCGGCATCGAAGCGATCGATCACGGGCAGATCGAGGCCGCGCAGTCGCTCGGGATGCGCTACCTGCTGCTGCTGCGCCGCGTGATCATGCCGCAGGCGATCCGCATCACGCTGCCGCCGTACGGCAACACGATGATCATGATGCTGAAGGACTCGTCGATCGCGTCGACCATCACGGTGGCCGAACTCATGCGGCAGGGACAGCTGATTGCTTCCTCCACGTTCAAGAACATGACGGTTTTCACGCTCGTCGCGCTGCTCTACCTGACGATGAGCCTGCCGCTGACCGTGCTGGTGCACTGGCTCGAAAAACGGTTCGGGCGGCGATGATCTCGGTCACCCACCTGTCGAAGTCCTTCGGCACCCACCGGGTGCTCGACGACGTCAGTCTCGAGATCGCCAAAAGCGAGGTGGTGTGCATCATCGGCGCCTCCGGCTCGGGCAAGTCCACGCTGCTCCGCTGCATGAACGGCCTGGAGTCGTACGACTCCGGCGACCTGATGATCGAGGGGCGGTCGATCCGCAAGGACGATCGCGACATCCATCGCTTGCGTACCGAAGTCGGCATGGTGTTCCAGCGCTTCAACCTGTTCCCCCACCGGACCGCGATCCAAAACGTGATCGAAGGGCCGATCTACGTGAAGAAGGTACCGAAGGCACAGGCGCTTGAAGAAGGCCGGGCGCTGCTGAACAAGGTCGGCCTGGGCGACAAGCTCGACGCGTACCCGGCAAAGCTTTCCGGCGGCCAGCAGCAGCGCGTGGCGATCGCGCGCTCGCTGGCCATGAAACCGAAAGTCATCCTGTTCGACGAGCCCACCAGCGCCCTCGATCCGGAACTGGTCGGCGACGTGCTCCGCGTCATGCAGCAACTCGCGGAGGAAGGGATGACGATGGTGGTGGTCACCCACGAGATGGGCTTCGCCCGCGAAGTGGCCGATCGCGTGCTGTTCCTGGACCAGGGGCGCATCCTCGAGCAGGGAACGCCCGAGGACGTCCTGCAGAATCCGAAGAACGAACGGACGCGGGATTTTCTGAGGCGGGTGATCCACGCCATATAGGCGCCGTCAGGTTCTAGTGCCGACGCGAGCCGTTCGTTCGGCCCTGCAGAGCCAGCGGCTCGAATTCGGACTGGTCGCGGATCGTGGCCAGCGGCCGCATCCAGGCGCCCGGGTTCTGCCGGACGAATCGAAGCCAGCGGGCGACCTGCGCCGCGACGAAACGCGCGCGTGTCGCGCAGGCGTAGCTTCGCGACGCTATGGATCGTGTGCGCAACTTCGTGGATGAATACGACGGCGCGCTGCGGACCGTGCAGATGTTCGTACAGCTCCACGAGGTGCTCCCGGTCGAGACGCTGAAGAAGCCGTCGACGCTGTGGCGAACAGCCGTCCGGTGGCTCAACGGCTTGGAGCGCACGACGAAGCGGTGATGAGGACGGCCTTCGGAATGCAGAAGCTGCGCTGGAATGCGTCCGAGGCGACCTGCTCGAAGCACGCGCCGGGCTCGACGAAATTGCCAGCAGTCGATTGAACCACAGCCAGACCTCCGGATTCTGCTGCGCGAACGATACGAGTCCCGCTGCGAGGCATAGCGCCCATCAGGTAAGATGTTGCCGTGCAGAACGCTTGGTCACGAGCCACGCAATGGAGACCGCCAGCGCCAGCGACATTCGCATCAAGCCCATCCAGACGCTCGCGTTTTCGACGCGGCAGCAACGGGCCGAGGGGATCGCGATATCGTCTTCCGGCAGCATGATGGCTATCGCCACGGCCGATGCGGATACCGTCCTGCTGTTTCGCCGCCAATCGGGCGGCCAGTTCGAGACAGAGCCCTGCGGCACCCTCTGCGGGCCGGCATCACGCCTCAGCTATCCGCATGACGTCTCCTTTGCGCCGGCGACAGGCGGCGAGCTGCTCGCCGTTGCCCAACGGCGCGGTTCGATCACGATCTACCGCAACGACAGCGTCACCGGACGATTCGGACCCGAACCGGCCTTCGAGATTTCGGGGGCCACCACACGGCTCAACTTCTCCGACGGGGTTGCCTTCGTACCTCCCTTGAACGATCACCTGGCGGCATGCAATCTCGCGACCGGCACCATCTCGTTCTATCGCAAGCGATCGGACTCACCCCTCGCCTTCGACCATCATCCCAGCTTCGAGGTTTGGCAGGGTCTTGCTGAGCCCGATGGCTTGGCGTTTTCTCCGTCGGGCGAGTGGCTGGCGGTCGCCAATCACGGGAACCATTCCGTCAGCATATTCCAGCGCCGGGACCGCGTTGCCTCGAGCGGCAGGTTCAGATTCGGCCCCGCGCCGGCCGCGGTCATCGCGGATGCCGGCTTTCGCTATCCGCATTCGCTGGCGTTCACTGCGGCCAATCACCTCATCGTGACGAATGCCGGCGCGAACTTCTTCAGCGTCTTCGCCCCGATGAACCTCGACGGCAAGATGCAATGGTCCCTGCTTCCGGGCGGGCAGCAGGTCGTCGGTTCGGAAAGCGGGTTTCGCGCGATCAACGCGGCGAACAAGATGGAAGGTGGACCGAAAGGCATAGCGATCCACCGCGACACGCTCGCCGTGTGCAGTCCTCAGCACGGGGTCCTGCTCTACGCGTTGGAGCTGTAACCCCCGAAAGCTGTCACCGCCGGCGTCGCATCGAGCCTTGGGCTGCTCTCGGTTTCGTGGACACCTTGTTAAGGTGGAGTCCGAACAGAAGTGGATCGCCGAATGCCTCAGCGTCGGCGTCGCCATTGTGGCGGGCCGCTTGCGATCGTGGTTCACCGAGGAGCTGTTTCAGCCCGTCTGGGGTTGCAGCATCGAATTTGGTCTGGCCGCGGTTCATCGGAGGGTGCGCACCGATGCGACTGCAGGTCAGGGCATTGGGAAAGGCGGCCGAAACGATCTCGACTGGTAACGGCCAATAGCAGCCGTTGCGCCTCGTTCTCCAATGCGGTCAGTCGTGCCAGCGGCGTGTCGGAGGTATTTCATGGTTGGGGTCGAACTTCGACGGTCCACGGTCTATAGAATCCGGCACGGGATAGATCTCCACGTAGTGCGGAATGTCGCGTAATGATCTCGGCGCTCGGTCAGGACTCCGCGTCGAACATAATCTCACGGACCTCCTGTGCGCACCGACACGCGCGGGCGATTCGCGCAGCCCACATCAACGCGTCGTCCCGCGAGGACACCTCGATTATGGAGAACCCGCCCAGCACCGCCTTTATTTCCGGTACCGGTCCATCTGCAATGGTTCCGTCAGTTGCGACGATGCTCGATCGCTGGCGTTGAATGCCGCCACCGAAGATCCAGACCCCAGCGGCCTTGGCGTCCCTGACAACTGCATGCGCCGACTCGCCCACTGCCGGCCAGTCCTGCTCGGGTATATGGTCCATCGACCCGTCGTCGAATGAGATCAAGTATCGAGGCATTGCGTGCTCCTTCACACAACTTCAGAGCGGTTCGAGGCGGGAAGCCCTTTCTCGCCATTGATGCGACGAATCATAACGAAGAAGGTACTCTAATCGGAAGTCTTGAAAGTGCCCCGCACGTTAGGCAAAAGGACCGCGTTGCGCAGTCCGGCGACCGCAATGGGTTCCGCGACGTATCGTCGATCAGGCGGTTCACGGCCATGAAGAGACGTCAGCAAGGCCGCGAAGAATGCCGGGAAGCCGACACTGATGTTCCGGCACGGGCATGAGCCACTTCGGTCGTGTCCGTAGCGGTGAATGATCGGTGCGGCGACCCCCGATGGCTCGACGGCGGTGGCGGGGATGCGTCGGCGACAAGGCTCCCATGTGGGAAGAGGCGCCAACCGGAACGGCTCTGCGGCCACGACCAGAATCCTGCGTCTGGTAAGCATGGCGTAAGGTCGCGTGCTTAGTCTGGAGGCGTTGCGCGGGCGTGGAAGCAAGGGGCTTCCGACTGCGGCGCGCACCTCCAGGAGAACGTGCCATGAAGATCCGCACATTCGCGTTGACCGTAATCGCCCTTTCCGCTGCCACCACGTTTGCCGTGGCCGCGCCGCCCCCGGAACAACCATTGAAGCTCGCCGACGTGGTGCGAAGCCAAATCAGTTAAGGAGACCGGCCATGCCCCGCGTTGTCCGCCGCTCTCTTTCCATCCTCGCCGTCGCCGGCGCCCTTTCTGCAGCCGCTGCTCACGCTGTGACGCCTGATCAACTGCAGGCCGAGTACGAAGCGATTGCCCGCAAGGAGGTGGCCAGTTTCAATGGTGTTTCGGCCGTGCGCGGCGGCGAGTTTTTTCGTTCGACGCATGGCAATGACTGGAGTTGCGCGACCTGCCATACGGCAAGACCCGTGGTCCCGGGACGGCATGCGCGCACGGGGAATGTCGTGCAGCCGCTCGCGCCCGCCGCGAATGCCGAGCGCTTCACCGACCCTGTCAAGGTCGAGAAGTGGTTCAAACGCAACTGCGGCGACGTGCTCGGCCGGGCGTGCACGGCACAGGAAAAGGGCGATGTCGTCGCCTTCCTGCGTTCCCTGAATTGAAGGAGCCACAGATGAATATCGTACGCAAACGTCGTTGGTTCGACCTCACCGTATGGATCACCGCCCCGCTGCTCGTCTTCACGCTGCTCGCCGTCGATGCCCAAGGGAAATCGCCGAACCGCATGGCCGAGAACGCGAGCTGGCGCGCCGAGTGCGGCAGCTGCCACGTGGCCTATCCACCCGCGCTGCTCCCTGTGGCGGAATGGCGCCAGCTGATGGGATCGCTCGACCGCCACTTCGGCGTCGACGCTTCCATCGACACCAACACCGCGACAGAGATCGACCGTTTCCTCGCGGCCAACGCGGGGCGCGGCGAAGGTCGCGCGGCCGAGGCGCAGCCCCGTATCACTACCACACGCTGGTTCCGGCACAAGCACGACGAGGTCTCGGCGGCAATCTTTCGTTCGTCGAGCATCAAGACGGCGGCGAACTGCGGGGCCTGCCACCGGGGCGCCGCCGCCGCCGACTTCAATGAGCATGCGGTAAGAATTCCGCGCTAAGCAAAGGAAAATCCATGCACAATTCAAGTCGCGCAACCGTCCTCGTCTGGGATCTCCCCCTGCGCGTCTTCCACTGGCTGCTGGCCGGCTCATTTGTCGGTGCCTTCCTGACCGCCGAATCGGAGCGCTGGCGCGACGTGCACGCCGTATTGGGCTACACCGCGCTGGCCATGGTCGTCTTCCGCGTCCTGTGGGGCGTGTTCGGCACCCGCTATGCCCGGTTCGGCGCGTTGCCGCTGGCCCCGCGACGTGCGCTCGCGTATTTGCGATCGCTCGTTTCAGCGCGGCCGGAGCACCACGTCGGCCATAATCCGGCGGGGAGCCTCGCCATCTATGCGCTGCTGATCCTTGCGGCAGCGACCGCGTTCACCGGACTTGCCGCGTTCGCCGACGGCGGCGGCAAATGGTTCGGTGAACTGCACGAGGGCGTCGCCAATGCGATGCTGGCGGTGGTGATCGTCCACATCGCAGGGGTTGTCGTCGGCAGCCTCGCGCATCGCGAGAACCTGGCGGCCGGCATGCTGACGGGTCGCAAGCGAGGCGCGCCAGGCGAAGGTATCAGCCAACCCCGTCGGTTCGTCGCCGTCGCGCTGATCGGCCTGGTGGTGAGCTTCTGGACTGGGCTCATTCCCACGCCGGGACTCGAACTGCAACAGACATTGATCAGCATCACCTCTCCCGCGCACGCCGGCGTGGATGCTGGGCGCCACGACGATTAGTGGACCGATGATGCGCATCCTGCTCGCCGAAGACGACGCGCTGTTGGGCGACGCGCTGCAGGTCGGCTTGCGCCAGGCGGGCTTCGATGTCGACTGGGCGCGCGATGGCATTGTCGCCGAGAATGCGTTGGCGGGCGCACCCTATGCGGCATTGGTCCTCGACCTTGGCCTGCCGCGGCGTTCGGGAGATGCACTCCTCGCTCGCCTGCGGGCGAAGAACGAGCGCCTGCCAGTGCTGATCCTGACCGCACGCGATGGTGTAGACGACCGCATCCGCGGCCTCGACGGCGGTGCCGACGACTATCTCGTCAAACCCGCCGACCTGCATGAAGTCGCGGCGCGGCTGCGCGCGCTTGTGCGGCGTGCACGCGGCGAGGCGTCGCCGAAGCTCCGCGCCGGCGAGATCGGGCTCGATCCCGCGAGTCGCGAGGTGACGTTGCGGGGCGTTCCCGTGTCGCTGCACCCGCGCGAATTCGCGCTGTTGCACGAACTGTTGCTGAACGCCGGCCGGGCGCTATCGCGCGAGCAGCTTGAGGAACGGCTCTACGCATGGGGCGAGGAAGTCGGCAGCAATGCGGTCGAGGTGCTCGTGCATCGCCTGCGCCGCAAGCTTGGTCCGGACGGCATCCGCACGGTGCGCGGAGTTGGCTACCTCGTCGCCAGGGACCCTCGTGGTTGAGCGTTCCGGTGCGCCATCGCTGCGCAACCGTGTGCTGGCGCTCGTACTCGGCAGTGTCGCCGTCGCGTGGATCGGCGCGGGAGTGTTCGCGTATCGCGACGCACGGCACGAGACCGACGAACTCCTCGACGGCTATCTGGCGCAGTCGGCCGCGCTGCTCGTCGCCCAGGCCGGCGAAGATCTCGGCGACCTCGAGCTCGAGCACGCTCCCCAGCTTCACCGCTACGCGCGCAGCGTCGCCTTTCAGATCTGGGACGGCAAGACCCTGCGGACGCATTCGGCGAACGCGCCCAACCGGCGCCTTTCACCGCGCACCGAAGGCTTCGACGACGTCGAGGTCGAAGGTCGGAACTGGCGGGTTTTCTCGAGCTACGACCCACACCGCAAGATCCTGGTGCAGGTCGGTGAGGTCCTCGGCGCGCGGGAGGCGATCGCGCTCGCCGTCGCGCGCGGGCTCGCGGCACCGCTGGTGGTCGCGCTTCCGGTGCTTGGCCTGTTGCTCTGGATAGCAGTGACGCTCGGCCTCGCCCCATTGGGCGCGGTTGGCCAGGCGGTCGCGCGGCGCGATCCCGCGAACCTTGCCCCGCTCGATGTCGGGTCGCCCCCGCGTGAGGTGGCGCCGCTCGTGACAAGCCTCAACTCGCTGTTCGAACGCGTGCGGGCGTCGATGGAACACGAGCGCCGCTTCACCGCGGATGCTGCGCACGAACTGCGCACGCCGATCGCCGCGCTGCGTGCGCAGGCGGAAGTCGCCCTTGCGGCAGACGACGAGGCGCAGCGGCGCCACGCGCTCGGGGGCGTCATCGCGGGCAGCGATCGAGCGGCGCATCTGATCGGCCAGCTGCTGACGCTGGCGCGGCTCGATCCGGCGCGGGCCGCAGGTCCGGTTGAGACCGCTGACCTCGCTGCCGTCGCTAGAGAGGTCGCTGCGATGCATGCGCAGTCGGCAATGGAACGCGGCCTCGAACTGTCGGTCGAGGCGCCAGCGTCCGCCATGGTTGCGGTCGAGCCGGCCCTGCTGCAGATCCTGCTGCGCAATCTGGTCGACAATGCCGTGCGGTATGCCGCGGGGCTGGGTCGCGAGATCCGCATCGAGGTTACGGGTGGAGACCTCCCGGTTTGCCGGATTGTCGACGACGGGCCGGGGATCCCGCCCGAGGAGCGTGCGCGCCTCGGCGAGCGGTTTCACCGCGGCGAAGGTACCGGTGAACAGGGAAGTGGGCTCGGCCTGTCCATCGTGCAACGCATCGCTGACCTCTGTGGCGCGACCGTGGCCTTCGAGACGGCCGCGGGCGGACGCGGTCTTTGCGTGACTGTGCACTTCTTGGCGAAGCGCATGGGCAGTTGATTTGCTGGCGGACATTCCCGCGCAGGGAAGGTGGTTCCTGTACGACCGTTTCCGTAGGCTTCATGACTGCTTCAGAGCGTGGTGACCGTCAACTTAGGGTCGACACCGGCCGACTGAGGATTTTCTGCGGCAAGCAGTGAGTGAGTGCGGATGGCCGCCTCGTTTGCGCTACGTGTGCATTGACAATTGCTCCAGGTGACTTCTCTCCGCGCCTCTCAGTTCGCGCACAAGCGACCATTGCTCTGACGCGTGACGTAAGGCCGCAGCAATGGCGCTTTCGCCGGTATGGAGCCAACCGCTGCAGTAAGTATGGCTATGTTCGCTGCCGTACCGACATTAGCGGGGTGTCAGGGTAGATTGCCATGAATGCGAGAGCGGACTCGATTTGTCTCGCTTGGCATGGTTATCACGACCAGGAGGCCCAGAGTGAGGAATTTGGCGTACCAGAATCACGGGGATTGAGCGATGAACGGTCGACTGGCGCGGCGCCGAATGAGATCGTCATGATCACATCGCCTGACACCACGGCACGCTGCGACAGGATCACGAAGGAGAAACACATGACCAGACACGTGACGAAGCTGACAATCGCCGCCGCCATCACGGCATTGGGAATTGCAGTGACCGTACCCTTCACGTTTGCGCAGACGGTGCCCAATTCTGCGCCGGCGACGGCAGCGTCGCGCGGCTACGAAACAGGCCCCGGCATGATGTACGGCCAAGCGCAAGTGCCAAGCCAAGGGCAGGCGCAAGGGTCGCCACAAGTGCCAAGCCAAGGGCAAGCGCAAGGGTCGACACAAGGACCGGCACAAGGACCGGCACAAGGACCGGCACAAGGACCGGCACAAGGCGGCTACGGTCCAGGCATGATGTACGGCCAAGGACAAGGGCAAGGCGGCTTCGGTTCCAGCATGATGGGTGGCTACGGCGCCGGCTGGATGGGTGGATATGGTGGGATATGGTTGCCCATCCTGCTTGTCCTCGTGGTTGCCGGCCTCGTAGCATGGGTCGTCAAACGGAAGAGCAAGTAATTGGACAGGTCCGATCACGCGAAACCAAGCGTCGCGGGTTTGGTCGTGCGGACGCGCCGTCGAACAAGCAAGCAGCCGTCACGAAGTAATCTGCACACTGCAAACAAACTGTAATCCAGGCCACACCGGACGGAACGAGACCAGCGCAGCATTGTATGGGAGCGCTGTGCGAGATGAGCCGAGGCGAAAGACGACTTTGCGGCCGCTGCCTGGCGTGAAACGGCCCCTTCGGTTGATTGCTGTTGCGTGGCCGAGCATTGGCTTTGATTTGAGTCAAATTCTGCATCGGTACGCGGTCTGGACCGGAACTTCGTTATCGTCGTGAGGTCGCATTAGCGTGTTTAGGCCATGCCGTCAGCAGCGCAAGACCATAACCGGCGTCGCGCTCGGAGTGTGGCTCTTCGCGCTATTCGTGGGGATCGCGCATGCGTGTGGCTGGGTTGAGCCGAGCATCGCGCCGGTTCATGCGGTCGCCGCGAATGCGAGCCAACATTCCTCTGATGAAGACACACCGGTCGGCTGCGAGCAGTTCTGCAAGGCCGACGTTCCGGTCGTAACCAAGCTTCCACCCCTCGGCGATCAACCGGACGCGCAACCGCTGATCGTTGCGGTCAACAACGTCCGCGTCGTCCTCGCTTCTCCTCCGGCTTTCCGGCTGGCGCAGGCCGCACATTCGAGTTCGGATGTGCCGCCATTCCTTCGCTTCACTCGCCTCCGGCTCTAAGCCGCGCTGATCCGCGGGGCGGTGCACGTCTGCCCTGCATGCGTGGGTCCCGGCTCGATCCGGTTCCACGCGGTCGGCGCGCCTTGGCGCGGCATAGGCGCAGACCCTCAGTCTGCAATCTAACGCAAGGACATTGACATGGGTACGTCACGTATCACGGCTCTTCCCAAGACGACCACGAAGGAGAAACACATGAAGAAAGTGACTATCTCCGCGGCACTCGCGGCGGTTGCAATCGCGGTAACCGTGCCGCTCGCGTTTGCTCAGACAGGCGGCTACGGCATGGGACCTGGGATGATGGGTGGTTACGGCGGCAATGCTCAGGGGCCCGCGATGATGGGTGGCTACGGCGGTTACGGCCCTGGAGCCGGGATGATGGGTGGTTACGGTGGTTATGGTATGGGGCCGGGGATGATGGGCGGCTACGGTGGAAATGGCATGAGGCCGGGGATGATGTACGGCTACGGTGGAAATGGCATGGGGCCGGGGATGATGTACGGCTACGGCGCCAATGCCGCCGGAGCGCTCAACCTCACCGACGATCAGCGTGAAAAGATCACCAAGATTCAGGAGGCCCTGTCCACCAAGCATTGGGAGCTGATGGGCAAGATGCAGGAGCAGCAGTTCAAGCTGCGCGAGCTGTCCGCCTCGGGCAAAGCTGACGATGCAGCCATCGGCAAGGCGTACAAGAACATCGAGGGCCTTCGCCAGCAGATGTGGGCCTCGGGAGCGGATGCGCAGAAGCAAATGGACGCCGTACTCACGAAGGAGCAACGGGACCAGCTGCAACGTGGCTGGGGCCGCGGTGCCGGTTGAGCACCGTCCCCTGAAGCCGCCACGCCTCTTTGGATTGGCCACGGCGGCTTTCTACGAACAGCCGGACCCACCGTCGGCCGGCTCACGCACTATCGGCCGACGGGCTGACCCTGCCTCGATTTGACGTACACCAGGCTACGCAGCCATGAGCCTTGATTCTACGTGTGCCGGGATTTGACGCCCTTCGCGACCATGCCGAACCCAGTTCGGCATGGTCGACTGCGGAATCCCCAATCGATTGGCGGCGGCGTTGCCACCCGTCGACGCCAATCTGACCGCCTCGGTCGTGAACTCCTCGGTGTATCGCCGATTCGGAACCGTCTCCTTCTTTCCCAATCTCGCCCTCCGTTCACCAGAAAGTTACCAACATGCTGATGAACGTTAAACCGGGGCAGCGTCATATTGCCGATGCAATGTGTTGTCGTCGATGGTGACTGGATCAGCTCGGTTCGCGCCGCGCCTTACGGCAACGGAAGCCAGCAGCGGCGGCCACACACCACGATGCTTGTCCTTAGATTGGAGTTTCGAGTCCTACTTTTGGCCATCCGTGTCATGAAGCGGAGAAAGCGATGATTGAACCGACGTCCAACCAATCGATCCGCAAAGATCACAGGGCAGATCAGCACTCCAGAAGCGGTCGCTCTGGCGAATTGACAGACCCCCCGACGCCGGTCGCCGAAATGCCGGCTCAAGCGCTGACTGATCCTGTGTGCGGAATGACCGTGACGGTCGATTCACCGCATGTGCAGCAGCATGAGGGCAAGCCGATTTACTTCTGCAGCTCGGGTTGTGAGGCCAAGTTCGCGGCCAACCCCGCGAAGTATCAGGTGACCCGCCCAAATTCGCATGCACCAACGCCGCCTGCTACCGGGCGAACGATCGACGGTGCGATCTACACCTGTCCGATGCACCCGCAGATTCGCCAAGCGGGACCGGGCAATTGCCCTATCTGCGGGATGACATTGGAGCCGGTCGCCGCGATAGCAGCCATCGGTCCGAACCGCGAACTCGCGGACATGACCCGGAGGTTCTGGATCGGGTTGATTCTGACGTTGCCGGTCTTCATCCTGGAAATGGGTGGCCACATCCCCGGTCTGGGCCTGCACGACCTTGTCCCGCCGCGCATCTCCACCTGGATTCAATTGGCTCTATCCACGCCGGTCGTCTTGTGGGCCGGCTGGCCGTTCTTCGAACGCGCTTGGGCGTCGGTCGTGCACCGCAGCCTGAACATGTTCACGTTGATTTCCCTCGGGACAGGTGCTGCCTACCTCTACAGCCTGTTCGCGACCTTTGCGCCGGGAATGTTCCCTGCCGGGTTCCGCGGGATGGGCGGCGAGGTCTCCGTTTACTTCGAAGCCGCTGCTGTAATCACTGTTCTCGTACTCCTGGGCCAGGTGCTGGAACTGCGCGCCCGCGAGCAGACCGGCGGTGCAATCCGCGCGTTGCTCAAATTGGCACCCAAGACAGCGCGCCGCTTGCGCACTGACGGCGACGATGAGGATGTGGCACTTGAGCTGGTTCAGGTCGGCGATCATCTTCGTGTACGGCCCGGTGACGGCGTGCCAGTCGATGGCGAAGTTCTCGATGGCAAGAGTGTCGTGGATGAATCGATGGTCACCGGTGAGTCGATGCCCTCCGCCAAGCAGCCAGGTGACAAGATAATCGGAGGGACCGTCAACGGCACCGGTTCTCTGGTCATGCGTGCCGACAAAGTGGGTGCGGATACCATGCTCGCGCGCATCGTGACCATGGTCGCCGAAGCGCAGCGGAGCCGGGCACCGATTCAGCGGATGGCGGACACTGTGTCGGGTTACTTCGTACCGGCCGTACTTGGCGTGGCGGTCCTTGCGTTCGTCGCGTGGGCTGTTTGGGGCCCGGCTCCCGCGCTTTCTTACGCCCTGATCGCGGCGGTCTCGGTCGTCATCATCGCTTGCCCCTGTGCGCTTGGCCTGGCGACGCCAATGTCGATCGGCGTGGGCATCGGCAAAGGCGCTGGTGCGGGCGTCCTGATCAAGTCGGCCGAGGCTCTTGAGCGCATGGAAAAGGTGGATACGCTGGTCGTCGACAAGACCGGTACGCTCACAGAGGGCAAGCCCAAGGTGACGGCCATCGTTGCCGCTGCGGAACTCTCGGAGTCCGAGATTCTGTCATTGGCAGCCAGCCTCGAACGGTCCAGCGAACACCCTCTTGCGGCAGCGATCGTCACCGCCGCCCAGGAGCGCAATGCTGCAATTCGAGAGCCGACGGACTTCGCCTCGGTCACCGGCATGGGTGTCACCGGAAAGATCGGCGGCAGGTCGGTGGCGCTGGGCAACGCGAAGCTGATGGCGGATTTCGGCATTGCGCTCGGCGATCTTGAACACAAGGCCGACGAACTTCGCAACGATGGGGCGACTGCCTTGTTTCTCGCGGTAGACGGCAAGCCGGGCGGTGTGATTGCAATTGCCGACCCGATCAAGTCAACGACCCAGGCGGCCCTCGACACCCTTACGAAAGACGGCATACGGATCGTGATGCTGACCGGCGATAACAGGACGACTGCCGAGGCGGTCGCCCGTAAGCTCGGCATCGAGGAAGTCGAAGCCGATGTCCTTCCACAGGACAAGAATCGTATGGTCAAGAAACTCACGGCTGAAGGTCGCGTTGTTGCCATGGCAGGCGACGGGGTGAACGATGCGCCGGCTCTGGCCGAAGCCGCGGTTGGCGTCGCCATGGGAACAGGGACGGAAGTCGCCATCCAGAGCGCCGGAATAACCTTGGTGAAGGGTGATCTTGCCGGCATTGCGCGGGCCATCGTCTTGAGCCGGGCGACGATGCGTAACATCCGACAAAATCTGGTATTTGCGTTCGCCTACAACGCGATCGGCATTCCCATTGCCGCTGGCGTCCTCTACCCGACGTTCGGTCTGCTCTTGAGCCCGATCATCGCCGCGCTGGCAATGTCGCTCAGCTCGGTATCGGTCATAGTGAATGCGCTGCGCCTGCGCACGCTGAAGCTTTAAGTCGACTACATCCCTCCGAGGCCGCTGATAAGCTCCGCCACGCCGATCCCGGGCATTGGTATCAAAGCAATGCCATGGCGGAACTGGAGCGAGGCTTTCGCTGGGCGTTGCGTTGACAATTCTCGGCGTCGGTCAAGCCTCGAATTCTTGCGACCGTGCCTGTGAGGAGAGACGGTCCTTGTTGCAGAGCAGTGAAGTCGCGATCTGCAAACACACGATGGAGAATCCTCCAGTCCGGAGCGTGACCAGCTCAAGGAGCTCGAGCGGGAGAATCGTGAGCTGAAGCGGGCCAACGAGATCCTGCGCAAGGCGTCGGCTTTTTTCGCCCAGGCGGAGCTCGACCGCCGACCGAAGTAATGGTGTCGTTCATCGACGAACACCGGGCCGAGTACGAGGTCGAGTCGATCCGCGCGCAGTTGCCGATCGCCCCATCGATGTACTACGAGCACAAAGCGCGACAAGCTCATCCGGAACGCCTGCCGCCGCGCTGCGGCGTGATCGTGCGCTGGTGCCGGAGATTCGCCGCGTGCACGAGGCGAGTTTCCGCGTCTACGGAGCGCGCAAGGTCTGGCGGCAGCTCGGCCGCGAGCGGCAGGTGGTGGCGCGCTGCACGGTCGAGCGGCTGATGCGCGCGCAGGGTCTGCGCGGTGTCGTGGGCGGGAGGAAGTGTCGGACCACGATCCCCGATGACAGCGCGGCCCGGCCACTCGATCGGGTCAACCGACAATTCCAGGCCAGCCGTCCTAATCAGCGGTGGGTGGCTGACTTCACCTATGTCGCCACCTGGACCGGGTTCGTTTATGTCGCCTTTGTGATCACGTGTTCGCCCGGCGCATCATCGGCTGGCGGGTGGCGCGCTCGATGGACACCGCGTTGGTCCTGGACGCGTTTAAGGCAAGCGCTGTGGTCGCGCTCTGGCGCCGCCCGCGTCGTGCATCACGGGCAGCCAGTACTTGTCGGTTCGCTACTCCGAACGGTTGGCCGAAGCCGGGGTCGAGCCGTCGGTGGGCAGCGTCGGTGATTCCTACGACAACGCACTGGCCGAGACGATCATCGGGCTCTACAAGACGGAGGTCATTCACCACCGTGGCCCGTGGCGGCATATCGACGCCGTCGAGTACGCGACCCTGGAATGGGTCGACTGGTTCAATCACCGCCGGCTGCTCGAGCCGATTGGCAGCGTGCCGCCAGCGGAACTCGAAGCGTCGTACTATCAGTCAACGGGTCAGCTGCCGATGGCAGCCTGACTCAAACCCGGAGCTCTCCGGAAAATCCGGGGTGGTTCAGGGGAGTTTTGGAGGTGGTAGCGAGTGCGCACGCAATAGCCGACCTGTGCGCGCTACGCGTGCACTGACAACGCTCGGGGGGAAGTTTCCAATCTGCGAGTAGCACGCCGCACGAGACGAACGCCACCCATGCTCAGATCGCGATCGAATCATAGTCGGTCCAAATAGTTATTGGACCGACTTGGCGCACACAACATGAATTGAATGAAGGACTTATCGCATCGATTTTGCATTGCGCCGATGATGGACTGGACGGACCGTCATTGCCGGTTCTTCCTGCGCCTCATCACCCGTCGCGCGCGGCTCTATACCGAGATGATCACGACGGCTGCGCTGGTGCATGGCGACGTCCCGCATCACCTCGATTTCGACCCCGCCGAGCACCCCGTTGCGCTGCAGCTCGGCGGCAGCGATCCGCAGGCGCTCGCGCATGCCGCACGCCTCGGCGCGCAATGGGGCTACGACGAGATCAACCTCAACGTGGGCTGCCCGTCGGAGCGTGTGCAGACGGGGAGCTTCGGCGCGTGTCTCATGGCTGAGCCGCAGCTCGTCGCGGCGTGCGTGCGTGCGATGCGCGATGCCGTGCCGTTGCCGGTCACCGTGAAGCATCGCATCGGCCTCGACCACGACGATGATTATGCGTTCGTGCGCGATTTCGTCGGCACCGTGAGCGAGGCGGGTTGCGGGGTGTTCATCGTGCATGCCCGCAATGCCGTGCTGAAGGGCCTCTCGCCGAAGGAGAACCGGGAGATCCCGCCGTTACGGTACGAAGTGGTGCACCGGCTGAAGCGTGACTTTGCGGGTCTGACGATCGTGCTGAATGGCGGCCTGACGGAATGGGACGCCATCGCGCGCGAGCTGGAGGAAGTCGACGGCGTGATGCTCGGTCGCGTCGCGTACCACGATCCGTACATACTCGCCGCCGCCGACTGGCTCGCTTACGGCGACAGCGCGCCGGCACGCTCGCGTGCCGATGTGGTGCGCGCGATGATTCCATACACGGAAGCGCAGCTCGCGCGCGGCACGCCGTTGCGCGCGATCACCCGCCACGTGCTCGGGCTGTATCACGGGCGCTCGGGAGGTCGCCGCTTCCGGCAGATTCTGTCGGATGCGTCGCGACTGCGCCATGCGGGCGCCGCGATCTTCGAGGAGGCGCTCGCCGCGGTGGAGCCGGTGGCGGCGTGACCCACGCGTGACCTGCGACTCGCGATCGTTACGCGGCCATGTCCTCGCGGTGCGCCTGCACGATCGCATCGAAGCTCGCATCGGCACGCATCCCGAGCGCGAGTCCCTGGCGCGCGTCGAATGCCGGCGGCCATGTCGACACGATGCGGTCGATGACCGGGTCGTATTCCCAGCGAACTCTGTTGGCCACTTCGTCGCCGGCCACGCGGCGCAGCGCATCGACCATCTGCCGCACGGACACGCTGATGCCCGGCACGTTGACCGAGCGCGAGAAACGGAAGCGGTCGGCAGCGACGTCGTGTCCGGTCAGCAGATTGTCGATGACCGCCCGCGGTGACTGCACCCACATGCGCGTCTCCGCGCGCACCGGGCAGATCGCCTCGACCCCGCTCATGGGCTCGCGGATGATGCCGCTCGCGAACGAGGACGCCGCCTTGTTCGGCTTGCCCGGCCGCACCGTGATCGTCGGCAGGCGCAGCGAGCGCCCGTCGATGAAACCCTTGCGCGTCATGTCGTACACCAGCAGCTCGCCCATCGCCTTCTGCGTGCCGTAGGACGATTGCGGCATGAGCGGCGCGTCGTCCGGAACCGGATCGGGCAACGCACCGCCGAACACCGCGAGCGAGCTGGTGAACACGACCTTCGGCGGCGACGTGCACGCCCGGCAGCGCTCGAGCAGCAGGCGGGTGGCGTCGAGATTCACGCGCATGCCGACATCGAATTCCGCCTCGGCCTGGCCGCTCACCACCGCGGCGAGGTGAAAGACGCTGCCGGTATCGGCGGTGATCGCACGCTCCACGAGTGAACGATCCACGAGGTCGCCGCTGATGCTGGTGACGCGCGGATCGCCGGCGATGGTGGCGGGCACGACGTCGACCAGCACCAGCTCGCGGACGCGGCATTGCTGCCCGCGGGCGTCGGTCAGCTGACCGCGCCGCAATATCTCGTGGGCAAGACGGCTGCCCAGAAAGCCGGCGCCGCCGGTGATGACCACACGCATGAGGATCCCTCGTGGTTGGTGATGTCCTGCCGTGATCGCCGCGCGCGTCGCGCAGTCAGCCTCTGGGGGTGGCCCGCAGGCGCGCCGCCGCCGACACGATCGCGTCCTCGAGATACGCTCCGTAGAAGTCGGGCGTCATGAGACCGACCAGCGGCTTGCCGAGCGCGGCGCCCGTGCGGTCGACGAGGTAGATCGTGGGCGTGAGCTCGATGCGGTGACGCTGCGCGAAGGCGCGGTGCGTCGTCATCGCGCCGGCGAAATCGACGAGCGGATCGGTCTGGTCGATCTCCACCTGGCGGTAGATGGCGCGGCCACGCCAGTCGTCGCCTGTCGCCATCGGGACCAGGAATTCGCGCAGCGCCCGTTCGCAGTACGGACAATCCCCGCGATCGAAAAAGAGCAGCACGGGGACACCATCGCGCGCGCTGATCGCACCGTCCGCGCGGAGATCCTGCGCGGCGGGCAGGTTGACGGTGTGACCCTTCGGCGCGGGGCTCGCCGCGCGGGGGCGCAGCGCGGCCGCCCCTGCGGCGCATGCTAGAATGGACTGCAACATCCGTCGCCGCTGCATCCGCAAAGCGTCGCCGCCAGTTTCCGCGTCCGTCATCCCTTCACCGCGCCTTTCATCCGCTTCCCATGGCTTCCGTGTCCCCGCGCCGTCTCGTGATCGCGACGCGCGAGTCCGCTCTCGCGATGTGGCAGGCCAAGCACATCAGAGCGCGGCTGCTCGAATTGTATCCCTCGTGCGAGGTCGAGCTGCTGGGCCTTACCACCCAGGGCGATCGCGTGCTCGACCAGGCGCTCGCCGATATCGGCGGCAAGGGTCTGTTCATCAAGGAGCTCGAGATCGCCATGGCCGAAGGGCGTGCCGATTTCGCGGTGCACTCCCTCAAGGACGTGCCGATGGAGATGCCCGAAGGCTTCGCGCTCGCGGCGATCACCGAGCGCGAGGATGCGCGCGATGCGCTCGTGTCGAACCACTACGTCGATCTCGCCGGCTTGCCTGGCGGCGCGCGCATTGGCACCTCGAGCCTGCGGCGCGAGGCGCAGTTGCGCGAGCGCGACCCGCTGCTCAAGATCGAACCCCTGCGGGGCAACGTCAATACGCGCCTGCGCAAACTCGACGAGGGGCATTTCGATGCCATCGTGCTTGCGGCCGCAGGCTTGAAGCGCCTCGGCTTCGAGGCCCGCATCGCGTACACGCTCGATCCCGAGGAAAGCCTGCCTGCGGTGGGGCAGGGTGCGCTGGCCCTCGAATGCCGCGCCGATCGCCAGGACGTCATCGACGCGCTGCAGCCACTGGCCGATCAGGCGACGACCCTCGCGACCACGGCCGAACGCGCGTTTTCGCGGGCGTTGTCCGGCAACTGCCACACACCGATCGCCGCGCACGCGGTCGAGCGTCTCGGCGAGCTATGGCTGCGCGGCTTTCTCGCGAGCCGCGATGGCAGCGAGATCCTTCGCGGCGAGGCGTCGGCCCCGGTGACGACCATGCAGGAAGCCGACGCTCTCGGCAGCGCGCTGGCGGCAGACTTCATCGCCCGCGACGCGCGTCGTCTTCTCGCCTGATTCGCCGGCGCACGCTGTCCGGCGTGTGATGCCTTCCGCTACCGATCCGCGTTCATCGCCCCTGCGCGGCGCGGGTGTGCTCATCACCCGTCCGGCGCGGCAGGCGGGCGGACTGGCCGAAAAAATCGCCGCGATCGGTGGTGCCCCCATCGTTTTCCCGGCGATCGTGATCTTGCCGCCCGCCGATGCGGCGCCTCTGCGCCGCGCGCATGCCGCGCTGGCGAGCTATGACTACGCGGTGTTCGTGTCCGCGAACGCGGCCGAGTACGGCGTGCCGGATCCGCGCCGCTGGCCCGCGCAGCTCGTGGCGTTCGCGCCCGGGCAGGGCACTGCGGAAACGCTGCGCACACTCGGCCTGCAGAACGTGCGCAGCCCGACGGACCGGCAGGACAGCGCCGGGCTGCTGGCGCTTCCGGAATTCGCGCACCCGGCCGGCAAGCGCGTCCTGGTCTTTCGGGGTGACGGCGGACGCGAAGAGCTCGCCGAGGCGCTGCGGGAGCGCGGCGCAGCGGTTGACTACGTTGCGTGTTATCGGCGGGCGAAGCCGGATTGCTCGACACGCGGTGTCGACGACGCCTTCGCCGACGGGCGCGTCGCTGCCGTGACGGTCACGTCGAGCGAGGGCCTCGACAATCTGATCGCGGTATTTCCGTCCGCGACGCGCGAGCGCTGGCGCAGCGTGCCGACCTTCGTGCCCCACGAGCGCATCGCCGCGCACGCGGCCGAGCTCGGCCTGCATGGCGTGCTCACCGGACCCGGCGATGCGGGACTCCTGGCCGGATTGCTAGAATGGTTCTCCACGCGTCCCGCCTGATCGGAAGCCCGATGCCCGTCGACATCATCGTCACCGCCCCGTTGCCCGATTTCCTTTACGGGCCGCTGCGCGCCGACTATCACTGCCATGACTATGTGCAGGCGCGGGACAAGGCTGCCCTGCTCGGCGAGGCCGGCCGTGTCGTGCGTGGCCTGGTGCAGGGTGGCGGCACCAACACGCCGCCGTCGCTCCTCGATGCGCTGCCCGCGCTGGAAATCATCTCGGTGTTCGGTGTCGGCTACGACGGCGTGCCGGTCGACTATTGCCGCAAGCGCGGGATCAAGGTCACCAACACGCCCGACGTGCTGACCGATGATGTCGCCGATGTCGCAGTCGGGCTCATTCTGATGACTGGCCGTGGCTTCGTGCGGCTGAACCGGTTCGTGCATGCGGGCGACTGGCTGAAGCGCGGACCCGAGCTGACCACCAAGCTCGGCGGCAAGACCGTCGGCATCCTCGGGCTGGGCCGCATCGGCAAGGCGATTGCGGAGCGCGTGCGGGCCATGGGCATGAACGTCGCGTACACCGGGCGCAAGCCCCAGGACGTGCCGTATCGCTTCATTCCCGATCTCAAGGAACTCGCGGCCGCCTCCGACTTCTTCGTGGTCGCGTGCCCCGGCGGGCCGGTGACGCGCAATCTCGTCGATGCCAGCGTGCTCGCGGCCCTCGGCAAGAAAGGCACGATCGTCAACATCGCGCGCGGATCCATCATCGACGAAGCGGCACTCGTGCAGGCGCTGCAGCAGGGGACGATCAGGGGCGCCGGGCTCGACGTCTTCGCGGACGAGCCGAACATTCCCGCGCCGCTCCTGTCGATGGACAACGTCGTGCTGCTCCCGCACGTCGGGAGCGCGACGCACGAGACGCGCAAGGCCATGGGCGACCTGTGCAAGGCGAACCTCGATGCATGGTTCGCGGGCAAGCCGCTGCCGACGCTCATCCCGGAACTCGCCTCGGCGTAGTCCTGCCGGTCGGGCTTCGGCCTGACGACAAATCCGCAGTGCAAGGTGTTCGGCTGAAGCCGGACCCGCGGGCTTGCCGCGCGGATCTCGACGCTAGTCGCGCACCGCGCGCCACGCGGCCTGCGAGCGGCGCGAAGTGCCATCGAAGTCCCCGCGCATCGCCTTGAGGGCATACCGCTCGCGCTCGATCTCGCGCCGGGTGCGCACGCCGAGCTGGCGCAGGATCGTCACCGGCGGGCACGAGCCCTGCAGCGCGTGCAGTGCCAGGAATGAGAACACCGCGCCGGGGAGCGCCAGCCAGCGCCGGTCGCGCGTCACGCCGAGTGCGAGCCCCGCGAGCCCGACGACGGCAGCGTTGAGCGCGAGCACGCGTTCGATATCCCACTCGCGATCGAGCCTGCGCAAGCGCCGGACGATAGCGCCGTTCTCGCGGTCGGCGTAGCGGCGCAGTCGGCGCAGCGTCTCGCGCTCGACGTGGTCGCTGCCGACCGGGGAAGAGCGCGGGCGGACGCGATCGGTTTCAGCCATGTGCCAATGATACCCGTCACGTCCGGCCTGGCCGGCAGCAACCTTGACGCCAGCGCGCGGCAGTCAATCGTCCGGTGCAAGCGGCGCAGGTGTTGGTTTCGGCGTCCACAAGACCGCGACCATGGCCGCGACCACGAGTCCGAGCGCGGCCCATTCGCCGGGACCGGGACGCTCGCCGAGCAACAGCATCCCGGAGAACACGCCGACGATCGGCACGGGCAGCGATGCCATCGACGAAATCGCGACCGGGAGCGTGCGCGCGAGGGTGAACCAGGCCCAGTGCGCGAGCGTGCCGGCGAGAACGATGTTGTACGCGATCGCGAACCATGCGTTGTTCGACAACGAGGCCGGATTCGGCCATGGTGCGAAGAATGGCGCGGCGACGAACAGTGGCAGCCAGCCCAGCAGCATCATCCAGCCCGAAAGCGTGTTCTGCGGGATGGGCAGCTTCCATTTGCGCAGCAGCACGGTGCCGAAGGCCCACGCCACCGCGGCCGCGATGATGAGCACCGCCGCCGTGGGCGTGCGCTGCAGGTGCCGCGCATCTTCGCCGAGCAGGAGCGCCATCCCGATCATGCCGAGCACGAGCCCGACGATGCGGCGCTTCGAGAGCGGCTCGTGCAGCAGGAACAGCGAGAAGAGCACCGTCCAGACGGGCATCGTGTACGCAAGAATTGCGCTGCGCCCCGCGGGCAGCTGCTGCACGCCGAACAGGATCAGCCCATTCCAGCCCGCGATGTTGAACAGCGCGAGGGTCGCGAGCCTGCCCCAGAGTGCGCGCGGAACGCGGATCGAATCTCCGGAAAGGCGGGCGACCGCGAGCATGCCCAGCGCGGCGAAGGGCAGGCTGAACGCGCGGAAGGTCAGCGGCGGCATTTCGCTGACGCCCATCTTCAGCACGGGCCAGTTGCAGCCCCACACGAGGGTCAGCACCAGGACCGGGATCAGCGCAGCGGGGGTCATGCCGGACAGTGCGGGATCGTGTTTTGCGCTCATGAACATGCGCCGCGCCAGGAGCGCGGAAGGAAAGATCGGGGAAGCCTAGAGGGACTCGCCGTGCAGGCCCTGATGCAGGGCACGCGCTTGCGTCACCCATGCGTCACGGCGGATCCGGCCGGGAAATTCAGCGAGGCGCGCGTCGAAGTCGTCGATGTCGCGCTCGGTCCAGCGCGCGATTTGCCGGTAGGTGGTGATGCCGAGCAGATGCAGCATTCGTTCCAGGACCGGGCCAATGCCGACGATCAGCTTGAGATCGTCCGGCGTGCCGCGTCCGCCCAGCAGCGGCGGCGGAGCGTCGTTCTCGATGTCGATCACGAGTTGGCGGTAGCGGGCCGTCTCACCGCGCGTGGTCGCAAGCTCGCGGAAGAGCTGTCGTCGCTCGTCCGCGAGCTCGAGGAGGTGTGCACGTTCCGCCGCCGCACCGAGCAGGTCGCCGCGCAAACGCGTTGCCTCGGCTTCGTAGCTGCGTACCAGGCGCGCGCGCTCTTCGGTCAAGGGACCCGGGGCAGCGGCGGGCGGTGGCGCAGGTGCGCGTTCGGGATGGGTCTGCATGGAGGGTTCGTGCGCTGCGAAGTCCGCATCAGCATGGCGGCGGACATCCCGGGCCGCAGAGGCGCGCCGACCATACGCGTACCCCACCCCGGCAGCAACGGCGAGGGCGACAACGGCGAGCGCGATCAGCATGAGGGTCATCCGAGCGAAACTCGCCGGCGGGCCGGGCGATGCGGCGCGTCGATTGTAGTCGATCGTCCGTTGGGCGCGTACGGCGCGGTCGAGAGGGGGCGCCTGCTAGAATGTCGCGTCCCGCGGTTCCTTATCCATGTCCGACCCCAATTCTCCCGAGCACGGCCGGACGGCTGCGCCGGAAGCCCCGCGCGGCGGCGAACCCGCATCTACCGAGGCGACCGCGGCGCCTCGCCCCGCCCGCACTCGACCGCAAATCGCCGCACCCCGGGTGGTCACGCGCGGCTTGCTGGCGGCCACTCTGCTGGTCGCCGTGCTCGTTGCCGGTGCGGTCTGGCTGGATGGCCGGCGCACCGAGCAGCAGCTGCGGGCCGATATCGCGCGGCGGCTGGATCAGCTCGACGGCGCCACGCAGGGTGTGGCGAAAGCGCAGGGACAGCTTGCCTCCGACCTGCGCGACACCCAAGCCAAGGTCACGCTGCTCGAAACCCGCATCGCGGAATCGCAGGAACAGCAGGCCGCGCTCGAAGCCCTGTACCGCGATCTCGCGCCCTCCCGCGACGAGATCGCGCTCACGGAGATCGAGCAGGTGCTGCTCGTGGCCAGCCAGCAGCTGCAGCTTGCCGGGAACGTGCCGGCCGCGCTTGCCGCCCTGCAGCTCGCCGACGCCAAGCTGCAGCGCCTCGAACGGCCGCAGTTCCTGCCCCTGCGCCGCGCGCTCGCCCGCGACATCGACCGGCTGAAGGCGGTCCCGTATGTCGACGTCAGCGGCCTCAGCCTCAAGCTCGACCAGCTGCTCGCGGCGGTCGCCAGCCTGCCCCTGGCGATGGACGAGCGTCTTCCTGCACCGGCAGCGGCCGCCGCGGCAGTGGAGCAGGAATCCTCCCCGTGGCGGCGTCTCGTTCGCGACATCTGGTCGGATATTCGCCAGCTCATCCGCATCGAGGTCGCCGACCGCCCGGCGGCGCCGCTGGTGCCGCCGCCGCAGCAGTACTTCCTGCGCGAGAACCTGAAGCTGCGTTTGCTGAGCGCGCGCATCGCGCTGCTCAATCGCGATGATGCGACGTTCAAGGCCGACATCGCCGCGGCCGACAACTGGTTGCGGCAGTATTTCGATACGCGCTCGCGGCCGGTCCAGAGCACGCTGGCCGGACTGAAGCAGCTTGCCGCCACGCCGATGGCGACGGAAGTCCCCGACCTCGCGCGCACGCTGGATGCCGCCCGCGTGCTGCGTCTTTCCGCCGAACGTGCACCGAATCGCGCCTCGGGCACGGAGCGCGGCACGCGCTGACCGGGATTCCCGTGCGCGCGCTCTTCTGGTTCCTGTTGCTGGCGGCCGCCGCGGTTGGCATTGCCCTCGCGCTTCGGCTCACCAACGGTTACGCGCTGTTCGTCGCGCCGCCGTATCGGGTGGAGCTCTCACTCAATCTGCTCCTCCTGCTCGTCCTGCTGGGATTCTTCGGCCTGTACGCAGGCATTCGCCTCGTGCAGCGAGCGGTGGCGCTGCCGGGCCAGGTGCGCGCCCTCCGGCGCCGGCAACAACTCGACCGGGCACGCGGGCGTCAGGATGCCGCCGTCGTGGCCTTGCTCGAAGGCCGCTATGGGCGCGCGCGGCGTCTGGCCGAGGAAGCGCTGGCCGTACCGCAGTCGTCCGGGATCGCCGCACTGGTTGCGGCACGCGGTGCCATCGAAACCCGTGACTACGGCGCGGCGCAGGCGCTGCTCTCGCGAGCCGATGCGCAGGTGCCGAGCCTCGCCGTGCCGCGCCTGATGCTGGAAGCGGAGATGCGCCTCGACGGCGGGCAGCCGACCGAGGCGCTGGCCATTCTGCAGGCGCTGCGCAAGGAAGCGGGATTGCACACGGCGGCGCTGCGCCTCGAACTGAAGGCGCTGCAGGCTGCGGGACGCTACGCCGAGATGCCGTCGCTGGTCGATCAACTGGTGAAGCGCAAGGTCTACAGCGCCGCGGAAGCCGATGTCGTGCGCGCGACTGCACACGCCGCCGAGCTCGAAGCGCGTCGGCACGACGCGGCAGGACTGCGCAGCTACTGGAGCCGCCTTTCGGATGCGGATCAGCGATTGCCGCGGGTCGCGCGCGCCGCGGCGGCCAGTTTCGTGGCGCTCGGCCAGGATCGCGAAGCGGCCGATCTCCTGGCGCGCTCGCTGGAACGCACGTGGACCCCGGAGCTCGTCGTCGCCTTCGCGGAGTGCCGCCCGGCCGATACCACGCGGCAACTCGAGGTCGCGGAAAGCTGGCTCGCCGAGCACAATCAGGATCCGCGGCTGCTGTTCGCCCTCGGCGTGCTGTGCCAGCGCCAGCAGCTCTGGGGCAAGGCGCAGACGTACCTCGAAGCCAGCCTCGCGCTCGACAACGCGTACGCCACGCACGTGGCCCTGGGCGAGCTCCTCGTGCGGCTGGGGCGCACCGCGGAAGCCAATGCACACCTTGCGGCTGCGCTCAACCTGGCGCTCGCCGCGCTCAAGGCGGAGCACGGTCCCGAAGAGCGGGTTGCCGCGCCTGGCTGAGGCGCTCGCCGATCATCGGGTCGCGCGATCGCAGCAATCGATGCTCGTGCCGAACGGCGGTCCGGGCGCCCGCTGGAGGAAGCGATGACCCGGATATTTCGTGCAGGACTCCTGGCGCTGGGCATGGCCTCGCTGGCCCAGGCCGCCGACGTTCCACCGACTTACATCTCCATCTGGCGCCCCGCTGATCCGGGCATTGCCATCACCTTCGGCGCCGACGTGACGCGCATCGGCGGGTCGGCCGAGCCACTGCGCGACTTTACGGTCGGCGCGCAGCTTGCCGCGCGCAATGGCTCCGGCGTGCACCAATGGGCCTTCGGCGCGGCGACCGAGGCCTGGGCCATGCAGGGGTCGCGCTCGGTGCTCGTCGGGATCGAATCGGCGGTGATCAACCTCGAGCCGACCAACCGGTATCCGAAGGTCGCCAGCAATGCGGTGATGAAGAACCGCGCCGACAACGATCCCGACCCGGGCATGCCGATGAACAGCAACAGCATCGCGTACTTCGTGTCCGCGCAGCCTGGAACCGGCTTCGAACGCGGGCTGGTGTTCGATCGCGATGCACTGCTCGCGCCCGGCGCACGGCCGGCGGCGATCGACCTGTCCGACATTCCGGACGACCGGATCGGCGAGGTCGACCTGATCCGCATCCGCAAGGACGTGACGCTGCGTTACGACCCGGCGACACGACAGCTCGTGCTGCATGTCGAGCCGCCAACGTGACGGATCATGACATCGCGCAAGCGCCCATCGGTGTTGCACGTCGCGGCTCGGCCTGACGATGTTGCGCGAGACTGAAGCCTCGCCTGCACACCCTACCGCTGTGCCTCGGTCTGCGCCGCATAGGTAAAGCTGTCCGCGTAGAACTCGTCTGCCGGCAACCCGCGGTCCCTGAACGTGGCGCGCGCCGCGTCGATCATTCCCGGTGCGCCACAGGCATACACCTGATAACCGGAGAGATCCGCAAAATCGTCCAGCACCGCCTGATGCACGAGGCCCGTCCGCCCCGGCCACGCATCGCCGGGCGCGGGCTCCGACAGCACCGGGATGAACGTGAAGTTCGCGTGATCGCGCTGCCACTGGCCCGGCAGATGCGGCATGTACAGGTCGCGCCTGGCACGCGCGCCCCAGTACAGGACCATCTCGCGCTGATGACGATGGTGCAGCGCGTGCTCGATCATGGCCTTGATCGGGGCGAATCCGGTGCCGCCCGCCACGAAGATGATCGGCTTGTCCGATTCCTCGCGCAGATAGAACGCGCCGAGCGGCCCTTCGAAGCGCAGGATTTCGCGGCCCTTGTACTGGGTGAACAGCTGCTCGGTGAACGCGCCCCCGGGCACATGGCGGATGTGCAGCTCGAGCAGCGCATCGTCGTGCGGCGGCGTCGCCAGCGAGAAGCTGCGGCGGCGGCCATCCTTCAGCAGGAAGTCGATGTACTGCCCGGCCAGGAATTGCAGGCGCTCGTTGGCGGGCAGCTTGAGCTTGACGATGGCGACGTCCGGGGCTGGCTTGTCGATCGACTCGACCCGGCACGGCAGTCGCTTGATCTGCAGGTCGCCCACGCGCCGCACTTCCTTGACCTCGATGACGACATCGGTGCGCGGCCGCGCGCAGCAGAACAGTGCCAGGCCGCGGCGCTTCTCTTCGTCGGTCAGCGTCGAAGCCTGGTGCTCGCCGTAGTCCACGTCCCCGGACAGGATGAGGCCCTTGCACGTGCCGCAGGCGCCGTTACGGCAGCCGTACGGCAGCATGAGATCGGCGGCCATTGCCGCCTGCAGGATGGTGGTGTCCTCCTCGCAGGTGAACGAGTGGTCACTGGGCTTTATGGTAATCTGGTGCGGCATTCGGAAAGGGCATCGATCGATGACGCCGCGCGTTCGCGCGGTGGTGGATGCGCCAGTCTGGCGCGGTGCCTCGAGCGGGCGAGACGACGGTGATCCGGGTACTGCTGATCGGTTGCGGGGATATCGCGTTGCGCACCGCCGACCTTCTGCGGCACAAGGTCAGGCTCTATGGTCTCACGCGCCGGGCCGACGAAGTGGCGCGACTGCGCGCTCACGGGGTCATTCCGGTTCTTGGCGACCTCGATCGCTTGGCGACGCTGCGGCGCCTGCGCGCTGCACCGTTCGCCGTGCTGCACTTCGCGCCGCCACCGGGCGAGGGCCGCGACGATCCGCGCACCCGCCATCTGGTCGCCGCTCTCACGCGGGCCCGCACCGTACCACAGCGATTGGTGTACATCTCCACGTCCGGCGTCTACGGCGATTGTGCCGGTGCCCGCATCGACGAGCGCCGCCCGCGCCGTGCGCACACGCCGCGCGCGCGCCGGCGCGTCGCCGCGGAGGACCTGCTGCGCACATGGGCCGCGCGCACGGGCGTGAAGCTCGCCATCCTGCGCGCACCGGGGATCTATACCGCCACACGGCTTCCCCTGGAACGCATCCGGCAGGGCACGCCGGTGCTGGCTGCCGATCAGGACGTGTTCACCAATCACATCCACGCCGACGACCTCGCCCGCGCCACGGTCGCTGCGCTCTTCCGTGGGCTGCCCAACCGCGCGTACAACGTGAGCGATGACGCGGAGCTCAAGATGGGCGGCTGGTTCGATGCCGTCGCCGACGCGTTCCACCTGCCTCGGCCGCCACGCGTTTCCTGGGAGGAGGCGGAGCACCGGATCGCGCCGATGCTGCTGTCGTTCATGAGCGAATCGCGCCGCCTGTCGAATGCGCGCATGAAGCGCGAGCTGCGTGTCGTTCTTCGGTATGCGACGCCGCAGCGGCTGCTCGCGGAAATCGCACCGCGCGACCTGAAGAAGCAACTGGCGCTGCCGCTATGAGCGGTCACATGCCGGGACCGGGGCCGCAACCGGCTGGCGGCTTGCGCGACATCGCACAGGTGCCGCTGCGCACGCGCGTGGCCCGCCGCCTCGATCTGTACGAGCGACTCGTCCGCCTGGACAAGCCGATCGGCACGCTGCTGCTCCTGTGGCCGACGCTGTCCGCCTTGTGGATCGCCGCCGCAGGACGGCCTACGCTGCTGCAGCTCATCGTGTTCACCATGGGTACGCTGCTCATGCGTTCCGCCGGCTGCGCGATGAACGACTGGGCCGACCGGCACTTCGATCCGCACGTGAAGCGCACCGCGGAGCGGCCGCTCGCCACCGGCGCGATCGCGCCGTGGGAAGCGCTGCTCGTCGCGGCGGTACTCGCCTTCCTTGCCTTCCTGCTCGTGCTCGCCACCAATCGCACGACGGTCCTGCTCTCGCTGCCGGCCGTGGTCATCTCCGTGGTGTATCCGTTCACGAAGCGGTTCTTCGCGCTGCCGCAGGCATTTCTCGGGCTCGCCTTCTCCTTCGGGATTCCGATGGCCTTCGCCGCGGTGTTCGACGACTCGGTGCCGCTGGCGTGGTGGCTGCTGCTGATCAACTTCTTCTGGGTCATCGCGTACGACACCGAGTATGCGATGGTCGATCGCGATGACGACCTGCGCCTCGGGCTGAGGACGTCGGCGATCTTCTTCGGCCGGTTCGATGTCGTGGCCGTGATGCTGTGTTACGCGGTCTACGTCGCCGGCATGGTCTGGGTGGGCAGGACGCGCTTTTTCGGCCCGTACTATTACGCGGGCCTCGGTGCGGCATCGCTCATTGCGCTGTGGCACGGGTGGATGATCCACGACCGCACGCGTGAAGGCTGCTTCCGCGCGTTCCTGCACAACCACTGGCTGGGACTGGCGGTATTCGCCGGCATCGTTGCCGATTTCGGCACGCGGCTTTCGGCGTGGCCGCGCGTGCCGTGACCCGGGCCACCGCCATCGCGCTGCCCGTTGCGGGCGCGAACAATCCAGACAAAGGGGCAGCACGATGAGCATGAACCTCGATTTCACCGACCGTCCGGTGCTCGTCACGGGCGGCAGCAAAGGCATCGGTCTCGCCTGCGCCGAGGCGTTCGCAGCCGAGGGCGCGCGCGTGGCCATCGTGTCGCGCAGCCGCACGAATCTCGACACGGCGATGGCCCGGCTCGCCGGTATCCGGGCGATCGCGATCGAAGCCGATCTGCGCGACGCGGCACAGGCGCAGCGCGCCGTCGCCGAAGCGGAAGATGCGCTGGGTCCGATCGAAGTGCTCGTCAATTCCGCCGGCGCGGCACGCCGCTATCCACCGAAGGAGCTCAACGCCGAAGCCTGGCACGCGGCCATGGACGCGAAGTACTTCACGTACATCCATGCCATGGATGCGGTGCTGCCAGGCATGGTCGAGCGCGGCCGCGGCGCGATCGTCAACATCATCGGCATGGGCGGCAAGGTCGGCAACCCCGTGCACCTCCCGGGCGGTGCCGCCAACGCGGCGCTGATGCTCGCCACGACCGGCCTCGCCAATGCGTACGGCCGCAGCGGCATTCGCATCAACGGCATCAACCCCAGCGCGACGCTCACCGAGCGCGTGCAGCAGGGACTCGCCGCCGAGGCGCGCGCCACGGGCCTCTCCGAAGCGGACCTCCGTACGCGAGGAGAAGCGAAGATCCCGCTCGGCCGTTACGCCACCGCCGAGGAGGTCGCGCGCGTGGCGCTGTTCCTCGCCTCGCCGCTGGCGAGCTACGTCACGGGCGCGATCGTGCCGGTGGACGGTGGCGCGAACCCGGTGATCTGAGGCGTCACGCGCGGCGTTGCGGCGCGCTTTCGCGCACCAGCCATGCACAGGCGGCGCCGAAGGCGGCCGCACCGGCGAAGATCATGATCGCGTGCTCCCAGGCGAGCGCAAGATCGCCGCTCGCCCGGCCGCGATCGAGCACCCAGCCAACCAGCGGCTGCAGGATGCCGGTGCCCAGAAAGATGCCGACGTTCACCACGCTGGTGGCGATGCCGGAATGCTCCGGTCGGTTGACTTCCTTGGCGACCGTCCAGGTCAGCACGAATCCGGGGATCAGCAGGCCCATGAGGAAGCACCACGCCAGCGTCGCCGGCGCGGGCCAGTGCACCTGCAGCAGCCAGGGCAGCCAGGAAAGCGCGTAGAGCAACGTGTACGCGCGCATCACGTCGCGCCGATTGTGCAGCCGGTCCGACAGCATGCCGACGATCATCGACCCGATCGCGACCCCGAGCAGCAGCGCGCTCGAGTGCTGTGCGGCGAGCACGCGCGGCATGCCGTAGACGTCCTGCAGAAACGGCACCGACCACAATCCCGCGAATGCCAAGTACGTGCCGGCGACGCCCATGTTGACGAAGAAGCCCGGCCACGTCGCGGGATTGCGCAACACCTTCGCGAGCGCCTCGCGCCATGGCATGCGGTTGCCGGATGCAGGCGGCGCATGCACCGGTGCGAAGCCAAGGTCCTCGGGGCGGTCGCGCACCTTGAGCCATGTGGCGACCGCGATCGCCAGGGACAGCACGCCCAAACCCACGAACACGACGCGCCACGACGTCTGGGTCACGATCCAGGCGAGGGGCGCGCCCGCGACGACGGCTCCCAGATTCCCGGCAAACATGGTCGCGCCGTTCACGGTCGCGAAGCGGCTGGCCGGAAACCAGACGGCATTGACCTTGAGGATGGCGATGAAGGCGACGGCCACGCCCATGCCGACCAGCGTGCGCCCGAGCGCCGCCACTTCCCACACCGGCGCGAGCGCGAAGGCGAACGACCCGACCGCCGCAATGAGCGATCCGACGGTGACGATCCGCCGTGGTCCCAGGGTGTCGGCCAGCACGCCGACCGGGATCTGCAGCAGCGTGTAGACATAGAAGTAGGTTGCAGCGAGGGTGCCGAGCACGGCACCGCTGATGGAGAACGCGCGGGTCAGCTCGCCGGCGATCGCAGCCGGCGCGGTGCGGTGGAAGAACGACAGCACGTAGCTCGCGAGCACGATGCAGAAGACGACGCGTCGCGCAGCGACGAAGCGACCATCGTGCACGCCTGGCGGGGCGGTGATCTCCATCGCCGCATTGTAGAGCCTCGCTGCGTGATCAACGGTGCGGTGTGGCAGGCGCCGCCAAGTAGAATGCGGCACGTAGGATGCCGCACGTCGAACCACGTCGAATGGCGCGAGCCCCTTTTCAAGCACGGAGGAGTCGTCATGCCGATCGAGCTCGCCAATTGCCTGCGCCGTCCCTGGCCGAAACTGGCAGCGTTGCCGGGCCGGCAGCATGGCCGGGCTCCCTGTGCCGCGGGCCGTGGCCTGAGAGCGGCCTCATGAAGTACACCGACCTGCGCGACTTCATGCAGCAGCTCGCCTCACGCGGCGAGCTGCGGCGCGTCGGCGCAGAGGTCGATCCGCATCTCGAGATGACGGAGATCTGCGATCGGGTGCTGCGTGCGGGCGGCCCCGCACTCCTCTTCGAGCGGCCCAAGGGGCATTCGATCCCGGTGCTCGCCAACCTCTTCGGCACCCCGCAGCGCGTGGCCCTCGGCATGGGCCAGACATCCACGGCGGCGTTGCGGGAGGTCGGCACGCTGCTCGCGTTCCTGAAGGAGCCCGAACCGCCCAAGGGCCTGCGCGATGCGTGGCAGAACACGCGCCCCGTGCTCATGCAGGTGCTCAACATGGCGCCCAAGCTGCGCGGCAGCGGGCCCTGCCAGGAGATCGTCTGGGAAGGCGACGACGTCGATCTCGGGCGCCTGCCGGTGCAGACGTGCTGGCCCGACGACGCGGGTGCGCTCATCACCTGGGGCCTTACGGTGACGCGCGGGCCGGAGAAGACGCGCCAGAACCTCGGCATCTATCGCCAGCAGGTGATCGGGCGCAACAAGGTGATCATGCGCTGGCTTGCACATCGCGGCGGCGCGCTCGATTTTCGCGATCACGCGCGGCTTCATCCGGGCACGCCCTTCCCGGTCGCCGTGGCACTCGGCGCCGATCCGGCAACGATCCTTGGCGGGGTCACGCCGGTGCCCGACACGCTGTCGGAGTACCAGTTCGCAGGCCTCCTGCGCGGGTCGCGCACCGAGATCGTCAAGTGCCTGTCGCACGACCTGCAGGTCCCCGCGTCGACGGAGATCGTGCTCGAAGGCTTCCTGCAGCCGGATGCGGGTGATGCCAGCGGATACGAGACGGCGCCCGAAGGCCCGTTCGGTGACCACACGGGGTACTACAACGAGGTCGAGCGCTTTCCGGTCCTCACGATCGCGCGCATCACGATGCGCCGCGACCCGATCTACCACTCGACCTATACGGGCAAGCCGCCGGACGAGCCGGCCGTGCTCGGCGTGGCGCTGAACGAAGTATTCGTGCCGCTGCTGCAGAAGCAGTTTCCGGAGATCGCCGATTTCTACCTGCCGCCGGAAGGGTGCTCGTACCGGCTGGCGGTGGTCGCGCTGAAAAAGCAGTACCCCGGTCACGCCAAGCGCGTGATGTTCGGCGTGTGGAGCTTCCTGCGGCAGTTCATGTACACGAAGATCATCATCGTCACCGACGACGACATCGACATCCGCAACTGGAAGGAAGTGGTGTGGGCGTGGACCACGCGCGTCGACCCCGCGCGCGACACGTTGCTGGTCGAATCGACGCCGATCGACTATCTCGACTTCGCGTCGCCGGTGTCGGGCCTCGGCTCGAAGATGGGGATCGACGCGACCAACAAGTGGCCGGGCGAAACAACCCGCGCGTGGGGACGGCCGATCACCATGGATGCGGCGGTGAAAGCGCGTGTCGATGCACGATGGAAAGAACTCGGGTTGTGAGGAAAGCGTGAGGCTTAAGCTTGGCCCACAACACGGTCGGGGCGCGCCCGCGCTCAGACGAGCATCGAGTCCTCGCCAGCGCGCTCGGACCAGGCCGACGCCTGACCTGCAAGACAGAGGATCCTACGACCGATCCGCGCGACGGCAGCGCATGACCCATCGTGAAACCCGCATGCGTATGCAGGCGAGGTTCAGCCGCGCAGCCTCAATCGCGTCGACTGATTGCCACGCCGACCAGAAAACCGACCAGCGCTGCTGCCCCCAGCACCTGCCACGGATTTTCCCGCACGTAGGCGTCGGTAACCTGTGCGGCGGCGCGCGTACGTTCGACGGCCTTGCCCTGGAGCTCCTGCAGGCGCAACTTGGCGCGCAGCAGCTGTGCTTCGACGTCGGAGCGCAGGGCGCGCGCCTTCTCGGCCGTCTCGCTGTTCGCACGCTGCAGCATGTCCTGTGCGTCGGAAACGACGGATGCGACTTCGTCCACCAGACGGTCGCGGATGGTTTCGGTTTCGGCCATGAGGATCTCCTGTGTCAGGCCGTGCGCGGCACGGCTGTTGCGAGTGCATGCCACGGCCGTTGCGGGTGCATGCCAGCCAGCCCGGAGCCGTGTCAGCCCTCATTATAGGCTCGGGCAATTTGCCCTCGCTGTGCGACAGACGGTCGCCCGGACGGTATAGTTCGCGCAGTTTTCTGCGGAGGAACCCATGCCCACGCTGCGTCTGCCTGCTCTCGATCCCGCGGAGGTTCCGGAGCGCCGCGGGTCCAGTTATCCGGAGCCCTTTCGCTCGCGCATGGGCGATCGGGCGAAGCGCCAGCTCGGCGACGCCTGCGGACTCACGAAATTCGGCGTGAATCTCGTCAGTCTCGGCCCTGGTGGCCAGTCCGCGCTGCGGCACCGGCATACGCTCGAGGACGAGTTCGTGTACGTGCTGTCCGGCGAGGTCGTGCTGGTCACGGACGCTGGCGAACAGGTCCTCACGGCGGGGATGTGCGCCGGCTATCCGGCCGGAACGCGCGACGCGCACCATATGCTGAACCGCAGCCATCGTCCGGCGACCTACCTGGAGGTCGGCAGTCGGATGCCGGGCGACAGTTGTTTCTACCCCGACGACGATCTGCTGTGGATCGAGCGCGAGGATGGGACAGTCGCCGCGCACAAGGACGGCCGGCCGTACTGATCCGGTTGCGGGCGCTTGAACCGGCGCCGCGGGCCCGCATCTATCGCGGTGCGCCCAGCCGGCGCCTGACGGAGGTTTCCATGGCCGATTTCCCCGCACCCCAAGTGGCATCGCGCACCGATCTCACGCGGGAGCCGCCGATCACCGCGACGCTGATCGTCTACGCGCTCTTCGGCGTCGGTGCCGTTGCGGCTCTCATCTCGTCGGGCTTCCCTGTCGCCATGCCGCTCTTCGGGCTTCTCGGGATCGTTGCCGTGGTGATCGCGTACGTGAAGCGCGACGAAGCACAGGGCACCTGGGTGGCATCGCATCTGCGCTGGCTCATCCGGACATTCTGGTACTCGCTGCTGTGGGGGCTCGTGGGCGGGCTCTTCCTCGTGACCCTCGGCCTCATCCTCATCGGCATTCCGATCGCGCTCCTCATCTGGGCGATCGGGTCGATCTGGGTGATCTACCGGGTGATCAAGGGTTACCTGCTGTTCAAGGACAATCGCCCCGTTCCCGGCATGTGACGGCAACCCGGCCCGGCGCGGTCGACGCGCGCCGGGAGCAGCCTGGTCACTTGCGCGACAGTCGTTCGAGGAGCCGCGCGCGGTAACCCGGTTCGCGCCGGAGCGATCCGCCGCGACCGCGCGCTTCGAGCGCTGCCTCGAGGATCGCCAGGCGTGCGGTGGCGCGTTTGCGTTCACCGTCCTCCACGACCGTGGCCATCAGGCGGCGCAGGTCCGCGATCTCCTTGCGCTGCTCCAGTTCGGGCGGCACGAAGCCGGCATTCTTCAGGATGCGATAGGCGACGCGCGCATCCTCCGGCACCAGCCGGTCATCATCGAGGTCGAGGGGCTTGCCCTGGCCCGGCAGATCGTCGAACGCGCCGTCGCGCATCGCTTCCTCGATCTTCTGCTCGGCGAGCAGATGCAGCAGCAGCATTGCAGGACTCCTTCAGTGCGCGCTGGCTCGTGCCCAGGCGCCGCCCTCGCGATAGACCCATTGGACCAGGGCTTCGAGCGCCGGTTGCGCCCGTTCGGCGCGCGGGTGATTGACGAGCGCGACGACGACCCAGCGGTGGCCCTGGGCATCGAGGACATACCCCGCGAGTGCGCGCACGCCTTCCAGAGTACCGGTCTTGAGCAGCGCCTGGCCGGCCACGCCGCCGTTCTGGAAGCGCCGCTCGACGGTGCCATCGGTGGCGGCGACCGCCAGCGACGTGGTGAACTCCTCGCGCACCGCGCTGTGTTCGGCGGACAGCAGCAACCGCGCGAGTCCGCCTGCGCTCACGCGCTCCGTCCGCGACAGTCCGGAACCATTTTCGAGCAACAGCCGCGGCATCGCGACCTTGCGGGCGCGCAGCCAGCGCTGGATCGCCGCGGCCGCGTGCGCGGTCGTTGCCGGCGGTGGACCATCGTGGAGCGCCAGCGTGAGGAAGATCTGCCGCGCCATGACGTTGTTGGAGAGCTTGTTCACGTCGCGCACGATATCGTAGAGCGGCGGCGATTCGAGCACTGCGAAAGGCGCCGCCCCGGCGGGCGCGTTGCCGGCGCGCCATCCGCCGTGAAACTCCCCACCCGCGGCCTCGAAGTAATGCGCGAACATCGCGTAGGCGTAGGCGGGCGTGTCCAGCAGGGCCACGTACCAGGAACGCTCGCCGCAACTCGCGGGGAAGCTCCCGGCGAAAGTCACCTCCGCGGCGGTGTGCGCATCGCGAAAGATCGCGAACAAGCGGCTGCGCCAGTCCTCGCAGGGTTCCTGGCTGAGCCCCGGCGGCCCCGAGACGTGGATCTCCGGCAGCAGCGGCTCGACCAGCAGCGTCGTCGCGCTGGCATCGGTATTTGGCGTGAACGAAAAACGAACCGTGTTGAAGTTCACGAGCAGGGCGTCGGGCCCGACGTTATAGGGACGCAGCGGCGCCCCGTCGAATGCCGCGCGGTCGTGCGGCGGCAGGGCGAAGTCGCTGCGGTCGAGCACCAGGTCACCGTCGATGCGCTCGAGCCCCCTCGCCCGCAGCTCTGCCATGAACGACTGCCACTGCTCGATCGTGATCTTCGGGTCGCCGTGGCCCTTCAGCACGAGATCGCCCTTGAGTACGCCGCCTTCCAGCGGGCCGTCGAGGTACGCTTCGGTGCGCCACCGGTAGTCCGCACCGAGCATGCCGAGCGCCGCGTAGGTGGTGACGAGCTTCATCACCGAAGCCGCACTCATCGCCTTGTCCGGCCGATGGGCGAACAATGGCCGCCACGCGGTGACGTCCTGCACCACGATCGACACTGCGTTGAGGGGCACGCCCTGGTCGAGAAAAGCGCGGCCCACCGCGCGCGGCAGCGCAGCGTGTACGGGAGTTGCCGACAACAATGCAGCCAGCGATACCGTCAGCGCCACGAGCGCGAGGGCAGGGCGCGCCCTTCCGCGCACGCGCCTTCCATCGGGTCGCGTCGCGTCGCCAATGCCTCCCTGCCACGGTGCAGCAGAATCGCGTTGCGCCGTATCAGGCATCGTCGAGGATCGCATGCATCCCGGCCACGAGATGGGCGTATTCGGCATCGGTCGTGACGTACGGCGGCATGAAGTACACGGTTGGGCCAATGGGGCGCAGCATCAGCTCGCGCTCCAGGCCGCGCGCGAAGCACCAGCGCGGGAAGTCGGTGCGTGTGCTCTCGACCTCGAAGGCCACGATCATGCCGCGCTGCCGGAAGTCACGCACCTTCCGGTGCTCACGCAAGGGCGTCGCGAGCACGCCCCACGTTGCGGCGCGCGCGCGATTCCGGGCAATGACGTCTTCATCCCGGAAGATATCCAGCACGGCCAACGCGGCGCGGCAGGCGAGCGCATTGCCCGTGTAGGAATGCGAGTGCAGGAAGCCGCGCGCCGGTGCGTCGTCGTAGAACGCATCGAACACGGCATCGCTCGCGAGCACGACCGACAACGGCAGATATCCCCCGGTCAGGCCCTTGGACAGGCACATGAGGTCCGGCGCCGGTGCGCGCGCCTGTTCCCACGCGAAGAGCGAGCCTGTGCGGCCGAAGCCGGTCATGATCTCGTCGGCGATGAGGAGCACCTCGTGCCGTGTGCATGCCGCCCGCGTCCGGGCAAGATACTCCGGGTGATACATCGCCATGCCGGTGGCGCCCTGCACCAGCGGCTCGAGGATCATGGCGGCCGTCGTCGCGTGGTGTCGTGCGAGATGGGCATCGAGCGCGTCGGCGGCCCGATGCGCGGCGGCGCGCGCGGCGGTCTCGCCCTGGCCATACGCGGCTGGGTCTGGTGCCGGGACGCGCGCGTGGCGGGCAAGGAGCGGAGCGTACGTGTCGCGGAAGAGCGGCACGTCGGTGACGGCGAGCGCACCAAGCGTTTCGCCGTGATAGCTGCCGGTCAGGCTCAGGAAGGTCGTCTTGTCCTGGCGTCCGTGGTTGCGCCAGTAATGGAACGCCATCTTCAGCGCGATTTCCACGGCGGAGGCGCCGTCGGACCCGTAGAACGCGTGGCCGAGTCCCTGCGGAGCAAGGGCCGCCAGCCGCTCCGACAGCTCCACCACCGGCCGGTGCGTGAAGCCGGCGAGCATGACGTGCTCGAGCTCGGCGAGCTGGGCCGTCAGCGCCGCGTTGATGCGCGGATGGCAATGGCCGAACAGGTTCACCCACCACGAGCTCACCGCATCGAGGTAACGGCGGCCGTCGAAGTCGTACAGCCACGCGCCGTCACCGCGGGCGATCGGCACGAGCGGCAGCGCTTCGTGAACCTTCATCTGCGTGCACGGATGCCACACCGCGGCCCGGCTGCGCTCGAGCCAGCGCTCGTTGCCCGCGCCCTCGCTCATTCCGGCAATCAGGAGAGACCTGCCTCGCGCACCAGCCGTGGACGTGCATGACGAACCTGCATGCGCGCTACCGCCGCGACCAGCTCGCGCGCGATCCCCGGCTCGCGCACCGAGTGGCCCGCATCCGGCACGACCATGTATTCCGCTTCGGGCCAGGCACGCGCGAGGGCGTCGGCGGTGGTGATCGGACAGACCACGTCGTAGCGGCCCTGCACGATGGCGCAGGGCAGATGCCGGATACGCTGCACGCCGTCGAGCAGGGCGTCTTCAGGCATGAACGCCTGATGCGTGAAGTAATGCGCCTCGATGCGGGCGATGGCCAGGGCGCTCGCATCGTTGTCGAGGCGATTGGGGGTTTCCTGCTGCGGCAGCAGCGTCGAGCATGCGGACTCGTAGCGATCCCAGGCGCGCGCGGCCGCGAGGTGCACCGCCGGATCGGGATCGGTCAGGCGGGTGTAATAGCTGCGCAGCACGTCGATGCGCTCATCGATGGGGAGGAATTCCAGGAAGGCGCGTGCCGCTTCGGGAAAGATGGTGCCCATCCCGTGCATGAACCAGTCGAGCTCGGTTCGCCGCGCGAGAAAGATGCCGCGCAGCACCAGCCCGGTGCAGCGCTCCGGGTACGTCTGCGCGTAGGCGAGGGCGAGGGTCGATCCCCACGAGCCACCGAACAGCATCCAGCGCTCGACGCGCAGCATGGTGCGCAGGCGTTCGAGATCGTCGACGAGGTGTGCGGTGGTGTTGTCGGTGAGTTCCGCGGCCGGCGTCGAGCGGCCGGCGCCGCGCTGATCGACCAGGATGATCTGCCAGAACGCCGGATCGAAGAAGCGGCGGTGGTGGGGGAGACAACCACCGCCGGGCCCGCCGTGCAGGAACAGGACCGGCACGCCGCCCGGGTTGCCGCATGCTTCCCAGTACAGGGAATGGAGCGGACCGACCGCCAGCCGTCCGGTCGTGTACGGCTCGAGCGGCGGATACAACGGGTCGGGGCGGGTGAGCGAGGTGATCGACATTGCGGTGTCGCGAGGGCGAAAGGCTACTGTAGGTCAATGGCGGCCTCGAACGAGGCTGCCGCTTAACCGCATTCTGCAGCACGCCGGTGTCCGCAGCGCGAATCGCGCCAACGTCCGGAGCAAAAGAAAACGCCGGCGCGAACGCCGGCGTGCCCGGGGAGGAACGCGTTCAGCGCGTCTTCTTCCAGCCGACGACTTTCTGCTTCTGTTCGCCGAGACCCTGGATGCCGAGGGTGACGACGTCCCCTTCCTTCAGGAATTGGGGCTGCGGCTTCATGCCCATCCCGACGCCCGGGGGTGTGCCGGTGGCGATCACGTCACCGGGCAGGAGCGTCATGTATTTCGAGGTGTCGGAAACGACCTCGGCCGCGCCGAAGATCATCGTGCGCGTGTTCCCGGTCTGCTTGCGCTGACCGTTGACGTCCAGCCACATGTCGAGGTTCTGCGGGTCGCGGATCTCGTCGGTGGTCACGAGCCAGGGGCCGATCGGGCCGAACGTGTCGCAGCCCTTGCCCTTGCTCCATTGCTGCGCGCTGCGCTTCATCTGGTACTCGCGCTCCGACACATCGTTGATGATGCAGTAGCCGGCGACGTACTTGAGCGCGTCCTTCGGCTCGACGTGGCTCGCCTTGCGGCCGATCACGATGCCGAGCTCGACCTCCCAGTCGGTATGCGTCGAATCCTTCGGCAGCATGATGTTGTCGTTCGCACCGACGATCGAGGAAGGCGACTTGTAGAACAGGATCGGATTCTCCGGGATGGGCATCCCGGTTTCCTTCGCGTGATCCTCGTAGTTGAGCCCGATGGCCAGGAACTTCGACGGCTGCGCGATGCAGGGACCGAGGCGCTGCCGCCCCTTCACCAGCGGCAGACGGCGCGTGTCGAGACGCGCGAGCTCCTTGAGCGTCGCCGGGGCGAGCGTCTCGCTGTTGATGTCCTTGATCTTGCGCGAAAGGTCGCGCAGATTGCCGTCGGCGTCGATCAGGCCGGGCTTTTCCTTGCCCGGGGGGCCATAGCGTACGAGTTTCATCTTCTTGCCTTGTGGAGAGGGGTGGGGTGCAGCGGACCGTCATTTTAACCAAAGCAGCACCCGTGCTGGCGCCAGGCGCCCGAATCGTTTGGCAAACCGCGGCGAAAACGCACCGCGAGCGCGGGAGTAGCGCGCCGAGCCGCCGTGTCCGCCTGCACGGAGCCCCCGAAATGACGTACTCTGGGTGCTTTCGCTCGGACCCAAGGGGGGATTCATTGGCAAAGCCAAACTACGCATTCGCCAAGAGACAGCGCGACCTCGCCAAGCAACGCAAGAAGGAAGAGAAGCGCCAGAAGAAGGCCGGTACGCCCGATACGCCGGCCGAATCGCCGGAGGCTGGCACGCCGCCCGGCACGGAGACGCCGACCTCATAGCGTCGGCAGGCTGCGGCTCCGGCCCGCCCTTCAGCGGCGCTGACAGCCAGCCCGTGCGCCGGACGGCCTCGGCACGTCCGTGCACCGGTCAATGGCAGCGATGACTTCTCCCGCCAGCGCTTTCCGCTCGACGCAACTGCCCGCGCTCCTTGGCTGGCTTCTGGTCAGCCTCGCCGCAGGAGCCGTTGGCGCCATCGCGTCGGCCGATGCCGGAAGTTTCTACCAGCAGCTCGCGCGCCCGGCGTGGGCGCCCCCGCCATGGATCTTCGCGCCGGTATGGAGCGTGCTCTACGTGCTGATGGGTCTCGCCGCGTGGCTGGTATGGCGCGAGCGCATGGTCCGCGCCACGCGCGCAGCGCTGGTGGTGTTCGTCGTGCAGTTGCTGGCCAACGCGCTCTGGACCTGGCTCTTCTTTGCCTGGCGGCAGGGCGCCCTCGCGTTCGTGGAAATCGTGATCCTCAGCGTGCTGGTGCTGGCCACCGTGGCGCTGTTCTGGCGCGCGCGGCCTCTGGCCGGCGCCCTGCTGCTGCCCTACCTCGCGTGGGTGGGTTTCGCCACGGCGCTCACGTGGGCGATGTGGCGGGGCAATCCCGCACTGCTCGCCTGAGGCGTCGCCGCGGCGGCGCATGCGCCGCATGGCTCGTGCGCCACGACGGGCCCTGGGATTGCTAGATCGTCATGCCGCCATCGACCGAGTAGATGTTGCCGGTCGCGAAGGCTGCCTCGTCGGAGGCCAGGAACACCACGATGGGCGCGATCTCCTCGGCCTTGGCGAGTCGCCCCATCGGCTGGCGCGCGATGAAGTTTCTGCGCGCTTCCACCGGATCCGGAAACGAATTGATGCGTTCGTGCAGCGATGGCGTGTCGACGGTGCCGGGCGCGATCGCGTTGCAGCGCACGCCCTTCATGACGAAGTCGGCGGCGATCGACTTGGTGAGACCCACGACAGCCGCCTTCGAGGTGCCGTAAACGAAGCGGTTCGGCAGCCCCTTCAGGCTCGACGCGACCGAGCTCATGTTGATGATGCTGGCGCCGACGCGGTTGGTCTCGTAGTGCGCCAGCATCTTGGGGAGCGCGCAGCGAATCATCATGTACATCGCGCGCACGTTGAGATTGAAGCTGAAATCCCAGTCCTTCGGCGTGCAGTCGAGCACCGTGCCGTTGTGCACGTAACCGGCGCAATTGAAGAGAATCTGCAGCGGCGGCAGCTCGTCACACGTGCGTGCGATCGCCGCGTCGTCGAGCACATCGAGCTGGCGTGGGTGGATATTGGGCGTGCCCTGCAGGCGTTCCAGGAGCTTGGCGTTCACGTCGGTCGCGTACACCTGCGCGCCTTCCCGCGCCATCGCCCGCGCGGTGGCTTCGCCGATGCCCTGTCCCGCCGCCGTGATGAGCGCTGTCTTCCCTTCGAGTCTGCCGGCCATCGCGTGCTCTCCACCATGGTAGTGAGAGAGTGAATATAGCAAATGCGATCGGCGTGCATGTCAGGCTGAAGCCTGGCCCACAGGGAATGGACGGGGCTTGCTTCAGAGTGCATCGCAGGTCAGGCTGAAGCCGCGCCGACATGGCGGCGAGCGCGGTGACGCGTCGCGTATCCGGTTACCACGGCACCAGCAGGGCCACCGGGAAGTCGGTAAGCACATCGCGCACGGCTAGCTGCTCGCCGTGCACGGCGACTTCGCGTTCGGTGAAGACATCGCGATAGCGCGAGGCATGATGGGCCGGCAGCGCCACCGTGGTCTCGTGCCACACCGGCTCCCCCACGGGCAGCGCACCCGCGTCGAGGCCGAGCGAGGCGAAAAGGCGCCCGCACACGACGATGCAATGCTCGTCATCGTGCTCGCGCGCGAACGCGACCACGTGGCGTTCGTGGTCGCCGCCCGCTGCCAGGGGCGTGTAGCCGCCGTCGCGGAACAGCGCGGGACGCTCTTGGCGCAATTGCAGCACCTTCCAGATCGCCCAGAGCTTCGTGCGCCCATCCTCGAACGAGTCGAACAGCGCGCGCACGTCTGCCGCAAGCCTCGCTCCCGGCGCATGCGACATGCTGCGCAGACTGGCCAGTGCCGCCTGCCGCGCAGCGTAATCCACGGCACGGCGATTGTCCGGGTCCACCAGGCTGAAATCGAGCAACTCGTTGCCCTGGTAGATGTCCGGCACGCCCGGCGAAGTCATCTTGAGCGCCGCCATGCCAATGCTGTTCAGCATGCCGAACCACGAAAAGAACGCACGCTGGCTGCGCAGGTCGTCGAGAAACAGGTTGCGCTCCCCCGCTGCGAGCAGGCCGTCGACGAAGCCCGTCAGCGCGCCTTCGTATTCCGCGTTGACGTTGATCCAGCTCGTGTTCACCTTCGCCTCGCGCGCCGCCTTGATCACGTAGGCCTTGATGCGCTCGCGATAGGCGTCGAGTGCGTCCGCGTCCAGGTCGCCCGGGGGCAGGCTGCCGAGCAGCGTCTGGTACAGCAGGTATTCGTCGTTGCGGCTGGGAGCAGGGATCCCCTCCTGCAAGCGCTTCTTGCTGCGGTTGATGCGGCTCCAGCGGCGCACGAGCAGGCGCCATGCACCGGGCATCTCGGAGATGAGATCGATGCGTGCGCGTACGTCCTCGGAACGCTTGTTGTCGTGCGTCGACGTGGCGATGAGGGTGTGCGGCCAATGCTCGGCGCGATGCGCATTCGCGGTGTGAAAGGCCGAGACACTGGTGCCGAACCGGTCCGGATCGCCCCCGACCTCGTTCAGCGACACGAGCCGGTTGAACACGTACAGCGCGGTGTCCTCGACTCCCTTGGCGGTCACCGGCGCGGTGAATTGCTGGAAGCGCATCGCGAACGCGCGATACGCGCCGCGCAGTGCTTCGCCGGCGTGCGCGGGCGGGCACACGAGCAGCACGGTGCGCACGAAATCGAAAACGCTCACGTCGGCGGCCCGGCTGCGCCGCCGGGCGCGGGCCACGGCCCATTCGATGTGGCGGCGGTCGTGCGGCGCCACCCGGTCGCCGACGTAGGTGCGATAGACGGGAAACGCCGCGGTGACCTCGATCAGCGCCTGGCGCAGCACGTTGAAGGTGAAGTCACGGGTGTGCGGGTCGGTGCGGGCGATCTGCAGCAAGCGATGGGTGAGCACGGTAAGCTCGGCCGCCAGGGTGCTTTGCATGACGGCGCGCTTGCCCTCGCGCACCGCGGTGTCGAAATGCACCGCCTCCTCACGGACGAAGACGCGCCAGGCGCGGTCCACGCGTGTCTTCGCCGCCGCATCGACGAAGATCCCGGTCACGAGGTTCGCGAAGCGATACCCGGTGGTGCCGTGCACCGCCCAGGTGCGCGGAAGCTCCTCGTGGCCGGCGAGGATCTTCTCCACCACCACATACAGCGGCCGCTCGCGTGCCGCATCGTCGCTCTTTGCGCCGATTGCCTGCGCATACCCGACCTGCAGGCGCTCGAAGTAGTGCGCGGGATCGTGCAGGCCATCGGGATGATCGATGCGCAGCCCGGATACCTTTCCCGCTGCGGCGAGGCCCATGACGAAGCGATGCGTGGCGTCGAAGACGGCGTCGTTCTCGGTGCGCAGTGCCGCGAGATCGTTGATGTCGAAAAAGCGGCGGTAGTTGATCTCGTCGGAGGCCACCCGCCAGAAGGCAACGCGGAATGCCTGCTGCTCCAGGAGCTCGTGCAACGGTTCCATGGATGCGGCATCGCCGGGTGTGCCATTCCAGCGCGCAACGGCGTTGGCGATGCCGTCCTGCAACGCCGGATTGTCGGCCACCAGGCGGGCGAGCTGCGCCTTCAGCGCTTCCTTCGCCTCGTGTCGGGCCTGCATCCGGGCCGCGGGACCCGCACGACGCGGCGGCAGTGCTTCCAGGCCACTCAACAGGCCGGCGAGGCGCGTTGCCACCGAGGGTGCCAGATGACCCGCGCAGTGCCGCGCGCGTTCGAGCAGCGGTCGGTACGTCCGCGGATCGAGTGGCAGCCGGTGATCGTAGTAACGGACGGCGAAGGCGCCCGTCCCGGCCTCGAAGCCGAGGCGCAGCTCGCCGCGCTCGAGCACGTTGCCGTAGTGGTCGCCCAGAACGGGGACGAGCACGCGTGCGCCGACCGCGGCATCGCGCGGTGTCCAGTCGATGTCGAAGTGATCGGCGTAGATCGACGCCGGGCCGTTCTCCAGCACGTCCATCCACCAGACGTTGTCGCTGCCCATGACCCCCATGTGATTGGGCACCACGTCGAGCAGATGACTCATGCCGTGCTTGGCAAGAGTCGCGACGAATGCGTCGAGATCGGTGGCGTCGCCAATCTCGGGGTTGAGCGCGGCGTGATCCACGATGTCATAGCCGTGACGGCTCCCGGGCCGTGCACGCAGGTACGGCGAGCAATACACGTCGCTGATGCCGAGCTCCGCAAGATACGGCACGATGGCGATGGCGTCACGCAGCGTGAAGTCGCGATGCAGCTGCAGCCGGTAGGTGGCGCGCGGCACGTGCGCGCCGGCGTGCGGGGAACCTTCCGCCCCGGCATCCGGCGCAGCCCGTGCCCGCCGCAGCGTGCGTGTGAGCGACTCGAAGCGTTCGTCGTCCATCCAGCGCTCGAGCGGAAGCGGCAGCCGGCGCTGCCAGTTCGGATACGAGTCGGTGGTTCCCGGCAGATTGACCTGCTCCTCGACGCCGGCGACATCCTCGAGCTGCACCACCATCACCCGCGCGGGCGCGGTTGCCAGGAACTGCTGGATGCGTCGGGCGAGGGCTGGCGAGCATATCGCCGGCGGCGGCATGCCACGTTGCCAGCCGGGCGTCGCAATGCCGGCCGCGGCGAGCGCCTCGAGCAGGTTGGCGCGATCACGCGCGCGCTCCGCGTGCTCGTGTGCGGCGGTGTCCGGCTGCGCGAACAGTCCGCGTTCCTGACGCGCATCGATGTCGCGACCCACCCACCAGCCAGCGAGGGTCGGCAGGTCATGGGTGGTCACCGCCACGAGGGTCTGTGCGGGATAGCGATCGGGCGGCAGGAAGCGTCCCTGATCATCGCGCTCGAACCACAGCAGGCGATACGACAGCACCTTCGCATCGTGCAGCGCCGAGCGGATTTCCTGTGGCACGGTGCCGAGGTCCTCGCCGATGACGAGACAACGCTGCCGCTGGCTCTCGAGAGCGAGCACCGCCATCATGTCGTCGAGGGGATAGCGCACGTACGCGCCGTCCGCCGCGCTGGCACCTTCGGGCACCCAGTACAACCGGGCGAGGCCCATCACGTGGTCGATGCGCAGCGCGCCCGCATGGCGCATGTTGGCGCGCAGGGTGGCGATGAACGGCGCGTAGGCGGTTCGCCGAAGCGCATTCGGAGCGAGCGGCGGCAGACCCCAATCCTGCCCCTGCGGACTGAACGCGTCCGGCGGCGCGCCGACGCTGCCGGCGATCGCATACAGCGACTGGCTCGACCACGCTTCCGCCCCGCCGCGGTCGATCGATACCGCGAGGTCGCGATACAGGCCGAGCTCCATCGCATGATCGCGCGCTCTCTCCGCCGCGGCCTGCAATTGCAGGTCGGCCTGCCACTGCAGATACAGCGCCGCATCGATCGCGTCACGCCGCTCGCGCGTGAAGCGCTGGACGGCCGGGGCGTCGGGAGTGCGAAATTCCCGCGGCCATGCGGGCCAGCCCCAGACGTTGGCATCGGCGGCATGCAGGTGCGCCTGCAGCACGTCGAATATCGCAAGCCGCTCGAGCGCCTCGCCGCCCTGGAGGACGAACGTGCGGAATGCCTCGGCGCGCGGCGTGGACCGGGCGACGTGGTGCTCGCGGAAATGCGCCGCCAGGAGCTGCAGGATCTCCTGCTTCGCGGCAGCGACGCCGCGATAGTCGACATAGGTCCGGGAGCGCAGCTCCGCGAGCCGCGCCTGGAAGGCACTGCCGGCTACGCGGCGGCGCGCTTCCTCGCATTCGGCGAACTCGGCGATGGCTTCGACGTCGAGATACAGCGTATTGAGGAACAGCCGGCTCGACGGACTATAGGGGCTCGCCCGCGCGGCGTCGTGCGGGAACAGTGCATGCAGCGGATTGACCCCCACCAACGCGGCCCCCTGCGCGCCCCACTGCTCGACGATCGTTGCAAGGTCGGTGAAGTCGCCCATGCCCCAGTTGCGGTGCGACGTGACGCCATAGAGCTGGACCGTCGGCCCGAAAACGCGATTGCCTGCCGCGAGGGATGGCGGCTCGTAACACGTTGCCGGGGCCACGATCAGCTGCGCGGCGCCGAGCGACTCGGCGTCGGCGAGCACGGCGAGACGGTGATAGCCGTCCGGCAGTGCGGCATCGATCGTCAGACGGCAGGCCCGGTGCGTCGATGCTCCGCTGGCGCGCTCCACCTCGACCAGCGCGGCGGGATCGATCGCGCCCTCGTGCGCGGCCCCGTTCTCTTCATCGATGCGAAAACGCAGCGGGCGCTGCAGGTGGTCCGCGGTCAGGTGCAGGACAACCTCGCACGGACGCCCGGGCCGCCACACGATGACCGGCGGCACCACTTCCGCCCATCGCTCGGCGTCCATTCGATGCAATGCCGCCGCCGCACCTTCCTCGTCCGCGACGTCGACTCCCATGGCGCGCAGCAGCGCGCGCATCGTCGCGGGCGACGCACGATGGACCTGGCCCCAGTTATCGGTGTACTCGGAGACGATGCCATGCAGCGCCGCAAGGCGAAGCAGCGCGTCGTTCACGCAAGCCCGCCGCTCGGTAACGGCGCACCGGATGCGTTGCTGCTCACGCGCACGGCGCAGGGCGGCAGGGCTGCGCGCGAGGCGTCGTCCAGATTCACCGACAGCACGACCCGGGGGACGGCCTCCGCATGCACGTCGCTCGAGCCGAAATTGGCATCGAGACGCCAGTCACTGCCATCGTCGAGGCGCCAGCGCACCTTGAGCAGGCCGCCAGCCGTCACGGCATATTGCCCGCTGCTGGCGCCGTTCCTGGCCATGCGCGGTACGAGCTCGCTGCGCCGCACGGCCAGACAGTGGCGATAGAACGCCAGCCATCCGGCATGCGGCGCGCGTTCCATCTCCGCCCAGCGCAGGCGGCTCGCCTCGAACGTCGTCACGGCGTTGGGATCGGGAATGCGCTCGCGCGCGCTCTCGTCGCCAAAGCGCGCGAAGCGGCTGAATTCCTCGCGCCGGCCGTGCGTCACGGCAGCGGCGAGCTCGGCGCCGAAATCACAGAAGAACAGGAAGGGCGTGCTCGCCGCGAACTCCTCGCCCATGAAGAGCATCGGCGGCGATGGCGCGAGCAGGAGGCATGCAACGGCTGCACGCACACGCACCGGATCGGCGAGCGTCGTGATCCGCTCGCCAAAGGCGCGGTTGCCGATCTGGTCGTGGTTCTGCAGGAAATTGATGAAGGCAAGCGACGGCAGATGCGCGCTCGGCTCCCCGCGCGCCGCGGAGCGAAACGCCGACCAGTCACCCTGGTGAACGAAGCCTTCGGCGAGGGCGCGGCCGAAATCCTTCAGCGGGTGCTCGGCGTAATCGGCGTAGTACCCGTCGCGCTCGTGGGTGACGAGCGCGTGCGCCGCGTGGTGCGCGTCGTCGTTCCATTGCGCGGTGGCGTGCTCCGGGATGCCGTGCGGGTCACGCGTGAGGTAGCGCGCCGCGTTGCGGTCATTCTCGAAGACGAGATGCACGTGGCGATGCGCGGCGAGCTCGCGGCGCACCGTAGCGGTGAGCTCCTCCAGAATGTCGTTCGCGGATGTGTCGACGATCGCATGCACGGCATCGAAGCGCAGTCCGTCGCAGTGGAACTCCTCCAGCCAGTAGAGCGCGTTGTGGATGAAGAAGTCGCGCACGCCGCGGTTGTTCGCGCCGTCGAAATTGATGGCGGCGCCCCACGGCGTGTGATGCGCGGGGTTGAAGAAGTCCGGCGCGATCGCGTGAAGGTAGTTGCCTTCGGGGCCGAAGTGGTTGTAGACGACGTCGAGCAGCACCATCAGCCCGCGCTCGTGGGCCGCGTCGACCAGGCGCTTGAGATCCCCGGGGGTGCCGTAGGTCGCGTCGGGCGCAAACAGGAGCACCCCGTCGTAACCCCAGTTGCGCTGTCCCGGGAAATCGGCGACCGGCATCAGCTCGATCGCGGTGACGCCGAGCGCAACCAGGTAATCGAGGCGGTCGATCACTGCGGCGAAGGTTCCGGCGGGCGTGAACGTGCCCACGTGCAGCTCGTACACGACCGCCTCGTGCCACGGTCGCCCGCGCCACGCTGCATCGCGCCAGTCATAGGCGCATGGATCCACCACGCTGCTGGGCGCATGCACGTCGTCGGGATTGCACCGCGATGCCGGATCGGCCACGGCGTCGCCGGCATCGACGCGGTACGCGTAGCGGGTGCCCGCTGCGGTGTCCCCGATGCGCGCTTCGAACCAGCCATTGCCGACGGATGCGAGCGGCACCGTGCGCCGCGCCGCGCCCGACGTGAGCTCGACGGCGACCTCGCGTGCGCGTGGCGCCCAAAGCCGGAAGCGCGTCGTGCCGTCGTCCCCCAGCTCGGCCCCGAAGGGCATCGCATGGCACCGCTTCAAGAGGCTCCCTTGACGTGCAGCAGCAGCGCCAGCGAGCGCCCCTGCAGCGGATACAGCTCTCCCGCGCCGAGGGTCGCGGTCGCCGCGAGACCATCCGGCTGCACCGTGTCGATCAGGGGACGCCACCGGCCGCCGAACTGCGGCAGCCGGAACGGCACCGGCTCGTGATGCGCGTTGAACAGCACCAGGAAGGCATCGTCCACCACGGGACGGCCGCGCGCGTCGACTTCATCGAGCGCCTCACCCTCGAGGTAGACCCCGAGTGAGCGCGCGAAGTCCTGGCTCCATTCCTGATCGGTCATCTCCGCGCCGTCGGGCTTGAGCCACGCAATGTCCTTGACGCTGCTGCCGCGCAGCGGCCGGCCCTCGAAGAAGTGGCGGCGATGGAACACGGGATGCGACGCGCGCAGGGCGAGCATTCGCTGCACGAAGGCGAGGAGCGCCCGGTCGTCTTGGGACAGGTTCCAGTCCACCCAGCTTATCGGATTGTCCTGGCAGTACGCATTGTTGTTGCCGCCCTGCGTGCGCCCGATCTCGTCGCCGGCGACGATCATGGGCACGCCCTGCGACAGCAGCAAGGTGGCGAGCAGGTTGCGCTTGCGTTGCTCGCGCAGCGCGCGCACCGCCGCGTCGTCGGTCGGGCCCTCGACGCCGCTGTTCCACGACAGGTTGTTGTCGTGTCCATCACGGTTGTCCTCGCCATTGGCTTCGTTGTGCTTGTCGTTGTACGAGACGAGGTCGTGCAGCGTGAAGCCGTCGTGCGCCGTGACGAAGTTGATGCTGGCGTGCGGGCGGCGGCCGTTGCGCCCGTAGAGGTCCGACGATCCGGTGAGCCGGCGTGCGAACTCGCCGATGAGACCGCCGTCGCCCTTCCAGTACGCGCGGATCGTGTCGCGATACTTGTCGTTCCATTCCGCCCAGCCCGGTGGGAAGTTGCCGACCTGGTAACCGCCCTCGCCGAGATCCCACGGCTCGGCGATGAGCTTCACCTTGTTCAGCACGGGATCCTGCCGCAGGATGTCGAAGAACGCGCCGAGCCGGTTCACCTCGTGCAGCTCGCGGGCGAGCGACGACGCGAGGTCGAAGCGGAAGCCGTCCACGTGCATGTCGGTGACCCAGTAGCGCAGGGAGTCCATGATCATCTGCAGCACGCGCGGGTGCTGCATGTTGAGCGTGTTGCCGCAGCCGGTGTAATCGACGTAGAAGCGCGGATCGCTCGCCTGCAACCGGTAGTACGAGGCATTGTCGATGCCGCGGAAGCACAGTGTCGGGCCGAGGTGATTGCCCTCTGCGGTGTGGTTGTAAACCACGTCGATGATGACCTCGAGCCCCGCCGAGTGCAGGGTCTTCACCATCGTCTTGAATTCGTTGACCTTGCCCGATGCCGAGTAGCGCGGCTCCGGGGCGAAGTAACCGATCGTGTTGTAACCCCAGTAGTTGCGCAGCCCGAGCTCGATCAGGCGCCGATCGTCGATGAATGCATGCACCGGCATGAGCTCGACGGTCGTCACGCCCAGCCGCTTCAGGTAGTCGATGATGGGCGCCGTGGCGAGACCCGCGTAGGTTCCGCGCAGCGGCTGGGGCACGGTGGGATGCTGCATGGTAAGGCCGCGCACGTGGGCTTCGTAGATCACCATGTCGTGCCACGGCACGACCGGGCGCCGGTCGTCGCCCCAGGTGAACGCGGGCTCGGTCACCTTGCACTTCGGCATGCCGTGCGCGTTGTCGCGCCGGTCGAGCGCCAGATCCTCGCGCTTGTGCCCGAGCGGGTACGCGAACATCGTGTCGCTCCACTTGAGCTGGCCGACGATGTTGCGTGCATAGGGATCGAGCAGCAGCTTGTGCGGATTGAAGCGGTGCCCGTCCTGCGGCGCATAGGGGCCGTAGACCCGGTAGCCGTACAGCAGGCCCGGACGCGCCTCCGGCAGGTAGCAATGCCACACGTGGTCGGTGCGCTCGCGCACCGGCACGCGCTGGAGCTCGCGGCGCCCGGTGGGATCGAAGATGCAGAGCTCGACCGCCTCGGCGTTCTCCGCAAACAGGGCGAAGTTCACCCCTTCGCCATCCCAGAGGGCGCCGCGGGGCTCAGGATTGCCGGGCCAGACGGCGGTGATCGGAGCAGCCATTTTTCAGCAACCAGGAGTCAGGAATCAGGAATCAGGAATCAGGAATCAGCAATCAGCAATCAGCAACGACAAATCGAACGGTGCGCGGGCGCAGGCGAGGTGTGCAACACGAGCCGCGGTGCCAAGCGATCCCCGCACGTTTGCGTCCGGCCGAAGCCATGCGGAACTTTCACCCGGGGGTGTCCGGTGGAACGTTTCGCTTCGGCGTCCGGTCGCTGCGTCGCGTGGGCGGCTCACCGGAGCGCGCGAAGCGCTCCAGGAATTCGGCGGCGCGCTTCTGACCGCCGAGGCCGAATGCGAGTGCCAGCGCCAGCGCCACGGCGCCCAGGAGGATGAGGAAGCTCTGGCGGATGAGGTCGCCCACGCCGAGCTGGTCGAGCGCGATGAGGAGCACGAAGATGATCACCGCATACGTCGCGAGGCGGCCGAGCAGCTCGCTGTCGGTTGCACCGATGTTGCGGCAATAGACGGTGACGGAGCGACCGATGAAGCGGCCGAAGTACGCGCCGAAGGCCACGATGACCACCGCGAGGATCACCCGCGGCACGAACAGCACGATGCGGCCCACGAGATCGGTCACGTACGACAGGCCGATGCTGTTGAAGGCGATCATCAGCGCCGTGAGGACCACCAGCCAGTAGATGAGCAGTCCCAGAATGTCCGTGGTGTCGGTTTCGCCGCCGCCCTGACGCAGGAAGCCGTCGACCCCGGCGCGCCGGGTGAGGACGTGGAAGTTGATCGCCCGCAGCGCCTTCACCACCGCGAAGCGCAGGGCCTTGGCGAGCAGCCATCCGACAATGACGATGAGGATGGCGAAGAGCGCCCGCGGCAGGAATTCACCGATTTGCACGAGGAACACCCGGGCGGGTTCCCACAAGGTGTCGATCGGTTGCATGTTGGCTCCCAGAAAGGTGGCGGGTGTGAGGCTCGGGCCGTGGCCGGCGCGGGGCGAGCGGCCGACAGCGTCGCACGCGCCCGGGCGCCGATCAACTTCAGCCTGGGCCCTCCCGCAGCACGGCCGCGATGCCACGCAGCGGAATCGAGACCCAATCCGGCCGGTTCTCGACTTCATACGTGAGCTCGTACATGGCCTTCTGCATCATGAAGAAGCGGAGCAGCGCCTGTGCGCTCGACCAGTCCGCGAAGAGTCCGGCCGATGCCGCTGCCGTGCGGTAGGCCTGCAGGAAGGCGGCGACGGTCTCCGTCTGCCACCGCTGCGCGAGAGGCGTGAGCGCCGGCACGAGATCGGCACGCCCCGCGGCGGCGCGGTCCAGCGCCATGTGCATGGCGTAATCGAACGAGCGCATCATGCCGGCGACGTCCTTGAGCGGCGACTGCTTGCGCCGGCGCTCCGCAAGCGAGCGCGCCGGCTCGCCCTCGAAGTCGGCGATCACGAAGTCGTTCTGCACGAGCAGCACCTGGCCCAGGTGGTAGTCGCCGTGCACGCGGGTGCGGATCGTGCCGCCGGCGCCGCCACAGGCTGCGGACAGGCGCGAGGCGATGTCGGCACGGTGCCGGAAGAGGACGTCGGCGTCGGCACGGACCGCAGGCGGCAGCGAGCCCAGTCGGAGGGCGAGCTTGTCGATCGCCGCATCGGCTTCGTCGACGGCGCGGGCGCACCAGGCATCCGCCTCCTGTTGCGGCGCGATCTCCGGATCGAAATCGGGATTGCCGGTGCGCATGGCGAGCGCGCCATGCAGCTCCCCCGTCCGCCGGCCGAGCGTCTGCACCAGGGTGAGATAGCCGCCGTGCGGGTTGGCGGGCAGCTCGGAGGCATTCGCGGTCGTGCGCTGCTCGAGGAACTGCGCGAGGTAATTCACCGTGTATTCGAGGCCATCGCCCTGGTTCTCCACGTACGCCTCGAGGAGCGCGACGCTGGTCGCCGTGCCATCGCGGCCGACGAGATCGACGGTCCCGGCAACGGGCACGCAATTGGCGAAGCGCGCCACTTCGGTGAGGAAGAGCCCGATTTCCACCTCGGGGTTGATCCCCTTCTCGATGCGGCGATAGATCTTGAGGAAAAGCCGGTCGCCGAACGTGACGGTGCTGTTGCTGCTCTGGCCGTTGCCGATGCGCACGGGAAGCTGTCCAGGTGCTTCGCCAGCGATCGCCGCGAACGCCGCCGTCGGGCGGCCCCGCACCAGCGCGCCGTCCTCGCCGCGCCGCTCGCTTGCCGTGGCGACGCAGTCGAGCATGGCACGCGCGAAGCGCTCGTCCGCGACGGCATCGCCGAGCACGCCGATTTCGGCCTGCTGTCGGATCTTCGCTACTGCAGCGTTGGTGAGCGCACGATGGCGCTCCTCCTCCCGCTCCTCCCAGGCGAGGGCGAGGGGGATGAAATACAGCTGTTCCGGCGCGCCCTCGCGCGCGGCAGCGTAAAGGCCGAGCAGCCACGACGCATCGTGCTCGTCCGGCCACTCCACGGCATCGATCAGCGTGACGCGATCGAGCGGTGCCCCCTTGCCCGCATACCAGCGTTGCGCCGCGACGTAGGCCGGCAACAGCGTGCGCTCGAGCTGGGCGCGCGTCTTTTCCGCCATCGAGATCCGCCAGGGCACGACGCGATCGCGGAAGACGCTGTTCCAGCCATCGAACAGCACGAGCACCGGGAGCTCCTCGCGCGGCAGGCGCTCCTCGTGCCAACCGGGCAGCTGCTCGGTGCTCGTCAGGCGGAACCAGTAGAACCCGTGCGGCGGCAGCGTCAGGGTGTAGGGGCGGTCGACAATTGCCGGGAATGGCGTGCGCCCGAAGAGCTCCACCGGGATCCGCCCCTTGTGCACCGACAGGTCGAGCTCCACCGGCTGTGCCGAGCGGGCGAGGTTGGCGACGCAGAGGATGCGCTCGTCGCCGAACTCGCGGATGTACGCGAGGACCTTCCGGTTCGCCGGCTTGAGGAACGCGAGGCTGCCGCGGCCGAACGCCTTCACCGTCTTGCGCACCGCGAGCATGCGCCGCATCCAGTTGAGCATCGACGACGGCTCGCGCGACTGCGCCTCGACATTGACCGCCTGGTAGCCGTAGATCGGATCCATGATCGGCGGCAGGTAGAGTCGCTGCGGATCGGCGTTGGAGAAACCGGCGTTGCGCTCGGGCTTCCACTGCATCGGCGTGCGCACGCCGTCGCGATCGCCCAGGTACACGTTGTCGCCCATGCCGATCTCGTCGCCGTAATAGATCACCGGCGTGCCGGGCATGGACAGGAGCAGGCCGTTCATGAGCCGGATCCGGTCCATGTCGTTGTCGAGCAGCGGTGCCAGGCGCCGCCGGATGCCGACATTGATGCGCGCGCGCGGATCGGCGGCATACATCTGGTACATGTAGTCGCGCTCGCGGGACGTCACCATCTCCAGCGTGAGCTCGTCATGGTTGCGCAGGAAGATCGCCCACTGGCAGTTGCGCGGAATGTCGGGCGTCTGCGCCATGATCTCGACGATCGGATGACGGTCCTCCTGCGCGATGGCCATGTACATGCGCGGCATCAGCGGGAAGTGGTAGGCCATGTGACACTCGTCGCCGTCGCCGAAATACTCGCGCACGTCCTCCGGCCATTGGTTTGCCTCGGCCAGGAGCAGCTTGCCGCGATGGCGCGCGTCGATGGCCTGCCGGATCTGCTTGATGACGGCGTGCGTCTCCGGCAGGTTCTCGTTGTTGGTGCCTTCGCGCTCGACGAGGTAGGGGATCGCGTCGAGGCGGAAGCCGTCCACGCCGAGCTCCAGCCAGAACTCCATCGTCTTCACGATCGCTTTCAGCACCTTGGGATTGTCGAAGTTGAGGTCCGGCTGGTGGCTGAAGAAGCGATGCCAGTAATACGCCTGGGCGACGTCGTCCCAGGTCCAGTTCGATTTCTCGGTGTCGGTGAAGATGATCCGGGTGCCCGAATACTTGTGCGGGTCGTCGCTCCAGACGTAGTAGTTGCGCTTCTCCGAGCCCGCCGCGCTTTTGCGCGCCGCCTGGAACCACGGGTGCTGGTCGGACGTGTGGTTGACGATGAGCTCGGTGATCACCCGCAGCCCGCGCCGGTGCGCCTCGCGCACGAAGTGCCGGAAGTCGGCGCGCGTGCCGTACCCAGGCGCCACGTTGTGGTAATCGGCGACGTCGTAACCGTCGTCCCGCATGGGCGACGGGTAGAAGGGCAGCAGCCAGATGGCCGTGACGCCGAGATCCTGGATGTAGTCGAGCTTCTGCGTGATGCCGCGAAAATCACCGATGCCGTCGTCGTTCGAATCGAAGAACGCCTTGACGTGCAGCTCGTAGATGATCGCGTCGAGGTACCAGAACTCGTCGTCCGCCGCGGACGACACGGCGCCGGCGGGAGTCTCGAGATCGGGGTCGGTGCGCGCGTCGCGGGCCATCACTCGAAGGTGTCGAAATCGACTTCACTGATCCCGCCGCGGCGCACGCGGAAGATGTGCGCCGGCACGCGGTCCGGATGCAGCTCGATGTAGTTGTGCGGTCCGTGCCACAGGTAGCGCGCATCGGTCAGCAGGTCATGCACCTGGAACGGCACGGCGGGATCGAGCCCCAGCGCGCCAAGGTCGAGCGTGACCCATCCCGACTGGCGAAAGTGGTAGTCGAGGTTCACGGCGACGATCACGATGTTGCGGCCCGGATCGTCGGCGGGAACGTCGGGATCGAGCCTTGCGAAGCAGAGCAGCTGCTCGTTGTCGATCGGCTGGAACAGCAGGCCGGCGTTCGATTGCAGCGCCGGGTTGTCGTGGCGTGCGCGGTTCACGCTGGCGATGAAGCGCGCGAGACTTTCGGGGCGGTCGAGGTCCCAGGCCTTGATCTCGTACTTCTCCGAATGCAGGTACTCCTCGCTGCCAGGGTCGCGCGCGACGTGCTCCATGAGTTCGTAGGCCGGGCCGTAGATGCCGTAGTTCGACGACAGCGTGGCCGCGAGCACCAGCCGCGCCATGAAGGCGGGACGGCCGCCGAACTGCAGCGCCTCGGGGAGAATGTCCGGTGTGTTCGGCCAAGCGTTCGGGCGGAAGTACTCGCGGCCCGGGCCGTGCGCGAGCTCGGTGAAGTAGTCCGTGAGCTCGTGCTTGGTGTTGCGCCACGTGAAGTAGGTGTACGACTGCGTGAAGCCGAGCTTCGCCAGCCGGTGCATCACCTTCGGCCGGGTGAATGCCTCCGACAGGAAGATGACTTCGGGATGGTCCTGCTTCAGGCGCGCGATCGCCCATTCCCAGAACGGGAAGGGCTTGGTGTGCGGGTTGTCGACGCGGAAGATCTGCACGCCTTCGCCGATCCAGAACGAGAACACGCCGGCCAGTTCGCGCCACAGCGCCTGCCAGTCCTCGGTCTCGAAGTGGAACGGATAGATGTCCTGGTACTTCTTCGGTGGGTTCTCGGCGTATTGCACGCTGCCATCGGGCCGCCGCTTGAACCACGCGGGGTGTTCCTTCACGTAGGGATGATCGGGCGCGGTCTGGAACGCGATGTCGAGCGCCACTTCCATGCCGTACGCTTTCGCCGCGGTGACGAGCTCCCGGAAATCGCCGAGCGTGCCCAGCGCGGGATTGACGGCCGTGTGGCCGCCTTCCGCCGCACCGATCGCCCACGGGCTGCCGACATCGCCCGGCGTGGCGAGCAGCGTGTTGTTGCGGCCCTTGCGCCGCTCGCGTCCGACGGGATGAATCGGCGGCAGGTAGAGCACGTCGAAGCCCATGTGCGCGATGTACGGCAGGCGTGCCTCGAGATCGCGAAACGTGCCATGGGTGCCTTCGTCATTGCTGGCCGAACGCGGAAAGCACTCGTACCAGGTCGAGAAGCGGGCGCGCAGGCGATCGACGGTCACCGGGAATTCCACGGGGTAGCGATGCTCGAAGCGCCGGTCCGGATGGCGCTGGGCAGTGGCCGCCAGGGTCTCGTCCAGCCCGAGCTTCTGGATGTCTTGTGGCACCTGCACGTCGCGGAGCTCCGCGGCCCATCGCGACAGGCGGCTCGCGTCCTCGCTCCCGCTGCGGCCCGACGCCACGGCGCGCTGCGCTGCAGCGGTGAGGAGCTCGGCGCCCACGCGCGCGGCAATGCGCAGGTCATCCGGATCGACGCGTCGCGCAAGGTCATGCCGCCACGACAGGAAAGCATCGACCCACGCGGCGACGGTGTAGCGATAGCTGCCGGGGGCCTCGACCGTGAACGACGCCCGCCACCGGTCATTGCCGAGAGGGCGCATCGGTGCGCTGCTCCACGTCGCCAGCTCGGCGCGTCGCCACAGCAGGAGACACGCAACCTGGTCATGGCCGTCGGTGAAGCAATCCGCCTCGACCACGATCTCCTCGCCGGCCACGCGCTTGATCGCGAAGCGCCCTCCGTCGACGGCGGGCGCGATGCCTTCCACCACGGCACGCACACGACCTTCGGGCGGCATGGCGGGCGTCGCCGCTGCAGGCTTGCGGGTCACGCCGCCGCCCCGGGCTTCATGATCAGGATGCCGAGCGGCGGCAGCGTGAGGGTGAGCGATTGCAGCTGGCCATGTGCCGGCACCGGCACCGCGTTGACGCCTCCGAAGTTGCCGCTGCCGCTGCCGCCGTAGATGTGGGCGTCGCTGTTGAGGAGCTCCTTCCAGAAGCCGTCGCACGGCACGCCGACGGTGTAGTTGGTGCGCAGCACCGGCGTGAAATTGCAGATCGCGAGCACGGGCGCGCCGCTCGTGCCCCGACGCACGTAGGCGAGGACGCTCGCCTGGACGTCGCCGGCATCGATCCACTGGAACCCGGCGGCCTCGAAATCGAGGGTGTAGAGCGCCGGCTCCGCGCGATACAGCGCATTGAGGTCGGCGACCCAGCGCTTGACGCCAGCGTGCTCGGGGTACTGGAGCACCCACCACTCGAGCGCGCTGTCGTGCGCCCATTCGCGCCGCTGCCCGAACTCGCCACCCATGAACAGCAGCTTCTTTCCCGGATGCGTCCACATGTATCCGAGCAGGACGCGCAGGTTCGCGAACTGCTGCCACGTGTCGCCCGGCATCTTGCCGACCAGCGAGCCCTTGCCGTGCACCACCTCGTCATGCGAGAGCGGGAGCACGAAGTTCTCCGTGAAGGCATACCAGAGCGAGAACGTGATCCGGTCCTGGTGATGCTTGCGATGCACCGGATCGTTGTGCATGTAGTCGAGGGTGTCGTGCATCCAGCCCATGTTCCACTTCATGCCGAACCCGAGCCCGCCGGTGAACGTCGGCCGCGAGACCATGGGCCACGAGGTGGACTCCTCCGCGATCACCTGCGTGCCGGGATGATCGCGATAGACGGCTTCGTTCAGCATGCGCAGGAACGAAATGGCCTCCAGGTTCTCCTTGCCGCCATGGATGTTGGGTATCCACTCGCCGGCCTTACGGGCGTAGTCGAGGTAGAGCATCGAAGCGACGGCATCCACGCGCAGGCCGTCGACATGGTAGCGCTCGAGCCAGAACAGGGCCGACGAGAGCAGGAACGAGCGAACCTCGTTGCGCCCGTAGTTGAAGATGCAGCTGCTCCACTCGGGATGGAAGCCCTGGCGCGGATCGGCGTGCTCGTACAGGTGGGTGCCGTCGAAGGTCGCGAGGCCGTGGGGGTCGTTCGGGAAGTGCGAGGGCACCCAGTCGAGGATCACGCCGATCCCATGCTGATGCAGCACGTCGACGAAGTACATGAAATCCTGCGGCGTGCCGTAGCGGGACGTGGGTGCGAAATAACCGGTCGTCTGATATCCCCAGGACCCGTAGAACGGATGCTCGGTGATGGGCAGCAGCTCGACGTGCGTGAAGCCCATCGCGAGCACGTATTCGGCGAGTGCGCCGGCAAGCTCGCGATAGCTCAGGAACGCGCCGTTCGGATCGCGGCGCCATGAACCGAGGTGCACCTCGTACACGGCGTGCGGCGCGTCCAGTGCGTTGCGGCGCGCCCGGTCCGCCATCCACCCTGCGTCGTGCCACTCGTACTCGAGCGACCAGGCGCGCGACGCCGTGTGGGGCGGTGTTTCCGCGAGCAGCGCGAACGGGTCGGCCTTCTCCAGCACGGCGCCGCCGTGGCGGCTCACGATGCGGTATTTGTAAGCCTGACCACGCACCACGCCAGAAACTTCATCCTCCCAGACGCCGGAGCTGTCCGGACGCGGTCGCAGCGGATTGGCGTCGCCCTGCCAGCCATTGAAATCGCCGATCACCGAAACACTGGCGGCATTTGGCGCCCAGACCGCGAAGTGCGCACCGCCCACCCCCAAACGGCAGCCGAGCGCCTCGTACAGGCGCCCGTTGGTGCCTTCGCGAAAGAAATAGATCCCCTGATCGGACAGCACTGCACCCCCTGGTGCCATTGCGCGCGATGTGGCGGCTCGCCGCATCACGCCGAAGCGACACTCACGCCACGGACAGCACGCCATGCCTCCGCGTTCCGGAGCCGGAAGCGTCCAGCCTCACGCAGGATTACGGCGATTGAACGAACCTTGCACGTTCCATGCCGGCGGCAACCGGGCGTGTGCCGGTCGCGCTACAGCCAGATCAACAAGCCCGTTTCGAGCGGATGCACGAGCTCGGGCCGCGTAGGATAGACCCGGATGCGATAGTCGATCGCGCCACAACGCTCCGGACGGAAAGCGAGCGCCCACGTCGCGCTCCCGTCGCGCTCCGAACGCAACTGGAGGGGAATGCGGTTCGGTGCGCCGTGCGCCTCGACGTGTGATGGCGCCACCACCAGCTCGACCTGCACGTCCGCTGGTGCAAGGCCGTTCAGCTCGACCTCCACCTCGATGGTGAATCCGTCGCCGTAGGGCAGGGTGCCTACCGGCAGGTCGACCCGCCGTGCCAGAACTCCGGGCCAGGCCGCGTGCACGCGCTCCTTCCAGCGTGCGACCGCGGTGGCGACGGCATGTTGCGGACCCTCGAAGCGCCGGCGCGCGCGGGCCGCGGGCGCATAGAACTTGCGCAGGTAATCGTCGACCATGCGGCCGGCGCGGTAGGTCGGGAGGATCGTCGCGATGGAGCGCTTCGCCATGCGGATCCATCCCGGCGAAAAACCGCTGGCTGCGCCGTCGTAATAAAGGGGCAGCACCTGGTCCTGCAGCAACTCGTACAGCGTGCGCGATTCCTCGGCGTCGCGCTTCACGGGGTCGACCGCAGCGCTCGCGGGCTTGATCGCCCATCCGTTGTCGCCGGCATACGCTTCCCCCCACCACCCGTCGAGCACCGAAAGATTGATGACGCCGTTCATCCCGGCTTTCATCCCCGACGTACCGGACGCCTCGAGCGGGTACACCGGATTGTTGAGCCACACGTCGACGCCGGCCACGAGGCGTCGCGCGAGGCGCAGGTCGTAGCCTTCCACGAGCAGGATGCGCCCCTCGAACTCGCGCATGCGACCGATGGCGGCAATGCGCCGGATGATGTCCTGCCCCGGAACGTCGGCAGGATGGGCGCGCCCGGCGAAGATCAGGACCACCGGCCGCGCCGGATCGGTCACGATCTGCCGCAGCCAGTCGAGGTCCTCGAACAGGAGGCCCGCACGCTTGTAGGTCGCGAAGCGCCGGCCGAAGCCGATCGTGAGCACATTCGGATCGGCCGGGCTGGCGAAGCGCAGCATGCGGTCGAGGTGCGCCTCGCTGCCCTGGTTGCGGAAGTGCTGGACCCTGATCCGGTGCCGCACGATGTCCAGCATGCGGCTCTTGAGGTACTGGTGCACGGACCAGAACAGATGGTCCGGGATGCGATCCATTTCCGCGCGGGCATCGCCCGTGATGAGGCGCTGCATCCAGCCGGCCCCGATGAACCGGTCGAACATGTCGGCCCACTCGTTGGCCATGAAGGTGCGCGAGTGGACCGCGTTGGTGACGTGGTCGATCGGATTTTCGTCGGCAGGCACCTGCGGCCAGAGTGCCTGCAGCATGCGCGACGACACCTCGCCATGGATGCGCGAGACGCCGTTGTGGAAGCGCGAGCCCCGGATCGCGAGCGCGGTCATGTTGAAGTCGCCCCCGCCGGGCATGTGGCCGAGCGCCAGCAGCCGGTCGGGTTCCAGTTCCAGCGTGCGGCAATACTCATCGAAGTAGGCCAAGGTCGTCTCGCGCGCGAACTGATCGTGGCCGGCCGGCACCGCCGTATGCGTGGTGAACAGCGTATTGGCCGCGACGGCTTCGAGCGCGGCGGCGAATTCGAGCCCGCCCTGCACCAGGCCGCGCATGCGCTCCAGGATCAGGAACGCGGCGTGGCCTTCGTTGATGTGCCACACCGTGGGCCGCCGACCGAGCGCAGCGAGCGCCCGTACGCCGCCGACGCCAAGCACGATTTCCTGCTCGAGGCGCACGGTGGCATCGCCGCCGTACAGGCGATGGGTGATGCGGCGATCGTGCTCGCCGTTGTCCGGCAGGTCGGTGTCGAGCAGATAGATCGGCACGTGCCCGACCTGCGCGCGCCACACCCGTACCGTGACGTCGCGGCCCTGCAGCGGCACCCGTACCTGCAGTGCGGCGCCGCTGGCATCCCGCGCGGCTTCGACCGGCAGATCCGCGAAGTTGGAGTCGGTGTAGGCAGCCTGCTGGTTGCCGTCCGCATCGAGGGTCTGCTGGAAGTAACCCTGGCGATACAGCAGACCGATGCCGACCAGTGGCAGTCGCGCATCGCTCGCGGCCTTGCAGTGATCGCCGGCCAGGATCCCCAGCCCGCCGGAGTAGATCGGCAGGCTTTCGTGAAAGCCGAATTCGGCACAGAAGTACGCGATCAGGTCCTCGCGCTCGAGTCCTGACGGTTCGGCACGCGGCGCCGGTCCCTGCAGATAGGAATCGAACGACGACAGCACGCGGCGGTAGCTGCGCATGAAATCGTCGCTTTCCGCAGCCGCGACGAGACGCTCCTGATCGATGCGGCGCAGGAAGGCCTTGGGGCTTTGACCCACGTCCTGCCAGAGCGCCGGGTGCAGTCGCGAAAGGAGCTCGCGCGTCGCACGGTCCCAGCTGTACCAGAGGTTGTTGGCGAGCTCCGGCAGTCGCGAGAGCTGCGGGGGAATCGATGGCTGGACTTCGACGTAGTACGGGGTACCTGGCAGGGGCATGTCGGCAGTTTGTCTTTCAGCGGTGGCGGGTGGGCGCAAACGATCGTCAGTCGGCCGGAGACCTGCGCAGCGGCATCAGCGCAGGAGCGGACGCAGCGACGCAGCGGGGTCCGCCCAGTCGTGATTGGGGATCAGCGGATACCAGCCCGGACGCCCGGGATCGCGATCGTAAGCGTACCCGCCAAGCTCGCGGTACATGTCGTGATAACGCGCGAGCTTTTCGCGATCGAGTTCCACACCGAGGCCCGGCGCGTCGGGCACCGCGATCGCGCCATCGCGGTACGTCAGCTTGCCGCCGGCGATGATGTCGTCGGTGAGGTGATGATAATGCGCATCCGCGGCATAACCGAGATTGGGCACCACTGCACCCAGGTGGAGCATCGTGGCCAGCTGGATGCCGAGCTCGCCCGAGCTGTGCACGGCGACGCCGAGTCCCATGGTTTCGCACACGCCGGCGGCCTTGATGCACGGCCGGATGCCGCCCCAGAACGTCGTGTCCAGAAGGATGACGTCGACCGCCGGATGCTGGATGTTCGCCGCGAGCTGCTCGAAGTTGATCACCACGGTGTTCGTGGCCGTCGGGATGTTGACGAACTCCTTCAGGCGCACGAGCTGCGGCATGCCCCACACCGGGTCCTCGAAATAATCGTTGCAAAGATCCTCGATCCCGCGGCCGAAGTCGATGGCGTCGGCAAGCGACAGCGCGCTGTTGGGATCGTAGCGAAAGCGGTCGCCAGGCAGCGCGGCCGCGAGCGCCCGATAGCACGCAAGCTCGTGCGCCGGTGGATACACCCCGCCCTTGAGCTTGTGCACGCGAAAGCCATGCTCCGCCTTGAGCGCGCGGGCATGCGCGACGAGCTGCTCGGGCGTGCGCACTTCCCCGGTGCCGCGTGCGGCGTCGTTGTAGCGGAAGAACAGATAGCTCGCGAATTCCACCCGATCGCGCAGCTTGCCGCCCAGCAGGGCGTGCACCGGCACGCCGAGCTTCTTGCCCATGATGTCGAGGCACGCGAACTCGATCGCGGCATGCAGCTGGGTGCGGTTGTTGTAGAGGCTCGCGGTGGGATTGCAGATGGCGTAGCGCATCGCCTCCAGCCGGAACACGTCGTGGCCGCGCAGGTATTCGCCCAGCGCGGCGAACTGGCGCGCTGCGTCCTCGCCCCCGCCGCCCATCTCGCCGAGACCAACGTAGCCGTCGGCCGTTTCGACCTCGACGATGGTGCGCACGAAGCGGCCCCAATGGGCACCATTGCTGTGCAGGATGGCGGCTTCCAGCGGAACGGTGACGGGCGTCGCGCGAATCGCGGCAATGGTGGTGGCCATGAAATAACGTCCGGGTGGCGATCTGGCGGCGAAGGAGGGCGACCGAAAAGAAGGCCGGGCGATTCTACGCTGTGGCCAAGTGGTATTACCACTTGACCACTTGCACCCCTGGGATTAGCCTTCGTTTCCGCCTACTGGTGGCGCCCGCCGGCGCCGCTGCCCGGCGCGCCACGGGCGACCCGCACCCATGCCCTTCCAGAGTATCGAACCGCGCCGGCTGTACCGCCAGATCGCCGAGCAGATACGGTCCCTGATCCGCTCCGGCGAGTTCAAGGCCGGTGGGCGCCTGCCGCCCGAGCGCGACCTCGCCCGGCAGCTCGGCGTTTCCCGCCCGTCCGTGCGCGAAGCACTGATCGCGCTCGAGGTGGAGGGCCTGGTCGACGTGCGCATCGGCTCGGGCATCTATGTCACCGCGGCCGAGCGGGAGCACATGCCCGCGGCGGAGCGCGAGGAGCCCGCTGCCGGCCCGTTCGAGCTGCTGCGCGCGCGCTACGTCATCGAGGCCGAGTGTGCTGCGCTTGCCGCGAAATCGGCGCGCAAGGCGCAGGTCGCCGCGATCGACGAGGCGCTGCAGCACATGCACGCCGAGATGCAGGGGGAAAAGCAGCCGCTCGATGCCGACCGGCTGTTCCATCTGCGCATCGCCGAGGCGACGGGCAATGGTGCCCTCGTCGCCGTGGTCAAGATGCTGTGGGACGATCGAACGGGACCGCTGTATCAGCAGCTCGAGCATCACTACGATTCACCGGAGTTGTGGACGGCGGCGCTCGCCGAGCATCGTGCGGTGGTCAAGGCGATCGCCGATCACAACCCGGATGCCGCCCGCACCGCGATGCAGCGCCATCTCAACCAGGCCTACAAGCGGTTCAGCAAAGGCTGGGACACCCTGCAATGAGCGCGGCGCGCGGCACTCACCGACCGGCGGCGTGCCCCGCGTCGCTGCGACTGCCACCACCGGAGCAAACGCGATGATCGCCTGCCGCATCCACGCCAAGGAAGACCTGCGGATCGAGCCTGCACCGACGCCCGACGTCGGCCCCGGGGAGGTGCTGGTGCGCCTGGGCGCCGGAGGCATCTGCGGCTCGGACCTGCATTACTACTTCGAGGGCCGCAACGGCAGCTTCGTGATCCGCGAGCCGCTGATTCCCGGTCACGAGGCGTCCGGTGTCGTGGCCGCGATCGGCGACGGCGTGACGCGCGTGAAGCCCGGCGACAAGGTGGCGATCAGCCCCTCGCATGCGTGCGGCCGCTGCAGCTACTGCCGGGAAGGCCGCGAGCAGCTCTGCACGGCCATGAAATTCCTGGGCAGCGCGAGCCTTTTCCCCCACGCGCAGGGCATGTTCCAGGAATTCTTCGTGATGGGCGAGCGGCAGTGCTACCCCGTGAGCGGCGACGTATCGCTCGGCGAGCTCGCATTCGCCGAGCCGCTCGCCGTGGCGTTGCATGCCGTCCACCGCGGGCCCGACCTCCTCGGCAAGTCGGTGCTCATCACCGGCGCGGGCACCATAGGCTGCCTGACGGTCATGGCGGCACGCCTCGCCGGCGCGGCCGAGGTGACGGTGAGCGACATCCTGGATCGGCCGCTCGCCAAGGCCCGCGAAGTGGGCGCCGACCGCACGATCCGGGCGGACCGCGAGCCCGCAGCGCTGGCACCGCCGCAGTTCGATGCGGCGTTCGAGGTCTCCGGCAGCTTCGCAGCCCTGAAGACCTGTGTCGCGAGCGCGCGGCGCGGTGCGCGCATCGTCCAGGTCGGCACGCTGCCGCACGAGCCGTTGCCGTTCGTGGTCAACGAGCTCATGGCCAAGGAGCTCGACCTGTGCGGCGCCTTCCGCTGGGGCATCGAGTTCGACTGGGCCGTGCAGTACCTGCAGGGGCGGCGCGTCGACGTGCGTCCGCTCCTCTCCGGGCAGTTCCAGCTTTCCGAGGCGGTCGCCGCGTTCCATGCGGCAGCCGACAAGACGCAGAGCACCAAGGTACAGGTGGTCTGCGCGTAACCGTCACATCCGTCCATCAACCACGCACTCCAGGGAGGAGTCATGCGCATTACCAAGATGATCCTGTCCGTCGCGACGCTCGCCGTCGCCATGGCCATCACCGCCGGTCCCGCCGCCGCGCAGACCAAGCTCAAGTGGGCCCACGTGTACGAAACGTCGGAGCCCTTCCACAAATGGTCGGTGTGGGCGGGGCAGGAGATCGAGAAGCGCACCAACGGGCGTTATCACATCGACGTGTTCCCGGCATCGAGCCTCGGCAAGGAATCGGACATCAACCAGGGCCTGACCCTCGGCACCGTCGACATGATCATCTCGGGCCTGTCGTTCGCCGCGCGCACGTTCCCGCGCATTGGAGTTGGCTATTACCCGTACACCTTCCGTGACGGCGCGCATCTCGTCAAATGGGCCAGCAGCGACGCGTTCAAGCAGCTCGCCGACGAGTATCGCCAGAAGAGCGGCATCCAGATCACGGCGATGACGTATTACGGCACGCGACACTCGACGTCGAACAAGGCCTTCAACGACTGCGCCGGCATGAAGGGCCTCAAGATGCGCGTCCCCGACGTGCCCGCGTACCTTGCGTTGCCGAAGGCCTGCGGGGCCAACCCGACGCCGATCGCGTTCGCCGAGGTGTATCTAGCGCTGCAGAACGGCACGGTGGACGCGCAGGAAAATCCGCTCACGACCATCGAGGCGAAGAAGTTCTACGAGGTGCAGAAGAACATCATCCTGACCGGCCACATCGTCGACTCGCTGGCGACGCAGATCGCGCCGCATGTCTGGAACAAGCTTTCGGATGCCGACAAGAAGATCTTCACCGAGGTGACGCAGGAAGCGGCGGCCAAGGCCACGGCGGAGATCACCAAGCACGAGGGCGAGTTGGTCGACGAGTTCAAGAAGAAGGGCCTCAACGTGATCACGCCCAACCTGGCGAGCTTCAAGGAAGCCATCCAGAAACAGATCTCGTTCGAGTCGATGGGCTACGCCAAGGCGGACTGGGACAAGATCCAGGCGATCAAGTAACGCGCGGGTAGCGAGCGGCGGATGGCGAAGCAACGACGCCACTGGAAGCGGGAAGGGCTCGTCCTTTCCCGCTTCGAGCATCGCCGCTTCAGGCATCACTTGCCACGACCGGATCGCCGATGAGCCCCGACACCAGCACGACCACGACGACCCCCACCGAGCACGTCCTCGACGAGGATGGCCACTTCCACGCGACGGACGCACCGATCGACCTGTCGCATTATGGCGTCGAGGCGTGGCTCGCGTTCGGCGTGTTCTGGCTGCTGGCGGCGGACGTCTTCTACCAGTTCTTCACGCGCTATGCGCTCAACAGCTCGGCGGCCTGGACCGAGGAGATCGCGCGCTATCTCCTGATCGGCACCGTGTTCATCGCCATCTCCGCCGCGGTCAGGGACGAACGCCACATCCAGGTCGACTTGCTGTACCGATTCCTTGGCCGCCGGTCGGGGCGCGTGCTCGCCACGATCGTCGACGTCGTGCGCATCCTCTTCCTTGCCGCGGCGTGCGTGCTCACGTGGCAGCTCATGGACAAGATGGGCAACTACCGCATGACGATCATCGACCTGCCGATGAACCTCGTCTACGGCGTGTGCATGTTCGGTTTCTTCTGCGCGTTCCTGCGCGCGATCGGCGTGCTGGTCAGGCACTTGCGGCAGGGCTACAGCCTGCTCGAACGGCCCGAAACGCTGATCGCGGAGACCGTGTCGTGACCGCCGCGTTGCTCGTCTCCTTCCTGGCGATGATGATCACCGGCGTGCCGGTGGCGATCGCCATGGCCGGTTCGGCGCTGCTGTACTTTCTCCTCACGGGCGACACACCGCCGTCCGTGGTGGTGCACCGGATGATCAGCGGCATCGACAGCTTTCCGCTGCTCGCGGTGCCCTTCTTCATCATGGCCGGCAACCTGATGAACAACGCCGGCATCACCAACCGCATCTACAACTTCGCGCTGTCGCTGGTCGGCTGGCTCAAGGGCGGCCTGGGGCACGTGAACATCATCGGGTCGGTGATCTTCGCCGGCATGTCCGGCACGGCGATCGCCGATGCGGCCGGTCTCGGTACCATCGAGATCAAGGCCATGCGCGACCACGGCTACGACCTGGGATTCTCGGTGGGCGTGACCGCGGCTTCCGCGACGCTCGGCCCGATCATCCCGCCGTCGCTGCCGTTCGTGATCTACGCGATGATGGCCAACGTGTCGGTGGGACAGCTCTTCCTCGCGGGCATCCTGCCCGGCATCGTCATGGCGGCGCTGATGATGGCGACGGTCGCGTATTTCGCCCACAAGAACAAGTGGGGCGGCGACGTCAAGTTCGAATGGCATCGCATGGGCAAGGCGTTCACCGAGCTCGGGGTCGTCGTCGGCTTTCCGCTGGTGCTCTATTTCGCCATCCGGTGGGGAGCGCCGTTCAACGCCGCGATCGGCATCGGACTGGCGATCCTGCTCGTGGCCGACCGCAAGTGGCACTTCGAGGCCGTGCTGCCGATCATGACGCCCGTCCTGCTCATCGGCGGCATGACCACGGGTGTGTTCACGCCCACGGAAGGCGCGATCGCCGCATGCGTGTGGGCGATGTTTCTCGGGCTGGTGTGGTACCACACGCTCACCTTGCGCATGCTCGCCAAGGTCTCCATGGAAACCATCGAGACCACCGCGACGGTCATGTTCATCGTCGCCGCTGCGTCCATCTTCGGCTGGCTGCTGACGGCCACCCGCGTCACCGACATGGTGGCGGCGTGGGTGCTGAGCTTCACCCACACGCCGTGGGTGTTCCTGCTGCTCGCGAACCTGCTGATGCTTTTCGTGGGCTGCTTCCTCGAGCCCACGGCAGCCATCCTGATCCTCGTACCGGTGCTCATGCCGGTCATCCAGCAGCTCGGCATCGACCCGGTCCATTTCGGCCTCATCATGGTGCTGAACCTCATGATCGGACTGCTGCATCCGCCGATGGGGATGGTGCTGTTCGTGCTCGCGCGCGTGGCCAACATGTCCATCGAGAAGACGACGATGGCCATCGTGCCTTGGCTGGTGCCGTTGCTGCTTTCGCTCATCCTCATCACCTACGTGCCGATCATCTCCCTCTGGTTGCCGAAGATGTTCATGTAGGCCACGCCGCGCACGCCATACGCACACCATCCAACGCGTCTCATGCCCGTCATCCAACACGTCGAGATCCTGCAGGTCGACCTGCCGCCCAAGGTGGTGCGGACCGACGCGATCCAGGCGTTCGTCACGCAGGAGACGCCGATCGTGCGCATTGCCTGCGACGACGGCGCCGAAGGCCTCGGCTACACCTACACCATCGGCACCGGTGGCTCGTCAGTGGTCGCGCTGCTGCGCGATCATCTCGCCCCGCGGCTGATCGGGCGGGACCCGGACGCCATCGAGTCGATCTGGAAGGCCCTGTTCTTCCATACCCACGCGACCGCAGTCGGCGCGATCACCAGCCTGGCCCTGGCGGCGATCGACACCGCATTGTGGGACCTGCGCGCGCGCCGCGTCGGGCTGCCGCTGTGGAAGCTCGCCGGCGGCGCCCAGCCACGCGTGCCGGTGTACACGACCGAGGGCGGCTGGCTGCAACTGCCGGTGGCGACCCTGGTCCAAGAGACCATCGCGGCCAAGGCTGCAGGATTTCGCGGGGCGAAGCTCAAAGTGGGCAAGCCGCACGTTTCGGAGGACGTCGCGCGCCTCGCTGCGGTGCGGGAGGCGGTGGGCGAAGGCTTCGAGCTGATGGTCGATGCGAACCAGGCGTTCACCGTGTCGGAGGCGATTCGCCGCGCGCGCGCCTTCGAGCGCTTCAACCTCGCGTGGCTCGAGGAGCCGCTGCCCGCGGAAGACCTCGGCGGCCACGTCGAGTTGGCCGCGCACACCGGCATCCCGATCGCCGTCGGCGAGTCGCTGTACGCCCCCGCGCATTTTCGCGAGTACCTGGAGCGCGGCGCTTGCTCGATCGTGCAGGCTGACTGTGCGCGCATCGGCGGGATCACGCCGTGGCTCAAGGTGGCGCATCTCGCCGAGACTTTCAACGTCGCGATCTGCCCCCATTTCCTGATGGAGCTGCACGTTTCGCTCACGGCCGCGGTGCCCAACGCGGCGTGGGTCGAGTACATCCCGCAGCTCGACGATCTCACCACGGCGCGCCTCCGCATCGAGGATGGACATGCCTTGGCGCCCGACCAACCCGGCCTCGGCATCGCCTGGAACGAGCGCACGCTGGAAGAGCGTGCTGTCGCCCGTTTTCGCGTTGCGGGCTGAACCCTGATCCCATGGAGGCGTCAATGCTGACGCGCGCATCGCTCACCATCCGTCTGCATCCAGTCGACGACGTCGTCATCGCCCGCTCCCAGCTCGTGGGCGGCACGCAGCTGATCGATGAGAATGTCACCGTGGCGGGCCTCGTGCCGCCCGGGCACAAGGTGGCGACCCGGTCCATCAGGGCCGGCGAGCCGGTGCGCCGGTACAACCAGATCATCGGGTTCGCCAGTCGCGACATCGCGCCCGGCGAGCACGTCCACCTGCACAACCTGCAGATGGGCTCGTTCGATCGCGACTACGCGTTCGGCGCCGACCTGAAGCCGACGGACTACCTCGATCCGCCGGCGCAGTTCATGGGCATCGTGCGCCGCGACGGACCCAACGCCGGCAAGGTCGCGACGCGCAACTACATCGGCATCCTGTCGACCGTGAACTGCTCGGCCACGGTGGCGCACGGAATTGCCGACGCGTTCACGCACGGCCCGCTCGCCACCGAGCTCGCGCGCCATGGCAAGGTCGACGGCGTGGTCGCGCTGACCCACGGATCGGGTTGCGGGATGGATACGCACGGGGAAGGCATGCAGGTGCTGCGGCGCACGCTGGCAGGCTACGCGCGCCATCCCAACTTCGCCGGCGTGCTCGTGGTCGGCCTCGGCTGCGAAGCCAACCAGATCAGCTCCCTCTTCGGGGCCGAGAACCTGCAGGAGACACCGCTCCTGCGCACCTTCACCATCCAGGACACCGGCGGAACGCGCAAGACAATCCAGAAGGGGATCGATCTCGTCACCGCAATGCTGCCGCACGCCAACGACGTGCGGCGCGAGCCCGTGCCAGCGTCGCATCTCACCGTCGGCCTGCAATGCGGCGGATCCGATGGTTACTCGGGCATCACCGCCAATCCGGCGCTCGGCGCCGCGGTCGACCTCCTCGTCCGCCACGGTGGTACCGCCATCCTGTCGGAGACGCCCGAGATCTACGGCGCCGAGCATCTGCTCACCCGGCGCGCGGTGTCGCGCGAGGTCGGCGAGAAGCTCGTGCAGCGGATCCGCTGGTGGGAGGAGTACACGGCGCGCAATCGCGGCGAGATGAACAACAACCCGTCGCCCGGCAACAAGGCCGGCGGCCTCACGACGATCCTCGAGAAATCGCTCGGCGCCGTCGCCAAGGGCGGCACGACCAACCTCGTGGATGTCTACGAGTACGCGCAGCCGGTGACGGCCAAGGGCTTCGTCTACATGGATACGCCCGGCTACGACCCGGTGTCGGCCACCGGGCAGGTCGCGGGCGGTGCGAACATGATCGTGTTCACGACCGGGCGCGGGTCGGCCTACGGCTGTGCGCCCGCACCATCGCTCAAGCTGTCGACCAACACCCAGTTGTGGGTGCGCCAGGAAGAGGACATCGATCTCAACTGCGGCGAGATCGCCGACGGCACCGCGAGCGTCGACGAGATGGGTGCGAAGCTTTTCCAGCTGATGCTCGACACGGCGTCCGGGCACAAGAGCAAGAGCGAAGAGCACGGCTATGGCCAGAACGAGTTCGTGCCCTGGGCGCTCGGCGCCGTCATGTAGCCGGGAGCCGGTTTCGCCTGCAGCCAACGGGGTGATCGGGCGGTTGACACCCCTCCACGTACAACTTAGTCTGGATCACCAATGCGGGCGATCGACAACATGCAGTCCGGCGCCCGTTCACCAAGAGGAGGAGTTGCAATGAAAGGTTTGTTCAGGCTCGCGCTCTCGGCGCTGGCAGCCGGTGCGTTGCTGGTCACGAGCCAGGCCAGCGCGCAGGAAACGCTCAACGTATTCTGGGTCAAGGGGTTCTACAAGTCCGAGGACGACGCGCTGCTGGCGGCGATCAAGAAGTTCGAGCAGAAGACGGGCGTCAAGGTCGAGCTTTCGCAATACCCGGTCCAGGACATGATCCCGAAGACGGTCGCCGCGCTCGATTCGGGCACGCCGCCCGATGTGGCGTTCGCCGACGTGTACGACTTCCAGGTCACGGGCAAATGGGCGTTCGACGGCAAGCTCGACGACATCACCGACGTCATCACGCCGATCAAGGCGCAGTTCGCACCCAACACGGTCGAGACGACGTTCCTCTACAACGACAAGACCAAGAAGCGGGCCTACTACGCCTTCCCGCTGAAGCAGCAGACGATGCACATCCAGTACTGGGTCGACATGCTTGAGCAGGCCGGCTTCAAGGAAAGCGACATCCCGAAGGACTGGAAGGGATACTGGTCCTTCTGGTGCGACAAGGTGCAGCCCGCCTATCGCAAGAAGACCGGCTCGCGCGTCTTCGCCACCGGCTTCCCCATGGGCGTGGATTCCAGCGACTCGTTCTATTCGTTCCTGACGTTCATGGACGCGTACAACGTGAAGCTCGTCGACGACAACGGCAAGCTGCTGGTCGATGACCCGAAGGTGAAGCAGGGACTCATCAATGCGCTCACCGACTACACCACGCCGTACACCAAGGGCTGTACGCCGCCGTCGTCCACGTCGTGGAAGGATCCGGACAACAATGTCGCCTTCCACAACAAGACGATCATCCTGACCCACAACGCGACGATCTCGATCGCGGCGAAGTGGCTGGACGACATGAACAACGAGACGCTCACGGCCGAGCAGCGCGCCCAGGCCAAGAAGAACTACTACGAGCTGATCCGCACGGCGGGCTTCCCGAACAAGCCGGACGGTTCCAAGATGGTCTACCGCACCGCGGTCAAGACGGGTGTGATCTTCGAGGGCGCCAAGAACAAGAAGCGGGCGAAGGAGTTCGTGAGCTTCCTGCTGCAGGAAGACAACCTCACCCCGTATGTGGAAGGCGCGCTCGGGCGCTGGTTCCCGGTCACGAAGGCCGGACAGCAGCGTCCGTTCTGGCAGGCCGACCCGCACCGCAAGTCGGTGTACAACCAGTATGCCGCCGGTACGGTGACGTTCGAATTCACCAAGAACTACAAGTTCACGATCCTCAACAACGAGAACGTCTGGGCGAAGGCGATGAATCGCGTCGTCAACGAGAAGGTTCCGGTGAACAAGGCCGTGGACGAGATGATCGCCCGCATCAAGGCCGTAGCAGGCTGACGATTCAGCGAAGCGGCTGCTCCCGTTCGCGGGAGCGCCGCGGTGATCCGCCTGCCGCGTGACAGGCGGATCACCCCGGCGTCACGGTCCTCGCCTATGTCCACGATCGCCTTACCGGAAGTCCAGCCGGTGCTGCCGGCCGGTCCCGCCAGGAAGCGCCTGTCGCCATGGCAGGCGTGGGGCATGATCATGATCACGCCGTACGTGATCGTGTTCCTGGTGTTCGTGCTCTATCCGGTCTGCTACGGGCTCTGGCTGGCGCGCCATCCGCAGAGCTACGAGCACCTCCTCGCCGACCCGATCTTCGCGCGCTCGGTGGTGAACACGCTGGTGTTCCTGGTCATCGGCATCAATATCAAGATGATCGTGGCGCTGTTCCTGTCCGGGTTCTTCGTGCAGGCGCGCCCGTGGATTCGCTGGCTGTCGCTGGTGTTCATCCTGCCGTGGGCAGTGCCCTCCATCCCGACGATCCTCTCCTTCCGCTTCATGCTGAATCCGGAATGGGGGATCATCAATTCGCTCATCTTCCGCTTCACCGGGATGGACGGCCCCAACTGGCTGAACGATCCGAAGCTCGCGCTGGCGATGGCGATCCTCGTGCACATCTGGAAGTCGCTGCCCTTCTGGACACTGATCCTGATCGCCGGCCGGATGGCCATTCCTTCCGAGCTGTACGAGGCCGCCTCCGTCGACGGCGCCTCGCCGTGGCAGAAATTCCGCTTCATCACCTGGCCGTCGATGCAGACGCTCTATCTCACCTCCACGATCCTGTCGATGATCTGGACGCTCGGCGACTTCAACAGCGTGTACCTCCTCACCGGCGGCGGCCCGGCTGATCTCACGCACGTGCTCGCGACTCTCGGCATCCGTTATCTGCGCCTCGACCAGGTCGACCTGTCGATGGCCGCCATCGTCGTCGCGATGCCGCTGGTCCTGCCGCTGGTGTTCTTCATGATGCGGCGGCTGTCGAAATGAGTGCGTTCCGCGCCCGGACCGCGTTGCGGGAGGCGAAGCTCCTGCTGGTCGGCATCCCCGTGCTGCTGTGGACGATGCTGCCGATCTATTACCTGTTCCTGTTCTCGATCTCGCCCAAGGAGACGATCTTCGCCGGCAAGCTGTGGCCGGACCATCCGACGTTGCACAACTTCGAGGTGGTGTTCTGGCAGAAGCATTACTACCTCAGCCATTTCTGGCTCCAGCTCGGCAATTCGCTGATCATCTCGGTCGCCGTCGGCGTGCTCACGCTGGTCGTCGCGACGGGTGCGGCGTTTGCCATCAGCCGTCTCAAGGTGCGCGGGGGTCGCTCGATCATGAACCTCGCGCTGTTCACGTACTTCATCCCGGCGGCCTTTCTCGCCGTGCCGATGTACAAGACGATGGGCAACTACGGGCTGCTCAACAACCAGTGGGCGCTCATTCTCGCGATGGTGACGATCGCCTCGCCCTACGCCATCTGGGTGTTGAAGCAGGCCTCGGACAAGCTGCCCTACGAGCTCGACGAGGCCGCGCGCATCGACGGTGCTTCGCCGCTGCAGCTCTTCCGGCTGGTGTATCTGCCGCTGATGATGCCGTCGATCGTCGCGATCGGCACGTACGCGCTGTTGCTCGCGTGGAACGAGTACCTGTATGCGTTCCTGCTCCTGTCGAACGAGCGGCAGATCACGCTTTCGGTAGCACTGGGAAATTTCCTGGCGGCCGACGATTCGCCGTGGGAACTGCTGATGGCCACGGGTCTGGTCTATGCCCTGCCCCCGGCGGCGATCTATTACGCGTTCAAGCGCTACATGGTTGCCGGCCTGACCGCCGGGGCGGTCAAGGCGTAATGGGGTCAGTGTAAGTTAACTGCTTGTCCGCGATGATGCATCATTCGGTTAACTTACACTGACCCCATTAGGGACGACAGGACACGCGCATGGCTTCGGTTTCGTTCCAGAATGTCGAGAAGAGCTTCGGCTCGACGAAGATCATCCATGGCGTCAGCTTCGACATTGCCGACGGCGAGTTCATGGTGCTCGTCGGCCCATCGGGTTGCGGCAAGTCCACGCTGCTGCGCATGCTCGCCGGCCTCGAGGAGATCACCGCGGGCACCATCGCCATCGATGGACGCATCGTGAACGACGTCGAGTCCAAGGATCGCGACATCGCCATGGTTTTCCAGTCGTATGCGCTGTATCCGCACATGACGGTCGCCGACAACATGGCGTTCAGCCTGAAGCTACGCAAGGCCGACGCGAAAGTGCTTGCCGAGCGCGTCGCGCACGCCGCCAAGATCCTGAATCTCGACCCCTACCTGCATCGCTTTCCGCGCGAGCTCTCGGGCGGGCAGCGGCAGCGCGTGGCCATGGGACGCGCCATCGTGCGTGACCCGAAGGTGTTCCTGTTCGACGAGCCGCTGTCCAACCTCGACGCCAAGCTGCGCGTCGCCATGCGCGCGGAAATCAAGGCGCTGCACCAGCGCCTGCGTACCACCACCGTCTACGTGACCCACGATCAGGTCGAGGCGATGACGATGGCGGATCGCATCGTGGTCATGCAGGACGGGCGCATCGAGCAGATCGGCTCGCCGCTGCACCTGTACGATCATCCCGAGAACCTCTTCGTGGCCCAGTTCATCGGCTCACCCGCGATGAACGTGGTCAATGGCACCGTGCGGCGGCAGAACGGCGCGACGTGGGTCGAGGCCGGCGGCGGCGTGCGCTGGCCCGTAGGGCAGGGCATCGGGACCGAGGGCCAGGCGGTGGCGTACGGCATTCGCCCCGGCGATCTCGGCCTGCACGGCGGTGCGGGCGAGGATGCCGTTCCCGCCGAGGTCATCGTCGTCGAGCCGACGGGCAACGAGACCGAACTCCTGCTGAAGGCCGGCGACGCGCAGATCGTTCTCGTCACGCATGGACGCCCACGCGTCGAGCCGGGCGAGCGCATCAGCCTGGCGATCAACCCTGCGTCCGTACACCTCTTCGACCAGACTACGGGCGCGCGGCTGAACGCCTAGCCGCATGCCCGCCGCGCCGACGACGCACGGATCAACGCGGTCGAGCGCTTCGACGGCCGCACGTGGTCCACGGAGACGTCACTGGCTGGACCGGGCGCAAAGCTGCACGGCCGTGACCGACGCGCAGGGCAACGCGCGCTGTACCGTGACCATACCCGGCAGGCCTGCCGGGGGATCCACGGCGGCGCTGACCGCAAACTTCGCGGGCAACGCGCAGTACGCGTCATCTTCGGATTCGAAGCCTTTCCTGATCGTCACTGCCCTCGCCGGCAATGTTCCCGGCGCGCCCACCATCACGACGGCAACGGCCGGTCCCGGTGAGGTGATCGTCTCGTTCACGCCGCCGAGCAATGATTGGCGGCAGCCCGATCACTGCTTACACGGTTGCCTGCACGCCGTTGGGCGGCGGCGCGCCGGTGACCGGAAGCGGCAACGGCAGTCCGATCGTGGTGTCGGGCATGACGGCGGGCATGACGTACACCCGCACGGTGAGTGCGGTGAACGCTGCCGGCACGAATGCGCCCTCGGCGGATTCGAACGCGGTGTTTATCAAGCCGCTCTCGCCTACGCAGGTCGACATCCCGACCCTCGATGGACGGATGCTGATCATCCTTGCATTGAGCCTTCTGCTGATCGGAGCAGGCGCGCTGCGTTGCCGGCAACGTTGATGCGCTGAATCGAACGCCACTGCCGGAACGGGCGCGGCGCGTATGCCAGGGAGCACTGACGGCCAAGGGTTGCATCACGCTGGCCGCCAGTGCGTTTGGCCGTCACAAATGCCTCGCGTGCGACAGAATGCGCTAAGGAGTGCGCCGACAGTTGCCGCCCACACTGGCACAATAGGGGCTCTTCTCCTCCCCGGCGCGTGCAAACGCGCATCGCCAGCCATGAGCAACCAAGATTCCAAGCAACCCAAGAACAAGCGCACGCTGCGCTCGCAGGCGTGGTTCGGCCGCAAGGACCGTGACGGGATGGTGCACCGCTCGTGGATGAAGAACGAGGGCATCCCGCACGACCAGTTCGACGGTCGACCCGTCATCGGCATCTGCAACACCTGGTCGCAGGCGACGCCATGCAATGCGCATTTCCGCGACCTGGCGCAGCACGTGCGCGATGGCGTGCTCGATGCCGGCGGCTTTCCGATCGAGTTCCCGGTGATGAGCCTGGGCGAGACGCTGATGCGTCCCACCACGATGCTCTTTCGCAATCAGGCGGCGATGGACGTCGAGGAATGCATCCGTGCCAATCCATTCGACGGCATCGTGCTGATGATGGGCTGCGACAAGACCACGCCCTCCCTGCTCATGGGGGCCGCATCGTGCGACCTGCCCACCATCGGGCTATCCGGCGGCCCCATGCTCAATGGCAAGTTCCGCGGCCACGACATCGGCTCCGGCACGCACGTGTGGAAATTCACGGAGATGCTGAAGACCGGCGAGATGACGATGAACGATGTCATCGATGCCGAAGCGTGCATGTCGCGCTCGGCGGGGCATTGCATGACCATGGGCACGGCCTCGACCATGGCGTCGATGGTCGAGGCGCTGGGAATGGGCTTGCCCACCAACGCCGCCATTCCGGCCGCCGATTCGCGCCGCAGCGTGCTCGCACGGATGGTCGGGCGACGCATCGTCGCCATGGTGAACGAGGACCTGCGCATGTCGCAGATCCTCACGAAGCAGGCGTTCGAGAACGCCATCATGGTCAACGGTGCGATAGGCGGATCGACCAATGCCGTCGTGCATCTGATCGCCATCGCCGCGCGCATCGGCGTGCCCCTGACGCTCGATGACTGGGACCGGCTCGGGCGCAACATGCCGTGCCTGGTCGACCTGATGCCGTCGGGCCGCTTCCTGATGGAGGACTTCTACTACGCGGGCGGGCTGCCCGTGGTGATCCGCGAGATCGGCAAGTTCATTCACCGCGACGCGTTGACCGTGAACGGCAAGCCGATCTGGGACAACGTCAAGGACGCCGTCAATTACAACCCCGAAGTGATCACGCCGATCGGGAAACCGTTCAAGCCGGAAGGCGGGATCGCCGTGCTGCGTGGCAACCTCGCGCCGAATGGCGCCGTGCTGAAGCCGTCGGCCGCCACGCCCGAGCTCCTGGTGCACACCGGACGTGCGGTCGTGTTCGAGGACATCGACGATCTCAACCGGCGCATTGACGATCCCGGCCTTGACGTCGATCCGGCGTGCGTGCTCGTGCTGAAGAACTGCGGTCCCAGGGGTTACCCGGGCTTCCCCGAGGTCGGCAACTTCGCGCTCCCCGCCAAGATCCTGAAGCAGGGCGTGACGGACATGGTGCGCATCTCCGATGCACGCATGTCGGGGACCGCCTACGGTACCGTGGTGCTGCACACGTCACCCGAAGCCGCTGCCGGTGGTACGCTCGCGCTGGTGCAAAGCGGCGACACGATCACCCTCGACGTGCCCGGTCGCAAGCTGCACCTCCACGTCACCGACGAGGAAATCGCGCGGCGTCGTGCGCAATGGACGCCGCCGCCGCCGCACGCCGACCGCGGCTGGGTGAAGCTCTACTGTGATCACGTGCTGCAGGCGGATCGCGGCGTGGATCTCGACTTCCTCGTCGGGAGTTCGGGCGCGCCGGTGGGACGCGAAAGCCACTAGCGCGACACGCCGTTCCTGACCGCGCCATCCGGCAACGAGCCGGCATGTACGTGTCTGCCGTCGCGGTGCCATGACCCTGTTCCAGGCGATCGGCGTGACGTCCTCGCGAAACGCCGGGTTGAGCTTTGCGAGCGACTCGGCGCTCACCCCGGGGCGGTTGCGCTCGTCCTTCGCGAACACCACCGGGCCCTTGCGTCCCGGCACTTCGACTGCAGCGATTTCCGCCTCAAACAGGCCCGCCGGCTGCGTGTGCGGCGAAACGCTGTTGCGATCGCAGCGCCCAGCGGTCCTGATGCACTCCGAGTGTCCCGGCACCGACGCGCCGTCGCGCCACGCCCTACAATGCGTCAGCCGGCGCCGAAGGAATCGACGTGAATCTGGTCGGCCTTGAAGCCCGCTCCATGAAGCACGTCGAACACAGCGCGGATCATCGCCGGCGGTCCCGCCACATAGACATCACGGTCGGCGACGGCCGAGCCGATGCCGGGAGATGTCATCGACACGCAACTCGACCAGGCGATCGGAGTGCGGAAGCTCCGACGAAAAGGCGAGCTCGGCACGGCGCGCAATGAGTTCGTCTTCGACCGCGTGGCGTACCTCCGGCTGTCCCTCGAGCGCGAATACGGTGTCGAGCGGCGGGAATTCGATGGCGTGCGTCGGACAGGCGTTCGCACACGTGGTGCATCCCACCATGCAGTTGAGCGGATCGACGACCACCGCCTTCTTCCGGCCGAAATCAAACGATAGACGATGCGGCTGCAGCCATCGCTTGACGTTCTCGTCCAGGAGCTCGAGCCATCGGTCATCCTCATCGGTATCGACGATGAGCTCGTGGTCGATCGATTCCATGCGCGGCGGCACGTCCTGGCGCACGCCGTGGATGCGCAGTCACTCGCCTGCACGGCGGTTGTTCTTCGGAAGCAAGACGGCGGACCTGCTGCGCGCGGCCGCCATCCCGACACTGGTGTTGCGGTAACGGATCACGCGCCCGCGCCGCGCCAGAGCTGAGTGACAGCGTTCCGGTTGCGCGGCAGCGATGCCGCGTGGTCCGGCAGCTCCTGAACGCAATCGGCTCTGTTCGCCCCATGACAGCGACCATGGCTCGTGCAGGGGACGGAGAAACTGGCTGGCTCACGTGCCCGACCGGCGCACTCCTGGACTTGCGGATGCGGATGCCGGTGCCCGTGGCCGCGGCTACACTCGAACGTGCCTGTGCCGAAGAGATCGGGACGACAACCACGCTGGAGGAATAAAGAACATGGATTGGATGACGCAACTCAAATTGCTTCACCTGGAGTCGTGGAGCGGTCCCGCCGTGATCGCTTTGCGCGTGACCCTGATCGCCATTGCGGCGTGGATCGCTGCAGGCGTTCTCGACCGGATGATTCACGTACTGCGCGAGCGCATCGCGAGACGACTGGACGAGCGCGAGCAGATCAAGCGCGCGGAGACGATCGGCCGGGTGCTCCGCTACATCGCGTCGGTGGTGCTGTCGCTGATCGCGGGTGTGCTGATCCTGAGCGAGCTCGGCGTCGCCATCGCGCCGATCCTTGGCGCCGCCGGCGTCGTGGGCCTCGCGATTGGCTTCGGGGCGCAGAGCCTCGTCAAGGACTACTTCACCGGATTCTTCCTGCTTCTCGAGAACCAGCTGACCACCGGTGACGTTGTCGAGGTCGGCGGCAAGTCGGGCCTCGTCGAGGACCTGACGCTCCGCTTCGTGCGGCTGCGCGATTACGAGGGCAATGTGCACTACGTGCCGAACAGCCAGATAACGACCGTGACCAACATGAGCCGCGGATTTGCCCAGGCCGTCATCGATATCGGGATTGCTTATCGCGAGGACATCGACGACGCTTTCGAAGTCATGCGCAGCGTCGGTCGAGCGTTGCGAGACGACCCGCTTTTCGGACCCAAGATTCGGGATGACCTAGAGATCGCAGGCGTCGAGCGTTGGGACAATTCGGCCGTGCAACTGCGCTGCCGCTTCCGCGTCGCGCCGCTCGAGCAATGGAACGTCCGTCGCGAGTTTCTGCGCCGTCTCAAGCGGGCTTTCGACGAGTGCGGCATCGAGATTCCGTTTCCGCACCTCACGGTGTATGCCGGCAGCGACAAGAGGGGCGGTGCGCCAGCGTTCCATGTCATCGCGCAGCAACAGGATCGCCAATGAAGGCAGTTCGGCGGCCGTGGGGCCTCCGAGCCACGCTGGGCAAGGCTGCACTTTGGGAAACAGTGATGTTCCGCTTCTACCCCACTTGGCCGGGAACCTCGTCCCTGCGCGCCGGCCAGAAAGGACGGGTGCGGCAATGATCTCCGGTTCGGTACAGCCGGCGAGTCCCGAGGGGCTGCGGCGACGAAGCAGGTCGAGGAGAGGCTCCGCACCCGCCGAACGAACCACGGGGAGCGTACCGAGGCACGAGAGCGATGTTGCGGGACACCGGGCCGATCGCTTGGCTGCGTGCATTGGCGTCGCTCGCTTGCCCGATGCGACGCCAAGCGGAAGGACGCAACGTACAAGGGTCGTCAAGGGCGATACCCTGTACCGGATTGCGAGCAAGCACAATGTCGATTACCGCGACCTCGCGAAGTGGAACGGCATCGACGATCCCAACCACATCGCCGTCAAACAAGAGCTAAGGCTCAGCGCACCGTAAACTGCGACATCAGGCGTGTTTGCAGCGCTCTTGCCGAGCGAGCGGGTCAGTTCGTGAACAACATCGTTTGCTTGCGTTCGCTGCTGAGTGGGCTGCGGGCACGCTCCAGTCCTCAACGACTCGCCTGGGGCAAGGCATAGGCGACGACCTGATCGGCCACCTGCGGCTTGAGAATGGCGTTGCCACCCGCGACGAACACGACATATTGCCGACCCTTGTATACGTAGGTGCCCGGATTGGCGACGGCCGGCGCATCGACCAGCGCGCTCCATAGCACGTTTGAAGATCAAGCCGGACCTAGTGATCAGTGGCGAAAACCTGCTGGTGGCTGGCATCGCTGCGCGCGTTCGACGATGGCTCGAAGCCATCCCGTCCTCGGTTCTGGCGATGGCGCTGCGAGTGCCGTCGCGACGACCTTCTGGCGCCCGCGCCGACCTCGTGCCCCGGGACGCCGTCCTGGATGGCCGCGATGAACGCTCCGGTTACGCGCGACGATACTGCAGGACCTGGCCGCGTTCCGCGCTGCGGTTCTGCACCCGCTGCCGCTGGTGCAACCGTGCCGCGTCGAGCAGCATGCGTCCGGCCCAACGGTAAACGTTGAATTCCTGGATGAGCTGCTGCATGTTGCGCATCCGCGCACGCTGCTCGTCCGCAGGCATCCGCAGTGCGAGCAGCATCGTGGCGGCGGTCTGCTCGACGTCATAGGGATTGACGATCAAGGCATCCACACGCTCGCGCGAGGCGCCGGCGAACAGCGACAGGATGAGTACGCCGCGCTCGTCGTCGGGTGCGCGACGAACTCCTTGGCGCCGAGGTTCATGCCGTCGTGCACGCTTCTCACGAGGCAGAAATTTGCGGCGCGAAAGTGGCGGAACACCTCCTGGCATCGTGGTGCTCGATTCGCAGTCCGATCGGGCTGTATCCGGAGTTGCCGGAGCGGTCGGCGCTCACCATGACCATGCAGCGAGGGGATAATAGGGCCACGCGCGAACCGTCCGGCCGCTCGCGCGCGTCTTCCAGAGGCACAGACAAATGGATGTTCGGTGATGGCTGCCCACGACGGTAATCGGACGCTCATGCGAGATCTCCTGCGTTTGAGCGCATGCGCCGCCGGCGGCGCATGCGCTCTCGGCATGGTGCTTTGGCTCGTGAATTCGCCGGACACGCCGCTCCTCCTGGCGTCCTTCGGTGGTTCGGCCGTCTTCCTGTTCGGGCTCACTCGCGCGCCCGCTGCACAGCCCAGGTCGCTGTTCGGCGGCCATCTCGGCGGTGCGCTGATCGGCATCGGCTGCCTGCATGCATTCGGGGATGCCATGTGGGTGTACATGCTTGCATTGGCGCTGACGCTTGTTGTCATGCTGCTCACCCGCACCGTACACCCGCCGGCAGGTGCCAATCCTCTCATCATGATCCATGCGCATGCAGGCTTCGCGGCGCTGTGGCAGCCAGTCGGCCTGGGCATAGCACTGCTCGCGCTGGTGGCGGTGGCGTGGACGCGCATGATTCCAGGCATGACGCATTATCCTCGCAAGTGGCTGGACCAGTCGCCTCCATCGCTGTTCTGGGGCGGCTGGGTGGATTGACCGAGGGCATGCCGTACGCACAGTCCCTGTCCGTTGGTCTGGCGGCAGTATTGGGACCGGCAGTATCGGTAGAACCTCACCACCGACCTGCGTCAACCGATGCCGGATCACCGGATCTTTTTCCATGTGCACAGGATAGCCGCGCTACACGGCGGATCCGATGCACCAGAGCCAACGTGCGGCTGCGGGAGCTTGCGCATCCGATTCGGGTGATCTACGCGAGTTGCCGTTACGATGCGCCGAGAACGCCTTGGCATTGCGACCCATCCGCCGGCGCGGTGACCACACCGTTGCTGCAGATAAGGTCGATCAGCTCGGCCACGCCGGCTCCCTGACGCCCGTGAAGGCGAACATGCGCGTCTTGGATGACTGCGGGCAATGCATTGCCAACTGCCGCCGCGCATCCGCAGAGGCGCAGGAACGCCCGGTCGTTTTCGGCGTCCCCTACACCAACTACGCGGTCGAATGCGAGCTCCAGTTCCGCCAGCAGCGCCGCGAGGCCGGCCGCCTTGTCGATGCCGACCGGCAGCAGCATGACCGCTCCCTTGTTGAGAATGACCTGGTAGTTCAGACCGAGCGCCGCGATCACTTCCAGCGCGGTTCGCTCGTGGGGCTCCCAGGTCGCCAGAATCGCTCGTCCTACCGACAGCGGCTCAACCCCGCGTTGATGCAACGCCGCCACGAGCGCGGGTGGAGGGCCGTGCGTGATCAGCCATTCCCGCCGCGTGCTCGGGTCGTACAGCAGCGCACCGTTTTCGGCGACAACGCCGTCGAAGAGGTGCAACTCGGGGAAGACGCGCTCCAGATCGGGCAGTTCACGGCCCGTCACGAGCAGTAGACGCCGACCACTGGCCTTCAATCGCCGCAGCGCGCGCAACGTAGGCAAGTCAACGCTGCCCTGCTGCGCGATCGTCCCATCGTAATCGGTGGCGAGAGCCAGGCATTCCATGGAATGGCGCTACGTCCTAAGGCGATCCGGTGTCGTGGCGGCAAAGTCGGGCGATGTTTGCGCGGGCCCCGGCATGCTCTGCTGTCGCATGCGCGTGCGCTGCTTCAGCTTCCAACAGTATTGTACAAAATAAAGGCCCGAAGCTGTCGGGGATTGACGGCTCGCTGTCGCACGTGCAGTGCCGCCAGGCTCTCGCGCGAACGGCGGGAACCACCCGCAAGGGTGCCGCTTACACGGGCTCGCGCATCAGCATTCGAGTTGAACCTGCGCGGGTGCCAGGCGTCGGACCAGGATCACGGAACGAGAGAAGGGACATGGACGTTCAGGCGCTGTTCGATGGTTACGGCAATCCCTGGTTGGCGACCACGATCGCCGCGGCGCTGGCGATGGCAGGCGCTTCACTCGTGCTGGCACTGCTCACGCCAGTGGTGCGCCGCGTTGCACGCTTCAGCGTCGTCCCTACCATGGTATTGGACCGCATCCTGGGGCCCGCGCACCTGGTGGTGCCCTTGGCTGCGCTGCAGTTCGTCCTGGTCGCCGCCCCGGCCGATCTGCGTCTGATCGCAACCGCGTATCGGCTCTGCACGTTGGCGCTCATCGCTGCCCTGACCTGGCTCGCCATCCGCGCCGTGGCGGGCCTCGCGGACGCCGTCCTGCGTCTTCACCCCGCCAATGTCAGCGACAACCTCGAGGCGCGCAGGGTCGAAACTCAGACGAAGGTCCTTGCACGCACGGTCAAGCTTCTTGTCGTCTTCATCGGGCTGGGCGCGGCACTGATGACGTTTCCAAACGTCCGGCAGATCGGCGCCACCTTGCTCGCTTCCGCCGGCGTTGCCGGGTTGGTCGCAGGCATTGCGGCGCGGCCGGTGCTCGCCAGTCTCATCGCCGGTCTGCAGATCGCACTCACCCAACCCATACGTCTCGACGACGTCGTCATCATCGAAGGAGAATGGGGGCGGATCGAGGAGATCACCGCGACGTACGTTGTGGTCAAGATATGGGACGAGCGGCGGCTGATCGTCCCGCTGCAATGGGTGATCGAGCACCCGTTCCAGAATTGGACGCGGCGCGAGGCACAGCTGCTGGGGACAGTGACGCTGTGGCTGGACTATCGAGTTGCACTGGCGCCGCTTCGCGCGGAGCTCGAGCGCGTCTGCGAGGCGGCCCCCGAGTGGGACCGCCGCGTTGCCATCCTGCAGGTCGTGGAGACGAGCGAACGGGCAATGCAGGTCCGGGCGCTGGTGAGTGCGAGCGACGCCTCCAAGAGCTGGGATCTGCGCTGTCGCGTGCGCGAGGCGCTCATCGACTTCCTGCAGCGGCAGGAGCCGGACGGACTGCCGCGGTTGCGTGCCGAACTGGAGAATGCGCGGGAGCGCCCGGTGCGCACGCCGGTCGCTCCGCCGCCGCTGCGCGCGGGCGTGGGTGATTCGTCGGCCATTCGCCAGCCGGAACATCCGGGACAGCACGCGCCGGAGCCGGACCCCGCGCCCGACGCGCCTTGAGCACGGATCAGCCTGCCGGCTACCGGCCGTTCGCTGACCCAGGGGGCGTGTGAATGTGATGTCAATCAGGCCTGGAACATGGTCCGGCGCTTGGAATCGTGTGCGCAGGCCGCCCAGCTGTTGCGGAAGCAGCACCTGTAGAGGCCGTTTCCGAAGATCGCGCGAGGTCGCGCGCGATCGTCAACGCCACCTGCGCGAGCGCAGTGTAGCCCGCGGGATCGCGTGCGGCATGGGAGGCGATCCGCTCGCTCAGGCGTTGCGCTTGTGCCGCGAGGATCATGCGCCGCTCATCGCCGGAAGTCGCGGCGGCTGTTTCTTGAAGCATCGCAAGTAAGGCGCGGGCAATCACGGGATTCGCGACTCCCGCATGCGTGATTTCTTCGACGGCGATGGCCGCGTAGGCAGCGAAATCGGGCTCACTGGCGATTACGCGAAGAACCCCGTCGCGGCGGCGCTCCCGTGCCGGAAAGCTCCGGCCCGCAAGGCGAATCATGATGGCCGTGATGTAGTGCAGGCACATCACCGCCGTCGTCGTATCGTTCACCGCTGGCGAAAGCGCCTTGAGGGCGACATCCACGATCTGACGCAGCCCGTAGGCGACGTCCTCGTCTACGGTACGCTGCCGGTCGATAACGAAGAGCGATTCAATTCGTTCGACCACCTCGTCGTCTGGTCGTTGATGGCCGCACACGCTGACGATCGATGCACCCGCGACAACGAAGTCGCCGATCGCACGCTCCATACGAATGACGCAGTCGGCATCCTGCGCGACCTGGAGAAGGCCTGCCGCGTCCACCCGTTGCACATATCCCATGCGTCTGCTCGGCACCGGGCGCGATCCCGAGGGTGGGGAATCATCGTGAAGCGAAGGCTCCGAGGCATCCTTCGCTTCACCGCCCGCCAGTTTGTCAGGAAACAGTCGCTCGACTGTACGAAGTGTCTCGTCGGCGATGCCGGCGACGATGTGCGAAGCCTGGATCCCGTACGCAATGTGATGGATGAAGTGGATCAGAACGCCGATGCCGACGAACGCGAGAAGGACGCCCGTGAGCACGGCTACCGACGGCACGAAGATACCTTCCTCCCCCCCGCGGATCGTCCGCAGAACGACGAGGCAGTAGGCGAAGATGCCGACGAAAACCCCAAGGACGACCTGGTTGGTTCGATCGCTGACGAACTGCCGGAGCACCCGGGAGCTGTACTGGCTGGACGCCAGCGAGAGCGCCACGATCGTGATGGAAAACACCACACCGGCAACGGTCACCATCGATGTTGCAATGGCAACCAGCATCCCGCGCGATCCTTCCGCTCCTGCGCCGAAGAGTCGCGGCCACTCGCTGAACGGCGCGTGGCCGATGCGGGCGTCGACCTCGACCAGTATTGCGGCTAGCGCGACCGCACCGACCACAATGATCGTCGGCACGAACCAAAGGCTGGCTCGGAGCTCCGACCAGATCTTGGAGGGCGTCGATGGAATCTTGGGCATGGATGTTCGACACCTCGGCGCGGCTGCTCATGCACGGCGTTGCTGCCGCGGCGCGGTGTCCGGGCGGTGCAATGGCTGCTGGGGCCTTGGAAGGCGAATTCGGCTGGTTGGCACGGCGCGCGGAACGGTGCTTGCGCCCGGATACCGCGCACGCTGCACGTGCCCGCGATTACCCTGGCGAGCGCCGCGGGTCCTCTCCGTAGGTGCTCTCGTATTCCATATTGCCGTCCTGTCGATGGACCTTGACCTGGGCCGGCTCCTCGCAGCGCGCCCGACCCTTCGCGGCTTCAACTGCTTCCTGCTTGGTGTCGTACTCCTCGCGGAAATCTGCATCGTTTTCGATGGTGACGACCCATCGCTCGGCGCTGGCGTTCGGGACGACGTGATAGACAGTGCGATCGCTTGCCATGGCTCCCCGAGGTGCTGGTTACTGCGATTAGGGTAAATCAGCAGTATTCGTGCCCGCGTCGAATCGGCCACCGCCTGGTCTACGGCGAACATGACTACAGCACCGCGCAGGGCAATGGGCAGAACGTCAATTGTGGTTGCGTGTCGCATCATGCGCGGGGGCGCGGCTACCGAAAGCGGAGGCCAGGAAAACCTGGCCTCCGCGGCTGGCAGCGCGACAGGCAAGCGACCGATGCGGGGGGCCAGAGGCGTTCCTATCGAGCTACATTCAGCGCGTCCAGCGTGCGCTGGTCGAGGTTCCCGGTCGGCGCCAGCCCCTTCGATTGCTGGAACTGCCGCAGGGCGTCCTCCGTGTTCGGACCCCACTGGCCGTCGACCTGGCCGGCGTTGAAGCCACGCTCGTTCAACGCCTGCTGGACTGAACGGACTGTCCCCGTTTCACTGGCGAGCATCCGGTCGTCATCGCCGGGGTTGCCATTCATGTCGCGCGGGGCCGCGGCATTGACGTTGGCAGCCGCGGCGTTCCCGCCGGAACGCTCCGGTACGTTCGTCGCTATGCCGCCAGGCTGTGTTTCGTAGTGCCCGGCGTAACCACCGATCCCTGCGCCAACCGCGGCGCCGATCGGTCCGCCAACCACAGCTCCGGCGATTGCGCCGCCAGTCGCACCCGCGGCGGTGCCCTTTTCCGAGCGGTCCATGTCATGCCATGTCGCGCAGCCGGCAAATGCCGATACGAGCGCGATAGCGCTTGCCTTCGTGACGAACTGAGGGACTTTCATCATGGGTCTCCTTTTCCCTTACGCGTGTCGACGAGCGTCAGCACCGACGCTCGTTCGACTGTAGCGACTTCCCCGTGACAGGAAAGTCGGACAGTGCACTCACATCACGTCAGACGCGAATGCAGCGCTGGCGATCTCGCGGCCGACACCCACGAGCGATCGTCGCGCACGATCGGGTATTGCCGTACGGTGCCTCCCGTACGCAGCTTCAGCCGCCGATGACTCAATGTCGCGGGAGTGCAAATTGACGAACGCTGCTGTTCCCAGGGTGATCGGATGGTTTCGAACCGCCGCGGCGTACGGCCATCCAGACGGGATCCGCGGCCGCCGCGGGGTGCAAGGTGACCAGACTGCCGCGCGTCTGCGCGAAAGAATTACCACCATCGCAATTCTTACCGCCGGTAATGACCGCCGTTACCGTTTTTGCAGAGATAGTATTGTAGGAAAGTAGTCGCGGCGTACTCGCACGCTAGTTGCTTACGGGGATGCGGACCAACACGAGGAGCCACCCGTCGGCTGCCGTCGACGCATCCGCCCGCCTGTCCGACATCTGGGAGACGCCGCGCTCGCTCGGGGGCACGCTCACGACCGTCGACCATAAGATCGTCGGCAAGAGCTACCTGGTCACGGCAATGGCGTTCGGTGCAGCCATTGTCGCCAACCTGGGTTGCCCTAATGCGTCTGCTTGCCGATCACCCGGCCCAGTGTCAGCCCCTGCACCAGGATGGAGAAGAGCACGCACCCATAGGTCATCGCAATGATTTGCGCACGGTGCGGCGTGCCGGTCAGCGATAGCGCCAGGGCGACGGAAATGCCGCCGCGCAGGCCGCCCCAGGTCAACACCCGGACCGCTTCGCGGTCGAAGCAGTGGCGGAGGAAGGGGAGAAATGCCGGCAGCAGCACCGCCAGGAAACGCGCCGCGAGCACGACGGGAATCGCCACCAACACTGGCACGAGGTGCGCAGGATCCAGAGGTAGCAGCAGCATCTCGAGCCCGATCAGCACGAACAGCACGGCGTTCAGGATGGAGTCGATGAGTTCCCAGAAGGTGTCGAGGTTGGCGCGCGTGCGGTCGGACATGGCGAGGCGCCGCCCGTGATTGCCGATGATCAGACCCGCCACGACGATGGCAATGGGGCCCGACACGTGCAGTGCGATCGCAGCAGCGTATCCGCCCATCACCAGCGCAACCGTGAGCAGCACCTCGAGCTCGTAGTTGTCGACGGAACGCAACATTCGAAACACGATGTAGCCGATAAGCAGGCCGAAGGCGACGCCACCCAAGGCTTCCTGAACGAAGAACAGCGTCACTTCGGTAGTCGTTACCTGCGCCTGACCACCCGCGATCGCCGCGAGTTCGAGGAAAACGACCACCCCGACGCCGTCATTGAACAGCGATTCACCGGCAATCTTCATCTGCAGGGACTGCGACGCCCCCGTGGACCGGATGATTGCGAGCACCGCGATGGGGTCCGTCGGTGAGATCAGCGCACCGAACACGAGACACCACAAGAGCGGGATGCCGTACCCTGCAAGAGCAAGGAGGTAGTACGTCGCCAGCCCGACCAGCACCGTCGAAAGCACGACTCCGGCGAGGGCGAGGAATGCCACCGGCCATTTCTGCTCGGCGAGCTCGGCAACATCGATGTGCAGCGCCCCTGCGAAGAGCATGAAGCTCAGCATGCCGGTCATGAGCGTTCGGTCGAAGTCCACCGAAGCCAGCGCTTGGCGCGCCACGGACTCGATGTGCACGCCCAGTTGCCCGAGTGCGAGGATGCCCAGCGACATGCAGACGGCGATGAGCATCAGCCCTATCGTGCTTGGCAGCCGTATGAAGCGGTAGTTGACGTAGCTGAAGATCGCAGCGAGGCTGACGAGCAGAGCGGCTATCGCAGGGAGGGTCACCGGATTTACCTCAGGGTTGGAACGATTGCGCGTGCGAAAGCTGGTGCAGCACAGGTCTGCGGCAAGCAAGCACCGAACCAATGGCGTTCGACCCGGCGTGCCGCGCGCTCCGCAAGGCGTCGTGCGGCCATAAGATCTCCGGCCGAGCACGGACGCATCAGGCGGGCTGCCGGGCGAGCAAAGGGAGCGGCGATGGTGTACAGCATACCGGTCGGGTCATTCCTCAAGCGCGTGTACGCGGAAGCGAATGCCGACGACGTCTTCAACGGCGCCGCCGCCCTCGGCTTCTATCTCACGCTAGCCATCTTTCCCGCCATGATCTTCCTGATGGCGCTCATCCCGTACCTGCCGATCCCGCACGTCGACGAGGCCATCATGGATCTACTGCGGCAGGCGCTCCCGGACCGGGCGGCATCGATGTTTGCGGACGTGGTGCACCAGGTGACCAGCGAGCGCCGTGGCGGGTTGCTCTCCGTCGGCCTTGCCCTCGCGCTCTGGTCCGCGTCCACCGGCATGTATGCCGTGATGCAGCAGCTCAACATCGCCTTCAACGTGGCGGAGCGGCGGCCGTTCCTGAAGGCGCGCACCACCGCGCTCGCGCTGACCTTGTTGTTCGGCGTGCTCGTCATCGGCGCGTTCTCGCTTGTCGTGCTGGGCGGCGTGATACAGGACTGGATCGGCAATCGCGTGGGATTCGATCGCGCGCTGCTCACGTTCTTCGTGATATTCCGCTGGGTAGTGATCGTGCTCGCACTGCTGCTCGGTATTGCACTGATCTACTTCCTTGCGCCGAACCGCCATCGTCCATTTCGCTTCATCACCGCGGGTAGTGTGAGCGCGACGGTTCTTCTCGCGGCCGCGTCGATCGGCTTTTCCCTGTACACGTCCAACTTCGGCAATTACAGCGCGGTCTACGGCAGCATCGGCGCGGTCATCGTCCTTATGCTCTGGCTCTACATCGCCGGTCTCATCATCCTCGTCGGCGCTGAGATGAACGTGGTACTGGAGCGGCAGCAGCCCGGGCCGGGTGCCACCAGTGTCAAGCGAAAGCCGGATCCGGTGGAGGAACAGCAAGTGGCTGTCCGGCGATCGGTTCCGGAAGCCTCCGGGCCGCCCGATCAGGTCTGACCGCAGGCCCGCTCACCACGCCGGCCACATTCGTTCTTCGATGGTCCGTTGGCATTCCGCTTGCATCTGCTTCTGCGCACGCGCAAGCGCATTGTTCGTGCTCGCGGACTTCTTGTGACCTTCGCATGAATGGGTGGGGCCATGCCGGAATGGTTGGTGGTTATCGCATGGGCATGAGCGTGCGGTCGTGGCCGGCGGCTGTTCGGTACCCGATGACACGGCGTGCCGGCCTGTAGAATCACTCCGCGCGCAAAGCAGACACTGATGGAGGAGAATCGATGCCGCAGCGATCACAGCAAGCGAGTGTCCACTCGCCCAAGGCCGCGAACGGCGGCGGTCGGCAAGGGCGCGCCTCCGCTTCGGTGCCTTCAGCGGTTGCGCCGACGCCGCTGGCAGTGCTGCAGCAGTTTCGCGAGCTGTTTCGCGTGTCGCAGCGGCACTTCCAGAGCATCGAGGCACGCTGCGGCCTTGGCGGGGCTCAGCTGTGGGCGCTTTCCGAGATAGGCAAGCGGCCTGGGTTGACCATCTCCGAGCTTGCGCGCCAGTTGTCCATCCATCTCTCGACGTCCAGCAACTTGCTGGACAAGCTTGAAGCGCAGGGACTCATTCGTCGCGAGCGCAGGAGCACGGACCAGCGGCTCGTCCGCGTCTACGCAACCGCAGCGGGGACGAAGGTCTTGGCGCGGGCGCCGAAGCCGGTGGAGGGCATCATCCCCGACGCCCTTGGCAGGATGCCGGCCTCGACGGTTCGGCGCCTTCACGAGGATATGCAAGAGCTGCTGAAGGTCGCCAGTGCACGCAGTGCACGGGCTGCGATGAAGCCGCTTGCGGAAGCGTGACCAGGCTGGGGCCTTGTTGCACCGACTATATTGCAGGATACTATCTTCGGGAATTTCCCCTGGCAGGGAACCCGTGGGTGGAGGTCCCAATTTCGAGCGAGATCAAGATTCTCGCTCGTTTTTTTTCGGGTGGATGAACACGTCGACGCCTCAGCCAAGCGGCGCGGCGCCACAGCCCCTGCTCGGGCGCTGGCGACCAAGTGATCGTGCAATCGTGGATCTCCCAAGCGGCAAAGCCGCTGCAGCATGTACAGGTGCGCTCATGAGCCGGCAACACGTGGACGACGCCATTCCGGCAGGGGCGGCGTCCGATCGGCTGCCGGCGCGCCATGGCGGTAACGACATTCGCATCATGACCTGGGGCGGCCGGCGCGGCGGCATTTCGGTGGCACTCGCGCTGTCGCGTCCCAACCTCCAGGGTCGGGCTGCATTGCTCGCCGCCACTCACGGCGTCGTGCTGTTCAGCATTCTCGTGCAGGCGCTGACGATGCGGCCGCTGTTGCGCAAGCTGATGCCGCGAAACCGAAACGGCGGCTGACCTTCTGTGGACGTGAGCGATCCGCTGCATGGCACGGCAGGCGGGTTGGTGCCGGACGCCCGTTACGGCTACCATTCGGGCACCGTGTTGCAGGGTCCCACCGGTTCGTCGTCACCACGCATCGTCACTTGCGCCGTCCTGGCGCTGGGTGTGCTGGCCGGATGCGCGAGCCGGTCAGATCCGCCGTTGCAGGGCTACATCGAGGGCGAGTACGTGCGGCTCGCGGCGCCGTTCGCCGGCACCCTGCAACAGCTGAGCGTCCGGCGCGGCGAGCAGGTTGCGGCCGACGCGCCGGTGTTCGCGCTGGAAAATGTCAGCGAATCGGCGGCGCGCCGGCAGGCAGAGGCGCAGCTCAAAGCCGCCGAAGCCCGTGCCGAGAACCTGCGCTCGGGACGTCGACCGCCGGAGATCGAAGCAGTTGCCGAGCAGGTCCGGCAGGCGCAGGCGGCACGCGATCTCGCCGCCGCGAATCTGAAACGCCAGCAGGAACTGGCCAGGAGCGGCTTCATCAGCCAGGCCGCACTCGACGATGCCCGCGCGCAACTGCGCAGCGCCGACGCGCAGGTCGCGTCGCTCTCGGCACAGGTGACGACCGCAAGGCTCCCTGCTCGCACGCCGGAGATCCGCGCAGCCGAGGCCGACGTGCAGGCGGCGCGCGAAGCGCTCGCGCAGAGCGACTGGCGACTCGCGCAGCGTGCGGTCACGGCGCCGGCGGGCGGGCTCGTGTTCGATACGTATTACAACGTCGGCGACTGGGTGAATGCGGGCAGCCCCGTGGCGAGCATCCTGCCGCCCGGCAACGTCAAGGCGCGGTTCTTCGTGCCCGAGACGGCACTGTCGAATGTGCGCCTGGGTCAATCGGTCGAGCTGCGCTGTGACGGCTGTCCCGCACCGATACCGGCCACGGTCGTTTTCATTGCCGACCGGGCCGAGTTCACGCCGCCGGTGCTCTACTCGAAGGAGAACCGGGCGAAGCTCGTCTATCTCGTGGAAGCGAAGCCGTCGTTGGCCGATGCGGCACGGCTGCATGTCGGTCAACCGGTCGACGTGACGCTGGCGGCGCCGCGGTCATGACGCGTGCGGATGCGGACGTCGTCATCGACGTCCGTGGTCTCAACAAGCATTTCGGCGATCGGCACGTCGTGAAGGATCTCGCGCTGACGGTGCATCGCGGCGAAATCTTCGGCTTCCTCGGTCCCAACGGCAGCGGCAAGACGACCACCATCCGCATGCTCTGCGGCCTGCTCACGCCCGACAGCGGCGAAGGCCGGTGCCTCGGCTACGACATCCTGCAGGAGCCGCGCGAGATCAAGCGGCGCGTGGGCTACATGACCCAGCGCTTCTCTTTCTGGGAAGACCTCACGATCCGGGAGAACCTCGCGTTCGTGGCACGCATGTACGGGCTCCCGCGGCGCAAGGCGCGCGTGGACGACGCGCTCGCGCAACTCGGCTTGCGCGAAAGGGCGGGGCAGCTCGCCGGAACCCTTTCGGGCGGCTGGAAGCAGCGCCTGGCGCTCGCCGCCTGTCTGCTGCACGAGCCCGAGCTGCTGCTCCTCGACGAGCCCACGGCGGGCGTCGATCCCAAGGCGCGCCGCGACTTCTGGGAGGAGCTGCATTCCCTGTCGGCGCGCGGCATCACGGTGCTCGTCAGCACGCACTACATGGACGAGGCGGAGCGCTGCCACAAGCTCGCGTACATCCTGTCGGGAACGCTGCTCGCGCAAGGCACCGCGGACGAGGTCGTGCAGGCGCAGCACCTCGTCACCTGGGCGGTGCGCGGGCCCGACCTCGCCTCCCTTGCCGAGGCGCTGCGCAGCCTCCCTGCGGTCGAGCAGGTCGCGGCGTTCGGCACTGCCCTGCACGTGACGGGATCGGACGCGCTGGCGCTGCGCACCGGACTGCAGCCGTATTTCGACGATCCGCGCCTCGCGTGGGAAGAAGAGCAGCCGGGCCTCGAGGATGTCTTCATTCACCTCATGAACCGCGCCGGACGCGACGCGCAAAACGGTCCCGGCGCGGTGCAGTGATGGGATTTTTTTCCCTGTCACGGTGGTTGGGCATCGTCGCCAAGGAGTTCATCCAGCTCCGTCGCGACCGGCTCACGTTCGGCATGATTGTCGGCATCCCGGTCGTGCAGCTCGTGCTGTTCGGTTACGCGATCAACTCCGACCCCCGGCATCTGCCCACCGCGGTGCTGCTCGCGGACCGCAGCGAATTCACGCGCAGCCTGCTGAACGGCCTGCGCAACAGCGACTATTTCTCCTTCGTCGGCGAGGCGCGCGACGAGCAGGACGCCGAGCGGATGATCGCCCTCGGCAAGGTGCAGTTCGTGCTCACGATCCCGGAGGGCTTCACCCGGGCGCTGGTGCGCGGCGAGCGCCCGGCCGTCCTGCTCGAGGCGGATGCGACGGACCCGTCCGCCACCAGCGGTGCGCTCGGCGCGATCAATCAGCTGGCGCAGACGGCGCTGGTGCACGATCTCACCGGGAGCTTGCTGCCGCTCGCCGGCACGGCAGGGGCCTTCGAGGTGCGGGTGCACCCGCGCTACAACCCGGAGGCGATCACCCAGTACAACATCGTGCCAGGACTCATGGGTGTCATTCTCACCATGACGATGGTGCTGATGACCGGTCTTGCCATCACCCGCGAGACGGAGCGCGGCACGATGGAGAACCTGCTCGCAACTCCCGCGACGCCGCTGGAGGTCATGAGCGGCAAGATCGTGCCGTACGTGCTCATCGGTCTCGTGCAGGTGTCGCTGATCCTCGCCCTGGCGAGGTGGCTGTTCGGGGTGCCGATGATCGGCAGCTTCATTGTCTTGTATCTTGCGGTGCTCCTCTTCATCGCCGCCAACCTGACGTTGGGACTGACGTTTTCGGCGCTGGCGCGCAATCAGCTGCAGGCGATGCAGATGACCTTCTTCTTCTTCCTGCCGTCGATGCTGCTGTCGGGGTTCATGTTCCCGTTTCGCGGCATGCCGCAGTGGGCGCAGGCGATCGGCGAAGTGCTGCCGCTGACCCATTTCCTGCGGGTGGTCCGCGGGGTGCTGCTCAAGGGCAACGGCTTTGCGGAAATCGGTGCGGAGGCCTGGCCGATCGCGCTGTTCATGACCGTCGTGGCGGTGGTCGGGCTGCGCTTTTTCAAGAGGACGCTGGACTAGCCCATGGCGACCTATCTCTTCGCCTGGAACCCGAAGCTCTGGCCCTGGCCCGAGCTGCCGCAGCTGCGCGCTCGCGCCAGGCGCCGCGGCTTCGTGACCATCGAATGGTCGAGCGGCCGAACGCGGCAGATCGAGCCTGGCAGCCGCGCATTCCTGATTCGCCTGGGGGTCCCGCCGAAGGGCGTGATGGGCTCGGGCGTCGTGATCACCGCACCGCGCCAGGCGATCCACTGGCGGCCGGAGAAGGCAGCCCTCGGGACGATGACCAACTACCTGGATCTGCGTCTCGAGCACCTGCTCGAAGCGCCGATCATCACCTTCGACGATCTCGCCGACCCGCCCTTTTCGCGTTACCGGTGGGGCATCCGGCAGTCCGGCGCGTACCTGCCGGAATCGCTCGCCGATGCGCTGGAAACATTGTGGGAGGAGCGGCTCGCTGGCCTGCCGCGACCGCGCGCCGGCCGCTCGCGCTGACGCTCGATGTGCCGATGCGCACCGGACCCTCTGTTCGATCGCCCGCGGTTCGCGACATTGCTGACGCGGCACGGGCTGCAGCCGGGGGGCAGCACCTGACCTTCGCGCCGGGATGCCAAATCGCCGCACCCGCGGTATGCTGGGCACCGCGCCGGCGCGGCCCGCGCGCCTCTCACCCTGCGAAAGGAGCTGCCATGCAAACGTCCGTGCGTTCGTTGGTGCCCGTGCTGCTGTCGCTCGGGCTCGTCCTGCCGATGCAGGCTGTTGCTGCCGATGCGGAGATGACGTTCGTCAATCCGCCCGAGGTCAAGTGGGGCCCGGCGCCGCCGACCCTGCCGAAAGGCGCGAAAGCCGCCGTGCTGTTCGGCGATCCGAGCAAGAGCGGTCCCTTCGTGATCCGCCTCTCGGCGCCCGCGGGCTACAAGATCCCCCCGCACTGGCACTCGCAGACCGAGAACCTCACCATCATCTCGGGTGCGCTCTACCTCGGCGAAGGCGACAAATGGGACAACGCGCATGCGCATGTCCTCAAGGCGGGCGGCTACCATTACCTGCCGGCCAAGGCGCATCACTACGCGTTCACGAAGTCAGCGAGCGTCGTCCAGATCCACGGTGACGGTCCGTTCGACATCAACTACGTGAACGAGAAGGACGACCCGCAGAAGATGGCGCAGAAGTAGGGTTCGGACGGCGGGCGCCAAGCATGATGCTCCGGCGCGCGCCGTCCGTCTCGCTGGCCATCCCGGCGTGCAGCCCGCGTTTTTTCGCGGCGGCATTGCGCAGCGCGGTCCAGCAGCAATACCCCGCGCTGGAGATCATCGTGTCCGACGATTCGCCCGGCACGGACATCGAGCGCATCGTCACGACCGAGCGCGCGACGGCGAACGTGCGTTACGTGCGCAACGCGGCGCCGCTGGGGTTCCACGGCAACTTCGCGCAGTGCTTCCGCCTCGCCAGCGGCGAGTACGTGAAATTCCTGAACGACGACGACGTGCTCCATCCGCGCTGCGTCGGCCGGATGGTTGCGGCGTTCGAGTCGCTCGGGGCGCGCATCGCACTGGTGACCAGCCGCCGACAGGTCATCGATGAAAGCGGCGTCGTGCTGCCTGACACGCCGGCCACGGCTCCTCTGGCAAGCAGCGATTGCACGTTCGACGGCATCGCTTTTGGCGACCGCCTGCTGGTGCAGAGCGTCAACACGATCGGCGAGCCCTCGGCCGTGATGTTCCGGCGGGCGGACGCCAATATCGTGGACGGCACGCTGTTCCACATCGGCGGACATCAATTCACGTGTCTCGCCGACATGGCATTGTGGCTGCGCCTGCTCGCCCAGGGCAGCATGGCCTACCTCGCGCAGCCGCTCAGTTTCATACGCGCGCACGCCGGCCAGCTGCAACGATCGGATGAAATGGCTGCGCGCTGCATGGCCGAGCGGGTGCATCTGCCGCGCGACGCGCGGTCGCTGGGCTTCCTTGCCGATGACGAAGCCTACGCGGCGGCGTTGCTGCACGGCACCGCGCTGGTGCGCAGCGCCTTGCGTGATCCACGCCTCGGCGCCGCCGCTCGCGCGATACTCGAGTCGGCGCAGGATCCGGCGGCGGCTGCGGAGCCGTTGTAGAGAGGCACCCGGCCGGCGGGCGGGAGATGGCCGGATCATTGCAAAAAAAAAGCGGCTCCGCTTTCCGACGGAGCCGCTCTGGTCATGCCGTGGTCGCACGCTTATCGGTGCTGGTCCCACCCGTGGTCGCGCCCGCCATGGTCACGCCCGCCGCGACCGTAATACCGTACGTTGACGTACTCGTGATGCCGCGGAGCGTAGCCTCGGCCGTAGCCGCCGTAGTAGCGCGGTCCGGACCGGTAGACCACCGTCGGGCCGTAATCGTAGTACACGGGCGCAGGTGCCACGACGACCGGCGGCGTGTAGTAGACCGGGGCCGGCTCGTAGTACGTTGTCGACGGGCCATAGTAGTAGCTGGGCGCGGGCTCGTAGTAGCCTCCCTGCGGGCCGTAGTAGCCGCCGCCGTAGTAGCGATTCGCGTCGGCAGCTGCGCTGGCGCCGACGACCGCGCCAAGCGCTCCGCCTACCCAGCCGCCGTGCGGACCGTTGATGCTGTGCCCGATGGCCGCGCCGATACCCCCGCCGACGATCGCGCCGAGGACCGGGTCGGCCGCCGACGCCGGGTTGGATAACGAGGCGGTCGCCACGGTTGCCGCGACGGCGGCAAAGATTACCGATTTCTTGAGCATGGGCTGGTTCTCCAGTGATTATTGCGGCGGGCGGGCTCATTGCGCTTTTACCGACCGCTCGTTTTCCCTAACGCGCGACCCCGCGAATCGGTTGATCGCACGAGGCGGTGCCAGTCTGTGGAAGGTGCCGGCGTAACCGGACAGGTAAGGAATGAGGGCTGCACCGCGAAATGGTTCCGGGGTCCGCGGCGAATCGACGATCGGGCGCAGGGAGGGGGTTTGGCCAATGGATGATCTTCTGCGAACAACAGCGATGCTGGCCGCTGGTTACGTGGATGGCCTGCGCGCGCGTCCGGTGCGTCCGGACCGAGCTGCGGTCGCGCAACTCGCGGCGTTCGAGCTTGCATTTCCGCACGAAGGGCTCGACGCGAGGAGCGTGGTCGAGGAGCTGGACGCGAGGGCATCGCCGGCAACGATGGCCATGGCGGGTCCGCGGTTTTTCGGATTCGTTACCGGCGGCTCGCTGCCGGCCGCGCTGGCGGCGAGCTGGCTCGCCACTGCCTGGGACCAGAACAGCGTCTTCCACGACGTCACGCCGGCCACGGCGACGCTGGAACGCATCGCTCTCGGCTGGCTGCTCGATGCGCTGGATCTGCCGCGCGGCGCCGCCGGCGCGTTCGTGACGGGAGCGACCGTCGCGAACTTCACCGCGCTCGCCGCGGCACGGCATGCCGTGCTGGCGTGCGCCGGGTGGGACGTGGAGGCCGATGGACTGTTCGGCGCACCTCCGGTCACGGTCATCGTCGGCGCGGAAGCGCATCCCACGCTTTTCAAGTCCCTCGGGATGCTCGGCCTCGGCCGCAATCGCGTCGTGCGGATTCCGGTCGATGCGCAAGGCCGCATGCGTGCGGAGGACATGCCGGGGATTGCGGGACCGACGATCGTGTGCGCGCAAGCCGGCAATGTGAACACCGGTGCGTGCGATCCGGTCGGCGCCATTTGCGATCGCCTGCGCGGGTCGGGCACCTGGGTGCACGTCGACGGCGCATTCGGCCTGTGGGCGCGCGCGGCGCCGTCGCGGGCGCATCTCGTGGCGGGCGTCGAGCAGGCCGATTCGTGGGCGACCGATGCGCACAAGTGGTTGAACGTGCCCTACGACAGCGGCCTCGCGTTCGTGCGCGATGGCCACGCACTGCAGGCGTCCATGGCGATCGGCGCCGAGTACCTGCCGACGCACGGCACGGCACGCAACCCGTCGGACTTCACCCCCGAGCTCTCGCGCCGTGCACGCGGTGTCGAGGTCTGGGCGGCGCTGCGTTCGCTGGGCCGCGCGGGCTTGGGCGAAATGATCGAGCGCCATTGTCGCCAGGCAAGGCGGTTTGCCGAGGCATTCCGCGCGGCGGGCTACGAGGTGCTCAATGACGTGGTGCTGAACCAGGTGCTGGTGGCGTTCGGCGATGCTGCCGCCACGCAGCGCGTCGTCGGCGCGATCCAGGCGGAGGGCACCTGCTGGTGCGGAACCACCGTCTGGCAGGGCCGCTCCGCCATGCGCATCAGCGTCTGCTCGTGGATGACCACCGACGCCGACGTCGAACGCAGCATCGCGGCCATGCTGCGCATCGCGCGCGACGAGGGCGCACCGGGACATCGATGAGCGGCGGGCCCACGGCGATTCGCGGCACTGACCCGGAGGCACGAATGACGATCGACGCCGGTGAACATCGCGCCGTCGCGGCAAGCAGGGGGATTCGCATCCGCACCGTCATCGACATCGCGCGCCCGCCTGCTGCGGTGTTCGACTACGTCACCACGCCGATGCTGTGGCACACGTGGCATCCGGCGACGGTCAGCGTGCGCGGGGCGCCCGACCGGCCGCTCGGGGCCGGGGAAACCGCCATCGAGACCATCGCGGTGGCGGGCCGGCGCAACGACGCCACATGGACCGTGCGAACCTGCGAACCTCCCCACCGCTGGACGATCGCCACCGATGCCCCCGCGGGCGCGGCCGACATCGAGTACCGCATCGACGCCGTTCCCGGCGGGAGCCGGTTCGAGCGCACGCTTCGGTTCCGCTCGAAGCACTGGCCGTGGCGCGCACTCGACGCAACGCTCACGCGCTGGATACTGCAACGCCAGTCGGCCAAGGCGCTGCGCAATCTCAAGCGCGTGCTCGAGCAGGACTGATGCGCGTTCAGCCGGGGATGCCGATGCCTGCGTTGCGTGCCATCGTTGCGGACATCACCACGTTGCGCGTCGCCGCCATCGTGAATGCCGCGAATGCGTCGCTGCTCGGTGGTGGCGGCGTGGACGGCGCCATCCACCGCGCCGCCGGGCCGGGGCTGCTCGACGAGTGCCGCGCGCTGGGGGGCTGCGCGACGGGGGATGCGAAGATCACCGGCGGCTACCGCTTGCCCGCACGTCACGTCATCCATACGGTCGGGCCGATCTGGCGTGGCGGCATGCAGGGCGAAGCGGGCGTGCTGGCGTCGTGCTATCGCAAGAGCTTGCAACTCGCCGCGGCGCACCTGCTGGAGTCGATCGCCTTCCCGTGCATCAGCACCGGCATATACGGCTATCCGCGCAAGCAGGCCGCGCAGGTCGCAGTCGCGACGGTACGCACCACGCTGGCGTTGCTGGACACCCCCGCCGAGGTGATCTTCTGCTGTTTTTCACCTGCCGACATGGCATCGTATGAACGCCTGCTGGCGGCCGGATGAGCGCGGCGACTGCACGCCACCGGCATACGGAGGAGGAACATGAGCGCGCTTCTGCGATGGCTGCCTGTGGCACTCGTGAGCGTCCTGGGCGCATGCACGTCGGTCCCGGGTGGAAAAGGCACGCCCGACGAGCTGCAGAACGCGGTGATGAACACGGAACGTGCGTTCGCGAAAACGATGGCCGACCGCGATCACGCGGCTTTCGCCAGTTTCGTTTCGGAAGAGGCGGTCTTTTTTACCGGGCCAACGCCGTTGCGTGGGCGGCAGGCAGTCGCAGCTGCATGGCGACGCTTTTTCGATGGCCCGACGGCGCCGTTCTCCTGGGAGCCGGATCAGGTGGTCGTCCTCGCATCGGGCACGCTCGCCTCGACCTCCGGGCCCGTGCGAGATCCGCAGGGCAAGCTCGTCGCCCGTTTCAACTCGGTGTGGCGCCTCGAAGCGCCCGGGACCTGGCGCGTGATCTTCGACAAGGGAAGTCCGGTGTGCGACTGCACCAAGCCCTGACGAACTGCATGGATGGGCACGCTCGCGCTGAAAGGCCAGCCCGGCCGCCGCAGTGGTGGTGGATCAGAAACGCGCCTGCGCCTTCGCGATGACGTCGTTGGCGAGTTCCGCCGCCTGCCGTACGCGCCGTGCGTCGCGGCTGGCTGCCGTGAGCGAGGCAGCGAGCTTGGCCGCGAGTGCCGAGGCGAGATGCACGCGGGATTTGAGCTGGTCTGTCGCCGTCGGTGAATCCACCAGGTGGCGCGCATCTTCGGTCACTGCGGCAAGGAGTTTCGCGAGCCGTTCGAGGGTCGCAATGTCCTTGGTGCCGGCTTCGGGAGTTGCAGGGGTGCTCATGGCGGGTCTTCTTGCGGAGTCGTGAAAAATCGAGGCGACGCAAACAACATGTCGCTGGGCCTGATGCTTCCCGCAGCCGTCCTGTCGTCGAGGCCCCGGACGGCGGCGACCACCCCTGGGATAAGCAAGGACCGGCCCACCGCGCTAAGCACCTGATATGGCGGCGCCGGGCCCCGCAGGGTGGCCCGCTGCTGTAAATATGTCCGACAGGCCGGTCCCATTTTGCAGAACGCGCGCCCCGGGGGTGGCGACGGCCGACTAGGTTTCCTTGCGGTCTCTGTAAGCTACGGCTCGTCGCTGCGCCGCACATTGCTGTGCCGGTGCGCTACTGTTTTCATGCGGTTTCGGACCCCTGGTGCAACCATGAATGCACGCGCAATGCCACCGGCGATAACCATCCAGGACGCGTATGGGGCGCGCCCTGTGCGCATCGTGCCACGCCGATGCCCGCGATTCGCTCACCGACCTCGAGCTCTTCCTCGCCCGGCGCGCGCAGGGCCTGCCGCTCGAATCGCCGGCGGTGCGCCGCTGAGCGCACGGGCGGTTGCAACGCGCTAACGTCGGGAGTCCAATAAGCGCATGCGCAGCGCCGAACCCCGCTGCCCCGAGATCATGCGTTCGCTCGACGCCCTATTCCAGCGCCTTGCGGGCTCGAGCTTCCGGCGCCGGTTCCGGCTCGGCCCCGCCGAGCGGAAGTACCTGGCGCAGAAAGGAATGGCGCAAGTGCTCGCGCACGCTGAAGTCTTCGTCACCCAGCGCCTCGCGCCCGCCGAGCCGCGCAACGACGGCAGGCAGACGCCGTTTCGCGGCCATCCCGTATTCATCGCCCAGCACGCTACGGCCTCCTGCTGTCGCGGCTGCCTCGAGAAATGGCATGGCATCGGTCGCGGGCACGCGCTCACTGCGGAAGAACAGGCCCATGTCATCACAGCCATCGAGCGCTGGCTGACCTTGCAGCAGGAGGACGCAGGCGAAGGAGCGTGGTCATGAAGCGGCGTATCGCGGTGGCCGGTTCCGTGGCACTGGTGGTGGCGATGGCCGGCGCGTATTACGTGTTCCAGCGCGATATGGCGCGGGCCGAGCAGCGCGTGGCCATGGGCAGCCGCATGGCGCAAACGGCTTGTGGCCCGATCGAGTATGCGGAAGTGGGCGACGGCATGCCCGTGCTCATCGTGCATGGGGCGGGCGGCGGCATCGACCAGGGGCTCGAGTTCGGCGAAGACCTTGCGCAGCGCGGCTTGCGCGCGATCGCGATGTCGCGCTTCGGCTATCTGCGGACGCCCTTGCCCGCCGACGCGTCGCCGGCAGCGCAGGCCGACGCGCATGCCTGCCTGCTGGATTTCCTGCATCTGGGCCGCGCGGCGATCATCGGCGCGTCCGCCGGAGCCCCGTCTGCGCTGCAGTTGGCGTTGCGGCATCCGGACCGCGTGAGCGCCCTCGTGCTGGTGGTGCCCGCGCTGTATGCGCCGCGGCCGAGCGCCTCGCTCGTCGCGCACGCTCCCGCCGCGACGCAGTTCTTCTTCGACACCGCGCTCAAGTCCGACGTGCTCTTCTGGGCGGCGACCAAGATCGGCCGGCGCACGCTGACGCACGCCTTGCTGGCGACGCCATCGGCCGTGGTGGACAACGCGAGCCCCGACGAGCGCGCACGCGTGTCGCGCATGCTCGATCACATCCTGCCCGTCAGCCCGCGCCGGGCCGGTCTGCTGAACGACGCTGCGATCACGGCGCGCCTGCCGCGCTATCCGCTCGAGCAGGTCGGCGTGCGCACGCTGGTCATCAGCGTCGAGGACGATCTCTTCGGCACCTTCGACAGCGCGCGCTACACCGCCGAACACATACCCGGCGCACGGTTCGTCGGCTACCCTACGGGCGGTCACGTCTGGGTCGGCCATCAGGGCGAGCTGCTCGCCGAGATCGCTGGCTTCCTTCGCGGCCCGGCCGGCGCGGATGTGCGCGTCGCGCCGTGATAGTCCAGCCGACGCATCGCGCGCCGGATCACCCAACGAAAGGCACGCATGGCGACCATTCTGGTCAGTGAGGTCGCGCCGCGCGACGGCCTCCAAAGCGTCGCGGCGATCATGCCGACGGCCGCGAAGCACCGCTGGATCGCTGCCATGGCCGCGGCAGGCCTGCAGGAAATCGAAGTCGGATCGTTCGTCCCGGCGCGGCTGCTGCCACAGCTTGCCGACACCGGCGAAGTCGTGCGTCAAGCCATCGCGATTCCCGGAGTGCGCATCATGGCGCTGGTGCCGAATCTCCGCGGGGCACAGGCTGCGCACGAGGCCGGCGCACACAAGATCACCATTCCGGTCTCGGTGAGCGAAGCCCACTCCCTCGCCAACGTGCGCAAGACGCATGCGCAGATGATCGAGGAAGTGCGCAGCATCGTCGCCTGGCGCGACGAGCACTGTCCCGGGCTGCACATCGAGAGCGGCCTCGCCACGGCATTTGGTTGCACGATCAGCGGCGCCGTGCCGGAGGACGACGTCGTGCGGATGGCCGCGCGAATGGCGGCGATCGGGGCCGACGATATCGGTCTTGCCGATACCACCGGCTATGGCAACCCCGCCCAGGTCCGCCGCCTGTTCACGCGGGTACGCGCCGAAGTCGGCGACCGCCTCGGCGGCGCCCATTTCCACAACACGCGCGGGCAGGGGCTGGCGAACGTCGTCGCGGCGCTGGACGTGGGTGTGACGACTTTCGATGCAAGTCTCGGGGGCATCGGCGGGTGTCCGTATGCGCCCGGCGCGTCGGGCAACATCGTCACGGAGGACCTCGTGTTCCTGCTCGAAGCGATGGGCCTCGATACCGGTATCGATCTCGAGCGGCTGCTCGAGGCGCGCAATCTGCTCGCGGCGGCGCTGCCGGGCGAGCCACTGTACGGGCATCTTGCAGGGGCCGGGCTGCCAAAGGGATTCCGGTACGCCGGCGGACGCGCGCCGCAGGCTTCTGCCCGCGTCGCGGCCGGCGCTTCCCTGCAGGGGGCAAGCCCGGGGGCGTCGTGCTGATGAGCGCCGCACGGTCGTGCCGGGGGGTCACGCGGTGATGCGGCCGGCGTCCGGAACCGAGCGCCCGCTGCCTCTCGCCGGGCTGCGCGTGATCGAGTTCGCGCACATGGTGATGGGGCCGAGCTGCGGACTGCTGCTCGCGGATCTCGGCGCGGAGGTCATCAAGGTCGAGCCGCTCGAGGGCGACGGCACGCGGCGCCTCGTCGGATCCGGCGCGGGCTTCTTCGCGATGTTCAATCGCAACAAGAAGAGCCTCGCGGCGGACGTCGCGACGCCGGCCGGCCGGGAGATCGTGCGCAAGCTGGTCACGACGGCGGACATCTTCACCGAGAACTTCAAGGGCGGCACGATGGCGGGGCTGGGCCTCGATTACGCGTCGTTGTCCGCGCTCAACCCGCGTCTCATCTACGTCTCGCACAAGGGATTCCTCCCCGGTCCGTACGAGACGCGTACCGCGCTCGACGAGGTCGTGCAGATGATGGGCGGCCTCGCGTACATGACGGGACCCGAGGGGCGGCCGTTGCGCGCCGGCACCTCGGTGAACGACATGATGGGCGGCATGTTCGGCGCGATCGGCGCGATGGCGGCGCTGCGCGAGCGCGATCGCACGGGACGGGGTCAGGAGGTCCAGGCAGGGCTGTTCGAAAACAACGTGTTCCTGGTCGGCATCCACATGCTGCAATACGCCGTGACCGGAATCCCGGCCCCGCCCATGCCAAGCCGCATCTCGGCGTGGGGCATCTACGACGTGTTCACGGTGCGCGACAACGCCTCGATCTTCCTTGCGGTCGTCTCGGACACGCAATGGGCGCTCTTCTGCGACGCGTTCGGCTTTGCCGACCTCAAGGCGGACGCGCGTCTCGCCACCAATCGTGATCGCGTGCATGCCCGTGAATGGATGATGCCGATCCTGCGCGAGCGCCTGTCGATGTACCCCATCGACGAGGTCGCTGCAATGTTCGAAGCCAACGGCCTGCCCTACGCACACATTGCGCGGCCGCACGATCTCTTCGACGACCCGCACCTGCTCGCGAGCGGCGGACTCGCGGAGATCGAGATCCCGCCCGATGGCAGTCCTGCGCAGCGCGAGATCCATACGCGGGTGCCGCTGCTGCCGATGACCCTCGCCGGCGAGCGCGTCGGCGTGCGCACCGATCCTCCGGTCATCGGGGAGCACACCGGGGCCTTGCTGCGCGAGCTCGGCTACGGCGCGGACGAGATTGCGGGCCTGGTCGCAGCGGGGGTGGTGCGCGCGACATCACGCCACGCGCCAGCGAACGAATGAACCTGCGCGATCAACCAACGGAGCCCATCGTGACCACTCGTCGTCCCCTCGTGCAGATGCTGGCATTGATGCTTGTCGCGCTGATCGCGCCGTCCGCGGTGCTCGCGCAGGCCTGGCCCGCGAAGCCGATCCGCCTGATCGTACCGTTTCCGCCGGGCGGCGGGACCGATGTCGTGTCGCGAACGCTTGCCGAGCGCCTCGGCCCCGCGCTGAAGACCACGGTCGTCGTCGACAACCGGCCCGGCGCGGGCGGCAACGTCGGGCTCGACGTCGCTGCCAAAGCGCCGCCCGACGGCTACACGATCGCGATGGGGCAGACGTCGAATCTCGCGATCAATCCCACGCTGTACTCGAGCCTGCCGTTCAATCCCGCGAAGGACTTTGCGCCCATCGCGCTCATCGCCGGCCAACCGATGGTGCTGGTCGTCGCGAAGGACGCGCCCTGGAAGACGCTCGCCGATATCGTTGCGGCCGCCAAGGAGAAGTCCGGCCTCACCATGGCCTCCGCCGGCAACGGCACCGTCGGTCATCTCGCGGGCGAAATGTTCGCGCGTCGCGCCGGTATCAAGATCATCCACGTGCCGTACAAGGGCGCGGCGCCGGCGCTCACGGACCTGATGGGCGGGCAGGTCGCCATCTTCTTCGCCTCGGCAGGTGCGGTGGTCGGCCAGCTCGAGGGCGGTCGCGTGCGCGCCATCGCGGTGACCTCGGCGCATCGCATGAAGAAGCTGCCCAACGTGCCGACGGTTGCCGAGTCCGGCTTCCCCGGGTTCGAGGCGAGCGACTGGAAAGGCCTCGTCGCACCTGCCGGCACGCCGGCGGCCATCGTCGCGCGCCTCAATGCGGAAGTCGTCAACGCGCTGCATTCGCCCGAGGTCGCCGCGCGTCTGGCGGCGGAAGGCAGCGAGCCGATCGGTGGCAGCGCGGAGATGTTCGCCGAATACATTCGCGACGAAGGCAACAAGTGGAGCACCATCGTCAGGGAGAGCGGTGCCAAGGTCGACTGACGCCGCGGCGTTGACCGCAGATGCGTCGGACTCGCGCCGCCGCGGTTCATCGTGATGCACTGCTGTGGTCGATCGCCGCATGAGCTCGGCGCGCGACCGGATGATTGCCGGCGAACTGTATTCGCCGCTCGACCCCGAGCTCGTCCGTGCCCGCGAGCGCGCGCACGCATCGTGCCAGGCCCTCAATGCAACGGCGGATACTGCGGTCGAGGAGCGGCGCGCGATCCTGCGCACGCTCTTCGCCGCCGGTGGCGACGATGTCTGGCTGCAGCCGCCGTTCTTCTGCGATTACGGGTTCAACATCCGCTTCGGCACCGGCTGCTTCGTCAACTTCAATTGCGTCGTGCTGGACGTCTGTCCGATCGTTCTCGGCGATCGCGTCCTGCTCGGGCCGGCGGTGCAGATCTATGCCGCGATGCATCCGATGGACGCGGAGCTGCGCCGCACGCAGGAATACGGGCGCCCCGTGCGCATCGGTGACGACGTGTGGATCGGCGGCGGCGCCATCGTCTGTCCGGGCGTCACCATCGGTGCGCGCAGCGTCATCGGTGCCGGCAGCGTGGTGGTCCACGACGTTCCCCCCGGGGTATTCGCGGCCGGCAATCCCTGCCGCGTCGTGCGCACGCTGCCATCCTGATGCGTGTCACGGTGCGGTGGCGCATCCGCGGGTCGCATCAGGCAAGCAACGCTGGAGCCATTGCGCGCGCTGCGCGGAGCGGCGAGCGCCGAGCAAGCGCCGCGACGCGGATTTCAGGAGCGCGCGTGCGTTTGTCAATGCGCGACGCGCGTTTTTTTTCGTGCCTGCGGACACGCGACGATCCCAACGAGTCAGCAGATATCCACACAATGTGTGGATATGTAGGTGGATGATCGGCGCGAGGCCGCGCTGGTGCTCGCGCTCCGGCCGACGCTTCGTTTTTGGTCAACCGGCGGGCCGGGCAGCGTCGCGCGCGCGCGACGTGCTCGCGGACCTTGGCGAGCAGCGCCGCGATGGCTGGATCGTGCACCGGCTCGCACATGCGCAGCAGCACGCGGTGCGCACCGCTTTCGAGGAGCTGGTACGTCGCCCGCGGGCCCGGCGGGCGGACTTCAGCCCACCTCGGCGATGGTGGCCCCAAGGAACAGCCGTCCGACACGCGGATCCGCAAGAATGCGCGCGGCGGTGTCATGCATGCGCGTCCTGCCTAGCTCGAGCACGATGCCGTCGTCGGAGATCTCGAGCGCGCTCCTGGCGTTCTGCTCGACCATGAGAATCGTCATCCCTTTGGCGCGCAGATCGCGCAGGATGCCGAACACTTCCTGGACCAGCAGCGGCGAAAGCCCGATCGATGGCTCATCGATCAGCATCACGGTAGGGTCGAGCAGCAGGCTGCGCGCGATCTCGAGCAGTTTCTGCTGTCCGCCCGATAGTGTCGAGGCCTGGGCGGCGGCCTTCTGGCGCAGCACCGGAAAGCGTTCCAGCAGGCCTTCGACGCGCGTGCGGATCTGTGCCGGTGAACCTGCCGCGATGCCGCCGAGCTCCAGATTGTGGCGCACCGACAGCTCGGGGAAGATATTGCGTCCTTGCGGCACGTACGAAATGCCGAGCTCGAGCAGCTCGCGCGGCGCCGCGTTGGTGATGTCGCGGCCGCCGAAGACGATGCGTCCGCGCTGGACGGGGATGAGGCCGAAGATCGCCTTGAAGACGGTGGACTTGCCGGCGCCATTGGGGCCGATCACCGTCGTGATGGTGCCGCGGGCCACCTCGAAGCGTGTCCCCTGCAGCACCACGAGCTTGCCGTAGCCCGCAACCACGTCCTGCAGCGACAGGATCGGCTCGGCGGATGCCGGCCGACTGGCTGGCGTCGCTGCCTGAGCGCCGCCGATCAGCTGCTCCTGGCCAGTCATTTTCCCAGGTACGCCGCGATCACGTCAGGATTGCCGCGCACCGCCTCGGGCGCGCCTTCCGCGATGATGCGCCCCTCGGCCAGGACGATGATGCGCGTGCAGAGCGACATCACGAATTCCATGTTGTGCTCGATCACGACGAACGTTGCCTTTTCCGTCGTGTTGATCGCGCGCAGGCGTTCCGCGAGGTCGGCCAGCATCGTCGGGTTGACACCGCCGGCGGGCTCGTCGAGAAGCACGAGCCGCGGCCCGGCCATGAACGCCATCGCGGCGTCGAGGAGTTTCTGCTGGCCGTACGACAGCTCGCCGGCCTTGTGCTCGGCGAGATGACCGAGACGGAAGAACGCGATCATCCGATCGGCGCTCGCGCCGAGCCCCGCGTCGCGCGGCCCGACGAGGCGCTTCCACATCGAGCCCTGGTGCTCCTGGCCTGCCAGAATCAGGTTCTCGCGCACCGAGAGCTGCGGGAATACCTGCAGCAGCTGAAACGTGCGGCCGATGCCGAGCCGATTGAGGTCGGACGGACGCATCCCGGTGATCGGCCTCCCGTCGACGCGCACCTCGCCCGAAGTGGGCTGCAGCTGCCCGAGAATGCAATTGAACAGGGTCGACTTGCCCGAGCCGTTGGGTCCGATGAGGCCGAGGATCTCGCCGGCACGCACGTCGAACGTGACGCCGTCCACCGCGTTGATGCCACCGAAGCGCTTGGTGAGCGCCGCGACCTCGAGGAGCGCCGTCATGATCGCCGCTTGCTCATGGCGCGGGCGCCTGGTCCGGCGCCGCCGTGCCTTGCACCGGCCGCGGGCGCCGCGTCACGCGCTGCGCGAGCCCGATGAGGCCGGTGGGGCAGAACGCGACGAGCACCATCACGAAAATGGCGTACACGATCAGGTACAACCCTTCGGTGACGCGCAGCCATTCCGGCAGCAGCACGGAAACGAAAGCGCCGACATAGGGGCCCGCGAAATAGCCGGACCCACCGACGATCACCATCAGGAGCAGGTTGAGCGACAGGCCGAGCGTGAATGGCGTCGGATCGATGAATTGCACCAGCGGCGCATACAGCACGCCGGCGACGCCGCCCAGCGCCGAGCCGATCGCGAATGCCATCAGCGTGTAGCGGCGCGTGTCGACGCCCAGCGATGCGGCACGCACCGGATTCTCGCGCAGGGCCATGAACGCGCGCCCCCACGGCGAGCGCAGCAGCCACCACGTGCCCAGCGAAGCGAGCGCGAGGATCGCGAGGCAGAAGTAGTAGAAGTCGCGCGGCGAGCTCATCGACCAGCCGAATACGCTGGGGCGACGAATGTTGCTGATGCCGTAGATGCCCTTGGTCAGCCACTCCTCGTTGCGCAGGATCAGGAAGACCAGCGTCGAGAATGCCAGGGTGACGAAGGCCAGATAGTGATGCTGCACGCGCAGCGCGGGATAACCCAGCAGCCAGCCGACGGCAAAGCAGATCAGCGGTCCGGCGAGAAAGGCCACGGCCAGCGGCCAGCCGCTCGTGGTGAGCAACGCGGCGCTGTACGCACCGATGCCGACGAAGGCGCCCTGGGCGAGCGAGATCTGGCCGGCATAGCCGAGGGTCAGGTTGAGACCGATGGCCGCGAGACTCATCACCACCCACATCGTGAGCAGGTAGATCCCGTACGGTTTCAGGGCCCACGGGAGCGCAACGAGCACCGCGGCCCCGGCGATGCCGGCGGCGACGCGCAGGGTCGTACGGGACGTCATACGACGCGCTCCTCGGCGCGTCCCAGCAGCCCCTGCGGGCGCACGAGGATCACGACGATCAGCAGGAACAGCGGGATCGCCGCGCGATACGGTGCCGAGAGGTAGGCCGCGACGACGTTGTCCAGCACGCCGAGCAGTACCCCGCCCAGGATGGCACCGCGGACCTGATTGAAGCCGCCCACGATCGCGGCGATGAACGCAGCGAGGCCGAGCGTCTCGCCGTTGGTGAACTTGGCGAGATAGATCGGGCTGATGAGCAGCGATGCGAGCGCCACCAGCCCGGCGTTGATGAGGAAGGTGTAGAGGATCATGCGATCCACCCGCACCCCCAGGATGCGCGCCAGCACCGGATTCTGCGCCGTGGCCTGCATCGCCCGTCCGGTGGCCGTGCCGGCAAGGAAGAGCTGGAGGCCGGCCACCGCGACGACGACGATGCCGATGATCACGAGGTTCTGCACGGAGATCACCGCGCTGCCGAGCATGAGGTTGGTCGACGCCCAGAGCGCCGGAAACGGCTGCGCTTCCGCCGCATAGAACTCCTTCACGCTCTCCTTCATGAGGAGTGCCAGAGCAATGCTGGAGATCACCAGCGGCAGCACGCCGTGGCGGATCACCGGATCGACGACGACCTTCTTGAAGAGGACGCCAAGCACCAGCAGCGACACCACGAGCCCGATCGCGATGGCCACCGGAAACGAGGCGCCGCCGAACTTCATGGCGGCGAGCACGAAGAACGCCGGCAGCATCACGAACTCGCCCTGGGCGAAATTGATCGTCTGCGACGTTTGCCAGACGAGCACGAAGCCCACTGCGACCAGGGCGTAGATGGCGCCCGTGGCGACGCCGGCGACGACGAGCTGCAGGAGATCGTTCATGGCGGGATGGGCGAGCTCGCCCGCGAGGCGAGCGCTGTCGCGGACAGCGAAGCCGCCATGTCGTGGCGGCCGCGCTGGCTTCCGGTTGCCGGGCTCCGGCCTACTTGCCGAGCTTCGGCAGGGTCTGCACGATCTTCTGCTTGCCGTTCACCACTTCGGCGAGGAAGCTGATCCGATCGATGTCGCCGTTGTTGTCCCAGGTCGTCTCCATCAGGATGCCCGGCTCCTGTGCCGGCGTGATGGTCATCCCGTGCAGCGACTGGGCGAGCGCCTTGCGGTCGAACTTGCCCAGTTTCTCGGTCGCGTACTTGATGGCGTAAACGGCAGTGTAGCCCTTGATGCCGTTGTGATCGGGCAGGTAGTTGAAGCGCTTCTGGAACTTGTCGCGGAACTGCTGCACCGCGGGAATCGGTGCATCCACCGTGAGGCCGACGTGGCCGCGCACGCCGTTGGCGGCATCGCCGGCGAGCTCGATCACCTTCTGCCCGAGCAGCGTGGTCTCGCCGATCAGCGGCTTGTTGACGCCCTGCTTGCGCGCCTCGCGCAGGAACCGGGCGCTTTCCTCCTCGTTGGTGTAGACGAAGATCGCGTCGGCGTTGGCGGCCTTCACCTTCACCACGTCGGCGGCGAAATCGACCTGCCCCTGCTCGGTCGAGACATCGGCGACCACCTGGATGCCACGCGACGCCATTTCCTTGACGAAGCTGTCGTGGCCACCCTTGCCGAAATCGTTGTTGACCCACACCATCGCGACGGTCTTGGCTTTCACGCCATCGCGCATGTAGTTGGCGATCTTCGGCATGCTGGCCTGCTGGCCGAAGGACGTGCGGAAGATGTACGGATTGCCTGCCTGCGTGATGTCCGCCGCTTCGGCGCCGGTGAACTGCGGCACTTCGGCCTGCTGCGCAACGACCATGTTCACCTTCACCGAGCCGGAGAACACGGGTCCCAGGATCACATAGGCATCGCCATCGATGGCTTTCTGCACCTGCGCGCGCGAGATGCCCGGGTTGCTTTGGGTGTCCGACTGCGGCGCATTGATCTTGCGGCCCAGGATTCCGCCCTTGGCATTGATCTCGTCGATCGCGAGCACTGCGCCGTCACGGAAGTTGGTGCCGGACACCGCGCCGGGACCGGACAGCTCGATCACGATCGGCAGGTTGACCGTCTGTTGCGCGGTTGCGGCGCCGGCCAGCGCGAAGAACGCGACGGCGAGCAGCGTGGGGATGCGTGACTTCATGCAGGGCTCCTCGGTGGGGGAAGGCGGACTTGTTGTTGAGCGTTCCGTGATGCCGGATTCTAACGATTGCCGGCGCCGACGGGCGCCGGGGTCTTCGCGCGGATGTCCGCCTCGACCAGGGCACGCAGTTCCGGCGTGACCTGCGGCGTCGCACCGAACCACTTGTGGAATCCGAAGCCGGCCTGCTGCAGCAGCATGCCGAGACCGTCGACGGTGCGATGCCCGCGGGCACGCGCCGCCGCGAGCAGCGGCGTTTCCAGAGGCACGTAGACGATGTCGTACACGACGGCGCTGCGCTTCAGCGGCGCCAGGTCGATGTCGAGCGGCGGCTTGCCGATCATGCCGAGCGGCGTGCAGTTCACGAGCAGGTCGGCCTGGGCAAGCTGGCGCGGCAGCGCGTCGTAGCCGCCGGCAGGGAGCAGCTTGCCAGGGAAATGCGCCGCGAGCTCCTCTTCGTGCGTCTGGGTACGGTTGATGAGCGCCACGGCGATTCCGCGGGCGATCAGCGCGTAGGCGACGGCACGGGCCGCACCACCGGCGCCCATGATCACGGCGCGCGCGCCGGGCACATCCCAGCCGGGAGCCGTGTGATCGAGATTCCTGATGAAGCCGTGCGCGTCCGAGTTGCCGCCCCACAGCCGGCCGTCTTCCAGCCAGACGGTGTTCACCGCGCCGATGGCTTCGGCGGCTTCGTCGCGCGCATCGACCAGGCGGTAGGCGGCTTGCTTGTGCGGCACGGTGACGTTGCCGCCGACATAGCCATGCGCAGCCAGGTGGGTCAGGAACTCGCCAAAGGCTTCGGGCGTGATCTCCTTCAGGTCGTACGCGCCGCGAATGCCGAGCTGCTGCAGCCAGTAGCCGTGAATCATCGGCGAGCGCGACTGGGCGACGGGATAGCCCATGACGCAGGCGCGGGGGATCGAAGCAGTCATCGTGATGTCTAGAGCGGTGAGAACGACGTGGATTTCAGGATGCGGCATTCCTGGTGCTGGTGCGCGCCGAGCTCCCGGCTTTTCGCAAGATAAGCCTGGAACGCAGGGTCCGCCATGAGCGCGTCGCGGCGGCGCTCGCGGTCCGCCTGGCTTTCGTACTTCCACACGTGCACCACCTGGTTCAGCGTCCCGACTTCGGTCGTGGCGTAGAACACGGGCTCGCCGCAGTGGCGCACCTGCACGGCGTGGCCATGCTCCTCGTAGAGCTTCAGCCATTGCCCGAACTTGTTGTTGTGGAGCGTGTAGATGCGCAGGTCGAAGATCATCGTTCGCACCTCTTTAGGCGATGGCCGCCATGCCCGCGGCAGCGATCTGTGCATCGCAGTCGGAGCGTACGCCGGATACGCCGATCCCACCCACGATTGCGCCATCGGCGACAATCGGGAAGCCGCCCTCGAAGGGAACCATTCCAGGCATGGCCAGGAAGCGGAGGCCGCCGCCGCCGGCCGCGATGGCGTCTTCGTAATGCTTGGTGGGACGCCGGAAATTCACGGCGGTGCGCGCCTTGCCGATGGCCACCTCGACGCTGGAATGCTGCGTACCGTCGAGCTTCTGCAGCATCACGAGCTGGCTCGACGAGTCCACGACGGCGATCGCCACGGCCCAGCCGTTGCGGTGCGCTTCCTGCTCCGCGGCTGCCATGATCGCCTGCGCCTGGGCCAGGGCGAGCGGCGCGCCGTAGGGGGGCGGGTGCTTCGCGGCGGACTTGGCAGGCGGAATCTTTCGGCTGGCGGAAGCGGTCTTCTTCACGGTCGGGAGCGAGTGTCGAGGGGCGCACACTACCGCCACAGCCACCGTACCGCAAGTGAGAACGCACGTGGATGAGAAGGGCGCGCGGATCGCGCAGACATCGGCCGGGGGCGACATGTTCGGCGACGAGACCGCGCTGCCCGGCGGGCTGGTCTATCGGCCCGCGTTCATTGCCGAGGACGAGGAAGCCGCGCTGCTGCGCGAAATTGCCGCGCTTCCGCTGCACGAGGCGCAATACAAGGAATACACGGCGCGCCGGCGGATCGTGAGCTACGGCTCGAGCTACGACTTCACCGACAACATGCTCCATCCCGAGGAACCCCTTCCCGGGTTCCTGCTGCCGCTGCGCGAGCGGGTTGCCGCGTGGGTGGACCTGCCTGCAACGCGCTTCGGCCATGCGCTGGTGACCGAGTACCGCGCCGGCACGTCGCTCGGCTGGCATCGCGACGTCCCGCAGTTCGGCGTGATCGTCGGGATCTCTCTCGGCACGGCTTGTCGCATGCGCTTCCGGCCCTACCCACCGCGACCGCACCGGCGTGGGGACGTGTTCGCGCTCGAGCTCGCGCCACGTTCTGCCTATGTCCTGCAGGGTGACATCCGCTGGCGCTGGCAGCACAGCATTCCCGCGACGCCCGCATTGCGCCATTCCATCACCTTCCGTACCCGCGTCGAGCCGCGGATGCCGCAGGGGCGTGCGTGAGCCCGCGCTCGGCGGCGCGCTGCTGCCGGGCCGTGTTGTTCTGGGCTGCCGCGGGGCGGATCCACTCGAGGATTACGATACGGTGCATGGCGGCCTCGTGCCGTCCGGCTTGCTCGTGCTTGCGCTCGCGCCATGGATCGCGGTCGCGGCGCGGCGGCCACGCCCCATGTCCCGCACCCGGAGCACAACACGATGACCGCACCTGAAGCAGCGTTCGCGACCCTCGCGGGCGTGACCACGGCAACGATCACCACGATCCTGCTCAAGAAGGGCCTGCGCAACGTCTGGATGCGGGGGACGCGGCCGCTGCGGCCGGATCAGCCGCGCCTCGTCGGGCGCGCCTTCACCTTGCGCTTCGTGCCGGCGCGCGAGGATCTCGCGACCCCGGAGTCGTGGTCCTCGCCCACGTCGACGCGCGCGGCCATCGAGGCCATGCCGCCGGGATGCATCGCGGTGGCCGACGCGATGGGCACCACCGATGCCGGGATCTTCGGCGACATCCTGTGCGCGCGCATCCGGCAGCGCGGCGTGGCCGGGCTGGTCACCGACGGCGTGATGCGCGATGTCACCGGCGTGCTCGCCACCGGACTGCCGGTGTGGTGCCAGGGGGCGGCCGCGCCCCCCTCGGTGGCAGGGCTCACCTTCGTGGGCTGGCAGCAGCCGATCGGTTGCGGTGGCGTTGCGGTATTTCCCGACGACGTCGTGGTGGTGGATGCCGACGGCGCGGTGGTGATACCCGCAGCCTTGCTGGACGCCGTGGTCGCCGCCGCCCCGGAGCAGGAACGGCTGGAGGCGTGGATCATGCGCGAGGTCGAGCGCGGCGTGGCCTTGCCCGGGCTGTATCCGCCGAATGCCGAGACGCGCGCCCGCTACGAGGCCGACGCGCGCAGCGCTACCGACGCGAGCGGCCGCGCGTGCCACGATTGAACCGGGCGGGCCTGACGCGCTCAGACACCCGACGACCACGAAATGCCCGAAGCGCGCCGCCGGCGTTTCGCGGCGCATCCATCCGGCGGACAGCAGCATCGATTGCAGAGGAGAGCACATGAAACGCAAAGCCAGGGCGCGCTGGACCGGCGGACTGAAGGATGGTCGCGGCACGATCTCGACCGACAGCAAGGCGCTGTCCGAGACGCAGTATTCCTTCTCGACACGTTTCGAGAATGGCATCGGCACCAACCCCGAGGAGCTGATCGCTGCCGCGCACGCCGGATGCTTCTCGATGGCCCTGTCCGGACAGCTGGGTGCGGCCGGGCTGACGGCCGACCGCATCGAGACCACGGCGACGGTCACGATGGACAAGACCGATGCCGGCTTCACCATCACCGCAGTGCATCTCGATGTCGTCGCGCGCATTCCGGGCGCCGCCACCGAGGCCTTCCATGCTGCCGCCGACAAGGCAAAGCAGGGCTGCCCGGTGTCGCGCGTGCTGAACGCGCCCATCACCATGGACGCACGGCTCGAATCCTGAACGCATCCGCGCGAGGCGCATCGTGAAGCTCTCGGTACTGGACCAGTCCACCGCGGCCAAGGGGCGTGCGGAAGCGGAGGCGATCTGGGAGAGCCTGGCGCTCGCGCAGCATTGCGACGCGCTCGGCTACCACCGCTATTGGGTATCGGAACACCACAACAGCGAAAGCATCGTCGGCACGGCGCCCGAGGTGCTGATGGCGGCGATCGCCGCCACGACATCGCGCATCCGCGTAGGCAGTGCGGGCGTGATGCTGCCGCATTATTCCGCGCTCAAGGTCGCGGAGCAGTTCCGCGTGCTGGAGGCGATCGCGCCGGGACGCATCGATCTCGGCGTCGGGCGCGCACCGGGCTCCGACCGGCTCACCGCCTATGCCCTCAATCCGGATGCAGGCGCCGCCGCGGAGCGCTTTCCGCAGCAGGTGCTCGATCTTCTGAGCTGGGTGACCGGCGCGCCGCTGCCGCAGGACCATCCGTTTCGCGCGATCGTCGCCCATCCGCGCGGCCCCACGCACCCGCAGCTATGGATCCTCGGCAGCTCCGATTACGGTGCGCAGCTCGCCGCCCACTTCGGCCTGCCCTATGCGTTCGCGTATTTCTTCAGCGAAGGGCGCGGCGTCGAGGAAGCACTGCATCTCTATCGCAGCAAGTACCGGCCCAGTCCCCGCCATCCGCATCCGCAGGCGACGATCTGCGTGTGGGCTCTCGCCGCCGATACCGAGGAGGAAGCGCGGCGGCTCCTGATGACGCGCGAGCACTGGCGCGTCGGCTTCGAGAAGGGCCTGCGCATGCCGCTCGTCACGCCCGAGGAGGCCGCCGCGCAAGTCTATTCGGAGGAGGACAGGGCGCGCATCGAAGCGGTACGGCGCAAGGCCATCGTCGGCACCGGTGCGCAGGTTGCGGCACGCCTGCGCGAGCTGGCCGAACGGCTTGCGCTGGAGGAGATCGTCATCGTCACGTGGACGCACGATCCCGGCGCCCGGCGCCGCTCTTACGAGCTGATCGCCCAGGCGTTCGAGCTTGAATCGCACAAGGACGAGCGCGGTACGGCGCTCGCCACGGAGGGAGGAGCATCGTGATTGCCGTGATCTTCGAAGTCTGGCCGGCCGAAGGGCGGGCAGCACAGTACCTCGACATCGCCGCGGAGCTGAAGCCACTGCTGCAGGCGATCGACGGCTTCATCTCGGTCGAGCGGTTCCAGAGCATCGTCGATCCACGCAAGTACCTCTCGCTCTCGTTGTGGCGTGACGAGGATGCCGTCGCGCGCTGGCGTGCCGTCGAAGCGCATCGCCTGGCGCAGATGCGCGGGCGCAGCGAGATCTTCGCCGACTACCACCTGCGCGTCGCTTCGGTCATTCGCGACTACGGCATGCGCGAGCGCGCGGAAGCGCCACCGGACAGCCGCGCCGTGCATTCTTGAAGCTGCGCATCGGTCTCATCTCCGATACGCACGGGCTGCTGCGGCAGGAGGCGCTCGATGCGCTGGCGGGCAGCGATCGCATCGTGCACGCCGGCGACATCGGTGGTGCGCACATTCTCGAGGCGTTGCAGGCGATCGCACCCGTCACGGCAGTGCGCGGCAACAACGATGCCGGCGCGTGGGCGCACGCGTTGCCGGAGACCATCACGCTGCACGCCGGCGAGGTGGCGGTCCACGTGCTGCACGATGTCAAGGCCCTGCGCGAAGATCCGCACGCACAGGGCTATCGCGTGGTGATCGCCGGGCATTCGCATCGTCCCCTCGTGCAGGAGCGCAGCGCCATCCTGTATGTGAATCCCGGAAGCGCAGGCCCGCGGCGCTTCAGCCTGCCGGTCAGCGTTGCACGTCTGGAGATCGACGGTGCCGTCGCGCAAGCGACGATCGAGTTGCTGCACGTCGTCGGCAGTCCGGTGCGGACGACACGGCGTTGACCCGGACATCCATTCGGCTGCTCCGCTGATTTTCATCATTGACCGCGCGCGTGCGAGGATTAGAATGCATCTTCAGAAGGTGACCCATGCGTGGTGCACTGCAGTATTGCAGGTGCAGCACGCAGCGCCCCGCCAAGCCTTCTGGGTGGAAATTCCATGGAGAGCGACATGGCGCCCAAGCCCCTCATTCCGAAGCGATATGAAACGGCCATCGATGCATTTCTGGCAGCGAACATGGGCATGGTGCACCGCGACGATGTCGGTCCGCTGTTCGGGCAGCTCGCCCTGCTCTGCAGGGACACCAGGCCCGATGCCGTAACGCGTCGATACTGGTCGGAAGCCGTGAGCGCAGCGCTGGCGCCGGATTCGCGCGGTGGGCACGGCGGTCGCGTGCAGTGGGTTCATGCGGTCGCGGCAGCGGGCGAGCGCCGCTCCGTGCCATCACGGTCTACGGTCCTCCGCGCACGCGCGAAGGCGGGCATTCGCAGCGCCGGAAGAGCGCCGCGCTGACCAGCGTGCCGGGGCGCGTGATGTTCGGGCGGGCAGCTGCGGTCCGCGGGCGCGCGCGCCCCTCGATCGGCGTGAGATGAGATAAGCGGTGGAGCTTCCCGTCAACCGCTTCAAGCACGCGCTGCGCGCAGGCGAGCTGCAGATCGGACTCTGGTGCAGCCTGTCGAGTCACTACAGCACCGAGGTGGTCGCGGGCGCCGGCTTCGATTGGCTGCTGCTCGACACCGAGCATTCCCCCAATGATCTGGAGTCGCTGCTGACACAGTTGCAGGCAGCAGCGCCTTATCCCACCACGCCGATCGTGCGCGTACCGTGGAACGATACGGTGACCATCAAGCGGGTGCTCGACATCGGCGCGCAAAGCCTGCTCGTTCCTTACGTGCAGAACGCGGCCGAGGCGCACGCGGCGATCGCCGCGACCCGCTATCCTCCGGTGGGCGTGCGCGGCGTCGCCGGCACCACGCGCGCCTCGCGCTTCGGGCGCATCGCCGACTACGCGCGCCGTGCGCACGAGGAACTGTGCGTGCTGGTGCAAGCCGAGACCCAGACCGCGGTCGACGACATCGAGGCCATTGCCGCCGTCGACGGCGTCGACGGCGTGTTCATCGGCCCTGCCGATCTCCATGCGTCCCTGGGCTATCCCGGCGAAACGGCGAACCCCGCCGTGCTGCCGCGGATCGAAGACGCGATCCGGCGCATCGTCGCCAGCGGCAAGGCCGCGGGCATCCTGACCGGCGATGAGCAGCTCGCGCGGCGCTACATCGAGCTGGGGGCGCTGTTCGTTGCCGTCGGCGCCGACGTGGGCATCCTGGCGCGCGGCGCCGAGCGCCTGGCGGCGAGTTTCCAGCAGCGCTCGCCTGGCGCTGGCAGCGCCTAGAACTCCGCGCCACCAGCGGCACTCGCCGCGGCTTCTTCGCGCAACGGTTCCGGGGCTTCCTCGAGGTATGCCTGCAACGCGCTCTCGAACGCGCGCATGGGTGATCCGCGCATGCTGCCGAGCGCCGCGTAACGCGGCCGCGCCGCTTTCTGGCCGAGCTCCACTGTCGAGACGCCTTGCACGAGCCGACGCTGCAGGCCCGCCGCTTCGGCGGCGATGCACGCGAGGTCGGCCCAGGTGATCGCGCCCTGATTGGCGAGATGCCAGACGCCGCGTTCGCCGTCGATCAGGAGATCGAGCGTGGCGTGCACGAGGTCGGGCACGTAAGTCGGTGACACCCACTGGTCGTCGGCTGCACGCCAGGTGTCGCCGGCACGCAGTGTGGCGAGTGCCTGTGTCACGAAGTTGTAGCGGTCCCAGGGCCCGAAGAAGGCAGCAGTACGCACGATGAGCGCCGTCCGGCATTGCGCCAGCACCTCGAGCTCGGCGGCGCGCTTGCCGCGCCCGTAGGCATTGAGCGGATTGGACGCGTCGCGCTCGACGTACGGCGTGTGCTTGCTGCCGTCGAACACGAGGTCGGACGAGAACGCGACGAGAGGGATGCCGTGTCGCGCGCACGCGTTCGCGAGCACCGTCGGCCCGAGGGCGTTCTCGCGCCAGTGGCGGACGTCGGTCTCGGCATCGTCCACGCGCACGTAGCCGGCGGCATTGACGATCGCCCATGGCTGCCAGCGGGCGATCGCCGCGCGTACCGATGCCGGGCGCGCAATGTCCATCTCGGCGCGTGTCACGAGACGAAAGGCGAGGCCACGTTGATGGCACAGTCGCGCGAACGCGCGGCCGAGGGTGCCCGTCGCGCCGGTGATGAGCAGCGGTGCGCCGCGCACGGGCTGCTCGCGCAGCATGCCATGCGCCGGATGGCGCAGGCGCACGTCGCGCTGCCACCAGCCGGGACTGTCGAGCACCGGATGGCGGGGTTGGTCGCCATGCGCCAGCGCCCGTGCGACGTCGGCAATCGCCGTGGCACGCGGCTTCGGTGCGCGCACGTCCCAGATGCCGGGCTCGTAACAGCCGTCGGCGCGCGTTACCAGCGAATTCCAGTCGAAGGCGCCGAACGCGGCCCACAAGGTGACCGCGCGCACGTCGATGCCACGCGCCCGGGCGTCCTGTGCTGCGTGCCACGCCTGATGCAGCCAGCGCAGCTGCTCCTCGCGCGTGCAGCCGAGGTGGACCTCGGTGATGGCGATCGGCAGGCCGAACCGGGCATGGGTTTCGGCGATGCGTGCGGCGAATCCGCCGATGCCCTGGCCCGCGACGCGCACCGTCTCCACGTCGACGTAGGCATCGCGTGCGTTGCCCCCGTGCAGATGCGCCGGATAGCGCTCGAGCCGGTGATCGAGGAAGCGCTCGCTCGTCACGTAAGCATTGATTCCGATGATGTCCGGCGGCAGCGGATCATCGGCGAAGACCATCAGCTCGTTTGCGCTCGCGCCGGCGGACAGCAGGTAACCCCACAACGGATGGGTGCGATCGACGCGTCCGGTCAGGAGATCGAAGCTCAGCCACCGGCGCGAGTTCTCGAAGGCCGCCTGGTAGCGCAGCGGCAGCGTGCTCTGGATGAAGCCCACGTCATCGGTCTGGACGAGCTGCGCGGCCGGATTGACGCTGCGGATCGCCCGCATCGCGAGCGCCACGCCCCGCATCTGGTTGAGCAAGGCGCGGACGAAGCTTCGATCATCCCGGTGATGCGGATACCAGTGCCCGTACAGCGCCGAGAAGCGCGCCGTGGTGACGGGCTCGTTGATCGGCGTCCACGCGTCGATCCAGGGATACCGCTTTGCCACCGCACCAGCGTAGCGGCTGAGCTTCTCGGGAAACAGGGGATCGAGCAGGCTCGTATAGGCCGGTCCGCTGCCGTGATGCACGAGACCGGCGATCGGTGCCACGCGCAGGCGGCGCAGGCGCTCGAGACGCTCGTCGGACCAATCCCAGCGATACTCGTCGGGCGCCGGTGCCGTACGCTCCCACAACAGCGGGAAGCGAATGTGCGTCGCACCGAGCGCGGCAATGCGATCGAGGTCGGAGGGCCGACGCGCGAAACCGGTCCACTCGAGCTGGTCGAAATAGCGGTCGCCCACCCGGTTCACCGTGGCCTCGGGCCCGACCCACAACGCGAGCGGCTGCGCGGGAATGCTACGGCCGCAGCGAGGCGCACCTTGCGGTGGCGAAAGGGACCGGCAGGCCGCCGCCGGCGCGGCCCGTCCCGGTGTTCGCTTGCTCATCGCATCATGGCTTCAACACCACCTTGATGCAGTCGTCGTGCTTGTCGCGGAACATTTCATAGCCGCGCGGAGCGTCGTCGAGGCTCATGCGGTGGGTGATCACGAAGCTCGGATCGATCTCGCCACGCTCGACGCGCTCGAGCAAGGGCCGCATGTAGCGCTGCACGTGCGTCTGGCCGGTCTTGATGGTCAGCGAGCGATTCATGAGCGAGCCGATGGGAAACTTGTCGACGAACCCGCCATACACGCCGGGGACGGACACCGTGCCGCCATTGCGGCACGCGATGATCGCTTCGCGCAGCGCGGTCGGACGATCCGACTGCATGCGCGTCAGTTGCTTCACCTTGTCGTAGCTGCCGACGATTCCGTGGCCGTGCGCTTCCGAGCCCACGGCATCGATGCAGGCGTCCGGGCCGCGGCCGCCGGTCATCTCCTTCAGCATGTCCATGACGTCGACCTCCTCGTAATCGAGGACTTCGGCGCCACCCTGCTCGCGCGCCATGCGCAGGCGCTCCGGAAAACGGTCGATGGCGATCACGCGGCCGGCACCGAGGAGATACGCGCTCTTGATCGCGAACTGCCCGACCGGCCCGCACCCCCAGACCGCGACGGTGTCGCCGGGCTGGATGTTGCACGCCTCGGCAGCCATCCATCCCGTCGGGAAGATGTCGGACAGGAACAGCACCTGCTCGTCGGTGAGATCGCTCTCGATCTTGATCGGGCCGACATCGGCGAACGGCACGCGCGCGTATTCCGCCTGCCCGCCGGCATAGCCCCCGGTCAGGTGCGAGTACCCGAAGATGCCGCAGGGCGAATGACCCCACATCTTCTCGGCCATGGCCGCGTTGGGGTTCGAGTTCTCGCACAGCGAGTAGAGCTCCTGGCGACAGAAGAAGCAGTTGCCGCAGGCAATGGGGAAGGGGACCACGACGCGATCGCCGACCTTGAGGTTCCTGACCTCGCGCCCGACCTCCACCACCTGGCCCATGAATTCGTGGCCGAGGATGTCGCCGCTCATCATCGTGGGCACGTAGCCGTCGTACAGATGCAGATCGGAGCCGCAGATCGCCGTCGACGAGATCTTCACGATCGCATCGCGCGGATTGAGGATCGTGGGGTCGGGCACGCTCTCCACGCGCACGTCGTGCGCGCCATACCAGCAGGTGGCTTTCATTTGCTTCGCTCTCTCTTGAACAGGCTGTGCACCATGCCGCGCCGTCCGGCCGGCTGTCCGTCGGTGGTTGCGATCTCACCGGTCTCGATGATCTGCTTGAAGCGGCGCAGGTCCTCGCGTACCTGCTGCCCGGGTGCCTCGCCGGTAACTTTCGCCGCAACGGCGCCGATCGGGCCCGCAGGCGGCACGTAGCTCATTTCGACGCGCACCTTCGTGCCGCGTCCGCCGGGCCCTTCCTCGAAGCGCACCATCCCGCTGTTCTGCACGTCGGCGCCGGGAAGCGTCTCCCATGCGAGCAGCCGGCTCGGCTCGTCGGAGGTAATGCGCGCATCCCACTCCACGGTGCCGCCGCCAGGCGCCTTCACGACCCAGTGCCACTGGTCCTGGCTACTGGCGCGCACCGATTCGACGTGCTTCATGAAACGCGGGAAACGTTCGAAGTCGCGCCACATGCGATAGCACGCTTCCGCCGACGCGTTGACGATGATCGTTTCGCGCACCGGTTCGGTCGCGGAGTTCATTGCCGTGCCGGCGCCGTTGCGGGTGAGGTGCTGGCTGCAATAGATGTCGAGCGCCGTTACGCCGACAACGGCGGCCGTCGCCGCGACCAGGCGGCCGCGGTTGGTGCGTCCCGAGCCCATGGCAGTGCCCAGCAGGGCGAGGTCGATGGCATCGCCCGCCACGCGCGACCACAGCCACCCGGCGCGTTGTGGTCGGGTGAGGATCCCGACGCCGCTCGCGATTTCGCGCAGCCCCATCGCGCGCAGCAGCGCGGGGTTTGCCCGCGTCCCGATCGCCTGGCCGAGCTGACGCGGCGCCATGACTTCGGCAAGACCCAAGGCCACGCTGAACCAGCCCAGCGCCGTCGCGAGACGCTGCTCGTCGACGTTGCGCAGGCTTTCCCGGATGTTCTGCATGCGACCCGGGGCCGAATCCGCGTCGCGTGACATCCTGCGGCCGCGCCGGTACGCGTGCAGGTCGGCTGGCGCGCTGCCGCGCATGCCCGGTGAGAGTTCGGTCGCTGGTTGCTGGATGTTCTGTTCCATTCACTTGCCCCCGATCATTGAGTGATGCCGCATCCTCCGCGCGCCACCGCGGCGGACGTGCGTCGCGGCAGCGCTGGGCGCCGAATGCCGGCATTGGAATCCAATCGACTGCGCAATTCGTTCCCGGTTCACATGCATTCCCGGACACATGTCGTCGCCGCCGACGTCGTACGTAAGGAAGGACACGGAGTGCTGCGCACGCAACACCACGACGCTCCGCGTGTCCGGAGCGCAGCGGATGCGGAGCAGTGCAGTGCGGAAGGTAAGAGCCGAGCAAGGCGCATGCCACGCCCGCCGCCGGCGGTCACTCCCCGCAGGGCGGCACGGTCGAGGCGGCGGTGCGACCATCTCGGCCGCGGTTGCGCGATGGCGGCGCCGGAGACCGGTATGAATTACACGGTAAGTACGCTCGTGCCGGCCCGCCTTGCGCGGGCGCCGTATCTAGGGCGCGACGGCCGCAGAATGCACGCGCGCCGGCCGTGCCCGGGCGCGCTGGAGCAGCACGACGATGCCGAGCACGAAGAGCGCGGGAAAGTACAGCCATTCCTTGGCGGGGCGATCGCGCTCGACCTCGACGCCGGTGATCGTGAAGCCCTGCTCGAATCCCGCCTTGTCCGCGGGACTCTTCAGGCCGACCGCCATGATCTGCGTTCCCGCCGCCGTCGACATGGTGGTGAGCCCCGCTTTCGCCAGCCGTTGCGCGGCCGAACCTTCGCCCGGCAAGGGCAGCAGGACCGTTTTCCTCATGTCCTTGCCCTCGAGCGTCGTGCCCGCGATCTGCAGGCGCAATCCCTCCGGCGGTGCCGCGGCGACGCGCGCGACGAAATTGTCCGCGGGCACGACGTCGTAGCGCGGCAGCACCTGATCGAGCCAGAAGCCGGGCCGCAGCAGCGTGAACGTCACGAGCAGCAGCAGCGCGGATTCGTACCAGCGGCTCCGGGTCAGGAACCAGCCTTGCGACGCCGCGGCGAACACCAGCATCGCCGTGATGGCGACGACGATCACCAGCACGAGGTGCGGAAACGAGTGCACGCCAATTAGCAGCAGCTCGGTATTGAAGATGAACATGAACGGCAGGATGCCGGTGCGGATGCTGTACCAGAACGCCGTGGCACCCGTGCGCAGGAAATCCCCGTGCGAGATCGCCGCTGCGGCGAATGCAGCGAGGCCAACGGGTGGCGTGACGTCCGCCATCAGGCCGAAGTAGAAGACGAACATGTGCACGGCGACGAGCGGCACCACGAGGCCTGATTGGGCGCCGAGCTCGACCACGACCGGCGCCATCAGCGTCGACACGACGATGTAGCTCGCCGTCGTCGGCATCCCCATCCCCAGGATCAGGCAGATCACCGCCACGAGCACCAGCATGGCGATGATGTTGCCGGCGGAGATCGTCTCCACGACCTCGGTCATCACGAGGCCGAGACCGGTGATCGAGACCGTACCCACGACGATGCCGGCGGCGGCCGTGGCGATGGCGATGCCGATCATGTTGCGCGCACCGGTTTCGAGCCCGCCGATGAGATCGTCGAGCCCGGCCCGCATGCGCGCGAACGGCTGCGCGGCGCCGCGAAACCACGCGAGGAGCGGCTTTTGCGTGAGCAGAATGGCGATCAGCAAGGCCGTCGCATAGAACGCGGACAGGCCGGGCGACAGATGCTCAACCATCAGCGCCCAGATGAGCAGCACCACGGGCAGCAGGTAATGCAGCCCTGCGAGCAGCGTCGCCTTGAGTTCGGGCAGCTCGATCACTTCCGCATTGGGATCATCGATCACGAGATCCGGCTGCTGCGCCACGATGCGCAGCAGCAGCAGGTAGATGGCGACGATGGCAGCGACCACCACCCACAGCGAGCCCTCACCGAGCACGTCCTTCAACCATCCGAGACCGTAATAGATGGCGTTGGCGACGAGCACCATCGCACACAGTGTCATCAGCACGCCGGCAAGGCGCGCGAGCGGCGAGGTACCCGGCCGCCGGGGGAGGCCGTGGATGCCCGCCTTCAGCGCCTCGAGATGCACGATATAGAAAAGCGCGATGTACGAGATCGCGGCCGGCAGGGCGGCGTTCTTGCAGATCTCCGCGTACGACACGCCGACGTACTCGGCCATCAGGAAGGCCGCGGCGCCCATCACCGGCGGCATGATCTGGCCGTCGACGCCGGCAGCCGTTTCGATGGCCCCCGCCTTTTCGGCGCTGTAGCCCACGCGCTTCATCAGCGGAATGGTGAACGTGCCGCACGTGACGACATTCGCCACCGACGAACCCGAGATCATGCCCATCAGGCCCGACGACACGACGGCTGCTTTCGCCGGGCCGCCGCGCAGGTGTCCCAGGAATGCGAACGCCACCTTGATGAAATAGTTGCCTGCGCCGGCCTTCTCGAGCAGCGAGCCGAACAGCACGAACAGGAAGATGTAGCTGGCCGATACGCCGATGGCGACGCCGAACACACCTTCCGTGCTGAGCCAGTAGTGCGACACCGCCTTCGACAGCGACACGCCCTTGTGCTGGATGAGGTCCGGCATGTACGGGCCCGCGAAGGCGTAGACGAGCATGAGGCTCGCGATGATCGCGAGCGGCGGACCCACGACCCGTCGCGTCGCTTCGATCAGCAGCACCATGCCCGCGACGGCCGTGAAGAAATCGAGTTGCGTGGGCTGGCCTGGGCGCGTCGAAAGCTCGCGATAGAACAGGAACAGATACGCGCCGCAGAAGGCCGCGGCAAGGGCGAGCAGCCAGTCCTGCGCCGGAATGCGCTCGCGGGGCGAGCGCTTGCTGAATGGGTACGCCAGGAAGGCGAGAAACAGCCCGAACCCGAGATGCAGCGAGCGCATCTCGGTATCGTTCAGGATGAACGTGTTGAACGTGAACGGAAATGGCGACGCGTACCAGAGTTGCAGCAGCGACCAGACGATGCACGTGATGGCGAGCGCCTGGCGCGCGGGCCCGGTGGGCTTGCGCCCGCCGAGGTCCGCGGCTTCGACGAGCGACAGGACGTCGATGCCGGCAGATCCCGCGGCAGGGTCGCGTGCCAGCGGCGAGCGCGTTTCGCCCGCGGCCGGGCGAGGGCCGCGGGTGCTGTCCTTCTGCGTCACTTGATCCAGCCGCGCTCGCGGTAATACCGCGCGGCGCCTTCATGCAGCGGCGCGGAGTTGCCGTCCGTCACCATGTGCTGGGGGTCGAGGTTGGCAAAGGCCGGGTGCAGCTTCTTGAACTCGTCGAAATTCTCGAACGTCGCCTTGACGATGGTGTAGACGACGTCGGCAGGCACCTTGGCGGAGGTCACGAGCGTCGCGAGCACGCCGTAGGTGCGCGTCGGGTTCGGATTGTTCGAATAAAGACCGCCGGGAATCGTGGCGTACGCGTAGTACGGGCTTTTCTTCACCAGGGCGTCGATCGCCGGACCGGTAAGCGACACGAGCTGCGCGCCGCAGGCCGTGGTCGGGTCCTGGATGTTGGCCGATGGATGGCCCACGCCGTAGAAGAAGCCGTCGATCTTGTTGTCGCACAAGGCCGGCCCGTGCTCGTCCGCCTTCAGCTCGGAGGCGAGCGCGAAGTCGCTCATCTTCATGTTGAGCGCGGTGAGCAGCTCCTCCATCGCCGAGCGCGTACCCGATCCCGGGTTGCCCACGTTGAAGCGCTTGCCTTTGAAGTCGGTGAACTGCTTGATGTTGGCTTCCTTGCGGGCGACGACCGTGAAGGGCTCGGGGTGCACGGAGTAGACGGCGCGCAGGTCGCCGTAGGGCTCCTTGAACGGGCCGGTGCCCTTGTAGGCCTGGTATTGCACGTCGGATTGCGTCATGCCGAAATCGAGCTCGCCGGCCTTGATGGTGTTCACGTTGTAAACCGAGCCGCCGGTGGACTCGACCGAGCAGCGGATGCCGGTCTTGGCGCGATCTTTGTTGACGAGGCGGCACACCGCGCCGCCCACGGCGTAATAGACGCCGGTGACGCCGCCGGTACCGATGGTGACGAACTTCTGCTGCGCGGTTGCAATCGACGGGGCGCACAGCGCGGCCGCGAGCGTGATGGCCACGGCGAGGGTCGCTGCATGGCGCAAGGGACTGCCGGATCGGTTCTGCATGTCTTCCTCCAGGTTGAGCGTGGTGGTGCTGTCGTTTGCCGTCATTCGCCGATGGTGCGAAACAGCCGGCGTGCTTCGCTACAGGTCGCCGGGCGCATCGCCAGCGGCGCGAGCGCCGTCGCGGTGGCGCGCACCAGCGCCGCGTTGTCCGCAGCGGTTTCGCCCGAAGGCAGCTGCGTGTTGTTCTCGAATCCTACCCGTACCTGGCCGCCCAGCAATGCCGCCATGGTCACGCAACGCAGCTCGTCGGCGCCGAATGCGCAGACCGACCACGGCCAGTCCCGCGGCAGCGCCGCGATCATCGGCAGGAGCTCATCGCGGACAGCCCGCACGCCGCTCGGCGTAGGAGCCCAGCACGAAAAGCACGTGCGGCCGCCGTTGTGGCAGCACGCCGCGCGCGTGCAGCGCGGCGCAGTGCACCACGTCATCGGGGTTGTAGACGATGTATTGCACGAAGGTGCGGCGCGCGTGCAGGCGGGCGAGGAAGGCCGCGGCGGCGGCCTCGTCGCCATCCGCCGCAAAGAGCTCGCGAATGGCCACCGATACGGCTTCGGGGGCGAGCGCATCGATGCTCGCCATCTGCTCTGCAGGCGCATACCGGCCGGCGGCTTCGGTGGTCAGCTGGAGCAGGAGCGCGTCACCCACGCGGGCGCGGACGGCCTCGATCGCAGCGCGGTAATGCCCCGGGTCGAGGCTGTGCCGTCCCGCGTCGTCGCGGACATGGAGGTGCAGCATGGACGCACCGGCGTCGAGGCACGCTGCCGCGCACCCGGCGAGTTCCGCGGGATTGAGCGGCAGGCGCGGATGATCGGCGTGGGTCTTGCGCGCGCCGTTGGGCGCGACAGCAATCACCACGGGCACTTCGGTCATGCTCAGGCCGTCACCGCGCGGGCTTGAGCTACGCCCTGCAGTGCAGCGTCGATGGCCTCGTGCAGGCGTCCCACGATGGTGTCGATGTCCGCCGCCGTGACGATGAAGGGCGGCGCCAGCAGCACGTGGTCGCCGCGCCGCCCGTCGAGCGTGCCGCCCATCGGATACACCATGAGGCCACGGCGCATGGCTTCGGCCTTGATGCGCGCGTGCAGGCGCAGGTCCGGACTGAATGGCTCCTTCGTCGCGCGGTCCTGCACCAGTTCGATGCCCATGAAAAGACCGCGCCCGCGGATGTCGCCGACGTGCGGATGGTCGTCGAACACGGCGTGCAGCCGCTCGCGCAGGGTCGCACCCATGCGTTGCACTGCGTCGAGCAGGTGGTCGCGCACCAGCACCTGCTGCACGGCGAGGGCCGCGGCGCACGCGACCGGGTGGCCGATATAAGTGTGGCTGTGCTGGAAGAAGCCGCTGCCCTGGCTGATCGCATCGACGATGCGTTCCTGCACGAGCACGCCGCCGATGGGTTGATAACCCCCCCCGAGGCCCTTGGCGATCGCCATGAGATCGGGGACGACGCCTTCCTGCTCCACGGCGTGCAGCGTGCCGGTCCGGCCCATGCCGCACATCACTTCGTCGGCGATCACCAGCACGCCGTAACGGTCGCAGACCTCGCGCACGCCGCGCCAGTAACCGGGCACCGCGGGCACCGCGCCAAGCGTTGCGCCGACGACCGGCTCGGCAACGAAGCCGATGACGCTCTCGGGACCGGCTGCCAGGATCGCCGCTTCCAGCTCGGCGACCAGCCGCTGACCATAGGCTTCCGGGGTCTCGTCCACGCGGCGGTCACGGTATTCGTAACAGGGCGCCACATGCGTGACGTCGATCAGCAGCGGCGCGAACTGCTGCCGCCGCCACGCGTTGCCGCCGACGGCGAGCGCGCCCAGGGTGTTGCCGTGATAGCTCTGGCGGCGGGCAATGAACCGGCGCCGCTGCGGCTCGCCCTTCTCCACGAAGTACTGGCGTGCAAGCTTGAGTGCGGCTTCGATCGCTTCGGAGCCGCCCGATACGAGATACACGTGCGACATGCCCGCTGGCGCATGAGCGATGAGATGGTCGGCAAGTTCTTCGGCCACCTCCGTCGTGAAGAAGCTCGTATGCGCATACGCGATGCGATCGATCTGCGCGTGCATTGCGCGCAGCACGTCGGGATGGCCGTGCCCGAGGCAGGACACCGCGGCGCCACCGGATGCGTCGATGTAGGTCCTGCCGGCGGCATCGGTGATGGTGATGCCGTGCGCGCTGACGGCGACGGGGAGAGTCCCGCGCAGCTGGCGGTGAAGGATGTGCGTCATTGGAGCGATCTCCGGGCAGGAGGCTGCCAGTAGGCGTGCTGCGCGGCAAGACGGGCCTCGACTTCGGCCAGCCGTTTCAGCACCCCCTTGCCGCCACGGGCAGCGAGGCGTGCGAGCAGGAGCTCGACGAGCGCGAGCGGCGCGATCATCGACGGAAAGAAAGACAGCGAATCGGTGCGGAAGCGCAGAGTGTGTTTCGCGCGTCGCGCCAGCGGCGACAGGATGCTGTCGGTGAGCGCCACCACGGTAATCCCCCGGTCCGCGGCCGTGTTGACCGCAACGACCGTCGGCGCGGAATACGGCGCCTGGCTGATGGCGACCAGGACGTCGCCGGGCACGAGGGTTTCAACCTGGTCCTGAAGGGTGCCGCCGATGGCATCGAAGAGCGCTCCGTTGGCGGCGATGAGCTGATACGCGTAGCGGAACTGGAACGCGATGCCGAAACTCGCCCGCACACCGAGGAAGCCGACCCGACGCGCCCCGGCGATCTCGCGCACCGCGGCCTCGATGGCGGCCGCGGGATTGAGTGCCAGCACCGACTGCACGTCGTCGATTTGCGACGATGCGAGCTCGTGGCCGAGTCGCTCCACGCGGCTCGCCTGCGGGGCGGCTTGCAGCGCGGACGCGCGGCGGCCGAAATCGGCGCTGCGTCCGGCCATGGCGTCCTGGAAAGGTCGGCGCAGCGAGGCGTAATCGGGGAAGCCGAGCGCCCGGGCGAGGCGCACCATCGTCGGCGCCGAGACGCCCGCCGCGTGCGCCTGGCGGCGCATCGACAGGAGGCCGGCTTCGTTCGGGTGATCCGCCACCCACCGGGCTGCGCGCTGCACTTCCGGGGACAGCGTTTCGAACGTCTGCCGCAGGCGCTTGCACACGGCGTCGGCGGAAGACGGATGGGAACGGGCGGGGGCCATCAAATGCGAATGGTGAAACGAACGTTACAAAGCCGGCGCTCATATTACAACTGATTTGGGCTGCGAAGTGCCGGCTTGACGGCGGTGGGGCCGGCGCCACACCATGCCCGCATCCGTGCGCCCCGTAGGAACCGACCCATGACCCCCGCCGCCGCCTTCACCGTCAGCCATGCCCGCGACGCCGCGTTCGAGCGCGGCCTGCGCGCCTTCTTCGCGTATCGCGATCTCGGCATCGCTGCGGCGACCGGTGGGCGCGTGGTGGCGCACGTGATCCGCGGCATCCCCGGTGCGCCGTTTTCGGGACAGCCGCACCTGCATCGCACCGCGTTCCAGCTCGTGTACGTCCTGCGCGGCTGGATCGAATTCGAGTACGAAGGGCAGGGCACCGTGCGCCTCGAAGCGGGATCGTGCGTGCACCAGCCGCCAGGGATCCGCCATCGCGAGATCGCGCACAGCGAAGACGTCGAGATGCTCGAGATCGTCATGCCGGCGGAGTTCGCGACGGAGCTCGTCGACCGTGTCGACTGATCCGCGGCGAGCGCTGTAGCGGTAGCGATCCACGGTCCGGTGCGGCGGTCGCGGTACCATCGCGGCATCGAGTGTCGCCACCCAAGCATGTCCCTGCACGACGCGAATGCCGATGTTCCCGCATCTTCCGGACACGCACCGCTCCCCCGCACCTTTTACGACCGTGACGCCGTCACCGTCGCCCGCGAGCTCCTGGGGCAGCACATCGTGCACCGCTCGGGCGGCGTGACCCGGATCGGGCGCATCGTCGAAGTGGAGGCATACCTCGGCCCGCACGATCTCGCGGCGCACTCCGCGCGCGGCCGCACGGCAAGGACCGAGGTGATGTTCGGTGCGCCCGGCCATGCCTACGTGTATCTGATCTACGGCATGCATCACTGCATGAACGTGGTGGTCGAGTCGGACGGCAGGGCCGCGGCGGTCCTGCTGCGGGGCCTGGAGCCGGTGGCGAACATCGAAGGCCGCACGCAGGGCCCGGGGCTCCTGTGCCGCGCCATGCACATCGACCGGCGTCACAATGGCATCGATCTGCTCGGCGACTCGCTGTATGTGACGCCCGGCGTGCCGGAACGCTTCACCATCGTCAAGCGTCCGCGCATCGGAGTCGATTACGCGGGCCATTGGGCGCGACGCCTGCTGCGCTTCTACATCAAGGGCAACCGTTTCATCTCGCGGCCCTGATGGCCCACGGCACGCAGGTGGCAGCGCAGGCATGCGGGCGATCGCGGGCTGCGCTAGCATTGCCATGATGAACGAGCCTCTTCCCGATCCGACGGAAGCACCCGACGCGATCACGGCCCGCACCCTCGCGCACTACGAGGCGCAGGCGGAGGCGTTCTGGTCCGGCACCCGCGGCCATGACGTGCGCCAGAACATCGATGCGCTGCTGCGGCACATGGGCGCCGCGCGGCCGTGGCGCATCCTGGATTTCGGCTGCGGCCCGGGACGCGATCTCCTCACCTTCAGGGAGCTCGGCCATGTTGCGGTCGGGCTCGAGGGCTCGGCGGCCTTCGCGGCGATGGCGCGCGCTCACAGCGGCTGCGACGTTTGGCAACAGGACTTCCTGCAGCTCGACCTGCCGGCGCAGGCGTTCGACGGCATCTTCGCGAACGCGTCGCTGTTCCATGTGCCCTCGCGCGAGCTGCCCCGCGTGCTCGCCGAGCTGCGTGCCGCGCTCAAGCCGGCAGGCGTGCTGTTCAGCTCGAATCCGCGCGGCAACAACGAGGAAGGCTGGAACCGTGGCCGCTACGGCGTCTATCACGACCTGCCGGCATGGCGCCGCTTCCTGGAGGCCGCGGGCTTCGTGGAGCTCGAGCACTACTACCGCCCTACCGGCCTGCCGCGCGAGCAGCAGCCGTGGCTCGCCAGCGTCTGGCGCGCGGCGTGACGTCCCTCGCACCGTCCACGATCCATGAGCGCAGGAGCAGGCGATGACCCTCGAGACTTTCATGCAGGGCTACCGCACCGCGTGGGAGACCAGCGACGAGGAGCGGCTGGTGGCTCTCTTCACGCCGGATGCCGCGTATCACAACACCCCGTTCGCCGTGCAGCGCGGCCATGAAGCGATGCGCCAGTACTGGCAGCGGACCAAGCTGCAGCGCGACATCCATCTCGATTACGAGATCGTGCATGCGCATCCCGGGGGCGGCGTCGCCCATTGGCGCACGCGCTACCAGGTCGCGTCGGAGGAAATGTTCGCGATGTGGGCCGCGTCGGCAGGCACGAACATGCTGGCGCGCGAGCTCGGCGACCCGCTGCCGCGGCTGACACTGGACGGGATCGCGCTCGTCAGCCTCGAACCGGACGGTCTCTGCCGCGAGCTGCGGCTGTGGTGGCACAGTGCCGTCGCCTGAGGTCGCGGTGCCCGCACCCGACGCGCCCATTCGTCGACGCAACGTCGGAGGCACCATGATCCGCATCCGTGAGATCGATCACATCGTGCTGCGCGTCGCCGATCTCGTGCGCATGGAGAATTTCTATTGCAACGTGCTGGGCTGCACGGTCGAGCGGCGGCAGGAGGACATCGGGCTCGTGCAGCTGCGCGCCGGGCGCGCGCTCGTCGATCTCGTGCCGGTCGCCGGCACGCTTGGCCGCAAGGGTGGCGCGGCACCCGGTCGCGAAGGACGCAATCTCGATCACGTCTGCTTTCGCGTCGAGCCGTTCGATCGGCAAAGCGTGCGCGCGTATCTCCTGGCGCGCGGCGTCACGATCGGCGAGGAAGGCTCGCGCTACGGCGCGGAAGGCCTGGGGCCATCACTCTACGTCGAGGATCCCGAAGGCAACGTGGTCGAGCTCAAGGGGCCGCCCGACCAGGCAGCGGCAACGCCGGGGTGATCCGGCCTTCAAGCCCGAAAGGCATCCATGGACGAACCCGAGACAGGCGCGACGGCAACGGCGGCGATGAAGGTGCGCACGCGCGACCTCGCCAGCGTGCTGCCGCTGGAGGCCGGTGATGCGTATCCCGCGGTGCTCGCGACCTCGCGCATGATCGCGCTGATGGAGATTGCGGCATCACGCATTCTGCGGCCGCTCCTGCGCGACGGCGAGCTGTCCGTTGGTGTCGCGGTCGACGTCGCTCACACTGCACCGACGCCTGTCGGGGCGAGCGTGGTCGCCACCGCGCGCTACGTCCGGCGCGAGGGCAAGGTCTTCGTCTTCGAAGTGCACGCGGCCGATCCCGCGGGTGAGATCGGCAAGGGCGTGCACAAGCGCGCCATCGTGAGCGAGGAACGGTTGATGCACGGCGCCGCGAAACGCACCGGCCCGTCGCTCTAGCACCCCGGCGTCGCGAGGAACCGCTAGACCGTCGCTTCGACCGGCGGCACGCCGTCGAACACGGCGCGCACCCGCGTGCCCGGCGCGACCTGATAGCCGCCGATGCACGATCCCGTCGTGATCACGGCGCCGGCACGCAGGCCGCCGCAGCGCTGCGTGGCGTGGTTCGCGAGCCAGACCAGGAGCCGGAACACGTCGCCCGCGGCATTGCCGCCGGTGACGTCCAGGGCGGGCGCGTCATTGCAGTACACCTGCAGCCGAGTACGAGCCTGGTCGATGCGCAGGGCCGTGGTGCGGGCGGGGCCCACCACCAGCGCGCCATTGCTGAGGAAGTCCGCGAGCAGCGACGGTCCCGGCACGGTGCGGAAATCGCTGTAGCGCGAATCGAGCACCTCGATGGTCGCATGCAGGGTGGCGAGCGCGCCCAGCACGTCGGCTTCCGTGTAAGGCGCCGTGCGCGGTGGCAGGTCTCGTGCAAGGGTGAACGCGAGCTCGGCCTCGACGAGGTGCAGGGGAAACCGTCCCGGCGCGAAACGCTGTGGCGAGCGCAGGATCAGGGAAGCCGGCAAGGGTCCGCAGCTCGGTTCCGCGTCGGGTGCACGGGCGCCGACCTTCCAGCCACCCGTCGGGCCGAGTGCGCGCATTTGCGCATCCTGGATCGCATAGCTGTCCGCATCCGAGACGGGCCGCGCGTCTTCCGGCAGAGCGGCGATGTGCTGTCCGGAGATGCGGGCGTCGAGCAGCAGGCGTGCGGCTTTCTGGAAATCCATCATCGACCTCGTAAGTGACTCAGGGTGCAAGCGCGTCGGCGAGCACGCGTGCGACATGCCGCGCCTCGCGCTGCGCGCCATCGGCGATCTGATGCCGGCAGCTCGTGCCGTCGGCGACGAGGAGCGTGCCATCGTCGGCGGCGCGCACGGCGGGCAGCAGCGCAAGCTCCGCCATGCGCATCGACACATCGTAGTGCCGGGCCTCGTAACCGAAGCTCCCGGCCATGCCGCAGCAGCTCGTTTCCACCACATCCACCTGCAGCCCCGGGACGAGTCCGAGCACTTCGCGTGTTGCACCCATGGCGTCGAACGCCTTCTGGTGGCAATGGCCGTGCAGCAGGGCGCGCGTCTGCGGCAGCGGCTTCAGGCGCAGATCGAGCCGGCCGCCACGGCGCTCGGCGGCGAGGAATTCCTCGAACAGGAAGGCGCGCGGCGCCGTGCGCACGGCCTTGTCGCCGAGACGCAGCGACAGGAACTCGTCGCGCAACGAGTAGAGGCACGAGGGCTCGAGGCCGACGATGGCCGCGCCGCGCGCGACGTGCGGCGCCAGCGCGTCGAGCATGCGCTGCGCCTCGCGTCGCGCCTCGTCCACGAGTCCTGCGGCGAGAAAGGTGCGGCCACAGCACAGCGGCCGCGCCGGATCGGCGTCGGTCGCAAGCGGCAGCGCGACCACGACGCGATACCCCGCGGCGCGCAGCACCGCCAGCGCGGCATGCGCGTTCTCGGGCTCGTAGTAATTGGTGAAGGTGTCGACGAGCAGCACGACATTCGCGCTGGCACCCTGCCCGTCGTCGCGAACGCCGTTGCGCAGGAACGTATCGCGCCGGAACCGTGGCAGGCTGCGCTGCGCGGCGAGCCCCAGCCAGCGCTCCGAAAGCCGTGCCGCGCCCGGCAACGTGTCGCGCAGATTGGCGAGCCAGGGCAGCCGCGCCGCCCACGGCGCCCAGCGCGGCAGGTAGGCGACGAGGCGATCCTTGAGCGACAGGCCGTGCTGCTGCCGCCATTGGTGCAGGAACTCGATCTTCATCTTCGCCATGTCGACGCCGGTCGGGCATTCGCGCCGGCAGCCCTTGCAGCTCACGCAGAGGTCCAGCGCATCGTGGACGGCGGTCGAGGCGAAGGTATCGCCAAGCTGACCCGAGAGGGCGAGGCGCAGCGTGTTGGCACGTCCGCGCGTGAGGTGCTGCTCGTCGCGCGTCGCCCGGTAGCTCGGGCACATCGTCCCCGCATCGAACTTGCGGCAGTGGCCGTTGTTGTTGCACATCTCGACGGCCTTGGCGAAACCCTGCGCCGGATCGCCGCCGGTGCCCGGCGGCGTCAGCGTGTCCGCCACGGGATCCGCATCCACGTTCCATGACGACCAGTCGAGCGCCGTCGCGATCGGCAGCGTGCGGTGACCCGGCTTGTAGCGAAACAGCGTGCGCTCGTCCATGCGCGTCGGGCGCACGATCTTGCCGGGATTCATGAGCCCGTCCGGATCGAACAGGTCCTTGATCTCCTCGAAGGCGCGCGTGAGCCGCGGCCCGAACTGCCAGCCGACCCACTCGCTGCGTACGAGGCCGTCCCCGTGCTCGCCGGAGAACGCGCCCTTGTACTCGCGCACCATGGCGCCCGCTTCCTCGGCGATGGCGCGCATCTTCGCCGCACCGTCGCGGCGCATGTCGAGGATCGGCCGCACGTGCAGCGTCCCCACCGACGCGTGGGCGTACCACGTGCCCCGCGTGCCGTGCTTCGCGAACACCTGCGTCAGGCGATCGACGTAATCGGCGAGATGCTCGAGCGGCACCGCGCAATCCTCGATGAAGGACACCGGCTTGCCGTCGCCCTTCATGCTCATCATGATGTTGAGACCCGCCTTGCGCACTTCCCACAGCGCCTTCTGCGGTGCCGGCTCGGTCATCTCGACCACGCTTCCGGGAAGGCCGAGGTCAGCCATCAGCTCGGTGAGCTGGCGCAGCCCGGCGATCCCGGCGTTGCGATCCTCGCTCGTGAACTCGACCAGCAGGATCGCGTCGGGCTCGCCGATCAATGCCGCGTCGATCACCGGGCGGAACGACGGGTTGCTGCGGGCAAGTTCGATCATGGTGCGATCGACGAGCTCCACCGCCGACGGCGCGAGGCGCACGAGATGCTGCGCCGAGGCCATCGCGCGGTACAGCGTGGGGAAATTCACCACCCCGAGCGTGCGATGCGCAGGCAGCGGCTGCACGTCGAGCGTCAGTGCGCGGCTCCAGGCCAGCGTGCCCTCGCTGCCGACGAGGAGGTGCGCGTAGTTGATGCTGCCGTCGCTGGTGTAGGGGCGCTCGCTTTGCGGATGGAACACGTCGATGTTGTAGCCGCCGACCCGGCGCATCACATGCGGCACCCGACTTTCGATCTCCGCGCGCTCGCGCAGCGCAATGGCGCGCACCTGTTCCAGCAGATGACGAACGCGCTGCGGTGCCTCGCGCATCTCATGCTCCGGACCGAAGCGGGCCTCGGTGCCGTCGGCGAGGATCGCATCGATCGCGTGCACGTTGTGGACCATGTTGCCGTAGGCGATCGAGCGCGAGCCGCACGAGTTGTTGCCGGCCATGCCGCCGATCGTGCATTGCGCGGACGTGCTCACGTCGACCGGAAACCAGACGCCCTTCGGCCGCAGCCAGGCGTTGAGCTGGTCGAGCACGACGCCCGGCTCGACGGTCACCGTCATCGCCCCGGCATCGAAGGCGAGCACGCCATCGAGATGCCTGCTGTGATCGATGACGAGCGCCGCGCCGACCGTCTGGCCGCACTGCGAGCTGCCCGCACCACGCGGCAGTACGGGGACGTGCAACTGCCGGCTCACCTCCAGCGCCGCTCGCACGTCGTCCATCGTGCGCGGCACCACGACGCCGACCGGCTCGATCTGGTAGATGGAAGCGTCGGTCGAATAGCGGCCGCGCGATGCGGCATCGAAGAGGACGTCGCCGCGGACCGCTTCGCGCAGGCGCCGGGCGAGCTCGCTGTCGCCGCTCATCGGGTGGAACACGAGCGGCTGCGGCAGCGGAGCGTTCATAAGCCCGGGCGGCGTGCCGTGATGGTCAGTCGGCCGCGCGGCGCTCGGGACGGCCGTAGCGGCGCTCCAGGACGACATGTCCCTTGTCCGCGATGTGCGCGCGCAGGATCGCGCCGAGACGGGCGCCGTCACGCGCCTCCAGCGCCTCCACCATCTGCGCATGATCGCGCGCCGCGCGGTTCCACTTCTCCTGGTCGAAGTTGGAGCTGAAGCGCATGTTCTGCAGTGGCGCGTTGACCCTCTCGTACATGGAAGCAAGCACGCGGTTGCGCGCGGCGCGCACGATGCGCTCGTGGATGGCGCGGTTGATGCGGTAATAGCTGGAGAGATCGCCGCGGGCGTGGCAGGCCAGCATCTCGAAGGTCAGCGCGCGGATCTCCGCGACCTCCGCCGCGGTCACGTGGCGGCAGGCAAGCTCGCCGGAAAGCGACTCGAGCCCGCTCATCACCTCGAAGCTCTCGGCGATGTCGGACTCCGAAAGGGTGACGACCTCCGCCCCCCGGTTCGGGCGCAGCAACACGAGACCATCGGCGGCCAGCAACCGGAACGCTTCGCGCAATGGCGTGCGTGAAACGCCGAGACGTTCGCAGAGTGCCCGCTCGTTGAGTCGCGCGCCGGGCGTGAGCTCGCCTTCAGTGATGAGCTCGCGCAAGCGCTCCGCGATGCGCGCGGGGAGGGTGGTGCCATCGGAGCCTGGTATGTCCGTGCGCATGGCATGCGGAGCGCTCACGGAAGGGGCGGCATCGGGCCCCGCCGAGGTCGTCGTCGCACTGTCCCTGAGCACTGTCATTTTCGATTGGTATACCGCGCGGCGGAACGCCGCAAATGCGGGAGTTAAGGCCAGACAAGGCAACATCTGATTGATCTGCAAGAATTATACGCAACCGGGCAGCACCCGCGCGGCCGGTTGCGGCAAACGGCGTTTCCCCGTTACGATGTGTTGGTATACCAGGACGCCGGCACCGCCGGCGTTCGCTTCCTCCAGGTGCCCTGCCAATGATTCCTCTCGATCGCCGCCCTTCCGGACGCCATTTCCTGCAGATCCCGGGACCCACCAACGTTCCCGATCGCGTGCTGCGCGCGATCGACCAGGCGACGATCGATCATCGCGGGCCGGAGTTCGCGGTGCTCGGCAAGGCCGTGCTGGCCGGCATGAAGCGTGTTTTCAAGACCCAGGCCGACGTGGTGATCTATCCCGCGTCGGGCACCGGTGCATGGGAAGCAGCGCTCGTGAACACGCTTTCGCCCGGCGATCGCGTGCTGATGGCCGAGACGGGCCAGTTCGCAACGCTCTGGCGCAAGCTTGCCGAGCGCATGGGCCTGGTCGTGGACTTCATCCCGGGCGACTGGCGCCACGGCGCCAACCCGGCGGAGATCGAGGCACGCCTGCGTGCCGACCCGCAGCATGCGATCAAGGCCGTTTGCATGGTGCACAACGAGACGTCCACCGGGGTCGTCAGCCACATTCCCGCGATGCGCGAGGCGATCGATCGTACGGGGCATCCGGCGCTGTTCATGGTCGATACCATCTCGTCCCTCGGCTGCATCGATTACCGCCACGACGAGTGGCGCGTGGACGTGTCCATCGCAGGCTCCCAGAAGGGCTTGATGCTGCCGCCGGGCCTGTCTTTCAACGCCTTCAGCGCGAAGGCGCTCGCGGCGTCGAAAACCGCGCGCATGCCGCGTGCGTACTGGGACTGGGGCGAGATGCTGGCGCTCAACGCCAACGGCTATTTCCCGTATACGCCCGCCACCAATCTGCTGTACGGCCTGAACGAGGCCATCGCCATGCTGTTCGAGGAAGGCCTCGACAACGTGTTTGCCCGCCACGAGCGATTCGGCGAGGCGACCCGTCGTGCCGTGCAGGCCTGGGGCCTCGAACTCCTGCCGCTCGACCCCTCGGAATTCAGTCCCGCGCTGACCGCCGTGATGATGCCCGACGGCCGTAGCGCGGACCAGTTTCGCAAGGTCGTGCTCGAGCGCTTCGACATGTCGCTCGGGCAGGGCCTCGGCAAGGTGTCCGGCAAGGTCTTTCGCATCGGGCACCTCGGCTGGTTCAATGACCTGATGCTGTGCGGCACGTTGTCGGGGGTCGAGATGGGGCTCGCAGCAGCGGGGATCCCGCACCGCAAGGGCGGCGTGCAGGCCGCGCTGGATTATCTCGCCGGGCAGCCGGCAGGGGCACTCGCGCAAGCCGCTTGACCCAACACGTAGGCAACGGGCGACGCGCGCAGTCCGATCGCGCGCCGCCGGTCTCCACCATGAACGGACAACCTGTTAGGAGGAGCTTCACATGACGAACTTCCGTCGCGCCTTTCTGCGCAAGGCACTGCTCGGCGTTGCCGCACTGGCGCTCGCTGCGCCTGCCTGGGCACAACTCGAAATCAAGCTGGGACACGTGGGCGAGCCGGGCTCGATCTTCCAGAAGGCCGCGGACGAGTTCGCGCGCCGCGCCAACGCCAAGCTCGGCAACAAAGCCAAGGTGACGGTCTTCGGGTCGAGCCAGCTCGGCGGTGACAAGGAGATGGTGCAGAAGCTCAAGCTCGGCACGCTCGACATCGCCGTCCCCTCCACCGTGATGAGCTCGGAAGTCGACCTCTTCGGCATCTTCGACATGCCGTACATCGTCAAGGACCGCACGCACATGGCGAAGATCGAGAAGGAGATCTTCTGGCCGAAGCTCGAGCCCGAGGCGGAGAAGAAGGGCCTGCGCGTGCTGGCGCTGTGGGAGAACGGCATTCGCCAGATCACCAACAACAAGCGCCCGATCAAGGTCCCGGCAGACCTGCAGGGCATCAAGCTCCGCGTGCCCGAAGGCAAATGGCGCGTGAAGATGTTCCAGGCGTACGGCGCCAACCCGAGCCCGATGAAATTCTCGGAGCTCTTCACCGCGCTGCAGACCGGCGTGATGGATGGCGAGGAAAATCCGTTCACGCAGATCTACTCGGCCAAGCTGCAGGAAGTGCAGAAATACCTGTCGCTCTCGGGTCACGTGTATACCCCCGCGTACGTGGTGGTCGGTACGCGCCACTGGAACACGCTGCCCGCGGACGTGCGCAAGATCCTCGAGGATACCGCCAAGGAAACACAGGCATTCGTGTATGAGACCGCAGCGAAGGACGACAACGAGCTCCTCGGCAAGCTCAAGGCGGCCGGCATGCAGGTGAACGACGTCGACAAGGACGCATTCATCAAGGCGAGCGCGGCGATCTACGAGGAGTTCGGCAAGGAAGTCCCGGGCGCCAAGGAGCTCATCGACCGCGCCGTCGCGCTCGGGAAATAGTTTGGCTGCGATCGAAACCCGCCCGGTGCCGGCCTCGGCACTGGCCGATGCGATGCGCCGCTTCCGCACGGGCTACGGTCGTGTGCTGGAGTGGGTGGTGGGCGCCCTGATGGTCATCCTCTTCCTCGAGGTGACCATCGGGGTGGTGTATCGCGCTGCCGGCGCTTCCCTCATCTGGTACGACGAGCTCGCTTCGGTGCTGCTCGCGTGGCTCACGTTCTACGGCTCGGCGCTGGCTTCGGTGAAGCGCGCGCACATCGGCTGCCCGGAGCTCGTGGAAAAAATGCCCTGGAATCTGCGCCGGCGCACCAATATCCTGGCGCAGGTCCTGGTGATCGCATTCTTCCTGCTGCTCGGCGGCGTCGGACTCTGGATCATGCCGATCCTCGCGGGCGACACGCTGGTGAGCGTGCCCATCCCGATGAACGTCGTGCAGTCGGTGATACCCATCTCGTCCGCGCTCATCGTCATCGCCGAAGTCACCTATCTCGTCGATCTCGTCATCGCCACGCACCCGCCCGTGCAGGGCGGCGGCGGTGGCATCGCGCTCGCCGACGGCCTGCACTAGGAACGATCGATGGGCATCATGCTGGGCCTGTTCGGCGCAGTGCTGGCGCTGATTCTGGTCAACGTGCCGATCGCGGTGGCGCTCGGCATCGTCGCGCTGGTCGCCATGGTCGCGAGCCATGGGCTCGACATCCTGCCGAATCTCGCCGTGGTCACGTACAACGGCGCAACCAGCTTCCCGCTGCTCGCCATCCCGCTCTTCATCCTCGCGGGTGCGATCATGAATGCGTCGGGCATCTCGCGCCGGCTGATTGCCTTTGCCGCATCGCTGTTCGGCTGGATCCGCGGCGGGCTCGCGCACGTGTCGATCGGCGCGTCGCTGTTCTTCGCCGAGATATCGGGGTCCGCGGTCGCCGACGTGGCGGCGCTGGGCTCGATCCTTATCCCCGGCATGAAGAGCAAGGGCTATCCGCCCGCGTTCGCGGCCGCGGTGATGTCCTCGGCCGCCACGCTGGCGGTGATCATTCCGCCGTCCATCCCGATGATTCTCTATGCGGTGATGGCGGAGACATCGGTGGTGCAGCTCTTCGTCGCCGGCATCGTCCCAGGGATCCTTGGCGGCTTTTCCTTGATGGGCGTCGCCTACGTGCTCGCCCGCCGGTACGACCTGCCGCGCGAAGCTGCCTTTTCGTGGGGCCGCGTGGGCCGGACCGCGCGCGAGGCGCTATGGGCGTTCCTGCTGCCGATCATCATCCTCGGCGGCATCTTCGGCGGGGTCGTCACCGCGACCGAGGGCGCGGCCCTGGCGGTGGTCGCTGCGCTGTTCGTCGGCCTCGTGATCTATCGTGAGCTCAACCTTGCCGACTTGCGCCGCGCCGTGCTCGAAGGCGGCATTCAGACCGCCGTCGTGATGCTGCTGGTCGCGACCAGCGCGCTGCTCGGCACCTATCTCAGCGAAGTGCAGGCGCCCCAGGCGCTCGCCAAGGCGGTCGCCGACATGACGCAGAACAAGTGGCTCGTGCTCGCGATGCTGAATGTCCTGTTCCTGCTGCTCGGCATGTTCCTGCATTCCGCGGCCGCGATCATCCTCGTGGTACCCGTCGTCATGCCGCTCGTCAAAGCCGTCGGCATCGATCCGGTGCACTTCGGGCTGATCGTGACGGTCAACCTTGGCATCGGGCAGCAGACGCCACCGGTCGCGAGCGTGCTGATGGTCGCGAGCGCGATCGCCAAGGAATCGATCTGGGCGGTGACGCGCGTCAACGTCTGGTTCATCGCCGTGCTCGTGGCCGTGCTCCTTCTCGTCACCTACGTGCCGATCACGGGACTCGGTCTCGTGCAGCTCTTCTACCGCTAGGTCACCCATGTCCGAACTGATCCAGGTCACGCGCGCGGCGCGCATTGCGACCATCACCCTCAATCGTCCCGAGAAGCTCAATGCGCTCACGCGCTCGATGTGGGGCGAGCTTGGCAGCACCGTCGAAGCGCTGTCGGCCGAGGACGAGCTGCGTTGCATCATTCTGCGTGGCGCCGGCGAAAAAGCCTTCTCGCCCGGCAACGACATCAGCGAGTTCCCGACGCAACGCTCCAACAAGACGCAGGCGATCGACTATGGCCGCACGATGCACGCGACGGCCCACGCGCTGGCCGCATGCCGGCATCCGCTGGTCGCGCAGATCCACGGCATCTGCGTCGGCGGGGGCCTCGAGATCGCAGCGCTCTGCGACCTCCGCATCTGCGGCGAGTCGAGCCGCTTCGGCGCGCCGATCAAGAACCTCGGGCTGGTGATGGCGTACCCGGAGATGGCGCCGCTGGTGCGCCTCTGCGGCCCTGACGTGGCGCTGGAGATCCTGCTCGAAGGGCGCATTTTCGATGCTGCGGAGGCGAAGGCCAAGCGTCTGGTGACGCGCGTCGTGCCCGACGCGGAAGTCGCCGCCGAAGCGCAGGCGACGGCGCAGCGGATCGCCGAGGGCGCGCCGCTGGTCGCGCGCTGGCACAAGAAATTCGCGCGTCGGCTCGCCGAAGGGCGACCGCTCGACGCTGCCGAATACGACGAGTGCTTCGACTGCTTCGACACCGAGGACTTTCGCATCGGCTACGCGGCATTTCTCGCGAAGCAGAAGCCCGCGTTTGTCGGACGATGAGCACGGGCGCTGCGGTGGGAGGACGCACGAGCGGCGAAGGGCCGTCCCGAGCCACGGACGTGGGGGCACCGACAACACCAGCGGGCGCCCTTGCCGGCATGCGCGTGCTGGAGCTCGCACAGATCATGGCCGGGCCGACCTGCGGGATGATGCTCGCGGACATGGGCGCGGACGTCATCAAGGTGGAGAAGCTGCCGGGCGGCGACGACTCGCGCGGGTACCGCGAGCCGCGCATCAATGGCGTTTCCGCGCCCTTCTTGATCCTCAACCGCAACAAGCGCGGCATTGCGCTCAACCTCAAGCACCCGCGCGGCCGCGAGGTGCTGTTGCGGATGGTGAAGAACGCGGACGTGGTGACGGAAAACTATCGCCGGGGCACGCTCGAGAAGATGGGCCTGGGGTACGACGTTCTCGTGCAGCACAACCCGGGACTCATCTACTGCGCCGTATCCGGCTACGGGCGCGACGGCCCGTACGGCGACAAGGGTGGCTTCGATCTCATCGCCCAGGGCTTCGCGGGCCTGATGTCGATCACCGGCGAACCGGGTCGCCCGCCGGTCAAGGACGGCAACTCGGTGGCGGACATCAACGCCGGCATTCTCGCGGCGGTCGGCATCCTGGCGGCGTACGCGCACAAGCTCAAGACCGGCCAGGGCCAGCTGGTCGACACCTCGCTCATGGAAGCCGCACTGCAGCAGACGTATTGGCACGCCGCGATCTTCTTCGCCAACGGCCAGTCGCCGGGACCCACCGGTTCGGCGCATCTCCTCGCGGCGCCCTACCAGGCATTCCACGCGAGCGACGGATGGCTCAACATCGGCGGTGCCAACCAGGCCAACTGGGAGCGCATCGCCGACGTGCTCGGTCACGCGGAATGGCGCGAGGATCCGCGCTTCGCCACCAACTCCGCGCGCATGCAGCATCTCGATGCCTTGACGCAAGCGATGAATGCGGTGCTCGGCACGCGGACCAAGGCGGAATGGATCGCCGCGTTCGACGCGGCCGGCGTGCCCGTCGGGCCGGTGCATTCGATCGGCGAAGCCCTGACGCACCCGCAGACGCTGGCGCGCGGCATGGTGGTCGATCTCGCGCATCCGACGGCGGGAGCGACCAAGGCGCTCGGCTGCCCGATCCACTTTTCCAAGACGCCGACCGCTGTCACGCGGCCCGCGCCGCTGCTCGGACAGCACACCCGCGAGCTGCTGCGCGAGTATGCGTATGACGACGCGGAGATCGACGCGCTCGTCGAGCAGGGCGTGATCGAGGATTCCGGCATGCAGCCGGGAACGGATGGACCAGGCGCAGCGATCAAGCCGGGCTGATCGACGCCGGTACGCGCTCGCGCCAACAACGGCGCGGTAAACTCGCCGCGTCATGAACGGCGACCGCTTCACCGTCACCTATCGCCTGCGCTGCGACCGTGCGCACGTCGAAGCGCGCGCCGAGGCCGTAGCGCTCGAGCAAAGCGTCGAGCTCCCCGCGGCGGCTGTGACCGATCACCGCGTGCGCGACGACGTGATGGGGAAGGTGCTCGCCATCCGGCAGCGTGACGAGCGCGAGTTCGACGTCGACATTGCCCTGGCCGAGGAAACGGTTGGCAGGGACGCCGGGCAGTTCCTCAACATGCTGTTCGGCAACACCTCGCTGCAGGACGACGCCGTGCTGGTCGACGTGACGCTCGGTGCGACGTTCGCGGCGCGGTTCGGCGGTCCGCGGTTCGGCATCGCAGGTTTGCGCGAGCTGGCAGGAGTGCGCGGCCGTGCGCTTTCCTGCGCGGCGTTGAAGCCGCAGGGCTTGCCGCCTGCTGCGCTCGCCCTGCTCGCCGGCACGCTCGCGCGCAGCGGCATCGACATCATCAAGGACGATCATGGTCTCGCCGATCAGAGCGCTGCGCCATTTGCGCAACGGGTGACCGCGTGTCAGCGCGCGATCGGGGAAGCCCAGTCGGCGTCGGGATCGCGCGCCCTCTATGCGCCCAGCATCACCGGCAGCCTGGAGGACATGCGCCGACAGCTCGGTGTCGCCCGCGAGCAAGGCGTGCGCGTGGCACTCATCGCGCCGATGATCAGCGGCGTGTCGAACCTGGCGACCCTTGCGTGCGACGCCGGCGTTGCGCTCATCGCCCATCCGGCGCTCGCGGGCGCCGCACGCATCCTGCCACCGCTCCTGCTCGGCAAGCTGTTCCGCCTGTTCGGAGCGGACGCGACGATCTTCCCGCACGCCGGCGGGCGCTTCGGTTACACGCTCGCGGACTGCGCCGGCATCGCCGATGCAGCACGTCATCCCTGGCACGGGCTGGCGGCAACGATGCCGGTGCCCGCCGGGGGCATGAGCGTGGAGCGCGTGCACGGCATGCGCGAGTTCTACGGCGATGAGGCGATGTTTCTCATCGGCGGCAGCCTGCTGCTCGCGGGCGATGCACTCGCCGCGCGTTGCCGCGCGTTCGTCGATGCGGTCGCCGCACCGTATGCACACCAGGATTCCCGCCATGACTGACGCCGACAAGCCGGTCCGCAGGTTCGATCCGGGCAGCGCGAGCTTCCGCTGGGAGGACGTCCCGCTGCTCGACTACAGGAGCGAGAGCACCGCGCCGTTCCGCGACATCACCCGCCAGACGCTCTTCAAACGCCCCGACATGCGCGGCGAGTTGCGCTATTTCGAGATTGCCGCAGGCGGGCACTCGACGCTCGAACGCCACGAGCACACGCATGCGGTGCTGATCCTGCGCGGCATGGGCGAGTGCCTCGTCGGCACGGGCGTGCATCGCATCGGCGCGTTCGACCTGGTGACGATTCCACCGAAGACGTGGCACCAGTTCCGCGCCGCCGCGAATGCGCCGCTCGGCTTCCTGTGCATGGTGGATGCGGAACGCGATCGGCCGGAGTTGCCGGACGCGGACGCGCTCGACGAGCTTCGTCGGCACGGGGACGTCGCCGCATTCCTCGGCAAGGATCCGCTCGGCTGACGACCCACGCTTGGCTGCGTGGTCGTGCGTCAGCTCTCCATCTCGGCGTGCGCCTGCGCCGTCGAGAGCTTCTTCGGCTCGGCATCCATCGGCTCGCGCTCGATGCGCTCGTATTCCGCGATGACCTGCGCGCCGAACAGCAGGATCGTCGCCGCGATCTCGAGACTGAGCAGCACGAAGATCGCCGTGGCGAGTGACCCGTAGACGGTCTTCACCTGCGAGAGCTGACCGAAGTACCACAGCAGCACGTGGCGGGTGAGCTCCCAGAGGATCGCCGCGGTGATGCCGCCGACGAGCGCGTGCCGCCAGTGCAACCGTCCGACGGGCATCACCAGGTAGATCGACGTGAGCACCAGGACCTCGCCGAAGAGGCCGATCACGTACAGCACCGCGCCCGATAGTGACCCGAGCGGCTCCATGCGTCCGAGCAAGTTGATGTCCTCGGCACCGTGCGCCTGGAGCGCCCCCGAGACCAGCGTGACCACGAGCAGCCCGAGGCCGAGGAACAGGATGTAGCAGTAGGGGATCAGCGCGGAGATCAGGAACCGGCGCCGGCGCACCTTCACGCGATGCAGGAAGATCACCGACATCGAGTTCTCCAGAACCGTGAAGGCCAGCGAGCTGAAGAAGATCAGGGTCACCAGCAGGACGGGACCGACGACCCCGCGATGAACGAGGAACGACGAAAGCTCCTCGATCAATGCCTTCGACTGCCCGGGCGTGACCAGCTCGAGATAGCGGCCGAGCGTCGTCAGCAGGTTCGCCTGGTCCACGACGCGCGCGAGCACGAGGAGCAGCAGGATGAGGAGCGGCACGATCGAGAGCAGCGTGTAGTACGCCACGGCCCCGGCGAGCAGGAGACCCTGGTTGGCGCGGAACGCCTTCACCGTGCACAGCAGGAATTTACCTGGATGGCGCAGCAGGGCGAGGGCGGGTGAGGTCTTGGTTTTCACGATCAGCATGCTTGCGCGAAGGCGGCGCAGTCTCCGGTGCGCCTGGTGTTGCGGTGCGAACCCAACGCTTGCGTCGCCCGCCAACTCACCCGCTGCCCCATTCTAGCCCTCCGACCCTTGGAGCCCGGACAAGGTTGCAAGAGGCGGTGGTGTGTCGCATCACGGGCGCGTTCGGCCAGCCACCCGAGATGACGATGGTGGGCAAAGCCCTGCTCAATCTCGACCAGATCGCGCGTACGATCGCGCCCGACTTCGATCCGAATGCCTCGATCCGCGACAACACCGTCGCGATCATGCAGGAGAAGTTCCGGGCGAGCCTCTCGCCCGGGCGGCTCTTCACGAGCGTGCTCGAAGCGAAGGAGGCCATCGAGGAGCTACCCGGGCGTGTGAACACGATCCTCGAGCGCATCGCCAACAACGACATTCGCATCAAGGTCGACGCGCTCGAGGAGGAGACCCTCATCGAGGGCATGCAAAAGATCGCCAACCGGATCACCACCGGCCTCATCCTCGCCGCGCTGATCGTCGGCGCCGCCATGCTGATGCAGGTCGAGACGTCGTTCCGGATCCTCGGCTACCCGGGGTTCGCGATGATCTTCTTCTCGCTCGCCGCGGGGGGCGGCATCGTCCTCGTCGCCAGCATCATGGCCAACGACATGCGCTCGCGCAAACGAAGGCCGCCGGCGTCAGGTGCCTAGCGCGATTCAGGCCGGTAGACCGGTTTCAGCCTGACGGTCGGATCCGCTTTGTCTCAGAACTTGCCGAAGCGCAGGTAGGCCTCGACCGGATCGAGCCCGCCAATCAGCGCGCGGCGCATCTCCGATTCGGTTGCCATGACTTCCTCGGTGCGCGAGACCACTTCGTCGGCGATTGCCGACGGGATGATCACCACGCCATCGCGGTCGCCGAGGAGGTAGTCGCCGGTTCGCACGGTGCACTCGCCGATCGTCACGGGCTCGCCGTAGCGGTCGGGAATCCATCGCTCCACGATGTCCGCCGGGGTGAGGAAGGCGCAGAACACGGGGAACCCCTGGGCGAGCACCAGATCGGTGTCGCGCGAGCCGCCATCCACGACATAGCCGAGAACGCCGCGCGCCTGCAGGGTCTGGGCCGACAGCTCGCCCATCAGCGCGACCTCGTGGTTGTTCGGCTGGCACACGACGACGTGGCCTGGCGGCGCCTTCGACAGCAGCGTGCACCAGCCGAGCAGCGTTTCGTCGCGCGTACGTGTGCGGTCGATGTGCCCCGCCACCGTCCACACCGGTCCGGCGAGGCGCGTGCCGGGCGCGATGGCCTTGATCGCCGGCGGCAGCACCACGCGCTCGTGGCCCATGAGGCGCAGCACGTCGTGCACCGCGCCGCTGTAGCAGCGGCCCAGGCGTTCGCCGAGCGTGCTCACGCAACCCTCGTGCTGCGTCCGGTGAGCTTTCGTCCGCGGGCCCCGCGCGGCGCGGTGCCGGTGGTAACGGAGACGCGGACAGGACTGGGCGCTTGCATGCGCGTTCCTCGTGATGGGCAGAGGCCGATGGTGCCGCGGCGCGCCGTGCACCGCAAGCATGGCCCCGTGTACCCGCGCAAAGGAAGGGGCCCACGCGGGGCCCCTCGGAGCGCGAGCAAACGCTCGCGCGACGGTCTTGCTGCTGGTTATTTCGCGGTGCTGGTGCTCGACGTCGCCGGATTGACGCCCGGGAGGCGACCCACGTCGTCACGGAAGGGCTCGTCGGTCCGATGCTGGTCGGAATTCTGCGCGTCCGCGCCGGCACGGCTGCCCGTCGTGCTGGTGCTCTTGGCCGTGGTATGCATGTTCCGCGCGTGGGCGGCCTTTTTCTGCTTCGCCGTCGTCGCGGCGTGAGCGCTGCCCGTCTTGCCGGTCGTGCTCGCATGCTCGTCGGCAACGCCACCCGCCGTGCTGGACTTGTCGTTCATCATGCCCGTACCCATGCCATGCATGCCCGTCGACGAGCTGGGCGTGCCGTTCACCGAGCTCGTGGGGGACCCTGGCGCCACGCGGCCATCGACCTTCTCCTGACTGTCGAAGGCCCCATTTGTCTTGCTGTTCACCGTGCCGTCGGTACGGGTGACTCCGGTCGTGGTTCCGGCCTTTGTGTCGCCGGGTTGCATCGTGTTGGCGCCACGACCGGTCATCGTTCCCATGTCGGCCGTGCTGCCGTTCATGGGCTTCTGCGGCGATCCCGGCACCGCCTTGCCGGCGACCGTTTCCTGCGAGTCGAACCCGGGCTTCATCGTCGGGTTGAGCGCGGAGCCGGTCCCGGTCTGGGCGAAGGCGCCGGAGGACGCACCGAGTGCGAGCGCTACGGCAATCATGAGAGGCTTCATTTTCATGTCCATCGATTACTCCTGTGGTGGTTGGTATCCTGATTGATCGTTGCGACAGTGCGTACCCGTGCGGACCTTCTGTGCCGTCCGGGGACAATCGAATGCTCGGAAGATCAGCGCGTCGATCCTGACTGCGCGGGATCTGGCGGCACATCCTGCCGGTCGTTGCGGGGGTGCTCTCCGGCTTCGTCGCTGTACATCGCCCCGTTGATCGGCGCCGGGGCGATGACCCGTTGACCCGAATGCACGCCGCCGCCGCCGGAAACGAGTCCGGCCGACCCGTACGCGCCCGTGGTCAGCCCGCCGGTATTGCCTTGAACGGCCGGCCCGCGCGACGCGCGGGCGCTCCGCCCGCGCTGGTCCTCAACCCGCGTCAGTCGTTATCCGGCTGCATGCCGAGCTTTTCCCGCGCTTGGGCCTTCTTGTCCTTCAGCCGGTTGCGCAGCCCGCCATGCTCCTCTTCGGAGGTTGCGCGCGCATTGCGCTCGGCGCGCTCGCGGGCATCGTCGTCCCGGTAGGCGTGCTCGCCCTTGTCGTCGTCGCGGTAGGCGTGCTCGCCGGCATCTTTACTGCGGTAAGCGTGCTCGACGGCATCGTCGCTGCGGTACACCTTCGCGTTCGCCGCGGCTTCCGGCGATGCGGGGGCGATGACGGAGTTCGTGTTGTTGGCGGCGCCGCGCATCCCCGCGTCGTCATGGAGAAGGCGATTGCGCGTCCCACCATGCTCTTCATCCGCGGACGGCGCGTACGTGACCACCGGCGCTGCCGTGGTGTTCGCAGGCTGGTCGTAGGCAGTGCCCTGGGCGAATGCCGAAGTGGAGGCGCCAAGTGCCAGGCCAACTGCGATGATGAGGGGCTTGTTTCGGATAACCATGGTGATCTCCTGTTTTGTTCGAATGTGCGGCTGGCTGTTTGCTGCCAGTACGGCTGCGTGTCGCGTGCAGCCGTTTCCCAAGTACGCATTCTGGCGAAATAGGCTCGGCGGGCCTGTCCGCCGATGGCCCATGTGTGCGTCGCCCGGGGGCGCCGCCGCGTGTAGGGCGATCGGTAACGTTGCCGTGGGGCGGCAACAGGCTTAGTCGAAGAGATCCTGCTGGCGCGCTGCCCCGGAGGATCCCGCACTACTGGGAGGGGCAATGGCCGGCGAGCGGAAGCGGCTGGTGTCCAGACTGGAGTGGCTTCGATTGAAGCCGAAGCGGCGGCAGGCGAGGCGGAACCGGGTGGCGATGAGGTTTGCGAACTCGCCCGTCCCGCGCATGCGCGTTCCCCACGCCGCGTCGTAATCCTTGCCGCCGCGCATCTGCTGCACGAGACTCATGACGTGCGCGGCGCGCAGGGGGTAGTGCGCATCGAGCCAGTCACGGAACAGCGGTGCCACCTCGTGCGGCAGGCGCAACAGGACGTAACCGGCCTGGCGTGCACCGCGCGCCGCGGCAGCTTCGAGGATCGCTTCGAGATCCTTGTCCGTGAGCTGCGGAATCACCGGCGCGATCATCACGCCGACCGGAACGCCGGCCGCGCGCAGCGCTGCAATCGTCTGCAGGCGCCGCTCGGGTGCAGCGGCACGCGGCTCCAGACGGCGCGCGATGTCGCGATCCAGTGTGGTGATCGTGAGGAACACCTCGGCCAGGCCCTTTGCCGCCATCGGTGCGAGCAGATCGAGATCGCGCTCGATCAAGGCCGACTTGGTCACGATCGACACCGGGTGATTGCATTCGTGCAGCACCTCGAGGCACCGGCGCGTCAATTGCCACTCGCGCTCGATGGGCTGGTAGCCGTCGGTGTTGATCCCCAGGGTGATGCTCTCGCAGCGGTAGCCCGGCTTCGCCAGTTCCGCCCGGAGCAGGTCCGGCGCCTTGGCCTTGGCGAAGAGCCGTGTTTCGAAATCGATGCCGGGCGACAGATCGTGATAGGCGTGCGAGGGCCGCGCGAAGCAATAGATGCATCCGTGCTCGCAACCTTGATATGGATTCACCGACTGGGTGAATCCGACATCGGGAGAATCGTTGCGGGTGATGATCGTGCGCGATGGATGAATCGTGACCGTGGTCCGGCGGCGCGCGGGCAACGCGTCTTCGCCGCGGTCTTCGTCGTCGGGCACCGCATTCCAGCCGTCGTCCACCGCCTCGCGCGTGTCGCGGCGGAAGCGATTGCCGGGGTTGAAGGTCGCGCCGCGGCCTTTCTCGGGCGCCGCGCCGGGCGCGCGCGGGAGCGGCTCGGGCAGCACGGCGGGTCGGGGTTGACGGCGGGTCATCGCAGGACAGAAGTGCGGCGGCGAGCCGCATCTTACCTGCTCGCCGCTCGGCGACGCGCGTTCGGCTAGAATCGGGCGGCCGGAATCCGGCCCCGAGCGCGCCATGGCCAAGCCGAAAAAGACCCACCTGGAGACGCTCGCCCTGCACGCCGGCGCGCGCCCCGATCCTGCGACAGGCGCCCGTGCGACGCCGATCTACCAGACGGCCTCGTTCGTGTTCCCGGACAGCGACCATGCGGCGGCGCTGTTCAACATGGAGCGCGCGGGCCACGTTTACTCGCGCATCTCCAATCCAACGTGTGCCGTGCTCGAGGAGCGGATCGCGGCGCTCGAAGGCGGCATCGGCGGCATCGCGCTCGCCAGCGGACAGGCAGCGCTGCACCTCGCGATCGTCACGCTGCTGGGCGCCGGCGATCACATCGTCGCCTCGCGCGCACTGTACGGAGGCTCGCACAATCTGCTCGACTACACCCTGCCGCGCTTCGGCGTCGCCACGACGTTCGTGGATCCGCGCGACCTCGACGCGTGGCGTGCCGCGATCACGCCGCGTACCCGCCTGCTGTTCGGCGAAACGCTCGGCAATCCGGGTCTCGACGTGCTGGACATCGCGGCCGTGGCGGAGATTGCCCATGCCCACGACCTGCCGCTGCTCGTCGATTCCACATTCACCACGCCATACCTCGTGCGTCCATTCGAGCATGGCGCGGATCTCGTGTTCCATTCGGCGACGAAGTTCCTTTCGGGCCACGGCGTGGTGATCGGCGGCCTGCTCGTCGACGGCGGCCGGTTCGACTGGGAACGCGCCGGCGCGCGCGACAAGTTTCCCACGCTGACCCAGCCGTACGCGGGCTTTCACCAGATGGTGTTCAGCGAGGAGTCGTCTACGGCAGCGTTCCTGTTGCGGGCGCGGCGCGAAGGCATCCGCGATTTTGGCGCGTGCATGGCGCCGTTCACCGCGTTCCAGATCCTGCAGGGGATCGAGACGCTGCCCATCCGGATGGAGCGTCACGTCCAGAACACGCGCCGGGTGGTGGCATTCCTCGCAGCGCACCCGATGGTGGAGTCGATTGCCTATCCCGAGCTCGAAACGCATCCCGATCACCGCCTGGCGCAGAAGCTGCTGCCGCTCGGCTGCGGCGCGGTGTTCAGCTTCAATATCCGCGGCACGCGCGCCCAGGGGCGGCGGTTCATCGAGCGCCTCGAGCTCTTTTCCCACCTCGCCAATGTCGGCGACGCCAAGTCGCTGGTGATCCATCCGGCATCGACCACGCATTTCCGGATGAGCGCCGAAGATCTTCTTCGCGCGGGCATCACCGAAGGAACGATCCGCCTCTCGGTCGGCCTCGAGCATCCCGACGATCTCATCGAGGATCTGTCGCGCGCGCTGCATCATGCTTCCAAGGGCTGAGCGGCAGCACCGCGCGCGGTGGAGAGCGCCATGATCCTGCACGTCGGAGCGCGCGCCGTTTATGCCTACACCGGCACGCGCCTGCAGCGACCGGACGCGCCGACCGTACTGTTCCTGCACGGTGCCGCGCAGGACCACAGCGTGTGGAGTCTGCAATCGCGATATTTCGCGCATCACGGGTGGAACGTCCTTGCCGTCGATCTTCCCGGCCACGGCCGCTCGGAGGGCATGGTGCTGTCCTCCGTGGCAGGCATCGCGAGCTGGCTGGTCGATGTCATGGATGCCGCGGGCGCGCAGCACGCGGCGTTGGTCGGGCATTCGATGGGCGCGCTCGCCACGCTGGAGTGCGCCGCTCGCCATCCGGAGCGCGTGACGCGGATCGCGCTCCTGGGCCCGGCCGTGCCCATGCAGGTGAGTGACGAGCTCCTCGAAGCCGCACGCACGGAAGAGCACGCGGCGTACGAGATGATCAATGGCTGGTCGTTTGGCGTCCGGGGCACTTCCGGGGGAAACGCCTGGCCTGGCGTCTGGATGGCCGGCAATGCCCTGCGCCTCCTCGAGCGCTGCGGTCCCGGCGTCCTGGCGACGGACCTCGACGCGTGCCGGCAATACACCGGCGGACTCGCCGCGGCGGCGGCCGTGCGCTGCCCTGCGCTGGTGATCCTCGGCGGACGTGATCTCATGGCGCCGGCGCGCAGCGCGAGCGCGCTGCTCGAGACGCTTCCGCGCCGCGAAGTGGTGCGACTGGAGCACTCCGGGCACTCGTTGATGGCCGAGGAACCCGATGCAGTGCTCGATGCACTGCGGCAGTTCCTCGGGGTGCAATGACCGTCCGCTGGCGGGTCGTGCGGCACGTGGATGCGCGCACCTTTCTCGCGGCCGGCGGCCCGTTGCTCGAACGCGAGCGCGCGGCCTACGGCGGGCTCATCGCGTGGACGCGCGGGCTGGCGTCCGGACGCAGCGGCCGGCGGCCGGTGGCAGTGTTCGTCACGGCACAGGACGCGCGCGGCACCACGGGCGCGGCGGGCCTGCAGCGTGCGCACGGCCCCCTGGTGATCGGCGACAGCGAGGCGACCGGCGCCGCCGCGCTCGCGAGCTTCCTGGCGGACGAGGGGGTCGATGTTCCGGGCGTGATCGGGACGCTCGCCGCGTGCGAAGGCTTCGCCCGCGCGTGGCGGCGCAGCACCGGTTGCGTGCACCGGCTGCGCTTTCATCTGCGCAATTACCGCCTCGGCGCCTTGCGGCCGCTCCATGCACCGGTGCGTGGTCTGGGACGGCCGGCGAGTGCCGACGACACCGAGCGCATCGCCGCGTGGCTGTCGGCATTCATCGACGAAGTTCGTGTGCCCGACGACAAGTCGCAGTTGCGCAGGACCACCGCACGACGTATCGCCGAGGGCAAGCTGTGGCTGTGGGTGAACGGAGCGCCGCGCGCGCTGCTCGGCTTCGAGCCGATGGGAGAGGATGCGGCGCGGATCGTCAGCGTCTACACGCCGCCGCAGGAACGCGGGCATGGCTATGGCAAGGCGCTCACCGCGCACGTGTCGCGCGTGCTGCAGGAGCGCGGCTGTACCGATATATTCCTCAGCGCCGATCTTTCCAATGCCGTCAGCAATGGGCTGTACGCGAGCCTCGGTTACGTGCCGGTGGGCGACCACTACCATTTCGATTTGCCGGCGCGGGAAGAAGGCTGAGATGCCGCCGCGCTTTCATGTGGCCGGCGCCTTGGCGCAAGCGAGGGTGGGCGACACGCTGGAGCTGCCGGAGAGCGTCGCCCACCACGCCGTCCGGGTGGTGCGCCTTGTGGCCGGCGATGCGCTGGTGCTCTTCGACGGTCTGGGCGGCGAGTACGCAGCGCGCATCACGAGCGTGCACAAGCGCGGTGTGCAGGTGCACGTCGAGCGTTTCGATCCCATCGAGCGCGAGTCGCCGCTCAAGGTGACGCTCGTGCAGGCGATCGTCGCCAACGACGCGATGGATTACGCGGTGCGCAAGAGCGTGGAGCTCGGTGTCGCCACGATCGCGCCGGTGATCACCGCGCGCAGTGCGCCGTTTCCCGCCGATACCCGCGGCGAGAAGCGCCACGCGCACTGGGAGCAGATCGTGATCGCCGCCTGCGAGCAATGCGGACGCAATCGGGTGCCGGCCGTGCTGCCCGTGTGCAAGCTCGCGGAATGGCAGCCGGCAGGCATTCAGGCGTTCGTGTGTGCGCCCGGGGGCGAGGCGCCGCTGGTCGCGCGCCCCCATCCGGGGGCCGAGTGTGTCGTGCTCGTCGGTCCTGAAGGCGGCTTTGCGCCCGAGGAAATCATGCGCCTCGTGCGCAACGGTGCCGCACGGGTCGGGCTGGGCCCGCGGGTCCTGCGGACCGAGACTGCGGCCGTCGCGGCGCTCGCGCTGGTGCAGGCGTTGTGGGGTGACCTGCGCTGATGCGAGCCGTCAGACAGGTGCAGGGGACAGCGGCAACGCGGGCGTACCGGCGAGGGCAAGCGCCACGTTGCGCAACTCGTCCCATGCGTTGCCGCGGCCGATGCCCTTGGACAGCGCGTCGAGCCGGCCGAGCGCGCGGAGCAGCGGTGCAATGGCAGCGCGCGGCACCCGCCGCGCCGCGCGTTCCAGTGCACCCTGCCGCTTGCCCCAGACACGCGCGTTGCGAACCGCGCTCTGCAGCGGCGTTCCGCTGGCGGCTGCATCGAGCACGCCCGCAAGCGCGTGCACGTCCTCACCGAGTTGCCACAACAGCAGTTGGATGCCTTCACCTTCCGCCTCGAGGCCCGCGATGATCCGCAGCGTGCGCGCCGCATCGCCGCCCAGCCACGCCTCCGAGAGCTGGAATACGTCATAGCGGGCGACATCGCTGACTGCCCGCTCGATGTCCTCCTGCGCGAGCTCCCCTTCGGGCAGCAGGAGGCCGAGCTTCTCGATCTCCTGGCGCGCGGCAAAGAGATTGCCTTCACAGCGCTCGGCGATCCATGCCAGGGCATCGCGGCCGACGCGTTGCCCCTGGCGTGCGAAGCGCGCCGCGATCCACGCCGGAAGCTCGTTGCGATCGAGCGGATACACCGCGATCGCAACGCCGGCCTCGGCAAGGGCGCTGAACCAGCCGGACGACTGGGTGGCACGGTCGAGCTTCGGCAGGGTGATCACCGTCACGTTGTCGGGATTGGGCAGCGCTGCGTAGGCTTCGAGTGCCTTCGCACCTTCGGCGCCCGGCTTGCCGGACGGAATGCGCATGTCGACGAGCTTGCGGCTGCCGAAGAGGCCGAGATTCGCATTCGCGCCCAGGAACGCATCCCAGCGGAATCCCGGCTCGACCACGAGCACCTCGCGGTCGTCGCAGCCCGCGCGTCGTGCTGCGGTGCGAATCGCGTCGGCGGCTTCCAGCGCGAGCAGCGGCTCGTCGCCGTGCACGAGGTAGATCGGCGCGAGCGTACGCTCGAGATGCGCGGCGAGCTGCGAGGCGCGAAGCTCCATCGCCGCAGTGCTAGCTTGCCGGTTGCCGCGCGGCCTGCAGGCGCCGCACGATCTGCTGCACGATGTCGGTCTGCATTTCCTTCAGCAGACGCACTTCCTGCGCTTCGCGCGCGAGCACTTCGGCCTCGTTGAACGTGTAGCTCCTGCGCACCTGCACTTCGGAGGCCGGCAGCCAGTCGCGGCCATTGGCGTCGTGCAGCGCGATCGTCACGTGCTTGATCAGCAGGAACTCGCGCACGCGGCCGCCACCCGACAACGACAGCACCTGCTTGTCATCGGCGAGGCCCGTGACGTCGAGCACCACCTGGGCGCTCGTGGGATTCTCCGCGAGGCGAATCCCCGAAGCGCCTTCGATGGCCCGGCGCAATTCGCTCGTGATCGGCTGGCCCGCAGGCGAATTGAGGTACAGCGAGGTGAACGCGTAGTTGACGTCGCCGCGGAGGTGGAAGCCGCAGCCGCCCGCGAGGGTGAGCGTCGCGAGGGCCGCGATGAGGCGCCGGCGCGTCGTACGCTCAAACGACGACATTGACGAGCCGCCCCGGCACCACGATGACTTTCCTGACGGCGGCACCGCTGGCCTGCTTCGCCACCTCGGGTGACGCTTTCGCCGCGAGCTCGATGTCGGGCGTGCTCGCGCCGGCGGGCACGCGGAGCTTGCCGCGCACCTTGCCATTCACCTGCAGCACGAGCTCGATCTCGTCCTGCTCGAGCGCCGCGGCATCGACCGCGGGCCAGGGCGCGTCGATGACATCGCCGTGCGTGCCGGCGAACCCGAGATCGCGCCACAGTGCCCATGCCACATGCGGCACGACGGGGTAGAGCACGCGCAGCAGGATCGACCAGCCTTCGCGCACGAAGGCGTGCGCGCCGGGCGCGTCCAGTGGCGCGCCTTCGAGCGTGTTCAGCATCTTCATGCCCGCGGATACGACGGTGTTGTACTGCACGCGCTCGTAATCGTAGTTGGCCTGCTTCAGGGTGAGATGGAGCTCGCGCCGCGCGGCCTTCACGGCAGCACCCGCCTCGCGGAAGTCGAAGTCGTCGGGAGTGGCCACGATGACCTCGGCGCGCTGCTGCGCCTGCGTCCACAGCCGGCGCAGGAAGCGATGCGCGCCCTCGACCCCGGTGTCCGACCATTCGATGGTCTGCTCGGGCGGGCTCGCGAACATCACGAAGAGGCGCGACGCGTCGGCGCCGAAGCGGTCGATCATGTCCTGCGGGTCGACGCCGTTCAGCTTCGATTTCGACATGGTGCCCAGGCCGTCGTATTCGACCGGTTCCCCGTCGAGCCTGGAGGTCCCGCCCGTGATCGCGCCGCTATCGTCGCGCTGCACGGTCACGTTCTCCGGCGCGATGTAGTCGATCCCGCCCTTGGCGTTGCGGCGGAAGAACGCGTGGTTGAGCACCATCCCCTGCGTGAGGAGCCGCAGGAAGGGCTCGTCGTAGCGCACGAGACCCATGTCGCGCATGACCTTGGTCCAGAAGCGCGCGTAGAGCAGATGCAGGATCGCGTGGGTGATGCCGCCGATGTACTGGTCCATCGGCATCCAGTAGCGCTCGCGATCGTCGAGCATCGTCGGTGCGCCGGGCGAGGCATAGCGCATGAAATACCAGGACGAATCGACGAACGTGTCCATCGTATCGGTTTCGCGCCGTGCCGGTGCGCCGCACCTCGGACATGTCGTGTTCACGAAGTCCGCTCGCCTGGCGAGGGGATTGCCGCTGCCGTCGGGAACGAGATCGTCGGGCAGCACGACGGGAAGATCCTTGTCGGGAACGGGCACTTCGCCGCACGCGTCGCAATGGACGATCGGGATGGGCGTGCCCCAGTACCGCTGCCGCGAGATGCCCCAGTCGCGCAGGCGATAGGTCGTGCGCTTCTCGCCGAGGCCCATGGCCGCGAGATCGGCGGCGACGGCGTCGACCGCTTCCTCGTACCGAAGACCGTCGTACTTGCCGGAATTGACGACGAGCACGTCGTCCTTCGACGCATACCACTCTTTCCACTGCTTGGCGTCGAAATAGAATGGGGCGTAATCGCTGCGAGGGCGCTTCTGTTGCTGCTCTTCGTTGTGGACGAGCTTGTTTGCCAGGACCTGTTGAATCGGCAACCCGTACTTCTGTGCGAACTCGAAATCGCGCTCGTCATGCGCCGGGACGCCCATGACGGCGCCATCGCCGTAGCCCATCAGCACGTAATTGCCGACCCACACCTCGACCGGCTGCCCGGTAAGGGGATGCTGCACGAAGAGGCCCGTGCGCATGCCCTTCTTCTCCATCACCGCGAGGTCGGCTTCCATGACGCTGCCGCGCTTGCATTCGGCAACGAAGGCGGCGAGGGCAGGGTTCGTGCGCGCCGCGTGCGTGGCGAGCGGGTGTTCCGCCGCGACCGCGCAGAACGTCACTCCCATGATCGTGTCGGCGCGCGTCGTGAAAACGTACAGGCGGCCGTCGCCGATCGGCGTGCCGGCGTCGTCGCGGATGTCGTGCGGGAACGCAAACCGCACGCCGACGCTCTTGCCGATCCAGTTCGCCTGCATGATTTTCACGCGCTCGGGCCAGCCGGGCATCCGGTCGAGGCAGGCGAGCAGCTCCTCCGCATACTGCGTGATGCGCAGGTAGTACATCGGGATCTCGCGCTTCTCTACCGGGGCGCCCGAGCGCCAGCCGCGCCCGTCGATCACCTGCTCGTTGGCGAGCACCGTCTGGTCGACAGGGTCCCAGTTGACGACGCCCGTCGTCCGGTACGCGATGCCCTTCTCGAGCATGCGCAGGAACAGCCACTGGTTCCACTTGTAGTAATCGGGATCGCAGGTGGCGAGCTCGCGCGACCAGTCGATGGCGAAGCCCATCGCCTTCAGCTGCTGCTTCATGTAGGCGATGTTGTCGTAGGTCCACTGCGCGGGCGCGAGGCCGCTCTTCATCGCCGCGTTTTCGGCGGGCAGGCCGAACGCATCCCAGCCCATCGGCATCAGCACGTTCCAGCCTTGCATGCGCAGGTGCCGGTACATGACGTCGTTGATGGTGTAGTTGCGCACGTGTCCCATGTGCAGCTTGCCCGAGGGGTACGGCAGCATCGACACGCAATAGAATTTGCGCCGGTCCGGACGCTCGACCGCGCGATAGACGTCGCTCTCGCGCCAGGCCGCCTGGGCGGCGGCTTCGATCGTGGCGGGCTGGTAGGATTTCATGGTTGCGTCGATCCCCGCGGTGCGGGCAGTGATGCGCGCGCGGCGCGCGGCCAAGCCGTTGATTATACCGGCGGGGCACCGGCAGCCGGACGACGCGGGCCGGCCGGACCCAGGCGCGACGCCGCGTCTTGTCGCCGCTTTCACTCGGGGCCACCACGACGATCGAAACCAGCGGCGATTCGATCACCGGCAGGGAATAACGCTGGGCGCCTGCGGTTGGCTCGTCAGGCAGGCCATCCGTCGGGCCGTGCATGGCGGCTGGCCGGAGATTGCGCTGCGTCAGGAGGGCGCGACTTCGCGACCGGTAAGATCATGGCTGTCGCGCCGCCTGTGCCGGCGCGAGTTCCTTGACATGACACACCTTCGCCCATCGCTGTCGTCGCTGCTGCAGCTCCTCGCCGGGCTGGTGCTCGCGCTCGCGTGCAGCATGGCGGCATGGGGCGCGCCGGTGCGCACCGAGCACGTCGAGGCGGAACTCGTCCCGGAGCGCACGGCTGCCGTTCCCGGCCAGCCGCTCACCGTCGCGCTCCGGCTCAAGCTGGAGCGCGGCTGGCACACCTACTGGCAGAACCCCGGCGACAGCGGCCTGCCGACGACCCTCGCATGGAAGCTGCCCGCTGGCATGACGGCCGGTGCGATCCAGTGGCCGGCCCCGCACGCGTTGCCCGCCGGACCGCTCGTCAACTACGGCTACGAAGGCGAGGTGCTGCACCTCGTCGAGCTGCAGGTGCCGGCTTCCGTATCGGGCGCCGCCGTGAACATCGCCGCGCGTGCCGACTGGCTGGTCTGCAAGGAAACGTGCATTCCGGAAGGTGCCGATCTCGCGCTGACGCTGCCGGTCGCGCCGTCCGCCGCGCCGGATCCGCAGTGGTCGGGTCCGATTGCGGCCACGCGCGCCGCGCTGCCCCGGCCGCTCAGCGGGTGGAACGTGACCGCTAAGGGAGAGGGCACCAGCATCGATCTCGTGCTGAGCGGCGGAAGCGACGCGGGCAATGCCGCCGGGCTGCGTTTCTTCCCGTTCGAGCCGGACCGCATCGAGCCCGCGGGCAAGCAGTCCGTGGCGAAGACATCCGCAGGCGTGCAATTGACGTTGCCGGTTGCCAGCACGCTCACCGGGGGCTTCACGCGCGTGGCCGGCGTGGTCACTGCCGAGGGCGGGCTCGCCACGCCGAGCGGCATCGTCAGGGCAGCAACCATCGACGTGCCGCTGACCGGTACCGTTGTTCCGGGCCCCAGGCCGGACGTGCCGGTGGCGAGCCTCAATGTCGCGGCACCCGGTGTCACGGGCGGCACCACCTTGCTGCTGGCGGTTGCGCTCGCGGTCGTCGGGGGGCTTCTGCTCAACCTCATGCCGTGCGTGTTCCCGGTGCTGTCGCTCAAAGTGCTGGGATTCGCCCGCCATCACGACAGCAAGGCGACGATGCGCGCCGAGGCGGTCGCGTTCGCAGCGGGTGTACTGCTGACGTTCCTCACCCTGGGATTCGTGCTGTTCGGCTTGCGCGCCGCGGGCGAGCAGCTTGGCTGGGGCTTCCAGCTGCAATCGCCCGGTGTCGTGACTTCGCTGGCGCTGCTCTTTTTCGTGCTGGCGCTCAACCTGTCGGGCACGTTCGAATTCGGGCAGCTCGTCCCGTCAGGCCTCGCCGGATGGACGTCGAAGAACCGAAGTCTCGACGCGTTTGCGTCCGGCGTGCTCGCCGTGGTGATTGCCTCCCCCTGTACGGCGCCATTCATGGGCGCGGCACTGGGTTACGCGTTTGCCGGCTCCGCACTGACGAGTCTGCTCGTGTTCGGCGCGCTGGGCCTTGGCATGGCGCTGCCGTATGCGACCCTTGCATGGTTTCCCGGCTGGCGACGCCACCTCCCGCGCCCAGGGCCATGGCTCGTGCGCTTCAAGCAGCTGCTTGCCTTCCCGCTGTACGGCACGGTGATCTGGCTCGCCTGGGTGCTGGGCGCGCAGCGCGACAACGATGCCGTGCTGCGGCTGTTCGCGGTGATGCTCGCCCTCGGCTTCGCGCTGTGGGCTTGGCACATCCTGCGCACTGGCGGGGCACGGGGCTGGGCTGTCGCCGGACTGATCGCGATGGCCGGAGCCGTGGTGGTGGCGCTGCCTCTCTACGCCGGACCGGACGCCGCGCGCCCCCCCGGCAGCGTGGCGCGCGCTACGGATGGCTGGGGCGACTACAGCCCGGCCCGAGTGGCCGAGCTGCGGTCGGCCGGACGCACGGTGTTCGTGGACTTCACGGCCGCGTGGTGCGTGACGTGCCAGGTCAACAAGCGTCTCGTGCTCGATACGGCGGAAATGCGCGACGCGTTCGCGCGCTCGAACGTTGCGCTGCTGCGCGCCGACTGGACGCGGCGGGACGCGATGATCACCGCTGCCTTGGCTGCGCTCGGTCGCAACGGCGTACCCGTCTACGTCGTCTACCGGCCTGGGCAGGCCCCGCAGGTCCTGCCCGAGATTCTCAAGCGCCAGACGGTCCTCGACGCCTTGACGGGCTGACCGCGGTAATGGGGTCAGGTTACTTTATCCACCGCACGTGCAGGCCGAGCGCAGACGCGTTCGCGCCGTTCGTTTTCGGACGCGCACTCCCCAACGCGTTTCGGCAACGGCCGGCCCGGCGGAGCGATGTGCACGCGACGGCCAAGCGTTGCGGCAATGCACTCCTGGAATGAACGATCTCCAAGCACGCAATTGCGCCTGAGATGGTTCCGGATGACGTCCCACTCGTCCTTTCCAGGGGCGCTGGAGACGAGTGCCCGCCAGGCTTGCGTGCGCTCGCGTTCCGTGGGTGCGAGTCGCATGTATTGCTCGTGCCGTGTCAACCATGAGTTGTGTTCGAGCCCGGCGTTGCACCTGTAGCTCGACCACGGATAATGCTCTGGACGGTTGACCATCCGGGCCCGCAACGGATTGACCTCGATGTAGCGCATGCAGGCTAGGAGGTATCGATCGCTTTGCACGAGACTCCCGCGAAATCGCCCCTCGAACAGCGTTCCGGTGCGCCCGTAAAGTCCGTTGACGCGCCGGACGTACCGCAGGCCGATCAACTGCATCATCGCCGAAACGCCGCCGAGTGAGGATCCGGTCGCCAGGAGGTGGACGTGGTTGGTCATCAGCACGAACGCGTGGATCGCGACGCTGTGGCGCGCCGCCGCGTGGATAAGTATGTCCAGGTAAAGTGCGTGGTCGGCATCGCGAAAGAAGCATGGCTGCCGGTCGACGCCCCTTACCACGATATGCTGGGGCACGCCGACGAGATCGATCCGGGGCAGGCGGGACATGGGAGCAGGTGGAAGCGTTGGGATGCTTGCACGATCGCCTCCCTCGCAGTGCGGCACAATCGGCTGGATGGATAAACAACACTGACCCCATTGCGCATAACCAACACTGACCCCGTTACCGGCATGACCCTGCACACCTGGCTCGCCTTCTTCGTCGCATCGTGGCTGATCAGCCTGTCGCCCGGTTCGGGGGCGATCTCGTGCATGGCCGCGGGGATGCGCTATGGCTATCGGCGCGCGGTATGGAACATTCTGGGATTGCAGCTCGGGATCCTGCTGATCCTGGTGATCGTGGCCGGCGGTCTTGGTGCGATCCTCGCCGCATCCGCGGTGGCGTTCGCCGTCGTGAAGTGGCTCGGGGCGCTGTATCTCGTCTGGCTTGGCGTCCAGCAGTGGCGCGCGCCGCCCGTGCCGATCGTCGCCGCCACGGGCGCTGGACCCGCCGACGGCTCCCCGCGGCAGCTCGTGCTGCGCGGTTTCCTCGTGAACGCCACCAATCCCAAGGGGATCGTGTTCATGCTCGCGGTGCTGCCGCAGTTCATCGATCCCGCGCGGCCGCAGATCGTGCAATACGTCATCTGCGGCGCGACGCTGTTCTTCACCGACCTGGTGGTGATGAACGGCTATACCGGGCTCGCGGCGAAGGTGCTGCGTGCCTTGCGTGACCCGGAGCACATCCGCTGGATGAATCGTGCCTTCGGCAGTCTTTTCATCGCTGCCGGCGCACTGCTCGCAACGTTCCGCCGGGCGAGCTGACCGTAACGCGGTAATGGGGTCAGGTATTGGGGTCAGGTCAAATTATTGGCCGAGAATGGAGTCAAGTTAAATGTCGTCGAATAATTTGACCTGACCCCAATACCTGACCCCATTACCCCATTGCCGACTCCATCTCGCGCCGGAAGCGCACCGCATCGTCGTTCGCATCGAAGGCTACGTCGTCCCAGCGCACCGGCTCCCCCGGCGCGATGTCGCGCTCGAGCTTCACGCCATGCGCAAGGCCCAGCGGGAGTGCGCGTCGAGCGACGGAGTCGGCGGCGGTCATCAGCTTGCCGTAAACCGTATGGCCGCCCTCGCCATCGAGCGTTTCTCCCGCTTTCAGCAATCGCTTGGCCGTTGCCACGACATCGCCGTTCCAGGCGATCGGCGCACCGGTCGGCTCGTTGCGCAATCCCACGGACGCAACGCTGATGCCGAGCTCGAGCCCGATCGCGTGATACGGCTTGTACATCGCCGCGTAGCGACCGGAGGGATCGGTCGAGAACCCGTATTCCTTGAAGCATCGCCGCACGTAATCTTCGCCGGCAGCGTCGCCCGCGCGAAACGTCACGTAGACGCCCCAGCGCAGGTCACGGAACACGGGACGACCATCGCGCTCCAGGCTGGAGATCACCTCGACTTGACCGGCGTGATGGAGCAGGCCACCTTCGTCGCGCGGGCGCAGGATGCGCGGCAAATCGTCCACGCCGCAGGGTGGAAATGCGAGCCCGTCCGGTGCAGGCGTGAGGCCGGTGGCATTGGCCACGGCCGCCATCTCGATCGCGCTCTTCGTGCCGTCCAGGAACGAATTGAACATCTGCGCATTGAAATCGCCGGCCGCGACCATCTCCGGGGTGAAGCCGTAGTACGGCCATACGGTTTCCGGCGTGGAGGCGTGATACTCGGGCAGGTACTTCGTCCCCTTGCCGGCGGCGACCACCTCGAATCCCGCGGCACGGCACCAGTCCACCATCTCGCAGATGAGCGCCGGCTGGTCGCCATACGCGAGCGAGTACACGATGCCGGCCTGCTGCGCGCGCCGGGCGAGCAGCGGACCGGCCAGCGCATCCGCTTCGACGTTGACCATCACGATATGGGTGCCGTGCGTGCAGCACGCGAGCACGTGACGGATGCCTGCCGCAGGATTGCCGGTAGCATCGATGACGATATCCACTTCCGGCGCGGCGACGAGCGCGAGCGCATCCTCCGTGATATGCGTGCCGCCGGTGCGCAGCGCGTCTGCCAACGATGCGGCCGCGTACCGCTCGCTGGTCCATCCCGTGCGGGCGAGCGCCGCGCCGGCGCGCTCCGGCGCGAGGTCCGCGATGCCGACGATGTGGATGCCCGGCGTGTGCTTGGCCTGGGCGAGGTACATGGCGCCGAATTTGCCCGCGCCGATGAGGCCGACGCGGAGCGGGTTGCCCGCTGCGGCACGCGCGAGCAGCAATCGGTGCAGGTTCATGCGTTCCCTTTCATTGCAATGCCTCAGTGCAATGCGATTGCGAGACCGATCGGCACGAACACGACGGAAAGCATGTTGCCGATCAACACGATCGATGCGACCTTGGCGGGCTCCTGCCGGTATTGCTCGGCCACCATGAAGTTGAGCACGGCGGGGGGCAGGCTGCCGAAAAGGATGAGCAGCGCGCGCTGCCGGTGGTCGAGGCCCAGCAGCGGCGAGACCACCAGCGCGGTCGCGAGCCCCGTCAGCGGACACAGCATGCCGCCGACCACGCCGAGGCGCCAGTCGGTCCAGCGGACTTCGGCGAGTCGCGCGCCGAGCGAGATCAGCATCAGCGGAACGAGCGCGTCGCCGGTCATGCGGATGGCGAGCATCAGCCAGTCCGGCACCGGCGGATGGCCGATGGCGAAACCGAATCCCAGGAACGTCGACCACACCATCGGGTTGCGCAGAAGGCCAGCGAACCCCGTCCTGTGCGCGACTATCCACGTGCCGACGGTGAACTGCAGGAGATTGGAGATCGCGAACAGCGCGACCATGAGCGGGAAGCCGGCATCGCCGAACGCGAGGACCGCGAGCGGCAGGCCCATGTTCCCGCAGTTGTTGAACATCGTCGGCGGCACGAGCGTCCGCCAGTCCACCCGCATCATGCGTGCGACGGGCAACGCGAGCAGTCCCGACCCGAGCACCACGCCGACGCAGCCGAGCATGAGCAGCTCGTGCTCGGCGACGTCGAAGTTCTTGCTCGCGAGCACGGAGAAGATCAGTGCCGGCGCGAGGATCGTCATGCTGAGGCGGTTGACGTTCGCCATGTCCGGCCGCGTGCGCTTGGCGTAGAAGAAGCCGAGCCCCACCACGGTGAACACCGGGAGGATGATGCCGAGGATGCGCTCGAGCATCGGTCCCGCTCAGCGCACGCGCAACCGCCCGACCGTCGCCCGGCCGCGCACGTCAGAGGATGTAGCGCGCGAGATTGTCGTCACCGGCGATGCCGGCAAGACGTCCGTCGACGTAGGCCGCGTCGATGTTGATCGTCGCACCTTCGTGCCGGGTCGCGGTATAGGAGATCTCGTCCAGCAGGCGCTCCATCACCGTATACAGGCGCCGCGCGCCGATGTTCTCCTGGCGCTCGTTCACGGCGAAGGCGATCTCGGCGAGCCGGCGGATGCCCTCGGGCGTGAATTGCAGGTGCACGTTCTCGGTGCCGAGGAGCGCCTCGTACTGGCGCACGAGGCACGCATCCGTCGCCGTGAGGATCTGCTCGAAATCGGCCACCGAAAGCGATTCGAGCTCGACGCGGATGGGAAAGCGGCCCTGCAGCTCCGGGATCAGGTCCGAGGGCTTGGAGAGGTGGAACGCGCCCGAGGCGATGAACAGGATGTGATCGGTGCGCACGATGCCGTATTTGGTCGACACGCTCGTGCCCTCGACGAGCGGCAGCAGATCGCGCTGCACCCCCTGGCGTGACACGTCGGCGCCATGCGTCTCCTGTCGCGCCGCGATCTTGTCGATCTCGTCCAGGAAGACGATCCCGTTCTGCTCCACGTTGGTGAGGGCGCGGGCCTTGATCTCGTCGTCGTTGACGAGCTTCGCGGCCTCTTCATCGGTCAGCGCCCTGAGCGCTTCCGCGACCTTCATCTTGCGCATCTTGCGGCGACCGCCGCCGAGCTGCTGGAACATGCCCTGGAGCTGGCTGGTGAGGTCCTCCATGCCCGGCGGCGCCATGATCTCCATCTGCGCCGGCATGGCTGCCATCTCGATCTCGAGCTCCTTGTCGTCGAGCTTGCCCTCGCGCAGCATCTTGCGGAATTTCTGCCGCGTCGACGAATCGGCGGGCTGCATGTCATGGAAGTTGATCTCGCGTGCGGGCGGCACGAGCACGTCGAGAATGCGTTCCTCGGCCGCGTCCGCCGCGCGATCGCGCACCTTTGCGGCCTCGGCATTGCGCGTTTCCTTGATCGCCACGTCGACGAGATCGCGCACGATCGTGTCGACGTCGCGCCCCACGTAACCCACCTCGGTGAACTTGGTCGCCTCCACCTTGATGAACGGCGCGTCGGCGAGGCGCGCGAGACGCCGGGCGATCTCGGTCTTGCCCACGCCGGTCGGGCCGATCAACAGGATGTTCTTCGGCGTGATCTCCTGGCGCAGCGGTTCGGGCACCTGCTGCCGGCGCCAGCGGTTGCGCAGCGCGATCGCGACCGCGCGCTTGGCGGCATCCTGGCCGACGATGTGCTTGTCGAGCTCACTGACGATTTCGGACGGGGTCATCGTGGACATGGCGCAGGGTGTGAGGTGGAGCGCGTGCGCAGGGCGGAGGACGACACCGCAGACATGGAGGCAGCCGAAGAAAAACCCCAACGGCCGCCCGGTGGCAGGGTGACTGTTGATTGTACTCCGCGACGTGCTGCGCACCGGGCGTGCACGGCGCCCGGTGCACGCAATGGCGCGTAAAGGGGTCGGGTTACTTTATCGGCCCCTAACTTGTCCTGACCCCGTTATGTTTCCAATAAACTGTCCTGACCCCATTATGTAACCGCGGGCCCGATCCCTTATCATGGGCGCCCGGTCCAGCGTGCGTCGCACGCGCCCTGAAAGAGGAAATTCATGAAGCTGATTGCCACGCTGGTGAGCGCCGCGCTGCTCGTCTCCGGCTGCGCCGCGATGCGCCCCACTCAGCCGGCAGCCATGGCCGAGCTTGCGCCGACCAAGGGCAACACCGCAAAGGGCACGGTCACGTTCACGTCACGTGGCGATCGCCTGCTGGTCGTGGCGGACGTGTCCGGACTCTCCCCGGGTGGGCACGGTTTCCATATTCACGAAAAGGGCGACTGCAGCGCCGACGATGCCACCAGTGCGGGCGGTCACTTCAATCCGCTCGGCAAGCCGCACGCGGACCCTGCCTCCCACGACCGCCATGCGGGCGACATGCCGATGCTCATGGCCGATGCGAGCGGCAATGCCCGCCTGAACACCGAAATAGATCTCGCGACGATCGGCGGGGGCTCGACTGACATCGTCGGCAGGAGTGTCATCGTCCACAAGGACGCGGACGATTTCAAGACGCAGCCGACGGGGAATTCCGGTGCCCGCGTTGCGTGCGGCGTGATTCGCTCACGATGAGCCGACGTCAGCCGGAGAGCGTGCGTGCGGCAGCGGCGGCGCTCGTCGTGGCGACGATGCTGACGGGTTGCGCGCTGTTCGGCGGCAGTGGCGAAAGGAAGCCGCCGGCCGTCGAGGCTGCGCTCACGCCGATCGGCGGCAGCGCCGCGCAGGGCTCGGCCATGTTCACGTCGCGCGGCGACGGCGTCACGATGCTGGTCCAGTTGAACGGCCTCGCACCGGGCCGCTACCGCGTGCTCGTGCACGCGAACGGGAATTGCACGTCGCCGAATGGCTTCTCCGCGGGTCCGCCGTGGTCTCCGCCGGGCGCGCCGAGCCCTCTCGTCGCGCGCATTCCGATCATGACCACCAACAGCGAAGGCTCGGCCACGCTCACCGTGCGCCTCGCCGGGGTCACGGTGGACGGTCCGAGTGGTCTCGCCGGCCGGTCCGTCGTGTTGCATGACGCCCCCAACGGACCGTTCGACGCGAGCCCGGACGTACCGAACGCCCGCATCGCCTGTGGCGTGATCGGGCCGCTGCACTCTTTGTTCTGACGTCCGGCGTACGGACGCGGCGAACGTTTCTCGGAGCTACGATGGGTTTCCTGGCCGGCAAGAAGATCCTGATCACCGGGATCCTGTCCAACCGCTCGATCGCCTACGGCGTGGCGCGCGCGTGCCAGCGGGAAGGTGCGACGCTGGCCTTCACGTACGTCAACGATGATCTCAAGGATCGGGTCGTCAAGCTCGCGGCGGAATTCGGCACGGTGCCGGTGCTGCCGTGTGACGTGACGCGCGACGAGGACATCGACGCGCTCTTTGCCGCCGTACGGCAGGAGTGGGGCGGCCTCGACGGATTGCTGCACTCGATCGCCTTCGCGCCGCGCGAGGCCCTTGCCGGTGATTTCCTCGATGGCCTGTCGCGGGCCGCCTTCGCGACCGCGCACGAGGTGTCGAGCTACAGCTTCGCCGCGCTTGCGAAGGGCGCACGACCGCTCCTGCAGGGACGCAACGCCGCGCTGCTCACGCTGACGTATCTCGGCGCCGTGCGCGCCCTGCCGAGCTACAACGTCATGGGGCTCGCAAAGGCGAGCCTCGAGTCGAGCGTGCGCTATCTCGCGGCGGCGCTCGGCCCCGAGCAGATTCGCGTCAACGGCATTTCCGCGGGGCCGATCAAGACCCTGGCGGCGGCGGGCATCGGCGGGTTCTCGCGACTGCTGAGGTTCGTCGAAAGCACCGCCCCCCTGCGTCGCAACGTCACGATCGAGGAGGTGGGCAACGTGGCGGCGTTCCTGCTGTCGGATCTCGCGAGCGCCATCACTGGCGAGATCACCTACGTGGACTGCGGGTTCTCGACGGTCGCTGCCGGCATTCCGGACGAGTAGCGCGGCAACTTTCGGAGAGGTCATCGCATGAGCGCGAAGGGCCGCCCCGAGGGCGAATACTGGAGTGCGCAGCACGAAGGTAGTCCAGTGGGCCGCGCCAGTCCGGGATTCGACGCGGTCATCATCGGCGGTGGCCATAACGGACTCGTCTGCGCCGCCTATCTCGCCCACGGCGGATTGCGCGTGTGCGTACTCGAGCGCCGCGGCGTTCTCGGCGGCGCGGCCGTCACCGAGGAGTTCCATCCGGGCTTTCGCAACTCGACCGCCAGCTATACCGTCAGCCTGCTCAACCCGCGGATCATCCGCGACCTGCGTCTGGCCGAGCACGGCTTGCGCATCGTCGAGCGGCCGTTCTCGAATTTCCTGCCCCTGCCTCCTTCGCGGCCCGGCAACGACTATCTCAAGGTCGGTGGCGGGCTGGCGGCCACGCAGGCCGAGTTCGCGCGTTTTTCGGCGCACGATGCCGAGCGCCTCCCGGCCTACTACGCGATGCTCGACCGCGTGGCCGACGTGCTCCGCGAGCTGCTGCTCAAAACACCACCGAACGTGGGCGCATCCGCCCGCGAACACCTTGGCACGCTGCTCGACGGATGGAAAGCGGCCCGCGGGTTCCGGTCGCTGGGGATTGCCGGGCAGCGCGACGTCCTGGATCTGTTCACCAAGAGCGCCGGCGACGTGCTCGACCGCTGGTTCGATGCAGAGCCGGTGAAGGCAGCGTTCGGGTTCGACGCAGTGGTTGGCAACTTCGCGAGCCCGTACAGCCCCGGCTCAGCGTACGTCCTGCTGCATCACGTCTTCGGCGAGGTCAACGGCAAGCGCGGACAGTGGGGCCACGCCATCGGCGGTATGGGCGCGATCACCCAGGCCATGGCGAAGGAGTGCGCGGTGCGCGGCGTCGTGCTGCGTACCGACGCGCCGGTGCGGCAGGTACTGATCCGCGACGGTCGTGCGGTGGGTGCGCTGCTGGCGTCGGGCGAGGAGGTCCGCGCGCCGCGCGTGGTGGCGAACGTCACGCCACGGGTGCTGTACGAGCAGCTGATTGCGCAGGAACATCTGGATGCAGACTTCCGGCAGCGTATCGCGGGTTATCGCTGCGCCTCCGGGACGTTCCGGATGAACGTCGCGCTGCGCGAGCTGCCCGATTTCAGCGCACTCCCCGGCACGGATCCGCAGCCGCATCACGCCAGCGGCATCATCGTCGCACCGTCGCTCGCCTACATGGAGCGCGCCTATTTCGATGCGCGCACCCACGGCTGGTCGCGCGCGCCCATCGTGGAGGTGCTGATTCCGTCGGTCGTCGATCCGACGCTCGCACCCGCCGGCATGCACGTCGCGAGCCTCTTCTGCCAGCATGCCAATCCCGAGCTCCCCGCGGTCACCGGGCGGACATGGGACGATGCGAAAGATGAAGTGGCGGACCTCATGATCGCGACGGTGGACCGCGTCGCGCCCAATTTCGCGGCCAGCGTGCTTGGCCGGCGCGTGCTCTCGCCGCTGGATCTGGAACGTGAATTCGGACTGACCGGCGGCGACATCTTCCATGGCGCACTGTCGCTCGACCAGCTCTTTTCCGCGCGACCCGTGCTTGGCCACGCCGCCTACCGGGCTCCCGTGCGCGGGGTCTACATGTGCGGATCAGGGACGCATCCCGGCGGCGGCGTCACCGGCGCGCCGGGCCACAACGCCGCCCACGAGATCCTGCGCGACGTAAAACGCCACAAGTAACGGGCGCTGTCCGTGTCGCCCTTGATCGCGCCACGGACACCGCCCGCTGTCCGAGTAGAAATTGAAGTCAGCCGATAAGCCGGGTTCTGTTACGGCGTGCAGCGAAGCACGCTATGGCCGTCATTCCTCTGGGCGCATCGTTGCCGGTGCGCTCTAGCCACCTACCCGCGGACTAAGCGAGCAGCCTGTGTTGCGACGTCCGCCTACTTGGTGTTGCTCCGGATGGAGGTTGCCGCGTTTCACCCGCTTCCAGTTGCAGAAGCGACTCGTCTCTGTGGCCCTGTTCCTCGCCTTCGTCGCCACTCTCGCGACGACTTATAGCGGCTGGGCGTTACCCAGCATCCTGCTCTGCGGAGCCCGGACTTTCCTCCACCCCGCAATGCAGGGCAGCGACGGTCTGGCTGGCTTCAGGAAGTAATTATAGGCGCCCGGCGCCGGAACAAGCTCCGCCGGTCAGGTCATTGCGATGCGTCGCGCGCCACCCGCCACCGGAGAGTGTCGCCCGCGCACAGGGGGACCAGCGCATCGCCCCCGAATTCATAGGTTTCCGGAACCGCCCAGGACTCGCGCAGGAGCGTCACCGTGCGGGCGTTGCGCGGCACGCCGTAGAAGTCGGCGCCGTGGAAGCTCGCGAACGCCTCGAGCCGGCCGAGTGCGCCATGCGCATCGAATACCTCGGCGTAGAGCTCGAGCGCCGCATGCGCGCTGTAGCAACCGGCGCAGCCGCACGCGTGCTCCTTGGTGTGCCGCGCATGCGGCGCGGAATCGGTGCCCAGAAAGAACTTCGGGCTGCCCGAGAGCGCCGCGCGCACCAGCGCGTCGCGGTGGCGCGCGCGTTTCAGTACCGGCAGGCAGTACAAATGCGGTCGCAGCCCGCCAGCCAGCAGATCGTTGCGCGAGTAGAGCAGGTGTTGCGGAGTGATCGTCGCGGCCACGCGCGGTCCCGACTCGGCCACGAACTGGGCCGCTTCGGCGGTCGTGATGTGCTCGAGCACGATGCGCAAGCCGGGGAATTCGCGCACGATCCGCTGCAGCACGCGGTCGACGAACACGCGCTCGCGATCGAAGATATCGATGTCGGCATCGGTAACCTCGCCGTGCACGCAGAGCACCACGTCGTGGGCCTCCATGGCGGATATCGCAGGCAGGGCGCGCTCGATCGAAGTCACGCCCGACGCCGAGTTGGTGGTCGCCCCGGCGGGGTAGTATTTCACCGCATGCACGATGCCCGACGCCCTGGCCGCGGCGATTTCCGCAGCCGTCGTGTCATCGGTGAGATACAGCGTCATCAGCGGCTCGAACCGGCTTGCCCGCGGCAGCGCCGCGATGATCCGTTCGCGATAGGCGCGCGCCGCTGCGGTCGTGGTCACCGGCGGCTTCAGGTTGGGCATGACCAGCGCGCGTGCGAACACGCCGGCGGTGTGGGCAACGACGTCACGCATGGCATCGCCGTCGCGCAAATGGACGTGCCAGTCGTCGGGCTGGCGCAGCACCAGCCGCTCGGCCTGCGCAGGGGAAGCGGAACCGTGGGCCATCATGGTCTACTGCGGCCCATTGTACCGTTCCCCTCCGGCGGCCGTCGCACGCCCACCAGCGGCTGGCGGAGAGCGCGCCCGACGCGCTATAATGCGCGGTTTCACGCGGGTGGCTTAACCCTCGCAGTCCCGGGGGTGTTGGCACCCCGCCGTCCCCAGCAACATGGCTGGCGGCTGGTGCGATGGTGTTGTCCAGGCGGAAACGCGCCATGGAGGCCGCGCACGGCAATGGTACGAGAGGCAAGATTGCGATTTGCGATTGCAGCGACGCCCCCCAACGAATCGAGGTAGTGAATGGCCAAGAATGCAACCGCTCAGGCGACCGCGGCGAAGAAGCCCAAGCCCTTGACCGAGGAGGACCTCCTCAAGGCGCCGGAGAAGGACTACATGAACGAGGCGCAGCTCGCGTTCTTCCGCCAGCGCCTGCTCGAGCTTCGCGCCCAGCTGCTGCTCAACGCCGACGACACGGGCCAGCACCTGCGCGAGAACGAGGTCACCACCGACCCGTCGGATCGCGCGACCCTGGAGGAGGAGTACACCCTCGAGCTGCGCACCCGCGACCGGGAACGGAAGCTGCTCAAGAAAGTCGAAAAGTCGCTGCGCCTGATCGACGATGGGTCGTACGGCTATTGCGAGGAGACGGGCGAGCCCATCGGCATCCCGCGACTGCTCGCCCGCCCCACCGCGACCCTGTCGCTCGAGGCGCAGGAGCGCCGCGAGCGCGTGCAGAAGCTTTACGGCGACTGATTGCTGCGGGCGCGCCGGTCAGCGCGCCCGCCATCAGCCCGTAGCGGGCGCGGGTACGCACGCCTGCCGCGCCCATTCCGAAGACGCCATTCCAAGGAGCAATTCATGGCCGCACCTTTTGCCCTTCCGCCGCTGCCCTTTCCCGAGAACGCGCTCGACCCGGTCATCTCGGCCAACACGCTGTCGTTCCACTACGGGAAGCACCACAAGGCCTACGTCGACAACCTGAACAAGCTGGTCCCGGGCACCGAGTACGAGCAGATGTCGCTCGAGCAGATCATCAGCGCCACGGCCGGCAAGGCGGACAAGGCGGGCATCTTCAACAATGCGGCGCAGGTCTGGAATCACACGTTCTACTGGAATTGCCTGCGCCGCGACGGCGGAGGCACGCCGCGTGGCGACATGGGCCAGCGCGTCGAGGCGGCATTCGGCGGGTTCGACAATTTCAAAAAGGAGCTCGCCAACGCGGCCGTGACGCAGTTCGGGTCGGGCTGGGCGTGGCTCGTCGCCGACGGCGATGCGCTCAAGATCGTCAAGACGCCGAATGCGGAAAACCCGCTGGTGCGCGGGCAGCGGCCCCTGCTCACCATCGACGTATGGGAGCACGCCTATTACCTCGATTACCAGAATCGTCGTCCCGATCACGTGAATGCTGTGATCGACAAGTTGCTCAATTGGGATTTCGCGGCGCAGAACCTCGCGCGGGGCTGAACCCTCGACTTCCGGCTGCTCGTTCGATGCAACGGCCGGGTCGCACCGGCCGTTGTCATGTTGGCCCAACCTTGTCCCGGGTGGGTGCGCAGCCGATAATCCCGGAACGGCGCCAGCAGGCGCGACGCTAGAGTCCCACTCCCCTATCACGATGGCGTTGTTCTCCAAACCACCCGCCAAGAAGACCGACCCTGCCCCGAAGCCCGAGCAGAAGCCGCGTCCGGCATCCCCCCGCCCGCCTTCCGCGCGCCAGCTGGTAAAAGGTGCCCCTTTGCCGGCCGGTGGCGAGGCGAAGCCGACGTCGGGAGCCAATGTCATCGAGATGGCGCCCGCCAAGGCATCCATCGAGATCGAGCCGGCCGGCAATGGTCTTTGCGCGGTCCTGGAAAACGCTGCGCTTCTGTTCGCCAGCGGCCAGGCGAAGCCGGCACGCGAGCTTCTGGAGGACGGCGTTGCCCAGGACGACGAAGCGCGGGTTTCCACGTTCGCGTGGCTTGCGCTGTTCGATCTGCTCCGCCGCGCGGGCGACCGCGCAGCGTTCGACAGGGTGGCCCTGCAGTATGTCGTCCAGTTCGAGCGGTCCGCGCCCGGTTGGGAAGAGCTCGGCGGCCCCGGACCCGGGCAGCGCCCCGCGGCCGCCGGCGGCTACGTCGCGATCAGCGGCAAGTTGACCAGCGCGAGCGGACCGCAACTCGAGTCCGTGCGCCGGATCGGCAGCGCCGGCGGCGTGCAGGCCAAGCTCGATCTGTCCGCCGTGAGTGGCTTCGATGACGCCGGTGCCCGCCTGCTCGCCGAGGCGCTTGGCGGCGTGCGCCAGCGCCGTGCACCGCTGCTGATCGAGCGCGCGGAAAAGTTGCGTCAGGGGCTGGAAGCCGCCGTGAACCACGGTCGCGAAGCGGGCGAAGGACCTTGGCTGCTGCTGCTCGAGCTGCTGCAGTGGCAGGGTGAGCAGGCGACCTTCGATGACCGCGCAGTGGAATATGCGGTCACGTTCGAGCTGTCGCCGCCCTCCTGGGAGCCGCCGGCGCCTGCCGGAATGCCGGTGGCGGCGCCAGCGACGGGCCGCCGCAGCAGCGACGCCGAGGTGATCGCCTGGACCGACGAGATCAAGGGTGCGCCGCCGAAAACGTTTGCGCAACTCATCGACTTCGCCAAGGACCGCAGCAGCGTGGTGCTCGACATGACCATGGTGGAGCGCATGGATTTCGTCAGTGGCGGTGCCTTGGGCAATGCGATCCAGCAGCTCGAGTCCCGCCGCAAGAAAGTGCAGATCGTGGGCGCGAGCCCGATCATCCGCGCGCTGCTGCTGCTGGTGGGCATCAGCGCCGATCTTTTCGTCCGCAAAGCCGCCTGACCCGCGCGGTCTTGCATCTCCGGCGCCCGCAACGGCGCCAAAGCTCGATGGAAACCTTTCACGGCACGACCATTCTTTCCGTGCGGCGCGACGGCGCAGTGGCCCTTGGCGGCGACGGGCAGGTCACGCTTGGCAACGTGGTCGTCAAAGCAACGGCCCGCAAGGTGCGTCGCCTGCACGGCGATCGCGTGCTGGCGGGCTTTGCCGGCGCGACCGCGGACGCGTTCACCCTGTTCGAGCGCTTCGAAGCCAAGCTCGACAAGCACCAGGGACATCTCACCCGCGCTGCCGTCGAGCTCGCGAAGGACTGGCGCTCCGACCGGATCCTGCGCCGTCTGGAGGCCATGCTCGCGGTCGCGGATCGCACCGCGTCGCTCATCATCACCGGCACCGGCGACGTCCTGGAGCCGGAGTACGGCATCGTGGCGATCGGCTCCGGGGGGCCGTATGCGCAAGCCGCCGCCCGGGCGCTCCTCGAGCACACGAGCCTGCCCGCGGAGGCAATCGTCAAGCAGGCACTCACCATCGCTGGCGATCTTTGCATCTATACGAACCAGCAGCACGTCATCGAAGTGCTGGAGGCCGCCCCGTGAGCGCGCCGCCCGTCATTGGCGAGTTCGACGTCGTGATCGCGGGAGCCGGTCTCGTCGGGCTGTCGCTTGCGGCCGCCCTGGCGCAGTCGGGACTCGGTGTAGCCCTGACCGACCGCACGCCTGTGGTCATGCCGCAACTGCCGCTCGGGCCCGACGACTGGGACAGCCGCGTCTACGCGATCAGTCCCGGCAGCGCTGCCTTTCTGCGCGGCATCGGTACCTGGCAGCATCTCGGCTGCGACCGCGTCCAGGCGGTCGAATCGATGCTGATCCATGGTGATCGCGGCGGATGCGTGGAATTCACCGCTGATGAGCTCGGCGAGCGGGCGCTTGCATGGATCGTCGAGGAGCGGTCGCTGCGGGCCGGGCTGGTCCCCCTGGTGCGCACCGGTGGCGTCGAGGTGCTGGCGCCCCACGAGTTCGGGACCATTGCCTGGTCGGCGGACCATGCCCGCATGCAGTTCGCCGATGGCGACGCGGTGCACGCACGGCTCGTGGTGGCGGCGGACGGGCTGCGTTCCGCGGTACGCGAAGCTGCCGGCATCGTCGCCGCACCGCGCCCGTACGGGCAGACCGCAATCGTCGCCAACTTCGCAACCGAGCGCGCCCACCATGGGCGGGCGTGGCAGTGGTTCCGAACCGACGGCAGCGTCCTGGCCTGGCTGCCTCTGCCGGGTCGCCGCATGTCGATGGTGTGGTCCGCCCCGACGGAGCTTGCCGAAGAGCTGCTCAGGCTGCCGCCTGCTGCACTGGCGGAGCGCGTGGCCCGGACGGGTGGGGACGCACTGGGCGCGCTCGCCTGCCTCACCCCCGCCGCGGCCTTCCCGCTCGCGGAGCTCCTTCTGCCCAGTGTCATCGCTCATCGGCTGGCCCTGGTCGGTGATGCCGCCCACGGCGTGCACCCCCTTGCCGGACAGGGCGTCAACCTCGGTTTCGGGGATGCCGAAGCGCTCGCCTCGGTGCTGTGCACCCGCGGCCCCGTGACCGACCCCGGCGCCCCATTCCTGCTGGAACGCTACGCGCGCCGGCGTGCCGAACCCGTGCGTGCCATGCACATGGTGACGGACGGTCTTGCCCGGCTGTTCGGCGCCGGTGGCGCCTTGATCGGTGCGGCGCGCAACTTCGGGCTCACGGCGGTGGCGCGCCTGCCCCTGATCAAACGGACGCTGGCACGCGCAGCCTTGCGCTGACCGCCGGGTCCTCACGGAGATTCCCATGAAGCATCGCAGTCCGCACCTCCACCGCAACCTTCTGAAGAGCGCGGTCGCCGCGTTCGTCCTGCTCGGCGTCTTGCCGGCTTGGGCGGACGCCCCCGCCAGCATCGCCGCCGCGCCTGCGGCCGGCGCACCCGCCGCGACCGCTGCGCCGGCCAACCCGGAAATGGCAGCCATCAAGAAGCTCCTGGAGCAGAAGTTCGCCGGCGCGACCATCGGCAGCATCGTGAAGAGTCCCTATGCGGGCCTGTACGAGGTGCAGTTCGACGATCAGATCATCTACACCGACCCCAAGGTGAGTTACGTCTTCGTCGGGTCGGTCTACGACACCGCTTCGAAGCGCAATCTCACCGAGGAGCGGGCGCGCAAGCTGAATCGCATCGCCTGGAGCAGCCTGCCGCTCGAGCTCGCGATGAAGAAGGTGAAAGGCAACGGCCAGCGCAAGCTCGCAGTGTTTGCCGATGCCGACTGCCCGTTCTGTGCGCGGCTCGAGAAGGAGCTCGCGCACGTGGACAACGTGACGATCTACACCTTCGTCTACCCGATCGACCAGCTCCATCCGGACGCGGCGCGCAAGACCCGGATCATCTGGTGCGCGCCCGACCGCCAGGCTGCATGGGACACGTGGTTCGCCACCCAGAAGCTGCCGGACAATGCGGGCGATTGCGAGACGCCGCTCGACCAGACCCTCGCGCTCGGCCAGAAATTGCGGATCAACGCCACGCCCACCCTGGTGTTCGCCGACGGCAGCATGATTCCCGGCGCCATTCCCGCGCAGCGCCTCGAAACCGAGCTCAAGCAGGCCGAAGGCGAGGCCGCGAAGCTTGCCGCCGACACGGCCAAGCCAGCCGGCGACGCGGCCAAGCCCGCCGGAGATAGCTCCAAGGCTGGCGCGAAGCCCGCCCCGGTCAAGGGCTCCAGCGCAAAATAGGCGGCCAACGCGAAGCTCGCGACGAGGACAGCATGGCGATCATGGATTTCCTGAAAAAGCAGTTCATCGACATCATCGAGTGGACGGACGACTCGCGCGACACGCTGTCGTATCGCTTCCCGGACGAGGACAGGGAGATCAAGAACGGCGCGCAGCTCATCGTGCGCGAATCGCAGGTCGCGCAGTTCGTCTACCTCGGTGCCTTCGGCGATCAGTTCGGGCCGGGCAAGCACACGCTCACCACGGACAACATCCCGGTCCTGACGAATCTCAGGAGCTGGAAGTACGCGCTGGAGAGCCCGTTCAAGGCCGACGTGTACTTCGTCGTCACCCGGGTCTTCACCGGCAACAAGTGGGGGACGGCCAATCCGGTGATGATGCGCGACGCCGACTTCGGGATCGTGCGTCTGCGCGCCTATGGCACGTACGACTTCCGCATCACGGACGTGCCGCGCTTCCTCAAGGAAGTCGCCGGCACCGACGATCACTTCCGGCTGGACGAGTTCAACGAGACCATGCGTTCCCGCATCGTCAGCGTGTTCTCCGATGCGCTCGCCAGCGCGCACGTTCCGGCGCTCGATGTGGCGGCGCGCTACGGCGAGCTCGGCGAAGCGCTGCTGCCGCTGATCAACCCCGTGCTCGGGGAAAAGTACGGTCTCGCGATGACCAGCTTCATCGTCGAGAACGTATCCGTGCCGCCCGAGGTCGAGCAGGCGATCGACAAACGCTCGAGCATGGCTGCGGTCGGCAATCTCAACGACTACGTCAAGTACCAGATGGCCCAGGGCTTCGAGAAGGGCGGCAGCGGCGTCGGCGGCGTCGGCGCGGAGATGGCGGTTGGCATGGCGATGGCGCAGCAGATGATCAATCAGCCGGGCGGCATCACGGCGCAAGCCACGCCCGGCATCGGCGCACCCGCGGCGGCGGGCCCCGGCCCCACGCCGGAGCTCCTGACGCCTGGGCAGGTGGCGCAGGCGCTCGGCGTCAGCGAGTCCGACGTGCTCGCAAGCCTCGAGGCCGGCGACCTCAAGGGCAAGCGCATCGGTACGCAGTGGCGCGTGACACGCAGCGCCGTCGACGCATTCATCGCTTCGTGAGGTGCAGATTGGATACGATGCGCAGGATTCTGTTGTTCGTGGTCGTGGTTCTGGCGGGTACGTGGATGGCCGGCGCGCAGGCGCAGGATCCGCGCGGCACGGTCGTGCATGCGGCGGCAATGGCGTGGCTCGCGCAGGCCGACAAGTTCGACGCGCAGGGAACGTGGAACGCCGCGGGAGAGAAATTCCAGAAGCAGATGAGCGCGCAGCAGTGGGGCACCGCGCTGCACAGCGCCCGGGAGCCCCTGGGCGCCGTGACGCAGCGCGCGCTGGTGGCCACGTCGTTCGCTACCCAGATGCCCGGCGCTCCCGACGGCGATTACGCCCAGTTGCAGTTCCGCACCGCCTTCGCCAACAAGACCGAAGCCCATGAATCCGTGACGCTCGAGCACCAGCCGGACGGACAGTGGCGCGTCATTGGTTACTTCATCCGCTGACGTGAGCGGACCCGGCGCCGCCGCGACCGTCGCGCTGTCGAAGTTCGCCTGTCCCGCATGCGGCGGGGAGGCGATCTGGAATCCGGCCACGCAAAAGCTCGTGTGCCCGTTCTGCGGCACCGAGTCGCCGGCGAAGATCGGCAGCGATGGCGCGATCGTCGAGCACGACCTCGCGACCGCGTTGCGCGGGCTGGGCGACGACACGCGCGGGTGGAATGCAACCAGGCGGCAGGTTCGCTGCCAGAGCTGCAATGCGATCTCGGTGCTCGACCCCGCGCGTCAGGCACAGACATGCCCGTTCTGCGGCTCCGCGCAGCTCGTGCCGTACGATGAGAAAAAGGCCGCCTTCACGCCCGAGAGCGTGCTTCCGCTGCGGGTGAGCGAGACCCAGGCACGCGACGGAATCCGGGCCTGGTATGGCAAGCTCTGGCTCGCTCCCAATGCACTCAAGCGCCGCGCGCTGACCGATACGGCGCATGGTGTCTACCTGCCCTACTGGACCTTCGATGCGCAGGTCCACGCCGACTGGACCGCGGACGCCGGGCACTATTACTACACCACGGAAACGGTCATGGTCGACGGCCGTCCGCAGCAGCGACAGGTCCGCCAGGTGCGGTGGGAGCCCGCCGCCGGGTCCCTCGATCATTTTTTCGACGACGACCTCGTCTGTGCGTCGGTCGGCGTCCATCCCGAGCTCCTGCGGGGCGTCGAGCCGTTTCCCACGCAGGAGCTGAAACCCTACTCGCCGGGCTACGTCGCGGGGTGGGTGGTGGAGCACTACCAGCTCGATCTCGTCGCCGCGGCGCAGCGTGCGCGCGACGCCATGGCGGCGAAGCTCGAAGCGCTCTGCGCGGCGCAGGTGCCGGGCGATACCTACCGCAATCTCACGGTGCGCGCGGACTATTCCGGACAGACCTTCAAGCACATTCTCGCGCCCGTATGGCTGCTGCAATACACCTACGGTGCACGCGCTTTCCAGTGCGTGATGAACGGCGTGACCGGTGCGATCCGCGGTGAATACCCGAAAAGCCCGTGGAAGGTCGCGCTGCTCGTGCTGGTGGTCTTCATCCTCGTGCTGCTGTTCTTCTCGTTCGCGGGCAAGCAGTGATGCCGGGACAGTCGTACGCGCCCGGCGAGTGCACCACGTGCGCCATGCATCCGGCGCTCGCCGCCGTTGTCGCGTGGGCCGTCCGCCGCGTGCCGGAGCTGCCGCTCGTCGCCATGCTCGACGGTTCGCGTGATCCTGACCTCACCCTGCTCAACGCCGCCGTCCGCCGGATCGATTGCAGGCTCGACGACCACACGCCGCTGCGCTTCGTCGCCGCCGCCAAGGGACAGCGGAGCGCCATCGCCTACGAACGGCGCATCCGCGAACGTGGCGAGATCGCGATGCGCGTCCGCGACCACCACGATCTCTGCAACGCGCTCGCGTGGCTGATGTTCCCGCGCACCAAGGCGGCGCTGAATGCCATGCACCTGGCAGACAGCGGCGTGCCGGGCGCGCGATCCCGCCGGCGCGACGCGGCGACTCTGCTCGACGAGTTCGGCGTCATCGTGCTCTGCGCCGACCCGGCGCTGCCGGACTTGTGGCGGCAGCATCGCTGGGCCGAGCTCTTCGATCAACGCGCCGCCCACGTCGGGCGCGCGATGCGCATTGCGGTGATCGGGCACGGCCTCATGGCAGCGCTCGCGCATCCGTTTCCCGCGTTGACGGCCAAGGCGCTCGTCCTATGCCCGGCACCGTGCGGAAGTGCGGACGAGGACACCACCGCGGCCTGCGACGCCCACGCCGCGGGCTGGCTTGCTGCGCATGGCGCGACGTTCGCACCGGCATCGTTGCTCCCGCTCCCGATAGCCGCATGGCCGGGCTGGGACTCCCTGCGGCGCGGCGGCGAGCGCTTCAACGACATGAATGTCTTTCGACCGCTGCCGGGGCATCGGCCTGCACCCGGGCAGCGCGCCATGGCTGGTGCACGGTCATGAAGCATGCGGACGTGGCATGCTGCGGGCCCACGAGTCCTGAGCGTGACGCGAGTCCCTGCCTGCCATGCAACTGATCGACACGATGTCCGCACCGCCCCTGCAAGCGGCAATCGTCACCGGCGTCTCCCGCGGCCTCGGCGAGGCGTTGGCGGCCGAGCTCCTCGGCCGCGGCTTCGAGGTCCTCGGCATCGGTCGCGTATCGAGCATGAAGCTGCGCGGCGAGCGTTATCGCTTCGCCGAGGCCGACCTGTCGCTGCCGTCGCTGATCGCGGCCACCGTGGCGCCGGCGTTGCGCGAGCTTGCGGGCCGGAGTCCCGCTGCCGTGACGCTCATCAACAATGCGGCGGTGGCGACCCCCGCCGCCCTGCTCGGGGCGCTCGATGCCGCGGCACTGGAAAGCGCCATCGCCACCAACGTCACGGCACCGCTGGTGCTCACCGATCTCTTCTGTCGCGCCTTCCGCGACGGCGGCATCGCGCGCCGCGTGATCAACGTGTCGTCCGGGGCGGCGCAGTCGCCGATCGCCGGCAGCAGCGCCTACTGCGCGTCCAAGGCGGCCCTCGAGATGCTCACCCGCACCCTCGCCATCGAGCAACCGCAGGTCGAGAGCATTGCCGTGCGGCCCGGCATCTTCGAAACCGGCATGCAGGCGCATCTGCGCTCGCGCGATCCGGCGGAGTTTCCCAGCGTGGAGCTCTTCCGCAGCTTCAAGGCCAACGGCCTGCTCAAGTCCCCTGCCGAGGTGGCCGCGCGTATCGTCGAGCGGCTGGTGCTCGGCAAGGTGCAGCAGGGACACATCTACGCCCACACCGATCTCGCGTGACGCGCGCATACGCCGATCATCTGCATTGCGCAAAGGAAAGGCATCCATGAACGCTCCTGAACCGCCGCCGATACCCGCATGGCACGAGGTGCCTGGCTACAGCGACATCGTCTACGGCAAGTGCGACGAAGGAATTGCCAAGATCACGATCAACCGTCCCGAGGTGCGCAACGCATTCCGGCCGGAAACCGTGCAGGAGATGGAGGCCGCGTTCGCCGACGCGCGCGATGATGCCGACATCGGCGTGGTGATCCTCACCGGACAGGGCAGGGACGCGTTCTGCTCGGGCGGCGACCAGCGCATCCGCGGCGAAGGCGGCTACGTCGGTGGTGACGGCATTCCGCGTCTCAACGTGCTCGACCTGCAGCGGCAGATCCGCACCCTGCCGAAACCGGTGGTGGCGATGGTGGCCGGGTACGCCATCGGCGGCGGTCACGTGCTGCACCTCATGTGCGACCTCACGATCGCCGCGGACAACGCCCGGTTCGGCCAGACCGGACCGAGGGTCGGCAGCTTCGACGGGGGCTACGGCGCGGCGTACATGGCGCGCATCGTCGGCCAGAAGAAGGCGCGCGAGATCTGGTTCCTGTGCCGCCAGTACGATGCGCAGCAGGCACTCGACATGGGACTCGTCAATTGCGTCGTTCCCTACGACTCGCTCGAGCAGGAGACCGTGCGCTGGTGCCGGGAGATGCTCGCCAACAGCCCGATCGCGCTGCGCTGTCTCAAAGCCGCGCTCAATGCCGACTGCGACGGACAGGCCGGCCTGCAGGAGCTCGCCGGCAATGCGACGCTCCTGTATTACCTGACCGAGGAAGGCAAGGAAGGCAAGAACGCGTTTCTCGAGAAGCGCAAGCCGGATTTCCGCAAGTTCAAGCGCCTGCCCTGAGCCGTGCGTTGCACGGTGCGTACCGCGCATGGCGAACGCCGCATGACCATGCCGCACAGTCTGGCAGGCAACAGAGCGCAGCCGGCGCCGTGACACAGGCGCTGTCGATCCGCGCTGCAGCACGCGAGCACGGAAGTGCCATCGGGCTGCGCGTCGGCGAGCGCGCCTACACCTTCGACGAGCTCGCGGCGATGACGCACGAGCGCATGCGCAGCCTGGACCGCGACGTGGGGGATCCGCGGCCATTGCCGGTGCTCGGCGCCAACACCCTGGCGACGGTCCTCACGCTGTATGCGCTCCTCGAGCGCCGCGTGCCCGCGCTGCTGGTCCACCCGCGCCTCACCCCCGGCGAGCGCGACACGCTGCTCGTCGCCGCGGCCGAACGCGGCCCCCTCGGCACCGCCGACGCGTGCGCGGTGATCCACACCTCGGGAACGACGGGCACGCCCCGGGCGGCCATCCTGACGCGCGCGGCGATGGAGGCGTCGGCGCTGGCAAGCGAGGCCAACCTCGGGTGGCGCGACGACGACTGCTGGATGCTCTGCATGCCGCTCGCCCACGTCGGTGGGCTCTCGATCCTCACGCGTTGCCTCGTCGCGCGACGGTGCGTGGCACTCGAAGCGCAGTTCGACGTGCCGCACTTCATCGAGCGCATGCGCGCGCAACGCGCGACGCTCGTGTCGCTCGTCCCGACGATGCTGACGCGGTTGCTCGACGAGCATCCCGGATGGGTGGGCGGCGACAGCCTGCGGGCGATCCTGCTCGGCGGCGCCGCTGCCGCGCCAAGCCTCGTGGAGTGCGCGACCGAACGGCGGCTGCCCGTGCTCGTCACGTATGGCCTCACGGAAACCTGCTCGCAGGTGACGACGACTCCCTACGCATTGCGCTTCGCGTCCGCCGCGCACGGTGTCGGCGTGCCGCTGCCGGATATCGACGTGCGGGTGCGCGACGGGCGCATCGAAGTGCGTGGCCCGGTGGTGATGCAGCGGTACTGGGACGAGTCGCCGCGTGCGCCCGACGCATGGCTCGATACGGGCGACCTCGGCGAGTTCGATCGCGACGGCTTCCTTCATGTGCATGCGCGCCGGCACGATCTCATCGTGACCGGTGGCGAGAACGTGTATCCGGTCGAAGTCGAGAATGCGCTGGTCGCGTGTCCCGGCGTGCATGCCGCCGCCGTATTCGGTCTGCCCGACGCAGTTTGGGGGCAAGCCGTCGCGGCGGTGCTGGTCGCGGACCGGCATATCGCGACCGTCACGCGGTTGCGCGATTACATCGAGCGGCATCTCGCCGGGCACAAGCAGCCGCGCCACATCGTCTTTGCCGAAAGGCTGCCGCAGACTCGGGCGGGAAAGCTCGATCGGGCCGCGCTCGCCGGCTTCGCCTCGCGCCTGCAGCCACTCAGGGCGGCGCAAGACGTCTAGACACGGCTGAGCCCACAAGGGGTGGGCGGCGAACGGCGGCAACCAGACCTGCCGGCTGGTCCCGACTGCCACAGAGGCGCGCCGAGGCAAACGCGCAGGCGGCATCCGCCACCCCTGCGCGGCAGTTGCCGATGGCCTCCCGTGCAAAGCGGAACGAGCGCGTGATGCCCACGAAATGATCGATGGGCGCGCCGGCGAGATCGAGCACGACCGTCGACTGCCCGTTCATGGCGTGGCGGGGTGCACGGTGAAGCGATAGTCGAGCCGCGCGCCAGCAGCGCCCGCTTCCCACGCGAGACAGTAGGCGCGGGTCGCCGGGACGGGATACATGCTCGCGAACTCGCGCGTGCCATCGCGCACGAGGGGCAGCACCGTCGCGCCCGCATCGCGGTAACGGAGGTCGAAATGGAGCGGCTCGCTGCTCTCGAACCGGAAGTCGAGGCGCTCGCCTTGCTCCAGGAGCAGGCATTCCTGGTACGTCGCGTACGGCGCGATCTCGTTGTTCTCGACGATCTTCGGTGCATTTCGATCCACGAGGCGTGTCGCGCAGCCGCACAGCAGCAGCGCGGCGCAAGCCAGCGCTGCGAGCGCGCGGGGCATCTTCATCGCCGTCGCGGGCGCAGCTGCCGCCACTCGTCCGCGAGCAGGGCGAATCGCAGGTGATCGCGCCAGCGCCCGCCGACCTTCACGTAGCGCGGCGAAAAGCCTTCGCGGCGGAAGCCCACCGCTTCCACGAGGCGAATCGAGCGCACGTTGACCGGCTGGATGTTGACCTCGACACGGTGGAGGCCGACTGCGCCGAAAGCCTGGTCGAGTGCAAGACCAAGGCCTTCGCGCATGAGGCCGCGGCCTTCCATGCCGGAGAAGGCGAAGTAGCCGAGGAAGGCGCTCTGCAGGGCGCCGTGGATGATCTCGCTGAAGTTGAACACGCCGGCCAGCGCTCCACTGGTGCGCTCGCAAACGACGAAGCCCAGATGGCGCGCGCTCTGGAGATCGCGCAGCGGCTCGCCGGCATAACGCCGCAGATACACCCTGAACGTTGCCGGCGTGGCAGGGGGACGCACCCAGTTCGCATGGAGCTTCCTGCTGGCGGCGACAGCCTCGAGAAAGGCCGCCTCGTCGGAACGCGCGGGAGGACGCAGCAGCACCAGCTTGCCTCGACGCACCAGCGGGTTGGTCGAGCGCTGCGGTGCAGAAGGCATAATCGCGATTTTACCGGTCGCGACGGCGCACATGGCCAAGTGGGTGCAGGGAAAGGTCGTCGGCAGGCGAAGCTGGACCCAAAGCCTTTTCTCGCTGCAGGTCGAGGCGCCCGAGGTCACGTTCGAGGCGGGACAGTTCGCCCGGCTTGCATTGCCGGCGCCGCCGGGCTCGCGCGAGGAAATGCTCGGGCGGCCCTATTCGTTCGTGAACAGCCCGCTCGCCTCGCCGCACGAGTTCTATTTCATCATCGTTCCCGAAGGGCCGCTGTCGCCACGGCTCGCGCGCCTGGATCCGGGCGACGCGGTGTGGCTGCTGCCGCGCGCCAACGGCTTTTTCACCGTGCCGGAGCTGCCCGATACGGAGGTCGTCTGGTGCCTCGCCACCGGCACGGGCCTCGGTCCGTTCCTGTCGATCCTGCGCACCCCGGACGTGTGGGCCAAGTTCGAGCGTTGCGTCCTCGTGCACGCCGTACGGCATGCGGAGGAACTCACGTATCGCGAGGAGATCGCCGGCATCGGCGCGGCGCATGCCGGCGCGTTCACCTACATTCCGTTCGTCAGTCGCGAGGCACATCCCGGCGCACTGCAGGGCCGCATTCCCGCGGCGATTGCCGATCGTCGTCTCGAAATGCGCGCGGGCATCCCGCTATCCCCGGACAACTCGCACGTGATGCTGTGCGGCAATCCGGCGATGGTCGAGGACACGCAGAAGATGCTGGAAACACTCGGCATGCGCCGACACCGGCGTCGCGAGCCAGGACACTTTACCGTCGAGACGTACTGGTAGCGACGCGAGCCTAGGAGCAGGGCCCCCGCGGCTTTATTGCGGGGATGCGACTGGGGCGAGTCGGCGCTGGCGGCCGACCCCGGCAACGTGACGCGCATTGGAGGGTGCGGAGGCCGCGACGCGAGCCTACGAGCAGGGCCCCCGCGGCTTTATTGCGGGGATGCGACTGGGGCGAGTCGGCGCTGGCGGCCGACCCCGGCAACGTGACGCGCATTGGAGGGTGCGGAGGCCGCGACGCGAGCCTAGGAGCAGGGCCCACGCGGCTTTCTTGCGGGGATGCGACTGGGGCGAGTCGGCGCTGGCGGCCGACCCCGGCAACGTGACGCGCATTGGAGGGTGCGGAGGCCGCGACGCGAGCCTACGAGCAGGGCCCCCGCGGCTTTATTGCGGGGATGCGACTGGGGCGAGTCGGCGCTGGCGGCCGACCCCGGCAACGTGACGCGCATTGGAGGGTGCGGAGGCCGCGACGCGAGCCTAGGAGCAGGGCCCCCGCGGCTTTCTTGCGGGGATGCGACTGGGGCGAGTCGGCGCTGGCGGCCGACCCCGGCAACGTGACGCGCATTGGAGGGTGCGGAGGCCGCGACGCGAGCCTAGGAGCAGGGCCCACGCGGCTTTCTTGCGGGGATGCGACCGGGGCGAGTCGGCGCTGGCGGCCGGCCCCGGCAAGCGTGATGCTCATTCGACGGTGTGGAGGCCGCGACGCGAGCCTAGGAGCAGGGGCCCCGGCGGGGATGCGACTGGGGCGAGTCGGCGCTGGCGGCCGACCCCGGCAACGTGACGCGCATTGGAGGGTGGGGAGGCCGCGACGCGAGCCTAGGAGCAGGGCCCCCGCGGCTTTCTTGCGGGGATGCGACTGGGGCGAGTCGGCGCTGGCGGCCGACCCAGCAAGCGTGCTGGGCATGCGGCCGATCCCGGCAAGCGTGACGCTCATTCGACGGTGCGGGGGCCGCGACGCGACGTGCCTCGAGTCTGGCGTTATCCCGCCAGGTTGCGGCTGACGATCTCCTGCAGATCCGGCGAGAGGTCGCGCTGGCGGGCCAGTCCTTCGAGCGTGGCGCGCTGCATGCCCCGTCGGGGCTCGGCGAACCGCCGCCATTGATTGAACGCGCTCGCGAGGGTCGATGAGATGTGGGGATTGATGCGATCGAGCACCGCGATCTGCTCGACTACGAACGCATAGCCGCTGCCGTCGGGCGCGTGAAAGCCCGGCCAGTTGCGCAACGCGAAGGAGGCGACGAGCGATCGTACCCGGTTCGGGTTGCGCAGGTTGAAGCGCGGATGCTCGAGGAGCATGCGCACCCGCGGCAGGGTGTCGGGACGCAACGCCATCGCCTGCAGCGCGAACCATTTGTCGAGCACCAGCGGCTCGTCCCGCCAGCGCGCCTCGAAGCACGCGAAGAGCCGCTCACGCACGCGCGAGTCGCCGTGATTCACCGCCGCCAGGGCGCCGATGGCGTCGGTCATGTTGTCGGCGGCATCGAACTGCGCGATCGCCAGCGCGCGGGTCCCCTCGTCGTCGATGGCGCCCAGATAACGCAGCGACAGGTTGCGCAGACTGCGCGCGCCGATCTGCTCCTGTGCCGGGAGGTAGGGGCCGTCCCGGCGATGGCGGGCATACACCGCTTCCCAGCGCGGTCGTGCCGCGCGCGCGAGTTCGGCGACGAGGAATTCCCGCGCGCCGACGAGCGCCTCCACGTCGATCTCGTCGACCAGCCCGGCAAGGTAGCTGAGCTCGGGCGGGGTCAGAGCCAGGCGCACGAGCGATGGATCGGCGTCGGCATCGTCCAACAGGTGCTCGGTGACCGCAAGCACGGCGTCGGGCAGGGATGGCGCCTCGCACGCGGCGAGGTCGCGCGACAGCGCCAGGATCGCCTGCACGAAGATGCGCTGTGCGGCATCCCAGCGGTTCACCGGATCGCTGTCGTGCGCGGCGAGGAATGCCAGCTCGGAGTCGGCGTAGGGGAATTCGAGCCGCACTGGCGCCGAGAAGCCGCGCAGCAACGACGGCACCGGACGTGCCGGGACATGCACGAACCGGAACTGCTGTGCGCCGTCGACGAGGTTCAGTACGCGCGTCGTCGCGGCCGCCTGCTCGTCCTCGCCTTCCAGCACCAGGAGAATGTCGTTGCCGTCGGGCCCGAGCAGGCCGACGGCAACCGGAATCTGGAACGGCTCCTTGCGCGGCTGTCCAGGTGTTGGCGGGGTGTGTTGGGCGAGCTCCAGCGTATACGTGTGCGCCGTGGCATCGTAGTGTCCCGCAGCACGCACCACCGGCGTGCCTGACTGCGCATACCAGCGACGCAATTGCTGCAGGTCGGGGCCACCCGTCGCGGTGCTTGCATCCGTCATCGCCTGCACGAAATCGTCGCAGGTCACCGCAGCGCCGTCGTGGCGCGCGAAATAAAGGTCCATGCCGCGACGGAAGCGCTCGGGGCCGAGCAGCGTGTGCTGCATGCGGATCACCTCGGCACCCTTCTCGTACACCGTCGTCGTATAGAAGTTGTTGATCTCCAGGTACTCGTCGGGACGCACCGGATGCGCCATCGGGCCGGCATCCTCGGGGAACTGGTGCGCGCGCAGGAATGCGACCGCGGCGATCCGCTCGACGGCGCGCGAACCGAGATCGCTCGAGAACTCCTGGTCCCGGAACACCGTCAGCCCTTCCTTGAGCGACAGCTGGAACCAGTCGCGGCATGTCACGCGATTGCCGGTCCAGTTGTGGAAGTACTCGTGCCCCACCACGCCCTCGATGGCCTGGAAGTCGTCGTCCGTTGCAGTCTGCGGTTCCGCGAGCAGCAGCCTGCTGTTGAAGATGTTGAGGCCCTTGTTCTCCATCGCGCCCATGTTGAAGTCGTCGGCGCAGAAGATCATGAAAGTGTCGAGGTCGTACTCGCGGCCGAAGCGCTCCTCGTCCCAGCGCATGGCGCGCTTCAGCGATTCCATCGCGTGCCGGCAGCGTGGCAGGTTGGCGCGCGTGGACCAGATCTCGAGCGCCACGCTGCGGCCGGACGTGGTCACGAACGTGTCGCGCAGCGCCGTCAGGTTGCCGGCCACCAGCGCGAACAGGTAGGTCGGCTTGGGGAACGGGTCGTGCCATTTCGCGAAGGCGCGGCCGTCGGGCAGCGTGCCCGCGTCGACGCGGTTGCCGTTGGAGAGGAGGACGGGGTACTGCGCCGCATCGGCAACGATCGTCACCGTGTAGCGTGCGAGCACGTCGGGCCGGTCGGGGAAGTAGGCGATCCGCCGGAAACCTTCCGGCTCGCATTGGGTGCAGAACACGCCGGAGGATAGGTACAGGCCTTCCAGCGCGCCATTGCTGGCCGGATCGATGATGCTCTCGACCACCAGCACCCCTTGCGCCGGCGGATCGACCACGCAAAGCGAGCTTTCGTCGATCACCACGCGGGTGCCGTCGAGCGCTGCGCCGTCGAGGCTCACGCGCACCTGCCGATGGCCCTCGCCGTCGAGCACCAGCGGTGCCGTGCGGTCCACCGCGGCCGCGGCCGGGTTGCGGCGAAAGGCGAGGGTGCCCGTCACGCGCGTCGCATGCGGGTCGAGCTCCAGGCGGAGCTCGACCGCGTCGACGAGGAACGCCGGCGGGCGATAATCGAGGCGCCGTACGGCATGCGGCGCACTGTCGCGCGGGAGCATCGGCGTCAGCTGCGGATGTCGACGAGCTCGACGTCGAACACCAGCGTCGCGTTGGGGGGGATGACCCCGCCCGCGCCATGTTCGCCGTAGCCCATCTCTGGCGGGATGATGAGCGTTCGCTTGCCGCCGACCTTCATGCCGGCGACCCCTTCGTCCCAGCCGCGGATCACCTTGCCGGCACCCAGAATGAAGCCGAACGGCTGGCCGCGATCCACCGAACTGTCGAACTTCTTCCCGTGATGATCTGGCGCAGTTGCGTCATACAACCACCCTGTGTAGTGCACCAGAACGGCCTTGCCACGGACAGCTTCGGCGCCATCGCCTTGTTTAACATCGATCTTCTGCAGTTCAGTCATTTTGGCACCGTTATTGCTGCTCGCGGTTGGGGAAGGAGGGCTGGCTGCGCCTAGTCTTGTCGTCGCGCCGGATTGCGCGAGCGCCGGCCCCCCGAGCAGGAAAACAGCGGCCGCAAGACCGAGGTACGAAACGCGGCGGGCGTGATAAACCCGCCGTGAACGGGGCAACAGGAGCATCCGAACCTCTCGTGGATGGGATGGGCGCAGTGGCGGAACCGCACTGCGCCATGGACATGCAACAACAGGAATTGTAACGGAGGGCTCCGGGGCCTTTTGCACCGGCCTTTCTTTTCCGATATATCTAGGAACGCCGATGCCGACGATGGTTCGTCCGCCCCGTGGCCGAGTTTTCGACCCCCGCGCGTGCGATCGCCTGTCGCAGCCCTGGCCCCCCCGAGAATCCTTCAGTCCATGACCGCCTGCCTTCGATCGTGAGCGCGCTCAACGTTTTCGGCTTCCTGCGCCCGGGACGGGACACGAGCGATCCGCTCCAGAGTCCCCGCATGGCCGCGACATGGCTGCGCGACCTCCCGCCGCTCGATGTCATGCAGCGGCAGCAGCACGTCATGCGTGCCTTCGAAGGCATGCGCCAGATCCAGAAGCCGGTCGATGCGCCGCGGATTCATGCCATCGGCTTCCTCGATGCGGCCCTGGGGGCCGATCGCCGGCAGCTGATCAAGCAATACGTCGAGAACGTCGACGCCTCGCCGCAGCTCGCCGAGCGCCTGTGGGCGGCGATGCAGGAGCTGACCCAGGGCTTCGTGTACGCCTATCGCACGGCGCTCGAGCAGACGGTCGACGATTCGGGCAACGCGCGCGCGCGCGCGCTCGTGCCGATGCTCTTCGTGCGTCTCATCCACTACCACGGCACCGACTCCAAGCTGCGCGTGTTCCGCTTCGAGCGCTGGATCCCCGCCAAGTGGATCGAGCTGCACCAGCTCTACCACCGGGCGATCGGCCTCGGCATCGACCGCACGCCGACCACCCTCGTCAACGCCGGCTCGAACGCCACGCAGTGGACGATCGAGCAGGAATACATCAACGTGCTCCTGGTCCACCAGCTCAACACCGGCAATCTCTCACCGGCGGAGATCGACTGGGCGAGTGCGCAGCTGCGCGCCTGGAGCCGGCGGCTCGCGCTCGATGCGGTGCCGCGCTCCAACGAAGGCTTCTGCGTCGATCTCTCGGGCAAGGCCGGTCTCGTGCGGCGCACCGGCGCGGAATCCGGTCCGAACCTGCGCTACCTCGATACCAGCGCCCTGACCGACCAGCTCGAACGCGCGATCGTGGCGCTGCGCCGGGCCCAGATGCAGGACGAGCCGGGCGCCAGCACCATCAACCAGCAGCGGGTCGCGATCCTCGAGCGCCTGCGACCGTCCGTGGCACCCAATCTCAATGCCGACCTGCGCCGTGACCGCCGCGTCAACGTGCAGGTGGCGGCCCGCGTGCGCGTCGGTCTCGCGCGCATCTGCCGCGATCTCGCGACCGAGGAGCCCGTCGGGCCCACGCCGGAGGCGACCGAGCACATCGAGGTATTCCCGGTAAACGACGGGTCGCGCCCGCGCCGGCGGACCTATGAGGACCGCGATTCCGTGATGGCGTCGCTGTCTGCCTTCAGCGACCCGATGTGGCAGGTCAAGGACCGCAGCGTCGCGGGGCTGCGGATCGCCGCTTCCGGCGGCATCGGGCAGAGCCTCGCGCTGGGCGCACTGGTCGCCGTTCGCCAGTCGGATCTTGCCGAGTGGGTGATCGGCGTGGTGCGTCGGCTCAACAAGGTGTCCAAAGACGATTTCGAAGCAGGCCTGTCGCTGATCGCCGATCGTGTGGTGCCCGTGCTCCTGTACGCACGCCGGGAGTCGGCGGCCGAGATGGGCATGGAAGTCGATGGCCTCGACCTCTCGACGATCGGCGCGCGTTTCGATGGGCTGTATCTGCCCCCGCCATCGCGGCCCGACAAGCCGCTCACGCTCAAGACCCTGATCGTGCCGACGGTCGAGTACGTGGAGGGCCGGCGCATCATCCTGACCACCGGCCGGTCGGTGTACACCGTGAGCTTGCGCGACCTCATCGAGCAGCGGGCGGAGTGGACCTGGTGCGCGATGCAGATCGTGGAGAAGAAGCCGCGTTCGTTCTGAGCGGCGCCTTCACCTTCGGCATCCTCAGTCGTGCGGCCGGAACTTGAGGGTCAGCGTGCGCCGGAAAAGATCCGGTGACGACGGTCGCGGCAGCGGCGAGGATTTCAGGATCGCCCGCTGCACGGCGTCGTCGTAGGCCCGCACGCCGCTCGACTTGCGCAGGGTCGCGTCGATGATTTCCCCCGTCGGCAACTGCACGACCTCGAAGATCGCTTCCGGATTGCCCGCGAGCTCGGTTGGAAGAGTCACATTCCCGCGCACTTTCTGCTGGATGCGCGCGATGTAGTCCGCCTCCGCACGCGAGGCTTCCGCGCGGGCGCGGGCATCGGCCTCGACGCGTGCCTGGGCGCGCATTTGCGCCTCTGCCTGCGCCTGGCGCTCGCGTTCGGCCTGTTGCCGCGCCCGGTCGATCTCCTTCTGCTCACGTTCGGCCTGCGCCCGCAACGCTTCGGCTTCCTGCGCCTGGCGTTGCCGCGCCTCGGCGAGGCGCTGCGTCTCCTGCCGCTTCTTATCTGCCAGCTCGCGCTCACGCTGCTCGGCGAGCTTGCGGTCCGCCTCCTTCTTCGCGGCTTCCTTTTTCGCGGCCTCGTCGCGTTCGCGCTTCCTGCGCTCTTCCTCCTGCTTCGCCTTGAGCGCGATCTCCGCGGCTCGTGGGTCCGGACGCTCGACCTTGGGTGCCGGCGGCTTGGGCAGGGGCTTCGGCTCCGGCGCTGGTTTGGACGGAGGGACCGGCGCCGGCTCGGGCGGCGGCGGTTGCGGGACGGGCTTCGGCTGCGGCTCTGGCGTCGCCTTCGTCGGCGGCGCGTACAGCTCGGCGCTCACCACGGCCGGTTGCTGGTTCTGCCAACGGACCGAAAACACCAGCACGGCGATGAACAGCGCGTGCACCGCGACGGCGAGGGCGATCGCGGTCCCACGGCCGCGGATTCGACGGTTGCGACGCGGCGGCATGCCGTTACTTCTGCGGCGGCTGGACCAGCAGGCCGACCTTGTCGGCGCCGTTCTGCTTCAGCACATCGAGGATCGTGACCACGTCGTCATACAACACGCCCTTGTCGGCCTCGATCACTACTGCCTGATCGGGACGTGCCAGGACCCGTTGCTTCACGGCATTGATCAGCCGCTCCCGGCTCAGGGTTTGTTCGGAGCCCCCGGAGCGTTCGTCACGCAGCGCGTAGGCCCCGTTGCGGCGCAGGACGACATGCAGCGGCGACGTCGGGACGGTCAGCTTCTGCCCGACGGTGGGCAAGGTGATCTCGCCGGGCGTGACGAGTGGCGCCGTCACCATGAAGATGACGAGCAGCACCAGCATCACGTCGATGTACGGCACCACGTTGATCTGGTTGATGGACTTGCGCTGGCGCACGGTTCAGGGATCGGCGGTGGGATGGAAAACGCGCATCACTGGCGTTGCAGGATGTTCGAGAATTCCTCGATGAACGTCTCGTAGCGCACGGCGAGACGATCGACATCGTGCGTGTAGCGGTTGTACGCGACCACCGCCGGAATCGCGGCGAAGAGCCCGATGGCCGTGGCGATCAGCGCCTCGGCAATGCCGGGCGCCACCTGGGCGAGGGTCGCCTGGCTCACGTTCGCGAGCCCCCGGAAGGCGTTCATGATGCCCCACACCGTTCCGAAAAGCCCGATGTAGGGACTGACGGAGCCCACCGTCGCAAGCCCCGCAAGGTGCGCCTCCAGGCCATCGATCTCGCGCTGGTACGCAGCGCGCATGGCGCGGCGCGCGCTGTCGAGGGTGACGGCTGAAGCGCTGCCCTGCTTGCGATGCTTCGAGTACTCGCGAAACCCGGCGCTGAAGATCTGCTCCATGCTGCCGGTGTGGCGTGACTGCGCCACCCGCTGGTAGAGCGCATTGAGGTCACCGCCTTTCCAGAACTCGTCCTCGAACCGGTTGGTGTCGCCGATCGTGCGCTTCAGCTGGAACATCTTCAGGAAGATCTGCGACCACGACCAAAGTGACAGGCCGATGAGCAGGGCGAGGATCGCCTGCACCACGACGGATGCCTGCGTGATCAGGGTGACGAACGAGAGGTCGGGATGGACGTTCATGCGCGAGGGTCGAGGCGCTCCAGCAGCGTGCCCGGGATCCGGGCCGGCCGCCATTGCACGGGGTCGAGGCACGCCAGCGTGACGCGGGCGCGGGTGAGGGGTTCGTTATTGCGCATCACGCGCTGTTCGAGGACCAGGCGGGAGCGTCCGTGCTCGATCGGCCTGACGCCCACCAGCAGGCGATCCCCGAGACGCGCGGGCCGGAGGTACTCGATGTCCACGCGGTGGACCACGAAAGCGACGCGGTGTTCCCGTTCGAGCAGCGACAGCTCCATGCCGAGCGCCGCCAGCCATTCGGTGCGGGCACGCTCCATGTAGCGCAGGTAATTGGCGTAGTACACGACTCCGGCGGCATCGGTGTCCTCGTAATAAACGCGCACGGCGAGCTCGAAGGTCGCGCCTGCACCCTCGCTCACCGTCACTCCGCCTGGAAGAGATCGGCGGCAGCGGCGGCGGCCGGTGGCGTGAGGCCGAAGTGCCGGTACGAGAGCGCGGTGGCCATCCGGCCGCGCGAGGTGCGTTGCAGATAACCCTGCTGGATCAGGAACGGTTCCAGCACGTCCTCGATCGTGTCGCGCTCCTCGCCAATGGCGGCCGCGAGGTTGTCCACGCCGACGGGGCCGCCGGCGAACTTGTCGAGCACGGTGCGCAGGAGCTTGCGGTCCATGACGTCGAGGCCGACGCCGTCGACGTCGAGCATCACGAGGGCCGCATCGGCCACCGGCCGCGTGATGGCACCGTCGGCGCGCACCTGTGCATAGTCGCGCACGCGGCGCAGCAGGCGGTTGGCGATGCGCGGCGTGCCGCGCGAGCGGCGCGCGATCTCGAGCGCGCCGTCCGGGTCGATGGCGATATCGAGCAGTCCGGCGGAGCGCGTCACGATGCGGCACAGCTCTTCGGCCGTGTAGAACTCCAGGCGGGCGACGATCCCGAAGCGGTCGCGCAACGGGTTGGTGAGCATGCCGGCGCGCGTGGTCGCGCCGATGAGCGTGAACGGGGGCAGGTCGAGCTTCACGCTGCGCGCCGCCGGACCTTCCCCGATCATGATGTCGATCTGGAAGTCCTCGAGCGCCGGATAGAGGATCTCCTCGACCACCGGCGACAGGCGATGGATCTCGTCGATGAACAGGACGTCGTTCGGCTCGAGATTCGTCAGCAGTGCGGCAAGGTCCCCGGCGCGCTCCAGCACCGGCCCGGAAGTCTGGCGGAGGTTCACGCCGAGCTCGTGGGCGATGATGTGCGACAGCGTGGTCTTGCCGAGCCCCGGCGGCCCGAACAACAGCACGTGATCGAGCGCTTCCTTGCGCTGCCGCGCCGCCTGCACGAAGATCGACAGCTGGGCGCGGATCTTCTCCTGGCCAACGTATTCGTCGAGCGCGCGCGGGCGCAGCGCCCGCTCGACGATTTCCTCCTGCGGCCCCGCCGCCTTGGGCGCGACCACGCGATGCAGCTGGTCGTTCTCGATCATGACGCGGCTCCCGTCCGCAAGGAGCGGAAGAGCATGTCGCGGCACGAACGCATCGCGATCACCGAAGGGACGTGGCGGCTCATGCCTTGGCGAGGACCTTGAGGGCCTGGCGAATGCCGTCGGCGACGGCGAGGCCTTCCGGCAGTTGCTTCACCGCGGCGACGGCCTCGCGATCGCTGTAGCCCAACGCGAGCAGCGCGTGCGTGATGTCCGCCGATGCCGGTGGCGCGCGGTTCACGCCGACGGCGGTGCCCAGGTCGACGCCCAGCTTGTCCTTGAGCTCGAGCAGCAGGCGCTCGGCGGTCTTCTTGCCGATCCCCGGGATCTTCGTCAGCCGGCCGGTCTCCTGCAGCGTCACGGCCTGGGCGAGCTCCGCGACGGAAAGGCCCGACAGCACCGCGAGCGCGATGCGCGCGCCGACGCCGCTGATCTTCAAGAGCTGCCGGAACGCGCGCCGCTCGTTGTCGCTGCCGAAGCCGTACAGGAGATGCGCATCCTCGCGCACGACCAGATGGGTGAAGAGCACCACCCGCTCGCCCATCTGCGGCAGGTTGTAGAACGTGCTCATCGGCACGTCGACCTCGTAGGCGACGCCCTGCACCTCGACCAGCACCTGGGGTGGGTTCTTTTCGAGCAGGACGCCGGAAAGACGACCGATCATTGAAGGCGCGCCATGTTCGCGGGATTATCGCACGCACCGTGTGCACACGTGCGCACGGCGCGTCAGCCCGCGAGGCGCTCGAAGTGCAGGCGCACGTCGTGCAGCGACGACAGCACCAGCACGTTCGCACGGACGAGGTCCGGCGGCGGCGCATGCAGATCCGGCACCATGATCGGCCGGATGCCGCCGGCGAGTGCGGCGCGAACGCCAGGCTCGGAATCCTCGAGCACGATGCACTTTACGGGCGCGATGCCGAGTCGTGTCGCCGCCTCGACGAAGATGTCCGGTGCCGGCTTGCCACACTCCACTTCATCGCCGCCGACCAGGGTCGCGAAGCGCTCCAGCAGCCCCGTGTGCAGCAGCTTGGCGATCGCGCGCGAGCGTCGGGTCGAGGTCGCGACCGCCTTGGGAATGCGGCGCGACTCGAGCCACGCGAGCAGCTCGAGCAGGCCGGTCTTGAGCGCGATCCCTTCACGCTCGACGATGCCGTCGTACGCCGCGTGCCAGCTGCGCATCAGCGCATCGACCGGATACGACGGGCCGTGATGCTCGACGATCAGGCGCTGGCAGTCGGCGAAGTTGCGGCCGATGAGCCGGAGGGTGACGGCGTGATCGAAATCCACGCCGAGCGCCTGCGCCGCATCGGTCCACGCCCGGGCGGCGAGGGGCTCGGTGTCCAGCATGAGCCCGTCCATGTCGAAGATCACGGCGGCCGGCATGCGCGGCGTGTCGTTGTCGAGCAACGGGCCGCTCAGATCAGGCGTCCCGCGCGCACGCGGTACCCGGACTCGCGCAGCGCGCCAAGCCCGCTCGAGCCATGCGCGTGGCAGATCGCGCAGGCGAGTGCATCGGCCGCGTCGGGGGAAGGCGTCCCGGGGAGATTCAGCAGCCGGCGCACCATCTCCTGCACCTGCTCCTTGGCGGCCTTGCCGTGGCCGACCACCGCCTGCTTGACCTGCAGTGCGGTGTATTCCGCCACCGGAAGCGCGGCGAGAACGGCGGCGGAGATCGCGGCGCCGCGTGCCTGGCCAAGCAGCAGCGTGGATTGCGGATTGACGTTCACGAACACCTTCTCGATGGCGACTTCCGTCGGCTGCTCGCGGGCGATGACTTCGGCGAGATCACGCAGGATGACCCCCAGCCGCTGCGGCAGGTCGCCTCCGGTGCTGCGAATGCAGCCGCACGTGAGATAGGTCAGGCGCGATCCGGTGCAGGCGATGACCCCGAAGCCGGTCACGCGCAATCCCGGATCGATGCCCAGGATGCGGCGATCCGATGCGCGATCGATCATGGCAATCGGAGCCCGCGGCACGGGGCGCCGGTCGGCCGCACGTCAGTCCTCCTCGAGCGTGGCGGTCGTGTAGACCTCCTGCACGTCGTCGATGGCCTCGATCGCATCGAGCAGCTTCTGCATGCGCGCGGCGTCCTCGCCCTCCATCGCGACCTCGGTGGAGGGTTTCATTGTCACCTCCGCGAAGTCGGCCTTGAAGCCGGCCGCGGCAAGCCGGTCGCGCACGGTCACGAAATCGTACGGCCCGGTGATCACCTCGATGCTCCCGTCCTCGTTGGTGATCACGTCATCGGCCCCGGCTTCCAGCGCCGCTTCCATGAGCTTGTCCTCGTCGGTTCCGGGCGGGAACACGATCTGGCCGCAATGCTTGAACAGGAAGGCGACCGACCCGTCGGTGCCGAGATTGCCGCCATACTTGGAGAACGCGTGTCGTACGTCGGCGACCGTGCGCGTGCGGTTGTCCGTCATGCAGTCGACGATCACCGCGGCGCCATTGATGCCATAGCCTTCGTAGCGCACCTCCTCGTAGTTCACGCCGTCGAGCTCGCCGGCGCCGCGCTTGCTTGCCCGCTCGATCGTATCCTTGGGCATGTTGTTGGCCATCGCCTTGTCGACGGCGAGACGCAGCCGCGGATTCGCGTTGGGATCGCTTCCGCCGAGACGTGCAGCCACCGTGATCTCCTTGATCAGCCGGGTGAAGATCTTGCCGCGCTTCGCATCGGTCGCCGCCTTGCGATGCTTGATGTTCGCCCACTTGCTGTGGCCAGCCACGTTCGCTCCGGATTCTTCGTGCAATGCCGAAATTATACCGGCCGCATGCACCGGATCGCGGTGCCCCGGCGGCCGAGGCGCCCGCGCCGCTCAGAGAAGCTGCTGTTCCCTGAGAAAGCGCGCGAGGACCGCGAGGCGCACGTCGGCGTCGTTGATCTCGAGCATGCTCTGCTTGATGGACAGCGGAAGAGGCAACAGCTCGGCGAGGCGATAGCCGACCCACGACGCGTCCTCGAGACGTCGTCCGGCGGGAAACTGCTGCGGGCCGATGCGCGTGGCGAGGAGCTCCAGCAGTTCGGCGAGCGGTGCGAACGCCTCCGGCAAGGCGTGCGCGGGCTCCGCTGGGAGTGTCCTGATCGAGCCCGTCACCAGGCCATCGTCCTGCACGACGTGCTGGGCGACCGTGAAGCGCGCCGTGCCTTCGACCTGCACGTGCAGGATCCCGAGCTGCGGCATGTCCCATTGCGTGATGCGGGCGAGGGTGCCGAAGGGCGCGAACTGGGGTCCCGACGTCGCGGCGTCCACGCCTGGGGACAGGACTTCGCTGCCGGACAGAATGCGGCACACCCCGAACGGCGCATCGTCGCGCAGGCACTCCTTGAACATTGCGACGTAGCGCTGCTCGAAGATGCGCAGCGGCAGCACACCGCCTGGAAACAGTACGGCATGCAGCGGGAAGAGCGGCACGCGGAGCTCGCGCGAGACGGCGGGGTCGCGCGCCATGGCTTCAGGCCGACAGCGTGCGCGGCGGCGCGTCCGCACCCCAGCAGGGGCCGAGCGCATGCGGCACCTGCAGGTGATCGAGCACGCGGGCGACCACGAAGTCCACCAGCTCCTCGACGGTGCGAGGACGCGCGTAGAAGCCGGGAGCCGGCGGCACGATGACGGCGCCCGCCTGGGCGAGCGTCAGCATGTTGGCCAGGTGAATGGCGGACAGCGGCGTCTCGCGCGGCACCAGCACGAGCGGCCGGCGCTCCTTCAGCATGACGTCGGCCGCCCGCTCGATCAGGTTGTCGGCGAGACCGTGCGCGATGGCGGCGAGTGTGCCCATCGTGCACGGACAGATGGCCATCGCGTCGCTCGGGTTGGTGCCGGAGGCGATCGGGGCCATCCAGTCGTCGCGGCCGTGCACGACGAGCTGCTCGTCGGTCGCGCCGAAGCGCTCGCGCAACTGGCGTGCGGCCTCGCGCGGCTGGACCGGCAGGATCAGGTCGCACTCCTGGCGCGCGACGATCTGCGCGGCCTGCGAATAGAGAAGCGCGACGCGACAGCGGGCATCCAGCAGGCACTGCAGCAGACGCACGCCGTAGGGCATGCCGGACGCGCCGGTCAACGCCAGCGTGATGCGACGCATCAGTCGAGCTCGCGGTGACGCACGAGCACCTGGTAACGCGGCGAGAACGCCCGTGCCAGGCGCTCGACGAAATAGACCGAACGGTGTCGCCCACCGGTGCAGCCGATCGCCACCGTCAGGTAGTTGCGGTTGTCGCGCGCATAGTCGGGAAGCCACCCGGCGACGAACGAATAGATGTCCATGTACATGCGCTCGACTTCGGGGATGGCCTCGAGGAACGTGACGACGTCGCCGTCGCGCCCGGTGAGCGGGGCCAGGGCGGGCTCGTAATGCGGATTGGGGAGGCAGCGCACGTCGAACACCAGGTCCGCATCGAGCGGCACCCCGTGCTTGAAGCCGAACGACTCGAACAGCAGCATGAGTCGCGTGGCGTCGACGCTCACGAAATCCTTGATCCAGCGCCGCAGGGCGGCGGCGGGGAGATCGCTGGTGTCGAACACGAAGCCGAGCGAGCGGGCGTCGAGCAGCAGGCTCCGCTCGTATTCGATGGCCTCGGTCAGCGTGCGCGCGTCGCTCGAGAACGGGTGCCGGCGGCGCGTCTCGGAAAAGCGCTTCACCAGCGTCTCGGTCCGGGCGTCGAGGTACATGAAGCGCACGGTCCAGCCGGCCTCGCGCAGCGCCGCGATGGAGTCGACGAGCTTGGGCAGGCCGGGACCCGTCTTGACGTCGAGTGCGATCGCCACGCGATGCCGGCCGGCTTCGGCGAGATAGCGCGCCGTATCCCGCAGCATGGGCGGAGGCAGATTGTTGACCACGTAGTAGCCGGAATCCTCGAGCGCGCCCAGGGCGACGTTCTTGCCCGAGCCCGATACGCCGCCGATGAGCAGGAGATCCATCGGAGATCAGAGTCGCGGCAGCGTGCCCGCCGCGCGCCGTGGCGTTGCACCCGCCACCGTGCAGGACCACCGCCGCGACCGATGAGGCGTCATGTCAGCCACTGTCTTCCATGAGCTTCTGCTGCCGGTCGATGAATTCCTGCGTGCTGTCGATGCCGCGCTGGTTGAGCACGAAGTTGCGCACCGCGGCCTCGACCAGCACGGCGAGATTCCGGCCCGCGGCAACGGGAATGGTCACCTTGCGGATCGGCACGCCGAGGATCTCCTGATACGTCGCGTTGACCTGCAGCCGGTCGAGCTCGGAAAAGGCCTCGTTGCTGTGGTCTTCGAGGTGCACCACGAGACGCAGCAGCTTGCGCGGACGCACGGCCGTCTCGCCGAAGATCGTGCGGATGTTCAGGATGCCGATGCCACGGACCTCGAGGAAGTCGCGCAGCACCCCGGGACAGCGGCCTTCCAGCGTGTCGGGCGAGATGCGGTAGAACTCCACGATGTCGTCGGCGACGAGACCGTTGCCGCGCGAGATGAGCTCGAGCGCGAGCTCGCTCTTGCCGATGGCCGAGGCGCCGGTGATGAGCACGCCCATCTCCAGCACGTCGAGGAACACGCCGTGCAGCGTCGCGACCTCGGCGAGCATCCGTGACAGGTAGATGCGGACCACGTCCACGAGGTGCGGCGATGGTTGGGTGGAGGAGAACAGCGCGATGTGCTGGCTGTTGCACTTCTCGGCGAGGTAGGGCGGCACCGGCTCGCCGTTGGCGACGACGATGGCGACGAGCTCGAGGGTGAACAGGCGGTCCACCGACTGCATCAGCACCGAGGGCGACAGTTCCGACAGGTACGTGATCTCCGCCGCGCCGAGGATCTGGATGCGAAACGGATGGATGAAGTTCATGTGGCCGACCTGGCCGATGGTCGGCTTGAGCGTCGACTCGCCGGTCAGCACCTTGTTGCCGCCCTGCCGGCCGGCCAGCCAGGTCAGGCCGAGCCGCGCCTGATTGTCCTCGAAGAGCTTCTGGACACTGACCTGCCGCAGCATGAAGGTGTCGCCGCTCATCACGCCTCGGCGCTAGCTGCCGGAATGCCAGTCGCGAAACAGCCGATGCAGCGTTTCGGCGGTGTCGGCCGCGGCGAGCTGGTCGCGAAATCCGCGGTCGGAGAACATCTGCGCCAGTTCCGACAGGAGCTGCAGATGCTGCTCCGTCGCGTGCTCGGGGACGAGCAGCACGAATACCTGGCTCACGGGCTTGCCGTCCGGGGCGTCGAACGCGATCGGCGAGGCGAGCCGGGCGAAGGCGCCCTGCGCTTCCTGCAGACCCTTGATGCGCCCGTGCGGGATGGCGATGCCCTGCCCGAGGCCGGTCGAGCCGAGCTTCTCGCGTGCGGACAGACTATCGACCACCGTGTGCCGGGGAAGACCGCGGTTGCCCTCGAACAGCGAGCCGATGGCGTCGAACAGCCGTGCCTTCGACGGCGCGTCGAGCCCGAGCAGGACATTGGCGGCAGGCAGGAGGTCGGCGATCTGGCTCATCGGCGGGTACGGTGCGCACGCGGCGCGAGCGCAAAACAAACGGCGGACAGTCAGCGCTCAGTCATCGCCCTGACGGCCCGCCGTGAATGCAAAAAAGTATACGCTAGTTCTATCGGCGTCCACGCATGACCGGACGAGCGATCCTCCGTGATCAGGCCGTACCCGCGGTGGGTGCGGCGGGGGGCGTCTCCTCGGCGGCGCCTTCGCGCTTGATGGCGGCGACCTCGTGCCGGTTGCCGTGGCGCCTTTCCTTGTGCTTGAGCACCTGCCGGTCGAGCTTGTCGGCCATGAGGTCGATCGCCGCGTACATGTCGGCTTCGATCGCCTCGATGTGGATGTCCTTGCCGCGGGTATGCAGGTTGACTTCGATGCGGTGCTGGAGCTTTTCCACCGACAACACGGCGTTTACCTCGATGACGTGATCGAAGTGCCGCTTCACGCGTTCCAGTTTCGCGAGGACGTAATCGCGAATCGCGGGAGTGATGGTGAGGTGATTGCCGGTGAGGTTCAGGTTCATCAAACGCTCCTCATGTCTGCTGCCGGATTGCGCGAGGCGCCGTGCAGCGCGAGGAGCAGCCCCCGAACGGCATGCGTCACAGCGCCTTGCGCAGGTTGACGGGAGGAATTTGCAGTGCCTCCCGGTACTTGGCGATGGTGCGCCGCGCCACCACGATGCCCTGATCGCCGAGCAGATCGGCGATGCGGCTGTCGGTCAGCGGCGTCTTCGGGTCCTCCGCCCCGATGAGCTGCTTGATCAGCGCGCGGATCGCGGTCGCGGAGCATGCCCCGCCGGTGTCGGTGGCCACGTGGCTGCCGAAGAAATACTTGAGCTCGTACGTGCCGCGCGGCGTCAGCATGTACTTCTGCGTCGTGACGCGGGAGATCGTCGACTCGTGCAGGCCGAGCATGTCGGCGATCTCGCGCAGCACCATCGGGCGCATCGCGACATCCCCGTGTTCGAAGAAGCGGCGCTGCCGCTCGACGATGGCCTGGGCGACGCGCAGGATCGTCTCGAAGCGCTGCTGCACGTTGCGGATGAGCCACTTGGCTTCCTGCAGGTGCGCCGCGAGCTGCTGGTTCGACGACTCGCGGTTGCGCGTCAGGATGTCGGCGTAGATGCGGTTGAGGCGAAGCTTGGGCATCGCCGCCTCGTTGAGCGAGGCGACCCACTGCCCGCGGAGCTTGCGCACCACCACGTCGGGAATCACGTAGTTCGCTTCGGCCTTGGCGAAGGTCGCGCCCGGACGGGGATTCAGGCTGGTGATCAGCAGTCGCACGGCGCGCACCCCGGCGTCGTCGGTGTGCAGGAGGCGCTTCAGCTTGGCGAAGTCGCGGGCGGCGAGCAGCGGGAGGTGGCCATTGACGACGACCAGCGCATCGGCGCGGCACGGTGTCGACTCGGGCAGCGCCTTGAGCTGCAAAGCGAGGCATTCGGCGGCGTCGCGCGCGCCGACGCCCGCCGGCTCGAAGCTCTGCAGGTACTTGAGCGCAATCGACAGCTCTTCCGGCTCGAGCGCCGCTTCGGGAGGAAAGAGCTCGGCAATCTCCTCCAGCGACGACGTGAGATAGCCGTCGTCGTCGAGCGCGTCGATCAGCGCGCCGACGAGTAGGCGATCGCGGTCGGGCAGGTTCATGACCGCGAGCTGCGACAGGAGATGATCGCGCAGCGTGCTGGTCGCCACCTGCTGCGGGTAGAAGCCCTCGTCGTCCTGGTCGGTCCCGCCGCCGCCGCTGCCCCACTCGCCGTCACCGGAGGAGTAGTCCTCGAAATCGGGACGGTCGGCGCCTTCGAACGGAGATTCGCGCTCGTCGCGGTTCGCGCGCTCGCGGTCGTCGACTGCCTCGGTGCGGACTTCGGTGGTCGCGGTAGCCGCAGCACCGGCGACCGCAGCAGCCTCCGGCGCCCCTTCATCGTCGCCGTCCGCCTTCTCGAGCAGCGGATTCTCCTGGAGCATGCGCTCGACCTCGGCGTTGAGCTCGACGGTCGAAAGCTGCAGCAGCCGGATGGACTGCTGCAGCTGCGGGGTCAGCGTGAGGTGCTGGCTGAGCTTGAGTTGGAGCGTTTGCTTCATGTTGCGTGCCGGCCGTCGAGATCCTCGAACGCCTCGCGCGTCGTGTTGTTCAGAGTTTTCTAGAGCCGGAAGTGCTCTCCCAGGTAGACCTTCCTGACGGCCTCATTATAAACAATCTCGCCCGGCGCGCCCGATGCCAGCACGCGCCCTTCGTTGATGATGTAGGCACGGTCGCAGATGCCGAGCGTCTCGCGCACGTTGTGGTCCGTGATGAGCACGCCGATCCCGCGTTCCTTGAGGAACCCGATGATCTTCTGGATGTCGAGCACCGCGATCGGGTCGACGCCGGCGAACGGCTCGTCGAGCAGGATGAAGCGCGGACGCGTCGCAAGCGCACGCGCGATCTCGACCCGCCGCCGCTCGCCGCCGGAGAGGCTGACGGCCGGCGCCTCGGCAAGATGCGCAATCGAGAGATCCTCGAGCAAGGCATCCAGCCGATTGGCGATGGCGTCGTCCTCCAGGTCCTGCATCTCGAGGATCGCGCGCACGTTCTCCGCCACCGAAAGCTTGCGGAAGATCGATGCCTCCTGTGGCAGGTACGAAAGGCCGAGCCGCGCCCGCGCATGGATCGGCATGCGGGAGAGGTCACGCCCATCGAGCTCGATGCGTCCGCCGTCGGCGGCGACCAGACCGACGATCATGTAGAAGCACGTGGTCTTGCCGGCACCGTTGGGTCCGAGCAACCCGACGACTTCGCCGCTGGCGACGTCGAGCGACACGTCGTGCACGACGGTGCGTGCCTTGTAGCGTTTCTCGAGGCGCGCGACGGAAAGCTGGCTCATCGACCGGGCCGCCAGCGGCTGCACCGAGGGCCGCAATGCGCGTCGGCAGCGCGACGGCCGCCGCGGGTCGCGCGCATGCGTCGGGCCGGGAATGCCACCGCGGAGCTCACTTGCTCCTGGAGGGCACGACCTCCCCGGCGGGCTTGAGCGTCACGGCGGGGCCCGCAGCCTTTGCCGGCTGTCCCTTCGCGTCGGCCTTGGCGGGTGGCTCGCTCTTGGGCTGGAACACGCCACGGACGCGGGCGCCGGATTTGTCGGCCTCCTGGCCCGGCGTGGTGCTCGCGCGTCCCTCCGCCTTGAACAGCTCGGTTGCGGTGTTGTAGGAGATGTAGTTACTGCGGATCTCGTCGCCGCCGCGGCGAAGCAGGGCGCGGTCGTAGAGCTGCAGCAGGTCCTTGCTGCCGTCGTACTCGCCGCGCTGCGCGAAGCCCTCGTAATATTCCTCGACGCCGTCGCGCTTCTGACGAAAGCTCACCGGATTGCCGAATGCGGTCGCCGACAGCGTGTTGTCGGTGTTCTGGCGGAACACGACCTTGTCGGCGTGGATCGTCAGCGTGCCCTGCGTGATGACGACGTTGCCGGTCAGGGTGCCAACCTTGGTCTGGATGTTGACATCACCGGTTTCGGCCGAATAGTTGATCGGCTTGTTGCGATCCGCCTTCTCGGCGTGGGCGAGCGGCGCTGCGGCGAGGAAGGCGACGGCGAGCGACAGCGCCGCCGCCGTGACGGGAAAGGAACGGAGACTCATTACCTGGGGGATTGGGGCTGGAAGCTTCCCTGCACGCCGGATTTGATCTTCATCGTGCGGGTCTGGTTGTCGAGCGTGGCGCCGACGCCATGGATTATTCCACGCGACTCCTCGATCGTCACGGGTCGGTCGGTCTCGGCCAGACCCTTGGCAGGAATGACGCGCAGGAAATCGGTGCTGAGTTTCACCGCGCCCATGCTGTCGGTGGCGGCGTCCTTGCTGCTCGGCGCATCGCGCGTCGCGACGACATTACCGCGGAACAGCACCGTCTCGCGGTTGCCGGAAAGCGTTCCGGCATCGGAGGTGACCGTCATGCGCGGCCGCGCGGCGTCGGTGATGACGAGTGACGGCGCCGTGAAGTCGACGCTCTCGTCGTCCGGATGATGCTGGGCCCGCTGCGCCGTCAGCGACTGCTGCACCCGGCCGGACGCGTCGAAGCTCACGGCGCGGAAATGGGTCATGAAGAGGTCGGGGTCGTGCCGCATCTCGCCGTTGCGCGGTGTGTCCGGCGCCTGCACCTGTGCATCGAGCCAGAACGTGAGCGCGGCGAGCGCGGCGAGCAGCAGCACCGGTGTCCACGCGGTCCAGCGATCGACGAGCGCACGGCTGCGGCGCATGGTCATGCCCCCGAAATCGCGAAGCGCTGGGTGGCGCCGTGCGCCGCGATGAGCAGATCGCACAGCTCCCGCACCGCGCCCGCACCGCCCTCGCGCTCCGTCACCCAGTGCGCCTGCGCCCGTACTTCGCGCGGGGCGTGCGGCACCGTCACGGCGAGACCACAGCGCGCCAGCACGGGCAGGTCGGGAATGTCGTCCCCGATATGTGCGCATTGCGCGGGCGCGAAGCCGAGCTCGGCGCGCAGCCGCTCCCACGGCGTCAGCTTGTCGTCCGCGCCGAGGATCAGACGATCGATGCCGAGGTGGCGCGCACGGTGCCCGACCGCGGCGGCCGAGCTGCCGGTGATCCATGCGATCACGATGCCGATCTCGCCGCAGCGCTTGAGGCCCACGCCGTCGAGCGCCGAGAAAGCCTTGAACTCCTGGCCTTCGCTGCCGATGTAAAGCCTGCCATCGGTGAGCACGCCGTCGACGTCACACGTGAGCAGGCGGATGGCGCGGGCACGGGCGAGGAGCTCGTCGGTCATACCACGCGCGCCCGGAAAAGGTCGTGCATGTGGACCACGCCGACCAGGCGCCGCTCGTCGTCGACGACCAGGAGCTGCATCACCTTGGGCGCGGTCTCCATGCGCTCCACGCAGTCGATCGCGAGACTGCCGGGATCGATGCTGCGCGGCTCGCGCGTCATCACGTCGGCGACTCGCGCCGATGCGAGATTCGTCAGGCGTCCGACGCAGCGGCGCAGATCGCCATCCGTGAAGACGCCCGCGACGCGGCCGTCGCGATCGAGGACCGCCGTCATGCCGAGGCCTTTCGCGCTGATCTCCGCCACCGCGCCGGCAATGGTCGCGTCGTCGGCCACCGCCGGCAGGGCAGCGCCCGTCAGCATGATGTCCTCCACGCGGGTGAAGAGCTTGCGGCCGAGCGAGCCGCCCGGGTGCGAGCGCGCGAAATCCTCGACGGAGAAGCCGCGCGCATCGAGCAGGGCAATGGCCAGCGCGTCGCCCAGCGCGAGCGCCGCGGTCGTGCTCGCCGTCGGCGCGAGGCCGAGGGGACACGCTTCGGCATCGACGGCGGCATCGAGGTGCACGTCGGCCGTCTGCGCAAGCGACGACTGCTCGTTGCCGGTGAGCGCGATCAGGTGCGCGCCCTGGCGCTTCAGATGCGGGATCAGCGACACGAGCTCGTCGGTCTCGCCGGAATTCGACAGCATGAGCACCACGTCCTGGGCCGTGATCATGCCGAGATCGCCGTGGCTCGCCTCGGCCGGGTGCACGAAGAACGCCGGCGTGCCGGTCGAGGCGAGGGTCGCCGCGATCTTGCGCCCGACGTGTCCCGACTTGCCGATGCCCGATACGACCACGCGACCGCGACAGTCCTGGATCAGGCGGAGTGCGGCAATGAACGGCGCGCCAAGCCGCTTGGCGAGCGCGTTGATTGCATTCGCCTCCGTCGCGAGGACGTCCCGCGCCAGCGCCAGTGCGCGCTCGCCCTGGACGGCGGCGGGGGAACGCCCGCCTGGCACATCGGCCGTAGCCGCGCCGCGGGCCGTCTCTGCGATGGCGGTCATCGGTCGAGTATAACCGAGGCGATCGCGCGCTTTCGCGGGTCGTCTCACCTGCGGCACGCGTGCTAGTGTTGGCCAGAACATCATGACGCGCTCTGCCGCGCGCACCGCGGCGGTTTGCCCCGGACCGGCGATGCCCCACGCCCTGCAATCGATCCTGATCCTTCTTGCTGCAGCCGTGCTCGTGGTCGTGGTGTGCCGGCTCGCCAGACTGCCCGCGATCGTGGGGTATCTGGTCGTCGGCATCGGGGTCGGGCCGTACGGCATGGGGTTGGTGGCAGATACCGTACAGGCGCGCGAACTCGCCGAGTTCGGGATCGTGTTCCTGATGTTCTCGATCGGACTGGAGTTCAGCCTCCCGCAACTGCGCGCGATGCGCCGCGCGGTGTTCGGGCTGGGCGCCGCGCAGGTGGTCATCACGGCGGCGTTGCCGACAATCGCGCTGCCGCTTTTCGGCGGGTCGTGGCAAACGGGCCTCGCGCTGGGCGGCACGCTGGCCATGAGCTCGACGGCCATCGTGTCGCGCATGCTGGCCGAACGCATGGAGCTGGGCACGCCGCACGGTCGCGACGTGATGGGCATCCTGCTGTTCCAGGATCTCGCGGTGGTCGCCTTCCTGATCGTGCTGCCCGCGCTCGCCGACCGCGGCGCCGATCCGCTGCGTCCGTTGGCCTTCGCGGCGCTGAAGGCAGCATTGGCGCTCGCGGTGATCCTCTTCGCCGGCCAGCGCCCGATGCGCGCATGGTTCCATCTCATTGCGCGGCAGCGCTCGTCCGAGCTCTTCATGCTCAATGTGCTGCTGATCACGCTGGGGCTCGCGGCGGTGACGGAAATGGCTGGACTGTCGCTTGCGCTCGGCGCATTCCTGGCGGGCATGCTGATCGCCGAGACCGAGTACCGTTACCAGGTCGAGGAGGACATCAAGCCGTTCCGCGACGTGCTCCTCGGTCTGTTCTTCGTCACCGTGGGCATGGCACTCGATCCGCGCGTGGTCATGGATCACTGGTACTGGGTGCTGCTGGCGCTGGTCGTGCCGGTGATCGTGAAGCTCCTCCTGGTGGTGACGCTGTCGCGCGCATTCGGCGCGGCCGCCCCGGTGGCGTGGCGCAGCGGGTTCTACCTTGCGCAGGCGGGCGAATTCTCGCTCGTGCTGCTGACCATCGCCGTGCTGAACCGCCTCATCGAGCCCGTGCCCGGGCAGATCATGCTCGCCGCCATGGTGCTGTCGATGCTGGCCGCGCCGATGCTCATCCACTGGTCGGAGGCCGTCGTGCGCAGACTGACGGCCAACGACTGGCTGGCGCGGGCAGCGCAGGTGACGCAGCTCGCGGTGACCAGCATGGCGCGGCAGGACCATGTCATCGTGTGCGGCTACGGGCGCAGCGGCCAGAACCTCGCGCGACTCATGCAGCGCGAGGACATTGCGTTCATTGCGCTCGATTCCGATCCCCAGCGCGTGCGCGAGGCCGCCGGCGATGGCGGGCGCGTGGTCTATGCGGACGCCGGACGGCGCGAGGCGCTGATCGCGGCGGGCCTCATGAAGGCGCGCGCGGTCGCCGTCACGTTCGCCGACACGGCGATCGCGCTGCGCATCCTGCATCACGTGCGGTCGCTGCGCGCCGATCTCCCGGTCATCGTGCGCACCCGCGACGACAGCGAGCTCGACCTGCTCCTCGACGCCGGTGCGACCGAGGTCGTCCCCGAGGTGCTCGAGGGCAGTCTCATGCTCGCCTCGCACTCGCTGCTGCTGATGGGCGTGCCGCTCAATCGCGTGCTGGCGCGCATCCGGGCGGTCCGCGAACAGCGCTACAGCCTCTTCCGCGGTTTCTATCACGGGGCCACGGACGAGGCGGATGCCGCCGACAACCTGCAGCCACGCCTGCATTCGGTGCTGCTGCCCGAACGTGCCAGCGCAGTCGGGAGGCGTGTCGACCAGCTCGGCCTCGACGGCCTGGTGGAGATCACCGGCGTGCGCCGGCGCGGTTCCCGGGCGCTCCAGCCGGACGCCGCGACCACGCTGGAATCCGGCGATGTGCTGGTGCTCCTCGGGCGCCCCGAGCAGCTCCTGCTGGCCGAGGAGCGACTGTTGCAGGTTGCCGGACGACCCGTGAACAAGACCTAACTGACTGCCGGTCATTGTTGCGGGTGCGGGCGAACGGCTACAATCGCGATCCTTCCTCCCCCCGTCTAGACTGTGCCCGAAGCCTCGCTCGCGGTCGCCCCGGCGGCCTCCCGCTGCCCTGATGTTGCCGTCGAACTGGACAACGTCGTGTTCCGGTACGACACGCGCACCGTGCTTTCGGGCATGTCGATGACCATTCCGCGCGGCAAGGTCGTCGCCATCATGGGCGGCTCCGGCTCGGGGAAGACGACGATCCTGCGGCTCATCGGCGGACAGCTCAAGCCCCGCAGCGGTCGCATCATGGTCGCCGGCCAGTCGGTGCCCGACCTCGATCGCGACGGCCTTTTCGCGCTGCGCCGCCAGATCGGCATGCTGTTCCAGTTCGGCGCGCTCTTCACCGACATGAGCGTATTCGAGAACATCGCTTTCGCGCTGCGCGAGCACACCGACCTGCCGGAGGAATTGATCCGCGATCTGGTGCTGATGAAGCTGCACGCGGTCGGGCTGCGGGGCACGGCGGCGTTCAAGCCTTCGGAACTGTCCGGCGGCATGGCCCGGCGCGTCGCGCTCGCGCGTGCCATCGCGCTCGATCCGATGCTCGTCCTTTACGACGAGCCCTTCGCCGGTCTCGACCCGATCTCGCTCGGGGTGGTCGGCCAGCTCATCCGGCGCCTGAACGATGCGCTCGGGATCACGTCCGTGGTGGTCACCCACGACGTCTACGAGTCGCTGAAGATGGTCGATTACCTGTACTTCGTTTCCGAGGGGCGCATCGTGGCGCAGGGCACGCCGGCGGAAATCCGCGCCTCGAGCGAGGCGTACGTGCGCCAGTTCGTGGACGGCGAGGCGGACGGCCCGGTGCCGTTCCATTATCCCGCGCCGCAGTACCGCGAGGACCTCTTCTCCCATGGCTAGCGCAGCGCTCGCCGGGCTCGCCACGCTGCTGCGCCGCATTGGCGCGGGCACCACGGCGACCATCTCGCGCCTTGGCTATGCGAGCCTGTTCTTCCTTGCGGTCATCCGCCATTCACCGTCCGCGCTGCGCCGGGTGCAGCTCACGTTGCGCGAGATCTATTTCGCCGGCGTCCTGTCGCTGGTGATCATCCTGGTGTCGGGCCTGTTCGTCGGCATGGTGCTGGCGCTGCAGGGCTACGACGTGCTGATCCGCTATGGCGCCGACGAATCGCTGGGCATCCTGGTCGCGCTGTCGCTCGTCCGCGAGCTCGGCCCCGTGGTCGCCGGCCTGCTGTTCGCGAGTCGTGCCGGCAGCGCCATCACCGCCGAGATCGGCCTCATGAAGGCTACCGAACAGCTCTCGGCCATGGAGATGATGGCGGTCGACCCGATGGCCCGGGTGGTCGCGCCCCGCTTCTGGGGTGGCATGATCGCCATGCCGCTCCTCGCCGCGCTCTTCTCGACAATGGGCATTTTTGGCGCGTACCTCGTCGGCGTGAAGCTCATCGGCATCGACAACGGCACGTTCTGGGGCAACATGCGGGCCGGCGTGGATTTTCGCTTCGACGTGCTGAACGGCATCATCAAGAGCGTTGTCTTCGGACTGGCGGTGAGCCTGATCGCCGTCTTCGAGGGCTACGTCGCGAAGCCCACGGCCGAAGGCGTTTCCAGCGCCACCACGCGCACGGTCGTGGCGTCCTCGCTCACGATCCTCGCACTGGACTTTGTCCTCACCGTTTTCATGTTTCGCGGGCTCGGCGTATGAATCGCTCCACCATCGACCTCTGGGTCGGCATCTTCGTGACCATCGGCATCGGCGCGGTGATCTTCCTCGCGCTCAAGGTCGGCAACCTGACGTCGGTGTCCTCGGCGCCGGGGTACCGGCTCGAAGCGAACTTCGACAACATCGGCGGGCTCAAACTGCGCGCGCCGGTGAAGGCTGCCGGCGTGACCGTCGGGCGCGTCGAGCGCATCAAGCTCGACCCCAAGACCTACCAGGCGCAGGTACTGATGCAGATCGACAAGGGGTACCAGTTCACGACCGACACCATCGCCTCGATCCTGACGTCGGGCCTCCTGGGCGAGGTCTACGTCGGGCTCGATGCGGGCGGCGACACGAAGATGCTGGCGGACGGCGGGCGGATCACCAAGACGCAGTCCGCCGTGGTGCTCGAGAAGCTCATCGGCCAGTTCATGTTCTCGAAGGCGGCGGAGGGAACCAAATGAGCATGGCAACCATCTTCCTGAGGCGCCTGCTGTGGAATGCGCTGGCATCCGTGACGCTTGTCATGCTGGCAGGCTGCGCTGCGGTCCCGGCGCGGGTCGATCCGCTCGAGCCGATGAATCGGGGGCTGTTCCAGGTCCACGATGCGTTGGACAAGGTCGTGTTGAAGCCGGTCGTGAACGTGTACACGGCCGTGGTGCCGAAACCTGCGCGCACCGGGGTCTCGAACTTCTTCAACAACATCGATGACGCGTTCTCCGCGATCAACGATCTGTTGCAGGCCAAGCCGCAGAAGGCCGGTGACGATCTCGCCCGCGTGATGATCAACACAGGCTTCGGTCTCGGGGGGCTGATCGACGTCGCTTCGGGCGCGGGCATCGAGCGCGGCGAGGAGGACTTCGGGCAGACGTTCGCGGTGTGGGGTTTCGGACCGGGGCCGTACCTGTTCCTTCCCCTGCTCGGACCGTCGACCGTGCGCGACGGGTCGGGACTCGCGGTCCGGTTCTCCCTGGGACCGGCCGGCGAGATCAATGACGTGCCCGTGCGCAATTCGCTGTACGGACTAGGGGTGGTGGATGCGCGCTACGAGGCGGGTGACGCGCTTAGCGTGGTGGAAACGGCTGCCCTCGATCGCTACACATTCATTCGCAATGCCTACCTGCAGCGCCGGCGTTACCTCATCTATGACGGCAAGGTGCCGCCGGAGCCGGAAGAAAAAGACAAGCCATGATCCAATTGCTTCGTATCCTCGGACGATTTGTCGTCCTGCTCGCATTCGTATCGGCCGCGTCCAGCGCATTGGCACAGGAGACGCCCGAAGCACTGGTGAAGCGCGTTTCCGAAGAGACGCTGAAAACCATCAAGAGTGATCCGCAGATCCAGGCCGGCAACCAGCAGCGGATCCGCGATCTCATCGAGACCAAGCTGCTGCCGAACTTCGACTTCGAGCGCATGACGGCACTGGCGATGGGCCGCAACTGGCGCAGTGCCAACCCGGAGCAGCGCAAGCGTCTGACCGACGAGTTCCGCACGCTCCTCGTGCGCACGTACTCGGGCGCGCTGAACACGTACCGGGACGAGACCATCGACTACAAGCCGCTGCGCATGAATCCGTCCGACACCGACGTGACGGTGCGCACCGCGGTCAACCGCTCGAGCGGCGCGCCCGTGCAGATCGACTACAGCATGGAGAAGACGCCGAGCGGCTGGAAGGCCTACGACGTGATCGTCGGCGGCGTCAGCCTCGTGACCAACTATCGCGACGAGTTCAACAACACCATCCAGGCCTCCGGCGTGGACGGACTCATCAAGACCCTCGCGGACAAGAACCGCGGCGCCGGGAAGTAGGCGTGGCCATGGCTGCTGAAGGCAGCGAGCCCGGGTTCCGGATCGACGGTGCCGCGGGCCGGTGGATCTCGACCATGGCGATCACGATCGCGAATGCCGCGCGGGTCCTCGAGGCATCGCGCGCGCTGCCGCTGCCCGGCGACGGGGTGGTGGATTGCAGTGCGCTCCATCCGGTCGATTCGACGGCGGTCGCCGTGCTCCTCGCCATCAAGCGCCGCGCCATCGACGAGCGCAAGCCGCTCGCCTTCATCAACATCACGCCTTCCCTGCACACGCTGGCCGATCTGTACGGCGTGGAAGAACTGCTCACCACGTAGCCGCGCCGGCCTCGCGCGCGACCACCTCGCTCCCATGCGCCCCGCCGTCGAAGCCGTTCGCGTGACACGCCGCTTCGGCGCCGTCCAGGCGCTCGACGGCGTCGATCTCACCGTGCACCAGGGCGAATTCTTCGGCCTGCTCGGGCCGAACGGCGCCGGCAAGACAACCCTCATCTCCATTCTGGCGGGGCTCACGCTGCCTGATACCGGCAGCGCGCGCATCCTCGGCCACGATGTCGTGACCGATTACCGCCAGGCGCGCCGCGCGCTCGGCGTGGTGCCGCAGGAACTCGTGTTCGATCCGTTCTTCACGGTGCGCGAGACGTTGCGCATCCAGGCGGGTTACTTCGGATTGCGGCGCGCGGATCCGTGGATCGACGAGATCCTGGATCACCTCGACCTCACGAGCAAGGCCAACGCGAACATGCGCTCGCTGTCCGGCGGCATGAAACGGCGCGTGCTGGTTGGCCAGGCGCTGGTGCACAAGCCGCCGGTGATCGTGCTGGACGAACCCACGGCCGGGGTCGATGTCGAGCTGCGACAGAGCCTCTGGGGTTTCATACGCAAGCTCAACCGCGACGGTCACACGATCATCCTCACGACGCATTATCTGGAGGAAGCCGAGGCGCTGTGTGGGCGCATCGCCATGCTGAAAGCGGGGCGCGTCGTCGCGCTCGACACCAAGCAGAACCTGCTGTCGCAGTTCGCCGGTCTCACGGTGCGCCTCGTCGCCGAGCGCGTGCCGGCGCAATGGACGTCCCGCGTGCTGCGCAGCGAAGCCGGCGTGCATTGCCTCGGCCTCGAGCGCTATGCCGAGCTCGAGGCCCTGCTCGCTTCGCTCCGGGTGGAAGGCATCGAGATCCGCGAGCTGGCGCTGCAGGAAACCGATCTCGAGCAGGTCTTCCTGCGGATCATGAGCGGCGGCCGCGCGAACGTCGACCACGGCCCGGGTGCTGCGCGCACGCCAGCGCCGGTGCTGGCCCGGTGAACGGGCAGGTAGACGACATGGCGGACGGGGCATCTTCCGGGCGTGTTGCGCCGCCGCCGGCCATCACGGCGGTTCCGGGCGCCGGCTGGCCCACGCTGCTCTACAAGGAGCTGCTGCGCTTCTGGAAGGTGTCGTTCCAGACGATCCTCGCGCCGGTGCTCACATCGCTGCTGTACCTGCTGATCTTCTCGCACGTGCTGGAGTCGCACGTGTCGGTGTACGGGGGCCAGGTCTCGTACAGCGCATTCCTCGTGCCCGGCCTGGTCATGATGTCGGTGCTGCAGAACAGCTTCGCGAACAGTTCCTCGTCGCTCATCCAGTCGAAGATCACCGGCAACCTGATCTTCGTCCTCCTGCCGCCGCTTTCGCCCGTCGACCTTTTCATCGCCTACGTGCTCGGCGCGATGGCCCGCGGCATCATGGTGGGTGTCGGCGTGTTCGTGGTCACCCTGCTGTTCGTGCCCTCCTTGCTGCAGATGCCGCATCCGCTCTGGGCGCTGTCGTTCGCGCTGCTCGGCTCCGCCATTCTCGGCACCCTCGGCCTGATTGCCGGCATCTGGGCCGACAAGTTCGACCAGCTCGCCGCGTTCCAGAACTTCATCATCGTGCCGCTCACGTTCCTTTCCGGCGTGTTCTACTCGATCCATTCCCTGCCGCCGTTCTGGCAGCAGCTGTCGCATTTCAACCCGTTCTTCTATATGATCGACGGGTTTCGCTACGGCTTCTTCGGCCTCTCCGACGTCGCGCCGTCGCTGTCCCTCGGTATCGTCGGCCTGTGCGCGATTGCACTCGGTCTCATCGCGCTGGGACTCCTCCAGCGCGGCTGGAAGCTCCGGCACTGAGCGGCAGGCCGGGGCGCAGCGCCCGGCCGTGACGCGAGGTTTCGCGTCAGCCGTTTCATCTGCCTCCATTTACTGCACCCGCCATGGTCACCCCTGAATCCATCGAGCGCTCCATCGCCGCCGGCATCCCCTGCGAGCACCTGCAGGTCGAGGGCGACGGCCAACACTTCCAGGCGCTGATCGTGAGCGCGCAATTCGAGGGCCTCTCGAAGGTGCGCCAGCATCAGCTCGTCTACGGCGTCCTCGGCGATCGCATGCGCGAGGAGATCCACGCGCTGTCGATGACCACGCTCACGCCGGCCCAGTGGCGCGACGTGTCGGCCGCCGGCTAGGCGCCCGTGGACAAGCTGCTCATCACCGGCGGTCCGCGCCTCGCGGGCGAGATCCGCATCAGCGGCGCGAAGAATGCGGCGCTGCCGCTCTTGTGCGCGGCGCTGCTCACCGCCGAGCCCCTGACGTTCACCAACGTCCCGCGGCTCAACGACGTGCGCACCATGCAGACGCTGTTGCGGCAGATGGGCGTCGGCATCACCACCGACTCGACCGGCGCGATCACGCTGGACGCCGCCACGATCGACTGGCCACTCGCGCCGTACGAGCTCGTGAAAACGATGCGCGCGTCGATCCTTGCCCTTGGCCCATTGCTCGCGCGCTGCGGCGAGGCGCGCGTCTCCCTGCCGGGCGGTTGTGCGATTGGCTTGCGGCCGGTCGACCAGCACGTGCGCGGGCTCCAGGCAATGGGCGCGGAGATCGACGTCGACCATGGCTACATCAATGCCCGCGCGCGACGGCTGCGGGGTGCGCGGGTGCGCTTCGACGTGGTGACGGTGACCGGAACCGAGAACCTGCTCATGGCCGCCACGCTCGCCGAAGGCACCACCGTGCTCGAGAATGCGGCACGGGAGCCGGAGGTGACCGATCTCGCCCGCTGCCTCGTCCGCATGGGTGCGCGCATCGAGGGCGCCGGCACGCCGCGCATCGTCATCGAGGGCGTCGGCGCGTTGCACGCCGCAACCCACCGGATCATGCCGGACCGCATCGAGACCGGCACCTTCCTCGCCGCCGTCGCGGCGACCGGCGGGGACGCCATCCTGCACGAGGCTGACGCGAGCACGCTGGGCGCGGTGATCGAGCCGCTGCGGGCCGCCGGCGCGGAGATTGTCAGCGCTCCCGATTCGATCCGCGTCGCGCGCCGCGGACGGTTGCACGCCGTGCGCCTCACGACCGAGCCGTATCCCGGCTTTCCCACGGACATGCAGGCGCAGATGATGGCGCTCGCGGCGCGCGCGGAAGGCACGACCGAGATCACGGAAACGATCTTCGAGAACCGCATGATGCACGTGCAGGAGCTGCGCCGGCTCGGCGCGCAGATCGAGGTCGACGGCAACACCGCGCGGGTGCACGGCGTCGGCAAGCTCACCGGTGCCAGCGTGATGGCGACCGACCTGCGCGCGTCCGCGTGCCTCGTCATCGGCGGGCTCATCGCGGAAGGCGACACCGTGATCGATCGCATCTACCATCTCGATCGCGGCTACGAGCGCATCGAGGAAAAGCTGTCGACCCTGGGCGCCGCGATCCGCCGCGTCGCCTGACGCCGCGCGCGGCGTTTGTGGCGGCGTCCGGACCATGACCGATCTCACCTCGTCGCCGCTCGGTCACCAGGCCAGGTACAGCGACCGCTACGATCCGCAACTCCTCTTTCCCGTGGAGCGCGCCCCCCTGCGCGCCGCGCTGGGCATCACCGGCGTGCTGCCGTTTCATGGCGAGGACGTCTGGACTGCGTACGAGCTCTCCTGGCTGGATCCGCAGGGCAAACCGATGGTGGCGATCGCGACGTTCCGCGTGCCCGCAGCGACGCCGCGCATCGTCGAGTCGAAGTCGATGAAGCTCTACTTGACCGCGTTCAACCAGACGGCGTTCGTGTCGGCGGCGCAGGTGCAGGAGACGCTCGCGCGCGATCTCGCGTCGGCTACGGGCGGCAGGGTACAGGTCGAGCTCACGCTTCCGGAGCGCTTCGGCGAGCTGCCGCACGACGAGCCGCAGGGCATCTGTCTCGACGATCTTCCGCTCGTCATCGATACCTACGCGCCGGAGCCAGGCGCGCTGGTGGTGGGCGAGGATACCGTCGAGGAGAGGCTTTATTCGCGTCTGTTCCGCTCGCTTTGTCCGGTCACCGGGCAGCCCGATTACGCCAGCATCGGCATCGCGTACCGCGGCCGGCGCATCGATCACGCCGGCGTGCTGCGCTATCTCGTGTCGTTCCGGCAGCACCCGGGATTCCATGAAGACTGCGTCGAGCGCATCTTCGTCGACCTCACGCGGCGCTGCGCACCCGAGACCCTGTGCGTGCACGCGCGCTTCACCCGGCGTGGTGGCATCGACATCAATCCCTACCGCAGCAGCGTGCCACTGGCATCCCCCGCCAATACCCGCACGGCGCGCCAATGAACGTGGGGTCCGCCGACCGCGAGCACGCCTCCACCGCGCTGCGGGGCGCGGCGGTGACCTTTCGCGGCGATCCCTTCGTGAGCGAGGGCGCGCTGCGTTACGAGCGCGACGCGCTGCTGGTGATGCGCGAGGGGCGCATCGTCGCGTTCGGGCCGGCGGCGGAGCTGTTGCCGACGCTGGCAAACGACGTGCCGGTGACGCAGTACGGCCACGCCCTGCTCATGCCGGGCTTCATCGATGCGCACGTGCATTATCCGCAGCTCCCGGCGATCGGCGCGTTCGGGCGGACGCTCCTCGAGTGGCTCGAGCATCACACCTTCGCCGTCGAGCAGGCATTCGGGGATCCGACGCTCGCCCGCGTCACCGCGGAAGTGTTCCTGGACGAATGCCTGCGTCAGGGCACCACGACCTCGCTCGTCTATGGCACGGTGCATGCGGCATCCGTGGACGCGTTTTTCGCCGCTGCCGGCGCGCGGGGGATGCGCATGATCGCCGGCAAGGTCATGATGGATCGCAACGCCCCGGCCGCGCTACTCGATACGGCGCAGTCGAGCTACGACGATTCCAGGGCGCTGATCGAGCGCTGGCACGGGCGCGACCGCCTGGCATACGCCGTGACGCCGCGCTTCGCACCGACGTCCACCCCCGAGCAACTCGCGCTCGCCGGCGCGCTGCTGGCCGACCGCGGCGATCTCTACCTGCAAACCCACCTCGCCGAAACGCCGGACGAGGTCGCCTGGGTGGCGGCGCTGTATCCGGACGCGCGCGACTACCTCGACGTCTATGAACGCTACGGGCTGCTGACGCGCCGCAGCGTGTTCGGCCACGGCGTGCATCTCCCGGAGGATGCGTGGCAGCGGCTGCACGACGCCGGCGCCACCGTGGCGCATTGTCCGACGTCGAACAATTTTCTCGGCAGCGGCCATTTCCGGATGGGCGCCGCGATGCAATCCGCGCGCCGCGTCCACGTCGCCCTCGCGACCGATGTCGGTGGCGGCACCACGCTGTCGATGCTCGCCACGATGAACGAAGCGTACAAGGTGGCGCGCCATACCGGCTGTGCGCTGACGGCCGCACAGGCGCTCTGGCTGGCGACGGCGGGGGCCGCGCAGGCGCTCGATCTCGCCGGCGAGATCGGGTCGCTCGCCCCGGGTCGCGAGGCAGATGTCATCGTGCTGGATCTCGCACCGACACCGCTCATCGCGTACCGCATGCAGTTCTGCGAAAGCGTGGACGAGATGCTGGCCGTGCTGATGATGCTCGGCGATGACCGTGCGATCCAGGCCACCTACGTCGCCGGCAGGCTCGCCCACCGGAGGGGTGAAAGCCCCTAGCCGGGGCGGGCCGCGCGCTCCGGTAAAATGCATCTTTGGCCGGATGCTTTCGTGACCTCCCTCACTCTCGCCCTTTCCAAGGGGCGCATCTTCGACGAGACCCTGCCGCTGCTCGCGGCCGCCAACCTGCGTCCTGCCGAGGACCCGGAACGCTCGCGCAAGCTGATCATCGGCACCAACAGTCCCGCGCTCAAGCTGCTCATCGTGCGTGCCTCGGACGTGCCAACCTACGTGCAGTACGGGGCCGCCGATCTCGGCGTGGCCGGCAAGGACGTTCTGCTCGAGCACGGGGGGGAGGGGCTGTACCAGCCGCTCGACCTCGAGATCGGCCGTTGCCGCATGGTGGTGGCCACCCGGCGCGGCTTCGACTGGGCGGGTTCGGTCCAGCGCGGGGCACGCCTGCGCGTGGCCACGAAGTACGTGAACATCGCGCGCGAGCATTTCGCCGCCAAGGGCGTGCACGTCGATCTCATCAAGCTGTACGGTTCGATGGAGCTGGCGCCGCTGACCGGCCTCGCCGACGTCATCGTCGATCTCGTGAGCAGCGGCAACACGCTGAAGGCGAACGATCTCGTTGCCGTGGAGGACATCATGCCGATCAGTGCGCGGCTGATCGTCAACCCCGCCGCGCTGAAGCTCAAGCGCGCCGTCGTGCAGCCGCTCCTCGAAACCCTAGAAGCTGCCGTCGCGCACCGGCGTGCGGCTACTGCTGCACCGAAAGCCGTGGCATGAACGCACGCGCCCTGGTGATTCGCAGGCTCGACTCGGACAGTCCGGCGTTCGACGAGGAATTCGGCAAGCTCATCGCGTTCGAAGCCGCGCAGGACCCGGAGATCGACGCGCGCGTGGCGAGCATCGTGGCCGACGTGCGCGCACGCGGCGACGCCGCGCTGCTCGAGTACACGGCGCGCTTCGACCACCTGCAGGCGCCAAGCGTCGCCGCCCTGGAGATCACCGCCGCGGCCATGCAGGCGGCCTTTGCCGGCCTGCCGACGGCACAGCGGGAAGCGCTTGCCACCGCGGCGGCGCGCATCCGCCGCTATCACGAGCGCCAGGTGCTCGCGTCGTGGTCCTATCGCGACGACGATGGCAGTGAGTTCGGCCAGCAGGTCACGCCGCTCGATCGCGTCGGGCTCTACGTACCCGGAGGCAAGGCGGCGTACCCGTCGTCGGTGCTGATGAATGCCATACCCGCGCACGTCGCCGGGGTGGCCGAGATCATCATGGTCGTGCCCACGCCCGAGGGCGTGCGCAACCCGCTCGTGCTCGCCGCCGCGCATCTCGCCGGCGTGTCGCGGGTGTTCACGATCGGCGGCGCGCAGGCGATCGCCGCCCTCGCGTACGGCACCGCAACCGTGCCTGCCGTGGACAAGATCTGCGGTCCGGGCAATGCCTACGTTGCTGCCGCCAAGCGACGCGTGTTCGGTGCCGTTGGCATCGACATGGTCGCCGGCGTTTCCGAAATCCTGGTGATTGCCGACGCGAGCGCGCATCCGGACTGGATCGCCATGGATCTCTTCTCGCAGGCGGAGCACGACGAGCTCGCGCAGGCGATCCTGGTCAGCGCCGACGCTGCGTTGCTCGATGCGGTGGCGGCGAGCGCGCACCGGCAGATCGCCGCCATGCCGCGGCGGGACATCATCGCCGCGTCGTTCGCGAATCGCGGCGCGTTCGTGAAGGTGCGGGACCTCGCGGAGGCGTGCGAACTCGCCAACCGCGTCGCACCGGAACATCTCGAGCTCGCGGTGCGCGATCCGCAGGCGCTGGTTGGCCGTATCCGGCATGCCGGCGCGATCTTTGTCGGTCATCACACCCCGGAGGCGCTGGGCGATTACTGCGCCGGTCCGAACCACGTGCTGCCGACGGGACGCACGGCGCGGTTCTCCTCGCCACTCGGGGTCTACGACTTCCAGAAGCGCTCCAGCGTGCTCGCGGTGTCGCGCGCGGCCGCGCAGACGCTGGGCCGCGTCGCGAGCGTGCTGGCACGGGGCGAAGGCCTGCACGCCCACGCGCGCAGCGCCGAATACCGGCTGGAGGACGAGCAGCCGGCGGCCGACGCGCCCGCCACGGCAGCGGCGCGAACGTGATGGATGGCGTTCGCCCGGCAAACCGCTCCTCCGGCGTCGCGGCGGGGATGCACAGCACCGGCCGCACGCTGCGCACCAACCGTGAAAGCGAGACGCCCTGAGCGTCGATCATTCCCTTTTGCGGCAGGACGCAGCGACGGCGACGGATCGCGTGGCGACGATCGTGCGCCCGGAGATCCGCGCGCTCTCTGCATACGTGGTCGCGAAGGCGGAGGGCCTGATCAAGCTCGACGCGATGGAGAACCCGTATCGGCTGCCCGAGTCGTTGCGCCAGGCGCTGGGCCGGGCGCTCGCCGAGGTGTCCCTCAACCGCTACCCGGATGGCGGCGCGCCCGCGGTGCACGCGGCATTGCGCGAAGCCTACGGCATCGACGACGACCTCGGCCTCCTGCTCGGCAACGGCTCCGACGAGCTGATCCAGATCATCACCTGCGCGCTGGCGCAACCGGGCGCCGTGATGCTCGCGCCGGAGCCGAGCTTCGTGATGTATCGCATGAATGCGCTCTTCGCCGGGATGCGCTACGTGCCGGTCGCCCTGCACGACGATTTCACCCTCGATGCCGCGGCAATGCGGGCGGCCATCGCGCGCGAGCATCCTGCGCTCGTGTACATCGCCTACCCGAACAATCCGACCGGCAACCTGTTCGACGAGGACGCGCTGCTCGACATCGTGCGGGCGACGCCAGGCCTGGTGGTGATCGACGAGGCGTACCAGGCGTTTGCCGAGCGCAGCTTCATGCGGCACGTGCGGTCATTTCCCAATCTCCTCATCCTGCGCACCTTGTCCAAGGTGGGCATGGCGGGACTGCGCCTGGGCTACGCGGTCGCCGATCGAGCCTGGATCACGGAGCTCGACAAGGTGCGCCCGCCCTATAATCTCGGTGTGCTCACCCAGGCGGCGGCGCCGATCGTGCTGCGCGAGCGGGCGTTGCTCGAGGCACAGGCGGCGGCGATCCGGGCCGAGCGGGAGCGACTTGGCGTCGCGCTCGCGGCAATGCCGGCGGTCACCGTCTATCCGTCGCAAACGAACTTCGTCACGGTGCGCGTACCGGACGCGAATGCCTGGTTCGGAGCGCTGAAAGCGGCCGGTATCCTGGTGAAGAACCTGCATCTCTGGCACCCGCTGCTCACGAATTGCCTGCGGCTAACGGTCGGCACACCCGAGGAGAACGACGCCGTGCTCAACGTGCTTCGCCAACGATCATGAATGCTCCGCACCCACCGGCTGCGCGACGTGCGGCGGTCACCCGCAACACCGCCGAGACGCAGATCACGGTCGAGCTCGATCTCGACGGCACCGGGCGCGCCGATCTCGACACCGGGGTGCCGTTCCTCGATCACATGCTGGACCAGGTCGCGCGCCATGGTCTCGTCGACCTCACCGTGCGCGCCAAGGGCGACCTGCACATCGATGCGCACCACACGGTGGAGGACATCGGGATCGCGTGCGGCCAGGCGCTGAAGCAGGCCCTGGGCGACAAGGCGGGACTCGCGCGCTACGGGTATGCCTACGTGCCTCTGGACGAGGCGCTGTCCCGGGCCGTGGTGGATCTCTCGGGACGTCCCGGGCTCGAGTTCCACGTGCCGTTCACGCGCGCGCTGATCGGCACCTTCGACGTCGATCTCGCGCACGAGTTCTTCCAGGGGCTCGTCAACCACGCCCTGATGACCGTGCACCTCGACAACCTCCGCGGCGACAACGCGCACCACCAGGCGGAGACGGTCTTCAAGGCGTTTGCACGCGCGCTGCGCATGGCGGTCGCGCCCGATCCACGTGCGGCGGGGGTGATTCCGTCGACGAAGGGATCGCTGTAGTCAGGCGTCAGAGGTCAGGCGACAGGAGACAGTTACGCAAGACCGAGCACGCGCTCAGCCGAGCACCCGATCGATTGCTGGAGTTCATCTGTCTCACAACGACGGATGCTATTCCGGTCTTCCGCAGCACTGCATCGGCTTTTGGGTGTCTGCTTCGGCCCCTGGGTTCCGTCTCCTGAACGCAACACCGCGCCCGACCGCAACGGAGCACCAGTCCATCGCTCGAGCGGGTGTGCTGATGCAGAGGGAGCACTATTCTTCGGGTTACGCAGCGCTGTACCTGGTCGTTCGTGTCTGACTTCTGTTACCTGGACTCTGTCACCTGATGAGCATCGCCGTCGTCGACTACGGAATGGGCAACCTGCGCTCGGTGGCGAAGGCGCTCGCGCACGTCGCGCCGGACGCGGACATCGCGGTGACCGCGGACGCCGAGGTGATCGGCCGGGCCGAGCGCGTGGTGCTGCCAGGGCAGAGCGCCATGCCGGACTGCATGCGCTGCCTCGCCGACAGCGGCTTGTCGGCGGTGGTCAGGGAGGCAATGGCGAGCCGGCCGTTCCTCGGCATCTGCCTTGGCTTGCAGATGCTCTTCGAGACCAGCGAAGAGGGGCCCACGCGCGGGCTGGGCGTCCTGCCGGGCAGGGTAGTGCGATTCCGCGACGAACGCATGCAAACCGCGTCGGGTGAACGGCTCAAGGTGCCGCACATGGGATGGAACCGGGTGCACCAAACCATGGCGCACCCGTTGTGGGCGGGCATCGCGCAGGACACCCGGTTCTACTTCGCCCACAGTTATTATCCGGAGCCCGAGGACCGGGCGGTGATCGCCGGTTCGACGGATTATCCGGCGGCGTTTACTTGCGCGGTGGCACGGGCTAATATCTTCGCGACCCAGTTCCATCCTGAAAAAAGTCACCACGCAGGCCTCCAGCTCCTGGCCAATTTCGTCACGTGGGACGGCTGCGCATAACGCGCATCCGCATCCCACCCCCCCGCCTCCCGCGCTTCGCGCCTCTTCGGTCGCCATGCAGATCATTCCCGCCATCGACATCAAGGACGGTCATTGCGTACGCCTCAAGCAAGGCGAAATGCACACGGCCACGGTGTTTTCGGAGGATCCCGCCGCCATGGCGCAGCACTGGCTGGAGCTCGGTGCCGAGCGGTTGCACCTCGTCGATCTCAACGGCGCGGTGGCCGGCGTGCCCAAGAACGAGCTGGCGATCCGCGAGATCGTGAGCGTGATCGGCGAGGAGATCCCGCTGCAGCTCGGCGGTGGCATTCGCGATCTCGACACGATCGAGCGCTACCTCGACGACGGCATCACATACGTCGTGATCGGGACTGCCGCGGTCAAGAATCCGGGTTTCCTGCACGATGCCTGCTACGCCTTCCCGGGTCACATCGTGGTCGGGCTCGATGCCCGCGAAGGCAAGGTCGCGACCGACGGCTGGTCGAAGATGACCGGCCATGACGTCATCGATCTCGCCCGCAAGTTCGAGGACTACGGCGTCGAGGCGATCGTGTACACCGACATCGGCCGCGATGGCATGCTCACCGGCGTCAACATCGACGCGACGGTCAAGCTCGCGCGCGAGCTGCGCGTGCCGGTGATCGCGTCGGGCGGCATCGCCAGCATCGACGACATCCGTCAGCTCGTGAAGCACGAGAGCGACGGCATCATCGGCGCCATCGCCGGGCGCGCGCTGTACGAAGGCACGCTCGATTTCAAGGCCGCGCTGAAGGCAGCCAAGGGCGGCTGATCGCTGCCCGCCGCGCTGCCGCGGCAGAAACCGTATGGGCCTCGCCAAACGTATCATTCCGTGCCTCGACGTCGCCGCCGGGCGGGTCGTCAAAGGCGTCAACTTCGTGAACCTGCGCGACGCCGGCGATCCGGTCGAAGTGGCACGGCGCTACGACGAGCAGGGCGCCGACGAGATCGCGTTCCTGGACATCCGGGCCAGCGTCGAGACCCGCGGCCTGCTGTACGAGATGATCGAAGCAGTCGCCGACCAGGTATTCATTCCGTTGACGGTGGGCGGCGGCGTGAACAGCGTCGAGGACATCCGGGCACTGCTCAATGCCGGCGCCGACAAGGTCAGCATCAACACGGCCGGCGTGCGCAACCCGGGACTGTTCGAGGAAGCTGCCCGGCGCTACGGCGGGCAGTGCATCGTCGCTGCCATCGATGCGAAGCAGTCGGCACCGGAAGCCTGGGAGGTGTACACGCACGGTGGCCGCACGCCGACCGGGCTCGATGCGATTGACTGGGCACGCGAGGTGGTGGCGCGCGGCGCAGGCGAGATTCTGCTGACCAGCATGGATCGCGACGGCGCGCGCACGGGCTTCGACCTCCTGCTCACCCGCGCCGTATGCGACGCCGTGGACGTGCCGGTGATTGCGTCGGGCGGGGTGGGGTCGCTCGAGGATCTCGTGCGCGGCATCGTGGAGGGCGGGGCGGACGCGGTGCTCGCCGCATCCATCTTTCATTACGGTGAATTCACGGTGGGGCAGGCGAAGCGGGCCATGGCCGCGGCCGGGATCGAGGTGCGCGAATGAGCGATCAGGTGCTGCCGCACGGCGCCGGGAATGCCGACAATGCCGCACACTGGCTCGACGCCGTGCGCTGGTCGGTGGACGGGCTCGTGACGGCCGTTGCGCAGGACGCGGAAAGCGGCGATGTCCTCACGCTCGCGTGGATGAATCGCGACGCCCTCGCCCTGACGGCGGCGACCGGCGAAGCCCACTACTGGTCGCGCTCGCGCCGCCGCCTGTGGCGCAAGGGCGAGTCCTCGGGGCACGTGCAGCAGGTCGAGGAGATCCGCCTCGACTGCGACAACGACGCCATCCTGCTCCGCGTGAAGCAGGTCGGCGGCATCGCCTGTCATACCGGCCATGCGCGCTGCTTCTTCCTGCGGTTCGAGGACGGGCACTGGATCGACGACGAACCGGTGCTGATGGATCCGGAGACGATTTATGGCCCCGGCTGATCGCGGTGGCTCGGCGGACTCAGGCGGGCCGGGCGACATCCTGGATCGCGTCGCGGCGACCATTGCTGCCCGGAGCACGGCCGACCCGGCAAGCTCGTACGTCGCATCGCTGCTCGCCAAGGGTGACGATGCCATCCTCAAGAAAATCGGCGAGGAGGCGACCGAGACGGTCATGGCGGGCAAGGACGGCGATCCTGCGCGGATCACCGCCGAGATCGCCGACCTGTGGTTCCACTGCCTGGTCCTGCTGGCCCGGCACGGCCTCGGGCCGGACGATGTGCGCGCGGAGCTCGCGCGGCGCGAGGGCATCTCCGGCATCCTCGAGAAGGCGGCTCGCCGCTGAGGGGTGGCCAGCGCACCGGTCGTCCGTCCGGTCCTGCGCGAACTCAAGGGCTTGCGGCCGCCAGACGCTACAATGCGCGAGGAACGCCTTCGCGCCGCTGGAATTGCGGCGACGACACCGGGTCTCGCTCAGGCGGGACAGCCGGCAAGGGCACGAGAGGCGTGCTGGAGAACGTGAACGATGAGCGAAGCAGCACAGAACTGCGTTTTCTGCCGGATCGTGCGCGGCGAGATCCCGTCGCGCAAGGTGTACGAGGACGCCGACATCCTGGCTTTCCACGACATCAACCCGGTGGCGCCGGTGCATTTCATGGTGATTCCGAAGCGGCACATCGCCTCGCTCGCCGAGGCGCAGGCCGGGGATGCCGACGTGCTGGGCCGGATCATGGTGCTGACCGGGCGCCTCGCCCGCGAGCAGGGGTCCCCGGACGGCTATCGAACGATCGTGAACACGGGCCACATCGGCCGGCAGGACGTGATGCACGTGCATGTCCACGTCATTGGCGGGCCCGAGCGCCTCGGCCACATGCTGCCGCACGGCGCGCAGTGAATTTCTAGGAGACTGAAATGGGCAGTTTTAGCATCTGGCACTGGTTGATCGTATTGCTCGTGGTCGTGCTGATCTTCGGCACCAAGAAGCTGCGCAACATCGGCCAGGACCTCGGCGGGGCGGTGAAGGGCTTCAAGGAAGGCATGCGCAGCGCCGAGACCGACAGCGCGAGCGCCAGCACCGAGGGGCCGCCGCAGCAGCTTGGCGGCAAGACCATCGACGCCGAGGTCAAGAAAGAGACGACCGGCCGGACCTGAGCGGCCGCGAACGCTCGCGCCGCGCGGGTTGCGGGTGCCCTGAGCGGCACGCGCCGCGGCGCCATGCCCCGGCTTGACCTGCGCCTCCTCCATGTTCGACATAGCCTTCAGTGAAATCGTGGTGATCGCCGTCGTGGCGCTGATCGTCATCGGCCCCGAACGGCTGCCGAAGACCGCGCGCATGCTCGGTCATCTGTTCGGCAGGCTGCAGCGATACGTGACCGAGGTGAAGGCCGACATTTCCCGTGAAATGGAGCTCGACGAGCTGCGCAAGCTGCAGCAGGAGGTGCACAGCGCGGCACGCGAGATCGAGACCTCCATGCATTCGGCGGTGAGTCAAGTCGACAGCAGCGTGCGCAGCATCGAGGCCGAGCTCAACCAGGCCGGTTCCGTCGCGGATGGCGCCGGCACCGTTGCCGGCGGGTTGCCGGCCCCGACCGAACCGCCCGCCGAATTCGGGCAGCCTGCGGCCGCGCCGGCCGCCGCCGCGACGCCCGGGCCGGGATCCGCGGCACCCTCGCCGGCGCCGGCCGGGCCTTCGCCCGCCGCCGCAGCCTCGCCGGATTCCATCACCGAGCCACCGCGCCAGCCCAGCCTGCCCGGCCTGGACCGCCCCTGAGCGAGCCCCATGGTCGACCCGACGCCTGAGGAAGGCCCGCAGGAAACGTTCATCTCGCATCTCATCGAGCTGCGGACGCGCCTGCTGCGCTCCATGGTGGCGGTGGTGATCGTGCTGCTGTGCCTGTTCCCCTTCGCCAAGAACATCTACGCGCTGCTGGCGGCGCCATTGATGCGCGCGCTGCCCAAGGGCGCCACGATGATCGCGACCGACGTGACGGGCACCTTTCTCGTCCCGCTCAAGGTGACGCTCATGGCAGCGTTCCTGATCGCCTTGCCGTTCGTGCTGTGGCAGATGTGGGCGTTCGTCGCGCCGGGGCTGTACCAGCACGAGAAGAAGCTCGCCGCGCCGGTGATCATCTCGAGCTTCTTCTTCTTCCTGCTCGGCATGTCCTTCGCGTACTTCTTCGTGTTCCCGATCGCGTTCGGCTTCTTCGCGAGCTACGCCCCGGCGGGCGTGCAGATGATGACCGACATCGACAAATACCTGTCGTTCGTGCTGACGATGTTCATCGCCTTCGGCGTGACGTTCGAGGTGCCGGTGATCGTCATCGTGCTCGTGCGCCTCGGGATCGTCTCGCTCGACAAGCTGCGCTCGATCCGGGCGTACGTGATCGTCGGCGCGTTCGTCGTCGGCGCGGTGTTCACGCCGCCGGACATCGTGTCTCAGCTCCTGCTTGCGGTGCCCCTGTGGCTGCTCTACGAGCTGGGGCTGCTGATGGCGCGGTTTACGCTGCCGCCGGCGCGCACCGATAGCGACACGGAGACGGAAACCGCCTGAGGCGGAGGCGCGTCGGTCACTCCTGCGGCCGCGGTCGCTTGCCGGGCGTCACCTGCAGCTCCACCGGCTTGCGGTCCCGCAGCACGCGAACCTGGCTGGGCGTGCCGGGCGGGAGCTCGGCGATCCGGGCGAGCAGGGCGGCGGTATCGCGGATCGGCTTGCCGTCGATCTCCAGGATCACGTCGTGCACGCGGATGCCGCCCCGATCGGCCGGGCCGTTGCGCACCACGTCGCGGATGACGACGCCGTCGGACTGCCCGACCGCCATGGTGCGCGCCATCTCGTCGTTGAGGTCCTGCGGCTCGAGGCCGAACCAGCCGCGGGTGACTTCGCCGTCACGGATGATCTGTTCCAGCACCGTCCGCGCGATCGAGACCGGGATCGCGAAGCCGATGCCCATCGAGCCGCCGGACTGCGAATAGATCGTGCTGTTGATGCCGATGAGGTTGCCGGCCGCGTCGACCAGCGCGCCGCCGGAGTTGCCCGGGTTGATCGCGGCGTCGGTCTGGATGAAGTCCTCGAAGCGATTGACGCCAAGGTGGTTGCGGCCGAGCGCGCTGACGATGCCGAGCGTCACCGTGTTGCCGAAGCCGAACGGATTGCCGATCGCGAGCACGAAATCGCCCACGCGCACGCTGTCGAGCGCCCCGAACGTGATGGCAGGCAGATTCTCGCCGTCGGTCTTCAGCACGGCGAGGTCCGACTCCGGGTCGGTGCCGCGTACGTGTGCCTGCAACCGGCGGCCGTCCTGCAGCACGAGCTGGATATCGTCGGCGCCTTCGACCACGTGATGGTTGGTGAGGACGTAACCGTCGTGTGACACGAACACGCCCGAGCCCAGGCTGGTCGCGCGTTGGCGCGGCAGGCGGTCGTCGAGATTGGGGAAGTAGCGGCGCAGCAGCGAGTCGTCGACCAGCGGATGGCGCTGCCGCATCTCCTTGCTGGTGTAGATGTTCACCACGGCCGGTACGGCCTTGTTCACGGCGTCCGCGAAGGTCGAGATCTTCCGCCCGCTCACCGGGGTCGCGGTCTCCTGCACCAGGACCACTTTCTCGGGGCGCGCGTCCGCGCCGCCGATCCGCGGCAGGAGATCGGGCCGGAGGGTGGCGACCACGAACAGCACCGCGAGGCTCAGCGTGCAGGCTTGGGCGAACAGCAACCAGAATTTGCGCAGCACGGGGGAAATAAGGCGTGAAACGCGGTCGACGAAAAGGTGATTATAAGATGAGGCAAACGACATGCCACCGCACGACGTGACCGTGGACGTCCGGCGCGCGACGGCACGCGCCGGCGCTGGCGCGCTGTGAACGATGGTCGCCCGTCGTCCTCGATGTGCACCGACTTTCGGGGCGACCTCCAATTCCTTTATAATCGAGGGTTTGGAAATCGGCGGGACGCATGGCGGCCGCGGATAACTGCGTCCGCAGGCGCTTGGCGCCGCATTCGCTTGCGCGAGCTCACGCTGCGCACATCACCGGAAAGCGCTCGTCGGGCCGGTGCATTGGAGATGGGTCGAGATGGCGGAAAGTAACGTGAACCACGGCAAGCGCCGGTTCCTGCTCGGGGCCACCAGTGTCGTCGGGGGCATCGGCGTCGTGGCGGCCGCTACCCCGTTCCTGATGTCACTCTCGCCGAGCGAACGGGCGCGGGCCGCCGGTGCGCCGGTGGAGATCGACATCTCCAAGATGGAGCCGGGCCAGAAGATCGACGCCGAATGGCGCGGCAAGGTCGTGTGGATCGTCAATCGCACGCCGGCGATGCTGGAGACGCTGCCCAAGATGGACTCGCGCGTGGCGGATCCGAACTCCGACGTGCCGCAGCAGCCACCGTACGCCAAGAACGAGACGCGCTCGATCAAGCCCGCGGTCTGGATCGCCGTCGGCATCTGCACCCATCTCGGCTGCTCGCCCACGTTCCGTCCGGAAATGGCGCCGGCTGATCTCGGCCCCGATTGGCTCGGCGGCTTCTTCTGCCCGTGTCACCAGTCCAAGTTCGATCTCGCCGGCCGGGTTCTGAAGGGCGTTCCGGCGCCGACCAATCTGGTCGTCCCGCCGCACAAGTACCTGTCGGACACCCGCATCGTCGTCGGCGAGGACGCGGCGAAGGGCTGAACCGGTGGATCGAAGCACGCCAAGCATCCGCGAGGCCTCGGCCTCGCCTACAGGACGGCAACCGAACATGCAAAAGTTCATGACCTGGATCGACGAACGCTTCCCGCTGACCCCCCTTTGGGAGAGCCAGTGGGGCAAGTACGTCGCGCCGAAGAACTTCAACTTCTGGTACTACTTCGGCTCGCTCGCCGCGTTCGTGCTGGTGCTGCAGATCGTCACCGGCATCTTCCTGACGATGAACTACAAGCCCGATGCGGCGAAGGCGTTCGAGTCGGTCGAGTACATCATGCGCGACGTGTCGTGGGGATGGCTCATCCGCTACATGCACTCCACGGGCGCCTCGATGTTCTTCATCGTCGTGTACCTGCACATGTTCCGCGCGCTTCTCTACGGCAGCTATCGCAAGCCACGCGAGCTCCTGTGGGTGATCGGCTGCGTGATCTACCTCGCGCTGATGGCCGAGGCGTTCTTCGGCTATCTGCTGCCGTGGGGGCAGATGTCCTACTGGGGTGCGCAGGTGATCGTCAACCTGTTCTCGTCGATCCCGGTGATCGGGGAGGACCTCGCCGTGTGGATCCGCGGCGACTACACCATTTCCGACATCACCCTGAACCGCTTCTTCGCGTTCCATGTGATCGCGCTGCCCCTGGTGCTGCTTGCGCTGGTCGCGGCCCACCTGATGGCGCTGCACGAGGTGGGGTCCAACAATCCGGACGGCATCGAGATCAAGAAGCAGCCGAAGAACCCGGCCACGGGGCTGCCGCTCGACGGCATCTACAGTCACCCGTACTACACGATCAAGGACATCGTCGGCGTCGTCGTCTTCCTGATCGTGTTCTCGCTCATCATCTTTTTCACTCCGGAGATGGGCGGCTACTTCCTCGAGGCCAACAACTTCATCCCGGCCGACTCGCTGAAGACGCCGGAGCACATCGCGCCGGTGTGGTACTTCACGCCGTTCTACGCGATGCTGCGAGCGGTGCCGTCGATGATGGGCACGCAGGTCTGGGGCGTGATCGTGATGGGTGTCGCAGTGGTGATCCTGTTCGCGCTGCCATGGCTCGACCGCGGCGCGGTGAAGTCGATCCGCTATCGCGGCGGGTTGTTCAAGACGTGGCTCGCACTGTTCGTCGTGAGCTTCCTGGTGCTCGGCTACCTCGGCGTCGTCCCGGTAACGGTATGGGGACAGTTCAGCGAGGGCATGCCGTTGCTCGGCGGCGCCGACAAGGCAACGGTCGTCTCGCGCGTCCTGACCATTGTCTATTTCCTGTTTTTCCTGCTCATGCCGTGGTACACCGCGCGCGATCGCACGAAGCCGGTCCCCGAGAGAGTCCGATGAAAAAGCTCATGCTGCCGCTCGCCTGGCTGTTCGCCGGGCTCGCCGCCCTGGCAATCCAACCGGCCTGCGCATCGGGCGGCAACGACCTGCGTCTCGAGCCCGCGCCCATCAACCGCCTGGACGAGGAGTCGCTCCAGCGCGGTGCGCGTACGTTCGTGAACTACTGCCTCAACTGCCACAGCGCGAAGTACATGCGCTACAACCGCCTCACCGACATCGGCCTCACCGAAGCGCAGATCCGCGACAACCTGATGTTCGCCACCGACAAGATCGGCGACACCATGGCGGTGGCGATGCCCGGGCGCGATGCCAAGGCATGGTTCGGCACGACACCTCCCGACTTGTCGGTCGAGGCGCGCGTGCGCGGAACGCAATGGCTGTACAACTACTTCCTGGCGTTCTATCGCGATGAAAGCACGCCGTCGGGATGGAACAACCTCGTGTTCCCCAACGTGGCGATGCCGCACGTGTTCTGGATGCTCCAGGGCGTGAACCGGCTCAAGGTGCAGTCGTTCGAGGAGCACGACCAGGCGCAGGCTGCTGCTCTGGCCGCACGGCAACTGGTGATGGTCGCGCCGGGCAAGGATCACACGATCGAGGTTCGCACCCTGGTGAGCGAGACACCCGGGACCATGAAGCCCGAGGAATACCGTGCGATGGTGGCCGACCTCGTGAATTTCCTCGACTACATGAGCGAGCCGGCGAAGAACAAGCGGATCAGCGTCGGCATCGTCGTCGTGGTGTTTCTGGCGTTGCTGTTCCTGTTCGCGTACTGGCTGAAGCGCGAATACTGGACGGACGTGCACTAGCCCACCGCCCGGCAGCGGCCGACCGCGTGCCGCAAGCTCGTCCGGCGGGTTCTTGCCCGGTGAACAGAGCGGCCCCATATGGCGGGTAACCGTCCCGCCCAGGAGAATTTGCATGATGACGCTTTATTCCGGGACCACCGACCCTTTCAGCCAGCGCTGCCGGATCGTGCTGCACGAAAAAGGCATGGATTTCCAGATCATCGACGTCGACCTCGATCACAAGCCGGAGGACCTGGCGGTGATGAACCCGTACAACCAGGTTCCGGTCCTGGTCGAGCGCGATCTCGTCCTGCACGAATCGAACATCATCAACGAGTACATCGACGAGCGTTTCCCGCATCCGCAGCTCATGCCGGCAGACCCGGTCATGCGAGCCAGGGCGCGGCTTTTCCTGCATCGCTTTGAAAAAGAGCTTTTCTGCCACATCGACGCCCTCGAAGGGAACAACCAGAAGCAGATCGAAAAAGCCCGCAACATGGTGCGCGACAGCCTGCTGCAGATCGCGCCGGTGTTCACCAAGCACAAGTACATGCTCGGCGAGGAGTACTCGATGCTCGACGTCGCGATCACGCCGCTGCTGTGGCGCCTCGACTATTACGGCATCGTGATGCCCAAGCAGGCGGCGCCGCTCATGAAATACGCCGAGCGTCTGTTCTCGCGGCCGGCGTTCTCCGAGGCGCTCACGTCCGCCGAGCGCGGCATGCGCAAGTAGGACAGCGCGCGGCGCGCGAGAACCGACCGGTGTGGCGCGTCGTCAGCCTGCGCACCTGCCGCACGATGGCGGCGCCTGATTGACCCGTTCAGGGCCGCCGGGGATACTGCAACGATGTCCGAGCAATCCGCCAAACCCTACCTGCTGCGCGCGCTGTGCGAATGGTGCGCGGACAATGGCCTGACGCCTTACCTGGCGGTCAAGGTCGACGCGCAGACGCGGGTGCCGCAGGCCTTCGTGAAGAATGGCGAGATCGTGCTGAACGTCAGCACCGCCGCCACGCGCCGGCTCACCATCGACAATCAGTGGGTGCAGTTCAACGCGCGCTTCAACGGCGTGTCGCAGGAGGTGTCGGTGCCGATGAGCGCCGTCGCCGGGATCTTCGCCAAGGAAACCGGCTATGGATTCGCCTTCACGGTGAGCCAGGATCCTGTCGCCTCGCTGTCTTCCGCGACCGAGCCGGGCCTGGAGCGGGCGGGTGACGCGGCCGACGACAAGCCGGGCGAGGCCAAGCCGAAGTCGCGCCCATCACACCTTCAGGTCATCAAGTAGATCACCTCGCGATTTCTGCGGGTCGCCGCCATCAGAGCTAAGGTGGCTGAGAATCAATGACGTACGCGCTTCGTCTGATCGGCGGCCGTAAGGATAGTCACAACGGTGGCAGCCTGCACACCGTGAAGCCGGATTAGCTCAGTTGGTAGAGCAGCGCACTTGTAATGCGAAGGTCGGGGGTTCGACTCCTCTATCCGGCACCAATCCAGTATTGACCGACGCGCGGTCGGTGGAACTTCTGGCCCCGACGGCTGGCCCCCTTCGCCACCCCGACCCGCGCCAATGCCTTCTTTGCGTGGCATGCGGCGCATAAGCGGGTTTCCGCAGGCGGTGGGCCCGTCAGAACCGGGGGCCAGCGAGCATCACGTCCGCAGCTCGCCAGGCTGCGTCGAACCTGCGCTCGACCGCCTCCGCAGTTTCGCGGCGGCCCTGTGCGCGCAGCGCCGCCGCAAGGCCGCGCAATGCCCAGCCGTTCTCCGGGTAATGCGCGAGGTCCTGGCGGAACACGGCTTCGGCATCCAGGGGGCGCCCCGCCTTGAGCAATGCCGCGCCGAGCGCGTGACGCGTGGGCGCAAGCCACAGGTGGGGCTCGTCGAAGTGCAGGCTATCTTCGACTTCCGTCGCCTTGCGGAGCAGCGCGACTGCCGCGCTCGGGTCCCCAACCGCTAGAGCGACATCCGCCTGCAGCGTGAGATCGGCGATGCGCACGAGGCTCGTCGCGTAATTGATGTTCTTGATCCTGACCTGTGCGAGCGCCGGGGAGATCGCCTCGCGCTGCAGCGCGCGCAGCTCCTCGCGGGCGGCGTCGACGCGCCCGGTACGCGCGTAAGCCGTCCCGCGCGCGTAATGCCAGATGGCCCGGGGATAAGGCTCGGCCACGTCCGGGGGCAGGGTGTCGGTCAGGATGTCGTTCCAGCGCCCGAACCGCACGAGCGCGAACAGCGGCAGCGCGTAGTAGTGCTGCAGGATGCCGGTGCTGCGATCGCTGCGGTTCGGGCCGCAGGCGGTCACGTAGGCCGCCTGCGCGGCCGCGATCGCGACCGCGCTGCGCCCTTCCATGGCCGCCGATGCCCACAGGAAATGCCGGTTGTGCGCCGCATAGCCCACGCGATATGCCCGGCTTGCGTCGACTTCGCTCTCGTAACGCGTGTCGGCAGCGATGGAGCGCTCATTGGCCGCCGATGCGTCGGCATACCGGCCGACGCGCATGTAGATGTGCGCAGGCATGTGCAGAAGGTGGCCCGAGCCAGGCACCACGGATTCCAGCACTCGGGCGCTCGTCAGCGCGCGCTCGGGACGCGGCGAGCTTTCCTGCAGATGAATCCAGTAGTGATTGGCGCCGGGGTGGTCCGGCTGCAGTTGCAGGGCCCGCAACAACAGCCTCTCGATCTCAGGTGTCCACGGCTTCGGCGTGCCGTCGCGTTCCCACCAGTCGTAGGGATGCAGGTTGAGCAGTGCCTCGGCGGCGAGCGTGGCGATGTCGGCGTCGTTCGGCCGACGCGCGGCCACACGGCGCATTGCAGCCGCGTAAGCCTCCTCGTCGATGCCGGACACCGGATGGCGGGCGCGTAGCGCGGTTACCAGCGCACGCGTGCGATCCGTCGAGTCGCCCGCGAGCCCTTGCGCGCTGGCGAGCGCGTCACGGATGCGCCTCTCGGCGCCCGGAGCAGGATCGGCGTTGATCGTCGGACCCAGCGCCCACGCGAGGCCCCACCAGCAAAGCGCGCAACGCGGATCGAGATGCGCCGCCTGCGTGAACGCGCGCGCGGCCTCATCCGGATTGAAGCCCCAGACAAGACTCGTGCCCTGGCGGAAGAACCGCTGGGCCTCCGGCACCGGCGAGGCGGAAACGAGTCGATACGTGCCCATGCCGGTCAGGCTCACCACGGCATCGCCCGTCGCGGCGGCGGCGCGCGCGAGGCAGGTGCAGAGCAGCACGACGATGGCGACGCGGAGGTAGCGCATGCGGGCAGGAGATCGTCGCGGAGCGCGCCGCGACCACGGTGCTAGCGGCGTGCGCGCGACGCGCGTGCCGCCATCATAGCCCGCACGGGCGGCGTGCCGTCACTCGGTCCCGCGTGCCGGCCGCAGGTGGGCGAAACGCGATTCGAGGCGTGACATGCCCCATCCGGCGAGGAGGAGCACGACGACGAACGCAGCGGCGTACCAGCCCATACCGATGCCCGTCAAGGCTGGCAGCGTCCAGCCCTCGTGCGCGCCGGCCTTGACCCACGCATCGATGTCCGGCGTGAGCTCGGCGTACGCGAGCACGCCCGCCAGCATCCCGAGTGCGAAGGCGATGCCGTCCTTCCGCCCGGTCGCGATCGCGGCGATGGACGTGCCTGGGCAATAGCCGCCGACGATGAAGCCAGCACCGAACACGAGCCCGCCGGTGATCTGTGCGGCGATCGTCGTTGGCTCGACGTAGAGCTCCGCGAGGTCGAGCACGCCGGCACCGGCCAACGCCGCCATGCCAACCATCGTGGTGACGATGGCCGTGAACATCACCTTCACCACCGCCATGTCGTACAGGTAGAACACCGCCGTGAGCTTGCGCGCGCTGCCGAAGCCCGCGCGTTCGAGGCAAAAGCCGAACCCCGCACCAAGCAGGACGGCAATCGCGAGCTCGACGCTCAGCGTGAACTCGACCGAGGATGAGAGCGGCAGGATCATAGCCATTCCTTGCGCACGAACCACGCGAGGCCATAGGCCCCGGCGAATACGGCGAGCATGAAGACGAGGCTGCCGACGTTCAGGATCGAGCCGCCGGTGAGCGCCTGGCCGCTGGTGCAGCCCTTCGCGATCTTGGCGCCGTAGGCGGCGATGAAGCCGCCCACGAACGCGAGCGCGAGACGCGCGTTCGGCGTTACGCGCGGCCCGTGCTCGACGCTCCACCGGATGCGGTTGCCCTGCACGCCCGAAGCCAGCGCCCCGAGGAATGCGCCGAGCAGCAGGAACAGCGTCCACGACTGCAGCGGCGCGCCATCGTTCCAGTACTTCGCGTGCACGGCGTTCGCAGTGACGTGCTCGGGGGAGGCGAAACTCGCAAGCCACGCCGCTACCGACGAGAAAGCTCCCGTTGCGCCCAGCCCGCGTCCGGTGATCACGTACGTGGCGAGGAGCACGAGCCCGAGCAGGAAACCTGCGAGGTAAGGATTCCAGTAAGGCCTGGCTATGGTGCGTACGCCGGCGCGATCGCGCGCGCCGACGATGTTCTGCGTCAGGGGGCGTGCCATGAGCAGATCTCCTAACTAACCCCACCCGAAGCGTGGCGGGCACTGGAGTCATTGCACACCCATCCCGGTCCATCGAATGTGATCTTAGTCACACAGGCTCGCCCGGTTTGCGGCGGGGAAGTCGCACGCAACGGTCCTGCATTCATTCCGGGAATCGTGCTGGAGAGAAGGCGGGCCGCGGAAAGCGATGCGGAATTCATGGACCGGCGTACGCGAGGCGGTGCGGCAACGAGTCGCGATGTTTCTCGCGGTCTCTTGCTCTGACGCAAACCGAGCGCACATGGGCTCACATCTGTGACCGTGGTCACATTGCGGTGCTGCGCTGCGACATGTAATACGAACATAAGTGAACAAGCCGCCTCGCGGCACTTTGCATGGGCTGCGATGGCAAGACTGGCACGGTCCTCCTCCTTGCGAGCAGCCATGGAACATCTCTCCCGCCGGCGCTTTCTCAAGATCTCGGCCGCGACGTTCGGCGCCGCCGCCGTCGCCCCGCCATGGGACACCATCTCCCGCGTCGCTGCACAAGCGACGGCCGGCCGTCCGACGATCGAGACGATCCCGACATTCTGCGAAATGTGCTTCTGGCGCTGCTCCGGCATCGCCCACGTCCGCGACGGCAAGCTCTGGAAGTTCGTCGGCAACCCGCGCGATCCGCTATCGGACGGCAGACTCTGCCCGCGCGGCACGGGTGCGGTGGGCGCGCACTACGATCCCGATCGCCTGCAGAAGCCGCTGGTTCGACGTGGCCCGCGCGGCAGCGAGCAATGGACCGCCGTCACGTGGGACGAGGCGATCAGCACGATCGCCGAGCGCATGCAGAAGATCAAGGCGCAGTATGGTCCCGAGTCGGTCGCGATGTTCAACCACGGCATCGGCCAGCGGTTCCTGCAGCACGTGCTGAAGTCATGGGGGGCCGTGAACTTCGCAGCGCCGGCGTTCGCGCAGTGCCGCGGCGCCCGTGACGTCGGTTTCACGCTGACCTACGGTACCGGGCTGGGCTCGCCCGAGCCTACCGACATCGCGAACACCAACTGCCTGGCGCTGATCGGCACGCACCTCGGCGAGAACATGCACAACAGCCAGGTGCAGGAGTTCGCGCGCGCGATCGAGCGGCGCATTCCGATCATCGTGGTCGATCCGCGCTTCTCGGTGGCGGCGAGCAAGGCGAAGTACTGGCTGCCCATCAAGCCCGGAACCGACCTCGCGCTCGTGCTCGCATGGTGCAACGTGCTGGTGACCGAGGAGCGCTACGACAAGGCGTTCGTCGAACGGTACGGGCACGGCTTCGACAAGTTCGTCGCCGCCATCCGCGAGTGCACGCCCGAATGGGCAGCGGCGGAAACCGACCTCGACCCGGACGTGATCCGCGCCACTGCGCGCGAGCTCGCCAACGCGCGTCCAGCGAGCCTCGTGCATCCCGGGCGCCGCGTGAACTGGAATGGCGACGACACGCAGCGCAGCCGCGCAGTGGCGCTTCTGAACGCACTGCTCGGAAACTGGGGCCGCAAGGGCGGGCTCTATCTCGCGACCGGCATGAAGGTCGCGCCGTATCCGCTGCCGAAGTATCCCGAGTCGAAGCTCGGGGTTGCGGACAACCCGCGCAACGAGACCTATCCGTTCGCCGACGAGGGCGTCACGACCGGCCTGCGCAACGCGACGATCAGCGGCAAGCCGTATCCGATCAAGGGCTGGTTCGTGTACTCGACCAACCTCATCTGCACCATGCCCAACGCCGGCGAGACGTTGAAGGCGATCGACAACCTCGACCTCTTCGTCGCCGTCGATACGATGCCGAGCGAGATCGCGGGCTACGCCGACGTGGTGCTGCCCGAGACGACGTTCCTCGAACGTTACGACGAGCTCCTCACCGGCTTCGGACGCAGGGGCTGGATGTCGTTGCGCCAGCCGGTGGTCGAGGCGCCGCACGACCAGAAGCCCGGGTGGTGGATGGCCAAGCAGCTCGCGAACAAGCTGGGCATCCGGGAGTGCATGCCGTTCGACGACATGGAGGCGTACCTGCGCTTCCGGGTCGAGAAGACGGGCCTCGACTGGGCCAAGGTGAAGCAGGAAGGCGTCGTGATGGGCGAGCCGGCCCCCGTGTACGTGGAGGACGGCGCCGAACTCAAGTTCGACACGCCCTCGGGCAAGGTGGAGTTCTTCTCCGAGCAGCTTGCGGAAAAGGGCTTCGATCCGGTCCCGAAGTACAAGCAGCCTCTTCCCGGTCCGAACGGCTACCTGCGGCTCCTCACGGGTCGCGCGCCCGTGCACACCTTCACGCGCACGCAGAACAACCCGTACCTCTCGGCGCTCATGGGCGAGAACGAGGTCTGGGTGAACGCGGACACGGCGCGCCGCGCCGGCCTCGCCAATGGGCAGTACGTGCGCCTCAGGAACCAGGACGACGTGGTCAGCAATCCGGTGAAGGTGAAGGCGACGCAGCGCATGCGTCCGGATTGCGTGTTCATGGTGTACGGCTTCGGGCACACCAGCAAGGCGATGCGCACCGCATACGCGAAGGGGGCGAGCGTGGCCCAGCTCACGACGCGCTATGCCGTGGATCCCGTCATGGGCGGCACCAGCCTGCACGGCAACTTCGTCGCCTTCGTGAAGGAGGCCTGAGATGCCACGGTTCGGAATGGTGATCGACACGCGCAACTGCGTGGGCTGCATGGATTGCGTGGTGGCGTGCCAGACGGAGTACGACGTTCCGCACGGTTACTGTCGCGACTGGATCGTCAACGAAGTGCGCGGGACGTACCCGGCGCTCGCGCTGGAGATCCGGTCGGAGCGCTGCAATCACTGCGATAACCCGCCGTGCGTCGCGTGCTGCCCGACGGGCGCGAGTCACGTCGAGCCGTATGGCAAGACGGTGCAGGTCACGCCCGGGCGCTGCATCGGCTGCAAGGCGTGCATCGCCGCATGTCCCTACGGCGCGCGCTATGTTCACCCGAAAGGCTACGTCGACAAGTGCACCTTCTGCATCGAGCGAGTCAAGACCGGCCAGGACCCGGCGTGCGTCGCGGTCTGTCCCACGCACGCGATGACGTTCGGCGATCTCGACGATCCGAAGAGCAGGGTGAGCGAGCTCCTGCGCACGCGGGCGTCGCACGTGCTGCTGCCGGAAGCGGGCACGCGTCCGCGCGTGTTCTATCTGACCTAGGAGGCCGATCGTGATCGAGCTCACCACCAGCCGGCACAATCCCCTGATCGATCCACAGCTCCACGTGTGGGGCTGGGAAATCCCGGTCTATCTGTTCGCGGGTGGCGTCGTCGCCGGAATGATGATCCTCGGCGGCATCGCGATGCTGCGCACCGCGCGTGGCGAGGACCCGAAGCGCTTCTTCTCGCTGCAGGCGCCGCTGCTCGCATTCGTGCTCATCAACCTCGGGATGGGCGCGCTGTTCCTCGATCTTGCACACAAGCTGTACGTGTGGCGCGTGTACGTGACGTTCCAACCCGGCTCGCCGATGTCGTGGGGTTCCTGGGTGCTGATCGTCGTGTACGCCGTCCTGCTCGCGTCCGCCGTGATCCGTCTGCCCGAAGCGTGGCCGTGGCTCGGCCGCAAGCTGCCGACCCTGCAGGCGTGGTCGGACGCGCTCCTTGCACGTCCGCAGCGCTTGCGCGCCCTCGCGTGGTCGAACGTCGTGCTGGGCGTTGCGCTCGGCATCTACACCGGGATCCTGCTCGACACGATGGTCGCGCGTCCGTTGTGGAACAGCGCGATCCTCGGGCCGCTGTTCCTGTTCTCCGGGCTGTCCGCGGGAGCGGCGACGATGCACCTCGTCGGCCGATTGCGCAGCGACCGCCCGGCGCCGCAGGGATTCCTGGCCGGCGCGCTCAATGCGCTCTCCCAGCCACTCGGTCCCGTGCCGCCGGAGCGCAGCACCACCGACGCGCTCGTACGCGCCGACATCGCCTTCCTTGCGATCGAGCTGGTGCTGATCGCACTGCTGATCGTCAACCTGCAGACATCATCCGCGTCGCACGCTGCGGCCGCGGCGCTGGTCATGGGCGGGGCGTACACCTGGGCCTTCTGGGGGTTGGTGGTCGCGGCCGGCGTCCTGGTCCCGCTCGCGCTGCAGGCGCTCGAGATCAACCACCGCATTCCCCACAGCGTCGCGCCGGCGCTGCTGGTGCTCGCCGGCGGCTTCGCGCTGCGCTGGATCATCGTCAATGCCGGGCAGGCGAGTGCCATCGTGCATGCCGCCGGCCTGTGATCTGGCGACGCCGCACCGACCCGCAAACCCGGTACTCGGGGCAACGACGGGGCGTCGTTCCCCCGAGCCAAGAGGGAGTCGGGCTCAGCAGCCGCCTTTCTTTTCCTTCTTCGGCGCGGTGGCGGTCTTCGCCTTGTCGCCGTTCTTGTCGCCGTTCTTGTCGGCCTTGGCCATGGCCATCGCCTTCTTCTTGTCGGCGTCCGACATCTTTGCCCACGCCTCCTCCGTAACCCCCGCCGGTTTCACGAGCTTGGCTTCGGCCTTGTCGGTCTTGGCGGCGGCCTTCGGAGCAGCTTTGGCTGGCGCCGTGTCTGCGGCCAATGCCGAGCCGCCGGTCAGCGCGAAAAAGGATGCGGCAATGAGGGTAACGAGCTTTTTCATGGGTCGACTCCAATCGTAGGGGAAGTAGATCGGCGCGTACGCCGCCTCGCTGCTCGCCGGCGGTCCGGATTGCGCGAAGACGCGATTGTGCCAGCCCGGTAGCGGCAAATCCACGAGCCATCCGACTACCAGAGCTTCCACTGGGACCTCCACGGACGGATCGCGAACACTTTCCACGGGACGTCGCGGGCCTTCGTTTGCGATCCGCCGTGGCCGGCCGCCCCGGGGCCGGCTGCCGGGTGACCGGTGACGGCGCCGGAGTGTCCGGCGGGTTCCACCACCGGTGCCTGCGCCAGCACGCTGCCCATGGCGGCTGCGGCCGCGCCTTACACCGCTTTGCGGCGGCGACCTACCGCGGTATGGCGCGCGCGCCCGACACCGCTGCCTGCGTCACGCACCTATGCTGCACCCTGTCGCAAGGCAAACCGCCACGCGGCGGCCCATCTCAATAACTTTAGGGAGTGAAGCATGAACAGATTACTGACGGCAATGGTGGCAGGTTCGGTTCTGGCGTTTGCAGGGACGGCTTTCGGCACGGACGCGGGCGACGCAGTGCGGCACCCGATCGAGACGACGAAGGCGAAGGTTCGCGCGGAAAAGACCGAGGACCGCATGGAAGACAAGGCCGAGGCGCAGTACAAGGCGGCCAAGAAGGAAGCGGACGCCAACTACAAGGTGGCCAAGCAGAACTGCAAGGACAAGACGGGCGCCGACGAGCGCGCCTGCGTCAAGTCGGCCAAGGCTGACCGCGACCACG
>CAWEYW010000010.1:0-288716 GCA_963813415.1 uncultured beta proteobacterium | reverse complement strand
CACCCCATCAGCGACCGCCTCGCCTCCGAATGCGCACCCCTCCCCTGACGTGCGCCACAGCACCGGCAGGTCACTCCCGCTGCACGCCAAGTGATCGGCGCCGAGTCGGATACTCTCATCGTCCGTGAAGCTTTGCTGGGACTCTTTCGAAGCAGCCCGCGCACTGTCCAGGCAACAGCGGCGGCACGTGAGGCACCCAACCGGTGCATGAATGCGAGGCACGAAAAGCCGCTCCGTCGTGGAAGCGCCCTGATCTCGTCCGGGTTCGGGCGACGGCCTGCAAACACAAACGGTTACCGAATTTCAGCGCGCTTGGGCGGCAGCGCACGCAAATAGGCGACGATCGCATCCAGATCGTCATCAGTGATACCCGCGTACCAAGCAAATGCCATCGGCGGTTGCAGTCGCCGACCGTGCCGGCTTACGCCGCGTGTGATGGAGCCTTTGATCTCCGCATCGCTCCACTTGCCGAGCCCCTGCTCCGGATCGGAGGGGATGTTGCGCGAGACGACGCCTTTCCAACGCTCCGGAAGCCCTTTAACGAACGACGGCAGGAACGGCCTTCCACCTGCACCGAGCGCCGTCTCGTACTGCCACACGCCGTCCTTCATCGGCGTGTGGCACTCGAGGCAATGTCCAATGGTCGCGAGGTAGGCACCACGACGTGGCCCTGACCTGCATGTCGCTCGCGCTGAAGCCACATTCGGCTTCGGGAAACAGTTCGCGTCGAACCGGTCCCCGGTACACGGGTGGCGGGACCGCGTTGCGAACGGCTGGGACGGAGCGCAGGTAGGCGACGACCGCATCTAGACGGTCGGGGTGATCGCCTTGAAGAAGTTCACTGCCATCGGGACGGCCAGCGGTTTGCCCGCCCAGCGGCCCGCGGTTGGGCCTTTCGCCGTGGGTCGGAGCTCGCTGATCTCGTCGTCGCTCAAAGTGCCAATCCCCGTTTCCCGGTCGGGAGTGATGTTCGGCGCCGTGCCGGCAAAGGGCTGGATGTCGAAACCGATACCGCCGCCGGCCAACTCTCTCGAACGCAGGGGCGCTCCGTCCGCGTCCTTTGGCGTGTGACAGTTCCCGCAGGCCATGACCGTGGTCACGAGATACCGCGCACGTTCGAGCGGAGGCGGTTGCGCGACGGCAGAGCCGACGCTACCTGCAAGGGCAACCAACAACAGTACGACCAGCAGCAGCCTCGAGTCGGCGAGAGGCGCTCGGCTATTCCGCGCGCCGGCGGCGTGGTGCGGTGAACCCTGCTGCATGCGACCTCCTGAATTAAGCGAACGGCTGCGTCCCGCGGCGAGTCAGACGCCGCGCCTTTAGAGGCGGTATTCGGGTATCTCGACGTCGTCGCGCAAATCACGCCGGACCAAGAAGTCTGCCAAGCCCGGCAGGCCAAGCGCTCGGCTGACCAGGTTACGAATGCCGACGCCGAACGCGCTCTTCGGCGCGAAGGCGCGGGCAAATTTTGGGGCCGACGCCTGTTTAGTCTTCAGCAACGGCCTCAGCCGCTGCTCATAGCGAGCGAACGCCGAAGCGTAATCGTTCCCGCAGGACCGAAGCTCACCGGCAAGGACATAAGCCTCTGCCATCGCGAGACCGTACCCTCCCCCGCCAACAGCGAAACGCAGGCCGCGGCGTCACCGACGAGCACGGTGCGGCGGTTCGACCAGCGGTTCATCCGAATTTGGCTGACGCGATCGAAATAGATTTCGTCTTCCACCCGTTCCATCGCCTCGAGTATTCGCGGACATTCCCAGCCAACATCCTCAAAGGCGCTTTTCACGGCGGCGCGGCGCTGGTGATCAGTCCGCGGGGGGCTCGGCCGGCAGGTATTTATCGTCGAAGATGAACAGGAACAGCGTCCTGTCGTTTCGCATCGAGAATCGCGAGATCTGTCTTCCCGCCGCGCCATGAGTTACATACACCAGATCGTCGCGCACGGGGTACGCTTCCACGTCGAACGCGGCCACATGGTAGCCGAGCGACACTTCGAGCTCGGTTTGCGCTCCCAACGTCAGCTCACGCACGCGCGAATGCAAGCCGTCTGCGCCGACGACCAGATCGAACTCACGGGGCGAGGCATGCTCGAAGCCCACCAGCGCGCGCTCCCTATGCGTCGTGAGGCTCGCAATTGAGTCACCGAAGATTGTCTCGACTTTTCCAACCAACGCACCGTACAAAGTCGCGGCAAGATCGGAACGCCGAAGACTCGTGAAGCGGTCCTTGGTCAACCGGCGGAAAACGTCCGTCGCAAACCCGCCGTTCTTGTAGCCACGCCGGTCGACGAACCGGACTTCCCTGACCTGATAGCCCAGCTCACGGATCGTCGGGAGCAGCCCCATCCGTTCGGCAACGTCGTAGCCGATGCCCCAGAAATCGATGATGTAGCCGCCCCCGCGAAGCGACGCCGCACTCTCGAGAAGGACGACTTCGTGACCGCGGTCCCGCAGCCAGTAGGCAAGCGTCGGGCCGGCGATACCGACGCCGTTGATCACTGTCCTCATGAGGATGTGCTCGTGACCGAACGGTCGCGCTACCTCCCGATTAAGCGTAGCGGCGGCGGAACGTCACCGGGGCACGTCAGCCGGGAATCGTGACGGCGGAAAGATGCCCAATTGCAGTAACAGCCCTAATCGGTCCGGCACCCCCCAGTGTTCCACGAGTTGCCCGTCGTCGAAGCGAGCAATGTCGATCACGTCGATTTCGAAGCTCTTGCCGGTCGGAGCGCTCCCCATGAACGGCCCCAGGTGGGTGCCCCGGGCCCGAAAATGGCCCCAGACCTTGTCTCCGTCCTCCGCCAACTGCAGCACGCTGTACTTCAGATCCGGGAATGCCTGTCGCAACGCTCGGACCACGCTCTTGAGTCCCTCGCGGCCTCGGGGTAATCCGAGCTGATGCTCGACCAAGTTTTCGGATACCACTTCGTCCAGCACCGACATATCGCCACCGCCGAAACCCGCCATCAGGAGCCGCTCCGGTAATTTGGCGTTGCTGCTGGCCATGTCACCTCCTTCGGTTCTGAAGCGCGCTGCGCCCGTGGCCGCCCGCCGCACGTTGACTACCTTACCGGAGGGGAACTTCGATTTAAGCGACCCCCACCGAACGACACTCCTAGCCGCAGGGGCTCCGTCGCTCAAAGGAAGCTTGGCACGATGTTAAGGTGCGTGGCGACGTCGATTCCCGGGTTCACAGCGACACCACCGTTGGCGCCACATGTGCGGCTGCTCTGAGCACCGCTCGCCTGGTAGTGAATGAAGCAAAAGAAGTCGACTGCCGTCAGCTGCAGGAAATAGCCGGTCACGGCGGCGCCGACCGCTGGCATGTCGCCGACCCAGTGGAAGTGTGCGTACGCACCCGGTTGCGGGATGTCCGAGCGGCTCACCAGAAACAAGGGGTGATCGTGATCGGTCTGATAAACGAGGGTTGCCACCCCGGGCTCGCCATCGAGTGTCCAGCCTACGTCGCAGGGGCCCGCACTACAGTCCGCATGAGTCGCAACGGGATAACCGTCGGTAGTGACGACACCCGTGAACTGAATATAGAAGTAGCCGGACAGGGTACCGTCCTGCTTCAGCCTGGTCTGCTGATGCGTGTCGAAATCGTTTCCGAAGAGGTAAACGAACGGCGCCGCGTGATCGCGCCAGGGATAGAAGGCAGCGGCGGGACCGGCACCCAACAGCGACACCGCACAGAACGCGCTCGTGACAAGCTTTTTCATGAAATCTCCTTCCGACGTCAAGAGTTCTACCCCTGCGGCTGTCGACCACGGTAGCAGCCGGACGTTCGTGACTCGTCGACCGCACGAGGTCAGGCGAGGCAATGCGCCCTGCCATTGGCGCCGCACGCGCTCGCAAAGAAAAGGGGATGCGCGCGCACCCCCTCACCTCCTCCTATCGGACCTCCTGTTGTTCTGACGCGCAGCTCTCCGAGAACCGACGCGTGCGCCACTTGAACGAGTTTGACCGATTCGCACAAACTCCGCGCCGCCTACGTTTGCTACGGCTCGGCTAAAGGCTTCATCGCCGCTTTGGCGCTACGCACTTTAGCGACTCGGAGGAGCTCCTGCATGTCGGCATGAAGACGTTCGAGAGTAGCCCGGGGCATCTTCCCAAGCGCATCCGGAATGATGCCCTCCACGGGCTTGGGCGACTGTCGCATCGGCCCCAAGCTGTCCGGGTCCAGCGGCTGCGCTATCCTGCTAAGCGTTGTGCGGCAGACGTCATCCGTGCATCGGACTTGGCGGCGCGGGAGGTGCCGCCAGCTCGTTGACAGGAGCGGCTGAGCGCGGCGGCCAAATATCAGTGCTAACCAGGAGATCTCATGACCACATTCAAGGTGGGTTACCTCGTCGGCAGCCTCGCCAAGGCTTCGATCAACCGCCAGCTCGCGAAGGCGCTCGTGCGCCTCGCGCCGCCCGCGCTCTCGATGTCGGAGGTCCCGTTCCAAGACCTTCCGATCTACAGCTATGACTATGACGCGGATTTCCCGCCGCCGGCGCGCGCATTCAAGGACGCGCTCGCCAAAGTCGACGCCGTGCTCTTCGTCACGCCAGAATACAACCGCTCGATTCCTGGCGGATTGAAGAACGCCATCGATTGGGCGAGCCGGCCGTACGGACAGAATTCCTTCGCGCGCAAGCCGTCGGCCGTGATCGGTACCTCGCCCGGTGCGATTGGCACGGCCATCGCGCAACAGCAATTGCGCAGCGTGCTCAGCTTTTGCAACTCGCCGCAGATGAATGCCCCCGAGGCCTACATCCAGTTCAAGCCGGGACTCATCACCGACCAGGGTGAGGTCACGGTTGATACGACCGAGGCGTTCCTGCGTCAGTACATGGAGGACCTGCACGCCTTCATCGTCAGGGTCTACACCGCTCTTCCGAGAAACGCTTAGCACTTTCGACCAGCGCCGACCAGCGCTGGCAAGCGCGCTGGCTCGGGACGTCCGCCTTGCGGAACGTCATCAAGCTCTAAGTACGCGAGGGACACAGAGCTCCGCGGCGAGATTCAAGAGACAACGAGAGGGTGACCCGGATTATCCATGGGGTTCACTGATTCGACGAGACGATCGTCGGTGGCTCCGCCCGTCGTGTTCGCTTCGGGACGCCGTCGCAAAGATGATGAGCGGGATGCGCTGATCGTGTATGCACAGAGTTACCTTTCGCTGAGCCGGCAGGCATGTAAACGATGAGCAACTTCAAGCTGGCGTGTTCGGCGCGTTGCCGACTTGATTGCAGTCCGCACGTCCACGCGGAGCGCGTCGAGCCGGGCCGATCGAAGTTTCTACTCTGAGCCAGGAGCGCCTCGCATGAATGCTCTGCATATGCCCGCGATCTTCGTCGGTCACGGCAGCCCGATGAATGCGTTGGACTCGAATCGTTTCACGAAGGCGTGGCGAGCGTTGGGCGCATCGATGCCGCGCCCTCGCGCTATCCTCGCGATCTCGGCTCACTGGTACGTCCCGAGCACGGCCGTGACTGCCATGCCGCAGCCACCCGTAATCCACGACTTCTACGGATTCCCGCCGGAGCTGTTTGCGTTTGACTATCCCGCGCCCGGTGCGCTGGACGTCGCGCACGAGGTGGCGCAGGCGGTGCTGCCGGCGTATGTGGGGCTCGACCATGACAGCTGGGGCATCGACCACGGCTCCTGGTCCGTGCTTGCGCACATGTACCCTCGGGCGGACATCCCGGTTGTACAGTTGTCGGTGCACAGCGGCGAACCGCTCAATTACCACGTCGAAATCGGCCGGAAGCTGGCCCCCCTTCGCGAGCGTGGCATCCTAATCCTTTGTAGCGGCAACATCGTTCACAACCTGTGGCGGATCGACTTCCGAAGGCAGGACCTTGCCTTTGACTGGGGATTGCGGTTCGATGCAGCGGTCAAGGCAGCCATGATCACGCAACCGGGCTCTCTGCTTTCGGTCAGCGCGCATCCGGATTACGCGCTCAGCGTCCCTACTCCCGAGCATTTCCTGCCGCTTGCGTACTTGTGCGGCTTGTGCGAGGCAGCCGGGGAAGTCGCGACGCCTTTCAACGAAGGCGGCACGATGGGTTCGATCACGATGACTAGCTATCTGCTCGGGTGGGCAGCGCCCTCAGGCGAAGCAGGTCACGGTGCCGCGACCTTGCCCAATCCAAGCGAGGTGCCGCCGGATCAAACCAACACCTGACAGGCCGACGCATGATCGTCCAACCAAGTTCATGATCGGCGCAGCCGACTAAGTGCTGTCGCAGCTCCAGGACGCGGAGTGGGTCCTGCCTGCGCTGCAGGGCGATACAGCCGCACTGCTACCCGCGGGCCGACGAGTAGAACATAGCTGCGCTGGAGTTCGAGCTAACAGCACTAACAGCACTCAAGTACATGCACCGGTCCGTCTGAATGTTTACTAACAAGACAGGAGAAGACAGATGAAATTTAAGATCGGACAGTTGTCGATCTACAACCAGGATGGTGACGACAATCCGCCGGCGCAATCGATGGCGTTTCGGGAGTGGATCGGGGCAACGGACGCGGACCTCTTCGTCACGCCCGAGCGACAGCACGCGCAAGTTCATGTGGACTTATGCCGCTTGGGTCGCGGCAAACCCGAAATAGTCACGCGGAGGACGGGATGACAAATGCAACTTCGATTGGCTTTCTTGGCCTCGGCCATATGGGCGCCTCCATAACCGAGCGCTTGCTGGCGCCCGACATAAGCCTCTACGTCTTCGACACGCGGCAGGAGGCGATGGAGCCGTTTGTCAAACGTGGCGCGACCGCCTGCGCCTCGCCGAGTCTGGTGGCGAACAACGCGGAGATCATCTTCGCCAGCCTGCCGAACCCGCATGTGAGCGAGGCGGTCGCCTCCGAAATCCGCAGGCGGATCCGCCGTGCGGTTCTATGCCGAGATGTCGACAATCGGCCAGCAGTCCATTGAACGCATCGCGGCGCTTCTGGCGGCCCGCGGGATTGCCTGCGTCGACTCGCCTGTCACTGGCGGTCCTGCGAGTGCGCGCGCCGGCAACCTGACGCTGCTTGCGGCCGGCCCCCGGAAGCCGTCGCCGCGGTGAAGCCCTGGCAGCTTCGTATCGGCAAAGCGGTCTTCGTGATGGGCGATCGTCCGGGCCAGGCTCAGGTAATGAAGCTGGTGAACAATCTTCTCCTGACAGCGAATCTGGTCACCGCTTCCGAGGGGTTTGTCATGGGAGCCAAGGCCGGGATTGACCCTGACGCGATGCTCGCGATGGTCAATGCGGGCACCGGTCGCAGCCTGGTGACGGAGCAGATGATGGAGCAGGTGTTGAGTGGCCAGTTCGCGTTCGGCGGAGCGCTCGCCCTGCTGGACAAACACGCCCGGCTTGGCCTTGCTGAGGCGACCGCGTTGAATGTGCCGATGTGGACCCTGGAGCAAGCCGCGCGCGTCTGGCGCTTCGCGATGACCCAGGGCTATGGGGACCAGGACATGACTGCGATGGCCCGCGTCATGGAGTCCTGGGCGGGAGTTGCGGTTCGCCGCAAGGCGAAAGAATAGGCGGGGCGTCGCCCCGGAGTCCCTCGCGGACTGCAGCATTTTCCTCACGCGGATGTCCTCCTAGGGTCAATCCGTCAACAAGGGAGCGCCACGACCGCGAACAGGATTCCGATTGAAGGTCGTGTCCGACGAGCAGGGCTGGCTCATTGCCGCCGCCCTAAATAGCGCAGGCGTACTGCGTGTGATCGACCTGACTGTGCGCGGCAACACGTCGCTCGCGGCGAGCTGATCCCGGAGCTGCTTGACCAATTCTTGAGCAATCTAGTGCGACTGAGCAGCGGCGCGGGCTGGGTACCTGGGACAGGGCCAGATATCCACAGTATTTGTGGACAGCCCGGAGGGGCCCTAGACTTCATCCGACCGCAACGTTTCACCTCCGCTCCCCCGTCAGTTCTTGAGCGAGAAATCGACACGAATGGGCTTGCCTTCCTCACACCGTCGGCGTTGATCCCCAGAGTGACGAGGAGATTCGCTCGCCCGCGATGTGGCCCTGTGTCGACCAGGAAGGACTTGGCTGGCTGCGCACGCTGATTTCCGAGCACGCGCAGGTCTTCGTCCTACACGCGCACGCGACGCCTACGTGTACCGAGCCACTCCAGCAGCCATTCGAATCGGCGTCCACACCGACTGGCGAATCTCTCTTGCAGTCATCTCATCCAGCCGCTCGCAAGGCTTTGATAAACCCCGTCGAATCGGTTGACTATTCGCAGCACTTCGACCTCCGCGCCGCTTAGCGGATTACATCACCGATGCCACAATCGGTGGTGTTGACCGTCGTCGGACACCGTCGGAGGTGCCGGACCCGCAGACTTCCCGATTCGGTCAACGACCTCGGTCGGCTCAAAGGGGTGGGATGCGCAGGACCTGGCCAGGGTAGATCTTGTTCGGATCGGATAGCATGGGCCTATTGGCCTCAAAGATGGCCGTGTACTTGTTCGCATCGCCGTAGTTGACCTTCGCGATCTTCGACAGCGTGTCGCCTGAAACGACGGTGTAGTACTTCGCCTCCGGAGCGCTTTGATCAACCGACATCAAGTTGTTGACCTTGGCCACTCCGGCGACATTGCCGCAGCACAGCGCGATTCGCTCCTTGGTCGCCTGGTCCGGCGCGACACCGTACACCGATGCCGTGGACGCCGCAGCGTCGAACGTGACGGTCAGCCCAGTCGCCGTGAGGTTTTGCGACTTGATGTACTCCATGATCGCGTCGGCGGCCGCCGCATTTGCCGCCTGCGCCTTGGCCTGGTCGTTCGGCGCGGCTTTCGCCTCGGTCATGGCCGCTTGTGCGTTCCCGCGGCCGAACAGCTTCTCACCGGCATCCTTCACAAAGTCCAGCAGTCCCATGTGTGCTCCTTGAAGTTGGCTGCGTACGTCACCCGCCCGGCCGGTCCCTTACTTCTTGGCCGCGTCCCTTGCCGCCTGCACGGCGGCGTCGGCACTGGCCTTGGCCTTTTGGCCGGCAGCCTCCGTAGCATTCGCGGCCGCCTGGCCCGCGTCCCTCGCCGCGGCGTTCGCCTTGGAGGCAGCATCCTTCGCCGCTGCGGTCGCGGCATCGGCGGAGGCCTTCGCCTGGTCAGCTGCAACCTGGCCGGCCTGCGGCGCGGCGCCGCGCGCAGCGTCGGACGCCGACCTCGCGGCGTCGGCCGCGTTCTTCGCGGCGTCTTCGGTCGCCTGCGCCGCCGCCTTGGCAGCGTTCGCGGCCGATTCCGCGGCCTTGGCGGCTTCCGCCTTGGCCTTGTCGGCTTGCTCCTGTGCCGAAGGGCCGCAAGCGGTAAGCATGGCGGCGAGCGCCATCGTGAGCAACATCGAGGTCTTGCTCATATCTCTGGTTCTCCTTATGTGGGATTACCGCCCCCTCGTGCGTTGAAGGAAGGGTGATGGAGTGTACTGCGTCTTCGTCACTCAAGCAGCGATAGGGCGACTGGCGAAGCATTCGCGGGGTCTTCCTTTGGTATCGCGGTAAGCCGTGCTACGCAGCGCGGCGCAGCGGTGCGGCGGCGTTGAACAACGCAACCGCCTCCTCCGCCGTCGATGCCTTCAGCAGCCGCTCCTGCACCTGCGCCGGCGACCACGTATCCGCGGGAATGGCCGCCGAAAACGTCGCAGCGGCCGCCGGGTCATCGAAGAACTTCGCGAACATGCGCGCGAGCTGATCGCGATCGCAGAGTCCGAGCTCCATGCGCACGTCGACTCGGCCGGAGCGGATCGCCGCGTCGTCCACGCGCTCGGGATGGTTGGTAGTGAGGAATACCACCGACCCCTCATGGGATGCAACGCCATCGAGCGCGTTGATGAAGCCCGAGTACGACACCTTGACGCCAGAATCGGCCTTCTGGCGCTGATCGAAGAAAGCGTCGATGTCCTCGATGAGGATAATTGAGCGTCGCGGCACGCTCGTCAGCAGGCCGCCGATCTTTTCGTCCGTGACGTTGGGTGATGCAAGCGACAACACACAGACGTTCAGCGCGAGCTCCGATGCGAGCGCCGTGACGAGCGACGTCTTGCCGGTTCCGGGGGGACCGTAAAGCAGATACCCGCGCCGCCAGGGGATCCCGAGGGTCTCGTACCGCTCGCGCGAGGCGAAGAATCGCTTCAGGTCATCGACGATCGCCTCCCTCTGTCCGCCTTTCAGCACCACCGAATCGAGCTTGCGGTTGTTTCCGAGCCGCGCGCGCATCCAGTCGCTGTTGTACGGGTTGGGCACGTAGATCGCGATGCGGTTGAGCTCACGGGAGATGCGCTGCTCCATCGCCTCGTCGACCATGCGTGACAGCGGCCGTTTGTCACGCCCGAACGTGGACAGACTGATCTTCTCGATGACTGACGTCGCGACCTGAATCTCGCGCCGCATCCACATCAGCCGACCATCGAGCACGAAGACGTGGAAGCCCTCGCCCGGCGACAACACGGTCGCGGGGCGCCCGCCCTGCTGCAGCTCATCGTGCAGCGACTGGTAGGTGCTCGTGCTCTGGCGCACGGCACGGACCGTGAAGTTGTTGATGCGACGAAGCGCGTCGCGTGTATCCATGTACTCGACCATCGCGGGAAACAGCAACTCGTCCCGCGAGTCCAGGGTGAGCGTGGTCACGAAGAAGTGCTTCGCCCACCCCGTGAACTTGCCCGGGAGCTCGCGCAGCCACATGGCGGCGAGGCCGATCAGGGCGAGCACGATGCCACCCGAGAAGAGCTGGTTAGAGGTCAAGGCGGCTTGCAGGGCATCGATCATTGTTGCTCCATTCGTCGGGGCAGCCCATCAACGCCTCATGCCCCACGCGCGTGCACACGCTTCGGAGCTGTCCAACACGACGGTCGACAGCGGCTGGCGCGCCCGATCGATCGGGCGTGCTGACACTGGCGGGCGTCCTGGACACCTTACGGGCGCCATCAACAGGAGTACGCGAGTGTCCACTCGGGGCATAGGCTGTAAAGGCCATCGTCGGAAACCGTCCCGCTCTCACTGACGATTAGGCAGGCCCCCGTGGACGAGCGAACTGGATCATGAAAATCCTGGACGGCGGGTCAAGACGCGCGCCGTCAACCTCACTCGAGCATGCCCAATAGAAGGAAGATCAGGAATCCCACGAAGAACATGGTCGTCGTGACGGCGGTGTCGGCTGACTCGTGCGCTTCGATCAACAGCTCTTCTGTCACAAGGAAGAGGAGCGCCGCACAGCCGAAAGAAAGCAGCCCCGCTAGGGTGTGCACTGACGCATCGGCGAGAAGAGTCCGGCCGAGCACCGCGCCGACGATCATCAGACACGCAATGCCAGTCGGCGCCAGCACACGAACCAGAAACTTCGCGCCCCCGAATTGGACCGCAATCGCGAGACCGAGCGAGAACAGTTCGAGCGTGAGCGCGATCGTGAGCAGGAGGCCCTGCTTCATCCCGGCGGTCATCGCGATGCCGATGAGAAGCCCGTCAAGCAGGAGGTCCACGCCAATCGGCACGAGCTGCCCGGGCGAGGCCCCACGCTCGCTCGCATGCTCACGTCCGTGATTGAATCGCTTCACGACCTCCTCGACCGCGAGCATGAGTGCGACGCCCGCCGCGAACGTCCAGCCCACCTCGAACGGATCATGTCCCCGCCGGACCTCGGGCAGCAGCTCAACCGCGACCACCGAGAAGATAACGCCGGCAGCGAAGTGCTGGATGCTGCTTCGAACGACGCGGCCCGGTGGACGCAGGGCTGCCGTCATCGCGCCAAGGAATGCAGCGCCGACGGGGATTGCCGCGATCAGGACGACCTGAAGGACGCTGGGGAGCATGCCGTCATCTCGACTACGGTGTTGGATGCTGTGCCACGGAGGGGTATGGACAGCGGATGAATCGCTCTCCAACGCTCGATGAATTCACGCACGAATGTCTGGCGACCGACGTGGCCGGTACCCGCGCTAACGTGTTCGAATACATCGACCGCTTCTACAACCTGCGCCGCCGGCGTCACCTCGTGCTCGACTACCTCAACTCGATCCAGTTCGAGGAAAATACGGCGACCGTGACTACGGGAACCGTCCGGGAAGTGGTGGCTACCCACCGGTTGACCTGACCCAGAGACCGACGCGTTGAGTAAACTCAATCGTCTATTATCATTCGGCTAAGCCGCCCGCAGAACATCACGCTGAATGGGATTGGCTGAGCCGGTCACATCCGGGGCTCACCAGCCTCGTTTACGGCGATGGTCGGGCCGGGTGGAGACCTCATCTGCACCCGATGCTCAAGGCCCCGGAAGACGTACGTCACGTCCCAATAGTCCGGCTGCGTTGAGCTGCGCATCGACGTGCACCGCTGCACGTCCTGCCCACCATCTGTACGGCCCGCGTTCGCGCCGACTGCGGCGCCGCCGATCGCCCCCACCGCAGTGGCAACGTCCTGCCCCCGTCCGTTACCAATCTGGTGTCCAAGGATGCCGCCCAGAATCCCGCCGACGATTGCTCCGGGAACATTCGGGCTTCTGTCGTACCCAGCCTCCCTCGGCTCGACCCAGCACCGTTGCTGCGGCCCGCTGACCACGGCACGCACGGATGTCACCTCGGCCGTATAGAGTTGCTCGCCATGGCGCGGATAGTATTCATAGCGGGGGGAGCCGACTGATGGCGGCGGGACTTGCCGACCCACGGGGCGTACCGAAGAAATCTTGTCGTTCATCCCGAACGCGCCGAGCGACGGGTACTGCCCGGGGTCCAACACGAAACATTGGCCGCTGAACCCCGCGTCCTCACACACCTCCCAGCGCCCCGCGTCGATGATGACCGAGGATGCGATGTCGTTAAATCCGACCCGCTGGAAGTCAATTACAGCGCGATCCGTACTGAAGGTGCGCCCCTGGAAACCATCGTGCTCGTAAACCGTAAGCTGGGCTTGCGCCTGGTTCAACGCCAAAACGCCAGCCACCGCTACAATGCGCATTAGCACTGTCTTCATGCCGACTCCTTCGCTCGAAATTTCAACACCGAAGGCGTGCGCTACCTCCCGAACACGCTTTTCAATAAGTCCGTGCTGCGCGCCATCGGGTTGGTGCGGATCTTTTTTTCTTCCTGCCCGACCATGTAGAAGATGCCATCAAGGGACTTGTTGGTCACGTAGTCGTCAAGGTCCAGCGACTGACTGCCCATCATGGGCATGCTCTCGTAGCGCCCCATCATGTTCTTGTAGGCGCGCGTCGCTCCGGCCTGATCGACCTTCTGCGATATGATCGGCTTGAACGCCACGTAGAGCTTGTCGTGGGTCTTGCGTCGGAAGAAATCCGTCGCCGCAGTGTCGCCTCCCGTGAGAATGCCGCGCACGTCCTCCAGCGTCATGTCGCGGATCGCATCACCAAAGTAACGCGCCGCCACCGGGGCGGCCGCCTCGGCCGCACGATTCATGCTCAGGACGAATTCGTCCACCTGCTTCTGGAAACCAGCCATGCGCGCAACGTCCGCGACCTTCTGGATGCTCGACGGCATCAGAATCTTGACCGCTGCGTTGCCGAAGTAGCCGTCCACCTGCGAGAGGCTCTTAACCGCCCGCTCGGTGCTCACGGCAAGCGCTTCCTTGATGCCAGCGGCGTTGGTCTTGTCGTCGGCCACGCCCACGGTTGGGCTGGTGGTCGAGCTCTTCGGCAGGTTGCCGATCCCCTTCATCACGTCGTCGAGCTTCGGCAGCTGCGCCGAGGCGACGGACGGAAGCAGTACAGCCAACAGCAGCAGACTTCGTTGCACGTTGTTCTCCCGGTTCAGTTCTTGAGCGAGAAATCGACACGGGTAGGCTTGCCTTCTTTCACGCCCTCGGCGTCCATCTTCGGAGTAACGAGGAAGATCCGCTCGCCGGCGATGTGGCCTTTGTCGACCAGGAAGGACTTGGCGGCCTGCGCGCGCTGGTTGGCGAGCACGCGCAGGTCGTCATCCGAGACCTGCGTGTTCGCGAGCATGAGCGCTTCCATTTGCGCCGCCGGAATGTCCTTCGCGAACCCGAGCATGTTGCGCGGCTTGTCGAACTTTTCCGCGCGATAGGCACGCTTCAGATATTCCTCGTACTCGGCCTTGTCGACGACGACGGCGTCGGGCGACGCGATCTCACCACCCTCGCGCGACAGCGCACGCAGCTTCTGCGCCTTGACCTTGCCTTGCACCATGGCCGTCTTCAACGCCTCGCGATCGGGAGCGGGATCGACCCGCCCCGCAACCTCGAGCTTGAGACCGGGACGGCTGTCGAGCGCCTTGGCCAGCGCTTCGAGCCGCTTGACCGCGACGTCGTTGAGCACCGCGGTGCCGGCGGCGAAGTCGATGTATGAGAGCTCGGGCCCACCGCCGAACGCTGCACCGATCAATGCGAACGGTGCGGTGATCGCCTTGGTGATCAAGTTCACGATCACCCGGACGATCAGCCCACCCACGGAGAACTGCGGATCATCCAGGGAGCCGGAGATTGGCAGGTTGATGTCGATGACGCCGTTGCGGTCCTTGAGCAGCGCCACCGCGAGCAGCACCGGCAGCTTCGTCGCCGTGGGACTCTCTACGCGCTCGCCGAAGGTGAGCTGGTCGAGGTACACGTTGTTCTCGGCGGCGAGAGTACGGTTCTGGACGAGGTACTTGACGTTCACCGATAGCTTGCCCTTCTGGATTCCGTAGCCGGCGTACTTCACCGAGTACGGCGACAGCGGCGGCAGCTCGATGTCCCTGGCACTCGCCTTGATGTCGAGGAAGAGGCTGCTCGACAGTGCGTTGACGCGGCCGTCGATCTCCACCGGCGCGGCGTCGTCGATCTTCGCGCGAATGGCGAGGTCGCCGGGCTTGTCCGGCGTCATCTCCGTGACGGTCCCGCTCAATCCCGTGAGATTGGCGGTGTAGTTTGGCTTGACGTAGAAATCGCTGTAGTTCACGTTGCCATTAGTGAACGTGATCTTCCCGAGGCGGATGTTGGCGGGCAGCGCTCCCGCGGCGGCCGCTTGTGCCGTCGTCTCGATGCTCCGCGGTGCCAGTGCGGGCGACGCAGTTTTCACGGCGGCCTGCATCGGCACCGGCGTGATGGGAGGCGGAGGTCCGCCGGTCAGCTGCTGCAAGTTGAAGACGCCATCCGGATTGAGTATGAGGCGCGCGAAGAAGTCGTCGAGCGCGATCGCCTCGACGTCGGCCTTGAGCGGCTGCAACGTGAAGCGCAGGCCGTCGACCTTCGCCGACTTCCAGCGCAGGAGGTCCTGCATGGCAGGCTTGGTGACCGCCGCAACATCGGACACGGTGACGTCGCCCTGGTACGAAAGCCCCAGCGGCTTTCCCGGCGTCGCATCGAAGGCCAGGGTGCCGGCATTCGACAGCGATCCCGCGTTGAGCGTCGCGTTGACCTTGTCCGCGACGTACGGCTGGAAGGGCACCAGGGAAATCCCTCGCGTGCGCACGGCCAGCCGGCCTTTCGGCGGGAGGGCGCTCACCGGCCCCTTGACATCGAACGTGCCGCGCTGATTGAGCGTGCCGCGCAGCGCGACCGTTGCATCATGGCGCGGCGCATTCGTCGCGCCCTCCACGGAGAGGTCGAGGCGCGTGAGGCGCGTCACGACAGGATGCGCTGGGACGCGGTCGTCGAAGGTGACCGTCGCATTCGAGCCGGTCACGCGCGTTGCGGCGACGGTCCATGGCGCTTCAGCGACGGCGGCGGCCCCGCGCGCCGCGGCGACAGGCGCCGCGCCTGCCTTGACGATGCTGTCGTACTGGGTCTTGCCGTTCGGAGTGCGCAGGACGTACCCCACCGCGCCGGCGACGGCGGCTTCGGCGATGGTGATGTGGCGGCCCGACAGATCCACGGAGGCGCCGTTCACCGCGAACCGCGGCACGCGCCAGAGCGGTTCCTTGACGCCGGGCGTCAGCACCCGCACCTGCGCGAGAGCGAGACTCAGGTTGTCGAACTTCGGCGCCATCGGCGCGTTGGCATTGCCCGTCGTATAGTCGGTGGCGAGGTCGAGGCTGCCTTCGGCGACCTTGAGCGTGACGTACGGTGCGTAGTACGGCTCCAGTTTTGCAAGGGGCAGGGACGTGATGGCGAGGTGGCCACGGGCCGCGAGCGGCGCAATCGACACCAGCCCCCGATGCTCGATCTTCGCGCCGAAGTCGGCGAGCGCGGTGAGTGCGACTTCCGCCTCGGTGCCCGGCGCATTGCCGAGGCCCTTCACGGTCACGTTGATGGGTGCCAGCGCGACCTTCACCGACGGTTGCGCGACGCGGTCCTCGACGTGCGCCCGTCCGCCCGTCAGCACGATCTCACCGATCCGAAACCGCCACGGCTTCGCGGGCACGGCGCCGGCAGCGGCTGGCGCCGGTGCGACCGTCCCCGCGGCCGGCATGAGGTCGAGCACGTCGAAGGAGCCATCGCGCCGGCGTACGACGGCCAATGCCGGCGAGTCGATGCGGACCGAGCTCAGTGCGACCTGCTGCTCGATGACTTCGGCACGCTCGATCGCGGTCGACAGCGTCTTCAGCGTGAGCGCGGGCGTGCCGTCGGTGTGCTGCACCGCCAGGTCACGCAGCACGGCGGTCCCGCCGATGGTGAGTGTTGCCAGCTTGCCGCCCCGGGTCGCGAACACGACGTGCAGCTTGGTGTCCAGCTTACCCGAGGGAACGCGAAAGCGGAGATCGACGGGCGAGTACGCCAGATAACGGGCGAGGTCGATGTCCGTGTAATCGAGGTCGGCGGTCGTCTCCAGCGTGTCCTTGAAGGGCCGCGTCTCCGCGACGATGCGCAGCGGATCGCCATTGACGATTGCTTCCAGCTTCGGCTGCACGGCCACGTCGATGTCGACCGGGAAGCTCGAGATGAAAGGCACGCCGAGACCGATCGCGGTGATGGCGTGCTGCAGCTTCTCGGGGCGGTCGTCGAAATCGATGCGGCCGTCGATGAGCTCGAGGTTGAACAAGGCGAACCGCGCGGGCGCTTCCTTCTCCGGCGGCGGCGGCTTCGCCAGCTGCCGGTCCACGATGTCCGAGAAGTTGTAGCGGCTGGCTTCCAGCCGGATCACGCTGGCGACGGGCCGGGTGACCTGCAGCTTCTTGACCACCGGCGCGAAGTGCACCAACGACTTCATGCTGAGATCGACGAACACCTCGTCGATGGCGAGCAGCGGCCGCGGCCCGGACTTGTCGCTGACCGTGATGCCGCGCGCGCGCGCCTCGAGCGTGAACGGATTGAACGTGACGGCTTCGACGCGAACCTGGCGGTCGAGCTCGGCGCTGCCGAGCTGCTCGATCTGGTGCTTGACGACGGCCGGCACCACGAAGAAGCCAACCAGCGCGATGACGACGAGGAAGATCGCAAGACCTGCCACCGTGCGCCGCAGCCAGCGGCCGCCGCGCCGCGCCGGCGCGGGCGGAGCCGCGGTGTTCGCACGCGATGGAATGAGTTGCGGTGCAAGCACGGCGGCCCCTTTCGATTCAGGCCGGGCTTCGCAGGGTCATGCGCCGGGTATTGACACAGACCGACTATGTCGGGTCCTGCCGCTCAAGCTGCAACGTGACTCGGCGACTCGCCGAGCCTTTAGCCAAGCTTGCCCAGAGTGCCAGTAGCTTCGGCCAGCAGATAGTAGAAGGTCACGCGACTCTTGTTGTGTTCCGCCTTCATCTTTTCCGCCACCGATTTGATCCCGGCATCGGCCGCTTCCGGCGTCAAACCCAGCTTCTTGGTCGCGAACCCGTTGCGCACGGTGGCAAGCTCGGTAGGATCCGAGGTTGAAACCAGCGCGGAGTCGCGGCTGCGCAGGGCGATGCCACAGTAGTTGACGATGGCCTTGACCGCTGGCTCATTGACGTTCGTCGTGTACTTGGAGATGTCCGCCACATAATCGCTCATTCTTTGCTCCTCTTTTCAAAAGTCGCACGAGCATCGGCGTGGTCCGCACCAATCCACGCCGCGGATACCGACGCCCTGCTTTCTCGTATCACGCTACTACCCCAGCCCTTCAGCGCCGCTGTTGATAATTGTCACAGAAGGCCTCGTCGTGTACCTCGTCCAGATTTCAACGCACCTTCAACCGGTCGCGAATCTCCCGTAGCAACACGACCTCCTCGGGTGGTGCGGCTGGCGCGGGCGGCGTCTGGCGCTTGAGGCGGTTGATCTGCTTCACCATCAGAAAGATGATGAAGGCAAGAATCGCGAAGTTGATGACGACGGTGATGAAATTGCCATACGCGAACACGGGCACACCCGCCTTGGTCAGCGCATCGTAGGTCATCGGCCCGGCGTACCCCGCGGGCGGGCTTCTAAGCATGATGAAGTAATTGGAGAAGTCCAGGCCGCCGAAGATGGCGCCGACGATCGGCATGATCAGGTCCTTGACCAACGAGTCGACGATCTTGCCGAATGCGGCGCCGATGATGATGCCGACTGCCAGATCAACAACGCTGCCTTTGACCGCGAATTCCCGGAACTCCGACGCGAAGCTCATACGTGTTCTCCCCTGGGCGGAACTGTTTGCTTCACTTCCCCATCACCTCGGTTGACACCTCCACCATCGCGGTGGGACGCATCCCTAGTTGCTTCGCGGCCGCGGTCGAGACGTCCAGGATCCGCCCTTGCTGCGTAGGGCCCCGATCGTTGATGCGCACGATGACACTCTTGTGGTTCTTGCCGTTGGTCACCTTGACCTTGGTACCAAACGGTAGCGTCTTGTGGGCGGCTGTCAATTTGTTGGCATCGTAGCGCTCACCGCTGGCAGTCTTGTGACCATTCAATTTGTGGTTATAGACCGCTGCAAGTCCCGTTTCTCCGGCCGTCGCGGACGCGGCAGCAGGTGCCGCCTCCGCCGGGGCTGCCGGTGTCGGCGTCGCGGGATTGCTAACTGCTGGCGGCACCGGTAGTGCGGCTTTCTGCGCATCGTCGGCGGCGCGAGCCGCAGAGCCGCCGAACAATACTGCCAAACCCAAGGCGACTGCTGTGTTGCGGGCATATCCGTTCATGTCATCCCCATCTTGAGCTGCACTGTAGAGGTCGATGTACTTCCGAGTCGAGGTCCCGATGTCGGGCCGCGTGGTATGCGACCGTGCGGCTCACGTCCTTCGAGCGAGCGCATCGTTGCGAGCCTCACGTCTGTCGGCGGCGCCACGAGCAGATTGTCGAGGAGCCTGCCGCCGCCTTCCAGTTGCCCGAACGAACCATCAAGGTCGGACGCCTGCAACTGCGCCGGCTTCTTGATCCCGCCGGAAATCGCCGGCAAGAGCGCTTCGGTCGCGTTGACACGCAGTCTCGCGTGCCGACTAAACGCCGTCGATTTGGGCCTAGATGCCGGTCGGGCCGTGCGTGCTCCATCGCGTTCGTGATTGTGCCGCCATTTCAGGCCAGCAGCTCCTTCGGCACGTTGCCGCCGTTGGCCGCGATGCGCGCGAGCACAGTCTTGTGCAGCCACATGTTCATCTGCGCCGAATCGCCCATAAGCTCCGCCGGGCAGCCCAACTCCGTGGCCAGCTCCTTGCGCGCCGCGAGGCTGCTGTCGATGTCCAGCAGCTTCAGCAAGTCGACGATTGAGGTCCGCCAGTTGAGCTTTTGCGGATTCGCCGCCGCGCTCCGCTCCAATTGCGCGACCACGTCAACGACGGGGATTGCGCTGGGCGGTGGCGGCGTCGATACCGCGGCGGTATCCGTGGTCGTTGCGGCATCGGTGGGCAACGGTGCGGAAGCGGGCGCGGCGCTCGCTCCGCCGATGCCGAGCTTCTCAAGAATTTTGCTGAAGAACCCCATATCATCACCTCGGATTGTCGGGACGGCCTTACCTGCCAAATGACAGGCCAGTGCCGCTCGGAGATTATAATGCTCCCTTTTGCCGGATTCGCGGGAGGCGAACAGTTGACGCGCGACACACCGTAGCGGTAAGGATTACATCGCGAACTCGTTCTGCATGGAGGATGCCTGGCGGGGAAGATGCTTATCCGGGTTCGGCAGAGGACATACAGCGACGCGCTCTCCCCCGGGGCGGTGTCCTTAATCGTTCGTGGGTATAGACTGCAACCTTTCGCCGGCTTTCTGGGCCACGGCTTAGGAGTACGGGCATAGTTGGATTCAATTAGGGAGGCAGCAAAAATGCATTTGATCTGGACCATTCTCATCGGCTTCGTTTGCGGCCTGATCGCAAAGGCCGTCACTCCGGGCGCGGGACCGGGCGGATTTTGGTTGACTGCGGCGTTGGGCATCGCCGGCTCCCTCGCGGCTACCTACATCGGCCAGGCAATGCATCTGTACGCGCCGGGCGAACCGGCCGGCTTCTTTGGCGGTATCGTAGGAGCGATCGTCCTGTTGGTGATCTATCACTTGGTGATGCGTAATCGAAGCAACCCTTGAGGGAGAGCTCATATGGGCCTATTAGACATGCTGCAGCAATACGCGAACGTCGGTCCCGGGCAGTCCAACCCGGACGCCGCTGATCACTTTGACAAGGTTGCGCAAACGGCGCCTCCCGGGGTCGTCGCCCAAGGTATCTCCGCCGCCATGCGCTCGGACCAGACACCGCCTTTCGGGCAAATGGTCGGCCAACTGTTCGAGCAGGCCAATCCGCAGCAACGGGCCGCGATGCTGAACCAGTTGCTGGCCACGCTTGGGCCAGGGGCTCTTGCCGGGCTGGCAGGCGGAGCCCTCGGCAACGTCGTGCCCACTTCGGGCACTGCGACACAAGTCTCGCCGGAACAAGCGAGTCAACTGTCGCCGCAGCAGATCCAGCAGGTAGCGGAGCACGCCGAGCAACACAGCCCGTCGGTCATCGACAAGATGAGTGACTTCTATGCGCAGCACCCTGGGCTGATCAAGACGCTGGGCGGCGCGGCACTCACCATCGCGCTGGCCAAGATCTCCAACAACATGCGCGGCTAGGTCGATCATGCTGAAGCAAGATTATGTGCGGCCGCGCACTACGCATTACAGCTGGTTTATCCACTGAATCGGGAGATTGAAGATGCACCTGAAGCAAGCAATCATTCTAATGAGCGTCGCTGTCACCGTCACCTTCGCCGGTAGCGCGCTGGCCCAAGCTCCAGCCGGCGCCACCGGCGCATGCAAGGACGGCAGTTACACGACCAATGCCACCAAACGCGGTGCTTGCTCTGGGCACGGCGGGGTAAAGGACTGGTTCGACGCCAAGGCCGCGGCTGGGGCACAGACCAAGACAGCTGCACCTGCACCAGCGGCTACGCCTAGCACTGACAAGGCAACCACCAAGACCGCAGCAAAGTCTTCGGCGATGCCAACCACTGCTGCCGCGGGTGGCGGTGAGGGAAAGGTGTGGGTAAATCCGTCATCGAAGACTTACCACTGCTCCACCGACAAGTGGTACGGGAAGACGAAGAAAGGTGAGTACATGTCCGAGGCCGACGCGAAAGCCAAGGGCAACCACCCTGACCATGGAAAGACCTGCAGCTAGCGGTCAGCTTCACGAGCAGCCGACGATCGTCGGTTCAGGGTCGACCAACCACGGGTGGTTCTGCTTGTTCACCCTCAAGAATGGCCCTGTAGGTAAAACCGGCGATCGCGGCAGCGATGAGCGGGGCAATCCAGAACAGCCATAACTGCTGCAGCGCCCAACCGCCCACAAACAGCGCCGGACCGGTGCTGCGTGCTGGATTCACGGAGGTGTTGGTAACCGGAATACTGATCAAGTGGATCAACGTGAGCGCCAGCCCGATCGCCAAGCCCGCGAAACTCACGGGCGCCCGCTGGTGCGTGGCACCTAGGATGACGATGAGGAACATGAACGTCATCACAAACTCGGACACGAGTCCGGACAACATGGAATACCCGCCGGGAGAATGCTCCCCGTAACCGTTTGCGGCGAAACCGGCGGCAAGGCTGAAGTCCGCTTTACCACTCGCGATAAGGTAAAGGACTCCGGCGCCCGCGATCGCACCCCCGACTTGCGCTGCAATGTAGGGCAGCAAATGCGCCGCCGGAAAGCGTCCGCCGGCCCACAATCCGACCGAGACCGCGGGATTGAAGTGTCCGCCCGAAATCGGACTCAACGCATACACACCCGTGAGTACAGTAAGCCCGAAGGCGAGAGAAACGCCCAGCAATCCGATACCAACGTCCGGGAAGCCTGCTGCGAGCACCGCTGCGCCGCAGCCTCCCAACACGAGCCAGAAAGTGCCCATCAACTCGGCTAATAGCTTCGCGAACATGACTGACCTCCTGTGATGACATGCGTATGACCCGGCCTCACCACATGGCGCGCAAACCGAAGGCAAAAATGGTGCTCACCAGCGGCACCTGCCTCCCGTAGGCATGATCAGTTCGGTGCCTCACCACCTCTAAGTGAATCGCAGCAACGCGCGGCGTGGCGCGGGGATCTGGGCTCTGGCTGACCTGCCCCTATGTAACCGCTGCTCGTGGTAATCGCGTCGCCACGCTGAAATGAGTGCCCGCGCCGCGGCGGGCTTCTTTTCCAGTGCACGCAACGCGTTGACGCGCCAAGGTTACTGCTTGTTGATCTCGACCCGGCGCGCTTCGGCATTGCTGCCGCCGGCCCCGGTTTCGGCGAAGAACGGCGGCTTCATCTCCATGCTCGCTGCCGGCACGCCCGCCGCTTGCAGCGCGTCCTGCACCGCGGCGGCGCGGCTCTTGGCGAGCGCCTCGTTCATGGCCTTTGAGCCGGTCTTGTCGGTATATCCTGTGATGGCGACCTTGAGGTTGTCCTGCTTGATCACGTTGGCGACCGCCGCAATGGTCGTGTTGCCCTCTAAACTGACGGCCGCGGATCCGACGTCGAAGTACACCTTGGCCGGGAACGAGACCGCCGTGGGCGCCAGGGGCGCGGTAGCCGGAGCGGGCGCGACGGCCGCGGGCGCAATCACCGGTGGAGTCGTCGGGATGGGCCTGCCGCTGAACATGTACCAGAGGCCAAGCAATACGGCCGCCCCGATTAGCCACGGCAACCAGCGCATCACGCCCGCTTTGGTCGCGGTCGTTGCAGCCGCCGCGGTGCTCGCTGCGGCGCCTGCACTGCTGGCGACCGCCGCGCCCGTACGCTTCGCCGTCGCAGCCGCCTCGCCACCGATCCCACCAAGGAATGCCGCCGGGCTCGCAAAGCCGAGTGCGGTGGTGAGATGGCTGTCGAGCGCGCCCTTCAGGTTCGGCCCCTGACTGCGAAGCAGCGATGCCAGCGAATTCGCATTGAGTCCTTGGTCGCCGATGAATTTTTTCAGGAACATCATGACCAGCGGCACCACCATCGCGACCAGATTGGTTGCCGACGAGCTCTTGATTCCGCTCACGGACGAGAGCGCGTTCACCAGCTGACCGCTCTTTTCGCCGAATAGCGCGGGCACGAGGTTTCCCGTGCCCGCTTGCATCAGGTTGCGCATGCCCGAGCCGCCGCCGCCGAACAGGCCGGCGATGTTGCCAAGGGTGCTCACGTCGAGATTCGCACCGTTGATCACCGACATGAGGGCCGCCGCCCCGTTCGTCGTCGATCCCTTCTGCGCGATGCCGCCGAGCACGGCCGGAAGCAGCGAGGCCACTGCGGACTGCGTTGTCCCCGGTGCTTCGCCGAGGAACTGCCCGGCGAGCTTGGAGAAATCGCCGCCCATCGCTTCTTGGGCGAGCGATAGCATGTTGGTGACAGGACTCCCCCCGGCAGTCGTCTTGCCCAGAGTGAGTTCCAACGAGGTATTCGTCATCATCGTCTCCACGTAATGTTCAAATTGACAGGCGTTCGTACGCAATGACGCGCACCAACGCACATGAATAATCGAATAATCGCGCGGCCGTTTGGCCGCAGAGCAGCCAGTGCTGCACGACCGAATCGAGGATCGACCCCGATAGCCTTCATTCAGCGCCGATCAAGCCGCCGCCACGATGACTGTTGTCAACAATTCACTGAATTGGAATTCCGCCGCCGCAGGCCGACGCTGCTGGCAGAGTGTTGAAGCTGAAACAGCATCAGCTACGAGCGCGCAATGTAGGACCGGCATCGTCCCGAGCGCTTCGTACTTCTTTCTGAGCACGAGCTCTAATCAAGCGCACCGCCAAAAGGTGTAGCGAGACTACCCTTGCACGCCCAGGGGAGCGACCGAGCGAGGCTCGAAGTTTGTCACTCGCGGCGAGTGACCCATGGTTCTCAGCGCCTTAACGCTTCGTACCGAGTTCTGCGACGCGCACCTCGGCGGGGCACAGGGTCCGCAGGTCCGGCGTTCAGCTGCAGGAACAAATGCGAGGCACGGAGTTCGCGGGTGCTAATCCCAGGATCTTGCGCTGCGCACTACACGGGGAACAGTAGCGCTGGACTGCCGCCTGCACGGGGGTACGTGGTCAGCAGTCAGCTCGAAGTACTTGGCCTCGTATGACGCGCTGAGTGCTTGGTGCTTTGAGTGGACCAGGCGAGTGCGCCGGGCAGTTCTCAAGGACCTCGTGGGGCGGCCGAGCGACCGGCTCAACCTGCGGGGTACTGAGCCGATATATCAGAGACACCCGGCATTCTTGCGTTGGTGCCCGGCCGCTCCGGGCCGCGAAGGCGATAACGGGCGGGTGGACAAGCGGGGGGTGTCCACTGCATGAAATAACTCCCGCAGCACGAGCCAGGGTCCCTCAGATCGAGTCTCCTTCCTTGGGTGATCGTGCCGGAACCGCCGTGTCGCCTCCAAAGCCGCACGGCGGTTTTGTTCGGCCAGCGCGACACTAGGCAGAAGCCAAACGCGCATTTGCGTACGGGGCGGCTATGTCGAACTGAAGCGCCGAGTTGCGCCCAATGCGAACGCTGTGCACGCGGCGATGCCCCGCGCCAACGAACTTCGTATTCCGCATCACGACTTCTTTGTTTTGCAGTGCGACGCCACACATCGACGGTGCGACTATCATGCAGCGGGGACATGACCTGCCCCGAACCTAGAGGAGGCCTAACATGACAGTCGCGCGCATCACAGAGATCAGCAGCATCAGTTCGAAGAGTTTTGAGGACGCAATCATCCAGGGTGTCGAGCGCGCCAACAAGACGCTCAAGAATGTAAAGGGCGCCTGGGTGAAGGACCAGGAAGTCACCATCGAGAACGGCAAGGTCATCGGCTACAAGGTCATCTTGAAAGTGACGTTCGTCCTTGCCGACTGACGTGCAACCAGCTGGGGAAGTGGCAGCGCACTCAGTTTGACTACAGCGCGCTGCCGCTTCTTACCTCATTGCCTGGAGGTCTGATTCCAAGCGCTTCAACAAGCCGTCTTACCCCGTACGTCGTACCACGTAGGACGAGCTGAGTGCGGTGCGCAGGGTGCCTTGCATCAGGGCTGAGTACCGCGCCGACCACTCCAGCCCGTCGACGTTTTTAAGAGCAGCCACCCAACATTACGGTTCAGCCGCGCTCCGACGTCCGCGAAGGCCCGCGCCGCTGGCGCAACGGCGTGACGCAATGCGAGACCACGGTTTCGCTGCCCCGGGGGCAGAAATGGCACGAAAGAGTGCGTGCCGCTGCCGTTACGGCCCGTATTCAGGCCGGCATCACCGAGGGCATGATCAACCTCGCCGGCACTCCAACAACATCGCGGCGCTGATCCGCGCGCGCACCACCGGGCCGATCGGGACGCGGTAGCAGGTCGCGTCAACCTTCGCCGGCCGCCTGCGACACTTCCGCGAGGAAAGCCTTCTCCTTGTCGCTGACCCGCACACCGCCGAAGCCGAGAAAGCCCCCCTCGGACGAGGCGTTGGCGGCCTTGTCGGCGATCGCGACCAGCATCCTGCGATAAGCGTTCGCCTCCTCGGGGCTCGCCTTGCGGCCGACGAGATCGGCTGCGGCCTTCACGCGCTCAAGCACTGCCGTCTTGAAATTCTGCATCTGCTGATCGCGCGAGCCTTCGCCGAGGAGCGCCTTGGGGTCGGGCATGCCGGGAAAGCTGCGGTCCGCCGCGAGCGACGAGAAGAGTTCGAGGCTGCCGGCGGACTTGAGCGCGTCCGCCATGCCGCCCGCGCCAGCGGCGGCCTCCTTGATTGAGGCAAACAGTCCAGAGGGATCCGAGGCGGCGACGCCGGACGCGACCATCGAGGGCGCCAGGCGCAGCAGCGTCCATTCTTCAAGGGTAAAGCTCGCTTGCGTGGCCACTTCGGTCTCCCGGCTATTGCTTGTTGATCTCAACGCGCCGCCCCTCAGCGTCGGTGGTGGCCGTGCCGGCCTCGACGAACAGCGGCGGCTTCATCTGGATGCTCGCTTCCGGCACGCCGGCCGCCGTCAGCGCATCGCGAACCGCCAGGGCCCGGCTTTTCGCGAGCGCCTCGTTCGTCGCCGCGTCGCCGGTCTTGTCGGTGTAACCCGTGATCGACGTCTTCAGCGAATCCTTCTTGATGGCCTCGGCGCTCGCCGCGATGACGTTGGATCCGTCGGGGCCGATGGCGGCCGAGCCGCTGTCGAAGTAGACCTTGGCCGGGAAAGTCGCCGCGACCGTGACCGGTGCTGACGGCGGCGCGGCCGTGGTCGCCGCGGGTACCGGTGCGGGTGCAGGGGCAGTCGCTTTCGGCGCGAGCAGCCACCACAGCAAGCCGACGATGACGATGCCGAGCAGCCACGGCCACCATTTTGCGAGGCCCGTCGCCCCTGCCGTCGCCGCGGCGCCGCTTGCCGTCATCGCTGCGCTTCCGGCCGTCGCGGCTCCACCCCCGATCGCCGCGCCGGCGCGCCGCGCGGTGTCAGCCGCCGCCTCGCGCGCGCCGCCCAGACCAGACAGAAGCGCCCCCGGGCTCGCGAAGCCGAGCGCGCCCGCTAGGCTCCCGTCAAGCTTGCCTTGAAGGTTGGGGCCCTGGCTCGCGAGCAGCGACGACAGCGAGCCCGCATTGAGCTCGCGCTCGCCGACCAGCTTCTTCAGCAGCATGAGGACGATGGGCACGACCATCGCGAGGAGGTTGGACGCCGACGAGCTCTTGACGCCACTGCTCGAGGCAAGCGCGCTGATAAGCGCGCCGCTCCTCTCGCCGAACACCGCCGGGACGAGCGTGCTCGTGCCAGCCTTGAGAACCGCACCGACGCCGCCGCCCGCGCCGCCGCTGAACATGCCGGCGACGTTGCCGAGCATGCCGGTATCGAGGCTCGGGTTGGTAAGCAACGACATGAGTCCAGTCGCGCCGCCCGGGGTCGCGCCCTTCTGCGCAATGCCGCCGATCACCGCTGGAAGCAACACCGCCAGCGCATTCTGCGTCGTCCCTGGCGATTCGCCGAGGAACTGGCTCGCCCTCGAGGCGAAATCGGTACCCATAGCATTCTGGGCAAGGGAAAGCAGGTTCGTGCTCATGACGAACTCCTGGTCGGGGGGAGAAGCGGCGCGGGCAGGCGCAAGCACCCGCAGCGATGCGAGTTCGCATCGTCATCCTATTACCCGGTGAATGCAAACGAGGCCCCCTGCGGCAGCATGCCTCACAACGGGGCCGCGCACGAAGTTGAGTGCTCGAGGATGCACTCGACGACCGCCGTCTGGAGGAACGGTGCGATGAGCTTCTACTCGCGGATGGAGTTAGGGCAGTGTTCCATGTCGATTCCGAACACGCGCTCGGGCACGCGTGCCCAGCTGATGCTCGCGGGTTCGCTGGACCGCCACCAAGCGGTCGTTGGTGTCCGACGGTTTGAGCCCACAGGGGTCGTCATGTCGCTGCCCGCTGACGGACCCGCTCCGACCGGTCGACCTCACCAAGAGGAGACGCTCGCAGTTGATAAACCGGACTTGATTTGTCACGCGAGTTAATGGAGTGGTTGGCCGCTGCGGACGCAATACGACCTACACCGGGCCTAGAACGCCGAGCTTGGCACGGCGCTCCGCTAAGTTGGAACAGTCTCAGCGACCGGCGAGCTGCGATTCCACCGCCGACGTAGCGATTCCAAGTAGAGAAACAGCACCGGCGTAATGTAGAGCGTGATTGCTTGCGAGAACACCAAGCCGCCGACTACGGCGACGCCGAGCGGCTGCCGGAGCTCGGAGCCGGCACCCAGGCCGAGCGCCAGAGGTAGCGCGCCCATCATGGCCGCCAGGGTCGTCATCGTGATGGGTCGGAAGCGTAGAAGGCACGCTTGGCGGATCGCCTGTTCTGGCGCTTGGCCGTCCCGCTGCGCGCTCAGCGCGAAGTCGATCATCATGATCGCGTTCTTCTTGACGATGCCGATCAGCATCAGGATGCCGATGCTGGCGATCACGGTCAGCTGTAGCCCAAACAACTCGAGCGTCAGCAACGCGCCGATGGCCGCCGATGGCAGGCCCGACAGAATCGTCAAGGGATGAATGTAGCTCTCGTAAAGCACACCGAGCAGGACGTAGATCACCAACACTGCCGCAATGATCAAGATGACCTGGGTGCTCTGCGATTGCTGGAATGCGGCTGCCTCCCCGGCGTAGAACGTGAGGATCGAGGTCGGCATTCCGGCGTGCTGTTGCCATTGATCGATCGCCTGCGTCGCTGCTCCGAGCGTTGCGTTGGGCGCAAGGCTGAAGGAGACCGTCACCGCCGGGAGCTGACCTGCGTGATTGATCGTCGTGGGGCCCGCCACGCGCGTAATGCGGGCTACGTTTGACAGCGGAACGAGCTGGCCGCCCTTCGAGCGCACGGGAATCTGACCGATCGCTGTTTCGTCCTGACGAAACCGCGCCCCGAGCTCGAGGATGACTTCGTAGGTGCCGCTCGCGGTATAGATGTTGGAAACGTTGCGGTCACCGAACGCGCTGAACAGCGCAGAGCGAACGTCCGACAACGCAACGCCATACGTGTTGGCCCGATCCCGGTCCACTTCCACGCGCGCATCGAGCCCGTTGAGCTGGGAGTCGGTGGCGACATCACGGAACCGCGGGTCGGCTGCAAGTGTGCGCTGCAGCTGGTCTGCCCAGGTGCCCAACTCGCCGCCATCCACGCTCTGCAGGACATACTGGTACTGGCTCTTGGTGAGGCGCCCACCCAGGCGGAGATTCTGCACGGCCTGCAGGTACGTCTCCGTGCCGGGGACGCTGGCTACCGCCCGGCGCAACTGTTCGAGCACGACGGGCATCGGCGATCGCTGCGCCTTGGGCTTCAGATTGATGAACAGGCGGCCCGCGTTGTCGTTGACACTGGCCACGACTGAATCGACGGCTGGGTTCTGCAGCAACAAGGTGGAGATGCTCTGGAGGTGCGCGGCGATTGCCGCCACCGAGGCGTCGTTGGCGGGCTGGACGGAACCCTGAATCTGCCCGATGTCCTCCTGCGGAAAGAAGCCTTTGGGAATCGCCGCGAACAGCCACACGCTCGCGAGGAGCGTGCCCAGGGCCACCATGAGCACCGCGAACCGGTGGCGCAGGGCAATGTCGAGCGAGCGCTGGTACGCGCGCTGAACCGCCTGGAACCCGCGCTCGATAACCATCAGAGCGCGGATCTCGTGCAATATCTCGGCGGGCTTGAGCAACCGGCTGCCAAGCAGCGGAATCAGCGAGAGCGATACCAGCGCCGACACAAGCACCGCGAGCATCACGACCACTGCGAACTCGTGGAACAGCAGACCGACGACCCCCGGCATGAAGAAGACCGGGATGAACACGGCCACCAGCGACAACGAGATGGAGATGATGGTGAACGTGACCTCGCGCGCCCCGTTGATAGCTGCAGCCACCGGACGCTCGCCGGCCTCGATATGCCGGACGATGTTCTCCAGCACCACGATGGCGTCGTCGACGACCAGACCGACGGACAAGGTGAGGCCAAGCAAGGAGATGTTGTCGAGGCTGTATCCCAGCCAGTACATCAGGGCCAACGCGCCGATCAAGGCAATGGGAAGCGTGACTGAGGGAATAAAAGTCGCAGCGAGGTGACGCAGGAACAGAAAGATGACCAGCACGACGAGGCCAACGGTCGCCAGCAGGGTGAATTGCACATCGCGCACGGCGTCGCGGATCGAAATCGATCGGTCGTTGATCGCCTGTACCTTGACCGAACCCGGAAGCTGCGTGCCGAGCCGCGCGAGCGCCGAGCGGATCCCGTCGACCGTCGCCACGGTATTTGCATCGGGCTGCTTGAGCACCGAGAGCACGATCGCGGTCTCGTTGTTGATCCAGCTCGCGGTCGTCGAGGACTGAATGCCGTCATGCAGCGTCGCAACGTCCGACAGGTGCACCGGCGCGCCGTTGTTGACCGCAATGATCAGCGGCGCGAATTGCGCCGCGCGCCGTAGCTGCTTGTTCGTCTCCAGCACCAGCGTCTGGTGCGGGCCGCGGATGATGCCAAGTGGTGCATTGCTGTTGGCAGCGTCGATGGCATGGGCCAGATCGTCGAGCGTGAGGTTGCGCGCGGCGAGCTTGACCGGATCGACTTCCACCCGCACCGCGTATTTCTTTTGCCCGAACACGATGACCTGCGCGACCCCGGGCAGCGTCGACAGCGTGGGCGAGATCAGGTTCTCGGCGTAGTCGTCGAGGTCCGGCAACGACATCGAGGGCGACGTGATCGCCAGCAGCAGCACCGGCGCGTCGGCCGGGTTGACCTTGCGATAGGCCGGCGGTTGGGTGAGTTCCGGCGGGAGATTGCGCTGGGCACGCAGGATCGCCGCCTGGACATCCACGGCCGCGGCATCGATGTTGCGGCTCGGGTCGAACTCCAGCGTCAGATCGCTCGTGCCCTGAAAGCTGCTAGAGCTCATCACCGCGATGCCTGGAATGGTCGAGAACTGCTTCTCGAGCGGGGTCGCCACCGACGATGCCATCGATTCGGGACCCGCACCGGGCAGATCCGCCGAGACGAGGATGATCGGCGTATTGAAACTGGGCAGGGCCGCGATGGGCAGGTAGTGGTAGGCGAGGAGGCCAGCCGCAATCAGCGACAACGATAGAAGCACTGTCATCGCCGGCCGGCGGATGCAAAGCTCCGACAGCGTCATGGGGCAGGCGCGGCGCCCGGCCGGACGCTCGCGACGTGCATCCCGGGGCGTAGATTCTGGCCGCCTTCGAGCACGACCGAGCTGCCGGCCGCAAGGCCGCTGACGACGGCGAGCTCACCGGTCAGGTATTGCACCGTGACCGGCTGCGCCGATACCGTGCCGTTCGGCTCGACGCGGTAGACAAATTGGCCGACCGGCCCGACCTGGATGGCGCGCGGGGGAACGACGATGGCCTGCGGCAGGACCCGCACCACGACATCGACCATGACCAGGCTCCCCGGCCATAGCAATCCGTCCGCATTGGCGAAGGCAGCCTTGGCTTTCAGGCTGCCCGTTCCCTGATCGACGGCACTGTCCACGAACGAGAGCCGGCCGGCCAGGACGGTCTTGTCCATCACTGCCTTCACGGTGACCGCGCCGGCACGCTGCACCGCGAGCAACTTCTGCACCTCGCTTTCGGGCACATTGAACGCAACGTCCACCGGATCGATCTGCGTGATGGTCGCCATCGGCTGGGCCGTGTTGGGCTGTACCAGACTGCCGACGTGAACCTTGATTTCACCCACTCGTCCCGCCATCGGCGCGGTCAGCTCGAAATAGCCGCGGGTGACATTGGCCGAGGTAGCGGCGGCGCGATCCGACTCGACAGTAGCAACGAGCGCGTCGACCGCACTTCGCGCTGTGTCGACCGCGCTCTGTGAGACAAAGCCTTTCGTTTTCAGATCGGAATTGCGCACCAGCGCGCGCCGCGCGTCGTCCAAGAGCGCCTGATCCTTCGAAACCTGAGCCTCGGCCTTGGCGCTGTTGGCAGCGTCGTTCCGATCATCGAGGGTGAACAGCCGCTGTCCAGCACGCACCGTTTGGCCTTCAATGATCTCCACCGCGCGCACAGTGCTCATCACTTGCGGCCGTATCTCGACGACCTTCTGCGGTGTGACGAAGCCCTGGACCGACAGCACCTCGGGCACGTCCTGGCTCTGAACGACGCTCGTTTGGACGGGGACAGGCTTTTCGGCGACTGCCTTGGCAGGGGAGACTGCCGTGCGACCGTGGAACCAATACCACGCAGCCGCCCCGGACAACACCAGGAGACTGACGACCGCCGCGTTGACCGACCTACTCAAGAGAACGTCCTCGCCGAACGACACAGGAGCGGGCATGCACCGCTGCCCCCGCTGCCACGCACCGAGGATGCAGCGCGAGCAACGGAAAAAGGCATCCGCCGGGCCGCTCTGCGCTTACCTCACACCAAAGTGTACTTGATCACCGCTCGTGCTGCCGGTACGCATCGTGCTCCCGGTGATCGCCATGGTCTCGGTGCCGCGCCTGCCGCTGCTCGTAGCGGTACTGGAGATGTCGCCCCCCTACGACGGCGCGTAGACCCGCCGCGCATCGTAAAGCACGGCCCGAGCCCGGTGGTACTGGGGTGTCGGCGCGCCGCACAGCGACGTTGGGGCGTCGTACACGGTCGGTACCCCGCTCCCCTTGACGACGCAGATGTCGCACGCGTGATCAGTTCCCGGGGGCATTCGGCCAGTTTTGGACCTGCCGCCACGCCTGCTGTACGGTGGGCGGCAATCGTTCCATCTGCTTCAGAAACAGCGCAAGCGTCCAGATCTCGTTGTCGCTCAGCGCACCCCCGAAGGACGGCATGCCCGTCAAGCGAATGCCGTGTTTGATCTTCCAGAACGAGACCCCTTCCGGGTCATCCTCGACTCCTTCAGTCGCAAATTGCGGTGGCTTTTGGTAAAGCCCCTTGGCAATCGGCGAGGCCGCGGCGTCACCTTTTGCCGAGCCGTGGCACACGGCGCAGTTTTGCGCGAACAAGCGAACTCCGGCCAACAGATTCTGTTCGGTGTTGGGGATGGGATTGGTGATCTTCGGTGCCTCACGATCGAGCGTCGCGTGAAGCGAAGTTCGTGCTGCCCAGTGTTCAAACGCTCCTGGTCTGGCATCGGCATTTGCCGGGATGAGGCCGCTTCGCACACCCAGGTAGCCGACGATCGCAGCAACGATAATAGCCAAGACAAATCCGACGACGATACCTCTCAGCGCCACTTTTTCCTCCAAGTGGGATAGCGAGTTAACAGACAATTGGAGAGCTGGATGCGCGTACCCCGCGACATCAGCGAGCGCAAAGGCTCGGCCAACGCCGACCGGTTCTGCCGACAGACAGCCAATCCGCTGTTACGTCGAACGGCGACGTGGATCGCGTCCATACCGTCGGCCGCGCACGTGGGACCGGTGTCGATGGGCGTTGGGGCTGCGTTCACCGTCTCACGCGCTGGCGTTCCGCCCTTTGCGGCAGGAGGGTGATCGACGCGACGATCACAACCGCCAGCACAGCCGAAGCGACGTACCTGCTGAGTGCCAGGCCGCCATGGGAATGCGGCTTATCGAGCAAGTCACCGAGCGTGGCACCTAGCGGCCGGGTTAGGATGAACGCGGCCCAGAACAAGAGCGTGTGTGAGATGCGGGTGTAGTAGTACGCCGCTGCCACCACCGCTAGTCCGGCTGCAAATACGAGCGCACCACCCTCGTAGCCCAGGCCCGTCGAGTCGGCAATCCAGTCTCCTAGGGCCGTGCCGAGCGTCTGCGAGAACATGATGGTTGCCCAATAAAAGATCTCCGCCTTGCGCGACGTCAGATGATTCACCGAGACGGAACCCATCGACCAATGCCACAGCGCGAGCGTTGCGATCAGCAGCAGAAACAGAACCGACGCGCCGCCGGCATAGCCGACGCCCAAGGAGCGGTCCAGCAAGTCGGCCAGAGTCGTCCCCGCGGTCGTGGTGGCCACGATCACAGCCCAGAACAGGAACGGGTGAAACCGCTTCGCGGCGATCTGCGCACTGACGGCGATGACGAACACGGTCGCGAAGATCATGGTCCCGATGAGATAGCCAAGATTCATGGACATCGTCACCGCGTCCCCGCCGGTTTCTCCCAAGGTTGTCGCGATGACCTTGATAATCCAGAACAAAAGAGTGACCTCGGGCACCTTGCTCAGCCCCCTGTCGACGTTAGCAGCACTCATCCCAGTCCTCGACGATGTCGGTTGTGCCCTCTTGCGGGCGGACTCCGTGGAAACTACCGCGACGATCAGTTCAATGCCGTAAGCGCCGCGGTGCACCGCGTGTCAGGCGAGCGGAAGAGTTCCGTCCGTCAGGCGCTGACTGCTTGCGCCGACGCGACGATTAGGACTGCGGACCTCAAGGCTCGGTACATTGTTGAGTTGGAGAATGACCCAGTTGCCCTTGGTGCCGCCCGCATATGAACAGTGAACGCTGCTTCTATCGTGGTCGCTACGATCGGTGTGGCCGCTGCGCGATGGCCTTCGCGCAAACGGGCACGCCGCCCCACGCGCCGCGGTCGAAGGAGCAGGATGCAGACGCACGAGCCACGGTACTAGCGAAGGTGCGTAGCGGCGTGATGCACACCGCGGAGCTCGAACATGAAGACGCATCGTTGGTGTGGTCCTTCAACCTCAAGCCGAAGTCGCACGGTGTGATCGAAGTGCTCGTTGATTCGAGTACCGGGCGGATTGACCCTGCCTCATTTCGACGTACACCAGGAATTAGAATGATAGAGGGTGTGCGAAAGAAACAGAAATGGGCAGAGGGACCGACATCCCGCACCGGCTGTACACGGCGGAGTTCAAGTCGGAGGCGGTGAAGCTCGCCGATGAGGTCGGTATCACGGAGGCGGCGAGACGGCTCGACATGCCGACCTCGAGCATCCGCAATTGGATGAGGCCGGAGGCGCGGTCGAGGTTGAGTGCGGGTGGGAGCAAACGTCAGCCGGTGAGCGAAGCACAAGCGGAGGTCACGCGCCTCCGACGTGAAGTTGCGTCACTGAAAGTCGACGAGATCCTCCGAAAAGCGGCGGCGTACTTCGCGAAGGGACCGCGGTGAAGTACGCCTGGATCGAAGGCCAAAGCGATCATTACGCGGTGTCGAGGATTTGCCGCGTTCTGGGCGTGTCGCGTACCGGGTACATGCAGTGGCTGCGGCGTCCCGCTTCGCCCCGGCCGCCAGCACAGCCGAAGCGACGTACCTGCTGAGCGCAAGGCCGCCATGACCGAGTAGCAGTTGCACCGCTCGAAGGTTCTTGGTGCGACGATAGGTCAACGTCGGCTTGGTTCGACGCATCAAATGGGTTCCGTAAACTGCGACTTCTTCATCGCTTCTCCTTCGCCCGCAAGGAGCCGAAGAAGCCACCTTACTCCAGTTCTAAACTGCTACGAAATTCCGGGACAACGTCGGCCAAACCTGTGCACCAGCAAGCTGGGCATTCCTAACTGACGGCCGACTCGTACGGAATCTCCAGCACCGCTTCGATTCCTCCACGCGACGTCGTTGATATGCAGATAGTTCCGTCCTCGCGGTATAGCGCGGCCAGGCGTTCGCGAAGCATCGCAATTGCGCCCGCGTCGGCGATCTTGCCGATCGCTCCGAGCGTGTTGATGACACAAACGCTGAGGCGCCCGTTCTCGACCGCTGCTGTGATGCGAAGCGTGGCGTCGCCTAAACCCGAGCGCAGTCCATACGTCACCACATCATCGATGAGGGGCAGCAACAACATCGAAGGTAGTCGCGCCTGTGCCGCATGGCACGAAACGTCGATCGCGAAGTCGAGACGCTTGCCGAAGTTCATGCGCAGAATGCCTAGGTACGCGCGCACGAGCTCGACTTCCTGAGCCAACGCCGATGATGTGTCTCGCAAGCGCGGCATCGCGGCACGCAAGAACGAGACGAGCTCGTCCAGCATGCGCTCGGCGAACGCGGGGTCGTCGCGGTACGATTGTCGTACGTGCTCGAGCGTATTGAACAGGAACTGTGGCTCGACCCGCGCCTGTGTCGCCTGAAGCTGCGATTCGATCATTTCGCGCGAGCGACGGACCCGCTCAAGCTCCGCGTTGCGCAATCTTTGCAACGTGCTCGCCGCAAGCCGCCTTTCGCCGTAGAAAAGAACGGCGGCGCCGGCGAACAGAAGCCAAAACATCGCGACGTACACGGGATGGAGCACCACGAAGAATGGCAAGGCTGCTTCCACTTTCCAGGTGTCATCCGTGGCGAGGAGGTTCGGTTGCAACGCCAATACGGCGGCCCAGATGAGCGCACCTACTGCAATTCCGGCTACCGCTGCGAGGATGTACGCGAGGCGCCCCGACGCTCCGGAAGACACCGCTCGATCCGCTACGAACACCGCGAGCACCAGGCAATGACCCATGATCTGTCCGATGATCAGCTCGCGGTCAGGCCATTGATGGGCGCAGACCAGCACGATAAGCACGTACGCCATCGCGAGCACCGCCCACGCGCCTCCGCGATTGGGTGCGCGACTAAGACGAACGCAGGACGCCAGGGCTGCGAACAGCGCCAAGTAATCGACCAGGAGCTGCGGGCTCGCTATCGGGATCACGGCATAAGTAAGCGCCTGGAACAGAACCCCGACGATGCCGATGCCGATCGCCGCGACAAAATGCATGGGACTCGGTGGGCGCCAAACGCTCCTTGCGCGGACCGCGAATGTGCCAGCGCCGTCATTGCCGAGGCGAGCGGCGCTTTTGGCCATCATGTCGCTTGCATGGCCGGCACTTGCTCAAGCGGCAATACGACCGTCGCAACCACACCACTGGGCTCATTGTGCGAGAAGCCTAGCGATGCGTTGCGTCCATAAAGGAGATCGAGGCGGGCGCGCATGTTCGCGAGTCCGGTGCCCGCGCCCGACGCGCCCGACGCGCCGGTGAAGCCGCGACCGTTGTCGCGCACCTCGAGCACGAGTTTCCCGTCATGCGCCTGAGCATTCACATCCACCGCTCCGCCTTCCGGCAGCGGATTGATCGCGTGCTTGATCGCGTTCTCGACCAGTGTCAGAAGCACAAACGGTGGCAGGCGCGCATTGCGCAGGTCGGGTGGGATGCTCAGGGTGTAACGCATTCGCCGGCCCATGCGTACGCGATGGATCTCGAGAAATGCACTCGCCAGGTCCGCTTCCCCGCCGAGGCTGGATTCCGCATGCCGCATGCGGGGCAGCGCCACGGCGAGATAACGCATGAGGTCCTCGAGCATGCGATCGGCCGCCACCGCGTCGGTACGGAAGAGCCGCTTGACGCTCGCGAGCGTATTGAACAGGAAGTGCGGCTCGATTTGCGCTTCGAGCAGGCGCAATCGTGCTTCTGCCACCTGGCGCGCCATTTGCGCGGATTCCACGGCGCATCGATGCGACACGGCTGCGTTCTGGGTCTCCGTCCTGAAATAGACGCACGCGCCCGCAATCAGCGCTCCGGGCACGGCATAGCGCAGCCAGTCGGGCAGGAAGTAGTGCGCGAGGCTGAATTCACTTCCGAGCGCCGCTGAGTTGGGTGAGATCGCCCACTCGTACCAATCCTTGACGAGCACGCCGGCCGCGCTCGAGAGCAGGATTCCCCCGGCGATCGCGAAGTACTGTTTGCGACCGGCAGCAGGATAGCGCTTCAACGCCGCTGCTACGGCCACGACCATCGTGGAGCCGACGAGCAGACCCAAGGCGGTTAATTCGACGAACCCGCCGACACCCGCTCGCGGGTCCGCAGCGAGGTTGAAGATCGACCTTCGCAGCGCATTGACGACCGCCATGCAGAAAACGATCGCAATTGCCTGCCACATGGCGCTACGACTATGAACCCTTGAACAGGTGAACGTAAGGATCGCTGACTGGCAGCGTTTCCTTGCGCTGCTTGAGTCTCACGCGCAGTCTGCCGCTGAAGTCGCGGCTCACGCCGGCGATGGCGCTCACGTTGACGAGGGTGCCGCGGTGGATCTGCCAGAATGTCTCGGGATCGAGCTCGTCGAGCAACTCGCGAATGGAACGACGGATCACCGCCTCTTGATCCGCAGTGAAGATGACGGTGTACTTGTTGTCGGCCCTGACATAGCAAATCTCCTCCGTCGTGATCAGGCGCAGGTCGTTGCCTTGTGAGGCGCGGATCCATCGGACGTACTTTTTCTTGGACCCTCCCTGGGCGAGCGCCTGCAGCAGGCCATCGAGGTTTGCGGGTGCGGAGGCGAGCTTCTGCTTGAGGCGACCGATCGCGGTCGCGAGCCGCGCCGGCGAGAACGGCTTCATGACGTAATCGATGGCGCCCTGATCGAAGGCAGCCACCGCGTACTTGTCGTGGGCGGTGACGAATACGACATGACAACGCCCGCTCGCGTGCTTCGCGACTTCGAGCCCGGAGGCGCCAGGCATCTCGATGTCGAGAAAGAGTATGTCGGGCACGAGCGAATCGAGCAGGCGCAGCGCTTGGACTCCGCTCTCCGCAGCGCCTGCAATCGTGAGCTCAGGCCATAGCTGCGCGAGGCTGTCGCGCAGCTCGGCCATGAGCAGCGGCTCGTCTTCGGCAATGACTGCCCTGTACGCGCGCTCCATGCGCCGAGGATAGCACCGGTGTCAAAATTTGCACTTGGGTCCCGGGGTGGTCAACTCGCCCCGAAACGATTGCGCGACGGGCGCGAGGAAGACAGTCACGTCCTTAGCCGGGGCGCCCGTTTCGTTGCGGCCGATGTGACCGCGGCCGGTATCAACATATCCCTCGCCCTTCTTCACTACCTTCGGCGTGCAGCTCGGGTCGTCGTATTCGTAGAAGGTGACGGTGCCGTCGAGCACGGTGATGAACACGGGACCCGGATGCGTGTGCCATCCCGTCGAGCTTCCCGGGGCGTAATCGTGGGTCCGCACGACGATGTCGAGCGGGCGCTTGGATGCGACGGAGACGTCGAGCGACTTGGGGTCGCCCTGCACGTTGAACGGATTGTACGTGCCTCGCCCGATGAGTGTCGGTGTGACGCCCGTAGGCGCATCCGCCCAGCATGCGCTCGATATACCGATGCCGAACATCAGCATGCAACTGACCGTTAGTCGTTTGTTCATTCCCGTGGCCTCCTGAATTTGTCGGTGGTTCATGGCGCGCGACGGAGGCGTTATCGCGCCGTTCGGGAATGCGGGCAACTGGCTTGCGACGGATAGGAGCCGGGGCGGCGCGAAATGGGCTCTCGTCGGCGTGGTTCGCTCTTTGAAAGCCGCCCAGTTCGCCATTGGGCGAGGAACAGAATGTCCGGCGCATGCGCCTCGATGGCATGCAGTGCCTCGATACCGTCCTCGGCCTCGGCGCAGATCGAAGGCTCCGGCCACAGCCTGCTCAGCGCGTCCTTGAGCTCGGCGCGTAAGAGCGGCTCGCGACGGGTCAGGCACGGCGGCGCGGGTGTGGCAGGCAAAAAGTCGCCGGCCTGGCGAAACATCCGCCCCGCCGGCGTGGAGGCAAGATGAGGCGTTACTCCTTGGGCACAAAGTCGTTGAAGTAGAAGTTGTAGATCATCCGCGTACGCCAGACGTACCGGCGCAGTGCTTCGTTGCTTAGTGCTGCAGCCTGACGAACGCCGCGCTCGTGTGCCGGAAACGCTTCTGCGGGCGAGGCGACCTCTCGGGCATGCACGGCGTCCGGTGTCGGTGCTTGGGCAACGACAACCCGGGCCGCGTTCTTGTTCTCATCCGCGGGAGTGTCGGCCCGCGCAGCAGATGAAGTGAGCGCAACGAACGCGATAACGGCGCAGCCTACCCACGTACAACAGATCGAGTTCTTGCTCATCGCGATCTCCCTGGACGGTGATCTGCCGAAAATCCGTTCCGGCACGGAGAGCTCGCTCCCCGGCTGCGAATTTCCACAAGCCGTGCTGCTCTGATGCGCACGATGACCGCGCGCGGCCGGAACTCCAAGCGCATTGCGACCGATTCACCACCACGGGGTGTGAAAGGTGTTCCTAAGCGACGGATTTTTGGGCGGGGATGACCTGATCGTTCCGACGAGCGAACGCGTGTGCCGCTGCCGCCCTGCGGAACTGCTCGCCCCCGCCCTGCTGGGGCCAGCCGCCGTAGCCCGTGACCTCAACCCACCGAAAATCCTTGCGCAGAATGAAGTTGACTATGCCAGCGACCGGCATCGGTGCCGTAGGTCGCCGATGTCGCCGTCTTGAGGATCTCGATGCGCTCAACGGCGGCGAGCGGAATCGAGTTCACGTCAACAACCGAGCCGTCGAACACGTAGTTCGCGACGCGCCGCCCGTTGAGCAGCATCAGCGTGTCGCCGGAGCCGATGCCGCGCAGGTTGACGCTTGCGAGGCAGGGCGGGCCGAGGATGCTGATCGAGAGCTGGTCGTTCTGTCCCAGCACGTTCGCGCTCACCTGAGGTCGCCCCATGTCGCGACGCTCACCCGGGGTGAACCGGAAGTGCCGCGCGGGCTGCCGGCTGCTTCGGCGCGTCGGGCGATGGAACGTGCCAATCCACTGAAGATCAATCGGTGCGCCGGCGTTATCGCGTGTCGGTAAGGAGTCCGCGTGCGTCCGCCGGATGGTGGTACGCCGTTACGGGGATCTTCGTGGGTGGGAAGTGTGCCGTGGCGGCCGGCCCGCAAGGGCGGCCCCTCGACGGTGCTCGATGCGCCGACATGCCCTCTCGTGATATACCCATCGTGATCTCTACCGTGGAATTGGGCGCGTCTGAGAATGGGGTGGTTCCTGCTGATCACCTCTGCCGCGCCGCATCCCTCCTCCACCAGCCTGCCCTGTCGATGGCGCCATTATTTAGCAGCGCCACAACCTCCTGCCCAGTCAGCCACTTACGCCATCTTTTCCGTCCCTGAACGTCGGCGAAAACTGAGCCTGGAGACGCTCCTAAACTGGCGTCGGTAGGTGGTGCGGAAGGTACCGGATACGCCGTCGGTTACGGGCCTTGAGCAGTGCCCGGCTCCCCGGGCCTCCCCGACGAGTGTGGCCGTGTCGCGGGGATTCACACCCACGGCCCCGTTAACCCTCAACTAGAATGCCGAAACGGGACCTTCCGCGCCCCAACTCCGGCGCGCAAGCGAGGACAATGGCCAGGTGATCGGGGGGGCACGCTGACTACGCTTGCCTCGGAGTCGCTGTGGCTACCCAGCGCTACGACGTGGTGCTCTTCCTGTCGGTTAGAAGGGCAGTGTTGTTCCTGGTCATCGCACCAAGAATGTCGTGGCACAGTCGCGGCACGCCTGCGCATTAGACCAACTTGTTGTAACCTGTAAATGTCGCGAAGCCTCCCCTTTTGTATCGCAGGGTTGGGGCGCCCGCCCGCGTTACGTTGCGTTACAGTATCGTTGATCCACGAGGTCTCGTGCGCAGCAGAGGCCGGGTGCAATGCCACTCGCGACCGAAGTCACTTACGGACCGATCGGCGTCACCAAAATGGACCGCTCAACCTCGGCAATGGAACTTTCGTGGTCCAAGACGCAACTCTGGGCAGCAAGACCAATAGAACGATGGATTACCGGCCCAGTACGAGGTCCTTGTTCACGAGCACTCGAACCGGAAAGCCGGGCCGTATAGCCAGCGTGGGCTGTACGTTGAGATTACGCCTTGTCAGCTCCTGACCCACCTGGTTGATCGTATCCTGTGCGCTTTCACGAAAGGCGATTACGGGACCATTGGTTCCGTTACCTCGATCGGGCGCGGCAACCTCGCTACCAACGCCGATTAGGGTGGACAGCGCAGCACCAGCAACCAGTCGTTTCCAATGCCAATCGACCTCATCTTCCAGACCTGAGTTGCCAGCCGGGTCGGTTGCGGGCACGCGATCGAGCACGACGGAAGAAGTATCCGGCAATATCAGCCGTGTCCACGCCATCAGTACACGCCGTTGTCCGAACTCTACGTGACTGTCGTATTGCCCAAGCAGTCGTGAACCTTGCGGGATGAGCAGACGCTGGCCCGTTGCGGTGTCGTACACCGGCTCGGTGACAGTGGCGATCACTTGGCCCGGCAAATCCGAGTTGATCGCCGTAACGAGCGCCGCAGGGATGACCGTGCCGGCCATGATGATATCGCTCGAAGCGGGCCCATTAAGCAAGTGAGACGATCGGGTAGACGCCGTGCTGCTGGCATTCAAAAACTGTTCTCGCAGTTCCTGCGCAGTGGCCTTGGCATCGCTGGATGCAGCAGTCGATGGCTGTCCGCCCGAGGCCGATCCAGTTGCTGGTGGCGTGGCGACGGCTAGGGACGGCGCAGATTGGGTGCTCGCGCGAGCACCTGGGCGAAAGGGCGGTAACAGGTACTTAGGTTATTGATTTCATTACAGGCGAACGTCCGGTGCGTAAGTTTTCGCCCCTATCCGGCTCCATCGATTTTCCGAAAAGTCCCGCAAAACTCACGCAGGACGTCGTCATAAGTCACGCAGCTGGTGTAACCGAATGGTGCGTTTGCTCGCCACGCCGACGCCGCCACCGGGGTGCCCAGGGCCAGAAGAATCCCCCGGCTAGCCCTGAATTCCCCTGCTCTGCCCCGCGTGGCCCGCGAACTCCCACTTCATCCCGACAACCAACAACGGCGCGTCCGCTATGATGCAGAGCCGGCTACCGCTCGCCTAGCAAAGCGCGGCAGGTGCCCTAGTGTGAGGTTTTCTGCTGCCCTGACACGCGCCAGCGTTCGCGCAGCGCGTCTGCTTTCCACCAGACGCCGGGCTTGCGCAGCATGCCGCGGCGTCGGCCGACAGCGCCCGCACCCACTTTCGGGCATGTTCGTCTCGTACGTGGGGTCGAAAGCCTCGGGCCGTAGAGCGTGCTGCTTTCTCCCGCGGCCGGTGCAGTGCTGATGTCCATGAGCACCATCATCGTCTGGGTCAACGCGCAGCTTCTGCGTCGCGCGAAGCTTTGACAGCCCCGCTTGAGCCCTGACGCGCGCGGGAGCGCAATCTTAGCGCGGCATCCAACCGCCTGAGGGCCGGTTGTTAAGCTTCGTGTTCCGGCTCCGATCTGCCCCCGGATGACCCACGACACCCTCCTGCTCGTGCTGCTCGCGCTGCCCTTCGCCGGCAGCGTCGTCGCTGCGCTCTGGCCGGGAAACGCACGCAACACCGAAGCCGTGCTCGCAGGCGGCATCGCGCTCGCCGCGCACGCCCTCGCGTGGAGCGTGTATCCCGAGGTCGCCGCGGGGGCGGTGATCCGTATGAGCCTGGAGTGGCTGCCAGGCTTCGGTCTCGACTTTGCGCTGCGCCTCGACGGCTTCGCGTGGCTTTTCGTCATTCTCGTGACGGGCATCGGCTTCCTCGTAATGCTGTACGCGCGGTACTACATGTCCCCCAGCGATCCCGTGCCGCGCTTCTTCTCGTTCCTGCTGGCCTTCATGGGATCGATGCTCGGCGCGGTGCTGTCGGGTAATCTCGTGCAACTCGTGCTCTTCTGGGAATTGACGAGCTTCTTCTCGTTCCTGCTGATCGGCTACTGGCACCGCAATCCCGCAGCGCGCGGTGGCGCCCGCATGGCGCTCGTGATCACGTCCGCGGGCGGGCTCGCGCTATTCGCCGGCGTGCTCGTGCTAGGACACATCGCCGGCAGTTACGACCTCGACACCGTGCTCGCGGCGGGCGAGCGGATTCGCGAGCATCCGCTCTACGTTCCCGTGCTCCTGCTGGTATTGGCGGGAACCCTGACCAAGAGTGCCCAGTTCCCATTCCATTTCTGGCTGCCTCACGCGATGGCGGCGCCGACGCCTGTATCGGCGTTCCTGCACTCGGCGGCGATGGTGAAGCTCGGTGTCTTTCTCATGGCGCGTCTGTGGCCGGTGCTCGCGGGCACCGACGCGTGGATGTGGACCGTCGGTCTCGCCGGCCTGGCGACGCTCCTGCTTGGAGCGTACGTGGCGATCTTCCAGAACGACCTGAAGGGCCTGCTCGCGTACTCCACGATCAGCCACCTCGGGCTCATCACGGTGCTGCTCGGCCTGAACAGCGCGCTGGCGACCGTGGCCGCAGTGTTCCACATCGTCAATCACGCGACATTCAAGGCATCCCTTTTCATGGCCGTCGGTATCATCGACCACGAAACCGGCACGCGGGACATCCGACGGCTGAGCGGCTTGTATCGGTGCATGCCGATCACTGCGACCGCGGCGATGGTCGCAGCGGCCGCGATGGCCGGCGTGCCGCTGCTCAATGGCTTCCTCTCCAAGGAAATGTTCTTCGCCCGGTCGCTGGAAGTCGAAGGCCCGTTGTACGCGCTCGACCGCGCGCTGCCCTTCATCGCGACGCTCTGGGCCGTTTTCAGCGTGGCCTATTCGCTTCGCTTCATCCACGGCGTCTTCTTCGGTCCCGCGCCACAGGGCTTGCCCCGCGTGCCGCACGAGCCGCCACGCTGGATGCGCTTGCCTATCGAGCTCCTCGTGTTTGCCTGCCTCGCGGTGGGAATTCTCCCGGCCTGGACCGTGGGGCCCCTGCTCGAGGTCGCTGTGCGCGGACTGCTCGGGCCGCAGACTCCCGAGTACAGCCTCGCTATATGGCATGGCTTCACCCGTCCGCTCGTGATGTCCCTGACCGCTCTCGCGGGCGGCACGGTTCTGTATGTGCTGCTGCAGAAGCGGCTTGCGCGCGGCGACGAGCAACCCCCGCTGCTGCCCTCGATCGACAGCCGTCGGATCTTCGACACCGCACTGTTCGCGTTCGCACGCCGCTGGCCGGCGGCGCTGTTCCGTGTGCTCGGCACCGGGCGACTGCAGCCTCAGCTTCGGTTGGCCGTGGCCGCGGCGGTGCTCGCCGGACTGTGGCCCGCGCTCGAGCACGGTCTCGACTTCGGCCCGCTGGCGCGCTCGCGCGTAGAGCCTGCACTCGCACTCGCGTGGGTCGTCGGTGCCGCGTGTGCGATCGGCGCAGCGTGGCAGGCGAAGTTCCACCGGTTCGTCGCGCTCGTGCTCACCGGGGGAGCGGGACTCGTCGTGTGTCTGACGTTCGTATGGATGTCCGCGCCCGACCTCGCTCTCACGCAGCTCCTAGTCGAGGTGGTCACGACCGTCCTGCTGCTGCTGGGGCTGCGCTGGCTTCCCAAGCGAATCCCGCCGGCGCAAGGGCGGAGGATCACGCTCGGCACCGTGGCACGGCGCACGCGCGATCTCGCGCTCGCCGTCGCGGCGGGCGCCGGGCTCGCGACGCTTTCGTATGCCGTGATGACGCGACCGCTGCCCGACACCATCTCGCGCTTTTTCCTCGAGCGCGCCTATCCTCAAGGTGGCGGCGCGAACGTGGTCAACGTGATCATCGTCGACTTCCGCGGTTTCGACACACTCGGCGAGATCACCGTGCTCGCGGTCGTGGCAATCACCGTATACGCGTTGCTCCGCCGTTTCCGTCCGGCACGGGAAAGTCTCGCCCCCTTGCCGGCGCGCAAGGGCCAGAGGACCGTCCACGGAACCGAGGACATGCTCGTTCCCGCCGTGATCATGCGCCTCATGTTCCCAATCATCATGGTGCTGGCACTTTACCTGCTGCTCCGCGGTCACAACCTTCCGGGCGGCGGCTTCGTCGCCGGGATCGTGCTGACGATCGCGGTCATCCTGCAGTACATGGCCGGCGGCACGCACTGGGCCGAAAATCGACTCGCGATGCGCCCCGCCCGCTGGATCGGCGCCGGCCTGCTGTTCGCGGCAATCACCGGTGCTGGGGCATGGCTCTTTGGCCATCCGTTTCTCACCTCGCACGTGGCGACTGTCGTGCTGCCGGTCCTTGGCGAGGTCCATGTACCGAGCGCGTCGTTCTTCGATCTCGGCGTGTTCTGTGTCGTCGTAGGCGCGACAGGGTTGATCCTGATCGCGCTCGCCCATCAATCGGTGCGTTCGTCATGGAGTTGATCGTCTCCCTCGGCATCGGCGTCCTTGCCGGCTCGGGCGTATGGCTGCTGCTTCGCCCGCGCACGTTCCAGGTGATCGTCGGGCTGTCGCTCGCCTCCTACGCGGTCAACCTGTTCATCTTCTTCATGGGCTGGGTGCGTAATGGCCGCCCCCCCATCGTCACGCCCGGCATACCGGTCGATCCGGCGCGCTTCGCCGATCCGCTGCCGCAGTCGCTCGTGCTGACCGCGATCGTGATCAGCTTCGCGACGACGGCGCTGCTGCTCGTCGTGCTGCTAGCCGCGCGCGGACTGACGGGCACCGATCATGTCGACGGCCGGGAGCCGCCGTCATGAGCTGGGTCGATCACCTGGTCGTCGTACCCATCGTGCTCCCGCTCGTGGCGGGGGCACTGATCGTGCTCGTCGACGAGCGCCGCTATGCGCTCAAGGCGGCGCTCAGCGTCGGCGCCCTGCTCGTCCTGCTCGCCACTGCCCTCGCGTTGTTGCCGCTTGGCGGGGCGACGCGCGTGTACGCGCTCGGCGGCTGGCCTGCGCCGTTCGGGATCGTGCTGGTCGCCGACCGCCTCTCCGCGGCCATGGTGCTCCTCGCCACGGTGCTGGGGCTCGCGGCAACGGTGTTCTCGCTGGCGCGCTGGCATCGCGCCGGGCCGCGCTTCCACGCCCTCGTGCAATTCCTGCTGATGGGTCTCGACGGTGCGTTCCTCACGGGCGACCTGTTCAACCTGTTCGTGTTCTTCGAGGTGCTGCTGGCTGCCTCCTACGCCCTCGCGCTCTATGGCTCGGGCACTGCGCGCGTGCGTGCGAGCCTGCATTACATCGTGATCAATCTCACGGCGTCGCTCTTCTTCCTCATCGGCGTGAGCCTGATTTACGGCGTGACGGGCACGCTCAACATGGCGGATCTCGCGTTGCGCATTGCGGCGATCGATTCAGCCGATCGCTCCCTCGTCGAAGCCGGCGCCGCGGTGCTCGCGATCGCCTTCCTCGTGAAGGCGGGAATGTGGCCGCTCGGCTTTTGGCTGCCGGGGACGTATGCTGCCGCGAGTCCGCCCGCGGCCGCGCTCTTCTCGATCCTGAGCAAGCTCGGCGTTTATGCGGTGCTCCGCCTATCGCTGCTGCTCTTCGGCGGCACGGCCGGCGGGGAGCTTCTTGCCTGGGGCGGCATGGCGACGCTGGCGTTCGCCATTGTCGGCGTGCTCGCGGCGGCGGACCTGGGGCGCATCGCGGGCTTCAGCCTGCTTGCTTCGTCCGGGACACTGCTGGCTGCCGTCGGCCTCGGCAGCGCCGCGAGCGCAGGCGCAGCGCTCTATTACCTCGCCGCGTCCACGCTCGGCATCGCCGCGTACTTCCTGCTGATCGAACTCGTGCAGCGCGCGCGCCCCGTGGGCGCCGACATGGTCGCGGTGACCGCCGAGGCGTTCGGACTCGAGGGCCACGACGAACCCGAACAAGACACGGGGGTCGCCATTCCCGCAACCAAGGCCCTGCTCGCACTGAGCTTCGCTGCGTGTGGGTTGCTTGTGGCGGGGTTGCCGCCGCTGCCCGGCTTCGTCGGGAAGTTCGCGTTGCTCGCGGCGGTGCTCGCCCCCGCGCCGATCGAGGGCGCGGCGTGGACGCTGCTCGGGCTTCTGGTGCTGTCGGGTCTCGCGTCGCTTATCGCAATGGTTCGCGCTGGCATGCGTATTTTCTGGGCGGAGGAGCGTCCCATTCCACGCGTGCGCCTGGTGGAGTTCGCGCCCATCGCCGCCTTGCTCGGGCTCTGTCTCGCGCTCACCGTGGGTGCGGGACCCACGATGCTTTATCTGCAGGACGCCGCGCAGGCGCTGTACGCACCCAGCGGCTACATCGACGCGGTGCTTAACAAGCCGTGAAGCTCTTCTTCGCGCTGCTTGCGCTCTGGCTGCTGCTGCAGCAATCGCTCGCTGCAGCGGACGTGCTGGTAGGTGCCGCCGTCGCGCTCGGTGCGATCCTTGCCTACCAACGCCTGCGACAAACCGGTGCGCGCCCACGCTGCCGTCCCCGCGCGGCCGTCGAGCTGGTGTTGCTGCTCGTCGACGACATGTTGCGCTCGAATGTCGCCGTCGCGCGCATCGTGCTGGGGCTGCACGGACGCGAGCGCCAGCCAGGCTTTCTCGTGCTTCCGTTGGAACTGCGCGATCCGCGCGGCCTCGCCATCCTCGCCGGTATCATCACCGCGACCCCGGGCACGAGTTGGGCTCGCTACGACGCAGGCCGGAACGCAGTCACGATCCACGTGCTCGACTTGAGTGACGAAGAGCGCTGGATTGTCGAGTTCAAGGCGCGCTACGAGCGTCGGTTACTGGAGATCTTTTCATGAGCCTCGACTTCTTCTCCATCGTGCTAATGGCCGCCCAGCTGCTGCTCGCCCTCGGCATGCTGTTCTCGCTCATACGCCTCGTGCGCGGGCCGCGTGCGCAGGACCGTGTGCTCGCTCTCGATACGCTGTACGTCAATGCGATGTTGCTGGTGCTCGCGTTCGGCGTGCGGGCGGGCACCACGCTCTATTTCGAGGCCGCGCTGGTGATCGGCGTGCTGGGGTTCGTGTCGACCGCAGGGCTCGCAACGTTCCTGCTACGCGGCGAGGTGATCGAATGAGCGCGAACGTCGCGGCGTTGCTCGTGCTCGCGGGCGCGCTGGTCGCCTGTGTCGGCTCGCTCGGGCTGGTCCGACTGCGCACCTTCTATGAGCGAATGCATCCGCCCACGATGGGGACCACGCTTGGAACGGCACTCGTGCTCGCGGGCTCGGTGATTCATTTCACGGCGCTCGAGTCGCGGCCCGTCGTGCACGAGATCGTCATTGCGGTGCTGATGCTCATCAACACTCCGGTAACGTACATGCTGCTCGTTCGCGCCGCGCTGCGCCGTGATGGCCTCGATCCGAGCGAGTGAGGTCGCGTGCCCCCGCGTCACTGGGCGACGGGCTGCCCATCTTCCCGTACGTGGACGACCAGCACGTCGGCAGCTGCGTCCGCGAGCACGTGGCGAGTAACGCTGCCAAGCATGAAAGCCTCGACTGGCGTACGGTGCCGTTTGCCGATCACCACGAGATCCGCGCCAATCGCACGCTCGGTATCGACTACGAGGCGCACCGGATGTGCTCGCTCCACAATGGAAACGGCGACATGCGCATCGCCGAGCGTCGCCGTGCTCAGAGCCTGGATGGCTGCACGCGCGCGCAACGCGGCCTCATTGCGATGTCGATCGATTGTCGCCTTGGTCACACCGGCACGCTCCAGCGTGCTCTCGAAGAGAACGTCATACGCATGCGCGACGGCGATGCTCGCGTGCGGCATGAACGCTTTCGCACACTCCAGCACGGTTTGGGAGCCGGGCAGCAGGTCGACCGCCGCCAACACGTGGCGGTAAGGCCCCTGCGTTTCGTTTCTCACGATGAGAACCGGGGCGTTGCAGCGGCCGACAAGTCGTTCGGCGGTCGTGCCGAGTATCGCATCACGCAGAGGGTTCATACCGTGCATGCCGAGCACGAGGAGCGAGGCGTCGGCGCAGCGCGCCAGAATCTCGGCAATTATTTCACCTACCGCGAGTCGCCCTGTCGCGGCCACGCCGGCGCTCGCCGCTATCTGCTCAACGAGATGCCGTGCCTCTTCAACGAGCAGCTCCGGCACGCCCAGCGGCACCCAATCGCGCAACGCGTCGTCCAGAGAAGCACTGCTGATGACGTGGAGCGCCTCGAGCGGCGTATGGTATGTGCTTGCGAGTTGGGCTCCACGCCGAAGCGCTTTGGCCGCGTCGGCGGAGAAGTCCGTAGCCGCAATGATGGGGCGCCGCCTGGTGTTACCCAGCAACGTCATGGCTGGAGCTTGCCCGTAGCGGTATCACGGGACTGTACCGCCGCTCCCGCAGCGGACGGCAGCTCGACCCCGTAGCGCTGGCGAATGTAGTGCGCGAACTCGGCAGCAGTCACCACGTCGTCGCTGTTAATGTCCATGTCTTTGAAGCGGGCCTGCATGTCCACGTTGCCGTACACCTCCGCGAACGTCAGGCGCCCATCGCCGTCACGGTCGAGGGCCCGGAAGCTCGCGATGTCCCGGTCGGCAGCGCGACGGTTGAACTCTTCCGCGACATCTGCGAGCACGGGACCCGCTCCGACCCACAACACGGCTCCAGCGATCACGGCGGTATGCAATAGCTTCATAGCGCATGCTCCTCGTCCATCGACCTCTCTCGGAGGGGTCGGAAAGTTCGACAGCGCACCCCGCCTGCCGTTCGCGTTGCTAGCCGGCCTTCACGACTGCCGCTCCGGGTCGTACAGCGCCGCGCCGCCGCATGGCTTCCCTGAGGAGTTGCGCAAGCATGATGAGCCCGAGTCGTGCCGCGGCGCCCGTCAGCGGACCGCAGATGAAACTAGCCATGACTTCAGGCGTCGATCGGAATCACTGCGAGGAAGTCGCGTAGTCGGCCGATCTTACTCGAAACCTGGAGGTCTGTGATGGCGTGGTTCATTCTCTTTCTCGCCGGTCTGCTCGAAATCGGCTGGGCTGTCGGCTTGAAGTACACCGACGGCTTTACCCGCCCGCTGCCAACATTGCTCACGGTAGCAAGCATCGTCGCAAGCCTGGCTCTGTTGGGTCTCTCGTTGAGAGCGCTGCCCCTCGGAACCGCCTACGCGATCTGGACCGGTACCGGTACGATCGGCACCGCCGTTCTCGGGATTGTCCTATTCGGGGAGAGCGCGGGTGTCACGCGGCTTGCATGCGTCGGTCTGATCGTCATCGGTATCGCCGGCCTCAAGCTCGTGTCGCCGGAGTGAGTGGACATTAGATTCGAAGCGTCCTCGGTCATCGAGACCACTGGCGCTGCTCCGTCGCGCACGGGACCACCTGGCCGCGCCTACGACCGGGCTCCGCATCAGAGGTCCAAAGCGTACGTTCTGCCGATTCAGTTTGGCGATCGGGATGACGCGAACCGTCGGAAGGATGATTTCGGCCTGGTTGTACGAATGCCTTGGCCAGCAGCACATCGGGCCCAGCGCCGCGCATGAACTTCTCGCTCACACTGCCAAGAACGCCCGCTTGGAATCGCGACTTGCCCTTCGCGCCGAGCGCAACGACCCACGCACCCATTTCCTTTGCGCTGTCGCTGATGCAACCTGCGACGTGGCCGTGCCGGACGAGAGAGGCACGTCTGCGCGATTGCAGTCCATTGGCTCGAATGAATTCGTCCAAGTCGTAGCTCGCCCTCAACGCGGCCTCATTTCGATACGCGCGAATCTCATCGGCGCCCACACCGGCCATTGACAAGCGGCTCTCGAACATCGGCGTACACACGTGCAGGAAGTGAAGCGTCGCGCTCGGAAATAGGCTTGCCGCGGCATGCGCCGCCATCACCGAGGCTTTGGTAAAGTCGATGGCAACCAACACGCGCGCGTACGCGCGTGCCGATCGACTGCGTGCTATCAGCAAAGGCGTCCGCAGGATCCATTGCAGTCTTTGTGCCGTCGACCCGACGAAGATGTCGCGAACGAATCTCTCCTCGCGCGCTCCGAGTACCACCAAACACGCGCCCGTAGCATGCGCGCGCGCCGCGATTTCTGCATGGTTGGTTCCTCGCGTGAGATGCGTCGTGACCGTGATGTCGAACTTGGCCCTCATTTCCGACGCCGTCGCGCGTAGCTTGATCGCCGCTTCGGAGGTCCCGGCAATACGGTACGGCGCTATGTCCGACGGCGCAATCACGTGCATGACTTCCAGCTCCCGGCGGGATGCGTGCGCAAGACGGGCAGCTCGACATACGGCCGTAACGGAAGAAGCCGAGAAGTCCGTGGCGACGAGAATGCGATCAGCGCCCTTGGCCATGGCTATGTTGTGAACCTCTTTGATGATCTCTGAATCGATGAACGTAACGAGTTCCTGCCGTCTTGCACCATAGCAAGCGAGCGCGACTGGCATAAGCCAGCGCCGAGGAACAAGATCGTTTCCAATGCACCGCTCGTACGCGAGCCATCGTCGTTGCGACGTACGCAAGATCGGAAACGGTGTTATGCGTACGAAGCGCCTTTACCCGCGGTCGCCATGACCGCATCATCGCTGCAAGCGCGGAAGAAGATGCGAACCTGTGCCCGTCGGATGCTTGCGCTCATGCCCGTCAATGCCGACACAACCACTCTCCGCAGCTCTCTCGAACAATCCTGAACGCATTTCGGCGATATGAACCTGACGCTACTTCAAGCACGACATCACGCCCGCACTTTCGACCATTATGAAGCGCTGGATCGCCCGGAATATCCGATCGAGCAATCATTTGGTAGTGACGATCCGCTCACGCAGCAACAGCTGATGCAGGAGCCTTCGCGGGTTACACCTGAACCGGACTACACAGTGTTCGTTGCTCAGTGCAACGCATTGCGAGTGCTCGGCCGCTCCGAGGCGTCCCTGAGGCGCGTTGCAGAGACACTCCGGCAGCGCTTCGGAGAGTCGCTCGTGATCAGGCCACCCATGGTCCGCTATACGGGCTCGGCGCCGGTGCTCGAACCGTACATGATCGTCCTTGTGAGCGCGCCCCTCAGCTATCTCCCACCGGTGCGCAATGACTTCGTCGCGCGAGGCGGCCGCATTCAACGCATTGTCGAGCGCACAGGTTTCGTGCTCGAGGGCGAGGCGCCGCTCGCGGAGTTGCTCGGGTACGACGAGCAACTGCGCACGCTGTTTCGCGAACAGTGGATGGAAACCCACGTGGCCGTTTGGCTCAGTCGCTACGTACCCGTAGCTGACGACGGCCCGGAAGCCGCCTAGCCGAGCATCGTCGATCGACCTTTAGGATGCATTATGAGCAACGATCGATCCATTATCGTCACGGAACACGACTTCGCGCTGCTGCGTTCGCTCCATCACCACGCGCTACTCCTGTCCGAGCTGGAGCGGGCTGATGTCGTCGCCTCTCGCGACGTTCCGCCCGACGTAGTGACCATGAATTCGCGCGTGGTATTCGAGGACGTGACCCGTGGCACGACAACGGAAATCACCATCGTCTTTCCACACGACGCAGACGCGCAGCGCGGAAGGGTTTCGGTTCTGGCGCCCGTCGGAACGGCGCTGCTGGGGCTGGCGCAAGGCGATTCCATCGTGTGGCCCTTCCCTGACGGTAGCAGCCGCTGCCTGCGCGTCGTGGAGGTCACTTTTCAACCGGAGGCCGACGGATCGGGGGCCCGCGAAGCGGCTTCGAACGCTGCGCCGTGCGATCGAATGCCGGATTGAGCGGATTTGGCTCGCGCGGACATACAATTGGGTTCTTGAAACGGGCGCATTCGCCTGGCTTGCGAAGCGCACCAGCCTGCTCGGGTTTTGCTGGGCTTTCTTGCAAGGAGATGCCTTCATGATGAAACTCGAGGGAATGGGCATCTTCGCGCGCGTCGCGGAGGCGAAAAGCTTTTCCGGCGCCGCCCGCCGTCTCGGCATATCGAAGTCGCTGGTGAGCAAGGAGATCACGAAGCTCGAGAAGGCTCTCGGTGCCCGGCTATTGAATCGCACCACGCGCCAGCTCAGTCTGACCGAGTTCGGCGGCGCCTTTTACGAGCACTGCGCGCGCGTCGTGCAGGAAGCCGAGGAGGCTGAACTGCTCGTCGAACGCCTGCATGCGAGTCCGCGGGGCGTCCTCAAATGCACGGCACCGGTCGCGTTCGCGACGCTGCACATCGCGCGTGCGTTGCCGGAGTTCCTCGCCCAGTACCCCGAGGTTCAGGTCGACCTCACGGTGGGCGATCGCTTCTTCGAACTCGCCGAGGAGGGATACGACCTCGCCATCCGAATCGCACGGGACCTGCCGCCCAACATGGTCGCGCGGCCGATTACGCCGATCAATCGCGTGATCTGTGGCACCCCACAGTATTTCGCAAGCCATGGCATTCCCAGCACTCCGAAGGATCTGGCGGCGCACGACTGCGTCGTGTACACCCATGCAAACCCCGATTCGATCTGGCACTTGAGTGCGGACGGCGCCGACATCGCCGTGCAGATTCGCGGCGCGTTGAAGGTGAACGACGACGAAGTCGCCTGGCAAGCGGTGCGGGCGGGTCTCGGCCTGTCTCTCTTGCCGACTTTCATCGTTGGTGACGACCTTCAGTCCGGGCGATTGCAGGCGGTGTTGACCGAGTACCTGCCGTCGGAGCGCAGCCTGTACGCGCTGTACCTTCCCAACCGCCACCTTTCGGCCAAAGTGCGCGTCTTCATCGATTTCATGCTGTCGAAGTTCGCCCCGCCGCCATACTGGGATCGTGACTGGCTGTCGACCGCCGGAGCTGCGCATCCCGCGGCCCACAAGGGTCGCGGGAAGGCGATGCCGTCATCATCGCGGTGAACGCCGCTAGCGATTGGGCTGCTGGACTAGCTATGGCTCTGGCGAAAGGTGAGACAGAGTCTCCCGGCGCCGCGACGCGGAATGCCTTGGTGCTCGTGAGGGTTGGGCCTCCAGCTCGAGCGAAACAACCACCATGCTGCCGTCCGGGACGTGCTCGGTGCCGAACCCCACCCTTTGCGCCAAGGCAAGCATCGCGTCGTTGGACGAATCGACCACGCCATAGAGCCGCTCGACCCCGCGAGCGCGACATTCTTGGATCAGCGTTTCGAGCATTGCGCTGCCCAATCCGCGTCCCTGCAGATCGGAACGGACGATGATCGCGAACTCGGCACTCCTGTCGTAAGGGTGCGGGTCGGTGCGGGCGCGCGCATCGCCGACGATCTCTTCGTCCGCGCCATCCCGCACCACCGTCGCGATGACCACGAGGTCGTCTCCGCGTCGCGTCAAGCCGCCCAGCGGGTCGGCTCGCAGGGTTTGGCTGTCCCGCCCAAAACGCAACCGCAGGTCCTTTTCGTCGACACGCGCGAGGAACTCGGCATAGCGGCTCGCATCGTCGGGGTGCATCTGCCGCAGCGCCGCCCGCAGGCCGCCAAGTTCAACTACCGAAGAACCGGGCATCGGCACGCCGGACGGGGCGACTTCCGCGATCTCGGCGGCGCGCTCGCCTTCGTTCGCTTTGCGATCATCATCTTCATTAGCCCGAAGCTGGTCCATCAGCATGCGATTCAGCTTTGCGAAGTATTCCTCCTCCAAAGCTCGTCGGCGTTCACCGAGAAACTCAACGCTCATTCCGGCCTCCCTTCAGTGGATTTGCGCCGCGTGTCATGGCGCGACGAGCCAAGCGCGGCAGCGCGCGGACTGCGACGCCTCATCTCGCCGTCCTCGAGTACCTCCTCGACGCGCAGTCGACGGGTCTCCCCGGCCGGAAAGGTCCAGTCGATGGCTTGCCCAGTCTCGAGCCCAATCAATGCGGCGCCGACCGGCGCAAGCACCGACACCTTGCCGCGTTCCAGATCCGCGTCTTCGGGCACCACGATCTGTACCTGACGACTGACGCCCGCGTGCTCGTCCCGATAGCGAACGTGCGAGTACATGGCGACGGTTCCCGATGGAAGCTCGTCCATTGGGACGACAATCGCGCGCTCGAGTTCGGCCCGCAGCGCCGGGTCAGGCTGCAGCGCCATTACTCGGACGAAGTCGCGCTCGGTCAGAAACAAGTAGCGATGATCCACGTTACCTCCGGCAGTGATGTGATCGGCACATAGTCAGCATGGCCGCACCTCGATGATGGGGGCAGCGCTTCGTGCCGATAAGGCGTCCAGTGGGAACAACACCGTTTATGGCGCAGGCACCTTGCGTCAAACTGCGACGCCCGCTTCACCTACTTGCTAACGCGGCGGCTAAGCCGCGTGAAGCAGCTTGCAAACAAAGCGTGTGAGCCCGGCCGGTGAGGCCGGACGAGGGAGCGCGCCCCTGCAACAAAGGGGCGTTGCGCAGGCGCCTGGTGGCTACTTGACGAGCGTCACAGGCACATCGGCGAGTTGAACCACCTGGCGCGCGATCGAACCGAGCACCTGCCCAGTCGAGCCCATGCCGCGCGTGCCCATGACAATGGCGTCGCACCCATGCTCTGTAGCGTATGCCACGATCGTCGATCCCACGTAACCACTGGCAACGCCAGCGCTGTAGGGAACCGAGGCGCCATCCGGCAACGCCTTCGCTGGTCTCAGGGCCTCCTCTGCGACGGCCTCGTGGAAGCCCTGCTTCGGCTGTTCGTCTCCGAGCGGGACCCACGGTTCTCGCACGTAAAGCAAGTTAACGTTCAGGGGCGTGAGCTTCCCCTTGAGACGAATCACTAGCTGCACTGCGCGCACCGCGTTGTCGGATCCGTCCAGTGGCACAAGGATGCTACATACGGGTTTCCCTCCAGGCCAAACGTCCTGTGTAAAGTCGCCGTGCGACGGCGCAAACGCGCTTAACCCACAAGGCCGCCGCGACACGGGAGAGCACCTGCGTGACAAGCTGGTGAGCATGCGCCGTCCCGGAGAGCATCGCCAGACTCTCCGGATGCCTGGCGCACCCGCGAATCACAGCGTCGGCACGAGCTTGGTGCTGCCCACGGATGCCGTGGGGCCAAACGTGACTGCCCGCTTCGAAGGTGGACGGAGTGCGTCGTCGCTTTGCCCACTCGAACATCAAGGGATGGAAGTACACCGCGTTCTCCTCATGGCACCTGGTCGTGTGGCACTCAACATACCGCAGAGCTGAGCGCTCGATAAGCCCGCGCGCAGGACAAGATCGTTTCCGATCGCCCACCTTGGCAAGAAGCATCCGGAACGGCAAGGTTTAGCAGCGATTGCTGCCGCAATTTGCAGGAAACGGACTTGTTCCAGCAGAGGCGCTTATCCGCGCACCTACGTGCCGCCATCATTGGATTGCTTCCACCGCAACCGGGATGGCGAACATGAGAACGAGTGACTACGCACGTTTTGATACACCTCGGCTGAGGGACTTGCTCGAGCGCACACACCGCCTCGCAGAGGACTTCGATGAACGATTGCGGGCGCTAGGGCAAGCGCTCTCAAGTCCCGGGAATTGCGCCACGACTCCAGATCCCGTTTCTTCGCGCCAAAGCTCGGGCTCAGGTACGGGCGGTCGAGCGGGAACTCTCGAACCGATGGCCGGAAAGCTCAACCGCATACGCGACGTGAACTCGATACAACTCCGCCGTATCGCCGATCGGCTCGCCACCAAGACCCTACTTGGGTTGCGTCCAAAGCCGACCGCCGAAGGCGATCTTGCGGCGGCAATCACCATACCCGTTCGCACGTCACCGCCCTACGAAACGAGGCATACCATGAATTCGACTCGCCGAGAAATCGCCGCCGAGTTCCATTGGCCCAGCCCCTACGCACCTTTGACTCAGTTTGCGCACGAGGTGCGAACGCCGCTCAATGCGATGCGCTTCTCGATTCGCATATTGCGAAGCAATCCGGATCGTTCGCTGCGCGAGAGCACGCTTGATGTCATGGAGCGGCAGCTCCAAGTGCTTACGCGCCTGACGGAAGACCTCTTTCATGTCCACGAGCATCGGGGTCGCGCTTCTCTGGAACAGTTCGCGCTGATCGATCTCAATGAAGTCGTTCGCCACGCAGCCGAGGCATGCGCTGGCGCACTCCGGGATCGACAGCAAACGCTCACGACCTTGCTGGCTGACGACATTCCCGAGGTCGCGGGAGATGCCATCCGATTGGGTCAGGTCGTCGTGAACATGCTTGACAACGCACGGAAATACACACCCGCAGGCGGTCGAATTTCGCTTGTCACAGCGCTCGAACACAGCCACGCCGTCGTGCGCGTGCAAGACAACGGAATGGGCATTACCGCCGCACAACTTGCGGCGTTCGCAAAGCATTTCCGGCAATCGGGTGAGTCGCCGGATCGCGCGCACGACCTCGGCACCGGTCTTCACCTGGTGAAGACGTTCGTCACGGCACATCAAGGCACGGTGGAGGTGCACAGCGACGGCGTAGCCGCGGGCAGCTCGTTCACCGTTCGCCTACCTGCTTGTCGTCGGAATACAGGCACCGCGAGCGTCGCCCTTGGCTGTGAGGCCCAACATCCGATGGCCGAATGATTGATAGCTCGCGTGACGGGGTCTTCAAAAGAGCCCCGCGCGCCAGCATGGGACACGTTGATGCTTGCAGAGGCCGAAGCCCTTCTCCGCGCGGCGAGTCGCGTGGGCCCGAGCGGGCGTTACCAGATCGAGGGGGCCATCCAGTCGGCGCACATCGTGCCCCGACGCACGGGGCGCTGCCGATTGGGGCGCTATCGTGCACTCTATGACCTGCTGCTCGCGATTGCGCCCTCGCCCGTGGTCGCCGTGAACCGTGCCGTAGCGCTCGCGCAGCACTCACGCGCCGATGCAGGCCTCGCGGCGCTCGACAGCGTCGCGGCCGATGACCGACTCGGGACCTATCAGCCGTTCTGGGCGGCGAGAGCGGAACTGCTTGCGTACATCGGCAACTCACGTGACGCTGCGCTCGCCTACGACCGTGCCGTAAGGTGGGAGTCCGACGCTGCAGTGCGGGCATTCCAACAAGCGCGATAGCGATTGCGTCCGGGACCTCATTAGGCCTTCGATGGCGGCCACGAAGTTCATCGGCTCGAGAAGACATTTGGGCTGCTTGAACGACGAAGTGTCAAAACCAGTCAATCAATAACGTCTATTTTGTTTCAATCCGTCGCCAGTTCGCTGTCAATTCTTCAATGGCAAGAGCAGCGCAGATTCGACCAGCACATCGACACCGGCGGCCGGACTAATCGCCCGCGCGGGAATATCCTTGCCGGCGCGCCAGTCCACGATTGCTCGGTGCTTCGCTTCGCCGCTGACCAGGAACATGATTTGCCGCGCGCGGCTCAGCGTTGCTGCGCTCAGCGTCACGCGCTGACGCGGCGGCTTCGGCGCTTCGAGCACCGCCAGGGTGTCCGGCGATCCGGGCGCTCTGCCCCATTGGTGGAAACGGCGACACGCTCCCCGAGATCAAGGAAATCTTCGGCGACCAGCCGATCTACCGCCGGACGGGAATCATCAACTGCTATGAAGATCCGACATTCCGCAGGGCCTTCGAAGACCTGACAAGCAAAAGCGGACGCCAGCACGTCATCATCGCCGGCGTCACGATCGGCACCTGCTGCGCGCTACCGACGCTTTCAATGCTTCACGACGGATACAAGGTTTTCCCGGTCGTCGATGCCTGCGGCGCATGGAACCATTATGAAGCCGAAGCGGCCATGGCGCGCATGGCGCACGCAGGAGCACAGCTCGTGACGACTTTCGCGCTCGCATGCGAACTTCAGGCCGACTGGAAGTCGCCGACCGCGAACGACATGCTCGCGCCCTTCACCAACAACCTTTCCGAATACGGTTTCGTGCTGCAGAACTTCTGGAACAACGCCAATCAGCAAGCGGTTCCCGATCCGTTCGGTATGGTCAAGTAGGGCAATAGCGGCATGTCCGTGGGCGCGCGGCTAACGAGCGCCATTCGCGCGTCCGCGGACACGCACCCTGAAGTGCTCACGCGTTCGTACTGTCGGGGGGTACTCCGCTCGGCAGCGACGCCGCCGCTGACCCGCTTGTGTGCGCATGTAGATCCGCGCCCACTGCATAGCACGTCATCGACAGAGAGCCCAGGGAATAGCCGCGCACGACAGCGCGCGCGGGCTCGGCCGGTCCTGCGAGCGCGGCGATATAGAGCAGTGGGATGAAGTGCTCGGGTGTGGGTACCGCCAACCCGTAATCTCGGTCACGGGTGAGTTGCAGGATTTCGGCGGGATCGCGGACCATCTGATCGTGAACAGCGTCGTCGAAGCGCTGTGCCCAGTCGAAGCCCTCGTCGACCGCTGTCCAATCGATCAGACTTAGGTTGTGAACGACGTTGCCACTGGCCACGATCACGATCCCGCGGTCACGCAGTGCAGCCAGGCGCTTGCCCAGGTCGAAGTGGTATTCGAGCGGCTTCAGTGCATTGATCGACAGTTGCACGACTGGGACATCGGCATCGGGATACATGTGCGCAAGCACGCTCCATGTGCCGTGATCGATTCCCCACTGGTCGTGATCGAGTCCAACCGACAGCGGCTTCACGATCTCGGCCACTTCGGCGGCCACGGCCGGAGCCCCCGGCGCCGGATACTGAAACGCGAACAGTTCGCGGGGAAAGCCGTAGAAGTCGTGGATCGTTCGCGGGTGCGCCATCGCCGTTACCGCTGTCGCCCCGATGTACCAATGCGCCGACACGACGAGCAGCGCGCGGGGCTGTCCAATCTCGGCTCCGATGTCGCGCCACGTTTGGGTGTAGCGATTGGAGTCGAGCGTGTTCATCGGGCTTCCATGGCCGATGAACACCGCCGGCATGCGGCTCATGCGTTCACCTTGCTCGCGTATGCATGGTCAGGTGTTATCTCCGCCTGAGAAGCCCGTGCGGTCCGTCACTTCCCCGTCATCAACGACCAGGCCCTTTCCGCCCTTCGCGCGCGCTCGCACTTGCGTCAGCGGTGTCGAACCCTTGTTACTGACCAAGACAGCGTTCGAGTGCTCGCCGTTGGCCAGAACCTCTCCTTTGATGTCGACTGCGTTGACCTTTCCGCCCTCCACCGCGAATGTGGTGACACGGGCACCATACGTCACCAGGTCTCCGCCCACCTCCAGCTTGTCCACGAGGCCGCCCGGCTTGACACTGAAAGCCTCCGCAGGAAGCCGCATGTTGACTCCCTTAACCAAGGTGTTGCCGACGGAGCCGTGGGTCGTGATGCCGTGGTCGATCACGATGGTACCCACTGGCTTGCTGACCTGTACGCCGATCGAGCCGTCCCCGAAGGTCTCGATCGAGTGGAAACGGATACGACGCACAGTGCCGTCGTACTGATTGAAGCCCCTTGCTCCGAGACCATGTGTCACCACCTCCTTCTCCGCCACGAAATTGTCGACGGTTCCGAAGTTCACGAAGCCGATTCCGCTTGGGCCATACGAGACGACCGGAGCATGCACGAGCCAGTTCTCCACGGCGCCCCAAGTGTCGAGAACCATATCGTTCACGCCATAGGTGACGATTTCACCAAAGTGCTCGACCAGCTTCGCTCGCACGCCGTAAACGATGAAGACACCCGCCGTAATGATGTCGGCCGTACCGTAAGGCAGCATGCCGTTCGAGTAGACTGCGCCAGTGGTGAGCTTCTCGAGTTCCACCCAGCCGCCGCAATCGCCAAATCCACTTACAAAGACGCCGGAGCCAATAACTGGCGCGTTCCGAGCGCCAACGGTGATATTGGTCAGGGAAGCACGAATCGTCGAGTTCGCGTCACCGTTGAAGTTGTAGACGGTCAATGCCCCTTGATATACGTTCACGCCGTATTTTTGGGGCTGTTCGCTGTACCGGCGGCAATCACACGCCGCAACATGGACGCGGTCTATCGCGACGTTCAGTGTTTGGGTGCCATCACGCACGATAATTGACACTTGACCTGTGACGCTCAGGTCACTGAGGGCGATACTGCCCATGTCGCTTAGGCCAGTCTGCGTGTAGATGGCCCGCGCCGCGGGGGTCGCGATCACTGTCATGTTCTCGACACGGTTATCGGCCGTCAATCCGATGCCGTCCCCGTTCGAGAAACTCAAGACACAGCTGTTCTTGTCCTTGCCGGTCAGCGAGAAGCCCGGCGGCAGCGTGATTGAATACGGACTCAGCACCGACGTTTGCAGCAGTAGATTGCATGGCTCCGGTTGTGCAAGCGCCCTCGACAGGTCAGCGAGTGAATGAACGGGGTGCGTCGGGACGGTCATATGTTCTCCTCACCAGAAGGGTGATGACTTGGCTGTCGAAGTGCAGAAAGAGCGCGCTTCCGTTTTGACGGCTCGCTCAGGACTTCGGTTGGCACGTCCGGCAGTGAGCCGGACGATAGTCTCTCACCAGTTGTCCCTGGGCGGTTCGCGGTCCTCCAAGCGCTTCGGTAAACACAAATTGGGACGAACTGGACGGTTCGGACCCATCCGCTCGAAACGTCGGAGCCGAATAGCGGCGCACCGCAATCCGCAGACACCCTCCTAGCCGCTGGGTAGCTCCGACCTCGCTCCCCGGCAGATTCTGCAGCCACTCTATGGAAGACGTACCGGTCATGACGCTTGGTCCAACGGAGTTTCGGCGCCCGCTTCCTGCGCGCCTCTAGCAACCCGCTCCGCCGCGCGCGTATAGTTAGATCCTTCCGTTCGCGGCACGGATCTTGCACTCGTCGACAGCCTTCCTGACACATGGCTGTCAGCATCATCGGCGGCCCTTGCTTTTCACAGGTTCGGGGAGGAGCAATGATCGAACACGTAGCAACGGACGACGCAGCAGTCGATGACACCGCGGCTGACGTGGGCAGACTGGTGCTGCGACTCGCGCTCGGCTTGCTGATACTACTGCATGGCATCAGCAAAATTCGGGGCGGACCTGGCTTCATCCTCGATGTGGTCGAGAAGGCTGGATTGCCAGAACCATTCGGATACCTCGTATATGTCGGCGAGGTGCTCGCGCCCCTGCTTGTCGTGTTAGGTCTTTGGACGCGCGCGGCCGCGCTCGTCATCGCTATCAACATGATTGTCGCGATACTGCTGGTGCACACCGGCCAGCTGCTGCAGCTCTCCCCAGAAGGAGGCTGGGCGCTCGAATTGCAGGGTCTGTACCTCACTGTCCCTATTGCGATCGCCTTGCTGGGTGCGGGTCGTTACAGTCTGGGCGGACGCACCGGACGCTGGAACTGAATAGCGGTGGTCGTCGCGCGCTACCGCGCGCAAAGGAGATCGCGTGTCAAAAGCCGGGCCTGCAGCCGCTTGCAAACGTGCTTTCTCGACGAGGCCCAACCGGCTTGAATCGCTTGCCGTTGCGGCCCCTGCGGAAAGCTCGCATCGACGCGAGTTCCTGGCGAATGCTATTGGCGTCTACATCGCCTCACTGTTGCCCGGCTCGGCGCTCGCCCAACGTGTCGCCAATTCGGATCAGGCACCATTCGCGGCGCTGTCGGCCGTCCTGGTGGGACGTGCCAGTCTCGACGCCAATCAAGGTGCGCGCCTGTACGAAGCGCTGGTGAGCGACGATCCAAGCTTTCCAGCTTCGGTCGGTGCGCTCCTTAAGCTCATCGAAACTCGCAAGATCGATCCGTCGCAGCTTCAGGCGACGCTCGACGCGGAGAAGTCGCCCCTGGCCACGCTGCCGCGCAAAGTGGTGACGGCCTGGTACATGGGCGTGGTGGGCGAAGGCGAGCGTGCCCGCTGCATCGCCTTCGAGAAGGCGCTCAATGCCGCAGTCGTCGCCGACGTGCTCAAGCCACCGACGTACTGCTACGGACCCTACGGAAGCTGGGCACACAAGCCCACGTGAAGGACCGGCATGGTCGAACCGACATCTGCCGACTTTGTCGTCGTAGGCTCCGGCATCATCGGCTCGTTGACGGCGCGCAAGCTCGCGCAAGCCGGAGCATCGGTTCTCATCCTCGAGGCCGGCCCGCGCGTCACGCGAGGAGAACTGGTTGCGCGGTTCCGCAATTCGCCGCGACGCAGTGACTGGATGTCGCCATATCCACCGGCACCCTGGGCACCGCACCCGATCTATTTCCCGAAAGACAACGGCTACCTCGTCCAGGCCGGACCGTATCCCTACACGGCCGAGTACGTGCGGCAAGTTGGTGGAACGACGTGGCACTGGGCGGCGCAAGCGTGGCGAAACGTGCCCAACGATTTCCACATTCGAACGCTCTACGGCGTCGGGGTCGACTGGCCGCTCGGCTACGACGACCTCGAGCCCTTCTATCAGGAAGCCGAAGAGATCATGGGCGTGTCGGGCGCGCCGAATACGGGCTCACCACGCATCAAGCCGTTCCCCATGGAGCCGGTGGCCGAGCCTTGGGCGATGCGTCGTATCCGCGAAAGACTGGCGGGCGTGTACCCCGTCGTCTCCAACACGACCGCACGCAATAGCCGGACTTACGATGGCCGCCCCGCGTGCTGCGGCAACAACAGTTGCCAGCCGATTTGTCCGATTGACGCGCAGTATCACGGCGGCGTTGCCGCGGCCGCAGCGGAAGTCGCGGGAGTGAAGCTCCTGCCGAACGCGAACGTCTACAAGCTCGAGCATGAGGCACGCGGCCGCATCATGGCTGCCCATTACTACGATCCGGATCGCCGCTCGCATCGTGTTACCGGCGCGAACTTCATCGTCGCCGCGAACGGGATTGAAACACCACGGCTTTTGCTGCTCTCTGCGACCGACAAGTATCCAAACGGCGTCGCGAACAGTTCGGACATGGTGGGCCGCAACTTGATGGATCATCCGAGCACTTCGCTCACGTTCGACGCCGACGAGGAGCTGTGGCTGGGGCGCGGTCCACAGAGCCCCAGTTCGATCAACGTGATGCGCGACGGTCCGTTTCGCCGCGAGCATGCCCCCTACCGCCTCGACTTCACCAACATCTCTCGCGTCGACGGCGCAACGAAGGCGCTGATCGGAGCAGGTGTGTATGGACCCGAGCTTGCGCGGCGCATCCGTTACAGCGCCGCGCACGAACAGAACGTCAAGAACGTCCTCGAGGTGCTTCCGCACCCCGACCGCCGGATCACGCTCGCCGCGGAGAAGGATGCGCTCGGTCTCCCGAAGCCGCAGGCGCACTACTTCATCGATGAGTACACGCGCAAGGGACACGAACGGTCGCAGCAGGACTTCCGGCGCATCGCGGCGCTCATGGGAGGAACCAACCTGCGCTTCAGCAAGGAGGGTGACTTCGCGAACAACCAGCACATCTGCGGGACCGTGATGATGGGTAACGATCCGAAGACCTCCGTGTGCGATGCATGGGGCCGCACCCATGATCACGAGAACTTGTTCCTCACCGGCACAGGAGTGATTCCAACGTGCGGCACGTGCAACTCCACCGAGAACGGTCTCGCGCTAGCGCTGCGGACCGTAACGCACATCCTGCAACAACAGCGCGCCGGCGCCAGGGTTGGTGGTGCCAACCCTCCCGAACGCAAGTAGCGTGGATCGCCTTGGTTTATGCGGTCCGCGCTCGGCACTCTCCTCGCAAGTCTCGCGCTTTCGGCTTTAGCGCAATCGCCCGTCGATCCGAGCGCAGTCGCGCGGGGGGAGTATGTCGCTATAGCGGGCGACTGCACCGCATGTCACACCGCGCCCGGCGGCAAGCCCTTCGCCGGAGGCTTGGTCATCCCGACGCCGGTCGGGAACATCGTCGCGACGAACATCACGCCCTCGAAGAGAGCCGGTATCGGCAACTACACTCTCGAGCAGTTCGCGGATGCAATGCGCCGCGGGGTCCGCGCCGACGGCACGCATCTCTACCCGGCGATGCCGTACACGGCGTACGCCAAGGTGACCGATGATGACATCGCTGCGCTGTACGCGTATTTCATGAACGCGGTACGGCCGGTCGATGAGCCGACCAAGCGCACCGATTTGCCTTTCCCATTTAACGTGCGCGCGTCAATGGCGTTGTGGAATGTGCTGTTCCTCGATCGCACTACGTTTCGGCCAGAGCCGAGCAAGACACCCGAACGGAACCGCGGGGCTTACCTCGTCGAAGGACTCGCGCATTGCGGAACGTGTCACAGCCCACGCAATGCATTGATGGCCGAGTCGTCAACCCACCCGCTCGCCGGTGGAAAGGTAGGCGGGTGGGACGCGCCGAACATCACCTCCGATGCGAATAGCGGAATCGGTGGCTGGACCGAAGGCGAGCTGGTCGACTATATGCGTGTCGGTGACGCGCACGGGAAGGCACAAGCTGCTGGCCCGATGGCCGAGGCGATCGATGAAAGCCTGCGGCACCTGACGGAAAATGATCTGCGCGCGATAGCGGTCTACTTGAAGACCGTGCCCGCTGTGCATGACCCGGCCGACAGCCGTCCGCGTTACGCCTGGGGGAGCGCGATGAACGAGCTTTCAACCGTGCGTGGTGTCTCGATGTCAACGGATGACAACGCGCTGACCGGTGCGCAACTCTACGACGCATGGTGTGCCACCTGCCACCAAGTCGATGCGCAAGGGAGCTTCGACGGAGGGCTCCCGCCGCTGTTCCACAACACCGCGCTCGGCCAACCGAGCACCGACAACCTCGTGCTCGTGATGCTCCAAGGGATACGTCGCCAAAGCACACACGAGGAGCTGCCGATGCCTGCCTTCGGTCAGCTGTCGGATCGTCAGCTCGCGACGCTCGGTTCTTGGCTGACGCGGCAGTACGGCAATCCCGCCGTATCCGTGACGGAGGAACAGGTTGCGACTCTGAGACGCGGGGCAACGTCATCGCGGCTTGTGCATGCCGCGCGGGCCGGCATCGTCGTCGCCATCGTCCTCATTCTCGTCCTCTTCGTCTGGATGCGGCGCCGGATGCATCGGTCGCAATAGGGCGCGATTGAACCGATTGGTCGCGAACAGCAATGCTACACCGACGCTCACACTGAAAGGCACATCATGACTACGTTCAAAGTCGGCTACCTGGTCGGCAGTATCGCCACCGCGTCAATTAATCGCCTTCTCGCGCAGGCGCTGGTGCGTCTCGCACCGCCCGCGCTCGAGATGAAGGAAATTCCCTTCCGAGATCTGCCGATCTACAGCTACGACTACGACGCCGACTTTCCGCAGGGTGCGAAGGACTTCAAGGCTGCGATCGCATCCTCCGACGCAATACTGTTCGTGACGCCCGAATACAATCGCTCGATCCCGGGCGGGCTGAAAAATGCAATCGACTGGGCAAGCCGTCCTTACGGCAAGAACTCGTTCTCCCGCAAGCCGGCAGCGGTGATCGGCACCTCTCCTGGAGCGATCGGGACCGCAGTCGCCCAGCAGCAGCTCAGAAGCGTGCTCAGCTTCTGCAATGCACCGCAAATGAACGCTCCCGAAGCGTACATCCAGTTCAAGCCTGGCCTTATTACGGCAACGGGTGAAGTAAGTGACCCGACAACCGAGGAGTTTTTGCGTGCTTACATGGCGGATTTTCATGCATTCATCGTTCGCGTGTACACGGCGTTACCGAGAAATCCATAGCGTCATATGGCGCGCGACCTCGCCCGCATAACTCGTCCATACGTGGGCGACTTTCGAAAAGGCCGAGCAACGTCGGAGAAGCAAAATGACACAGCGCGTATTGGTAACTGCGGGCGGCTCAGGTATCGGTAAGGAGATCGCGTGGGCATTTGTCGCTAACGGAGCAACCGTTTGCGTGTGCGACATCGACCAGGCGGCGCTCGAGGCGACCGTGAAGGAGATGCCGGGCTTGATCACCACCGTGTGTGATGTGTCGAAGCGCCAGGACATCGAGCGTATGGTGCCGGAATCAGTGGAAGCACTCGGAGGTCTCGATGTTCTGGTGAATAACGCTGGCATCTCAGGCCCCACGGCGCCCGTCGAACAGATGGACCCGGACGCCTGGGAGAAGGTGATGCAGGTCGACCTGACGGGCACTTTCAACGTGACGCGCGTCGCCATTCCTTACCTGAAGAAGTCCAAGGCCGGCGTCATCATCAACATGTCGTCCGTAGCGGGACGGTTCGGCTACGCCAACCGCAGTCCCTATTCGACCGCCAAATGGGGCGTGATTGGTTTAACGAAGACGCTGTCCATCGAGCTGGGTGGTTACGGAATCCGCGCCAACGCCATCCTGCCCGGAGCTGTTGCAGGTCCGCGGATCGAAAGAGTCTTCGAGGGTCGTGCACAGGCAACCGGTAAGTCACTCGAGGAAGTTCGCAAGCAAGCAATGGCTGCGCAGTCGATCAAGAGACTTGTCGATCCGAAAGACATCGCTGCACTGGCGGTCTTCCTTGCCTCCGATGCGGCAAAGTCGATTTCCGGACAGATATTGCCCATCGACAACGACATGCAGTCGACCGGTGGGTGAGGGGGCGTGACATCTCTTGGAGAAACGCCATGATCGACGCATCGACCGCACCATGGGCAATCCTTCTGCTGCGTGTTGGACTCGGCATCCTGTTCATCGCGCACGGATTGCTCAAGCTTCTGGTGTTCAAGCCCGCTGGCGCCTACGGCTATTTCAAATCGCTCGGCCTGCCCGGTAGCCTCGCCTACGTCACCATGGCGGGGGAATTGCTCGGGGGCACCGCCCTGATCCTCGGCATCGTGCCTCGCTACGTGGCGCTCGTTCTGGTCCCGCTGATCGTCGGAACCATCGTCGCCGTCCACGGGAAGAACGGCTGGATGTTCTCGAACAAGGATGGAGGGTGGGAATATCCGGCGTTCTGGGCATTGGCGCTCGTCATTTTGTTTCTTCTCGGCGACGGTGCCTGGGCCTTGGTGCCTTCGCCGCATTGGTAACGGTTGGGCTGCTGATCAATGGTTGAACAACGATGAAGAACGCCTGCACGCACCTCGATCAAGTTCACGCCGTTGCGCCGCGCACGCCAGACGGCTGCGAAGAGTGCCTAAGCATCGGCGCCGACTGGGTACACCTACGTTTGTGTCTGACCTGTGGCCATGTCGGGTGCTGCGACGATTCACCGAACAAGCACGCGACGAAGCATTTTCATCGCACGCATCACCCCATCATCAGGAGCTTCGAACCCGAGGAAGACTGGGGTTGGTGCTACGTGGACGAGGTGATGTTCGAGCCCGCTCCGTCCCCTGCCGGGAGTCAGCGAGCGTGAGCGTCGGCGCTAACCCCACATGGCCGGCGCTGCCGCTGGCGCAGTGGCAAGCGACGTACGAGACGTTGCACATGTGGTTTCAGATTGTCGGCAAGACGCGTCTCGCGCTCGCCCCGATGCAGAATCATTGGTGGCAGGTCGCGCTCTACGTGACTCCACGGGGACTCACGACTTCGACGATTCCGTGTCGGGATGAGGCATTCGTGGTCGATCTCGACTTCATCGCCCATGAGCTTGCGATTCGTACCAGCTCCGGCAGCACGCGCTTGCTGTCGCTCGGCTCCCAGGCCGTATGCGATTTCTATCGCGACTACCTCGCCGCCTTGCACGCGCTCGGCATCGAGCCTAACGTGATGCCGCGTCCGGTCGAGATCGTGACCGCTATTCCTTTCGCGGACGATCGCGAGCACGCAACCTACGATCCCGATGCGGCGCATCGCTGCTGGCGGGTGCTGCTGCACGCCGATCGCGTTCTAAAGCGCTTCGCCTCCCGCTTCAGCGGCAAGGCAAGCCCCGTGCATTTCTTCTGGGGCAGCTTCGATCTCGCCTACACCCGGTTCTCCGGCCGCACAGCGCCGCGCCATCCAGGCGGCGCGCCGAACTGCGCGGATTACGTCATGGTCGAAGCTTACTCGCGCGAATGCAGCAGTTGCGGCTTTTGGCCGGGCGGCGGAGCGGTAGCGGAGCCCGCGTTCTATGCCTATGCATACCCGGAGCCCACTGGCTATGCACAGCGGCCGGTCGAGCCCGCGGGGGCGTACTACAACACCGATTTGCACGAATTTGTCATGCCTTACGAGGCGGTGCGTAGCGCAGACAATCCTGACGCGACGCTGCTGCAATTTTTGCAGAGCACGTACGAAGCCGCAGCCGATCTCGGCCGATGGGATCGCAGCGCGCTGGAACGGACGGCCCTACCGCGTCCAGCGGGCGAAGCTTGAACAACCTTAAGGCGATCACGCACGCGGGGACGGGTCCACCGTCTCCTTGGGCTCCCTTCCGACACCGCACATACGCGGTGATCTGGACGGCGACGGTGGTCTCCAACATCGGCGGCTGGATGTACAGCGCGGCGGCCGCCTGGCTGATGACCACCTTGGACTCCGACCCACTGATGGTCTCGTTGGTGCAGGTCGCAACGGCTCTGCCGCTGTTTCTATTCGCTTTGCCTGCCGGCGCGCTCGCCGACATCGTCGATAAGCGACGCCTTCTGATCGTCAATGGCGTCGCAATCTTCGTGTTGTCGCTCGTTTTCGCGACATTGGTCAACCTCGAGCACGTCACGCCGACGCTCTTGCTGCTGTTCATGTTTCTGGTGAGCGTCGGAACCGCTCTCGAAGCACCGTCGTGGCAATCGATCGTCCCGCAGCTCGTTCCCCACGAAGACTTGCCGGGCGCGGTGGCCGCGAACAGCGTCGGCATCAACATCAGTCGCGCCATCGGCCCGGCACTGAGTGGGATCATCACGGCGGCGATGGGCATCGCAGCGCCGTTCTGGATCAACGCGTTCAGCACCCTCGCCACCATCGGCGCGCTGAAGTGGTGGCGACCGCTGCCGAGACCCGCACGGCGGCTGCCCGCCGAAAGGTTCGCGAGTGCGATCAGAACCGGAATTCGCTACGCGCGCCACAATCCGGCGCTGCGTGCCACTTTGTTTCGTGCCGTCGCATTCTTTTTGTTCGCGAGCGCGTATTGGGCGCTGCTTCCGCTGGTCGCGCGCACACAGATCGCCGGAGGCGCCGCAGTGTACGGGCTCTTGCTTGGCGCCATCGGCGCGGGTGCGTTGGGTACCGCATTCGTGCTGCCACGACTCAAAGCGAAGCTCGGCGCCGATCGTACCGTCGCGGCAGGTACAGCGGGCACCGCCGTGGCACTGGTGTTGTTCGGGATCGCCCACCAGACCGCCACCGCTTTGTTCGCGAGCCTCCTTGCCGGCGCTTGCTGGATCGCCACGCTTTCGAGCTTGAACGTCTCTGCCCAGCTTGCGTTGCCCGAGTGGGTCCGCGGCCGTGGCTTGGCCATCTATGTGACAGTCTTCTTCGGCGCACTGACGCTCGGCAGTACGGTGTGGGGCGAGGTCGCAGCGCTCGTCGGATTGCCCGCCGCGCACATGGTCGCGGCTGCCGGTGCCCTCCTCGGCATTCCGCTCACTTGGCGCGCGAAACTTCAGACTGGCGCAAAGCTGGATCTCACGCCTTCCATGCACTGGCCCAGTCCCGTCGTCCCTGAAGATCTCGAACCAGACGCAGGGCCCGTCATGGTCTTGGTCGAGTACAACATTGCCCCGACAGATCGAGAACGCTTCCTCGAGGTGCTCGAGAGCATTGCCGCCGAGCGGCAGCGCGATGGCGCCTACGCGTGGGGCGTTTTCGAGGACACAGCACGCCCCGGCAGGCTCGTCGAAAGCTTTCTGGTGGAATCGTGGTTGGAGCATCTGCGCCAACATGAGCGAGTCACCAAAGCCGATCGCGCAGTGCAAGAGCGCCTCGCTTCACTGGTGCGAGGCCCCGTCAACATCACGCACTTGGTCAGTGCCAATGCCGTCCACGCCTCGACCTCGGACGAATAGGAGCCCGCCATGGCTGAGCAACTGAATCGCAACGCCGTATCCGCTGTCCTGACGCGCATGGGCGGTTTGATGCCTCACGTCGAGGCAATCTACAAAGACGTGCACGCACATCCCGAGCTGTCGATGCACGAAACCCGCACTGCAGGCATTGCAGCCGACATGCTCGAGAAAGCCGGCTACGACGTGACAAGAGGTGTGGGCAAGACGGGCGTTGTAGGAGTGCTGCGCAACGGTGACGGACCCACACTGATGCTGCGCGCCGACATGGACGCGCTACCCATCGCAGAAGCCACGGGCCTTCCGTATGCGAGCAAGGTCACCGCGCCCGATAATCAAGGCACCACCGTGCCCGTCGCACACATGTGCGGCCATGACATGCACGTGGCGTGGCTGATCGGCGCCGCCACGCTGCTGGCGCAGGCACGCGACGCGTGGAAAGGCACCTTGATGATCGTGTTCCAGCCTGGCGAGGAAACCGCGGAGGGTGCGCGTGCGATGATCGACGACGGCTTGCTCCAGCGGTTTCCAACCCCAGCGGTGGTGCTCGGCCAGCACGTCATGGTGGGGCCGGCGGGAACCGTCGCGGGCAGCGCGGGGCCGATCACCTCAGCGGCGGACAGTCTCCAGATCCGTCTATTCGGACGCGGAGCTCATGGCTCCATGCCGCAGGCAAGCGTCGATCCGGTCGTAATGGCGGCCTCCACAGTGCTGCGGCTGCAGACGATCGTGTCGCGCGAGATCGCCGCGACCGATGCGGCCGTGGTAACAATCGGCGTACTGCAGGCTGGCTCGAAAGAAAACGTCATTCCCGATGACGCCCTCATCAAGCTCAACGTGCGGACCTTCGATGCCGGCGTGCGCAAGCACGTTCTGGCCGCGATCGAGCGCATCGTGAACGCTGAGGCGGAAGCGTCGGGAGCGCCGCGTAAGCCGGAAATCACGCCGCTTGATCAGTATCCGCTCAATGTGAACGACGAGGGCGCGAGTCACCGGATCGCCGAGGCGTTTCGCGCTTACTTCTCTCCCGAGCGGGTCAAGCACACCGGTCCGGCACCCGCGAGCGAGGACTTCGGGTGCTTCGGCACCGCATGGCAGGTTCCGTCGGTGTTCTGGTTCGTGGGCGGGAACGATCCGGCGCTCTATGCGAACGCGAAGGCTGAGGGGAAGCTCAACGAGTTGCCGGTCAACCACAGCCCTAAGTTTGCGCCCGTGCTGCACCCCACGCTCGAGACGGGGATCGAGGCTTTAGTGGTCGGGGCGCTGGCATGGCTTGCCCCGGCCTGACTGCCTACTATTGGACGCGAAGCATGGGGCCCCTGGGGCGCCTCATACGCGAGGGTTTCGCGGGGCGTCTGCCGCTCAGTCATCACTGATAGGGCAAGCATGATCGACACTCGTACATTCGTGCATATTCTCGATCTCACCGGCACCTTCGTGTTCGCTATCAGCGGCGCGGTGGCAGCCGTCAATGCGCGCCTGGACATCTTCGGCATTCTTGTCCTGTCGTTCGTGGCGGGAAACTTCGGTGGGATTGGGCGCGACGTGCTGATCGGTGCGATTCCGCCCGCTGCACTGTCCGATGTGTTCTATCTGGCGGTATCGGTGCTGGCTGGGATCGTCACGTTCTTCTGGTATGCCGGCGTGGACCGACTACGCAATCCCGTTCTGCTGTTTGATGCGGCAGGGCTGGCGCTCTTCGCGGTAGCCGGTGCGCAGAAAGCGATTCAGTTTGGGCTGAATCCCGTCATGGCTGCACTTCTCGGCATGCTCACCGGAATCGGAGGGGGGATGACCCGCGACGTTCTTCTCGCCGAGATCCCACAGGTATTGCGATCGGATCTATACGCCGTTGCGGCGCTGGCCGGTGCAGCTGTCGTGGTGATTGGAGACATACTGGACGTTGCGTATGGCGCTTCGGCGCTGGCGGGCGCCGCTTTTTGTTTCTTCCTTCGCTTCATGGCCATTCGTCACGGTTGGCACTTGCCGTCGGCCCGTTTGTCCGCGCTGCGGCGCGCCGAATCAAGCTCGTCGGATGACGAGCGCGCCCGTCGCTAGACCGATATCGCGAGCGACTGCTCCTGGGCCGATACCAGCCGCCGGCTGAGTGCACGCGCCGAGTTCGAAGCACTTAGCCCGAAGCACGTGGCTCTTCGAGCGCAGTGCGAAGTACTCCGAACTCCGAGCTTGGAGCTGGTTACGCGCGATCCTCGACACTACGCCTTTCACTGGTTGAGCTTGGCGCTGGTAACGGCAGCAATGCCGCCACTACCCACGTACGGGTCGGGCCGGCGTGGGTCTCTCATTGGCCACAAACTAGTGCATTGAGCAGCTCGCCCCTTTGCCGCTGGCGTCAACTTGTTCTTCTTGACATGCATGAGGGTGGGGTGTCACATTCCGCCGCACCTCGCGCCTTCGTCCCGGATGGCGGGGCTTTCGGAACTTCCATAGGTTACCTGGGCGAAGTGGCCAATCGGCGGCGCGCGGATAGGGCCTGCTTATAGTGATCCCTCGAGCGGTGGCGCATCTGCGCCTGCGACGCTCGGGGCGGCAAACCAGAGGGAGAAGCAAGGATGATGGCGAGTGCTGTTCGGCGGTTTCTTTCGGCTTCGAGTCTGTTGACCTTGACCCTTGTGCTGTTTACGCAGCCCGCTATAGCCGCTCCGGTGACCGTGCGGCTTCAGGCTGCGGGCAGCACCATTCCACGAGGCGCGCCGATCGGCGGCGACACGCTGACAAGTTCCGAACTCGACGAGGCCATGGTAGCCGGGGACGCCGCTTCAGGCGATGGCACCGACAGCCTCGGGCCGCAACCGATGGTCAATCGCAGCATCGCTCGCGGGCACGCGGGCGGGGCGGCAGCCGGTAATGCCGGACGTGCAAAGTCGAATCCGCAACTCATCCAAAGTTTCGACGGCCTCAACTTCTACGACCAGCGTTTCGCAAATGGCGGAAACCAGTTTTCCGTCGAGCCGCCGGATCAGGGGCTCTGCGCTGGCAATGGATTCGTGGTCGAGAGCGTCAACGACGTGCTCAGCATTTACGACACCTCTGGGGCGCGGCTGGTAGGACCAGTGGACCTGAACACGTTCTACGGCTACCCATTAGCGATCAATCGCAGTAACAACAAGCGCGGCCCGTCCGTGACGGATCCGTCCTGCTACTACGATACGGACACGCATCGCTGGTTCCAAGTGGTGCTGACGCTTGACCACGTGGGGACGACCGCGAACTTGGCTGGCACCAACCACATCGACATCGCCGTCAGCCAGAGCGCCGACCCCACCGGGGGATGGAACATCTACCGGCTGCCGGTGCAGAACAACGGTACGGAGGGAACTCCCGACCACCAATGCGCCGGTGGCTTCTGCCTGGGCGATTACCCGCACATCGGTGCAGACGCCAACGCCTTCTTCATCACCACCAACGAATTCTCGCTCTTTGGTTCCGGCTTCTACGGTGCGCAGATCTACGCGATCTCCAAGCGCGCGCTGGCCGCGGGCGCGCCTTCGCCCAACGTAGTGCTCTGGAACGGCGGCGACCCGAGCATTCCGGCGCCGGCGTTCACCGTTTGGCCTGCCATCTCGCCAGACTCCCAGTACGCCGGCGACCACGGCGGCACCGAGTATCTCTTGAGCTCGGACGCCGTGTTCTTCGACAGCGGTACGTCGAGCGAGATCTGGGTCTGGTCGGTCTCCAACACCTCGGCCATCGACTCCTCGCCGCTTTCCCTGGCGCTCAACGTCCGCCCGCTTAGCGTGCAGCAATACGCGGTTCCGGCGAGCACGATCGTGCAGAAGGCCGGCAACACTCCGCTGCGCGACTGCATCGCCGACCCCGCCTGCGCGCCGCTGGTGGGGGCGCCAACGCATAGCTATAGCGCGCCGCGCCGCGTGGCGGTCAACGATTCGCGCATGCAGCAGGTGATGTATGCCAACGGTAAGCTCTGGGGCGCACTAGATACCGACGTGCTGCAGGGCACTACGCACGGCTCGGGCGTCGCCTACTTTGTCATCAATCCGCACTCGGGCGTCGTTTTCGCCAATGGCACACTCGCGCTGCCGGACGTCAGCCTCACCTACCCAGCGGTCGCAGTGACCAAGAGTGGGCGCGGCGTCATCGCCTTCACGGTGGTGGGGCCCAACGAATACCCGAGTGCCGGCTACGCGGGCATCGACGCGAAGATCGGCGCCGGCGCCGTCCACATCGCCGCCGCGGGCGTTGGACCCTGGGATGGGTTCACCGGCTTCCCCTCGCTGGCGCCGCGCGCGCGTTGGGGCGACTATGGTGCGGCTGCGGTCGACGGCGATTCGATCTGGATGGCGTCGGAATATATCGCGCAGACCTGCACCTACGCGCAATACAACGCGGCGCCATTCGGCCAATGTGGCGGCACGCGCGGCAGCCTCGGCAACTGGGCGACGCGCATTACGGAAATCATTCCATAAAGCAGTCGGCGGGTAAAACGCGTGCGGGCGTGCGCGGGGTTTCCCCGCCGCGCCCGCAGCTTTTTAGGGGGCTGTTCTGAGGAGCGCCGAAGTGGTGGTTAACGCTCCGGCTAAGCCAATCTCGACGCAATAGTGCGTGCCGCTGTGGCCACCGCGGCAGTCGAGGTTACCGTTAGAGCGTCACAGTGCAGGAACGCCTCGTCGACCCAACGGTCGGCGCGGCTAGGCCGCACTGCGGCGCGTTTGGACGTCGCTGCGAAGGTCGGCTTCCTCGCGCGCATCAGGCGGCAATCGGTCGAGAGCGCCATTTCCGGCAATGGCGGCCAAGGCCTTTTCCGGTCTGATGCGTAGACCAACCGGCATCAGACAACTGATGCCCCGATAGCGGCCGCGCACCCAGCGCCCGCCTATGCTGCGTAGCCCCTCGTCCGAAGTACGGCGTACCACGTGCGGAGTGCTTGGTGCCGGGAGTCCCAGCGTGTCGTACGGCACACGGTCATTTTTACTTAACGTCCCGAGCCGGACCCAGAGGCCGAGCGCGTGCCGGTTCTGTGATAGCCGCTGTTCCGCGGTGCGGTCCCGGCCGCTCTTTCATCAACCAGTGTGCGACGCCGGGGCGAGGAGCCTTGAACGGTCAGGGTGGTTGCCCTTGGCTTTGGCGTCGGCCTCGGACATGTACTCACCTTTCTTCGTCTTCCCGTACCACTTGTCGGTGGAGCAGTGGTAAGTCTTCGATGACGGATTTACCCACACCTTTCCCTCACCGCCGCCCGCGGCAGCCGTGGTTGGCATCGCCGAAGACTTTGCTGCGGTCTTGGTGGTTGCCTTGTCAGTGCTAGGCGTAGCCGCTGGTGCAGGTGCAGCTGTCTTGGTCTGTGCCCCAGCCGCGGCCTTGGCGTCGAACCAGTCCTTTACCCCGCCGTGCCCAGAGCAAGCACCGCGTTTGGTGGCATTCTCAGCAATGGAACTCTCATGGTCCAAGACGCAACTCTGGGCAGCAAGACCAATAGAACGATGGATTACCGGCCCAGTACGAGGTCCTTGTTCACGAGCACTCGAACCGGAAAGCCGGGCCGTATAGCCAGCGTGGGCTGTACGTTGAGATTACGCCTTGTGAGCTCCTGACCCACCTGGTTGATCGTATCCTGTGCGCTTTCACGAAAGGCGATTACGGGACCATTGGTTCCGCTGCCTCGATCGGGCGCGGCGAGCTCGCTACCAACGCCAATCAGGGTGGACAGCGCAGCACCAGCAAGCAGGCGTTTCCAGTGCCAGTCGACCTCATCCTCCAAACCCGAGTTCCCGGCTGCGTCGGTTGCGGGCACGCGATCGAGCACGATCGAAGAAGTATCCGGCAAGATCAGCCGGGTCCACGCCATCAGTACACGCCGTTGACCGAACTCTACGTGACTGTCGTATTGCCCAAGCAATCGTGAACCCTGCGGGATGAGCAGACGCTGGCCCGTTGCGGTGTCGTACACCGGCGCGGTGACACTGGCGACCACTTGGCCCGGCAAATCCGAGTTGATCGCCGTAAGGAGCGCCGCAGGGATGACCGTGCCGGCCATGATGACATCGCTCGAAGCGGGCCCTTTAAGCAAGTGAGACGATTGGGTGGAAGTCGTGCTGCTGGCATTCAAAAACTGTTCTCGCAGGTCCTGCGCAGTGGTCTTGGCATCGCTGGATGCAGCAGTCGATGGCTGTCCGCTCGACGCCGATCCAGTTGCTGGTCGAGTGGCAGTGGCTAGGGACGGCGCAGATTGGGTGCTCGCGCGAGCACCTGGGCGAAAGAACAGCCCCGATTTTGCCGCCTCCTCGACTTCACGTCGCGCGTTGACTCGCTGCGCTCGCGCTAGCTCCTCTTCCGGATCGATACGCTGTACGACGGAAGGTGGTGGCGGTGCGGTGGCAACAGCCGATTGCGCGGCCTGTATCTCGGCGCTCAGAATCGGACGGCCCAGATCGCCCGGTAACGGCGGACCGAGCTGCGGAACGGCCGGCGTGACGTTTGCAGCGGGGGGGTTCGGCTCGGCAATCGCAGCGTAATCGCGCGGCAGCTGCTGCAGGGCATCGGCGTGCGGCACACGTTCAACGTTGTGCAACTCGGCTGGCGCTTGCATCGGCACCCGGCGAAATGAGCGGGTCGACCACACCGTCACGCCGAGCATCGTGGCAACAATCACGACGACCCCGATCATAAGCGCGCGCCGGTTGATGCGCACCACTCGGCGTGGCTGCGCTCGCAGGCCGAGAGGCTCGGGAGCGACCTTTTCATTTGCCATGGCGGTCAGCCGCGCGGAGCGTCGTTGCGGCTGATGCGTACGCGCTGCGCGGCATCACCTCCGAGCCGCAACTCCGCGGCACCAAAGAGACGATCGACGATGTAGTACGGTGCGCGGTACCGGTAATTGACGAGCTCGGCGTCGCCACTCGCCCCAATCACAAAGAGCGGCGGCAGCTCCCCTTGGGCGATTGCTGCAGGAAACTGGATATAGACGTGCTGCCCATCGTCGAACGCCCGCAAGGGTCGCCAGGACGGCGTGTCGCCACTGATGTCGTAACGGAAGCGTAGGCGCTCGAGCGGGATCCCCTGCGCGATGGGAGCGGCGGCCGTAGCGCGTTGCGTTTCAGCTCTCAGCGCCGCGAGTCGGTCGTGTGGATACTCCCATGACACAGATGCCATCCAGGTATCGGTGGTCGCGGTAAGTTCGAGCAGATACGTGCGCCGGTTCGTGGTGATCAGCAGATTCGTCTTGAGGTCTGGGCGTACCGGCTTGATCAGCACGTGCACGCGCTGGGCCGCGCCGGCCGCGCTCGTCGTGTCACCGACGATCCAGCGGGTCGTGTCGCCGGCGGACACCGCGACCAGATCCTCTCCGGACTGCAGCATGATGTCGGTAATGCGACCCGGACTCGCATAGACCTGGTAGAGCGAGCCTTCACTGTACGGCCACACCTGCACGGCATTGACGTACCCGTCCAGCGTAGGGGCCACCCGCGCGGCGGCATTGGCGTCGGCAACGCGCTCCCGCGGATCAGTGGAATCCGGCTTCGTGTTCGCGGCCGGTATGAGCGGTTTCAATTGACTGGGTAAAGGCAAGGGTTCCGGCACCCTAACCACTTCGATTGGTTTGGGCGGGTCCGGCAGGGGCTCGATCCGTACCGGTTCATCGAGCGAAACCTCAGGCGGTTTCGTCTTTTGGGCAGCACAACCGGTTGCAGAAGCTACGATGAGCGCTATCACGATGTGATATTTCACGACTTTTTCCCTTCGTTGCTCGAACCGAGCTCCTTGCTCCAGCTCAGGCCGTCGACATAGATGCCCAGCGGATTACGGCGGAGCCGTTCTTCGGTGCGTGGCGGCTGGATGACCAGGGTCAGTATTGCGGTCCAGCGCTCGGTAGCGGAAAGCGAACCGCGCACGTACGTGCGCTCGATCCAGCGGACCTGGAACGAGTTGTCGCTGGCGCGGACGACGCTTGTCACCTCGACGGCGACCGAAGTCTGGCCGATGTGGCTGAACGGATCGCTTGCACGCGCAAAGTCGTTGAGGGTCGCCGCACCGCGATCGGTCGCATAGTCGTACGCCTCGAGCCAGCTCTGGCGCACCACGACAGGGTCGATCGCCAGGGAGCGGACGTTGCTGATGAAATGCGCCAGGTGAAACGCGATCTGCGCATCCGTGGGCCGATACGGCGTGGCCGCCTCCCCGACCGCACGTACCTGGCCCGCACTGTCCACTTCGACAACATAGGGAGTCACCAGCGACTGTCCGGCGCGCCAGATCAGTCCGCCGGCGCTCGCGATCGCCAGGCCGAGGCACCCGAATGCGATCAAGCGCCAGTTGCGGGCCTGCAGCCGTGCCGACCCGATGCGTTCATCCCAGACCTGTGCTGCCTTCTGGTACGGAGTAACGGGTTCCGGCGTGCTGGAGTAGCGAAGTTGCGCGCGGCGGAAGATCACGACGCACTCCGGTCGTCATCGCCCAGCTTGGGCGCAGCGCCGCTCGAGCCATGATCGCCCGCGCGTAACGCCTGCGCTGCGGACGCAATGCCATGCGTGAACGCTTGCCGTCGCCGGAGCGTTCGGGCCCAAGCCGGTGGAGTATCGATCGGTTCGCTGGACGCGTTGTCATTCGTCGCGTTCGTTTGATCGCGGCCAGCAGTAGGGCTAAGGCCGTCAGCTCCGGTGCTTGGAGCCGAAGGCGTCGCGGAACCCGGTCCCTTGCTGGTCGCAGAAGTGGACGCGGCCGTTGTCGTGCTTGCAACCGTGTGCGCGCGCGCTATTCCACCACTCGCGGCCCCAGCGCCTGTAGCGCTGACGGAGCGCACTGCCGTAATCCCGCGTCCGACAAGTCGGCTAGCTCCAGCGGCCGCTGCAGTGCCCGCAACGGCAAGACCGGTCGCTGCAATCGCCGTCCCTGCAGCCGCTCCGCCGCCGAGTTGCGGTGCACCCGCGACAAGGCCATTTGCGATGCCGGGGCCAAAAATGCCCAATCCTAACAGCGCGAGCGAGGCGAGCATCACGGCGAGCGCCTGGTCGAGCGATGGATCCCCAGTCACAGCGCGTCCGAACTCGCCGAAGATGGTCGTGCCAATACCGACGATGATGGCCAGAACCAGCACCTTCACCCCACTGGAGACCACGTTGCCGAGCACGCGCTCCGCCAAAAACGCCGTCCGGTTCCAGAGCGCGAAGGGAACGAGCACAAAGCCGGCAAGGGTCGTCAGCTTGAACTCAATCAGAATGACAAACAGCTGCACCGCGAGCACGAAGAAGCTCACGATCACTACCACCCACGCCAGGAACAGCACCAGCGCGACATCTAGGTGCAGAAAGATCTCGGGAAAGCCCATCAGGTCGCCGATCTGGGTCATGATCGGCGCGGCCGCATCGACCCCAACCTTTGCAAGGCGTCCTGGTTGCAACAGTTCGGCGGCGGATAGTGGCGTACGCGATGCCGTGAGCCCCAAGCCGGCAAACGACCGAAAGATGATGTTCGACAGCGCATTGAAGTTGGTGATGATGAAGGCGAACGCGCCTACGTAGAGCACTTTTTTCAGCAGCCTGGCGATCGGGTCGTCCGCGCCGCCCATGGCCCACATGAGGCCGGCGAGCGTGACGTCGATCACCACGAGCGTCGCGCTCAGGTACGACACCTCGCGTCCAAGCAGACCGAAGCCGGAATCAATGTAAGTTGTGAAGACGTTCAGAAAGCGATCGATGACGCCCAGATCACTCATTGCCGGCCGCCTCCGCCGATGACGTCGCGCCGGCGCCGCTCTGCGGCGACACCGCTGGCCCGTGCCGGTGGAAGCGCTCGCGCAGCGCCTGGTTCGCCACCGTGCAGCGCTTCGGATCGGCGCCGGTGCCCTGCTCGCGACACTCGCGCAACACGGTACGCAAGCGCGCGGGATCTTTGGTCAAGCTATCCGGCGTATCGCTCTCATGCGGGCTGCATGCTGCAAGCAAGAGTGCAGCCGTTGCGGTGAGATATAAACGGCGAAGCAGCATGTCGATCTCCTCAATAGCCAAAGCCGGCCACCGCGGTGGGCGTGTACGGCGTTCCGGTCCCTACGAATTGGCGGCGCACTTCGCGAGCCTGCACTTCGTCGGCGAGCACCCTGCCCTGCTCTACTGCGCGAGCGCGGTCCTGCGAAATTCGCACCTGCTCCGCCTGGATCAGCTGGCGTGCGTGGAGTGCGAGCAACTGATTGGTTGCCTGTGCTGCCTGCAGCGCGCCAATTGCGCCTTGGCTGGAATCGATCAAGCTGGCCAGCGCGTCTTCATCGCGAGAGAGATTCTGGGCCGCCTGCGCCTGCATGCTGATGGTCGAGTACACGGACGCCCAGGAGATCAGCCGCCGCTGATCAGCGTCGAACTTCATCGCGCCACTCGGGGTTCCCGGTGTATAGAGCGGAGGGTAGGCCTGCGTGAAACGTTGCTGGGCGCTGCGGAGTTCGAAGGCGAGCCCACCGGCTTCGCGAATCAGCTTGGAGGTCGAGGCGAGCGCCGCGCGCAACTCCGGGACGATGTTGAACGGCAGTTTGGTGAGGTTCAGCGCATCGTTCATCAGCATCTGTGCTTCGTTCTGCAGCTGCACGAGCTGGTTGCGAACTTCCTCGAGCGTGCGTGCCGCGGTAAGCACATTCTGCGAATAATTCGCGGGGTCGAACACGAGAATGGCGGCGTGGGCGCGACCTGCAACAAACGACAGCAGTGCGCCCAGCAACGCAGCGCGAGCAAGTTTCACTGACGAGCTCCTTCCGTCGCTGACTGCGGCAACAGGTCCGCCGCCCAGGCGAGCCCCCGCGCACGCAACCAGCTTGCCGCGAACCCATCCGATCCGCTCGCCTCGAGGACGCGGTCGATCGCGCGCTGGTCCTCGGCCCGCGAGGTCGCGGCAAAGGCGAGCGCCACGGGCCCAAGATCCAGATCGAACAGGCGATTGCCGAGCCAGGATTGGTAGTAGTACTCGCGCTTGGGCTGGGCGTGCGCAATGATGGAGATCTGCCGATCGTTGAGTCCGAACCTCTTGTAGATGCCGTGCAACTGCGGCTCAGCCGCCTGCGGATTGGGCAGGAAGATCCGACTCGCGCAGCTCTCGATAATGGCCGGAGCCACGCTCGAGCGTTCGACATCAACCAGCGACTGCGTGGCGAAAATGACCGACACGTTGCGCTTGCGAAGGGTCTTCAGCCATTCCCGAATGCGGTCGGCAAATCCCGGGTCGTCGAGGAACACCCATGCCTCATCGAGCACAAGCAGCGTTGGGGCCCCGTCGAAGCGCTCTTCGAGTCGGTGGAACAAGTACGACAGCACCGGCAGCACGGCGCTCCGGCCGTGCATCAGCTCTTCCATCTCGAAGCCCTGAACCGCTGCAGTGCCCAGGCGATCGGCATCAGCGTCGAGCAGGCGGCCGTATGCACCGCCGAGGACGTACGGTTGCAGCGCTTGGCGAAGGGCGTTCGACTGCAGCAGTACTGCGAGGCCCGTGAGCGTGCGCTGCTCCGGCGGCGCACTCGCGAGACTGCCAAGCGCGGACCAGACCATTCCCTTAACCTCCGGCGTCACTTCGACCCGCTCGTGCAGCAGGAGTGTCGTAATCCATTCCGCCGCCCACGCCTGCTCGGATTCCTGATCGATGCGCGCGAGCGGCTGAAACGCAACGGCGCCGGCAGCGCCGAGGTCGTAGTGTTCGCCGTCCAATCCGAGAACCGTCGCACGGGCAGATTGGCCCTTGTCGAACACGAAGACGCGCGAGTTCGGATAACGCCGGAACTGCAGGATCAAGGTCGCCAGCAACACCGATTTGCCAACGCCGGTGGGTCCGACTACCAGCGTGTGACCGACGTCGCCGATATGAGTGACCAGGCGAAACGGCGTCGCGCCCTCCGTTCGAGTAACAATCAGGGGAGGACCGTCAAGGTGCGTGTTGCGATCGGGTCCGGCCCATACGGCCGAGAGCGGCAGCATATGGGCAAGATTAAGCGTAGAGACGACGGGCTGGCGCACGTTGGCGTAGACGTGCCCCGGCAGTGACGAAAGCCACGCCTCCACGCTATTGAGCGTTTCGGCAATGGTGACGAAGCCGCGGGCTTGGATCACGCGCTCGACGGCGAGCAGGCGATGCTGCGCGACGGCCGCATCACGGTCGCGCACCGTGACGGTCGCGGTCAGATAACCGAAAGCCACGTCATCGTTCCCGAGCTCCTGCAACGCAGCATCGGCATCAGTGGACTTGTTCGCGGCATCCGAATCGATAAACGGGCTCTGCTCCTGGAAGATAGTCTCGCGCAGCAGGGTGACGATGCCTTTGCGCTTGGCGAACCATTGCCGCCGTACCCGAAGGAGCTCGCGGTTTGCGTCCGTTTTGGAAAGAAACAGGAAGCGAACCATCCAGCGATAGCCGAAACCCAACCGATTCAGATCGTCAAGCAGACCGGGCCAGGTGGACGCGGGGAACCCCCTTATCGTGAGCACGCGCAAGTGCTCCTCGCCAAGCACGGGCGCAATGCCACCCGTGAGCCCGGCGTCGGCGAGGAGAGCATCGAGGTGAAACGGGACCTCGGGTACGGCGACCGGATGGGTGCCGGTCGAGATGGTGCTGTGGAGATACGTTAGCGTCGCGGCGTCGTCGAGCCAGGTGATCTCGTTGACTACCCCTTCGAGCAGGCCGCGAAAGCGATCGGTTTCGGCGACGAAGGAGTTGAGCTGATCGTGCCAGTTCACGGCCTTGGCGCTCGGCTCATCAAGCAACCAGCGTCCGGCGCGCACTTCCGCCTCCACGGGCGGCAACCACAGAAGGGTCAGCCGATACACACTCTCGAAGTGACTGCCGGCGGCCTCGTACGTGGCGCGGCGCTCTTCATCGATGAGCCACGACAAAGCTTCCGCAAATCGCGAGCGGGGATAGGCCGGCGCGCTCACCCGCTCGGCCTCGACGAACAGGGCCCAGCCACTGCCGAAGCGCCGCAGGGTGTTGTTGAGCCGCGCGTTGATCGCCACCAGCTCGCTTTCCGTCGCGCTATCGAGATCGGGACCGCGAAATCGCGCAGTACGCTGCAAGGACCCGTCCTTGTTAAGCACCACACCGGGTGCGACGAGCCCGCCCCAGGGCAGCCAGTCGGCGAGGAGCGGCGGCCGCCGCCGGTATTGCGCCAGGGCCATCATCACTAGGCATCGAGCAGCACGCGTTGCTTGGCGTGGCGCGAAAACACGGGCAAGAACTGCGGATCATGGCGCGCGCCCCAAGCGGCCAGGGCGTGCCCGCAGGCACCGACCAGAGCGCCGACCAACCACAGACGCAGACCGAGCGCGAGCGCGGCGGCCAGCGTGCCGTTGGCAATTGCGACCGCGCGTGGCGCGCCACCGAGCAGGATGGGTTCAGTCAGCGCGCGATGCAGCGGCACCTCGAAACCGTCGACCATCAGACGAGCGCTCCGCCGGCGAAGCTGAAAAAAGTCAGGAAGAACGACGAAGCGGCGAAGGCGATCGACAGCCCAAAGACGATTTGCACCAGCCGCCGAAAGCCGCCACTGGTATCGCCAAAGGCGAGCGAGAGCCCCGTCACGATGATGATGATCACGGCGACGATGCGGGCGACGGGTCCCTGAATCGACTCCAGAATCGAGTTCAGCGGCGCCTCCCATGGCATGCTCGAGCCTGCCGCCCGCGCGACCCTGCTATAGGTTGCGCAAGCCAGCCATGCCGACAAGCTGGAAAGACTGACAGCCGCTTTTGCTGCAAAACGCTTTTGTGTCATTACGCTTCTCCGGGTTGGGCGACACAGGCTTCCAGGGCATAGCCACTGGACGTGAGCCCAGTGACCCTCACCATCTCGGCAACGCGCCGGCTGCGACCGCGCCCGGCGAGGTACACGATGACGTTGATCGTTTCCGCAATGAGCGGCCGCGGAACGGTGGTCGCCACTTCCAGCAGCAGTTGCTCGAGCCGCGTGAGGGCTCCTTGTGCGGAGCCGGCATGCAGCGTGGCGATGCCGCCGGGGTGGCCGGTCCCCCAGGCCTTCAAGAGATCGAGCGCTTCCCCGCCGCGTACTTCGCCGACCACTATCCGATCGGGCCGCAGGCGCAGCGTCGAGCGCACCAGCTCGGTCAACGACGCGACACCGGGATGGGTGCGCAGCGGCACGTGGTCGTCGGCGACGCACTGGAGCTCCACCGTGTCTTCAAGCACGATGACGCGATCACCCGTCGTCGCGATCTCCTGGAGCAGCGCGTTGGCGAGTGTCGTCTTGCCGGTGCTAGTGCCGCCGGCGATCAGGATGTTGAGGCGCTCGCGTACGGCATGCTGCAGGTACCCCGCTTCCGCTTCGGTCAGGATCTGATCGGCGACGTAGGTCGCTAAAGTGATGCCAGCAATGGCCCGTTTGCGGATTGCGAATGCGGGCGCGCGGACCACTGGCGGCAACACGCCTTCGAAGCGTTCACCGGTAATAGGGAGCTCCGCCGAGAGGATCGGCGCGCCGGCATGGACTTCGGCGCGAACGTGTGCGGCCACGAGGCGAATAATGCGTTCGGCATCGGCGGCCGACAGGGTGATCCCGGTCGGGGCGCGCCCTGCCCGCAATCGATCGAGCCAAAGAGAGCCATCGGGATTCAGCAGGACTTCGACGACGTCAGGATCGTCGAGGGCGGCCGCAATCGCTGGGCCCATCGCCGTGCGCAACATGCGCGTCCGACGATCCAGGACGCCAGCTGCCGTCGCAGCAGGCACGGTCAAACTCATGCTGGCCTCTCGCTGGAAGCGGTCGTGGGATGGGTTGTCAGGCTGTCGCCGGGGAAGAACTCCTCATGTACTTCCCGAACGAGGCTATTGCCGCGCAGCAGATGGCGCCCGAGTTGCTCGATGAATTGGGCAAAGCGCGCATTGCCCTGCGCACGCGCGGCCTCCTGCTGCGGCTCGGGTACCGGAAGGCTCACGGCGAAGTCGTGGCGGATATAGAGCGCCAACGTTTCAATCAGGATGGTCTGATCACGCTCGAGACGAGCGAGGTGACGGGACACTTGGTCGAGGCGCTTAGCGGTCGCGGCCTCACGCAGATCGCCCGCATCGCCTGATAGAAACGACGCGAGGGCCGCCGCGACGATTGCCGACTTCGACTCGTCCTTCATTGCCGCGAGCTGATCGAGACGCTTCGCGTGCTCGGGCAGCAGAAACACATTCAGACGGGTGCGGGTCATAGCGGAATCCCATCGTTCGGGTCGAGTGCCGCAAGGCGGGCAAGCTGGCGCAACCGCCGGTCCGAACGCGCTGCAGCAAACTCGTCGTCTTCCGACAGCACGCCGCTCGTGCTTGCGTCGCCAACGGCTTCGTGGCCGCCCATTGGCGCGCGTAGTGCGTCGGCATCGGGTGCACAGTCAGTCCACAGACTCGGGGTGTCGTTTGCAGACACGACCGGCTGCAATGCCGGAAACCCGCTCCAATCGTCCGGACGTGGCTGCGGGCGATCAACGTAGTGATCGCTGGATAGGGTCGGTGCTGAGCGCACGCGTGCCGTGAAGTTGCGATCCTCGTAGTAGCGGAGCTTGGTGGCACGAATGGGTGCGTGGCCGGAGACCATCATCACTTCCTGGTCGGGCGGGAGCTGCATCACCTCGCCGGGGGTGAGCAGAGGACGCGCACTTTCCTGGCGCGACACCATGAGGTGCCCGAGCCACGGCGCGAGACGGTGGCCCGCATAGTTGCGCTGCGCCCGGAGCTCGGTGGCCGTACCCAAAGCGTCGGAGATGCGCTTCGCTGTCCGCTCGTCGTTGGTCGCGAACGCCACTCGGACGTGGCAGTTATCGAGAATGGCGTTGTTCGGTCCGTACGCCTTGTCGATCTGGTTCAGCGATTGCGCAATCAAGAAAGCGCGCAGTCCATACCCCGCCATGAACGCGAGCGCACTTTCGAAGAAGTCGAGTCGGCCAAGCGCCGGAAATTCGTCCAGCATGAGCAGTAGACGATGCCGCCGCGCAATTCCGTCTGTACCGTCGAGCGATTCGGTGAGCCGCCGTCCGATCTGGTTCAGGAGCAGGCGAATAAGCGGCTTGGTGCGGCTGATGTCGGAGGGTGGGACCACCAGATAAAGCGACACCGGGTGAGCGCAATCGAGCAGATCGGCGATGCGCCAGTCGCAACGTGAAGTCACGGCCGCGACGGTCGGATCGCGGTAAAGTCCGAGAAAGCTCATCGCGGTGGACAGCACGCCCGAGCGTTCGTTGTCGCTCTTGTTCAGGACCTCCCGCGCCGCCGACGCGACGACCGGATGTGGCTCCGACCCGAGATGCGGAGTGCGCAGCATCAACCCCAGGCTCTCCTCGACGGGGCGTGCCGGGTCGGACAAGAAGTTCGCCACCCCGCGGAGGGTCTTATCCGGTTCGGCGTAGAGCACGTGCAGGATGGCGCCGACCAGGAGCGCATGGCTGGTCTTCTCCCAATGGTTGCGGCGCTCCAGGGCCCCTTCCGGATCCACCAGGATGTCGGCGATGTTCTGCACGTCGCGCACTTCGTGGGCCCCGCGGCGCACTTCGAGCAAGGGGTTGTAGGCGGCCGAGCGCAGGTCCGTCGGATTGAACAGCAGGCAGTGCGAGAAGCGCGCGCGCCAGCCCGCCGTGAGCTGCCAGTTTTCGCCTTTGATGTCGTGGATCACCGCCGATCCGGGCCAAGTGAGCAAGGTGGGCACCACGAGCCCCACCCCTTTGCCTGACCGGGTCGGCGCAAAGGCCATGACGTGTTCGGGACCGTCGTGCCGCAGGTAATGCGACTCGAAGCGGCCGAGAAACACGCCCGCTGCGTTCAGCAGTCCGGCGCCCTCAATGTCCTGCTTGGCCGCCCAGCGAGCCGATCCGTAGGTCGTGACGTGTTTCGCGACTCGCGCCCGCCACACCGAGGCGCCTACGGCTGCGGCTGCACCGGCAAGACCGCTACTCGCAGCAATGGCACCGCCGCGCAAGAAGACCTGTGGCGCGTAGGCGTCGTAGAAGTACCACCACTGGAAGAGGCGCCAAGGGTAATAGATCGGAAGCCCCAGCAGCGCAAACCAGGGCGTGCCCAAACGCGCCTGGAACCCGAGCGCCGACGCTGTGTATTGCGTCGCAATCGAGATCCCGGCAATGGCGATCGCAAACACGAGCAACACCTGTCCCGTGAGCACACCAGTGCCCATGGCCGCCTCCCTGCAGTCAACTTATTGGTGTCGTAAGTCCCGCGTCGAAACATTCGCACGACCGGAGGGGGCGTCGTGCTGCGTGCTACCCACGACAGGACTTACGACGTGCGAGAGTGTGCAGGGCAAGGCATTCGCGACCAACCCGCTAGAGCGTAGGCGGGCGTAGAACAGCGTAGGACGTGCGGAGATCGGAGCTGCTAGCTGTCAAGAACGTTGAAGCGCTCGCGGGCTTCGGACACGACTCCGCAAGCCACGGCGTGCACGAGCATCGGGTCCGCCGCTTCCGGAACGCTACACGCGAATTCGGCCCAGTTGCTTTCACCGGCATGCACGTCACGCGTTGCGCCGATGCTGATGCTCGCGCCTTCGCACCCTGCAACCTGCTGCAATTGCGAGGTCAGCAGACGGTTAAGCACGGTTCGGGGGAGCCACACGTACGACCGCGGTTCCGGACCAGAGCGACGATAGCGGAACTTAGGCATGTGATATCAACTTAAGCATTGTCCAATGAGGAGCGGTTACCGCGATAATTGGCGGCCAAAGTCCCAGCTCACATGGTCGCCGCGCGCGACCGCAGTCACGTGCTGACCAAGGTGGCGCTCGACAATCGGGCGCCACGGAACCAAGGTGAAGCGAGAGCCGGCTTGCAACACCGCAAATTTGCCGCTGCCAAGCACGAGCGAGCTCCGAAGTACGCCGGACACGCGGGCGGCTGCCGAGAGTGGCCGGTACACAAGGCCGCTCTCGGTGGCGAGCCGCTCGCCAGCGGTCGCAAGCTCACGCGCGCGCAGCTTGGCAAGCACATCGCTCCCGAACATCGCGCGGCCGCGTTCTCGCTGTGCATAGCCCTGCTCGAGCAGCCATTCGGTCCTGGCGAGTAGCGCACTGCGCACGCTCACGCCGAAGCCCTGCTCCGCGACCGCAACGTCCTTCGCCACGAGCTGGCGATCGAGCCACGTCGCCGCGACACCCCGCACCTGGCGTTCAATCGGCCAGTAGGAGCGGATCTCTAGCCTCGCCGCACCGAGGCGCCGCGCATCGTGCGCACGGCCGCGTGCCGGCAGGTCGTTGGGAACACGCCACACGCCCTCGGCAAGCCGCTCGACGATACCGCCCCGGCGCAACGCCTCGAGCCGTCGCACATGATCCATTACAATTTCCTGCGGGATCCGCCCCCCCGGCGGATTGGCTCGCAAGTGCGTTAAGTGCCGTGCCGTCCGATACACACCGTCTTGGGCGAGCTCGGTGATCGCGCAATCCGCAACGCGGTCGGTCCCGCCGTGCACCTCGATGATCGCGCCGATCGGGACGGGGTCAAGGTCAGTTTCTGCAGTTACCCGGACGTAATGCGCGCGTCCATCGATCCCGTCTATGATGGCGTAGCTGTCCGACCGGAGCTCGTCGACGACGCCCTTCGCGGCGAGCCGACCGGTGACGACATTCGACCGGCCCGGGTCGAAGACGGCGAACTCGCGCTGACCCGCCGTGAACGCCCGCTGCATCGTCCGGACGATGTCGCCACGCTCACCGATGGCGCGAAGCGTCAGTTCGAAGCCGCTTGGTAACCCCCACACCCCCGGGCGTGCTTCGCGCGCGAGCTGAAGGCGCTCGAGTGTCTGCAGGCGCCCGACCAGGAGCTCGCGTCGCGGGTGGGAAACGAGACCTCCGGATGCGAGCTCGACCTTGCCGTCGTGCGACAGGGCTGTGAGCTCACGGTCGAGACTTGTCCAGCGCTGCTCGGTGACTTCTCGCATCAACGCCACCCGGATCTCCCGCTCCGTGCGCGGGCCCAGCCATTCGGTGGCAATCTCGGCCGCGCGCTTGCGCATGCCACTGCTGATGTAGTCCCTGGCGATCACCAGGTCGCGGCCGCGTTCGTCCTTGCCACGCAGGACGATGTGAGTGTGCGGATTGTCGGTGTCCCAGTGGTCGACCGCCACCCACTGGAGGCGCGTCCCGAGGTCTGCCTCCATGGTACGCATAAGCGTGCGCGTATACCGCGGCAGCTCCTCGAGCGCCGCCGCGTCTTCCGGGGCCACGATGAAGCGGAACTGATGGCGATCGTTCCGCACGCGCCGCTCGAACGCCTCGAGGTCCACCTCATTGCTGACGCCGGTGTACGGTCGTGCGGCGTGGCCGTCGCGGCCCGCCCCGTCGCGGGTGATGTAGTGCAGGTGGCCGGCCGTTGACCGCGGAGCAGTCGTGCTGAGCCGCACGAGGCGCGCCTTGACGGTCACACGACGTGATCGTCCATTCAGCGCCGCGCCGGCAAATTTGCTCGCGACTAGACCACGCGCGTTCCGACCGGCGGTGGCTCGTGCATGGCTTCCAAACCGGGCGACGGGTCCGCCGCTGTAGCGAAGTTCCGCCAGGACACGGCCAACGAAATCGCGCCCGCGGCCTTGTTTGTCCGCTTTGGGCGCGCGCAGGCGCGGGCGAAATTCGTCTTCATTGCGGCCGGTCATGCCACCCTCGTGATCGCACTCAAGCGCACCTAGGCGTACGCGGCACGATCCAAAGGTCCGCTGGATGCGGCTTTCCACGAACGCGCGGCACCGTGCCGTTCTTCTTGCGTGCCGTGTCTACCCCAGTGCAGACCAGCCTTCAGACTCGCGCGCGTGCCGCGCCCTTTTATCTTGCCTTGCATCGTCGCCTCCGTTCTGCGTGCCGCTTGCCCGGGATCACCGACTTGTCGACGTCAACAGGGGCGTCGCCCGGCCAAGCACGAAGCTCACGTCGAGCGGCCCGAAATAGCGGCTGTCGAAGGATGATGCCGAGTCGACGTTCAAAAGGAACAGCTCGCCCTCGAGTAGCACGCGACAGCCGTTCCAGACGCTGAGCTCGCGTCCGTGGCGATCACGAGCTTGGGCGATCGCGACCGCGGATCCGCCGATCTCGATGCGTGTTGCGTGCACGCATACGTGCTGGCCGGTCATTGCGGCGATGCGTTTCAGCACCGGCACGGAACGCGGCAGGTAGCCGCGTCCGGCGGCGAGTTCGCGGACATTTTGAGGTAGGCGAGCGAGCACGTATTCGCCCGTCCGCAGCCGCACCGCCGGGTGCACGGCATACCATCCCATCGGTGCACTCGCGCTCGCGTTGTAGGCGAGACGTAGCTGCGGGTGCAGCGTTGACGCACCCGCGAGCGCAGCCACGCCGGCGGCCATGATCGCCAGAGGAATCCCCGTGTTCACAGGCACGCTTCGCGCTTCCGATAGGCATCGTGCCGGTCCCGGGTATACGGAGGGACCAGCACGCGCGCAGCGAGCCGGTTATGCGCCATCCGCCAGTACGTGGGCGCGACCTCGGCCGGATCGATGCCGAGCTGCTCGATCCGGTCTACAAGCTCCAGTAGCGCCTTGACCGGACGTGCGCTCAGCGCGTGCAGCAGGACTACGGCACCTGGGTGGACACCACGCAAACGCTGCACGCCTTCTCCGCGAACGCCCACCTGTAGCACCGTGGCCCGCCAGAGGGTCGTGCCGTAGTCGTTCGCCTCCCAGCAAACCCGGCAGAATACCGCCCCAGGCGCAAAAGCCGCCACGCGCCGGTGCCGATCGCGCACGCTCTCCTGAACCGGATGCCCGAACCGCAGCCACACATTCGTGCGGTCGGGTACATGGATCAATGCCACGCGCGTGAAACCGTTCATGAGGCAGGGTCAGACGTTTCGGGAAACTCCCGCTCAAGCAGCTCCCGCACGATCTCGGCAACCGTGCTGTCGCGTTTGAAGGCGCTCACCTTGATCCGGCCCCGGAGCGCAGGCGTGACGTCGATCGTGAGCCGAGCCGAGTACACCTCGCTGCGCTTACCCGCGCCGAGGTCCCCCTGGCGCACCCAGGCGTCGGACGCCTCTGCCGTGGGCCGCGGTCCGATCGCAATGCGCCGGGTTCTCATGCCAGCAGTCCGTAGACTTCGGTGGCCAGCGACGAGATCTCTTGCACGGCGACACTCGTCGGGTGCGCTTCCGAGACCAGCAAGCCACCCGCAATGGCACCGGCAAAACCCACCCGTTGATGGATCTCGGTGGCAAGGGGCTTGATATAGAGCTCATTGAGCGCCGCCCGGCTGTCGCGGCCAATGATTGTCCGCACCACGCGCCGCGACAGCACGAACGCAGCACGGAGCGACGGCCGAAATACCCGAGCCTCGGCGATCAGCTGGATCATCTCCATGCTCGCCCACACGTCGAATGGACTGGGTTGCACCGGAATTAGCACCAGGTCGGACGCCATGATTGCGGCACGCGTGAGCGCAGTCACGCGCGGCGGACCATCGATGATCACGTGATCGGCGGTGCACGCGATCTCCCGTGCTTCGTGGTGCAATGTTTCACGTGGAAGCCCGATGACTCCGAAGCGCCGTGGCTCCCCGCTCTGTCGCCGCCGCTCTGACCAGTCCAGCGCCGAGCCTTGTGGATCGGCGTCGATGACGATGACGGATTTGCCTCGCTTTGCGAACTCCCCTGCGAGGTGGATGGCGAGAGTCGTTTTGCCGACTCCGCCCTTTTGATTCAGAAGCGCTGTGATCATCAGTTTTCTGTAAAACCGTATTGGCCGACGCTCGAAGTTGTGCACAGGCCTATCCGTGCCCGGCTCCGTTAGAAACAATACGAAGTATTGTTTGTTAGTAAGTTACGGCCCCGCCAAGCTCATGACGTGTTTCGGAAATTCGCCATTTCGTGCGCCTGATAGCACGATAGTTGTGCGCCTGATAGCACGATAGCGATTGCGCCTGATAGCACGATAGTGTTCACAGCTCATCCACAGCACACGCGAGTAATGAGTTGCGATCTATCCACAGTGCTGCTCCGGCACGGGAGAGAACACGAGGTGCTCGGTCTGTTCGGCAAACACAATGCGCAAGCGATACCCAGGAAGCGTTTGCCGAGAGACGATGCGGCGGATGTCGAGTGCAAAATCCGAGAATCGCGCCAGGCTTCCTGACTTCCGATGCAAATGCCGGAGATCGAAGCTCCAGCCCCCACGTTGGCGTCCGCCGTGCTTGCGCACCAAGCGATAGAGCCAGCGCTCGACGCCGCCAGAAAGCCGGAAATACGCCGTGTCGATGGTCAGGACGAGAGACGCGTGCACCACCGCGGCGTAAAACCAGTCGGGGACGATCAGCTCGAGGCCAAGCGGGCGGCCACTCGCGTCAGCCCGCTCCTTCCACTCGTTGATCCACGAGAAGCGGTGCGTCCGCCGCTCGTTTACGCGACGGAGCGATGTTGCTACCGTCGTCGACTGGAGCCGGTCCAACGCCGCCCGCAGCCGAGCGTAATCACGCGCCGAGGTTCCGCGGCCGCTGAAGGAGAGGATCTCGTACGGCGTAGCCGCCAAGTGCCGCGACGGCACGTGCCCCGAATCCACCGCGTGCATGAGTTGCGTGGCAGCCCAGATCAGCACGTCGGCATCCCAGATCGTAGCGATCCCGTGCTCATGCGTACCTTCGACCCGGAGCCACACATCCCCGGCCCGATACTCGATCGGCCGTACGCGCCTCGACTTCGCGAGCGAGAAGAATGGGTAGGCCATGAGGTCCTGCGCGTCGCGCGCCGGTAATCGACCGGGAGCTTGGGGCGCCAGCTGCTGCTGTGCGCCTGTCGGTGCCCTCTTTTGCATGCGTTGATGACGGGAGGATTCACTTGGCAGCGTAGTCGGGGTCGGAGGTCATGTCGAAACAGCGCGCGTTACACCATTGCTCCAGATCGTCGACGGCGTAGAGCACACGGCGGCCAAACTTTCGGAATGGCGGGCCGCCACCGGACATGCGGCGCTTCTCGAGGGTCCGCGGTGAGAGGCGCAGGAGTTCCGCGGCTTCATTGTTGGTGAGGTAGCGCACCTGGCCGCGCGTGGGCGGGTTTGCGCTTGCGACGGTGTCCTTCGGCATGGTCGATTGCATTCGGTCGAGCTCGGGCGAATGGCAGCGAGTGTCGGCGGGCTCGGATATTAGTGACAGGGAGATTCGGGCCGAGGCGTCATATCTCCCTCCCCGCCGCGTCGGTGTCGAGCAAGCGGCGATAGCCGCCGCGCATGAGCGCATGGCCGCGCGCGATTAGGTGTCGTACCTGGGCCCGGAGCTCACTGTCGGGATTCCAGGAGTGCTCTACACGTTCGGCGCCGAAGATCGCGACGGCGACTTCGCGCAGCGTGGCACCCGCGAGCGCCCCATCGAGCGCCTGCAGCGCGCGCATGTGCATGATGCGCAGCCGTAACCCGCCGCCGTTGCTACCGACGCGATCGCGTTCAATAACCCCGCAGTGCGACGGTGGTGCATGCTGTTGGGAGAGTCGCCAGTACCGCTGCGCTCGTGCCCCGCTGGGCACCACATACGCGATAGGTGCACCCTCCTGCACTGATCGGTCGAGCCGGAGGCGGACTATGCGATCGGCTAGATTGACGGTGAGGAGCAACAGGCGGCCGTCATGGGTGATCACCTTCGAGCCGGGCAACCGCCACAGCTCGAAGCGATCGGCATCGACGCTCTGATCGGGGTCGGCCGTCAGCGTTGCACATGCACGCGGCGTAGGGTCCCAGCGCGGGTGCGCCAGGCGTGCATCGAGCCGCGGGTCCTCGAGCCACAAGAGCCTCCAACGCTCCGGGCTCTCGGGGCGTAGCGGAAGGCAATCACCGTACGCGCTGCGATAGGCAGGATTTCGGCGGAGGTACTCCCAGGCGAGGGAGGCGTGGTCGAGGTGCAGCGTGTACAGGTAGCTGGCCGAAACGCACCAGCGATTGGCATCTGAATCCATGCGGAATTGCTACTGCGGCACATTAAACACGAGTGCCGCAATGCTTCCGCATAAGCGCTACACGCACAAACGTGGATTTGTGCAAACCCGTGCTCCCGTAAGTGCGGAATTCCGGGTTTGCGGCGTGCGGGCAGCGATGGCGGCTGCAGGAACCTGCAAACGATCTCGTTCGCGGCACGCCCGCCATGCCAGAGAGATCAGCGCAGCAATGGTCGCCCTCCGGCGACGCGCAGACAGCGTGTGACACGCCGCCGCCCTGCACCTTCCAACAGTGTTGAAAAGCGCACCGCGTTGCTACACTCGAAGCCGTCTACGACAGACGCAATGCGTCGCTCCAGCGCCAACAAAAGGACCGGGGGTCCTCACTAGTCCCCAAGGAACGTAACTCATGCTGCAGCCGCTCGTGCTTGGCCCGACGCCGAACCTCCGCAGTTCGGCCTACGTTCCGGAAGTCGTGCAGCCGCTGCTCGCGGTCGCTCACCACGGCGAGGACGTCGCGCCCATCGTGCTCGCGATCGCCAGGAGCTTCGGTTTCGACGGGTTCCTCTATGCCGTGACCTTGAGCCTGCGGCCAAACACCGAAACACAGCAGTTCGTCTACGCGACGTGGCCCGACGAGCTCATCAAGTTATATGACGAGCGCGCGTACATCGAAGTCGATCCCCGGATTGCCGATCTGGTGCACAGCGTGGTGCCGCTCGTGTGGGATCAGACCACCTACCGTGGGCGATCGACCGTCGTCGACAACTATCTCGAGGTCATCAAGAGCTATGGCGTGGCGAGCGGCGTGGTGTGTCCGCTACGGGACATGGGCGGACGGATGGCGATGCTTTCCTTGAGCTCCGTGGCCACCGTGAACGACCCTGTTCGCCGGGCGATGATCACGCGTGAGCTCGGGGAAATCCTGCTCTTCACCATGTACTTCCACGAGCTGTTCGTCGCCGGCGTGCTCAACAAGATGGTGCCGCCCTATCTCGAAGGGGCGCGGATCTCGGCCCGGGAACGCGAGTGTCTGCAGCTCGCGGCGCGCGGCAACTCGGGCGAGGACATCGCGATCAAGCTGGGCATCAGCCTGCGCACGGTGCAGCACCATTTCGACTCCATCCGCAGCAAGCTCGGGGTCGCCAATCGTCAGGAAGCCATTGCCGTCGCGCTGACCAGGGGTCTGATCACCCGCTGACCCAGCCTGCACGAAAGTGCAAAGGCCCATGGCTTAACGGGTGGATCAATAATAGGGCCACCTCTACAGATCATGGACTTGGCAGCACTCGGGAAGATACCGCGTTCGGCGGTGCTGGAGAAATCTCCAGTATCGGAACGCCGGCCGCCGCTCTACGATTAGGCGCTTTGTGGCGAGCGCCCAGCGCGCCCGCCCGCTGATTCGCTGGAAGTCCAATGTTGCACACCCTAGGCCCCGAGCACATCACGCTTGACGGGGCGCGCTTTCTGCCGCAAGTCCTCTCTCCGCTCGTCGCTGCAGCCGAACGCGGCGACCCGCTCGAACCCGTCGTCACCAGCATCGTCCGGATTCTCGGCTTCGACTCGTTCATGTACGGGACGAGCCTGAGTCCGCGCCCGGGTCAGGAAGCGATGAGTTACGTATTTACGACGCTTCCCAAGCAATGGGTAGCCCGCTACGACGAACGTGCGTACATCGAAGTCGATCCGCGGGTGCTGTATACGTTCGACAGCGCCATGCCCTTCTTCTGGGACCAGGACAGCGAACGCGGGCAGTCGGCTGCCACCAATGTCTTCCTCGACGATGCCTTGGCGCATGGCGTTGGCAGCGGTATCGCGTTCGCGATTCATGCGGCGGCGGGCCATGTGGTCGTTGCCTTCAACTCGGAGCAGCCAAGGATCGACGATCTGCGCCGGTTCGAAATCGCGCGAAATTTGGGCGACCTCTATTTGCTAGGCATTTATTTCCACGAGACGTTCATGAAGACTGTGGTACAGCGCGGCCTGCCGCCGCGCTCTCGGGGTGCACCGCTGAGTCCCCAGGAGAAGCGCTGTCTCTCCTACTCGGCGCACGGCTATACGTCGAAGCAGATCGCGGCCAAGCTCGGCATCAGCGAGCGCACGGTAGAACTGCACTTTTCGCACGCCCGAGCCAAGCTCGGCGTCGCCAACCGCCAGGAGGCCATTGCGATGGCGATGGCGGAAGGCATCGTTCATCGCGGCGATTGCCCCGGGCCGGCTCGCCGGTCGGGCGGTGTCGCTTCAGCGCGCGCGATGCGCGGTACGGAGCCGTGCCCCGGCTGAGGGACGCGTCCGCGACGCTGATCCCCCCAGCAAGGGCATGAACCGATGCTCAGGTGCGGATCGCACCCGCACCTCGTGCGTCGTCCGCATAACAGCTCAGCGGACGGTCCGCGATGAAGTACCGGTCGCGCTCGACGGCGAGCCCGAGCGGACCGCGCAACGCTTCGAGCTCGCGCAGGGAGACGTAACCGAGCTCAGGAAAGCCCAAGCCAAGATCGCAGAGGCCGAAGGCGCGGTCTGGGTCGGCGTGGTCGAGCTCGCTCAGGAGCCAGGTCGCGTTGGCGTCAGGGGTGAAGAGCTTCACGACTGGGACGGGGTCGTGTTCTTCGCCGCGTGCCGTCGCGGCGCCGTTCTCGAGGAGCTTGGTGCGTTGTTCGCTGGTGATGAGCTTCATGTCGTTCCTCAGGTGATCACTCCGAAGCGGAGCAATGGCGGCTGAGGAGCGGACGCTCATCGCGCGACGCAGTCACACCCCTACACGGTCTGGTGCGGGCCGGGGTTGACGGCGAGCGAGCGTCCGCCAGGATCCACAGCCGTCCGCTGCGAGTGATCCCGGAGCGGGACACGTACCAGCACCTTCCGACGGGCGCACCTCGCGTCCCAGCGGGCGACGGGCACACGTGTCGGCATCCGTGCCAAGGCAGGTTGCACCACCGCGAGGGGTGGTCGCGCTCACCGCTCGGTTTACATATGAGCAGGCGACGCGCGGCTCGTGGAAGCCGCGCGCCGCGCGCGTGCGCTATACGTCGCTACGGCGCGTCCAGTAGAGATTCAGCGTGCCATCATCGGCATCGACGAGCCGCGCATTGACCGGCGCCGGAAAGGACGGATCGTCGAGCTTGACCGAGAGGTAGTGTTTGCTGTTGGCGGTGTGACGCTTCCACGCCGCTCCGATGTCCATCGCGCCGGCCACGACGCGGTAGTCCGGACCCTTCTCGGTGGGCTCGCTGATCGGGACGATTTTGATCTTGACGTTGAGAGTGAGCGTCCGCAGCGTGCCGTTGAAGCCATCTTCCTGCTTGGTGAAGTTGCCTATCGTCGTCATGATGGTTCCTTTCGAGGTGCAAGGTCCGCGCCCATCGCGGCCTTGTCGGTGAAGCGAAAGGCGCCGGACGGGACGGCCGCATCGTTCGTGACCGCAGCGCACGCGGAGGACCACGCGGCACGGCGATTTTGGCGCGCGAGGAAGGCGGCACCGCCGGGGAAAATCGTTGTGCCGAGGGTTGCGGCCAGGGACCGAAGGCGACAGCCGACCGAAGCCATGTTCACCGCTAAACAAGGCCACGTCGTCGCGGTCCTCCTCGATGGAACAGGCGTGACGCGCGGCACATCGCCCGGAGATCTCAATGGCATGCCGGACGCGCACGTGCGCCGATCGGCCTCGAGAGTGAGCACGCGAGTCGCGGCAGGCGACCAAGACGGCGTGCTTCCGGCGCAATGTCGCAGTGGGCGCACAAAGCACAAACCCGCTGCAGCGTAGCTGGGCGTAGAACCGGCCGCGGGAACGGCCGCCGTGTCGCGCCATAAGTGCTGCGCGATGCAAAAGGGGCCGAAGCCCCGGTTGCTAGAGAAGTCCCCTTTCTGCGAATGACGTAATTTCTGCACCCGCGACCACCAAGTGATCGAGCACGCGCACGTCGACGAGCGCCAGCGCCTGCCGCAGCGCCTGGGTCAACAGCTCGTCGGCACGGCTCGGCTCAGCAACGCCGGAGGGGTGGTTGTGCGCGAAGATCATCGCCGCCGCGTTCTCGGTGAGCGCCGTCTTGACGACCTCGCGGGGGTACACGCTCGTTTGGGCAAGCGTACCGCGGAAGAGCTCGACGTAACGGATCAGGCGATTCTGCGAATCGAGCAGCAGCGCCGCGAACACTTCGTGCTCGAGGGCACCGAGCTTGGTGCGCAGGAAGTCGCGCACGAGCCCGGGCGAAGTGAGTGCGGTACCGCGACGAACACGGCGCGCCAGGGCGTCACGGGCGGCGTGGAGTACTTCGTCGGTAGTGGCGAGGCGGTATTCGCCATGGGCATCGCGCACCAGAAGTGCGTTGGGTTCATTACGCTGTGTCGATTGCGACATGATCGTGCTCCGGTCTGTTCGGGCGGGATTGCCCGAGACCGGCGCAGCACGCCGCAGCGCAAGCAGTCAGGGGTGGAACACGGCCGCAGGACGCAAGCGCAATGCGCGCAGCCCTTGACGGCGAGAACGGCGTGGTACGGTGAGTCGACAGGCAGTCCAAAGCCATGCGCACGCCTTGCGGGCTTCGCCGCTCATCACGCTTGAGCAACCCGCCGACCGGCGCCGAATCACCCGTTCGCGGTGACGTCTTGTCGCACGGCATTGCATGGGAGGCAGAGCGCGAATGAGCGAAGACCTTAAGACTCCTCGCCCCGTGCCGATAGAGCGGTATCCGAGAGCTTCGGTAAAACCCGGTGTCCCGTTCCCAGCTCCATCTCGCCGACGAGCTCCTCGCTCTCGGCACCAGGCTCACTCTTCCGGTCGCCGCCTCGCTCGCGCTCGCGGCGGGGATCGGTCTTCATGCTTTGACGTGGCTGTCCGTACCGGCGGCGGTGAAGCCGGCCGACATCGGCGCCGCGATCATCATCCAGGCACTGCGCAGTGCGGGGTCGGTGCTGCAATACGTCGTGCCCATGGTGCTGCTCGGCGGCGCGCTGGTCGCTGGCTTGCGGCGACGCCACGCGCGCACGCTGCACGACCAGGTGCGTGAGGGCACGACAGCCCTGCCAGACATTTCCTGGGTGAGCTTCGAGCGCCTGGTGGCGGAGTACTTCCGGCGCCGCGGTTTTGCCGTGGAGCAAGGAGGCGGGGCGCAACCCGATGGCGGCGTGGACCTTACCCTTCGCCGCGGCGGCGACACTTATCTCGTGCAGTGCAAGCACTGGCGTGCGCGCCGGGTCGGGGTCACCACGGTGCGCGAGCTCTACGGGGTAATGGCGGCACGCGGCGCCGCTGGCGCCTACGTGGTGACCTCCGGCGCCTTCACCGCCGATGCTGAAGCCTTTGCCGTCGGGCGGGAGATCCAGCTCGTCGATGCGGCCCACTTGGATTTGTCGCCGCACGGCGAAGCGGGTAGCGCCACCACCGTCACGGACGACGGCGCGTCAACGCGTTCACCCGCGCCGCGGGTACCGGTCGCAGCGGTTGCGGCGAGCGGGGCGAACGGCCGGCAGGAGCCGGCACTGCGCAGTTTCACCTGCGATCGTTGCGGTGCGCCGATGATCCGCCGCATCGCCCGCTCGGGCGTGCACGCCGGCAACGCGTTCTTCGGGTGCACGCGCTTTCCGGCGTGCCGCAACATCCATCGACCCTAATCCCTGGATCGGCTCGACGGCAATCGCGATACGCTGGCGTTGCATTTCGCGTCCAGCGAGCACCCGAATTCGGACGCCCGCTGCCGACCCATTGCAGCCTGTTGGCACAAAGCCAAGCCGTCATTCGCGACAATGCCAGACCTATCGGAGCCGGTCTTGCGCAGCTATCCTTCGTTATTCGCATTCACCTCGCGCGAAGGGTTGCTCATGGCGAAGAAGCCGCAGGCCAAGCCCAAACAGAAGACGAAGCGCATCTCACCCCGAATAGGGCACGAGATTCCGGGCGACGTGGAGCAAAAGTATGTCGGCTTCTGCGACATTCTCGGCTTTTCGCGAGCGATAGAGGAGAACTTCGATCACACGCTCGCGCTGTACGCGGACTTAACGAAGTTACTGTCAGATATGAAGGAGGTATTCTCAGCCAAGGTGAAGCTAACGATGTACTCGGACGCGCTGCTCCTGATCAGTGATGAACTGCCCCCGCTGCTCAGCGTAATTCAGAACTTGTCAATCTTCGCCGCGATGCACGACTTTCTTCTTCGCGGTGGGATCGCCTACGGCAAGTATTGGGAGCAACGCCACGATGGTCACCTCTTCGTGGTTAGCGACGCTCTCGTTGAGGCGGTTCGTATCGAGAATCAAGTAAGCGTTCCGGCTGTCATGATTTCAACGAAGATCCAGATTCCGATGCCGTATTGGATTCCACGCTTCCAGAACGGCAGCCCGTTCGCGACGGCCTTGCTTCACTTTCGGGGCATGGCCATCGCCAACCCGTTTGGCATGTACTGGGGGACAACGGGCGGGAACAAGGCAGCGGCTCGCAGAGCGATGTATCCCGAACACGCGGCCAAGTACGACTGGTACTTGGATCTATTGAGGGCGATGAAAGCGAACGAGCCGCTCGTGCCACAGGACGCGCTGGACTGGATGCTTGAGAACGGCATCGTGCGATCCATTCCACCCGAGGAACGGGCCCAGCAAGCCGAACCGCCGCCCGGCAACATAACAGAATAAGCGACTCGCAAATTCGCCCAAAAGCGGCGGCGCCACATCGTCTGCTTGCTAACATTCGCCCGCTCAGAAACTGGCGGCAGATTTTGGGCGCCTCACTCGCAACGGCACTAGACCATCGCGCAGTCGGGCACCGGCGCTCGTGGCGCAGACAAAGCCACATGCCGCTCCTGGTCGGGAGAGCATTTGCTGGCACTCCGGTCAGACTTCGGTCGGCTTGGCGATCTCGAGCGCGTCGCCGATCTCAGAGAAGCGGTTAGCCGCCAACGGATCCATACCTCAGCGAAAGCCAGACGGCGGCGACGCTCGCAAGAACGGGTACAAGGAACTCAACGAACGCTCGAGCGCCCGATATGTACGGGATGGCCCTCTCGACGTGCGTGTGGATCCGAGACGCCTCTCCGCGCCAAATGGAGCCAAGCCGGCGCTCGTGCTCCTCCATGAACCGCTTGTCCTCGTCTTTGAGCTTGGCTTTCACGAGGAGCTCGGCTTTGTACCTTTCGTAGTTCGCGACATCGTCTTCCCACTGAGTGCTCCGATGGTTGAGATACCACCGCGCGAAGTCGGAGGCTGCATAGGTTAGAAACGCCGCTGCGTGATAAGCGATGATTCCAGCGATCAGGAACGCTATTACACCGTGATTGGTGGGCGTAACCTTCAAGCCGAGTGTCGTGATCTCCGATGGAAAAAGACCGCCAACGGTTATAGCCACGGCGATCAAGCACCACACGAGGAGCGACTTGCGTACGCGCCGGGTCTCGTCAGCCAATGGATCGCTGACCTTTCGAAGGTCACGCTCGAAGGGGCTGGTCATGATGCTTGTGCAGCGTGACGCCAGCACTCACCGACGCCGAAGGCGATTGGCTGCATGACCCTATGTGTCACATCGGTTAAAATTGTGTAGCGCACCGGGATTGTCCTTGAGATGGAGGGGCACGATTATCCGGTCAATATCAAGGAGAATTCCATCGGAAAACCCACGGCACACTTCGTTAAACAAGTGCCAGGCCAAATCCGAGTAGTGTCCAACCTGTTTGAGCAACCAAGCCGCTGCGTCGTCCCGTGATTGCTTCCGCGTCACGTCCAGCTCTGCGTGGCCAAGAACTTCAATCATCGTATCTAGCAGGGTTAGCTTCGCCAACTGCGGGTCTGCCACCCTATGACGTCGTTCGTGCACGTGTGCGCCGCGGTACTTGATGAGGGGAGCCAACTGCTCCTGCACGAACTGTGCGAGCGAGTCACCTACTTCGGTGACGAACTGGGTGAAGTCGGCGTCTTTTCTGTACCGACGCTGGATGAACTTGATGAGATCAAGCAGCCGGCATCGGAAGATGTACACCTCGTTCAAGTAGCTCTCCATCCAGAAGGTGATGGTGGCTGTATGTCGTTCGGGCTCGATGGATTCCGCAGACTTGGATGCAAGGTCTCGCACAAGGTCAAGTGTCTGACATGACTGGATGCACTCTTGGAACAGGTTCCAAAAGTCTCTCAAGAATCCAAACTCACGAGATACACTGACTGGCGAAAGCTCGCTGCCCCAAGGATCTGCAATTACCTGCATGCTGCGTTTCATGGCCAATTCGCGATGCGCCTCATCGCTCTGCCATCGGATGAGCGCTGGAGTTCCTAGAGCAGCCATGTACCGCTTCACGTAGTCTGGACGATCGCGTTCCACAGGACGCCTGACGCAATATGTATCGCAGCAAGCTGGTATTTTGACACGTTAGAGCGACCGACTCCTCTCAGTGGATGCCAACGCATTGAAGGACCTTGAACGGGCAGCGCCGGGCAATACAACGCCTTGCCTGCTTCGCATACGCGACTCGGGGTCACGCGCGCACCGCGAGATCGACGAGCGACTGCTTTCGGCGCAAGGGTGCTATTGCTGCTGATGGCCGGGAGCGGTCCGGGTCGAGGCACATGGGGAAATGCCGGGCAGCAGTGACCACGCGTGCCTGAACACCCGCTTGCACTATCAGGGCATAATCCGCCGAGCTCCGTTTGGGGAGACCGCGCCTCGGAAGGCATGAAACCACCTCGCGAGTCCAACTTTGCCCATCTGAAGGCGCACGATGATCAACTCGTGCGCCTCGGCATGCTGGCGGAACGGTACTTCACCGACGACCCGAATACCTGCTTGCTGAAGCTTCGGCAACTCGCCGAAACGCTGGCACAGCTCGCCGCGTCGCGCGTCGGCCTGTTCGTGGGGCCCGGCGAGAACCAGCTCGACCTGCTGCGTCGCCTGCAGGACAACGGCATTCTTCCGCGCGAAGTGGCCAGCTTCTTCCACGAGGTGCGCAAGGCAGGCAACGACGCCAACCACCAGTTGGCTGGCGGTCACCGCACCGCCCTGCTGGCGCTGCGGCTGGCTTGGCAGTTGAGCCTCTGGTTCCACCGCACGTTCAAGGATGCGGGCTACAGGTCTGGGCCTTTCGTGCCGCCAGCCCCTCCCGTGGACGAAAGCACCGAAGTGCGTGCCGAACTCGAAGCGCTGCGCGCCGAGCTGGCCGCGTACCAGGCCGCTCATCGCGAAGCCAGCCAAGTGCTGGCGGCCACGCGGGCCACTTCGCTGCAAACGGAGGAGGAACGTGCCTTCTGGGAGCAGATGGCCTCGGAGGCCGACCAGGCCAAGGGCGAGCTGGCGCAGCGTCTGCAGCAGCTGCAGACTCAGGCGGTCGCTCACCCGAGCCAGACTACGGCGCAATGGGCGGCGGCGGCCAACACTGCTGCCGCGGCCCTGCAGCTCAGCGAGACCGATACACGCAAGCTCATCGACGAGCAATTGAACGCGGCCGGCTGGCAGGCCGACTCCGCCGCATTGACCTATGCCAAGGGCGCCCGGCCACAAAAGGGCAAGGCCATTGCCATCGCCGAGTGGCCGACCGACAGCGGCCCCGCCGACTACGTGCTGTTCGACGGACTGACAGCCATGGCGGTCGTCGAGGCCAAGCGCCGCAACGTCGACGTGTCCGGTTCGCTGCAGCAGGCCAAGCGCTACAGCCGGGGGTTCCGGCCCACCGGCGAGACACAGTTGCCGCAAAGCAATTACGATGCGGAAGGCCTGTTCCGCGTGCCTTTCGCGCTTTCGTCGAATGGCCGTCCGTACCTGCGACAACTCGCCACCCGCAGCGGCGTTTGGTTCTGCGACCTGCGCAAGCCCGACAACCTCGGCCAGCCGCTCGACGGCTGGTACACGCCCGAAGGCCTCGCGGCACTGCTCAAGCGCGATGAAGCTGCGGCCCATTACAAGCTCGCCAAGGAGGCCTTTGACTATGGCTTCCCGCTGCGCCACTACCAGCAGGACGCTATACGCGCTGCCGAGCAGGGCATCGCCGAGGGCCGGCGCGAGCTGCTGCTGGCGATGGCCACCGGCACTGGCAAGACCAAAACCTCCATCGCGCTGATCTACCGGCTTCTCAAGGCCGAGCGCTTCCGCCGCATCCTCTTCCTCGTCGACCGATCCGCCCTGGGCGAGCAGGCCACCAACGCGTTCAAGGACACGAGGATGGAGAACCTGCAGACCTTTGCCGACATCTTCGGCATCAAGGCGCTGGAAGACGTGGCACCTGACAGCGACACCTCGGTGCACATCGCCACTGTGCAGGGCATGGTGCAGCGCCTGCTCTTTGCCGGTGACGACGCGCATCCGCCCAGCGTGGACCAGTACGACTGCATCGTGGTCGACGAATGTCATCGCGGCTATCTGCTCGACCGCGAGCTCTCCGACACCGAGCTCACCTTCCGCGGGCACGACGATTACATCTCCAAGTACCGCCGGGTGCTGGAGCACTTCGATGCCGTCAAGATCGGCCTCACCGCCACTCCGGCGCTGCACACCGCGCAGATCTTTGGTTCCCCGATCTTCACCTACGGCTACCGCGAGGCCGTGATCGACGGCTACCTCGTGGACTACGAGCCGCCGATCCAGATCCACACCGAGCTGTCGTCGAACGGCATCCAATGGCGCGCGGGCGAAGAGGTCAAGATCTATGACGTGCAGCGCCAGCAGGTGGAGCTGTTCAACGCGCCTGACGAGATCCGCATCGACGTCGAAGAATTTAACCGCAAGGTCATCACGGAGAGCTTCAACCGCGTGGTCTGCGAACTGCTAGCCCGCGAGATCGATCCGGCCGGCCGACGCAAGACGCTGATCTTCTGCGCCAACGACGCGCATGCCGACCTCGTCGTGCACCTGCTCAAGGCCGCTTTCGCCGCGGTATATGGCAGCGTGGACGACGACGCCGTCATGAAGATCACCGGTGCCGCAGACAAGCCGCTGTCGCTGATCCGCCGCTACAAGAACGAGCGGCTGCCCAACGTCGCCGTGACAGTGGACTTGCTCACGACAGGCATCGACGTGCCGGAGATCTGCAACCTCGTGTTCCTGCGCCGCGTCGGCAGCCGCATCCTGTTCGACCAGATGCTGGGCCGCGCCACGCGCCTGTGCCCCGACATCGATGCCGACGGCGACAAGGAAGCCTTCCGCGTGTTCGACGCCGTGCGCATCTTCGAGGCGCTACAAGGCATGACCGCGATGCAGCCCGTGGTGGTCGACCCGAAGATCAGCTTTACCCAGCTGGCGCGAGAGCTGGCCGGTGCGCAGGCGCACGACGCCCGCGCCTTGGCGCGCGACCAGTTCCTCGCGAAGCTGCAGCGCAAGAAGCGCCACCTCGGCGACGAAACGCTGCGCGACTTCGAAGCCCGCGCCGGCATGGCGCCGGAGGCCTTCGTCCGCCACCTGCGCCGGCTGCCGCTCGACGAGGTGGCCCAATGGTTCACGCAAAACCCTGATCTGGGCGAAATTCTCGACCGCAAGGCTAGCGGTCCGCGTGAGCCCCTGTTTATCTCCGACCATGCTGATGCGCTGCTCGAGACACGGCGCGGCTACGGCCAGGCCCGCAGGCCCGAAGACTACCTGCAGGCCTTCAGCACCTTCGTGCGCAGCCAGGGCAACACCCTGCCGGCACTGATGACGGTGCTGACGCGTCCCCGCGAGCTCACGCGCAAGCAATTGCGCGAGCTCGTGATCGCGCTCGACCGCGAAGGCTTCACCGAAGCGAACCTGGCCACGGCCTGGCGCGAGATGACCAACCAGGACATTGCCGCGCGCATCGTCGGCTACATCCGCCAGGCCGCCCTCGGCGACCCGCTTCTGCCGTATGCCGAGCGCGTGGATCGTGGCCTGGGCCGGGTTCTGGCCCAGCCGCCCCATGGCAAGCCCTGGACGACGCCCCAGCGCGACTGGCTGAAGAAGATCGCCGCCCAGACCAAGGCCAACACACTCGTTGACCGTGAAGCGCTGGACGACCCCGACCTGCTGTTCAAGACGCAGGGCGGCGGCTTCGCCCGGCTGGACAAGCTCTTCGACGGCCAGTTGCTGCAAACGCTCGAAGCGTTCAACGACGCACTCTGGCAGCAACAACCCCCCGCCCAGCCGGCTGCCTGACGGCGACCGGCTGCGGGCAACACCCTTCCCTCTCCTGCATCGCGAATGACCACCCAAGACATCGTCGGAAAGCTCTGGAACCTGTGCAACGTCCTCAAGGACGACGGCGTCACCTACCACCAGTACGTCACCGAACTGACCTACCTGCTGTTCCTGAAGATGGCCGACGAAACGGGCCAGGCGGACCAACTGCCCCACGGCTACCACTGGGCCGACCTGCTGGCGCAGAGTGCGCCCGCGCGGCTGGAGTTCTACAAGGTGGCGCTGATCCACCTAGGCAGTCATGGCTCGGCGCTGGTGAAACAGATATTCGCCAACGCTTCCAGCTTCATCAAGAAGCCCGCCACGCTGTCTACACTGGTCACCGAGATCGACAAGCTCGACTGGTATAGCGCGCGCCAGGAAGGCCTGGGCGACCTCTATGAGGGACTGCTGGAGAAGAACGCGAACGAGAAGAAAAGCGGCGCCGGCCAATACTTCACCCCGCGCGTACTGATCGACAGCATGGTGCGCTTGACGAAGCCCACCCTCGTCGACCGCATCCAGGATCCGGCCGCCGGCACCGGCGGCTTCCTGATCGCCGCGCACCACTACCTGAAGCAGCACCACGACTTCGACGCGCTCACTGAGGCCCAGCAGCGCAAGCTGCGCCGCGCCACGTTCTTCGGCATGGAGCACGTGCAAGACACGCACCGTCTGGCGCTGATGAATCTGATGCTACACGGCATCGACAGCAACTCGGATAAAGGTCCGAACGAAGGTGGCATCCACTACGGCGACACGCTGGGCCCGGACGGCGAGGCCTTGGGCAAGGCCGGCGCCACGCTGATCCTCACCAACCCGCCGTTCGGCACCAAGAAGGGCGGCGGCCTACCGACGCGCACCGACTTCACCTTTCCCACCAGCAACAAGCAGTTCTGCTTCGTGCAGCACATCGTGCGCGCACTCAAGCCCGGCGGGCGCGCGGCCGTGGTGCTGCCCGACAACGTGCTGTTCGAGAGCAACGTCGGCACCGAGATCCGCCGCGACCTGATGGACAAGTGCAACCTGCACACCATCCTGCGCCTGCCCACCGGCATCTTCTACGCGCACGGCGTGAAGACCAATGTGCTGTTCTTCACGCGCGGCGAGAAGGACAAGGGGAATACGAAGCACGTGTGGGTGTACGACCTGCGCGCCAACATGCCGCAGTTCGGCAAGCGCACCGTGCTGACGCGCGAGCATTTCGCCGAGTTCGAGGCCGCTTTCGGCGACGACCCGAGGGGCGGGCCAAAGGCGCTGGCAGCACGGGGGGATCAGGGCGAGCAGGGGCGTTGGCGCGGCTTCACCCGCAAGTGGATTGCGGCGCGGGGCGACAACCTCGACATCGCCTGGTTGAAGGATGAGGGCGAGAGCGGTGCCGACGCGCTGCCGGAGCCGGCGGCGTTGGCGCGGGAAGCGGTGCGGGAGCTTGAGGGTGCTCTGGAGGAATTGCGGGCGATCCTTGAGGAACTGGGCGAGGACGTTGAGCAGGTGGCGGCATGAAAGACATGCCGGAGTCCTGGGCGTCGGTTGCTATTAGCGATGTCATCAGTCTGAACCCAAAAACTGATGCTCCTGACAGTGCCGAAGCTGGGTTCTCGCCGATGTCGATGCTAGGCGTCACCTATCTGAGCAGGCCGGGCTTCGAAGCCCGTCCTTGGGGTGCGATCAAGAAGAGCTACACCCACTTCGCAGACGGGGACGTCTTGCTCGCCAAGATCACACCGTGCTTCGAGAACGGCAAAGCGGGATTGGCTCAGGGGCTTCCCAATGGCATTGGGGCGGGCAGCAGTGAGTACTTCGTGTGCCGCCCCAACACCGATGTACTGGAAGGGCGATATCTGCTCGCCTTTCTGAAGACAGATGCGTTCGTTCGTGGAGGCGAGACGCAAATGACCGGCTCCGTCGGTCAGAAGCGTCTGCCGAAAGACTATCTGCTTGGAACGCAACTCCCGCTGGCTCCGCTCGCCGAACAAAAGCGCATCGCCGACAAGCTCGACGCCCTGCTCGCCCGCGTGGACGCCTGCCGCACCCGCCTCGACCGCTTGCCTGCCCTCCTTAAACGCTTTCGGCAAAGCGTTTTATCTGCTGCCGTGGCTGGGCAACTGACTGCTGAGTGGCGCAACGCACAGGAACAACAAGGGGAGTGTCTCCTTTCGATTGACCCCAACTTGGACGACTTACCTCAGGGTGACTTAAACCTGATTGCGCCAAGGGGTTGGCGGATCGTGCGAGCCAAAGACGCGGTCGCGCCTGAGGCGGACATTGTTTATGGAATCGTGCAGCCCGGTCCCAAGCTAGCCAGCGGCGTTCCTTACGTGCAGATCACCGACATTGCTGACGGACGCATTCAGGTACAGAGCCTGTCGCGCACAGACGAAGAGATCGCGAAGAGCTACGGGCGGTCCTCCATCAGGGGAGGCGATGTGCTTCTCGGGATCATCCGAGCGATAAAGGTTGCAGTGGTTCCGGACCAGCTTGAAGGGGCCAACATTTCTCGGAGCGTCGCCCGCCTGCGCCCGCGAGAGGGGTTGTTGCCATCGTTTCTCGCAATCGCGCTCGAATCGCCAGTTATCCAAGGTTGGCTTCGCTCGCAACACCGCGGCATGGACATGCCCGTCTTGAACTTGTCCGAAGTGAGGCTAGCTCCAATACCGATCGCGCCTCCGACCGAACAGGCCGAAATCGTCCGCCGCGTCGAATCCCTTTTAGCTCTCGCCGATTCCCTCCAAGCCAAGGTCCAGTCCGCCCGCGGCCAGCTCGAGCGTCTCACTCCGGCGCTGCTGGCAAAGGCGTTTCGCGGCGAACTCGTGCCGCAGGAACCGAACGACGAACCCGCCGACGCGCTGCTCGCGCGCCTGCGCGACGATGCAGCGCAGCGGCCCGGCGTAGACCTCGCGCCCAAGAAGCTCGATCGCCGCGCCGCCTCGGCCCGGCGATCGGCGCGACCGTCCGTCGCCATGCCCGCAGACTGAACAACCGCCACGCCGCAACAGCAGCGCGGCTGCGCCACCCACACCAAAGGGAAAAGAACAAGACCATGGCCCGCCAGATCGCCGAGCGCGACCTCGCCCCGCTGCTCGAAGCCGCGCGCCGCTGGATCGATACCTGCCTCATCGAAGACGGCTCGCTCTTCGCGCCAAACCGCGCGCTGTGGACCACGGCGAACGCCGAAGTGCTGCAGCGCGACGTTGTCGACCGCCCCGATGCCGGCGGCGACGACTTCATGACTAAGCTGCAACGCCAGCTGGCCAACGCCGGTGCTTCCGCGCAGCAGTTCGCGGCCGACCTGCTCTGGGCGCTACTGCTGTTCCCGTCGAAGATCGGCGTGAAGGTCAAGCGCGAACACATCGAGCGTATCTGGGGCTGGTCCGGCGAGCCCTTGCCGACCACCGGCCCGTGGCTGGACGCCGACGTGCTGCGCGGCGTGGGCTCCGCAGGCACGGCCTACAACAACCTGCGCTGGAAGGAGCTGGCCTACCTGGTCGCGCTGCTGCGCGCGCTGAAGGCCCTGCCGGTGGACCAGCGCCGCGTGTTGTTCGCTGACTACGACCGCTTCATCGACTGGATCGACTCCGTGCCGCGCGACGGGGACCGCCAGTTCCGCCACATGCTCCGCTGGTTCACGTTTCCTGACCAGGTGGAGCGCATGTCGTCCAACAACGATCGCCGGCATGTGCTCGAGGGCTATGGCGTGGCATCTCGCCGCGAGTTGCGCAACTGGAGCGACCGCCAGCTCGACGACGCGCTGCTTCAACTGCGCGAGGCCCAGGAGGCTGCGCACCCCGGGCAGCTGCTGGACTTCTACGATCCGCCGCTGGTCAGTCGCTGGCAGCCCGAGGACGACGACAGCACCACCGCTGCCACGGCACCCGCGGTGCGCGAACCGGACCTGCCCGCGCTTTTGGCAAATCCCTCGACCGATCCGGCCCCGCCCCCGGTCAACCTGATCCTCTACGGACCGCCGGGCACCGGCAAGACGCACTGGCTGCGCCAGACGATGCTGGAGTACACCGACACGCCCAGCCAGGTGGACCCCGACACTTGGCTGCACGAGACGCTGTCCGGTTACGGTTGGCGCGCGGTGATCGCCGCTGCGCTGGCCGATCTGAACCGGCCCGCGCGAGTGACCGAGCGCGTGCGCACGGGTGGGTGCAGGCCAAGGCCGAACAACGCGCCCGCGCACGCGCGGCGTGCAGGCCACCCTGTGGGGCTACCTGCAGGAGCACACCCCGCAGACGAGCACCACGGTCAATATCGCCGTTCGCCGCGCGCCCTTCATCTTCGACAAGTGCGAGGCCGGCGACTGGCACCTGCCGACCGCAAGGGCCGCCCCAGCCCGGCGGAGGCAGACATGTACCAGCTGCATGCCTATGCGGGCGCATTCCAGTGCCCCGAGCTGGCGTTGATCTACCCGTGGGACGCATCGGCTCGAGTCGTAGACGCGAACTACCGGTTGCGCGGTTGGGAAGGAAGCCCAACGACGGTTCATGTCTTGTGCACCGATGTCGCTGACGACGCGATGCCGCTGGGGATCGGCGCGGGGCCAGCCGGGTTGACGCAGCTGTTTCAGCGCTGAACGAGAAGCCCGGCGCCATGCCGTCTTCTGCCGACGGTTGCTGACAGCTCAGCTGGTCAGAAGGCTCTCAATAGAGAACGCCAGTTCCTGGCCGACTCCCGTCGAATCGTTCCCGCTCCTTTCGACAGAGAACGACCCAAAGCGGTCCTTGGTGAGTTCAGCGATCACTCCGCGCTACGACTTTCGAGAGTCGTGAAGTGACTTGCCCTGATCCACAGGAATGGGTGATACCGAACCGGGTCTGTCATAGAATTCGGATCGCGCGGCCCTGGTAGCAACGGCCACGGACCGTTGGATGACGCCCGCGGTTTCTTCGTCGAATACAACTAGCAGAATTGCGCTGCAACGACATCGGAGAGTTCCCAAATGGCCAAGACAATTTGTCTGTTCAACCACAAAGGCGGGGTTAGTAAGACTACTACCGCCTTCAACCTCGGTTGGATGCTAGCCACAAAGGGCAAACGTGTGATCCTTGCTGATTTCGACCCACAGTGCAATCTCACCGGAATGGTGATGGGCTTCAAGGGCGTTGATGATCTTGCTGCCACGTACAGGGCAAATCCGCCGAACAACGTAAAGGATGGCCTCGCGCCGGCGTTCGAATCGCAGCCGAAACAAATCGTCGGCGTCGAATGCATTGAGGTGCCCGGGAACGCCAATCTCTTCTTGCTACCGGGACACATCGGGCTGGCGGAATACGAAACCACGCTCGGTATCGCTCAAGAGCTTAGCGGGTCTCTTCTTGCACTCCGGAACTTGCCCGGTTCGCTCCAATTTCTTCTGGACGCCACCGGCGCCAACTATCAAGCCGATTTCATCCTCGTCGATATGAGTCCGAGTCTCGGACCTCTAAATCAGAACCTGCTTATGACGAGCGACTACTTCATCGTCCCCCTGCACCCGGATTACTTTTCTTCGATGGCGTTGTCGTCGCTGGCGAATACGCTGCCCCGGTGGAAAGCATGGGCGAAGCAGGCGTACAGCATCGACGTACTGCAGAAGGCGGACTACCCATTTCCCGATCCGAACGCGACATTCATCGGCGCGATCATCCAAAAATACCGGCCGCGGGGCGGTAAGGCGAGCCAAGCATTCCAGCACTGGATCGACCAACTGCTGGCGGGTTTGCGCGATGTGCTAATTCCTGCACTGGAAAAGTCGGGGCTGCTCAATTCCGCAGATTTCAACAAACGACTTGGCGAGGAGCCGTGGCAACCGATTCTTGATGTGGCCGACTTCAACAGTCTTCTTCCCCGATCTCAGGAACTCCAGGTACCGGTGTATGCGCTCACCGCTGAGCAACTAGATCAAAAGGGCGCGGTCTGGGAACAGACGAAGGAGGACATGAAAAGGTTCGAAACAGCGTTCGCCTCGTGCGCTGAAAAGGTGCTCTTGCTGACAGCGTAGGTCCCGGTTGAAACCCCTAGCGCTTTTTGAGCAGGCGTGGAATCGGTGCGCCCACCTGAGTGCCATTTACGCATACCTCGCGCAACACGCGGCTCCTGCGCTCAGGTCCGAGGAAGTGCTCCGGGCGGAGTGGGCGGCTCGGGTGAGTGCTCTCGATCTCTACGTACACGAAGTGATAGCGCAAGGGATGGTATCGATCTTCGAGGGAGCCCGGCCAGCAACAGCGCAATACTTCAGACATCGCCTATCTACTGAAGCGCTCGAGCGAATCAGGAAAGCGGCGAGTCCTGCACAAGCGGCGGCGTTCTTCGACCTGGAGGTTCGTGATCAACTCGGCCGGATCACATATCAGTTCCCCGACGACGTTGCCGAAGGGATCAGATTTATCTCGACGATCGAACTGTGGAATAGCGTTGCTATTCACCTCGGCGCTACTACGCAGCAGAAGGAGGCACACGCCAAGCAGTTAAGGACCGATCTGACGTTGGCCGTGCGCCGAAGAAACAGCATTGTTCACGAGGCGGATTTTCAGCCTACCTCTCCGCGGGTCGAGTGGCCAATTTCCCAAGCCGACGTCACTTCGATAACTGTGCTCGTAGAGAAAATCGTGCGGGCAATTGACGCGGTGGTCTAGCCCATCATCGACCCAATGGCCGCCGAAAGCAGGCAGCCACGACCGGCGAAGACCGTGCGGCGCGCCTCCGCAGGCAACTTTGTTCCGCTCTGGGCTCGGGATGCGCTCTCGATCTAAGACAAACGCACGTGTGCCGTTCGGCGATAGTTGCCCGATTGGTGGCTAGCCTGTGAAAAATGTCCAAGCCGCCGTCCTACGATCCCCGTTCGCTACTAACGCACCGTCTGGTTATGTTGTCGAACAAGCTGTGGATGGGTGCGGTCCGCCTTTACAGGGCCCGTTTGGTGTGGTGCTAGCTGAATCGCGCCTCCTCGCAGCGCTAATGACCGGTGGGGCTGGCGACATTCGCCGGAGTACGCCGGCCTACGCTCAAGCAGGTTTTCGCAGTGCATGCTCGGCCGTAGGATCGACCAACGCCTCGGCCGACGTATCTTGCAACCCTCATCGTGCTTCCGATCCTCCTGCCGCGCCTGCTGCGGCTGCCCCAAGCTGCGGCCTACCTCGGCGTCGGCGCGACCATTTTCGCGCGGGACATCCGACCGTATCTGGTTGAAATTCCGGTGGGTCCCTCAGCAATCGCCTTCGACCGGCTTGATCTTGACGCCTGGGTGGATGACCATAAGGCGCGCACCGGGCGTCCCGCCAGGAAAGGAGGCGGCACATGGGACGTTCGAGAACATCCGGCATCACGACCGATGCCGATGGAAACAGAGTCATCGACAAGACGTTTCGAGGGGTCCGTATCTACGCGCGACTTGGACAAGTCAGCATCGGCCAGGCCGAAAGCGAGCTCCGCAGACGCATCGCCGAGGTCAAAAGCCAAGCTGACCGCGAAAGCGCTGCTCGCCGAACTTTCGGTAAAGCATGCGTCCGATACCTGAGCGAGAAAGCGGACAAGCGCAGCATCGACACTGACGCTTATCACATCGGGTTGATCGAACCGTGGATTGGCGAGCTGGACCTCGCCGCGATTCACAACGAGACGCCCGCGCTGGTGGCGTTCAAGAAACAGCGGCTCGAAGTGGACGGGGTGAGCCCGACGACGGTCAAGCGCACGCTGGAAGTGGTGCGCCATATCCTGAATCTGGCCGCACGGAAGTGGCGAACCGAAGATAGCCGGCCGTGGCTGCCGATGGCACCGCCACTGCTGGAAATGCCGAAGAACCGCCATGCCCGTGCACCGTACCCGTTAGGGTGGGACGAGCAGCGTCTCTTGTTTTCGTACTTACCGAAGCACCTCGCCGAAATGGCGCTGTTCAAGGTGAATACGGGAACACGGGAGAGTGAGGTGTGCGGTCTGCGCTGGGAGTGGGAGCAGCGGGTACCGGAGCTGCACACGTCGGTGTTTGTCATCCCAGGCGGAAATGTGAAGAATACGGAGGACCGGCTGGTCGTCATGAACGAAACGGCACGCGCAGTTATCGAGGCGCGCCGTAGCCAGCACGCGACACACGTCTTTACACATCGAGACCAGCCAATCGCCCGGATGAACAACACGGCCTGGCAACGGGCGCGCCGGGAGGCGGCCGAGCATTATGAACAGGAGCTTGGTCGCCCGTGCCCGCCGGTGTTTGGGAACGTCCGTGTGCACGACTTAAAGCACACGTACGGGCGTCGGCTTCGCTCCGCAGGCGTAACACTCGAAACGCGCAAGGTGCTACTCGGGCACAAGAACGGCGATATCACCACGCACTACTCGGCGGCCGAGATCGGCGAGCTCATCACAGCGAGCAGTCGGATCTGCGCGTCCAAAGCGACGCCGAGCATCACGCTGTTGCGAGTCGCGAGCCGGTAACCGTGGGAAAAAGTCACGCAGGAGTCACGCAGAAAGCAAAAAGCCGGTCACGCAGGACCGGCTAAGTGCTTGAATATTGGCGCGCCCGGCAGGATTTGAACCCACGACCCCCTGGTTCGTAGCCAGGTACTCTATCCAACTGAGCTACGGGCGCAAAGGGCGTGATTATATCAGCCTAGCGATCCGGCTCGCCAGTCGCGGGCCGGTCGGCGCCGGGCGGCGGCGCCTCGCGTGGAGGCACCGCCGTGGGCACCGGGATGACCGGCGGAGCCGCCCGCCCGGCACGCCGAAGCTTCCACGCTTTCCACAGGGTCGCGGCCCCGAGCCATGCCGCGGCGATGGCGACCGGAACCGCCAGAACGCGCGGCCAGGCGACAGCGATCAGCGCCAGCAATAGGGAACCCATGCCGAGCTGAAGGAGCAGGCCGGCCTCCGCCGGACCGAGCAATCGCCGATTCGTGAGCGCCGCGCCCAGCGCACTGCCGACGCTCATCGCGCCGGCCGCGGCACGTGCCGCGCTGCCCGCACGCGAGCGGCGTACGCCCCGCTGATCGCGGCGCGGCCGCCGAACCTCGCCCGCGAATCCCACGCGATTGCGCTTGGTCAGCACGACTTCCGTAGAGCGCGCGAGGTCGTCCTCGTACATGTCGGCGATCTGCTCGGCCAGCCGTGGATCCTCGATGGCGACGTCGAGCTCCCAGTTGTGCATGAAGCTCGCGAAGTTGAGGTTCGTCGAGCCGATGCGCGCCCACAGTCCATCTGCCACGGCGGACTTCGCATGGAGCATCGAGCCATTCCACTCGAAAATGCGCACGCCGCCGGCAAGCAGTGGCCGATAGCCCGCGCGCGACAGTGGCCGCAGCGCCGGGATGTCGCTCGCGCCCGGCAGGAGCAGGCGCACGTCGACGCCATCCTGTGCAGCCGCGCACAACGCCTGCACGTACGGTGATACACCGACGAAATACGCATCGGTGAGCCACAGGTACCGGCGCGCGGCCGAGGCGATCACCTGGTCGAGGCGGAAGAGGCCCGCGGCATTGGGCATGCCCGCAACGACGCGCACCGGCGTGTCGCCCGTGATCACCGATTGCTCGAGTGCCACCAGATCTTCGGAGGGAATGGGTTCGCCGCCCGCGGCACGCCACGACTGCGCGAACGCTTCTTCCAGCGCCACCACGGCGGGGCCCGTGATCGAGATGCCGGTGTCGCGCCAGGGCTCGAGCCGTCTTGCCTGATCGCCTTCCCAGCGCGACGAGATGCACAGTCCTGAAACGAAGCCGATCCGCCCATCCACGATGATCTGCTTGCGATGATTGCGCGAGAACCATTCGAGCGGCGCGTCGAAGCGGAACGGATTGAAACAGATCACATGTGCGCCGGCGGCGCGAAGCTCCGCCCAGAGAGCGCCGGCTCGCGAGGTTCCGAGCCAGTCGTAAATCACGCGCACCCGCACGCCCTCACGCGCCTTGCGCGCCAATACCGACGCGAACTCGCGCCCGATGGCGTCGTTCGCGAAGATGTACTGCTCGAGAAAGATGGTGCGTTCGGCCGACTGGATCGCCTCCAGCCACGCAGGAAAGTTTTCGGCGGCATCACGCAGCACGCGCACCTTGTTGCCGTCGATGCGCGGCGCACCGGTGGCACGCGCCAGCGCCACGTCGGCGAGCCCGAGGCTGGTCGCGAGATCGGCGTAGCGGCCAGGTGTGCGCAAGGGCACGGCGATGGCGGTCATCGCGTTTCGCCCCTCAGTGTTCGAATCGCCATCACGCCGCGGGCACCGGTGTGGTCGCGCGCGCATCTTCCTCGGCCGCGCGCCGTGCCGCGTCGGCCTCGAACAACTCGCGCAATTGCTCTGCGGCTTGCATGGTCGTCTGGATCACCTTCTCCTCATCCTGATGGACCGCGTACTGCACGTTCAGTTGCTCGCGGTCATGCCGCTCGAACAGTGCCACGGCGCGCTCGGCGCTCTCCGGATCGAAGCCATTGTGCATCAGAGCCTCGCGGGCGATCAGCAAACTCGCCGCAAAGGTCTCGCGCTCGATCACCTTGATCCCGAGATCGCGCAGGGCGAAGTAATGCACGCGATTGCGGGCCCGGGCGAGAATCGGCAGGTCGGGAAAATGCCGGCGCACGACATTCGCCGCGCGCATCGACCCTTCGACGTCGTCGATCGCCAGCACGAAGAGCTTCGCCTGCCCTGCCCTCGCCGACTGCAGGAGATCGAGGCGCGAAGCATCGCCGTAATACACCTTCGCCCCGAACTTGCGCACGAAGTCGACCTGCTGATAGCTCGCCTCGAGCACCGTGAATGGAATGCCGCTCATGCGCAGCACCCGCGAGACGATCTGTCCGAAGCGTCCATAGCCGGCGATGATCACCGGATTGCCCGGTCCGTCGATCACATCGAACTCGGGTTCGCGCGTGCGTTCGAGCCACCGGGTGAGCAGGCGTTCATGCAGCGCGAAACTGAGCGGCGCAAGCAACATCGAAACCGTCACGACCAGGACCAGCAGCTGGGACGTTGCCTCCGGAAAGACCTTGAGATCGGCCGCCGCCGCAAACAGCACGAAGGCGAATTCCCCGCCTTGCGCGAGCAGCACGGCCACGCGCTGCGACGTCGCCGACGTGACTCTCCCGGCACGCAGGATCCCGGCGAGCAGCAGCGCCTTGACGGCCATGAGTCCCAAGGCGAGACCAAGAACGGTCAACGGCCGCTCGGCCAGCAAGGACAGGTTCGCACTCATGCCCACGGCGATGAAAAAGAGCCCGAGCAGCAGCCCCTTGAACGGCTCCACATCCGCCTGCAATTCGTGCCGGAACTCGGAGTCGGCGAGCAGCACGCCGGCGAGAAAGGCGCCAAGCGACATCGAGAGGCCGATCGCTTCCATGAGCAACGACGCGCCGACCACGACGAGCAATGCGGCCGCCGTGAAGACCTCCTGGCCACCATAGCGGGCGACGAGCTTCAGTACGGGACGGACCACCACCCGACTCGCCACGATCACGCCGACGATCGCCGCGACACCCTTGGCGGCGGCCGTCCAGCCGCCGGTGCCCTGCGCACCTTCCGGCGACAAGAGCGGCAACAGTGCCAGCAGCGGTATGACCGCGAGATCCTGGAAGAGCAGGATCGCGAAGGCCGTCCTGCCGTGCGGGGAATCGAGCTCGCCACGCTCCCCGAGCGATGACAGCACGAGTGCCGTGGACGACATGGCGAGGCCGAGGCCCGCGATCACCGCCGCCGGCCATGTCAGGCCGAACGCATGCCCGGCGTAGGCGAGCAGCACGCCGGTGATGACGACCTGCGCGCCACCGAGGCCGAACACCGGACGCCGCAACGCCCAGAGCCGCGTAGGCTCGAGCTCCAGTCCGACCAGGAACAACAGCAGCACCACGCCGAGCTCGGCGAACTGCAGCGTGGTTTCGACGTCGCCGATGAGGCGCAGCCCCCAGGGGCCGATGAGCGCCCCGGCCGCGAGGTAGCCAAGCACGGCGCCGAGCTTCAGGCGCCGGAACAGCGGCACGAGGAACACGGCGGTGCCGAGGAACACGGCGGCTTGCGCGAGCATGGACATGGCGGTGCCTGACACGGCGAAAGAACGCTAGCTTAGGCGATCCGCCTCGCACCCCGACGGCCGCGCTTTGCGGCGGGGCCCGGCGGTACGCCCGGGGCCGCGGTTTCTGGCATACTCGCGCGCACCAACAACCGGCGTCCGAGTCTCGATGGCATTGCCCGCACCTCAGACCAGTCACGTGATCGAACGACTGGGGCGCTACCAGATTCGCGAGCTCGTTGGCGAAGGGGCCATGGCCACGGTCTACAAGGCCTACGACCCCGAGATCAACCGCACCATCGCCGTCAAGCTGCTCAAGTCGCAGCTGCGCGAAGACGGCGAGTACCACACGCGCTTCCTGCGCGAGGCCAAGGGCGCCGGCGTCCTGTCGCATCCGAACATCGTCACGGTGTTCGACGTCGGCGAGGACGGCAACCATCCCTATATCGCGATGGAGCTGGTCGACGGGCCCACGCTTGCCGACTACCTGCGCGAGCGCAAGACGCTCTCGACCGCCGAGATCGTGCAGATCGGCATCGAGCTCACCCGCGCCCTCGACTACGCGCACCGCAAGGGCATCGTCCATCGCGACGTGAAGCCTGGCAACATCATGCTGAGCGGCGACACCCACACGGTGAAAGTCGCGGATTTCGGCATCTGCCGCATCGACGACAGCGACGCCACCCAGCAGACGCAGGTGGGCAACGTGCTCGGCACGCCGCACTACATGTCGCCCGAGCAGGTGCTGGGGCAGAAGGTCGACGCGCGCTCGGATCTCTTCTCGGCCGGGGTGGTGCTGTACCAGCTCCTCACGGGCGCGCTGCCATTCGAAGGCGACACGCTGATCAGCGTCGCCTACAAGATCACCAAAGCCGAGCCCGCGCCGATCGACAAGGTGCGCCCGGATCTGCCGCACAGCCTGCGCCGGATCATCGAACGTGCGCTCAAGAAGCAGCCCGAGAAGCGCTTCCAGACCGGCGAGGAGTTCGCGAAGGCACTGTCCGGCGTCGCAGCGGAGCTCGCCGAGGAAGGCAAGTCCAAGGGCCGCGGGCGCACGATCTCGATGGGACTGCGCTGGGCGGTGATGATGGCCGCGCTCGTCGCCGTCACCATGAGCGTGACCGCGCTGGTGCTCTACAAGCAGCAGTACGCCGCGATGATGGACCAGGTGAAGGACTACGGCGGCTCGCTCGCCAAGTTCATGGCCTCGCAGAACGCCGTGCCGCTCCTGTCCGAGGACTGGGCGGCGATCGAAGTGTTCGTGCAGGAAACGGCGAGCGGACAGGACTTCGACAGCATCCTGGTCATCGACCACGACGGGATCGTCCGCGGCAGCAAGGACCCGGCGCAGATCGGCACCAAGTACGTGCAGGAGGGCGCGACGCCCGTGGACTCGAAGGACCCGGGCGTCAAGGTGTTCAGCGTGCGCCGCTCCACCGGCCCGAACGTGCTCGACTTCAACGCACCGATCCTGTTCCAGAACAAGCATATCGGCCAGGTGCATCTCGGATTGCTGGAGGCGCCGCTGACGCACGTCGCAAATCTGATGTTGCTGTTGCTCGCGATCCTTACGGCAGTCACGACCGCGGCGGTGGCGCTCGGGAGCTACTTCCTCGCGCGGCGCTTCTCGGGCCCGATGCGCGTCCTCAAGAACTCGCTGGAGGAGCTCGGCCACGGCCGTTACGACTACCGGATCAAGGAAACGCGCAGGGACGAATTCGGCGAGCTCTACGCGACCTTTGACGCCACCGCCGCCGCCCTCGAATCGCGTCATGATGCGCAAGCCGCCCACGCGCCCGCGCCTGCCGCTCCGCCTGCCACGCGCTAAAGGCAGCTTCGCGGTTGCACTGCTCGGGGCCCTGGTGCTTGCGGGTTGTGCCACGCCGCCGGGTCCGCCGACATTCGCGCCGGCGCCCGTCGTCGAGCCCGCACCCGTCGAGCGCGGACCGCTCATTGCGCGCGACGACGACTTCGCGATCGTCACGGTTGGCGAAGGCGAGGACCTGGCCGCACTCGCCCGGAGCTATCTCGGTCGCGCGGACCAGGCGTGGCGCATTGCCGAGTTCAATGGCATCGAGCGCGTGCAGCGCGGCCAGACGGTGGTGATCCCGCTGCGCCAGCACAATGCCGTTGGCGTGTACGCGAACGGCTTTCAGACGATTCCCATCCTTTGCTATCACCGGTTCGGGCCGAAGAGCAGCAAGCTCACCGTGACCAAGGCGGCGTTCGAGGCGCAGATGGATTACCTCGCGCGGAACGGCTATCACGTCGTGCCGCTCGCCGCGATGCGGGCATTCCTCGACGCGAAGGAGCCGCTGCCGAAGAAGACCGTCGTGATCACGATCGACGACGGCTACCGGTCGACGTACGAGATCGCCTTCCCCGTGCTGCGCAAGTACGGCTTTCCGGCGACGGTATTCCTCTACACCGATTTCGTCGGCGCTTCCGATGCCCTGACGTGGCCGCTGATGAAGGAGATGCTCGCGTCGGGCGTCATCGAGATCCAGCCGCACTCCAAGACGCACGCCAACCTTACGCAGCGCCTCCCCGATGAATCCGAGGCGCGCTATCGCGAACGCATCCGGCGCGAGGTGGAGGTGCCCATCACCGCGATCAAGGACCGGCTCGATGTGGCGAGCACCACGTACGCCTACCCCTACGGCGACGTGAACGAAACGGTCGTCGGCGAGCTGACGCGCTTGCAGGTACCGGTGGGCGTCACGGTCACGCCTGGCGGCAACGGCTTCTTCGCCTATCCGTACATGCTGCGGCGGAGCATGATCTTCGGCGATCAGGACCTCGAGGCGTTCAAGGCCAAGCTCGTGACGTTCTCGCGCTTTCCGGGCCGCTGAGCGATGTCCCGGATCGTGCGCCTGTACGTGGTGACGGCGGCCGCGCTGGCTGGATGCGCGGAAGTGCCAGTGACCCCATCGGAAAAGCCGGCGACACCGGCCGTCGCCGTGCCACGGGCTGCACCAAGCAATCCCCTCGCCTCGACCATCGACACCTGGCGGCAGCGCGCCCTGGCGCATCGCGCGAGCGGCGATCTCGCGGCCGCCGCCACCGATTGGCATCTGCTGACTTTGCTCGCACCGGATGAGCCGGTGTACCGGCAGGAGCTTGCGAGCACGCGCGCTGCCATGCATGCGCGACTCGCCGAGGACGTCGAGGCAGGCAATGCAGCGCTACGCGCCGGTGACTCCGATCGCGCGAGCACCGCCTTCCTGCGCGCGCTGGCACTGGACCCGGAAAATAGCGACGCCGCCCGCGGCCTGCGCGAGATCGAGAAGCGCAAGCTCGGACGCATCCAGGCCGACCGCGCCGCCAAGGTGCGTCCGGAAGAACCGCGCGCGCCGGTCACGCGCAGCGCCCGCGTAGCCGCCGATGCCGCGATCGCGTACGACATCGAGCAGCGTCTCGAGATGTTCAACGCTGGCGACCTTGACGGGGGGTTGCGCGAGCTGCGCGCGTGGGTGGCTGCGAACCCCCAGGACCGCGCCGGCCGCCAGCGCATTGGCGCAGCGGTGTTCGATCGCGGCCGCGAGTTGGAGACGCAGGGTGCGCGCGAGCAGGCGCTGAACCTGTATGCCGCCGCGGTCGCGCTGCGCGGTGATGCGGCGATCGGATGGGCGACGCGCATCCAGTCACTGCGCAAGGCATTGTCCAACGATTATTACGAACGGGGCACCCGCGCGGAACGCACGGATCTGGCGGTCGCCATTCAGGCGCTCGAAACGAGCGTGCGCTACGACCCCGCCAATGTGAAAGCCGCGACGCGCCTCGCCGAGGCCCGGCTGGCGCAGGCACGCCTCAGGCAGATCGAGAAGGCGCCCGCCAAATAGGAGGCGGACCTCGTAGGCCGCCTGACGGATTGGGCTGCTTCGCCGGGACGATCGCGATGTGCAGCGTCTGTGGTCGGCACGTCAGTCCCGACATCGCGAAGCTGAAGCCGCGCCTGCAAGGCGTGTCCATTGGCGGGTCGGCCGTCAGCCTGACACCGCACGATGGCGCTGCTCAACCTCCGAATTTCTCGGTGATCCGCTTCTTGAGGTCGGCTGCCCGGTCACGCTCGAGCCGAGCCTTCTGATTGTTCGGATCGAGATCGAGAACGCTGGTCCAGCGCGCAATGGCGACATCCAGGTTCTGCCGCTGAAAGGCCTGCACGGCTTCGCGCTCGTAGCGCCGGATCAGGATCGTCTTGACGGCATCGCGCTGCGTGACGGCCTCGCGATTGCCCGGCTCGCGCTTCGCGGCGTCGCTGAAAGCGGCATACGCGCCCTCCAGATCGCCGCTTTTCTGCATCTGCTGGCCCTTGGCGACAAGCGCCTTCGCATCCACCTGCGGAGTGGGCGGCGGTGCCGGGATCTCGGGCTCGGATGCTCGCGCGGGTTCCGCGGTTTCGCGGCCGGGGCGCGCCGTGGCCGCTGGTGGCGCGATGGGGCCCTTGCCCGGGATCTTGATCACCTGCCCTGCCGCCAAGCGGCTGGGGTTCGGGATCTCGTTGTAGCGGGCGAGAATGTAGAAGCGGAAGCGATCGCCGAGATACAGCTGCGCGAGCTTCGACATCGAATCGTCGCGCTGCACCGTGTAGCGGAAGAAGACGCTCCCGAGCTCCTTCTGTGGATCGGCGAGGATCTGGTCACGCAGGTTCTTCGCCAGCTCGTTGGCCGGATCGAGTGTCAACGCCTGATCGAGCGTCTGCCGCGCGCCAGCCTCGTCGCCGTTCTGCAGCTGGTCGACGGCCTCGATCGCATGCTTTTGCGCCTGCGCCTTTGCCTGCGCGGGCGTGAGCTCCGGTCCCGGCGCGGGCTTCGGCGGCTCGGCAGCTGCCGCCGGGGGCGGCGCAGCAGGGATTGCCGCGGGCGCTGCGGTGGTTCCCCCGGGACCTGCGCCGGGCGGTGTCGCGCAGCCAGCAACCGCCAGCAGCACTGCCGCGGTGATGATCCACCACGGCTTCCCTGCGAAGGACTGCTTCTTATCGTTCTGCATCCCTGTCTCCCAACCCTCCTGCGCCCACGCAGAACCGGAATGACGCATGATGCCCACTCGCGACCATGCTGTCACCCCGCGGCCAGCGCGCGCGTGCTCGACGGCACTCACGCACTGGACCGCGGGAAATCGCCGCACCAGACGGCCAGCGCCGAATAATTGTCCTGCCCGTCACCGCCGCGCGCGATCACCTCGCGCTCCATGAGGCTCAGCCAGGCCTCGCTCGACGTGGACTCGCGGAGTGCCGCCAGCATGCCGTCGTCGCTCACGTGCGCCCAGAACCCGTCCGTGCAGAGCAGAAACGCATCGCCTTGCTGTAGCGGCAGCGGGGCCGAGATCGCGGGCGCGAAGTTCTCTTCCTGGCCCAGCGCGGCGAACAGGCGGCTGCGATCGGGGGCAGTGCGCACGTCGCCGTCCGTGAGATAACCGGCGTCGACCATGCGTTGCACCACGCTGTGGTCCTTGGTGCGGGCAATGATGCGCCCGGCGCGGAAGCAATAGAGACGCGTATCGCCGAGATGGCCCCATTGGGCAACCGCGCGCGCCGTGTCGATCGCGAGCACGGCCGCGGTGGCGCGCATGTGGGCGACGCCATCGCCGCTGCTCTGTGCGCTCAGGATGCCGTCCTGCGCAGCGCGAATCGCCGCCTCGATGGCACTCGCCGTGCACTCCGGTACCGCCTGAAACTTTGCCAGCGCCACCCGCACCGCGATCTTGGACGCAACCTCGCCGCCGCCGTGTCCACCCGCGCCGTCGCATAACAGGCAGAAGCTCGCCGTCTCCGAGGACCAGCACCCGAACGCATCCTCGTTGGGCTCGCGGCCGCCAGGCTTCGAAAGTGCGGAGATCGCAAGGCGCATGGTCGCTCAGGCGATCGTGTGACTGCCGGTCTGGTCGCGCAAGCGCTCGACCTGCGACTGGTAGGCTTTCAGGAATTCGCGCCCGAACAGCGACTGGAAATCGGCGTCGGCGTCGCGCACGATCTGCGCGTGCAATGCCGCGTAGTCGTCCCACAGCCGCGCCTTGTGCGTGCTCGGCACGAACGAGCCGACCAGCGATGGCTGGCCCGAGCGCTGCTGGAGCGCGCCGGGATCGAGGCGTTTCAGCACCGACGCGAGCCCCGCCTGCATCCCCGCGACGAACGCGAGCTGATGCGAGCGCAGGCTGTCGTGCGCGTCCGCGACGGCCCGCACCGGGGGCATGAAGCCGGTGCCGCGGGGCACGAGCAGATGCGCCATCGCTGCCTCGATGGTCGGCGAGAACTTCAGCGGATTGTTGTCGTGCGCGACGATCACGGTGGCGTCGGCCCGCACTTCGCGCTTGGTCATCGCGCGCGCCTGCAACAGGTCGAGGAGACCGCGGATCGTCTCGCGCAGCATCTGTCCGAGCGACCGCATGAACTCCGGGGTGAGACCCCCGGGGACGTTCAAACGCGGCACGCCGGCGCCTTCGAGCAGCGCGCGCAACAGCGCGTCGGTGGTCGCGGGCGCACCCGCATCACCACTGGGTGCCGGAGGGACCGAAGCCACGACCTCAGCGGCCGAGCCGATCGCATCGGGGGCCATGGTCGGCGCCGCGGGGCTAGAGGTCGGCAGACGTGGCGATGGCTGCCGCCGGCGCGGGGGCGACCTCCGCCGCGCGATCCGTTGCGGGTGCGATGGCGCTCGCGTCGCTGGCCGGCAAAGGATCGGCCACCCCCGACAGTGACGGCGCACTGGACTGCGCTGCGACCGGCGAGGGCACGATCACCGTCTGGATGCCGTCGGCCGGGCCCGGCATGCCTTCCTCGGACCAGGACAACACCGTTCCGATCATCGAGATGTCGGCTTCGGAGGGTGCCGACGCCGGAGGCACGCGCGTCGCAGCGGGGATCATCACGGTCGCGTCATCGGCGAGCGGACTCTCCACGCGCATCGTGTAATGCGCGATGACGATCTCGTCGCCGGCCTTGATGCGCGTCGAGCGGCCGTTGCCAAGCGCTTGCCCGTTCACGATCACCGGTGTGGCCGAGCCCTGGTCCCGCAGCACGAATTCGGTGCCCTGCATCTCGACGATGGCATGCGTGCGCGAAATCTGGCGGTCGGGATCCGGCAGGAGCAGCGTGCTGCCTGCGGAGCGCCCGATCGTGCCGCCCCCGACGCCAAACTCGGCATGCAGCGGCTCGGTGACGGCTTCGTTGTTCTGGCGGGTGACGGTGATCGTCAGTGCGGACATGCGACGCGGCCGGATCGTGGTCGTTGAAGGGTGCGGCGGCGGGTCGATGCGCTTCGTGCACCACAAAGCGCGCGTGGCCCATCGCCCCGATCGCCGCGGAGGATGGGGCCTGCGGTGCAGCGCGTCAAGCGAGCCACGGGTCCGCCGCGATGCCCGCGTCCACAGGTGCGCGGCACTGCCGTCGACGCTACACTCCATGCCGTCGCGCGGGGTCTGTCCGCGCGACTTCGAGGAGTCCCGATGGCGGAGCATGTTGCACTGGAAGTGCCCTCTCCTTTCACGATCGCGGAGGCCGCGCGCGAGATCGCCAACGGCGCGACATCGGCGTTCGTGTTGCTGGCGCTGATGCTGCCGCTCGGTCTCATCGCCTTCGGGCATCTCGAGAACGTGGCGATCGAAGCGGCGGTGCGGGCAGCCTTCGCTGCGGCGCTCTTCGGCAACCTGAGCGCGGTGCTGCGCGGCTCGCCGCTGCTGCCCAACGAAGTGCCGCGCGCTTCCACCGTGTTCGTCTTCGCGGCATTCACCATGAAGCTCGCCAACGACGGCACGTCGACGCCGGACATCGTGTTCCTGGCTGCGCTGTGCCTCCTGTTGAGCGGACTCATCCAGGTGATGTTCGGCCTGCTGCGCCTCGGCAACATCGCGCGCTTCGTTCCGTATCCGGTGATCGCGGGCCTGATGACGGGACTCGCCATCAAGCTCATCGTGTACGAACTGCCCGAGATGCTCGGCACGCACGAGGGTACCGCCCATGGCGAGGGGGCCGGGCACGGCGCATTCAACCCGTGGAGCGCTCTGCTGGCGCTGTTCACCATCGCGGTGGTGGTGCTCGTACGCAGGCGCTGGCCGAAGGCGCCGTCGAAGCTTGCCGGGGTCGCGCTCGGCACTGCGCTCGCGGTGGTGCTGTCACGCCTTTTCGAGGCCGACGTCGGCGGCCACGTCCCAGCGCTGGGCGGCCACGTGCCGGCGCCGGATGCGTTCGGCGCGCTGATGTCGCGTGGGGTCGACCTCATCCGCCAGCATGCGTCGGTGCTGCTGGTCACGGCGCCGACGATTGCCCTCGTGGGTTCACTCGACAGTCTCGTCGCCGCGGTCGGCGAGGCCGACGGCCCGCTCGACACCACGCATCAGCCCAACCGGCTGCTGATTTCGCTCGGTCTCGGCAACATGGTGTCGGGCCTTTTCGGCGGCGTCCCGCTCGCGTATTCGTCGAAGCACTCGATGGTCGCCCATCGTGCCGGTGCCCTGAAGCTCGTCGGCAGCCTAGCGACCACGCTGACACTCGTGGGCTTGCTGCGCTATGGCGGTGCGCTGCTGCAGCTCATTCCGGTTGCTGTGCTGTCCGGGATCATGGCCATGCTGGCCTTCGGGCTGATCGACCGCTGGTTCGGGGCGATGGTGCAGCGGGCGCGGCGGGGACAGTACGATGCGGAGCTGTGGCTCAACCTCCTGGTCGTGGCGCTCGTCGCCGGCATGACCGCGTTCGGCCTGGTCGAGGCGGTCGTTACGGGTCTCGTGCTGTCGATGGCGCTGTTCATCGCAGCAATGAACCGCTCCCTGGTGCGCTCGGTCAGCACCGGACTCAATCGCGCCTCGCGGCGGATGTATCCCACCGTTCCGGCGAGCGTGCTCCGCGCGGAAGGCCACCGCATCCGCATCATCGAGGTCGATGGCGCGATCTTCTTCGGCACCGTCGACCGGCTCGCGGCGGAGGCATTGCGCGCCGCCGAGGGTGCCAGCTTCATGATTCTCGACCTGCGCCGGGTGACCATGATCGACGCGTCCGGCGCGCTGATGCTCGAGCGCCTGTCGCACCGGCTCGCACAAAGCGGCACCAAGCTGCTGCTCGCGCACCTGAGCGCAACGAGCCCGCTGGGCCGCGCGCTGCAGGCCGCCGGTGCGTTCCCGCAGAAATACCATCCCGAGTGGTTCCCCGACACCGACCATGCGCTGGAGTGGGCGGAGCGGCAGCTCCTGGCCGAGGCGCAACTCGAGGACACGCGGCGCGAGATGCGGCTGAGCGAATTCGCGCTGATGGCTCACCTGACGGAAGCGCAGCTCGAGCGCATGAAGCCGTACCTCGACCGGCAACTCTTTCCTGCGCGTTCGGGACTCTTCCGGGAAGGCGAACCCGGCGACCGGCTCTATCTGCTTGCGCGCGGTGCCGTGAGCATCTTCGCGGAGGACCCGAACGACCGCCAGAAACGACGGCGCGTGCTGACGCTCGCGCCCGGCGTCATGTTCGGCGAGACGGCGATGCTGACGAATGGCACGTGGGTCGGCAGCGCCCTCGCCGAGGAGGAAAGCGTCACGTACAGCCTGTCACGCAAGAACCTCGAGGAGATCCGCGGGATCGACCGGGATCTCTACGATCAATTGCTGCTCAACATGCTGGCGCACGTGTCGGGATTGCTGCGGATGGCCGCCGGCGTGCTGCGCGAGAGCAGCGACGCAGTGGAGTAGCGCGAGCGCGGCAGCTACCCCGGGGGAGTCTGTTGCGCGCTCTGCCCGGCGGCATACGCGCGCCGGAATTCCTTCTCGAACACGGCCCAGAAGTCTTCCTTGGCTTCGACCGAGAAATCCTCGTAGCGCTCGACCAGGAGATCCCACTGCCGTGCCTTGCGGTTGCCGGGCATGAGGTGATCGAGGCCCGAGCCGGGGCCGGCGAGCTGCTCGATTTCCTTCGGGGCAAAGCGCGCCAACAGGCCAGTCACGGCGGCGTGAATGCCCGCAGCGAGCCCGCGATCGTGCAGGCGCAGGTCGTCGTACGCGTCGAGCACCGCGCGCACCGGTTTCATCATGTCACTGCGTTGCGGCGCCAGCAGATGCTCGAGTGCAACGTCGGCATCCCATGCTGCCTTGAGCGGGTTCACGGCCTGGCTGCCAATCATCGTTATATCCGCGTGCAGGCTGCTCTTGGCTTCCGCACGCAGGCGGAGGAGATCGATCGTGCCCTGCGTGGTTTCGCGCAGGAGTGCGCCGACCGTACGCATGAGTTCCACGTTGAGCCCGTCGGGCAGGTGGAGGTCGGTGATGCCGAGCCCATCCAGGAACGCCCGCTCGAGCGCGAGCGCGTCGACGGGTTCGCTGGCGTGGTCGGTGGAAGGTGATTGGGCCATCGGGTTCCGCTCGCGCAGTCGCATCGGCGTGGGCCGTGTGCGCCTCGCCGTCGCGATTCTACTGGATCGGCTAATGGGGTCCGGCTAATGGGGTCAGGTTACTTTATGGCTAGTGGGGTCAGGTTACTGTATCCACGGATAAAGTAACCTGACCCCATTAGCCACCGGAACTCACGTGCCGCTTCCTGTCGCGACCGGATGCGTGGGGTCGGACGACCATTCGCTCCACGAGCCCGGATACAGCGCGCCGGGCTCCATGCCCGCCACTGCCATCGCCAGCAGATTGTGACAGGCACTCACGCCCGACCCGCATTGATGGACCACCTGCTCGCCTTCGGCACCATCGATGACCGTCTCGAATTCGCGGCGCAGCTCGTCGGCCGATTTGAAAAGACCCTCGGCGTTCAGGTTCATACGGAACGGGCGATTGCGCGCGCCGGGAATATGGCCGGCCTTCGCGTCGAGGGGCTCCACCTCGCCGCGAAAACGCTCGGGTGAACGCGCGTCGATGATGCGGTACCGGTCGGTGCCAAGCGCATCGAACAGGGACTCAGCCTCGATGGTGCGTAGCAGCGGTGTACGCGGTACCAGCTTGTCCGCTGGCCGCGGGGCAGGCGGCGCCGTGGACACCTCGAAGCCGTAGTCGCGCCACGCTTTGAGGCCGCCCTCGAGAACCGCCACGCGCGGGTGTCCGAGCCATCGCGCGAGCCACCAAAGCCGTGATGCGTACATGCCTTCGGCGTCATCGTAGGCGATCAGGGGCGTATCCGCCCCGACGCCGAAGGTGCCCAGGCGCTGCGCAAGCACGTCGCGGTCAGGCAACGGGTGACGGCCCCGGAAGGTTCCGTCGGCGCGGTGCAGCGGCCCGGAAAGGTCGCGATCCAGGTGCAAGAAATAGGCGCCCGGAATGTGGCCCAGCGCGTAGGCGGCAGGACCGTATTCCGGATTCGCCAGGTCATGGCGGCAATCGACGATGACCCACTCCGGATCGTCGAGATGTTCGCGCAGGTCGGGCGGACTGACGAGCGGATGCATCGAAGCTCCTTGCGATACGAGGCGGTGGGATGCGTGCGCGGCGCAATCCGGCTGCGGCCGCGCATCACGGATTATCGCTCGCAGCGGGTAGTGCGCCGGTCCCGAGGCTGCATAGGGTCGACAAGAGGCGCTGGATTGTCCTGAACGAGAAACCGCCGATCACATCCGGCCGCCACGTGTAAAGCGCCACCAGCACGCCGGCCCGGCAGGCCCCGATCAGGAATACAACATCTTGATGTGCAACGGTAAATCCTTGCCCGACGATGTGGCGAGTCAACGTAACCTCAAGCAGGTGAGGCACTTAGCAGCGATGTTGAAGGCCTTATCCACATCATCATCCACAGAAATTGTGGACAATGCGCTGTGGATGAAAAAGGCGGACCCTCCAAATCGCGCGGCCCGCGTGGCGTTGCGAGGTCTGTAGGATTTTCCCTACGGCGCCCTCGGACTCCGGTGACTGCAGTCCTCCACACCCTGCGCCCTCGCGCAGACGTCCTGGACAGTACCCAAGGCTCGGCCCGAAGCGCCGTAGGCCCAGTCCTACAAAGGCACGTCTCGGGCCCTTATGCCCGACCCCGTGCTTCCATGCGCATCATTCAACGCTTTGCGTGTGGGCCTGTGAACATCACGGCAGCACCGTTGACCGTGTACCTCATCGAGGATTCGCCGATCATGGCGAACCTGCTGCTTCGCCTGTTGGCCGAGGAGCCGGACGTGGCGGTCGTCGGCAATGCGGACAATGCCCGAACGGCGCTCGCCGAGATCGAGTCGCGCCGGCCTGATCTCCTCATCCTCGACCTCGCGCTGCGCGAGGGCAGCGGCTTCGATGTGCTGGAAAAATTGCAGGCGCAACATCGGCCAAGGCCGGCGGCAGTTGTCCTTTCGAATCTCACCAGCTCGCATTATCGGGAGCGCGCCGCCGAGCTGGGCGCAGGGGGGTTCTTCGACAAAAGCCGCGACATTGCGTTAATGTTGGCGCACGTGCGGCGCCTCGCCCGACGCCGCGCGGCTTCCTGAGTCTTCCCCCAACGATCTCCCACCGCAGGATCCAGCCTAATGGAATCGACTGCCATTCGCGACACCGCCATCGAAGCATGCAAGGTGCTCGACGCCCTTGCCACGATCAGCCTCGATCTGTCCTGTCACCGTGAAGGCAAGCCCGACCACCTGGTGCTTTCCGCCGGCCGCGTCGCCGAAGTATGTGACGCGATCGACGGTGCCGTTGCATCGTTGAAGGAAATTCTCCACATCTCGGAGCGCAACGGTGCCGGTCCGATCTCGGCGGACATGCTGAACAAGATCTCGAAGATGTAGCCGGTGCCTCGCCATCGCGCGCCGTTGGCGGGCGCTGCATCAGGCTAGGTCGCCTTGTCGGTAATGCGCGGCGGGTTGCGCGCGATATGCTGCTCCAGCGCCGCAATGCCGGCGCGCACGTTCGCTGCGGAACGATCGATCTCGGCGCACAAACGCTCGACGTCCGCAGGTGCGATGACCAGCGGATCCTTGCGGCCCCGCTGCAGGACGAGCTTCAACGCGGCCAGGATATCGATTGACGAATACAGTGCGGCAACCGCCGTTTCGCGTTCCATGCGCGTGCCCCCGAGTAGAGAACCCGAGCCTTAGTATACTTTCGCGGGCGCGCGTCCGCCGACGCGTGCAAGGCGATACCCGCGTGCCCCAGGCCGCCATGGGCACAACGATCCAGGAGCGTACATGGCAAGTTCATCCGCGGCGCCGCCGCGAGACCCAGCGCGCTACGGTGGCATCGCGCAGGCGCTGCACTGGCTCACCGCACTCGTGGTGCTGGTGGCATTCATCTATGGCCCGGGCGGGTCCGAGCAGCGGGTTTATTCGACAGCGCGCGACTTCGACCGGCAACTGCACGAGACCCTCGGCCTGACGGTGTTCGCACTCGTCCTTCTGCGCGTGCTGTGGCGATTGGTCGACAGGCGCCCGGCCCCGCCGATCGTGGCGCGCTGGATGGACATAGCCTCGAAAGCCGTGCAAAGCGGGCTGTACGTTCTGCTCTTTGCGCTGCCGATCACCGCGATCACGGGTGCGTGGCTCGAGGGGCATCCGCTGACGCTGCTAGCGGGGATAGAGATCGCACCGCGCCTCGGCTTGGCGCACGACTTGGGTGCGACGATCGCAAGAGTCCACACATGGCTCGGCGATGCCATCATGTGGCTGGCGGGCTTTCACGCCCTCGCTGCGCTGTACCACCACTTCATCGTGGGCGACGGCGTGCTGGTGTCGATGCTGCCGCGCTGGATCGCCCGCCAGCGCACGACGCCATGAGCCCGCGCCTGAATCAGCTCAACTGCAAAGACCCAGGATGCGCTCCTGCTGCGAGCACGACGCGGCAGGTCGCTTGGGCACGCCTCGTCGCGCGACGCACGCGCGGATCGCTCGGGTAGTTGCCGGGTAGTAGATCCACCCCGGGGCGAGCTCCGGAAGAGCCAAACTGACTTCTCGCCATTTCGGATGCCCTTGCGCCTGCAGGGTCGGAAAATTCTCGCACAAGGACTTGCCGAACTTCGTCATGTGATCGACGGTGTCCTTGAGGTTGTAGTCATAGGTCACCAGGTAGGCTCCCACCGCGACGGTGCGCACGTCCTCCGTCAGAATGTTCGGATAGCTGCTCGCACGCAAGGTCGCTCCGACATAGGTCTGCAGTATCGGTTTGCTCAAAGGATGGTTCTCGTCGAACTTGAGCAGCTTGATCAGCGCCTTGGCTTCCGGCTTCATGTTGGCGATGATCGGCGCAGGCTGCCCTGCCGCGACGGTCACTACGTCGACGCTCTTGTCCGTAATGAGCTTCACCAAGGCTTCCTCGTTGGACAGGAACGACACATTTGCATCCGGTATGGGCGTGTTGAACATCATGCTATAGAGGGTGCTCGTGATCAGCGCGGCCCCGCTCCCCACGAGCCCGCCGTTGATCCTGGCATCCTTGATGTCGTGCAGGTAGTTCAGTGGCGAATCGGCGCGGACGATGAAATGGATTTCCGTGTTGTACAAAGGCAGGATGACGCGCAGCGGACGAATGAGCGCCGACGCCACTGTCTGCCCTTTCTCTGCGCGATCGATGAACGCCTGGAACACGTCCGCTTGCACGATCGCAAACTTCACACCCGGCTCGTACCGCAGCAGGCGCACGTTCTCCGCAGATCCGGCCGTCGGCAGCACGTCGAGATCGATTCCCGCGTCCGGTGCCACCAACTTGGCGAGGTCGCGACCGATTTCGAAGTATGTGCCGCGCTCCGAGGCCGTAACGATCTTGTACGCGGCGGCCGCAAATGCCGCGCTCGAGCTGCCCCAGACGGCTGCGATGATGAGCGCGGCGATGGCTAGTCTTTTCATTCCGTCCCCTCCCGACCGCATGAGGCGAAGCCACCCGGGGCCGTGCGGTGCTTTGGGCCGCCAAGTTGCGGATCCTGCAGAATTATGCTCGTCGTGGCCACGGCTGGTATAGTACAAACCATCTTCTTCCGGCGCGCCTTCCCAGAGCGGGTTAGCGGACTGACCTGCGCTAACCGGCTCGCGCAGCGTTCGCCTCATGCCCGTTCCTTCCGCTTGGCGTTCGCCGTCGTCGTCCGAGCCCAACATGGGAGCTGCGGGAGCGATGGCATTTTGCCTGGAGTGTCCGGCCTGCGGGCATCGTAACGTCGCCGATGCCAAATTCTGCAATGCCTGCGGCTCACCGGTCGATTTGATCGTCTGCCCGCAATGTGACGCGATCAATCCTCGCGACGGCGCGTACTGCTACAACTGCCACGGGCCACTGGCCGGTCGGACCTCGGCCGAGCGTGAAGCGCCCCTGGTCGCGCCGATAACATTCCCCGCTGAGACCGCGGTTGATGAAGGCAATGTCACCGCCTCGCCCCCACGCTCCGAGCCAGAACCCGCACCGGAAGCTCTCGGCGACGGAGCTACACGACCTGCGAATGCCCTGAGCACAAGCTTGGTCGAACGGGTAGTCGCCACCACCGAGGCCACGAGCGCAGTGCCCAAGCGACGGGTGACCACGGCTCTAGGGCTGTTGCTCGTCGTCTCCGCAGCGGCCGCCATCGCGGTCTTCGTCAGCCATCGGCAGTTCGCCACCAGCCAGCCGGTCACGCCGGTGCCCTCGGCGTTCCCGATCACGGTCAGACCGATGACGGAGCCAGCAATGCCGCGGCAAATTGGTCCGGTCAAAGACAATGACCTGACCCGGCGCGGATCGCCGCCTGCTGAGACAGCGCCTGCTGCCGCGGAGGACGCCGTGGCGTCGACGGCGCCTGCTTCGTCCGCGGGTCCGGCCGGCGAGAATGCGGTCGCCACGCCCGCCACAACGTCGTCTTCCGATTCCGACCAAAGCTCGAGCCGGAACGGACCCGCGCGCGACATCCGGCGGGCGACGCTTTCTCCCGCTGCTCCGGCTAGATCCACGCGGTCGACGAGTCGCGCCCCTGCCGCGGCAAGTACCGCGCGCACTGCGCCCAATTCCCCCGCCAGCCAGGCACCTGCGAACGCAGTGAGTGTCGAGTCTGCACTGCCTGATAGGCCGGCCACGCGCAGCGCGATTTCCACCATACCGACCGGCGACATGCCGAATGAACGCGGCAGTAGCGCGCTGCCGTGCACCGACGGCGTCGTCGCACTGGGGCTCTGTGAACGGGCGTCCGCCGGCCGCGGTCGCTAACGAGACCGCCGTGTATACCGCGGCCGGAATGCGAACCCCGCCGAGGCGAAACTGCCCTTGCTGCCGGCGGTGACAATCATGCCTGGGTGCGTTGCCCGGCAAGCAGCCTACGAACGTTTGCGCTGCATGACGCGCATAGGCCTACCAGGCCAATCCCGACCAAGAGAACCGAGGCAGGCTCAGGTACGGTGGACGCGCAACCGTTGGGGCCGGGCTTGCAGTCACGAGAAACACGAACGTACGTGCTCGCCCCGACGACTCCGGTACCCCTCGGTGGATCCTCGCGACCAAGCCTGACCCGTGGCCGAAGGTGCGCATTCGCGGCGACCGAAGGGATGCCGTGTTATTCGGCCCCGCTTTCGCGCCACCACGTCTGATTTCGTCCGAACAGGCGCACGCCGATGAAACCGCGGATCACGAGCGACCTACCATCAGGGTTGACGTGGATGTCGCACTGCCACGTGGTGCCCGTATCGGGATCGAGGATGCGACCACCCGTGTAGGCGCCGTCACCGTGTCGCTGCAGCCCCTCCAGGATCACCATTCCGAAGAGGGGTTGGTTGTGCCGCTCGTCCGTGCATCGCGTGCAGCGCGCGTCCGGACTATCCCTTTCGTCAAGCCCGCGTTGGATCGTTCCGACATACTGCCCGGTCGCCTTGAAGATGCGGATCAACCCACGCGGCTTACCCGTCCTGTCATCGACGGTCCGCCACACGCCGACGATTGGATCGCTGCTCGTGCCCTGCGCATGCGCAAGCCGTGCGTGCGCAAGGCAAAGGGCGAGGAAAAGCGCGATAGCGTAACCGCAGGTCCGCCGATGCGACTCCGGTCGTTGCCTGCACCGTCGCTCCATCGTCAGCTCCTAGCGGAGTGTGTCGTCCCTGCACCCGACGAGCGTTCGCAGCGGTCAAAGCCGGATCCACTTGCCGCCGCAGGCGCCATGGTTGTCCCAATCGGAATTGGAACGCCAAGGATTCTCCAATCAGGTCGAAAAGCGTCGAGAGTAAACAACTGAGTTCCGCCTATGCTGTTAACCTCGACTTGGCGATCGCGACCCTCCCCCGCTTCCACCAATCGTGTTGCTGGCGAGCCCTTGTTCTACGCTTCGGCGTGGGCGTAAGCTATCCGCCCCCCTGCCACCGAATGGAGGACGACATGGCTACGAAAAACGTCACAGGAACGCCACAGCAACAGCAAGCACTTGCCAAGTTCGGGGCGATTCGGGATGGGCTGCAAACGCCGGAAGCACTCGGACGCGCTCTCGTCAATTTCCTCCTCACCGAAGGGCCGAGCCAAGGCACTTTCAGCAAGAGCGGCAGCGAGGTGCAGATACCGCTCACCGCCACGATGAGCGTGCCCGGAGTTGCCGGAGCGGATGGACTGGTTGCTTCGGATACTTGTTCGAGCCTTTGCATTACCGCGTTCGGGCACGAGATCATCTGCATGCAGGCCTGCATCCACGAGCAATAACGGTCTCACCGGGAGGCATGTGTCCAGGGGGGGCTTCCCGGTTTCTGGTTTCCCGGAATGCTTAGGTATGACGTTCGCCGCGTTCCGCGTAGCAACTCACGTTCAAGCGTGCTGATTGTAGAGGCCGTAAGCGACCCATGCGGAGTGCTCGCTTGACGGCCCGTCGAACGCCGGGCCGCAGATGGTTGCGGGCAAGTTCAGGGATTTCGCGCCTGGACTTGGGTGCGCTTGGGGAGGTCGGCTCGGCGAGCCGTGCCGATTCGCGGATGAGAGCGGGCACGCGCCATCGTGGCAGTTGGTTACTGCGGCAATACCCGGTTCGAACGCGCAGACCAAATCAAGCCACTGGATTTAACCACTTCGTGGCGGAGACGCAGGGATTCGAACCCTGGATACAGGTTTTAGCCCGTATGCTCCCTTAGCAGGGGAGTGCCTTCGACCTCTCGGCCACGTCTCCTTCGTGCAACTTTTAATTGTAGCGTCTGGGAGGGGAACCGTCCACGCCGGATACCCTGCCGCATACGAAAGACGGGCGCCCGGAGACCCATCCCTGCTCGACGCAGCGCGATGATTTGCTGCGCCCGGCGCTGATCCCTGTGGCTGAATGTGCGTGCGGGTAGGCCGCGCCGCGGGGTCGTCTTGGCGCTGTTCCAGCGCTGCAGTTCGCGGAAGAGCTCGACGAGGCCCTGCTGCCCGCTGCTCTTTCGCATCGTGAATCCATTGATTCGTGCATCCGGCCGTGCAGCGAATGTGTCGGCAGCCCTACGTTTTCTTGGGCCGGTTGCAGGCGCTACCCCGGGGACTAACGTGTCGCCGCGGCAGGCTCCTTGTCGAGCTCGAAGGCCTGATGCAAGGTGCGCACCGCGAGCTCGAGGTACTTCTCGTCGATGACCACCGAGATCTTGATTTCGGACGTCGAGATCATCTGGATGTTGATGCCCTCGTCGGCGAGCGACTTGAACATCACGCTCGCGAGCCCGACGTGGGAGCGCATGCCGATGCCCACCACCGACACCTTGCAGATCCGCTTGTCGCCGATGATCTCGCGCGCCTTGAAGGTCTTGCCGCGCTCCTTGGCGAGCACATCCATCGCGGCTTGATATTCGTTTCGGTTCACCGTGAACGAGAAATCGGTGTGACCCGACGCCCCGATGTTCTGCACGATCATGTCGACGTCGATGTTCGCGGCGGCGATCGGCCCGAGAATCGCATAGGCGACACCCGGCCGATCCTCGACGCCCATCACCGATATCTTGGCTTCGTCGCGCGTGAACGCAATGCCGGAAATGATGGCCTGTTCCATCTCGTCCTCTTCGTACGTGATGAGCGTGCCCGGCGACGTCGCCTCCGGATCGTCGAACGACGACAGCACGCGCAGCTTGACCTTGTACTTGCCTGCAAACTCGACCGACCTGATCTGCAGCACCTTCGAGCCGAGGCTCGCCATCTCCAGCATTTCCTCGAACGTGACGCGATCGAGGCGCCGCGCCTCCGGTACGATGCGCGGATCGGTCGTGTAGACCCCATCCACGTCAGTGTAGATCTGGCACTCGTCGGCGTGCAGCGCGGCGGCGAGCGCCACGCCGGAGGTGTCCGAGCCGCCGCGGCCGAGCGTGGTGATGTTGCCGCCCTCGTCGATGCCCTGGAACCCCGCGACGATCACGATCGTGCCGGCCTCGAGGTCGCGCCGCATGTTCGCCTCGTCGATGGCCAGGATACGCGCCTTCGTGAATGCGCTGTCGGTGAGGATGCGCACCTGGGCGCCGGTGTAACTCTTGGCCTTGAGACCCATCGCCTGCAGCGTGATCGCCAACAGGCCGATCGTGACCTGCTCACCGGTGGCGGCGACCACGTCGAGCTCGCGCGGGTCCGGATTCGGCGACAGCTCCTTGGCCAATGCGAGCAGGCGGTTGGTCTCGCCGCTCATGGCCGACACGACCACCACGAGCTGGTGTCCCTGGCGCTGGAAATGCGCCACGCGCCGCGCGACGTTGCGGATGCGCTCCGTGGAGCCCACCGAGGTGCCGCCGTACTTCTGAACGATCAGAGCCATGCCTGATGGGAAGGCCGCGAGGGACCCGAGTTGGCGGATGCGGTCAGGGCAGCGCGCGAAACGCCAGCGTGGCGTTGGTGCCGCCGAAACCGAACGAATTAGACAATGCGCCCCGGATGCGCATCTTGCGCGCGGTCAAGGGCACGAAATCCAGGTCGCATTGCGGATCCTGGTTGAAGAGGTTTGCCGTGGGCGGCGCCACCTGATCGCGGATGGCGAGCACCGTGAACACCGCCTCGATGCCGCCGGCGGCGCCAAGCAGGTGGCCGGTCATCGATTTGGTCGAGCTGACGGCCAGCCTGGCGGCGTGCTCGCCGAAGCAGCGCTTGATGGCGACGCACTCGGCGATGTCGCCGAGCGGTGTCGACGTGCCGTGGGCATTGACGTAGTCGATGTCGTCGACGTTCATGGCGGCGTTGCGCAACGTGTTGCGCATCGCGCGCGCAGCCCCGCCGCCATCCTCGGGCGGCGCGGTGACGTGATGCGCGTCGGCGCTCATGCCGTAGCCCGTGAGCTCGCAGTAGATGCGCGCGCCCCGCGCCTTGGCGTGCTCATATTCCTCCAGCACCACGATGCCCGCACCCTCGCCGAGCACGAAGCCGTCGCGATCGACATCCCATGGGCGGCTCGCCGTAGCCGGATCGTCATTGCGCTGGGAAAGCGCGCGCGCCGCGCAAAAGCCGCCGACGCCGAGCGGACTGACCGTCGACTCCGAACCCCCGGCGACCATGATGTCGGCGTCGCCGTACTCGATGAGCCGCGACGCCTCGCCGATGCTGTGATTGGCGGTCGAGCACGCGGTCGCGGTCGCGAGGTTCGGTCCCTGGTAACCGTAATGGATCGAGACGAGCCCGGCAGGCATGTTCACGATCGTGCCGGGAACGAAGAACGGCGAAATCTTGCGCAGCCCGCCACCCTGCACGTACGACGTGGCGGTTTCCTCGATCATCGGCAAGCCGCCGATACCCGAACCGATCGACACGCCGATGCGCTCCATGTCGCCGCTGTACCCGGTGAGACCGGCATCCTGCACCGCCTCCATGGTCGCGACGAGGCCATAGTGCACGAAGGTGTCGAAGCGCCGCGCTTCCTTGCCCGACAGGTACTTGGTGACGTCGAACCCTTTCACTTCACCGGCGATGCGCGACGGAAAGCCCGTCGAATCGAACCTGGTGATCGGCCCGATGCCGGAGCGCCCCGCCAGGATCGAGTCCCATGCGGACGCAACACCGATGCCGACCGGCGAAATGACGCCCAATCCTGTGATGACAATACGGCGGCGGCTCATGCGAAGGAGGAAAGGAATTTCAGGAAAGGGGATGGCGCCGCGGCGCGCGGTGGCTTGCCGCCCGCACGCCGGCACGCCGGGGCGCCAAGATGGCGCGCACGTTCAGCGGACGTGCACGCCGCGCAGCGTTACTTCTTGAGATGCGCGCTGATGTAATCGATCGCCTGCTGTACCGTGGTGATCTTCTCGGCTTCCTCGTCGGGAATCTCGGTCTCGAACTCCTCTTCGAGTGCCATGACGAGCTCGACCGTGTCCAGGGAGTCGGCCCCGAGATCGTCGACGAAGGAGGAGTCGTTCTTGATTTCCGCTTCGTTCACGCCGAGCTGCTCGGCGACGATCTTCTTGACCCGTTGTTCGATGTTTTCCATGCGTCTCCTCCCAGTGCAGGGATGTTGTGTGGTCGAAACTGCGCGATTTTACCAGATGGGCACCGGTGCGGCCGGGCGCCCGCTGCGGCCCGATTTCAGCTCATGTACATGCCGCCATTGACGTGCAGCGTCGCGCCGGTGATGTAGCCGGCCTCCTTCGACGCCAGGAAGACCGCGGCGTGCGCGATATCCTCGGGCGCGCCGAGGCGGCCGAGCGGGATGCGTTCGACAAGACGGTCGCGTTGCGCGTCGGGCAGGCTGCGCGTCATGTCGGTGTCGATGAACCCCGGAGCGATGCAGTTGACCGTGATGTTGCGACTGCCGACTTCCTGCGCGAGCGATTTCGTGAAGCCGACGAGCGCCGCCTTCGATGCGGCGTAGTTCGCCTGCCCCGCATTGCCGCTGCTGCCGACGACGGACCCGATCTGGATGATGCGTCCGTGCCGCGCTTTCATCATGCCGCGCAGCACTGCCTTCGACAAGCGATACGCGGCTTTCAAATTGGTGGTCATCACCGCGTCCCACTCCTCGTCCTTCATGCGCAGCAGCAGATTGTCGCGCGTGATGCCGGCATTGTTGACGAGGATTCCGACGCGGCCGTGCATGCTCTCGATTTCGCTCAGCGTGCGCTCCACGGCCGCACCGTCGCCAACGTCGAGGATCACGCCGGTGCCGCGTGCGCCGAGCGCTTCGGTGATGCCCGCAGCGCCATCCGCCGTGGTGGCGGTGCCGATGACCCTGGCGCCGGCGTCGGCGAGCCGGACCGCGATCGCGCGTCCGATGCCGCGCGTGGCGCCGGTGACCAGCGCCACCTGGCCGTCGAGGTTCAGGGTGATCATGGTTGCGCTCCGGCGGCGCCGGTCGTGCATGCCGCACGCGCCGAGGCGATGGCTTCGGCGTCATTGAGCGCGAGGCCGGTGAGCTCCGGCACGATGCGCTTGCTGAGGCCCGCGAGCACCTTGCCGGGCCCGCATTCGACGACGTGCGTGATACCGCGCGCCGCCATCGTACGAATGATCTCGACCCATCGCACCGGATGCGCCGCCTGGGCCGCGAGCGCGCTGCGAATTTCGTCTGGCGCTGCATGCTCGGCGACGTCCACGTTATGCAGCACCGGAATGCGCGGCGTCTGGAACGGCACCTCGCGCAGCCGTTGCTCGAGGCGGTCGGCGGCGGGCTGCAGCAGGCTGCTGTGAAACGGCGCCGAAACCGGCAGCAGGACCGCACGCTTGGCGCCGCGTGCCTTGGCCGCCGCGGCAGCCCGTTCGACGGCCCCGCGATGGCCAGCGATGACGAGCTGGCCCGGCGCATTGAAATTCACCGGCTCGACGATCTCGCCGGACTGCGCACTGGCTTCGGCGCATGCGGCCGCCACACCCGCGTCGTCGAGGCCGAGGATCGCTGCCATCGCACCCACACCGGCGGGCACCGCTTCCTGCATGGCCTGCGCACGGAAACGCACGAGCGGCAACGCGTCCGCAAAGGTGAGTGCCCCCGCCGCGACCAGCGCGCTGTACTCACCGAGGCTGTGTCCTGCCAGGAGCGCCGGGGCCGGCCCGTTCGCTGCCTGCCACGCACGCCATGCGGCGATCCCCGCCGTCAGCATGACGGGCTGGGTGTTGACGGTGCTGTTGAGATCCGCTTCGGGGCCGGCGCTCACGAGTTGCCAGAGGTCCTGTCCGAGCACGGCCGAGGCTTCGTCGAACGTGGCGCGCACGACCGGCAACGCTTCGAAGCCGCGCATCATGCCGATTGCCTGCGAGCCCTGTCCCGGAAACACGAATGCCAGTCGCACGTTCTGCTCTCCTACCACTGCACCAGGGCCGAACCCCACGTGAACCCGCCACCCACGCCGAGCATGAGCACGCGATCGCCCGCCTTGATGCGGCCGTCGCGCACGGCGCAGTCGAGCGCCAGGGGGATCGAGGCAGCCGAGGTATTGGCGTGGCGGTCGACGGTCATGATCACTCGCTCCATCGGCAAGCCGAGCTTTTTCGCAGTCGCCTCGATGATCCGCTCGTTCGCCTGGTGCGGAACGAGCCAGTCGATCGCGTCCGGCGTGAGGCCGCTCGCCTCGAACGCCTCATGGGCGACCTCGGCAAGCACGCGCACTGCGAACTTGAACACGGCCTGCCCATCCATGTGCACCAGCGGCCGGCCGGAAACGGCGCCATTCGCCACCGTACCCGGGACGCAGAGCATCTCGCGATGCGAGCCATCGGCGTGCAGGTGCGTGCAGAGGACGCCCGGTTGCTCGGACGGGGCCATCAGCACCGCACCGGCGCCGTCGCCGAAGAGCACGCAGGTGCCGCGATCGGTCCAGTCGAGGATGCGCGAGTAGATCTCCGCGCCAATCACGAGTGCGTTGCGCACCGCACCGGCGGCGATCATGCGATCGGCGATCGACAGCGCGAACACGAAACCGCTGCAGACCGCCTGGATGTCGAACGCGGGTCCGCCGCTGCTGCAGCCAAGCTTCGCCTGCACGATGCACGCGGTCGACGGGAACACCATGTCCGGCGTGGTGGTGGCGACGATGATGAGATCGACGTCGACCGGCGCTACACCGGCGGCTTCGAGCGCGCCAAGGGCGGCGTGCACGGCGAGATCGCTGGTCTTCTCGTCCGGGGCGGCGATGTGACGCTCGCGAATGCCCGTGCGGGTGCGAATCCAATCATCGGTCGTGTCGATCTGCTGCTCGAGATCGCGATTGGTGACCACCTTCGAGGGCAGATAGCTGCCGGTCCCGACGATCCTGCTGTAAAGGCGCTGCTCAGGCATTGGCGGCAGGAACGGCTGGGGTGATCGGGAGTGTCGGTTCCGACGCGGCGTGCGCGGCGGGCATCGCGGCCATCCGCTGGGCAATGCGTTCCAGCACGCCGTGCGTCGCTTCCGCGTACGCTTTCTCGAGCGCATGCGAAAACGCCAGAACGTCGGCGCCCCCGTGGCTCTTGACGACCACGCCGCGCAGGCCGATCAGAGTCGCACCGTTGTAGCGCCGCGGGTCGATTCGCCGCTTGAACGAGCGCAGCACCGGATAGGCGAACGCCGCCGCAAGCCGGGTCAGCGCGTTGCGCGTGAACTCGGCCTTCAGGAATTCGTACAGCATGCTGGCGAGGCCTTCGGAGGTCTTCAGGGCGACGTTGCCGACGAAGCCATCGCAGACGATGACGTCGGTCGTACCCTTGTAGATGTCGGTGCCCTCGATATTGCCGTAGAAGTTGAGGCCGGACGACTTGAGCAGTTCCGCGGCCTCCTTCACGACCTCGTTGCCCTTGATTTCCTCTTCACCGATGTTGAGCAGACCCACGGTCGGTCGCTCGATACCTTCAACGGCGGCGACAAGCGCGCTGCCCATGGCGGCGAACTGGACGAGCTGCTCGGGCGTGCAGTTCACGTTCGCGCCGAGATCGAGCGCGGTGGTCACGCCCTTGCGCGTCGGCAGCTGCGAGGCGATCGCGGGCCGGTCGACCCCGGGCAAGGTCTTGAGCACGAAGCGCGATATCGCCATGAGTGCCCCGGTGTTGCCCGCGGACACGCATGCCTGCGCCGTCCCCTGCTTCACCAGGTCGATGGCAACGCGCATCGACGAGTCCTTCTTGTTGCGCAGCGCGAGCGCCGGCGACTCCGCCATGTCCACGACCTGGGTCGCGAACTGCAGCTGCAGGCGGTCCTTGGCAGGCGAACGCAGCTTCGCCAGCGCGCCGGTCAATGCCTCGGCAGTGCCGACGGCGAGCACCCGCGCATCGGCACGGTGCTCGAGGAATCCGAGCGCGGCCGCGAGGGTCACGGACGGACCGTGGTCGCCGCCCATGGCGTCGACAGCGATGGTCACCGGCATGGGCGCCTTCCTGGAGGACACGGCAGGCGGCACGAGCGTACGGCCGAAACGCCGTCAGGCGCGGTCAACATGCAGCGCAGCATTGGGGGCGCAGCGAAGCCGCCGCGCGCGCATCACTCGTCGGACTTGGTCGCGATGACTTTCTTGCCGCGGTAATACCCGGAGGGGCTGACGTGGTGACGAAGATGCACCTCGCCGCTCACCGGCTCGACAGCAAGCGCGGGCTTGGGCAAGTGATCGTGGGCGCGGTGCATGCCGCGCTTGGAGGGTGACTTCTTGTTCTGCTGGACGGCCATGGTGTGCTCCTGCTGATAACGGTTTTCCTACGGCGCCCGAGGCTTCGGACGCCCACATTCGTTCTAATCCTGCCCGGCGCTGCCGCCGGGCTTGAGCTTCTTCGCCAGCGCCTCGAACGGTGAGGGCGAGCTTTGCGGCACGGGCTCGACGGCATCCCGATCCACTGCGTCCGGGATGCAATCAGGACGCTCGCAACGCGGCACGTACGGCAACGACAGCACCAGCTCCTCTTCCACGATATCCAGCGGATCGAGCGGCGCCGCTGCGAGCACGACCTCGCGCTCGTCGTTGTCGTCGAGATAGGCGAGATCCTGCTCGTCATGCGCGAGCAGCACCGTGGTGTGCTGATCCACGGCCCGGTAAAACAGGCGCAGGCAGCGCTGGCACTGCAAGGGTATCTCGCCTTCCAGCGCCACATGCAGCACGGAGCGGCCCTGCGGGTCGACGTCGCCATCGAGCCGGAAGCGAAGCTCCGAGGGCGGGATCTCGCCGTCTTCGTCGCCGAGCACATCATGGACGCGATCGAGGTCGAACGGGTCCACCGTGCCCTGGACGTGACCTCGACGCGCGACCAGCTTGAAAGCGTCGAAGCGCCCCGGACGCGGGCCCCTGCCTTGCTCCGCACTGCTCATGTTTGCGCGGCCCTAGAAACCCCGTTACTGCGGCCCGTCCAGTGCTCACCGGACCCGATGGAGACTGCTGTGCGAACCGCCCGCGTTGCGCCCCCTTCGGGCGATCCTGCAAAGCGCCGTGACGCCGGGGACGAAAAACGTTGGATAATAGCCGGAAGAGCGGCACTTGTCAAAAATGCCCGAGAAAACAACGATGAACGCCACCGTATCCCCTGCGGCACGCGAGCCGCGCCTTCGCGGGCGGACGCTGGTCCTTGCCTCGACGTCGCGATACCGCAAGGAACTGCTGGAGCGCCTGGGCCTCCCGTTCGCAACCGCACGTCCGAACACCGACGAATCGCCACGCGAGGGCGAGCGTCCCGCCGACACCGCAATCCGACTCGCCGAGGCCAAGGCACGCAGCGTCGCGCACGCCTGGCGCGAGGCTTTGATCATCGGCTCCGATCAGGTGGCCGACTGCGATGGCGACGCGATCGGCAAGCCCGGAACCGCGGACGCCGCGCGCACCATGCTCGCCCGTCTCGCCGGCCGCGAGGTGGTGTTCCACACCGGGCTCGCCTTGCTCGATGCCACGACCGGTGCCTGCCGGACCGTGCTGGTCGACGTGCGCAGTACCTTTCGTCCGCTCACCGCTGCCGAGATCGACGCGTACGTTGCCCGCGAGCCGGCGCTCGACTGCGCCGGCGGCGTGAAGATCGAGGCGCTTGGGATCGCCCTCTTTTCCGGGGTCGAGAGCGACGATCCGACAGCGCTCGTGGGACTCCCGCTCATTCGCTTGACCGACATGCTGCTCGCCGCGGGCGTGCGTCCCCTCGGCTGAGCGCGGTGGCCGGCGTCGTCTATCTCGTGCCGAACCTGCTCGGAGTCGTGCCGCCTGCTGCGGTGCTGCCCCAGGGCACGATCGACATCACGCGGCGGCTGCGGCATTTCGTGGTCGAGAACGCGAAACCCGCGCGGCAGTTCCTGAAAGCGATCGGTGGGGATGTGCCCATCGCCACCCTCGACCTGCAGACGATTCCCGAGCGCGCCGATGATGCTGCACTGCGTGCCCTGCTCGGACCTGCGCGGGATGGCAAGGATCTCGGCGTGATCTCGGATGCCGGCTGTCCCGGCATCGCCGATCCGGGTGCGGCGCTGGTCGCAGCAGCGCATCGCGACGGCTTGCGCGTCGTCCCCCTCGTCGGCCCTTCGTCGCTGCTGCTGGCGCTCATGGCGTCCGGCATGAATGGGCAGCAATTTGCCTTCGACGGCTACCTGCCCGTCGATCCGGAGGAGCGCACACGCCGCCTGCGCATGATCGACGAAAACATCGCCCGCACCGGCACGACCCATCTCTTCATCGAGACGCCGTACCGCAACGATGCCATGCTGAACGCGATCCTTGCCTGCTGCCGCGGGTCCACGCAAGTGTGTGTCGCGGCCGATCTCACCCTGCCGACCGAATGGGTGCGCAGCGCGCCGGCGGCTGCCTGGAAACGCCACGCGGCGCCAACGCTGCAGCGCCGCCCGGCGATCTTCCTGCTCGGCCAGGCAGCCGCCTGAGCGGGTGCCCGAAACCCGCGCGAGCCGGGTGGAGTGCTACTGGACCTCTTCGTCCGGCCAGTTCTTGATGTAGCTCTTGAGCATCCGGTTCTCGAAGCTCTGCTCCTCGTACACCGCCTTGGCCACGTCGTGGAACGACACCACCCCGAGCAGCGTGTCACCTTCGAGCACGGGCACGTAGCGGGCATGCCGCTCGAGCATGACGCGGCGCAGTTGCTGGACGTCGAGATGGGGTGTCGCCGTGAGCGGTGCTCGCTCGTAGATCGCGTCGATCCGGAGATCGCCGAGCGTCCCGCGCCGCTCGGCCAACGCATTCAGGACCTCGGCAAAGGTCAGCATGCCGGCCATCCGGCCATGATCCATCACGACCAGCGAGCCGATGTCGTTCTCGGCCATGACTTCAACGGCCTGCAGCGCGGTGCTCTGGGGCGCGGCCGTGAACAGCACGTTGCCCTTGATGCGCAGGATTTCGCTCACCAGCATGACCGTTCTCCCCGCGGCGCAGCCGCCGCTCTGCTGAGCGTACTACCCCGGACGACGGTCGGCAATCAGCCTGGCAGCAGTCGGGCGATCATCACCCGGCTATTCGCGGGCACCGGCGACGCAGCACGTGTGGTCGCTCGCGCGCGTCGACGCGGAGGCCGCCCACCGCGTGCTGAACGCGCGCGCCCTGCCCTCAGCCGCCCTTATAGAGCAGGCTCGGCAACCAGAGGATGATCTGCGGAAAGATGATGCACAGTCCCAGCCCCAGCGCCTGCAATCCGATGAAGGGGATGGCGGCCCGGAAGATCATCGCCATCGTGATGCTCGGTGGCGCGACGCTCTTGAGGTAGAACAGCGAGTAGCCGAACGGTGGACTCAAGAACGCCATCTGCATGTTCACCATGAAGATGACGCCGTACCAGAGCGGCATCTGCTCGGGGGCAACGCCCGGAATGCCGAAGACCCCGCTGAAACTCAGGGTCTTCAGGATCGGCAGGAAGATCGGCACGGTCAGGAGCAGGATGCCGACCCAATCGAGGAACATGCCCAGGATGAACAGGATGAACATCATCAGGAACAGGATGCCGTAGGCCGGCAGCCCGGTGCCGATGATCACGTCGGACACGAACGTCTGGCCACCCTTGACGATGAAGAAACCCACGAACATCGTCGCGCCGAAGAAGATCCACATGACCATCGCCGTGGCCTTCAGCGTGGCAACGCCCGCCTCCGACACGGCGATCCACGTCAGGCGACGGTGCAGTGCGCAGACCGCAAGGGCACCGAAGGTTCCGATGCCAGCCGCCTCCACCGGCGTGGCCACGCCGAAGAAGATGATGCCCAGCACGAGCAGGATCAAAAGCACCGGCGTGATCGTGTTGCGCAGCAGTCGCACCTTCTCCCGCATGCTCACGCGTTCCTCGACCGGCAGTGCCGGACCGAGTTTCGGGTTGATGTAACAGCGCAGCGTTACGTAGCCGATATACAGGCCCGAGAGCAGAAAACCGGGAAAGACGGAGCCGATCAGCAACTCGCCGAGCGACTGCTGCGCGACGACGGCGTAGACGATCGCCATCACCGAAGGCGGGATCAAGATGCCGAGCGTTCCCCCGGCAAGCAGCGAGCCGCACGCAAGCTTGGGCTCGTAGCCTCGGCGCAGCATGGCGGGCAGCGCGATCATGCCCATCGTCACCTCGGTCGCGCCCACGACGCCCACCATCGCCGCGAGCACCGTGCACGCCAGCACTGTCGCCGACGCGAGCCCGCCCTTCACCGACCCGAGCCATTTATAGATGACGTCGAAAAGCTCCTCGATGATGCCCGCCTTCTCCAGCACCGCTGCCATGAAGATGAACAGCGGCACCGCGGAGAGCTGGTAGTCCGTCATGAACGGGAAGATCCGCGACGGCAGCATGTTCAGGATGGCGCCGTTCCCGAACACGTAAAGGAAGACGACTGCGAGGCTGCCCGTGCAGAACGCCATGGGCAGCCCGAGCATGAGCAGAACGGCCAGCGAGCCGAACAGCAGCACGCTGAGCCATGCGATACCGATCTCGAGTCCCACGGGTCAGGCTCCCTTCCTGGTCACGATGAGGATGTCCTTGATGAGCTTCGAGATCCCCTGCAGCAGCATGAGCGCCGCGCCGATGGGGATCGTGAGCTTCACCGGCCAGTACTGGATGCCCCATTCCGTGAACGAGCTTTCCCCTACCGAGACGGCGTCCATCGCGAAGCGAGCGCCGGTCCACAACATCGTGCCGATGAAAATGAAGAAAAACACCGACGTGATTATGTCGGCGATCGCCTTGCCGCGCCGCGAGAACTTGGCGTAGACGACGTCCACCCGCACGTGCTGGTCCTCGCGGTACGCGAAGGCGCCGCAGAGCATGTACTGCATGCCGAACATGAGGAACATGCTCTCGTGGACCCAGTTGGTCGGCGAGTTGAAGAGAAAGCGCGCGACCACCTCGTAGTAATAGACGAAGACTGCGATCACCGCCCAATACGCGACGTACTCGCCCACGCGCACGTTCAGCCATTCGATGGCATCCGTGACGGGCGTATGCATCGTCATGGTCGGATCCTCGCCCGTACCTGCCTCGTGCACCACGGGCGCCTCGGCGTGCACGACCTCGAGATCCGGCTGTGCGAGCTCCAGTGCGCGGCGGCGGCGCACCAGTCCCGGCATCAGGACGGCGTCCACCAGAAGGAGCAGCGCGATCGCGCCCGCGGCGATCGATGCATTGCGCTTCCATTCGTCCGAGGCCGCCTTGGCGATCTGGTACTCGCGCTTGGAGGACGTGACCGCTCCCTGGTCTGTCTTGAGCTCCTGCTTTTCCTCGGCGGTGGTCGCGCCTTCCGTGCGCGCTTGCTCGATCGTCGTTTCCGCCTGTTGCCGTGCCGCGAACGTGCGCGAGACGTTGTCGCGCAAGTCACGCACTTCGGCATTGCAGTACAGCAGCACGATGAAGAGGGGGAGGAAGGCGTAGCCCCATGCACTGCGGAGGTAGAACCGGTGGATGCCGAGGAAGCCGGCGGTGAGCCAGAACAGGTACGCGATGAAGAGCGACGGCCGCCGGTCCATCGGCTGGCGAATCTGCCGGCGTACGAGGTAGATGGCGATCGCAGGGAAAACCAGCAGGCCGGCCCAATAGAGCCAGTGCGGCATGACGAAGGTCAGGCTGGGCATGAAAGTCCCGCGTTAGCTAACAGGAAACGCGGAGGCGCCGTGATGGCGCCTCCGGATCGACACTGCGGAAGGCCCGTCGGCGGGCCCACTGCTATACGTCGAGCTTGAGGCCCTTGTACATGTCCGGCGTGACGTAGCCGAAGGACGGGGACTCCATCACGTCGAGCTGGAGCTTGAAGAGCCGCGCCGCATCCTTGTCCTTGTTCGCCCACTTGAACCAGATCGGTACGGCGATCTTCTGGAACTTCGGCAGGTCTTCAGCCGGAAGCCGATTGACCTGCACGCCGGCCTTCTGAAACTTGCCCCAGGCCTCCATGTCGGCCTTCTGGATCGCGCCGTGGTGCACGTTCGAGTACACCTGCACCTCGTCGTCCAGCCATTGCTTCATCTTGGGCGAGAGCTTGTTGTAGACGTCCATGCGGACGACGAGGTCCATGAGGTCGACCGGCTGATAAATCGACTCGAGTCCGGCCGGTCCGGTCCAGATGTACTTCGCGACCTGCTGGAAGCCCAGGTCCCAGTTCACCGCGGGGCCCGTGTAGTCCGCAGCATCGACCGTGCCTTTCTCGAGCGCGGAGAACACCTCGCCGCCGGGCAGCAGCGTCGTCTTCGCTCCGGCTGCCGCAAAGCCTTCGGCGATCATCCCGCCCGGGACGCGCAGCTTGAGGTCGCGGAAGTCGGCGATCGTGCGGATCGGCTTCTTGGAATGGATGATGTTCGGACCGTGGTGGATGCGGTTCACGTAGAAGAGGCCCTGCTTCGCGAAAATGTCGCGCGCTGCCTGCAGGCCGCCCTTGCTGTAGAAAAAGATGTCCCACTCGTGCGGGTAGCGCAGGCCCATGAGATACGAGCTGAGGAATGCGGTGGCCGGAAGCTTGCCCGCCCAGTACAGCGTGAACGAGTTCATGGCTTCGAGCACGCCGTTCTTCACGCCATCGAGGAGCTCGAAGTCGCCGACGACCTCCTTCGCTGCGAAGGGCTTGAAATCCAGCTCGCCGCCGGTCTTTTCCTTGATCGTTCCGCACCACGTCTTGAACGTCTGCAAGCCGACGCCCGCCGGCCATGAGGTCTGCACTTTCCAGACGGTGGTTTCCGCCGCGGCTGCGTTGCGGATGTAGGGCGCTGCCAAGGCTGCCGTGCCAACCACGGCACCGGCCGTCTTCAGCAACTGACGTCGCTTCGGCTGCGCAACGGTCGTGTCGATCGGGCTGTCGCTGCTCTCGCTCATGTGAACCCCTCCTAGGTGGCTGATCGATGCTGCTCGATAGGGCTTGGTCGCCCCCGGTCTTGCGCCGGCCCGAGCATGGTGCATGGGCGTCGGCGCGAGCGCAAGTCCGTTCGCACCGGCGGAACGCGGCTGCCCTGGCGAGGATGGTGCAACTGCGGCTCAGCGGTCGAGGGTGCGGCGCTCGCGCAGCGCCTGCGCCAACGTGCCGCTGTCGACGTACTCCAGTTCGCCGCCCACCGGGACGCCGCGCGCAAGGCGCGTGACCTTGAGTCCGCGGGCCCCGAGCAGCTCGCCGATGTAGTGCGCGGTGGCTTCGCCCTCGTTGGTGAAGTTCGTCGCCAGCACGACCTCGCGCACGAGGCCGTCGGTGGCGCGACGCAGCAGGCGGTCGAGACGGATTTCCTTCGGCCCGATGCCGTCGAGTGGCGACAGGCGGCCCATCAGCACGAAGTACAGCCCCGAGTAGGCGTGCGTCTGCTCGATCATCAACAGGTCGGCCGGCGTCTCGACCACGCACAGCAGCGCGGGGTCGCGCTTGCCCGAGGCGCACAGCGCGCAGAGCGTGTGCTCGGTGAACGTGTTGCAGCGCTCGCAATGCTGCACGTTACGGGTGGCGTGCTCCAGCGCGCGGGCGAGATGCAGCGCGCCGTCGCGGTCGTGCTGCAGGAGGTGCAGCGCCATCCGTTGCGCGGCCTTGGGGCCGACGCCGGGCAGGCAACGCAGGGCGCGCGCCAGCTCTTCGAGACTGGAGACGGGCTCGAGCGAACGGGCCAGGGAACCGGACGGACGCTCCGTCATTGCCTGCGCGCGATTTGCCGCGGCTAGAACGGCAGCTTGAAGCCGGGTGGCATGGGCATGCCCATGGTCAGGCCGGACATCTTTTCCTGCGTCGTCGTCTCGGCCCGGCGGATGGCGTCATTGAACGCGGCCGCGACGAGGTCCTCCAGCATGTCACGGTCCTCACCGAGCAGGGACGGGTCGATGGCGACGCGCTTCACGTCGTGGCGGCAGGTCATCACGACCTTGACGAGCCCGGCCCCGGCCTGGCCTTCGACCTCGACCTGCGCGAGCTCGTCCTGCGCTTTCTTCAGGTTGTCCTGCATCTGCTGCGCCTGCTTCATGAGGCCGGCGAGCTGGTTCTTCATCATGGCTTCTGCTCCTGGGGGGCGCCGGCGTCGTCCCGTGACGCTGGCTTGACCGAATCGGGTCGGATGCGCGCATCGAAGCGCGAAAGGACGTCGCGCACGAACGGCTCGTCGCGAAACGCCGCCTCGGTCTTCGCCTTCTGCTCGGCGCGGTCGCGGCGCTCCTGCGCGGCAAGCGACGATTCCGCTGCAGCGATCGTCTCGAAGCTGAGGCGGACCCTGCCGGCGAGCGCCGTCTCCAGCGCTGCGCGCAGCTTGTCGGCGTAAGGGCGGTCGGTCAGATGGCGCTGCGCCTCCGGAACGGCAAGCACGAGCTCGCGACCTTCGGTGCGACGCCACTCGCTTTGCGCCGCGAGCTGGCCGGCGAGGCCCGGCAGCTTGAGGGTGGCGACCAGCGTCATCCACGCCTGAGGGTCGGCGGGCAAGGCACGCACAGGAGCGGCCGCTTCGACCGGATGGCCCGGACCGTCGTTCTCGGTAGCCGCATCGGCCGCCGGCGCGACGCTTGCGACACGCGTGGCGACCGGCGCGGCGCCGGCCGGTGCGGTCGCAGGCGGTTGCGCATCGGCCGTGACGGCACTGGCGCTCGCGGTCCGTGCGGGCGGCGTCGCCGGCTTGGCGGGTACGGCGGACGCCGATACGACCCGGCTTCGATCCGCCGCCGGAGCCGGCCTGTCGATGCTCCGCGACGTGGTTTGCGGACCGCCTTGCGCGTCGCCGAGGGTGCCCGGCTCGAACGCGAGCAGCCGCAGCAAGGTCATGGAAAAGCCCATCGCCTCGTCGGGCGTGAGTGCGAGATCGGCGCGTCCCTGCACGCAGATCTGGTAGGCGAGCTGCACTTCCTCGGGCGTCATGCCCGCGGCATACGCGACGATGCGCTCCCCCTGGTCGCCGGGGTCGGCATCCGGCACCGCCTGCACGATCGCAATGCGATGAAACAGCGATGCCAGCTCCTCGAGCGCGGACGTGAACGTGACGTTGCGCATGGCCATCGCGTCGGCTTCGGCGAGCAGTGCGGTGCCGTCGCGCGCCAGCAGGGCATCGACGATGCGATACGCATGCTCCGTGTCGACCGCACCGAGCATGCTGCGCACCACTTCCTCCCGCACGTCGCCCCCGCCGTAGGCGATCGCCTGATCGAGCAGCGACAGGGCATCGCGCATCGAGCCCTGCGCCGCCCGCGCCACCAGCGCAAGCGCCGCATCGTCGGCGCCGATCTCTTCGGCGGCGAGGATCCCGCGCAGCCGCTCGACGATCGTGGCGGCCGGGAGCTGCTTAAGGTTGAACTGCAGACAGCGCGACAGCACCGTGACGGGGATCTTCTGCGGATCGGTCGTGGCGAGTACGAACTTGACGTGCTCGGGTGGCTCCTCCAGCGTCTTCAGCATCGAGTTGAAGGCCGATTTCGAGAGCATGTGCACCTCGTCGATGAGGTACACCTTGTACCGGCCGGCCGTCGGTGCGTAGCGCGCGTTGTCGAGGATCTCGCGCATGTTGTCGATGCCGGTATTCGATGCGGCATCGAGCTCCAGCAGGTCGACGAACCGGCCGCTGTCGATGTCCATGCACGCTGCACACGTGCCGCACGGCGTCGCGGTGACGCCGTTCACGCAATTGAGGCTCTTGGCGAGGATGCGCGCGATGGTCGTCTTGCCCACCCCACGGGTGCCCGTCAGAAGATAGGCGTGATGCAGCCGGTTGCGGGTAAGCGCGTTGCTGAGCGCACGGACTACGTGCTCCTGTCCCGAAAGCTCGGCAAACGTGCGGGGCCGCCACTTGCGGGCGAGGGCCTGATACGTCATGACAGCATCCCGTGGTCGCGCGTGGCGCGACGAGACCCGCGAAGCCCCCCGGCGGCCGAAGGCCCGACGGCGCGGTGCGCCGGGGTGGAGGCCATCAGGCAGGCGAGGCAGCGACGGGCAAGAGGTGGCGAGCCGTTCCCCCGGCACTTGCAGAGAATCGCTGTGGCTGCTTCCTTCCGGACCTGACCAGGTTCACGACCATGCAATGCGGGGCGACCCGCCATTGATCGGATGCGCGGCGAGCGCAAAGGTCGATTATCCGGCATCGCGCCGCCAGGGGCAAGGTCAGGCCGGTTCAGTTCGCCCATGGCATGAAGAAATGGTGGTGCATCGCTGATTTGCAAGTGAACCAGGTCGACTCCTGGACGGTCGTTATAATCGTCCTTCGACCATGTGGCCACTGTCCGAACATTATCGCTTCCGAACGATTGCCCCTTCCTGCACGCATCATTGCCCGTCTGATCGCTCTCGCGCTGATCGGCGGGCTGCCGGCTTGCGAGCGCGTGGAGGCCCCGCCCCCCTACCCCGAACGGGTGCAGCTTCCGGCCGATGAGCTCGTCGTGCTCGTCCGTCCGGGACCGGCGACGTTCTACGAGGCACCCAATGGTCAGCCCGCCGGTTTCGACGCCGACCTCGCCCGCCTTCTGGCGGCCCGCAAGAATCTCAAGGTTCGATTCGTCCCGGCCGAGAATGCCGGTGACCTGATCGCCGCGATTGCGCAAGGCAAGGCGCATCTTGGCGCCGGCGGCCTGTACCGGCCGGTCACGCCACGCCGGCAGGGCCTCGCGGCCCGGTTCTCGCCCGCCCGGCCGCCCGCCGACAATAATGGCGTGCTCTGGACCAGCGGCTACTACAACGTGGAGCCGGTCCTGATCTACAACGCGGACGGATTCAAGCCGACGCGCTGGGGCGACCTCTCCGGGGCGCACATCGCCTACCTCGACAACACCGGCCTCGACCCGCAGCTCGCGGATTTGCGCAAGGGACATCCGGATGTGCAATGGACGCCGATGGACGTCGCGTCCGGCGATGCCCTCGTGGCGCAGGTGAGCGACGGGCGTCTCGACTACGCCATCGTGGCCTCGAACGTCGCGGCCCTGTCGCGCAACGTCTATCTCAATTTCGAGGTGGCATTTCCGGTCGATGGCCGGCGCGAGCTCGCCTGGGTGCTCCCGCCAGGGGCGGAGCGGTTGCGCGACGAGATCGACGCCTGGCTCGCGCAGATCAAGCGCGACGGCACGCTCGAGCGCCTGATCGAGCGGCATTTCGGGCATGCCAACGACGTGCCACGACTCGATGCCGGCGTGCTGCAGGAACGCATTCACTCGATCCTGCCGCAGTTCCGGCAGGCGTTCGAGGTCGCGCAGCAAGGCACCGGCATCGAATGGCGCCTGCTGGCGGCCATCTCGTACCAGGAGTCGCAATGGGATCCGCAGGCGACCAGTGAAACCGGCGTGCGCGGGATGATGCAGCTGACCGAGGAAACCGCGCGCCATCTCGGCGTGATCGATCGTCTCGATCCCAAGGTCAGCATTCATGCGGCCGCACGTTACCTGCGCACCCTGAAAGAGAAGCTGCCGGCGCGCATCCAGGAGCCGGACCGCACATGGCTCGCGCTCGCCGCGTTCAACATCGGGCTCGGCCACCTCGAGGACGCGCGGATCCTTGCCCAGAAGCAGAAGCTCAATCCGGATCTGTGGAGCGACGTGAAGAAGACGCTGCCCCTGCTCGCCCAGCCCGAGTATTACGAGAGCGCCAAGCTCGGCTATGCCCGCGGCGGCATGCCGGTCGCGTTCGTCGACCGCGTGCGGGCCTATTACGACGTGCTCCTCGCCCATGAACCGGTCTATCGCCCACGGCTCAAGGTCACCGTGCTGGGCCAACGCGAAGCGGACGAAATGTCCGCGGTGGTGCTGCCGTGAACCGTCGCACGGATGCCGCTGGGGCGTGCGCGTTGTGGCGGACTGCAGTCGTCGCGCTGACGGTCGCAGCATGCGCGCTGGCAGTTCCCACCGGCGCGGTTGCGGCGACTCTGCAGCTCGAGCAGATGACCTGGACCGAGCTCCGCGACGCGGTGCGCGGCGGCAAGACGACCGTCCTCGTCCCGATCGGCGGGACCGAGCAGAACGGACCGCACATGGCGCTCGGCAAGCACAACGTGCGTGCTGCCGCGCTGGCGGAGCGCATCGCAGCGAAGCTCGGCAATGCCATCGTCGCGCCCGTGATCGCGTACGTGCCCGAGGGCAGCATCGACCCGCCCACGGCGCACATGCGCTTTGCCGGCACCATCAGCATTGCACCGGCCACGTTCGTCGGGGTGCTGGAAGGCGCCGCGCGCAGTTTTCGCGCCCACGGTTTCCGCGACGTCGTGTTCCTCGGCGATCACGGCGGTTACCAGAAGGAAGAGCGCCTCGCCGCCGAGCATCTGAACCGCGAATGGTCGCGCACGAACGTGCGGGCGCACGCGCTCGAGGAGTATTATCGCGTCACCGAAACCGCGTACCCGCAGGCGCTGAAGGCGCGCGGCTTCTCCGATCAGGAGATCGGCCTGCATGCGGGGCTGGCGGACACGTCGCTGACCCTCGCCATCGATCCGCACCTCGTCCGCATGGATCGTCTCGCGACAGCCACCGGCAACGGCAGTGGCGTGCAAGGCGATCCGCGGCGCGCCTCGGCCGACCTGGGTGAAGTCGGCGTCGATCTCATCGTCACGCAAACGGTAGCGGCCATTCGCCGCGTGACCACGCGCCATTGACGTGCCCGATTCTCCTTCTCCCATCCCTTTTCCGGACCTGTCGTGAACCTGCTATCTCTCTGTCGCGCCCTCGCGCTTGCCGGCGCCGCCTCCATCGCATTCGCCCAACCGGCGCCGCAACCCGCGCCACCGCGCGGCATCACCACCATTCCGGGAATGCCGCCCGTGCTCGATCCCGGCAACCTGTACAGCGAGCAGACCGCGAACCGCCTGAGCCCGACCGCGGCCACCGCACTGCCGCGGGTGTACGTGCCCAACGTGCAGTCCGATGACGTGTACGTGATCGACCCGGCGACGAAAAAGGTCGTTGATCATTTCCGCGTCGGCATCAACCCGCAACACGTCGTGCCGGCGTGGGATCTGAAGACGCTGTGGGTCGCCAACAACGCGGAGGGCCGCCACGATGGAAGCCTCACGCCGATCGATCCGACGACAGGCAAGCCGGGCAAGGCGATCGCGGTCGACGATCCCTACAACATGTATTTCTCCCCGGACGGGAAGTCGGCGATCATCGTCGCGGAGGCACTGAAGCGCCTGGACTTTCGCGACCCGCACACGATGGCGATGCAGTTCTCGATCGACGTGCCGGAGTGCGACGGCGCCAACCACGCCGACTTCGCCATCGACGGCAGCTGGGCGATATTCACCTGCGAGTTCAAGGGCAGCCTCGTCAAGATCGACCTGGTCAACCGCAAGGTGCTCGGGTACCTGAAGCTTTCGCGCGGAGGCATGCCACAGGACATCCGCGTCTCCCCGGACGGCAAGCTCTTCTTCGTCGCGGACATGATGGCCGACGGCGTGTTCGTCGTGGATGGCGACGCATTCCGCGAGATCGAGTTCATCCATACCGGCGTCGGCACCCACGGCCTGTATCCGAGCCGCGATGGACGCAAGCTCTACGTGTCCAATCGCGGATCGAACAAGATCCATGGCAAGCGCAACGGCAAGGGGAGCGTGTCGGTGATCGATTTCGCGACGCGCAAGGTCGAAGTCACGTGGCCGATTCCGGGCGGCGGGAGCCCTGACATGGGCAATGTCAGTGCGGACGGAAAGACGCTGTGGCTCGCGGGGCGCTTCGATGACGTGGTCTATGCCATCGACACCGGCAGCGGACAGGTCACCAAGATCAAGGTGGGCAAGGAGCCGCACGGCCTCGCGGTGTGGCCGCAGCCGGGCCGGTATTCGCTTGGGCATACCGGCAACATGCGCTGACGACGTCAGCGCCGAACGCGATCTTGCGAGCTGCTTGCTGGCGAGGCTTCGGCCGCGCGGCGCGCACTCCGGCACTGGCCTGACCGACGACCGAAACAGGACGCGCGTTACGTGGCGCGCGGGCGTGCTTCGATCGTCGTGACGCCACCCATGTAGGGCTGCAGCGCAACCGGCACATCGATGCCGCCGTCCTCGCGCTGGTAGTTCTCCATCACCGCGACCAGCGTGCGGCCGACCGCCAGCCCCGAACCATTCAGCGTGTGCACGAGCTCCGGCTTGCCCTGCGCGTTGCGAAACCGTGCCTGCATCCGCCGCGCCTGGAACGCCTCGCAATTCGAGCAGGATGAGATCTCGCGATACGTGTTCTGGGCGGGCAGCCAGACTTCGAGGTCGTACGTCTTGGCCGCGGCAAAACCGATATCGCCGGTGCACAGTGCGATCACCCGATACGGCAGCCCGAGCCGCTGCAGGATCGTCTCCGCATGCCCGGTCAGCTCCTCGAGCGCATCGTAGGACCGGTCGGGCTGCACGATGTGCACGAGCTCGACCTTGTCGAACTGGTGCTGGCGGATCATGCCGCGCGTGTCCTTCCCGTAGCTGCCCGCTTCCGAGCGAAAGCACGGCGTATGTGCAGTGAGCTTGAGCGGCAACGCGTCGGCCGCCAGGATCTCGCCGCGCACGGTGTTCGTCAGGGTGATCTCGGACGTGGAGATCAGGTAGAGACGCTCGGCTGCGGCGGGATCGTCGGCGGCGATGCCGCCCTTCTTCACCGCGAACATCTCCGCCTCGAACTTCGGCAGCTGCGTGGTCCCGATGAGTGTTTCGGCGTTGACGATGTACGGCGTGTAGCACTCCGTGTAGCCGTGCTCGCGGGTGTGGGTGTCCAGCATGAATTGCGCCAGCGCGCGATGCAGGCGGGCGAGGTCGCCGCGCAGAAATGAAAACCGTGCGCCGGACAGTTTTGCTGCGGTGGCGAAATCGAGCAGGCCTAGACCTTCGCCGATGTCGGTGTGATCGCGCACCGGAAAATCGAACGTGCGCGGCGAGCCCCAGCGGCGCAGTTCGATGTTGTCCTCCGCGGCGCGCCCCTCCGGAACGGAAGGATGCGTGAGGTTCGGCAAGCCCAGCAGGAAATCGCGCAGCGCATTCTGCACGCCCGCCAACGCGGCTTCGAGCGACGTCAGCTCCGCGCCCAGGCCTGCGACTTCGCTCATCAACGCGGAGGCATCCGTTCCCTTGCCCTTGGCGATGCCGATCTGCTTCGACAGCGCATTGCGCTTCGCCTGCAGATCCTGCGTGCGGGTCTGGATGTCCTTGCGGCGCGCTTCCAGATCCTCGAAGGCGGCTATATCGAGCGTGACGCCGCGCTTGGCAAGGCCGGCCGCAACACGGGCGATGTCGCTGCGAAGAAGATTGATGTCGAGCATCCACGGATTTTAGCAGGCCGCGGTGACGTAGCCCGGCGCATCACCCGTCGCTCCCCCGCTCGCCGCGGGCCTCGCGATCCTGGGCACGCAGCCAGTCGAGGCGCTCCTTGAGCTTCGCCTCGAGACCACGGTCCGTCGGCTCGTACCATCGCGGCTCGGGCATGTCGTCCGGGAAATAATGCTCGCCCGCGGCATACGCGCCCGCTTCGTCGTGCGCATAGCGGTACCCCTTGCCGTAGCCGATGTTCTTCATCAGCTTCGTAGGCGCATTGCGCAAACGCAGGGGGACCGGACGCGAGCCGTCGTCGGCGATGAATGCACGTGCGGCGTTGTACGCCATGTACACGGCATTGGACTTCGGCGCCACCGCCAGATAGAGCACTGCCTGGGCGAGCGCGAGCTCGCCTTCCGGCGTACCGAGGCGCTCGTAGGTCTCCACCGCGGCCATCGCAAGCGACAGCGCGCGCGGATCGGCAAGGCCGATGTCCTCCACCGCCATGCGGATGATGCGGCGTCCCACGTACAGGGGATCGGTGCCGCCATCGAGCATGCGACACATCCAATACAGCGCGGCGTCGGGATTGGAACCGCGCACGGACTTGTGCAGGGCGGAGATCTGGTCGTAGAACGCTTCGCCGCCCTTGTCGAAGCGGCGCAGGCTGCGTGCGATGGTCGCTTCGACGAACGGCAGATCGATGGCCTCGCGTCTGGCCGTTCCCGCGGCCGTCGCCAGTTGCTCCACGAGATTGATCAGCCGCCGGCCGTCGCCATCTGCATAGCCGATCAGCGCATCGCGTGCCGCCGGGGCGAGCGACACGCCGGGCAATGCGGCGGCCATCGCGCGCCCGGCCAGCTGCGCCAGGTCATCCTCCGACAGCGGCTCGAGCACGTACACCGCCGCGCGTGACAGCAGCGCACCGTTCACCTCGAAGGATGGATTCTCGGTGGTGGCGCCGATGAAGGTGACGACGCCCTGCTCCACGAATGGCAGGAAGGCGTCCTGCTGGGCCTTGTTGAAACGATGGACTTCGTCGACGAACAGGATGGTGTGGCGGCCCGTTGCGGCAAGCGCTGCCTGCGCGCGCGCCACGGCGTCGCGGATGTCCTTGACGCCCGAGAGTACCGCCGACAGCGCGATGAAGTCGGCGTTGAATGCATCGGCCATGAGCCGCGCCAGGGTGGTCTTGCCGACGCCGGGCGGTCCCCACAGGATCATCGAGTGCGGCTTGCCGGAGGCGAATGCGACGGCGAGCGGCTTGCCCGGCGCGAGCAGATGGCGCTGGCCGATGACCTCGTCGAGCGATGTCGGCCGCAACCGCTCCGCGAGCGGCACGGCACCCGTGTTCACCGGCGGCGTGCCGCCGCTGAAGAGATCGCTCGCCATTAGCCGCGCCGCAGCCTGGATCACTCGCCGACGATATCGGCGCCGCGAGGCGGGGTGAAACGGAACAGGGTCGGGTCGACGGCCTGGTTGCGCTCGAAGCCGGCGAAGTCGAGCCGCGTCACCTGGCCGAAACTGTCGGTGAGCTCCATGCGACGCGGCAGATTGTCCGCGAAGCCGATGCGCACTTCCTGGAATCCCGAGTCGGCGCTTTTGGGCTTGGCATTCACCCACTCGAGACCCTCGCTGGCGATGCCGCCCGTGAGGGTGAAATTGCGCTCCAGCGCGTTGTCGCCGGCGAGGAGCGCCGCCGGGCTCGAGCCGAGGGCCTGCCCCAGCTTGCGCACGATCACCTGGTTGAGATCGCGATCGTAGATCCACAGCTTGTCGCCGTCGCCGACGATGAGCTGCTGGAACGGCTTCTCGTAGGTCCAGCGGAACTTGCCCGGGCGCGAGAACGCGAAATCACCGGTGGCCTGCTGGGGCGCGCGACCGGAGCGCACCGACACCGTCTGGGTGAAGGCCGTGCGTCCGCTGCGCGTGCCGTCGAGAAACGCGCGCAACTGGTCGAGTCCGGAGGCGAGCGCCGGGACCGGCGCCAGCCATGCCGCGGCAAGACACAGCGCGGGCAACGCACGCGCGCCGCGAACGGTTCGATGTGGATTCATGTTCCTGGAATGTTGGCCACGCAGTTGCCGACCGCATCGAGCACGACATAGGAATGGTCGAGCCCGCCGTAGCGCTTCACACCATCCACCTCCTTGTACTGCCGGGCGAACACCCGCCAGGAGTCGTAGGTGACTTCCGGCTCGAAATCGCAGCCGCTGACGAAGAAGGTGGGGCCGCAGAAATCGCCGGGCAGGAGCGCTTTCGCCCGGGCGATGGCCTGCGTTGCAGTGATGCGAGGCGCGTCCGCCGGTCGGTCGTGCGGGCACGCAGCGCCTTCGCGATAGACCAGCACCGGCCCAGAAAGTGCCGTGCCCGCGATCAGGAGCGCCACCCAGCCCAACGTCAGCCGCGCCACACGACGAGGGAAGCAAAGCGTGGAACGATGCCCAACGTGCTGCACAGCGCGCCTCACGCCTCGGACTTGCCTGCGGGAACGAGGACCTCGCGGTTGCCGTTGGTCTGCATGGCCGACACGAGACCCGACTTCTCCATCTGCTCGATGAGGCGCGCGGCGCGGTTGTAGCCGATGCGCAGATGGCGCTGCACCAGCGAGATCGATGGTCGGCGGGTCTGCAGCACGATCTGCACGGCCTGGTCATACATCGGGTCGGCTTCACCATCACCGCCATCGAGGCTGACCGCATCACCGCTGGCATCCGTCGCCCCCCCCTCGAGGATGCCGTCGAGGTACTGCGTCGTGCCGTTCGCCTTCAGGTGCTCGACCACGCGATGCACTTCGCTGTCGGAGACGAATGCGCCATGCACGCGCTGCGGATGGCCGCTGCCAGGCGGAAGGAACAGCATGTCGCCCTGCCCCAGGAGCGTCTCGGCGCCCATCTGGTCGAGGATCGTGCGCGAGTCCACCTTGCTCGCCACCTGGAACGCGATGCGCGAGGGGATGTTCGCCTTGATGAGCCCCGTGATGACATCGACCGAAGGGCGCTGCGTCGCGAGGATGAGATGAATGCCCGCCGCGCGTGCCTTCTGCGCGATGCGTGCGATCAGCTCCTCGATCTTCTTGCCGGTGATCATCATGAGATCGGCCAACTCGTCGATCACCACCACGATGACGGGCATCTCCTCGATCGGCTCGGGTTGATCCGGAGTAAGCGAGAACGGATTGGTGAGCGGCTTGCCCGCTTTCTTGGCCTCGGCGACCTTGGCGTTGTAGCCGGCGAGATTGCGCACGCCCAGCGTCGACATGAGCTTGTAGCGCCGCTCCATCTCGCCCACGCACCAGTTGAGCGCGTTGCCGGCGAGCTTCATGTCGGTCACGACCGGCGCGAGCAGATGCGGGATGCCCTCGTACACGGAAAGCTCCAGCATCTTCGGATCGATCAGGATCAGTCGCACATGACGCGGCTCGGCCTTGTACAGGAGCGAAAGGATCATCGCGTTGACGGCGACCGACTTGCCCGAGCCGGTGGTGCCCGCGACCAGCAGGTGCGGCATGCGCGCGAGATCGGCGATCACCGGCTTGCCGGCGATGTCCTTGCCCAGCGCCAGCGCGAGCGCGCTCGGCGAATCGTTGTAGACCGCCGAGGAAAGGATCTCGATCAGCCGCACGATCTGGCGCTTGGGATTCGGCAGCTCGAGACCCATGCACGCCTTGCCGGGGATCGTCTCGACCACGCGGATCGACACGACCGACAAGGCGCGCGCGAGATCCTTCATCAGGTTGACGATCTGCGCACCCTTGACCCCGACCGCAGGCTCGATCTCGTAGCGCGTGATCACCGGGCCCGGATAAGCGGCGAGCACTTTCACCGCCACGCCGAAATCGGCCAGCTTCCGCTCGATGAGCCGCGATGTGTATTCGAGGGTCTCTGCGCTTACCGACTCGGTGTTGCCGGGCGCGTCTTCCAGCAGCGCCAGGGGTGGCAACGGCGAATCCGGCAACTCGTGGAAGAGCGGCCGCTGTTTCTCCTTGATCACCCGCTCGGATTTCGGCACGTCGAAGACCGGCGGCACGACGATGACCGGCTCGTGCTCGGGCATCTCGTGCCTTACCTGCTCGACGATGGACTCGCGCTGCGCCGCTGCCTGGGCGCCTGCCTTGCGATCTTCCCGTTCTTCCCACCGGCGCTGCGCCCAGGCGATCGCGGTCTCGACCAAACCGCCCACCCGCTCCATGAGTTTCAGCCACGACATGCCGAAGAAGAGCGACCAACCGACGGCGAACAGCACCAGCAGGAACAGGGTCGCCCCGTTGTAGCCCAGCACGCGACCGAGGCCGCCGCCAACGAGTTCGCCCAGTGCGCCGCCTGGCGCGAGCGGCAGTGTCGCCGGCAGGCGGTAAACGCGTAGTGACTCGAGAGCGGCGCTCGTCACCAGGACGAGTCCGAAGCCGAGCGCGCCGAGACCCAGCGGGTGCTCGAGCGCCAGTTCGGGATGACGGATGCGCCGGTAGCCTGCCACCACCAGCACCACGCCAGCCACTACCCACCACCATGCCGATACGCCGAAGAGGTAGAGCAGGAGGTCGGAGAGCCACGCGCCGGCAACCCCGCCGCGATTGGCAATGCGCCCGCTGTTTCCCGAGAACGACCAGCCCGGATCGGTGCGCGCGTAGCTCGCGAGGATCAGCGCCAGCCACAGGAACGCCGCCACCACGAGCAGCCACCACGACTCGCGCACCAGGCGCGCAAATCGCGGCGAAAGCGCCGTAGGCCCGGCGGTCTGGCCGGCGCTGCCTCTCTGCCGCAAGCGAGCGTTCCTACGTTTGAAAAACATGGATTTGGCGCTCACTCTTCATCCAGCGGATTGTACAACGCCAGCCCCTGAGTTACGCCGGAATCCGGCGCAGACCCCACGCGCCCATCGGGTAAAATCCGCAGTCCACCTCCTCCCGGAAAAAGCATGTCCGCCCCGAAGCACGCCCGTCTCCTCATCCTCGGCTCCGGTCCTGCCGGCTTCACCGCCGCTGTGTACGCCGCCCGCGCCAATCTCAAGCCCGTGCTCATCACGGGCCTCGCGCAAGGCGGCCAGCTGATGACGACCACGGAGGTCGACAACTGGCCGGCGGATTTCGCCGGCGTGCAGGGGCCGGAGCTCATGCAGCGCTTCCAGCAGCATGCGGAGCGTTTCGAGACGGAGATCATCTTCGATCATATCCATACCGCGCATCTGCAGGAGCGGCCGCTGCGCGTCCTGGGCGACAGCGGTGAATACACCTGCGACGCGCTGATCATCGCCACCGGCGCCTCGGCGCGCTATCTGGGCCTGCCCTCCGAAGAGGCATTCATGGGCAAGGGCGTCTCCGCCTGCGCAACGTGCGACGGCTTCTTCTACAAGGGGCAGGACGTTGCCGTCGTGGGTGGCGGGAACACCGCCGTCGAGGAGGCGCTCTATCTTTCGAACATCGCGCGAACGGTGACGGTGGTGCATCGGCGCGACCGCTTCCGTGCCGAAGCCATCCTGGTCGATCGGCTGCTCGCGAAGACCGCCGGGGACGGCAACGTGCGCGTGCTATGGCACCAGACGCTCGACGAGGTGCTGGGCGACAACTCGGGCGTCACCGGCGCGCGCCTGCGCGACGCGCGCACCGGTGGCACGCAGGACATCGTCGTGAACGGCATCTTCGTCGCCATCGGCCACACGCCGAACACGTCGCTCTTCGAAGGACAGCTCGCGATGCACGACGGCTACATCAAGGTGAAGAGCGGCAGCGAAGGCGGGGCGACCGCCACCAGCGTTCCGGGGGTGTTCGCGGCGGGTGACGTGGCCGATCACGTCTACCGTCAGGCGGTGACCTCCGCCGGCACAGGCTGCATGGCCGCACTCGACGCCGAGGCGTACCTCGAGACACTTTGACCGGCACGCTCCGGGAGGGCATCGTGGCGAAGCTCGACGACCTGAAGCGGCTGCTCGACTCCGCGCGCGCCGAAGCGGCACGCGATGCGGACCGGGTGCCGCCGAGCGACGCCGCCAAGCCGACCACCAGGGCGACGGCGCAGCGCGCGAACCACGTGTTGTCGCCGAAACGCGCCATCGCCGGCACGAAGCACGCCGACGGCGACATCGATCTCACCCAGGCGTTTGCCGACGTCCGCCGCCTGCCGCCGACCACCCGCGCGCGCCTCGAACGACCCCGTCCGGCACCCATTCCTGCCCAGCGCATCGCCGACGAGCGTGAAGTGCTGCTCGCGTCGAAATACGGCAACGATCCCGCTCCGCACACGTGGGAGATCGGCCAGGAGCTCGAAGCCGGCCAGACCTTCGTCCGCCCGGGCCTCGGCACCGATGTGCTGGGCAAGCTGCGCCGCGGCCACTGGTCGTTGCAGGGCGAGCTCGACCTGCACGGCTACACGACCGAGGAAGCACGCGACGTGCTCGCCGACTTCCTGTACGAAGCGCGCCAGCGCGGCTACCGCTGCGTGCGGGTGGTGCACGGGAAGGGCCTGACCTCACCCAATCGCGAGCCGGTGCTGAAGGGCAAGGTGCGCAAGTGGCTCGCCCACTGGGATGACGTGCTCGCCTATAGCGAAGCGCCCCGGCACGCCGGCGGCGGCGGCGCCGTGCTGATCCTGCTGCGCGGGCGTTAGGCGAACACGCGATGCGCGAGCGCCGGCAGCTGCGCCCGCACGTCCGCAATGCGCGCCGGATCGACGTCGCCGACGACCACACCGGGTCCCTCGGCGATCTCGTCCATGATCTCGCCCCAGGGATCGATCAACATCGAATGACCGTAGGTGCGCCGCCCGTTCGGATGGAGTCCGCCCTGCGCCGCCGCGAGCACGTAGCACTGGTTCTCGACCGCCCGGGTGCGCAGCAGCAGATGCCAATGCGCCGCGCCGGTCGTGGCAGTGAACGCCGAGGGCGCGAGGAGCAATGCAAGCTCGCCCATGCCGCGATACAACTCGGGAAAACGCAGGTCGTAGCACACCGAAAGACCGACGCGACCGCACGGCGCGTCGAAGGCGCCGCGGGCGGTGCCCGGCTCGATCGTGCGCCCTTCGTCGTAGCGCTCCTCGCCGCGGGCAAAGGCGAACAGATGGATCTTGTCGTAGCGAGCGATGCGCTCGCCATCGGGCCCATAGACAACACAAGCGCTACGCACCCGAGTCGGGTCCTCGCAGGCCAGCGGCACGGTGCCGCCGATCAGCCAGATGCGGTGGCGCCGTGCTTCGCCGGCAAGGAAGTCCTGCTGCGGACCACTGCCTTCATATTCGCGCGCCAGTACCTTGTCCGTGGCGCGCGCGCCGAGCACGCCGAAATACTCCGGCAGCAGGACGAGCCGCGCGCCCTTCCCGACCGCCTCGGCGATCAGCGGCCGCGCTTGCTCCAGATTCTGGTCGACATGGCTGCCGGAGATCATCTGCACGGCGGCAACGCGCAGCAATTGCGCGGGGGAAGCGGATTCGTTCATGGCATTCACTTGGTCGATGATTCGATGGGGCCCGCGATGCGCGCCGTCGAGCCACGCGTGACGTGCGGGTCGGACCAGCTGCCGCTGATCGAGTACTCGTAGCTGAACATCTGCTCGATCGGATCGCGCAGCGCTTTCTGGGCGAGCAGCGAGCCTGCGCCGATCGCGGCGCCGACCACGGGGTTGGCGAGAAACAGCAACGCGGCCCCGGCGGACACGCCCGCGCTCAACGTCGGCTGCACGCGCACCCGCAGCTGTTGCGTTTCCTGCGCGAGATCGACATCGCCGGCAATGGCAACCTGGGCGGACGGTCCGGCAAGGCGCAAATCGCTCGTGCTCATCACGCCGCGCGCGATGGCTACCGTCCCCGTGACCCGGTCGAACGTGAAGCCTTCGCTGAACACATCGCGGAAATCGAGCGAAATGCGGCGCGGCAGCGCCTGCAGCGAAAGCACGCCGAGCAGCTTGCCGATGCCGGGCTCGATCTTCATGAAGCGGCCGCTGCCAACCTCGATGCGCAGCTGACCGGACAAGGTGGGGTAGTCGAACTCGCTCGGATCGCCTGCCCATCCGAGCTGCCCGGTGATCTTGGTGGGTGCGCCCTGCAATGCGCCCGGGTGACCGAAGCGCGCGAGAAAGCCGCCGGCATCCTTCACGTCAAGCGCGACGTCCAGGCGCGTCTCCTCGGGCCGGCCGCCCGCCCGCCATGCGCCGCTCGCGTCCATCCTGCCGGTGTCGTTCGCGATGCTGAGCCGCTCGATGTGCCACTCACCGCCGCGCGGCTGTGCGAGAAGCTCCATGCGGCCGAGCTCGCGCCCTTTGGATTGGAACGTTTCGGTCGCGATGTCGAGCTCCGGCCAGGCGCTGGCCCCCGCGTCCGCCGCCGTCGCGGCAGCGCCGTCGACCGGCTTGGCGGGAGGCGGCGCAAGGCGACTCAGGCGCGCAACGACCCGTCCATTCGGCCACTGCTCGCTGCGCCCGGACCATGTGGCGCGCCCGGCCACTTCCTGTCCGGCGAGGTCGAGCACCCAGTCGTCCTGGGCGTGACGGCCATTCACCTTGAGCGCCGTGAAGTCGCGGCCGAATGCCGTCATGCTCGCGACATCGAGGTCGATGCCACGGAGCGTGAGCGTGTCGGTCCCTGGCGAATCGCCGCTCGGGGGACGTCGCAGGGCGAGCCACTGGTCGATATCGAGTTCCGGCAATGCGGCGCGCACCCAGAGCCCGGGCTGCGTGGGCAGCGCGGTCACCGGTTGCCCCGTCCTGCCTAGTACCAGCAGCGCCCGATCGACCCGGGCATTGCCTTTGTCAGCGCGCCGGTGCGCGGACCACTGCGCCACGTCGCCGAGATGACCGCTGAGCGTGTCCTCGTCGCCATTGGCGGGCCCGGGCCGGCGTTCGACCCGCACCGCAAGGGTGTCCGCGGCCGCCTTGCGCAGGGGTGGCGGCAGATCGATCCGGACGCCCTTGAGCGGGCTCTCGACGGCCCACGTGGAGGTATCGCCGGCGACGTCCATGGCGAAGGTCCAGTCCGCGGCGCCGGTGGCGTACTCGGCAAACGGAAAGGGAAATTCGCGGCTGACAGCCTGCACGCTCGTATTGCCGCTGGCAGCCACGCGAACGTGCCCGTCGCCGGTGGTCACCGACATGCGCACGGGACCGCCGAGCGCTTCGCCGGTTATGTCGCGTGCATGGAGGTCCCGTTCCGTGAATGCCACCTGGCCGTTCACCCCCGCAAGGGCAGGCACTCCAGCGAGCTTCAGCTGGTTGTTGCCGAAGGTGAAGTTCCCGCTGACCTGATACTTGTCGCGCTCGCGCAAGGGCAGCGCGAGCTTGAGGGCGAGCCGGCCATCGCCACTGGCTTCCGCCCCGCGGGTGAAGTGCCCGATCCATTCCGCGACCGGGCTTTCCTCGATGAACCGGAGGAAGTCTCGCGCGGGGCCGGCGGCATCGCCCTGCACGTCGATTATCGGTACTCGCAGGTCGGGAATGCTCGCCGTCACCTTGCCGAGCTGCACGCCGTACACGCTGGCCCGCGTCGACACCACACGCAGCGCTGCGCCCTGCACGTGCAGTTCGCCATCGATGCCAGACAGCGCAGGCCAGCCTTCGGCATACGCGAGCCCGAAATTGCGGCCCTTGACGACCACATCGAGCTGGCCGGCCTTGCCATCGGCAAACGGGAAGCCCGCGAGATCGCCCTTCAGGCGGATGTGCGCTTCATCGACGGCGCCCGCCTTGACGGCAGCGGCGAGCCACCCCTGCACCCCTGGACTGAGGAACACCGGCACATAGCGTGGCAACGCCGGCACCGCGGCGCGGCTGAGCGTCCCTTCGAGGTCGATGTCACCCGGGCCGCGCTCCAGTGCGCGCCAGGTTGCCTGGACCTTGCCCGCGACGTCCGCGTTGGCGAAATTGAGCTCCTTCGTGCGCACCGACACGCGCCCGTCCGCATCCACCGTCCACACGATGTCGCCGCGCGCCGTTTCGAGCGGAACCGGTTGCGCGAAGATGTTGGGAAGCTCCACGCGGGCATCGTGCGAAGCCAGGCGCAGTTCCCCGCCCTTCCCGCTGGCCTTGAGTGATCCGGCCAGGTTGGTCACGCCCGGCCAGTCGCCATGCGGCGCCACGCCGAATTGCGCGAACTCCCCGCTTGCCTCGTACGCCGTCGGCGCGTCGAGGGCGCCTTCCCACTGCAGGAGTCCCCGGCTTACCGTTCCGCGCGGGGCGAAGGCGTGCAGCTCGGCGCGCCAGCGTTCGGGCAGGGGCAGATGGCCCGCAAGCGCCTGCAACGGTGCGAGCTGCAGACGATCGAATTCGAGGCGGCCTTTCTCCGGCGCGCCCTGCGCGTCGGAATGCAGCAGCACGGACAGGTTGGTCGGCTCGAAGCTGAGGCCCTCGGCGGTGGTGAAGACGAGTCCCCGGCAGAAGACCTCGCGCGTTGGCCGGGCGAAACGCCAGCCGGCGCGGCCGGCGACATGCGTGAGGGCCAGTTCCGGCAGATCGGATTCCAGGCGGGTGCGCACATCCGCCAGCTCGAGATCGGCGATCACTTCGCGTGCTTCGCCGTCGGCGAACGTGAACCACGCCCGCAAGGCACCCTTGCCGCTCTCGATCTCGGCCGGCAGCGGCAGCCATTCGCGCCATGCCGCCACGTCGGCGTAATCGAGTCGAACGTACAGCTGGCCGGACGCCTGCTGCCACTGGCGGAACGAGGACGCGACGAGATCGCCCCGAACATCGATGGGCGCCGCGAGCTCCGCCGGCGGGCTTCCGGTGAGTCCGAAACGCCGCCGCCCGAAATGACTCTCGAGGCGGAAGTTCACACGATCGAGCACCAGCTGCGGTGCGTTGCGCCGCTCGTCGGTCCAGGTGATGAGGGCGTTGCGCACGACGATCTCGCGCTGGCGCAACAGCCAGTCGCTGATCCCCGCATCATCGGTACGCTGCTCCGGGTCGATCTCGATGCCCGCCAGATGGACGATGCCTTTGGCGTCGCGCCGAATGGCCAGGCGGGGACTCTCGATCAGCAGCTGCTTCAGGCGCAGGTCGAGTAGCGGCACCGAGGTCCAGGAAATCGTGAGCTCGACGCGCGGCAATTCGAGGATCGGCGCCGCGCCTGGCACCGCAGTGCCGCCCATCCGGAATCCGTCGATCACGAGCTTCGGGTTCCAGCCATCCCAGCCGGTGGTCAGCGTGTCGAGCGCGACCGGCTGGTGCACCTGCGCGCTGATGGCGCCGGTGATCACGTCACGGTAGCGCTCGATGTGCGGAAAGACCACCATCCGCACGAGCAGCAGCAGCAGCGCGAAGATGCCAACGCCGATCACGGCGGCCCACAATACGGCGATCGCAAAGCGTCCGAGTGCGACCACGCCGGCAGTGGGGGCGCGGAGGATCGCGCGCGCGAAAGGCATAATAGGCAACTCCTGCGGCATTGTAGCGGAAGCCTCCGCGGCGACGCTGATGCGCGGCGGCACGCCGGCGCGCAGCAACGCGCAGTCGCGTTCCACGAGCCGCGGCGGCACCACGACAACGCACGACCATCCCGATGGACTTACCCACCGACCTGCAGTTCAGCCGGTACGCTTCGCGTGCGCTCGCGGCACATCCGGCCGATGCGGCATGGCTGCGCGACACCCTGACCGCGCCCTTCCCGTGGGCTGATGCCGCGGCGAACCTGGCGGACACCGCGCGGGGCGACGACGCCAACGCACTCGCCGCCGCGCTGCGGCATCTTCGCCGACGCGTGCTGCTGCACACCATCGCTCGCGACCTGACGCAACGCGCCGATCTGCTCGAGGTGTGCGCCGCGGTCACCACCCTCGCCGAGCGCACGATCGGCACCGCCGTGGATTTCCATCAGCGCGCACTCGCGGCCCAGCACGGCATGCCACGCCGCGAGGACGGGCGCGAGCAAGGCCTGCTCGTGGTGGGGATGGGCAAGCTCGGCGGCAGTGAGCTCAATGTTTCATCCGACGTGGATCTCGTGTTCCTCTATCCCGAGGAAGGGGAGACGGGCGGACCGAGGCCACTGTCGCATCGCGAGTTCTTCGAGCGCCTCGGCCGGCGCGTCATCGCCGCCCTGCAGGAACTGACCGCCGACGGCTACGTGTTTCGCGTCGACATGCGCCTGCGTCCCTACGGCGAGAGCGGTCCGCTGGCCGTGTCCTTCGCTGCACTCGAGCAATACCTCGTCACCCAGGGTCGCGCATGGGAGCGCTATGCGTGGCTCAAGGCGCGCGCGCTGACCGGCGCCGCGGACGACGAGCTCGCGGATAGCGTCACGCCGTTCGTCTTCCGCAAGTATCTCGACTTCGATGCGTACGAGGGGCTGCGCGACATCCACCGCCAGATCCGCGAGCAGGCGCGCCGCCGCGACTACGCGACCAACATCAAGCTCGGGCCCGGAGGCATCCGGGAGATCGAGTTCACGGTGCAGGCGGTACAGCTCGTGCGTGGCGGCCGCGATCATGACCTTCGCGTGCGCGGCACGCTCCCGGCTCTCGACGCGATCGCCGCGCGGAGTCTGCTGCCCGAGGCTGCCGTGCAGCCGCTGCGCGACGCCTACGTGTTCCTGCGCAACCTCGAGCACCGCCTGCAGTACCGCGACGATCAGCAGACGCAGGTGCTCCCTGACACGCCCGACGAGCGCGGCGCGCTTGCGCATGCCATGGGCTTCCCGGCCAGCGCAGCGTTCGAGGCTGCGCTGGCTGCCCACCGCAGGGAGGTCGGCACCCATTTCGCGTCGATTTTCGCGACGCCCGAAGCCGCGCGTGCAACCAGTGATGGCGGTGCCCCGTCGTCCCCCGATGACGGATCACCTTTCGCGGCACTATGGCGCGACGAGCTGGCCAGCGACGCTGCCGACGCGCTCCTGGCGGCCGGCGGTTTCAAGGATGCGGCCGGCCTGCGCGCGACGCTCGGGCGAGTCCGGGAAAGTGCCCGCTACCTCCAGCTTCCGGCCCTGTCGCGCGATCGTTTCGACGCGCTGATCCCGAAGCTTCTCGATGTCGCCAGCCACGAGGATGCGGCCGACGCCCAGACGCTGTTCATGCGTCTCCTCGCCCTGCTCGAGGCTGTGAGCCGGCGCAGTGCGTATCTCGCTCTGCTGATCGAGCATCCACCGCTCCTGCCCCGACTCGGCCATCTCATGAACGCGTCGGCGTGGGCCGCCGATTACCTCACCCGTCATCCGATCCTGCTGGACGAGCTGCTCGACGCGCGGGTCCTGCTCGCGGAGCCCGACTGGGAGGCGTGGCGGCGCGAACTCGACCGCATCCTCGCCGGATTTGCGGGCGACGCCGAGCGGCAGATGGATGCCCTGCGGCATTTCCAGCACGCACAGTCATTCCGCCTGCTCGCGCAGGACCTGGCCGGCATGCTGACCGTCGAGCGTCTCGCCGATCATCTGACGGCGCTCGCCGACATCATCATCGCCGCCGCGCTGCGCGAAGTCTGGAGGCAGGTGGCAGGGGCCGATGCGCCGGCACCGGAATTCGCCGTGATCGGCTACGGCAAGCTTGGCGGCAAGGAGCTCGGGTATGCCTCCGACCTCGATCTGGTCTTCCTGTACCAGGGTGGGGAGGAGCGCGCGGTCGAGCTCTACACCCGGCTCGCGCGGCGCCTCGTCACCTGGCTGACCAGCACGACGCCTGCGGGGAATCTCTACGAGACAGACCTGCGGCTGCGGCCCGATGGCGCTGCCGGCCTCGTCGTCTCGTCGTGGGCCGGATTCCAGCGCTACCAGCGCGAGCACGCCTGGACGTGGGAGCATCAGGCGCTGACCCGCGCCCGTTTCGTCGCCGGCGATACCGCGCTCGGGGCGGCCTTCGAGGAGGAGCGCGTCGCGCTGCTGCGCCAGGAGCGCGATCGGGATCACCTGCGCGACGAGGTCGTCACCATGCGGCGCAAGCTGCATGCGGGTCATCCGAATCCCACCGCGCTGTTCGATCTCAAGCACGACCCGGGCGGGATGGTCGACGTCGAATTCAGCGTGCAATACCTGGTGCTCGCGCATGCCCACCGCCACGGCGAGTTGACGCGCAACGCCGGCAACATCGCGCTGCTCGGGATCAGCGCCGGCCTGGGCCTGATCAGCGCCGGCGTGGCTGCAGGTGCCGCCGACGCCTATCGTCACTACCGTCGTCTGCAGCATCAGCTGCGGCTCACCGGCGCGGCCCAGGCGCGGGTCGCCCCCGCCGACGAGGCGTCGCGACGCACCGTGGTCGATGCGCTCTGGCGGGAGGTGTTCGGGAGCGCCTGGCGCTAGCCGCGCGGGACGCGCGGCGCTGCTCGCGCACGCCGGCGCGGTGCCGGGCTGGCCGACCCGATACCAGGCAGCGTGCGCCCGGCCTTGACGAGCTCCACCGCGGCGAGCACCTGCATCGCCGCGCGCCACCCGGCTTCCGCCTGCGCCCCTGCGGCAGCGAATGCGTCGGCAAAATAGGCTTGCTGCAGCGCCGCCAGCCGGCGCTCGAGCCGCCGTCCCGTTGCGGTGAGCTGCAGCCGCTTCACCCGGCCGTCCTGGCTGCTGCGCTCGAACGTCAGCAGGCCCTGCTGGTACAGCGTGCGCAGGGGACCGTTCAGCGCCTGCTTGGTCACGCCGAGGGTACGCAGAAGGGTGTTCACGCTCTCGCCGGGCATCCGCGCGACGAAATACAGGATGCGGTGATGCACGCGGGTCAGCCCGCGCCGGGCGAGGATCGCGTCCGGTCCGGCGATCATCGCCCGGTAAGCGAAGTGCATCAGCTCGACGGCCGTGCCGAGCGCCCGGGCGCGTGTTGAGTCAACCATATTGACTTTCCTCCGCGGCTTTCCTAAAGTCGCCGAATAGGTCATGGACCATGACCTATTGTGACCGACGCCGCGGTTGTAGGGAACACCCCACGGAGATGCGGTGCGCCATCCTGGCGCGGCTGCCCCGGGGCGGGCGTCGTTATCGGCTAAAATTGCGCTTTGCGCGAGGAGAAGAAGCCATGTCGATGGCTGACCGCGACGGATTCATCTGGTACGACGGCAAGATGGTGCCGTGGCGCGAGGCCACCACCCACGTGCTCACTCACACCCTGCACTACGGCATGGGCGTGTTCGAGGGCGTCCGCGCCTACGAAACGGCGCGCGGCCCCGCGATCTTCCGCATGCACGACCACACCGCGCGCCTCTTCCGGTCCGCGCACATCTTCGGCATGAAGATCCCGTTCACGCCGGAGGAGATCGACGCCGCGCAGATCGCGTGCGTGCGCGACAACAAGCTGCAGTCCTGCTATCTGCGCCCGATCGCCTTCTACGGCTCGGTGGCCATGGGCGTGGCGGCGAAGTCCAACCCCGTGCGCGTGGCGATCGCCGCGTGGCCCTGGGGCGCCTACCTCGGCACCGAAGGCCTCGAGCGCGGCATTCGCGTCAAGACGTCCTCGTTCACGCGCCATCACGTGAACATCACGATGACGGGTGCGAAAGCTTGCGCGAACTACCTCAACAGCATCCTCGCCAATCAGGAAGCGACCCACGACGGTTACGACGAGGCGATGCTCCTCGATCCGCAGGGTTACGTGTCGGAAGGCTCGGGCGAGAACATCTTCATCGTCGACCGCGGCGAGTTGCATACGCCCGATCTGTCGTCGGGGGCGTTGCGCGGAGTCACGCGTGACACCGTGTTCACGCTCGCGCGCGATCTCGGCATTCCGGTGATCGAGCGCCGCATCACCCGCGATGAAGTGTATTGCGCCGAGGAAGCCTTCTTCACCGGCACGGCCGCGGAGATCACGCCGATCCGCGAGCTCGACAATCGCCAGATCGGACCGGGTCACCGCGGTCCCGTGACCGCGCGCCTGCAGACGCTCTTCTTCGACACGGTGAGCGGACGCAATCCGCTGCATCAGGAGTGGCTGACCCAGGTATGAGCGACGCCACGGCGCAACCGACCGCCCCCACCCATCCGATCGTCGACGTCGACGCCCGGCATTTGCCGGTGTTCTGTCCGAACCCGGCCATGCCGCTCTGGTCGTCGCACCCGCGCGTGTTCCTGCATTTCGACGAGAGCGGCGAGGCGCGCTGCCCCTACTGCGGCACGCGCTACCGCCTCGTCGGCAGCCCGGCGGGCGCCGGCCACCACTGAGACGCCCGGTGCTGCGGACGGTGGATTTCCAGCGACGCGGCACCAGGCACCGGAACTGCCGGTGAGCGAGCGCATTCTCGTCGTGGCGCCCTCCTGGGTCGGCGATGCGATCCTGTCGGAGCCGGTGATCGCGCTGCTGCGCGAACCGTTCGAGGATCCGGTCGTCGACGTGCTCGCGCCGCCGTGGTGCGCTCCCGTGTACGCACGCATTCCCGGCATCGGGCGCATCATCGAGAACCCCATCGGCCACGGCCGCTTCGATCTCGCCGGGCGACGGGCGCTGGCGCGATCGCTGCGCGATGCCAAGGGACGGCCGCGTTATGCGCGCGCGCTGGTCCTGCCGAACTCGTGGAAATCGGCGCTCGTCCCGTGGCTGGCCGGCATTCCGCACCGTACCGGATACGCCGGCGAAGGACGCTGGGGATTGCTGAACGACGTGCGACACCTGCGGCGCAAGGAAATGCCGCGGCTGGTCGACCGGTTTGCGGCCCTGGTCGCGCGACCCGGCGAGCTCGTGCCGATGCCGACGGCGCCGAAGCTCGTCCCCGACATCGGCAATCGCACGGCTGCCGTGCACGCCCTCAACCTGCGCTCCCGGCGGCGCGTCGCGGTCCTGTGTCCCGGGGCCGAGTACGGACCGGCGAAGCGCTGGCCGCCCACCCATTTCGCGGACCTGGCCGGGCGTTTCCTGGGCACTGGCATGCAGGTGTGGATTATCGGCTCGCCCAACGACCGCCTTGCCGCCGATGCCGTGCTGCGTGCCGCAGGTCCCTCGGCGGCGTTCATCCGCGACCTCACCGGCCGCACCGATCTCGGCACCGCCATCGACCTGCTGTCGCTCGCAGCGATCGTGATCAGCAACGATTCGGGGCTGATGCACGCGGCCGCCGCCGTTGGCGTGCCGCTGGTCGCACTCTTCGGGTCGTCCTCGCCCACGTACACGCCGCCGCTGTCACCGGTGGCGCAGATCGCCCGCATCGACATTGCCTGCAGTCCGTGCTTCAAGCGCGAATGCCCGCTCGGCCATTTCAAGTGCCTGCGCGATCTCGACCCCGACGCCGTGTATGATCTCGCGCGCACTGCCGTGCGATAGCCCCGCGGCAGCCCGGCACACTTCAATCGCTGCAGCGCATGGCCAAGCCGCACACCCTGCCGATCTACACGACCCCCAGCGATGCCGCGCTCGCGTTCTATCAGGCATTCGAGGCGCGCGATCTGGACGCGATGATGAACACGTGGGCGGAGGACGAAGAGATCGTTTGTGTCCATCCCGGGGGCGCGCGCATGGTCGGCTACGACGCCGTGCGCGCGGGCTGGGAGCAGATCTTCGCGGGCGATGCGCGGCTGTCGTTCCGCCTCGAAGACGTGATCATGATCGAGACCGTCGGGCTCGCGATGCAGAGCGGCGTCGAGCAGGTCACGCTGGGCAAGGAAGGCGGCGCGCATGGCACGGCCCTCGCAACGAATGTGTTCATGCGCACGCCATCGGGCTGGCGCATGGTGATGCATCACGCCTCGCAGGCTCCCGCCGCCGCAACGACCGAAAGCAAAGGCCCGCTGCACTAGTACGCTGCGGGCGTCACACAACCGCAGGCCCGCGGACGATCGGCTGGCGCAAGCCTGTCGTCGGCACGGCACCGAGCGGTCACAGCACGCATGAGCGCCCCACTCCCACCCTGGCCCGAACGCCAGCACGCTGATCGCACGACCGATCCACGCTCGGCCATCGGCGTCGTCGTCGGCACGCGCCCCGAAGCGATCAAGCTCGCCCCGGTGGTGCGCGCGCTCCAGGCGAGTGCGCGCTTGCGACCGATCGTCATCAACAGCGGGCAGCATCCGGCGGCCGTACGCCATACGCTGGCCGGATTCGATCTGCGATGCGATGTCGAGCTTGCGGCCTTGCCGGGACTGCCCAACCTCGCCGCGGCGACCCGCCATCTGCAGGCGAGCTTGCGCAGCGGCCTGCGCCGGATCGCACCCGCAGCGGTGATCGTGCAGGGCGACACGCTCACGGCGTATGCCGGCGCGCGCGCCGCTTGCGAGGCCGGCCTGCGCGTGGCACACGTCGAGGCGGGCCTGCGTACTGACAATCCGCGCGATCCGTTCCCCGAGGAGTGGTTTCGCCGGCGCATCGCGCGCTACGCGACCTGGCACTTCGCGCCGTGTCGCTCGGCGGTGGAGCATCTGCTTGCCGAGGGCATCCCGCGCGAGCGCATCCACCGCGTCGGCAACACCGGCATCGACAGCTTGCGCGCGCTCCTCGAGGTGGCGGGGATTGCGCGGCCTGCGGAGCTGACCCGCGTCGTCGTCGTCACGCTGCACCGCCGGGAGAACTGGGACGCCAACGCCGGAATCTTCTGCGACGCGCTGATCGACCTGGTCGCGCTGCGGCCCGACCTGCACATAATCTTTCCCGTGCACCCGAATCCGCGCATCGCGAAGCGCATTCGTCGCCGGCTCGGTTCCAACATGGCATTCCAGCTCGTCGACCCGATGGAATATCCGCGCTTCGTGCGCACCGTCGCGCGTGCCGCGCTCGTCATCAGCGATTCCGGCGGCATCCAGGAGGAGGCACCGCATCTTGGCACGCCGCTGCTCGTGCCGCGCTCCAACACCGAGCGGCCGGAATGTCTGCAGACCGGCTTCGTGCGACTCGTCGCAGTCAACCGCGAAGACATCGTGCGCGCTGCGACGGTCATGCTGGACGAGCCACGCCGGGCGCCGATACCTTTCGACGATGACGCGCCATTCGGCGCCGGCGACGCCGCGCAGCGCATCGGCGCAGTCCTCGAGCATGTGTGCGCGGACGTGCGATGAGCGCCACGCCAATCGCAACGGAGTTCGTAGCCGCGGCGCAACGCATCGACGACTGGCTTCTGCACGGTCCTGCGCAGGTGCGCTCGGGACCGCGCTCGGGCGCAGTGGGGGGATCGTTCGATGCGGATGGCGGCGCGCGTTACGTCTACCCCGAGATCACCGGCTACTACCTGCAATGGCTCGCGTGGTGCAGCCGCCACGCGCCGGACCAGTCGGGGCTGGCCACGCGTGCCGCAGCCGCGCAGGCGTGGCTCGGGGCGTGGGCACGAACGCCGAATCCGCAGACACGCGTGTACCTGCAGGCGGCCGACGAGGACTGGCGCAATCGCACGCTGTTCACCTTCGATATCGCGATGGCGGTGCGCGGCATAGGCGCAGCGGTCGCAGAGCGCCTGATCGTGCCGGATGCGCACGCCGTCGGAGCCTTGTGCGCATTGCTCCAGCGGCTGGTGGCGGCTGACGGCATGTTCGACGCTTGCCTCCCGTCCTCCGTCGACGGCGTGCCGCCGCGTTGGTCGACGCAGCGTGGGGGCTTCCTTGCGAAAGCCGGTGCCGGATTGCTGCGCGCCGCCGAGTCGCTCCCGATCCCGCGGTCGATACGTGAAGCAGCGGAGACAACGCTGGCGGCAGCGCTCGATGCATGCGCGCAAAACCCGCACGACGAGGTGCATCCGCTGCTCTATGCGTACGAAGGCGCTTTGAGCGCGTTGCCTGGACTGCGCGTGCGGAGCCGGCTGCGAGGCATTGCCACGCAATTCGATCGGCTCTGGTCCGCGGCCCACGCCACGGGACGCGTGCCCGAGTTGCGCAGCGGCGCAGCTGGCGTGAGGCGCATCGACGTCGCGGCGCAGACCGTGCGCGTGGCCCAACTCCTGGGGAGCGCCCTCGACACACCCGACCGATGGGACGTCACCGCACTACAGCGGGAGCTCGCGGCCGCCGTTCACGCGGACGGTGCCATGCCATTCGCGTTCGACCGCGCCGACACCCTGAATACCTGGGCGGCGATGTTCACGTCGCAGGCATTGCACGGCTTGGACATCGTGTCGGCCTCCGGCGCCGACCCCTTGATCGTCTGAAGATGGGCGACCGCGAAGCAGCGCGCCCGTGGGGGAGCAGCTGGCGGCAGCGGGTGCGGCTCATGCCGCTTTTCCTCGCGGCGTGCGCTGCGGATGCCTTGGCCCCCTCGTTGCCGGCACGACAGGGACGAAGCACGCCCTGGTCGCCAGGCATCACTGTCATCATTCCCGAGCGCGATGCGCCGGCCATGCTGCAGGAGTGCCTTGATGCCTTGGACCTTGCGCTGCACGACGTCGCGGAGCCACAGCAGGTGATCGTCGTTGTGAATGGCGCGCCCCCTGCGGCATACGCCGGATTGCGCGAGCGGCATCCGCAGGTGCAGTTCCTGTTCAGCGATGCTCCGCTGGGGTTCGCCCGCGCGATCGCCCGCGGTCTCGCGGTCGCCCGGTACGACTGGGCACTGCTGCTCAACAACGACATGCGCCTCGCGCCCGATGCGCTCCTGCACCTGATGAGCGCGCGTGGCGACGACGTGTTCGCCCTTGGCGCCCAGATCCTGCAGCGCAGCGACAGCGGCCGTCGCGAGGAGACGGGCTTCACGGACTGGTACGCCGACGGCAACGGCGTGCATCTCTTTCACGCCGAAGCCGACGAACGCAGCGGCCCCGTGCCGGCGCTGTGCGCCAGCGGTGGTGCCGCACTGATGCGTACGCGCGTGCTGCAGGAGTACCTGCCTGCGAGCTTTGCGTACGATCCGTTCTACTGGGAAGATGCGGAATGGGGCGTCCGGGCGTGGCGCGATGGCTGGCGAGTCCTGTTCGTGCCCGCTGCACGCGCGCAACATCGCCATCGCGCAACGACCGCGCGCTTCTACCCGCCAGAGGAGCTGGACCGCATCGTGGAACGGAACCGCCTCCTGTTCGAGGCACGCCATCGGCCAACGCCGGAGCCCGCAAGCGGATTCATGCGCCGCGTGTGCGACCTGCCCTATGCAAGCCAGCGCGAGCTCGCCTCTGCGCGGGTCGCTGCCGGCGTATTTCGCCGACGCATTCACGCACGCCGCGCGCCTCAGCCGCTCCCGCCACCGGTGCTCTGGCAGTACAACGTCGCCGGTGTGGCGCTCGCTCCGGCATCCTACAGTTACCGACTGCGTGCGCAACATGCCGCTGCCCGCCCGACGTTGCTGCTGGTGACACCTTTTGCCGTTTTTCCGCCACGCCATGGCGGCGCACGCCGCATCGCCGAACTCGTGCGTTGCCTGTGCCGCGACTACGATGTCGTGCTCGTCTCGGACGAGGCCGACCTGTACGACGCGCGCAGCTTCGCCTGGATGGATGGGCTCGCCGCCGCGTACCTGGTGCGTCGTGCAGGCGAAGAGCGGGCGCCGCAGAATGCGCCGATGGATGCGCGCATGCGGGTGCATGCCCACCCGGCGCTCGCGCAAACGGTTGCCGCCGCCATCGCGCGGCATCGGCCGGCGGTGGTGCAGATCGAGCACGCGGAGCTCGCCGGCCTGGTCACCGCGCGACAACCCGGCGAGCGCTGGGTGCTCAGCCTGCATGATGCCTGCAGCACTGGCGAGTTCAGCTCGCCGCAAGCGTTTCAGGCATTCGAGCGCGACGTCGTGCAGCGTTTCGATGCGGTCATCGTGTGCTCGCCGGAAGATGGCGCACTCGTGCAGCATCCGCGAATCGCGTGCGTCCCGAACGGCAGTTCCGTGCGCCTTGGCGACTACCAACCATCGCAGGCAGCCCGCCTGCTCTTCATCGGGCCCTTCCGCTATGCGCCGAATGTGCGCGGGATCGAAGCCTTCGTGCGGGACGCCTACCCGCGCATCCGCGCCGCGATGCCCGCGGTCGAGCTCATCATCCTCGGCGGCGACGAGGCGCTGCAGGATGGCGGCCCGGCATCCGCGTTGCGACAGCCGGGCGTGCACGTCCACGGCCATCGTGACGATGTTCCCGTTCTGCTGCGCGAATGCACCCTTACGATCAATCCTCTGCACGACATCCGGGGATCGGCGGTGAAGCTGATCGAGTCGCTGAGCGCCGGGCGCGCATGCGTCACCACCCGTGATGGCGCGCGCGGCTTCGAGGACGCAGGATTTGCGGGACTGATCATCGTGGACGACGTGCCGGCGATGGTCGAGCCGATCGTGCGCCTGTTGTCCGATCCAGCCGCGCGCCACCGCCTCGAGCAGCCCGACGTCGCACGACTGCAGCCGTATCAATGGGACGCGTGTGCGGCAGTTGCACGCACGCTCTACCGCACACTGCTGGCGGATCGATCGAACACCAACCTTCACCCATGACCAACTACGATCGCATCGCGCGCTTCTACGACATCGACATGGCGCGCAACATGATCTTCGACGATGTCGGCTTCTACGGCAACGTGTGCGCCGGACAGGAGCCGGTGCTGGAGCTCGGTTGCGGCAACGGGCGCATCCTGCTCGAGCTTCTCGCCCGGGGAATCGATATCATCGGGGTGGATGCGTCCGCGGCCATGCTCGGCGAGTTGCAGCGGAAGGCGTTGTGCCGCGGAGTCGCGACGCGTGTCTGCCGCATGGACATCCGCGCGCTGGCCTTCCGCCCGGTGTTCGGGACCGTGCTCTGCCCGTATTCCCTGGTGACGTACCTCGTGGAGAACGCCGACCTCACGCGCTTCCTGCTGGGCGTGCGCAGCATCCTGCGCCCGGGCGGGTCACTGGTCATCGACACGTTCGTGCCCCGGCCGGTGAGCCCCACGAGCGACCTGCAGCTCGATTACCGCCGGCGCTGCGACGACGGCGAGCTCGTGCGCTCGAAACGCGTCACGGTTCTCGCGCCGGGCATCAACCGCATCGAGCGGCGCTACCAGCGCTACGATGCGGCAGGCAACCTGCTCGAGACGATCGACGTTTGCGAGGACATCCGGCCATTCACGCCGATGGCGCTCGACGGCATGCTGCAGGCGCACGGCTACGTGATCGGGGATCGCTGGTGGGATTACAGCGCGGCGCGGCGCGACGACGCACAGTTCTATACAACGCGCGTGATGCCAGCCTAAGCCGTGCCCCCGACGGTAAGGCCGTCGATCCGCAAGGTGGGCTGGCCGACGCCGACGGGCACGCTCTGCCCGTCCTTGCCGCAGGTGCCAACGCCGGGGTCGAGCGCCATGTCGCTGCCGATCATGGAAACGCGCGTGAGGGCATCGGGGCCATTGCCGATGAGGGTCGCACCGCGCACGGGATAGGCCAGCTTGCCATTCTCGATCTTCCACGCCTCGGCTGCCGAGAAGACGAATTTCCCGCTCGTGATGTCGACCTGGCCACCACCGAAGTTCACCGCGTAGAGCCCGTCCTTGACCGAGGCGATGATCTCCTCGGCATCGTGCTGGCCCGCCAGCATGATGGTGTTGGTCATGCGTGGCATCGGCAGATGCGCGAACGATTCCCGCCGCCCATTGCCCGTCGAGCTCACGTTCATGAGGCGAGCGTTGAGCCGGTCCTGCATGTAGCCCTTGAGGATCCCGTCCTCGATCAGCACCGTTCGCTGCGTCGGATTGCCTTCGTCGTCGATGTTGAGCGAGCCCCGGCGGCGTTCGATGCTGCCGTCGTCGATGACCGTCACGCCCGGCGCGGCCACGCGCTGGCCGACGCGGCCAGCGAAGGCGCTCGTACCCTTGCGGTTGAAATCGCCCTCGAGGCCGTGGCCGATCGCCTCATGCAACAGGATCCCCGGCCAGCCGTGGCCGAGCACGACGGTCATGTTGCCGGCGGGTGCCTCGCGCGCCCCTAGATTGAGAAGGGCCTGGTCCACGGCGCGCGCGGCATAGTCGTCCACGATCGCCTCGGTGAAATACGCATAATCGCAGCGTCCACCGCCCCCCGCGGAGCCCTGCTCCCGGCGCCCGGCTTCCTCGACGATCACGTGCAGGGACAGCCGTACCAGCGGCCGCACGTCCGCGGCAATGAGGCCATCGCTGCGCGCGACCAGGATCGCCTCGTATTCGCCGGCCAGCGATGCCATGACCTGGACGACGCGCGGGTCCCGCGCGCGGGCTCGCTGCTCGAGGCGCTCCAGCAGCTTGACCTTCGCCGCATCGTCGAGCGAAGACACCGGGTCCTGTGGCGCGTACAGCGCGCGCGCGGAGCCCATGCGGGTGAGCGGCGCTACGGCGGACTGGCCCTGGCGGCTGATGGCGCGCGTTGCCGTCGCGGCCTCCTCCAGCGCCCGCAGGCTGATGTCGTCCGAATACGCGAAGGCCTGCTTCTCGCCGTGCACGGCGCGCACGCCCACGCCGCGGTCGATGCTGAACGATCCCGACTTGACGATCCCTTCCTCGAGGCTCCAGCTCTCGATGCGCGAATACTGGAAATACAGGTCGGCGAAGTCGATGTCGTGGGTATGGATCGACGCCAGTACCGGGTCGAGTGCGGCGAGGTCGAGACCGGCCGGGGCTAGCAGCAGCCCGGAGGCCTCCGATAGCAGCGCGCCGCTCACGGCAGGGAGGGAGAGATCAGTCACGGAAATCCTTGAAAGGCGGTCATACGGCTCAGGTGAGGCCGGAGCGCGCGAAAGCAAAGCACGTCGCCAGCTACGGCAAGGCGCGGCAAGGTGCGTATTGTCGGTCCGGCCGCAACCGCGAGCAACCATGCGCGCGACCGGGGAATGCCACCGCGGGTTCGACCACCCGGCGCGACTGCCGTTCAGTGCCGCGGCAAGGCGGTCAGGTCGTCGCGGCCGTGCGGCCGAGATAGGTTGCCGCGACGCGCGCGTCGGCGGCCAGGGTCGCGCTTTCGCCTTGGGCAGCGAGCTCGCCGGTCTCGAGCACGTAGCCGTAATCCGAGATCTGCAGCGCCGCGCGCGCGTTCTGCTCGATCAGCAGGATCGATACGCCGCTCGCGCGCAGGTCCGCGATGATGCTGAAGATCTCCCGCACGATCAGCGGCGCGAGGCCCAGCGACGGCTCGTCGAGCATCAGCAGGCGCGGCTTGCCCATGAGCGCGCGACCCATGGCGAGCATCTGCCGTTCACCGCCGGACAGCGTGCCCGCGAGCTGCTGGCGTCGTTCGCGCAGCCGGGGAAAACGCGTGTACACCTCTTCCAGCGACGTCTTCCATGCGCCGTCGCCGCGGCGGGTACGCTGAAATGCGCCGAGCTCGAGATTGTCCGCGACGGTCATCGCCGCGAACAGCTCGCGGCGCTCCGGCACCAGGATCAGCCCACGCTGCACGCGTTGCTCGACGCTCAGTGCCGACACATCGCGACCGACGTACACGATCGAGCCGCGGGCAGGCAGCAGGCCCATGATCGCGGCAAGCAGCGTCGTCTTGCCCGCCCCGTTCGGCCCGATGACGGACACGATCGCTCCGCGCGGCACGCGCAAGGAGACCTCGTGCACGGCCTCCACCTTGCCGTAGGCCACATGCAGTTTGCGCACGTCCAGGAGCAGCTCGTGCCCGGCACCGCGCGCGTCGGCTTCCGCGATCCGGAGTGCGCCGGTCATGCAACGCCTCCGAGATACGCCTCCAGCACCGCGGGGTCGCGCTGGATCGCCGCGGGGGCCCCATCCGCGAGTTTTTCCCCGAAATGCATCACCACCAGCCGGTCGGTGAGTCCCATTACGAAGTCCATGTCATGCTCGACGAGCAATACCGTCATGCCTTCGCCCCGGAGGTCGCGCAGCAGCGCCGCGATCTCCTGCTTCTCCAGGAAGCGCAGCCCGGCCGCAGGCTCGTCGAGCAGCAGCAGCAACGGATCGGCCGCCAGTGCGCGCGCGATCTCGACGATCCGCTGCTTGCCCAGCGGCAGGTTGCCGGCGGGTTCATGCAGGTGCGCGCCGAGCCCGACCCGGCCGATCGCACGCGCCGCTTCGGCCCGCAGCCGTGCTTCCTCGGCGCGATCGAGGCGGAGTGCTGCCTTCAGCACGCCGGCCCCGCCACGCAGGTAGGCACCGAGCGCGACGTTGTCGAGCACGCTCATCTGCGGCACCAGCTTCACGTGCTGGAACGTGCGCGCAATGCCGCGCGAAGCGATCTCGTGCGGCGCACGATTGCTGATCGGCTCGCCGCGGAACAGGATCGTACCGGCGGTCAGCGGCAGCGCACCCGAGATCAGGTTGAACATCGTGGTCTTGCCGGCGCCGTTGGGTCCGATCAAGCCGAGAATCTCGCCGCGCTCGATGCAGAAGTCGAGATCTGCGACGGCGACGAGACCACCGAACTGCTTGCGCGCGCCGCGCACCTCCAGCAGCGGTCCGGCTTCGCTGGGCGGCGCGCGCCGGTCGAGCGGCGCGGCATCGGGGATGGGCGCCGGCGGCGCGCGGGGCAGCAGGCGCGCGAGCCAGGGCCACACGCCCTGCCGCGCCCACTGCAGGAGCAGGATCATCAGCACGCCGAACACGACGATTTCGAAATTGCCGCTCTTGCCGAGCAGCGTCGGGAGGATGCTCTGCAGCACCTGCTTGGCCAGGGTGATGATGGAGGCGCCAACGACTGCGCCCCATACGCTGCCCGCGCCGCCGACAACTGCCATGAACAGGTACTCGATGCCCTGGTTGATCCCGAAGGGCGTGGGGTTCACGAAGCGCTGCAGGTGCGCGTACAACCAGCCCGACACGCACGCGAGCAGCGCTGCGTACACGAACACGATGATCTTCAGCCGGGCGGCGTCGACACCGAACGCCTCGGCCATATCGAGCTGCCCGCGCAGCGCACGAATGGCGCGGCCGGGGCGGGACTGCAGGAGATTGTTCGTCGCCCACAATGACACCAGCGCAATGCCCCAGATCAGGAAGTAGAAGTAGCGCTCGTTACGCAATTCGATGCCGAAGAGGTTGAGCGCCGGAATGCCGGTCACGCCGGTGTGCCCGCCGAGGAACTCCAGATTGCCGAACAGGAAGTACAGGCTGATGCCCCACGCGATCGTGGCGAGCGGCAGGTAATGGCCGCGCATGCGCAGCGTGATGAAGCCGATGCACAAGGCGATCAGCGTCGTGAGCACGATTCCCACCACCAGATTGATCCATGGCGAGATGCCGAATTGGGTGCACAGGATGGCCGTCGCGTAGGCACCCACGCCGACGAACGCAGCCTGGCCGAACGACGTCTGCCCCGCAACGCCCGTGAGCAGCACCAGGCCCAGCGCGACGATGCTGTACAGCCCGACGTAATTGCCCAGCGTGACCCAGAACGGCGGCATGAACAGCGGCACGCCGGCGAGCGCTGCCACGAAGGCAACGTAGCCGATGCCGCCGAACGGCATGAGCCATTGCCGACTCACTGCTCGTCCTCTTCGTGATGATGCGCCGACAGGCTGCGCCAGAGCAGCACCGGGATGATCAGCGTGAACACGATCACCTCCTTGAAGCCGCTCGCCCAGAACGACGAGAACGCCTCCAGGATGCCGACCAGCAGCGCGCCGGCGGCGGCGAGCGGGTAGCTGACGAGCCCGCCGATGATGGCACCCACGAAACCCTTCAGCGAAACGAGGAATCCCGAGTCGTAGTAGACGGTGGTGATGGGACCGATCAGCACGCCCGAGAACGCGCACAGCAATGCCCCGAGCGTAAATGTCAGCGATCCTGCGAGGTTCGGCGAGATACCGACGAGGCGTGCACCGACGCGGTTGAGCGCCGTTGCCCGCAGCGCCTTGCCGAAGAGGGTCCGGCCGAAGAAGAAGTACAGCGCGACGATCAGCGCCACGCTGGTCAGCACGACGATGGCGCTTTGCGCGCTGATGTTCATCGCGCCCAGCTGCCAGCTCGCGCTCGCGAATGCCGGCGTGCGCGAGCCTTCCGCGCCGAAGAACCACAGCCCCAGGCCCGTCAGCGCGAAGTGCACGGCGACGGAGACGATGAGCAGCACGAGCACGCTCGCTTCGGCGAGCGGCTGATAGGCGATCCTGTAGAGCAGCGGACCGAGCGGCGTGACCAGCGCCAGCGTCAGCACGACCTGCGCCCAGAACGGGAGGTTCTGCGCCGCGAGCCACCAGCCCGCCCCCGCGATGAGCAGCGGCACGACCGTCCAGCGCGCGAGTTGCAGCGGAATGCGCGCGGGTTCGCGGCGTCGTGCACAGGCGTAGATCTCCATCACGCCAGCGACCACCGCCATGCCGGCCAGGAGACCGACCGTTCCTGGCGGCTTGCCGAGCTGCAGGCCCGCGAGGGTCAGGGTGCCGTAGGCGACGAACTCACCCGACGGGACCCAGATCACCCGCGTGACCGCGAAGACGAGAACGATGGCGAGCGCGAGAAGCGCGTACACCGCGCCGTTCGTGATGCCGTCCTGGATCAGCAGGAAGAAGATCGCAAGGTCCAAGGCGGCTCAACGCGAATGGGCGGAAGGCAACAAAAAGGCCGGCTGTGGCGTCCCCAGCCGGCCTCGCAGCATCATCGTCAGATTACTTGGCCAGGGCCCACTTGCCGTTCTGAATGTGAATCATCGTGCTCGCCCGCTGGTCGAGACCGTTGTGGTCCTTGGGTGACATCGTGAACACCCCGTGCGTGGCGACGAGCTCGTGCGTGTTCTCGAGCGCATCGCGCAAGGCGACCCGGAACTCGCGCGTCCCTGGCTTCGCCTTCTTCAGCGCCTCGGGGACCGCGTGCGACAGCAGGAGATACGAGTCCCATGCATGGCCGCCGAACGTGGTGCGGGAGTCCTTGCCATACTTGGCCTCGTATTTGCCGATGTAATCGGCGGCCGTTTTCTTGATGGGATTGCTGTCGGGCAGCTGTTCGAACACGAGCATGGGCCCGATGGGCAGCAGCGTGCCTTCGCCGTCCTTGCCGACCACGCGCAGGAAATCGGGGTTGGCGATCCCGTGGGTCTGGTAGATCTTGCCCTTGTAGCCCCGCGCGACGAGTTCCTTCTGCGGCGTCGCCCCCGGCGTTCCCGACGCGCCGATGAGGATCGCGTCCGGATTGGCGGAGATGAGCTTCAGCACCTGGCCCGTCACCGATGGATCGTTGCGGTTGTACTTCTCGTCGGCGACGAGCTTGATGCCTGCGGCCTGCGCCGAACGCTTCATCTCGTTCAGCCAGCCCTCGCCGTAGGCGTCGTTGAAGCCGATATAGCCGATGGTGCGCACGCCGTTGTTCTTCATGTGCGCGACGATGGCGTCGGCCATGAGCGCGTCGTTCTGTGGTGTCTTGAATACCCAGTGGGTCTTGGGGTTGGCCGGATCGACGATCTTGGCACCCGCGGCCATCGAGATCATGGGTGTTTCCGCGTCGGCGACCACGTCCACCATGGCGAGCGAATTGGGCGTGATCGTGGAGCCGATGATGACATCGACCTTGTCTTCACTGATGAGCTTGCGAGTATTCGTCACCGCCTTCGTGGTGTCCGAACCGTCGTCGAGGATGATCCAGTTCACCTTCTCACCGCCGATGGTGGGCGGGAGAAGCTCGAACGTATTCTTCTCGGGAATGCCGAGCGAGGCGGCTGCACCGGTGGCCGACAGCGATACGCCGACGGTGATATCGGCGCAGGCGGTGCCGGCTGCGAACGCGACGGCCGCGGCCAGCGCCGGCAATAGCTTGCGATGGATCATGAATCCTCCTGGGCGTGAATACGTGTGCGGACCGTGGCCTGGGGGCCGGTCCGGCCTTATCGGACGGCGGGTTGCGTGGCTGCCGTCGTGTAATCCGCCCGATTCTGGCAAACCACCCGGCCGCGGTCAACGCGCGGGCCGGGTCGCTTGACCCGCATCAAGGGCAGGCGCCTGCCAGGTCTGCTCGCGATGACAATGATTCTCGCACAGGGTTGGCGAGTGCTAGACGGCGGCCTCGCCGCTTTCGCCGGTGCGAATGCGCACCACCTGGTCGACCGCGGTGACGAAGATCTTCCCGTCGCCGATCTTCCCGGTCCGCGCGGCCTTGATGATCGCTTCGATGGCGTGCTCCACTTGGCCCTCGGCGATGATGAGCTCCACCTTCACCTTTGGCAGGAAGTCGACGACATACTCGGCGCCACGATAGAGCTCGGTGTGCCCTTTCTGCCGACCGAAGCCCTTGACCTCGGTCACGGTGAGGCCGGTGACGCCGATGTCGGAGAGGGCCTCCCGGACTTCATCCAGCTTGAACGGTTTGATGATGGCTTCGATCTTTTTCATGGCACCGGGCACGGGACGAAGGATCTTCCAGATTAGACCACGGAACCGCCGGTCGCGCGCAGCCGGGTTCGTGGCTCGCAGCGGGCGCGGGCGTCAGGTGGTCACGGCTGGTGCGCGATTGCCGTGCAGGCACCGCGGCTTGCGCGCACGCGCTGGACGGCATGCGCGACGCGTGATTTCGCGAGACATGCAAAGGCCGCACGCGGCTGGACGTGGGCGTGTCTTGTAGCATCGGCCCATGTCGAGATCGCCTCCCCTTCCCTCCGCGGCCGCGCCCCAGGCCCTGACCACGCTGGTCATTCGCGATGACGTCCCGCTGGCCGCGATCGATCCCGCCGCGTGGGACGCACTGGCGCCCGGGCAACCGCTGCTTGCGCACGCTTTCCTGAGGGCGCTCGAGGACACCGGGTGTGCCACGCCGCAGACCGGGTGGACCGCGCAACCGATCACCGCGTGGCGCGGCGCCGACCTCGTGGGCGCGTTGCCGCTTTACGGCAAGACCCATTCGTACGGCGAGTACGTGTTCGACTGGAGCTGGGCCGACGCGTATCGACGCCACGGGCGGAAGTATTACCCGAAGCTGGTGGTGGCGATTCCGTTCACGCCGGCACCGGGCGCGCGCCTGCTCGCCGCCGATCCGATGCTGCGGAGCGCCCTGCTCGATCGCGCGTTGCGCCGGGTGCATGACGGTCCCGGCGGCTATTCGTCATTGCACGTGTTGTTCCCGACCGCCACGGAGGCGCAGGAGTGTGCCGCGCTCGGCATGCTGGTGCGCACAGGCGTGCAGTTCCACTGGGAAAATCCGGGCTATGCCTCGTTCGACGATTTCCTTGCCGCGTTCAATCACACCAAGCGCAAGAAGGTGAAACAGGACCGGCGCAAGCTTGCCGAGACCGGCGTACGGTTCACGCGCACGAGCGGCGCAGAAATCGCCGACGCGGACTGGGACTTTTTCTACCGCTGCTATCAGAACACCTACCGCATGCACGGCTCGACGGCTTATCTTTCCCGTGAGTTCTTCCACCGCATCGGTCAGACCATGCCGGCGAACCTGCTGCTGGTGCAAGGCTGGCGCGACGGCGAGCGCGTTTGTGCGGCGCTGGACGTCCACGATGCACAGGCGATGTGGGGCCGCTACTGGGGGGCGACGCACTATATCCCCGGACTGCACTTCGAAGCGTGCTACTACCAGGCGATCGAGTTCTGCATCGAGCGCGGGCTGCGCCGCTTCGAAGGCGGAGCCCAGGGCGTGCACAAGCTGGCGCGTGGGCTCCTGCCGGTCACCACGTATTCGGCGCACGCGGTCGCTGATCCCGCGTTCAGGCGCGCCATCGCCGAATTCTGCGCGCGCGAGCGGGACCAGGTCGCGCGGACTGTCGAGGAGCTCGAAACCTCGAGTCCGTTCCGCGACACGCTGGAATTGCCGGGCGCCGACTGAGCTGACCCGCGCAACGGACCGCACGTGCACGCGTGCTAGACTCGAACGTGAGCTGCCGACCACGGCGCGCACTGACGACCGCACGGCACCATGAACTCTTCCATCCTGCTCGATCGCGACGGTGCGCTGGCCATCCTGACGCTCAACCGGCCCGACGCGCTCAACACCCTCGACCTGACGATGATGGACGCGCTGGTGGCGCACGCGGCGGCGCTGGCCGCAGACCCCGCTGTGCGCTGTGTAGTGCTCCGCGGCGCGGGGCCGCACTTCATGGCCGGCGGCGATCTGCGAACGTTTGCGCAGCAGCTCGATGCGTCGACCGGGGAGCGCCAAGCCTGGTTCACGCGCACGGTGGAGGGTCTGCACGCTGCGATCGAGCACCTGCGGCGCATGCCGGCGCCGGTGATCGCGAGCGTGCATGGCGCCGTCGCGGGCTTCGGTCTATCGCTCGTCGGAGCATGCGATCTCGCGATCGCGGCCGATGACGCGTACTTCGCATCCGCCTACCGCAATATCGCGCTCACGCCGGATGGCGGCGGGACTTACACGCTGCCGCGCATCGTAGGCCTCAAGAAGGCGATGGAACTGCTGCTGCTCGGCGAGCGCTTCGATGCCCAGGAAGCGCTGCGGCTCGGCCTGGTCAACAGGGTGGTGCCGCGGGAGTCCCTCGCAGCGGCAACGCAGGTGTGGGTCGATGCCATCCTGACCGGACCGCGCGTTGCGCTCGCAGGCGTGAAGCGACTGCTGCAGCAGTCGTCAACGAGCACGCTCAGCGAGCAGTTGCAGGCCGAGGCAACGTCGTTCGGCGCATGCACCGCCACCGGCGACTTCGTGGAAGGCATCAACGCTTTCCTGGCGAAGCGGGCGCCGCACTTCGGCCACGGCGGCGACCCGAGCTGACCGGGCGGCAGCTCGGCGGTCAATCGTCAGCGGTTGCCTTCGTCGTCGGCAACCACGGGGGCGCTGGCCGGCGGTGCGCGGTTGCCGCGATTGTCGTCATCACTGCGCACCTGCTGCTCGCGCGGCCCCTGCGGCCGCGGCCCCTTGCCCCCTCCGCCACCGAACGGCTTCGCACCGCTCCCCGGTGGCCTGCCGCCGCTCCCGAATGCCTTACCACCACCAGGTCCCCTGCGGCCTGCCCCGGGTCCGCTGCCGCCGCTCCCCGGGCCGCGGGGGCGTGGTCCGGACGTGCCCGGCAGCCCTTCCGGAATCGCTCCGGGAATCGTCAATGTCGTCCGCGAGTGCGGAGCGCTGCTCTGGCGATCGTTGGGCGCAAAACGTGGATGTCCCTGGCCGCCGCCCTTGCCCGCGCGGGGCGCGAATCCCTGGCCAGGCTGTCCGCCGGGGCGACCGGGGCCGGCACCGGGTCGCCGCGGCTTGCCTGAGCCCGACGGGCGCGGCCCGCCGGGCGGCCGCGCACCCGGTCCTGGCTCGACGTTCCCATTCACTTCGCCGTTCTCGCGCGGGAAACCGCTGCCGCCGGGTCGGTGCGCGCGTTGCCCGGGCTTGCCCTGCTGGCGCGGCTGTCCGCCGGGCCCCTTGCCGGGCGGGCGGGCACCCTGGGCGGCAGGCGCGGCCTTCATACCCGCGCTCGTCAGCACCGCGCCCACCTCTTCCGGCGTGAGCTCCAGGGTTTGCGCGCGCTTGAGGCGCGACGGCATCGCCACGGGGCCATAGCGCGTGCGGATCAGGCGGCTCACCGTGAGGCCCAGTGCCTCGAACAGCCGCCGCACTTCGCGGTTGCGGCCTTCCTTGAGCACCACGTGATACCAGTGGTTGGATCCGTCGCCCTGCTCGCCTTCGCGGATCTTCTCGACCTTGGCGGGGCCGTCCTCCAGGGTGATGCCGGCAAGCAACTGCTGCTGGTGGTCCGGCGTCAGCGTGCCCATCAGTCGCACGGCGTATTCACGCTCGACCTCGTAGCGCGGATGCATCATGCGATTGGCGAGATCACCGGAGTTCGTGAAGAGCAGCAGGCCCTCGGTGTTGAAGTCGAGGCGGCCGATGGCGATCCACTTGCCGTTGCCGATGTTGGGCAGCTTTTCGAATACCGTCGGCCGCCCCTCGGGATCGTCGCGCGTGACGATCTCGCCCGCGGGCTTGTGGTACATGAGGATGCGCGCGCGCGGCTCCGCGAAACGCACCTTCACGAGCTCCCCGTTGATGCGCACCTCGTCGCCCGGGGAGACCTTCTGGCCGACGTCGGCGGGCTCGCGGTTCACGGTGATGCGTCCGGCGAGGATCATCTCCTCCATGTGCCGGCGGGAGCCGAAACCGCACGACGCCAGCACCTTGTGCAAGCGTTGCGGCTCGGTGAAAACCTCGTCAGTGGACGACTTGTGGCGAACCGGCCCCAGGCTCTCCGCGATCTGCTGCAGCGCCATGCTCGGCTGCTGGTTCGTCGGTTGGCTCGGGGGTCGGTGCCAGGATCGGGCTCGCGAGTGCGAGCCGCGCTTCGGCGGCTTTGGTTGGGGCATCAGGCATCTCCAGCAGGTGGGAAGCGTCGAGCTCGGCCAGCGGAGGTAGCTCGGAAAGGGAGCGCAGGCCGAGATCGTCGAGAAAGGTCTTGGTCGTCGCATACAGCGCCGGGCGGCCCGGCGTTTCCCTGTGGCCGACGACTTCGACCCATTGGCGGTCTTCCAGCGTCTTGATGACGTTGGTCGACACGGCGACGCCGCGGATGGCTTCGATGTCGCCGCGGGTCACGGGTTGCTGATAGGCGATGATCGCCAGGGTTTCCATTACGGCGCGCGAATACCGCGGCGGTTTCTCCGGGGTCAAGCGGTCCAGATTCTTCTGGATCGACGGCCGGCCCTGAAAGCGCCAACCCGACGCGACTTGCACGAGCTCCACCGCGCGTGCGCTCCAGTCGCTGCGCAGATCGTCGAGCAGCTTGCGCACGATGTCGTTGTCGAGGGCCGGCTCGAACAGGCGCGCGAGCTGCGCCGCCGGCACGGGCTCACCGGCCACGAGCAGGGCAGCTTCGAGCACGGCCTTGATCTCGTTCAGGTCTTCGACAGCTTCAGTCATGGCGTGGCGACTCGTTCAGCGCATCACGGGTGGCGTGGGCACGACGTCTCACTCGTACTCCGGTGAGAGCGCGAAGCCGTGCTCGCCTTGCAGCTGCACGTAAATGGGCGCGTAAGGCTCGGCCTGTGCGATGTCGATCAGGCCCTCGCGGGAAAGCTCGAGCAGCGCGAGAAACGCAACCACGAGATGCGGCACGTCCGCATGCTCGCTGAACAGCGCCGTGAATTCGGTGAAGCGTCCGGCAGCAAGGCGCTTCAGGAGTCCGCTCATGGCGGCGCGGACCGACAACTGCTCGCGCGTCACCAGATGATGCCGGTTCACCTTGGCCCGCGCAACCAGCCCGGCCCACGCGGCCCGCAAATCGTCGGGATTCACCTGCGGCAGTCGCGCGGATGCCACATGCTCGAACCAGACGCGCGCCGTCGTGAAATCGCGCTCGGCCAGCGGGAGCTCGTCGAGCTGCCGCGCGGCAAGCTTCATCCGCTCGTATTCGAGCAGACGCCGCACCAGCTCCACGCGCGGGTCCTCGGGCTCCTGCCCCGGCGGTGCAGGCGGCTTCGGCAGCAGCAGGCGCGACTTGATCTCGATGAGCACCGCCGCCATCAGCAGATACTCGGCGGCAAGCTCGAGCTGCGTGCGCCGCATCATCTCGACGTAGCCGAGGTACTGGCGGGTGAGCTCGCGCATCGGGATGTCGAGCACGTTGATGTTCTGCCGGCGGATCAGATACAGCAGGAGATCGAGCGGACCTTCGAAGGTCTCGAGAAACACCTCGAGCGCCTCCGGCGGGATGTAGAGATCCTGCGGCAGCTCGTTGAGCGGCTCGCCGTAGATCCGTGCAAGCGGCTTGTCCGGCGGCGCCGGCGGGGCCAGGACGACGAGGTCGTTCACGTGTAGTCGAGTCCCATGGCGTCGCGGACGTCGCGCATGGTCTCCTCGGCGAGCTTGCGCGCACGTTCGCAGCCATCGGCGACGATGTTGCGCACGAGCGTCGGATCGTCGAGATAGCGCTGCGCACGCTCCCGGATCGGCTGCTGCTCGCGAATGACCGCATCGATGACCGGCTGCTTGCACTCGAGGCAGCCGATGCCCGCCGTGGTGCAACCCTGAATGACCCATTCCTGCGTGGACTGGTCGGAGTACACCTTGTGCAGCCCGAAGACCGGGCACTTCAGCGGATCGCCGGGGTCGGTGCGTCGCACCCGCGCCGGGTCCGTTTGCATCGTACGAATCTTGCGCGTGACCTCATCGGGCTCTTCACGCATGAGGATCGCATTGCCATAGGACTTCGACATCTTCTGCCCGTCGAGCCCCGGCATCCGCGGCGTCTCGGTCAACAGCGGACGTGGCTCGGGCAGGATGACCCGCCGCGCCCCTTCGAGATAACCAAAGAGGCGTTCGCGATCGCCAAGCGACAGATTCTGCGTCTCATTGAGCAGATCGCGCGCGGCTTCCAGCGCTTCGGCATCGCCCTTTTCCTGGAACGCGGTGCGCAGCTCGTTGTAGCGCCGCGCCTTCTTCGTCCCGAGTTTTTTCACGCCGGCCTTCGCCTTCTCCTCGAAGCCTGGCTCGCGGCCATACACGAAGTTGAAGCGCCGCGCGAGCTCGCGCACGAGCTCGATGTGCGATACCTGGTCCTCGCCAACCGGGACCATGTTGGCCCGATAGATCAGGATGTCGGCACCCTGCATCACCGGGTAGCCGAGAAAGCCGTAATTGGACAGGTCGCGGTCGGCAAGCTTCTGCTGCTGATCCTTGTAGGTGGGGACCCGCTCCAGCCAGCCGACCGGCGTGATCATGCCGAGCAGCAGCGTGAGCTCGGCATGCTCGGGCACCTGCGACTGGATGAAGATCGTGGCGCGACTCGGGTTGACACCCGCCGCCAGCCAGTCGATGAACATCTCCCACACCGCGTCGGCGATGTTTTCCGAGGCGTCGTAGTGCGTCGTGAGCGCGTGCCAGTCCGCGGCGAAATACAGGCACTCGTATTCCTCCTGCAGGCGGATCCAGTTCTTCAGCGCGCCGTGGTAATGGCCGATGTGCATCCGCCCCGTGGGGCGCATGCCCGAGAGCACGCGATCTGCGAACATGAGTTGGGCGCGGCCTAGATGCCGGTCAGAGACCGGAGAAAGACGAGCACGAGATTGGTCAGCGGACGCATGATGACGTCGAGCATGCCCGTAGCGAGCAACAGAATCACCACCATGAATCCATACGGTTCGAGCCGGCCATAGGCGTCGGCGAGCCTGTGCGGCAGCAGGCTCACCGCAATCCGTCCGCCGTCGAGCGGCGGAATTGGCAACAGGTTCAGCACCATCAGCACCACATTGATCATGATTCCCGCACGCGCCATGACCTGCAGGGCGTCGCTATCCAGCGCGCCGCCACCGGCCGAGGCCCGAAACAGCAGCGCCCAGACGATCGCCATTCCAAGGTTGGCCGCCGGCCCCGCCGCCGCCACCCACAGCATGTGTCGCTTGGGATTGCGCAGGTTGCCGAAATTGACCGGCACCGGCTTTGCCCAGCCGAAGAGCAGTCCCCCGCCGCCGGCGAGCTTCGAAAACAGCAGAAGCGCCAACGGCACGATCACGGTACCCACGGGATCGACGTGTTTGAGCGGGTTCAACGTGACCCGACCCAGCATCCATGCCGTCTGGTCGCCGAAGATCCGGGCGACGTAGCCGTGGGCTGCTTCATGCAGCGTGATCGCAAAGACCACCGGCACCGCATAGAGGGCGATGGTCTGAAGCAGCGGGAAATCCATTGAGGCAGCTATTTTACCTCAGGATGCGCCCCGCCCCCACGCGACGTCACGATCCAGCGGGGGCCGCGATGCCGACCCGACCGGGGTCGCCACGACCGAGCCGGACGAGTTGGGGAACGTTCTCGGCGAGATCGATCACCGTCGTGGGCTCGAGGTGGCAAGGGCCTGCATCGATGATGAGCTCGACGCTGTGCTCGAGACGCTCGCGAATCACCTCGGGATCGTTGAGGGGCTGCGTGTCGCCAGGAAGGATCAAGGTCGACGACAGGATGGGCTCACCGAGCTCCGCCAGCAGCGCGCGCACCACCGGATGATCGGGAACGCGAACCCCCACCGTGCTTCGCTTGGGGTGCTGCAGCCGGCGGGGCACTTCGCGCGTGGCCGGCAGAATGAACGTGTAGCTGCCCGGAGTTGCGTGCTTCAGGATCCGGAATTGCCACGTATCGATCCGCGCGTAATGTCCGATCTCGGCCAGATCGCGGCACACGAGCGTGAGGTGATGCCGGTCGCCCACCCCGCGGATGGCGCGCAGCCGCTTCGCCGCCTCGAAGTCACCCAGATGGCACCCCAGGGCGTAGCTCGAGTCGGTCGGGTACGCGATGACGCCGCCGTTGCGAAGAATCACCGCGGCCTGGCGAATGAGGCGCGGTTGCGGATCGACGGGGTGGACGGTGAAGTATTGGGCCATTTTGCAGCTATATAATCCGCAGCAATTCTAACGCTCAGGTTATAACCGCCGGCTCGTTCGTGAACATCCAGCAACTTCGGTATCTGTGCGCGATCGTAGATCATGGCCTGAACGTTTCCGACGCGGCGGAAGCGCTCTTCACGTCCCAGCCCGGCGTGAGCAAGCAGGTCCGGCAGCTCGAAGACGAGCTCGGCGTACATGTCTTCATCAGGCAGGGAAAGCGGCTCGCCTCGCTGACGGAAGCCGGCGCGGCGGTCGTGGCGACGGCACGTCAGGCGCTGAAGGAGATCGACAATCTCAAGCGCCTGGGTGCGGAGTACAAGCGCGACGATGCCGGCACGCTGGCGATAGCCACGACCCATACTCAAGCCCGGTACGTGCTGCCGCCGATCCTGCGCGATTTCTCGGTGCGCTATCCGCGCGTGAAGCTCGTGCTCCATCAGGGCAACCCCGTGCAGGTGGCGGAGCAGACATCGCGCGGCGCCGTCGACGTCGGCATCGCCACGGAAGCGGTCGCATCCTATCCGGATCTCGCCACCCTCCCCTGCTACCAGTGGAACCGCTGCCTGCTCGCACCGCGGGGACATCCTCTGACGAGCGAGTCGCCGCTGACGCTGCATGCCATCGCGCGGCACCCGATCATCACGTACGACTTCACGTTCACCGGCCGGTCGCAGATCAATGCCGCCTTCGACGCCGAGGGCCTCACGCCAAACGTCGTCCTGACAGCGCTCGACGCCGACGTCATCAAGACCTACGTCGAGCTAGGGATGGGCGTGGGCATCGTCGCGCAGATGGCCTACGACCCTGCCCGTGACATCAATCTGGTGCGCATGGATGCCTCGCACCTGTTCACGCCGAGCACCACACGGCTTGCACTGCGCCGCGGTGTCTTCCTGCGCAGCTACATGTACGACTTCATCGCCCGCTTCGCCCCGGCACTCGATCGCGCGACCGTAGATGCCGCTCTCGCTCGCCGCCCGGGTGACCGGGATGAAGTGTCCGACCAGGCGTAGCGGCCCCCCGTCGCCCGATCATGGCTGATCTGCCACGGCGCAGCTGGGCGCTCGCCGCGTTGCTTGCCTGCCTTGCCATGCTGGGCACCTTCTCGGTCGACATGTATCTGCCGGCTTTCCCGGCGATCGAGCGGGAGCTCGGAGCGACACCGCTGGCCTTGCAACAGACGCTGTCCGCGTATCTCATTGCCTATGCGTTCATGATGCTCTGGCACGGATCACTGTCGGACGCGCTCGGCCGGCGGCCGGTGGTATTGGGTGGGCTCGCACTGTACGCCCTGGCAACGTTGGGCTGCTCCGTCGCCGGGAACATCGAATCGTTGTGGCTGTTCCGGACTTTCCAGGGCATCACGGCGGGAACGGGACTCGTGGTCGGCCGGGCGATCATTCGAGATCGCTTTCACGGACCGGAGGCACAGCGGCTGATGTCGCAGATCACGATGGTGTTCGGCATTGCGCCTGCGCTCGCGCCGATCGTCGGCGGGTCGCTGCTGAATCTTTTCGGCTGGAGGTCGATCTTCGGCGTGCTGTTCGTTGTGGTCGTTGCACTGCTGGTGTGGGCAGCCGCCAGGCTCCCGGAAACGCTGCCGCCGCAGCACCGCCAGCCGCTGCAGCCCGGTGTACTGTGGCGAAATTACCGCGCGGTCCTTACCCGGCCAGAATTTCTCCTCCTCTCGTGTCTCACGGCATTCAACTTTGCCGCCTTTTTCACCTATATTGCCGCAGCCCCGGCATTTCTCATCGATCTGCTCGGCGTGACCACTTGGGGTTTCGCGTGGCTCTTCGTGCCGATGATCGGGGGTGTGATGATCGGGGCATTCATCTCCGGGCGGCTGGCAGGGCGCCGCTCTCCGCGCCGCACCATCGAGCTTGGTTATCGCGTCGTGCTGATCGGCGTGGCCGCGAACGTCCTCATCTGTCTGACGCTGCCGCCGCGCCCGCTCTGGAATGTCGCGCCGATCATGATCTTCACGATGGGGTCGAGCATCATCATGCCTACCGTGACCTTGCTGCTGCTCGACCTGTTCCCCACCATGCGCGGGCTCACGTCATCGCTGCAGGGCTTCGTGCAGTTCGCGCTGTCGGCGGTGGTCGCTGCCCTCATAGCTCCCCTCCTCGCGCTATCGCTGGGCGGGCTCGCCGCAGGCATGGCCGTCTTCACCGGCGCAGGCCTTGTCTGCTGGACGCTCTATATTCGCCGGACCACCCTACTATCGCACGAGGTTACCCGATGAAACTCGCTCGCCGGCTCGCCGGCGTAATGATGGGAATGATGATCGCGTCCATGGCTCACGGCGCGGAGACCAGGGCAGCGGGATCCTCGTTGCCCGTGATCCAGCTTTCCATCGGTCCGAACAAGGTGTCGGCCGAAGTCGCCGCCACCGTCGAGCAGCGCGCGAAAGGACTGATGCACCGCTTCAGCCTGCGGCCTGACGCTGGCATGGTCTTCGTGTTCCCGCGCCCGGAACCGCTCGGGTTCTGGATGAAGAACACGTTCGTCCCGCTGTCCGTCGCATTCATGGACAGCACGGGCACCATACTCAACGTCGAGGACATGGCGCCCCAGACCGAGACGACGCACTGGTCCAGGGGTCCCGCGCTCTACGCACTCGAGATGCGCAAGGGCTGGTTTCGCGACCACGGTGTGCAGCCCGGCCAGCGGGTGGAGGGTCTTCCCGCAGCCGCGAAGGAGTAGTCGTTGTGGGGTACAAAACGGCCGAATTGGCAAGCCGACCGTCTACGACTAGGATGGACGGCGGCCCAACACTTCCAGTGAAGGAGCACCATGCTGACATCCGTATCGCCGGGAAAACCAAAGGCAGTGGATGTCGCGCTGCTGGATGAACCACTGAAGCGCCTCGTCGATGCTGCCCAGCGCGGGGAACCGCTCCAGCCGACGATGTTGGAGATCGTGCAATCGTTCGGCTTCGACAGCTTTCTCTACGCGATGACGACCGTGAGTCGTCCGGATCGAGACAGCCGCTCCTACTGCTGGACCAATTTGCCGCCGGAGTGGGTTATGGCCTATGAGGCAAACGCGTACGTCGAAGTCGACCCACGAATTACGCAAACTGCTGATCGAACAACGCCATTCGTCTGGGATTCCGTGAAGTTGTCATCGGACCCAAGGGTCCGTCGCTTTCTACGCCATGCGGCTGAGTTCGGGGTGCGGAGCGGCGTGGCGTGCGCGTTTTGTGATCCGTCGCGAGCCCGAATGGGCTTCATGTTCAACTCGGCGATCAGCCCGGTGCCGCTGGAACGCTCCGAGCAAATTGCGAGACAGTTGGGAAGCTTGATGCTTTTCGCTGCTCGTTTCCACGACATCTTCATGACGAACTTCGTTCAAAAGGGAGTTCCGCCAATCCACAAGGGGCTACCGCTCTCACCGCGCGAACGTCAATGCTTGACCATGGCAGCGAAGGGGCTGACGAGCAACGACATAGGCATGAAGCTTGGAATTACGGAGCGCACCGCGAATTTCCACTTCAGCAACATCCTCAGCAAGCTCGACGTACTGAACAGGCACGAAGCGATCGCAAAGGGCGTTGCGACTGGCGCCATTAACGCCGAGTATTGAGCAGGCGTTTCTTATCCGTTGGGCGTCAGCCAGTCGCCGATTTCGCGGATCGAGTGTGCGATTGGCACGCTACACCGCATCAGCTGCTCGACCGGGTGCGCCCCATACGCCACCGCCATCGCAGCCGCGCCGGCGCTCTGCGCCATCTCGATGTCATGGGTCGTATCGCCGATCATGAGCGTTTCGCGCGGCGACGCCTCCAGCCGCCCCATGAGACAAAGCAGCATGTCCGGGTCAGGCTTCGATTTGCCCTCATCCGCACAGCGAGTGTGCTCGAAAATATCCGCAAGCCCGTGTTGCGCCAGCGCGCGGTCCAGGCCCCGGCGCGTTTTCCCGGTCGCAATCGCCAGCATGTAGCCAGCGCCTCTCAGCGCGCGCAATAGGTCGTTCGCGCCGTCGAACAGCGGGATGTCCGCGTCGCGCGCGAGGAAGTGATCGCGATAGCGCATCGCAAGCTCCGGGTAGCGCACCGCCGGCAGCGTCGGTGCCACGCGCTGCAGTGCGTCCGTCAACCCCAAGCCGATCACATGCCTCGCGGCGACGTCGTCGGGGACCGGCAGGTCCAGATCCGCGCACGCGCGCTGGAGGGACGTCGCGATGATCGCGGTCGAGTCCGCGAGTGTTCCGTCCCAATCGAAAACGATCAACCGGAACCGGCGCGGTGCGAAGCGAGCGTATACCGCGCTCATGGCGATACTCCTTGCGTGGATTCCAGACGCGCCAGGAAGCCGGCAAGGTCATCGGGAAGCGGCGATTCAAGCGCGACCTTTTCGCGCGTCACCGGATGCATGAACGTCATGGTGGCCGCGTGCAGGAACATTCGTTTGAGACCCTCTCGTGCCAGCTCCCGGTTCCAACCGAAGTCGCCATACTTGTCGTCGCCGGCAAGTGGAAACCCGAGATGCGTCAGGTGAACCCTGATCTGGTGCGTCCGGCCGGTTTTCAATTCGGCCTCGAGCAGGGAGACAGGTGGCTGCGCATCCGGCCAGCGCCGCCGCAAACGAAACACCGTCACCGCCGTCCGTCCTGAGCGCCCTACCCGAACCCGGCGCTCGCCGGCGCCAGTCGTGCTCTCCAGCGGCAGGTCTACGACACGCAAGGCATCGCGCCACTTGCCGCGCACCAGCACCAGGTAGCGCTTGTCGACGGCACCGTCGCGCAATTGCGCATGCAGGCCGGTGAGCGCCGCGCGCTTCTTGGCGACCAGCAGAATTCCCGACGTGCCGCGGTCCAGTCGATGCACCAGTTCGAGGAAGGGGGCCTCCGGACGCGCGCGGCGCAGCCGCTCGATCATGCCAAAGGAAATGCCGCTGCCCCCGTGCACGGCCACGCCAGCCGGCTTGTCGAGGGCCACCAGCGCGTCGTCCTCGTAAAGCACTCGCAGGGCCCCGTCGCGCGGTGGCGCTTGCCGCAGGCGCGGTGTCGCCTCCGCTGAGCGCAGGGCGGATCGCGTCCCGGCGCGAATGGGAGGAATCCGCAGCTCGTCGCCGCACGCAAGCCGGAGATCAGGGCTCGCCCTGCCGCGATTGACCCGCACCTCGCCGCTGCGCACGATTCGATAGATATGGCTCTTCGGAACTCCCTTCAACGTCTTGACGAGATAGTTGTCCAGGCGCTGCCCGTCGCCGTCCTCCCCTACGGTCAGGCGATTGACGACGTCCTTGCTTAAATCCTTCATTTGCTTATAATTGTTACCAGCAGCCCGCTTTGGCAGCGGTCGGGCCACGCGATATTGCTGGCGAACGTCCGCGCGCGTGGCAACCTCGATCTTCCGCACATTCGGACATCCTGGTGACACCGCCGCCGGGGCGAAGGCCCTGCGTTGCGGGGCAAGGTCGGCAACCTCGTCACTCCGGCCGCCGGTTAAATCCACTCACCGTCCGGGCGTTGCGCCCCGGAAAAGTAGGGATGTTAAATGAAGAGCGCATTCTCCGCAGCCGGCCGGTGGCCGATTGAAGCGGCGCATTGCGCGGCGCAAATCAGCGACGACATTCTCATCTCTGGTGGCGTGGCCAGGCTCGATGCTATGGCTCATTCCACGCGACCAGGATCATGACCGCTTGAACGCAACCTCGAATTCCACAGCCTGCGTAGTGCCATCGCCTTGCGGCGTGCGGGGTCCGGCATGGTGAGCCATTCAGCCACCATCGCCCGCCTCTGCACGGTGCTGCAATGCGTACCTGCGGCCTGGATTCGCCTCGCGTCCGCCGCCCACTAGCGTTGCGCCGCGCCATCGCGCGGCACCGCTTCGTCCGCCCCTGCCCGGCCCCAAGGGAAGCTGCGCCGGGATAAAACGCTATGAAGCGCATGCTGTTCAACGCCACCCAGGCGGAGGAACTACGGGTGGCGATCGTCGACGGTCAGAAGCTCATCGACCTCGACATCGAATCCGCCAGCAAGGAACAACGCAAGAGCAACATCTACAAGGCGGTCATCACCCGCATCGAGCCGAGTCTCGAAGCCTGTTTCGTCGATTACGGCACTGACCGCCACGGTTTCCTGCCGTTCAAGGAGATCTCCCGCCAGCAGGTCAAGGGCAGTCGCGGCGGCGAGGAGGATGGCGAGGGCGGTCGCGGCCGCATGCAGGATCAGCTCCGCGACGGCATGGAGCTCATCGTCCAGGTCGACAAGGACGAACGCGGCAACAAGGGCGCCGCACTCACCACGTACATCTCGCTCGCAGGACGCTACCTCGTCCTGATGCCGAACAATCCCCGCGGCGGTGGCGTGTCGCGGCGCATCGAGGGCGAAGAGCGCAACGAGTTGCGCGATGCCATCGCTGCGCTCGAGGTACCGCCGGGAATGAGCGTCATCGCGCGCACCGCGGGCATCGGCCGCACGACCGAGGAGCTGCAGTGGGACCTCAACTACCTGCTGCAACTCTGGCGGGCGGTCGAGGATGCAGCCAAGCTCCAGAGCGGTGCATTCCTGATCTACCAGGAGTCCAGCCTCGTCATCCGCGCCATCCGGGATTACTTCCATCCCGACATCGGCGAGATCCTCATCGATACCGAGGCGATCTACGAGCAGGCCGAGCAGTTCATGAGTCACGTGATGCCCAACATGGTGCACCGCGTGAAGCTATACAAGGACGACGTTCCGCTCTTCTCGCGCTTCCAGATCGAGCACCAGATCGAGACGGCGTACGCACGACAGGTGCCTCTGCCGTCGGGCGGGGCGATCGTGATCGACCACACCGAGGCGCTGGTCTCGGTGGACGTCAACTCCGCGCGCGCGACCAAGGGCGCCGATATCGAGGCCACGGCGTTCAACACGAATCTCGAGGCCGCGGAGGAAATCGCCCGCCAGCTGAGGCTGCGGGACCTCGGTGGCTTGATCGTCATCGACTTCATCGACATGGAGAGCGCGAAAAACCAGCGCGAGGTCGAGACCCGCATCAAGGACGCCCTGCGCTACGACCGCGCGCGCGTGCAGCTTGGCAAGATCTCGCGGTTCGGGCTGATGGAGCTGTCGCGGCAACGCCTGCGGCCTGCGCTCGCAGAATCCGTCTACATCCCTTGCCCGCGCTGCCACGGCATCGGGCACATCCGCGGCACGGAATCCTCGGCGCTGCATATCCTGCGGATCCTGCAGGAAGAGGCGATGAAGGAGAACACGGCGCAGATCGTCGCGCAGGTGCCCATCGACGTTGCGACTTTCCTGCTGAACGAGAAGCGCAACGAGGTGCTCTCGATCGAGACCAGGTTCAAGGTGAACGTGCTGCTCGTGCCGAACCGGCACCTCGAGACGCCGAATTACGCAGTACAGCGGTTGCGCCACGAGGATCTCAACCAGGGCGAGCCGATGGCCGCCTCGTTCAATCTGGTCGAACGTCCCGAAGAGCCGGACATCGCGCAGCAGATCAAGGAAGAGGCACGCGAGCCACGCCAGGAAGCGGTGGTCAAGGGCATCACGCCATCGCAGCCGGCACCGGTACGCGCCGAGCCCGTCGCGCCGCAACCCGCCGCGCCGCAACCCGCCGCGCAACCGGCGGGACACGACCATGGCGGCTGGCTGAACAAGGTGCTCGGCTGGTTCCGGCAGCAGGCGCCTGCAGTAATTCCGCCGCCAGCCGGCGCGGCGTCGCGCGAAAGTCGGGAGACGCGCGAAACGCGTCCCGAGACCCGCACCCGTGACCTGCGGCCGCCGCGGCCGCACGGCAAGGACACCCGCGACGTGGCGGGCGGCGCCCGGCGTGACACGCGCGGTGGGCAGGACAACCGGCAGCGCCGCAACGAACCTCGTGGCGATGCCGCGGAACGCACGGCTGCGAACCGCGAGCCGGCGGCGGCGCGCTCCGCGTCGACACAATCCGGGCAAGGTCCACGGCGGGACGGCCAGCGTGCCGACGTTCGCGAGAATGGGCGCCAGCCACGCGAGCAGCGCGAACCGCGGGAACAACGCGAGCCGCGGGAAGCGCGCGAACCGCGGGAGGCCCGCGAACCGCGCGAAGCAAAAGCCGGCCCGCCGCGTGAACCGCGGCCGCCCAAAGAGCCACGCGTCCCTGCCGAGAACGCAGCGTTCCTGGAGCAAGGCGGTGCGGGTACCCCCGAGGCGCAACAGCGATCCGATGCACGCGAGGGTCAGGGTGGAGGTCGCGGTCGCCGGGATCGCCGTCGCCGGGGCAACGACCGACCGCCGCGCCCGGAAATGGGTGAAGGTCAGGCGGCACCGCAGCACCCCCCCGCGGAAGGGGAACTGGAGTCCACGATGCCGGCTGTAACCGCGGTGACGGATACCGGCCTGCCGGTCACCTCGCTACCTCCGGGGCCAACCAAGCCAGACCTTGCTCCCATGCAAGCCGGTATTGCCGACACGCAATCCGTGCCGGTCCCGATGGAGGCCTGGACCCCGCAATCGGTGGATCAAGCACCTGCGACGGAGGCCCCGCTCGAGCGCCCGACCGAGCAGCGCACTGCAGAGGCACCAGCGCTGCGATCGGAGCCCGCGCCCATCGAAGCTCCCGCGTACGAGCCGCAGCGCGAGTCGCGCACCACGGCGCCGAGCGCGCCGCCCGAACCGCCGCCGTTCATGTTCACGCTCCCACCCGAGACGGGGCTGGAACTGGTCGAGACGCGGCACGCCGCGCCGGCGCCGGAACCGGAGCCCGAGCGACCAGCGGGCTCACGGCGGGTGCGCCCGCCACGCCCTCAGGTTCCGGATGAGCCGCTACAGATGGTGGAAACGCGACCCGGCGAATCACCGCCAGCGCAATAAAGCCGGGTTCGGCAAAGGGCCGCCGCAGTGACGCGGCGGCCTTTTTATTGCGCCGCCCGGTCAGCGCCCCGCGGCACCGGGGCCGGCGCCGGAAAGCTGCGCACTGAGCCGCCCGATCAACGCCTCGCTAGCCTGCTCGATGAGATCGAGTACCCGCTCGAAGCCGTCCGCATTGCCGTAGTACGGATCGGGCACTTCACGCAAGTCCGCATGCGGCAGCAGGTCGAGGAACAGGCCGACGTGTCCCGCATGCTCGTCCGGTCGCAGTCCGCTCAGTACCGTGAGGTTGTCCTCGTCCATGGCGAAGATCCAGCCGAAGCGCAGGAAATCGTCGGCCGAGACCTGGCGCGCGCGCAGGCGGGTCAGATCGTAGCCGCGCCGCTGCGCCGCGGCGATCGCTCGCCGATCGGGCGGCTCGCCGACGTGCCAGTTGCCCGTTCCCGCCGAGTCGATCAGGAGCGAACCGGCGAAGCCGGCCCGCTCGGCCGTGGTACGAAACACGCCTTCGGCCGTCGGCGACCGACAGATATTGCCCATGCAGACGAACAGCACGCTGCGCTCGGGCGGGATGACGAGATTGCTCGGTCGGAACATCTTCAGGCAGCGGCGTTCGGGACGTGCATCAGGTTTCGGTCGGCAGGGCCACACCGAACATCGCCTCACGCAACGTGTACAACCGGTCGCGCAGCTCCGCAGCACGCTCGAACTCGAGATTGCGCGCAGCGTCCAGCATGTCCTTCTCGACGCGCTTGAGTTCCTTTTCCATGTCCTTCTCGGGCATGGAACCGTACTTCGCCTGCGCCTGCGCCGCCTTGAACTGCTTGCGGCCTTCGTCGACGTTATATACGCCGTCAATGAGGTCCTTGATGCGCTTTTGCACGCCGATGGGCGTGATACCCATCTTCTCGTTCCACGCGAGCTGGCGCGCGCGCCGCCGGTCGGTCTCGCCGATCGCCGCCGTCATCGAATCGGTCATCTTGTCGGCGTAGAGGATCGCCATGCCGTTGATGTGCCGCGCGGCGCGGCCGATCGTCTGGATCAGCGAGCGCCCGGAACGCAGGAAGCCCTCTTTGTCGGCATCCAGGATCGCCACGAGCGACACCTCCGGAATGTCGAGGCCCTCGCGCAACAGATTGATGCCGACCAGCACGTCGAACTCGCCCAGGCGCAGGTCACGGATGATCTCGACCCGCTCGACGGTGTCGATGTCCGAATGCAGGTAGCGCACGTTCACGCCATGCTCAGCGAGGTAATCCGTCAGGTCCTCGGCCATGCGCTTGGTCAGCGTGGTCACCAACACCCGCTCACCGATGTCAACGCGGATCTTGATTTCCGAGAGCAGATCGTCCACCTGGGTTTGCGCGGGCCGGACCTCGAGCACCGGGTCGATGAGACCCGTCGGACGCACCAGCTGCTCGACCACTTGGCCGGAGTGCTTGTGCTCGTAATCGGCCGGGGTTGCCGAAACGAAGATGGTTTGCGGCAGCAGGCGCTCGAACTCGTCGAAGCGCAGCGGCCGGTTGTCGAGCGCCGACGGCAGCCGGAACCCGTAGTTGACGAGGTTCTCCTTACGCGCGCGGTCACCCTTGTACATGCCGCCGACCTGGGGAACGGTCACATGACTCTCGTCGATGAACATGAGCGAGCGCGGCGGCAGGTAATCGATGAGCGTGGGCGGCGGTTCGCCGGGCTTGCGGCCGGAGAGATGACGGGAATAGTTTTCGATGCCTTTGCAAAAGCCGATCTCGGCCATCATCTCGAGGTCGAAGCGTGTGCGCTGCTCGATGCGCTGGGCTTCGATGAGCTTCATCTGCGAGACGAAGAACTCCTTCTGGACGACCAGCTCCTGCTTCACGCCCTCGATCGCGTCGAGCACTTTCTGCCGGCCCGTCACATAGTGGCTGGAAGGGAACACGGTGAACCGGCCGATCCGCTGCTTGATGTGGCCGGTCAGCGGGTCGAACAGCTGCAGTGATTCGATCTCGTCGTCGAAGAATGACAGGCGCACGGCATTCTCCGCATGCTCCGCGGGGAAGACATCGAGCACATCGCCGCGCACACGAAACGTCCCGCGCCGGAAATCCGCGTCGTTGCGCGCGTATTGCATCTCCGTGAGCCGCTTGATGGCGTCGCGCGGCGGCAGGCGGTCGCCCTCCTTCACGTGCAAGATCATCGAGTGGTATTCCGACGGATCGCCGATGCCGTAGATGGCGGACACCGTCGCAACGATGATGCAATCGGGCCGCTCGAGAATCGCCTTGGTCGCCGACAGGCGCATCTGCTCGATGTGCTCGTTGATCGAGGAATCCTTCTCGATGTAGAGGTCGCGCGACGGAACATACGCTTCCGGCTGGTAATAGTCGTAATAGGAGACGAAGTACTCCACCGCGTTGTTGGGGAAGAACTCGCGGAACTCCGAATAGAGCTGCGCGGCGAGCGTCTTGTTGGGCGCGAGCACGAGCGCCGGCCGCCCGGTGCGGGCGATCACATTGGCCATCGTGAACGTCTTGCCGGACCCCGTCACGCCGAGAAGCGTCTGGAACGAGAGCCCGTCGTCGAGGCCTTCGATCAGCTTCGTGATTGCCTCGGGCTGGTCGCCGGCTGGCGGGAACGGCTGGTGCAGTTCGTAAGGGCTGTTGGGGTACGTGATCATCGGTTACGCGAGTGCAGGGGAACCGAGTATTTTACTCTTTTCGGACCCCTCGGCGGAAGAGCTTCATGGCTCGACCCGCGCTGCGGCGGCATCGGTGAACTGCAGCGCCGCCAGCCTTGCGTAGAGGGGGCTGTCGCGCAACAGTTCCCCGTGATTGCCGACTGCCACGAGCCGGCCGCGCTCGAGCACGGCAATCCGGTCCGCATTGCGCACCGTCGCCAGCCGGTGGGCGATCATCACCACGGTCCGTCCCGCCATGAGGCGCTGCAACCCTTGCTGCACCGCGCGCTCGCTTTCGGCGTCGAGTGCGCTCGTCGCCTCGTCGAGCAACAGGATGGGACGATCCGCAAGAATCGCCCGCGCGATGGCCAACCGCTGTCGCTGGCCACCGGAAAGGCGCACCCCCCGCTCGCCGAGAAAGCTGTCGTAGCCATGCGGCAGCTCCTGGATGAACTCCGCCGCGTGGGCGGCTTCGCACGCGGCACGTACCTCCTCGACGGAGGCTGCCGGCCGGCCATATCGCACGTTGTCGATAACGTTGGCAGCGAAGATCACGGGATCCTGCGGCACCAGCGCGAGACGCGCGCGCACCGCACCAGGGTCGGCGCAACGCACGTCGACACCATCGACACGCACGACGCCCTTTTGTGGATCATAGAAGCGCAGCAGCAACTGGAACACCGTCGTCTTGCCTGCGCCCGACGGCCCGACGAGAGCCAGCTTTTCACCGGCTCGAACCGACAGCGAGAAGGCATCGAGCGCGGCAATGTCAGGCCGCGACACGTAATGAAAGGTGACGTTTTCGAGCGCCACCGTGCCGGGCGGCGGTGAAGGCATCGCTGCGGGCTCGGCGACGACAGGAACATCGGCCCGCGCGGCGAGCAGATCGAACAGGCGCTCCGTGGCGCCCGCGGCGCGCTGCACATCGCCGATGACTTCGCTGATCGTCCCGGCAGCGCTTGCGACGATGATCGCGTAGAACACGAACGCGGAGAGTTGTCCCGGGCTCAGCTGTCCGCTGACGACATCGTGTCCGCCGATCCAGAGAATGATGCCGACGGCGCCGAACACCAGAAGCATCACCGTGGCCACCAGCAAGGCGCGCTGGCGAATGCGGCGCAGCGCCGTCTGGAAGGCGGCGTCGACCCTGGCGTTGAACTGACGGCGGTCCTCGGCCTCGTGACCGTACGCCTGCACCGTGCGGATTTCGTGCAGCGACTCGTCGAGATAGGCGCCCACGTCGCCGATCCGCTCCTGGCTTGCCCGTGCCAGCCGGCGCACCCGACGGCCGAACAGCATGATCGGCGCCACGACGGCCGGCACGCCGAGGAGCACGAGCAGCGTGAGCTTCGGACTCGTGAGCGCCAGCATCACGAATCCACCGACGAGCAGCAGCAGGTTGCGGATCGCCATGGAGGCCGACGAGCCGATCACCGTCTCCAGCATGGCGGTGTCGTTGATCAGTCGCGAGATCACGTCTCCGGTCCGCTTGAGCTCGAAAAAGCCCGGCGACATCTGCAGCAGGTGCGCGAACACGTCGCGGCGCAGGTCCGCGGTCACGCGCTCGCCCAGCCACGAGACGAAGTAGAAGCGCGCATACGTCGCGCCGGCCATGACGACCACGATCGAGAGCATCAGCGCGAGGGCCCGATCGAGCGCCGCCGCATCCTGCTGGCTGAAACCGTGGTCGATGACCCCGCGCAACCCCTGGCCGACCGCGAGCACCGCCCCCGCCGCGATCAGCAATGCGATGGCGGCATACGTCATCTGCGCGCGATACGGACGCACGTAACGCCGGATGCGCGTCAGGATGCGCACGGCGGTCAGGGGCGAAGGTTGCGCCGTGGCGGTAGTGGCTGAGGCGGTCGAGGTCATTGCTTGGCCGCGCGGCAGACGTCGAGAGGCGTGCCTGCGTGGCCGCTCAGTCTACCGGCTCGCGCCGCTACCGCGGTGACCCGGCGCTTGCGCACCGATCCACCCCGCGCATGCCGCCTCGCGAGTCCGGGACGTTCGCAGGCCAGCGTATAATCGCGCGTTTCCATCCCGCTTCGTGCGCCGATGAACGCTCCTCATCCGCCTTCCCTCCTCGCCGCCGTCGAACTTGCGCCGCGCGATCCGATTCTCGGCATCACCGAGGCCTTCAACGCCGACCAGAACCCCAAGAAGGTAAACCTCGGCGTCGGCGTCTACGTGGACGACAGCGGGAAGGTGCCGCTGCTCGAATGCGTGCGCCGTGCCGAGCGGGAGATGGCCGAGAAGGCGGCTCCGCGCAGCTACCTGCCAATCGACGGCCTCGCCACGTACGACCGCGAAGTGCAGCGGCTCCTGTTCGGCGCCGACAGCCCGGTGATCACGTCGACGCGCGGCATTGCCGTGCAGGCGCTCGGCGGCACCGGTGGACTCAAGGTCGGGGCCGACTTCCTGCGCCGCCTCTCGCCGAGCGCGCAGGTTTGGATCAGCGATCCAAGCTGGGAAAACCATCGTGCCCTGTTCGAGGGCGCCGGCTTCACCGTCAACACGTATCCGTATTACGAACCCACGACGCACGGCCTCGCCTTCGATGCCATGCTTGGCGCACTGAACGCCATTCCAGCAGGCGGCATCGTCGTCTTGCATGCGTGCTGTCATAACCCGACTGGCGTCGATCCCAACGAAGCGCAATGGTCGCAGATCATCGACGCTGTCCGCGCCCGCGGTCTGGTGCCGTTTGTCGATATCGCCTACCAGGGATTCGGTGACGGCATCGCGGAGGATGGGGCTGTCGTCAGGCGCTTCGCCGCGACACCCGGTCCGCTGTTCGTGTCCAGCTCGTTCTCGAAATCGTTCTCGCTCTACGGAGAACGCGTCGGCGCGCTGTCCGTGGTCACCGAGGACAAGGACGAGGCGACCCGTGTGCTCTCGCAGCTCAAGCGCGTGGTGCGCGCGAACTACTCGAACCCGCCAACGCACGGCGGCCAGATCGTCGCGACGGTACTGAGCACGCCCGAGCTGCGACAGCTGTGGGAGACGGAGCTCGGGACGATGCGCGACCGGATCAAGCTCATGCGCGCGGCGTTCGTGCAGAAGCTGCGCGAGCGCCTGCCGGGCCGCAATTTCGATTTCGTGCTGCAGCAGCGCGGCATGTTCTCGTACTCGGGACTCCCCTTGGACGTGGTGCTCAAGCTGCGCAGCGAGTACTCGATCTACACCCTCGACACGGGCCGGATCTGCGTGGCGGCCCTCAATTCGCGGAACATCGATTACGTGACCGAGTCCATCGCCAAGGTGCTCGGCTGAGGTTTTGACGGCGCCCCCAAGTCGGTTATAATCGGCGGCTGTCCACGCGGGAATAGCTCAGTTGGTAGAGCGCAACCTTGCCAAGGTTGAGGTCGGGAGTTCGAGACTCCTTTCCCGCTCCAATTCTTCCAGGGAGAGCCCGGTCGTACGCGCGGCGGCTCTCCCTTTTCGTTCGAGTCACGCGTAACGCATCCGCGCAACGCGGATAGCGACCCCGGGCGGGGTGGCAGAGTGGTCATGCAGCGGCCTGCAAAGCCGTCTACGCCGGTTCGATTCCGACCCCCGCCTCCAGAACTCACTCGTGAGCGCGTCCGATCCGGTCATACCCTCGGCGTTTCGTAGTGCACGGGTGCCCGCCGACGTCCTTGCGTGTTTTTCACTATCCGCCTATTCCGGTGGTAAGGGAAAGGGGGTAAGCGCCCTTTACCACCGTCAATTCCGCCGCGATTCTTTGAATGTTTACCACCAATCCGGGGTACGCATGGCCAAGGAATTGCTCGAGGACGTGCAGCGGCGTAATGCCAAGCCGAAGCACGACAAGAAACCGTATCGCTTGGCCGACGGCGGCAACCTCTACTTGCATGTCGCGGCAAACGGCGTGAAAAGCTGGCAGCTTCGCTATCGGCTTAACGCTAAGCCGCAGACCGCAACGCTCGGCAAGTGGCCGGCGGGCTCGCTCGCCGAAGCCCGTGACAAGGCGGGCGTCGCGCTCAAGCGCGTGGCCGAAGGCGAACACCTGACGATCGCCAAGCGTGAGGCGAAAGCCAAGCGCAGGGCCGACGCGGCGAACACGTTTCAGCTCGTGGCCGCCGACTGGGTAAAGCGCGAGCCACGACGTCGGCGCTGGACACCCGATTACCGGCTCGAAGTCGAGGCGAGCCTCCGCAATCACCTGTCTGAGCTCAACGCACTGCCCGTCAGCAAGATCACGGCGCCGACCGTCGCGCCGTTACTGCGCGCCGTCGAGCGCACCGCGCCGCACATGCTCGCGAAGATTCGGCCGCGGCTCGATGCAATTTTCAATTACGCGACCGAGGTCGGCGCCATTCCCGGCAACCCACTGCCGCGCGTGCGCAGCGCGAACATCGAGCGCCGGCACTTCCCTGCCGTTGTCGAACTCGATTACTGCCGGAGCACGCAGTAACTCGGCGATGAGCAGCTTGCGTACCCTTCGTGCGGCCATGCTTCCCTAGGGGCGGCAGCTAGCAATTCCCGCGGAGGGATTCCGTACCCAACCTCAGCAGTCGGCGAAAACGTGGACAAGACTGACGCGAGGGCCCAACCGCCCGCGCCGTATTGCTAGGGCCTCGAAAATTGCCAGCTGATGCGCGAGCAGCAAAACTTCCGACGGCTTTCGAAGCGCCCGGCGACGCCCCTTTGAGCATTCCGTGTGACGACACGCTACTGCACCGCGATGGCGCCTGGCTTGCCGTTCTCGAACGTGCGGAGCACCATACCTTGCGGCCCGGCACACAGATGGCTCTCGTGTGAGCAGGAGATCTTGTAGCCGCTGCGGCCCCAGTGAGCGGGATAGTTGGACAGCTTCTCGAGGTTGTCCCGAATTGCGGTGCCATCGGTCGAGTTCGCTGCTTCTATTGACTGCTTAAGGACGTAAACGAGATCCCAGCCCTGGGCGTAGAAGGCGAGAAATGGATCTTTCTCGCCATGTTTCGCCACATAGGCCTTGCGCACCTCCTCGGTGTTCGCGTTCGCCGGATCGACCTGGTCGATGAAACGCAGGTTCGACAGCGGTTCGGCGCCCGCGAGGGTCCAGTACTGCGGCACCTGGGCGGTCGTGTCCTGGAACATCGGGACCTTGAGCCCCTGCGCGAACGCCGCGCGCAGGAACAGCGCCTGCTCCGGCGCCGCCTGGCCCGAGATGAAGATCGCATCGGGATTGGCGGCTTTCATCCGGGCCGCCTGCGCGGTCGCGTCTGTGGCTCCCACATCCACGAATTCCGTATCAACGACATTCAGCCCGGCGCCGACAAGCGCGTTCTTATAAGCGTTCGCAAGCGCTGTACCCGTCGGGCTGTTGTCGCCGAAGACCGCGATCCGCTTGTAGGGCTTCATCGCGTCGGTCAGGAACTTGACGACTTGGCTAGTCGTGTTGGCGAAATTGAAGATGAACGTCTCGTTCGGCGGCTGGGTGATCTTGTCGTTCAGATTGGTAGCGATCACCCCGGGTACCTTGAGCTCCGCGAGCACGCCGCGCGCCTGGAGCGTCGACGCCGATCCGGAGGTCATGAACGTCGCGACGGCGCCGCTCTCGACGAGCGCGCGCGTGCGCAGGGGCGACGCATTGGAATCGTTGGCGTCGTCCTGGCGCACGAGCTCGACCGGCCGCTTGAGAATGCCGCCGGTCTTGTTGATCTGGTCCACGGCAAGCTCGATGCCGCGCACGACCTGCGTCGAGTAGAACGACGCGCCCCCCGACCCGTCGTACAGGATGCCAAGCTTGATGGGCTGCGCCGTGGCGGGCGCCGCGGGCTGCTCCTTACTACAACCGACGACCATCGCCACGACGGCGAGCATGAGCGCTGCATTGCGGTACGTGTTCACGAACTTCCTCCTCATTGGTTGTGTCATCGTTCTAAGCATCGGCGTACTTCGCCACAAGCTCGGATGCTTCATTCTTCCGCTCGTCCTTGAAGCGTCGGAGCTTTGCTGCGCCGCCTTGGCCGGTCAACGGCGCGAGCTCAGCCCCAGGGACCAGGCGCAAGAGGAAAGTGACGCCCAATCGGCTGCTCAGGGCGTGACCCAGCCGGGTACGCAGCGGCTCAAGCTCCGCGCGCGGCATATTCTCGGGGACCTCGGCCAGCACGAGCATCTCGTCTCGGCCGTTGCGGCGGCACGCGATGCAGAAGTATTCGACGTGGTGGTGCAGCGTCTCCTCGAGCATCGCCCCGATCGCTTCGGGCCAGACGTTGATGCCGCGCAGCTTGACCATCGTATCGCTGCGTCCCGCGAGATGGTCCATGCGGGTCGACGCGCTGCCGCAGGCGCACGTGCCACCGAGCAGTCGCGACAGGTCCTTGATGTTGTAGCGGATCTGCGGCGAGCCGCTCTTGTAGAGGCAGGTGATCACCAGGTCGCCGTATTCGCCCTCGGGCACTGGCGCACCGGTCTCAGTGTCGACAACTTCCACGATGAAGGCGTCGTCCCAGACGTGCAGTCCCCCGCGCGCTGGACACTCGGCGGAGATCGTCTGCACCTCGTGAAACGCGTAGATGTCGTAGGCGGGCACGCCCCACGCCTCGCTCGCCGCGCGCACGTCACCGATCGTTTGAAACGTGCGGAACTTGAAATCCTCCCGCTTGAATCCCTCCTTGTCCGCGAGCGCCTTGAGGTGTAGCAGGTAGTCGGAGGTCGTCAGGATCGATGCGACGCCGTAGTCGCGCGCCATTTCGAGCTGCTTGAGGCTGCTTGTGACATTGCCCGTGCTCACGGTGAGCGGCATGCACCCGATCCACAACCACAGCGCCTCGTCCCACACCCATGCCGCATTGTGCGTTCCGTACGACCATGCGTTCAACACGATGTCGCCCGCCCGATAGCCGTGAAGATGCAAGCTCCGGGCGACCATCAGCGATCCGACGATGCGGTCCCAGGACGTGTAGATTGTGGGACGCGGGGTCCCCGTCGTGCCGCCGCTCGTGTACATGCGCAACCCGGTACGTCCGGGCCCCGGCGTGATGGCCTGGTAATCACCGTACGGCGGGCAACGTTCGATCGACGCGCGGATGTCATCCACCGTGTACATCGGAATGCGGGCGAGATCGTCGAGCCCCTTGAAATCCCTTGGATCGAAACCGGACTGCTGCCAATGGCGGCGGAAGAACGGAATGTTCCACGCCCGCTCGATCTCCATGCGCAAGCGCTCTTCGCGCACGGTGCGCAAGCGCTCGGCCGACCAGTAATACTTGTCTTCGAAATACGTCTCGGGCCGGCCGAAACGGTCGATCGCCAGCCGGACGAGTTCGTCGCGGTAGGGCCACTCCGCAGGCTGCGTCATCGCGTGCTCCGGAAGTTGTTGGGCATTCGATTCGTTCGCGCTACGGCGTCACGAGTACCGCGTCACCTTGAGAGAGACCACCGGCAACGGCAGCTAGGCCAAGCCGCGCCCCAGATTCCTTGAGCTGTCGCGCGAGGGTGAGTACGATCCGCACCCCGCCGGGTCCGATCGGGTGGCCAACGGCAATCGCGCCGCCGTTCACATTGGTGCGAGCGTAGGTCTGTGCGACGGGGACGCTCCAGTCGCGCTCGAAGATGCGGGCCGCAATAGGCACCACCGCCGCGAAGTCCTCCTCGATCTCGACGAAGTCCACCTCGCTCAAGTGCTTGCCCGCCTTCCTGAGCACGGCCGTGGCGGCGTGAGCGCACTGGCTTAGTGGCGCCTCGACGTCGCCGGCGAGCCAATGCGCGGCTTCGAGGGTACCGAGGCATTCGATGCCGCGCTGCTTTGCGGCAGCCTCGCTCATGAGCACGAGCATCGTCGCGCCAGTTTCCATTCCCGGGGCATTGCCCGCGGTGATCAGGTTCGACCCGTGCACGGTCGGCAGCGCGGAGAGCTTCTCAAGCGTGCTTGTGGGCCGCGGCGCCTCGTCCTCGACGAAGACCGTGCCGTCAGCAAGCGTCACCGGCACGATTTCGTCGCGGAAGAAGCCGCGCGCCTTGGCCGCCGCGAAGCGCTTCTGGCTCTCGAGTGCCCATTCGTCCATCGCCCGTCGGTCGACCGAGAATAAGCCCGCTTCCGCGTCGACGTCGGCAATGATGCTGCCCGGACGCGCCGGGAAGCGCATCGGGAAGAGCGGATCGCGCACGACGAAATCGCCACGCAGGCGGCCCCACCGGACGGTCGGTGCGATCAGGAATGGCGTCTGGCAGAGCGCCTCCGCACCCATGACGACGACGACGTCCGCCTCGCCCGCGAGGATCGCCTGGCGCCCGAGGATGACAGCCGCCATTCCCGTGCAGGACGCCTGGTCGGCCGTGTACGACGGAATGGTCGACCCACCTGGAAAGCGCGCTGGGCGCTCACGCGCTCGTGGACGCCCATGAGCGTCAGGCGCATAACGAACTCGAATGGCACACGACGCGAGAGCGCGATCGGCTCTTCCGACGAGACTTGGCCGACGCTCACATGAGGGTCCATGAACGTCGCGGTGTCCGCGCAAATGACGATGTCACTGTCGTTGACGAAGTGGAGGCCACCCCCGCCGCAAATGCCATTCACCGCACACACGATAGGCTTGAAGACGTGGTGATCGCGCGCGAGGAGGCGGAATCCGCGACCCTTCGGCATGCGGGCCATCGCCAGCACGCGCGTGGCGGCCCACTCCTTCATGTCCGCGCCCGAACAGAAGAAGCGGTCCCCGGCGGCGGACAGCACCACCACCTTGACACCATCGTCCGCCTTCACGTTCTCCCAGATTTCGCCCATCTCGCGGTCCATCACGGCATTGATGGAGTTGCCGGCCGTTGGCCGGTTGAGCGTCAGGAGCGCGATGCCGTCGGCGCGCTTTTCGTAGAGAACAGTTTCGTATGTCATGATCGCGCCCGCCTACAGGACCTGCACGTCCTGGTCCTGGAGCATGAATCGCGGCGTGAACGTCATCACCCTCTCGGGCCCGGCGGCTCCGCCCGCCGCGTCGGGGTCGCCACGATCGGCGAAGACCTCGAACAGCAGCTCCATGATGTGCCGCTTGCCGTCCGACGTCGGACGCTTCCCCTGCACCGTGATTCGCGCCGTGATCGTGTCGCCTGGGAATACGGGTCGCTCGACCCGCCACTCCGCCATGCCGATGAACGGCAGCAGGATGGCATGCAGCCACTTCGACGTGCCGAAGAGTCCAATCGCCATCGACGCGGTCAGGGTCGCGGGAACGAGAATGCGCCCGAAGCGCTGCGCGCGGGCGAACGTCGCATCCAGGTGAATGGGGTTGGTATCCCCGACGAGGCCGCAGAAGGTCGCCACGTCGCTTGCCAGGACGGTCCTGCCCTCCGTCTCGATGGAGGAAAGATTTCGCGGCCCTGCGGCACCAGCCGGACACCTCGGGCAAGCCGCTCGGTCGTGGAACCCGCGTCGATCGCGATCCAGACGGATGTGGCCCGTCGTTTGTCGGATGCGAGACCTGGATGCGATCGCGAGCACCGTGCTCGTCTTGCCGGCCGAGTTGGGGCCGATCAGCCCGACGATCTCCCCGGCCTGCACGGCAGCACAGCCGACGCGCGGTCGCCGATATACACGGAGGTCGCCACGGGAGCGCTTCGCTGGCAGCCGCGGCTCTCCGAGCGCCCGCCGGCCCGTCGTGCTCGGCAGCTTCCGCGCCTTCCGCGAGCACCGCCCCCTGCCAACACGTCGAGCGCGAAAATGTCTCGCAGCAGGTCGACGTTGTGGTCGACCACGATCGTGCCGAGCCGCTCCGACCGCGACCGTAGGAACACGTCCCAGACCGTCCGCACGCTCTCGCGATCGAGACCGGCGAACGGTTCGTCCATGATCAGGACGCGCGGCACGCGATCGCGCGCGTCCGGTCTCGGCGATGTTCCGACCGATACGAAACCTCCGAGCCGCGCGACCCAATTCCGAGCAAGCAACGCCGCGACGCGCGCTTCGATCCCCGCGCCACGAGGAGCACCGAAAGCTTCGTTCGACGTGCGGTCGCGCCCGCGTCCGCGCACCATGCTGGAGGTGAACCATGCGAACATTGCGAGCCCCGCCTTAGCTGATCCGGCCCTCAACAGACCGAGTTCCACGTTCTCGCGGATACTTAGCGCGGGGGCAAGAAGCGGATGCTGGAAGGTGCGAGCCATTCCGGAGGCCGCTCGCGCCGCAGTCCGTTCCCGGAGCTCCACGCCATCCAGCACGACTCGGCCCGAGTCAGCCGTCTGCAGCCCCGTTATGACATCGACGAGCGTGGACTTCCCGGCGCCGTTCGGTCCGACGATGCCGAGGACTTCCCCTCTCCGAGCGCGAACGAGACCGACCTCAGTGCCTGGATGCCGCCGAAATGCTTGCTGACGTTGTCGACGTGAAGCAGTTCTCGCGCACTCGCGGCCGGCGCTGCTTCCGGGGCGTGGGTCCGCGTCCACCCCGCCGTGAGGGTGTTCGCTTCCGCTTCGGGCTCGGCACCGATGGCGCCGGGGCGGGTTCGCTTCAGGACCGCACGCACGAGTGCCCGCGACGCCGCAAGGATCCCTCCGGGGAACACGAGCACGATACCGAGCACGAACAGCCCGAAGAGCAGTCGGCCGGGGCCGAAGTCCGGCGCGATCAGGAGCACGAGGGCGACGAGCGTCGCGCCGATCAGACAGCCCCACGGTGACTGGACACCGCCGATGATCGGCATGAAGAGGATCAGGAACGCGATCTCGAGCCCGAACGACTCGGGCAGTACGAAGCCCTGACTCAGGGCGAAGACGCTTCCGGCAAGCGATGCAACGCCGGCTCCGACACATAAGCTCACGACTCGTGCCCACCGCGTGTGCAAACCCACCGACTCGGCGGCGGGGGCCGAGTGCGACAGGAGCCGCAGCGCGTCGCCGAGCCGCGACCTGCGCAGATTCTCGAGGGCGTGCATGACAAGCCACACCAAGATTCCGGCGCCGATCAGCAACTCGACGCGCGTGATCCGATAGCCCAGAAGCGCCGGTTCGAAGGTCAAGCCCGTCGGCCCTCCGGTGAGGTCCGACGCTTCCAGTAAGAAGCGCGAAAACACGAGCGCGAGCAACATCGTCGCGACCGCCAGGAAGTAGCCTGCCAGGCGGCTCATCGCCATCGCCACGATGCCCGCCAGCGTCGCCGCGATCAACATGCCCAATGGGATGGACAACGTCGGGTCGAAAAGGCCGCGCGCCGACGTGATCGCGAACGTGTAGGCGCCGATGCCGAAATACGCGCCGTAGGCGAGCGAGACCTGATCCGTCAGGACCAGCGGAACGTACAGCCCCGCACCGAGCAGCGCATACACGTAGATCAGGATCACGACCTCCGACCTTACGCCGCTGCTCATGCCATACAAGACGATCGCCGCCAAGGCGCACGCGCCGAACACGCTAGCCGGCACCGGCCCTCGCGTTGCCACCATGTTCGCCGGCGTGGCTTCGGCGCGCGCGAGCTTCATGCGCGCCTCGCGGCGGGCGGCGGCAGGAGACCTTGCGGGCGGATCGCGAAGATGATCACGGCAATCAGGAAGACGACGTAGTCCTGATATCCGCTGCCTGCGTAGCGACTCATGAGGATTTTCAGCGCTTCGAGCAATAGGCCGCCGACGAACGCGCCTGCCGGACGGGAGACGCCGCCCAGAAAAAGGGCGACGAAGCCATTCAACGTGTAATACGCGCCCCCCAGCGCGCGAAAGCCTGCCAACGGCGAGGCGAGGACGCCCGCGATTCCCGCCAGCGCGCCGGCAATCAAGAACGCGATGGCGCGGCTGCGGTCCACCCGGAAGCCCATGAGCTCCGCGGCAAGACGGTTATCGCCGATTGCGCGAAGCGAGCGGCCGGAACGCGTCCGCGCCAACCAGAGCTCGATCGCAAGAAGGCCGACTCCGGCCAGCACGATGATGAGCAGCGAATGCGCTGCGATCGTCGCATCGCCCAGACGCAGGCTTCCGCTCAGCACCGCCGGGCCGCGCATGGGGAAGTCGCCGAAGACGAGACGTGCGAGCTGCTCCCATATCCAGAGCAGCGACACGGTCGCGACAACCGGAGCGAGCAGCGAGCCACCTGCGCTTGCACCGACCAGCCTGCGTATAACAAGCACTTCGTTCAAGAGCGCGGCGATGCACGGGGTCGCGACCCCCAGAACGACCGCGATCGGTAAAGAATAGCCGTGTTGCGTGACGAATGCCGTCGTGAGTCCGCCGATGATGACGTACTGACCCACGCTAAAGTCCGCGATGCCACCAGTGGACCGGATGACGACGTGAAAGGCGAGCGCGACGAGCGAAACGATGGCCGCATTGACGAGGATTGGGACGATCAGTTCGAGCATGCCCGATTTACGCGTCTCACGTGCGGCGCGAGGTTTCGCAGCCGTGGGCAGCTCGCGCCGGCCCCGGGCAGCCGCTTCCCACGCGGGCCGTCCGGATCCGGCCGCGGCGAGCGACGGTTAGGCGTGAGTGCGCCTGCCGCACGCCGCGTGGGACACCCCAATCCGAAGTGATCTCACGCGCCGGAGGGCACATGGCCCTGGCTCGCGCTCGCTCTTGCACGTGTGCACGCCCTCCACGGATACGCGCTCGGTCGGCGCGCTGACTGAGCGCTCAGTATACGAGCCGTCATTCGGTTGGTAAAGTAAGCCGACTGAAGCAGGCCGCACGGAACATCGGCCGCTGTTCGCCCGTCATGGCATGCACCTTCTCGTTGTCCATCCATTACAGACCATGCGCTCTGGAAGAGAAACGGCACCATCGGTCCCGGCAACTCGTCAGGTCAAGACGACCGTGAAGCATCAGCCGCTCGTCGAGGAACGACGCGACCAGCTGATCACCGCGGCCGTGCAGGTGTTCAAGCAGAAGGGATTCCACGAAGCGACGATACGGGACATTGGCCGCGCTGCGGGAATGACCCAGGGCACGATCTACAACTACGTCACTTCGAAGGAGGACATCCTGTATCTCGTGTGCGACCGTCTCGTTTCGCAGTACCAGGACGAGACGCGTCGGGCTCTGGAGGCGACAGAGAGCTCGACGCAACGCATCCACGCGGTCGCGCGGGCCGTCGCCGAAGTCATCTACGATCACCAGGACGAGATCCTCCTGATCTATCAAAACACCCACTTACTCGATCGCAAGTCGGCGCGGGTAATCCTTGATCGCATACAAGGATTCGTGGCGATATTCGAGAAGCTGATCACCGAAGCCGCAGTGCAGGAGCACGTGAATGTCCCGGACCCGTACTTCGCGGCGCACGTGTTCACGTTTCTACCCACGATGATCGCGCTGAGACGCTGGGCGTTCAGGCGGAGCACCCCGCGCGAGACACTCGTGTCCGGAATCGCACAGTTCTTGATGCGCGGCCTCGGCTTCCGTCACGCAGGCGCGATCGGGCGCCCATAGCTGCAAGGCTTCCGCGTCCGCTGCCTAATTTTCATTAATCTTGGCAGTACTCACGACGCGCGCGCCTGCGACGCGCGAACGGCTCAGCAACCGGGGCATGATAGCGCGCCGCTCATCCAGCCGAAGCTTTCCAGGGTGGTGGTGCGCGGGAAGTATTCGCAACCGATCCATCCTTGGTATTGGAGACGCTCAAGCTCGGCGAATACAGCCGGAAAATTGATCTCGCCGGTGCCGGGCTCGTGGCGTCCGGGAACATCCGCGAACTGCACGTGACCCGCGTACGGGAGACTCGCGCGCATGCGCTCGATCAGGTTGCCTTCGCCGCGCTGCAGGTGATACAGGTCAAGCATGATGCGCAGGTTGTCGCAACCGAGCGAGTCGATCAGCTCGATCGCCTCGGCCTGGCGCGACAGCAGGTAGGTCGGGCGGTCGATGGCATTCAGTGGCTCGACGAGCACCTGGCGTGCGTGGCGTTTGGCGATCGCGCACGCGAGCGCGATGTTTTCGCAATACACGTTCCATGCGGCGGCGCGCGCGAGTCCGCAGCAGGAGCACCGGCCATCACGTGCACGTTGGGACAGCCGATCGTATCGGCGTAGGTCATCGCGGCGTCGACGCTGCGGAGAACGCCTCGCGCCGCGAGGGATCGGCGGCGAGACCCCAATCACCGCGTTGCACATCTCCCGGTGCCGTGTTGATGCCGACGCAGGTCACCCCGCTCGCGATGAGAGCGTCGCGAAACTCGCACGCCGGCACCTCGTACGGAAACCATACCTCGACCGCCTTGAAGCCGGCACGAGCGGCCGCAGCTGGGCGCTCGATCAGCGGGAGCTCGCCGAAGAGCGTCGACAGGTTTGCGGAAAAGCGAAGCATCTATTCGCTGCGATGTACGCTCCGCGACGCGTGCACACCCCAGTCGCGCAGCACCTCGTCGGTATGAGCACCGTACTCCGGCGCGGGATGGCGCACCTCGCACGGCGTGCCCGAGAGCTTCACGGGAAACCCGAGCATCTTCACAACACCGTGTCCCGGGTGCTCGATCTCCACGATAATCTCCTGCTGAATGGTCTGGGGGTCCGTCAGCGCCTGCGCAAGGTTCTGCACGATGCCGCAGGGCACGCCCGCGGCATTGAGCTTCTCGACCCAGTGGCTCTGTGTGTCGGCCCGCAATCGTGCGTCGATCAGGGCGTTAAGCTCGGCTCGGTTGGCGACCCGCAGTGCGTTGGTGGCGAAGCGTGGCTCCGTAAGCAAATGAAGCAACCCGACGGTCGCCAGGAACTTCTCGAGAACCGCTTCGGTGCTCGGGGCGACTGCGATGTCGCCGTCGCTCGCGGTGAACAGCCCATAAGGCGAGGCAATCGGGTGGTCATTGCCGGTACGGACGGGCAATTCGCCCGTCGCGAGATGGTCCGCCGCAAAGTACGCGAAGCTGCTCATGATCGCCGCCATCATCGAGGCATCCACCCGTTGGCCGATGCCGGTACGGTCGCGCACGCGCAGCGCATTGACGATGCCGAAGGCGGCATACAAGCCCGCGATGATGTCGGTGAGCGGCGGGCCGCTGCGCAGCGGTGGCCCGTCGCGCTCGCCGTTGAGGCTCATGAAGCCGCTCATCGCCTGGATCACGAAATCGAACGCCGGGCGTTGCGAATACGGGCCGGTGGACCCGTAGCCGTTCACGCTGGCGACGATTAGGCCCGGATTGATCCGGCCGAGCTTCGCCTCGTCGAAGCCCATTTTCGCGAGCACGCCGGGCCGGAAGTTCTCGACCAGCACGTCCGCGCGCTCGAGCAGCGCCGCCAGGGTCGCCTTGCCCTGCTCCGACCTCAGGTCCGCAACCAGGGACCGCTTGTTCCGGTTGAACGACGCGAAATACCAGCTCAGGCCCCCGACGCGCGCCCCGATGTTGCGGATCGGATCGCCGTCGCCGGGGCCCTCCACCTTCACGACGTCCGCTCCCATGTCGGCGAGCATCATGGTGCAGAACGGTCCCGACAGGATGCGCGTCAGGTCGACGACACGGATACCTGCGAGCGGCAGCTCCACGGTCTTCAGCCCGCGGCAGTACGCACGTCGCCCGCGGCGTGCAGCCTGAGCCGCGGGCCCGCGCGCATCACCTGGCCAGTGAGCGCCTTGCCGAGAAGTTGCTCCATCCGCAGCGCCACGTCGATGGCCTTCTCCAGGTCCACGCCGGTTTCGTAGCCGCTTTCCTCGAGCAGGAACAGCAGGTCCTCGGTGCAGATGTTGCCCGTGGCGCCCGCGGCGAAGGGACAGCCGCCAAGGCCGCCGACCGACGCGTCGAAGCGCCGGATACCCTCCTCGAGCCCGACGACGACATTGGCGAGGCCAATGCCGCGCGTGTTGTGCAGATGCAGTCCCAGCACCGTGTCCGGAAACTCGGCACGCACGGCGCGCACCACGCTGCGGATGTTGCGCGGCGTCGCCATGCCGGTCGTGTCGGACAGTGTGATGCACTGGACGCCCACCTTCACGTAGCCCTCCGCGATCCGCAGGACGTCCGAGAGCGATACCTCGCCTTCGAACGGACAACCAAACGTCGTCGCGATCGCGCCGATCAGGCCGATGTCCTTCTCGCGCACCTTGTCGGCAACCGCTGCGAAGCCGTTGATCGACTCGTCAATGGTGCGGTTGAGGTTCTTCTGGTTGTGGGTATCGGAGGCCGAGCAGAGCAGCACCGCGGCATCGAGCGAGGTCCTGCACGCGCGCTCGGCGGCGCGAAGGTTCGGCACGAGGGCCGTGAGCGTGGTGTCGGGACGACGCGCGATGCCGGCGAGCACCTCTTCGGCGTCCGCGAGCTGCGGCACGGCCTTGGGCGAGACGAACGACGTGACCTCGATCGTCCGGATGCCCGCCTGGATGATCCGGTTCACGAGATCGATCTTCTCCGCCGGCGGGATCAGCTTGCGCTCGATCTGCAAGCCGTCGCGCGTGCCCACTTCGATCACTTCGACCGCCCGGTCGCTATCCGGGCGCAGGGATGCCTCGAATGCCTTGCGGCTCATGATGTGCTCCTTGGTGTCTTCACGGCACTTGCGCGCCCGATGTGACGCGCGGCGTTCCCTCGGCCGTGTAGCCGCCATCCACGTAGAGCACCGCGCCCGTGATGTATTGCGCCGCGTCCGAGGCGAGGAACGCGACGGCCCGCCCAATGTCCTCGGGATCGCCAATGGCGCCCCATGGCACGCGCGCGAGCACGGCCTCGCGCAACGCGATGTCCTCGGGCCTGGTGCTCTTGTACAGCTGGATGTTGATGTCCGTCGTGATCGTGCCCGAGGCGACGACGTTGACGTTGATTCGGTGCGGCGCAAGCTCCACGGCGAGCTGCTTGCTGAACATGTCGATCGCCGCCTTGGTGGAGCAGTACGGCCCCATGTTCGCCTTCGCGACCCGCCCGTGGATGGACGAGATGCTGACGATCTTTCCCCCGCCTCCCCGGGCGACCATGTGCCGGCCTACCAGGCGCGAGCAATGGAAGCAGCCATAGAAGTTCGTGTGCACGACCCGGTCCCACTCCTCGAGCGAAATGTCCAGGATCGATTTGCGGGCAACGATCCCGGCATTGTTCACCAGGATGTCGATCCGGCCAAACTCCTCCAACGTCGTGTCGACGAGACGCTCCGCCTCGGCGTACGCGCCGACGTCGGCCTGGATGGCCCGGGCGTTGCCGCCCTCGTTCCGGATCGCCTGCGCTACTTCTTCGGCGGCATCGGGATTGTTCACGTAATTGACGGCGACTTGCACTCCCTCCTGCGCGAGCGTGAGCGCGATGCCCCGCCCGATGCCTCTGGCCCCGCCGGTGACGATCGCCACCTTGCCCCGCAATTGCAGATCCATCGTGCTCCTTCGGTCGTTCTAATGTGGCAATAATGCCGATCAATCAGCCGCTCGCTCGCCGGCGCAGCTCCTCGAACGAGATGAGCTCGCCGGCAATCGCGCTCGCGGCGACGGTCGTCGGACTTGCGAGCCACACCTTGCCGGGCCCGCTGCGGCCGGGAAAGTTGCGGTTCTGGGCGCTCACAGTCACCTGGTCAGCGGTCGTGGACGCCCCAGGCCCAAGGTTCGCGCACGCGCCGCAGGCGGGCTGCAGCACCGTCGCCCCCACCCTTTCGAACGCGGCGAGATAGCCGTTGCCAACGCAATAGTCGCGCACGGCTGTCGTGCTGAATTGTAAATAGAGCCGCACACGCTCGGGCACCGTCAGTCCGCGCTCCGCCGCCCAGGCCAGCACCGCGTGATACGCATCGAAGTCTTCGCGCTTACCGCCGGTGCAGGAACCACCGAACGCGATGTCGATCGGCGCGCGATCGCGCAGGCTGTGCAGTGGGATCGCGTTGCCGGGATCGCCGGGCGCGGAGACCATCGGCGACAGCGCGTCGCAATCGACCTCGATCACCGCGGCATACGTCGCGCCATGGTCGCTGCTCATCCAGTCCTCGATCTCGAACGCAATGCCGCGTCGCTCCCGCAGGAAGCGCACCGTCTCGGCATCGGGCGCGACGATCCCGGTGAACGCACCGAGCTCCGCCGCCATGTTGGTGAGGGTAGCTCGCTCGTCGAGCGACAGCGAGGCGACCGCCGGGCCGGTGAACTCGAAGGCCTTTCCGACTCCCGCTCCTGCCTTGATCTCGGGACGCGCGAGGAGATGGAGCACGATGTCCTTCCCGCTCACGCCCGGCGGCACCCTGCCGTCGAGTTGCACGCGAATCGACTGCGGTACCGTCAGCCGCACCGCACCCGTGACCATCGCGTTGGCCATGTCGGTCGTGCCGACCCCGAAAGCGAGACACCCGAGCGCGCCCGAATGCGGGGTGTGGGAATCGGTTCCGACCACCACCTCGCCCGGCAGCGCATAACGCTCCGTCATCATCGGGTGACAGATGCCTTCGGAGCCCTCGAGCTCGCGCAGGTAGCCGTGGGAGCGCACGCCATGGGCTTGGGCGAAGCGCTCGTGCTCCTCGTGCAGGACGCGGATCCCGGGAAGCAGTCGTCCCGTCACATGGGCAGGACTCTTGTGGGTGTATGAGAAGTGCTCGGCAAAGGCGATGATCGATTCGGGGTGCCGAAGCTCGAAGCAATCCCCAAGCGCCGCTTCCAGGACGTGGTGCGCCATCCCGGTGTAGACGTCCACGATGAATCGCCAGTCCGGGCGAACGAAGGCGCCCTCGCCGGCGACGAGGCTGCAGCCGGTGTCGGCGGTCCTCACCAGGTGCCGGATGAGGATTTTTTCGACGAGCGTCCGCGGCCGCGCGGCAGGAGCGTCGCAGGGCGCGAGCGCACCCATGCGACCGCTGCCGTATCTCACCAGGCCACCGGCGCGCAGAATCGCCGCGGCGAGCCGATCGCGCCCGACGACGAGCTCGTCCACCTCGATGGCTTCACCGCGCTGCAGCCGAGGCACGAGACCAAAATCGGTGGATGTGAAGAGCCCGACGTTGTCCGCGTTCTGGCGATAGATGCGCTCGAAGCCTTGGGCGATGACCAGACGAATGCCGGCGTGCAGCTCCGCCGCCGGACTGTGCTCGCGCGAGGACCCCTTGCCGTATCTCGCACCCGCGATGACGACAGAGAACCCCGCCGCGCGAACGTCGCCGACGCCGATCGGCGTCGAGTCGCCCGCCTTGAAGCCGGTGTAGACGTAGTTGCCGAGGCGTTCGTCGTGGTAGGTAAGCGCGGTGTTGGGCGTGATCTCGTCGGTCGACACGTCGTTGCGCAGCGGCACACCCTCGCCGAGCACGAGCTCGTCGCCCGCGATCTGACGACGCAGACGCTGCGCGTCGTCGCAGAGAAACAGGATGCGTCCCGAAACCGGCAGCGCTGCCATCCCCTTACACTCGTCGAACATCGTGGACTAGCGCCAATCCCAGTGCACGGGCGGCACGCCCCGCACCGGCATCGTTATTGTGGGCAGGCTGTCTCCCAGGATCACGCCGAAGCACGCGCGATCGAGCTCGGGCCCGGCGAAGGCGATGCTCGACAGGTGGGCGAGCTTCTTCGCCGAGTTGCGCTCGAGGAGCGTGCGGTCGAGCAGCCCCGCGCGAAAGGCCGCATCGACGTCAGCGACCAGGGCCGGATCACTGTCCTCGAGCAGCGTCACGGGCAGGCCGTCCGTGCCCACCCGGATCAGCCGGTTGCTCACGATCGAGGTAATCCAGAGGCCGCCTTCGACGTCGAAAGCCATGCCGTCGGGAAATTCTCCCGGCCCGAACGTCGTGACCGTTTCTCGTCCGGAAAGATCCCCGTTCTCGGCGACACGATAGCGCGTCAGACGCGGGGCGCACGTCTCGTTCACGTAGAACCACCGTCCCGCCGGATCGATGCGGCATTCGTTGGCGAAGGCGAGGCCGTCGGCCACGATGCGCGCGCCACGCCCATCGATCAGCACGACATATCCGTCCGCTACGCCGGGGCGGAACGCGTCGATCCGCGGACACAGCCGCGTCGAGATCGTGATCCAGATCCTCCTCTGCGCGTCGAGGAGAACGAAGTTGCTGACGTGGAGGCGAACGCCATCGACCTCGCGGAGCACGGGGACTACGCGGCCGTCGCGGTACAGCCGGAACAGCCCGCCATCGCCGTCCTGCAGATGGGTCACGAGAAAGCTGCCGTCGCGATCGAGCGCGATGCCGTTCGGGAAGAGCGGCACGGAGAGATCGAACGTCGCTCCGCCGTAGAGGCGCTGCTCCCCGCCGGGCTCGATGTGCGCGATCGCGCCGCGGCGGTCCGCCGCGAACACGTCACCGGCGCGCGTGCACAACACGCATTCCGGGCGCGCGAGCCGCGATCCGACGAAGCTCACGTCGTCGAGCGACAAAGGTGCAATGACGCGCGCATTCATGTCGCGTGCGCGAGCGAGTCTCCGCGCGGCTCGACCTTGTCGAGCGCGTCGGTCACCGCCCGCGCGAGATCGCTCGTGCCCGCGGTGCCGCCGAACTCGCTCGGCAGCGATCGGCCGTCGCGAAACACCTTCTCGACCGCGGCATCGAGCAACGATGCGGCCATACGGCAGGCGGCCACGTCGTGCTGTTCGCCAAGCCAGTCGAGCATCATCGCCGCCGAAAGAAACATCGCGGTCGGGTTTGCGATGCCCTTGCCGGCAATGTCGGGCGCGGTGCCATGCGCGGGCTGGAAGAGGCCATGCTTCTCACCGATCTCGGCGCACGGCGCCATGCCCATGCCGCCGACCAGACCGCCGGAAAGATCGGAGATGATGTCGGCGAACATGTTCTCCATGACCAGGACGTCGAAGTCCCACGGCCGCCGAACGAGATCGAGCGCCATCGCGTCGATGTAATGGTGACGGGCCGTCACATCCGGGAACCGCGTCGCGCGCTCGTCGAACACCTTGCGGAAGAACGCCATGGAGACGAACACGTTCGACTTGTCGACGCAGGTCACGACCCCGGGACGGCCCGCCTTCTTGCGCAGTCGTGCGAGCTCGAACGTCTTGTCGAAGAGCTTTTCGCACGTCGCACGGGTGATCACCATCGTGTCGCGCGCCTCGCGATCGTCAATCAGCACGCCTTTGCCGCGCGAGGCGAAGAGCCCTTCGGTCGATTCGCGGATCACCAGCAGATCGATGTTCGCGGCCCGCGGATCCTTTAGAGGGCCCGGCGCGTTCGGAAAGCTCCGCACCGGCCGCAGTCCGGCGAAAAGGTCGAACTCGAGACGCATGCGCAGATGCGGAGCGATCTCGGTGCCATCCGGGAAGCGTACGTCCGGCAGACCCATGGCACCGAACAGGATGGCGTCGGCCCGCCGCGCCGCCTCGAACGCCTCGTCGGTGATGTCGGTGCCCGTATCGCGGTAGAGCTCCGCCCCGCCATCGAGCTTCTTATAGTCGAGCCGAAAGCCGCCAACGCGGCGCTGCAGCGCCTCGAGCACGTGCAGGCACGCGGGCACGATCTCGTGGCCGATGCCGTCGCCTTCGAACGTCGCTATCTCAAACGCACTGTTCTTCACCATCACCTCGTGTCGATCTCGAATACTCAGGTCCCCGTCTCTTCCGTGCACCGCGAGAAAAAGAAGGTGTCCGCCTGGCTCTGCGCGTTGTAGATCGAGCTCATGTCGCGCTTCGGCGGCTCGCGACGATCCGGTCGGTCTCGCGGCGCAGCGCCTCGATCTCGTGGAGGTCGAGAACGTCCCCGACCACGGGGTAGCCGTCGGCGTGATACGTCTCGATCTGTCGTTCCGCGAGCATGGTCAACGCGGATCGATGCGCTCGTAGGCATGCACGGTCTTGTTCTCCACCCACGCGGTGGTTCTGACGGCGAACGCCTGGTAATGCTCGCTCGCGCCGTGCGCCTTGAATGCGCGCTCGTCGTCGTAAACCTCGTACAGGAAGACGACGCGCGGATCGCCCGGGACACGGCACACGTCGAACTGCCGGCACCCGGGCTCCGTCTCGCGCGAGGTGCGCGCATTGACGATCATCTCCCGCTCGAAGGCTTCGAGGTGCTCCGGCTTGACGACGAACTCGACGGTGACGACGTGCATGGATCGATTCTCTCGTACGTAAACAGGCGGGACGGTTTGGATGCGGGCACGCGCATCCGTTCAACGTCGTCTCAGCGGAACATCTGGGGGAGAAACAGCACAATGTTGGGGAACAGCGTCACGAGCAGCAGCACCGCCAGCTCGAGGGCGAGGAACGGCAGCACCGCCCGGCTCATCTGCTCGACGTTCAGACGGGCGACGCCTCCCGCGACGTACAGGGAGAGTCCCACGGGCGGGGTGATCGTGCCGATCATCAGGTTGATGGTCATCATGACTCCGAAGAACACGGGATCGATGCCCATCTTGACGATCAGTGGCATCAGCACCGGCGTGAAGATGATGATCGCCGAGCCACCGTCGATGAAACAGCCGACCACGAGCAGCAGCACGTTGATCACCAGCAGAATGGCGAGCTGGCTGGTGAAGGCGCCGGCGAAGAACGTGGCGACGGCCTGCGGAATCTGGTTCATGGCAAGCACGAACGACACGAGGTTCGCTATACCGACGATGATCAGCACCATGGCAGTCGTGACGCCGGACCGGAACAGGATGTCCGGAATCTCGCTCCACGCGAGCTCGCGATAGACGAATTTTCCCACGAGGAAGGAATAGACCGCCGCCACGACGGCGGCCTCCGTCGCCGTGAACACTCCGCTCAGAATTCCCCCCACGATAATGAATGGCATGATGAGGGCACCGGAGGCGGGGACGAACGCCTTCCCGATCGCCACGAGGCTCGGCCTCATCTCCTCCCGGGGAAAGTTGCGTCCCTTGGCGATGAAGTACACCACGAGCATGAGGCCGAGGCCCATGACCACGCCGGGGACGATGCCGCCCAGGAAGAGCGAGCCGATCGACACGCCGGCGATCGTGCCGTACAGCACCATCGGGATCGAGGGCGGGATGATCGGGCCAATCACTCCCGCCGACGCGATGAGGCCCGCCGCAAATCCCGGGTCATAGCCCCTGCGGCGCATCATCGGGATCATCGTGGTGCTGATCGCGGCCGTGTCCGCCACCGCCGAGCCGGAGATGCCGGCGAAGAACATCGCGGCGACGATCGCAACGTGGCCCAGCCCCCCGGTGATCCAGCCCACCAGGGCGCTCGAGAAACGCACGAGGCGCGTCGAGATCCCGCCGCTTTCCATCAAGGCACCGGCCAAGACGAAAAACGGAATGGCCATGATCGGGAAGGAATCCATTCCCGCGAAAATGCGTTGCACGACCAGCTCCGGTACGAAGAAGCCGGTCATCCACAGCACCGCAAACGAGCCCAGGCTGAGGGCGAACGCAATCGGAACGCCGATCAGCAGGGTCGCGATGAAGACCCCGAACAGGAGCATCGTGACCGTCATGAGCGGAGCTCCGGATCGTCCTCGGCCTCGGTCGGCTCGGGGGCGGAGTGCCGCAACCCGCTGCCGATCTCCACGATCGCGCTCGCCAGGGTCCAGAGCAGCATCAGCGCCGCGGCCACGGGAATGACGCCGTACACGTAGCCCATGCCGATCCCGGTGGCGGGCGACACCTGCGACCATTCGTTGCCCACGATACCGATCCCGCCGAGCAGGAACACGCCGGTGCAAAGGAGCGCGCCCGCGTATTGAACGAGGCGCAGGATCGCCCGCGCGCCGCGCGGGACGTTCGCCTCGATCGCCGTGACGCGCAGGTGCTGCTGGCCGCGCACAAGATAGGCCGCACCGAGAAAGCAGAGCCAGACGAAGGCGAAGCGCGAGAGCTCCTCCGACCACCCCAGCGGAACGTTCAGCGCATAGCGGAAGAGGACTTGCGCGAACACCACGATGGTCATCGTCGCCATCATGACGATCATCAACCAGCGCAGTGCCGTCGCGAGCACGGAATCGATGGCGACAAACAGCTTGAACACGGCGGCCGACCTTCGAGGAGTTGGAGAAGAAGGGCGGCGCGCCGGGCGCCGCCCTTCGTGTTCACGCCTTCGTGTTCTCGATGAGGGTGAACCACTCCTTCGCCTTGGGACCGAACTCCTTCACCGCTTCCTCGCGTAGCGGCAGCACGGCCTGCCGGAACGCATCGCGGTCGGTATCGTTCACCTCCATGCCATTCTTCTTGAGCTCGGCGAGGAGGCGCGCGTCGTCGTCACGCACCGCCTTGCGCTGCACGGGTTGTGCATCGAGCACGGCCTGGCGGACGAGCGTCTGGTGCGCGGGCGAGAGCTTCGACCACAGGCGGTCGCTGTACAGCACCATGTGGGTGAGGTGCAGGTGTCCCGTGAGCGACAGGTACTTGTTCACTTCGTAGAACTTCGCCGCATAGATGTTCGAGAACGGATTTTCCTGGCCGTCGATGACCTTCTGCTGGAGCGCCGTGTAGACCTCCGGAAAGGCCATCGCGACCGGATTCGCGCCCATCAGCCGCAGCGTGTTGAGGTGGTACTTCGCCTGCGGAACGCGAATCTTCAGGCCCTTCATCTCGGTGGGGTTGTGCACGGGGCGGGCGCTATTGGTCAGGTGTCGCATCCCCGCCTCGAAATAACCGAGCAGCTTGACCCCGTTCTTCTCGACGCGCTCGCGGACCTCGTTGCCCAGCGGGCCGTCGAACACGGCATAGGAATGCGCGCTGTCGCGGAACAGATAGCCGCTCTCGATGATATTGAGCATGGGGTCGTAGGAGCCGAAGAAACCCACGGTGACCCACGTGATCTCCTGCACACCATTGCGCAGGTTCTCCACCATCGTGCGCTGGTCGCCGATCTGCGCGTCCGTGAACACCTGGACGCTGAGCTCGCCGTTCGAGCGCGACTCGATCAGCTCCTTGAGCTTGCGTGCGCCGATGTTTTCCGGATGGTCGCCACTCACGACCGTGCCGATGCGGATCACCGTCGGCGCAGGCGCGCCGAGGGTCACGCCTGGCAATGCGAGCGCGCCCGCTGCGGCCGTCATGCCCGTCAGGAACGCCCGCCGGTTCAGTTTCGAATTGCTGTTGCTCTCCATGTGTGCGGCCTCCGTGGTGGTCGAGGCTCGTGCCTCGTGTCGACGCAGCGCAGCGGCGCTGCGGCTATTCTGGGGTTATAGGACGGTACTTTCCTGGAATGGAACGACGCAAGACATCACGTGCGGCAGGAATCGCCGCCTCGCGTTCGGTGCGCCCGGTGGAGTGCCGTTGCGTGGCTCCGGCTCACAGGCTCTGCAGCTGGTAGCGTTCGAGGATCGCGATCATCTCCCGGCTGCCACGCTCGCGATGCGTGCGGTGGGCCTCGAATGCGCCGCGCGCATCGCCGGCCCGAATCTTCTCGAGCACGCCCAAGTGCTCGCGCGTGGAGTGAATGGGCATCGGACGCATGCGCAGCGTCACCATGCGCGCGCGGTGGGCGCGGTCCCAGCAGTTCTGCACGGCACCGATCAACAGCCGATTGCCGGACAGCTCGATCAGATGACGATGGAAGCGCTCGTCGGCGGCGGCCCAGCCGTCGAGGTCGCCGCTTTTGAGCGCCTTTGCCATGTCGCGCGAGGCATCGACGAGCGGCCTCAGCTCGGCCGCGGAAGGCTGGCGCTGGACTACCAACTCGGCGGCGAGTGACTCGAGCGCGGTGAGGACCGCGTAGATGTCGCGCATGTCCGCCACCGACACCGGCAACACGCGCATGCCACGCCGCGGATTGACGGCGACGAGCCCTTCCTTGCGCGAGGCGGATGAGCGCCTCCCGCACGGGGGTACGGCTCATCCCGAGGTCGGCGGCAAGCTCCTGCTCGAAGGCCTGATGACCGGGCGGCCAAACGTTGTCGAGAATCCGCTGGCGAATCGTCGCGTACGCGACATCGACGAGCGATTTCGCCGCATGCGCGCCGTCCGGACGCGTCCGGCGGATCCGCGCCGGTTTTCGCGCAGCGCCCGCACGCGCTGCGGGGGTCGCCTGCATTTCAGTAGAAGGCTGCAATGCATTTCATAATGTATACGTTAAATGTGGGTGCGACTTTTGTCAACACGCCATCCCGACCATTTGTGCGCGCCGCGATGAGCGCCCTCACCCATGAGGCCCCTGTCATCCGGGGGAATGCCCCTGCCCCCGCCATAGTTAGTGCGCGCGGTGGTGAGCGTCATCGCGACGCCGACACGGTCTCGCCGGTCCATGTAGAACCGCTGCGTCTTCTGCGCCAGAATGCCGGAGCTGGCGCCGCTGCCAGCAAGGATGGATCGGGCGGGCGTCACGTCCGCTGCAGCACCACACGACCCACGAGGAGGACGTGATGCTCGGATTGATGATGCACTGGCCGCTCTTGATCTCGTCGCTGATCCGGCATGCGGACCGGTGCCACGGCGACGCGGAGATCGTGTCGCGGACCGTCGAGGGACCGATACATCGCTATACCTATCGTGAAGCGCACACCCGCGCGCGCAAGCTCGTCAACGCCCTCGCCCGCCTTGGCGTGGTTGCGGGCGATCGTGTCGGGACGCTCGCCTGGAATGGTTACCGCCATTTCGAGCTCTACTACGCCGCGTCGGGCATGGGTGCGGTCATCCACACCATCAACCCGCGGCTTTTCCATGAGCAGCTCACCTACATCATCAATCACGCGGGGGATCGGCTGGTGTTCTTCGACCTCACGTTCATGCCGCTGGTCGAGAAGCTCGCACCATCCTGTCCGGAAGTGACGACCTGGGTCGCGCTGACGGATCGCGCCCACATGCCTGTGTCGGCGCTGCCCAACCTGCTTTGCTACGAGACGCTCATCGAAGGCGAGAGCGACGAATATGCCTGGCCGGAGTTCGACGAGAACACCGCCGCGGGCCTGTGCTACACCTCCGGGACCACCGGCAATCCCAAAGGCGTGCTGTTCAGCCACCGCTCGACGGTCCTGCACGCGATGGCGACTTGCCTCCCGGACGCCAAGAACTATTCTTCGCAGAGCGTCGTCCTCCCCATCGTGCCGATGTTTCACGTCAATGCGTGGGGCATTCCCTACTCCGCGCCGCTCGTGGGCGCCAAGCTGGTGTTTCCCGGGCCGGGGCTCGACGGCAAGAGCCTCTACGAACTGTTCGAGGGCGAACGCGTGGACTCGTCGGCCGGCGTGCCGACGGTCTGGCTCGGGTTGATCCAGTACATGCAACAGAACAGGCTCAAGTTCTCCACGCTCAAGCGAACTACCATCGGCGGCTCCGCCTGCCCTCCGGCCATGATGCGCACCCTGCGCGACGAGTTCGGCGTGACCGTGGTGCACGGTTGGGGCATGACCGAGACGAGTCCGGTCGGAACGATCGGCGCACCGAAAGCCAAGCACGCCAACCTGTCCGTCGACGAGCGCTTCGCAATGAGCGTAAAGCAGGGCAGACCACTGTACGGCATCGAGATGAAGATCACCGATGCCGACGGCAAGGATCTTCCGCACGACGGCCTCGCCGCTGGCGACGTGATGGTCCGGGGGCCTTGGGTAATGCGCGACTATTTCCGGAATGACGCGCCGAGCCCGCTCACCCCCGACGGCTGGTTTCCCACCGGCGACGTTGGCACGATCGACCCCGACGGCTATCTGCAGATCACGGATCGATCGAAGGACGTGATCAAGTCGGGCGGCGAATGGATCAGCTCGATCGAGATCGAGAACATTGCGATCGGGCATCCGGGTGTAATGGAAGCGGCGGTCATCGGCGTCGCCCATCCCAAGTGGAACGAGCGTCCACTGCTCCTGGTGGTGAAGCGGGCGGACGCGCGCCTCACCCGCGAGGAGATGCTCGCGTTCTACCACGGCAAGATCGCCAAGTGGTCGGCACCCGATGACGTGGTGTTCGTGGACGAACTGCCGCACACGGCCACCGGCAAGCTGTCGAAGAAGACCCTTCGCGAGAAGTACCGGGACTATCGCCTGCCGACAGCGTGAGGGATGCGAGATCCCGGGCCCAGTCCGGATGACACCACGCTGGCCGTGCTGCGGGCGGATCGGAGGAGCGTGAATCCGACGATCGCGGATCGCATGCCAGGCAGCCGCCGGCGCCCCCTCAGGCGTTCCGCATCCGGGCAGCGCGATGTTGCAGCCAGCCGACCGCGATCATCAGCAGCAGTGAGATGGCGATCAGCATCGTTGCCGCCGCGGCGATGGTCAGGCTGATGTTGTCGTTGATGCCCGCGAACATCTGCCGTGGCAGCGTCCGCTGGCCCGGCCCCGCCATCAGCAGCACGACGACAACCTCGTCGAATGATGCGGCGAACGCGAACACCGCACCGGAGGCTACGCCCGGCAGAATCAACGGCAGCATGACGCGACGGAAGGTCGCGATCGGCGACGCCCCGAGGCTTTCCGCGGCGCGAATCAGCGTACGGTCGAACCCCGACAGCGTGGCCAATACGGTGATCACGACGAATGGCACGCCAAGGGTCGTATGCGCCAGGATGAGCCCCAGGTAGCCGTCGGTGAGGCCGAGCGGCGCGAACGCGAAGTAGACGCCGACCGCCACGATGATCACCGGCACGACCATCGGCGAGATCAGGATCGCCAGGATCAGCGCCTGTGCCGGAAATCGCGCCCGCCACAGACCCAGGGCCGCGAGCGTGCCGAGCGCCGTGGCGAGCACCGTTGCCGAGACGCCGATGATCAGGCTGTTCTCGAGCGACGGCAGCCAGAACGACGAGGTGAAGAAATCCTGATACCACCGCAGACTGAAGCCGGGCATCGGATACATGAAGAACGACCCGGAGGAGAACGACAGCGGCACGATGGTCAGGATGGGCGCCACGAGGAAGAGGAGCACGGCTCCGGTGAGCACGGCGAGGCCGATACCGGTAATACGCTCTCCGAAGGTGGAGGTGGCGGCAGTCATCGGGTCAACTCAGGCGCATCCGCTCGATGCCGACCATCCGGTTGTACACCGCGTAGAGCGCCAGGGTCGCGGTCAGCAACATCATCGACAGCGCCGCGGCCATGCCCCAGTTGACGGTGCGGCTGGCATAGAACGCAATGAAGTAGCTGATCATCTGGTCGTCCGCCCCGCCCACCAGAGCGGGGGTGATGTAGTAGCCGAGTGCCTGGATGAAAACCATCAGGCATCCGGCACCGATCCCTGGCAGGGTCTGGGGCAGGTAGACGCGACGAAATGCGGTGAGCGGGCGGGCGCCGAGCGACGCCGCCGCACGGACATAGGAGGGTCCGATCCCGCGCATCACGCTGTAGAGCGGAAGCACCATGAAGGGTAGCAGGACGTGCACCATCGCCACGTAAACGGCGAAGCGATTGAAGATCATCTTCAGCGGCTCGTGCACGATGCCGAGCGACAGCAAGAGACTGTTGAGAACCCCCTCCTTTTGCAGCAGCACGACCCAGGCTACGGTGCGCACCAGCAGCGAGGTCCAGAAGGGGAGCAGCACGAGGAACAGCAACACGCTCGCGCGCCCGGCGGGCTGCGCCGCGATCACGTAGGCGACCGGATAGCCAAGGACGAGGCAGATCAGCGTCACCATCCCTGAGATCCACAGCGTGCGTCCCAGGACGTTGCGGAACACGCGCTCTTCGGTCGGCGCGCCTTCGATGGAGCCGTTGGTGTCGCGGCGAAGATCGAGCGCCGCCAACAGATAGAAATCGGTGACCGGCCCGCCGGCGCGGCGGATCGCGGCCCAGGTCGCGCGATCGCCCCACTTCGGATCGATGCCGATGAGGGTGCTGCGTGCAGATCCGGACAGTGACGCCGGCAATCGACGTCCGGTGCTGAAAAGCAGCGTGCGAAAACCGGGAATGTCGTAATTGAGGCGGGTCGCGGCACTGGCAAGCGTGCCCGCCTCACGCGCCGCGCGAATGTCGGCGACGAGCGCTGCAGCGGCCGATTCGGGTGGCAGGTCGCGTCCATCCCAGCGCTTCAGTTCCGCGGTCACCGCCGGCAGGGTATGGCCGATATCGGTATCGACGACTGCCCGCGCGAGCATCACCCCGATCGGCACCACGAAGCACGCGGCGAGGAAGAGGAAGAGCGGCAGCACCAGTGCCGCCGCCCGCAGCTGCTCGCGCCGGCGGCTCCTCCGCAGCGCACGACGCAGACCCGGTGCGTCGTCAACGCTCGCAAGCGCCGCGTGCATCGACGCTGCGGCACCGGTCTGCATCGCGCTTCCTCGCGGCGCGTGCTAGCGCTCTACTTGGCCACCCAGGCGTTGAACCGCTGCGACAGCTTGTCGAGGTTCTCGAGCCAGAACTTGTCGTTGATGTACACCGCGGAGGCGATGTTCTGCGGTGCGGTGGCGAGGTTCGGCAGCACCGCCTTGTCGATCAGGGCCGTCGACGCCTTGGTCGTGGGGCCGTAGGGAATCTTGGGCGGCAGGTTCTTCTGGTTCTGCGGGTCGTTGACGAATTGCAGGAACGTCTCGGCCTGCGCCTTGTTGGGCGTCCCCTTCATGATGACCCAAGAGTCGATCGTGTAGAGATTGTTGTGCCAGACGATCTTGAAATTCTTCTTGTCCTTGTCGTTGGCGGCTGCAATGCGCCCGTTGTAGGCATCGGTCATCGCGACCTCGCCCGACGCCAGGAGCTGTGGCGGTTGCGATCCTTTCTCCCACCAGACCAGGTTCGGCTTCAACTGGTCGAGTTTCCTGAATGCGCGCTCGACGCCGGCGTCGGTGGCAAGCTGCTTGTACACGTCCTTCGGCGCGACGCCGTCGGCCAGCAGCGCGATCTCCAGCGTCGTCTTCGCACCCTTGCGCAAGGCACGCTTGCCCGGCCATTTCTGCACGTTCCAGAAGTCGGCCCAGGATTTTGGCGCATCGCCTTTGATCTTGTCCCCGTCGTAGGCGAGGATGAAGCTGTACACGATCGCGCCTACGCCGCAGTCGTTCACGGCGTCGGGCAGGAACCGGTCCTTGCCGCCCAGCTTGGCCCAATCGATTTTCTCGTAGAGCCCTTCTTCGCATCCCAAGAGCAGCTCTTCCGACTCGACCTGCACCACGTCCCAGTTGTTGTTGCCGCCCTGGATCTTGGCGCGCAACGTGCCCACGCCGCCGTCCCAGTTCTCTTCCGTCATCGGGATCTTCGTCTTTTCCATGAACGGCTTGAAATAGACTTCGCGCTGCGCGTCCTGGTAGGCCCCGCCCCACGATACGACGGCAAGATCCCGCGCCAGCACCGGCGCCGACCACATCGTCGCTGTCGCGGCAAACGCCACGACCCATGCTCTTGCGTTACGCATATTCCCCTCCGCTGATGACACGTTGAGCGAGCGCCGCTAGCTTTCCCGCGCAAAGGCGCGGCAATGTTCGGGCGTCCAGAACACTTCCACTGCTGCACCGATCCGCGGCAGGCTGTGCGCCTCGGATATCGGGCGCTTGACCATGAACTCCTCGTCGCCTCGAAGCGCAACCCGGGCGCGCACGTGGTCGCCAAGGTAGATGATTTCCCGCAGCAGCCCCGCCATGCGGCAGCCGGGATGCGCGTCGATTGTATGCTCGGCCGCGCGGACTTGCACCCGCTCCGGCCGCAGCGACACCGTGACGGCATCGCCGTTGCGCACGGGCTCGACGAGCGTGCCGTCGATGCAGGCGTCTGCGGCAGCGACGCGAATCGTGCAGCGTTGGCCCGTCACGGCCTCCAGAACCCCGTCGAGGCGGTTGTTTTCGCCGATGAAGCGGGCGACGAACGCGTTTTGCGGATGCTCGTACATCTGCTCCGGAGTATCCAGCTGCTGGATGCGTCCCCGGTGGAATACGGCGATGCGGTCGGACATCGTGAGCGCTTCGCTCTGGTCGTGGGTCACGTAGGTCATGGTGACGCCGAGGCGCTGATGGAGTCGCCGGATCTCGAGCTGCATCTGCTCGCGCAATTGCTTGTCCAAGGCCCCCAGCGGCTCGTCCATGAGGATGAGCTTCGGCTCGAAGACCAGGGCGCGGGCCACCGCGACACGCTGCTGCTGCCCTCCCGAGAGCTGCGCCGGCCTGCGTTGACCGAAACCACCGAGCTGCACCATGTCGAGCGCACGGTCGACGCGCCGCGCGCGCTCGGCGGCCGGCACGTTGCGCACCGACAGCGGGAAGCCGATGTTCTCCGCGATCGTCATGTGCGGGAACAGCGCGTAATTCTGGAACACCATGCCGATATTGCGCTGGTACGGTGGCACCCGCGAGAGCGGCTTGCCCTCGAACAGGATCTCGCCTGCGGTGGGCGTCTCGAAACCGGCCAGCAGCATGAGTGTCGTGGTCTTGCCGGATCCCGAAGGGCCGAGCAAGGTCAGGAACTCACCGCGGCGGATGTCGAGGTGAAGATCATCGACGACCCGAGTCAACCCGTCGTACGTCTTGCCGATGCCGACGAAGCGAACGATCGGCTCGCCATCGCTCATCGGCAATGCTCCTCCGGGCTTGGCCGCTGCGCGGACAGCATCTTGCCTTTGTCGGCGAGGCGGCGACCAGCGCCGGGCTCCCCGCCAGCTAACCTGGTCATGCAAGCCCCTTTTCCTTCACCATGCCCCAGGTATCGTCCAGCGCCTTGCCGAAAGCGCCCATCAGCGCATCGATCTCGGCCTCTTCGATGATGAGCGGCGGGCTGAATGCGACGATATCCCCGGGCATGTTGCGCAGGATCGCTCCATGGTGCTGCGCGCGCCGCACGAGATAAGCGGCAACGCCGGCCTTGGCATCGAAGCTTTGTTTGGTGTTCCGGTCCCGGACAAGCTCTACGGCCCCGATCAAGCCGATGCCGCGCGCCTCCCCGATCAGCGGGTGTCCGCCGAAACTCCGGATGCCTGCCTGCAGGCGGGGACCGACGCGCTGCACCATGCCGACGATGTCGCGCTCTTCATAGATCTTGAGGGTCTCCAGCGCCACCGCTGCCGGGACGGGATGCGACGAGTAGGTGTAGCCGTGGCCGAAGACGCCGAGCTTGTCGCTCTGCGTCACCAGGATGTCGTAGATCGCGTTCGAAACCAGCGTGCCCGAAATCGGCAGATAACCAGCGGACAAGGCCTTCGCCACGGTGACGATGTCCGGCTGCAGGTTGAACGTGTTCGAACCGAACATGTTGCCGGTGCGGCCAAAGCCGCAGATCACCTCGTCGGCGACGAAAAGGATGTCGTACTTCCTGAGGATCGGCTGGATGCGGTCGAAATAAGTCGCGGGCGGGACGATGACGCCACCCGCCCCCATCACCGGCTCGGCGAAAAACGCGGCGACGGTATCCGGACCTTCGCGCAGGATCATCTCTTCCAGGCTGTCCGCGAGCCGTGCCGCGAACGCTTCCTCGGTCTCGCCCGGCTTGGCGCCGCGGTAGTAATGCGGGCACTCCGTGTGCAGGATGCGGGCGATGGGCAGGTCGAAATCCTGGTGCGCGAAGGCGAGCCCGGTGAGACTCGCGGTGGCGACGGTGACCCCATGGTAGGCCCGCTGCCGCGAGATGATCTTCTTCTTGTTCGGACGGCCGAGCGCATTGTTGACGTACCAGGCCAGCTTGATGGCCGTGTCGTTCGCTTCGGATCCGGAGTTTGCGAACAGCACCTTGCCCATCCCGGGTGGCGCGATGCGGATGAGCCGCTCGGCAAGCTCGGTGCTGATCGCCGGGACCTTGCCGCCGAAGCTGTGATAGAACGGCAGCTCGCACATCTGGCGGTACGCTGCGTCCGCCAGTCGCCGCTCGGAAAAGCCCAGGGAAGCGCACCACAGGCCGGCCATGCCCTCCAGATAGCGCCGGCCCTCGTCATCGTAGACGTACACGCCCTCCCCCCGCGTGATGACCAGCGGGCCCTCGGTCTGCACGCTGCGCAGGTTGGTGGAGGGGTGCAGATGGAAGGCGCGATCACGGCGCGCAGCCGGGGTTTCGAGGGACATTGGACGGTTTCCCTGAGATGGAGCCCGACGTGCGCCGGGCCGAGTAAGGGATTGTTTCCGACGGTCGCGCCGGCGTCAACGCGCTCGCTCGCCTTGGGCCGACGGCTTCCTGCCGGCGTGCGCTCATCGCAGGCCGCCCGGTGTGTCAAAGTGTCCGCGCGAGCTTCGAGATCCCGCGAGAGGGCCGCACCCCGGCGTCATCGCCATCCAGCCGTCCGGCAACGCACATGCCACGCGACCGTCATCATCCATCGCGCAAAACGTTGACAGGCGCCGCGAGGTCGTTAACATGGCCGCGCGTCGGCAACAATCGGTTGCCTGTTCAGCATTTCCATCGGTTCGAGCTTTCCGGAGCAGCGCGTGGCGAGGCAGCAGGGCAACCTGATCGGGCGCATCACCGCCGATCGCAATCGGGGTGACGAGCCCCTCGGACGGCATCTCCGGCCAGAGCAGGCGCCGTGACGAGTCTCGGAGTCGACGTCGTCCGGCCCGCCGTCGTCGGCATCGATCTGCACCGCGGCCACCTCGATCCGTCGGTTGCCACCATGCCGTTGGCCGCAGCGGCAGCGCAACGCATCGTGACGGCGAACAAGGCGCTGTTCGACGCCTGCCGCTCGGCCGGTGTCCCGATCGTGCATCTCGTCACGCGCTACCGCGACGCCGACGAGATCCGCTCGAATCCATTCTGGCGCACGCGCGCCGAGGACCCCGACAACCCCCGCCGCAACGTACTGCGCCACAATCTCATGGACCTGCCCGGCTGCACCATCATGCCCGGCTTGCAGGATCCGGGTGACTGGGTGGTCGACACCAAGAAGCGCTACGATTGCTTCGTCGGCACCGACCTCGATTTCGTGCTGCGCGCACACGCCGTCAATACCTTGATCGTCACGGGCGTCAACACCAACAGCTGCGTGCTGTCCACGGTCACTGCGGCGTGCTCGAGGGACTACGCCGTGATCGTGGCAAGCGATTGCGTGGATACCATGGACGGACCCGCCTTGCACGAGGCGGCCCTCGCCTGCATCCGCACCGCATTTGGCGCAGTGCTGACGGCCCGGGAAATTCTGGCGCTGCCGGCGCTCGTCATGGGCGCAGCACGCTGACGTCGCCGCATGTCGCGCCTCCGTACCCTGATCGAGGCCGGCGGGCCGGTCGTGATGGTGAACCCCGGCGGGGCCGCATTGGACGTCGTCGACATGCTCGGGCGCCTGGGTGCGAAATGCGTGTTCATCGACTGCGAGCGGACGCCCGTTGGCCTTGAAAGCGTGGCGCCGCTCGCGCGCTGCGCGCAGCGCCACGGCATGGCGGCGGTCGTGCGTTCCGAGTCGGCCCATCCTGAGACCCTGGTGCGCTATCTCGATCGCGATATCGATGCGATCGTCGTGCCGCACGTCGAATCGATCGCCGCCGCCCAAAGCATCGCCGAAACGGTGCACTACGTGACGCGTGGCGAAAGCTCGCGCGTGTTCACCGTGGCCCAGATCGAGTCGGTGGCCGGCGTCGAGCACGCCGAGGCGCTGGCCACGGTCCCCGGTATCGACGGCATCCTGATCGGCCCGAACGATCTCGCCCACAGCATGGGCTTCGGCGGCGACACCAACGCCCCCGCGGTGCAAGCCGCCGTCGAATCGGTTGCAGCTATCGTCCAGGCGCATCGCCGACCGTGGGGATTGCCGGTATCACCGGCCACCTGTTCCCGCTGGGTCGCCCGTGGGGCGCAACTGCTCTACGTACCCCTCGAGGCGATCCTGCGCACCGGGTGGTCCGCATACCAACCAGTCAAGCCCGCATGACGCCTCGCCAACCCCGGTGTGCGCTGCGCGAGCGCCGATCACCGCTGCATCAGCGGCCGCCAGCCATCCGAACAGAAACAACGTAGCAACGAAAGGATCCTCGAATGCTGCCCCGTGAACGTGTCCCCTACAGCCCGATCGTGGAGCGCCCGCCGCTCAAGCTTCCCGGCGGCGCGCGCATCGCCGTGTGGACCATCGTCAATCTGGAAGTGTGGGACATCGCACGCGCGATGGCGCGGCAGGTAATCCCCGCGCCAACGGGCCAGGTACTGCTGCCCGATGTGCCCAACTGGAGCTGGCACGAGTACGGCATGCGCGTAGGGTTCTGGCGGTTCAAGGCGCTGTACGACCGTCTCGGCATGCGCCCTACCCTCTCGATCAATGCGCGCGTTTGCCTGGATTACCCGCAGGTCGCTGCCGCCTGCCGCGACGCGGGCTGGGAGTTCATGGGACATGCGTTCGAGCAGATGCCGATCCACAAGGTCGACGACCAGCAAGCGATGATCGCGCGGTCGATGGACACGCTCGAAAAATTCACCGGCAAGCGCCCTGTGGGCTGGCTCGGCCCCGGGCTGACGCAAACGTACGAGACCCCGGAGCTGCTCGCCGCCGCAGGGGTCAAGTACATCGGCGACTGGGTCTACGACGACGAGCCCACCACCATCCACACCGCCAACGGTCCGCTGGTCACATTGCCGTACACGGTCGAGCTCAACGATATCGCGATGATGATCGTGCAGCATCACGAGTCCCCGTATTTCCTGCAGCGCTGCATCGACACCTTCGATCGCCTGCACGCCGAGGGCGCCCATCGCGCCAAGGTCATGGCCATCGCCATTCATCCGTACATCAGCGGCCAGCCGCATCGCATCAAGTATCTCGAAGCCGTCTACGACCACATCGCCAGGCACGAAGACGTGCTGCACTGGAACGGCGAAGAGATCCTCGACTGGTACCAGAGCACGCGCACCTGACCCGCGCAGCGCACCTCAAGCCACAGCCGCTCCCATCGTCCGATGCTCGTCTCGCAGGTCCTCAACGGCCTCACGTTCTCCGCGCTGCTGTTCATCGTGGCGAGCGGGTTCACGCTGATCTTCGGGCTGATGCGCATCGTGAACCTCGCGCACGGCGCACTCTACCTTCTCGGCGGTTACGTCGGCCTGACCGTCGCCACGCGCAGCGGCAACTTCTTCATCGGTGCCGCGGCGGCGCTGATCGCGATCGCAATCGTCGGTTTCGTGGTCGACCGCGGACTGCTGCGCTTCGTCAGCGGCCACGAGCTGCGCCAGGTCCTGCTCACGCTTGGTGTCGCGCTCGTCCTCAATGACGCCGCACTGGTGATCTGGGGCGGCGACACCTACACGGTGCCACCGCCGCGAATGCTGGTCGGCGCGGTGCAGAGCGGTACGTTTTTCTACCCCAAGTACCGGCTGTTCGTGCTCGGCGTCGGTATCTTCATCCTCGTGGCGCTCTGGTATCTCCTCAACAGGACGCGCCTCGGCGCACTCATCCGCGCCGGGGTCGACGACCTGGAGATGGTGTCCTCGCTCGGCATCAATATCCAGCGCGTTTTCGTGGCCACGTTCATGCTCGGTGCCGCGCTCGCAGGACTGGGTGGCGTCATCGGCGGAGCGTTCCTGTCGCTCTATCCGAGCGCGGACTCCGAGATCCTCGTCTTCTCGCTGGCAGTCGTCATCATCGGCGGCCGCGGCAGCCTCCTCGGTGCGGCGGTGGGGAGCCTGTTCGTAGGCATGCTCAACACCTTCGGCCAGGTGATGTTCCCCGAGCTGGCGTACTTCGTGATCTTCGGGCCGATGGCGGTCCTGCTCGCGTTCCGGCCATTGGGGCTGTTCGGGCGCGCGACGTGATGGCAGCGCGAGCGCTTGCCGGCAGCCGGACCGTCTGGTGGACGCTGGGCGTGGTCCTGCTGCTTGCCCTCGTCCCCACCGTATTCGGGCAGTACCGCGTCGGCCTCGCGACCGAGATCCTCATCTTTGCGTTGCTCGCGATGGCCATCGACATATTGGCGGGGTTCGCCGGCAGGACCTCGCTCGGGCACGGCGCGATATTCGGTGTGTCCACGTACGTGGTGCTCTATTTCGTGAACGTCGCCGGCGGCGCACCGGCTGTCGGGCTGCTGCTCGGGGTCGTCGCGGCCACCCTGCTGGCAGTGGTGTTCGGCCTTCTGGCGATCCGCACCTCCGGCGTGTATTTCCTGCTGCTGACGCTCGCGCTGGGCATGATCGTGTGGGGCATCTGCCTGCGCTGGACGTCGGTCACCGGCGGGGAGAACGGCATTCGCGGCAACATCCGTCCGGAGTGGCTGCGCAACCACGTGGCGTTCTACTACGTGGTCCTGGCGGTGACGGGCGTTCTTTCCTATGCGATGTGGCGCTTCGTGCGCTCGCCGTTCGGCGAGTCGCTCCAGGGCATCCGCGAAAGCCAGTCGCGCATGCGCAGCCTGGGCTACAACGTGCCGCTGCATCTGCTGATCGGGTTCGTGATGTCCGGTGTCTTTGCCGGCGTCGCTGGCGGCCTGTACGCGCTCTACAACAGCTTCGTGAGCCCGACGACGGTATCCCTCGCCCAGAGCGTGTCCGGATTGCTGATGGTGATTGTCGGCGGTGTCGGCACGCTGTTCGGCGCGCTGATCGGCTCGGCCGTCATCACCCTGCTGCAGAACACCGTCAGCCAGTACACCGAGCGCTGGCAGATGGTGCTGGGCGCGCTGTTCATCGGCACGATGATCCTGGCGCCGGACGGCATCGTCGGCAAGATCCGTAGTCTGCTGCGCAAGCGGCAGTGAATCGCAGTCCCCACCACTTTTCAGGAGCCAGCATGGATCGCAGACGTTTCATCAGGAGCACGGCCGTCGCAGCCGCCACCACCGCGATCGCCCCATGGGCGCACACTGCAGGCGCACAGGCGAATTCGATCCGCATCGGACTCCTGTCGCCGCTGACCGGGGTGATTGCCGCCGGCGGCAAGGAGCTCGTGGAGGGCTTCAATTTCTGGTGGGACCAGAACGGCAGAACCGTTGCCGGACGTCCCATCGAGGTGATCGTCGAGGATGATGCGAGCAATCCCGACACCGCCCTGCAGAAGGCGCGCCGGCTGGTGGAGCAGCGCAACGTGCACATGCTGATCGGCGACATTCTCGCCAACACCGGCCTCGCCGTCGCCGAATACGTCAAGGGCAACGGCGTTCCCTACTTCATTCCCGTGATCGCCGCCGACGATCTCACGCAGCGCAAGCGCATCCCGAACGTGGTGCGCATCGCCGGTTACACCGCGAGCCAGAACTCACGTCCGTTCGCCGATTGGGCGCTGAAGCAGAACTACAAGCGCATCGTGACGATCTCGCAAGACTACACGTTCGGGCACGAGCAGTGCGGCGGCTTTGCGCAGACGCTCACGGAAGGCGGCGGACAGATCCTCGGGCAGTTCTGGCACCCGCTCAACACGGCCGACTTCGGCCCTTACATCGGCCAGATCGCCGCGCTCAACCCGGATGCAGTATTCGCGATGGAGACCGGCGCCGACGCGAACCGCTTCCTGCAGCAGTGGGCGAACTTCGGGCTCAAGGGCAAGATACCGCTGCTCGCCGCACAGAACGCGACCGACCAGTCGGTCATCCGTACGCTCGGCGACGAAGCGCTCGGCGTGCATTCGTGCGCGCATTTCGCCGAAGGCAGCCCTGAGCCCGCCACCAGGAAGTTCGTGGCCGATTACGAAAAGGCCTTCGGCAAGCTGCCCTCGATCTACGGGTTCTCGCATTATTCCGGCGCGATGTGGATTACCGAAGGCATCAAGCGGGTGAACGGCAAGGTGGAGGACACGAAGGCATTCCTCGATGCGATCCGCAAGGTCGAGCTCACGTCGTCGCCGCTCGGCAAGAAGGTGGTGCTCGATCCATACGGCAACCCGATCTACGATGTCTATATCCGTACCGTGGAGCGACGCAGCGATGGCAAGCTGTGGAATGTGCCGATCGCCACCTACCCCAATGTCTCGCAATTCTGGAAATACGACCCCGAGCAATACATGAAGCAGCCGTCGTACTCGCGCGATTTCCAGGGCATCAAGAAGACCTGAGGGCGAGAGCAGCAAGCGCATGGCACTGCTCGAGCTCGACCGTGTGGGCGTCCATTTCGGCGGGCTTCGGGCAGTCGACGGCGTGTCGCTTGCCGTGGATGCGGGGAAGCGCCGCGCCATCATCGGTCCGAACGGCGCCGGCAAGACCACACTGTTCAATGCGATCACCGGAGAGCTGCGCCTGTCCGCGGGGGTAGTGCGCTTCGAGGGTCGGGACATCTCCCGGCGCCGGCCGGACCAGCGGGCGGCCCTGGGCCTGAGCCGCACGTTCCAGATCACCAATCTGTTCCCGGGTCTTCCGGTCGAAGAGAACGTCAAGCTGGCGGTGCGAGCGCTGTCGCGGCGCAAGTTCTCGCTGTTCGGAAGAGGCGCCGTGCACGCCGATGAACGCGACCGCGTCGACGACACCTTGGAAGGCAGCGGACTGGCAAGCCGCCGCAGCCATCTCGTGCGCAATCTCTCCTATGGCGAGCAGCGGCAGCTCGAGCTCGCGATGGCGTTGACCGGCAGGCCGAAGCTCCTGCTGCTCGACGAGCCGGCGGCCGGTCTGTCACCGGCCGAGCGCGTGAGCATCGCGCGCATCATCAACGCATTGCCGCGGGAACTTACGCTGGTGCTGATCGAGCACGACATCGACCTTGCGCTCGGGCTCGTCGATTTCGTCACCTGCATGTGCGATGGCCAAGTGCTGGTGGAAGGAACGCCGGACGAGATTCGCGCCAACGCGAAGGTGCAGGAAGTCTATCTGGGCAAGCCGCACGATGCTTGAGCTCGCCGATGTCCACGCCTCCTATGGCGACGCGCAAGTCCTGCGCGGGGTGTCGTTGCAGGTCGCGAAAGGACGCGTGGTAGCGCTGCTCGGGCGCAACGGCATGGGCAAGACAACGCTGATCCGGGCGATCATGGGCACGGCGCCCCCGGTCGTGCGCGACGGGAGCATCCGCTTCAACGGGCGCGAATTGCGCGGGCTCGCCCCTTATGAAATCGCGCGCCAGCACATTGGCCTGGTACCGCAGGGGCGGCGGCTCTTCCAGTCATTGACGGTCACCGAGCACCTCACGATGCTCGGCCGCGCAGCGACCGGCGCCGTATGGAACGTCAAGCGCGTATTCGAGCTCTTCCCGCGCCTCGAGGAACGCAAGCATCACCGCGGCAATCAGCTGTCGGGGGGCGAGCGCCAGATGCTCGCCGTTGCCCGCGCGCTGATACTCAATCCCGAACTGCTGCTCATGGACGAGCCTTCGGAAGGTCTCGCCCCGGTCATGGTGCAGCATCTCGAAGGCATCATGCGCGAGCTGAAGCAGCTGGGACATGCCATTCTGCTCGTCGAGCAGAACCTGTACAGCGCGCTCGCGGTCGCCGACGAGGCCTACATTCTGGAGACCGGCCGCATCGTGCACCACGGGACGGTCGAGGAGTTGCGCCAGGACCGCGCGACCCTGCACCGCTTCCTGGGCATCTGATCGGGCCGGCCGGAACCCGTGCCGTGCGCGCCATGTGCCTTCCAAGGCGCAGACGATGCTCGTGCCTCGCTGGCACGCTTGAGGCTCACCCACCGCTCCCTGCCGCTGCCCATGCACCGAAGCCGGCCTGGATCATCCCGCGAGCTTGACGAGCGTCTCCGCGAGCACGCGTGCACCATCGCACAGGTCTTCCAGCCGGGCGGATTCGGCCTCGTTGTGGCTGATTCCATCCTTGCATGGCACGAAGATCATTCCGGCGGCACACACCGCGTGCAGATGGCGCGCATCGTGGCCGGCCGCCGAGGCCAGTTCCAGCGCCGGCAGGCCGAGGCCTTCTGCTGCGGCGGCGATCGTGCTGCGCATCATCATCGGGAACTCGAGCGGCATGGCAGTCGTGAGCTCCACGACGTCCACCGCGCAGCGTCCCGCGTGGGCCGCGCACGTTTCGGCTACCGCGTCCCCGAGACTGCGCAAGGTTCGTTCATCCGGATGCCGCAGGTCGATCGAGAACACCGCCTTGCCCGCAACCACCGATGGCGCGTTCGGGCTCACGTCGAGGCGACCGACGGTAAATCGCACGACATCCGCATCGTCGTGGGTCAATTGCGCCAACGCCTGGATCATTGCGGTCGCGGCAAGCAGCGCGTCCTTCCGATCCTGTTGCCGCGTGGTACCGGCGTGCGCCTCCTCACCCATGACCGTGACGCGGAACGTGCGCTTGCCTTGAATGCCCGTCACCACGCCCACGCTCACGCCTTCGCGCTCGAGCACCGGACCTTGCTCGATATGCGCCTCGACGTATGCCGCCACGGGTCGCCGCAGCGGGCATACCGGCACAGAGGGAAAGGCCGCCGCCATGTCGGCGAGCGCCTGTTCGACACTCACCCCTTCGCGGTCGCGGATCGGAAGTATCTCGCGCAGCGGCACCGCACCGGCAAACGCGGCGGAGCCCATCATCCCCGGAACGAAGCGGGAGCCCTCCTCGTTCATCCACGCGACGACCTCGATCGGATGCGCTGGAACGACGCCGCTCTCGGCAATGGCCTGCACCGCTTCGAGGGCCGCCAGCACGCCGTACACGCCGTCGAATTTGCCCCCGGTGGGCTGGCTGTCGAGATGTGACCCGCTCAGCACAGGGGCCGCATCACGATCCCGCCCCTGCAGGCGCAGGAACAGGTTTCCCGCCGCATCGGTGCAGGCGGTGAGTCCCGCGGCGCTACCCCACTGGATCAGGTCGCGACGGGCGGCGATCTCCTCTGCCGACAGTGCCTGGCGGTTGACACCATTGGCTGCAGTGGCGCCGTGGCGCGCGAGCTGCATGTGGCGATCCCACAGGCGCTTGCCGTCGACGCGCGCTGCAACGCCGGTGGTCACGACGTTTTCATGATCTGCGCCGCAACGGCGCGCGCATCCCGCGGCGACCAGCGGCCGGCCTCGACGAGGGCGATGAAGTCGCCGACGAAGCGATTGAAGAGCTCCGGCTCCTCGAGGTTGATCGTATGCCCGGTTTTCGGCAGCACGAGCAGGCCGCACGCGGGGATCGTCTTCTTGAGGAAGATACCGGGCTGCAGGCAGTGATCGTCCTCGTCGCCGACCATGACCAGGGTCGGCACCGGCATGTCGCGCAGGCGATCTTCGAGATCGTAGATGGAAGGCCGGAGCATCTGCACGCCCCGCATGGTATTCGCCGAGCCGAGGGCCGAATGTTCGCCAAGCTGTGTCGCGAACTCCTGCCAGCCCCGCGGGTCCTTGTTCTGGAACTGCACCCGCGAGGCCCCGAGCGAGTACGTTTTCGCGAACGTCGCGCTGCCCTGCGTCTCGAACTGGCGCGCCACCTCGGCGGAAACGTCGCGAAAGTAACTTTCGAACTGCTTCTCGGCGCCATAACCTGCGCCGGCGACGACGATCGACCGTGCGCGATCGGCATGATCGAGACCGAAGTGAAGCGCCGCGAAGCCACCCATCGACAGGCCGACCACGTGGGCCCGGTCGATGCCTGCGGCGTCCATGATGGCGACGATGTCCTGCACCGCGCGGCGTTGCGAGTACGCCGCCACGGATGCCGGAACATCCGACGGCGGATAGCCGCGCGCGCCGAAGGTCACGCAACGGTGACGGCGTGCAAAATGGCGCAATTGCGGTTCCCAGCTGCGGTGATCGCCGCCGAACTCGTGGACGAACACCATCGGCGTGCCAGTGCCCACCTCCTCGTAATGCAGGCGCACACCGTCGTCGGTGACTGCAAATGTCACGGCACTTCTCCTCAGAATAGCGGGCCGGGTTGTTTGATGCCGCGCGCCTGCTCGACCATTTCCGGCAAGGCGGCGCAAAACGCATCGGCCCAGCTCTCGGGCACCGTCGTCGAGACCTTGACGAACCGGTGACCGTACCTCGGCGTGTGATACGTGCCCTGACGGATCATGATGCCGCGTCCGCGGTATGCCTCGCACAGCGCTTCGGGCGTGATGCCGGCTGCGATGCACTCGATGACCAGGAAATTGGCCTGCGAGGGATAGACGGCGATCTCGAACCCATCGACCTTGCCCACGGCTTCATGGATCTGCGCCTGGTTGCGGCGCTGCCGGCGATTCACTTCGGGCATCCACTGGTCCTTGACCTTCAGGCCGGCGATCGCCGCGCGCTGCGAGAGCACGTTCGAGCCGAGGTTGTTCGGCGGCGCAGCGGCGAGGCGTTCGACCACGTCGGGTGAAGCGACCAGCGCACCCACGCGCAGTCCCGCGAGCCCGAGCCACTTCGAAAAGCTGTAGATCGTGATCGTGCGCTCAGGGTAGAAGCGAGCCGCCAGCGTATGCGCGTCGGCGAAATGCCGGTACGTGCAATCGTGCACGAAATACGCACCTGCGCGGCGCGCGATGGCGGTGAAGCCCTCGATCTCCGCGGCGGTATAGCACACGCCGAGCGGATTGTTCGGGTCGACCAGGTAGATGATCCGGGTATGCTCGTCGACGGCCGCATCGAGCTGCTCGACCGAAAGGCGGTAGTTGTATTCCCGTCCATAGATGGGAATCTCGATCACCTTCGCGCCCGATGCCTGGGCGAAGTGCATGGGCCACTTCCACCCGGGATCGGTGGTGACGAACGTGCCGCCGCGCTCGCTGAACGCGTGGCATGCGACATAGAGCGCCTCGACCGCACCGTCGGTGACGAGCACCGATGCGTCCGGCAGGCCGAGGTCGGCCAGGATCAGCTGACGCAGTTCCTCCATTCCGGCGGGCGGGGCATAGGCGTGAAACTCCTCGCTCTTGATGCAGTCGACCATCGCCTCGGCGACCGCCGGGTGCGTCGGGAAGTGATTCGTGTTCTGTCCCAGCCACATCAGGCCGGGCGTGTTGAACAGGCGATCGAAATGCTGGTTGCGGACCTCGAACTGTTTCACGATCGCACGCTCCGTTCCTTGATGATGGAGCCGCGCGCCGAGATGCCGCCATCGATGGTCACGATCGACCCCGTGATGTAGCCCGCGCGCGGCGATGCGAGGAACACCATCAGGTCCGCCACTTCCTGAGGGGTGGCGGGCCGGCCGCCGGGGTATTTCTCGCGCAGTTCCTGCCAGCGGCTCTCGTCGCCATACCAGTCGAAGGCGCGGCGCTTGTTGATCTTGACCATGCGCTCGGTCTCGACCGGACCCGGATTGACGCCGACCACACGCACGCCGAAATCCAGGCTCTGCCCGCCGAGGGCCTTGGTGAAGGCCATCAGGGCAGCGTTGGCGGTGCTCCCGGCGATGTAGTTCGCATCCCAGTTCTCACCGGAGTTGCCGATGTCGTTGATGATCACGCCGGAGCCCCGTGCCTTCATGCTCCGGTAGATCTCGCGCGTGAGGGTGATGTAGCCGAAGAGCTTGAGATCGTACCCGCGCCGCCAGTCCTCCTCGGTGAGCGACTCGATCGGCCCGGACGGCACCTCGCCGGCATTGTTCACCAGAATGTCGACAGCGCCACATCGCCGGCCGAGTTCGGTCACGTTCTCGGTGCGGCCGAGGTCCATCGCATAGACCTGCACCGCCACGGAATGCGTACGCATGAGCGCGTCGCGCTGAGTGGTGAGGATGTCGCCCGATCGCGCGGCGAGATGCAGGTTGCATCCTTCGGCCGCGAAGGCCTGCGCGGCGGCGAGCCCGATGCCTTTCGAGGCTCCCGTGATCAACACCGACTTGCCCTTCAGTTGCAGATCCACGCGCTTCCCATCCTTTCTGCTGTATACACAACTGATTGTGTCGCATACAATTTCCCGGTGTCAACGAAGCTGGCCCGAGGCAACGCAATGCGCACCAGAAACGGCCCGTCGCGGAGCGGCGCGACTGCGGCGAAGAAACGAGCTGTCGGAACGACGCGCACGGACCGCATCAGGCAGGCGGTCGAGCAGGCCATCGTCTCGGGCAAGCTCGGGCCCGGGACCAAGCTCGACGAGAACGCGCTTGCCGCCCGCCACGGGGCGTCGCGCACGCCGGTCCGCGAAGCACTCCAGCACCTCGCCTCGCAGGGCTTGATCGAGCTTCGCGCGCATGCGGGCGCGTTCGTTGCCACGCTTACCGTCGTCGAGCTGGCGGAGATGTTCGAGACCATGGCGTTCCTCGAAGCTGCATGCGCCGCCCTCGCGGCGCGCCGCCATACGGCGGAGGACCGGCGCCTTCTCGCTTCGGCACACGATGCCTGCGCCAAGGCAGCGCGCAAGAACGATCCCGTGGCGTTCTACGACGCCAATGCCCGATTTCACGAGTGCATCTACCGGGCGAGCCACAACGGCTACCTCTCCGCGCAGACCATTCAACTGGGCAACAGGCTCGAAGCCTATCGCCGGGAAGCGACGTTCCATCCTGGCCTCATGTCCGTGACCATGGCCGAGCATGACCGGATCATGCATGCGATCCTGGCAATGGACGAGGCCGCGGCCGGGCAGCAGATGCGCCGGCACCTCGATACGCTGCGCGACGATGCGGTGTCCATGGCGCGGGCGATGCAGAAGGGCAGTCCGCAATAGCTTCTGCCTAAGCATGGCGCCCGAAGCCGATGCCGGTGCGCTGTTGGGCCGCGCCCAGCAGGCGGGTAGCGGCCGCATTCGCGCCATCCAGTGCGCGCGTCTCGTCCACGTCGACCATGTGGCCATCGCGCACGCGGATGCGCCCGTTGACGATCGTGAGCGACGCATACGGATCGCTTCCGGCCAGGAGCAGCGCAGCGAGCGGATCGGCCACAGCGCCCGCGAGCGAGAGCCGGCGCAGCGGGAACGCCGCGACGTCAGCCATCTTCCCCGGAGCGAGCTGACCGATATCGTCACGACCCAGCGCACGCGCGCCGCCGCGCGTCGCCATCCACAGCACGTCCTGCGGCGTCAGCCACTGGTCCGGAGCCTCGCTGTCCTCGTAACCGCCTACGCGGTGCAACACCAGAGCAAGACGCATCTCGTTCAGCATGTTGCTCATGTCGCTGCTCGCCGCCCCATCCACCCCGATTCCGACATTGATCCCGTGCGCCCGCCAGTGCCCCACGCGGGCCACCCTCTTGCCCAGGCGAACGATGCACCGCGGGCAATGCGCGAGACTCACACCCGCCCCGGCAATGGCGTGCATGTCATCCGCGTCCAGAAGCGTCGCGTGCGCCAGCCAGGTGCGCTCGCCGAGCCAGCCCGCATCGCGCAGGAGGTCGATGGGACGCCCACCCCGCTCCTGCATGAGCATGCGCTCGTCCGGACGGGGGTCGAAATGGACGTGCAGCCCGCATCGGCTCGACTCCGCGAGATCCGCGAAGCGGCGCATGAACTGCGGGTGGCTGTAGGTGACCGTGGTCGGGCCGATGGCCACCTGCAGCATGGCCCCATCCGAAGTGTCGTGGTGGCGGCGAATCGTCGCCTCCAGCCTGGCGAAGAGCGCGTCCTCCCGATCGAGCAGCCGGTCGAGCCGCGATCCCATCAGCGGCCGCAACCGGCTCTCGAGATCCGCTTCCATCGTCGGCATGCCGCCACGCACCAGCACGAAGCGCATGCCCGCTTCGCGGACACCGCGAATCTCCTCGGCGGCCATCTCGCCGTCCACCTCGGGCATGAGGTAGGCAAAGTCGGCATTGGTGGTGCAGCCGGACACGAGCAGCTCGCAACTCGTGGCGAGCGCCGACCAATAGAAGGCATCGGCGTCGAGCTCTGCCCACATCGGATACATCGCGTACAGCCAGTCGAGGATGCCGGAGCGTGTGGCCAGCGGCACGGCGCGGGTCAGGCTCTGGTACAGGTGGTGGTGGATGTTGACCAGTCCCGGCGTCACCAGGCTGCCGGCGACGGACATTTCCTCATCGACGGCGATCGAAGGTGCCGGCTCCGCCCCCACGGCCGCGATGCGGCCGCCTTCGACGAGCACGTAGCCGTCGCGGATCACCCGGCGCGCGTCGTCGCAGGTGTGGATCTGGTCGGCGTGGCGAAGCAGGAGACGGGACATGGGTGGGAAAGCGGCATCCGGAAGCGTTATACGATCCACATGGTCTCGTATATCATGCAGCGTCGCAATGGCCGGTCGGCAGCCTGGTGCTCGCCGCCGGCGGGCGATTACGCGCGACGTTGGTGCAGATGTTCGATGATGGTGCTGGCGGTCGACGATCTCGTTGACACCCTTTGCCCTTCTGGGACCTAATACAACGTCACACAGCCTGGCAACCACTCACGGGGACCACCATGCAAGCGCTGAAAATCATCCTGGCAGCAGCCGCCTGCTTCGCACTCGCGCCGATGGCGGGCGCGCAGCAAACCGTACGCATCGGCGTCGTGCAACCGCTCACGGGTCCGGTTGCGTACGACGGCAACATCTACGTCAACACGGTGAAGATGATCGTCGAGGACATGAACGCCAAGGGTGGCGTCCTGGGCAAGCCGATCGAGCTCATGGTCGAGGACGGCGCGTGCAACCCGGCGCAGTCCGTCAATGCCGCGGAGAAGCTCGTCGTGCGCGACAAGGTGGTCGCGCTGCTCGGCGCTTTCTGCAGCACGTCGACGGCGGCGATGATGGAAGTTTCGAAGAAGTACAAGATCCCGCATATCACGGGCATCTCGACGGCGGCCCAGCTCACCGAGCAGGGCAACCCGTATTTCTTCCGCGCCGTGGCCACGACCCCGATGCTCGGCAATGCGTTCGGCGCCCAGTTGCCGGCAACGGTGAAGGCCAAGCGCTTCGCCTTCCTCGTGCTCAACGACGACTGGGGCCGCTCGATGGTCGCGTCCTACCCCAAGTCCATTCAGAGCGCGGGCGGGGAGATCGTCGGGACGGAGTTCTTCCAGCAAAGCGACCTGCAGTTCCTGTCGCAGATCACCAAGCTCAAGGGTGCGAACCCCGATGCGATCATCCTGGCAGCGAACACCCAGCAGGCGGCCGCCTTGAGCAAGCAGATCCGCGAGCTCGGCGTGACTGTTCCGCTGATCGGTGAAGGCTCGTGGACGAGCGACAGCTACCTGAAGCTCGCCGGTCCTGCCGCCGAAGGCGTGTACGGGCTGGTCGAGTATGTCTACACCATCCAGAATCCGATCAACGATGCCTTCGTGAAGCAGTTCCACGCCAAGCTCAACGACAACCCGAGCAAGTTTGCCGGTGCCGCGCACAACGCGATCAACATCATTGTCGATGCGATCCGCCGTGCCGGCGCCGCGGATCCGGAGAAGATCCGCGCCGCGCTGCAGAAGACCGATTACAACGGTCTCGTCGGCAACATCAAGTTCGACGAGAAGAACCAGGCGTACGGGCAGACCGTCTACGCCGCGCAGGTCAGGAATGGCGTCCCGCAGGTCGTCATGACCGCGAAGATCGCGAAACCGTAGCAGCGTGTCGGGCTCCATGGCCATCCTCGGCCAGCATCTGCTGAACGGGGTGCTGATCGGCTGTGCCTATGCGTTGATCGCGATGGGCCTCACGATGATTTTCGGCGTGATGAACATCGCGAACTTCGCCCATGGCGAGTTCTACATGCTGGGCGGCTTTCTCGCGTATTACCTCGTCAGCCTGATGGGGCTCAACTATTTCCTCGCGCTCCCCATCGCCGTCGTGCTCGTGGTGGCGCTCGCCGCCGTCCTGCAGCACGCGGTATTCCGGCGGCTGCGCGATGCCCCTACCATGACCACCACGCTGGTCACCATCGGGCTGTCGATCCTGCTGGAAAACGTGGCGTTGCTGCTGTGGGGCCCGCAGCCACAGTCCATCCCGACGCCCTTCCCCACCAAGCCGCTGAGCTTCTTCGGCATCTACACCACGCCGCTCTACCTCTTTTCGATGGCGGTGACCGCAGCCCTGATCGTGATCGGCCACGTCGTCATCCGCCGCACCCGCATGGGCAAGGCCATGCGCGCGACGTTCCAGAACAAGGAAGCCTCGGCGCTGGTGGGAATCCGCATCGATCGTGTCTACATGTACACGTTCACCTTCGGCGCTGCGCTTGCCGCCGCAGCGGGTGCCGTGCTCGGCGGCTTCATTCCCGTGGAACCCACGATGGGTGGCGTCATCACGCTGAAGGCCTTCGTCGTGGTCATTCTGGGCGGGATGGGCAGCTTCGTGGGCGCGATCGTCGGTGGGCTGCTGCTCGGTCTGGCCGAGGCGCTCGGCGCCGGCTACATGTCGACGGGCTGGAAGGACGCCATCGGCTTCTTCGCCGTGATCCTGGTGCTGCTGTTCCGGCCGGAAGGTCTTTTCAAACGTGCGTGAGATCGTCCGGCGCAGCGTGACCACCGCAGCCGTGGTGATCGGCCTGCTCGCGCTGCCGCTCGTGGTGACCGACCAGTATTACCTGCACCTTTTCATCGTCGCCGGCATCTTCGTGATCGTCGCGATCAGCCTCGATCTGATGGTCGGCTACGTCGGCCAGCTCTCGCTCGCCCACGCGGCGTTCTTCGCGCTGGGGGCCTACACCTCGGCGCTCCTGTTCGTGCGCCTCAAGTGGTCGATGTGGCTCGGACTGCCCGCCGCAGCGATCATCACTGGCGTTGCCGCGTTTGCGCTCGGCTGGGTGATCCTGCGCGTGCGTGGTCATCGCTTCATCATCATCACCGTGGCCTTCTCCGAGATCATGCGGCTCGCGGCGACCAACTGGGTGGACGTCACCCGTGGCTTCATGGGCCTGCCGGGCCTGTCCATCCCCACCCTGTACGTGCCGGGCCTCGGGGCCATCGACATCTCCTCCAAGGAGCGCTTCTATTACGTCATCCTCGTCGCCGCCGTGCTGGCCTTCATCGCCTGCCGGCTGATGGTTCGCTCGTCGATCGGCCGGGCCTTCGTTCTGGTGCGGGAGAACGAGGTGCTTGCGGAGTCGCTCGGCATTTCGGCGTTCCGCTACTGCATGATCGCCTTCGTGTCCGGTGCCGCTCTCGCCGGCGCCGCGGGAAGCCTCTATGCGCACTACATCGGCTTCGTCAGCCCCGACCTGTTCAACTTCTCGTACGTCACCATCATGCTCATCATGGTGATCCTCGGCGGCAAGGGGACGCTGACAGGTCCCGCCCTGGGCGCGGTGATCTTCACGTTTCTTCCGGAGCTCCTGCGTGAAGCATCGCACTGGCGCATGATCATTTTCGCCACCATCCTGATCCTGGCGACGCTGTTCATGCCCCGCGGCATCATCTTCCCGCTGGTGGAGCATCTCCTGCCGCAGCGTTGGCGCGCACGCCATGTCCCCGCTCCTTGAGTGCCGCGGCGTCACGGTCCGCTTCGGCGGCCTGACAGCCCTGAGCGAGCTGGACCTTGCGGTCGGCGCTGGCGAGGTCCTCAGCGTCATCGGGCCGAATGGGGCCGGCAAGACCACGCTGTTCAACGTCATGACGGGACGCGTGCGGCCCACCGCGGGAAGCGTCGTGTTCCGCGGCCAGACGCTCACGCGCCTGCCGGCCTTTCGTGTCGCCCAGCTCGGCGTGGTACGAACCTTCCAGAAGACCGAGGTGTTCGGCGCACTCTCCCTGCTCGACGGCGTCGCCGCCGGGGCCCTTGCGCGTGGCGACGCCGATCCGACCGCGCGCGCTCGCGAGGCGCTCGCGACCGTTGGGCTGCTCGGCAAGGCGGCACTGCCCGCGCACCAGCTGCCCTACGGTGACCAGCGCCTGCTGGAGGTGGCCCAGGCGCTCGCTGCGCAGCCCACGGTGCTCCTTCTCGACGAGCCGGCATCGGGGATGAATCACCAGGAGAGCGCGCACATCATGCGAGTGATCGCGGCGTTGCGCACCCGCGGGCTCGCCATCATCCTCGTCGAGCACAACATGCACGTGGTCATGACGATCTCCGATCGCGTGATGGTGATCAACTACGGCAAGAAGATCGCCGAAGGACGCCCGGAGGACGTGCGTGCGGACCCGCGCGTCATCGAGGCGTACCTCGGCGTCGAACAGCCTGCCGATGCTCTCGCTCCATAACGTCACGCTGCATCGCGGGCTGACGCGCGTGCTGGACGACGTCTCCCTCGCCGTCAACGAGGGCGAGCTCGTTGCGCTCATCGGTGCGAATGGGGCGGGCAAAACGACCGTGCTCCGGACGATTTCCGGACTCCTCTCGCCCGGCACCGGCACGATCGTCTTCCGCGGCACCGCAATCCAGGGCGCCGAGCCGGATCGCATCGTGCGTCTCGGCATTGCGCACTGTCCGGAAGAGCGAAAGATCTGGCCGCAGATGACGGTGCTCGAGCACCTCGAACTTGGCGCTTTCGTCCGTTCGAACCGCAACGACATGCGCGCGGATATCGCTCGCGTGTTCGAGACCTTTCCCGTGCTCGAGGAGCGCCGCGAGCAGCTTGCCGGAACGCTTTCAGGCGGTCAGCAGCAAATGGTCGCGATCGGCCGCGCACTCATGTCGCGCCCGAAGCTGCTCCTTTTCGACGAGCCGTCACTCGGCCTCGCGCCGATGATGGTGGAGACGATCGGCAGGATGATTGCCCGCATCCGGGACCAGGGCACCACGGTGCTGCTGGTAGAGCAGAATGCGTCGCTTGCCCTGCGGCTGGCCGATCGCGCGTACGTACTGGAAACCGGACGCGTGACCCTCTCGGGGCCCGCGAAGGAGCTGGTCGCACATCCCGAAGTGCATCGCGCATACCTCGGCGGGTAGCCGTGCGGAGGCTTGCCGAGCCGGCTTCAGCCCGACGCGTTCATGGTTTTCGGGCCAGGCTCCGGCCTGACGCGTTCGCGACTTGGCAGCAATCACCGAATTGAGTCACACAGGAGTGGCAATGAAGCGTGAAGTGATCACGACACCCGGCGCGCCCGCCCCGATGGCGCATTACTGCCAAGGAGTGCTGGCAGGTGACACGCTGTACGCCGCAGGGCAGATCGCGTCCGACTACAAGACCGGCGTTGCACCGGAAGCGCGACAGGACCCCGCCTTTCCCTACTACGGCTCCGACATCCAGAAGCAGACGCGCTACATCCTCCAGAACCTGCGCAGCGTGTTCGAAGCGGCGGGCTCGAAGCTCGACGACGTCGTGAAGTCGCAGGTATTCCTGACGGACCTCGACGACTTCTATCCTTTCGACCAGGTCTGGAAGGAGTTCTTTCCTTCGCCCCCGCCGCGCACGACGGTGCGAATCAGCGGACTGCTCGTGCCGGGATGCCGGGTGGAGATCGACCTCACCGGCGTGATGCCCGGGGTCGAGCGGCGGGTAATCACGACGTCGTCCACGCCAACGCCCATGGCGCATTACTGCCAGGGCGTCCTCGCCGGCGACACGCTCTATGCGGCCGGGCAGATCGCCTCGGACTATCGCACCGGAGTGCCGCCTGAAGCGCGCCGCGATCCCGCATTCCCGTATTACGCGTCCGACATCCAGAGGCAGACGCGGTATGTGCTGCAGAACATCCAGGCGGTGTACCGCGCCGCCGGGTGCGAGCTCGAAGACACCGTGAAGGCGCAGGTGTTTCTCACCGACGTCAACGATTTCTTCTACTTCGACCAGGTCTGGCGCGAGTTCTTTCCCTCGCCACCACCACGCACCACGGTGCAGGTCGGCGCCCTGCTCGTGCCCGGGTGCCGGATCGAGATCGATCTCACCGCCGTGCACAAGCGGGTCGCGCGTTCGGTCGTCAGCACGAACGATGCCCCGACGCCCATGGCCCACTACCGTCAGGCAATGCTGGCGGGCAGTACGATCTATGCCGCCGGCCAGCTCGCTTCGCGGCACGACACCGGGGTAGCGCCCGAAGCGCGGCAGGATCCGGCCTTCCCCTACTACGGTTCCGATATCCAGAAGCAGACGCGCTACGTCCTGAGCAATCTGCGCAAGGTGTTCGAGGCCGCGGGCTCCGGATTGCACGACGTCGTGAAGTCCCAGGTGTTCCTGACGGACCTGAACGACTTCTACTATTTCGACCAGGTCTGGAAGGAGTTCTTTCCCGCGCCGCCGCCCCGCACCACCGTTCAGGTCAGCGGGTTGCTCGTGCCCGGATGCCGCGTCGAGATCGATCTCACGGCTGTCAAGACATGAATCCGCGAAAGCCGCGGCCAACCATCAGCGCATCGTCGCTGCGAGCGGCGGGCATGCCGCCTCCGACCGCATCCGCCGCGGTCTCATGAACACGCCGAGCTGACATGCGTATCGATATCCACAACCACGTGATCCCGGCCCGGATCATCGATCGTTTCACGGCGTCGCCGACGGAGTTCGGGGCGCGCGTGGAAGGCGAGCCGCATGCCCGCAAGGTCATTCATGAACAGGGCTACGTCTACCCGCTGTTCGACGAGTTCCACGATGCCGAGGCGAAGCTGGAATCGATGGATCGCAAGGGCATCGACGTTGCGGTGATCTCGCCGGCACCGCCGATGTTCTACTACTGGGCAGATGCAGACCTCGCAATCAAGGCGGCGCGGCTCGTCAACGACGGCATCGCCGACATGGTCGCGGTGCAACCTGGCAGGCTGCGCGGCATGGCGACCATTCCGCTCCAGCATCCGGATGCGGCAATCGACGAAATGGAACGCGTCGTCCGCGAACATGGTTTCAGGGCCATCGAGATCGGCACATCCGTGGAGGGTGCGCAGCTCGCCGAGCCACGGTTTCGCCCGATCCTGCGTCGCGCCGAGCAGCTGGGACTGTTCGTTTTCGCGCACCCGTACTACGTCGGGTCCAAGGCGGGCCTCGAGAGCTACTACCTCACCAATCTGATCGGCAACCCGCTCGACACCACCGTCATGCTCGCCAACCTGATGTACAGCGGCGCGCTCGACGAGTTGAAGGAGCTGCGAATCTGCCTTGCGCACGGCGGCGGCTTCACTCCCTATCAGATCGGCCGCCTGGTGCATGGTCACAAGGTCCGGCCCGAAGCCCGGCAGTTCTCGACGACGTCGCCGAAGGAACTGTTGCGACGTCTCTACTTCGACAGCCTGGTGTTCGATCCGCAGGCGCTGCGCTACCTCATCGACCTTGTCGGCGCGGATCACGTGTGCATCGGGACCGATTCGCCCTTCGACATGGGCGACGAGGATCCCGCCGACACGGTCTCATCGGTCCCGCGCCTCACGAAAGCCGAGCACGACGATCTGTGCTGCGGGACGGCGTTGCGGCTGCTGAGGGAAGGACGCGCCGCTCTGTAGTTGCCCCCGCACCCTGGTGCAGTGGCCGGGGAGTGTCCTCTCCGATCGGCCATCTCGCGCCTTGCGACGCGTCGTTCGCGGTGCATCGCCGCTGGCCGAACGTATCCTCGTCAACAGCCGGGATGACCGCCGGTCAGCGTGGCCAGAGTTTTCGCCCAATCGCGGTTGGCTACAATACGCGTCGCCGAGACCGCGTTCGTCCGACGTCCGGCACCAGCCCCGCCGTCCCCGTACTGCGCTTGCCTCGATACGGACGCGGCTCAGTCACCAAGAGGGACCGACAATGGATCTCATGGAGCCCCGACGCGAGCACGAGTTTCTCGATGGCGGCTCGGCCATGGGCGCGCTCATTCGCAGCCGCGACTGGCGGGACACGCCGCTCGGCGCGCCAGCACAATGGCCACAAAGCCTGCGGACGGCCGTCAGCATCTGCCTGCATTCGCGTTTTCCCATCCTGGTCTGGTGGGGACCGCGCCTGGTGATGCTATACAACGATGCCTATCGGCCGATGCTCGGCATGACCAAGCACCCGCACGCCATGGGCCAGGAGGGCAAGAGGTGCTGGCCGGAAATCTGGCACATCATCGGTCCGCTGCTCGAGGGCGTGCTCGCGACCGGCACGGCGACGTGGTCCTCCGATCAGTTGCTGCCACTCGACCGCAACGGCTTTCTCGAAGAATGCTACTTCACCTATTCGTACAGTCCCATCCATGACGAGTCGGGTGGCATCGGCGGAGTGTTCACCGCGGTCACCGAGACCACCGAGCGGGTGGTCAACGAGCGGCGCATCGAATCGCTCCGGCTGCTGAGCGAACTCACGGCGGACTCGCGCGAGACCGGTCATGCCTATGCGTCGGCCGTCGACGTCCTGGCACGCAATCCGCGCGACGTGCCGTTCGCGATGCTCTACGCGCCCGGTGACGGCGGTGCGTTGCACTGCGTCGGGTCGGCCGGGGCGGTCCCCGCGCAACTCGCCGCTCTCCAGCGCGTGCTGCCGTCGGACGAGCATGGGAAGCGACTGTTCCCCAAAGGGCTGGATACGCAGGTCGCAAGCACACTGTCCTTGCCCGCAGGCAATGGCGGCAGGGGCGCCACGATCGCGGTGCAGCCCATCATGTCCACCACGCAGGACGCCGCGCTCGGATTCGTGGTGATCGGCGTGCATCCGCAGCGCCCGCTCGACGAGGGCTACCGCACGTACATCGCGATGGTCGCTGGCTATATCGGCCGTGCGCTCGACAATGCACGTTCGCACGAAGTGGAGCGCCAGCGTGCCGAGGACCTCGCCGCGCTCGATCGGGCGAAGACGACCTTCTTTTCCAACATCTCCCACGAGCTGCGCACGCCGCTGACGCTGATGCTGGGACCGCTCGAGCAACTGCTGGAGGCCACCCCGGCTGGCTCGACGCGCGACGCGCTCGGCATGGCCCACCGCAACGCGCTGCGCCTGCGGAAGCTCGTCAATACGCTGCTCGACTTCTCGCGCATCGAGGCGGGGCGCATGCAGACGCGCTTCGAAGCAACGGACCTCGCCACCACGACCACCGACATCGCCGCATTGTTTCGCTCGTCCATCGAGGCCGCCGGACTGCGCTTCGTCGTCGATTGCCCGCCGCTGCCGGACCTCGTCGACGTCGATCGCGACATGTGGGAGAAGATCGTCGTCAATTTCCTGTCGAATGCGTACAAGTACACGCTCGAGGGCAGCGTCACGCTCGCATTGCGCAGCGCCGGGGATCACGTCGTGCTCAGCGTCACCGACACCGGCGTCGGCATCGCGGAGCCCGATATGCCGCGGTTGTTCGAACGCTTCCATCGCGTGGAAAACCAGCGCGGGCGAACCCAGGAAGGCACCGGCATCGGCCTCGCGCTGGTGAGGGAGCTCGTGGCCCTGCACCAGGGGAGCGTGGCGGTCAGCAGTGTCGGCGGACGGGGAAGCACTTTCTCCGTGACGATACCGGTACACCAGCCGGGCGCCGCCCAAGCGCCGCAGCCTGGTGCTCGCGCGGCGTCGAGCACCAGCGCGGACGAGTTGCAGCGACTCGCGGCCACTGTTGCCGCACCGGTGTCGCTGCCGCCCGCGGATCTCGGCGAGGCCGTGCACGCGCGCGGATTGCCGCGCGTGCTGGTCGCGGACGACAACGCCGACCTGCGGGCGTATCTGGGACGACTGCTGGTGGACCGTTTCGACGTCGTCTTCGCGGCGGACGGTGCTGCCGCGTGGGATGCATTGCACGGTGAACCCCCGGATGTACTGGTAGCCGACGTGATGATGCCCAAGCTCGATGGCCTGGAGCTCGTGCGACGCATCCGCCGCGACCCGGAGCTGCAGTCATTGCCGGTCGTGCTGCTTTCGGCGCGCGCCGGCGAGGAGTCGCGCGTCGAAGGCTTCGCGGCAGGCGCCGACGATTATGTGGTGAAGCCGTTCGGCCCCGCCGAATTGCTCGCGCGCGTGGAGAAGCAGGCGTTGCGGGGCCAGTTGCAGGAAACGCAATCAGCACTGCACCGCAGCCTGAGCGCGGTGTTTACCCACGCGCCAGTGGGCATCGCGGTCCTGCGCGGACCCGAGCATCGCTTCGAATACGCCAACCCCGCGTACACCCGGCTGGTTCCCGATGTTCCGCTCGTGGGCCGGACCGTGCGCCAGTGTTTCCCGGAACTCGAAAGGCAAGGCATTATCGACGTGCTCGACTCCGTGTTCGCGACCGGCGAACCCTATATCGGCCGCGGCTGGCGGCTGGTGTTCAAGGATCCCCTGACCGAGCGCGAGCACGAGCACTTCTATGATTTCGCGTATCAGCCGCTGCCCGGCAGGGACGGTACCAGCGGAATCGCGGTGGTGGTGTTCGAGGTCAGCGAGCTGATGGCCGCCAAGCGCGCCGCCGAGGCCGCCAACCGCACCAAGGACGAGTTCATGGCGATACTCGGCCACGAGCTCCGCAATCCGCTGGCGCCGATCCAGACGGCGCTGCATCTCATGCGCATGCGGCTCGGCGACGCTGCGCTCAACGAACGCGAGATCATCGAGCGTCAGGTGCAGCACATGGTCCGGCTCATCGACGATCTCCTCGACGTCGCACGACTCACACGCGGCAATCTGGAGCTCAAGATGACGCCCGTGGAAACATGGAATATCGTGTCCAAGGCCGTCGAAATGGCGAGTCCGCTCATCGAGCAGCGTCGCCATACCCTGTCGGTGCAGGTGCCGGGCTCCGGCCTGAAGCTTTTCGGCGACCCGGTGCGACTGTCGCAGATCGTCGCCAATCTCCTGACCAATGCAGCCAAGTACACCGAGCCCGGCGGTCGTATCGAGGTGACCGCCAGGGAAGAGGACGCCGACGTCGTGCTGGCGGTGCACGACACCGGCATCGGCATCGATCCGCAACATCTCGACACGATCTTCGAGATGTTCGCGCAGGGCGCGCAGTCGCCGGACCGACCATCCGGTGGCCTTGGCCTGGGACTTACCATCTGTCGCAATCTCGCGCAGCTGCACGGCGGGAGCGTGGCCGCGCAGAGCGAGGGCAAGGGCAAGGGGAGCACCTTCATGCTGCGCCTGCCGTGCTGCAGCGACGCCGCGGCGCGCGAGGTACCGCGCGTGCCCGAGTTCGCCGCACCTTCGGGTCCGCCCGGACGCATCCTGGTGGTCGATGACAATGCCGATGCCGCGCTGTCGCTCACGTCCGTGCTGCAGGCATGGGGCCACACCACCGCGATCGCCCACGATGGTCCGTCGGCGTTGCGCATGCTGGAGCAATTCCCGGCCGACGTGGCCCTGCTGGACATCGGCCTGCCGGTCATGGACGGCTTCCAGCTGGCGCAGCAGATTCGCGGTGACGAGCGGTTGCGTGGGCTGCGGCTGATCGCCCTCACCGGCTACGGCGAGGAGAAGGATCGCCTCAAGTCACAATCGGTCGGCTTCGACGCCTACGCTGTCAAGCCCGTGGAGCTCGACCGGCTGGCAGCGTTGCTGCACGAACAGCTGGACAGCGCCCGCGCGCATTGAAGTCCGCAGGCAGCGTCAGCCCGGCGGGCGCGCCGCGGCCCTCTGCGCCATCACCGCGATCGGAATCACGTAGCGCTTGCCTAGCTGCCGGTCGATCTCCGAGCGCAGCACCCGGGGCAATCCGGTGACCTGCGGGTAATGGTCAGCCACGGACGCCCCGGCGAGCATCGTCTTGTGCAGGTCGACGTGCCGCGACAGCAGGTATCCCAGCACGGGCCAGCACCCGTAGCGCAGTGCAAGCAGGGCCGGTGTGAAGCCGAGGCCGGTGCCGAGATCGAGATCGGCCCCGTAACGATCCAGCAGCTCGATCGGCTCGATGTCGTCGCGCTTCGCGAGGTCGTGGATGACGGCGAAGCCCTCGTGATCCAGATGGTTGGGGTTCGCACCCGCTTCGAGCCACCGGCGCGCCAGATCGTGGTAGCCCGCGGTCATCGCATAAAACAGTGGCGTGCGGCCATCTTCGTCCTGGGCGTTGGCGAGTGCCGCATCCTGCGCGATCAGGGCCGCGGCCTTCTCCCAGTCCCGTCGGCGCAGCGCCGCGAAGAGCGCTTCGCTGCCTTCGGTCGCTCGGGTCGGCGCCGCACCGCCGCGGTAGTACTCGGTGAACGCCGCGATCTCCTCGACGCTCGCACTGCCGCGCAGTGATTCGGTGAGCGCATCCTGCAATCGCTTCAGCTGGGCGTCGCTGCGCTGATCCAGGGCCGCCGCCTCACGTGGGCGAAACTCGTTCTGATAGACCTCCACCGCCCACAGGAGGCGTTCGAACCGCGTGGCCGCTTCACCGGGATAGGTCGCCAATACTTCGGGCGGCAGCCACGTGTTGCCTTCCGCGGGCACCCGTCCATCGGGTTCGAGCGCCCACACCTGCCCCGTAGCAAGCGAAACGACGTGATGGTCGGGCAGTCCCACGAGCCGGGCGGAGGCGGAAGCGCTTTCCGTATCCGCCTGCACCTGCCCGATGAACTGCAGCGGATTCCACACCTCGAACTCGTACTCCAGCAATCGTTGGGCCGCCCGGGCGCGCGCCAGGCGCTGCTGGTCGATCGGATAATCCGCAGGTGGGATTGAACGCGGACGCAACTCCCAGCCGATCGCCGTCCAGGCGCCGTGTCCGCCGGATTCCGGACGCCGCCGCGCCCACGGATTCGGCCGCGGGTCCGGCGCAACGTGGTAGCCGTAGGCTTCAAGCAGCCATACGTCACGCTCGACCTTTTCCGATCCCCGCGCAAAGCAGCCGACCGGCACGCCCCCTTGCAGGAGCAGGCGCAGGCCCGCCCAAAAATCGAGGCGGACATCGAATGCGGGATGCAACAGCAGGCACAGGTCCGGCGGCACGCCACGGCGCGAATGCCACCATTCCGCCAGCGTGCCCTCGAACATCGTGGCCGGTTTCGCTCCGATTCCTGCCTGTCCGTCGAGCGATGTGGCTGGTACGGCGTGTGCCACGACCGGCGCGAGCGGAGCGTCCGGCGTGCCGATGATGAAGGTGACGGAGATCGCGAGGCGCGGGCGCTCGAGCAGGAAAGGCAACAGCTGGTATGGCCGGCCACCGTCGACCGCGCCCGGGCCGCCGGCAACGCCCACGATGAGCAGGTCCAGCCGGTCGCGTTCGAGCAACTCCGGAGCGAAGGCACTCAGCCACCACGCCACCGCGACGGGCGCCTCCATGAGAAGGTTCAGATCGTCGTCACGCGCGTGCTCGCCGAGCGGGCTCAACGCAGGCCACTGCCGCGCCGCTTCGACGAGGGCGGACCAGTCGTGGCGCGCACGGGAAAGTGGGTGGGGCATGGCGTCAGGCGTCAATGTGATATGCGCATTTATAGCAGGTCTTGGCCTGGACACCGGTTGGCACCGGCAAACGTCCTTTGCAGGGCGTCGGAGCGCGGTTGACGAACCCGCGACGCACTTCGCGTCCGCGCCGCAACGATCCTGGAAGCACACCGCAGGCGTCGAGCTCCCGACTTCAACGTGCTTCCTGCGTCGACGTTGCCGGCACGGCAATCCCTGGGCTGGTGCCCTGCCCGGCCTGCACCCGCGGCGCCGGCAGGCGCACGGCGAAGGTGCTGCCACGACCCGGCTCGCTGGTGATGGCGAGTGCGGCCCCATGGCGCAGCAGCACGTGCTTGACGATCGCCAGTCCCAGACCCGTGCCGCCCGTCGCACGCGACCGGCTGCGATCGACGCGGTAGAAGCGCTCGGTAAGGCGCGGGATGTGTTCCGGCGCAATGCCGATTCCCGTATCGGTAACGCTGAACACGCCAGAGCCGTCGGTCTCGATGTCCCATGCGATCGTGATGACACCGCCAGGCGGCGTATAGCGCACGGCATTGCTGACGAGATTGGCGAAGGCACTGCGCAGTTCGTCGCGGCTGCCGAGGATCTGTGCCGCCGGGCCCTGCTCCACGACCACGCGATGCGCGCCGGCCGAGAGCGCACGCGCTTCTGCGGCAAGCTCCGCGACCAGCGGTCCCACCGGAACGGGCACCTCGGCGATGGCGGTGCGCTGGCTTTCCAGCGCGGACAAGGTCAACAAGTCGTCGACCAGCCGCTGCATGCTGCGCGCCTGGTCCTGCATCATCTGCATGTAACGGTCGCGCGATGCATCATCGAGTTCCAGCTCGCGCAGGGTCTCGAGAAATCCGCTGACCACGGTCAAGGGTGTCTTGAGCTCGTGCGACACGTTGGCGATGAAGTCGCGCCGCATGCGCTCGACGGCTTCCAGTTCTGTCACATCGCGGGCGATGAGCAGGCGCTCGTCGTCCCCGAATGGAATCACCTGGATGGACAGCGTCACACTGGCATCGCGGGGGGATTCGATGAGCACGGGCTCGCTGAAGTCGGCCTGCTGCAGATAGCTGACGACTTCCGGATGACGCACGACATTGGCGAGGGGATGGCCGGTGTCCTTCGCAGGATCCAGTCCAAGGAACGCCTGCGCCCGTCGATTCGCCCAGCGCACGCGATACCTCCGGTCCAGAACGACCATGCCGTCGGGTACGGCATCCGCAGCGCTGCGAAAACGCTCGATGGTATGCGCGAGGTCGCGCTGGTACGCGGTCCGCCCGCGCACGCGGCGGTAGAGGGCCGCGAGCGCCGTTTTCCAGGGTCCACGCGCCTCCGGCACCGCGACGTCGACCGGCCCACTCGCCCATTGGGCCAGCCGATCGAGCTGGCGCAGGTGATACCCGATGAGCGCGAGATTGCCGAGCACCAGCGTGGCGACAGCCCACGGCGTTCCCAACGCGAGCCAGGCGATCGCCGCAAGCGCAATCACCCCTGCCGCCATGGCAAAGCCGCCGAGGAAGATGGGCCGCATCCGCCGACCCGCCTGCTAGGCCGCCCCGGCCGCGCTCAAGCGGTAGCCACTGCCCCGTACCGTATCGATCAGGCCGTCCTGCCCGTACGGCTCGAGCGCACGGCGCAATCGACGGATGTGGACGTCGACGGTGCGCTCCTCGATGTAGACGTGATCACCCCAGACCTGATCGAGCAACTGCGCACGCGAATGCACGCGCTCCGGCCGCGCCAGCAGGAACTGCAACAGGCGGAACTCGGTCGGGCCGAGCGGCACCTCGCGATCGTCCACGGTTACGCGATGTGCGATCGGATCGAGCTTGAGCTTGCCCGCCGACAGGGCTTCCTGCGCTGCCTCCGGCGCCCGTCGGCGCAGAACGGCCTTGATGCGGGCGCGCAACTCGCGAGGTGAGAACGGCTTGGTGACATAGTCATCGACCCACGCCTCCAGGCCGGCGATCTTGTCGGCCTCGTCGGAGCGCGCGGTGACCATGATGATCGGCAACTCACGCGTGCGCATCTCCGCCCTGAGTTGCTTGGCCAGCGCAAGACCCGACTGCCCCGGCAGCATCCAGTCGAGGAGCACGATATCGGGCAATGACTCGCGGATCAGTGCTTGCGCCTGCTCGGCGTCGGCGGCACCGCGAACCTCGTAACCGGCATCGCGCAGATGCACCGAGATGAGCTCGAGAATGGCGGGCTCGTCCTCGACCACCAGCGCGCTCGGCGTCATTTCTCCGCCACCTCCGCGCGGATCTGCTCGAGCGATGCGTGGCGCACGTCCTTGCCCTTGACCATTTGCACGACCGCCTCGGCGATGTTCTTTGCATGATCGCCGATGCGCTCGATGGACTTGGCGATGAACACGATTTCGAGCGCGCCGCTGATCGTGCGCGGATCTTCCATCATGTAGCTGATGAGCTGCCGCAGGATCGAGGAGAACGCCGCGTCGATGGCTTCGTCGCGGTCGATCACCGCCGCCGCCGCCATCAGGTCGAGGCGTGCGAACGCGTCGAGCGCCATCTGCAGCATCTCGCGCGTCTGCTGTGCCGTGCGACCGACGTCGAAGAACCGGACCTCGGCGAGGCGGTCGTTGCCGCGTGCCTGGGCGCCCTTGTACGCGATCTTCTTGGCCTCGTCGCCGATGCGCTCGAGATCGTTCACGATCTTCGTGATCGTCAGGATGGTTCGCAGGTCCACGGCGGCGGGCTGGCGCCGCGCGATGATCTGGCTGCACTGCTCGTCCATGCGCATCTGCTGCTCGTTGATCCGCTGCTCGTCGGCGCCTACCTTGTCGATCAGCGCGGCACTGTCATCGTCGGCCGAGAGGGCCTCGATGGCCCGGCCAAGCTGCGCCTCCACCAGCCCACCCATGGAGAGCACGCCGGTGCGGATCAGATCCATCTCGGTGTCGAATTGCTTGTGGGTGTGCTCCATGACGTATCCCTTCGGTGCCTAGCCGAACCGGCCAGTGATGTAGTCCTCGGTTTCCTTGCGCGCCGGCCGCAGGAAAAGCTCGTCGGTCCGCCCGAACTCGATCAATTCCCCGAGGTACATGTAGCCCGTCGAGTCGGAGATGCGCGCCGCCTGCTGCATGTTGTGCGTGACGATCACGATCGTGTAGTCCTGCTTGAGCTCCATGATGAGCTCCTCGATCTTCGCGGTCGAGATGGGATCGAGCGCCGAGGTCGGTTCGTCGAGGAGCAGCACTTCCGGCTTCACCGCCACCGCGCGGGCGATGCAGAGTCGCTGCTGCTGACCACCCGACAGCGCCATGCCGCTCTGCTTGAGCTTGTCCTTCGCCTCGTCCCACATGGCCGCCTTGGTCAGCGCCCACTCCACGCGCTCGTCCATGTCGCGGTCCGACAGCCCCTCGTAGAGGCGCACCCCGAAAGCAATGTTGTCGTAGATCGACATCGGGAACGGCGTGGGCTTCTGGAACACCATGCCGACCTTCGCGCGCAGCATGTTGAGATCGAGGCGGGGCTCGAGGATATTGCGGCCGTTGAACAGGATCTCGCCGACGGCGCGCTGGCCCGGGTAGAGCGAGTACATGCGGTTCATCGTGCGCAGCAGCGTGGATTTCCCGCAGCCGGAGGGCCCGATGAACGCGGTCACCCGCTGCTCGACGATGTCGAGGTTGACGTCCTTCAGCGCCTGGAAGCGGCCATAGAAGAAGTCGAGGTGCCGGATCGACATCTTGGGAGTTCGAAGACGCCGCGGTCTGCTCCGGCATCGACCGCAGCGCGGAGGTATCGACGTTGATCATCGTGGCCCGATTGTCCTCGTTCATTTCAGTGCCGTCTGGCGAAACAGCAGTCGCGCCACGACATTCAACGCCAGCACGGCGAGCGTGATCAGCAACGCTCCCGCCCAAGCGAGCTCCTGCCAGTCACGGTACGGGCTCATCGCGAACTGAAAGATCACCACGGGAAGGTTGGCCATCGGCGCATTGAGGTTCGTGGTCCAGAACTGATTGTTCAACGCGGTGAAGAGCAGTGGGGCCGTCTCGCCGGAAATGCGCGCGATCGCAAGCAGCACTCCGGTGACCACACCCGCGCGCACCGAGCGCAGCGTCACCATGAGCACCGTCTTCCATTGCGGCGTGCCAAGCGCCACGGCCGCTTCCCGCAGGCTGTCCGGAACCAGCCGCAGCATGTTCTCGGTCGTTCGTACCACGACCGGAATCACGATCATGGCCAGGGCGAACGAGCCTGCCCAGGCCGAAAAATGCCCGACCCGATAGACATACAGCTCGTAGACGAAGAGGCCGATGATGATCGACGGCGCCGACAGCAGAATGTCGTTGATGAAGCGCGTGACCGGCGCGAGCCAGCCGCGGCTACCGAATTCGGCAAGGTAGATCCCGGCGAACATGCCGATCGGCGTACCGATCAGCGTGGCGAGTGCCGCCATCGTCACGCTGCCGGCGATCGCGTTGGCCAGGCCCCCCGCACTGCCCGGCGGCGGCGTCGTCTCCGTGAACAACCGCACGCTGAACGCATGGAATCCCGCCTGGAACAGCGTGAACAGGATCCAGAAGAGGAATGCCAGGCCAAAGACCATCGTCGCCATGGACATGGCCATGTTGAAGCGACCGAGCCACAGGCGGCGGGAGTAGCGGGATGTCATGCTCGGCATCGCCTGCGCACGCTATGTGCCCTTGCCCTCGGCCCGTGCCAGCTGCAGCAGCAGCAGCTTCGCGAGCGCGAGGACAATGAACGTGATCACGAAAAGAATGAGGCCGAGCTCGATCAGCGCCGAGGTGTAGAGATCACCGACCGCCTCGGTGAACTCGTTGGCGAGCGCCGACGCGATACTGTTGCCTGGCGCGAGGATGGAAGCGGTCAGCTGGTGGGCATTGCCGATCAGGAACGTCACCGCCATGGTTTCGCCGAGCGCGCGTCCCAGCCCGAGCATGATGCCGCCGATCACTCCGACCTTGGTATAGGGCAGCACGATGTTGCTCACCACTTCCCAGGTCGTGCATCCGATCGCGTAGGCCGACTCCTTCAACACGGGCGGCACGATTTCGAAGACGTCGCGCATGACGGAGGCAATGAACGGAATCACCATGATGGAAAGCACGAAGCCGGCGGTCAGCACGCCAATGCCCTGCGGCGGTCCCTTGAACAACGCTCCGAGAATGGGCGCCTTGCCCAGCGACCCGATCAGCCACGGCTGCACGTAGTCGGCAAAAAGGGGGGCCAGCACGAACAGGCCCCACATGCCATAGATGATGCTGGGGATCGCCGCCAGCAGCTCGATGGCCGTCCCGAGCGGCCTCCTAAGCCAGGCCGGCGCAAGCTCGGTGAGGAACAGCGCAATGCCGAAACTGATGGGGACACCGATCAGCAGCGCGATAGCCGAGGTGACGAGGGTGCCGACGATGGGCACCAGCGCGCCGAAATTCTCGGTGACCGGGTTCCATTCCGCGCTGACCAGAAATTCCAGCCCGAACTTCCGTATCGCGGGCAGGCTCCCGTAGACCAACGACGCGAGGATCGTCAGCATCAGCGCCAGCACCAGGAATGCAAAGAACCGCGCCACCGACCGGAAAATCAGGTCCTGCAGCTGAATGGTCGTCTGCTTGGGGTCCGGCATTCTGGCGACAGTCACTTTTGCGACCGGGCTCCTGGGTACGGACAGCATGTTACCGCGGATGGTTGCCGTGGTCGCCCGCACATTTGGTGGCCTTCACTTGGACATTCCCTGAGCAGTGCGGGCAAAGACAGCCTGTGTTCGCATGCGGCCGATCGTCTCATGCACGAACGAACGCGGCGACCGTCGATAAGCGATCGCCGCGAGAACGAGACGGAACGTGCGTGCTCAGTACACGGGCTTGCCCGAGCCATCCTTGATCTGCGACTTCCAGGTACCCCGGATGAGGCTCGTCACGTTGTCGGGCAGCGGAACGTAGTCGAGCGCGTCGGCAAGCTTGTCCCCGTCCGCGGAGTAGGCCCAGTCGAAGAACTTGAGAACTTCCCGTGCCGCGTCGGGCTTCGACTGCGTCTTGTAGACCAGGATGAACGTCGCGCCCGAGATCGGCCACGAGTTCTTGCCGGGCTGGTCCGTGAGCAGGAGGTAGTATCCCGGCGCCTTGCTCCAGTCCGCGCCGGCTGCAGCGGCCTTGAACGTTTCCGCCGACGGATTCACGAAATTACCGTCGCGGTTCTGCACCTGGGCATGCGTCATCTTGTTCTGCAGCGCGTACGCGTACTCCACGTAGCCGATCGATCCCTTCACGCGCTGCACGTACGAGGCCACCCCTTCGTTGCCCTTGCCGCCGACCCCCGTCGGCCAGGCGACCGAGGTGCCTTCACCGACCTTCTGTTTCCACTCCGGGCTCATCTTCGAAAGATAATTCACCCAGATGAACGTCGTCCCCGAGCCATCCGAACGGTGCACCACCGTGATGTCGAGATCCGGCAGCTTCACGCCGCCATTGATCTTCGCGATGGCGGGGTCATTCCACTTGGTGATCTTGCCGAGGTAGATGTCCGCCAGCACCGGCCCGGTTAGCCTGATCTCGCCCGGTTTGATCCCCTGCAGGTTGACGACCGGGACGTCACCGCCAATGACCGTCGGAAATTGCAGGAGCCCATCCTTGTCCAGTTCTTCCGGCTTCAGCGGCATGTCCGACGCGCCGAAATCGACAGTCTTGTTCTGGATCTGCTTGATCCCGCCGCCCGAGCCGATGGACTGGTAATTCATGCCCACGCCGGTTTTGGCGCGGTAGGCTTCGGCCCACTTCGCATAGATCGGATAGGGAAAGGTGGCGCCGGCGCCGGTGATGTCCGTGGCAGATGCCGCAGTCACTCCGAAGCCGAACACCGCGCCCGCCAGGAGACCGCTGAACCATATGCTTGCGCATCGCATGTTTCCTTCTCGCCGTTTGACTGCTGTGGATTATTGGACGCGATTGTGACAGGGCCGTGACACGGATCGGCCGCTCGCGGCCAGGCGTCGCAGGGGACCGTCGCGGCAACGGGTTGAGGCTGCCCGTCATCCAACGGTCACGCGGACGTCATTTTCCGCACGTAAGGTTGAGTCGAGGTTACGCGTTTCCTCCTCCAGGGTTGGCCCGCCGCGTGCGGGCCTTTTTTAAGGTTGCGATCACCATGGTGCCCCAACTCGTGGAATTGCTGCCGCCAAACCGTAACGGCGGCGCGGCGGTTACCCTGGCGAGTCCTGTACCGCGAACGTTGGCGGTCGTCGACATGGGGTCCAACAGCTTTCGGCTGGAGGTCGGCCGGGTGGAGGGTGAGCAGATTTTCCGCCTGGACACGTGGCGAGAAACGCTGCGCATCGGCGCACACGTTGACGAGCACGGCCGGCTGAGCCCCCTTGGCCAGCAGATGGCCCTGGCCTGCCTTGGACGCTTTGCCGAACGATTGCAGGGGCTGCATCCATCCGTGGTGCGGGCGATCGGGACCAACGCGTTCCGCACGGCCCAGAACGCAGCGGCATTCCTGACCAAGGCCGAAAAGATTCTCGGCTTTCCGATCGACGTGATCAGCGGACACGAGGAGGCGCGACTTATCTACGCGGGCGTCGCCCACGTGCTGCCTCCTTCCGACGATCCGCGCCTGGTGATCGACATCGGCGGTGGATCAACCGAACTCATCGTGGGTACCGGACTTTCGCCTGACCGACTTGAGAGCCTCCAGATCGGTTGCGTGGATATCACGCGCCGCTTCTTTGCGCAGGGACGGCTGACCGACAGCGCGTTCCGGACGGCGGAGACCGCGGCCCGCGCCGAAATCGAGTCCATCCCTGCGCAATTCATGCACGGCAACTGGAAGGAGGCGCACGCCTCGTCGGGCACCGCGCTCGCGCTCGCCGACATCCTCGAGCAGAACGGCATGTCCGAAGCGGGGATCACGCGTGCTGGGCTCGCCATGCTGCGCCGGCGGCTCGTAGCGGCAGGCGACGTGCGCAGGGTTTCGCTTCGTGCGTTGAAGCCACAGCGTGCTCCGGTACTGGCGGGCGGGCTGGCCATCATGTCCGCCGCGCTGGACGAACTAGGTGTCGAAACGATCCATCCGGTCGGGGGCGCCCTGCGCCTTGGTGCGATGTACGACATGCTCGGCCGAACGGAAGCCAGGGACATTCGCATTGAAACCGTGGAGCGATTCATGATGCGCTACCACGTGGATGCCGCACATGCGCGCCGGGTGGCGAACATGGCAGTCGAGCTGGGCCGTCAGCTAGCCCCGAGCGCCGGGCCGGACTGCATGCGGCGCGTCGCCTGGGCGGCGTTGCTACATGAGATCGGCCTGTCTGTCTCCCACGCTGCATTCCACAAGCACGGCGCCTATATCCTGAAACATGCCGACATGCCCGGCTTCGCCGCGGCGGAACAGGAGGCCTTGTCAAGGCTGGTCCTCGGTGGTCGCGGCGGCCTTGCCAAGATGGCGGAGCAGCTGCGCGATCCGGCATTCCGCGCGCAACTGCTCGCCTTGCGCCTCGCCGTGCTGTTCCATCACGCCCGCCGAGCATTCGAGCCGCCACACGTGCGATTGACCTGCGGCAGGAGCATCGCCGTGAACGTCCCCAAGCGATGGCTGACCGCCCACCCGCTAAGCCAGCATCTACTCGATCTGGAAGCGGCGGAATGGAGCGCCGCGGGGCTGGGTTGGGAGCGCTCCTAGTGCCCGCCCACGTACACGCCGCCCCCCTCGAGCGGCATCGCCAACGGACGCGACACAAAGTCGTCCGCGGTGTCGAGGCATGCGAAACGAACCGTGGGCGCTCAGCATGCAAAAGCAAGCGATCGTAGCCGAACTGGGCGAAGCCGCGCTTCTGCGGCCGACCCAGGTAAATGCGGCCCTGGGGGCCAATGAGCGTGCGAAGTACTACTTCACCCTGCTCCAGTCCGCCCGCATGAGCGCCGATCATCCCGAGCATGCGGTCCCCTCGCTCCAAAGGGAACGCGAGGTGGCCGGCATCGGGGAGCAAATACTGGACGAAGTGGTGCGCGGCACCAGCAAGGATGGCGAGCGGGCCTATCGCATACCGCATTCACAAGCCATCCTGCACGCACTGCTTGACGCCGTCGACACCATGCTGCTGCCTTTGCAGGACCAGGACCGCGCTGCGGCGCAAGCCCGTCTGGCGACGCTGCGTGCTGCGATGGATAACCTTCCTGATGGTCGACTGACTACGGGTGCGCTCGACACGCTGACCTCTGCGAGTCGCGACCACGGCGATAGCGTGCACCTGTTGGTCATGGACGTCCACAAGCTCCTCAATGCAGCACAGGTGCAGCTGTCTTCAGAAAGCATCGAGGGCGCGCACACGTACGCCCTGCTGCCGGCTGACCGGCCGCTGGTCGAGGCGTTCATGCGCGGAATCAGCCGAACATCGAAGCTTCGGTTCGATCACCCGGGACTCGTCACGACGGCGACGCGCGACGCCGCTCGGCTGATCCTGCAGAACGACATCGGCACAACGGACGCGCATGTGTTGGTAGTCCACGTCGAAGAGCTCGCGTGCACGGTGACATATTCCGACGTCCACTTACGTCGTCTCGTTTTCTTTCAGGAAATGTTCGAACGGTACGACGTCGACTGGCAGGATGTACGCTCCAGGCGCACTGAATCGTTCGACGACGGGCTGTACCACCTGTGCATCGGGACCTACCGGGCGCCCGATTCCGGCGCGCTGGCCGATTACCTCGCGTTCCTGGGGAGCCGACTTGTCTTCCTGATCGACTGGAACCGTGCGCGCAAGCGCCTTCAGGTGCTTCTTCCCAAACGTGATGCGCTCGATCTGCTCGCCTGGGCAGCGCGAAGCGAATGCGGGCACATGGCGTTCCTCCGCGCCGGTGGCGACGCACTTGTGTTCGACGTGTTGGAGCTTGCAGCGCGAGCGCGCGCTCAGTACGGCAAGTCACTCAGCGACATCATCGGCCGCGCGCCGGCGCTCGAATACATGCGCTTCGTCCTACAGACCTGTGCCGAAGCCGCGCTCGCCGGCCACGCCGACGCGCTGGTGCAGGACGCGCTCCGGGCCGAGCTTCTCAATTACGTGCGGAGCAGTCAGGAACGACAATACGACCTGATCGGGGAGCAGGCGGCCCTGATGCACGAAGTCGCCTGCGCGATCCGCGAGGCTCTCATGGCATGCGGAATGCCTGGGGCGGCGGCCGTCCTCGCCGATGCAGCCCAGCGGGCTAAGATGTGGGAGGCGGCCGCAGACGACATCCTGAACCAGCTGCGCCGCTCGGCCGAGACCGACGACCGCATGCTCTTCTTCGTAGATCTCGCAATGGCCGCGGATGATGTGGTCGACGCACTGGAGGATGCGAGCTTTCACTTGTCCCTGCTCGATGCCGCCGCCACCGAGGTCGCGGTCTCCTCCCACCTGCTGGCGCTGGGTGAGTCACTGGTGACGGCGGCCCAGGAGTACGTGCGCCTCGTCGAGACTGCACGCACGGCACGCAGTCGCGGCGCGCGCCACGATACGCATGATCTGATCGGCGCGGTTCACCGTATCGCGGAGCTCGAGCATATGACGGACGAACGGCAACGCTCGGCAAAGCGCGACACCCTCGACAACGCGGAGCACTGCGGGAAGGTGTACGTGTTGCTCGCGGTCATCGCCAGACTCGAGCAGGCGGCGGACCACATGACCCATTGCGCGCTGCGAATCCGCGATCATGTGCTCGGCGAACTCGAGCGGCAATGAGGCATCCTGAAGTGGACCAGCATCAAGCGACCATCACTTTCATCGGTTGTCCCGGGCGACGCTCCGATAGCGCCGCCGCGGAGCACATCGGGTTCAAGGCCGCCAACCTCGCGCGCATGGCCGACCTCGGCCTGCTGGTTCCCCCCGCTTTCGTGCTCCCGATCGCGCCTGACGCCGCACCGGGCGCGGAGGTTCCGCGCAGTGCGATTGCCGACGCCATGCATGTGCTGGAGACCGCAACGGGTCTTGATTTCGGTGATGAGCGCCGTCCTTTGAGCGTTTCGGTCCGATCGGGCGCGGCAGTCTCCATGCCCGGCATGATGGAAACCATCCTGAATGTCGGCCTGAACGCGCGCACGGTGCGCGGCGTGATCCGCCGTTCGGGCAATCCGCGACTCGCATGGGACTCCTTCAGGCGGCTGGTGCAGTCGTTCGGCGAAGTCGTGTCTGGCTGCCCGCGTGACGTGTTCGACGCGAAATTGCAATCGGCCCTGACGCGGCACCGCGCCGCAAACGTCGGCGGGCTCGACTACGCGGCGTTGCGCGCGCTTACGGGGGAATACCTGCAGGCTTACGAACGCCACGCCGGACAGCCATTCCCGCAGGATGTGCACGAGCAACTGGAGAGCGCAATCCGCGCCGTCCGCAAGTCCTGGGACAGCCAGAAGGCTGCTGCATATCGGAAGCTGCATGGAATCCCTGACGCAGGCGGCACGGCGGTCACCGTGCAGCAAATGGTCTATGGCAATGGTGGCATTACCTCCGGCGCCGGTGTCGCCTTCACCCGCAATCCCACCGACGGCACGTCGTCGCTTTATATCGACTTCCTCTTCAATGCACAGGGCGAGGACGTGGTATCGGGTCGCGAGAATGCGGAGGATGCCGCGCGTCTGGCACGCCTCATGCCGAATACCTACCGTGAGCTCGCACGGACGGCCGAGGTCCTTGAAGCCGCGTTTCGGGACATGCAGGAATTCGAATTCACGCTTGCCGATGGGCGCCTTTTCGTGCTGCAGACGCGCTCGGGCAAGCGCACGGCTTGGGCAGCGCTGCAGATTGCACTGGACCTCGCCGACAGTGGTGTGATCACGCCGGACGAGTCGTTGTCGCGGATCGAACTGATTTCCCCGGAGGCCATTGGCCGGAACGTACTCGAGATGCGTGACGGCATTCGGCAGGTGGCATTCGGCACTCCGGCGAATGCCGGCATCTGCACCGGACGAATCGCGCTGGACGCAGAGGCTGCGCAACGGATCGCTGTCGCCGGTTCCGTGCTCCTTGTCCGCGACGATACCTCCACGGACGACATCGTCGGCATGATTTCCGCGAGCGGAATCCTCACTGCAACCGGTGGACGTACGTCCCACGCGGCCGTGATAGCGCGCCAGCTCGAGCTTCCGTGCGTGGTCGGCTGCACCGCGCTACGCATCGATCTTGCGAACCGTAGCATCGTGCTTGGCGGATCGACATTTCACGAAGGTGATCAGCTCTCGCTGGACGGGTCGGCGGGGGCCGTTTACGTGGGCAAAGTCGCGACGAAGGTCGAGAGGCCCGTCGCCGCTTTGGAGCGTCTTGCCGCGTTGCGGCGTTCCCTCGCCGGCAGCGCTTCCCAAGCCGCTTGCCGGCGGCCGGCGCGATTCACCGGCGACAGTGGCTCACAGGACATCGACAGGTTCTGCAGTGATTCCTGACGTGGTGTTGCACGGGCACAGGCCGTCGCGCGTCACCTCTGGCCGCGGTCAATCTCGACCTGCTCTCAGCGGCCTAAAGGCAGTCGGGTCCGATCGCACAGCGCAGCGCAACGCTCGCTTCACCGTTGCGCTCGCGGTTTGTCAGCCACCACACCGCTGCCTTGCGCATTGACCATGGCGCTTCCTCGCCGGCGAGCAGGAGCGCGGCGAGTCGTCCGAACGTCGGCTGATGGCCGATCAGCAGCACGGGATCGCGCGCGTCGGGCCACTTCGCGATTACCAACAGCGACTCGGGTAACGCCCCCGGACCCAATTCGTCCGCGGTACGGAATTTGCGCTTCAGCGCGCGTGCGGTCTGCTGCGCCCGGTCGGCCGGCGAGGCGAAGATGCGGCAGCTGTCGGGCAATTGGCGCTCGAGCCACTCTGCCGCGCGCTCGGCCTGCTTCTGTCCCTTGGACGTGAGTCGCCTTCCAAGGTCCGGTTCGCCTGGTTCGGCCTCGGCGTGCCGCCAGAGAATGAGATCCATTGGGCTCCTCCGATTCGGAGTCATCGATGCTGCGCGCGCGGTATGACCATTTGATGACAACGATATTTGGCACGCCCTTTGCAGCCGGGCGTCCGCGACCGTGCCAGCGATTACATCTGCCTGTGTTGACCGCCGCCTACAACTTGTCCCAGCCATGCCCTACTAATTGCACCGTGCGACGCGCTAAAATTGCAGCACTGAGAGCCGGACGATCACGAGGAGTGCGATGAAGCTTTACAAGGACGACGCAGAGGCCGCGATGCACCGGCGGGCGATAGAGTCGCTCGCCAAAGAGGAGCACCGTGCCATTGCCGATGTGCAATCCGTGTACGAGGCCGAGTTGGAGGATCTGAAGGCCAAAGCCCGCATCGCCGACTTCGTGCCGACCTTCGTGCATCGGCGTGCACGATCGGTGCTCCGCCGCCGATCCTGAGCAGCGGCATATCCCGGCGCGTCGCAGCGATTGGCCGCGCCGCCCCGGGCCGCGTCACGCCGCCGCGGCGGCGTAGCAGATTGCCGTCTCCCACGCCTGCAAGTCGCGCGGCGGGTCGGCGATCCCGGTCAGGTCGGGGCCGGCCAACAGCGCTTCGCGCCTTCTGCCGATCGCGTGCAATGCATCCTGCGGGTGCCGATACAGCCCGCCGATCTGGATGCCATTGAACATCACCTGCCAGTAGAGATCACCCTGGAGAACGAACTCCCCTCCGGGAACCTCGAAGCGGTAGTACGCCATGGTCGCGCAACTCCTTGTCGGTGGTGGACGAGCAACCTTAGCCTCGTTGCATTGCCGGTTTGTGACGGCCGCCTGCTAAGCATGGCCTTCAGATTTGCCGGCCCTGCCAGGCGTGCGCAACATCTTTGTCACAGCGCGCGTAATGTGTGTCGCTTGGGGGAGACACCATGGCGACCGATTAGAGAGAGCTCGCGATCGTGCTCGGCTGTGCCGAACTCGGCTCGGCAATTGCACTGCATCTGCAGCGAGCGTGCTTCCGTGTCGTTATTTCCGATCACGTCGACCCGCCCTGGATACGGCGAGACATGAGCTTCGCCGATGCATGGTATGTGGGACGGTCCGACTCGCTGGCGCGGCGGGCCGCTGTCACAAAACTGTCATCATTTCCGAGCCGCTCTGCAGGCATGATAAGGGCTGTTCCGCGACGAAGGGGGGACCGTATGCCCTACTGGAATTGGGCGGCAGCCTTGTTGTTCTACCTGGCAGCGGTAATGACGATCGCCGAGCAGCGTGATTGGGGCATGGCGAGTATCTGGTTTGCATTGGGTGCCGCGTTCACGGGAGAGGGGTTTCAACGGGTCCGACGCACGGGGTCCGGTGATCGGCGGCCGGGGCTGCGCGACGACTGACTCCATTGCAGCTCCAGCCTGGGGACGGTTCAACAAGCGGAAGGAAGCGCCGGGGGTCGGGAGCAAGCAGCCGCGACCAGCACCGACCGAAGCGGACTATTCCGACCGCCCCCCGCTGTCCTTCGTGCGAGCGATCCGTCCTCGATTCCGTCGACCAACGCCGTCGCGCGTCTGCCAAGGCCGGAACGCACATCGCCCAGTGCCCCCAGCAGGTGCGTAAGACGATCCGCGGGCGAACGGAAGGTCCCGCCAGCGCAACACCGTGCCTGACCATTCGATCGACCGCAGGGGCTTGCGCGGGCCGCGAGCATGAGCCGCTCATACGCGGCCAGGCAACGAGGGGGAAATCTGTAGCGCTCAAACGCGAAATCGTACGACACGGCGTTCACCCCAGCGATTAGCCACTCTCCGTCCGGGCCGATGCGCACACCGGCGTGGCATTGCGAAGGCTCTCGGAAAAAGCATCGGGCAACCCACGGAGGAATCGTCCGGCGGCGGCATGGCCGGGTCAAAATGCAGCGAGCGAAACCCGCCGGTACCGCCATCGCGGGGCCGAGCCAGTCACGAGCGGCCAACGGCGAATCCTCACGCCCGTGGCATGACCGTGAGCGAAAAGGTGGCGGCAATCAAGCCGGAGCCGCACGCGGCGACGGCGCGGCAAGCATATTGCACGAGCGCGGCAAAGACATGACACCATCACCAGGGAAGGGACATGAAAAACAAGCCAGTCGAAACCGAGCTCCGATTGACCGCCACCCGGACGGCATTCGAAGGGGTGATCGGTGCGCGCGCGCTCGCGAAGGCGCAAGTCTCCCCTCCAGTCAAACTCGAGCTGAAGTCCATCTATTGGGACACGCCACAACGCTCCCTGCAGGCTGCGGGCGTGGGTTTGCGAACGCGATGGGATGGCAAGTCGTGGGTCCAGACGGTGAAGCTCGCGACACGTGCCAACGCAACCCGATACGAGTACGAGACACCCCTGGACGACGAACACCCGCGTCTCTCCGACGCGCTCGACGCTGGTGCCAAGTTGAAGCGGGGCCTCATCGCCGCTGCCGATGCTCTTGAACCCGTCTTCGCGTCGGAAGTGCTGCGGACCGTACATCGCGTGACGTTCGCAGACGGGACTGTCGCCGAGCTCGCGCAGGACGAGGGCAAGATCGTGATCGATCGATCTTCCGGGGCGGAGACGTCGCTGTGCGAACTCGAGCTGGAACTCAAGTCGGGCGACGTGCGACGACTATACGAACTGGCGTTCGAGCTCGTTACCGAAATCTCCGGCTTGCGGCTTCTCGTGGCCACCAAGGCGGAGCGCGGTTATGCACTCCTGGCGGGCACGTCATCCGGACCACGCAAGGCACGAGCACTTGCGACACCCCGCCGGTGCACCGCTGGCGAGCTGACGGTAGCCGCAGCAACGGAAGCGCTCGCGCAGCTCGAGAGCAACATCGATGGCAGCCGGACGACGCTTGACCCCGAATACGTGCACCAGTTGCGGGTCGGCTTGAGGCGGCTGCGCGTGACGACGCTGTTGGCGGAGGCCGCCCGTTTGCCGACGTTCTCACCGCGCCTGGACAGGGAGCTGAAATGGCTGTGGAACTTGCTGGGCAAGGCGCGCGACTGGGACGTCCTCGAAACACAGATATGGCCGGCAATCCGCGTCCAGGCGAAAATGGCCGGACCTCGCACAGACTTCGAGGGGAGGATCTCCCGTGCGCGTCGTGACGCCCATCGCAAGCTGCAGCAGGCGCTCGACGGCCGTCGCTTTCAGCGGATCGTGCTCGCGCTGGGATGGGTGATCGAAAACCAGCGTGCCGCCGGAGTGGCGGGGAAGAACCGCAGCGTTTCCCGCCTCGGCCGCACCGTATTGAGCAAGGTGCGCAGGCGTCTGTGTGATCGTGCCAGGGACCTCGGGAAGCTTACGGCGGCGGAACGGCATCGCGTACGTATCCAGGCGAAGAAGATGCGCTACGCTGCCGAATTCCTCGCCGACGTGTATCGCCGCAAGCAGGCGGACCGATACCTGCGTCGCCTTGCGAAGGTGCAAAGCGTTTTGGGGGACTGGAACGATCTCGATACGGCAGTCATGCTCATGCAATCGATCGCAAGTTCGGCAGCCGAGAAGAAGCTCATCGGCTTGTGGAGAGTCGACGTGACCGCGCGTGAGCAGGAGCTGCGCACCCGGTTGGACAGCACGTGGAAAACGTTCGTCGCCACGAAGCCGTTCTGGCGGTAGCGATGGTCGCCGGTTGCACCCCGCGGCCGCAGTCGCGTGCATGGCCCGTGTGGATGGAACGACAACGTAGCATTCGGAACTTCTCGGCTCTGCAATGTCACCGACGCGCATCTCTCGCGTGGCGCAGTGGGCACTGGCGTTGGCGCTGACGATCTTGCGCTTGTGCTTGCTGCACCCGGCCCTGCGCGGCGTTGCGCAATCACGGCACCACTGACGCCCCTCGGAGCACCGCGGGCGTCAGGTTTTGCACGAATTGACGCGTTGCGCCCGCCCAGCTGAAGCGGAGCGCGTAATCGCGTACCGCGTCGCGATCGAGAGCCAGACACGCGACGGCCGCGCGACGCAGATCGTGATCGAGCACGCCCGCCCGCGGCTCGCGCACCACATCGATGGGACCGGTCACCGGCAGTGCGGCCACTGGCGTACCGCATGCCATCGCCTCCGCCATCACCAGACCAAACGTGTCGGTGCGGCTGGGGAACACGAAAACGTCCGCCTGCTGATAATAGTGCGCCAGCGACTTGCCGTGCTTCACGCCGTGGAATACCGCGCGCGGGAACTGTTTCTCAAGTGCGGGGCGCGCTGGCCCGTCACCGACCACCCACTTCGTGCCGGGGAGGTCGAGACGCAGGAAGTCCTCGATCGACTTTTCGACGGCGATGCGACCGGCATAGAGAAAGATCGGCCGCTGGTGCACCAGCGGCATGCGCTCCGCAGGGTGGAACACTTCCATGTCCACGCCACGTGACCAGAATGCCAGATTGCGGAAACCACGCCGTTCGAGCCTGCGATGCATCTCGCGCGTCGGAACCATCAGGGCCGCTGAGTGATCGTGAAACCACCGCAGCCAGCGATAGGTTACCGACAGCGGCAATCGGCATCGGGCGTGCACGTACTCCGGGAACTGGGTATGAAACGCGGTGGTGAAGCGCCGCCCCGCTTGGATGCAGTGGCGTCGCGTGGCAAGCCCGATCGGACCCTCGGTGGCGATGTGCACCGCGTCCGGCGCATAAGCTTCGATCATGCGGTCCACGTGCTTCCCCGGGGCAATCGCGAGACGGATCTCCGGGTAGCTGGGACACGGAATGGTGCGCAGCCCCGCGTGGCTCGCGAGCGCCACGTCGTGCCCGGCTGCCTCGAGCTCCCGGACCGTGTTACGCAGCGTCGTGACGACGCCGTTAACCTGCGGCGACCACGCGTCGGTCGCGATCAGAATCCTCATCCGTGTGCTCCTCCATGGGTTCCGGGCGCCTTTTCGCGTCACGCCTGCTCCAGTCGATGATGTGGAGCTTCCCGTCGTAGGTTTCGGCAAGGGCGGTGAGACTCTCGACCCAGTCGCCGTCGTTGCAATACAGAATCCCGTCGATCTCTCGAATCTCCGCCTTGTGGATGTGGCCGCAGATGACCCCATCCAGACCGCGGCGTTGCGCCTCCTGAGCGAGCGCCTTCTCGAAAGCGCCGATATAGCTGACGGCGTTCTTCACCTTGTGCTTCAGGAACTGCGACAGCGACCAGTACGGCATGCCGAGCCGCGCGCGAACGGTATTGAAGTGACGGTTTATGCGCAACGCGACGGTGTAGGCCGCGTCGCCGAGCAACGCCAGCCACCGGGCACATTGGACGACACCATCGAAGAGATCGCCGTGCGTCACCAGGAGGCGCTTGCCGTCGGCCGTCACGTGCACGACTTCCTCGAGGATCCTGATGCCGCCGAGTGCGATGCCGAGGTAATGCCGCGCTGCCTCGTCGTGGTTGCCCGGGATGTACACGACCTCGGTGCCTTTGCGTGCTTTGCGCAGCACCTTCTGCACGACGTCGTTGTGCGACTGATGCCAGAACCAGCGTTTGCGCAGCTGCCACCCATCGACGATGTCGCCGACCAGGTACAGGTAATCGGACTCCGCATGGCGCAGAAAATCGAGCAGCTGGGTCGCCTGGCAGCCTGCGGTTCCGAGGTGTACGTCGGAGATCCAGATCGAGCGATAGCGTGGGCGCGAAGAAAGGCGCGGGCCGCGCCCTCGGTGGTGGGAGCGGTGCCCGGTCGCTGCGGCGGGCAACTCGTCGCGTGGCGGAGTCATGAGGTAGCCTCGCCGCCGTTCACCATCGATCTTTGCGGCCGTGGTAACAGGCTGGGAGGTTCGCAAGGCGGGGAAATGCCTGCCTGATGTGATGCCGCGCATCGAAGCGCGTGGTGTTCGGGGAGGTGCATGACGGCAGGCCCGTACTGACGCGGATCACGGGAAGCGCAATGACGACCCCGGTGAAAGTGCGAATGATCAGCGCAACCAGAACTGCCGCGATCCCGAGATCCTTGGCGCCCTTCGCCAGGCGATGAGTGTCGAGACCAATGTGGTCCACTGCTACCTCGACGCTGGAATTGAGGAGCTCTACGATCAGCACCAGCAGCACGGACCCGACCAGCAACACGCGCTCGATGGGCACCGAAAGGCAGCATCAGCGCAGCTGGGATCAGTGCAGGGGCGAGCGCGATCTCGTGACGGAACGCGCTTTCGTGGCCATATGCCTGCCGCAGTCCGGCGAGGGAATAGAGGAGAGCATTGACCAGGCGGCGGACGCCGCGCTTCCCCTTGTGGGTACTTTCGAAGGCCTCAGACGCGAGCACGAGGGATCACGCAGCGCACCCTCGTTCGGGTGCCCGTTGGGGGGCGGACTGGTTTCGCCACATGCCTTGAAAGGCTAAGCGGCGGCCGTGACGGATAGATGGCGCGGCGGTTACAGGCGCGTGACGCTCACCCGAAGCCCCATGCCGGCCATTGGTGTGCGTCTGCATGGGTAAGGATGCATCAGAATCGAGGTGATCGATTGCAACGGCGCATCATCCGGCCGCAACGTCGTCCGTAACAGTGAAGCGCAAGCTGCTGCCCTGCGTTCGCTGCGGTATGCTAGGCAAATGGCAATAGCGCAAAATGCTCCAGCCTCGCGGGAGGTGCTGGCCGAGCTGGCGCCGAGCGGCGTAATGCGTGCCGGCATCAATCTCGGCAATCCGGTCATCGCGCAGCGCGACGCGACCGGCACGCTCCGCGGGATAGGTCCGGCGCTCGCACGTGAGATTGCGCGGCGCGCCGGCGTGCCCATCGAGTTCGTCCCATACGATACGGCAGGCAAGCTCGCCGATGCGGTCAGGCAGGACGCCTGGGACGTGGCTTTCCTCGCTGTCGACGCCGATCGCGCAATCGACATCGAATTCACGAACGCGTATGTCCACATCGAGGGCACTTACATGGTGCACGTCGATTCGCCATTGCATTCCATCGAAGACGTCGACCGCGCCGGCGTGCGCATCGCGGTCGGGCTCAAGACTGCGTACGATCTTTTCCTGACGCGGCACATCCGCCATGCGCAGCTGGTGCGCGCAGCCAGCTCCCGAGCCGCAATCGAGCTCTTCCTGAACGAGGGACTCGAGGCGGTCGCCGGAGTCAGGCAGCCGCTGGTAGCAGCTGCAGCGAGCACTCCCGGCCTGCGGGTCATCGACGGCAGCTTCATGATCATCCGGCAAGCGGCCGGCGTGCCGAAGGGTCGTTTCGGCGCCCAGCGTTACCTTGCCGATTTCATCGAGGACGTGAAGGCTTCGGGGCTCGCTGCACAACTTCTGCGTGACAGCGGCGTCGACGGTGCGACGATCGCGCCGGCAGGCGACTGACGCTCACCATCGCAGCGAATGGGAATGGCCGTCGGCTAGAATGCGGCCCACGCCCGGGTGGTGAAATTGGTAGACACAGCGGACTTAAAATCCG
>CAWEYW010000009.1:0-1117915 GCA_963813415.1 uncultured beta proteobacterium | reverse complement strand
TAACGACAGCGTTGAGCAGCGCCGTGCGAGCGCCGACTGGGAGAAGCCACGCCGATCGGCGTCCGCTCGAACTTACGGTTAGGCGCTGGCTGGCTAATGAGGCTTGCTAGGACCATGATGTCCCATACTCGGAATTGACCACTGCGGCTCGCCCGTGCCCGCGCCGAGCGCACGAATGAACGGATCGACGTGAGCCTCGCGCCAGTCGGGTTGAAGCTCCCCAACTTTCTGGATGGATTTCAGCGCCGCAGCGGTGTCGCCAAGACGATAGGCGGCCTGAGCGAGATACCAGAATGCGAAAGCGTCACCAGGTGCCGCTTCGACCCGGTTCTCAGCCAATTTCAGCAACTCGGCCGCGCGGCCCGCCTCAAGCAGCGATTTCGCGCGATTCGCAAAGCTCCGACGTAGCACCTCGCTCGGACCTCCAGAGCGACGGACATCTATCCACGTGCGAATGACCGTGAGCGTGAGCAAACCAATAACAAGCGCGGCCATCCACCACTTGATCTGGACCAACTCGCGAAGGATCTCGGCATCCATGTGCGGAGGGCGCCTAACGAGAGCGTTGAGCGGCGCCGTAGGAGCGCCAACTGGTTGAAGCCACGCCGATCGGCGTCCGCTCGAACGCAGGGTTAGGCGCCATTTTTGCGCCTCGAAAGCAGCAGGACCGCATGAGGTCCAGCATTGGCATGCCCGGCCCAGAAATTGATTCGGGTAGTGCCGTCCAAAATAAAGTATCGATCGAACCAGTTCAGGATGATCAGCGGTGGGAAGAACAGTGGGCTATTGCGCTGGTGCGATCGCTTGAGCGTCAAAAGACGACTTAGCGGCCATAGCTCCGGCGATACCGTGAGCATGTCTTCGGCTAGGGTGGGAACGTCGAGTAGAGCCTCGCCATTCGGACTGCGGACCTCGCCGTGTTCCCGCCACAGGCGATTCAAAGTGTCGATGCACTGGTCAGGACCCTTGTTGTGCCATTTCAATATCTCGCACACTTGCATCCAGAGATAATGATCGTGGACGGTCTCCATCCGCGTGACGCCTAACGAACGAGTTGAGCGGCGCCGTGCGAGCGCCAACTGAGAACGGCAACGCAGATCGGCGTCCGCTCGAACGTGGGGTTGGGCGTGATCATGTTGGCTCCGGGCAGCAGAGCCGCGTCATAGCAAGATACGCCACGCCTTGAGTTCGAGCTCGATAGCTTGAATGGCACGTATGCACGATTCGCGGTCAAGGAGCGTCCCTTCGTGGGCGATATCGTTGCGTTTGTCCTTCCCACATTCAACGCGGGCATAGTCTTGCCAAGGTATCACGCTGCGAGACGCCGCCATCTTTGCACCGAGGAGCGGCCGCCCTCCTGGCTTAGGAACGACTCCTTGAATAATGAATTCGTCGAGTACTTGATCCAATACTGCGTACGCGAGCAGCAGCGGAAGATTGAAGAAGCTCTCCGGAGGAGTCTCGTTGATGAAAGGCCCGCCTGGAATCTGAAACTGGCGATGGCTAGCGCTGCAGAATCGAGCTACGACGGCCCACTGCTTCTGTATCGAAGCCAGAGCGGCTGGGTCTGCGATCATGACGCCCAACGACCGAGTTGAGCGGCGCCGCGTAGAGCGCCGACTGGTAGAAGCAACGCCGATCGGCGTCCGCTCGAACGCCGGGTTGGGCATCGTGACGTCACCTACAGTGACGGCTCGCCTCGGCGACTGGTGTGCCATAGTGCGAGAATCTCCACCTCGTTGCCGCGGATACGATAGTACAAGTGGTAACGAATCCTCGCCAGGTGCAGCCGTCGCACGCCCACGGCACGTGCTGCCGTCATCGGTGCGCCGACGCCAGGCTCGGATGCCAGAAGCAAGAAAGCCTCCGCGAGTTCCTCGTCGAAGGCTTCGGGCGCAAGATCGCGATTGTCGTCCCACCACTGAGCGGCCCGGTCAATCTGGGCTTGCGCTCGCTTCGTGACGCGGACCTTCACACCTAGGTATGCCGACGAGCGAGCTTCGCGAGCACTTCTTCGGCAGGAACAGTGTCCCCGCGGTCGGCCTCAGCGATGGACAGTAGCAGTTCCGCTTCCTGTTCGGGCGTGAGGTCAAAGACGCCGTCATCGTCTCTGGCAAGGACAGTCACCGAAGTCCCTTCTGCAAGAGAAACACCTTCGAGGACGACCTTTCCGCCAACAACCTTTCCAGTCGCCATTTTCATGCGGCAGAGAATACTCCAATACGCGTGACGCGGCGACCTGATGCCCAACGACAAGTTGAGCGGCGCCGTGCGAAGCGCCGACTGGCGGAAGCAACGCCGATCGGCGTCCGCTCGAACGCAGGGTTAGAGCTACTGATCCGCTTACTGCGCCGACAAAGACTGAGTATTTTGAGCACGCGCAGTACTCCGATTGCAACGCGATGTGTCTGAAAGATGTCTACGTGTCCCTGCGGCACTAAGACTGCCATATCGATCGCTTAAGCCCGATACCGGACTCGCGGCCAGTTCCGACAGCAGCTCTAGCCGCTGTGATCACGCGACTGCGAATGGAGTTGCTGCAGTAGGTGATGTACTCGTGCCAGAGCTGCACGACCGCGGTCCGTCGCAACACGACGTCGAATGATTGAGATTTCGACGAGCACCGGCGAGTGCGGATCGTTTGCGCTGGACCAGAGCGACAGAAGCCGCTCTTCGCATCGAGCTGTTCACGCCGCGATGCAGCTACGCGTAATGCAGACCGCCGTGACGTCCAAGCACGATAGCAATGCCCGATACGACTATCGGTACTGCAGCGTCCGTCAGCACGGTGAGCTCTAACGACAGCGTTGAGCGGCGCCGTGGAAGCGCCAGCTGGCTGAAGCAACGCCGATCGGCGTCCGCTCGAACGCAGGGTTAGGCGCGGCATTACGGCGGCTCAGTTGCACGACAGGTGAGGCCAGCGTGGATGCCCGTAGCGCCATCAATCTGATGCAGGTTGCTCCAAAGTACAGTGTCGACACCGCGTTCTCCAAGTCATCGTGACTCGAAGCACAGTCGACGTATTACCAGATGCTGCGACGCTCCTGAGCTCGCTCGACGAGATGAGACGGTCGTGCCACGCCGACTACATGCTGAACGTGTCGCATGACTCGAGTGGAAGTTCGGTGCGGACTCCGCCATCGCCATGATCTTGCGGCGCATTCCGACGGCGAAAGGCTCGATGCCCATGGACTGCGTGAAATGCTCCTGAATCAGCGGCGTCGGGAGTGATCGTGGCGTTGCGCCGCTGACCATGTCTAACGAAAAGTAGACTGCCTAAGCGACGCAGCACACGGCGTCAATCGTCTTCTAGTCCAATAGCGGTGCGTGCAGATTGTCCAAAGAATCATCGTTGTCGCTTCCGTTAGCCCGTCCTAATGACTACGTCGAATATTGCCGATCCAGCCGCGCCGCGTCTGCTTGATCGCGTGCGCGACAAGATACGTCTGAAGCACTACAGCCTGCGTACCGAGCAGGCCTATACGGACTGGATCCGCCGCTTCGTGCTGTTCCACGGGAAGCGCCATCCGGCGGCGATGGGCGCACCCGAGGTAGAGGCATTCCTGACGCACCTGGCGGTGGCCCGCCACGTGTCTGCCTCGACGCAGAACCAGGCGAAAAGCGCGCTGCTCTTCCTCTATCGCGAGGTGCTCGATGCGCAGCTTCCATGGCTCGACAACGTCGAGCAGGCGAAAGTGCCGATGCGCTTGCCGGTCGTCCTTACGCGTCAGGAAGTCGCCCTGGTCCTTGATCGGCTGAGCGGCACCCATGCACTGATCGGGCAACTCCTCTATGGCACGGGACTGCGCCTGCTCGAGGCGCTGCGGTTGCGGGTCAAGGACGTCGAATTCGCGCGACGGGAGGTCCTCGTACGCGACGGCAAGGGTGCCAAGGACCGCATCACGATGCTGCCCGGCGTACTCGTGGCGCCGCTGCGGGCGCATCTCGATCGCGTTCGCACGCTTCATCGGGGTGATCTGGCCAATGGCGCCGGTGCGGTGTTCCTGCCTGACGCACTCGCGCGCAAATACCCCGACGCCGCGCGTGCCTGGGCCTGGCAGTACGTGTTCCCGGCGCGGTCGCATGCGGTCGACCCGCGGACGGGAGTCATGGCGCGGCATCACGTGAGCGAGCAGGCGGTGCAAAGGGCAGTGCGCGCAGCTGTCGTGGCAGCGGGAGTGTCCAAGCCGGCGACGCCGCACACGCTACGTCATTCGTTTGCGACGCACCTGCTCGATGCGGGCTACGACATCCGCACCGTGCAGGAGCTGCTCGGCCATCGCGATGTCGCCACCACGATGATCTACACGCACGTGCTGAATCGTGGTGGCCGCGGCGTTTGCAGCCCGCTCGACCGGATGCCGGCAGGCGATCCGGCAGCGCCGTGGCGCGGTGGAAATCCGTGTCGCATCGGCGAGCGCGACGCCGATCATGATGTGTCCGGTGTCGTACGTCGCGGGCCACATCACCATGAGCAGACGGGGAGGCCTACTCCCAGTTCAGTGCGCCACCGGTCTGGTATTCCGTGACCCGCGTCTCGAAGAAGTTCTTCTCCTTCTTGAGATCGATCATCTCCGCCATCCACGGGAACGGGTTGTCCGCCTTGTCGAACAGCGCGTCGATGCCGATCTGCTGGCAGCGGCGGTTGGCGATGAAGCGCAGGTACTCCTTGAACATCGTCGCGTTGAGACCCAGCACGCCGCGCGGCATCGTGTCTTCCGCGTAGGCATACTCGAGATCGACACCTTTCCGGATGAGCCCGCCGATCTCTTCCTTGAACTCGGGCGTCCACAGGTGCGGGTTCTCGAGCTTGATGGTGTTGATGAGGTCGATGCCGAAGTTGCAGTGCATCGACTCGTCGCGCAGGATGTACTGGTACTGCTCGGACGCACCCGTCATCTTGTTCTGCCGGCCCATCGCCAGGATCTGCACGAAGCCCACGTAGAAGAAGAGGCCTTCCATGATGCACGCGAACACGATCAGGCTCTTCAGGAGCTCCTGGTCGGTTTCCGGCGTGCCGGTCTTGAACATCGGGTTGGTGAGCGTATCGATGAACGGGATCAGGAACTCGTCCTTGTCGCGGATCGACTTCACTTCGTGATACGCGTTGAAGATCTCCGCTTCGTCGAGCCCGAGGCTCTCGACGATGTACTGGTATGCATGCGTGTGGATCGCTTCCTCGAACGCCTGGCGCAGCAGGTACTGGCGGCACTCGGGCGCGGAGATGTGCCGGTACGTGCCGAGGACGATGTTGTTCGCGGCGAGCGAATCGGCCGTGACGAAGAAGCCGAGGTTGCGCTTGACGATGAGGCGCTCGTCGTCGGTCAGGCCGTTGGGGTTCTTCCACAGCTCGATGTCGCGCTGCATGTTCACTTCCTGCGGCATCCAGTGGTTGGCGCAGCCCGCGAGGTACTTGTCCCACGCCCACTTGTACTTGAACGGGACGAGCTGGTTGACGTCGGCCTGCGCGTTGATCACGCGCTTGTCTTCGATGCGGACACGGCGAAAGCCGTTGCTCATCGCCTGTTGCTCCGCGTCGAGGTCACGGACGGGGGCTTCGCGGGCAAGGATTCCTGCGCTGGAAGCACGGCTCGTCTGGGGCATGGACGGCTGCACCTTCGGGCTGGGGGCCGGGGTGGCGAAGTCGTCTTCGAACGTCAGCATGGGGCAAGTCTCCTGAATCTTCGGTGGGGGTGCGCGGTTGGCGCGGTCAAGCTGTTGATGATTGATTTCAGACGCTATTTGGTTCTTGTGGGAGGCGCGGTTGTTGACAAGGTCGAAAGTGAAGCGGAGCAGGCTTTCGCCTGGCCACGCCAGTCGTTGCCACGGTCCCTGCGCCGGGCTGAAGCCTGACCTGCTGGCGCAGGGTCGCGTGGTGCGATTCGATGCCGTTCCGTGCGGTTCTACGCGCTGAGCTGCATGTCTTCGTCGTCCGCCTCCTCGGCGGCCTCCATGTCGCGTTCGCCTGCACCGGGCGGGTTGATGCTCATCAGGCCGACCAGAATTGCGCCGGCGTACCCGCCGATGATGAAAGCCAGAAGCAACCACCCGATCGAAACCATGGCGTTCCTCCTGTTCAGGCGTTGCAGCCTGAGCGGTACAGCCCATCACGCCTGTCAGGCTCGAGCCTGATCTTCGGCGCTACCTTTCCAACCACCTGTCAGGCCGAAGCCTGACCTCCAAAACCCATTCAACTTGCGCCTGAACTGCGGGCATCGATCACGTCACCACCGCTTGGTCACCACCCCGCGCCGTTGGGCGCGGGGTGCGATTTCGCCTCTTGGCGGGCGAGGGCGGGGCCGGCGGTGGGATTCAGTGCATCGCGCTCAGCTTCTCGTACAGATAGTCCGGGGCGAAGTCGACGCCGTGATGCCACGCGATCGTCGCCAGCCCGTAATCCAGGTAAAAGTCCGCAAAGCGAATCCGGTCGCGCAGCTGCTCGAAGTGCTCGCCGTACAGCTCGTCGGCGAGATCGACCACTCCCTTGCGACCGTCGTTGAACTCCAGCCACACCTTGTAATCACCTAGATACCGCGCTTCGATCACATGGCGCTGCACGCTCTCGTATCTGGCCACTTCCGACCTCCACATTGGGCGAGGGTGATGAACCGGCTGCGCCGCGAACCGGCGGTTGCCCGCCTTCCTCGGTTCGTGCCTGCTCCGCGCTGCCGTGGTGACGCCGCCTTTCGGCTTCACCGATGCTGCTACTGCGTCCTGCTCATCAGCCGTGGCGCCGTTTGGGCATCTCGCGGCTGCGTGCCGGTTCGGGGAGCGGTACGTGCCGGCGTTGTCCTTCCGCCTTGATGCGCACGTCCCGCACGTCCGAGGCTGGCCAGCGCCAGTGGCGCCGTCCCATCTCGTCGGTGTAGTGCTCCCATTCGTCGGCTTTGGCGTTCATCGTTTCACCCTCCTGTCCGGGTTACGCGGTGCGGTTCTTCGGTTCCGTTGCCTCGCGACGCGCCGCCCGTCTGCTTGCGGGCCGTCACGCCTCCTACCAACTCCTGCGGGCCTCGCGGCCCGATCACTGCACTACGACCGCCGTACTGCCACTGCGGAGGGCATCGCCCTCTCTCCATCACCTGCTCCGGCACTGCGTCCGAAAGCCGCTGTGCCGTCGCGTCGCTGATCTGGCGCGTCCTTCCATGTATATCGGCGCCAGCACGCCCGGTATTGATCCGTATCATTGCGCGCGCGGCGAATACGGCGCCGATTGCACAATCCTTGATCGCCTTCAAGTCTTTAACGCCCAAACCGCATTCCATGGCGAACGTCGCCGAAAAGTGACACCTGTTGCCGGTGGCCTCACTTCACGTCCCGGCGCAACGCGGTCGCATACGCCAGCGCTTCGCCGACCGGCCCGGCAGCAGCGCGCCGCAGGTACTGCGCCCCGAGTTCCACCTGCATCGACGCCCGGTACGATTCCGACTCGTAACGCAGGGCGCAGTAGGACACGAACAGTCCGCTGTCGGCGAGGCGGTGGGCGCGCCACTCGTCATAGTCGGCCAACGCCTCGAAGGCAACGTTCGGCAGGTTTGCCGCCCCGCCGAAGGCAATCGGCTGGAAGGGCAGGGGGCCGTAGCTGAGATTGCGCACCTGGATGGCAAAGAGACCCGGATCGTTCGGGGCGAGGGCGTAGGCGAGGGGGACCGGGTTCGTGAACAGGAGACCGCCGTAGTTGATGCCGTTCACGCGGTGATCGGGCATGCGCCCGAGGCACGGGAGCGACAGGCCATCCGCGGCGCGAGCGCCGTTCTGCGTCGGTTCCATCCCGGTTCGTTCATCGTCTGGCGCTCCCTCCGGACAGTCCTTGTTTCTCAGCAATGTCAGACCGAAGCCTGACCTCCAAAGCCCTTCGTCTTCGCGTGGCTACTGGCATGCCTCGCAGGTCGGGTCGTTGATGAGGCACATCTTCGGCTCCGCTTCCTTCGCCGCCGCCATTGCGCCTCCCGTCGCCGGCACCGCGTTCAATTCGCCGCCCTTGCCGGTGGACTTCTCGGCCGACGTCGCCGCCAGCGTGCGCAGGTAATAGGTCGTCTTGAGGCCGCGCACCCACGCCAGCTTGTAGGTCTCGTCGAGCTTCTTGCCGGACGCGCCCGCCATGTAGATGTTCAGGCTCTGCGCCTGATCGATCCATTTCTGGCGGCGCGCACCGGCTTCGACGATCCACTTGGCATCCACCTCGAAGGCCGTTGCATAAAGGCTGCGCAGCTGCGCCGGGACGCGGTCGATCTTGGCGAGCGAGCCGTCGAAGTACTTGAGGTCGGCCACCATGACCTCGTCCCAGAGATTGAGCCGCTTGAGCTCGGCGACGAGATGCTCGTTCACCACCGTGAACTCGCCGGAGAGGTTCGATTTCACGTAGATGTTCTGGTACTCGGGCTCGATCGAGGCGCCCACGCCGATGATGTTGGAGATCGTCGCCGTGGGTGCGATCGCCACGCAATTCGAGTTGCGCATCCCGTGCTCGGCGACGCGCTTGCGCAGTGCCGACCAGTCCATGGATTCGGTCTCGTCGACATCCACGTACCCGCCGCGCTCCTCGCGCAGGAGCTTGAGCGAATCCTGCGGGAGGATGCCGCGATCCCAGAGGCTGCCGCGGTACGAGGCGTAGCGGCCGCGCTCCTCGGCGAGCTCCGTCGAGGCGAGGTAGGCGTAGTAGCACACGGCCTCCATCGAGCGGTCCGCGAACTCCATCGCGCCTTCGGACGCGTACGGGAGATGCAGCAGGTGCAGGCAGTCCTGGAAGCCCATGATGCCGAGGCCGACCGGCCGGTGCTTCAGGTTCGAATTGCGCGCCTTGTTGACGGCGTAGTAGTTGATGTCGATGACGTTGTCGAGCATCCGCATCGCGGTGCGGATCGTCGCGCGCAGCTTGGCGTGATCGAGCTCGTAGCGCTGGTCGGCGTCCTGGCCGATCACCTTCATGTGCGCGAGCAGGTTGACGGAGCCCAGGTTGCAGACCGCGATTTCCGTCTCGCTCGTGTTGAGCGTGATCTCCGTGCACAGATTGGAGCTGTGCACCGTGCCCACGTGCTGCTGCGGCGAGCGCACGTTGCAGGCATCCTTGAAGGTGATCCACGGGTGCCCCGTCTCGAACAGCATCGACAGCATCTTGCGCCACAGCTGCAGGGCGGGAAGGCGCTTGAACAGCTTGAGCTCGCCGCGGGCGACCTTCTCCTCGTAGCGCGTGTACGCTTCCTCGAACGCGCGACCCCACTTGTCGTGCAGGTCCGGCACGTCGGAGGGCGAGAAGAGCGTCCATTCGCCGCCTTCCATGACACGCTTCATGAACAGGTCGGGGATCCAGTTCGCCGTGTTCATGTCGTGCGTGCGGCGGCGATCGTCGCCGGTGTTCTTGCGCAGCTCCAGGAACTCCTCGATGTCGAGGTGCCAGGTCTCGAGGTACGTGCACACGGCGCCCTTGCGCTTGCCGCCCTGGTTGACGGCCACCGCGGTGTCGTTCACCACCTTGAGGAACGGCACCACGCCCTGGCTCTTGCCGTTGGTGCCCTTGATGTGCGAGCCCATGGCGCGCACATTGGTCCAGTCGTTGCCGAGGCCGCCGGCGAACTTCGACAGCAGCGCGTTTTCCTTGATGGCTTCGTAGATCCCGTCGAGGTCGTCCGCGACGGTCGTCAGGTAGCACGAGGAGAGCTGCGAGCGGTGCGTGCCCGAGTTGAACAGCGTCGGCGTGCTCGACATGAAGTCGAAGGTGGACAGCGCGTTGTAGAACTCGATCGCGCGCGCTTCGCGGTCGACCTCGTTCAGCGCGAGACCCATGGCGACACGCATGAAGAAGCACTGCGGCAGCTCGAACCTGCGCCCGGCATTCCAGCGTGGATCGTGCTGGTCGATGAGGAAGTAGCGGTCGTAGAGCGTTTGCAGGCCGAGATAGCCGAACTGCAGGTCGCGCTCGGGCTTGAGCGCCTGGCCGAGCTGCTCGAGGTCGTAATGCGTCAGCGCTTCGTTGAGCAGGCCGATCTTGACGCCATGCTTCACGAATTGCGGGAAGTACTCGGCGTACTTGTGCGCCATCTCCGCCTGCGTTGCGTCCTCGCCCAGGGCCTCGAAGCGGATCGCATCGAGGAGCAGGCGCGCAGTGACGAAGCTGTACGCCGGGTCCTTCTCGATCAGCGTGCGCGCGGCGAGCACGACACACTTGCGCACCTCTTCCATTGGCACGCCGTTGTAGAGGTCCTTGAGCGTGGCCTTGAAGATCCGCTCGGGCTCGACGTCGGCGAGGTTGGCGCACGAATCCTTGATCAGCGCGGTGAGGCGGCCGAGGTCGAGCGGCTTTTGCACGCCATTGTCGAGAACGGTGATCGCCGGCTCGGCGGTCGTGGTCCGCGCCGCCTTTTCATGCGCCCGCTCCTGCGAGCGCTTCTCGCGATACAGAACGTACGCGCGCGCGACCTCGTGCTCGCCGCCGCGCATGAGCGCGAGCTCGACCTGGTCCTGGATCTCCTCGATATGGATCGCGCCGCCTTCCGGCTTGCGCTTCATCAGCGCGGCGACGACGACGTCGGTCAGCTTGGCCACTTCGTCGCGCACGCGCGCCGAGGCCGCGCCATGGCCCCCGTTCACGGCCAGGAAGGCCTTGGTCATGGCAATCGAGATCTTCGCCGGCTCGAAACCGACCACCGCGCCGTTGCGGCGAATTACCTTGTACTGGGCAAAGCGCGGGTCGGCGCTGGGGGCAGTGGCGCTTCCGGGTTCACCCGCCAGCAGGTCGTGGGGCGGTTGATGGGCCGTGCCGGTGGAAGCGCTGGCTAATTGCATGGGGGTGCTCTCCTGTCCAAATCGGGTCGTTTGTGGCGGACGGCCACTTCCGGGCCAAATGCCCGCTGATTGCCGTGTCGCGCCGCGTGTTGCGGGTGGGCCCGCTGCCCAAGTGGGCTACGTGGCCACCGCTGTTCCTGCGCTCGCCGGGCCTCCTCGCCCGGCATGAACGAGTCGATGCCGTCCTTGCCCCAAAATCTACTAGATATTGTGTCCGAGCGCGTAGCGTACACAAAGAATAGTGGCTGGGTAGCCCGAGTGCAAGGACTATTTGATCAACAACGTTGAACGGGAATGATGCCTTGTCGAACAAGGACTTGCGTCGCTATGTCGCACTTGTCCCGAACCCGTGCACCGGTTGTGCACCGGGTTGTCCACGGGCAGCGACGGCTCTAAAAAAACCGCACCGCGCGTTGCAGATTTGCCACAGCGCGAGCACCCTCCGGGGCGATGCGCGAGGATGCGGCGCAGCATGATTCGGGAAACTTAGCCTAAGTTTTGGGCTGCGCTTTCGGCGCCAGGGCATAAACGACGCCATTCGTTCCATTTTGCGGCGATGCAGCAGCGGCGCCCGGTCGCGACCAGGAGGAGACGAATTGGGCTTGCGTAACGGTGCGCCTCGCGCCCGGGGGCACCGCGGTGAGGCGACGCGTTGCGCCCAGTGCGGCCGGGGAGCTACTCAGGCGCCGGGGCGGGCACGGGAAACAGCCTGGATCCGGCGATCGCGACGATGCGCTCGCCGGGTTGCGGCCGATGTAGCGCAAGTCCCGTGAACCGGCCGAAGGCTGGAAGGAGCGCGCGACGACGCCCCAGGACGAAGCACGGCAGGCGCGCCGATTCGAAGCCGACGCCCGACAGCCATACGCCGGGATGGATGTGCCCGCAGAGCGCGTAACCGCTCGGGGGATCGGCCGGGGCGTGGCAGAGCAGGAACGGCGGCGCGGGGTATGGATCCCGCACGACATCGATGTGCCACGCCGGCAGGAGGGTCTCCCGCTTTCACATCGTGGTTGCCGCGCACCAGAGTAATGGCCACGCCCGCGTGGGTCTCCCGCCACGCGGTGAAGGCGGCATCCAGCGCGGCGACGCGTCCTGCCGCCGCGTGCAGGAAATCGCCGAGCACGACAAGCTGCGTCGCGCCGGTGCGCGCGATCAGCCCGGAAAGCCGCGACAGATCGTTGGCCGTGGCACCGCGCGGCACCGGCACCCCGCCGGCACGAAACGCGGCAGCCTTGCCCAGGTGCACGTCGGCGACAAACACGGTGCGTTCGCGCGGCCAATGCAGGGCGCGTTCGGCGAAGAGCTCCACGCGCTCGCCGCCGACCTGCGCGCTGAGTGCGTCGGCGGCAGCCGCGGCGGGCGCGGCGGGCGCGGCTTCAGTGCGTGCGAAAAGCGATTCCTGCGGGTCAGGCTTCAGTGCGACGCCCCGAACATGTACTTCGCCTGCGCAGGTTGCAGGAATGTTTCGGCAGTGTTACTCCGCCGCGCCGCCGCGCGATGCCGGCGGCAGGCTGCGGCCGCCGCGCAACGCATCGATGCTCCACGGTCCGCCGCCGGCGAACGCCAGGTAGAGGAACACGAAGCAGTAGAGCACCGCCGCATCACCGTTGTTGAGCAGCGGCAACGCTGCACGGGGAGCATGCGACATGAAGTACGCGAACGCCATTTCCCCGGACAGGATGAAGGCCACCGGTCGTGTGTACAGTCCGATGAGCAGGAGGAATCCGCCGACGAGCTCGAGCAATCCGGCAACGCCGATCAGCGAGAAGAGCTGCAGCGCGTCGTACTGCGGCTGATGCGGAAGGTGCAGGATCTTCGCCGACCCGTGCAGCATGAAGGCAAAGGCGGTGACGATGCGCAGCACGCTGAGCAGCCGGTCGGCCCAGCTGGACGCATACGGGTAGGTCGTGACGATCATGAAAATCTCCTGATCGATTGCAATGGGGCCGATCAATCAGGTTGGGCCGCGTCACGGCAGCGGAGTTCCGGGCTACAGCGCGATGCTCATGCCACCATCGAGAGTCAGCAGCTGGCCGGTCATGTAATCGGACGCTGACGACGCCAGAAAGACGGCCAGGCCGGCGATCTCCGGCGGCGCTCCCCAGCGGCCGGCGGGCGTGCGCTTGCGTACCCATGCGTCGAAGTCGGGATTGTCGAGCAGCGCGCGATTCATCTCGGTTGCGAAGTAGCCGGGAGAGATGGCGTTCACCTGGATGTTGTGCGGTGCGAGCTCGACCGCCATCGCGCGGGTGAGCTGCCGTACCCCGCCTTTCGCCGCGGTATAGGCGACGATCGTCGGCCGCCCCAGCTCGCTCAGCAGCGACGCGATATGGATCACCTTGCCGCGGCCACGCGGGATCATCCCGCGCACCACCGCCTGGGCGACGATGAACGGGCCGGTGAGATTCGTTGCGATCACTGCGTCCCAGTCCTCCTGGGAGAAATCGGCGAACGGTGCGCGCCGCTGGATGCCGGCATTGTTCACGAGCACGTCCACGCTGCCGTACTTCGCTTCCAGGTCCGCCACCGCTGCATTGACCTCGTTGCGATCCGTGACATCGAAAAGCGCGACGTCGACGGTGAGCCCTTCATCGCGCAGGGCGTCGCGCGCGCGGGCGAGCGCATCGGGCTTGCGGCCGTTCAGCACCACGTGCGCGCCCGCCTCCGCGAGGCCGCGCGCCATGGCGAGGCCCAGCCCGCGGTAGGCGCCGGTCACGAGTGCAATGCGGCCGGTGAGGTCGAAAATATTGGGTGTCGTCATGGGCACACAGAAAAGGGAACTCCGGTCCGGGACTCGAATGGTGCACCCCGACCTGCGTCGGGCGTCGATATGCTACGCGCAACCGGAGCAGACCGCCGGCCGCTTGCCCTCAGCTCGCCGCCCTTTCCAGCTCGCCCACCATGCGCGCCACGCGGGCCTCCAGTGCCTCCGTAGAGAGATTGTCGCGAAACATCTCCACCAGGAGCGGAAAGGCGAACGGCGTCGGGCGGCGCGGCCGGGTCAACACGACGCGGCTGCGGCGCAGGCGATCGAGCGCGGCGTGCAGGCGTGACGCCTCGAGCCGCCGCTCCAGCACTTCGCGGACCGCCTGGCCGAGGAGCAGGTTGTCCGGGTCGTACTCGGCAAACACGTCGTAGAGCAACGAGCTCGATGCCTGCAGCTGCCGCTGCGGATGCGGCTGACCAGGGTAGCCCTGGAAGATCAGGCCGGCAACGCGCGCGATCTCGCGAAATTGCCGGCGCCCGAGCTCGGTTGCATTGAGGCCGGCGAGGATGTCCGTCTCCACGTCGGGTGCGGCGAGCATCCGGCCGAGGTCCGCAATGCGCAGCGGCACCGCGGTCGCCGACACCAGGCCGAAGCCGTAATCGTTCACGGTAATCGAGAAGGTGCGCGGCACCTCGCGCGCCAGGCGATAGGAGAAAAGGGTGGCGAGGCCAAGATGCGCGAGCCGTCCTTCGAAGGGATAGAAGAAGAGTCCGTGGCCTTCGCGGGTGGCGATCTCCTCGACCAGCCATTCGTTCTCCAGAGGCAGCGCCGACCAGCGCCCCTGCAGGTCGAGGAGCGGCCGGACGAGTTGCAGCTCCGGCGAGGCGAACTGCCCGCGGCGCGCGTCGGCGATGAGGCCCCGTGTGCCGTCCGCGAGCTGCGACGACAGCGCCATCCTGCCGCCCATCCACCGCGGCACCACGCCCTTGCTTCCGGGCGCGAGTTTCACCCACGCGGTGAGCTCGCGCACGCGAATGAATTCGAGCACCCGGCCGGCGAAGAGGAAGCAATCGCCGGGTGCGAGCCGCGCGATGAATTCCTCCTCGACGTGGCCGAGCTTCGCGCCGTTCTTGAATTGCACCACGATGCTGTTGTCGCTGACGATCGTGCCGATGCCGAGCCGATGCCGCCGCGCAAGGCGTCCGTCCGGCACGTGCGCGATGCCGTCGGCGCCGATCACCACGCGCCGGTACTCCGGGTAGGCGTTGAGGCTCGCACCGCCATGGATGACGAAGTCGAGGGCGAATTGCCATTGCGCATCGGTGAGCGCCGCATACGCGTGCGTCGTGCGTACTTCGGCGAGCAGCTCGGCGGGGCGGAAGCCGCCGCCCACCGCGCAGGTGACGAGGTGCTGGATGAGCACGTCGAGCGGCCGGTCGAGTGGCACGCGCGGCTCGATGTCACGCGCCGCCGCGGCATCGCGCGCCGCGGCCGCTTCGACGAGCTCGAGTGCCTGCGCCGGGACCACGCTCACCCTTGAGATCGCGCCCGGGCGGTGGCCGCTGCGTCCCGCGCGCTGCAGCAGGCGCCCGACGCCCTTGGGACTGCCGATCTGCAGCACCTGGTCCACGGGGGAGAAGTCGACGCCGAGATCGAGGCTCGACGTGCACACGACCGCGCGCAGCCGTTCGTTGCGCAGGCCATCCTCGACCCACTCGCGTACGTCACGCTCGAGCGATCCGTGGTGGAGCGCGATGGTGCCGGCCCAGTCGGGGCGCGCTTCGAGGATGGCCTGGTACCACGACTCGCAGGCCGAGCGCACGTTCGTGAACACGAGCGTCGTCTTCGCGCGATCGATCGCGCGCACGACTTCGGGCAGCAGCTTGAGGCCGATGTGGCCGGCCCAGGGGAAGCGCTCGATCGTGCGCGGGCGCAGCGTATCGATGACGATTTCCTTGGCGACGAAGCCTTTCACGATCGTGGCCCGCGACGCGGCATTGCCGGTCAGGCAGGCGAGTGCGACGTCGAGATTGGCCAGCGTGGCGGACAGCGCCCAGGTGCGCAGTCGCGGCCGCGCGCGCCGCAGTCGCGCGAGTGCGAGCTCGACCTGCACGCCGCGCTTGGTCGACAGGAGCTCGTGCCATTCGTCCACCACGATCGCCTCGAGATGGGCGAAGTGCTCCCGCCATTCCGGCCGCGACAGGAGCAGCGTGAGGCTCTCGGGCGTGGTGACCAGCGCCGTCGGCAACCGGCGGCCCTGCCGCGCCCGCGCGCTCGCGCTGCTGTCACCGGTGCGCACGTCGACCGTCCACGTTGGTTGCAGCGCGGCGGCGGCGCGGTGGAGCGCGTTGCCGGTGTCGCCGGCCAGTGCGCGCAGCGGAGTGATCCAGAGCAGGGACAGCGGCGCCACCTCGCCGCGATCTCCTTCCGGTCCGAGCAGCAGTGGTCCGATCGCCGCGGCATACGTCTTGCCCATGCCCGTCGGCGCATGGATGAGGCCGCTCTCACCCCGGGCGTAGGCGGCCCACACTTCCTCCTGGAATGGGAACGGGCTCCAGCCCTGTTCGGCGAACCAGCGGCGCGCGGCGGCAAGGCGGTCCGTGCCGATGGCCGGGGCGAAGTTGTCGCCGTTTGGCGACGAAATTGGGGAAAACAACGTCATTCCGTGATTCTGCGGCGAATCGGTGTTCTACAATGCATCTGCGTGCCGTCGCCCTGTTGCGCGACCGCCACGAAAAATGCATCCGATCAGCGCCGCACGCCCGCGAAACCGGACGGAAGGGACGGCCCCGGATAGAATGAAATCACGGGATCGGGGCGCAACGGCGCCCATTCCCGACAACCATACAAAGCAGGCGCCTTTGAATCCCATTCGACTTCTGGCGGTGCTCGCCGTCGCCGCGCTCGGCTGGACCGGCGCGGCGTTTGCCGCTTCCGCTGGCACGATCACTCTCGCGCCGAGTGCCGACTGCACGTCCAACGCCAACCTGAGCGTTTCCTGGACGGGCGCCGGCAATCACTGGGAGTACGGCGTCGCCCGCGATGCCGCCGGGGCGGTCATCGGCACCTTCGGCCCGGACGCCAGCGCGAACGACGCCTGGAACGGGACCTACCTCGTACCGATCACGACGGCCCAGGGCCCCGACTCGCGCATCATCAGCTACGCGTGGATCGGGGCGAACACTCCGACCCCGGCCACCACGATCGAGTTCGCGGTCGTGTACAACTGCTCGACACACGCGGTGCTGTACAGCTGCTCGGGACCCTACGGCAGCTGCGCCACGACGGTGACCGCGGCGCTGGCCGTGCCGCCTGGCCCCGCTCCGGCGCCACCGGTATGGCCGGCGCGGCAGGTACCAGCGACCTCGCCCGAGATACTGCTGGTGCTGGCCGTGCTGCTCGCGCTCATCGGCGGGCGGTCGTTGCGCCGGGCGCGCGCGCGGCGCCCCTGACGCGTCGTTCCATGCCGCCCCCGGGGCCCATCGCGGGCCCTTCGTTCTTGCGGCCTTCCCACCACGCAATCGAGCGCAGCGTAAGCATGGTCACGCCGCGACGAGGATCTTGACCGGTTTCGTGGGCGCCGCCCCCCGGAACGCCGCCAGGAGATCGGCTTCCCTTGCCTTGGCCTCCGCGACATGCCGCTCCTTGACGTGCCCGTAGCCACGCATCATCTGCGGCACCGCGGCGAGCTCGACCGCGAGAGCGTGCTTGGTCGGTGACAGCGCGCGCAGGATCTCGTCCACGAGCTGCTCGTATTCACCGATCAACGCGCGCTCGCGCTTGCGTTCCGCGGTGCGTCCGAACACGTCGAGGGCCGTGCCGCGCAGCCGGCGCATCTTCGCCAGCACGCCGAACGCACGCATCATCCACGGACCGTACTCCTTCTTCCGCGGCTCGCCGGACTGTCCATCGGCCTTGGTGGTCAACGGTGGCGCGAGGTGGAACACGAGCTTGTAGTCGCCCTCGAACTGCTGCGCGACCTGCGCCGCGAAACCGGTCTCGGCGTACAGCCGCGCGACCTCGTACTCGTCCTTGATCGCGAGGAGCTTGAAATACGCGCGTGCCACGGCTTCGGTGAGGGCCGTCGCGCCCGGTACCTTGGTGGCTTCGGCGGACCGCACGCGGGCGACGAGATCGGTGTAGCGCTTCGCATACGCGGCGTCCTGGTAAGCGATCAGGAAGGCGCTGCGCCGGGCGATGATCTCGTCGAGCGACTCGGACAGGCGCTGTGATTCCGGCTTGTGTCCGGGAATCGCCGCCGCAGCGACGCGCGCCGGATCGACGGCAGCGAGACGCCCCCACTGGAAGCTCTGCTTGTTGGACTCGACGGCGGTGGCGTTGAGCTCGATGGCGCGCAGGATGGCCGCTTCGCCGACGGGCAACAGGCCGCGCTGATAGGCAAAGCCGACCATGAACAGGTTCGTCGCGATCGAATCGCCCATGAGGCCGGTGGCGAGCTTCGTGGCATCGAGGAATTCGGCATCGCCGGGCGCGATCGCGTCCTCGATCTCGCGCTCCATCGAGCCGAGGGGAAACTGCAGGTCGGGGTCGCGGGTGAAGCCGGCAGGCATCACCAGGGCCGTGTTGACGAGGGCGCGCGTAACGCCCTTCTGCATCTTGGCGAGCTGCTCGTAGCCGACGCCCGTGAGGATGTCGCAGGCGAGCACCAGCTTGGCCTCGCCCGCAGCGATGCGCGTCGCATGCAGCGCCTCGGGCCGATCGGCGATGCGCACGTGCGAGACCACGGCGCCGTTCTTCTGCGCGAGCCCGGTCATGTCGAGCACGCTGCAGCCCTTGCCTTCCAGGTGCGCGGCCATGCCGAGCAGCGCACCGATCGTCACCACGCCGGTGCCGCCGATGCCCGTCACCACGATGCCGTACGGCTCGCGTGTCGGCATCGGCTCGGGTTGCGGGAGCTCGGGGAATGCGCCGGCCTCGGCCTTCTTCGGCTTGCGCAGGCTGCCGCCTTCCACGGTCACGAAGCTCGGGCAGAAACCGTTCACGCAGGAATAGTCCTTGTTGCACGAGCTCTGGTCGATGGTGCGCTTGCGGCCGAACTCGGTCTCGAGCGGGGCTACCGACACGCAGTTCGACTTCACGCCGCAGTCACCGCAGCCTTCGCAGACGAGATCGTTGATCACCACGCGCTTCGCAGGATCGGGGAATTTGCCGCGCTTGCGCCGCCGGCGCTTTTCGGCCGCGCAGGTCTGGTCGTACAGCAGCACGGTGCAGCCGGAGGTTTCGCGCAGTTTCCGTTGCACGTCGTCGAGGTCGTCGCGGTGATGCACCTCGATGTTCGAGGCGAAGTACCCGGACGGATACTTCCCGGGCTCGTCGCTCACCACGACGATCTTCTTCACGCCTTCCGCCGCGACCTGGGCGGCGATATCGGCGGGCGAGAGCGGTCCGTCGAACGGCTGGCCGCCGGTCATCGCCACGGCGTCGTTGTAGAGCACCTTGTAGGTGATGTTTACGTCCGCCGCGACCGCTGCGCGAATGGCGAGGATGCCGCTGTGGTAGTAAGTGCCGTCGCCGAGATTGGCGAACACGTGCTGCTCTTCGGTGAACGGCGCCTGGCCGATCCACGGCACGCCTTCGCCGCCCATGTGCGTGAACGTCGACGTCGACCGATCCATCCAGATTGCCATCACGTGACAGCCGATGCCCGCCGTCGCGCGACTCCCTTCCGGGACGTTCGTGGAAGTGTTGTGCGGGCACCCGGAGCAGAACCAGGGTTTGCGCTCGAGCGTGATGCGCGGCTTGGCGAGGGCGGTTTCCTTGGCGTTGATCCAGTCGACCCGCGCCTTCAGCTTTTCCATCCGCCGCGGATGCAGGTCGAGGCGCTGGAGGCGCCCCGCGATCACCCGCGCGATCATCGCGGGGGTGAGCTCGCTCTTGGCCGGCAACAGCCAGTCGCCGTGGGGTCGGACCCATTCGCCCTTCTCGTCGAACTTGCCGACCACACGCGGGCGCACGTCGTCGCGCCAGTTGTAGAGCTGTTCCTTGAGCTGGTACTCGACGACCTGACGCTTCTCCTCGACGACGAGGATCTCGTCCAGGCCGTTGGCGAATGCGCGCACGCCTTCGGGCTCGAGCGGCCACGGCATCGCGACCTTGAACAGCCGAATGCCGATTTCCGCGCAGTCCTGCTCGGTGATGCCGAGATCGTCGAGCGCCTGACGCACGTCGAGGTAGCTCTTGCCGCTGGTGATGATGCCGAAGCGCGCGGGGGCGTCCGCGGATCCGATCATGATCCGGTTGAGCGCGTTGACCCGGCAATAGTGCAGGGCGGCGTAGATCTTGTAATCCTGCATCCGCGCTTCGGTTTCCAGGAAGCCGTCGGGCCAGCGGATCGAAACGCCGTCGGGCGGCAGCGGGAAGTCGTCGGGGACGATGATCTGCGTGCGCGTCGGGTCGACGTACACCGAGGCAGAGCTCTCGACGGTGTCCGCGACGCACTTGAAGCCCACCCAGCACCCCGAGTAGCGCGACATCGCCCAGCCGTGCAGGCCAAGGTCGAGGATCTCCTGCACCGAGGAAGGATAGAGCACCGGCATCAGTGCGGCCGAGAACATGTGATCGGACTGATGCGGCAAGGTCGACGACTTGGCGCCGTGATCGTCGCCGGCGAGCGCGAGCACCCCGCCGTGCTTCGAGGTGCCGGCGTGATTGGCGTGCTTGAACACGTCCCCGCAGCGATCGACGCCGGGTCCCTTGCCGTACCACATCGCGAACACGCCGTCGTACTTCGCGCCCTTGTAGAGGTTGACCTGCTGCGAGCCCCAGATGGCGGTCGCGGCGAGGTCCTCGTTGAGGCCCGGCTGGAACTTGATGTGCGCGCGATCGAGAAACTTCTGCGCCTTCCACAGCGATTGGTCGAGCGCGCCGAGCGGGGAGCCGCGATAGCCCGACACGAACCCGGCCGTGTTGAGGCCGGCGAGCGCATCGCGCTGGCGTTGCAGGATGAGGAGCCGCACCAGCGCCTGCGTTCCCGTGAGGAACACGCGGCCGCTGTCGAGCGCGTACTTGTCGTCGAGCGAAACCTGCCGGAGCGGATCACCCATGGCTCACCATGCGACGGTGGAAGGTGGCGCGACCTGCGAGCCGCGCGGCGGCGCGGGCCGGCAGAGTGGTCGTGCGACGGTGGATGGAAGCGGTGTCAGCGGGGAGGGGCGACACGCCGGGCAGGTCGATGACCGGCGTGGCGTTGCGCAAGGCAACGGCGGCAGAAGGCATGCGATCACTCCAAGAAATCGTGTTTCGTTGGACGGCGCGGACCTGGTGAGGCTCGCAGCCACGGGCATCCGCGATTGTGTCGCGTCGCCTTGGAGGCGCGGATGATACCGCGGATTGAGGGCCCCTCGTGCTCTGACAGCAGGGTCCAGCCACAGTTGCCTCCAGGCTGAACGCGCTGGCAATGTGCGTTCCCGCGCCGGCCCTTGTCGATGCTCGCGCGGTTGCCGTACGCCGCGCGGGCCGCTACTCTCGGCGCGTGCTTGCCATCGGAGAGTTGTCGAAAAGCGTCCCGGGCAATGGTGGCCGGGGCCGCGAAATCTTTTCCGGACTCGGGCTCACGCTTGCGCGGGGGGAATACGTCGCCATCATGGGCGAGTCCGGCGTGGGCAAGTCGACGCTGCTCAACCTGATCGCCGGTCTCGATGCGCCGGATGCCGGGTCGATCATGCTCGACGGCCAGGAGCTTGTCGGCCTCGACGATGACGCGTTGACGCGGCTGCGGCGCGCGCGCATGGGTTTCGTGTTCCAGGCGTTCCATGTGCTGCCCTACCTCAGCGTGCTCGGCAACGTGGCGCTGCCGCTCATGCTGACGGGTCGTTCGCAGCATGATGCCGAGGCCGCGGCATCGCTCATGCTTGCCGCCGTCGGTCTCGGTGACCGCGCGGCCAGCATGCCGCGCGAGCTCTCCGGCGGCGAGTTGCAGCGCGTCGCGATTGCGCGGGCGCTCGTCCACCGGCCGCACATTGTGCTCGCCGACGAGCCGACCGGGAACCTCGATCCGGATACGGCAGCACAGGTCGCCGAGCTCCTGCGGGCGCAGATCAAGGCCAGCGACGCGGCCGGGATCCTGGTCACGCACTCCCGCGCGGCGGCACGCACCGCCGATCGGATCCTGCTGTTGACCCGCACCGGACTGCGCCCGCTCGACGCTCCACCGGCAGGCGACTGACATGCCCACGGCGGGCGTGCTGCGGGCGGTATTGACGGCGTCGCTTGCCCAGGACCGGTTGCGCACCGGCCTTGCCGTACTGGCGATCGCCCTCGGGGTCGCGCTGGGGTTCGCCGTGCAGCTCATCAACGGCACCGCCGTGAACGAGCTTGCGCTGGGCGTGCAGGCGCTCGCCGGTGATGCGGATCTGCAGGTCCGCGGCGCGCGTGCGGGCTTCGACGAGGCCGTGTATCCACAGCTTGCGCGCCGGCCCGAGGTCGCCGCCGCCAGCCCCGTGATCGAGGTCGACGCGCGCCTCGCCGATCGCGACGAAAGCCTGCACGTGCTGGGAATCGACATCTTCCGCGCGGTGGAGATCCAGCCTGCCCTCGTGCCGGCCGCGGCCAGCGGGCTCGATCCGCTGCAACCCGATGCGATCTTCCTGAGCGCCGCGGCGGCGCAATGGCTGGCAGTGCGTGTGGGCGAGAAGATCGCGGTGCAGGCCGGCGTCCAGCCGATCGCGCTGCGCGTGGCCGGGATTCTCGGCAGTGGCGTCGCGCAGCGCGTCGCCATCATGGACATCGCCGGCGCCCAGGTGACCTTCAATCAGCTCGGCACCTTGAGCCGCATCGATTTGCGCCTGCGGCCCGGGACCGACGTGACCGCGGCCGCGCAGGCGATTGCCGGCGCCTTGCCCGCCGGTGTCGCGGTTGCGCGCCCGACCTCCACGATCGCCGCAGGAGCGAGCCTGTCCCGCGCTTACCGCGTGAACCTCAACGTGCTCGCACTGGTGGCGCTGTTCACGGGTGGCCTGCTCGTATTCTCGACGCAGGCGTTGGCGGTGGTGCGCCGGCGTGCACAGCTCGCGCTGCTGCGCGTGCTCGGCGTCACCCGGCGCGAGCTCGTGACGCTGCTCATCGGCGAGGGCGTGATCCTGGGCGTGCTGGGCAGCGTGCTCGGTCTCGTTGCCGGCTACGTGCTCGCGGCGGTGGCCCTGCGGGTCATCGGCGCGGACCTCGGGTCGGGATACTTCCGCGGCGTGGCACCACGCGTGATGCCCGACGCGCTCGACGCCGGCATCTTCCTGCTGCTCGGGACGTGCATCGCCGCCGCAGGAAGCGCGGTGCCCGCGTTCGAAGCGGCGCATGCAGCACCGGCGCAGGCATTGAAGGCCGGCGACGAGCAGCGTCCCTTCACCCGGTTGCGATCATGGTGGCCGGGCATCGTCCTGCTCGGGCTCGGCGGGGCCGCGAGCCTCGCGCCGCCCGTGTCCGGTCTGCCGCTGTTCGGCTACGCGAGTATTGCGCTGCTGCTGGTGGGCACGCTGATGCTGCTGCCGCGTGATCGCGTCGTGGACGTGGCAGCATCTGCCGCTGCCACGCGCCGCGGGCCCGCGACTGGCACTCGCACAGCTGCGCGGTGCACCGGGACAGGCGAGCGTCAGTCTCGCGTCGGTGGTGGCGAGCATCAGCCTGATGGTTTCCATGGGCATCATGGTGCACTCGTTCCGCAGCTCGCTCGAGGCGTGGCTCGAGCGCGTGCTTCCGGCCGACATGTACGTGCGCGCGGCACCCAGCGGCGACACGGGCTACCTGCCGGAAACGTTGCAGCAGCAGCTCGTGGCGTTTGCGGGCGTGCGCCGCGTCGACTTCATTCGCGAGCAGCAACTCCTGCTCGATCCGAACCGGCCGCGGATCGTGCTGATCGCACGCGCGGTGGATGCCAGCGAACCGGGCGTCAGCCTGCCGCTCGTTGCCCCGGCCACGGCACCGGCAGATGCGGCGCCACCACCGGTATGGATCAACGAGCCTGCAGCGTCGCTGTACGGCTGGAAGCAAGGCGAGGTCGTGCAGCTGCCACTGGATGGGCACACCGTTGCCTTCACGGTGGCCGGCATCTGGCGCGACTATGCGCGGCAACAGGGGGCCATTGCCATCGAGCGCAGCCGCTATGTCGCGCTGACGGGGGATCGCACGGCGAACAACGCCGCGCTGTGGCTGGCGCCGGGCACCGATCCGAATACCGTACGGGAGGCGCTCCGGCGCGTATTGCCGGCGGCGGCCCAGCTCGACATCGCCATGCCCGCCGAAATCCGCGCGGCATCGCTGCGCGCGTTCGATCGCACGTTCGCGGTCACGTATGCGCTCGAGCTCGCGGCCGTGCTGATCGGGCTCGTTGGACTGTCGTCCGCGTTCGGTGCGCTGGTGCTCGCCCGGCGGCGGGAATTCGGCATGCTGCGTCACGTCGGCATGCTGCGCGGCCAGATCGCCGCCATGCTCGCGAGCGAAGGCCTCCTGGTGAGCAGCGTCGGCCTTGCCGTGGGACTCGTGCTCGGATGGTTGATGAGCCTGGTGCTGATCCACGTCGTCAACCGGCAGTCGTTCCACTGGGGCATGGAGCTGTCGATGCCCTGGGGCCAGCTCCTGGGCGCGCTGGCGCTCATGGTGGTCCTGGCGATGGTCACGGCGGTGGTCAGCGGCCGTGTCGCCATGACCGACGATCCGGTGCGCGCCGTGCGCGAGGACTGGTGAACGTGCGCCGCCGCTCCTTCCTGCTCGGCGTCGGCGCGCTCGCGGTGGCGCCGCGCGCGCTGGGCCTGGCAGCGGATGCCTATCCGATCGTGCAGCGCGGCCGTGCGTTTGCCTTCCCGCGCGACTTCGGCGCGCACGCCGACTACCGCACCGAGTGGTGGTACATCACGGGCTGGCTGCAGCAACCCGATGGCGCACCTCTCGGCATGCAGATCACGTTCTTTCGCCATCGCCCGCGCATCGGTGAAGGGAGTGCGAGCCGTTTTGCGCCGCGGCAGCTCCTGTTTGCCCACGCCGCCCTCGCCGATCCGCGCCGTGGACGGCTGCTTCACGATCAGCGTGCGGCACGCATGGGCTTCGGCCTGGCGGAGGCAAGTGAGACGACCACCGACGTGCACCTGGGCGCATGGTCGCTGCGTCGCGATGGCGACGCGTATGACGCGCACATCGCCGCACGGGAGTTCGCGCTCGACCTGCGTTTCGCGCTCACCCAGCCGCCGCTGCTGCAAGGTGATGCGGGTTATTCGCGCAAGGGACCGGAACCGGCGCAGGCGAGCTACTACGTGAGCGAGCCGCAGCTCGCGGCGTCAGGCACGGTGACCACCGGCGCGAGCGCTGTCGTGGTCACGGGTCGCGCATGGTGCGATCACGAATGGTCCAGCGAATACCTCGCGCCACGAGCTGCCGGCTGGGACTGGACCGGCATCAACCTCGACGATGGCGGCGCGCTGATGCTGTTCGTGATCCGCGAGCGCAGCGGCGCCGCGCTGTGGGCCGGCGGCAGTGTTCGCAGTGCGGACGGCGCGTTGCGCGTATTCGGCGCATCCGGCGTGCGCTTCACGACCCGCCGCACCTGGAAATCGCCGCGCACCCAGGCGGTGTATCCGGTCGAAGCGGAAGTGCAGGCAGGGGACCAGCACTGGGTGCTCCAGCCGCTGTTCGATGATCAGGAGCTCGATGCCCGCGCCAGCACGGGCACGATCTACTGGGAGGGCGCCGTGCGCGCGCTCAGCGACGGCCGTGAGGTCGGTCGCGGCTATCTCGAGCTCACCGGATACGCCGGACCGCTGCGGCTCTAGACGCCTGCCGCGTTGCCGTCGTGGCCGGTCACGGCGTCACAGTTCGATGGCGGGCAGCACCTGTCCGGCGACTTCGCCGAAGCCCACCCGGGCCCGGCCTTCCACCTCCGCATACGCGCGCAGCACGACCACATCGCCGTCTTGCAGGAACGTGCGCGTATCACCGTCGGGCAGCGTGATGGGCTTCTTGCCCCCGTCGGTGAGCTCGAGCATCGAGCCGAACTCGTCGGGACCGGGACCCGATTGCGTGCCGGTGCCAAGCAGATCGCCGGGCTGCAGATTGCAGCCATTCACGGTGTGATGCGCGATCAGCTGCTCGATGGTCCAGTACATGGTGCGAAGGTTGCTGCGCGCGATGCGCACCGGCGGCCGGCTCTCCCGCAGCATGCGATCGGTGGCGAGCAGCACTTCGAGCTCGATGTCGAGCGCCCCCTCTTCGCGCTGCCGCGGCGAGTCGAGGTAGGACAGCGGCTGCGGGTCCGTGTCGGCGCGCGTCCAGGGCCGCCGATACGGCTCGAGCGCCTCGAGGCTAACCACCCACGGCGAGATCGTGGTCGCGAAGTTCTTGGCCAGGAACGGGCCCAGCGGCTGGTATTCCCAGGCCTGCAGATCCCGCGCCGACCAGTCGTTCAGCAGGCACAGCCCGAAGACATGGCGCGGCGCTTCCTCGATCGTGATGCGCGTCCCCAGCGCATTGCCGGGCCCCACGAAGATGCCCATCTCGAGCTCGTAGTCGAGCCGCTCGCTCGGACCGACCACCGGCTGCTGGGCGCCGGCAGGCATGCGCTGTCCCACCGGCCGCGGGAACCGCTGCCCGGAGATCGTGATGGACGAGCTGCGGCCGTGATAGGCGATCGGCACCCACTTGTAGTTGGGCAGCAGCGGATTGTCGGGACGGAACAGCCGGCCGACATTGGTGGCATGCTGGATCGAGGCGTAGAAGTCGGTGTAGTCGCCGATGCGCGCCGGCAGCGCGTACTCCACCTGCCGCATCGGCAGCAGCGACCCGCGCACTTCGGCGACCTTCGGCGTCCCGGTGCGCAGCAGGCGTGACAAGCCGAGGCGCAGCGCCGACCACGCTTCCGGTCCCGCCGCCATGAACGGATTCAGCGTCGGACCGAGACAGCTCTCCGCGGCCTCGCGGGCGTCGCCCGACAGGAGATCGCGCTTGCACACTGCAGCGATGTCCAGCACCTGATCGCCGATCGCTACGCCACCGCGAAACTGCTCGTTCTTGCCCTTGCGACGGAAAATCGCGAACGGCAGGTTCTGCAGCGGGAAATCACAGCCGGGCGCCTGCGCCGACGGCACGAAGCTCTTGAGCTTGGGATCGTGCGTCTCGTTGAGGGAAGGCATGGAGGAAACGCGCTCCTAAGGCCGCGTCGGATCGAAGTGCCTTCGCAGCCCCTGCCAGCACTGGAAGTACTCGGCCTGCAGCCCGGCCGATTCGAGGGCGAAGCGGGTGGGCCGGATCGGGAGGCGCGTCTCGAACATGAAGGCCATCGTGTCGCTGACGCGCTGCGGCATCGAGGTATCGGCGCGACTCGCGCGCTCGAACGTATCCGCATCCGGCCCGTGCCCGATCATGCAGTTGTGCAGCGAGGCGCCACCCGGGACGAAGCCCTCGGCCTTCGCGTCGTAGGCGCCGAGCACGAGTCCCATGAATTCGCTCGCGATGTTGCGGTGGAACCAGGGTGGGCGGAACGTGTTCTCGCCGGCGAGCCAGCGCGGCGGGAAGATCACGAAGTCGATATTGTCGACACCGGCCGTATCGGAGCGCGATTGCAGGACGAGGAAGATCGACGGATCCGGATGGTCGTAGCTGATCGAGCCGATCGTGTTGAAGCGACGCAGGTCGTACTTGTACGGCGCGAGATTGCCGTGCCAGGCGACCACGTCGAGGGGCGAGTGGTCGATCTCCGCTGCCCAAAGGTTGCCAAGGAATTTCGCGACCAGCTCGAAGTGCCCCTCCCGGTCCTCGTAGGCGGCGACCGGGGTCAGGAAATCGCGCGGATTGGCGAGACCATTGGAGCCGATCGGACCGAGGTCGGGCAAACGAAAGGGAGCCCCGAAGTTCTCGCACACATAGCCACGCGCTTCGCCGTCGCGCAGGTCCACGCGGAAGCGCACGCCGCGCGGCACGACGGCAATTTCCTGCGGCTCGATCTCGAGCACCCCCAGTTCCGTCGCGAGGTGCAGCCGCCCGTGCTGCGGGACGATGAGCAGCTCGCCGTCGGCATCGTAGAAGAAGCGCTCCATCGAACGATTGGCGGCGTAGACGTGAATCCCGCAACCACTCTGGGCGGCGGGATCGCCATTGCCGGCCATGGTGATCAGGCCGGCGACGAAGTCGGTGGGTCGCGATGCCTCGGGGATGGGCAGCGGATCCCACCGCAGCTGATCGGGCGGCGTCACGGTCTGCGTGAAGTCCGCCGTGAGCCGTGGTTGATCGATGCGCCGGAAGGGACGGTGCTGTGCCGACGGTCGGATGCGATAACACCAGCTCCGCCGGTTCTCGCCGCGCGGCGCGGTGAAGGCGGACCCCGAAATCTGCTCCGCGTACAGGCCGTAGGGGCAGCGCTGGGGCGAATTGCGGCCCACCGGCAGCGCGCCCGGCAGCGCCTCCGACGCGTGCTCGTTGCCGAAGCCGGAGAGGTAGCCTGATGGCGCCTCGCTGGTCGTGCCAGGCACCTGGGAACTGGGGGCGGGGGCCGTTGCGGACATGCACATCTCCGATCGCGCACTTCTGCTTGAGAAACGTGCGGACCTGATGATGATAGCCCAGCCGGCCGGCCCCCCGGGTGGTCGCCGCATCGCGCGGCAACACGGTCGACGGGTCGCATGTTGCACTGCCACAACGCACGGATGTCTGTCGGCAGCACGCGGAATGATTGCCACGCTTTCACATTGGCGTCATCATGCCGCGCTCCAATCGAACTTACCGGTGCAAGCCTATCTCGCCATCGATTCCCTGACCGCCGCGTATGGCGGTGCGCCCGTGCTGAATCGCGTCAGTCTCGACGTGCAGCGCGGGGAGCTCGTCGCTCTGCTCGGCAGCTCGGGATGCGGCAAGACCACCCTGCTGCGCTCGATCGCCGGGTTCGTGACACCGACCTCCGGCAGCATCTGCATCGACGGCCGCGACATCACCCGCCTGCCGCCGGAGCGCCGCGGCACGGCGATGATGTTCCAGTCGTATGCCTTGTGGCCGCACATGACCGTCGCCCAGAACATCGCCTACGGCCTGCGCATGCGCGGATGGAAGAAGGACGCGATCGAGCAGCGGGTGCAGGAGATGCTCACCTTGCTGCAGTTGGAGGGCTACGGCCCACGACCCGTCACTTCCCTCTCGGGCGGCCAGCGGCAGCGCGTGGCGCTCGGGCGCTCGCTGGCGGTCAGCCCGGAAGTGCTGCTCCTCGACGAGCCGATGTCCAATCTGGACTACAAGGTGCGCATCGAGCTGCGCCAGGAGCTGCGCGCGTTGCAGCAGCGCATCGGCATCACGGCGGTTTACGTGACCCACGACCGCGAGGAGGCGCTGACGCTCGCCGACCGCATCGCGGTGCTGAATGCCGGCCGGGTCGAGCAGTACGACACGCCCGAAGTCGTCTACCACCGGCCGGCATCACCGTTCGTGGCCGGATTCATGGGTGCCGACAATGCGATCGCCGTGGCGCCCGACGCGCGCGGCTGGGTCGCCGCCAAGGATGCGGATCGCGATATCGCACCGACCATGCGCGCGCATTTCCGCAGCGACGCGGCGCGGGTCGTGCCGCAGCACGCGCGCATCGACGATGCGCTGCTGCTGCGCGGCACCGTCGCACAGATGCTGTACGTCGGGCAGGGGTACCGCTATCGCGTGCGCCTGCCGGACGGTGAAGTATGGGTCCACGCGCCGGAGCGCCTCGATGAAGGAGCGGCGGCAAGCATCGCCGTGCCGCATCAGGCGCTCCTGCTTTTTCCGCTGCAGGAGCAACGTGCGTCATAGGAGGTCCGTCATGCAAGGTTACAAATGGTTGTGTGCAAGCGCGTTCGCGGCGCTCGCGGCGTTGCCGTTCAGCGCGGCACAGGGGGAAACGACGCTCAATGTCGCGACCGCCGGCGACCAGAACATGGTCGACTACGTGAACAACTACCTCGCGCCGCGGTTCGAGAAGATGAACCCGGGCGTGAAGGTCCGCGCTGTCGGCACCGGCCCCGGCGACGCCGGTTCGCAGAAGATCTACGAAAAGCTCTCGGCGCAGCAGAAGGCCGGCAACAACGCCTGGGACATCGACGTTGCGGTGATCCACCAGCGTGGCGCGGCCACCATGGTGCATGACAAGCTGCTCATGCCTTACCGCAGCGAGGTCGCGGCCGGCAAGCTCGTGTCGCGAGACACGGCGAAGAACGCGCTCGGCGCGAACGTCGATGGCTATGTGCTGCCGATGTTTCACAGCCAGATTGCGTTCGCCTACAACCCCGACGTGGTGAAGAATCCGCCGAAGTCGTTCAGCGAGCTCAACGAGTGGGTGAAGAAGAACCCGAAGCAGTTCGGCTACAACGGCGTCAAGGGTGGCATGTCCGGCGTCGGCTTCGTCACCGGCTGGGTCAGTGCCAACAGCGGCATCGCCGACAAGCTGGAGAAGGGTCCCTACGATCCCGCCATGAAGGCCACTATCGAGAAGTCGCTCGTCGGCCTCAAGGAATTCAACCAGTACGTGGTCATGACGCCGGGCAACGCCGGTACGCTCGACATGCTGAACCGCGGCGAGATCGCGATGGGGCCGGTGTGGGTCGACATGTTCTACACGTGGCAGGCGGAAGGCAAGTTGGGTCCTAACATCAAGCTGTCGCTGCCATCGCCGGGCCTGCCGGGCCAGCCGATGTACTACGCGATCCCCGCCAAGGCCACCAACCCGCAGCTCGCGAAGAAATTCGTCGACTTCGCGGAAAGCCCCGAGGTCCAGGCGGACGGCATCGTGAAGCAGTTCAACTGGTATCCGGGCATCGACCCGCAGTACGTGCAATCGAAGCTCGACAAGGCGAGCTGGAACAAGCTCTTCACCGACATCAAGCCCGACGAGCTGTCGCGTTATGGTCGGCCGTTCCCGCTGTCGGAATACTTCACCGACATCCTGGAGGGCTACGAGCGCGTGGTGCTCAAGTAGCGCGTCGTTCGGCCGAAGCCGACTTTGCAGGGATGCCACGCATTGCGACCTGGCCATTCTGCAGGTCGGCCTTCAGCCTGACGTGACCGGATCGCATGGATAGAGGCGTTTGGTGAAGCCGCAAGCCGATTCATGACGGAGACTTCCCTGCCGCGCCCGCCGTCGGTCGCGCTGCCGACCGAAGCGCCGGTCGTGTCACGCGCCCGCAACTGGGCCGGCCTCGCCCTCGTCGCCCCCGCGCTTCTGGTCGTGGCCCTCTTCTTCATCGTGCCGCTCGCGATGTCCGCCGTGCTCGCCTTTCGCAATCCGAGCGGAGGCTTCACCTGGGAGCACATGGCGAAGGCCTTCGACCTGTACAGCAAGGATCTCGTTTTCACGCTCGCCATGACGCTGTTGGCGACCCTGGGTATCGCGCTGATTGCGATCCTCATCGCGAGCTATCTGACGCTGGGCGGCCACGAGCGCACCCGCGCCGCCCTGCGCTGGCTCTATCGGTGGCCGCTGTTCATCCCGTTCATCGTCACCGGACAGGTGATGCGCACCTTCCTTGCCAAGAACGGCATGCTGAATCACGTGCTGATCGGCAGCGGACTCATCGAGCCGCTCTCGGCACAAAGCCTCCTCGACTGGCGCGGCATCGTCATCGCGTTCATATGGAAGCAGGCGCCCTTCGTGACGCTGTTGCTGGCGGGTGCGATGGCCGGGGTGGAGCAGCAGCACGTCGAGGCGGCGCGCAATCTGGGCGCGCCGCGCTGGCGCGTGCTGGTCGACATCGTGCTCCCGCAGGTGCGCGGCACGCTGCTCGTGGGACTGGTGCTGTCGTTCGTCACCATGCTGTCGGTGCTCTCGGTGCCGATGATGATCAACCCGAACTCGCCCACGATGCTCACCGTCGATGTCGCCTATCGCATCAACTCGCATGGCGATTACGCGGTCGCCAATGCCTTGTGTCTGCTTTCATTGGCGCTGGCCGCAGGTGCTGCGGCGCTTTATCTTCGGCACGCGGTGGCGAAGGCCGACGCCCCGTGAGCGCGGTGGCTGATTTCGCTTCGTTGCGCGTCAGCTCCCTCGGGGCCATGCTCGCCCGCGGCGTGCTGCTCGCGCTGCTCGCGTTCGTCATCTTCGGTCCGCTCGCCAATCTCCTGCTGTGGGCGTTCGCGGAGCGCTGGTACTTCCCGCACAAGCTGCCGTCGGAGTTCGGGCTGACTTTCTGGTACCGGGTATTCCAGCCGCGCGGTAATGCCCTCGGCTCGCTCGGCACGAGCGTCTGGATCGCGGCACTCACGGTGCTCGTGAGTCTTGCGGTGGCGGTCCCGGCAGGCTACGCCCTCGCACGGCTGCGTCTGCCGTGGCGGGCCGCGATCCTGCTGCTTTTCCTGCTCCCGCAGGCGGTGCCCAACATCCCCGTGTACGTGAACATCGCGCGCATCTTCTACACCATCGGCCTCAATGGCACGGTGCTCGGTGTCGTGCTGGTGCACGCGGCGCACGGTCTCGTGCTGGCCGTGTGGATCGCGTCGGCTGCATTCTCCGCCGTGGACGTGTCGCTCGAGGAGGCAGCGCGCAATCTCGGCGCTTCGGCATGGACGTGCTTCCGGACCGTGACCCTGCCGCTGGCGGCGCCGGGGCTCATCGCCAGCGCCATTTTCGTCTTCCTGGAGTCCCTCGACGAATTCACGGGCACTTACTTCGTCGGCGTGCCCGACGTCACCACGTTGCCGCTGCTGATGTTCAACGCGAGCATGGGTGGCAATTACCAGATCGCATCCATCACGGCGCTTCTTTTGCTGGTACCGTCGATCGCATTCATGCTGCTGGTCGAGCGCTTCCTGAAGCCCGAAGTGCTGGCGATGGTCGGGCGCTGAGCAGGCGCAGCGCGATCCACATCGCAGGCGGCACGACGCGGCTCGCGCCAGAAGCAACCGCGAGTGCCTGCCCGTCGGGGAAACTTCGCGCCACGCGGCGCAGTCCATACGTTTCTCCGACCGTTACGCCGGCAACACGGGCATGTACGGCTCCGGTGATGTGTAAATCTTACGAGGAGGTCGACATGACACCTAAACTTGCCACAACGTTTTTCGTCGTCGGGACGCTGCTCGCGCCCGCGGCGGCTTGGGCAGCCGGCACGAACGACACCCGGGCCGGCACTTCGTCGAGCGCGACCACGCCATCGACCGCAACGTCGCACGACGCGGCGCGCGCGGGCGCGACGGGATCCCGGACCGAGTCGGTCAAGGAATCCGTCGAGGACGCGGCGATCACCACCAAGGTGAAGGGTGCGTTCGCAACGGACAGCCAGGTCAGTGCAATGAACATTCACGTCGACACGGACCGCGGCGTCGTGCGCTTGAGCGGAAACGCCAAGAGCCGGGCAGAGGCTGACAAGGCGGTGCGCATCGCCAGGGACACCAAAGGAGTGGTCTCGGTGACCAACGACATCACCGTCGGCGGTGCTGCGGCCGACACGCCCGCGACGAGCTCGAACGATGCTTCCATGTCGAAGAATTCCAGCGGCAAAGCCACTGCCACGAGCCCGGGTAGCAAGGCGAAGTACTGATCAGCTCACCCAGCTGACGCGCGAAGGCGGCTGCGGTCGCCTTCGCCGTTTCCGGGCGCCAGTAGTTTGGCGGCGCGGCGGAAACTTCGGCGGCCCGCGCACAGTCTAGTCAGGTTGCCGCGCGGTGCGCCGTCCCGGCAACCCTCGCCGTGTGCGTCCGATGCGTATCGCGCAAATCGCTCCCCTCTACGAGTCCGTGCCGCCCCGCTACTACGGCGGGACCGAGCGCGTGGTCTCGTATCTCACCGAGACGCTCGTGGCGCTCGGCCATGACGTCACGCTGTTCGCGAGCGCCGAATCGGTGACTTCTGCACGCCTGGTGCCGTCGCGCCATGCCGCGATCCGTCTCGACGATCATCCGCTCAAATCCGATGTTTCTGCGCACTTCGCGATGCTGCACGACATCCGCGCGAGTCTCGCGGAGTTCGACGTGCTCCACTTCCACCTCGATCCCTTGCCATTGCCGTTCTTTGCCGACTGTGCGGCGCGCACGGTGACGACGTTGCATGGGCGCCTCGACCTGGAGGACCTGCCGGAGGTGTATCGGCGGTGGCCCGCCTATCCGCTGGTGTCGATCTCCGATGCGCAGCGCAAGCCGCTGGCATTCGCCCACTGGGTGGCGACGGTTCATCATGGGCTGCCGCTGGATCTCCTCGACTTCATGCCCGGCCGCGGCGGCTATCTCGCGTTTCTGGGCCGCATCTCGCCCGAGAAGCGGGTCGATCGCGCGATCCGCATCGCGGAGCGCGCGGGCCTGCCGCTGCGCGTCGCTGCGAAGGTCGACGATGCCGACGCCGTCTACTTCGCGCGCGAGATCAAGCCGCTGTTCGAAGCCGCGACGCACGTGGAATTCGTGGGCGAGGTCAGCGATCAGGAGAAGAACGAGCTTCTCGGCGGGGCTGCCGCTTTGCTGTTCCCGATCGACTGGCCGGAGCCCTTCGGACTGGTGATGATCGAAGCGATGGCGTGCGGCACGCCGGTCATCGCGTGGGACTGCGGCTCCGTGCCGGAGATCGTTGCGCCTGGCGAGACCGGGTTCGTCGTGCACTCCGAGGACGAGGCGGTGGACGCCGTGGGCAAGATCGGGGACCTCGACCGCCGGCGCGTGCGGGAGGTGTTCGAGCACCGCTTTTCCGCCACGACGATGGCCGCCGGCTATGTCGATGTGTACCGCCGCCTGCTGGCCGGCACCTGAGCAAACCAGCGCGGAACGCGACGCCGACCGGCATATGGCCATCTCCGACTCCGGGACCGTTGCGCAGGCGCGCGGTGTCCTTGGCTCCTTTTCTCTCAAGCACGACGAGACCTTCCTCGTCGCCGACGCGCTCGGCAACATCGACGGCGGCGCCGACGGACTCTTTCGCAACGACACGCGGGTGCTCTCGCTGTTCCGGCTGTCGATGGGCGACGCGCTACCGGCACTGCTCAGTTCGGGGGTGAGCGGCGACAACGTCTTCTTTCGCGCCAATCTGACCAATCGTCCGCTGCCGCAGCTGGGTGAGCACGCGATGCCCGAAGGCGTCATTCACATCGAGCGCGCACGCTTCGTATGGCAGGGGCGGCTCTACGAGCGCCTGGTGCTGACCAACTATGGCGAACGTGAGGTGCCGGCTCCGCTCGCCTTCGCGTTCGCCGCCGATTTCGCCGACATCTTCGAGGTGCGCGGCCACGTGCGAAGCGCGCGGGGCGAACGCCTCCAGGCGGAGGTCGACGAGCGCAGCGTGCTCTTCCGGTATTGCGGGCTCGATCGTGTCATGCGTTGCTCGTCGGTGGCGTTCTCACGACCGGCCACGGTGATCGATACCGCGCACGCGGCATTCAACGTCGTCTTGCCGCGGCACGAGCATGCGGTGATCTATCTCGAGATCGGGCCGGTCCGGGCGGAGGCGCCACCTTCCGAGACGCGCTTCCGGTGTGCCGCAGCGCAGGCCAGGCTGCGCATGCGCGCCAAGCGGCGGCGGGGCGCCACCGTCCACAGCGGCAACCGGTCCGTCGATTTCTGGATCGACAAGTCCCGTGCCGACCTGGCGTTGCTGGAGACAGACTTGCCGACCGGGCCGTATCCCTTTGCCGGCATCCCGTGGTTCTCGACGCCGTTCGGCCGCGATGCGATCGTCACGGCGCTGCAGACGTTGTGGCTGGATCCCGATCTCGCGCGCGGGGTGCTCATGTTTCTCGCCCGCACGCAGGCCCACGAAGTGTCCGCCTTCGCCGATGCCGCGCCGGGCAAGATCATGCACGAGACGCGCAAGGGGGAGATGGCGGCGCTCGGCGAGGTCCCCTTTGCCCAATACTACGGCGGCGTCGACACGACGCCGCTCTTCGTCATGCTCGCCGGCGCGTATGCGCAGCGTACGGGGGATCTCGGACTCATCGAGGAGCTGTGGGGCGCGTTGGTGGCCGCCATGGACTGGATCGAGGGACCGGGCGATTCCAACGGCGACGGCTTTCTCGATTACGCGCGGGCCGAAGCAACCGGGCTCGCCAACCAGGGGTGGAAGGACAGCTTCGATTCCATCTTTCATGCGGATGGCCGGTTGCCGAAGGGTCCGATCGCGTTGCTCGAGGTACAGGGTTATGTCTACGCGGCGCGGGTTGCGATGGCAGAGCTCGCGGCACGGCGCGGTGATCGAAGCATGCATCGCGCCTGGCGCCAACGCGCCGCGGCGCTGCGCGCGGCGGTAGAGAAACGATTCTGGATGCCCGAATGCCGGTTCTACGGTATCGCTCTGGACGGCGATGGCGAGCTGTGCCGCGTGCGGGCTTCCAATGCCGGCCACCTGCTCTACACGGGATTGCCGACGCCACGGCGCGCACAGCACGTCACCGCGCAGCTCCTCTCGGCGGAACTCGACAACGGCTGGGGCATCCGCACGCTCGCCGAGCGCTCGGCGCGCTTCAATCCCATGTCGTACCACGATGGCTCGGTGTGGCCGCACGATACCGGCATCTGCGCGGCCGGCATGGCGCGGTACGGTGATCGCGATGGCGTCCGGCATGTATTTTCGGAGTTGTTCGCGGCCGCGCAGCACTTCGGCATGCGTTTGCCCGAGTTGTTCTGCGGGTTCGCACGCAACAACGGCGAGCCGCCCGTGGGATATCCGGTGGCGTGCCTCCCGCAGGCGTGGTCGTCCGGGGCCGTCTTCATGCTGCTGCAGGCGTGCCTCGGCTTGAGGATCGACGGCGCGCGGCGCGAGGTTCTGATCGACCGGCCTGATCTGCCCAAGGAGATCGAGCGGCTCACCCTACGGGGGCTCCAGCTCGGCAGCGACCGCCTCGACCTCCTGTTCCAGCGCATCGGCGACCGCGTCGCGGCTTCGCCCGCGGGCGACGTGCCGGCGTCGGTGCGCATCGTCACCCGCGTCTGATCCGCCGATTCGAACATGCCATTGCCCATCGAAGCGTATGCCTTGCTCGGCGACACAGAGACCGCCGCGCTGGTCGGTCGCGACGGGTCGATCGACTGGCTCTGCTTTCCCCGCTTCGATTCGCCAGCCTGCTTTGCCGCGCTGCTGGGCGATGCAAGTCATGGCCGCTGGAAGATCGCGCCGGCCGATCCCCGCGCCACGGTCGAGCGGCAGTACCGCGGCCATACGCTCGTGCTCGAAACGGCATTCACGACCGCGGAGGGAACGGCGCGCGTGGTCGACTGCATGCCGCCGCGCGGCGACGGTGCGGATCTCGTGCGCCTCGTCGAGGGCGTGCGCGGCGAAGTCACCTTCGACATGGAGCTCGTGATCCGCTACGACTACGGCTCGATCGTGCCGTGGGTGCGCCGGGTCGATGGCGTGCTGCGCGCGATCGGCGGGCCCGACGCATTGTCGCTGTGGACACCGGTGCACACGCGTGGCGTCGACCTGACGACGCGCGCCACGTTCACCGTGCGTGCGGGCGAGCGTGTGCCGTTCGTACTGTCATGGCATCCGTCGAACCTGCCTGGGCGGCAGCCGATCGATGCGCTGGCGGCAGTGGAGGCAACGTGTCGCTGGTGGGAAGCCTGGGCCGCGAAATGCTCCTATCACGGCGAGTGGCGCGAGGAAGTGATGCGCTCGCTGATCGTGTTGAAGGCACTGACGTTTCGACCCACGGGCGGAATCGTCGCCGCCGCGACGACCTCGCTGCCCGAATGCATCGGCAGCGTGCGCAACTGGGACTATCGCTACTGCTGGCTGCGCGATGCCACGTTCACGCTTTATTCGCTGCTGCTCGCCGGATACACGGAGGAAGCGGTGCAGTGGCGCGGCTGGCTGTTGCGTGCCGTGGCCGGTGATCCTTCCGATCTGCAGATCATGTACGGGCCCGCCGGGGAGCGGCGCCTTACCGAGTTCGAGTTGCCATGGCTGCCCGGCTATGAAGGCTCGCGGCCCGTGCGCATCGGCAACGCGGCCGTGGAACAGCTGCAGCTGGACGTGTATGGCGAGCTTCTCGACGCGATGTGCCTTGCGCTGCGCGCGGGGGTCCCGCCCGATCCCGCGGCATGGGCGCTCGAACGCAACCTGGTCACGTTTCTCGAAGGCTTGTGGCAGCAACCCGACGAAGGCATCTGGGAGGTGCGCGGACCGCGGCGCCACTTCACGCATTCCAAGGTGATGGCATGGGTGGCGATCGATCGCGCCATCTCCATCGCCGAGACGCATGGACTCGATGGTCCGGTGGCCCGGTGGCACGGCGTCCGGGCGGGCATCCACGACGAGGTCTGTGCGCGCGGCTTCGACCCGGTGCGCAACACCTTCACGCAGTCCTATGGCTCGCGCGAGCTCGATGCCAGCCTCCTGATGCTGCCGCTGGTGGGGTTCCTGCCGCCCGCCGACCCCCGCATGGTGGGCACGGTGGCGGCGATCGAGCGCGAGCTGCTGCACGATGGTTATCTCCGGCGTTACCCGACGACCGAGGCCATCGACGGCCTGCCGCCGGGCGAAGCCGCCTTCCTGCCGTGCACGTTCTGGCTCGCGGATAATTACGCGTTGCAGGGCCGCCATGCCGATGCGCGCGCGCTGTTCGGACGCCTGCTCTCGCTGCGCAACGACGTCGGTCTGCTGGCGGAGGAATACGATCCGATCGCCAAGCGCCTGCTCGGCAACTTCCCGCAGGCGTTCGCGCACGTGTCGCTGATCAACACGGCATTCAACCTGTCGCCGGCGCGCGGGCCGGCGGAAGACAGGCGCAAGGTTGCCGGCGGTCACTCGCCGGACACTGAAGCTGCGTCTCAGCGCAACCCGGCGATGACCGCGCCGGCGGCGAGCAGCAACCCGTAGGCAAGCTCGAGCTTGACCGTCCGGAAGAGCAGGGCATTCCAGGCGCTGCCCGGAGGCGTGCGCAGGAAATCGCGCCAGAGCGTCGCCGCAGTGGGCAGCAGCACCAGCGGCAGCGCGAACCAGGCGCTGTGCTCCCATCCAGCCAGCAGAGGGACCAGCGCAAAGGCCACCACGAGCAGCGCGCCGAAGAGGCGCTTCGAGGCGTCCGTTCCGAACGCGACCACGAAGGTCCGGCGTCCGGTGTCGCCGTCATGCGTGCGGTCGCGGTGATTGTTGACCGCCAGCACCCCCGCAGCGAGCGCGCCGACCGCCACCGCGCAGACCAGGGCGCCGACGCTGACGGTGCCTGTCTGCACGTAGTAGTTGCCGAGCACGGCGATGAGGCCGAAGAACACGAAGACCGTCAGCTCGCCGAGGGGCGTGAAGGCGATGGGCCGCGGACCGCCCATGTAGCCGACGGCGGCGACGATCGAGGCGAAGCCCATGAGCGCGGCCGGCCAACCGGCGCGCGCGATGATCGGTGCGCCCACCGCCAGGGTCACGACCACCGCCAGGGCGATCGCCCGGCGCACCTGCGCGGGTGCCAGCCAGCCGTTCGCGGTCGCGCGTGACAGGCCAACCCGGCGACCCGTTTCGGCGCCCCGGGCGGTGTAGCCGACATCGTTCTGCAGGTTCGTGATCGCCTGGAGCAGCAACGAGGCGACGAGGGCCAGCGCGGCCATGCCAAGGTCCACGCCGCCCGTCTCGGTGAGCGCCAGTGCCGAGCTCACAACCACCGGGATGGTGGCGATCCAGAAGGTCTTCGGCCGTAGTGCCACGCACCAGGCCTGCCATGACCCCGCTGGAATGGCTTCGGGAACAGCGGAAGGCGCCGTCCCGACCTGCTCCAGGGGTCGGGGGCCCGTGATCGATCCGGTCCTGCTCATGCCATCGGTCCTTGTACGCGTTGGGTCGCCCGCGGCCGGCGGGCCGGCGGCGATGCATTCTCCCGGCCTGCCAGCGCCGCCCCGTTGACGGAGGTCAATTTGCCGCCGGGCTCGCGCATCATCATAGGACACCATGGGCTGGAATGGCCGCGATCCGGAACCATCCGCCGTCGGACCGTCTCTCAGTGACGCGGCCTTTCCGGGTTCCGGAAGCAGGCGTCGCCAGCACGCATCGGACTTGTATGCCCCCCGTCATTGCCGTCGATTCCCCGACGAAGGCTCTGCCGCCTTCGACCGATCCTTCCCTGGGTGGGTACGGCGCCGCCTCGGTCGCCACAATCGCGTTGCCGGCGGGCGGCATTCCCAAGCGTGGGCCCCTCGACGATGACGACGACGAGGACGGCGACAGCTGGAGCCGCGGCGGTGATGACGACGATGATGACGACGATGAGGACGATGATCTCGACGATGAGGAAGAAGACGCCGGCGACGCGTCCCGGGCCCTCTGAAATGTCGTGCGATCGCTGCGTGCAGGTGCTATAATCGCCGGCTGCGGTGGTTCTGCAAGATTCGTCTCGGTTGCCACACCGCAGGAAGCAGCTTTCGGGCAACCGTTCATCCGTTTCTAATCCTCCGTTCATTCTCCGCGCGTTCGAGTCTGGGCAGCATTCCGGTTAGCGACGATGGCTTTGCAGTCTGTCGACCCGGTAGCGGCCATTCGCGCGCCATCGGCCTCGTGCGTCCCGCGCTAGCCTGACCTTCCGGTCGGCGGCGCCCTTCGCCGCGCCGAGCGCTTCTTCCGCCATTCCGGATTCCCGGCCCCGCCCATCGATGGGTGGCGCCCTGTTGTCGCGCGTCGCCGTCGCTGAAAGCGGGGGCGGGCGCGAATCATTGGAACCACCATGACCACGACTTTTGCACAATTGCAACTTGCACCGGCACTGCTCGAAGCAGTCACCGCGTGCGGCTACGATCAGCCGACGCCCATCCAGGCGCAGGCGATCCCGGCGCTCCTCGCCGGACGCGATCTCATCGCCTCGGCGCAGACCGGCACCGGCAAGACCGCGGCCTTCGTGCTGCCGGCGCTGCACCGCCTGCTCACCGCGCCCGAGACCGCCCGCCGGCGCCCGGGGACGCCGCGCATCCTGGTGCTGGCACCCACACGCGAGCTTGCGCAGCAGGTTGCCGATCAGACGGTCACTTACGCCCGCAACGCCCGTGTCACGACCGTCTGCCTTTATGGCGGCGCACCGTACCCGGTGCAGAACCGCCAGCTCGCACGCCCCGTGGACGTGCTGGTCGCAACCCCCGGTCGCCTGCTCGATCACGTCGAACGCGGCCGCGTGGATCTTTCGCAGGTCGAGCTGCTCGTCCTCGACGAAGCGGATCGGATGCTCGACCTCGGCTTCACGGACGACGTCGATCGCATCGCATCGGCAACGCCGCAAACGCGCCAGACGGTGCTTTTCTCGGCGACGTTCGATGGCGCGATCGCGCGCCTCGCGGGTCGGCTGCTGCGCGATCCGCAGCGCATCGAGGCGGAGACGAGCGAGTCGGCGCCGCTGGCGATCGACCAGCGGGTGCACTTTGCCGACAGCTACGCGCACAAGCATCGGCTGCTCGATCACCTGCTTGCCGACGTCAGCATGGGCCAGAGCATCGTGTTCATGGCCACCAAGCGCGACGCCGAGGCACTGGCGCTCCGGCTGCAGGAACAGGGTCATTCGGCAGCGGCACTGCACGGCGACATGAACCAGCGCGAGCGCACCCGTACGCTGCAGAACATGCGTCGCGGCGGTGTGCGCACCCTCGTCGCCACCGACGTGGCGGCACGCGGCATCGATGTCGCCGGGATCACCCATGTCATCAACTTCGATCTGCCACGGCAAGCCGACGACTACGTGCATCGCATCGGCCGGACGGGTCGCGCCGGCGCGACCGGCACCGCCGTCTCGCTCGCCAATCATTCGGAGCGCGGCACGCTGCGCCAGATCGAGCGCTTCACGGGTGTGCGCATTGCCCAGCACGTCATCGCCGGACTGGAGCCGCGCCGCACCACCGATGCGACGACGACCCCGCGCCGCAACGAGAACCATCGTGGCGCACCGCAGCCGCGCGCCGCACAGCCGCGGGGTGGCGCATGGCGGGCTGAACCGCGCCAGGAACGCTTCGAGCGCAGCACCCGCTCCGATGGCGGACGCCGGCGCGATCGCTGACCTCCTGCGGACCAGTGTCGTGGGCCGGGTCGCATGACCCGGCTTTTTTTCGTGCGTCGTCCGGTGGGCCGGGCGGCAGGAATCGTCCGCCCCTTGCCAGGGCTGCATCCCGAATTCAGGGCTCCAGCCCGCCAAAGCGACGATAGAAATCGGCGCCGGCCGGCGGCAGCGGACCCGCCGCGCCTTCGAGGGTGGCGACGAGGTGGCGTTCGGCAGAACGATGGGTGAGACGATAGAAATCGCGGCACAACGCTGCGGCGGCACCGCCGGGCCAATCGAGCGGCAGCAGCACCGCGGGCAACTGCGGATCGCGCAGCAGCAGTCGCCGGTAGGCGTGGATGAGCAGGATGCGCACCACGAAACACTGCTCCGGGTCGAGCGTCGCAGCGGGCTGTCGACGAAACCGCTCGATCACTCCGCCGAAGCGCCGGAGGAAGCGGCGGTACTCCGCGGCGATCGCCCGCAGGTCCCACGCATGCGCGACGGCCGCCGCGAGCGGTCGCCCGCCCAACGTTGCGTCGTCGCGCCCGCGCACCGTGAGCACGTGTGCCGCGACGCCCAGCGCCTCCAGCAATCGGGGCAGGCTGCTGGGTCCGCGCGCGGGACGCGCATGCACGCCCGGCGCGAACGCACCGAACCCCTCCCACGCCAGCTCGTCGCGCAGCGCGCGGCGGGCCCCCGCCGCAAGGCCGTTGCTCAGCACGAGCTCCCACGTGTCGTCCCACGCCGCTTCGACGGGCGTGTAGATGCGCGCGTAGGCCTGGGCGAAGCGGCGCGAACCTAGGTCGGTCAGGCGGTACAGACTCCGCCGGCCGATCGGCGCCGAGCGGAGCCATCCTTCCCGCACCAGCCGGAACACGCTCGTGCGCACCAGCCGTTCATTGACGCCGAACGGCGCCAGCAGCGCGATGAGACCGGGGAGCATCACGGCGTCGGTGTGCGGGGCGATGGCGTCCCCCCAGACGGTGATCACGAGCGAAGGCGCGCGCGGCGGTGCCTGCGTGAGCTGCCGCGAGACCCACGCGCGCACGGCCGGGTCGGCGGACGGCCTTACCGCCCTGGCTTTGCCATCGGTTGCTGTGCCGCGCTTCATGATACAAACTGTACACCGTCCGTTCGAAAAGTGTATCGTTTCAGGTCCGCTGTCGCGAACGGAGCGGGCGCGGTCGGTTGGGCGGGCTGGACGGGAGCAGAGCATGTACGCACAGATGGTGGATACGGGCCTGGCAAAGGTCCGCGGCCGGGACGACATGTCGGCGGAGGAGGCGGCGTTCCAGGCGCGCATCGATGCCGACGTCAAGGTCGAGCCCAAGGACTGGATGCCCGACGCCTACCGGCGCACACTGGTGCGGCAGATCTCGCAGCATGCGCATTCGGAGATCGTCGGCATGCTGCCCGAGGGCAACTGGGTGACGCGGGCGCCGACGCTCAAGCGCAAGGCGATCTTGATGGCCAAGATCCAGGACGAAGGCGGGCACGGCCTCTACCTGTACTCCGCCGCGGAGACACTTGGCGTCTCGCGCGACCAGATGCTCGGCGACCTGCATTCGGGGAAGGCCAAGTACTCGAGCATCTTCAACTACCCCACGCTGACGTGGGCGGACGTCGGTGCCATCGGCTGGCTGGTGGACGGCGCCGCGATCATGAATCAGATCCCGATCTGCCGCTGCTCCTACGGGCCGTACGCGCGGGCGATGGTGCGCATCTGCAAGGAAGAGAGCTTTCACCAGCGTCAGGGTTACGACATCATGCTGGCGCTCGCGCGCGGCACGCCCGAGCAGCAGGCCATGGCGCAGGACGCGCTCGACCGCTGGTGGTGGCCCTCGGTGATGATGTTCGGTCCGTCCGATGCGGAGAGCGTGCACAGCGCGCAATCGGCCGCGTGGAAGATCAAGCTGCTGTCCAACGACGAGCTGCGCCAGCGTTTCGTCGATCAGACCGTGCCGCAGGCCGAGTTCCTCGGGCTCACCATTCCCGACGCGGATCTGCGCTGGAATGCCGACACGCAGCACTACGAGTTCGGCACGATCGACTGGGACGAGTTCTACAGCGTCATCAAGGGCAACGGGCCATGCAACCGCGAGCGCCTGCGTGCGCGCGTGAACGCGTGGGAAGAGGGCGCCTGGGTGCGCGAGGCAGCCATGGCGCACGCGCAGAAGCGCGCCGCGCGCACGGCGAAGGCGGCGGCGTGACGGCACAACTCCGTAGGTCGGACTTCATGCTGGTGCTTTTGCTGCAGACGGATGACAAGGAACACGCATGAACGAATGGCCTTTGTGGGAAATCTTCATCCGCAGCCAGCACGGCCTTGCGCACAAGCATGTCGGCAGCCTGCATGCGCCCGACGCCGCGCTCGCGATCCAGAACGCGCGCGACGTCTACACGCGCCGCAACGAGGGTGTGTCGATCTGGGTGGTGCGCGCGAGCGACATCGTGGCGTCGAGCCCGGGTGACAAGGAGGCGCTGTTCGAGCCTGCCAACAGCAAGGTGTACCGGCATCCGACGTTCTTTCCGATGCCGGACGAAGTGAAGCACATCTGAAGCGTCGTCCCATGGACCGCGATCGGCTCGTCTTCGAATATCTCCTCCGGCTCGGCGATTCGCCGCTGATCCTCGCGCAGCGTCTGGGCGAATGGGTCGGCAAAGGTCCGGTCCTGGAGGAGGACATGGCCATGACCAACGTTGGACTCGACCTCCTTGGGCAGGCTCGCATGTGGCTCACCTATGCGGGCGAGGTCGAGGCGCGGTTTCGCCCGCAGGGACGCGACGAGGATGCGCTCGCGTTTCTGCGCGATGCACGCGACTTCCGCAATCTGCTGCTGGTCGAGCAACCGAACGGCAACTTCGCCGACACCATGCTGCGGCAATTCCTGTTCGACGCATGGCACCTGCTCCTCCTGCGCGCGCTGAGCCGCTCGACGGATGGCCGGGTGGCCGAGATCGCCGCCAAGGGTGCCAAGGAGGTGGCCTACCACGTCGAGCGCTCCGGCGACTGGGTGATCCGGCTCGGCGACGGCACCGACGCGTCGCATGGCAAGGCACAGGGGGCGCTCGACGATCTCTGGATGTACACCGGCGAGATGTTCCTCATGGACGATGTCGATCGTGCACTCCTCGCGAGCGGCATCGCCGCGGACGGGGAAGCGCTCGCGGGCCTATGGCGCCAGCATGTCGATGCGGTGCTGCAGGAAGCGACGCTGGTCGTTCCGGCGAATGCCTTCATGCAGGGCGGCGGGGGCCGCGGCGGCCGGCAGGGGGTGCACACGGAACACCTCGGTCACCTGCTGCCGGAGATGCAGTTCCTGCAACGTGCGTATCCCGGTGCAACATGGTGACTGCCGAGCAACGTGCCGTGGCCGCAACGGCTGCTGCCGCGGGCGCCGCACCGGGACGCCCATCCCTCGGCGCGATCTGGTCCGCATTGGGCGAGGTGCCGGATCCCGAGATTCCGGTCGTGTCCGTGCTCGAGCTTGGCATCGTGCGCAGCGTGGAATGGGATGCAGGCGATCCCGGCACGCTGCGGGTGCGCGTCACGCCGACGTATTCCGGATGCCCCGCGACCGATCTCATCATGCAGGCCATCCGGGAGCGGCTGGGCGCGCTTGGCGTTGCCGCCGTGCGCGTGGAAACCGTGCTGTCGCCCCCATGGTCCACGTCGTGGCTCACGCCCGAGGCGCAGCGGAAGCTCCGGGCCTATGGCATCGCACCGCCCTCGGCAGCGGTCGCTTCCGCGCAGGTCGCCGTCGACGTCACGGGCATCAGTCCGCTGCGCCGGTCCGCGCTGGCCATTGCCTGCCCCCGTTGCGGCGCCGTCCGCACCCAACTCGTCTCGCAATTCGGCTCGACGGCCTGCAAGGCGCATTACCGCTGCCTGGAGTGCCTCGAGCCGTTCGATTACTTCAAGCCGTTATGACACGGCCGCGGGCATGAGCCGCTTCTACCCGCTGACCGTCGAACGCGTGGAGCGCGAGACGCGCGACGCGGTCGCCATCACGTTCGCCGTGCCGACCGAGTTGCAGGGCAACTTCCGTTTCGCGCCCGGCCAGCATCTCACCCTGCGTACTCGCATCGGCGGCGAGGACGTGCGGCGCTCGTACTCGATCTGCTCGCCCGTACACGAGGGCCGGTTACGCATCGCGGTGAAGCGCAACCCCGGCGGGGTGTTTTCCACGTGGGCGAACGAAGCGCTGCGTCCCGGCCAGACCATCGACGTGCTGCCGCCGCTCGGGCACTTCCACCTGCCGCTGGATCCCGCGCATCGGCACCACTACCTGGCCTTTGCCGCCGGCAGCGGGATCACGCCGCTGCTGTCGATCATCGCGTCCACGCTGGCGCACGAGCCGCACAGCCGGTTCACGCTGGTCTATGGCAATCGCGCCTCGTCGACGGTGATGTTCCGTGAGGAGCTTGCCGCGCTCAAGGACGTCTACCTCGAGCGCTTCAACCTCGTGCACGTCCTCTCCCGCGAGGCACAGGACATTCCGCTGTTCCACGGCCGCATCGATCGCGACAAGGTACGGGAGCTGCTGGCGCACTGGGTGCCGATCGGCGACGTCGACGCGGTGCTGATCTGTGGTCCCGAGGGGATGATGCAGGCCGTCCGGGAGGGGCTGCTCGAAGCGGGGTTTCCCGAGGCCGGGATTCGCATCGAGCGCTTCGCGACCAGCGTGCCGCGCACCGCGCACGTCGCGCATGCCACGCCCGATCCGGCACACGCCGATTGCGTGGTCACCGCGGTGCTCGATGGCGTCACCCGCACCTTCCACCTCGACAAGGGCAAGCAGAACATCCTCGAGGCGGGCCTCGATGCCGGCATCGAGCTGCCGTATTCGTGCAAGGCCGGCGTGTGCTCCACCTGCCGGGCCAAGCTCACGTCCGGGGACGTCGAGATGGACGCCAATTTCGCGCTCGAGGATTACGAGATCGCGCGCGGGTTCGTGCTGACCTGCCAGAGCTATCCCGTGACCGATGCCGTCACGGTCGACTACGACCAGACCGCCTGAGCGTGCGGGGCATGCGGCACCGGCGCGCGCGCAACCCGCCAACTGCAGCCTTCGTGTCGACGTGCTAGAGTTTACGATCGCCTCATCGCAATTCTGCAGCTGATCCTCCGGCTGCCGCCGCCCAGGAGTGTCCCGTGTCTGTTCCCCTGTTCGACAAGCATCGCGCCACGCTGGACCGCGCGCTGCAGGCCATCGCCGAGCGCGGCTACTGGAGCCCGTATCCGGAATCACCGAGCCCGCGCAACTATGGTGAAGGTGCCGTCGAGGCTGGCAAGGCCGCCTTCGATGCATTGCTCGGCAAGCGCTTCGACCTCGACCAGCCCGGGACCATCGGCACCGTCGGCAGCGAACGCTCGCCGTACGGCTTCGCCCTGGGCATCCAGTACCCGAAGATGGACATCGATGCGCTGTTCGCGGCGATCGCCCGCGCCGAAGAGGGCTGGCGCAAGGCGGGGCCCGAGGCGTGGGTCGGCGTCGCGCTCGAGATCCTGGAGCGCATCAACAAGCAAAGCGCGCTCATGGCGCACGCCGTGATGCACACCACGGGCCAGGCGTTCATGATGGCGTTCCAGGCGGGAGGTCCGCACGCCCAGGACCGCGGGCTCGAAGCGGTGACCTACGCCTGGGACGAGATGCGCCGCATTCCCGCGAAGGCGCTCTGGGAGAAGCCGCAGGGAAAAGCCGAGCCGCTGCGCATGGAAAAGCGCTATCGCATCGTGCCGCGTGGCGTGGGGCTCGTGATCGGCGTTTCCACCTTTCCGACCTGGAACGGCTACACCGGCTTCTTCGCCGATCTTGCCACCGGCAACGCGGTCGTCGTAAAGCCGCATCCGGGAGCCATCCTGCCGCTCGCGCTCACCGTGCGCATTGCGCGCGAGGTCCTGCGTGACGCGGGCTTCGATCCCAACGTGGTGACGATGGTGGCGCACGAGGATGGTGATCCGGTGGCGCAGGAACTCGCCTTGCGTCCGGAGGTGAAGCTCATCGACTTCACTGGCAGCTCCGCCAATGGCATCTGGCTGGAAACGCATGCACGCCAGGCGCAGGTGTTCACGGAAAAAGCCGGGGTGAACCAGATCGTTCTCGACTCCGCCGCCGACTTCAAGGGCGCGGTGCGCAACATTGCCTTCTCCCTTGCGCTGTATACCGGGCAGATGTGCACCGCGCCGCAGAACATCTACGTGCCGCGCGACGGCATCGATACGAGCGACGGGCACCTGACGTTCGACGAGGTCGCGCAGGCGTTGGGCGACGGCATGCGCAAGCTGGTCGGTGACCCCGCGCGTGCGGTGGAGATCCTCGGCGCCGTGCAAAGCCGGGCCGTCATCGACCGCATCGCGACCGCGCGGGCCCTCGGGCACGTGATCGTGGACAGCGAGGCGGTGCAGCACCCGCAGTTTCCGGAGGCCACCATCCGCACGCCGCTGCTGGTCCGTCTCGATGCGGCGGAACGGGGGAAATACCTGCAGGAGTGGTTCGGTCCCATCGCCTTCGTGGTGGCGACCGATTCCACCGCGCAAAGCCTCGCGATCGCGCGCGAGGCGGTCCATGGCCAGGGCGCTTTGACCCTGTCGGTATATTCCACGCGCGAGGACGTGATCGACCGCGCCATCGAGGTCGCCGAGGACTCGGCCGTGGCCCTCTCGATCAATCTCACCGGTGGCGTGTTCGTGAACCAGTCGGCGGCCTTTTCCGACTTCCATGGGACGGGCGCCAACCCCGCCGCCAACGCCGCGCTGACCGACGCCGCCTACGTCGCCGGCCGTTTTCGCGTCGTGCAGCATCGCCGCCACGTCTGAGCGATGCGCCCACGCGCATCCTGAAAGCCGCAATGACCTACGAGCACATCCTGTTTTCCGTCGACGCGGGCATCGCGCGTCTCACGCTCAACCGGCCGGATCGCCTGAACAGCTTCAACGATGCGATGCACGCGGAAGTGCGCGCGGCTCTCGCGGGAGTGCGCGAGCAGGGCGCGCGCGTGCTCGTGCTGACCGGAGCAGGTCGCGGGTTCTGCGCGGGCCAGGATCTGGGCGATCGGGCCGTGGCTCCGGGCGCGGCGCCGGTCGATCTCGGCGCCTCGATCGAGCGCAACTACCTCCCGCTCGTGCTCGCGTTGCGCAATCTTCCGCTGCCCGTGCTGTGCGGGGTCAATGGCGTGGCCGCGGGAGCCGGTGCGAATCTCGCGCTCGCCTGCGATATTGTCATTGCCGCGCGCTCGGCGAGCTTCATCCAGGCGTTCTGCAAGATCGGGCTCGTGCCGGATTCCGGCGGCACCTATTTCCTGCCGCGCGCAGCAGGCAGTGCTCGGGCGATGGGGCTGGCCTTGCTCGGCGATCGCCTGAGCGCCGAGCAGGCGGCAAGCTGGGGACTGATCTGGAAGTGCGTCGACGACGGGGCGTTGGCGAACGAGCTGGAAGGGCTCGCGCAGCAGCTCGCTGCCGCCCCTACGCGAGGCCTTGCGGCGATCAAGCGCGCACTGCATGCCTCGGCGACCAGCACGCTGGAAGCGCAGCTCGCGCTGGAGCGCGACCTGCAGCGGGAACTCGGTTACAGCGAGGATTACCGCGAAGGCGTCGCCGCTTTCCTGGCCAAGCGCCCCCCGCATTTCACGGGCCGCTGAAGCGCCGCCGACGGCACGCACCCCATGAGCGAGCCTCTGCCAACCGCGACGCAGGTCGCCGTCATCGGCGCGGGCACCATGGGTGCCGGCATCGCGCAGATCGCCGCACTTCGCGGCCACACGGTGCAGTTGCATGACACGCGCTTCGGCGCGGCCGACGCGGCGAAGGAGGCCATGACCAGGACGTTCGAGGGGCTCGTCGCCAAGGGTCGCATGGAAGCGGGGATCGCGGCTGCAGCGCTGGCGCGCATCACGACCGTGGTGACGCGTCCCGATGCCTGTGTCGCCGGCCTCGTCATCGAGGCGATCGTGGAGGATCTCGAGGCCAAGCGCGAGCTTTTCGCAAGTCTCGAAAACGTGGTCGCGCCCGAATGCATTCTCGCCAGCAATACGTCGTCGCTCTCGATTACTGCATTGGCGGCGGGCCTGCGCCATCCGGGCCGCGTGGTCGGAATGCACTTCTTCAATCCGGTGCCGCTGTTGCCCCTGGTCGAGGTCGTGCATGGCCTCGCGACCGATCCTGCGGTCGCCGACGTGGTGTACGCAACGGCGCAGGCCTGGGGCAAGACGCCGGTGCATGCGACCTCCACGCCGGGCTTCATCGTGAATCGCTGCGCGCGGCCGTTCTATGCCGAAGCGCTGCGGCTGCTGCAGGAACGGGCGGCCGCACCCGCGACCATCGATGCCGTCATGCGCGATGCGGGTGGCTTTCGCATGGGACCGTTCGAGCTGATGGACCTCATCGGCCACGACGTGAATTTCGCCGTCACCAGGAGTGTCTGGGACGCGTGCTTTCACGACCCGCGTTACTCCCCGTCGGTGTTGCAGGGCGAGCTCGTCGCCGCGGGCTACCTGGGACGCAAGACGGGACGCGGTTTCTATCGTTATGGTGATGGTGCGGCGGCGCCCTCGCCGGAAGCGGTGCCGCCAGGCACGCCAGCGCGCCAGCTGGCCCTGCACGGTGATCCCGGCGTGCTCGCGCCGCTCGTCGCGCGCATCGAGACCGGCGGCATGAAGCTCGCGCGGCAGGCCGCGGATTCGCGCTTCGGCAGCGGCATCCTGCGCATTGGCGGTGACGGCGTCACGGTCATGCTGGCCCTGAGCGATGGCCGTACGGCGACGGCGCGTGCCGTGGAAGCGGGCGTGAGCGATCTCGTGCTGCTCGATCACGCGCTCGATTTCGCCACCTGCAAGCGCGTTGCGGTCGCCCGGGCCGACACCTGCTCGGACGGCGCGTTCGCGCTCGCCGCGGGCGCGCTGCAAGCCGCCGGCGTCGTGGTCAGCCAGATCGACGACGTGCCTGCGCTCGTCGTGTTGCGAACCGTCGCGATGCTGGCGAACGAAGCCGCGGACGCCGCGAGCCAGGGGGTTGCCGTCCCCGCCGCGATCGACCTCGCGATGAAGCAGGGCGCCAACTATCCGCGCGGGCCGTTCGAGTGGGCGCGCGCGCTCGGTGCGGGCACGATCCGCACCGCACTGCTGCACCTCGGCCGCCACTACGGGGAAGACCGCTACCGCGTTTCGCCGCGTCTCACACGCCGCGCCATGCTGGGCCGGGATCTCGATGGGTGAGCACCACCCGAGCGCGACGCCAGCCGAAGCGCAGGCGCTCGCCGAGCGGGTCGCCGCTGTCATGTGGGAGCGCGACGACGCCTCGCAGCGTCTGGGCATGCGCCTCGTCGCCGTGGGCCCGGGAACCGCCGAGCTCGCGATGGCCGTGCGCGCCGACATGCTCAATGGCCACGCCATCTGCCACGGCGGCTTCATCTTCACGCTCGCCGACAGCGCGTTCGCGTATGCATGCAACAGCTACAATCTGACCACCGTCGCGTCGGGATGCGGCATCGATTTTCTCGCGCCGGCGCGCCTTGGCGACGTGCTGACGGCGCGCGCCGCCGAGTTGAGCGTCAGCGGCCGCACCGGTGTCTACGACATCGAGGTCCGGAACGGGCGCGGCGAGAAGATCGCGCTGTTCCGCGGCAAGAGCTATCGCATCAAGGGGCACGTGCTCGCGGCGGATGGCGAGCACGGCCGCGACCCCTGAGCCGCCGGAGGAGGAGCATGCCCGCACGCCAGCCGCTGTCTTCCGAGCTCGACCCGATCGAGCGCGCGAGCGCCGACGAGCTCGCGGCACTTCAGCTCGAGCGCCTGCAGTGGTCGCTGCACCACGCCTATACGCACGTGCCGCATTACCGGCGCAGGTTCGATGCCGCCGGCGTGCATCCGGCCGACTGCAAGAGCCTTGCGGATCTGCGGCACTTTCCCTTCACGACCAAGCAGGACCTGCGCGACAACTACCCCTTCGGCATGTTCGCGGTGCCGCGCGCGCAGGTCGTGCGGATTCATGCATCGTCCGGAACGACGGGACGGCCGACCGTGGTCGGCTACACGGTGCAGGACATCGACACGTGGAGCACGGTGATGGCGCGCTCGATCCGCGCCGCCGGCGGGCGCGCGGGCGACATCATCCACGTCGCGTATGGCTACGGGCTTTTCACCGGGGGCCTGGGCGCGCACTACGGTGCGGAGCGGCTCGGCGCCACCGTGATCCCGATGTCCGGAGGCATGACCGAGCGCCAGGTGCAGCTCATCCACGATTTCCGTCCCGACATCATCATGGTGACGCCGTCGTACATGCTCGCGATCGCCGAAGAGATGGCGAAGCAGGGCATCGATCCGCGCAGCTCGTCGCTGAAGATCGGCATCTTCGGTGCCGAGCCCTGGACGCCGGCGATGCGCGATGCGATCGAGGAACGGCTCGACATGGACGCGATCGACATCTACGGCCTGTCGGAGATCATCGGTCCCGGCGTCGCCCAGGAGTGCATCGAGACGAAGGATGGCCTGACGGTCTGGGAGGATCACTTCTACCCCGAGGTCATCGATCCGGACACCGGCGCGGTCCTGCCGGATGGCGAGAAGGGCGAGCTCGTCTTCACTTCGCTCACCAAGGAAGCGCTGCCGATGGTCCGCTATCGCACGCGCGACCTGACGCGGCTGTTGCCGCCGAGCGCACGCTCGATGCGCCGGATCGAGAAGATCACCGGCCGCACGGACGACATGCTCATCATCCGGGGCGTGAACGTTTTCCCGACGCAGATCGAGGAGCTGATCCTGAAGCAGCCCGAGCTGACGCCGCATTACCTGCTCGAGGTCACGCGACCGGAGCTCCTGGACGAGCTCACCGTGCACGTCGAGATGGGCCCGCAGCTCGGCGGCGGCAGCCAGGACACGCGCCACGCGGCCGCGCGCAAGCTCGAGCACAACATCAAGGCGTACGTGGGGGTGACCACCACCGTGCGCCTCGCCCTGCCGGGTGCCATCGAGCGTTCCCTGGGCAAGGCCAAGCGCATCCTCGACAAACGACCAAAGGAATGACCGTGAACGAAGCCTTCATCTGTGACGCCGTGCGCACCCCGGTCGGACGCTATGGCGGGGTCCTGTCGTCGGTGCGCACCGACGATCTTGGCGCAATCCCCATTCGCGCGCTCATGGAGCGGCATCCGAACGTCGACTGGGCTGCCCTCGACGACGTGTATTACGGTTGCGCCAACCAGGCCGGCGAGGACAACCGCAATGTCGCGCGCATGGCGTCCTTGCTCGCCGGCTTGCCCGATGCGGTGCCCGGCGCGACGATCAACCGGCTGTGTGGATCGAGCCTCGACGCGATCGCCATCGCTGCGCGGACCCTGCGCTCCGGCGAAGCGGATCTGGTGATTGCCGGGGGCGTCGAAAGCATGAGCCGCGCGCCGTTCGTGCTGCCGAAATCCGACGTCGCGTTCTCGCGCACGATGAAGATCGAGGACACGACGATCGGCTGGCGGTTCGTCAATCCCCTGATGAAGGCGAAGTACGGCATCGATTCGATGCCCGAGACGGCGGAGAACGTGGCTCTCGAACACCACGTCGCGCGCGCCGATCAGGACGCATTTGCGCTGCGCTCGCAGCAGCGTGCGCTGGCGGCGCAGGCCAACGGCACGCTGGCGCAGGAGATCGTGCCGGTAACCATCGCGCAGAAGAAAGGCGAGCCGCTCGTCGTCGACAAGGACGAGCACCCGCGGGCGACGTCGCTGGAAGCGCTGGCGAAGCTCAAGCCGATCGTGCGTCCGGAGGGGACGGTCACGGCCGGCAACGCGTCAGGCGTGAATGACGGCTCGGCGGCATTGCTGCTCGCGACCGAGCAGGGGGTGCGCCGCTTCGGGCTCACGCCGCGCGCGCGGATCGTCGGCGCGGCCACCGCCGGCGTGCCGCCGCGGATCATGGGCATCGGCCCGGCACCCGCGTCGCAGAAGCTGCTGCAGCGGGTCGGTCTGTCGATCGGTCAGATGGACTTCATCGAGCTCAACGAGGCCTTTGCGGCGCAGGCGCTCGCGGTGCTGCGGCTCCTCGGTGTTCCCGACGACGCGCAGCACGTGAACCCGAACGGCGGCGCTATCGCCCTGGGCCACCCGCTGGGGGCCTCCGGTGCGCGTCTTGCCACCGCGGCACTGCTGCACCTCGAGCGCAACAAGGCGCGTTACGCGCTGTGCACGATGTGCATCGGCGTGGGGCAGGGGATCGCCCTGGTGATGGAGCGCGTGTAGCGGATTCTCCGCGCGTGCCTCAGAGAATTTGTCGGCGAGGCTCGAGCGTCGCGTACGCGGCCCTGGCGGCTGAAGGCTGACCTGCAGGGGTCGATCAGGGTTCGCCGAACAGGTCGACGATCCGTTCGCGCAACCACCGATTGCCCGGATCGCCCTCGAACCGCCACGACCAGTGCACGCTGACGTCGAAGGCGGGCAGGCCCACGCGCGGTCGCCATGCGGTGAATTTCCCGAACTGGCCGAACGCATCGGCGAGGCGCAGCGGCATGATCACCGCCAGGTCGGTCTCCGCCAGGATGTGCGGCAGCACCATGAAATGCGGCAGGGTGACGTGGATGCGGTTCGCGAGCCCCAGCTCCTTCAACAGCCGCGCGGTGGCCGAATGCGAGCGAACGACGACGTACTCGAGCTCGCCCATCGCACGTCGGGTCGCGCTGCGCCTCGCGGCGGGATGGCCCTTGCGCATCAGCACCACGTAGCGCTCGTGCAGCAGGAAGCGTCGCTCGGCCTGACCGAGCGACGGGATATAGCCCAGTGCCAGGTCGATGCGCCCGCTTTCCATCGCCGGCAGGATCTCCGGCTCGTCGAGCTGGAACACCTCGAAGCGGATGGATGGCGCTTCGCGACGCATGGCACGCAGGAGCACAGGCAGGAAGATGGTCTCGCCGATGTCGCTCATGTGCAGGCGAAACGTGCGGTCGGAGCGCGCCGGATCGTAAGACTCGCCCTCGTGCATCGCGATTTCCAGCACCCGCAGCGCCTCCCGGACGGCGCCGGCCAGCCGGTCGGCCTTCGCCGTCGGGGCCATCCCGCCCTCGGTCCGGACGAAAAGCGGGTCACGGTGGATTTCGCGCAGGCGGCGCAACGCATGGCTCACCGTCGGCTGCGAGACGCCGAGCTGTTCGGCCGCGCGGCTCACGCTGCGCGCCCCGTGGATCGCCTGAAAGGTGCGCAGGAGGTTGAGATCGAGGTCGGCGATATTCATGATGCGAATACTGTATATCGCCCTGATCGGATGGACAAATAATACTCCGGCCGCTACCCTTGTCGGTCGGTCGTCCGCGGCGCCTGGTCGCGACCGTCCGCAGCGTCGCGCACCAGGATACCGGCCATGGAAGTTTCGTTCAGCAGGGAAGTCGCCATGCTCCGCCTCGGCGAGGGCGAGGTCTTCCATGGCGAAGGCATCCTCGCGATCACCAAGGCGTTGCTGCAATCCGGTGTCGCGTACGTCGGCGGCTATCAGGGGGCGCCGGTCTCGCACCTCATGGATGTGCTGGTCCAGGCGAAACCCTATCTGCACGAGCTCGGCGTGCACGTGGAGGCGTGCGCCAACGAAGCGTCGGCGGCCGCGATGCTCGGCGCGTCCCTCGCCTACCCGCTGCGCGGCGCCGTCACGTGGAAGTCGATCGTCGGCACCAACGTCGCCGCGGATGCGCTCTCGAACCTCTCGTCGCCGGGTGTCACCGGTGGGGCGCTGATCATCGTCGGCGAGGACTACGGCGAAGGCGCCAGCGTCATCCAGGAGCGCACGTACGCCTTCGCGCTCAAGTCCACGCTGCTGCTGTTCGATCCGCGGCCGGACCTCGCGCACATGGTGGACATCGTGGAGCAGGCGTTCGCCGCGTCGGAAGCGTCCAACATGCCGGCCATGCTGCAGCTGCGCATCCGGACGTGCCACGTGCGCGGCTCGTTCGTGTGTCGCGACAACCTCCCGCCGCCCATCTCCACGGTCAACCGGATGGAAGACCCGGCGCTCTTCGATTACGGGCGGCTCGCGCATCCGCCGTCGACGTACCGGCACGAGAAGCTCAAGTTCGATGAGCGCATCCCGGCTGCGCGGCGATTCATCGTCGAACGTGCCCTCAACGAGCGCATGCCCGGCCGGCGCCAGGATCTCGGACTCATCGTGCAGGGCGGTCTCTACAACTCCGTGGTGACGGCGATGGCAGAGCTCGGCATGGCCGACACCTTCGGCGACAGCGAGCTCCCCATGCTGGTGCTCAACGTCACCTACCCCATCGTGCCCGAGGAAGTGCGCGATTTCTGTGTCGGCAAGCGCGCCGTGCTGGTGATCGAGGAAGGTCAGCCGGAGTTCATGGAGCAGGACATTGCGTCCATGCTGCGTCGCCTCGACATGCAGACCCTGCTCCACGGCAAGGACATGCTGCCGATGGCGGGCGAATACAACGTCGAGGTGCTCGCGCAGGGACTCGCCGCGTTCGTGGGCCGCCATGCGCGCGACTTGGACGTTGCGGCAGGGAAGGCGTGGCTGGAAGGCGTGGCTGCCGCGCGTGCCGGCGTGACACGATCGCTCGAATCACCGCTGCCGGCCCGGCCGCCGCAGTTCTGCATCGGCTGCCCCGAGCGGCCGGTGTTCTCGGCGATCAAGCTCGCCCAGCGCGAAGTGGGACAGGTGCACATCGCCGCCGACATCGGCTGCCACTCGTTCGCAACGTTCGAGCCGTTCGGTCTCGGGCACTCGATCCTCGGCTACGGCATGAGTCTCGCGAGCCGCGCGGGTGTGTCGCCGATGATGAAGCGCCGCACCCTGGCGATCATGGGCGATGGCGGCTTCTGGCACAACGGCGCGCTCACCGGGGTGCAGTCGGCGCTCTTCAACGGCGACGACGCGGTGCTGCTCATCTTCAAGAACGGCTACACCTCCGCGACCGGCACGCAGGAGATCATCTCCACGCCCGACGAGGCTACGCGGGACGCGGCGGTGGACAAGACGCGCAGTCTCGTCGGCGACAATCAGGTGATCGAGCGCACGCTCGAAGGCCTCGGCGTGCGCTGGTTGCGGCGCGTAGACAGCTATCGCGTCGACGCGATGCGCAAGACGCTTGCCGAGGCATTCACGACGGACTTCGCCGGCCTCAAGGTCATCGTCGCGGAAGGCGAGTGCCAACTCGAGCGCCAGCGGCGCGTGAAGCCCTGGCGCACGGATCTGCTGAAGCGCGGCAAACGCATGGTGCGGGTCAAGTACGGCGTCGACGAGGACACGTGCTCGGGCGATCACTCGTGCATCCGCCTTTCCGGCTGCCCGACGCTGTCGCTGAAGGCAGGCAGCGATCCGCTGAAGGTCGACCCCGTCGCCACCGTGCTCGAGGGTTGCGTCGGTTGCGGGCTCTGCGGCGAGAACGCCCATGCGGCTTCGCTGTGTCCGTCGTTCTATCGTGCCGAGGTGATCCAGAATCCGCATTGGCGCGATCGCCTTGCGGCGCGCTTCCGCGCGGCGGCCGCGCGGCTGTTGCAGCCGGCATGATCATGCCCGACCGCAGCGCACGACCGATCCGCATCCTGATCGCCGCCCTGGGCGGTCAGGGCGGCGGCGTTCTTGCGGAGTGGCTGGTCGCGGCAGCCACGCGTGCGGGCCTCCTTGCGCAGGGCACCTCCATTCCCGGCGTGGCGCAGCGCACCGGCGCAACGACCTACTACGTCGAGGTGTACCCGGTGCCGGTCGCGGAGCTGCGGGGCCGGCGTCCGGTGCTGAGCCTCTATCCGGTGCCGGGTCGCGTCGATCTCGTGGTCGCATCCGAGCTCCTCGAGGCCGCACGTGTCCTGCAGGCCGGCGTGGCCAGCGCCGATCGCACGCACCTCATCACCTCGACGAGCCGCACGCTGACCACGGCCGAGAAGCTGGCCCTCGGCGACGGGCGCTTTGCGTCGGAGCGCCTGCTCGCTGCCGCCGGTGCGCACTGCCGTCGTCTCACCGCTTTCGACATGGATGCGGCGGCACGCGACGCCGGCACGGTAGTGAGCGCGGTCATGCTGGGCGCCGTTGCCGGTTGCGGCCTGCTTCCCATTGCGCCGTCCGTATTCGAGGCGGTCGTCCGCGAGTCCGGGGTCGGCGTCGCGGGCAGCCTGCGCGGGTTGGCGGCGGGCATGGGCGCCTGCGATGGCGCGATCGCGAGCGCTACGCCACGGCCTGCATCCGCCCCGGCGGCAACCGCGGAGTGGCCTGCGGAGGTCGCCGCCATTGCCGCGCTTGGCGAAGCGCGCGTGCGCGAGTTTCAGGACCCCGCCTACGCCGCGTTGTACCGCGATCGCGTGACGCGCGTGCTCGCGGCCGAGCGGACCGCCGATCCGCAGATGCGGCAAGGTCTGGTCGCGACGCGCGAGTTCGCGCGCTATCTCGCCTTGTGGATGGCCTTCGACGACATCGTGCGCGTCGCCGGTCTCAAGGTGCGCGCGAGTCGCTTCGAGCGGGTCCGGCGCGAGGTCAACGCCGAACCCGGCGACATCGTGCGCATCATCGACCACTTCAAGCCCGGCGTTCCGGAGTTCGCTGGTCTGCTGCCGGCATCGCTCGCACGTCGGCTCCTTGCCTGGGACAGGCGCCGGCAGGCCCGCGGCCGGCGACCGTTCGCGTGGCCGCTGCATCTTCGCGCCGATGGCGCCCTGGGCTTGCTCATGCTGCGCACTCTGGCCGCCCTGCGGGGGTGGCGCCGGCACGGGTTGCGCTACCAGGAAGAGCAAGCGGCCATCGAGCGGTGGCAGGACGCCGTGGTCGAAGGCTTGCGCAAGGACTGGGATCTCGGCCACGAGATCGCCCTTTGCGGGCGCCTCATCAAGGGCTATGGGGACACCAACGAGCGCGGCAAGCGCAATCTTTCGCATATCATTGCGCATCTCGCCGGTGGCGACGGGCCGCCGGCGCTGCGTGCGAGCGCGATCCGCGAAGCACGCGAGGCCGCGCTGACGGACGAGGGCAAGGCGCTCGACGTCGCCTTAGTGCGCCACGGCGCGCCGCCGCGGCCCGTCGTTCCCCAGCCGATGCGCTTCGTTCGCGATGCCGGCCGGAAAGCCGCTGCCACCACCTCAACCGTCTGAATGGCCCGTACACACATCAGCCGCTTCACCGTCGAATTTGGCGACTGCGACCCGGCGCACATCGTGTTCTATCCCAATTTCTTCCGCTGGATGGACGCGGCATCGCTGCATTACTTCCGGGCGGCGGGAGTGCCCAACTGGCACCAGCGCGAGGCGGCGGACGGCGTGCTCGGCACGCCACTGGTCGACGCGCAGGCGCGATTCATGAGGCCGGCAACGTACGGTGATGAGATCGAGGTGGAGACGACCATCGCCGAATGGCGCAACAAGAGCTTCGTCGTGCAGCATCGGATTCGCCGCGGCGACGTGCTGCTGGTGGAGGGACAGGAGATACGCGTGTTCGCCCGGCGACATCCCGACGACCCCGAGCGCATCGAGGCCGTGGCGCCACCGGCGGACGTGCGTGCCTTGTGCGATGCCGCCGAAGGGCCCAGCATCTGACGTGAACCAACGGCGGCTGCCGTATCCGTAGCCGCACAACAACGATCACGCGCCGCCACGAAGCGGCGACGGAGCAGGAGGAAGCATGGAGGAGCTCCCGGCGGCGGCCCCGCTCGCGGGCCGCCGCTACGGCGCGGCAGGTCGCATCCTGCTCGCGGCATGCAGATACATGGCGATCGTCGGCGGCCTCATCTTCGTGGCCATCGTCGGCATGGAGATCGTATCGATCGTCGGCCGGAAGCTGTTCTCGTGGCCGGTCCCGGGCGACGTGGAGCTCCTGCAGATGGGCTCCGCATTCGCCTCCGCATCCTTCTTCGCGTACTGCCACATGGTGCGCGGCGACGTGAAGGTCGACTTCTTCACGCATAACCTGCGCCCCGACCGCATCGCGCTGCTGGACGCGATCGGGTCGCTCCTCGTCGGGCTGTTCGGCGCATTGATCGCCTGGCGTGCAGGCGTCGGCGCCCTCTCGGTCCGGGATGCCGGCGAGACTTCAGCGATCCTCGCTTTTCCCGTGTGGATCGCGCAGGCACTGATGGTGCCCGGGTTCATCCTGCTGGCGCTGGCAGGCTTCTACCAGTTCGTGCATCTCGGCGCGGTTGCCGTGCACCACCGGGCGAGACACGCGTGAGTGGCATCCAGATCGGTTTGCTGATCTTCGGGATCATGCTCACGCTGATGGTCTTTCGCGTACCCATCGGCATCGCGATGTTCGTCGTTGGCCTGGGCGGCTACACCTACCTCATCGGCGGCAATCTCGCGATTCCGCTCAACTCGCTCAAGAATCTCGCGTACGCGCGGCTCTCGAATTACGACCTGGTCGTGATTCCGCTGTTCCTGTTGATGGGCCAGTTCGCGACGCACGGTGGCCTGAGCCGTGCGCTGTTTCGCTTCGTCGCCGCCTACCTGGGACATCGCAAGGGCGGCATCGCCATGGCCGCGATCGGTGCGTGCGCCGGCTTTGGCGCCATCTGCGGCAGCTCGGTGGCGACCGCAGCCACGATGGGACAGGTGACCCTGCCCGAGCTGCGACGATATGGGTACTCGGGATCGCTGGCGACGGGCGCCCTCGCGGCTGGCGGCACGCTCGGCATCATGATCCCGCCGTCGGTGCCCCTGGTGATCTATGCCATCCTCACGCAGGAATCCATCGGCAAGCTGTTCATGGCAGCGGTGCTGCCCGGCATCATTGCGATGCTCGGCTACATGCTGGTGATCCAGATCATGGTCCGCCTCAAGCCCGGCTCGGGTCCGGCGGGCCCGCGTACGGCATGGCGGGAGCGCCTCCGGAGCACACTCGAAGTGTTGCCGGTGCTTCTGGTGTTCGTGGTGGTGATCGTCGGGATCTACGGCGGGTGGGCGAACGTGACGGAGGCCGCCTCGATCGGGGCCGCCGCATGCGGGGTCCTCGCCGTCACCATCGGCGGCATGCGCGGCAAGGGTCTCGTGGACAGCGCGCTCGGCACCGCGCAGTCCACGGCGATGATCTTCCTGGTGCTGCTTGGCGCCGACATGCTGAACACCACCCTGGCGCTGTCCCAGATGCCCGTGGAGCTCGCCAACTGGGTGAAGGCGAGCGGTCTCGCCCCGCTCTTGGTCATGGCCGTGATCCTGGTCGTTTACATCTTCCTGGGATGCGTGATGGACTCCCTGGCGATGATCCTGCTGACCATCCCCATCTTTTACCCGGTGATCATGGGCCTCGACTACTGGGGCATGCCGTTGGAGGACAAGTCGATCTGGTTCGGCATCCTCGCGCTCATGGTCGTGGAGATCGGCCTCGTCCACCCGCCGGTGGGGATGAACGTTTACATCATCAACCGGCTGGCGGGAGACGTGCCGCTCACGGAAACCTTCAAGGGTGTGATCCCGTTCCTCATGTCCGATGCAGTGCGCATCACGCTGCTGGTGTTCTTCCCGGTCATTTCGCTGTACCTGGTGCACGCGTTCAAACAGTAGTCAACCGCCAAGGAGGAGATCCATGAAGTCATTGCAGAAGATTCGCTGGCTGGCGCTGCCCGCCATCGCCGTTGCGTGCAGCGCCGCGTGGGGCCAGGAGGTCGTGCTGCGCATCCACCATTTCCTGCCGCCGGCCGCGACCATCCAGGCGAAGTTCTTCACGCCGTGGTGCGAGAAGATCGGCAAGGAATCCAATGGCCGGCTCAAATGCCAGATCTATCCGGCGATGCAGCTCGGCGGCACGCCACCGCAGCTCTTCGATCAGGCTCGCGACGGTGTGGCCGACATCGTGTGGTCGCTGCCCACGTACCAGGCGGGCCGGTTCACGAAGTCCGAAGTGTTCGAGCTGCCGTTCATGGCGAAGAGCGCCGAAGCGGGAAGTCCGGCGTTATGGGAGTACATCCAGAAGAACGCGCTCGACGAGTTCAAGGGCACCAAGCTGCTGGCCGCGCATCTGCACGACGGCTCGCTCTTCCACTTCACCAACAAGGACGTGAAGACGATGGAGGATCTGAAGGGGCTGAAGATTCGCGCCCCCTCGCGGATCGGCACCAAGTTCCTCGCAGCGCTGGGCGCCACGCCGGTGCAGATGCCGCTGCCGCAGATCCCTGAAGCGCTGTCGAAGTCCGTGATCGACGGCGCGATGGTGCCGTGGGAGGGTGCGCCGTCGATCAAGCTGGCGGAGATTACCAAGTACCATCTCGACAATGCACCCGGTCAGCCGAAGATGTCGAACTCGATCTTCGTGATTGCGATGAACCAGGCCAAGTACGACAGCCTGCCGCCCGACCTCAAGAAGGTGATCGACAACAACAGTGGCCTCGAGACTTCGAAGCTGATCGGCCAGCTCTTCGACGCGACCACGCTTCCGAGCCGCAAGATCGCGGAAGACAACAAGGGCGTGTTCACGATCCTGTCGTCCTCCGAGTACACCAAGTGGCAGAAGGCGACCGAGCCCGTTGCCAAGGAATGGATCCAGGAAGCGACTGCGAAGGGCGCGAATGGCGCGGCGTTGCTCGAGGATGCGAAGGCGCTCATCAAGAAGTATGGAGGCTGAGCGCCGCTGACCGCCGCAGGTCCGGCTGCAGCCTGACGGAGGGCATCCAAGGCTGCAGCCCCGCCTTCCGCGGTCGGTATGCGATGGATTCGCGCGTTATCATTGGGGGCTTCGGCCCCCATTTTTTTGCGCCGGCGAGGCTCCTTCGCGCCTGCGCTCCCGTTCCAAGGCAGCCATCATGTCCGAGAAGAAATTCGCATCCCAGGCCGACCTCGCCGAAAAGAAGGTGAGCTTCGACAAGCTGTCCGATCATGCCTACGCGTACACCGCCGAGGGCGACCCGAACACCGGGATCGTCATCGGCGACGATGCGGTGATGGTCATCGACACCCAGGCGACCCCGGTCATGGCGCAGGACGTGCTGCGCCACATCCGTTCGGTGACCGACAAGCCGGTGAAATACGTCGTGCTCTCGCACTACCACGCGGTGCGCGTCCTTGGTGCGACGGGCTATGCGCCCGAGCACGTCATTGCCAGCCGCGACACCTACGACCTCATCGTGGAGCGCGGCGAGGCCGACATGAAAAGCGAGATCGAGCGCTTTCCACGACTGTTTCGGGCAGTCGAGTCCGTCCCGGGCCTCACCTGGCCAACGCTCGTGTTCGAGAAGCGGATGACACTCTGGCTCGGCAAGCTGCAGGTCGAGATCATGCAGGTCGGTCGCGGACATACCAAGGGCGACACGATCGTCTGGCTGCCGCAGGAGAAGATCCTCTTTTCAGGCGACCTCGTGGAGTACGGCGCGACGCCGTACGCCGGCGACGCCTATCTCAAGGATTGGCCCGCGACGCTCGACGCCCTTGCGGCGCTCCAGCCGGAGAAGCTCGTGCCCGGGCGTGGTGCGTCGCTGCAGACGGCCAGCGAGGTTGCCGCAGGCCTTGCCGGAACGCGCGCGTTCGTCACCGACCTCTATCGCGCCGTGGAGCGTGGCGCGAAGGCAGGCAAGGACCTGCGCACCGTGTACCGGGAGACGTATGCCGCCATGCAGCCGAACTTCGGTCACTGGGTCATTTTCGACCACTGCATGCCGTTCGACGTGACGCGCGCCTACGACCTCGCGACTGGCTATGCAGACCCGCGCATCTGGACTGCGCAGCGCGACAAGGAGATGTGGGAATCGCTCGAGGCTTAGTCGAGGCCCGTGCACTACGGGAAGGAGCCGCACGCTGTGGCTGAGGTCTGCGTGACACACCCGCTGCGCAGCCGCCCCTTGCGGGCACGGCAGCGATGAAAACCTACACCAATCCGGTGTTTCCGTACCGGCGACCTGCGGAGCTCGACGGAGCGCGCCGGCATTACCCGGTGATCGTCGTCGGGGCGGGACCGGTGGGGCTCGCCGCCGCGATCGATCTCGCGCAGCGGCAGATCCCGGTGATCGTGCTGGACGAAGACGATACCGTCAGCGTGGGCTCGCGCGCGATCTGCTACGCCAAGCGCGCGCTGGAAATTCTCGACAGGCTGGGCTGCGCGGAACCCATCCTGCACAAAGGCGTCCGGTGGAGCGTCGGCAAGGTGTTCCACCGCGACGAGCTGGTCTACCAGTTCGATTTGCTGCCCGAGACGGGACATCGCCATCCCGCGTTCGTGAACCTGCAGCAATACCATCTCGAGGAGTGCCTGGTCGCCCACGCCAGCACGCTTCCGGCAGCAGACCTGCGCTGGAAGAACAAGGTGGTCGGCGTGCACGCCGGTCCGGAGCGCGTCGACGTGCAGGTTGCGTGCCCCGACGGCGAGTACGCAATGAGCTGCGACTGGCTGATCGCGGCCGACGGTGCGCGCAGTCCGGTGCGCGGCATGCTCGGGCTCGAGGCGGCCGGGCAGGTGTTCCGCGACCGCTTTCTCATTGCCGACATTCACATGCAGTCGAGCTTTCCAACGGAGCGCTGGTTCTGGTTCGATCCGCCGTTTCATCCGAACCAGAGCGTGCTGCTGCATCGGCAGGCCGATGACATCTGGCGCATCGATTTCCAGCTCGGGTGGGACGCCGACCCCGAGCTGGAGAAGAAGCCCGAACGAATCCTGCCGCGGCTGCGCGCGATGCTGGGCACCGATGCCCGCTTCGAGATCGAGTGGGCGAGCGTGTACACCTTCTCGTGCCGGCGGATGCCGCGGTTCCGCCACGGCCGCGTAATCTTCGTCGGCGATGCGGCGCACCTTTTATCGCCCTTTGGCGCGCGCGGCGCGAACAGCGGGTTCCAGGACGTGGACAACCTCGCGTGGAAGCTCGATCTCGTGATCAAACGCCTGGCGCCCGAGGCACTCCTCGACAGCTACGACGTGGAACGCGGTGCGGCCGCCGACGAGAACATCGTCAACTCCACACGATCGACCGATTTCATCACCCCGAAGAGCGCCGTGTCGCGGACCTTTCGTGATGCGGTGCTGGGCCTCGCGAAGCAGTATCCGTTCGCGCGCAAGCTCGTCAACAGCGGCCGGCTGTCGGTGCCGAGGGTGCACACCGAATCACCGCTGAACACGCGCGATGACCCCGCCGATGTCTGGAGCGGTGGAGTGGTGCCGGGCGCTCCGGCGGCCGACGCGCCGGTGCGCGGACCCAAAGGCGACTGGCTGCTGAATCATGTGGGTGGTGCATTCACGCTGCTCGTTTTCGACCAGGTGCCCACGCCAACGGCCATCGCCCGGATGGCGGCATGGGATGTCCCGTGCGAGGTCCATTGCGTGACAACGGACCGCGCGGGCAACGGGCGAGCGATTGCCGACGTTGCCGGGCTCGTGCGCCAACGCTATGACGCGACGACCGGCAGCTGCTATCTCTTCCGGCCCGACCAGATCCTGTGCGCACGCTGGCGAACGTTCGATGTGGGAGCGGTGCGTGCTGCGATGGACCGAGCGCTCGCACGAGCGGCCGCAACGGAGGAGGTCGCATGACGTCGCTCATCATCGAGCCGAACATCGGCGCTGCTGACGAGTTCTACGAGGCACTGCTGGCGATGCATGCCGGGCTGACCGATGCGCAGAGCGCGGACGTCAACGCGCGGCTGATCCTGCTGCTCGCCAATCACATCGGGGACCTGCGGGTGCTGCGCGAGGCGATGGACGCGGCGCGGGCGGATGTCGCGAAGCAAGGTGTGCCGCCATGATCGTCCCGGAACCCCCCGCACCCGAAGTCCCCGCACCCGAAGTCCCCGCGCCGGAAGTCCCCGGACGGGAAGTCCCCGGACCGGAAGTCCCCGGACCGGAAGTGCGGCCGGCAAGGTCCATGCGGTTCGACGGTGCGCCGGTGCTCGCCGCCCAAGCAGCCGCCGTGCCTGCCTCGCGCCGCGCGTCGGCGCGCTACCTCCAGGAGGTCTCATGCCCGAAAACATAGTCGTCGAGCGCCGCGATCGTGTCGGCCTCATTCGGCTCAACCGGCCTGGTCGCATGAATGCGCTCAACGACGCGCTCGCGGCGGAGCTCGCGCAGGCCCTGGCGCATTTCGACGCCGATGCCGCAATCGGCGCGATCGTCATCACCGGGGACGAGAAGGCGTTCGCGGCGGGGGCGGACATCGGCGCCATGGCCGATTGGGACTATCAGACGGTATCCGGGGAGGACTATCTCACTGGCGACTGGGAAGCGGTGCGGCGGATGCGCAAGCCGGTCATCGCGGCCGTTGCCGGTTATGCGCTGGGAGGCGGATGCGAGCTCGCGATGACGTGCGATCTCGTCATCGCCGCGGACACCGCGAGGTTCGGCCAGCCGGAGATCACGATCGGCACGATGCCAGGTTTCGGCGGCACCCAGCGCCTGCCGCGCGCCGTGGGCAAGGCGAAGGCGATGGATTGGTGCCTCACGGGACGCATGATCGAGGCCGCCGAAGCCGAGCGGGCAGGGCTCGTATCGCGGGTGGTCCCGCCGGAGCGCCTCGAGGAAGAGGCGCTGGCCGTGGCGGCGCGCATCGCCTCGTTCTCGTTGCCCGTCGTGCTGAAGATCAAGGAATCGATCAGTCGCGCCTACGAGTCATCGCTGTCGGAAGGACTGCTTTTCGAGCGGCGGGAATTCCACGCGACGTTCGCTCTCGACGACCGCAAGGAAGGCATGCGCGCATTCGTCGAGAAGCGCAAGCCCGCGTTCAAGCATCGCTGACCGCGTGGGTCAGCGGGCCTGCGTGCCGCAGCACTTCAGTCGTTCACGCGGCGCGCGCCGCGCCAGATGCGCCACAGCGCCCAGGGCAGGCCGACGATCGATGCAGCGCCCCAGGCGCGCAGCGCACGCTCCGATCGCGGCGTCGGCGGCGGCAGGAGGTCCTCGTCGCGCAGCTCCCTCGGGAAGGGGCGGGGCGGCACTGGAATGATCTGTGCATCGGCGGGATCGGCGGGCTGCCGCTCGTGAAACTCGAACGGCGTGAGCACCGGTGCATGACCGAGCGCTCGAGGCGTCGGGAATTGGGGAAAGCGCAGGAAGAAGAGCGCTTCGACGTCGTCGGCGAGGGTGCGCGCGAGGCTGCCCGTCTCGGCGGCGATGGACTTGCATGCGAGCGCGACGACGCTCGCGCCAATTTCCTCGAAGGCCGCGGCGGGGAGAAGCCGGGTCTGGTCCTCGGTCAGGTAGTCGAACACGGCGCACGCCTTTTTCACCGAGCCCTCCCGCGCGATCAGCCATGGCAGTCCCAGCGCGGCCCGCACGGGTGCGGCGGGTCCTCGCGCGGGCACCGGAAACCCGAGCTTGCGCAGCACGTCGACGCTGATGCCCGCACAGTTCATCGCCGCATGGTCGTACACGATCTGATGCCGGTAGAACTGCGCATACACTCGGTTCAGCGCGCTTTGCAGCAATGTGGCGGCACGGTCCTCCGCCAGCACGGCAACCAGCATCGCCGATGGCCGGTAGTAGCCTTGTCCACTATTGAGGTCGGCCAGGTAGTTGTCGAGCGGCACCGGCGCGGCGATGATCCCTTTCTCGCTTTCGATGTCGAGGGAATAGAAATTGTTGACCATCCACTCGGCGATCGATCCGTCCGCGGCGGTGCGGCCGGTCAGCAGGGCGAAATGGCCCCCGTGCGCCTCGTCGTCGTCGCCCTGCGCGCCGTTGACGATGATCGCCACGATCGCACGGCCTGCGGGCACCCCGTAGCTCGCACCGTCGCGGCTCCACAACAGCGATGCCGAAAACGGACTGGCTGCGCCGCCGTTCGGTTCCGCCCGCACCAGCGCCCGGATTGCTTCCACGGTGGTGGGCGGCTGCTGCACCTCGGCCCGGCGCGCATCCCGCGGCAGGCGGAAATCCTTCGGCCACAGGGTGCGGATCAGCAGTGAGTCGGCGGCCAGCGTGCCCCGCACTCTTACGGGGCGCTGATGGAACCACGCTGCGGTGATCTCGTTGAAATAGGACTTGTTGAGCGGCAGCCGCGGCACGAGCGACACGTTCCAGGTGCCGTCGGCGGCCAGCAGATGCGTGGCATCGGCATCGATGCGTCCATGTCCGATCACGTGTGGCGCCGCGACCCACACGACGGGCGGATACGGCTCGTGTCCGCCTCGCGCCCGCGACAGCCATGCGCCAAGCTCGGCCATCGCGTCGAGGCCGCCCGCGAGCGCGACGGTCGCGACCCCGGCCCTGGGCAACGCGACCGTCTCATGCGCGAAGTACCAGCGGATCTGGCGGAACGTGACCCCGTCCGTGCCGGCACCATCGCCGACGACGAAATCGGTCCCGGGATAGAGGCCCAGCACGCTGCCGGGGGCATTGGCCGCAATGGCGGCGCGCTGCCGGGATCGCGGAGGGAGGGAGGACATTGCGTGTGCGCGCCCGGACGGAAGCGTCCTGCGGGCGCATGCGCATTATGCGGCACCGGCCGGGGGGCGCGCCGTCCGGGCACGGCTGGACGCGGCGTCCGGGCGCCCGGCGTCGGAGTGAAATCACAGCGCCATACGCTATGATCCACGGGCCGCGTTCATGAATTGCCGCCGTGGATTCTGCACCGATCGTCAATCGCGTCCATCGGGATCTTCACGCCGAGCGCACCGCCTTGGTCGCGGGCCTGCGTGCACAGCCGGCCCGCATCGCCCCCAAGTATTTCTACGACGCTCTCGGGTGCGCGCTGTTCGGCGCCATCTGCGAGCTCGACGAGTACTACCCCACGCGGACGGAGCAGGCGATCTTCGCCCTGCACGCATCGGCGATCGCGGCGGCCGCCGGAGCGGGCGTGCAGATCGTCGACCTCGGCGCCGGCGATGGGCGCAAGGCCGAGCAGTGGTTCGCCCATCTTCATCCGGGGCGCTACGTTGCCGTCGACATCGCCGAGACGGCGCTGCGCGCGACCCTGGCACGCCTCAGGGCTGCGCATCCCGCCCTCGAGGTCCTCGGGGTGCTTGCCGACTTCACGACCGACCTGGATCTCGGGGCCGACCTGGAACGGATGCCGACGCTGTTCTTCTATCCCGGCTCGTCGATCGGCAACTTCTCTCCCGAGGAAGCGGTGATTTTCCTCCGCGCGGTGCGCCGCCACGCGGCGATGCATCCAGGCAGCGGTTTGCTGATCGGCGTCGATACCAGGAAAGCGCGCCCGGTGATCGAAGCCGCGTACGACGATGCGCTTGGCGTCACCGCGGCGTTCAATCGCAACGCGCTGCGGCATGTGAACGCGTTGCTCGGCAGCAACTTCGACCCACGCGCATTCGCGCACGTGGCGTTCTACGACGAGGCCGCGGGTCGCGTCGAAATGCACCTCGAGGCGACGTCAGCGCAGCTCGTGCACCTCGACGGCGTCGCACGCCGGTTCGCGGTGGGGGAGCGGATTCTCACGGAGCATTCGTACAAGTACGGACCCGCGGAATTCGAAAGCCTGCTGCACGCCGCCGGCTTCCACAGGGTGCGGTGCTGGCAGGACGCGGCCCAGGCGTTCGCTGTCTTCTACGCCTGCTGAGCTGCCCGCGGGCCTCGCGCTCGAGCTAGTCGCGGTCGCGGGCGAGGCGCACCCCCGAGAACTGCCACCGCGCATCGGGCGGGAAGAAATTGCGGTAGGTCGCGCGCATGTGCGAGCGCGGCGTCGCGCACGAGCCTCCGCGCAGCACGTACTGGTTGCACATGAACTTGCCGTTGTACTCGCCGACCGCGCCCGGCGCGCAGCGAAAGCCCGGGTAGGCGACGTACGCGCTGCGGGTCCATTCCCAAACATCCCCGAAAAGCTGTGCCGGCATCGTCGATGCATCCTCGAGAGCGGGCGCCAGCGGGTGATGCACGCCGCTTTCGAGGAAGTTGCCGGCGACCGGCACGCCGTGTGCCGCAAGCTCCCATTCGTCCTCGCCAGGCAGCCGCGCGCCCGCCCATCGGGCATAGGCATCGGCCTCGAAGAAGCTGATGTGCGTGACGGGGGCGCGCCCGTCCACCTCGACCCGGCCGTGCAGGGTGAAGGTGGTGAAGTCGCCGTGCTCGCGCTCCCAGTACAGCGGCGCTTCCCATCGCTGCCCCTGCACGGCGTCCCATCCCAGCGAAAGCCATAGTTCTGGACGACGGTACCCGCCGTCCTCGATGAACGCGATGAAGTCTGCGTTGGTGACGGGGTGCGAGGCGATGGCAAACGGGGCGAGATACGTGCGATGGCGTGGCTGCTCGTTGTCGAATGCAAAGCTCCCGTCGCCGTGGCCGATCTCGATCAGCCCGCCGTCGTACTCGAGCCAGCGCGAAGTGCGCACGGCGATGGCGGTAAGCGGCCATTGCCTGCCATAGGCCGGCTGCAGCGGATTGCGGGAGAAGAGATGCTTGAGATCGGTGAGGATCAGCTCCTGGTGCTGTTGCTCGTGGTGCAGCCCGAGTTCGACCAGAGCGAGGCGCGCAGCATCGGCCGTGCCGCGTGCGAGAAAGCCCTGCATGCGCTCGTCGACGTGCGCGCGATAGGCGAGCACTTGCTCGAGCGCGGGCCGCGACAGCAGCCCGCGTTGCGCACGCGGATGCTTTTCCCCGACACCGTTGTAATACGAGTTGAAGAGCACGCGAAACGCCGGGTCGAACGGCTGATGCTCCGGCTCCTGTTCGAGCACGAACGTCTCGAAGAACCAGGTCGTATGGGCGAGGTGCCACTTCACCGGGCTCGCATCGGCCATGGATTGCAGCGCGCAGTCCTCGGCCGACAGCGGCGCCGTGAGCGCGATCGTCGTCGCCCGCACCCGCGCGTACTGCTCCGCCAGCGCGGTACGCAGTGCAGACATCGTGGTCGGGTTCCTGCGCTCACTGTGATCTGCGTGCATGACGGATCCTTCCCGGTGATTGGGCATTGCATCGGGTGCGCCAGGCTGGCCCGATGTACACAAGCGACCGCGCAGGGCCTGCAAGATGGCGTTGCAGTGGGCACGGTGGAGCACAAAACGCGCGAACTGTGACGCAGATCAAACGCCGCGCCTCCCGGTCGCAGGCATCGAGGCGTAGCATCGTTTGCACATCGAGACGGTCCGGATCAGCCGCATGCCGTCGCACAAGGGAGAGCGAGTGTGAAGCCGCTGCCGTCGTCGCGTGCCGGAGACCGGAACCCGGTCTGGCAGCGATGGTGTGCGCTTTTGGGGGCGCCTGCAACGGGTAGGAACGGTCACCACCAGCCTTGCTCCATCCGCATCCCGGCGGGCCCCGCGGCCCGCCTTCGTTTTTGGTGCCTCGCTGCGCGGCAGTCGCGTTCCCCGCGCGTCGAATCGCGTTTGGCCGCCTGATTCCCGAGGAGTTCCCATGTCGAAATTCGAAATCGTCGCGCGAGAAGACTTTTCCGACGTCACCTACCTCCTGAAAGTGCGGCATCCGCTGATGGCGCGCGCCGCGCGGCCTGGACAGTTCGTCATCGTCATGCTGAACGAGCATGCCGAACGCATTCCGCTCACGATCGCCGATTTCGACGTTGCCGAAGGCACGATCACGCTGGTGATCCAGGCCGTGGGCAAGAGCACGCGCGAGATGCAGCAGGCATGCAAGACCGGCACGTCGCTGTACGGCATCGTCGGCCCCATGGGCGTCCCCAGCCCCATCAAGAAGCTGAAGAAGGTGCTGTGCGTCGGCGGCGGGCTCGGTGTCGCGCCCACGTTCCCGCAGGCCCGTGCATTCCAGGAAGCTGGCGCCTACGTGATCGGCGTGGTGGGCTTCCGCAGCAAGAATCTGGTCTTCTGGGACGACAAGTACCGCAGTGTCTGCGACGACTTCATCCTGTGCACCGACGACGGCTCCGCCGGCATCAAGGGTCACGTCGGGATCGGCATCCAGCAGGCGATCGCGCGGCATCCGGACATCGACGAATGCGTCGCGATCGGGCCGCCCATCATGATGAAGGCCGCCGCCGAGGCGACCCGAGCTGCCGGGATCAAGACGATGGTCAGCCTCAACCCGCTCATGGTGGACGGCACCGGCATGTGCGGCGGTTGCCGCGTCAAGGTCGGCGGCGAGGTGAAGTTCGCGTGCGTCGACGGCCCGGACTTCGACGGTCATCAGGTGGACTTCGACGACCTGATGGTGCGCCTGGGCCGCTTCAAGGCGGAAGAAAAGGTCGCGCTCGACCACTGGGTCGAGAGCTGCCGCATGTTCCAGCGCGAAGACGTGCTCGCCCCGGCATCGGCGAGCGACCCCGAATTCTTCTAGGCAAGACCATGGCCAAGAAAAAAACCATTCGCACCATTCCGCAGCAGCGCACACCAATGCGGGAGCAGGACCCGCAGGTGCGCGCGAAGAACTTCGAGGAGGTTGCCTGCGGCTACCGGCTCGAGGATGCGCTGCTCGAAGCCGAGCGCTGCCTCATGTGTCCGGAGCAGCCGTGCATTGCCGGCTGCCCCGTCGGGATCGATATTCCTGGCTTCATCCAGAAGCTCACCGAAAAGGATTTCCGCGGCGCGTACGACACCATCACCGCCACCAACCTGCTCCCGGCGGTGTGCGGCCGCGTCTGCCCGCAGGAAAACCAGTGCGAAGGCGTGTGCAACGTCGGCGAGACGCTGGAACCGGTGGCGATCGGCCGGCTCGAGCGCTTCGTGGGCGACAAGGCCATCGCCGAGCACTGGACCAACATCCCCTACATCGAGCCGGTCCCTTATCGCGTCGGCATCGTCGGTTCCGGGCCGGCCGGCATGGCCTGCGCGGCGGACATGGTGAAAGCGGGCTGCGACGTCACCGTGTTCGAGGCGTTCCACCAGCCCGGTGGGGTGCTGCGCTACGGGATTCCCGATTTCCGCCTGCCCAACGAGGTGATCGACGCCGAGATCCGCAATCTCGAGAAGCTGGGGGTCAAGTTCGAATGCAACACCCTCGTCGGCCGTTTGTTCTCGATCGAGCAGATGGTGGACGAGCTCGGCTTTCACGCGGTGTTCATCGGCACGGGCGCCGGCTACCCGACGATGCTCGGCATCCCCGGCGACTCGCTCAACGGCGTGCTGTCGGCGAACGAGCTCTTGACCCGCTGCAACCTGATGCGTGCGAAGGAGTTCCCGAGCTACGACACCCCGTTGCCCCTCGGTCACCGGGTCGCGGTCGTCGGTGCCGGCAACACGGCGATGGACGCGATGCGCGTCTGCCTTCGCCTCGGTGCCGAGAAGGTGTACTGCATCTACCGCCGCAGCCGTACCGAAGCCCCCGCACGTGCCGAGGAAGTGCACCACGCGGAAGAGGAAGGCGTCGAGTTCCATTGGCTCACCAATCCGGTGGCGATCCTCGACGATGGGAAGGGCGGCGTACGCGGGATGCGCTGCGTGACCATGGAGCTGGGCGAGCCCGATGACTCGGGCCGGCGCCGTCCCGTGCCCGTTCCCGGCAGCGAGCACGAGATCGAAGCGGACCTCGTGGTCTTCGCCATTGGCACCAATGCGAATCCGATCATGGGCCAGACGTCGAGCCTCAAGCTCAACAAGTGGGGCTACATCGCGACCGACGAGAACCTCGCCACTTCAGTTGCCGGCGTGTTCGCCGGGGGCGACATCGTCACCGGCGCCGCCACCGTCATCCAGGCAATGGGTGCGGGACGCAAGGCGGCGCGAAGCATGAAGGCGTATCTCGGCCTGCGCGATCCCCACGCGCCGTACGCAGTCGAGGTGCCGGGCGTGCCCCGGTGGTTCGGGGTCGACGCGCGCGAGCGCAATTTCGTCCGCGCCCGCGTGGCGTGAGGGAACGGCAACTCAATGAGCGATGACACAGCCATGATCAACACCGTGCTGCAGGACAACGTCAAGACGCCGGAGCGCAGAAAGCCCGCGGGACGCAAGACCGTGACCACGCTCACCGAGCACGTGGTCGAGATCATCAGCGACTCCGGCGAGGGTGCGCAGCGTTGCGGCCAGGCACTCGGCGGCCTCGCCGCACGCATGGGCAACGGCGTCTGGACGGTCGAGATCATCCCGGCGGAGATCCGGCCGCCGGCGCGCAGCGTGGCCGGCGCGAGCGGCAATCGCATCCGCCTCGGCGCCGGGCCGGTGACCAACGGCGGCGACGAGACCGATCTGGTGGTGGCCTTCAACGAGCAGGTGCTGCTCGGTCGCGTACGCGCCGGCGAGCTCAAGGCGGGCTGCAAGATCCTGCTCGAGAGCATGTGGCGCGACGACGCCGATCCCCAGGTCGCCGATTCCTATGTCGACACGTACGAGAAGCTGGTGGCGGACGGCTACGACGTGTGCGAAGTGCCCATGGAGCGTGAGTGCCGCAAGCTCGTGCCCGATCCGCGCCGCGGCAAGAACATGTTCGCCCTCGGCATGATGTGCAGCATCTACAGTCTCGACCTGCAGCTCGCGCGCGAGCAGATTGCGCTGACCTTCGGCAAGAAGGCCTCGGGCGTGATCAAGACGAACGTATCGCTGCTCGAGGCGGGCTTCGCCTGGGCCGAGGCGAATCTGGACTTCAAGTATCGCATCCCGGCGCCGCGCGCGACGGAGCCGCAGATGGTGGTGAACGGCAATACGGCGCTCGCCCTCGGCGTGCTCGCATCGGGCATGGAGATCTGCGCGATGTATCCGATCACGCCGGCGACGTCGGCCTCGCATTACCTGTCGGACGTCTTCGAGAAGGTCGGTGGCGTCGTGCACCAGGCGGAGGACGAGATCGCCGCCTGCGCCTTCGCGATCGGCGCGTCGTACGCGGGCAAATGCACGGTGACGATCACCTCCGGTCCCGGATACTCGCTGAAGCAGGAGGCGATCGGCCTCGCCGTCATGGCGGAGATCCCGCTCGTGGTCGTGAACGTGCAGCGCGGCGGGCCGAGCACCGGCCAGCCGACCAAGGCCGAGCAGGGCGACCTGCTCACCGCGATGTTCGGCAGCCATGGCGACGCGCCGAAGGTCGTGCTCGCCGCCAGCACCATCGAGGATTGCTTCTACGCGATCATCACGGCGCGCAAGATCGCCGAGACCTTCAACATGGTCGTGGTGGTGCTCACGGATGCCAACCTCGCGACCTCGCAAACGCCGTTCCCGCGTCCGCAGTTCAACGACGAGTGGGTGGCCCCGCCGATCGACCAGAGTCCCGTGCCCCCCGGTGCGAAAGCCTACGACTGGAACAAGACCACCGGTATCGCCCGGCGCTTCATTCCGGGCCAGCCCGGCGGGATGCACACGGTCACCGGGCTTGCGCACGACCGGCAGAGCCGCGTGGCCTACGACCCGGACATCAACGAGGAAGGCCTGCGCGCGCGGAGCCTGAAGCTCGCGGCGCTTGCGCGCACGCTCAAGGCGGCGCCCATCTTCGGCGATCCGGAGGGCGACCTCCTGATCCTCGGTTGGGGCAGCACCAAGGGAACGATCGAGGAAGCGGTGCAGCGCGCGCGCGCCGAAGGACTGCGGGTGTCGTCGATGCACCTGCGCTTCCTGCAGCCGATGCAGCCGGGCATCAAGGAGGCGATGCAGGGCTTCAGGAAGGTGATGACCATCGAGAGCAACTGGAGCGACTCCGCCGACGAGGAGATCATCGACGAGAACAACCGTCGCTATTCGGCGCTCGCGATGCTGCTGCGCTCGCGCTATCTCGTCGACGTCGACTGCTGGAGCCAGGTGCGGGGACAGCCCATCACGCCCTCGAGCATCGTCCGCGTGATCCGTCAAAAACTGCAAGGGTAATGCGATGACCACTGCCGCCACCGAATGCATGATCCGGCTCTACGAGGAGCGCCACGAGCTCGAGGACTACCAGAGCGGCGTGCCGCGCTGGTGCACGGGCTGCGGCGACAACGCCATTCTCGCTGCCGTGCAGCGTCTGTGCCGCGACGAGCAGCTGCGTCCCGAGAAGACGGTGTTCGTCTCAGGTATCGGCTGCTCGAGCCGCTTCCCGCATTACATGAAGACGTACGGCTTCCACGGCATCCATGGCCGGGCACTGCCGGTCGCCGAGGGCGTGCGCCTCGCCCGTCCCGATCTCGACGTGTTCGTGAACACCGGCGACGGCGACTGCTGCAGCATCGGCGCCGCGCACTGGATCCACGCGATCCGCTACAACATGAACATGACGGTGTTCCTGCACGACAACCAGATCTACGGCCTTACCAAGATGCAGGCGTCGCCGACCTCGCCCAGGGGACTCAAGAGCAACACGACGCCGCGCGGCAGCTATCTCGAGGGGCTCAACCCGCTGACGGTCACGCTCGGCGTCCAGAACGTGTCGTTCGTCGCCCAGACGGTGGACTGGATCCCCGAGCTGCTCTACGACATCGTGCGCGCCGCATACCACCACAAGGGACTCTCCTTCGTGCGCATCGTGCAGCGCTGCCCGGAGTGGCTGCCCAAGCACTTCGAGCCGTGGCTCCACGACCCGCAAAAGGTCAGGGTCCTGCACCACGAGAACGGCATCGCCCTCAGCCCTGGTCTCGCCAAGGTGTACCGCAACCAGGAAGAGCACGATCCTTCCAATCTCCATCGTGCGCGCGAGGTCGCCTCGACGATCGATCCCATTCCGGTGGGGATCCTCTACCGCAACGAGGAGGTGCCGTGCTACGAGGATCTGCGCAGCTCGACGGTCCTGCGCACGGCCGATCTCATCCGCTCCGGGCTCGAGGCGGAATTCGACAAGTACACGATCTGGCCGCAGCAGGTGTCGGCCGAGGCGCAGCCCGCCTGACGACGCCAGGTTCGGCGCATCCCTGCCACTAGGACCCGCTCATGGAAGCAGAACTGCAGAGTCATGTCGCATTTCATCTGACCGGCAAGCGCCCGGCCAGCGATCTCGATGCGGTCGACGAGCTCGCGCTGGTGCCGGTCCTGCTCGCGCCCTATCGCGATCTTGCCAGCCTGCGCTACGACTATCCGGTCGTGCTCGCGCAGGGCAGCGGCCCGTACGTCGAGGCCCTGTCGGCCGCGATCGATCGCGTGCTGCGCGAGGTCGCGCAGGGCGATGACGGCGAGCGCATCAGCCGCCACGCGTTCCGCATGGAGGCAACGTTGCGCCGGCTCGTGGCGAGCGGCGCACGCGGCACGCTGTCGGCGCTGTGGGAAAAGGCGGCGGCGGCATTGCCGACGACCAGCGACGATCTTCTCGCCGACAGTCTCGCCAAGGTGCGTGCTGCGCTGCGGCTCGACGGCGAGATCGTCGACTGCGACACGACGCTCGCGCCGCAGCTGTTCGCGGCGGCCGCGCAACGCGTCTATGAACGCAAGGCCCGCCGGTTCGACGACGAAGTCCGTCGCCTCATCCAGAAGCTCTCCGAGATCCTGCGCGCGGACTTCGTGCGCTCGGCGCCGGGACGCACGCCGGAAAGCCTGCGCGCGTCGTTCGGCACGCTGCACGACGACGTCTTCGACTTCGGTGCCATGTCGCGCCTGCTGAGCGAGGCCACCCCGGACCAGGCGATGCCGACGAGCCGTCGCCGGCGCATCAACGCGCTCCTCGACGTGCTTCAGTCGCAGCGCTTCTACCCGGCCACGGCATCGGGGAGCACGACTTATGCGTTCCAGTTCTCGAGTTGCCAGGAAGCGCTGGCGGCCTATCGCGAACGCTCGCCCGAAGTGGTCGAGCTGGCGCGGGCCATCGGCATCGCCGAGCTGGAGATCGCCGGCGAGTACCGCGAGGCGCGGCACGATGCGTTCTTCGACGGCTACAGCGAAGCCGACATCGACCCCGCGGACCTGGCGCTCTTCCCCGATTACATCATCACCGTGTCGTCCGCCGGCCTGCACGCGACCGAGAACGCGACGCTGATGGAGATGCTCGCAGCCGGGTTGCCAGTGAAGGTCCTGGTGCAAACCGAGGACATCCTCGACGAGCCGCATACCGGCGAGGGCCATCTCGGGTTCGGCGCGCGGGCGCGCCAGCTTGCCCACATGGCCATCGGGTTGAACGAGGTGTATGTGCTGCAATCGAGTGCGTCCAACCTGTACCAGTACCGCGACCGCATCTACCGCGGGATGGAGCAGCGTGGCGCCGCATTGTTCACCTGCTATTGCCCGACGGGCGTCACGACGCCCGGCGTGCCTGCCTATGTCGTCGCCGCGGCAGCGATGGAGTCGCGTGCCTTCCCCGCCTTCACGTTCGATCCCGCCGCGGGCTCCGATTGGGCCTCGCGGTTCGATCTCTCGGCGAATCCGCAGGTGGATCTCGACTGGCCCGTGCAGCGGTTCGACTACGAGGACGCCAACCACCAGCGCCACAGCGAGGACCTGGCGTTCACCGTTGTCGATTTCGTGGCCTGCGACGTGCGCTTCACGCGTCATTTCGCGAGGGTGCCGACCGCCCGCTGGTCCACGGCAATGGTGAGCGCCGGCGCGGCGCTTGGCGCGCCGGGCGCGCGCGCACCCGGCGTCGTGCCCTGCGCCTGGATGCTCGATCGGCAGAACCAGCTGCAGAAGGTACTTGTCGACGACAAGCTGATGCGTGAGGCGCAGCGGTGCCGTGACCTGTGGCACAGCCTGCAGGAGCTTGGCGGCGTGCACAACTCGCATGCCGAACGGCTGCTGATGCGCGAACGCCAGCAGCGCAGCGCGGAAGCGCAGAGTGCGCCGGCCCCGACGCCTTCAGACTCGAATGCGACCGCATCCGTCGCGGCCGCCGGTGCGCCGGCTGAAGCGCCCGCGGCAGCCGAAGCGCAACCGGCAGGCGACGACCCGTACATCGAGACCGCCCGGTGCACGACCTGCAACGAGTGCACGAACCTGAACGACAAGATGTTCGGGTACAACGAGAACAAGCAGGCGACCATCATCAATCCGGATGCGGGCACGTACGCGCAGCTGGTCGAGGCGGCGGAAAACTGCCAGGTCTCGATCATTCACCCGGGCAAGCCGCGCAATCCCAAGGAGCCCGGGCTGGACGCATTGCTGGAACGCGCCAAGCCGTTCCTGTAGCGTCCGGTGACGCCGGTTCCGCCCTGACGCCGGGGCGGTCCGGTTTCGCCGCGATACCGCCGACCAGCGACCCTGCTGGCCGCAGGGACATCGCGGCGTAGCTTCCTGCAACACACCCTGAGCGAGGCAGCGATGTAGCACGGGCCCGGGCTTCCGTGCGCCGCGCCGCAGGGGTAGCATCGCCAGACTGCGGCGGCTGGTCTCGCCGGTCACGCGGCGTGCGGCAGGAACGGGCCTCGGGCTCTTCCCTCCGCGACGCGTCGCCATCAAGGAGAGTGTTTGAAGCCGACGGATATCAAGCATCCCGATTACTTCCACAAGGTCGTCGATTGTCAGTGGGCGTGTCCCGCCCACACTCCGGTTCCCGAGTACATCCGCCTCATCGCCGCCGGGCGTTACGGCGACGCCTATCTCGTCAACTGGCACTCGAACGTCTTTCCGGGGATTCTCGGCCGCACTTGCGATCGCCCGTGCGAGCCGGCGTGCCGGCGCGGGCGCGTCGAGGAGGGCTCCGACCCCGCCATCAAGGCCAAGGGCAAGCCGGAGCCGGTGGCGATCTGTCGCCTCAAGCGGGTCGCCGCCGACTACAAGGACGACATCCGGGATCGCTTGCCGAAGCCGCCGCTGCAGCGCAACGGCAAGCGGGTGGCGCTCGTCGGCGCCGGTCCGGCATCGCTGACGGTGGCGCGCGATCTCGCGCCGCTCGGCTACGAATGCGTGATCTTCGACGGCGATCTGCGTGCCGGCGGGATGATCCGCACGCAAATACCGCGGTTCCGTTTGCCCGAGAGCGTCATCGACGAGGAAGTCGGTTATGTGCTCGATCTCGGCGTCGACTTCCGCGCCGGGCGACGCATCGACAGCATGGGCACGCTGCTGGCGGAAGGCTACGACGCGATCTTCGTCGGCAGCGGTGCGCCGCGCGGACGTGATCTCGACCTTCCGGGTCGCGCCGAGGCTGCGAAGAACATCCACATCGGCATCGACTGGCTGTCGAGCGTTTCCTTCGGGCATGTCACGAAGATCGGCAAGCGCGTGGTCGTGCTCGGCGGCGGAAACACCGCGATGGATTGCTGTCGCAGCTCGCGGCGGCTGGGCGGGGAGGAAGTGCACGTGGTCGTGCGCTCGGGTTTCGACGAGATGAAGGCGTCGCCGTGGGAGAAGGAAGACGCCATGCACGAGGGCATCCCGATCCACAACTATCTCGTCCCGAGGGCGTTCACCCACGCGGACGGGAAGCTCACGGGCGTGACCTTCGAGAAGGTCGCGCCGCAGCGCGACGCCAAGGGACGGCGCCAGCTCGTCGCGACCGGGGAGCCGGACGTGCATTTCCCGTGCGATGACGTGCTGATCGCCGTCGGCCAGGAAAACGCCTTCCCGTGGATCGAGCGCGATCTCGGCATCGACTTCAACGAGTGGGGGCTGCCCGTCGTCGATCCGGTCACGATGATGTCGACGCGGGCCGGCGTGTTCTTCGGCGGCGACGCGGCGTTCGGTCCGAAGAACATCATCTGGGCCGTGGCGCACGGTCACGACGCCGCCGTGTCGATCGACCTCCTCTGCAACGGCGAGGATCTCGCGAAGCGGCCGTCACCGCTGGTGAACCTCGTCTCGCAGAAGATGGGCATTCACGAGTGGAGCTACGACAACGGCATTTCGGGTGATCACCGCTACCGCGTGCCGCTCAAGGACGTGAAGCTCGCGCTCAAGAACATCAAGATCGAGGTCGAGCTCGGGTACGACCCCAAGCTCGCTTTCGCCGAGACGCAGCGGTGCCTTAACTGCGACGTCCAGACGGTGTTCACCGACAAGCTCTGCATCGAGTGCGACGCGTGCGTGGACATCTGTCCGATGGACTGCATCACGTTCACGCCGAATGCCGACGAGCCGCAGCTGCGCGGGATGCTGCGCGTTCCCGCCGACAACCTGTCGCAGGAGCTGTACGTGTCGGGACCGCTCAAGACCGGTCGCGTGATGGCCAAGGACGAGGACGTGTGCCTGCATTGCGGGCTGTGTGCCGAGCGTTGTCCGACGGGTGCGTGGGACATGCAGAAGTTCCTGCTCGACATGGCGCACGCAGGCGACTGCCATGCGCGGCGGGCGGTTACGCCGGTTGCCGTGGCGGCAGGGGAGGCCTGAAGCCATGGTGAAGCAGGCCTCCTTCGCGGCGCGCGTCAACGACTTCGTCATCAAGTTCGCCAACGTCAACGGCTCCGGATCGGCGTCGGCCAACGGTCTGTTCGCACGCGCGGTGCTGCGCATGGGCGTGCCGGTGTCGGCACGCAACATCTTTCCTTCCAACATCCAGGGCCTGCCCACCTGGTACGAGGTGCGCGTGGTCGAGCGCGGCTGGCGCGGGCGGCGTGGCGGCGTCGACTTCATGGTCGCCATGAATCCGCAGACGTGGGACGTCGACGTGGCGGAGATCGAGCCCGGCGGCTACCTGTTCTATGACTCCACCAAGCCGCTCTCGGCGTCGAAATTCCGTGACGACATCACCGTGCTGGGCATGCCCCTCACCGCGATCTGCAATGCGCAGTACAGCGATGCGCGGCAGCGGCAGCTCTTCAAGAACATCATCTATCTCGGGGCGCTGTCGGCGCTGCTCGACATCGATCCGGCGGAGATCGAGCGGCTGCTGGGCGAGCAGTACCGGGGCAAGGAGGCGCTGCTCGAACCGAATCGGCGGGCGCTGGCACTAGGCCGCGACTATGCGCTGGCGCATTTCACCTGTCCGTTGGCGCTGCATGTGAAACGGACGGACGCGGTCGGCGAGCGCATCTTCATCGACGGCAACAGCGCGGCCGCGCTCGGCTGCGTCTACGGCGGGGCGACCGTCGCCGCGTGGTATCCGATCACGCCTTCGTCGTCGATGGCCGAGGCGTTCCTCCAGCACTGCCGCAAATTGCGGGTCGACGCCGCGACCGGCAAGCATCGCTACGCCATCGTGCAGGCGGAAGACGAGCTCGCGTCGATCGGCATGGTGATCGGTGCCGCGTGGAATGGCGCCCGCGCATTCACGTGCACGTCCGGTCCCGGCATCTCGCTGATGCAGGAGTTCATCGGGCTCGCCTATTTCGCGGAAATTCCGGCCGTGCTGTTCGACGTGCAGCGCGGCAGCCCATCGACGGGCATGCCGACCCGCACGCAGCAGGCGGACCTGCTGCTCTGCGCGTATGCGTCGCACGGCGACACCAAGCAGGTGTTGCTGTTTCCGGAGGATCCGAAGGAATGCTTCGAGATGGCGGCGACGGCCTTCGACCTCGCCGACCGCCTGCAGACGCCCGTGTTCGTGCTGCTCGACCTCGACATCGGCATGCAGGACTGGCTCTCCGAGCCGCTGCAATGGGACGACACCCGCCAGCTCGACCGCGGCAAGGTGATGACGCACGCGGACTTCGAGGCTGGCAAGGAGTTCGGACGGTATCTCGACGTGGACGGCGATGGCATCCCCTATCGAACGTACCCGGGCACGCATCCGACCAAGGGTGCATTCTTCACCCGGGGCACGACCAAGGATCGCTACGCGCGATATACGGAAGAGGGTCCCGCGTACGTCGACAACATGCAGCGCCTGCTGCGCAAGTTCGAGACGGCCAAGGAGCTCGTGCCGGGGCCGGTGATGCAGAAAGCCGCCAAGCCCACGAGGGCCGGCGTGATCTGGTACGGATCGTCCAGCGCCCCCATGGCCGAGTCGCTCGCCGCCCTCGAGGCGGACGGTATCCACCTCGATCGGTTGCGGATCCGGGCGTTTCCGTTTGCCGATGCAGTGACGGAGTTCATCGCCACGCACGACCGCATCTTCGTCGTCGAGCAGAACCGGGACGCGCAGCTGCGGATGATGCTGGTGAACGAGTGCAGCGTCGCGCCGGAGAAGCTCGTCGCCGTGCTGCATTACGATGGCACGCCGATGACGGCGCGCTTCGTGCGGCGAGAGATCGCCGAGAAGGCGGCGCTGTTCAACGTCACGCCACTGGTGCGCGCCGCCAGATGAGCAGGTAACAGGTAACAGGTAACAGGTAACAGGTAACAGGTAACAGGTAACAGGTAACAGGTAACAGGTACGGCACACCGAATGGAATGCGAAGCCAGCACGTGCCGGTTATCGTTTTCGATCTCTAACTTGGGCGCTGTGTGAACTATCGCTGCATTGCGCGGAATGCGACCGTCGGTAAAGCTCGGTGCGGTGCCCCAGAAACAAAGCATGTTGCGCGTGCACACACTCGTTTTTTCGTCTCTGACCTCTGATACCTGACTTCTGATACCTGACCTCTGATACCTGATACCTGAACATGACCTATCTCGCCAAGCCGAAGCTGCACCATCCGGACCTGCCCACCAACGCGCTGGGATTCACGCGCCGCGATTACGAAGGCGCGATCTCCACGCTCTGCGCCGGGTGCGGGCACGACTCCATCTCGGCCGCGATCATCCAGGCGTTCTTCGAGTTGGCGATCCCGCCGCACAAGGTGGCGAAGCTCTCCGGCATCGGCTGCTCTTCCAAGACGCCGACCTATTTCCTCGGGCACTCGCACGGCTTCAACAGCGTGCACGGGCGGATGCCGTCCGTGCTGACCGGTGCCAATCTCGCCAATCGCGATCTCATCTATCTCGGGGTGTCGGGGGATGGCGATTCCGCATCCATCGGGATCGGCCAGTTCGCGCACGTGCTCCGGCGCGGCGTGAACATGGTGTACATCGTGGAAAACAACGGTGTGTACGGTCTGACCAAGGGCCAGTTCTCCGCGACCGCCGACAAGGGCTCGAAGGCGAAGCGAGGCGCCGTCAACAGCGACGAACCGATCGATCTCGTGATGCTGGCGCTGCAACTCGGGGCGAGCTTCGTGGCGCGCAGCTTTTCGGGCGACAAGGATCAGCTGGTGCCGCTGGTCCGCGCGGCGGTGCTGCACCGTGGTGCGGCGTTCATCGACGTGGTGAGCCCGTGCGTGGCCTTCAACAATCACCCTGGCTCGACGAAGAGCTACGATTACGTGCGCGAGCACAACGAGGCGGTGAACCGTCTCGACTTCATGCCGGAACGGGCGCCGATCACGACGCAGTACGCGCCGGGCGAAGTGCAGCAGGTGACGCTGCACGACGGCGGGACCGTTCGGCTGCGCAAGGTCCATGCGGATTTCGATCCGACCGACAAGCTGTCGGCGATGGCGTACCTGCAGCAGCGTGCTGCGGTGGGCGAGATCGTCACCGGCCTCCTGTACCTCAATCCCGAGTCCCGCGATCTGCACGACGCGCAGGAGACCGTCGACGCGCCGCTCAACATGCTGGGGGCCGACGTGCTGGTGCCGGGCGCCGCCGCCCTGGCAGCGTTCAATGCAGCGCATCGGTAGCGTATGCGCGGGTTCGGTCCTGCAGCGCATCGCCTTCCCTTCGTAGGCAAGCCTTCGGCGTCGCTTCACACTTCCGTCCCGCGGTAGGCAAGGCTTCAGCCTCGCAGCGCAACAGCGTCAGGCCGAAGCCCGAGCTGCAGCGCATGCGACACATCCGTCTGTCGCCGCCGATGCGGCGAAGCGGCTAGAATCGCGTCGTGCGTCGTCCTGTCCTCATGGTGCTCGCCACCGCTCTCGGAGTGGTTGCCGTCCTGCTGATCGGGGCCGCCATCGCGATCTGGACGATCGACGTGAACACGCTGGTCGTGCCGATCCGCGATCGTGTCAAAGCAGCGACCGGCCGCGACCTGCGGATCGATGGTGGGCTGTCGCTGCAGCTTTCGCTCGAGCCGCGCCTCGAAATGCGCGAGGTCACCCTCGGCAATGCGCCGTGGGCGAGCACGCCGAGCATGATCTCCGCCAAGCGGCTCGATGCGCAGATCGCGCTCCTGCCGCTGCTGCAGCGTCGCTTCGACATTCGCCACATCGCGCTCGTCGAGCCGGTCATCGCGCTCGAAACCGACGCGAACGGCCGCGGCAATTGGGAAGTTGTCACGCCGGATCGCGCACCGTCCGCCGCGCCTGCCGATACCCTCGCGCGCGCGTCGGCGATCGTCGGCGTGGGCGACATCGACATCGACAGGGGCGTGCTCACGTACCGGAACGGACAGACGGGCACCACTACCCGCGTGACGATCGATCACCTCGACCTGCATTCGCGCGACCTGCAGGCCCCGGTGAATGCGACGTTCCGCGGTGCCATCGACGGGGTCCCGCTGGCGCTCACCGGACATGCGGGTTCGCTGTCCGCGTTGCTCGAGCGGCGCTGGCCCTATCCCGTCGCGGTCGAAGGCGAGGTCGCGAGCCGCAAGGTCAAGGCCGAAGCGAAGATGAAGATCGACGAGGCGAGCGCGACGGCCGACGATCTCGCACTGACCATCGGCGGCAGCGACCTGCGCGGCAGCGTCGTGGTGGCCGAGCAAGCCGGCCACAAGCGCACCACGCTGCGGCTCTCCGGCACGCGCGTACTGGCCGCCGATCTGGTGCTGTCGACCGCGGCGGTCGCGCCTGCCGCGGCGCCCGGTGCCAGCAAGGCGCCGGCCCCGGCGCGCGGTGGGTTCTTCCCGACTGCATCGCTGTCCTTCGGCGCCCTTCGCGATGCGAACGTCGACGGCGACATCGCAATGGGCGAGCTGCTGCTTGCCGACGGCCGCCGGCTCGACAATGTGCACGTGCGCTTCACGATCAGCGGCGGTCGCCTCGACGCACCGCTGATCGACGCAGGCGCATTCGGGGGCCGCCTGCACGCGAGCATCACCATCGATGCGCATGCCGATCCCGCACGCGTGCACCTGACGCTCGCTGCCGACGAAATCGACCTCGGCGCGGTGCTGGCCAGCGCGGGCAACCAGCACGGATTGCGCGGCGGCCGTACGCAGGTGCGCGGCGAGATCGACACGCGCGGCGCCTCCGTGCACGACTGGGCGAGCCAGGCGAACGGCAACGTATCGGCAACCGTAGGCCCGGCGGCGCTCGCCAAGACGGACGCGGCACGCAAGGCGCCCGTCATGGATCTCCTGACTTCGGTCCTGCCGGGGACCGGTATCGGCGAGATCACCGAGCTGCGTTGCGCGGTGGTGCGCCTGCCGATCGCGAATGGCGTGGCGCGCGTCAACCGATCCATCGGCATCGAAACCAACCGCGTGGGTCTTGTGGCGAGCGGCGTGGTCAACCTGCGCGACGAAACCATCGATCTCACGCTGCGGCCCACGGTCGCAGGCAACGGGCCCGCGAACCTTGCGCAGCTGGTCGGCCTCGTGCATTGGCGCGGACCATGGCACGAACCGCGTGCGAGCATCGATCCCATCGGCTCGGTCGACACCGTGGCGCGCCTCGGCAGCCTGCTTGCCGGAAGCGGTCTCGGCGCACTGACCGGCGTCATCGCGCCGCGAGCGGCAACGCCAGCCGCGGATGCTTGCGCGATCGCACGCGGCGCACGTTAGACCGTACGTCGCTCGCCTTCCCCTGCGCCGGCCTTCGCGCCCGTGCGGACGGTATAATTCGCACGTCATCTCCCTTTCCGCACGGCCTCCCGCCCCATGAAAATTCTCGTGCCCGTCAAGCGCGTCGTCGATTACAACGTGAAGGTCCGCGTCAAGCCGGACAACAGCGGCGTCGACACGTCGAACGTCAAGATGTCGATGAATCCGTTCGACGAGATCGCCGTCGAGGAAGCGGTGCGGCTGAAGGAGAAGGGCATCGCGACGGAGATCGTTGCGGTTTCCTGCGGCCTCGTCGCGTGCCAGGAGACGCTGCGCACCGCCCTCGCGCTCGGCGCCGATCGCGCGATCCTGATCGAAACCGACGTCGAGTTGCAGCCGCTGGCGGTTGCCAAGCTGCTGAAGGCGATTGTCGACAAGGAGGCGCCGCAGCTCGCGATCCTCGGCAAGCAGGCCATCGACGACGATGCCAACCAGACCGGGCAGATGCTCGCGGCGCTGCTGGGGTGGCCGCAGGCGACCTTCGCATCCAAGCTGGACATCGCCAACGGCCGCGCGACGGTCAAGCGCGAAGTCGATGGCGGGACGGAGACGATCGACATGGCGCTGCCCGCCGTCGTCACGACCGACCTGCGTCTCAACGAGCCGCGTTATGCGACGCTGCCGAACATCATGAAGGCGAAGAAGAAGCCGCTGGAGACCCTGACCCCGGCAGCGCTCGGTGTCGACGTGGCACCGCGCCTCAAGACACTGAAAGTGGTCGAGCCCGCGAAGCGCAAGGGCGGCGGCAAGGTCGCGGACGTGAAAGAACTCGTCGCGAAGCTCCGCAACGAAGCCAAGGTCATCGCCTGAGCGCGTTCATTCATTCCGTCATCCACGCACACGGTCCTTCTTCATGAGCCTTCTCGTCCTCGCCGAACACGACAACGCAACTCCCAATGCCGGGCTGCTGCACACGCTCGGCGCGGCGCAGAAGATCGCCGGCGACATTCATGTGCTCGTGCTGGGACCGGCGGCCGGAGCGGTCGCCGCTGCGGCGGCGCAGATCACGGGTGTCGCCAAGGTGCTGCACGCCGCCGCGGCACATCTCGATCCGCCAACTGCAGAGAATGTCGCGGCAACCATCGTGCAAATCGTGCGCGGCGGCTCGTATTCGCACGTGCTGCTCGCGGCGACGGGATTCGGCAAGAACATCGGGCCGCGCGTGGCGGCGTTGCTCGACGTCGCACAGGTCTCGGAAATCATCGCGGTCGAAGCGCCCGACACGTTCGTGCGTCCGATCTACGCCGGCAACGCGTTCGCCACCGTGCAGAGCAGCGACCCTGTCAAGGTGCTCACGGTGCGTGCGACCGCGTTCGATGCCGTCGCCGCCACCGGCGGACAGGCGCCCGTCGAGAGCGTGGAAGCCGCGGCGGACACTGGTGCCTCCAAAGTGGTCAACCGCGAGATCGCCAAGTCCGACCGGCCGGATCTCGCCAGTGCGCGCGTCGTCATCTCCGGCGGGCGTGGTCTTGGCAATGCGGAGAATTTCCGCATGCTGGAGGCGCTCGCCGACAAGCTCAACGCGGCCATTGGCGCGTCGCGCGCCGCGGTGGATGCAGGGTTCGTGCCCAACGATTACCAGGTCGGCCAGACCGGCAAGGTCGTCGCCCCGGACCTCTATATTGCCGTCGGCATCTCCGGCGCTATCCAGCATCTCGCCGGAATGAAGGACAGCAAGGTGATCGTCGCGATCAACAAGGACCCGGAGGCGCCGATCTTCCAGATCGCCGACTACGGTCTCGTCGGCGATCTTTTCGAATTGATCCCGCAGCTCACTGCCGAGCTGGGATAGGCGGCACGCACGCCACGCCGCGCGGCCGCGCATTGTTCAGGACGGTGCACCCATGAGCACGTATCGCGCCCCACTTGCCGAGATTCAGTTCGTTCTGACCGAGCTCGCCGGGCTCGCGGACGTGGCCCGGCTGCCCGGCTTCGAGGAGGCGACGCCCGACGTCGCTGCGGCCATCCTGGAGGAGGCTGCGAAGTTCGCCACCAATGTGCTGGATCCGCTGAATGCGAGCGGTGACCGCGAAGGCGCGCGCCGCCTCGATGACGGCAGCGTGCGCACACCCGCAGGCTTCAAGGAGGCCTACCGGCAGTATTGCGATAACGGCTGGAACGGACTCACCAAGAATCCGGAGTTCGGCGGACAGGGCCTGCCGCAGCTTGTCGCCACCGCGGTCGAGGAGATGTGGCATGCGTCGAACCTTGCCTTCGACCTCTGCCCGCTGCTGACGCAGGGTGCGATCGAGGCGATCGAGCTGCGCGGATCGGACGAGCTCAAGCTGCGCTACCTCCCGAAAATGGTGGCTGGCACCTGGACCGGGACGATGAACCTGACGGAGTCGCAGGCGGGCTCGGATCTCGCCGCCGTGCGCACGCGCGCCGTGCCGCAGCCGGACGGCACGTACAGGCTCTTCGGGCAGAAGATCTTCATTACCTTCGGCGAGCACGACTACACCGAGAACATCATCCATCTCGTGCTCGCGCGCACGCCCGATGCGCCGCCCGGCGTAAAGGGCATCTCGCTGTTCGTCGTGCCGAAGTACCTCGTCAATGACGATGGCTCGCTGGGGCCGCGCAACGACGTGCAGTGCGTCTCGCTCGAACACAAGCTTGGCATTCATGCGAGCCCCACCGCGGTGATGGCATACGGCGATCACGGCGGCGCCTGCGGCTACCTCGTCGGCGAGGAGAATCGCGGTCTCGAGTACATGTTCATCATGATGAACCTGGCGCGCTTCTCGGTGGGCCTCGAGGGGGTCGGCATCGCGGAGCGCGCCTATCAGCGCGCCGTGAGCTATGCGCGCGATCGCGTGCAGGGACGACCCCTGGGGCTCGGCGGCGGCGAAGCGGCGGAGGGCGCGCCCATCATCGAGCATCCGGACATCCGGCGCATGCTGATGACGATGCGTGCGTATACCGAGGCCATGCGCGCGGTCGCGTACGTCACCGCCGGCGCCATGGACCAGGCCCGCCGTCACCCGGACGGCGGGGTGCGCCGGCGCCAGCAGGCCTTCCTCGATTTCATGATCCCGATCGTCAAGGGCTGGTGCACCGAGACCGCCCAGGAAGTCGCCTCTCTCGGCATCCAGGTGCACGGCGGCATGGGCTTCATCGAGGAAACCGGCGCCGCGCAGTACTATCGCGACGCCCGCATCATCACCATCTACGAAGGCACTACCGGCATCCAGGCGAACGATTTCATCGGCCGCAAGACGGCCCGTGACGCCGGTGCGGTCGCGCGTGTCGTCGCGCAGGAGATGGCGGCGCTTGCGGCGAAGCTGCGTGGCCACCGGGACCCTGCGCTGCACGATATCGGCGACTCGCTCGCCACCGCCGTCGAGTCGCTCGAGGGTGCTCTGGCGTGGATGGTCGAGACCTACGGCACCAACCCGCGCGCGGCCCATGCCGGGGCCGTGTCGTATCTCATGATGTGGGGGATCGTGGTCGGTGGGTGGCAGCTCGCCCGCGGAGCACTCGCCGCATCGGAGCACCTTGCTGCCGGCACCGGGGACGCAAATTTCCTGCGGGCGAAAATCGTTACCGCCCAATATTACACAGCCAACACGCTCCCGCAGGCGCAGGGCCTGTCACGCACCGTGGTGGAAGGGGCGCAGACCGCGCTGGAGCTTGCCGCCGAGCAGTTCTGAGCTTCGCGCCAGGCAGGCATCCCGCCGCGATGTCGCGGCCGGCGCAAGCGGCGCTGATCGGTTGCCGACGCGACACTGCCCCGCCTCCGGGCGTGGGCTTGTTCGTGCGGCCGTCGGTACTGGACCGCTCGACAGCGCGCCCCTGCATTGCAGCCCATTCCGGCAGGGCGCGACCGCGACCAGCGCCGCTCCCTCGTTCGAGGCCGGCGCACCGTCCACCCGGCCGAATGTCAACGCCCGGGATCCGCGCACCGTTAGCTGTCTGCGCATCGGGGTAGCGCGCCGTTCATGCGCGCCGGGGTTGGAACGGGATGTGCTCGCAAGGAGTAACCAAGCCGCGAAGAGGTATTCATGCCGCTGAAGCCCCACCTGTTGTGCATCGCTGCCATCCTCGTCGCCGTGAACGTCGGCGGGACCGCATCGGCGCGGGCCGACAGCCTGGCAGTCATGCCACCGCTCGGCCTCGGTCCCTATCCGGTCGGCTGCTCGAACGTGGCGCAGGACTTCACGCGCGTGGCTCCCGGCGACGACGTGCAGACGTATTGGGAAGGCGTGCCGCGCAACGGGCCACGCTACATCACCGATCTGCTGGCGGACCCGGCGCATACCTTGCAGCTCGATCTCGCCGTCCCGGATAACCGCGAGCTCTATGGGGACTACGCGACGCAGCACATTCCTTACGTGGTGCTCGTCTGCTATCCCACCAGCCCCGTCAACCCGTACCCCGATTACGCCCTGCCGAACGGACGCACCGTGCCGCACATGCAGACGGGCGCGGCGCCGCCGGTCTTTCCCGACCCGGCCGCGCGCTACCCGGTGCTGCTCTTCAGCGCCGGCCTCGGCGGCAGCCCGCTGTCCAACGATTACATCGCCGCGCTGGAAGTTTTCGCGAGCTATGGCTACGTTGTCGTCGCGCCCTTTCCCGGCGATGCGCGCATCGCCGACATTCGTCTCGAGGATTTTCGGGACGTCGTATACGCGCTGCTCAACTTCAAGTCGTTCGTGGCCATGCAGTCGCTGCGGCCGCTCACGCTGGAGCTGGCCTTGGACCAGGTGCTCGCGGACCCCGGCTTCGCCGCCCACGTCGATCCCAACCGCATCGGCGCCTTCGGTGCCAGCCTGGGTGCGGAATCGGCGATGTTGCTGACCGGCGCCCGCCTCACGACCACGGTGGGGCAGTCGTCGCAGACCGTGGTGATGGACCCGCGTATCTCGGCGGTGGTCGGTTACGTGCCATATTTCGGACAGCCGTTCTATCCCGCGTTCGGGCGCGACCAGAATGGTCTTGCCGGCATCACGGTGCCCTTCCTTGGCATCGCCGGCACGGCCGACACCACCGCGCCCATCGGGCCGACGGAGCAGGGCGTGCGGCAGCTCGACGGGTCGCGCATCCTCGTCGCGCTCAATGGCGTGGAGCACGGCTTCGACGTCGCCTCGACGCAGGACATTTTCACCTGGTCGCTGGTGTTCCTCGCCGCGCATGTGCAGGACGATCGCCTCGCGCGGGCACGACTCGCGCGCATGCAGAACGTTGCCGGGGGCGGCGACGACTACACGGTGGTCGACTACACCGCGCCTGCGCCGCCCACGCTGTCCGAGCGCATCGTGACCGAATTCTACCGGCCGGCGAAGGATCACTACTTCATCACGGCCGATCCGGCCGAGACGACGATGCTCGACTCTGGCACGGTGGTGCAGGGCTGGAACCGTACCGGGTACGCGTTCAAGGCGTGGCCGGCGGGATCACCCAACGGGCTCGCCACGTGCCGCTTTTTCGGCACGCCCGGCATCGGTCCGGATTCGCACTTCTATACCAACAGTGCATCGGAATGCGCACTCGTGCGCGGCAATCCCGCGTGGACCTACGAAGGCATCGCGTTCAACGCCTTTCCGGTGCTGGCGGGAGATTGTCCCGCCGATCGCATCCCCGTGATCCGTCTATACAACAACGGCATGGGCGGCGAGGCAAACCACCGTTACCTGACGAGCCGCAGCGAGATCGCGGACACGGTGGCTCGCGGCTGGATCGTCGAGGGTCCGGTGTTCTGCGGCGTGCCGTGATGCGCCCATGGGAGCGCGCCCTCGCAGCGCCACCTGACGCCTCGTCGCTGTTCACTGCCCGATCAGCGCGCGCAGCGGCTCGAACACGGCGGGCGTCGCGGCGATGACCGTGCCGCCGACGGCAAGACCCGCCGGTCCGGGATAAGGCGCGACGCGCCCGCCTGCCTCCTCGATCAGCAGCAGGCCCGCGGCGGCATCCCACGGGTGCATGTGCGGCTCGTAGAACGCGTCGTAGCGACCCGCTGCGACGTGCGCCAGCATCAGCGCGCCCGCGCCCATGTCCTTCACGGCCGCGCCCGCGTTGAGCAGGCGCCGGCGCAGCTCGAGATGCTCCTCCAGCCCGTGGCGCGGCACATAACCGGCGACGACCAGCGCGCGATCGAGCGTAGCGCACGAGGACACGCGCAGGCGCTCGCTGCCGCACCATGCGCCGGCGCCGCGGCGCGCGCGAAACACCTCGCCGAGGGAGGGATCGCTGACGATGCCGATCTCGCGCACACCATCGGCGATGAACGCCATCGAAATGCACCAGTAGCGCACGCCGTGCACGAAGTTGATCGTGCCGTCGATCGGATCGACGACCCAGCTGTGCGCGCCGACCGTGCCGCCAGCTTCCTCGCCGAGCAGGTGGTCGCCGGGGAATTCGCGCGCGATCGCGCTGCGGACGAGCTCCTCGACCGCGCGGTCCGCTTCGCTGACCCAGTCCTGCGGTCCCTTGGACTCGAGGTGATAGGCGAGGTCGCGATGGAAGTAGCGCAATGCGAGGACGCCCGCTTCGTGGGCAAGCTCGCGTGCCAGCGCTTCGCGGGCGTCGAGATCGGCGCGTGACAGCGTCATGCCAGCGGTAGCGGGATGACGCCGCGCGACGCGAGTGCGATCGCGACTTCCGAACCGACGGCGCGCGCGGCATCGACATTGGGATCGATGACGAAGAGGTTGCCCAACGATGTTTCCAGGGTGTATTCCATCACCCCGCCGAGATACGCGGCCTTGCGCACCGTGCCGGCGAGCGGCGACGCGCCCGCGGGCTCTATCAGGATGGCCTCGGGCCGGATGGCCACCTCAACCTCTCCGGCGGGCAAGCCGCGATGCGCCACGCGCACGCGCAACGGACCGAGCTGCACCGCACCGTGGAGGTCATCCTCGCGTACGAGCGTTCCGCGGGCCCGGTTCGCCTCGCCCATGAACGTGGCGACGAACGCGTCGCGCGGCAGCGCATAGAGCTCGCGCGGTGTCCCTGCCTGCGCGATCACCGCCTTGTCCATCACGATGATCCGGTCGGACACCGCAAGCGCCTCCGACTGGTCGTGGGTGACGTACACGACGGTGAGCCCCAGCCGCTGCTGCAGGTCGCGGATCTCCTCGCGCATCTGGCGCCGCAGGCGCGCGTCGAGGTTCGACAGCGGTTCGTCGAACAGGAGCACGGCAGGCTCGAGCACCAGCGCACGGGCGACGGCAACGCGCTGCTGCTGACCACCCGAAAGCTCGGAGGGGAGTCGCTGGTCGAAGCCGGTGAGCCCCACGGTGGCCAGCGTCGCATGCGCCTTCTCGTAGGCGGCGGGGCGCGCGAGGCCGGATACGACGAGCCCATAGCTCACGTTGTCGAGCACGGACATGTGCGGAAACAGCGCATAGCTCTGGAAAACCATCGACACGTCGCGGTCGGCGGCGGGCACGCGCGTGACGTCCTCCTCACCGATGCGGATGCACCCGCGCGTCGGCAGTTCGAGCCCGGCGATCATGCGCAGGATCGTGGTCTTGCCGCAGCCGGACGGCCCGAGCAGCGTGACGAGCGTGCGCGCCTCGATGTGGAAGGACACGTCGCGCACGGCGGTGACCTCGCCGTAGTCCTTGGTGACGTGCTGGAACTCGATCGGTGCCGCTTTCATTGGCGTTGCCTCATGCCGCGTTGCGCCCGAGCGCGCCGATGCCGGGCGCGCCGACTGCACGTCGCCCGAGCCGCCGCTCGCCGACGATGAACTGGATCAGCCAGATGGTCGCGAGCATCAGCACGATCAGCACGGAGCAGTAGGCGATGGCCACGCCGTAGTCGCCATTGACGACGCGGTTGATGATGTAGGTGGTCGCCATGTCGTATTCGGCGGAGACGAGGAAGATGACCGCGGATACCGTGGTGACGGCGCGCACGAAGCTGTACACCAGCGCGGCCACGATCGCGGGCTTGAGCAGCGGCAGGATGACCCGTCGCAGCGTCGTCGCCCCGCGCGCGCCGAGCGTGGTCGACGCCTCGTCCAGGCTGCGGTCGATCTGCGTCATGGCCGCCATGCCGGCGCGCACGCCGACGGGCATGTTGCGGAAGATGAAGCACACGATGAGGACGATGCCGGTGCCGGTGATCTCGATGGGCGGGACGTTGAACGCCAGGATGTACGAAACACCGATCACCGTGCCGGGAATGGCGAAGGACAACAGCGTACCGAATTCGAACGCGGATTGTCCGACGAACTTCTGCCGCGTGAGGAGGTAGGCCGAGAGGATTCCAAGCGCCGCCGTCAGCGGCGCCGCGATGGCCGACAGCCGGAGGGTCGTCCAGAACGAGCTCCACGCCGTGCCGGTCCAGAGGAGTCCGTGTGCGCTCCACTCGACCGCAAAGGCCTTGCTGTAGTGGCGCAGCGTCAGGGTGTAGTCGCGTCCCCACGTCTCCACGAAGCCGCCGAAAAGCGACATGCCATAGATCGCGAGCGTGAGGAGCGCCCAGGGAATCGCCACCGCGTAGCAGATGCGGCGCACCGTCGTCGGCAACGGCGTCGGCAGGCCGGCGTCGCCCTTCCCGGCGAGCGCGGTGTACACCTTGCGTCCGAGCACCCGGCGCTGCACGAAGAATGCTGCGAGGGCGAACGCGAGCAGGAGAATCCCGAGCGTCGCCGCGCGTCCCTGGTCGAGCTGCGCACCGACGACGGAGAAGAATATCTCGGTGGACAGCACACCGAAATTGCCCCCGAGCACGATCGGATTGCCGAAGTCGGCGATGGACTCGATGAAGCTCACCAGGAAGGCGTTGGCGAGGCCGGGCCGCATCAGCGGCAGGGAGATATCGCAGAACGTTCGCCATGGACTCGCCCGCAGCGTCTGTGCGGCTTCCTCGAGGCTCGGCGACACGCCTTCCACGACGCCGATCAGCACCAGGAAGGCGATGGGCGTGAACGCGAACACCTGCGCCAGCAGCACGCCCTGCAGACCGTAGATCCAGCGCCCGGGCTGCACTCCGAAAGCGTATTCGAGGAACTGGTTGATGAGGCCCGCGCGGCCGAAGATCAGGATGAGTCCGAGGCCGATCACGAACGGTGGAGTGATGATCGGCAGGACCGACAGCGTGCGCAGCACCCTTTTGAACCGGAAGCTCGTACGCGTCGCAATCAGGGCGAACGCCAGTCCCAGGGCGGTGCAGCACACCGCGCAGGTGAAGGCGAGCACCAGCGTGTTCCAGGCCACGCCGCAACGGCGCGGTCCGGTGACGCACGCCAGGCCCCACACTTTCTCCGTCAGCAGGCGAGCGAAAAAGGCCGACGGCGCCAGCGTGCCCGATGCATCCTCGATGGAGGACTGGAGAATGCGCAGCACGGGATAGAACGTGAACACGGCGACCAGCACTGCGACCGTCACGACGCTCCCAGCGACGAATGCGTCGCCCTTGAAGAAGCCCAGGCCGGCGAGGCCCAGGGCGAAGATCATTCCCAGCGCGGTGATCACGCACAGGGCGCCGAGTCCCATGCCGTACTGGCCGCCCTGCAACGGACCGAAAAGGCGCGCGAGAACGTCGAACGACCAGCCGGTCGCACCGATCGCAAAGCCCTGCGCAAAGAAATACAGGAAGCCGACGGCCCCCAGCGCCGCGAGCGCGAGGGCGCGACCGCGCGCGGACGTGGGCAGTGCCGGGACGGCCAGCGCAAGAACAAGCGGCGCGGCCAAGGGCCACAGCCATGGTCGACCGTCGATCGCGGCTTGCCACAATGCCGGCGCGTTCTCCTTCGCGGTGAACCCGGATACCCACCCGAGCGCAAACACGCTGTCCTGCAATGCATACCAGGGGAGAAGCGCGAAGCCGGCGGCGCCCAGCGCGACCCACGCGAGCAGCGCATGCGACGGCCGACGCAACGAACGCACCGGCGTGGCGGCGGCGTAGGGAGCCTGGGCCGCCGCGGAGTCGCCCATCACTTCACGCTGGCATTGATGTCGCGTTTCCAGCGATCCAGCAGGTGCTTGCGCGTTTCGCTGGAGCCGTACTTCGCGAAGTCGTATGCGATGACCTTTACGTCGGTGAGGTTCGGCACCATCGCCGGCAGCGGCACGTTGCGATTGGTGGGGATCGCGTATTCCTTGACGTCGAGCCCGATCTTCTGGGCCTCGACGGTGAGCGCCCAGTCATAGAACTTCCTGGCGTTGTCGAGATTGCGGGCACCCTTGAGGATCGCCATCGACCCGACTTCGTAGCCGACGCCCTCGCACGGGAGCACCGGACGCACCGGGAAGCCCTGCGCGATCTCGTTGATCACACCGTGCAGTACGGAGCTGCCGATCGCGGTCTCGCCCTGCTTGACGGCCGCCATGGGTCCGATGCCGGAGCGTGCATAGGCATTCACGTTGGGATGCACGGCGCGCAGGTAGCGAAAGGCCTCGTCCTCGCCGAATACCTGCACGAGGGTCGCGAGCATCAGGTACGCGGTGCCGGAGTCAGCAACAGCCCGCAGCAGGGCAGTCGCGCCACCCGGTTGCGGTCTCGTCGGCGGCGGGATCGCAGAAGATCAGCGAGCCGGCCGAGCCGAGCGAATCGCACCGCGCGCGCGACCTAGCGCGGGAGACTGGCGATTTCGCGGTCCCAGCGCTCGAGCAGGCGCTTGCGTTCCGCCGCCGAGCCGTACTTGGCGAAATCGTAATTGATGAGCTTGATCTCGGCGACCTTCGGCGACAGCGGTGACACCGGCGAGTTGACGTTCGATGGAATCTGGAACTGCTTGCTCTGCGCACCCAGTGCCTGCGCTTTCGGGCTGAGGGCCCAGTCGACGAACTTCTTCGCGTTGTCGAGATTGCGCGCACCCTTGACGATCGACAGTGACCCGATCTCGTAACCGGTGCCCTCGCACGGCGCAACGCTCTTCACTGGAAAGCCCGCCTGCGCCTCGGTGACGACGTCATGGATGAAGGACACGGCCACGAGGTTCTCGCCGCGCGCCGTGGCCTTGATGGGCCCAACGCCCTGGCGCGCATACTGGCTGATGTTCTTGTGCATGGCGGCAAGGAGCTTGAACGCTTCCTCTTCGCCGAACAGCTGCACCAGTGTCGCGATGGCGGTGTACGCAGTGCCCGATGCGTTGGGATTGGCCATCTGCACATCGCCCGCGAATTCAGGACGCGCGAGGTCCTTCCAGCAGGCCGGGGCCGGCAGGTGCTTCTTGGCCAGCAGCTCGCTGTTGTAGCCGAGCCCCAACGCACCGAGATAGAGGCCGACGGTCTTGTGGCCGGCCTGCTCGGCCTGGCGCCGTGCCCACGGTTGCAGCTGGTCCAGCAGGGGTGAGCGGTACTGCTGCGTAAGGTCGAGCTCGGCGGCCTGGAGGTGCGGGTCGCCGGTGCCGCCGAACCATACGTCGAGCTTGGGGTTGGCTTTTTCTGCCGCGAGCTGCGCCATCGATTCGCCCGAGCCCTTCAGCGTGAGTCCCACCTTGATACCAGTCTCGCGCTGGAATTCGTTGGCCATGGTGGTGCACCAGTCGGCCTGCACGCTGCAGATCACATTGAGCTGCTGCGCACCCGCCCCGGTGCTGACGACGCCGGCCAGCAGGCCTGCGTAGAGCCATCTGCGCGAAACCATGGTGTCTCCTCCCTCGTGCGGTGGCCGCCATCATCGGCCATGCTGCCGCGGCCCGTCAACGGTGCGGCAGGACAGCCATGTTGCGCGACGTGACCCGCGCATGTGTGCACGCTTCTTGCTGGGAGCCTCGGGGAATGGCGCGCATGCAGCTGCAGCGATGGGAGCGGCCGCGGCATTCGCGCAGTGCGCTGAACCGCAATGCCACGAGCGCCGCATCCGTGCGGCGCGCCGCAGACGACAACAGGGGGACATCGCGATGAAGGCATCCAGACCATGGCGCACACGGCTGCAACGATTCACGCAGCCACGTGCACGGCAGGAAGGCAAGTTGGGCTACATCCTGCTGTGGCTGCTCGGCATTCCCATCCCGGTGCTCATCATCATCTTCCTGCTCCGCGGCTGCACGTGATCTGGCGGGCGACAGCCCAGCGGTTTCGCGTCGGTCTCACGTGTCGCGGGCAATGCCGCGACCGCTGACGAAGAAGAGCGTCAGGACCACTCCCGTCAGCATCGCTTCGGCAGAGGCGAGGCATGCTACGACCGTGAACACTTCGGTCGCCGCCGGTGCCACGATTTCGTGCACGGCCGGCATTGCCGTCGCACGGCGCAGCACCTCCGAAGCGGCGAACGAGAGCGCACCGCCAGTCCACGCGGTCAGCAGGATGCGCACGAACTGGGGTGCGCGCAACCAGAGATTCAGCACGTGCCGCACCAGGACGGTGACGCCGACCGGAACGAGGGCGAGAACGGCGTAGGCAATCCCCCCGTTGAGCCACGTGCCGTGCTCGATCAGGAGGCTTGCGCTGACCGCCACCGCGCATCCGGCGAGTGCCAGGGACGGCCCCACGAGCAACGCGTACGCCGCGACGCCGAGGAGGTGCACGTGCAGTCCCTCCACCGCCGCAGGCTGCAGATGCCATAGCGCGACGAGGCACACCACGCCGCCACACCATGGATGGGCATCGGTATCGGCGGCGAGGCGCCGCCATGGTGCCAGCACCAGCGTGACCGCGATGATTGGCAGGGACAGCGTCCATCCGGCACAGGCGAGCCACACTGGCAGCGGCGTGCCGGCAAGATCCATGATGCGTCGCTCCGCTCGTAAAGTTTGCCCGGGTCCGGGAAAGATTTGCGCCGGCTCGGGCGGCCGCGGCTGCGCGCCGCGCTTGCGTACCCGCGATGTGCGCGAGCTAGCGACAAACGTGCCGCGGCTCGCCTGCCTGCGCGATGCGCTACAATGCCGTACATCCATACGGTATGCCTGCGCATCATGCGGTTCAGTGTCGTGCAGATGCGCCATCGGGGCCGTGCCCTGCCGCGGCGCGCGCTCGCGAACGGTGCGGCGAGCAGCGGTGACCTGCGCGTGGAGCAGGTCTTCGACGAGCACTTGCATCGCTACGTGCGCCTCGCGCGTCTCATCGATCCGGACCGGCCCGCCGCCCCGGACCAGTTGCCCCCGTTGTACGATGCGACGATCATGGCCATGAGCCCGCTGGCGTTCACGCTCACCGGATTCGAGCGCCTCGATGGCGTCGATTACGCGCAGTCGTGGCTGGTGACGGCGCGCGCTCCAGGGCCATGAGGCGGCTGTAGGCGGGGTCCTACTTCGCGTCGATTGTCGCGCCTACGGCGGCCAAACGCCGGAACGCGCAGACTGCCGCCACCCGCCGGCGTGCGGACGACCCAACGACGATGGAGATGCCAATGAGCTGCGGCGTGCGCTACGAGTTCTCGCTGGTGACCACCCCCAAGCAGGCCGAGGTGCTGGAAGGCGACACCGCGTTGATCGGTACGCCCAAGGATGCGGTAGAGGCGGGTGCGGCCGACCCGCGCTGCTCTCCTGCCGCCCCGCTGCCGGGCGAGGTCGTGCCCAGTCGCCAGCGGCCGAAGGCCTGATACATGCCGGACACGGTCGTGCAGGCGCGAGCGCCCGCACGTGGCGACGATCGTCGCACCGCGCTGGTCCAGCGCTTCTTCGAAGGCACGGGGCGGAGCTACGATGCGATGGTGCATTGGGCGACGCTCGGCATCGATCGCCGGTGGAAGCGGCGCATCAACCGCGAGATCCCGGCAAGCGCGCGACGCATCCTCGATCTCGCGTGCGGCACCGGCATCTCCACCCTCGCCATCGCGCGCGCCCGTCCGGGCGCCCAGGTGGTCGGCGTCGAGCTGCGTGACGAATACCTGCAGTTGGCGCGTGCCAAGCTGAAGCAGGAGCCGCACCATCAGGTGGCGCTGGTGCTGAGCCGCGCGGAGGATTTTCGCAGCGGCGAACCGTTCGATTGCATCACGTCGTCTTATCTTGCGAAGTACGCCGACCTGCCGCAGCTCATCGCCCGCAACGCCTCGATGCTGCGCCCGGGCGGGGTGCTGCTCATGCACGATTTCACCCTGCCGCCGAACCCTGTCCTGCGCGCCGTCTGGCGTCTCTATTTCCTGCTGATGCAGCAGACCGTAGCGCGTGCAGTGCCGGCGTGGCGGGAGATCTACTACGGCCTGCCGCGGCTGATCGAGGCGACGCGCTGGGTACAGGAGCTGCCGCCGCTGCTGCGCCAGCACGGGTTCGCGGACGTGCGGATCGACTACCTTACCCTCGGCGGATCGGCGCTCGTCACGGCGCGCAAGTCAGGCTAGCAGCCCACCGGCAGCTCAGGCAAACGGCGTCTGCAGGTTGACGATGAACGCGGGTGCAGCGTGCAACCACGAAGCCGCGTTGCCCGTGGCAACGACGTCGACCTCGTCACGCGCGAGTCGTACGCGCTCACGGATCGCGCGCTGCAATTGCGGACGCAGTGCGTCGGTGACGTCCGCACGTGCATCCAGGCGCTCGCTCGTGCCTGCGGGCGCAACGCTGGCAGGCGTGAAGTGCGCGCGCAGCATCGCCAGTGCGGCGCGCTTTTGCGGCGCGGCGTGTGGCAGCGCGACCCCCAGCAGGTCCTCGATGTCGTCCGCCATCTGATAAGCCTCGCCTACGCGCGTCGCGAACGCGCGGGCGGCCTCCAGGCGCATGGGATCGGCGCCGGCTGCAATGGCACCGAGGGTGCCGGCGGCTCCGAACAGCGCGCCCGTTTTGCAGTGCACGACGCGTTCGTACAGGCTTGCCGCGCCCGGCGGCGTGGCGACGCGCGCGAGCTCCGTTCCATCGAGAGGCTCGCGGTACGCACCGCTCGCCACCGTGCCGATCGCCTCCGCCAGCGCCGTCACGTCGGCGTGGCTGAGTCGTGCGCCTTGCATCAGCGCGGTCGCGAACATCAGGTCCCCCAGGAGGATCGCGCGACGGGCGCCGAGCACGGTCCACACCGCCGGTCGATCGCGGCGCAAGGCGTCGCCGTCGACCACGTCGTCGTGCACGAGGGTCGCGGCCTGCACGCATTCGAGCAGGACCGCCCGCGGCATGGCCTCGTCGATCCTGCCCCCGAGCGCCTCGCAGACGAGGCAGGCAAGGCAACCACGCGCGGTCTTGCCGTCGACGACGAGGCGCTCGATGAGCGCCAGGTCGTGGCCGGCCGAGTGCCCGAAGAACTCGGCGATCCAGCGTGGCGCCGCCGCGTCGAAGCGCGCCTTGAGGGCGTGCCAATGCAGGCGAAATGCGGTGGCATCGGCGGTCATGCACGGCCCTCCAGCCAGCGCGCGACGCCCAGCGCCACGGCGAGGAGGATCGTCCCGATGCTCACGCATTGCAGGATCGCTTCCAGGCTCGCCACGACCACCGCATCGACCTCATGCCCGTCGCGCTGGCTCGCCTTCATCGCCTTGTACGGCCGGGAGGCCTTGATTTCGACGAGACTCAGGGCCGCCGTCGCAGCAGCGAGCACCAGCGCGGAGACGCTCAGACGGTTCGTCTGCATCATGTAACCCGCGAGCGCCGGCAGCGCGCCCCACGAAACGGCGAACCAGCGGTCGGTGTGGAAGCGCCCGGCAAACCATTCCAGGTTGTAGGCCAGCACGAAAAATCCTTCGGCGATGGCGATTGGCCACAGGAGCAGTGCGTAGCGCTGCATGTACCACGCACCAACGGCGTACGCGGCGAGCAGGGAGACCGCCGCGATCCATCGGAGCGCGCGCGGCGCGAACACGCTCCCCCACGGCTTGCGCGACGCGCTGCCGAGGGCGTCGAGGGCATGCGCCCCAACGCCCAGGGCGAGGGCATAGACCACGAGCAGCGCACCCACGCGCTCGCCATCGACCGCCGGGGCGAGCAGGGCGCCGAGCACGGTGAACGACAGCACCATGCCGGTATAGGGAAGGAACAGCAGCCCCACGAAGGCCCGGAACCTTGCGGGTCCGAACCGGGGGACAAACCATTCCTGGGTGCGATCGAGGGCTGGACGCGAGCTCATGGCGACGGGACGGCGGGCGGGCGCGACGCACTCCTGCCGCGCACCGGTTGTGGTCGCCAACAGCAGCACGCCGTCATGTGTTCCTCGCGGGGCCGCCGAGCGCGCTGCCGGTAGCAAAACCGGGCAGTGCGCCCGGTTCGATGCTTACGCGAGACCGACCAGCATCTGCGGCGGGGTGTGGAAAACATAGCACACACCCGCCTGGCGGGAGCCGCTGCGCAGCCAGGCCAGCCAATAGCCCACTTGGCGCTGCACCGGCTGCCCGGCGCACGGCCTGCGCGGCCGGCGTACCTTCGTCGCGCTCGTGACAGTAGCGCTCGAGCAAGCGCTCGAGGGCGAGCCGCGCCTCCCCGGGCGTGCTCCCGTACGCACCCAGGTCCACTTCCGCGCAGTATGATTTCCACCGATTCCCCGTCCCTTCGATATAGCAGCGGAAGCTTTCCCGAGACATCATGCCTCTCCCTGTGGTTCGCGCTCTCACTTTGGCGTCGCACGGCGGCCCGCGTTATCGTCTCGCGCCGCCTTCGCTTGTCGGCGCCGGCCGACACGGTGCAATGCGAGCGCCACGCCCATGAGCCCGGCGCCGGTACGGATCGGCATCGACCTCGGCGGCACCAAGATCGAGATCGTTGCGCTCGATGCGGCGGGACAGGAGCTCGTTCGCCGTCGCGTCCCCACGCCGCGCGAGGACTATCGCGCGATCCTCGCGACGATCGTTGCGCTGGTGCGCGATACGGAAGCGGGCCTCGGGCATGGCACGGTGGGCATCGGGACGCCCGGATCGGCCTCGCGCGCGACGGGTCTCCTGCGCGGCTCGAATTCGGTGTGCCTGAACGGTCAGCCGGTGCAGACGGACCTGGAGGCGTTGCTCGATCGCGCGATCGTGCTCACCAATGATGCCAACTGCTTCGCGCTGTCCGAAGCGACGGATGGCGCGGGCGCGGGTGCCGATGTGGTATTCGGCGTCATTATCGGGACGGGCGTCGGCGGCGGCATCGTCGTGCGGGGGCAGGTGCTCGATGGACCCAATGGCATCGCCGGGGAGTGGGGTCATAACCCGCTGCCGTGGCCGCGCGACGACGAGCGCCCCGGCCCGGCGTGCTTTTGCGGCAAGCATGGCTGCGTGGAAACGTTCGTCGCCGGACCCGGCATGGAGCGCGATCACCGGATGCACACGGGCGAGGCGCTGCCCGCGCCGGAAATCGTGCGCCGTGCGGCGCAACACGATGCGGCGTGCGAAGCCACGCTGCAGCGCTACGAGGAGCGCCTGGCGCGGGCGCTCGCGCACGCCATCAACATCCTCGATCCGGACGTGATCGTGCTGGGCGGCGGGATGTCCAATACCGCGCGCCTGTACGACTCGGTCCCGCGCCTGTGGGGCGAATGGGTGTTCTCCGACCGTGTCGACACCCGTCTCGTGCGGAATCGGCATGGCGACTCGAGCGGCGTGCGGGGCGCCGCGTGGCTGGGCGCGCGGCTCGCCCGCTGACGCCAAAGCCCGCGCGCGACGTCCAGCGTTCTGCGTCAGTCGCCGCGCCGGCGGGAGCGGTTCTTGTCGATCACGGCGGCGATGATCAGCGCGTACGCCACCAGTCGCGGCAGATAGGCGACGGGCAACGCCTCGTCGGGACCGATCCATTCCTGGATCACCATCCGCTGGGCGCCTTCGATCCAGAAGGCGATGGCGAAGAACAGGAAGAAGCGGTCCCCGGTCGCCCGCCAGAAGCGCAGGAAAAAGAGCCCGGCGAGCAGCGATGCGACCGCGATGCCACCTGTGAGGATGTCGTTCATCGCGTCACTCGCTTTCCCAGATGAGGCCGAAGAGCAGCAGCAGGAGCGCGATCAGGGCGATCCAGAGACGCGCCGTGAGGAGGTCGATGTCCGGATAGACCACGCGATCCAGGATGAGCATGAGGTTGTTGAAGGTGAGGCCGGCAAAGCAGAGGCCGCTCCAGAGCAGCAGCCGGCTGCGCGTCTGCTGGTAGCTGCGGAACAGCAGCGCAGCGCACGCGAGGCTCGTCAGGGTGCAGAGCGAGTAGATGAGCAGTGCCACGTCACGAGTCCTTTCGCAGCCGGAACGCATCGGCGAACTGCGTCGCCTTGCGCGCGGTCGTGGAGTGGATCATGTCCGTCACCTGGACGAGATGGGTCGAGTAGAAGGCCGCGAGCGTGTCCAGCAATGCGGTCAGCTCGGGCGTCGCGGGCGCGTAGCGGTGGCCCGTCGCCGGCACCTCGGCCGGCTGCACGATGCCGGAGGACTGAAGCTGAGCGATCACCTCCGCCGCGCCCGCTTCGCCGATGTAGAGGCGCCGGGCAATCTCGCCGGTGGTCAGCGGCTTCCGGCCGGCGCCGCGGAACAGCAGCATGGCCTCGACGAAAGGCACCGAGGGCACGCTCGTCAGGATGAATCGACGCAGTTCTTCCGGGAGCACGCCGGCCATGGGTTGGGATGCAGGGAAAGGGCCAGGAGGGGAGGCGTCATGCAGGGGCGTTGTCGGCGCGCCGCTGCAATCACATGCCCGGGTAGTTCGGACCGCCACCGCCCTCCGGTGGCACCCAGTGGATGTTCTGGCGCGGATCCTTGATGTCGCAGGTCTTGCAATGCACGCAGTTCTGCGCGTTGATCTGCAGGCGCACAGCGGATGACGGGCCGGTGCTCGCTTCGTCCGGCACGAACTCGTACACGCCCGCCGGACAATACAGCTGCTCCGGTCCGCCGTAGGTCTTCAGGTTGACTTCGACCGGCACGGCCGGATTGCGCAACCGCAGGTGCACCGGCTGGTCCTCCTCGTGATTGGTGTTCGACAGGAACACCGACGACATCCTGTCGAACGTGAGCACGCCGTCGTATTTCGGATACGCGATCGCCGGCATCGCCGCCGCGGGCTGCAGGCTTTCGTGATCGGCTGCCTTGTGGCGCAGCGTCCACGGCACCAGCGCACCGAGCCCGATGTCGTTCAGCCACATGTGCACGCCGCCGTGCGCCATGCCGGCCCACAGGCCCCAGCTGAGGCCGGGCTTGACGTTGCGCACCTTGTACAGGTCCTCGTAGACCCACGAGGCGCGAAAGCTGTCGCGATAGCCGGCGGGCTCGTCATGGGCGCGCCCGGCCGCCAGCGCCTCGTACACCGCTTCGGCACCGAGCATGCCGGTCTTGACGGCATTGTGCGTCCCCTTGATGCGCGGCAGGTTCACGAAGCCCGCGGCACAGCCGATCAGCGCGCCGCCGGGAAACGTGAGCCGCGGCACGGACTGCAGCCCGCCTTCGTTGATCGCCCGCGCCCCGTACGAAAGCCGCTTGCCTCCCGCAAACGTGTCGCGGATCGCCGGATGCGTCTTGAACCGCTGGAACTCGTCGTAGGGCGAAAGGCGCGGGTTTTCGTAATTGAGGTGCACGACGAAACCGACCGACACCAGGTTCTCCCCGTAGTGGTACAGGAACGACCCACCGCCGGTGCTGTTGTCGAGCGGCCAGCCCTGCGTGTGCACGACCAGCCCGCGCTGGTGACGCGACGGCGCGACTTCCCACAGCTCCTTGATGCCGATGCCGTATTTCTGCGGGTCGACGCCGTCGCGGAGGTTGAAGCGCGCCATCATGGCCTGCGAGAGCGAGCCGCGCGCGCCTTCGGCGAGCAGCGTGTATTTCGCGTGCAGCTCCATGCCCGGCTGGTATTCCGGCTTGTGCGAGCCGTCGCGCGCGACACCCATGTCGCCGGTGACCACGCCGCGTACCGCGCCGGAATCGTCGTGGAGCACATCGGTCGCCGCAAACCCGGGATAGATCTCGACGCCGAGCGCTTCCGCCTGCGTGGCGAGCCACCGGCAGACGTTGCCGAGACTCGCGATGTACATGCCGTGATTGCTCATCAGTCGTGGCAACAGGCCATTGGGGATGCGATACGACTTGTCGGCCGTGAGCAACAGGAAGCGGTCGTCGGTGACCGGCGTATCGAGCGGCGCGCCGTTCTGCTGCCAGTCCGGCAGGAGTTCGTTCAGGGCGCGCGGATCCATGACCGCACCGGAGAGAATGTGGGCGCCGATCTCGGAGCCTTTCTCCAGCACGCAGACGCTGACCTCGCGTGCATCGCGCGCGGCAAGCTGCTTCAGGCGGATCGCGGCGGCCAGCCCGGCGGGGCCCCCGCCCACGACCACCACGTCGTACTCCATCGCTTCGCGCTGCACGGTTGCGATCCTTTGACCCTGAACAATGAAGGGCGGAAACGCAAAAGTATAATCAACCCGCCCCCGAGACGTTGGCGACAGGCCGGAAACGCACGATGGGTCCGCTAGGAATCACCCTGCTCATGGCCGCAGCGTTCGCGGGCTTTGCCGCACTCGCGCTGCGCAAGCTGGCCATCCTGCCCCACCTCCAGCCCGAGGTGCGCTGGGATGCGCCGTGGGCGCGGCTGGGTACCGTGCTCCGCAACGGCTTCCTGCAATCGCGCATGATCCGCCGCGACTGGAAGCCCGGGCTGATGCACGCCACGATCTTCGCCGGCTTCCTGGTGCTGATCGTGCGCAAGCTGCAGCTCATCGCCATCGGCTACGACGAGCCGTTCGTCTATTCCGGCATCGCGGGCGGCATCTTCGCCACCCTGAAGGACGTCATCGAGATCGCGCTGCTGGTCGCTCTCGCGTACGCCTTCCATCGCCGCTACGTGCGCCGCCCCATGCGCCTCGAGCCCAATCGCGAGGCGCTGCTCATCCTCCTGCTCATCACGGCCATCGTACTGACGGATCTCGCCTTCGACGGGTTTCGTTTCGCGCTGTTCGCGGGCAGTGATGCCGGCATCGCTCACGAGCGCCGTTTTGCTTTTGCGGGGAGCGCGCTGGGAACGGCGTTTTCGGCGCTGCCGCAGCAGGTCCTGCTGGCCGGCTATCACGCGTCGTACTGGACGCAGCTCGTCGTGGTGTTCGCATTCCTGGTGATCCTGCCGATAGGCGAGCATTTCCATATCGTGACGGCATTGCCGGCGCTCTTCTTCCGCCGCGGCCGCCCGGCCAATACCGTGCCCACCGTCGACCTGGAGGCGATCATGGGCGACGATGCGGGCGACGACATGCGCATCGGCATCGCCACCGTGCGCGATCTCACGTGGAAGGAGGGACTCGACGCCTTCACGTGCACCGAATGCGGCCGCTGCAAGGATGCGTGCCCGACGTTCCTCACCGGCAAGCCGCTGTCGATGAAGTGGGTCAATGACAGTCTCAAGCATCACCTGGTCGCGCAGCGCACCGCACTTGCCGACGACAGCGCAGCCCTGCCGCCATTGGTGCCCGAAGTGATCCGGCCCGAGACGCTGTGGGCATGCACGACCTGCGGCTACTGCGAGAGTGCGTGCCCCATCGAGCTGGAGCACCTGCCGCGCTTCTTCCGCCTGCGTCAGCACCAGGTGATGATGGAGGGCGCCTTTCCGCACGAATTCAAGGCCGTGTTCGAGGCCTACGAGGCGCAGAGCAATCCTTGGGGCTTGCCGGCCGACACGCGGGGGGACTGGGCCCGGGCGCTCGGCGTACGGTTCGTGAGCACCGCGGCGGAGGTTGCGGAGCTCGATTACCTCTTCTACGTGGGCTCCGCGGAATCGTTCGACGTGCGCGGCCAGCGCATCGCGCAGGCCTTCGTGCAGGTGATGCGCGCGGCCGGCGTGCGCTTCGGCATCCTCGGTGGCAGCGAGACGTCGACCGGCGAATGCGTCCGGCGCCTCGGCAACGAGATGCTCTTCCAGCAGCTCGCGCAGGATCTCACCGGCCGGCTCAACGGGCTTGGCGTGAAGCGGATCGTAACGTGCGACCCGCACGCGTTCAACAGCCTGCGCAACGAGTACCCCGCGTTCGGCGGCGTGTTCGAGGTCGCGCATCACACGCAGCTCATCGCGCGCTGGCTCGGCGAAGGACGCCTGCATGTCCGGCCCGGATTGCGCCGCGTGATCCTGCACGATCCGTGCTATCTCGGCAGGCACAACGGCGAGTACGACGCACCGCGCGCGGCGCTCGGCGCGCTTGCCATCGACGCACCGCTGGAGTTCCCCCTGCATGCCGAGAAGGCGATGTGCTGCGGCGCAGGTGGCGGCCGGATGTGGGCTGAAGAGAAGGGGCAGCGCATCAACGTGTTGCGCGCTACGCAGGCCCTGGCGATGACGCCCGCCACCGTTGCGACCGCCTGCCCGTACTGCGCGGTGATGCTGGCCGACGGCCTCGCGGCGCTGGGCTCGGCGGTGCCGGTGCGCGACATCGCGGAACTCGTGGCCGAAGCGCTCATGGTCGAAGCCCCGCCGAAGCCGGCAGCCGTCGCGGCGTAAAATGGCGGCATGACCCACAAGCCGCGACGGCTGGTCCACACCTCGCGGCAGGCAATCCGCTGGGGCGACATGGACGCACTCGGCCATGTCAACAACACCGCCTACTTCCGCTACATGGAGCAGGCGCGCATCGAATGGCTGTTTGCCCAGTTTCCGCAGGGCGCGGCGTACGAGGGCACCGGTCCCGTGATCGTCAATGCGAGCTGCACCTTCCTCGTGCCGCTCGTGTACCCGGGAAACGTCGAGGTGCGCATGTTTCTGGGCGACCTCGGCCGCAGCAGCGTGGGCAGCTACTATGAACTGTGGATGAACGAGACCCGGCACGCCGAGGGGGCCGCGAAGATCGTCTGGATCGACATGGCCCAGGGCCGCCCCGTTCCGCTCCCCGGGATCATCGCCGCCCCGCTGCGGAGCCTCGGTGAGCACGCCGGGAGCCGCGCGGAGTAGACTCTGCGCGCCATCATCGACGCAGCGCACGCCGACTTCGCATGTCTCTCTCTGCCCAGCTCTGGCAACCGTCCCCTGAACGCATCGCCGCGGCGAACATCACCGCGTTCGCACGCAGGATCGCCGCGGATACGGGCGGCACCTTCGCGGAATACGCGGACCTGTGGCGCTGGTCCAACGACGAGCGCCAGGCGTTCTGGCGCGCGGTGTGGGACTACGGCGGCATCATCGGCACACGCGGCGAACGCACGCTGATCCATCCCGAGCGCATGCCCGGTGCGCAGTGGTTCCCGGACGCACGCCTCAATTTCGCCGAGAACCTGCTGGCGCGGCGCGTGGGTCGCGAGACCGCCGACGCGATCATATTCCGCGGCGAGGAGAAGATGTCGCGCCGCATCTCGCAGGCCGAGCTCGTGGCATACGTGTCGCAATGTGCGCAGGCGTTCGCAGCGCTCGGCATCGGCGTTGGCGATCGCGTCGCGGGCTATGTCGCGAACATGCCCGAGGCGGTCATCGCGATGCTGGCCGCGACGTCGCTGGGGGCGATCTGGTCCTCCTGCTCGCCCGATTTCGGTGCCCAGGGCGTGCTCGACCGCTTCGGCCAGATCGAGCCGCGCGTGCTCGTGACCGTGGATGGCTACTGGTACAACGGCAAGCCGCAACCGGTGCAGGACCGCGTCGCGCACATCGTTGCGCGCCTCCCCAGCGTGGAGCGCGTCGTGGTCGTGCCCTATCTCGCAGCGTCCGGCGGCGAGACGGTGCCTGCGCCAGAAGTGCGTGATGCGGTCGCGTGGGACGCGTTCCTTGCGCCATTCACCCCGCGGGCGATCGAGTACGTGCGGCTGCCATTCGATCATCCCGTCTACATCCTCTATTCGTCCGGGACCACCGGTGAGCCGAAGTGCATCGTGCACGGCGCGGGCGGCACCTTGCTGCAGCATGTGAAGGAGCTCGCGCTGCACGGGGACGTGAAGCCGGGCGATCGCCTCTTCTACTTCACGACATGCGGCTGGATGATGTGGAACTGGCTCGTCTCGGGTCTGGCGGTCGACGCGACGCTGCTCCTCTACGACGGTTCGCCGTTCGTCGCCCGGGGCAAGATCCTCTGGGAATACGCCGAAACGGAGCGCATGACGCACTTCGGCACATCCGCCAAGTACATCGACGCGATGAAGAAGATCGCGCTCGTGCCGCGCAAGGACTATGGCCTCGCCGACCTGCGGACCATGTTCTCCACCGGCAGTCCTCTCGCCCCCGAGAGCTTCGACTACGTCTATCAATGCGTGAAGGACGATCTCTGCCTGTCGTCGATCTCGGGGGGCACCGATATCGTGTCGTGCTTCGCCCTTGGCGTGCCGACCCGGGCGGTATGGCGGGGGGAGCTGCAGTGCCGCGGCCTCGGGATGGCGGTGGACGTGTTCGACGAAGACGGCAAACCGCTGCGCGGCGACAAGGGCGAGCTCGTCTGCACGGCGCCGTTCCCGTCGATGCCCGTGGGATTCTGGAACGATCCGGACGGTAGCAAGTACCGCGCCGCATATTTCGAGCGCTTCCCGGGGGTGTGGTGCCACGGTGATTTCGTGGAGCTCACCGACCACGACGGCATCATCATCTATGGGCGCTCCGATGCCACGCTCAATCCCGGCGGCGTGCGCATCGGCACGGCGGAAATCTACCGGCAGGTGGAGCAGCTCGACGAGGTGGTGGAGAGCCTGGTCATCGGCCAGAACTGGCCGCCCGACGAGGTCGGCGACGTTCGGGTCGTGCTGTTCGTGCGCCTGCGGGATGGCCTCACGCTGGACGCGGCGCTCATCGAGAAGATCAAGCAGCACATCCGCGCCAACACCACGCCGCGCCACGTTCCGGCGAAGATCCTGCAGGTGCGCGACATCCCGCGCACCAAGAGCAACAAGATCGTGGAGCTCGCGGTGCGCAACGTGGTGCACGGCCGCGCCGTCTCGAATCTCGAGGCGCTCGCCAATCCCGACGCGCTCGACGAGTATCGCGACCGCGACGAGCTGCGCACCTGATGGATCGCGGCATGCATGCACGCGTGCCGGACCGATGACGGCTCCATGAATTTCATCGCGGTCCTCGCGGCACTAGCGCTGGAGCAATGGCGCACGTTGCGCTGGCGGGTGGCGCTCGAGCGCGCCTACGTCCGGTATGTCCGCTTCCTCGAGACGAAGCTCAACGGCGGGACGCCGCAACACGGCGTGTTCGGCGCGATCGCCGCACTGGCCCCGCCCGTCCTGCTCGCCGGCGTCGGCTTCTGGCTGCTCTTCGGGGTGCATCCCGTGCTCGGGCTCGTCTGGAACGTCTTGTGGCTCTATTTCCTGATGGGCTTTCGCCGGTTCAGCCACGCGTACTCCGACGTCGTCGCGGCGCTGCGCAACAACGATCTGCACGGCGCGCGGCGCGCGCTGTCGGCCTGGCGCGGCGGGGGAACGACCGAGCTCGGCACCGAAGAGATCGCGCGGCTGTCCATCGAGCGCGGGCTGCTCGACTCCTACCAGCAGGTGTTCGCGACGTTGTTCTGGTTCACCGTGCTGCCGGGACCGACGGGCGCCGTGCTGTATCGCGCGGCATCGCTGGTCGCCAGCGAGTGGCGGGCCGAGGTGCGCGGTGAGGACAGCACGCCCATCACCGCCGCCCGCGAAATCTTCGGCCGGCCGGCGCGCACGCTGCTGTGGCTGCTGGACTGGATCCCGGTGCGCCTGACGGCGCTGTCGTTCGCGATCGTCGGCGACTTCGAGGATGCCGTGTACTGCTGGCGCACCCAGGCGCGCGCATGGTCCGACCAACCCGGTGGCGAGCACGCGGGCATCGTGCTGGCGAGCGGCGGTGGCGCGCTGGGCGTGCAGCTTGGCGGACCGCTACCCGTGCTCGGCGCTGAGCCGGAGTTCCGGCCCGAGCTGGGCATGGGTGATGCCGCCGAAGGGGACCTGCTGCCGAGCGCGGTCGGACTCGTCTGGCGCGCGCTCGTCCTGTGGCTGCTGCTGATCCTGCTGCTGACCCTCGCCAACTGGGCGCCGTGAGTCACGGTAATGGGGTCAGTGTTAGTTATCGCATACCGCCAGGATCTCATCGCAACTGACGGAATAACTAACACTGACCCCATTACCTGGACCTCGTTACCGCGAAACGCGCCCCGCGGTGCTTTCCGCCATGATCGTCCTCAGCAATGCGAGCCGATGCGGTGCCGCAGCCCCGCTCGCTACCGCATCCCGCAGGGCGCAGCCTGGTTCCTGGCCATGGCGGCAATCGCGAAACCGGCACGTGCCGAGACGTTCGCGAAATTCCACGAAGGCGTGCGCGACCTCGTCCGGTGGTACGTGCGCGAGACCGAACGCTTTCAAGCCTGGTGAGTCCACGATCCAGCCCCCGCCCATGGTGTCCGGCAGCGGGTAGAGCGTCGAATGGGTGGTCGTGTGGCGGCCGGCGTGCAGCGCGTGCGAGATCTCGCCGGTCTTCGCTACCGCGGTCGGCGAGAGCGCGTTCAGGATCGTCGATTTGCCCATGCCCGATTGCCCGATGAGCACCGTGCGCTCGCCACTGACCCAATGCACGAGGGGCGTGACGTCGTGCACCGCCGAAAGGGCGACCACGGGATAGCCGAGCGCGGCGAACGGTGCGAGGCGCTCGAGCAGGCGATCATGACCGGGCTGGTCGGACTTGTTGGCCGCGATCACGAACCGGCTTTGCTGCACTTCCGCGGCCACGCTCCAGCGGGTCAGCAACTCCTCGTCCAGGCTGAGATCCGGCGCGACGACACCGATCACCTGGGTGACGTTCGCCGCGATGAGCTTTTCCCGGAATGCATCCGACCGGTAGAAGAGCGTGGTGCGCGGCCCGACGCTTTCGATGGCGCCGCCACCCGCCATCGGCCGCACCTGCACGCGATCGCCGCAGGCCAGGGTGAGACTGCGTCCGCGCAGCACGCACTCGATCACTTCGCCGGTGTCCAGCCGAACCGCAAAATGACGCCGATAGCTCGCGAGGACCAGCCCTTCCAGGAGCGGCACGGCGGCGGCAGCGGTCTCCTCGTGCACGCGCGTTCGGCGCTGCCTCATGCGAAGAGCTGCTCGACCCGGGCCGCCGCGATGCAGTCGTTGCGGGTGACACCTTTCGCATCGTGAGTGGTCCAGAGCACGCGGCAGCGGTTGAAGCCGACCACCAGGTCCGGATGGTGATCGAGGCGCTGCGCGATCCAGGCGACGGCGTTCACGAAGGCGATGGTGTCCGCATAGCCCGCAAAGGTGAAGCTCTTCTCGATCGTGGCGCCGGCGAGGGTCCAGCCATCGAGGGCGCGCAGGAGCTCGCGCAGCTCCGCATCGGCGAGCCGCGGTGCGCCGGCTCGGGCGGTCTCCGCCGCCAGGGCGCGCGAGACTGCTGCGGCGCCGGTCATGGCCGGAAGTGGTAGTACTGCGCGTTGAGGTACGCGGCGACGTGTTCCTCGTCGTCGGGGAAGTAGTTCGTGCCGAGCTGTGTGTTGCAGTAGCTGACCTGGGCCAGCAACTGCTGCGGCGTGCGCACCCGGTGATCGGCGCGGAGATACATCTTTTCCGCGTCGCCGGCCATGCGCTGCGCATGACACGCGACACAATCGCGCTCCACCATCGGTTTCCCGAGCTGTGGATCGCCATGCGCAAACGGCGCCGGCGGCTCGGTGGCGTGGGCCGCGGCGATCCAAGAGAGCAGGAGCCCCGCGAGAATCAACGATCGATGCGCGTGCACAGTGGCCATGAAGCCTCCCATGATCATTGCGATGCCAGCGACGGCGTGCCGCCGGCGGCGAGCGCCTGCAGGCGCGCGATCCGGATGGCGGCCGGTGGATGCGAATCGTAGAACGTGGAATGCACCGGGTCCGGCGTGAGGGTCGCGGCGTTGTCCTGGTACAGCTTGACGAGCGCATGCACGAGCGAGCTCGCCGAGGCGTGCTCCGCCGCGAACGCATCTGCCTCGAACTCGTGCTTGCGCGAGTAGAGGGCGCCGAGCGGAGCCAACAGGAACGTGAAGACCGGGAGCACCATGAAGAACAGCACCAGCGCCACGCCGGGCCGGTCGAGCGCCGGCGGCACGCCGAGACCTTCATAGAACCACGGCGCGGCCATCAGCCAGGCGAGAAGCGCGAGAAAGGCGAGGGACGCGATCGCCATCCAGGCCATGCGCTTCAGCACATGCTTCAGGCGGAAGTGGCCGAGCTCGTGGGCGAGCACGGCCTCGACCTCCTCGGGCGCGAGGCGCTCGAGGAGCGTGTCGAAAAACACGATCCGCTTCGCCCGGCCGAACCCGGTGAAGAACGCGTTGCCGTGGCTCGACCGCCGCGAGCCATCCATGACGAAGAGGCCGCGGCTGCGAAACCCGCAGCGCGCGAGCAGCGCCTCGACGCGGTCCCGCGCGGGGCCCTCGGGCAGTGGCGAGAACTTGTTGAACAGTGGTGCGATCACCGTGGGATACAGCGCGAGGACCAGGAACTGGAAGCCGATCCACACGGCCCACACCCACACCCACCAGTAGGGCCCCGCGGCGCGCATCAGCGTGAGCGCGAGTGCGATGAGGGGGAGGCCCAGGATCGCACCGATCGCGATCCCCTTCGCCATATCGGTGAGCCACAGCTTCAGCGTCGTGCGGTTGAAACCAAAGCGCGCTTCGAGCACGAAGGTGTGCCACCAGGCGAAAGGCAGCCCGATGAGGCCGGTGATGATGGCGAGGCCGACGATCAATGCAAGATCCCGCCAGAGCGGCCCGACGGCGAGCGCACCCGTCGTCTGCACCAGCAACGCGAGGCCACCGCCCAGGGTAAGGAGCAGCAGCACGGTGGTGTCGATCACCGCTTCGAGCATGCCGACGCGCGTGCGCTCCGTCGTGTAGTCCGCCGCCTTGCGATGCGCGGCAGGATCGATGCGCTGCGCGAATTCCGCCGGCACCTGCTCGCGATGCGCCTTCACGTGCGCGATCTGCCGGCGTGCGAGCCACAGGCGAATGCCAAGCGTGATCGCGACGGCGATCAGGAAAACGATGGTGAAGTGGAACGGTTGCATCGATGGAATTCCGCGGGACCGGTTGCGCCTGAGATGCGGCTCGCCCGGCGCGTGTTCCCGGCGTGGGAACGCGGCTCGGCGCGCCTGTCAACCGCGTGCCATGGCGCCCTGACCGCCCGGCATCCGGATACGCGTGGCGTAGAATGCCCTGCTATTCTCGCACACCGGTCGGGACGCGTTCGCGGGGGCCGGCGCGCTGTGCCGCTGTCCATGCCTGACCACCGGTCCCCGACGCAACCTCCCTGTCACTGATCGTTACGCCCATCGCATGCTCGACGCTTCCCGGCTCATCTGGATCGATATGGAAATGACCGGCCTGAAGCCGGATACCGACCGCATCATCGAGGTTGCCCTGGTGGTGACCGATGCCGAGCTCGTCACTGTGGCCGAGGCGCCCGTGTGGGTGGTCCACCAGCCGGATGAGGTCATGGCGGGCATGGACGCTTGGAATACCAGCACCCACGGCAAGTCCGGACTGGTCGACCGGGTGCGGGCCTCGACGCACGACGAGGCGCGCGTCGAGGCGGAGGCGCTCGACTTCCTGCGCCAGCACGTGCCGCCGAAGGCGTCGCCGATGTGCGGCAACTCGATCTGCCAGGACCGGCGTTTCCTGGCCCGCTGGATGCCGCAGCTCGAGGACTTCTTCCATTACCGCAATCTCGACGTGTCGACGCTGAAGGAGCTTTGCCGGCGCTGGAAGCCCGAGCTGATGAAGGGCATCCCGAAGGAAGGCAAGCACGAGGCGCTCGCCGACGTGCAGGAATCGATCATGGAGCTCAAGTACTACCGCGAGCATTTCATCCGCGCATGAACTTCTGCAGTCACTGCGGTTCGGCCGATCTCGCGCTCCGCATTCCGCCGGGCGACTCGCTGCCCCGCTACGTATGCGCGGCGTGCGGGGCCATCCACTACCAGAATCCCAAGGTCGTCGTCGGCTGCCTGCCGGAGTTCGGCGATCAGGTGCTCCTTTGCCGGCGGGCCATCGAGCCGCGCCTGGGCAAGTGGACCCTCCCTGCCGGCTTCCTGGAAAACGGCGAGTCGCTCGGCGCCGGTGCCGCCCGCGAGACGCTGGAGGAAGCGAGCGCGCGCGTGGAGCTCGGCGAGCTCTACACCGTGATCAGCCTGCCGTACATCAACCAGGTGTACGTGATGTTTCGCTCGCGCCTCGTCGACCTCGACTTTGGTCCGGGCCCGGAAAGTCTCGAGGTGCGGCTCTTCCATGAAGAGGATGTTCCCTGGGAGGAGATTGCCTTTCGCACGATCGCTCGGACCTTGCGGAACTACTTCCTCGATCGCAAGCTCGGCAGCTTCCCACCGCACGTCAGTACCCTGCACAAGCACGTGCCGCTGCCAGCGGACCTCACGGCGGCCGCGTAGCGCGTCGGCCGTATCAACGCTCTGGCGCGCTGACGCCGGGTGCACAGGAGGTGATTTCGACGGCCGTGCCCTCGGGCGTCGGGCCGACGAGCTCGCGCAGCGCCGTGCATCGTGCCGCGGTGCAGATCCGGTAATCGCCCGCGTACGACGACACCGTCAGGGTGATGGAGCGCAGGTTCTGGCGCGGTGCCCAGGTCCACCAGCCGTCGCGCAGCACGGCGTCGGTGCCGGCCTCCATGCCGGCGCCCGAGCCTTCGACGCGTGCTTCCTCGAGCACGAGGCCGCCAGTCAGCACGCGATAGCGCTCCTCCCATTGCGAGCGCTGCACCGAATGCGTCCACGCCACCGAGAACGCATCGCTTGGGAGCACGGCACGCACCGCACCCGCCACCAGGATGCAGGCGACTGCCGTCGCGGCCATGGTGCTATGCCGGCTTCTGCTGCCGCACGCCGCGCGTGCGCAGGAGATGCCAGGCGATGAACAGCGCGCTGGCGACAAAGCCGAGGTCGTCGGTCAACGGCACCGCCGCGACCAGCAGGCCCGCGGCGACGAAGGCGACGATGCGCTCCATCCAGTTGAGGGGCGCACGCAGATAGCCGATCGCGCCGGCGCCCCACAGGCCGATCGCGACGAGCGTCTTGAAGACGATGTAGACCACCGCGGCGATGCTCAGCGTGCCACCGGGGACTGTCTGCAGCATCAACGCGGGATCGTAGACCGCCATGTAGGGGATGACGAAACCGCCGATGGCGATATGCGTCGCCTTCCAGCCGATTTTCATCGGCGAGGCCTTGGCGATCGATGCGGCGGCGAAGGCGGCCAGCGCGACCGGGGGCGTCAGGTCCGCCATGATCCCGAAATAGAACACGAACATGTGCGACACGATCAGCGGCACGCCCAGCTTCAGCAATGCCGGCGCGGCGATCGCGCTGGTGATGATGTAGTTGGGGATGGTCGGGATGCCCATGCCAAGAAGCAGGCAGACGAGCATCGTCAGGAAGAGCGACAGGAACAGGCTGCGTGCGCCGATGTCGACGATGAAGCCGGCGAAATTCGACGCCGCACCGGTGAGAGTCAGCACGCCGATGATGACGCCAACGATCGCACAGGCCACCCCGACCGGGATCGCCTGGCGTGCGCCGTCGATGAGGCTTCGGCGCATGACGCCGAGTGTCTTGCGGCCGCCCTTGATGACGAAGTTGACCAGCACCAGGGTGGCAATGGCGACGATGATGGGCCAGATGCCATAGGTGAAGAAGCTCGCCGTCGTGAGTCCGAGCGCGATCCAGAACACGACCCGGAAAAAAATCGAGCCGAAGCCCGACGCGATTCCCACGCCGAGGATCAGCATCGCCGTCAGCGAGAGCCCGACGATGCCGGCGAACATGGGCGTGAATCCGTCGAACAGCATGTACACCAGCACGCCGAGCGGCAGGATCAGGAACCAGCGCTCGCGGATCGCGCGCCACGGATTGGGGCACTGATCCTTCGGCAAGCCGAGCAGGCCGCGATTGCCGGCCTCGAGGTGCACCATCCAGAATGCGGTGGCGTAATACAGGATCGCCGGCACGACCGCCGCTTTCACGATCGTGACGTACGGCAAGTTGAGCGTCTCGGCCATGATGAACGCCACCGCCCCCATCACCGGGGGCATGATCTGGCCGCCCATCGATGACGTGGCCTCAACGGCGCCGGCGAACACGGAGCTGTAGCCGAAGCGCTTCATCAGCGGAATGGTGAACTGCCCGACGGTCAGCACGTTGGCGACGCCCGAGCCGGAGATCGTGCCCATCATCCCCGACGAGATCACCGCGACCTTCGCCGGCCCTCCGCGCGCATGGCCGACGAAGCCCAGGGCGACGTTGTTGAACAGCGTGATCATGCCCGCGTGCTCGAGAAAGCTGCCGAACAGGATGAAAAGGAAGATGTACGTGGCCGACACCAGCACCGGGATGCCGAAGATGCCTTCCGTGCCGAGAAAGAGCTGACTGACGATCTGGTCGAACCCGTAGCCGCGATGGGCGATGACGCTCGGCAGGTACTGGCCGAGCATGCCGTACGCGAGGAACGTGGCGCAGATGATCGGCAGCGCCAGCCCGAGGACCCGCCGGGCGGCCTCGAACACGAGCACCACGAAGAGCGTTCCGACCACGAGATCCATCGTGCTCGGGTCGCCGGAGCGCTGGATCAGCTCGGACTCGAACACCAGGTGATACAGCGAAATGGCGAATCCGAGTGCGGCGAGCAGCGCGTCGTACAGCACGATGCGATGGCGCGGCGCGTGCTTCGAAATCGGGTGGATCAGGAAGGACAGCGCGAGCAGGAAGCCCACGTGGATCGACCGCGTGGGCAGGCTCGAGAGCGGCGCGAAGGCCGCGATGATCAGCTGATACGCCGAAAAGGCGAGCGCGACGCCCGCCACGAGCTTGGCCGCCCAGCCCTGGAGGGTGCGCTTGACGCCGGTCTCGTCGAAGGCCGCATCGGCCGCCGCCATTTCAGCCGACGCAACCTCGGGAGTGGTGGCCATCGGGACTCCTGGTGATCGCGACCTGCAGTCTGCGCGCGGCTCAGCGCGCCCGTCCGGCGCAGGTTCATGCCGTCAGGAACGGGCCCCGCACGCATGACGACGGGGCCCGACCATGCGGTTACTTGAGGATGCCGACTTCGCGGTAATACTTCTCCGCTCCGGGATGCAGTGGCAGCGGCATTCCGACGAGCGCGTTCTTGAGCTCGATCGCCTTGGCGGCGGAATGTGCCGCCACGAGCTGGTCGAGGTTCGTCCACAGTGCCTTGGTCATGCCATAGACCAGATCGTTGCTGACGCCGTCGTGCGTGACCAGGTAGTTCTGCACGGCCGCGGCCGGCACGTCCGCCGTCTGTCCCTTGTACGTATTCGCCGGAATGGACGACACCAGGTACGCAGGGTCGCCGACCTTCTTGATCACCTCGGGGGGAACCGCGACGACGACGATGTCCATCGCGGCCGCGAGATCGCGGAGGCTGGCCACGCCAAGCCCGGCCGACTGGAGCGTCACGTCCAGCTGGCGATTCTTCATGAGCTCGACCGACTCACCGAACGGCAGGTATTCGACCTTGGCGAAATCCTTGTACGTGATGCCCGCTGCGTTCAGGATGGCGCGTGCATTGAGCTCCGTGCCGGACTTCGGTGCGCCGACGGAAATCTTCTTGCCCTTGAGGTCGGCGAGGGTCTTGATGCCCGAATCGGCGCGCGCGACGATCTGGATGTAATTGGGATAGATCGCCGCGATGCCCCTGAGTTTCTTGAGCGGCGTCTTGAAGCCGGCTTCCTCGTTGCCCTTCCAGGCATCGGACAGCGAATCGCCGAGGGTGAAGGCGATTTCGCCACGCCCGGCCTGCAGCAGGTTCAGGTTCTCGACGGATGCCTTGGTCGCCTGGACGGAGGTCTTCGCGCCAGGGAGAGCCTTGCCGATGACATTGCCGAGTGCGACCCCGAGCGGGTAGTACACGCCGCTCGTGCCGCCAGTCAGCACGTTGATGAACTGGTCGGCAGCCAACGCGGGTGCGGTGAGCACGAGCGAGGCCATCAGAGCGAGCGTCTGCAGGGAACGTTTCATGAATCCTCCATGAGTGGCAATGATGCCGGCGGCCGGTTGTTCCGGCTTATGATCGGGGCCACGGGTCCCGCCGGCTTTGGCGCGGATTATAGCCTGTGCCCCCGCGGCTGGCGCTGCGCGGGGGAGCGCTTGCGGGGCAGTCATGCGGCCGGTAGACACACTGTTTGCGCGCTATGCGGAATCGCACCGGCACCCGGTGAACAAGGCCATCCATTGGGTCTGCGTGCCGCTGATCACCTGGACCGTGCTCGCCCTGGCGTGGGCGCTGTCGCCGGCCGTTGCGGTGGCGCTCGCGCTCGCGGCTTGCGGATTCTATCTGTGGCTGTCGCGGCCGCTTGCGGTCGGTATGCTGGCCGTGTTCGCAACCCTTGCGTACCCGCTGACGCTCGTCCACGACAACCTGGTGCAGATCGCGCTGGCGGTTTTCGTCGCGGCGTGGATCGGCCAGTTCGTCGGACATCACATCGAGGGTCGCAAACCGTCGTTCCTCGACGATCTCCAATTCCTGCTCGTCGGACCGGCATGGCTCCTGGGCGAGGTGTATCGGCGGGTCGGCATCGCTTATTGATGGCGTCCGAGCACGTCGTCGCACCCTCCCGGTCCGGCGCCGCGCCAGCTCATGTTGGGGCACCGTGCGTTTGCAGATCAGGCGTCAGCCTGACACGGCCTTGCCACTCTGCGCGGCGTAGATCGCGCGCACGGTGTCGATCGTGTCTGCTTCATCCGCGCGCTTGTCGGGGCGGTAGCCTTTCACGCGTGCAAATCGCAGGGCCAGCCCCCCGGAATACCGCGGGCTCGCCTGCAGGTCGTTGAACGTGATCTCGACGACAAGCTCGGGGCGGACGTGGACGACATGGTCATCGCGTCGGGTTGCCCGCGCCAGCAACTCGCGCGTCTGCCATTCCAGGATCGCATCGGTCATGCCCTTGAAGGTCTTGCCCAGCATGATGAACGAGCCCGTGGCGGGATCGCGTGCGCCCAGGTGGAGATTCGACAGCCAGCGATGGCGCCGCCCATGGCCCCACTCGGCGGCGAGCACGACGAGATCGAGGGTGTGCGCGCGTTTCACCTTGAGCCAGGCCGCACTGCGCGCGCCGGGCTCGTAGCCCGCCGTGAGCGATTTCACCATTACGCCTTCGTGTCCGCGCGCGATCGCCTCGTCATAGAAGGCCTGCGCGCTCGCGGCATCGTCGGTGACGAGGCGTGGCATCACGCCATGCGGTGGCACCGCGTCGCGCAAGGCGGAGAAGCGCGCCTCGCCATCGCGCCCGGTGAGATCGTGGCCACGGTCGCGCAGGCAATCGAAGAAGAACACGGACAGCGGCAACGCGACGCGCTGTCGCGCCACGTCCAGGGTACGTCCGAAGCGGCTCATGGTGACCTGGAACGGGTGCGGCGTGCCGTCGCCACGAAGCGCGATCACTTCGCCGTCGAGGATGAGATCGTCGCTGCCAACGCCGGCCACCATCTCGACGACCTCCGGTGCCGCGGCAGTAACCTCGTTCAAGCTGCGCGTGAAAATGCGAACCTCGCTACCCTGCTTGTGCACCTGCACGCGGGCTCCGTCCATCTTCCATTCCAGCGCCGCGGCCCCGAGCGCCTGCATCGCCGACGCGATGTCGTCGGCCGGTTGCGCGAGCATCGGTGCGACGGGCTGAAACATGGCGATCGCAAAGCGCTCGAGGCCATTCGCGCCTTCGGTCATGGCCACCCGGGCCACGCGGCCGATGCCGCCGGCCACCATGGCCGCACGACGTACTTCCGCGACCGGCAATCGCGCCGCCGCGGCAACACCTTCGATCATGAGTCCTTCGAGCGCACCCTGACGCAGCTCACCGATCAGCAATCGATTCAGGAAGTCCTGCTCTTCGCGCGTCGCCCGCGTGAAAAGCTCGCCGAGCCGTTGGCTGCGCTCGGCCGCCGAGCCCTTGCCAGCGGTTCGCGCAATCGCGTCCAGTGCGGCGTCGACCTCCAGGAGTGCAAGGCCGGGCCCATGCATGGCGCCGGTGGGTCGCGCTTCCCGCAGCGCGGCCCAGCCGATGCCGATGCGTCCCTGGCGGACCTCGCCGGCGAGGTATGGCACCGCGATGTCGATCTCCTCGGGCGCCAGGATGCGCAGGCATTCGGCGATGGCCTCCGCCTTGGCGCGGCGGCTCGAGGTTTCGCCGATGCGCGCCGAGGTCGCGACGAGGGCAGCGAGGAGCGTCATGCGTCGGTGCGATGCGACGCGCGCGCGGCGAGCGCGAACGCCTCGCGCTCGAAGCAGTTGTCGCGATACGCGTCGCGCCCGCGCAGCCACTGCAGGAGGCTCGATCCGAGATAGAGCGGCACGAACAGCGGCCCCCAGCGCTCGTACTGCCGCACGTGGACCCGCTCGTGCACCCGGCTTGCCTCCAGCACGGCGGCGTCCACGCCGAGCACGACGTGGCCGAAAGTGATCGCACCGAAACGCCAGGGCCACACGCGCACGAACTTCTGCACGCCGCCACCGCTGATCTCGACCACGCCCTGCACGCGCCGCACGCGTGCGCCGAGGAGCATCGCCATGCCGCCGAGCACGAGGCCGAGCGCGGTGGCCGGGGCCGCCCACGCATAGCGCAGTACGGCACCGGCGCGCATGTTGCACGGCGCGCGCTGCGCCCCTACAGGATCCGGTTGAACCAAAGCAGCGAGAGCAACGCCGAAATGGCGGCCAGCAGCGCGGCGGCCGCAGCGAAGAAGGCCGTGATCTCGGTTTGCTTCTTTTCCAGCGTGAGCTTGGTGTTCAGGGACTGGTAGATCTTCCTGAGGTCGGGAGCCGTGCCCGCATAGAAGTACTCGCCACGCGTGATGTTGGCGATGGTCTTCAGGGCGTCCTCGTCGAGGCGCACGCGCATGGTCCAGCCCTCGCTGTGGATCGTCTCGCCTTTTTGCGTGCCGATGCCGACCGTGAACACGCGCACGCCGCGTTCCGCCGCCATGCGTGCGGACTCCACCGGATCGGGCCCGGTAGTGGTCTGCCCATCGGTGAGCAGGATGATCGCCGCCGACGCGAACGAGCCGGGCGCGGCGGGCTGGTCCTTTTCCTTGGTGCCCTCCTTGGCATTCGCTGCGACGCGCCCTGCGTCGAGCGACCTGCCCTTGGGCTGGCGCGCAGCCTCGCCACGCGGATTGGAGGACCGCAGATCGAATTCGACGTCGGGAAAGAGCGTCTTGAGGGAGACCAGAATGCCGCTGCCCACGGCCGTTCCGCGCTGGATCTGGAAACGGTCGATCGCGGCGAGCACATCCTCGCGGTGGTCGGTCGGCGGCTGCACGACCGTAGCCGTCGCGGCGAACGCCACCACGCCGATGCGCGTGCTCCCGGGCTGGTCGGCGACGAATGCACGTGCGGCGGATTGCGCCGCCGCGATGCGGCTCGGCTCCACGTCGACCGCGCGCATGCTGCCGGACACGTCCATCGCGAGGATCACCGTTTCGTGCTGCGATGGCAGGGTGATCATCGCCGCCGGCCGGGCGATCGCAAGGATCATCAATGTCAGCGCGGCGACGAACAGTGCCGGTGGAACATGGCGTCGCAGCCGGTGCCCGATGTCGATTCCGTCGCGCACCATCGCGAGACTCGCGTAGCGCACTGCTGCCTTGCGCTTGCGGCGCATGAGCCATAGGTACGCGCCGATGATGAGCGGCACGAGCAGCAGCAGCCACAGCAGGCTGGGCCAGAGGAACGTCATCGCGTTCCGTGCTCGAGATGCGACGGCAGCGAACCCCCGGCGGCAAGCTGGGCGCGTCGTTTGCGCAGATCGGCGAAGCGCAGGATGGCATCGACCAGGTCGTCGTCCGTGGACAGCTCGAGCGCATCGACGCCCCCCTGCCGGAAGGCGCTGCGCAGGTCGGTTTCCCGCCGCGCCGCCGCGTCCGCAAAGCGCCGCCGGAACGCCCGGTCGTGCGTGTCGACGAACAGCTGCTCGCCCGTCTCGGCGTCCTGGATCACCAGCATGCCCATGTCGGGCAACTCCATCTCGAGCGGGTCATATACCCGCACCGCGATGACTTCGTGCCGACGCGCGAGTTGCGCGAGCGCGGGGCCCCAGTCCTGCGTGCTGATGAAATCCGAAACGACGAAGACGAGTGAACGGCGCTGGATTGCCTGGGTCGCCTCGCGCAGGAACGCGCGCAAGTCCGTGGCGGTCGTGGTCCGGACGTGCTCGCGGTTGGTCATCGCGTGCAGGAGGTGCAGCACGTGCCGGCGCCCACTGCGGCTGGGGATGACCGTGTCGACCCGGGCGCCATAGAGCAGGGCGCCGACGCGATTGCCGTGGCGGGTGAGGAGCCGCGCGAGCACGGTGACGAACTCGGTGGAGACCGCCTGCTTGCGCGTCGATGACGAACCGAAGTCCACCGACGGGCTGAGATCGAGCAGGAACCACGCCGCGACCTCGCGCTCCTCGTTGAACTCGCGCACGTAAGGCGTCTGCAGCCGCGCCGTGACGTTCCAGTCGATGTGCCGAACGTCGTCGTTGTACTGGTACTCGCGCAGATCGGCGAGATCGAGCCCGAAGCCGCGAAACAGTGTCCGGTAATCGCCGTGCAGAACCCCGTCGAGCCGACGGATCACCGTCCACTCGAGGCGCTTGAGGATGTGCTCAGGATCGCGCGCCGAAGCGGACATGGCTTTCCAGTGGCTTGTCGGGAGGGGCGATGCGCGCCATGACGCGCCCCACGAGCTCGTCGGGCGAGAGCGAGGAGGCGAGCGCCTCGTACGACAGCACCAGCCGGTGCCGCAGCACGTCGGGGGCGATGTCGCTCACGTCTTCCGGCAGCACGTAGTCGCGGCCACGCAGGAAGGCCAGCGCGCGGGCCCCTTCGATGAGATGGATGGACGCGCGCGGACTGGCGCCGAAGGTCAGGTAGGGCGCGAGATCCTTGACGCCGTAGCGCTCCGGCTCGCGCGTGGCGCACACCAGACGCACGGCGTACTGGATGAGCGATGGATCGACGTAGCTGTTGCGGCATTCGCGCTGCAATGCGCCAAGCTGCTCCGTCGTCGCGATAGGCGTCACCGCCGCGGCGGCGCCCGTGACCCGCTCGACGATGACGAACTCCTCCTCCTCGGAGGGATAGCCGACGAGCACCTTCATCATGAACCGGTCGATCTGCGCCTCGGGCAACGGGTAGGTGCCCTCGGTCTCGATCGGGTTCTGGGTCGCCATCACCAGGAACGGCTCGGGCACGCGGTGCGTTTCGCCGGCGATGGTGACCTGGTATTCCTGCATCACCTCGAGCAGCGCGCTCTGCACCTTGGCGGGAGCGCGATTGATCTCGTCGGCGAGCAACAGGTTGGTGAAGACCGGCCCGAGCGAGGTCGTGAAGTCGCTCGTCTTCTGGTTGTACACGCGCGTGCCGACGAGGTCGGCGGGCACGAGGTCCGGCGTGAACTGGATGCGCCGGAAGGTGCCGCGGATCGTGCGGGCGAGCGTTTTCACGGTCAGCGTCTTGGCGAGGCCTGGCACGCCTTCCACCAGCAGGTGTCCCTGCGCGAGGATCGCGACCAGCACGCGCTCCAGGAAGTGGTCCTGCCCGACGACCACCTTCTTCACCTCGTAGAGGATGCGCTCCATGAGGGATGCCACTTCGCCGCGCGCGACTTCTCTGTTGTCCATTGCGTTCCCGGGTTGCGTTGAATGGGGCCGCGTCAGCGCACGACCCTTGTTGGCCTGCTGCGTCGTGTGGTGGTTGTCGGCGTGCGAACCCTGTCGTCGTCAGAAGGGCGACAGGCCGACCGCGCTTGCCGCATTCTCGATCGGTACTGCGAAGCCGATGCCGACGAACACCCGCTGGTCGGTCGGATTGAGGATGGCGGTGACGATGCCGACGACCTCGCCATCCATCGTCACCAGCGGTCCGCCGGAATTGCCCGGATTCGCCGCCGCGTCGAACTGGATGAGGTTCGAGAGGATGTGCTTGCCTTCGGGTGAGCGGTATTCGCGGGCGAGGCCCGACACCACGCCCGCCGACGCGGACGGGCCGATGCCGAACGGGAACCCGACCGCGACGACCTGGTCGCCGACATTGAGATCGGCGGTGGAACGGAGGCTGGCTGACATGAGGTCGTCGGGGATTTTCACCGACTTGATCACCGCAAGATCGTTCTCGGGTTGCACGCTCACGACCTCCGCCTCGGACTCGAAGCCATCGTAGAACGTGACGCGGATGCGCTTCGCCTCGGCGACCACATGGAGGTTCGTGAGGATGGTGCCGTTGTCGACGATCACCACGCCGGTGCCGACGCCCCGCTCCGGCGTCTTGCCGTCGTCGCGCTCTTCGCCGGTGCCGACCACGCGCACCACCGATGGACTGATGATCTCGTAGGCTTTCGCGGCGGGAGAGGACGGCGGCAGGTTCTCCAGCGTGTGCACGACTGCGCCGTCGATGTCCTTCTGGGTGAGCTCGCGGGGTCCGGGATGCAGGCGCACATAGCTCCACAGGATGAACAGCGTCAGCACGACACTGAGCGTCACCAGCAGCGCCCGCTCGTGCTGCCGCAGGCGCGCGCCCAGGCGCCGGCGCCATGAGGTCGGCGCCGCGGACGCAGCGGCGGCCGCTTCGGCTGCTGGCTCGGGCACCGGCGGCGGACGCGTACGCGGCGAGCTGCTGTAGAGGCTGACTCTTTTCATGAGCGCAGTATGGAGTGCGCTGCGATTGAGGGGTGCGGCACGGTGCCGTCGGGATCGAGCAGGATGCGACAGCTTGGCACAAAGTACCTCAGGCGCGGTGGCACCTGCAACCGGCTGCAAGTCGCCATGCGTTGCTGACAGATGCCATGGCCGGCAGTTCAACCGGGACCTTGCTGGTGCGCGCAGCGAGCGGCGGACGGGCGTCACGCAGGCAGCGACGCTGCGTGGCGAACGCGCCCGCAGCGACCTCCACAGCATTCCGCGACGCTCGGCGGCCAACAGGTGGCGGGAACTGCTTCATGCCGAGCTTGAGACGCCGGTTGGCGCGTGTGTCCGCCGGCTCGAGCATGAAATAGGTGGTCGGTGCGTCGCGGCACGCCGGTAAAACTGTCGCCCTGCCGCCGCCGCGATCGCAACGCGGGCGCCAATCTGGCACGCCGGACTCGCGCGGCAAGTGCGCGGCACCACCGGCGCACGATGGTCGGCTACAGCGTGACCGCCGAGCCATCGTTACGCAGCCGCGAGGATTTCACGAACTCGAGCAGGAAATCCCGGAAGTGTGCAGCCGCAGGTGATAGCGCGCGCTCTCGCCGCGTCAGGAGGCGGATGTCGCGGCGCACCACCGGGGCGGAGAGCTTGAGGAAGCGGATGTGGTGCAGGCGAGCGAGCGGACGTGCGTGCGAGGGCAGCACCGCGACCCCGAGACCGGCGTCGACCAGTCCCATGGCCGTCGAAAGGAACGCGACCTCGAACGCCGGGCTTGCGGTGATCTTCGCGACGCCGAGCCGCTCCTCGATGAGCTGCCGGATGGCGTTGTCGCCGGAGAGCGCGATGAGTGATTGCCCGGCGAGATCGCGCCAGGTCACGCGGGCCTTGCGTGTCAAAGGGTGGTCTCCCGGGCAGGCGAGCTCGAGCGTGTCCTCGATGAAGGGCACCGATTCGAGATCTGCCTCGGCGCCGGTCACGGGAGCGATGCCCAGGTCGACCTGGGCGGCGAGGACCATGCCGGCGATCTGGGCTGGCGGGGCACCATCGCGCAGCACCACCCGGATGCCCGGGTAGTCCCTGCCAAAGCGAGCGACGGCGCGGGGCAGCAGGATCGACGACACGACGGTCGTTGCAGCAATGGTGACGCGGCCCCGCTTCATCTCGGCCAGGTCGCGCGAGTGGGCGACCGCGCTCGTCAGGTCTTCGAGCGTCTTTTCGGCCAGGGGATAGAACTCCCGGCCGGCTTCCGTGAGCTCGACCATGCGGGTGGTGCGGTCGAACAGCCGCAACCCCAATTCGCGCTCGAGGCTGCGGATCATCACCGACAGCGCCGACTGCGTGACGTGCAGTCGCTCGGCCGCGGCGGTGAACCCACTGAACTGCGCGACGGCGACGAACGCCCGCAACTGCCGGAGCGTCACATTCATCTTAAAACCTTATAGGAGGATGAACATTTTGCGTTTGTATTATAAATCGCATGTCGCTTAAATGGCTGGACCGGCGGAAGGGGAGCCGATCGAATTCCCGGAGGGACGCGCATGAAGCTCGACATCTTCAACCATATCTTCCCGAAGCCATTCTTCGATCGCATGCTCGAAGTCGCGCCCACCGGGAAGGACATGCACAAGCGGGTGCGCGACATTCCCTGCATCGTCGATCTGGACGAGCGCTTCCGGATCATGGACCGCTTCGACGATTACGCGCAGGTCATCTCCCTCGGCTCGCCGCCGATCGAAGTCTTCGGGCCGCCGCCGGTGTCGACGGACCTGGCCAGGCTCGCCAACGACGGCATGGCCGATCTCGTGCGCCGCTACCCGGACCGGTTCCCGGCCTTCGTGGCCTCGCTGCCGATGAACGATCCGGACGGGTTGGTGAAAGAGGCGCGCCGCGCCATCGACGACCTCGGCGCCGTCGGCGTGCAGGTGTTCACGAACGTCCTCGGCCGGCCGCTGACCGCCCCCGAAACGCTGCCGCTTTTCGATGTGATGGCGGAGCTCGACCGGCCGGTCTGGCTGCATCCGGCGCGCGGCGCGGACTTCGCCGACTACCGCGGCGAGCGCAAGAGCCATTACGAAATCTGGTGGACCTTCGGCTGGCCGTACGAGACCAGCGCGGCCATGGCGCACATGGTTTTTGCAGGGCTCTTCGACAAGTATCCGCAACTCAAGATCATCACCCATCACATGGGCGGCATGGTGCCGTACTTCGCGGGCCGCGTCGGCCCCGGGTGGGACCAGCTCGGCTCGCGCACGTCCGATGAGGACTACACGCTCCTCCTGCGCAAGCTCAAGAAGCGCCCGCTCGATTACTTCCGCATGTTCTATGCCGACACCGCGCTCTTCGGGGCGCGCGCGGCGACCGAATGCGGACTCGATTTCTTCGGCATCGACAAGACGCTGTTCGCCTCCGATTCGCCGTTCGATCCGGAAAAGGGCGCGGCCTTCATCCGCTGGACGATCGAGATCATCGACGCGCTCGATCTGACGCCGGAGCAGCGGCACGCCATCTACGAAGGCAATGCACGGCGCCTCCTCAGGCTCGATGCAGCGCCCATTGCACCGGCGCCGGCCATGCTGGCGGCGGTCTAGCGATTGCGAGGGGGACACGATGCCGCCGCTGGACAGCAAGGGTCACAACGTCTACGCCGACTTGCGCGAGTACCTGCAGGTGCTCGAGGAACACGGCAAGCTCAAGCGCATCACGCGACCGGTGGACAAGGACTGGGAGATCGCCGCCGTCGGGCGCGTCAATTTCCAGAGCGTGCCCGAGGAGGAGCGTTGCGCACTGATGTTCGAGAACGTGCGCGGCTACGACATCCCGGTGGTCTTCGGCGTGCTGGGCGGCTCCCGTTCGATCTACGCCCTGGCGCTGCGGGCGCGCGGGATCGACGACATCGCCGATGCATGGACCCGCGCGTTGCGCAATCCGGTTGCGCCCGAAACCGTGCTCACCGCACCGGTGCATGAGAACGTGCATCGGGAAGAGAGCGCCGACCTGCTCAAGCTTCCGGTGCCGACATGGACGGTCGAGCACGATCCGGGACCCTATCTGACGGCTCCGTTCGTGATCACCCGCGATCCCGACACCGGCGTGCAGAACATCGGCACCTACCGCTGCCAGATCAAGGGATCGCGCAAGATCGGGATGTTCATCGCGCACGTGCAGCACGGGCGCAAGCACATCGAGCTCAACAATGCGCGCGGACAGCCTACGCCCGTGGCGATCGCGCTCGGCACCGACCCCAGCGTCGGGCTTTGCTCGGTCGCGAAGATCCCGTATGGCGTCGACGAGCTCGCCGTGGCCGGAGCGCTGCGCGGTCAGGCGATACCGGTGGTGCGCGCGAAGACCAGCGACCTGATGGTCCCGGCCAACGCGGAAATCGTGATCGAAGGTCTCGTCCGGGCGAACGAGACGGAATGGGAAGGCCCGTTCGGGGAGTTCACCGGGTACATGGGGCCGCGCTCGCAGTCGTTCGTCGTGGACGTTACCGCGATCACCCACCGCCACAAGCCGATCTTCCAGGCTTTCCTGTCGCAGATGCCGCCCAGCGAATCGAGCACGATCCGCGGCTACGGGCGGGAGGCGGCCATCCGCCGGCACCTTCTCGACCTCAAGCTGCCGGTCAAGGACGTGCACCTCATGCACGCCGGCGGAGCGTCCGGTTATCTTGCGATTTCCATTCGCAAGGAATATCCCGGACAGGCGCAGCAGGTCATGTTCGGCGCCTGGGCCGTGGACCCGACACTCGGCAAGTTCACCGTGATCGTCGACGACGACATCGATGTGCGCGACCCCTTCATGGTGAACTGGGCCCTTTCCTTCCGCGTGCAACCGCAGAAGGACACGTTCATCGCACCCGACACCGTAGCGGGCCGTCTCGATCCATCGCAGGCCGCCGAGTCCGTACCGCAACAGGACGACAGTCGTCGCGTGTCCAGCAAGATCGGCATCGACGCGACGAAGAAGCACCAGTACCCGCCGATCGCGCTGCCGCCGGCAGAGCATCTCGCCAGGGTGCGCGCATCATGGAAGGAATACGGCTTCTGAAGGCGACGTTCCGCACCACAGGCTCGAGCCTGGCGCTGCGAGTGCAAGCGTTGCTCCGAGCCTGTAGGTCAGGCTCGAGCCGGACGATGCGGAACGGAAGCCTCGCCTACATCGACGAGCGCCGCGCAACGTGCTGCCAGGTCGCGGGGATCCGGTCCTCGCGGCCCGTCACGGGAGCCGGATCTCGTCGCGATGGCCGAACCCCGCTGCGTTGTCGACGAAGTACACGGCCGTTGGCGTCAACGCAAACCAGGTGATGCGCTTCAGTGCTTCCACGATGGCCGCCGTCCCGGGCATGCCGCCGGCGATGACGGGAAACTTGGCTGCATAGAGTGCGCGCACCTCGGCGACGCGCGCGCGCTCCACTTCGCGCACGATCCCTGCGATCTGCAGGCCCTTGATGCTGCGCCAGTCGCTGTAATCCTCCTGCACGGTTGCCGCCACGCGGGCATCGCGCGCCGCCTGCTGCGCATGGCGGCTGCGCGGTGACGACAGGAAGAAAAGGGTGAAGCCGTCGTTGACGTAGAACACGGCGGCCGCCCAGGGCTCCGCGGTAGCAATCGTGACGACGTGATGGCCCTCGAGGTACTGCAGCGCCCTGCTGCGCGCGCCGTCGGGGCCGTGCGTATCGCTGTGGCCGCTCATTGCATCGTCGCGTCGCGCATGGCTTTCTCGAGCAGGCGCACTTCCGTCCGGATGGTCTCGGCGATCTCGCCCTGACGCTCGCGCCCCATCCGGCTTTCGATCGCGCCCACGCTGATCGCCGCGAACGGGTGGCCCCATCGGTTGACGATCGGCATCCCGAGCGAGCTTGCGCCCGGCGTGATGTGAATGTCGTTCAGGGCGTAACCGAGTGCGCGCGCGCGGGTCAGCATCTTCAGCAACGCCGGGACGGTCAGGTGATTGTAGGTCGTGAAGCGCACGCCATTGGACGTAACGATCTCCTTCACCGCTTCATCGGGCAGCAGCATCAGCAACGCGAGTCCACCGGCGCCTGCGCCAAGCGGCCGGCGCGTGCCCACTTCCAGGGTGAGCGTTTTGATGGGGAAGGAGCCTTCGCGTCGATCCAGGCATACCGAATCGTAGCCGCTGCGTACGGTCAGGAACACGGTGTCGCCGGTCTTGTCGGCGATGCGCTGCAGGGACGGGCGAAAGATATCCACCAGGTTGAACTGCGGCGCCGCGGCGAGGCCGAGCTCGAAGATCAGCGGGCCGAGGAAGTACCGCCGCGACTCGGCGTCCTGCATCACGAGACCCTCGGCGACCAGGCACTTGAGGATGCGCCGTGCGGTCGAGCGCTCGAGATGGGCATGCTGCACGACCTCGGCGAGCCGCAGCCCGGTCCGGCTGCGCGACGCGATCACGCGCACGAGCATGGCCGCCCGTTGAATGCTCTGCGTGCCGTCGCGAGGAGGGGCCACCAATGGCTGCACTGCGGTCGCGATCATCGGTACTCCAGGTGTCTCATTGGCGGATAGGCCACATTGTGAAACAGTTTCTGGATTGTCGCACGTTCCCCGCGTTCGCGGGCGGTGCTACATTGCCCTGAGGCAGAGGGCTGCAACCGCAGATCGCTGTCACAGGACGCTTCGCCGAGTGCAGTTGGGAATGTGGCCACAATGTGGACTCCGAGAAGTCCCGCGGCCCGAAGGAGGATGCGATGCGCAAGCTCATCGTCGGCATCACGGGCGCAACCGGCGCCATCCTGGGCATCCGTCTCCTCGAGGCGCTGCAGGACAGCGAAGTCGAGACCCATCTCGTGCTCTCCAAGTGGGCCATGCAGACGGTCGAGCACGAGACGTCCTACACCGTCAAGGACGTGCGCGCCCTCGCCACCGTCACGTACGAGTCCGCCAACATGGGCGCCGCAATCTCCTCGGGCTCGTTCCAGACCGACGGCATGGTGATCATCCCATGCTCGATGCGCAGCCTGGGGGCGATCGCGCATGGCACGGGCGACCATCTCGTGCACCGCGCCGCGGACGTGATCCTGAAGGAGCGGCGCAAGCTCGTGCTGGTGGCGCGCGAGATGCCGCTGTCCGAAATCCATCTCGAAAACATGCTGAAGCTGGCACGCATGGGCGTGACGATCATGCCGCCCATGCCGGCGTTCTATCACCATCCTGCCAGCGTCGACGACATCATCGATCACGTCATCGCGCGCGTGCTCGACCAGTTTGCCATCCCTGCCGAATTCGCCCGCCGCTGGACGGGGGAGATGCGGGCCAGGGTGGCGCACCTCACACCCAAGAGCTGACGTACCGAACAAATCGCGACAATTCGCCAGGAGACATGCGATGAACGATGTGGCCATGCCGAGCCGTAACCGGAGTCCGTCCAAGGAGCGCCCCGCAACCAAGGACATCACGAGCCTGCGCTCGGCACTCGAGTGGCTGCGCTCGCAAGGGTATCTGATGGAAACGGATCGCGAGGTCGATCCGGACCTCGAGATCACGGGACTGCAGAAGCACTTCGACGGCAGCTTCCCGATTCTCTTCAACAACGTGAAGGGCAAGCCGCACGCGCGTGCCGTGACCAATCTCTTCAGCGACATCCGCGTGGTCGAGCAGATGTTCGGTTGGGAGAATTCCCTCGAGCGCGTGAAGAAGGTGGCGCGGGCGATCGACCGGCCGACGCCTTCGGTCATCATCGACCAGAAGGACGCGCCGGTGCAGGAAGAGGTGATCACCGACGATCTCGACGTGAACAAGTGGATCACGGCGATCCGTCATACCGCGCTCGAGTCCGAGCTCACCATCGGTTCCGGGATTTCGTGCGTGATCGGCGACTACTTCGACGGCGGCAGCCACATCGGCTACAACCGCATGAACTTCCGCTGGGGCAATGTCGGCACGTTCCAGATCTCGCCCGGGTCGCACATGTGGCAGGTCATCACCGCGCATTACAAGGACGACAAGCCCATTCCGATCACGATGTGCTTCGGCGTGCCCCCCGCGTGCACCTACGTCGCAGGCGCCGGCTTCGACTACGCGATCATGCCGAAAGGCTGCGACGAGATCGGCATCGCCGGATCGATCCAGGGCTCCCCGGTGCGCCTGGTGAAGTGCCGCACCATCGATGCGTACACCCTCGCCGACGCCGAGTACGTGCTCGAGGGTTATCTGCATCCGCGCGACAAGCGCTACGAAACGGCCGAATCCGAGCGCCTCGGTGTGCAGGGCAAGACCTTCTTCCACCCGGAGTGGGCAGGGTACATGGGCAAGGCGTACAAGGCGCCCACGTTCCATGTCACGGCGATCACCATGCGCAAGCGCGCAGGCAAGCCGATCATCTTCCCGCTGGGTGTGCACACCTCCGACGATTCGAACATCGACACTTCCGTGCGTGAGTCGGCCATCTACTCGCTGTGCGATCGCCTGCAACCGGGGATCATCCAGAACGTGCACATCCCGTACTCGATGACCGACTGGGGCGGCTGCATCATCCAGGTGAAGAAGCGCAACCAGATCGAGGAAGGCTGGCAGCGCAATTTCCTCGCCGCGATCCTTTCGTGCTCGCAGGGCATGCGTCTCGCGATCGCGGTATCGGAGGACGTCGACATCTATTCGATGGACGACATCATGTGGTGCCTCACGACGCGCGTGAATCCGCGCACGGACATCCTGAATCCGATCCCCGGCGGCCGCGGGCAGACGTTCATGCCGTCGGAACGCATGACCGCGGGCGACAAGGCCTGGACTGCCTCCAACACGCAGTTCGAGGGCGGCATGGGCATCGACGCCACCGTCCCGTACGGCTTCGAGCAGGACTTTCATCGCCCGGTGTATCCGGTGGATCGGGTGAAGCCGGAGGACTTCTTCGACGCGAAGCAGATCGAGAAGATGAAGTCGCGCATGGCCGGTTGGGTGCTCTCCCTCGCCCGGACCGGGCGCTAGGAACCCACGCGCCGGGAGGCGCACGGTGCTGCGCGGTTATCGCATTGTCGATTGCAGTGGCGAGCTGGGCTGGCTCGCCGGCCGCCTGCTCGCCGACCTGGGCGCCGACGTCGTCAAGGTCGAGTCACGCGAGGCATGCATCAACCGTCCCGCGTGGCAGGCCTACAACGTCAACAAGCGCCTGCTGCGGCTCGATCCCGCATCGCCCGCGCGCCGTGCCGATTTCGACGCACTCCTCGCCCGGGCCGATGTCCTGATCGAATCCGCCACGCCGGGCGAGCCGGACGATGTTTTCGAGCCGGGGAGGATCGCCGAGCGCCATCCGCGTGTCGTGCACGTGTCCGTCACGCCGTTCGGCCACGGCGGCCCGCATGCAGCGTGGCTCGCCTCGGACCTCGAGATCATGGCCGCCGGCGGTGCGATGTCGCTCGCCGGCGAGCCGGGCGGCAAGCCGTTGCGGGTCACGGTGCCCCAGGCGCGCGCCTGGGCCGGCACCCAGGCCGCGTCGGGCGCGCTCATCGCGCTGTGGCACCGCGAGGCAAGCGGACGTGGACAGCACGTCGACGTCTCGGCGCAGGCCGCCGTCCTGGTCGCCCTCGCGCATGCCCCGACCTTCGTCGACATCAACGACAAGGTGCCGACCCGCTGCGGCGCGTTCATCACCGGCCGCACGATCACCGGCGCGCGGTTGCGGGCGTTCTGGCCGTGTCGCGACGGCTACATCAACTTCGTTCTTTATGGGGGCAATGCCGGCCGCCGCAGCAACGAGCAGCTGATTGCCTGGATGCGCGACGCGGGGGCCGATCTCGGGCCGCTGGGGGAAATCGATTGCGCGCACTTCGATCCCAAGCTCCTCACCCAGGAAGAGATCGATGGCATCGAAGCACCCGTCGCGCGGTTCTTTGCGCGGCTCACCAAGCGCGAGTTTCTCGACGGCGCGAGCACACGCGAGATGCTTGGCTATCCGGTTTCCACGGTTGCCGATATCGCCACCGACCCGCAGCTTGGCGCGCGTGACTTCTGGGCGGACGTCGCCGGCGACGATGGCCGCAGCGCGCGTCATTGCGGCGTTTTCGCATTGTTCGACGGGGAGCGGCCGAAGCTGCGCCATGCGGCCGGTGCGCCGGTCACGTGGCCCGAGTTGATGCAGGCCTGGTCGGCGCCGGCAGCCAGGCGTGCGCCGCAACCCGAGGCGGTCCTGCCATGACGACCATCGCGCAGGCACTGGCCGGCGTCAAGGTCGTGGAGTTCGCGAGCTACGCGGCGGGCCCGCACGTCGGCAAGGTACTCGCCAACTTCGGCGCGATCGTGGTGCACGTCGAGTCGAAGCAACGGCCCGACGGGTTCCGCCTCGAGTACCCGCCATTCAAGGACGGCATTCCGGGGGTCGATCGCGGGGGCTGCTTCACGTATTTCAACGATTCGAAGTACGGGGTCACCCTCGACCTCAAGAACGACACGGCGCTCGAGCTTGCGCGCCGGTTGGTGACCTGGTGCGACGTCGTGGTCGAGAACATGCGTCCCGGCGTGCTGGCGCGGCTCGGGCTTTCCTACGCGGCCATGCGCACCCTGAATCCCGGAGTCATCCTGCTCTCCAGCTGCAACATGGGCCAGACCGGCCCGCGCGCGCAAACGCCGGGCTTCGGCTCCCAGCTCTCCGCGTTGGCGGGGTTCTGCGGGCTCACCGGTGCGGCAGACGGGCCACCGACGCTGCTTTACGGGCCCTACATCGATTTCGTCGCCTCCACGATGAGCGTGTCGGCGGTGCTCGCCGCGCTCCTCCGCAGACGTACGACCGGCGAGGGCACGTGGATCGATGTCGCCCAATACGAAACCGGGTTGCTGTTCATCGCCGACGCCATGCTCGACTATCACATGAATGGAACCGACACGACCCGTGCCGGCAACCAGAGCCCCGAGGCCGCGCCGCACGACGCCTACCGCTGCCGCGGCGACGGTTGGGTCGCGTTGTCCTGCTGGTCCGATACCGAGTTCACGCGCCTTGCGGACGCCATGCACCGGGACGACCTCGCGCGCGACCCATGCTACGCGACCCTCGCCGCGCGGCGACAGCACGCGGCCGCGCTCGATGCGATCATCGGCGAGTGGTGCAGCACGCGCGCGGCGGAGGAGGTGGCGGCCACCCTGCAGCACGCCGGCGTGCATGCCCATCGCGTCAACACGGTGGCGGACCTGCTGACCGATCCGCAGCTCGTGCAGCGGCATACGTGGCGGCGGCGCCGGCATCCGGTGATCGGCGATCAGGTCTACCAGTTTCCTGCCTTCGATCTCGAGGCAACCCCCGGCGACATCACGGCGGCGGGACCGCGCCTGGGCGCCGACAACGAGACCGTGTTCCGCAATTTCATCGGCCTTACGGAAGAAGAGCACGCTGCCGCCCGTGCAGCGCACGCGTTCGAATGAGCCTGGAGAAGAAGCGATGAACGATACGATGAGCAACGTGATCGGCAAGGTGGCGCTGGACGCGTCGCCCGCCGTCGAGGCCGCCGACTTCAAGGTTGCCTACGACGATCTGCGCGGCTGGATCGCCGCGGCCGAGAAGCTCGGCGAGGTCCGGGTCGTGAAGGGCGCGTCGTGGCAGAAGGAGATCGGCATGGCCGCCGATCTCGTCATGCACTCGGATGCCGCGCCGTGCCTGGTATTCGACGAAGTGCCCGGGTTCCCGAAGGGACACCGGGTGCTGGTCAATTTCTTCGGCGGCCGGCGGAAGAACATGACCCTGGGCTTCCCGCTCACCTACGACAAGCTCGAGCTCTCGCGCGCGTTCCTCGACCATTACCTGCGCGACATGAAGATCGTGCCGCACCAGGAAGTCGACGACGGTCCGATTTTCGAGAACGTCATGATGGGCGACGACATCGACGCCACGGCGTTCCCGGTCCCGCTCTGGCACGACCATGACGGCGGGCGCTACATCGGCACCGGCAGCTTCAATGTCACGCGTGATCCCGACGAAGGATGGGTCAATTGCGGCACCTATCGGGTGATGCTGCACGACCGCAACACGGTCGGGTTCTACATCTCGCCCGGCAAGCATGGCCGTGTCCATCGCGACAAGTACGAGGCGCGCGGGGAGCCGATGCCCACGGCGATCGTGCTCGGCGGCGATCCGCTGACGTTCCTGATGGCGTGCAGCGAAGTGCCCTATGGCGTGTGCGAGTACGACATGGTCGGCGCCTTGCGCGGCAAGCCGGTGCAGGTCGTGCGCGGCAAGGTCACGGGCCTGCCGATTCCCGCCAACGCGGAAATCGTGCTCGAGGGCTACGTGCATCCGGGCAAGCGGCGCAAGGAAGGGCCGTTCGGCGAGTGGACCGGCTATTACGCCAGCGACGTGCGCGACGAGCCGGTACTGGACATCAAGGCCATCTATTACCGCAACAACCCGATCATTCTCGGCTGTCCGCCGTTGTGTCCGCCGGACGAGATGGCGCGTTATCGCGCGGTGACCCGTTCCGCGCTCCTGCGCCAGGAGATCGAGAAGGCGGGCATCCCGGATGTGAGCGCGGTGTGGGCGCACGAGGCGGGCGGGGCGCGCATGCTCCTCGGAGTGGCGATCCGCCAGCGCTACCCGGGACACGTGAAGCAGGCGGGGCACATCGCAGCGATGTGTCACGTCGGCGCGTACGCCGGCAAGTACGTCGTGGTCGTCGACGATGACGTCGATGTGTCGAACCTGGAAGAGCTCATGTGGGCGATGGCGACCCGCTCGGATCCGGCGACCTCGATCGACATCATCAAGGGGGCCTGGAGCACGCCGCTCGATCCGCGCCTCGATCCCGACGATCGCGCGAAGGGCAACTTCACCAACTCGCGGGCGATCATCGATGCCTGCCGGCCCTTCCACTGGCGCGATCGCTTCCCGAAGGTGAACCGGCTGAGCCCGGATGACCTGCGCGAAGCGCGGGAGAAATTCGGCGACCTGATGCTCTGAGAGATCGCGCCAGGCCCTGCGCTCCGGGGTCCTCGCGCCGATCGGCCCCGGCGCCGGCCTCGCGGCATTGGCGCGCTCACGGACGCCGGGCTCAGGTTGCGGGCGGTAGCTGCCGATAACCCATCCATCGAGATCCGCGATGGAGACGGCGCATGGCCGCTGTCGAGCATCCGCAACAGGCGCGAACCGCGCTCGTCCTGACGGGCGGCGGGGCGCGCGCTGCCTATCAGGTCGGGGTGCTGCGCGCGATCGCCGAGATGACGCCGAAGCGGAGCCGCAGTCCGTTTGCCATCGTCTGCGGCACCTCGGCCGGCGCAGTGAATGCCGCGGCGATCGCGACCGATGCGGACGATTTCCGCGGTGCCGTCCGGCGACTGGTCGGGGTGTGGAAGGACTTCCATGCCGGGCATGTCTATCGCGCGGACCTGGTGGGCATGGCGCGCTGCGCCGCCCGCTGGCTGCTCGCGCTCGGCGCGGGTGGGCTCGGGCGCAACCCCGTGTCGCTGCTCGACAATGCGCCGCTCGGCCAGCTGCTCGCGCGCCATCTCGATCTGCAGGGCATCCAGCGCTCGATCGACAGCGGCGCGTTGCGTGCCCTCGCCATCACGGCCTCCGGCTACAGCTCGGGCCATTCGATCTCGTTCTTCCAGGGCCATCCAGACCTCGAAGCCTGGCAGCGTGCGCGTCGCATCGGCACGCCGGCGACCATCGGCCTCGAGCACCTGATGGCGTCGGCCGCGATCCCGTTCATGTTCCCGCCGATGCGCATCGGCGATGAATACTTCGGTGACGGCTCGATGCGCCAGATCGCGCCGCTCAGCCCCGCGCTGCATCTCGGTGCGGAGCGCGTGCTGGTGATCTCCGTCAGCCGCCGCTCCACCAACGAGCTGGTGCGCAGTCGCGGCTACCCGTCCGTGGCCCAGATTGCCGGGCACGCGCTGAACAGCATCTTCACCGACGGTCTCGAAGCCGACCTCGAGCGGCTGGATCGCACCAACCGTGCGCTGGCCCGTATTCGATCCCACGCCCCTGTCGACGGCTTGGAGCTGAAGCACGTCGACTGCCTGGTGCTGTCGCCGAGCGAGGCGTTCGACCGGATCACCACCCGGCACCTGCACGCCTTGCCCCGCACCGTGCGCTATTTCCTGCGCGGGATCGGCGCGACACGCCGCAGCGGCAGCAATCTCGCGAGTTACGTGCTGTTCGAGCGCCCGTTCTGCCGCGCGCTGATGCGCCTTGGCTACGACGACACGATGGCGCGGCGCGACGAGATTGCCGCGTTCCTCGATCTCGATGGATCGCGGGTACAGCCGCGGCCGCTGGCCGCCGTCGTCCCCGCGTTTCCGCTGGTCGTCGCCGAGCGAGCCGCGGCCTGACCACGCAGTGCGGGATCAGCCCGGTCCGGAACGATCACCAGCACCCTTGGTGGCGACGACCGCTGCCATCGGTGCTTCATTCACCATCAACTGGAAGACGTCCGGCCGGCTATAGTGGCCGACCACGTCGAAGTCGAACTTGCCGCGGCCGATGTCGTGCAGGTCGAGCGTCGCCGTGAGGATCGTCTCGCCGTCGAAATGCGGTCCGGCAAGCACCTTGCCCAGGGGGCTGATGATGGCGCTGCCGCCGCGCATCAACACGGCATCCGGGGCATCGCCGAGCGATACCCGCACGCCGTCGGGGAAATCGCGCTTGCGCAGGAATTGGCACGCAGTCAGGACGAAGCAGCGACCTTCCAGGGCGACGTGCCGCATCGTCGGCAGCCAGGTGTCGCGGTCATCGGCAGTGGGGGCGCAGTAGAGCGCCACATTCTTGGCGTACATGGCCATCCGCAGCATGGGCATGTAGTTCTCCCAGCAGATGACCGAACCGATGCGGCCCCACGGACTGTCCACGGCCGTCAGCGTGGAGCCGTCGCCGAACCCCCAGATCATGCGCTCCAGCGCCGTCGGCATGAGCTTGCGGTGCTTGCCGAGCAGCGCACCGTCGGGCCCGAAGAACAGCACGGTGCAATAGCACGTGCCGTGCTCGCGCTCGATGATGCCCATGACGACGTACACCCCGCAACTGGCCGCGGCATCGCCGAGGCGTTGCGTTTGCGCTCCGGGCACCTCGATGGCAGCGTCGAGATAAAGGCGAAACTCCTCCCGGCCCCGCGGATCGCGCGCGCCGATGACGAGACCGTAATCGAGGCCCTTGGGATACCCGGTGATGAACGCCTCCGGAAACACGATCAGCTTGGCGCCCGTCGCGGCCGCCTCGCCGATGAGGCGCACCGCCTTGTCGATGCATGCATCAGTATCGAAGGGAACGCTTCCGGCCTGGACCACGGCCACCTTCAAGGACGATTGCTGCTCGGTCATGGCTGCTCCCTGGGCTTGTACGTGGCGCGGGCTACGCGACCACCTTGATCCGGTTCTTGGCCATCGCATGCATCAGCCGGTGCACGTGATCGTGTCCGGTCGTCTCCACCACGCCGACGCGCACGGCCGAGAGATCGGGACCGGAGAATGCGCGATCGTGAACGATTTCCTTGATGCTGGCGCCGGTCCCGGCAATCACTTCCGCGAGCCGGGCGAGCCCGCCCGGGCGATCGCTGATCGACACGGCGACGCTGCTCGGGGGTGAGCAGGAGCAGGGCGTTGCGCGCACCGCGCTCCTTGAAGCTCCCGGTGCGCTGCAGGTAATCGAGCTTGCGGTAGATGTGGGCGCCCGTCAGCTCCGACAGCGGGATCGACTCCACGCACGGCGACAGATATACGCCGCCGGCGATGCGCTCGCGGGCGGCCTCGACGTCGGCGAGCGTGATCACGCGTGCTGAGGCTTCACCGCTAGAACGGCAGGTTGATGCCGGGCTTGGTCTGCGTCAGCACGCGGCGGAATTCGGCCTTGATGCGCTCGAGCGCCTCCGGATTGTCCGCCTCGAAGCGCAGGACCACGACGGGCGTGGTGTTGGACCCGCGCGCGAGCCCGAAACCATCCGGATATTCGACCCGCAGGCCATCGATGCGGATCACATCCGTCGCGCCGGGAAACTGCGCGGTCGCGCCGAGCTGTGCCACGAGCGCATGATGCTCGCCCTCGGCGCACTGGATGGTGAGCTCCGGCGTGGCGAGCGCGTTGGGGAGGCCGTTGAGCACGGCGGAGGGGTCGGCGTGCGCCGACAGGATCTCGAGCAGCCGTGCGCCCGCGTACAGGCCGTCGTCGAAACCGTACCAGCGTTCCTTGAAGAACGTGTGTCCGCTCATCTCGCCGGCGAGTCCGGCGCCGATCTCCTTCATCTTCGCCTTGATCAGCGAATGACCCGTCTTCCACAGGAACGGCACGCCGCCGTGCTGCTCGATCCAGGGCTTCAGCTTGCGGGTCGACTTCACGTCATACATGACCGTGGCGCCCGGCGTGCGCGCCAGCATGTCGGCGGCGAACAGCATGAGCTGGCGGTCCGAATAGATGATCTGGCCATCCTTGGTGACCACCCCCAGGCGATCGCCATCGCCGTCGAACGCGAGACCCAGCTCGTGGTTGCCCTCGCCGAGCAAGCGGATGACCTCGACGAGATTGTCCGGCTGCGAGGGATCCGGATGGTGGTTGGGGAACGTGCCGTCGACCTCGCAATAGAGCTCGGTGACCTCGCAGCCGAGCCGGCGATACAGTGTCGGTGCATACGCGCCGGGGATGCCGTTGCCGCAGTCGACGATGATGCGCATCGGCCGCTTGAGGTGAATGTCGCTGGCGATGCGATCGATGTACGCCTGGCTCACATCCTCGGTGCGATACGTGCCGGAGCCATGGCGCAGCTCACCTGCTTCGATGCGCCGGCGCAGGGCCTGGATGGCCTCGCCGGAGAGCGTTTCGCCGGCGATGACCATCTTGAGGCCGTTGTAATCGGGTGGATTGTGACTGCCCGTGAGCATCACGCAGCACTGGGTCCCCAGATGATGCGCGGCGAAGTACGCCATCGGCGTCGCGACCATGCCGACGTCGATGACGTTCGCGCCCGACGCACGGATGCCGTCCGCCAGCGCGCCGGCGAGCTCCGGACCCGACAACCGGCCATCGCGGCCGATGACGACCGTATCGCGCCCGGCCTGCAGCGCGAGCGATCCGATGCCATGGCCGATGGTGCGCACGATGGGCGCGGTCAGCGTGCGGCCGACAATGCCGCGGATGTCGTAGGCCTTGAAAATTTCCGGAGGGAGCGTGACGTCGGGCATGCGTGGGCTCGGTGACAGTCGTCCCGCGTCATGCGCGCCACGCATGCCCGGGGACGGGATGGAACGAAGCGCAATAATGGCGCGCCGGCAAGCGCGCTGCGCTGGAAGGTGTCATCGTGGTGCGGAAGGCCGCCGCGCCAACCTTCGCGCGCGGGGCGTTCAGACACCATGCTGGAGGAATTGTAGCAACCGGCCCGGGAGCCACTGCAAATGACCGGGGAATGGCCCCGACAGGAACCCGACGTGTCCGCCGCTCGCCGGCTGTTCCAGCGCGACATCGCCGCTCACCATCGCAGCGTCGGGCAGCGATGCCGCAGGCACGAACGGGTCATTGCGTGCGTTGAGCACCAGCGTCGGTACCCGCACCCCGGTCAACCACGGTTTGCTGGAGGCGCGCGACCAGTAGTCCTGCGTCCCTGCGAATCCATGGAGCGGCGCCGTCACGACATCGTCGAACGCATAGAGCGAGCGTGCGCTGCGGATGCGACTCGCGTCGAGGATGCCCGGGAAGCGCTGCGCCATCGTCATGCTCTTGGGCTTCAGCGTCTCCAGGAAATGCCACGAATAGATCCGGTTGAAGCCGCGGTCGATCGCCATGCCCGCGGCCATCAGGTCGAGCGGCGCGGAGACCGCCGCGGCGGCCCGGACCTGTGCGTTCGCGCGGGTACCTTCGCGGCCCAACCAGTTGAGGAGCGCGCTGCCGCCGAGGGACACGCCGATCACGTACAGCGGGGCGTTCGGCGCGCGCTCGCGCACGGCGGCCAGCAGCGCCGCGATTTCCTCGTGGTCGCCGGAGTGATATGCGCGGGGCGTCCGGTTGAGCTCGCCGCTGCAGCCGCGGAAATGCGGCACCACGCCGCGCCAGCCGAGAGCCGCAAGATGGACCATCAGCGCACGGGCGTAGTGCGAACCCGAGCCGCCTTCGAGACCGTGGAACAGGACGACGAGCGGCGTGGGGTCGTCGAGTCCCGGAGGCCGCGGGCCGTCCAGCCAGTCGAAGTCCCAGAAGTCGCCATCAGCCGTGTGCACGCGTTCCCGCCGGTAGCTCACGCTCGGGCGAGGCAGCAGGAATGGGTAGATCGTCTGCGCGTGGCCCCCCGGGAGCCAGGGCGGCGCGCGATAGGCGGAGGTCGCCGCGGCGCCGACGCCGGTCATTGCTCCAGCGCGCGGGTGAGGCGGTCGACGATGGTGCGCACGACCTTTACCCGGGCATAGCGCTTGTCCTCGGCCTCGACGAGGGTCCAGGGCGCAAGCTCGGTGCTCGTGCGATCGACCATGTCGGCGACGGCTTTCTCGTACGCGCCCCACTTCTTGCGATTGCGCCAGTCGTCCGGGGTGATCTTGAAGCGCTTGTAGGACGTCTTCTCGCGGGCGCGGAAGCGGCGCAGCTGCTCTTCCTGACTGATCTGCAGCCAGAACTTGATGACGATGACGCCCGCCTCGCAGAGCTGCTCCTCGAACTGGTTGATCTCGTCGTACGCGCGCATCCAGTCGGTGACGGCGCACAGACCCTCGACACGTTCGACGAGCACGCGGCCATACCAGCTGCGATCGAAAATGGTGATGCCACCACGGGGCGGCACGTGCCGCCAGAAGCGCCACAGGTACGGATGCGCGCGCTCCTCGTCGGTAGGCGCCGCCACCGGTACGATGACGTAGCGTCGCGCATCGAGTGCGCTGGTGACGCGCCGGATGGCGCCGCCCTTGCCAGCAGCGTCGATACCCTCGAACACCGTCACCAGCGCGCGCTTGCCGAACCGCTTGTGGCGGGTGAGGCTGTCGAGGGCGCCCTGGCAGTCGGCGAGCTCGCGTTCGTAAGCCTTTTCCGCAAGCTTGCGGCCGAGGTCGAGGCTGCGAATCAGCTTGACGTTGTCGACCACGCTCGGGGCGGGCGAAGCCGCGCTCGTCGACGCTGCGTGCCGTGCGCCCGCCGCCAGGGTGCGTTGCAGGGTCTCGAGCAGAACCTTGCCGATCGTCAGATTGCGGTAGTGCTCGTCGGTGCCTTCGACGACGCACCACGGTGCCGTCGCGGTCGAGGTTTCGCGCAGCATCTCCTCGCACAGCTCGCGCGCTTTCCGATAGCGCTTCTGGAAGCGGCGGTCCGCCGGCCGCACTCGCCAGCGCGTGCGTGGATCGGCTTCGAGCGCCGCAAGCCGGGTCTTCTGTGCGGCGCGCGACAGATGGATCCAGAACTTGAGCAGGACCACGCCTTCGTCGGCGAGCATCTGCTCGAATTGGCGGATCTCCAGCAGCGCTATTTCCATCTCCGCAGCCGTGGTGCGCCCCGCGATGCGTGAATTCAACACGTCGCCGTACCACGCGTCCATGAAGACCGCGATCCGCCCCGTGGGCGGCAGGGCGCGCCAGTAGCGCCACTGGAGGGGGCGTACGCGTTCTTCGGGAGCCTCGTCACCGAACGCAACCACGCGCATGTGACGCGGATCCATCCACTGCGTGAGCATCTGCGCGGTCTCGCTGCGGCCGCCGCCACCCACGCCGCTCAGGATGACGAGCAGGGGCCCGCGCCCACTCTGGGAGAGGTCGTACTGCGCGTTCAGCAGCGCTTCGCGCAGCGCCGGCTCGTCACGCTCGTACGTGCTCTTCGGGATGCAGTGGCCGACTTCCGCGGATTCGAGCATGGGATCGCCAAGACGGGAATGCAGCGCAGGGGCGCGGCGTGGGATGCGACCAGCCCGCCGCGGCAGCGATCAGGCGGCGTCGCTCACGCGCACGCGGCGCTGACGAACGGCCTCGGCCAGTTCCTTCAGTGTGTCGACGGTGGCGTCCCAGCCGATGCACGCGTCGGTGATCGAGACGCCGTACTGCAACGGCTGTCCCGGCACGAGGTCCTGCCGTCCCGCATTGAGATGGCTCTCCAGCATGAGACCGATGATCCGCTCGTCACCGCCGGCGACCTGGCGTCCGACGTCGCGGGCGACATCCACCTGCCGCTCGTGCTTCTTCTCGCTGTTCGCATGCGAGCAGTCGATCATGAGACGTGCCGCGAGGCCTGCCGCGGCGAGACGCCTGCATGTCGCCTCGACGCTTTCGGCATCGTAATTGGGCTTGGTGCCGCCGCGCAGGATGATGTGGCAGTCCTCGTTGCCCGCGGTATGCACGATCGCCGAGTGCCCACCCTTGGTCACCGACAGGAAGTGGTGCGGTGCGGATGCCGCCTTGATGGCGTCCACGGCGATCTTGACGTCGCCATCGGTGCCGTTCTTGAAGCCCACGGGGCAGGACAAGCCGGACGCAAGCTCCCGGTGTACCTGGCTCTCGGTCGTGCGGGCGCCGATGGCCCCCCACGCGATCAGGTCGGCGATGTACTGCGGTGTGATCATGTCGAGATATTCGGTGCCCGCAGGAAGCTCGAGATCGGCAATCTCGGTGAGGATGCGCCGGGCGAGCCGCAAGCCTTCGTTGATGCGGAAGCTGTCGTCGAGGCGCGGGTCGTTGATGAGGCCCTTCCAGCCAACCGTGGTGCGAGGCTTCTCGAAATACACCCGCATGACGACGACGAGATCGGGCTCGAGCTCGCGCTTCAGCGCCGCGAGGCGCGTGGCGTAATCGATCGCGGCGTCGTAATCGTGGATCGAGCATGGCCCCACCACGACCAGCAGACGGTCGTCCGCCCCATGCAGGATCCGATGGATGGCCTGGCGCGCGCCGAACGTCGTGGCGATCGCGCGCTCCGAAGCGGGAAATTCGCGCAGCAGATGGGCCGGCGGCGCGAGCTCGGTGATGTCCTGGATGCGGGTATCGTCGACGCGCAGGCGGGACCCGCCGGCGGGCGGAGCGATAACGCGCGAGCGGTTGGTGGCGGAAGTGGTCACGGCAACTCCAGGAATGGCAATCACAGCAAAAACAACATATTACGCCTCGGCAGGCGGCTGCGCCAGCCTCGGGCGAGCCGTCATGTTGCACCGCATTAAGTATTTTTGCGACACCCGGTCAAAGCGCGTCATCCAAACCGTTGCGCGGCTCGTTACGGATGCCTTAGACTTGCCTGCAACGTCGCTTCACGAGCGGCAGCGATCCCGGAGGTCACCGGGGCTCGCTCAGAACGCAGTCCGCCATCCACAGGGAGAACACCATGAACCGCCTGCTTGCCGTTGCCATCCTGAGCGCCTTCACGATGGCTGCCGCGCCGGCGTTCGCTGCCGACAAGGCCGCCAATCCGCAGCAAAACAAGATGAAGGAATGCCAGGCGCAGGCTGGCGAGAAGAAGCTCGAAGGCAAGGACCGGCAGGCATTCGTCAACGACTGCCTCAAAGCCAAGCCCGCGAAGAAGGAAAGCAAGATCAGCATGTGCAACAAGAAGACCGCCGGCTTGAAAGGCGAAGAGCGCGCCAAGGCGCAGAGCGAATGCATGAAGGGCCCCGGCTGATGCGCTGACCGTTTTCAGATCCGGTCGGATGATCTCCTGTCCATCCGATCGAGACTACAAGGCCGCGTCCGGGCAACCTGATGCGGCCTTGTTTTGTCCAGTGTTCCGAGGCGCGAGCGGCGAATTGGCTACCGTTGACCGACACGGCAGCGGGGTGTTGGCCTACAGACGGCGATAGGGCACTCCTTCTACCGTCGGACAACCGGCGGCGCGCCGGCAACTTGGTGAGGTGGCGTGATGAAGAAGGTTCTATTGGTGCTGGTCGCGCTCGTGCTGTGGTTCGGCTCGGGACTCGCCCGCGCTACCTATCATTCGTACGAAATCGTCCAGATCTATTCCAACGCCGACGGCACGGTGCAGTTCGTGCTGCTGCATGAATACAATGGTCTCAATGGCCAGGACCTGCTGGCCGGACACACGTTGACCGTGACGCACGCGGGTGCGACCAAGACCTACGTGTTTCCCTCCAACCTTCCCAGCACGAACACCGCGGGCCGTTACGTGCTGATTGCCACGCAAGGTTACGCGGATCTTGGCTCGACGGTTACGGAGTTCGGGAGCGTGCGGCCCGATTACGTCATTCCCGACCAGTTCCTGCCGACCGACGCGGGGACCGTCAACTACGCCGGGGTCGACGAGGTCTCCTACGCAGGCCTGCCGACGGACGGCAGCGTGGCGCTCTACACGCCGTCATCGGCAGCCAGCTACTATGCCGTAAACCAGGCGCGCAATTTCTTCGGCGCGTCGGCCACGCTTCCTGCGCTCGCCGTCACGGCGGTCGAGTTCTACAACCCGGCGCTCGGCCATTACTTCATCAGCAATCTGCAGCCGGACATCGATGCGCTGGATTCGGGCCGTATCGCCGGCTGGTATCGCACCGGCGGCCAGTTCTACGTGTTCGCCACCGGTGGCGGCGCGCTGAATCCCGTGTGCCGCTTCTATATCCCGCCGGAGCATGGCAATTCGCATTTCTTCTCGGCGTCGCCGACCGAATGCGGGCAGATCTCCAGTCGCATCGGGTTCGATCCGAATTACAGCGGCTACATTCTTGAAACGTCGGCGGCGTTCTACATCCAGTTGCCCGACACGCTAACGGGTGCTTGTGCCCCCGGCACCACGCCCGTCTACCGGCTGTGGAATGCCAGGCCCGATTCGAACCACCGCTATACGACCGATCCGGCGGTGAAGGCGCAGATGGTGGCGCTCGGGTACATCGCCGAAGGCTACGGCCCGGACGCCGTGGCGATGTGCTCGGCGATCTGACCCGCGATGATTGCGGGCGCGCGCCGGTGCGCGCCTGCGGGCGCCCCGGCAGCAGTCACGTCAGCTGCGTGCCGTGCCTACGTCGTCCGGATTAGCCCGTCAGTCTGTGACGTCAATGCCTTCCCTTCTGCGTTAATGAGCGTGTTCCGGCACTCGCCGGGACACCCCACAACCACTGGAAGGGAGATCCAGCATGAAGCTGATCAACGCATTGCTTGTCACGCTGCTGTTCGCCTCGGGAACACTGCATGCCGCCGAACCGGCGCCGGCGATGAAGCCGGTTGCCAAGCCCGAAATCGTCAAGCCGACCGCGACCCCGGCGGCCACCGCGCCGAAAGCCGACGCGCGCTCCGCCGCGGGACCCGTCAAGGTTGGTGTGGGCAGCCAGCAGAACCGCATGAAGGAATGCAACAAATCCGCGACGGGGAAGAAGGGTCCCGAGCGGAAGGCGTTCATGAAGTCGTGCCTCTCGACGCGCAAGACCTAAGCTCGCGCGCTGGTCGCGCGCCCCGGCGCGCGACCACGCGATCGCCCGGCTGCCTTGTAGCCACCGGGAGGTAACCCTAGGTGGATTGGAGCCGGACCGTCGCGCAGAGCGCGTCCGACGTGCACGGAATCAAGCGACCCGCCGGATCAGCAGGCCCTTCAGGTATTCGCCTTCGGGAAACGCCAGCGCGACGGGATGGTCCGCGCTCGCGCCGAAATGCCGCTCGACGACGGCCTCGACGCGTGCATCGATGGCTGCGCCGGCCACGATCTTGCGGAAAAGCACGGCGTCGATGCCACCCGAGCAGGAGAACGTCGCCAGCTGACCACCGGGGCGCAACAGCTTCAGTGCCCACAGGTTGATGTCCTTGTACGCACGCGCGGCGCGCTCCGCATGGTGTGCAGTCGGGGCGAACTTCGGCGGATCGAGAACGATCAGGTCGAAACTCGCCGCGCGATCGCGCAGCCGTCGCAGTTCTTCGAACGCATCGGCGGCGCGCCACTCCGCATGGTCTTGCGGTAGCGACGGGTTGCGGGCGAGATTCTCGGCCGCGAGTGCGAGCGCATCCGGAGAACTGTCCACCGAAAGCACGGCCGCCGCCCCACCTGCGAGCGCTGCGAGCGAAAAGCCACCGGTGTAGCAGAATACGTTGAGCACCGACCGGCCGGCCGCGCAGGCGCGAACCGCGGCACGGTTGTCGCGCTGATCGAGGAAGAAGCCGGTCTTCTGACCACCGGCGATGTCGACGCGATAGCGGATGCCATCTTCGACCATGATCACCTCGGCCGGAACGGCACCGAGCAGGGCACCGTTGCGCAGCGGCAGGCCTTCGAGCGTGCGCACCTCCGCATCCGATCGTTCATACACGCATGTCGCACCTGCCGCGGCGGCGATCGTGGTGGTGAGCACCTCGCGCCACCGTTCGGCGCCCGCGGCGCTGAGTTGCAGAACCACGACATCGCCGTACTGATCGGCGATCACGCCCGGCAGGCCGTCCGACTCGCCGTGGATCAGCCGGCAGGCGGTGTGCTGCGGGTCGCGCAACGACCGCCGCCCATCGACGGCAAGGCGCACGCGACGCTCGAAAAAGGCAGCGTCGACGGCCTCCGTGGGATCGAACGTCCATGCCCGGGCACGAATCTGCGATGCCGGCGAGTACGATGCGCGACACAGGAACGCTCCGTCATCGCCCCGGACCAGCACGGTGTCGCCGGACTGCGGATCGCCGTCGACGCGCGCAACCGCGCCGGAGAAGATCCAGGGATGATGGTGCCGCAGCGACTTGTCGCGCTCCGGCTTGAGCTGCACCACCGGCAGCGCGTCATCGCCGGCCGCAGAGGCGGGTGGCGCGCTGGTCGGGGACGTTGAACGCGCGGCGCGCCGCTGGTCGTGTCGTGGCATACGCTACGACTTCGCCGCTGCACCACGTCGCAGCAATTGGATCATGGTTGCATAGCCGCGCTCCTGTGCCAGCACCAGTGGCGTGCGCCCTGCGCGATCGGCGATGTCGAGGTTGGCACCGGCGCGCACCAGAGCGTCGAGAGTATCCACATGCCGCGGCCCGCCGTCGCCCAGGACGATCGCTTCGATGACGGCCGTCCAGCCGAGATTGTTCACGTGATCGAGCGGCGCGCCGGCACGGATCAGCGTACGGACTACGTCGGCGTGGCCGAGATGCGCCGCGGCGATCAGCGCCGTGCCGTCGTAGCGGCTCGTGACATTGCGCGCGCTGCAGCCGGCGTCCAGCGCGGCGTGCAGCGTGGGGACATCGTTGGCCACTGCCGCGATGGTCACGATGTCATAGCGGTCCCGCTCGAGCGCGTTGGGGTCGGCGCCACCCGCGACAAGTGTCCTGAACGCCTGCTGCTGCCGCGCGTACGCGGCAACGTGCAGCGGCGCCCGACCGTAGCCGTCGCGGGCATTCGGATCCTCACCTTCGCGCAGCAACGCATGCAGCCGTTGCGTGTCGCCCTGCGCGGCAGCAGCGAACAGGCCGCGGTAGGCGGCCACCTCGCTGCTCGAGGGGGCAACCTGCGCAGAGGCCGGCACGGCGCAAGCGAATCCCAGCAGCAACGCGACCAGCACAGCCGGCAGTAGCCGATGTCGCCGGCGCGGGGCACCGGCGCACCCGCGCAAATTGCGCCTCCCGCATTGGCGGCCGGACAGGGCGATCGTTCCTGGATCGAAGTGCTTCGGGCAGGGCATGGGGATGGGTGTCCAATCGATCGGGTAACCGCGCATGCTAAAGCGATTGGCGCTGCGGCGCACGTGGACAATGCGGACTGCAGACTGGCCGGATCGCTTTTCGAGCCGCTGCGACGGCGAACTGCGCCGCCATGCCCGCTCTCTCCGGGCGCCTTCGGGTGTATGGTAGGCGCTGTCGTATCACCCCGGAACGACGTGGCCGAGCTTTCCATGCAACAGGATGATGGCGCGGCTGCGGTGGAGCGTTCGCCCACCGCGGTGACGGCGTTGCTGTTCACCGATCTCGAGGGCAGCAGCCGGCTCTGGGAGCAGGACCCCGAGCGAATGCGTCCGGCGCTCGCCGAGCATGATGCACTCGCTCGCGCCGCGGTCAGGGACCACCACGGCCGTATCGTCAAGATGACGGGTGACGGCATCTATGCGGCATTCCCCGATCCGCTCGACGCGCTCCATGCGGTCATAGAACTGCAGTCGGCGCTTGCCGATCCGGCGCACACGCACGGGATCGCCTTGCGTGCGCGGTGCGGCGTGCACGTCGGCGTCGTCGCGCAGGACGAGGCGGACTTTCACGGCAACCCGGTCAATCGCGCCGCGCGCATCATGAATGCCGCGCATGGCGGCCAGGTGCTGCTGTCGCAGGCTGCCGTCGATCTGGTCCGCGACCGCCTGCCACAAGACGCCTCACTGCAGGATCTTGGCCGCGTACGGCTGCGGGACCTTTCCACGCCCGAGCATCTGTATCAACTGGTGCATCCAGGACTACGGCGCGAATTCCCGGCGCTGCGCTCGCTCGAATCGACGCCCAACAACCTGCCCCAGCAGGTCACATCGTTTGTCGGCCGCGAACACGAGCTGCAGGCCGTCAAGGAACTGCTGGCCCGCTCGCGACTGGTCACGCTGATCGGGGCCGGTGGCATCGGCAAGACGCGGCTGTCGCTGCAGGTGGCCGCAGACGCCATGGATGCGTTCCCCGACGGCGTCTGGCTGATCGAGCTTGCCGGGCTCACCGACCCGCAACTGGTGCCGCAAGCGGTGGCATCGGTGCTCGGCGTCAAGGAGGACACCGGCTGCTCCCTGCTCGATTCGCTGCTGCGCTTCGTGGCCGATCGGCGCCTGCTGGTCATCCTGGACAACTGCGAACATCTCGACGAAGCGGCCGCCACCATCGCACGGCAGCTGCTTGGCGCCGGTCCCGATGCGAAGGTGCTTGCGTCCAGCCGCGAGCGCCTGCATGACGGGGGCGAGGCGACTTTCCAGGTGCCACCGCTTTCGGTGCCGGATCCCGATCATCCGCCGCAGGCTGCTGCGCTGGCGCAATTCGGTGCCGTGCGCCTGTTTCGCGATCGTGCAGCGTCGGTTCGCAGCGGCTTCGAGGTCACCGCGCGCAACGCCGCGGCCATCACGAACATCTGTCATCGTCTCGACGGCATTCCGCTGGCGCTCGAGCTCGCCGCGGCACGCGTGCGGGCCATGTCCGTGGAGCAGATCGCCACGCGGCTGGACGATCGGTTCCGGCTGCTGACCAGCAGCGACCGCACGGCGCTGCCCCGGCAGCAAACGCTGCGCGCACTGATCGACTGGAGCTACGACCTCCTCACCGAACCCGAGCGGCTGTTGCTGCAGCGCCTGTCGGTGTTTGCCGGCGGATGGACGCTCGATGCTGCGGAAGCGGTTGGCACCGGTGGTGCCATCAGCCGCGATGACGTGCTCGATCTGCTGACACGGCTGGTCGAGAAGTCACTCGTTCTCGTGGAAGCGGAGGGTGAACGCTATCGGCTGCTGGAAAGCGTGCAGCAGTATGCACGCGAGCACCTGGCGCAATCGGGTGACGAAGCGACGACCCGCACGCGGCACCTCATGCACTACATCGGGCTATACGAGAAAGGCCGTTCCGAGCTGGTGGGCCCGGAACAGAAGGTCTGGCTCGAGCGACTCAACACGGAACGCGAGAACCTGCTTGCAGCACATGCCTGGTGCGATCACGCCGACAACGGCGCCGAGCTCGGATTGCGACTCGTCTCCGCGGCGCGCCGCTACTGGATCTTCGGCGGGCTGCTGAACCTCGGCTACCGCGTCACGAGCGAGGCACTCGCGCGCTCGGCTGCAGGCAGTGCCAGCCTCGCGCGCTGCCGTGCGCTATTCGACATCGGCCAGCTAGGCTCATGGATGGGCCGCTACGCCGAAGCGCAGCGACAGTTGGAGGAGAGTCTCGCCATCGCGCGCGCGGTCGGCGACACGCGCAGCATCGCCGTGGTGCTGCAGCCCCTTGCGATGGCCTGTCTGGGGCAAGGCGATGCGACCACGGCCAGGGAACATCTGACGGCAGCGCTCGGCATGGCACGCGAGCTCGGCGACAAGCGCGAGATCGCGTCGGCGTTGAATGCACTCGCGCAACTGCATCGCGGTGCCAATGAGCTCGACCGGGCGGGACCCCTCCTGCGCGACGCCATTGCCCTCGCCCGTGACCTCAACGATCGCGAGTTCACGGCGATCGGGCTGTTGAACCTCGCCATGGTGGCCATTGGCGAGAACGACGGCACCGCTGCGTGCGGGATGCTGCTGGAGGCGATTGCGATTGCCGAGCAGACCGGATCGAAGCCCATCGGCCAGAGTGCGCTCGACGTCTGCGCGGGTCTCGCGGCCTGCTACGAACAGTGGGAGCACGCGGCACGCTTCTACGGAGCGGCCGAGATGCAGACGGGCGAGACCGGTCTGCACCGCGACGCGGCCGACGAGGCGTTCCTGACACCTTTGGTCACGCGCACCCGGGAACGGCTTGGCGCAGAAGCGTTCGCTGAGATCGAGAGTGCCGGTGCGGCACTCTCGGACGAGGCGGCGCTCCGTGAAGCCAAGCAGTGGCTACTCGAAACTGCGAAGGGCCGGAATGGTGATTCCGGCATCGCGGCCAGCCGTTCGGACTAGTTGTTCACCATCCAGGGATCGAGCACGGGCGCGTCCTTGACCCGGATCGAGTACTTGACCGGCTTGCCCTTCTCGGTCTTGCCCGCGTTGGTGCACTCTGCCACCTTTGGCCCGCGACGCTCGCAAGTGAAACCGGGCGCGCCCGACTCGAAGACGATGGCCGGCTCCGCGAACTCCGCCATGGGCCCGCTCAGCACCCACATGACGCGATTGCCCCGCCCGACGCCTCCATCGACCTGCACGACGTCGAAATCCACCGACGGCAGGCACTTGAAGAAGGAGCAGAAGAACGACGTGACCTTGACCACGCAATGCTCGGGATCGGTGTCGCCACCCTGGCAGTGCTTCCTGGTCGCGGCTCCCTCGTCGGAGATCTTGCCGGGAATGGACTGGCAACCCCAGAGAACCACCGCGCTGAGGACGGCGAATAGCAGAGCTCGAGTTTTCATGGCACCCTTTCCAGGACCGCAGCTGCTGCTGGATGCATGCATGCCGGAACACACATGGGAGCAGTGGCGCGGGTAGTGATGGAGTTCGAAGGTTGTTCGTCTTGCTTGCTCGTCGACGCTCCGGTGCTCGTGTCGAGGCCCGCAAAGTGTACGGAAAATCGGCGCGGCGCGCTCGCACGGTGTTCAGGAGCGCATGGCGGAGCGGCCGCGGTTACCGGGATACGACAGGAAGGTCCAACGATGTCTGCACTGCTCTTCCACATGGTCGGCGGCGCGCCGGATCCGGTTGCGCCCTTCAGTCACGCCGTCGAAGCCGACGGCTGGGTGTTCGTCACGGGGCAGATGCCGTTCACCGACACCTCGAACACGTCCCCCTACCCGGAGAGCATCGAGCAGCAGACGCATCAGGTCATGGAGAATCTCGCGACCGTCCTGCGCGGTTGCGGCCTCACGCTGGCGGACGTGGCGGCGGTGCGGGTGTTCCTGCGCCATTTCGACGACGACTACCAGCGCATGAATGCGGTCTACGCGAGCTATTTCCCCGAGGGGCGGCGGCCGGCGCGCACCTGCATCGGGGTCACCGGGCTGGCGCGCGGCGCCCGGGTGGAGATCGACATGATCGCCCGGCGCGGCGGCGCGGCGCCGGTCTGAGCATCGCGCAAGGCCTTTGCGCGACCCGTTGTCGCGGCGGCCGGCCCTGTTGTACGCTGCGCTCCCGATCGCTTTCATGTTGGGGAGGCACGTCATGTCGATGAAGTCGCAGTCGTTCGTGATCACGCCCGGCGAGCAGGTGCCCCTGCGGGTAGTGGGGGAGACCATCTCCATCCTCGCCACCGCGCAGGCCACGGGGAGCTACGAAGTATTCCTGCAGCATGGTCCCGAAGGTGCCGGGCCGCCGCCGCACTTCCATGACTGGGACGAGGCGTATTACGTCCTCGAGGGCAGGATGGACGTGACGGTCGACAACCGGACGCGGACCGTCTCGGCGGGGGAGTTCATCCACATCCCGCGCGGCGTGGTGCATGCATTCCGGCTCCAGGCGGGCGGCGCGAAATTCCTGTCGATCAATTCCGGTGCCGGCGCGGCGCAGTTCTTCCAGGAGATGGATCGGGAAGTCGGTGGCGAAATGAACATCCCCAAGATCCTCGATGTCGCCAGCCGGCACGGCGTGAGCGTTCCGCCGCCGCCGGCGGTGCAATGACGCGCGTCGTCGTCCGATCGCCCGTGCTGGCGCCGGGCTAGCCGCTTCGCTTCCTGGTCGGCCCCGATTTTCCCCTCGGCGCCATCCCGCGCCGCGCCAGCGCGTCGCGCAGCAGATATTCGATCTGCGCATTCACGCTGCGCAGCTCGGCCTGGGCAAGCCGCTCGAGCTCGGTCCACACTGCCGGATCGAGCCGGAGCAGGAAAGCCTTCTTCTCAGGCATGCCGGTCCGCGCGCGCCTGTCGGAAGCGCAGGTAGATTGCGATCCACGTGACCAACGAGATCGTCACCACGCCGGCGATCAGCAGCCCGACCGGCACCGCGGCGAGCCTGGGCGGCTGCGCTTCGTTGGCATTCACCACGAGCCGGTGCACGCCCGCGAGGAAGAGCGCGAATGCGGCGTTCACCCACAACCCCCCGGTGGTGACGAACGCGACTGTCGCAGCCCGGCGCTCCGGCGCCAGCCAGTAGGCACGGTTCGGAATGTTGATGAGCACCGGCGCGTTGCGGATCAAAATGGCGACGACGAGCGCGCCCGCGAGGGGCATGACGGCGACGAGGAACAGCATCAGGGCCAAATAGCTGTCGCGGTCGAGCCAGTGGTCGGGGATGCCGTTGAGGGCGAAATGCGCGGCGACGTGAGGCGGCAACTGCGGGGCAGTTGCGAGCACGACGGCCGTCGCGACGACCACGGCGATGATCAACACGCTCCAGGATAGACGTTGCATGGGAGCCCCGGGGTCAAAGACGGCGTACGCCGCAAGAGACCTCAGGAGTACAGCGTCCCGGTGTTGATCACCGGCTGCACTTCCGATTCCGCGCACAGCACGGTCAGAAGATTGTTGACCATGGTCGCGCGACGCTCGTCGTCCAGCTCGACGACGTTGCGCTCGGAGAGCTCGTTGAGCGCCATCTGCACCATGGACACGGCGCCGTGCACGATCTTCTGCCGTGCGGCGATGATGGCTTCGGCCTGTTGCCGGCGCAACATGACCTGGGCAATTTCCGGCGCATAGGCGAGGTGGGTGAGGCGTGCCTCCTCGACGACCACGCCGGCCTTTTCGAAGCGCGCCTCCAACTCGCGCACCAGCGCCTTCACCACCACGTCTGCGCTGGCGAGGAGCGTCGGCTCCGCCGCCTTGCCGGCCGGCGTGCCGTCGGCGTCATCGTAGGCGAACGACGACGCGAGATGGCGCACCGCCGCTTCGGCCTGCAGCTTGACATAGTTCTCGTAGTTGTCGATGTCGAAGAATGCCTTCGCGGTGTCGTCGACTCGCCAGACGACCACGGCCGCAATCTCGATGGGATTGCCGCGCTTGTCGTTGACCTTGAGCCGTTCACCATTGAGGTTGCGCGCACGCAGCGAGATCTTCTTGCGCGTGTAGAACGGATTGGTCGCACGCAGCCCGGGCGTGCGCGTCGTGCCCCGGTAGTCCCCGAAGAGCTGCACGATGGCGGCTTCGTTCGGCTGCAGCGTGTAGAGGCCGGTCAGCACGAGAAGGCTAACGATGAAAATGGCGATTGAGGTGAGCAGCCGCCCGACGCTGAGGCCTTCGTGGGCCACGCGCGCGCCCGAGAGCGTGTCGTAGAAGAGATAGATCGCCGCCGCCAGCAGCAGCAAGCCGACAGCCAGCGCCAGGAAGCCGTTCCAGGTGGTGATCGGGTTTTCCTCGTGCGTGTCTTTCGCCAGACCTGTAGTGCGATCCATCGTCTCCTCCTTGACCGGTGCTTCTGCCCGGTTCGTATCGAAATGATATCACCAAGATATGGCGGCCTCCAAACACGGGGGGCCGGGCATGTTGGCTGTCTGTACTTCGGCTAAGCGAAGGGCAGTGGATCCGGCGTTTTGGCCTAGGCCATCCGGCGCATGGAGCTTCACGAGCTTCGCTGGTGGAATTCCTCCAATTGGAGGCAGGACGCCTGTGCCGGGCCGAGCGTCTGCTGCGCTCACGTCCGCTACGTACCGACCTGCTGCCGCTAGCAGCATTGACAGGTGGAAGAAGGGCAATCGATCAGTAGGCTGCGAAACATTCAGGCATCGCACCCATGCATCGCTTCAACTCCTGCCAGCCCAGTTGGCACCCTCGCCGTCATCACCGAAGCGTGCTGCGCAGCGTACCTGCCGCAGCACGGCGATTCTGGCGACGTACGGCAGCCCTGATAGTCGGCGCGGCGTTATCGTCGTCGGCTGCCACCGCCGGCTTGCTGCAGACGATCACCTTCAGTCGTGTCGTCGACCAATTCGTCGGGGCTCCGGCGAGCAACCTCGTCGCGACATCATCGTCCGGGTTGCCGGTTACCTTCACGACGCTGACACCGGCCACCTGCGCGGTCAGTGGCAGCAAATTGACGGCGCTCGCCGCAGGGGCGTGCACGGTGCGCGCGGCGCAGGCCGGGGATACGACGTACGACGCGGCGGTGAGCGTCGCCCAGAGCATCACGGTCTCCATCGTCAGCTCCGGTCCGCTGTTCCAGGTGCCCGTCAACCACGCCACCGGGTTGTTTCCAGATGGGATGGCCACGGCGGATTTCAACGGGGACGGCATACCGGATCTCGCGATCGCCAACTGGTCGGAGGGAACGGTCTCGGTGCTGCTGGGGCAGGGCGACGGTTCGTTTGCACCTGCACTGGCCTATGCCGCCGGCGTCGGACCCATGGCGCTCGTCGCACGCGATTTCAACGCCGATGGAAAGGTTGATCTCGCCGTCACCAATCTGCTGAGCCAGGACGTTTCGGTGTTGCTTGGCAAAGGCGATGGCGCGTTCCTGCGCGCGGCGAGCGTGCCGGTCGGGGTGGCGCTGTTCGGCATTGCAGCCGGTGACCTCGACGGCGACGGCAGAGCCGATCTGGTGGTCACCAACGGCACGAGTGGCGGCGTTCCCGGCCAGTCGGTCGTGGTGCTCCTCGGCAACGGTGACGGCACGTTCCGGGTGAGCGCTGTATTGCCCACGGGAGCGAACCCGATGGCTGTGGCAATTCGCGACCTCGACGGCGATGGCGTGCAGGATCTTGTCGTCGCGAATGCCGATGCCAACACCGTTGCGGTCCTGCTGGGCACCGGCGGCGGGCAGTTCCGGTTCGGAACGGAATATGCGGTGGGCTGGTCGCCGCAGGGGTTGGCGCTCGCCGATCTCGATGGCGATGGCCGCATCGACCTCGTTGTCGCGAACGCCTGGAGCAACAGCGTTTCCGTGCTCCTCAACCGTGGCAGCGGCGTCCTCGCGCCGGGCGTGACGTACGCCGCCGGTACCGCGTCCGCCGGCGTCGTACTCGCCGATCTGGACGGTGACGGCAAGCTCGATGCCGCCGTGTTCGACGAATTGGGTGACGACATCGTCGTGCTATCAGGCACGGGCTCCGGCGCGTTTGGTGCGCCGGTGCACTATGGTGTCGCCGCGCAGCCCATGGCCATCGCGACCGCGGATTTCAACGGCGACGGTCGCGCGGATCTCGCCGTAGCAGGCGGTGCCGCCAACGCCGTTTCAGTACTGTTGAATGCTAGCGCAGCACCGGCGGCCGGCACACTGGCCATCGTTGCCGGTACTCCGCAGTCGGCAGCCATCAATACTGCCTTCGCCGCAGCCCTCACGGTAGTCGTGAAGAGCGGCACGGGCACCCCGGTCGCCGGCGCCACGGTGACATTCACTGCGCCGGCCAGTGGCGCATCGGGCCTCTTCGGCGCGACGCGTACCGTTCAGGCCGTGACCTCTTCGACGGGGGTGGCAACGGCTCCTGCGTTCGTCGCCAACGCTGTGGCAGGCACTTATGCCGTCCTGGCGACTGTCAATGGCCTCAGCGCAACGTTCACACTCACGAACATTGCCGCAGTGGCTGCGCCCCCGTCGTTCACCAGCGCGCCGCCCCCCAACGGCATCTTCAATACCGCGTACAGCCATCAGCTCACGGCGTCGGGCGCGCCCAGCCCGACGTTCTCGGTCAGTTCCAGCGCGTTGCCACCCGGGCTGACGCTGAACGCCACCACCGGTTCCATCACCGGTCTGCCGAGCTCGGCAGGAACCTTTGCCGGGATGCTGCTGGCGCGCAACGGCACGCCTCCGGATGCGACCCAAACGTTCGCCATCACCATCGCGCCTGCTCCGCAAAGCATCACCTTCGGTGTCATTGCCGACCGCGCGATGGGCAGCGACCCCTTCACGGTCACGGCGACCGCCAGTTCGGGTCTGCCCGTAGCGTTCGCGACCATGACCCCGGCCGTGTGCAGCTTGAACGCTGCAACCGTCACCGCACTCGCGGCCGGCACGTGCACCGTGCGTGCGACGCAAACGGGCAATGCCAGTTATACCGCCGCGGCACCCGCCGATCGCAGCTTTTCCGTCACGCGCGCCGCCCAGACGATCACATTCATCTCGCCAGCGGCGTTGCGACTCAACGCAGGTGGCATTGCTGCCGAGGCTGTCGCGACGTCGGGCCTCGCCGTTGGCGTCGCAAGCATCACGCCGGCAATCTGCGTCATGAATGGGCCGCTGGTGTACGCACGCTCTCCAGGCACGTGCACGCTGCGCGCCTCGCAGGCAGGCGACGCCAATTTCCAGGCCGCGGTCGCGGTTGATCAGAGTTTCACCGTCCAGCCGGCATTCCAGATGATTACCTTCGCGATCCCCGATGCGCATGCGCTCGCGGATTCGCCGGTCGCTCTGAGTGCGTTCACCGCATCGGGGCTACCCATCGCATTCGTCTCCCAGACTCCAACCGTATGCTCGATCAGCGGCGCCGCTGCAAAGCTGCTCACGACCGGGACATGCACCGTGCAGGCCAGCCAGGCCGGAAATGCGAGCTTCGCCGCTGCCCCATCGGTCACGCGTTCATTCCCGGTGGTGGCGGCGATAGTCACGACGACGCCGCCTCCCGCCACGGCACCACTCGTCGAGTACATGACCCGTTTCGGCGGCACGGGCGCGGATCGCACGTTCAACCTGGCGGTGGCTGCGGATGGAGCTGCATACGTCGCAGGATCGGTCGCGTCGACGGACTTCCCCGGCATCGATGCAGCGACGATCACCAATGCAGGAATCGACCTGCTGTTCGTCTCACGCCTGACGCCGGAGACCGGAGCGCGCACTTTCACGACCGTCGTTGGAACGCGCTCCAAAAAGGTGATCGGTGCCGGGGCGATGAGTTATATCGGTCCTGACCAGGTGGAAGCGATTGCCGTCGACGCCGGCGGCAGCACCTACGTCGTCGCCTATGCCTACCCCATCGATCTCCCCGTGCGCGCAGGAACGTTCGGCGTGGCCGGGTCGAAGTTTGTCTACAGGGTCTCGAGCACCGGCTCCATGCAGCAGGTTGCCGGTCCTCTCGATGGCGCCGTGCAGACGGTTCGTGCACTTGCCATCGATGGCGCGGGGAACCTGTATCTGACCGGGGTGGCCGGCGCCGGTCTGGGCACGACCTCCGGCGCGGCAGTCTCGGCCGGAGCGGCAGTGGGTGGCGGCCCCTACCTGCTGAAGCTCTCGCCAGCGGGCGCAACGATCTACTCGACGTATCTCACCGTCAAGGGATCACGCTCATCGATAGCGCCGGCGACCGATCAATCGACGTGGGACACGGCGAGCACCGGCTACGCCGTGGTGATCGACGCCGCGGGCAATGCTTACGTAGCCGGGCAGGCTCTTGCGGCTGATCTTCCGGTTACGGGCGGGTCGCCGGATACCGCCGACACGCAGAATCGCGATGCGTTCGTGCTGAAGGTGAGCCCGACAGGACAGGCGCTGCTGTTCGTGGCGCGTCTCGGTGGCGGTGATGCCGAGCGTGCGACGGACGTGGTCCTTGCGCCCGATGGCTCGCTTTTGGTGGGCGGCAAGAGCGCGAGCCTTCCCTTCGTGGGAACGACGAATGCTTTCCAGACCACGGTGGCGTTCGACGCGGGAACCGTGCGCGAAAGCCGCGAGACTGCATTTATCGCGAAGCTCGCTGCGGACGGCAGCGCGTGGCGAGCGGTAGCGGCCATCGGCAGTTCTGGCGGCAGCCTGGTCAAGGACGTTGGTTCCGAGCCTTATCCATTGCGCCTCGCGGTGGACCCGAGTGGAGCGGTGTACGCGGCCGGAACCACATTCCCGAATCGATCACTGCCGCTGGTGCAGAACGAGGCGGGCACCGACGTATACGGCGCGTTCGTGATGAAGATCGCACCCGATCTCAGCGCTTTGCGCTACTCGACCACGCTCGGCGGCGGCGTAGCGACGGGCCTTGCCGTCGATGCTTTCGGCAATGCCTATGTATCCGGCTACGACGTCGATGCATTTGTCGCGAAGCTCAATGACCGTACGGTCCCGCTCGCGCTCGCCGCAGACGTCAATCCGGCGATCCAAGGGCAGGTCGTTACCTTGCGCGCCGTGACCGCCGACGCGCGCTACTCCGGTACGGTCGACTTCAGCGACGCGGGCCGGCTTCTCGGGAGCGTGCCGGTCGCGAGTGGCACAGCAATGCTTGCGATCCAGCCTACCGCCGGTGTGCACCGGTTCCAGGCGATCTTCCGGGGTACTGGGCAGTTCGGCAAGGGAACCTTGGCCGAGCTGATTGTCGTCGTCAATCCCGTCCAGGCTGCACCGTGAAGCGCGCACCACACTTGCTGGCACTGTGCGCGCGCACGGTAGGCCTGTTCATCGCTTTAGTCACGGCGGTTGCGGCGACGCCTACCGTTACCGTTGTGGTCCCCTCGAGGACGGTCAGCTATGCGGCCCCGGCGTCGCCGGTGCTGTACGCGACCGCAACCTATTCCGTCGCTCCGCCGCCTGCAACGATCGTGCGGGTGGACTTTTACGATGGCGACGTCCGTATCGGGTCCCTCACAGCGAGCAACGCCGCGAATGGTGGTTACGCAGTCGTATGGCCGAACGCGTCCGTGGGACCGCACGCGATCTGGGCCACGGCGACCGACTCTGCTGGCGACATCGGCAAGTCCGCACCGGTAACACTGCACGTCGTCCCGTCACGCACACCGCCTCAGGTCGACCTCACCACGCCCATTGCCGGCCAGACTCTTACCGCGTCGAGCGTGGTCCAGCTGCAGGCGTCGGCCAGCAGCACGCAGGGCTCGATCCAGCGCGTCGAGTTCGTCGCCGGGACTTCCGTGGTTGCAACGTCCTTCGCGCCGCCTTATCAGGGCACATGGACCAATCCCACTGCCGGCGAGTACGCACTGTGGGCGCGCGCCGTCGACGAACTTGGAGTCGCCAGCGTGTCCGCGCCCGTGCATATCCAGGTCCTGCCACACGCGCGATTGCCCGTGACCGCAGTCACGAGCCCGGCTCCGGGCACCTCGATCCTAGCCGGAATCCCACTGACGCTGGCAGCCAGTGCGATCGCGCCCGATGGCGCGGTAGGGCGCGTGGATTTCCTGAACGGCACGGCGGTGCTGGGCAGCGCGACGACAGTGCCGTACCAGCTCGTCTGGAGTGCGCCCCCGGTCGGTACGCTGTCCGTTATCGCCAAAGCGTATGACCTGCAGGGCAACAGCGGAGCTTCGGCTCCGGTAACCATCACCGCCACGGCGCCCATCCTCCCGGTCGTGAGCCTTACGGCACCGAAGACCGGGATCGTCTTCATCGCCCCTGATCCCATTGCGCTGGCCGCTACGGCAAGCACGTCTCGCACGGGCGGACGCATCGTGAAGGTGGACTTCTACGACGGGACGAAGCTCCTCGGGACGTCGACCATCGCACCATTCGCCTACAACTGGACGACGGCCTCCCTCGGAACCCACGTGCTCGCCGCCAAGGCAACCGATGATCTTGGAGCGACTGGAATGTCAGCGACGGCGAGCATCTCGGTGGTGGCGAACAAGGCCCCCGCCGTGACGCTTACCAGTCCGGTCAAAGGCGCTGTATTCGTGTCCGGGCAGAGCATCACGCTGGCGGCGACGGCAACGGACGCGGACGGCAGCGTCGCGAAGCTCGAGTTCCTGAACGGAACGGCGATCCTGGCGGCGCTGACTTCCGCGCCGTACACCTTCACGTGGAGCGGAGCTCCTGTCGGCACCTTTGCGATGGCAGCGCGGGCGACGGACAACCGTGGCGCCATCGCGACTTCTGCCGTGACGACGGTTCAGGTCTCCGCGACGAGCACTCCCACCGATGTCCTGTCGGCGCCGGTGTCGGGGGCTGCTTATGCGCAAGTACAACCCATCAGCTTGAGTGCCGTTGGGACCGTGCCCGGGCGGACGCTGGCGAGGATCGAGTTCCTGGCGGATGGCGTCCTTCTCGGTAGCGTGGGTTACAACGGCCCGAGCACCGCCACCGCGACCTTCACGTGGACGGGTGCGGCGATCGGCGCGCATTCCATAACCTCTCGTGCGATTGCAACCGACGGCACCACGGCGACGTCCGTGGCCGCCGCAATCACTGTCCGGGATCTGAGGGTCGAGTTGTTCGAGCCAGCGGCCGGCCAGGTATACGTCGCGCCAGGCGCCATAAGGCTGACGGCCTTCGCAGCTGAAACAGGAACCGCGATCAGGCAGGTCGAGTTCCTTCGTGGAGCAACGGTACTGGGCACGATCACGGCGCCCCCGTATACGCTGGATTGGACGGGAGCTGCCAGCGGAACCTACACCGTCGCCGCGCGCGTCACTGATGTAACCGGCCTGATGGTTACCTCCAAGCCAGTGACCGTCCAGGTCGTTGCAGCGCCGGCACTCGCGTTCGACGCCGGGACCGACGGCGCGAGCGTCAGCGACGACAACGTTGTCATCGGCGGCACCGTCGTCGCGCCCGCAAATAGCGCGATCAGCATCAATGGCGTACTGGCTGCGCTCGACCCGCTGGGCCGGTTCTTCGTCAACAACGTGCCGCTTCAGCCTGGCAGCAACGCACTGTCAGTGACTCTCTTGGCCGCGGACGGTACTACGATACAGAAGACGATCACGGTCGGGAGCACAGGAAGAGCACCGTTCGAGGTCTTGATCGACCAGCAGGAGGGTATGGCACCGCTAAGTGCAACCATGACCATCAACAACCGCGGAGCACTGCCATTTCAGCGCATCGAAATCGACACGAACGATGACGGCAAAGCGGAGCGGACCCTCACGTCACTTACCGACGGCACGGCGTTGGTAGCGCTGAGCTTCGCAAATCCTGGGACGTACGTGGTGCGGGTCACGGTATTCGATGCTTCCAATAAGTCGGTCTACATGACGCGGCGCAAGGTGCACGTGTACGATGCCAAGGCGCTCGCGGCCCGCGTCAGCGGCGTCTATACCGGAATGCTCCGGCGGCTGGCCACGGGAGATATCACAAACGCCGTCAATGCGATCACTGTGACGACCCGTGACCGGTATCGCGATGCCTTCACCCGCCTCGGCAGCACATTGCCGGCTGTAGTCCAGGGCCTCGGGAAGATCAGCGACATCACCGTCACACAAAGCTACGCCGACATCACGCTCCAGCAGAATATGCCTGACGGCGCATACGAGTACCACGTGCTTTTGATCAGGGACAGCGATGGGATCTGGCGAATCGATCAGATGTAATGGTCCCCGGAACTTACGGAAGATCGGAGCGTGGGCTGCGATCGCGTTTTTCCTCGTGGCGTGGGCTTGCGAAGCGTCTGCGCTGGAAGGCCGCGTGATCGACGGCAGCACCGGTCTGCCACTCGCTGGCGTCTATGTGATTGGGGCGTGGGAGGTGACAACGCCGTTTCCGGTACAGGCTCGCTCGGGATGCGCGAAGCTGGACCTGGTGTCGACGGACGATGCGGGGCGTTTCAGCTTCCGGCTCACTCGGGCCAAGATTCTGCCCGATTGATCGGCGCAGAACACGATCAACATTTACTTCTACAAATCGAAACATTCAGGTCAAAGACGAACATGCCCAAGCAGTGGTGCTGGAGCTCGATTCGGAAGCGCCCTCGCGACGGATTGGATACCTACCGTGATGTGATGGCGAGAGCCGACTGTGGAGATGACCGGGAAAGCACCGCGAACAGATTGACGCTGTACCGTGCCATGTACGCGGAAGCTGAATCGTTAGCTACGTCTGCGCAAGACGCAAGGCAGTTGTTCGCAAATGCTCTTCTGGATCGACCTTCTTGAAGTGGGATGAGAGCATGCGCTCTTGAACGACTTAACGCACGAGAGGCATTCAAGTGAAGTGGATCGATGAAGCTGTCGCATCTGGCTCTCGTCACAGTATTGTGCTGCGCAGAAATAGTAACGCTTACGAGCTGGCAACGCATGCACGGATTTCTTATGGCAGGCGTATGCGCAATCCAGACTTGCCACGGACAGCGGCCTTTGTTGCCGGGGCTTGGGCATACCATCTTTGCGGTACACGTCACTCGGTTCAATTTACGTCGACGTGCGTGGAGCTGAGGCGCATTGGCGCGTCATTCGCTATCCATTCGACCATGACGCGGACAAGATGCCTGGTGTCGAGGGCCAGGACGGGGACGGTCAGCATTCCATTTCGTGTTACTGGATGGCTGATGCGCGGCGCTATCCGTGAGGACGACGGCGGCATTTTCGCAGGTTCTTGGGTGGCAGAGGAAAAGGAGCCGCTAGATGATGCCTTCGGCAATTTCAACCGCTTCTGCAAGCATTTTTTCGATCCACTTCACAACCGTGCACTTACCGACCCTCATGCCTGGCCGATTTGTCCTGCCCAAGATGCCTCCGCAACCGCACCAACCTGGGCGAGCGGCGCACTCGATCCGTTCGCTTCCCCGGCACTGGCGAGAGAAGACACCACACGCCGGAATCATTTTTCTTTGACGGATGCTCGCGAGGCCATGTGGCGGGCGCTGACGGGATGGGACAAGACGCTTCAGACCCAGGTTGCTGCAACCGGCATCGAGCGCAAGGCATATTGGGCGACTACGTTTCGTGCATTGGGTGATGTGCTGCACCTGAACCAAGACATGGCGCAGCCCCAACATACGCGCAATGAATCGCACGGGACAAGTCATGCCTCCGACTACGAGAAGTACATCGATGCGCGCGCCAAAGGGGCGTCGTCGGTCACCTTGGGTGGGTTTCTGAATGGACAAATGGTCGTCGCCACGAGGCCGTTGGCAGGCATCGATTACTCTGGCTATCCAATTCCGCGCTTCGCTCACTACAGCAAATATTGGAGCACTGCTCCGGGGCAGGGATCACTCTCCGGCAGAGGCTTGGCCGACTACAGCAGCCGCGGATTTTTCACGCCGGCAGCGAACATCGGGAACGCGGATTACCCGGCTCCGAATCCGGACCCCGCAGCGTATACATATCAGATATACACATTTCCGAACGGAAACCGCGCTGCCTACCTGACCGGCACGGTCTACGACGCGTACGCAAAATCGGCTTCATCCCCGATGCGCATGGCGCGTAAGAGTGTGCTTCATGATCCCTTGAATGCCGCTGGCGTCCTGATGCCAGGGCCGCTCTATGTACTCGACCCCGCCATCTACGACGAACGTGCCGCTCTGCTCCTTCCCCGCGCCGTGGCCTATTCTGCAGGCTTGCTCGACTATTTCTTCAATGGCCGCCTGCGTATCAGTCTGCCGGAGGAGGGCGCATACGCCGTTGCAGACCACGCCAGCGCGAACGGCTTCACGGCGGTGCGCCTCAAGCTGACGAACGCCACCCCACCGCTGCAGGACGACGGTTCGTCCCTGCCGCAGCATCTCTACAACGGTACGGCCGTCGCCATTGTCAAATACCATCGGAACACCTGCTACCGCGCCGATCTGGCCGGTGAGTACGGCTCGCCTGCGAAGTCGCCCTTGAGCTGTCGTGACAACAGTCGTTCATCGGCAATTCCGCTCGATATCGATGATACGGACGAGACGATCGTCGTGTCGCGTCCCATACCGCTTTCGCTGGACGCCGGGGCAACCCGCGCCCTCGCGTTCGACTTCGCGGCCTCGCCCATCCCGTTCGGCGTGAGTGATGTCTACCTGCAGGTGGCTTACCGCGGCGCCGTGGGTCCCGACACCACTTCGGCGGAGCAGGACGTGGTGATCGTGGGCACAAAGGACATTTCGGAGCCGACCTACTTCACCTATTTCAACGCCAGCGATTACATCCATATTGGAAGCCATGTCTATACCCGAGCGCAGGTGACCGCCAGTCAGACCCTGATCGAGCAGGTACAGCCGCGGAGTTGCCTGACAGGGACGCTCGGGAACCGCCAACTCAGCGCGTCATGCCTGACGCCGTTCGCCCTGACGATGCAGCTCTCGTTTGGTGCGCTCACCAATCCCGCTGTCCGGGTGGATGGTTTACCGAGCCGCCGTTTCTTCCGATTCGCGGTGCTCACCGATCCGGCGGCCGTGCTGACCAAGAGCCTTTCGAGCTCGAGCAATGCATCACGCGCCGCCTGGCGTATCACGACGTCGACGAGCCCCGGCATTGCCGGAGACCTCAGGAAATCGCTCCTGTATCAGCAGAGCACGTGCCTTCCGCTCGATGCGTTCGATGTCCCGTCCGTCGAGCATCAGCTGCGCTTCGATACCGATCCGCCGAACTACCACTTCGATTCCCTTTCCGCGCTGCGCGGCATCCCGGGATACTTTTACACATCCTGCGTGCTCAATGGCGACGGATCGGTTCCCGGCGCGCCCGATGATCGCAATGTCGTGATGACGAGTCTCGATGGCACCGCGGGCGAGACGCTACCTTTCAAGGTCGTGGTGAACCCCGCATTTGCGGCGCCATGAAGTCGCCGCCCTGACCATCTGGCCCGGTGGTCAGGCCACTTGACCGCCCCTTCGACGCGGGCGTACAGTCCGCTCGCGAGTGACAGGCCCAGATCGAAGCCCACGCACCCGCCGTCCATCAGGGCGCATGACGGAGGAGCGCGGGTGCCATTACAGGCTGTCGAGCCGCTGCGGCTGTACCGCCAGATCGCGGGACAGATTGCCGCATTGATCGAGCAGGGCGAGTATCGCGTCGGTTCCAAGCTGCCGGCCGAGCGCGAGCTGGCCGCATTGCTCGGCGTTTCCCGCACGTCCGTGCGCGAGGCCATCATCTCCCTGGAATTGGCCGGCCTGGTGGAAGTCCGGGTCGGAACCGGTATCTTCGTGCGTGAGGCGTCCAGTGCTCGCGGCACCGCGCCGGTGAATGCCGTCGTACCCAATGATTCAGGCCCCGGTCCGTTCGAGCTGCTTTCCGCGCGCGCGGTGATCGAAGGCGAGATTGCCGCCCTCGCTGCCCGCCATCACACCAAGGCCGAGGTGCGCGCCCTGCGCGCGACCATCGAGCGCATGCGCGTGCATGCCGACGACTTCGCCGAACGCGATGCCGCCGATCGCGAGTTCCATGAGCGCATTGCCGCGATGACCGGCAACGGCGCGCTGACCTGGGTGGTGTCGAACCTGTGGGACCAGCGCCGCAGCGACCTGTGGACGCGCACCGAACGGCATTTCCACACTCCGGCTCTGCGCGCGAAAACCCTGCTCGACCACGAAGCTATTGTGTCGGCCATCGCCGCGCAGGACCCGGACAGTGCACGCGAAGCCATGCGGCATCACCTGTCACGCGTGGCGCGCGAATTCCGGCGGCGCATCGATGCCGTCGAGGGCGGGGCGCCCGGCAGGCATGCCGTCGCCCCGGCCAAGCCGCGGCACGCCATGACACGTCCGACGGTGAAAGCCTGATCGTGCGAGCAACAACGCGAAGCACTTCAACACCGACCCGCCAGATGCGGCGCGCGTCGTAATCCGCAAAGGAGGAACGCCATGCACGCGAAGTTCGAACCGAGTTCCACGCGCCGGCTGCTGCTGCGCGCCACGGCCGCGGCGATGTCTGCCGCCGCATTGCTGAGTACCGGCGCTCTGGCGCAGGTGCCCGCAATGCCGAAGTCGCCCGTGACGATCAATGTCGTCGACGTTGCGGGCAACCTTGCCCTGACGCAGGACGCCATCGAGGCCTACCAGAAGAGTCACGGCAACGTGGTATCGAAGATCAATTTCACCAAGGCACCCGCCCCGGAGCTCCCCGGCAAGCTCAAGGCCATGCAGGGCGCCGGCCGCAGTGATATCGATCTCGTTCTCACCGGCACCGACTTCCTTGCGGCCGGCATCGACCAGGGCGTGCTGATGCAGCTCCTGCCGAACTACAACGCCAAGTTCCCCAATCTGATCGCCAACTACCAACCACCCGCGGCCAAGATGCAGGAGCTCGCGGGCAACTACGGCATCGCCGTCACGTTCATGCCGGCGGGACCGCTGGTCGAATACAACCCGGACAAGGTGAAACAGGTGCCGACGACACCCGCCGAACTGCTGAGCTGGTGCAAGGCCAATCCGAACCGCTTGATCTACGCCCGGCCGGCGAACTCGGGCCCGGGACGCACGTTCATCATGGGCCTGCCGTACCTCCTCGGCGACAAGAATCCGAAGGATCCCGTCAACGGCTGGGAAAAGACCTGGGCCTATCTGAAGGATCTCAATAGCTGCATCGAGTATTACCCGACCGGCACGGGCGCGGTGATGAAGGAGCTCGGCGAAGGCTCGCGTGACATGACCATCACCATGACGGGTTGGGACATCAACCCGCGCGTGCTGGGCATCGTGCCGAAGAGCTACAAGGTCGAGCCGTTCAAGGGCATGACGTGGATTAACGACGCCCATTACATGGTGATCCCGAAGGGCGTCGCGCCGGAAAAGGTGGCCGCGGTGCTCGACCTGATGGCGTACCTGCTCACGCCGCAAGCGCAGGCCTACACCTACGACAAGGGCTACTTCTATCCGGGCCCGGCGGTGAAGGGCGTGACGCTGTCGATGGCGCCCAAGGAAAGCCAGGACGCGATCAAGGAGTATGGCCGTCCGGAATACGACAAGTGGCTGGCCCAGTTCCCGCACACGCAATCGCTGGAACCGAAGGCACAGGTCGAAGCGTTCCGGATCTGGGACCAGCAGGTCGGCGCACAGAAGACGAAGTAATCGTTTGTGCGGGAGGCGGTGATCGGGCGCGCGGGAGGCCGCGCGCTCGTTTGGCTGAAGCCGGACCCGCAAGACGTCGCGCTCGTGGGCCCGGCTCCTGCCTCCTGGGCGATGCGATTGGGGGTGAAGCGCGGGCCTATGTCGTGGACCGACGGGTGTTGCAGGCAGGTTTCCAAGGCATCATGTAAGTCAGGCTTCAGCCTGACATCGTTCAAGGCTGGACCACTCGCATGAAGCACGAGTTCAACGAACTGAAGCTCGAGGCGGTCACGCGGCGTTTCGCCGGGGCCGGTGGCGCTGCCTTCAACGCGCTCAACGAACTGTCCATCACGATCAAGCGTGGCGAGTTCATCGCCTTGCTGGGTCCGTCCGGCTGCGGGAAATCGACGGCGCTGAACTGCATCGCCGGGCTGCTGCCGTTGTCGAGCGGCACGATCTATCTGGACACCACCCGTATCGACACCTTGCCTCCGGAACGCCGCGGGTTCGGCATGGTGTTCCAGAATTACGCACTGTTTCCGCACATGAGCGTGGCGCGCAATATCGGTTTCGGGTTGAAGATGCGCGGCCTGCCGCAATCGGAGATCGCGCCGCGCGTGGCGCGCGCGCTCGATGTCGTCCAACTCAAGGGCCAGGAGCACAAGCTGCCCGGCCAGCTGTCGGGTGGCCAGCAACAACGCGTGGCGATCGCGCGCGCCATCGTGATCGAACCGCCGCTGATCCTCATGGACGAGCCGCTCTCCAATCTCGACGCGAAGCTGCGCCTCGAGACGCGCTCGGAGATCCGGCGCATCCATCGCGATCTCGGCCGCGCCACGATCTATGTCACGCACGACCAGGACGAGGCGCTGTCGCTCGCCGACCGCATCGTGGTGATGAAGGACGGCGTCGTGCAGCAGATCGGCACGCCGCGCGAGGTGTACGCGCAGCCTGCCAACCTGCATGTCGCGCGTTTCATGGGTTATCGCAATGTGGTCGAGCTGCCGATCGAGCGGGAGGAGGGCGATCGCGTTGTGCTCGGCGGCCCGGACCTCTATCTCACCGGTGTTCGGCGGCAGGCGCTCGGCGACGCCCGGGCGATGATCGCCATGCGCCCCGAGGAGATCGTCGTGCTGCCCCGCGGAGTAACCGGCGACGGCATCAACCTCATCGAGGGCACCATCGACAACGTCGAGTACGGCGGCCGGGATTCGCTGCTCGACGTGCTGACCGCCGCTGGCGTGCGCCTGCACGTGCGCGCGATGGGTGTCCATAACGCGGGCGACGCCGTGCGCATGCAGGTGCCCGTCGAGCGTGTGCTGGTGTATCCGCATGAGTAGCGTTGCCACGCCGGCCAAGGCCGCATCCGGCCCCGCGTTCAAGGGCCCGCTCGCGCGGGCGCCGTTCGACCGCAGCCTGCTGCTCGTCGTTCCCGCCGCGGCCTTCATGCTGTCGCTCTTCGTCTACCCGTTCCTGTACGGGCTCCTGTTGTCATTCGAGCCGAAGGCGGGCGGCGCGCTGGCGAACTACCACCACTTCTTCACCACCGACAACCTGTGGCCGACGATCTGGACGACGCTGCGCCTCGCGCTGCCCGCCACGCTGATCAACGTCGGGTTCGCGCTCCCGATCGCCTACAAGATGCGCATCAAGTCGCCGTATCAGCGCTGGGTGACGACCATCCTCGTCGTGCCGATCACGCTCGGCACCGTGCTGATCGCCGAAGGTATGCTGACCTACTTCGGACCGAAGGGCTGGCTGTCACAGTTCCTGCAGTTCTTCCATCTGTACGAAGGCCCCATCCGGCTTACGCACAATTACTGGGGCGTGCTGATCTCGCTGGTGATCTCGGGATTCCCCTTCGCGTTCCTGTTGATTCTGTCGTACATCACCGGCATCGATCCCGTGCTGGCACGTGCCGCAGCGACGCTCGGTGCCGACAAGCGTGCGCAGTTCCGCGAGATCTACCTGCCGCTCCTCGCACCTGGCCTCGCGATGTGCTTCTGCCTCTCGTTCGTGCAGGCGTTCTCGGTGTTCCCGTCTGCGGTGCTGCTGGGCTCGCCCGCCGGGCCGACGCGGGTCATTTCCATCGCCGCGTACGAAGCGGCCTTCGAGCAGTACGACTATTCGCTCGCTTCCGCGATCGCCATGATCATGGGCGCCGTGCAACTCGTGATCGTCGCCGGGGTGCTCGCCCTGCGCAACCTGTTCTATCGAGGGCCGGTGGTCGGAGGCAAGGGATGAGCAACATCCTCGACCGCGCCTGGCGTGGACTCCTGCTGGGCCTGATGACGCTGTTCGTCGTCAACATCGGTTTCATGATCGCCGCGGTGGCGACGAGCTCCTTCGCCCGCCGCTGGCTCGGCACTTGGCTGCCGGAAGGCTGGACCACGACCTGGTACACGTCCGCATGGAAGGAGTTCCAGCTCGACTCGGTGCTCTACGTCACCGTCGAGGTCGTGTTCGCGGTCGTGTTCCTGGCGCTGCTGATCGGCGTACCCGCGGCCTACACCCTCGCGCGGCGGAATTTTCCGGGCAAGCGCGCACTCATGCTGTTGTTCCTGCTGCCGCTGATGGTGCCGCCGATCACCTACGGCATCCCGCTCGCGACCGTGCTCTACCAGGTGCACCTTGCCGGCACGATCTACGGCGTGATCCTCGCCAACCTCATTCCGGCGGCGCCATTCGTGATCCTGGTGATGACCCCGTTCATCGAGCAGATCGATCCCAACCTGGAATCCGCGGCGCGCGTGTTCGGGGCGAACACGGGCCGCATGTTCTGGCACGTGCTGGTGCCGCTGCTGGGGCCGGGCATTCTCGCCGCGTCGCTGCTGGTGCTCGTACGCACCATCGCCTTGTTCGAGCTCACCTTCCTGACCGCCGGGCCGGATTCGCAGACGCTGGTGGTGGCGCTGTATTACGCGGTCTTCGCCGCGGGCGTGCGGGCACCACAATCGGTGGATGCCATGGCGATGATCTACATGGTCGTCACGCTGATATGGCTGCTGATCGCGCTGCGTTTCGTCAATCCGACGCAACTCGTGTCCCGCGTCAAGGAACACCCCCAGACTGCCTGAACCATGGATACGCTGTCCTTTGCCACGCTCGGCGACGTCGCCGCCGACGTTGCGCGACCGCACTACGACCCGTCGCGCGTCGCCATCGGCATCGTTCACCTGGGCATCGGTGCGTTCCATCGCGCCCATCAGGCGGTGGTCGTCGACGACATCCTGGCGAGCGACGATCGCTGGGGCATTTGCGGCGTGAGCCTCAAGACCCCGACGGCAACCCGTATGCTCGCGGCACAGGACGGTCTTTACACGTTGCTGATGAAGAGCGCCGACGGCACGGCGGCGCGCGTCGTCGGCTCGGTGCGGGAGCTGCTCTTCCTCGGCATCGATCGCGCGGCGCTGATGACGCGCTTCAGCGATCCCGGGGTGCGGATCGTCTCGCTGACCGTGACCGAGAAAGGCTACTGCCACGATCCCGCTTCGGGGAAGCTGAACCCACAGCATCCGGATATCGTGCACGATCTCGCCCATCGCGATGCGCCGAGCAGCGCGCCGGGCGTGCTGGTCGCCGGTCTCGCGGCGCGGCGCGCGGCGGGGGCAGGACCGATCACCGTGCTGTGTTGCGACAACCTCCCGCACAACGGCCAGGTGGTCGAGCAGATCGTTCTCGCGCTCGCGCAGCTCTGGGACCCGGCGCTCGCCGACTGGGTGGGCGCACACGTCACGTTCCCGTCCACGATGGTCGATCGCATCGTGCCCGCCACGACCGAGCGCGACATCGCCGAAGCCGCGCTAATTCTCGGCGTGCGCGACGCTGCGCCGGTGGTCTGCGAGCCATACTTTCAATGGGTGATGGAAGACCGCTTCGCCGGCGGCCGGCCGGCGTGGGAGCACGCCGGCGTGCAGTTCGCGGACGATGTCGGCCCGTTCGAGACGATGAAGCTGCGCTTTCTCAACGGCAGCCACTCGACCCTCGCCTATCTCGGCTATCTCGCCGGCCACGAATACATTTGGCAGGCATGCTCGGACCCGCAGCTCGGTGCGCTCGTCGAGCGGCTGATGGCCGAGGAGATCGCGCCGACGGTGCCGCCGCCGCCGGGCATCGATCTCGGTGCCTATCGCAGCCTTTTGCTGCAGCGCTTCCGTAACCCGGTGCTGCCGCATCGGACGCAGCAGATCGCCATGGACGGCTCGCAAAAGCTGCCGCAACGGCTGCTCAACACGGTGCGCGAGCGCCTCGCCGGGGAAGGCTCGATCACGCATCTCGCCCTCGCGATCGCGGGGTGGATCCGTTATGCGAGCGGCACGGACGAGCATGGCAACGCGATCAGCGTATCCGACCCGCTGGCGCCGCAATTCCGGGAGATCACGGCGGCCGCGAATGGCGACGCGGTGCGGCTCGCGGCGGGTTTCCTCGACCTTGCGCCCGTGTTCGGCACCGAGCTCGGCAAGCACATGCGCTTTCGCGCGGCCGTCACGGCCAATGTCGTATCCCTGTTCACCAAAGGCGTACGCGCGACCCTCGCGGCACACCTCTCCGCCTCTCATTGACCGTGCCAGGACGAGCGCGGCTCGTCCACGCACGGGTTCTCACGGTGCCTGACATGTCCCCACTCGAGCTCCACCCCGACCGTCTCTTTCCCGCCGACCCGGCGACCCGCGATCTCGCACGCCGGCTTTATGCCTCCATCCGTGATCTGCCGATCGTCAGCCCGCACGGTCACACCGATCCGCAATGGTTCGCGGACGACGCCCCGTTCCCCAATCCCGCTGCGCTGCTGATCACGCCGGACCATTACGTATTCCGGATGCTCTACAGCCAGGGCATCTCGATGGAGTCGCTTGGCATTCCGCGCCGCGACGGCAGCGCCAGCGATGTCGATCCGCGCGCGATCTGGCAGATCTTCGCGTCGCACTATCACCTCTTCCGCGGCACGCCAACACGGCTGTGGTTCGATCATGCGCTGTCCACGGTCTTCGGTATCGATGAGCGCCTCGACGCGGCGTCCGCGGATCGCATCTACGATCGCATCGCCCACGCGCTGCAGCAGCCGGCATTCCGGCCGCGGGCGTTGTTCGAGCGCTTCAACATCGAAGTCATCGCGACCACCGAGTCGCCGCTCGACCCGCTGCTGCATCATCGCAAGATTCGCGAGAGTGGGTGGCCGGGGCGGGTGATCACCGCTTATCGTCCGGACCCGGTGGTCGATCCGGCCTTCGACGGCTTCGCGGCCAATGTGCGGAAATTCGGCGAAATCACCGGCGAGGACACCGCACGCTGGTCGGGCTATCTCGCGGCGCATCGTAACCGGCGTGCGTTTTTCAAGACGATGGGCGCCACCTCGACCGATCACGGCCACCCCACGGCGCGCACCTGTGATCTCGATCCGGCGCAATGCCAACGTTTGCTCGATCGTGCGCTCGCGGGCAGCATCAGCGCGGAAGAAGCCGAGCAGTTCCGCGGCCAGGTGCTGACCGAGATGGCGGGCATGAGCGTCGATGACGGCCTGGTGATGCAGATCCATCCGGGATCGTTTCGCAACCACAATCCGCGGGTGTTCGAGACGTTCGGCCGCGACAAGGGCGCCGACATGCCGATGCGCACCGATTACGTGACGGCACTGAAGCCGCTGCTCGATCGCTACGGCAACGAACCCGCGCTCACGCTGATCCTGTTCACGCTGGACGAGACCGTTTACGCCCGCGAGCTTGCACCGCTGGCCGGGCACTATCCGGTGCTGAAGCTCGGCCCGCCGTGGTGGTTCCACGATAGTCCCGAAGGCATGCTCCGCTTCCGCGAGCAGGCCACGGAAACCGCCGGGTTCTACAACACGGTCGGCTTCAACGACGACACCCGCGCATTCCTGTCCATCCCCGCCCGCCATGACGTGGCGCGGCGCATCGATTGCCGCTTCCTGGCGACACTCGCGGTCGAGCATCGCATCGAGGAAGACGAAGCCTTCGATCTCGCGCCGAAGCTTGCCTACGGATTCGCGAAGGCGGCGTACAAGCTCTAGCGGCCGTGCAGTAGCGCTCGCTTGGCCTTGCGACCGCGAGGGGTTGGTGCGTGCAGGGGGCGCCGTGCCGATATTGCCGCAACGCTCAGACCTTCGGGTGAATTGCAGCCTCGCCTTGCATGGTTTAGGCTGGCGCCCGTGATCCCGGTCTGCCGAGTCCTGCTGCTCTCCCTGCTGCTGCTTTTCGTGCAGCAGGAAAGCGTCGTGCACGTCCTGCAGCACGATCGCGCGCGGCTTACCGATACGCAGCACGCCTTGCACGCACCTGCCGATGACGCGTGCCTGATGTGCGCGCTGCTCGCGGGCGGCGCGCACGCCCTTCCGCTGCATGCGACGACGATTGCGGTGGCCCATCCGGCGCCGCTCGTCGTGCTCTGGGTCGGCCAGCCGGTCGCAACGACCGCGCCCAGCTACTACTCCAGCCGCGCGCCGCCCATCCTCCTCTAGCCCATCCGGTCTTCACGCTGCTTGCGTGGAGTGCACCAATCGTGGCCAGAGGAATGCATCATGTCCAAGCCGTATTCGGCGTTGGCGCTCATCGCGTCGGCGCTGCTCGTCACGTCGCCGGCCTATGCTGCCAGCGACAGTGACCTCGCGGAAATCCGCGAACAGATTCGAACAATCAAGGAGCAGTACGAAGCGCGCATCCGTGCGCTCGAGGATCGGCTGCAGGCCGCCGAAGCTGCGGCGCCTGCAGCAACGAGTGCCATGGCGGCCGCGGCGAGCGCTCCGGCGTCCGGCACCTCGGGCATCGCCGCCTTCAATCCGGCGATTTCGCTGGTTCTGCAGGGTGCCTACGCCAACCTGAAGCAGGACCCGCAGCATTACGCACTGGCCGGGTTTGCCAAGACCGACGAGGTCTCGCCCGGGCGGCGGGGCCTCGGTCTCGGCGAGTCGGAACTCACCTTCAGCGCCAACGTCGACGACCGTTTCGCCGGTAACCTGACGGTGTCGCTGACGCCGGAAAATACCGTCTCGGTCGAGGAGGCCTATGGCTTCATGCCATCGCTCGGCAATGGCCTCGTCCCGAAGTTCGGCCGCTTCTTCTCGGGTGTCGGCTATCTCAACGAGCAGCACCAGCACGCGTGGGACTTCTACGACGCGCCGCTTGCGTATCAGGCATTGCTCGGCGGCCAATTCGCGCAGGACGGCCTGCAGGTGAAGTGGGTCGCGCCCACCGATCAGTTCCTGGAGTTCGGTGCGGAGCTCGGAAACGGCGATAGCTTTCCGGGCAGTTTCCGCAATCGTAACGGGGCCGGCGCGGCCAGCATCTTTGCGCACACAGGGGGAGACGTCGGCGCGAGCCACAGCTGGCGGGCCGGGCTGTCGTACCTCGAGACGCGTGCGGACAATCGCCCCGCCACGCAGCTCGACGCCGCCGGCAATCTTGCGGACGTGGCTTTCACCGGCACGAGCCGGCTGGCGATCGCCGATTTCGTGTGGAAATACGCGCCCAACGGCAACGCCCAGGAGCACAACTTCAAGCTGCAGGGCGAGTACATCTGGCGCCGCGAGAGCGGTGACCTCACGTACGACGCCGATGGCGCGCTGGGTCTCACGCAAACGGATGCCTATTCGGCACGGCAGAGCGGCTGGTACGTGCAGGGCGTCTACCAGTTCATGCCGTACTGGCGCGCGGGCCTGCGCTACGACCGCCTGAATCCCGGCACCCCGCAATACGGTGCAAATGCGGATCTGCTCGACATCGGCAACTTCCATCCGGACCGCGGCACGGTGATGCTCGACTACACGCCGTCCGAGTTCACGCGCTTTCGCCTGCAATACGCGCAAAGCCGCACGCGGCCCGATGTCACCGACCATCAGGTCTATCTGCAGTACATCCTGACCCTTGGCGCCCACGGCGCGCACAGGTTCTGAAGGAATGATCATGTTGCGACGATATCTCCTTGCCCTCGTGGCGGTTGGCAGCCTCGGTTGCGTGACCGCCCACGCGACCGTCAACATTTTCGCCACGACCCCGGAGTGGGGCGCCTTGGCCACCGAGCTCGGTGGCGACAAGGTCAACGTCTACACCGCCACGAATGCATTGCAGGACCCTCATCACGTCGAAGCGAAGCCGAGCCTGATTGCCCGCGCACGCAACGCGGATATGCTGGTCGCGACTGGCGCGGAACTCGAGATCGGCTGGATTCCGCTGGTGATCCAGCAGTCCGGTAACCCGAAGCTGCGTCCCGGCCAGCCGGGGTATTTCGAGGCGGCATCGTTCGTACAGACGCTCGAAAAGCCGGCCCGCGTCGATCGCTCCGAGGGTGACGTGCACCCGACGGGCAATCCGCACGTGCACACCGATGCCCGCAACATCACGCGTGTTGCGACCGCGCTCGCGGCGCGTCTTGCCGCCATCGATGCCGCTAACGCCGCCTACTATGACGCCCGGTACAAGAGCTTCGACGAGCGCTGGCGTGCGGCCATCACGAAATGGGAGCAGGCGGCGGCGCCATTGCGCGGGACCCCGGTGGTGGTGCAGCACACGAGCTTCAGCTACCTCATCGCCTGGCTCGGTCTCAAACAGGTCGCGACGCTCGAACCCAAGCCCGGCGTCGAGCCGACCGTCGGGTACCTGTCGGAGGTGCTCGCGACCTTGCAGCGGCAGCCCGCGCGCATGGTGCTGCGGCCGGCTTACCAGAGCGATCGCGCGTCGCAGTGGATCGCCGAGCGCGCGAAGATCAGTGTCGTGACGCTGCCCTTTACCGTGGGTGGCGGCGAGCAGGCGCGCGACCTGTTCGGACTATTCGACGACACCATTGCGCGCCTGCTCAAGGGGGCGCAATGAACGCGGGCGGCTGGGACTGGAGCATCCTGCTGCCGGCGCTGGCCGCCGGCATCCTGGTCGCGGCGACGCATGTCCCGCTGGGTACGCAGGTGCTCGCACGCGGCATCGTGTTCATCGATCTCGCGATCGCGCAGATTGCCGGCGCCGGCGTCCTGCTCGCCGACCGCTTCGGTTTCGAGCCGCAGGGGCTTGGCGTGCAGGTGGCCGCGTTCGTCGCGGCGCTGCTCGGCGCATTGCTCCTGAACCTGACCGAGCGCTGGTGGCCCGAGGTGCAGGAAGCGGTGATCGGCGTCGTGTTCGTGCTGGCCGCGACGGGCGGCATCCTGTTGCTGGCGAGCAACGTGCATGGTGGCGAGCACCTGCAGGACCTGCTCGTCGGCCAGATTCTGTGGGTGCAGCCGAAGCAGCTCGTCGCGGTGGCCGTGGCATATGCAGTGATCCTCGCGTTGTGGTTTGGCGTTGGCGCACGGCTCGGCCGCACGGGTTTCTATCTGGTGTTTGCGTGCGCCGTGACGCTGTCAGTGCAGCTCGTTGGGTTGTACCTCGTGTTCGCGACGCTGATCGTCCCGCCGCTCGCGACGCGCCGCCAGACGCAGCACCGGTTGCCGACAGCCTGGGCGCTCGCGGCGCTCGGTTATGCCCTTGGACTCGTGTTCTCCACGGCCGCGGACCTGCCGTCGGGACCGGTGATCGTATGGAGCCTCGTCGGGGTCGGCCTGGTGTACTTCCTGGTATCGCCGGCATTCCAGAGGGTGCTTCGGACCGCGCTGCAATCGGGCGCGGGCGATTAGAGGCGGGTGATTGGTGCGGCAGCGTGCCGCCGCAAGGGTCCGATGTATCGTCACGACGTCTCCCGCGTACAGCTCCGCCGTGGACGCGGAACTCCAGGGCGCCGAAAGGGGGCCAGTGAGCACCTCCCTGTGGAGGTGAGCCGTGCTCGCTACAATGCGGGCCCGTGCCAACCGACTCCCCGGTCCTTTTGCGAACCGCTGTCTTGCTTCGTGCAGCGGCGCTCGTTGCCGCGCTGGTGCCACCGGCGTTCGCGGCGCATCCCTTGGCCACGGACGACACCGGCACCCAAGGCGCCGGTCAGATGGAGTTCGAGCTCGGCTGGCAGCGCGCGCGAGAGCAGGGCGTACGCACCAGCGAGATCGGGCCGCAACTCAGCATCGGGTTGCGTGATCCCCTTGATCTCATCGTGCGGCCCACGGGGCTCGCCGTGCAGGGCGGCGATACGAGCGGGACGGTGCGCGGCTTCGGCGACGCGGACGTCGGCATCAAGTGGCGTTTCGCCGAAAGCGATGCGGTCAGCTTCGCGCTCCGTGCCGACGTGTTCCTGCCCACGGGGAGTGAATCACGCGGACTCGGCGCGCCCGGGACCGCGTATCGCGCGCTGCTGGTCGCCACTACCGAGATCGGCCCATGGGCGTTCCACGCCAACGCGGCGTACACTCGCGCGCCCGCTGCCGCCGATGCCCGCCGCGACCTCGGATTCCTCTCCGCCGCGAGTGTCTGGTCGCTCAACGAGGCCGTTCGCTTCTCGTTCGAACTGACGGGTACGTCACCCAGCCCACGCGAGGAGCAACGCTGGGCGATGGCAGCGCGAGTCGGCGCGATGTTCAACGTGACGCCGTCGTTCAAGCTCGATGCGGGCTACGAGCACCGCCTCAATGCGCGCGGTCCGGATTCGATCGTTCTTGCCGGCATGACGTACCACTGGTGAGATGCACGCATCGTCGCAATCGCGCGGGACGCTCCCCGGTTGATTGACCGATCCCCTGGGTCGGTCGCAGCACCTCACGAGCGCCGTTCGGTGCGCTCGCGCTGCCGCCGTGGCCGTGCACTACCGGACTTTTTTGATTCAACCGGCGTGACGGCGCCTGCCGCGAGATGCTGCCCGATCGCTGACCGGCCGAGCGCCTCGATCCACCATGTCAGCGCTTTCCCGGGCTTGTCGCTGCGCCATGCCGTATAGACTCGGCCGAGTGGACGCGCATCCTCGACGCGGCGCACCACGAGGCGCCCCGCGCCGATGTCGGCGGCGGCGAGGTGCGCGGGCACGAAGCCGCATCCGAGACCGAGTACCTGCGCGGCGATCTTGCTGGGGAGATCCGGCACGGTGAGCGTGTCCTGGCCGTCGAAGAGGCCGACGCTGCGCGGAGGCAGGTGGCGGGAAGTGTCGGCGGCGACCACGGCCCGATGCTGGCGCACGAGCGCCTGCGGAATCGGCTCGGCCGCCTGGGCCAGCGGATGCGACGGTGCCACCGCGAATACCGCCGTCACCTCCGCGATGGGTCGCATCCGGTAACCGCCGCCGGCCGGCGGTTCGCCCGATGCGCCGACGACCAGATCGGCGCGACGCTCTAGGAGCGCATCCCATGCACCGCCCAGCACTTCAGTCGCCAGGCGCAGGCGGGTGTGCGCCCCTTGGTGCCGGCAGTCATCATAGAACGCAGCGACCAAGGGCCAGACGGCGGCGATCGGCACGATGGTGTCGATGGCAATGCGCAACTCGCTCTCCCAGCCGGTCGCCACCTGCCGGACCCGGTACTCCGCTTGCCCGGCCGCTTCGAGCAGCCGTCGGCCGCTTTCCAGCAGCTCGCGTCCGGCCGCGGTGAGCAACGCCCTTCGGCCGCGCCGGTCGAACAACGTGACACCGAGCCCTTCCTCGAGGGTGCGAATCGTGTACGTGATGGCCGACGGCACCCGATGCAGGTCCGCGGCTGCCGCCGCAAAGCTGCCCTTGCGCTCGATCGCGTCCAGTACGGCCAGCGCATCCAGGGTCAGGCGCATATTCAAATATTTTGAACGTTTCTGCCGAAATTATTTGCTTTTTTTGGGATGAAGGCAACCGTATAGTTGTTCGTAGCAGGCAGCTGGCGGGCAGCGGTCCGGCCGGCGACCAACAGGAGATTGCAATGATCGAGTTGAGGAGATCCGAAGATCGGGGCCATGCGCAACACGGCTGGCTGGAATCGCGGCACAGCTTTTCGTTCGCGGACTACTACGACCCCGAGCACATGGGCTTCGGGCCGCTGCGGGTCATCAACGAGGACCGCGTGCAGCCGGGCATGGGCTTCGGCACGCACGGTCACCGCGACATGGAGATCATCAGCTACGTGCTCGAGGGCAAGCTCGAGCATCGCGACAGCATCGGCAACGGCTCGGTGATCGCGCCCGGCGACGTGCAACGCATGAGCGCCGGGCGCGGCGTCCAGCACAGCGAGTACAACCCGTCGCGTACCGAGGGCACGCACTTCCTGCAGATCTGGATCGAGCCCGCACAGCGCGGCATCGCGCCCGGCTACGAGCAGCAGCACATCGGCCAGGAACAGAAGCGCGGCACCCTGCGCCTCATCGCCTCACCCGATGGCGACAGCGGGTCGGTGCGCATTCACCAGGATGCGCGCGTGTACGCCACGGTGCTCGACGGTAACGATGCCGTCACCCATGAGATAGCCGAAGGCCGCCGTGCCTACATCCACGTTGCGGTCGGTGCGGCGCATGTGAATGGCGTGCGCCTGGCCACCGGTGACGCCGCCCGGATCACCAACGAACGCACGATCCGCATCGATCGCGCGGAAGCCGCCGAAGTATTGCTGTTCGACCTTCCCTAAATTCCAGAGGACATCATGGAACGATCACAAGACACCCTCGCCCTCACCGGGCGCATCCTTATCGCCGCGCTGTTCCTCTGGTCGGGCTTTGGCAAGCTGACCGGCTTCAGCGGCAATGTCGGTTATGCCACGAGCCTCGGCCTGCCGATGCCGCAGGTGCTGATCGCGGTCAGCATTCTGCTCGAGCTGGGCGGCGGCATCGCTCTCGTGCTGGGCTGGAACACGCGCTGGGTCGCGCTACTCTTCGCGCTGTGGCTCATCCCCGTGACCTTGGCAGGGCATCCGTTCTGGTCGGCACCGGAAGCGCAGGTCATGGCCCAGAAGATCAACTTCATGAAGAACGTCGCGATCTTCGGTGGCCTGCTGGTGCTGGGGGCGTTCGGACCGGGCAGGTATAGCGTCGGCGGAGGCCGCGCTTTGGCGTGAAACCAGCCGTGCTGATCAGAGTCGGTTCATCGTGTGAGGCGCGACACGCCGGACATTGCGTGGATACCGGCTGCGCTCACTTGACGGCCTCGCGCACGCCCATCCGGCGCAGGTACGCAATGATGAGCTCGGTGGCGTCCGGATAGGCTGACGGGCGAGGCACTGGGGTCGCGATGACGTCAGCACGCGCCCGGGTATACCATCGACAAACGCCGGACGGTGTCTGACCGCCGGCGCTTTGCACCAAACGAGAGGAAGGTCCCATGAAAGACAAGAAGAGCAAAAAAAGCGGCGGCGGGTCCCTCGCGCAGATGGATACAGGAATCACGCATGGCGACCGCGCCGCGATCGCGGAAGGGCTCTCGCGGCTGCTCGCAGACACCTACACGGTGTATCTCAAGACGCACAATTTCCACTGGAACGTCACGGGTCCCATGTTCAATACGCTGCATCTCATGTTCGAGACGCAGTACACCGAGCTCTGGGCGGCGACTGACCTGATCGCTGAGCGCATCCGCTCGCTCGGCTTTCCCGCGCCCGGCACGTACGCCGAATTCAGCAAGCTGTCGTCGATCCGCGAGACGCCGGGCGTGCCCAAGGCGGCGGAGATGATTCGCCTGCTCGTCGAGGGCAACGAAGCGGTTGTGCGCACCGCGCGCAGCGTCTTTCCCCGCGTGGACAAGGCTCACGACGAGCCCTCGGCCGATCTCCTGACGCAGCGGATGCAGATCCACGAGAAGAATGCGTGGATGCTGCGCAGCCTGCTGGAGACGTAGAGCTGTCACTGAGCGCGACCGGTAGCGTGCCGGTCGCACCCACTACTCCCGGGCGCGGGAGTCCATCCAGATCGTGACCGGTCCGTCGTTGGTCAGGCGGACCTGCATGTCCGCACCGAACACGCCGGTCGGCACGTCGCGTCCGAGACCGCTCGCGAGGCACGCAACGAACGCGGCGAAGGCAGGCTCGGCAACCGGTGGCGGCGCCGCGCCCGACCACGAGGGCCGGTTCCCTTTGCGCGTCGATGCATAGAGGGTGAACTGACTGACGGCGAGGATTTCGCCACCGATCTCGTGCACCGACCGGTTCATCACACCCTGATCGTCGTCGAATATTCGCAAGCCCACGATCTTCTGCGCTAGCCACTCGCGATCCTGTTCCGTATCGTCGGGCGCGACGCCCGCCAGCACCAGCAGCCCCCGTCCGATCGCGCCGGTCACGCGTCCCTCCACGGTGACCGACGCCTCCGTCACCCGCTGCACCACGACCCGCATGGCGTTCAGCGCTTCACGAGCTTGCGCTCGACGTCGACCACCGTGCCGCCGGCGAGGTACAACGTGGTGATCGTTTCCGGATCACCCGTCGCGGGCAGGTAGCTCCAGCGCGTCCGCGCCCCTTTGCCGGCACCGCGGGCGGTGACGTCTGGTCGTCCGAGTTGGGCGAGCACTTCGCTTTCGCTCATGCCCGTGTGCGCGAAGCGACGCTGCGCCGGATCCCCGCGCAATTTCTTGCCGGTCCGCTCCGATGCGCTTCTCGCTGTTTCGGATGCCCGGACCCGCGCCGCGGATGGCGCCGGCACCGCACCAGCAGGCTCCATCCCCGGAATGATCGACAGCGGTGGCGGATCGGCAGTGAAGTCGCGGAGTTGCCTGCCCGCGGGACAGGGGGTCTCCTGGTAGACCGGTCCCGTGTTGCCGGCACATTTGTAGACCGCACCGTGGCCGAGGCATGGCCACAGCGCGGCGAACCCGAGCACGATGCCGCGCGCGAAGCAGTTCATCCGGCACGTTAGTGATGAGGCAGTCAACGATCGAAGACGCTGCATGTTTTACCGATCATCGTTGGGGTCATCGAGAAAGTGCCTGATTCGCGGCGATGTTTGCCGCCCATTTGATCTCGATCGCAAAATGTGCGGAAATCACGGCCGTACCATACCGCGTTTGCTCTGCCGCTGTCCCTCCGCCTTGCGATGGAGTCGCGTATCGATATCGCCGCCCGCGTCCACGACATTGCACCCTTCCACGTGATGGAGGTGCAGACTGCCGCGCGCGAGCTGGAGGCCGCCGGCCGCTCGGTGATCCACATGGAGATCGGCGAGCCCGACTTCCCGACCCCGCCGCAGGTGATCGAGGCGGCGCACCAGGCGATGGCGGGTGGCAATGTCCACTACACGTCGGCACTGGGCATTCCCGCCCTGCGTGAGGCGATCGCCGCGCACTATGCCGCGCGCTACGGTGTCCAGATTTCACCGACGCGGGTCATCGTCACGGCCGGATCCTCCGCCGGCCTGCTCCTTCTGATGGCCCTGTTGCTCAATCGCGACGACGAGATCCTGCTGTCGGACCCCGGCTACCCGTGCAACCGGCACTTCATCCGGGTGCTGGAAGGGCGGCCCGTCTCGGTTCCGGTCGGTCCGGAGCAGAACTATCAACTCTCGGCCGCAGCGATCGAGGCGCACTGGACGCCGCACAGCCGCGGCGCGCTGATCGCGTCGCCCTCGAATCCCACCGGCACCATGGTGGGACCCGACGAAATGCGGCGTATCGCGGCGGCCGTCGCGCGGCGTGGCGGCAGGCTGATCGTCGACGAGATCTACCTCGGCCTCTCGTACGAGGAGGCGGGCGCGCCGCGCGCCGCATCGGCGCTGGAAATCGCCGCCGGGGAGATCGACGAGCTCTTTGTGGTGTCGAGCTTCTCCAAGTACTTCAACATGACGGGCTGGCGGCTCGGTTGGATCATCGCCCCCGAGCGCCACGTGCGCGACCTCGAAAAGCTTGCCCAAAACCTGTACATCTCACCGGCGACGATCTCCCAGCGCGCCGCCTTGGCCTGCTTCCGTCCCGACACGCTGCAACTCCTCGAGGAGCGCCGCCAGGCGTTTCGCGAGCGGCGCGACTTCCTCGTGCCGGCGCTGCGCGAGATGGGCTTTCGCGTGCCGGTCATGCCCACCGGTGGCTTTTTCGTGTATGCCGACAGCTCGCCCCTTGCCGCGAGCAGCGAAGCCTTCTGCCGCGAGGTCCTCGCCCGCTCGGGGGTGGCGATGACCCCTGGTATTGATTTCGGCTGTCATCGTGCCGATAACCATGTGCGTTTGGCCTACACCATCGAGCGGGCCAAGCTCGAGGAAGGGATCGCACGACTTCGTCAACACCTGGCGCAGGTTGCGCCATCAGCATAGGGTTACTCACCGCTACCCCATGAGCCCTGCTTTCCTTCGCCTTGTTCGCTCCACCGTGGCGGCCGGCCTGGCTGCGACCCTCGCCGGCTGTTCCGCCATCGACTTCTACTGGCAGGGCGTCGCCGGCCAGATGAACCTGATTGCCGGTGCGCGCCCCATCACCGAGGTGCTCGAAAGCACCAACGATCCGACCCTGAAGACCCGTCTGCTGCAGGTGCAGGCGATCCGTGCCTTCGCGGTGCGCGAGCTCGGCCTGCCCGACAACCGCAGCTACACGCGCTACACCGACGTCGGCCGGCCTTACGTCGTGTGGAACGTCGTGGCCACGCCCGAGCTGTCGCTGTCCCCGCGCCAGTGGTGCTATGCCATCGTCGGCTGCGTGTCGTATCGCGGCTACTTCAACGAGGAGGAGGCACGCGAGGAAGCGTCGCGGCTCGTCGCCCGCGGTGACGACGTGAATCTCGGCGGCGTGCCGGCGTACTCGACCCTGGGGTGGTTCGACGACCCGGTTCTCTCGACGTTCGTCCGCTACCGGGAAACGGACCTCGCGCGCCTGCTGTTCCACGAGCTGGCGCACCAGATCGTGTACGTCAAGGACGACACCGCCTTCAACGAGTCTTTCGCCGTCGCAGTCGAGGAAGAAGGCATGCGCCGGTGGCTGAAGGCGCAGGCCGGCCGGACGGACGCCGCACAGCTCGCCGAAGACGCGGCGCGCTCCCGCCGGCTCAAGGTCGAGTTCCGGAATCTGGTGCGCACGACGCGGGACCGCCTGCGCGCGCTCTACGCGAGCAAGCTGCCCGAACGCGAAAAGCGCGCGGGCAAGGCGCAGGCGTTCGCGGAGATGCGTGCGCAGTACGAGCGGGCGAAGGCGGGATGGGGCGGACTGGCGGCCTATGACCGCTGGTTCACGACCGGTGCCAACAATGCCGGCATCGCCGGGGTCGGACTTTATGCCGATCACGTGCCCGAGTTCGCGGCGCTGATCGCCGCCGATCATTACGACATGCCGCGCTTTTACGAGGACGTGAAGTCACTCGCAGCCCTGCCGAAGGGACAGCGTGAACGGCGCCTCGCCGGCCTCGCGCGTCCCGCCACGGTCGCCGGTAACGATGCCACGGGGCTCACACCAGCGATGAACGGCTCGATCCTGTCGACCGGCAGCAGTCCGGGCACCCTGGCCCCTTAAGACGTTCCGCGATCGGACTTACCGCTGCCGGGCTCTCCGCCGCCGGCGTCTCAGTCGAGCGGCGGAATCGTGATCGCTGCCGGCGCGTCCCCGCGCTGGTGCGTCTCCCACATGCTGCGGTACGCGGCTTCGAGATGACGCCGAAAGCGATTCGTGTCGAAGAGTGGTGCCGACTCGCGCTGCCGTCCGAGCCGCGCCCGCACCTCCGCCAGCCGGTCCGGATCGTTCGCGAGCGCCTGCGCGAGGCGCTCGTATTCCGGCAGGTTTTCGGCGATCAGCTCCGGCAGGCCAAGCGCGTTCAGCAAGCTCGCAGCCACGCGACCCGCGAACGTCGAGCCGCGACACGTCAGGTGCGGCACGCCCAGCCACAACGCATCCGTCGCAGTGGTGTGCGCATTGCATGGCAACGTGTCGAGCGAGAGGTCCGCGAGCCGCTGGCGTGTGAGGTGCTCGTGGACCGGCAGCTTGGGGGCGAACACGAGGCGCTCGGGGGCGACACCATGCCGGCCTGCTTCGCGCCGCAGGTTCTCCGGCGCGGCAGCATTGCTTTCCAGCAGCCAGAGCACGCTGCCATGCACCTCGACGAGCAGGCGCATCCAGACCTCGAACACGTCGGGCGTGATCTTGTAATTGTTGTTGAAGCAGCAGAATACGAACCCCGACGGTGGCAATCCCGCTGCGGTGCGCGTCGGGATCGTGCCGGTGAGGTCACGCCTGGCGTCGTGCACGAAATAGGTATCCGGCAAGCGGACGACGCGCTCGGCGTAGAACGCGTCCTCGCCCGGCGGAATGACCGCATCGTCGGCGATGATGTAGTCGATGAAATCAGCGCCGAGGGTGCTCGGCGACCCCATGTAGGCGACCTGAACCGGCGCCGGCCGGTGCGCGGCGATGCCGAGGCGGCCGTTGAACGTGAAGCCCTTGAGATCGACCAGGATGTCGATCTCGGCATCACGCAGCATCGCCGCGACCGCCGCATCGCTCATGGCGCGCACGTCGATGAACCGCTCGAAAGCGTGTTCCAGGCGCCTGCGTAGGCTGCTGTCCTCGGCGGGCCCGTAAGAGACCGCCATCACCTCGAACGCGCTGCGGTCGTGCAGCTCGAACAGCTCGGTGAGGAGATAGGCGGTGGCGTGCTCGTGAAAGTCGGCCGAGAGATACGCCACGCGAATGCGGTCGTGGCGATAACGTTGCCCGGTCCAGAGCGCCGGGCGCGCTGGAAATTTGTCGGCGACGTAGGTGCGCGCGCATTGCAGCTGCGCGGCAGGTGAGCGCGCCGCGGCAAGATAGGTGAACGGCACGATGGCGCGCTCGCCCGCGGCCACTTTCGCGTCGACCGTCGCGGTGAGTGCGACCACGTCGCGCCAGTCGCAGGTGTTCAGGCGGCAGCCAAGCAGGTTGCCCAGCGCATAGGGATGATCGGGCGCCTTCGCGAGCACCTCGTCGTATGCTGCGGCCGCTTCGTCGTAGCGGCGCGCCGTGTACAGTGCCGTGGCACGATTGGCGAGGAGCTCGATGCGCCCCGGCTGGACCCGCAGCGCGCGTTCGTAATCCGCGAGCGCCGCGTCGAACCGCTGCAACTCGAGTAACGCATTACCGCGGTTGTTGGCAGCTTCCGCGAAATCCGGGGACAGCGCGAGCGCCTGGTCATAGCTCGCGAGCGCCTGGTCGTAGCGGCGCAACTGCTGCAGCACGCGACCACGGTTGCTGAGCGCCGCGGCGTAGCGCGGCGCGAGCGCCAGCGCCCGGTCGTAGCTTTGCAGCGCGTCATCGAGGCGCTGCAGCCGTTCGAGCGCCGCACCGCGGTTGTAGTGCGCCTCGGCATAGGACGGACGCAGTGCGAGCGCGCGGTCGTAGCTCGCCAGTGCGTCGGCGAAGCGCTGCAGGTCGTGCAGCGCGATTCCGCGATTGTTGAGCGCCTCCGGGTAGTCGGGTTGCAGCGCGAGGGCTGCGTCGCTGCTTGCGAGCGCCGCGTCGGCGCGGCCGAGCTTTTGCCACACCAGTGCCAGATTGGAGTGGGCAGGCGCCTGCGCCGGGTCGATCGCAATGGCCTGCTGGATCAGGGCGAGGGCGTCCTCCTGATGACCCGTCTGGTACTGCAGCAAGCCGAGCATGTGGAGCACATCGGCGCGGCGCGGGGCGGCGGTGAGCGCCTGCCGGTAGAGCGCTTCGGCCTGCGCTAGCTCCCCGCGCCGATGATGCGCGAGCGCATTGCGCAGCAGCGCCGCGAGCGGATCGACAGGAACTTGGGGCTCGGGTGAGGTCATGGGTCATGTAGGGCTGACGACGCCGGCTCTCACAGTCAGGCGCGGCGGCGCGCGGTGCCGGGTGCCCACTCGCGAGCGTTCCGGTATTTTCCTTGTTTTATAAGGCAAATCAGGCTATAGTAGCGGATTCCTTGCCTCACCCGCGGCAGACGGGGAGGCCATCGACGGCCTGGACGCGATCCGCGTGTCCGACGGCGCCGTCCAACATGACCAGAAGGAGTGCTCTGCACATGCGTCATTACGAAGTGGTTTTCATCGTCCATCCGGACCAGAGCGAACAGGTCCCCGGCATGGTCGAGCGGTATCGCGCGATGGTCACTGCCCGCAACGGGCGGATCCATCGGCACGAGGACTGGGGCCGGCGTCAGCTCGCATATCCCATCGCCAAGATCCACAAGGCGCACTACGTGCTCCTGAACATCGAATGTGACAACGAAACGCTGCAGGAGCTCGAGCACGCGTTCAAGTTCAACGACGCCGTGCTGCGGCATCTGATCGTGGCCATGAGCGAGGCAGTGGTCGCGCCCTCGCCGATGATGCGCGAGGAAAAGCCGCGCGCGGCGCGGGACGGTGAGCGTGGCGAGCGCGGTGATCGGGGTGATCGGGGTGATCGGGGTGATCGCGGCGGCGACCGTGGTGATCGCGGCGACCGCGGTGATCGCGGCGACCGTGGCACGCCCGCTCCGGCGGCTGCACCGACGACGACCACGGCTGTCTGATTGCATCGGCGCGAGCGACGGATCGCGTGCAAGCGAACCGCCTGCTTCTCGATGCGACGCTGGCCGAGCGCGGCGAGTTGCGCTACACGCCTGCGGGGATTCCGGCGATCGATTTCCTGCTCCGCCATGCATCACGGCAGCCCGAAGCGGGTGGCGAACGGGCCATCGATTGCGAGCTCACCGGCGTGGCATTCGGCGAACCGGCGCGAGAACTCGCGGCGTTGCCGGCCGGGAGCACGCTGCGCTGCCATGGATTTCTCGCACGACGCTGGCGGACCGGGATCACCCTCGCCATGCACGTGAACGCATTCGAACTGATTGAAAACGACACTTTAGGAAACTGACATGCCTCGTCCACAAGGAAGATTCGGCAAGAAGAAGGATGGCAAGAAGCGCGAGCGCGGGAACAACCTGTTCAAGCGCAAGAAGTTCTGCCGCTTCACCGCCGAAGGCGTCAAGCAGATCGACTACAAGGACATCGACGTCCTCAAGGACTTCGTCCAGGAAAACGGCAAGATCATGCCGGCGCGCATCACCGGCACGAAGGCGCGCTACCAGCGCCAGCTGTCGACGGCGATCAAGCGCGCGCGCTACCTCGCGCTGCTCCCGTACACCGACCTGCACTGACGGGACACGATCATGCAAATCATTCTGCTGGAAAAACTGGTCAACGTCGGCAATCTCGGCGACGTGGTGAAGGTGAAGCAGGGCTACGCCCGGAATTACCTCATCCCGCACGGTAAGGCGAAGCGCGCCACACCCGAGAACATCGCCGAGATCGAGGCCAAGCGCGCCGACCTCGAGAAGGCAGCCAATGCCAAGCTCGAGGCTGCGCAGGCGCAGGCTGCGAAGCTCGAAGGCACCGCGGTGCAGATCTCCCAGAAGGCCGGTGTCGACGGGCGGCTGTTCGGGTCGGTCACCAATGCCGACATCGTCGAAGCGCTGAAGGCGCAGGGGTTCGAGCTCGAGAAGTCGGCGGTCCAGATGCCGGCGGGGCCGCTCAAGCAGGTCGGCGAATATCCGCTGGTGATCAACCTCCATAGCGACGCACACGCGAACATCGTCGTGAACGTGCGCGGCGAAACGGTCGGCGCGTAAGGCATTTCCGGAAGGCAGGCGGCGCAAGCCGCTTTCGGGGAAGGGCGTCCGTGTGGCGCCCTTTTTATTTGGCGCGAACGTCGCGCCGCTTCGTCGGCAAGCCTCCGACCTTGCATCGCACCGTCCGGCAAAAGCCTGACCTGCAAGGCGCCCAGATGCGGAGGATTTTTTTGCTGACCGACGTCCTGCCGACGAGCGCGTGTTTGCACCGGCGGTAAAATGTTGCGACACCATGCCAGACGATCCGCAAGTCGAAGCCATCAAGCTGCCTCCGCACTCACTCGAGGCGGAGCAGTCCGTGCTGGGCGGACTGCTGCTCGACAACGAAGCCACCGATCGCGTCGGCGATATCCTGGCGCCGGCCGACTTCTACAGCGAAGCGCATCGACTGATCTACCAGCACGTCGTGGCGCTGATCACCGACGGCAAGCCGGCCGACGTGGTCACGCTGTCGGAAGCGCTCGGCTCGGCGCAAAAGCTCGATTACGTCGGCGGGCTCGCGTATCTCGGCGCGCTCGTCCAGAACGTGCCGACGGCGGCCAACATCCGCCACTACGCGGCCATCGTGCGCGAGCGCTCGATCCTGCGGCAGCTCGCCGCAACGGCCGGCGATATCGCCGACACGGCCTACAACCCGCTCGGGCGCAGCGCAAAGGATATCCTCGACCAGGCGGAAGCGAAGGTGCTGCACATCGCCGAGCAGGGCTCGCGCGGGCAGCAGCAGTTCGCGCCCATCGGCGAGTTGCTCGTCGGCGTGGTCGAGCGCATCGAGACGCTCTTCAATCGCGACGATCCGTCCGAAGTCACCGGTGTGCCGACGGGCTTCGCCGACCTCGACAAGATGACCTCCGGTCTGCAGCCCGGCGACCTCGTGGTCGTGGCGGGGCGGCCGTCGATGGGCAAGACCGCCTTCGCACTCAACATCGGCGAGCACGTGGCGCTCGCGGCGGGCCTGCCGGTGGCGGTGTTCTCGATGGAAATGGGCGCCTCGCAGCTCGCGCTGCGGATGATCGGTTCCGTCGGGCGGCTCGACCAGCACAAGCTGCGCACCGGACGACTCGCCAGCGACGACTGGGAACGTCTGTCGTCGGCACTGGGGCGACTCAACGAAGCGCCCATCCTCATCGACGAGACGCCGGCACTGAACGTGATCGAGGTCCGTTCCCGCGCGCGCCGGCTGATGAAGCAGTACGGCAAGCTCGGGCTCGTCATCGTCGACTACCTGCAGCTCATGCAGTCGTCGTCGCAGGGCGAGAACCGGGCCACGGAAATTTCCGAGATCTCGCGCGGCATGAAGGCGCTCGCGAAGGAGCTCAAGGTGCCGGTGATGGCGCTCTCGCAGCTCAACCGGTCGCTCGAGCAGCGGCCGAACAAGCGGCCGGTGATGTCGGATCTGCGCGAATCGGGCGCGATCGAGCAGGACGCGGACGTCATCCTGTTCATCTACCGCGACGAGGTGTACAACCCCGACACGCAGGACAAGGGCACGGCGGAGATCATCATCGGCAAGCAGCGCAACGGTCCCATCGGCACCGTGCGCCTGACCTTTCTCGGCGAGTACACGCGCTTCGAGAGCTTCGCGACCCCCGGCAGCTACTGATGGGAGCGGGGCAGGACAGCGCGCTCGGCGTTCGCGCGCCGCAGTCCAGGAATGCACCGTGTCCATGCGGCAGCGGCTTGCGCTACAAGGCGTGCCACGGACAGGTGACGGAGCCCGCTGGCGACCCGTTCACGCGCCGTCTCGGCGAGGCGGAGGCCCACCTCAGGCAGGGCGCGTGGGACGAGGCGGAGGCGATCGCCCGCGAGTTGCTCGCCCAGGATGCGGATCACCCCGAGGCCCTGCGCATCGTCGCGCAGGTCGCTTACGAGCGCGGGCGTCCGGAAGCCGCGCTGCCGTTGCTCTTGCGGGCAGCACGCGCGCTAGCCACGCATGCGCTCACGCCTGCAGCGCAGTACGGCATCTGGACTGCGGTCAACTACATGTTCACCCAGGTCCTGTCCGGACTCGATGCCACGCAGGCCGCGACCCTGCGTACCCAATATGGAGCGCGGCCACCGCACCCTGCCCGCGCCGTTGTCGCACAACCTACGTTTGCGGTCGTGCTGCTCGCGCACGGCGACCCCGGCGCGATCCGTGCTGCAGCGTCGTCGATCGCGCAGCAGGACCGCTTGCCTGACGAGGTGGTGGTCGTCACGAGGGAAGGTGTGGCGTTCGACGAGAGCGCGCTCGAGCCGCTGGCATCGACCAGGCTCCGCTGCAGACGCGTTCAGGTGCCGGCAACGGCAACGCATCCGCAGGCGCTCAATGCCGGCGTCGGGGCGGCGACCGCCGACTGCATCGCCTTGCTCGATGCGCCGAATCGCTACGCGCCTGGTCGGCTGGCAGCGATTGCGGAGTATGTCGGCCGCGCGGATGCGCAGTGGGGCTTCACCGGTGCCTCGTATGCCGATGGCACGGGCGAGCCGGTCTCGCCGGAGCAAAACCCGGTCGCGCTGCGCCTGCGTGCACTGCTGGACGGAGTCTCCGAAAGCGACACCGTCGGGTACGCGCTGATGCACCAGGAGTTCGTCGGCCTCGGCGCCGGCAATCTCTGGTTCATGCGAACCCTCTTCGATGCGCTCGGCGGTTTTCGCGATGTACCGCTTGCCGACTGGGACTTGTGCCTGCGTGCCCTTTGGCTGTGCGAACCGGCGTTCCTGCCGCAGCCGCTATACGTGCATCGCGTCGCCGATGCCATCGACGCTGCCGCCGATGCCGAACGCGGTCGCGCGCAGGTGTCGATCTTCGCCGATTACTACGCCCGCGCGTGCCGCGACGACGTCCAGCCGCCCAACGCCTATGCGCCGTCGCTCGCCGTATGGGGGCTGCACTTCCTGAAGACGCCTTTCCAGGTGGGGCACATCCTGGCATTCGGGCTCGACCAGCTCGGGCGCCTGGCGGAGCTTATCGTCGAGCGGCGGCGCGAGCTTGTCGTAGGTGCGCTCACACCCGGCATCAACTTCGTCGGCTTCGCGTTCGGCGAGTTCGGCCTTGGCGAGAGCCTGCGCGCACTCGCCGGTGCGTGCGCGACGGCCGACATTCCGTTCGTGGTCAAGGACGTCGACATGCGCTTGAAGTCCCGGCAGGCCGACCGGACCATTGCCGGCCACGTCGTCGACACGATCGTGCATCGCGCGTCGCTGTACTGCCTCAATCCCGACATGATGAAGCCGGTGTATTCGCTGCTGCGCACGACGCGCGAGCACGGCGGCTACAACATCGGCTACTGGTACTGGGAGCTGGAGACGCTCCCGGCTTCGTGGGAAGACGCGCTGGGTCGCGTCGACGAGATCTGGGTTGCCACCGAGTTCGTCGCCGCGGCCATGCGGCGCGCATCGCCGCTGCCTGTCGTGAAGATCCCGCCGCCGATCGAGGTGGGGCTGTCGCGACGCTATACGCGTGCCGAGTTCGGACTGCCGGAGGACGCGTTCCTGTTCCTGTTCAGCTTCGATTTCAATTCGTTCCTGAAACGGAAGAATCCGGAGGCGACGATTGCGGCGTTCCGCGCGGCGTTCCCGCCACAGCGCAGGGACGTCGCCCTGGTGGTGAAGTCGATCAATGGCAACGTCGAGCGCGAGCGGCTGCGGGCCGTGATGGATGTCGTTGGTGGTGACGAGCGCATCCTGATCAAGGACGGCTTTCTCGCGCGGGACGAAGTGTTCGGGCTGGAAAGCGTCGTGGACGCCTATGTGTCGCTGCATCGCGCCGAAGGCCTCGGCCTCGGACTGGCCGAGTCGATGTATCTCGGCAAGCCGGTCATCGGCACTGCCTATTCGGGCAATCTCGAGTTCATGCATCCGGGCAACAGCTGCCTCGTCGGTTACCGGATGATCCCGATTGCGCCGGGAGAGTATCTGTACGACGACGCCCGCTTCCAGTGGGCCGATCCGAGCATCGATGAAGCCGCGGCGGCGATGCGCCGCCTGGTCGACGACGCCGCCTTCCGCACGCGCATCGCGCACGCCGGCCAACAGACGATCCGCACGCAGTTCACGCGCGAACGCGCGGCGACCCTGATGCGGGAGCGGCTGAGCGTGCTTGGAATGCTGCGATGAGCAAACTCGGCGCGGCGCAAGCGAGCTGGCCGCTGCGCTCGAGTGTGCGTGCGCATCGTGCGGTGCGTCGGATGGTCCGCGGGGTCGCCGGATGAGCGCACCGGAACATGACCTGGCGACGCCAGGAGAGATGCCGCTGCCCTTCGTCTCGTACGCGCAGAATGCGGAGGACGTGCTGCTGTGGCGTGCTCTGCACGACATCGATGGCGGATTCTACGTCGACGTCGGGGCGAACGACCCCGAGCGGGATTCGGTGACATGCGCCTTCTACCAGCGCGGCTGGTCGGGGATCAATATCGAGCCGGTAGCCGCGTATTTCGAGCGGCTCCGGCGAGACCGGCCGCGCGACGTGAACCTGCGCATCGCAGCGGGTGCTGCAGCAGGTGAACGCGACTTTTTCGAGGTGCCCGACACGGGACTCTCCACGCTGGATGCAGTCGTGGCATCGCGCCACCGCGCCGCCGGTCGGCCGGTCGTACAGACGCGCATTGCCGCCCGGCCGCTGCGCGATGTGCTCGCCGAGCACGCAGCCGGCGACATCCACTTCCTGAAGATCGATGTGGAAGGCGCCGAAGCGGATGTGCTCGCGGGAGCGGATCTCCGCAAGCAGCGGCCGTGGATCATCGTCGTCGAGAGCACCTCGCCGCTGACGCGCCTTGCCACGTATGAGGAGTGGGAACCGGCGTTGCTGGCGTGCGGTTATCGCTTCGCGCACTCGGACGGCCTGAACCGGTTCTATGTCGCGGAGGAGCGCGCCGCGCTGGCGAGCCGACTGGTCACACCGCTCGCGGAGACGACCGAGTTCATCCGCGCTGCCGAGGTGGTCGCGCGGGCCGAAGACCGCCCTGCCGCGGCGCGCTTCGACGCGTCGCAGATGCGCTTCCTCGGTCTCGACGATCCGCCACCCACGCTCGCGCGTCCGGTGTCGCAGCTATGCACGGAAGCGCAGTTTCGCGAGCCTGTCTACCGGGCATGGTGCGAGGCGCTGGGCGAGACGCCGATGTTTCACCGCAAGCAGTGGGAGCACGTGTACGCACTCGAGGTGCTGCAGCAGGCAGGGATGCTCGTGCCGGGCAAGCGCGGGCTTGGCTTCGGTTGCGGCGTCGAGCCGCTGCCCGCGCTGCTGGCGATGCGTGGCTGCACGATCGTCGCCACCGACCTGCCAGGCGATGCGGCCGCCGCGGCCGGATGGGCCGCGAGCAATCAGCATGCAAGCGCGCTGGAACAACTCAACGATCGCGGGCTGTGCGATCCGGAGTTGTTTGCCGAGCGCGTTTCGCTGCGCAGCGAGGACATGAACCGCATCTCGGCCGAGCTGACCGGATTCGATTTCGTCTGGTCGAGTTGCGCATTCGAGCATCTCGGGTCGCTGGAAAAAGGGCTCTCGTTCGTCGTGAACGCCATGCGATGCCTGAAGCCCGGAGGGATCGCCGTCCATACGACCGAATTCAACCTTTCCTCGAATCTTTCGACGATCCAGTCACCCGATCTCGTCGTGTATCGGCGCCATGACATCGAAGGACTCATGCGCACGCTGACGCAGGCCGGGTACGAGGTGCTGCCGCTGAACCTGAACCCGGGTGGCGGGGCGCTGGACCGCTACGTGGACCTGCCGCCATACCGGCACGAGCCGCACCTGCGCCTCAAGCTGGACCGGTTCGTGCTCACTTCTATCGGCCTCGCCGTGCGCAGAGTGCGGTGATCGCCTCCTGACTACAGGATATCCGCCGCGTGATCGGCGAGGCGCGAGCGCTCGCCGCGCTGCAGGGTCACGTGGCCGGAATGGGCCCAGCCCTTGAAGCGATCGACGACGTACGTGATGCCGGAGCTCCCCTCGGTGAGATACGGCGTATCGATCTGGGCGATATTGCCGAGGCACACCACCTTGGTGCCCGGGCCGGCGCGGGTGACGAGCGTCTTCATCTGTTTCGGCGTGAGGTTCTGCGCCTCGTCGATGATGAGAAACTTGTTGATGAAGGTGCGCCCGCGCATGAAGTTGAGCGATTTCACCTTGATGCGCGAGCGGATGAGATCGCGCGTGGCGGCGCGGCCCCATTCGCCGGCCTCGTCGTCGGTCTTGTTGAGCACGTCGAGGTTGTCTTCCAGCGCGCCCATCCACGGGTTCATCTTCTCCTCCTCGGTGCCGGGAAGGAAACCGATGTCCTCGCCGACCGGGACCGTCACCCGAGTCATGATGATTTCCGAGTACACCTTGAATTCAAGGGTGAGCATCAGGCCGGCGGCGAGGGTCAGCAACGTCTTGCCCGTGCCGGCCTGGCCGAGCAGGGAAACGAAATCGATCTCCGGGTTCATGAGCAGGTTCAGCGCGAAGTTCTGCTCGCGGTTGCGTGCGGTGATGCCCCACACGTTGTTTTTCTGATGCGTGTAGTCCTTGAGGGTCTGCAGGACAGCGCTGCGGCCGGTGATCTCGCGCACGGTCGCGTGCAGCGGCGTCTCGCCCGGCTGTTCGAGGTAGACGAACTCGTTGACGAGCAGCGCGGGCACCAGCGGTCCCGCGATGCGATAGAACGTGTGGCCGCCCTGTTGCCACGATTCCATGCCCTTCGCGTGCTTCTCCCAGAAGTCCGGCTCCAGCTCGCGCATGCCGCTGTAGAGGAGCTCGGTGTCTTCCAGGACCTTGTCGTTGGTGTAATCCTCCGCCGCAATGCCGAGGGCGCGCGCCTTGATGCGCATGTTGATGTCCTTGGACACCAGGATGACGCTGCGCTTGGAATGGGTGCGCTGCAGGTGCATGACGACAGCCAGGATCTGGTTGTCCGCCTTGCCGTTGGCAAGCGACGCCGGAAGCTCCGCCGTGATGGCTTCGGTCTGGAGATACAGCCTGCCGGTCGCCGCGCCACCGGATTTCGTCTCCAGCTCGATGCCCTCGGCAATGCCGTTGGGCATCGCCGAGACCAGCTCGTCGAGGAAACGTGACACCTGCCGCGCGTTGCGCGCGACCTCGGTCATGCCTTTCTTGTTGTTGTCGAGTTCCTCGAGGGTGAGGATCGGGAGGTAGATGTCGTGTTCTTCGAAACGGAAGAGGCTCGTGGGGTCGTGCATCAGCACGTTGGTGTCGAGCACGAAAAGCTTGCTGACGGTGTGCAGGCGGGTGGTCTGGCCGAGCTTGTTGGACGTTTTGGCGATCTTGCGGGCGACGAGGGTGAGGGGCGCGGGGCGGATCTTGCGCTCGACCATGGGGCTCCTTGGCGGATGAGGGTCACAGCAAAGCGCTGAGCCCGTGTCTATGCTAGACCGTGCGTTTTGCAAAAACAAGCAAGCGCCGCCGATCGCCGCGCCGACGCGTCCGCCGCTGTGCGGCGCATGCACGCGAACGGACGAGCCATCAGCGGCGGATCGCGCGCCGGCGCGCTTCGACGAGCGGTGCGATGGCAAAGCCCTGTTCGCGGTCGAGCGCTGCGCGAGCCTCGGTATCGAGTCCGTCGAACCACGCGAACGTGGAGGAGAAATCGAGATCGGGCCGCGACGACGCCGGCACGGGCTCGCCGAGCGCCCGGTAGTAGGCGGCGCGATCGGCGGTGTACGCGACCGTGAGCGCGCCGGTGCACGCGGTCGAGGTGCCGGAGGCGACTACTGCAGCCCAGAACATGCGATCACCGACCACCGAGAGCTCACGCGGCCAGCGGCGCCAGCGCGGCACGAGATGCAGCGCGCGCTCGGTGACGAGCAGGCAGTTCGTATCCACGTGCACGACGTTGTCACCCGGCTCGAGCAGCGGGAAGAGGCGCCCATCGACATCGTGCAGCGTGCGTGCGGCGTGGCAGACGGCGGCGCCCGTTTCCGCATGGCGGGCGAGCAGGGACTCCAGGTGCCGCGGTCGCCAGAAGTTGTCCGCGTCGAGGTAGGCGATCGCGGTGCAGCCGGCGTCGAGCGCCGCTTCGCCGCCGATCGCGCGCGGGGTGTCGCCCCAATTGGCGTAGGCGCGCGGCAGGCGCAGATGCATGACACCCCAGGTATCGACCACGTCCTGCGGGTATCCGTCGGCAATGAACACGTGCAGCGCGGGAATGGTCTGGTTCCTGACGCTTACGGCGCAGCGGGCGAGGGTCGCCGCCGGTTCGCGGTGATACGGCGTCAGGACCGCCACCTTCGGCAGCGGATGGCCGACCAGCCACGGCAGGGATGCGCCGGGAAGATCGGCGGGCTGGTCCGCCTCGATGAACATCTCCAGCAGCGCTTCGCGCGTGGCATCGTTGGCGGGATCGGCGGCGAGCGCCCGCTCCAGTGAAGCGAAGCGCTCACGCAGGGCGGAACTGATCGACACTACGGCAGCGTGCGCACGGCTTCCAGCACTTCGTCGACGTGGCCGGGCACCTTGACCCCGCGCCACTCGCGCGCCAGCACGCCGTGGCGATCGATCAGGAAGGTGCTGCGCTCGATGCCGCGCACCTGCTTGCCGTACATGTTCTTCATCTTGATCACGCCGAACTGATTGCACAGGGCTTCGTCGGGATCGGAGATGAGCGTGAACGGGAAGGCCATCTTGGCCTTGAAGCCCTCGTGCGACTTGAGACTGTCGCGCGATACGCCGGCGACGACCGCTCCCGCCTTCACGAACGCATCGTGCAGATCGCGGAACTGCTGGCCTTCGGTGGTGCAGCCGGGCGTGTTGTCCTTCGGATAGAAATACAGGACGACGGCACGGCCGGCGTGCTCACCGAGGTGAAACGGCTTGCCTCCCGTCGCTTCAGCGGTGAAATCCGCAATGCGTTTGCCGAGCATCGGTTCTCCTGACAATAATGGCGGTAGTGCAGCCCCGCGCGTCACGCGGCCTCCGGGAGCGCCACGTCGCCGAGGAATTCCTGCCCCTGCACGAGCAGTGTGCCCGAGCGGCCGGGGATGGCCGCGAGCCCGGTCATGCAGCGCGGCAGCGGGCGGGTCTGAAGGCTTTCGAAGAGGGTGCGCACGGACACGAGACGCCAACCCTGCGCCTTCCAGCCGGCGAGCAACTGCTCCAGCACGGTCGCGAGCTGCATGCCTTCCAGTTCGGCGTGCAAGGTGAACACGTGACCCATATCGTGCGGCTCGGCCGTCTGCGCGAGCAGATGGGCGGCGACATTCTCTTCGGTGATGCCGTCGCGGCCGATCAGCTCGTCCAGCGTGGGCAGCGTGGTGGGGACCTGCGGGCAACGCACGATCTCCCCGTTCCACACCGGAAGATGCGGACCGATCCCACGCCCATCGGAGCAGTAGTCGAACCCGAGGCGCTGGGTCAGGCGCAAGGCGTGGATGTTCATCTGCCACCCGGCGGCGCCGTGCGTGCGTGGATCCTGCTTGAAGATCTCGGTGAAGCGATCGCAGGCACGCTGCATCTCCGCATGGGTCCACGCCGCGTTGGCGGCCGCGACGCCATCCTGCCAGCGGATGTGGTCCCAGCAATGGATGCCGACCTCGAAGCCGGCGTCGCGCACGCTGCGCATCACCTGCTGGCCGCGGCGGCCGATGTCGGGCCCGGGCAGCAGCGTACCGTAGAGCAGGGTGCGCGGACCGTAGTGCTTCAGGACCGAGGTGCGGCGCACCTTGCCGACGAAGCCGGGACGGAACACGCGCCGGATTGCGCGGCCGGTGTGATCGGGGCCGAGGCTCCACAGGAACGTCGCATCGGCGTCGTGACGGCGCAGAAGCTGCGCGAGCGCAGGCACGCCTTCGCGCGTGCCGCGCAGCGTATCGACGTCGATCTTCAGTGCGAGGTACACCGCGCGCCGCGTGCTCGTAACGTCAGTCGACCAGCCCCTGCGCCTCGGGCACGATGCCGCGATAGGCGTCGAAGATCCGCCGCAGCGCCTCATCCATGGGAACCCGCGGCTGCCAATCGAGATCGGCGCAGGTGTTGGTGATCTTCGGCACGCGATTCTGGACGTCCTGGTAGCCGCGTCCGTAGTACTCGCCCGCCGTGGTCTCCACGAGACGCACGCGGCGTGCGTTGTCACGGTACTCCGGGTACTCGGCGGCCAGGTCGAGCATCATCGTCGCCACCTCGCGGACCGAGTAGTTGTTCGCCGGATTGCCGATGTTGTAGATCTTGCCGCTCGCGACGCCCCCGTCGTTGGCGATGATCTTCATCAGCGCGGCGATGCCGTCATCGATGTAGGTGAAGGCGCGCTTCTGGGTGCCGCCGTCCACCAGCTTGATGTCCTCGCCGCGCAGGATGTGCCCGAGGAACTGCGTGATCACGCGCGAGCTGCCTTCCTTGGCCGTATTGATCGAGTCGAGGCCGGAGCCGATCCAGTTGAACGGGCGGAACAGCGTGTAGTCGAGCCCCTCCTGCATGCCGTAGGCGTGGATCACCCGGTCCATCAGCTGCTTTGCGCACGAGTAGATCCAGCGCGGCTTGTTGATGGGACCCAGCACGAGCTCGGAGGCCTCCGAATCGAATTCGTCGTCGTGGCACATCCCGTACACCTCCGAGGTGGACGGAAAGATGATTCGCTTGCGATGCCGCACGCAGTGCCGCACGATCGGCAGGTTCGCCTCGAAATCGAGCTCGAATACCCGCAGCGGCTCGCGCACGTACGTTGCCGGCGTTGCGATGGCCACCAGCGGCAGCACCGTGTCGCATTTCTTGATGTGGTACTCGATCCACTCCTTGTTGATCGTGATGTCGCCTTCGAAGAAGTGGAAACGGCGGTCCGCCATCAGGTCCGTGATGCGGTCCGTCTGCATGTCCATGCCGTAGATATCCCAGTCCGTGCCGGCGAGGATCCGCTGGGAGAGATGGTGACCGATGAAGCCGTTGACGCCGAGGATCAGGATTTTGCGCATGGGCGAGGGCAGGGGCGAGGGCGGGACTGGGGCGATGCGCGACGGACGTCACGCACGCGACAGTATACGGAAGGCGCGGATCCGATCCACGCGGTGGCCAGCGCAGGCGGGGCCCGCCAGGCAGATCTTCACGCGGGAACGCGCGCCGGGCCGAGCAGCGCGGGCGACGGACCGAAGCGCGCACGCAACGCCGCGGCGTCGAGCCGCGCGCCGGCAACCTCGAGCCACAGGATCTGCAGGATGCCACCACCGCCACAGCGGGCAAGCAGGCGATCCCCATCCGCTTCGATCGTGGGGGTGAGTGTCGGTGCCGCCAACGTATCGATCACCCGCGAGCGCAGCACCCGCGCCTCGATGCCGCCGATCGCGGTGAAGGCCCCGGGATACGGCGGGGCCACGGCGCGCACGAGGTTGTGAATGGCCGTGGCGTCGCGACTCCAGTCGATGATCCCGTCCGCGGGGCGGCGGCCGCCGAAGTAGGCACCCTGTGCAAGGTCCTGCGGAACGCGCGGCGCCGTCCCGGCCAGCAGCGCGGGCAGCACGCCATCGAGCGCGATCTCCGCCGCAACCGTCACCTTGTCGAACACTTCCTGCGCCGTATCGTCGGGCAGGATCGGCACGCGACACTGCGCCACGATGTCGCCGTTGTCCGGCTTGTCGGTCATGTAGTGCAGCGTCGCACCGGTCTCGCGTTCCCCGTACAGCACGGCCCAGTTCACCGGCGCACGGCCGCGGTACTTCGGCAGCAGGGAGCCGTGCATGTTGAGCGCCCCGCGGCGCGGCGCGGCGAGCAGGGCGGGCTTCAGCATCTGCCGGTAATAGAACGAGAACAGGAAGTCCGGGCGCAGGGTCGTGATTCGAGTGGTCACGCCGGCGGCGTTGGGATCATCGGGCGTGATCACGGGCAACCCGCATTCCGCCGCGGTCGTGGCGACGGAACCGAACCAGATGTTCTCCGCGGCATCGTCGTGATGCGTCACCACCAGTCGCACATCGACGCCGTGCGCGAGCAGCACCCGCAGGCAGCGCACGCCGACATTGTGATACGCGAAGACGACGGCGCTCGGCCGCGTGCCGGGTGCCGCGGCCATCACGTGTGACGCCGCGACACGAGCTCCGTCGGCGCCGGCATCGTGGTCGGCACGTCCTCCGTGCGTTCCAGCACGGCACGAACCGTGTAGCGGGGACGCTCCCGCACCTGCTGGTAGATGCGGCCGACGTATTCGCCGATGAGGCCGAGCCCGAACAGCACCATCCCGATCAGGAAGAAGGCGAGGATGTCGCGGTCCCAGATGACGTTGAGCGCGCCCTGCCATTCGGCGAAGAACAGCCGGTACAGCATCACGACCACGTAGAGCACCAGCGCGCCGGCCGAGACCAGCATGCCGAACATGGAGAACAGCTGCAGGGGCACGAGCGAGAAGCCCGTGATCAGGTCGAAGTTGAGGCGAATGAGCTTGTACAGCGAGTATTTCGATTCGCCGGCGACGCGCTCCTCGTGGGCCACCTCGACCTCGGTCGGGCGGCTCGCGAACGTGTACGCGAGGGCCGGAATGAAGGTGCTCACCTCGCGGCTTGCGGCGACGGCATCGACGATGTCGCGACTGTACGCGCGCAGCATGCAGCCCTGGTCCGACATGCGGATGCGGGTCGTGCGCTCGCGCAGTCCGTTCATCGCGCGCGACGCCATGCGGCGCCACCACGAGTCCTCGCGCGTGCGCCGCACGCCGCCGACGTAATCGTGACCCGCGTCCATCGCCGCCAGCAGCTTGCCGATCTCTTCCGGCGGGTTCTGCAGGTCGGCATCGAGGGTCACGATGCGCTCACCCTGGCAGCGCTCGAAGCCGGCGATGATCGCCAGGTGCTGGCCGTAGTTCGCGTTGAAGAGGACCACCCGGGTGACGTCCGGGCGCTGCTGGAACTGTTCGCGCAGCAGCGCCGCCGAGCGATCGCGGCTGCCATCGTTGACGAAGATCAGCTCGTAGGTGCAGCCGAGGGCGTCGAGCGCCGGGTAGAGCCGCGCGAACAATGCGGGCAGGCCCGCTTCCTCGTTGTAGACGGGAATGACGACGGATAGCCGGGGCGCGGTCATGGCAGCAGCACGAGTCAGCGGCGCCCGGCGACGAGCACCTCGGCGCACGCGGCGCACACGCGCTCGACGTTGGCTTCGGTCATCGACGGGAACAGCGGCAGCGTGACGGTGCGCTCCGCGATGCGTTCGGTCTCGGGCAGATCGCCACGCCGGTAGCCGAGATGCGCGTATGCGCTCGTGAGGTGGGCCGCTTCGTAGGACACGCCGGTGCCGATGCCGCGTGCCTCGAGGGCATCACGGAACTGCTTCCGATCCATGCCCATCCGCTCGAGCGGCAGGAGCGGAGCGAACATGTTCCAGCTGTGTCCCGCCTCGTCGCCCGGATGGCCCGGATGCGGCAGCTCGCATTCCGCGTCGCGCCAACACGCGAAGTAGTGCGCCACGAGCGCGCGCCGGCGCGCGTTGAATTCGGTCAGGCGCTCGAGCTGCGCCATCCCGATGCGCGCGTTGACGTCCGGCAGATTGAACTTGCCCCCGGGCAGCACGCAGTCGCGCGTTCCGTCCGGCAGCCGCTCGATGCCATGGAAGCGCAGCACCTCGATGCGCTTCGCCTCGGCCGCTGAATCGACCACCAGCGCGCCGCCTTCGATGCTGGTGATGTTCTTGTTCGGATGGAAGCTGAACACGCAGATATCGCCGAAGCTGCCGATGCGTCGCCCCTTCCAGGACGATCCGATCGCCAGCGCCGCATCCTCGATCACCCGCAATCGATGGCGGGCGGCCAGCTCGTAGAGGCGGTCCATGTCGACCGGCAGCCCGGCGAAGTGGGTGGGCATGATGGCGCGCGTGCGCGGCGTGATCCTCGCTTCCGCGGCGGCAAGATCGATGTTGCGCGTGCCGGGCTCCACGTCCACGAACACGGGGGTCGCGCCGACCTTGAGGATCATGTTCGGCGCGGCGAAGAACGTCTGCGCGGGCGTGATGACTTCGTCGCCGGCACCGATGCCGCAGAGCTGCAGCGCGATCTCGAGCGCCGCCGTCGCGGAGGACACCACCCGCACCGGCCGACCGCCGTGATAGGCCGACAACGCCTGCTCGAACTTCTGCACCTGCGGGCCGCTGGTGATCCAGCCGCTGCGCAGCACCTCACCGACGCCGGCGATGGTGGCCTCGTCGAGCGTCGGCCGCGCGAACGGCAGATAAGTCGGGGCGTTCATGCGCTGCGCGCCACGAGCCAGACGCCGAGCACGATGAAGCCGATGCCGAGCCATCGCCCGCCACTGACTGCTTCACCGAAGAGGTAATGCGCGGCCACTGCATTCACGATGTAGCCGATCGAAAGCATCGGATAGGCCACCGAAACAGGCACCCGGGAAAGGCCGAAGATCCACACGACGAGGCTCACCGCGTAGCAGGCCGCCCCGAGAATGAAATGTACCTGCGTCGCGAGGCGCCAGGCGAGATCGGTCAGCGGGCCCGCGTCGAGGCGCAGGACGCCCGTGACGTTGGTGCCGGCCTTCAGCAGCAGTTGGGCGGCGGCGTTGAGCAGCACGCCGCACAGCAGCAGGGCGAATGCGGTGGCGCTCATCGGCGGCTCACGATCACCCGGCGGGTGTCCCGCGCCAGCACGCGCAGCGGCACGTGTTGCGCGACCAGTTGTTGGAGATCGCTTGGCGGCAACACGGCGTAACCGGCCGGCAAAGCCTCCCAGATCGGGATCCAGTCGGCTTCCGTGGCGATCGCACGTTGCGGCTCGGCCGCGATGCCAAGGCTCAACTCGTCGGCAAAGTCGACGACGGTGGTGGTGCGGGCGAGATAGAAAGGCACGGTCTGGTCGTACATGTGCACCTGGAAGAATGGCACGTCCGGCCTGGACAAGGCGGCCGAATCGCCGGCCGCAGCAGCCGCCTGCCGGAGGATATCGTAGGCCGATCGGGTCGCGCGAAAGCTGTCGAGACCACCGACGACGAGCTGTGTTGCGAACAGCGTCGACAGCGCGAGGGCCGCAACGCCGCCGAACCGCCCCCGTTCGGTGCCACGACCGAAGCTCCAGAGCGCGAGCACGCCTCCCGCGGCGGCCGCGGTGAGGGCGAGCTGGACCCAGGGCCCGAACGCCAGCAGCGCCGCGATCGGCTGGCGATCATCCGCGAAGGGCGCGGCGAGTTGCGGATACGCGATCCACGCCGCGAGCGCCAGCGCTACGCCGATGACGGCCAGGGGCAGCACTGCACGCCGCAGATGACGCTGGTCACGGCGCAGCAGCAGCCACCCGATCAAAAGGCCGAGCGGTGGAAACATCGGCAGGATGTAGGACGGCAGCTTGGAGCTCGATACGCTGAAGAACACGAACACGAACCCCGCCCACACCAGGGCGAAGCGCTGCCACGAAAACCCGAGTGCGTTCGGGACGCCCTCCCGCCACGCGCGGCGCAGGTTCCAGAGCAGCAAGGTGATCCACGGAAGCGCGCCGACCGCGAGCAGCGGAACGAAATACCACAGGCTGCCGGTGCGGCGGTGGGTGGTCGTGAGAAAGCGCTGGAAATGCTCGTGGATGAAAAAGAACCGGGCGAATTCCGGGTTCGCGCGCGACACCGCCACGAACCATGGCGCGGCGATCAGCAGATAGAGCGCCACGCCGCTCACGAGATGCAGGCGCCGCCACACCGCCCAGTCGCGCGTGAGGAGGCTGTAGAGGACGAGCGTGCCCCCCGGGATCACCACGCCAATGAGTCCCTTGGCGAGGGTTGCACCGGCAAACGCGGCCCAGGTGATCCACATGGCGCTGCGGCGCTCGGTCACGGAGGCGCCGTCGCGCTGCGCGACCACGAATGCCGCGAAGCCGATGGCGAGCATCAGGGACAGCAAGGCGTCGAGGGTGAGAATCTGCCCCAGCGCGACCTGCCATAACGTCCCGGCGAGTGCCAGCCCCGCCGCGACACCCAGGTTAGCGCTGCCGAGCCGCCAGCCCGCCCAGGCGATCGCCACCACGCTCAGGAGGCCCGACAGCGCGGTCCACAGGCGCGCGCTCCATTCGTGAACGCCGACCGTCTCGAAGGTTGCCGCGGTGAGCCAATACTGGAGCGGCGGCTTCTCGAAGTATTTGAGTCCGTTGAGGCGCGGGGTGACCCAGTCGCCGGTGACCGTCATCTCGCGTGCGATCTCGGCGTAGCGACCCTCGTCGGGATGCTGGAGCACGCGATGCTGGAGGTTCGCGCACCAGACGACCGTGATCAGCACCACGAGGAGGAAGCCCGCGAGACGGCCGGGGAGGAAAGCGGAGGGGGAACGCATGGGACGGGGCACGCGCCGGCAGCGGGCCGGCGGGCGCGCGAATTCTACCGCGCTTGACGCGCGCCGCGACTGCTGTGACGCGGACGCCGGGCACGCGTGGTAGCCTCAGCCGGTCGATTTCGCTGCCATGTGACCATGGATGAGGTTGTCCTCCGGCCAGCCGGGCTCGCGGATGTGCCGGCCGTCCAACAGCTCGCCGCGCGTGTCTGGCGCGCCCACTACCCGGGCATCATCAGCCTGGCGCAGATCGACTACATGCTCGAGCGCGGCTACGCCACGGAAGCGCTGCGCACGTTCATCGGCAGTGACGATGCCGGTCTCGAGCTGGCGCGCGAGGGCGAAGCGCTGATCGGCTTCGCGGCCTGGATGAACGGGCCGCGCGCAGGCGAGGTGAAGCTCGACAAACTCTACGTCGATCCCGATCGGCAGCGGGGCGGGATCGGCGGGCGGCTGATCGAGCGCGTCTGCGACCTTGCCCGCGGCCAGGGCGCGCAGACCCTGGTGCTGAACGTGAACCGGCACAACACCGGCGCGCAGGCCGCCTACCGCAAGCGTGGCTTCGACGTCCGCGAGACGGTGGTCATCGACATCGGCGGGGGGTTCGTGATGGACGACTACGTCATGGCCCGCGCGTTGTAGCCGCCTTGCCGGCACCGGACCGTTTCGCTACGATGCGCAGCATGCCTGCGCATCGCCGCGTGTCCTGTCGTCCCCGCCGGATGTTCCGCCCGGAACGGCCGCCGCCCGGGCGCAGGTAGCGCTTCCGCAGCCGAGGCCGCCGACTCGATTGGCGGCTTTTTTTTGATGGTTCCCATGTCCTCACCTCTCACGCTCTACGACAATTACACGCGTTCCCTGCGCACGTTCGAGCCACTCGATCCCGCCCACGCGGTGGGCATGTACACCTGCGGGCCGACCGTCTACGACTACCAGCACATCGGCAACTTCCGCACCTTCCTGTTCGAGGACGTGCTGAAGCGCGTGCTTGCGTGGAATGGCCATCGCGTGCGGCACGTGATGAACATCACCGACGTGGGGCATCTCACCTCCGACGCCGACACGGGCGAGGACAAGATGGAGAAAGGCGCGCGCCGCGCGGGCAAGACCGCCTGGGAGATCGCGAAGCTCTACACCGATGCATTCCTGGACGACATGCGGCGGTTGAACCTCGAGCCGCCGACCGTGCTATGCCGCGCGACGGATCACATCCCCGAGCAGATCGCGTTCATCGCGGACATCGAAAAGAACGGCTTCGCGTATCGCACGAGCGACGGCATCTACTTCGATACCGCCCGCCAGTCCGATTACGGGCACCTCGCGCGGCTCGACATCAAGGGGCTCGACGCGGGCCGGCGCGTGGATGTGGGCGAGAAGCGCCATGCCACGGATTTCGCGCTGTGGAAGTTCTCCGCTCCCGGGGAGCACCGCCAGATGGAATGGGACAGCCCCTGGGGCCCCGGCTTCCCGGGGTGGCACATCGAGTGCTCGGCGATGGCGCAGAAGTACCTTGGCGACTTCTTCGACGTGCACTGCGGCGGCGAAGACCACATTCCGGTGCATCACACCAACGAGATCGCGCAGACCGAGGCCCGCGTCGGCACCCGGCTCGCCAATTTCTGGCTGCACGGCTATTTCCTGTTGCTGAACGACGCCAAAATGGCGAAATCGGCGGGCGAATTCCTGCGCGTGCAGTCGATCATCGACCGCGGTCACGATCCGCTCGCCTATCGTTACCTGTGCCTGACGGCGCACTACCGCACGCAGCTCAACTTCACGTGGGAGGCGCTCGAGGCCGCGGCTACCGGACTGGAGCGCATGCGCACCGCGTTCCATGCGTTGCCGGACGACGGCAGCGCGCCGGACGGGAGTGCCGTCGAGCGGTTCACCGCGCACGTCAACGACGACCTCAACCTGCCGCGCGCCCTCGCTGTCGCCTGGGAGGTGCTCCGTGGCGACCTGCCACCGGGGGTGAAGCGCGCGACGCTGGCGGCCTTCGACCAGGTGTTCGGGCTGGGTCTTGCCGCCTGGGCGCCCCAGGCGCTCGTCGTGCCGGCGGGGATCCAGGCACTCGCCGAGGAACGCCTCGCGGCGCGCAAGGCGCGCAATTGGGGCGAAGCCGACCGCCTGCGGGCGGCCCTGCATGCAGCAGGCTGGGAAATGGCCGACCGCCCCGAAGGCTACGATCTGAAAAAGCGCTAGCGGCGGCGCTTCGCGGCCGCTCCCGACGCGCCTGGCACTACGGGGGCCGGCGCTTCGATGCCGGCTCGGGGCATCGCGCGCCACCCGTCGCGCATTTCGTCCGCTCCCCACGGCGTTTGCCAGTGTTTTGGGCCCGTTCGTCGCAGGCATCTTGAGGAGCGCCACGGGGAGGCCTACGATGCAAACAGATCGACCGCGGCCCGGGGCATCGGCGGAAACGCAAGCAAGTGAATCGTGAACGCCCGGCTGGATTCCCGCTTGAAGCCGGGCAGTTGAATCCAAAACGGCAGCTCGACGCATCGAAGGGTCGTACGCTCGACAATCACCGCCCGCCGGGCACCACCCGGGGCGACTCACGGCAAGGAGCAGTCATGCAAGACTATCGACTCCCCACCTCGACCTCGGCCGTCGGCGCCATCGCCGCAGCAATCGCTACGCTCGTCACGCTGGCCGTCGCGGTGCTGCTACCCGCGCGCACGATGCCCAACACCGATCCGATGGCGCAGGGCGCACTCTCGCGTCCCGCCGTGGAGATCGCGATCGTGCCGTCGCGCATCGAGGTGATCGGCTTTCGCACCGCCAAAGCCAAATCGGCCCACAACCTGGCGGGACACGACACGCTGCCCGCCTGAAGCACACCTACGCACTCGACGGCCGGGCACATGCCCGGCCGTTTTGTTTTGGCGCAGGCCGCGCGTGCGCTTTGTCGGGAACTGGTGGCGCTCGCGCCGCATTTCGACGCCTTCGTCGCGTGGGCGTTGAGCCTCTCGCCGCGCACACCTACGATGGGTGACATGACACCACATGCAATCGGCAATGCGGCGCACGCGCGTGAATCCGGATGCCGAACTCGCTGCATCCAAGGCTCGTAACCGCAAACGACAACGCATTCGCGACCTGCGGCAACTTCATCGTAAGGAGCACTCATGAAACGCCAACGACAACACCTCGCCGTTCCGGCCCTGGCCGCCATCGCCGCGGTATTCGCCACGGCTGTCACGCTGGCGATCGCAGTGCTCCTGCCGGCCAATGCCACGCCGGGGACCGACGTGGAACTCCTGGCCGCACGAGCGCGGCAGGGTGCGCCGATCGAAGTCGCGATCGTTCCATCACGCATCGAAGTGATCGGCGTGCGCAACGACAAGGCTGCGCTCAACGATGCCGAACGGGGCGCCGGGCGCAGCTGATCGCGAAACACGTGGTCATGCGACGCGGCCGGGCAATGTCCGGCCGTTCTCTTTTGGAGCGCGGTCAGTAGAGACGCTGCACCGCGCCGCTGTAGAGCACGGGGCCGGTCGGCAAGCCGGTCGGCGAGCCGCCGGCGGGTTCGAGACTGATCGCGAGCGCCGGCACGTCTTGCAGCGTGGCTGCGGCTGGGCGTGGCAACGACAGGCGCACCACACCCGTTGCCGGAACGAGACCCAGGGACTGCGGGTTGCGGCCTTCCGGCAACGCCCACAGCTCCAGGGTGCGGCCGGCGGCGACTGGCACGCTCGTAACGGCTTTCACCAGCAGGACGCGGCTGCCCGGCGCAGCGGAAGCGACGAGGGCCGGACGCGCGTCCTGGCCGGCGAGCACGACGACGAGCGCTTCGGCGGGTTCGCGGCCGGGAACCGCCAGCAGCAAGACGCCCAGCACGACCGCCAGCGCGAAACCCGCCGTGGCGAGTCCGCGCCACAACGGCAGATTCGCCCACCAGCGGGTGCGCCGGGCGTCGGGCACTTCGGCGATGCCCAGCCGCCCCCGGATGTTTTCCCATACCCGCGGCGCCGGGGTGACGGCCGGGACGCCCTCGGCGAGGCCCGCCAGGCGATACTCCCAGCGTCGCAAGGCCACGGCGACGCGTGCATCCTGCCGGGCGATGGTCGCGAGACGCCGGCGCGCGCGCGGCGAGAGCGTGCCCAGGGCGTATTCCGCTGCGAGGGCATCGAGGCGCCGGCCACGATCGGGATGACCGAGATCCATGGCGCTAGTGCACGTAGCCCGACCGGTCGAGGCACTGGCGCAGGCGTTCGAGACCGCGGCGCACCCAAGACTTGACGGTTCCCAGCGGCTCGCGGAGCTGCCGCGCAAGCTCGGCGTGGCTCAGTCCCTGGTAGAACGCGAGCGCGATCGCCTGCTTCTGCCCGCCGTCCAGCGCCTCGACGCAATCGCGCACCGACTGGCTTTCCGCGCCGGTCAGCAGCATGTCCAGGGGCGTCGGATGGTCCGAGGGGAAATCGAGATCGGGTTCGGCATCCTCGCCGCCGTCGCGCGTGAGGGTCACCGTATCGGGACCACGGCGCCTCAGATGATCGAGGCAGCGGTTGCGCACGATGCTCGTGAGCCACGTGAGCGGCTGGCTCTTGGTCGCGGCATAGGTCCCTGCGTGATGCCAGATGCTGACGAACACGTCCTGCAGGACCTCCTCCGCGGCCGCCCCATCGCGCAGCATGCGCACGGCCACCCCGTAGAGCGCGCCGGAAGTGAGGCGGTACAGCTCCGCAAATGCCGCCTGGTCGGCGAGCGCGGTGCGGGCCAGGAGATCGGCCAGTGCGGCGCTGCGTTGCGGGGTGGTTGCCATGCTCCCTGTACGCGCCGCAGGCGCCTTTGGACGCGTCAGTCGCCCGTGCGCTGCCGCTGCCAGAGCACGTCGCTGCCGCCGTTGGCCCGGTTCAGGGCGCGCGCCATGACGAACAGGAGGTCGGACAGGCGGTTGAGATAGCGCCGGGCGGGATCGCTCACCGTCTCGGCGGCACCCAGGGCGACGACGGCGCGCTCGGCCCGCCGGCACACCGTGCGGGATACATGGGCGAGCGCCGCCGGCCGGCTGCCGCCCGGCAGGATGAATTCCTTGAGCGGCGACAAGCCCGCGTTGAGATCCTCCACCGCATCCTCGAGGCGCGCGACGTGCGCGTCGGTGACCGCGACGTAGCCGGGAATCGAGAGCTCGCCACCGAGGTCGAAAAGGTCGTGCTGCACCTCGCGCAGCGTTGCCGCGATCGCATCGGGCACCGGTTCGGCAAGCAGTACGCCGAGAGTCGAGTTGAGCTCGTCGACTTCGCCGATGGCCGTGATGCGGGGCGAATCCTTGGCCGTGCGCGACCCATCACCGAGCCCGGTGGTACCGGCGTCGCCGGTGCGCGTGACAATCTTCGAAAGCCGGTGACCCATGATGCACCTTCCGTGACAAGGCGCCGCAGCATACGAGATGGCCGAGGCGGGGGCAAGCAACCCCGGCGTACCGCGGCGATACGCGCAGTATGATGGCACCTGCCCGCGGAACCACTCGCCCACTGCGACAAGACCATGAATCCTTTCGAACAGGACCTCGATCGCAACGCTGCGAATTACGCGCCGCTCAGTCCGATCTCGCTGATTGCCCGGACGGCGTACACCTATCCCGCCCACCCCGCCGTCATCCATGGCGCGCGGCGCTACACGTGGTGCGAGACCTATGCGCGCTGCCGGCAGCTCGCCTCGGCGCTGGCACGCGCCGGCATCGGCGTGGGCGACACCGTTGCCGTGATGGCGGCCAACACCCCGGAGATGGTCGAGGCGCATTTCGGCGTGCCGATGACCGGCGGCGTTCTCAACACCCTCAACACACGGCTCGATGCCGATGCGATTGCGTTCATGCTCCGCCACGGCGAAGCGAAGGTCTTGCTGGCCGACGTGGAATTTGCGCCGACGGTGAAGCGTGCGCTCGCGCAGCTCCAGGCGCCGCCGCGGGTGATCGACATCGTCGACAGCGAAGGTCCCGGCGGCGAGCGGCTGGGCGACACGGATTACGAGGCCTTCATCGCCGGCGGCGACCCCGAGTTCGCCTGGGAGCTGCCGAGCGACGAGTGGCAGGCCGTCGCGCTTAACTACACCTCGGGCACCACCGGCAATCCCAAGGGCGTCGTGTACCACCACCGGGGCGCGTATCTCAACGCGCTGTCGAACATCATCGACTGGGGCATGCCCCGCCATGCGACCTATCTGTGGACGCTGCCGATGTTCCACTGCAACGGCTGGTGCTTCCCATGGACCCTTGCTGCCAACGCCGGCACCAACGTGTGCCTGCGCAAGGTGGACCCGAAACTGATCCTCGACGCGATCCGCGCGCACCGCGTGACGCACTACTGCGGCGCCCCGATCGTTCACAATGCACTGATCAACGCGCCGGCGGAGTGGAAGGCGGGCATCGATCACGTGGTCCACTGCCTGGTGGCCGGCGCGGCTCCGCCCGCCGCCGTGATCGAAGGCATGGAGCGCATGGGCTTCGACATCACGCACGTGTACGGCCTGACCGAGACCTATGGCCCTGCAGCGGTGTGCGCGAAGCACGACGCGTGGGGCACGCTCGATATCGCCGCGCGCACCGAGCGCAACGGCCGCCAGGGCGTGCGCTACACGTGCGAGGAGGGCATGACGGTGATGGATCCCGAGACTATGCGCGAGGTGCCGTGGGACGGCGAGACCATGGGCGAGATCATGTTCCGCGGCAACATCACCATGAAGGGTTATCTCAAGAATCCCGCGGCGACGGCGGAGGCTTTCGCCGGCGGCTGGTTCCATTCCGGCGATCTTGCCGTGATGCAGGCAGACGGCTACGTGAAGATCAAGGACCGCTCCAAGGACATCATCATCTCGGGCGGCGAGAACATCAGCTCGCTGGAAGTCGAGGACACGCTCTACCGCCACCCCGCGGTGCTCGCCGCGGCGGTCGTGGCGCAGCCCGACCCCAAGTGGGGTGAGACGCCGTGCGCGTTCGTCGAGCTCAAGCCCGGCGCAACCACCACCGAAGCGGAGCTCATCGAGCATTGCCGCGTGCATCTTGCGCGCTTCAAGGCGCCGAAGCGCGTGGTGTTCGGGGACCTGCCGAAGACGTCCACCGGCAAGATCCAGAAATTCGTCCTGCGCGAGCAGGCGAAGTCGACGAACGCCATCGAGTAGGAGACCCCATGAACGCCCCACGCGAAGACCTGTTGCAGGAACTCGTGCTGCGCGATGACCGCGACGGCATCTGCACTCTCACGCTCAACCGCCCGGCGCAGTTCAACGCCCTCAATGGCGAGACCCTCGGTGCCCTGCAGGCGCATCTCGACGCGCTGGCCGCTGAACCCCGCGTACGGGTGGTGGTGCTCGCCGGTGCGGGGCGCGCTTTCTGTCCGGGGCACGATCTCAAGGAGATGCTCGCCAATTCCAGCGAGCCCTACCTCAGCGATCTCTTCCGGCGCTGCTCGGACGTGATGCTCAGCATCCAGCGGCTGCCCCAGCCGGTGATCGCCAAAGTGCACGGCATCGCCACGGCCGCGGGCTGCCAGCTCGTCGCCGCTGCAGATCTTGCCGTCAGCAGCGACGACGCGCGCTTCGCCACGTCTGGCATCAATTTCGGGCTCTTCTGTGCGACACCCGGGGTGCCGGTGTCGCGCAACATCGGGCGCAAGCGCGCGTTCGAGATGCTGATGACCGGCGACTTCATCGACGCGCCGACGGCGCTCGCGTGGGGCCTGGTCAATCGTGTCGTGCCAATGCCCGAGCTCGACGCGGCGACGGATGCACTCGCCCGGAAGATGATGAACAAGCCCGCGGTCGTGCTCGCCGCCGGCAAGCGCTTCTTCTACGCCCAGCTCGAACGGTCGATTGCGGACGCCTATCGCGATGCCACGGTCGAGATCACGCGGTGCATGCTCGCCGACGAGGCACAGGAAGGTGTCAGTGCCTTCGTCGAGAAGCGCAAGCCACGGTGGGAGTTGTAGGGCATCCAGGCGCCCACCGGGCAGACGGTCGCATGCACCTTGTCGCGTTGCGGCGTACCGGTCTGTGCAGACGCCGCCTTTGCGCTCTCCGGTGTTCATTGCCAACGGCGTTGCGCTTAGCCCATAATCCGGCCCACACGCGAAGGAGGAAGGCGCCCCACGCGCCGGCGGTATGGCCGACGACACGATCCTGGAAACCAGGCAGCTCACGAAAGAGTTCAAGGGGTTCGTCGCCGTCAAGGATGTCAGCCTGCGCGTCGAGCGAGGGACCATCCACGCCCTCATCGGTCCGAACGGCGCAGGGAAGACCACGTGCTTCAACCTGCTCACCCACTTCCTGACACCGACCCGCGGGCAGATCTTCTACAACGGCCGTGAAATCACCGGATCGCGCCCGGCCACGATCGCCCGCATGGGCCTCGTGCGCTCGTTCCAGATCTCGGCGGTGTTCCCCAACCTGACGGTACTCGAGAACGTGCGCGTAGCGCTGCAGCGCAAGCACGGGCATTCGTTCGACTTCTGGCGCTCGCGCCGGGCACTGGAGTCGTTGACAGCGCAGGCCGAGGAACTGATCGAGGCCGTCGGCCTGGTCGAGTGGGCCGGCACGCCCGCCGGCGAACTGGCGTATGGCCGCAAGCGCGCGCTCGAGATCGCCACCACGCTCGCACTCGAACCGGAAATGATGCTGCTCGACGAGCCGACCGCCGGCATGACGCACGAGGATGTCGGGCGCATTTCGGCGCTGATCAAGAAGGTCGCGCAGAACCGCACGGTGCTCATGGTGGAGCACAACCTCAGCGTGGTGTCGACACTCTCCGATCACATCACCGTGCTCGCCCGTGGCGAGATCCTGGCGCAGGGCGATTACGCAGCCGTGTCGAAGCATCCGCAGGTCATTGAAGCCTACCTGGGGCAGCCGCATGCCTGACGAGCGCCTGTCCGCTGCCGGCGCGACGGTTCCGCCCGGTCCCGGCGCCGCAGCGCTACTCACGGTCCGCGGCCTCAACGCGTGGTATGGCGAGTCGCACATCCTGCACGGGGTCGATTTCGACGTGCTCCGGGGCGAGGTGGTTACGCTGCTCGGGCGCAATGGTGCTGGCAAGACGACCACCCTGAAATCCATCATGGGCATCGTGCCCCGGCGGACCGGCTCCATCGTGTACGACGGCGAAGAGACGATCGGGCTCGCGTCCAATCGCATCGCCCGCCGCGGTATCGCGTGGTGTCCCGAGGAGCGGGGCATCTTCGCGAGTCTCTCCGTGGAGGAGAACCTGCTGCTGCCGCCGATCGTTCGCGAAGGGGGGCTCTCGATGATGCAGATCTTCGAGCTCTTCCCGAACCTGAAGGAGCGGCTGCGCAGCCAGGGCACCAAGCTTTCCGGCGGCGAGCAGCAGATGCTTGCCATTGGCCGGATCCTGCGCACCGGCGCGCGCCTGCTGCTGCTCGACGAGCCGACCGAGGGCCTCGCTCCCGTGATCGTCCAGCAGATCGGACGCACCATCACGCGCCTCAAGGCACAGGGATTCACCATCCTGCTCGTCGAGCAGAATTTCCGCTTTGCCGCGACGGTTGCCGACCGGCACTACGTGATGGACCACGGCCGTGTCGTCGACATGATCCCCAACACGGAACTCGACGCGAACATGGCCAAGCTGCACGATTATCTCGGCGTTTGATCGGGACCAACCCGACACCCACCCACCAGGAGGAACCATGAAGGCAATGAAACGCAGTGTGCTGGCAGTTGCAGTGGCCGCCGCGCTCGGCAGCGGGCTCGCCCAGGCGCAAATCTCGGACAACGTGATCAAGATCGGGGTGCTGTCCGACATGTCGAGCCTGTATACCGACATTGGTGGCAACGGCTCGATCGTTGCGGCGCAGATGGCGGTTGAGGACTCCGGCATCCAGAAGCGCGGCTATAAGGTCGAGGTGGTATCCGCGGATCATCAGAACAAGCCGGACGTCGGCTCGAACATCGCCCGCCAGTGGTACGACGTCGATCACGTCGACGTGATTGTTGACGTGCCGAACTCGGGCGTGGCGCTTGCCGTCAACCAGATCACCAAGGACAAGGCCAAGGTGTTCCTCGCCTCGGGGCCGGCGAGCTCCGATCTGACGGGGAAGTCGTGCTCGCCGAACACGGTGCACTGGACCTACGACACGTGGATGCTCGCCAACGGGACCGGCAGCGCAATCGTGAAGAGTGGCGGTGACTCCTGGTTCTTCATCACCGCCGATTACGCGTTCGGACATGCCCTGGAGCGCGACACGGCGGCCGTCGTCACCAAGAACGGCGGCAAGGTGCTGGGCAGCGTGAAGGTACCGCTCAACACGCAGGACTTCAGCTCGTTCCTGCTGCAGGCGCAGGCCTCGAAGGCGAAGATCATCGGCCTCGCCAACGCGGGTGGGGACACCACGAACTCCATCAAGCAGGCCGCCGAATTCGGCATCGTGAAGGGCGGCCAGAATCTTGCGGGGCTGCTCGTGTTCATCTCCGACGTGCACGCGCTCGGCCTCAATACCGCGCAGGGCCTGATCCTCACCAACACGTTCTACTGGGACATGAACGATCAGACGCGTGCATTTGCGAACCGCTTCGCGCCACGCAACAAGGGCATCCATCCGACCATGGTGCACGCCGGGGTGTACGCGTCGCTGCTGCATTACTTCAAGGCCGTCGAGGCCCTGAAGAGCGATGACGGCACCAAGGTCGTGGCCAAGATGAAGGAGATGCCCACCGACGATCCGCTATTCGGCAAAGGCAGCGTGCGGGTGGACGGGCGCGCCATTCATCCGGCGTATCTGGTCGAAGTGAAAAAGCCGTCGGAGTCGAAGGCGCCGTGGGATTATTACAAGATCCGTGCAACGATTCCGGCTGACCAGGCGTTCCGGCCGCTCAATGCCGGCGAGTGCCCGCTCGTGAAGTAATTCGTCCGCAGCACCCCGCGGCTGGGGCTTCGCCTGGCGCGCAGAGCGCCACGACGGGAGCCGCAGCTGCGGGTTTCCGCGGCAGTCATGGTGCTGCCACGAACCCCGCAACGCTGGCCCGAACGGATGCGCATCGGTGACTGAGATCTTGGGCGTTCCCCTGCAGGCCCTCCTCGGGCAGCTGCTGATCGGCGTCATCAATGGCGCGTTCTACGCCATGCTGAGCCTCGGCCTCGCCGTCATCTTCGGCCTGCTCAACATCATCAATTTCACGCACGGCGCCCAGTACATGATGGGCGCGTTCTGCGCGTTCTTCCTGCTCGAGTTCGCCGGCATCGGCTACTGGTGGTCCCTGCTGATCGCGCCGATCGTGGTAGGCGTCACCGGCGTCATCGTCGAGCGCACCATGCTGTCGCGGCTCTACAAGCTCGACCATCTCTACGGCCTGCTGCTCACGTTCGGCCTCGCGCTCATGATTCAGGGCCTGTTCACGAACTACTATGGGAGCTCGGGACAGCCTTACCGGTTGCCCGACGAATTCGTCGGCTCGTTCAATCTCGGCTTCATGTTCCTGCCGAAGTACCGCGCGTGGGTGATCGTCGCCTCCCTCATCGTCTGCCTCGCAACCTGGTTCGTCACCGAACGCACGCGCCTGGGGTCCTACCTGCGCGCGGCGACCGAAAATGCGACCCTGGTGCAGGCCTTCGGCATCAACGTGCCCCGCATGATCACCATCACCTACGGCTTCGGCGTCGGTCTGGCTGCGCTCGCCGGCGTCATGGCAGCCCCCATCTACCAGGTCAGTCCGCAGATGGGCGCCAACCTCATCATCGTGGTGTTCGCGGTCGTGGTCATCGGCGGGATGGGTTCGATCCTGGGCGCAATACTGACCGGCTTCGGTCTCGGGGTCATCGAAGGCTTCACCAAGGTGTTCTATCCCGAGGCGTCGAATACCGTGATCTTCGTCATCATGGTCATCGTGCTGCTGATCAAGCCGGCCGGACTGTTCGGGCAGGAGCGCTGAATGGTCACGCCGCAGCCCGCCATCGATGCAGTCCCCGGCGCGGTGAGGGGCAATTCCGGCGCGGAGCAGGCCCGCGGATTCCGGACGGCAATCATCGTGTTCCTGTTCGCCCTCGCGATCGCGCCGCACGTCGGCTTCTATCCCGTGTTCCTGATGAAGGCGCTGTGCTTCGCATTGTTTGCCTGCGCCTTCAATCTGCTGCTCGGTTATGGCGGACTGCTTTCCTTCGGTCACGCGATGTTCTTCGGCACGGCGAGCTACGTCACGGCGCACGCGGCGAAGGTGTGGGGGCTGTCACCCGAGCTCGCGATTCTGGCGGGAACGGCGGCGTCCACTGCGCTCGGTTGCGTCGCCGGGGCGCTCGCCATCCGGCGCCAGGGCATCTACTTCGCCATGATCACCCTCGCCATGGCGCAGATGATCTTCTTCTTCTACCTGCAGACGCCGTTCACCCATGGCGAGGATGGCATTCAGTCGGTGCCGCGCGGGCACCTCTTCGGCGTGCTCGACCTCGCGCAGCCGCTCGTGATGTATTACTTCGTGCTGGTGGTGTTCGCCGCAGGCTTCCTGCTGATCTACCGCGTCATTCACTCGCCCTTCGGCAACGTGCTGAAGGCGATCCGTGACAACGAGGCGCGCGCGATCTCGCTCGGTTATGACGCCGAGCGCTTCAAGCTGCTCGCGTTCGTGCTGTCCGCCGGCCTCGCCGGCCTTGCCGGGGCGACCAAGGCAATCGTCTTCCAGCTCGCGTCGCTGACCGATGTGCAGTGGCAGATGTCCGGCGAGGTCGTGCTGATGACCCTGCTCGGCGGAATGGGCACGATTTTCGGGCCGGTCGTGGGTGCCTTCGCCATCATCTCGATCGAGAACTACTTCTCGGGCCTTGGCGAATGGGTGACCGTCCTCACGGGCGCGATCTTCGTCGTGTGCGTGCTCGCGTTTCGTCGCGGCATCGTGGGTGAGCTGGGCGCGTGGTGGACACGCCGGCGCCGCAGCTGAACTTCAGCCAGCAGTCGAGCGGCGGCGCTGCGCCGGGCGGCGTCGCGTGCGGATGGAGGAAGCCATGCACATGCTCCTGATGCTTGCAGTCGCGCTGCTCAGCGCGCCCGTGTTCGCCCATGACGCGCCACCGGCATCCTCCACCGGTCCGGTGGTGCTCGTCGACGGCATCGGCAGCATCCATCACCCGGTGTCCACCCGCAACCGCCTCGCGCAGCGCTTCTTCGATCAGGGCCTGCGTTACGTCTTCGCCTTCAACCACGGCGAGGCCGTGCGTTCGTTCACGCGCGCCGCGGAACTCGATTCCGATCTCGCGATGGCCTACTGGGGCATCGCCCTCGCCCTCGGGCCGAATATCAATGCGAGCATGAGCCCGGAGCAGGCGGAGCAGGCGAACGCCGCCATCGAGCACGCCCGACGTCTCGCCGATCGCGCCACCGATGTGGAGCGTGCCTACATCCGGGCGCTGAGTGCGCGCTATTCCATGGCTCGCGACGCCGACCGCAGCAAGCTCGACGTCGCGTACTCGCATGCCATGCGCCAGCTCTCGCATCGCTACCCGCGCGACGTCGATGCCGCCGTGCTGTATGCGGAGAGCATGATGGATCTGCGGCCGTGGAAGCTGTGGACGGCGGATGGTCATCCGCAGCCCGGTACCGAAGAGATCGTCGCCATCCTGGAATCCGCGCTGCGCCGGTCGCCCAACCATACCGGGGCGAACCACTACTACATCCACGCGGTCGAGGCATCGTCGGCGCCGGAGCGGGCACTTCCGGCAGCACACCGGCTCGAGCGGCTCGCTCCGGCGGCGGGACATCTCGCGCACATGCCGGCGCACGTGTACATCCGGCTCGGCGACTACGACGGCGCAGCGCGTGCGAACCGTGCCGGCATCCGCGCCGACGCGGCGTTCATGAAGGCAGGTGGCCAGGGGATGTACAGCATCATGTACGGCGCCCACAACATGCATTTCCTCGCGATCGGCGAGGCGATCGCCGGGCGCTATGCCAGCGCGCGCCAGGCCGCCGATGCACTGACCCGTCATCTCGCGCCGTTCGCGCAGGAGATTCCGGACGTGGATCCGTTCCTCGCCACGCGCCTCTTGATCGATGTACGCTTCGAACACTGGGACGAGGTGCTCGCTGCGCCCGAGCCTCCCTTCGAGCTGCCGCAAAGCGTCGCGCTCTGGCATTTCGCCCGCGGCATGGCGCTCGCCCGTACCGACGATGGCGACGGTGCAGCACGCGAGCTCGCCGCGCTCGCCGAAGCGGCGCGCACCATGCCGCAGGGTACGGCGTGGGGCAACAATGCGACGCGCGACGTGCTCGGCGTCGCGCAAGCCGAACTCACCGCCGCCATCGCGCGCACGCGCTCCGAGCGTGATGGGGAGATTGCCGCGTTGCGGCGCGCCGTGGTGGCGGCAGACGCGCTCGCCTACGACGAGCCGCCGGCGTGGTATCTCTTCCCGCGCGAGAACCTGGGTGGCGCGCTGTTGCGGCAAGGCGATGCCGCGGCCGCCGAGGCCGTCTTCCGCGAGGACCTTGCGCGCAATCGCAACAACGGGCGCTCCCTGTATGGTCTTGCAGCGGCATTGCGTGCGCAGGGACGCGACCGGGAGGCACGCACGATGCAGGCGGCATTCACGCGTGCGTGGCACCGCGCCGACATCACCCTCGCGGTGGACAGTCTCTGAGGAATTGGTGCGCCATCGCCGTGCGTTCGTCGCCGCACTGCTCCTCTGGTGCAGCGCAGCCGGGCCAACCTCGTCGGCAGTCCCGGCGGCACTCGTCGTCCGCGGTGCGTGCCGCGACGGCCAGCCCAATGGCGCTTACGAGCTGCGTGACCGGGATGGCCAGCTGCGGGCGCTTGGCGCGTTTCACGCCGGCAAGCCGACGGGCACGTTCATCTTCTGGAACGATGCCGGCGGGAGGCTCGCTGCGATCCCGTACGATGACGGGGTGCGCAATGGCACTATCGCGACATGGCATATTGGTGGCAAACCGCCACGGGAGCGCGGGCGCAAGCTGGAGCTGCCGGTAGTGCGCGGCGAGGTGCAAGGCGTGATGCGCGCATGGCATCCCAATGGACAGCTGCACGCCGAAGCGGAGTTCGTGCATGGACGACCGGTGAGGGTCGTGGCATGGGATGCTGCCGGCAGGGAGCTTGTCCCGGCCCAGGCGAGCCGTGCCGTGCACGACGAGCTAATGGGGAGCGAAACGAATCTGGCGCGCCTCGAGCGCCTGGTATCCGGGCACGTGCCCGTATGTGAATGAGGCGGGGCGCGCGCGATGAACTGCTGCACCAACCAGGGAGCAACGATGAAATCGAACGCGAAAGGCGGGAGAGAACGGATGGACGAGTCGAGAAGGGAATTCATGGCCATGGGTGCGACGCTGGCCGCGGGCGCCGTGCTCCCGGGGCAGGCAAGGGCGGCCGACACGCCTGGCCCCATGCCGCGGCAGAGCCTCGTCGCGACGACGGACCTGCGCCTGGCCACGTTCTCCACGCCGGGAGAGCCCGCCCTGCGGACGGGCGTGGTGCTCGACGACGGACGCGTGATCGACCTCGGGCGCGAGGCGAAACGAAGAGGCATGAGCCTGGCCTTCGATCCGGCAAGCATGATCTCCTTGATTGCCGGCGGCGATGCCGCGCTGAAGCAGGCGCGGGCGCTGGCGCAGGGAGCGCAGGCAGATCATCCGAAACTCACGGACGTGATCCTGGCTGCGCCCATCCCCGTGCCCCAGCGCAACGTCTACGCAGTCGGCTGGAACTACCTCGAGCACTTCGAGGAAGGCAAGGCGATGCGCGATCCGAACCAGAAGTACCCCGAGCACCCGGTATTCTTCTCGAAGGCGCAACATTGCGTGAACGGTCCTTTCTCGCCGATTCCCTTCGACGCGGCCGTGTCGAAGATGATCGACTGGGAAGGCGAACTCGCCGTGATCGTTGGCAAGCGCGGCCGGAACATCCCCGAGGCGAGTGCGATGGAGTACGTGTTCGGCTTCGCGGTGATCAACGACACGACGGCACGGGACCTGCAGCAAACCCGGCATGGCGGCCAGTGGTTCAAGGGCAAGAGCCTCGACGGGCACGGGCCGATGGGGCCGTGGATCGTCACGCGGGGCGCCATCAACCACGACGACCTGAAGCTGCAGACGCGCATCAACGGCGTCGTCCGACAGAATGCCAACACCGGCCAGATGTTCTTCAAGGTGCCGACCATCCTCGCGGAGCTGTCGATGGGACTCACGCTCGAGCCGGGCGACATCATCGCGACCGGCACGCCGCCGGGAGTGGGTCATGGCATGAAGCCGCCGATGTATATGAAGCCCGGCGACATCATGGAGACCGAGATCAGCGGGATCGGGGTGATCAGGAACGAGATCACGGCCGTCTGAGCAGCCGAGCGGGGCCGGCGGGCGCGCGTCGCGGCGTTTCCGGCTCCGGCTCTCCCGGCACGTTCCCAATCGCGCACAACGTCGACAAGACACGGCATAGGCTCGGCACGGTGCGATCGCGCATGACGCGGACCGACATGCGCGAAGCGGGCGGTGTCATGCCGGTCGGGTCGCGATGACCCTGCCGCTGCTTCAGGTCGAGGGGCTCGCGATCGAGATGCCGAGTCCCCGCGGCCCCATCAGGGTCGTGGACGACGTGTCGTTCACGTTACGCCGCGGGGAGACCCTCGCATTGGTCGGCGAGCGTGGCGCGGGCAAGAGCACGACCGCGTGCGCACTGCCCGACCTGCTCGGCGCGCCGGTGCGGATCGTCGCGGGACGCATCGTCTTCGACGGCCATGATCTCCGGGCACTGCCCAGCCGGACGATGCGCGCAATGCTCGGGGCGCGCATCGCTCTGCTGCAGGATCTTGCCGGGGCATTCGACCCGGCGCGGCCCATCGGCACGCAGATCGTCGAAGCGGTGCGTGCGCACTCGCCGATTGCGGTCGCGGCCGCGCGCGAGCGCAGCCGCGCCTGCCTGGCGGGAGCAGGGATTGCGTCGCCCGACGACGTGCTCGACGCCTGGCCGGCCGAATGTCCGTCCGGGCTGCGCGTGCGGGCGGCCGTCGCGATGGCGCTCGTCAATGGCCCCGCGCTCATCGTCGCCGACGAGCCGCTGCGCGGACTGGATATCACCCTCGCGCGCCAGATCCGAGCGCTGCTGCAGGACCGCGTCGCGGATACCGGCGCCGCGATGATCTGGACCGCCGCCGACCTTGCGCTGGTCGCGGACTTCGCCGATCGCGCGTGCGTGATGTACGCGGGACGGATCGTGGAGGAGGGCAGCCTGGCGGCGCTCTTGCGGCAGCCCGCACATCCGTATACCCGCGCCCTCGTCGACGCGATACCCGCGCGCGTCGGGCCGGGAACGCGGCTGCGGGTTCTTGCGGGGACGGCGCCGCGGCGGAATGCGCTGCTGCTCGGTTGCGTGTTTCGCGAGCGTTGCCCATCGGCCATCGACGCGTGCGTCGCGGCGCCAGCGATGCAGGGCGTCGGCGCGCCGGGTGCGTGGCGCGGCGTGCGTTGCCACAATCCGCTACCGCTCGCGATCATCGACGCATGACCGACCTCGCGGCGGATCCGGAGGTCACGACCGGCGCTGACGGCGGCCCGAGGCGGGAACGGCGCGAGCGCGCGCCGCTGCTGGCGCTGCGGGACGCGGCCGGTATGGTCGAAGCGCGTGTGACGACCGGCGATGGTGGCCGGCGTTCGCCGAGCCGGCTCGACGGCGTCGACCTGGAGATTCAACCGCGCGAGATCATGGCCGTGCTCGGCGAGGCGGATTCGGGCGACGTTGCGCTGGCCCGCCTCACCCTCGGGCTGCGCCCTCTCGCGCGAGGCAGCCGGTGGTGGCGCGACCGCGACGTGACCGATCCGACCGGCGCCGCGGCGCGTGCGGCGCGGCTGCGTATCCAGCCTGTCTTTCATGATCCCGTCACGGCGTTGGATCCGCAATTGCGCATCGTGGATGCGATCGGCGATGCGCCGGTCGGGCAGCGGATAATCGCCGTTGCGCAGAAGCTCGAGTACGTTGCGCTGCATCTCAATCGCGTGGGCATCGACCCGATGTCGATGCGCCGTTTCCCCCAGCAGTTCGCGGCGGGTCAGCGCATGCGCATCGCGATCGCACGCGCGCTCGCGGTGCGGCCGGAGCTCCTCGTCTGGGACGATGCTTTCGCGCTGCTCGACGTGACCGAGCGCGCGCAGCTCCTGAATCTCGCGCTCGACCTCCGCTCCGCGCTCGAGCTCACCTACCTCCTCGTCAGTCGCGACCCGGCGATCGTCGCGCACGCAAGCGATCGGGTGACGGTGCTGTATCGGGGTCGGATCGTGGAAAGCGGCCGCACCCGCGATGTCCTCGGCGCACCTGCGCATCCGTATACGCGCACGCTCCTCGGCGCGTCGCCGGACGCCGGCGCCGCCACGCCTGCTGGAAGCCACGGGTGCGCATTTCGCTTGCGTTGTCCGCACGTCCTGCCCGAGTGCAGCACCATCGCACCGGTGCTGGTCGCGATCGCTCCCGGGCGCCGCGCCGCCTGCCACCTGCACCGCCCCGCGTGACGCTCGCAGGCCGCCTGACATTCCGCAGGACACCGGCGGACACTCCGCAGCATCCCGGCCTAACGCTCCGCAGGGGCCCGCCCGCACTGGTCAGGCCACTTGACCGGTTTCGGTGCAAGCTGTCAAACTGGCTGACGATTTCCAGCACTCCCGGCCCAGCCTGGCGGCGGCTCGCCCCCGGTTCCACCGGGTCACACCGCAACAATTCCTGGAGGAAGCAACGATGAAGCCCTTGAAGCGCGCACTGCTGCGCACCGTATTGACCTTGGGGACCGCGGCGATCGCGTTTGCGGCCCAGGCCGCGTATCCGGACCGTCCGGTGACGCTCGTCGTGCCATGGGCGGCCGGCGGCGGTACCGATGCGACAGCGCGGATCATCGGTTCACTGCTCGAGAAGCAGCTCGGTCAACCAATCAACGTCGTCAACCGCACCGGCGGCAGCGGGGTCGTCGGTCATGCGGCGATCGCGTCCGCGGCACCGGATGGCTACACGATCGGGATGCTGACGGTCGAGATCGGGATGATGCACTGGCAGGGGCTCACGGAGCTGACCGGCGCCTCCTATACGCCACTCGCTCTGGTCAACGTCGACCCGGCGGGCCTGGAAGTGGCCGCCGACTCGCCCTACAAGACCGCGAACGACCTGATCAACGCGGTGAAGGCCAACCCGGGCAAGTTCAAGGCGTCCGGAACGGGACAGGGCGGCATCTGGCATCTCGCACTCGCCGGCATGCTGAAGAGCCTCAATATCGATCCCGCCGCGGTGGCGTGGGTACCGTCCAATGGGGCTGCCCCCGGACTGCAGGACATGGTCGCCGGCGGCGTCCAGCTCGCCACGGTGTCGTTGCCGGAAGCACGCTCGCTGATCGATGCCGGCAAGGTTCGGCCGCTTGCGGTCATGGCCGACAAGCCGGTAGCGCTCTATCCGCAGCTGCCCACGCTGAAGGCGGCGACTGGCAGCAACTGGACCCTCGGAGTGTGGCGCGGCATCGGCGCGCCGAAGGGCATCCCGGCCGAAGCGCGCGACAAGCTTGCAGCGGCGCTGAAGAAGGTCGTCGAGAGCAAGGAGTACACCGAGTTCATGGCGAAGCAAGGTTACGGTGTTGCGTACGCCGGGCCGGAAGACTTTGCGAAGACGATGGCCAAGTCCGATGCGGACCTCGGCGCGACCATGAAGGCGGTCGGCATCGCGAAATAAAGAACAACCCCGGGAGCGGCGGCCTGAGCGCGCTGGTGCGCGAACGGCGCGGCTGCTCCGCGTTCCTGGTGGCGATGGCATGAAGGTCAACGACGCAATCTGGGGCGCGCTCCTGCTGCTGCTCGCGGCCGCGCTTCTCGTGCACATCCAGGGATTCCCCACGATCCCGAACCAGCAATACGGTCCGGCGCTGATGCCCGGTGTCATCGGTGTCGGCCTCGCCGTCTGCGGTGGACTTCTGGTCCTGAAGGGACTGGGCGTGCGCCGTGCCGGCGAGCACACCCACTGGGTGAAGCTCGAGCCGTGGGTGCGCATGCCGCGCAGGGTGCTCGCCCTTGTCGTCGCGATCGGCGTGAACGTGTTCTACGTTCTCGCCGTGAATGGACTGGGGTTCGTCATCACCGGCACGATCTATCTCGCCGCGCTGTTCGCGGTGTTCGGCGTCAAGTCCACGCGCATCGTGCCGTTCGCGCTGATCGTGACGCTGGTCATTCACTACATGTTCTACAAGCTGCTGCGGGTCCCGTTGCCCTGGGGAGTGCTGCAGGGCGTGGCCTGGTTCTGAATCGGCAGACGAGCACTCCATGAGCGACGCTTGGTTGCAGGCTTTTGCGATGGTGCTTCACCCGTACACCATCGTGGTGATGCTGGGTGCCTCGGTGTTCGGGTTGTTCGTCGGGGCTGTTCCGGGACTCACGGCAACGATGGCGACGGCGCTGCTCGTGCCCGTCACGTTCTTCATGGAGCCGATCCCGGCGATCGCCGCCATCGTGACGGCAACCGCGATGGCCATCTTCTCGGGCGATATCCCGGGATGTCTCATGCGCATGCCCGGGACTCCAGCGTCGGCCGCGTACACCGACGAGGCGTATGCGATGACGCGCAAGGGCATGGCCGAAACCGCTCTCGGGGCGGGACTCGTGTTTTCGGCGATCGGCGGCCTATTCGGCACCGCCGTGCTGATGCTCGCGGCGCCGACTCTCGCGGACGTGGCCTTGAAATTCAGCTCGTTCGAGTACTTTTGGCTCGTGCTGCTGGGGCTCACCTGTGCGGTCTTCATCACCTCCGACCGGCCTCTGAAGGGGTTCGTGTCGCTGATGCTGGGTCTGCTCGTCAGCCTGGTCGGCCTTAACAATCCCGCAGCAATCCCCCGTTTCACCTTCGGCAGTGTCGAGTTGCTGGGCGGAATCGAGCTCATTCCGCTCATGATCGGGATGTTCGCGATCTCCGAGATCCTGCGTTACGCGGTCGACACCAACCCCGCGCTGAAGATTGTCGATCAGCCCATCGGCAACGTGTTCGCCGGCATGTGGCGGCTCACGGTCAAGTATCCCGTCCAGATCCTTCGAGGAAGCGTGCTCGGCACGCTCGTGGGCGCGCTGCCCGGTGCCGGCGCGGACATCGCGGCCTGGATGTCGTATGCGATCAGCAAGAAGTTCTCGAAGGAACCGGAGAAATTCGGCACCGGCCACGTCGAAGGCATCGTGGAGAGCGGCTCGGCCAACAACAGCGCGCTGGCAGGCGCCTGGATTCCGGCGCTCGTGTTCGGGATACCGGGCGATTCCATCACGGCAATCGTGATCGGCGTGCTGTACATGAAAAACATGAACCCGGGTCCAACGCTCTTTACGACCAATCCGCAGAACATCTATGCGGTGTACCTGCTGTTCATCATCGCGAACCTGATCATGGTGCCGCTCGGGTTCCTGTGCATCAAGGCCGCCAAGCGCATCCTGCTGGTCCCGCGCAACGTTCTGATGCCCACGATCATGCTGTTCTGCGTCGTGGGTGCGTTCGCGATCAACAACACGACCTTCGACATTGGCGTCATGGTCATTGCGGGCGTCGCGGCATTCGTGCTCGAGGAGAATGGGTTCCCGGTCGCTCCGGCGATCCTCGGTGTCGTGCTCGGCGAAATGCTCGAGCAGAACTTCGTGACCTCCATGATCAAGTCCGAAGGCAACCTCCTGGCCTTCTTCGAGCGCCCGGTCGCAGCCACCCTTGGGGCGCTGACGATCGCCGTGTGGTTCCTGCCCCTGCTGCTGCGCCGATTGCGGCGGCTGGCGGGTATCGAGCCGGCCGACAGCGTCGCCTAGACCCGCAGCCGGCAGGTTTGCGGAGCGGCCAGCCGCCGCGCTATAATCGACGAGTTTTGTCGCAGTTAGGCCGCGCAGACATTTCGCGTCGCGGCGGGCGTCAATCGACACGATTGCGGGCACAAGGGATATGCGCAGCGAGCTCGTCGTCGGCAACTGGAAGATGAACGGCGGGCTCGCGGCCAACGCGAAGCTGCTCGATGCGCTCGTTGGCGGGTGGAAAGCGCGTCCCGGCAGGGCGATGGCAGTGTGTGTGCCATTTCCGTATCTCGGCCAGGCGCAGGCGGCCCTGACGGGAACGGCGATCGGGTGGGGCGCGCAGAACGTGAGCGCCGAGGCTGGCGGCGCGTACACCGGCGAGGTGGCTGCGTCCATGCTGGTCGACTTCGGGTGCCGCTACGTCATCGCGGGCCATTCGGAGCGTCGGCAGCTCTACCGCGAGAGCGACGACGAAGTGGCGCGCAAGGCGCGTGCGGCACTGGACGCCGGCTTGACTCCGATCGTGTGCGTCGGCGAGACCCTGGTCGAGCGCGACGCCGGCGGCACCGAAGCCGTCGTACTGCGGCAGCTTTCTGCGGTGCTCGACACGCTGCGGGATCGTGCCGCGAAGATCGTGGTGGCGTATGAGCCGGTGTGGGCCATCGGTACGGGCAAGACTGCGCAGCCGGAGGACGCCCAGGCGGTGCACGCGCGGCTGCGCGAGCGCCTTGCGCAGGCGGGGGCGGCGGCCGTGCCAGTCCTCTACGGCGGCAGTGTCAAGGCCGACAATGCCGCGGCGCTGTTCGCGCAACCCGACATCGACGGCGGCCTCATTGGCGGCGCGTCGCTGAAGGCAGACGAATTTTTGGCCATTGCCGGTGCCTAATCGGATGCTGGCAATGGTGGAGCACTGAATGAACATGTTTGAAAGCCTGTTGCTTGCCGCACACGTCCTGGTCGCGATCGGGATCTGCGGTTTCGTCCTGTTGCAGCATGGGAAGGGCGCCGACATGGGCGCGGCCTTCGGCAGCGGATCGTCTGGCAGTTTGTTCGGTGCCGCGGGGTCGGCGAACTTTCTTTCGCGGACCACGGCGGTCCTCGCCGCCGTATTCTTCCTGACGAGCCTTGGCCTCACGTGGTACGGCTCGAGCAGGGCGGGGCCGCGCCCGACCGTTCAGCAGGGCGTGATGGACCGCCTGCCGCCCTCGAAGGCGGGCGAGATTCCGGCCGCCCCCGGCGCCCCGGCGACCAGCGCGACGCCGGCAGCAGAGCCTGGCAAGGCGGCCGTACCCGCCACGCCGCCGGCGTCATCGTCGAAGGCCGGCGAAGTACCGAAATAAAGCAGTCCCGACCGGCGCTCGTCGAGGCCGGATGCCGCCTGGCGGCGGCGATGTTGCAGGCCCACGTGGTGGAATTGGTAGACACGCTGTCTTGAGGGGGCAGTGGCGAAAGTCGTGGGAGTTCGAGTCTCCCCGTGGGCACCAGATCTGAAGCAGTCACTCCGCGCCACTGCAGCAGTCCTGTGGCGGATGCGGGGGCCACCGTTCTTACCGGCTGCAGCCGGATTAATCGGGGCTTGTCGGCGCTGCAGAGCCCGCCGCACGAACATGCTCGAACAGTACTTTCCCATCCTCCTCTTCATCCTTTTCGGCCTGTTCCTGTCGGTGGTGCTGTTGAGCGTCGGCAAGCTGGTCGCACCGAACCGTCCCGATCCCGAGAAGCTCTCACCCTACGAGTGCGGATTCGAGGCCTTCGAGGACGCGCGCATGAAGTTCGACGTGCGCTACTACCTGGTGGCGATCCTCTTCATCCTCTTCGACCTCGAGATAGCGTTCCTCTTTCCGTGGGCCGTCGTGCTGCCGGACATCGGCTTTCCGGGATTCGTCGCAATGATGGTCTTCCTGCTGATCCTGGTGGTCGGGTTCGTCTACGAATGGAAGAAGGGCGCGCTGGAATGGGAGTAAAGACGCGAGCCGAGGAGCAGCGGCGTGAGCCCAGGAGCAGGGGCCCCAACGTAGGTTGGGGATGCGACTCCGGCGAATCGCTGCAGGAGGCCGACACCATCCCGATGAACAAAGCGACCGACGTGCGGAGGCCGACGGGGTTCCGGGCCGCAGGCCGGGGATGCGACTGGGGCGAGTCGGCTTTCGAGGCCGACACCACGGACGCGATGCGGCGCGGTGCGTGCGGAGGCGGAGAGACGCGAGCCGAGGAGCAGGGGCCCCGTCGCGCAGCGCGGGGATGCGACTGGGGCGAGTCGGCTTTCGAGGCCGACACCACGGACGCGATGCGGCGCCGCGCGTGCGGAGGCCGAGCGATGCGAGCCGAGGAGCAGCGGCGTGAGCCCAGGAGCAGGGGCCCCAACGTAGGTTGGGGATGCGACTCCGGCGAATCGCTGCGGGAGGCCGACACCATCCCGATGAACAAAGCGACCGACGTGCGGAGGCCGACGGGATTCCGAGGCGCAGCCCGGGGGTGCGACCGGGGCAAGTTGGCGGAGCTACGACCATGAGCATCGAAGGCGTACTCGAAAAAGGCTTCATGACCACCAAGCTGGATGCGCTGATCAACTGGTCGCGCAACGGCTCGATGTGGCCGATGACCTTCGGTCTCGCATGCTGCGCCGTCGAGATGATGCACGCCGGTGCCGCGCGCTACGACCTCGACCGTTTCGGTGTCGTGTTCCGGCCAAGCCCGAGGCAATCCGACGTGATGATCGTCGCGGGCACGCTGTGCAACAAGATGGCACCGGCCCTGCGGAAGGTGTACGACCAGATGGCCGAGCCTCGCTGGGTCATCTCGATGGGCTCGTGCGCCAATGGCGGCGGGTACTACCACTATTCGTATTCCGTCGTGCGCGGGTGCGACCGCATCGTGCCTGTCGACATCTACGTGCCCGGTTGTCCACCGACCGCGGAAGCGCTGCTCTACGGCATCCTGCAGCTCCAGAACAAGATCTGGCGCACGGACACGATCGCCCGCCAATGAGCCGCATCGATACGCTCGCGGCCAACCTGAACGCCGCATTCCCGGACGGCAAGGCCAAGCTGACCACTGCGCTCGGCGAGGTCACCGTGGAGTTCGCGCACGGGGACCTGCTCGACGCCATGCGCGCATTGCGGGATCGGCCGGAATTCGCGTTCGTCACGCTGGTCGACCTTTGCGGTGTCGACTACTCGGCATATGGCAATGGTGCCTATGAAGGACTGCGGTACGCCGCCGTGTATCACCTGCTGTCGCTCGCGCACAACACGCGCGTTCGCGTGCGCACGTTCGCGCCGGACGACGATTTCCCGATGCTGCCGAGCGTCATCGACCTCTGGCCCTCGGTGAACTGGTACGAGCGCGAGGCTTTCGACCTGTACGGCATCATGTTCGCGGGCCACCCCGACTTGCGCCGGATCCTCACCGATTACGGATTCGTGGGGCATCCGTTCCGCAAGGACTTTCCAGTCAGCGGGCACGTCGAGATGCGCTACGACCCCGAGCAGGCGCGCGTGATCTACCAGCCGGTCTCGATCGAGCCGCGCGAGGTCGTTCCCCGCATCATCCGCGAGCCGAACTTCGCCGACAGCGAGTAGCCGCGCAGACATGACCGAGATCCGCGACTACAAGTTTTGTCGTGCCTAACCATGGCTGAGATTCGCAATTACACGATGAATTTTGGCTCCGGCCGGCCTGCGGCCTTAACACGGCTGCGCCGGTTAGCCTCCACCGAAATTCATCGTGCGTAACCATGGCTGAGATTCGTAATTACACGATGAATTTTGGGCCGCAGCACCCCGCCGCCCACGGCGTGCTGCGCCTCGTGCTCGAGCTCGATGGCGAGGTGATCGAGCGCGCCGATCCGCACATCGGCCTCCTGCACCGTGCCACCGAGAAGCTCGCCGAGCACAAGACGTACCTTCAGGCGTTGCCATACATGGATCGCCTCGACTACGTGTCGATGATGTGCAACGAGCACGCCTACTGCCTCGCGATCGAGAAGCTCCTGGAGATCGACGTACCCATCCGGGCGCAATACATCCGCGTGATGTTCGATGAGATCACGCGCATCCTCAATCACCTGCTGTGGCTCGGCGCCCATTCGCTGGACGTCGGTGGCATGACGACCTTCCTGTACACGTTCCGAGAGCGCGAAGACCTCATGGACGTCTACGAGGCAGTTTCAGGCGCGCGCATGCACGCGGCGTATTACCGCCCGGGCGGCGTGTACCGCGACCTCCCGGACTTCATGCCGCAGTACGAGGCATCTTCGGTCCGCAACGAGCGCGAGATTGCGGCGCTGAATGCGACCCGCAGCGGCAGCATGCTCGACTTCATCGACGATTTCACCGCGCGTTTCCCCGCCTGCGTCGACGACTACGAGACGTTGCTCACCGACAACAGGATCTGGAAGCAGCGCACCGTCGGCATCGGAGTGGTCTCGCCGGAGCGCGCGATGGCGCTGGGATTCACCGGGCCCATGCTCCGCGGCTCGGGCGTGCCATGGGATCTGCGCAAGAAGCAACCGTACGAGGTGTACGACCGGATGGATTTCGACATTCCCGTCGGCACCAATGGCGACTGCTACGACCGCTACCTCGTGCGCGTGCAGGAGATGCGGGAGGCCAATCGCATCGTGAAGCAGTGCGTCGACTGGCTGCGTGCCAATCCGGGGCCGGTGATGATCGACAATCACAAGATCGCGCCGCCGTCGCGTTCCGAGATGAAGTCGAACATGGAAGAGCTGATCCATCACTTCAAGCTCTTCACTGAAGGCATGCACGTGCCGGCTGGCGAATCCTATGCCGCGATCGAGCATCCCAAGGGCGAGTTCGGGATCTACATCGTGTCCGACGGGGCGAACAAGCCGTATCGGCTGAAGATCCGTGCCCCGGGGTTTCCGCATCTCGCGGCTCTCGACGAGATGTCGCGCGGGCACATGATCGCCGACGTCGTGGCCATCATCGGCACGCAGGACATCGTATTCGGAGAGATCGACCGGTGAGCGCCGCACTCGCCCGCACCGAGCAGTTGAAGGCCGCCGAGGTGTTGTCCCCGGACGCGCTGCGCCGGATCGACCGGGAGATCGCGAAGTATCCCGCCGACCACCGGCAGTCCGCAGTGATGGCGGCCCTCGCCATCGCGCAGGACGAGAAGGGCTGGCTGTCGGCGGCAACGATGGACTTCGTCGCGCACTACCTCGGCATGGCGCCCGTGGCCGTGTACGAGGTCGCGACGTTCTATGCGATGTACAACCTGAAGCCGATCGGTGCGTACAAGATCACGATCTGCACCAACCTGCCGTGCGCGCTGCAGGGTGCCACCGACTCCGCGCAGTACCTCAAGGAGAAGCTCGGCATCGACTTCGGCGAGACGACGGCCGACGGTCTGTTCACGCTGCAGGAAGGCGAATGCATGGGTGCGTGCGGCGACGCACCGGTGCTGCTCGTGAACAACAAACGCATGTGCAGCTGGATGCGACCGGCGGAGATGGACGCCCTCGTCGCGGAACTCCGCGCGCAGCCGCCCAGGGTCATTGCCGCTCCCGGCGAGGGTGCGGCGGACGAGACATGAACGCACCGCAATCGATGCTCGACTACGGTCCCGACGCCATCCTGATGACCGGGTTGACGGGGGACAACTGGCGCCTTGCCGACTACGAGGCGCGCGGCGGCTACAAGGCGCTGCGCAAGATCGTCGACGAGAAGATCGCCCCGACTGCGGTGATCGCCGAGGTCAAGAAATCCTCGCTGCGCGGGCGCGGCGGCGCCGGCTTTCCCACCGGGCTCAAGTGGAGCTTCATGCCCCAGCAGTTTCCCGGAGAGAAGTACCTCGTCTGCAATTCCGACGAAGGCGAGCCAGGGACGTTCAAGGATCGCGACATCCTGCGCTACAACCCGCACGCGCTGATCGAAGGCATGATCATCGCGGCGTATGCGATGGGTTGCGCGCGCGGCTACAACTACGTGCATGGCGAGATCTGGGCGATCTACGAGCGTCTCGAGGAGGCGGTGGCGGAAGCGTACCGCGCGGGGTATCTCGGCAAGGACATCCTCGGTTCGGGCTTCAGCTTCGACCTGTACAACCACCACGGTTACGGCGCGTACATCTGCGGCGAGGAAACGGCGCTGCTCGAATCACTCGAGGGAAAGAAAGGCCTGCCGCGGTTCAAGCCGCCCTTCCCGGCGAGCTTCGGGCTGTACGGCAGGCCGACCACGATCAACAACACCGAGACGTTCGCGGCGGTGCCGTGGATCATCAACAACGGCGGCGAGGCGTTCCTCAATCTCGGCCGGCCGAACAACGGCGGGACCAAGATCTTTTCGGTGTCGGGCGACGTCGCGCGGCCCGGCAATTACGAGGTGCGTCTGGGCACGCCCTTCGCGGCGCTGCTCGAGATGGCCGGCGGGATGCGCGATGGCCGCACCCTGAAGGCCTGCATTCCCGGCGGATCGTCGATGCCGGTCCTGCCGGGCGACGTGATGATGGCGACCGACATGGATTACGACTCGATCGCCAAGGCCGGCTCGATGCTGGGGTCCGGCGCGGTCATCGTGATGAACGATACGCGCTGCATGGTGAAATCGCTGCTGCGGCTGTCGTATTTCTACTACGAGGAATCGTGCGGGCAATGCACGCCGTGCCGTGAGGGCACCGGCTGGCTCTGGCGCGTGGTGAATCGCATCGAGCACGGCGAAGGCCGCAACGAGGACCTGGACCTGTTGACGGACGTGGCCGACAACATCGCGGGACGCACGATCTGCGCGCTCGGTGATGCCGCGGCCCTGCCGGTGAAGAGCTTCATCAAGCATTTCCGCGACGAATTCCAGTACCACATCGACAACAGGCGATGCCTGGTGCCCGCGTATGTCTAGCAATCCCTTCGGGCTGAAGCCTGAGCTACTGGTCCCTGTCTCCGGCCCGTGCCGGGGTGACGCCAACACGCAATGCTGAACATTGAAATAGACGGCAGGAAGGTCGAGGTCGAGAACGGCGCCACCATCATGGATGCCGCGAACAAGCTCGGCATCTACGTGCCGCACTTCTGCTATCACAAGAAGCTCTCCATCGCAGCGAACTGCCGGATGTGCCTCGTCCAGGTCGAGAAGGCGCCGAAGCCGTTGCCCGCGTGCGCGACGCCTGCCACCGACGGCATGAAGGCCTGGACGCACTCCGAGGTCGCGGTCGATGCCCAGAAGGGCGTGATGGAGTTCCTGCTCATCAACCACCCGCTCGACTGCCCCATCTGCGATCAGGGCGGCGAATGCCAGCTGCAGGATCTCGCGGTCGGTTACGGCGCATCCAACTCGCGCTACACCGAGCCGAAGCGCGTGGTGTTCCACAAGTACTTCGGCCCGCTCATTGCCGGCGAGGAGATGGCACGCTGCATCCAGTGCACCCGATGCATCCGTTTCGGGGTCGAGATCGGCGGCATCATGGAGCTCGGCATGCGCGGTCGCGGCGAGCATTCCGAGATCGTCACCTTCCTGGGCGATGCGGTCGCCTCCGAGCTGTCGGGCAACATGATCGACGTCTGCCCCGTGGGCGCGCTCACCTCGAAACCGTTTCGGTACAAGGCGCGAACCTGGGAGCTCGCCCGGCGCAAGTCGATCTCGCCGCATGACGCTCTCGGCAGCAATCTCATCGTTCAGGTTGTCAAAGACAAGGTGATGCGCGTGCTGCCCCTCGAGAACGAGGCGATCAACGAGTGCTGGCTGTCGGACAAGGACCGCTTTTCCTATGAAGCGCTGAACAGCCCGGAGCGCCTCGAGACGCCCATCATTCGCGAGAATGGCGTGTGGAAGCCGGTGGACTGGCAGACCGCAATGGAATTCACGGTGCGTGGGCTCGAGGCGGCGCTCGAGAAGACTGGCGGCGACGGGCTCGGCACCGTCGTCTCGCCGCACGCCACGCTCGAGGAAATGGCGCTCGCCGCAAGGCTCACCCGCGCGCTTGGCTCGGACAACATCGATTTTCGCCTGCGCCAGACCGACTTCAGGGGAGGGCGTGCGAGCGGTGCCGTTCCGTGGCTCGGCATGTCGATCCAGGACGTCGGCGCGCTCGATCGGGCGCTCGTCGTCGGCAGCTTCCTGCGCAAGGAGCAGCCGCTTCTCGCCCAACGCCTGCGTCAGGCCGCGCGGAAGGGCGCGCAAGTCTCGATGGTGCACGTGGTCGCCGACGACTGGCTGATGCCTGTCGTCAATTCGCTGGTGGTCCCGCCATCGCAACTCGTCCGTTCCCTGAACGAGGTCGTGGTCGCCGCGGCACGCGCCGCCAACCACGAGGTGCCCGCCGCACTCGGCGGCATCGAGCCCGGCGAGGTCGCACGAAGCATCGTACGGAGCCTCACGACGGGTGAGCGTCGCGCGATCCTGCTCGGCAACTACGCCGAACAGCACCCCGAGGCTTCGCAGATCCTCGCGCTGGCGCAGCTCCTGGGCGAGCTGACGGGCGCCAAGGTCGGCTGCCTCACCGAGGCGGCGAACAGCGTCGGCGGCTACGTCGCGGAAGCGCTGCCGATCCAGGGCGGACGCAATGCGCAACGCTTGTGGGAGGACCCGCGCGCGGCTTATCTCATCCTCCACGCCGAGCCCGAGCTCGACTGCGCGGATCCCGTCGCGGCACGCGCCGCACTGGAAAGTGCCGGCTTCGTGGTGATGCTGTCACCCTTCGAGCAGGGCACCGAATATGCCGACGTCGTCCTGCCGATCGGGCCGTTCACCGAAACGGCGGGCAGTTTCATCAATTGTGAAGGTCGCCTGCAGCGCTTCCAGGGCGTCGTGCGTCCGCTCGGCGAGACGCGACCCGCCTGGAAAGTCCTCCGGGTGCTGGGCTCCATGCTGGGCGTCCCCGGCTTCGAGTTTGCGAGCATCGACGAGGTGCGCGGCCTGTTGCGGACGGCGGAGCAGATCGCGGCACGGCTCGACAACCGTACGCAGATCGCCGTAGCGGCGCCGCGTGCGGCGGGCGATGCGAACGGTACGCTCGAGCGCATCGCCGACGTGCCGATCCATTTCGCCGATCCGATCGTGCGCCGTGCGCCGTCCCTGCAGAAGACTCCCGATGCGAAGGCGCCGGTCGTGCGCATGAATGCGCGCATGCTGCAGCGTCTCGGCCTGGCGGCCGAGATCGCCGTGCGGGTGCGCCAGGGCCCCGGCGCAGCCGTGCTGACTGCCGTGCTCGATCCGAGCGTACCGGATGGTGCGGTGCGCATCAGTGCGGCGCACCCCACTACCGCGATGCTTGCCGGCGCGGCGGGTGAAGTGAGCGTGGAGCGCGCGCCGTGAGCGACGTGTTCGGCGCCGTGCAGGACTTCTTCGGCCCGTCGTGGCCGGCGGTGTTCACGGTCGCGAAGATCGTCGCCATCGCCGTGCCGCTCATTCTGTCGGTCGCGTACCTGACGCTTGCCGAGCGCAAGATCATCGGCTGGATGCAGGTGCGCATCGGCCCGAACCGCGTCGGCCCGCTCGGGCTGCTGCAGCCGTTCGCGGACGTCTTCAAGCTCATCTTCAAGGAGATCGTGGTCCCCACGGGGGCCAATCGCTATCTCTTCTTCATCGCACCGATGCTGGCACTCGGTCCCGCGCTCGCCGCATGGGCCGTGGTTCCGTTCAGCGACCGCCTCGTGCTGTCGAACATCAATGCGGGGCTGCTGTACGTGCTCGCGATGACGTCGATCGGGGTGTACGGGATCATCCTCGCCGGCTGGGCGTCGAATTCCAAGTACGCCTTCCTGGGCTGCCTGCGCTCGGCGGCGCAGATCGTGAGTTACGAAATCGCCATGGGCTTCGCGCTCGTCGGTGTGCTGATGGCGGCCAACAGCCTGAACCTGGGCGACATCGTGCGCGGGCAGGACGGCGGCCTCGCGCACTGGTATTTCATTCCGCTGCTGCCGCTCTTCGTCGTCTACCTCGTGTCCGGCATCGCCGAGACCAACCGTCATCCGTTCGACATGGCGGAAGGCGAGTCCGAGATCGTCGCCGGCTTCCACGTCGAGTATTCCGGGGTGGCGTTCGCGGTGTTCTTCCTCGCCGAGTACATGAACATGATCCTGATCTCGGCAATGAGCTCCGTCATGTTCCTAGGCGGCTGGCTCGCGCCATGGCCGGGGCTCAACGACATGACCATCGGCGGCTTCGCGCCCTTCGGCGATGGCTTCCCGTGGCTGGCGTTGAAGATGGCGTTCATCCTGCTCATCTTCCTGTGGATCCGCGCGACGTTCCCGCGGTACCGGTACGACCAGATCATGCGCCTGGGCTGGAAGGTCTTCATCCCGGTGACGCTCGTGTGGATCGTGTTCCTCGGCGTCATGCAGCAGACGCGCTGGGCAGAATTCTTCCATTAGAGATCCGCCGATGCTTGTCCGCGTACGTCAATTCTTCAACACCTGGCTGCTGCTCGAACTCGGGCGCGGCCTGCTCCTCACGGGCAGGCATCTCTTCGCCCGCAAGATCACGATCCAGTTTCCGGAAGAGAAGACGCCCAAGAGTCCGCGCTTCCGCGGCCTGCACGCGCTGCGCCGCTACCCGAATGGCGAGGAGCGCTGCATCGCCTGCAAGCTGTGCGAGGCGGTCTGTCCGGCCCTGGCGATCACGATCGAATCCGAGCAGCGCGAGGACGGCACGCGCCGCACCACCCGCTACGACATCGATCTCACGAAATGCATCTTCTGCGGCTTCTGCGAGGAAAGCTGTCCGGTCGATTCGATCGTCGAGACGGCAACCCTCGAATACCACGGCGAAAAGCGCGGCGACCTCTACTACACCAAGCCCATGCTGCTCGCCGTCGGCGACCGGTACGAAAAAGAGATCGCGCGCGACCGTGAGCTCGATGCGAAGTACCGCTGACGCCATGTCGACCCTCGTCTTTTACGTGCTTGCTGCGATCCTCGTGTTCGCGGCCCTGCGCGTGATCACGAACCGCAACCCGGTGCACTCGGCCCTGTACCTGGTGCTGTCGTTCTTCACCGCCGCCGGCCTGTGGTTGCTGCTGCAGGCGGAGTTCCTCGCCATCGCACTCGTGCTCGTGTACGTCGGCGCCGTGATGGTGCTGTTCCTGTTCGTCGTGATGATGCTCGACGTCAACTTCGACACGCTGCGTGCGCAATTCCGGAGCTACATACCGCTTGGCGCGACGGTCGGCGTGCTGGTTCTGGTGGAGATGGCGCTGGTGCTCCTGGGGAGCTATGGCAAGCCCGTCGCAGCACCCCTTGCCGCGGCTCCCAAGGGCGGCAATACCCATGCGCTGGGGCTGTTGCTCTACACCGACTACGTCTATCCCTTCGAGATTGCCGCCGTGATCCTGCTGGTGGCCATCATCGCCGCCATTGCACTGACCCATCGGCAGCGCCGCGAGACGCGGCATCAGACTCCGGGGGAGCAGGTCAAGGTGCGACCGCAGGATCGCCTGCGGGTGGTCTCGATGCCGGCGGAAAAACGCGACAACCAGGACTGATCGTCGACGCCCGACGGGCGTGAACAAGAAAAAAAGCAGGGAGCCAAGTGTCCGCCACCATCTTCGCCACGCCGACGCTGTCGCATTACCTCGTGCTCGGCGCCATCCTGTTCGCCATCAGCATGGCGGGCATCTTCCTCAACCGGAAGAACGTGATCATCCTGCTGATGGCGATCGAGCTGATGCTGCTCGCCGTGAACCTGAACTTCATCGCGTTCTCCCGCTTCCTGGACGACATGGCCGGGCAGGTGTTCGTGTTCTTCATCCTGACCGTTGCCGCGGCGGAGTCCGCCATCGGCCTCGCCATCCTGGTGCTGCTGTTCCGCAATGTCGGCTCGATCGACGTCGAGGATCTCGACCAGCTCAAGGGCTGACCCGATGACGATGCAAAGCCTCTATCTGCTCATCCCGCTCGCGCCGCTCGTCGGCGCGATCATCGTCGGCCTGTTCGGGCGCACGCTCGGCCGCAGTCTGTCGCACTGGCTGTGCATCCTCGGCGTCGCCGTCGCGCTGGTCGCGTCGTTCGTGGTGTGGCGCGACGTGCTGGCCGGGAACGTGTTCAACGGCGACGTGTACACGTGGCTGCGCTCCGGTGAGCTCACCCTGGCTGTAGGGTTCCTCATCGACCCGCTGACGGCGACGATGATGCTCGTCGTGACCTTCGTGTCGCTGATGGTGCACATCTACACCGTTGGCTACATGGCGGACGATGCGGGCTACACGCGCTTCTTCAGCTACATCTCGCTCTTCACCTTCAGCATGCTGATGCTGGTGATGAGCAACAACTTCCTCCAGCTGTTCTTCGGCTGGGAAGCGGTGGGCCTGGTCTCGTACCTGCTGATCGGCTTCTGGTACACCCGGCCGACGGCGATCTACGCGAACCTCAAGGCATTCCTGGTCAATCGCGTCGGCGACTTCGGCTTCGTGCTCGGCATCGGCCTCATCCTCGCCTACTTCGGGACGCTCCATTACGCGCCGGTATTCGCGCGCGCTCCTGACGTCGCATCGACCACCGTCAATCTCTGGGGTGGCGCGCAGTGGTCGCTCCTGACCGTGGTGTGCATCTGCCTGTTCATCGGGGCCATGGGCAAGTCGGCACAGGTGCCGCTGCACGTGTGGCTGCCGGACTCGATGGAAGGTCCGACGCCCATCTCCGCCCTGATCCACGCGGCGACGATGGTAACGGCGGGCATCTTCATGGTCGCGCGCATGAGCCCCCTGTTCGAGCTCTCCACGACGGCACTCGGCTTCGTCACGGTGATCGGCGCGACCACGGCGCTGTTCATGGCCTTCCTGGGGATCGTGCAGAACGACATCAAGCGCGTCGTCGCCTACTCGACCCTGTCGCAACTCGGGTACATGACGGTCGCGCTCGGTGTGTCCGCGTATTCCGCGGCGATCTTCCACCTGATGACGCACGCCTTCTTCAAGGCGTTGCTGTTCCTTGGCGCCGGCTCCGTGATCATCGCGCTGCATCACGAGCAGGACCTGCGGCGCATGGGCGGGCTGCGCAAATACATGCCCATCACGTATTGGACCGCGGTGATCGGCTCGCTGGCCCTGGCGGGCGTGCCGCCGTTCGCCGGCTTCTTTTCCAAGGACGCCATCATCGAGGCGACGCACCTCTCGCAGGTGCCGGGCCACGGCTATGCCTACTTCGCCGTGATGGCGGGCGTGTTCGTCACCGCGTTCTATTCCTTCCGCATGCTGTTCATGGCGTTCCACGGTCCGGAGCGGTTCCACGCGCCCGCGCCGGCAGCAACCCAGGCGTCAGGCACCCACGGCTCCGCGCCGACACCGGCAGAGCTGCTCCACGAGGAATCCCACGAGGCCGGGGACGAGCCGGACGAGCATGGCCATCACGGCCTCGCACCGGGTGAGCTTCCGCGCGAATCGCCGTGGGTGGTGACCGTGCCGCTGATCCTGCTCGCCATTCCGTCGGTGCTCGCGGGGTTCATGGCCATCGAGCCGATGCTGTTCGGGAGCTTCTTCGGCAACTCCATCGTGGTACGCGAGGAGCATGCCGTGCTGTGGGAGCTCAAGAACGAATGGCATGGCGTCGCCGCCTTCATGGAGCATGGCGTGCTGAGCCTGCCATTCTGGCTCGCGCTCGGCGGCATCGCGACCGCCTGGTACTGCTATCTCGTGAATCCCGCACTGCCGGAGCGCATCCGTCAACGCTCCGGCGCGATCTACACGCTGCTCGACAACAAGTACTACTTCGACCGCTTCAACGACTGGTTCTTCGCTGGCGGAGCGCGGACGCTCGGCGAATTTCTCTCCCGGTACGGCGATCGCACCATCATCGACGGCTTTTTCGTCAATGGCTCCGCCAGATTGATCGGCTGGGCTGCCGCGCTGCTGCGGCGCATGCAATCCGGGTTCGTCTATCACTACGCGTTCACGATGATCATCGGCCTTTTCGCGCTGCTGACGTGGTGGGTCGGTGGGCACTGACGCGATGCCTTACCTTTCCCTCTCGATCTGGGTGCCCATCGTCGCTGGACTGGTGGTTCTTGCCGTGGGGCGCGATGAGGACGCGCGCCCGGCGCGCTGGATCGCGCTCATTGGCGCGCTCGCCGGCTTCCTCGTGGCACTGCCGCTGTGGATCCACTTCGATCCCGGCACGGCCGACATCCAGTTCGTCGAGCGCAGCGAGTGGATTCCGCGCTTCGACATCTACTACCTGCTCGGCGTCGACGGCCTGTCGATGCTGTTCATCCTGCTGAACAGCCTGACGACGTTCTTCGTCGTGTGGGCCGGCTGGGAGGTGATCGAGAGGCGGGTCGCGCAGTACATGGCCGCGTTCCTGATCATGTCGGGTCTCGTGAACGGCGCGTTCGCGGCCCTCGATGGCATGCTCTTCTACGTGTTCTTCGAGGCGATGCTCATCCCGATGTACCTCATCATCGGCGTCTGGGGCGGGCCCAATCGCGTCTATGCCGCGATCAAGTTCTTCCTGTACACCTTGCTGGGATCGCTGCTGATGCTGGTGGCGCTGATCTACCTGTACAACGTCTCCGAGACGTTCTCGATCCTCGACTGGTATGACGTGCCCCTGTCGCTCAAGACGCAGGTATTGCTCTTCGTCGCGTTCTTCCTGGCGTTTGCGGTGAAGGTCCCGATGTGGCCGGTGCATACCTGGCTGCCGGACGCGCACGTCGAGGCACCGACGGGCGGCTCGGTGGTGCTTGCGGCAATCACCCTGAAGCTCGGGGCGTACGGCTTCGTGCGGTTCATCCTGCCCATCGTTCCCGATGCGTCGCGCTATCTCTCGGGCTTCGTCATCACGCTGTCGCTGATCGCGGTCGTGTACATCGGCTTCGTCGCGCTGGTGCAGACCGACATGAAAAAGCTGATCGCCTATTCGTCGATCTCCCACATGGGGTTCGTCACCCTCGGCTTCTTCCTGTTCAACCAGCTCGGGATGGAAGGCGCGCTGGTGCAGATGGTGTCGCACGGCTTCGTATCCGCTGCCATGTTCCTGTGCGTCGGCGTCATGTACGACCGCATGCACAGCCGGCTCATCTCGGACTACGGCGGCGTGGTGAACACCATGCCGAAGTTCGCCGCGTTCATGATGCTGTTCGCCATGGCCAACGCGGGTCTGCCGGCCACCTCCGGCTTCGTGGGCGAGTTCCTGGTCATCCTCGCCGCCGTGAAGGTGAACTTCTGGCTGGGCTTCACCGCAGGGATCACGCTGATCCTGGGCGCGGCATACACGCTATGGATGTACAAGCGCGTCATCTTCGGTGCGGTGGCGAATGCCCGTGTCGCCGCGCTCACGGATTTGAGCCGCCGCGAGTTCTGGCTGCTCGCGAGCCTCGCCGCGCTGGTTCTCTGGATGGGGCTCTGGCCCAAGCCTTTCGTGGACGTGATGCACAGCTCCGTCGCCGACCTGCTCACCCAGGTCGCGAAGAGCAAACTCTGAGGCAGGCCCGGGTACCCGATGCGAAACGACCTCCTGACCGTCCTGCCCGAGCTGGTGCTGCTGTGTGGCGCGTCGGTTGTGCTCCTGCTCGATCTGCTGCTCTCCGACGCGCGGCGACACGTGAGCTTCTGGCTCACCCAGCTCACGCTCCTGCTTTGCGCGCTCGCCACGGTGAGCCTCGTCCCGATCGTGGTCGACCCGGTGGTGGGATTCCACGGCCTCGTGGTCAGCGATCTCACCGGTGCGTTGCTCAAGTTCTTCAATACCATCACCATCGCCTTGACGCTGTTCTTCTCGCGCGGCTATCTCGAGGCAAGGGGCCTCTTCCGGGGCGAGACGTTCGTGCTGGCGATGTTCTCGCTGCTGGGCATGATGGTGATGATCTCGGCCTCGAGCTTCATCAGCCTGTACCTCGGCCTCGAGCTCATGTCGCTGACCCTGTATTCGATGGTGGCGATGCACCGTGCCTCGAATCGTGCGTCCGAGGCCGCGATGAAGTACTTCGTGCTGGGGGCGCTCGCCTCGGGCATGCTCCTCTACGGCATGTCGATGCTGTACGGCGCAACGGGCTCGCTGGACATCCTGCAGGTGGGACGGTCGGTGCTCGAGGGCCATGCCAACCGCACCCTGCTGGTGTTCGGGCTCGTGTTCGTGGTCTCCGGGATCGCCTTCAAGCTCGGGGCCGTGCCGTACCACATGTGGATTCCGGACGTGTACGACGGCGCGCCGACGCCAGTGACGCTGCTGGTGGGCTCGGCGCCGAAACTCGCGGCGTTCGCGTTCATGCTGCGGATGCTCGCGGTTGCCATGGGCGGCATGACGGCTGACTGGCAGCAGATGCTCGAGGTCCTCGCCGTGCTGTCGATGATCCTGGGCAACGTCATCGCCATCGCGCAGACCAACATCAAGCGCATGCTGGCGTACTCGACCATCGCCAACATGGGCTACATGCTGATGGGCTTCCTCACCGGGAGCCTCAACGGCTACAGCGCGGCCATGTTCTTCACGATGGCCTACGTGCTGACCACGCTGGCGTCCTTCGGCATGGTCATGCTGTTGTCGCGGCGCGGCTTCGAGGCCGATCAGCTCGACGACTTCAAGGGCCTCAATCAACGCTCGCCGTGGTGGGCATTCGTCATGCTGCTGGTCATGTTCTCGCTCGCGGGACTGCCGCCCACCGTCGGCTTCTACGGCAAGTTCGCAGTGATCGAGGCGGCGGTGAATGCGGGTTACATCTGGCTCGCCGTGGTGGCCGTGACGACGTCGCTGATCGGCGCGTTCTACTACCTGCGCATCGTCAAGCTCATGTACTTCGACGAGCCGGTGGACACGATGCCCATACTGGCCCGCCGGGACACTACCGCACTCCTCTCGCTCAATGGTCTCGCGCTGCTGCTGTTCGGCATCCTCCCGCAGCCGCTCATGGGGCTGTGCGTCGTGGCGCTGTCGCAGTCCGGGTTCCTGTGAGTGGCGCGAGGCGCGAGCCCGGTTCTCGCCCTCGACCCGGCACCGTTGCAGGGTAGGCTTCAGCCCGACGCGCGGGGCTCGCGCCTCGCCAGCAAGGCGCCGCGGATCGGCAGCGAATTGCGGGCGTCGCGCGTCATGTTCGTGCATGGACGACCGCACTGTCCTCGTCGGGACGGATGCGCTCCGGCACGGGGTGGAGCGCGCGGTCCCCATGCTAAGATTCGTGGCTCCCGGAGATCGCTGTCATGCGCGTCGGCTTTTTCGTCACCTGTCTCGTCGACCTCATGCGTCCGTCGATCGGCTTCGCGGCCATTCGCCTTCTGGAAGCGGGCGGGGCGAAAGTCTTCGTGCCTCCGTCGCAGACCTGCTGCGGCCAGCCGGCCTACAACTCCGGTGACCGCGCCGATGCCCGCGCCCTCGCGGTCAAGCTGATCGGCGAGTTCGAGGACTGCGACTGGCTGGTGGCGCCATCGGGCTCGTGCAGCGGCATGATCCGCACGCACTATGCCGACCTTTTCGCCGACGACCCGGCGTTGCTTCGCCGCGCCGAGGCCCTGGCGACGCGCACCCGTGAGCTGACGGATTTCCTCGTCAACGAGCTCAAGCTGGAGCGCGTGCCGGGGCGCTTCGACGGCACCATCACCTACCACGACAGCTGTGCGGGCCTGCGCGAAATGGGCGTGAAGCAGCAGCCGCGGGCGCTCCTCGCCAAGGTGCCTGGTCTCACACTGATGGAAATGGCCGATTGTGAGACCTGCTGCGGATTCGGCGGCACGTTCTCGATCAAGTATGGCGAGATCTCCGCGCGGATGGCCGACAACAAGTGCCAGCACATCGTCAACAGCGGCGCCGACGCCGTGGTGCTGGGCGATCTGGGCTGCATGCTGAACATCGAAGGACGGCTGCGCCGCCGCGGTGATGCCACCCGCGTGCTGCACGTTGCCGAGGTGCTCGCCGGCGAGACTTCCTGAGGCGCCGGCGCGCCGATCCATCAACCGGGACCACCATGCAAGTCGCGTCGATGCATTTCAAGGAGCGGGCTCATGCGAATCTGCACGACGCGCAGCTCCAGGCCAACCTGCAGAAATTCCGCGGCAAGTTCGTCGCACTGCGCCGCGCGGCGATCACCGAGCTCGACGACTTCGAGGGCACGCGCGACGCCGCCAAGGTCATTCGCAATCGCGCTCTGGAGAACCTCGACGTATGGCTCGAGATGTTCGAGCGCAATGCGGCGGCGCGCGGCGCCACGGTCCTGTTCGCCGAAACGCCTGCCGACGTCAATGCGCTGGTGATGGAGATCGCCGGCAGGCACGGCGTGCGCAAGATCATCAAGTCGAAGTCGATGGTCTCGGAGGAGTCCGGCCTCGATCATGCCATCGAGGCCGCCGGCATGAAGGTCGTCGAGACCGATCTCGGCGAGTACATCCTGCAGATCAACGATTACGAGCCGCCGTCGCACATCATCGGTCCGGCGCTGCACAAGTCGAAGGAGGAGGTCGCCGACCTCTTCGCCAAGCATCACGGAACGCCCCGCAAGACCGACATCGACGCGCTGTGCCTCGAGGCGCGCGGCCAGCTGCGCGAGCATTACCTGACCGCCGACATGGGGATCTCCGGCGGCAACTTCCTCGTTGCCGAGACGGGCTCGGTCGTGCTCGTCACCAACGAGGGCAATGCCACGCTCACCACCACGCTGCCGAAGGTGCATGTCGCGATTTCCGGCATCGAGAAGATCGTGCCCACGCTGGAAGATGTCGCAACGCTCATGCGCCTCCTCCCGCGTTCGGCGACGGGGCAGTCGATCTCGAACTACGTGGACGTTCTCACCGGGACCAAAGGCGATGGCGAGTTCCACGGCGCCGAGCACATGTACTACATCCTCGTCGACAGCGGACGCACCAGCGTGCTGGGCAGTGAAGTGCGCGATGCGCTGCGCTGCATCCGCTGCGGCGCGTGCATGAATCACTGCCCGGTGTACCAGAACGTCGGCGGCCACTCGTACGGATGGGTGTACCCGGGACCGATCGGATCGATCCTCACGCCGATGTACGTCGGCCTCGACAAGGCCCAGGATCTTCCGGCTGCGTCGACGATGTGCAACCAGTGCGGTGTCGTCTGCCCCGTGCGCATTCCATTGCCGGACCTGCAGCGCAAGCTCCGCGAGCGTGCGTTCGACGAGCATCTGCGCCCATGGCACGAGCGTGCGGGATTCAGGCTCTGGGCGTGGTTCGCGCTGCATCCCGGCGCTTATGCCGTCGCGACGCGCATCGGCATGCGCGTGCTGCGCTGGATGGGCGGCCGCGAGGGCATGATCCATTCGCTGCCGCTGGGACACGGCTGGACCGCCGAGCGCGACATGCCGGCGCCGGCGGGCAGGACCTTCCGCGAGCTCTACCGTGAGCGCGCCCGTACCGAACCACAAACCGAACCACTCCGGCGCGCTGCATGAACGCACCCCATTCCGGCAACATGGCGCTGCCGCGCCTGTCCCGCCGCGCCGAGTCGCTCGGCACCGAGAACGCCTTCGTCGTCCTGGCCGAGGTGAATGCCCTCGTGCGCCAGGGCAAGGACATCGTGTCGTTCTGCATCGGGCAGCCGGATTTCCCGACGCCGCCCAACGTGCAGGAGGCCGCGATCGCGGCGATCCGCGCCGGCAAGCACGGCTATACGCCGTCGGCGGGCATCGACGAGTTGCGCGCGGCAGCCGCGAAGGACATCGGCGTGCGGCGCGGCCTCGACTTCGCACCCGATGACATCGTGGTCGGTGCGGGTGCCAAGCCCTTCATCGCGTACACGATCGCCTCGGTAACCGACTTCGGCGCGGGCGACGAGGTGATCTATCCCGTCCCCGGTTTCCCCATCTACGAGTCGCAGATCTGCGCGAACGGGGCCATTCCCGTGCCGGTCTACCTGCGCGAGTCGCGCGATTTCGCCTTCGATCCTGCCGAGCTCGAAGCGAAGATCACGCCGAAAACGCGCCTGTTGATCCTCAACACGCCGCACAACCCTACGGGCGGCATGCTGCAGGGGCAGGATCTGGATGCGATCGCCGAGATCCTCATGCGGCATCCGCAGGTGTGGGTCTTTGCCGACGAGATCTATTCGCGCCTCGCCTACGCGGGAACGTTCGACTCTCTGGCGAAGCGCCCCGGCATGCTCGAGCGCACGATCATCTGCGATGGCGCCTCGAAAACGTGGGCGATGACCGGCTGGCGCATCGGTTTCGCGGCCAATCGCGCGCTTGCCCCGGTGTTCACGCGCTGGATCACCAACACGGATTCGTGCGCCTCGAACATCTCGCAATGGGCGGCGGTCGAGGCGGTCACGGGACCCCAGGATGCGGCCGACCACATGCGCGCGAGCTTTCTCGAGCGGCGCGACCTCATCGTGCGGCTGTTGAACGACGTGCCTGGTGTGACGTGCCGCACGCCGGGCGGCGCGTTCTACGCGTGGCCCAACGTCACCGAGGCGTGCCAGCGCACGGGCTGTGCCGATTCCGAGGTCCTGCGCAAGCGCCTGCTCACGGAGGCGGGCGTGGCGGTGCTCGCCGACATCCATTTCGGCCGCAGGGTGCCCGGCGACGGCCAGCACATCCGGTTCAGCTACGCGACCTCGCCGGCCCTGATCGCGGAAGGCATTGCACGCTTCGCTGCCTTCGTGCGCGGCAACGGCAAGTAGGCGCGATGGGCACCAGCGTCGACACCAATCGCAGCGCCCGCGACGCCGTGCTGGAGCGCGTGCGCAAGGCGCTGGCCAAGACCGGCGATCGCGCCAGCGCGCGCGCTGACGCCGACCGCTACGTCGCTGCCCACGCGCAGGGGCCGCGGCCGCGCGTCGACGGCGATCTGGTCGCGCGCTTCCTCACCCGTGCCAACGACATGGCGAGTACCGTCGAGCGCATCGCCGCCCGCACCGACATTCCCGCTGCGGTCGCGCGCTATCTCGAGCAGGTGCAGCCCGCGACCGCGCTCGCCCGGGCGAACCCCCATGTGGGCGTGTGCTGGCCGGAGCTTGCCGACCTCGACTGGTCCGGCGCGAAGCTGTCGATCGAAGTGCGGCCCACGCAGGGACAGGACCGGCTGGGCATCACCGGCTGCTACTGTGCAATCGCCGAAACGGGGACGCTCGTCATGATCACGGGACCCGAGACCCCGACGGCGACGACGCTGCTGCCGGAAACGCATGTCGCCGTCGTCGATCCACAGCGCATCGTGTCGGGCATGGAGGATGCATTCGCCCTCATCCGGGCGGAGCGGGGCAGCCTGCCGCGGGCCATCAACATGATCTCCGGTCCATCGCGCACAGGGGACATCGAGCAGACCATCGTGCTTGGCGCGCACGGTCCTTACCGGCTGCACATCCTGCTCGTCGGCTGATCAGGCCTGTCCTGACCACGCCTCACACGTCGCGGTGGCGACCTGCCGCAGCCGTGCAGCGACGCCAGCGTCGAGCCCGAGTGGCGCTGACATCGGCAACGTCATGGGGGCAACACCCAGCAACGCACTGACGAAGACGCACGCCGTCAGATAGTTGCCCGCGGCAGTGGGGTGACTGCCGTCGCGAAGATACAGCTCGATATCGGGATGCTGCAGGCGGGCGAGCTGCCAGGCGGGTCCGACGGGCACCACCTGTGCATCGACGTCGGTTGCGACCGCCACGGTGACGGCAGTGATGGCCGCCTGCGTCTGGGGCGCGTCGCGTCGCGCCCAGGTCAGGTACAGCACCGTAGTCGCGCCGTGCTCGCGTACGGCGTGCGCGAGCAGACGCACGTTGTCGCGAAACCGTGCCGCGTTCTTGAGGGGCAGCGTGCTCTGTTCCTGCAGCACCACGTAATTCCATGGCTCGTCGCGTATCGCCGCGAGCGCCGTGCCGGCATTCCAGTGCCGGCGCAGGCTTGCGCCGCCGGCACTCACGATCCCGGTCTCGACATGGCGCGGCGCAGGTGCCGCGGCAGCAAGGGTCATGATCAGCGCGGGCAGGTCGTTGCGCGTCGTATAGCTGTTGCCGACGAAGAGCACGCGCACGGCGCCACGGGCGCGTCGAGCACGCGCGGCGCCGATTCGCGGCGGGACGATGGTCACCGGCACGGTGCACTCCGCAGGGCTGCGCAATGCATGCAGCGCCGGCGGTGCGGATCAGCGAGGGCGACCGCACGTCCGGTCATGTCGCCGCCTCAGGCGGTGCCGCCTGGCGCCTCCGCCCTTGCTGCTTCGGCAGCCTTGGCCGCAAGCTCGGGATCGTTCTTGAATACCCCGCGGATGTTGAGCGCCGCGAGCGCCACCTGCAGCGTGATCAGGGCATAGGCGCCGTCGTGCCAGCCCCAGGCGATCCACAGCACGTTGCTGGCCAGGAACACCCAGAAGCCGATGGTGCGGCGGCGCTTCGACTGCGAGGCGACCAGCCAGGCGGCGAGTACGGTGACGGCCATCGCTGGCCATTGCAGGAGATCGAGCAGGTCCATCGGGTGCGAGCGCAGAAGCAGGCGAACGTGAGACGCCAGGGCGCGTCCTCGCATTGGTCCCTATTTGTACTGCATCGTTCCCGGCAGCCAGAGCGCGATCGACGGAAAGAACATCACCAGCGCGAGCCCCAGGACGATGAGCACCACGTAGGGAGCGACTCCCATGATGATCTCGCCCAGCGGGGCCCGGCTCACCGCCTTGAGCGCGAACAGGTTCATGCCGACCGGGGGCGTGATCAGCGCCAGCTCCAGGTTGATCGTGAGCAGGATGCCGTACCAGACCGGGTTGATCTTGAGTGCGGCGAGCACCGGCAGCACCACCGGCGTCGTGATGAGGATGATGGAAATGGTCTCCAGGAACATGCCCAGGACGAAGATGAGGACCATCACCGCGCACAGGAAGCCGACCTGGCCGAGACCGTACTGGGAGACGAGTTCGACCATCTGGGTCGGAATGCGCAGCTTGGTGAGGACGTGCCCGAGCAGGGCGGCGGCCGCGAGGATCAGGAACAGCATCGCCGAGTTGCGCGCCGCGTCGATCGCCGAGATCCACAGGTCGCGCAGGGTGAAGTTGCGATAGACGAGCATCGCGATCAGCAGTGCGGCGAGCGCGCCGATGGCGGCGGCTTCCGTTGCGGTGAACACCCCGAAGTACATGCCGCCCAGCACCAGCGCGGGCAGCGTCAGCGACCAGAACGAGCGCCGCAACGCCTCCCGCACCTCGCGCCCGGTGGCGCGCGGCTCGATCTGCACGCGTTCCTTCGCGAGCGCCGCGGAGGTCATGCAATAGATGGCAAAGATCGCCGCGAGCATCAGCCCGGGGAGGACGCCAGCCATGAACAGGGCACCGATCGACGTATCGGACACGACGCCGAACAGCACCATCGGTCCCGACGGCGGAATGAGGATGCCGAGGGTGCCGCCGGCGCCGACGACGCCGTAGGCAACGCGCGGGCTATACCCATAGCGGATCATCAGCGGTATCGCGGCCGAGCCGATGGTGAGGGCGGTGGCGACGCTGGATCCCGAGATCGCCGCGAACACCGTGCATGCCGCAACGGTCGCGACCCCCATGCCGCCCGGCAAGTGCCGCAGCAACGTGTGCGCCGCGCCGAAAAGATCGTCGACGACCTTGCCGCGGATCATGAATTGCGCCATCAGCGTGAACAGCGGGATGGCGACGAGCAGGTAGGTATCGAGACTGCCGAAGACGACGTCGCCGATGCCGCCCAGGTGTCCCTCGGCGGCGTACAGCATGGCGGTGGCGAAAAGGGTCAGGCCCGCAAAGACCGGAACGCCGGTCAGCAGGACCAGCACGAGGCCGCCCAGGATCAGCCCGAACAGCATCGCCTATTCGATGCCTGCCGGATGGTGCGTTGCACCCGGGTCGGGTGGAGGGGCGGTGCCGCGCCACGCATCGACGAAGGCCACGAGGGCGGCGAGGGCGAGGAGCGCGCCGCCGATGGGCACCAGCAGCTGAGGCACCCACATGGGCGTGGCCAGAAAGCCGTTCGAGTTGAGGCCCACCATGCGCGAGAAGGCCACCATGTCGATGCCTTCATTGATCAGCAGGACGCCGCAGGCGGTGACCGCCAGCAGCCCGAAAAGGAGCGCGATCTTGCGGCCGCGTGCGCCGAGGCGCTCGGTAAGGATGTCGACGCCGATGTGATCCCCCTGCAGCAGTGCGTCGGCACTGGCGAGCATCACGGCCGCGACCAGCAGGTAGCCGACCACCTCGTCGACCCACGGCGGCGGCTGGTTCAGGAAGTAGCGCATGACCACCGCGTAGACGATGAGCAGCATCGACGCGATGAGGGTCGCCGCAGCGAGGCCGATGCCCCATGCGGCGAGCCGGCGGACGACGCGCGACAACAGGCTCATGCGCTGACAGGCGCCGGCGCCCGCAGCAATATCAGAGCTTGTCGAGGAGCTCGATGATCTTCGGGCCACCCTCCGGCGCGGACTTGACGAACGCGTCCACGACGGGCTTGCGCATCGCGTTGGCCCACGTCTTCTCCTCCTGCGGCGTCTGTACGTGGACGGCCATGCCCTTCGCCTGCAATTGCTTCAGCGCGTCGGCGGCGGTCTCTTCGGTGATCGGAATGGCGTCATGCTCGGCCTTGGCGGCGGCGGCCTCGATTGCCTGGCGATGCGCCGGTGCAAGCTTGTTCCACCACGCCGGATTGACGTACATGTGGAAGTAGATGGTGAAGATCGGCCCGACGGTGCCGTACTTCTGAACCTCGTAATACTTGCGGCTGTACGCAGCGGACAGGTCCGTGAGACCGGCGTCGAGCACGCCGGACTGCAGTGCCTGGTAGACCTCCGAGCCTGGCGTTGCTGCCGGTGCAGCGCCGACCGCGGTCAGGGCGTGATCGGTGAGGGAATTCAGGCCACGGATCTTTACGCCCTTGAAATCGTCGAGATTGACGATCGGCTTCTTGCCCGAGGTGACGATCGTCTCGCGCGTGATGTAGAGCCAGGCCACGCTGTGCACGCCACGCTGCTCGAGCTTCTGATCGAGGAAGCGCCGTGCCTCCGATTGCGGGAAGCGCTTGATCTTCTCGAGGTCGCCCATGGCGTACGGAATGAGCGTCGCGCTCATCTCGGGAATGGTCGTGCCCCACTGGAAATTGACGCTCATCGCGGCTTCGATCGTGCCGCGCGCTACCGCCGGAAAGTTTTCCGCGGCCTTGGCGAGCTGCTCGGAGCCGAACAGCTGCACGTCGACCTGGCCGTTGGTGCGCTGCTTCACGTCGGCGGCGAAGTTCTCCAGCATCTTCGTCAGGTGATGTGCTGGCGGCACCTGGTGCGAGATGCGCATCACCACCGTCTGCGCGGCTGCATGGCCCGCGAAAACAAGAGCGGTCACTGCGCCCAGCAGGGCGCCAACGGTCATCCGGCGTGCACCGGAGCGAGAGCGGAACGTCATTGCTGCATCTCCTCGTGGAAAGGGACTTCAGGAAAGCTTGCGGTGCTCGACCAGGCGGGCGGCAAAGTCCTGCAACGCGGCTTCGCGCTTGCGCTGTGCCGACAATCCCACCAGCTCGTTGAACTCATCGAAGGCCAGCATGCGCGGCAGAGCGCCGGCGCTCGTGCCCGTTTCGCGAATCGTGCGGAACAGCTCGCGCAAGGCGAAGGCGACGGCGTACGTTGCGGCCACGGGAAAGACGACCGCAGCGTAGCCGATGTCCTGCAACTCGTCCGCAGAGAGGAGCGGCGACAGGCCTGTTTCCACGTCGTTGGCGAGACAGGGACCGGGCACCTCGGAGACGATGCGGCGCATCTGCTCCACGCTGGTCGGGGCCTCGATGAAAAACAGGTCGGCCCCGGCTTCGTGGGCGAGCCGCGCACGGGCGATCGCGTCGTCGATGCCGTTGACGGCGAGGGCATCGGTGCGCGCCATGATGACGAGATCAGGGTCCTCGCGCGCGTCGAGCGCCGCCTTGATCTTCGCGAGCCACTCGGCGACCGGCACGACCGCCTTGCCTGCCATGTGGCCGCAGCGCTTCGGAAATACCTGGTCCTCGATGAAGAGCCCGGCCACGCCGGCCTTTTCGTAGAGACGCACGGTGCGCGCGACATTGGTGACATTGCCGAACCCCGTGTCGGCGTCGGCGAGCAGCGGCAGCTCGGTCGCGTCGCAGTAGCGGCTGTACATCTCCGCGAGCTCGGTCACCGCGAGCTGCGATGAATCCGGTCGCCCGAGCAGCGTCGCGGTTGCGCCGTAGCCGCCGGCGGTGATGGCAGAAAAGCCCGCGGCCTCCGCGAGGCGCGCGCCCAGCGCGTCGTGAATGCCGGGCATCACCAGGATGTCGGGCGCATCGATGAGGGTCTTGAGACGTGTGGTTCGGCGCACGGCGAGCGCTTTGACCGGGCTGGAAAACACCCATTGTCCCATACGACCGCGCGGCCGGCGCAGTGCTCGACCGGCAGCCGCATTGTAAAAAAGACCGTGCCCTCCGGCACATTGCGGTGCGCGCGAACCCTGTGGCCGCAAGCGCCGACGCGGGACGCCGTGCCACGGCGGATGCCACCTCGCATGGCATCGAACTTGCTGCGGAGTTCCCGTCAATTCACCGGGAGCCGTGATGACCGAACGCAGCCTGCGAACTCGTGCAATCCGCCAGGCCGTTGCCTTGGCAGCCGTGCTCGCTGTCACGGGGACCGGCGCGTACGCCTTCGGCCAGCGTCCCGAGGGTCCCACGGCGCTCAAGGCCGATGTTTCCATCCTGCGCTCGCAGGCCGCCGAAACGCTGCTCCTGGTCGAGGAAGCGCCCGGCCTGCCGCCGACCTTCACCCAGGCACACGCCGAGCAACTCGGGCGCGACATCGCCGATCAGCAGCAGCACATCGCCGCCTTGCATGTGCAGTCGGACCTCTTGCGTGAGCACGACGCCGCACGGCATGCGGCGGCGCGATTGCAGGAGATCATCGCCCCACTCGCGCAGGGCGGGGCGGCGACGACCCAGGACGGCGCGACTGCCGGGATGCTCGCGCGCAGCCTGGAAACACTGGAGGAAACCCTGCGCCGCTGATCGGACACTACACGCCCTTCCGCCATGGGCAAGCGCGCCGAGCTCTTGCTTGGCGTCCTCACGTCGGTCGGCGGATTCGTCGAGGTAGGCGAGCTCACCTTCACCCGGACGGCCGGCAGCACGTACGGGACGCGCTGCCGTGGGTGACGGTCGTCGGCACGATCGGTCAGCAAGATCATCGTGCGTGCCGAAGCACCCGAGCGCCTGGTCCAGCAAGCACGCGCTTGCCCTGTGCGCTCAACGCCGCTATCTGCAGTTCATCCCACCCGCGGCGCGTCTTGTCGTGTCGCGCTGGAGCTCTGCGCGCTTCCTCCGCTAATCTGGGCCTCCCAAACAAGACATACGATCGGCTGGCACTCCGATGAACACCGACAAATCCGGCGCGGCCACCGGTAGCGCCGCCGGGCGCGTCAGGAGCGAGGCAGCCTTGCCGCCATCCGATACGAGAGCGACATTGCGCGGAATCGGCAGCGCGATCGTCGTGCTGTGGTGGCGTTTCTTCGATTGGCTCGCCGTGGTGCCGTGGAAGACGCTGCTGATGGTTTCCATCCTCGGCCTGATTCCGGCCGCGATGCTGAAATACCATAAAGCGTTCCTGCTGTTCATCGTCGCCTCCATCATCATCAAGGCGATCGCCGGCGGCAAACGCCGCGCCGAGCTGACTGCCACCCAGGCCACCAAGCGTGCCGAGACCGAACAGCTCGAGCGCACCGTTCTGGAAGCGCGCATGCAAGCGCTGCAGGCACAGATAGAGCCGCATTTCCTGTTCAATACGCTGGCCAGCATCGACCAGCTCATCCAGACCGACCCTCCGCGTGCCTCGAAGATGCAGCAGAGCCTCATCCGCTACTTGCGTTCGGCCATGCCGCAAATGCGCGACGGCAACCGCCCCTCACTGGGTCAGCAGGTCGATCTGTCGAGCGCGTTCCTGGAAATCATGGCGGTGCGGATGGAAGAACGCCTGGAGCCCATCGTGAATGTGCCCGAGGGCCTGAAGTCCGCGGTTTTTCCGTCGATGATGCTGCAGACCCTGGTGGAGAACGCCATCAAACATGGCCTGGAACCGAAGGCGGCAGGCGGCAGGCTGCAGATCAGCGCCGAGATCGTCGATGGTAATCTGGCCGTGCACGTGCTCGATAACGGCATGGGGTTCATGCCGAAAACCGACGACGGCATCGGCTTGGCCAATATCCGTGAGCGGCTGAAAGCCTTGTACAACGGGCGGGCCGAGCTGATCATCAGCGTGCCGCCCACGGGCGGTACCTGTGCCACCATCAAACTGCCCTATGAAATCGCTCACGCCACCGCATGATCGAACCGGTATTTGAGATGCACGCCAAGCCCGCCCCGACCGCCGTCATTGCAGACGATGAACGGCTGATGCGCGAGCAGCTTGCCGGTCGCTTGAAGGAGGCATGGCCGGAACTCCGGATCGTGGGTGAGGCAGCCAGCGGTCGCGAGGCGGTGGCAATGGTGCGAAGCCTCGAACCCGATATCGTTTTTCTCGATATCAGCATGCCCGACATGGACGGCATCAAGGCGGCGCAGGCGCTCGCCGGCCAGGTTCACATCGCTTTCGTCACGGCGCATGACCAATATGCGATCAGCGCCTTCGACCACGGCGCGATCGATTACCTTCTCAAGCCGGTGGAGTCCCAGCGGGTCGCGCTCACCTGCAAGCGGCTGCGCGAGCGGCTGCAGCACAAGCCTGATCCGATGGACGCCCTCCTGGCGCAACTGTCACAGCGACTCGGGAGTTCCGGCCCGAAGCCGCGTGCATACATGCGGTGGGTGCAGGCGAGCGTGGGCGCCAATATCCGCATGATTCCGACCAGCGACATTCTTTTCTTTCGCGCCGAGGACAAGTACACGCGCGTGCAGACCGAGGGCTTCGAGGCGTTGATCCGCAAACCGATCAAGGAGCTGATCGATGAGCTCGACCCGGACGAGTTCTGGCAGATCCATCGCGCCACGGTGGTTCGCGTCGATGCGATCGCGCAAGTCAGTCGGAACCTGCGTGGCAATCAGATCGTGCATGTGAAGGGCCGCGATGAAAAACTCGAGGTCAGCCGGACCTTCCATCACCTGTTCAAGCAGATGTAGCCCCGCCCGCGCGACTTTGCACGCGCTTTATGCGGTCAGCCCAGACGAAGGTGCGGGGTGACGCGATGACGCACGCCGGCGATCTCCACTTCGTAGCTTGCGCCGAGCGCGGCTTCCTCCGTCAGGGACGCGTCACCGCGCGCATACGCCATGGCGATCGCGCGCCCCTGCCGCCAGGAGTAGCCGGTCGACGTGAGCTCGCCGGCCATCCGGCCGTTCACGACCAGGGGCTCGCCGCCCCACGGGAACGCTGCGGCGTCGTCGAACGTGAAAAGCAGCAGGCGCTTGTGCAGCGGTGCACTGGCGTTCGCGACGAGTGCGTCGCGCCCGATGAAACCGCCTGGCTTGTCGAGCTTCACGGCGTGGCCGAGGCCCGCCTCCCAGGGGGACTCATCGGGTGACAGCTCGGCGCCCCATGCGCGCCGGCCGGCCTCGATACGCAGCGCGTCCAGCGCGTAGTAGCCGGCGTCCCGCAGGCCGAACGCGGGTCCTTCGCTGTGTAATGCATCGTAGAGCGTGACGCATTGCTCGGTCGGCACGTAGAGCTCGTACCCGGGGCCGCCCACGTAGCTCATCCGCGTTGCCCGCACCCGCGCGTAGCCGACGTCGATCTCGCGCGCCGTGCCGAAGGGCATCGCCGCGCGCGAGAGATCGTCGGGTGAGAGCCGCGCGAGCAACGCCTCCGCCTGCGGGCCCATCACCGAGACGACCGACCACGCGCTCGTTACATCGACGAGACTCGCGTGCTGGTCGGGATCGATGTGGCGCTCGATCCACGCCGCGTCGCGGGTCCCCTGCGCGGAGCCGGTGATGATGAAGAACGCATCATCGGCAAGCCGCACCATCGTGAGGTCGCTCTCGAAGCCGCCGCGCTCGTTGAGCAGCGCGGTGTAGACCATGCGGCCCGGGGCGACGTCGACGTCGTTGGCCGCCAGGTGCTGCAGCACGCGCACTGCATCGCGGCCCTTCAGCACGAATTTGGCGAAGGACGTCTGGTCGAACACGACCACGTTCTCGCGGCAGGCGCGCTGTTCCTCGAGCACGTGCGGCAGCCAGCCGGGGATGCCGAAGGTCGGTGGCGGCACGGCAGCGCCGACCGGCAGGAAGTAGTTCGCGCGCTCCCAGTTCATCTTCGTGCCGAACACCGCGCCGCGGGCGGCGAGCCGGTCATACAGCGGCGACCGGCGCAGCGGGCGCACGGTCGTGAGCTCCTCGCGCGGCCAGCGCATCGCGTAGTGCAGGCCAAGCGATTCCACCGTGCGGTCGGCGAGGTGCCGCCGATTGGCATGGAAGGGGGCGAACCGGCGGATGTCCACATCCCACAGGTCGAGCGATGGCGAGCCTGCCACGATCCACTCGGCGGTGAGCCGTCCCGCGCCGCCCGCGTTGGCGATGCCGGCCGAGTTGAATCCGGCGCACACGAAATAGCCGTCGAGCTCCGGCGCTTCGCCGAGGATGAAATTGCCGTCGGGCGTGAAGCTCTCGGGCCCGTTCAGCAGCAACTTCACTTCCGCCGTTTCGAGGCAGGGTGTGCGGTGCACGGCGCCTTCCATGAGCACCTGGAACTGGTCCCAATCCTCCGGCAGGAGCTGGAACTCGAAGCCCTCCGGAATGGGGTCGACGTTCCAGGGCTTGGCTTTCGGTTCGAAGCCCCCCATGACGAGGCCACCGACCTCTTCCTTGTAGTAGATGAACCGGTCCGGATCGCGAATGACCGGAAGCGCGGGGGTGATGCCGGGAATGGCCTTCGTCACCATGTAGAAATGCTCTGCCGCATAGAGGGGCACGGTCACGCCCGCCATCCGGCCGAAGGCGCGCGCCCATTGCCCGGCGCAGTTCACGAGCGTCTCGCATGCGGTGCGTCCCTCGGTATCGCCCGCGCGCCAGTGCACCGCGCGCACCCGTCGCCTTTCCGTTTCGACCGCGGTGACGCGCACGCCTTCGAGCAGCGTGGCGCCCCGCATCCGCGCGCCTTTGGCGAGCGACTGCGTGAGATCGGTGGGATTGGCCTTGCCGTCGCCCGGAATCCACACGCCCCCCAGGAGGTCGTCGGTGCGCAGGATCGGCGCCATTCGTGCGATATCCACGGGCGCGACGAACTCGAACTCGATGCCGAAGCTGCGCGCACGCGCCATCTGCCGCTTCAGTAGCGTGAGGCGTTCGGGTGTGCTGGCGATGTTGAGGCTGCCGCACTGCTTCCACCCCGTCGCAAGGCCGGTTTCCGCTTCCAGCGATGCGTAGAGCGCGATGCCATCGCGGCTCATGCGCGTCGCGTTGCGCGTTGCACGCAATTGGCCGACAAGCCCGGCGGCGTGCCAGGTCGTGCCGCAGGTCAGGCGTCCCTGCTCGAGCAGCACGACGTCACGAATGCCAAGCTTGGCCAGATGGTAGGCGGTCGAGACACCGGCGATGCCGCCGCCGACCACGACGACGCGGGCCTGGGTGGGGGGTGTGTTCACGGTGCTCCGTCGACGTGCAGGCTCACAGCTTCAGGGTGGCGATGCCGGCGACCACGCTTGCGGCACCCGCAAGACGTGCGAGACCGAAGCCTTCGCGCAGCCAGATCGCGCCGATGAGGGCGGCGAAGAGCACCGAGGTTTCGCGCAGCGCGGACACGGCCGCGACCGGCGCGCGGGTCATGGCCCAGAGCACGATGGCATACGCCGCCAGGCTGCCGCCTCCGGCGAGCAGCCCGCGGCGCCATCCGGTACGCACGTACTGCGTCCCCGCCGCACCGTAGCGCAGGCGTGCCCACAGCAGGAACGGCAGGCCTTCGATAAAGATCAGCCACGTCACGTAGCTCGCCGCATTGCCCGAAGCACGCGCGCCGGCGCCGTCGACGAGGGTGTACGCCGCGATGATCGCGGCATTGGCGAAGGCCCATCGCGCCGCCGCCGGCGGATGCCGCACGCGGCGCACGAAGGCAATGCTGACGATCCCGGCGCAGATGAGGAGGATCCCCGCCGTTGCCTGCGGTGTCGGCCATTCCTGCAGGAGTACCACGCCGAGCACCGTGACCAGCAAGGGCGCGGTGCCGCGCATCAGCGGGTAGGCGAACGACAGGTCGCCGGTGCGATACGCCTGGGCCAGCGTGATGTAGTAGGCGAAATGAATCACGGCGGAGGTCGCCGCGAATTTCCAAGCCGCCGGATCGGGCAGCGGGACGAACGGCAGCACCACGAGGCCCCAGAACGAGGAGCCCCCCACCACTGCCGCGGTATCGAGCAGAGGCTCGCCGCCGGGTGCGCCTTTGAGCAGCGCGTTCCAGCCCGCGTGCAGCACACCCGCGCCGAGGACAGCCAGCGTTACTCCGAGGGAAAGCTCGCTGGCGGGCATCCCGCGCGTCAGCCGCGGATCGCGCAGCGGGGAGATCGAAGGGCGACCCGATCAGGCGGCAGCGCCGCGAACGAAAACACCGTGCTAGGTACGGAAGCGTCAACGCCCGTGCACGAGAGCATGCCGCTCACGCCACGCCCGCAGTCACGCGACGCGCGGCTTGCCGTTGGGCCACGCATCGCCTGGCGGCTGGTCGTCTTCGGGCACGCGGCGCTGGACCGGTGCCGCCGCCGGGCTCTCCTTCAGGCGGGTGTGCGCCAGGACCCCGGCCTGCTCCAGGATGGGATAGGCGATGGAGCAGATGTGCGAGTTGATGCGCCGCATGTCCGAGATGAGATCGATGTGCAGCGACGACGTCTCGATGCTTTCCAGCGTGTTGCCGGCCAGACGCTCGAGGTGCGAGTTGGCATAGGCGCGCTCGAGATCGCGAATGAGCACCTTCTGTGCGAGCAGCTCCTGCGCGCTCTTGAGATCACCCGTCATGAACACCGTCAGTCCGAAGCGCAGGTTGGCCACGAGGCGGCTGTGCAGGTCGCAGATCTCCGCCATGCCGGCCTCGGAGAAGTTGCGCCCCTTGTCGATCTTCTTGTCGACGACGTCCATGACGATGCGCTCGATGATGTCACCGATCTGCTCCATGTTGATCGTGAAGGACACGATGTCCGCCCAGCGCCGGCCTTCCTTTTCCTCCAGCGCCTCGCGCGAGATCTGCGTGAGGTACAGCTTCACCGCCGTGTAGAGCTCGTCGACCACGTCGTCCATCTTGCGCAGGCGCTCGGCCAGGCCGCGGTCGTTCGTGCGCACGACGGTCAGCGTGCCGATCAGCATCTGCTCGATGACGTCGCCAATGCGCAGCGCCTCGCGCGCGGCATAGGAGATGGCGAGGGAGGGCGTCGCCAGCGCGGACGGATCGAGATGCCGCGGCTTCCCAGGGTCGTCCATGGCTTCCCGCGAGGGCAGCAGGCGCTCGGCGATCCGCGCGATCGGTGCGGTGAAGAACAGGAAGGCCAGCGCCAGCACCCCGTTGAACGCGAGATGGAACAGCACGACCTCGCGCGCCGGATCGAGGCCCATTGCATCCACCGGTCCGACGAGAAGGTCGATGAGGGGCAGGGCAACCACGCAGCCGATCAGCTTGAACAGGAAATTGCCGAGCGTCACCCGGCGGGCTTCGGGCACGGCCCGCAGCGTGGACAGCATGCCGAGGAGCCCATTGCCGAAGTTCGCGCCGAGCACCAGCCCGAGCGCGACCTGCAGCCCGATGACGTGCAGCGCGGCGAGGGAGGCGATCAGCAGCACGACGGCGAGGCTCGAGTAGCAGAGCACCGTCAGCATCGCGGCCACCAGCATGTCGAGCAGCACGTCGCCGGTGAGCGACGCGAAGATGACCTTCACGCCAGCGGCTTGTGCCACCGGGTGGGCGGCCACCGAGATCCATTGCAGCCCGAAGATGATCAGGCCGAGGCCGATCAGGATCCGGCCGAAGCGCCCCACGGCGGCGGCTTGCCACGTCAGGGACAGCGTGACGCCCACGAAGATCAGCAGCGGCGCAAGCCACGACAGGTCGAACGAAAGCACCAGCGTGACGAGCGACGTGCCGACGTCGGCGCCGAGCATCACCGCCAGCGCCGGCGCGGTGCCGATGAGGCCCTGGCCGGCGAAGGCGGCGACGATCAGCGCCGTCGCGGTGCTGCTCTGGATGAGCCCGGTGACCCCGAGGCCGGCGAAAAAGGCGCTGACCGGATGACCGACGCTCTGGCGCAGCACGCGCCGCAGATCGCCGCCGTAGATCCGCAGGATGCCGGTGCGCACCATGTGCGTGCCCCATACGAGGAGCGACACGCCGGCGAGAAGATTGAGGAGAGTCTGCACGTTGGCTAGCTGCCTTCGGTTTCAACGCGGTGCAAGGCTCTGTCGATGACATCGAATGCGCCGTCCAGATCGCCCTCGCCGATGATCAGCGGGGGCGAGAGCGTGAGCACGTTGCCCTGGCCGATCTTGAAGGACAGGCCATTGGCGAGACAGTCGTACATGACTGCTTCGGCCTCGCGCCGCGCGGGCTTGCCGTCGCGGACGAGCTCGATCCCGAGCAGGAGGCCGATGCCGCGTACGTCGCCGATCAGCGGATGGCGCGCCTTCATCGCGTGCAGCCGCTCCAGTGCGCGCGCGCCGAGGGTGCGGGAGCGCTCGAGCAACTGCTCGCGCTCGATCACTTCCAGCGTGGCCAAGGCGGCAGCGCAGCCGACCGAGCTTTTCTCGTGGGTGTAATGGCCGAGCGCCCGGTCCGCGGCGATGTCGAGATCGCGCCGCGCAATCAGCGCCGCCATCGGGAACACTGCACCGCCCAGTCCCTTGCCGAGGACCACCATGTCAGGGACGATGCCGTAGTGCTCGAAGGCGAACATGCGGCCGGTGCGGCCGAGGCAGATCGGCACCTCGTCCAGGATCAGCAGCGCGCCATGGCGGTCGCATGCCTCGCGCACCATGCGGTAATAATCCGGCGGGGGGATCTGCACGTCGGTGCAGCGGACCGTTTCGACGATCACCGCCCCGACGTCCTCCTCCTTGGCGAGTACGTAGTCGACGTACTCGGCGCAGCGCAGATTGCACCGGCCCCCGCAGCCGAAGCTGCAGGACCCAGGGTCGCACGGCGGGACGTGCTCGGTGCCGGGCAGCAGCGGGCCGATGCCCTTGCGGAACACCGCCTCCCCGCCGATGGAGATCGCGTCCAGCGAGGCGCCATGAAACGAGTCCCACATCGACAGCGTCTTGTGGCGGCCGGTGGCGAGGCGCGCCAGCTTCATGGCCATGCCGATGGCGAGCGTCCCGCCGGGCGCGAACAGCACCTTGCCGAGGGGGTCGGGCGCGAGCGCCACGAGACGCGCGGCAAGGTCGACGGCGGCCCGGTTGGTGAAGCGGCGCGGCGAGAAGGGCAGCGTGTCGAGCTGCGCCTTGACGGCGTCGATCACGTGCGGATGGCGGTAGCCGACCTGATGGACGTTGTTGCCGTGGAAGTCCATGATCCGCCGACCCTCGCAATCTTCGAGCCAGATGCCCTCGGCCGCGACCAGCGCGTCGAAGCAGGGGGTCGAGAGGGACTGGTGCAGGAAGTGGCGGGCGTCCTCGTCGAGCACCCGCCGCGTGGTGCCGTGCACGTGCTCCGCCTCGAAGGCCCGCCGCAGCGGCGACAGGTTGACGTCGCCTTCGGCGGCGAGATCGTGCGGCTGGTCGGGAAGGTGGCCGCCGCGGGCGGGGGACTCGTCGTTCACTTCGGGTCGGACGCGCCTGCCGCCGTGATGCCGTCGCGTGGGCGTCGCGTCACCACGGCAGCGAGTAGGTCTTGACGTTGGTGAAACTCTTCATCGCCTCCTGCACGCCTTCCTTGTACCCCAGCCCTGAATCCTTGACGCCGCCGAAGGGCGTCAGTTCCAGACGGTAGCCCGGCACCTCGCGTACGTTGACCGTACCCACGTTGAGCTCGGCGATGCAGCGGGTGATGTAGTCGAGGCGGTTCGTGCAGATGGCCGACGAGAGCCCATACGCGGTGGAGTTGGCGATCCGGATCGCCTCGTCGAGGTCACGAAAGCGGATCACCGGAGATACCGGCCCGAACGTCTCGAACTTCACCAGCGGCATGTCCGGCGTGACGTGGTCGAGCAGGGTCGGCGAGTACAGGGCGCCGGCGCGGTTGTTGCCGTGCAGCAAGCGCGCGCCGAGGCCTACCGCTTCGTTGACGCGCGCCTCGAAGCCCTGCGCCGCGGCTTCGTCGATGACGGTGCCCATGTCCATCGTCGGGTCCATCGGGTCGCCGTACGTCCACGCGCGGGTCCGCGCGAGCAGGCGCTCCACGAATGGGTCGGCAACCTTCTCGTGCACGAGTATGCGCTTCACCGCCGTGCAGCGCTGGCCGGAGTTCTTGTACGAACCGGCCGCAGTCAGGCTCGCCGCTTCGTCGAGATCCGCATCCTCCATGACGATGATGGGATCGTTGCCGCCGAGCTCGAGCACCTGCCGCTTGTAGACGGCCTTCGACGCGATGTACTTGCCGATGGGCACGCCGCCGGTGAACGTGACCAGATCGACGTCCGGATGCGTGAGGAGCTCGTCCGCGATTTCCCGGGGGTCGCCGGTCACGACCGAGAACATCGCCGGCGGGAGTCCCGCTTCGTAGAGGATGTCTGCCAGAGCCAGCGCCGATAACGGCGTTTTCTCGGTGGGCTTCAGCACCATCCGGTTGTTGGTCGCGATCGACGGCGCCACCTTGTGCGCGATCTGGTTCAGCGGATGGTTGAAGGGCGTGATCGCCGAGATCACGCCGAGCAGCGGTTCGCGGAGGGTGTACACCTTGCGCGACTTGCCGTGCGGGGTGAGGTCGCAGGAGAACACCTGGCCATCATCGGCCAGGGCGGCATTGCCGGCGAACACGAACACGTCGCAGGCGCGTCCGACCTCGTAGAGCGAATCCTTCTTGCAGATCCCGCACTCCGACGTGATGAGGTCCGACAGCTCCTCGGTGCGGCTGCGAATGATCTCGGCCGTGCGCTGCAGGATGCGGGCGCGCTCGTAGCGCGTGAGCTTGGCCTGGTAGCCGCGCGCGGCCGCAATCGCGCGTCGTACGTCGGCGACGGACGCCTTGGGCACCGTACCGACGACCGCCGTCGTGAACGGGTTGCGAACCTCCAGCGTGCGCTCGCCGCCGACCAGTTCGCCGGCGATGCGCATCTTCTCGTGCAGGGCGTGACCCGCACGCAGGCCCTTGAGTTCGGTCATCATGTTCATGGCGGGGCCTCTGCAATCGGCTACTACAGGTAATTGAGCGCGAGATCGAACGCGTCGAAGTTGCGCCACCGGCGCCCGACGGGCAGCGCCCTGCCGGGCCGGTTCGCGATGATGGGTACCTGCTGCTCCGACACGCCGCCGTGCGAGCGCAGCGGCGCGTCGAGGCCGCTGAGGTCGTGCCGGTCACGGCTCGTACCGATGACCGACAGGCGCTCGGAGATCACGACGAGGTCGCCTACGCGATCCGGCGGCAATTCGAAGCGGACGCAGGCTTCCTCGCGGCCAAGCACGGCGTCGATGCCGGCGACTGCTGCGATGCTACGCGTGGCGGCCATGCCATCGACCGGGCCGGAGAGGTATACCGTCGCGAACGAGCCCAGTGCGCCGTGGTGCGCCACGTACGGATCGGTGATCGGCAGGATGACACGCGTGGTTCCGGCGCCGTGGGCGCGGTCGAGCAGGTCCTGCAGGTACACGATGTTGGGGCGTCCGAACGCATCGGTCTTGGCGTTCATCCCGTGATCGGCCGTGAGCACGATGACCGCACCTTCGGCGTCGAGAGCATGCAGGTAGCCATCCATCATGGCGTAGAAATCGTTCGCGGCATCGGTGCCGGGCGCCGCCTTGTGCTGTACGTAATCCGTGGTCGAGAGATACATGACGTCCGGGCGTTCGCTGCGCATGAGCCGAACGCCCGCGGCGAAGACGAACTCCGACAGGGCCGCGCTGTAGACCGACGGCACCTCCATGCCCACGCGGCGCGGCACGTCGTCGATGCCATGCGTCGCGAGTTGCGCGTCGGCGGCCTTTTCCGCGGAGAAGCAGATGCCCGACAGCCCGTGGCCGAGCAGGGCGCGCAGCTTGTCCTTCGCGGTGACGACCGCGACCTTCGCGCCGCCATCAGCGAGCGCGGCCAGCAGCGTTCCGGCGCGCAGGTACTTGGGATCGTTCATCATCACTTCGGCACCCGCATCGCGGTCCCAGAAATAGTTGCCGCAGATCCCGTGCACCGACGGCGGGACGCCGGTGACGATCGACAGATTGTTGGGATTGGTGAACGACGGCACGACGCAATCGGCGGTGAGACAGAGACCGCGCTGGCGCAGCTCGGCAACGTAGGGCATGCAGCCGGCGCTGATCGCCTGGTTGAGATACTCCGGCTCGCAGCCGTCGATGCAGAGCACGACGACCGGCTGGCGTGGCAGCCCGTACGACCGGCCGTTGGCGGTAACGCTCTTGTCATCCATCGAATTCAACGCACTTTCCTCGTGATCGCAACGCTGTTGCCGCCGTCGCGGACCTTGTGCATGCGCTCCCTGCTCGCCATCACGTGATCGTAGAGGGCGCGTCCGGCGCCCTCGGCGTCCCTGGCGGCGATGCGCTCCACGATCTGCCGATGTTCGCGCGCGGAGGTCGGCAGCGCACCGTCCTGCGCGAGGGTGGTGCGCCGGAAGAGGCGCAGCTCGTTGACCAGGCGGCGGTACGTCGTCAGGAGCTTGGCATTGCCTGCAAGCTCGACCAGGCGGTCATGAAAACCCAGATTGGCGTGAAAGAAGGTGTCGACGTCATTGCGCGCCGCCGCCCGGTCCATGCGACTCACGAGGCCGCGCAGCTCGCGCACGGCGTCGGGTCCGGCCGTGGCCGCGACGCGACGGCCGACGAACGCGTCGAGCAGCGCCCGCAACTCGTAGATCTCGTCGGCTTCCTCCACCGGAATCTCGCGCACATAGACGCCGCGGTTTTTCTCCAGGCGCACGAGCCCGGATTCCTCGAGCGCGCGAAACGCTTCGCGCACGGGACCGCGCGATACACCGAGCTGATCGGCGAGCGCGGCTTCGTTGAGCTTGCTGCCCGGCGGCAGATCGCCCGTCAGGATCATGCGCTCCATCTCGCGCTGGACGAGCGTGGCGAGCGAGCTCGATTGCACGAGCCGGATCGCAGGCGCGTGGCCTGCGGCCGCGGCCTTTGCGCGGGGTAGAGGGGGCATGGCAACGTTGGCGGTACGTGACATTGGAGACGATTGGCGTAAGATTGTCAACAATATACAACCTCCCGCCATTGGCAGGTCAGGAGTTGTGATACGGCATCGGGACGGTGCCGGGATGTCGCGGCGCGAATATTCAGAGCAAGACGAGTAGTCCTGTGGCAGCCCGCGCGGCGACCAAGATGTGAGCGATGTCGTTGCCAGTGTTGCCGCTGCGGCGCGAGGCCGGTAGGATCGCCTGCCGTAGCGAGCGCAGCGTGCGGCGCTTGCTCATTCGTTGTTGGTGCAGTCCACCTAGGGAGACAAACCGTGATGAAGCGCTGTTCGGTACTCATGCCCGTCGCTCTTGCGTTTGCGGCGCTTGTTTCGACCCCCGCGCTGGCGCAGAACGTGGTTACGATCTATTCGGCCGACGGGCTGCGCGATGGCAAGCCCAACTGGTACGACACGCAGTTCGAGGCATTCACCAAGGAGACCGGCATCAAGGTGCAGTACATCGAGAGCGGGTCGGGCGAGGTTGTCAACCGCCTCGAGCGGGAGAAGACCAACACGCAGGCCGACGTGATCGTCACGCTGCCACCGTTCATGCAGAAGGCCGGCGCCGACGGGATGCTCGACGCTTATGCCAGCAGCGAAGCGAATGCGATTCCGGCGAACACGCGCGACGCGGGCGGGCGTTGGTACCCGATGGTCAACAATTACGTCTGCTTCATCTACAACGGCAGCACCCTGCAGGCCGCTCCCAAGACGTGGAACGACCTGCTCGATCCGAAATACAAGGGCAAGATCCAGTACTCCACACCGGGGCAGGCGGGGGATGGCACCGCGGTCATGGAGCTCGCATTTCACGCGATGGGCAGCAAGGACGCCGGCTTCGATTTCCTGAAGAAGCTCCAGGCGAACAACGTCGGGCCGTCCTCGTCCACCGGCAAGCTTGCTGCGAAGGTCAACAAGGGTGAGATCTGGGTGGCCAACGGCGACGTGCAGATGAACTTCGCGCAAATGACGGACAACCCGAACCTGCGCATTTTCTGGCCCGCCGATGCCAAGGGGCAACGCATCACGCTCGCGGCGCCGTATTACATCGCCCTGGTTCACGGCGCGCCGCATGCCGCCAACGGCAAGAAGCTCATGGACTTCCTCCTGAGCAAGCGGGCGCAGGAAACGGTGAGCTCGATCGGGCGGGGATTTCCCGCGCGCTCGGACGTGACGCCCACCGACGCGAACTACAAGCAACTGCACACCTTCATGGAAGGCGTCACGGTGTGGACGCCCGACTGGGATGCGGTGTTGCGTGACCTCTCCAAGGATGTAGCGCGCTGGCACGAGGTGACCGGCAGCTGATGGGCAAGGGCGCGGTGGTGCGCGAGAGCGTTCCGCAGGACGTTGCCGAGAGCGAATCCCGGCGCGCCGCGCAGTCGCGCAGCGAGCCGGGCATCCGCTTCGAAGACGTCACGGTGGCCTATGGCTCCACCGTGGCGCTCGATGCCCTCACGCTCGACGTCGAGCCCGGCGAGGTCATGGCCTTGCTCGGGCCTTCGGGTTCGGGCAAGACCACCGCGCTGCGCGCCGTCGCCGGCTTCGTCACGCCGACGCGCGGACGCATCTTCCTCGGGAACACCGACGTCACGCGCATGCCGCCGTATCTGCGTGGCATCGGTATGGTGGTGCAGCAGTACGCACTGTTCCCGCACATGCGGGTGGAGCAGAACGTGGCGTTCGGCCTGCGAGCGGGCAGGGCAACTCGTGCCGAGATCGCGCCGCGCGTCCAGGAATGCCTCGAGATGGTGGGGATGGCCGCGTACGCGCGACGCTATCCGCAGGAGCTTTCCGGAGGGCAGCAGCAGCGGGTGGCCATCGCGCGCGCGCTGGCAATCCGGCCAAAGGTGCTGCTGCTGGACGAACCGCTGTCGGCACTGGATGCGCAGCTGCGCAGCGGCATGCTGAACGAGATCGCCCGACTGCACCGCGAGCTTCCCCACGTGACGATCCTGTACGTCACGCACGACCAGATCGAGGCGCTCACGCTGGCCGACCGCATCGCCGTCATGAACGAAAGCCGACTGGTCGATGTCGGCAGCGCACAGGAGCTCTACCAGCAGCCTCCCTCGGGGTTCACCGCGTCCTTCGTGGGCAACGCCAATCTGCTGCCCGTCACCGTGGAGCGCTGTGATCACTCCCGCCAGCAGGCATGGGTGCGGCTCGGTCCGCGGGTACTCGAGGTGACGGCGTTCGCGCCTGCGCAACCCGGCGAGGAGCGGATGCTGTGCATAAGGCCGCACGCGCTCGCGCTCGGGCCGCCGCCGGACGGCGGCAACGTGGTCGAAGGGACCGTCATGGAGGTGCAGTGGCGCGGTTCGGCCCATCGGCTGTATCTCGACGTGGACGGACTCGAGATGCGGGCCGACAGCAGGCCGCTGCGCGCGCCGCCGCGACGTGGTGAGCGTGTAGCGCTTCATTTCTCCGCCCACGACGCCACGTTGCTTGCCGCCACACCCGGCGCCGGCACGGCGACGATGCGCGCGGCGCCGCTGATGGATCGCGTGTGACGCCGGCTGTCCCGGGCACGGCCACCCTTCGTATCGATCGCCATGCCGCTCCGCGGCGGGCCACCACCGCGCCGCGGTGGATCTGGGCGATCCCGCCGCTCCTGGTGCTCACCGCGATCTTTCTCTATCCGCTGTTCTTCATCGCCAAGCAGTCGTTCACCAACGAAGCGGGGCAGATGAGTCTCGCGCCGTACACGGCCATGCTCTCCTCGGCGCTGTTCCGCGGCGCGCTGGTGCGCACCATCGAGATTGCGGTCCTGTCGACGCTCGGATGCCTCGCGCTCGGCTTCGTGTTGGCACTGATCGTCTCGTTCGTGCCGTTTCCGGGCGCCCGCATCGTCGGGGGCTTCATCGATACGATCCTGGCGTTTCCGTCATTCCTCATCGCACTGTCGTTTACGTTCCTCTATGGCTCCGCGGGGATGTTCAATTTCATCTTCATGGACCTGCTGCATACGCGCGACCCGCCGATCGATTTCGTGTACGGCATGTGGGGCGTGATCCTCGCGGAAGTCACGTTCTACACGCCGTTCGTCATGCGCCCGCTGCTGGCCGCATTCTCGCAGCTCGACTCGGCGCTGATCGAGGTCGCCAGCAGCCTCGGTGCGCGGCCGTTCCGCGTCATTCGCGAGATCATCATTCCCGAGGCGATCCCTGCACTGCTCGCAGGTGGCAGCCTCTGCCTGCTGCTCACGTTGAACGAGTTCGGCATCGTGCTGTTCATCGGTGCCAAGGGCGTGATCACGCTGCCGATGGTGATTTACGGCAAGGCGATCCAGGAGTTCGATTACACGGCAGGCTGCGTGGCCGCGGTGGTGAACATCGTGCTGTCCGTAGGCGTCTACTCGCTTTATCGTGTCGTGCTGTCTCGCAGCGGAGGCGCCCGTGCTGTTGTCCTCTAGGCTCGGCCGCTGGCTTGCGTGGGTGCTGTTCTTCGCGCTCTTCGCGCCGGTGTTCGGCCTGCCGCTGCTGGTCGTGGGCGCCGCGAGCGTCGCCGGCCAGTGGAACGACGTCCTGCCCACCCATTTGACGCTGCGCCACCTGGTCGACGCCGTGCGCAGCAACGCCGGCGAGGAGCTTCTGACGAGCCTGCTGACCGGCCTCATCGCGAGTGCGATAGCGCTCACGGTCGGTACGTGGGCGGCGCTCGCCGTGCGCAACCTCCGGGGCCGTGCGCGCCGCGTCGCGGCCACCCTGTTCCTGCTGCCCATCGCCGTACCGTCGGTATCCGTCGGTCTGGGCCTGCTGGTCGCGTTCAGCCGTCCACCATTGCTGCTCAATGGCACGCCCTCCATCGTGCTGATCGCGCACGTCGTCCTCGTGACCGCGTTTGCGTACGGCAGCGTATCGGCCGGGCTCGCGCGATTGCCTGCGCACTACGAGCAGGTCGCGGCGAGCCTGGGGGCGCGGCCCGGTTATGTCCTGTTCCGCGTGACGCTGCCGCTGATCACGCCGTCGCTGGTGGCGGCGGCCGGCCTGTGTTTCGCGTTGTCGATGGGCGAGCTGGGCGCGACCATCATGGTGTATCCGCCCGATTGGGTCACGCTGCCGGTTGGCATTTTCGCGCTGTCCGATCGCGGTTCTCTGTTCGACGGGGCCGCCTTGACCATGCTCCTGCTGGTGGTCACCCTCACGGTGCTGGTTCTGGTCGCGCGCATCCGCACGCGAGCGAGCTTCCGCTAGCAAGGCTTCAGCCGCTCTCGACCATGCACCTACGTTCCAGGCCAGGCAACGTGTCCGACCGCGAGCAGGGCGATGTCAATACGACCGCGCATCGCCGGGCCTATTGGGAGGGTTCACTTTCCGCCAATGCGCGGCGCTGGTTCGAGGAGGACAGGAAGTATTTCCTCCACCAGAGTCTTTCCACTCCCGTGCTCAACGTGCTGAAGTCCGCCGAAGGCGCGTGGATCGAGGATCTCGATGGCCGCCGCTACCTCGACATGCACGGCAATGGCGTGCACAACGCGGGCTTCAACAACCCTGACGTGATCGCTGCGGTGCGCCGCGCGCTCGACGACAAGCTGACGTTCACGCCGCGGCGCTATACCAACATTCCGGCCATCGAGCTCGCGCGCAAGCTTGCCGAGATCACGCCCGACGGCCTGTGCCGGTCGCTCTTCTGCCCCGGCGGTTCCGAGGCCATCGAGATGGCGGTGATGCTCGCGAAGCAGCTGACCGGGCGCTTCAAGACCATCTCCTACTGGGATTCCTACCATGGCACGACCATGGGTGCTGCGTCCATCAGCGGCGAGGAGCATTTCACCGGTGGTGCCGGCCCGATGGTGCCGGGCGCATTTCGCGTCGAGTTCCCTAACTACTATCGCAACCCGTGGCGATTCACCGATCCGGACGACGTCGACGCCGAATGCCTGCGCCAGATCGAAGTGATCCTGCGTCGCGAGCCCGACATCGCGGCGATCATCGGCGAGCCGATCTCGGCCACCCCTGTCGTGCCGCGAAAGGAGTATTGGCAAGGCGTGCAGGAGCTGTGTCGCCGCTACGGCGCGCTGTTGATCTTCGACGAGGTCATCGAAGGTTTCGGCCGCACCGGCCGCATGTTCGCCTGCGAGCATTTCGTCACTCCCGACGTGCTGGTGCTCGGCAAGTCGCTGGGCGGCGGGTCTGGTGCCGTTTGCCGGGATCGTCACGCGCGACGAGTACAACGTGCTGCAGCACCGTTCCATCGGTCACTACACGCATGAGAAGAATCCGTTGTGCGCGGCCGCCGGCCTGGCGGAGATCGGCTACATCGAGCAGCACGGACTCGTGCGGCATGCCGAGGAGCTCGGGAATTACGCGATCGCGCGCCTCGTCGAAATGCAGCAGCGGCACCCGCTCGTCGGGCACGTCGCCGGGACCGGATTGCACATCGGCATCGATCTGGTGAAGGATCGCATGACCCGGGAGCGCGCAGTCGACGAGGCCGAGCGCATCATGTTCAAGGCTTTTGCGAAAGGCGTCGCGTTCAAGGTGATCGAGGGCAACGTGATCACGCTGCGCCCATCGCTGGTCATCACGGCCGCCGAGATGGACGTCGCCCTCGGGGTGCTCGACGAGAGCATCGGCGAGGTCGAGCGCGGTGCGTGACAAGGTCCTTCATCGACTCGGTCCAAGAGCAATCAACCCAAGGAGTGCGACATGGCCAACTTCAGCCGTGATCCGATTCTTCTGACCCCCGGTCCGCTGACGACGTCGCTGGCGACGAAGACGGCGATGTTGCGCGATTGGGGATCCTGGGACGCCGCGTTCAACGCGGTCACCGCGGCCATGCGGCGCAAGCTGCTGGACATCGTGCACGGCCAGGACACCCACGTGTGCGTGCCATTGCAGGGCAGCGGCACTTTCTCGGTCGAAGCGGCCATCAACACGCTCGTGCCGCGCGATGGCCACGTGCTCGTGCTCATCAACGGCGCCTACGGCACGAGGATGGCGAAGCTGACGCGCATGATGGGCCGCAAGGTGACCGAGTTCCAGACGGCGGAGGACGTGCCCACCACCGCCCAGGACGTCGATCGCCTGCTGAGCGCCGATCCGGGGATCACGCACGTCGGCCTCATTCACTGCGAGACGTCGACCGGCATCCTCAACCCGCTCGAGGAGATCGCGCTCGTCGTGCAGCGCCATGGTCGCAGCCTCATTGTCGATGCGATGAGCTCGTTCGCTGCGCTGCCGATCGACGCGCAGAAGATCCCGTTCGATGCGCTGATCGCGGCGTCCGGGAAGTGCGTCGAGGGGCCGCCCGGAATGGGCTTCGCGGTCGTGCGGCGGAATGTGCTGGAGCGCTGCGCCGGCAACTGCACGTCGCTCGCGATGGACCTGCACGATCAGTGGACGTACATGGAGAGGACGACGCAATGGCGTTTCACGCCGCCGACCCACGTCGTCGTCGCCTTCGATGCCGCGCTGGACCAGCTGCTTGCCGAGGGTGGGCAGCCGGCCCGTCTCGCCCGCTACACCCGCAATTGCGAGACGCTCACGCAGGGCATGCGCGAGCTCGGTTTCCGCGTCTTCCTTCCGCCCGCCATTCAGGCGCCGATCATCGTGACGTTTCACGCGCCGGCCGATCCGGCGTATGCATTCAAGGCGTTCTACGATCGCGTGCGGGACAAGGGCTTCATCCTCTATCCGGGGAAGCTCACGCAGGTGGAGACATTCCGGGTCGGCTGCATCGGCGCCATCGGTCCGGACGAGATGCGCCACGCCGTCAATGCCATTCGCGATGCGTTGCAGGAGCTGGGCATCCGGCAGATCCGGCCGGTCGGGAGCGGGGCACGCGTCGCGGCCTGACGCGTTGCGCGCCGCGCCGCGATCGTTGTGATGGCGGGACGGCGGGGTCCGTCAGGTGGCGGTTGGCACCGTGGCACTTAATGCTTGCGGCGCGAGCGGACCCCAACGCAAATCAGCGAGCGCAACGCAATGCGGCGAGTCGGGCGAAATCATCCCGTGACGGAACAGGCAGTCGAGGATCACCAGGCTCGCATCGGCGGTCACCAGGTTGTCGTCGCCCGTGCTGCCGATCAGCGTGGCCGCCTCGGAAAACGTGACCAGGCGATGCGCCACGGCTTCGCCATCGATTCCGGCCGGCGCGTAATCACCGGGCAAGCGCAGGTCGTGGACGTGGATGACTTCACGCTGCAAGCCGTCGGGCTGCTCGCGGCAGATGCGCAGCACGCCGGCCGGTTGGGCGCGCGCCACCACGGAGGCGGTGATACCGGCCTCCTCCCACGCTTCGCGGCGCAGCGTTTCCGCCACGGAACTTCCCGCCCGAATGCCACCGGCCACGAGGTTGTCGAGCTGACCCGGGTCGATGGCCTTGGTCGCGCTGCGTCGGGCGACCCACATCGCGACCTCGCCATGGTGCGCGACCAATCCGTTGACGTGCGCTGCCCGCGTGGCAATGCCGAAGTAGCGCGCCGCGGCCCGTTCGATGACGAACGCCTCGACGGCGCTGTCAACTGCCGTCGCGGTGTACAGCTCGTCACGCCACGGCGAGAGCGCGCCTTCATGCGCGAGTCTCTGCGTCACCTTGACAAGGGCTTCGCTGCGCTTGGCGGCCGTGTCGCAGCGGGCGGTGAAGCGCAACACGTCGCCATCGCTCGCGAAGACGCTATCGAAGTCGCGCAGGCGTGCGGCACGCTCGTGGTTCATCCAGCCGACGGCGGCGCCATCGACGATCAGCGGCACATGGGCACCGGAAGGTGGGCACAGCGCCGCGGCTAGCCGGTGATGGATTCTTCCTAGGATGGGTTCCGCAATCACGGCGCGCATTCTAGCTCACGTTCGTTGTGGGTGCCCTGTCCTCGTCGACGAGCGATGCGACACCGGGTCACATGCAACGGCCATCGGGTAGACTGCCCGCTCATCCCGTCAGGAGCAATGCATGGCTGCGCGCATCATCGACGGCAAGGTGCAGGCGGAGCGCGTGGTGGAAGAAGTCCGCGCCAGCGTTGCCACCCGTGTCGCCGGCGGCGGATCGACCCCGGGTCTTGCCGTCGTGTTGGTCGGCGAGAACGCAGCTTCGCAGGTGTACGTGCGCAGCAAGCGTCGCATGACGGACGCCACCGGCATGCGCTCCTTCGGCTTCGATCTGCCGGCGGATCTATCGCAGGATGCGTTGCTCGCGCGCATCGACGCGCTCAACGCCGACCCTGCCGTGCACGGTATTCTCGTGCAACTGCCCTTGCCGAAGCACATCGACGAAGCCGCGGTCACGGAACGCATCGCGCCCCTCAAGGATGTCGACGGCTTTCATCCTTACAACATCGGCCGCCTGCTCCAGAAACGACCCACGCTGCGACCCTGCACGCCGTACGGCTGCATGCGCCTGCTGGCATCGACCGGCGAGGACCTCGTCGGCAAGCATGCGGTAGTGATCGGCCAGTCCAACATCGTCGGCAGGCCGATGGCGCTGGAGCTTCTCATGGCGCGCTGCACGGTGACGATCTGTCACTCGGCGACGCGCGACCTTCCGTCGATCGTGCGCCAGGGCGACATCGTCGTTGCCGCGATCGGCAAGGCCGCGTTCGTGCACGGCGAGTGGATCAAGCCCGGTGCGATCGTCATTGACGTCGGCATCAACCGGAATGCCGCCGGCAAGCTGTGCGGTGACGTCGATTTCGACGGCGCACGGGAAGTCGCCGGCTGGATCACTCCCGTCCCCGGCGGCGTCGGGCCGATGACCATCGCGATGCTGCTTGCCAATACGTTGCGCGCCGCCGCGTTGCAGGATGCCTGACGTTCCGGCCGAAGCATCCGCGAAGTGTTGCCCGTCGCCGGTTCCTCCGGCAAGCGGCGAGCAACGCGCGGGATTGGCACGACCTTCGCGGGTCTTTAGAATGGCCCGCTTCGGCAGATCACTCGCGGGACTTTGACCGTGCAACCCGGATCTGGCCCTACCACCATTCTTTTCACGGACATCGAAGGCAGCACCCGGCTGTGGGAGACGCAGCCCGAGGTGATGTCGAAGGCGCTGAAGAAGCACGACGCGCTGGCCCGTGATGCCGTCAGGAGCAATGGCGGCATCATCGTGAAGACCACGGGCGACGGCATGTATGCCGCGTTCGCCGATCCCCTCGATGGCGTCAACGCCATCCTCGCCCTGCAACAGGCGCTTGCCGATCCCGCTGCCACGGAGGGCGTGCCGTTGCGCGTCCGCTGTGGCGTGCACGTGGGCGAAGTCGAGCATCGCGACAACGACTTCTTCGGGCCGCCCGTCAATCGCAGCGCGCGCATCATGGGTGCGGCGCACGGCGGTCAGATCCTGCTCTCGCAGGCCGTCGTCGACAGCATCAAGGGTCGCCTGCCGAGCGAGATCGTCCTGCGCGATCTCGGTGGGGTGCGGCTCAAGGATCTCGCGTCGCCCGAGCGCGTTTACCAGATCGTGCATCCGAAGCTGCGCCAGGATTTTCCGGCCCTGCGCTCGCTCGAATCCACGCCGAACAACCTGCCGCAGCAGCTCACGACGTTCGTTGGTCGCGAGCGTGAATTGCACGAGCTTGGGGAGTTGCTCAAGGGCTCGCGCCTGCTGACGCTGCTCGGGATGGGTGGGCTCGGCAAGACGCGGCTCTCGCTGCAGATCGCGGCGGATGCGCTCGACGATTTCCCGGACGGCGTCTGGTTCGTCGATCTGGCGCCATTCGGATCCGTCGCTCGTGCCGAGCGTGCTGGCACAGGTGCTTGGCGTGCAGGAGGAGCCGGGCCGCGCGCTGACCGACACGCTGGCGGCGCATCTCAAGTCGCGCACGCTTCTCATCATTCTCGACAACTGCGAGCATCTGATCGCGGCCTGCGCGAAGCTCGCGAATGCCGTACTGCGCGCCGCATGCGACGTGCGCATCGTTGCGACCACGCGCGAGGCGCTGCGCATCGCTGGCGAACAGACCTATGCCGTGCTGCCTCTCCCGGTGCCCGACCGTTCGGCGAGCGTGGACGTGCTCGCCAAGTCGGATGCGGTGCAGCTGTTCATGGACCGCGCGCGCCTGCACAAGCCCGGGTTCGAGCTGACGCAGCGCGAGGCGCCTGCCATCGCCGAGCTCTGCGCGCGTCTCGAGGGCATTCCGCTGGCGCTCGAACTTGCGGCGGCGCGGCTGCGGGCGCTGTCGATCGCGGACATCAATACCCGGTTGCGCGACCGCTTCAAGCTCCTCACCGGTGGCGGTCGCGTCGTTCTCGAGCGCCAGCAGACCTTGCGTGCGCTCGTGGATTGGTCCTATGACCTGTTGCACGACAACGAGCGGGTCCTGTTCGATCGACTGTGCGTCTTTGCGGGAGGGTTCGACCTGGAAGCGGCCGAGAAGGTGTGCAGCACGGAGCCGCTGTCATCGGACGACATCCTCGACCTGGTGGCGTCGCTGGTCGACAAGTCGCTGGTCATGGCGGAGGAGCGCGACGAGGGGACACGGTATCGCACGCTCGAGACGATCCGCGATTTCGCCCGGGAGAAGCTGACCGCACGCGGGGAGCTCGCCGCAACGGCGCAGCGGCATTGCGATCATTTCCTGACCGTTGGCGAAGGCCGGCAACAAGGGGCTGCAAGGTGCCGAGCAACCACGCGGTGTGGATCCGGCGCCTCGAAGCCGAGCTCGACAACCTACGCGCCGCGATTGCTCTCGCGCTCGAGGGGGATGGGATCCGGTCATCGCGGTCAAGTATCCAAGTGGCGCTGATGAGCTTCTGGATCCTTCGCGGCTACGTCAGCGAAGGTCGCAAGATCCGTCGACGACGGCACTTGCATTGCCGTCGCCGTCAAGGCCATGCCCGTCGCGCGAGGCGTTCGGCCTTTATGTCGGCGCCGCGCTCGCCACGAGTCAGAGCGACCATGGGCAGCGGCCGCACAATGCTCGGAAGCGTGCCTAGCGCTGCGCCGAGCGATCAGCAACCCGGTGGACATCGCAGCGACGCTGTCGACGCTATCGCTCGTTCTGCTGCGCCTGCGGTGACGCCAAGGGCGCGCGCCTGCGAGGAAGAGGCCCTCGCGCATCTTCCGCGAGATCAGCGACCGGATCGGCGAAGCCATCGGCTTGTCTCCATCTCGGCCAGATCTCGCATGCACGAGCGCGACGACGATGACGGCAGCGGCGCCAGTTCGAGCACTGCATTGCCATCGCGCGCGAGGTGAAGCACTGCGGAGATCGAAAGCGAATGCGAGCGTATGCTCGGCGAGTTGAGCATGGCTACGGGCGATCTCGGCGCCGCACGGCTGCGGTTCGCGCTTTCACTCGATCTGTGCCGCGCAGCCGGCGATCGTCGCGACGAGGCCACCTCGCTATGGTGGCTCGGCACGAGTCGATCTGCGCGAAGGCGACATCGAGGCCGCGCGCGATCGCCTCTCGACCTCATTGAGCGCGTTCCAGACCTTCGAGATGCACGAGGAAGCGTTGTGTTGTCTTGAGGACCACGTGCGACTCGCGAGGGCGATGGGCGACGGTGTCGGCGCCGCACGGTTGTACGGCGCGATCACCGCACAGCGCCAGCGGCACAGCCTGCGACGCTCGCCGCGGGAGACCGAGCGCTGGGACGCGCTCGGGGGAGAGTTGCGGCAGGCGATTGGCGACGCGGCGTTCGCGGGCGCGCTGGCGGACGGGGAGCCGTGGGAGCTGCAAGACGCCATCCAGCAGGCGCTCGTGATGGCATTGCGGCGCGAGGCCGGCGCTGGCGGCGCGAACGGTGGTGTGGAAGCCGAGACCCGGGTGCGGTAGAGCTGTCGGGTGCTGCGAGTAAAACGCCCGGTCGATGCCGGGCGTTTTTGCGATCAGGTGTCCGCGTTGGGTCTTCGTCGGTACGTGAACAGCCCCGCGCCGAGCGCGCCCAGGAGGAGGGCCAGCGAACCGGGTTCGGGGACGGTATCCAGTCGTGTGATCGTCTGATAGTCGGCGAATGCGACTGGAGTCCCCTTGTCATTCTGATACAGGTACACCCCGCGGTCCGGGGGGGGCGGGTCGGTCAGCGCCGCCGCGGACAAGGTCAGCAGACAGCTGTTGCGGTAACAGCCGGATTGAAATTGAATCCACCAGCTGTCGCCGCCGGTGTAGCCGTTCAACACCGACTGAAACGGAATAAGGTCCGTATCGAATGAATCGAGCTCCCCACCCTGGATGAACACGCCGTACATCACGCTCGCGCTGGAAATTGCGGGTGGAGCGAACGACAGTTCGAGCGGATCCGATGAAGACGGCCCCCCGCCGTAAATAGTAGCCGAGATGCTGTTCAGCGTGGAAAAACACGGGGAGCTGTTTTGCTGCCATCCGTTCGTCAGCAGACACGCGTTGCTAATTGTGATGTTGAAGTCGCCGAGAAAATCGACGGGATCGAAATGGCCACTATAAATGGCGGCGTGACTCGCACCCGACATTCCCAACGTGAGTCCGGCGGCCGAAAGGAGCAGGTAAAGTTCTGTCTGTTTCATGGTGTGCACCTCACGTAGGACGTAGTCGTCGCAAGATCTGCACCAACGGGTGCCACTACCGTAAGTCACTGACGAACAAAGAGGTTATTGCTAGGTCACACTCCGGGCGCTACGTGGGTGTCAATTTTTTCGACAGGCTGGGCCCGTCTCCCGAAGATGTGGCGTAAAGAGCGGCTGGTGACCTTCCTCGTCCCTCCGTAGAATTGGCTCATGGCGCGGATCCTGCTTGGATGGGAGCTCGGCGGCGATTACGGGCATCTAATGAGGTTTATTACACTCGCAGGCGAACTGCGAGCGCGCGGTCATGAGTGCGTATTCGTTCTCCGCGAGCTCACCCATGTTGACAAGGTGATGCATGACCAGCCGTACCGGATCCTGCAGGCGCCAATCTTCTTGGGGCAGATCGTCGGACTCCCACCTGCTGTAGGGTTCGCCGAGACGTTGCTACAGCTGGGATTCCTCTCCGAGCACGTACTGGTCGGATTATGCCGAGCTTGGCGCGCATTGGTGGATATTCTGCAGCCTGATCTACTTGTCTTCGACTATGCACCCACTGCGATGCTCGCCACGCGCAACGTCCGCATCCCTCGCGTCCAGTTCAGCTCCTCCTTCGGCATACCTCCGGCTGCCGTGCCTATCCCTCTATATCGTTGGTGGAAACCCGAGCTCAGTCATCGTGTCAGCACCGCCGAGCAGATCGTGCTTCGTTTTGCGAACAAGGCCCTTGCCCGCCTTGGCGAGCCACCAATGCAGACACTGGCCGAACTCCTGAAGGCAGATGCGAGCATTCTTGCCTGTGTGTCCGAGTTAGATCAGTATCCTTCGCGAGGGCCGGTGACCTATTGGGGCGACATTTCCAACCTGGCCAGCGGAGTCACTCCTTTGTGGCCGATGATCGGTGCTAAGCGTGTCTTCGCTTACCTCAAACCGGGATTTCGGGACTTGGCGCGCATCATGTCCGCGCTCCAGCAGCTCGACGCGAGCGTGGTCGCACATATTCCTGGGTTGTCGATGAAGTTGACAAAGGCTTACACAGCCGCGAATGTTTCGCTGAGCGATTCGCCTGTGCGGATGGAGAATGCGCGACGCGAAGCCGACCTAGTCATCTGTCACTCGGGTGCAAGCACCGTAGAATCGTCGTTGACCGCAGGCAAGCCCCTGCTGCTGTTGCCGCAGCACCTGGAGCAGATGATGACCGCCAAGCGGGTAGAGGAGCTTGGGGCAGGTCTGTTGGTGAACCCAGAGAAGGCGTCGCCCAGTTACGATCGGCTGCTGAAACGTCTGCTTGGCGAGCCGCACTTCACCGACGCGGCACGATCGTTCGCGCAAAAGTATAAGGACGATGTGCCATCGCTCCGGGTCCATGCCATTGTGGATGCCCTCGAGCAGTTACTGCCTCCATCGAAGTGTACGCGGCTGGCTGCATGGGGGTGAGTGTCGTGAGCGCCCGCGTGTGGATTGTCGCGCGCTCATGGATCTGACCGTACTCGGTTGCGCCGGCGGCGTTGGCGGTCGCGAGCGCCTCAGCACGTGCCTGCAACTCGATCGCGACATCCTGCTCGATGCAGGCACCGGCATCGCCGAGCTGCACATCGACGATCTGGTGGCGATCGATCACGTCTTCCTGACGCACAGCCATCTCGACCATCACGCGGGCCTGGCGTTCATGCTCGACGCCGTGCTCGGCCGGCGCGACAGCCCTGTGGTCGTGCACGCCATTCCGGAAGTCATCGCGATCCTGCGCGAGCACTTGTACAACTGGTTCCTGTGGCCGGATTTCGCCGTGCTGCCGCATCCCGACCGGCCGATGCTTCGCTGGGCGCCGTGCCTGCCCTACGAACCGGTTGCGATCGATGGGCGCGTATTCACCGCCTTTCCCGTGGACCATACCGTGCCCGCAGTGGCCTACCAGGTCCTTACCGAGGATGCGGGTTTCGTTTTCTCGGGCGACATGTCCGGATCGCCGGAGCTGTGGGCCATGATCGCCGCCGAGCCGCGGGTGCAGCGGGTGATCGTCGACTGCTCCTTTCCGGATTTCGAGAGCGAAATCGCCGGACTGTCGAAGCATTACTGCCCGCGTACGCTGCTCGCGGACACTGCGCATATCTCGCCGGCCGTCGACTTTCACGTCACCCATCTCAAGCCGGGCTCGGAGGACGTGATCCTTCACGAGCTGCGTACCAACGCGCAGCACCGCCGGTTCCACCGCTACGCGCGGAGAGCGATTGTCGTTCTGAGTCGCACCGGCTCACCGAGCGCTCGTGGGTGGGCGTACGCCGTGGCTGCATCGACCACCGGGATTGCGGCGGTCGAGACCCGCGCCGGGGGCGCTAACGCCGCGCGGGTCGCATGACGCGTCGCCCGCCCGACGCTACAATGCAGCGCCGCCGCAGCGTTGCGGCTAAGGTGATGCACCGGAGCCGTCGTGCCGCGCTTGAACGTGTTCGCCAAAGGCAACCTCGACCTGCGCGATTCGCTGCACAGTCTGCGCATCGGCGGCGAAACACGATGGAACGGCATCAACGACGTGGTCCGCACGCGTTTTCCCGGCAGCGTAGTGCGCATCCTGCACGAAGTCTGCACCCGTTCCGATGCACTGCTGGTGGCCACAGGTGGTGTTCCGCAGGAGCTCCTGAAGCGGGCGCCCGCGCTTGGCGTCTATTCGCTGACTGCGCAATTCAGCGCGGCCATGTTCGACAGCGACGCCGACGCGTTCGTGCTCTCGATCCAGCCCGACGTGTTGACGCAGCTGGTGCGCCACAGGAAGCTCGGCTACCTGTTCTGCGCGCACGAGTGGGAGCGCTGGCCAGCGCATGACCGCGACTGGCTCCGCGCAGAGTTCGAGCCCACCGGCCTCATCGACTGCAGCGCGTCGATGCGAAACCTCGAGGCCGTCATCCAGCGTCTGCGCACTCGCTCCACCGCACCCGTTCTCATCTACAACATGTCTGCGTTCATTCCCGGCGAGCGCGTGCACAACTTCGCAGGGCTCGGCGATATGCTTTCGACGCGCATCCGTCGTTTCAATCTCGCCCTCATAGAGCTGTCGGAACGCACCGGCGTGTCCGTCATCGATGTCGATGCCATCCTTGCCCGCGCGGGCGCCGAGCGACTCAAGATCGATGCCGTGCATCTCGCGCCCGAGGGGTGCCGCCTCGTGGCGGAGGAAGTGGTCCGGGTCCTCGCCGAGCACGGTTGCCTGCCGGAGCGCGTGGAGAAGCAATGCGCGTGAGCATCGTGATTCGCTCCAAGGACGAGGCGGCCCGATTACGTCTTACGCTCACCTCGATCGCCCGGCAATCGATGGCGCCCGAAGTCGTGGTCGTCGATGACGGGTCCTCCGATCACACGGCCGAGGTGCTGCGCGATGCGCAATCGCGCATGGCGCTGCGCGTCATCAGGCACTCCGCACCGAAGGGCCGCTCGGGTGCGTCGAACGCCGGCGCGTACATGGCAACGGGCGACGTGCTGCTGTTTATGGATGGCGACACCCTGGCCGGTCCGCAGGCGGTTGCGGCCCATGCGGCCGCGCACGCTGACGGCCAAGCCGTCGTCGGCAGAGGTGACACGCTTCACATCCGCGCGACGCGCTTCTTCCGTGATCCCGAAACCGGGGCACCCTGGCCCCACGACGAAGCTCGAGTGGCGGCATTGCCGCCGCGGGAGGTCGCGCAAGCGCTGGTCACGCGCACGCTGATCGAGGAGGATTTCGCGACCATCGACAGGCGCGCCGTGCCGGGCATCTACCCGGGCTGGGGACCGCGGCGACTGTACGAGCTCGAGCGCGATGCGCTGTTGCACCATCCCGAGTGCACCGTGCTGTGGGCGGCGTGCAGCGGCCACAACTTCTCGGTACGGCGATCGCTGTTCCTCGCTGCCGGCGGCTTCGACGAACGTCTCGACATCAACGAGCATCGCGAGCTGGCGCTTCGACTGACGCAGCGCGGAGCGCGCATGCGCTGGGTCGGCCAGTCGCGCTCCTATCACCTCACGCATCGCACCGGCTGGCGCGATCCCGTGGTCGACCGCCGATGGGAGACGCTGTTCCACGCAGCGCACCCGGACCCGTCCGTCAAGCTGCTGGTGGTGTTCTGGGCCGGCCTCGACCCGGCTCGCATCGTCCCCGCCGCAGCCCGCATTGGGACGCTGCCCGAGCTCGAGGCGGCGGCACGGGGCGAGCGGAATGTCGACTATGACGACGTCCGCCGCGGCCTTTTCACGGCGGGCGTCGCCGCCGCCGGCTCGCCGCCGGTCGACGCTGCCGGTGCGCAGTGCGAGCTGCCGTCGAGCGCGATGTCGTGACGTCGCCATCCACGATCTTCATCGATGCCGCGGTGAGCGTGAGCGAGCACGCGATGATGACGGCTGCGGCCGATGGCCTGCATGATGCGTTGCATGCGGCCGACGGCGGCGATGCGTACGCGGTGGAGCTGCGCTTCGTCGATGACCGCGCCGCGGTGGATGGGCGCAAGCCGGGCACGGTCTACGTGGCATCGTTGCTCGATGATGCCGTTGCCGCAGGGACATCGCTGGAAGAGGTCGAGCAGCGCTGGCGCCGCAACATCGAGCAGCTCGACGGCAGCTACGAGTCACGCTTCCTGTGCACCGTGTTTCGCTACGTGCACGCCGCAACGGCCGGCCGGGAGGCGCTGACGCAGCGCATCCACCGCCTCAACCGTATGGCCGCGGAACTGTCGCATGACACCGGAATCGCCGTCATCGATCTCGACCGCGACCTTGCACATATCGGGGCGCTCGCGCTGGACGCCGACTATCGCCTCACGAGCCCCGCCGCGTTGCGCGTGGCGGCGCACGTGATCGTCATCGCCATGCTCGCCGTCGGCCTGGACTCGACCGTGGCGCAGAGCGTGCGCACGCAGGCATCGCGGTGGCATGGCAAGCTGTCGCCAGAGGGCGAGGTGGTGCGAATGCCCGCCGCCAATGCGCCACGGCAGGGCGCGCCGGTGCGTCCGGGCGCATGAGGAACGGGGGCAAAGGGCGCGTGCCGGGAGCGTCCACGGCATCCACGTTGCCGGCTCGGGATGCGGCATCGCGACCCTCATCAGATGCCGAGGCGATCGCGCTGTTGCGTTCGATGCTGCTCATCCGGCGTTTCGAAGCAGCACTGGCCGATCGTGCGGATCGTGGCTTCCAGCTCTTCTCGTCGGGTGAGGAAGGGGTGGCGGTCGGGCTTTGTGCTGCGTTGCGCAGCGACGACCAGCTGCTGAGCAGTGGCCGCTCCATCGGTCCTGCGCTCGCCCGCGGATTGGCTGCGGACATCGTCATGGCCGAGGTGCTGGGCAGGGTCGCCGGCCCTTGCGGGGGCAAAGGCGGGCGCGGGCACATCGCCCAGCCGTCCGCAGGTTACGTCGGCGCCCACGCGGTGGTCGCAGGCAACCTCACCATCAGCGCCGGGGTCGCTCTCGCGGCGCAGCAGTTGCGTCCCGGCGCGGTAGTTGCGTGCATCTTCGGCGACGGTGCCTGTGGCGCCGGTGCCCTGCACGAAACGCTGAACATCGCGGCGATCTGGAAGCTGCCCTTGCTTTTCGTGTGCGACAACAATCAGTGGTCGATCTCGACGGCCCGCAGCGACGTGCTGGCACCCGCGCGGCTGAGCGATCTCGCCCGACCCTTCGGCATCCCGGCGGTGACCGTGGACGGCATGGATGTCCTCGCCGTGCGTGACGCCGCCACCGCGGCGGCCGATCGCGCGCGCCGCGGCGACGGCCCAACCTTCATCGAGTTGCTTGCGGAGCGATTCATGACGCATTCCACCGCCACGCGCGAGACCCGTTCGCCCGTGGAGCTCGCCGCGGTCCGGAGTCGCTGCCCGATCGAGCGCCTGAGCGCGCAACTCCATGCGTCCGGCGCCCTGACGCACGCCGATCGGCGCGAGCTCGAGCGTGAGGTCGACGCCGAGGTCGCGGCGGCGTTGTGCTTTGCGGACGCTGCGGCCTTTCCCGATGCAGGCGCGGTGCTGAGCGATGTCGGCTGAGCGCGCGGAGGGGCACAGCAAGCTGTTCTTCGCCGAGGCGCTGGTGCGCGCGTTGCGCGAGGAGATGGCTGCGGACGCGCGCGTGATCGTGCTCGGCCAGGACGTCGCAGGGTTCGGCGGCCCGTATCGGGAATTCGCCGGCCTGTTCGGCGACTTCGGAGCGACGCGCGTACGCAACATGCCGGTCGCCGAAGCGGCGATGGTGGGCATCGGGGTGGGTGCTGCGATCGCGGGCATGCGCCCGTTGGTCAGCATCACCTACATGGATTTCCTGATGCTCGGCCTCGATCCGCTGGTCAACTACGCCGCGAAGGTGCGCTACAAGACGGGGGGGCAGCTTGCCGCACCCGTCGTGATCAAGACCACGGCGGGCGCCAAAGGACAGGGCGTCGCGCACTCGCAGTGCCTCGAGTCATGGCTGATGGGCGTGCCCGGACTGGTGGTCGTCGCGCCAGCCACGCCGGCCGATGCGTACGGTCTGTTGAAGGCGGCGCTGCGCCACGATGGTCCGGTGGTATTGGTCGATCACAAGAAGCTGTTTCCGATCGCCGGGGACGTGCCGGTCGCCGAGCACGCAACTTCCTTTGGCAGGGGCATCGTCCGGCGGAAGGGCGATGACGTCACCGTGATCGCGCACTCGTACATGGTGCACGTCGCGCTCGCTGCCGCGAGTGCGCTGGCGACCGACGGGATCGCGTGCGAAGTCGTGGATCTGCGCAGCCTCGCACCGCTGGACCTCGACTTGGTGTGCGCTTCGGTGGCGCGCACCGGCCGCCTGGTCACCGTGGAGGAGGGGCAGCTGGTGTGCGGGGTCGGCACGGAGGTGGCATTCCGCGTGACCGAGCGCATCGGCGCCCATCCGGTGGTGCGTGTCGGAGCGCTCGCAGCGCCGGTGAGCTCGAATCAGGTGCTCGAACGCGCCTGTGTTCCGGATGCCGAGCGCGTGGCGAATGCCATCCGGCGTGTCGTGGCCACAACCCCCCGCGCTGCACCTTGCGACATGCACACTCAGACGGAGGCGCGTTGATCTACCAACTGATCGTACCCGGGCCCATCGAGGACGTGGAGGAGCTGCGCGTGCTGCAGTGGCATGGCGACGCCGGTCACGTCTTCGCGACCGGTGAGCTCATCGTCGAGCTCGAAACGCACAAGGCGGTGGTCGAAGTGCGTTCCGGCCGGTCCGGCGTGCTGCGGCAGGTCCTCTGCCCGGCGGGCGAGTGGCAACGCGTCGGCCAGCCTCTTGCACTGCTGAGCGATGACGCGGCCGAGCCGCTGACGGCCATCGGCGATGGCGCGGAACCGTGGCTGGCCGCCTACGAGATCGTCTGAGCGTCAGCGGTGCCGAAGCCACGAAGTCCAAACCCGCACGCGACGCGCACGATCTCGGCGCGGATGTCCTGCTGGAGCACGCCACTTGCGTGCACGCCATCGGGCAGGTGGGCCGCTGCGCCACGCATCGCCGCCATGCGGTCGACGTCGATGATGGCGACGTCGCTGTCGCGTGCCAGGTCGTACAGCATCAGGTTGAGCTCCTTGCTCCGAAAGCTCGCCAGGGTGTTGCCCATCGGACGGTCGAAGGCGGCATAGTGGTACGCGTCCTCGTAGCCCGAGGTGGACATGCAGTTCAGGATCGCGAACTTCGCGGGCGATCGCGCGCGCGCGGCGCCGACGAGCGCACGATAGTCGCGCAGGATCTCGTCCGCACCGCGCTCGACCGGTTCGAAATTGGCCTGCAGCCAGGCGCGGGTGGCGGGTCCGGCCTCCATCAGGCGGAAGCGATGGCAGTTGACCGCGTAGCCGAGACGGCGATGCCTGAGGATCATGCGCGATTCGGCGTTGAGCGACAGCACGACGAGATCCGCCGTGACCGAGCGGCGCAGCCCGGCGCGCGTGAGCAGGTCGTAACGCTCCACGATCGGCGCCCGTCCGAGTGCCGCGAGGAGCGCTCCCGCGAACATCCAGTCGCCCGGGGTCGGCGCGGCGTTACCCGACGGGAACGTACGCGCAAGATCCTCGGCGATGGCACGGCGTTCTGCCGTGCCGCGCTGCATCTGCTCGAGCACGACGCGCGCACACGGTACCAGCGCATCGTCGGCCATGTACACGATATGCGCGGGACCGGGCACCGTGGCGAACAGCTCGAGATACGCGAACCGCTCGCCGCGAATGATGCCGGCCTGCTCGCAGATGCCGAGGCTCAGCAGGGTGCCGGGTGCTGCGCTGCCGTCACCCCACCACGCACGACTGCGGTCGTGCCATCCCGAGTGCAGGCCCGACCGCACCTCGGCGAGCTCCGTTGCGCGATGCCCCGCCAGAAAGAGCAAGCGCAGCTCGCCGGCTTCGTGCGAAGTCAGCGCTTCACCACCCGGGTCCTCGAGATACGCAACGACGTCATCGGGCGACCAGCGCTCGAACAGGGGCAGGTGATCCAGGAAACCGCCGCGCGAGCTGTCCTGCGCATGTCGCAGGATGCCCGCGACGCGAGGCGCCAGCGCCACCTGGAAGTCCCGGGATTCGTCGACGAATGGATCGGATGCGGTGCGCGCTCGTCCGCTCGGCACGAGTGCGATGTTGCAATACGCGATCACCTCGCCGGGCCGGCAAGCATAGCCGTCGTCACGCAACCAGCGCAATCCGGACCGCTGCACGGTATAGCCCAACGCGCCCAAAGGTCCGAGCCGCAGCGCCAGTGTGCTCATGGCTCGTCGTCCCACCATTCCGGCGGCTGCGAGATCGCTGCAATCGTGATGCGCACCTCCCGCGAGACTGGCGCAGCAAGCGGCTCGTCAGGGGTCGTGCTGAAGCGGGCGACGATGCTGCCGGCCTGGATGCTGTCACCTCGGGCCACCTCGAGCGTGCGCAGCCAGACGCGTTCGCGCAGCGCAATGCGGTACAGGGATACCGGTGGGCAGTCGTGAGGCGCCACGGCACTGAGGTCGACGCTGAGGTCGACCAGCTTGCCGCCCGGTGCGAGCTCCGTGCCGACCTCGGCGTACGTCCTCCGTACGACAGCAGCATCCATGCTTTCGATGATGCGCGGCAACGTGAGGGTGAGGATCACCCGGCGGCTCCTTGGTTGTCCACGGTGCGTGGCCGCAGCAGCAGCCTGGCGCACACGCCGACGTGAACGGCGACGCCGCGCATTCTACGGCCTGCGACGCGTCTTCGCGCGCCGGTGCCCGCAGGCGGACCTGAGCCGTGGGATCGCCTGCCACCGCCGCTGCGCTGGGTCTCGTGCCGGACCCGCGTTACCGTACGGCGACCGAGCCGCAGATCATCGAGTTGCTGCTGCTGCACGGCTGGGTCCAGGAGTTGCGTGCCGGCCGGCGAGACCGCGCAGCGGGCGAGGCATCCGCCATGCTCGATCGGCTGACCGGGAGCGGCCTCGGGCATCGCGAAGCCGACGGCGGACGGCTGTTCGATCCGGCAGAGGTCCTGAATGTCCTCAAGTCGACGTTCAGGCAGGACGGGCACGCCGACTGGCGGCGCGTCGTGGAGAACGGCCGTTCATTGGTGCGCAACGCGGCGCCCGATGCTCGGGGCGCGAGCTCCGATACCGGCGTGGTGCCCTCGCGACGCTTCGATGTGCGACTGGAGCGCACGTTTCATCGTGTGACCGAGGGCAGCCACGGAGCGGTGCGGTTGCGGGTGCCGTTGGCGATCGAAGACGACATCCTGGACGATCTGACCGTTCGGCCTGTCGTTCCGTGTGGCGTCGACGCCGCACTATCGCGCAGCGTCGGACGGCTGGATGCGATCGTTCGCGCGCCGTGCGCGACCAGCCTGACGCTGGGTGTGCACATGGCGTTCAATGCGCGCTCGCAATCCGTCCGGCAGGGCACCGTGGCGATGCTGTCGCCGGCCGACCGAGAGCTGTACACGCGCGCCCACGAAGGCATGATCGACGTCACACCGCGCATCGCCGCACTCGCCGCGCATGTCGGGGGTCGTGCCGGCGACGACTGGTCGGTGGTCGAGCGGTTCTGGGACTACCTGCTGGCGCATTTCCACTCCGGCGCGATGCATTATCAGGACCTTGGCGCAGCGCCGCTGCATTGGGTGCTCGACACCGGGTGGTACGACTGTCACGTGGGATCGGCGCTCCTGGTCGCGCTGTGTCGTGCGCGTGCCATCCCGGCGCGGCTGGTGAGCGGATACGTGCTGTACCGCGACGCGCCTTTCCACCATTTCTGGATGGAGGCGTGGACGAAGCACAACGGCTGGCGACCGTGCGATCTCATCTGCTGGGACCTCGCCGCGGGTGGCATCGACGTCGAATGGCGCCGGCACTTCTTCGGGCAGCTCGACTACCGCATGAAGACGCAGTTGTTGCCGCGCATCTTCACCGGGCTGCCATCGATCCGGCTGCCATCGGCGTGGCACTTGCTCGCCCGCGCCACGCCCGATGGCAGCGAAATGGCGCTCTGCGACGCCGTGACGGGCCTGCCGATCTACACGGAGCGCCTCACCGTGAGCTATGCAGAATCCGCGCCGCTAGCGCGTGGTCGCGGGCTGTAGCGCGAATGCCGGGCCGTTGCTCCCTTCCACCAGCACTTCACCGGGCCCGAAATCGAACGGTTGCAGCGCCGCCCGGATCAGCGCCTCGCGCCGGCGGAGGAGTCCCCGCGTCACCCCGAGTCGCTCGGCGAGCATGCGGTGGTGCTCGTCCGGCCAGGTATTGGCGCCGTGGCTCACGTATACGTAGAGACACGGGGATGCGCACAGCACGTGCAGCTGGTTGCGCTGTTGCAGTTGCATGACGACTGCCGAATCTTCACCGCGTCGGCTGTCGGCACCCGATTCGGGATAGTCGATGGGCGCATCCCGGCGCCACATCAGCGTGCCCGGAAGGCACTTTGCGCTGGTGGCGCGCCAGTTGATGCAACGAAGCGTTCGCGTGGCTGGGAAATACTGCATCGCTTCCTCGAGGCCCACGGCGGCCGCCCCCGACGTGCGCAATGCATGCAGCTGCTCCTCGATGCGCCGCGGGTGATGCAGGTCGTCGTCGTCCCACTGCACGAGGATGTCGCCACGCGCGGCATGCCGGCCGATGTTCCGCAACGCGCCGAGCGAAAGCCCGGGCGGGGCTGCGATGAAACGAACGTCCTTGGCGCGCCGCCCGTTGAGCCCCGCTGGAATCGTCAGGCAACTCGGGTCTGAACCGTTCTGCAGCACGACCACGAGCTCGCGGTCGGCATAGCTCTGCCAGGCGTAGTGCTCGATGGCGCGACGCAGTCCCGCCAGGCGCTCCGGGGCGCCGCTGGTCACCATCAGGCAGCTGACCGCGAGGGCCGCAGCCTTGCCCATCAGCCGCTCCGCAGATGCCACGCCTTTGGTCGCGTGAACGTTTGTATCCCGTAGGTGGAGAGCGTCAGTCCAATCCCGGAGTGGCCGACGCCCGACCAGGGCAGGTGCGGGCTCACCCGATCGCAGCAGTTCCAGTACACCGACCCGGAACGGATCTCGCGCAGAATCGCCCTGGCGCGTTTCCCGTCATGCGTGTAGACGGCAGCCGTGAGTCCGTACTCGGTGTCGTTCATGAGGGTGACCGCTTCCGCGTCATCGCGCACCTTCTGGATGCCGATGATCGGCCCGAAGCTTTCCTCGCGCATCAGCGCCATCGTGTGATCGACGTGCGAGAACACGGTGGGCTCGAACCAATTGCCTTTGCCCTTGACGACGTGGCCGCCGAGCAGGAGCTTCGCGCCGCGCTTTTTCGCATCGGCGACCTGGTGCTTAAGCACGTCGAGCTGTGGCCGGCGCGTGATTGGCCCGATATAAGTCGCCTCGTCCGTGGGCTCACCCATGCGGTAGCCTTTGACTTCCTGGACGAACGCTGCGACGAAGGCGTCGTGGATCGCCTCGTGCACATAGATCCGCTCGACCGAGCAACACGACTGCCCGGTGTTGTAGAAAGCGCCATCGGCGACGCCGGCGGCCGCAGCCTTGACGTCGACGTCCTCGCATACATACACGGGGTCCTTGCCGCCAAGCTCGAGCTGGACCTTGATCATGCGCTTGCCGGCTGCCGCGGCGATCTTCGCTCCCGTTGCATAGGAGCCGGTGAAAAACACCCCGTCGACGCCCTGGCTGAGCAACGCGGCACCGGTCTTGCCGTCGCCGACGACTGGCACGAACACGTCTTCCGGCACTCCTGACGCGTGCAGCATGCGCGCGATGTGCAGACCCGTCAGGGTCGCGAATTCCGACGGCTTGTAGAGCACCGCGTTGCCGGCGATGAGGGCGGGTACGAACACGTTGCTGCCCACGAAGTAGGGATAGTTCCACGCCGAGATGTTGGCAATGACGCCGAGCGGCTCGTGCGTGATGCGCTCGTCCATGTTCTGGCCGGCGTCGGCATGCACCTTCTGCTCGCGCAGCGCTTTCGCAGATTCGGCGATGAAGAAGTCGATGCGCGTCAGCAGCCCATTGAGCTCGTTGCGCGACTGGCGGATCGGCTTGCCAACCTCCTCGGTCAGGGTTGCGGCGAGGGTCTCGTGCTCGGCCACGATGCGCTCGCGAAACCGCGCGATGGCATCGAGCCGGCGACGCAATGGCTCGCGCGCCCAGGGCCGCTGACCCTCGCGCGCCCGTCGATACTTCTTGCGCACGGCAGTTGCGCTGTCGGTCTCCAGCTCGCGCACGACCGCGCCGGTGGCGGGATTGATGATCTTCATGGTGGGGTCAGAGCGCATAGGCCGCCGACTGATGCGTCGCGGCAACGTTCAGGAAATCGTCCAGGATGGGACCGTCATCGATGAAGCTCGCATCGGTCGGGTCGTGGAATTCGGGGTGCCACTGCACACCGAAAACATACGATTTACCCTGCCAGCGCAGGGCCTCGACGACATGGTCCGGCTCCGACCACGCTTCCACGACGAGGTCGCGACCGGGATCCTTGACTGCCTGGTGATGGATGGAGTTGGTCTTTACCAGCGTGCGCGCCGGATACAGCCGTGCGAGAGGCGTCCCGGCGACGAGTGAGGTGGCGTGGCAGTTCTCGGCGTAGATCGACCAGTTGCGATGATTCAGCGCGTCCGGCCGCTGGGTCGCGAGATCCTGGTACAGCGTGCCGCCGAACGCGACGTTGATCACCTGCGCCCCGCGGCAGATTCCGAGCACCGGCTTGCCCTGGGCAACGAACGCACGCAGCAGCCCGATCTCGTACTGATCGCGGATCGCGTCCCCGTTCCATTCCGGCCGCAGTGGCGTCTCGCCGTACGTGGCAGGGCAAACATCGGAGCCGCCCATGAGCAGCAATCCATCGAGCTCGCCGGCGTAGGCATCGACGGTCGCGCGGCTGCCTGCGCGGCGGGTCGGGCCTTCGGGCGAGGGCACCATGAAGGCGAGCACGTCACGCTGCATGAGCCAATGCGCAACGTTCTGCTCGATGTACTGCAGCGTCATGCCCTTGAAAATGGCGCGCTCTGGATCCGCGTGGAAGAAGCACGCGGAAATGCCGATCTTCAGCATGGCGGCACCGCTGCGTTGTGGCCGGCCATCAGATGGCCTCGGCGAAAATGCGCTCGAAATCCGCCCGCTCGCAGCGGCGCGGATTGGTCTGGTGACAGATGTCGGCGATCGCGACTTCCACCAGCGCGGGAATGTCCTCGCGCCGTACCGGCCGTGCCGCCTGCAGCAGGCCAAGTCGCGCGGGGATGCCCAGTTGCTGCTTGAGCTGCACGAGCCAGGCAATGAAGGCCTGGGCGGCTGCCGTGTCGGGCATCGTGGCCACACCCGCAACGCGGGCTACGCGGGCGAGTTCGGCCATCTTCGCCGTCGCCGACGGCAGGTTGAAGCGCATCACGTGGTCGATCATGATGCCGTTGGCGAGACCGTGGTGCAGATCGGCGACCGTGGAAAGCGCATGCGCGCACGAATGCACCGCACCGAGATCCTTCTGGAACGCGATCGCGCCCATCATGGAGCTCATCAGCATGTCGCTGCGTGCCTGCAGGTCGTTGCCGTCGCGCACCGCGATCGGCAGCGCGCGCGCGGCAATGCGCACGCCTTCCAGCGCGATGCCGTCGCACAGGGGATGGTAGGCCGGCGACAGGTACGACTCCACGTTGTGGGTGAGCGCGTCCATGCCCGTCGCCGCAGTGATTGCCGGTGGCAGTCCCAGTGTCAGCTCCGGATCGGCGAATACCACCTTGGCGAGCAGCGCCGGCGAGAAGATGATCTTCTTCACGTGCGTGACATCATCGGAGACCACGCTCGAGCGACCCACTTCGGATCCGGTTCCCGCCGTGGTGGGCAGGGCGACGAAGTACGGCAGCGCATGCTCGATGGGGCGCACCTGCGGGTGGTCCCAGGCGTATTCGAGGACGTCCCCGTCGTGCACCGCCATCAGCGCCACGGCCTTGGCCACGTCGAGAGCCGCGCCGCCGCCGAGTCCGATCACGCTGTCTGCACGATGGGCCTTGAATGCGGCCGCGCCCTCCATGACCTGGCTGCGCACCGGGTTGCCCCAGATCTCGGAATACACCTCGACATCGAGGCTGCCGAGATCGCCGCGAAACGAGGGGAGCAGGGGCAGGGCGGCGACGCCCTGGTCGGTCACGATCAGGGGCCGTTTCAATCCCTGCTGTTGCAGATGCTGCGCCACCAGCTTGCGGGCGCCCGGGCCGAAGTGAATCGTGGTGGGAAAGGCAAAGCGTTCGATGGTCATGATCCGTTGAGGAAGAGCACCATGTGTTCCTTGTCGAAGTACGTATCGCCGACCTTCATCGCGCGATGCTCGATCCCGAAGGTGATGAATCCCGCATCGAGATACAGTCGTTGCGCCCGCGCATTGGACCGGGTGACCGTCAGTGTGATCTGCTCGAGCCCCGGCCAGCGGCGCGCCTCGGCAAGGATCGCGTCGACGAGCCTGCGCCCGATGCGTCGCCCGGCATGCTCCGGCGCGACATACATGCCGTAGAGCAGCGCCTTGTGGCGCTCCTTGATGCGCGGGCGGCGCTCCAGGCCGGCCGTGCCTGCGAGCACGCCGTTCACGAACGCGGCAAGGAGAACGTGGTCCTGGCGCGGCTCGAGACGCTTGCGCGACCACTCTTCGGCACGCGGCGCCTCCTCTTCGACACTCGAGGTGAACGCATCGGGAAACTCGGCGAGTGCGCGCAGCCGCAAGGCGCGATACGCGGCGGCATCGGCGGGCGTCAACGGGCGGAGTACGAGCTCGGCAGTGGCGACGGCGCTCAGGGGACCTCGGGAACGATGTGGAACAGGTGGACGCTACGCGGGCGGCATGGATTGTGACGAAAATCAGCATCGCCGTCGAGGAGGAAGCTGGCGAATTAGCGGGCGACCGATGTTTCGGAAGTCGCAGGACGAGCCCGATCGGGGCGAGGCTACCGTCCGTTGCTGCGCGTTCACGTCGACCATCGAAAGAAAGTGCGCGATGACGCACCGTTGACAACCGTCAATCGCGGCCTACGCGACGCGTGATGCGATGGCTGGGGGAGAGGCAACGTCGCGCCAACATGTACGCGCCGACACGGGAAAGCAGGGGAATGTCTGCACGGCAGCGCGGGCAGATACGCTTGCCTGGCACTGCAACGGAGGCCGCAGGGCACCACCCGAGCGGCGCCTGGCCGAGGCCGCATACCGTCCGCTTCTGGCTGGCGCTCCTCGTCATGGGAAGCGTGGTGCCGCTTTCGCTGCTCGCTGCCGGACTCCTGTACCTCGATTACCAGCACCAGCAGCAACGCCTGGTCAGGGACTCCGTCATCATGGCGCGGGCGCTCATTGCCGCCGTCGATCGTGAGGTGGCGGGGTACCGCGCAGCACTGGTGGCGCTCGCGTCGTCGCCTTACCTTGCCGCCGACGACCTGGCGCGCTTCCAGGCGCAAGCCACCGGCGTGCTGGGCGCAATGCAGGTCAGCAACATCGTGCTTTTCGATCGCGATGGCCAGCAGCGCATGAACACGCTCCTCCCATCCGGCATGCCACTGCCCGTCGAGGGCCAAGCCGCGCTTCGTGACGCGGCACGCACGGGCGTACCGGTGGTGACCGACCTGTTCAAAGGCGCCGCGACCGGGAGGCCATTTCTGGCGATCGGCGTTCCCGCAGTACGCGGCGGGGCCGTCGCCTATCTCCTCGCGGCCGGTGTATCGCCCGAACAGCTCGGCGCCATCCTGAGCCGGGAGCGGCTCCCGGAAGGGTGGATCGCCGGCATCTTCGATAGCACCGGGACCGTGGTCGCCCGCACGCACGAGATGGAACGCTTCCTCGGGCAGAAGGGTGCGCCGGAACTCGTACGCAGGATGGCCCTGCAGCGAGAGGACTCGTTCGAAACGGCCACCCTCGAAGGCATTCCAAGTTACATCGCTTTCAGCCGTGCGGTCGAGTCGAACTGGTCGGTAGCCGTCGCGGTGCCGAAGGCGAGTCTCCTCGGCGACCTGCGCCAGACGCTGCTCACGCTTGCGATCGCGGTGGTCGCATTGTTGGCTGCGAGCCTGGCCCTGGCTGCGGTCATCGGCGGAAAGGTCAGTGCGGCGATTCGTGCGTTGACCGAGCCAGCGAATGCCCTGGGCCGCGGCGAACGGGTTTACGTTCGCCGCCTGCCCCTGCAAGAACCCGACGAGGTGGGCTGCGCGTTGACGCAGGCCTCCGAGCTCCTGCAGTCCGCCCTGCACCGTGCGCATCATGATGCGCTCACCGGTCTCGCCAATCGTGCGCTCTTCGAAGCCTCCGTCCAGCAGGCGATGCTGCTTGCAGCCCGGACCGGCGCGACCCTGGCGGTGCTCTACGCGGACCTCGACGGCTTCAAGGCGGTCAATGACACCTGCGGTCATGCGGTCGGCGACGAGCTGTTGCGCACCGCTGCACGACGACTGAAGGCTGGAGTACGCGAGTCGGATCTTGGAGCGCGCATCGGTGGCGACGAATTCGCGGTACTGCTGCCGAACACGGATGCCGAAGGCGCTGCGAAAGTGGCCGCCCACCTGGTGGCGTCCCTTGCGGAACCCTACGAGCTGCCAGGGCAGATCGCCTACATATCGGTGAGCATCGGCATCGCCCTGTACCCAGGATGCGCGCTGAACGCCGGTGAATTGCTGCACTGTGCAGACGCAGCCATGTACGAGGCCAAGGCCCTCGGTCGAGGACGGTGGGCTGCCGCGCCAATGCACCGTGCCGCATAGCGTGTGCGAACCTGCGGTGACGGAAGGCAGAGGGCCCCTCGACGACCTGTGCGCACCGTGCGCCGGGCTTCTGCTTGACATCCGTCAATCGAGCCGTGTGCCTCGCGTGGTTCGATGGAAGCGTGTGTTGGAAGGCGTGCAGATCGCGCGCGACGGTGGTGCTTTGTCGCGTCCCCAGCAGGACGAGCGTCGCAAGCGCAAACGGAAAGGTGCCCCATGCGGATCGGAGACGTTTGCAACCGTAATGTCGTTTGTGCCGAGCGGGCAACGACGCTCAGCGCCGCAGCGAACCTGATGCGCCAGCATCACGTCGGCGATGTCATCGTTGTCGATCGTGCCGATGCTGAACGAATGCCGATCGGGATCATCACGGACCGCGACATCGTGGTCGAGGCGGTGGCGCGCGGCCTCGACCCCAAGGTCATGACGCTTGGCGATCTTCTGTCGTGGGGAGAGCTGGTCACCGCGCAGGAGAGCGACAGTTATGGCGACACCCTGCACCTGATGCACGCGAAGGGGATCCGCCGGATGCCGGTCATCAACGCAGCGGGAGTGCTTGTCGGGATCGTCAGTGTCGACGACATGCTGCCGAGAGTTGTCAGTGACCTTTCCGAGCTGGCGGAACTGGGACAGCGTGGTCGGCAACGCGAGATGCAGGCGCGGACGTAGCATGCTGTGCGCAGTCGTGGCGTTCGTGGGAACGAGATGAGCGGACCGGGATTCATCTGCACCTTCGAAGACGGCAACCCCGCTGACAAGATGAACCTGGGCGGCAAGGGCGCGAACCTTTGTGCCATGACCCAGATCGGTCTCAACGTTCCGCCGGGCTTCATCATCACGGCAGCGACTTGCCTCGCCTATCTCGATGGCTATCGGCTTCCCGATGGACTGATGGCTGAAGTGCGCACGCAGATCGTGGAGCTCGAGCGCAAGACCGGCAAGGGCTTCGGCGACACGGCGAAGCCGCTGCTCGTGTCGGTGCGCTCCGGTTCGGCGATGTCGATGCCGGGAATGATGGACACGATCCTCAACCTCGGACTCAATCGCGCGACGCTGCAAGGACTGATCCGCGCCACGGGCAACCCGCGCTTCGGCTACGATGCCTGGCGCCGTTTCATCCAGCTGTTCAGCAAGATTGCCATGGGCGTTGCCGACCAGGCCTTCGACGAGGCGATGACCACCGTCAAGCGCCAGTACGGGGCGGTGCACGACGTGGACCTTCCAGCCGACGCGCTGCAGGCGCTGTGCGAGCAGTTTCTGGTGATCTGCCGCCAGGAGACCGGTCATCCGTTCCCCGAGGATCCGTACGAGCAGCTGCAGCAGGCGATCGAGGCGGTATTCCGCTCGTGGAACGGCAAGCGTGCGGTCGACTACCGCCGGCAATTCCGGATCACCCCCGCGATGGCGAACGGCACCGCTGTCAGCGTGATGGCGATGGTGTTCGGCAACATGGGCGACGACTCGGCGACAGGAGTCGGCTTCACCCGCAACCCGGCCACCGGCGAGAACGCGATCTACGGCGAGTACCTGATCAATGCCCAGGGCGAGGATGTGGTCGCCGGCATTCGCACGCCGAAGCCGATCGCCCAGATGGCGCAGGAGATGCCCGACCTGTTTCGCCAGCTCGGTGCGCTTCGCGACAGGCTGGAGGCACACTACGGGGAAGTGCAGGATTTCGAGTTCACGATCGAGAAGGGACGGCTGTATTGCCTGCAGACGCGCAACGGCAAGATGAACGCACGGGCCATGGTGGTCACATCGGTGGAGATGTTCGCCGGTGGCCTGATTCCGAAGCAGCGTGCGCTCGGCCGGATCCCGCCGATCATGCTGGAGCAGCTGCTCGTCCCGACGCTCGATCCCGCGCACACCGTCGAGCCGCTGGCGCACGGGCTGGCCGCGTCCCCGGGTGCCGCGTCGGGCCGGATCGTGTTCGATGCCGACACTGCCGAGCAGCGGGCCCGGACCGGCGAGAAAGTGCTCCTCGTGCGGGAAGAGACGAAGCCCGAGGATATTCATGGCTTCTTCGCCGCGCAGGGAATCCTCACCGCGCGCGGTGGCAAGACTTCGCACGCCGCGGTCGTTGCGCGCGGCATGGGCAAGCCGTGCGTGTCCGGCTGCGAGGCCATCCGCATCGACGTGCACGAGCGCCGCGCTGAAATCGGCGGCACGACGCTGCACGAGGGCGACTTCATCACCATCGATGGGACCACCGGCAACGTCTATCCCGGACAGATTCCCACGGTGGAGGCGGAATTTTTCGCTGAGCTCACCACGCTTCTCGCGTGGGCCGATGCGGCCGCCCGCCTGCATGTGCTGGCCAATGCGGACACGCCGCGTGATGCTGCGCGCGCGCGCCAGTACGGCGCGATGGGAATCGGTCTGTGCCGGACCGAACGGATGTTCAATGACATGCAGCGGCTGCCGATCGTGCAGGAGGTGATCCTGGCCGAGACGGTGGAGGCACGCCGCGCCGCGCTCGACAAACTGCTGCCGATTCAGCGTGACGACTTCAAGGCCCTGTTCAAGGCGATGGCCGGCCTGCCCGTCACGGTGCGCCTGCTCGATCCGCCGATGCACGAGTTCCTGCCGACCGCGTCACAGCTCGAGTTCGAGATCGATCACCTGCATCACCTGCAACGCATCACCCATTCGGTGGTGGAGCTTCCGGAAACGTTGCGGCTGCTCGATCCGGAACTGCCACGCGATTATGTCGAAAGCCTCGGCAAATTGCAGGAGAGCCTCGTCCGGTACCACGAATCCCATCGGGATGACGCGCTGCTCGCCCGCCGGGAGACCATGCTCAGGAAAGTTCGGATGCTCTCGGAGGTCAATCCCATGCTGGGCCATCGCGGCGTGCGGCTGGGGATCACCTATCCTGAGATCTACGAGATGCAGATCCGGGCCATCCTCGAGGCGGCCGCCGAATGTGCGCAGCAAGGCATCGAAGTGCATCCGGAGATCATGGTGCCGCAGGTCTGCGATGCCGCGGAGCTCGAACGCGTCCGGCTGCTCGTCGATGCCACGCGGACCGAGATCGAGGGGCGGTGCGGTGTTGCGCTCCACTTCCGGTTCGGGAGCATGATCGAGGTGGTGCGCGCCTGCCTTTGCGCAGGGAGTCTCGCCGGCGTCGCCGAGTTCTTCTCGTTCGGAACCAACGACCTCACCCAGGCAACGTTCTCCTTCTCGCGCGAGGATGCCGAGAACAAGTTCCTGCCGCAATATGTCGCCGACGGGATCCTCCCGGACAATCCATTCGAAGTGCTGGATGCGAAGGGCGTCGGGCGCCTGATGCGCCTCGCCGTCGAGGAGGGGCGCAGTGCCCGTCCCGACCTCGTCATCGGCATCTGCGGGGAACACGGCGGACATCCGGCGTCGGTCCGCTTCTGCCACGAGGCCGGACTCGATTACGTGTCCTGCTCCGCGCCGCGCGTGCCGATTGCGCGACTCGCCGCTGCGCAGGCCGCGCTGAGCGAGGAAGGCCACGGCGCGGCGGTGGCAACCTGATGTTCAGCGCTGGGAGTGCCGCAGGACGTGTGCGCTCCTGCGATGGGGGGGATCACGCGTGCGCGATCAGTCGAGCCCGTACATGCGCGTCCGATCCAGGCGCGTAGTCCACGGCAGGTTGGCATTGCGCCAGCCATTGACGATCCGCTGGCCGCGGGTCGGTCCGTCGGCGACAGGGTCGCCCTCGAAGCCGTCGATGACCGTGTACACGTTGCGGTAGCCGGCCTGCGTCAGCGCATTCACCGCGGGGGCTGCCCGCAAGCCGGCCTGGCAGATGACGATCACGCGAGCGTCCTTGCCCAGGCCCTTTTGCGTCAGGCGTCGATCGACTCCCGCCACGAATGCCACGTTGGGCACGAGCTTGAACGAGGATGCCACCTCGTCCCATTGCAGCGGGTCGGCTTCGATCAGATAAGGCACATGCGCATCGACCAGTGTGGGCATGCCGATGAACTGCAGCTCGCCGCGCGTGCGCACGTCGATGAACAGAACCGTTGCTGCATCTTCCCGCAAGAGATCGTAGGCGTCCTGGGCGGTGAGATAGAGGCCGCGGGACGTGCGCTTGTTCGCAGGAACGCTTTCTTCCGGCCGGGTGAAGAGCGACTCGTTCGCGGCATCGCGCGGAGCCGTTGCGGCGGTCGGCTCCGCATCGGCGGAAGGGCATGCCAGCGCATCCCCCGCGGCGTGGACCACGGCGCTCACGAGCAGCAGCCCCAGTGCGGTCAGCAGTGCAACAGCGAAGCGGGACATGTACCTTCCCGGCGGCAGGCAATGCGGAAAAGTCTAGAGCGCGGCGAACCGGCAGGGCTTGAGGATCATCAAGCCATGCTCGATACAGCGGTGTGCCCTATGCGCCCGGACGCCGTAAGCCCACTGCCCGCCGAGGATGGCTCGCATTCAGATCGATGACGCGAGGCAGCTTCCTGCGCCCGCCACGTCCCGCACTAAATGATCTCGAAATAGCGCTTCATCTCCCAGTCGGTCACCGCGTCCTGCCATTGCCGCCATTCCCACTCGCGCGTCGCGGCGAAATGATCGACGAAATCATCGCCGAACCAGTCGCGGGCCCGTTCGGATGCCCGGAAGATGCGCGTGGTCTCGATGAGCGAGCGCGGCGCGCGCGGAATGTTCTCGGCGCCTTCGTTGGTGCCGTGGATCGGCGGTGCGGTGAGCGCGAGCTTTCGCTCGACGCCGTCGAGTCCGGCTGCGATCACGGCTGCAGCGGCGAGGTACGGATTCATGTCGGCGCCCGGGCAGCGCGTCTCGAGCCGCGTCGACTTCGGCGATCCGGGAATCACCCGGAAGCTGGCCGTGCGGTTGTCGATGCCCCATGTCGGCTTCACCGGCGCCCAGAAACCGTCGACCAGCCGCTTGTAGCTGTTCACGGTCGGCCAGAACATGGGCGCGAATTCCATCAGGGTCTCGACCTGACCGGCGAGATAGCTCTCGAACAGCTTGCTGATGCCATGGCGGCCATCGCCGTCGTGGAACAGGTTCCTGGTTCCATCGGAGAGGGACTGATGGATGTGTCCCGAGCAGCCGGGCAGATGCTGGTTCCACTTGGCCATGAAGCTCGGCATGATCCCGAAGCGCGCGCCGATCTCCTTGGCTCCGGTCTTGAACAGCACCGCGCGATCCGCGGCCTCGAGCGCTTCCGAGAACAGCAACGCGACCTCGTACACGCCGGGACCCGTCTCGGTGTGCAGCCCCTCGATCGGCACGCCGAACGCGTCGAGCTCATGAAACAGCGCCTCGAAGAACTCGCGATTGGCGCCCGCGCGCAGCAGCGAATAACCGAACATCCCCGGCGTGATCGTGGTGGGACCCACGCCCTGCTTCTGCGCCCACGATTGCGGTGTCTCGCGGAAGTTGAACCACTCGAACTCCATGCCGCACATCGGGATCACGCCCAGCCGCTCCGCACGCTTCAGCACGCGCTTCAGCACCTGCCGCGGACAGATCGGCAGCGGCACCTCGCGGCCCTCGTGGTGGGTGATGAATTCGCCCAGGAAGAACGGCACGTTGTCGTCCCATGGCACCGTGCGGTACGTGCCGAGATCGAGGCGGGCGTGCGCATCGGGGAAGCCCTTGTGCCATCCCGTGAGCGTCGTGTTGTCGTAGCACGCGTCCATCATGTCCCAGCCGAACACGACGTCGCAGAAACCGAACCCGCCGTCGACGACGGAGAAGAACTTCTCCTTGTGGAGATACTTGCCGCGCAGGACGCCGTCGATGTCGGCGACCGCCACCTTGACGCGGTTGCCGGGCGCGTTGCGCACGGCGTCGACGATCTGTGCAGCGGGGATGGTCGTGGGCATTGTTACGGCTCTCCTGGCGGGGGGCGAACGCGCCGCGACCGGGCGCATCTTGGGAGGCCGATTCTAGCGCCTCGCTTGCATGACCGGCAGCCCTGGGGGGCGGCTGCTCGGGTAGCATGACGTGCCTTTTCGATTACCGGATCTGTCGAAAGCGTGTCCAACCCGTCGGCCCCTGCGCGCTCGCTTGCCGCCCTGAATGCGGCGGTCCTGCTGTTCGGGTTCGCGGGATTGTTCGGCAAGTGGATCGCGCTCTCCCCCGTGCTGATCGTCTTGGGCCGCACCGTCGTTGCGGCCATCACGCTGGCGCTCATCCGTCCGCACTGGCCGACCAGCGGGCGACGGGTCGAGCTGCGGATGTTCGCGAGCGGTGCGGTGCTCGCCCTGCACTGGGTCAGTTTCTTTGCCGCGGTGCAGACCTCGACCGTGGCGATCGGCCTCCTCGGATACGCAACCTTCCCGTTGTTCACCCTGCTGCTCGAATGCCTCATGCTCGGCCGGCCGTTCCGCGCCCGTGACGGGTGGACGTCGCTGCTGGTGGTCGGTGGTCTCGTGCTGGTCGTGCCGCAGTGGGACTGGAGCGATGCGGCGATTCGCGGATTGGGATGGGGCCTCGTATCCGCCGCGACGTTTGCGCTGCTCGCGGTCATCAACCGCCGCGAGGCGCAGCGTCGGCCGGCGCTCGACATCGCGTTGTGGCAGAACGCTGCGGCTGCCGCATGTCTGCTGCCGTTTGCCTGGACCGCGTTTGTGGCCGCCACGCCGACGCCGCGTGACTACGTGCTGCTGGTCACTCTCGGGGTGCTGTGCACGGCGCTTGCCCATACGCTCTTCATCGCCAGCCTGCGTACGGTGACCGCACACCTCGCGAGCATCGTCGCCGCACTCGAGCCGGTTTATGGAATGCTGCTGGCGTGGGCGCTGCTCGGGGAGGTTCCCGGTTGGCGCATGTGGGCCGGCGCGGCGCTCCTCGTGGCCGCGGCGATCGCTGCTGCACGCTCGAAACCGGCGCTCATGCTGGCAGTCAACCCCGCGCGGTGATGCCGGTGCGGTACGATTTCGTTTTCCACGAGCAGGCCCCGCGATGCAGATCGGCATGATCGGACTCGGCCGGATGGGCGGCAACATGGCGCGGCGCCTGCTGCGACAGGGTTGTGCGGTGCGTGGCTTCGACGAGAGCGCCGACACCCGGCAGGCATTTGCCGCAGCAGGCATCCCGACGCACGAGAGCGTGCCCGCGCTCGTCGCCGCCTTGACGGCGCCGCGTGTTCTCTGGCTCATGGTGCCTGCCGGTGCGCCGACGGACACGGTGCTCGCGATGCTTGCCGATCACCTCGAACCGGGCGACACCCTGGTCGACGGCGGCAATGCGTACTACCGCGATTCGCAGCGTCGCGGCGCCACGCTTGCGGCGCGCGGCATCCGGTTCGTGGATTGCGGCGTCTCCGGCGGGGTGTGGGGGTTGCAGAACGGCTATGCCCTGATGTTTGGCGGTAGCGCGGAAGCCGCGGCGACGGTCACGCCCTTCATGCAGCTGCTCGCGCCGACGCCGGAAACGGGGTGGCTGCATTGCGGACCGTGCGGAGCAGGGCATTTCGTGAAAATGATCCACAACGGCATCGAGTACGGGATGATGCAGGCGTTCGCCGAAGGCATTACCCTGATGCACAACAAGGCGGAACTCGAGCTCGACGTGGCCGCCATCGCGGAAATGTGGCGCCATGGGAGCGTCGTGCGCTCCTGGCTGCTCGATCTCACCGCCGATCTGCTGCGCGAGGATGCCGAGCTTGCCGGCATTGCGCCCATCGTCGCGGACTCGGGCGAAGGACGCTGGACGGCGCTCGAGGCGATCGAGCAGGGCGTGCCCGCACCGGTGATGTCGCTCGCGCTCATGATGCGGTTCGCAAGCCAGGGCAAGGGGGAATACGCGGACAGGATGCTCGCCATGATGCGCCAGCGCTTCGGCGGTCATGCCGTGCAGAAGGGCGGCGCATGATCATCGTGCTGATGGGCGTCTGCGGCTGCGGCAAGACCACGATCGGCCGCGCCGTGGCCGATGCGCTCGGCTGGCATTTTCTGGATGCCGACGACTTTCACCCGCCTGCGAACGTCGCCAAGATGGCGCAAGGCATTCCGCTGACCGACAAGGATCGCTGGCCGTGGCTCGACCGCCTGCGCGACGAACTGGCGGCGATCAATGCACGGCAGGAGCACGCGGTGCTTGCCTGCTCGGCGCTGAAGCAGGCGTACCGCTCGCGTCTGCTGCAGGCGGGCGGCGTGCGCTTCGTGTATGTGAAGGGCGATCGGGAGACGATCGCGAGCCGGCTCGCGATGCGTGAAGGCCATTACATGCCGGCATCGCTGCTCGACAGCCAGTACGCGGCGCTCGAGGAGCCCGACGACGCGCTGGTGATCGACGCGGCGCTGCCGCTGGGCGCGCAGGTGAGCGCGATCTGCAAGGCGTTCGCAGCCCCGCCCGTCAGCCTGGCGCCATGAGCGACGAGTTCGAAAAACCTGCCACCGCGGTCGTGCATCTCGGGCGCGATCCGCAGCGCTATCTTGGGGCGGTGAACACGCCGGTATTCCGCGCCTCCACGATCCTGTTTCCGACCGTGGCCGACCTCGAGGCGGCACGGCGCGGCGCCTACGGTTCGGTCAGCTACGGCTTGCACGGGATGCCGACCGTCTGCGACCTGCAGGACGCCATTGCCGCGCTCGAGGGCGGCCACCGGGCGCTGGCCGTGCCGTCGGGCCTCACCGCGACGACATTGCCGCTCCTGGCCATGCTCTCGGCAGGCGACCACCTGCTGGTGAGCGATGTCGTGTACGGACCCACGCGCCGCTTTTGTGACAACCATCTGCGCCGGCAGAACATCGACGTGACGTACTACGACCCGGCGCTTGGTGCCGGCATCGCAGCGCTGTTCCGGTCCAACACGCGCGTGGTGTTCACCGAGTCGCCGGGCTCGCTGACTTTCGAGGTGCAGGACATCCCGGCGATTGCGGCGGCCGCGCACGCGCACGGCGCGAAAGTGGTGCTCGACAACACCTGGGCGACGCCGCTCGGCTTTCGCGCCTTCGAGCACGGCGTCGACGTTTCGGTGCACGCGGCGACCAAGTACATCGGCGGCCACTCCGACGTGCTGCTCGGCGTCATCGTCGCCAATGCCGCGACCTTCCCGGCGTTGCATCGGCTTTGGACCGACATGGGCGTCACGCCATCGAGCGACGACGCGTTTCTGGCGCTGCGCGGATTGCGCACCCTGGCCGTGCGTCTTGCGCAGCACGAGCGCAGCGCCCTGGCCGTTGCGACGTGGCTCCGCGATCGCGCGGAAGTGCGGGAGGTGCTGTATCCGGCGCTGCCCGGTGCACCCGGGCACGAGCTCTGGCGGCGCGATTTCCGCGCGGCATCGGGACTGCTTGGCGTGGTGCTGCAGCCGGTGGGTCCGGAGCGCATCGCCGCCATGCTCGATCACATGCGGCTCTTCAGGATGGGCTGGAGCTGGGGCGGGTTCGAAAGCCTCATCATTCCCACGGAGCCGGAGCGCACGCGCACCGTCACGAGCTGGTCGCCCGGCGGTCCGTGCCTGCGCCTCCACGTCGGACTCGAAGACGTGAACGACCTCATTGCCGACCTGGACGCCGGATTGGGGCGTTTGCGGTCGTAGCTGCTGAGCGCGGGTAGATGGCCGGATGGCAGGCGCTTCAGGGCGTCGCCCCGGTGTCCTCGCCGAGATAGACCGCGCGCACCTGCGCATCGGCGCGGATCTCCGCGGCCGTCCCGCTGGCAATGATTTCGCCCTTGTCCAGAACGATGATGCGGTCGGCAAACTCGAACACCACATCCATGTCGTGCTCGGTGAACAGCACCGCGATGCGCTGCGCACGCGCAAGATCCGCGGCGAGTTGCATCAAGCGACCGCGGGAGCGCGGCGACATGCCCGCCGTGGGCTCGTCCATCAGCAACACGCGGGGCTCGCCGGCCAGCGCCAGAGCGAGCTCGATGCGCTTCGCGTCGCCATAGGCCAGGGTCGCGCAAGCCTGGTCGGCGAAGCGGGTCATGCGCACGCGCTCGAGCAGCGCATCGGCTTCGGTGCGGAAGGCGGCAGGAGCGCGGCGCGTGAGGCTCGCCTGCCATCCGGCATGGGCGAGCAGCGCGACCTGCACGTTCTCGCGCACCGTCATCGATGGGAAGGTCGCGGCTACCTGGAAGGTGCGTGCCACACCGTGCCGCGCGACATCGCGCGGGGGCAGGCCGTCGATGCGATGTCCTTCCAGCTCCACGGTGCCTTGGTCCGGTCGCAGCTGGCCGTTCAGCAAGTTGAAGCAGGTGGTCTTGCCAGCGCCGTTCGGGCCGATGAGCGCAACGATTTCCCCCGCTTCCACTTGCAGCGATACATTACGCACCGCCTCGACCCCGCCGAAGGCTTTCCTGAGACCGCTCGCGCGCAGTGCCGGAGTCACGAACGCAAGCGCAACAAGAGCCGCTCGAGGGCGCCGCCGATGCCCATGGGGAACACCAGCACGAGCAGCAGAATGACCACGCCGATGGCCGCGCGCCAGTATTCGGTGACGCGCGCGAGGCCATCCTGCAGCCAGGTGAAGGCGGCAGCACCGAGGAGCGGTCCCGCGAGTGCGTTGAGCCCGCCGAGCAGCACCATGACCAGCGCGTCGATGGAGTGCGGAATGGCGAGCGTTTCGGGCGAGATGCTGCCTTTGGAGAACGCGTACACGCCGCCTGCGAGACCCGCGAAGCCACCCGCGAGCGCGAACGAAAGCCATTGCGTGCGGCGGACGTCGATGCCAAGCGCCTCGGCGCGCAGCGGTGAATCGCGCGCGCCCCGCAGCGCGTAGCCGAACGCGCTCTGACCGAGCCATGCGATAGCGACGAGCGCCACGGCGACCAGCGCCAAGGCGAACCAGTAGTACGCCCGCTTGTCGGCGAGCGCTGCCGCGGGCCAGATCCCGACGAGGCCGTTCGACCCGCCGGTGAAGGTGGTCCACTGGAACACGATCGACCACACGATCTGGGCGAACGCCAGCGTCAGCATCGCGAGATACACGCCCGACAGGCGCACGCAAAACCAGCCGAACACGACGGCGCCGGCGAGGGCGACGACCGGCGCTGCTGCCACTGCCCCGAACATCGGCCATCCGGCCTTCAGCACCATCGCCGCCGCGTAGGCGCCGAGCCCGAAATAGGCCGCGTGCCCGAACGAGGCCATGCCGCCAGCGCCCATCATGAACTGGAGGCTCGCCGCGAAGAGCGCGAACACGAGCACGTCGGTAGCCAGGATCAGCGTGTACGTATCGGTGAAGAGCGGCAGCGATGCCGCAACCGCGAGCGCGACGACGCCGCCCGCCACGGCGCGCATGCCGGGGGGGCGAACGAGGCGCCGCTGCTCGGGGATCGTGGTCACCGGTGCGATGGTCACCGGCGCGCCGAGGAGTCCCTGTGGCCGCACGCTCAATACGATCGCCATCACGACGAACTCGGCCACCAGCGTGAGCTTGGGGAACGCCACGGCCACGCCGGCGATGTTCACGGTTCCGAGCGCCACGCAAAGCGCCTTCGTGAGGCCGATGAGCAGCGCAGCCACGAAGGCCCCCGGGATGGACCCCAGCCCGCCGACCACCGTCACGACGAAAGCCTCTGCGATGATCGCGATATCCATGCCGAGATTGGCAGGTTCGCGGGGGAGTTGCAGGGCGCCCGCGAGACCCGCGAGCCCCGCGCCGAGGGTGAACACGACGGTGAAGAGCAGGCGCTCGTCGATGCCCAGCGCGGCGGCGATCGTGCGGTTCTCGGTCGCGGCGCGCACGAGCATGCCGAAGCGCGTCCGCGCGAGCAGCCACCACAAGCCGAGCAGCACGAGGGGGCCGAGCCCCAGCAGAAAAAGGTCGTACGACGGAATCGCACGGCCCATGATGTCGACCGCACCGCGCAGCCCCGGTGCACGCGGGCCGAGGAGGTCCTCTGCGCCCCACGCGGCGAGCACCGCATCGCGTACGATCAGCACCACGCCGAACGTCGCGATCAGCTGCAACAGTTCGGGCGCGCCGTAGATCGGCTTGAGGAGGGTGCGTTCCATGAGCGCACCAAGTGCCGCGACGGCAAGTGCCGCGACGAGCACGCCCGCCCAGAACGCCCATCCGGCTTCCGGCAGCGCCTGGATCACCGTCACCGCGAGATAGGCGCCGAGCATATACAGGGAGCCATGCGCAAAGTTGACCACGCGGGTGACGCCGAAGATCAGCGTCAGGCCCGCCGCAACGACGAACAGTGACGATGCACTCGCCAGCCCGGTGACGAGCTGCGCGAACAGGGCGCCGGCGGAGAAGCTGGACAAGACGGTGTCAGCGGGGCGCGCGCGCCTGGTGCGCGCATCGGCCCCGAGAGGATGCGGGCCCCGATTCTAGCCGGTCGGCCGCACAGAGGCGGGCCGGCTCGTCCAACGGCTACTGCACGGGTCGCAGGCGCCGGACCACGTCGTCCGGCGGCAGGAAGTCCTTGCCGTCGGCGTAGCGCCAGTCGACCATCACGCCCTTGCCGTCGCGCACTGCGGTGCGGCCCACATAAGCCCCCATGGTCGACTGGTGATCGATCGCGCGAAACGTCACCCGTCCGAAGGGCGTATCGACGCCGAGCCCGGTGAATGCCGCCACCAGCTTCTCCGGGTCGGTCGAGCCCGCTTTCTGCAGCGCTGCCGCGGCCGCACGCACGGCGCTGTAGCCGACCACCGAGCCCAGTCGCGGGTAATCCTTGAATTTTGCCTGGTAGGCATCCCGAAAACGCTTGTGCTCGGGCGTGTCGATGGCATACCAGGGGTAGCCCGTGACCCACCAGCCGACCGGCGCCTCGTCCTTGAGCGGATCGAGGTACTCCGGCTCGCCGCCAAGCAGGTTCAGCACCGGCCGATCCTTGAACAGGCCACGGAGCTGTCCCTCGCGCACGAAGCGGGCAAGATCGGGGCCGAACAGCGACGAAAAGATGGCATCCGGCTTGGCATCGACCAGCGCCTGGACGACCGGACCCGCTTCGATCTTGCCGAGCGTCACCGCCTGTTCGATGAACTCGACGTTGCCGGGCTGCAGTGCGGCGAGCTGCTGCTTGAACGCCGCCGTCGCCGCCTGGCCATATTCATAGTTCGGGTACACGATGGCCCAGCGTTTCTTACCGAGACGCGCGGCTTCCGGCACCAGCATCGCCGTCTGCATATACGTCGAGGCGCGCAGCCGGAACGTATAGCGGTTGCCGTTCTCCCAGACGATCTTGTCGGTGAGCGGCTCTGCGGCGAGAAACACCACCTTGCGCTGCTTCGCGAGGTCGGCAACCGCGAGACCGACGTTCGATGCGAACGTGCCGAGCAGCATCACCGCGTGCTCGCGCGTGAGCAGCTCCTCGGCGACCCGGACCGCATCGCCCGGATTGCCGTTGTCGTCGCGCACGATGATCTCGAGAGGCCGTCCGAGCACGCCGCCGGCGGCATTGATCTCGTCCTGCGCGAGTTCCATGCCCTTGCGGTACGGCTCCAGGAATGCCGGAAACTGCTTGTAGCTGTTGAGCTCGCCGACACGGATCGTCTGTGCGGCGGCCACGCCCGACAGCACCGCGACTGCGACGAGCGATCCTGCCGCCATCCATTGCGCCACACGCTTCATGCGATCTCCTCGATGCCTTGCTGTTGCAGGCCAGCCCTCAACGCCCGGCCGGTGCGGCGGTTGACCCGCGGACGGTAATGGACCGCGGGCTGTCGTCGAAAGCATGACGATAGAACCAGAGTGCCGGACGGGAATGCCTCCCGGGCGGTAAAATCGCTGGTTTGATCATTCGCTGCGCGTGCGTCCTGCTGCCGCACTCGCCCGCCGTCCTCCGGGCCGGCCGCCCCCATGTCCATGCCTCTCGATTCCGCACCCTCATTATCGCTGGCTTTCGGCCTCGACTTCGACTCGCTGTATAGCGTCGAGGGCGCGGCGCGCATCGACGCGCACTTCCTCGAGCATCTCGAAGGCGCCGATGGCCACCTCGCGGGTGCGCTGCGCAGTGCGCGCGACAACCCCAGTGCGCTGTCGCTGAAGCAGGAATCCGAGCTGCTGATCGCAGTAGGGCCGCACCTGGAGGACTTCGTCGCGCAGCTCTTCGGGATCGTTCCAGAAGTCCGCAGTCTCGAAGCGGCGCACCACGAGCTCGCGCCGCTCTTTGCCGTCAAGCGTCTGTTCGTGCAGCGCAAGGCGATGAACGCGTACAGGGCCGACGTGGCCGCGGGCTTCGACGGCGCGGCGTTGCGCGCGACGCTCGGGGCGGAACTGGGCCCGGACTTCAAGGAACTCGACTTCGCCAATGCCGTGACGCGCTGGCAGCTCGCCCCCGCGGAGCACGCGGTCGAACTGGACCTCGCCACGCGCTACGCGGCATGGGCAGCACATACGCCGGAGGGTCGCGCCGCCCACAAGCGCGGCGTGCTCTTTCGCGCCCCGCGCAAGCTCGATGCGCTGCGGCTCGTGCCGATCGAGGTCACGCACGTCGGCGAGGTGGAAGCCTGGAAGCTCACCGGCGATCACGTGCGCCGGCGTGACGGCTTCGCACTCACCGATCCCGGCACCGACCTCGTCGGGGCGCTGGACCAGGCGCACTACTGCATCTGGTGTCATGAACAGGGCAAGGATTCGTGTGCGCGCGGCCTGCTGGAGAAAAAGCCGGCGGATGGCTCGCGCCCTGCAGATCCGTTCAAGAAAAGCCCGTTTGGCGTCTCGCTCGCCGGCTGCCCGCTGGAAGAGCGCATCTCCGAATTCCACAAGCTGCGCGCCGAAGGCTGGGCCGTCGCGGCGCTGGCGATGATCTGCGTCGACAACCCGATGGCGGCGGGCACGGGGCACCGGATCTGCAACGATTGCATGAAGTCCTGCATCTACCAGAAACAGGATCCTGTCGACATTCCGCAATCCGAAACCCGCGTGCTCAAGGATGTGCTGGAGCTGCCGTGGGGCTTCGAGATCTACAGCCTCCTCACGCGGTGGAATCCGCTGCACCTGCGACGACCTGTGCCGAAGCCTGCATCGGGCAAGCGCGTGCTGGTGGTCGGCATGGGTCCGGCGGGGTTCACGCTCGCCCATCACCTGCTCAACGACGGTCACACCGTGGTTGGCGTCGACGGCCTGAAGATCGAGCCGCTCGACGCCGGTCTTTCGGGCGTCACGCCGGCGGGCGAGCGCGTGCCGTTCGCGCCGGTGCGTGACATTGGCGCCTTGCGCGAGCCCCTCGACGAGCGCCTCATGGCCGGTTTCGGCGGCGTCGCCGAGTACGGCATCACGGTGCGGTGGGACAAGAACTTTCTCAAGGTCCTGCGGCTGCTGATCGAACGCCGCGATCGCTTCGCATTGTTCGGCGGTGTGCGCTTCGGCGGGACGATCTCGGCCGAGGATGCCTTCGCCGCGGGCTTCGATCACATTGCTCTGGCAGCCGGTGCCGGGCGACCCACGGTGCTCGAGCTGCCCAACGGCCTCGCGCAGGGCGTGCGTACCGCCTCCGATTTCCTGATGGCGCTGCAGCTCACCGGGGCGGCCAAGCTCGATTCCGTCGCGAACATGCAGGTGCGTCTGCCGGTGGTGGTGATCGGCGGTGGCCTGACCGCGATCGACACGGCGACCGAGGCGCTCGCCTACTACCCGGTGCAGGTCGAGAAATTCCTCGCGCGCTACGAGGTGCTGGCCGCGGAGCGCGGCAAAGATGCCGTGGAGACGGCGTGGTCGCCGACGGAGCGGGAAATTGCGGAAGAATTCCTGCGGCATGCGCGCGCGCTTCGCGCCGAGCGTGCGGCGGCGCGTGCCGAGCAGCGCGCGGCGCGCGTGGTGGAGTTGCTGCAAGGCTGGGGCGGGGCAACCATCGCGTATCGGCGGCGACTCGTCGACAGCCCGTCCTACACGCTCAATCACGAGGAGGTCGAGAAGGCGCTGGAGGAAGGGATCCGCTTCGCCGAAGGCCTCACGCCGCTGGCGATCGAGGTCGACGCGCAAGGCCATGCGGCCGGCCTGCGCGTCTCGGTGCAGCGCAACGACGGCGATGGCGTGTGGCACGAAACGGGGCACGCGCTGCTCGCGGCACGCACGATCCTCGTCGCCGCAGGCACCCAGCCGAACACCGTGCTGGCGCGCGAAGACGCAGAGCATTTCCATCTCGACGGCAAGTATTTCCAGTTGCTCGACGAGGAAGGCCGCTCGGTCAAGCCCGTGCGCGGTCTCGCCAAGCCGGAAGTGCCGGCCGTGGTCACCGAACGTCGCCCCGACGGCCGTGCGATCAGCTTTTTCGGCGACCTGCATCCGTCGTTCCACGGCAATGTAGTGAAGGCGATGGCGAGCGCGAAGCAGGGGCACCCGATCGTGTCGCGCCTGCTCGCGGACATCGCGCCCACCAGCACCGTATCCGATGCTGCGTTCCTGCAGCACCTCAACGACGAGCTTCGCGCAAGTGTCGTGCGTGTGGAGCGACTGACGCCGACCATCGTCGAAGTCGTGGTGCGCGCGAAGGCCGCGGCGCGTCGCTTCCAGCCCGGCCAGTTCTACCGGCTGCAGAACTTCGAGAGCCTCGCGCCGGTGGTTGACGGCACGCGCCTCGCCATGGAAGGTCTCGCGCTTACGGGGGCGTGGGTGGACCGCGAGCAGGGACTCGTGTCGACCATCGTGCTGGAGATGGGCGGCTCGTCCAGCCTGTGCACCGTACTGCGTCCGGGCGAACCGGTGGTCCTCATGGGCCCCACCGGCACGCCGACCGAAATCGAGCCCGATGAAACCGTCGTGCTCGCCGGCGGCGGGCTTGGCAATGCCGTGCTGTTTTCCATCGGCCAGGCATTCCGCCGCGCCGGGTCGCGGGTGCTCTATTTCGCCGGCTACAAGAAGATCATCGACCGCTACAAGGTCGAGGAGATCGAGGCAGCGGCCGACGCGGTGGTCTGGTGCTGCGACGAGGCTCCGGGGTTCGCGCCGCGACGCCCGCAGGACCGCGCCTTCGTCGGCAACATCGTCGAGGCCATGCAGGCTTATGCGAGTGGTGCGCTGGGCGACCAGGTCATTCGATTCGACGCGTGTGATCGCATCATCGCGATCGGCTCGGACCGCATGATGGCAGCCGTCGGTGCCGCGCGGCATGGCGTGCTGGCCGCCCACCTCAAACCCTCGCATCGGGCCATCGGTTCCATCAACTCGCCGATGCAGTGCATGATGAAGGAGATCTGCGCACAGTGCCTGCAACCGCAGCGCGATCCGGTGACCGGCGAAACGCGTTACGTGTTCTCGTGCTTCAACCAGGACCAGTCGCTGGACGCGGTCGACTTCAGCGCGCTCGATTCGCGCCTGCGCCAGAACAACGTGCAGGAGAAGCTCACCGCACAGTGGCTCGCGCGTTGCACGAATCACCTCGCGGCGCGGGACACGTAGGGTGCGTGTGGCGGTCGCACGACCTTTGTGATGCGGATCGGGTAAAAATTACAAATCACCGGACGCACGCAGCGCCCGGCTTCGAGCTTTGTCGGGCTCCCGGTCAACCGTGGCCCGCGGCACAGCGTTTGCTCTGGTAGAGGTAACAACGGCCGGAGCCGGCAGGCCCACCCGCAGCATCGGCTCGCGGGCCCCGCCTGAGCGCTCTTCACGGGCGCATCCCGCCGACCATCGAAAAACCGCGCCGCTTTGCCGGCGCATGGGCAGGGAGTCGTCATGCACGCTTCAATGTTCCGCAGGATCTTGCTGCTGCTCGTCGGCATCACGGCGTCGGCGCTCGCTGCCACCGCGCTTGCCGATCCACCGGCGCGCGTCGCCCGCCTGAGCTATACCACGGGTGCGGTCAGCTTCTCGCCGGCGCTCGATCCGGACAACTGGGTCCAGGCGCGCGTCAATCGGCCATTCTTCATCGGCGATCGCCTGTGGACCGACGCGAATGCGCGCGCCGAGCTCGAGTTCGGAACGGGCGTGCTCCACGCTGCGCCACGCACGAGCGTCACCATTCTCAACATCGACGAGCGCATCACGCAGCTCGAGGTCGGCGAGGGCCGCGTGAACGTGCGCGTTCGCGTCCTCGGCGATGGCGAGACGTTCGAGATCGACACGCCCAATCTTGCCTTCGCGATCACCAGTCCTGGCACTTATCGCGTCGAGGTCGACCCGCAAGGAGACAGCACCGTTGTCGCCGTGCGCGATGGCAACGGCGAGGTCTACGGCGAGGGGCGTTCGTACCTCGTCGAACGGGGCCAATGGTTTCGCTACTACGGGACCAACCTGGACAACGACTACGCCCGCATCCCGGCCGCCGATGAATTCGACCGCTGGGCGCTCGCGCGTGACGCCCGGCACGATCGCGCGGTTAGCGCGCGTTACGTCCCCCGGACGATGATCGGTTACGAGGATCTCGACCAGTACGGTTCGTGGAGCGTCGTCGCCGAGTACGGCAACGTGTGGATTCCGCGCTCCGTGCCGGCTGACTGGGCGCCGTATCGCGACGGTCACTGGACGTGGATCGACCCATGGGGATGGACGTGGGTCGACGACGCCCCGTGGGGCTTCGCCCCGTTCCATTACGGACGCTGGACACGCGTGCGCGATCACTGGGGCTGGGTGCCAGGACCGACGGACGTGCGGCCCGTGTACGCTCCGGCGCTGGTTGTCTTCGTCGGCGGCAACAACTTCAGCGTCAGCGTTGGCGGGACGTCCACGCGTGGCGTGGCGTGGTTCCCGCTCGCGCCGGGAGAGGTCTATCGGCCGGCGTATCAAGTCAGCCGCGAGTACTTCACGCGCGTCAATGTCACCAACACCCGCGTGAACACGACGATCGTGACCAATATCTACAACAGTCCGAATGCGGTGCAGGAAACCCGTTACCGGTATCGCGATCCGGGTGCAGTCACGGCAGTGGCCGCGAGCGCCTTCGTCGACTCGCGCCCGGTGGCCCGCGCGACGTTGCCGGCCCAGCAGATTGCGCAGGTGCTGCGGAGCGCACCGGTCGTCGCTGCGCCCGCGTTCGCACCTTCCCGCGCGAGCGTGATCGGAGCCACCGGCGCCGCACGCGTCAAGCCGCCGGAGGCGGTCGCGCAGCGACAAGCAGTCGCCAAGACAGCGCCCCCGGCGAGCCCGCCGGCGTTCGCCCCGACTCAGCTCAATCCGGGCGGCGTCGTCGTCGACGCGAATCCGCTGCGCGACGCCAATCGTGCCCGACCCCGCGAACGCGTGCGCGTGGTGGCGACGACCGCTCAGCCGGCCACCCCGGCGGCCACTGCGGAGCATCGTGGTCGACCGGAGGGTTCACCGCCTCCGGCAGCAGGAGCCGCGGGCGCAGGGCCGGCTGCTGCCGCCAATGCACCCGGCGTACCCGGAGCCACCGCTCCCGCGGCGGCCGCGGGGAGCAATGCTCCACGCGGCGGTGAACGAGGTCGCAATGGTGGTCCGCCGCGAGCTCCGGCAGCGGCTGCGGGGAGGGCGACAGGGGCGGGAACACCGGCACCAGGAACGCCGCCCGCCGCGGCTGCGCCACCCACCTCGGTTGCACCGTCCGCTGCGCCGGCACCGAGCGGTGCGGCGCCGGAAGCCAAACCCGCTGATCAGCGCCGCGATGCCGGCGCTCGTGGGCGCGATCGTCAGCGCGAGTCGCAGCCTGCCCCTGGTGCCGCTCCGTCCGCGCCGGCGATGGCTCCAAGCGGAGCGGCATCGCCGACGCCGGTGCCACATGGCGCGCCCGAGCCGGCAACCGCTGGCAATGCCGCTGCCGGACCGGGAGCGGCCCGTAACAACGGTCGCAGCGGCCGCGGCGCGGCGCAGGCACCGGCAAACCTGCCGCCGGTCACGCCGCCGCCAGCTGTCGCAACACCGCCGGAGCCACCGGCCGTCGCACCGGGACCGAGACCCGAAGCCCGGCAACGTGGGAACGCTCCAGGGCGTGCCGCGGAGCCGGTGAAGGCCGCGCCAGCCGCACCCCCGGTAGCGTTGCCACCGCCGGAGGCCCGGCCGCCGGTGCCGCCTGCGCGGCCGGGGGCGGGCGAGCAGCGCGCCGCGCGCCCAGTCGCTGCACCACCTGCAATACCTGCAACGCCGGCGGCACCGCCAGCGCCAAGGCCCGCGCCCGCCAAGGCGCCGCCGCCTTCACCGCCGCCGCCTGCAGCCGCTCCTGCTCCTGGCGCACCGGTTGCACCTGCCGCCGGCGCCGAGCGCGGGCGCGGCCAAGGCGCTGCTGCAGAAAAAGGCAAAGAGAAAGACAAGGACAAAGAAAAGGACAAGGGAAAGGGCGATTGATCGCTCGATGACGCGCATCGCTTACGAGGCATCGCCACCGGCGGTGCCGCGTGCGGCGGGGTGCTTGCATGCTTGCATGGGACCGCCGGACACGCCGTGCAGTGTCACCGGCAGCACCGAGCATTGCGGTGTTCGTCAAGGACTGCCAGGCCCGCCTGGTATCCGGCGGGCCGCGCGTTTCGCTTGCTGCAGCGCGACTACTTGACGAGACGCAGGTGATCGCGCCCGCCCGTCGTGGCGAGCGCGGCGACCGAGTTGAGAAATTCGGGCACGTCGAAGGGCTTGCGGAAGAAGCGGGCATGCCCCAGGCAGGCGCGGGTGACGATCTCTTCCTCGAGCGAGCTCATGACGATTACCGGCAATCTCGGCCGCTCCTGGTGCACGGCGCCCAAGAGCTCACCGCCGCCCATGTCGGGCATCATGAAGTCGGTGACGATGACGTCGGCACCCTGATTTCGATAAACGTCGAGGGCGGCCCGGCCGTTGCGCGCGGTGAGCACGCGATAGCCTTCCTCCTCGAGAATCAGCGCCAGCACATGCAACAGCGCGTCCTCGTCTTCCACGACGAGGATGGTCTTGCGGGCGGCGTTCTCACGCTCGCCGGCGGCGCTCCCCATCTGGGCGAACTGGTGTGACATAAAAGGCCTTTGCCGTCAGGGCGGAATTATGAAATGGCAGCACCGCACCCGGCATCGTCCTCTGCGAGCAGAGCGCGTAGGAGACGCCCTACAGCCGGGCTGCAGCATTGAGCGGCATCAAAGAGCAGCCGGTGCGCATCGGCTAGTGTCGTCCTGTGATCCCGGTCGTACGCCATGCCTCCGCCTACTGCGAAAATCATTCCAGTCCACCGCGCCAGCCCTCACGGCCTCATCACCCTGGAGCGGCGCGCGCTGCATCGCTTCCTGGTGGGCTATGTTGCTGAACGCGGCCTGCTGCCGTCGCCGGAGCTGCGGGCGCTGCTGATCGCGGCGATGGATGTCTATCCGGGCGGTTTCCCGGTGCGCCGCGCGCTGCTCGAGGCCCATGTCGACGTCGTGGTGTGCGGTCCCCATGCCCAGCGCACCCTTGCGGCGGCCGCCGGCAAATCGCGGTAGCCGTCAGCCCTGCCAGACGCCGTATCCCTCCTCGCGCAGCGCGATCCCCAGCTCGACCTCCATCTCCTGCGCCGCCTGGTAGGGCATCGGGTTGTAGACCTCATAGAGCTCCGGCATGAGCCGCACGCCATAGCGCGTAACGAACCGGTTCGCCTTCACGCCCGCCTTGTGCTTGTCGAAACGCTCGTCGGGGTCGAGACCCGTCATGCCCACGTAAACGCACGGCTGGCCAATGCGATAATCGGGATTGCAGCGTCGGAAGCGCGGCTCGAGCAAGACGGCGCTTGCCAGCTCGACCACGTAGACGTTGTGGTGATAGCGGCGACTGGGCATTGCTAGCTCGGGCCAGCCGCGAGCTTCTGCCGGTTCGCACTCGGTTGCCAGGTTTCGCGGGGAATCATTTCACCGCATCGGCGGTCAGAGAGCGCTGCCGCGGGCAGCCGTCCGAGCGCGGCCCACCGTTGCCCATCCAAGGAAAGTGCGTCCGATGCCATTTCGTTGCCGTCTGCCTGCCCGACCCACCCACGCGGGATGCCGCAAGTCCCTGATGATAGCGGTCGCGATCGCGCTGATGGTCGGCGGGAATGCCGTGCGTGCGGAAGTCTGGGGCTACGTGGACGAGGCGGGTGAGGCGCATGTGGCGCCGCAGCGTCTCGACGATCGCTACCACCTGTTCTTCAAGGGTGGTGATGCCGACGCAACAGCCGCGACCAGCGCCGAGGAACAACCGGCCGCGGCGGCCGCCGATCCCTTCGTCAAGACGGCCGCATTCCAGCGGCTTGCCAACGACCCCAATACGGCCCGCTTCAGGACGCTCATCGAGCGACATGCCGTTCAACACGATGTCGACCCCGCGCTGGTCAAGGCCATCGTGGCAGTCGAATCGGGTTTCGAGCCGGGCGCCATCTCACCCAAGGGGGCTCGGGGGCTGATGCAGGTGATGCCGGAGACCGCTGCGCGCTACGGCGTGACCACGGATCGCCGACGTTCGGCGGAGCAGAAGCTCCTCGACCCGGCGGTCAACCTGCAGGTCGGCACGCGTTACCTGCGCGATCTGCTGGCGCGCTTCGCCAATGATCTCGGCCTTGCGCTCGCGGCCTACAACGCCGGAGAGACGGCTGTCGAGCGCCACAACAACCAGATACCTCCCTATCCGGAAACGGTTGCCTACGTGAAGCGCGTACGGCAGTTCTACGCCGCATTCACCCCCGCGGCGGTGCCCGAGGCCAGAACACCTCAGACAGTCTCGCGCGGCATCCGCGGCACGTTCCTCGCGCGGCCGGCATTACCCGGTTCGGAAGCGCCGATCCTCTAGTCAAAGGATGTGCATTCTGCGTGCACTATTTGCACGGGGCGTGGTGTAATTTGTGCTCTATTCGTTGAGATACCCGTCGTAACCTGTTGTCTGCACGTGCGCATGCAATTTGCGTGGGCTTGCGCAAATGGCCCGCGCGCCGCGCCGGCTGACAACGATATTTCCGCCCTGGTGAAGAGGTGTCGACGGTTCCAATCCAGCCGTTCGTGCCCGTCTGCCCCCGCCTGCGCCCGGATGCGCCAGGTGCGCGTCTGCACATCCAGGTTGCGCTGATCCATCGCCGCGTGTACGCCTCCCCGCAGGCGTTTCCCGCGTCTTCCTGATTTCGTCCAGCCCTATCCGATCCCGGAGTGCGCATGCAACTCGCCGACCAAGTCGTTTCCAACGAAGAACTGACCGCCATCCTCGGTGCGCTCAACGCCCTGAAGCGCGGTGACGCATCGGTCCGGCTGCCGGCCGAGTGGATCGGGCTGCTCGGACGCGTATCCGACGCCTTCAACGACGTCGTCGAGCGCAATGCGCGAATGGCGGAAGAGCTCGCCCGTCTGTCGCGCGTCGTCGGCAAGGAGGGCAAGCTCAACAAGCGCGGCACGCTGGGCGACGTGACCGGCTTCTGGGCCGAGTCCATCGACGCCGTGAACGTGCTGATCGACGACCTCGTGCACCCGACCAGCGAGACGGCCCGCGTGATTGGCGCCGTGGCGCAGGGCGACCTGTCGCAAACCATGGCGCTCGAAGTCGACGGCGCACCGCTGCAGGGCGAATTCCTGCGGACCGCCAAGACGGTCAACAAGATGGTGGACCAGCTCGGGTCCTTCGCCGCCGAAGTGACGCGGGTGGCGCGCGAGGTCGGCACCGAGGGCATGCTCGGCGGCCAGGCCAAGGTCAAGGGCGTGGCGGGCATCTGGAAGGACCTGACCGATTCCGTGAACTCCATGGCTGGCAATCTCACGGCGCAGGTGCGCAACATCGCGGACGTGACGACCGCCGTCGCGACGGGCGACCTCTCCAAGAAGATCGCCGTGGACGTCAAGGGCGAGTTCCTCGAGCTCAAGAACACCATCAACACCATGGTGGATCAGCTGCGGTCGTTCGCGTCGGAAGTGACGCGCGTGGCGCGCGAGGTGGGCACGGAAGGCAAGCTCGGCGGCCAGGCGCAGGTGGAAGGCGTTTCGGGCACGTGGAAGGACCTCACCGACTCCGTGAACTCGATGGCGTCGAACCTTACCGGTCAGGTGCGCAACATCGCCGATGTGACCAAGGCGGTGGCCTCCGGAGACCTGTCGAAGAAGATCACCGTGGACGTGAAAGGCGAGATCCTCGAGCTCAAGAACACCATCAACACCATGGTGGACCAGCTCTCGTCGTTCGCCTCGGAAGTGACGCGCGTGGCGCGGGAAGTGGGCACGGAAGGGATCCTGGGCGGGCAGGCCGACGTGAAGGGCGTGGCCGGCACGTGGAAGGACCTCACGGATTCCGTGAACTCCATGGCTTCCAACCTCACGGGTCAGGTGCGCAACATCGCCGACGTGACCAAGGCCGTGGCGGGCGGTGACCTCTCCAAGAAGATCACGGTGGACGTGAAGGGGGAGATCCTCGAGCTCAAGAACACCATCAACACCATGGTGGACCAGCTCCGGTCGTTTGCATCGGAAGTGACGCGGGTGGCGCGCGAGGTCGGCACCGAAGGACGGCTTGGTGGCCAGGCCGACGTGCAGGGTGTGGCCGGGACCTGGAAGGACCTGACCGAGTCGGTGAACTCGATGGCCTCCAACCTGACCGGTCAGGTGCGCAACATCGCCGACGTGACCAAGGCGGTCGCGCGCGGCGACCTTTCGCGCAAGATCACGGTGGACGTGAAGGGGGAGATCCTCGAGCTCAAGAACACCATCAACACCATGGTGGACCAGCTCTCGTCGTTCGCCTCGGAAGTGACGCGCGTCGCGCGCGAGGTGGGCACCGAAGGCAAGCTCGGCGGCCAGGCCGAAGTGCAGGGCGTGGCCGGCACGTGGAAGGACCTGACCGAATCCGTCAACTCGATGGCCTCGAACCTTACCGCGCAGGTACGCAACATCGCCGACGTGACGACCGCGGTGGCGACGGGTGACTTGTCGAAGAAGATCACGGTGGATGTGAAAGGCGAGATCCTCGAGCTCAAGAACACCATCAACACCATGGTGGACCAGCTCCGCTCCTTCGCCGCGGAGGTGACGCGCGTCGCGCGCGAGGTGGGCACGGAAGGCAAGCTCGGCGGCCAGGCGGAAGTGCAGGGCGTCGCGGGCACCTGGAAGGACCTGACCGACTCGGTGAACTCCATGGCCTCGAACCTGACCGGCCAGGTGCGCAACATCGCCGACGTGACGACTGCGGTAGCCAATGGTGACCTGTCGAAGAAGATCACGGTGGACGTGAAAGGTGAAATTCTGGAGCTCAAGAACACCATCAACACCATGGTGGACCAGCTGCGCTCGTTCGCCTCCGAAGTGACGCGGGTGGCGCGCGAGGTCGGCACCGAAGGGATTCTTGGTGGGCAGGCCGATGTGCGCGGCGTCGCCGGCACGTGGAAGGACCTGACCGACTCGGTGAACTTCATGGCCTCGAACCTCACCGGCCAGGTGCGCAACATCGCCGACGTGACCAAGGCCGTCGCCTCCGGGAATCTCTCCAAGAAGATCACGGTGGACGTGAAGGGCGAAATCCTCGAGCTCAAGAACACCATCAACACCATGGTGGACCAGCTCTCGTCGTTCGCCTCGGAAGTGACCCGGGTGGCGCGCGAGGTGGGCACCGAAGGCAAGCTCGGCGGGCAGGCCGACGTGCAGGGTGTAGCCGGCACGTGGAAGGACCTTACCGATTCGGTGAACTTCATGGCCGGCAACCTCACGGCGCAGGTGCGCAACATCGCCGACGTCACGACCGCCGTGGCCAACGGTGACCTCTCCAAGAAGATCACGGTGGACGTGAAGGGCGAGATTCTCGAGCTCAAGAACACCATCAACACCATGGTGGACCAGCTCCGGTCCTTCGCTTCCGAAGTGACGCGGGTGGCGCGCGAGGTTGGCACGGAAGGACGGCTCGGTGGCCAGGCCGACGTGCAGGGTGTCGCCGGTACCTGGAAGGACCTGACCGACTCGGTGAACTTCATGGCGTCGAACCTCACCGGCCAGGTGCGCAACATCGCCGACGTGACCAAGGCCGTCGCATCCGGTGACCTCTCGAAGAAGATCACCGTGGACGTGAAAGGTGAAATTCTGGAGCTCAAGAACACCATCAACACCATGGTGGACCAGCTCTCGTCGTTCGCGTCGGAAGTGACCCGGGTGGCGCGCGAGGTGGGCACGGAAGGCATCCTCGGCGGTCAGGCCGACGTGAAGGGGGTGGCCGGCACGTGGAAGGACCTCACCGATTCGGTGAACTTCATGGCCGGCAATCTCACCAGCCAGGTGCGCGGTATCGCGCGCGTCGTGACGGCCGTCGCCAACGGTGACCTCAAGCAGAAGCTCACGGTGGAAGCCAAGGGCGAGATCGCCGCGCTGACCGATACCATCAACAGCATGATCGACACGCTGGCCACGTTCGCCGACCAGGTGACGACGGTGGCCCGCGAAGTGGGCGTCGAGGGCCAGCTGGGCGGTCAGGCGAAGGTGCCGGGCGCGTCGGGCACGTGGAAGGGGCTCACGGAGAACGTGAACCAGCTCGCGGCCAACCTCACCACGCAGGTGCGCGCGATTGCCGAGGTGGCTACCGCGGTGACGCAGGGTGACCTGACGCGATCCATCACGGTGGAAGCGCGCGGCGAAGTGGCCGCGCTGAAGGACACCATCAACGAGATGATCCGCAACCTGCGCGACACGACGCGCAAGAACACCGAGCAGGACTGGCTGAAGACGAACCTCGCCAAGTTCAGCCGGATGCTGCAGGGCCAGAAGGATCTCAACACGGTCGGCCGCCTGATCCTGTCCGAGCTCGCGCCAGTGGTGACCGCCCAGCACGCGGTGTTCTACGTCCTCGACTCGTCGGGCGATCCACCCGGCCTCACGCTCCTTGCTGGCTACGGCTCGAAGGGCCAGAGCGCGCTCGGCAGCCGCGTCGAGCTGGGCGAAGGTCTCGTGGGTCAGTGCGGGGCAGACAAGGAGAAGATCCTGCTGGCCAAAGTGCCGCCGGATTACATCTCGATCGCCTCGGGTCTCGGAGCGGCGCCGCCCACCAACATCCTGGTGCTGCCGGTGATGTTCGAAGGCCAGGTCAAGGGCGTGCTGGAGCTGGCGTCGTTCGAGCGGTTCAGCCCGACGCAGGAGGACTTCCTCGATCAGCTGACCGAGTCGATCGGCATCGTGATCAACACCATCGAAGCCAACACGCGCACGGAGGACCTGCTCAAGCAGTCGCAGTCCCTCGCGCACGAGCTCCAGAAGGGCCAGCAGGAGCTCCAGCAGACCAACCAGGAGCTCGAGGAAAAAGCTGGCCTCCTCGCGCACCAGAACCAGGAAGTGGAGCGCAAGAACGCGGAGGTGGAGCAGGCACGCAAGGCGCTGGAGGAAAAGGCCGAGCAGCTCGCGCTCACCTCCAAGTACAAGTCCGAGTTCCTCGCCAACATGTCGCACGAGCTGCGCACGCCGCTCAACTCGCTGCTCATCCTGTCCGACCAGCTGTGCAAGAACGCCGGCGGCAACCTGACGCCGCGGCAGGTCGATTTCGCCAAAACGATCCACGCGTCGGGCAACGACCTCCTCACGCTGATCAACGACATTCTCGACCTGTCGAAGATCGAGTCTGGCACGGTCGTGGTCGATCCGACCGATCTGCTGCTGGACGATCTGCGCCGCTATGTCGAGCGGACGTTCCGTCATGTCGCAGAGGCGAAGAGCCTCGAATTCAACATCCGCATGGGACCCCAGCTGCCGCCGGCCATGTTCGCCGACGCGAAGCGGCTGCAGCAGGTGCTGAAGAACCTGCTGTCGAACGCCTTCAAGTTCACGCAGCACGGCCACGTCACGATGACCGTCGAGCACGTCCGCGGCGGGTGGGACCCGTCCAACGACGTTCTGAACCGTGCGGGCGACGTGATCGCCTTCTCGGTGCAGGACACCGGGATCGGCATCTCGGCCGACAAGCAGCAGATCATCTTCGAGGCGTTCCAGCAGGCGGACGGAAGCACGAGCCGCAAGTACGGCGGCACGGGTCTGGGCCTCGCGATCAGTCGCGAGCTGTCGCGCCTGCTCGGCGGCGAGATCCGCCTGGTCAGCGAGCCCCGCGTCGGCAGCACGTTCACGCTGTACGTGCCGATCGTCTACACGCCGCCGCGCAACACGCGCAAGATGGCGGCGCCCCGCACGCCGGTGGAGATCGTCGTCCCGCCGACGGCCGCAGCGCCGATTGCGTTGCCGGACGACACCGCTGCGCGGCAGGTGCTCCGGCCGCCACGCGACGCGCACGAGGCGGAGCACGCACAAACCGTCTCGACCCTCGTCAACGAGTTCGGTGACGATCGCGACAATGTGCGCATCGGCGATCGCGTGCTGCTGATCGTCGAGAACGACGTCGGCTTCGCCCGCTTCCTGCTCGATGCAGCACGCGAGAAGGGCTTCAAGGCGATCGTGAGCACCCAGGGTGCCGCGGCGCTCGCCTTTGCCAGCGAATACCGTCCGGCGGCAATCACCCTCGACATCTACCTGCCGGACATCGGCGGGTGGCGCGTGCTCGATCGCCTGAAGCACGACCCGCAGACGCGGCACATCCCCGTGACGGTGATCTCGACCGACGAGAGCCGCGAGCGCGCCCTGCAGGCGGGCGCCTATGCGTTCGTCGGCAAACCGATCCAGGGCAAGGAGGTGATCGACGAGCTTCTCGACAAGATCACCAAGTTCTCCCGCCGCGCCCGTCACAACGTGCTGATCGTCGCCGGCCAGAAGGGGCAGCGCGACTGGCTCGCCAAGTATCTCAAGGCGGACGACGTCGGCGTGCTCACCGCGAACGACGCCGACGCCGCCGTGGCGCACCTCGGCAGCCAGAAGGTCGATTGCGTCGTGGCCACGCCAGACGTTCCGGAGCGCACCGCTGCGGTCCTGCGCGAGCGTCTGCTCGGCGAATCCGGACAGCACGCGACGCCAGTGGTCGTGTACAGCGAGTCCGGGGGCCTCGGTGAATGGGGAGGGCTCGCATCGCGGGGGATCGTGCGCGAAGTGCGCTCGCCCGAGCGGCTCATGGACCTCGCGACGTTCTTCCTGCACCGGGATCCGGCGCGCATGCCGGAGGCGCACCGCGCCGTGCTGCGCGGCCTGCAGCAATCGATCGACGTGCTGAAGGGCAAGCGGGCGATGATCGTGGACGACGACATGCGCAACATCTTCGCGCTGTCGTCGCTGCTCGAGGAGCACGGAATGGCGATCGTGTCGCACGACAACGGCCGCGACGCCGTGCGTTCGCTGCAGCGCGGCAGGACGTGGACGTGGTGCTGATGGACATCATGATGCCGGAGATGGATGGCATCGACACCATCCGCGAGATCCGCAAGATCCCCGCGTGCAAGGATCTCCCGATCATCGCGGTCACGGCCAAGGCGATGAAAGGTGACCGCGAGAAGTGCATGGAGGCCGGGGCTTGGGACTATCTGTCCAAGCCCGTCGATACGGATCTCATGGTCGGAACGCTCCGGAGCTGGCTGTCGTCCTCGCGCAGCATCGAGGAGCTTGCCGCGGGCATGCAATCGCTCGTCGATGCGACGCGTCTGTCCACCATCGATCCGACGACGCCGACCCTCCAGTGATCATGACGGGAGCGCAAGGCCGGGGCAGCGTGGTGACCGTCCCGAAGGCCAACATCCTCATCGTCGACGACCGGCCGGACAAGCGGCTGGTGCTGCAGGCCATCCTCGAGGACCTGCAGCAGAACGTGATCAGTGCCAATTCCGGGGAGGAGGCATTGAAAGCCGTGCTGCAGGACGACTTCGCCGTCATCCTGCTCGACGTCAACATGCCGGGGCTCGATGGTCTCGAGACCGCCGCGCTGATTCGCAGCCGCAAGCGATCGGCGCACATTCCCATCATCTTCATCACCGCCGACTACAGCGACGAGATGCACTCGGCCAAGGGCTATTCGCTCGGGGCGGTCGACTACATCGTGTCTCCGGTGGTGCCGGAGATCCTGCGCACCAAGGTGAAGGTGTTCGTGGACCTGTTCCTGCTGGCCGAGCAGGCCAAGCGGCAGGCGCAGGAGCATATCGTTCTCGCCGAGGAGCGCGCGGCCCGCGCCGCCGCGGAGCGGGCCAACCGTCGTTCTGCATTCCTGGCCGAAGCCAGCGCCGCGCTTGGCTCGCTCGATCTCGGGGCCACGGTGCGCGAGCTCGTACGCGTCACCGTGCCGTTCCTTGCGGACATTGCAGCCGTGTGCGTCCCGGAGCCGGAAGGCACCGAGTCGCGCATCGAGGTCGCGTGGCTCCGCCAGCATGAGCAGCCGGGCAACTCGGAGGTGCGTCAATTCGAGAGCCGCTGGCTGCGCGAAGCGGTCGATCGGGTGAAGGGCAGCGGCAAGCCGGAATGCATCAGCGATCAGGCGTTGCGCGATGTCATGCATGGATTCGACGGTCCCATGGCCTCGAATCCGATCGGGGTGCCGGCCCGCTTCACCGTCGATTCGCTGATGGTGGTCCCGATGGGGGTGCGCGGCCGGTGCATCGGCGTGCTGTTGCTCGGCATGGGGCCATCGGGGCGCCGCTTCGACACGGATGCGCTTGCGCTCGCGAACGATCTGGCGAGCCGCGGCGCGACGGCCCTGGAGAACGCCCGCCTCTATCGCAAGATCCAGGACGAGGACCAGCGCAAGAATGAATTCCTGGCGATGCTCGCGCACGAGCTGCGCAACCCGCTCGCGCCCATCAGCAACGCGATTCACGTGCTGGACGCCCAGCACGACAAGCCGGAGCGTATCGGCTGGGCCAAGGACGTCATCGGCCGGCAGCTGAAGCAGCTCGTGCGCCTGGTCGACGACCTCCTCGACGTCTCGCGCATCACGCGGGGCAAGATCCAGCTCAAGATCGAGAACGTGGATGCCGCGCGCGTGGTCGCGGCGGCAATCGAGACCAGCCGTCCGTTCATCGATGCGATGGAGCACCGTGTCAACGTCGCACTGCCGCAGCAGCCGGCATTCGTGCACGGCGACTCGGCCCGGGTCGCGCAGGTGCTCGCGAACCTGGTCACCAACGCCGCCAAGTACACCGAAAAGGGCGGCACGATCGACATCATGGTCGCGAAGGAAGGAAGCGAGGTCGTCTTCCGCGTCCGTGATTCTGGCGTCGGCATTCCGCCCGAAGCGCTGTCGACGATCTTCGAGCTGTTCACCCAGGTCGATCGCACGCTCGACCGGTCACGCGGCGGCCTGGGCATCGGCCTCACGCTGGTGCGCCGTCTGGTCGAGATGCAGGGCGGAACGGTGCATGCCCACAGCGCCGGCAAGGACCATGGCAGCGAGTTCACCGTACGCCTGCCTGCCGCCGACGCCCAGGGGACGGTGGCCACGGCGCCGGCCGCGCGTTCGCTGATGACGCCTGCGGGCGTGAAGGTGCTGATCGTCGACGACAATCACGACGTCGCCGAAAGCACCGCCATGCTGTTGCGCATGGTCGGCTGCGAGGTGCACGTTGCGTTCGATGGCGTCGTGGCGCTGCAGTCGCTCAGCACAATGCGACCCGACGCAGTACTTCTCGACATTGGCTTGCCGGGCATGAATGGCTACGAGGTCGCGGCGCAGATTCGCGCGCAGCCGCAGCACGCCAACACGTTGCTCGTCGCCGTTTCCGGCTACGGTCAGGAAGATCATCGCCAGCGCTCCAAGACCGCCGGGTTCGACTACCACATGGTGAAGCCGATCGACCCGGTGGTGATTACCGATCTGCTTGCCTCATTGCCCACGCCGCGCCCGACCGCGCATTAGGGCAGGCGCATCGCACCGCACGATCGATCCGCAGCCTGCGCGCTCCTGGACCGGAGACCACATGTCCGAAGAGAAGGCGATCCGGTCGCGGATTGCCGGGTGGCACGAAGCGACCGCGGCCGGCGACGTCGAGCGCGTGCTTGCGCTGATCGACGAGGACGTCGTGTTCCTCGGGGCCGGCCGCGCGCCGGGGGTATGCCGACCACGCGCACCGGTCCGGTGCTGACGATCCTTCAAAAGACGGCGGGTGCATGGCGCGTCGTTCGCGACGCGAACATGCTCGCCTGAGGGGACGCGCGGCGCCCTTTCGCGCATCTCCTCACCGTCCAGGCCGATCCTCGCTTTGTTCAGTGCGTTTCCGCGCTGAATCTCCCATGCGGCAAAGTGCCGCAGTCCGGGGCTTGTCATGCACGGCTTGCAGCCTATAATGCCATTGTCATAGGCCGGGAGACCGCGATGCAAATGCGCGAGCGCGAGGGAGTGCGGGCCATCGTCGATATCGATGCGATGTCCGCGGAGCACTGCCGGGTATCGATGATCGTGGAGCATCGTGGCCGCCGTCTCTGGTCGAGCACCCGCGAGATGCCATTGGCCGAATCGGATCGTGGCGCCGTGGAACGCACCGCGCTGGAGGCCGTCTCGGCGATCGCGGATCATCTGGTACGGCGTCACCGCGTGCCGCGCCCGTGAGCACCGTTCGGGCAGGCAGGTCGGGACCATCGATCCGTCGCGCGTGCCGCCAACCGCCGCGCCAACCGGGCGGTGACGCCACTCGTGCAGCCTGCCATGCGCGGCGCGCCGCTCGCGTGCCGCGTGCAGGATCGTCAATGGCGCGCATGACGCGCTGCATCCTGGTCTGCTTCGTCATCATGCTCATGCCGCTCGGCACGGCGTGGTCCGAGGAGGGTGTTTCCTCCGACACCATTGTCATCGGGCAGACGGCCGGGTTCACGGGACAGGTGGCCGGCCAGGTCAAGGAGATGACGGCCGCCGCCAAGGCCTACTTCGACTATGTGAACAAACGTGGCGGTGTGCACGGGCGGATGCTCGTGCTGAAGTCGCTCGACGACGGTTACGATGCAAAGCGCGCCGCGGCGAATGCCCGCGAGCTGATCGTCGACGATAACGTCTTCGCGCTCGCGTTCTCGCGTGGCACGCCCCCTTCGGAAGCGATCGTCCCCATCCTCAACGAGTACAAGGTCCCGCTGATCGGTCCTGCCACCGGCGCGCAGTCGCTGCATGAGCCGTTGAGCCGGTATGTGTTCAACGTGCGCGCGAAATACCGGACCGAGGCGGTGAGAATCATCGACCATCTCGCCGGGATCCACAGCACCAAGATCGCGGTCCTCTACCAGAACAATTCGTTCGGGAAGGATGCGCTCGCCGGCTTCGACAAGGGCCTGCGCGATCATCAGCTCACGCCCGTGGCGACGGTCACGCTCGACGGCGTGCACCCCGAGAAGGACGTCGCCGGCGCGGCCGAGAAGATCGCCGCCGCCGATCCGCAGGCAGTGGTAATTGCGGGGCCGCTCAAGCCCAGCGCCCAGTTCATCCGCACGATGAAGGCCAGGCACGTCCCTGCCCAGTATTTCGTGCTCTCCAACCTCAGCGCCGACAGCTTCATCACGGAGCTCGGCGACGCGGCGAACGGCGTCGTGGTGACGCAAGTCGTGCCTTATCCTTGGAACATGGGCATGCCGCTGGTGCGCGAGCTGCACCAGGCCATGCGTGAAAGTCCCGACTCGGGTTCGGTGGTGTCTTACACGGCGATGGAGGGCATGGTCTACGCGAAGGTGCTCGTCGAAGGCCTCCGCCGCGCTGGGCGCAACCCGACCCGCGAGGGCTTCATTCAGGCGCTCGAGAGCATGCGCGGGTACGATCTCGGCGGATTCACCGTGAGCTACGGACCACGCAGTCACGAGGGATCCAAGTACATCGACATCACGATGATCGGCAAGGACCACAAGTTCATCCGCTGACACCCGGCGGCGCTGGCGGCACCACGGATCACATGGGGGCCCAGCTGCCGTTCAGGACGTGCCAGCCGGCGTGCACGACGGTGGCGAGCACGAGGAGCACGATCCAGAGGTACCAGAAGAGCCGCAGGATCGCGTGCTCGCTGACGTGCGCGGATTTGGACCGCACAAGACCGCGATAGGGGTCGTCCGGAAGGTTTCTGGCTATCGCGTACCGCTCGACTGCGCCCGGATCGCGGCGCGACAGCACGGCGAACAGCTCCTGGTAGGTCGAAAAGTGGTTGTCCGGAAAGCGCCGTCCCCACTCCGCTTCGATGAGCAGCAGTCGGGTGTTGAACGTGTCGATGAACGCACGCGAGCGTTCATCGACACGCGCCGAGTAGTGCGCGATGAACAAGGGCGGGATCGCGATCAACACGAACGCGGTCAGCGTCGTCATCGACATCTGCGTCAAGGCGTCCTTCGCCAGCAGGCCGAACACCGCGAGAAATGCCGTCTGGATCGACAGGAAATGCGCGAAGCGTTTCTGCTTCAGGTCTTCGTAGAACTTGAGCAGTTCGTTGTTGGCCTTCCACTCCTCCAAGAGCCGCATCTCCGTGCTCTGCATCGCTACCTCCCGCGATTTTGGCGCGCCTGCCTCGTGGTGATCAGCTTGGCCGTCCATGTCCTGGTCGGCGGCATCGTCGCCATGATCAACCGAAGACATCTCGTCGGGGGCCGCCGTTTGAGGTCAATCAACTCGCGCCCTCCGGAAAGTCGGCGGCGAGCGTCGTCGATTCCCACCTGTCGAAGTCGTCGCCCAGCAGCTTGAGCTTCTTGCGTGCCAACTCGAGCGCAGCCTTCCCAAGCAGCAGGCGCAACGGTGGCGCATCCGACAGCGCGGCGTCGATGATGGCTTGCGCGCCCCTGACGGGATCACCTGCCTGCTTGCCGCTGCGTGCTTCGGTCTGCTTGCGGCGCTCGCCGGCCGTCGCGGCATAGGCATCGATACGCGTCGCCGACTGCTTGATCGATGGGCCGGCCCAATTGGTGCGAAACGGCCCCGGCTCGACGATCAGCACGTCGATTCCCAGCGGTTTCACCTCGATCGCGAGGGATTCGGAGATGCCTTCCACCGCGTATTTCGTGCCGTGGTAGTACCCGGTCGCCGCAAAGCTCGTGAGGCCGCCGATCGATGATACGTTGACGATCAAGCCGCTGCGTTGCTCGCGCATCGTCGGAAGCACCGCCTTGGTCATGTCGATCAAGCCGAACACGTTCGTTTCGAACATTGCCCTGACGGCCTCGTCCTCGCCTTCCTCGATGGCAGCGAGATAGCCGTAGCCGGCGTTGTTGACGAGCACGTCGATGCGACCGAATCGCTGTTTCGCCTGGGCGACGACTGCGTCGATCTGCGGGCGCTGTGTAACATCGAGCGGCAGGATGAGCGCCCGGGCGTCGTGACCCGCGGCAATGTCGGTCAACTTGGATGCATCACGCGCGGTGACGACCGCACGCCAGCCCCGTGCGAGCACAAGACGGGCGAGCTCGCGCCCGAAGCCGGTGGAACAGCCGGTGATCAACCAGACGGGATCGTCTCGATTCATCATTTGAGAACCTCCTGTTCGTGTGGCTGCAACGACGATGCAAGCAGATTCAATCTTGGTCCCGATGCTGGACTCGTGCGGCAAGCGCGATCTCGTCATCGACCTGGCGCGAAGGGCATTTCATCGGATGCGGGCGGTGCCGCACAGACCTGGTCGTATCGATAGCGCTGCTTCAGCAGGCCGGCGTACTGGAAGACATCCAGCGTTCTTTCGTAAGCCGCATGCGTAATTTCCACATGCGGCGTCCAGCAGCCGAGCTGCTGATACGTCGCGATGCACTCGGCAAGCACGTTTTCGTCGATGTCGGGAAAGAAGGGCTTCTCGGCCCTGGCGATGTGGGCGGCTGGCGCTTCGTTGATGTACTTCCGCGTTTTCCTGTAGGCGCGCATGAAGGCCCTCGCCATGTCGGTCTCGAGCCACTCACGGGTCGCGGCAAGGCTCGAAAAACCGCACGGGCCGATCTGCTTGCCGACCTGGGCGACGATATGGCCGATCCCGTCGGCTTGAAGTTGCTGCGGGAAGGGCCCCTGCTGCTGGACGTACCGGCCCTGGCCGGCACGAAAGGCGCGGTCGATCTCGGCAGGGCCGCCGGGGCAAATCGGCTTTATTTTTGCGAAATCGATGCCTGCCTTGAAGCAGGCATACCGGAACATCGCGAGCGGCTGGCCGCCTTTGAACATGACGACTTCGGCGCCTTCCAGCTTGTCCCACGTGAACGCGGGATCCGCCTCGCGGCCGGTCAGGAAGAATCCGTCCATCTCGTTGACCTGGGCGAAATGCACTGCGCCCGGTGTAAGCCCCTGGTCGAGTGATGCGAACGCCTGACTCAGCGCTGACTGAACGACGTGAGCGGACCCATCATTCAGCGCCGCCAGTGCCGAGCCGCCGGGTGGCGCAATGGACCACACGGGATCCAGGCCTTCGGCTTTGAGGAATCCGCCCGACATCGTCGAGATGAGTGGTGAGTAGAACGCGGAAAACAGGGTGAACTGAATGCGTATCTCGTCCAAGCGGATCTCCTCCCGATGCGCGGATGCCTGCGAACGTTGGTGGAAATCATACTAGGCCAATCGCGACCGGAAATGCCGGGTCCAGCAAGCCGCATCTGGAGTCCCCGGGAACCAATCTGCCATACTGATCCACCGATGCCGTTGATTGCACACCCCTTACCGCAATGACAACCGGGGACGCATGATGAGCAAGCGCGTACGATTGCTGGCGGGCGTGTTGGCCGCCCTTTCCTGGTCCGCCGCCTCTCACGCGGCCTGCATGAGCGATGCGGAAGTGGCAGCGTTGCTCGACAGCTACAACAAGCGCCAGCCGGCGGCGAACCCCGAGGGCCTGTCGGCCAGTGATGGGGAATGCACGCGGGAAAAACTCAACAAGCTGCTCCAGGCGCAGATGGGGCCGCCGGTGGGATACAAGGCCGGTCTCACCAACCCGGCCGTGCAGAAGCGCTTCGAATATGACTCCCCCGTGTGGGGCACGCTCTACGGGCCCATGCTGCTGAAAAGCGGCGCCGTGGTCGACGCCGCGTTTGGTGCGCGGCCCCTTTTCGAGGCCGATCTTCTCGTGCGAGTGAGTGACGAGGCCATCAACCGCGCGACGACGCCAGCCGAAGTGCTGCGTGCGATCGACCAGGTGATTCCGTTCATCGAGTTGCCCGACCTCATGGTGCAGACGCCCGCACCTCCCAAGCTCAACGGTGCAGGGATCACTGCCATCAACGTTGGAGCGCGGCTCGGTGTGGTCGGCACGCCCATCGCGATCCAGGACAGTGTCGAGTTTTCCAACGCGCTGCGCGACATGGTGACCATCGTCAAGGCCGACGGCGCAGAGATCGATCGGGGGAAGGGCAGCGACGTGCTCGGCCATCCGCTGAACGCGGTGGTGTGGTTGGCCAAGGACATGGCAAGGAACGGCAAGTCGATGAAAAAGGGAGACCTGATCAGCCTCGGCTCATTCTCCCGCCTGACGCCGCCCAAACCGGGGCTGGCGGTGGAAGTGATCTACGAGGGCCTGCCGGGCAATCCGTCGGTGAACGTGTCGTTCAGGTAGCCCTGGCGCAAACGGCACGGCGACAGGGCGGTCTTGAGGCGGTTGATGCGTCCAGTGAGGCGCGCCGACGCTCCTCTGAGGGACGACAGCCGACATCGGTCATTCGAGGGAACCGCTTCGCGCGCCGGAAGGCCCCGCAAAGATTGGCCTCGCGATGGCAGGCGCGATATTCTAGGCGCCCGTCTTCATCTCGCATGAGCGGTGAACACGACGCTCATACACCGAATTCAATGGCGGCCGCTCTCGCATACCTGCAGATTCCGTTTCCCAGTCCTTTCCAGAGGAGCGCATCGACATGAGCATTTCCAACCTCCGGCGCCGAGTCCTCGCTCTGGCCGCACTGATCATTTGGCTCGGCCCGTTGACGGCAAGTGCGCAGGAATATCCGTCACGGCCGATCCGGATCGTCGTGCCGTATTCGGCCGGTGGTGCATCCGACGCGCCGATGCGCGTCATCGCCGAGCAACTCGGCAAGCAGATGGGGCAGGGTGTCTTCGTCGAGAACAAGCCCGGGCAAGGTGCGATGATCGGCGCCGAAATCGTGGCTCGCGCCGCGCCCGACGGGTACACGCTGCTGCTGGCGTCGAACCCGCAATGCATCAGCCCGTCGCTCTATAGCAATCTCACCTTCGATCCCGTGGAGGATTTCGCGCCCATCTCGCTGTTCGGCCGCGAGCCGAGCGTGCTCGTCGTCAATCCAAAATTTGCGGCGCACAACCTGAAGGAGTTCATCGATTACGTCAAGGCCCGACCGGCGGAAGTCGACTATGCGTCTTCAGGCAACGGTAGCGCGCAGCATCTCTTCACCGCGATGTTTCTTTCGGCCGCGGGACTGAAGATGACGCACGTGCCCTACAAGGGAAGCGCTCAGGCGGTAACCGACGTCCTGGCAGGCCAGGTGCCGGTGGCCATGCCTGGACTCGCGACCATGGCGCCGCACATCCGCGCCCAGCGGCTGCGTGCGCTCGCGACCACCGGGGCCACCCGCTCGCCGCTGCTGCCCGATGTTCCGACACTGGCGGAATCCGGTTTTCCCGGCTTTACTGCGTACGTGTGGTCGGGCCTTGTCGCCCCGAAGGGAACGCCCGCGGCGATCATCGATCGCCTGAATCGTGAATTGAAGACGGCAATGAAGTCGGCCCCGGTGCATAACTTCATGGAGAAAGCGTCGATCGAGGAAGTGACCACCACGCCGGCCGAGTTCCAGGCGTTCATGCGCGAGGAGAAGGAGCGCGCGGCCAAGGTGATCAAGGAAGCCGGCGTTCGCATCGACTGAAAACCCGGAGAACGATGCGATGGCGATCGAGCCATTCGGCAGGCGCACTTACGGCAGCGGCGACGTCGTTCACGTACCGTTCGTGCGTGCCGGCAAGTGGGTGTTCGGCACGGGGCTGCGCGCCACGCTTGCGAACGGCCTGATGGATCCGGCGGTGCTGCTCGCCGATCGGCCGCTTGGGGCGCCACCACAGGCGCAACGTGAAGCTGCCGCAATCTTTGCGGGCATGGCCGAATACCTGCAACAGGCCGGCAGTTCGATGAGCGGCATCGCCCGGCTCGATCAGTACTATCCCGATTCGCGCTCCGTCGATCCGTACCACGTGGCGCGCAAGGAAGCCTTGGCCGGGCAGGTTGCACCGAGCACTTCGGTGATCGTGAGGCGCCTCCTCAATCTGGACGCAGCGATGGACGTGCAGGTGCTTGCGGCCACGAGAAGCAGCGGCTACGAGGTGCAGAAGGCAGGCGAGCGCGGGCTGAACGTGCCCTCGACGTCGGGTTACGCACCGCACGTGCGCGTGGGCGACATGATCTTCGTGGCGGGCCAGCTCGCGCGCGACGCTACCGGCAATCTTGCGCCGGAAGCCCAGGTGCCCGCGGGCCAGCTGTGGAACGGCACGCGGATCAAGCTCGAAACCGAGTACCTCGTGCAGAAGCGCCTCGTTCCGGCGGTGACGGCAGCCGGCAGCCGACTGGGGCTGGTGCTGAAGGCGCAGGTTTACCTCAGCCACGCCGAAGACCTGCCCGCGTTCTGGCAAACGTGGTCCGAGGCGTTCGGTGGCCGCGTTCCGCCCACCACTGTCGTGCCGGTCGCGCATCCCGCGTTCGGCACCAGCGCCGCAACCATCGAGGTGAACCTGGTGGCGGCGCACGAATCCGCCGCGGCGCGAATACGCGATATCGAGTGTGACGTGGCGATGATCGCGAGCGACATGCTTCCTGCGCGTTCCTTCGACGGGGTGTTGTTCGTCGCGGGGCTGATGGGCATCGAAAACGGTGGGGTGAGTCCGACGGCGACGGCCCATGCGTCGGCACCGTTCTTCCACGACGCCGCCGGGGCACAGATGGCCGATGTGCTTGGCAAGGCACGCAAGATCTTCGCGGCGGCGGGCTCGGATTTGTCGCAAGTCACGCGCGCATTGCAGTTCCATTCCAATCTGGGTGATTTCCACAGCTGTTACATGGCCTGGGATGCCGGGCTGCGACGAGCCGGCTTGCCATTCAGCGCCATCGAGGTGGGCGACAATCTCTTCGCCCCCGGTGCCAGGGTTATCGTGGACCTTTGGGGCTACGTGCCCGGCGCCTGATCGATCACATGGACCTGCTGCCGCAGCACGATCGCTACGACTACATTCCCTTGCCGGAAAGGGCCGACTACAGCTGGCCCGGGAGCAAGCGTCTTGCATTCGTCATCACGACGAACATTGAGTGGTTCGCTTTCAATGCCGGCCTGGGACATGATCCGAGCAAGACCAACGAGCCGCAGACTCATCGCAACTACTCGTGGCGCGACTATGGCAACCGCATCGGCATCTGGCGCCTGTTCGACCTGCTCGATGAGTTGCAGCTTCCCGCCGCGCACAACACCAACAGCCTGATCTACCACTACGCGCCCCAGATCACCGACGCCATCCGCCGGCGCGGCGACGAGGTGGTGGCGCATGGCCGCACCAACGCCGAAAACCTGCGGGGCATGTGGGCGCCGGACGAGGAGCGACTGATTCGCGATGTGACGGACACGATCCGGCAGCATGAGGGCCGGCCGCCGCGCGGTTGGATGGGGGCCGGAGCGTACGAGACGGCGCACACACCCGACGTGCTCAAGGCGCTGGGCTACCGGTACGTAATGGATTGGCCGATGGACGACCAGCCTGTGTGGATACGCACCAAGACCGGACCGCTGCTGTCGGTGCCGTATCCGATCGAGACCGATGACGCACAGTCCATCGTGCACCGCAAATACACGGGGCGTGATTTCTGCGACATCCTGGTGGGGCAGTTCGACGAGATGCTTCGGCAATGCGAGTGCCATCCCCTGGTGATGAACGTCTCGCTGCACCCGTACATCTTCGGCCATCCATACCAGATCATCCAACTGAGGAACGCGCTCAAGCATTGCATGACGCACGCGGGCGCCGCCCGGGTCTGGTGGACCCGTCCCGGCGACTGCGCCGACTTTTGCTGGCAGCTGCCGGCAGGCATCATCCCCGGTGGGTGAGGTGTCGACGCGGTCAGCTAGGTGGTCATGGTGTGGGCCATCAAGCATGCGTGGCAGTGAACAGATGATCAGCGTTGCTGCTTTCGCAGTGTCCTCCCGCACTCATGAGTCGAAATCAACCGATGGCCAATGAGGTCGAGCCGCTACTGCCGGTGCAGGTCGGTGGCGGCCCCGTGCGACACGCGCGCGGCGTGCGGGCGGGTCGCTGGGTGTTTGCGACCGGGATCATCGCGACGGACGCACAAACCGGCTTGCCGGCTGACATCGTGCATCCCGGCCTCCCGCTGCACGACGAGCCGCGCTACCGGAAGGAAGCGGACATCGTGTTCGAGCGAGCGCAGGAAGTGCTCGCGGCGGGAGGAGTGGATTTCAGCAATGTCGTTCGGCTGGACCAGTGCTTTTCCGACTGGCGCGCCGTGTCGCACTGTCAATCGGTACGCAGCACGAAGGTCGGCGCCCGCGTGCCTCCGAGCACGTCGATCATTCAGCTGGGTTGCGCCTTTCCGTCGGCCTCGATGGATGTATCGCTCGTCGCGCTGCGCAGCGACGCCGGTCACTCGATCGAGTCCTTGGCGCCGGCCGAGCTCGACGTTCCCGCCCGCGCCGGTTTCAGTCCTATCGTCGTCGCGGAGGATTACGTCTTCATCGCGGGCTTCATGGCCGCGTGGAAGCCCGGCGATCTCGGTGGCATTGCGCCGGAAGCACAAGTGCCGCCCGGACATCTCTGGAAGGGATCACGCATCGAGCTGGAAACGGAATACCTGGTCGAGCGAAAGCTGATTCCGGCGTTGCAGGCGGCGGGGGCGGCGCTCGACACGGTGGTGAAGGCGCACGTCTATCTCAGCGATATTGCCGACCTACCTGGCTTCAATCGCGTCTGGCGCAAATATTTCTCGACGTCTCCGCACGCCTCTCTTGTCGTGCAGACGGCCCGACCCGGCTTTGCGATCGAGGATGCGCGGATCGAAGTCAATCTGATCGCGGTGCGTGAACGAGGAGCGGTCACGAAGACGCTCGTGGAGAGCGCGTCGTTTGCAGGCATCCTGGGCCAGCCCGCCGCGGTCCGCGCCGGCGATCTGCTGCTCATCTCGGGTCTCATGGCGGTGAATCGTGATGGCCCCGTACCAGGCGTCACACCCGACGCGCGGGCACCGTACTTCTTCTCCGGCATCGAACGGCAGATGGAACACATCCTCGATGTAGCCGAGGACATCTGTGACGCCGCCGGCACGTCGCTCAGGAACGTGGTGCGCGTGCAGCAGTTCCACACCGATCTGGCGGAGTTCTATCCTGCGTACCAGGTGTGGCAGCGGCGGCTGCCATCGATGCCACTGCCGTTTTCAGCGGTGCGCGTGCTGGCCCCGCATGCGGCGCCGCCGTGCACGGTGCTGGTCGACCTGTGGGTTTATGCGCCCGAAGGGCACCGAAAACAGTGACCGCAGTCTGCCAGGGCTCGGTGCTGGTACAGGGGGTCGTACCCCGCCTTCTCAAACGCCGTTCTTGGGCTCCTACGCGGGTGTGCTGAACCTCGAGGCCGTAGCGACCCGAACCACTCGCGCATCCGTGACCGTCCTTCAACCTTCTGGCGGTGGTGCCCCCGGGGATTCGCATTCCTCACAGGGTCACGTCGTTGCGACAGGGCGTGATCGACGGCATCCGCCTTTCGTGCAGATCATTGAATCGCGGCATCGCAACGACTCGGCGCTCCGAGTTGGGTCGGTTTGAGGCGGTGCCTAGCCCGTTATAAGGTCGCGCCTCGCCATCAACTAGGCGTGCTGATCTACTGCGCGCCGTCCGCGCCCCTGGCGTCTTTCCTTCCCCACCCAAGGATCCGGGAACCTGCCACGATCTGTCGCGCGGCGACCACGCGCGCGACGATTGGAAGAGCGAAGGTAGTCATCCAGCCTGTCGTTGCCCGCCACCAGGTCTTCTGCCAGAGGACACCATGATTCACATACGACCTCCGGCGGTGCGTTCCAACGAAGCGCCCAAGTGTCCGGCTGCTGAAATATGAGCTCTCCGTGTTCGCCACTAGCACCACTCAACGTAAAGCCCAGATGCACTTCGTTGGGCAGGCCAAGAAATTGGATGAACGGGTCCCAGCGAGCCAGATGCGAGTGGGCGACAGCAAGAGCCTCATCCAGCAACCCGTGCGACTTCTCGCGTAGGACGGGGGTCTCCCGGGGCTGATCCGGAAATGCCATCAGAAGTTGCGCCCAAGCGGATTGCGCAGCAGCAAGCCAGTTGGGAAATCGAGTGTCGCTTCCTCGGACACTGGAGCGCGCGGCGTGTCCGCTGCGGGAGAGAAGACGACCATTCACTGCCACCAAACGCAAGGCGTCGGGCGCGCCGATGCCGTATGAGTTCTTGCGCAAGACCGGCTCGCCTTGCGCGTTGCAACCTATGATCGGGTAGATGTGCGTTGCGCGCTCAGCGACGAGTTCATAGCCAAAGAGCCCCTCTTCGACGATGGGCACCAGCTCGACCGCGGTTGCAAGCGAACGGGGAGCTGCCGCGACGAGGTAGCCCCGAATGAGCGGAAGGAGATGGCAGGCTTCAGAAAGTCGCGGGTAGAAGGATTGGCTCGCCGCCGGATTCATGAACTCCTCCTCGCGCTTTGTGGCCCGGCGGGGCGCGCAGCTCATCGGCGTCGCTCCACCTGACGGCATCGCTCTCACCGGAGAGGCAGGTGTTTCCGCGCGCCGGAGGCCAATTGCCCATCTGTGTCACAAAGCATATCCAGTAGCAACTATCCTCTGCGGGCGCGGCGGGGTCAATCGGCTGGCGATCGCCTTGGCGACTGCAGTACACGCGTGACCCGCTGGATGTTTCCGAGGGTGGTCAAGAAATGCTCGAGGCAGCGGTGCCGGCGTTCATCGAAGATGGATTGGGTGAGTACCTTTGCTATTTCGACCCGTTCACACCATCCGCGCTACCGATCGTGCGGCATCAGGCCGCGCGAGCCTCGCCCGCTTCCTCGTAGGTGCGCCCGTCGCGAATGTGGTAGATCCGCCGGAAGGTCGGGATGATCTTCTCGTCGTGCGTGACGACGATGATCGCGGTCCCGAACCGCTGCGCCATCTCGTTCAGGATCCGGACAACGGTCAGCGCGCGCTCGCTGTCGAGCGGTGCCGTTGGCTCGTCGGCGAGGATGATCGGTGGCTGGTTGACCAGTGCGCGGGCGATCGCGACGCGTTGCTGCTCGCCGCCGGAAAGCTGCGGAACCTGCGCTCGCGCGCGATGGCCGACGTCCAGTGCCGCCAGCATCTCGCGTGCCCGATCGCGCGCCTTGCCATTGGAGATACCAGCAAGCATCGGCAACAGCGCGACGTTGTCGGTCACGTCGAGAAACGGAATGAGATAGGGCGCCTGGAACACGAAGCCGATGCGGTCGCGGCGCAACGCGCGCAGATCGGCCACCTTCCAGCCGTTGTCGTAGATCGTCTCCCCGGCCAGCGCCATGCGGCCAGAAGTGGGCTCGATGACAGCGCCCAGGCACTTCAACAGCGTGCTCTTCCCGGAGCCACTGGGACCGATCAATCCCACGACCTCGCCGGGCTGGACAATCATGTCCACGCCTTTCAGCGCATCGACCGCTGCATCGCCCACGCCGTAGCGTTTGGTCAGGCCACTGATCTCGATCGCCGGATGCATCTAGCCGCCGATCGCCGTCGCCGGATCCACGCGCAGCGCGGCACGGATGGCGACGATGCTGGCAAACGCGCAGATCACCAGCACGAGCGCGGCGCCCAGCACCGCGTCTCCCGGCAGGAGCAACACGTATTTGGGAAAGACCGGTGCCCATAGGGTGGCCACGGTCTTGCCGACGATGAAGCCGATGGCGCCGAGGCCGAGCGCCTGCTGCAGGATCATCCCGGCGATGGTGCGGTTGGGTGCACCGATCAGCTTGAGCACTGCGATCTCGCGCACTTTGTTCAGGGTCATGGTGTAGATGATGAAGGCGACGATGGCGGCGCTGACCACGGCGAGGATGACGAGGAACATGAAGATCTGCTTCGCCGACGTGGCGATCAGCTTGGCGACCAGAATTTCATCCATGTCGGTGCGCGTGTACGCTTCCAGATGCTTCCAGCGCCGGATCTCGTGCGCCACCACGGCCTCGTCCGCATGCGGCGCCAGCCGCAGCATGACGACGTTCACGGTGCGGCTGCTGGCCTGGCTCGCCTGGACGGCCTCGAGCAGTCCCGGCACCCCGGGGCGGTTGAACGCCGGATTGGCGGCAGTCCGCGCGCGCTCGTTGACCAGAGCGTCGTTGTCCTTGAGGAACTGGACCTCCTGGGCATCCTGCAGGGGCACGAAGACCATGGGGTCGCCCCCTGCCGACACCATCCGTCGCGTCAACCCGACCACCGTGTACTCGTGCCGGCGGATGCGGATGCGTTCATCCAGGCGGAACCCGGCCTTGACATCGGCGATTGCCTCGTAGTGCGAACGCGTGATGGGGCGGCCGGCCACGAGGTAGCCGGGCTCGCCGGGATGCCCCGGCTCGAAACCGACGAGCATCACGCGCACGTCACTGCCTTGATGCTGGATCTGCATCGTCAGATAGGTGACGTTGCCGGCCTCGGCGACACCCCGCACGCCGAGAAGCGTCCGGTACGCGTCGTCGCGCACGTTCGACGGCTCGGCGTAGGGGCCGAGCGTATCGCGCTGCACGACCCAGAGATCGGCGCCGCCGTTTTGGAGCAGCACCTTCCCGTCGTCAACCAGTCCACGATAGATCCCCGCCATCGATAGCGTCAGACCGACGAGCAAGCCGAGTCCGATCCCGGTGAAGACGAACTTGCCCCAGCCGTACAGGATGTCGCGACTGGCGAGATTGATCATGGATTGGCGCGGACGATCGCGGGGACGACCTTGACCTTGGCGTCCGGCTGCAAGGCATGCTCGCTGTGCACGACGACCTCGTCGCCCACGTTCAGACCGTCGACAATCTGGCTGCGCCCGTCGAGCGTCGTGATGCCCAGCTTCACCGGCCGGAACGCAACGCGCCCGTCGGCAAATTGCCAGACACCGTCGTGCCGATCGAGCCGCTTCAACGCCGCCGCCGGGACCGAGCGTACGTTGGGGAGTTCGGCGGTGCGGATCGTCACCTCGACCAGCTCGCCGACGGAAATCCCTTCTGGCCGCGCGGCAAAGCCGACATTGACGATCCGTTCCTCGGTCACCGCATCGCTCACCCAGTCGACGCGCTCTACCGCCCCGCGATAAACGCGTTTCGGGTCTGAGCGCAGCACGATCTCTGCGGGCTGCCCCACGCGCACGCCGCCGGCCTGGCCCTGGTCGATTCTGGCCTTGATCCACAGGGTTGCCGGGTCAATGACTTGCACCACTGCCTGCCCAGCAACAATCGTGGTTCCGGGCTCGACCAGCCGCGCGCTGACGACCCCGTCGACGGGACTCGTGAGCCGCGCCTGTGCCCGTAGCTTGCCGACCCCCGCGACATCGGCCAGCGCCCGCTCACGGTCGCGTCGCGCCGCTGCGAGTTGGGCGGCCGCCGCATCGACGGCTGCCTTCGCGGCATTCGCTTCGTGCCCTTTGGCGTCGGTGGCTTCCTGGCTGACGAACCCCTGCGCGCGCAGTTCGGCGTAGCGGCGCGCGCTCGCGACGGTGAGTTGCGCACGGCTCTGCGTTTCGGCGAGCTGAGCTTCGGCGGCGCGGATGGTGCTGCTGGCACGCTCGGCAGCAAGATTCCCGCTGGCCACGCGATCCTCCAGATCGACCGGATCGAGTTCGGCAAGCAGCTGGCCGGCCTTGACGGTATCACCCTGGTCGACGAGCACGCGCGCCACGCGGCTCGGCACGGTCGGCCCGAGCGCATAGCTGCGGCGTGCCTCGACCGTCCCGATACCGAACGTGCTCGCGATCAGCGGCCCCTGTTCGACCTTGGCCAGGGTGACCTTGGCCGGCGCGAGCGGCCCCTGGCTCGTCGCCAGCCAGCCGAGCAGAAGTGCGCCGGCGATGCCGGCAGTCATCAGTACCGCCTTGCGGCCAAGACGCAGCTTCACGGCCTTCTCCGCCCGCAATAGCCATGGAGCAGCACCGGGAACAGTTGTCGGGCGCGCTTCATCATTGCGGCCTCGTCGCCGGCGAGCGCGGACTGGATAACCAAGCCCTGTATGGCACCAATGAAAAGTACAGGGGCGAGGGTGGAATCGAGATCCGCAGGAAGCTCGCCTACGGCCTTGGCCTGGGTGAAGAGCGACGCCAAACGCTTACTGTAGGTCGTGATCATCGCGCCCACTTCGGCGCGCACCGGCGAATCGCCCGGGTACTGCAGTTCGTGGAACAGGACGCGGGGAACGCCGGGGTTGGCGGCTACAAACGCCACATGGGCGAGGAATGCCTGCTTCAGCTGCGAGAGCGGCGAATCTGCCTTCCTCATCGCACCGTCGAGAACTGCGCTGAGCGATTCGCGCACCCAGGCAAAGACCGCTAGCCAGATCGCCTCCTTGTCGGGGAAGTGACGGAAGAGCGCGCCCTGCGTGACGCCGATCCGGTCGGCGATTGCCTGGGTGGTGATCGAATCCGGGCCGCGTTCCCGGGCGAGTGAGAGTACGGCGGCGACGATCTCACGCTGCCGCTCGTCCGTCTTGAGTCGATGGCGGGGCGGAGCTTGGGGAGTGGTCGGGGTGTCCATGGAATCCGGCGGGATGCCTCTTAAGTAAGTAAACAGATACTATCTTACATGAGCGTCGCCGGTTTGGCAAACACACTCCGGCAAATGCAAGGTCTTGTCGCCGTTGGGTAGGCGCCCTCAAGCTGCAACGGATGACAATCGAAGAATTCGACGGAAGCAGGCGCGGGCGTGGCGCCCCTCGCCACCGTCAACTCGCGGCGTTTTCTGCGCGGTGCATCGCGAACACGCAAACGCCGCTGCCTGAATATGGGAACCCCCCGGAAATATGTTGACCAATTTAGTCAGGCATTATATAGTTGATGGAATTAGTCATCTATTAATTTTCGATGACGTAGGTCATTGATTTAAAAAGGGGTCTTGGATGAGGTTGACGACCAAGGGGCGATTTGCGGTCACCGCGATGATCGATCTCGCGATGCAACGTGGCGATGGCCCCGTCGCGCTCGCGGAGATCAGCCAGCGCCAGAACATTTCGCTTTCCTATCTCGAACAGTTGTTCGCCAAGTTGCGCCGCCGCGAGCTCGTCGACAGCGTGCGCGGTCCGGGCGGCGGCTACCGGCTCGCCAGGGACATGGCAAAGGTGTCGGTGGCCGAAATCATCCTCGCCGTGGACGAGCGCATCGACGCAACGCAATGCAGCGGGAAGCAAAACTGCCACGACGACGAGAAATGCATTACCCACGATCTCTGGGCAAAGCTCAATGAGCACATGCTGGACTACCTGGGTGCCGTCACGTTGTGGCAGCTGGTCGATGCCCAGAAGGCGAACGACAGTGACGTGACGCCGGTGCGAGACATGCGCGAGACCCTACGCAAGGGTGATCGCACCCCGGTGTCTGCTTGATCTCCCGGAGCGAATGACGATGGGCATTACACTGACGGAAAGCGCTGCAAGCCAAATCAAGAATCAACTGGCGCGTCGCGGCAAGGGCCTGGGTTTGCGTGTCGGCGTGAAGAAAGTCGGCTGTTCCGGGTTTGCCTACACGTTCGATTACGCCGACGAGATGGGCGACGGCGATGTGTCGTTCGAGTCGCATGAGGCCACCGTCGTGGTTGCCGCCGAAAGCCTTTCGTTCCTCGACGGCTCCCGCCTCGACTTCGTCAAGGATGGGTTAAAGCAGATGTTTGCTTTCGACAATCCCAACATTGCCAACACTTGCGGGTGCGGCGAGAGCTTCAGCCTGAAGGAAGCGACCCAAGGTTAGATCCAATGACGCAACGTAGATGCGGATTCTGAAAGATGGCGGAGCGATTCCAATGAGCACGGTGCTGCAAAATCTCGTCAATCAGCCCTACAAGCACGGGTTCGTCACCGAAATCGAGTCCGATGTCGCGCCCAAAGGGCTCAACGAAGACACGATCCGGCTGATTTCGATCAAGAAGAACGAACCCCAGTGGCTGCTCGAGTTCCGCCTCGAGGCGTATCGCCACTGGCTCGAGATGGACGAGCCGAAGTGGCCGAACGTCCACTATCCGAAGATCGATTTCCAGGCGATCAGCTATTACTCCGCGCCGAAGGCCAAGCCGAAGCTGAACAGCATGGACGAGGTCGACCCCGAGCTGCTGCGCACCTTCGAGAAGCTCGGCGTGCCGATGAACGAGCGCGCGAAGCTGGCGGGGGTCGCCGTCGACGTGATCTTCGACAGCGTGTCGGTGGCCACGACCTACAAAGAGAAGCTCGCCGAAGTCGGCATCATCTTCTGCTCGATCTCCGAAGCCGTGCACAAGCATGCCGATCTCGTGCGGAAGTACCTGGGCACGGTGGTTCCGCCGGGCGACAACTACTACGCCGCGCTCAACTCGGCGGTGTTCACCGACGGCTCGTTCTGCTTCATCCCCAAGGGCGTCAAATGCCCGATGGACCTGTCGACCTATTTCCGCATCAATACCCAGGACTCGGGCCAGTTCGAGCGCACGCTGATCATCGCCGAGGAGGGCGCATCGGTGTCGTATCTCGAGGGCTGTACGGCGCCCAAGTTCGACACCAACCAGCTGCACGCGGCGGTGGTCGAGCTGGTGGCGCTCGACCGCGCCGACATCAAGTACTCGACGGTACAGAACTGGTATGCGGGCGACGCAAACGGCGTGGGCGGCATCTTCAACTTCGTCACCAAGCGCGGCCTGTGCAAAGGCGTCGATTCGCGGATCTCCTGGACGCAGGTCGAGACCGGCTCGGCCATCACCTGGAAGTATCCGAGCTGTGTGCTGCTCGGCGACAACTCGATCGGCGAGTTCTACTCGGTCGCGCTCACCAACAATCACCAGCAGGCCGATACCGGCACCAAGATGATCCACGTCGGCAGGAACACACGCAGCACCATCGTCAGCAAGGGCATCTCGGCCGGGCATTCGAACAACAGCTACCGCGGACTGGTCAAGATCGGCGCCAAAGCCGACGGCGCGCGCAACTACTCGCAGTGCGACTCGATGCTGATCGGTGATCGCTGCGGAGCCAACACCTTTCCGTATATCCAGGTGAACAACAACAGCGCCATCGTCGAGCACGAGGCTTCGACGTCGAAGATCGGCGAGGACCAGCTGTTCTACTTCGCGCAGCGCGGCATCGGTGCCGAGGAAGCGGTGTCGATGATCATCAACGGATTCTGCAAGACCGTCTTCCAGCAGCTCCCGATGGAGTTCGCGGTCGAGGCGACCAAGCTGCTCGGACTGAAACTCGAAGGAAGCGTCGGATGATTCAGCAAAACAGCAAAATACTGCTCGAGGTGCGCGGTCTTACCGCGACCGTGAATGGCATCGCCATCCTCAAGGGCATCGACCTCACGGTCAGAAGCGGTGAAGTGCATGCGCTCATGGGGCCGAATGGCTCCGGCAAGAGCACCTTCGCCAAGGCGCTTGCCGGCCATCCCGCTTACGTCGTGACGGGCGGCACGGTCTTGTATGAAGGCAAGAACCTGCTCGAACTCAAGCCCGAGGAGCGTGCGCGCGCCGGCATATTTCTCGGTTTTCAGTACCCCGTCGAGATCCCCGGCGTCGCCAACAGCCAGTTCCTGCGGCTCGCCTACAACACGGTGCAGGCGCAGCGCGGCAACGACGAGCTCGATCCCCTCGAGTTCGACGACTTCGTGCGCGAGAAGATGAAGCTGCTCGAGATGAATCCCGATTTCCTCGACCGGAGCGTCAATGAAGGCTTCTCCGGCGGCGAGAAGAAGCGCAACGAGATATTGCAGATGGCGCTGCTCGCGCCACGTCTTGCGATCCTCGACGAAACCGATTCCGGCCTCGACATCGACGCACTTCGGATCGTCGCCGGCGGCATCAACCAGCTTGCCAGCAAGGACAACGCGATCGTGCTGGTGACGCACTATCAGCGTCTGCTCAGTTACATCGTGCCCGACTACGTGCACGTCATGGATGCAGGCCGCATCATCAAGACCGGCGGCAAGGAGCTCGCGCTCGAGCTCGAAACGCGTGGGTACGACTGGGTCGGTGCCGAGCGTGAGGCTGCGAAGGCAACGGCATGAGCGCGACGCCCACTGTTGCCGCGAGTTACCTCGAAAGCCTGCTCGCCGGACAGCCGCGGTTGCCCGCGAGCCCGCTGGCGTGGCTTAACGAGCTCCGCGCGGAGGCCGTCGACCGCGTCGGTGTGCTGACGGTACCGACGATCCGTGACGAGGAGTGGCGCTTCACCGACCTGTCGCCGCTCACCAAGCTGTCCTTCCAGCCAGTGCGCATGCCGGTCGGTCTGGCGGCAGCGGACGTCGAACGCTTTCGTATCGGGGAAGCGACGACCCGGCTCGTGTTCGTCGACGGTGTGCACGTGCCGGAACTCTCCAGCGCCACGTCGGGTGATCGCGTCGTGGTCGCGAACCTGCCGGCCGCGGGTGCCGCGCACGCAGCGACGATCGAGGCGCATCTGGGCCGTCATGTGGATATCCACGACAGCGTGTTCGCCGCGCTGAATACCGCGTTCTTGCACGACGGCGCGTTGGTCCTCGTGCCGCGCGACGTGTCGGCTGCGGCGCCGGTGCATCTATTGTTCATCGCGACGCAAAAGAGCGCTGCAAGCTACCCGCGTTGCCTGGTGGTCGCCGAAACGGGGAGCGCGGTGACCGTCGTCGAGGACTACGTCGCGTTGCAGCCGGAGACCTATTTCACCAATGCCGTCACCGAGATTGCGCTCGGCGATTCCGCGCAGGTCGACCACATCCGGGTGCAGCGCGACAGCGGCCAGGCGTTTCACATCGCCAACTGCGCCGTGTCACTCGCGAGTGCGAGCCGCTATCGGTCGGTCAGCGTCGCACTTGGCGCGCGGATCTCCCGGTACGACCTGAATGTGCTCCATACCGCCGGACACGCCGAATGCACGATCGACGGGCTCGCGCTGATCGGGGAGCGGCAGCTCGCCGATACCCATACCTGCATCGACCACGCGAAACCCCACGGCACCAGCCGCCAGCTGCACAAATGCATCGTTGGCGGTGCCGCGCACGCGGTGTTCAACGGCAAGATCATCGTACGCCAGGATGCGCAGCGCACCAGCTCTTCGCAATCGAGCCGCAACCTGCTGCTGACCCCGAAAGCACACATCGACACGAAACCGCAGCTCGAGATCTTCGCCGACGACGTCAAGTGCGCACATGGCGCCACCGTGGGCCAGCTCGACAGCGAGGCGGTGTTCTATCTCACGAGCCGAGGGCTTTCCGACGCTGCGGCGCGTGATCTCCTCACTTATGCCTTCGGCGCCGAGGTCATCGACCGCATTTCGGTCGCCTCACTCAGGCTTTGGCTCGAACGCACCGTGCTCGACCAGACCGCACGCAAGCCATGACCGCAATCCAGACCGCACTCAAGGCCCGACCGGCACCCGCCTTTCCCGTCGAGCGCATCCGGGCCGACTTTCCGATCCTGACGCTCGACATCGGCGGCAAGCCGCTGGTCTATCTCGACAACGCGGCGTCGAGCCAGATGCCGCAGCCGGTCATCGACCGCCTGGTCCGCTACCAGACGACGGAGCACGCCAACGTGAACCGCGGCGTGCATTACCTGTCGGAGACCGCAACCTCGGCCTACGAGGAGGCGCGCCGCAAAGTGCAGCGCTTCATCAATGCACGCGAAGACCGCGAAGTGATCTTCACCAGCGGCACCACGGATGCGATCAACCTGGTGATGCACGGCTACGGCCGGAAATTCATCGGTCCCGGCGACGAGATCATCCTCACCACGCTCGAACACCATTCGAACATCGTGCCGTGGCAGATGCTGGCGGAAGAGAAGGGTGCCAGGATTCGCGTGGTGCCGATCAACGACGCCGGTGAGTTGCTGGTCGACGAGTATCAGAAGCTATTCAACGCCCAGACCAAGCTCGTCGGTTTGACGCACGTCTCGAATGCGCTGGGGACGATCAATCCGGTCAAGCGCCTGATCGCATTGGCGCGCGCGCGCGGCGTGCCGGTGCTGATCGACGGCGCGCAGGCGGTGCCGCACATGTCGGTCGACGTGCAGGATCTCGACTGCGACTTCTACGCGTTCTCGGGCCACAAACTTTGCGGGCCCACCGGCGTCGGTGTGCTTTACGGCAAGGCCGCGCTGCTCGAGCGCATGGCGCCGTTCAAGGGCGGCGGCGACATGATCCTGTCGGTGACGTTCGAGAAGACGACCTACAACACCATTCCGCACAAGTTCGAGGCCGGTACGCCGCCGATCGCGGGGGCGATCGGGCTCGGTGCCGCGGTTGACTACCTGTCGGCGATCGGCATGGACGCCATCGCGGCGCACGAACGCGATCTGCTGGAATACGCGACCGAGCAGATGAATCGCCTGCGCGGCGTACGCATCATCGGCACCGCCGCGAGCAAGGCCGCGGTGCTGTCGTTCGTGATCGACGGCGTGCATCCGCACGACGTCGGTACCCTGCTCAATGCGGAGGGCGTCGCCGTGCGGACCGGGCATCATTGCGCGCAGCCAGTGATGCAGCGCTTTTGCGTGCCGGCCACCTCGCGGGCCTCGTTCGCGTTCTACAACAGCATGGCCGAGGTCGATGCGCTGATCGCCGGCATTCGCACCGTGCAGAAGGTATTTGCGTAATGGCTGACCCCAAGGCCCTCTATCAGGAAGTCATCCTCGACCACAACCGGAAGCCGCGCAATTACAGCGCGCTCGAACACGCGAGCCACCATGCGGAAGGCCACAACCCGCTGTGCGGCGATCACATCACGGTTGCGCTCGACGTCGCCGGCGAGCGCATCGACGCCGTCGCGTTCCAGGGCGAGTCGTGCGCGATCTGCAAGGCGTCTGCGTCGATGATGACTGTCGCCGTCAAGGGCAGGACGCGCGCGGAAGCGGAAACGCTCATCCAGGAATTTCGTGACATGGCGACCGGGAAGCTCGACGCCGACGGGCTTCGCCATATCGGACGTCTGGCCGTATTCGCCGGCGTACGCGACCTGCCGACGCGTGTCAAATGCGCGATCCTGCCGTGGCACACGCTACACGCGGCGCTCCACTCGGTAGCGAGCACATCCACCGAGGCAGAAGACGACCCGATGCACACAACGATCGGCGACGCCTGAACCCGGACCATCCGATGCCGAAAATCGCCGAAATCGAAAGCACTCCCAATCCGAACGCGAGGAAGTTCGTCCTCAAGGAGCCATTGACCTGGGGCATCAAGCATTCGTACGACAGCGCGGCGGAGGCGAAGGACGACCCGCTCGCAGCGGCGTTGTTCGCACTCGGGCACGTGACGAACGTGTTCTACGTCGACCATTGGCTTACGGTTACGCAGGATGGCGGCGCTGACTGGCAGGAGCTGACGCGAAGGATCGCCGAGCCCCTCCGCGCCGCGCCGGCGGCGACCGCGCAGACGGCCGCCACGGTGGAGGCCGCGACCACCGCGATGGCCGACTTGAGTCCCGAAGATCAGCAGCGCCTCGACATGATCAACGCGCTGCTGGACGAGCAGATCCGCCCCTACTTGCAGGGGGACGGTGGCGACCTTTACGTCGTTGGTCTCGAGGGCAACCGGCTTGCGGTGCATTACCAGGGCGCGTGTGGCAGCTGTCCGAGCTCGATCTCGGGAACGCTCGCCGGCATCGAGTACCTGGTGAAGTCAATCGAGCCTGACATTGAAATCGTCGCGGTCTAGGACCTATCGAAACCCGGACGGGCGTCGGCCCGTTGCGGTTTCCTGAACGCATGAGCGAATGGGTGACGGTCGCGCGAGCGGATGCGCTCGCGCCAGGTCAGTGGCAGGTCGTGGATGTGGACGATACGCAGATCGCGATATTCAACCTGGACGGTCAGTTGTATGCCATCGAGAACGTCTGCACCCATGACGGCGGACAACTCACCGGTGGCGCAGTGGAAGGCGACCAGATCGTTTGCCCACGCCACGGCGCACGCTTCTGCATCCGCACTGGCGCCGCGCTGTCGGCCCCAGCGTACGAGCCGACCGACACTTTCCCCGTGCGCGTCGAGAATGGGGAGATCCAGGTCCGCGACGACCGCTGGGATTGATTCCGGCACCCAATCCGCAGAGGAAAGGGACTGCACACGGCAGAAGGCTGCGAACCAGGTGGTCGATGCTTCAGCCCAAGCGCACCTTTCCCGGCATGGCACCGTCAGCCCAGTGGTGCGCGTCTGGGCGGCTGCGGAAGGACTTGCCTTGCGTGGGGCACCCGCGCACGCACATGGTGGCGTCCCGCGACACACCGCCATCGCGGCGGCGGCGCTGCTGTGACAGTTGCCATGTCTGCCCTCATGAGCGATTGCTGCCACGCATCACGAGGAGTGCAGAGAAAGTGCACGACGATGTGCGTCCTGGAACAACTCGCTGCAGCAACTGGTTGAACTGATTGGTGCCGGTAGCGGGAGTCGAACCCCCGGACCTTCGGTCAACTCGGTCGCCCCATTCGCCTTGATGCACCCGTTCGCGGATCTCGCCGGCCACGCGAGCCAGCGCAGCGCACCGGCGCAGCGCACCGGCGCACGGTGGCACGCGACTGGTCTACTGGATCCGCACCAGGCGGAGCGGGGACATCGAGTGGCACGCCGGGTCGGCCGTCGCATGGACCGCATCGCGATTCGACCACTCGATGTATCACCGTTGCATTCCCTCCAGCACTACCGCGTCACGCGTGACGCCTGCATACCCGGTCGCGACATTTTGTCGCGTGACGCCATGAACCGTTTCCTTGCCATCGGGGCTTTCCTAACGTGCTGACTTGGGAGTAAGGTCATTCCGGCCGCATCAGCGATGCGTGCTGGGCGGAATGTGCAACGTGTGACTCAGGGAGGAAGAGCATGCAGGCCGCAACCGCACCGAAAACCGAAGCAGCGACGACCACGGGACTGAATGCACCGAACTGGAAGGCGATCGATGCCGATCCGCGGTTCCAGGAGTTGCATAGGAAGAAGATGGGATTCCTATGGGGTCTCATGGTGTTCTCGATGGTGTATTACTTCCTGCTGCCCATCGGCGCCGCGTATTTCCAGGACCTCTACAGCATCAAGGTGTGGGGACCGGTGAACGTCGGCATCCTTTTCGCACTGTCCGAGTTCGTCGTCGCCTGGGCATTGGCCTTCTGGTACGCACGACGCGCCAACACCGTGTTCGATCCGATGGCGGCGGAAATCGTCCGCGATGCGGAAAAGCAGATGGGAGCCCGCAAATGACCTCGCGTCGCGTCGCACTGCTCGCGGGAGTGTTCGCGCTCGCCGCAATCGTCACCCCGGCGCTGGCCCAGGGCGCCGTCGAAGCCAAATTCCGCTGGCTCACCTTCGCGGTGTTCGGGGCCATCATCGCGGTGACGATGTACGTCACGTATCTCGCGGCCAAGCGGGTCAAGAACGTCGCCGATTTCTATGCCGCGGGCGGCGGCGTAACGGGTCTGCAGAACGGCTGGGCGATCGCCGGTGACTATCTGTCGGCAGCATCGTTCCTCGGCATCGCCGGCCTCATCTCCCTGTACGGCTACGACGGCTTCATGTACTCGGTCGGATGGCTCGTGGCTTACATCACGGTGCTGCTCGTGATCGCCGAGCCCTGCCGCAACATCGGCAAGTACACGCTTTCCGACATCCTTGCCTATCGCAACAACCAGAAGGCGGCACGGATCGTCGGCGCGTTGTCCACCATCACCGTTTCCACGTTTTACCTCACCGCGCAGATGGTAGGCGGCGGCGTGCTGGTGAAGACGCTGATCGGCATCGACTACGAGATCTCCGTGATGGTCGTCGGCGTGCTGATGCTGGCCTACGTGCTGTTCGGCGGCATGGTCGCTACGACATGGGTGCAGATCATCAAGGCGATACTGCTCGTCGCCGCCTCGATCCTCCTCGTCATGCTGGTCTGGGTGCCGTACGGGTTCAGCCTCCCTGGCTTCCTCACGGCGGTGATCGGCGATCCCAAGGTCCAGAGCCAGGTCGCGTTGTTGTTGGGCGATGCTGCCAAGAACATGACACCCGGTGAGCTCGGCCAGCGCTTCCTCGAGCCGGGCCTGCTGTTCAAGGCGCCGATCGACCAGATCTCGCTCGGCATGGCACTGGTCTTCGGGACCGCCGGGATGCCGCACATCCTGATGCGCTTCTTCACGGTCCCGACCGCCCAGGCCGCCCGCAAGTCGGTGATCTGGGCGATGGCGATCATCGGCGGGTTCTACGTGCTGACGCTGTTCCTCGGCATGGGCTCGGCGATGAAAGTCGGCGCCGTGAACATCAAGGCGGTGGACGCCGGCGGCAACATGGCGGGCCCGCTGCTCGCGCAATATGTCGGCGGTGGTCCCGACTCGATGCTCGGGAACCTGTTCCTCGCCTTCGTCGCCGCCGTTGCGTTCGCGACGATCGTCGCGGTGGTGGCGGGTCTCGTGCTCGCCGCGGCCTCCGCGATGGCCCACGATCTCTATGTCGGGGTCATCCGCGAAGAGCACGTCACCCAGCAGGAGCAGGTCCGTGCGGCCCGCGTGGCGACGGTCATCGTCGGCGCGATGGCGATCACCATCGGTATCCTGTCGAAGGGGCAGAACGTCGCCCACCTCGTGGCCCTGGCCTTCGCGGTGGCGTCCTCGGCCAACTTCCCGTGCGTGTTGCTGACGCTCTTCTGGAAACGCTGCAATACCGGTGGCATCGTGCTTGGCATGGTCGTCGGCACGCTGACGGCAATCGGGCTGGTGCTGGTGTCGCCGAACCTCACGTACCCGCTCGCGGTCAAGGCGGCGCAGGAGAAGATCGTCGCCAGCGAGACGGCGAACGCCGCGAAACTGAACGGCGACTTGCAGGCCGCGAGCGATCCGGCAGCCCAGGACAAGATCAAGGCCGCGCTCGCGAAGTCCGGCGCGGCCAAGGCGGCCGCGCAGGCGAAGATCCAGGAGATCGGCAGCGATCGCACGTCGATCGTCGGACTCGAGAAGCCCGCGTTCGATCTGCGCAATCCGGGCATCATCTCGATTCCCCTGGGCTTCCTCGCCGTGATCCTCGGCTCGCTGCTGTATCGCGACAAGCGTTCCGAGGACATGTGGGACGAGCTGTATGTTCGTCAGAACACCGGTCTGCTCGTGGCCAAGCCGCTTGCCCACTGAGGGGCTCGATTTGGACGTCAGGCGACGCCTCTCGCGTCCCTGGGTGTCGTTGCTTGGTGTCTGAGTCGTTGTAGGTGTCCGTCGTCTTCCGTGCATCCCGCGAGGAATGCCGGCGGGCGGCGGACGCACTGTACAAGGCCCCGGGGGCGGATCGAGGACATCGCGCTGCGCAGGTCCGATCGATGCTTATGACCCAAACCGCGCCCACGGCGAACGCGCCGCCGCTACAGGTCGATGCAGCGTGGGAATTCCTGCGCCATCACATGCCCTTCGATCGGATGCGCGAGGACACCCTGCGCGCGATGGTTCCGAAGCTGCGGCCGGCGTTCTTCGCTCGCGACTCCACGATCGTCGCCCCGGAGCATGGCCCCGTCGCGCATTTGTATATCGTGCAGCGTGGGCTCGTCGGAAGCCGTCCCAACGAGGCGCAGGCGGACCCCGACCGCACACTCGGTCCCGGGGAGCTCTTCCCGGTCGGTGCGCTTTCCGCCGGCAGCGGCACGACGCGCGTCTTCAATGCGCTGCACGACACCGTCTGCTTCCTGCTCGCGCGGGATGACTTCCTCGCGCTGCGGGAGCACTCGCCCGAATTCGAGCGGTTCTGCACCGAGGCCATCACCGAGACTTTGCGTCAGTCGCTCGACAGCCTGTACGGCCAGTACCGGCTGCGTGCGAACGAGCAGCAGACCCTCACGCGCACGCTCGGCGAGCTCGTCCGCCATGCCCCCGTATGCTGCGTTGCCTCCGCGTCGCTGCGCGAGGCTGCACAGCGCATGGCCGACGCGAAGGTGCGCACGATCGTGGTCGTGGACGAGGCCGGCACGCCCGTAGGCATGGTCACGCTGGTCGACTTGCTGCGCCGGGTTCTGTTGCCGGAGCGGCCTCTCTCCACACCGGTGGCCGAAGTCATGAGTACGCCCATCGTGACGCTGCCTGTGACGACCACGGCATCGGAAGCGCTGTACGTCATGGCCGACCGCGGGATCCGTCAAGTCGTCGTGGTGGGTAACGGACGTCCCGTAGGGGTCATCAACGAGCGCGACCTGTTCGCGCTGCAGCGTATATCGATGCGCCAGGTGATCGAGGGCCTGCACGCCGCGCGCTCGATCACGGACCTCAAGCGCGCAGCGGAGGACATCCGTGGCTTGACCCAAAACCTGCTGGCGCAGGGTGTGGTTGCCGAGCCCCTTACGCGGACCATCGCTGCCCTCAACGATGCGCTCGCCCGGCGCGTGATCGCGCTGGCGCTCGAGCAGCACCACCTCACCGACACGCGCTGGTCATGGCTTGCACTGGGCAGCGAAGGGCGTGGCGAGCAGACATTCGCCACCGACCAGGACAACGCGCTGATTTTTGCTGCGGCGGACCCTGATGACGCGAAGCGACGGCGCGCGGAGCTCATCCCCTGGGCGCGCGCGGTCAACGAGCACTTGGCCGAGCTCGGGTTCCCACTCTGCACGGGCAACGTGATGGCAAGCAATCCGGAACTTTGCCTGTCCACCGAGGAGTGGAAGGCCAAGTTCCTGAAGTGGATCCGGGAGCCCACGCCGGAGGCGCTACTCAACGCGAACATCGTGTTCGACTTCCGGGCGCTCTCGGGCGACACCTTGCTGGCGGAATCGCTGCGCATGTGGCTCTTTGGCTATACGCAGGCGAACCCGGCATTCCTGCGCCTCATGGTGCAGAACGCGCTCGCAACCGATCCTCCGCTCGGACTCATCCGCGCATTCGTGGTCGATGACGAGCCACCGGTGAAGGGCACGCTCGACCTCAAGGCACGCGGCACGCGCGTGTTCGTCGATTGCGCGCGCGTGTTCGCACTGGCGCTCGGGATCCCGGACACCGGCACGGCGACGAGACTACGCATCGCCGGCGAGCGCCTGCGGGTCGACCCGCGGCACGTGAACGCTGCCGTGGAATCGTTTCATTTCCTGCAGCTGCTGCGCTTGCGCCAGCAGGACCTCGCCGAGGGGAGCGCGAACCGGATCGACCCGTATGCATTGCACGAGGTCGACCAGCGCATGCTCAAGGAGGCCTTCCGGCAAGGCCGCCAGCTTCAGGAGCGGCTGCGCATGTCGTATCGACTGTAAGGCAGTACGGCGCGTGCTCGCACGTGATGCGGGTGACGGTGTTTCGGCTGTATTCCTGGAAGGAGGGCGCGATGGGTGGTTCGACGAACAAGGCCGAGCGCCTGGTTGCCGTCTTCCTGCTGGGGGTCATGCTTTTCAACTATCCGCTGTTGGCGGTGTTCAACCGCGCGGTCGAGGTCATGGGCATCCCCCTGGTCTACGTCTATATCTTCACGGCGTGGGGGCTTCTGATCGCTCTTCTCGCGCTCATCGTCAAGCGGCCTTAGTCCCGTTCGCTGATCCACGCGCGACCGCCAATGCTCAATGCCTGGGTGATCATTCCGGTCGCGCTTGCCTACGTGGGCATCCTGTTCGCGATCGCGTATTACGGCGACACTCGCGCGGATCGCGGACGCTCGATCATCGCGAACCCGTATATCTACGCCGTTTCCCTCGGCGTGTATGCGACGGCGTGGACGTTCTACGGCAGCGTCGGACGGGCGGCCGCCGACGGCGTGGGCTTCCTCCCGATCTACATCGGTCCGACGCTGATGATCGCGCTGTGGTGGCTGGTGATGCGCAAGATCATCCGCATCAGCAAGACCAATCGCATCACCTCGCTCGCGGATTTCGTATCCTCGCGCTATGGCAAGAGCGCGCTGCTCGCGGGGCTGGTGACGGTGATCGCCGTGATCGGCGTCGTCCCGTACATCGCGCTCCAGCTCAAGGCGGTGTCGAACAGTTTCACCATCCTGTCGCAGTCGTCGCAGATCGCGATGTCTCCGGTCGGCGGGGCGATTCCGATACACGCCGACACGGCATTCTGGATGGCGTTGCTGCTCGCGACGTTCACCATCCTGTTCGGGACCCGGCATCTCGATGTCTCCGAGCGTCACGAGGGCCTCGTGGCAGCCATCGCGTTCGAATCCATCGTGAAGCTCGTCGCGTTCCTCGCGGTCGGGGCATTCGTCACGTACGGCATGTACGACGGCCTGGGCGACCTCTTCCAGCGCGCGTCCGGACATCCGCGCCTGGCCGGTCTGTTCGCACCGCTCAGTGGCCCGGCGGGCAGTTACGCGAACTGGGCCTGGCTGACGGTGCTGTCGATGCTTGCCATCATGTTTCTGCCTCGGCAGTTCCAGGTCGCCGTGGTGGAGAACGTGAACGAGGCCCACCTCGGCACCGCGATCTGGCTGTTCCCGCTCTACATGCTTGCGATGAACGTGTTCGTGGTCCCCGTCGCCTTTGGCGGCGTCATGCATTTCTCCGGCACCGGCGTCGACCCGGACACCTTCGTGCTGACGATGCCGATGGCCGAACACCAGGAGGCACTGGCGCTGTTCGTGTTCATCGGTGGGCTGTCGGCCGCGACCGGGATGGTGATCGTGGAGACGATTGCCTTGTCGACGATGGTGTGCAACGACCTCGTCATGCCGGTGCTGTTGCGAATGCGCTCCTTGCGCATCGCCGAGCGGGCGCATCTCGCCGGGTGGCTGCTGGGCATCCGCCGCGGGGCCATCGTGGCCGTCGTACTCCTCGGGTATTTCTACTACCGGCTGGCCGGCGAGGCTTACGCTCTCGTCGCCATCGGACTCATCTCGTTTGCCGCCGTGGCGCAGTTCGGACCGGTGATCCTCGGCGGCATCTATTGGCGCGGGGGGACACGCGCTGGAGCGCTGGCCGGGCTCGCGGCGGGTTTCTCGTTGTGGCTCTACACGCTGTTGCTGCCGTCGTTCGCGAAGTCCGGCTGGCTGCCCGCAAGCTTCCTGACCGATGGCCCGCTCGGGATCGGGCTTCTCAAGCCCTACGCGCTGTTCGGGCTCGACGGCCTGCAGGAGATCACGCACGCCATGCTCTGGAGCATGCTCGGCAACGTCGGGGCCTACGTCCTGGTTTCGCTCATGACGCGGCAATCGGTGGCCGAGCGCGCCCAGGCCGCACGGTTCGTGGATGCCCTTCGGCATGACAGCGAGGGTTTGGCGGGCCGCCTGTGGAAGGGAACGGCGGCGCTAGCGGACCTGCAGGTCCTGTTGCGTCGCTTCCTGGGGGTGGAGCGTGCCGACGCGGCGCTCGCCCAATATGCACGGCAGCGCGGGGTTCGCGGCGTGGAGGCCCTGCCTCCCGACGCGGCGCTCGTGCACTTCGCCGAAACCGCACTGGCGGGGGCGATCGGCGGTGCGTCGGCGCGCATCATGATCGCCTCGGCAGTGAAGGAGGACGCGCTCAGCGTCGAGGACGTCCGCAACATGCTGGACGAGGCGTCGCAGGTGATCGCCTACACGCACGAGTTGCAGCGCAAGTCGGACGAGCTGGTCGCGCTGACTGCGGAGCTGCGCGCGGCCAACGAACGCCTGAAGGAACTCGATCGCCTGAAGGACGACTTCGTGTCGACGGTCACGCACGAGCTGCGCACGCCGCTCACCTCGATCCGCGCGTTCTCCGAGATCCTGCACGACAACCCCGACCTCGATGCGGCCGAACGGCACAAGTTCCTGACCATCATCATTCAGGAGAGCGAGCGCCTGACCCGGCTCATCAACCAGGTGCTCGACCTGGCGAAGCTCGAATCCGGTCGCGCGGAATGGCGAGTCCGCGAGGTGGACCTCAAGGCAGTCGTCGAAGACTCGCTCGAGGCGACCGGGCAGCTCTTCCGGGCGAAGGACATCGCGCTCGAGGCGCGGCTGCCGGACGCGGTGCCGATGGTCCTTGCGGATCGGGACCGCCTGGTGCAAGTGCTCATCAACCTGCTCTCCAACGCGGCCAAATTCGTGCCGGCATCACGTGGCCGAGTCGAGGTCGAGCTCGCCGCGCGCGGGGACGCCGTCCAGGTGCAAGTGATCGACAACGGACCTGGCATCAGCGCGCACGACAGCCAGATCATCTTCGAGAAATTCGGCCAGGCGGGGGACACGATGACGCAGAAGCCACAAGGGACCGGGTTGGGACTGCCGATCAGCCGGCAGATCGTCGAGCATTTTGGGGGGAAGCTCTGGGTGCGCAATACGCCCGGCGGGGGCGCGACTTTCGGCTTCGAGCTTCCGGTCGCACGGGCCTTTGAAGAGACACGACCCGTTCCCGTGGCGTAGCGGCGCACGGCAACGGACCAGCACAATCGCAGGAGGCACGGCATGCACAAGAAGGTTCTCATCGCCGATGACGAGCCCAACATCGTCGTATCCCTCGAGTTCCTCATGAAGCAAAAGGGCTACGAGGTTCGCGTCGTGCACACCGGCGACGATGCGCTGAGAGCCATCGGCGAATTCGGGCCCGATCTCGTCCTGCTCGACGTGATGATGCCCCGCATGAGTGGCTACGAGGTGTGTCAGAAGCTGCGTGAGAACCCTGCGTGGCAGTCCATCAAGGTGATCATGCTTTCGGCGAAGGGGCGCGACGTCGAAGTCAGCAAAGGCATTGCGGTCGGAGCCGACGCCTACGTTACGAAGCCGTTCTCGACGCGCGACCTCATCGCTCGAGTCGAGCAGATGCTGGGCGCGTGAGCGGCATGTCCGACCGGACGCGCCTCGCGCTGGTGCTCACCGGGGCCTGGGCGTTCGCTCTGGCGGTGTTCGCGGGCACCGTCCTGCTCGTTACCGCCGATCTCGCGTCCGAACAGCGGGCGGCGGTTACGCCGGTAGCGGTGGAGCGCGCGATTCCGGCGGCGATCATTGCGACCGTGCTGCTCCTGCCCGCGGGCCTTTTGCTGGGAGCGCTGTTTCGCCGCCACGTCGTGGCCGCGCGCCAGTTGAGCGAGGACGCGCGCGTCATGCTCGCGGCGAATCCGGCACACCGTGCTCCCGAGCGTGGCGCGATCGAACTTCGGCGCCTTGCGCGGGATCTCAACGACTTCGCGGCCGTCCGGGAAAAGCTCGAACACGAAGTGGAATCGCGCGTGCGCGAGGCCAACGCCCATCTCGAGCAGGAACGCAATCGCCTCGCCGCACTCATGTCCGAGCTTGCGCAGAGCGTGATCGTGTGCAATGTCGAGGGTCGCATCCTGCTCTACAACGCGCGCGCGCTGCGGCTGTTGCGCAAGCCGCGCGAAACGGTTGGCGGCGTCGGCGGCGACCATACACTCGTTGGGCTGGGGCGTTCCGTATTCGCCATCTTCGATCGCAGCATCATCGGGCACGCGCTCGACACGCTGCGGGAGAGCGTACGCGCGGATGCGGATTCGCCCGTGGCGAATTTCGTCACCACGGCGCCGGCGGGGCAGCTCGTGCGGGTGCAAATGGCGCCCATCCGCGGGGTGCCGAGCGACAACGCGAATGCTGGCGATGACGCGATCACCGGATTCGTCCTGGTGCTGGACGACATCACTCGCCGCATCGAGGCCGGTCAGCGCCGCGATCTTCTCCTGCAGACGCTCACACAGGGCACGCGCGCCTCGTTGGGTAGCATCCGCGCGGCGGTCGAGACCATCGCTTCGTTTCCCGAGATGACTAGCGAAGAACAGGCCCGCTTCATCGCCATCATCGGCGACGAAGCTTCCCGCCTCACCGGGCGCCTCGACCAGACCGTATCCGAGTTCGCCGACTCGCTGCGCAGCGAATGGCCGCTCGAGGATATGCGCGGCGCAGACCTGATCGCCGCAGCACGCCGGCGCATCGAGACAGGTGCCGGGCTGCCGACCAAGCTCGAGAGCGTCGATGAGTCTGTCTGGCTGCGGGTCGACAGCTACTCGCTCCTGCAGGGGATCACGTATCTCGCCCGCCGCCTGCGCGACGAGTTCGGCATTCGCGAGGTGCGTTTCAATCTGGAAGCGGCGGATGCGCTGGCGCATCTGGACCTGATCTGGACGGGCGCGCCGCTCGGCTCGGAGACCACGATGGCGTGGCAGACGGATAGTCTTCAACAGGGCGGCGAGGCATCACCGCTGACACTGAAGGACATCATCGAACGCCACGGCGGCGAGATCTGGTATCAGATTCACAAGCCATCGCACCGCGAGTTCTTCCGCATCGCGGTCCCGATCACGCGCCCGGAGGAGGCTGCCCGGGGATCGACGCGCACGACGGAGAGCCGACCCGAATTCTACGACTTCGATCTCTTCCACCAGCCGGGTCAGACACCCGAGCTCGATAAGCGGGACCTCGCGAGCCTCAGCTACACCGTGTTCGACACCGAGACCACGGGGCTCGACCCTTCGGGCGGCGACGAGATCGCCTCGATCGGCGCGGTGCGCATCGTGAACGGGCGCCTGCTGCGACAGGAGATGTTCGAACAACTCGTGAACCCGCAGCGCCCGATGTCTGCTGAAGCACTCGCCATCACGGGACTGGACGATGTCGTCCTCGCCACCCAGCCCCGTCTTCGCGAGATCCTCCCCGCGTTCGCTCAGTTCTGCGAGGACACCGTGTTGGTTGCGCACAACGCCGCATTCGATATGCGGTTCCTCCGTCTCAAGGAAGACGCTACAGGCGTGCGCTTCACGCAGCCGGTGCTCGACACGCTCCTGCTCTCGGCCGTGCTTCACCCAAACCTGGCGGCCAATCAGCTCGAGGCGATCGCCGAGCGAATGGGCGTGAGCCGCATTGGACGTCACACCGCGCTGGGTGACGCGATCATGACCGCAGAAGTGTTCCTGCGCATGATTCCGCTCCTGGCCGACCGTGGGATTTGCACGCTGGGTGAAGCGCGGGCGGCATCGCAGCAGACGTATCAAGCCCGGCTCGAATATTGAGCGTCGGCGCTGCTCGGCAGCGCCCGCGCGGTCACCGTGTCGAGCTTCAGCGAAGCAGGCAGCGCGCGAAGTCGGCGTGCCCATGAGAAGGTGTACTCGGCCTCGAGGCGGGTGCGGAACGACATGCATTGCGTGGGATAGCCTCGCACCCGGACGGTGGCGTCCCACGACAGGCCGCCGTCAATACGCGGCGGCGCTTGGTTACAGTTGCCATGTCTGCCCTCGTCAGTGATTGCTGTGACGCATCACGACGAGTGCCGAGAAATTGCAGAACGGCGGGCGTCCTGAAACTACTCGCTACGGCAACTAACTGAATCGATTGGTGCCGGTAGAGGGAGTCGAACCCCCGACCTTCGCATTACGAATGCGCTGCTCTACCAACTGAGCTACACCGGCTTGCGGGAGGCGCGCATTATACCTGAGCGATTCCTGCGGCGCGCCCGGTCTTGTGCAACGGGTGCATCTGGCACAATCGCACCGTGATCCCCTGGCTGCGGCCGCACGCACCGTTCCCTCCGCTGGAGAAGGCGCTCTCAGACCCCAACGGTCTGCTGGCCGCCAGCGCCGACATCGGTCCCGAGCGTCTGCTCGACGCCTACCGCCACGGTGTCTTCCCGTGGTATTCCGAAGGCCAGCCCGTGCTCTGGTGGAGTCCCAATCCGCGCATGGTGCTCTTCGTCGACGAGTTCAAGGTTGTCCGTTCGTTGCGCAAGATCGTCAAGGCCGGACGCTTCGAGGTACGCATGGACACGGCGTTCCGCCGCGTCATCGAGGGATGTGCGCTGGCGCCGCGCCCGGGCCAGCTCGGCACGTGGATCACGCCGGAGATCATCGACGCCTACTGCACGTTGCACGACGCGGGCCACGCGCACTCCGTGGAAAGCTGGCAGGAGGGCGAGCTCGTGGGCGGACTCTATGGCGTGACGATCGGGCGCATGTTCTACGGTGAATCGATGTTCGCGCAGGTTGCCGACGCTTCGAAGGTCGCGCTGGTGCACCTCGTGGCATTCCTGCGGTCGAACGCGATGCCACTCATCGATTGCCAGCAGGAGACCCAGCATCTCGCCCGTTTTGGCGCACGGCCCATTCCGCGCCGCGAATTTGCGACACGCCTGACGGCGTTGGTAAACTCGCCGGAATCGCCACGTTCCTGGCGCGCCGTGCCGGCGTCGGATGTTCTTGCATGACCAAGCTCAATGACATGCCGCTGGCGTCGCTGCAGTTCTACGCGACCGCGCCCTATCCCTGCAGCTACCTGCCCGATCGGGCAGCGCGGTCGCAGGTTGCGACCCCCAGCCACCTGATCGACGCCCGCGTCTACAGCGAGCTCGTCCGCCTCGGCTTCCGGCGCAGCGGCGCCTTCACGTATCGGCCGTATTGCGATACCTGCCACGCCTGCGTCCCGGTGCGCGTACCCGTTGCATCGTTCAGGCCAAGCCGCACGCAGCGCCGCTGCGAGCGGCACAATCGCCACCTGGACGTATACCGGCGCCAGCTCGCCTTCGATGGCGAGCACTACCGGCTTTATCTCGCGTACCAGCGCCAGCGGCATCCCGGCGGCGGCATGGATCAGGACAGCCGGGAGCAGTACCAGCATTTCCTGCTCCACAGCAACGTCACCACCGATCTCGTGGAATTTCGCGAGGCCGGTGTGCTGCGCATGGTCAGCCTGGTCGACCGCCTCGCCGACGGCCTGTCGTCGGTCTACACCTTCTACGATCCGGACATACGCGGCGCCAGCTACGGAACCTACAGCATCCTTTGGCAGATGGAGCGCTGCCGGATGCTCGGACTGCCGTACCTGTATCTCGGATACTGGATCGCGGAAAGCCGCAAGATGGCCTACAAGGCGACATTCCGACCCATCGAGGGCCTGGTCGGCGGGGTCTGGCGGCGTTTGCCCGAAGCCTAGAACAGCGATTCCTGTTCGGGCAGGTGCGCGGCCGGCGGCGGCTCCTCGGCCGTGACGGGGGGTTCCTCCGGAGCGATGAGGGCTGCTCCCTCGTTGCGCGCCGCATTGACGCGCGTCGACACGGGGTAGTAGGTCATCCGTTCCGCCGGGAACGGCGCGATGAGATCGCCTACCGCGGGGTTCTCGGGGTCGAGCCAACGCTGGTACTGCTCCGGCGCAATGATCACCGGCATGCGGTCGTGCACGGGACGCAGAAGCGCGTTCGCGGCGGTGGTGACGATAGTGCAGGTGTCGAGGACCTCGCCTTCCGGGCTCAGCCAGCGCTCGTAGAGCCCCGCGAGACCGAGCAGGCCGCCGTCCTTGAGGCCGATGTGCACCGGCTGCTTGCGCGCACCCGCGCCGGCGGGTACGGCCATCCATTCGTAGAAGCCGTCGGCCGGCAGCAGGCAGCGGTGGCGCCGATACGGCATGCGAAACGACTGTCGCGTGGCCAGTGTTTCCCCGCGTGCATTGATGATCTTGCTGCCGATCGACGGGTCCCTGGCCCAGCGCGGCACGAGGCCCCAGCGCAGGTGCACGAGCTCGCGTTCGCCGTGCGCGTTCACGCGGATGACGGGCACCTCCGTCATCGGTGCGATGTTGTAGCGCGGCTGCAGATCCGGTGGATGCGCGAGACCGAACGCGAGGGCGATGGCCGTCGGATGCGTGTGCAGTTCGTAGCGACCGCACATGTCAGCGGATCGACGCCGGGACCGTCACGAGGTCGCCCGCAGCGCCCTGCACCGATGCGTCCAGCGTGTCGATGAGCCCTCGGGCCGCCTTGGCCACCTGCAGCGTATCCCAGTAGGCATAAGCGCCGACGGCCGCTGCGCCGAGGACCGGAACCCAGCGTCCCGCGCTCGCACCCGCGATGCGCCGGGTGACGTGCATGCCAACGGCCGTCGCCGTGCCCTGCACCGCGTTGAGCGCGAGGGCACCCACCATCGCCCGTTGTCCGGCGCGCACGGCGACGTCGCGCACGAGATGGCTTGCGAGGTGCCGGAAGAGGCAATAGACCATGTGCGAGGCGTCGAGGTCGGCCGTGCGACCGTGCAGCGCAAAGATGTCGGCGACCATCTGGCGCTGCACTTTCCAGATCAGGTAAAGGTCCGGCAGCACGGTCATCAACCCGAGCGGTCCGGGTGGTAACGCCAGCGACCCGGAGAGGAGGGCGGCGCGGTGCGCCGCCTGACGAGCCACCTGCTCGGCGGCCGCTGCCGGATCGCTGAGCGCGTGCGTATGGGCGACCGGCACTTGCGAGATGAGCTCTTCGATGGTCTCGAGCAACGCCGGTGCGTCGTCCGGCTCCGAACGTTGGCGATGACGGCGGGGCAACGATGGAAAAGCCATGGCGAATCCCGGTCGCGGCAGTGCCGGCAAGTCTACTCGACGGCGCGGCAGGGGAACCGCGTCCGGCGGGACCGGTAGAATGGCTGCGTGCTCACCAACGGTGCCTCCTGATGCGTCTTGCGCTGCTCCTGCATGTCCTCGCCGTCGTGTTCTGGATCGGCGGCATGGCCTTCGCGCACGTCGCGTTGCGACCGGCGCTCGCGGAGACCCTCGAGCCGCCCCAGCGGCTGAAGTTGCTCGAGGCTATCCTGCGACGGTTCCTGGCGGGTGTCACGTTGGCCATTCTGGTGATCATCGCCTCCGGCGCCTACATGATGCTGGGCCCTGACCCCGTGCTCCGCAGTCCGGCGGTGCATTTCATGCTCGGCGTCGGCGTGGTCATGGTCCTGCTGTTCGCCTTCCTGCGCCTGCGGAGCTTTCCGGCTCTGCGCGCCGCCGTACGCACCGCCGAGTGGCCGGCTGGCGGCGCGGCAGCGACCACCATCCGGCGGCTGGTCGCCACCAATCTGGCGCTCGGCATACTGGTCATTGCTGTCGTGCTGGTGGCGCGCTGACGATGCGTGTTTTCGGTTTCGCCGGCTGGTCCGGTAGCGGCAAGACGACGCTGATCGAGCAGGTCATTCCGCTGCTGGTGGCGCGCGGGCTCGTCGTTTCGGTCATCAAGCATGGGCATCATCGGTTCGATGTCGATCGTCCGGGCAAGGACTCCTACCGCCATCGCGAGGCTGGCTGCACCGAGGTCCTCATCACCTCCGGCCTGCGCTGGGCCCTCATGCACGAACTGCGTGGCCAGCACGAGCCGACGCTCCACGAATCGCTGCGCCTCCTCTCGCCCTGCGATCTGGCGCTGGTGGAGGGCTTCAAGACCGCGCCAATCCCGAAGCTGGAGATCTGGCGCGCGGGTGTGGGGAAGCCGCCGCTGCACCCGGAGGATCCGTTCATCCTGGCGATTGCAACCGATAGCCCGGATGCCCTCCCGGACGCCGCCCGGCGGTTGCCTGTGCTGGGCTTGCAGGAGTACGACAGAATCGCAACATTGGTCATGGAAAGGGCGGTCGAATCGGCGTCGCTCGTTGACGACAGCGCGCGCCGGGAGGTAACTTGAAACCATCGACCGGTAAATTTGCCTAACGCGTGTTGCGCTCTGTTGAGGGGACCCAATCGGCGCTTGTCACTGCCATCGCGAATTGCGCTAAGCCAGCGGATAACATGAAAATTCATAAGCTTGCCGCCGCTTTATCGATTTTACTTGCAGTAGGCTGCGTCTCGGCACAGGCCGCCGAGCGCCCCACGCCGTCCGGCTTTTATGGCGGCGTCACCCTGCGCGAGCAAGGCGTCGAGAAGAACGGCCTCCGCCTCGGCATTCCGGCCAATGCGCTCAGTCGCTTCGGAATCAACGTTCTCGATGATTCGCCTTCGCGCGCGCTTCTGTACGGAGGCTACCGGTGGGGCAGCGACGTCTCCGTCGAGGCGTCGCTCAACGCGGCCGATTCCTATGCGCTTCATCCCACGGAAGCGAATGTTTTCCGCCGTGGCGTGGGGGTGGTGCCCGCTGCCGGGAGCTTCGGCTTGACCGATGCCCAGGCACGGACCTGGAACGTCGATCTCTACACCAGCTGGAATTTCTACCGCAGCTTTGCGCTGTACGGTCGGCTCGGCTATGCCCAGACCGACGTTGCGCCCACTCTCACCAACTTCAGCCCCGTGACGACAGACCCGCGGCGCCTGCGCGATGGCATGAATTACGGCGTCGGCGTCCGGTATGACATGACCTCGTCCCTCGGTCTGCGGCTCGAGTACGGCCGCTTTGGCCGCTTCGCGGGCGAGGCGGGCAGCACGCCCTTCGACTCCGATCAGGTCACACTGGGCCTGCAGTTCCGCTTCTGACCCGCTTCTGAGTGCGCGCCGGCCGCGTCTGCGGTCGCCGCTTCCGCCGCGGTACACTTCCGGGTTGGCGCGGTGCGCCGCCCGTCCGTATACCGATGCAATCCCCAAGCACGATCCGTCTCGTCTATCTCGCCCGGCTGCGGGAGGCGTTCGGCTGCAGCAGCGAAACGCTCGAGCTGCCCGCCGACCTGCGCACCGTTGGAGCACTGCTCGCGCGGCTCGCTGCCCGTGGCGATGCCTGGGCCGACGAACTCGCCAAAGGCCGTGCGCTGCGCGTTGCGGTCAATCATGAAGTCGCGCGGCCTGACACGCCGATCGCGCCCGGCGATGAGGTCGCGCTCTTCCCGCCGGTAACCGGAGGCTAGACGTGAGCGTGCGCGTGCAGCACGAGGATTTCGACGCCGGACGCGAGGCGGCAGCGTTGCGTGCGGGCGATGCACGCGTCGGCGCCGTGGCGATCTTCATCGGCACCGTGCGCGATCTGAATGACGCGCGCAACGTGACCACGCTCACCCTCGAGCACTATCCTGGCATGACCGAGAAGGCGCTGGGGGCCATCGTCGACGAGGCGAAAGCGCGCTGGGCCCTCTACGACGCGCTGGTGATCCATCGCGTCGGCGAGTTGCAGCCACTGGATCAGATCGTGCTCGTCGCCGTTACCAGCGCACACCGCGGCGAGGCGTTCGCGGCGTGCGAGTTCATCATGGATTACCTCAAGACGCGCGCGCCGTTCTGGAAGAAGGAGCAGACACCCGAGGGCACGCGCTGGGTCGATGCGCGATCGAGCGACGATGCCGCCGCGCAGCGATGGAACGTGGACGCGGCCGGCGACGCCGGGGAGGGCTGACGCGTGCGCTTCAGCGCCCCGCGGATGTTCACAGAATGCATCCATGGATGAGCCGACGGCGCTCATCGGCCTCGACTGGGGCACGACGTCGGCGCGTGCCTATCGCATCGCGCACGACGGCCGCGTGCTGGAAACGCGCACCGCGCCGCTTGGCATCCAGCAGGTGACCGATGGCGCGTTCGCCGAGGCGCTGGCTACGCTGCTGGGCGACTGGCGTGGGTTGCGCGTCCCGCGGCTGGCGTGCGGCATGGTCGGCAGCCGGCAGGGCTGGATCGAAGCACCGTACCGCACGTGCCCCGTGGCACTGTCGTCGCTGGCTGAGGGCCTGATCAGGACACCGGGCGGCGAACTCGCAATCGTCTCGGGTATCACGTGCCGCGACGAGGGCGGTGTGCCCGACGTCATCCGTGGCGAAGAGACCCAGGTGCTCGGCCTGATCGATGCCGCGGAAACGGGGGCACTGGTGGTGCAGCCGGGCACGCACAGCAAATGGACGATCGTGTCCGAATACCAGGGCGTCGCCGCCATCACCGCGTTCGCCACATACATGACCGGCGAGGTTTTCTCGGTCCTGCATGCGCACAGCATCCTGGGGCGGTCGATGACGCCGACCGAGCAGTTCGATCACGATCATTTCGATCGCGGCGTGGAACGCGGGGCCGGCGGCGCCGCGCCGGGAGAGCTCCTGCATCAAATCTTCGGCGCGCGCACGCTCGCGCTTTTCGATGAGGTTGCGCCGGCTGGCGCGGCCGATTACCTCTCTGGCATCCTCATCGGCGCCGAGATTGCCGCCGGGCGGCAATGGGCGATGCGCCGCAACGCCATGCCCGCGTCGTTGTGGCTCGCCGGCACGCCGGAGTTGTGCGAGCGCTACGGGCGCGCGATCCGCCATTGCGGACTGCAGGCGCGCCAGGCACCGCCGGACGTCGCCGCCCGCGGTCTCTGGCGCATCGCGTCTCGCGCCGGCGTCGTGCAACAAGGAACCTGAAGATGCTCCCACCGCTTTCCACCTGGCTCACCCCGCTGCCGCTCATTGCGGTGTTGCGTGGCATCACGCCCGCCGAGATCGACGGTATCGGCGACGCGCTCACCGAGGCCGGTTTCCGTGTGCTCGAGGTGCCGCTCAATTCGCCCGAGCCGTTCGCCTCGATCGAACGGCTCGAAAAGCGTTTCGGCAAGCAGTGCCTGGTCGGCGCGGGAACCGTGCTGAACGTCGAGGACGTGGGCCGTGTCGCCGCATCGGGCGGCAAGCTGATCGTGATGCCGCACGGCGACACTCGCATCGTGCGGGAAGCAAAGCGGCAGGGCCTCGTGTGCGTACCCGGCGTGGCCACGCCGACCGAAGCCTTCGCGGCGCTGGAAGCCGGCGCCGACGGCCTCAAGATGTTCCCTGCCGAGCAGCTCTCTCCCGCCGCCCTGAAGGCGTGGCGCGCGGTGCTGCCCAGAGGCGCCCTGGTGTTTCCGGTCGGGGGCATGCGACCCGACAATCTGGAGCCTTGGTGGCAAGCCGGCGCGAACGGCTTCGGCACAGGTTCCAACCTGTACAAGCCCGGTGCTGCGCCTGCGGAGGTGCGCGCCGTCGCTGCCGCGTTCGCCGCATCGTTTCGCGCCCTGGCGCCGCGCTGAGCCACGTGGCAGCCCCACAACCGCAACCCCGGTACGACATCGTAGCCCTCGGGGAGGCGATGGTGGAATTCAACCAGGCGCGTGGCCCGTCGCCCGATGCTTTCCTGCGCGGCTTCGGCGGCGACACGTCGAACATGGCGATTGCCGCAGCGCGGCTGTCGCGGCACCTGTCGCCCGCGCTGCGTGTGGCTTACGTGACGCGCGTGGGCGATGATGCCTTCGGCCGGCTGCTGCTCGATCTGTGGCGCGATGAAGGTGTCGCGGTGGAGGGCGTGGGCGTGGATGCCGAGGCGCCCACGGGCGTCTATTTCGTCACGCATGGCGAGCATGGGCACGAGTTCTCTTATCTGCGCGCGGGCTCCGCGGCTGCACGCATGCGCCCGGCCGATCTGCCCGATGCCATACGGGATACGCGCCTGCTGCACGCCTCCGGCATCAGCCTCGCCATCAGCAGTTCGGCCTGCGATGCCGTGCTCGCCGCGATCGCCGCTGCCAAGGAAAGCGGTGCCCGCATCGCCTTCGACCCCAACCTGCGCCTCAAGCTGTGGCCGCTGGCGCGGGCCCGGGCCATCACCCTCGCCACCATCGCACAATGCGACATCTTCCTGCCAAGCGTCGACGAGACGCGGACGCTGAGCGGGTTGCAAACACCCGAGGACCTCCTGACGTGGTGCCATGAGCGCGGTGCCGCACTCGTTGCGCTGAAGTGTGGTGCCGAGGGCGTGTGGGTCTCGGATGGCACCCGGCGCCAGCACATCGCTGCGCACGTGGTCGAGTTGAAGGACGCGACGGGCGCGGGTGATTGCTTCGATGGCGCCTTCTGCACGCGATTGATGGCCGGCGACGATGCGTTCGCGGCCGCACGCTACGCCAACGCCGCGGCCGCGCTGGCGACGACCGGCTACGGCGCGGTGGCGCCGTTGCCTCACGACGATGCGGTGCGCCGACTGCTGGGGCAGGGTGCATGACCGACGATACGTTTCGATCGGATCTCTTTGCAGGCCGCCAGGTGCTCGTGGCGGGGGGCACCAGCGGCATCGGCGCGGCCATCGCTGCAGCATTCGCGCGCTGCGGCGCCGCAGTGACGATCACCGGCGCGACGGCGGCCGAGGTACGCGCGGCCCGCAACGTTGCGGAGCTCGAGGGGTGTGTCGCGCACGAGCTCGACGTGCGCGACGCGGCGCGCATCGCCAGCGTGTGCGGGCAGTTCGCGCACCTCGACGTGCTCGTCAACTGCGCCGGTGTGATCCGCCGCGGCGTGGAGCACGACCCCGCCGTCTTTGCCGATGTGGTCGACATCAATCTCAACGGCACGATGCGCCTGTGCAGCGCGGCGCGACCCCTGCTCGCGCAAGCGGCGGGATCGATCGTCAATACGGCATCGATGCTGTCGTTCTTCGGCGGCGGCGTCGTACCCGGTTACAGCGCAAGCAAGGGCGGCATCGCCCAGCTGACGAAATCGCTGGCGATCGCTTATGCTGTGGACCGTGTGCGGGTGAACGCCGTTGCCCCGGGCTGGATTGCCACCGGCCTGACGCGCCCGTTGCAGGACGATGCCCAACGTAGCGAGGCGATCCTCGCGCGCACGCCGCTCGGACGCTGGGGATCCCCCGAGGACGTGGCCGGTGCCGTGCTTTTCCTGTGCTCGCCCGCCGCACGGTTCGTGACCGGCGTGGTGCTGCCCGTCGACGGCGGCTACCTGATCAATTGAGCTTCGCGACGGCATCGCGGGTACGGGCTACGCGCACCATCGCTTCCAGGGAGGATTGCATGCAGACGTCGTCGATGGAACGCGCGGTGCAGCATCTGGAGCTCGGCGAATGGCAGGCGGCACATGCGCTCGTGCAGAAGGAATCGAGCGCCCTCGGCTTCTGGGCCCACGGCATCGTCCATCTCCTCGAGGGCGATCTCGAAAATGCGCGCTACTGGTATCGTCGTGCGCATCGTGCCTTGCCCCATGCGAACACGGCGAACGCGGAGATCGCGGCGCTGAAGGCCCTGGTCGTCCAATCGGCGGCCTGATCGACCCGGGACCATCCATGATGCTGCACATCCAGCCGGAGCTGGCGTTCGCCGCGTTGCCACAGGACGAACGCGTGTGGGTGCCGCAGGCGGCGGACGTCTGGTTCCGGCCGCTGCTGCTCAACACGGTCAGCGGGGGCTGGTGCAACCTGCTGCGTGTGCGCCGGTCGGGGACCCTGTCGCGGCATCGCCATCCGATGGCCGTGACCGGTTATGTCATCAAGGGGCGTTGGCGTTACCTGGAGCACGACTGGATCGCGGAGACCGGGAGCTTCGTGTACGAGCCGCCAGGCGAGATCCACACCCTGACCGTGCCGGAAGACTGCACCGAGATGATCACCTTCTTCAACATCAGTGGCGCGATGATCTATCTCGACAGCGCCGACGCGGTCATCGGCTACGAGGACGTGTGGACCAAGATCGACATGTGCCGTGCGCATTACGAGCGCGTGGGCCTCGGTGGCGCGTACGTGAACCAGTTCGTGCGCTGATGCGGCCGGTCGTCAGGTGCCGGTTGCACCGCGAGCATGCTCCATGATGGCGAGCTTCGTCGCCGTAGGGCTCGGCGCGGCGATCGGGGCGTGGCTGCGCTGGGGCCTCTCGGTCGCACTCAATCCACGCTTGCCGCAGTTCCCGCTGGGCACGCTCGCTTCCAATCTGGTCGGTGGCTATCTGGTCGGCTTCGCGGTCGCCTTCTTCGCGGCGCGGCACGACCTGCCGCCCGAAGCGCGGCTCTTCGTCATCACCGGCGCGCTCGGCGGCCTCACCACCTTCTCCACTTTCTCGTCGGAAGTGACACAGTTGCTGTTGCGCGGCGATTACGGCGCGGGAATCCTGCTCGCCCTCGTGCATCTTGGCGGGTCGCTGCTGCTGACGGTGGCCGGGCTCGCGACGTACCGCGCCCTGGGCTGAATCCCATTCATTTCACGGAGATCGCTATGCCTGCTGCCATTCGCATCCACGCCGTCGGCGGACCCGAAGTGCTGCGCTACGAGGACGTGCCTGTCGGCGAGCCCGGCCCCGGCGAAGCGCGTGTGCGTCATACGGCGATCGGGCTCAACTACATCGACACGTATCACCGCACCGGGCTCTACAAGCTGCCGCTGCCTTCCGGCCTCGGCGTCGAAGGCGCGGGCGTGGTGGAGGCGGTGGGGCCGAATGTCGACTGGGTGAAGGCGGGCGATCGCGTGGCCTACAGCGGCGGCGCACCGGGGGCTTACAGCCAGGTGCGCGTCATGCCGGCGGAGCGGCTGGTGCGCATCCCCGAGGGCGTGAGCGACCGCGTGGCCGCTACGCTGATGCTCAAGGGCCTGACCGTGCAGTACCTCTTCCGGCAGACCTATCAGCTGAAGCGTGGCGACACCATCGTCTTCCACGCGGCCGCCGGCGGCGTGGGTCTCATCGCCTGCCAGTGGGCGCGCGCGCTCGGCGTCACGATGATCGGCACCGTCGGCTCCGACGACAAGGCGCAACTGGCGCGCGAGCACGGCTGCACGCACACCATTGTCTACACGCGCGAGAATTTCGTGCAGCGCGTGAAGGAGCTCACCGGCGGCAAGGGGGTGCCCGTCGTGTACGACTCCATCGGCAAGGACACGTTTCCGGCATCGCTCGATTGCCTGCAGCCGCGCGGCCTCTTCGTCAGCTTCGGCAGCGCCTCCGGGCCGATTGCCGCATTCGACATCGGTATCCTCGCCCAGAAGGGCTCGCTGTACGCTACCCGGCCAACGCTGTTCACCTACGCAGCGAAACGTGCCGATCTCGAAGCCATGGCGACGGACATGTTCGCGCTGGTACAGCAAGGCAAGCTGGTCAGCGAGCCGCGGCAGGAGTTTCCGCTGGCACAGGCGGGCGCAGCGCATCGCGCGCTGGAGTCGCGGGGCACCGTCGGAGCGACGATTCTCGTCCCCTGAGGACGGACGCGCAACGCGCGTTACGCTCCCGGCGCGCCCGCAGCGAGGGCGCGCGCCGCTTCATTCAGCAGATCGCGAGCGGCCTCGGCAATCTCCGAGGCCGCCAGACCGAGCGGGCCACGCCCTCCCGCGACCAGTGCATCCGCGGCCGCGCCGTGCAGGCAGACCGCGTAGCGCAGCGCCTCACCGGGCGCGAGATGCTGTGCCAGCATCGCACCGGCAAAGCCCGCGAGCACGTCCCCGGATCCCGCGGCAGACAGGCCGGGATTGCCGCTGCTATTGATGCTCCACTGACCGGTGGGATCGGCAAGCACGCTGCCCGTGCCCTTCAGCACCACGTGCGAGTTGAGCGTGCGTGCCAGCTCGCGGCATGCCAGCACCCGGTCTGCCTGGACGTGCTCCGTATCTGTGCCGAGGAGGCGCGCCGCTTCGGCGGGGTGCGGGGTGAGCAGCGTGGGTTCGCTCCGTGCCGTCACGGCCTTGCGCAGCTCGCCGTCCTTGGCGATCAGGTTGAGGGCATCCGCGTCGAGCACGAGCGGCGTGTGCAGCGCGAGTGCCTGGCGCAGCAGTTCCGCCGTGCGGCCGTCGGTCCCAAGGCCCGGTCCAACCACGAACACGTCCGCGCCGGCCTCGAGCACGCCCTTGGCCCCCCGCACCATCAGCTCGGGCGCGCCGAAATCGACGGTAGGGTGACTGCGCGCCGCGTAGCCCACACGGACGCGCCCTGCACCTGCGCGCAGTGCAGCGCGGCCCGCGAGCAGCGGCGCGCCGATCATCCCCGGGGCTCCGCCGATGATCCCAAGCGTGCCGAACGTCCCCTTGTGCACGTTGCTGCGCCGGCGCTGCAGCACTTCCGGCAACGCTGCCGCGAGCGGCGGCCATTGCAGGCGCGCTCCTCGCGCACGTTCCCGCACGTCGCGCTCGAGCTCGAGCGCGTGCACGTGCAGCGTTCCGCAGTGATCCGGTCCATCGGCGGTGAGCAGACCCGGCTTGAGCGCGATGAACGTGCACGTCGCCGCCGCTGTGATCACCGGGCCCGCGGCCGTGCCTTTTTCGCCGTCGAGACCACTCGGTATATCGAGCGCCAGGATGGGGATCCCGCTTTGGTTGGCCCACTGGATCCACACCGCATACGGTGCTTCGATGGCGCGGGCAAGCCCGATCCCGAACATGCCGTCGACGATGAGGCTGCCTTGCCAGTCGGCCGGCGGCTCAGGCGACAGGACACCGCCGGCGTCGACGAAGGCCGCGCATGCCGCTGCCGCATCCGCCGGGAGTCGTTCGCGCCTGCCGGCGAACACCACCGTGACGTCGAAGAACCAGGAACGCAGGTGCCGCGCCACGACGAACCCATCGCCGCCATTGTTGCCAGGACCGGCGAGCACCAGCACGCGACCGTCGCGGCCGGCCAGGTCACGCGCGACCTCGGCAGCGGCCCGTCCCGCCCGCTCCATCAGGGGTGCGGTGCGCGCCTGGGCTTCGATCTCGCGCAGCTCACGCCCCTCGAGGATGGGCGCGAGTGCCGGTGCGGTACGCGGCTCGGGCATCGGGGCATTATAGGCGGAGGGCTCGAGCGCCGGCATCGGAGCCGCCGGGACCCACTGAATAACAAAGGGTTTCGTGGACAAAAGCAAGGACGCGCCGCTACACTAGCCGCCTGCGGCGACCTGGTCGCCACCCGGTATCGACGTTCCATCCCGCTGCGTTCCAAGGAGGTTTCTACATGAAGTTCATCCCCAAGGCCGGTCTCGCCCTGTTCGCCGTCGCCTTCGCGCTGACCGCGCAGGCACAGGAGCTGACCGGAACACTCAAGAAGGTGAAAGATACCGGCGCCGTCACCATCGGCTACCGTGAATCCTCGATTCCGTTTTCGTATCTCGATGACAAGCAGCAGCCCATCGGGTACGCGATGGACCTGTGCATGCGCATCGTCGATGCGGTGAAGACCGAGCTGAAGATGCCGAACCTCAAGGTCAATCTTCAGCCGGTGACCAGCGGCAACCGCATTCCGCAGCTGCAGGCCGGCAACATCGATCTCGAGTGCGGCTCGACCACCAACAGCGTCGATCGCCAGAAGCAGGTGGCCTTCGGACCGACCTACTTCGTGATCAACGTCACGGCGGCGGTGAAGAAGAGCTCGGGCATCAAGCAGCTCTCCGATCTGAACGGCAAGACGATCTCGACCACTGCCGGCACCACCTCGGTTCCGCTTCTTCGGCAATACGACAAGACGAAGAATGCCGACATCAAGTCCATCGACGCCAAGGATCATGCCGAGTCTTTCCTGCTGATGGCGCAGGGGCGTACGGTGGCGTTCGTGATGGACGACATCCTGCTTGCCGGCCAGATCGCCAATTCGCCCAATCCAGGCGACTACATGATCCTGCCTGAATCGCTGCGGCAGGAGCCGTACAGCATGATGCTGCGCAAGGACGACCCGCAGTTCAAGGCGCTCGTCGACCGCACGATCGGCGCCATCATGAAGTCCGGCGAGATCAACAAGATCTACGCCAAGTGGTTCACGAGCGCGATCCCGCCCAAGGGCATCAACCTCAATTTCCCCGAAACCGCCCCCATCAAGGCGGCATTTGCGAACCCGAACGACAAGGGCGTCGAATAGGCAGCGGCCGCAGGAGCCGGAAATGGGGCCTTCACCGGCCCCATTTTTTTAGCGGCCTCGCCGGATCCCTGGTCGTTGGCCCGCCGGCGCGGAGCGCTGGCAGCATGCGCCGGCACGACCGTATACTGCCGCGGAAACGGCGGCCGGCACCTGACGCTGCGCATGCCGCCGCCACATGAAGGGGCTTCCTGAATGAAGAACCTCGACTGGAGCGTGTTCCTGCAGGAACTCCCCGGGGGCGGCGAGCGCTACATCGATCTGCTGCTCAGCGGTGTCTACTGGACCCTTGCGGTTTCGGCATGCGCGTGGATCATCGCGCTCGTCGTGGGAACGGTGATCGGCACGCTGCGCACCGTCGACCAGCGCTGGCTCGCGCGGGTTGCGAACGGCTGGGTCGAGCTGTTCCGGAACATCCCGCTCCTCGTGCAGATGTTCCTGTGGTACTTCGTCATCCCCGAATTCATACCGCCCCTCAAGGCGTGGATCATCCGGGTACCGCCGGAGCAGGCGCAATTCCTGTCCGCGGTGCTGTGCCTCGGCCTCTTCACCTCTGCCCGGGTTGCCGAGCAGGTCCGCGCCGGCATCCAGTCGCTGCCGCGGGGTCAGCGCCTGGCCGGCATGGCGCTCGGCCTCACCACCGTCGACGTCTACCGGTTCGTGCTGCTGCCCATGGCCTTCCGGATCATCGTGCCGCCGCTGACGAGCGAGACGATGAATCTCATCAAGAACTCGTCCATCGCGCTCACCATCGGGCTCGCGGAGCTTACGTTCCGGTCGCGCGAGATGGGAGAGTACACGTTCCGTTTTTTCGAGGCGTTCAGCGCGGCGACGCTGATCTACGTCGTCATCGCCATGGCGGCCAACCGGATCATGGCGGTGGTCGAGCGACGCGTGGCGGTGCCCGGCTACATGGCCGGGGGCGGAAAATGAGGTTGCCGCGATGAATCTCGATTTCGACGTCATCCAGCGCTCGTTGCCGTACCTGTGGCAGGGTCTGCAATACACGATCCAGCTCACCGCAATCGCTTCGCTCGGCGGTATCGTGTTCGGCACGCTGCTCGCGCTGGCGCGTCTCTCGCCGATCAAGCCGCTGTATCTCCTCGCATCGGGTTACGTGAACCTGATGCGCTCGATCCCGCTGGTCCTGGTGCTGTTCTGGTTCTTCTTCCTGATGCCCAACGTGCTGCAGGCGATCACCGGCGCGGAACGTCCGCCGCAGATCGGCGCCGAACGCACGGCGATCATCACGTTCGTCATGTTCGAGGCGGCGTATTTCTGCGAGATCATGCGCGCCGGCATTCAGTCGATTCCGAAGGGGCAGGTGTATTCCGCCTATGCGCTCGGTCTCACCTACGCCCAGGCCATGCGCCTCGTGATCCTGCCGCAGGCATTTCGCAACATGATCCCGGTGCTGTTGACGCAGACCATCATCCTGTTCCAGGACACGTCGCTCGTGTACGTGATTTCCGCGACCGACTTCACCGGCGCCGCGTCGAAGATCGCGCAACGCGACGGCCGCCTGATCGAGATGTACCTGTTCGTCGCTGTCGTGTATTTCGTGCTGTGTTACACGCTCTCGGTGCTCGTGAAGCGCCTGCAGAAGAAGATCGCCGTCATCCGCTGATCGAGGAAGCCCCGCCATGCCCATGATCTCCGTCGACAACGTCTCCAAATGGTACGGGCAGTTCCAGGTGCTCACGGACTGCACCACCAAGGTGGAGAAGGGCGAGGTGATCGTCGTCTGCGGCCCGTCGGGATCCGGCAAGTCGACGCTCATCAAGTGCGTCAATGCACTCGAACCGTTCCAGAAAGGCACCATCGTCGTCGACGGCATCTCCGTCGGCGATCCGAAGACCAACCTGCCCAAGCTGCGCGCCCGCGTGGGCATGGTGTTCCAGCACTTCGAGCTCTTTCCGCATCTCACGATCGCGCAGAACCTCGCGCTCGCGCAGGTCAAGGTGCTGAACCGCAGCAAGGAGGAAGCGCGCGAGCGCGGTCTCAAGCTGCTCGACCGCGTCGGGCTCGTGGAACAGAAGGACAAGTTTCCCGGGCAGCTTTCCGGCGGTCAGCAGCAGCGTGTTGCGATCGCGCGGGCGCTGTCCATGGATCCCATCTGCATGCTTTTCGACGAGCCGACCTCCGCGCTCGATCCGGAGATGATCAACGAAGTGCTCGATGTGATGGTGCAGCTCGCGAAGGAAGGTATGACCATGATGGTCGTCACGCACGAGATGGGATTCGCGCGCAAGGTCGCGCATCGCGTGATCTTCATGGACCACGGCCTCATCGTCGAGGACGCCACCAAGGACGACTTCTTCGGCAAGCCGCGCTCGGAGCGCGCGCAGCAGTTTCTCGCGAAGATCCTGCAGCACTGAGCGTGCGGCGTCTTTCCGCTGGGCGCTATGGCCGGGTGTCGCCGAACGGGAATCCGAGGCGCTGGTCTTTCTGATGGCAGGAGTTGCAGCGTTCCCGCCGGTGCATCACGCCACCCGCCCCGACCTGGTCGTAAAGGTGAAAGGGACCATAGGAGTGCCTGTTACAGGCGGAGCAATGCTTCAGCATGGTGCTGCGCAGCGACGTTTGGACAGCGGCCATGGCTACTCCTTCGGTTCTGGCGGGGTTCGGCCCTGGCGCCGCGGTGCCGGTCAAGGCCGAGTGCCGAGCCTACGCCCATTCATGCCGTTGCATCGAAATAAGAGACCCTTGTTTGCGTATGGCTTAAGGCTCGAACACGCTGTCCACGCACGCATAGGCAGCAATGCGCAGCGCGCTCGATCAGACGCCGTGCTCCTGCCATCGAGCGGCGGCAACGCGGGGCGTGGCGAAGAGGGGCCGCAGGCTTTCGTGGGATAATTCGTCTTTCCTTCACCGCGCCGGACATGCCGGATTTCCTGACGCTGCGCGGGCGCCACGCGCTATCCCCGTTCCGCATCGCCAAGCTCCTTCAGGCGCTGCATGCCGTCCCGGGCGGTCGCCACGTCTCGCGGATCTCTGCAGTCTTCTGGCATTTCGTCGAGCTGCACCGTCCGCTGCACGAGCCGGAACACGCGGTGCTGGACCGCCTGCTCGATTACGGTCCGCGCGACGAGGCGCACGACGAGCACGGCAGCCTCGTGCTGGTCCTTCCCCGACCCGGCACGATCTCGCCCTGGTCATCGAAGGCGACCGACATCGCCCGCAACTGCGGCCTCGACGCGGTGTCGCGCATCGAGCGCGGCGTGGCGTACCGGCTCGTATCGAGTCCGGTCGATGTTCCCCTGAATGCGCGCGATTTGGAATCGCTCCTGCCGCTGCTGCACGATCGCATGACCGAAGTCGCGGCCGGCGATTTCGATGCCGCGCATGCACTTTTCGCCCATTACCCGCCGCGGCCGATGGTATCCATTCCGCTGCTGCGCGAGGGCCGTGGCGCGCTCGAGCGCGCCAACGCCGAGCTCGGGCTCGCGCTCGCGCCGGACGAGATCGATTACCTCGACGCGAGCTTCCGGCGCATCCGTCGCGACCCCACGGATGTAGAGCTGATGATGTTCGCGCAGGCGAACTCGGAGCACTGCCGGCACAAGATCTTCAATGCGAGCTGGATCGTCGACGGCGTGCCGCAGGACAAGAGTCTTTTCGCGATGATTCGCCATACGCATGCCACGCACCCGCAAGGCACGGTCATCGCGTACTCGGACAACGCGGCGGTGATGGAAGGAACGACCGTGGCGCGCTTCTTCGCCGGCGCGGACGGAAGGTATGCGCCACACCCTGCGCTCACGCATACGCTCATGAAGGTGGAAACGCATAATCACCCTACGGCGATCGCGCCGTTCCCCGGTGCGGCGACGGGGTCGGGCGGCGAGATTCGCGACGAGGGCGCGACGGGCATCGGTGCCAAGCCCAAGGCGGGGCTCACCGGCTTCAGCGTGTCGAACCTGCGCATCCCCGACCTGCCGCAGCCCTGGGAAATTGCGTATGGCAAGCCCGAGCGCATCGCGTCGGCGCTGTCGATCATGCTCGAAGGGCCGATCGGCGGCGCCGCATTCAACAACGAATTCGGCCGGCCCAATCTGCTCGGCTATTTCCGCACGTTCGAGCAGGAAGTCGGCGGCGAGGTGCGCGGCTACCACAAGCCGATCATGCTGGCGGGCGGCGTGGGCAACATCGATGCTGCCCACGCGCACAAGCACGACATTCCCGCGGGTGCGCTGCTGATCCAGCTCGGCGGCCCGGGCATGCTGATCGGCATGGGCGGCGGTGCGGCGTCGTCCATGGCTACCGGTGCAAACACCGCCGATCTGGATTTCGATTCGGTGCAGCGCGGCAACGCCGAAATACAGCGCCGGGCACAGGAAGTCATCGACCGCTGCTGGCAGCTCGGCGCCGCCAATCCGATCCTCTCGATTCACGACGTGGGTGCCGGCGGCCTGTCGAATGCGCTCCCCGAGCTGGTGCACGGCGGCGGCGCCGGCGGACACTTCGAGCTCCGCGCGATTCCCTCGGAAGAACCGGGCATGGCGCCGCGCGAGATCTGGTGCAATGAGGCGCAGGAGCGCTACGTGCTCGCGATACGGCCGGACGATCTGGAACGTTTCCGTGCTCTCGCCGAGCGTGAGCGTTGCCCGTTTGCGGTGGTGGGGCAGGCGAGCGCTGATGGCAGGCTGGTCGTGCACGATGCCCATTTCGACAATGCTCCGGTAGCGATGGAGCTCGAGGTGCTGCTCGGCAAGCCTCCCCGGATGACCCGCGATGTGGTCCATGCGGCCCGTTCGCTGTCGCCGCTCGCGCTGGCGAACGTGTCGGTGCGCGAGGCCGCCTATCGCGTGCTGCAGCTGCCCGCGGTTGCCGACAAGACGTTCCTCGTGACGATCGGTGATCGCACCGTTGGCGGCCTCTGTGCACGCGATCCGATGGTCGGTCCGTGGCAGGTGCCAGTGGCCGACGTCGCGGTCACGCTCATGGACTTCGAAGGCTATGCCGGCGAAGCGATGGCGCTGGGCGAACGCACCCCGCTGGCGCTGATCGATGCGCCGGCAGCCGGACGCATGGCGGTCGGTGAAGCCATCACCAACATCGCCGCCGCGGGCATTCAGGATATCGGCGATATCAAGCTGTCGGCGAACTGGATGGCTCCTGCAGGACATCCGGGCGAGGACGCCGCGCTGTACGACACGGTCCGCGCGGTGGCGATGGAGCTCTGTCCGGCGCTGGGCGTGAGCATTCCCGTCGGCAAGGACTCCATGTCGATGCGCACGACGTGGCGCGATGCGGGCATCGAGAAGGCGGTAACCGCGCCAATCTCACTGATCGTTTCGGCCTTTGCGCCGGTGCCGGATGCGCGCGATGTGCTCACGCCGGAACTGCGCCGCGACGTTGGACCGACCGCGCTGGTGTGGGTGAGCCTCTTTGCCGGGCGTCACCGTCTCGGTGCAAGCGCCCTTGCACAAGCCTGGGCGGAACTGGGCGATACCGGTCCCGACATCGACGACCCCCACGCGCTGCCGACCTTTTTCAGCCAGATCCAGGCACTGCGTGCCGCCGGCCGCTTGCTCGCGTACCACGATATCGCCGATGGCGGCGTGTTCGCGACCCTGGTGGAAATGGCGTTCGCGTCGCGTACGGGCCTGGACATTGCGCTGCCACCGGGGGTCGATCCGCTGGCGCAACTCTTCGCCGAGGAGCTCGGCGCGGTGGTGCAGGTGCGCGAGGCGGATGTGAACGGCGTGATCGCGCAGCTGGAAACCGCGGGGCTCGTTGCGCAGCCCATCGGCGCGCCCGATGCCGGTGAGCGCGTGCGCATCCGCTGCGGCGACACGCTGGTGCTCGACGAGCGCCGTGCCGACCTCCATCGCGCGTGGTCGGCAACGACGCATGCGCTGCAGCGCCTGCGTGACAACCCGCAGGCGGCGGACGAGGAATATGCGCGGATCGATGATGCGGCGGATCCCGGGCTTGTGCCGCATCTCGCGTTCGCGCCGCATGCACCAGAGGTGATCGCTGGTCGCCGTCCCGCGGTGGCGATCCTGCGCGAGCAGGGCGTCAACGGGCACATCGAGCTTGCCGCGGCGTTCACGCGTGCCGGCTTCGATGCCTATGACGTCCACATGAGCGACATCCTCGCCGGCCGCGAGAGCCTCCGCCGCTTCCAGGGCCTCGCCGCGGGAGGTGGGTTCTCCTACGGCGACGTGCTCGGCGCCGGCGAGGGCTGGGCGAAGTCGATTCTCTTCAACAGCCGCGCACGCAACGATTTCGCCGCATTTTTCGCGCGCTCCGATACGTTCGCGCTGGGCATCTGCAATGGTTGCCAGATGATGAGCAATTTGCACGAGATCATCCCCGGCACCGGACACTGGCCGCATTTCGTGCGCAATCGCTCGGAGCAGTTCGAGGCGCGGCTGGTGATGCTCGAGGTGCTGGCTTCGCCGTCGCTGTTCTTCCGGGACATGGCGGGCAGTCGCATCCCCGTGGCAACCGCCCATGGCGAAGGCTTTGCGGAATTCCGCGACGATGCGCAGCGCGCCGCTGCGCGATCGCGCATTGCGGTGCGGTTCGTCGACAACGAAGGCGAGGCGACGGAGCGCTATCCGTACAATCCCAACGGCTCGCCGGAAGGCATCGCGGGCCTGACGACGGACGATGGCCGGTTCTCGATCCTCATGCCGCACCCCGAGCGCGTGTTCCGTACGGTGCAGATGTCGTGGCATCCTCGCGAATGGCGCGAGGACTCACCCTGGATGCAGATGTTCCACAACGCGCGCCGCTGGATCGGATGATGTTGCGAGGCTCGCCTGCGGTGGCAGTCGCGGCCATGAGTGCTGCACTTTCCGGCTGCATGTTCGCCAACGTGACGGACGTCGCCATCCCACCGAGTGCGCTGCAAGACCGCATCAATGCCGTACCGGCGAAGGATCCGACACCATGAAGCTGCAGGTCTATGCCATTAACGGCGTGACGCCCGTGGTCGACCCGACCGCGTTCGTGCATCCCACGGCTGCACTGATCGGTGACGTGATCATCGGCCCCGGCTGTTACGTCGGCCCCGCCGCGAGTCTGCGCGGCGATTTCGGACGACTCGAGCTTCGCACCGGCTCCAACGTGCAGGACGCGTGCGTATTGCATGGCTTTCCGGGCACCGACACCATCATCGAGGAGAACGGTCACATCGGCCACGGCGCGGTGCTGCATGGCTGCACCGTACGCCGCAACGCGCTCGTGGGCATGAATGCCGTCGTGAATGACAATGCCGTCGTCGGCGAATCCGCCATCGTTGCGGCGATGGCCTTCGTGAAGGCCGGCATGGTGATCCCGCCGCGCATGCTGGCGGCCGGCATGCCGGCGCGCGTGGTGCGCGAGCTCACCGCAGACGAGCTGGCGTGGAAGATCGAAGGTACGCGGAGCTACCAGGACCTCACGGTGCGCTGTCTCGCCACCATGCAGGTCACCGCGCCGCTCAGCGCACCCGAGCCCGATCGGAAGCGGATCGCATTGCCGGAGTTGCTGCCGCTCTCCGAGCTCAAGGCCCGGAAAGGTTCGTAACCGGCGTCAGAAGCCGCCGGCGTAGCCGTCCCGCCGCGGATCCGATGCGCCGATATAGCCGTCAGCAGTTCTCACGATGAACTGGCCGGCGCCGAAATCCATGTAGGAGTCCTCGACGGCCTTGATCTGGTGGCCGAGCGCGATGAGACCCTCGCGCAATTCCGCGCTTGCCGACGGCTCGAGATCGATCGACAGTCCGCCATTGCATTTCCACCGCGGCGCGTCCAGCGCGGCTTGCGGGTTCATGCCGTAATCGAGCAGTCGCACGAGCGTCTGCACGTGGCCGGGCGGCTGGATCGGTCCGCCCATGACACCGAACGCCGCGAGCGGCGCGCCATTCTCGGTGAGGAAACCCGGGATGATGGTGTGGAACGGCCGCTTGCCGCCGGCGATTTCATTGGGATGTCCCGGCTGCAGGGAGAAGCCGGCGCCGCGGTTCTGCAGGCTGATCCCGGTCCCCGGCACGACGACGCCGGATCCGAATCCCATGTAGTTGGACTGGATCAGCGACACCATCATGCCGTCCGCATCGGCGGCGCACATGTACACCGTGCCGCCGCGCGGCGGATCGCCGGGCCCGAAATCCTGCGCCCGCTGCGGATCGATGAGCCGAGCGCGCGACGCGAGGTAATCCGGATCAAGCAGCCCCGCCGGCGCGATCGGCATCGTCCGGGGATCGCTGACGTACCGATAGACGTCGGCGAACGCGAGTTTCATCGCCTCGATCTGCAGATGCTGGCTGGCAACCGAATCCGGCGGCAGCGAGGCGAGATCGAAGGAGCGCAGGATCCCCAGTGCCATCTGCGCGGCAATGCCCTGGCCATTGGGCGGAATCTCGTGCACGGTCGCATCGCGGTAATCGGCGGCGAGGGGCGTGACCCAATCAACCGTATGCTGCGCAAAATCCTCGAGCGCATGCGCTGCGCCGTTCGCCCGCGCATGCGCAACCATCGCCTCGGCGAGCTCGCCGCGGTAGAAGGCATTGCCTGCCGTTTCGGCGATGCGTTGCAGAGTTCTCGCCATATCGGGGCTGGCGAACAGCTCGCCCGGCTGCGGCGCACGTCCGCGCGGCAGGAAGTGCTCGGGGAAGCCGAGATGCTTCGGCATCACGGCGACCGCAGCGGCCCACTTCTCGGCCACCGTCGGCGACACGTGGTAACCGTCGCGCGCGTAGTGGATCGCCGGTGCGAACAGCGCATCGAATGGCAACCGGCCGAACCGCTGCGACAACGCCGCCCACCCGGAAACGGCGCCTGGGATCGTCACCGCTTCCCAGCTGCGCTCCGGAATGGCGCGCTGCCCCGAATAGCGTGCTGGCGTGACTGCGGCGGGCGCGCGCCCGGACGCATTGAGTCCCGCGAGCTCGCGGCCATCCCACACGATCGCGAAGAGATCGCTGCCGATTCCGTTGCTGCAGGGCTCTACGATCGTGAGGGCCATCGCGGCTGCCAGCGCGGCATCGACCGCGTTCCCGCCACGCTGCAGCATCGCGACGCCGGCCTGCACTGCAAGAGGCTGCGACGTCGCCACGATGTTGCGCGCGAACAGCGGCTGGCGGCGCGAAGGGTAGGGCAGCGCCCCGCTGAAGCGCCGGTTGCTGCCTGGCGAATTCGTCGCTCGAACGTCGGTCATGTCATTCCTGCGCAGGGGTGAACCGCATTACGTTTCCTCGACGAACACTTCCTCGCGTTTCTTGCGGAAGGCCGGAAGAATGAACGTCGCGAGAAGCATTGCGGCAAGGACCAGCATGACGAGCGAGATCGGGCGGCTGAAGAACACCGTCGGATCCCCGCGCGAGAGCAGCATGGCGCGGCGCAGGTTCTCCTCCATCAGCGGTCCGAGCACGTAGCCCAGGATCATCGGCGCCGGCTCGCATTCGAGCTTGATGAAAAAGTAGCCGACCAGCCCGAAGAATGCGGTCGTGTACACGTCGAAGGTGCTGTTGTTGAGGCTGAACACGCCGATGCAGCAAAACAGCAGGATCGCGGGATACAGCATGCGATACGGCACCGTCAGCAGCTTGATCCACATGCCGATCATGGGAAGATTCAGCACGACCAGCATGAGATTGCCGAGCCACATGCTGACGATCAGCCCCCAGAACAGCTCCGGATTGGACGTCATCACCTGCGGACCCGGCTGGATGTTGTGGATGGTCATCGCACCCACCATCAGCGCCATGACCGCATTGGGCGGGATGCCCAGGGTCAGCAGCGGAATGAACGATGTTTGCGCCGCGGCATTGTTCGCTGACTCCGGGCCGGCGACCCCTTCGACCATGCCCGTTCCAAACTTCTCGGGGTGTTTCGAGACCTTCTTTTCGAGGCCGTACGCGGCGAACGATGCGAGCAGCGCACCGCCGCCGGGAAGAATGCCCAGCGCCGAGCCGATCGCCGTGCCACGCAGGGCAGCCGGCAGCGAGCGCCGGAACTCATCCCGGTTGGGCATCAGTGAGGTGATCTTCTGGTGAAGGACCGAGCGGTCGCTTTTCTGCTCGAGATTGACCAGGATTTCCGCGAAACCGAACAGTCCCATGGCGACGACGGCCGTGCCGATCCCGTCCGTCAGTTCCGGTATACCGAACGAGAATCGCGCAAGTCCCGAGTTGACGTCGGTGCCGACGATGCCCAGCAGCAGGCCGAGCACGATCATTGCAATGGCCTTGAGGAGGGAGCCGTGCGCGAGCACCACGGCGCCGATCATGCCAAGCACCATCAGGGAAAAGTATTCGGCCGGACCGAACTTGAGTGCCAGCTCGGACATCGGCGCCGCGAACGCGGCGACGAGCACGGTGCCGACGCAGCCTGCAAAGAACGATCCCAGTGCAGCGATCGTGAGGGCCGCACCGGCGCGACCCTTGCGTGCCATCTGGTAACCGTCGAGGCAGGTAACGGCCGACGACGCTTCGCCGGGCAGGTTCACGAGGATCGAAGTCGTCGAGCCGCCGTATTGCGCGCCGTAATAGATCCCCGCGAGCATGATCAGGGCGGCGACCGGCTGCAGCGCGTAGGTGATCGGCAGCAGCATGGCGATGGTCGCCACCGGCCCGATCCCGGGCAGCACGCCGATCAGGGTCCCGAGCAGGCAGCCGACGAACGCATACCAGAGATTCGCCAGCGTAAGTGCGACGCCGAACCCCGTTGCGAGGTTGTGAAAGAGATCCATCAGGCACCCCCGAGGAAGGTCGGCCATATCGAGAACTGCAGGCCGAGTCCCCACACGAAGCCGAGCACCGCGATGAGCGCTAGCACCACGCCGCTGAAGAAGGCTTCCTTCCAGCGAAATTCCGGACTTGCGAAGCTGGACACCATGATCAGCACCAGGGTCGACACGACGAGGCCGGCGTACGGCACGATGAGGCCGAACAGCACCACGGAGCCAAGCACGATCGCCGGTCTCGTGAGCGATCCGAAGCGGATCGGCTCACCGTGCAGGCGCAGTGAGCGCAACGTGAGGACCGCGCCGAAAATGATCAGCAGGATGCCGAGGATGAGCGGGAAATAGCCCGGCCCCATGCGCGCCGCGGTGCCCAGCGGATAGCCGGACGCGATCACCAGATCGAATATGCCGAAACCCATGAACATGAGCCCGGCGGCAAAATCCTTCGGGTGGCGGATGCTCGCCATAGATCTCCTCACTTCGCACTCACTTGGCAGTTGGGTGGCGGACTCGACGCGAGTCACGCATGCTGGCGCGGATCTTTCGTCCGCTTGCCTTGACGGCGCGTAAGCATAACCGAAGAAGGCGTCGCGCGGGCAGGGCCTCGCCGCGCGCGAAGCATTGGGCGGGGGTGTTCCGCCATCGCGTCGGACGCGCGAAAAAAAGGGCAGACGCGTGTCTGCCCTTCTGCATTGCACCTGCCTGCCGCTTGCTGCTTACATGCCGTTCTTGGCGCGCAGGTCGCGGAAGTACGCGTCGAGATGCTGTCCCTGCAGGCGCTGCGTGAGCTGCGGCTTCACCTCTTCGAACGTCGGGATCTTCGCATCGCGCGTGTCGTCGAGCTTGATCACGTGCCAGCCGAATTGTGTCTGTACCGGTTGGGTGGTGAACTTGCCCTTCTCGAGCTTCACCATCGCGTCCGAGAACGGCTTCACGAAATTGGCCGGCGCGTTCCAGTCGAGGTCACCGCCATTCGCCTTGGAACCTGGATCCTTGGAGCGCTCGGCGAGCTTCTCGAACTTCTCGCCCTTCTGCAACGCGGCGATGATCTCCTTCGCCTCGTCTTCCTTGTCGACGAGGATGTGGCGGACCTTGTATTCCTTGTCGCCGAGCTGCGCCTTGATCGTGTCGTATTCCTTGTGCAGGGCTGCGTCGGAAACCGGGTTCGCCTTCGCCCAGTCGGCGACCTGCGCCCGGACCAGCACGGTCTGCGCGGCGAGGTCCATCTGCGTCTTGACGTCGGGGTTCTTGTCGAGGCCTTTCTTCTTCGCTTCACGGGCCAGCAGCTCGCGCGTGTTGAGCTCGTCGCGGATCGCGTTGCGCAGCTCGGGGGTGTCCGGCTGGCCTGCGGCAAGGCGCTCCTTCAGGAGGAAATCGAATTGCGGCTTCGCGAACAGCTCCTTGCCGGAGCCCGCCGGCGCGGCCGCGGCCCCGGACGGCGCTGCCGCGGTGGGAGCGCTGCCGCCCTTGGTGGCGCCCTTGGCGGCAGGGCCCTGTGCGCCGGCCTGCGAAATGCCGCCGAGCGCGAGTGTCGCGCTGAAGACGGCCAGTACGATGGAATGCTTGGTCATGAGAATGGATCCTCTGGGGTTATGAATGAAGCGGAAGCTTCGTGTCAGGACGGGAGTTCTTCTGGGGCCAGCGCCCTGATGGAGAGCGCATGGATGGGATGCGGCAACAGATCGCCTACCTGGCGGTAGATGCGCTCGTGCCGCTTCACCCGGGGCAACCCGGAGAAGGCCTGAGACACGATCAGCACGGAAAAGTGCCGCCCGCCGTTGGCCGCTCCCGCGTGGCCGACGTGCTGGGCACCATCATCGTGAATCTCCAGAACGGCAGGATCGAGCCCCTCCAGGCGCTCGCGCAACACGGCAGTGACATCGATCATGGTGCTTCCTCGACCACGTACCGCGCCAGCACCGCCCCTTGGGCGACAGCAAACAGCAGGAACAGGCCGATCCCGCCCCACACCTTGAAATTCACCCACGTCTCGAGCGGGTAGTGGAACGCGACGTACCAGTTCGCCACGGCCATGAACCCGAAGAAGGCGACCCACGCCCAGGTGAGGCCGGCCCATACCGGATCCGGCAGCTCGATGCCCTTCATCAGCCCGGCCAGCAGGTTCTTGCCGAACACCACGCGGCCAACGAGCAGCGTCAGTCCGAACAGCGCGTACAGCACCGTCGGCTTCCACTTGATGAACGTCTCATCGTGCAGGATCAGCGTCGCGCCGCCGAAGATCGCGATGATCGCGAGCGACAGCCAGTGCACGGGCGCGATCCGCCGGCCGGAAAAGTGCAGCCAGGCGATCTGCCCGACGGAGGCGGCGATCGCCACCGCTGTTGCAACGTAGATTCCCTGCCACTTGAACGCGAGGAAAAAGAGGACGAGGGGGAAATAGTCAACCAGAAACTGCATAACCATCCATTATATCAGCTGCCGCGGGCCCGGCCACGTGCGCCTGCCCCTGCCGCGTGGAGGGTGGTTCGAAGCGGCGAACGGTCGATCAGGCGTCGCCCACGCCGGCGCCGTCCTCGCCTTCGAATCGGGTCGCGATCGCGCGCGCCGGTCGGCCGAGCGCCTTCAGCCAGCGCACCAGTTCGTCGCGATAGCCGTGCGTTACCCATACTTCCTCGGGATCGGCCGCGTCGATCGCCAAGTTCAGCGCGTCCCAATCGGCGTGGTCGGACAGCGCGAAGCCGCGATCGTAGTTGGCCCGTCGGCGCATGCCACGGATCGCCATCCAGCCGGAGGCGAAAGCGGCGCTGAACGGCACGAAGCGGCGCATCCAGCGACTCCCGCCGGCAGACGGCGGTGCGAGCACCAGGGCCTCAGCCCACGTCGTATCCAAAGGCGCTGCGGCCACGGGGAGAGTCTCCGGGAGCATCACTCCTGCAGCCCGGTACGCCGCGTTCATGCGTTCCACGGCGCCATGGCAGTAGATCGGGCCCGGGAACGCGCCCGCATAGTGCCGGGCGAGTCCAGCCAGTACCCGCTGTGCCTTGCCCAGCGAATACGCGAACAGGACGCTGGCCTGTCCGTCCGCACGATTGTCTTCCCACCACCGGGCAATCGCGGCAATGAGGGTTTCGGGGGCATCCCAACGGTAGATCGGCAGACCGAAGGTCGATTCGGTGACGAGCACGTGGCAGCGGACCGGCTCGAAGGGCGCACACGTGGGATCCGGCGCGAGCTTGTAATCGCCTGTGACGACCCACACCCGCCCGGCATGCGCGATGCGTATCTGCGCGCTGCCCAGGACGTGGCCGGCCGGGTGGAACGACACGTCGACGTCGCCGATGCGGCGGGTCTCACCGTAATCGACCGTCTCGATGGATGCATCGGCCGGCAAGCGATTGACCAGCAGGGGCAGGCCCTCGCGCGTGGCGAGATAGGCAGCACTGCCGCCGCGCGCATGGTCGCCGTGTGCATGCGTTATCAGCGCACGCTCGACGGGGCGCCAGGGATCGATATGGAAGCGGCCGGGCGGACAATACAGCCCCGCTTCGGTGAGCGTCAGGGTGCCTCGCGGGTGTTCTGTCCCCGGCGGCTCCATCAGCGATCCCGCACAGCGGGCGCCGGTGCTGCCGACGCAGGCAGCGCCACGCGCGCCCGCACCGCCGCCCAGGCGAACGCCGGACCGGGATCCGTCTTGCGCCCAGGTGCGATGTCGCTGTGGCCCACGAGATCGGTGATGGGATAGCGCCGCGCCAGGGCGCGCACGAGCCGGATCAGCATCCGGTATTGCGCGGCGCTGTATGGCAGGTCATCGGTACCCTCGAGCTCGATCCCGATCGAAAAGTCGTTGCAGCGCTCGCGTCCGCTCCAGCACGACGCTCCCGCATGCCACGCGCGCAACGTGCAGGGAACGAACTGCACCAGCTCGCCATCGCGGCGGATGAGGAAATGGGCGCTGACACGAAGCGCGGCGATGGTCGCGAAGTACGGGTCCGCGGTCACGTCGAGCTGATTGGTGAAGAAAGCCTCGATGGCCGTGCCGCCGAAGCTGCCTGGCGGGAGCGAAATACCGTGCACGACGATCAAGCACACATCGTCGGGGTCCGGGCGCGAATCGCAATTGGGAGAATTGACCTGCCGCGCGATGTTGACGCGACCGGCAGAGTCGATGGTCACGCGTGGCATGGGGAGCAACACGAGCGCGCGGCATTGCCGGCTGGCGCGTGGCCGCTGGGGCGCAGGTTCGGCATCGTGATGACGCGACAACTCCATTCGATTCGTGGTGAGGGAGGATAGCACCGGCACGCAGTGGGGCTGCCCAGCGCGTGGACAATCCGGCATCATGCATGCCGGCAGCGTCGCCCTCGGAGCATGTGATGAAGAGCTATCTCAGCGAGATCCTCGGTCCCGAGGAACGCCTGCTTTACTCCGGACATGTCAGCATGATCGCGATCCTTCCCTCACTGATCGGCGGGACCGTGATGATCGTGGCCGGTCTGTTCCTCACCATCAACGCGGGGCCGGTGGGCCTCGTGCTCTCGGTACTCGGTGCTGCCTGGGTCGCGGCCGCGCTGATCCGGCGCAATGCGACGGAGCTTGCGGTGACGGACCGGCGGGTGATCGCCAAGTTCGGGTTCATCCGTCGCAGCACGATCGAGCTCAACCTTTCGAAAGTGGAAAGCATTCGGGTGGAACAGACGGTGATGGGCCGTGTATTCAATTACGGGTCCATCATCGTCACCGGCACCGGCTCGACGATGGATCCCATTGCCTTCATTGCCGAACCCATCCGCTTTCGCCAGGCCGTGCAGACGGCGACCGACGCCATGCAGACTGGAACGCGCACCGAGCCTGCCCGCGGCTAGGCCGGAGCTCGGGCATGAAGCGTCGCCGATCGGCGACAGGTGCCGTCGATCAATCAGTCCGGCGTAACGGCGTAACCCACGCGCGAATGCGGCGCGTGCAGCATAATGTGCCGCGTGGCCACTTAGCGGTGGCCAGTTCCGTGCATCCGTTCTGCCTGTTCCGCGAGCGTCGGATGCGGACAATGCGCGTCTTACGGCCTGCGCCCCCCGAGCGTGGCCTTTCACCACGTCAGCGAATCTCAATCGATGCGTACCTTCTGGATCGTTCTTCTGTACACGGCCGCAATGTCATCGGCGTTCGCGCAGCTGTCGGCGCCGCCTGCCTTCAATCGCGCTTCGCCCAAGGCCGATACGAAGCATGCCGCACTGCTGCTGGACCCAAGCTTGCCTGCACGGCGGATCGTGCTCGCCGCACCGACGGCGCAGGAACGCGCCGCCGCGCTCGCGCCAAAGGGCGCCACCAAAGCAAAGGACTCTTCCAAGCCGATGGTGAAGGCGGCGCGGCTGCAGATCGGGTTTGCGCGCGTTGTTCCCGAAGCGGACCAGGTGATCGAGCTGGCCAGTCTCGACTGGCGTGCCGCGGGCGATGGCAGCCGCGCCGCGCGCCTCACGATCACCTCCGCCAGCGCGGCCGCGTTGCGCGTGGGTGTTCGGATCAAGGACGTGCCGCCGGAGCTGACGATGCGGTTCATGGGCTCCAGTCCCGCGGCGCAGCCGTTCGGTCCGTTCGCTGTCGACAAGGTCCGCCGGCCATCGGTCTTCTGGTCACCTGTGCTCGAAGGGGACACGGCGACGGTGGAACTCGCGTTGCCAGCCGGAGCCGCGGCCCAGGGCACGCTGCAGCTGACGCGGGTGTCGCACCTTCTTGCGGCAGGTGTCACGCTATCGTCGAATGCGAATCTCAAGGCGCTCGACATCGGTGCGGCGGATACCTGCGAAACGGATGTTGCCTGCCTCACCACCGACATGCAGGCGCAGGCCCGCACCGCCGTGAACGCGACCGCGCGCGTGCTGATCACCACCGACGGCAACACCTATCTGTGCACAGGTACGCTACTCAACGATGCAGTGAGTTCCAACGTCCCGTACTTCTACACGGCCAATCACTGCCTGGACAACACCGACGCGCCCGGCGACACCAAGGCGATTTCCGCGGAAGCCAGTGACACCATCAACACCTACTGGTTCTTCCAGGCATCCGCATGCAACAGCACGGCGGTGCCGGCCTATGCATTGCTCGCCGGCGGCGCGACGTTGCTGGCGCGCGGCGTCGATTACGACTGGGCGCTCGTGCGCCTGAATGACACCCCTCCTGCAGGCGCCACCTTCGCCGCCTGGAACGCGACCGGACCGCTTGCCAACGGCACGTCGGTGATCGGCATCCACCACCCGGAGGGCGACCTGAAGAAGGTCAGCCAAGGCAGCACGACGGGATACCAGACGTACGACGATGGCAGTAGCTTCCTCCGCGTGCGCTGGGAACTGGGGGTGACCGAGCCCGGCAGCAGCGGCAGCGGTCTGTTCACGTTCAACAATGCCGTGGGTGCGTATGAGCTGCGTGGCGGACTGTATGGCGGCGGCTCCTCGTGCACCACGCCACGCACGCCGGATGCGTACTCGCGCCTCGACGTCGGGTATCCGCTGCTGCAGCAGTATCTGGCTCCCGCTGCGCCGCACCCGAACGGCGAGGTCGTGGTCGTCGAGTTCTACAACGTCGACCTGGACGATTACTTCATCACCGCAGCACCCGCCGAGATCGCGGACCTCGACGCCGGCGTGCACCCGGGCTGGGTGCGCACGGGGCTGCGCTTTCTCGCATACGGCAATGCGCAGTCGGCACCCTCCGGTGCCGTGCCGGTGTGCCGGTTCTACGTTCGGCCGGAGGTTGGCGATTCGCACTTCTACTCGGCGAGCGTCGCCGAGTGCGCGGCCACCCTAGCCAGGTTCGGCGCGAGCTGGGCGTACGAAAGTGCGGCGGTGTTCTATGTGTTGCTGCCGGATCCCACCACCGGAAGCTGCGGAGCGAACATGAAGCCGATCTATCGCTTCTACAACGCAGCCAACGGGATCCACCACAGGTATACGACGGAGGTGGACGTGCGCGACGACCTGATCGCGCAGGGAGTGTGGAAGCAGGAAGGCTACGGATTGCCGCCGGAGCAGGTGGTCATGTGCGCGCCGCCGGCGTGATCGCAGCCGGCAAGTGGTCGCACCTCAGAAGGGAAATGCCGCAAAGACGTCCACAAGCATCGGGTGACCCTTCATCGACCGGAATACCCGGCGGATCCACCTGACGTGCAACTCGGGGTTGATGGTGGCACGACCCTGAACGGGCTTGCCCGTCCGGTCGATGCATTCAACGTCGTCGCACTGCTCCCGACTGAGCGCGTTCGAAGCGACATGGCGGCGGACCTGCGGGATGTGCATCCGGGGTGCATGCAAACACCTCCGCGTGCCGATCATTCCCGACAGGAAGGCAGCGACTCGGCGCCGGAATAACGTCCCGCCGGTCGCCGTTCACTGCCACGTCGCCGCCGGCACGCCATGACTGGCCATTCGGCTCGACCACGCTCGCTCTCCGAGAACGCTGGTGCTGCGCGCGTGTTCGTTCACACCGGACGTGGAGGCACCCTTCATGCAACGCATCAACATCAGGCTCGCAATACTTGTCGGATCGACCATTGCAGCAGGCGCAATCAGCCAGGCAGCGCTCGCTGATTCCGACGACACGGCACGTTGGCAGACGGTCATCGGCATCATGCAGGCGGGAAATCTCGTTGGTTCCGGCTCGGGCCAGGTAACAGGCGGCGGGCAGCCATGGTCGACTCTCGGGGGTCATGCCAGCGTCGACCTGCGCAGCGGCCGCACGGACTTCGACGTGCATGGTCTGGTGCTCGCGGGCGGCAATTCGATCGGCACGCCAGGAACGTTCACGCAAGTCAAGGGAACGCTGGTGTGCGACACCGACGGAAGTGCCGGCGGGGGCAATTCGGTCCTGGTGGATACGCCGCTGGTCGCGTTCGATGTGAACGGTGATGCGCGGTTCAACGGTACGCTAACCTTGCCGGCGGCGTGCACCTCGGAACCGGACATCGCTTTCCTCATCCGCCTTCCGGCGGGACGGTGGATCGCCAACGGGGCGGTGCTCCGGTAGTTGCGGGAAACGCTCGGCAGCGCCACCCTCACACGACGATGGTGGCGCTCCACGCGTCTTGACTGCGATCAAAACAAATCACTCGGCACGGCTCACGACTTGCCGAACAGTACCGCACCGCGTATTTTCCCCTCCGCACAAGCTTTGAACGTAGCGGGGCGTGACGCCCCAACGTTTGGCGGCTTCTGCGGTGGTGAGGAATGGTCGCCGCAGGGGATGGGAGCACGAGGCGGTGCTAGAAGCGATGCAGCGCCGGCTCGACCGTAGACCCGAGACCATGACGTTGCGGCGGCGCACGATCGAGCATGTGTTCGGAACGCTGAAGCACTGGATGGGCTCGACACACTTCCTGATGCGTGGCCTCCACCATGCGGGTACCGAGATGAGCCTGCAGGTATTCGCCTACAATCTGAAGCGAGTGATAAACCTGCTCGGGATGGCGAAGACGATAGCAGCGATGAGATTGTTGGCCGCCTGAAGGCTGGTCTCACTCTGCGATCACACCGGCATCGCCTCTCCGACGCGAACCGAAGGCGCGGTCTACAAGCAGGTCGACGGCCCGTTCCCACACAGTCTCGGCCAGAGGCGGTCCTCGGGATCACCCGATTAAACGACCACAACAGACGGTAAGCGGCCGGTCGCCGCCGCTGGCCGAAGCGGCGCTATCGCCCTCCCCCGAGCGGATGTCTAGCGATGGGGAAAGAAGACACACAGTCGGCGGGGCACGGACTCAACGTCCCCACTTTATACTTGCGCGAAGCACCGAGGGGAACGCCATGCGCGCGGGCATCGCTTGGGTCTTCATCGCCGTCATTTTGGCGGCAACATTGGCCTGGGGTTGGTCGGTAGGCGGCGAAACCGTGCCTCTTCGTCCGGTCGATCAGACTGCCATTGTCGACGCCGACTGGTACGCGGTACTCCCGCTGGACCCTACACTGGCCGTCGGCGCGTACCTTGCTCGTATACCAGCAGATATGCGCGTGCGCGGAGAGGGCTACAGCGATACGCGAGTGACGGCGTTTGGACTCCGTCTGCTCACCCTTGTTCTCGCCACTGCAGGCTTCTGCTTTTCGGGGTTTGCCGCGCGTTCACGCGATGCGGCGACGCGAGTGCTGCCGCGATCAACATTGGTTGATGCGGCGGTTGCCGTACAGTACTTTGGAGCGATGTGGGCGTTGAGTCTACCGGCGGAAATCTATGCCGGTTTCGTTCGACCGCATCGCATTGGCTTTTCGGACCAATCTTTCATTTCATGGGTCGGCGATCAACTCGTGAACTGGGGAGTCTTCACGGTCTTCTATGTCGTCGGCGTGCTGATTATCTACCGCTGCATTCGGCGCCAGCCCACGCAGTGGGTTGCGTGGGCAATCGGCATCTACTTCGTTCTGCGCTTGCTATATGCCGTGCTATCGCCGGGAATCATCGAACCACTTACCAACGACTTTCGCCCCATGCCCGAAGGGCCGAAAAAGCAGATCATTCAGGCGCTTGCCCGGGCGAATGGCGTAGATGACGCGGTCATTGTGGTTGGCGACGCGTCCCGGCAATCGCGCCTGATGAACGCCCATGTTTCCGGCTTTGGCGGAACCGCACGAATAAGCGTCGACGACACGACGCTCCAGCGGACAAATGTCCAAATGATCCGCTTCGTAATCGCTCACGAGATTGGGCATTTCGTGCTTGACCACGACATTGCGTTCGTGATCTCGGACACATTGCTGGCAAGCTTGGGTTTCATGTTTATCGCGACGAGCATGCGGGCGCTGCTCCGCAGGTTTGGCGCGCGTTTGCGGATATCCCATATGGGCGACATTGCAACCCTTCCGCTCTTCTGGGGCCTGTTCCTCTTCTGGGGTTTCCTGTCGCTGCCTGCCAACAATGCAATCTCGCGAGTCTTTGAGCGCCAGGCAGATTTGTTCGGACTCAACGCATCGCGAGCACCGAATGGGATGGCGGAGTTCATGATTCACGATGCCGACATCGCGCGACTCCGCCCCACGACGATCGAGTACGCCCTCTTCTATACGCACCCGAGCGATGCCGAGCGCGTCGCAACAGCTATGCAATGGAGAGCCGCGAATCAGCCAACGTCGCCCTAGCCAATGCCAACTCGACTCTTCGGTCCTTCCCGGTGTTCGTACGTGGGTAGCGATGGCGCAGTGCGGTGCGTGCCGAGGACCAACCTTGGATCATGATCAGCCGAAGTACGGTCGTGGAGCAGGATCCGTACGTGGGCGCGGTGCCGGCGTGCAGTGGGCGACCAAGCGAGGCGGGCGGCAGTTGACGAGGGACTGGGCCTGACGTAGGGTTCGAATCCCGCCCCGGCCGTCCCCGCGCCATGGTTGATACCCCCGAGCTGCAGCGGCTTCTGTCGCGCGTTGCGCTCGGTGACCGCAAAGCGTTTCGCGCCCTGTACGACGCGACCTCACCGTCTCTATTCGGCGTCGCCGTCCGTATATTGAATCGGCGCGACCGCGCGGAGGAGGTCATCCAGGATGCCTTCGTGAACGTCTGGCAGCGCGCGTCGAGCTATTCGGACGTGGTAAGCCGGCCCATGACGTGGCTCACCGCGATCGTACGCAACCGGGCGCTCGACATCCTGCGCAGCGACAGTGCGCGCCCCGCCGTGTCGCTGAACAACGAGGATAACGGGGAGGTCGATGAACCGGTCGACGAGCGACCCGACCCGCTCGGTCTGCTGGAGCGAGCGGTGGACGAAGTCCGCATCCGTGACTGCCTTGGCGATATCCGCGGACCGCAGCGGCAGTGCCTCGCGCTCGCGTACTACCACGGCCTCTCGCATTCCGAAGTGGCGGCGCAGCTCGCTGCTCCGATTGGGAGCGTGAAGGTCTGGATCCGGCGCGGACTCGACCGCCTCAAGCGTTGCCTCGATCGATCGCAATGAACTACGACGATCCGGAGCTGCTCGACCGGCTGGCCGCCGAATATGTCTTCGGCTCGATGTCGTCGCGCGCGCGCCAGCATTTCGAGCGTCTGCGTCAGCGACTGCCCGCAGCCGAAAAGGCGGTGCTCGATTGGGAAAGGCGCCTCATGCCGCTGTCCGGTTCGGTGCCGTCCGAGCGACCGCCCGCACGCGTGTGGAACGCGATCGACGAACGGACCGGCGGCGGTGAGCGTAGAGCTTCCACCGGCCCATGGAGGTGGCTACGCCCCGTGTGGGGATTTGCGTTCGGTGTTCTGGCGACGCTCGGCGTTATCCGGCTGTTCCCGGATGCAATGCCGATCGAGGCGATCGTCCAGGAGCGCGGCACGTTGCCACAGAGCTATGTCGGGCTTCTGACGGATGCGCAGAACAACGCGGTGCTGCTTGCCAGTTCCACCCGCTACGGGCGCATTCTTTCGGTCAAGTGGCTGCGTCCCATGGGGGCATCGTCCGGGCTGGTCCCCGTGCTGTGGGCGCTGCCCCGGGATGGTGCCCCCTTTGCGGTGGGCGTCGTGCCTGTTGCCGACAAGGCGTCCGTCACGCTCGCGGACACGTCCGAGAAGCTGTTCTCCAATGTGGCGCGACTGGCGGTGTCGTTTGAGTCCGGTGTGCCTGCACCCGGTGCGACGCCGTCGCCATTCGTTCTGACGGGACACTGCGTCAAGCTCTGGTAGCGCAGTTGCCGGCGGCCCACTGTCTCCGTTTGCCGCGCCCGGCCGTATATCTGGTCAGAAAGCGAATCGCGCTTTCTCAACCGTACCAATTCAAATTCATTTGGAGAAGATCATGCAAACGTGGTTTAGCAAATCGCTGGTGTTTACTGCGCTGGCGCTCGGTGCTACTCAATTCGCCCACGCGGAGCAGAGCGACGTCGCTCGCTGGCAGTCGGTGATCGGCATCATCCAGGGTGGAAACGTTGTCGGCAGCGGAACCGGCGCCGTCACCGGCGTCCCGGGACCGTGGTCGGCACAGGGCGGGCACGTCGCCGTGGACCTGACGCACGGAAAGATCCAGTTCGACGTCCGCGGCCTCGTGTTCGCCGCCGGAAATACGATCGGCAATACCGGTACGGTTGCGCAGGTCAAGGGAACGCTGGTTTGTGACACCGACGGTAGCGCGTCCGCCAGCAAAGATTCGATTATCGTCGACACACCGCTCGTCAGTCTAGACGAGGAAGGGGATGCGCACTTCAGCGGTAACGTCACGATGCCCGTCGTGTGCGCAACGGAGCCGGACATCGCATTTCTGATTCGCACCGCCAGCGGCAGGTGGATCGGAAACGGCACCGTTCTGCGCTGAGACGAACATTCCGCTTGCAAACGATCGACACGGGGGTGGCGACACCTCCGAGTCGATCAATGGAGAAAATCATGCATCGCAAACTTCTTGCAATACCGCTCGCGATCGCCGTTTCGGCGTGCGCCCAAATGCCGAACTTGACTCCGACGGTGCAAGTGCCCGACAAGATCAAGGGCGCCGCGAACGAATCGCTCGCCATAATCGTTGCCGCGAAAGGCGTACAGATCTACGAGTGCCGTGCGAGCAAGGACGCCGGAACCGCGGATTGGGTGTTCGTCGCTCCGGAGGCGGATCTTTTCGACACGCGTGGAAAGAAGATCGGCAGGCACTATGCCGGCCCGCGTTGGGAATCCTTCGATGGCAGCACGATCGCTGGCACTCTGAGGGAGCGGATCGACGCGCCGCAAGCCGATGCTATTCCCTGGCTGTTGCTCACGGCCAAGTCGGTCGGCCCGGAGGGCTCGTTCAGTAAGGTCGCGAGCGTCCAGCGCGTGAGCACAGTCGGCGGCACCGCGCCCAAGACCGGTTGCTCGTCCGCTTCCGTGGGACAGGTCGCGCGCATGCCCTACACAGCGGACTACTATTTCCTCGCGGCGAGGGCTCGCTCGGCGTCGTATGCAGCGTCAGTACGTGGTCCCGAGGGGCCGGCGGGGGCCTACTGACGCGCGATGTGGGAGAGTCAACCAGGTCAGCGCGAGCGCAGTCTATCGCGGGGGCGAGTCCTCCTTAGCAACTCCCAACGGTGGGAGCCTCGGGAGCTATGCGCGGAAGAACGCGGTCTTGGATGACTGCTGTCGGCGAAGGCAAGGACGGACGCGCGCCGTGTACCGGTAGCCGTCCTCCCGCCAGCGCTTCCTGATCGTCGCCACTTACGCCCCTTGGTGCCAGTGACTTCGGGATTAAGTGTGTAGCGCAATCGGGACGGTTTGTGAGGCTAAATGACTGATTCGTGAGGAAGTACTACTTGATGCCCAACCTCTCCATCCGGTAGCGCATCGCTCGGAAAGTGATCCCCAGCAGCTTCGCCGCCGCGGTGCGGTTGTACCGCGTTTTCTCGAGCGCCTCGTTGATCGCCGCGCGTTCCACGCGATCCAGGTAATCCTGCAGCGGCCACTTGTCCCCGGCCGTGATCGGACCCTCGGATTCATCCTGCACCGGCGTGAGATGCAGGTCGTCGGCAGTGACCCGCGATGGATTGGCGGCGAGCGACAGACCGCGCTCGAGAATGTTCTCGAGCTCGCGCACGTTACCGGGGAACGGATAGCGTTCGAGCGCCGCCACTGCCTCCGGGTCGAGGCGCGCCTCGACGCCTCCGCGCGTGAGCCGCGCGAGAATCGCGTTGGCGATGAGCGGAATGTCTTCGCGCATCTCGCGCAGACTCGGCATCGCGAGCTCGATCACGTGCAGGCGGTAATAGAGATCCTGACGGAATTCGCCCGATTCGACGAGCGCCGCGAGCTTCTTGTGGGTTGCGCTGATGATCCGCACATCGACGGGCTCTTCCTGCGTCGAGCCGACCTTCCGTACCTTCTTCTCCTGGATCGCACGCAGCAGCTTGACCTGCATCGGCAGCGGCAGGTCCGCGACTTCATCGAGGAACAGCGTGCCGCCGTTCGCCGCCTGGAAGAAGCCGTCGCGATCGGCTTCCGCGCCCGTGAAGGCGCCGCGGCGATAGCCGAAGAACTCGCTCTCCATCAGATTTTCCGGGATCGCCCCGCAGTTCACGGCAACGAACGGCAGCTCGCTGCGCGCGCCGAGCGCGTGGATCAGCCGCGCCGCGAGCTCCTTGCCGCTGCCGGATTCGCCGTTGATGAACACCGGCGCCTGGCTCTTCGACAGTCGCTCGATCATCGTGCGCACCTGCTGCATCGCCGGTGAATCGCCAAGCAGGTGGTAGCCCGACGCAGGCTGCGGCTTTTCCGGCACCTTCAGTGCCTGCTTGACCAGCGCGCGCAGCTGTTCGAGGGCAACCGGCTTGGCCAGGTAGTCGAAGGCGCCGGCCTTCAGTGCCGCGACGGCGTTCTCGGGGCTGCCGTACGCGGTGATCACTGCTGCCGGGACGTCGAGGCCGTGATCGGTGATGTGCTGCACGACTTCCAGCCCGGTGCCGTCCGGCAGCCGCCAGTCGGTCAGGCAAAGGTCGAAAGGCTCCTGCTCGAGCAGTCGCTTCGCCTGCCCGACGGACTCGGCGCGCGTGGTGTCGAGACCCATGCGGGTGAGCGTGAGCTCGAGGAGCTCGAGCAGATCGGGCTCGTCATCGACGAGCAGGACCTTGGGCTGACCGCGAATCTTGCGTGACATGGAGAGGCCCTTCTTGGTCTGGTGAGGTGCGGGTAACGACTGCAGGCGAGGCACGCGTCAACGCTTTCGCCCCGGCTTCGCGGCCCGCTTCAGGGTCAAACGAAAATGCGCACCGGGTGTCTTGGGGAGAAGCTCGAGCGCGGCGCCGTTGGCGTCCGCGAGCTCGCGTGCGATGTACAGACCGAGTCCGGTGCCGCCCGGGCGCGTCGTGAAGAACGGCTCGAAGATCTGGCTGCGCAGCTCTGCCGGCACTCCGGGGCCATCATCGCTCATTTCGCAGATGATGGCGTCGCCCATGTAGCCCGGCCGCGCGGCGATGCGGATGCTGCGCTCCTTTTTCTGGCAATGCTGCCAGGCATTGCGCACGAGATTCCAGGTGATCTGGTTGAGGTGACCGCGGTCGAAAATGACCTGCAGGTCCTCCGAGATCAGGATGATGATCGATGCCTGCGGAATATTCTCGGCCTGCACGATCTCGTCGACCAATGCACGCATGAATTCCGCGAGCGCAATCGCTTCCGGCTGCTGGCGATCGCGCCGGTTGAGCTGCAGCACCTCGCCCACGATGCGATCGATGCGCTTGGCGTTGTTGCGAATCATCGCCAGCAGGCGCTGGCCTTCCGGCGCGACCGCTTGATCTTCATCGAGCAGCTGCGCGGCCTGGTTGATCGCGGAGAGCGGATTGCGCACCTCATGGGCAATCGAGGCTGTCAGGCGGCCCATCGCGGCGAGCTTCATCTGCTGCGCCTCGGTCTGCGCCCGTCCGAGATCCTCGAGATAGATGAGGGTGCCGCCGTTCAGCCCCGATCCGATCCGCACCAGCCGCACCCGCAACAGCCGCTGCGTCGGCTCCACCTTGAAGGGCGGCAGCGGCTCGTTGACGTCCTCCTGCCAGCGGCGCCAGTAGTCGTGCAAGGTCGAGGAGAACTCGGCGAGGCGCATCCCTCCGCGCATGCGGCCGAAGCCGCCCAGCAGGCGCGTCACCTGCGCGTTGTGGCCACGCACCACGCCGTTCAGGTCCACCACCAGCACGCCATCCTGCATGTCCTGGATGATGAGGCGGTTCACCTGCTCGAGGTTGGCGACGTCGATGCCGCGTTGCGCGGCCAGATCTTCCGACGCCTGCGTATAGCGCCCGAGCGCCACGGCGATACCCACGGTCGCGAAAAAGCCGAACCCGATGAGCCCGGTCTGGAACGGCTGTGCGCCGCCGATCTGGCCTTCGATCAGCCGATAGAGGTCGAGTCCCAGCAGCACGAACGTGGCCAGTGCGGCATGGAAGAACGCGGTGCGCGTACGCAGCAGCCAGCCACTCGCCGCCAGCTGCGGGAAGAGGAGAATCGGCAGCGAGCCACCGGTGCCACCGCCGGCCACCATCACCATGGCGATGAAGATCACGTCCCCCGCGAGCAGCGTGGAGACGAGCGACGGGGCGGGCAGCGCCAGCGGCTCCCGCTGGATCCACCAGAACGATGCGAGACCGTAGATGAAGTAGAGACCGGCCGCCGTGACGAACGTGTTGGGTGCGGCAATGCCGAGCACCTTGAGGTCGAGCAGCAGTGCGGTCCCGAGCAGCACCGCGCCGCAGATCGCGCGATACAGGCCCACGATCCAGAGGATGCGCCGGCCGGAATCGTTGAGCGACAACGCCGGCGGGGGCGGCTCGTACGGTGTCGCGGCCGCGCTGGGCTGCGCCTGCGCTTGCATCGCCTCGCTCGCGCCGGCCATGCGGGTTGTCACCGGGAGAGGCACACGGGGTCTCCACAAGTCAGGCCGGCCGGGCTCGCCTTCGCATCCGCGCGCGGCACGTACACACCGCATCGCACGCAGCGGATCATCTCCTGCGTCGGCTGCGATCGCGCACGCTCGCCGCGGCCGCGCCTCGCCTTCTGCGCGTTCAGCATGCGCAGCACGAACAGCACCGCGAACACGATCACCAGCCAGAAGACGATCTTCCCCATCGCTCAGAGCACCTTTCCCGGATTGAGCAGCCCCGCGGGGTCGAGCGCACGCTTGATCGCGCGCATCAGGTCGAGCTCGAGCGCACTCTTGTAGTGCCGCAGCTCGTCGCGCTTGAGCTGGCCGATGCCGTGCTCCGCGCTGATGCTCCCGCCACGCTCGGTCACGAGATCGTGCACGATGCGATTGGCCGCGGGGCCATGCTCCATGAAGGCATCGGGATTCGCGCCGAAAGGTGCGGCGATGTTGTAATGGAGATTGCCGTCGCCGAGGTGGCCGAACACCACGAGCTGCGCACCGGGGAAGGCCGCCTGCAGCGCCTGCTGCGCGCGGCTCAGGAATCCCGGGATCGCGGAGACCGGCAGCGAGATGTCATGCTTGATGTTGGGACCCTCGCGGCGCTGCGATTCGGAGATGTTCTCGCGCAATGCCCACAGTGCATTCGCCTGGTCCTGCGACTTGGCGATAGCCACGTCGGCAGCGATCCCGTCCTCGAGTGCGCTGGCCAGCGCTGCCTCGACCGTTTCGCCGAGTTGCGAGGTGGCGCTGGTGTCATCCGCCTGCACCAGCGCATACCAGGCGTGCTCCGGCAGCGGATCGGGCAAGTCGGGATGGTGCTTGCGACAAAGCCGCAGGGCGAATCCGGATATGAGCTCGAACGCGACCAGGCGATCGCCGAGTGCGCCCTTGAGCGCGCGCAGGAGACGCACGGCGGCCTCGGGGTCGGCGATGGCCGCGAGCGCGGTAACCTGGGCAGAGGGATGCGGAAAGAGCTTCAGCACGGCAGCCGTGATGATGCCGAGCGTACCTTCGGCGCCGACGAACAGCTGCTTGAGATCGTAGCCGGTATTGTCCTTGCGCAAACCGCGCAGGCCGTTCCAGACCTGCCCGTCGGCGAGCACCACTTCGAGACCGAGCACGAGCTCGCGCGCATTGCCGAACCGGAGCACCGCGGTGCCGCCTGCGTTGGTCGACAGGTTGCCGCCGATCGTGCAGCTCCCCTGCGATCCGAGCGACAAGGGGAAGAACAGCCCGGCCGCGGCGGCGGCCTCCTGCACCTGCGCGAGGGGCACACCGGCCTCGACGGTCATGGTGGCGTTGTCTGCATCGATACCGCGGATGCGGATCATGCGCCCGAGCGCGAGCACCACTTCCGCGCCGGTCTCGTCGGGCGTCGCGCCCCCGCACATGCCCGTGTTGCCGCCTTGCGGCACGATGGCGACGCCAGCTTCGACGCAGGCGCGCACGACGGCGGCGACTTCGCCGGTGTCGGCGGGGCGCACCACGGCAAGCGCCCGGCCATGGAAGCGGCCGCGCCAGTCGGTGAGGTACGGCTCGGTATCGGACGGGCGGGTGAGGACATGCGCGGCACCGACAGCGGCTTCGAGCCGCGTTCGCAGATTTGCGCCGCTATCCGTCATGGACGCTCATAATAGCGAAAGAACACCCTCGTCGCACGGCATCCTGCGTCTTTCTGCGTGTTATTTCCCAATGGAGCGTCCCATGGCCCAATCAGGTTCGGATGCGCCTTCCTCCGGCAGCAACATCCCGTTCTCGCCCGAGGAAGCGCTCCAGTTCATGCAGCGCATGTGGAATCCCTTCGGCGTCCCGCTGCCTGGCTTTCCGTTGCCCGGAACGCCAGCCGCCACTGCGGGAGGCATGGCGCCGATGGCCGGGATGGGGTTTCCGAGCCCGGCGACCATGTTCGCCACGCTGGATCCTGCCGAGATCGAGCGCAAGATCGGCGAGCTCCAGGTGATCGAAAACTGGCTCCAGATGAGTCTCAACCTCATGCAGATGAGCATCAAGACCATGGAGCTGCAGAAGGCTTCGCTCGAGGCGCTGCGTGCATCGCAGAAGCCGGCAGGGACGAGCACCGGAGGCGGTGACAAATGACGACGAGCGGAGGCGCGCGATGAAACTGGTGCTTTACTACGGATCCGGCTCGCCGTACGCATGGCGCGTGCAGCTCGCGCTCGAGCACAAGGCCCTGCCGTACGAGCGCAAGGTGCTCTCGTTCTCGGCGAAGGACACGCGCAAGCCGGAGTTCCTTGCGCTCAATCCCCGGCACCGGGTGCCCGTGCTGGTGCACGATGACTTCACGCTGTATGAATCCAATGCCATCGTCGAGTACCTCGAGGATGCGTTCCCCGGCAGGGGCGCGGCGCTGTTCCCGGCCGACGTGCGGGCCCGCGCCATTGCCCGGCGCATGATTCTCGAGATCGACAACTACCTCGACAAGGCCAGTGACGGCATCTGGACGCAGGCGTTCGGCACCGATGCCGCGAAGCAGGACCGGCAGGTGATCGAGCAAGGCGAGCAAGCCCTGCGCGAGGAGTTCGTGCTTTTCACCAACGCCATGCGTGGCGACTTCCTCGTGGGCGCACTGTCTGCCGCCGACTTCGCGTTGTACCCGGCGCTCGCCCTGATCCGGCGCTGCGAGCGCAAGCTGCCTGGCTTTTCACTCGATGCATTGCTCACGCCGGCGTTGCGCGGCTGGATGCAGCGCATCGAGGCGCTGCCGTATCTCGACAGCACGCTGCCGCCGCACTGGAAGGCGGCCTGAAGGAGACCTCATGGAGCTCGAGACCACCGCGTTTGCCCCGATGGGCATCATTCCCGCCGAGTTCGCGTTCTGCGCGATCGATCCCGCCACGCACGTCAAGCTCGCGCAGAATCGCAATCCTGATTTTCGCTGGCGCAACCTTCCGCCCGGCACGCGCTCGCTCGCGCTGATCTGTCACGACCCCGACGTGCCGTCGAAGGGTGACGATGTGAACCAGGAAGGGCGCACGGTTCCGGCCACCTTGCCGCGCGTCGAGTTCTTCCATTGGGTGCTGGTCGATCTGCCAGCGGATGCGGGTTCCATCGAGCGCGGTGAATTTTCGGACGGCATCACCACGCGCGGCAAGCCTGGACCGCACGCGCCCCGCGGTGCGCGGCAGGGCATCAACGATTACACCGGTTGGTTCGCGAGCGACAAGGACATGTCGGGCCAGTACTACGGCTACGACGGACCGTGCCCGCCGTGGAATGACGAGCTGCCGCATCACTACGTATTCACGCTCTACGCGCTCGACGTGCCGCGGCTCGACGTGCAGGGCGCCTTCACCGGGCCGGACGTGCGACGTGCAATGGCGCGTCACACGCTGGGTCACGCGTCGGTGACGGGTCGCTACACGCTGAACCCGTCGGTACGCCTCTGAGATTTCAAGCGCCGAGCCACGACTGACGGCGAGCCAGCGCCGAGGCACTGGCGGCGTCGTCGAGGGTGAGCCAGCACGTATCGAGCGGCGGGGTGGCCAGCGTGCACTGCAACGTCATCAGCTCATCGCGACGGAAGGCGTGAATATCCACGGCTTCGCCCGGCTGGCGCCGCGCCAGCAGCTTGTCGAGGGCCTCCGGCGACATGCGCAATCCGTCCACGGCGATGATCACGTCGCCCCCGGCGAGCCCGGCGCGCTCGGCCGGACTGTTGGCGTAGACGTTCTGCACACGGGCTTCGGAGCCGATGGCGAGCTTGACGCCGAGCCATGAACGCTCGACAGCGCCGCCGTTCTTTGCCGGACTGCCGCCGCGGTCGGTCGCGCTCGTCTGTGGCCGTAACTCCAATTGCACCCCGGCTTCGTACAGCAGTTCGCGCAATGGCGGATCGACCGTGCCATGCACGTAGCGCGCAAAGAAGTCACCCAGTGAACGCCCGGCAAGCACGCCGGCGAGCTGCTCGACGGCATCTTCCGGGACGCCGATGCCGGTCGCCCCATACCGGCTCCAGAGTTGCTGCATCAGCGCGTCCAGCGACGAGCCGCCTGCACGCAGCCTGAGGTCCAGCGCGAGCGCGACGAGCGATCCCTTGGCGTAGTAGCTCACCACGGCATTGGGCGTGTTCTCGTCCGCACGATAGAACTTGATCCAGGCATCGAAGCTCGACTCGGCGATACTCTGCACGAGGCGTCCCGGCGTTCGCAGCACGGCAGTGATCGTGCGTCCCAGCAGCTCGAGGTAGTCGGCTACGGGCAAAACCCCGCTGCGCACCAGTGCCAGGTCGTCGTAATAGGAGGTGATGCCTTCGAACGCCCACAACTGGCGCGTGTAGCTCTCGCGGGCGAGATCGTAGGGCGTGAACGCCGCCGGCTTGATGCGCTTCACGTTCCAGCTGTGGAAGTATTCGTGACTCGCGAGACCGAGGAAAGTGCGGTAGTCCTCCGTGACCGGCGTCATGCCCGGCTGCGGAAGCTCGTCGCGCCGGCAGAGCAGGCTCGTGCTTGCGCGATGCTCCAGCCCGCCGTAGCCGTCGCCGACGGCCGCGATCAGGAACACATAGCGATCGAAGGGCGCCCGGCCATGCTCCGGATCGAAGAGCCGGCACTGCCATGCGCACACGCGCTGCAGGTCGGCCGTCAGCCGTTCGAGGTCGGCGCGATGGCGACCGCTGATCGCCACGTGATGGCGTGCGCCTCCCGCCTCGAACGACGCCAACGCGAACTCGCTCATCTCGACCGGGTGGTCGATGAGCTCGTCGTAATTCGCAGCGCCATAGGTACCGAAGCCGAACTCGGCCGCGCCGCGGCGGGGCAGTGCGGTTGCCACCCGCCAGCGCGCGTAACCTGGGCCCGACGGCGGACAGATCTCGACCGTGCACGGCCGCTCCGCATAGCCATCCGGGCAGAGGAACACGGACGTACCGTTGAAGAAGCCACGCGTGCGGTCGAGGTACGCCGTGCGCACCGACAGATCGAAGGCATACACGTCGATGGTGACGGTCAGCGGCCCCTTGCATGGCGCCGCGCGCCAGGTGTCCTTGGCTTCCTTGGTGATCGCGACCCGGCCGTGGGCGTCCTCTGCCGTGACGCGCAGCACATGGCGCGCGAATTCGCGGACAAGGTAGCTGCCGGGGATCCACGTCGGCAGCCGCAAGCGCTGACCATCTGGGTCCGGCACCGGCACATTGCACTGGACCTGGAACCGATGGGCGTCCGGGTCGACGGGGGCAATGCGGTAGTGCAGATTGACAGCAGGATCGGGATTCAAGGATCGGGCGAAGGTAGTTGGAGGGCCGGCGATGCGCAACGCGGCTGCTTCGGGCGCCGCGCCCCGGCATTCTAGGCGCTGCCCGTCGCGCCCGGCGCGGTATAGAATGCCCGACCGTCGGCAGACGAACTGAGCCTGTGCACGTCCGGCCGGGCGTCGCCAGGCCCGCCAGTCCGGCGATAGCGCAGAGGGCGCTGCTGCGCGCCACCGACGACCCCTGAAGAGCACAGGTCCCCATGACGGGTGAAGGTGCCTCGCCACCGTCCGATGCGAAAAAACAGCCCGTCGACCTCGGCGGGTTGATTGCCGCATGGAAGGCGGAGTCGGATGCGACCGCGCGTGACAGCCTCGCCATGGCGCTGGGCACCGCGTTGTCGCACACCGCCGATCACGGCGTTGTCCACGACGTCCTGAAGGCGGATCACTGCACGGACGCGATCCGCTGCGACGTGGCGCGGCGCACGCCGCATCCCGAGCGCCGCCGCGTGGCGCTGGCCGCCATCCGCGACGAGAACGTGCTGATCGAGCTTGCGCTGGCTGCAGAGCACGACGATCTCCGGGCAGGGGCCGCGGCGCACGTGCGAACGCCCTGGGGCCGCCGCAAGCTCGCCGATGGCACCGCGCCAGGGATGGCCGCTTTGCGCGGACTGGACCCCGACGCGCGGCGAGCCAGCCTGTACGTGCCGAAGATCCTGCAACGGCATCTCGTGCAGGATCCGGCGAGCCGCCACTGGACCGGCGAGGGCACTGCGGCATTCGTCGACATTTCCGGTTTCACGAAGCTGTCGGAACGCCTCGCGCGCAAAGGCAAGGAAGGCGCCGAGCAGATCACCGATGCCATCGGTAGCAGCTTCGATTCGATCCTCTCGGTCGCGCGCGAGAACGGGGGGACGTTGCTCAAATTTGGCGGCGATGCATTGCTGCTGTGGTTCGAGGGCGACGCTCACGCTGCTCGCGCGTGCCATGCGACGTTCCTGATGCGCCGCGTCCTGCGCGATGTCGGGCGCATCGTGGTGCCCGGCGCCAAGGTCACGCTGCGCATGTCGCAAGGGGTGCATTCCGGCGCGTTCCACTTCTTCGCGGTGGGCAATTCGCATCTGGAGTTGCTGCCGACCGGTCCCGCATGGAGCCGGCTCGTTTCGATGGAGCACAACGCGACCGCGAACCAGATTCTCATCAGCCCCGAGACCGGCGCATTGCTGCCGGGCCGGTGTCTTGGCGATGCGAAGGGTCCCGGCGTGCTCCTGAAGCGTGAGCCATCCGGCTGGCGCGGGAAGATCGGCGGGGAGCCGCAACCGGTGCTCGCGGCGGCGACTCTGGCGCGCGGTCTTTCGCCGGCGATCCGGGCGCACGTGCTGAGCGGTACGGTGACCCCTGAGCACCGCCCCGTCACGATCGCCTTCATCCGCTACGAGGGTACGGATGCACTGATCGAGCAGGATGGCCCTGCGGCAGCCGCAGATGCGCTGCAGCGATTGGTCAGTGCGGTGGAAATCGCGACGGAAGAACAGGACGTCTGCTTTCTCGGTTCCGACGTCGATTTCGATGGCGGCAAGCTGATCCTTACCGCCGGTGCTCCCCGCGTTACTGGCGACGACGAAGAGCGCATGTTGCTCGCCCTGCGCAAGATCATGGAGACGCCGCTGCCGATCCGCATTCGTGCCGGCATCAACCGCGGCGCGGTGTTCGCCGGGGAGATCGGTCCGGCGTATCGGCGAACCTATACCGTGATGGGCGACGCCGTGAACCTGTCGGCGCGCTTGATGGCCAAGGCGGAGCCAGGTCTCATCTACGCGACGGCCGAGGTGCTGGAGCATTCCAACACGCTCTTTCGCACGACCGATCTGGAGCCTTTCGCCGTCAAAGGGAAGGCGCAGCCGATCAGGGCGTGGGCGGTCGGCCGTGCGGCCGGTTCGCGCACGCGGCAAGTCACCTTGCAGTCGCTGCGCCTCATCGGCCGCGATACCGAGCTCGCGGTATTGCGCGGGGCACTCGCACTGGCGCGAGCGGGAGCAGGGCGCCTGCTCGATATCGTCGGTGAGCCGGGACTCGGCAAGACGCGCCTGCTCGAAGCGCTGCGCGAAGATGCTGCGGACATGCGCCGGCTGCATGCGACGTGCGAGGCCTACACGGCATCGACGCCGTACGTGCTCTGGCGCGAGCTCCTGCGCGAGCTGATGGGAATCAGCCGTGACGACGCCGATGCGATGGTCGTGGATCGTCTGCGCGACGCCGTTACCGAACGCGTCCCGGAGCTGCTGCCGTGGCTTCCGCTGATCGCCGGCGCGTTCGATATCGAGCTGGGACCGACGCCGGAAATCGGGATGCTCGCCGAGAAGAACCGGCGGCCGAAACTGCACGAAGTCGTGAGTCGTTTTCTCGAAGTCATGATGCCCGATGCCACGCTGATCGAGATCGAGGATGCGCATCACATGGATCCCGCGTCCGCCGAGCTGCTCGTGTACGTTGCGAGCTCGGTGCAGGGCCGGCCGTGGGTCATCGGCGTCGCGCGGCGCAACGCGTCTGGCGGCTTTGCCGGCACCGATGGCGATGCGCTCACGCGCGTGGAATTGCAGCCGCTCGCGCAAAAGGACGCCTTGCGCATGGCGCAGCTCGGGAGCGAGCAGCACGCTCTCGCCCCGCACGTGCTGGAGGTCGTTGCGCAGCGTTCTGGCGGCAACCCGCAATTCCTGCGCGATCTCCTGCGCTCGGCTATCCAGACCGGAGGGGTCGGCGGCCTGCCCGATTCCGCGGAAGCGGCGGCCATGGCGCGCATCGATGCATTGACGCCCGACGATCGGGCACTGGTGCGGCGTGCAGCGGTATTCGGCCTGACCTTCCATCCGCGCATGCTTGCCTGGCTTGCCGACGAGGAGGGTGCACCCCCACCGGAACCTGCGGCATGGATGCGCCTGCAGGAGCTCTTCGAGGAAGACGGCGAAGGCTACCTTCGCTTCCGTCGTTCGTTGTTGCGCGATGCCGCCTACGAAGGCTTGCCGTTCAAGCTGCGCCGGCGCATGCATGGCGTCGTGGCCGCGCACCTGGCGGACGAGATGGACTATCCGGAGGAGGCGGCGGGCATTCTGTCGCTGCATCACTACGAGGCGGGCGAGTACGTGGCCACCTGGAAGTACGCGCGCATCGCGGGGGACCGCGCGCAGGCGCTGTACGCGTACCTCGAAGCGGCCGGCCTTTATGCGCGTGCGCTCGATGCGGCACGCCGTATCCGCGAGATCGAGCAGAAGGATCTGGCGGCGATCCACGAGGCCCAGGCGGACTGCTGGCATCGCGCGGCCGAGTTTCACAAGGCGGCCGACGCTTATTCGGCTGCCAATCGGCTGGTCGCCGGTGATGCCATGCGCGGTTCGCGTCTGTACCTGAAGCGCGCACGTCTCGAGGAACGGCTCGGACGGAATCGACAGGCCCTGGCGTGGGCGATGCGCGCGCGCAAAGCCGTCGAGGGACTCGAGGTCCCCGAGGCGGCGCGACATGCCGCGCAATGCACTGCCTGGTATGCATCCATGCTGTACCGGCAGGGTCGCACCCACGAGGCATTGCGCTGGGCTCTGCGCGCTGAGTTCGAAAGCAAGTCGGCCAACGACCCGGAGGCGCTCGGGGGTGCCTGCTTCGTGATGGCGGCCACGTACGCGGTGCTCGGCAGGGAAGGGGCCGAAGCATTGATGAAGCGCTCGCTCGATGCTTATCGGCAATCCGGCAATCTGGACCGGCAGGCGAGCCTGCTGGCCAATCTCGGCGTCATGTGCCAGTGGCAGGGACGCTGGGACGAGGCCATGGACTACTACGAACGCGGCCGTGCCGAGTCTCTCAAGCTTGGCGACACCGTCAACGCCGCCCTGGCCAGGATCAACGTCGCCGAGATCCTCATCGATCGCGGCGAGCTGGCCGAAGCCGAGGATACGCTGCGTGAAACGCTCCCGTTGTGGAAGGCGTCGCGATACCGCTTCTTCCTGGGGGCGTGCCTGTCATTGCTTGGGCGCGCGGCCATGCGCGATGGCCGCCTTGGCGAAGCATTGCAGCTTCTGCACGAGGCGAAGGACAACTTCATGCAGGTGGGTGCAGACCAGGAGCTGCCGGCCATCGATGCGCGCATCGCGGAATGCCGCGTGTTCATGCAGGATGCCGATGCCGCGCTCGAGCTGGCGACGGCCATGCTCGGTCGCGCCGGCCCGTCCAATGGCGTCGCCGATGTAACTGCGGTGCTCCAGCGCGTGCGCGGGTTTGCGCTGCTGCAGCGCGGCGAGTTCGACGGTGCCCGTGATGCGTTCGACAAAGGATTGGCCGCGGCACGAGCGAAGCACGACCTCTTCGAAGTCACCGTCGGCCTACTCGCGCTCGTCGAGTTGGCGCGCGTTGCCGGTGAGATGCCTGAACCCGCCATGCTCACCGAGAGCAAGTCGCTGCTGGAAAGCCTGAAGATCGCCCGGCCGCCGGCGCTACCCCCGGTGGCGTAAGCGCCGATGCTCAACAAAAAGCGGCCCGCAGGCCGCTTTTTGCGTTGTTGCAGATGGGTTACTGGAGTGACAGCCACCCGTCGCCGATGTCGAATACCGACGTCGAGTACATCGCCTTAGGAGTGAGCGATACGGGGTCGGTCACACTTGTCCAACCGTGCGCGAATACGCACATCCTGGCTGCCTCGCCGGCAACATAGGATGACGAGGATGACGGAATAGCCGAGGCCGGAATCAGCGGCAGTGGTGTACTCATCACCACGGTGGCCGAAGCATGTCCGGGTACGGCGGTGCCTGCCGGAAGCCCGTCACCGCGAATCGCCTGCCAACTGGATCCCGCAGTCGTATCGACGACCTTGACACGCTCGGCGGATGCACCGATGCCGATCACCACGGCGAACGGCGTCGCGGGAAGCGCTGCGGATGACGTTACAAAGATCGTCTCCGGCGTCGGGTTCGCGGTCGAAGGCGACATGAGCGCGCTCAATGTGGCGACCGGTGCAGGGAAGGTCGACGATGTGCAGGCAACGCCGTAAATGTAAGCAGGATTACCTGAGGCGTCGGTTTTCCAGGCGGTGTTCGGCCGCAAGATCGGGGCGAACCCGTCAACGAAGTCGACCGGCTTCCAGTTCGCCGAGTACGAAAACGCTGCGAAGGCCTGACTGCCAGTCGTGTCCCACTTCAGGCTGACGAAGTTGGACTGTCCGGTCAACGGGTCTGGTTGCAGGATGTAATTAGCGAAGTCGTAATTGACCAGTTGGCACGAACTGCCATCCTTGTTGTTCGGGCCCCGCGCACCCTCCGCATAACCAGGATCGTTGACGCCGAGCGTGGAATTCGGGTTGGTCGACGTGAGACTCAATGCCTGGCCGCAGTCAACCTGGCCATCAGCGGCCGTAAGCCTGAACATGTTCGACGTCGCATTCGGCGCAAACCCGGGCGCTGATGCAGTGAGCACACAGGCCACGCCCGCTGCCGTGCCGGAAAGCGTGTTGAACGTCGCGTAGCCGCCGGTATTCGTCGTCGCCGTACCGTTTGCGATCGAGCAGCCCGAGGTGAGCGTCACCGCAACGCTATTCGCGGGCGGTGAATTATCGACCAACAAACGAACTTGAACGGGGCTGCCGGATGGATTGTTGTACGCGTTCTCCGTGATGACCGCACCCACGCCGTTCGCATTGTTCGCGACGCTGGTCACATAGGCAACGCCGTTGCTCAGCGTTGCATCCTGCAGCACGTATCCGGTGACGAACTGAAGCGTGCACGCCGGCTCGCCCGAGATGGTCGTGATGGGCAGCGTCGACGGATCTCGGCGAGAGGTGTCTGCCACTCCTCGAGTTGCCGGTGTGATCCCGAGGCATCGGACGTCAACCTTGCGCAGTCGATTGCCCGCCGCCCGTGCAGGTGACGCCGACCGAGTGGCTCACGGTCATGTCGAGCTGTGCGTGAGCCCCGCGACACGGCGGGGTTGACTTCCCAGCCACCCGTGGATGGATCTTGGCGTCGATCGTGAAGCTCGACGTCCTGTAGGTGATCGTCGGACGCCGGCGCTGCCGACTGAGTATCGTGACCGCTCGTGGAGGTGCCGTCAGCTGAAACGAGTTCAGATTCGAACTGCTTACGTGGCTGTTGTTCTTGACTGCCGATCGTGATCGGTACCTGATCACGCCCGTGGAGATGCTCGTCGCTGGAAATGCCGAACCGCTGGACCCACCAACGCTGTACGTCTTGGAACTATCCGTTGCGGCTCCGGCCGGCAGCACAAACGCCGCCAGGATCACTGCAATGAGGAAGCCGAAAAACTTACGCGTCGTGTTCATTCACGTCTCCTGAACCTGCGGACTGCATCTGGGATGTTCGAGTTGTTCGCCCAAGTCGACCTTCGGCTCAATGCTTCTCACTCCGCCGTGGGCGCGGCCGAGGAACACTGGTTGACGGAAGGCTCGCCGGTCCCGACGAACGGCCTCAAGTCCGTCGGGTCGGCCATTCAGCGCTTCTCCCCTGTTGGCTGTCAAGGCCTTGATTGCATTTGAGGCTCCCTGTTCATATGCGACAAAACGTCGCATCATAGGGCCTCTTTGGCACATATGTGTGCCACAACCGACGAAACACGGACGTGCGCCAACTGGCCACACCCTTGCGGCTCTGGGACGCTGCGGCGGAAGTCCAATCGCTGTTCATGACAGTTTCTTCCGGGACGCGCGCAAGTCGCAGCTGATTGTTGGGCGATGCCGCATGGTCATGTTGCGGAATATTCACGCCGTGACCCATGACGGACCCGTGGTACTTTTGCCGGCGGGCTGCGGGATGGCGTGAGTCTGGAAGACGCGGCCTGCGTTTCATCTCCCGTCGAGCACCACGGCGCGTTACGCAGCGCGAAAACGTCTCTGGAAGCGTCCGACCGACCCGTAACGACCGCCTTTGCCGCGGGACTGCATTGGCGCGATGAGCTCCTCGGCGGCCTCGCGGGTGCCGTGGCGAGCCTTGCACTCGCGCTCTCGCTGGGCCTGCTTGCTTTCGCGCCGCTCGGCCCGCAGTACGCCAAGGTCGGTGTGCTCGCCGGCTTTGCATCGGCGATCTACGGGCAGCTCGTCGCCGCACTGTTGGGCGGCTCGACGCATCCAGGCAGTGGGCCACGCGCCTCTGCCAGTCTCGTGCTGGCGGGTGTGGTCGCCTTGCTCGCGGCCGATCCCGCGCTTGCTCCAGGCGGCGGCCACGGCGTCGAATGGATCGTCGCGCTTGCCGGCCTGACGGTCGTGATCTCGGGCGTGCTGCAAGTCGTCTTCGGTGCGCTCGGTGCAGGCCTCTTTGCCCGCTACGTGCCGTACCCGTTCGTTGCGGGATTCATGCTTGGCGCCGCCGTACTGGTGATCGTTGCGCAGCTCACGGCACTGACCGGCGTCTCCCGGGCCGAGCTCGCGGCGGGTCCGGCCGCCGCCATGCACGCGCTGCAACCCGCGACGCTGCTGGTCGGCTGCATCACGGCGGCGCTGATCTGGACCGTGGCCGCCCTGAGCAAGCGTGTTCCCGCTTCCCTCGGCGGGTTGGTCGGCGGAACGGTCGTTTTCTACGCCGTGCAGCTTGCCTGGCCGGACATTGCCTTGGGCCATGTCGTTGGCGCGATGCCACGCTCGCTTCCGCTGCCGCGTGCAATCGTGCCGATGCTGGACATGCCGTGGCCGCTCGTGGAGCGCCATCTCCCGGCGATTTTCTCGGGCGCCGGGGTCATCGCTGTGATCGGCACGCTGGACACGCTGTTCGCCGCCGTCGCAATCGATCACGCCACCGACGGGCGGCATGACACCCGCCGCGAAGTCGTCGCGCACGGCTTTGCGAACATCGCATCCGGACTGTGCGGCGGCGTGCCGGTGCTGCTGTCGCGAGCGCGGGCCATGGCGAGCTGGGACGCCGGCGGGCGCACCCGGGTGACCGCTGTCATCGCCGCGGTGCTGCTCGCCGTGATCTTCATCGCTGGCCGTTCACTGGTCGCGCTGGTTCCGATCGCGGTGCTCGGCGGCATCATGGTGACCATGGGCGTCGGCCTGATCGACACGTGGACCCATGGACTCGTGCGCCGCTTGCGCGATGCCGGAACGCGGCCGGACCAGGCCCTCGCATGGAGCGCCGCCACCGTCGCGGTGGTTGCGCTCACGGCCATTTTCGTGGGCTTCGTGCCCGCGATCGGCGTTGGCTTTCTCCTGTCGGGATTGCTGTTCTTCATTGGCATGAACCGGTCGCTCGTGCGGAGCGTCGTGGACGCCACGGTGCGTCCGTCGCGCCGGATCTGGGGCGGCGACAACGCGGCTCGCGTGCAGGAAGCGCGGCGCCGCATCCGGGTGGTCGAGCTGGAAGGCGCGTTGTTCTTCGGCAGCGCCGAGCGCCTTGCAGAGCACGTGGAGCCCCTCGCTGGAGTCGCCGACGTCGTCGTGCTCGACTTCCAGCGCGTGACGGCGATAGATGCCACCGGTGCACTGCTGCTCGAGCGCCTGGTGCGCCGGCTGGCGCGCAAGGGCACGCAGGTGGTGCTCGCCGCCGTCACTCCCGAGGGGCGCCATGGCAGTACACTCATTGCGCATGATGCGTTTCGCGATTCCGGCCGGCAGCTGTGGTTCGGCGATGCCGATCAGGCCGTGGAGTGGGCCGAGAATCGCGCGCTGGAAAAACTGGGGAAGGCGACGATGCGCGAAGTGCCGCTGGCCGCATTCGGTCTGCTCGACGGGCTGAGCGAATCCGAGCTGCGCGACGTGGCGAGTCATTTCCAGCGTCGCATCTATCCGGCGGGTGACGTGCTGTTTCGCGAGAACGACCCGGGCGATCGCCTGTGCCTGCTGGCGCGCGGCGCCGTGGAGATCTCCATTGCCGGGGCCGGTGCGCACCGGCTGCGTATCGTGACGATGGCGGAAGGCTCGCTGTTCGGCGAGGCCGCGTTGCTCGACGGGCGACCCCGCTCCGCGACTGCGCAGGCTGCCGAAGAGATCGTCGTGTACGAGCTGACGCGCGACGAACTCCACGAAATCGAAACGCGATACCCGCCGGTGGCGATTCGCATGATGACCAACCTGGCCCGGCAGCTCTCACTGCGTATGCGGGAGACCAACGAGATCGTGCGGCAGCTCGCGGACTCGCGGGGCTGAGGGGTCCATCGCAGCAGGCTCGGCCGGTCACTCGACGCCGGGCTCATCGGTCTCTCCAAGCGGACGCCGGCGCACGTTGCTCATGCCGTTGCTGCTGTGACGCACAAGTCAATGCCGGTGCCATGGGTATTTCGGAACGCGCCGAATGGCTGTACCCTCTGCGGCGCCGCATCCAGCTGGCCCGTTTCCGTCCCGGGCCCCACAAGAGAACGAACCCTGAGGTTTGCCTGCGTGGAACACAGTCTCGTCAACGACATTGCCGTCTGCATCATCGCTGCGTGGCTGGTGGCGGTGGTGAGCCAGGCGGCCCGGCAGCCCCTGATCCTCGCGTACCTGCTGGCAGGATTTGCCGTGGGCCCGAACGGGTTCAAGTGGGTGACCAACGCCGAGACCATCCAGCTCATTTCCGAGATCGGGTTGAGCCTGCTGCTGTTCATGATCGGGCTCGAGATCGACCTGAAGCGGATGATCAGTGCCGGTCGCATCATCACCCTCACCGCCGCCGCGCAGATCTTCGGCTGCGTGGCCCTCGGGTGGCTCTTCTTCGGACTCATTGGCGCCTTCGGCGGCTGGCTGGAGGCGCTCTATCTCGGTGTGGCGGTCGCGCTCAGCAGTACCGTGATCATTGTCAAGATCCTCTACGACAAGCGCGAGCTCGAAACCCTGGCCGGTCGGATCACGCTCGGCGTGCTGGTGCTGCAGGACCTCTTCGTCATCGTGTTCCTGGCGATACAACCCGACCTCAAGCACCCGTCCCTCACGGTGTTCGGGCTCGCGGCAGTGAAGGTCACGCTGCTCGTCGGCATGGGCTATGTCGTCAGCAGGTTCGCCCTGCCGTCGATCTTCCGCTTCGTGGCGCGGCAGCCGGAGCTCGTGCTGGTAGGTGCGCTCGCCTGGTGCTTCGCGCTTGCCGGCTTCGCGCGCTACCTCGGGCTGTCACCCGAGATGGGCGCGCTGATCGCCGGCGTGATGGTCTCGACATTTCCCTACACGCTCGACGTCATTGCGAAAGTGACCACGCTGCGCGACTTCTTCGTCACGCTGTTTTTCGTTGGGCTGGGCATGAGCATCCCGACGCCGAGCTGGAACTACGCCGTGTGGATGCTCGTGGTGAGCGCTTTCGTCATTCTCAGCCGGCTGGTCACCGTCTTCCCGGTGCTGCATTCGCTGCGACTGGGGCATCGCGTCAGCCTGCTGCCCGCGATCAATCTCTGCCAGATCAGCGAGCTTTCGCTCGTCCTGCTGGCGCTCGGCAAGGCGGCGGGCGATGTGTCGGAAAACTCCATGAGCATCGTGGCCTTCGCGTTTGCATTCCTCGCGATCGACACCACGTATGCCGTCGGCAAGAGCGATGTTCTGCTGCGGTGGATGTCGCCCTTGCTGACGCGGCTCGGGCTCAAGGATCTGCCGGAGGTCACGCCGGAGACGCTGGCAGCGGAAAAGCATCCACGCATCTTCATGCTCGGCTTCTTCTGGACGGCGAGTTCCCTGCTGGACGAGATCAAGCGCGAGCGGCCCGACCTCCTGCCGGAGATCCGCGTCGTCGACTTCAATCCGATGGTCATCGAAGGCCTGCGCAAGCGCGGCGTGGGCGTCGTCTATGGCGACATCACGCAGCGCGACACGCTCCTGCACGCGGGCCTGCGCGACGCCGAAATCATCATCTGCTCGCTGCCGGATACGATCCTCAAGGGTGCCACCAACCACAAGCTGCTGCGGCAGGTGCGGGAGCTGAATCCCACCGCCAAGATCATCGTGAATGCGGAGAAGCTTTCCGACATCGAGCCGCTCTACGCGAGTGGCGCGAGCTACATCAGCGCGCCCCGCCTGCTGGAAGCCCGGGAACTGTTGGCGGCGATCGATGCCGCACGCGTGAACCTGCTCGGCGAGAAGCAGCAGCAGCAGCGGACCGGGCTGTTGGCGCGCGACGAAGTGATCCCCTGATCGCATGGCACCCGATGCCAGGGCCATGACGACCAACGACGACGCCGTGGAGCGCTTCGCTGCACTCTGGAATCGGTGCGTCGGGGGCGCCGGCAGTGGTCCCGAGATGTACGCGGAGCTGGAGCGGCTGTACTCCGGTCCCGATCGGCGCTTCCACCATCTGGGTCATATCCGCGGTTGCCTTGCGCTTCTCGACGAGGTCGCGCCGCTGCTCGACGATCGCGATTCCGTCGAGATGGCCCTCTGGTTCCACGACGCGATCTACGTCCCCGGCGCGCGGGACAACGAGCGGCGCAGCGCGCAGCTCTTCGCGGACCGTACCTCCGGTGTCGCCAGCCTGTTCCGACGCAAGGTTTGTGCGCTGATCATCGCCACACGGCACACGGGCCATGCCCAGGGCAAGGATCGCCGCTTCGTCGTGGATATCGACCTTGCCGGATTCGCGGCGCCCTGGGACGAGTTCGTGCGGCAGGGCACTGCGCTACGCGCGGAGTTTGCCGCGCAGGACGACCTGCAGTATTACGCGGGGCAGATAGCCTTCCTCCGCCGGCTGCAGCAGCGGCGGCACTTCTTCGCAACGGGATACTTCCGGGAGCGCGGCGAGCTCCGCGCGCAGGACAATCTGGGGCGCTTGCTGGCGCTGCGGATCGGCCAGGGCTACGGCAACTAGGGCGGGCCACGCCGACGGCGGACGCCGGGCCCGGAGGCTGCGGGTGCTGGTCGAGAGGCGAGCCGGGCGTACTGGGATCGGCGAAACGTGGCCGAGGCTCTGGCTCTCGAGCAGCGCGCGTTCGACGCCAATCCGAACGACGTCGAGGTCGCCGGCAATCTGGCGTTCTACTACCTCAAGCAGGCGCGACCGCAGCCGGATCTGGCGCGCTCGGCAGCGCTGCACGCCCTCACCACGCCGGCAGATCGCTATCACATGGGACGGATCGAAGACTGGACGAGCCTGGGGATCGCGAGCGCGCTGCTTGGCCGCTCCAGCGAGGCCCGCGATGCCTTCCTCGCGACGGCAGCGTTGTCGGCCGACGCGGATCGAGTGTGCCGCGCGGCACTGAGCGCGGTGGCAAGTTACGGCCAGGCCGTGCGTGGACCTGCAACCGCGCTTCTGTACCGGATCTACGCGCAGGGTCGCTCGCGTGCATCGCCCAATTGCGCGTGGCCGCCAAACTGGGGGAAGGACGCAAGTACCCGTGATGGTGCAATCGGCGGCTCGATCCCGCACCGGATAGTATGTCCGGATGGATAGTTCCGACCCGGCGTACACCGGCTCCGCCCACGCCCAGGCCAGGTTCCGACTCGCGGCAAAGATCGCGCTCGGCTTCGTCGCCGTAATCTGGCTGATCCAGCTATCGAACTGGGCGCTCGATCTTGGACCGGAGGACCTCGGCGTTCGTCCGCGCGAATGGCCCGGGCTGGTCGGAGTACTCTTCGCGCCGCTTTTGCACGGCGGGTTCGAGCACCTTCTGGGCAACTCACTGCCTTTGCTGGTCGTCGGCACGACCATGCTGTACCTCTATCCGCAATCGTCGATTCGCGTGCTGCCGGCGGTGTATTTCGGTCCCGGCATCGCGGTGTGGCTGTTCGGCCGAGCATCCGTACACATCGGGGCGAGCGGATTGGTCTACGGTCTGGTCAGCTACGTCCTGGTCGCCGGGCTCATCCGTCGTGACCGGCGCGCCATTGCCGCATCGCTGCTGGTGTGCTTCATGTACGGAGCGCTGGTCTGGGGGATATTCCCGATCAAGACCGGCATTTCATGGGAGACTCATCTCGCCGCCGCCATCATCGGCGTCGTCCTGGCGGTCAAGCTCCGCCGGCTGGATCGCCCGCTGCGCAAGCGCTACAGCTGGGACGACGAGCCCGACGACGACGATGTCGCCCAGCCTGGTCTTGATGCGGAGGATGGGCGTTGAGCGCTCGTGGCGCGTAGCACGGTAGAGCGCAAATCTCGTCCCTGCGGCTCGGTCCGTAGCGTGCGGAACGGAACGGCAGGGGCAAAAAACGAGGGCGCGAATGCGGCGCCCTCGGGACTCCAATACCGCAGCCAATCGTCCGGCGAGCGCAGCCCGCCGGATGTTACATCCCTAAACAGGCGGTCGCCGGCCGGAAACGAAGAACACGATGGCCAGGACGATACCAATGGCGGCGAGTATCCAGGCGATATTCGCTGCGGCGCCGGCAATGCCGCTGAACCCGAGCACGGCCGCTATCAACGCAATGATGAAGAAGGTGACAGCCCAAGAGATCATGTGATCCTCCGTTCTTATCGAGTAGTGGACACTCGTCACTTTGCTCGATCGCCCGGGCCGGCTTTATCGGAAGATGCCTCAATTCAGAGTAGGCCAAACGGAAGCGACGCGTCGGTCTACAACCTGTGACCATGCACCGCGGCGGGTGGTACTGGCCGGGCAGCCTCCGTGCCGCACCCATATGGCGACGGGCTTGGCCGCTGCGGGGCTCGCGACCTTGGGATGTGAGGCCCTTTGACTTCCGGGGCACGATTACGATGTACGCTCGAGTGCGCGTGCTCTACCGCAGCGGCGGTTCATGCGAGCTCGGCCCATCGAAGGAGACAGTGCAATGGCAGAAGCGGCTGGCGCTTTTCCGGCGACCCTCGACATCGATTATCCCGACCGGCCGCTCGACCGGGTCACGACGTTCTTTCGGGTGTTCACGGTCATCCCCATCGCGATCCTCTTGGCGCTCGTGTCGGGGCCGGCCTTTCAGATGGGGGCTCACGGAGAATTCGTCGCGCGTTCCGGCGGAATCTTGTTCGCCGCGACCGCCTTGATGCTTCTCTTCCGCCGCAAGTATCCGCGCTGGTGGTTTGACTGGAACGTCGCGCTGACGAACTTCAGCTTGCGCGTGGTGAGCTATCTGGCGCTGCTGCGCGACGAGTATCCATCGACGGATGACGCCCAAGCGGTGCACGTGGTGCTGGCCTACCCGGACGCTGCGGTCGACCTCAACCGCTGGCTGCCATTGATCAAATGGCTTCTGGCAATCCCGCATTTCATCGTTCTCGCGTTTCTCGCCATTGGTGTGCTGGGCTGCGTCATCGTCGCCTGGTTTGCCATCCTGTTCACCGGCCGCTATCCGCGTGCACTGTTCGATTTCGTGGTCGGGGTACTCCGATGGGGCCTCCGTGTCTCCGCCTACGCCTTCCTGCTCACGACGGATCGTTACCCGCCCTTCAGCACGCGTCGCTGAGGCCGACTCGTTGCAGGTCCGCTGCGCAACGTGGACGTCTTACCGTGGAGCGGGGCCCGGCAGCTGGTGACGGCCTCTGCCGCAACCCCGAACACGCGTCTTTGCTGTGTGATCCTGCACGGGGTGCACGTCACACGCGCACGAATTCCTTGCCCTTGTTCGGGTCCACCACGTACTTGTAGAACGCTTCGTTGACCTTCGCCCAGCTCTTCAGCGACTTCATGTTGCGGAGCCAGCGCGAGATGTTCGGGTAAGCGTCGAATTGGCAGTCGATGGCTTCGCCACCGAGCACCATCATCGAGCCGAGGTAGTCCGCGAGCGTGATGTCGTCGCCGCAGAGAAATGCGTTTCGCGGTCCGATCAGGGCCTGGTCCAGCACGTTCAGCCAGATCAACGCCTTGTCTTTGCCCCATGCGATCGTGCCCGCCTGCACCGTGTCGTCCGGACGGCGCATGAACGGGAAGATCTGCGGATAGAGAAAGCCGTAGGAAAAATCCCGGTAAAAGCCCGTGTTGAGCCAATCCATACGCTCGTTTACCCGTGCGCGCTTGCGCAGATCCGACGGGTACGCGGGGGAGCCGGTCTTTTCGGCAAGATACTTCAGGATTGCCGAGCTCTCGGTGAGGCGGAAATCCTCGTCCTCCAATACCGGCACCTGTTTGCTTGGATTGATGGCTGCGTATTCCGGCTGGTACTGCGCACCGGAGAACAGATCGACCAGCTGGTACTCGAGGTCGATGCCGGACTCCGAAGCAAACAGCACGATCGGCCGGCTCGTCGTCGATACGGGATGGTAGTAGAGCTTCATGCCTTTCTCCTCTTGCAAGACGACACCTCACGATGGGTCAATGCCGCACCCAGCAGGCGGGCCACTCATTTTCCTGCGACCGCCAGCGCGTCAGGTGATCCGGGCGGACGAGATTTGGTCTCTGGACACGTCCGTGACGGAGTGGGAAACGTACTCCGTGCCATTGAACCACACTCGATCAAGATGGCGATCGCCGCAAGTGATCCGCGACCTGCGCCTGGGCGGGAAGGCCGACATGCGCCGCCACCCGATATGTGTCGAAACGCGGCCTCGCCTGGGTGACGTCTGGATAGCAGACGGGCTGGCGCCGACGGCTCAACGACCAGGCGTCGCGGTGGGGCAAGCAGTTAGAGCAACCGGAAGGTTGCATTTTGTCGCATAGGGCTCCATAATCCACAAACGCAACCAATTGGTTGCCTAAAGGAGCCACACTCATGCGTCATTACCAGAGGAGCCTCGTGCTCAAGCCGAGCCCGGCCGCCGTCTATGCCGCGCTCACCACACCCGAAGGGCTGCGTGGCTGGTGGACGCAGGATTGCGACGTCGTCACCAACGTTGGCGGCGATCTCCACTTCCGCTTCGGACGCAACCACAAGGAGATGCGCATCGAGCTGCTGGAGCCGGGCCGCGAAGTGCGCTGGCTCTGCACCGGTGCGCACATTGCCGCCGGCCAACTCACGCGCAGGGACGAATGGGTAGGTACGCAGCTCGTGTTCCGTCTGATGCCCCACGGAGCAGGGGGCACGCGCCTGGATTTCGAGCACCGCGGCCTCCTGCCCACTTTCGAGTGCTACGGCCTTTGCAGCGATGGCTGGCAGTACTACCTGAGCAGCCTGCAGCAATTCGCCGACACCGGCCGCGGAAGGCCGTACGAACGCGCGGCGGCAACGGCACAGTGAAACCCACAACAAGGAGCAAACCAGACATGAGCACCGCCTCTGACGCCGACACCGACCGCATCGAACGCAGCATCGTCATCAATGCCCCGCGCGAGCGCGTCTGGCGCGCACTGTCGAATGCCGAGGAATTCGGGACCTGGTTCGGCGCGAACCTGAAGGGCCAGACCTTCGCGCCTGGGCGGCGCGCGCGCGGACCGATCACCCATCCGGGCTACGAGCACGTTTACTTCGACGTCGTCATCGAGCGCATTGAACCGCCGGATCTGCTTTCGTACCGCTGGCATCCGCATGCCGTCGATCCCGCCGTGGACTATGCGAAGGAGCAGCCGACGCTCGTGACCTTCACGCTGCAAGACGCGCCGGGCAACGGCACGGTGCTGACCGTGGTGGAATCCGGCTTCGACAACGTGCCGCCGCACCGTCGCCTGGAAGCGTTCCGCAGGAACACCCGCGGCTGGGAAGCGCAGCTCGACAACATCGTGCGCCATGTCGGTACGTAGCCGCGGGGCCAGGGATGCGGAACGACGCGATGCCAGCCTGACCGCGATCGTCCGATCGAGCGAAGCTCTCGCGAACGTTTTCGCGGCGCTCGGTGATCCGACGCGTCTTAGGCTCGTCGCCGTGCTCTGCGCCGGCGGCGCTTTCTCGATCGCGCAGCTGACGGCGAACACCGACATCAGCCGGCAAGGCGTGACCAAACATCTTCAGGTGCTGGCGGACGCCGGCGTGGTGCGCGACGTGAAGCTCGGAAGGGAGCGGCGATGGCAGCTGGCGCCGGCGCAGATCGAGGAAGCGAAGCGGACGCTGGAGGTGATCGGGAGGGAGTGGGAGACGACGTTGGGCAGGCTCAAGACATTCGCGGAGTCATCCTGAGGCGCAAGGAGCAGCCGTCCCACGCCTCATGCGGGGAATGCGGAAGCGGCAACTGCCGCAGCATCCTCGGGTTCCATCGGCCGGTGAAGCGCTTTTCGGCCACGACCACGAGGGATCGGCCGACCGGATCCGCCCCGGCATGCGACACGAGGTAGTCACGCCCGGCAGCCCGTTGCAGACGATGCCCATGCAGTAGGGCTCGTCCGCTTGCCAGGATCATGGCCGATCAGTGCCGCAGGTGGACCGGCCATTACCGATGACGACAGGACGTTGACTTCGCATCGCGGCGAGGGCTATTTTTCGCGCGAGATCACTCTCGTCCACCACTGATCACAGGAAAATCCATGCTGACCAGAACGCCGGCTGCATTGCGCATTGCGGGTGCCGCCGCCGGGCTCATGATCTGTCTTGCGGTTCCCGCACACGCCGGGACGATCATCGATGAATGGGATTCGATCAAGGCTCCGCCGGCTCCCTCTTTGAAGGCAGTCACGATCGACAGGAAAACGACCGCGTTGCTGACGCTCGACTTCAACGAGCAGACCTGCAACATGCAACGCAGGCCTCGCTGCATCGCGTCGATCCCCAAGGTCAAGACGCTGTTGACAGCGGCACGCGCGGCGGGCGTGCCCGTGGTCTTCAGCCTCGGCGGTGGCGGCAAGCCGACCGACATCGCCAAAGATCTCACGCCTGGCGCAAACGAGCCGGTGGTATCGTCCGGGTCGATAAATTCGTACGTACCGATCTCGAAAAGATCCTGAAGGAGAAGGGCGTCAAAACGGTCATCGTCGTCGGCACGGCAGCCCACGGCGCGGTGATTTACACCGTGAGTGGTGCCGCGATGCGAGGCATGAAAGTGATCGTCCCAGTGGACGGCATCTCGGCCGATATACCCTATGCGGAGCAGTACACCGCCTGGCATCTGACCAATGCGCCACTCGTCAGCAACGCGGTTACCCTCACGACGATCGATCAGATAACGTTCTGACCACGATCGCCAACTGACCGCGATATACGTGCGCGCGGTGCCGGGAGAGCGAAGGGTGATGGGACAACGCAGCGGTGGCCGGGACCACCTGTTCACCCATTCGATGTCGACACCCACCGTCCTGCTGATCATCTGCTGCGCAGGACCGACGTCTTAATGCTGAATGGAGCGATGACGCGCTCGTTGCAGGTCGCCGTCGGCGTAGCACCGTGGATTAGCGCCGATTGCGATGCTGCTGCGCGGGACCAAGCACGTTCCATGGACATCGCGCAAAAGCGGCGCTGGAAAATACAAAGCCCCACGATCATCGCGGGGCTTCGCGGTATTACCACATCAGAGTGGCCTGTTTACGTTGCGTCACCACAACGTCTGCCGGTGGATCATGACCGGCGTCGGGATCGAGCTGTAATAAATGTCATCGATAGAGGCCCTCCCACGTAATTGACCGTGCCACGCGGCCACGTCCGAGGGTGCGCGCGGAGACTGCCAGTTTCGTGCTTCGTGCAACTCAGACCGGAGCAGCGGCGCCTTCCTCGTCCCGTGCCGGCAAGCACGGGATGGAACGTGACCGTAGACTCACCCTACGCTGACTTGCAGACGGGTTCAAGCGACGTAACGCCGCTGTTGGTGCACGCTACCGTTCTGCAATGGTTTGGGACGAGCTCCCTGGAATTGCACGACCCAGGCGCCGTTCTTCTCATCCCTCCATCCTCGATGCGTGGTGTCGAGAGCAGAGTTCGGAGGGGCACCAAAGCGGCGCTGGCATTACAGATCAGAGCGACGCTGATCTAAATACTTGATTTCTGGCGCCCCGAAGACGAATCGAACGTCCGACCTGCCCCTTAGGAGGGGGCTGCTCTATCCACTGAGCTACCGGGGCTGCGCGCCGCCGATCATAGCGGAAGTAAGGCCTCTCTTCCGACTCCCGGTAAACTCGCGCCTGCCCGGCGGAGCATCGGCACACGACCGGCATTCTGGCGTTCGGCCGCGATGACCTTCGATTCCCTTACGTTTCTCGCCTTCCTCGGCTGCGTGTACGTGGCCTATTGGGTGGTATCCGGCTGGACCGCACGCAAGATCCTGCTGCTGCTCGCGAGTTATGTGTTCTACGGTGCGTGGAATCCATTCTTCGTGCTCCTGCTCATGGCCACGACTGGCTTCGACTGGGTGGCCGGCCGCGTGCTGCAGCGCTCACACGATCCGGGGACGCGACGTCTGCTGCTCCTCGGCTCGATCGCTGTGAACCTCGGCGCGCTCGGATTCTTCAAGTACGCGCAGTTCTTCACCAATACGGCGATCGATCTCGCCCGGATGTTCAGCGTCGAATGGAAGCCGCTCGATCTTGGCATCCTGCTGCCCGTCGGCATTTCGTTCTACACGTTCGAGAGCCTGTCCTATGTGATCGACGTCTATCGGCGGCGTATCGAAGCTTCGCGCAGTGTGCTCGATTACGGGCTTTACGTAACGTTCTTCCCGCACCTGGTCGCCGGGCCGATCCTCCGCTACAACGATTTTCAGCCGCAGTGCCTGACGGAGAAGCGCTGGATCGACACTGCCGTCGGCCGCGGGCTCGCGTTGTTCGCGGTCGGACTCGCGCTGAAGCTTTGCTTCGCCGACCTGATCTTCGGGCCGGTCGCCGACCGGGTATTTGCATTGGGTGCGCATCCCACCGCTCGCGACAGCTGGCTGGGCGCGACGAACTTTTCGCTCCAGGTGTATTGCGATTTTGCCGGCTATTCGCTCTGCGCGATCGGCGTCGCGCTGCTTTTCGGCTTCCGCTTCCCATCCAACTTCGAGAGTCCCTTCGGTGCCGTCGGCATGGCGGACCTGTGGAATCGCTGGCACATCTCACTGTCGAGCTGGCTGCGCGACTACGTATTCACCCCGCTCGGGCACTACCGCAGGGGACGCGCGCGCGGCTACTTCAATCTGCTGGTCACCTTCCTGCTGTGCGGCCTGTGGCACGGAGCGGCGTGGACGTTCGTCATCTGGGGCGGCCTGAACGGACTCCTGCTGGTCCTGGAACGCATGTTCCGGGATCACGTCTGGGACTTCACGCGCGTGGAATCGCTTGCCGCGCGTGCCGCCTTCGCCCTGCTGACCTTCGTGGCATTCACCATCGCGGTGGTGTTCTTCCGTGCCTCCAGCATCGGGCAGGCGCTGCATCTCCTCGCCACAATGTTCGGGCACGGCGATGCGCTGGCAGCGCCGCTGGTCCCGCATCAGGACGTTCAGGTGGCGCTCGTTGCCGGCGCCGCATTGCTGGCCGGTCATATCCTGACCGCCAACGTGCGGGGATGGACGTGGCTCGAGGACGTGCCGGTGTGGCTGCGCATCGGCACGTTGACCGCTGCCACGAGCGCGGTGCTGTTCTCGCCCGGGTTCAATCCGGCATTCATCTACTTCCAGTTCTGATGCAGCGGCGCTGGCTGATTTCGTGGATCGTGGCGCTCTGCTTGAGCGGGGCTGCAGTGTTCGCGTTCGAGCACTGGCTGCGCGTCCACGATTACTGGCCGACGCTGCAGGATGACAAGGACCTGTGGTCGATCCAGATGGATCATCTGCAGGAACACGGCGATGCGGTGGCGCTGCTCGGCGCCTCGCGCATCCAGTACGCCGTGGACCCGGAAATCGTGCGCGCATTCACCGGCCGGCCGTCGATCATGCTCGCCGTCAATGGCGCCTACCCCATCGCGGCTTTGCGTGCATTGGCCGAGGATCCGAAGTTCCATGGCCTGGCGATCGTCGGCATCGATGCGCGCGGTCTTGCCCGCCGTCATTGGGACATGCAGCAGCCATGGTTCGATCATTACCGCCATCGCTGGACGCTCGCCCGGCGGATCCATCGCGCGCTGCTCACGCCGCTGCAGGAGCACCTCGTGTTCATCCGGTCGCCCTTCGCCCTCGTGCAGATCGTCCGGCGCTGGCTGGCGGGCTACGGCCCGCCCATCAACGACTACGTGAGCATCCGTCGCGATCGCCTCGGGCTGCTGGATTACCGGCGCACCGATGTGGATGCTATCCGCGACCGCCGCATCGCCGATCTGCGCGATTACTACCGCGACAATCCGCCGGATCCGCCGGTGCAGTGGCTTGCGGCACTGGAGCAAGTGTCGGCGTGGGTGCGGGTGATCCAGGCACGCGGCGGCCAGGTGGTGTTCTTCCGGGAGCCGTCCGCCGGTGAGCACCTGGCCATCGACGACGCGCATTATCCGCGCGCTCTGTACTGGGACGCCTATGCCCGCATCGCGCCGATGCCGATGATCGAGTTCCAGGACGAGCCCGCGTTTACTGCGATTCCATTACCCGATACGTCACACATCGATGGCACCGACGTGCCGCGATTCACCCGCGCGCTGCTGGACGTGCTCGTCCGGCGCGGGGTCATTGCGGCAGGCGCCTTGCCGCCTTGAACCCGTTCCGGGACGCTACCGGGGGACGAGCGCGACGGTGGCGAGCAGGGCGCTCGCGCCGTTCCAGGCGATCTGCACGCCGATGCACAGCAGGATGAATGCCGACAGTCGCAGGACGACGCTGGTGCCGGTCTCGCCGATCATCCGCAGCATTCGATCCGCATAGCGGAAGCACAGGAAGATCGTGAGCGCGATCACCACGCTCGCGATCACATGCCCCGCAGCGTAGGTGACGATCGAACGGATGTCCACCGGATGGTTGGCGCCAATGGTGATCGCTACGGAAATGCTTCCCGGACCGACGGTGAGCGGCAGGGTCAGGGGATAGAACGCGCGGCTGGAGATTTCCGCGGCCGTCGGCGCGGAGCCGCGCGCCACGTGCTCGACGGGATTGTCCTGGGCGAGCAGGCGCCAGCCCATCGCGCAGACCAGGATGCCGCCGGCGACCTGCACGACGGGCACCGACAACCCGAAAAGCTCGAGCACGTAGGTGCCGACGAACACCGAAATCATCAGGATCAGGAAGGCGTTGACGCTGATGCGCTTCGCCAGTGTCGCGCGCAGCTCGGGCGTGCAGTCCGCGGTCATCGCGAGGAAGACCGGCGTGCTGCCGAAGGGATTGACGATCGGCAGCAGGGCGGCCGTCATCAGCAGGGCGCCTTCGAGAATCTGGCGGAGGTCGGTGGGCATGGTGTTATCGCATTTTCGTGCCACGGTAGCACGGGGACGCGGGCGACCGTGCGTTGCAGGCGCGGCTTCAGCCGCCCATGGTCAAGCTGAAGCCTGACCTACAATGCATGGCGCCATGTCTTCCACCAAACCTCTCTTCGGCTTTCATGCGGTCACCGCGCGCCTGCGGCAACGGGCCCAGTCGGTGCATGCGATCTATGTCGCTGCCGCACGGCGGGATGTACGCACGCGGCACCTCGTCGCGGCGGCGCAGGCGGCAGGATGCGCCGTGCACGAGGTCGACGAGCAGCGACTGCTGGCGCTCGCCGGTTCCGATCGTCACCAGGGCGTCGTCGCGATCGTCGATGCCGCATTGCCCTATGTCACGGTCGAGGACGTGCTCGAAACGGCCTTAGAACCGCCGCTGCTCGTCGTCCTCGACGGCGTCACCGATCCGCACAACCTCGGTGCATGCCTGCGCTGCGCTGACGCATTCGGGGCGCAGGCGGTGATCGTCCCGAAGGATCGGGCGGTCGGGGTGAATGCGACGGTCGCCAAGGCGGCGAGCGGCGCGGCGGATACGGTTCCGGTCATCGCGGTCACCAACATTGCGCGCACCCTGCGCCTGCTGAAGGAAAAAGGCGTGTGGATCCTTGGTGCCGATGCGGGGGGCGAAAGCCTGTTCGATGCCGATCTGTCCGGTCCGGTTGCCTGGGTGCTCGGCGCGGAAGGCGCGGGGCTGCGCCGCCTCACCCGGGAGCACTGCGATCGCATCGTGGGCATTCCGCTGTCCGGGACGGTGGAGAGCCTCAACGTGTCGGTCGCGACCGGGATTTGCCTTTACGCCACGCGCAGTGCGCGCGTTCGCGCTGCTGCTCGCGGCTGATCGCGCCGACCATGACCGGCGCGGTTGCCATCGCCGTGGGCTGCCGCTAGCATTGGCCGCCGGTGCTGCGTGCCCGCCGCTCTCCATCCCACTCGAGGAAGCCATGTCCAGCCGATTTTCCACACGTTCCGCGGTGCCGTTGCGCATCGCCCTGGTCGCCGCGTTCGCGGCCTTGCTGCCCGCGCTAGCGCCCGTGGCACAGGCCAAGGGCACGCTGGTCTATTGCTCCGAAGGAAGTCCCGAAGGCTTCCAGCCGCAATTCTTCTCGACGGGCACGACGTTCGATGCGGCGTCGGTGCCCATGTTCAATCGCCTGGTGCAGTTCGAGATCGGCACCACCAACATCGTCCCGGCCCTCGCCGAATCGTGGACGGTCGCGCCGGACGGGAAAGTCGTCACATTCAAGCTGCGGCGGGGTGTGAAGTTCCACAGCAATGCGAACTTCAAGCCCACGCGCGACATGAACGCCGAGGACGTGCTCTTCAGCTGGTACCGGATGGCCGACGACAACCATCCCTTCCACAAGATCACGGCGGGCCAGACGTTCGCGTACTTCGACGACATGGGCATGAAGAACATCGTCGACAAGGTCGAGAAGATCGACGACTACACCGTGCGCTTCACGCTCAAGCGACCCGAAGCGCCGTTCCTCGCCGACATGGCGATGGACTTCGCGTCGATCCTGTCCAAGGAATACTTCGAAGCCATGATGAAGAAGGGCACGCCGAATGCCGCCGACGTGTACCCAATCGGCACGGGGCCGTTCCAGTTCGTCTCCTACCAGAAGGACGCGACGGTCCGGTACAAGGCGTTCGACCAGTACTGGGGCGGGCGGCCGAAGATCGACAACCTCGTGTTCTCCATCACGCGTGATGCGACCGCGCGCTACGCCAAGCTGAAGACCGGTGAATGTCACGTGATGGCATTCCCGAAGCCCGCGGACCTTGGCGAGATGCAGAAGGACCCGGCGCTCAACGTGCTGTCGAAGGAAGGGCTGAACGTCGGTTACATCGCCTTCAACGTCGAGAAGAAGCCCTTCGACAGCAAGCTCGTGCGCCAGGCGCTCAACATGGCGGTCAACAAGGAGGCCATCCTCAAGGCCGTCTACCAGGGGCAGGGGCAGGTCGCGAAGAATCCCATCCCGCCGATCCTCTGGAGCTACAACAACGCGGTGAAGGATTATGCGTACGATCCCGCGAAGGCGAAGGAGATGCTGGCCCAGGCGGGGTATCCGAATGGCTTCGAGGTCGACCTGTGGTACCTGCCGGTCACCCGGCCGTACAACCCGGACGGCAAGCGCATGGCGGAGCTCGTGCAGGCGGACTGGGAAAAGATCGGCGTCAAGACCAAGCTCACGACGTACGAATGGGCGGAATACCGCAAGCGCAGCAAGGGCGGCGAGCATCACGCCATGATGTTCGGCTGGTCGGGTGACAACGGCGATCCGGACAACTTCTTCGTGCCGCTGCTCGGCTGCGAGGCCGTGAAGGGCGGCGGCAATGTCGCGCGGTGGTGCAACAAGCAGTTCGAGGATCTCATCATCAAGGCCGCGCAGACGCCGAAACAGGCCGATCGCGCGAAGCTCTACGAGCAGGCCCAGGTGATCTTCAAGGAAGAGGCACCGTGGATCACCGTGGCGCATTCCGTGCGCTTCGATCCGGTACGCAAGGAAGTGAAGGGTTACAAGATGGATGCGACAGCGCACCATTATTTCGACAAGGCGGATATCGTCAAGTAGCAAGGACAGCTTCGGACTGAAGCCAGACCCACGAGTCCGCTGCGACGCGAGCCGAAGCCCGGCTTACGTAGCCTGAATGGAGACAGGCCTCCGCGGCCCTGTGGATTTGTCTTCAGCCGAACGGGTTTGCTGATCACAGCGTCGGGCTGAAGCCTGACCCATCATAGAATCTCCGGTCGCCGGTCCTCGTCTGCTTCTATGCTGGGCTTTCTCCTGCGGCGCGTGGCGCTCATCGTGCCGACCTTCATCGGCGTCACGCTGCTCGCCTTCGCGCTGATCCATCTCATTCCCGGTGATCCCGTCGAGAACCTGTCGGGCGAGCGCGGCATGGATCCCGCGCGACGCGAACGCCTGTTGCACGAATTCGGGCTCGACCGGCCGCTGTACGCGCAGTATTTCGGCTATATCGGCCAGGTGGTACGCGGCGATCTCGGCACGTCGCTGACGACCCATGAACCCGTGCTGAGCGAGTTCGCGACGCTGTTTCCGGCGACGGTCGAGCTGGCATTTTTCGCGATGCTGTTCGCCCTCGTGATCGGGCTCCCTGCAGGCATCGTCGCGGCGTTGAAACGCAACACGGTGGCGGACTATGCCGTGATGGGCGTGTCGCTGACCGGTTATTCGATGCCCATCTTCTGGTGGGCGCTGCTGCTCATCCTGTTCTTCTCCGTGCAGCTGGGCTGGACCCCGGTATCGGGGCGGATCGACGTGCTTTACGACGTGCCGGCGACTACCGGATTCATGCTCCTCGACACGCTGCGCAGCGGCGATCCCGGCGCGTTCCGCTCGGCCTTGTCACACCTGATCCTGCCGTCGATCGCCCTCGGCACCATCCCGCTCGCGGTCATTGCGCGCATGACTCGCTCGTCGATGCTCGAGGTGTTGCGCGAGGATTACGTGCGTACCGCCCGGGCCAAGGGCTTGCCGCATCGACGGGTGGTGCTCGTGCATGCCCTGCGCAATGCCCTGATCCCCGTGGTCACCGTGATCGGCCTGCAGGTCGGCCTGCTGCTCTCGGGCGCGATCCTCACCGAGACGATCTTCTCCTGGCCAGGCGTGGGCAACTGGCTCATCCATGGCGTGCAATCCCGCGATTATCCTGTCGTGCAAGGCGGCATCCTGCTCATCGCGGCGATCGTCATCAGTGTCAACCTGATCGTCGACCTGCTCTACGGCGTGATCAATCCGCGCATCCGCCATGGCTGAGACCGTCGAGCTCGCCGCCATGGCGCAAGACGACCTGCCGGCCGCACCGACGCCGTTGCGGGAGCTGTGGAGCTCGTATTCGCGCAGTCGCGGTGCGCTGATCGGCCTCGCGATCGTGGTGCTGCTGCTGGTGCTTGCGCTCGGCGCCGATGTCATCGCGCCGCATCCTCCCAACGAGCAGTATCGTGATTTCACCCTGACGCCCCCGGTATGGCAGGACGGCGGCACGACGCGCTTCCTGCTGGGCACGGATCCGGTCGGTCGCGATGTCCTTTCGCGGCTCATCCATGGCACGCGGCTATCGCTCGTCATCGGCCTGATCTCGGTCGCCATCTCGCTTTCGCTCGGCGTCCTGCTCGGTCTGCTGGCGGGTTACGTGCGTGGGCTCACCGAGACCGTGATCATGCGGTTCATGGATGTGATGCTGGCGCTCCCGAGCCTGCTGCTCGCGATCGCCGTCGTGGCGATCCTCGGCCCGGGTCTCGCCAACGCGATGTACGCCATTGCCATCGTGCTGCTGCCGCATTACGTGCGTCTCACCCGCGCCGCGGTGATCGGCGAAGCGCAGAAGGAGTACGTGCAATCCTCGCGCATCGCGGGTGCCGGCCCGGTTCGCCTGATGTTCAATACCATCCTGCCGAACTGCATGGCGCCGCTGATCGTTCAGGCGACGCTCGGGTTCTCGACGGCGATCCTGGATGCGGCGGCGCTCGGCTTCCTTGGGCTCGGCGCACAACCGCCGACGCCGGAGTGGGGCTCGATGCTGGCGAGTGCGCTCGAGTTCATCCAGCGCGCGCCGTGGGTCGTAACGTTCCCCGGACTCGCCATCCTGATCACGGTGCTCGCCTTCAACCTGATGGGCGACGGCTTGCGCGACGCGCTCGACCCGCGGCTGAAGCAATAATGGGGTCAGAGGTAATTACCCGGTCGGCGTCAGGCGCCAAGCGTTGCGTGGATGTGATCGGACGCCATGGCGCTGCTTGACGTCGAAGGCCTGACCGTCACGTTCGGCACCGGGGCGCGTCCGTTCACTGCCGTCGATGACGTCGATCTCGTGCTCGATGCCGGCGAGGTCGTCGGCTGCGTGGGCGAGTCCGGCTCTGGCAAGACGGTGATGGCGCTCGCCATCATGGGACTCGTCGACTTTCCCGGACAGGTGCGGGCGCGGCGGATGAGCTTCGGCGGGCGCGATCTCCTTGCCCTCTCCGATCGGGAGCGGCGCGCGATCATCGGCAAGGACATCGCGATGATCTTCCAGGACCCGCTGGCGAGCCTCAACCCGTGCTACACGGTCGCCTTCCAGATCGAGGAAACGCTGCGCATCCATGGCACGCCCGGGGAACGCGCGAACGCGCGGGCCCGGCGCGAGAAGGCGCTGCTGCTCCTCCAGCAGGTGGAGATCCCCGATGCGAAGGCGCGGCTCGAAGCATTTCCGCACCAGCTCTCCGGCGGCATGGCGCAGCGGGTGATGATCGCGATGGCGATCGCGTGCAATCCGAAGCTCCTGGTCGCCGACGAACCGTCCACCGCCCTCGATGTGACGGTGCAGGCGCAGATCCTCGACCTGCTGCTGCGCCTGCAAAGCGAGCACCGGATGGCGCTGCTCCTCATCACGCATGACCTCGCCGTCGTCGCCGAGACCGCGCAGCGGGTGATCGTCATGTATGCCGGGCAGCAATTCGAAACGGGACCCGTCCCGGCGATCTTCGCGACACCGCGTAACCCGTATACGCAGGCGTTGCTGGCGGCGCTCCCGGAGCACAACATCGACCAGCCGCGCCTGCGCGCCATTCCGGGTGTCGTGCCCGGGCAGCACGATCGTCCCAACGGCTGCCTGCTGTCGCCGCGCTGCCAGTACGCCGTCGACCGCTGCCGGAGTGGACAGCCGCTGCTCCACGGCCCCGCCGGCCGGCAATCACGCTGCTTCTTTCCGCTGGACGATGCGGGCCGTCCCACGAACGACTGGGAACGCGAAGTGGCGGCGAGCGCGAAGGCGCGCGCCACGTGACCATCGCAACGCCCACCCAGCGGCCGTTGCTCGAGGCGCGCGATGTCGCGAAGCATTACGTCGTGTCGCGCGGCTTCATGCGGCCGAAAGGGCTCGTGCGCGCCCTCGATGGCGTGACATTCGCGGTCGAGCAGGGCAGGACACTGGCGGTCGTCGGCGAGTCGGGCTGCGGCAAGTCCACGCTCGCGCGGCAGGTCACGATGATCGAGCGCCCGACGTCCGGTACGTTGCTGCTCGACGGCCAGGACGTTGCGAAGGCCGACGCCGCCACCCGCAAGCGTCTGCGCCCCGTGGTGCAGATGATCTTCCAGAATCCGTACGCCTCACTCAATCCGCGCAAGAAGGTCGGCACGCTGCTCGAGGAGCCGCTCGTCATCAACACCGGGCTCGCCGCGCCGGCGCGGCGGGAGCGCGCCGCCGCGATGATGGCCCGCGTGGGCCTGCGGCCGGAGCATTACGTACGCTATCCGCACATGTTCTCCGGCGGCCAGCGGCAGCGCATTGCGGTGGCGCGTGCGCTGATGCTGCATCCGCGGCTGGTGGTGGCCGACGAGCCGGTCTCGGCGCTCGACGTTTCCATCCAGGCGCAGGTGCTGAACCTGCTCATGGACCTGCAGCAGGAGATGGGCATCGCCTATCTGTTCATCTCGCACAACCTGCAGGTCGTGCGCCACATTGCCGATACGGTGCTGGTCATGTATCTCGGCAAGGTATTCGAGTATGGCCCGAAGCCGGATGTTTTCGCCCGTCCGGCGCACCCGTACACGCGCGCCCTGATGGCGAGCACACCGTCGCTCGATCCCGGGGCGCGCGGCCGGCGTGCCGCGTTGCACGGCGAACTCCCGTCACCGCTCAATCCACCGCCAGGCTGCCCGTTCCATCGCCGCTGTCCGAATGCGATCGAGATCTGCAAGGTCGAGATGCCGCCACTGCAGCGCGTCGGTCGCGTACAGGTCGCGTGTCATCAGGCACACGTGCTGAATCCCTGAGACGCTGCCCCGGCGGCCCGCTGCGTTGACGCCGCCGCAGCGCTCACGGATGATCGGCCGCATGCACCCGAAAATCCTGGCTGCCGCGCTCGCTGTGCCCGCCCCGCGCGACCCGAATCCTGCCTCCCGGACATCGTCATGACCCAACCTGTCGACACCATCGCCCGGTGGCAGCCGGAATTTGCCGCGCTGCGCCACGATCTGCACATGCACCCGGAGCTCGGCTTCGAGGAGCGCCGCACGGCTGGGGTGGTGTGCGAGCAGCTTGCGGCGCTCGGCATCGAGCATCACGCCGGCGTCGGCCGCACCGGCGTCGTCGCCGTGATCCACGGACGGCACACGTCCAGCGGACGCAGCATCGGGCTGCGTGCCGACATGGACGCCTTGCCCATGCAGGAAGACAACACGTTCGCGCACCGTTCGCGTTACGACGGCCGGATGCATGGCTGCGGCCATGACGGGCACACCGTCATGCTGCTCGCTGCTGCCCGTTATCTGCACGAGACGCGGCGTTTCGATGGCACCGTGTACCTGATCTTCCAACCTGGCGAGGAAGGCTTCGCCGGCGGCAAGGCGATGATCGACGACGGGCTGTTCACGCGCTTTCCCGCCGACGAGGTGTATGCGCTGCACAACTGGCCGGGCCTGCCGCCCGGCACGATTGCCGTGCGTCCCGGGCCGATGATGGCCGCCGCGGATCGCATCGACATCCGCATCACGGGTCGCGGCGGGCACGGTGCGCATCCGCATCTCACCGTCGATCCGGTGCTCGTGGCCGGGCACATCATCACGGCGGCGCAGTCGATCGTGGCGCGAAACGTCAGCCCGGTCGACAACGCCGTGATCAGCATTTGCAGCATGCAGGCCGGGCACCCGGGGGCGATGAGCGTCGTGCCCGCCCAGGCACATCTCGTCGGTACGGTGCGGACCTTCCGCAAGGAAACGCAGGACATGATCGAGCGGCGCCTCACCGAGCTCGTGCACGGGATCGCCGGCGGCTTCGGCGCGGTCGCGCAATTGAACTACGAGCGCGTCTATCCCGCGACCGTGAACACCCGCGCCGAGGCCGAGTTCGCCGCCGCCGTGGCGGAAGAGCTGATTGGCGCCGATCACGTGGTGCTCGATCTCGAGCCGTCGATGGGCTCGGAGGACTTTTCCTTCATGCTCCAGGCGCGACCGGGCGCCTACGCACGGCTCGGCCAGGGCGGCAGCGAATCGGGCTGCTTCCTCCACAACACCCGCTACGATTTCAACGATGCGGTCATTCCGCTCGGTGCCGGCTACCTCGCCGCACTCGCCGAGCGCGCGATGCCGCTCGGGTCCTAGCCGACGCGGCGATGGACGTGCAGGACTGCTTCGCCGCGCGGTACCAATCCGCGCGTGGCAGGTTCCTGACCGCTGCGGCCGAGGCCGGCGCCGTGGCGGACTCCCACGTGCATCCGGAACTTCGTGGCGCCGAGGACGAAGCGCTCGCCATCGATACGGCACTGTGCGGCCCGCACGCCGCGCGTGACCTGTTGATCGTGACCTCGGGCACCCACGGCGTGGAGGGTTTCTGCGGTTCGGGCTGCCAGATCGCCCTCCTGCGGGATGCGGCCTTCCTGCGCCGGGCAGCCGAGGCGGGCATCGCGGTGCTGTTCGTGCATGCGGTGAATCCGTATGGCTTTTCACATCTGCGGCGCGTCAACGAGGACAACGTCGATCTCAACCGCAACTTCCAGGATTTCAGCGTGCCACTGCCGGTCAACGCAGCGTATGCCGAGCTGCACGACGCGCTGCTCCCGAAGGCGTGGCCGCCGCCCGCGGAGAGCGAACGCGTCATCGGCGACTACATCGCGCGCCATGGCCAGGCCGCGCTCCAGGCGGCCGTGAGCGCGGGGCAATACGCGTTTCCGGACGGCATGTTCTACGGCGGCCAGCGTCCGGCGTGGAGCAACGAGCGGGTGCGTGCCTTGCTGCGCGCGCATGCCGCCTCGCGGCGGCGGCTTGCGTGGATCGACCTGCACAGCGGCCTCGGTCCCCCGGGGCGTGGGGAGCGGATCTATGCCGGGCCCGACCATCCCGCAGCCATTGCGCGCGCGCAGCGCTGCTGGGGCGAGGCGATGACCTCCTCCTACGAGGGCTCGTCCACGTCCGCCGAGGTGCGCGGCCTCATGGGACTTGCGGCGCAGGACGAATGTCCGGGCGTCGAATGCACCGGCATCGTGCTGGAATTCGGGACCGTTCCGTTGCTGCAGGTGTTTGGTGCCCTGCGCGCCGATCACTGGCTGCATCGCCACCCGGAGGCCCGGGCATTGCACGGACGCGCGATCGGCGCCGCCATGCGGACGGCCTTCTTTGTGGAGGATCCGGCGTGGCAAGCCGCGGTCCTGGCGCAGAGCCTCGACGCGGCTCGTGCAGCCGTCGAGCACATGGCCCGTAGCTCCGGCACCTGACGAACGCGCCTGCGCAGAGGAGGGTCCGCGGTGGGAACATTGCGGGACGGGTGCTGTTGACCCATAGAGGGTGCGCATTCCCGACGAGGGACAGCGCGCCAGTGGAGCTTGTGGGCCCCTGTCGGGCCGGTGCAGCCGTCTGCGGCGCCACCGGAACTCGCGGCACGGGGGGTCAGGCAACTTTTCTGGAGTCTCATCATGAAACGCATTCTTCCGTGGCTTGGACCGTTGGTCCTGGTCGGTTGCCAGACGGTGGGCCCGACGTGGAGCGAGCTTTCCGGGGCGCAGTACCACGTGGCCGTCATGGACCGGCGTCCGCTCGTCATCAGCAAGGTCGATGGCGAGAGCACACCGCTGCGCGGCCCCATCAAGATCGCGCCGGGTCGCCACGAGATCGCGGTGGAATCCCTCCGCCACGGGGCCTTCCGCGCGGGTTACCAGGAGCGACTCACGCTCGACATCGAGCCGTGCAAGCGCTACTACATCAACGCGCAATACAAAGATCCCGTGCAGCCAGGCTACACGCCCGTCGTGGACGAAGTCGAACCGATTGCCGGCTGCCGTCCCGGCCTCGGCTGATCCCTCGTCCGCCGGTCGGTGACTCGCGGCGCCGCGCGCGACGATGCGCGCAGGCGCCCGCGTGCCGTTTTGTCTTTTTCCGGTCGCCCGCGGGACGGCCAGGCGCGCCGGTTCCGCTATAATTTCGCCTTTGCACGCAACGCTCGAGTTGCACCGCCCGCCCGCCAAAGGGCTGCAGAGCCGGCCGCCAGAGCCGACGCCATCCCGTCCACTCCCGCCTGAAGTCCAATTGCGCCTAAATCACATCAAGCTCGCCGGCTTCAAGTCCTTTGTCGATCCGATGTCCATCGGCACGCCCGGCCAGCTGGTCGGCATCGTGGGGCCCAACGGCTGCGGCAAATCCAACGTCATCGACGCCGTGCGCTGGGTGCTGGGGGAATCGAAGGCGTCGGCCCTGCGCGGCGACTCCATGCAGGACGTCATCTTCAACGGCGCGGGCGAGCGCAAGCCCGTAGGCCGCGCGTCGGTCGAGCTCCAATTCAGCAACGACCAGGGCCGCATCGGCGGCCAGTGGGGGCAATACGCGGAGATCTCGATCAAGCGCGTGCTGACGCGCGACGGCGATTCGTCCTACTACATCAACAACATCCCCGTCCGACGCCGCGACATCCACGACCTGTTCCTCGGCACCGGCCTCGGACCGCGCGCGTACGCCATCATCGAGCAGGGGATGATCTCGCGGGTGATCGAGGCGAAACCCGAGGAGCTGCGGGTCTTCCTCGAGGAAGCGGCGGGTGTTTCGAAGTACAAGGAGCGGCGCAAGGAGACGGAAGGGCGCCTCGCGGATACGCGGGAAAACCTCTCGCGTGTGGAGGATATCCGCATCGAGCTTGGCCAGCAGCTCGAGAAGCTCGAAGGCCAGGCGCGCGTCGCCAGTGAGTACCGCGATCTCGAGGCGCGCCTCAAGCACTCCCAGCAGCTGCTCTGGTTTTCCAAGCAGCAGGACGCTGCCCGGGCGCGCGAGCGGCACGCCGCCGAAGTCGCCAACCTGACGGTCGGACTCGAAAGCCTGCAGGCGGAGGTCCGCGCGATCGAATCGCGCCTCGAACACCTGCGCAGCGACCATTACACCGCCGGCGATGCGCTGCACGAGAAACAGGGCGGGTTCTACGCCGCCAACGCGGAAGTGACCCGGCTGGAGCAGCAACTCGCGTTCGCGCGCGAAAGCGAAACACGGCTCACCCAGCAGGTCGCCCAGCTCACCGAGCAGATCGGCGCGATCGATGGTCAATCGTCGGCGCTTGCGACCGAGCGCACGGAGGCCGAGCAGCATCTCGAATCGTGCCTGGCCGGACGCGAGCGCGCGGCCGGCGAGGAGCGCGATGCCAGTGCGGCCATGCCGCCGCTGGAAGAGGCCCTGCGCGCGGCGGCGGCCGTGTCTGCCGAGTTGCAGCAGCGGATCGTGCTGGGCGAGCAGGCCATCCGCGTGACCGAGACCAAGCGCGACAGCGTGCAGCGCATCCTGGCGCAGCTCACCCAGCGCCGCGAGCGCCTGGAAGCCGAGCTCGGTGCCTTGCAGGCTCCCATCACCGCGCAGATCACCGATGTCGAGCAGCAGCTCGCGCAGGAGAGCGAAGAGCTGCGCAGCAAGGAAGCGAGCGTTGCCGCATTGCGCGATGCCGTCCAGCAACTGCAGGAGCGCCGCCGCAGCGCGGGCGAGGCCGCGCAACAGGCGCAGCGATCGCTGTCCGGTCTCGAAGCGCGCATGCAGGCACTTGCGGCATTGCAGGCAAGGATCGGACAGGGGAAGGACCGCACGCAGTGGCTGCAGGAGCACGGCCTCGCCGAGGCGCACCGGTTGTTCACGGCGCTCGACGTGGACCCGGCCTGGAACGATGCGCTGGAAGCCGTGCTCCGCGAGCGCCTCGAGGCCATCGAATTGCCGCAGTTGCAGGACGCTCTCGGCTGGCTCGCTGGTGCGCGGTCGCTGCCCGGACGCCTCGCCGCGTACGAGTTGCGCGCAGCCCCGGCTGGTCACGCCGATGTCGCCGCCGCCGAGCACGGCGAATCGCTGCTCGGCAAAGTGCGCACCTCGGCTGCCCAGTTGCAGCGCTTGCTGGCGGACTGGCTGCGCGGCGTGCGTTGCGCGCCCGATCTGGGCGACGCGCTGGCGCGGCGCGATCAACTCGGGGTGGGGGAGGCCTTCGTCACGCCGCAGGGACACCTCGTCACGGCGCAGGCGGTGAGCTTTTTTGCGCCGGACAACGAGTTGCACGGCGTGCTCGCGCGGCAACGCGAGCTGGCGGAGCTCGAGCAGGCGCTGGTCGGCGCCCGGGAGCACGCGGCCATCGCCCGAAGCGCGCAAACCGATGTCGAAACCGAGCTCGACCAGACCCAGAAGGCGTATCACGCGGAGGGCATGGCGTTCTCGTCGCAGCAGCGGCGCTGCCACGATCTCGAGCTCGAGCTGATGCAGCTGCGCCAGGCGGCCGAAGCTGCCGAGCGGCGACGTGGCCAGATCACGCAGGAGCTCGCGGATCTCGCGACGCAGGAGACCAACGAAGCCGCGCAGGTCGAGTCGCTGCGCGGCGAGCTCGCCGACGCGCAGTCGCGACTGCACGATGAGCGCGCGCGGCAGGAGGCGGCACGGCACACGCGCAATGAAGCGGAGGTCGCGCTGGCGCGCGGTCGCGAGCGCATTCGGATCGCCGAGCGGGCGGCGCAGGAAGCCGCCTTCGCCGAGCGCAGTGCGCGCGATCGCCTCGCCAATCTCGAACGGCGTCGCGAGGCCCTGGTCGCGCAGCACGCGCAACAACAGCAGTTGCTCGCGCAACTCACCTCCGAGCGCGCCGCCATCGACTGGACCCCCGTCGAGGAAGCGCTGCAGCGCCAGCTCGCCGGACGCGGCGAAGCCGAGCAGGCGCTCGCCGCGGCCCGCGACAAACTCGAAGGCCTCGGCGCGCAATTGCGGAGCGCGGAGGAGGCGCGGCTGGAGGCGGAGCAGAAGCTCGATCCGGCCCGCGCGCGCATTGCCGACATGCGTCTCAAGGAACAGGCGGCGGTCATGCTCGAGCAGCAGTTCGCCGAGCAACTCGCGGAAGTCCATGCCGACGTCACCGCACTGCCCGACGCGCTCAAGGCATTCGGCAGCAAATCCGGCCTGCCGGCGGAGATCGAGCGCCTGCAGAAAGCCATCGAGGATCTCGGTGCGGTGAATCTTGCGGCGCTCGACGAGCTTGCCATGACGCAGGAGCGCAAGCAGTACCTCGACGCGCAGGCGGAGGATCTGACGGAGGCCATGGCCACGCTGGAAAACGCGATCCGCCAGATCGACAAGGAATCGCGGCAGCTGCTGCAGCAGACGTTCGACACGGTCAACCAGAATTTCTCCAAGCTCTTTCCGGCGCTGTTCGGCGGGGGGCGTGCCGAGCTCGTGCTGACGGGGGAGGAAATCCTGGATTCGGGCGTACAGGTCATCGCCCAGCCGCCGGGCAAGCGCAACACCTCGATCCACCTGCTGTCGGGCGGCGAGAAGGCACTGACCGCTATTTCGCTCGTGTTCGCGCTGTTCCAGATCAACCCGGCGCCGTTCTGCCTGCTCGACGAGGTGGATGCGCCGCTCGACGATCCGAACACCGAGCGTTTCTGCAAGATGGTGCGCACGATGTCGGGGCAGACGCAGTTCCTGTTCATCTCGCACAACAAGATCACCATGGAGATGGCAACGCAGCTCGTCGGCATCACCATGCCGGAGCCGGGCGTGTCACGCGTGGTGCAGGTCGATATCTCCGAAGCGCTCGAGCTTGCCGAGACGGGCGCGGTCTGAGGCCACGATCGCGCACGTGGGCGGGGCTATAATCCTCGCCGCTGCAGCCCCTTCGCCCCTATTCGACGACGCATCTCTCGCATGACTTCGCTGCAACTCGGGCTCATCGTCGCCGGCGTCGTGCTGGTGATCGGCGTGGTCATCTATAACTGGTGGCAGGAGCGCCGCGTGCGCGAGCGCATCAATGCCACCTTCGACCAGCTCGGCCCCGGTACGCTGACGCCCGACGCCGAGCGGCCCCTTCCCAGGAGTCTCGAGCGGGTCGAGCCCACCCTCGGCAGGAATGTTGCCGCGGACGAGCCGATGCTGACACGGGCGGGGCGCGCACCGGCAGCGACGGGGGGCCGCGCACCAACCGACGATGCGTCGGGCTTCGAGCTGCCGGTGAAAATCCAGGCACGCAGCGCAGTCACCGGCAATGCGCCGGTCGAGCATGACGAGCGCGACGAAGCAGTCGCGGCAGAGCCGGGCGCGCCGAGCGCCAGGCCGCCGGCGCCGGAACGGGTGGTGCACGCCGATACGCATGGCGCGCAACCCGATCCGGACATCGAGTGCATCGTGGCCCTCCAACCCACCAAGCCGGTGCCCGTCGGCGTCCTCGCCGCAGGCCTGCATGCGCGTGTCGGCAAGCGCCTGCGGTGGTTCGGCCGTCGCAACGTCAGCATGCCGTGGCAGCTGCTCAAGGCCGACACGGCGGGCGAATTCAGCGACATCATTGCCTGCCTGTTGCTGGCGGATCGCGCGGGTGCGGCGAGCGTGCCCATGCTCGAGGCCTTCGCCACGCTGGTCGGGCAGCTCGCACCGGACCTGCCGGCGGCTTTCATTGCTCCGGACGTGCCGGCCGAAGCGGCCCGCGCCGAAACGCTCGATCGCATCTGTGCGGACCTCGACGTGCAGATCGGGCTCACGATCCTCAAGTCGGCGCCCAACATGATTCCCGGCACGCGGCTGCGTGGCGTTGCCGAAGCCGCGGGATTCCGCCTGGCCGGCGGGCGCTTCGAGTGGGTGCAGGAGGAGAATGGGGCGGTGCTGTACGCGCTGCAGAACTTCCGGCCTGAACCGTTCACGGCCGAAAACCTGCGCGGCAGCTCGACGCCGGGTGCCGTGCTGCTGCTGGACGTTCCCCGGATCGCCGATCCGGCGCGCGTCTTCGATCAGATGAAGCTCGCCGCCAAACGCATGGCGCAGACGCTCGATGCTTCCCTGGTGGATGACAACCGGCGGCCGCTCGACGATGCCGCACTCGCGGCGATCCGCGTGCAGATCCAGAAGACCGCCGCCGGGTTGCAGGCCGTCCACATCGAGCCCGGCAGCCCGCGGGCGCTGGCGCTCTTCGGCGGCTGAGCCCGCGCTGCATGCGCCGGGCGCGCTGATCCGACCCCGCGATGGGTGCGACCGCTTCGCGCGCTGCCGCCCCCGAGGCCGCCGCGCAGCGGGCCGCGGCGCTGCGTGACGTGATCGAGGCACACAACTACCGCTATTACGTGCTCGACGCGCCGAGCGTGAGCGACGCGGAGTACGACGTCCTCTTTCGCGAGCTGCAGGATCTGGAGGCGCGCCACCCGGAGCTCGTGACGCCCACTTCGCCGACGCAGCGCGTGGGCGGCGGGCGCCTGACGGCGTTCGCGCCGGTGCGGCACGCCCTGCCCATGCTGTCGATCCGCACCGAGACCGACACCACGCCGGCCGGTGCGCAGAAATTCGACGCCCGCATCCGCCGGGAGCTCGAACTGGGCGACAATGCGCCGCCGGTCGAGTACATGGCCGAGCTCAAGTTCGACGGGCTCGCCATCAGCATCCGCTACGAAGCCGGCATGCTCGCGGTCGCGGCCACGCGTGGCGACGGCCAGGTCGGCGAGGATGTCACGCAGAACGTGCGCACGATCGCCACCATTCCCAAGCGGCTGAAATTGCGCAAGGGCGAGCATGCGCCACCGGTGCTCGAGGTGCGCGGTGAGGTGTACATGTCGCGGCGCGACTTCGAGGCGCTGAACGCGCGGCAGGTGGAGGCGGGGCTCAAGCCCTACATCAATCCGCGCAACACGGCAGCGGGCGCGGTGCGCCAGCTCGATCCCGCGATCACCGCGCAGCGTCCCCTGGCGTTTTTCGCGTACGGGATCGGCGAGACGCAGGGCTGGCGGGTCCCGCCGACCCACGCCGGTGTGCTCGATGCGCTGGCGAGCTACGGGGTGCCCGTCAACGCCGATCGCCGCGTCGTCCATGGAGCCCGCGAGCTGGTCGCGTTCTACGAGAATGTGCGCAGTGGCCGCAACGATCTTCCATTCGAGATCGACGGCGTCGTTTACAAAGTGAACAGCCTTGAGCTGCAGCGCCGGCTTGGATTCGTGTCCCGCGAGCCGCGCTGGGCCGTCGCACACAAGTTTCCGGCAGAAGAGGCCAGCACGACGGTGCTCGACATCATCGTGCAGGTCGGCCGGACGGGAGCGATCACCCCTGTGGCGCGTCTCAACCCGGTGTTCGTCGGCGGCGTCACCGTCACCAATGCGACGCTGCACAACGAAGACGAGGTGCGGCGCAAGGACGTGCGCATCGGCGACACCGTGCTGGTGCGCCGCGCTGGCGACGTGATTCCCGAGGTGGTCCGCGTCGTGGTCGAAGAGCGGCCGGCGAACGCGCGCGCGTTCGTCATGCCAGCCCAATGTCCCGAATGCGGCTCGGCCATCGTGCGCCTGCCGGACGAAGCGGTGGCGCGCTGCACCGGCGGTCTCGTCTGTCCCGCGCAGCGCAAGCAGGCGCTGCTGCATTTCGCGAGCCGCCGGGCCATGGACATCGAAGGGCTGGGGGACAAGCTCGTCGAGCAACTGGTCGACGCTGGCATCGTCCACACCGCGCCCGACCTCTACAAGCTGGAACTCACGCAGCTCGCGGCGCTCGAGCGCATGGGCGAGAAATCGGCCGGCAATGTCGTCGCCGCCATCGAGAAGAGCAAGGCGACGACGCTCGAGCGCTTCATTTACGCGCTCGGCATTCGCCACGTGGGCGAGTCGACGGCGCGCGATCTCGCCCGGCACTTCGGCAGGCTCGACGCCCTGCTGGCCGCCGATGAGGACTCGCTGCTCGAGGTCACCGACGTGGGGCCGGTGCTTGCGGAAAGCATCGCGCGCTTCTTCGGCGAGCCGCACAATCGCGAGGTGATCGCGCAACTGCGCGCCGCGGGCGTGCACTGGCCGGAGCATGCGCCGAAGCAGCGGACGGCAGGCGCGCTGGCCGGGCTGACGCTGGTGCTGACCGGGACGCTGCCCACGCTATCGCGCGATGAGGCCAAGGCGATGATCGAAGCCGCCGGTGGCAAGGTTGCCGGGAGCGTGTCGAAGAAGACGAGCTATGTCGTGGCGGGCACCGATGCGGGCAGCAAGCTCGACCGGGCCCGCGAGCTCGAGGTTCCAGTACTCGACGAAGAGGGGCTGCGGGCGCTCCTCGGCGGCCGATCCCATTCCCCTGAAAAGTGAGGCAGATGATGGTACGTGTGAAAAAGGCGGTGTTCCCGGTGGCGGGCTTCGGGAGCCGCTTCCTGCCCGCGACGAAGGCAAGTCCCAAGGAGATGCTGCCGGTCGTGGACAAGCCGCTGATCCAGTACGCGGTGGAAGAAGCGGCGGCTGCGGGCATCACCGACATGATCTTCATCACGGGCCGGAACAAGCGTGCCATCGAGGATCATTTCGACAAGGCCTACGAGCTCGAGACGGAGCTGGCGGCGCGCAACAAGACGGAGCTGCTGGAGATGGTGCAGGCATCGACGCCGCCCGGCATCAACTGCATCTACATCAGGCAATCGGAAGCGCTGGGACTGGGTCACGCCGTCCTTTGCGCGGCACCCGCCGTCGGCGACGAGCCCTTCGCGGTGCTGCTGGCGGACGACCTCATCGATGCGCGCGTGCCGGTGATGCGACAGATGACCGATCTCGCGGCGCGCGAGGGCTGCTCGATCATCGGCGTGATGAATGTCGCGCCGGACGAGGTGTCGAGCTATGGCATCGTCGAGACCGGCGCGCCGGATTCGCCCGCGGCAGCGATCACGCGCATGGTGGAAAAGCCGCAGCCGGGCACCACGACGTCGACGCTGGGCGTGGTCGGTCGCTACGTGCTCACGCCACGCATCTTTCATCACCTGCGTGCGATGCCACCCGGTGCCGGCGGGGAGATCCAGTTGACCGACGGCATCGCGCGGCTGCTGACGGAGGAGCGCGTGCTGGCCTACGCGTTCGAGGGACGCCGCTACGATTGCGGCAGCAAGCTCGGTTATCTCGAGGCGACCGTGGACTTCGCCCTGAAGCATCCGGACCTGGCCGAGGGCTTTGCCGCCTTCCTGCGTGAGCGCAGCAAGACGCTGGGCTGACGGGCCCCGCTCGGCGCGGTGCCTGCCCCCATGCATCCGGGCGTCGAGGCCGCTCAGCGCCAGTTGGCGACGGCCTGGGGCAGCTCCGTCAGCGTGCGCAGAACGCGATCGGGTGCGCGGCCGTGGCGATCGACCGGCGCGTTGTCGCGGTTGACCCAGAACGCAACGAAGCCGAACGCGCCGGCGCCGATCGCATCCCAGCAGTTCGACGACACGAATGCAATCCTCTGGGGCGGCAGGCGCAGGGCATCGGCGGCGAGCTGATAGACGCGGGGACTCGGCTTGAAGATGCCAGCGGGTTCGACCGTCAGCAGGCCGTCGAGGTGCGCCGCGAGCGTGCTGCGCTCGACCAGGGGCGCCAGCATCGCGCGCGAACCGTTCGACAGAATCCAGCGTGGGCGCGGCGCCAACGCTGCCAGTGTTTCGGTCGCGTCCGCGAACGGATCGAGATGCAGGTATGCGCCGAGCAACCCGGTGCGGGCTTCGCTTCCGAGCGTGATGCCGAGGGCGGCGGCGGCGTAATCGAGGGCCTGCTCGGTCACGGCCGCGAAGTCGGCATGCATCGGCGGCTCGTGCATCAGGCTCGACAGCCAGCTGTACTCGAGCTGCTTCGCGCGCCACCGCTGCGACAGCTCGCGGCCTCGGCCCGGGACGAGACGCTCCGCCAGCGCTGCAACGGAATGCACGTCGAACAGCGTGCCGTAGGCATCGAACACCAGCGCATCGAGCATGCTTTCCTCGTCCGCTTCGCAGCCTTGCGTTCCGCGCGTCACAAAAAAAGAGGGGTTACACTCGCGTGCAACCCCTTGGTTCATGTGGTGGGCGATACTGGGATCGAACCAGTGACCCCTGCCGTGTGAAGGCAGTGCTCTACCGCTGAGCTAACCGCCCGCGAACCCAGACAGGAGCCGGCATTTAACCATGGCCGCCGGACCTCGGCAAACCTTCCGCGGCACTTCGTAGCACGCTGTCCGGGACATTGTTGCACCAGTGTAGTGCATTTTGCTGCGCTGCGGTAGTCCTACCCCGCCGAAGTTATTCGCCCTGGTTGCGCAAGTGCGCGTCCCGAAACGGAAAGCCGCGCAGCCCATTCCTCCGGCTCGACTGCGCCCGGACACGAAACGGGCCTCAGGCGGGTGTATCTGTCAGGTTTCACTCGGCCCAAATGCCGAGTCTGCCGCGTCCCGACCGGCTCTCCGGTGGGAGGCGGCGCCGACCAGGTAAACGTCGCCAGACTCTGCCGCGCAGGTCGTGCGGCGCCGGGTCGGCAGCGTTGGTGGGTCACGCGTTCAGTAGAATCGGATCATTTTTGGACGGTAGCAGCAGATGACTTACTGTGTGGCGATGTCGCTCGATGCAGGCATGGTGTTCGCGTCGGATTCGCGCACCAACGCCGGGGTCGACCAGGTCTCCCGCTTCTCCAAGATGCGGACGTTCGTGCGCGACGGTGACCGCGTGATCGTCTCCCTTTCGTCCGGCAATCTCTCGATCACCCAGAATGCGATCAACATCCTGGAGCAGCGCGCCAAGGCGGACGACGAGCGCGCGACCGTCTGGGCGGTGGCCTCGATGTACGACGTCGCCCGGCTGTTCGGGGAGGCGCTGCGCGAGGTGAAGAGCCGCGATGGGCCTTATCTCATGCAGAGCAACATCGACGCCGGCGCCAACTTTCTCGTCGGTGGCCAGATCCGCGGGGAAGCGCCGCGGCTCTTCAACATCTACAGCGAAGGCAATTTCATCGAAGCCTCGGCGGAGACGTGCTACTTCCAGACCGGCGAGACGAAATACGGCAAGCCGATCATCGACCGGGTGGTGACGCGGGGGACGAACCTGACCGAGGCTACGAAGTGCACACTGGTCTCGTTCGACTCGACCATGCGCTCGAACATCTCGGTCGGCCTGCCGATCGATCTCCTCACGTACGAGGCCGATGCGCTGCACGTGGCGCACAAGCGCCGCATCGGCGAAGACGATCCCTATTTCCAGATGATTCATACCAAATGGAGCGAGGGTCTGCGCAAGGTCTTCGGCGAGCTGCCCAATCCGACCTGGTGAGCGTTCGGGCGCGCGGCCGGCGGCCGGCGCAACGCGCGCGAGGTCAGCCTCGGCCCGTCGACTAGAATGGCCGCTTTTGCCCCGACGATGCCTCCTTCCAGCCCGCCACGCCACGCCATCCGCACACGGTTCGCCCCGAGCCCGACGGGTTTCATCCACCTCGGCAACATCCGCTCGGCGCTGTTTCCGTGGGCGTTCGCGCGCCGTCACGGAGGGGTGTTCATCCTGCGCATCGAGGACACCGACACCGAGCGGTCCACGGCGGAAGCCGTCGACGCCATCCTGCAGGCCATGGAGTGGCTCGGGCTCGATTACGACGAGGGGCCGTACTACCAGACCCAGCGCACCGAACGGTACCGCGCCGTGCTTGCCGACATGCTCGAACGGGGGTTGGCCTACCGCTGCTACACGACGCCGGCCGAGCTGGACGAGCTTCGCGCCGCGCAGATGAGTCGCGGCGAGAAGCCGCGCTACGACGGCCGGTGGCGTCCCGAGCACGCCGCGCGGATGTCGCCGCCGCCCGGCGTCAATCCCGTGATCCGCTTCCGGAATCCGCTCGCCGGTGTGGTCGCCTGGGACGATGCCGTCAAGGGACGCATCGAAATCGACAATGGCGAGCTCGACGATCTCATCATCGCCCGCGCCGACGGCACGCCGACGTACAACTTCTGTGTTGTCGTCGACGACCTCGACATGAAGATCTCGCATGTCATTCGCGGCGACGATCACGTCAACAACACGCCCCGGCAGATCAACATCATTCGCGCGCTCGGCGCCGAGCCTCCCGTTTACGCGCACCTGCCGACCGTGCTGACGCCCGAAGGCGAGAAGCTCTCCAAGCGCCACGGGGCGCGCGGCGTGCTGCAGTACCGCGACGACGGCTACCTGGCCGAGGCGATCGTCAACTATCTGGCCCGCCTCGGCTGGTCCCACGGTGATGCGGAGATATTCACCCGCGACGAGCTGGTCCAATGGTTCGATCTCGCCGGCCTGTCGTCGGCCCCGGGGCGCTTCGATCCGGACAAGCTCAAGTGGGTCAACCAGGAACACATCAAGCGCCTGTCCGACGACGATCTCGGCAGTCGCCTGGCGCCGTACCTTGTCCAGGCCGGCCTCGACCCGGCGGCCGGCCCGCCATTGCCCGCACTCGCGGCGCTCCTGCGGGACCGCGCGGCCACGCTGACCGAAATGGCCGACGCGGCGCACTACTTCTTCCACACGCCACATCCGCCGGTGCAGCTCGTCACGGAGCACCTGAGCGAGGCCAATCGTCCGGCGCTGGTCGAGCTGCACACGCTCTTCGCCACCCTCGACTGGACGCGGAGCTCGATCGCCACCGCGGTGCGCGCCAGCGCGGCCCGGCACGGGTTGAAACCGGCGCAGGTCATGATGCCGCTGCGCGTGCTGGTCGCTGGCACGGCGCAGACGCCGGCGATCGACGCCGTACTTGCGCTGCTTGGCCGTGAACGCGCGCGCGAGCGGCTGGCGGCTGGCCTGGGCCTTCACGCCGGCTGACGGCCTTCGCGGCGGCCAACGGCGTGCCGATCTGTTGCGCGCACGCCCGCTCCGGATGACGCAGGATGAGCGCCTTCGCCCCCATCCTGCGGGGCGTTCGGGTAAAATACGAATTTCCCGGAACTTGTCGCCCATGACCAAGTTCGTCTTCGTAACCGGCGGGGTCGTTTCCTCGCTCGGCAAAGGCATCGCTGCAGCATCCCTCGCCGCCATCCTCACCACCCGCGGCGTCCGCGTCACCAACCTCAAGCTCGACCCGTACATCAACGTCGATCCTGGAACGATGAGTCCGTTCCAGCACGGCGAGGTGTTCGTCACCGAGGACGGGGCGGAGACGGACCTCGATCTCGGCCACTACGAGCGCTTCACCGACGTGCACATGGGGAAGCGCAACAATTTCACCACGGGCCAGATCTACGAGAGCGTCATCCGGAAGGAGCGCCGCGGCGACTATCTCGGCGGCACGGTGCAGGTGATTCCGCACATCACCGACGAGATCAAGAGCTGGATTGCTGCGGCGGCCACGGCCGACGACGGCAGCGTGGCCGAGGTTGCGGTGGTGGAGGTCGGGGGCACGGTCGGCGACATCGAATCGCTGCCGTTCCTCGAAGCCATCCGGCAGATGGGCATCACGCTCGGGCGCGAGAACGTCTGCTACATCCATCTCACGCTGGTACCGTTCATTCCGACCGCCGGCGAAATGAAGACCAAGCCGACGCAGCACTCGGTGAAGGAGTTGCGCGAGATCGGTATCCAGCCGGACGTGGTGCTGTGCCGCGCCGACCGGCCGATTCCGGAGAGCGACCGGCGCAAGATCGCGCTGTTCACGAACGTCGCGCCCGAAGCGGTCATTCCGGCGCTCGACACGGACTCCATCTACAAGATTCCCGCAGCCCTGCATGCCGAGGGCCTCGATGACATCGTGTGCAAGAAGCTCGGGTTGAATCCGCCGCCGGCGGACCTGTCGACGTGGCAGGAGCTCGTCTACGCACTCGAGCATCCGGAGCACCTGGTGCACATCGCGATGGTCGGCAAGTACGTCGACCTGACCGAGTCGTACAAGTCGCTGTCGGAAGCGCTGACGCATGCCGGCATCCACACCCGCAGCAAGGTGCAGATCCACTACGTCGATTCGGAAGCGGTGGAGCGGGACGGCACGGCATGTCTCGAAGGCATGGACGCCATCCTCGTGCCCGGCGGCTTCGGCAAGCGTGGCGTCGAGGGCAAGATCGCCGCGATCCGATATGCGCGCGAGCGCGGCATTCCGTACCTCGGCATCTGTCTTGGCATGCAGCTCGCGGTCATCGAGTACGCGCGCCACAAGGCTGGGCTCGAAGGCGCCAACAGCACGGAATTCGATGCAGCAACACCGCATCCGGTCGTGGCGCTCATCACCGAATGGCAAAACCGCGACGGTTCGGTCGAGAAGCGCTCCGAGAGCTCGGACCTCGGCGGCACGATGCGCCTCGGGTCACAGCCATGCGACGTGGTGCCGGGTACGCTCGCGCATCGCATCTTCGGCTCGACGCGGGTTGCGGAGCGTCATCGGCACCGCTACGAGGTCAATAACCATTACCTGCCCCGGATCGAAGCCGCCGGGCTCGTGGTGAGTGCGCGTGCGCGCAGTCCGCTGGCGGGCGATCTGTGCGAAATGGTGGAGCTGAATGATCACCCATGGTTCTTCGGCTGCCAGTTCCACCCGGAATTCACTTCGAACCCGCGCCGTGGTCATCCGCTGTTCGTGGGCTTCGTTCGCGCCGCGCTGCAACAACAGCGCAGCCACGAGGGCGCCGCGCGACCGGCGCGTGCCGAGCTTGTGGCGACGCTCTAACGCGATGCGTTCAGCTGCGGCTTGCCGCGTTCACCCGTCGTGCCGTCGACGGTGGCGACCGTCATGAAGCTGTGCGGATTCGACGTCGGTATCGACCGGCCCTTATTCGTCATTGCAGGGCGAGCGCGGAGCTGGAGGAGCGAAGCTCGCGACCGCGGTAGCGCGAAGCAGGCCTGCAATTCGGAGGGGCGAGACCGATGAAGCTGTGCGGATTCGACGTCGGTATCGACCGGCCCTTGTTCGTGATTGCGGGGCGAGCGCGGAGCTGGAGGAGCGAAGCTCGCGACCGCGGTAGCGCGAAGCAGGCCTGCAATTCGGAGGGGCGAGACCGATGAAGCTGTGCGGATTCGACGTCGGTATCGACCGGCCCTTGTTCGTGATTGCGGGGCGAGCGCGGAGCTGGAGGAGCGAAGCTCGCGACCGCGGTAGCGCGAAGCAGGCCTGCAATTCGGAGGGGCGAGACCGATGAAGCTGTGCGGATTCGACGTCGGTATCGACCGGCCCTTGTTCGTGATTGCGGGGCGAGCGCGGAGCTGGAGGAGCGAAGCTCGCGACCGCGGTAGCGCGAAGCAGGCCTGCAATTCGGAGGGGCGAGACCGATGAAGCTGTGCGGATTCGACGTCGGTATCGACCGGCCCTTGTTCGTGATTGCGGGCCCCTGTGTCGTCGAGTCGCAGCAACTGCAGCTCGACGTGGCCGGGCAGCTCAAGGAGATGTGCGCGGCACTGCGCGTGCCGTTCATCTTCAAGTCCTCCTATGACAAGGCGAATCGCAGCTCGTCGTCATCCTTTCGCGGGCCCGGCATGGAGGAGGGCCTGCGGGTCCTGGCCGAGGTCAAGCGCCAGATCGGCGTGCCGGTGCTGACGGACGTCCACACGGAAGCGGAGATTCCGGCGGCGGCGGCGGTCGTCGACGTGCTGCAGACCCCGGCATTCCTGTGCCGGCAGACGGACTTCATCGTCGCGGTCGCGCGCTCGGGCAAGCCGGTCAACATCAAGAAAGGCCAGTTCCTCGCACCCGAGGACATGCAGCAGGTCGTCGCCAAGGCACGCACCGCGAGCAACGCGGACAGCATCATGGTCTGCGAGCGCGGCACATCGTTTGGTTATCACAACCTGGTCTCGGACATGCGCTCGCTCGCGATCATGCGTGCAACGGGCTGCCCGGTCGTGTTCGACGCGACGCACTCGGTGCAGCTGCCGGGCGGACAGGGAAGCTCGAGCGGAGGCCAGCGCGAGTTCGTGCCGGTGCTCGCGCGTGCAGCGGTCGCGGCGGGCATCGCCGGCATCTTCATGGAGACGCATCCGAAGCCCGAGGTGGCGCTTTCCGACGGACCGAACGCGTGGCCGTTGCAGCGCATGCGCGCGCTGCTCGAGACCCTCATCGAGCTCGACGACATCACCAAGCGGCACGGCTTCCCCGAACAAGAGCTGATGCATCCCTCGGTGGCGTAGGTCGCCGGCATCATCCCAAGCCAACAACGAAACGAGACCGATCCGACCCATGAGCGCCATCGTCGACGTCATCGCCCGTGAAATCCTCGATTCGCGGGGCAATCCCACCATCGAAGCCGATGTCGTGCTCGAATCGGGCATCTCGGGGCGCGCGGCCGTACCTTCCGGTGCATCCACCGGCTCCAAGGAAGCGATCGAGCTGCGCGACGGCGATGCCGCGCGCTACGGCGGCAAGGGCGTGCTGAAGGCGGTCGACAACGTCAACACCGAGATCTGCGAGGCGATCATCGGTCTCGATGCGTCCGAGCAGTCGTTCATCGACAAGACGATGATCGACCTCGACGGCAGCGACAACAAGGGACGACTCGGCGCCAATGCCATCCTCGCGGTCTCGTGTGCCGTGGCGAAGGCGGCGGCCGAGGAGTCGTCATTGCCGCTGTACCGGTACCTTGGCGGCATCGGCGAGATGCAATTGCCGGTGCCGCAGATGAATGTGATCAACGGCGGCGCCCACGCCAACAACAAGATCGACGTGCAGGAATTCATGCTGGTTCCGCTGGGCGCGCCGACGTTTCGCGAAGCGCTGCGGTATGGCGCCGAAGTGTTCCACGTGCTGAAGAAGCTGATCGACAGCCGGGGCATGCCAACCACCGTCGGCGATGAAGGCGGCTTCGCGCCGAACCTGCCGTCGAACGAAGCGGCGCTGCAATTGCTGATGGAAGCGATCGACAAGGCCGGCTATACGCCGGGCGAGGATATCGCGCTGGCGGTCGACTGCGCCGCGAGCGAATTCTTCCGTGACGGCAGGTACCAGCTCGAGTCGGAAGGTCTTGCGCTCACCAGCGCCGAATTCACCGACGTGCTGGCGACCTGGTGCGACAAGTACCCGATCATCAGCATCGAGGATGCGATGGCGGAGGACGATTGGGACGGCTGGAAGCTGCTGACCGAGCGCCTTGGCGCGGAAGTGCAACTCGTGGGCGATGATCTCTTCGTCACCAACACCCGCATCCTGAAGCAGGGGATCGCGAAGGGCGTCGCCAATTCGATCCTCATCAAGATCAACCAGATCGGCACGCTCAGCGAGACGTTCGCTGCGATGTCGATGGCGCATCGCGCGGGCTACACGACGGTCGTGTCGCACCGCTCGGGCGAGACCGAGGACAGCCTCATCGCCGACATCGCCGTGGGCACGAACGCCGGGCAGATCAAGACCGGGTCGCTCTCGCGTTCCGATCGCATCGCGAAATACAATCAGCTGCTGCGGATCGAGGAGGACCTCGGCGAAGCCGCGAGCTATCCTGGCCGCAACGCGTTCTTCAACCTGCGCTGAAGGAGCGCGCCGTGCGCTGGCTTGCCGTCGTCTTCCTCGCACTGATCGCCGCCCTGCAATACCCGATGTGGCTCGGCCGGGGTGGATGGCTGCAGGTGCGCGAGCTCGAGCGGCAGCTCACGGTGCAGCGCGACGCCAATGCCGTGCTGAAGGCCCGCAACGAGCGCCTCGATGCCGACGTGCGTGACCTCAAGACCGGATTCGAAGCGATCGAGGAGCGGGCGCGCGCCGAGCTCGGCATGGTGCGGCACGATGAAGTGTTCTTTCAGTTGCGGAACGTTGTGGCACCAGGCGCCGCCAGGACCACGGCAAAAACCGCGGATCCGGCAGCCGCGGGCGTCATCGAGCCGATCAAGCGCTGAGCGTTCCGTTCGCGCGGACGACCGACGCCCGTGCAACGCATCACCTCCGCCCACAACCCGAGACTGCGCGAAGCGGCACGTCTTTTCGCCTCCGCGCGCGATCGGCGCAAGGCCGGCAAGTGCGTGCTCGAGGGCGAGCACCTGATCGCGGTGTACGCCGAACGCGTCGGCGCTCCGCAGACGGTGATCGTCTCCGAGGAGGCGCTGCAGCGCGCCGGCACGCGCGCCGTCGCCGAGCGCTTCGGCGAGCGAACGTTGCTGGTGCCGACGCATCTCTTCGCCGACCTTGCCGCGCTCCCCGTTGGGGTCGGCATCATCGCCGTGGTGTCGACGCCGAGCACGAGCACTCCTGGACCGTCCGAGTTCTGCCTGCTGCTCGAAGACCTGCAGGACCCGGGCAACGTCGGCTCGATCCTGCGCACGGCTGCAGCGGCGGGCGTGGATCGCGTGCTGCTGTCGAAGCACTGCGCGTTCGCATGGTCGCCGAAGGTGCTGCGCGCGGCGCAGGGCGCGCATTTCCTGGTCGCCATCGACGAAGGCGTGGAGCTGCCGGCGTGGGCCGCGCGGTTCCGCACCGCGCAGGGCCGGGTGCTGGCTGCGGTCGTGTCGCACGGTGCGTCCATCTTCGCTACGGACCTGCGCGGCCGCGTGGCCATCGCCATCGGCAACGAAGGCAGCGGACTGTCGGCCGCGCTGCAGCAGGAGGTGGACGTGAACGTGAGCATCCCGATGCCCGGCGGCATGGAATCGCTCAATGCAGCGGCGGCGGCGGCGGTCTGCCTGTTCGAGTGCGTGCGGCAGCGCCAGGGCGGTGCGCGTGCTGCTGCGGCTGCTACTTGAGTACCGCGGCGAAGCTCCCCTGCTCGGTGCAGCCGCCCGCGACGCTCCCCGCCCACCGCCCTTCGATCCCCTGCGCGGTCGCATGGAGCTCGGTGACATTGACGTGGGTATCCAGCCCGGTGTTGCAGACGTACCGCGCGCCAGTCATCGAGTACAGTTGCCCCCGCTGCACCAGGGCCCCGCTGATCGTGCACGCAAGGCCGCCGGCAAAGGAAAAGTCGATCTGTCCGTCGCCCGCCGCCGTCTGTGACATCGCGATATCGGCACCCTTGCGAGCACTCGTGTTGGCCAGCGGATTGGTGCAATTGAACTGATCGGCCGCGACGCCGCCGATGTAGTTGCCGCCGAGCACGATCGTCTTCAGCGTCTGGCGGACGATGTTCTTGGCGACCGGGACCGCCCCGATGTTGTAGCTCAGCACGGCTGTATCGGCGGCGGTGGGACGGAAAGTGGCCGACCCGACGGTCTGGTAGCCCGCGGTTCCGTCCCACGGCGCCCCCAGGTAGGGGCCCGACGTCAGCAGCACATCGCCCGAGAACACGCCGGAGCCGTCGTTCGTCAGGACCGCGACGTACCAGATCGGCTGCCGCGCGGTGTCGTACACGAAGAACGTTGCGAACAGCACGTCCTCCGCCTGGATGAGGTTCACGCCCCAGCCGCTTTCGGCGGGGTTGAACCAGATGTCGGTGTAATCCGCGGCGTGCGCCGGGAGGGCGGCGGCACCGAGACCGAGGGCGAGCAGCAGCGCTGCGAAGAGACGCTTCGAGGTGACGTTCATGGGCGGGGATTGTACGTGCGTGCGCCGCGGCGGCAGGCGCGGGACGTCAGTAGACGTGGCGCTGCAACTTGCCGCGATGCAGGATCGTGGTGGCGATTTCCTCGATCGACTTGGCGCTCGTATCGAGCATCGGGATGCCTTCGGTCTGCATCAGATGCTCGGCTTCGCGCACCTCGTGCCGACAGGTATCGAGCGCGGCGTACCTGCTGCCGGGACGGCGCTCCTCGCGGATCTGATGCAGCCGGTCGGGATTGATGGTGAGCCCGAACAGGCGATCGCGGTACGGCAGGACCGAGTCGGGGAGGCGGCGATCGGTGAAATCCTCGGGCGTGAGCGGAAAATTGGCCGCGCGGATGCCGAACTGCAGCGCGAGATAAAGCGAGGTCGGAGTCTTGCCGCAGCGCGAGACCCCGACCAGGATCACCTGCGCCTTGCCGAGGTCGCGCGTAGTGATGCCGTCGTCGTGCGCCTGCGTGAAGTTGATGGCCTCCATCCGCGAAAAATATTCATGGCTGTTGGCGATCCCGTGCGACCGGCCGGCCGCGTGCGAGCTCTTGGCGTTGAGCTCGGTTTCGAGCGGGGCGATGAATATCTGGAACAGGTCGAGCGTCAACGCATGGGTGTCGCGCCGGATCGTCGCGCTGGCGGTTTCGTCGACGATGGAACTGAAGACGATGGGCGTCTGTTGCTCGCGCGCGGCGAGGTCATTGATCTGCCGTATCACGGCGTCGACCTTTTCCGGCGAGTCCACGAAGGGGATGGTCTCGCGCAGGAAGTGGAAATCCTCGAACTGTGACAGCAGGCTGTTGCCGAGCATCTCGGCAGTGATGCCGGTACGATCCGAGACGAAAAAGACGTACCGGCGCATCGGGGAGGCGCCGTCGAGAGGTGTCATGAAATCCAGGGGAGGGGGCATCGCTAGGGCAGCACGATCACCAGTGCTGCCAAACCGGTGCCACACCGGCGGGCAGGGGCGGCAGGCCGCCGAGATCGATCCAGCTTTCCTTCGGTCCGTGGTAGTCCGAGCCGCTCGAGGCGAGCAGACCCCAGACGCGGGCGAGGGTCCCGAACTGCGCCCATTGCGCCGGCGTGTGCGAGGACGACAGCACCTCGATCGCGTCGCCGCCCGCGGCGCGAAAATCGTCGAGCAACCGCCGCAAGCCTGCAGTACCGACCTTGTAGCGTCCGGGATGCGCGAGCACCGCCTGGCCGCCAGCGGCGTGAATCCACTGGATGCCGTCGGCCAGTGCGGCCCAGTGATGCACGACATAGCCGGGCTTGCCCGGGGTCAGGTAGCGCTTGAAAACGCTTTTGACGTCCTTGACGTAGCCGGCTTCGACGATAAATCGCGCGAAGTGCGTGCGCGAGACGAGGCCTGCCTGCGTGACGTATCTCAGCGCGCCTTCGTAGGCGCCGGGAATGCCCGCCTGCGCGAGCGCCGCGGCGATCCGCTGACCGCGTCCGCTCCGTGCCTCGCGAATGGCGCCAAGGCCGGCGGTCAGAACCGGACACTCCGGATCGATGCCCAATCCGACCACGTGGACGGTGTGCGACTCCCAGCTCAAGGAGAGCTCGGTGCCATTCACGAGCCGTATGCCGGCCCGCGCGGCGGCGGTGCGTGCTTGCGCCAGTCCGCCGACCTCGTCGTGGTCGGTCAGCGCGAGGACCTCGACCCCATTCGCGGCAGCCCGGGCGACAACGTCGGCGGGCGCCAGGAGTCCGTCGGACCACGTGGAGTGGCAGTGCAGGTCGTAGTGGGGCATTGGTCGCATGGAGCCCGCCGGCCCGGCCGTATCGCGATTGCGTGCGTGCTGTGAAGCCCTTGAGCTAAGGGCTTGATTCTAGCAGAATAGAGGGTTCCCCTTCGCGCGGACGGCTCTGCCGCCGCGCCTCATCTACGGAAGTCCGTTCGTGCTCACCGCAGCCAACCTCACCATCCAGTTCGGGGCGAAGCCCCTGTTCGAAAACGTCTCCGTCAAGTTCGGCGACGGCAACCGTTACGGCCTCATCGGCGCCAACGGTAGCGGCAAGTCCACGCTCATGAAGATTCTCGGGGGTGATCTCGAGCCCAGCGCCGGCACGGTCTCGCTCGATCCCAACGAGCGCCTCGGGCGGCTCAACCAGGACCAGTTCGCCTACGAGGACATGCGCGTGCTGGACGTGGTGCTCATGGGTCACGACGCCATGTGGCGCGTGAAGCAGGAGAAGGATGCCATCTACGACGATCCCGACGCGACGGAAGCCGACTATCTCCACGCCGCCGAGCTGGAGTCGAAGTTCGCCGAGTTCGACGGGTATACGGCGGAAGCGCGGGCGGGCGAGTTGCTGCTCGGCGCCGGGATCGACATCGCGCTGCACGACGGTCCGATGAGCGCCGTCGCCCCCGGCTGGAAGCTGCGCGTGCTGCTGGCGCAGGCGCTCTTCTCCGACCCGGACATCCTGCTGCTGGACGAGCCGACCAACAACCTCGACATCAACTCGATCCGCTGGCTGGAGGACGTGCTCAACGCACGCGCCAGCACCATGGTCATCATTTCCCATGATCGCCACTTCCTGAACAGCGTCTGCACGCACATGGCGGATCTCGACTATGCGACGCTGCGGGTGTATCCCGGCAATTACGACGACTACATGATTGCGTCCACGCAGGCGCGCGCGCAGCTCCTGGCCGCCAATGCGAAGGCCAAGGAACGCATCGCCGACCTGCAGGAATTCGTCCGCCGCTTCTCGGCCAACAAGTCGAAAGCGCGGCAGGCGACTTCGCGCGCCCGCCAGATCGAGAAGATCAAGGTCGAGGACGTCAAGCCCTCGTCACGGCAGAACCCGTACATCCGTTTCGACGTCGACCCGAAGCAGAAGCTCCACCGCCGCGCAGTGGAGGTCGCCCATCTCGCCAAGGGTTGGGGGCAGCCGCGCGAGCTCTTCTCGAACCTGTCGTTGGGACTCGACGCCGGGCGAGCGCCTCGCCATCATCGGCCCGAATGGCGCTGGCAAGACGACGCTCCTGCGCACCCTGCTCGGCGAGCTCGTGCCCGATGCGGGGACCGTGAAATGGGCGGAAAAGGCGCGCATCGGCTATTTCATGCAGGACCAGACGGAGATCTTCGATTCCGACGAGACCGCCGTCGACTGGATGGCGCGCTGGGCGCAGGAAGGCGATGACGAGCAGATCGTGCGGGCGACGCTTGGCCGGTTGCTCTTCACCGGTGATGACGGGAAGAAGCCGTTGCGCGTGCTCTCCGGGGGTGAGCGCGGGCGCATGCTCTACGGCAAGCTCATGCTGCTGCGGCCGAACGTGCTGCTGATGGACGAGCCGACCAACCACATGGACATGGAGTCGATCGAGTCCCTGAACCTGGCGCTGGAGTTGTACCAGGGCACCCTCATCTTCGTGTCCCACGACCGGCAGTTCGTTTCGTCGCTGGCCACCCAGGTGATCGAGCTCGGCGGTCCGGAACCCGTGCACTTCACCGGAAACTACGAGGACTATCTCGCGGCCAAAGGCATATAGGGTCATGCGGCGAGGGACCGTTTTCGCAACACGCAGCCGCGGCGAGGCGATGTTTCGGACGGGCGGCGCTTGCTGCGCGTGCGCCGTTTGGTGAAAATATGCCATTGGTATTGGGCGGCACCAATTTGCGCCGCCTTCCCTGAATTGTGCATACGTGAAGATCTTCGACCGCGTTCTTAACCCGCGAGAAATCCGCCGTCGTCTGGGCCTCAACCAGGAGCAGTTCTGGACCCAGATCGGCGTCACTCAGAGCGGCGGCTCCCGCTATGAGAGCGGGCGGGAGATGCCGAAGCCCGTGCGCGAGCTGCTGCGGCTCGTGCACGTCGAGCAGATCGATCTGTCGCAGGTGAAGCGCGTGGACTTCGAGATCATCAGCTATCTCAAGGAATCGCACCCGGACCTCTATCGCAGCCTGCGGCGCGCGGTGCGCGGCCGGCAACGGGCGGGCATTCCGGTCGAGGGCACCGTGCAAACGGCGGAAGCGATCGAATTGCCGCTGCCCACCGAAGGCCATCCCCCCGGAAGCCATTTCGACTGAAGCCCCGGTCTCGACGGGACGACAGGAACGGGCCCACAGCGGCCCGTTTCTTTTTGCCTGACCCGGTTAAGCGGGCGCGGCGCCGCGTCGCGGCGGCACGGACACTGCGCACGGTAAAATTGCGCTCTCACCAACGCGATGGTCGACGGCGCGTCGCGCCAGCACACCGCAACTTCAGGGAATGGCATGAGCGAGCAAGCCCGGATTCTTCCTTTCGATCACCTGCGGATGGGCGACGTCGAGCGGGTAGGCGGCAAGAACGCCTCTCTTGGCGAGATGATCAGCCAGTTGTCGCATGCGGGTATCCGCGTTCCGGGCGGGTTCGCCACCACCGCGTTCGCCTTTCGTGAATTCCTGCACGCGAGCGGGCTCGAGGAGCGCATCGCCGAGCGACTCGCCGCGCTCGATGTCGACGATGTCGCGGAGCTCGCGCGGGCTGGCAAGGAAATCCGCGGCTGGGTGGTCGATGCCCCACTGCCCGCCGCGCTGGCAAAGGAGATCGGCACCGCCTACGCGGCGCTCACCGCCGGCGCCCCCGACGCCACGTGGGCGGTGCGCTCATCCGCTACGGCCGAGGACCTGCCCGAAGCGTCGTTCGCCGGCCAGCAGGAAACATTCCTCAATATCAGAGGTTTGGACAATATTCTTCATGCCGTGAAGGAAGTGTTCGCATCCCTCTACAACGACCGCGCGATCTCCTATCGCGTTCATCAGGGCTTCACGCACGCCGAGGTGGCGCTGTCCGCGGGCGTGCAGCGCATGGTGCGCAGCGACCGCGGTGCCTCGGGCGTCATGTTCACCCTCGACACCGAGTCGGGCTTCGATCAGGTCGTATTCATCACCTCGGCATACGGCCTGGGTGAAACGGTCGTGCAGGGATCGGTCAATCCGGACGAGTTCTACGTCTACAAGCCGAATCTCCTGGCACGTCGCCCGCCGATTCTGCGCAAGAGCGTCGGCACCAAGGCAATCAGAATGGTCTTCGCCGACGACGAGCGCGCCGGACGCTCCACGGTGACCCGGCAGGTCCCTGAGGAGGAGCGGGTACGGTTCTCGATCTCCGACGCGGAGGTGGAGGAACTGGCACGCTACGCGGTCGCCATCGAACAGCATTACCAACGGCCCATGGACATCGAGTGGGGTCGTGACGGCGTCGACGGCAAGCTCTACATCCTGCAGGCGCGGCCCGAAACCGTGAGGTCCCGCGAAGACGGCGAGACGTTGCGGCGTTACCGGCTGCTTTCCACCTCGGAGGTCCTCGCCACCGGGCGCGCCATCGGCCAGAAGATCGGCCAGGGCAAGGTACGGATCGTGAAGTCCGCCGCACAGATGGACCGCGTGCAGGCGGGCGACGTGCTGGTCGCGGACATGACCGATCCCGATTGGGAGCCGGTGATGAAGCGTGCGGCGGCCATCATCACCAATCGGGGTGGGCGGACCTGCCACGCGGCCATCATTGCGCGCGAGCTCGGCATTCCGGCGGTCGTCGGCTGCGGCGATGCCATGCAGAACCTGGAGGACGGCACTGTCGTCACCGTGTCATGTGCCGAGGGCGACACGGGACACGTGTATGCCGGGATGCTCGAATTCGAGATCAACGAGGTGGCGCTGGACCGCATGCCCCCGGTGGGCACCAAGATCATGATGAACGTCGGCAATCCGGAGCTCGCGTTCGCATTTCGCAAACTGCCCAACGAAGGCGTGGGGCTCGCCCGTCTCGAGTTCATCATCAACAAGAATGTCGGGATCCATCCGAAGGCCTTGATCGGCTACGACCGCCTGCCGCCGGACCTGGCGCAGGAAATCGGCAAGCGCATCGCCGGCTACTCGAGCCCGACCGAGTTTTACGTGAGCAAGATCGCGGAGGGTGTTGCGACCATCGCCGCCGCGTTCCATCCGAAGAAGGTGATCGTGCGGCTGTCGGACTTCAAGTCGAACGAGTACTCGAACCTGCTTGGCGGAACGCGGTTCGAGCCGCACGAGGAGAATCCGATGCTCGGATTCCGCGGCGCGTCGAGGTACATCTCCGAGGAGTTCCACGACTGCTTCGCGCTCGAATGCGAGGCGATGAAGCGCGTGCGCGAGGATATGGGCTTCACCAATGTCGAGCTCATGGTGCCGTTCGTACGCACCCTGCGCGAGGCGGAGCAAGTCATTTCGCTGCTCAAGGTCCAGGGGCTCGAGCGGGGCAGGAACGGGCTGCGCGTGATCATGATGTGCGAGATTCCGTCGAACGCCATCCTGGCCGATCGCTTTCTCGAGCATTTCGATGGCTTCTCGATCGGCTCCAACGACATGACGCAACTCACACTCGCCGTCGATCGCGATTCGGGCGGACCGATCGCAACGACCTTCGACGAGCGGGACGACGCGGTGAAGGCGATGCTCTCGATGGCGATCGCCGCATGTCGCAAGGCCGGCAAGTACGCGGGCATCTGCGGCCAGGGGCCCTCCGATCACCCGGATCTCGCGCAATGGCTGCTCGCCGAAGGCATCGAAAGCATGTCTCTCAATCCCGATACCGTCGTCGAGACGTGGGTACTGCTGGCCGGTAAGAAGCAGGCGGCATAGGCGCGTCACGGTACGCCAGGGTCGCCGCGACCTGTCGCGCGCTGTAGATGAGGCGTGAGCCTGTACCGCACTCTGCGGGTCGGGCTTCAGCCTGACCAGGCTCATGTGCAAGGCCGAGGCCTGGCCTACAACCCGATGGCCAGGCCTGATCGCGGAAGGCCAACAGCGATGGCCCGCCGCCATTGCTGATCCTGTGGGTCAGGCTTCTGGTCGATGTCGCCGTTGGTCCGATGCGCGTCGAATGGCGTCATGAAACCCGTTCCTCCGCTGCGGGTCGTTGCGCGTCACTCACCGCGTCTCGCCGCATTCACGATTGTCGCGTCGCTTTCCACGGCGTCGCTGTTGCTCACGTTGCCGATGCCATGGTGGTGCCAGACGGCCCTCATCGCGTGGACACTCGTCGCCGGAGTTCTTCGCGTGCTGCTTGACCGACGCAGGCACCCCTGCGAGCTGATCATCGGCATGGATCGTCGGTGTCAAGTGCTTCACGCCGACGGTCGTGCGTGGGCCGGACAGGTGCTCGATGCGACTTACGTGACCGGATTCTTCACTGCCGTGGTGTGGCGTCCGGAAGGCGCGCGGCTCGCGCGGACCTGCGCGCTTCCGGGGGACGCCATGCCTGGCGACGACTTGCGCCGCTTGCGCGTGTGGTTGCGCTTTGCTCAACCCCCGCGCGGGGATCCTGTCGATGCCGGCGCTTCGAGCAGGGACGTCACGGCAGGGCCGCCGGCGAGCCACGCAGCAGCATCGATGCGCGCTCCGCTTTCCGCCTTGGGTTGACCTGCGATCAGGTACAAATAGAGGGGCACCAGTGCGTCCGGACCGGGAAGAGCTTCCTTGTCCTCGCCAGGATGCGTGAGGGTGCGCAATGGTGAGCGCATGGGTCCGGGGGTGACCGCGTTGACGCGGATGTTGGGACGCTCTTCCCACTCGTCCGCGAGCGTGATCGCCAGCGCGAGGAGCCCTGCCTTGGAGGCCGCGTAAGCACCCCAGTACGCGCGCGGAACGATGCCGCGCGTATCCAGCGTAAATACGACACTTGCATCTGGCGCTTTGGTGAGCAGGGGCATCATGGCGCGGGTCAAGCCCATGGCGGCGGCGACGTTCACGCGGAGCACCTCGAGCCAGCGGTCGAATGCCTGGTGCTCGAGCGGCCCCAAGGAGCCGAGAAAGGCCGCGGTGTGGACGAGCCCGTCGAGACGACCGAGTTGCGTCTGAAGAGCGTTTGCCGCAGCGTAGAACTCGGCCGCGCCTGCGCGCAACAAATCCAACGGCAGGATGGTCGGCTCCGGGTGGCCGGCAGCGACGATCTCGTCGTACAGCGCTTCGAGCTTGCGCACGACGCGGCCGTGCAGGGCGACGGTAGCTCCGGCCGCCGCACACGCCCGCGCAAGCCGGTGTCCGAGACCACCGGTGGCGCCCGTGATCAGAACCACGCGGCCGCGCAGGTCGGGGGTGAACGGGACTGCTGGATCGGGCAGGGGCACGAGTGACTCGAAGGGCGTGATCCTCGTGGGAGCGAGGACGCCGGCATCATAGCCGAACACATCCGATGTGCACCGATTGGCGCGCGCACCACAATCGGGACCTCGGGCGCGTACTAGCATGTGCTGGCGTTGCGGCGAGACGCGGTGAACCCGCATGCATCGCGTGCAAGATGCGCGCAGCGCGTCCTGGCGGTTGACTAAGGCCAGATACATATTGCACTCCTTGAAGCAGGAGGAGTGCGATGCGGGTGCAGCACGTCGGGCATAAGATCCGAGGGTTTTACCGGGTCGCTGGGTACGCTTTACGCTGGGGCATGATTGCTCCGGATGCGCAGAAGCGACTGACCATTCTCAAGTTCTGGCAACGCCACGGTCTGGCGGCGACGCAAGAGGCGTTCAAGGTCAGCCGACGGACGCTGTATCTGTGGCGAGCCAAACTCGAAGCCGAAGGTGGCAACGTGGCCGCCCTGGTGCCGGGCTCTACCGCGCCCAAGCGGCGACGGCAGCGGCAGTGGCCGGCGGCCCTGGTGCGGGAAATCCGCCGCCTGCGCAGCGAATACCCCAATCTCGGCAAAGAAAAGCTGCAGCTGCTGTTGGCACCGTTTGCCACGGCCCAGCGCCTGCCCTGTCCCAGCCCACGCACCATCGGCCGCCTGATCGCCGACGCCCCCGACAAAATGCGCTCGCGACCGCGGGCACTGGGCGCCCCGGGCAAACCTAAGCCGGTACGCCAGCCGCGCTTGCGCAAACCCAAGCATTTCCGGGCCGAGCGCGCCGGCCATTGCGTGTCCCTCGACAGCATCGAGCTGCGCGCGCTCAACAGTCGCCGCTACCTCATCACCTGCACCGATTTGCATTCGCACTTCGCTTGGGCCTGGGCCACCCGCAGCCATGCCAGCGCAGCTGCTGCCCAGTTCTTCCGCTTGATCCAAGCCGTGTTCCCCTTCGCCATTGAGGCGGTGCTCACCGACAACGGCAGCGAGTTCCAACGCCATTTCGCCGCTGCCCTGGCCGATCGGCTGTTCACCCATTGGCACACCTTCCCCAAGACCCCGAAGATGAATGCCCACTGCGAACGCTTCAATCGCACCATCCAGGAAGAGTTCGTCGACTATCACTACGACCTGCTGTTCCTTGATGACCTCACCGACTTCAATCTCGAACTGCTCAGCTGGCTCTCCTGGTACAACCTGGAGCGACCCCACTTCAGCCTGACCTTACCGGTTCCCGGACGCAAAACCCCGCGCCTCCTATCCCCAGTACAATTTCTCCACCAGAACCACCAGTGCAATATGTACTGGCCTCATACAGCGGTTTGCCAAAGCACCCTCGGCGCCTCTATAATCGTCCTTTCGCCGTGGGGGTATAGCTCAGCTGGGAGAGCGCTTGCATGGCATGCAAGAGGTCAGCGGTTCGATCCCGCTTACCTCCACCACCGGTTCCACCGCGCGCTTGGTCTCGGGCGCGGCCGTTCCAGGTCCCCATCGTCTAGAGGCCTAGGACATCACCCTTTCACGGTGAGTACGGGGGTTCGAATCCCCCTGGGGACGCCAACTAATTTAAGTATTTAGCGGAGCGCTCAGCCGTCGTGTCCAGATTGTGTCCAGAAAGCGACACGGTGCGAGCCTCGTGCGAGTCGCACACAACAGTGGCGCGCCTCGCGCCCAGCCGTTGATCGCGGCAGCGTGCGCACGACCGACAAGCGCATCCAGGAGTTTGCGCCGATCGTCATGCAGAGCGCATCGGACTTCGGTAAATTGTGGTCCTTGCGGGCCACGATCCGCGGCACGGGCCGCGCAATCACATGTCGCCAAGGCAGCGTAGCTAGCCGCGCATCGCGTTGCGTGCATGAAAGGGCCCCCACGGGGCCCGTTTGCACTGCTGCGGAGATCGTCACCGACGGCGCGAACGTCGCGCCGCCGTCAGGCGCGGGTGCGCAGGCGCACCACCCCGAGCCCCGCGAGGGCGACGCCGAGGAGGGCCAGCGATGCAGGCTCCGGCACGACCGCGGCGCTGACCGTGGGGCCGGACAGGAAGATCGCCTCGCATCCTTCGGAGCCGTTCGGGCCCCGGCAGTACCGGGTGCGCGCCACCATGTCCGCGTCGATCGCCGGCGGGGCCGAGGGGAGACCGGCGCCGCTCACGATGTCGCTGGTCGTGAGGAAGAACACGCTGAACTTCTCAAGGTCGCCGTTGGGATCGGTGACGCGCCCGACGAACTGGTATCCATCCCAGGGCCCGCTGAAGTTGGCGATGCCGGGGTCGGCATGGTTGAAGACGTTGATCGTGCCGGAATCGAAATGCACGGTGAGCGGGCCCGGGAGCGGGCTGAAGTACATGTCCGACCAGAACATGGTCGGGTCGTCGTAACGGCACACCGTCCCGTCACCGCCGCAACCGGGCGTGTTCAACGTGGCAGCGGTGTCGAAATGCAGCACCAGGCTATAGGGCGCCGGAGGCTGGATGGGAAACGTCGAGGTGTCCGTCCCGTCGAGGAAACCGAACGTTCCCTGGAGCGACCACGCGACCGGTGCCGCGGAAGCCGCGGTGGCGGCCATCCCGAGCGCGACGGCAGCAAGCAATCCCACAATGTTGTTCTTCAATTTGTCTCCCTGAAAGTGACGATAACGGCGGCTATGGGTCGAGGCATGACAGCAAGCCGCATGCCATTGCATTAACCACCATGTAATCATCTTCTTAGAATGAATACGTGCGAATCGGAGAGGGGGGCTGTAAAGCTATCCGACGCGATCCACGCGCGCCTTGTCCATCGATATTCCCGACGTTGGCAAAAAATCCAGCGCAACCTGGCCGCACACGCTGACCGACACGACAAGCGTTGTATATGTCGAGCGCCGTTCGGAATGGATCACCTACCGCGTGCTCGGGTGCGATTAGCACGCGAGGTGTGGATCTCGCGGGGGAACCCCGACGCAGTCCGACCGACCGATGCGGCGTTGTGCAGGCGTCAGCCGAGCGATTCGCAGCACGCCCGGCGTGTCGGCGGCAAGCGTGACCTCATCCGCCTCTGGAATCAGTGTTTCGGCAAGCCGCATAGTTACCGACGGACACATGGATGAGCATTCCGCCAATAACCGTCTGTCTCGCGTTCATCGGGTGTCACTCATCAGCGGCTGGATCGGCTATCGATTGCCCGCTCCCCGCCTGCCAGCACGCGTGATCGGCAGCCGATGACGTCAGTCTACTGAACCAAATATTTTCCCTGTGGGCTGCCATTGTGCTGGTTGCATGGCTGCCGATGCTGTGGGTATGAGGAAATCTCATGAAGCTCCAGATCGTCACAGCGGCGGACAACCTGCCAGACTGGTTCGACCGGATTGCCTTGCCAAGAATGAAGTGGGCCGCCGAGGCTTGGAAAGCGACCCTCGTGGTCCTCAAGCCTAAGGTCCGAATGGGCGTTGTCGTCAAGATGCTCCTTGCCGAGCAGGTGCCGCTGGCGGATAGGACGCTCTTTGTGGACGCTGATCTGATTATTTCCAGACACTCGCCCAACCCTTTCGAGGTGTTCCCGCCAGGATTCTTCTACGCTGCACCAGACTCGCCGCCCGAGGACGTGAACAGCTGGAACAGGGCCGACGAGATGGCCTTTTCGCAGGCCATTCTGGGTTCGATGAAGTGGGCCGCAGGCTACTTCAATACCGGAGTGATGATCTGCGACAGGAACCACGCCGGCGCGTGGACAAACTATATCCATTGCCCATTCACTTTCCCCGAGCAGACTTTCACCAACTATCGCGTGCGCCAGCTCGGGTACGCTTTGAGAAAGCTGCCCTGGCAATGGAATGCCACGATCGTCAATACCCCGAAGGACAGGAAGCAGTCCGAGGGCTATATCCCGCATGCGGCTGGGATCGTCGGGCAAGCGCGGGCGGAGTGGATGCTCGCAATGGACAAACAGATGCCGTGAAGGACGGTACCAGCGCCTCCGGGTTCCACCCGTCGTAGTGCTCGAACCAATCGGCCGAGGGCGCGAGGCACATCGGACCAGTTGCCCACGCGCACGTCGTGCAAGAGCGCGTGACACCCGTATCCCGTTGCCACCGGGTTCCGGCACAGCGAAAGGGGGAAGTCCCGGTGGGCTGCGTGTCGATCGAAGGGGCGATCGACCGCTGCATCCCGTGCTGCGGGTCGGAAACTACGGCGCCGCGTGCCAGCCGCCGCCGAGCGATTGGATGAGCGCTACCGCGGTGGTCTGGCGATCGGCTTGCAGTTGTACCACCGCGCGGCGCGCGCTCAGCGCCGTGGCATTGGCGATCACGACATCGAGATAGCCGACGAGCCCGGATCGATAGCGGTTCATCACCTGTTCCTCGACCAGCGCGGCGGCCTCGGCAGCCTGCCGGCGCAGGTCTTCCTGTTGCGCCAGCACGCGGCTCGCCGCCAGCTGATTCTCGACATCCGCGAAGGCCGCGAGCACGGTTTGGCGATAACGCGCGACAGCTTCCTCGTGCGCAGCGCGTGCCCCGGCGACGCGCTCGCGCGTGGCCCCGGCATTGAACAGCGTCTCCGCGGCCTGCAACCCCAGTGACCACAGCGTGCTCGATGCGCTGAAGAGGTCGCCGAGCCGGCTTGCGCCCTGGCCGAGCGATCCGCTGAGATTGAAGCTCGGGAAATACGCTGCCTCGGCGATGCCGATCTGCTCGTTCGCCGCGGCCACGCGGCGTTCGGCGGCAGCGATGTCCGGCCGGCGCTCGAGCAGCGTCGACGGTACGCCGACGGGCACCTCCGGCACGTGCGGCGTCCAGGTGATCGCGGCGATCGAAAAATGGGCCGGTGCTTCGCCCACCAGCACCGCGATTGCATGCTCGAGCTGCGCGCGCTGTTGCTGGAGACCGATGAGCTCGGCTTCGGAGTTGGCAAGCTGCGTCTGCGCCTGCAGGACGTCCGTGCGCGCGACCACGCCCGCTGCATAGCGGTTCTGCGTGATCACCGCGGACCGGCGATAGCCTTCGATGGTCGTTTCGAGCAGCACGCGTTGTGAATCGACCTGGCGCAGGTTGAAGTAGTCGATGGCGAGCTCGCCCTGCGCGGCGAGCCGCGCCGCGGCGAGGTCGGCCGCACTCGCTTCGGCGGTCGCGCTGGCGCTTGCCACGGTGCGTCGCAGGCGTCCCCAGACGTCCGGCTCCCACGTGCCACCGAGGCTCACCTGGTAACTGCTGCGCGTACTGCCGCCGCTGCGCGCGCGGTTGGCGCCGCCATCGAGCGTGACCACCGGGAAGAGCGATGCCCGCTGCTGCGCCACGAGGGCGCGCGCCTGTTCGTAGGCAGCCAGCGCGGCCGCGACGTTCTGGTTCGAGACCTCGACGCGCGCAGCAAGGTCGTTCAGCGTCGCGTCATTGAACAGCGTCCACCACGGACCGCGCTCGAGTGCGTCCGACGGCGTCGCCTGGACCCAGCCTTCGGCCTCCTTGAAGGTTGCGGAGGTCGGCGCGTCGGGCCGCTGGTAAGTGGGGCCGACCGAACATGCGCTCACGAGGAGCGTCAGCGTCGCTGCCGCGATACGAGTCATGGTCGGAGTCATCGTCAGCGCGTTTCCGGCAGGGGGGCCGAAACGTCGCCCGCGATGCGGCTCAGCTCATGCTCGTGCGGGCTCGGCCGGCGCAGCCTGTCGAGCAGGATGTAGACGACCGGCGTCGTGAGCAGCGTGAGCACCTGGCTCGCGATCAGTCCACCGATGATCGCGATGCCCAATGGTCGGCGCAGTTCCGCGCCTTCGCCGAAGCCGACGGCCAGAGGCAATGCACCGAGCGCGGCAGCGAGCGTGGTCATCAGGATCGGCCGGAAGCGCAGCAGGCAAGCCTCCCGCACCGCATCGACAGCGGAGAGCCCGCGCGAGCGCTCGGCTTCGAGCGCGAAATCGATGATGAGGATCGCGTTCTTTTTCACGATGCCGATGAGCAGGAAGAGGCCGATCAGCGCAATGATCGAAAAGTCCATGCCGAACAGGAGCAGCGCCAGCACGGCGCCGACACCCGCGGAGGGCAGGGTGGAGAGAACCGTCACCGGGTGCACGAGACTTTCGTAAAGAATGCCGAGCACGATGTAGATCACGATCACCGCTGCGGCGATCAGGATCGGCTGCTGCTGTTGCGACGCCTGGAAGCTGCGTGCGGTTCCCTGGAAGCTGCCGCGCACGTTCGTTGGCATGCCGATATCGGCTTCGGCCTGCCGGATAGCCGCCTGCGCATCGCTCAGTGTGCTGTTCTCGGCGAGGTTGAACGACACCGTCGTCGCGAGCTCGCCATCCTGATGATTGACCGCGGTGGGTGCGGAGCTTTCGGCGAAATGCGCGAACGCTGCCAGCGGCACCATGCGCGTCGCGGTCGCGCTCACTGGCTGGCCGCTGGAAGGATCGCGCAGCGCAGGGTTGATCACCGGCGTGCTTCCGTTCGCTCCGGTGTTCGAATTCGTGCTCGCCGTGCCGCCACTGGCAGTGGCTCTGTCCGCCACCGAACTCGGGCTGCTGGCGGCCGCCGAACCTGTACTGGTGCTTGCCGTGCTGCCGCCATTGCCGCTGCTGCCCGCGCCTGTGCTAGCCACGGTTCCGGTGGTGGCGCCGGTGCCCACAGATGCGGTGCCGCGCGCCGGAACGTACACGTCCTTGAGCGCCTCGGGAGTGCGGGAATATTGCTGGCCGACTTCCATGATCACGTGGTACTGGTTCAGCTCGTCGTAGATCGTCGCCACCTGGCGCTGCCCGAAGGCGTCGTACAGCGCGTTGTCCACGTCGCGCGCCGTGACGCCAAGACGCGCGGCGCTGCCGCGATCCACCGTCACGAACGTCTCCACGCCGTTCTCCTGCTGGTCGGTGTCGACGTCGGTAAGCGCCGGCTGGCCTTTCATGGCGTCGGCCAGGCGCGTCGCCCACAGTCGCAAGTCGTCGATGTTGTCGCTCTTGAGGGTGTACTGATACGTGGAGTTGCTCTGCCGCCCGCCCATGCGCACGTCCTGCACAGGATTGAGGAACAGCGTGACCCCGGTGACGCGCGCGAGCTGCGGCCGCAGGCGCGCGATGACGGCAGTGCCGCGGTCCTTGCGCTCGCCGAGCGGCTTCAGATTGGCGAACAGGAAGCCGCCACCGGCCCGGCCGCCGCCAGTGAAGCCGACGACGGTCTCGACGGCGGGATCGCGGCGGATGATATCCACGAGCTCGCGCAACTTGTCCTGCATGGCCTGGAAGGAGATGCTCTGGTCGGCGCGCAGGCCGCCATTGAACTGTCCCGAATCCTGCTGCGGGAAGTAGCCCTTGGGCACGTTGATGAACAGGTACGCGTTGAGCGCGACCACGGCGATCAGGATCACCATGACGAGCCCCATGCTCGACAGTGCCCAGTCGAGGCTTATCTCGTACGCGCGATGCATCTGCGCGAAGCCGCGCTCGAAAAGGCGCCCGACGCGGCCCTGGCGGCGCTCATGGGCATCGGGCTGCAGCAGCCACGCGCACATCATCGGCGTGGTGGTGAGCGAGATGACGAGCGAGATCATCACCGCAGCGGAAAGCGTGACCGCAAATTCGCGAAAGAGGCGTCCCACCTGGCCACCCATGAAGAGCAACGGGATGAACACCGCCACCAGCGACAGGCTGATCGAAAGGACCGTGAACCCGACCTCGCGTGCGCCCAGCAACGCAGCCTGAAATCGCTCCATCCCTTGTTCGATGTGGCGGCTGGTGTTCTCCAGGACCACGATGGCATCGTCGACCACGAATCCGGTCGCGACGGTGAGCGCCATGAGACTGAGATTGTTGAGACTGAATCCCAGCAGGTACATGATGCCGAGGGTGCCCAGCAGCGACACCACCGTGGCGACGGCGGGAATGATGGTGGCGCGGGCGCTCCGCAGGAACGCGCTCACCACCAGCACGACCAGCACGATCGAGATCAGGAGCGTCACCTCGATCTCGTGCAGCGAGGCGCGAATGGAACTGGTGCGGTCGGACGCAACCTGCAGGCGCACGTCCTGCGGCAGTTGCGCCTGCAGCTCCGGCAGGAGTGCGCGTACGTCATTCACCGTTTCGATGACGTTGGCGTCGGGTTGCGGCGTGACCAGGACGATGACCGCGGGCTGGCCGTTGAACAGGCCGAGCGTGTGGACGTCCTCCACGCCATCGATCACGTCGGCGATGTCGCGCAGGCGCACCGCCGCGCCATCGCGCCAGGCCACCACGAGATCGCGATAGTCGGCCGCGGTACGCCCACCCGTGGGTGTGTTGCTACCGGTATAGATCTGGAGCTGACGCCCGGCGCCTTCCACGGCGCCCTTCGGCCGGTTGGCGTTCGACGCCTGGATCGCGGCGCGCACGTCTTCCATGCTGACGCCATAACGATTCAGCGCGTAGGGCACGAGCTCCACGCGCACCGCCGGCAGCGATCCGCCGCCGAGCTCGACGTCGCCAACCCCCGAGACCTGCGCGAGCTTCTGCTGCACGAGGTTCGACACGGCGTCGTAGATCTGACCGGGCGAGCGTGTGTCGGACGTGAGCGCGAGAATCAGGACCGGTGCGGCAGCCGGGTTCACCTTGCGGTACGTCGGATTGCTGCGCAGGGTCGCCGGCAGGTCGACGCGCGATGCGTTGATCGCGGCCTGTACCTCGCGCGCCGCGGAATCGATCTTGCGCGTGAGGTCGAACTGCAGGCCGATGCGCGTGGAGCCGTTGCCGCTCGACGATGTGATCTCGTTCACCCCGGAGATCACGGCGAGACGTCGCTCCAGGGGCGTCGCGACGCTGGTCGCCATCGTGTCCGGGCTCGCCCCTGGCAGGCGCGCACTCACCGAGATGGTCGGGTAATCGACCTGCGGCAATGGCGCGACCGGCAGCACGAAAAAGGCGGCGATGCCGGCGAGTGCCACGCCGATGGTGAGGAGCACCGTCGCCACCGGCCGCCGTACGAAGGGCTGCGACAGGTTCATGTCGCGTTGCCTTCCTCGACGGGCAGGCGTTGCGTCCCGCCGCGGCGCGACCAGCGCCGGCCCAGGCGATCGAACCACAGGTAGATCACCGGCGTCGTGAACAGCGTCAGCATCTGGCTGACGATCAGCCCGCCGAAGATGCTGAGTCCCAGCGGACGGCGCAGCTCTGCGCCTTCGCCCCAGCCGAACATCAACGGCACTGCCGCGAAGAGCGCCGCGAGGGTCGTCATCAGGATGGGGCGGAAGCGGAGAAGGGCCGCCTGGTGAATCGCCTCCTCTGCTGGCTTGCCTTCGTTGCGCTCGGCGTCGATCGCGAAGTCGATCATCATGATCGCGTTCTTTTTCACGATGCCGATCAGCAGGATGATGCCGATGATGCCGATGACGCCGAGGTCATGCCCGCCGATGATGAGCGCGAGGAGGGCGCCGACGCCGGCCGACGGCAGCGTGGACAGGATCGTCAGGGGATGGATGTAGCTCTCGTAGAGCACGCCCAGCACGATATAGACGCAGATGATGGCCGCGAGGATGAGCCACAGCTGGTTTGTCAGTGAGGCCTGGTAGGCCCCCGCCGCGCCGAGGAACGTCAGCGTCACCGAGCGCGGCAGCTTGATGTCCTGTGCCGCGGTACGAACAGCGTCGACAGCGCGGCCCAGCGCGACGCCGGGTGCGGTGTCGAAGCCGATCGTCGTCGCCGGATACTGTGCAACGTGCGTGATCTGCAAGGGCGCGGGGCGCTCCTCGATCTTTGCGATGGCCGAGAGCGGCGTGGCCTCGCCGGAGCCCGTGCGCAAGTGCAGGATGCCGAGCGATTCGGGCGTGGTGAGGAGGCCCGGGCGCGCCTCGAGGATGACGCGGTACTGGTTCGTCGCGGTGAAGATCGTGGACACGATCCGTTGCCCGAAGGCGCTGTAGAGTGCGTCGTCCACCGATGCGGCCGTGATCGACAGCCGCGAAGCCGTATCGCGGTCGATGGTGACGAATGCCGCGACGCCGGTGGCGCCGGCATCGGTAATCACGTTGCGCAGCTCGCCGGCGTGCTGCAGGCGATCGGTGAGCCTGGTCGCCCACTCGGTCACGGTGGCGTTGTTCGCACCCTCGACCGATACGCGATATTGCGTCGGACCCGTTTCGGCATCGATGGTGAGGTCCTGCGTGGGCTGCAGGTAGAGCTCCACCCCGGCCACGTCGCCGACCCGCCCGATCAGCCGATCCATGATCTCTTGCTGGGTGCCGCTGCGCGACGGCTTCAGGTTGATGAGCATGCGCCCGGTGTGCAGCATGGTGTTGTTGGCCGCGTCCACGCCGATGAAGGACGACAGCGACTCCACGGCCGGATCCTCGAGGATCGTCCGCGCGGCGGCCTGTTGCAGCGCGGCCATGCGTGCATAGGACACCGACTCGGCACTCTCCACGCGAGCTTGCAGTTGCCCGGTATCCTGCGTCGGAAAGAGCCCCTTCGGAATGAACACGTACAGCAGGACGGTCAGCACCAGCGTGCCCACCGCCACCAGCAGGGTCATGCCCTGGTGCGCGAGCACCCAGGTGAGCGCGTTGTCGTAGCGCCCGATCACGCGCTCGAACGAGCGCTGCATGCGTGCGCCGATGCCGCGCTGCCGCACGGGGTCGTCGGCGTCCGGGTCGAGCCAGCGCGCCGACATCATCGGCACGAGCGTGAGCGATACCACCGCCGAGATCAGGATGGTGATGGCGAGCGTCACCGCGAACTCGCGGAACAGCCGTCCCACGACATCGCCCATGAACAGCAGCGGAATCAGTACCGCGATCAGCGACACCGTAAGGGAAATGATCGTGAAGCCGATTTGCGCGGCCCCCTCCATCGCAGCCTGCAGGGCGAGCCGGTGGCGCGACGCGAGATCCGGCGGCTCGGTGCCCGCTGCGGTGGCGGCCTTGCGCACCATTTCGAGATGCCGGGAGATGTTCTCGATCATCACGATCGCGTCGTCGACCACGAAGCCGGTCGCGATCGTCAGCGCCATGAGGCTGAGATTGTTGAGGCTGTAGCCCAGCAGGTACATGAGCCCGAACGTGCCGATGAGCGAGATGGGCACCGCGATGCTGGCGATGATCGTGGCGCGTACGCTGTGCAGGAACGCGAAGATGACCAGCACGACCAGCACGACCGCGAGCAGCAGCTCGATCTCGACATGCTTGACCGACGCGCGAATGCCGGTCGTGCGATCGCTCAGGACGTCGACGCGCATCGCCGGCGGGAGTCCGGCCTGCAGCTCGGGAAGTCGCTCCTTGATCGCATCGACCGTTGCGATCACGTTGGCACCCGGCTGGCGCTGGACGTTGAGGATGATGGCCGGGCGCAGCTCCTGGCCATTCGCGCCGCTGCAGCTGCGCGATGGGCCGCGCGCCTGTCCGCCGGTAGCACCGCGATCGCAGGGGACGTTCGCCCATGCGCCCAGCTTCACGTTCTCGGCACTGTCGACGACGCGCGCGACGTCCGCCAGGCGCACCGGAGCGCCGTTGCGGTAGGCGATGATCAGGTTCGCGTACTCGGCGGCGGTCAGGAGCTGATCGTTGGCATCGATCGTGTAGGCGCGCGTCGGTCCATCGAAGCTGCCCTTCGCGCTGTTCGCATTCGCCGCAGTGATCGCCGTGCGCAGGGTGTCGAGCGCGAGGCCGTACGAGGCGAGAACCTGCGTGTCGGCCTGGATGCGCACTGCGGGGCGCTGGCCGCCGCTCAGCGTGACGAGGCCGACGCCCGAGACCTGGCTGATCTTTTGCGCGAGGCGCGTATTGACGATGTTCTGCACCTCCGTGAGCGGCATCGTGTCGGAGGTGATGGCGAGCGTAAGCACCGGTGCGTCGGCGGGATTGACCTTGGCGTAGACGGGTGGCGCCGGCAGGTCGGCCGGCAGCAGCGAGCCGCTCGCGTTGATCGCCGCCTGCACCTCCTGCTCGGCAACGTCGAGCGTCTCGCCGAGATTGAATTGGAGCGTCAGGATCGAAACGCCCGCAGCGCTCGTCGAGCTCATGCGCTGCAGGCCCGCCATCTGCCCGAAGTTGCGCTCCAGCGGCGCGGTGACCGTCTGGCTCATCACCTCGGGGCTCGCGCCCGGATAGAGCGTCTGCACCTGGATCGTCGGATAGTCGACCTGCGGCAGCGCGGACAGCGGCAGGAATTTGAGGCCGACGAGGCCCGCCAGCACGATCGCCAGCATCAGCAGCGACGTCGCCACCGGGCGAAGAATGAAGGGACGGGAGGGACTCATCGGCGCGGAGGTACGCGTCCTGGGCGACGGGCGATCACTTCTGCGGTGTGGCCTCATCGGGCGGCCGCCGCGCCGTACCGGGTACGACCGGTGCGCCGGGATCGCCATCGGTGGGGGCACCTTGCGCACGGTTCCCACGGCGAGCGCCGCGGCCGCCGGGCGTGACGTCGCCATTGCCGGCCGGGGGTGCGCCACGCGCATCCGTGCCCGGCGTGGCGGTGCCATTGCGGTTGCCGCGATCACCGCCCGCGGCACCCCGGGCGCCGCCGCGCCGCCCGTCACCGGCGGCGGGTGGTGCGTCACCGGGAAGCGTTACGCGCGCGCCGTCCTTCAGACGGTCCGCGCCTTCGGTGATGACCGTTTCTCCAGCCTGGAGGCCCGTCGCGATGACGACCTTGTCGACGGTCTGTTCACCGCGCGTCACCGGCCGCACCGATACCGTTCGCTGCGCCGCGTTGAGCACGAACACGAACTCACCGTTGCTGCCATGGCGCAACGCGGTGACGGGAACCACGACCGCGCCTTCGATGGTGCGCAGGAGCACCCGCACGTTCACGAACTGACTCGGGAACAGCGCCAGCTTGGTGTTCGGGAACCGGGCCTTCGCGCGCACCGTTCCTGTCTGGGGATCGACCGCATTGTCGATCGTGGAAAACGTGCCGGTGTCGAGAACGGTGGTGCGGGTGCGGTCGAGCGCCGTGACCGGCATGCGCGCGCCGGCGGCCAGGCGCGATTGCACATCGGGAATGCGGTCCTGGGGCACGGCGAATTCGACGTCGATCGGCGACACCTGGCTGATGACGGCAATGCCATTCGCGTCATTGCTGCCGACCAGGTTGCCGACATCGACCACGCGCAGGCCGACGCGGCCGCTGATCGGCGCGGCGATCCTCGTGTAGCCGAGGTTGAGGCGTGCGGTACCTTCGGTTGCGCGGTCGGCGACGATGGTCGCTTCAAGTTGCTTGACCAGTGCTGCCTGCGTGTCGACATCCTGCCGCGCGATGGAATCCTGGGCGAGCAAAGTCTGGTAGCGCTGCAACTGCAGGCGTGCATTCTCGAGTTGCGCTTCGTCGCGCATGCGCTGTCCGGAGGCTTGCTGGAGCGCCATCTCGAACTGGCGTGGATCGATCGTGGCGAGGAGTTGCCCTGCCTTGACGTTCTGGCCTTCGCGATAGAGCACTTCCTTCAGCACGCCGGAAACCTGCGGGCGCACCGTCACGGTCGCCGCGGGAGTCACGGTCCCCAACGCCTCCAGCGTGATCGGGATGTCGGCGCGTTCCGCCACGGCCGTCCCGACCGTAGTCGCCGGCGGGCCACCGGCACCAAAGCGTCCACCGCCCGGTCGGCCCGATGGTGCGGCCGTCGTGGGCTGATTGTGGGTGAGGTCCCAGGCGAGCCAGCCAAGCCCGCCCAGCGCCAGCAGGGCGATAAGACTCCCCAGGAGCGTGCCACGTCGGCTGAGCCGACGGCGCGGAGTGCCGTCCGTCGAAGATCCCTCGACTTGTGAATCCATTCACCTTCCTTCAGCCGGTGGGCCGGCGTTCTTGTTGCCGCGGGATCATAGGCCATCGGCTGCGGTGGACACGGTTCGGGGTTGCTGGTGTGCCGATCGGGGTGGCGGAAACGATGCCGCCAGAGCCGTCGTGCGGGTCTGCGGCGACGGCGCGGACGTCAGACATCGCGAAGCACGCACCGTTCCACGTGTCTCTGCCGGCGCTCCCCAGCCTCCGCTGACCTGCATTGGTTCACGCGCGGCGGAGATGGTGACCGGGCACGCTGCACGTTCATGCACAATTTGTTACAAGTCAGGGAACCCCGTGCTCACCGGCGAGTACCCGGCGGTCCTGCTCGCTCTTCGATCGGTTCGGGTTCGAAGGGGGCAGGCTGCATCTCGGCGGCCAGTCACCGTGCGACGACGCATCCGTGGTTGCCGCCGCAGCGCTGGGTCTGCGTCTCGAAGTCGTTGCCGTTGATCAACGGCCGCGCGCGACCTCTACGAGGCCGATCTCGCGTTGATTCGACCCGATGAGGTCGTCGCCGGCGTGGAAGTTCGGTCAGCGATGCAGGTCGCATCCTGATACGGGCCGTCGGTGCCGGTCACGGAAGGCCAGCTCAGGTGTTGTCGGAAGCTGCGCTCGCCGCGTTCAGGTCCGCCAGTTCCTCGGCCGACAACGCGAGCCGCGTCGCCGCGATGAGCTTCTCCAGTTGCGCAACGCTCGTCGCGCTCGCAATGGGCGCCGTCACCGTGGGCTGCGCCATCAGCCAGGCGAGGGCAACCTCCGCCGGCGTCACATTGCGCGCTACGCTGATACGATCCAGCGCGCCAAGGACGCGCAAGCCGCGCGGGTTGAGATACTTCTGGTTCGAGTGCGCGCGCGCCTTGCCGGCGATGTCCTCGACGGAGCGGTATTTGCCGGTGAGGAAGCCGCTGGCAAGCGCGTAGTAGGGCAGCACGCCGAGACCTTCGCGCTCGCACAGCGCCGCATAGTCGGTTTCGAAAGGGTTACGGTCGTAGAGGTTGTAGAGCGGCTGCAATGTCTCGTACCGCGGATACCCGCGCTGCGCGCTCACGTCGAGCGATTCCTGCACGCGGGCGGGGCTCAGGTTCGACGCCCCGATGGCGCGTACCTTGCCGCGCTCGATGAGGCGCGCGAACGTGGCGAGCGTCTCCTCCACCGGCGTCGACTCGTCGTCGAAGTGCGACTGATAGAGATCCACGTACTCCGTGTGCAGGCGACGCAGCGAATCGTCGATCGCCCGCTCGATGTGCGCGCGCGACAGACCTTTCCCGGCCTCGCCCATGTCGCTGCCGACCTTGGTGGCGATCAGCAGCCGCTCGCGGTCCTGGCGCCGCTTCAGCCATTTGCCGATGATCGTCTCCGATTCACCGCCCTGATGGCCAGGCACCCAGCGCGAATAGGAGTTCGCGGTGTCGATCAGCGTGAATCCGGCGTCGACGAAGGCGTCCAGCAGCTCAAACGACGTCCTTTCGTCGACCGTCCAACCGAACACGTTGCCGCCGAACGCCAGGGGCGCAGTGCGCATCCCGGAATTGCCCAATGGACGCGTATTCATGACTCCTCCCCGCAAAACCCATCATAGCCCACGACCCGAGTGCTTCGCCGGCGCACTTTGCAGCGCCCGCAGCCGGCGATGACAGCCCTCGTGCGATGCGGGAAATGACGCGTAACACCCCATGTAACAGGCCTTTGACGCAAATCATGCCCTTTCGGATCGGATTGATCGATCCTGACGGCCAGTCCCGTCGCGCCGTGCCGCATGCCCCGTCCCCAGAAACTCAGCGCCAAGCTGGTTGGCATTCAGATCCTCGCCCTGGTCATGGCGCTCGCCTCGATCGGGCTGACGCTGCTGGTATCGTGGCGACTCGAGGGCAGCGGGGCGGCCATCAACGACGCCGGCAGCCTGCGCATGCGCACGTACCGCCTCGCGTACCTGACGCAGGAGATCCGCCACGGTGAAGCCGCCCCGCAGACGAGCGGCCTCATCCTGCGCGAGATCGAGGAGTTCGATCACGTCGTCGCGACACTGCGCACCGGCGATCCGGCGCGGCCGCTGTTCGTCCCGTCCACCGCTGCCGTGACCAAGGCGTTTGCTTCCTTCGATCGCGCGTGGGCGACGCTCGAGCCGGCACTGGCCACGGCCGGGCAGGGCGGCGATCTCAGGGTGACCCGCGCCCAGATCGAGCAGTTCGTCGCCGTGGTCGACGAGCTGGTGGCGACCCTTGAACGAGACATCGATCAGACGACCTCCCTGCTGCGCACGATCCAGCTCGTGCTCCTCGCGGTCGCCATCGGCGGCGCGGTCACGCTCATCTATCTCGCGTTCCTGTTCATCATCCGGCCCGTGCATCAGTTGCAGGACGGTCTGCAGCGCATGGCGCGCGGCGACTTTTCCGCCCGCGTACCGGTGGAATCGAACGACGAATTCGGCGCCTTGGCCGCCGGGTTCAATCACATGGCCGGCTCGCTCGAGGAGTCCTACCGCTATCTGGAGGAGCGCGTCGAGCAGAAGACGCGCTCGCTCGGCGAGCAGAACGCCCGGGTATCGACCCTCTATGACATGACGGCATTCCTCAATGCGCCGGGGACGCAGGAGGATCTCGCGCGGGGGTTCCTGCGGCGGGTGCTCGTTGCCACCGGCGCTGCCGCCGGGGCGGTGCGCCTTTCGGCGCGCTCCGGAGGCAGTCTGCACTTTTTCGTCGAGGAAGGCCTGCCCCCGCGCTTTGCGGACCAGGAGCGCTGCCTGAGTGCCGGCGAGTGCGCGTGCGGCGATGCGGCGCTCAAGAACCGGTCGGCCGTCCACGTCCTGCATCCGGGCCGGCTGCCGCTTGCGATCACGCTGCCGCATTGCACGGAAGTGGGGTTCAACGCCGTGGCGGCGTATCCGGTGGCGGCCCAGAAGCACGTTCTCGGTGTGTACACGCTCTTCTACCGGGAGGCACGCGAGACCAGCAACGAGGAGCGGCACATGCTCGAAAGCCTCGGCCAGCATCTTGGCGTGGCCATCGAGAACGTGCGCCTCGTGTCGGCCGATCGCGAGCTCGCCATCGCCGAGGAACGCAACCTGCTGGCGCAGGAGCTGCACGATTCCATCGCGCAATCCCTCGCATTCCTCAATCTCGAGGTGCAGATGCTGCGCCAGTCCATGGCCGCCCACCGCGACGAGGAGGCAGCGCAGGTCGTCAGCGAGATCGAGGCGGGCGTCAGGGAATCGTACGCGGACGTGCGCGAGCTGCTCGTGCATTTCCGGACGCGCATCGGCGAAGGCGACATCGACCACGCCATCCGCACGCAGCTCGCCAAGTTCCAGCATCAGACGGGCATCACGACGACCTTCGGCGTGACGGGAACAGGTGTTTCGCTTCCGGCCGACCACCAGCTGCAGGTCATGCACATCCTGCACGAGGCCCTGTCGAACGTGCGCAAGCACGCGGCCGCATCGCGGGTCGATGTCAGCATGGCGCGCGGAGCCCGGTACCGGTTCACGGTGCGCGACGACGGGCGTGGTTTCGCGCTTGCCGCCGCACCCGGCGTGGAGGGCGATCACGTCGGCTTGCGCATCATGCGCGAGCGTGCCCTGCGCGTCGGAGGCACACTCGAGATCCAATCGCAGCCGGGCCACGGCACGTGCGTCGTGCTCGAGTTGCCGGTGCTGGTTGCAGCGGCTTCCGTGCCGGCCGCAGTAGCTGCATAGCGCGCCGGCGAGCATGGACCTGCAACCCGCCGCCGCCGATCACCGCATCCGGATCGTCGTCGTCGACGATCACACGCTGTTCCGGCGCGGGCTCATCGCGCTGCTCGGACGGGTCCCGGAGTTCGAAGTCGTCGGCGAGGCGGCCGATGGATTCGAGGGTGTCAAGACCGCGGTCGCCACGCACCCGGACGTCGTGCTGCTCGACCTGCACATGCCCGGCATCAGCGGCATCGAAGCGCTGCGTTCGATCCTCGCCGAGGCGCCGGGATCCCACGTCGTGCTGCTGACGGTGTCCGAGGACGCAGACGATCTGATGGCTGCGCTGCGCGCCGGCGCGGCGGGTTATCTCCTCAAGAACATCGACGGCGAGTTCCTGATCGCTGCGCTGCGCCGCGCCGCGCAGGGCGAATCGGTGATGTCGCCGGAGATGAATACCAAGCTGCTGCGGGAAATCCGGACGGGTGGCACGGCGGCGGCGGCAGCGGCCCCGGCACTGTCGCCGCGCGAGCGCGAGATCGTGGTGTCGCTCGCCCGAGGCGCGAGCAACAAGGAAATCGCCCGAGAACTCGGGGTCGCGGAGAGCACGGTCAAGATTCACGTGCAGCACATCCTGCGCAAGCTCGGCCTCGCGAGCCGGGTGCAGGCAGCGGTGTGGGCGGTCGAGCAGGGCCTCGTGCCGAAGCCGTAGGGACCGGCCGCGCGCGCCGATCCCGTTCGGCTTCGCGGACTTCAATCGCCACGCAGCGTCGGCGTGCAGGCGAAGATCTCGTCCGCACCATTGCCCTCGCCGACCCAGCCCATCGCCTTCATCTGGTCGCGCGTGTTGCGATCGGCGGTGTACCGGTGATTGGGTGCACCACCCTGGCCGTTGTTGTAGACCCGGTAGAGCGGCACCGTTCCCGTCGCGCAATTGCCGCTGGCGTCGGTGAGGGCGAGGTAGTACACCGCGCCGGATTCGAATTGCCAGGCCGGATCTGCTTTGCGCAGCTCGCATTCGGCGGGATACGGCGTGTAGAAGTGCGAGCTCTTCGGTGCGAACGAGGCGCTGAAGAACCTGCAGACCGGCTGCCGGCCCGTGCCCGCTTCGGTCCACACCCGGAAGAACTGCATGGTCCGCTTCCATTCCTCGCCGAACCGGCCATCGAACAGCAGCCGATTCTCCACCTCGTCCGCCGAGTGGAAGTAGTGATCGAATGCAGCGTGGTACCAGTCGGTCGCGATGGACGTCCCAGCGAGCGTTTCCTCCTGCGTCGTGATCGTCACCGAGTCCGGGGAGTCGCCGTTCTGGTTGAGCGTCAGGACGCGATCCGCGCCCGCGGCGATGCGCCAGGGGCTCGTCCCCACCGGCACTGTCCGGATGACCGTCTCGGTGCGCGCATCGAGCACGGAAACCGAATTGCCGTCCTGGTTGACGACGTAGACGTTGCCGCCGCTGCCATCCACGATGACGTCCTGCGGAGCTGCGCCGACGCCGACCGTCCGCACGACGGTATCGGTGTCCGTGTCGATGATCGTCAGCGTATTGTCGATCGCGTTGGCAAGGTAGATCCGGCGATACACGCCTGAAGCGGCGGCGAAATTGAACACCGTCCCGGCCCCGGTGGGGATCGTCTTCACGACCGTGTTGGCGGGGCCGATGATCGACATCGTCTTGTCGTCGACGTTGTTGACGTATGCCTTGCCGGTTCGCTCGTCGACGCGTGCGTAGCCCGGATTGCGGCCGACCGGGACCGTGACGGTGGCGCCGCTGGCCTGGTCGATGACGGAGACCGTGTTGTCCGCGCGATTGACGACGTAGATCCGGTTCAGTTGCTCGCCGACGTCGATGCCGGCCGGCTGCCTGCCGACGGGGATCGTCCGCACGACCGTATTGGTGCCGGTGTCGATGACACTCACCGAGTTTCCGTCGCGGTTGCCCGCATAGACCTCGCCCTTCTGGAAGTCGCTCGCGATGGTGCGCGGGCGATTGCCGACGGTGATCCGGGTGACGAACGCATTGGTGCTTCCGTCGAAGACGGTCACGCCTCCCGGGTTCGTGTCGTTGACCCAGTACACGAGGTGATGCGCGGCATCGACGATCAGCCGCCGCGGGTTGGTGCCTGCGTTGAAAGTGCCGGCCAGGGTGTTCGTGTCGAGATCGATCACCGAGATGGTGCCGCTCGCATAGTTGGTGACGTACGCCTTCCTGAGTACCGGATCGATGCCCATGCCCTCGGTGTCGTTGCCAAGGGTGAGCGTGGCCAGGGGCGTGGTGGCTGCCAAAGCCCCCAGACACCAGGACCACGCCAGAAGTGCCAGCAGCCGAATGCCATTGTTCATGGGACCTCCTGCATCGAACAGGTCGGCGAGGCGGACGCCGGGCCGGGAGTCGTCGCGTCGCACGCAGCCGTGCATACGACGTGCACGGATCGCCGGCGGAATTTGCGGCGGGTCCGCCTGGGCGCACCACCCAACTCCAGTAAGACGAGTACAAGCCCGTTTCAGGCGCGTGCAATTGACGGATGAGCGCTCGCACGCAGATTTGTGCTTGCCCCAGCAACCCTGCGACGCCGCGCCTCATTGTTCGATCGGCGGATGCCTGCCTCCGCCGCATGGCCGTTCGGCCTAGTTAACTTGCACTGACCCCATTACCTCCACGGCGGGATGCCTCGCGGGCGCGCTGGCCTCTACGATGCGCGCATGACTCGCTCCGCCCTTTCCACGGCGACCTCATGACGACGGCGGCCACCCGCGTCGCAGCGACAATCTCCGGCATCGTCGGCCTCGCTGGCGGGCTCGGAGGCTTCCTGCTGCCGATCCTCTTTGGCGCGCTGCACGATCTCACCGGAGTACGCACCAGCGAGTTCATGCTGACGTACGGCGTGGTCTGGGTGTCGCTCATCTGGATGTACTGGACCGAAGTCCGCCAGACCGAGGTCATCGGCCATCACGCCAAGGCCTTCAGCCTCAGAGGCTGATCCGAATTCCCGCTCGCGAAGGATTCACGCCATGCCCACGATCCAGACCACCGCCCACACCACGGCACGACCGGCGCTCCAGCCAGCCGGCGGCGTGGCGCCGCCACGCCCGCACGGGGCCGACATCGACGACTGGCGGCCCGAGGATCCCGTGTTCTGGGAGGCCGTCGGCAAGCGCATCGCTTATCGCAACCTCGCGCTGTCCGTCCCCGCGCTGCTGTGCGGCTTCGCGGTGTGGGGGATGTGGGGAATCATCACCGTGCAGATGCTCAATGCCGGGTACCCGTTCACCCAGGCCGAGCTCTTCACACTGACGGCGATCGCCGGGATCGCCGGCGCAACGATGCGCATCCCGGCATCGTTCCTGATCCGCCTCGCGGGCGGCCGCAACACGATCTTCTTGACGACGGCTATGCTGCTCGCGCCGGCGATCGGCACGGGCATCGTATTGCAGCACAAGGACTGGCCGCTCTGGGCGTTCCAGCTCATGGCGCTTTGGTCCGGCGTGGGTGGCGGCAATTTCGCGAGCTCGATGTCGAACATCAGCACGTTCTTTCCGAAGCGGCTGCAGGGCACGGCCCTCGGCCTGAATGCCGGCATCGGCAACTTCGGCGTGACCACCATGCAGATCGTCATCCCGCTGGTGATGACCTTCGGCATCTTCGGGGCGCTCGGCGGCGAGCCGATGACGCTCCTCAAGGACAGCGGCTGGATCTTCGGCAAGATCCCCGCGGGCACGCCCACATGGATCCAGAACGCCGGATTCGCCTGGGTGACGTCACTCGTGCCGCTGTCGATCCTGTGCTGGCTCGGGATGAACAATCTCAAGATCGTTTCGCCCGGCACCGGCAATCCGCTCGTCGCCTTCGCGAAGATCACCTGGCTCTACACCCTGGCGTTCATACCGTCGATCCTCGGACTGTACCTGTACCTGCCGAAGCCCACGGGCCTCGGGCTCATCAGCATGTGGGTGGCGATCCCGCTCGACGTGCTTGCCGCGCTCACCATCATGCGGCTCACCGCCTTTGGCACGATGAAGGAAGGCATTGCCAAGCAGTTCGCCATCTTCCGGAACAAGCACACGTGGTCGATGACCGCGCTCTACATCGTGACCTTCGGCTCGTTCATCGGCTTCTCCATGGCGCTGCCGCTCTCGATGAAGGTGATCTTCGGCGTGAGTCACGTGCGCGACGCCGCCGGCGTGCTGCAACACACCCTCAACAACCCGAACGCCCCAGCGGTGCTTGCTTATGCGTGGATCGGCCCGTTCGTGGGCGCGTTGATCCGTCCGGTCGGCGGCTGGATCGCCGACAAGCTCGGCGGCTCGATCGTGACGCAGGTGATCTCCGCCGTGATGGTGGTCGCCTCGGTCGCGGTCGGCTACGTCATGCAGCAGGCCTACCAGTCGGCCACGCCGGAGAAGTACTTCCTCGGCTTCATGCTGCTCTTCGTCCTGCTCTTCGCGGCGAGCGGCATCGGCAACGGTTCGACCTTCCGCACCATCGGCGTGATCTTCGACCGCACGCAGGCCGGTCCCGTGCTGGGGTGGACGTCCGCCATCGCGGCGTACGGCGCGTTCGTCGCGCCGATCGTGATCGGCAACCAGATCAACGCCGGCACCCCCCAGGCCGCGATGTACGGCTTCGCGGTGTTCTACGGCGTGTGCCTGGTGCTCAACTGGTGGTTCTACCTGCGCCGCCATGCATACGTGAAGAACCCGTGATCGGTGCAGCACACGTGCGGGCAGGCGAGCTCGAAGCCGACGACGGAGCGCATGACGCAACCGAGCGGCTGCGTCGTGCGCCGATGACTACGATGTCTCCCCAAATCGTCTACTGGGAGCCGGACGACCGCCTCTTCTGGGCGCGCGAGGGGGAGGTCATCGCACGCCGCAATCTCCTGATCGCCACGCCGTCGCTGGTGCTGTCGTTCGCGGTGTGGATGGTGTGGAGCGTCGTGGTCGTGCAGCTGCCGCACGTGGGGTTCCGGTTCAGCGCCAACCAGCTCTTCTGGCTCGCGGCGCTGCCGGGACTGGCGGGCGGTACGCTGCGCCTGCTGTTCTCCTTCATGGTGCCGATGTTCGGCGGGCGCACGTGGACCGCGATGTCCACCCTCGCGCTGCTGGTGCCCGCAATCGGCCTCGGCCTGGCCGTGCAGGATCCCAGCACCACCTATCCCACGTTCCTGCTGCTCGCGGTGTTCGCCGGTATCGGCGGCGGCAACTTCGCCTCGACGATGGCCAACATCAGCTTCTTCTACCCGGCGGATCGCAAGGGGGCCGCGTTGGGGTGGGTGGCAGGCGTGGGCAACGTCGGTGTTGCGCTCGCGCAGCTCGTCGTGCCCCTCGTGATCGCGGTGGCGCTCGTGGGTGGCTTCGCCAGCGCACCGCAGACGTGGACCGACGATACACAAGTGCGCGCCGTGTGGCTGCAGAACGCCGGGTACGCATGGGTGCCGCTGATCGTGATCGCCGCGGCGGCAGCATGGTTCGGCATGGATGACCTCACGACGCTGCGTGCTTCGCTCGCCGACCAGGCCGTGGTGTTCGTCCGCCGCGACACGTGGCTGCTGGCGTGGCTTTATCTCGGCACTTTCGGGTCCTTCGTCGGCTTTGCGGCGGGATTCCCGCTGGTCGCCGAGACGCAGTTCGCCGGCGTCGATGCGCGCTGGTATGCATTCGTCGGTCCACTGCTGGCTGCAGTCGCGCGACCGCTCGGAGGATGGCTCGCCGACCGGCGTGGCGGTGCCCGCATCGCGCTGGCCATGTTCGGCGTCATGGCCGCGGCGGTCACTGCCCTGCTGGTGCTGACGGGGGCAACGCCGTCGCTGAACGATTACACGATGTTCGTGGCCCTCTTCTGGGTGCTGTTCATCGCGAGCGGCATCGGCAACGGTGCCGTGTTCCAGATGATTCCCGCGGCCTTCATCGCATCGCGCCGTGCAGCGTTGGGGACAACCGGCGCAGGTACAGCCACCGCCGCGCGCGAAGGCACGCTCGAAGGTGCGGCGGCCCTCGGCCTGGCGTCGGGCATCGCGGCGTTCGGCGGATTCTTCATCCCCAAGGCGTACGGCACGGCCCTCGCCGCGACCGGCAGCACGGCCGCAGCACTCTGTGCATTTCTGGTCTTCTACTGCTCGTGCATGGCCGTGACGTGGTGGTTCTATGCGCGAGATCAAATGTCGCGATGACCAGCTCTCTTACATTCCTGCATCCGCCGCGCGCCGGTGACCCTGCGTGCGCGCCAACCAGGCAACACCGGAGTCCCGCATGAGCCACTTCCTCGATCGATTGACCTACTTCACACGCGAGCGCGAGCCGTTTGCGGATGGCTTCGGCGTGGTCACCGAAGAGACGCGTACCTGGGAGCACGCCTATCGCGACCGCTGGGCCCACGACAAGATCGTGCGCTCCACCCACGGCGTCAACTGCACGGGCTCGTGCAGCTGGAAGATCTACGTGAAGGGCGGCGTGGTCACGTGGGAGACCCAGCAGACCGACTATCCACGCACGCGCCCCGACATGCCCAATCACGAGCCGCGCGGCTGCTCGCGTGGAGCGTCGTACTCCTGGTACCTGTACAGCGCCAATCGGGTGAAGTATCCGCTGGTGCGCGGGCGTCTGGTGCGCCTGTGGCGCGAAGCCCGCAAGACGCTCGGCCCGGTCGAGGCGTGGGCCTCGATCGTCGAGGATCCGGTGAAGGCGCGCGCCTACAAGTCGGTGCGGGGCATGGGCGGTTTCGTGCGCTCGCAGTGGGGCGAGGTCGAGGAAATCATCGCCGCCGCCAACGTGTACACGATCAAGAAGCACGGACCGGATCGCGTCGTCGGCTTCTCGCCCATCCCGGCGATGTCGATGGTCTCCTACGCGGCGGGGAGCCGCTACCTGTCGCTCATTGGCGGCGTCTGCCTGAGCTTCTACGACTGGTATTGCGACCTGCCGCCGTCGAGCCCGCAAACCTGGGGCGAGCAGACCGACGTTCCCGAGTCCGCCGACTGGTACAACTCGACCTTCATCATGGCGTGGGGATCCAACGTTCCGCAGACCCGGACGCCGGATGCGCACTTCTTCACCGAAGTCCGCTACAAGGGCGCCAAGATCGTCGCGGTTACGCCGGACTATGCCGAGGTGTCGAAGCTCGCCGACCTCTGGCTGCACCCGACGCAGGGCACGGACGCGGCGCTCGCGATGGCGATGGGCCACGTCATCCTCAAGGAATTCCACCTCGAGCGGCCCTCCGCGTATTTCCAGGATTATTGCCGGCGCTACAGCGACATGCCGATGCTGGTGCGTCTCGTCCGGCGCGGCGATCGCCTCGTCGCCGACCGCATGTTGCGGGCCTCGGACCTCGATGGCGGCCTCGGCCAGGCCAACAACCCCGAGTGGAAGACGGTCGCGATCGACGAGACGACGAACACGCTGGTCGCCCCCAACGGCACGATCGGCTATCGCTGGACGCAGAAGGAAGGCGGCGATCTCGGCAAGTGGAACCTCGAGCAGAAGAGCGGCGCGACCGGCGCCGACGTCACCTTGCGTCTCTCGCTCATCGAGGCCCGCGATGATGTCGTCGCGGTGACTTTCCCGTACTTCGGCGGCATCGAGCACGCACGGTTCCGGCACAACGATCAGGGCGGCGACGTCCTGGCGCGCAACGTCCCGGTACGTCGCATCCGCACCGTCGATGGCGACACGTATGTCGCGACCGTGTTCGACCTCCTTTGCGCCAACTATGGCATCGATCGCGGCCTTGGCGGCGGGAACGTCGCGCAGTCGTACGACGAGGACGTGCCGTACACGCCGAAATGGCAGGAGCACATCACCGGCGTGCCCGCCGACCAGGTGATCACGATTGCCCGCCAGTTCGCCGACAACGCCGACAAGACGCACGGCAAGTCGATGGTGATCATCGGCGCCGGGATGAACCATTGGTTCCAGTGCGACATGAATTACCGCGGCATCATCAACATGCTGATCATGTGCGGCTGCGTCGGCCAGTCCGGAGGTGGCTGGTCGCACTATGTCGGGCAGGAAAAGCTGCGGCCGCAGACCGGCTGGACCGCGCTGGCGTTCGCGCTCGACTGGCATCGTCCGCCGCGGCAGATGAACTCGACATCGTTCTTCTATGCGCACACCGACCAGTGGCGCTACGAGAAGGTCGAAGTGAAGGAGATCCTGTCGCCGCTTGCCGACCCGAACGATTTCACCGGCAGCCTCATCGACTTCAACGTGCGCGCCGAGCGCATGGGCTGGCTGCCGAGTGCCCCGCAACTGCAGACCAACCCGCTGCAGGTGTGCAGCGAAGCCGCCCGTGCCGGCGAGGATCCCAGGGACTATGCCGTCAAGCGCCTGCAGACCGGGGCGCTGAAGCTGTCCTGCGAGGACCCGGACCTTCCGGCGAACTTCCCGCGCAATCTGTTCGTATGGCGCTCGAATCTGCTCGGCAGCTCCGGCAAGGGTCACGAGTATTTCCTGAAGCACCTTCTCGGCACGACGCATGGCGTGCAGGGCAAGGACCTCGGCGCCTTCGGCGGGCAGAAGCCCGAGGAAGTCACATGGCGCGACGAAGCGCCCGAAGGCAAGCTCGACCTCATCACCACGCTCGACTTCCGGATGTCCACGACCTGCCTGTACTCGGACATCGTGCTGCCGACGGCGACGTGGTACGAGAAGAACGATCTCAACACCTCCGACATGCACCCCTTCATCCATCCGCTGTCGGCCGCAGTGGACCCGGCGTGGGAAGCACGCAGCGACTGGGACATCTACAAGGCCATCGCCAAGAAATTCGCGGAGGTGTGCGTCGGCCATCTCGGGGTCGAAAAGGATCTCGTGCTGACCCCGACGATGCACGACACCCCAAGCGAGCTCGCGCAGGCCCTCGACGTGAAGGACTGGAAGAAGGGCGAGTGCGCCTTCGTGCCGGGGAAGACGGCGCCGCAAATCACGGTGGTCGAGCGCGATTACCCGAATACTTACAAGAAGTTCACCGCTCTCGGGCCGCTGATGAGCAAGATCGGCAATGGCGGCAAGGGCATCGCCTGGAACACCGAATCGGAGGTCGCGCAGCTCGCGAACCTCAACTATCCGGTGACGGACGAGGGCATCACCAAGGGGATGCCACGTATCGATTCGGACATCGATGCGGCGGAGGTCGTACTGATGCTCGCGCCCGAGACCAACGGCGAGGTGGCGGTAAAGGCCTGGGAAGCGCTCTCGAAGATCACCGGCCGCGAGCACAAGCATCTTGCCGAGGCCAAGGAGGACGAGAAGATCCGCTTTCGCGACGTGCAGGCGCAGCCGCGCAAGATCATCTCCAGCCCCACGTGGAGCGGCATCGAGTCCGAGCACGTGTCCTACAACGCCGGCTACACCAACGTGCACGAGCTGATCCCGTGGCGGACGCTCACCGGGCGCCAGCAGTTCTACCAGGACCACAAGTGGATGCTGGCATTCGGCGAGGGACTGTGCGTGTATCGGCCGCCGATCGACGTCAAGGCCGTCGCCCCCATCGTGGGCAAGCGGCCCAACGGCAATCCGGAGGTGGTGCTGAACTTCATCACGCCGCACCAGAAGTGGGGCATCCATTCGACCTACACCGACAACCTGATAATGCTCACGCTGTCGCGCGGTGGGCCGATCGTCTGGCTGTCGGAAGTCGACGCCCAGCGCGCCGGCATCGAGGACAACGACTGGATCGAGCTCTACAACGTGAACGGCGCGATCACCGCGCGCGCGGTGGTCAGCCAGCGGGTGTCGAACGGCATGTGCCTCATGTACCACGCGCAGGAAAAGATCATCAACACACCGGGGTCGGAGATCACCCACGCGCGCGGCGGTATCCATAACTCGGTGACGCGGATCGTGCTCAAGCCCACCCACATGATCGGGGGCTACGCCCAGCTGTCGTACGGCTTCAACTACTACGGGACGATCGGCACCAACCGCGACGAGTTCGTCGTGGTGCGCAAGATGAACAAGGTCGACTGGCTCGACACCCCGGCGGCGCCCTCCGCGCAGGCCACTGGAGAACGGCAATGAAAGTTCGCGCACAGATCGGCATGGTCCTCTCTCGACAAGCGCCTCGGCTGCGGAACTCTCCCCCCGCCCCGGCCCTCCCCCGAACGGGGAGAGGGAGCGAGACAGGGATGCACTTGTCGCAAGGAGTCACGAAATGAAAGTTCGCGCACAGATCGGCATGGTCCTCAATCTCGACAAGTGCATCGGCTGCCACACTTGCTCCGTGACTTGCAAGAACGTATGGACCAACCGCGAGGGCATGGAGTACGCGTGGTTCAACAACGTGGAGACCAAGCCGGGCATCGGCTATCCCAAGGAATGGGAGAACCAGGACCGGTGGAACGGCGGCTGGGTGCGCAGGTCGAGCGGCAAGATCGAGCCGAAGCAGGGCGGCAAGTGGACGCTGCTCATGAAGATGTTCGCCAATCCGAACCTGCCGCAGATCGACGACTACTACGAGCCGTTCACCTTCGAGTACGAGCACCTGCAAAGCGCGCCGGAGATGATGGCGAGCCCGGTCGCGCGGCCGGTGAGTCTCATCACCGGCAAGCGGATGGAGAAGATCGAGTGGGGGCCGAACTGGGAGGAGATCCTGGGCGGTGAATTCGCCAAGCGCAGCAAGGATGCGAACTTCCGCGACATCGAGAAGGAGATCTACGGCCAGTTCGAGAACACCTTCATGATGTACCTGCCGCGGCTGTGCGAGCATTGCCTCAACCCGGCCTGCGTCGCGTCGTGCCCGTCGGGCTCGATCTACAAGCGCGAGGAGGATGGCATCGTCCTCATCGACCAGGACAAGTGCCGCGGCTGGCGCATGTGCGTGTCCGGCTGTCCGTACAAGAAGATCTATTACAACTGGTCCACCGGCAAGGCGGAGAAGTGCATCTTCTGCTATCCGCGCATCGAAGCGGGCCAGCCCACCGTGTGCTCCGAGACGTGCGTGGGACGCATCCGCTACCTCGGCGTGCTGCTCTACGACGCCGACCGCATCGAGGCCGCGGCATCGGTCGAGGATCCGAAGGCGCTGTACGAAGCGCAGCTCTCGGTCTTCCTCGATCCCACCGATCCCGAGGTGATCGCGCAGGCGCGCCGCGACGGCGTGCCCGAGGCATGGCTCAATTCGGCGACGCAATCGCCCGTGTACAAGATGGCCATGGAATGGAAGGTGGCACTGCCGCTGCATCCGGAATACCGGACGCTGCCGATGGTGTGGTACGTGCCGCCGCTCTCGCCCATCCAGTCTGCCGCCCACGCGGGACACATCGGCGCCTTCGGCGAGCTGCCTGACGTGCGCGCGCTGCGCATTCCCGTGCAGTACCTCGCCAATCTCCTGACGGCGGGCGACGAGGCCCCGGTGGTGCGTGCGCTCGAGCGCATGCTGGCCATGCGGGCGTACATGCGCGACCGCCATGTGGAAAAACGCGAGAACGCCGCGGTGCTGCAACAGACGGGGCTGTCGCGGGCGATGGTCGAGGAGATGTACCGGTACATGGCGATCGCGAATTACGAGGACCGCTTCGTCATTCCCTCGGCGCATCGCGAATACGCGGAGAACGCGTTCGACATCCGCGGCGGTTGCGGCTTCTCCTTCGGCAACGGCTGCTCCGACGGACAGACCGAGACATCGCTCTTCGGCAGCAAGAAGCGCAAGACCATCCCTATCAAGCAGCTGCAGGAGCAATGACATGACCGTGCTGTTCAAGGCGCTCGGTGCGCTGCTCACGTATCCCTCGCCGGAGCTTGTCGCCGCGCTCCCGGAAATCCGCACGATCGTGGCCGATGCACGCAAGCTGCCGCGGCAGTGCAGGCGCGACGTCGCCCGGCTGATCGCGGAGCTCGAGGCGGGCGATCTCATCCACCTGCAGGAGCGCTACGTCGACCTGTTCGACCGGGGACGCCGCACCGCCCTGCACCTGTTCGAGCACGTGCATGGCGACTCCCGCGAGCGCGGCCAGGCCATGGTCGATCTGAAGGCGCTCTATGCGCGCGCCGGCTACGGCCTCGCGACCCACGAGCTGCCGGACTACCTGCCCGCGATCCTCGAGTTCGTGTCCTTGGAGCCCGCGGCCGCCCGCGAGATCCTCGGCGATTGTGCGCACATCGTGCGCAAGATCGGCGAGGCGCTGCAGGTACGGGGCAGCAGGTACGGTGCCGTGCTGGCAGCGGTGCTGGCGGCCATCGGCGAGAAGGGTCTCGCCCCTCGCGCCGAAGTCCGCGAGGAGACCGAGAAGCCGCTGGATGAGGAGTGGCAGGAGGATCCGGTGTTCTTCGGTCCGCCGAACGCACAGGGATGCTCGAGCGCAATACCGGCACCGGCCGCAGTGTCCGTCGTCCAATTCATGCCGCGCCAGGCGTGACGCTCACGGAGAGAAGCAATGTCCTATCTGCACATGTTCCTGTTCGGGATCTATCCCTACCTCGCCGGCGCGGTATTCCTCGCGGGGAGCCTCATCCGCTTCGATCGTGACCAGTACACCTGGAAGAGCGATTCCTCGCAGTTGCTGCACCGCGGGCAGCTGCGCTGGGGCTCGAACCTGTTCCACATCGGGATCCTGGGCATTTTCTTCGGTCACTTCGTCGGACTGCTGACGCCGCTGACGGTCTGGCACGCACTGGGCGTGACCGCACCCGCCAAGCAACTGCTCGCCGTCGTCGCCGGTGGACTGGCCGGTCTCGCGTGCCTCGTTGGCCTGCTGCTGCTGCTGCACCGGCGGCTCTCCGATGTGCGCATCCGCACCAACAGCCGCACGATGGACGTGATCATCCTCCTCATGCTGCTGGCGCAGCTCCTGCTCGGTCTTTTCAGCATCACCGTTTCGCTGCAGCACATGGATGGCGTCGAGATGGTGAAGCTCATGCAGTGGGCCCAGCACATCGTCACCTTCCGCGGCGGAGCGGCCGATCTCGTGGTGGATGTCGCACCCGTGTTCAAGGCGCACCTCGTGCTCGGCATGACGCTGTTCCTGGTATTTCCCTTCTCGCGCCTCGTGCACATCTGGAGCGGATTCGCTGCAGTGGGCTATGTCACGCGCGCCTATCAGCTCGTGCGCTCGCGCTAGGAACCCGCCATGTCACTGCAGATCAATGACCGGCTGATCGACCAGGACGCGATCACGCGTGAAGCTGCGCTGTACGGCGATGCACCCGACCCCGAGGCTGCCGCGCGGCGCTCCCTGGCCGTGCGCGAGCTGCTGCTTCAGCGTGCCGGGGAGCTCGGCATGCTTGCCGAAGGCCGCTCCCGCGCGGAGGTGACGTTTGCGTCGCGCGCGGAGGAAGACGGCGTGATTGCAGCCGTGCTCGACGCGGAGGTTCGAACGCCCCGACCGACCGAAGCCGAGTGCCGCCGGTTCCACGCCATGCATCCGACCCGATTCACGTCCGGGGAGCTCGTGGAGGTACGCCACATCCTTTTCGCGGTCACTCCGGCGGTTCCGGTGATGGCTTTGCGGCAGCACGCGCAGGCCGTGCTTGCCGCGCTGCGCAAAGCACCCGACACCTTCGCCGACGTCGCGCGCACGCAGTCGAACTGCCCGTCGGGCGCACAGGACGGCAGCCTCGGCCAGTTCGGCCGTGGCACGATGGTTCCCGAATTCGAGCGCGCAATCTTCGGAACCACAGCCACGGGCATCCTGCCGGAGCTCGTCGCAACGCGCCACGGGTTTCACATCGTCGACGTGGCGAGGCGCATACCCGGCGCAGCCGTGCCGTTCGAAGCGGTCGCGCAGGACATCGCGCACTACCTCACCCTGCAAGTGGAAGCACAGGCATTGCGACAGTACATTGCGCTGCTCGCCGGCCAAGCCAGTATTGCCGGCGCCGACCTTGCCGAGGCGGGAAGCCCGTTGCTGCAGTAAAGGCACCGCTCGCGCGGCGCGTCGGGCCACTGTCAGGCGTCATCCCAGGCCTGCGGAGCTGCAGGAACCGGCAGCACCGGAACCTTCTTCCGCCTGATGGCGTGCATCAGCGTACGGGCGATGTCGGCATCGAATACGGGACGCGGCGGTGCCTCCAGCAGCGCGGCGAGCTCCGCGTCGTCGTGTGCCGTCCCGAGCCAGCACCAGTCGCGCACCACATGCGCATCGACGCGCGTCCCGAGCTCTGCGCGCTCCTGCAGGATGGCCGGTCCGGGGAATGGCCAGCGGGGAATCTGCATTGGTTGCAGCGCGGCCTGCAGGCGCGTGTGATGTGCCGTCGGCGATTCCGTGCCCACGCAAGCACCCGCGCAGCGCTGCACCTGCCGCGCGAAGCAGGGACCGACGCGTCGTTCGAGGCCGAGGGCGGTCCAGCACAGCCGGTGCGCGTGAGCGGCGTTTCGCAGCACCTCACGCGCCTGCCGCCGCGACGAAAACGGCCCGTAGTGACCAGCGAGTTCCGCCGCCGCCACGGCCGCCGCCGGCGTGAAGCGCGGCGCCGCGCCGTCGGCGGGGATTTCCAGCACGCCCGATTCGGCCTTGCGCCGCAGAGCGCGGTTGTGCGCGGGAAACAGGGTCTTGACCAGCACCGCCTCGCGCAGCAAGGCGCCGACTTCGCCGGCGGTTTCCTCGAATTCGATCCGCCTTATCTCGGCGGCGAGACGCTGATCCGTTGCGGAACGGTAATCCGACGAGAAATGTGCGGTGACACGCTCGCGCAGGTTGCGGCTCTTGCCGATGTACAGCGGCAGCGCGTTGTCGCCGTAGAACAGATACACGCCGGGGCTCTCGGGCAGCGCGTCGAGCGCGTCGGGTGAAAGGTGCGCCGGCAGGCTCGGCGTGCGCAGGATGCGCCGCGCCGTCGCTTCGATGACGTCCGGATCGAGGTCGCGGTAGAGCGCCTGCACGAACGCCCACAACGCGCGGGCATCGCCCAGCGCTCGATGCCGGTCGGGGCACTGCAGCGCGTGCCGCTCGAGCACCGCGTCGAGGCCGTGGCGCGCGGCCCCCGGGAACAGCCGGCGCGACAGCTTGACCGTGCACAGCACGCGGGCGGTGAAGCGCCGCTCCAGGCGGGCGAACGCGTGCTTGAGGAAGCCATAGTCGAAGCGGGCGTTGTGCGCGACGAACACGGCGTCGGCGAGCATCTCGCTCACCACGTTGGCCACTGCCGCGAAGGGAGGCGCGTGCCGCACCATGGCATTGGTGATGCCGGTCAGGGCCTCGATCTCCGGCGGGATCGGCACCCCGGGGCTCACCAGGCTGCTCCATTCCGTCACCTGCGGCGGGGCGACGCCGGCCGGATCGGCCGCGACGCGCACGATCCCCACCTCGGTGATCGCCTCGGTGGCTGCTCCCATGCCTGTGGTTTCCAGATCGACGAAGGCCAGCACTGGCGCGAAAAGACGCACGGGTCGAGTCCCGGGTGTGGGTGAAGCGCGCCGGATCCTGTTCCCCGGCCGGGCCCCGCGGGCGACGCCGCCGGGCGCTTGACCGCAGAACGGTCGTTCGCTATTGTAGCGCCATGTCGAACGATCGTTCTTATCTCGCGCTGCTGCAGGATTATTACGCGCGCCATCGGGCGCTGCCCTCGTACTCGTCCATCGGGCAACTGCTCGGGCTGAAGTCGAAGTCGTCGGTGGCCGCGATGGTGGCGCGGCTGAAGCTGGCGGGCTATCTCGACACGACGCCTGATCGGCGGCTCGCGCCGACGAGGAGATTTTTCGAGCGGCCGCTGGCGGAGTCACCGGTGCAGGCCGGCATGCCCAGCCCGGTCGATGACGGCCAGGGCGATGCGCTGACCATCGACGATTACCTCATCGATCGGCCGTCGGAAACGGTGCTCATCCGCGTCCGCGGCGACTCCATGATCGACGCGGGCATCCTCGAGGGCGACCTGGTCGTGGTGCAGAAATCCGCGTCCGCCAAGCGCGGCGACATCGTGGTGGCGATCGTGGACGGGCAGTTCACGCTCAAGCGGCTCGACCTCGAGCGCGGACGGTTCATCCTTTGCCCGGAGAACAAGGCATATCCGATCATCCGGCCGGAGGGCGCGCTGGAGATCTTCGGGGTGATGGTCGGATTGGTGCGGAAGTTGTGAGTGCGTCCAAGGCGCACAGCGTGCGCGTTCCCACGCGCGGCTTGCGGCTCGCGTTGTCAGGCTGAAGCCCGACCCTCGGACGTATCCGCCCTCGTGACTTCGACCAGGCAATCGTAGAACGTTGCAGCACGGCCGAAGTCGGTGACCGCCTGGCTGGTGACGGCATTCGCGTTGCAACCGTCGGGCGCGAGCTTCTTCCACCAGATCGACGGACAGACGACCACGCCGGGTCGCGCGCGCTCACCCACCCGGGCGGTCGCCGTGAAGCTGCCACGGTCATTGTGGATGCGCACGAGATTGCCGGACGCGATGCCGCGCGCCGCGGCGTCCGTGATGTGGATGTCGAGCCATGGCTTCTGCTGCTCGGCGAGGAATTCCGGCAGGTTGGCGAACGACGAGTTGAGGAAGTTGCGCGCCGGCGGCGAGATGAACGCCAGCGGGAAGCGGGCGGCCAATGCGGGATTGCTCACCACCGACTCGCGCGGCGGCACGAAGGTCGGCAGCGGATCGTGGCCTTGCGCTGCCAGGCCCGCCGAATAGAACTCGCATTTGCCCGATGGGGTGGGAAACTCTCCCTCGGCAAAAGGCGCGTATTGCTCCGGCACGGCGAGGCGCTGCCAGCCGTCCTCCTTGAGCTTCGCCCAGTCGAGTCCCGCCGCGTGCGGATGCGTGGCGCGAAATGCCTGCTGCGCCAGTTTATCGTCGGAGTCGTACAGGCACGTGTCGTCGAAACCCATGCGTGCGGCGAGCAGACGGAACACTTCGGTATTCGGCTTCGCTTCGCCGAGCGGCTCGATCGCCGGGTTGTTCGCCTGGACGTACAGATGACCGTAGGACGTGTGCACGTCCGTCTGCTCGAGCTGCGTCGTCGCGGGCAGCAGGATGTCGGCGTAGTCCGCCGTGTCGGTACGGAAGATCTCGTGCACCACGCAGAAAAGATCCTCGCGTGCGAAGCCCGCGGCGACCCTCGCCGACTCGGGCGCCACTGCCACCGGATTGGAGTTGTAGACGTAGATCGCGCGAATCGGCGGATTGCGTTCCTCGAGCAAGGCATCGCCGATGGTGCTCATGTTGATCGTGCGTGGCGTGCCGCGGATGAGATCGGGACGCTCGAGGGCGTTGCTGTCCGTCGGATAGGTTCCCGATGAAGAGAGCAGCGCGCCGCCAGCCGGATGCCGCCAGGCGCCGACCAATGCCGGCAGGCACGCGATCGCGCGCACCGCATTGCCGCCGCCGGCATGGCGCTGCAGGCCGTAGTTCACGCGAATTGCCGCCGGTCGCGTCGTGCCGTACGCATGTGCCAGGTCGATCACCTGTTGCGCGGCCACTCCGCACAGCCGCGCGACCCGCTCCGGCGGATAGTCTGCGACGCGCGACTCGAGGGCCTTGAATCCGACCGTGCGGTAGTCGACGAAGTCCCGATCGACCAGGCCATCGGCGATCAGCACGTGCATCATGCCGAGCGCGAGTGCCGCATCGGTGCCGGGCAGGAGCGCAATGTGCTGCTGGCACTTCTCCGCCGTCGCGCTGCGATACGGGTCGATGGCGACCAGCGTGGCGCCGCGGCGCTTCGCTTCCTGCGCCCGGGTCCAGAAATGCAGGCTGGACGCGACCGGGTTGCTGCCCCAGATGAGGATCAGCCGGCTTTCCGCGAAGCGCTCGACGTCCATGCCCACCGAGGCGCCGATCGTCGCCGCCCAGCCGGCCTTGCCTGCCGCCGAGCAAATGTTGCGCTCGAGCAGCGAAGCGCCCAGGCGATGGAAGAAGCGGCGGTCGAGCGATCCGTATTGCAGCAGACCCATCGTGCCCGCATAACTGTAGGGAACGATTGCCTGCGGCCCGTCGGACGACGCGGCAATTGCCGTGAAGCGCTGCGCGATGGTGTCGAGTGCCTCGTCCCAGCTGATGCGCTCGAAGCGACCTTCACCCTTGCGTCCGATCCGGCGCATCGGATGCAGCACGCGCGCGTCGGAATACGTCCGGTCGAGGTAGCGCGCGACCTTCGTGCACAGCACGCCCTGCGTGGGTGGATGCGAAGGATCGCCGCGGATCTCGATCGCGCGACCGTTCTCGACGGTCACGAGCATCGCGCAAGTGTCCGGACAATCGTGCGGGCATGCGGCATGCACGACACGACGCGAGGCGGTGGTTTCGGCGGGAGCGAGGGAAGCCGGATCGAGGGGCATGGGGCGGCGGATGGGCGCTGAAAATCGATTGTACTGCGCGTTCCATCGCGGCTCCGGAAGCGGCGCGCGTCAGCGCAGTGCCCGTCATGGCGCGTGTATCCTGCGCGGATGGCTGAAGAGGTGCACCGGAGCGTCCCGGAGGTATCGCTGCCGGACGGCACGCGGGTGCCCGCGCTCGGCCTTGGCACATGGCACATGGGCGAGCGCAAGCAGGAGGCCGCGCGCGAGGTGCAGGCGCTGACGTTCGGCCTCGATCTCGGCATGCGTCTCGTGGATACCGCCGAGATGTACGGCGACGGCGGCGCCGAGGAGGTCGTCGCCCGCGCGATCGCCGGCCGGCGGGACGAGGTCTTCGTGGTGAGCAAAGTGTACCCGCACAACGCGGGCCGCAGACAGGCGGTCGCCGCGTGCGAACGCAGCCTGCGCCGCCTCGGCACCGGGCACCTGGATCTCTACCTGCTGCACTGGCGAGGCAGCGTGCCGCTCGCCGAGACGGTCGCTGCATTCGACGAGCTCAAGCGCGACGGCAAGATCCGGCATTGGGGTGTGTCGAACTTCGATACTCCGGACATGGAAGAGCTGTTCGCGATCGCGGGCGGCGACACCTGCGCCACCAACCAGGTCCTCTATCACCTCGAGCAACGCGGCATCGAATGGTCGCTGCTGCCGTGGTTACGTGCACGCGGCATCCCCGTCATGGCGTACTCGCCGCTCGGCCAGGGTTCGCTGTTGCGCCACCGCAAGCTGCGGGCGATCGCCAAGGGGCTCGGCGTGACGCCGGCGACCCTCGCCCTGGCCTGGCTCGTGCGCCAAGGCGACATGATCGCGATTCCGCAATCGACGGATGACACGCATCTCGAAGCCAATCGCGCCGCCGCGAATCTTGAACTGAACAAGGTGACGCTGGCGGCGCTCGACGCAGCGTTTCCACCGCCGCACAAGCCCACCTCGCTCGCCATGATCTGACCGCGACTGACGCCACGCGGCCATGCGCGGCGCTGCATCGCGGGTGCGCGATGCCCGCTTGCGCGTGCGGGATTCCCTCTCCGAAACAATGCATTCCTGCAGGTGATCCATGACGCGCAGGATGCTTGGCACGCTTGCTGCTTTTTCATCGGTGAAGGCGGTCTCGCGCCGCTCCCGACGAGGAGAGATTCTGGTGGACTACACGCATTACGACTGGCTTGACCTGGCGCCCGGCGCGAGTCCATCACGCATCGATGCCGCGTACACGAAGTTGCTGGAGCGCTTCGGTTACGGCACCACCGACGCCGGGCAGGACCTGTCGGGCATGGTGCGTCTCATCCACGCGGCGCACGAAACGCTCTCCGATCCCGCGGCCCGCAGCGCCTACGATGCGCGACTCGCGCAGGAAGCCGCCATGGCCGATGCGGAGCTCAAGGCCGCGCTCGATCGCGAGGCGGTGCGGCCGTCACGCCAGCTGCAGGAAAGCGCAGCGCCGCTCGTCAGTGTTTTGGCCGCCTGACCACGGCACTCCGCGGTCGCCGGGTTATCAACTGCAAACAGCGATGCGGTCGGCGACCGTCTTTTTATTCCGCCCGAAGGTGGCCTGCCGTCGGAGGACCAACGTGATCGACCGTTCCGCACCGGCGCTGGCACGCCGTCGAACCCGCTCTGCCGCACGCGTTCTGCAGCATCCGCTGGCGTCGCATCGACGGGCTCGCGCACACGCGCGCCCGGTACTGGGCGCCCGCCCGGCGCAACGTCCTGCGACCGAGCGACCGCCGCCGGTCACGCATTGATCGCGCACCTCGCTCGATCGCCACAACCCGCATCTACCACCCGCCGCGCCCCCCGCGGCCTGCAGGAGTCTTCTTCGTGAGCCAGTGCGTCAGCTGCCATTTCTACGATCGCAAGAGTGCGCGTGCGAACGATGCACGCGGTCTGCAGTGGGGACTGTGCCGGCGCGACGCGCCGCACCTCAACCCCGTGAACGCCAAGATGCACGCGATCGAGGGGGTCTGGCCCACGGTGCGCGACGATGACTGGTGTGGACAATGGCAAGCCGAGCGCCGGCACAACGCGCACGGCACGACCGGGACCATCGTCCAATCCGTCACCGCAACGCAGGTGGTGGCCGCCGCCCGCCAAGCGGCACCGGTGCCCGCTCCGCGCGTGCTGCCCGTGCAGGGCGGCGCCGCGGCCATCGCCGCCGGCTTCAAGCCGACGCCGGGTACGGCCGGCAACTGAGGCGCGGCCGCCCCGCGGTCACGGCGCCATGCCGGGCACCGCGATCATCTTCATCGTGGCCGCGCCGGAGCGCACCGCGCGCGCCTGCCGGTACTCGGGCGAGTCATAGAAGCGCCGCACGGCCGCCATGTCGGGAAACTCCAGCACCACGATGCGCTGCGGCGACCATGCGCCCTCGAGCGTCTCCGTCGCCCCGCCACGCACGAGATAACGTCCACCGTACTGCGCGATCGCCGCCGGCGCGAGCCGCTTGTAGTCCTCGTAGCGCGTCGCCTCCGTCACCTCGATCTCGACAATCACGTACGCGGCCATCGTGCCTCCTGGTGTCGATGCAAAACGCGCAGCGTAGCGCGGAACGCCAGTCATGGCAGTGTTCGCGCGGCGTTGCTGCGCCCGGAAGGTCGGTGGCGATTCCCGGGCCAGGCAGGGTGCGATGGGCTAAAATACGCGGTTTTCCTGCCTCCGCTTCAAGACCGGACTCATCGTGCGGATTTTCCGCGATCTTCCCGCCGCAGCCGACACCCCGATCGCTCTGACCATCGGCAACTTCGATGGGGTGCATCGCGGGCATCAGGCGATGCTCGCCCGCCTCACCGAGGCGGCCGATGATCTCGGCCTACCGGCGGCGGTGATGACGTTCGACCCGCATCCGCGCGAGTTCTTCGCGCCGGCATCCGCGCCGCCACGACTGTCGTCGCTGCGGGCCAAGCTGGAGGCGTTCGCGGCGCACGACATCGCCCGCATCTACGTCGCGCGCTTTGGCGCGGCCATGGCGGGCCTCGCGCCGGAGCAGTTCATCGAGCACGTGCTGGTCGAGCGCCTCGGCGTGCGCTGGCTGCTGGTCGGCGAGGACTTCCGGTTCGGCAAGGCCCGCGCCGGTACCCTCGCCACGTTGCGCGCCGCGGCGCGCACGTTCAGCGTCGAAGCCATGCGCACCGTCGCCGTTGCGGGCGAGCGCGCGTCATCGACCGCCGTCCGCGCAGCACTTGCCGACGGCGACATGGAGCACGCCAGTGCGCTGCTCGGCCGGCCGTATCGCATTGCCGGGCGCGTCGCGCATGGTGCGAAGCTCGGACGCAGCCTCGGGTTTCCGACCGCGAACCTGCCCCTGCGGCATGCACCGCCGCTGTCGGGCATCTTCGCCGTGCGGGTACACGGCCTCGGCGGCGCGCCGCGCCTGGGGGCCGCCAGCCTCGGCGTCCGGCCAACCGTCGACGCGGAGGCAACGCCGCTGCTCGAGGTCTACATCTTCGATTTTCACGAGGCGATCTACGGCCGGCGCATCGCCGTCGATTTCATGCACAAGCTGCGCGACGAGGTTCGCTATCCGGATCTCGACACGCTGCGCCAGCAGATCGGCCGCGACGTCGAGCGGGCGCGCGCATTCTTCGCCGGCGAGCGGTCCTGACCGCCGGCCCATCCCTTTTCATTCACCGGCCGTCACGATGTCCGCTGCACCGAAGAACGATTACAAGTCCACGCTGAACCTGCCGGACACTGCATTCCCGATGCGCGGCGATCTCGCCAAACGCGAACCGGGGTGGGTGAAGGAGTGGCAGGAGCGCAAGGTCTACCAGGCGATCCGAGCCGCATCGGCCGGGCGGCCGCGCTACGTCCTGCACGATGGTCCGCCGTACGCCAATGCCGACATTCATCTCGGCCACGCGGTGAACAAGATCCTCAAGGACATCGTCGTCAAGAGCAAGGCGCTCGCCGGCTTCGATGCGCCGTACGTGCCCGGCTGGGATTGCCACGGCATGCCCATCGAGGTGCAGATCGACAAGACGTACGGCAAGCACATCGCCGTCGAGGAGACGCAGCGTCTCGCGCGAGCCTATGCCGCGGAGCAGATCGAGCGGCAGAAGGTCGGCTTCAAGCGCCTCGGCGTGCTGGGTGACTGGGATCACCCGTACCGCACCATGGATTTCCGCAACGAGGCCGATGAGATCCGCACCCTCGGACGTATTCTCGACAAGGGCTATGTCTATCGCGGGTTGAAGCCGGTCAACTGGTGCTTCGATTGCGGCAGTGCGCTCGCCGAAGCCGAGGTCGAGTACGAGGACCGCGACGACATCGCGATCGATGTCGCCTTCCAGATCGACGAAGCCGACCGCGACAAGCTCGCGCAGGCATTCGGCCTGGCCGCCTTGCCTGCCGGTCCGGCGATGGCCGTGATCTGGACCACCACGCCATGGACCATTCCCGCCAACCAGGCCCTCAACGCGCATCCCGAGTTCGAGTACGCGCTCGTTGCCACGCCGCGCGGCCAGCTCGTGCTCGCGCGCGAACTCGTCGATGCGTGCCTGTCGCGCTATCACCTCACCGGGCAAGTCATCGCCACCACGAAGGGGCTCGCGCTCGAGCGCATCCGCTTCAGGCATCCGTTCTACGACCGCGCGGCGCCCGTGTTCCTCGGCGATTACGTCACCCTCGACCAGGGCACCGGCATCGTGCACAGTTCCCCGGCCTATGGCGTCGAGGACTTCATCTCCTGCCGGCGCTACGGGATGCGCGACGAGGACATCCTCAATCCCGTGCAGGGCGACGGCCGCTACGCCGGATCACTGCCTTTCTTTGGCGGCGAGAAGATCTGGGACGCGAATCCGCAGATCGTCGCCAAGCTGCGGGAGGTGAATGCACTGCTGCACAGCGAGAAATTCACCCACAGCTACATGCATTGCTGGCGTCACAAGACGCCGATCATCTACCGCGCCACGACGCAGTGGTTCGCGGCGATGGACGAGGTGGAGGGCTGGCGCGGGCACCGTCCGGCGCAGACCCTGCGCACCCTTGCGCTGCTCGGCATCGAAGCCACGCGCTTCTATCCGTCGTGGGGCAAGGCCCGGCTCGCGGCGATGATCGCCAACCGGCCCGACTGGACCCTGTCGCGGCAGCGCCAATGGGGCGTGCCGATGCCATTCTTCGTGCATCGTGAGACGGGCGCTCTGCATCCGCGCACGCTGGAGATCCTCGAGGAGGTCGCCAAACGCGTGGAGCAGGGCGGTATCGAAGCCTGGCAGACGCTCGATCCCGAAAGCCTCATCGGCGACGACCTCGCCCAGTACGACAAGATCAAGGACACGCTCGACGTGTGGTTCGACTCGGGCTCGACGCACCAGACGGTGCTCGGCGGGCCGCAGGGACGTGAGACCGGCGCCGGCTCGCATCCCGGGGAGACCGGTTTTCCCGCGGACCTCTACCTCGAAGGCTCCGACCAGCACCGCGGGTGGTTCCACTCCTCGCTGCTCGTGTCGTGCATGCTCAACGGCGTGCCGCCGTACCGGGCGCTGCTCACGCACGGCTTCGCCCTGGATGGCGAGGGCCGCAAGATGTCGAAGTCGAAGGGCAACGTCATCGCGCCGCAGAAGATCGCCGACACGCTCGGCGCCGAGATCCTGCGCCTGTGGGTGGCGGCAACCGACTATTCCGGCGATCTCCTGATCTCCGACGAGATCCTGAAGCGCGTCGTCGACAGCTATCGGCGCATCCGCAACACGCTGCGCTTCCTGCTCGCCAACACCGCTGATTTCGACGTCGCCCGCGATGCGCTGCCGGTCGGTGATCTGCTCGAGGTCGACCGCTATGCGATCGCCGCCGCGCGGCGGATGACGGCTGCGGTGCGCGGCGATTACGAGCGCTTCGAGTTCCACCTGCTGGTGCAACGCTTGCAGACGTACTGCTCGGAGGATCTCGGCGGGTTCTATCTCGACGTGCTGAAGGACCGGCTGTACACGACCGCGAAGACGAGCGTTGCACGACGCTCGGCGCAGACGGCGCTATGGCACATCGCCGACGCGCTGCTGAAGCTCATGGCACCCGTGCTGTCGTTCACCGCCGAAGAAGCGTGGCGCCTCGTTCATCCCGGCGACGCGTCGATTTTCTGCCATACGTGGATCGATGCATTGCCCGGCGTCGAGGACGAGGATCGGCTGCTCGCCAAGTGGGGCCGCATTCTCGCGGTCCGCGCCGTCGTGCTGAAGGAACTCGAGACGGTGCGTGCGGCCGGGGCCATCGGCTCGTCGCTGCAGGCGGAGGTGGAGGTGACGGCACCCGATGCCGATTACGAGCCGCTGGCGAGCCTGGGCGACGATCTGCGCTTCGTGTTCATCACATCGGCGGCGAGCGTTCGGCGCGGCGATGCGCTTGCAGTGCGCGTCACGCCGAGCACCTATGTGAAGTGCGAGCGCTGCTGGCACTACCGCGCCGACGTCGGCACCGATCCCGCCCATTCGGCGCTGTGCGGACGCTGCCGCGCCAACCTGTTCGGCAACGGCGAGCCACGGGTGTACGCGTGAACGTTTCGGCCGACGCCCGTGCCGCGCCCGTCGGCTCGCCGGACACGCGCCGGTGGGCGGCCTGGCTTCTGGTGAGCCTGGCGGTCATCCTGGCCGACCAGCTCTCGAAGCTGGCGATTCTCGCGGCGTTCCGGCCCGGCGAGTTCAAGGTGCTGACATCGTTCTTCACGCTGGTGCTGAGCTTCAACACGGGCGCGGCATTCAGCTTTCTCGCGGGCGCGTCCGGCTGGCAGCGCTGGCTGTTTGCGGCGATCGCCGCTGGCGCGACGGCATTGATCGTGTGGCTCCTGCGCCGCGGTGGCGATCGCTGGTACTGCCTGGGGCTGGCGCTGATCCTGGGCGGCGCGCTGGGCAACCTGTGGGATCGGCTGACCGTCGGCGCGGTCGTCGACTTCCTGCTCTTCCACTGGCGCGACTGGTATTACCCCGCGTTCAATGTCGCGGACAGCGCGATCACCGCGGGCGCTGCATTGCTGATCCTCGACAGCTTCCGCCAGCGCCGGCCCCGGTCCGGGGCGGCCGAACCGGTCGGACGAACCGACGAACCCAAAGGAATGTGATGGATGTCCTGCTGGCGAATCCCCGCGGCTTCTGTGCGGGTGTGGATCGTGCGATCGCCATCGTCGAGGAAGCGCTTGCGCAGTTCGGGGCGCCGATCTACGTGCGCCACGAGGTGGTCCACAACCGCTTCGTGGTCGAGGACCTGAAGTCCAAGGGTGCGGTGTTCGTCGAAGACCTGGACGAAGTGCCCGCGGGCGCGACCGTGGTGTTTTCGGCGCACGGCGTGGCCCGGTCCGTGCGCGCAGAGGCCGACGCACGCGGCCTGCGCGTGTTCGACGCCACCTGTCCACTCGTCACCAAGGTGCACGTCGAGATCGGCAAGATGCACGAGCAGGGCCGCGAGATCGTCATGATCGGCCACGCGGGGCACCCCGAGGTCGAAGGCACCATGGGGCAGGTGCAGGGCCGCATCCATCTGGTCGAATCGCTGGCCGACGTCGCGGCATTGCAGGTCGGCGATCCGGCGAACCTCGCCTACGTGACGCAGACGACCCTTTCCGTCGACGATGCCGCGGAGATCGTCGAGGCGCTGCGCACGCGTTTCCCCTCGATCACCGGTCCGAAGAAGGACGACATCTGCTACGCCACCCAGAACCGGCAGGACGCGGTGAAGGTTCTGGCGCCGCAGGTCGACGTGGTGATCGTCGTCGGCAGTCCGAACAGCTCGAACTCCAATCGGCTGCGCGAAGTCGCCGCCAACCGCGGCACGCCGGCCTACATGGTGGATCGCGCTGATCAACTCCAGCCCGCATGGCTCGCCGGTTGCAGCCGCGTCGGCGTCACGGCAGGCGCATCGGCGCCGGAGGTGCTGGTGCGCGAGGTGATCGACCGGTTGCGTACTCTCGGGGCGACCAGCATCGTCGAACAGCACGGCGCGCCCGAGCACGTCGTCTTTGCGCTGCCCAAGACCCTTGCCGCAGGAGCGGCACGCGACGGCACGCGATCGCCGTCGCGCTGACGCCTCACGCACGCGGCCGCGCGGCCCGCTCGGCGCGATAGGCGAGGAACAGCGCGACGAACGCCAGCACCGCCAGCAGCGCGGCGATGCCTGCGACCCATGCCGAGCGGCCGCGCTCGGACCCCACCCGCACCACTGCCTCGGTGAAGTAGAGCAGCAGCACCAGTGCCGCGACAGTCCGCGTACGTGGATGGCCCCGCGCGAGGCCCGGCAGCAGCAGCGCGAGCGGAACGGCCTTCAGGGCAAGCCAGGACCCGCCGGCGCGCAGCGGTGCGAGCCACAATTCCCACAGGAGTTGCCAGAGCAGCAGGGCGAGCACCGCTGCGTTCGCCACGCGTAGCGCCGCGCGCAGGGTTGGCACGTCGCAGCCGGATGCGGTCAGCCGACCGCGATGAAATCGTAGAGCTCGAAGCCGGGGCCCTGCTCGGCGAGCTTGGTCAGCACGGCGAAGCCGGTCTCGCCGCGCCTCTCGAGCGTGATCGCCTGCTCGACGCGGAAGGTATCGGCGGGCACGACGATCTGCGGTGGCGGCGCCTCCGGGTCGTCCTCCTGCTGCGGAAGCACGAGCACCGGCACGCCTGGTCCCTGCGCGGCACCTTCCGGTGCTGCGCGCGCGGCTTCGGGAGCCTCGGACAGGAGCTCGCAGCCGAACTCGAGGGCGCTGCCCTGCAGCGTGTTGCGAAACCAGCGCAGGATCGCGACCTGCAGCGCGCCGCGACCTTCGATGGCGATCGCCACGAGCTCGCCGATGCGCAGCGGCGACGCCTTTGCGCCGAGCTGGCGCAACGCGTAGCCGGCCGGCGTGTGATTGATGACCTCGCAGCGCGTCAGGGCCGGCTGCGCCGCGGCGGTTGGCGTGACCGCGCCATGGCCGCCCTGGTGCATGGCGTGACTGCAGTGCCAGATGCTTTCGAGTCCCGCGCAGGAACTCACGCGGGCGCGCGAGGGCACGCGGTTGAACTGCCGGGCCGGTGGAATGGCCCATTGCCGCAAGAGCCGTTTCACCAGGGCGAGGTAGTCGCCGCGCGATACCGCGTCGTGTCCGACGCCCGACGGAGGCTCGGCGCCGGCTTCCAGGGCGCGGAGCTGCTCCTGCATCTGAAACGCGAGGTCGTACGTCAGCAGGAAGAGCTTGCGCCCTTCGATCGCGCCACCCTTGGCGGCCGAGAACGGCGGGAAATCGTGGCCGAGGGGAATGATCGCCACCGCCTTGGCCATGCGATGCACCGGTTGCACGTCGGTGAGCTTCGCCCAGTGCGCGTTCTCACGCAGATACCGCAGCACGGTGCCGAGCTGCCCGGGCGCGAGGCCGTAGGGGTTGGCGAGGGCGAGCAGCAACGCCTGCACGTAGATGTGCTCGGGCGTGCTCTCGGGCTGATGGCGCACGGCCGGCTGCTGATGCAGCGAGCGGTCGCGTGCGAACGCATACACACGGTGCGCGTCGAGCCATGTCTTGGGCGGTACCGGCGCATACGCGAGGAAGCTCGTGGTGATCGTGCGCACCATGCTCTGCAGGCACCGGTGCACCAGCGGCGCGAGATGGCGCGGTCCGCCGAGCACCAGGCGACGCTCGGCGTCGCGGGTCAGCAGATGCTTGTACGCGACCGACAGCTCGTGCGACAGCGACAGCGCTGCTTTGGCGGCTTCCAGCGCCTCGCCGGACAGGGGATGCGACACGTGCGCGAAACGGCGCTCGAGCAGCGGCCAGAGGTCGTGCGCCATGGTCCAGTAGTTCTCGGCGAGCTGGTAGCGCCGGCTTTCGTTCATGGCGACGCGGTTGGTCGCGGCCAGGGCGTCGCCTGCCACCCGGGCGGCCTCGGCGGCGTCGCGCCGGGCGATCGACTCGAGCCACGCCGCAACCTTCGCCGGGCGGGTCTCCGGCGGATTCGTGGGATGTGCGTCGAGAGTGGGGAGGCTCAGGGTCAAGGCCATGGGGCCCCGCGGGCGGAGAGTCGCGTCGATTCTAAGCGATGCACCGTGGACCCGTGTGTCATCCCGTTGCGAACTGCGTCCGCGCGCCGACGCGATCGCACAAATGCAACAATGGGCACGAGCGTGCGCGCATCAACCGCGCAGGAACGCGACGATCGGCTCGATCTGCGCGGGATCGAGCAGCGCCGGTGCGTGACCGACGCCGTCGAACTCCACCAGCTGCGGCCGCGGCCCGCGCTGCGTCATCGCCTGCGCGGTGGCGGGAGCGAGGAGATCGGAGTCCCGGCCGCGCAGGAGCAGCGTCGGGCAGCGAATCGCGTCCCACACGGGCCAGAGGTTGGGAGGGGCGGGCGCTGCCTTGAACGGCACTGCGATCGCAGGATCGTAGCGCAGGTGCCAGCGTCCTTGGTCACGCTGCACCACCGACGAGCGCGTGAGCGCGTGCCATTGCTCCGCCGAGAGGTTGCCGAAGGGCGCCGACACCTTCCGGATGTGTTCGATCGCATCGGCCAGCGAGTCGAACGTCGGGGTCGCCCCCACGTACTCGGAGATGCGGCTCAACGCCGCAGGCTCGATGGCCGGGCCGATGTCGTTCACCACCAGATGGCGCACCGGCGTGTCGGGCTGCGCGGCCATCACCATGCCGAGCAGGCCACCCATCGACGTCCCGACCCAATCGATCGCATCGGCGCCGCTGCGGGCGATGAGCGCCGTCAACGTGCCGAGATAGGTCGGGAAGGCATAATCCAGCGGGTCGCGCAGCCAGTCGCTTTCACCGCGCCCCGGCATGTCGACCGCGAGCACGCGATGCGTCGGCGCGAGTGCGCGGGCAAGCGCGTCGAAGTCGCGGCCGTTGCGCGTCAGGCCGTGCACGCAGATGACCACACGCGGATTGGCAGGCTCGCCCCATTCGTAGTAGGCGACGCGGTGGAAGCCATGCGCCGAGAGCCCGAGCAGATGTCGGGGCCGCATGGTGGATTCGGTCGATGGCATGGCGTCGGTGGTGTGAGGCAAAGCCGTACATGCTACGCGGCCCCATCTGCCCTCGCGGCTGCGCGCTTCACTATCGTCGTGCTCGTGCGCCTTCAGCGGAACGGCATCAGGCCGCGCTGGATCACCGTCTCGAATTCCGGCCCGAGCAACGGCAGCTCCAGAAGTAGCATGAGCAGGCCGACGCTCAGCGTCACCGCAAAGCCCACCGCCAGCAGGTTGAGCTGCGGCGAAGTCCGCGCCAGCATTCCGAGGGTTATGTTGGTGAGCAGCATGGCGCCGATCACCGGCAGCGCCATCTGCAGCCCGAACGCGAACAGGTCGGCGCCATTGCGCACCAGGCGCATCGCGTCCAGGGCGCGCACGGCATCGGGTGCCAGCGGAAACGCCTGGAAGGAGTCCACCAGGGTGGCGATCAGGAGCAGGTGGCCGTTGAGGGCGAGAAAGACCAGCATCAGCACGATGGACAGGAAGCTGCCGACGAGAGGCGCCTGCTCCGAGTTCTGCGGATCGATGAACGCCGCGAACGACAGACCCATCTGCAGTCCGATCAGATCGCCGGCGAGGGTGACGGTCGCAAAGGCGATCTGCATCGCGAGACCGATCGCGATGCCGATCAGGATCTGCACGGCAATCAGCAGTACGCCGTCGGCGCTGAAGGGCGAGACGGGACTCACCGCGGGCAACGTGGGTGCGACGATCGCGGTCAGGAGCAGCGCGAGGCCGATGCGCACGGGTCGCGGCACGGTGGCATGGGAAAAGATCGGCGCGCTCGAGGCGAGCGCCAGGATCCGGAAGAACGGGTAGAAGAAGGAGGCCAGCGCCACGTCGAGATCCGCGGCGGAGATGGTGAACACGTGCGCTTCCGGTCGGCCGGGCCTGCGCTCAGCCGATCACGCTGGGAATGCTGGTGAACAGGCGCTGCACGTAATCGACGAGCTGGGCGAGCATCCAGGGTCCGGCGAACAGCAATGCGGCAAAGATCGCCAGCAGCTTCGGGATGAACGAGAGCGTCATCTCGTTGATCTGCGTGGCGGCCTGGAAGATGCTCACGGCGAGACCGACGACGAGGGCGGTCAGGAGCAGCGGGGCGGAAACGAGCACCGTCACGAAGAGAGCCTGTTGGGCGATGGTGAGAACGGCCTGGGTATTCATGCGTCAGGTATCAGGTATCGGGTATCGGGAATCAGTTATCGGAGGAGATTCTGTAATTCGGAATTCGGAATCCGGAATCGTGAAACTGAAATGAGTATTCGGAATCCGGAATCGCGCATTCGCCCGTATTGCCTTGCACGCGAGGCTTCGGCCTTCGCGCCACAATGGGATCGCCCGTGCGGCGGTCCGATGGAAAGGTGCGCGATGGTCATCATCCGAAGCTCGCCACCAGTGAGCCGATGAGCAGGTTCCAGCCGTCCACCAGCACGAACAGCATCAACTTGAACGGCAGCGAGATGAGCACCGGCGACAGCATCATCATGCCCATCGACATGAGCACGCTCGCGACGACCATGTCGATGATCAGGAACGGCAGGAAGACCATGAAGCCGATCTGGAACGCGGTCTTGAGCTCGCTCGTCACGAACGCGGGCACGAGCACCCGCAGCGGGATGTCGTCGCGCGAATTGGGCGGTGCCTGGCGCGCGAGGCGGAAGAAGAGGGCGAGATCAGGCTCGCGCGTCTGCTTCAGCATGAACGCCTTCAGCGGCGTCTGCGCGCGATCCAGCGCCTGGTCGAAGCCGATCTTCTGCTGGGTGTACGGCAGGTAGGCGTCGTCGTAGATGCGATCGGCGACCGGCCCCATCACGAACAGCGTCAGGAAGAGCGAGAGACCGATGATCACCTGGTTGGGCGGCGAGGCCTGCGTGCCGAGCGCGTGCCGGAGCAGCGAGAGCACGATCACGATCCGGGTGAATGCGGTCATCAGGAGCAGCACCGCGGGCAGGAACGCGAGCGCGCTCAGCACCAGCAGCGTCTGCACCGGCAGCGAGTAGCTCTGCGCGCCGCCGCCGGCCGGCCGGCTGTTGAAAAGCGGCAGGTCGGACGCCTGCGCCAGGGCCTCGCTGCTCCACAGCGCGATGCAGGCGATGGCCGCGAGCATCGTGGCCGTGATGATCGGCGCAAGCCATCGCCGGGCCGTCGCTGCGCTGCGGGTGCTCATCGCGCCGTCGGATGCTCGCCGCGCGCCCGGGCGAGCAGGCCGGCAAAGGCGTTGGGAGCAGCGGGAGGCGGCGGCAGATTGCCCTTGGGCAGGGTCGCGAGTGCATTCACGCTGCCTGGAGCGACACCGATCACCAGCCACTGCTCGGCGACTTCGATGACGACGACCCGCTCGCGTTGTCCCACGCTTTGGGTCGCAACGAGCTTGAGCGCGCCGCCATGCGTACCCATTGCCGGCTGGAGGCGGCGCATGAGCCATGCGGCGCCCCAGATGAGCGCGAGCACGACCGCGAGCCCCAGCAGCGCCTGCAGCAACCCGCCGGTCATGCCCACGGCCGGTGGCGCCGCGCTGTCCGCCGCCGCGGCAACGACGGGTATGCCAGCCGCGATCACGACGCACAGCAGCCGGGCCGACGCTGGTCTCATCGATTGAGTTTGCGCATGCGTTCCGACGGCGTGATGATGTCCGTCAGGCGAATGCCGAACTTGTCGTTCACCACGACGACTTCGCCCTGCGCGATCAGGCAACCGTTCACGAGCACGTCGAGCGGCTCGCCCGCAAGTCCCTCGAGCTCGATCACCGAGCCCTGCGCGAGCTGCAGGATGTTGCGGATCGGAATGCGGGTGCGCCCGAGCTCCACCGTCACCTGCACCGGGATGTCGAGCACGAGGTCGATGTCCTGGGCCGAGCCGGCCGTGGCCGGCCCTGCATTCAGCTTGTTGAAGAGGACCGCGGCAGGTTGCGCGCTGGCGCCGGACGCGCGTTCCGTCACGGCGTCGGCGGCGGTCGTGGCGCGGGCTTGTACGTCGGGCGTTGCATCAGACATGGGAACCTCCTGGGGCAGTGTCGCGCTCGGGTGCGCGTACGCGCTCGATGCGCAGCGCGTACTGGCCGTTGCGCACGCCGTAAGTGCAATCGAGGATCGGCAGGCCGTCGACGCTCGCCTCGATCGTCGGCGCGATCTCGACGCCGAGCACGTCGCCGACCTGCATGGCAAGAAGCTCGCGGACGGTGACGCTGGCGTGCGCGAGCGCTGCCACGAGCGTCACCTCGGCAGCCTGGACCTGCTGGGACAGCGTGCGCGCCCAGCGCGGGTCGGTGGCAGCCTTTCCGGCCGGACCGGCACCGAGCACCTCGCGCAGCGGCTCGAGCGTGGCGTAGGGCAGCGCGATGTGCACCGCGCCGCCGCCGGCGCCGAATTCGGCCGAGAACGTGGCCACCACCAGCAGATCGCCAGGCGATGCGACCTGGGCGAACTGCGCGTGCATCTCCGAGCGCACATGCTCGAGCCCCAGTGGGCAGGTCGGCTGCCAAGCCTTGTGGTAGGCATCGAACAACACGGCGAGCAGGCGCGCAATGATGCGTTGCTCGGTCTGGGTGAACTCGCGTGGTTCGACGCGCGTGCGAAATCGTCCATCGCCGCCGAACAGGGTGTCGACGATGAGGAACACCAGCGTGGGCTCGAGCACGACCAGCGCTTGGCTGCCGGCCGGGGTGACCTGCACGACGTTCAGGTTCGCCGGCGCGACGAGATCGCGCAGGAATTCGTCGTGGCGCACGAACCGCGCCGGCGCGACGGAGATCTCCGGGCTGCGGCGCATGAAGTCGAAGAGGCCGACCCGCAGCAGGCGCGCAAAGCGCTCGTTGATCGCGTCGAGTCCCGGCAGCCGCGCCGGCGTGGGGCGTTGCTGGCTGGCGAGATCGAACGGGCGCACGCCCTTGGTCTCTTCGGCGACTTCGGCGTCGTCCTCGACCGGAACGCCCTTCAGCAGGGCGTCGACCTCGTCGTCGGACAGGAAATCGTTGGGCATTGCTTACTGGATCACGAATGACGAGAACAGCGCGCCGGTGATGCCTTTGTCGGGCGTGGTGCCGGGCGTCGATTCGCGTGCCGCGGTGACGAGTTCGTCCACGAGCTTGCGCTTGCCATCGGCGGAGACGATATCGCTGGGGCGCTTGGCGGAAAGGAGCAGGAGGATGCGGTTGCGTACGACCGGCATGTACTGCTTCATGCGCTCGGTGACTTTCTCGTCGGCAACCTGGTAGACGATGCCGGCCTGCAGATAGTGGTCGCCGGAATCTTCAGCGAGATTGACGGTGAACGGATCGAGTGCGAGGAACAGGGGCGCGTGCGCACTGGCCTTGTGCTCGGCGCCCTCGCCGGCGGGAGGCGTCTGGCCGAAGAAGTACCATGCCGCGCCGCCGCCCGCGCCGAGCACCATGAGTGCGAGCACGATCCACAGCAGCTTGGATTTCTTCTTGCCGGTCGCGGGAGTAGCAGGCGGTACGCCGGGTTTGACTGCAGCGAGGGGTGCGGCGCCGGTTTTTGCAGCGGGCGCTGCGGCAGGCTTGGCCACGATGTGCGGAACTCCGGGTGATTGGAAGGCGGCGCTGACGATTATCGAAGCCGGCCGCTCTCATCGAAGCCCGGAATACGCGGCTGAAAGAGCCGCAATTCGGAAGCTCACGCGTAGACGTCGATGGTGCCGCGTGACACTCGCGCAACGTCAGGTGCATCACCGGCGAGCGCGAGCGTGCGCACCGCCGGCATCGAGCCATCGGCCTGCTTGGCGAATGGTTCACCCGGGGGCTGTCGCGCATCGCCCTGCACGCTTGCCTGGCCGAGGGTGATGCCCTGCTGCGCGAGAGCATCGCGCAGCTGTGGAATGGCGAGCTCGAGGGCGTCGCGGGTGGCCGGTTGTGCAGCGGTGACGAGCAGGGTCGCCTGTCCCGCCTCGACCTTCACATGCAGGGCGATCGGACCGAGATCGGCCGGGTTGAGGCGCAGTTCCGCGCGATCCTGGCGGAGCATCACGACCTGTGCGACCTCCTGCACGACGGCCGGCCGCCATTCAGGACTGTTCACGGCCGGCGCGATCTCGATGATGCGTGGCGCACGCGCATCGGAGCCTGGCAGCAGCGAAACATCGCTTGCGCCCGTTGCGTGCGCCGTGCTCGAGGCGTGATCGGCATCGACGGCCTTGCTGTCCGGGCGGGTGGCGGTGGCGGCGAGCCGTGCCAGCGCCGCTTCGATCGTGGCCGGGACCGTACTCGCCGGCGCATCGGGCAAGGGTTCGCGGCCGTGTGGCGCGCCTTCCGGTGCTGGCGTGGCGCTCGTGGCTGCGGGGCTCGCGACGCTCGAAGCTGCGTCATGGGCCCTTGCCGCGCCTGCGCTGGCGTCGCGCAGCAAGCCCGGATCGAGCGGTGTCGCAGCCGCTCCCACTGATGGCGATGGGCTGTTTGCCGGGACGTTCGCAGCGCCTCTTGCAGCACCCTTCGCAGGCGCATCGGCGGACACCGTCACGGCAGTAGCTGCGGTGGCAGTCGCCGGGGTCATCGCGGTGGCAGTGCCAGTAGCGCTGGCGGCGTCAACACCGGTGGCGAGGCGAGGCGTGGCGAGCGCATCCGCAGTCTTTGCCGGCGGTGCGGCCGGGACACCTCTTTGCCCGGCACGCAGAGCTTCGATTGCCACCGCAACGGTTGTGGAGTCGGCATTGGTCGACGTAGCTGGCGCGCGCTCGTGGCGCGTTCCCGAATGCGGGCGTGACGGCGCGGCATCACGCGACGGTCCAGCCGCCGGCAGCAGCGCCTGCAACGCGCCGAGCAGCGCCGCGCCGGGGTCATCGGTAAACGCTGGTCGAGAGCCGGGTCGTCACTCGCCCCGGACAACTTCCCGTCCGCTGCGGCTGCGCTACGGGTCGCGCCAGTGGAGGAATCGACGGCCGTCCCGCCAGGTCCAAGTTCGGCCGTGGCAAGCGCCGCGGCGAAGGCGTCATCGCCCCCGGTCGCATTGCCGGCCGCGTCCGGCGTGTGCAATGCCGCACGCTCGGGATTCGGCAAGGGTGGTGGATTGAATGCGATAGGCATGGCGGCCCCGCGGGTCAGTCGGCGCCGGTGAGGAAGCGGGGCAGGGGGCGCGCCGCAAACTCGTCCTGCAGCTTCTGCTGTTCGCGCCGCTGCACCGATTGCGCGTGATCCTGCTGGCGATCATGCAGCACGCCGTACGAGTGCACCGTGCGCTGCTCCGAGGTCCACGTGGCCTGGACACGGGCGCGCTCGCGCTCGACCTGCGCGACGACATCGCCCTGCTGCTCGATCGCGCGATCGAGATTGCCGAGGAAAAGCTGGTAATTGCGCAAGCCCGCGCCCTGGATGCCGGCACGGCTGGCAGTGCCCATGCGCGACAGGTATTCGCGCCGGTACTCCTGCAGAAGTTGCAGCTTGCGCTGCGCATCCTGCACCTGGCGCGTGGCTTCCGCGAGGCGCATGGTGCAGTGATCGCGCCGCTGTTCCGCGAGCTCGCGCAGGCGCGTCCAATCGGTCATGTGGGCCATAAACTGTGTTCTTTGCGTTGCCGGTCAGGGTTCGGAACGATGCGTCTGGCGGCGCCCGGTTGCACGAAATTCGCGTGGGTACTGGCCGTGGCGCGGCGATTCCGCTGTGCTCATCATCCGCCCGGGGCACCGCCCAACAGCCGATCGAGCGCACGCACACCGGCATCGATGCTGACGCGCTCGTGCATGTCCTGCTGGAGGAATGCTTCCAGCTGCGGATACAGCGCGATCGCATGATCGAGCAGCGGATCGGACCCCGTGACGTAGGCGCCGACATTGATCAGATCGCGATTGCGCGCGTAACGCGAGTAGAGCTGCTTGAACTGCCGCACCTGGCGCATGCGCTCCGCGGGCACGAGGGATTGCATCGCGCGACTGATCGACGCCTCGATGTCGATGGCGGGGTAGTGTCCCGACTCGGCAAGGCTGCGCGACAGCACGATGTGGCCGTCGAGAATTGCACGGGCCGCGTCCGCCACCGGGTCCTGCGGATCGTCGCCTTCGGTGAGCACGGTGTAGAACGCCGTGATCGAGCCGCCGCCGGGGACGCCGTTGCCGGCCCGTTCCACGAGCTGCGGCAGACGCGCGAACACCGACGGCGGATAACCGCGCGTCGCCGGCGGCTCGCCGATCGCGAGCGCAATTTCCCGCTGCGCCATGGCATAGCGGGTGAGCGAATCCATGATCAGCAGCACGTGCCGGCCCTGATCGCGAAAGTGCTCGGCGATCGCCGTTGCGTACGAGCCGGCCTGCAGGCGCACCAGCGCCGGCGTGTCGGCCGGCGCGGCCACCACCACCGAGCGCGCCAGACCTTCCGGGCCGAGGATGTTCTCGATGAATTCCTTCACCTCGCGGCCGCGCTCGCCGATCAGGCCCACCACGGCCACTTCGGCGCTCGTATAGCGCGCCATCATGCCAAGCAGCACGCTCTTGCCGACACCGCTGCCGGCAAAGAGTCCGAGACGCTGCCCGCGACCGACCGTGAGCAGGGCATTGATGGCGCGCACGCCGACATCGAGCGGATGATCGATCGCCGCGCGCTGGATCGGATTGATGGGCCGGCTCTGCAACGAGCGCTGCTCGTGGTGCACGAGCGGGCCGAGGCTGTCGAGCGGCCGCCCGCCGCCGTCGACCACGCGGCCGAGCAAGGCGTCGCCGACCGGCAGGTGCTTCGCCTGGTCGGACGCCCGGCGCAGCGGGTGCCAGGGTACGTTCACCCGTGGACGCGACGCGGGAGGCTCCATGACGCGCACCAGTGCTCCGGGCGAAACGCCCTGGATGTCCGCAAATGGCATGAGGAACAGGCGATCGCCGGCGAAACCGACGACTTCGGCTTCGACCTTGCCGCCGCCGCGCTGCTCGATCTCGCACAGGCTGCCGAGCGGCACCTTGAGGCCCACCGCTTCGAGCACGAGCCCGGCCACGCGCGTGAGCCGTCCGCGCACTTCGATGAGGCGCGCATTGGTTGCCCGCACCGCGGCTTCCGCCAGCAGCGTGCGGCAGCCTTCGGCGAGCTCAGGCGAGTTCGAGCCAGTCATCACTGCGGCCGAGGGAGGCAAGGAGGCGTTGCCAGCGCGCGCCCACCGTGGCGTCGACTTCACACTGCTCGGTCTCGATGCGGCAGCCGCCCGGGGCGATCGCCGCATTCGACACCACATGACAGCGCGGCGCCAACGTTGCCGTTTCGACGTAGCCATGCACGAGCTCGAAATCGGAAGGGTTGACGATCAGCTCGATGCGTTGCGACGCTTGCGGCAACTGTCGCAGCGCCGCCGTCACCACGGGTAGCAGGATGTCGCGGCGCAGGCTGAGCGCGTCACCGACGATCTGCCGCGCCAGCACCAGCGCGAGATCGAGCACTTCGTCCACGAGTTGCTGCTCGTGCCCGGCGATGGTTGCGGCCAGCGTTTCCAACAGGCGCTGCAGTCGCGCCTGTTCCGCGGCGGCGGCGGCACGGCCTTCGGCATAACCGGCGACGCGCGCCGCGTCGAGGACCTGCGCGCGCGCCGCGGCAGCTTCTGCGGCTGCATTGACGTCGGGACCTGCCTCTGGAGCGGGCGGTGCCGCGGGCAGGGCCGCAAGCTCCCACCGCTGCCAGGCCGACTGCCGCTCGCGCGGCGTGATCTCAGACAAAACCGTCGCCACCCTTGCCTCCGATCACCACCTGTCCCTCGTCAGCCATGCGGCGCACGATCTTCAGGATTTCCTTCTGCTCGGCTTCCACTTCCGACACGCGCACCGGACCCTTCGCCTCGAGATCGTCGCGCAGCATCTCGCCCGCGCGCTGCGACATGTTGGCGAACACCTTGTCGCGCAGCTCCTGCGAGGCCCCCTTGAGCGCCACGATGAGCGACTCGGACTGGACCTCGCGCAGCAGCGCCTGGATGCCGCGGTCGTCGACGTCGAGCAGATTTTCGAACACGAACATCTCGTCGACGATCTGGTCCGCGAGCTGCGCATCGAACTCGCGCACCGCCTCGAGGATGGCGCTCTCCTGCGCGCTGCCCATGTGATTGAGGATCTCCGCCGCGGTGCGGATGCCGCCGAGCGACGATTTCTTGATGCTGTCGCCCCCAGAAAGCAGCTTCGACAGCACTTCGTTCAGCTCGCGCATCGCGGCGGGCTGGATGGCATCGAGGGTGGCGACCCGCAGCAGCACGTCGTTGCGCAGCCGCTCGGGAAACTGCGCCACGATGTCCGACGCCTGGTCGCGGTCGAGGTGCACGACGATCGACGCGATGATCTGCGGATGCTCGTTCTTGATGAGCTCGGCGACGCTCACCGCGTCCATCCACTTGAGGCTTTCGATTCCCGCCGGATTGCCGCCCTGCAGGATGCGGTCGAGAAGATATCCGGCCTTGTCATCACCGAGCGCGCGGGTGACCACCGAACGCACGTAGCTGTCCGGATCCATCCCGATGGAGCTCTGCTGGTCGGCCTGCTCGTGAAATCCGGAGAGCACGGTCTCGATGCGGTCCTTGGTGACGCCCTTGAGGCGCGTCATCGCCTGGCCGATCTTCTGCACCTCCTTCGGGCTCAGGTACTTCAGCACCTGCGCCGCCTCGTCCTCGCCGATCGACAGCAACAGGATCGCGCTGTCGGTCACCCCGTTGTCATCCATTGCCGCTCACCCAGGTCTTCACCACATTGGCCACGACCTTCGGGTCCTCGCGGGCGATCTGGCGCGCCCGCTGCAGTGCCTCGGCACTGTTGGGTGCGGTCAGCGCGGGAAGCGGTTCCGCCGGCGCGGCAAACGCGCGCGCGGCGGCCTGGCGCCACATCGGGCGCAGCACCCCGAAGAAGAGATAAGCGATGACGACGGTGAAGACGAGATAGCGTGCGGCGTCCTTGGCCATCTCGATGGTGTCCGGACGCTTCCACATCGGCACTTCCGGAATCACTTCCTTGACGGGCTCGCTGAACGCCGCATTGACCACGTTGAGCGAGTCGCCGCGCTCCTTGCTGAAGCCCATGGCCTCGCGCACCAGCGAGGTGATCTGCTCCATTTCCTGTGCGGACAGCGGCACCTGGGTGACCTTGCCGGCGGCATCGGTCTGGCGCCGCTGGTTGATGACGACTGCTGCCGTCAGCCGACGGAGTCCGCCGACCGGGCCCTTCGTATGCTCGATCTTCTTGTCCACCTCGTAGGCGATGGTCTCGTCCTTGCGCGTGCTGGTCGGGGCAGCGGCAGCGGCTGCACCGCCGGTCGCCGCCACTCTGGCATCGAGCACTGCCGTGCCCGCCGCCGGAGGCTGGTTCGACAATGCGCCGGGTACGCCCTGCGGGCCTGCACCCGACGTGGTGGTGGACTGGCTCGTCTGCTGCGAGCGCAACGCGGCGGCCTTGGCCTCCTGATTCGGACGGAAGGTTTCCGCGACGGCTTCGACGCGGCTGAAGTCGACATCGGCGGTCACCTGCACGCGGGCATTGTCGCGCCCGACCATGGGCTCGAGGATGTCGTTGATGCGCTGGATCGTTGCCTGCTCGAGCTGCTTCACATACGAAAGCTGGCTGGCATCGAGCCCGTTGTCGCCCGCGTCGCGACGGCGCGAGAGCAGGGCGCCGTTCTGGTCGATCACGCTGACGTTGTCGAGCGCGAGCTCGGGCACGCTGCTCGCGACGAGATGGACGATGCCATTGACCTGTGCCCGATCGAGCTCACGTCCGGGATGCAGGGTGATGAGGACGGATGCCGTGGGCTGCTGCTGCTCGCGCACGAACACCGACGGCTTGGGGATGGCCAGGTGCACGCGCGCCGCTGCAACCGCGGAGAGCGTCTGGATGGATCGCGCCAGCTCGCCCTCGAGCCCGCGCTGGTAATTGATCTGCTCCTGGAACTGCGTCGCGCCGAATTTCTGGTTGTCGACCAGCTCGAAGCCGACGATGCCGCCCTTGGGCAGACCCTGCGAGGCGAGTCGCAGCCTGGTCTCGTGGACCTGCGCGCCGGGAACGAGGATGGCCCCACCACCCTCGGCGATCTTGTAGGGCACATTCATCTGCGACAGCGCGGCAACGACCGCGCCGCCGTCACGATCGGCAAGGTTGCTGTAGAGCACGCGGTAGTCCGGCGTGGAGGACCACAGCCACGTGCCGATGCCGATGGCCGTCACCGCGGCGAGACCGATCATCAGCACGATCATCTGGCGCACGGGCATGCGGGCGACGCCCTCGACCTGCTGCAGGAGGCCCGCGGGGGCGGCGGGAATGGGACTCGTCGAAACGGTTTGAACGCTCGTGCTCACGTGGAGGATGCGCGCCGGTTTGGGGAACGCTGCGATTATTGCGAGCGGGTCGCCCCCTCCAAGGTCCGATTAAGCCCTCTTTTCCCTGCCATTTCGGCCCGCTCCCGGGGCGCTCGCCGGCCTATGCTGCTGTCGTGTCGAAGCGCCTCCGTGCTGGCGCTCCGGACCGGAGGACCGACATGGCGATCGAACCCACATCGATGAACACGCTCCTGGCCAAGCTCGAGGCCGCACGGGCTGCGCTCGCGCACTTTCCCGGGGACATGAAGGCTGCGGGCGGGGCGACGGCCGCCGCGGGCGCCAAGCCCGTGGATTTCGCCGCCGTGCTGAAGAACAGCCTCGCGCGCGTCGACGATTCCCAGCAGCAGGCAATGGGCCTCGCGGAGCGGTTTCAGCTCGGCGACCCCAAGGTCAGCCTGGAAGAGACGATGGTGTCGCTGTCGAAGGCCAACATCTCTTTCCAGCAGATGGTCCAGGTCCGCAACCGCGTCGTTGCCGCGTATCACGACGTCATGAACCTGCAAATCTGAGCGCGGCGCGCGGCTTGCGCCGGCGATGGTGACGATGCAGCAATGCGGGGTTGGCCGAATCAAGGCCCGCCCGCACGGATCATGATGGCAAGCGCGCGAGCTCGATGCGCTGCAGCTCGTTGATGAACCGCTGCAGGCGCGTGCGATTGCCGTCGTTGAGACCCACGAAGTGAACGCCGGCGTGCGGCCCGCGCATCGCCGGACCTGCGGGCGCATGTGTCAGCCGGACGACCTCGAGATCGATCACCAAGGTGCCGACGCCAGGGAGCGGGAGCCGACAGGCCTGGTGCACGGTGCCGAGCTCCCATGACACCGCGGGCGGCAGATCCGTCAGCGAGAGACCGCCACAACTCATGTCCAGAACGCGTGCGCTCACGAGCATCGCACCGGCAACGCCATCGTGTGCCGCGGGTATCTCGCAGCGCACGGGTTGCGCGATAGGTACGCGGACGCGGTAGAACTCCCGTCGCTGGATCCGCGCCATCGCGCTCGGCAAGCGCACTGCGAAGGCGGGCTCCCCCTGGAAGTACGTCGCGCTCGCACCTTCGGCGGTGAAGCGGATCGGAATGTGCGCGAGACGCGATTCGCACACCAGGCGCCGTGCCGCCAAGAGCCGTGCATTGAGCGCTGGGTCGGGGCAGCAGTCGAGCAGCACCTGGTCGTTCTCGGAATCGACCGCGATGACGAGCGTCAGCATCGCGTCGCCATTACCGAAATGGACGCTCACGAGCTCGCGCTTCGCCGCCAGCGAGCGCAGGATCGAGACGATCTCCAGTCGCGAATAGACCTGGTAGCGTTCGTCGTCGGCGGCACTGCCGGCCGTCACGCCCTGTGCCTGCATCATGGCACCGGGTGACCCGCCGTGGCGTGTGCCTCGGCGTGCTCCACGCGATGCACCCAGGCGAGCAGCTCGGCGACGGCCACGTAGAGGCTGGGTGGAATGCGCTCGTCGAGATCGACCTGCATCAGCAGCGAGGTCAGCTCTTCGGATTCGTGCACGAAGAGGCCCGCGTCCCGGGCCCGCCGGATGATCTCCTGGGCAAGCATGCCGCGGCCTTTGGCGACGACGCGCGGTGCGCCATCGCCCTGGGCGTAGCGGAGCGCGACCGCCGTCGCAGTGTGCGCCTCGCGTTCCGACGGGCTATGCATGCTCGACGGTGAAACTGGCGAGTGCCAGGGCGCGATCCGACAGTGCCGTGGCCAGATCGGGACCGGCAGCATCGAGGCGTCGGCGTCCCGTTTCCGTTGCCGCGGTGATACGGCAGGACACGCCTTGGCCCCGCACGCTGATCACCGCGGCGACCCGGCCGAGCACGGGAAGGTCGAGCTCGATGCGACTCGAACACGTTCCTTCTTCCGGCGGCGCGCCGGAACCGTCAGGGTCCGCGGCGTGGGTCAGATCTTCGAAGGTGATCGTCCCGGACTGACGGGGCCATATCTCCCCCATCCAGGCAAAGCGGCCGGTCTCCAGGGCGTCGAGCTGCTGCCGGACCATGGCTGCGGGGTCGGCGCGCGTCCCCTCACCATGGACGGGAGCGCCGGCCGCCGCATCGATATCGGTCCCCGACGGCGCGGACCATGCCGCCTGCGGTTCCATGACCAGCTCGGCGGTCGGGTACGCCTCATGCGACCAGCGCGCCAGATGCGCTTCGTAGAACATGCCGCTGTGCCGCACCGACCGCTGCAGGGCATCGGCGAGGCCGGGTCCACCATCGCCATCGTGGCCGACGAGCGGCCGCGCGGCGCGGATGGTGGCGGCCGGAGCGTCGTCGGCAGTCGCAAGCATTTCCCCGAGCAGTGCGCCGCCTGCGGAAAGTGCCACCGTCGTGCCAGCCGATGCCGCACGCGCGGCGTCCAGCGCGCGCGGCAGGGCCGCATCGGGGAGCGGCGCGGTCGCGCGCTCGTTGCGGCCAACGCCTGCCTGCTCGGCCGGAACACGCGCTCGTGCGCGATCGGTGCCATCGGCAAGATGATCCGTTGCCGCACGCAGCGCGGCAGCACTGCCGTCCTCGGCGGCGAGGGCGAGGACAGGTGCAATGCCGGCGACGGGCCGTGCGGCACCCGGTGCGCGTGACGATGGCTCACCCTGGCGCAGGGCGCGGAGCAGCACGGCAAGGTTTTGAACGTTGATCATGCCGCAGTCCCGGCTGCGCCGGCATCCAGTCGGTGTCGCGCCCTACAGGCAGCGCTCCAGGGCGGTCACCGGCCGCAGGCCGAGCATGGTGCCGAGCCGGCCAACGGAGGGATGCGCGATGTCACGGATGCGCGCGTCGTCGGCAAGGATCTGGCGCAGGATTTCCATGCGTCGCTTGCGTCCGGCGTCGTCGAGGGCCTCGGGGGTGAGCCCGGTCTCCTGGATGCAGCGGATGAGTTCCTCGCAGCACGTGTGCGCGTGCTCGAGCGCCTTCCAGTCGCGGCGCGTGGCGGCATGGAGCATCAGCTGCGACACGCGGCCGATCGCTTCGTAATAGCCGAGAAGGATGCGTCGTTGATCAGTGTTCATGCGCTGGCGTAGCTCGGCGCAGTCGCCACAGCGGCTGCAGGTTGATCGATGCTGGCCCAGGCTTCGCGAAGCTCGCGCAGCAGGCCTGCCACTTCGCCCATCATCGGCGCATCGTTGCGGATGCTGGCCAGGAGCAGGCGCCGGGTCATGTAGTCGTACAGGTCGACGAGGTGTCGCGCGATCACGCCACCGGCGGCGACGTCGACGCTCGTCTTCAGGCCCTCGTCGATGATCGACAGCGCGCGCGACAGCGCTGCACCGCGTCCGGCGACGTTGCCGGTGACCGCGTGATCCATGGCTTCGGCTATCGCCTTCAGGGCACCGTCATAGAGCATGAGGACGAGGCGGTGCGGCGAAGCGGCGGCCACTCCCGTTTCGAGGCCGATCTGCGCGTAAGCCTGCGCGGCGCGTTGCGGGAACATGGCGGGTGATTCCGTTCAAGACTCGACTCCAGTTCTATCGGCCATCCTGACGCGCCCTTGAGCCCGATTACTTGGTCGACGACGTGCTCGGCAGGCTCGCGAGCTGCTGCTGCAAGGCGGTGCTCTGCGCGCTCAGGTTCGAGAGCAGGGTGTCGAGGGCGTTGAATTGCGCGAGATAGTTCGCCTGGATCTGGGCGAGGCGCGCATTCAGCGCCTCGCGCCGCTTGTCGATCTGGGCGATGTCCTTCTGCAGGCCATCCGTGCGGGCGGCAATCGCCCCATCGCCGCCGACCACGTTCTTGACGAGCTCGTTCATGCGATACGCGAAACCCGTCTGGTACGTGATGCTGCCACGCGTCCCGATCGCCCCACCGGTGACGTCGACCGTCAGTCCTTCGAACGGCGTCCCGGCCACGCCCAGAAGCGAACGCCCGGAGCCGAGCATGGCCTGGCCGTCGAGGGTGCCGACGACGTCCACGCCACTGGTGGCCACGGGTGCGGCACCGAAAAGACCCGCTGCCGCCGTGCCACTCACGCCAAGCGTGGAAGCCGATCCATAGCGGCCGGATGTGAGCGTCAGCACGCCACCGGTTTCCGTCGCCGTCACCGTCGAGCCAGCCTGGCTGAATGCGCTCGCACCGTTGATGCGCGACTGGATTTCCGCGGCCAACGCGCTCGCGGTTGAGTAGGTGCCGGGGGTGAGGGTGATGCTCGCGGTCACGCCATCCAGCATCACGGACAGCACGTCGTTCACGCCCGCCGTGATCGTGAGACCGGCGGCCGACTGACCGACCAGCGTGCCGCGCGTCGCGAGCTGGCTGACGTCGAGTGCGTAGGTGCCGGGGACGGTCTTCTGCGAGAAGCCGCTCACCGCGACGAGGCTGTCGGTCGCCGTCCCCATCGCGGCGAAAAGCTGCGTCACGCCGGTGGGGTTGCTGGCGAGCGCCGTGTTGAGCTTCGCGGGGTCGAGTGCCAGCGTGCCGTCGACCTGGAAGGTGACGCCGACCTGCGAAAGCGTGCTGTACGCGCCGCTGCCCAGGATGCCGCCAAGCATGGTGCGCAACTGCGTCTGCACAATGCGCACCGTGCTGTCGCCGGTCAGCACCGATGCCTGCTTCTTGGTGGCATCGTATTTCGTGAGCGAGTCGAACGTCGTGTCGAGGTTGTTGTAGCCCTTGACGAAGGCCGACACCGCGGCGCCGATGCTGCCGTTGTCGGCGCCGACCGTAAGCGTGGCCGGCGCGCCGGTATTGGTCTTCAGCAGGTTCAGGGTGAGGCCGTCGATGGCGTTGGGCAGCGTGTTCGACGCCGAGCTCACGGGGATGCCGTCGATCGTGAGGAGCGCGTCGACTGCGGCAACTTTCTCGGTGAGGTTCTTGCCGGCGCCCGCCGTACCGGCAGGGTCGTAGGCAAGTTGCGACAGCCCCGCGGCGTCGGTGGCGTTGCCATCACCATCGGTCACGGTGATGCGCATGCTGTTGGTCGCACCGGTGGCCGTCGAGGTGAACACGAGCCGGTTGCCTGCCGTGCTGCCATCGTTGACGATGGTCGCGGTGACACCGATGTTCGCCGCGTTGACCGCATCGCGGATGCCGGCGAGCGTGTCCTGGCCCGGCGCGATGGTCACCGTGCGGCCACTGGCACCGCCCGGCGTGAATACCCCGCCCGTCACGGTGCCGAAATCGAACGTAATCGTGCCATTCCCCACCGAGTCGGCCGTCGTGGCAAACCCGGCGGACACGAGCTTCTGTGCCTGCGCGAGCTGGGTCACCTCCATGCGGTAGCTGCCCGCAACGGTGCCGTTGCCGGCCGTGGCCGTCAGCACCGATGGGTCGCTCATCGTGGCGGTCATCGTATGCATCGCCGCGCTGGTCGAGAGGCCCTGCAGCGCGCTCTGCAACGCCGACAGGGCGCCCTTGAGCGTGCCGTAGGCGGAGATCTTCGCCTGGTCGGCCGAGGTTTGCGCGTCGAGCTGCGTCAGCGGTTGCTGCTCGACCGTCATCAGCTTTTGCACGATGCCGGTGACGTCGAGGCCGGAGCCGATGCCGGGAGAGGAGAGAGTCGCCATGAGATACCGTTCGAGAGGGTCGGTGCGATCAGGCCTTGCCGTGCGCGAGCGTGACCTGCATGCGTTCCAGGGCCCGAGCAATCTCCAGCATCTCGCGCGAGGGAATCTGCCGCAGCACCTGGTGATCACTCGTGTCCACGAGCCGGATCACGGTGACGTTGACGTCGGGGTCGTATTCGAACTCGACGGCGTTGGAAATGGTGCGCAGGACCGCATTGGCCGCGGCAACGGCGGCATGCACCGCCGGGGCTGCGGGCGGCGCGGCAGGTGCCTGCGCGGCGGCAGCTGCGCCGGGCAGCGCAGGGACGACAATGCCCTCGCGCACCGGGGTGGGCGAGGGCGGGAGGCTGTCGAGCATTCCGACCAGCATGTTGCCTCCTGTCACATCCGGGACGGGATCACCGCCCCGGACGTTTTACTAGGCGAAGATCATCCGCGGAGCAGCGTCAGCACGTTGTTCGGCAGCGCGTTCGCTTGCGCGAGCATTGCCGTGCCGGCCTGCTGCAGGATCTGGTTCTTCGTCAGGTTCGCCGTTTCCGCCGCGAAATCCGTGTCCTGGATCCGGCTGCGGGAAGCCGACAGGTTTTCCGACGTCGTTTGCAGGCTCGAGACCACCGACATGAACCGGTTCTGGTATGCGCCAAGAGTCGCACGTGCCGTGTTCACCGCCGTGACAGTGCACTGTCGTCCTCTGGATTGCAAGCTGCGCGTTGGCGTAGTTCGACACGTCCAGCCTGCTGATGCCGGTAGTCGTCGACACCGCGCCGTAGTCCCTGCCGTCATCCGGATACCGTTGCGGTCGGTGCGGTGCCAGCACGGCGATAGTGATCGCCGACGCGCTCGCAAGGGTCATCTGGCCAGTCGCCGTGTTGTAGGTCGCGTCGACGTCGTCGCGCCGAGACGTTATTGATAGCGTTGACGAGCTTGGCCCGCCCGTTGGCGGCACTGCTGGCCGCACCGATTGCACCGACGCTGATGCCATTGACCGTCACGTCGCCGGCCGTGATGGCCGTGCCGAAGCCGGTCAGCGAAGACGCGGCGACGGATAACGCGGCACCGGTCGCTTGCGAGACCGAACCCAGCGCGGCGACGTTGGCGTCCGTGATCGATGTAACCGCTGATGGTCTCACCGGCATTGGCGCCGACCTGGAATACCGGCTCCAGAAAACGAGCCGTCGAGAAGCTTCACGCCGTTGAACGTGGTCTGGTTGGCCACGCGGTCGATTTCCGCTTCAGCTGCTGGCCGACTTCCGTGTTCAGGGCGGCACGGTCCGTGTGCTGTTGGTCGCATTCGAGCCTGGACGGAGAGCTCGCGGATGCGCTGCAGGTTGTTGGTCACTTCCGACAGCGCGCCTTCCGCCGTCTGCGAAAGGGAGATGCCATCGTTGGCGTTGCGCGCTGCCTGGTTCAAGCCGCGGATCTGGGCCGTCATGCGTTCCGAGATCGCGAGGCCGGCGGCGTCGTCCTTGGCGCTGTTGATCCGCAGGCCCGAGGACAGGCGCTGCAGGGACGTGGCGAGGCTCGACTGCGAGGTGTTCAGGTTCCGCTGCGCGTTCAGTGAAGCGATGTTGGTATTGATTGTGAGAGGCATTTGGAATTCTCCTGTCTGGGTATCCGGCGATTCCGCCGTATGACTCGGGCTGCCTCATCGGGAGGCTTTGTGCACCGCCGTCAGGGGGGTTATCGACCGGGGTTCGGCGGAACTTGAGGCTCCGGTGAACCGGGCAATCGCGGGCTGGCCCCGCATTTGCTATAGACCCTGCGGTGGTGAATTTCCGGGAAGCCCGGCGACGGGCGCAGCGGATTGCCTCACGCAACGAACTGTAGGGGAATGTGCAATCGGCCGATCGGTCGATCTGCGCAGGCAAACCCGTTCAATTCGCTCCTTGCGTGCGACAGCTCGAAACCCGGGAAAGCGCTGGCGCGGTGCGGAAGCTTGTGACGCACAACGTCCCGCGCACACCGGCGGCACCCTGCGGACGCCATGTCGGCGTCATAAGGTGTAGGCGTGTTTGGTACACGAGGCTGGGCGAGGTACCGGCACATTGCGTAGAACAAATGCCCTATTGCGGCAGATCGTCCGAGCCGATAGTAGCGATGCGGGGTCATGGGCCCCAACGAGGGAGATTGCGGCGTGAAGACCGAACAGATGCTTGAAGAAATCCGGGAAGCGAACCTCACCTACCTGATCCTCGCCCAGCGAATGCTGCGCGAGGACCGTGCGGAAGGGATGTTCCGGCTGGGGATCAGCGAAGAGGTCGCACAGATCATCGCGAGCCTCACCACCGCGCAGATCCTGAAGATCGCGGCAACCAACATGCTCATGTGCCGGTTCCGCTTCGACGATGCAGTCGTGTGGAACCTCCTCACCGGCAACAACAAGGAGCGCAGCGTCGCCGGCGTGCACGCCGCCATCCTGATGGCGATGCCGCTCGCCGAGGCGGCCTGACATCATGCGCAACAAGAGCGTGGTCGACGATGCGCGCGAGGTCGTGCGCGCCCGGGCCCTGATCGATCTGGGCGCGCGTCTGCAGGTCCTGGAATCGGAAACGCAGCTTTCGCGCGAACGCCTGCTGCGGCTGTACAAGGAGCTCAAGGGCAAGTCCCCGCCCAAGGGCATGCTGCCCTTCTCCACGGACTGGTTCGTGACGTGGATGCCCAACGTGCATTCGTCGCTGTTCATGACGATGTATCAGCACCTCATCAAGTCGGTCGAGATCGAGCCCATCGACGCCATCATCAAGGCCTACCGCCTCTATCTGGAGCAATGCTCGACGCAGGGCCTCTCGGTCGAGCTGTCGATCACGCGTGCGTGGCGCCTGGTGCGCTTCTTCGATGCCGGCATGCTGCGCCTCGCCGAATGCACCTGCTGCCATGGCCGTTTCGTGGTGCGCGAATACGATCTGACCAAGGGCTATGTCTGCGGTCTGTGCCACATGCCCTCGCGCGCCGGCAAGACGCGCGCGGCGAGCCATGCCGCGGCGCTTGCCTGCGCCGCATGATGCGCTGAGCGGCGCAACGATCCGACCACCGCGGGCTTCGGCCCGCTTTTTTTTGGTGCGCATCGGCCTTAACGGGCCCCGAACGGCTAAAGAAGCAGGCCTTCCTGCCGACATTTCAGGAGGTACCGCGGCCGGCGGCTGATCGCCGCGCCTTCTTCAGTACGCCACAGGATCTTTGCCCCGGAGCTGCCGCACGCCATGCTTGTCATCATCGGCTACGCCATCGTGCTCGCCTCGATCTTCGGGGGATTCGCAATGGGCGGCGGGCACCTCGGAGCGATGTACCAGCCGCTGGAGATCCTGATGATCGCCGGTGGCGCCTGCGGGGCGTTCGTCGTCGGCAACTCCCCGAAATCGGTCAAGGCGACGCTCGCCGCGCTGCCCGCGTGCCTGCGCGGATCCAAGTACACCAAGGCGCTGTACATGGAGCTGATGGCGCTCCTGTACGAGATCCTCAACAAGACCCGCAAGGAAGGCCTCATGGCGATCGAGCGCGACGTCGAGAATCCCGGCGAAAGCGCGCTGTTCGGCAAGTACCCGACGGTCAATTCCGATCCGCACCTGGTCGACTTCCTGACCGATTACCTGCGCCTGATGGTCAGCGGCAACATGAACGCGTTCGAGATCGAGAACCTCATGGACCACGAGATCGAGACGCATCACCACGAAGCCGAATTCCCCGGACATACCATCCAGAAAATGGCCGACGGGCTGCCGGCGTTCGGCATCGTCGCCGCGGTGATGGGCGTCGTGCACACGATGGAGTCGGCGAACCTGCCGCCGGCGGAGCTCGGCCGGCTCATCGCCCAGGCGCTGGTCGGCACGTTCCTGGGCATCCTGCTCGCGTACGGCGTCGTCGGCCCGCTGGCCAATCTCGTGCAGCAGCGTGCGGACGAATCGGCGAAGGTCCTGCAGTGCATCAAGGTGACGCTGCTCGCGACCCTCAATGGTTATGCGCCGGCAATCGCCGTCGAGTTCGGCCGCAAGGTTCTGTACTCGACAGAACGGCCGAGCTTCGCCGAGCTCGAGATGCACGTGAAACAGGCGCGGACCTGATCCATGACGGCCGAGCACAAGGCGCCGATCGTCGTCAAGCGCATCACGCGCAAGACGGAAGCATCCCATGGCGGGGCGTGGAAGATCGCCTACGCCGATTTCGTCACCGCCATGATGGCGTTCTTCCTGCTGCTGTGGATGCTGGGCTCCACCACCAAGGCCGATTTGAAGGGCATCGCCGATTACTTCCAGACCCCGCTCAAGGTGGCGCTCGCGGGCGGGTCCGGGTCCGGCGACAGCTCGTCGGTGGTCCAGGGCGGCGGGACCGATCTCACGCGTTCGGCCGGGCAGCGCAAGCAGGGCGAGCTGCCGCTGGAGAAGAAGATCATCAATCTCAAGGCGGCCCAGGCCGAGATCGAGCGCGTGGAGCTCGCGCGCCTGAAGCAGCTCAAGAGCCGCTTCGAAGCGGCCGTCGAGGCCAACGCGACCCTGAGCAATTTCCGCAAGCAGCTGCGCGTCGACATGACGAGCGATGGCTTGCGTATCCAGATCCTCGACGAACAGAACCGCCCGATGTTCGACAGCGGCAAGGCGGTCGTCAAGGACTACATGCGCGACATCATCCGGGAGATCGCCACGGTCATCAACAACGTGCCGAACCGGATCTCGCTGTCGGGACACACCGATGCCGCGCCGTATGCACTCGGCGAGCGTGGCTACAGCAACTGGGAGCTTTCCGCCGACCGGGCCAATGCGTCGCGGCGCGAGCTCATCGCCGGCGGCATCGAGGAGGACAAGATCCTGCGCGTGGTCGGTCTCGGCTCCTCGGCACCTCTCGATCGCGCCGACCCGCACAATCCGATCAATCGGCGCATCAGCATCATCGTGCTGAACCAGCGGGCGGAAAAGCGCATTCTCGACGACGGCGGCATCATGCCCGAGTCCGGTGCCGACGCGGGCGCCAAGGCGGCCGCCGAGGCGGGCGTCAGTGCGGCACTCCCTGCGACCACGCCGTAGCCTTCGACCGGCGCGGCGCGGGCGGCTTGGCGCAGTGACTGCATCGCTTCGCCGGATACCCAAATAGCACCGGAAATCCCCGCCTGCTCGTGCCATAGAAATCCCGCCTCGCGCCGAATAATGGGCGCCATCCCAATGGATCGGCGCCATGGCAGAGGAAAGCGATCTCGAACGCAGTTACCCGGCTTCACCGCGCCGCCTCGAGCAGGCGCGTGAGCAGGGGCAGGTTGCGCGTTCGCGTGAGCTGACGGCAGCTGCGGTCGCGCTCGCCGCCGCCATCGGCATCGCCAGCATCGGTCCGGAGTTCGTGCGGCGCTGCGTGCGCCTGATGCACGACGCGCTGCAATTCGACCGCACGAGCGCCATGACCGAGGATCGCATGCTGTCGGGCCTGGGCGCGCTGTCGCTCGACATGCTGATCGCGCTCGCGCCGCTGCTGCTGATCATCCTCGTCGCGACCATTGCAGCACCTTTGCTGCTGTCCGGCTGGGTGTTTTCCGGGAAGGCGCTGGTGCCCGATTTCGGCCGCATCAATCCGACCAAGGGACTGAAGAACATCTTCTCTTCCTATGCCATCGCCGAGCTCGTGAAGGCGGTGCTGAAGAGCGCGCTGCTTGCCGGTGTCGGCACCTTCGCCATCGCCCATGTCTGGGGCGAGGTGCAGTCCCTGGCCCGCCTCGATGCGGCGAGCGGCATCGCCCACACCGGCAGCATCGTGGTCACCGGCGTGTTCCTGCTGGTCGGGGCGCTGGTGGTGATCGCCGGCGTCGACGTTCCCTACCAGCTCTGGCGCTACTACCACGGGCTGCGCATGACCCGCGAAGAGCTGCGCCAGGAGCAGAAGGAGCAGGAGGGTGATCCGCAGCTGAAGGCGCGCATCCGCAGCCTGCAGCGGCAGGCGGCCCGCAAACGCATGATGGCGGCCGTGCCGACCGCCAGCGTGATCGTCACCAACCCGACGCACTACGCGGTGGCGCTCGAGTACCACGAAGGCATGCGGGCGCCGCGCGTCGTCGCGAAGGGCATCGAGCGCGTTGCGCAGCGGATCCGCGAGATCGGCGCCGAGCACCGGGTGCCCGTGGTGGAGGCGCCGCCGCTCGCCCGGGCGTTGTACAGCCACGCGGAGATCGGCGCCGAGGTGCCACAGGCGCTCTACACGGTGGTGGCGCAGGTGCTTGCGTACGTGTACCAGGTGCAGCGCTGGCAACAGCGCGGCGGGGCGGCGCCGGCGCTGCCTGGCAGTTGGGACGTCCCTGCCGAGCTCGACCCGCAGCAGCGCCGCGCCGGCGGACCACTCGCCGGGATGGCTAGCCCGTGAGCGCGCTCGCCCTGCGTCTCGGCGTTTCGCGTGCGGCCATGGTGGGCCTCGCGGGCCCGCTGCTGATCGTGCTGATCCTCGGCATGATGGTGCTGCCGCTGCCGCCGTTCCTGCTGGACCTGCTCTTCACGTTCAACATCGCGCTGGCGATGATCGTGCTGCTGTCGTCGATGTACACGGAACGGCCCCTCGACTTCGCCGTGTTCCCGACCGTGCTGCTGCTCACCACGCTGCTCCGGCTTTCGCTGAACGTGGCGTCCACGCGCGTCGTACTGCTGCACGGGCACACCGGCACCGATGCCGCCGGCAAGGTCATCGAGGCATTCGGCGAATTCCTCATCGGCGGCAACTTTGCCGTGGGCCTCGTCGTATTCGCGATTCTGGTGGTCATCAACTTCGTGGTGATCACGAAGGGTGCGGGACGCATCGCCGAGGTCGGCGCCCGCTTCACCCTCGATGCGATGCCGGGCAAGCAGATGGCGATCGACGCCGATCTCAACGCGGGCCTCATCGGCGAGGACGAAGCGCGGCGGCGTCGCGCGGAGATTGCGTCCGAGTCCGACTTCTACGGCGCGATGGACGGCGCCTCCAAGTTCGTGCGCGGCGACGCGATCGCCGGCATCCTCGTGCTGTTCATCAACATCATCGGCGGCCTTGCCATCGGCATGCTGCAGCACGACCTGACGCTTGCCCGCGCCGCCAACAACTACATCCTGCTGGCGATCGGGGACGGCCTCGTGGCGCAGATCCCGGCGTTGGTAATTTCCACCGCGGCGGGTCTCGTGGTTTCGCGCGTGGGCAAGGGCGAGGCCACGGGATCGCAGCTCCTCTCGCAGCTCTTCCGCAAGCCCGAGGCGCTGGTGATCGCCGCGACGCTCCTCGCCGTGCTCGGTGTCGTGCCGGGCATGCCGCACTTCGCATTCCTGCTGCTCGCCACCGGGCTGGGCTATGCGGCACGGTGGGTGCTGCGCCGCAATCGCGCGGCCGCCGCACCGGCGCCCGTTGCCCCCGCGCCGGCGCCGGAAAGCCTCGACGTCGGCTGGGAAGACATCGTTCCCGTGGACGTGCTCGGCATCGAGGTCGGCTATCGCCTCATCCCGCTGGTCGACAAGGGTCAGGACGGCGAGTTGCTCAAGCGCATCAAGGCCATCCGGCGCAAGTTCGCGCAGGACATCGGCTTCCTGCCGCCGGCCGTGCACATTCGCGACAATCTCGAGCTCGCGCCGAACGCCTATCGCATCACCCTCAAGGGCGTCGCGATCGCGGAGGGCGAATGCCGCACCGGGATGTTTCTCGCCATCGACCCGGGCCGCGCCGCCGGCGCCCTCCAGGGCATCGCCACCAAGGATCCGGCTTTCGGTCTTCCCGCCACGTGGATCGACGCCGCGCAGCGCGATCAGGCGCAAACCATGGGCTATACGGTGGTCGACGCCGGAACGGTCGTCGCGACGCATCTCTCGACGGTCGTGCACACCCAGGCTGCCAGTCTCCTCGGCCGCCAGGAAACGCAGGGCCTGCTCGATCAGCTCGCGAAGTCGGCGCCGAAGCTCATCGAAGAGCTCACGCCCAAGCTGCTGCCGCTCTCCACGGTGCAGCGCGTGCTGCAGAACCTGCTCGATGAAGGCGTACACATCCGCGACCTGCGCACGATCCTGGAAACACTCGCCGAACACGCTGCGCGCAGCCAGGATGCGACCGAGCTCACGAGCGCCGTACGGGTCGCGCTGGGTCGCGCCATCGTGCAGCAGCTCTACGGCACCGCCACGGAGCTCACCGTCATCGCGCTCGATCCGGAGCTCGAACGCGTGCTGCAGCAGGTGCTCGGGCTCGCCGGCGGCGATGGTTCCGGCATGGAGCCCGACCTCGCCGAGACGCTGGTCCGCGAAGTCGCGAACGCCGTACAGAAGCAGGAAGCGCTCGGCCAGCCCGCCGTGCTGCTCGTGCCCGATCGCCTGCGCTGGCCGCTCGTGCGGCTGGTGCGCCGTGGCGCGCCGGGATTGCGGGTGCTCGGTCATAGCGAAATACCAGATGCGCGGACCGTTCGTGTCGGCGCGCTCGTCGGAGGCAAGCAATGAAACTGCGCAAGTTCTTTGGCCTAACATCACGCTCCGTGCTCGAACAGGTGCGCGCCGAGCTCGGTCCCGACGCGGTCATCGTTGCCAACCGGCCGACCGCCGACGGGATCGAGATCACCGCGCTCGCCGGTGACGCCATCGAGTCCATTCTCGAGCAACCCGGCCCGCGCGACACGACGGCAGCGACCACTGCAACGCCGGCTCCCGCCGCGGCCACGACACCCGCTGCGACGACCGGGGCTGCTGCCGCGCAGACGCCGGCGGCACCGAAAGCCGTCGCGTGGGATGTGCCGCGCATCGGCGACATCGCCGCGGAAGTCGCGGGCGCAGCTGCCCAGGCCGACGATCGTGATGGGCACGCCTCCATCGGCGTGGCGGAGACAGCGCAGGTCAGCGACGCCTTGCCCGAGCGGCTCGCGCAGGAGGTTGCAGCGATGCGCACCCTGATCGAGGAGCAACTGGGGCAGCTTGCGTGGAGCGATGCGCTGCGCCGGTCACCCTTGCGCGCCCGCTTCACGCGCGCGTTGCTCGCCGCCGGCTACAGCAACGCCCTGGCGCGCGAGATCACGCAACGGCTGCCGGATGACTTTTCCGCCACGCAGGCCCAGGATTGGCTCATCGGAGTGCTCGCACGCAACCTGCGCAGCGCTGCTGCCGAGCACGATCTCGTGAACCGCGGCGGCGTGTACGCTCTCGTCGGACCGACCGGTGTCGGCAAGACCACCACGACGGCCAAGCTCGCGGCGCGCTGTGCCGTGCGCTTCGGCGCAGCCAAGCTTGCCCTTCTCACCACGGACAGCTATCGCGTCGGCGCGCACGACCAGTTGCGCATCTACGCCAAGATTCTCGGCGTGCCGGTGCATACCGTGTCCGACCGGCAGGACCTGCGCCAGGCACTCGATTCGATGCGCGGCAAGCACCTCGTGCTGATCGACACGGTGGGGATGAGCCAACGCGACGAGCGCGTGCGCGAGCAATCGATGCTGCTCTCCCAGCCCGAAGTCAAGCGGCTGCTGCTCCTCAACGCTGCCGCGCAGGGCGAGACCCTGGAGGAAGTCGTCGGGGCGTACCAGCGTGCGCCCGAGCTCGGCACCAACGCGGAGATCGCCGGCTGCGTGCTCACCAAGATCGACGAAGCGGGGCAACTCGGCCAGGCGCTCGATGTGCTCATCCGGCATCGGTTGCTGCTGCATTACACGTCGAGCGGACAGCGCGTGCCGGAGGATCTGCACGAGCCCAGCCCGAACTATCTCGTGCATCGCTCACTGCGCCGTCCGGCGAAGCCGTCCGCGTTCACGCTCGATGACGACGCCTTCACGCTGCTCACGGGCGCGCGGGCCGAGGCCCTGCATGCGTGACGATCAGGCGACGGGATTGCGGCGCCTGTTCGCCCGTCCTCGCCAGCACACCCTCGCCGTCTGCGGCAGCGGTGGAACGCGCATCGCCGTGCAGGTGGGACGCGCACTCGGCGAGCTCGGCCATCGCGTGGTGATCCTCGACCGCAGTGTCGGCGAGGCCGCGGCGGCACTTGGCGTCAAGGCGCGCTACGACCTCGTGCATGCGCTCGACGGCGACAAGCGCCTCGACGACATTCTCCTCACCACCGATGAAGGCCTCTGCGTGCTGCCCGCCGCGCGCGGTCTCGAGCGCCTCGCGATCGAAAGCGGCAACTGGCAGCGCGAGCTCGCCGCAGCGGTGCCAGCGCTGGGCACACGCTTCGACGTCTGGCTCGTCAACGGCCTTCTGCCCGGCGCCGCACCGGACGCTCCGGTGGTGCTGGCGATCGCGCCCACTGCGCGTGCGGTCACCACGGCGTATGGTCACATCAAGGCCCTGGCGCGGGCGCAGGGACGGCACGAGTTCGACGTGCTCGTGCATCGCGCCGCCTCGGCCGACGCGGCACAGCAGGTATTCAGCTGCGTATCCGATACCGCTGCGCGCTTCCTTGCGGCGCAGCTCCAGTTCCTGGGCATGGTGCCGCGTGATCGCCCGCCGGGCCGCAGCGCCGCCGGCGCGGGCGAAACGGGCGCCGCGGGCGCGTTCCTGGCCGTGGCCCAAAACCTCCTATCGCGCATGCAACCGGGCGCCGAGCCGCGCCTCGCCAACTCATGATCGAAGCCCCCACCCGTATGTACGCGAAGACTGCTGCCGGCGATCAGGAGCAGCGCATTCGCGAGTTCGCGCCCCTGGTGCGGCGCATGGCCCATCACCTCGCCGCCAAGCTGCCGCCGAGCGTGCAGATCGACGACATCATCCAGGCCGGCATGATCGGTCTCATGGATGCCGCGTCGCGCTACCAGGAAGGGCAGGGCGCCCAGTTCGAGACGTTCGCGTCGCAGCGCATCCGCGGCGCGATGCTCGACGAATTGCGCCAGAACGACTGGCTGCCGCGGAGCACGCGCAAGGCGCTGCGCAAGATCGAGACCACGGTCCACCGGCTCGAGCAGCAGCTCGGGCGTGCCCCGAGCGAGACGGAAATCGCCGCTGCGCTCGGCGTGCCGCTGGGCGAGTACCAGTCGCTCCTGCAGGAAGCGCGCGGCTACGAACTCGTGCACCTGGAGGACTTCGGACGCGAGGAAGACGACGACTATCTCGATCGCCATTGTCCCGACAAGACCGCGGACCCGCTCGCACGCTTCCAGGATGCGCGATTTCGCGCCGCGCTGGTCAAGGCGATCGAGCAGTTGCCGGAACGCGAGAAGCTCCTCATGGGGCTCTACTACGAGCAGGATCTCAATTTCAAGGAGATCGCTGCCGTCATGGAAGTCAGCGAGTCGCGCATCTGCCAGCTCCACAGCCAGGCCGTGGCGCGGCTGCGTGCCAAGATGCGCGACTGGTAGCGCTGCGCCGCGTCGTCGCGCGTTCGGTGCGGCGTCGTGACGTGGCCGCCGATCCTGCGTGCGGCTTGCACCGGCCGGAGCGCTCCGTGCGCGTGAGCGTGCCGGCGTCGCGGCACCTTTGCAGCGTACAACTCGGCCCTGTGCCAACGCGGCCCGCGCGCCGATATCTCCCGTAGGGAAAAGACGGCAGCGCCGATGGACATACTGAGCCTGGTAGGACTGGCGCTCGCCGCCGTTGCCGTCATTGGCGGTCAATGGCTGGAAGGCGGCCACATCGGGTCGCTGCTCCAGCTGGCGGCGTTCCTGATCGTGGTCGGCGGCACGGTGGGCGCCGTGATGCTCCAGAGTCCGCTGCCCACGTTCATCGAGGGTCTCCGGATGGCGCGCTGGGTGGTGCTGCCGCCGAAGGTCGATTATGCGGCCGCCATCGCGATGGTCGCGGGCTGGGCGAGCCGCGCGCGCAAGGATGGCATGCTCGCGCTCGAGAACGAGCTTGCCACGATCGAGGATCCGTTCGCACGCAACGCCCTGCAGATGCTCGTCGATGGCTTCGAACCGGAGAAGATCGACGATGCCCTGCACGTCGAGATCGTGGCGTACGAAGAGGCGCGACGCAACGCGGCGAAGGTGTGGGAGGCGGCGGGCGGCTATGCGCCGACCGTGGGCATTCTCGGCGCCGTGCTGGGCCTGATCCATGTCATGGAGAACCTCTCCGATCCCAACAAGCTCGGCGGCGGCATCGCCGTGGCCTTCGTGGCGACGGTCTACGGCGTCGGCTCGGCCAACCTCGTGTTCCTGCCCATCGCCAACAAGCTCAAGGCCCTCATCGCCCGGCAGGTGACCTACCGGGAGCTGATCCTCGACGGGATCATCGGCATCGCGAACGGCGAGAATCCGAAACTCATCGAAGCGCGTCTCGCCGGCCACGTGAGCGGATGATGCGCCGGCGCCGTGCCCGCAAGGAGGAGCCCGAGCACGCCGGGCATGAGCGCTGGCTCGTCTCCTACGCCGATTTCATCACCCTGCTGTTCGCGTTCTTCGTGGTCATGTATGCGATCTCCACCCTCAACGAGGGCAAGTATCGCGTGCTCTCCGATGCGTTGATGCAGGCGTTTCGCCATGACACCGTGGTGACCGCACAGAGCGCGGGCATGGCGCCGATCAATCGCACCACACCCGCGCCGCCGCAGGTGCGTCCGATCGTCCGCGCGCCCGATCCCCTGCGCAAGCAGCAGGAGCAGAAGCTCCTCGATCTCGCCGACCGCATCACCGACGTGCTGAAGCCGCTCGTGCAGAGCGGCCAGGTGCGCCTGACGCAGCTTCCCCGCGGCCTGGCCGTCGAGATCAATGCCAGCGTGCTTTTCGCGCCGGGACAGGCCGCGCTGCAGCCGGCGTCCATTGCCGGGCTGCAGGCCGTCGCGCAGGTCATCGGCGGCATGGACAACCCGGTGCAGGTGGAAGGGCACACCGACAACGTGCCGATCGCGTCGGCCGTGTATCCGTCGAATTGGGAACTCTCGGCGGCTCGCGCCGGCTCCGTGGTACGGCTGTTCGTGGCCGCCGGCATGCCGCCGCAGCGGCTCACGGCCGTAGGTTATGCGGACAATCGTCCGGTCGAAGATAACGACACGACCGAGCATCGCGCACGCAATCGCCGCGTGACGCTGCTGATCCTCGCCGAGGGTCCGACGGGCGACAAGGAGGCCGTGCTCGCCGCCGAAGCGCCGCCGCGTGGCGCGGCGCGCTGAGCAGGGCTGCCGTTACGTCGGTGTCGACGGATCCGCCGCTCCAGCGGTGACAGCGGATACGTCGGGCCCTGTATCCGCCTTGGCCTGTCCCAGGAAGCGTAGGTCCTCGAGCAGCCGCCGATCGACCAGCGGCGCGGCCGCGGCGAAGGCCCCCAGCACGAGCAGCGTCGGCCACCAGCCGTCATCGAGCAGGCGCGCGACGATCAGTCCCACGATCGCGAGCACGAGCGGCGGCACGATGATCCGGAACGCGGGCGGATGCGTGCCGAGCCGCGCCGCGCGCTGGTGTGCGACAAGCCAAACCGCCAGCGCGCCACCGACGGCAGCCACGCCATAGCCGGGCGCGCCGAGCCACGGTCCGAGGGTGAGCGCGACGATCACGGTCGCCGCCAGGCCGGCCGTTTGCGCGGCCAGCACGCTGCGCTGCGCACCAGCTGCAACGAGTGCCCAGCGCGCGTGCCCGGAGCAGAGCGCGATGGGCAGCGTCCAGGCAAGGATCTGCAGAAGCGGCGCAGCCGCGGTCATTTTCGGCCCGAACGCCAGCAGTACCAGCGGCTCGGCGAGCAAGCCGAGGGCGAGTGCGGTGCCGATGCCTGCCCAGCCCGTCACCCGCAGCGATCGTGACAGCAGCATCCCGAGCTGATGATCGCGTCGCACCGTCGCGCGGGTTACCGCCGGATACAGGGTGAAGTGATAGATATAGCTGAACGCGAACAGTGCCGCCGTGATCCGCGACGCGGCGGCGAACCATGCCGTCTCGACGGCGCCGGCGAGCGCACCGATGAGCAGCAGCGGTGCGTAGTGGGTCACGGTGAACACGATGTTGCTCGCGCCGACGAGCGCTCCTTCGCGCACCAGCGGCGCAAATCCGGCGAAGCTGCCCCGTGCGCGAAGCGGTGTGATTGCCCGATGCTGCACGACCATGCAGTACAGCGTCATCGCAATCACGCTCGCGAGTTCGGCCCATCCCGCACGGGACAGATCCTGTGGCGAACGAATCATCGCCAGGGCAAGAAGCGCGAATACGAGCGCGCGGATCAACTGGGCGAGGGCGGTCGCTCCCATCCGTTCGGTCGCCTGCAGCAGCCATTCCTGCCGCCATGGCACCGTGAGGAGGCTGAGGGCGAAGAGCCACGCCAGCGCGACCGGCACCGCGGAGCGGTTGGCGTGAATCGCAAGCAACGCCATGATGGGCACGCTGGGCAGCGCATACAGCAGCCGCGCCCAGGGGATCTGCATGGCCAGGGTTGCGACCGTGGCGGGCGCATGCGCGGCCCGGCTCACCGCGACGACTCCGACGCCGCCTTCGACGATCGCGCCGAACAGGACTGCCAGTCCCACCATGTATTCCAGGGCACCGTAGCCGGCGGGGTCGAGCACCCGTGCGAGCCAGGCGAAGGCGACGAACCCGAGCGCCTTGGTGGCCAGCTGGCCGCCGGCAAGCACGGCATAGTCCTTGAAGAGCTTCACGGGGTGGGGGCGGTGAATATGGCGTAAAGCGGGCGGCGCAGGCGTGCGCGAACTCCGGAGGACGATCCCGTCCGTGCCGCAGTCGGCGGCGCAAGGCGGCGCAAGGCTATCACGCGCCGTGGCGCTCTTCGCCCGGCCGCGGTCCACCGGCGAGCGCACCCGCGGGCAACGACGAAGGAGCCGAAGGGCCCACCGCGCGGTGCGGCAGCGGGGCGGGACGTGCGAGAATCACGCCCCATGTCGTCGACCGTCCTCCCGGATTTCCTGGTACCGCTCCGGTTGGAGGCGCTCCGGCCTCATCCTGCGCGCGCTGGCGCGGCCGCGCTGCCAGGTGCGCCGTCGTGAGCGTGAACGGCGCTGGCGATCCGTCCAGCGATCCGCGCCGGCCGCCCCAGCGCCAGCCAGAAATCGTGGTAGTGATTCCCGCGTACAACGAAGAGGCCGCGGTGCGCACGACGGTCGAGGAAGTCCGGCGGGCACTGGATGGTGCCGGCCTCGCGCATGAGGTGGTGGTCGTCGACGACGGATCGAGCGACGCCACGCTGGCCGAGGCTCGCGCCAGCGGCGCGCGGGTGTTGCACTTCGACGAGAACTGCGGGTACGGTCATGCGCTGAAGGCGGGCATCGCGGCCACCGAGTCGCCCCTGGTCGCGATCCTCGACGCGGACGGCACGTATCCGCCGCACGAGCTGCCGGCGATGATCGGCCTCGCGGCGGCCGCGGAGATGGTGGTGGGTGATCGTGGCCGGCGCATGAACAACGTGCCGTTCATCCGCCGCCCCGCCAAGTGGGTGCTGAAGCTCCTGGCCAGCATTCTTGCGCGCCGCCGGATCGACGACGTCAATTCAGGCCTGCGGGTGTTCCGCCGGCCCGCCTTGCAGCGCTTCGTGCCCCTGCTGCCCGATGGCTACTCGTTCACCACCACCATCACGCTGTGCATGCTGGCGTCCAACCTGCGCGTCGTGTACCACCCGATTCGCTATGGCCGACGCATCGGCCACTCGAAGATCCGCGCGCGCCACTTCTTCAAGTTCGTCTTCCTGGTGGTGCACCTGACCCTCATCTTCCAGCCGCTGCGCATCCTGTTGCCGTTCGCGGCGCTGCTGCTCACGGCGGGTGTGGCACACGGCATGAGGGATGCGGCGCTGTCGCAACCCTCGGTGCCCACGCTGCTGCTGTACTCGGGTGCGCTGCTGCTGGGTTGGCTCGGCTGGTGGGCGGATCGGCACGCGCGCTTGCGGGTGGCCGAGCACGATTCGACAGGTACGCCGTCGGCATGAAGAATTCCGCCACGACCCACGCCCGCCGGCGTGCAATCCTGACGTGGATCGCACGTCTTGGCGTTTCGGCAGCGATCCTGACCGTGCTGTTTCGCATTGTTCCGCTGCAGGAAGTGTGGCGCGAAGCACAACGGCTGTCGCCGGCGCTGTGGGTGACTGCGCTCGCCGTATTCCTGGCTGGTCATGCGGCCGCTGCGGCGAAATGGCGCCTGCTGATTGGCCGCGGCGTGACATTCATGCACGCGTTCCAGGCGCACCTTGCCGGTCTCGCTGCCAATCTCTGCCTTCCGGGCCTGGCGGGCGGCGACGTGGTGCGCGCCGGGCTCGTGTTCCCCGAGGCGCACGACAAGTCGCTGCTGGTGGTGGGCTCGGTGGCCGATCGGCTGCTGGATATCGGTGGCCTGCTCGTGTTCGCCATCGTCGGCGCGGTGCTGCTGTGGCGGCCGCAGTATGCCGGGCAGGGCATGCTTCCCTGGTTCCTGCTGGGAAGCGCGGCGGGGCTGGCGGGTGTGCTCGCGATATTCGGCACGGCCGCGCTGCTGGCGCATCGCGTGCTGCGCCGGACCCGTCCGCGTCGGCGGTTGGGACGATGGGTCGCGCATGCCGTTGCCGTCACTGCGGCCCTGGTACGAGCGCCGGCGCGCCTGCTGCTGTGCCTCATGATCTCGATGCTGGTGCAGGCGACGTTCATCGCGATCAACATCGCGTTCGCGCGCGCCGTCGGACTGGCGGTCCCGACCGCGGCGTGGTTCTTCGCGTGGTCGACCGCCAAGATCGTCGCCATCGCACCGGTGAGCCTCGGTGGTCTCGGGGTACGTGAAGCAACCCTCGCGCGCCTGCTCGTACCGTTCGGCGCCGACCCGGCGCAGGTGATCGCCATCGGCCTGGTATGGCAGACGCTCCTGTACGCGAGCGGCTTGATCGGTGCGCTCGCGCTGCTCGTCTGGAAGCCGGATCGCGTGGCCCAGCGAGCGCTGGCACTCGAACCGGTGGAGCACGCGTCATAGCTACGCTGTCCGAGCCCACACAGGCGTCCGTCCGCACGGGCACCCCGGCGGCCCGGCCGCGCGTCACCGTGCTGGGCGCGGGACCAGCAGGCGTGGGCGCCGCGTTCTGGCTCGCGCAAAGCGGCAAGGCGGATGTGCTCGCGCTCGAACGGCAACTCGCGGTCGGGGGCAACTCCGGCAGTTTCGAGCTCGACGGCGTGCACTGCGACTTCGGCAGCCATCGCCTGCATCCGGCGAGCGAGCCGCACGTGCTGAGCGCGATCCAGGCCGCGCTCGGTGACGATCTCCTGTGGCGGCCGCGGCACGGCCGCATCCTGCTCCAGGGCCGCTGGATCCATTTCCCGCTGCAGCCGCTCGATCTCGTGCGCAGGTTGCCGAAGGGCTTCACCGCGGCACTCGTGCGCGATGCGCTGCTGAAGCCGCTGCGCCGGCGCGAGACCGAAGAAACCTTCGCGAGCGTGCTGCGCCACGGCCTCGGGCCGGCGATGAGCGACGGCTTCTACTTTCCGTACATGCGCAAGCTGTGGGCGCTCCCGCCCGAGGAGCTCGCCGTCACGCTCGCCCGCCGCCGGATCTCGGGCAACTCGATCGGCAAGATCCTGCGCAAGATCTTGCGCCAGGTTCCCGGCTTCAAGGGTGCGCGCACCGGCGGGTTCTTTTATCCGCGATGCGGCTTCGGCCAGATCAGCGACGCACTGCGCGCACGCGCCGAAGCGCACGGCGCCCGCTTTGCGCTCGGCGCCAGCGTCACCGCGATCGAGTGTGCCGGCGGACGCATCGGCGCCGTGCGCTGGCAGCAGGATGGGCTCGAACAACGCCGTGAATGCGACGCGATATGGTCGACGGTGCCGATCACCGCGCTGGTCCGGCTGGTCGAGCCGACCCCGCCGGCGCCGGTCCTCGAAGCCGCGGCGCGCATCCGCTATCGCGGCATGATCCTCATCTACCTTGTCCTCGAGCAGGACCGCTTCACCGAATACGACGCCCATTACTTCCCGGAGCTGGCGATGCCGATCTCGCGCCTCTCCGAGCCCAAGAACTATTCGGCGTCGACCACACCGGCCGGTGTCACGGTGCTGTGTGCCGAGCTGCCGTGCGACCCGGGCGAAGCGTGGTGGGCGATGGACGATGCGACCCTAGGGCAGCATTTGTGCAGCTGGCTGGCGAGCGTCGGGCTGCCGGTGCGTGCGCCGGTGCGCCGCGTCGTCACGCGCCGCCTGGGTTATGCCTATCCCGTGTACGACCGCACCTTCGAGCCGGCATTTCGCACCATGGACGACTGGGTGACGTCGGTCTCCGGGCTGCTGACCTTCGGTCGCCAGGGACTCTTCGCCCACGACAACACCCACCACGCGCTCGCCATGGCGCATGCCGCGGTGGATTGCCTCGACGCTGCCGGGCACTTCGACCAGGCCCGGTGGCGCAGCTATCGCGCGGTGTTCGAGACCCACGTGGTGGAAGACTGAGCATGCGGCACGGCGAGGCCTTCCCCGTGCTGACGTATCACTCCATCTCGCGGGCGGCGGGCCCGACGAGCATTCCTCCCGAAACTTTCCGCATGCACATGGACGTGCTTGGGGAGCTGGGTTACACCGCCACGGACTCGGCGGGCTTCCTCGCGTGGCACGCGGGCGGTGCACCGGCCGCAACGTCCGCGCCCGTGCTGATCACGTTCGACGATGCCTTCGCCGATTTCGCCGACGCGGCGCATCCGGTGCTGCGTGCGCACGGTTTTCGCTGCATCGTGTTCGTGCCGACCGGCTGCGCCGGCGCGTACGAAGCGTGGCGCGGTGCCAACGCGCCGGCGCGCCCATTGCTGGACTGGGATGCGATGCGCGACCTGGTACGAAATGGTGTCGAATTCGGCGGCCATGGCGTGCGACACCAGGACCTCACCCGGCTGCCACCGGATGCGCGACGCCGCGAGATCGAGGGTTGCGCGGAGGCTCTCGCCGAGCATCTCGGGGCACGTCCGCGCAGCTTCGCGGCGCCCTACGGTCGGGTCGACGCGGCCGCGCTGGCCGACATCGCGCGCACGTACGACATTGCGTTCGGCACACGCTTCGCCCGGGCGGTGCGCGGCTGCAATCGCTTCGACGTGCCGCGCATCGAGATGCACTATTTCCGCGAGGAGCGGCGATGGCGCGAGTTCCTCCGGGGCGCGGTGGCGTACTTCACCGTGCGCCGGGCGTTGCGTGCAGTGCGCCGCGCCGGCGTCGAACTCATGCCGGCAGGGCGCGCATGAGCGCCGCCGAGGGCGCGCAGGGATTGCGCGGCCTGTTGCGACGCCTGCTGTCGCCGCGCATGCGCGCCTGGGCGGTGGCGCAGCAGCGCAAGCACAATCTGGTCTGGCCGCGCCGCGGTACGGTCTCGTTCGGCGACCTGCGCCGGGTCACGCCGGTCAGCGCCATCTTCGGGCTGGACCGCGGCCGCCCCATCGATCGCTATTACATCGAGCGCTTCCTGGAAGCTCACGCGAGCGATGTGCGCGGCCGGGCGCTGGAGCTTGGTGACGCGACGTACATCGAGCGCTTCGGGGGCGGGCGCGTGACGCGCACGGACGTGCTGCACGTCGTGGCCGGCAATCCGCAGGCTACGATCATTGCAGACCTCGCCGATGCGCCACACGTGGCAACCGACAGCTTCGATTGCATCATCTTCACGCAGTCCCTGCAGATGATCTACGACATGCGCTCGACCCTCGCGACGCTGCACCGGATCCTCAAGCCCGGCGGCGTGCTGCTGCTCACCTCGGCCGGCATTGCCAGGATCGGACGGCGCCTTGGCCGCGACGACTGGGGCGAGTACTGGCGCATCACCGCGCAATCGGCCGATGCGCTGCTGCACGAGGCCTTTCCGCGCGGGGACGTTCGGGTGCAGACGTACGGCAACGTGCTCGCCGCGGTCGCCTTCCTGCACGGGCTTGCGCCGGACGAGCTCGAACCGGCCGAGCTCGATTATGTCGACCCCGATTACGAGGTGATCGTCGCGGCGCGCGCCCAAAAAAGTGCTCTATGACGCGGATTGATCTTTCGGAGGATGCCGCTGCCGGGGCGCACGCATGGTGGGCGGGTGACCGCGCCGCGCTCGAGGGCCTGATCGCGGCAACGCGCGCGGCGCGTGCGCACGACACCGTGTGCTGGCGTGCCCCGCTCACCGCCCGGACGGTGCATCGCATGCAGTCGCTGTGGACGCTCGCGAGCGCAGAGGGTGCGGTCGTCGAATGGCACCCCGTCGGTGCGCTCGACCCTGCAGCGCAGGCCTTTCAGGCGGACTTTTTCGCCCACGGCCCATTGCGCGCGCATGGAGGATGGGCGGAGCGCGCGCGCGAGATGGCCACGGCCGGGCACGAGGCACTCGATGCGTTGCTGCACGTGCGTGCGGGACACGGGCGGATCGCCGAACCCGCGTGCGCTCGACCACGCGGTGCTGATCGGCGCGTACGGCGGCGATCACGTGGGCGACGCGGCGATCCTCGGCGGGGTGCTGCAGATGCTGCACGCACGCTACGGGCTGCAGCGCGCGTCGGTCATGAGCCACCGCCCCGCGCACACGCAGCGCCTGGTCGACGGCTTGCGTGTACCGGCGCGCGTGACGGTCGTCGATTACCGTCCCGGTGCCGTCGATGACCTGCTCGACGACGCGCAGGCCCTGGTGCTCGCCGGCGGGCCGCTCATGGACCTGCCGCGGGTGCTCGCCCGGCATCTTGCCGCGGCGTGGGCGGCGCGCTCGCGTGGCGTGCCGTTCCTGGTCGAGCGGATCGGGCTGGGACCGTTCAGGCGCGCCCCCAGCCGCTGGGCGGCGCAGCGGCTGTTGCGCATGGCAACGCGCATTTCGGTCCGCTCGAGCGCGGATGCGCGCGACCCCGCGTTGAAGGGGCTGCACAGCGAGGCAGGCCACGATCCCGCGTTCGATTACCTCGCTTCGCGCACCCGGCTCGATGCCGCGCGTCACGACATGATCACCGGCATCGATGCCTTGCTGGCAAACACGCCTGGCCGGCGGCTGATCGCGCTCAACCTGCGGCCCATCCGGCATCTGTGGAGCACGCGCGGTGCGCGGTATTCGCGCGCCGCACAGGAGCAGTTCATGACGCTGCTGGCCAAGGCGTTGCACGCCTGCGCGGAACGTTCGCCGATGCCGGTCACCTACGTGTTCTTTCCGATGAATGCGATCCAGTTCGGGCTGTCCGATCTCGCGTCGGCGGCACGACTCCACGCTGCCGTCGGTCCGGCGCTCGATTTCCGCGTCTGGGAAGCCGATCCGGCGGTGGACGAAGTACTGTACCTGTTGCGACGCGTGGATCTCGCGATCACGATGCGTTTCCATGCGACGATCTTCGCGCGCTCGCAGGGCGTCCCCGTGCTGGGTATCGACTATTACCCGGGAGCCGGCGGCAAGGTCGAGCAGCTCTTTGCCGATGCCGGCGAGCCCGGCAATGCCTGTCGCATGGACGCGTTCACGTCCGAGTGGCTGGTCGAGCGGGTCGAAGCCTTGCTGCTGCGCGCGTCGGTCGCGGGTCGTTCCGCGTCCTAGCCGCCGCGGGGACGGCGGGCACCGCGCAGATACAGCCATCCGGCACAGCTCGTCACGAAAGCGTAACCGAGGCTGTGCTCGAAAAAATGTGGAAACAGGAGTTCCGCGAGACCGGCTTTCTGGCCATGGCTGCGCGCTCCGAGCAATACCGACGCGACCAGCAGGAATATCCCGCAGGCGATCGCGATCAGGCCCGCCACCACGACCGGCGCCACGCGCAGCGACGCGGAAGCGGACACCGTGGCGGGCGCGTACCGCCGGGCGAGCAGCAGGCAGACGCCCAGCGCGAGGGGCAGGGTCACGAGTGCGTGAGTCAGGAGCTCGCGCAGCTGATGCCCCACATACGTTGCATCGCGAAACGATGCTGCGGAGACGCCGAAGACTGCGCTCGCTGCCGCAAACAGCGCGACCGCGAGGATGAACATCGACGCACCGCCGGCACGTGGAGGCGCATGCGCGCGCACCGTGCCGAGCGCGAACAGCCCGGCAATGCAGAAAGCAAGTGCCAGCTCGGCAAAGCGCTCGATGAAGTGATAGCGCCAGTGCGCGCCCCACGCGAGTGGCGCGCCTTCGCGCGTGTGCAGCTGCGCGAGGTTGTCGACGATGGCACGGAAGCCGTCCGTATACGCCGTCCCGCCGACGATCAGCGCGACGCTGACCAGCGTGGCGATCGCGAAGCGGCGGCGCGTGCGCGCAACCTCGGCATCCCATCGTGCAGCCAAAGGCTCGAAGTGCCGCACGGCGCCCGCGATCGCGATCGCCAGCACGGCATCCAGCAGGAGCTCGCGGGTCGCGTGTTCGAAATAGAAGATGGTTTCGAGCAGCGTGCGGTGACCGTCCTCGTGCACGACGCTGTGCCACGGCCATGGCGTGCCAGCCTGCACGCACACGCCGACGAAGGCAACGAGCAGTACCGCCGCCGGAAGGTACAGCGCGAAGGGCCGTAACCAGCGATCGCTCATGTGCCTCGCCGCGCGTTCCCTGGCGGTGGCGGCAGCACGCAGACCGTGACATCGCCCTCGGCCACGGTCCCTCGGAACACGCCGGCGATCCGGCATTCGGTACGCAGGACATTCCACAGGTCGGGCGTCGGCCGGCGGATGTAGCTCGGCAGCGAGTACACCATCCAAACCGGCACTCCCGCAGCACGTACGTCCTGCAGCTCCGCGAGCGACCGAATGCTGCGCCACGGCGTCCGGAAATACGCACGGTACGGGTACATCGCCCCGCCAGCCGTGACGACCTGGTCGGCAGAAGGGCGCTGCGCGGCGATGAACCGCAGCGCACCCTCGAAGTCCTGTTTCGGATAACGGTAGTCGAACGACAGCGACCACAGCGACGCGAGCGCAATGCAGGCGACGATGACGAATGCGCTCCGCGGTGGCGAGCCGGGTCCGCTGATGCCGAACCGGCGATCGAGCGCGGCGCCGATACCGATGGCGCCGCGGACCAGCAAGAGCACGCCGAAGCCGATCAGGAAAAACAGGAAGCGCGGAAAGACCGGCCGCGCCATGGCCACCGACACTGCGACGATCACCACGCCCGGCATGACGAAGAGGGCCAGCAGGAATGGGCTCTGCCGCGCGTACCTCCACGCGCCGACGAGCATCATGCAAGCGGCGGCGAGGGCGCCGGCCAGCGTGCCGAGACCGACCTCCAGTCCACGCAACATCTCGCCAGCGGCCCAGCGCGGCGTATAGCCCTCATCGGGGCTCGGACGCTTGACGAAGAATTGCTGCACGTCGGCGAGCAAGGGCGCGTACAGCAGGAGGGTGACCGCGCTGGCAACGGCGAACCCCAGCGCGGGCAGGTGCCACGCCGCGCGGGTGCCGCGTCGCGGGACGCCGACCAACGCAGCGTACGCGAGCGCATGGCCGACCACCATCAGCACCATCGTCAGGTGCGTGTAAGCGCCGAACCCGGCGGCGATGCCGTACGCGACGAAATCGCCGGCGCGCTGCCGGCGAAGGCCGCGCAGCAGCAGCCACGTGCACAGCACCGCGAAAAAAGCGAGCGCGGAATACCCGCGCGCGTTCTGCGAGAACCATACATGGTGATAGCTCACGGCGAGCAGCACGGTTGCCAGCAACGCCTCCACGTCGTCGGCAAACTCGCGCGCGAGCAGGAACAGCAGCGGCGGGGTCGCCGCACCGAACAGCAGGGCCGGCAGGCGCACGGTCCACGGCGCCTCGCCGAGCACCGTGGTGGAAAGATGAGCCAGCACGGAGTAGAACGTATGCTGGTTGCTGCCGGGGTAGACCGTGGTGATCTGCCACAGCGGCAGACGCACGCTGTCGACGAGCGTCCGCATCTCGTCCCACCACAATCCGCCATCGATGCCGACGGCGCGCAGTGCGAAACCCAACACGGTGACGGCGAGCACGGGTGCCCAGCCGACGGCGACCCGCGGTGCCGATGGCGGCCAAGCCGGCGCAGTCCAACGCACGGCCGGTTGTCCTGTCAGCATGGAGCGTCCGGGCCAAGGCGCGGGCACGATGCCGGGCTGGATAGGGAGAATGACACGGTCATATGGCGCGTGGCGCAGGCAGCCCGGAAGCATGTCCTCCGGGACGTTGCCGGCGCGGACACTAGCAGATCGTTCCCTAAAGCGCGAGCGTTCCGGACCCCACGGTCCGGCGCGGAGGCCTCCCCGACAGCGCGGGCCTGGGATAACATGCCCGCCGTGCCGCCCCGCGCGCCTGCCTCGTTTCTGCCCTACCTGCCCGAAGGCCGCGCCACCGGGCCCGCGGGTCCGCACCCGGGCTGGCCATGACGCGCGCCTCGCCGCCGTTGCGTGTCGCGATGGTGACGACGTTCTATCCGCCGCTCAACTTCGGCGGCGATGGCCGGTATGTTCGCCGCCTCGCCCATGCCCTCGCTCGTCGCGGGGTGCAGGTCGAGATCGTGCACGACGCTGACGCGTGGCGTGCCCTCAGCGGTATCGAGGAAGAGCCGGCTCCCGAGCCCGAGCCACCCGGGGTCACGGTTCATCGCCTGCGCAGCCGCTGGGCACTCGGCGCCACCCTGCTGACCCACCAGACCGGTCTTCCTCTGGCGCACGGTGCCGCCTTGCGCCGGATCCTGGCGCGCGGCTTCGACGTGGTGCACTTCCACAACGTTTCACTGATCGGCGGTCCCGGCGTGCTGTCGCTGGGCGAGGGCGTCAAGTTGTATACGGCGCACGAACACTGGCTGGTCTGTCCCACGCATGTGCTCTGGCGGCACGATCGCGAACTGTGCACCGGGCGCGAGTGCCTGCGCTGCGCAATCGCCTACAGGCGCCCGCCGCAGCCATGGCGGGCAACCGGACTGCTCGAGCATCACGTCAACCAGGTCGATGCGTTCATCGCGCTCAGCCGGTCGGTCGCGGAGAACCACCGAACCTTCGGCTTCATGCGAGCGATGGTCCCGATGACGTCATTCCTGCCCGAGACCGAATGGGAACGTGCCGCCGAGCCGGTGGGCCTGCCCACGCAGCGTCCGTTCTTCCTGTTCGTGGGGCGTCTCGAGCGCATCAAGGGTCTGCAGGACGTCGTGCCGCATTTCACGCGCCCGATGCCTGCCGATCTCGTGATCGCCGGGGAGGGCAATTTCGAAACCGAGCTGCGTCGCCTTGCAGGCGGCAATCCGCAGATCCGCTTCATCGGCCATCAATCGTCCGAGGCGCTGCGCACGCTGTATCGCGGGGCACTCGCCCTCATCACTCCCTCGCAATGCTACGAAGTATTCCCGATGGTGGTGCTGGAGGCTTTTCGCGAAAGCACGCCGATCATTGCCCGTGCGCTCGGGCCCTATCCGGAAATCGTTGCGGACAGCGGCGCGGGTTTGCTGTTTCACGACGCTGCAACGCTCGAAGCTGCGCTGGCGCAAATGGCGGGCGATCCGGCGCTGCGCGAGGACCTCGCGCAGCGCGCACGCCACGCGGTCACCACCCGCTGGAGCGAACAGAGCGCCATGGACGCCTATTTCGAGCTGGTCAGGTCGGTTGCGGGGCGGCGCGGTCGCAGCGACATCATTGCCAAGCTGGATGCCATGGCGCCCCTGGACGCGTCGCGCACGGTGCCGGCGCCGGCCGCGGCCACGACGCCGGCAACCACGGCATTGTCATGATCCCCGGCGCGCGCCCACGTCAGGTAACGAGAGGAAGCTCGCGATGAAAGCAGGCAACAACATCGAGACCGAGAACGCGGGCTGGAATTTCGGCGGCGACGTCCCCGACAATTTCGTGTCGCACATCCGCCAGTCGGTGCCACTGTACGAGGAAGGCCACGAGCTCGTCTGCCAGCTCTCCGACTTCTTCGTGTCGAACAGCAGCATCGCCTACGAAGTCGGCGTCTCCACCGGAGAACTGCTGCGCAAGCTTGCGGTGCACAACGGGCACAAGGCCGAAGCACGCTGGATCGGCATCGACGTGGAGCCGGCCATGGTGGCGAAGGCGCGGGCGCACTGCGCCGATGTGCCGAATGTCGTGATCGAGCAGGAAGACGCGCGGGTCTGCGCGTTCGGAAATGCGGATCTGATCGTCGCGTATTACACGATGCAGTTCATTCCGCCACGCGATCGGCAGGCGCTGTTCGACCGCATTTATGCCGGCCTCAATTGGGGTGGTGCCTTCATCATGTTCGAGAAGGTGCGCGCGCCGGATGCAAGGTTCCAGGACATCATGGTCACGCTCTACAACGAGTTCAAGCTGGGGCAGGGCTTTTCGCCGGAGGAGATCGTCACCAAGACGCGCAGCCTCAAGGGCGTGCTGGAGCCGTTCTCCACCGAGGGAAATCTCGGCCTGCTGCGCCGCGCCGGATTCGTCGACATCACTACGATCCTGAAGTACGTCTGCTTCGAAGGTTTCCTGGCGATCAAGTGAAGCTTCCGGCACGCTGGCGGCTGCGTCAGCGGTCCCGCTTCTCCGTTCCCTCGTGACGATCGCCACGCCCGCTGCGGACCGTACGTCGCGCGACGTCGCGTGGAGCATCGGCCTCTTCGGCGCGGCGGCCGTGCTGCTCCTGCTCGTCCTGCTCGCAACGCGTGCCGGGGCGAGCTGGTTCGATGACGCACCGGTGATCGCCCTGGCCGGCGCCGACCTGCAGCTCGTGCGCGGCGCCGGCGAGGTGCAAGGCACGTCGCTCGTGCTGCAACCCGCGAAGGATGGCCTTGCCATCGTCGCGATACCCGCCGCCAACGCCGCGCTCGTCGCCGACGCACGTCCACGTGTCGAATGGCGGCTGCGCGCGGCACAGCCGCCACAGGACATCGCATTCGTCTGGCGTACGCGCGAGGATCCGAGCCGCACGCATGCGCGACCGCTGCAATGGACGGTCGCCGGGCCAGCGCCGCTCGAACTCGGCGCAGACGAAGGCTGGCAGGGAACGATCACCGGCATGGCGCTCGTCGTGCGCGGCACCATCACCACACCGCTCGAGGTCCTCGGCGTCCGGGTACCGTCCGGATCGGCGAAGGCGACGCTGCAGACGCTGTTCGCGCAATGGGATACGTACTTTCCCCTGCAGGGGTACGCCGTCGCCTTCCCCTTCGACAGCGAGCGCGGCCACGTGCTGCCGCTCGCGCAGGCGATCGCGATCGTGGTGGGGCTCGCGCTGCTCATCGCGGTGGGGATCGCGCGCTGGCGCAACGCCACCGTCAACGCTACCGTCATCTGGCTGACGCTCGCTCTCGGGTGGATCGTGCTCGATGTGCGATGGCAGGCCAACCTGTGGCGCACGGCATTCGCCGCTCACGACCGCTACGCCGGCAAGGACATGGAAGCGAAGTGGGAGGCCTCCGACGATGCTGCAGTTCATGCGCTTGCGCGCGACGTGCTGGCGCTGCTGCCGCCGCCGCCCGCACGCGTGGTCATCCTCGCGGACAACACCCTCCTTGCGGTGCGGCTTGGCCATTTCCTTTCTCCGCACAACGTTTACGCGCCTCTGAAGCGGGTGCGCAGCCCGGCCGATCCGCATCGCGGTGTACCTGACCATGCCGACTTGCGCAGCGGCGACTACGTGCTGCTCTTCTTCGACAGCGCGCTCGGCTACGACCCGGAACGCCGTCTGCTGCAATGGCCCGATGGCCACGTGTTGCCCGTCACGCCGTTGCTGGCGCGACCGAACACGCTGCTGCTGCGGGTGCCATGAGAATGCATGGCCTCACCGTCACCAATGAGAGTGCATGGCCTCACCGTCAGGCCGTGCGACAGGCGCTGCCGGGCCACCACCCGGTCGGGTCGTCATGACTGACATCGCGGCGCTCTTCGCCAGCGTGGCCATCCCATGGATCACGGGCACGCTTGGCATGCTCGCCGTCGCGCCGCAGGATCGTCAGCGGTGGTTGCGGGCACTCGGCTACGGGTACTTCCTGGGTCTCTTCGCGCTGACGCTCGCGCTGCGTCTGGTCGATCTCGCCGGGGTGCGCTGGACTCTGGTGAATGCCTGCGCGACGCTCGCGCCGCTCTTGCTCCTGGCCGGGTGGCATGCGCAGCGGCGGCGCGCCACGGCCAACGTGAGCGGCGCCGCGACTGCAGCCGCCATGCCACCACTGTGGCGCGTGGCCTTCATCATGCTGGTGTTGTTGACGGCGATGCGCATCGGGCTGGTGAGCTTCGATGCGCTGACGCTGCCGCTCACGCCGGTCGATACGTGGTCGCAATGGGCGAGCAAGTCGCGTGTGTGGTACGCCTATCGCGAGCTCGTGCCTTTCGTCGATCCCGCGCAGTGGGCGAAGGCTGCTGGCGTGATGCATTTCACCGACAGCCATCCCGCCTATCCGCCGACCGTCCCGCTGTTCCAGGTCTGGGCGGCGCTGTGGCTGGGGCGGTGGGATGAGTCTCTGGTCAATGCCGCATGGCCGGTTGCCCTGCTGGCGCTCGTGTTGGCCTTCTACGCCGAGCTGCGGCGCTTCGAGCTGCCCCCGCTCCCCGCGCTGTTCATCACCTACGCGCTTGCCTCGCTGCCGTTCCTCACCATCTATGTCGCGCTTCCCGGTCTCGCCGATCTGTTCGTGGCGAGCGCCTACGCCCTGGCGGCAGCGAGCACCTGGCAGTGGGCCAGGCGCCGGGAGCGGGGCGATGCGATCGTCGCCGTCGCAATGGCACTGTTCTGTGCCGCATTGAAGCGGGAGGGGTTGCTGTGGGACCTGACCCTGGTTCCGGCCGTACTGATCGCCATCGACCGCCGCCTGGGAGCGGGTGCGCTCGCGGCCGCCGGAGCGATGATCGTCGCCTACGTGCTGTTCGGGCCCGCGGAGCTTGCGGTGTCGGATTACGTCCTGCTGAACCGTTTCCAGAATGTCCTGCCCATTCTCTACGATCACTTCCTGGTCATGGATAACTGGCACCTGCTCTGGTACGTGGCCATCGCGGTGATTGCCTTCCGGTGGCGCGTGCTGACCCGGGACGGTGTCATTGCCGCGAGTGCCAGCATGCTCGCCGCCGTGACGTTCGTGTTCGTCGTGTTCTCGTTCACCAGTGTGGCCACGGGGGTCGAGGACGAGAGCCTCGCCAATCGCCTGCCGCTCGAGATGGTGCCGGCGCTCGTGCTCTATCTGGCCTTGCTGGTACGCGAAGGCCAAAGTGTGGCCGAGGAGCGCAAAGCGTCCGGCTTGGCAGCGGTGTCCTGACCGCGATCAGCGCGCGCGTGCCGCGCCCAACCGGTGCTCGAGCCAGCACCACGCGAATGCCGCGCTGCTGTACAGGTAGTAGAGCTGGTGGAAGGCGACCCCCGCGCACGCGAACGGCACGCCGCGCGCACGGCGCAGCGTGGCGAAGAGGCTGCGGTTCGCGAGCGCGGTGACGCACGCCACTGCGATGACGACCCAGAACGGCACGACGCGCATCGCAGCGAGCATGACGGCGCCGAACAAGGCGAGCGCAAGCAATGCATTGCGGCGCTCGGTGGTCGAGATATTGAGCGTGTCCTGCAGGCCGGTGCGCCGGACGATGAGGCGCGACCACGGCACGGCCCGCCGGAAAATGTCGGTGTGGAGCAGATTGCGCAACCGCCAGACCTTGAGGTGCGTGCCGCGCACCCCCGGCGCGAGCACGATGCGTCGACCGTGCTGGCGCAAGCGGTAGCCGAGCTCGATATCCTCGATCGACGGATACGGGTAGGCAGCCGCATCGAAGCCACCGCAAGCGAGGAATGCTGCCTTGCGCACCGCACCGCAGCCCGCCCAGAACGTGGCGGCCTCGCCGCCCGCCCGCGCGTGATAGTGGTGATGCACGAGGTTCTTGTACTGCGAGAGGAAGTTGCTTCCCGCTGGCCGATCGTCATACGTGCCGAACACCGCCGCGACCTCCGGTGCGTGGAAGGCCGCAATCATGCGGCGGGCGGCGTCGTCGTGCACGACGACGTCGGCATCGACGAACCACAGCACGTCGCCCACCGCGCGCGACGCGGCGACGTTGCGCGCGCCGCCAGGACCTCGCCGTCCACCCGAAGCGAGGACCTCGACGCCGAACGCCTCGGCGATGGTGCGCGTTGCATCACCCGATCCGTCGTCGACCACGAGGATTTCCACCACCTCGCCGCGGGCGCGCATCGCCAGCAGCGGGGGCAGGCTGGCCGGCAACACGGCAGCACCGTCGTAGACCGGCATGATCACGCTGAGGCGCACCGGGACCGAGCATCCGTCGCCCGGGCCGCCATGGTCGCCCTCTGCCGGTGCCGCCCGTTCGTCCGCCATTGCGTACGCCGCCGGCGCGCCGCCTGCACGTGTCATCGGATCACCAGGCCGCCTGGCCAAGCCGGGCGCCCGTATGTCTCACCGGCGGCGGCGCCATTGCGCCACCCCGTTGTAGATGCCGACGAACGCCGCACAGAAGACGAACAGGATTGCGAACAGCTCGACCGCGCCGATCAGGCTGCCCAGGGGAGTCACCGCATAACCCGGCAACACCTCCGCGAGGAGCCGGGCATGCACGCTTTCAGCCGCGGTGCCGCGCAGCACCAGCAGGTTGGTCGTGACGATCAGCCCCAGCGCCCCGGCGCTGCCGATCGCGAGCCCCAGCGAGGGTCCGTGCAGTCGCAGCAGCGCTTGTGGAAAGTCCTCAGCGCCGCGGTCAGCCATCACGACAGCATCCACGTCGCGCAGCACGTGCAAGCTGTTGAGACGGTAGATCATCCCCCCCAACGCACCGCCCAGCGCGAATCCCCACACGATGCCGAACAGCGTGCCGAGCCACCCGCGGCCATAACCGGGCAGGAACACGCCGAGCAGTGCCACGACCAGCGGACCGCGCCAGTTGCCGAAGTTCGCGAGCACGCTGATGGCGCAGAGCGCGATGCTGGTGAGCGCGCCGAGCACGACGGCGAAGATAAGGGTGTTGACGCGCAGCGTGCCGCGCAGCAGCTCCTCTTCGGAGGCGTCGTCGATGGCAGCAGGGTCGATCGCGGGTGCGCGGATCAAGGGATTACCGGCGCGGTCGCGCTCAGTCCATCTCGTAGGTGGCGAGGTTGGCGCGCATGCGGATGAAGGCGAGGAACAGTCGGTGGGCGAGATTCCATACGCCCGCAATCACGAGACCGAGCAGGCCGCCGATGACGCTTGCGTACCCCGCGCCCACCAGCGCGCCGCCAGCGGTGACGGAGTAGCCGGGGAAGAAAGTGGCGAGGTGCGCGAGATGCGGACCAACGGGCATCCCGGGTTCCGCACCCTTGAGCACGAGCGCAAGGGTTAGCACGAGCAGCGATGCACCGCCGACGATGGCACTCGCCGCGACGAACGCCGTCACGTCGAGTTTGGCGAACGCCCACATTATAATCCGCTCGCGATGATCGGCAGGCGTTGCCTCCATGGCGCCCTGGTCCCTTGCACGTGAGCCGGCAGTCTAATCAGCCGTGCACCGGGTGGCAAGGAAAGGCCTGCGCATCACCGCGATGCGCGCGCCATGCATTGCGCGGTGCCTGGCTGCAAGCGCGCGGCCGTGCATGACCCGACAACAACGTTGCGCGAGTGCCGACCGCCCTCCATGGCAGCACAGAAGATCGCCGTCATCATCGGGGCCGGTCCCGCCGGACTGACCGCCGCGCTGGAGCTCCTCCGGCGCACGGACGTGCGTCCGATCGTGATCGAAGCCTCGGACAGCGTCGGCGGCATCTCGCGCACCGTGAACTACAAGGGCTACCGCATGGACATCGGTGGCCATCGCTTCTTTTCCAAGTCCGACTGGGTGATGGACTGGTGGCAGGAGATCCTGCCACGCGAGAGCGGCCCGGCCGACATCGGGGTGAACATCACGTATCGCACGCGCAGCCGCCCGTTGCCTGCGGTGAGCGGCGCGCCGGAATCCGCCGATCGCGTGATGCTGCTGCGCCCGCGCCTTTCCCGCATCTATTTCCTGCGGCGCTTCTTCGACTACCCCCTCAAGCTCAACGTGCGCACCGTGTCCAATCTCGGGGCGCTGCGTTTCGCGCGCATCTGCACGAGCTATGCATGGGCGTCGCTCTTTCCGCGCCGTCCGGAGCGCAGCCTCGAGGACTTCCTCGTCAACCGGTTCGGGCGCGAGCTCTACCGGACGTTCTTCAAGTCCTACACGGAGAAGGTGTGGGGCGTGCCCTGCGACGAGATCAGCGCCGAGTTCGGCGCCCAGCGGATCAAGAGGTTGTCGCTCACGCGCGCGGTGCTGCATACCCTGCGCAAGATGGCGCCGGCGCGCGGCCGTGCTCCCCCCCGTGCCACGGAGACGAGCCTCATCGAGCGTTTCCTGTATCCGCGGCTCGGCCCCGGGCAGTTATGGGAGGAGGTCGCGCGGCGTGTGTGCGAGCTCGGGGGAGAGGTGCGCATGAAGCAGCGGGTGGAGCGCGTGGGCGTGCACGACGGGCGTGTCGCGGAAGTGACCGCGCGCGAGGAGGGCGGCGAGGTGAGTCACGCCATCGCCGCCGATTACGTGATCTCCACGATGCCCGTCCGGGATCTCGTGCGCAGCCTCGAGCCGGCCGCGCCGGCCACGGTGCGAACCATCGCGAACGCGCTTCCTTATCGCGACTTCATCACCATCGGACTGCTGGTCAGGACGATGAAGGCAGGCCGCACGCCGCAAGGCGCCGCGGCGCGCTTCCCGCCAGACAACTGGATCTACATCCAGGAGCCGGAAGTGCGGCTTGGCCGGCTGCAGATCTTCAACAACTGGAGTCCGGCGCTGGTGCCGGATCATCCGGCGCGCGTGTGGCTCGGGCTCGAGTACTTCTGCACGGAGGGGGACGACCTCTGGTCGATGTCCGACGCGGCGCTGCGGGCCCTCGCTGCGCAGGAGCTGGAGCGCATCGATCTCATCGATGCGGCGGAGGTGATGGACGGCGTCGTGGTGCGCGTGCCGAAGGCGTATCCCGCGTATTTCGGAGCGTACGGACAGTTTGCCGAAGTGCGGGCGTTTCTCGATCCGATTCCGAACCTGTTCCTGGTCGGCCGCAACGGCATGCACCGCTACAACAATCAGGATCACTCGATGCTGACGGCGAAGGCGGCGGTGGATTGCATCGCGGCGGGGCGCGTGGACAAGGCGGCGATCTGGAACATCAACGTCGACGACGACTATCACGAGTCGAAGTGACGATACGGGCGGAGCGGCACCGGCGATCGGTGCCCCACCTGGCCGCCGGTGACCCCACGGAACCAGGGAGGGTCAGATGGTGACGAGCGGGCGCGCCGGAAGGTCCCGCTCGGGACGCCCGTCAGCCCCATAGACGGGGCTGCGCCCGCTCGCCTGCATCAGGGTCGCGAGCGCGCTCTCGCATTGCCGCTGCTGGCGTGCGATGAGGCGGCCGTTGAGTGCATTGGCTTCGCGCGCCTCGGCGGCAACGCTGCGCAAGCTGATCCAGTCGCTGCGGATCTGCGCGGCGAGGCTTGGCTCCAGGTTGCCGGTCTCGACGCCACCGGGCGTGAAGGCGAGCCCCAGCGCGATGACGAGCTCCGTGCGCTGGCGGGCCAGAGCTTCGAGTTCGCTGACGTGGCGCAGCTTCGAGGCTGCGGCCACGCCTACCGCTTCGGCATTCGCGGTGCGCAACGCGTCCTGCTCGGCCATGAGCACGGCGAGGAGGGCACGATGACCTTCGATCTCGGCGCGAAAGACGGCGCGCAGGGTCGGCACCGCGGAGGCATCGGTCATGCGTCAGCCGCCCTTGGGCATCATCGCGAGGGCAGCGGCAAGCATCCGGTCGGCCACCACTTCGGCATTGATCGGCAGCCGTCCGTCGCGAATGGCTTCCTTGATCGCTTCCACCTTGGCGCGGTCGAATTCTCCACCCGATGCCAGCGTGCTTTGCAGCGCCTGCAGTTGCGTGGAGAGCTGGCTCAGGTGAATGGTGTCCGGTGCCGAAGACGCGCCCGGCGCGACCGAACCGCTCTGGCTGGGACGGTCGCTGCCGTTGGTCCCGGCAGCCTTGCCTTGATTGACCCCGACCAGGGAGGGATTGATCTTCATGCCATTCTCCGCAACGCCGCTTGCGCCTGCCGACGGACCGGGGGCGTCGATGGCCAGGTCCGTACCGGGTGTATCGGCACCGACGCGGCCAACTTGAGGGTGGGCATCGGAAGGCGGTTCATCGCACCTCGATGAGCTTGCCGGTGCGGGCGATGCCGGTCAACACCCGGCCGGCCACGGCAACCTGGGTCGTCTGGCCATCCGCAGCCGTCGCGAGCGCCTTGCCCTCGGTGGTGATGGCGAACCCTCGCCCCCCGGCCTCGATGCGCACGAGGTCGCCGGCCTGGATCACGTTCGGGGCGCGCGTCAGATCGCGGCGCAGCGGCTCGCCGGCAGCGATGGCCCGGGTCGTCGTACGTCCCTCGACCGTATCGCCGGCGCCCAGCACCCCGGCCGGATAGGCGGTCAGCTCGACCCGGTCGAGCTGCACGTCCTGGGGCCCGACGACCTGGCCGCGGGTAAGCGGGCGCGCCGCGACCAGCGCGGGCGCGAATACCTTGATCTGCGTGGGCAAATAGACCGTCCAATGGGCGCCATCGGTGCAGCGTACGCCAAGGGAGGTGCGTCCCCAAAGGCGGGCGCCGGTCGGGATGAACGGTTCATAAGCACGGCATGGCGCCAACTGCAGCCGCGGATCGGGGTCGCCGACCGTGACCTCGACCTCGCCGCCACCTGGCAGGGTCTGGCCATCCAGGAATACGCGCAGGCGCTCCGCAATCTCGGATTCGGCATGGCTTGCGGAGGCGGCCAGGAGCAGCAGGATTGCCGTGGCAATCAGGCTCCAGCGCATCGTCAGCATCGTTGCTTCTCCTCGTCCACGCCCGGCGAGGATCACGGCAGTCCCACACCGCCGCGATTCCCGGACGCTCGCATCCTAGGCGGGAAAAAGCCAGCACGGCGCAGCGAAATGCACCGGAATTACCCGCCTAATCGGCCGATTGCCGCAAGGGGTCGCGCCGATAATCGGCGGCAATGCAAAACGGGTTTCCCGCTTCTGAACCGGCCTTCGTCACTCAACCGCTGCTCGGCACCCATGCACGCGAGGCGCCTGTGATCGACCAACTCGACGAGATGTTCCGCTTCCAGAGCGAGGCGCTCAAGCTGCGCAGCCAGCGGCAGGAGCTGCTCGCGGCCAACATCGCCAACGCCGACACGCCGAACTACAAGGCGGTCGATATCGATTTCCGCCAGGCGCTCGTCAATGCGACCACGGCGGCCAAGGCAGGCGCTGCGCAGGATGCGCCGGCCCTGCTCTATCGCGTGCCCAATCAGCCGGCGCTCGACGGCAATACCGTGGAAATGGATGCCGAGCGCGGTCATTTCGCCGACAACACCGTGCGCTACGAAGCCGCGCTGCGCGTGTTGAACGCGCAGATCAAGACCATGCTCGCGGCGCTCCAAGGATAACCGCCATGTCCCTGTTCAACGTCTTCGACATCGCGAGCTCCGCGCTGACTGCGCAAAGCGAGCGGCTCAACACCACCGCCTCCAACATCGCCAACGCCGAGAGCGTGGCGGGCCCCGACGGCAAGCCGTACAAGGCCAAGCAGGTCGTCTTCCAGGCGGTTGCCTCCGATGGCGACGGTCCGGCCAAGGTGCGCGTGGCAGGAGTGGTCGAGGATCCGAATCCCGGCCGGCAGGTGTACGACCCGAAGCACCCCGGCGCCGATGCACAGGGTTACGTGACCATGCCCAATGTCAGCGTGGTCGACGAGATGGTCAACATGCTTTCGGCCTCGCGCTCGTACCAGTCGAGCGTCGAGGTCATGAACACCGCCAAGAACCTGCTGCTCAAGACGCTCACCCTGGGCCAGTGACGCGGCCCGCCACGAGGACATCGCCATGACCACTGTTTCCTCCGCGACCGCCACCGCCACTGCGAGCGCAGGTTCCGCCGCGGCCAGCATCGCCGGCGGCACCGTCGACCAGGCCCAGGATCGCTTCCTGACCCTGCTCGTCTCGCAGCTCAAGAACCAGGATCCGCTCAATCCGCTGGACAACGCGCAGATCACCTCGCAGCTCGCGCAGCTCTCGACGGTTACCGGCATCAACAAGCTGAACGACACGATGGCGGCGATGTCCGCGTCCGCCGATGCGCGCCAGTATCTCCAGGCTGCCGGTCTGGTCGGTCACGACGTGGTCGTCGAAGGCAATGCGCTGGCGCTCAACGGCGGCGAGGGGCAGGGGGCCTTCGATCTCGCCGCCGACGCCGAGCACGTCACCGTGAGCATCGCCGACGCGACCGGACGCACCGTGCGCACCATCGACCTCGGCGCGCAGACCGCGGGTCTGACCGGATTCCATTGGGACGGTCGCGACGATACCGGCGCCGTGCAGAAGGACGGCAAGTACACGATCAGCGTGACGGCGACCTCCAGCGGCAACGCCATCACCGCCACCCCGCATGCGGTGGCCCGCGTCGCCGGCGTCGTGCCGGGCGCCAATGGCGGCCAACTCCAGCTCGACAACCTCGGCAAGGTCGACCTGTCCGCCATCCAGCTGATCAACTGAACGCACTCTCCAACCCACACAAGGAGCACAGATGAGCTTCCAGCAGGGACTCTCCGGCCTCAATGCCGCAGCGCAGAACCTCGACATCATCGGCAACAACGTCGCCAACTCGAACACGGTCGGCTTCAAGCAGTCGCAGGCGCAGTTCGCCGACGTCTACGCGAGCTCGCTCGCGGCTTCGGGCTCGGCCGGCGCGGGGATCGGCACCACGGTGTCGGGGATCCAGCAGCAGTTCTCGCAGGGAAACATCCGCACCACGAGCAACCCGATGGACGTTGCCATCAACGGGCGCGGGTTCTTCCGGCTCGACAACAACGGGTCCGTCGTGTATTCGCGCAACGGGCAGTTCCACCTCGACAAGGACGGCTACATCGTCAACGCGAGCAACGCCAAGCTCACCGGTTATGCCGCCGATGCGAACGGGACGGTGCTCGTGGCCAATCCGGGTCCGCTGCAGCTCTCGAACGCGCAGTTGCAGGCGACGGCGACGGGCGTCGGCACCATCGGCATGAACCTCGATGCGCGCGAAGCCATCGTCGCCAAGGCGTTCAACATCAACGATCCGACGAGCTACAACAAGGCGACGTCGCTGACCGTGTACGACAGCCTGGGCAATCCCCACGCGATGTCCACGTACTTCGTGAAGACGGCGGCCAACACCTGGTCGGTGCAGGGCGCGATGGACGGCACGCCCCTTGCCGCATCCCTCGGCAGCCTTCAGTTCAATACCGACGGTACGCTGAACGCGACAGGCTCCGGCATTCCCTATGCGGTGTCCGTACCCCTGACCAACGGCGCCACGACCCCGCTCGCCTTCAATCTCGACTTCGCCGGGGCGACACAATTCGGCAGCGCGTTCTCGGTCGACACCCTGAAGCAGGATGGGTTCACGTCCGGGCTGCTCTCCGGCTACAGCATCAGCGACGACGGCACGATTCTCGGCCAGTACTCCAATGGCCAGTCGCGCACCCTCGGCCAGATCCAGCTCGCCAATTTCGCCAATGCCGAAGGCCTGCAACCGCTGGGCAACAACCTGTGGACGGAAACCATGGCCTCGGGCCAACCCGTCCCCGGCACCGCGGGGTCGAGCAGCTTCGGCGTGCTGCAGTCCGGTGCCCTCGAGGAATCCAACGTCGACCTGACGCGCGAGCTCGTCAACATGATCACGGCGCAACGGGTGTACCAGGCCAACGCCCAGACGATCAAGACGCAGGACCAGGTGATGAATACGCTGGTCAACCTCAGGTAACAGGAAACAGGAAACAGGTAACAGATGACTGATAAAGCACGACAGAGGCGGTATCCCGTTCCTTTTGCTTCTGACTCCTGTTACCTGACCTCTGTTACCTGAGCTCTGACATGGATCGCCTCATCTACATCGCCATGACCGGCGCGCAGCAGTTGCTGCAGCAGCAGTCGGTCACCGCGCACAACCTCGCGAATGCCGGGACGACCGGCTTCCGGGCCGAGACGTCCGCATTTCGCGTGGCGCCGGTCGAAGGTCCCGGCCTGCCGACCCGCGCCTATGCACTCGACACCACGACCGGCGCCGACCTGACGCCGGGTTCGCTGCAGCCGACCGGCCGTGACCTCGATGCGGCCATCGAGGGCGACGGTTTTTTCACGGTGCAGGGACGCGACGGCACCGAAGCCTATACGCGGGCCGGCAGCTTCTCGATCTCGAGCGACGGCGAGCTCACCACGCGCAATGGCCTGCTGGTTCTCGGCGACGGCGGGCCCATCACGGTCCCGCAGGACAGCAAGGTGTCGATCGCACGAGACGGCACCGTGTCGGTGGTCACGGCCGGGCAGTCGGCCGCGAACGTTTCGGTGATCGGCAAGCTGAAGCTCGTCAATCCCGGCCAGACGGAGATCACCAAAGGTGCGGACGGACTGTTCCGCATGCGCAACGGCAATCCCGCGGACGCCGATCCGAACGTTGCCGTCGCAGCGGGCGTGCTGGAGTCGTCGAATGTCAATGCAGTCAGCGCGATGGTCGACATGATCAACCTCGCGCGGCAGTTCGAAATGCACATGAAGCTGCTGCAAAGCGTCGAAGGCAACGACCAGCGCGCCGCGCAGCTCCTGTCCACCAATCCTTCCTGATCGCACCAGCACATAGCCCACGGGGAATGCCATGATTCGCTCGCTCTGGATCGCCAAGACCGGCCTCGACGCACAGCAGACGCAGCTCGACGTCGTCTCCAACAATCTCGCGAACGTCGGCACCGCGGGCTTCAAGCGCTCGCGTGCGGTGTTCGAGGATCTGCTGTACCAGACGCTGCGCCAGCCGGGCGCGCAATCGTCGCAGCAGACGCAGCTGCCGACCGGACTGCAGCTCGGCACCGGTGTACGCCCGGTGGCCAGCGAGCGTATTTTCACGCAGGGGAACCTGCAGCAGTCGGGCAATTCGCTCGACGTCGCGATCAATGGCCAGGGGTTCTTCCAGGTGCAGATGCCGGACGGCACCACGGCCTACTCGCGCGATGGCTCGTTCCATCTCGATTCGCAGGGGCAGCTCGTCACCTCCGGCGGCTACGCGCTGCAGCCGGCCATCACGATTCCCGCGAACGCGCAGAACATCACCATCGGCCGCGACGGGACCGTCACGGTGACGCAACCCGGCCAGGCGGCCGCAACCCAGGTCGGCTCGCTGCAGCTCGCGAACTTCCTGAACCCCGCCGGTCTCCAGGGACAAGGCGAGAACCTCTATATCGAGACGGCATCGTCGGGCGCACCGACCACCAATGCACCGGGTGCCAACGGTCTCGGGACCGTACAGCAGGGCTACATCGAGACATCGAACGTGAACGTCGTCGAGGAGCTCGTGAACATGATCCAGACGCAGCGCGCGTACGAGATCAATTCCAAGGCCGTGCAGACGTCGGACCAGATGCTGCAGCGGCTGTCGCAGCTCTGACCGGGGTTGGAATGATCGCTCGTCTTCTCGTGACTGCGGGCGCCTGCGCGGCCCTGCTCGCCGGCTGCAGCTCGGACCCGTTCCGAAAGGTCGAGATCCAGCAGCCGCTGACCGCCCGTCCCGCGGCGATGCCGGCGCTGCCGGCCGCAAACGGCGCGATCTTCCAGACGGCCGCGTACCGGCCGCTGTTCGAGGACCGGCGCGCGCGCGCCATCGGCGACACCCTGACGATCAACATCAACGAAAAGCTGCAGGCGAGCAAGCAGGCAAGCACGACCGCCAACCGTACGGGGGCCGTCAACTTCGAGGTGCCAACCGTGCACGGCCTGCCCATCAAGGGCCTCAAGGATGCCGCGCTTGCCGCGGATTCGAAGAGCGATTTCGCCGGCAAGGGCGATTCCAGCGCGAACAACGTGTTCACCGGCGCGATCACCGTCACCGTGATCGAAGTCCTGCCGAACGGCAACCTGATCGTCTCGGGCGAGAAGCAGATAGGCATCAACCAGGGCTCGGAATTCATTCGCCTCTCCGGCGTGGTGAATCCCACCACCATCGTGAACGGCAACGTGGTGTCGTCGACGCAGGTCGCCGACGCCCGCATCGAATATCGCGGCACCGGCTACATCGACGAGGCGCAGACGATGGGCTTCCTGCAGCGCGTGTTCCTCTCCGTCCTGCCCTTCTGACCCGCCATGACGATCCGTCTCCGTACTCTTCCGCATGCATGCCGCCTCCGGCGCGCCCTGCGCAGCGTCGCGCTGCTGTGCCTCGGTGTCGCCTTGGGCCTGCCGCTCGGCTCCGCCAACGCCGAGCGCCTGAAGGACATCGCGAGCGTCCAGGGCGTGCGCTCGAACCAGCTCATCGGCTATGGCCTCGTGGTCGGGCTCGATGGCAGTGGCGACCAGACCACCCAAACCCCGTTCACCGTGCAGAGCATCGTCGCGATGCTGAGTCAGCTCGGCGTCAATCTGCCGGCCGGAACCAATCTGCAGCTCAAGAACGTCGCAGCCGTGATGGTGACGGCACAGCTGCCACCCTTCGCGCAACCCGGCCAGTTCCTGGACGTGACGGTGTCTTCCCTCGGCAATGCCAAGAGCCTGCGCGGCGGAACGCTGCTGATGACGCCGCTCAAGGGTGCCGACGGCCAGATCTACGCGATGGCGCAGGGCAACGTGGCGATCGCGGGTGCCGGCGCCTCGTCCGGCGGGAGCAAGACGCAGATCAATCAGCTCAACGCCGGACGGGTGCCCAATGGCGCGACCGTCGAGCGCGCGGTGGCCACGCTGGTGGGGCAGGGTGGCTATCTCAACCTGGAGCTGCGTGACACGGACTTCGGCGCCGTGCGCCAGGTCGTCGACGCCGTCAATGCCAAATGGGGGCCGGCAGTGGCCGACGCGGTTGATGGGCGCACGATCCGGGTGCGTGCTCCGGCCGATGCGAACGCGCGCATCGCCTTCCTCGCCGAGCTCGAGCAGGTGACCGTCGAGATCGCGCCCGCCGCCGCGAAAGTGATCTTCAACGCCCGCACCGGCTCGATCGTGATGAACCAGGCTGTCACGATCGAGTCCTGCGCGGTCGCCCACGGCAACCTGACGGTCACGATCAACAGCGAACCGGTGATCAGCCAGCCGAACCCGTTGTCGCAAGGCCAGACGGTCGTCAGCGAGCACGCGCAGATCGATCTCAAGCAGGAAGGCAGCGGCTTCAAGGCGCTCACCGGCGGCGCCAAGCTCGCGGACGTCGTGCACGCCCTGAACACCCTCGGGGCGACCCCCGCCGATCTGCTTGCCATCCTGCAGGCGATGAAATCGGCCGGCGCCCTCAGGGCCGAGCTCGAGGTCATCTGAGGACCCATGGCGATCCGCGCCGCCATTGCCGACCCAAGCGGGCAGTTCGCGCTGGACGCGAATGCGCTCGCGAGCCTCAAGGCGCAGGCGAAGACCTCACCGAACGAGGCGCTCGGCAAGGCAGCAGGCCAGTTCGAGGCGCTCTTCCTGCAGATGCTGCTCAAGCAGATGCGCGATGCGCTGCCGCAGGACGGGCCGCTGTCCTCCGACACGACGCGCAACTACACCTCGATGTTCGACCAGCAGCTCGCACAGCAGCTGTCGAACCAGGGCGTAGGCCTCAAGAAGATCATCGAAAAGCAGCTCGCGCGCCATCTCGCGCCGCCGGCTGAGCCGCAGGCGAGCACTGGTGATGGCACCCTGAAAAGCGTCGTCGCGCTGGCCAGGCGCGCCATGGCCGTCGGCAACGCCGGCACGACGGCGGGCGCCGCGTCGTCGAGCGCGCCTGCAAGCGGAGGGCTGCTGCCGAGCGGGGTGCAGGCGTTCATCGACAAGCTCAAGCCGCACGCCGAGGCCGTGGCCAAGGCCATGGGCGTCCCGGCCACCTACCTCGTTGCCCAGGCGGGCTTGGAGACCGGCTGGGGCCGCAGCCTTCCCAAGGCGAGCGACGGCAGCACGAGTCACAACCTGTTCGGGATCAAGGCCGGAACGCATTGGAAAGGGGCCGTGGTCGAAGCGCCGACCACCGAATACGTCAACGGCCGCGCGGTGCATACGGTGGAGCGTTTCCGCGCCTACGGGTCGTTCACCGAGGCGTTCCAGGATTTCGCCAAGCTCCTGCGCGGCAGCCCGCGCTACGCGAGCGCTCTCGCCCAGGCCCAGGATCCCAACGCGTATGCGGCCGGGCTGCAGCGCGCGGGATACGCGACCGATCCGCTCTATGGCGCCAAGCTCGCGCGCGCCATTCAGTCCGTGGCGCGCCACACCGGTTCGACAGACGCGCTGCGCGCTCAAGTAACGGCCGCCAAGGCCGATAAGAAAGCGATCGCGGCGTAGGCCGCTGGGTGCCACAGGCCATGGGCGACAGCATCATCGGCATCGGTTTGAGCGGACTTGCCGCGGCCCAGGCTGGGCTCGTCACGACCGGACACAACATCAGCAACGTCAATACGCCGGGCTACAGCCGGCAGCAGACGTTGCAGTCCACGGCCCTGCCACTCTTCACCGGCGGCGGCTACGTCGGGCAGGGCGTCAACGTGGACACCGTGCGGCGGGTGTACAGCGATTTCCTGGCCGCCCGCACGACCCGCACCCAGTCGGAGGCCAGCCAGCTCGACACCCTGCAGACGCAGCTCCAGCAGCTCGACAACGTATTCAGCGACACGACGAGCGGCCTCGCCCCGGCCATCGACCAGTTCTTCGCCGGGATCAATGCCTTGGCCGCGAATCCCGCCGACGCCTCGACCCGGCAGTCCGCATTGTCCGGCGCCCAGGCGCTGGTCGGGCGCTTCCACCAGATCGACGATCAGCTCGTGGCCATGCGCACTAGTGCCAATGACCGCATCTCGTCGTCGGTGCAGACCGTCAACGGCATCACCAGCCAGATCGCGAGCCTCAACCGGCGCATTCTCGAGGCCGACAGCGCCGACGGGTCGGTCCGGCCGAACGACCTCCTCGACCAGCGCGATCAGCTGGTCGCGAAGCTCAACGAGGAGATCGGCGCGCATGCCGTCGCGCAGAACAACGGCAGCTACAACGTGTTTCTTTCGAATGGGCAGGCGGTCGTGGTCGGGGAGCAGGCCACCGCGCTCGCGGCGGTGCCCGATGCCGCCGATCCGGCGAATCTCCAGGTCGCGCTGAAGACCGGCACCGCTCTCCTGCGCTTCCGCTCGAGCGATTTTTCAGGCGGCGCCCTTGCGGGCACGCTCACGTTTCGCGACCAGTATCTGACCGACGCGCAGAATGCGCTCGGGCGGATCGCGGTCGCGCTCGGCTCGACCTTCAACGCCCAGCACGCTCTGGGTCAGGACCTGAACGGTGCGCTGGGGACGAACTTCTTCGGTGTGTCGGTGCCGACCGTCGTTCCTGCGAGCACCAATGGCGGGACCGGCGCGATCAGCGCCAACATCGCCGACGCGACGGCGCTCACGGGCAGCGATTACCGCGTCCAGTACGACGGCACCAACTATCTCGTGACACGCCTCGGCGATGGCACGACACAATCGTTCGCATCCCTGCCGCAGACCGTCGACGGCATCGCGATCGCCCTCGCGAGCGGCACGCCGGCTGCGGGCGACGCGTTCACCATCCAGCCGACGCGCACGGGCGCCCGCGACCTCGACGTGGCCATTCACGATATCGCCAAGGTCGCCGTGGCCGGTCCGGTGCGCACCGGCATCGACGCGACCAATGCAGGAACGGGCACGATATCCGCGGGCCGCGTCGACGCGAGCTTCCTGACGGCGCCCCTGACGGGCACGGTCACGCTCACGTATGCGAGCGGCCCCAATCAGCTGACGGGCTTTCCCGCAACCCTTCCGGTGACGGTTACGGCGGGTGGCGTGACGACCACGTATGCCGCGGGGGCGCCGGTACCGTACACGCCCGATGCGACGATCGCATTCGGCGGCATCAGTTTCGTGGTGTCCGGCACGCCCGCCAACGGCGATACGTTCACGGTCGCGCGCAACATCGGCGGCATCGGCGATGGCCGCAACGCGCAGGCGCTCGCGGGTCTCGCCGTGCGCAACATGGTGGGCGGCACGACCAGTTACCAGGGTGCGTACGCGAGCCTCGTCGGCAGTGTCGGCGGCACCACGCAGCAGATCGGCGTCGAGAACGACGCGCAAAGCGCGCTCCTGGCGCAGGCGCAAGCCGCGCAATCGGCGTCGTCCGGCGTGAACCTCGACGAAGAGGCGGCGAACCTGCAGCGCTACCAGCAGGCTTACCAGGCGGCGGGCAAGCTCATCGCCATCGGGGCGTCGCTGTTCAAGACCATCCTCGATCTCGGCACCTGATCATGCGCATCAGCACGGCTCTCCTGTACCAGACCGGCAGCGATTCGATCGGCCGCAGCCAGTCCGATCTCTTGCGCACACAGCAGCAGATCGCCGCCGGCAAGCGCATGCTGACGGCTGCCGACGACCCGGTCGCCGCGGCGCAGGCGCTCGTCACGCGCCAGTCGCAGGGGGAAACCGATCGCTACGTGGCCAACGTCAGCGCCGCCAAGGATGCGCTGGGGCTGAACGATTCGGTGCTCGGCCAGATCACGGAAGTGCTGCAGAACGTGCGCACCAGTGCGCTCGAGGCCGGCAATGGCGCGCTCACCGACGCGGACCGGAGCAGCGTCGCCGCCGACCTGAAGAGCCACCTCGACGCGCTGCTGTCGCTTGCCAACAGCCGCGATGGCAATGGCAATTACCTGTTCAGCGGCTTCCAGACCACTACCCAGCCGTTCGCGCAAACCGGTGCCACGGTGGCCTACAGCGGCGACCAGGGTCAGCGGGTGCTCGAAGTGAGCCCCGGCCGCACCATGGAAATTTCGCAGACGGGCAGTGCCCTGTTCCTCGGCGCGCGTACTGGCAACGGCACCTTCGTCCAGAGTGCCGCAGCAACCAACACCGGCACCGGCGTCGTCGGCGGCGGCACGGTGAGCAACCCGGCGGCGCTCGACGGCCATACGTACACCCTGCAGTTCAACGTGGCCGGGAGTGTCACGACGTACGACGTGCAGGACGTCACCGCCGGCACCACGGTGTCCACCGGGAACAGCTACACCGCCGGCAGCGCGATTGGCGTGGCAGGGATGCAGGTGACGATCACCGGCGCGCCGGCGACCGGTGACAGCTTCACGCTGGCGCCGGCGGCGCCGCAAAGTCTGTTCACGACGCTCGCCAACCTGGCGAGCACGCTGCTCGTGTCCGGGACCACGGCGGCGGGCAGGGCGAGCATCACCAACGGGCTCAACACCGGGCTGCAGAACATCGACCAGGCCCTCGAGCACGTGCTCTCGGCCCGCTCGGACACCGGCGCCAAGCTGCGTGAGCTCGACACCCTGACCACCGGCAACGACGGTCGGGCACTGCAGTATCAGCAGACGCTCTCGCGGCTCGAGGACCTCGACTACAACAAGGCGTTGTCGCATTTCGCGCAGCAGCAGGTGGCTCTCGAGGCCGCGCAGAAGTCGTTCCTCAAGCTGACCGGGCTCTCGCTGTTCGAATACCTATGAGTGCCCCGATGGCCGCCCCACCCATCGCGTCGGGGATCCCCGACGGCGGCGAGCCGACCACGACGAATCCGTCGAGCGTCGCGCGCGAGACGCTGCGGCAACTCGCTTCGCTGCGCCTGCCGCCGACTCCCGACAATTACGGACGGATGTACCAGAAGATCGCCCATCCGGGCGTGCGCGCTGCGCCGACCGGAGCGGTGGCGATGTTGCGCGATCTCGCGGGGGATCTGCAGCGTGCGCCCGACGATCCTGTCGAGGATGCGTCGGCATTGCTGCGCGCGGTGGATCGCAACGACTGGCTGAAGGCCAAGTCGCTGCTCCTGCAACTCTGCGTGGGCCGCATGCCGGGGGACACGCCGCCGCGATGGGCCGGATTGATCGGCGCATTGATGCATTGGTGGGAAGCGGGCACCCCGGCATTGCCACAGGCGCGCAAGCGCGAGCTGCTCGAGGAGATTCTGACAGCGCCCGCCGGGTCCCCGCAAACGCTGGCGGTCCGTCTGGAGCAGCTCGTGCAGTCCGGCGGTGCGGAACGCGCGATCGGCGGGGGATCGTCTCCGGACGACGGCGTATTGCCCGACGCAGCGCCGTCGCCCGCAGTCGCCTACGTCATCGCCGCGGACGCCGCGACGGCCGCCTGGACCGCGCATGCCTCGCAGCTTTGCCGCAACCTTCTTGCCGAAGCGATTCTCGCCGGCAGCGAGGAGTACCCCGAAGAGCTCGCGCGGGAAGCACAGACGCTCGCGGATGCAGTGCGCGACGCCGCCGACGAGGCGCGTCTCGATGCCGTCGCCGAGCGGGTGCGCGCGTTCTCGGGTTCGGTGACCAAGCTCGACCATACCCAGCGCGATATCCAGCAGGGCTTGCTGCGCCTGTTGCAGCTCCTCACCGCCAATGTAAGCGAGCTCCTGGGCGACGGATCGTGGATGCGCGGCCAGCTCAAGGCTTTCGCGGCACTCAGCAAAGGTCCCGTAACGATCGAGACGATCGCGCGGCTCGAAGCCGGGCTGCAGGAGATCGCGAAGCGGCAGGGCGCCCTCAAGCAAAGCCTCGACGAGGCGAAGGACGCGATGAAGCAGATGGTCGCGACCTTCATCGAGCGGGTCGGCGAGCTGGCATCGAACACCGGCGAATATCACGAGCGCCTCGCCGGTTATGCGCGGGAGATCGAGAGCGCGAGCGACATCGGCAAGCTTTCGTCGGTGATCGTCCACGTCATGGACGACACGCGCGGCATGCAGACCGACCTCAGCAAATCGCGCGAGGAGCTCCTCGCCGCGCGGCGTACGGTCGAGCAGTTCCAGGAGCGTGCGAACCGCCTCGAGACCGAGCTCGTCGTGCTTTCGGACCGGCTGCAGGAGGACCAGCTCACGCAGGTCCTCAACCGCCGCGGCCTCGACCGTGCATTCGACAACGAAGCCGCGCGCGCCGACCGCTATGGCCGGCCGATGTCGCTGGCGATGCTCGATGTCGACAATTTCAAGTCCCTCAACGATCGCTTCGGTCACCAGGCCGGCGACTCCGCGCTGGTGCACCTGACCGCCAGCATTCGCCAGTCCCTGCGCACGACGGACGTCATCGCCCGCTACGGCGGCGAGGAATTCGTCATCCTGCTGCCCGAGACGGCGCGCGACGATGCCATGGTGGTGCTGGTGCGCGTGCAACGCGAGCTCACGCGGCGCTTTTTCCTGCACAACAACGAGCGCGTATTGATCACGTTCAGCGCCGGGGTCGCGGAGCGCACGCCTGGCGAAGTGCAGGAAGACCTGATCGAACGCGCCGACCGGGCTCTCTACCGCGCGAAGCTCGACGGCAAGAACCGGGTCGTGGCGGGGTAACGTCGAGCCCAGCGGGCGGACGAATCAGTCGACGAGGCCGTGCTCCAGCGCATAGCGGAGGAGATCGGCGGTGGTCGACAGATGGAGCTTGGCGAGGAGCCGTGCCCGATAGACGCTGACCGTCTTCGGCGACAGCGACATCGCCTCGCCGATCTGGCCGAGGGTCTTGCCGGTAGCCATCTGGCGCAGCACCTGGAACTCGCGATCGGACAGCGCCACGTGGGCCGGCGCGTCGTGGTCGTGATCGAGTGCTGCCGCCAGTGCCTCGGCGAGCTCGGGGGTGATGTAGCGCCGGCCGCGCACCACGCGGCGGATCGCCTCGACGAGCTCGTCCGCCGCCGCCATCTTGGTGAGATAGCCGGAGGCGCCCGCCTTGAAGGCACGAAACGCGTACTGGTCCTCGGGATACATCGACAGGATCAGCACGGGAAGCCGCGGCCACTCGGCCTTCACCTGCTTCAGCGTGTCGATCCCGTTCTTGCCCGGCATGGCCACGTCGAGCACCAGCACGTCGCACGGCTCGCGCCGCAGGAGCTGCATCACTTCGCCGTGATTGGCGGCATCGCCGGCAAGGCTCAGGTCGGGCTGGGCGGAAAGAATTTGGCGCAAGCCTTCGCGCACCACCGCATGATCGTCGGCGACGGCGACGCGAATCATGCCGGGGCCTCGTCGAGGACCGTATCCGTGCCGTCGTGCGGCAGTGGCACGACCACCCGCACGGTCGTGCCTTCCTCTTCGGTCCCCGTGATGCTGATGGTTCCCCCGAGTGCTTCCGCGCGCTCGTGCATCCCGCGCAAGCCGAAGTGACCGCGCCTGTCGACGCCGTGCGCCGGCATGCCGTTGCCGTCGTCGCGTATCTCCAGCAGCAACGCACCGTCGTGTGCCATCAGGCGCACGTGCGCGAGGCTCGCGCACGCATGCTTGGCGACGTTGTTGAGCGCTTCCTGACAGATCCGGAACAGCGCGATGGACGCCGTCGGAGGCAGGGCCAACTCCTCGTGCGAGCTTTCGAACGTGCACGCCACGCCCGAGCGTTGCTCGAACGTGCGCGCCTGCCATTCCAGCGCCGGCACGATGCCCTCGTCGACGATGCCCGGCCGCAGGTCGTGCATGAGGCGCGTCGACGCGAGGATCACGCCTTCGACGAGCTGGTCGAGGTGGGCGAGCTGGCTGGTCAACGCTGCGTCCTCGCTAACGCAGGACTTGAGATAGGCGAGCTGGAACTTGATGCCGGTGAGCGTGCTGCCGATGTCGTCGTGGAGCTCGCGCGCGACCGCCGCGCGCTCTTCCTCACGTACCCGCACCAGATAGCCGGCGAGCTCCCGCAGTTCCTCCCGCGAGGTCCGCAATGCCGCCTCGGCGTGCCGCTGGGCCGTGATGTCGCTGGCAATGCCATCCCAGATGACGTGATCGCTCCCGAAGTGACGCGCACGTGCAGTGAACTCGATCGTGCGGCCGTCGCCACTGCGCGCGCTCCGCAGGGTTGCGACGTGCTCGATCCAGCGTCGCGGCCGGGGTGTTGCGGCCCCGCCGCCGTGCTCGCCGTCCGCGCCCAGGAACAGCTGGGTAAGCGTTGCCTCATCCTCGGGGGCGAACAGCGCGAACCAGCTCCTTGCGTTGCCGATGAGATCCTGCGGCACCCGCCCGAAGAGCCGCCGGGAACCTTCGCTGGCGTAGACCAGCATGACCGCGGAGCCCTGCACCTCGAGCTGGAACACCATGCCGGGAAGGTTGGCGGAAAGCGCCCGGAAGCGTGCTTCGCTCTCCAGGCGCGCACGCTCGGCAGCGCGTTGCGCCCTCCGCGTCCGCGCATTCTCGACCGCGCGCAGCAGTGCCGGTGCGAGTCGGCCGAGATTGTGCGTCGTCAGGCAATCGTCGGCGCCGTCGCGCATGGCCTCGACGGCCAGCTCTTCGCCCATGGCATCGGCGACAATCAGGAAAGGCAGATCGCGATCGTGGCGTCGCGCGATGCGCAAGGCATTGCCGGAGGTGAGTTCCGCCAGCCGATGATCGGCGATCACTGCATCGCAGGGTGCCGCGGCAAGAGCCGCTTCGAGCGCGCCGGCGGTGGCCGCGCGCCGGCTGCGGATCGTGATCCCGGCGCGGCGCAGGTGGGCGGCAAGCGTGCGACAGTCCCCGTCCGAGTCGTGCACGAAAACGACGCCCAGGGGCACCGTCTCGTACAGCGGATCCAGTTCGTGCAGGGCAGCGAGGGTGCCGATACGAGCGGCGGACGGCATGTCCATGTCGTGATACGCGGAGCAACGAGTGTACCGGCGACATCCCGATCGTGGACGACCGCGGAGCGGACGCGCACTGCCGATGATCCGGGCGCACGCGCGGGTTCAGTATCGGCGCGCGCTGCCGATAGCAGGAGAAGACCATGCCGGCGCGCGCATGTCGGGCGCCGTTGCCGTGCGGCATGAAGATCCGTCACGCATTTCCGGAGTCGCCGATGCAGCCGCAGAACATTTACGTCGCCCGCCAGCCCATCGTCGATGCGGCGAGAGAGCTGGTGGGATATGAGCTCCTGTTTCGCTCTACCGACGACGATGCGGCCCATGTGGACGACAGCGCGTTTGCTACATCGACCGTGATCGCCAACGCCTTCGACATCGGTCTTGCGCAAGTGATCGGCAATGTCGATGGTTACCTGAACGTCGACAGCGATTTCCTCTTCAGCGATCTCATCGACGCGCTGCCGGCGGAGCGCATCGTGCTCGAGCTCACGGAGCAATACATCCAGGACGAGACGGTGATCGAGCGCTGCCGCGAGCTGCGGGGGCGCGGATACCGTGTGGCGCTGTCCGATTTCGTCGGCAACTTCGGCGATCTCGACCGCCTCCTGCCGTCGACCGATATCGTCAAGGTGGATGTGCACCACATCGATCCGCTGCTGATGCCGACCATCGTCGGCATGCTCCGGCAATTCTCGGTGAAGCTGGTCGCGCAAAAGGTCGAGACGCCGGAGCAGTTTCAGGGCGCACGCGACCTCGGCATCGAATACTTCCAGGGCTACCACTTCGCCCGCCCGCAGCTCCTCTCGGCGAAGCGGTCGAAACCGGCGAAGTTCGCGCTGCTGCGCCTGCTCTCGCTCGCCATGAACGACGCAACCGACACCCGTGCGATCGAGGACGAGTTCAAGCGCCATCCGACGCTGGCCGTCAATCTGCTGCGCCTGTGCAATTCGGCGGCGCTGCGCCGCACCCAGGCCACGACGTCGCTCCGGCATGCGCTCGTAGTGCTCGGGCGGCGGCAGCTGCGCATGTGGTTGCAGCTCCTGCTCTACTCGGCGGATCGCGACAAGGGGGGGCTCGGCAGTCCGCTGCTGCAGCTGGCGGCGGTGCGGGGCAAGCTGATGGAGCTCATCATCGGCCGGCAGCCCGGGCCCGACAGCGTGCTGAAGGAACTCGCGTTCATCACCGGCGTGCTCTCGCTCATGGACGTGCTGCTCGAGATGCCGTACGACGAGATCCTGAACGAGCTCAACCTGCCGGACACGGTGGTCGATGCGCTGCTGCGCCGGGAAGGTGACATCGGTGCGCTGCTGACGCTCGCGGAAGAGCTCGAGCGGGAGGACGCCTGCGCGGTGTCCGAGTCGCTCGACCGCATCGGCATGCTCGGACGCGGCGAGCTCGCCGGCATCCAGATGGAAGCGTTCCAGTGGGCGAACGAGCTCGCTACCGCCGAGTGAACCCGCGCGTGAGGCGCGTGGCTAATCGGTGGCGCGCAGTGTGCGATCGAGCATCAGCAACATCGCCGCGGTCGCACCCCAGATGAACCGTTCCTGGTAGGGAATGGCCCAGTAGTCGCGGCGCACCTCGCCCAGCATGCGGAAATGCCGCTGCTGGTTCAGCGGATCGAGCAGGTGCGCGAGCGGCACCTCGAATACGTCCGCCACTTCCGTGGGGTCCGGCCTCAGGTCGAACGGCGGCTCCACCCAGCCAACCACCGGCGTCACCCGAAAGCCGGTGACCGTCTCATAGGTGGCGAGCTCGCCGAGGATCGCGACGCGCTCTTCCGGAAGACCCACTTCCTCGTTGGCCTCGCGCAGGGCAGCCGCCGGAAGGGACGGATCCTCGGGCTCGACGCGGCCGCCCGGAAAGCTGATCTGCCCCGGATGATCGGGCAGATGCGCGCTGCGCTCCGTCAGCAGGACCTGCAACCCGTGCGGCCGGTTGACGAGCGGGACGAGCACTGCCGCGGGGGTGGGCTCGCCACCGCGCCCGGGGAGACGAAACCCGTCGGAAAGGTTGCGCAGCTCCGGCGGCACCGGACGCGACAGGCGCTCGACCAGCCAGGCTTGTGCGGCGACAGGGGATAGATCGAACAGCGGCAGGCGCATTGGAAAGGCCGCCGGCGCGGGTGCGCAGCGGTTGCCCCACATTTTACGCCGCGGGTGGAATGGCGCGCGGTGGCTGGTGCGATGGTGGACCCGATCGCTGCGCGAAACGAGGTGCCGGCGTCGCAGCGGCCCGGCTCGGAACCGTGCGTCGGCATGATGCTCGCGCCCGTGCTCAGCAGGCTTGGGCGCGCCTGATGTCGAGCTTCTGCGGATCCTCTGCACGATGCGTGGCCCGCTGCACGAACTGCGGGCCGACGAGGATGATCGCCGGGCCAGCCAGCATGCGGTCGCACAGGCGCGGCAGGTCGCGCAGCGTGGCGTACGTCCGGCGTTCATCGGGGAGCGAGGCATTTTCGACGATTACGACGGGGTGGCCGGTGCTCATGCCGCCCGCGATCAACGCACTGGCAATCGCTGCGGCCTGGCCGGCTCCCATGTAGATCGCAGCCGCGTCGCAGGCGAGCACGGCGCGCGCCCACTGCGCGGCATCCTCGCCTTCACCGACGCGCGGGGTGACGAAAGTGACGCTGCGGGCGATGCCGCGTTGGGTGAGCGACGTGGACAGAGCGGCGCTCGCCGCCAGCGCCGCCGTGATGCCGGGGACGACTTCGCAGATGACGCCCGCTGCTTCGAGCGCGGCGATCTCCTCCTGCGCGCGGCCGAACAGCATCGGGTCGCCGCCCTTCACGCGCACGACCACGCGATGCCGTGCCGCCGCATCCACCAGGCGCTTGTTGATGAAGCGTTGCGCGGTCGAGTGACGGCCCCAGCGCTTGCCCACGGCGACGATCTCCGCGTGTCGCGCGAGCGCCAGCACCTCGGGGTGCACCAGCGCATCGTGGAACAGGATATCGGCCCGCTCGATCAGGCGTGCGGCGCGCAGGGTCAGGAGGTCCGGGGCGCCCGGACCGGCACCGACGAGGTAAACGGTACCGAACCGAGCATCGGTCGGCGCCTGCGCGGGGGTGGTCATGCGTTGTCACCTCCCGCATTGCGCTCGCGAAACCATGGCCGCGGCGTGCGGGTGCTGTGGGCGTACGTGCGCGCGAATACGTGCAATCCGGCGATCTCCCTTTCCGGATCGAGGTCGCTGCGCACGGCGAAGGCATCGAAGCCGCACTCGGCCATGAAGAAGAATTGGTCACGATAGACGTCACCGATGGCGCGCAGCTCGCCCTGGAAGCCGTAGCGATCGCGCAGCAGGCGCGCGGTCGAGAAGCCACGGCCATCGCCAGACTTCGGGAACTGCACCGCGATCACCGGCAGCCGGGCAACGTCGCAGGCGAGCAGCGCCGGATCGTCGGTAGGGGCGAGCCAGACGCCGACATCGTTGCGGGCGCGCAGCACAAGGCTTCCTGCCTGCCACAGCGGCAGCGGCACGATGATGTTGGCAAGCGCCGCGGCATCGCCGGGCCCGGCGCTTTCGGGCAGGACGGTCCATGCGTCCTGCACGACGGCCTCACCCTTGATGAGCTTCGGCATACACACGCTCCTTGAACGGTTCGAGGCCGATCCGGCGCGCCGTTTCGAGGAACGTCTCGTCCTCGTGCCGGCGCTCGACGTAGACCTCGATCAGGCGGGCGATGACGTCGGGCATCTCGTGCGCCGCAAAGGACGGGCCGATGACCTTGCCGAGCGCCGCTTCGGCACCCTGCGAGCCGCCGATCGAGACCTGGTACCACTCGGCACCGTTCTTGTCGACGCCGAGAATGCCGATGTTGCCGACGTGATGGTGCCCGCAGGCGTTCATGCAGCCCGAGATGTTGAGATCGAGCTCGCCCACGTCGAAGAGGTAATCGAGGTCGTCGAAGCGGCGCTGGATGGCCTCGGCGATCGGGATCGACTTCGCGTTGGCGAGAGAGCAGAAATCGCCGCCCGGGCAGCACACGATGTCGGTGAGCAGGCCGATGTTGGGCGTGGCGAGGCCGAGCTCGCGCAACGCCAGCCACAACGCATGGAGGTCCGCCTGGCGGACGTCGGCGAAGATCAGGTTCTGCTCGTGCGACACCCGCAGCTCGCCGAAGCTGTAGCGGTCGGCGAGGTCCGCGACCGCGTCCATCTGGGCGGCGGCGAGATCGCCGGGCGGCACGCCGGTCTTCTTGAGCGACAGCGTGACGATCGCATAGCCTGGCACCTTGTGCGGGAACACATTGCGCTCGGCCCAGCGATCGAAGGGACGGCTGTCGGCGCGGGCGGCCAGGTAACCGTGATCGTCGTCCGGCAACACCGCATACGGCGGTGCCGTGAAGTGCGCAGCCAGGCGCGCGAACTCGTCGGGTGGCACCGTGCCGGCACCGCCGGCAAGGTGCGCGTATTCGGCGTCGACCTCCGCGGCGAAGCGCGCGGGCGTGCGCTCCCTGACCAGGATCTTGATGCGCGCCTTGAACATGTTGTCGCGCCGGCCGTAGCGGTTGTACACCCGCAGGACCGCATCGAGGTAGTTCAGCAACTCCGCTTCGGGCATGAACTCGCGAATCACGTGCCCGATCATCGGCGTGCGGCCGAGGCCGCCGCCCACGATGACCCGGAAGCCGACGCTGCCGGTCGGATCACGCAAGGCGTACAGGCCGATGTCGTGCACCAGGGTCGCCACGCGGTCACCGGTGGCGCCGCATACGGCGATCTTGAACTTGCGCGGCAGATAGGAGAATTCGGGGTTGAACGTCGCCCACTGGCGCACCAGCTCGGCGTACGGGCGCGGATCCACCACTTCGTCGCCGGCGACGCCCGCGAAATGATCGCTGGTGATGTTGCGGATGCAGTTCCCGCTGGTCTGGATGGCATGCATCTCGACCTCGGCCAGCTCGGCGAGGATGTCGGGCACGCGGGGGAGCGCCGGCCAGTTGTACTGGATGTTCTGGCGGGTGGTGAAATGCGCGTAGCCGCGGTCGTACTTGCGCGCGATGCTTGCGAGTCGTCGCAGCTGACGCGTGGACAGGAGCCCGTACGGGATCGAGATCCGCAGCATCGGCGCGTGCTTCTGGAGGTACAGTCCGTTGCGCAACCGCAGGGGCCGGAACTCGTCCTCGGTCAGCTCGCCGGCGAGGAAGCGCTGCGTCTGGTCGCGGAATTGCGCCACCCGCCGGGTGACCAGGTGGCGATCGAAAACGTCGTAGCGATACATGGGACCTGCGGCAAGAAAGGCACGAGCCACCCACCTTACCGGCACGGTCTTATAAACTGAAGGAAGTCTTCCTACCTTGCATATGCAGATTGAGTCTAAGCGATGACGGGTCTGCCTGACGCGCTCGTGCTGTTCGCGCACGGGGCGCGCGACCCGCGTTGGGCGGAGCCCTTTCGCGCCGTCGCGGCGCGGGTGGCGGAAGCCATGCCGGAGGTGCGTGTGGCGTTGGCTTTCCTGGAGTTGATGACGCCGGATCTCCCGACCGCCGTGAATGATCTGGCGGGGGCGGGCGCGCGACGCGTGCGCGTGGTGCCGCTCTTCCTGGGGCAGGGCGGCCATGTCCGCGAGGATCTGCCACGCCTCGTCGACGCCGTGCGGGCGCGGCACCCCGGCATCGTGGTCGAGCTTGCCCTTGCGGCCGGCGAGGCGCCGGCAGTCCTGGACGCGCTCGCCGCCTATTGCATGGCCCAGGCGGCATCGCAGTCGCTCGAGGGCGACTGCGGGTAGGTCAGCCGGGAGACTTCCCCGCCGCGGCTGCGCTCGGTATGGCGCCAGTCTCGCGCAGGACTTCCTGCGCCATGTGGAACGCCGCATTGGCCGCGGGCACGCCGCAATAGATGGCGGCCTGGAGGATCACTTCCTTGATCTCGTCGACGGACACGCCGTTGTTCGCCGCCGCGCGCACGTGCAGCTTGAACTCCTCGCTGCGGTTGAGCGCGATCATCATCGCGAGCGTCAGCAGGCTGCGGGTATGGCGCGGCAATTCCGGCCGGGTCCATATCGTGCCCCATGCATAGCGCGTGATCAGCTCCTGGAATTCCTCGTTGAACGGGTTCAGGTTGGCTACCGACCGGTCGACGTGCGCGTCCCCCAGCACCGCGCGGCGCACCGTCAGCCCTTCGGCGTAGCGTTCACGTTCATCCATTGGCTGCCTCGCGTATTCGGGATTCAGTCGAGAAAATCCAGCACCGCGGCCGTGAATCGCGCTGCCGCCTCGATGTTGGACAGGTGAGCTGCCGGCAGCTCGACGTAGCGCGCGCCGGGAATGTGCTCGGCGATGAAGCGTCCGTCTGCAGGCGGCGTCGCGAGATCATGGGTGCCGGCAATGACCAGCGTCGGCCGGGTGATGCGCGCGATGGCCTCGCGCAGGTCCATGTCGCGCACGGCGGCGCACCCGCCGATGTAGCCCTCCGGCGCGATGCCCTCGAGCGTGGTGCGCACCGGGGCAACCGCATCGGCATGCTGCGCGATGAACGCGGGCGTGAACCAGCGTTCCAGGACGGCGGGCGCAATCGGCATCATGCCCGCGGCGCGGACCTTCTCGATGCGCGTGTTGTACGCGTCCGGCGTGCCGATGCGCGCCGCAGTGTTGGCGAGCACCAGACGATCGATGCGGTAACCGGCATGAACGGCGAGCCACATGCCAGTCATCCCGCCCAACGACAGCCCGCAGAAGTGCGCGCGCTCCATGCCCACGCCGTCCATGAGGCCCAGCACGTCACGGCCGAGTTGTTCGACGCTGTACGGTCCCGGCGTCGCGCCGGATTGGCCGTGGCCACGGGTGTCGTAACGCAGCACGCGGAACATCCGCGCGAGCTCCGGCACCTGCGGATCCCACATGTGCAGGTCCGTGCCGAGAGAATTCGAGAGGACGAGCGCCGGCGCTCCCGCGGGTCCGTCGATGCGGTAGTGCAGGCGCGTGCCCGCGAGATCGATGAAGGATTCAGACATGGGTTCGCGTCAGGGTGAGCGCGCGGCGAGTGCGCGCATGATCCATTGGGCTGCCGCGCCGGTCGCCTGGGCCGGATCGAAGAGACGATCGAGCGCAATGGCGTCGAGCTGCGTGGCTATCTCGGGCAGTTGTTCGAGCACGTCGCGCAGGTGCCGCTTCTCCGCGACCGCACGGCGGCACGCCGCCTCGACCAGGCCATGTGCCGCCTGCTTCCCGAGCTTGCGCCCGAGGGCCAGCGCCACGCCTTCGGCCGCGAGCAAGCCTTCGGTCATGTCGAGATTGTCGCGCATCCGGTCGCGGTCGACTTCGAGACCTTCGATCAGCTGCACCGTATGGTCGAGCGCGCCAGCCGCGATGCAGAAGATCTCGGGCACGGTTTCCCATTCCGCATGCCATCCGCCGAGCCCGCGCTCGTGCTCCTGCACCATCGCCGCGAGCATGGTGGCGACGAGTCCAGGCATGCGGATCGCGGCGGCAAGGATCACGGCGGCGCTCACCGGATTGCGCTTGTGCGGCATGGTCGAGGAGCCGCCGCGGCCCTCGGCAGCGGGCTCGAATGCTTCGCCGATCTCCGTCTGCATCAGCAGTGCGATGTCACGGGCGACCTTGCCCAGCGTCCCGACGGCGATGCCGAGCACCGCCGCAATCTCGGTCACGCGGTCGCGCTGCGTGTGCCACGGCACATCGGGCACGGCGAGCGACAACTCGGCGCCCAGCGCCTGCGCAACGTCGAGCGCGCGATCGCCGAACGAGGCGAGCGTTCCCGCGGCGCCGCCGAACTGCAGCACCAGCGCGCGCCCGGCGGTGGCACGCAGCCGGAGCCGATCGCGCTCGACGGCGGAGAGCCACCCGGCAACCTTTGCACCGAAGGTAGTCGGCAACGCCTGCTGCAGCCATGTCCGGCCGGCGAGGAGCGTCGCCGACTCGCGCTGGGCCAGCACGGCGAGAGCCGACGACAGCCGCGCGTATTGCGTCTCCAGGAGCGAGAGCCCTTCGCGCATCTGCAGCACAAGGCCGGTGTCGATCGCGTCCTGGCTCGTCGCACCCCAGTGGACAAACCCGGCCGCATCCGTGTCCTCGTGCGCGACCAGCGCGGTGAGCGACTTCACCAGTGGAATCGCGAGATTGCCGGCTGGCGCCGCCGCCGCGGCCAGCGCATCGACGGCGAAGCGCTCTGCACGGCAGTGGCGAGCGATCGCCTCGCCTGCGTTCGCTGGAATGATCCCGATCGCCGCTTCGGCGCGCGCGAGCGCCGCCTCGAAATCGAGCATTCCCTGCAAGCGGCCGGAGTCCGAGAACACCGTGCGCATGCGCTGCGTGGTGAACAGCGCATCGTAAACGCGACGCGAACGACGGTCGGGCTTCACGGCGCCTGCGTTGGGCAAGGGGTGCGGTTGCGGCCGGTCAGAAGTCGAAAAACACGGTTTCGTTGCGACCTTGAAGAACGATGTCCCACACGAGCCCGTCACCGCCGCGGCGCGCGATCAGCGTCTCGCGGCGCTCCTCCGGCACGAGGCGCAGGATCGGGTCCTGTGCATTGGCAGCGTCGTCGGGGAAGTACATGCGAGTACTGAGGTGGCGCAGCAGGCCGCGCGAAAAGATCAGCACCGACAGATGCGGTGCCTGCATTGCTCCGCCCGGTCCGGGTACGCGGCCCGGCTTGATCGTCGTGAAGCGGAACTTGCCGGTCGTGTCGGTGGCAACGCGGCCGAAGCCCCGGAAAGCCGGGTGGGCAGGGGTCGTCCCCTGCGCCTCGGGATGCGCGTAGCGGCCGTTGGCGTCTGCCTGCCAGATCTCGAGCACGCCGTCGGTCATCGGCTTGCCCTCGCCGTCGACCACACTGCCGATGACGTTGACCCGTTCACCGGTCACACCTTCCGGCGCGAGGTTGTCGTTGAAAAGACGCGTGAAGCCGATGTGCACATAGGGTCCGACGGTCTGCGAAGAGGTCGCGAGGAGGCTCATGTCATTTCCCGCTGGAAATCGGCGTCAGTTGGTTTTCCATCGGCGTGGATTCGCGTCCGCGCAGCACGACGTCGAACCGGTAGGCGAGGGCGAACTCGGGGATCGCGTTCTCCCAGTCGAACGTGGAGACGAGGCGCTGCCGCGCCTTCTCGTCCGGAATGCAGTTGTACATGGGGTCGTACGGCAGCAGCGGATCGCCGGGAAAGTACATCTGCGTGACGAGCCGCTGTGCGAGTCCCAGCCCGAACAGGGAGAAGTGCAGGTGGGCAGGGCGCCACGCGTTGTTGTGGTTGCGCCAGGGATACGACCCGGGCTTGACGGTCATGAAGCGATAGCGACCATCCTGATCGGTCAGCACGCGGCCGCAGCCGGTGAAGTTGGGATCGAGCGGCGCGTCGTGGCGATCGGCGTCGTGCCGGTAGCGCCCGGCGGCATTGGCCTGCCACATCTCGACCAGCGCTCCCTGGACTGGGCGGCCGTTCTCGTCGAGCACCCGCCCCGATACGACCATGCGCTCGCCGATGGGCTGGCCCTGGTGCTGCCGCGTGAGGTCATTATCGCTGCCGCCGATCTCGTCGTACCCGAACACCGGTCCGGTGATTTCCGAGAGGGTCTGCGGCAGGATCACCAGCGGCCGGGAAGGGGCACGGGTGACGGTCGAAAGGTAATGCGGAAACAGGTACTCGGGCTGGGTGTCCCAGAACGGACGCCGGTAACCCTTGATGTCGGACATGGAAGCTCCTCGTGAGGCGGGGCAGCTCGCTGGGGGAAGAGTGGGCAGTTGTGTCGCGGTGGTTCGCACGGCCGCGACGACGCGGGCCACGGTCTGCGGTTCGGGACGCGCGCGGAACGTCGGAAGATACCGATCCCGCGGCTGCGCAGTCAACCTGCGTGGGCACTCTTCTATAATCCGAGCCCTCGCGCACCGGAAGGGCAGCGCACTCCCGATGAGAGTTCGATGATCAACAAGATCGTGCCATCGCTCGCCGCCGCGGTGGCGGACATCAAGGACGGCTCGACCATCATGATCGGCGGCTTCGGCAACGCCGGCATGCCGGCGGCGCTGATCGATGCGCTGATCACCCAGGGTGCGCGCGAGCTCACCATCGTCAACAACAACGCGGGCAACGCCGAAACCGGCCTGGCAGCACTCCTCAAGGCACGCCGGGTGCGCAAGATCGTCTGCTCGTTCCCGCGCCAGACCGATTCCTATGTCTTCGACGCGCTGTACCGCGCGGGCGAGATCGAGCTCGAGCTGGTACCGCAGGGCAATCTCGCGGAGCGCATCCGCGCGGCGGGGGCCGGGATTGGCGCCTTCTTCACGCCAACGGGCTACGGAACGCCTCTCGCCGAAGGCAAGGAGACGCGGTTGATCGACGGGCGCCACTACGTCCTCGAATACCCGATTCACGCCGACTACGCGCTGATCAAGGCGGACCGGGGCGACCGCTGGGGCAACCTCGTGTATCGCAAGGCGGCACGCAACTTCGGACCGATCATGGCGAGCGCGGCCCGGTGCGCGATCGCCGAAGTGCGCGAGGTGGTCGAGCTCGGCGATCTCGACCCCGAAGTGATCATCACGCCCGGCATTTTCGTGCAGCGCGTGGTCGCGGTGCGCGATGAAGCGCATCTCGCGGCGCCCGACGCCGCCGCCTGAACGAGGAGCATCCATGCAGCGATTCACCCGGGACCAGATGGCGGCACGCGTCGCCCGCGACATTCACGAAGGCGCGTACGTCAATCTCGGCATCGGCTTGCCGACGCTGGTCGCCAACCACCTCCCCAGGGACCGCGAGATCTTCCTGCACAGCGAGAACGGGCTGTTGGGGATGGGACCCGCGCCCGCGCCGGGGCAGGAAGATCCCGATCTCATCAATGCGGGCAAGCAGCCGGTCACACTGCTGAAGGGTGGGGCGTACTTCCACCATGCCGACTCGTTCGCGATGATGCGCGGTGGCCATCTGGATATCTGCGTGCTGGGGGCCTTCCAGGTCTCGGCGCAGGGCGATCTCGCCAACTGGCACACCGGCGCACCCGACGCCATCCCGGCGGTCGGCGGGGCGATGGATCTCGCGATCGGCGCGAAGCGCGTGTTCGTGATGATGGAGCACCAGACCAGGTCTGGCGAGAGCAAGCTGGTCGCGCGATGCACCTACCCGCTGACCGGGGTGGCGTGCGTCACGCGTGTGTTCACCGACCTCGCGGTGATCGACATCACGCCCGCGGGTCCGCAGGTCGTCGAGATCGTCGATGGGCTATCGTTCGACGAGCTGCAGCGCAGGACGGCGGTGCCGTTGCTGCAGTAATGGGGTCAGGTTACTTTATCCGTTGATAAAGTAACCTGACCCCATTACCACTAGCGCGGCTGGCACACCACATCCAGCAGCGCCGGCGCGCCGCCTTTCACCACGGCGACGGCCCGCTTGAGGGCGGGACCAAGGGCGGCGGGATCGGTGATCGGCCCTTCCGACCACACGCCGTGCGCTTTCGCCAGCATCGCGAAATCGACCTCCGGATTGGTGATCGCTGTGCCGATCCATGCCTGATCCGGACGGCGGTCGTGGAGCGCTGCCATCCGCTGCAGGTGCATCACTTCCTGGTGGTAGGCGCGGTTGTTGTGCATGACGTACAGGATGGGGATCTTGTGGTGCGCGGCCGTCCACAGCACGCCCGGTGCGTAGAGCAGATCGCCGTCGGGCTGGAAGGTCAGCGTGAACAACCCCTTGTCGCGATTGGCGAGCGCGACGCCGAGCGCACCACCGACGCCATAACCGACGCCCTGGCCGCCGGCGCCACCCAGCATCTGATGGTAGTGCGTCGTCGGCCACAACCGGCGTGCCCAGGGGATGCGATCGCTGACCGCGAGTGACCACGGCTCGTCCTTGATCGCGTTCCACGTTTCCATCGCGAGGCGCGGCGTGCTGATCGGCATGGCGTCCCAGCCGACCGCCGCCGCGTTCTTGGCCCGCACGACGAGCTTCTGCTGCGCCTCGCGCAGCTTCCCCGTCCGCGCTGCGTAGCCATTGCGCTGGTCGGCGGTTGCCGCGCGCCGGACGTGCTCCGTCAGCGCGGGCAGCGTGGCCTCGACGTCGCCGATGATCGGCAGGTCGATGGGCATGAAGCGCTGGAAGTCCTGGTAGTTCGCGCGGATGTACGCGTCGGACATCGAGATGCTGATGATGCGAACGTCTTTCCTGGCGAGGCGCCGCTGCTCCTTGTGCGGGTCGCTGATCGAATAGAACTGCCCGAACGGATCGGCGACTTCGAGCAGCAGCACGACGTCGGCGTCGCGCACCAGGTTGCGCCGCGCATCGCTCTGGCACAACGCGTGGCGGCTCGGGAAATTCATGCGCGATCCGAGATCGATCACCGGCGCGCCAAGCGCCTCGGCGAGCTCGACCAGGTGCGTCACGCCTTCCTGGCTGCGTACGGCGCGATCCGCGATGATCACCGGAGCGGTCGCGCTGGTGAGCCACTTCGCCGCCTCGGCCAGCGCACCAGCGTCGCCCTGCGGGAACCGCGCCGGCGTCAGCTTCGGAATGACGAGCTCCTGCGGGTTCGCGATCGGGCCTTCCTGCAGCTCCATGTCGGCCATGAGCACCACGGGTTCCATCGGTGGCGTGGTGGCAACCCGATAGGCACGCACGGCGGATTCGGCGAAATGCTGCAGCGAGCCGGGCTGGTCATCCCACTTCACGAAGTCGCGCACCAGCGCGGCTGCGTCCTGCACGGAGTGGTACCACTCGGTGCCGGCGCGCCGTTTGGTGGCGTCGATGCCATTGCCGGCGACGACAAAGATCGGTACGCGGTCGCACCACGCGTTGTAGAGACCCATTGCCGCGTGCTGCAGGCCCACGGTGCCGTGCGCCATCACCATCATCGGCTTGCCCGCTGCCTTCGCGTAACCGTGCGCGATCGAGACCGACGATTCCTCGTGCATGCACGTAAGGAGCTCGGGCTGGCGATTGCCGCCGTAGTTCACGACCGATTCGTGCAGGCTGCGGAAGCTCGAACCCGGATTGGCGCTCACGTAGTCGAGATTGAGCGTCTTGATCACGTCGACCATGAAATCCGAGCCTGGCCGACCGATCACGATGTCGCCGGGCAGTGGCTTCGGCTTTTTCGCGACGGACGCATTGCGTTCGCCCGGATTCTCGTCGGCGCCATGCGCGGCGACCGAAAGCCCCGTCGCGGCCAGCCCCGCCCCCGCAGCCGCGGCGCTCTTGAGGAACGCACGGCGATCGAGGCCCGTGCTCTCCGCGTCCGGGCGCTCAGCGGGCGCGGCCGGCTTCTGCTGCAGGTGGTCGTCGTTCATTGCATGCTCCTGGGACGCGTGCGGTTCACGGGGCCTTGGTCAGCAGGTCGATGTCCTGCGCCGGGCGCGACGGCTTGATCGAGCGTACGTACGCGTACATGTCCACGAGATCCTGATCGCTCGTGTACTGCACCGGATAGCGTGGCATGGCCTGACGGGGATGGCGTACCTGCTGGACGAAGGCTTCGAACGGCCATTGGGTCGGCGCGATCTGCGGACCACTGCCGCGCTCGCCCCCCTGTCCCACCGTACCGTGACAGGTGAAGCACATCTTTTCCATGTAGACCTTGTACCCACGCTCGGGCGATCCCGCCGGCGCGGGCGTCTGCGCACTCGCTGCCAACGTCGTCAACGTCGCCACGGCACACACGATGGATTGAAGCAGCGACATGGCAAGCCTCCGGCAGGGTGACGCGGGCGCGATATGCACGCAATGTGAACGAACGATAGCGACGGCGACGCGGCGGCGTCAACGCACGCGAACGGTGTTCCTGCCGGCGGAATGGGTATGCGCTAACGTCACGGCCGACGCACATTGAGGAATGCTCCGGAAAGGAGCAGGGCGGAATTGGCCCAGAACACCGCGAACACGCCGAAGCTGCCCAGCGAACCGAACACGAGCGGCACCGCAATCTGGGTCAGCCGATTGAACGTCAGCCGGAGGCCGATGGCTTCCCCCACGCGGCCCGGCGGGGCGAATCGCTGGGTGAGCTGCATCGACAGCGGCTGGCCGCAGCCCAATGCCATGCCCATGATGAAGGCCACCGCGGCAAGTGCGGCGAGCTGATGCATCAGTGGAAACAGCAGGTAGGTGAGACCCGCCGCGGCAAGGGTGATGCGCAGCACCTTCTGGTCCCCCACGCGCTCCACGAGGCGCGGGAGGAAAAGCCGCACGATGAAGGCGGCCGCCGCCTGCATGCTCAGCACGATACCGATGCTCGATGGCGACAGACCGAGCGAGCGACCGTAGATGGGCATGTAGAAGTTGAAGAGATCGAGACCGGTGAGGATCACCGCGCTGGTCATGAACGCGTGCCGCAATCCAGGGTTCTGCATGAGATGAAGCGTGCCGGAGGCGTCCTCGGCGCCGGCGCGGGCCTGGCGCGGCAGTGGTCGGTGGCGCAGCAGGATCAGCACGACGGCGGGTACCACGGCAATCGCCGCGAGCGCGGCGTAGGTCGCGCTCTTGCCCGCGCCTTCCATCATGTAGCCGACGAGGAGCGGCCCGACGAACCCGGAAATCGAGCCGCCGAGACTGTAGGCCGCGAAGTTGCGCGTGCGCTGCACCCCTTCGCCCATCGCCCCCACGGTGTACTGCGCCGACACCTGGTAGAAGATGGTGGCCGAGCCGATCACGACCGAGGATGCATACAGCGCGACGATGTGCGAGAACACCACCGGCAGCAGCAGTCCCACTGCGATGCCGAGCGACCCCAGCACCATCGGCGCACGCACGCCGCGCCGGTCGCAGACCCGGCCCGCATAAAGCGCGAGCTGCATCGGGAACAGCGAATAGAGGGCGATCAGGAGTCCGATCGCGAGGGGCGAGGCGTGCAGCTCGAGCGCGTGCAGGGCGACCAGCATCTTGCTGCCCTTGAGTGCAATCTGCGTGCAGATCGACAGGGCAACGATGGCGTAGATGGGCATGTATCTCGAGGGCGCGAACCGGGGGGGCCGACCGGCTGGGCCGCGACGCCTGCGGTAGTGTAAGCGAAGCGGTGGATGAACGAGCGCCGCCTTCCTGGACCTCGCTGTGCGTGCGCGCAGCGTCGGAGCGTCGTGTCAGAATCGTGCGATGATCATCGCGTGCATCGTGCCCGCCTAGCGCAACGAGTGGACCGACGTCGCCACACCATGACCACGGAACGGTTCCCGGGGACCGGCCGCAACGACGCCTGTCCGTGTGGCAGCGGACGCAAGTACAAGCGCTGCTGCGGTGCGGGCGTGTCCGTTGCCCCGACCTTGCTGGCGACGCCCCCCGAGGGCGGGCAGTCGCGACCGTTGCGCATCCCGATTGCCGTCCCCGCACGCGCGTGCGGCACCTGCACCGCCTGTTGCGAGGGATGGGCCGCCGGCGAGATCCGCGGCCACGCCATGTTTGCCGGCCGCCATTGCCACTTTCTGACGGCCGGGAAGTGCACGATCTACGAGGAACGTCCGGTGTCGCCATGCCGCAATTTCGTCTGCGGCTGGCTGGGTGAGCCGGAGGCGTTTCCCGAGGAGTTTCGTCCCGACCGGCTCGGCGTCATCGTCATTCGCATCCGCTGGCGTGACCAGCCGGCGTACCTGCTGCTGTCCGCCGGCCGCGAGCCCGACGAAGCGCTGCTGGAATGGATGCGGGCATTCAGCCTGCGCACGCGGCGGCCATTCTTCTACGAGCATCATGGCGAGAAGCTCGGCTACGGGCCGCCGGAATTCCAGCAGGACATGCTCGACCGACTCGCGCGCGGCGAGCCGATGTGGTGACCCGCCGGTGGCGGCGCGCATCGATCGTATTCCGGTCACGCTCCTGACCGGCTTTCTCGGCAGCGGCAAGACCACGCTGCTGCAGCGGCTCTTGCACGAAGCCGCGTTCGCGCGCACGGCGGTGCTCATCAATGAGCTGGGGACGGTCGGACTCGATCACCATCTCGTCCGCGGAGCCAGCGAGACCACACGCGTGCTCGAGAACGGCTGCGTGTGCTGCACCGTGCGGGACGATCTGGAGGCTGCGCTCGCGGACCTGTACTGGGACCGGCTGCACCAGCGCATTCCTCGCTTCGAGCAGGTCGTGATCGAGACGACCGGGCTGGCCGATCCGGGGCCCCTCCTGCGGCTCCTGCATGGTTCGGGCATCGTGGCCGAGCGATATGGGTGGGCGCGCGTGGTGTGCACGATCGATGCCTGCATCGGGGCGCAGCAGCTGGCGACCAGGACGGAACCCGCGCGCCAGGCGGCGCTTGCCGACGTCATTCTGATCACCAAGACCGATCTGGCCGATGCGCAATCGGTGACGCTGCTCGAAGCCAGTGTGCAGGCGCTGAACGACATCGCCCCGCGCTATCACGTGACCCACGGCGCCGCGTCGCCCGAGGTGGTTGCCGTGCTCAGTGGGACCATTGGGACGTTGCCGCCATCGCCGGCTCCGGGATTGCGCCGCGCTCGTATGGCGTGGTCGCCTGCCCCGGCGGTGGGACGGCATCCGCACGCGGCGGATGTCATGACCTTCGCGATTGCCATCGGCGTCCTGACACGCGCGCAACTGGAGCGCTTGCTCGTCGAGGTCGCAACCAATCACGCGCCAGCGTTGCTGCGAATCAAGGGCGCGGTGCGCGTGGTGGATGCAACGCAGCCGCTGGTGGTGCAGGCCGTGCACGATCGTGTCTATCCCCTGGTTGCGCTGGATGCGCCGGACAGTGATTGCGCAACCGGCGCGCTGGTGTTCATCGTGACCGTGCCCGACGCGGCTGAGGGCGCCGCGCTCGAAGCCGACATCCGCGCCGCCTTCGCCGCGGCCGATGCGCGGGCACGCCAGGCCGCGCTCGACCGCGGCCCCGGCTGACCGCCGGCACGCGATCGCGGATCGGCGGCGGCGTGCGGGCCGGTGGCTATGACGACAGCATTGACGCTCCCGCGGCCCGGATGCTAAAAGGATCGGCCCTGCACTTCGCTGCCCACCGGAGGCCGCATGGCCAAGCCGCTCGAAATCTTCGTCAACGGCAAGCGTCACCGCGTCATCGCGACACCGGACACGCCGTTGCTGTATGTGTTGCGCAACGAGCTGAACCTGCAGGGACCACGGTTCGGCTGCGGTCTCGCGCAATGCGGTGCGTGCACGGTGCACGTCGCGGGCGCGCCTGCCCGCTCATGCGTGATGCCGGTCGTCGCCGCGCAGAACAAGCAGGTCACCACCCTCGACGGCCTTGCCGCGCACTATCGCGCGGTGAAGCGCATCGCCGATCCGGCACGACTGCACCCGGTGCAGCAGGCGTTCATCGATGAGCAGGCGATGCAATGCGGGTATTGCAGCAATGGCTGGATCATGACGGCCGCGGCGATGCTCGACGGCAGGCCGGACCTTTCCGACGAGGAAATCCGGCGCGGCCTGTCCGGGCTCAAGTGCCGGTGTGGCGCCCACATGAGCGTGTTGCGCGCCGTGAAGCGCGCCGCCAAGACGATGGCCTGAGGAGAGACGTCATGAATCCGTCGAGCCCCCTCCAGCAAGGCATCAGCCGCCGCGAATTCCTGCAATCGGCGGGCGCGCTTGTTGTCGCATTCTCGATGCCGATCCCGGGCGTTGCGGCGGTCGCCGCGGGGGGACCATGGCCCGCGAAAGTGCCCGCAGACCGGCTGGAGTCATGGTTGGCGGTGAATGCCGACGGCACTGTGAGCGCGGCGGTGGGCAAGATCGAGGCGGGCATGGGCATCGGCACGGCCTTCGCGCAGATCGTTGCCGATGAGCTCGACGTACCCATCGATCGGGTGCGGCTGCGGATGGGCGACACGGCGACGACGCCCGACCAGCGCGGCACCGGTTCGAGCAACGGCATCATCCAGGGGGTTCCCGCCTTGCGCAGCGCCGCCGCGGAAGCGCGGCAGGCGTTGCTCGCCATGGCGTCCGAACGACTTGGTGCCCCGGTCGAGCAACTCTCGGTCGTGCGTGGCACCGTCCATGTCACCGACGCGCCGGAGCGCGCCGTCACGTACGCGCAACTCGTCGCCGGCAAGCGTCTGGATCTGAAGCTCTCCGGCAAGGCGCCGGTCAAGGGCGCCACCCAGTACCAACTGGTCGGCAAGCCCGTGCCGCGTCTGGACATTCCGCTCAAGGTGCGCGCGCAATACGTGTACCTGGTCGACCACAAGGTACCGGGCATGCTGCACGCGCGGGTGGTGCGCCCGCCGCGGGCCGGCGTAAAGCTCGTCGGTGTGCCGGCCGACCAGACGCTGCCGGGACTCGTCAAGGTGGTGACGCGCGGTGACTATGTCGCCGTCGTGTGTGAACGCGAAGAGCAGGCGATCCGCGCCGCGCGCGAGTTGCGTGTGCAGTGGTCCGAGCCGCAGCCGTTTTTCCCGGAGTCGTACGACGCCCTTTATGCGGTGTTGCGTCGCGAGCGGCCGAAGGTCACCGCGGTGGCCAAAGGTGCCAGCGGCGACGTCGACACCGCGTTGAAGCAGGCGGCGAGCACGGTCGAGGCGCAGTACGAGTATCCCTTCCAGTCGCATGCTTCCATGGGCCCGGGCTGCGCGGTGGCCGACGTCCGCAATGGCGAGGCTCACGTCTGGTCCGGAGGCCAGAAGCCGTATCCGTTGCGCAAGGCCGTCGCGGAGATGCTGGCGCTGCCGCATGAAGCCGTGCGGGTCACGTGGATGCCTGGCCCGGGGTCGTATGGCATGAACGATGCGGACGATGCGGCGATGGATGCGGCGATCCTCTCGCATGAAGTCGGCCGCCCGGTACGCGTGCAGTACATGCGCCAGGACGGTACGGGTTGGGATCCGAAGGCGCCGCCGATCGCATTTCACCTGCGTGGAGGGTTCGATGCCCAAGGTGAGCTCGTGGCGCTCGATTACGAAGCACGCGGCTTTTCCGGGCGCGTGCGCGCCAACGGCACCGACGTCGCCGGCGACACCGTGTCGGCGCAGCTGATCGGCGGGTACAAGGCGGTCAGCACCGATCTTTTCCAGTACTCGGACGAGTCGTACAGGATTCCCAACAAGCGCAAGACCTCGCACATCGTCGCGTGGGAGAAATCGCTCCCGACGGGGCTGCGCACGGCACACTTGCGTGATCCGGACGGCATGGCGACGTGTTTCGCCAGCGAATCGTTCATGGACGAGCTCGCCGCCGTGGCGAAGATGGACCCGGTCGAGTTTCGGCTGCGCTACCTGTCGAATGCCAAGCATGCCGCTGCGGTCAAGGCGGCGGCAGAGCGTGCCGGCTGGGACACGCGGCCGTCACCGAAGTCCGGGCCGAAAGGAGGCATCGTCACGGGGCGCGGGATTGCCTATGCGCCGCGCGCCGGCTCGATCGTCGCGACGGTCGCCGAGGTCGAGGTCGACATGGATACCGGTGCGCTGCGCGTGACGCGCTTCGTGACCGCACACGACTGCGGCTTCGTGGTGAATCCGCTGAATCTGCGCGGCACCATCGAAGCCAATCTCATCCAGTCGATGAGCCGGGCGATGCACGAGGCGGTGCAGTTCGATGCGACCCGCGTGAAGAGCGTCGACTGGTTGACGTATCCGATCGTCGACATCACCGAAGTGCCCGAGGCGATCGAGATCGTCATGCTCAACAACACGCCCGATGCCGAATCGAGGGGTGCCGGCGAGCCGTCGACGCGGCCGACCGCGGCCGCAATCGCGAACGCGATCTACGATGCGACGGGTGTGCGGGTGCGGCGTGTTCCATTCACGGCCGAGGCGCTCAAGACAGCGTTCGCATCGGCGCAGCGGAAGGCATGAGGTTCCATCAGGCCGACGCCTGACCTACCAAGCACGTGCCCTTGTTTCGGTGTGCTGCCGCGAAGGCTCCGGTTTCGCGCGTGGGCACGCGGCGTCAGACTGCAGCCTGACCTCCAGAAACAGGACGCACGTCGACCGCGCGGCCGAGCGCGACCGACGTCGGAAATACCAGCGACTTGATCACCACCGGCACGGCGCCGGAGGTCTCGAGCAGCGCCCCGATATCGATGAAATCGAATTCCTTCAGCGTGATGCCGTCGATGGACACGATCGGATTGGATAATCGTGTTTCATCGTGGCAATGGATCCCGATCAGTCCGCCGATGTCGCCTTCCCCGACCAGGATCAGCGGCAGGCCGCGCGCCAGGACGCGCTCGAGGCCTTCCACGATCCCCCGGCAGAACGCATCGAGGCGGCCAAAAGTGGCCGGCCCCTGCCATCGATAGCAAAGCGCAACGGCCTGTCGTCCGTCACTGAGGTCCAGCCGCCGCAGCGCACGCTGCACGCCCGCGATGAGCGCGGCAGGCTCGATCGTTTCCGCATCCAGCGGCAGGTCGGGCGTGATGACCGGCACGTTGCGCAACGGCAGCGTCTCCCGCGGCGTGACGAAGATCGTGCTGCCGCTCACCTGGATCGTGTACTGCGACGCGCCGACGACGGTGGCGCGGATCCCTTCGTCCGGCGCTTCGATGCGCGGGCCCCAGGCGCGCACGCGTTCCAGCAACGCCTGCGCGAGTGCCGGTCCGAGATCGCCGTAGGACTCCTGGTGGCGGCCATAGATGTATTCGGAGACGCCACCGGAAAAGGTGACCACGTCCGGCGCGCGATCGTTGCGCAGCGGCTCGAGGCGCACCAGCGCTGCAGTCGCGTTGCTCAGCGACGACTGCGTGATCACCTCGAACAGCCGGTCGGCCATGCACTCGACCATGCGTTGCACGCCGCGGGCGTCGGGAACGGCTCCGACGACGAGGTCGAGCCCGGCCTCCTGCGCAAAGCGCCGGCCTGCTTCCTCCACCCGAACGAGGCGGCCGTCGGTATCGAACGCGACCACTCGCGCGCCGACGTCGACGGCGGTCATGTCCGCGAGCTCACCCGCTTCGCAGACCGCGACCTTGGACGTGCCGCCGCCGATGTCGAGGTTCATGACGCGGCAGCGCTCGCGGATCGAGCGGGCCGCCGCACCCGAACCGAATGCCGCGAGCGTCGTTTCGAGCGCGTCGCCGGCGCTCACCGACACGAACTTGCCGGCCTCGCCGGCAAAGAGGTCGGCGATGGCGCGCGCATTGCGCCGGCGCACCGCGACCCCGGTGAGGATCAGGGCGCCGGTGTCGACGGTTGCGCGCGCAATGCCGGCGAGGTCGTACTGGGCGGCAATGAATGCCCCGAGTGCCGCGGCATCGATGGTGGTGTCGTCGGCGTACGGCGTGAGCAGCACCTGCGATTCGTGCAGGATCTCGCGCTGCGAGACGATGTAGCGGTTGTCGAGGCGCTCGAGAGTGATCCGCGAGAAGACCAGGTGAGTGGTGGACGAGCCGATGTCGATGCCGACGCTCACCAGCCGGATCTCGTCTTCCTCCTCGAGGCTGCGCCGGATGCTGGTGAAGAAGGTGCGCCCGCCGCTCGGCAGCGGCTGGGCGCTCGCGGTCCGGTCCGCCACGGCCCGTTACACGAGGCGTGGCACGAACATCGCGCTGCGGCGCATGTTCACCGCGCCCGTGCGGCTTCGCCGTTGTCGCCCGAGGGCACGACCTCGCGGCCGAGGGCTGATGCGGGGCGTTCGTACCACGCCGGGTCCATGCGGTTCTCGACGCCATTGCTCCGCAGCGTCTCTTCATATTCCCGGCGGATGAACGGATCCTCCATCCAGTAGGGAATGGCGGTGCCGCCTTCGTTCACGTCGATGGCCGTGTAGTCGGTGTGCTTCTCGCCGGGCGGGCCGGGATCGCGTCCCGGATTGTGCGGGCCGAACCACGCTGTCAGCCGGAACGGTTCCTGGCCGACGCTGAAATGCTGGTGGTACCAACGCGCACCGCCCGGTGCCGCCGTGACCATGCCGAATTGCCGATAGTCGACGCGGCGCACCTGGTCGGCATGACCGTCCCGCCATGGCGTCTCGCCGAGCTTCTCCGGCCACGAATAGGTGTAGCCGTGCCCCTTGAGGCAGATGAGCACCGCGGCCGAGGTATGCGCGTGCGCCTTCGAATAGCGGCCGTTCTCGTGCTGCCCGATCCAGTAGTAGAACACGTTGTTGGTCATGAACGGCTCGACCCGGCGCCATCCGAGGGACCGCCGGTTGTCCAGGGGCAGGTCGCAATTGATCACGTCGGGAATGAAGTTCGTGCGCCGCATTGCGAGGCCGCGCACCGGATCGGGCTCGATGTCGTCCTTTGGCTTGTAGAAGTCGTCGGCGCCGCTGAAGCGATCGCGGAAAACGTAGGGGTTGTTGAACACCGCATTGGCGTCCTGCAGCATGTTCATGACGTTCGGCGCGGTCGTGCCTGCGAGAAGCAGTGCGCCGCCCGACGTGGCGTTCACGAGGCGGTACCAGGCATTGATCGGGATCGAGAACATCGATCCCTTCTGCCACTCGAACACGTGCTTCTTCGTGTCACCTTCCTGCCAGACTTCGGTCGTGCCGCGGCCTTCGACGACGAGGAAGATTTCCTCGTACATGTGCTTCTCGGGATGCAGCGCACCGCCCGGCGGGACCTCGACGAGGTAGCAGCCCCACTTCGTTTCCGTGCCGTAGAGCTGGATGTAGTGCCCGCGGCCGCCCTTGCGCTTCCAGGGCACGAGCGGCAGGTTGGTGACCGTGTCGATGCCGATGTCGCGGAAGACCGGAATGCCTTCGGACTCCATGAATGCGTCGTAAGGCGTGGGCTGCTTCCTGAACTCGCCGAACCCGGCCTTCCTGTTTCCGGAGGGCTCGTGCCAATGCATCTGGTCCTTGTCGTGCGGCATGCGTGATCTCCTGGGCGGGCGGGAACGGCCGGCGCGCGGCGCCTGCGGGCCCGGGTGCGGCGATGGGTGAGCGTAAACGCGAATGGGGAACGGCGCCGCCTTGGCGATGCCGGGCGGCGCGCCCGGCCCGTGCACGAACTCCCGCGCGCCGCGACGGGGGCTTGCCGGCCGTCCGGAGCGTGTTCTTTTATCCAGAACGCAGTTCCATTGCGACCGCGGAAATTTGACCATACAATGCCACGCGGGTCAAACGCGCTGCGGCAATGTGCGCGATCGGGCGGGCCGATGCAGCAGGGGAGTGACGCACATCGAGACGCACATCGATCATCGGAACGCGCCCGCAGGGCGCTCAGCGGAGACGGAACACATGAACGCACGATCGTCCTTCCACCGCAGGCATCGCCGGCCCGGCGTCCTGCGCAGCATGCTCGTCGCCGCGGCACTGACGATCGTCGCCCTCGGTGCGAACGTCCTGCATGCGCAGGCGCCGGCGCGCAACGACGCCGTGTACCAATACCGCGGTGCCGATCGCGACGCGAAGCTCGTGGAAGCCGCGAAGAAGGAGGGGAGTGTCGTCCTCTACACATCGCTTGCCACCACCGAGTCGGTGCCGCTCACCCAGGCGTTCGAGAAGAAATACGGCGTCAAGGTCGAGCTGTGGCGCGCGTTGTCGGACAAGGTCGTGCAGCGCACGATCACCGAGGCTCAGGCACGGCGTTACAACGTGGACGTGGTCGAGACGAACGGTCCCGAGCTCGAGATGATCGCGCGCGAGAAGCTGCTCTCGCCGTTCTACAGCCCCTACATCGCCGACCTGCCGCCATACGCGGTGCCGGCGGACAAGCAGTGGGTGTCGGATCGCATGAATTTCTTCGTGGTGGCGTTCAACACCAACAAGGTGAAGAAGGAGGAGCTGCCCCGGACGTACGAAGGATTCCTCGACCCGAAATGGAAGGGCCGCATCGGCATCGAGGCAACCGACTCCGAGTGGCTCGCGGCCATCGTCAAGCAATGGGGCGAAGAGAAGGGCATGGCGTACTTCCGCAAGCTCGCCGACATGAAGCCCGACATGCGCAAGGGGCACGTGCTGCTCGCGGAGCTCATCTCGGCGGGTGAGGTGCCGGTCGGATTGACGGTCTACAACGCCAACGCGGAGTCGATGAAGCGCCGGGGCGGACCCATCGACTGGGTGCCGGTCGAGCCGGTCATCGCGCGCCCGCAGGGCATCGCGGTCCTGAAGAACGCGCCGCACCCCAACGCGGCGCTGCTGTTCACCGATTTCGTGCTGTCGCCCGAAGGCCAGGAGCTGTTCAATTCGATGGGCCGCGTGCCTTCGAGCCTCAAGGTCAAGAGCAACCTCAACAACTTCAAGTACACGATGGCGGACCCCGCGATCGTTCTCGACGAGAGCGACAAGTGGGACAAGATCTGGAACGATCTTTTCATGCGCAAGTAGCGTGATCCGCGTTGCGCGCCGACGCCGACTACTCCTGTGGGTCATGTTTCAGGCTCGCCATGGCGAGGCCAGGCGCGCCTATCGGTCGCGTACGCGGGTGCTGTGTGCGGCCGAAGCCCGATCCGCGGAGGGCGGGTGTTGACGTCAGCCTGGAGCCTGGCCGGCGACACTGCGGGGTCGGGGAAGACCCCGGCTTTCGGTGCCTGACGCGGGTACTTCGCCTTGTGTCTGCTGCCCTTCTTTGCTATTGTTCGTTCCACATACCGGTATGAGGTTCTGATACATGGAACGTAAGTCCAAGGCCCCCGGCAAGCCCAAGACGCGCCTTTCGTCCGTCGCCAACTCGATCCGGCTCATCAAGGCGTTCTCGGACGACGAGTACGAGATCGGGATCAGCAACCTCGCCAAGCGGCTCGGCCTCGCCAAGAGCACCGTGCATCGTCTCGCGAGCACCCTCATCGAGGCGGGCATGCTGGAGCAGAACACCGACAACGGCCGCTACCGCCTTGGCCTGTCGCTGTTCGAACTCGGATCGCTCGTGCGCCGCAAGATGGACGTGTCCAGCGAAGCCAAGCCGTACCTCAAGATGCTGCGCGAGAAAACCGGCGAGACGGTGCATCTCGCCATCCGTGATCAAACGAGCGTGCTCTTCATCAACAATCTGGAGAGCGAGCACGCCGTCCGCATGAGCGTCAACGTCGGCGTGCGTGCGCCGGCGCACTGCACCGCGGTGGGCAAGGCGCTGCTGGCCTACCAGCCCGCGGAGATCATCGACCAGATCCTGCGCGAGGACCTCGCCGCCCGCACGCCGAAGACGATGACCAGTCCGGCCGATCTGCGCCAGGATTTCGCGACCGTCCGCGCCCGCGGCTACGCCATCGACGACGAGGAGCTGGAAACGGGACTGCGCTGCATCGCGGCGCCCATCCGCGATCATTCCGGCGCCGTCGTGGCGTCCACCAGCGTCGCCGGCCCGGCGCAGCGCATGACGAAGAAGGCGCTGATCGCCTTCGCGCCCGACGTCATCGCGGCGGCGGATGCGATCTCGGCGCGACTCGGCTATCAGCCGCTGCGCTTCGCGCCGCTCCAGCGCAGGGCCTGACCCGGCGGCGCGCCGACCAGGCGCGCCACCTCCAACGCGCGGGACGGGTTTCGCGGGGTGCCCGCACCGTTCCGTTGCAACTAAACCTGATCCGCGCGTTGCCAGCCGCACGCGTCTCGAAGCCTTTCGTGCCCATGCCAACCATCACCATCGCCGACACCGGCCAGCGCTACGAATGCCCTGCCGACGACACCATCACTCGTGCTGGCTTGCGGGCCGGGCTCGGCATGCCCTACGAATGCAACGTGGGCTGCTGCGGCACGTGCAAGGTGGAGCTCGTGGAAGGCACGGTTCAATCGCTCTGGCCCGAGGCGCCGGCGCTCACCGACCGCGACCGCAACAAGCACCGCGTGCTCGGCTGCCAGTCGCGTCCGCAGGGCGATTGCACGATCAAGGTCCGCCTTGCCGAGCTGCCGCTCAGCGCGCCGCGTCCGCGGCGATTCAAGGCGCGCCTCATGGCCATCCGGGACCTCACGCACGACATGCGCGAGTTCCAGTTCCGCGGTGACGAGCCGGCGGCTTTCCTCCCCGGGCAGTATCTGCTCTTCTCACTTCCGGGCGTGCCCGGATCGCGCGCGTACTCGATGGCCAACGTGCCCGATCCCAGCGGCGAATGGCACTTCCAGGTGAAGCGGGTACCGGGCGGACGCTGCACGGCGACGCTGTTCGACGTCCTGGGTGCAGGCGACGAGGTCGACCTTGACGGCCCGTACGGACAGGCGTACCTGCGCACGGACAGCCAGCGCGACATCGTCTGCATTGCCGGCGGGTCCGGCCTGTCGCCGGTGATCTCGATCGCCCGCGCCGTGGCGCGCGAGCCGTCGCTCGCGCAGCGCACCTTGCACTTCTTCTACGGCGGCCGCGGCCCGCAGGACATCTGCGGCGAGGACATGCTGCAGGAGCTCCCGGGTTATGGCGAACGGCTCCGCTTCTATCCGGCGATCTCGATGCCGGAGCTCGATACCGCCGGCGCCTGGAAAGGCCGCATCGGCTACGTGCACGACTACGCGAGGGAGGTGCTCGGGGAGAACCTGCGCGATTACGAGTACTACTTCGCGGGACCGCCGGCGATGGCGATGGCCGTGCAGCGCATGCTCATCCAGGCCAAGGTGCCCTTCAACCAGATCCATTTCGACCAGTTCTTCTGAGGGCCGGTCGCCGAGCTGTCGAAAGGAGAGTCGCGTGTCCAAGCTGCGCATGACGCTGGGCTGCTGGAACTACGACCGCACGCGCGCGCTGATGGACGGCCGCGTGCAGCCCGACGGCATCGATCTCAACTATCTCAGCATGCCGGTGGAGGAGACGTTCTTCCGGACGCTGCGCTATCGCGAGTTCGAGGCTGCCGAGCTGTCGCTGTCCTCCTATTGCGTGTCGGCGGCGCGTCCCGAGCGTCCATTCATCGCCATCCCCGTCTTCCCGTCGCGGTTCTTCCGGCATTCGTCGATCTACATCAACGCGAACAGCGGCATTCGCGAGCCGAAGGACCTCATCGGGAGGCGTGTTGGCGTGCCGGAATACCAGATGACGGCGCCGGTGTGGATTCGCGGCATCCTGTCTGAGCATTACGGCGTGCCGGTGGACAGCGTCACCTACTTCACCGGCGGGGAGGAAGAGCCCGGACGCGACGAGAAGATCAAGCTCGAGCTGCCGCCGAACATCAAGGTGCAGCCGATCGGTCCCGAGCAGACGCTGACGCGCATGCTCGCGGACGGCGATATCGACGCGCTGTACACCGCGCGGATGCCATCGTCCTTCCGGGCCGCTGGCGGCAAGGTACGGCGGTTGTTCGAGGATTTCGTCGAGGTGGAGAAGCAGTATTTTCGTGACACCGGCATCTTCCCGATCATGCACACGGTCGTCATCCGGCGCGACGTGTACGAGGCGAACCGGTGGGTGGCGCAGTCGCTCTACAAGGCGTTCTGCCAGGCGCAGCAGGAGAACTACCAGGACCTCGACGAGACTGCGGCGCTGAAGGCGAGCCTGCCGTGGCTGACGGCGCACGTCGAGGAGGCGCGCGCGCTGATGGGCAACGATTACTGGTCGTACGGCTTTGCGAAGAACCGCAGGACGCTGGAGACCTTCCTGCGCTATCACCACGAGCAGGGCCTGTCGAAGCGCCTGCTGACGCCCGAAGAGCTGTTCGCGCCGGAGACCCTCGAGTCGTTCAAGATCTAGCAGGTGCCGCCCCCAGGCACGGAGACCCAGCAATGCCCGACGAGAACGCCACGCCCAAGCGCACGCACCGCCTCGATGACCACCTGTATGGGCAGGGCCTCGACCACGTTCACGCCGAGGGCGACGACGCCGATCACGATCACGACCACTACGAGGACGTCGGGCCGCTCGAGGAGAACCCGCTGTGGATCGCGGACCACGTGACCCTGCGCAGCGTCGGCATCGATATCGGGTCCTCCGGCACCCAGGTGATCTTTTCGGAGCTCAAGCTGCGCCGCCTGGGTGAAGACCTGTCGAGCCGTTACGTCGTCGTGTCGCGCGAGACCCTCCATCAATCCCCCGTCGCCTTGACGCCCTACGCGAACGAGGAGCGCATCGACGAGGCGAAGCTCGGCGCGATCATCGATGACGCCTACAACAGCGCGCGCCTGCACCCCGACGACATCGACACCGGCGTGGTCATCCTCACCGGCGAAGCGCTGCGCCGTGAGAATGCCGAGGCGATCGCCGGGGTGATCGCGGAGCAGGGCGGTGAATTCGTCTGCGCGACCGCCGGGCACCACATGGAAGCGATGCTCGCGGCCTACGGCTCCGGCGCGGCGCGGGTGTCGCATGACCGGCAGGAGCGCATCCTCAACGTCGACATCGGCGGCGGCACCACCAAGCTGGCACTGGTAGAGAACGGCCGCGTCACTGCCACGGCGGCGGTCCACATCGGCGGCCGGCTGCAGGTCGTCGATGACCTGCAGCGGATCGTTCGTCTCGATCCGGCCGGCGCGCATCACGCGCGGGAGGCGGGCTTCGACTGGCAGCGGGGCGAGGTCGTGTCGTCCGCGGACATGGACGTGGTGGCCGAGTGCATGGCTGATGCGCTGATCGATGCGGTGCGTACGCGGCCGCTGCCCCATGCGGTCGAGCACCTGTACCTCACCGAGCCGATACAGGACATGGGCGAAGTGGCGGGGGTGATGTTCTCAGGTGGTGTGGCCGAATACGTGTACCAGCGCGAGACTCGGGATTTTGGCGACATGGGCCGGCGCCTTGGCGCAGCGATTCGCCGGCGCCTCGACGCGGGAGTGCTGGGGTGGCCGCTGCTGCCGGCGGGCGAATGCATCCGCGCCACGGCGCTCGGCGCATCCGAATACAGCGTCCAGCTCTCGGGCAACACCGTCTACATTTCCGATCCTGCCACGCTCCTTCCGCGCAAGAACCTGCAGGTGCTGCTGCCGACGCTCGAAGCGGGCGAGCGGATCGATCCCGAGGCGGTCGCGCAGGCGATCCGCAACCACTTCCGTGCGTTCGACCTGACCGAAGGCGAAAGCGAAGTGGCGCTCGCCTTCCGCTGGCACGGCGTGCCGTCGTATGACCGCGTCGCTGCGTTCGCGGAAGGCTTGCGGCGCGGCCTGCCCCGCACCATCGCCGCCGGCAAGCCGCTGTTCATCGTGCTCGACGGCGACATTGCGCAGACACTCGGCTCGATCCTGCGCGAGGAGCTCGGCATCGCGAGCGAGATCCTGGTCATCGACGGCGTGACGCTCTGGGACTTCGACTACATCGACCTCGGCCGCATCCGGATGCCGTCGTTCACCGTCCCGGTCACGGTCAAATCGCTGGTCTTCAGCGAGGACCCGCGCGTCGTTCCGGGGCAGAATGTCTACCGGGCGCACCGGCATCCGCATGCGCACGGCGAGCACGGGCATGCGCACGGCCCTGATCACGATCACGCCCATCCCCACGAGGCCGGGCACCCGCATCCGCAGGTCCACGGCGTGCCGCAGGCGTTGCGTGGCGCGACGGGCCGGGGCCCGCGCTCGTGAGTGCGCGCGCCTGCACACGCCGACGCAGGAGAATGCAGTCATGAACATCGCGGCACTGAAACCGCAAACCGCCGAGGCCATCCCGGCCGGGATGACCGCCGCGCGTAAGTGCGGCACGGCAGGTGCGCGCTTGAAGTCGAGCGCCGGATTCCGCGTCGCGCCGCCATGGTCTCGCGTCGCACCAAGCTTTCGGGGCGATGCTGTCGTGGGCGTGGGGCAATGGCGACTGCGGAAACATTGACATGCCAAGGGGCGGTTGGTAGATTCGATTCTTCCTATGCGGACCGCCGTTCCACATCAAAGAACACTGACTTCAGCATTGCACCCATCGACCGCGCAGCGCGCGGCCGATGCCAGAGCGGGCCCGATGCGCATACCGCCCGCCGGAGCGCAGCAGTAGCAGCAGCAGCAGGAGGAGGAGCGTCATGGACGCGGCGAGTCAACCACTGACAGTCCCGCACGAGTCGCGGCTGGCGGGCTGGCGCAGGATCGATTTCAAGTGGGTGATCATCGGCATCGCGGTGGCCATCGTGGCGTACCTCGCGCTGATCCCGCTCGGCTTTCTTCTGTGGCAGAGCTTCTTCACCCCGCGCACCGCCAGCAAGGCGGCCGAGTTCACGCTCGACAACTACCGCACGGCATACACCAGCGGCGAGACGCTGCGGCTCTTCCTCAATTCGCTGCAGTTCGCGACCGGCACGTCGATCTTCTCGTTCCTGGTGGGCACACTGCTCGCGTGGATGAACGAGCGGACCAACACGCCGTTCAAGCAGCTGTTCTTCGCGCTCTCGATCATCCCGCTGATCATTCCGGGCATTCTGTTCGTCGTCTCCTGGATTCTCCTCGGCAGTCCCAAGATCGGCATCCTGAATCTCGTGCTGCAGGACGTGTTCGGGTTCACCGGACCGCTGTTCAACGTCTACTCGATGTGGGGCATGATCTTCGTCGACGGCCTGCACTATTCGCCGATGGCGTTCCTCATCATGACGGCAGCCTTCCGTTCCATGGATCCGTCGCTCGAGGAGTCGGCCATGATGTGCGGGGCGAGCATCCCGCAGATCGCCTGGCGCATCACCCTCAAGCTTTCCTGGCCCGCGGTATTCGCGACGATCCTGATCCTGTTCGTGCGCGCCATCGAATCGTTCGAGGTGCCGGCGCTCCTCGGGCTGCCGGTGGGCATCCAGGTGTTCACGTCCTCCATCTACCAGGCCATCCATCACTACCCCAGCGAGGTGGGGCTCGCGTCCGCCTACGCGGTGACCCTGCTGCTGATCACCACGGGCGGCGTGTACTTCCAGTCGCGGCTGTCGAGCCAGGGCAGCAAGTATTCGACGATGACCGGGAAGGGCTTCCGGCCGCGGCCGATGAACCTCGGCCGATGGCGCTACCTCACCGCGGCGATCTTCATCGTCTATTTCCTGATGATCGTGGTGCTGCCGTTCCTGGTGCTGGTGTGGTCATCCTTCCAGAAGTTCTACAGCGTGCCGTCGATGGCAGCGCTCAAGAACCTGACCCTCGATCCGTACCGTTTCATCGTCAGTTATCCGACGCTGCTCGATTCCGTGTGGAACAGCATTTTGCTTGCCGTGGGCAGCGCGACGCTGATCATGCTGCTGACGTCGATCGTCTGCTGGATCGTGGTGAAGACGAAGATTCCCGGCCGCTGGATCCTGGACAACCTGGCGTCGCTGCCCATGGTGTTCCCCGGACTCGTGCTGGGGCTCGCCATCATGATCTTCTACCTCAACGTGGACATCGGGATCTACGGCACGATCTGGATCATGTTCGTCGCGTACATCACCCGCTTCATGCCCTACGGCCTGCGCTACAACACTACGTCCATGCTGCAGATCCACCGCGAGCTCGAGGAATCGGCGGCAATGAGCGGCGCATCGTGGGGCACCACGTTCCGCCGCATCATCCTGCCGCTCCTGAAACCGGGGCTCATGGCCGGGTGGATCTACATCATGATCGTGTCCATACGCGAACTGTCGAGCTCCATCCTGCTCTACAGCCCGGGCACGGAAGTGGTGTCGATCGTGATCTGGGAACTGTGGGAGAACGGGCAGTACGTCGAGCTCTCCGCGCTTGGCGTGCTGCTGATCCTCGCCCTGTTCGTCCTCGTCATGGTCGCGCAATGGATCGGCCGCCGCTTCGGTGTCCGCGAAGTCTGACCGCGCAGTCCAGCGCAGGAGAATTCTCATGCTGAGCGTCAAAGGCCTCTATACCGAATACCCCAACGACAGGGGCCAGATCGTCAAGGCCGCGCAGAACGTCACGTTCGACGTGCCCGAAGGCAAGCTCTTCACCCTGCTCGGGCCGTCGGGCTGCGGGAAAACCACCACCCTGCGCTCCATCGCCGGACTCGAACGCCCGCGGCAGGGCGAGATCTCGGTGTCCGGGCAGGTGGTCTATTCCGAAAAGACGGGTGTCTTCGTCGCGCCGAACAAGCGCAATTTCGGGATGGTGTTCCAGTCTTATGCGATCTGGCCGCACATGACCGTGTTCCAGAACGCGGCCTTCCCGCTGGAGGTCGGCCGCGCCCGCCTCAGCAGGAAGCAGATCGAGGAGCGCGTCACGCGTGTGCTGAACGCGGTGGATCTCGGCCAATACGCCGGGCGGGACGCTACCAAGCTGTCGGGTGGCCAGCAACAGCGCCTGGCGCTCGCACGGGCGCTCGTCATGGAACCGAAGCTGCTGCTGCTCGACGAGCCGCTCTCGAACCTCGACGCCAAGCTGCGCGAGCGCATGCGCTTCGAGCTGAAGCGCCTGCAGCGCGAGCTCAGGCTCACCACGATCTACGTCACGCACGACCAGAGCGAAGCGCTGGCCCTGTCGCACGAGATTGCGGTCATGAGCGAAGGCCAGATCATCCAGGTCGGCAGCCCGCGCGACATCTACGAGCGGCCGCGCAACAAGTTCGTCGCGGATTTCGTGGGCAGCACCAATTTCGTCGACGGCAGCGTGCTGGCGGTCGAGGAAGGGGCCGCGCGTTATCGCGTGACCACCGAGATCGGCGAGCTCTCGGTGACCAGCGCGGAGACGCTGCGTCGCGGTGATCCCGTGGTGCTGTCCGTGCGCCCCGAGGACGTCGAGCTCTCCGACGGGCCCTGGCGCGAACGCGAGTCGGGCCTGAATTACGTCGATGGCCGCGTGGACCAGAAAGTCTTTCTGGGCGAGTACGTGGACTTCCAGGTCAAGGTCCACGACCGCCTGCTGCTCGCGCGCGCGCATCCGTCGCTGCGGACGCCGATCGGCGAGGCGGTCCATGTGCGCATCAACCCGGCGAAATGCATCGCCATCGCCGAAAACGCGGCCCAACTCAAGGCCGCCTGACCGCGCCCGCCGATGCCCGACACCCTGCCGCGCAGTCCCTCCTTTCCGGTCGCCACGACACCCACCGAGCAACGGTGGGCGTCGGACGTCATCGTCGATCTCCTGCATCGCTACGAGTTGCCGTATGCCGCGCTCAATCCGGGTGCGAGCTACCGCGGCCTGCATGACTCGCTCGTCAATTACGGCGGCAACGTGCCGGTGATGATGCTGTGCCAGCACGAGGAGACGGCCGTGCAGATCGCGCACGGGTACGCCAAGGCGAGCGGCAGGCCGATGGTGGCGATCCTGCACAACCTCGTGGGCCTGCTGCACGCCAACTTGTCCGTCTATTACGCCTACATCGATCGCGCACCGATCTTCATCATCGGTGCAACGGGCCCGATGGACGAGAGCAAGCGCCGTCCGCGGATCGACTGGACCCACACCGCGCAAGTGCAGGGCCAGGCGGTGCGCGATTACACCAAGTGGGACTATCAGCCGACCGCCATCGACGGCGTTCCCGAAGCCTTCGCCCGCGCCTACGGCGTGATGATGACCGAGCCGCAGGGTCCCATCTACATGTGCTATGACGCGTGGCTGCAGGAACAGCCCCTCGATCACCCGGTGCCGCTGCCGCCCGTGTCGGCGGCGCGCGTGCCCGCGCCGATCGGCCCCGACCCGACAGCGCTGGCGCGGGTCGCCGACATGGTCGCGAGCGCGACGCATCCGGTCATCATGGCCGAGTTCGTCGGCCGCGATGCGCGCGGCTATCACGCCCTGGTCGATCTCGCCGAAACCATCGGCGCGGTCGTGTACGACATCAATAGCCGGCTCAATTTCCCCGGGACGCATCCGCTCAACCTCAGCATGGTCGACGACGCTTTCGCCGACGCCGACCTCATGCTCTGCCTCGACGTGCGCGATTGGGAGAAGCCCACACACAAGCTGGTGTCGACCACGCGCACCCTGACTCCGCTGGTGCCTGCGGCATGCAAGTGGGTCGAGATCGGCTTCGGCGACCTCGAGCTGTCGAGCTGGGCGATGGACTACCAGCGCCTGCTGCACGCCGACGTGCGCGTGCTCGCCGATACGACCATTGCCATCCCGATGCTCACTGCGCTGGTGAAGGAGCGCCTCGGCAGCGATGTGGCGAGGAAGGATGCGATCGCTGCACGAACGCGCGCGATCGGTACGCGCCATCGGGCGGCACGCGCCGGCTGGGCGGAGGCCGCGCAGCGTGACCGGGATGCGTCGCCGATAACGCTGCCGCGGCTGGCCAGCGAAGTGTGGAACGTGATCCGCGACGAGGACTGGGTCCTGACGGCGAACACGCTGGGCGACTGGACGCGCAAGCTCTGGGATTTCGACCGGCCGTACCGGCATCCGGGCAAGTCGCTCGGCACCGCGACCCAGATCGGCATTTCACTCGGCGTGGCGCTCGCGCATCGCGACGCGCGACGGCTGGTCGTCGACCTGCAGCCGGATGGCGACCTGATGTTCGACGCGGGTGCCCTGTGGGTCGCCGCCAAGCATCGCATTCCCCTGCTCGTCGTCATGTACAACAACCGCGCGTACTACAACGACTGGGAGCACCAGCTGCGAATGGCGAGGAAGCGTGGGACCCCCGAGGAGCGTGCGCACATCGGCATGGACCTGTGCGGACCGGAGCCCGACTTCGCGGCCCTGGCGCGGGCGCAGGGCTGGTATGCCGAGGGACCGTTCGAGCGCGCGGATGGACTCGAGGACGCGCTGCGCCGCGCGATCGCCGAAGTCAAGGCCGGACGCCCGGCGCTGATCGACACCATCACCCAGAAACGCTGATTGGAATGAACGTGGACTCGACACCATCCGGCACTACCGGCCTCGACCCGTCCAGCGTGATTCGCACCGTGGCGGTCGTCGGCGCGGGACGCATGGGCATGCCGATCGTCGGCCATCTCGTGCGCAAGGGCTTCCGCGTGCTGGTGCACGACGCCAATCCGGCGAAGCGCGCCGGTGCGCACGAGCGCGGTGCCGTCTGGGCCGCCGATTGCGACGATCTCGCGCCAGCCGAAGCGGTGCTCGTCTGCGTCGGCTATGACCACGAAGTGCGCGAGCTCGCGCAGGGTCCGCGCGGCCTGTTCAACCACGCGATGCCGGACACCATCATCACGATCCTCAGCACCATCCTTCCGAAGACCGTGCGGGCGCTCGCCAGTGCCGGGGAGGCGCACGGATTGCACGTGATCGACTCGACGGTGTGCCGCGGCGGTCAGGCGGCCGACGACGGCACGCTGCTCTCCTTCGTGGGTGGCAGCAGCGCGGTGGTCGAGCGCATCCGGCCGGTGCTCGCGAGCTACTCGTCGGACATCGTCCACACCGGCGGCATCGGCACCGCCCAGGTCGCCAAGGCCGTGAACAACCTGATCCTGTGGGCGTGTCTCGTGGCCGATCACGAGGGACTCGCGCTGGCACAGCGTCACGGCGTGGACGTGGAGGCCCTGCGCGCTGCCCTCATGACGAGCAGCGCGACCAACGGCGCGCTGGGCAACTGGGGCAACCAGACGATGGCATGGGCCGAGGACGACATGGCGATCGTGGCGGATATGGCCAACGAAGCCGGCATCGGCCTGCCGCTTTCCGGGCTGGTGCGCGAACTGTGCCGGCCGCTCAAGCCACGGCGTTACAAACTCGACGATTACGGACGCTGACGCCTGGCACCCCGCCGGCGCTGCAGCGGTCCAACCGCTTCAACCTCCAGGAGACCGATATGGACGACCGAGAAACCCGCGACCGCCTTGCCGGCAAGACCACCGGTGCTGCCGGCACCGGCGCTCCCGCGGCAGCGCCCGTCCCGCAAGGCAGCGAATCGCACTACCACAGCAAGAAGGACCGGGTGTTCGTGCGCGCGATCGCCGGCGCCTACAACCTCACCGAGGAGCTGAAGCGCCTCCGCGCGATGCCGCGCGTGCGCAAGGGCAGCGCCATCAAGTTCAACGACGGGCCGCAGGCATTCAGCCGGCATTACGTCGAGCCGAAGGACGGGATCACCCAGACGTTCCATATCCATCTCGAGGAATACGGCCCCGGCGGGCACTCGCAGAAGCACGGCCACGTGAACGAGGCGGCGTTCTACATCCTCGATGGCCGCGGCTACGAGATCCACGACGGCATCCGCTACGACTGGAAGGCCGGCGATGTCGCCATCGTGCACAACAACTGCGTGCACCAGCATTTCAATGCCGATCCGGACAAGCCCGCGCGGGCGCTCGTCATCAAGACCAAGCCGATGTACATGTTCATGAACATGCTCTTCCAGAAGCAGGTCGAGCCCCGGCCCAGCGAGCCCGCGCCGGGTGGCGAAGGGTTCGAGGTGCGCCACCTGGAAGAGAACTACAACCACGATAGGTAACGAGCACATGTGGTAGCGGCGCTACCGCGCGCAGCGCGGCCAAGCGCTGCTACTGCCCATCAGAAGTTTTTCGAGGAGCTGCAAATGGCCTGGAGTGAAGCGAAGGCATGGATGAAGGGTACGAGCAACGACAAGCTGTATCAGCAGCTGCTCGATGACGCCGTCGAGGCGCCGGTGCGCAACGCCAAGCGCAAGAAGATCGTGCATCCGGAAGACATGCCGTGGGAAATGTCGAAACAGGGGATCCTGAAGCACCTGCTCAACGAAGGCATGAACACCCGGATGGAGACGGTCGACGCGTACATGCAGATCATTCCGCCGGGCAGCCGCTCGGGCAAGCATCGGCAACTCGCCGAGAGCTGCATCTACGTGGTCGAAGGCCGCGGCTACGACCTGCACCAGGATTGCGACGTCGAGATCACGGACACGTACCACTGGAAGGCCCAGGACGAGATCCAGCGCTTCGAGTGGGAAGCAGGCGACGTCATCTACGTGCCGCCGAACACGATCTGCCAGCACTTCAACGCGGACCCGGAGCGTCCGGTGCGCCTCATCGTGGCAGTCAACCGGATCTACAAGCAGTGCGGACTCAACGATCTCGAGCAGATCGAAAATGCGCCGGAGTACGACCCCAAGGTGGTGCTGACGCCGGAAGTGGTCGCGGGATACCTCAACACGCGCGCCAAGCAGCCGGCCTAGGGGATCGCAATGGGAAAGGAGTCGCACTGGGAGGGCAACAAGCAGCGTACGTTCGTGCGTGCGATCGCTGGCGCCTACAACCTGAAGGAAGAGCTGCAACGGTTGCGTTCCATGCCGCGTGTGATCAAGGGCAAGGACCTCAAGTTCAACGATGGTCCGCAGGCCTTCAGCCGGCACTACGTGGAACCATCCGACGGGCTCGCGCAGACGCTGCACATCCACCTGGAGGAATACGCGCCGGGGGGCATGAACGGGAAGCACGGGCACGTCAACGAGGCCGCGTTCTACATTCTGGACGGTGTCGGCTACGAGGTCCACGACGGCGTCCGCTACGACTGGAAGGCGGGCGACATCGCCATCGTGCACAACAACTGCGTGCACCAGCACTTCAACGCTGATCCGCGGAAGCCGGCGCGTGCGCTCGTCATCAAGACCAAACCCATGTACATGTTCATGAACATGCTGTTCCAGCAGCGCGTGCTGCCGCGGCCGAAGGAGCCGGCGCCCGGCGCCGAAGGCTGGCAGGCCCGCAACGACGAATCGAATTTCAACCATGAATAGCAAGTTGTAGCAGTGCTACCTCGCGCAGCGAGGCCAAGCACTGCTACGGTCCACAGCAAGGGGTTACTGCAATGGCCAAGGACGCAATCGTTTCGGACGAGCTTGCCCGGAAGTTCGCCACCGAAAGGGAAACCCCGTACACGCGATGGGTGCGCGACGAGGGGCTCGACATCATCAGCGCCCATTACGTGCGCAATCTCAACACGGTCGATCTCAAGCCGTGGTCGCGCCGCGGCGGCCGCGGCGTCTACATCAATCACGAGGCGTCGCGCACGTCCAACGATTGCTACGTTTGCGAGATCCCGCCGGGCAGCGAGCTCTCGCCGCAGCGCCAGCTCTTCGAGGAGATGATCTACGTGCTGTCCGGGCGCGGCTCGACGACCGTCTGGAACGACGCGGGGCAGCGCATCACGTTCGAATGGAAGGGCGGCTCGCTTTTCGCCATCCCGCTCAACGCGTGGCATCAGCATTTCAACGGCTCGGGCAGGGACGCGGCACGCTTCGTCGCGGTCACCAACGGTCCGGCGGTCATCAATCTCTACGAGGACCTCGAGTTCGTGTTCGGCACGAAGCACGACTTCAAGAACCGGTTCTCCGGCGAGCCCGACTACTTCGCCAACAAGGGCGAGCAGAAGGGGCTGCTGCTGGAGACCAACTTCGTCGCCGACGCCGTGAACCTGCCGCTCATCAGTGCCAAGGAGCGCGGCGCCGGGGGCGGGCACATCCGCTTCAACATGGCCAAGGGATCGATGAACAGCCACATCTCGCAATTCCCGGTGGGCACCTACAAGAAGGCGCACTGCCATGGCCCGGGCGCGCACGTGATCATCCTGACGGGCGAGGGCTACAGCCTGATGTGGCAGGAGGGCGAGGAACCGCGCCGGTACGAGTGGGAGGGCGGCTCGATGATCGTGCCGCCGAACATGTGGTTCCACCAGCACTTCAATACCGGGGCGACCCCGGCACGCTATCTCGCGTTCAAGCACGAGGTCGTCTCGATTCGCAACGCCCAGGGCGTGCCCAAAGCCTGGATCAGCCAGCGGGTCGGCGGGGACCAGATCGACTATGCCGACGAGCAGCCCGTGGTCCGGCAGCTCTTCGCCGACGCCCTCGCGAGACACGGCCTCAAGCCCCGCATGGAGGACGCTTACCAGGCGGAGTTGGCAGATTTGCCACCGAAAGCAGCCTGAGGCGCGCCAAAGAGGTCTTTTTTCTTGACACGATTGCCCCGCCTTGGGCAACCTAGCCTGAACGTTCTGAGTTGTAGATCGTTGTTCCACATAAAAGAATTAGCACGGGATTGAGGGATGGCGGCGGCCGACGGTCCACGGCGGCGCCAACAGCAAAAAAACGGTTCCCGGACCGCCCCATTCCGCCCCAGGCTTTGGTGCATTTGGCAGTTCAATTCAGAGGAGGAGTACATGCTGCACAGGAAGAAGCTGCTGGCGATCGCGCTCGCAACGGCCGCGGGTCTGCCCGCTCTCGTTCAGGCCCAGACGTCCAACGTGGTGCTGTACGGCAAGCTGTACCCCGAAATGGCCATGTCGCGCGGCCACGGTTCGACTGCGCCGGGCACAGCCGTGAGCACCATCGCCCCGCTGCCCACCGCGGCCAATGGCGACACCAACAACATCTACAGCATGGATGCCGCCAACTCCCGGCTGGGAGTGCGCGGCACGGAGAACCTTTCCAGCGATCTGAAGGCCATCTTCCAGATCGAGCAGACCATTCCGGTCGATGCGGGCGGCGGCGTTCTCGCCAACCGTGACACGTTCGTCGGGCTGGAGAGCGAGCGCTGGGGCACGGTCAAGCTCGGCAACTTCGACACGGTCTACAAGAACCTTGGCGACACACTCTCCTTCCTCGGCGTGTCCAGCGGTAACTTCGTATCGATAAGCAACACCCTGGCCAAGTCGCCGCTCGGGACCAGTTCCTCGGCGAGTTTCCACCTTCGGCGCGCGAACAGCGTCCAGTACGCGACGCCCGACTTCCGCGGCTTAGGCTTCCTCATCCAGTATTCGCCGGATGAAGCCAAGACGACCAGCCGCAATGCGGACCTCGTCTCGACGGGCATCAAGTACGAGAACGGCCCGTTGTACGCGGCGGTTGCGTACGAGCGGCATCGCGACACGTTCGGTGGCTCGCGCAACGCCCGCTCGAGCCTGTCCAATTTCAGCGATCTGAACGCCCACTCCACGGATGACTCGTGGCGCGGCACGTTGGAGTACAAAATTGGCCAAACGACCATCGAAGGCAACGTCGCGACCACGCGATACGACGAAAGGGGCGGCCTCGACGGCCGGTTCGGCGAGTATCGTCACGTGAGCTGGGGCATCGGCGTCGACCATCGCATGGGGGGCTGGCGATTCGCAGCGTCCTTTGCCCGGGCGGAGGAGGGAAGCTGCTCCTTGCTGGGCGGAGCCGACTGCTCCACGGACGGGCTGAGCGGCAACCAGTTCAACGTGGGCGCGATGTACTACCTCTCGCGTCGCACCCAGCTCTTCGCGCTGGCGTCGTGGCTCAATAACGGCAAGTCGGCGCGGCTCACCACCGGGTTCGTGACCCCGACCCCGGGCACGGACCAGGACGTATACGCGCTGGGGATCTCCCACACGTTCTAACGGCATGGCTGCGGCTCCGGGCGCACGCCCGGGGCCGCGCGCCGTCCGGCAGCAGTCGGATCGGCGTACGTTCAAGCGGGTGCCCGACTCGCGGCGCGGCTACCTATCGCGGCCCGATTACATTCAACATCGATCCAGAGTGCCCGCTCGTCGGCCGGTGCACGGCCCTCCGCAGCAGGACAAGGAGTTCCGCCATGAAGCGCTTTTCGTCTCCCCCAGGCCTTCTGCTGGCACGTTTGGTCATGACCGCGGCACTCGTAGCGGCGTTCGTGCCGAACGCCCTCGCGCAAACCAAGTCCAAGAACACGGACGTCTACATGTATCAGGGGGCCGACCGCGACCAGCGCGTGCTTGAGCAGGCGAAAAAAGAAGGGACGGTCGTCATCTACACCTCCCTCAATCTCAAGGACTCCGTGCCGATCACCGAGGCCTTCGAGAAGAAGTACGGCGTCAAGGTGACGCTCTGGCGGGCCAGCAGCGAGAAGGTCGTGCAGCGCGCCGTCACGGAGGCGCGGGCCAAGCGGTTCACGCCGGACGTGTTCGAAACCAATGGACCGGAGATGGAAGCGCTCTACCGTGAGCAGTTGCTCGAGCCTTTCTACAGCCCGATGTTCAAGGACCTGCCACCCGAGGCGTTCCCCAAGCATCGCAATTACGTTCCGGACCGCTTCAATTTCTTCGTCGTGGGCTGGAACACCAATCTGGTGAAGCCGCAGGACGTGCCGAACAGCTACCAGGACCTGCTCGACCCGAAGTGGAGCGGCAAGATCGGCATGGAAGCAAGCGACGTGGACTGGTTCGGCGCCATGGTGAAGCACATGGGCGAACAGAAGGGACTCGACTACTTCCGCAAGATCGCGGCGCTGAAGCCGGAGCTGCGCACCGGGCACACGCTGATGGCCGAGCTCGTCGCGTCGGGCGAGATTCCGCTCGCGCTGTCCATCTACAACCACAACATCGAGCGCCTGGCGGTCAAGGGTGCGCCGGTCAAGTGGAAGGCGCTCGACCCGACCTTCGGACGACCCCAGGGGATTGGCGTTTCGCGGAATGCGCCGCATCCGCACGCGGCGCTGCTGTTCGCCGATTACCTCCTCTCCCGCGAGGGCCAGGAGATCATCAAGCAGCGCGGACGCGTCCCGTCGAGCACGGCCGTGGACAGTCCGCTCAACAAGTTCAAGTATCAGAACATCGACCCGGTCATCGTCCTGGACGAGGAGCAGAAATGGGAGAAGCTCTGGTCCCAGCTGTTCCTGAACGGACGCCCGGTCGAGAAGGACAAGGAATAGCGATCTGTCGGGTGGCCCGGCCGCCTGACCACGAGGAGACTGGCAATGGATTCAACGCAACATTCGGTTGTACCTATCAAGCACCCGTTCACCCGCCGGCATGCGCTGGTGGCGCTGGCCGCGACCATGCTGGCCGGCGCGCTGCCGCTCGGCGATGCGCTCGCCCAGGGCGCGGCGCCAACGGGCATCGGCCTCGCCACGTATCAGGGCGCCGACCGGTTGCAACGGCTCATCGACGGCGCGAAGAAGGAAGGCGAGGTATCCATCTATACGTCGGCGCCCGTGGATGACATGAAGGTGCTCACCGACGCCTTCGAGAAGAAGTACGGCGTCAAGGCCAAGGTCTGGCGCGCGAGCTCCGAGAAGGTGCTGCAGCGCGGCGTCACCGAAGCCGGTGCGGGCCGGTACGACGCCGACGTGTTCGAGACCAACGGGCCGGAGATGGAAGCGCTGGTGCGCGAGAAGATCCTGACGCCGGTGCACTCAGCCGAGACGAACGATCTCATTCCCGAGGCGAAGTTCAAGCACGACTCGTGGGTGGGCTCGCGCCTGAACATCTTCGCGTTCGCGTACAACACGAAGCTCGTGAAGAAGGACGAGCTGCCGAAGAAATACGAGGATCTCCTCGACCCGCGCTGGAAGGGACGCCTTGGCATCGAAGCTGAGGATTCCGACTGGTTCGCCGGCGTATGTGGCGAGCTCGGTGGCGAGGCGAAGTGCGTCAAGCTCTGGAAGGACATCGTTGCCAGGAACGGGGTGTCCGTGCGCAAGGGTCACACCCTGCTCACCAACCTCGTCGTCTCCGGCGAGATCCCCATGTCGATCACCGTGTACAACTACAAGGCCGAGCAGCTCAAGAACAAGGGCGCCCCGATCGACTGGTTCGTGATCCCGCCGGCGATCGCTCGCGCCAACGGCGTCGGCGTGGCCGCCAAAGCCGCGCATCCCAACGCCGCGCTCCTCTGGTACGAGTTCGAGATCGGTGCCGAAGGCCAGAAGATCCTGCTGTCACGGGACTTCGTGCCGACCAACCGGAAGATCGAGACGAACCTCAATAAATTCCCGCTGAAGTTCATCGATCCCGCGACCATTCTCGACCACGGCCAGAAATGGGAGAAGCTCTACCAGGAGACGTTCGGGGTGCAGGGCGGGAAGTGATCGCGTCGTCACCGCGACTAGCCTGACCGGAGCGCCCGTGCGCGCCGTTCTTCCACGCCTCGCAGCGCTGCTCGCGGTAACGGCGCTGTCGTTGATCGCGGCAGCGCCCGTGGGCCTGGCACAGGTCCCCGCCGCGCTGGCGTTGAACGACCTGGCGCGCGACGCGGCCGCGGACCGCACGGCGCGCCTCCTGCCGGGCGCCCGCAAGGAAGGCGTGGTGCTCGTGTACACCACCTTGCCGCCGGCCAATCTCGATCGTCTCGCGGCGGATTTCGACAAGCGCTACGGCGTCAAGCTGCAGGTCTGGCGCGCCGGCAGCGACAAGGTGGTGGCGCGGACCGTCGCCGAAGCGAAAGCCGGCCGCCACGACGTCGATGCCCTGATTCTCGGCGCGCCCGAGCTCGAGGCGCTGCATACGGAAGGCCTGCTGCAGGAAGTGCGTTCGAACGCCCACGCGAAGCTCGTGGAAGGCGCGCTGCCGGACCATCGCGCGTATGCACCGGTGTATCTGAACCTCTTCGCCCAGGCGTACAACACCGACAAGGTACGCCGCGACGAGCTCCCGCACGCGCTGACCGATCTGCTGGACCCGAAGTGGAAAGGACGCCTCGGCATCGAAGCCAAGAACCAGGAGTGGTTCGAGGCGGTGGTGCAGGACATGGGCGAGGCACGCGGCCTCAAATTCTTCCAGGATCTCGTCGCGGGCAACGGCCTTTCGGTGCGCACCGGCAACTCGGTGCTGACGAACATGGTGGCTTCGGGGGAGGTGCCCTTTGCGCTGACCGTGCACAGCTACATGCCCGAGCAGCTCAAACGCAAGGGCGCACCGATCGACTGGATGGTGCTCGAGCCTGCGGTCGTGCGCGCCAACGCCATCGGCCTGCTGTCCCGCGCGCCGCACCCGCACGCGGCGCTGCTGTTCTACGAGTACATGCTGACGGATGCACAGCCGATTCTTGCCGACATGGCCTACATTCCCGCGATCCGCACCGAGGAGTCACCGCTGAAGGGCTTGCGTGTTCGCATCCTCGACGCCAGGGAAGTGCTGAAGGACAACGACCGCTGGACGCGTCTGTACGAGACGACGCTGCGTGGGGGGCGGTGAGCATGGACGGCGGCGTCAGCCGCGGTCCAGCGGCGACGGGCACTGCCCCGGCGGGCGCCGCCGTGACGGGCACGACGTTGCTGCTCGACAACCGCGTGATCGAGGCCGTCCTGAGTCCGCGCATGACGCGCGAGGCCCTGGAGCGGTCCTACCGCGATCTCGCGGACGGCGAGGCCGTCTGCCGGCCGCGCATCGACATCCGCATCCCTACCACTACGGCCGGGCGGTTCTATCAGTGGGGCACGATGGAGGGCGGGTCCACCCGCGGCTATTTCGCCATCCGCATGAAGTCCGACGTGATCTACGAGACGACGGCGCACGGCGCGCGCACGCAGGAAAAGTTCGCCGGGCGGCCCGGGCTTTTCTGCGGACTGATTTTGCTGTTCGACGTCGAGACTGCGCTGCCGCTGGCGCTCATCAACGATGGCGTCCTGCAGCACCTGCGCGTCGCTGCCGACAGCGCCATCGGCGCCGACCTGATGGCGCGCCCGGGTCCGGTGACCCTCGGCATGCTGGGCTCCGGTGGCATGGCGCGTGCGCACGTCGCGGCGCTGAAGGAAGTGCGCGAAATCGCGTCGATCCGTGTATTCAGTCCGACACCCGCGCACCGCACGCGCTTCGCGATGGAGATGACGGCGCGGCACGGGGTTCCCGCCGTTGCCGTCGACCATCCGCAGGACGCCTGCCGCGGTGCCGGCATCCTGGCAGCGTGCACCGATTCGGCCGAGCCCGTCCTGCGCGGCGAGTGGCTGGAGCCAGGCATGCACGTGATCTCGATCGGGGGGCGTCCCCATGACAGCGCGCGAGACCGCTTCGACGTCACCCTGCGCCTCGGCACGGCCCCGGCGCCCGTGGGACGGCCGGAGCTTGGCACGACGGACGAGTACCTCGGCTATGTCGCCCGACCCGACGACGCGGCGTGGTCCCGGCTGCGGATGGGACGCCGCGCGCCCAGCGTGACAGGGCGCGGCGACGACGTCTTCTATGCCGACCGCGTGTACGGCCGCAGCCCGGGTCGTACGCGCGACGACCAGATCACCTATGCGGAGCGCGGCAACATCCAGGGCGCGCAGTTCTATGCGGTAGCGGGCGTTGCGTACGAAGAGGCGCGTCGGCGCGGCCTGGGGCAGCCACTGCCCATGGAGTGGTTCCTGCAGGACATCCGGGATTGATCGACCGCCCTTCACTGGGCATACACCACGCGGAGCATGACCTATGAGCCTTCGAAAATTCACGCGACGTGATGCACTGAAAACCCTGGCCGCCGTGCCTGCGCTTTCCGTCGTGCCGGCATTCGCGCAAGCCGCACCCGATTATTCGCTGCTGACCTCCGAGGCAGCGGATCGTGCCGACCGGATCCTCGCCGCCGCGCGGAAGGAGGGCACGTTCACGTGGTACACGTCGTTCGCGGAGAAGGACATTCCGCCCGTGGTGGAGCCCTTCGAGAAGAAATATGGCGTCAAGGTGCGCACCTGGCGCGCCAGCACGGAGAAGGTACTGCAGCGCACCCTCACGGAGGCCGCCGCCCGGCGCTACGACGTCGATCTCATCCACATGAGCGCGCCCGAGATGGAAGCCCTGCATCGCGAGAAGATCCTCCAGCCCGTAAGCTCGCCGGCATTCAAGCAACTGCTGCCCGACGCGTTGCCGGCCCATCACGAATGGGTGACGACGCTGCTCACGGTATGGGTGCAGGCCTACAACACCAATGCGATCAGGAAGGAGGACGTGCCGAAGAGCTACCGCGATCTCCTCGATCCCAAGTACAAGGGCAAGCTCGGCATCGAGGTGGAGGACCAGGAATGGTTCTCGACCGTTGCGCTGTCGATGGGAGAGCAGCAGGGACTGCAGTTCTTCCGCGATCTCGTCGCGAAGAATGGCATCTCGGTGCGCAAGGGGCACACGTTGCTCACCAACCTCGTGGTATCGGGCGAGGTGCCGCTCGCGCTGACCGTGTACAACTACATGGCCGAAGGCGCCAAGAAGAAGGGCGCACCCGTGGACTGGGTGGCGCTGGACCCGGCCGTGGCGCGTGGCAACGGGCAGGGGATCGCGCGGCAGGCCCCGCACCCCAATGCCGCAGCTCTCTTCTACGACTATTTCCTGACCGAGGCGCAGCCGCTGATGCTGAAGATGGACTACGTGCCGATCAACAGCACGGTCCCGTCACCGCTCAAGAACATGCCGTACAAGATCGTCGACGCGACCAAGACGCTGGACCAGATGGACAAGTGGCAGAAGCTTTACGAGGACATCATCATCAAGGCTGCCCGCAGCTGAGAGCGGGCAGCCCGATCCGCGCAGCAGTCTTTGGCGCGGCCATTTTCTGCAGGATGCAGCACATGAATGCGACCAGCAATCTCATCACCCTTTGCGATACCACGGAGGTTCCTGAAGGCGCCGGCCTCAAGGTGGAAGCCGGCGAATACGTGCTCGCGGTGTTCAATCTCGGCGGGAAGTACTTCGTCATCGACGATCAATGCACCCACGGGCCCGGTTCGCTGTCCGAAGGCGCCGTCGAGGATGGCGTCGTGGAATGCAATTTCCACAACGGCGCCTTCAACATCATCACCGGCGAGGTGGCGGCGCCGCCGTGCATGGAGCCGGTCCGCACTTACAAGGTCGTCATGCAGGGCGGCAAGGTCTGCATCGACCCGGGCCAGCCCGCCGAAGGCGCCGCCAGCCCCTGACGGCCGTATCGCACACCGGGGCGCCGTTCCGTGCGACGTGTCGCGGTCGTCAGTAGCGGATGACGAGTACCGCGCCGGCAACGCTCAGCAATGCGGCAAGGACCGTCAACGGCCCCATCTGCTCACGCCGGCGCAGCAGCCAGAACGACAGGAGCATGGTGACGATGACTTCCAGCGACATGATCAGCGCCACGCGCGAGATCGCGCTGTAATTCAGCGCCACGAACTGCAGGATCTGTCCGATCGAGCTCAACGTTGCCGCGGCCAGGAGCCACGGGTTGACGCGCGCGAACGTGCTGCGCAGGGCCGAGGCATAGCTCGCGATGAACAAGCCGGCGAGGACGAAGGTCGCAGCGCCGGCGAGCGCGCTGATCAGCGTGCCGAAGTTGGGATCGGGCATCGCGAGCAGGCCCTGCTTTCGTGCGAGATAGCCCGTCGCATAGGCCAGCGCCGACACCGGACCGTAGAAGTAGCCGAGGTTGGCCATCGAGCGCATGGCGCCGCCGCGCGCGGTGCCCGACTGCACTGCGGGCAGGCTGCGTCGGCTCTGTACCGCGAGCAGCGCGAAGCTCGCGAAGATCAGCAGCATGCCTCCCACCATCGAGCCACCCACCGGTTCGCCAAGCAGCACGATGCCGAGCAGCACGGAGAACACCGGGTTGAGACGCTTCACCGCCGACGCCCGCACGGCCCCGAGGTGCTGCACCGACGCGTACAGGAACACGCGGCCGATGAAGATCGTGAGCACGCCCGACGCGGCGAACCATGCAACGCCCGCGAGGTTGGCGGCATGGCTGCCCTGGGGTGGGCGAAACACCAGCATGGCCAGTGCCGACAGCGCCATCGTCATGAGGATCGACAGGAATGCGCCATTGTTGGCGGCATCGCGCGCCGCCCCCCGCGTGATGGTCACGTTGGCGGCGGCGAAGCACATCGTCGCGAGCACCGCGACGAGGTCGCCCATGTCACCAGCCCCTGCACATGCGGTTGCGGACGCTGCGCACGCCTACGGCAGCCCGGGAACCCAGCGCTTCACACGGTCCGCATAACGCTCGTACTGCGCCCCGAACAGCACGCGCAGCTGGGCTTCGTCTTCCTTGGCGCGCTCGTTGAACCAGTACAGGTGATAGATAAGCAGGAGCGCGGCGAGCCATGACTGAAACGTGAGCGCGAGACCCAGCATGAAGACGAGGTGGCCGAGATACATCGGATTGCGCATGACGCCATACGGGCCGGCGGTCACGAGCCGTTCGGGCGGGACCGACAGCCCCGGCCCGCCGCCGCCGTGCGCGAGGCGGTAGTTGCCGACCAGCCGGTACTGGAGATAGCCCCACGCGAGCAGCGGTGCGAACCATGGCACGAACGGCAGGGCGCCCCGATGCAGCAGGCACTGGACCGCGATGATGACGAGTGGATAGACGACGAACGTGCGGTTCGAGGTGCTTTTCAGCCACCGCCGAACACCGCGCCGCTTGCCGTTCACGCGGCGGCCTTCTCCCCCGCCATCATGCCGTGCGGCATCAGGAAGATGAACAGGTTCGCAACCACGATCGTGAATGCCAGGAAGTAGAACGCGCTCATCAGGCCGTAGCGGTCGGCGAGCATGCCGCCTGCGAGCGGACCGACGGCCGAGCCGAGCGACTGTGTCGCGAACAGCACGCCGATGCTCGTGCCGCCCATTTTCTTCGGCGTTGATTCGAGCAGCCATGCCTGCAGCACCGGCCGGATCGCGTAGAGGAAGAAGCCGAGGACCGCGATCAGGGCAACGAATGCCAGGGAGTGGGCGGCGAAGACCATGGCAAGGAGGATCACCGCCGTCATCGCCATGCTGGTCATCATCACGCTGCGCCGTCCCATGCGATCGGAGAGGTGCCCGGCAATCGGCGCGGCGGCGAATCCCGCGGCCTGCAGCAGGAACATGCAGGCGCCGACCAGGAACGGCGAGTAGTGCATCTCGTAGGCGAGGTACAGGGGCAGGAAGGTGAGCAGCGCATTCTGCGTCATCGACCGGAACGCCGAGCTCGTGGAAAGCAGGATGAGCCCGCGGTTGCGGAACAACGCCGGCACGCCGGCGAAGTATTCGCGCAGGGTCTGGCCGCCGTCGTGGCTGCCCTTCGCGGCGGCCTTGCCGGAGGTGACCTGCAGCGTGCCGAGGAGCATGAACAGAAGGAGCGAGATCACCACGCCGGGGACCACGTTGCCGACGACGATCGTGCGCCAGCTGAAGATCGTGAGCAGGGCGCCGATCACCACAGGGGCGAGCGCGTCCCCGACGTTACCCCCCATGCCATGCAGCGACAGCACGAAACCCTTGCGCTCCGGGAAGCGATCGGCGAGCGTGGGAATGGCGGTCGGATGCCAGAGATTGTTGCCGACACCGACCATCGCAACGCACACCAGCAGCAGCCAGTAACTGTGCACGAATCCCATCAGCAGGTAGGGCACGCCGACCCAGAACAGCGACAGGGCCATCAGCAGACCCTTCTTGCCGACGGTGTCGACGAGCATGCCGCCGGGCACGTTCGAGACCGCTCCCGCCACGTACTGGCAGGTCATGATGAGGCCGATCTGGCTGTACGACAGCCCGAGCTCTCGCCCGATCAGGGGCAGCAGGAGGTAGAACGTCGCCGGATACCAGTGGGTGAGGCTGTGGCCAAGGGTGATGAGCCACACGTCGCGGAACGACTTGCGCGGTGCGATCCGGGGCGTGGCGGCGATGGCGCTCATGCAGGCTCCTGCTCGAATCCATGACAAGGTGCGCAAGCGACGCCGCGCCGCGATCCGGGTTCTTGATGCAGCCTAAGAAACCCCGACCCGAAATTGACACTCCAAGATGGCGGATGATAACCTCGAACGGACCTGCCGGAACGCCGTCCTGCATAGCGGAACCGGCGCCACGTGATGAGCGCGGCTCGCTTTCGGCACCTCGTCCACTGCGGCGGCTGACCGCCCCGCGCTGTACGTCCCGACCATTTATCGGCAGGAGAGCCCCTGATGTTGAAGCGTGAACAGAACGAGCTATTGACCCAGACGGGCCCCGGCACGCCGATGGGCGAGCTCTTTCGGCGCTACTGGATCCCGGCATTGCTGTCGGAAGAGCTTCCCGAGCCCGACTGCCCGCCCGTTCGCGTGAAGCTCCTCTCGGAGCGCCTCATCGCCTTTCGCGACAGCGACGGCAAGCTCGGGCTGATCGACGAATTCTGTGCCCATCGCGGCGTGTCGCTGTGGTTCGGCCGCAATGAGGAAGGCGGCATCCGCTGTCCGTACCATGGCTGGAAGTACGATGTGACCGGCCAGTGCACCGAAGTCCCGAGCGAACCCGCCGAAAGCGGCTTCTGCCAGAAGATCAAGCTCACCGCCTATCCGACGGTCGAGCGCGGCGGCGTCATCTGGACCTACATGGGGCCGAAGGACAGCGTGCCGCCGCCTCCCGAGTACGAGTTCGCCACGGTGCCCGACAACCAGACGTACATGTCGAAGCGCGTTCAGGAATGCAACTGGCTGCAGGCCATGGAAGGCGGGATCGACTCGTCGCACGTGTCGTTCCTGCACCGCGGTGCCATCAACAGCGACCCGCTGTTCAAGGGCGCCAAGGGCAACCAGTACAACCTCAAGGACTCCGCGCCGAAGTTCGAAGTGGTCGAGTCCGAAGGGGGACTGCTCATCGGCGCGCGCCGCAACGCGGAAGAGGGCAACTACTACTGGCGCATCACGCAGTGGGTGATGCCGTTCTTCACGGTGATCCCGCCGCGCGCCGATCACCCGATCCACGGCCACTTCTGGATTCCCATCGACGACGAGAATTGCTGGGCCTGGAGCTACGATTACCATCCGGTACGCCCGCTCAGCGAGGCGGAAGTGAAGGCCATGGACGACGGCCACGGCGTGCACGTCAAGTACGTGCCCGGAACCTTTCGGCCGCTGCAGAACAAGGACAACGATTACCTGATCGACCGCCAGGCGCAGAAGGAGGGGCGCAGCTTCAGCGGCGTCGACGGCTTCGCGATGCAGGACGCGTCGGTGCAGGAGAGCATGGGGCCGATCCAGGACCGGACCAAGGAAAACCTGGTGTCCACAGACAACGGCATCATCATGGCGCGGCACAAGCTCATGAAGGCTGCACAGGCGCTGGCAAAGAACGGGACCCTTCCGGCAGGACGGGATCCCAGTCATCATCGCGTCCGCTCGGCGTCGGTGATCCTGCCCCCCGGCGTGCCGTTCAAGGAAGCGGCGAGAGACGCGCTGCTCGCCCGCGAAGGGGTTGCGCAGGCAACGGTCTGACCGAACGCTGTCCATCATCAGGGCTGCCGATCGGCAGCCCTGAATGTTTTCCAACGCGCGCGCGTCCCCGGGGGTGCTGTGGGTCACGCTTCAGCCTGACAGCATCGGCTCGCGATGCAACAATGTTCGGCGGAAGCCGAGCCCACGGCAGGGCAGCACGTTGTAGATCAGGCTTCAGCTGACGCCTTTGCATGCAGCCCGGCATGCATCGAAGATCATTCGAAGGAACGCAATGGAACAGGTGCTAGCGGCAGTGAGAACCGGCCCGAGCAGGACGGAGATCAAGGAATTCCCGATGCCTGACATTCCGGCCGACGCTGCGCTGATGCGCGTCGAGGTCGGCGGCATCTGCGGCACCGACGTCAAGCTCTACAAGACCCCGCCCAACGACGAGCCCGTCATCATGGGCCACGAGAACATCGGCTACATCGCCAAGGCGGGCCGCGAGTTCACGCAGCGCAAGGGTTTCAAGGAAGGCGATCTCGTCTTCGTCGAACACTATGTCTCGTGCGGCAAATGCGAATGGTGTCACTTGGGCCAGTATCGTCATTGCGAGAACACCGACTGGCGCTACAATCCGGACGCGATCCGGTACGGCTACACGTCGTCGCGCAAGGCGCCGCACCTCTGGGGCGGTTTCGCGCAGTACATGTACCTTCCGTGGAACGCCGTTGTCCACCATGTGCCGCAAGGCGTCACGCCGGAGCTTGCCGGGCTCGTAACCCCCATGGCGAACGGCGTCGAATGGTCGCTCTTCGATGGCGGCGTCGGCTACAACTCCACCGTGCTCATCCAGGGTCCCGGCCAGCAGGGCCTTTCGCAGACCGTGATCTGCAAGCAGGCCGGCGCATCGCTGATCATCGTCACCGGCACCTCGAAGGATCGAGCGCGGATGGATGTCGCGAAGACCCTTGGCGCTGATCACGTGATCGATGTCCAGAAGGAAGACCCGCTCGCGCGCATCAAGGAGATCACCGCGGGCAAGGGCGTGGATGTCGTGCTCGACTGCACCGCGGGCGCCGGCACGCTGCCCGTGCTGCTCGGCATCGAAGCCCTGAAGCGCAAGGGCGGCACCATGGTCGTGCAGGGTGAGATGGCGGAGTTTCCGAATTTTCCCATCGGCCGCATGACGGTGAAGTTCATCACCCTCAAGAGTGCGCGCGGCCACAGCTACAAGGCCTGCGAGCTCGCACTGGAGCAGCTCGCGTCGAAGCGCTTTCCGCTCGATCTCGTCACCACCCACCGGTTCGGCCTCCATGACGTCGACCTCGCGATCCGCTCCGTCGGCGGGCACGGCGTGCCCGACGTGATTCATGCGTCGCTGATGCCGTGGGCGTGAAGGGCCGAGAGCGCCGATCATGAGTGCCGCCGGACCGTCGCGAGCCGCGCATCCCGCCTCGTCGCGCAGCACTGCGGCGAACGATGGCGGCGACGGGGGGCCCGGAGGGCGCATCCCGGTGACGGTGCTGACCGGCTATCTCGGGGCGGGCAAGACGACGCTGCTCAATCGCATCCTGTCGGAGGATCATGGTCACCGCTACGCCGTGATCGTGAACGAGTTCGGCGAGGTCGGCATCGACAGCGACCTCATCCTGAACACGGATGAGGAGCTGTTCGAGATGAACAACGGCTGCATCTGCTGCACGGTGCGCGGCGATCTCATCCGCACGCTGCATGGCTTGCTCGGCAGGCGGACCGATGCGGCGACGGCGTTCGACGCGATCGTCGTGGAAACGACCGGCCTCGCCGATCCGGGCCCCGTCGCGCAGACATTCTTCGTCGATCCATTCCTGCACGCGCGCGTCGTGCTCGATTCCGTGACCACGGTGGTCGACGCAAAGCACATCCTGCTGCGACTCGCCGACAGCCGCGAGGCGCAGGAGCAGATCGCCTTTGCCGACCAGATCGTGCTCAACAAGAGCGAGCTCGTGTCGGAAGTGGAGCTCGGTGATCTCGAGCGGCGCCTGCGCCGGATCAATCCGCTGGCCCCCATCCATCGCGCGCAACGCGCCAACGTCGCGCTCGACGCGATCCTTGGCCGCGGCGGCTTCGACCTCGCCCGCATCGTCTCGCTCGAACCCGATTTTCTCGGCAACGTGCACGACACTCGGCCGCACGTGCACGACGAGCACTGCGGCCATGGTGCGGAGCACGGGGACCAGGACCACGTGCACGACGCGGCTATCCAGAGCGTCTCGCTAACGTCGTACATGCCGATGGATGGCGACAAGGTGAGCCGCTGGCTGACCGATCTCACGCAGGCCCGTGGCGCCGACATCCTGCGCGCCAAGGGCATCATCGATGTGGCGGGCGAGGAGCGTCGGCTCGTGTTCCAGGCAGTGCACATGCTGCTGGAAGGCGATTACCAGCGCCCCTGGCAAGCGGGCGAAGCGCGCTATAGCCGCATCGTCTTCATCGGCCGACACCTGGAGCGCGAGCGACTCGCGACGGGGTTCGCGGCCTGCGCCTCCCCACGCAGCCGCGTCAACACGGGCTTGCCGCAAGGCCTGCATACCCTGTAGGTCAGGCTGCAGCCCGACATCGGCCCTTGCATGCTGACGACCTTCCGCAAGAGCGAGACGCATCTCGACGCCCTGGAGCAGGTGCGCGGCTGGACCCGCGAGCGCTTCAGCCTCTCCGACGAGGCGCCCGTCTTCGTGTCGGAGGTCGCCTGCTCGCTGCCGGGCTGCCCCCCGATTGAAACGGTGGTCGGCTTCTGGACCGGGAACGGCGTTCGCCACCACTTTAAAATATTCAAGCCGGTGGAGGAGGTGGTCGTGGACGATATGCCCTTCGCGTGGCTGCTCGACGCGCTCGTCGTGGCTGACGGTGCCGAGTGCAGTTGCTAGATGGATAAGGCGGCCGCAGCCCGTCCGCCATAAAGACATGCCAACGGGCTATGGCCGCCACTTGCAGATCATGGATAAACCGAAGTTCACGACCGTTACCCGCACGCAAGGCAACAACGAGGCCGTGAAGAACGGCACCGTCAAGCCGCGCACCTTCGACTTCCAGTTCGTCGAGGTCGATCCGCTCATCGCCGCATTCCGGCGCATGGTGCGTGGCCTCGAGTTCGACATCTGCGAAATGGCGCTGACGACCTACATCGCGGCGCGCGAGCACGGCACGCCGTTCACCGCGATTCCCGTGTTCCTGGTGCGGGCCTTTCATCACGGGGCCATCCTGCACAACGTCAATGCCGGCATTCACAGCCCGAAGGATCTCGAAGGCAGGCGGGTCGGCGTGAACCGTGGCTACACCGTGACGACGGGCGTGTGGGCACGCAGCGTGCTGCAGCACCAGTATGGGGTCGATCTGCGCAAGATCACGTGGGTGCTCTCGGGCGACGAGCATGTGGCGCAGTATCGTCCTCCCGCGAACGTCGTACCGATCGAATCCGGACGAAAAATGGCGGACATGCTCGCGTCGGGCGAGTTGCCCGCCGCCATCGGTGTCGAGATCGACCATCCCGACGTGCGGCCGCTCGTCCCGTATGGCCTCGACGCGGGTCTCCAGGCCCTGCGCACGCGGGGGCACTATCCGATCAACCACACCATTGTTATCCGGGACGCACTGCTGGAGGCGCGTCCGGAGCTCGCGGCCGAGGTGTTCGACGCGTTCGCCGGCGCGAAGCGCCTGTATCTCGAGCGCCTGCGCTCCGGGGCCATCGCGAATCCCTCCAAGGTCGATGAAGTGCACCGCCGCGTGATGGAAATCACCGGCGATCCGCTACCCTATGGCATTGAACCGAACCGCCGGGTGCTCGAGGAACTCGTGCAGTCGGCGCGGGAGCAGGGCATCATCACCCGCGCGGTCGCGCTCGAGGACCTCTTCGCCCGCGGCACGCACGACCTCGTCGCCTAGGAGAACGCATGCAGGCCAAGGACTCGCCCGTCACCATTCCGGCGCTGCACCAGATGAAGCGCGACGGACGCAAGATCGTCGGGGTCGTCGCGTGGGATTACCAGATCGCGCAGATCGTCGATCGTGCCGGCGTCGACATCGTCTCGGTTGGCGACACCGTGGGCGTCAACCTGTGGGGACACGCGAGTCCGCTCGAAGTCACCATGGAGGAAATGGTCGTGGTCTGTCGCGCCGTGCGCCGGGGCGTGAAGCGGGCCATCGTGAGCTGCGATTTTCCGTTCGGTCCGCTGCAGGAGGGAACCGACGCTGCAGTCCGCGCGGCCATCCGCCTGGTCAAGGAAGCCGGTGCGGACATGATCAAGCTCGACGGTGCCGCGGACTTTCCCGACGCGGTGCATGCCATCGCGCGGGCGGGCATTCCGGTGTTCGCGCAATTCGGCATCACCCCACAAACGGCGCTGCAGTATGGCGTCGACTACGCGTCGATGCTGAAGGGTGGCGTCCAGGTGCCGGCGGACATGACGGCCCGTCTCGTCGAAGAGGCGAAGACGCTCGAGGAAGCCGGTGCCTCGTTGCTGGATTTCACGAACTCCGGACCGACCGTGGGGCCCGCAGTAGCGACGGCCGTCGCGATCCCGGTGATCGGCGGGCTCGGTGGCGGTCCCTGGCTCGACGGCCGCATGCGCATGGCCCATGCCGCGATCGGTTACGCCGCAACCTTCCTCGACTCCAGGACGGAAACATACGCCAATGTCGCGCGCATCACGCTCGATGCGATAGGCGCGTACGCAGAGGATGTGCGCGGCGGGCGCCAGATCAAGGGCGGCATCCCGGTTGAGCCGGCATCCTGACCATGCCCAGCGCCATCATCGACGGCATTGCGACACGCTTCGAGATCGTCGGCGACGGACCGCCGCTGCTCCTGTTCTCGCCCGGCGGCTTCGATGCGACCCTGGACAAGTGGACCACGCAGAGCGTCTATGCGCGGGTGAAGCCGCTCGAGCACCTGTCGCGCCACTACCGGTGCATCGCGTTCGATCGTCGCGAGACGGGTCAGTCGGGTGGACGCGTCGAACGGATCACCTGGCACCACTACGCCGCCCAGGGTCGTGGGCTCCTCGATCACCTCGGCATCGAGAGCGCGCACCTGATGGGCGGTTGCATGGGCTGTTGTCCGGTGACCGTCTTTGCGGTGGAACATCCCGAGCGCACGCGCAGCATGATCCTGTGGTGGCCCGTCGGTGGCGCGAAGTATCGCCTGCGTGGCCAGCAGCGCTTCGCCGAGCACCTGACGTACGTGCAGCAGCATGGTCTCGAGGCCGTGGTGTCGCTCGCAAGCAAGGAAGGCAAATCCTTCGGGGCCGATCCGCGCGGCGGCCCGTGGGTTTCGGTGGTCCGCAATGACCCGGCGTTTGCCGAAGCCTATGGGCGCCTCGATGCGAACGCCTACAGGCTGATCGTGGCCGGCATGGCGCGCACGCTGTTCGATCGCGACACGGCGCCCGGCGCGGAGCCGGAGGATCTGCTGCGGCTGCAGGTCCCCACCCTCGTCGTGCCCGGGCGCGACGAATCGCATGCCACGTCCGCCGCGCGCTACCTCGAGGAGTGCATTCCCGGTGCGCTGTACTGGGACGCCCCGGTCGCCGCGCAAACCGAAGAAGCCGCCACTTCCCAACTGCTCGACTTTCTCGCCAACGCCAACGCATGATCATCGACATCCACGGGCACTACACGACCGAGCCGCAGGCCGTTCACCTCTTTCGCGACAAGCAGCTCGCGGGCCTCGCCGATCCGGCGCGCAAGCCGACCACGACCGATCTCGGCATCACCGACGAGATCCTCGTGCAGAGCGTGCAGCCGCAGCTCAGGCTGCAGCAGGAGCGGGGCAGCGACCTCACCATCTTTTCGCCGCGCGCCGCGGGCATGGCGCACCACGTCGGCACGGAAGCGGTGAGCATGCAATGGACGCGCGTCAGCAACGACCTGATCGCGCGCATCTGCAGGCTCCTGCCGGACAATTTCGTCGGCGTCGGCCAGCTGCCGCAACATCCCGGCGCGGCGCCGGCCAACTGCATCCCCGAGCTCGAGCGCATCGTCAACGAACTCGGCTTCGTCGGGGTGAACCTCAACCCGGACCCGTCCGGCGGGTACTGGACCGGGCCGCCCCTCACCGACCGGCAGTGGTATCCCCTGTACGAGAAGCTTTGCGAGCTCGAAGTGCCGGCGATGATCCACGTGAGCTCCTCGTGCAATCCCAATTTTCATCATACCGGGGCGCACTACATCAACGCCGACACGACGGCGTTCATGCAGCTCATCCAGGGCGATCTGTTCAGCCATTTCCCGGCCCTCAAATTCGTCATTCCGCATGGCGGCGGCGCCGTGCCGTTCCACTGGGGGCGCTATCGCGGCCTTGCGCAGGAGATGAGGAAGCCGCTCCTGACGGAGCACCTGCTGCACAATGTCTTCTTCGATACGTGCGTTTACCACCTCCCCGGCATCGAGCTCATGACCAAGGTGATTCCGCTCGACAACGTGCTCTTCGCCTCCGAGATGCTGGGCGCGGTGAAGGGCATCGACCCGACGACCGGGCATCACTACGACGACACCCGGCGCTATATCGACCAGGTGAGCGCGCTTACCGAAGCGGACCGTTACAAGATCTTCGAAGGCAATGCGCGGCGCGTCTATCCGCGTCTCGATCGCCTGCTCGCGCAGCGCGGCCGACCCGGCAATCAGCCGGCCGGCTGATCCCCGCGCAACCTCCCATAGGCCCACCCGATTCGCACGCGAGGGAACACGATGAACGATCAGACCAAGGCTCCGCTTTCCGACATTCGCCGCGACTTCGAGCGCGTGTCCCCCGACATCGTCCGCCAGGCTGCACAATTCGCCGCGTCGATCCTGGCCGACGTTGCGGGCCGTCGCGGCACCATGGACGGGCGCATCGCGCCATTGGCACCGACGATGCGTCTCGCGGGGCCGGCGTTCACCATCGAGGTTCGCCCCGGCGACAACCTGATGATCCACACCGCCATGGCCATGGCGAAGCCCGGCGACGTGCTGGTCATCGACGGCAAGGCCGATCGCACCTGCGCGCTCATGGGTGCCATCATGATCAGTGCATGCAAGAAAATGGGCCTCGGCGGCGTGGTGATCGATGCGGCGGTGCGCGATACCGAGGAGCTGCGCGCCCTGGGCTTCCCGGTGTACGCCGTCGGTGCCAACCCGAACGGTCCGACCAAATACGTCCCGGGCCGCATCAACTGGCCGGTGTCGTGTGGTGGGGCTGCGGTCCACCCCGGCGATCTCATCGTCGGCGACGCTGACGGCATCGTGGTGATCGAGCGCGAGAAGGCGGCGTCGCTGCTCGACCTTGCCGCGCAGAAGGTCGCCGACGAGAAGGCACGCTTCGCCGATATCGCCGCGGGCCGGAACCTGCGGCCGAAGTGGCTGGAAGGTGCCTTGCGTGCCGCCGGGGTGCTCAAGGAAGGCGAAACGCTTTGAGCGGCTGCACATCGGCTCCTGGAGGACATGGGGCATGACCGGTAGCGTGCTTGCGGCGGTGGCGGTCGCCGCCGGACGCACCGAGCTGCAGGAGTTCCCCATTCCCGAGCTCGCGTCCGACGCGGGATTGCTCGAGGTCGAGGCGACCGGCGTCTGCGGGAGCGACTGGGGCTACTACACCGGCTATCCGCCGCAGCGCGGGCCGTTGATCCTCGGGCACGAGACCGTAGGTGTCGTGCGACGCCTGGGACGCGATGCTGCAGCACGCTGGGGATTGCGCGAAGGTGACCGGATCGCGCTAGAGGAATACCTACCCTGCGGCCATTGCGAGTACTGCCGCGCCGGTGATTTCCGTCTGTGTGACGCGACGGAGCTGCGGCCGGGAACGCTGCGTTACGGCTCGACGCCGATCAGCGTGGAGCCGTCGCTGTGGGGCGGCTACAGCCAGTACCAGTACCTGCATCCCAACGCCGTCTTCCATCGGGTGCCGGCGCAAGTGACCGCCACCCACGCCGCCTTGGCGCTTCCGCTGGGCAACGGGTTCGAATGGACGTACCTGCAGGGGAAGCTCGCCATCGGCGAGACCGTGGTGATCCAGGGCCCGGGGCAGCAGGGGCTCGCCTGCGTGATCGCCGCGCGCGAAGCCGGCGCGGGCTGCATCATCATCACGGGCCTGGGCAATCCGACCGACGCCTTCCGCCTCGACCTCGCGAAGAAACTCGGCGCCGACTGCACGATCAATATCGAGGAGCAGGACCTCCTCGAAACGGTGGGGCAGATCACCGGGGGGCGGATGGCGGATCTGGTGATCGATTGCGCCTCCGGAGGACCTTCGACCGTGTTGTCGGCACTGCAGCTCGTCCGCAAAAGCGGCCGCGTGATCCTTGGCGGCCAGAAGGGAAAACCCATCCCGGACTTTCCCAGTGATCTGCTGATCTCCAGATTCGTCACCCTCAAGGGCATGCGCGGACACAGCTACCAGTCCGTCGAGCTGGCGCTGAAGACCATCGCCAGCGGGCGCTACCCGCTCGCGGCGATGTCTACCCACCAGTTCAAGCTCGCCGAGACCGATGAGGCGCTGCATACGCTGATCGGCCAAGGCCGTCCGAACGCCATCCACTGCACGGTGTATCCATGGCAATGAGCGAATCACGCGCTGCCTGCGACACGCGGCATCGCGTCAGTTACCCGAACTCCAAGCCCCGCGCGATCAAGCTGATCGGCCTTGGCGAAGGCGGCGGCCGCATCGCCGAAGCCGTGGCGGAACGCGGCATGCGGCACGTCCAGGCCATCGCCGCCGGCGGCTCCCGCAGCGCACACTCCGACCCGGCGGGGATGCTGCAGACCATCGCCGACGAAGGCAGCGAGATCGGCCGCGCGATCCGTGGCGCCGACATGGTGTTCGTGATCGCGCAGGACGGCGATAACGTGGCGCTCGCCCCGGCGATCGGGCAGATGGCGCACGAGAAGGGGGTGCTCGTCACCGGCATGCTCATCCAGGAGCGTGACGCCGGCGCCGCGGTTCCGGACGATACGCTCAACGCGCTGCGCAGCGCGTCGGACATGCTGGTGATGGTTTCCGACACCGACTATGTCGCCGAGATGCTCGGCGCACTGGGGGCCTGAGCGGTGGCAACCGTCTAAAATGGCGTTCGAATACGAGGTTCAATAACGAGCATCCGCGCGGATGCCATTCTTCGCCGGCGGCACGCATCCGGCGGTTACGGAGGAGAGCATGTCCAGGTTCACGATCGGTCGCCGGCAATTCGTGTCGGCTGTGTCAGTCGCCGTTGCGTTCGCGGCGCTCGCGCCGCTCGCGCGCGCGGCGGAGCCCGTCACGGTGCGGGTCGGCATCGCCCAGGCGAGCAGCGACGTCGGCTTCTTCATCGCCGACAAGAAGGGCTATTTCAAGCAGGAAGGCATCGCGGTCACCTTCACACCCTTCGATTCGGCCGCGAAGATGGTCGCGCCGCTCGGCGCCGGGCAGCTCGACGTCGGGGCCGGCTCCGCCTCGGCCGGCCTGTACAACGCCATCTTGCGCGGCATCGACATCAAGATCGTCGCCGACAAGGGTTCGACTCCCCCAGGCTATGGCTTCCAGCCGCTGCTGGTGCGCAAGGACCTCGTCGACAGCGGACGCTACAAGACCCTCAAGGATCTGAAGGGCATGAAGATCGCCGGCAGCGCGCCGGGCAGCGCGTCGACGTCCACGTTGAACGAGGTGCTGAAGAAGGCGGGCCTCAAGTACAGCGAAGTCGATCGCGTGTTCATGGCCTTTCCGCAGCACGTCATCGCCCTGCAGAACAAGGCCGTCGACGCCTCCATGACCACCGAGCCGTCGGCGACGCGTGCGATTCAGAGCGGCGCCGCCGTGCGCATCATGGGCGACGACGAGATCTATCCGTACCATCAGCTCGCGGTCGTGCTGTACGCAGGTGATTTCATCAAGAACCAGCCGGACGCCGCGCGGCGCTTCATGCGCGCGTACATCCGTGCGGTACGCGACTACAACGACGCGCTTTCCAACGGCAAGATCGCCGGACCCAATGCCGAGGAGGTGATCTCGATCCTCACTGAATACACGAAGGTCAAGGATCCGGCCGTATACCGGGCCATCCACGCGCAGGGCTGCAATCCCGACGGGAAGGTGCACGAGCCGAGCCTGCGGAACGACCTCGCGTTCTTCAAGGAGCAGGGCGAGGTGAAGGGCAACGTAACCGTCGAGCAGGCACTCGATCACTCGTTTGCCGAAGCGGCGGTCAAGGAGCTCGGCCCGTACCAGCACAAGACCGTGACCAAGTGACCATGGCGAGCGCCACCGCAGCCGCTGCGAGCGGCCGCGCCCGCGGCACGGATCCGATCAAGATCCGCATCCGTGACCTCGGGAAGCAGTTTGAAACGCGTGCCGGCACGGTGACCGCGCTCGACAAGGTATCACTCGATATTCCCGCCGGCTGCTTCTTCATGATCGTCGGCCCGAGCGGTTGCGGCAAGACGACCTTGCTGCGTATCCTCGCCAAGCTGGAGCAGCCCACGAGCGGCACGGTCGAGATCACCGCGCCGGCCCCGGGCCAGCCCGGCAACTCCATGGTGTTCCAGGGCGACTCGTTGTTCCCCTGGATGACGGTGTGGGAGAACGCCGCCTATGGCCTCACGATGCGCAAAAGGCCGAAGGCGGAGATCGACGACGTGGTCGGGCACTATCTCGCGCGCATTGGCATGACGCGCTTCGCGAAGGCCTATCCGCACCAGCTCTCGGGCGGCATGCGTCAGCGCGTGTCGATCGCGCGCGCCTTTGCCAACAACCCCGACATCCTGCTGATGGATGAGCCGTTCTCCGCGCTCGACGAGCAGAACAAGGTGATGCTGCAGGAAGAGCTCCTCAAGATCTGGGAAGAGAGCCGCAAGACCGTGCTGTTCATCACGCACAGCGTGGACGAGGCCGCGACCCTCGGCGACCGGATCATGGTGATGACGGCGCATCCCGGCCGCGCCAAGCGTATCGTCGACGTGCCTTTCGAGCGACCGCGCCATATCCTCGAGCTGCGCGCCCGCCCGGAATACGGCGAGCTGGTCTTCAGGATCTGGGGAGAGTTGCGCGAAGAAGTGCAGCGTGCGCGAGCCCTCGACGAAGGAGAGCTCCAGCCATGAACACTCCGCACGCAGATCTCGAGGCCGCCGCCGCGTCGGCGCAGGAAGCGAAGCAGGTCGCCCACGACGACGCAGCCGCGATCACGGAGCCGCAGGAAACGGGGCTCGACCCCACCCACAACAAGGTGCGCGAGGCGCGGCTCACCGGCGGCATCAGCGCGGGCAATCGCGACCGCATGATCAATGTCCTGTCGCCCATCGCGATGCTGGTGCTGTGGGAAATTGCGAGCCGGACCGGCATCCTCGACGCCCGCTTTTTTCCGGCACCCTCGCAAATCTTCGACACGCTCGTCACCCTGGTGAAGAACGGTACCCTCTGGAGCAACACGTGGGCGAGTCTGCAGCGCCTCTTCTGGGGTGCGCTGCTTGGCGGCATCCCGGCGCTCATGCTCGGCATCGCGATGGGGCTCTACCGCCCGTTGCGCGCCATCGTCGATCCGCTCGTCTCGGCGACGTATCCGGTGCCGAAGAGCGCCATCATGCCGCTGATCCTCCTCATCTTCGGGCTGGGCGAAGCGTCGAAGATCGTGATGGTGGCGATCGGGGTGTTCTATCCCGTGCTGATCAATGCCGTGGCCGGCGTGCGCGAGATCAACAAGGTTTATCTCGACGTCGGGCACAACTTCGGCGCAAGCCGTTGGCAGGTGTTCCGCACCATCGCGCTCCCCGGCGCACTGCCCCTGATCATGAGCGGCGTGAAGCTCGGTATCGGGATGGGCCTGATCCTCATCGCAATCGCGGAAATGATCGGTGCGAAGAGCGGGCTCGGCTACATGATCTGGAATGCATGGGAAGTGCTGTCGGTCGAGACGATGTATGTGGGTTTGCTCACGATCGCGCTGCTTGGCTTCGTGTTCACGATCGCACTCAACGAGATCGAGCACGTGCTGATCCCGTGGCGCGCGCAGCGCTAGGCTGCGCTGCCCAGAGCTGAAGGTCAGGCGTCGGCCGGACGCCGCACCCGCCGTCCGCATCGACCGCTCCGCGCGGGGCTGCTGTCGCACTGTCACCGCACGGCGACACGCGCGGACCCTTCGCTGATGTCTCCGGCGCCAGGTTGCGGCGCGCGCCAATGCTCCCGCCAGAACCTTGTCCGACGTCCCCCACTTTCTGTCGGAAACGTCCGACATGGGTGTCGGACGGCCCTCACGTTCGCCTACGAGCCGCTCCGGGCAGCACGTGCGCATCGTCCGACGTGGCAGTCCGCACGCGATCTCCGCGGTACGCATGCACAATCGCCGCGGCGCAGAAAACGTTGCGCGCTCGATGCGCAAAATTTATCCACTCCAATGCGTTGAGCGCGCAAGCGCGATGCATACACTGTGGCATGTGCATTGCGCCATTCCCCGGGAGTCCATGTACGCAGGGGAGCGGGAATGGCAACGACGGCATCGAGGTTTTCTTGGCGCAGAAGCCGCCCGCAGCGTGCGGTGGCCGACCGGGAGAAAGCGCGCACGCCGCATCATCGTCCTACACGACACAGCGCGAAGCTCGCCGCTGCAGCGTGGGCAACGGCACTTGCCGTGGTGGCGTCGACCGCCAGTGGCGCCGACGATCCCATGCACAAATACCGGGAATTGTCGTCCGGCCTGCACTGGTCCGGAAACACGATGAGCTGGTACTACGCGCCCGCGAACCAGCCGACCTGGGCGGATGCAGCGCAGATGGTGCCGCTGATCCAGCAGGCGATGAATGCCTGGTCAGCGCAGTGCGGCGTGCAATTCAGCTACCTTGGAACGACGCCGCAGCAGGCGACGGTGCAGGATGGCGCAAGCATCATCGGCTGGCTGCCGACGATGACGTACTCGGCCAACACCAGCTGGTACATGCGCGACGGCTCGATGACGGAAGCCGACATCCAGCTCAACGTCAGCACCAATGGCAGCGCCGCGGCGACGTATCCGATGCTGTTGCACGAGATCGGACATGCGATCGGGCTCGATCATTCGGCGGTGGCCGATTCCGTGATGGCCGGTCCGCCTGCGGCCCCTGGCTACTCCTACGCGACCAATCTCACTCCCGACGATGTCGCGGGTTGTCAGGCGTTGTACGGTCCGCCCAAGACGGTGGCTCCGACGCAACAGATCGCTTCGAGCTGCGGCATGCCACCTTCGCCCGCCACGCGGGTGAGCGCATGCGCACCGGGGATGACCGGGCAGATCACCGAGGAAGAAAACTACGCGTGCCGCTCGGGCACCTGGGCATCGGCGGGTTGGCGCGTATTGCAGAACACGTGCACGGCGCAGAGCAGCGTGGTGGCCGCGGACGCGACCGCGCTCGAGTATTACCATCCGTTGCTCGACCACTACTTCATGACGGCGGATCCCGCAGAGCAGGCGTCGCTCGCCAATGGCGGCCCCGACGGGCAATGGAAGCCGACGGGCCTCTCATTCCCGGTATGGAAGCTCGCCTACCCAGGCCTGCAGTCGATGTGCCGCTTCTACGGTGACTGGACCATCGACCCCGCCACCGGCAAGCGCAAAGGCCCCGACTCGCACTTCTACACCGCCGACCCGAACGAATGCGGCATGGTTGCGCAACGCTGGCCAGTGTGGGTGTTCGAAGGCTATACGTTCTTTGCGGCGCTTCCCGACGCGACGGGCAGCTGTCCGGCCGGAACGCAGCCGGTGTTTCGCTATTTCAAGCCGCAAGGCGACCCCAATCACCGCTACGTGATGACCGATGCCGGAAAGCAGGAAATGGCGGCGCGCGGCTGGACCGCGGAAGGCGTCACCTGGTGTGCAGGCCGCTGAGCATACCGAGACACACCCCGGCACGAGGCGGACAGGCCAGCTCTGCAAGCGAGCGCACGCCGGGCGCTCAGGCAGAAGCCTGGTCGACCGTCGTCGCGCTGCTGCTGGACGCGTCGGTCGCCGTATTGGCAAAGAGCGCGTAGCGGTTACGCCCGGCGCGCTTCGCCTTGTACATGGCGGCGTCCGCATTGCGCAGCAGCGTCGTCGCGTCGACGCCGTCGCGCGGAAACAGCGCGATGCCCACGCTCGCGCTGCTGGCAAGGGGATGACCAGCGACGAGGAATGGCTCGGCAAGCGCCTGCAGGATGCGTTCCGCGACGCTGACGGCATCGTCGACCAATGCGTCCTCGATGACAACCGTGAATTCGTCGCCGCCAAGGCGGCTCACGCTGTCGACCTCGCGCACGCTTTGCAGCAGACGCGCCGAGACCTCGCGCAGCAGCAGGTCACCGACGTCGTGCCCGATCGTGTCGTTCACTTCCTTGAAGCCGTCGAGATCGATGAACAGCAGTGCCGCCCCCTTGTGCCAGCGGTGGCCGCGCCTGATCGCGAGCTCCAGCCGATCCTGGAACAGGCGCCGGTTGGGCAACCCGGTGAGCGTGTCGTAGTTTGCGAGGCGCTCGAGCTGCTGCTGTGAGGCCTTGAGCTCGGTGATATCGCTGAACACCCGCACGAAATTGCAGATGACTCCCCGCTCGTCGAGCACGCAACTGGCCGTTGCCCAGCAGGGCAGGGTCCGGCCGTCCTTGCGATGCTGCATCAGCTCCTCGGTGATCCGCCCCTCGCGCTTCAGACGCTCGCCGAACTCCTCGTCGGAACCGAGACGCCCGGCGGCAAACGGCAGCTCCTGCACCTTGCGGCCCCGGACCTCGTGGGCGGCGAAGCCAGTCAGCTCGGTGAACGCCTCGTTGACCATGATCACGCGGTCCTCGGCGTCGCTGACGAGCACCGCATCGGCCGTCGTCTCGAACACCTTGGACGCGAGGCGCAACTCCTCGTCGCGCGCCTTTTCGTCCGTCACATCGGTGACGATCGAGATGATGAATTCGACCTGGTCTTCGACGTCGAAGATCGGCGCCCGGATGAAGGACAGGTAGCGACGCCCCCTTCCGGGAGGATCGATGGGTGCGTTGGCGATCTCCTGAACCATCGGGCTCTCGAGCATCTTGCGGTCCCAGTGCTCGACGCGCTCCGCGTACTCAGACGGCACCAGCTCGCGGAACACCCTCCCGATCGCGTCCTCCGCCTTGCAGCCGTACATGTACTCGCAGGCGTGGTTCCACAGAACGATGCGGCCGAGCGAATCGGGCCGGGCGCTGCGCACCATCACCCCGACGGGCAAATTGCCCACGAGGGTCTCCAGGAATGCCGTCTGCCGACGCTGCTGCTCTTCCCGTTGCTTGTGCTCCGTGATGTCGCGTGCGCTCACGGCAAGCCCGTCGAGTGCACACACTGCCTGATGACGCAACCACAGGTGCTCGCCATGGGGCGGCCGCAGCTCGAGCTGCTCGTCGAGCGGCTCGCCGCTGTCCAGCACGCGTACATACTTGTCGAGCACCTCGACCACGCCAGCGCGGCGCAGCACCGCCGACAGCCGGCGTCCCCTCAGGCTCTTGTTGACGAGCCCCAGCAATGCGAGCGCCCGCGGGTTGGCTTCGGCGATCGCGAAATCGACGACGCTGCCTGACGGATCGCGCACGCTGCGCAGCAGGATGAACGCATCGAGCGAGCCATCCGCCGCAGCGCGGAAGAGCGCTTCGGCTTTTTTGGCGCGCTGCTGGCTGCGACGCAGACGGTAGACGAGAAGGGTGCCCGCCGTGAAGAACACGATGATCGCCACGGTTGCGATCCCGGCGATGGCTACTTGCAGCCGGCTTCGCTCGTGATATTCGGCGAGCACCTCCGACTCCGCGCGAGCGGCGACGAGGATCAGCGGGTAATCCCGCAGCTGGCGATAGGCAAAGAACCGCTCCATGCCATCGATCGCGCTGCGGGCATGGAAGGTCCCGACCGGCTGCGCGCGGGCGCGCGCGAATACCGTCGCCCGGGATGCATCACCTGTCGTATCGAGCTTGTCGGCAACGCGCCGTGCGCGAAACGCACCATCGGTGCCGACGACGGCAAGCACGCCCTGCTTGCCGAGATAGCGCTCCTGGTAAAAGTCCGTGAAGTAGCGCGGATCGACCGAGGTCAGGACGATGCCGCCGAAGGTGCCGTCGCCGAGATTCAGCCGGCGGGTCACGGTGATGACCGTGCGGCCCGTGATGCGGTCGACGATGGGGCGGCCGATATACGGCGCGCCGGTGTCCGCGCTCTGGTGGACCCGGAAGTGTTCGCGGTCCGCGATGTTCACCGTTTGCCTGAAATCGCCGGTCGTGGCGACGATGTTGCCCGAGCTGTCCGTCACGCTGACCTGCACGAAGCCGTCCGTGGGAATCAGACCCTTGCGCAGCAGGCCGGGAAGATTCACCGTGCCGTCGCGCTCGAATTCGTTTTTCACGACCAGCGCCGTCCGATCGAGATCGCGCAGCGCACGCACCGTGTGCTCCTCGAAGCTCGCCCCGAACGTTTCGACGTCCTGGATCGCGTGCGCGAAAAGTGCGGCGCGGTCGAGGCTGAGGCGGGCCGCGACGGCTGCCCAGAGCGCGATGACGAGCACCAGCCCGAACAGCGGGATGCCAAGGAGCGGTCGCATCGCCGGCGCAGACAGCTCGCGACGGACACTCGCAGGCGGCACGGGAGGGGAAGGGCGCGCGGTGGACATGGCGGGATCGCCACCATTGTCGGCGAGCCACGACGGCGCCTAGCCCCGGAACACCGCCGAAAAACCCCCCGAAATCGTGCGGATGCGTGCCGGTGGCGGCGTTGGGGAGGGCCTTATCGACAGCGGCGCGGCGGCCGCTTGCGAACGAACGTTCGACTGGGGTCTAATGGGCCCTCGACCATCCTCGTCCCGCCATGCCTGCCTCTGCCCCGCAAATCCCCCCGCCGTCGTCCCGCCCGCGACGCGCCGCCCTCGACGCTCTCAACGACGCCCAACGCGCGGCGGTCCTCCACGGCGCGGGCGCGCCCGCCGGGCCGCTGCTCGTGATCGCGGGAGCGGGCTCCGGGAAGACCAATACGCTGGCGCATCGCGTGGCGCACCTGCTGGTGGCAGGCGCCGATCCGCAACGCATCCTGCTGCTGACGTTCTCGCGGCGCGCGGCGGCCGAAATGGAGCGCCGCACCGGCCGTGTCGTCCAGGAAGCAATCGGGCGCACCGGCGCGGGAGTGCCCTCGCTGCCCTGGTCCGGGACATTTCACAGCATCGGTGCGCGCCTGTTGCGCGAGTACGCGGGGCACATCGGGCTCGACCCGCAATTCACGATCCATGACCGCAGCGACTCGGAGGATCTCATGGCGCTCGTGCGCCATGACCTCGCATTCGACCGTACGGAGCAGCGCTTCCCCGCCAAAGCCACGTGCCTCGCCATCTATTCGCGCGCGGTCAACACGGAGCAGCCGCTCGGCAAGGTGCTCGCCCAGGCATTTGCGTGGTGCGTGGCGTGGGAGGCGGAGCTGCGGCGCCTGTTCGGGGCCTACGTGGAGGCGAAGCAGGCGCAGAACGTGCTCGACTTCGACGATCTCCTTCTGTACTGGGCGCACATGGCTGCGGAGGAGGGGATCGGGGCAGAGATCGGCGCTCGCTTCGACCACGTCCTGGTCGACGAATATCAGGACACCAATCGTCTGCAGGCCAGCATTCTCCTTGGCATCAAGCGTGACGGGCGCGGGCTCACGGTCGTCGGTGACGACGCGCAATCGATCTACTCGTTTCGCGCGGCGACGGTGCGCAACATCCTCGATTTCCCGCAGTGCTTCACACCCGAGGCAAAGGTCGTCACCCTCGATCGCAACTACCGCTCGACGCAGGCCATCCTGGCCGCGTCGAACGCCGTCATCGCCCAGGCTCGCGAGCGTTTCACGAAAGATCTCTGGACCGAGCGCACGGGCGGCGCCAAGCCCGAGCTCGTCGCCGTGCGCGATGAAGTCGATCAGGCACGCTGCGTCGCCGAGCGCGTGCTCGAGCACCGCGAAGCGGGCATGGCGCTCAAGCAGCAGGCGGTCCTTTTCCGCAGCTCGAACCACAGTGCGCAACTCGAGCTCGAGCTGGCGCGACGGCGCATTCCCTACGTGAAGTACGGCGGGTTGCGCTTCCTCGAGGCCGCCCACGTCAAGGACATCCTCGGCCTCCTGCGTTTTGCACAGAATCCACGAGGACGGATTGCCGGTTTCCGGGCGCTGCAGCTCGTCCCGGGTGTCGGGCCGGCGACCGCGAGCCGGGTTCTGGAGTTGCTCGATGCGGCGGCCGACCTCACGGGCGCGTTCGCCGCCATGCCAGTCAGCGCACCGGTGAAAGACGCCTGGCGGGACTTCATCGAGCTATTCGCTTGCTTGCGGGCGCCGGCCGCGCCGTGGCCGGGCGCATTCGAAGTCGCGCTGCGCTGGTATGAGCCGCGCATCGACGCGATGTACGAGGATGCCGCCGCGCGGCTCGCGGACCTCGCGACGCTCGGCCACATCGCCGGCACCTACAGCTCCCAGGAGCGGTTCCTGACCGAGCTCACGCTGGATCCGCCGGCGGCCAGCAGTGACGAAGCGGCCGCGCCGGGAAGCGATGACGACTATCTGATCCTGTCCACGATCCATTCGGCCAAGGGCCAGGAATGGAAAAGCGTGCACGTGCTGAACGTGGTCGACGGCTGCATTCCCTCCGACATGGCCACGGGCTCGACCGAGGAGATCGAAGAGGAGCGCCGGCTGCTCTACGTGGCGATGACAAGGGCACGCGATCGCCTTCAGCTCCTGGTGCCGCAGCGCTTCTACGTCCACCAGCAAAGTGCGCATGGGGACCGGCATGTCTATGCGTCGCGCACGCGCTTCATCACCGAACGCATCGCGACACACTTCGAGCAGCGGGCGTGGCCGCCGTGCGCCGCTTCAAAGGCCGCGCCCTCGAGCGTCCAGGAGCCGCGTCCGGCAGTGGATCTTGCGGCGCGCCTGCGCACGGCGTGGCGCTGAACCTCGCGCTACCAACCGCGCGCGTCGCGCGGCAGGAGGGCGGGGGTGCCCTCCGGCGTCGAGAACGGGGAGAACTCCCGCTGCACGATGGTCTGGCCCGCCCTCCAGCGCAGTAGCCAAAGGTCCGGACGCTGCAACGTGAGGGTGCCGAAACCACCCTCACGGCCGCGCAACGGGAGGCCGTATTCGGCCTGGTGCACGAGGCCGCAGAAATCCACGGCGGGATCCCATTCGGCGAGATGCAGCGCTGCCACGGCGAGCGCGCTCTCGAGCGAGCGGCAATCCGCCATGCTGTGGTCCCATTGTGGCCCGGGGTCGCGCAGCGCGGGCGCGAGCGCATCCCACACCGCTCCCGCCGCCGTGGTGCAGTCGGCATAGAGGGTCTCGGCGTGCTGCGAGGTACGCCGCACGCGCGGCCGCGCCATGTTGACGGCTCGGCCATGCAGAGTGGCGAGACGAAGTCCGGCATGCCGCGCCGCATCGACCACCGTGCGCCGCACGCGCGCAATGCCATCCTCGCCGCAACCCACGATCAGGAAGGGCGCCTCCGTGCTCTGCGGCACAAGCTCGTAGCCGCACAGGCCATCCTCGACGATCGCGCAGACATCGATCGGTGCACCGTGCCCAGGCTCGGGGGCGCGCGCGTGCCCGAGCAGCTCGCGCCGGATGCGCGGCAGCACCGCCGAGGCGACGGACAGGGTCGGCCAGAGGAGCGGCTCCATCACGTGATTTTCGTCGCTCCGCAGTGATGAGATCTGGTCGGTATCGTGTTCGAGGCGTGCGCACGAAGCTGCACCGAACACGCTTTGATGGGCAATTCAGAGTGGCCGGAGAGACGCAAGTTCTGCGTCCAACGGCAACCGGCACTCATTTTGCTCCGCGAGTCGCGCCCTCCGCATCCCCCGAATAGGTGGCAAGAGGGTGACAGAACCGGACCCACCCCCCGCGCAGTTCACGTGTCACATGAACTACCTGACATTAGATACGCGCGTGTAGTCATTGTTCAGACAAGAGGTCGAGCCAGAGATGTCACCTGAATGAGCCCTACAAAACCGGCTGCCGCGGACGGCACGCCGGCCATTGCGCGATGGACGACGGTTGCTGGAACTGGCGCAACTGTCAGGGAACGGTTCCGCGGGCCGGCCGGTCGCGGATTCTTCATGCTCTCGGAACGGCGGAAGGGGCTTCCCAGCGTCCGCATCGATGACAAGCGCCGGCGGTGATACGACCTGACGGTTTCCGCCGCGTTCGCATCAGGCAGCCGATGCCGCCTTCGCGGGCACGGCAGCCGCAGGAATTCTCGGTCACGGCGAACACTGCGAAGAAACGAGAAATTGCCGCGTTGGTAGCGCTCGCGCCAAGCGGATCTACGGTTTCGGCCGCTGGCCACGCGGCGGGCCGGTGCTGCCACGCACGATCAGGTCTGCAGCCAGTTCCTCGATCCGCGAGACGCGCTGGCCTGAAAGGCGCGCGAGCAGGCGTTCAGCCGCCCGCCGGCCGATGTCAGCCGTCGGAATATGAATGGTGGTGAGCGGCGGCGATACTTCGGCCGCGAGCTCGATGTCGTCGAAGCCGGCCACCGACATCTCTCCTGGCACGGCGATGCGGCGCGCGGCGCACTCGAGCAGCACGCCGAACGCGAGCAGATCGTTGCCGCAGGCGATCGCGGTCGGCGGAGAACCGCGCGCAAGCAAGTCGCGCAACGCCAGGCGTCCACTTGAGACGGAGAACGCAGTCTCCACGTATCGAGCCTCCGGTAGCTCCAGACCGTGGGCGGCCAGTCCCTCACGCACACCGGCGACGCGATCGCGCGCGCGATCGTTGTGCGCCGTATACCCGGATACGACGGCGAGTTCGCGATGGCCGAGTTCGAGCAGGTATTGCGTCACGCGGATCGACGCCAGCCGGTTGGAGAAGCCGACACAGTGATGACGACGGTCCGGATCGATTGCCCAGGTCAATTCGAAGGGAACCCCGGAGCGCGCAAGGAATTGATAGAGATCGGGCGAATGATCGGTACCCACCAGCGCCAGGCCGTCCACACCGCGCTCGACGAGTGCACGCGTTACCTCGAACTCGGTATCCATGTCGTACTCGTGGCTCCCCAGCAGCAAGGTGTAGCCCGCCTCGCCGAGTGCGCGCTGCAAAGCCTGTGTTGAATGCGCGAAAATGGGGTTGTCGAGCGTCGGGACGACCGCACCGACCGTCCGCGATCGCTTGGAGGCGAGGGCGCGCGCGGCGCCGTGCGGGACGTACCCGAGCAACCGGGCCGCCTGATCGATCTTCGCGCGCGTCTGCGGATGCACCAGTTGCGGATCGGCAAGTGCCCGCGATGCCGTCGAAAGCGATACCCCCGCGGCGCGCGCGACATCGGACAGACGTGCGGCGGTGGTGCGCTTCCTTGCACCACCCGCATTGGAACGCTCGGCCATCGCCAATCTTCCTGTACGCGCCATGGCTGCTCGAATCCATCCCGGCCTCGGGTTGCCCGGAATCCAGAATAGCATGCTGAAAGCGCTTGCAAAGCATATGCTGCGGCGCACATTGACGCCCTTGCGGCACTCGGGATAGGCTGCATGAAAGCGCTTTCATCGAGAGGGCCTCCATGTCGATCGAATACCTGAAGCAGGCCGCCAAGACACCTGAAACCGAAGCCGGCACCGCGCAGAAGGTCGCCGGCGACATGCTCGCCGACATCGAGCGCCGCGGTGAACCGGCGGTGCGCGAGTACGCACGGAAGCTCGACCATTGGACGGGCGAGATCGTGGTCACGGCGGAGGAAGTCGAACGCCGCACGCGCGACATCCCCGCGTCGATCAAGCATGACATCGAGTTTGCCACCGAGCAGGTGCGGCGGTTTGCGACGGCGCAGCGCGACTCGGTTCGCGAATTTTCGATCGAGGTGCAGCCCGGACTCATCGCCGGGCAGCGTCTCGTGCCCGTCAACGTCGCCGGCTGCTACGTCCCTACCGGCCGCTACGCGCATATCGCGTCGGCGTACATGAGCATTGCGACGGCGAAGGCGGCTGGCGTCCCGACCGTGGTGGCCTGCTCGACGCCGTACAGGGGCGAAGGCATCCATCCGCACGTCCTCTATGCGATGCAGGTCGCCGGCGCGGACGTCATCCTGACCCTGGGGGGCGTGCAGGCCATTGCGGCGATGGCCTATGGCCTCTTCACCGGCAAGCCGGCCGACATCGTCGTCGGGCCCGGCAACAAGTTCGTCGCCGAGGCCAAGCGCATGCTGTTCGGCAAGGTGGGCATCGACGTGTTTGCCGGTCCCTCGGAGGTCGCGGTGATCGCCGACGACAGTGCCGACCCGGCCATCGTCGCGTCCGACCTGGTGGGGCAGGCCGAACACGGTCACGAGTCGCCGGCGTGGCTCATCACGGTGTCACGACCGCTTGCCGAAGAGGTGATGCGTCGCGTCCCGCTACTCATCGGCGCGCTGCCGCCGACGGCGCGCGATGCAGCCGGTGCCGCCTGGCGCGACTATGGCGAGGTCATCCTTTGCAGCTCGCGGGACGAGGCCGCCGCGGCATCGGACCGCTACGCCGCGGAGCACCTCGAAGTGCATGCGCGCGATCTCGACTGGTGGCTGGCGCGGCTGACCTGCTACGGCTCGCTTTTCTTGGGCGAGGAGACCACCGTCGCATTCGGCGACAAGGCCTCGGGGCCGAATCACATCCTGCCCACCAAGGGGGCGGCGCGCTATTCCGGTGGGCTCTCGGTGCACAAGTTCTTGAAGACCCTTACGTGGCAGCGCATGGACCGTGAAGCGACCCGGACGATTGGTCAGGTGAGTGCGCGCATCTCGCGCCTGGAAGGGATGGAAGCCCACGCGCGCACCGCGGACGACCGGCTGGAGAAGTATTTTCCGGATGAACATTTCGACAAGGGTACCCCGGTGACCGCATGACACCTGCGAGGTCGATTCGCCATCCTGGGCGGCGCAGACGCATCAGCGTGTGCGTGGCCGCGCGATGAACGTGCTGGGGCTCTTCGGGCTCTCTGGGCGCGTGGCGTTGGTTACGGGTGCGAGTTCGGGCATCGGGCGCGCCGTCGCGCTGGCGCTGGCCGAGGCGGGGGCGCGCATCGTGCTCGTGGCGCGCCGTGCGGCCGAATTGCAGGCGGCGCGCGCGGAGATCGCGGCGGTCGGCGGCGAGGCCGTGGCCCTGCCTTGCGATCTTACGGACCGCAGCGCGCTCGACGCCTGTGCCGATGCGGCGCCGGCCGCGTTCGGCGCGCCGGACATCCTGGTCAATGCCGCCGGCATCAATCTGCGCCAACCGATGCTCGACGTGACGCACGAGGCATGGGACCGCACGCTCGCCATCAACCTCGATGCACCATTCTTCCTCGCGCAAAGACTCGCGCCCGCGATGATCGCGCGCCGTTGGGGCCGCATCATCAACATCGCCTCGCTGCAGTCGGTGCGTGCGTTCGCGAACGGCGGCCCCTACGGCGCTTCGAAAGGCGGGATCGTGCAGCTGACACGCGCGCAAGCGCAGGCGTGGTCCGGCCATGGCGTCAACGCCAACGCCATCGCCCCAGGCTTCTTTCCGACGGCCCTGACCGCAGCAGTCGCTGCCGACCCCGACAAGTGGCGCGCCAACGCCGAGCGCACCTTCATCGGCCGCAACGGCGAGCTCGAAGATCTGGCCGGCACGGCGGTGTACCTTGCGAGTCGCGCGTCCGATTACGTGACCGGGCAGACCATTTTCGTCGACGGAGGGTACTCGGCAGGATGAAAGCACTCGTCTATACGGCTCCCAACGAAGTCACGTACCGTGAGGAGCCGGCCCCAGTGCCCGGTGCCGGCGAGGTGCTGATCGGCATCGACGCCGTCGGCATCTGCGGCTCGGACATGCACGCCTACCACGGCCACGATCCGCGGCGCGTGCCGCCGCTGATTCTCGGCCACGAGCTCGCGGGCCGCATCCTCGAAGGCCCGGGGCAGGGCCGCAGGGTCACCGTGAACCCGCTCATCACCTGCGGCGTCTGCGAGTACTGCAGGCAGGGGCGCGACAATCTCTGTGCGGACCGTACGATGATCGGCATGACGCGCGCCGGAGGCTTTGCCGAGTTCATGACGACGGCGGCACGTAGCGTCATCGAGATCCCACCGGACATGAGCGCTCGCGCCGCGGCGCTGACCGAGCCTGCGGCAACCGCGTTGCATGCGATCGCCATTGCATCCCGAGCGCTCGTGCGGCCGCTGCCCGAGTGCCGCGTTCTCGTGCTGGGCGGCGGCGCCATCGGGATGCTCGCCGCGCTGTTGCTCAGGAGCTACGGCGTTCGTCATGTGACGGTCGCCGAGACCAACGGGCTCCGCCGCGAATCCCTCGCGGAGGCTGCGCAGGTCGCGACCTACGATCCCGGCGCGGATCCGGAGCCGCCCGCGAACAGCGCCGATCTCGTGATCGATGCCGTGGGTGCCAAAGCCACCCGCACGACAGCGATGGCGACGGTGAAGCCCGGCGGGGTGGTCATGCACATCGGTCTCATGGACTGGGCGAGTGAGATCGACATGCGTAAGCTGACACTCGCCGAAGTGACCCTGATCGGCACGTATACGTATTCGACCTCCGACCTGCGCGCCGCAGTGCTGGCGCTCTACGAAGGCGCATTCGGCGACCTCGTGTGGGTCGAGGAGCGACCTCTGGCCGAGGGCGCTGCCGCGTTCCGCGATCTGCACGAGGGACGCAGCGCCGCGGCAAAAATCGTGCTCCGGCCATGAGGCAGGCATGAGCGAAATCGTCTTCGACAGTGTCAGTCGCGTGTTCCAGCGCGATGGCAAGGATTTCCTGACGCTCGATCGTGTCAGTTTCAACGTGCGCGACCGCGAGTTCGTCGCAATCGTCGGCCCCTCCGGGTGCGGCAAGACCACCTGTCTGCGCATGGCGGCGGGGCTCGAGTTCCCGACGTCCGGCACCGTCTCGGTGGGCGGTCGGCCGGTGACGCAACCCGGCCCCGACCGCGCGGTCGTATTCCAGCAATTCGCGCTGTTTCCGTGGAAGACGGTGTACGAGAACATCGATTTCGGCTTGCGCAGCAAAGGCGGCGACGCCTCGACGCGGCGTGAGCGCATCGCGCGGCAAGTCGAGCTGATGGGCCTCCAGGGCTATGAATCGGCCTATCCGCACCAGCTCTCCGGGGGCATGCAGCAACGCGTGGCGATTGCCCGCAGCTATGTGCTCGACCCGGACGTGCTGCTGATGGACGAGCCCTTCGGCGCTCTGGACGCGCAGACGCGCGTGGTCATGCAGGAGGAGCTGATCAAGCTGTCGCGCGTCAATCCCCGCACCGTGCTGTTCATCACCCACGCGGTGGACGAGGCGGTCTACCTGGCCGACCGCGTCGTCGTCATGACGCGTCGGCCGGGCACGATCCGTGAAGTCATCGACGTCGCGCCAATCCGTGCCGCCGAACGCTGGGGCCTTTTCGATCGCACCGAGGAGGTGATGGACCAGGCCTCGTTCGTGCACTTGCGGACCCACATCTGGAGACTGTTGCGCGGCGAGCAGCAGCCCGAGACCGAAGCGCTGAACACCACAGGAGGAGGCAGAGCATGAAAAAGCATATTGCGGCACTCGCAGCAGCCCTGGTTGTCGTTATCGCGGCTCCGGGCGTGCAGGGCCAGCCGACGGAGATCAAGATCAGCTACCAGCCGGCGCTGTATTGGGCGCTGCCGTTCTACGTCGCCGCCGAAAAGGGCTGGTATGCCGAGGTTGGGCTGAAGCCGGCGTTCAGCACCTTCCCCGCGGGTGTGCCCCAGATCGCGGCATCGGCATCGAAGTCGTGGGATGTCGGTGGGACGGGGTCGGTGCCAGCGGTACTGGGTGCCGCGCGCTACAACCTGCTGACGATCGGCATCACCAACGACGAGTCTTACGGCAACGCGCTGATGGCCACGGCGAAAACCGTCGACGGCTTCATGAAGAATCCCGCGTCCATCAAGGGCCAGACCATCGTGCTGACCGCGAACTCCACCGGCGACTATGCCGTGCAGTCGTGCCTCGCCAAATGGGGCCTCAAGAAGTCGGACGTGACGATCAAGAGCATGGGTCAGGCCGAGATCATCTCGGCGATGTCCAGCGGCAACGCGGATCTCGGCGGCTTGTGGGCACCCAACATCTACACGATGGAGGAAAAGACCGGAGCCAAGCTGATCTGCTCCGGGCGGGATGCCGGCGCCGCCGTTCCCGGCGCGCTGGTCGTGCGCGCCGATTACGCCAAGGAGCACCCGCAGGACGTCGCCAAGTTCCTCGCGGTGTACCTGCGCGCCTGGAAATGGATGAACGCGCATCAGCCGCAAGCCATCGCGATGATGAAGACGTTCTACGAGCAGGGCGGGGTGACCATCAGCGAAGTGTCGATGAAAAAGGAGTTCGATACCCGCCCGACCTTCGATCTCGCCCAGCAATTGAAGATCATGCATCGGAACGCCGGCGGAACCTCGGAGGTCGATGGCTGGCTGACCAAGATCGGCGATTTCATGAAGGCCAATGGCACATTCGCCCAAGCGCCGGCCGTCAGCAAGTACGTGACCGACGAGTACCTGCGCATGGTCGACGCCGATCCGAAACTGAAGGAGTTCGCCAACCGGACGAACTGAACCGGCATGGCCCGCAGGGACGATGGCCGGCCCGCCTGGGTCGGCGTCGCGACCTTCGCCGCCCTGTTCGCGGCGTGGTACGTGCTGACCACGCTCACCCAGACCATCAGTCCCGGTCGTTTTCCGGCGCCGGCGGAGGTGTGGGACGCGCTGCGCCAGATCACGCTGACCGGCTACGCCGATGCGCGTCTGCTGGAGCACGTCCTGCACAGCTCGAAGCTCGTGCTGCTCGGCTTTGTCGCCGCCGTCGCGGTCGGCGTGCCGCTCGGTCTCGGCATGGGGTGGAGCCGATCGTTCGAGGCCTTCGTCAATCCGCCGTTCCTGCTGATCCGTCCCATTCCGCCGCTGGCGTGGATTCCACTCGCCATCGTATGGCTCGGCCTCGGCGATGCCGCGAAGGTGCTGGTGATCTGGTTCGCCGCGTTCGTGCCGGTGGTGATCAACAGCTACAGCGGCGTGCGGACCATCGAACCGCATCTCATCGAAGCAGCGCGCATGCTCGGCGTGCCGCCACGGACGCTGGTGCGCGAGGTGCTCGTCCCCGGAGCACTGCCGATGATGTTCACCGGCCTCCGGTTGTCGCTGCAGGCCTGCTGGACAACGCTCGTCGCCGCGGAGCTCATCGGCGCCATCGCGGGTCTGGGGCACGTCCTTTCGCAGGCTGCGCTCGACATCTTTCCGGCGATGATCGTGGTCGGAATGGCCGGGGTCGCCATTGCGGGCGCGGCAATGACCGCGTTGCTGGGCCTGATCGAGCGCTGGGCCATGCCGTGGCGCAGGGCGTGATCGCGTGAACGCCGGCCGAGCGCTCCCGCTGCAACGCTCGCTCGCGCTGTCGGCTGCCGGCCTGGTCGCGTTCTTCGCGGTATGGTCACTGATCGCCGCCACCGGCCTGGTGAAGCCGCAATTCCTGCCTTCGCCGCTGGCGGTGCTCGAAAAGTTTCTGGCACTGACGCGGACGCCCTTCGTCGGCTACACCCTGCAACAGCACCTCGCATCGAGCTTCGGGCGATTCGCGATGGGCTTCGGACTCGCAGTGATCATCGGTGTTCCGCTCGGGTTGATGATGGGCTGGTTTCGCTGGCTGGACGCCATCGTGAGCCCGATCTTCGACGCGCTGCGCTTCGTCGCGCCCATCGCCTGGGTGCCGTTCGCGGCGCTGTGGTTCGGTACCGGCATCGGTGGACCGGTGCTGATCATCTTCAGCGGCGCCTTTCCGCCATGCGTGATCAACGCCTACCGCGGCGCCAAGTACGTCGAGCCACGCTTCATCGAGGCAGCGCAGACGTTGGGCGCCAGCCACTGGCGGATGATCACCGAAGTCCTGCTGCCCGCATCAGTGCCATCGATCGTGGCCGGTTTGCGCATCAGTGCGGGCCTCGGCTGGCAATCGCTCGTCGGGGCCGAGCTGATCGTTGCATCGAGTGGCATTGGCTACCTTCTGGTCAGGGGCCAGGCGAGCATCAGCACCTCGATCGTGATGAGCGGGATGATCGCCATCGGCATCGTTGGGTTCGCGATCGACGCGCTGCTGCGTGAGCTCGAGGCGCGCATCAATCGAAAGCGCGGGCGGTGAGGCCAGCACGGCCGACCGGCACGCCGCAAGATCTCCCCGTTGCTGGCCAATTCGTATTTCCGTCGCTCATGCTGGCGTGGTATCGCCAAGGTTATGCCCGACGTTTGGGGACCGAGGTGGTCAACTACGCCGATGACTTTGTGATCCTCTGCCCACCCGGGCCGAGGCGCAGCGGCGATGAGGCCATGCAACACTTGATGGGCAAACTGGGCCTGACCGTGAATCCGAAGAAGGCTCGTCTGGTGACGCTACCGGACGAGAGCTTCGACTTCCTCGGCTACACCGTGGGCCGCCTCTTGGCCGCGGTGGGCGACCTTACTGGGGAATCCGACCGTCGCGGAAAGCCATCAACCGGCTACTGCGGGAAGTACACGACGCGACAACGTCGCGATGGAATGCTCTCGATGTAGCAACTTGTATCGAGCAGTTGAACCGCTGCTGCGGGGCTGGGCGGGATACTTTAGCCAAGGCCCGGTGGGACGGATCTACCGCTTGATCGACAAATACGTCGCGCGACGCTTGCGGATCTGGCTGGTACGACGCCAGGGCCGGCGGGGAACGGGGTATCGCCAATACTCCGACCAGTTTCTCTACGAAACATTGGGACTGATCCGCCTGCTACCCGGTCGTGCCACCATGCCGAATGCGAAGGTCTGAAGCCCTGAAAGAGAACGCCGCGCCATCCGTACCGCCCACTATTGCGTCCGCCCATTGCTCGCCCTGGTATTTATTGAAATTGTTTGTCTAAACGATCTCGCTCGATCACTGCGTTTTACGCCAAGACGACGTGATTTGTCCCAGTCGGTAAATGACTCATGATAACGAATTGCAAGCTTCGGCACTGGTTCTATGTTGCCGTGCGGGCACATGCCTGCCATGCCACAGGACGGCGCGGCAGTGAGTCAGCGCGGCTTGCGCAGGCGATCGGTAACGAGTCCGAGGCCGCGACCGTGCCGCTACTGAGCCGCAATAGCCACTGCAGCCATTCGGGCCATCGCTAAGCGGACCCTTGACGATGCGTTCCACGCGGCGTTAGGCGACCAGCTACGGACTCCAATGCGACGAACGCGCCGGGGGGCGAAGTTAGTCGACGCTTGATGCTTGGCGCGCAAGTCCGCGACCAGAGAAACCGGCCCGCCGGTGATTTCGACGCGGCCCGGGAGGCGCCGGTCGAGACCGCCCGCGGCTAGCGTGGAACGCACATCGCGACGGCGTCCGGACCATAGCCTTCCGGTACATAGCCACGCGCAAGCATCTGGTCGCGAATCGCTGGGTTGGTCGTATAGCGATGATTGGTGTCCGCCCGTGCGTTCCACACCCTGAAGACCGGTTGCGCGCCTGCGATGCAGGTTCCGTTGAGCGCAGGCAGAAAGACGTCCATCACCTCCGTCGATTCCTGGACGAATGCAGGAAAGCGCGCGGCGACGTCCGTGCACTCGACTGGAGATGCCGAATAGAAATGCGAGTCACCGTTTGCCGGCGGTATATAGAAGCGGCATACGGGTGACGATGCCTCTCGAGCCGATGGAAACACTCGAAATACTTCCCCCGTGCGCGCCCAACCGCGCAATTGGCCGGAGTCGAGAGCGTCGATATCGCCAGACAATGCCGACACGAAGTAGTGATCCAGCGTGGCGTTGTAGAATTCGACCGCGTTGCGGGATGGCTGCGCCAGATTGACTTTGAACTCATCCAGCGCAGGTCGCGGCGAGGCTGCCGTTTCGAAGAGGCTAGACGCGCTGGCCAGGACCTGTGCGGTCGAGCTCAGATCCATCAGATCGCGCGGCATGTCCGGATAGAAGTAGTGCCAGCTCTTGATCTCGGGATGCGTACTAGCGAAGCGAAGCTGTTCCCGCACCCAGGACGCCTGGCCCTGCGGCGTGAACGGGAAGTCGCGCATCGGAGGTGCCACATTACCCACGTCCAGCCGCCCTGGATAAGAGGCTTCGACCATCATGACCGGCTTGCCCGACACGCCGTGAATTCGGGCAACAGTCCGGGCGAGGCGCTTGAACCAACAAGCCGTCGTGTAACGATCGAGCTTCCAGGGATACGACGCATACGGATGGGAAAGCGCGGCGTAGTCGTACTGGACGCCGAAGTCATCCATCGCCTGAAAGAACGCGGGCGGGAAGACGTTTCCGTCGTTGAACTCCAGTCCACCGATGTGGAGAATGATCGCTGCGCTGGGCTCGGCACGCTTGACCCCCTTGATCGCGGCCTGCAGTAGCGTCGCCTCCGTCTGCCAGATGTTCGCGCGAAGCCATTCCATGTCCTGCGGGAAGTTGACGCCGGACGGGACGGTTACGCGGACGTTGGGCAGGAAGTCGAGGATGCCGATGTCGATCTCGTTGCCGATCGCGTACCGCTCCACGTTTAACCCGCGATCTTTGAAGTATTTGGCGGTCTGGTAGACGTTTTCCTCCAGTAAAGCCGCGATTTCGGCGACCGATTTGCCCGCCCACGCCGCGGGCGCTTGCTGGTAGCCCCAATAGGCGGCGTGCGGGCTCAGCAGCAGTTGAACCTCCAGGCGCATGCCGGCCTTGGACGAGTCCGCGAGCGTTTGAGCGGCGTACTCGCGCGAGGACCAGAACCGGTCCTGCCAGCCGAGTGAGCGCCACTGTTCGGGCGATGCTGCGGCGAGCTCTGACGACGTCTCCGTGGTCACGCTCGTCTTTGACCACTCGAATCCGGCTTGGCGCAAGGTGGTGAACATCGCGGGCGCTGTAAAGCCGCCGCGCCAGTAGCGCTCGACTGGATAATTCTCGGTGAACGCCGTGACCGCGAAATCGTCCCGCTTGTGAAAGAACGCTCCTTGCCCTTCGATAACGTCATCCGTCGTCGCGGCGTTAACGCGATAGTTGCCGAACGTCACCACCGTGCTGCGCGGCTCGCCCGTGTTGAGCGAGAACAACAAAACGTGCACCGGTGTTGCTGGAACGGTGAGCGAGCCCAGCTCGACCCAGCCCGCTCCCGACGCGTAGAGGAACTTGAGCGTCGAGCCGTTCCGCACCATGCGCATCGCACCGGCACCCTCCGTCGAGGACACGGAGGGCAGCCCACCGCCCGCGTGCTGCGGCAGTGACGAGTAGACGGCGAACTGATCCGAACCGCTGGACAGTATCCTTTGGTACTGGATGTAGCGCGCCTGGTCCCAGTACAGGCCGACACCGCTTATCAGGAGGCCATTACCTAAAGGCGCAGGCGAGAAACCGGAGACTCTGCGGTACTGGACCTCGACGTCGAAGTCGTTGCTGTAGCGTGCCTGTGACAGTACTTGCGCGTTGGAATACGCCTGGGAGCCATTCGTGGCGAGTCGGAGCGCGTCAGCCTGGCTGACCGTAGCGCCTTGCTGGCTGACGTCTTCCCAGCGGCACCAGTCGAGCTCCGTGCCGCCGAATGTCTCGACAAAGCTATCGGCCAGCGCGCTGCCGCACGACGAGCACAAGAAGTAAAACAACAGGCGGAGCGCGTTCATTTTCATGGACACAGAACCCGTTGCCAGTGGTTGAATAACGCAGAGTATCAGGAATGATCTGACGCGTGGTTCGTATCCTCGCGACGAAAGGCGTGGCGGAGGTGCGAAAGAATGACACTCGTCCGTTATCAGACAAAGAAGCAGTCATCCGCGTACGGGGGCTTGCGACTGACCCAAAGCCGTCTTCGCAGCCCGGGTGGCGAAGACCATCCCCGGCTTTGGATGGAGGCAAAGTTGGCCAACGCCCTCGCGACCGCGGGACTGACGACACTCCGTTCGGTCGCGGAGGCCATTAACAGGCGTGGCGTCCGATGGCATAGCAACATAAGGGGAGTAGGGCAGGAGAGGAGCCCGTCAGCTCGCGCTATGGATCGAGGACCACTCGGCCCACATCGGCATACCAATAGAGCGGTATGGCGTCGAGCCTCGGACGCCGGGTGCAATCTCCAAATGGAAGGAGTCCGCGTGCACCCAGGATCTGAGCGATGCCCCCGCGCCACTCGAACGCTTTAGACCCCTCCCAGACCTTGACGGTAGCCGCGGTCGGAACCGGGGACCAAGCGACAGGTGCCAAATCGATGCAGGTCATGACCTTGCCGCGATAGGCGCGTGGTTGCGTCAATATCAGGCGTCGCCCCACACATGGCGCGTCTATCGAAAGGAGACCGAGCGCTTCCTGGCTTGGTCCGTACTCGTTCGCGGCAAGCCGGTCTTTAGCCTTGGCGCGGATGACTGCGCCGCCTATCGAGATTTCCTAAGGAAGGTCTGATCAAGCCTTCGAGGTGCCGGTCGTAGTTCACGTCGCTCGCTTTCGGCGACAAAATCACGACGGGTTTCGTTTTTTTCTGGTCCCGCGACGCGCGTTTCGGGTCCGGATTTCGCGCTTTCCGGTGCTGCTGACGCAACTATTCCGTCATCGCCAACAACCGCCGTCGTGCCATCCACAGATTCGACAGCGCGAACAGCGTGATCACATGCGCCGTGTTCTTCGCCAATCCGCGGAAGCGCACCTTCATCAAGCCGAACTGGCGCTTGATGACCCGGAACGGATGTTCCACCTTCGCCCGCACGCTCGCCTTGCGCTTCTCGATCTTCTCTATGGGGCCGGTTTGTTGATGAAGCGCGGCGTCGCGGGGAGATAGCGCCGCAGCCCTAGGGATGCTACTTTACATAATACAAATTATGCGACATAAATGCTCGGCATGAGCGACGCGAAATCCCCGGCTGTAAGAACACCGCAGCCTCACTAACCAGTGGCCGTTAAGCCGCACTAACCATCCAATCTAATTTCGCCAACGCTCAGTGAGAACATGAACGCACCTCAACCATTCGGACCAGGCGCGTCCCTGAACGCCGCGTGTGGCTCACTTCTGTCCCAACCACTGGCAGACAGTCCTTCATGAGCTCCTTCGTCAACTCGAGGTGCGCACGCCAAGCGTCAGGCATTTCGAGATGGAGCACCTCACACAGCTGAGCCATGACCAGCATATGGACGTCGAGATGCAGCTGTCGTCCGCACCAGTGCATGCCTACCCCAAGAGTGGTCGGGAAAACGCGGTCCAGACGCAGAATGCTGCCCGGCCCTTGTCCGTCGTGAGGGGGCATGTACGCAAGGTGGGCATACTGCAGAGCCTGGGTGCGGGCAGTAATTATTGGCGTGGTCTTTGGCATGACGGCCGGCTCGGTTAAGGCTACCAGCAGTACAGCGACCCGGTTCCGGGCCCCGGCACCCCTCCGGACCCGACCTGGCATCTAGCCGCAACGCGGACGGGCGCCACTGCCGCGGCGGCGCTCAGGTCGCGGCAAACGGCAGCTCGTCAGCTCCCGGGTAGCAACGGTCTGGAAACGCTGCCCTCCCTGCGGGCAGCGAGGCCAAGCTCGAGTGCTGTCTCCAGGCGGATGACGCGCTCGGTCAGGTTTTCGATTTTGTCCTGTTGCGTCTTGAGCGTCGCGCTCATTCGCTCGACCTTGTCGTTCATCCGAAGCACTGTGGTGAGCGCATCCCACACGCGGTCCGTAATGCCCATCAGGGCACGCGCCGCGCCGCGGCTTCCATCGCGGCGATGCGCTGGTTGGATGCCTCCACATACGCGAGCGTGTCGTCAATCGCCGCGCTGGCGGCCGCCGTGCTTCTCTCGACTTGCGTGAGCAGCGCGTCGAGAGCTTCGTTGTCTTCCTCCGGCGAGAAGGCAGCCGCGGCGCGCCGCAAATATTCTCCGAGTGAGATGCCGGCCCTCTGGGCCTGACGTGCAAGGCGCTTCTTCTCCGCCGCACTCATAAGCACTGGCACCCGCTCAGTTGCAGTAGCCATACCAATCCTCCTACACATGGTCAGCACATGTGCATTATAGCGGATGTTGATTGGCCGGGACACCCGTGGCCTTTTGATTACACCGGCGCTTCAGCCTGTTCCTTCACTGACCGATCACCTATGGCTATTGCCCCCTGCGTTAGCGTCGGCGCATCACGTCGAGACGCTTGGCCGCTCCTGCGAACGCCGTGCTCGAATACATCAAAGTCCGAACCGAGTACGCGCGCGGTAGCGGTCGGCCACACCGACCCGCAGCGTACACGCGCTCGATCGTCAGACTCGGATACGGGCCACCCCGCCGTCACCCACGCGTTCGGTCACGCCACCACGACGGTCTTTCCGGACTTCACGTTGGCGGCGCCGGGGATTACGACGATTCACAAGTCGTGTGTCGCGCCACGGGTCACGGCAGCCGTCGGCACGTACGAACCCGACCGAAGACGAAACCGCCGGTACCGCTTGATTCTTGTCAACGAGACACCGCGATTCCGAGCGCAATAAATCGGGAGGCTATCTCGTGAAACGGGGCTTTCCCAGGAGAGTTCCATGACAGTGCGTTCGAACACCCATTGGGGCAAGCGCGCAGCGGTCTTGGCCGCGCTGCTCGCGGTTCTTGTCGCCGCACCGGCGCTGGCACAGTCGATCGTCGGTGCCTGGTTCCTCGGCGATGCGTCGGTGCCTGATCGGTCGGCCGCCCTCGTCTTCCTGCCCAACGACGTCTACTACTTCGCGCAGGATGGCGATCCCGTCGCCGACCCGAGCGGCATCGATGGCATCGAGATCGGCACGTACGCGTGGGATCCGACGAGCGGCGTTCTCGTGTCGAGCCGCGCTGGCGCGACCGACGTTGACACTAACACCTCCTGGGGGCTGTCGAACGCCGGCGTGATGATGGCGCGCGTGTCGGCCGACAGCCTAACGGCGACATTCACAACGAGCAGCGGAACGACGATGCTGGTCCGGCTAAGCCCTGCGCGTTCCGGTAGACGGGTGGATCGCCGAAAGGGTTTCGATCATTCGGACACGAACTCGACGGGTTTGAGCATGCTGGTGTTGACATGTAACTGAAAGATATCGGGTCTCGAATAGTGACCGACGACATCGAGGGTCCGCCGCGCAATACCGACGTGCTCGAGGTCGATGTCGGCGTAGAGAACTCCGAGTTCGCGCCGCATTGGCCCGGCCGCAATCTTCCCGCCTGGCTCGATCACGACGGAGTCTCCCGGATTTATCCATTCATCCGCATCCGGGTACAACTCCGACTTGCCGGGAACACTCTCAGGAATGTCGCTGGCTCGAAAGGCCATACCACTGCCGACTACCCAGCATCCGCCCTCGCGTGCAATGTGCTGCAGGGTGCCGATCCATCTGTCGCCGGAATCATAGGTCGGCGCGATGTAAATCTCGACACCCAGCGCGTACATCGCAAATCGTGCAAGGGGCATATAGTTTTCCCAGCAGATGAGCGCTCCGACCCGACCGCACGGCGTGTCCAGCGCCTTCAGTCCCGAAGCGTCGCCGAGTCCCCAGACCATGCGCTCCGGATTCGTAGGCATGAGTTTTCGATGACGGTTCAACAGGGAGCCCTCTGGCCCGATAACCACGACGGTGTTGTAGATGGTTCCTCGGCTGAACTCGGCATCGCGCTCGTCGATGCCGCAGACGACTGTCACACCGTGCTCTTTTGCCGCGTCGCGAAGTGGCGTGAGGTCGTCCCCATCGAGGCTAACCGCATTCGCGAGAAGTAGCGAATGCAGCTTTTCCGCGAGCGCCATGTCTCCACCGGGGCGCAATCTCCAGATCCACGCCGGATAACCGGGGATGTACGCCTCCGGAAAAACGATCAGGCGCGCGTCATTCGCTGCGGCTTCCCGCACAGCAGCGACCGCGTCCACGATCGTCCTGGAACGATTCAGAAGCACCGGCGGTCGCTGAACAACGGCTATTCGCATCATTTCCCTCCCATGGTGCTTATGCAGCGCGGCGCAGCGCTAGGTTGACCGCAACGCTAGCGCGATGCTCGAACCGCCAGCCGCGACCAGGCTCGTGCCCCATAACGTATCGAGGTTGAGCCACGCGCGCCTGAGAAACTGCAGCCCGAGATAGCGGTACACAAGCCAGGCAATGGCAACGCCGGACACGAGCATGGCAAGGGTATGGACGGCAATCACCGCGATGGCCGTGGCTACTCCCGACTGCATCAGCGTGCCGAGCCCCGCATGGCTGGTGGCGACGGACGGCCCCGCCGTGCACAAGCCCAGCGCGACTGGCACCAGCATCAGCCCGGCACCATGGGCCGTGGCCATGAGGAACGACCACCACGCCAGCTGCGTCGGTGGGATACGCACCAGGTACCGGGGATGTCGCCGATCAGCAAGCTTGTAGACACCGAACAGCAGCACCAGCACCCCGGCGCCGACGCGAATGGCCTGGCTGTGCTGCAGGTACTCGCTGAGGACCGCAAACGGCAGCACGGCGACAACCATCGCCAGCAAGTGGCCTGCGCCCAGAGGCCCGAGCGTCGCCAACACCGCGCCATCGCGCTTTGCCGAAAGGCCGTTCGCGACGGCGAGCGGCCAGCCCATGGCGGGGTTCAACCCATGATAGACGCCGAGAGCTACCACCGTGAACCACAGTGCGGTGCGGCCGTCGACGATCATGTCGTGCCTCAGCCGAGCTGCCCAGCCCGCTTCACGCCGATGAATAGCAGAACGAATCGGTCGAGCAGTCGCCACCCTCGAGGCGGATCTGGTGCGCGCCGAACTCCGGACCGAAGTCGACGCAGAAGTCGGGATCGAGCGCCATGCCGCCGTCGGCACCGACGCGACACATCACCTGCATGCCAGGCACGCCGTCCGGGTAGAACTGCGAATCCCAACGGCTGTACAGCGAGTTGGTGAAGTAGACGCGCTTTCCGTCTCGGCTGATCTCGGTCATCTGCGGGCCACCGCCGAATGGCTTGCCGTTCGGGTGCCTGGCATGCCGCGCAATGCCGCCGATTCGCACGCTGCCGGACTCTTTCGGCGCCAACGGGTCGCTCACGTCGTATTGCTTCAACTCGCCCGTCCCCCAACACGCAACATAGAGGAATCGGTCGTCGAGCGAGAGGTCGATGTCGCTGATCAACGGAGGCACGGCGCCGAATCCCTTGAGCAACGGCGGCAGCACCGAGGCATCGGCCGGCTCCGGCGGGATCACCGCCGTCTTCTTCGCATGGAACTGCCCGCCCTCGCGATACCAGGTCCAGATCGACCCTTCCAGGTTGGTCGTGTCGACCACGACACCAAGGAAGCCGTACTCCCGCGCTGGATCGTGTGCAGGGCGGATTTCGAGCGCCATCTGGTGGTTGGCGCCGAGGTCGATGGTCTGCACGTGCTTGCGTCCGCGCAGGTCCCAGAAATGGATCGCGTGACCGTACTTGTTGGCGAGCAAATCTTCCGCGACGATGCCGTTCTCGAACTGCGGCGGCAGGCCCCATTCGCTGGACACCATGTAATCGCGCGGCAGATTCCACCAGAAGTCGTAGTGCAGCTTCTGCGGACCGCGGTCGATCTCCCACCGCCCGCGGATCTCGAAGGTCTCGCAGTCCATGATGAACACGCCCGGAACGCCTTGCGTGCCGTCGGCCCCGGCGCCGCCCAAGGTGCTGATGTAGATTCCCTCGGGACCGCAATGGACCGTATGGAGGCGTGAATAGCCGGTCTTGCGCAGCACCTCATCGGGCTCGATGATCTTGGCGATCGCCGGCCTGACCGGGTCGGGCTGGGTATCGACGACGTAGATTCGCGACGACCGGATGCCAGGGATGATGAGGTAGCGACGCTGCAAGAAGGCATGGGCGGATAGCGGCGACAAGGCCGATGAGCACGCGTTCCAGCCGAAGTGGTGGAACTCGTCGCCGCAGTTGGGCATGTCCAGGCGATAAAGAACCGAGCCGTAGCTCTTCGACTCTGGATCGACGTCGACCACCGCCAGTGCATCAGGGCGGGAGGCGTCGGGCGAGAGCAGCGCGGTGTAGGCAATGCGTTCGGCGGGGGCCTGCATCGCCAAGCGCGGCGAGGGGTGGAAGGTTGGATCGGGACGGAAGGTTTCCAACATGGTCAGCTCCTCCGGTGGGTGCCGGCGTCGGATGCCGGCGCGAACGAACAGTCGCAGGGCGGGCCGGTGAGCGTCGAGCCAGCCCGACACTCTGCTTCCGGACCTAGCCGGGCACGCTGCAGACGCCAGCGGCGAGACCCAGGCCAGGGCGGTACACGCGCGGGTCCGCCGTGCCTTGGCGCGGCACAGCCCCCTTATGATGCACCCGTGGTGGCGCCATGGAGCATGGCGTTTCCACGGATGGATGCCATGTCCGCTTTTGACCGAACTCGGCCTGGATCGCCGCCGGTTCGTGGACGACCCAAAGCACCTGTCCAGTGCAGCGGTCATTGATGATGATGGTGGTCCAACTTGCGGGCAGGTTGGGCACCCACGCCACCGCGTCGAGAATCGTCCGACGCCTGTCACTCTCCCATCAGTACAGCCGGATCGCGATGTCGAAGCGCCACGTTCGGCGGATCATGATCACGTCGAACTCGCGAGCCAGGCCCGGCGGGAATGCCTGGTAAGGCCTCTGGCTGTCCACGACGCGTCGTATCGCTTCGTCGATGGCCGCCACGCCGCTGGATTTTACGAACGTCACCGATTCCACCGAGCCATCGCTGCGAAGGGCCACCGTTACGAGTGGGTCCGTGTGAGGCTGCTTCGCCGCTTCGCGGACCATGTCGAACGTCATGTTCAACTCGATCTTCCGGCTCCAGGCTTCCACGTACTGGATGAGTTCGGCGTTGGGGTCCGTGCGACCGAAGAGCCAGTATCGGCGTGCGCTGCTCGCTGAGGGTAACAGTCGCGCTGAAGCCGTTGCAGCTTCACGCCGCGCGGCCTCCTCGTCCAGCTGTCGTCCTATCGCCCGAAGCGCCGCTTCCCGTCTTGCGGCCGCCGCTTGCATAGCTTCGACGCGTGCGGCCTCGACCTTGGCGGCTTCGACCTTGGCGGCTTCGACCTTGGCGGCCTCGACCTTGGCGGCTTCGACCTTGGCGGCTTCGACCTTGGCGGCTTCGACCTTGGCGGCTTCGACCTTGGCGGCTTCGACCTTGGCGGCTTCGATCTTGGCGGCTTCGATCTTCGCGGCCTCGACCTTGGCGGCTTCGATCTTTGCCGCCTCAATCCGTGCGGCTTCGACCTTCGCAGCTTCGATCTTCGCGGCCTCGACCTTCGCGGCTTCGACCTTCGCGGCTTCGACCTTCGCGGCTTCGACCTTCGCGGCTTCGACCTTCGCGGCTTCGATCTTTGCCGCCTCAATCCGTGCGGCTTCGACCTTCGCAGCTTCGATCTTCGCAGCTTCGACCTTTGCCGCCTCAATCCTTGCGGCCTCGATCTTTGCGGCCTCGACCTTCGCGGCTTCGACCTTCGCGGTTTCGATCTTCGCGGCCTCGACCTGTGCGGCCTCGACCTTCGCGGCTTCGACCTGTGCAGCTTCGATCTTTGCGGCCTCGACCTTCGCGGCTTCGACCTTCGCCGCCTCGACCTTGGCGGCCTCGACCTTGGTGGCGGCCTCGACCTTTGCGGCTTCGACCTTCGCCGCCTCGACCTTTGCGGCTTCGATCTTTGCGGCTTCGATCTTTGCGGCTTCGATCTTTGCGGCCTCGATCCTTGCGGCTTCGACCTTTGCCGCCTCGACCTTTGCGGCTTCGATCCTTGCGGCTTCGACCTTCGCGGCTTCGACCTTTGCGGCTTCGACCTTTGCGGCTTCTAGTAGTGCGGCCTCCTGTCGTGCCGCTTCTTGCAGGGCTTGCGCCTGCCGCGTGGCCTCCAGCTGCTCCGCCTGCGGTTGCCCCTCCTGCTCCGAAGTCGAGGAGCTTGGAGTTGCCGCGATCGCGGGCGTTGGCGGCGCTGGAGTGACGGGCACGACCCACGTGGCTTGGTCGGTTCGCTCCAAGGCGATCACGGCCGGCGCGGAGATTGGCGCGATCGGCGCGATCGGCGCGATCGGCGCGATCGGCGCGATTGGTGCGATTGGCGCGATTGGTGCGATTGGCGCGATTGGTGCGATTGGTGCGATTGGCGCGATTGGCGCGATTGGCGCGATTGGTGCGATTGGCGCGATTGGCGCGATTGGCGCGATTGGCGCGAGCGCCGTGTCACCGGGCCGATCGGAACGCAAAGGCATTGGCGCAGGGGCCGCACCGGTCGCGACGTCTGTCCGGGGATTGGCCTCCGGGATGATCGCTGTTGCAGTCCGCTGCGGGATCGGCGTACCGGGCACGGATGGCGTCAGCACCGGCCCGCTGGAAACAGGCTGCTCGACCCGTGCCTGTTTCAACGGCTCCGCGACCGGCGTGACGGCGGGCTCAGCGGCTGCGGCCTGCGTTGGAACGACAACGACGCGTAGATAGGGTGCCTCGATCCGTCGATCCTGCCACGGGAAGGCAAAGGCTGGAAGCCAACCTCCCTGGCCGCCGAAGGTCAGGCTCAACAGCGACGTGTGGATCAGCAGCGAGAGCAGCAGCGCATACGTCAGTCGCCTCTGCTCAGGGCTCATGCGTTGGCCGTCGGCACGTTGCTGGAACCTATTGGACTCAAGCTTGCTCCGTCGTCGCTGCTCGTACTCTTCTGGCCCCTTGGACGATGGTCTGACACCGCACTGTGGCACACGAGTTACTCGGTACACGTTGATAGCGATGTGTCAGCACTCTTGACACGCTGAGTACCCTCCGGTCATCGCTCGCGGGTAAGTCGTTGGGCTCGTTGAGCATCCAGCTGTCCGGCACAGGCTTTGCGACAAGCACCTACGTGAGCAAGCCATTGGAGGCGTGCACTACACCACAGGGAGCTCTGCGTGAAATCAGTCTTGGACCCATCGTTCCGGTACGTGAAAAGTCCTGACACTGACATTCGCAAGACCTTCGCCAGAATCAGGCGCGAGCAGAGCAAGGAGCTAACCGTCCAGGTGTCCCCGGCAATCTCCAGCGTGGTGACCCTTCGACGCCACGAAAGCGCGGCCTAGCACTCATGACTTGGGGCGTTGATATGCAACCGATTGTCGGCAGGATCAGTGTGAACGCGGGCGGAACAAACCATTCGGGGAGATTCCACATGCTCGATGGTGTACTGACCGTGACGGCCAATGGAGAGTCGGTTTCAGTGGCCATGCCGCACCACGCGGTGGCTATCACCTCAGTCGCTCGCATCATCCTAAAAAGCCTCGTCTCTCGCCAGCGCCGAACCACTCAGCTCGCCGCGCAAAAGCGGGAGCGGCCCGGTGCCACTCCATCGCGTCGCGAACCAGGGCACGAACCGATGTCCACCCACCGCCGCTCGTAAGAAAGCGCATGGCGGAGCCTCGTCCAGCAGATTCGCCCCGCCGCGCTGACAGGCTACGTCGCCGAGGGTGATGCGACAACTCGAGCGCTACGTGGCCTTCGCGTCGCGAATCATCACCAGCAGCATCTTGAAACGCCGACCGGTTGGACCGCGTGCGGGATGCCTGCTGGCATCAGCCAGTTTGGCCTGTGCGCAGGGCGTTACCAAAGCCGCCACGTTGCGTTGTTCGGCATTGGCCTCGTGGGACTCGGTTTCCCGCGCCGCAAGCACTCCCGATACCGCCTCAACATCGGCCCCGCTTCGGCGGCGCTTGTTTCATGTGGCGTCATGCCTCGCAGCAAGCAAGCAGCCGCCATCCGCGCTGGGACGATGGACCCGCTGATTCACGGCGTACCGAGTGCGAGGCGCCACGCTACGACGTCCGGCAGCGCCGCGCCCTCCGCTCGCAGCCGCGCCTGCTCCTCAAGGTCGAAACCCGCGCTGACCAGCGTGTGGAGGCGATCCTTCACGCTCGACCAGTACACTTCCGGCTGAGCCCCATCGCGCGCCCGGGTCGATTCTGCGAATCCGAGGATGCGAACCGCGTCTGCGAGCCGGCCCTGCATGGCGGCACATAGAGCGAGAGGGACGAGGACGCGCAACTCATCGCCTTCGCGCAGGAGCAGCGCGTAGGCGGTGCGACCGGCGGCAAGTGCGGCCTCGACGTCGCCGAGCAAGACCTTGGCGTTCAGCACGCCGATCCACAAGTGCCCCGCTCCGGCGCCGCCGCCGATGGCATCAAGCCGCGCGATGGACGCCTGCGCATGGGCGAGCGCAACCTCGGTCTGCCCAAGCGCGATCTCCGCGGCCACGACATTGGACATCGCGTAATGCCTGCCCAATTCGCTGCCCCCCGCTTCGCTGATGATGACTTGGCGTCGCGCCGCGGCTAGCGCGTCTGCCCAATGCCCTTGACGGGCGAACAGGCGGGTGCGGGCGAATTCCAGGCTGGCCCGCTCCCGCGCCGGCCACTCCGGGCGGGCAAGGGCCTCGGCTTCGGCAATGGCCTCTTTCATTTCTGCGATGGTGCCAAAGCGGATGCCTTGCACCGCGCGTGCGATGAGCGCTGTGAATAGACGCCGCTCGTCGCCAAGCTGCCGGTACAGGTCGGCGGCGAGGGTCGCGGCATCGTAGGCTTCGCGCCGCGTCGAATACAGGCCGAGCTGTGCGACAGTCAGCCAGAACCGCGCGGACACCGCCGGAGCAACCGTCGTGTCAATGCGATCGCGCAATGCCAGGCAACGATCCATGCCTTCGCGCAACTGTACCGTGGCGATCCATACGCGCAGCGAGTTGCCGGCCAGCGCGAGGGCACGTTCGCCCTCGCCGTCGGCAGAGGCAACCCAGCTAAGCGCCGCGCGCAGGTTGTCGAGCTCGGCCGCCGCGGCGTTGTGGGCTAAACGCGCGAGGTCCGTGAGCAGATCGTCGCTTTCGAAAGTCGCCAGCACCTGCCGGAGCGCGTCGGCGTGCCGCCGCAGCATGGCTTCCGTTTCGTGTGCTTCGCCAAGCCGTTCGAGCGCATAGGCCCGGGTGGTCTCGAGCAGACGGTAGCGCGGCACGAGCTCACCTTCGGCTAGCACCAGAGACTTGTCCACCAGTGCTCCGAGATGATCGAGCGCGGCCCACGCGTCGATCCGCTCGTCCTGGATGACATGCTGCGCGGCCTCCAGGGTGAAGCTGCCGGCGAACACTCCCAGCCGCCGCAACACCGTCTGCTCTTCGGTGGTGAGCAGGCTGTAGCTCCACTCCAGCGTGGCGCGCAGTGTCTGATGCCGGCGCAGCACGACGCGCGCGCCAGCGGTGAGCACGTTGAAGCGTTCGTCGAGGCGCGTGCGCAACCCTTCGACCCCCAGCAGGGGGAGGCGCGCTGCGGCGAGTTCGATGGCGAGCGGGATACCATCCAGTCGGCGGCAGATCTCGACGACTGCGGGCGCATTGGCCGGCGTCAGGACAAAGCGCGGATCGACCCCTTGGGCGCGGGCAACGAACAAGGCCACGGCACCGGCCTCCGGCGCGTCGGCGCCCATGGGATCGGCGGGGACCGCGAGCGCCCCGACGCGATACACGCCCTCATCGGCGGTCTTCAGCGTCTCCTGGCTGGTGATGAGGATGCGCACGCCCGGTGCCGTCGCACTGACGGTTTCGACGAACGGGGCGACCGCGTCAATGAGGTGTTCGCAGTTGTCGAGAACCAGCAAGGCCCGCTGCGACGCGAGCACGGCGGCAAGCGTCGCGACGGGCGCGCGATCGGTCGCCAATTGGGTGCCGAGCACACGAGCGATGGCCGACGCGACGAGCGCCCCGTCGGTGAGTGGCGCGAGTTCCACCCACCAGACCCCGTCGGGCACTTCGGCCGCCGATTCGGCGGCGACTTGCGCCGCCACTGCCTGTGCAAGCCGGGTCTTGCCAATGCCGCCGGCCCCAACGACAGTGACGACTGCATGCCGCATAAGGAGGTCCATGACGGCGGCAACATCGTGCGCGCGGCCATACAGTCTGGCGATTCGTGGCGGCAGGTTGGTGGGCGCGCGCACGGGCGCGGCGGCCGCTGCTTTCGGCGGAGCCAAGGTGCCCTCCTGCGCGTCGCCAGCCACGCTGGCGTCGGCGCGCACCACCGGCAGCCCGAAGCGGTAACCCCGCCCCGGAATCGTGAGCAGCGCATTCGGCCCCAGCAGCTTGCGCAACGTGGATGCCTGTACCTGAAGGTTGTTCTCCTCCACCACGAGTCCGGACCACACCAGCGTCAGCAGGTCGTGCTTGGTTACAAGCTTCCCGGCACGGGCAACGAGAACGACCAGCATGTCGAAGGCACGCGAGCCCAGCGGAACGGGATGCCCGTCCGCGAGCAAACGTCGTTGCGCGGGCTGCAGCTCAAAGCGACCGAAGCGGCACGCGGGGCAATCTATGGCGAGGGGCACGACTTCCTGCATTGTGACTTTCGTAATGGCTGGTCGTCGTCATTTCGGCGGAAACCGCGCAGCGGTAAGTCCGTCCCTCAGAACGGACTGTCTAACGCGACGCTCTCGTTGCGTTGAATCGCGCTTCGGCCGCTTGAAAGAGCGATTTGATCTCGACGATGTCCCATGGCCGTTCGATCAACGTTTCGTGATTCCATTCGCTCCGAGGCTCGTTTGGAGCAAAGAAGTCACCACCATAAACATGCAGCGCACAGGTCATCTTGCCGATCGGATTCAGTACCGAATGGATCACATCGCGGCCAAGCGTGGCGACGTCGCCGACGCCGAGCGATCTGGCTCCCGCGGCCTCGATCGTCGTTTCTGTCCTGCGCCAGAAGATATTGTCCTCTCTGCCGGAATAGATGCCGACCACCGAAAACATCTGGTGGTTGTGTGGCATGAGACTCATGCATGGTGCCCAGACGAAGTTAATGATCGTCAAGTCGGGTGATCGGTAGATCGGCGTGATGCCCGCATGTTCCGGTTCCCCGAGCGCGGACATTACCGTCGCGCCATTCGAAACCACCCTTTTCACGACTTCGCGAATCGCCTCCGGACCCTCGGCAATTGACTTGATGCACTCCTGGATGAATTCGTCCTTGTCGAACATGATCACGTTCCTTTCGTCGCAGACCAGCCTCGCCGGAATTTCGGCGCGTGCGCGTCAGGCCACGCTGATGGCGGACATCGGCATGGAAGCTCACCTTGTACACGGTTCCGCAGCACCGGTATGGCTGCATCTAGAGTACCAGCGTGCTCGTGCGGCAGGGTGCCTGGCCGGCATGAGACTTCCGGCCGGAGCCAGCACGCAAGCACGTCACCCCCTGCTTCGCCGGCGAGGTACCGGGCGCCGGGTTTGACACGCTAAGCCCGGAGGCATATCTTGGTTGAATGATCAATCAAGACGCGGCGACTTCGTCACGGCAACGGCTGCTGCTCGCTGCCATGCAGCTGTTCGCGGCAAAGGGATATGGCTCAACGAGCATCGCCGACGTGCTGGGGCTGGCGCAGGTCAACAGCGGAAGCCTGTACCACTTCTTCCCCGGCAAGCAGGAACTCCTGCTGGCGGTGCTCGAGGAGTACCGCAACGGCATCGATACCATGCTCCTCATGCCCGCGTGGGAGGATGTCGAAGACCCGGTGCAGCGCATCTTCGCCTTGCTCGCACGCTATCGGGCTGCCCTCGTCCAGACCGAGTGTTCCTACGGCTGTCCCATCGGCAGTCTGGCGCTGGAACTGCATGAGCCCGATCCGGTGGTACGGACCGCGCTGGCCGCCAATTTCGAAGCCTGGATAACGGCTATCCAAAAGTGCTTGAGGGATGCATCAGATCGGCTGCCGCGCAAGATCGACATTCGGTCGCTGGCGGAATTCGTCCTCATCACCATGGAAGGTGCCGTGATGCAAAGCCGGACCTATCGGGACATCGCGTTCTTCGACCGGGCTGTCCAGCATCTGCAAGGGTATTTCGGCTGCCTCGAGCACCAGCGAGCCGCATCCGGTCAGGCTCGAAAAAAAGCACAGCAGCGCAACACGCCGCCATGAGGTCCAGCAGCGTTATCGAGCGTTCTCAATCCATGTCGTGAGATCGGAGCCCCTGATGAAACGATTCGCCGCAACGATGCTCTTGGCGCCGGCCCTGACTGTCGCCAGCCCCGTCGACGGGCTCAAGCCGATGGAATTCCTGGCAGGTCACTGCTGGCGCGGGACATTCCCGGACGGCAAGCAGACCGATGAGCACTGCTTCACCTGGCTCTATGACGGGCAGGCACTGCGCGATGTGCACACGGTTCGAGCACCCGGCAGGCCCGATTACGTGGGCGAGACGACCTACTACTGGGATTCGAATGCCAGGCGCGTGGAATTCCTGTACGTCGAGAATCTCGGCGGAATCAGCCGCGGGGCCATGCAGCCGTCGGCTGCGACGCTGACGTTTCCACCGACGCAGTACGTCGCCCGGGGCGAGGTCATGACGTATCGCGCCCGCTGGACGCCTCTCGACGACGCATCGTACGAGGCGTGGAGCGAAGCGCAGGGTTCGGATGGCTGGACGACCCTGTTCAAGATCGTTCTGCGTCGCGTGGAAAAATGATTGCGGGCGTCGCTCCTGTGGAGTGGACGCAGGGAGAAACGCGGTTCGCGGCGTTCCCGTTGGCAGGCTGGCACGTCTCATGCATGCCCACCGCGAGCCGATAATAAGGATGGCGCGACGTTCGCGCCTCCCGAAAGAGATGCAATGAACGACTTCACGGCACTTCCGCGCCTGTGGCTCGGCGTGTTCATCACCGCCGAGATCACCGCCGCCATCGCTTTGCTCAGCGCGCTCGCACTGGTGCGCCAGAGCATTGCCGCTGCGGCCGGCGATCGCCGCCCCGCCCTGCTCCTGCCGCACGCACGCGCCGTGCGTGCGGTCGTCCGGGATCAGTAACCGATTGCGGCGCCGTCGCTGCGCGGGTCCGCGCCGCCGGCCCTCACGCCGCTGCTCGGATCGATCGTAATTCCGTGCGCGTGCCCGGCGAGCTCGTTCCAGTCGCCCCAGCGGTTCACGGCGTGGCCACGCCGCTCCAGCTCGTCGATCGTCACGGGGGGAAAGCGCCGTTCGATGTGCAGAGTGTCGCGCGCCTCGCCGAGCGCGAAACGCCCCGACAGCCAGCGCGGACTCTCGAGCGCTTCCTGGATGTCGCAGCCGTGATCGATCATCGCAACATACGTCTGCAGCTGGATCTGCGGCTGGCCGTCCGCACCCATGCAGCCGACGACGGCCCACAGCTTCGCTTCGCGGAAGGCCATCGACGCGATCAGCGTGTGGAGCGGAACCTTGCCCGGCTCGAGGCGGTTCGGATGCGCGGGGTCCAGGCTGAAATAGGCGCCGCGGTTCTGCAGCACCACGCCCGTACGGCCAGCAACGACCCCCGAGCCGAAGACGCCGTAAAGGCTATGGATGAGCGAGACCGCGTTGCCTTGCGCATCCACCACGCCGATGTAGACGGTATCGCCCGCGAGACTGCCGTACGAGGGCACCTTGTCCCACGATAGCGCATGCGCGGGATCGATGATCCGCCGCCGCTTGTCGACATAGTCGCGCGCGAGCAGCCGGTCGAGCGCCATCGGCGCGAACGCCGGGTCGGCGAGCCACCGATCGCGATCGTGGTAGGCGATCTGCTTCGCCTGCACCATCAGGTGGACGTAATCGGGTCCGAGGAAGTCGCGGCGGTGGAGCTCGAAGGGTTCGAGCAACGCGAGCATCTGCAGGACGGTGAAGCCTTGCGTCGGCGGCGGCGTCTCGTACAGCGTCACGTCGCGATACGAACCCCGCAGCGGCTCGTCCCACGAGGCGTCCTGCGCGGCGAGGTCGCGCTCGTCGAAGAACCCGCCACGCTCGCGCGCGAAACGGGCCAGCTCGCGCGCCACGTCGCCTTCGTAAAAACCGGCGTGTCCGTGGTCGGCGATCGCTTGCAGGGTACGTGCAAGACCGACGTTCACCATCCTGGCACCGAGCCGCGGCAACGCACCGTCCGGCGTGAAGATCGCGCGCCACTCCGGCTCGTCACGGAATTCAGGCGCGGTCGTCTCGATCCAGCCGGCGAGGCGCGCCGTCACGGGAAATCCGTCGCGTGCGTAAGCGATGGCTGATTCGAGGTCGCGCTGCAGCGGCAGCCGGCCATACACGCGGTGCGCTTCGCACCAGCTCGCGACGCTGCCCGGTGTGGTGAGCGTGCCGGTCCGCGCGCCGCGAAACGGAATCTCCGCCTGGCCTTGCGCGCGGAACGCGCCGATCGACGCCGCTCCCGCCGCCTTTCCACCGCCCGCGAGGTAACGCACGCGCCCGTCGTGCGCGTCGTGAATGAGCCAGAACGCATCGCCCCCCACGCCGGTCATATGCGGATAGATCACCGCCAGCGCGGCACTGGTGGCGATGGCGGCGTCCACCGCCGATCCACCGGCGTGCAGCACATCGACGCCCGCCGCCGACGCCAGCGCGTGCGGGCATGTCACCATTCCTGAAGGCGCCAGCGTGGCTGGTCGCCCTGTCTTTATTTCCACGTCTGCGTTCCCGGTCGTCCCCTGCCCTGCATTGTGCCGTGCGCGCCGATCGCGCGCGAGGATCGCCCGCGGTGCGGACGGAACGATCGGGCTGCAGTCGAGGAGATCGCCGTGGTTGGCACCAGGGCGCCGGACCAAGCCGGTCGGATCACTCGACCCAGATCTCGACGTGGTACTTCGCGTCGCTCCCGGGGACGACGCGGTGCTTGTAGCCGTTGCGATCGAGAATCCGGTAGAGCGGCAGTGCCTCGCAATCGATGAGCAGGGTGAGGCGATCGCCGGGAACGAAACCATCCACGGCATCGAGTACCAACACCATCGGCTCCGGTGGATCCATGCCGCGAACGTCAAGCGTGAGGGTTTGCGTCACGGCTGCTCCTTGAAGTGAACCACGGAAGCATGGTGGGAGGCGGTACCCCGGCCCACCTTAATACGCATCAAGCGAGTCGCCAAGGTTGGCCCCGTCGTCGTGCAGTGACGCCTCGACGAGGGCAATGCGCCTCCGGCGCCCACGCTGCAGATCGCCGCGCACACCTGCGGCGACACGCCGCCGACAGGCCACCACGCATGAGCGCATCTTGATCATGATTAAGGCGCTCGCGCAAGGCAAGGGCAAGACTATCCAGTTGCATCCGGCTCCGCCTGCTCCGACCTCGCTCGGTCGCATCGCCCACATGTCCCTGTCGCTTCACCCCCACGGACCGCCACGCATCGAGCTCGTCTGTCCCGCTGGGGGCCTGCCATCGCTCAAGGCCGCCGTCGATCACGGCGCCGACTGCGTGTACATCGGCTTTCGCGATACGACCAACGCCCGGAATTTCGAAGGTCTCAACTTCGACGCCAAGGGCGCCGCCGACGGAGTCGCCTACGCCCATGAACGCGGCTGCAAGGTTCTGCTCGCTCTCAATACGTATGCGCAGCCGGGCGAGTTCGCGCGCTGGTCCGGTGCCGTGGACCGCGCTGCGGACCTCCGCGTCGATGCCGTGATTCTCGCCGACCCCGGACTCATGCGCTACGCCGCGGAGCACCATCCCGAGCTGCGCCTGCACCTTTCCGTGCAAGGATCCGCGACGACGTACGAGGCCATCAACTTCTATGTTCGGCACTTCGGCGTGCGCCGCGCCGTGCTGCCGCGGGTGCTCTCCCTCGCGCAAGTCGAGCACGTGGTGGGGAGCGCGCAATGCGAGATCGAGGTCTTCGGTTTCGGCAGTCTCTGCGTCATGGTCGAGGGTCGCTGTGCCCTGTCTTCCTACACCACCGGCGAAGGTCCGAATACCGTCGGCGTGTGCTCCCCGGCCAAGGCTGTGCGCTGGCAGGAAACGCCGGAGGGCCGCACGGTGCGCTTGAACGGCGTCCTCATCGACCGCTTCGCCGCCCACGAAAGCGCCGGCTATCCGACGCTCTGCAAGGGCCGCTACGTCGTCAACGCAGACACGTACTACGCGATCGAGCAGCCGACCTCGCTCAACACTCTTGCCATCCTGCCGGACCTCGTGCGCATCGGCATCTCGGCAGTGAAGATCGAAGGCCGCCAGCGCAGTCCTGCCTACGTTGCGGCGGCGACCCGCACGTGGCGCGCCGCGATCGACGCCTGCACGGGAGCTCCCGATGCCTTTCGCGTACGCGAGACGTGGTCGCAGGCGCTCGCCGCGCTCGCCGAGGGCCAGGAGACAACGCTCGGCGCCTACCACCGGCCATGGCGGTGACCACGATGGAGCTGACGCTCGGCCCCGTGCCTTACTACTGGACGCGCGAGCGCCTCGACGCGTTCTACGACGAGGTGGCGGAAACGCCCGTGCACCGCGTCTATCTCGGCGAGACGGTATGCTCGCGCCGGCACGAGTACCGTCACGACGACTGGATCAGGATCGCCGAAGCGCTCGCCGGCTGCGGCAAGGAAGTCGTACTGTCGGCCCAGGTACTCATGGAGTCGGAAGCCGACCTCAGGACGCTCCGGCGGCTCGCCGCCAACGGCCGCTTCATGATCGAGGCCAACGACATGGGCGCCGTGCACGTGCTCGGCGGCAACGCACCGTTCGTCGCCGGTCCGCACCTCAACCTCTACAGTGCGGAGGCGCTGCACGTCATCGCCGGCCTGGGCGCCGCGCGCTGGGTGCCGCCGTTCGAGCTCTCCCACGCCAGCCTCGGGGCGATCCTCGCCGACAAGCCCGCCGGCATGACGACGGAGGTGCTCGCCTTCGGACGATTGCCGCTCGCCTTCTCGGCCCGCTGCTTCACGGCGCGGCACTACGATCTCCCCAAGGACGACTGCCGGTTCCGCTGCCTCGATCATCCCGACGGCCTGCCTCTTGCCACGCGTGACGGCGAACCGTTCCTGGTGCTGAATGGCATCCAGACGCAATCCTTCCGGGTGTTGAACCTGATCGACGTCATCCCAGCCATCCGGTCGATGGGCGTCGACGCATTGCGGCTCTCCCCCACGGCGCAGGACATGACGGACGTCATCGCGTGCTTTCGCCGCGCACTCGCGGGTGAGCTTGCCGTGCGCGTGCCGCTGCCCACCGGGACCAGCGCCTGCAACGGGTACTGGCATGCGCGCCCTGGCCTCGAACTCGTGATGGAGCAACATGACTGACGCGATGCAACGCGCGGGCATTGCCGCGCAGCCCGCCTTCGTCGCACCTCCGGTCGTGCGAGCCATTCTCTCGCGTCTCCCATGCCTGCCGCCGACGGTCGCGAGCGCGTGGCTGCTTTCGGCCATCGCGCCGCGCCTCATCGGCTACGACGCCCTTGCGCTGCTCGAAGGAAAAAGCTTCCGGGTCGCCGTGCGCGATCTCGGCGTCCGCGCAGCGTTCCGCATCCGCCACGGCGCTTTCGTGGCGCTTGCCGATCACCGTCCGGCCGACGTGACCTTTACCGCCTGCGCGGCCGACTTCGTGGCCCTCGCCCTTCGCCGGGCCGATCCGGACACCCTCTTCTTCCAGCGGCGCCTCGCGGTCGAGGGCGACACTGCCGCGGGCCTGCTGCTGAAGAACACCCTGGATGCGCTGGAACTACCGGCGTGGCTCGCCGGGTAGGGAGGCAGCGATTGCCGGCGGCCGGCCCCCGCCGTGGCCGCGTGACGAAAGGAGCGCCTGAATGCGCCTGCTGCTCGTCAATCCGAAATACCCGGAGAGCTTCTGGAGCTTCAAGTGGGCGGTCGACAACGTCCTGCCGGGAAAGCGGGCGATCAATCCGCCGCTCGGGCTCGCGACCATCGCGGCGCTGAGCCCGCCCTCCTGGGACGTCGCGATCGTCGACGAGAACATCGCCTCGGTGCCGCTCGACCCGGTTGCCGATGTCATCGGCGTCTGCGGGATGGGCGTGCAGTTCGAGCGCCAGGGCGAGCTCCTGCGCTTCTACCGCAGCAAGGGATACTTCACCGTCGCCGGCGGAAGCTTCGCATCGCTATGCCCCGAGCGTTACACCGGACTTTGCGACACGGTCGTCGCCGGGGAGGCCGAATATGTCTGGCCGCGCTTCTGTGCCGACTTCGAGCACGGCACGCCAGCGGGGCTGTACCGCGAAACCGGCACGGTCGCGCTGGCCGACTCGCCGACCCCGCGCTTCGACCTGCTGGCTCTCGAGCGCTATTCCACCGCCACCATGCAATTCTCGAGGGGGTGTCCCTATCTGTGCGACTTCTGCGACATCATCGTCATGTTCGGGCGCAAGCCGCGGACCAAGAGCGTCGCCCAGGTCGAGCGCGAGCTCGACGCGCTGCGCGCGCTCGGTGTGCGAAATGTCTTCTTCGTCGATGACAACCTGATCGGCAACCCCGGCGTCGCGAAGGCGCTCCTGCGCGCCCTCGTCGCCTATCAGGTCCGGCACAAGTATGCGTTCCGCTTCGGGACCGAGGTGTCGATCAACCTTGCTCAGGACGCGGAGCTCCTCGGCCTCATGCGCGATGCGCATTTCGGCTGGGTGTTCATCGGCATCGAATCGCCCGACCCGCAGACGCTCAGGGACACGCGCAAGACCCAGAACACGCGTCAGGACGTGCTGCAGTCGGTGCGTGCGATCTACGCGTATGGCATCGACGTCCTGGGCGGCTTCATCGTCGGCTTCGACAACGACACGCTGGAGAGCTTCGACGTGCAGCACCGGTTCGTCATGGCTTCGGGCATCCAGGCTGCCATGATCGGGCTTCTTACCGCGTTACCAAAGACTCCGCTGTACGAGCGCCTGGAGCGCGAGGGCCGACTCACGACCACGCGCCCGCACTCGGACAACACCAAGCTCGTGACCAACGTCGTGCCCCGGCACATGAGCTACGAGGCGATGGTGTCCGGCTACCAGCAACTCTATCGGCGGCTGGTCAGCGACCGCGCCATTGCCGAGCGCATCCGCAACAAGATCGCCGCCTTCGGCCCCCCGGTGTATGCGGGCGAGTATCCACTCCTCCAGCGAGCCGGCATCGTGCTGCGCCTGCTGCGCAGCGGCGTCCTGCCGGGTGGACCTGCACGGCTGCACCAGTTCCTGCGCAGCCTCCCGTGGCGTGCGCCGCGCATGCTGCCGCTCACGATCGTCGACTGGATTGCCGGCCTCGCGATGCAGGATTACGTGATGCGGCACTTCGAACCCGTCGCCACCGCCCCCAAGTTGCAACGCCGCTTCGATCGCGTGCGCGAAAGGATGATGGCCCGGCTGCGGCTCTCGGGCGTCGCGCTCACCGCGCAGGCACGGGAGATTCACATGCGCGTGGTTGCGGACGCCGTGCTGCGGCGGCGGGCCTTCACGAGCCTCGCTGCGTCACTCGACAAGCTACTGCGCGTGCACGGCACGACCTTGACCGTGACCGTCGAGCGGCTGCTCGATCAGAACGGGGCCGATTTCGAGCGCTTCCTCGCGCGACTTGCGCACCACGGCGATCGCATCGTGGTGAGGCTCGCCCGTGAGTTGCAACCGCACATTCGCGTGGACTCCTCGCGGTTCCATCTGGTACTCGCGCCCGAATAGCCCGCAGCCTGGTCCAGGTCGCTGTTTCGCGCCCCTCCACGATGCGGCGCCGGCAATGCCTCTTTGGCACCTTTCCGCGCGTTCACGGCGGCGCGCCGTGGTGCGCTGCGTACCGCCTTGGCGCGCCAGGATCCGTGGACCGACTGCATTGCGAGCGCCGCTGCAAGGCCGCGCTCCGGTGGTGGCCCGTGCCCCATGCCGCTTCACCGCGGCGGATTTTTGACACGGATCAAGGAAAGGTTCATTCCCGCTACTCCTTTATAAAAGGTGCACATAGAATGCACCTACGTATTCCGCCCACAGGAGAAACGGCAGTGAAACCGACACGCAAGCTCTGGCAATGGCTCGGAGTTATCTTCGTCCTCTCGTTCGCCACCCTCGGCTACCTGGGCCGCGAGATCTACCTCGCCGCGCCCCCGATCCCCAAGGCGGTCGTGACGACCACCGGAAAGACGCTCTACACCGCGGACCAGGTGGAGAACGGCCAGCGGGCGTGGCGCTCCGTCGGCGGCCAGCAGCTCGGCACCGTCTGGGGGCACGGCAGCTATGTCGCCCCGGACTGGTCGGCCGACTGGCTGCATCGCGAAACCCTCGCGCTGCGCGAAATCGTGGCGCGCGACAACTACCAGCGTGGGTTCGACGGACTGACCGCCATCGAGCGGGCCGGCGTCGAGGCGGCCGTTCTCCAGGAAATGCGCCGCAATACCTACGACGCTGCGACGGGCGTCATCAGCGTCTCGCCGCAACGCGCGCAGGCCATCACCCAGGTGGCACAGCACTTCTCCGACGTGTTCGGCGACGCGCCGGCGCTCGAAGGCCTGCGCGACCAGTACGCGATGGGCGATAACCTCCTGCCACGCACCGAAGATCGCGACGCGCTGACCGCATTCTTCTTCTGGGCGTCGTGGGCCTCGGCCACCGACCGTCCGGGCGAAAGCGGGCTTTCCTACACGAGCAACTGGCCGCACGAGCCGCTGGTGGGCAACACGCTCACGACCAGCAGCGCGATGTGGTCGATCGCGTCGATCATCCTGCTCATCGCGGGCATCGCCGGCATGGTGTTGTATCAAGGCGCGCACAGCGACGACGAGCACGCGAAGGTCCCGGCCAACGATCCGCTGTTCAACGCCGCCGCGACCCCGTCGATGAAGGCGACCCGCAAGTACTTCTTCGTGGTGATCGGCCTGTTCCTGACGCAGATCCTGATGGGCGCCATCACCGCGCACTACGCGGTCGAGGGGCGCGCGTTCTTCGGCCTGCCGCTCGCGCAGCTGCTGCCCTACGTCGTCAGCCGCACGGTGCACACGCAATTCGGCATCTTCTGGATCGCGACAGCGTGGCTCGCCACGGGACTCTATATTTCACCGCTGCTCTCCGGCCACGAGCCGAAGCTGCAGAAGCTCGGTGTCGACGTGCTCTTCTGGGCGCTGATCGCCATCGTCGTAGGATCGACGGCTACCGGCTGGCTCGGCACGCTGCAGAAGGCCGGCTTCGATTTCAGCTTCTGGCTCGGCAACCAGGGCCTCGAGTTCACGAGCATGGGCCGCGTGTGGCAGATCCTGCTCTTCATTGGCCTCATGTTCTGGCTGCTCCTCATGGGCCGCGCCCTGTGGCCCGCGCTGAAGCGTCCTTCGGAGACCCGCGGTCTGATCGCCATGGTGTTCCTGTCGGCGACCTGCATCGGCGGCTTCTATGCGACGTCGCTCACGTGGGGCCAGCACACGCACTACGCCATGGTCGAGTACTGGCGCTGGTGGCTCGTGCACCTGTGGGTCGAAGGCTTCTTCGAGGTGTTCGCCACCGCAGTCATCGCGCTGATCTTCACCCGGCTCGGTCTCATCAAGGCCGTGAGCGCCAACCGCGCCATCGTGCTCGAGACGATCGTGTTCCTCTTCGGGGGCATCCTGGGCACGCTGCACCACCTTTACTGGACGGGCACGCCGACCTCGGTCATCGCCGTAGGTGCCGTGTTCTCCGCCCTCGAAGTGGTGCCGCTGGCGCTGATCGGGTTCGAAGGCTGGCACAACTACAAGCGCAGCAAGGCGGCGCCCTGGGTGGCCGCATACAAGTGGGCGATCCTCTCCTTCGTCGCGGTGGGCTTCTGGAACACCGTCGGCGCGGGACTCCTGGGCTTCGCAATCAATCCGCCGGCGTCGCTGTACTACGTGCAGGGGCTCAACATGACGGCGGCGCATGGCCACGCAGCGCTCTTCGGGGTGTACGGCATGCTCGGCATCGGTCTCATGCTGTTCTGCCTGCGCGGGCTCTTCGCGCGCAGCCTGCATGCCGATCGCTATCTCGGGTGGATGTTCTGGAGCCTCAACATCGGGCTGTTCATGATGGTGTTCATGTCCCTTCTGCCCGCAGGCATCTTCCAGGCCTACTGGAGCGTGCACGAGGGACTGTGGTACGCACGTTCGCCGGCGATCATCCACTCGAAGGTGATGGAAACACTCGTGTGGCTGCGCATGCCCGGGGACATCGTGTTCTCGATCGGGGGCCTGTGCCTGGCGGCCTACGCGCTCAAGCTCCTGCGGCGTCCGCTCGCCAGTGAGGCCAACCGCGGGGCGCTGCAAACGACGTAAGCGGCTCCCGTAATCCGGGGCGGCGATACGTTCGCCGCCCCTTTTCTTCAACTTCGCGGGACGTGGATCATGCGACTGACGAGCTTCACCGATTACAGCCTGCGCGTTCTGATCTACCTCGCCGTGCAACCGGGTGGGCGCGCAACGATCGCCGAGATCGCCCGCACGTACGACATCTCGGAAAGCCACCTGACGAAGGTGGTTCATGCCCTCGGCAAGGAACATTTCCTCGCGAATGTACGCGGTCGCGGTGGTGGTCTCGCGCTCGCGCGCCCGGCACGGGAGATCAACGTGGGGGACGTCGTACGCGCCGCCGAAGGTGCCGCGATGCCGGCCGCCTGCTTCGAACCGGGATCCGCGCTGTGCGCCATCGCGCAGGTCTGTCGCTTGCGCGGAGTGCTGGACGAGGCGGTGCAGGCGTTCTACGCGGTGCTCGACCGCTATACGCTCGAAGATCTCGCGAAGAACCAGGCGAGCCTCAAGAAAGTGCTGTTTCCGCCCGCATCCTCGCCACGAGCGAGCGATCCGGTCGCACGGCGCAACTGAACCCGATGGCGCAACGGCGGCGCAGGCGCCTGGCAATTCCGCAGAACCGAGGTGGGCAACATGGCTGAACACGTGAAGGCATGGCAATGCATCGGTTGCGGCAGCATCGAAGCCCCACAAACGTGCATCGGCGTGTGCGAGCATCGCAAGGTGGAGTTCGTGTACGCATCGGAGCACGAGGCCACGCGCGCCGAGCTCCAGCGCACCAGCGATGCGCTCCATGCGCTGGAGGCGCTCGCCCATCAGCTTGCCCACACGACCCCGCACGACAATGGCTTCAAGGCTTCGTACCTCGCGCTCCAGCGCCGCGCCCGGGAGCTCCTGGCTCCGGGCGAGCAGATTCCAACCGCGGGCGTCAGCACGCCCGCGCGTCGCACGAGCAGCACCAAACCGGCGGCCCCCGCAAAGGCCGCTGCAACCTGAGCCCAAGGAGTACGCAATGACACAGCACGCCCACATGCACCTCTCCGTCGACCGCATCTATCCCTTCGATGCGCGAGGCGTCGCCAAGCGCTTCCGCCACGCCGCGATCTTCGGGGCCCTGGACGCCCTGGTACCCGGCGAGACCATGCGTTTCGTCAACGACCACGATCCCCTGCCGCTCCTCGAGCAGCTTCAGGCGCGCTATCGCGAGACCGTATCGATCCAGTATCGCCAACGCGAGCCCGGTGCCATCGTCATCGACTTCGTGAAAGCCTAGACGTGGCCGATCGGCGTCCCCGCGAGACTTCGCCAACAGGCGCAGCGATGCGCCACCCCGCGTTCTTCGATGCCGCACCAGCCATCACGGTGCGGGACCCGCTCGCCGAGTTTCTCGGCGCCGCCGAGGACGGGCTCATCGAGTATCGCTACGTCGATGCGGTCAAGCTCGCCGGGCATTCGTGTCCGACGGTCGCCTCGGCGTGGGTGCTGACGTGCCGCGCGTTGCGCGCACTGTACGGCACCGATGTGCCCGAGCGTGGCGGGGTGCGTGTCGAGATGCAGGGTGATTCCGCTGCCGGGGTGACGGGCGTGATCGCCAATGTCGCCGCCCTGCTCACGGGTGCGGCGGGGGACGCCGGTTTCAAGGGGATCGCCGGTCACTTCGATCGGCGCGCGCTGCTGTCGTTTGCCGCGGCGGTACCGCTCGAAATGCGCTTCACGCGCGTGGATACCGGGGCAGCGGTCGACGCCGCGGCGGACCTCCAAGGCGTTCCCGCCGATCCCGCGCTGATGCCCTTGTTGCGCCGGTGTGTGGCCGGCGCAGCATCTGCAGACGAGCGAGCGCAATTCAGGACGCTCTGGCAGGACCGGGTGCGACGCGTGCTCGAGCATGCCGACGATCCCGGCGTGTTCAGGATTGAGCGTGCCGACGGGTAAGTCAGCGCCGTAGATTTCCGCCCAGCGGCGGGCGCCATTCGGGGCGTCGCCTCGGTCGCGGTCCGCGCGGCGTCCGTCGCATGGGACGCCGGATTGCCGGCGCAGGTTGATGCATCTCAACGCCGGAGCGGGACGCCGCCCCTACCATGGCGTGCCCGGCGTCGGCACGCTCCCCGTGCACGCGGGTCGCTCGAGAGGGACCGATGACGTCGACCATGCTGCGCCCCGGTGAAGCGAAGCTTGCCGCCCTGTTCCGGCCCGGGCAACTGGGCAAGCTCGCCACGCGCAATCTGATCAAGTACGGCGCGTGCTGCGTATCCAATTACAACACCCGCGACGGCTTCATCACGCCGCGCGAGCTCGCGCGAATGCGCGTGATCGCCAGCACCGGATGCGGCATCATCACCAACCAGGGTGCGTATCCCGATCCGCGTGGCGAGGGCAAGGCGTACTTCCGGCAGATCGCGATCTTCGACGACAAATTCCTGCCGCAGTTCGAGACCATCGCCCGGCACATTCACGATGGTGGCGCGCTCGCGATCCAGCAGATCCTGCATGCCGGGCGCTACGGTGGCATCGATCTCGGATACTGCGTACAACCGTCGATCGTGCCGCAAACGCTCCCTCATTTCCGGCCGCCACGCGAGATGTCGAGGGACGATATCCGCCAATGCGTGCGCGAGCACGCCGATGCCGCGAAGCGTGCGGTCAAGGCCGGGTTCGACGGCACCGAGGTCACCAGCTTCATGGGTTACCTGCTTGCGAATTTCAATTCCGCCTTCACCAACCAGAGGACGGACGAGTACGGCGGCTCGCTCGAGAATCGCGGCCGCTTCATGCGCGAGCTGATCGACGCCATCAAGCAGGCAACTCCAGAGCATCCGCTCGTCATCCGCCTGAATGGCAGCGAGCTCATGGATCAATGGGGCGGCAACAGCGAGGACGACTGCTTCGCCCTGATGCGGCAAGCGGCCGATTGCGGCGTCGACATGATCAGCGTGACGGTCGGCTGGCAGGAGGCTCCGGAGTCCTCCATCGGGCGTGACATTCCGCCGGGCTACTGGAATCGCCTTGCGGTGCGCGCGAAGGAGGTGTGTCCGGATACGCTCATCGCGTTCGGCAATCGCCTGCCCGATCCGGTGATGGCGAATGCCTGCATCGGCCGCGGCGAATTCGATTTCTGGGAAGTGTGCCGGCCGCTTCTCGCGGATCCCGAACTCATCCAGAAAGCGGCGGAAGACCGTCTCGACGAAGCCCGTCGCTGCATCGGCTCGCTCAACTGCCTGTCACGCCTGTTTCGCGATCTGCCCTACACGTGCACGATGAATCCCGCGCTCGGCCACGAGGTCGAACCGGAATACGCCATCACTCCTGCCGCCGTGCACAAGAAGGTGATGGTCGTAGGCGCCGGGCCGGCGGGCATGGAATGCGCGATCACGGCGGCACGACGGGGGCACTCGGTCACGGTGTATGAGAAGCAGGACCGGATCGGCGGCGCGCTCCTGGGCTACGCGACCCACGATCTCGCGCGGAGCGACGACCTCATGAGCGTGGTCGGCTATTACGAGACCATGGCCGTCAAGCACGGCATTGCGATGGTCTTCAACACGGAGGCCAATCCCAAGCTGATGCGCTCGCTTCTGCACCAGTACGATGTGTGCATCATGGCCGCGGGAGCTCGCATCGATCTCGACGGCTACCGGCACATCGACGGCCGGGAGCATCTGGTGGACGCCGCCGATGTCGCGATGGGCCGCGTCGCTGCAGGGAGCAACGTCGTGGTGCTGGGCGGCGGCAAGGTCGGCCTCGTCCTGGCCGAATCCCTGCGCAAGCGCGGGGCGACCGTAACGATCGTCGAAGCCGAGAAGCGCATCGCCGGGGACGTGATGCCATCGTTCAAATGGCGCCATAACGCATGGATCGAGGAACTCGGAATCACCACCTTCACTTCGGCGCAGGTAAAGCGCATCGCGGCCGACGGCGTGACCATCGTCACCGCCAAGGGGGCCGAAGCTTTCCTCTCCGCCGACACCGTGATCGCGGCGGGACCGCGGAAGTCCAACCAGGAGCTCTTCCGGGACTTCGAATGGATGATCGACGAACTCCACGGCTGCGGCGACGTTCTGATCCCGCGCGGGCTCGATGCCGCGATCCAGGAAGGCTACCGGCTGGGCGTGCGTATCTAGCGCGGGGCCGGTCATCATGATGGACGCGCTCCTCGTCACCACCCTCGCCCCCCAGGCGTGGCAAGACGTCCTGGATCATTGCCAGCATTTGTTCGCAGACGCGGACCCGCGCATGCGCATGGCGCTGGTACCGCGGCATCGACGTGGCGCCGACGGCATCGCACGCTCGGTGGTGCAGCGCCGGTGCGATCCCGTGTCGATGCTCGTCTGGGAGCACGACGGCCGCGAGCTGCGCGCGAAAAGCGGCGAGTTCGGCGGCCTCGACGAGCTTCGTGCCGACCTGCTCTTCGTGGGCAACGACGGTGCGTTCGATGCGGTGCTCGCGCAGGACCCCCAGCACGCACTGGGCGAGATGAAGCGCAGGATCACGGGCGGCGCGATCCAGCTCTTCGTGCTGCGCTCGAAGAGCGACCTGCGCGAGCTCGGCTACGAGGACTTCCTCGAGGCACTCGGGCTGCCCTTCCTTGGTGCCTGCCGATGATCTTCCGTAACCCCTCGGGGGCCCCCGAGCTCGCTTGCGATGCATGCGGCTGTCGCTGGTTCAACAGGATGACGAACAGCTGCTACGAGTGCGGCACGCCGGTGCCGGCAGAGGAAGTGCAGCGCTTCGCCGAAGTCGCGGCGCAGTGGGCTGCACGACCGCTCGCAGCCAACGCGTAACGCTCCTGTCCGGCGGAGGATCAGGACCTCTTGACCTTGTTGCCCGTTGCCGTCGGGACCGATACGCCGGTTCCGGTCCGGCGGCGCCTGCGTACTCCAGATCGCCGATGAGCCATGCGGACGGCTCGATGCATCCATTGATCTCGGGACCGAGCCGACTCGTGCGATGATCGAAGGCCGCACCCTCTTAACAGAAGGGCCGCGGCCATGCGCTCGTTGGATGTATGGCAAGGCCAGCATCGGTCGGACCATCACTGCTCATGCACAAACGCGAATTCCTTGCATCCATGCTTCTGGCTGCCGCATCGCCCGTGGCGGCCCAGACCAGAAACACCATTGCACCCACGGCGCCAGTGCTCCTCACGATCACCGGCGCAATCGCGAAACCCAATCGCGGCGCCTTTGACCCGGCATTCGACGTGCTCATGTCGAAGCACGGCGTGGCGTTTGCGGCTGCGTATGCCATGGAGTGGAGGCGCCTTGCGGCGCTCCCAACGAAAACCATCGAGCCAACGCTCGAGTACGACGGCAAGCGCCACCGGCTGCGCGGCCCGCTATTGACCGATGTGCTGGAGGTGGCTGGTGTACGCGCAAACGGCTCGTCCACGCTCACTCTTCGTGCGGTGGACGGCTATGCGCCCACGGTGACATGGAGCGACGCGCGCAAGTACGCGTTTATCGTGGCGACGCATCGAGACGATCAACCGCTACCCATGGGCGGACTCGGGCCGCTCTGGGCGGTCTACGACGCGGACCATTTTCCCGAAGCTGCCGCGAAGCCGCTTCCTGAGCGGTTCGCGAACTGCCCGTGGGGGCTTTACCACGTCGACGTTCGCGCAACGTAGGCGCCATTGCGACAGTGGCCCGAAGGGCGGTTCGGTGTTATCTCACGCTATCGCGGGGGCCGCGTTTGAAGTCACCCACGTTTCGTGGACTTCCAGACAGGCACAATGGCCTTAGGAGGGCTGTGTCATGGAACGCAAGGAACGCAGGCACCATACCAGGGAATTCAAGCTCGAGGCGGTGCGGTTGGCTTCCGTTGGAGACAAGACCAAGGCCAAGGTGGCGCGGGAACTGTCCACGAAACGTGGGTAACTTCAAAGCCGGCTTGAAAGGTTTCGACGGAATCACAGAAGATGTGGCACATGCCGATGTACGTAGCCGCTGTGCCGGGAGCACCACCGGCCAAGCCTCTGTCCACAGTGTAGAACTTGCAACTGTCCCCCATGCGAGCTTTCACGAGCGGCATGTGCTTGTCGCGGTAGTACTCGTGGTTGAATCGAGCGCCGGGAGTGTTCTGGTACATAACGCTTACCTTGATCATGTCCTGCCTCCGGATAACAGACTTTGGTCCAACGCATCAATCGTGCACGACAACCTCCAGCAGATGCAAGCGATCGAACGGGAGGTCGGCCGGCGTTCGCAAACCGCGCCTCACGTCGAATGTTTGTCGTCCATGAACGGGGTAGTCCTTGGAGATTGGAGATGACTCTCGCCACGCTCAGCACCTGGCACGAACTTGTGCGCACCCGAAACACAAAGGACCTCGGTTCCCTTCTCGCCGACAACGTCGTCTTCTACTCGCCGGTTGTCCACGCACCGCAGGTCGGTAAGACGATCACGCTTCTGTATCTCTCCGCCGCCTTCCACGTATTCTTCAACGATTCCTTTCGTTACATCCGAGAGCTCACGGGTCCTCGTGATGCCGCGCTGGAGTTCCAAGTCGAAATTGAAGGTACCACCGTCAACGGGATCGACATGATCAAATGGAACGACGAAGGCAGGATCGTCGAGTTCAAAGTGCTAATTCGGCCTCTCAAGGCAATTAACTTGATCCATCAAAAGATGGCGGCGATGCTTCAGGCAAACCAGTAGTTGATTCCGACACCAAAGCCTTCCATCGGCCATCACCGATCCGGCCCGTCGGCCCGCGGCCACCGCGGTCACCTCATGTCAAACGTTGAGCGTCCGCTTCGGCAAGATAGCGCCATCGAATGGCTTCTGTCGGCGGCCTTGCCGTACGGCTGCACCTGGGCGGCCAGGGCTTATCGGGTCCTCGTCATTTCCCGGGGTCGATTGGCCGGGATGTGCGGACGCAGGCACCTCTGCCACGTTCACGTTGGGCCGTGCCCCGTGCCAGCGCAGCTTGTGGCGCTACGACGCGCGGCGAATCGCCACCAGGCCTCCCCCGGCTTGCCATCACCTGTTATCGCACGGCAGCATCTGGGGACGGTGAGCATTTCGCGCAACTGCGGTCGTGCGCGCCGCGCTTACTTGATCAGAGTCACCGGGACCTCGACCAGGTGGATGACCTTGGTGGCGACCGAACCGATCACCAAGTTGACTATCGGACCCATGCCACGGGTTCCCATGATGATTGCGTCACATTGTGTTTCCTGGACATGCCGCGCAATTTCGTTGGCCGGTGAGCCGACGCGCGTGCGTACCTGGTATCTAACTTCTTCGGCGTCGAGAATCTGCCTGGCCGGTTGCAGAATGAGGTCGGCCTCGCCGGCTTGCCAACGCGCGATTTCCTGCTCGGACAGGACGGAGTGCACTTTTTGCGGCAAAGGATCCTGCACATTCAGCAATTCCAGTTCCACATCGGAAAGCTCTTTCGCCAGAGATGCTGCATATCGCACCGCCCGTAATGCATTGTCCGAACCATCGCAGGGGATCAGTAGCTTTCGCATGCCGGTTTCCTTCAGAAAGTGTTGCCCGGCGGCACTCACAATGGCGGTTGCACCCGCGCAGGCCACCACAGATCCCGCGCAGCGAGTGCGCCCGTCCCAACAGGCCGAACATCATCGCCACGAACTGGCTCCAACTCCCCGGTCTTGTCGCCGCGCGCCGGACCGGTATCCCGGACCAGCTTCTCGAATTCCAGCCGTGGAGCAAGCTTGAGCATTTCGCTGATCATGCTGGATGATGCTTTCATGTAGGGCCGCCGCGCTGTGTGGGTCGGGCGTTGATGGGTTTGGCGATTCATGAAACACCCTACACCTGCGGATGGCCCTACGTCATGCGTCTGTTTTGGACAAGAGCGGGGCAACGATGAGCAACTCTGCAATGCAACCGGATCAAGTGGTCAGCACATTGAACAGGCTGATTGAAGTGAACCGCGACGCCCAGAGAGGCTACCAGGAGGCGGCCGAGAAGATCGAGACGCCACCGATCAAACAGTTCTGCTTTGAACAGATCCGCGCTCACGCGCAGTTCATCCGTGATCTGCAACCACCGGTACTAGTTCTGGGTGGCGATCCCCAAAAAACAGGCAGCGTTGCAGCGGCACTGCATCGCGGCTGGATTGATCTTAAATCAACCTTGGGCGGGGGCGACCACGCCATCCTGACAGCCATCGAAACCGGCGAAGGCCATGCCGTCAAGGAATACCAGAAGGCACTGGATGAAACCCTGCCCGCGCGCGTGCGCGACATCGTCGATCGCCAGTTTCAAAGCATAAGACAAGCGCACGACAAGGTGAAAGGAATGCGCGATAGGCTGAATAAATAAACCGGAGCAGCCCGATGCCCAGTTGCGCCAAGTCGGCACCCTCCGCGGGCGTCGACAGGTCGAACAGCAGCGTGCCGAGCCCGTCGTCGTGAAGTACTTGTGCGACGTAGCGATTGCGCGGGCTATGCAACGACCTATCGGAGCCGCGGGCGAAGGGCACGACCCCTACGGCGCCCTGCGGCAGCGTCAGCTCACGGGGCAACCGCACCCGGTCCGCGGGCACGACGACGCGGGCTGAAGTGCTTCGATCATGGCGGCGCGGACAGCGCGTCAGGTCTCCCAGCCGCGATCGCGACCGACCCAGTGCGGCAACGCGCGCACGCCGGAGGCGACGAAGGGCTCGACCGGGTAGAATTCGCCTCGCCGAGCCGCCCAGCGCCGCGCCGACGCGATACCAATGCGGATGGCCTGGCCCTCGTCGTGGCCCGATTCGAGCAGCGCATTGGCGATCTCGATGGCCTTCGCGCGCACATCGGGCTCGAGTCCGGCCATGGCCGGTGGAAAACGATCGGCTGTCCATGGCATCCGGATATCTCCGGTTCAAGGCGGCGCGCGCTTCACCGCTCCCAGCGCGCGTGCACGCCGTATTCGTCGTGACCGTATTCGATCTTGATCACGCCTTGGTGCGCGCTGTGCAGCGCCTCGGCCATGCGTTGGGGCAGATGGGTGTCGGTGGTGGTCACCTTGATGACGTCGCCATCGAAGTCCAGCGCCATGATGCGATTCAGCGGATGATCCCCTGCCTCGTGCTCGGCGACGTGACGCAGAAGCCGCGTCAGCTCGTCGACGTGCGCGCCCACGAACGTACCCTCGGCGACCAGCGTTCCAGCCGGCATCTTGTCGGCAACGCGATGGCACGCGGGACACTGCAGCTTCACCGCGTCGGCGGCCGCGGCGCCCCAGCGCCAGCGGCCCTGCATGTAGACCGCGCCACAATCCGGGCAGGCAGCCGGCTCGCGATACTTGCCCTTCGCCTGGTAAGGATCGTGCTTGGGATCGTCGTAGATACGGTCGCGATAGCGGCCCACGTCGCCGGCGCCGATCGGCTGGGTCGGCGATAAACCGCGGTTGTTTCGGCGCGTCATGACAGCCTCTTTTCTCGCAGCGGCCTGGCGCAGGCCGTGTTGACCGCGCACTCGCTGCCACGTTGGATGATAGGTACCGGGCACCGCCTCGGGGTGCCGCGACCCGAAACGGCCGTAGATCCGACACCCCGCGACAGCATCGAGCAACTACTGCTTTAACGGTTATATTCGGCGCCTATGCCCGAGCATGCCAATTGACGGACATCAACCAATCGCCGAAATGGAGGCACCGGGTCCAAACTGTGGGTGGACTGTTGTCGAGTGACCGCGATTGGAAGAATACTCAGCGTCTCCTCTTGGCCCAGGCAGTGTGCAGACCTGGCCGCGTCAAATGGCGGTCGTACCGCTTGCTTTCGCCAGCTCTCCCACAGGCCAGCTTCCACACCGGCCGGACAAAATGGGTTCGCGACGTCCCCGACCGTTCGCGGCAATGCCCGCTATGAGATCAGCGCACCTTGCCTTCGCACCAACGCTGCTTCCTATCGCTGTGTGCGCGCATCGGCGACAGCCACGGCCGTCATGTTGACGATGCGGCGCACGGTCGACGATGGCGTCATGATGTGCGCCGACCTGGCCGCGCCGAGCAGCATGCCACCGATGGTGATGCCCCCGCCCGCCACCGTACGCAGCGCGTTGTACGTGATGTTCGCCGCATCGACGTTCGGCATGATCAGGAGGTTGGCATCGGTGGTCAGCCGCGAGTCCGAGAACTCGCTGTCGCGTAGCGCCTTCGACAGCGCGAAATCGACGCGCATCTCGCCGTCGACGGCAAGATCCGGCGCCTGACGCAGCACGATGTCCAGGGCGTCGCGCATCTTTACGGCCGGAGGTACATCGGACGAACCGAACTGCGAGTGCGACACCAGCGCGACGCTCGGCTTCAGCCCGAAGCATTGCACCTGCTCGGCAGCGAGGAGCGTGATTTCGGCGATCTGCTCTTCGTTTGGACCATAAACAGAAATGTTCGCTTGGCTAGCGCGCTTCATTGAGCACCACCCTGATCTCCACAGGTTCTCTCTTCGCGTCTGGCGGCTCTTCCCACCTCGGCTGGCCGGGTTCCTAAAGGGGTTGCTCGCCCGAAAGTGGCTGGTAGGGGCTGTTGCTGTCATGATCGACGAGAACAGCTCCCCCTCGGAAGTGCTCCTGGTCGAACACAGCTATCGGGCCAAAGGTACATGGGGCCTGCCCGGGGGGTCCCTCGAGTCGACTCCCGGAGATCCCACCAGGCCACGCAACGACAGCTCCTCTGACGATGTGATTGAATCCGCATTGCGCCGGGAAATATTGGAAGAACTCGGTATCGAGATTACGGTGATCCGACTGCTCAGGATCGATGCCATTCCCTATATTGCCGAAGAACCCGGACCGTACAGACTAGACTTCTACTTTCGCTGCGCGCCCCGTGACGGATTTGCAGCATTGCGGCAGAGCCTGGACTCTGGACTAGCGAAGCCCTGTTCGCCGGAGATAAGACAAATACGCTTTGTACCCGTGACCGACTTGACCAAATACGATCTGTTTTCATCAGATCTTAGATTCTTGACTAAAGACCTTCCCAGGCATGAACCAACTCTCGCAATACCCCAGAATGACTGAGCTGGATTTCCTCATGGCTTCGCTCGTTATCGGGATCGATTTGAATAGCCGCTTTCCGGCCGAACGCATGTCCGCTGCGGTCGATTCGCACCGCTGGCCGACTGCTTTCGGGGCTCTGGGCGTTGGACCGGAGTGGGGCCGATAGCAGCCATCCCGATCGAACTCCGGCCAGGTTGGTGACAGGCGGTCTCGTTTAGGCCAACACGCGGGCTCCGCCGCTTTGGTCACGCGTGAGGTCCCGCATCTTCCACCAGTGCGTGCGCTCCGTGTGTCACGAGATGCACGAGCGCCCGTGCGCACGCGAACGAATGACCCCAGAGGTTCGCTTCGCGTGGAATGCGCGCGAGATCGCGCGGACGGCCCGCGGCGGCGAGCTGCAAGTGGCTCGCGCGTACCACCCCCGGTGCGAGACTGTCGTCGGCGCTGGCCACGTGCACACCCGGCACCGCCGCCGGCAACCAGCCCGCGCGGCCCGGTTCGGTCGACGCAACGAGCACGCACCCGGCGTCGAGGGCGGCGGCGCACGCCGAACGGATGGCGTGGACCCCGGGTCCGGGCGGCACGCCAAGACTCAGGTTGATGAACGTGCATTCCTCGGCCGCTGCGCGCAGGATGGCGCGTGCAACGAGCGACGGGTAGGTTACGTGCTCGGTGTCGAACACCCGCAAGGCAAAGATGTGCGCGTCGGGCAGTCCCTCGCGAATGATCCCGGCAATGGCGGTTCCGTGCCCGACGAGATCGCGAAAGTCGCCATCCTCGTCGATACGTCCGTCGGTACCGGCAAAGATGCGGCACCCGCTGACAGAGCCACCGACGTGGGAGTGCCATGGGTTGACACCGGTGTCCACCAGCGCGATCCGTGGCGCTGCGTTCATCTGCATCGAGGCCTGATCACGTCCATGCGCGTTCGTAGCGCACCAGGGTCCTGAGCTCCGCGGGGGTGACCTCGGTAAGCGATCCGTCGTGGAGAAACAGGATGCGATCGAATTCGTCGAGGCCGCAGGGGCGATGGGAAATGGCGAGCACCGTGCAACCGGTGAGCGCTGACCAGATGCGGCTGCGAATCCTGGCCTCGGTGTCGAGATCGAGCGCGGAGAACGCTTCGTCCAGAACCAGAATGCGGGGACGATGAAGCACGGCGCGCGCGAGCCCGAGGCGCTGCCGCTGACCGTCCGACAAGGCGAGCCCGCGTCCGCCCACGATGGTGGCGAGTCCCTGAGGCAGCGCGTGCACGAACGTGGCCGCGTCCGCCACCACCAGGGCATCCTCGACTGCCCGCAGATTCGCCGCGGGCATCGCATAGCGCACGTTCTCGTCAACGCTGGCGTGAACGAGAAAGGGCTCGCCGCCGGCGTAGCCAAGCTCGGATGGCTCGACATCGCCGACGGGACGGCCGTCCACCAGCACCGTGCCCACGGCCGGCGCACGCAGGCCGAACAGGAGCTGTACGAGCGTGGTCTTGCCGGCGCCGGAAGCGCCGAACAGCGCGATGCGCTCACCCGCCGCGACATGAAGATCGACGTCGCGCAGCACAGGTGGCTTGCCGGGATACGCGAAGCCGACGTGACGAAACGCGAGCGCGGCGCCGCGCGTCTGCGTCTCGGCACGCGCATCTGTGTACATCTCCCGGCGCGGGTGCTGACTGGATGCACGGATCGGGTCGGTCGCGACCCGCTCGACCGCCGAGGGGCCGTCGCTCCCGAGCACCTCCACCACGCGAGCGAGACTCACCCGCGCTTCCTGGACGTTGCGCATCAGCCCTAGCAATCCCTGCGCCGGAGCGAACAGGCGTCCCTGGTACAACACGAAGGCAACGAACGTCCCGAGACTGATGCTGCCCGACTCCAGCAAGCGCCCCCCGAGCACGTACACCCACGCGAGGGTGAAGGTCATCAAGAGCGCGGGCCCGCCCTTCGCGAAGGCATCGAATGACTGGAATGCGACGACCTCGTGGTTGAGGCGGTCATTGGCATCGGCGAGGCGCGCGTGCTCGGGAGTGGCCGCGCGATGCAAGCGGATGGCGCGCAGTGCCGCGAGGCGTTCGGCGAGAAAGTGCGAAAGGTTTGCCATGGCGTCGCGCACGCGCTTCGTCCTCGTCTCGATGGGCCGCCGGAACGCGCCGGTCGCCAGCAAGGCGAGCAGCACGCCGAGGAAGCTCCACAGCGCGAGCGCCGGCGAAAGACTCGCGGTGATCACCGCCGCGACCGCGAGGAACAGCACGCTCTGCACCGCGCCGATGGCGCCATCGACGAGCAGCACCTGGATGCGCGGCACGTCACTACCGAAACGGGTCAGGAGGTCACCCTGGCGAAAGCTCTCGATCCCCTCGAGGGGCGCGTCGAGGCAGCGCCGGAACAGCGCCGCACGCAGGCTCGCGAGCACGTCTGCGGAAACGCGCGCGTGCAGGCGCGTCGAAACTGCGGCGAGTGCCACATCGAGCAGGCCGAGCACGACCAGCGCTCCCGCGATCTGCGGAATGATGCCGAATTCGTTACGCGTCGTGACCGCGTCGATGAACGCCTTGCCCACCAGGGGGGTGGCGAGGGACACGGCGGCACCGCACAAGCCGAGCATGAAAAGCATGCCGAGCGCGCGTCCCTGGCCGCGAAGATGGCCGGCGAACGGCGCGAGCTCCTTCAACATGGCGCATTCCCGGCGCGTGCCTGCGGCTCCGCGAGCGCTTCCCTCGCCGCTTCGGGTCGTCCGGCATGGGTCGCGTCGCCGTGCACGGGATGCAGCCGGATGACGCGACGTTTCGTGGGAGACTCAGCCTTGCCGGGCGCCGCGCCCGCGCCGCCCCACACGTCCGGGTAGTAGCAAAGATGCGCGTCCGCACAGAGCTCCGGCGCGCCACGCTCGGCGATCACGGCGGCACGAATCGCTTCCGGCGTGGCGTGTGCCTGCGCTTGCTCGAGGGCGATCGACGCGAGCCGCACGGAGCCGGCCTTGCGTGCACAGGACGCCTCGCGCCCGACCACCTTGACGCTCGCGATCCCCGCCCGCAGGAGACGCGGCAATGCACACAGTCCGCATGGTCCCAGCGTGTAGCCGCGGCTCGTCTGGCTGCCGCAATTGTCGAGGGTCCATTTCCAGAACTCGTAGCGCTCGGACAACGGTGCCAGCTTCCCCTCCAGGCGATCCTCGATGCAGAAGGCGCCGTAGGCGTGCGTGGTCGCACAGGTGCCCTCCTCGAACGCACAGCCATCGTTGAGCGCGAAGACCTCGATCGGAATCCCGGCCGCGGCGACCTGCTCGATCTCGCGCAAGCTCACGTGCCGCGGAAGGATCACCCGGGCGACGCCGAGGTCACGATAGAACGCAGCCGCGCGCGCATTGCGGCAGCTTGCGAGACTGGAGACGTGAATGTACGCGCCGAGACCTTCCGCGACGAGTGCCAGCAGCAGCTCGACGTCACCGACGATCAGCGCAGCGACGCCCAGCCTTTCGACCAGGGTATGCCCGAAGCGGACGAGCAGCGGCACCGCACCGGCGGGATACGAGGCGGCATTGAGCGTCACGTACACCGGCCGGTTGCCCGCGAGCGCGATGCTGCGTTCGAGGTCCGCGACATCCGCGACGCCGGTGCGCGGGTTGCGGCGGTGCACCCACGTAGCTCCGAACAGGTCGGCCCAGCCCGGGGGTGTGATGCCGCAGTAGAACTCGTGCGCACCGGCCGCGATGAGCGGCTCGACCTCGTCCGATTTCGCCAGAGGTGCGAGGATCTTCACGGCGTCGCTGCAACATGCACGACGACGCGATCGGTGTGCGGCAGCCATGCCATCGCGGCGTCACGCGGCGTTTCGTAGAAAAGCGTATTGCCCGCGCGCCAGAGCGGCACCGGCGTGTCTTCGCGGCGGACCGGCATCGCGCTGCCGCGACAGGGCGCCGGGCAGGGTTCGGTCAGCACCTTGGCAAACCCGGCGCCGGCCGGATACAGGCCGGCCTTGAGCGGACAGTTGCGACCGGAGGCAGCGAACGTGAACGGGACGTGCAATGCGCGCTGCATCGCCGCGCCATCGCCCTGCCTGCCTATCTCGAGGAATCCACCCTCGAGATCAGGATCGGTCTCCATCGCACACACGCCGGCAGCGGCAAGGAGGCCGCGCATGCCGCGAAAACGTGCATCGTCGTGCGTCGGGCCGCCATATCTCGCGTCACCATACGCCCGCGGATCACGCAGCGAACGGTTCATGAGCCGCCCGGCACGCCGGAACAATCCCGGATGCCGGCTGCGGAGGAGATCGAGTACGCCCCAGTCGTTGAACACGACTGCCGCGCTCGGATCGAGGCTAGCGATATGCCCGAGAAGAATGTCGAGGCGCGCCAGCCCGTCATCCGAGACGAGGGGCGTGAGCAGGGTCGACTGCCAGCCGTTTGCCCGCGCCAGTGCGCAATACACTGCCGCTTCGTCAGGTGCGGGTAGGCGGTCCTCGCAAAACTCCGTACCGAAGTAGAGTGCGACGACATCGCCGTCGGGCAACAGCTCCCGCCACGGCGATGGGCACGCTCCGCGCGCATCGCGTGGTGGCGGTTCCGGGCTCGCCAGTCGCAGGGCGTATTCCATCGCGCAACGCTAGAAGCTGATGCGCCGCAGATCCATGCCGTCCGAAGCCATCTGCAGCACCTTGAGCCGCTTCAGCGTCTTCGCGTCGAACACCGTCACCGTCGCCCCGCCTCCTCCGACGTAGATCTTGCGGCCATCGCCCGAGACGTTGACGCCGTAGCACGTGCCTTCGTGCACGGGCACCGAAGCGACATAGGTTTTCTTCTGGAGGTCGATGACGGTGAGATCGTCCATCACCGCATACGCCTTCTTGCGATCGGGCGACAGCACCACCGAGTACGCCATGGCAGGCGGACCCTTCAGCGGAATGTCGGTGATGACGCCGGTGCGCTGATCGACGAGCAGCAGGCCCATGAGATCCGGCGTGTAGTAATTCATGCTGGCAATGCCGCCGTTGTCGAAGGCGTAGTCCCAGAACGGCAGGATATTCATCTTCCGGTCGAACATGCTCACCGTTTCGACGATCCTGAGCTCGTTCCCCGTAGTGTCGATCTTGTAGAGGTCCTGGCCGAACGCGTAGAGCGTCGCGCCACCCTGCGCGCTCACCAGGTGGGCCACGCCCCACGGCACTTCGACGCTGCGCAGGATCTTGCCCGTCGCCAGATCGAACTGCGCCACCACGGGCTTGCCGATCACGACGTCGCCACCCTGCGTGCGTCGCGACATCAGCGCGCCATAGGCCGTCTTGCCGTCCTCGGCCACCACGAAGCCGAACATGAGCCGGTTCCAGCCGTCGGCGCTGACGTCTACGGTGCCGACGACCTGGTTTTGCGCGAGATCGATCTTGTGCACCAGATGGCGATTGGTGGCGACGTACATGAACTTCCGGTCGGCCGTGATGCCGACCTCGCGGCTCGCACCTTTGATCGGGATGTCGGCCACGATGTCATCGGTGTCGCCGTCGATCACCTGGATCATCTCGTAGCCCAGGAAGTACAAGCGGTCGCCCGCCTCCGCACTCGTCACGAAGAGCGCGAGCAATACCGCACAACACAGCGGCAGGAACGGCATGGTCCGCATGGCGGCTCCTATTCGTACTTGAGGTTGCGCCAGTCGCGCGCAATGCTCGGACATTCCACGTCGAAGTCCGGATGATTGGTGAGGCCATCGGGCACTTGCGCGGGCCACCAGCAGTCACCGGCACAGCCGTGAAAGTCGCGTGCGGAAGCCTGGCAGTTGCCGATGGGGTACGTCGGCCGCGGGTTCGTCTCCCAGCCGGTGTCGAAGATCGTGGTGCACCCCTGTGGCACCGGCAGGCCGGGCCCCTGCGTCTCGGCCGTTTTCCGTTCGCCGTCGGCCAGGCGCTCGATCGTCCGAGCCTTTTCGTTCAGTGCCGCGATGAGCTTCTTTTTCATGGCTGCTCCAGTTGCCGAGGTCACTCGGCGCTGCGTCGCCGCAGGAAGGCGAGCACGGCGCCGTGCTCCGTGTCCCGCACCTCGGCATAGACGCGAATGCCGAGCTCGATCCAGCGGCGAATGAAGTCGCACGAGCCGCCGTGCGGCAGACCCAGATCGTGCTCGCGCACGTGGTTGTCGTGATGGCACCCGCCGGCGCAAAGGCTGCGTGCCCAGCAGGTCGCGCAGTCTTGCGCGCGCGGTTTCGCCTGGTCCGCGAGGCAGGTCGCGATTTTCCCGTGCTCGATGCCGCCCTCGAGATTGCCCACCCGGAAGGCGTCGGTGCCGGCCAGTCGATGGCAGAGAAAGAACTGGCCTTCCGCATCGAGCGCGAGATAGCCGAGCCCGGCGCCGCACGGCGCCGATTTGACGCGGCCCATATGCAGGCGAGCGAGCAGATCGAGCAGGTTCGAGAACGGCAGGACGCGGCCCTGCATGGCTGCGGCGGTAAACCGCTGCGCGAGCAACGAGAAGCTCTCGAACAGCGCGTCTTCCTGCTCGGGCGTCGGCAGGAGGGACGATGTGACGGGGCTCGCCGGCGCGATGCCGACCTCGAGAAAACCGAGCTCGACCAGGTGCTCGAACACCTCGGGAATCGCCGACCACTGCTCCGGGATGAGGGTGACGCGCGCCGCCGGTGGCCGGCCGCCGCGCGCGCGCAACAACGCGACACCCGCAAGCACGTCGGCATACGTGCCGCCACCGGCGCCGGGATAGCGCCGATTGGCATCGTGCAACTGGGGCGGTCCATCGATGCTCACCGTGATGCCGACGCCATGCTCCGTCAGGAAATCGACCGCCTCCGGCGTGAAGCGCGTGCCATTCGTGGTGAGCGAAATGCCGAGCGACTTGCCGGCCTGCCGGGCGCATGCCTCGCCTTCCAGCACGGCGGCCCGGATCGCAGGGAGGTTCATCAGGGGCTCGCCGCCGAAGAGCACCAGCGCCACACGCGGCGCTGGCCCGGAGGCCTCGACCAGGTAGCGCACCGCGCGACGCGCGAGCTCGGGTTGCATGAGGCGGGCCTGCCCTCCGTACGCTCCGCCGCCCGCATAGCAGTACGTGCAGCGCAGGTTGCATGCCTGCGCCACTTCGAGAACCAGGGTGGTGAGCGGTACGCCGGCCGGATCAGGAATGGGCGCGACCGGGCGCGATGGCAGGTTCGCCGGGCGGAGCATGCGGGCGTCGCGCAATGCGTCCAGCACCTCGCGTTCGGCGTCTCCCGCACGTTCGAGCGAGACCACCTCGCACGTACGCCAGCGCGCGAGGATCGCGTGTGCTTCCGGCTCGAGCGTGAACAGGCTCGCGTCCTCGGCGCCGAACAGGATCGCGGGGCGATCGTTCTCCGCGGGCGCGAACACCCGATGATCGGCCCAGCGCAGGGGCGCACTCATCGCAGCCGCGCAATGAAGTCGGGCATGGTCACGGCCAGGCGGGCTTGGGCCTTGTACGTGCGGCCGCCGTGCCGGTATTCCGCGAGCACCTTCACCAGGCCGCTGTTCTCGCCCGAATACGTGCGCAGCGGGTTCGGCCCGTAGTCGCCGATGGGCAGATACGTGCCGTTCGCCCCGATGCCACCGAGCCAGCGCAAGTCGTCGTCGTCGGGGCGTGTCTTCTCCTCGGCAAGGCGGAATGTCGCCGGGACGGGCCCGAGCGGCACGTCGACTGCATTCTTGCCACTGCCGCGCCGCGCGAATGCCATCGCCTCGAACTGGACGCCTTCTGCGGGATAGTTCCGGCCCGACGAAAGCCGGGCGCGACCGAGCGTCGGGGTGAGCGCGATGTGGTGGATCGCCGGTGCGATGACCACCCTGCCTGCCTCGATGCCATGGATCGTGAGCGTTGCGTCGACCGGGGTGCCGGCGCGCGCGAGCACGTCGACTTGCAACGATTGCGGATCGATGCGGCGGACGGCGAGCACCTTGACTCCCGCGGCGGCAAAGTGCACGTCGGCAGGCGTTGTCTCGGGAAGATTCACTCCCTGCACGTCGAGGGTCGTCCGTTCACCGGCGATGACGTACCCCGGAAGGACCCGCGCCACTTTCGACCCGGCGCTGCTGCGCAGCCAGGTCGCCGTCGAGGTCCGGAAATCCGGGGCCGGGAAGTGCTGCTCGCCGGAGAGCCGGTCGCCATCGACGATGAATGCGCCGTTCACGGCCACGCCGTTGTTCCGGGTACGCGTACGCAGCGCATACCCGCCGTACAGCGTGGCTTCGCCGTGGAATGTCTCGCTGGTGCCATCGGCGTAATTGAGCGACCCGTGGACTCGATACTCGGCATTGCCTTCGTCGGCGATGCGCGCTTCCCCGCGGTAGGCACCGCGTCCCGGCTGGTACCCGAAGATCGCCCAGTTACCCTCGAGCTTGGTGGCCGGCGCCTGCCACGCCTTGTCGTAGGGCAAAGCGTGTCCGAGATAGGCGAACACGGCATCGGCTTCCTCGATCCAGTGCATCTCGCGCAACTGGAAAACGACGCTGGGAATCGCGAACAGATGGAAATCCCTTAGCTTCGCCCAGCTCTCCGGCGTCATGCGGTAGGAGTAGATCTTGCCCGCGGTATGGCAGCGCACGCAGGTCGTGAACAGCCGCTCCTCTTCCTTGTTCGTCGGTTTTTCGACCGTCTGCGCGTTATGCCACAGGCTCAGGTACGCCACTTTCTGCTGCGCATCCGGCGTGAGGAGCTGCGTCGCGCACAGCTCCTTCAGGAGGGTGTCCATCTCGCCCTTCTTGATGGCCATGCCGTGCAGCCGGCGCATGCGATCCACGATCACCGCCCACTCCTCCGGCGTGGTGCGGATGTCCTCGACGCGTGTGACACGGCCTTGCGCGTCCGGCGCGTGGCAGGGCGTGCATTTGCTCCACACGAGCGAGTCCTGTCCGAACGCGTCGGCACGTCCGGCCCAGCCCACCAACAACAACACGAAGAGCGCGAGCCCCGCGTGCACGGCGTTCATTCGCTGCATGCGCCTGCCTCCCTCCATCGAGCCGCGTCACGTTGCATTGGACACACGCGGGCGTTTCTAAACGGCCATGAGAACCGACTTGGTCTCGGTGAAAAGGTCGATTGCCGCCCGCCCCATCTCGCGTCCGATACCCGACTGCTTGTAACCGCCGAAAGGCAGGCTGGGGTCGAGCATGCTGTGGCAGTTGACCCACACCGTGCCGGCCTTGATGCGGGGGATCAGGCGATGGACTCGCGAGAGGTCGTTCGACCAGATCGAGGCACCGAGGCCATACTGGGTGTCATTGGCGAGCGTGACGGCCTCCTCCACGTCGTCGTAAGGCAATGCGACGACCACCGGACCGAAGATTTCTTCCTGCACCACGCGCATGTTCTGGCGTGCGTCCACCAGCACCGTCGGCGAAACGAAGTAACCCTTGTCTCCCACCCGGCCCCCGCCTGCCGCGACCCGGGCGCCTTGCTGCAGACCTGATTCGATGTAGCCGCAGACGCGCTGCATCTGTTGCTCCGAGACGAGCGGGCCGAGCTCGCTCGCGGGATCGAGGCCCGCGCCGAGCTTCATCTTGCCGGCGATCGCCGCGAGGTCGCCCACGACGCGATCGAAGAGCTTGCGCTGCACGTACAGGCGCGAACCCGCCGTACAGACCTGTCCCTGGTTGAAGAAGATCGCCTGCGCAGCGCCCGCCGCCGCGGTCGCCGGGTCCGCGTCATCGAGCACGATCACGGGGGATTTGCCGCCGAGCTCCAGCGACACGCGGGTCATGTTCTCCACGGCCGCGCGCTGGATGTGCTTGCCCACCTCCGTCGATCCAGTGAAGGCGATCTTGTTGATGCCCCGGTGCGAAACGAGCGCCGCGCCGGCAGTCGGGCCATCGCCGGTCACGACATTCACCACACCGGGCGGAATGCCGGCTTCGAGGATCAGCTCGCCCAGGCGCAAGGCGGTGAGCGGCGTTTCCTCGGCCGGCTTCAGCACCACCGTGCATCCTGCGGCGAGCGCCGGGCCGATCTTCCATGCCGCCATCAGCAACGGAAAGTTCCACGGGATGATCGCCCCGACCACGCCGACGGGCTCCCGGCGCGTGAAGGCAAAGAACTTCGCCTGCGGCATGAACGGCACCGAGACATCGTGGGTCGTTCCTTCGATCTTGGTCGCCCAGCCGGCCATGTAACGCAGGAAGTCGACCGCCATCGCCATGTCGACATGGCGGGCGAGCATCACCGACTTGCCGTTGTCGAGCGCCTCGAGCTCGGCGAGCTGTTGCGCATTCGCCTCGATGAGATCGGCGAGCTTGAGCAGCAGGCGCTCGCGTCCTGCAGGTGAAAGCCCGCTCCATGCGCCGCTGTCGAAGGCGGCACGCGCGGCACGCACCGCGCGGTCGACATCGACCGCGCCGCCTGCCGGCACGGTCGCGAACACTTCGCCCGTTGCGGGGTTGCGCACGTCGAGCCGTGTGCCGTCGGCGGCATCGACCCAATCCGCCCCGATCAGCATGCGCTTCGGTGCAGCCAGAAAAGCCGTGGTGGCTTCGCTCACGAGCTGCCGTGTTTCCATTTCCATTGCAATCTCCTCTTGATCGGTTACCAGCGTGGCGTCACCGCACAACGGATTCCTGGGCCGCAACCCCGTTCAGGCCCACCATCACGAGCTGTCCTGCCCCGCTCTCCGCGACCGCCGCGTACGTCTGCCGATCGGACCGAAGGCTGGATTCGAAGGTGTGTCCACCGTTCCCGCTCCGCGCGACCGCGCCGCCGAGACCGACCAGGATCACGGTTCCGCGCGCGAGCTCGGTGCCGCCGCTGAAAGACTCGCTGCTGCCGGTCGGCGCCTCGGTCCAGGTGCGGCCGTCGTCGCTGCTGTAGAGCGCGTGTCCGCGCATGCCGTACATGAGCGCCGTCCCGTCGCGCAGCCCGAGTCCGCCCCAGAGCGAGCCGTTGTAGGGCGAGCGCAGGGTGGTCCAGGTGTTGCCCGCGTCGGTCGAGCGAAACACGGTGCCGGCCTCTGCGGCGATCAGCACCGTGCCGCTGCGCAGCGCGAACACTGCGTTGAGATGTCGGTCGCGGTCGTCGCCTTCGCCCACCTTGACCTGTTTCCACGTACGACCACCGTCCGCGGTGGCGATCGCATAGCCGAAGGCACCGACGACGAGTCCGTGACCCGCGCTGTCGAACCACACGGACAAAAGTGCCGCATCACCCGGCGCCGCATACGCCGGCGTCCATGTCTCGCCACCGTCGTTGCTCGCGAGCACCGTCCCCCCGTGGCCCACGGCCCAGCCGTGCCTCTCGTCGGTAAAGGTGACGGCGGTGAGCGTGTGGCGCGTCGCGGTGGATGTGGCCTGGCGCCATGTGGCGCCATCATCGTCGGAAAGGATCACGACGCCGTAATCCCCAACCGCAACCAGGCGTGTCCCGGCCCGCGCAATACCAAGCAGGGGCGCCTTCGTGGCGTGGGATGCCTTGAAGGCGGCCACAGGTGCCGCGCTCGTCGTCGCGGGCGCTGCGACGACGCCCGCAAAGGCGAACACGGTGGCGAGGACCACGAGTGCCGTCAGCGATCGCATCCCGTGCCTTTTGTCTGCGCGACAGTCCCGCCGCCGCTGATTCTGGCGAGCGCCTGGAGGCGAGCGGTCTCGCTCTCCACCGCGCTGATCCCGAGCTCGCGTCCGAGGTGTTCGATCAGGTCCTGCTCGAGCTTCCCCAATTGCCCGTCGGCGATCACCACCTCCCACAGCATGCTGAAAATCACCACGCGCTCCGCGCCATCGAAGCTGTTGCGGACCATTTTCGCGAATACCCAGTCCTCGAGCGCCGCGCCGAGAATGGCTTGCGCCGTTTCCACCAGTCGCGATGCCATCCCCGCGTCGAGGTGGAACCGTTGGCGAAGCACCGCCTCGATCGCGTGCAGTTCGTCGGGAGGAATCCTGTGATCGGCCTGCGCAAGCTCCAGCAGCAGGACCGCTACGGCGACTTGCCGGTGCTGGAATGGCGCGCCGACCGTGTCCGACGTAGGACCGGGGTGTGCGGGCAGGAGTGCAAGCAGCTTGTCGAACACGGGCGTTCCGATGCGATCAGTGGCTGAGAAGCGGGGTGCGAACGGGTCGCACGCGCGGAATCAACACATCCAGCATCACGGCGAGCGCCGGAAGGAATGTCATCGCCATGATCATGTTGATCATGAACATGAACGTGAGGAGCAGCCCCATGTCGGCCTGGAACTTGAGCTCCGAGAATGACCACGTGGCGACGCCCACCGAAAGTGTCAGCGCCGTGAACACCGTGGCAATGCCGGTCTCGCGCAGGGCTTGCTGGAACGCGGTCACGATGTCGATGCCCTGCGCCAGATAGATCTGCAGCCGGTTGTAGATGTAGAACGCGTAGTCGACGCCGATCCCCACCGCGAGCACCATGACCGGCAGCGTGGCCACCGTGAGGCCGATGCGCAGCTCCTTCATGAACCAGTAGCCGAGCAGCGTCGCCAGCGTGAGCGGGACGCAGCAGGCGACCATCGCGCGCCAGTCGCGATACGTGACGAACACGAGGCACAGGATGGTCGCGTACACGTACAGCATCATGGGCAGCTCGGTCGCCTCGAGCACCTCGTTCGTGGCTGCCTGTACGCCCACGTTGCCGCTGGCGAGGCGCACGCGCATGGTGGCGCTTGGATTCTCCCTTGCGAACGCCTTCACCCCGTCGATGGCCGTCTTGATGGTCTGCGCCTGATGATCGGAGAGGTAGAGGTGGACGGGCAGGATCGTGCAGCCAGGGTTGTAGAGCGCGGACCCTTCGGGCGCGAGTCCCACGGCATTGGCGAGGGACTTGGGATCGCGCGGCAGCGCTGCCCACTTGGGATTGCCCTCGTTGAACCCGGAGAACGCCTGCTTGGCCAGGAATGGGGCGGATGCGACCGACACCACGCCGGGAATGTTGGTCATCTGCCACGAGAGCTGGTTGACGTACTCCATCGTGGCGTAGTCGTAACAGCCATCCTTGGGTGTCTCGACGATCACGGAGAGCACGTCGAGACCAACGTCGAACTTGGCCGCGATGTCGGCGGCGTCACGGTTGTAGCGCGCATCGGCGCGCAACTCCGGCGCGCCGGGCTGCAGGTACCCGATCTGCCGGCCCTGGCCCTCGACGTAGGCGTAGGCGAGCAGTGCGATGCCGATGAGCGACACCACGGCAGCATTGCGGGTCTCGGCAATGCGCGCGAGCACCCCCATGACGCGGGTGCGCCGTTCCCGCAGCCGGTTCATGCGCACCACATAGCTTTCGTCGAACTGCAGGTACGAAGCGGCCACCGGCAGCATCACGAGATTGGTGACGATCTTGTACGCGACACCGATCGAGGCCGTGATGCCGAGCTCGCGGATCATCGGGATCGGGATCAGGATGAGCGTCGCGAAGCCGACGAACGCCGTGATCAGCGCCATGGTTCCCGGAATGAGCAGGCCACGGAAGCTCCGCCGCGCTGCCGTCATCGTGTCTACGCCGGAGCACAGCTCCTTGGAGATGTAGTTGATCTGCTGCACGCCATGCGACACGCCGATGGCGAATACGAGGAACGGAACGAGCACCGCCAGCGGATCGAGGCCGAATCCGAGCAGACGCAGGGTGCCGAACTGCCAGACCACCGAGGCAAGCGAGCACAGGAGCGGCAGCGCGGTGAGGGCGAACGAGCGCGAATAGACGTAAACCGCCGCGGCGGTGAGCAGGAACGCGAGCAGGAAGAAGTGCACGACGCTGGTCGCGCCTCCGGCGATATCGCCGATCTGTTTCGCGAAGCCAATGATCTGGATCTCGAATTCGGGAGTCTCGAGCTTCCCGCGCACCTCGTCCTCCAGGCGCCGCGACAGGTCGAGATAATCGAGCTTCTTCTTGGTGGCAGGATCGCTGTCGAGGAGGTCCGCGACGACCATCGCGCTCGAGTTGTCGTTCGCCACCAGCTGGCCGATGTAGCCGCCGGCGATCGCGTTGTTGCGGATGCGGGCGATCTTGTCGGCCGAGAGCTGGTCCGGCGTGATGTTGCCGCCGATCACGTCCTCGGCCTCGAAACCCTCCTCGGTGATCTTCAGCACGCGCGTCGTGGGCGTCCACAGCGAGCTCACGGTGCGCCGGTCGATGCCGGGCAGGAACATGACGGCCTGCGTGGCGTCGCTCAGCTTGCGCAGGAAGGCCGCATTCCACACGTCGCCGCTCTTCGCGCGCACCACGACCATGATGCGGTTCGCGCCAAAGACCTGGTCGCGGTACTCGTAGAACGTGCGGATGTATTCGTGCCGTTGCGGCAGCTGCTTGTCGAATCCCGCCGACATCCGCAGCTGTGCGGCGAACATGCCCATCACCACCGTGAGCGCCACCAGGACCGCGAGGGTCGCGGCCCGGTGAGCGAAGAGCACGCGCTCGAGGCGCGTCACCAGCCTGGCGAGCATCAGGGCCTCGTGGCTGCCTGGGGCTCGTGCGGCATCTCACGCTCCCCGCTGCTGGCCTGACTCGCTTGCGATCGCACCGGCATCCCCGTCGTGCTAGAACGAGACCGAGATGTTGAAGGCGAGGAAGTCGCGGTCCTTCATCAGGTTGTTGGTGCCCCCGCCGGAGAAGATGGTGTAGGCGAGCTGCGCGCGCCACTTGTTGAGATATTCGAAATTGAGCGACGGCGTGAATGCCTTGCGCCCCTCGACGAATGGCACGGCATTGGGGCTCGTCCCGCTCACGTCGTGCGCGAAGTCGATCTGCGGGGTGACGTTGACGGGCGACCCGAGAAAATGCGGGTAAACCACTGCGAGCTCGACGACGTAGCCCCACGAGGTCTTCGACGGCAGCTCGTAGTTGGTGAGGAGGTACGGGCGCGCGCCCGAGAGGTCGAGGCCCGGATAGTGCGCTACCGCCGCCTCGGCGAGGAGCGTTCCTTCCGAGGCTCCCAGTCCGCGCAGCAGCCACCCGAGGTCGCCGCTCGGCCCGAGCAAATAGATGCCGGTGAGGTGCGCCTGCCACTTCTTCTCGTCCACGAAGCCGCGGTACACCCCGGGTGCGGCGAACGCCGCGTAAGGTCCGGCAAGCGGGACGGTGGGATCGATGCCGACGCTGTCGCGCGGCCGATACGAGAGCTCGGCCCCGACTGCCCAGTCGCCGAGGTGGGTGTTCATCGACACGCCGTAGAGATTCCGGTCGCGGCCGTAGTCGACGAAGTAGCCGAGGCCGAACGGATTGGACGTGATCTGCGGGTCGTTCACGAAGCTTACGAACGGAATCTTGTCGTGATAGCGAAGATAGAACAGCCCCCACTCCGCGTCCGAGGCAGGACTCTTGTAGCGCAATGCGAGGCCGTATTGTCCGGAGTTCGGTGGTGAATTGGTGTCCAGTTTGGGCACCACCGTGCCGGCGGCGAGGAGATCGTCGAGCGTGAACCGCTGTCCCGCCGGAATGATCGTGCCATTGCTGATCGTGCCGATGTCACCCACCGTTCCCGGTGGGGCGGGCAGGAGCGAGCTGGGTACGAACGCATGCTGCTGCCCTTTGCCGACCACGTCCGCGATGGAGAAGAACGTGCCGACCGGATCGAACTGGAATGCATTCCAGCGGAACTGGTAAAACCCCTCGACACTGAGGTTGGTGGTCGCGCCCACGTTGAAGGACGCCATGGGCGCCGGCCGGAAGATTTCCTTGAGCTGCGTGCCCGGCACGTGGGCCTTGCGCAGGTCGATCGCGTTGATGACGTTGATGCCGCCGTAGATGAAGATGTCCTCGCCCCAGCTGATCACCTGGTTGCCGACCCGGACTGTCGCCGGGCGGTCGCCGATCTCCAGGTCCTTCGCTACCCAGGCGTCGAGCAGCGTGACGTCGCGCGCGGCGAGATCGCGCGCATCGGAATCGAGAGGCGTCCTGCGCGTGTGATCGGCGCGGGCATCGTAGAGCCACGTGCCACGCGCCAATGCCCGCCAGCCCTGCGGAAACTGCAGCGCAAGCTCGTGCGTGCCCTTCAGCGCGGCCGAGACGACGTCGCCCTTGTCGAAGTTGAGATTGCCGTTGTCCGATTGCAGGTAATTGAAATCCGGGTTGGAGGTGAATCCCATGCCGGGTCCGTTCACGCGCTCGCCGAGCGTCCCTTCCGTCGGCACGCACCCGCCGTTGTCGTTGCCGATGAGACTGCAGTTGCGCCCCTGCATGCGCCCCTGCATGCCGAAGGAGATCACCGAGTCGAAGCTGCCCTTGACCCACTCGGTCTCGAAGCTCACCGCCTGCGCGGAGGATGCCGCGAAGCTTCCGATTCCAGCGACGGCGAGCGCCGCGGCGAGCAACCGATGACGACGCGCGAACGCGAACATGCCTGGTGCATCCATGATGCTGTCCTCCCTCTCGTGTGGGACGCAGGCGGCGGTGAGCCCGCCGCTTCTCGTTGCGCTCAGCGTTCGCCTACGCGACGCAGCTCATCGGGGTTGAATTTCTTGGGATCGATCCGCCCGTCGCGTCCGGCGAGCCAGTCCGTTTCCGGCCGCTCCTGCGTCGCGTTCTCGGCAATGTAGCGCCCGACGTTGAGGTCGTACCCCATGAACTCCTGGCCGACGCACGCGGGAATTTCCGGCGCCGGGTAGATGCTCGACTCCTGGACGCGCCAGAGCTTGCCCTGCGCATCGTAGAGGTCCGTCAGCATCAGTGCCCAGCTGTCCTCGTCCAGGTACATGACGCGCTTGGCGAAGCTGTGGCGCATGCCGGACTTGACCGTCGCCTCGACTTTCCACACCCGGTGCAGCTCGTAGCGCACGAGGTCGCGGTTCACGTAGTCGTCGAGGTAGACGTCCTTGTACTTGCGGGACTTGTCGATCCATTTGAAGCTGTTGTACGGAATGTAGAGCTCCTGCTTGCCGACGAGCTTCCAGTCGTAGCGATCCATCGCCCCGGCATACATCGGGTACTGATCGACGGTTTCGAGGTTCTCGTAGCCCGGCACCGGGTTGTCGTAGGAGAAGGTCGGCGCCCGCCGTACGCGGCGCTGCCCGGGAAAGTAGAGCCAGGCGTCGCTGCCGCTGTTGAAGAACCAGTGCGCCAGGATGAGCTCGCCCGCATGCGCCGGCGGCGACAGCACCTCGTTGAGGAGCTTCATTTCCACGCCCGCGGCATCCTCCACGCCCTTGTTCTTTGGCGAGTGGAATGGCACCCAGGTCCACTGGTCCTGCACGAGCGGCGTGAAGTTGCCTCCCTTGTTGGAGAAGATCGACGCGTAGTGCTCGATGCGACCTTCGCCCATGTAGCGGACCTTGTGGTTCCACACTGCCTCCGCACCCGTCTTCGGGATGGGAAAGAGCACGGCAGCGCCGATGCCCTTCTCGAGGCCCCACCCGTTGCTGGCCAGATGCGCTTCCCGCGCGTTCACCTTGGTGCGCTCATACACGAAATCCGGGAAGCCACAGCTGCGACGGGTCGGATAGACGTCCATCCGGTAACCCTTGAGCTGCTTCAGGAGCGCGATCTGTCCCTCGGACAGCTTGTCCTTGTATTTGTCGAGGTTGGATGCGTCGATCGAGAACAGCACCTTGTCGCCGGCGAATGGGTCGATGCGCTTCTGGCCGGTCTTCCACCCGGCCGGAGCGGTCATGGCGCCGCCGGTCCATTCCGGAATCGTCCCTTCCTTGTTGCCGGCCTTCTCCGCGCCGACGGGGGTCAGGTTCTTGCCGAGCTGTGCGGCCTCCTGCTCGGTGACCGCGGCCCACGAGGCGGATCCGAGAAGCAGTGAGCATGCGATTGCAGCTCGGACCGCGCGCGTAGCAGTGCTGTGCATCATGATGTCGTCTCCCAGGCGATGAAGTCGCGATGCCGGATACCGCATCGGCTTTCCGCTTCACCGTAGCTGCATCGGAGCCGCGCCACCGCGGCCCACTCGTCCACTGCCCCGCGCGTCTGTTTCCCTGTTGCCGCGCAAGCCCCGCTTTGCCATATGTCTGCGTGCTGCTGCGCCGGGACGTCGGCCCCGGCACTGGGGTCAGCTGCGGGCTGACATCACCCGGAGCCGAAGTGCTCTTCCTCTTGAAACATGGCCGCTCTGCGGCAGCTCATGCGCATCGTCGATCTGCGGCGAACGCTTGCAATTACTGCATGTGCACGCGCGAGTGCAAACGTGCGCCTGCAAGCGCACGCGTGCCTTACTCCAGATCAAGAAAATTCCGCCGCCAAAACTTTGCCGATCACGCTCACGTGGCGCGCACCCCCCGGCGCAAGCAGCACGGACGAGCCGCACGACCGCGGTTGCACGCGCGCGCCGACAGCAAGAATGGCGCGGCATCATTCGGGCAGGAGTACCCACTTGCCGTCGCGCACCGTCAGCAGGACCCGGCCGCGTTGATCGAAGCCCGAATGGTCGGACGGCGTCATGTTGTAGACGCCTTGCGTGGCGACCAGCTCCTTGGTGGCTTCCAGCGCGTCGCGCAGTGCGGCGCGAAATTCCGGCGTGCCAGGCCTCGCCTTCTTCAGCGCCTCGGGAATCGCCCGCTCCAGCAGCAAGCCCGCGTCGTATACGTTCGCGCCGAAGGTCGCCGGCCGCGTGCCGTACAGCTTTTCGTACGCGGCGACGTACTGGGCGGCGACTTTCTTCGATTGAACGGTGTCGGGGACCTGGTCGAGCACGAGCATCATGCTCGCGGCCATGATGGCGCCGTCGACCTTCTTGCCGCCGATCCTGATGAAGTCGTCGGTGGCAGCGCCGTGCGTCTGATAGATCTTGCCCGTGTAGCCCGCATCCACGAGCTGCATCTGCGGCAACGCTGCGCCCGCCGCGACGCCCGCGACGAACACGGCATCCGGCGCTGCGGCCTTGATCTTCAGCACCTGGCCCATCACGCTCGTGTCCTGCCGCGTGTAGCGTTCGTTGGCGACGAGCCGGATCCCCGCCTTTTGCAGCATCGGGGCGACGGTCTTGTACCAGGCCTCTCCGTACGGATCGTTGTAGCCGATGAAGGCAACGGTCTTGACGCCGTTCTTGCGCATCTGGCCGATAAGACCGTCGGCGATGATGTCGTCGTTCTGCGTGGTCTTGAATACCCAACGCTTCTTGGCGTCCATCGGCAGCACCACGGCGGTGGTGCCCACCGGCGCCAGCATCGGTGTTTGCGCCTCCGCCATCACCTCGACCACCCCCATGGCATTGGGCGAGCCGGACGGACCGATCAGGACATCGATCTTCTCCTCGGCAAGGAGCTTCTTGACGCTGGTGACGCTCTGCGTGGGATCGCTCGCGTCGTCGAGGGCGATGTACTCGATCGTCGTGTCGCCGATCTTTTTCGGAAGGAGCGCAACGGAATTCTTCTGCGCGACGCCGACGAAGGCAGTGGGCCCGGTGGCAGAGCTCACGACGCCCACCTTCACCTGGGCGATAGCCACGGCGCCGAATGCGGCGAGCGCCGCGCAAAGTGCGATACGACTGCAGGACCGAACTGCGACGTTCATGACTGCCTCCTCCTGACGTTCTCGACCGCGTTGCGGCCACCTGGCTGCGGGCGATCCGTCACATGACGAACCCGCCGCTCACCAGCACGACTTCGCCACTGATGTAATCCGACTCCGGAATGCAGAAGAGATAGACCGCACCCGCGGCTTCCTCGGGCGTGCCGCCGCGGCCCAGCGGGATCATTCGATTCATGGCGGCGATCATTTCCGGCTGCACGCCCATCCGGATCTCGCGCTCGCCAATGGTCGCCACCGCCTCGCCCGAGCCGATCGGCTGGGTCATCCGTGTCTGGATGTAGCCAAACGCGACGGCATTCACGTTGACCGCGTAGCGGCCCCACTCCTTGGCGAGCGCCTTGGTGAGGCCAATGACGGCGGCCTTGCCCGCCGAATAGCCAACCTGGCCGGCGTTGCCGTGGAGCCCCGCGATGGAGGTCACGTTGACGACCTTGCGATGCACCGTGCGCCCTTCGTCCTTCTCCTTCCTGCTCATCTGGCGGATCGGCTCGGCGGCAGCCCGCAGGATCCGGAACGGCGCGCTGGCATGAACGTCGAGCATTGCGTACCACTGCTCGTCGCTCATCTTCTGCACGACGCTGTCCCACGCATAGCCCGCGTTGTTGACGATGATGTCGAGCGCGCCATAGGCGCTCGTCGCCGCCGCCACGAAGCGGGCGCCGAAATCGGCCGCAGTGACGTCCCCAATGCAGGCGAGCCCGTCACCACCGGCGGCCCGGATGCGCGCCAGGGTTTCATTGGCGGGCCCGGCATCGAGGTCGTTCACCACCACCCGCGCGCCTTCGCTCGCGAGCTTCACCGCAATCGCCTGACCGATCCCTCGTCCGGATCCGCTGACCAGTGCGACCTTGCCATCGAGCTTGCCCACGTTAGCGCTCCCTTCAGGCCGCGGCTGCGGCCGGTTGCTCGCACGCCGGCACGACGCCAGCAGCCACGAGCGTGGCGACCTCGCGTGCATCCAGGCCCGATTCACGCAGCACCGCTGCCGTGTGCTCACCGTAGCGCGGCGCGAACGCAAGCTCGCGCCGCATGCCCTCGTGCTCCACGGCTGGCGGCGGCATGCGCACTTTCCGGCCGGACGGCGTCAACGTCCACGTGAGCTTGGAGGCGAGTGCCGGCAGCTCGCTCACCGTGCGGATGTCGTTGATGGGCGCGTGCGCGATGGTGGCGGCGGTGAAGTCGTGCGCGAGCTCCGCTCCCGCGTATTGCACCGTGACGGCAGCGATCTCCGCCTGGATCGCGGCGCGCTCGTGGTGACGGCCTTCATTGGTGACGCGCGCCGGACGGGCGACGCCAGCGAACTTCGGCAACGCGGTCAGCCGCTGCCACTGGAGGTCGTTGCCGATCGCGACGTAGATGAACCCATCCCGGGTCGGATAGACATTGGTCGGAATGAACTTCCGATGCTCGTTGCCGCACCGCGTGATCTCGTGCGGGGCGCAGTCGAAATCGATGAGGGGCAAGGTGGTGATCAGCCACGACGCGGCAGCCTGCAGCATCGACACGTCGATGCGGGTGCCTCGTCCCGTCTCGGCACGCTCGGCGAGTGCCAGCATCACCGCCGCATACACCTCGTCGCCGGCCTTGAGATCGACGATCGGCACGCCAGTCAGGGTGGGCGGGCCATGCGGATCGCCGGTCAGCTCCATGTAGCCCACCATGGCCTGCAGCACCGGATCGTAGCCGGGTACGTCGGGATAGTCCGGGCCGAGCGCCGAGATGCCGGCCCACACCAGCCCGGGCTTGAGCGCCGCCAGCGTGGCGTAATCGACGCCGAGGGCTTCATACCGGCGCGGCAGCGTGTTGCAGCAGAACACGTCCACGTCGAGAGCGCGCACCAGGCGGTGGAGCAACGCACGACCTTCGGGCGTGCGCAGATTGAGCGCAATCGCTTCCTTGCCGACATTCGGCGCGACGAAGTAACTGCGCCGGTCATCGTCGGCGACGCGTGCGCCGATGTAGCGATTGGGGTCGCCAGGGAGCGCATCGCCTGGCGTGAACGCCTCGATGCGGATCACCCGCCAGCCGAGCTGCGCAAAGCGGAGCGTGGCGTAAGGCAGCGACAGCGCCTGCTCGAGGGAAAGAACGGTCCGCGGCTTCACGATGAAGTCCGGGACTGCACGGCGTTGGCAGCGTTCAGCATGACACCGCGAGCGCGGTTGCCGCTCTGATCGGGGCGGTGCCGGATGCATCCGCGCCGGTGCGCGCGTCGACCAGGGCGCGGTAGACCTTTTCCGGCGTGAACGGAAGCCGGTAGATGCGCACGCCGGTCGCGTTGTAGATCGCGTTCGCGGTGGCGGCCGCGATGCAGATCGCCGGCGCCTCGCCGACCCCCTTCGCGCCTTGCGGCCCTTCCCCGTCGAAAGTCTCGATGAAGTGGATGTCCATCGCGGGCACCTCGGGGGCGGTGACCAGCTTGTAGTCGCGAAAGCCGGGGTTCTTCACCGCCCCGTTCTCGACGATGAGCTCCTCGGTGAGCGCGTAGCCCGCGCCCATCACCACCCCACCCTCGACCTGGCCTTCGATACCGAGGCGGTTGAGCACCCGTCCGACATCGTGCGCGGCGGTCACCTTGGTCATGCGCACGACGCCCGTCTCGGTGTCCACCTCGACTTCGACGACCTGCGTCGCCCACGCGTACGCCGCCGACACATTCCCCTTGAATTCCTTGTCCTGGTGCTTGCTGGGTGGCTCGTAGTAGTGCGTGGTCATCACGAGCTCGGCCCGGTCGGAGAAATGAAGCGAGCGCACCAGCTTGTCGAGTGCAATGAGCGGTTCGTCCGTGGTCGCGTCGACGATGTGTCCTGCGCGCAGATCCATGATCGCGGCAGCGCAGCCGGTCAGGTTCTCGGCCGCGGCGAAGATCTTGGCCCGGGCCTTGCGCGCCGCGCCGAGCGCCGAGTTGCCGGCAATGAAGGTGGTACGGCTGGCATGGACGCCGACGTCCCACGGCGTGATGTCGGTGTCGTTGTTCACGACCTTGACCGCGGTCATCGGCAACCCGAGCTCCTCGCAGACGAGCTGGGCCAGCACGGTCTCGGAACCCTGCCCGATCTCCGAGGCACCGGTGATGAGGGTCACCTGCGCGAAGTCGTCCAGCTTGAGGATCGTGCCGCAGCCGTCGGACGGATAGATCTTGGCGCCGCCGCCCACGTGCAGCATCGACGCCATGCCCACGCCGCGCTTGATCGCGCCGGGCGCCCGCTGGCGCGCGACATTCTCCTGGTGCTTCCTCTGGAAGTCGCTGTACCGGGCCGCGGTCGTGAGGCACTCCTTCAGGCCACAGCTCTTGAAGTGCAGTCCCTGTCCGGTGATTTCGCCGGGCTCCTGCGCGTTCTTCAGGCGAAACGACAGGGGATCCATGCCGATGGCCTCGGCAAGCTTGTCCATGTGGCTTTCCACCGCGAACGTGCCCTGCAGGTTGCCGTAGCCCCGGAAGGACCCGGCGTAGGGGTTGTTCGTGTACACCACGGTCGTGTGGTACTTGCAGTGCGGCACGCGGTAGAGCGAGCTCACCGTCTGCATGATCACGAAGGGCGTCGACGCACCCCATGACGTGTAGGCTCCGTTGTCGTGCAGCGTGTTCACCGTGCGGAAGGTGAGCGTGCCGTCCTTCTTCGCGCCGCTCCGCAGGGTCAGGATGACCGGCTGGCGCGTGGGCGAGGCAATGAACTCCTCCTCGCGCGTGAACACGAGCTTGACCGGCCGGCGCGCCGCGCGCGCCAGGAAGATGCAGATCGGCTCGAACGGGTAGATGTCGAGCTTGCTCCCGAAGCCACCACCGATCGATGGCTGGATGATGCGGATGCGGGCCGGGTCCATGCCCAGCACCTGCGCGAACTCGCGCTTGTGCAGGAACGGCACCTGCGTATTGGAGTACAGCGTCAGGTTCCCGGAAGGATCGAAATCGGCGATGATCCCCGACACGCCCATGCAGCAATGCGTCACGTAGTGCAGCGTGAACGTGTCCTCGACCACGACGTCCGACTCGGCTTCGCCCAGCTCGACGTCGCCCTGCGCGTAGTCCCAGCGCGTGGTGACGTTGTCGGGATGGCTGTCGTGGATGACCGGCGCGCCGGGCTCCAGCGCCGCACGCGGATCGCAAAGGACCGGCAGGTCCTCGTATTCCACCTCGATGAGCCGCAGCGCCTCCTCGGCAAGCTCCTCGGTGTCGGCGGCGACCGCGGCGATCTCGTCGCGCAGGCTGCGCACCTTGTCACCCTTGAGCGGCAGGTGATCCTTGGCGATGATGCCCAGCGGGCGCTGATAAGGAACGTCGGCGGCCGTCAGCACCGCGTGCACCCCTGGCAGCGCTTTCGCGCGGCTGGTGTCGATCCGCACGATGCGCGCGTGCAGGCGGCTCGAGCGCAGGATCTTGGCGTGGAGCTGCCCCGGCAGGTTGAGGTCGTCCAGGTAGCGCGTCTTGCCGCTCGCCTTGTCCGGTGCGTCGAGCTTGGGGATGCGCCGGCCAATGAGCGTCTCTTTGGCGATCGTTGCCATCACCCCTCCCGTTCCAGGGCGTCGGCGGCCGTGGCGATCGCGTCGATGATCTTGACGTAGCCCGTGCAGCGGCAAAGGTTGCCCTCGATGCCGCGCTTGATCTCGTCCGCCGTGGCATGCGGTCCATGCTCGAGCACGTGCGCTGCCTGCACGATCATCCCGGGCGTGCAGAACCCGCACTGCACGGCGCCACACGCGACAAAGGCGTCACGGAGCCTTTCGCCCGTCGTCGTCTCGACTACCGCCTCGATCGTGGTGATCTCGCGTCCATCGCAATCGACGGCGAACATGAGGCAGCTATTGACCGAGACGCCATCGACCAGGATCGTGCAGGCGCCGCATTCGCCTTCGCCGCACCCGTATTTGGTGCCGATCAACCCGAGCTCGTCGCGGATGAGCGCGAGTGTGCTCATCGTCACCGGGACGCTGACGCGCTTCGGCGCGCCGTTGATCATGAAACGGATCTCATGTCGCAGCGACATCGGCAAGCATCCTTTTGATGAGGTTATGGACGAGCTCGCGGCGATACCATGCCGAGGCGCGCACGTCGGAGATCGGCCGCACCTCGTCAGTGGCTGCGGCCGCGGCACGCTCGATCACCTCGGCGGTGAGAACCGCGCCGGCAAGCGCCGTTTCCGTCGCAGGGCCGCGCATCGGAGTCGGCCCCACGGCGCCGAAAGCAACGCGTGGGTCGTGCAGCGCGCCCTCGCGCAACACGCCCGCAATGCCGATGGATACGGCGGCGATGTCGAGCGCCGGGCGCGTGCCGAACTTGACGAAGCGCATCACGCGCCGCTCGGCGCGGATGGGGACGTGCACTGCAACCAGGAGCTCATTGCCCGACCGTACCGTCTTGCCCGGCCCCGTGAAAAACTCCTGCAGCGGCACGCGGCGGCTCACACAGCTTCCGTTCGGCTTGCAGACGAGCTCGACCTCGGCAGCGAGCACCAGGAGGGGCACGAGGAGATCACCTGCAGGTGAGGCGTTGCAGATGTTGCCGCCGACGGTGGCGACGTTGCGTAACTGGCCGCTCGCGAAGTGATCGCCGGCGGTAGCCAGAATGGGCGCGTGCTCCCGGACGTGCGCGTCGGCCATGAGCTCGGTGACGGTCGTGAGCGCACCGATGCGCAGCCAGCCGCTCTCGAGGGCGATCCCGCGTAGTTCCGGCACGCGGCGAACGCTCATCAGCACCCGGCCGAACCGTACCCGCCCCGCATGGGCCTGGGGCATGAGATCGGTACCTGCCGCCAGAATGGTCACGTCACCCGGACGCAGAATCTCTGCGGCTTCGGTGAGCGACGCCGGCACGCAATACGCTTCAATCTTTTCGTGCATGCGGCCCCCTAGAACCGGATCGGCTCGCGATAGCGGCCATGGACGCCAACGAGCTCGCGGGTGATCTCGCCGACGCTGGCATAGCACTTCACGGCGTCGAGGATCGCCGGCATGACGTTGAGGCCGCCGCGCGCGTCGGCCGTGACCCGGTGCAGCGATTTCTCGACCTGCGCGTTGTCGCGCTGTCGCCGCATCGTCTCGAGTGCGGCGATCTGGGCCCGCGTGTCCTCGGCCCGGTGAGGGTGCAGCTCAACCGGCGTTTTCTCCTCGTCGATGCGGTAGCAGTTGACGCCGACCTTGCGAAACGTGCCATCCTCGAGCGCACACTGGTGCTGGTAGGCCTGCGCCGACACTTCGGCCTGAATGCGTCCTTCGCCGATGAGCTTCACGATGCCACCCCGGGCGTCCACATCGGCCATCACCGCGGCGATCTTCCCGCGCATTTCGTTGGTGAGGGTTTCGACGTAGTACGAGCCGCCCAGCGGATCGACCGTGTCGCACAGCCCCATTTCCTCGATCAGGAGCTGCATCGTGCGCAGGGAGATGCGCTGCGCGTACTCGCTCGGGATGGTGTACGCCTCGTCGAAGCAGCACAGTGCCATCGTCTGCGCGCCGGAAAGCGCGCTGATGAGCGCGTAATAGGCGCCGCGGACGATGTTGAGCTCGGGCTGCTCGAACGTAAGGCCGCTGCCGCCCCCTCCGGCGATCATGCGCATCATCATCGATGCCGGATCCCGGGCGCCGTATTGCTCCTTCATGATCTGCGCCCACAGCCCGCGGGCGGCGCGGAACTTCGCCACCTGCTCGAAGATGCTGCCAAAGATGTTGAAGTTGTACGACAACCGCCCGGCAAAGGTGTCGACATCCAGGCCGCGGCGCAATACCTCGTCGGCATAGGCCCTGGCGATGCAGAAGGCGTAGGCGATTTCCTGCACCGGGTTCGCGCCCGATTCGCGAATGTGATACCCGCACACGGATACCGGCGTGTACTTGGGTGCGGCGTGCGCGCAATACTCGATGGTGTCTCCGACGAGCTTCACCGAGGGCTCGACCGGAAAGATCCACGTGCCGCGACCAACGAACTCCTTGAGAATGTCGTTCTGGGCGGTGCCGCGCAGGCGCTGCAGATCGTAGCCGCGCTTCTCGGCCATCGCCAGATACATGGCGATCAGGATCGCCGCGGCGCCGTTGATCGTCAGGGACACGGTGATCGCCTCGAGATCGATGCCTTCGAACGCGACCTCCATGTCGCGCAGCGTGTCCACTGCCATGCCGACACGGCCCACCTCGCCGTCGGCCAGAGGGTCGTCGGAGTCGAGGCCGATCTGCGTGGGCAGATCGAAAGCCACGTTGAGGCCCGTCTGGCCATTGGCGATCAGGTATTGGAAGCGCGCGTTGGTGTCGCGCGCGTTGCCGAAGCCCGTGTACTGCCGCATCGTCCACGGCCGCTTGCGGAACATGAGCGGGTGGATGCCGCGCGTGAACGGATACTCGCCGGGCAGGCCCACCATGCCGATGCCCCCGCTCGCGTCGAGCTCCGCCGCCGTATAGAGCGGCTTCACCTCGATGCCGGATTCGTTCACGACCCGTCGCAGCACCGTATCGTCTCGCGCATTCACCGCACGTTCTCCCCGATGTAAGCGACGATATCCGTGAGGCGCGAGCCCGTCGGAAACACGCCGCGGAAGCCGAGCTCACGCAACCCCGCGTGGTCCTGCGCCGGCAGGTTCCCGCCGATCACCCAGAGCTTGTCGGTGAGGCCGGATTCGCGCAGCAGCGGCGCGAGGCGTGCACAGAACGCGAGATGCGAGCCCGCCATGCTGGAGAGCGCGATCACGTCGACGTCCTCCTCGAGCGCGATGCGTGCGATGGCCTCCGGCGTCTGCCGCAGGCCGGTGTAGATGACTTCGAAGCCCGCATCCATCAGCGCGCGCACGACGACTTTGGCACCGACGTCGTGACCGTCGAGCCCGGGTTTGGCAAGCAGGACACGCAGGGGCGCCGGCCGACTTCGCGCGCCGGCGGAAGCTCCGAGGCTCATCGCGCGAGCTCCTTGGCGATGACGAGCTTCAGGATCTCGCTCGTCCCGCCGCCGATCAGGGTGAAGCGCACGTCGCGCAAGTAGCGCTGCACCGGGTAATCCATCGCATAGCCATAGGAGGCGAGCACGCGTGCTGCCTGATCGCAGATCGTCGCCGCAGTCTCGCTCGCGAAGAGCTTGGCCATCGCGGCTTCCATGTGATGTGGCCGCGCCGCGTCGTGCAGCCATGCCGCGCGATGCACCAGCTGCTCGGCGGCGGCGAGGCCCGTCGCCATGTCGGCGAGCTTCGCCTGGATCGCCGGGAAGCGGTCGATGGGCTTCCCGAACTGGACGCGCTGGCTGGCATAGCGTTGCGCTTCCTCCAGTGCGGCGCGGGCGACCCCCACGGCGATCGCGCCGGTGATGATACGGATCGCCGCCAGAATCTTGCGCAGGTGCGCTTCGCCATCGCCCTCGGCCCGCGACAGCCGATGCGAATCCGGGACGCGGCAATCATCGAACGCCACCTCGGAGGTCGGCAGCGCCCATACGCCCATCTTGTCGATCGCCCGTCCCACGACCACGCCCGGAAACGAGCGTTCCACCAGGAAGATGGTGAGTTTGCGTTCGCTGCCGGCGCGGGCAAACACGGTGAAGAAATCGGCGACCGGTGCAGAGGTGACCCAGGTCTTCTGCCCGGACACCACATAGCCACCATCGACCTTGCGCGCGGTCGTTGCAATGGCGTCGAGATCACTGCCAGCGTTCGGCTCGGTCATGCAGATCGCGCCGATCTTGTCGCCGCGCAGCGCAGGCTTGAACAGCCGCTCGACGATATCGGCATTGCCAAGCCGGTGCACGAACTCGGTCCCCATGAGCGACTGCATCGCGGCGCACCCGGCCAGCGACACCGAGCCGCGCGCAATCTCGGTGAGGCACAGGCAAAAGGACAGGAGATCGAGGCCCGACCCGCCGGAGCTTTCCGGATAGCGCATGCCGAACAGCCCGAGCTCGCCCAGGCGCCTGAAAAGCGCCTGCGGAAACGCGTGCGCCGCGTCGAGCGCCGCCGCGGCAGGTGCGACCTCCGCGTCGGAGAAGCGCGCAAAGAGATCGCGCATCGCACGCTGCTCGACAGAAAGATCGAAGTCCACGCGCTATGCCTTTGCGCGCCAACCGTACAGGTCGTGCGCGCACTGTTCCGAGATGACGCCGTCGCGCACCTCGCACGCCAGCTTCGCGCGGTCGCGTGCGCGTGGGTCGCCGTAGCCGCCGCCACCGCCTGCAAGCTGGTGGTACACCGTGCCTTTGGGAACGCCGGCGATGAGATCCTTGTTGCGCGGCACGACGGTGTGCCCGTCCGGGTAGGTGAGGCGAATCGAGTTCAGGGTGCCGTCGCCCCCGCCGAACAGACCGAAGGCCGGCTCGCAATCGCCGTCGCCGAAGGTGACGAGCTGGGTGTCCTCGGACCCGATGCGAAAGACCGTTTCCACGCCGAGTCCGCCGCGCCACTGGCCCGGACCCGCCGAATCGGGCTGGTACTCGTGCTTCACGAGGAGGTGCGGCGTCTGCTGCTCGAACATCTCGTAGTCCTGGTCGAGCAGGCCTCCGGACGCATCGATCATGCCGATATGGTCGTAGCCATCGGTGCCGCGCATCGCGCCCGAGCCGCCTTTCAGGCCCATGAACCCGATGTCGACATACTTTTCTCCGCGCTCCGGATCGGTGCCGGTCGTCAGGGAGCAAAGAAGGTTGTTCCAGCCCGCCGTGACCCGATCGGGAATCACGGGTGCCAGTGCGCGGATGATCGCGTCCGCATTCGGCGGGCAGAGATGGTTGCCGAACGTGGTGGCCTTGGGATACGCCGCATTGAGGATCGTGCCTTCGGGGATGACGATCTCGATCGGCTGCAGCATCCCTTCGTTGTGCGGAATATCCGGGTTGACCATCTGCAGCAACGTGAGCACCGTGGCGGACGCGCTCGAGGTGAACGTGCCGTTGACGAAGCCGTTCGTCTGCGGATCGGTGCGACTGTAATCGAAGCGGATCGCGCGGTCCCTGACCTCGATATCGACGCGGATCGTGAAGGTCGAGCCCTCGTGCCGCCCATCGTAGAAGACGCGGCCCTCGCCGTGGTAGTGGCCGTTGGGAATCGAGGCGATCTCGGCCTCCATCATCCTGCGGGTCGCCTCGAACAGCGCGCTCTTGTGGCGCTCGAAGCTGTCGCGTCCGTATTTCTGCAGCAGCTCGACGAAGCGCCTGGCGCCGATCCCGCATGCGCCGATCTCCGCACGCATGTCGTGGCGCACGATGTCGAACCGGATGTTGGCGAAGATGAGGTCCCACACGTCCTTGCGCAGCTTGCCGCGCTCGTAGACCTTCACCGGGGGAATGCGCAGCGCCTCCTGCCAAACCTCGGTCGCATTCGGGTTGTAGCCTCCGGCGACGTTGCCGCCGATGTCGGCCTGATGCCCCTTGACCGCGGTCCACGCGACGAGCGCGTCCTCGAAGAACACCGGCGTGAACACCGCCACGTCGTTGTTCTGGTTGCCGTAGCTGAACACGTCGTTGTGGAAGATGACGTCGCCCGGATGGATGTCGTCGCCGAAGTACTCGAGGAGGTACTTGCATACCGGCGCGAGCGAGAACGCAAGGATCGGCAGGTTCTCGGTCTGCTCGAGCATGCGCCCGGCGCCATCGTAGAGGCCGGTGACGAAATCCTTGGCCTCGCACAGGATCGGCGAACGCGTCGTCCGGCTCATCGACAGGCTCATCTCGTCGGTGATCGACTTGAACAGGCGCGCGTATACCGACAGGAGAATGGGGTCCACGCCGGCACCATGCGCGGGATGGGCGACGGCATCATTCATGATGGAATGCTCCGGTTCATGCGACGGTCTCCGCTTCACGCGCGCGAGCGGGCTCCGTGCCGCCTCTGGCGCGCAATGCGAACGAGCCCAGCCGATCGACGACGCAGTCATAGGCGGCGGTCACGACGATCGCTGTCGTCTCCTGCTCGATGATCACGGGGCCCGTGACACGGTGACCATGGCGCATGCGATGTCCGTCGTACACCGGCACGCGCCGGAACGCGTCGTCCTCCGGCACGTAGGCGCTGCGGCTGCCCTTGCGCGCGATCGACGCGTCCTCGCCCGCGAAGGCCTCGTCGTGGTAAGCAGGCGGCTCCGTCCGGCCGACCGACTGGACGCGCACGTTGATGATCTCCACCGCCGCGCCTTCCACCTGCAACGAATAGCCGTACAGGCGGGCATGCTCGGCGTGGAACGCCGCACCGATGGCGGCACCGTCCCGCGCGGTCAGTGCCGTCGCGGGCACCTCGAACGACACCTCGTGGAACTGCTTCACGTACCGGCAATCGAGCCTGACGTGATGCTGCCGGACCGCCGGTGGCACCTGCTCGCCGGCAAGCGCCTCGTCCCCCTCGGTGATCATCTCGTGCACGAGGGCGTCGAGGCGGGGCCAATCGACGTGCGCAAGTTGCGTCACGAACGTGCGCACGAAATCGTGCTTCAAATCCGAGAGCAGCATGCCCATCGCACACAGCACCGATGCTTCGCGCGGGACGATCTGCAGCGGGATCGCGAGTTCCGAGCAGATGAGGCAGGAGTGGATCGGCCCCGCGCCGCCCGCTACGATCATCGGGAATTCACGCGGATCGAACCCGCGCTTGATGCTGACCTCGCGCACGCCCTGGGCCATGTTGTTGCATGCGACGCGATACATGCCCGCGGCTGCAGCCTCGATGGAAAGGCCCAGGGGACGGGCGATGTGCTCGTCGATCGCCGCCCGCGCGGCCGCGACATCGAGCCTGATCCTGCCACCCGCGAAGAAGGTCGGGTCGAGGTAGCCCAGCACCACGTTGGCATCGGTCGTGGTCGGCAGCGTGCCTCCGGTGCCATAGCACGCGGGCCCCGGAACGGCGCCGGCGCTGTGCGGGCCCATGCGCAAGAGGCCCCCTTCGTCGATCCAGCCAATGGAGCCGCCGCCCGCGCCGATCGTATGGATGCCCAGCATCGGCAGCGCGATCCGGTGACGCGCGATCTCGCCCTCGTTGACCACCGTCGGCCCGTCGACGGCAAGCGATGCCTCGAAGCTCGTGCCACCCATGTCGACGGTGATGCAGCGGTTCGCGCCGTGCGCGCGCGCATGGAAGAGTCCGGCACCCGGCCCGCCGGCCGGACCGGAAAGGAGCGTCAGCGCTGCCTTGCGGCGCGCCACTTCCGGGCCCATCACGCCGCCGTTGCTTTGCATGATGAGCAGCACGCCGCGAAAGCCGATGCCGTCCAGACGGGTGACGAGCTGCGCGAGATAGCGGTTGAGCTTCGGACCCACGTACGAGTTGAGCGCCGTGGTACTGACCCGCTCGTAGAACCGGATCGACGGCAGGAGGTCGGTCGAGACCGTCAGATACGCTTCCGGCATGAGGGCGCGCACCAGCGCCGCGGCAGCGCGCTCGTGGGCGGGATTGGCGTAGGCATTCATGAAGCAGACCGAAACCGCTTCCACGCCCTCGGCGCGAAACAGCCGGATCGCCTGGCGCACTTCATCCTCGGCCAGCGGCTCGAGCTCGCGGCCATGGCGATCGAGACGACCGCCGACGCCGATGCGCAGATATCGCGGGACGAGCGGCACCACGTTCGTGAACCGGTTGTTGTACTGCTCCTCGCGGATGCCGCGGCGCATCTCGAGCGCGTCGCGCACGCCGCGCGTGGTGAGCAGCGCCGATTTCGCACCGGTACCGGTCAGCGTGGCATTGGTTGTCACCGTGGTGCCGTGCACGAGCGTGCCGATGCTGGCGACGAACTGCTCGAGGGGCAGCGGCGGCGTTTGAGCCGCAGCGATCCCGCGCAGACCCTCGATGACGGCGATCGAGGGATCCTCCGGCGTCGACAGCACCTTGAAGATGATCGGCTGCGCGCCCTCCCCCGCGACCACGAAATCCGTGAACGTGCCGCCGACGTCGATGCCGATCTTGAGCGTCATGACCGGTCCGGTGGCCTACGCCACGGCCCTTTCACGAACCAGACGCCGCAGCTCGTCGCGCCGGACCTTGCCCAGCGCGCTCTTCGGCAGCGCGTCGAGGAAGACGATCTCGCGGGGCTGCTTGTACCGCGCGATGCGTCCTTGCAACGCCCCCAGCACGTCGGCATCGCGAAGGACCTGGCCGGTCTTGGGTACGACGACTGCGACAACCATTTCGCCCCACTTGTCGTCGGGTTTGCCGATGACGGCGACCTCTTCGACGATGCCCGCTTCGATCAGCGCATTCTCGATCTCGGCCGGATAGATGTTCTCGCCACCGGAAATGATCATGTCCGAGCGACGTCCATCGACCCAGAGATAGCCCTCCTCGTCGAAGTGACCGATATCGCCGGTGTGGAACCAGCCGTCGCGCAGCGCATCGGCGGTCGCCGACGGTGCATTGAGATAGCCCGCCATGACATTGGGGCCCTGCACCACGATCTCGCCCGCCACGCCGGGGGGCACCACGGCCGCGTCCGCATCCACGACGCGTACCGAGCAATGGAGCCCCGCCTTGCCGGCGGAGCCCGGCTTGTGGGCCGCATCGGCGGCGATCACGTAGGTCGCGATGGGACTCGTCTCCGTCGATCCATAGACCTGGATCAGCGGCACGCCCCGCGCGTGCAGCGCCGCGAACAATCTTGGCGGCACGATCGTCGACCCCGTGGAAATGCAACGCAGGCTCGACAGCCGCGCCTCCGGCCAACGCTCGCTCGCCATCATCATGTCGAGCTGTGCTGGCACGAGCACGGTGAGGGTGATGCCCTCGCCCTGGATGGCGGCCAGCGCCGCGCCGGCGTCGAACTTCGGATGGAGCACCACCGTGGCGCCGGCGTGCAGCGCGGGCAAGGTGAGAATGTTGAGTCCACCGACATGGAACAGCGGCAGCGTCGTGAGGATGCGGTCGGCACGGGTCAGGTCGTGCATGTGCGTGCTGTTGACGGCGTTCCAGAACAGCGCAGCCTGGGTGAGCAGTGCGCCTTTGGGCTTGCCCGTGGAGCCCGAGGTGTAGCAGAGGAGCACCGGCGCGTCCGGGCTCCCGCCACGCACATCCGGCGGCAGTGGCGCGGCGCTCTCCAGCAGTGCCTCCCCGCTGCTTCGGCACCGTGGCACCGTCCCCAGGACGACAAGGCGCGGTGCGGGGGCGTCGACGCACAGCGGGGCGATGCTTTCGGCGAAGGGCGCCTCGACGACGAGCACCGCCGGATGGCAGTCGTTGAGCACCTGCCGGTGCTCGGCGGGTGCAAGACGCCAGTTGAGCGGTGCGAAGATCGCACCCAGCCGGGCGCAGGCGAAGAGCAGCGCGAGTTCGTGCGGGTTGTTGAGGCCAAGGTACGCCACCGTGTCGCCCGCATGGACGCCGAGCTCGCGCAGAGCGCCCGCGGTACGCGCAATCGCCAGGGCGAGATCGTGGTAGGTCCACACGTCGCCTTCGAAGCGCAGCGCCGCCTTGTCCGGCGTGAAATCCGCCTGGCGCTCGATCCAGTCCGCAAGGTCCATCGCGGCCTCCTCAACCATCGCCGACCTGCAGCACCACCGCCATGGCGGTATCGCCCGCGGCGCAGCCTGCGAACACCCCCCGCCCGCCACCCCGCAGAACGAGCTCCTCGATCAGCTCGATGATCGAGCGCGTGCCCATCGGCGCCTGTGGATGGCCCCACACCAGCGACGAGCCGAAGTTGTTCATGCGCGCCAGATCGACGCCCGTCGCCTTGGCGAAGACGATGTCGTTGACGGCGAACGGGTTGTGCGTCTTGACGGCGTCCATGTCGCTCATGCGCAGGCCCGCCGCCGCGAGCGCGCGTTGCGCAGCCGGTGCCGTCGCCTCCGGCATGAACGCCAGCGGTGCGCGGGCCTGCCCGAAGCCGAGGAGGCGGATGGCGCAGCGCGGATCGGTCGAGAGCTCGCGGGCACGGGCGCGAGTCGTCACCACGATCGCGGCATTGCCGTCCGCGGGATGCGTCTGCGCCCCGTAGGTCACCGTGCCCCCGGCCAGCACCGGCTTGAGGCGGCCGAGCCCTTCGGCGGTGGAGTGCTGAGTGCCCTCGTCTCCCTCGAGTGTGCCGATGCGCTTGCCGAAATCCGCGCTCGGAACGTCGAACGGCAGGCGCATGAAACGCTTCAGGAACGCGGCATCGTCGGCCAGCGCGCGGGCGTACTGTGCTTCTCGCTGCAGCACGAGCTCATGCTGCGCCAGCGTCGAGATGCCGTGGTGGCCCGCGACATTCTCGCCGGTGCGAATCATCGCGTGCTGGCCGAGCGGATCGCAGTTGAAGTTCTCGAGCACCCAGTCTTCGTGGGCGCCGGTGCCGCCCGGTCCGCGCGGGTTCGGGTAGTAGACATGCGGGCCGTTGGACGTGCGATCGCAGGTGACCACGAGTGTTGTGCTCGCGATGCCACACGCAATGTCCTGAACGGCGACGAGCAGGCTGCGCACCCCTGTCGCGCACGCCTGCATGATCGTGGGGCCCGCAGCGTGCCCGGCGCCGGTCATGCCCATGACCCAGGGCAAGCCGTAGAACGCGTGCTTCTGCGGCACCGTGATCCCGAGCACGCCATGGTCGAACACCTCCGGATCGATCTTGCGATGTGCAAGCTCGGCCCTTGCGACGTGGGCGGCGAATTCGATCGAGTGCAGATGCGCGAAGCTTCCCTGCCAGCGTGCGAAGGGCGTGCTCCAGTAGGCGCCGTAGGGAATCTCGACGCCCGCATACATGCCGTCCCCGGCGGTCGCGTTCATCGGGATCGGTTCCCCGGAATGGCCACGCTTGCCTTGCCGACCAGCACGCTCGCGCCATTCTGGTTATGCGCGGCGAGATCGAGTTCCGCGCGCTCCTCGCCATCGACGAGGGTGCGCCCGACGACCTTGCCGGTGCACGTGATCACGTCGCCGGGGAACGCCATCGCGACGAACCGCGCGCTGAACGAGCGCAGCCGGTCCTGTGGCGCCCAGCGCGTCACCAGACGGCCAAGCAATGCCATGGTGAGCATGCCGTGGGCGATCACGCCCGGCAGGCCGCCCGCGCGCGCGGCGTCGTCGTCGACGTGGATGGGATTGTGGTCGGCCGCGGCACCGGCGAAGAGCGCCAGCTGCAGCCGCGTGATCGGCGGCGCCGTGAACGATGGGATTTCGTCACCTATCGCGACGGCGCCGCACCACGCCCGTTGCGCATCGGATTGCAGCCCGGCGGCCATCCCGGTCTCATCCATTGCGCACCACGATGGTCGTTCCAAGCGCACAGACCGGCTGCTGGTGCTGATTGGAAAGCGTCGTCTCGGTCACGACGAAAGTAAGGGCGCCCCCTTTCTTGTGATGGATGCCGACGACCTTTTGCGTTCCGCTGACGACATCACCGGCGAAGATCGGCCGGTGATAAACGAAAGACTGCTCGCCGTGCACGGTGCGCGTCTTGTCGATCCCCAGATCCTCCAGCACGAGGAAGGGTTGCGCGCACTCCATCGCCAGCGTGAATGCGAAGGTTGGCGGCGCCGGAATGGACGGCAGTCCGGCCGCCCTTGCCGCGGCATCGTCGCGATATACCGGGTCGTCGTCTCCGGTCGCGGCAACGAAGGAGCGGATCCAGCGCTTCTCGACCGCCACGGTGAAGGGAGCGTAGGTCTTGCCGACGATGTCGCGCAGTGCGTCGGCGGGCGCCGTGGTGGTAGTCATGACGGCGTGAGCCCGACCGCGTGCCGCAGCGATCTCTTGGCCTGTGCGAGATGCTCTAGCATCGCGGCGGCGACGCCCCGCGCATCGTGCGCGACGAGCGCTTGGGCGATTCTGCGCAAGCCCTGCAGCACGACCTCCCGCACTGCCGGGTCATCGAGCGTGATCACACGCAGGTAGCGAACGTGGTCGGCGTGCAGCTCGATGGCGCGCACGAGTCGCGCATTCGGCACGAGATCGATCCAGGCCGAGCGGAATGCCGTGTTGGCCTCCATGAAGCGAGCGGCATCGCCCGCCTCGTGCGCAACGACGCTCGCCTGCAATGCAGCGCGCAACGGCGCCAGCAGAACTGGTGTGGGTTTGTGGGTTGCCACGTCGCGCAGGGCCGCGGGCTCGAGCAGACCGCGCACTTCGTAGATGTCCTCGATGTCCTGCTCGTTGAGCAGCGGCACCACGAACCCGCGTCCTTCCGCGGTGACGAGGCCTTCGCTGGCGAGGCGGGCGAGCGCCTCGCGGACCGGCGTGCGCGACACCTGCAGCTGCGCGGCAACGGCCGCTTCCTGCAGCGGCTCGCCGGGGCGCACCTGACCTTTTTGCAGCAGCTCGCGGAGCGACTGGTAGACGAGATCCCCAAGCGCCACCGGACGGTCGACGGGTCGAATGGCCTTCAGCAAGTACCCTCCCTCGTTCGACCGCGGGACTGCAGACGAGGCGCGTCCGGTGCGGTGGTCGGAAGCGCTGCCGCGGCATCCTCGGCAAGCACGGCGCATACGGGATGCGGTATACATTCGCGCCAAGCGTGAAAGATGCGCGTGCCGCCCTGGCCGCTACCTTGATTTGCGATAAGGAACGCGATGCGGAGGGAACGCTGGCCACGTATTTGTCGGGAGCGGCGATGACCGCTCCGGATCACTTGCCGGAGGGCCGCGGCGCTCCGCCGCGCGACGGAGTGTCGCGGCGGAGCGTCAAAGGTGCGCGATCCGCAGGCGCTCGGTCGCTTCCGCGCGCGATGAATCCGCGGCGATGGTGCGATCGTTGGCTGCCGGCCAGATCGCCTGCATTCATCCAGTGACGAAGGCGCGGATGTCGTGGCCGTGGAACCGCAGCGCGTGGCGCGGCCTCGCGGACAGCACCCCGATACAGGCGCCGCCGAACGAGCGTTCCCATCGCCCGTGCTACGCTCGATCGCTCCTGGCATTCGGCGCATTCCTCGGAAAGCTGATCTTCTGAAGCTCGGCATCTACTCCGACCTGCATCTCGGCCGCGGCGATTTTGCCGTGCCACCGACGCCTGTCGACGTTGTCATCCTCGCCGGCGACATCGCGCGACCGCGCGAAGCCATCGCCTGGGCTGCGCGCCTCGGCAAGCCCGTGGTGTACGTGGCCGGCAATCACGAGTTCTACGACAGCAGCATCGCCGCGGCCACACGCGAGCTGAGGGAACTTTGCCGCGGCACGGACATCCGGTTCCTGGAGCAGGACGAGGTCGTGATCCAAGGCGTGCGATTCCTCGGCACCACGCTGTGGACGGACTTCATGCTGTTCGACGACGCGAGCACCCGGGACGCCGCGATCACGGCCGCAAAAAGCTACATGCGCGACTTCCAGGTGATTCGCGCCGGCCCGGACGCCGAGCGCCTGTTCACGCCCGAAGACGCGGCCGCGATCTGGCATGACAGCGCGCAATGGCTCGCGAGCCGCCTCGCTACGCCGCATCCGGGTCCGACGATCGTCGTCACGCACCACGCGCCATCGCCGCGAAGCATTCATGCGCGGTTCGCGGATTCGCTCATCAACATCTGCTTCGTGTCGCGGGCCGAGCATCTCCTCGACGGCCGCGCAGCGCTGTGGGTGCATGGTCACACCCATGACAGCTTCGACTATGTCGTGAACGGAACCCGGGTCGTATGCAATCCACGCGGCTATGCGCAGGGCGGCACGAACGAGAACCGGGTGTTCGATCCGGCGCTCATCGTCACCGTCGGATGATGCCGACGCGGAAGCCGGGACGCGCTCTCAGCGCTGCGGGGTTTTCCTGGCGCGCCTCTGCACCACGCTGTCCGCCAGCACCTGCAGGATGCGCACGGTGTCGTCCCAGCCGATGCAGGCATCGGTGATGCTGATGCCGTAGCCAAGCGGCTTGCCCGGCACGAGGTCCTGGCGCCCTGCCTCGAGATGACTTTCCAGCATCACGCCAACGATGCGCGCGTCGCCCGCAGCGACCTGTGACGCGACATCGCGCGCGACCTCGATCTGCCGCAGGTGCTGCTTGCCCGCATTGGCATGCGAGCAGTCGATCATCACCCGCGGCGCGAGACCGGCCGCGGCCAGCGCGCGGCACACCGCTTCCACGCTCGCCGCGTCGTAGTTCGGGTGCTCGCCGCCGCGCAGGATCACGTGGCAATCATCGTTGCCGGTCGTCTCCAGGATCGCCGAATGTCCGGCCTTGGTCGCGCCGAGGAAGTGATGCGGCGCAGCCGCAGCGCGCACGGCATCGATGGCGATCTTCACGTCGCCGTCGGTGCCGTTCTTGAATCCCACCGGGCATGACAGCCCCGACGCGAGCTGCCGGTGCACCTGGCTTTCGGTGGTGCGCGCGCCGATGGCACCCCAGCTCACGAGATCGCTCATGTACTGCGGCGTGATCATGTCGAGATACTCGGTGCCCGCCGGCACCCCCATGACATTGATGGCGAGCAGGATCTCCCGCGCGAGGCGCAGCCCGTCGTTGATGGCGAAGGTCCGGTCCAGGTACGGATCGTTGATCAGCCCCTTCCAGCCGACGATCGTGCGGGGCTTCTCGAAGTAGACGCGCATCACGATCATGAGCTCGGCGGCGAGATGCGCGCGCACGCCGGCGAGCCGCCTTGCATATTCCAGCGCGGCATCGCGGTCGTGGATCGAGCACGGTCCGACGACCACGATCAGGCGATCGTCGTCGCCATGCAGGATGGAATGCAGCGTGCGCCGGGCGGCGAGAATCTGCTCGGCAGTGGCTTGCGGGACCGGCAATGCCCCGAGAATGTCGGCGGGTGGCACGAGCTCGCGGCTCCCGGCGATGCGGGCGTCGTCGAGCGGGAGCGCGGATGGGCTCATCACGTCCTCGTACCGTGCCGTGCACCAACCCGGCGGAGCACGGTCGCTCCGCCCGTCCGTGCGGGTCAGTGTGCGGCGCGGATGTCGGTGGTCACGGCAGCGGCGAGGAGCGCAGTGGAATCCGCTTGCTGCACACCATCGCCGGCGAGATCGAGGATGGCTTCGAGCTCGTCGCCTTCGACGGTTTCGTCGGCGAGCAGCGCAGCCGCGAGCGCCTCGAGCACCGGACGGTGGGCGTGCAGCCGCGTCAGGCAGCGCTGCTCCAGGTCCTTGATCATCTGGCGGGCCTCCGCCACGGCTTCATTGGTCGCGCCGGGCAGCTTCTCGGTAAGCCCCGCCAGGCTGAACGGACCGTTCTTCGCGCTGAAACCATATTCGGCGATCATCCGGAAGGCGATCTGCGATGCGCGCTCGAGATCGTTCGACGCGCCCGTGGACGCGACGCCGTAGGCCACCAGCTCGGCTGCCCGGCCACCGAGCATCATCTCGATGCGTGCCTCGAGCTCGCGCTCGGTGTGCAGGTAGCGATCTTCTTCCGGGGTGAGCACCGTCACGCCCAGGGCGTTGCTGTGCGGAAGAATCGTGACCTTCTCGACCACGCCGGCGCCAACGACGCGGCCGATGATGGCGTGCCCCGCCTCATGGTAGGCGGTGCGCTCGCGCTCGCGTTCGCCCATTTTCACCTCCGGCGAGGGCGACCCGAGCTGCTGCAGGCTGATCGCCTCGAGGTAGTGGGTGTGCGCGACGGCGGCGGCGTCCTGCCGTGCGGCGAGGCGTGCCGCGGTGTTCACCACCGAGGCGATGGCAGCCGGCGCCATGCCGCTCGTGCGTCGCGCCAGAACCTCGAAGTTGGCGTCGGATCCCACGGTAACGCCGCGGCTGTAAAGCTCGAACAGCGCGGTGCGGTCCTTGAGCGCCGGCAGACTCAGGTTGCACTTCCGGTCGAACCGGCCTTCGCGCAGCAAGGCGGCGTCGACGTTCTCGGGGTGATTGGTGGCCGCGAGCACGACCACGCTATCGTTGCTCGAGAAGCCATCAAGCTCCGTGAGCAGTGCATTGATGATGCGGTTGTTTTCCTGCGATACCGCCTCGTCGCCGGCAGACCGGCGGCCTACCCCGTCGATCTCGTCGATGAAGACCACGCAGGGGGAATGCTTGCGGGCCGTACGGAACAGCGAGCGCACCCGATGCACGCCCATCCCGACGAACTTGTCGGTGAAGGCACTCCCGTCGATGGCAATGAAGTTGGCGCCGGTTTCGCCGGCGAGGGCCTTGGCGAGGAGCGTCTTGCCGGTTCCCGGCGGACCCGAAAGCAGTACGCCGCGCGGTGGCTTGGCGCCGAGCTTGTCGTACGCCGTGCGATCGCCGAGCGCGCCCGCGAGGTCGGAAAGCTCGCGCTTCGCCTCGCGTACGCCGATCACGTCATCGAAGCGGAGGGTGGGCTTGGATACCGGGGCGAAGCGCGACCCCGAGCCTTGCATGGTGCGCAGCTGCAGCGCCACCAGGAAGAGGAGCGCGAGGGGGATGACGAGTTCCGGCGAGAAGACCCGCAGGAGTTGCTGCGCTACCCGCGAGGTGCCGCTGGGCGCGGGATTGACGGACTGGTTCAGCACGAACAGCTTGCCGCCCCTGCTCACCCACGACTCGAGGGCCGGGAGACGCGCGTCGGACTTGAACACGAAGTACCGGCTGCCGTCGTGCCGCGTGACGAGGTACATGTTGGTCGCTTCGCCGAGCATGGAGATGGCATCGGCGTTGAGATCGCTGGCAAATGCCCCGACGTCCTTCTCGGCGCGCAACCAGTCGGTCTGTTCCTTGACCATGGCCTGCACTTCCGGGACCGCGCGGTCGTAATGGGCCGCGGTCATGAGCCCCTGGACGGCAAGGCCGAGGAAGCCCAGCACCAGCAGCGTTACCCAGATCAATTTCCTGCTTTTCGGCATCGTGATACTCGTTCATCGCCCCGGGTCGCCGCCGAAGCAGGTTGCAGTGCCGCGCCACGGCGCGGTCGAAAGCGCTCCGCCGTACCCGTCGCACGGCCTCCGTCATTTGAACAAGCCGTCGCGCCTGACGGGTTGATCGCGGTCAAACGCGGTGCAGCAATCTGTCGCACCCTGCCACCTTGTTCGCCCAACCGCCCATGGTCGCTGCCTAACGCGCGAAGCGTATTGGCCGCCGACGCAACTGCCTTATCGGCAGCATCCGCGCGAACCGCAGAGGCGTTGGGCTAGACTGCGGCCCTGCTCGCCCACGCCTCGTGCCTTGACCACCCGATCCGACGACCACTTCCGGCGCGCCTTCGCGCTGCACCAGCAAGGCCGTGTGCGCGAAGCCCTCGACGCCTACAACACCGTCCTGGCACGCTCGCCGGCGCATGCACCGGCGCTGCACTATTCCGGCGTCCTGCTGTTCCAGGCCGGCAACCACGCTGCTGCGCTCCCGCGCCTCGAGCGCGCGGTTGCGCTGGATCCGCAGCCCGCCGACGCCTGGAGCAATCTCGCGCTTGCCTACCAGGCGGTCGGGCGCGTGGCAGACGCCGCGGCCGCGCTCGAGCAGGCCACCGTCCGTGCACCGGACGACGCCCCGATCTGGGCGAACTTCGCCGCGATGCTCCTCGATGCCGGCCGCGCCCTGGATGCCGAGCGCGCAACGCGGCATGCGCTCAAGCTGGACCCGCGCTCGCCGGCCCTCTGGTACAACCTGGCGCTGGCAATGGAGCACCAGCACCGATACCTCGACGCCGAACAGGCCGTCGTCCGTGCTCTGTCCCTCGTCCCCGGGACCCCCGCGCTGGTCGGCCTTCGTGCCACGCTCCAGGAGGCAAGGGGCCGTTCCCGCCATGCGCGGCGCACCCTGGAAGACGCGCTCCGGCAAATGCCGGACGCCGCGCTCGCTTTCCAGCTCGGCAGCCTTTGCGAACGCCTCGCGGACCTTCCCGCCGCGGCGGACGCCTACGAACGGGCGCTGCGCGTTGCCGACCCCCGTGGCGCCGCGCTGTCGCAGCTACTTTTTGTGCGCAAGCGCCTTGCCGACTGGCACGACCTCGACGAACTGCAGGCGCGTTTCCGCGCCGGCATTCAGGCGAAGCTGCCGCTGCTGTCGCCGTTCTGCCTGCTCAGCGATCCGGGGTCACGCGCCCTGCAACGGCAATGCGCCGAGACATGGGTCGCGCGCTTCGGACCAGCATCTTCGTCGGGGACGGATACGGCACAAGGGGTCGGAACCGCTCGGCAGACGACTGCTCCCGTCCGCGACCGGCTGACGATCGGCTATCTCTCGGCCGATTTCCACATGCACGCCACTGCGCTGTTGACCGCGGGCCTGTTCGAGCACCACGATCGCAAGCGTTACCACGTCGTTGCATATTCTACCGGACCGGACGACCAAAGCCCACTGCGAAAACGGCTGCTCGCGGCCTTCGATCGCATGGTGGAGGCACGGGGCTGGTCTGCGGAGCAGCTCGCCACGCAAATACGCGGCGACCGCGTGGACATCCTGGTCGACCTCAAGGGACACACGGAGCACGCGCGCATGGATGTGCTGGCGCTGCGCCCCGCGCCGATCCAGGTGAGCTACCTCGGCTATCCCGGCACCAGCGGGGCAGCCTTCATCGACTACCTGGTCGGCGACGCCACGGTGACGCCGCTCGACCACGCCGCCGATTACAGCGAAACCCTGGTGCAGCTCCCGGGCTGCTATCAGGTCAACGACCGCACCCGTACCATCGCGCCTGTGGCCTCGCGTCGCGACTTGGGATTGCCGGAGAGCGCGCCGGTCCTGTGCTGCTTCAACCAGACTTACAAGATCAACCCCCAGGTCCTTGATGCCTGGGCAGCCATCCTTCGCGCGTGCCCCGACGCAGTGCTCTGGCTGCTGGCGCGAAGCGGCGACGATCCGGCCATGTCCCGGCTGCGCACGGAGGCTTCGGCGCGCGGGATCTCCCCGGCAAGGGTGGTGTTCGCGACCAAGCGGGCGAACCCCGAGTATCTCGCCCTGTACGCCTGCGCCGATCTCTGCCTCGATACCTGGCCGTACAACGGACACACGACCACGGCCGATGCCTTGTGGGCAGGCTGTCCGGTCGTGAGCTTTGCCGGCGACACCTTCGCCGGCCGGGTCGCTGCCAGCGTGCTGCGCGCGGTCGGGCTGCCTGAACTGATCGCGCGCGATGCTGCCGACTACGTCACCCTTGCCGCGGCGCTGGCCCAGGACGGCGAGCGCTGCCGCGCGCTGCGCCGCTATCTGGAAACGCAGGGGCGAGAATCGTCCCTGTTCGATGTGGCGACCACGACGCGAGGCCTCGAGCAGGCGTACGAAGCGATGCTCGCCCAGCACGCTAGCGGACAGCGTGCGCCTATCGTGGTCCGGGCATCCTGACCGCTATTCGCGCATCAGGGCGACGGCTTCGTCCACGCGATCAACACCGATTATCTTCACACCTTCAATGGCTTGACGTGGTTTGTTCATGTTAGGTATAAGAACCTGGCGGAACCCCAGCTTGGCCGCTTCCCGAATACGTTCCTGACCTCGCTGCACCGGCCGGATCTCGCCGGCGAGGCCGACTTCGCCAAAGACCATCGTCTTGGCAGGCAAGGCCCGCGAGCGCAACGACGAGTTGACGGCGAGCAGGATGGCAAGATCCGCGGCGGGCTCGATGATGCGCACTCCACCGACCGCGTTGACGAAGACGTCGTAGCCGCCGGTCTCGACGCCACCATGGCGGTGCAGCACGGCGAGAAGCAACGCAAGGCGCTGGGGATCGAGACCCACCGACAGACGGCGCGCGTTGCTGCCCTGCACAGGGTCGACCAGCGCCTGGATCTCCACGAGCAGGGGACGCGACCCTTCCATGGTGGCGACGATCGCCGAGCCCGGCACGGCTTCCGCGTGTTGCGACAGGAACATCGCGGAGGGATTGGACACACCCTTCAGGCCTCTCTCGGTCATCCCGAAGACGCCGAGCTCGTTGGCGGCACCGAACCGGTTCTTGATGGCGCGGACCAGGCGAAAGCTGGAGTGGGTGTCGCCTTCGAAATAGAGCACGGTGTCCACGATGTGCTCGAGCACGCGCGGGCCCGCGATGGCACCTTCCTTGGTGACGTGCCCCACGAAAATCACGACCACCCCGCGCTGCTTGGCGAGTCGGGTGAGCTGGGCCGCGCATTCGCGCACCTGAGCGACGCTGCCCGGGGCCGAGGTCAGCGCCTCGGTGTACACGGTCTGGATCGAGTCGACCACGACGACTTCCGGCTGCTCCGACGCGATGGTGGCGGCGATCGCCTCGAGCTGCACTTCGGCGAGCAGCGACACCGGGGCGTTCACGAGCCCGAGCCGCTGTGCCCGCAGCGCAACCTGCTCGACGGATTCCTCGCCGGTGACGTACAGCGCCTTGCGCGATGCGCCGATGGCGGCCATGGCCTGCAGCAGCAGCGTGGACTTGCCGATGCCCGGATCCCCGCCCAGCAGGATCACCCCGCCGGGCACCATGCCGCCGCCGAGCACGCGGTCGAACTCCTCGATCCCGGACGGGAAGCGTGGTGAATCGGTCGCATCGACGGAGCTGAGGGTGCGGACGGTGCTCGCCTTGCCGGCGACACTCTGGAACCGCGACGGTACCGGCGCCGCAACGGACTCCACCAGGGTGTTCCAGGCGTTGCACTGCGGGCACTGTCCCTGCCACTTCGGGCTCTGGCCGCCGCATTCGGTGCAGCTGTAGACCGTCTTCGCCTTGGCCATGCGATGCGCGCGCCGATCGGCCTACTCGAGCTCGTGCGGAAGCACGACGGCCGTACCCAGCTTGCCCACGACCACGCCGGCGGCCTCGTTCGCGATCTGCACCGCGACCGCGAGGGGCGCACCCGCGGCCACCATCACGCCGACGGTGGCGATCACCGTATCGCCGGCGCCGGACACGTCGTACACCTCGCGGGCCCGCGCAGGAAACGTCTGCGCCCCGTCGGCGGTATAGAGCGACATCCCTTCCTCGGAGCGCGTCACGAGCAGCGCCTCGAGCCGCAACTGCGCGCGCAGTGCCTGCGCCTTCGCGGCCATCTCGTACTCGTCGCGCCAGCGGCCCGCAACTTCGCGGAATTCCGCGCGATTGGGCGTCAGCAGCGTCGCACCGCTGTAGCGCGCCCAGTCGTCGCCCTTGGGATCGACCAGGACGGCCTTGCCGGCCGCACGGGCGCGCGCGATCATGGTCGTGATATGGGCCAGCCCGCCCTTGCCGTAATCCGACAGGATCACGACGTCGCAATCGGGCAGCAGGCGATCGTAATCGGCGAGTTTCGAGGCCAGGATCTCGTGCGACGGCGCCGTCTCGAAATCGATCCGCAGCAGTTGCTGCTGGCGGCCGATCACCCGGAGCTTCACGGTCGTAGCGATGCCCGGATCGCGGTGAAACGACGTCGTGACGTGGTCCTCGCTCAACAATCGGGCGAGGGTGGCGCCCGCCTCGTCGGCGCCGGTCACCGACAGCAGCGTCGAGCGCGCGCCAAGTGCCGTCGCATTGCGCGCCACGTTGGCCGCGCCGCCGGGACGTTCCTCGCTGCGCGCGATCTTCACGACCGGCACGGGCGCTTCCGGCGAGATGCGCTCGACCTCGCCGAACCAGTAACGGTCGAGCATGACGTCGCCCGCCACGAGCACGCGGCTGCGCGCGACCTGCGTCGACCACTCAGAGAAACGTGCGGCCATGATCACCGATCAGTTCGATGCGCTTGCGCGCGCCTTCACCCGTCGGTACGCCGGGCGTCACCCTGAACCTGCTGCGGGGATAAGCATGCACCATCAGCGCCGGCCGATCGCGAAGTATTCCAGGCCCGCACTGCGCACCGCCGCCGGATCGTAGAGGTTGCGCCCGTCGAACACCAGCGGCTCGCGCAGCGCGCAGCGGATCGCCTCGAAGTCGGGACTGCGGAATTCCTTCCACTCGGTCACCACCACCAGCGCGTCGGCAGCCTTCAACGCATCCATGGGTGTTCGGGCGTACGACAGTCCCGGCCGCTCGCCGAAGACCCTGCGCGCCTCGTTCATGGCGACGGGGTCGTAGGCGATCACGCGCGCCCCGCGCTGCGCGAGCGCCTCGATGAGGGCGCGTGAAGGCGCCTCGCGCATGTCGTCGGTGTTCGGCTTGAATGCGAGGCCCCATACCGCGAACGTTCGCGCCCCGAGATCCTCGCCAAGGCGTTGCACGATCTTCTCGACCAGCCGCATCTTCTGGGCCTCGTTGGCGCGCTCCACGGCATCGAGCACCTCCAGCGGCCGCCCGCTCTGGCGTGCGGTGTGCTGGAGTGCCTTCACGTCCTTGGGAAAGCACGAGCCGCCGTAGCCCACGCCGGGATAAAGGAAGTGATAGCCGATGCGCGGATCGGAGCCGATGCCCTGGCGCACGTGCTCGATGTCGGCGCCGAGGTCATCGGCAAGATTCGCGAGCTCGTTCATGAACGATATGCGGGTCGCCAGCATCGCGTTGGCCGCGTACTTGGTGAGCTCCGCGGAGCGCGCGTCCATCACCAGCAGGCGCTCGTGATTGCGCTGGAACGGCGCGTATACCGCACGCATGGCGGCGATTGCTCGCTCGTCATCCGCGCCGATCACCACCCGATCGGGTTTCATGAAGTCCTCGACCGCCGCCCCTTCCTTCAGGAACTCGGGATTCGATACCACCGCGAACTCCTGCTCGACGCCGCGCTTCTTCAGCGCTTCGGCGATGGTGGCCCGCACGCGGTCGGCCGTGCCGACGGGCACCGTGGACTTGTCGACGATGATGGTGAAGCCGTTCATGCGCTCGCCGATGTTGCGCGCGGCGGCGAGCACGTATTGCATGTCTGCCGAGCCGTCCTCGTCGGGCGGCGTGCCGACGGCGATGAACTGGAGGTGCCCATGGGCGACGGCGGCGTCGATGTCGGTGGTGAAACGCAGGCGCCCCGCTTCCACGTTGCGACGGATCATCGGCTCGAGCCCCGGCTCGTGGATGGGTACGCCACCGGCATTGAGCATGTCGATCTTGCGCACGTCGACGTCGAGACACAGCACATCGTTGCCGACTTCGGCGAGGCACGTTCCGGTGACGAGGCCGACATAGCCTGTCCCGATCATGGTTATCTTCAAGCAACGACTCCCAGGTTTGCGTTGATGTCGGCGAGCGCGGCGAGCGGATCGGCGGCCTGCGTGATCGGCCGGCCGATCACCAGATAATCCGCGCCATTCGCGATGGCTCGCGCGGGCGTGATGATGCGTGCCTGGTCATCGGCGGCGCTGCCGGCCGGACGGATGCCCGGCGTGACCAGCCTGAAATCGGCGGGCAACACGGCGCGCAGCGCAGGTGCTTCGAGCGCCGAGCACACGACGCCGTCGAGGCCGTGCGCGGCCGCGAGCTGCGCGAGATGCAGCGCCTGCCCGGCCGCGTCGGCGGGCATGCGCAGCGCGGCGAGATCCGCGTCGGCGAGACTCGTCAGGACGGTCACGGCGATGAGCAGGGGACGCGCCCGTCCCTCGGTGCGCGCCGTGCGCTCCACGGCATCGCGCGCGGCATCGAGCATGGCCGTGCCGCCGGAGGCGTGCACGTTGAGCATCCATACGCCAAGACGGGTGGCCGCCGCACACGCCTGCGCGACCGTATTCGGGATGTCGTGGAACTTGAGATCGAGAAACACCCGAAAGCCGCGCGCTACCATCCAGCGCACCGGCTCCGGACCGGCGACCACGAACATTTCCTTGCCCACCTTGAGCGCGCAGTCCCGTGGATCGAGGCGGTCCGCGAGCCCGAGCGCGTGCATCGGGTTGGCGAAGTCGAGGGCCACGATCACTTTCGGATCGATGGATGTCCGGGCGGAATCAGGCGTAGCCATCGGGAGTCTCCGTGCGCCTTGGCGAGTAGGTTTCCCATTTGCCGCAGCCGGGGCAGCGCCAGTAGTACTGCCGGGCGCGAAAGCCGCATTGGTCGCATTTGTACATGCCGAGCCTCTTGATGTGCTGCCCGACGAGTTGCTTGACGAGCTCGAGATCGTGCCGCCGGTCGGGCGGCGCCGACGCAAGCTGCGCTTCGAGCAGACGGTCGAGGCCCAGCAGCGTCGGATTGCGCGCGAGCTCGTCCTTGATGAGCTCGGCCGCTGGCTGCGCGCCTTCCTCGGCAAGTGTCAGGTTGAACGCCGTCGTCAGGAGATCGAGCGAGGGATATTGCATCTGATACGACTTGATGACGCGCAGCGCCTGCGCGTTGCCCGACGTGCGGCGGTAGGCGTCGGCAAGGCGGTCCGAGACGAGCGAAAGGAACGCGGGATTCTGCGTTTCGATCCGCTGCCATGCATCGATGGCGGCCTCGAGATTTCCCTGCTGCGCCTCGAGGTCCCCGAGCAGCATCGTGGCCCGGGTGCACGCGCGATACTCGGCAAGCGCGAGGTCGATGTAGCGGCGCGCGGCGGCGAAGTCCGACTTCAGCAAGGCCGCCTGGGCGAGCTCGCACTGGTACTGCGCGATCTCCTTGTAATACGGCTGCTTCGCGAGTGCTTCCATGCGGCGCGTGGCGGTGATCGCCTTCGGCCAATCCTTCTCCTGCTCGTAGATGGACAGCAGGAACCCGAGCGATGCGTGCTCGAACGGGGTCGACTCCAGCTTGGTGAAGAGCTCTTCGGCGCGGTCGAGCAACCCGGCGCGAAGAAAATCCTGCGCGAGCTCGAAGATCACGGCCTGCCGCTTGTCGGCCGCGAGATCGGGGCGATCGAGCAGGTTCTGGTGCATGCGGATGGCACGATCGATCTCGCCCTGCCGCCGGAACAGGCTGCCCAGCGCGAAGTGCAGGTCGATCGTCTGCGGATCGACCTTGACCACCTCGATGAACGACTCGATCGCCTTGTCGGGCTGCTCGTTCAGCAGGAAATTGAGGCCACGGAAGTACGACAGCGGCAACGCCCGTGACTCGCGCAGGAGATGCTTGATGTCGATGCGCGCGGCGATCCAGCCCATCGCGAAAAACAGCGCCGGGATCGGCAGCAGCCACCAGAACTCGAAATCCATGGAAAGACGTGGCGACGGTCAGCAGGCGACGCGGGGGACGGCCCGGACCACGAGGCGCTCAGCCGCCATCGATGGGACGCCGGCTCGCGCCATAGGCATCCGGTGGCACCACGGTGCCCGGTGCCGCGCCGCGCAACCCATCCGTAGGCCCGCTCGCCGGCATGAAGCGCGCATGATCGCGGCGCATGCGGGCGATCTGCCGCCGCAGACGCGCGGTGCGCACCGCACCCGTGAGCAGCCCGGCGGCAACGCCCAGCGCGAACGAGACGAGCACGACGAAAATGAGCGGACCCTGCCAGCTCCACCAGTGATAGAACTTGAGCGTGACATTGTCGGAGTTCTGCAGCGCGAGGAACAGCAGCGCGAGAAACAGGACAAGGCCAACGATCCAGCGGACGACGTGCATGAACGGGAACTCCCCGGCTGCCATGAAAAAACGGGCGGTGTCATCAATGCAGGCCGTCAACGACCTGCACCGAGAACACCGCCCGATGTCGAGCTTGCCTTAACCGAACGCCCTTTCATCATGACTGCTCGCCGGCTTCCTCCCGCCTGCCTGCGAACGGTCGCGGGCCGTCACGCCGTTTTCTTGAAATCGACCCGCTCGCGCAGCTCCTTGCCCGCCTTGAAATGGGGTACGTGCTTCTGCGGCACCTGCACCTTTTCACCGGATTTCGGATTGCGTCCCGTGCGGGGCGGCCGGTAATTGAGACCGAAGCTGCCGAACCCGCGGATCTCGATGCGCTCCCCCTTCGCCAGGCTTTCGGCCATGGCGTCGAGGATCATCTTCACCGCGAGTTCAGCGTCCTTGGCTACGAGTTGCGGGAACTGGGCCGCAAGGCGGTCGATCAGCTCCGATTTGGTCATCACGGCGTCCGCTTCACTCGTTGGTTTTGTTGTCCATCTTGGCGCGAAGCAGCGCCCCCAGGTTGGTGGTGCCCGACGTGGTGCCCGAGACATCCGCCTTGGCCGACTGGATCGCCTCGGTTTCGTCGGCGTTGTCCTTGGCCTTGATCGACAGGTTGATCGAGCGGTTCTTGCGATCGATGTTGATGATCATCGCCGTCACCGGATCGCCTTCCTTGAGATGGGTACGGATGTCCTCCACGCGGTCGCGCGAGACTTCCGAAGCGCGCAGATACCCTTCCACCTCGCCGTCGAGCGTGACGACCGCACCCTTGCCGTCCAGCGACTTCACCGTGCCGGTCAGGATGCTGCCCTTGTCGTGCACCGCCACGAAGTTGCTGAAAGGATCGCCGTCGAGCTGCTTGATGCCGAGCGAGATCCGCTCGCGCTCCACGTCGATGGCAAGCACCACGGCCTCGACCTCCTGGCCCTTCTTGTAGTCGCGCACGGCGGCTTCGCCGGGCAGCGTCCACGACAGATCGGAGAGATGCACGAGGCCATCGATGCCGCCCGGCAGGCCGACGAACACGCCGAAGTCGGTGATCGACTTGATGGTGCCCTTCACGCGATCGCCCTTCTTGTGGTTCATCGCGAAGTCGTCCCACGGGTTCGACATGCACTGCTTCATGCCGAGCGAGATGCGGCGGCGGTCCTCGTCGATCTCGAGGATCATCACCTCGACCTCGTCGCCGAGCTGCACGACCTTGGTCGGATGGATGTTCTTGTTGGTCCAGTCCATTTCCGACACGTGCACGAGACCTTCGATGCCGGACTCGATCTCGACGAACGCGCCGTAATCGGTGATGTTCGTGACCTTGCCGAAGAGGCGCGTGCCCTGCGGGTAGCGCCGGCCGAGGCCGACCCACGGATCTTCGCCGAGCTGCTTCATGCCGAGCGAGACGCGGTTCTTCTCCTGGTCGAACTTGAGGATCTTCGCCGTGACTTCGTCGCCCACCGACAGCACTTCGGACGGATGCTTCACACGACGCCACGCGAGGTCGGTGATGTGCAGCAGGCCGTCGATGCCGCCGAGATCGACGAACGCGCCGTAATCGGTGATGTTCTTGACGACGCCCTTGACGATGGCCCCTTCCTGCAGCGTGGACAGGAGCTTCTCGCGCTCCTCGCCGAGCGAGGCTTCGAGCACGGCACGCCGCGACACGACCACGTTGTTGCGCTTGCGGTCGAGCTTGATGACCTTGAATTCGAGCGACTTGCCTTCGAAGGGGCTCGTGTCCTTGACCGGACGGATGTCGACCAGCGACCCCGGCAGGAACGCCCGGATGCCATTGACCATCACCGTGAGGCCGCCCTTGACCTTGCCGGTGACCATGCCGGACACCACGGTGCCCTCGCCCATGGCCGCTTCGAGGTCATGCCACGCCTTGAGGCGCTTGGCCTTGTCGCGCGACAGGCGCGTCTCGCCGTAGCCGTCCTCGAGGCTTTCGATCGCCACGACGACGAAATCGCCGGGCTTCACTTCCACCTCGCCGCGATCGTTCTTGAATTCCTCGATCGGGATGAAGCTCTCCGACTTGAGCCCGGCATTGACGACAACGATGTTGTAGTCGACGCGCACCACTTCCGCCGTGATGAGCTCGCCCTGGCGCATTTCCTGGCGCGACAGGGATTCCTCGAACAGCTTCGCGAAATCTTCCATGCCCGCCGGCGGAGTGCCGGCGCTCATGTCCTTGGGATTGCTCTGAATGGCTGTAGCCATTGGGTTGGTCCTTCTCTAGGTTTGCCGTCGGCCACGAGAACCCTGTTTCTCGGGGCGACGGGTTGGTTGTCGAATCCGCTCCACGACACGCCGGCTAAAGCACGCGCGGGCGACCCGTCCTGCACTGCTGTTGTGCTGCGAACTGCGAGGCCGGCGGCGGTATCCGCTTCAATCGTCCCGCGCCTTGCCGGTGAGCGCCCGGTACTTGCCGAGCACGAACTCCACCGCCTCGCCGATGCTCATCCCGGTGGTGTCGAGGATGAAGGCGTCGGCCGCGGGCCTGAGCGGTGCGGCCGCCCGTCCCGCGTCGCGCGCGTCCCGTTCCCGGATCTCGCGCAAAAGACTGTCAATGGTAACCGGGTTTCCTTTTTCCATCAACTGCTTATGCCGTCGCCTGGCGCGCTCTTCAGGGCTCGCCGTCACGAACACCTTGAGCACCGCTTCCGGAAACACCACCGTCCCCATGTCGCGGCCATCGGCGACCAGGCCCGGGGCTGCACGGAAGGCGCGTTGGCGGTCGAAGAGCGCGCCCCTGACGCGCGGATGCACGGCCACCCTGGATGCAGCGGCGCCCACCGGCTCGGCGCGGATGTCGGCGCTCACGTCGGCGTCATCGAGGAAAATGGCCCCGCTGACGAAGCGCACCTGCAGGCCGGCGGCCAGCGCAGCGAGCGCCGGTTCGTCGTCGAGGGGGGTCCCCGTCCGCAGCGCCTTCAGCGCGACCAGCCGGTACAGCGCCCCGCTGTCGAGCAGGTGAAAGTCGAGATCCGCCGCCACGCCAGCAGCCACCGTGCCCTTCCCCGAGGCCGCGGGGCCATCGATCGCGATGACGGGAACGCTCATGCGTCCGGGGTGACCGCAGGCCACCCGACCTGCGTGAGTGACGCGAGATCGGCAAAGAAATGGGGGTAAGTCTTGCGTACGCAACCGGGATCGTTGATGCGCATGTCGACGCCGCCCAGGCTGACGAGCGCGAAGCACATGGCCATGCGGTGATCGTCATACGTGTCGATCGTCGCCGGCAGCAGGCGCGGACCCGGGGTGACCCGCAGGAAGTCAGCCCCGGCCTCGACGAGCGCGCCGACCTTGCGCAGCTCGGTGGCCATCGCCGCGATGCGGTCGGTTTCCTTCACCCGCCAGCTGCCGATGTTGCGCAGGGTCGTCGTGCCCGTCGCGAACAGGGCGACGATCGCGAGGGTCATCGCGGCATCAGGAATCGCGATGCAGTCGATGTCACCGCCACGCAGCGCATCGCCGGCACGCGCTTCGAGCCAGCCGTCGCCGGCGCGCACGTCCGCGCCCATGCGGGCGAGCACATCGGCGAACGCCACGTCGCCTTGAATCGAGTGGCGATCGACGCCGAGCACCCGCACCGGGCCTTCGCCGATCGCACCCGCGGCAAGGAAATACGAAGCCCCCGATGCGTCGCCTTCGACCCTGAGCCGTCCCGGCGCGGCGTAGCGGGCAGCAGCGGGCACGATGAAGCAGCCCTCGCGCTCCTCGACGGCCACGCCGAAACGACGCATGAGATTGGTCGTGATGGCCACGTAGGGCCGCGATATCAGCTCGCCGACGACCCGCACGGCGACGCTGCGCCCGGTACGTGCGGTCACCAGCGGGAGCGCCATCAGCAGCGCGGAAAGGAACTGGCTCGACACGTTGCCACGGATCGGCACCTCGCTCACCTCGCGCGCCGGCGCGAGCGCGCCGATCGCGAGCGGCGGATAACCTTCCGCCCCCAGATATCGGACGTCCGCGCCGAGGACGCGCAGCGCCTCGACCAGATCGCCGATGGGCCGCTCGTGCATGCGCGTGACCCCGCGCAAGGTGTACTCGCCACCGAGCAGCGCGAGCACGGCGGTCAGGGGGCGAAACGCGGTTCCCGCATTGCCGAGAAAGAGCTCGGCGCGCCGCACCGGAAAATGACCCGCCGCGCCCTTGACGACGGTCGTGCGATCCGCAGCGTCATCGCGCACCTCGACGCCCAGGGTGAGCAATGCATCGCGCATGCGGGCGATATCGTCGGCGTCGAGCAGGCCTTCGAGCGTCGTCGTGCCATGAGCGAGTGCGGCCAGCAACAGCGTGCGATTGGAGATGCTCTTCGATCCCGGCAGCGCGATGGTTCCGCGCGCTGCGCGGGCCGCGGGCAACAGGAGCGATCCCTCCAGTGCGGTCATGGCTCGCGCGGCCCGTCGGCCGGCACTCCCGCCGGGCGCTCGCGACCCCAGGCGCGACGGGCCGCGCTCGCCCGCGCGAAGGCGGCATGCAGCGCGGCGCCATCGCCGCTCGCGATCAACGCGGCAATGCCGTCGAGGTGGGCGCGATAAGTCGCGATCTCGTCGAGAAGCGCCGCGCGATTGGCAAGCGCGATGTCGCGCCACATTTCCGGCGATCCGGCGGCGATGCGCGTGAAATCGCGAAAGCCGCTCGCCGCATACGCGAAGAAGCTGGACGCGTCAGGGCGGGCGGCGAGCTCATCGACCAGCGCAAAGGCGAGCACGTGCGGCAGATGGCTGACCGCGGCAAAGATGCGATCGTGCAGCGCGGGATCCAGGCGATGCACGACGGCGCCGGTCTGCGACCACATCGCCTCGATCGCCTGTGCAGCGGCAGGATCCGTTTCGGGCAGTGGCGTGAGTATCACGTTGCGGTCATGGAACAGCGTCGCGAAGGCGGCCGCGGCGCCGGTGTGCTCGGTGCCCGCGATCGGATGCGCCGGGACGAAGCGCGCGAGCGCCGGGCCGAGCGTCGCCCGCGCGGCTGCGATCACATCCTGCTTGGTGCTGCCCGCGTCGGTGCTGATCGTGTGCACCCCGAAGTGCGGCGCCGCCGCGGCAAACAGCCCCGGGAGTTGTGCGACCGGCGTTGCGAACACCACCACGTCGGCATCGCCGAGCTCGTCCGTCCACGCCTCGTCGAGCGTGCGGTGGCGCTCGACGATGCCGCGCGCCAGCGCCTCGTCCAGGTTGGCGCGCGTACGTCCCACGCCGACGATCTCGCGCACGACCCCGGCGCCCTTGAGTGCGAGCGCGAGCGATCCGCCGATGAGCCCGACGCCGACGACGACGAGCTTGCCGAAGGGAGTGGCGCGCGCAGGCGTCACGACGCGCTCCCGGCCGTGATCCTCAACCGCTTAGCACGCCGGCGAGCGCGGTGAGGAAGCGCTCGTTCTCGTGCGGCAGCCCGACGGTGACGCGCAAGTGCTCGGGCAGCCCATAGTTGGCCACGGGGCGCACGATCACGCCTTGGCGCAACAGGCGCTGGTACACGCCCGCCGCGTCGCCGACGCGCACCAGCAGGAAATTGGCGTGCGATGGCGTCCAGGTGAGGCCGAGCTTGCGGAAGCCCGCCTCGAGCTGGCGCATGCCGTCGCGGTTGATCCGGCGGCTTTCCTCGACGTAGGCGGCATCGGCGAGGGCCGCGACCGCCGCCGCCTGACCCAGCGAATTCACGTTGAACGGCTGCCGAACGCGGTTCAGGATGTCCGCGACGTCCGGATGCATGATCCCGTAGCCAACCCGCAGCGCCGCGAGGCCGTAGGCCTTCGAAAACGTGCGCGAGACGATCAGGTTCGCATGCCGTGCCAACCAGGCGGTGGTCGGAGCGTGCTGGACCGGCTCGAGATACTCGTGGTACGCCTCGTCGAGCACCACGATGACCTCCGGCGGGACCTTCGCCAGGAATGCCGTGAGCTCTTCCGGCGGCAGCCACGTACCGGTCGGGTTGTTCGGGTTGGCGATGAACACGATGCGGGTATCGGGCGTGACCGCGGCGGCCATCGCGGGCAGGTCGTGGCCGAGGTCGGCCGACGGCGGAACTTCGATCCCGATCGCGCCGCGGGCCTGCGTGGCGAGCGGATACACCACGAACGCATGCCGCGCATACACCGTCTTCTGTCCGGGCAGCAGGAACGCCTGGGCGACAAGCTCGAGCACATCGTTGGACCCGTTGCCGAGCACGAGCTGCTCCGGCGCGATGCCATGCCGCGCTGCCAGCGCGGCCTTGAGCTCGAAGCCGTTGCCATCGGGATAGCGGCAAAGCTCGTCGGTCGCGGCGGCAATCGCTGCGCGCACCGCGGCGCTCGGCCCGCGGGGGTTCTCGTTGGAGGCGAGCTTGATGATGTCGCGCTCGGCCAGGCCGAACTCGCGCGCGAGCTCCGACACCGGCTTGCCGGCGACATAGGCGGCGATGCGGCGGATGTGCTCCGGGGCGAGCGCCGCCGGGGTTGGCGTGGTGGCGGCGGAAAGCGGTGCGTTCATGGGCTAGAACCTAATAAACAGCTGCAGGATACGATCCTAACAGTTTGAGAAAAGGCGCTTTCTGTCTTAACTCAAGGAGCGCATTCGCAATGGGGGGATCGCTCGCGTGGCCCTCGAGATCGACGAAGAAGAGGTATTCCCAGAGGCCGGTGCGCGCCGGCCGTGACTCGAGTCGGGACATGGACACGCCATGCGTCGCGAGCGGCTCCAGCAGGGCGTGCACTGCGCCTGGACGGTTCGGCGCGGACATGACCAGCGAAGTCTCGTCGCGCCCCGAGCGCGGCACCTGATGCCGGCCCAGCACCCAGAACCGGGTGGTGTTGTTCGGCTCGTCCTCGACGTTGCGCGCGAGCACGCTCAGCCCGTAGATCGCTGCAGCGTTTTCGCCGGCGATCGCAGCCGCGTTCGGCTCCGCGGCGGCCACGCGCGCCGCTTCGGCGTTGCTTGCCACCGCGATACGCTGGGCCGACGGCAGGTGCGTGGCGAGCCACTGCACGCACTGCGCGAGCGACTGCGCATGCGAATAGACGCGCACGACATCGCTCAGCGAGTGCACGTTGCTGAGGAGGTTCTGGCGCACCCGCAGGCGGATCTCGCCACAGATGAGGAGCGTGGTCTGGCACATGAGATCGAGGGTGCGCCCCACCACGCCTTCGGTCGAATTCTCCACGGGCACCACGGCGTAGTCCGCCTGGCCGCTCTCCGCGGCGCGGAACACCTCGTCGATGGTCGCGCATGGCTCGGCGCTGACGAGCGCCCCGAAATGCTTGTCCACGGCCTCGTGCGAATAGGTACCCGCCGGCCCGAGATACGCGACGCGCAGCGGCTGCTCCAGAGCGAGGCAGGCGGACATGATCTGGCGAAACACGATCGCCACCGCCTCCGCCGACAGCGGGCCACGGTTCTCCTGCAACAGTCGCGAGAGGACCTGCGCCTCGCGCTCGGGCCGGTAGGCCAGGGCGCCGGCCTTGAGCACGCCGATGGCCTTGGCGTGCTCGGCCCGGGCATTCAGTCGCTGCAGGATTTCCCGGTCGAGGGCGTCGATCGCCACGCGATGCTGCGCCAGCACATCGGCCTGCGCATCGGTGGACGACGGGCTGGGATCGTTAGCCGCAGACATCGAGGGACGGCCGTCCTTCAGCGTGGGGGTGCGGGACCCGTCGCGCACTGCGCGGTGGGTCATCCATGCGCCGCCTCGAACTCGCGCATGTAGGCGACGAGAGCTTCGACACCGGCGAGCGGCATGGCATTGTAGATCGATGCGCGCAGGCCGCCGACCGCGCGGTGCCCTTTGAGCTGCACCAGGCCGCACGCCTTCGCGCCCTTCAGGAAGTCGGCGTCGAGGGCGGCATCGGGCAGGAAGAACGGGACGTTCATGCGCGAGCGATCCGCCGTGCGCACGGGATTGCGATAGAAGCCGGTGCGATCGATCTCCTCGTACAGCAGCCGCGCCTTTGCCACGTTGACGCGCTCGATCGCCGCCACTCCGCCCTGCGCCGCCAGCCACTCGAACACCAGACCGGCAAGATAGATGCCGAAGGTCGCCGGGGTGTTGTACATCGAGTCGGCGCCGGCCTGGACGGCGTAATCGAACACCGACGGCGTGTCGCTGCGCGCGCGGCCGAGCAGGTCCTCGCGCACGATCACCACCGTCAGGCCCGCCGGACCGATGTTCTTCTGCGCGCCGGCATAGATGAGGCCGAAGCGCGCCACGTCGACCGCCCGCGACAGGATGTGTGACGACATGTCCGCCACCACCGGCACGTCGCCGCAATCGGGCGTCCAGTGATACTCCACCCCGCCGATGGTCTCGTTGGTGCAGATGTGGACGTACGCGGGATCGGCCGAGAGCTGCCACGCGGACTGCGGCGGCACGTACGTGTACCGCGCGTCGGCCGCCGACGCGGCGACGTGCACGTCACAATACTTGCGCGCTTCGGCGATCGACTTGCCCGACCAGAGCCCGGTGTCGACGTAATCCGCGGTCTTCCGGGCTCCCAGCAGGTTGAGCGGCACGAAGGCGTTCTGGGCGAGCGCGCCGCCCTGCAGGAAGAGCACCCGATAGTTGGCGGGAATCGCCAGCAGTGCGCGCAGATCGGCTTCGGCCTTTTCCGCGATGCCGATGAATTCCGCGCTGCGGTGACTCATCTCCATCACCGACATGCCCGCGCCGTGCCAGTCGAGGAGCTCGTCGCGCGCCCGCGCCAGCACCGGCTGGGGCAGCGCCGCGGGACCCGCGCTGAAGTTGTAGACCCGGCTCATGCGCAGCTCAGGCCACCGGTGTCGCGCCCTCGGCGTCGTCCTCGACTTCCGTCTCGACCACGCGCTGCAGACCCGCGAGCGTCTCGCCCTCGCCGAGGTTGATGAGGGTGACGCCCTGGGTCGAGCGGCTCATCTCGCGGATGGCCTTGACCGGCGTGCGGATCAGCACGCCACGGTTGGAGATCAGCATCACCTCGTCTTCCGGCCTGACCAGTGCGGCGGCGACCACCTGACCGTTACGCTCCGACTGCTGGATCGCGATCATGCCCTTGGTGCCGCGGCCGTGGCGGGTGTACTCGACGATCGGCGTCCGCTTGCCGAACCCGTTCTCCGTGGCCGTGAGCACGGACTGGGCTTCGTCCTCGGCCACGAGCATCGAGATCACCTGCTGGCCGTCGTCGAGCGCCATGCCGCGCACGCCATGGGCGTTGCGGCCCATCGGCCGCACGTCGTTCTCGTCGAAGCGCACGGCCTTGCCGGCGGAGCTGAACAGCATCACGTCGTGCTCGCCATCGGTGAGCGCAGCGCCGATGAGGTGATCGCCGTTGGTGAGGTCGACGGCGATGATCCCGGAGGCGCGCGGGCGCGAGAACTCCGACAGCGGCGTCTTCTTGACCGTGCCCATGGAGGTCGCCATGAAGACGTAGCGATCCTCGACGAATTCCTTCACCGGAAGCACCGCCGTGATCTTCTCGCTCTCCTCGAGCGGCACCAGGTTCACGATGGGCTTCCCGCGCGCGATGCGCGAGCCCTGTGGCACGTTGTAGACCTTGAGCCAGTACACGCGGCCGCGACTCGAGAAGCAGAGGATGAAATCGTGGGTGTTGGCGATGAACAGCCGATCGATGAAGTCGTCTTCCTTGGTGGCCGTGGCCTGCCGCCCGCGGCCACCGCGGCGCTGCGCCCGGTATTCGGCCACCGGCTGCGCCTTCATGTAGCCGCCATGCGAGAGCGTCACCACCATGTCCTCGGGCGCGATGAGGTCCTCCATGGAGAGGTCCACACCCTGCGCGATGATCTCCGAGCGGCGCTTGTCGCCGAACTGGTCGCGGATCCCCTTGAGCTCGTCGCCGATGATGGTGGTGACACGCGCCGCATTGGCGAGGATGTCGAGCAGGTCGACGATCTGCGCCATCACGTCGCGGTATTCCGTGAAGATCTTGTCCTGCTCCAGTCCGGTGAGGCGCTGCAGCCGCAGCTCGAGGATGGCCTGGGCCTGCGCGTCCGAGAGCCGGTACCCCGCATCGCTGCGCTCGGTGCGATCCTGCCAGCCAAACGTCAGCGGCAGGCCGTCGGGACGCGCGGCGTCGGCGACGGCACGCTGCAGCATGTCCTCGACGAGTTGCGAGCGCCACAGCTTGCCCATCAGTCCCGTTTTTGCTTCGGCCGGGGTGGGCGCCGCCTTGATCATGGCGATGATCTCGTCCACGTTCGAGAGCGCGACGGCGAGACCTTCCAGGATGTGGCCCCGCTCGCGCGCCTTGCGCAGCTCGAAGCGCGTGCGGCGCACGATCACTTCGCGCCGGTGCTGCAGGAAGTACTGCAGGAACTGCTTGAGGTTCAGGAGCCGCGGCTGGCCGTCGACCAGCGCGACCATGTTCATGCCGAAGCTGTCCTGGAGCTGCGTGAGCTTGTAGAGATTGTTGAGGATGATTTCCGGCACCTCGCCGCGCTTCAGCTCGATGACCACGCGCATGCCCGACTTGTCGGACTCGTCGCGCAGGTCGGAGATGCCTTCGAGCCGCTTCTCGCGGACGAGCTCGCCGATGCGGATCAGGAGGTTCGCCTTGTTTACCTGATAGGGAATCTCGTCGACGATGATGGCCTGACGGTTGCCCTTGTCGAGCTCCTCGATGTGCGTGCGGGCGCGGATGACCACCCGACCGCGACCCGTGCGATAGCCCTCGCGCACGCCTTCGAGGCCGTAGATGATCGCCGCCGTCGGAAAGTCGGGCGCGGGGATCATCTCGATCAGGTCGTCGAGGGACGTTTCCGGCGCACCCAGCAGCGCGAGGCACCCCGTGATGACCTCGGTGAGGTTGTGCGGCGGAATGTTGGTCGCCATGCCCACCGCGATACCCGACGAGCCGTTGATGAGCAGGTTGGGCAGCCGCGACGGCAGGACGGTCGGCTCCTGCTCCTTGCCGTCGTAATTCGGCACGAAATCGACGGTTTCCTTCTCGAGGTCGGCCGTGAGCTCGTTGGCGATCTTCTGCAGCCTGCACTCGGTGTAGCGCATGGCCGCGGCGTTGTCGCCATCGACCGACCCGAAATTCCCCTGGCCGTCGATCAGCGGATAGCGCAGGGAGAAGTCCTGCGCCATGCGCACCAGGGTGTCGTAGATCGCCATGTCGCCATGGGGGTGATATTTCCCCATGACATCGCCCACCACCCGGGCGCACTTCACGTAGGGGCGGTTCCAGACGATGTTGGCTTCGTGCATCGCGTAGAGCACCCGGCGGTGCACCGGTTTCAGTCCGTCCCGAACATCCGGTAATGCGCGGCCCACGATCACGCTCATGGCGTAATCGAGGTAGGAATGGCGCATTTCCGCTTCCAGGCTTACGGGAAGGGTCTCTTTGGCAAACTGCTCCATGAACGCGGTGCTTTCGTGAATGACGCGGGGGTCGGTAAGCTTGTCGATTCGGCGCGCGAGTCGCGGATGTGGCGCGGGATGCTGGCGCGCGCGAGGTTTCCGGCGACCCGGGCCCGCGCCTCAACCCACCCGGGCCGCGTGGCCCGGCTGGCTCTGGCGCGACACAGGGCCTTGAAAAAATGAAATTTTATCACGTCGTTGCATCCCTGCGACAGTCACGTGATCGTTGTCGTGTAAACCCGACTTTCTTTTGCGCGGGGTAGGCCCCTGTGCTATATTTTTTTCGAGCAAGCCATTCAGCGCGCCTGTCCGCATTTCGGAAACCACAAGCCCATACCAGGTGCGCGAAGCTGCAGGGTACGAATAAACTCGTTCAAAACCAAAGCCAAAGGGGTGAAACAATGTCTCGACGTATAGTCTCCGGTGCTCTCATCGGTGCGCTCGCCGCCGCGTTTGCAGGTGGTGCAGCAGCTCAGCAGGTCGACCCGAAGGGATACGTCCAAGGTGTCGCCGGCGCCAATGCGCAGAACAGCGGCTACGTGTTGTCCGCGACGGGCACGCCGGACAACAACGTGGTGAAAAGCGGCGTCTACAACGGCAGCAAGGGTCTCGCTGGCGGGCTGTGCTACCGCACCGGGTACTGGACACCCGCGATGGCCATCGCGCAATGCGACCCCGATCTCGTGAAGGTTGCTGCTCCGGCGCCCGCGCCCACTCCGGCACCGACTCCGGCTCCGGCTCCGGCACCCGCTCCCGCGCCTGCTCCCGCGCCCGCTCCGGCTCCGGCACCCTCGGTGCAGAAGATCACGCTGGCTTCGAAGGCATTGTTCGACTTCGACAAGGCCGTGCTGCGTCCGGATGGCAAGCAGGCGATCGACAGCGACATCATCACCAAGCTGCGCGACATGCAGAAGCTCGAGCTGGTGCTCGTGACCGGCCACACCGACCGCATCGGCACGCAGGCGTACAACCAGCGGCTCTCCGAGCGCCGGGCTGACGCCGTGCGCAACTATCTCGTCGAGAAGGGTGTGCCGCGCGATCGCATCGAAACCCTCGGCATGGGCAAGACCCAGCCGGTCCCGGGTGTGGTCTGCAATCAGCGCAACAGGAAGGAGCTGATCGCCTGCCTGGCACCGAACCGTCGCGTCGAGGTCGAAGTGAAGGGCGAGTCAGTCAAGCGCTGATCCACCTCGTCTGAAAAAAGCCCCGCGGTCAGCGCGGGGCTTTTTTTTCGTCCCTGCCGGAGATCGCCATGCCCGCTCCGCTCCAAGCCGTCGAATTGCGCATCGACCCGCGCTGGGTGATTCCGGTCGAGCCCGCGGGCGCGCTCAGCGGCCACGCCGTCGTCATCGATCGCGGCCGCATCCTCGCCGTGCTGCCTACCGCGGAGGCCGACCGTCGTTACCAGGCGAGCGAGGTCGTGGCGCTGCCGGACAGCGCCGTGCTGCCCGGGCTCGTGAACGCGCACAGCCACGCCGCGATGAGCCTCTTCCGCGGCATTGCCGACGACGTGCCGCTGCAGTCGTGGCTCGAGGACCACATCTGGCCGCGCGAGGGACGATTCGCAGCACCCGACTTCGTTTATGACGGTGCCCGGCTGGCGGCGTCCGAGATGCTGCGCGGCGGCATCACCTGCTGCAACGACATGTACTTCTTTCCCGATGCAACCGCAAAGGCCTTCCTCGAGACGGGCCTGCGCGCCATGCTCGGACTGCCGGTGCTCGATTTCCCGACGCCCTATGCGGCCGATGCCAACGGCTACCTGCAGAAGGGCCTCGAAGTGCGCGACGCGCTCAAGCACGAGCCGCGGCTCACCTTCTCGCTTGCCCCGCACGCGCCGTATACGGTCGGCAATCCGGCGTGGGAACGCGTGGTCACGTATGCGCGCCAGCTCGACCTGCCGATTCAGACGCATCTCGCCGAAACCGCCGCCGAAGTCGCGGAAAGCCGGGAACGGTTCCTTGCCTCGCCGCTGTTCCGTCTGCATGCACTCGGCGCGACGGGCCCCGGCTTCATTGCCATCCACGGCGTGCACCTCGCGCCCGAGGACATCGAGCTCCTTGCCGTCCACGGCGGGCACGTGGTGCACTGCCCCGCATCGAACATGAAACTCGGCAGCGGGATTGCGCCGGTGGCGAATCTCATCGCGCGCGGCGTGAACATCGCGCTCGGCACCGACGGCGCCGCATCCAACAATCGGCTCGACCTGTTCGGCGAGATGCGTCTCGCCGCGCTGCTCGCGAAGGTCGCGACCGGCAATCCATCGGTGCTGCCGGCGCAGGCAGTCCTTCATGCCGCAACCCTGGGCGGCGCGCGCGCCCTTTGTCTCGAGCGCGACGTCGGTTCTTTGATCCCGGGCAAGAAGGCCGATCTGATCGCCGTGAACTTCTCGTCGATCGAGGCCGAGCCCTGTTACGATCCGGTATCGCATCTCGTGCACGTGGTGGGGCGTGAAGCCGTAACCGACGTGTGGATCGATGGCGAGCGGGTGGTGCAAGGAGGCGTCCTCCAGACGATCGACCAGGCCGATGTGCTCGCCCGCGCCCGAAGCTGGCAGGAGCGACTGGAATGAACACGCCGATGGCGCCCGAAGCGCCGAGCGCACCGCGACACGTGCCGATCGCAGTACCCGTCAACGCCGATGCCGCCGAGCTGTCGCGCTTCTCGGCCCTCGCGCATCATTGGTGGGATACCACCAGCGAGCTGTTCGGACCGCTGCACGCGCTCAACCCGCTGCGCCTGCAATGGCTCGAGCGGCTGCTCGGCGGTGTGCAGGGCAAGGCCGTGCTCGACGTCGGCTGCGGCGGCGGCATCCTGTCGGAAGCGATGGCGCAACGCGGCGCCCGTGTGCTCGGCATCGATCTCGCCGAGCGCGCATTGGGCGTCGCCAAACTGCACAAGCTCGAATCCGGCGCGACCGTCGACTATCGCCTGGTATCGGTGGAGGCGCTCGCCGAAGAGATGCCTGGCGCCTTCGATGCCGTCACCTGCATGGAGATGCTCGAGCACGTCCCCGATCCCACCGCCATCGTCGAGGCTTGCGGCCGCCTCCTGAAACCCGGAGGGATCGCGGCCTTCTCCACGATCAATCGCAATGCCAAGGCGTATGCGTATGCCATCGTCGGCGCGGAATACGTCCTGCGGTTGCTGCCGCGCGGCACCCATGATTACGCGCGCTTCCTCCGTCCGGCCGAGATCGCGCGCTACGGCAGAGGTGCGGGACTCGTGCCATGCGACATCACCGGTCTCTCCTATAACCCGCTGACCCGCGTCTTCCGGCTGACCCCCGATACCTCGGTGAATTACTTCATTGCCCTGCGGCGCACCGCGGATGTCTGAGGCCACCCCGCAGGTGCAGGCCTACGATCCGCTTTCCGGCATTCCCCGCGCGCTCGATATCGACGCCGTCCTGTTCGACCTCGACGGTACGCTGGTCGATACCGCGCCCGATCTTGCGGGAGCGCTGAATCGGGTACGGCACGACCGCGGTCTGCCGCCGGTCCCCGTCGCCGACCTGCGGCCGTTCGCATCGGCCGGCGCGCGCGGCCTGATCGGCGTTGGTTTCGCGATCGCGCCCGACCACGCCGAGTACCCATCGCTCCGGGACGCATTCCTCGCCCACTATGCAGCGGCACTGTGCGTGGATTCAGCGCTGTTCGATGCCGTCGAAGAGGTTCTGGAGGCGGTAGCGGCCCGACGGCTGCGCTGGGGCATCGTGACCAACAAGGCCACGCGCTACACGCTCCCGCTGCTCGAGGCGTTACGACTGCGCTTCACGCCCGACGTCGTGGTGTGCGGGGACACGACGCCGTACGCGAAGCCGCATCCGGCGCCGCTCCTGCACGCCGCGGAAAAGCTCGGCGTGGCACCCGTCCGCTGCCTCTATGTGGGCGATGCCGAGCGCGACATCGCCGCCGGGCTCGCCGCCGGCATGCAGACGATCGTCGCGCACTATGGGTACATCGCCGCGGACGAGCGCCCGCATGCCTGGCAGGCGCACGGGCATGTCGCGTCGCCGCGTGAGCTCATCGAATGGTTGCCGCTGCTGGCCGAGTGACGGCGCCGGTGCCGCGCGGTGAAGGCTCGTCCGCAACCCCCACTCAGGCTGGGCAGGCGCTCGCGTTCACGAAGATCCATTCGATCGGGCGGTTGTCGCGCAGGCCGGTGACGCGCACCGGCTGGCTCGCGAGCAACGGTCGGATGACCGCGACAACGACATCCTCCGTCCCGCGGAGTGGCACACCGTTGGCCTGGGCGATGCGATCCCCGGCTTTCATGCCCAGCATCGCACCGAAGGCGTTGCCCTCGCGCACCGCAAGACCACCGGTGCCCGTGCTGAACGCGCCGCTCCAGCTTTCCGGCTTGGCCGCAATCCCGCTCAACAATTCGGCGTTGAGACGGTAGCGTGGGCCGTTGCCCGCGCCGGCGGGCGTGCACGCCGCGTTGCTCGCGACGCGCTGAGCGGCGATCGGAGCTGCGCGCGTCATCGCGGCAGGTGCTGCGTCTTTGGGCGCACGCAGCGCGATCTCGCGCACCGCGCCGTGATCGGACACGCGTACGCCGGCCGCGCTCACGCTGTCGAGCGTGACACCGCGCTCGATCTCCTGTCCCGTGGCGATCAGCGCAGGGCCACGATCAGGAAAGCGAAACAACGCGTAACCGTGGCCCGTCGCATCGGCAATGGTGCCAAGGAGCCGCACGTCACCATCGAGCCCGGCTGCCGGTGCGGGAGCGCTGCCGGCATCCTGGGGCCGCGCTGCAGGCGCGCCGAACCACGGGGCGGCCGTGATGATCGGTGCGAGCGACTCGGGCATTGCGCCGGCAATCGGCAGCGGGCTGGCGCGGGGGCCGAACCAGTGCCAGCCCCACTGCGCGACGACGAACGCGAGCACGGCGGCGCCGATCAGGGTCGATACGGCGCGCGTCGCGCGCCACGCGACCGGCGGCGCGGATTCGGCAGGCCGCACCGCTGCACGCCTCACTGCGGCGGGCCGTCGCGCAACGAGGTCGATCGCTCCCCTCCCGTATACTTTTGCCTTACCATCACGGAGTCGCTCCCGCGTGAATCCCCGCCTTGGACTGTTGAAGCCGTACCCGTTCGAACGACTGCGGCAGGCTTTCGCAGACGTGCAACCCAGCCCGGCGCTGCGGCCGATCAATCTCTCCATCGGCGAGCCGCGGCATCCCACTCCCGCGCTCGTGATCGCCGCGCTGCAACGCGGCACGGAGGGTCTCGCCCATTATCCCACGACGGCCGGTGCGCCAGTCCTGCGCGAGGCCATCGCAGCGTGGCTCACGCGCCGGCACGGACTCGCCGGCATCGATCCCGCGACACAAGTGCTGCCGGTGCTCGGCAGCCGGGAAGCCTTGTTTGCGTTCGCGCAGACGATCGTCGACGCGAGCCGCCCCGGTGCGACGGTGCTGATGCCCAACCCTTGCTACCAGATCTACGAGGGCGGCGCGCTCCTCGCCGGGGCCGAGCCGCATTACGTGAACGCCGCCGCCGAGTCTTATCGGCAGCCTTGGGAGCTGGTGCCGGAAGCGGTCCTCGCGCGCACGCAATTGCTGTACGTGTGTTCCCCCGACAACCCCACGGGACGTGTCGCGACGATGGACGAGTGGCGCACGCTGTTCGCGCTCGCCGACCGCCACGGTTTCGTGATCGCCTCGGACGAATGCTATTCCGAGGTGTACTTCAGCGAAGAGCGTCCGCCCCTAGGCGCGCTCGCTGCCGCGCAGGCGCTGGGCCGCTCGGACTACCGCGGCCTGCTCACCTTCGGGAGCCTGTCGAAGCGCTCCAACGTTCCGGGCATGCGCTCCGGTTATGTCGCGGGCGACGCCGCGCTCGTGCGCGCTTTTCTGCTCTACCGCACGTATCACGGCTCGGCGATGTCGCCGACGGTGGCGACGGCAAGCATCGCCGCGTGGAACGACGAGGCGCATGTACGGGAAAACCGCCGCGCCTACGCGGCCAAATTCGAGGCATTACAACCAAAGCTGGCGTCGGCGCTGCCCTGCGCCATGCCGGACGCGGCGTTCTATCTGTGGGCGCGCACGCCGATCGACGACGTCGACTTCGCGCGGCAACTCTTCCGCGACCAGGCGGTCACGGTGCTGCCGGGAAGCTTCCTTGCGCGCGAGGCGCACGGAACGAATCCCGGCGCCGGCTTCGTGCGCGTCGCCCTGGTCGCCGGCTTCGAGGAATGCGCCGAAGCGGTCGAGCGCATCGTGTCCTTCGCGCGACGGTTCTGAGGCTCCTGCCGGCGCACGGCGGTACGGTTCATCCGCGCCGGCTGCACTTCGTCGCAGGCTCACACCCGACCCCGCCCTGCGAAACTACAATCGGGAACATGGCATCGGATCTGTCCCGCCCATCCTGGCTCGCGGCGCTGCGCGGCGGCTTCCACGTCTCGTGGACGACGGTGCTGCTGATCGCTGCGATCAACACCGGCTTCGCCGCGCTGCTGTGGATCGAGGACACGCGCCCGTTCTGGCATCCCCTGGTGTCCGCGCAGTGCGTCGGGTTCTCGATCGCGTACTGCGTCAACGCCGTCTCGCCGTGGGAGAAGCGCTGGCCGGTCGCGCGTCTCATCGGCGCGGTGGCGGTCGGTGCGATCCTCGGCACACTGCTCATCATCGTGCTGAAGGGTTATTCGCTGGCACAGATCGAGGCGCGCCCGAGGTTCTTCGCGCTGTCGCTCGTGACTGCATTCGGCAATGGCCTCTTCGTCAGCCTGTTCTTCCTGTTCAAGTTCCGCGAATCGCGCGCCGAAGCTGCCCTGCTCAAGGCGGAGGCGGCGCACCATCTCGTATCCAAGCAGGCCATCGAGGCCGAGCTCAAGGTCATGCAGGCGCAGGTCGAGCCGCATTTCCTGTTCAACACCCTCGCCTCGGTGCAATTCCTGACCGAAACCGATCCGCCACAGGCGACCAAGCTCCTCGGCCACCTGCTTTCATACCTGCGCGCTGCCCTGCCGCAGTTGCGGACGGCGAGCACGGCGCTGGGGAAGGAAATCGAGATGGCGGAGGCCTATCTCAATATCCTCAAGATGCGGATGGGAGAACGGCTCGAGTTCAACGTCGACGTGCCCGACGTCCTGCGGCAGGCGCCCTTCCCGCCGGGGTTGCTGATCTCGGTCGTCGAGAACGCCATCGAGCACGGTCTCGAAACGCAGGCCCAGGGCGGCACCGTCAGCATCGTCGCGAAGCGCGTGGACGGCAAGCTGCAGGTTACCGTCACCGATACGGGGGCTGGTGTGAGCACCGCCTCGCCGCGGCCTGCAGGCCGTGGCGTCGGCCTCGCCAACGTGCGCGAACGCCTGGCCGCACTCTACGGCTCGGCCGCACGATTCTCGCTCGAGAACGCGCCCCCGCGCGGTGCGCGCGCCGTGATCGAGATCCCGGTCGAAGTCGCCTGAGCATGCCGACCGCGGTGCTCGCCGAAGACGAAGCCATGCTCCGCGCGCTGCTCAAGGCGCGCCTCATGGAATCGTGGCCGGAGCTCGAGATCGTCGGCGAAGCAGCCAACGGCGACGAAGCGCTGGCGCTGGCGACCACGCTCCGCCCCGACATCGCGTTCCTCGACATCCGCATGCCGGTGCGCAGCGGCCTCGAGGTCGCGCGCGAGCTCAATGGCCATTGCCATATCGTATTCGTGACGGCGTACGACGAGTATGCGGTCGCGGCGTTCGAGGAGGGCGCGGTCGATTACGTGCTGAAGCCCCCCTCGCGGGAACGGATCGACAAGGTCGTCGCGCGTCTGAAGAGCCGCCTGTCGGCCGCGCCGCTCGATCTTGCGACCCTGCTGGCGCGGCTCTCCGGCCGCGATGGCAGCGGGCCATTGAAGTGGGTGCGCGCCTCGCTCGGCGCGTCGATGCGCATGATCGACGTGAACGAGATCCTCTATTTCCAGGCCGAGGACAAGTACACGAAGGTGGTCACAGCCGAGGGTGACGCGCTCATTCGCAAGCCGATCAAGGAGCTCTACGAGGAGCTCGATCCTGACGCCTTCTGGCAGATCCACCGGAGCACGATCGTCAATCTGCGCGCCATTGCGCGCGTCGAGCGGGACTGGCGCGACCAGCCGGTGATCCTGCTCAAGGAACGCACCGAGAAGCTGGCCGTCAGCCGGACCTTCGCCCACCGCTTCAAGGCGATGTAGCTTCGCCGCCCGGGTTTGCCCTACCCCGGCTCCGCTCCTCCGCACTAGCGCCCCGGTCCTCATGCCGTGCCCGGCGCGCCGGCTCGGCGCCGGACGCACGGTAAAATATGCGTTTGGGCCTTTGCCGGACGCGCGACGGCCCCACCTACGGAATCATGATGAACGACCTGCAGCAAACCATCGATCGCGCATGGGAAACGCGCGCCGAGCTCAGTCCCGGCACGGCACCGAATGCGGTCCGCGATGCCGTCAGCCATGTGATTGCCGAGCTCGACGCCGGGCGCCTGCGCGTCGCGGAAAAGCGCGACGGATCCTGGACCACCCACGAATGGATCAAGAAAGCGGTGCTGCTGTCGTTTCGCCTCGCCGACAACGTCGCGATGGGTCCGCCCCCGGAGCGGGCGCCGTTTCGCTTCTATGACAAGGTCGCCACCAAGTTCGCGCGCTTCTCGGATGCCGATTTCGCCACGGCCGGGGTGCGCGTGGTCCCGCCTGCCGTTGCAAGGCGCGGCGCGTATATCGCCCGGAACGTGGTGCTCATGCCGTCGTACGTGAACATCGGCGCGTACGTCGACGAGGGAACCATGGTGGACACGTGGGCGACCGTAGGCTCCTGCGCGCAGATCGGGCGCAACGTGCACCTCTCCGGTGGCGTCGGCATCGGCGGCGTGCTCGAGCCGCTCCAGGCGAATCCCACCATCATCGAGGACAACTGCTTCATCGGCGCGCGCTCCGAGGTGGTCGAGGGAGTGATTGTCGAGGAGAACGCGGTGCTCGGCATGGGCGTGTTCGTCGGCCAGAGCACCAAGATCTACAACCGTGCGACCGGCGACATCAGTTACGGCCGCATTCCCGCGGGCTCCGTGGTGGTCGCCGGAAGCCTGCCGTCGTCGGAAGGGAACTGCCACCTCTACTGCGCAGTCATCGTGAAGCAGGTCGATGCGAAGACGCGCGCCAAGACGAGCATCAACGACCTGCTGCGGGCCTGATGCCATGTCAGTGAACCTCAAATCGGCGGACGATATCGAGAAGATGCGCGTGGCCGGGCGCCTCGCCGCAGACGTGCTCGACTACATCACCCCATTCGTCCAGGCCGGCACGACGACCGGCGAGCTCAATCGCCTGTGCCATGACTACATGGTCGAGACGCAGGGCACGATTCCCGCCCCCCTCAACTACGCCCCGCCGGGGCATGTGCCCTACCCCGCGTCCGTGTGCACGTCGGTCAACCACGTGGTGTGTCACGGGATTCCCGGCGACAAGAAGCTGAAGCCCGGCGACATCGTCAACATCGACATCACGGTGATCAAGGACGGCTTCCACGGTGATACCAGTCGCATGTTCATGGTAGGCACGCCATCGATCCAGGCGAAGCGCCTCGTCGACGTCACCTACGAGGCCATGTGGAAGGGGATCCGTGCGGTGCGCGCGGGCGCACATCTCGGCGACATCGGCAACGTCATCCAGCGTCACGCGGAAAGCAACGGTTTCACCATCGTGCGCGAGTTCTGCGGGCACGGGATCGGGCGCAGGTTTCACGAGGAGCCGCAGGTGCTTCACTACGGCCGGCCGGGGACAGGACTCAAGCTGCTGGCCGGGATGGTGTTCACGATCGAACCGATGGTCAATGCCGGCGCGCCGGGCATCCGCTCGATGAAGGATGGCTGGACGATCGTCACTGCCGACCACTCGCTGTCCGCGCAATGGGAGCACACGGTGCTGGTGACCGAGGACAGCTACGAGATCCTGACCGTATCGCCGGGAATGCCGCCGCCCCCGGCGCCCTGACCCGGTGAGCGCTCCCGCGCCCGGCCTCGCAAGCACCGAGCCCGCAGCGGCGGCGCCCACCGTCGCGCAGCGCTGGCGCGTAGAGTTGCGCAGCGGCCGCGACGCGCTGCGACGTGCCTTCGAGACGCGCCCGGATACCCCGGCGCTGCTGCGCAATCACGCCCGCCTGGTCGATCGTCTCATCCGCGAGATATGGTCGGAGCTCGGCGCGCCGGCGCACGCCGCGCTGGTGGCCGTGGGCGGTTACGGGCGCGGCCAGCTCTTTCCGCATTCGGACGTCGACGTGCTGGTGCTGCTCGCGCAACCTGCCGACGCGGCGCTCACGTCCTTCATCGAGCGTTTCGTGGGTATGCTGTGGGACATCGGGCTCGAGCCCGGCCACAGCGTGCGCACCATCGGCGAGTGCATCGCGGAGATGGCCGCCGATGGCACGATCGCCACCAGCCTGCTCGAGCACCGCGTGCTCGCCGGATCGCGCGCACTCTACCGCGACTTCGATGCCGCGTTTCGCGCCGCCCTCGACGTGGTCACGTTCTACGAGACCAAGGCGCTCGAGCAGCAGCAGCGCCATCTCAAGTTCCACGACACCGCGTACAACCTCGAGCCGAACGTCAAGGAAAGCCCGGGCGGATTGCGCGACCTGCAGACGGTGATCTGGATTGCCCGCGCGGCCGGCCTCGGCCGCACGTGGCGCGAGCTCGCGCGCGCCGGGCTGATCACCCCGCAGGAAGCGCGCGCCGTGGCGCGTCACGAACGGTTCATCGGCGCGGTGCGCGTGCGCCTGCACTATCTCGCCGGCCGCCGCGAGGATCGTCTGGTGTTCGATCAGCAACAGGCGCTGGCGCGCCAGATCGGGCTCACGGACACCCTGGCGCGACGCGCCAGCGAGCAGCTCATGCAGCGTTACTACCGCGCGGCGAAGCTCGTGCGTCAGGTGAACATCATCCTGTTGCAGAACCTGCATGCGCGCATCTTCCCGACGACGACGGTGCCCACGCCGCTCGACGAGGAGTTCCAGATGCTGGACGAGCTGCTGGACGTCGTCGACGAGGCCGTATTCATCCGCCGGCCGGCGGCGATGCTCGACGCGTTCCTCACGATGCAGCGCCACCCGGAGCTCAAGGGCATGTCCGCGCGGACGCTACGGGCGTTGTGGCGCAACCGGCACCGCATCGACGCGCGCTTCCGGGCCGATGCCGAAAACCGCGCCCGCTTCGTCCAGGTCTTCCGCGAGCCCCGCGGCCTCACGCACGAGCTGCGGCGGATGAACCTCTACGACATCCTCGGCCACTACCTGCCGCCGTTCGGGCGGATCGTCGGCCAGATGCAGCATGACCTCTTCCACGTGTACACCGTGGACGAGCACACGCTCATGGTCATCCGCAACCTGCGCCGCTTCTGCGAGGCGCAGCACGCGCACGAATACCCCTTGTGCTCGCGCCTCATCGCCGACTTCGAGCGCAAGGAGGTGCTGTATCTCGCGGGACTCTTCCACGACATCGGCAAGGGCCGCGGCGGCGATCACTCGGTGCTGGGGGCCCGCGACGCACGCCGGTTCTGCCGCATGCACCGGATACCGGTCGACGACGCAGCGTTGATCGAATGGCTGGTGGCGCAGCACCTCACGATGTCGTCGACCGCCCAGAAGCAGGACATCAGCAACCCGGACGTGATTGCGGCGTTCGCGCGCAAGGTGGGCACCGAGCGCCGCCTGGTGGCGCTGTACCTCTTCACCGTCGCGGACATCCGGGGTACCAGCCCGCGCGTGTGGAATGCGTGGAAGGCGAAGCTCCTCGAGGATCTCTTCCATCTCACCCGCGCGCGTCTGCAGGGGGAAGGCGCTGCCAGCCTCGCCGACAGCCTGCAGGAGCGCCAGGCCGAAGCGCGCCGCCTGCTGCGCCTCTACGCCGTGCGCGAAGGCGCCGAGCAGGCGCTGTGGAGCAAGCTCGACAACGTCTACTTCCAGCACCATGCGGCCGACGAGATCGCGTGGCACGCGCGCCATCTTTTCTTCCGCGTGGAGGGACCGCGTCCGGTCGTCAAGGCGCGCCTGTCGCGCGCTGGCGCCGGCCTGCAGGTCTTCGTCTACCTGCCCGACCAGAAGGATCTGTTCGCCCGGATCTGCGGGTTCTTCGGCCGCACGGGACTTTCAATCGTCGATGCGAAGATCCATACGACGCGGCACGGCTATGCATTGGACACGTTCTCGATGCACGACCCGGTCGACCCGCACGCATCGCATCGCGAGACCATCCAGTTCGTCGAGTACGAGCTCGGCCGGCTGCTCGAGCTGCAGCCGCCGCTGGAAGCGCCGCCGGTCGGACGCATCAGCCGCCACCTGCGCCATTTCCCACTCTCGCCGGAGGTGCGTGTCTTCCCGGACGACGAGGGCACGCAGTACATCCTCGAGGTCGTCGCGGGCGATCGTCCCGGGCTGCTGGCACGCATCGCCTACACGCTCGCCCACGCCAACATCAACGTGACGAGCGCGAAGATCAACACCCTCGGCGAGCGCGCCGAGGACGTGTTCCTGGTGGACGGGACCGCGCTGCACGACGAGCAATCGTTGCTGCGCCTGGAGACCGAGCTATTCGAGCAGCTGCGGCTGACCTAGTCTCGTTCGTTCAGTCGTCCGCCTCGGCGCCTGCCGCGTCGGGAAAGAGCAGGTCCGTGAACCCGAAACGGGTGAAGTCGCGCATGCGCATCGGGTACAGGATCCCCGACAAGTGATCGCATTCGTGCTGCACCACGCGCGCATGAAAGCACGTCACCTCGCGCACGATGCGCCGGCCATGCCGATCGAAGCCTTCGTAGCGCAGGCTCGTGAAGCGGGGAACCACGCCGCGCAGGCCGGGTACCGACAGGCACCCTTCCCAGCCGTCCTCCATCGCGGTGGACAGCGGCGTCAGGACCGGATTGATGAGCTCGGTGTAGGGCACCGGCGGCGCATCCGGGTAGCGCACGCTGTGTTCGACGCCGAACACCACGACCTGGAGGCTCACGCCGATCTGCGGTGCCGCGAGACCGGCGCCGCTGGCGTCCGCCATCGTATCGCGCAGATCCTCCAGCAGCGCATGCAGCTCCGGCGTGTCGAAGGCCGTCACGGGCGCCGACGGCACCCACAGCCGCGGATCGCCCATGCGCAGGATGTCGCGGATCATCGTTCGGCTCAGATGCGCGGTGCCACGTGCTCCAGCAGCGTGCGCACCTTGTCCATTGCGGTCTCGAGCACGTCCGCGATGTTCTCCATCGAGATGCGCTCTTCGGAATCACCACGCCCGGCTGCATGGTTGACCACCACGGCGATGGAGGCGTACGGCAGCTCGAGCTCCCGCGCCAGCGCCGCCTCGGGCATGCCGGTCATGCCGACCAGGGTGGCGCCGTCGCGCGCGAGGCGCTCGACCTCGGCCGCTGTTTCGAGGCGTGGACCTGACACTGCTGCATACACCCCACCGTCCTTGAGCGGGATGCCGGCCGTGCGTGCGCCGACGAGGCACGTCTCACGCAGGTGCGGCGTGTACGGGTGCGTGAAGTCGACGTGCACCACGGTGCGATCCCCGCCATCGAAAAACGTGGTCGGCCGGTCGTGCGTGTAGTCGATGAGCTGGTGCGGCAGCACGAGATCGCCAGGTATGACGTCGCTGATCCCACCAACCGAAGCCACGGCGAGCACGGCCGTGGCCCCGGCATCGCGCAGCGCCCACAGATTGGCGCGGTAGTTCACGCGGTGCGGCGGGATGGTGTGGCCGTGGCCGTGACGGGCGAGGAACACCGCGCTGCGGCCGGCGATCTGCCCGAACACGAGGGTCGAGGATGGCTCGCCGTACGGCGTGCGCACCACCTCGCGGTGGGCGACGGCCAGGGTGGACAGACGGGTAAGCCCCGTGCCGCCGATGATTGCGAGCATGGTCCTGCTTTTGCTTTAGCGGTTGGTCGGAATGCCGGCAGGCCTGGCACGGCGGCCGGCCGGTGGGCGGCCCGCCGGTCGGAGCCCGGTGGAACTCACAATGGCTTCATGACATTATCATCCGGACCAGGCACTTGCCGTGTCCGGATCCCGGACCAGCCATTGTAGCCCGGAGCCGCCGTTCCACGGCAGGCGGCGTGCCGCCCAGGGGTCACCGGTTTGCCGCCGCCCTTCGTTCGACTAGCGAGGTTGCCTCATGTATCTCGACCGCCTGTTCAAGCTGATGGCCGAAAAGCAGGCTTCGGACATCTTCATCTCCTGCGGCGCACCGATCAACATCAAGATCAACGGCGTCCTGTCGCCGGTCTCGACCCAGGTGATGGATGTGGAGACGGTGCGGCGCATCGCGTACGAGCTCATGAGCAAGGACCAGCAGCGCGAGTTCGAGAACGAGCTCGAGATGAACCTCTCGTACATCGACCGCGCCGTGGGGAATTTCCGGATCAACATCTTCCGCCAGCGCGGCACCGTGTCGCTGGTGATCCGCTACGTGCGCAGCACCATCCCGCCGTTCGGCGATCTCCGCCTGCCGCCGGTGCTGCTCGATCTCGTGATGGAGAAGCGCGGGCTCGTGCTCGTGGCGGGTGCCACGGGCTCCGGCAAATCGACCACGCTGGCGGCGATGATCGACCACCGCAACAACCACCGCTCGGGGCACATCCTCACCATCGAGGATCCGATCGAGTACCTGTACCAGCACAAGAAAAGCGTGGTGAACCAGCGCGAGATCAACGTCGATACGCACGACTATCATCGCGCGCTGGCCAATGCGTTGCGCGAGGCGCCGGACCTCATCATGATCGGGGAAGTGCGCGATCGCGAAACCATGCAGCAGGCGCTGCTGCACACGCTGACCGGCCACCTGTGTCTGTCCACGCTGCATGCCAACAACAGCTACCACGCGCTGTCGCGGATCATCAACATGTTCCCGTACGAAGCGCGCTCCGGTCTGCTGTCCGACCTTGGCATCGGGTTGCGCGCCATCGTGTGCCAGCGTCTCGTGCGCAACAAGGAAGGCAATCTCCAGCCAGCCGTCGAGATCCTGCTCAACACGGCGCTGATCGCGGAGCTCATCAAGAACGGCGAGATCACGCAGATCAAGGAAGCGATGGAGCAGTCGCTGTACCCCGGCTCGCAGACGTTCGAGCAGTCGCTCTGTCGCATGTACATGGACGGCAGGATCGGCTATGACGAGGCGATGACCGCGTCGGACTCGCCGACGAACCTGGCGTGGCTCATCAACCAGAACTCGCCCACGGCACGCGTCGAAGGCATGGCGGCGCCGAGCACCAACGCGCCGAGGCAGGCGACCAGCGACTTCACCGCGCTGCAGATCGAGCCCGACATGCTCGATCGCGCGTCGCACTGATCGAGCCGCCGCCGCGCAATTTGCTAACATCGCGGGTATGGAAGCCCGCGGCGAGTCGACGGTCGAACCCACGCTCGCGCTTGCCCGGGCACTGATCGCTCGGCCGTCCGTCACCCCCGAAGATGGCGGTTGCCAGGCGCTGATCTCCAGCCAGCTCGCGCCGCTGGGCTTCGCCTGCGAAACCATCGTGTGCAATGGCGTAACGAACCTATGGGCGCGCCGCGGCACCGCCGGTCCACTCGTCTGCTTCGCCGGCCACACCGATGTCGTGCCGACCGGACCGGTCGCGCAGTGGCACTCCGATCCCTTCGTTCCCGTCGAGCGCGACGGCTGGCTGTATGGTCGCGGCGCCGCCGACATGAAGGCGTCGCTGGCGGCCTTCGTGACGGCCGTGCAGGCGTTCGTCACGTCGCATCCAGGCGCGCCTGGCTCCATCGCCCTGCTCCTTACATCCGATGAGGAAGGCCCCAGCGTCGATGGCACGGTCCGCGTGGTCGAGCGCCTCGCGCAGCGTGGCGAGAAGATCGACTATTGCGTCGTCGGCGAGCCGTCATGCGTGGAGCGGCTGGGCGACATGATCAAGAACGGGCGACGGGGCTCCCTTTCCGGCACGCTCATCGTGAAGGGCATCCAGGGTCACGTGGCCTATCCCCACCGTGCACGCAATCCCATTCATCTGGTTGCCCCTGCCATTGCCGAGCTCGCGAGCGTCCGCTGGGACGAAGGAGATGCGTTCCTGCCGCCGACATCGTGGCAATGCTCCAACATCCACGCCGGCACCGGAGCGGGCAACGTCATTCCCGGAATGCTGGAGCTCATGTTCAACTTCCGCTACTCGACGGCGAGCACCCGCGACTCGCTCGGGGCGCGGATGCGCGGCATTCTCGACCGCCACGGGCTGGAGTACGACATCGCGTGGACGGGCCATGGCAAGCCCTTCGTCACCGCACGCGGCCGCCTCGTCGAGGTAGTCAGCGACGTCGTGCGCGAGATCACCGGCATCACGCCGGAGCTTTCGACCACCGGCGGCACGTCGGACGGACGCTTCATTGCGGAGATCTGCCCCGAAGTGGTGGAGCTCGGGCCCGTCGGCACGACCATCCACCAGATCGACGAACGCGTACGCGTTGCCGACCTGCAGCCGCTCGCGCAGATGTATCGCGGCGTGCTCCAGCACCTGCTCCAGCCGCCCCGATGACCACGCCGGTGCAGGAGCTCATTACCGTGCGTGACTGGCTGCGTCATGCGGTCTCGCGGTTCGGGGAGGCGCGCATCGCGTTCGGTCACGGCACGACCAACGCGTACGACGAGGCGGCCTATCTGGTCCTGCACACGCTGCATCTGCCGCTCGACCGCCTCGACCCGTTTCTCGACGCGAGGCTCACGACTGCGGAGCGCGAGCGGCTCGCCGGCATCTTCAAGCGCCGCGTCGACGAGCGCATCCCTGCGGCCTACATCACCCACGAGGCCTGGCTCGGCGAGTTCCGCTTCTACGTCGACGAGCGGGTGATCGTGCCACGATCGTTCATCGCCGAGCTGCTCCCCGACGGCATCGAACCGTTCGTGGGTGATCCGGCGGGTGTGCAAATGGCGCTCGACCTGTGCACGGGGTCGGGCTGCCTCGCGGTGCTGCTCGCGGCAGCGTACCCGGATGCGGACATCGACGCTGTCGACATCTCGCCGGATGCGCTGGCAGTCGCGCAGCACAACGTCGCCGAGTACGACCTAGCCGACCGCATCAACCTGATCACCTCCGACCTCTTCGCCAATCTCACGGACAAGCGCTACGACCTCATCGTCAGCAATCCGCCGTACGTCACGGCCCTGGCCATGGAGGAGCTGCCGCCGGAATTCCGCCACGAACCCGCGCTCGCGCTCGCCGGCGGCGAGGACGGCCTCGACGCGTTGCGCACCATCCTGCGCGACGCGCCGGCGCATCTGCAGCCCTACGGAACGTTGGTGGTGGAGATCGGCCATAACCGCGAAGCCGTGGAGGCGGCGTTTCCTACCCTGCCCTTCCTCTGGCTCGAAACAGCCGGCGCAGCGGACGCGGTCTTCGTGCTGAAGCGCGAGGACCTTGTCGCGGAAGGCACGACATGAACACACCTGTGCGACCAGCCGCCTCGGCAGCAGACGAGCGCGGCGGATCGGCCGGCCCGCGAGGGCGCACCGGCGGCGAAATCCTGGTCGCCAACCTGCTCGCGCAGGGTGCCACGCACGCGTTTTGCGTGCCCGGCGAGAGCTTCCTCGCCGTGCTCGATGCGTTGTACGACGTGCGCGAGCAGCTCGAGCTCGTCGTCTGCCGCCAGGAAGGCGGCGCGGCATACATGGCCGAAGCGTATGGAAAGCTCACCGGGCGACCAGGGATTGCGTTCGTCACGCGCGGCCCGGGTGCGTCGAACGCCGCCATCGGCATTCATACGGCCGCGCAGGACTCGACCCCGATGATCGTCTTCGTCGGCCAGGTAGGACGCGATTTCCAGGACCGCGAAGCGTTCCAGGAAATCGATTACCGCCGCATGTACGGCAGCATCGCCAAGTGGGTCGCGCAGATCGAGGATGCGGCGCGCATTCCCGAGTACATCGCACGCGCGTATCGGACAGCGATGTCCGGTCGCCCCGGACCCGTTGTGCTCGCCCTGCCGGAGGACATGCTCACCACGGTCGCCCGGACGGCCGATCTTTCCCGGGTCGAGGCCACGCCCGCCGCCGCGGACGCTGCCCAGGTTGCAGCCGTGCATGCGTTGCTCCGCCGCAGCCGCTCGCCACTGGTGATCGTGGGCGGCAGTCGCTGGAACGCCGATGCCTGTGCGGCGCTGCGCGCATTTTCCGAGAAGTTCGCGCTGCCGGTTGCCTGCGCGTTTCGGCATCAGGACCTTTTCGACAACCGGCATCCGCATTACGCCGGCGACATGGGCATCGGCATCAATCCCCAGCTCGCCACCCGGCTTCGCAGTGCCGACGTGCTGGTCGTAATCGGCGAGCGGCTGGGCGAGATGACCACTTCCGGCTACACGCTCCCGGCCGCGCCATCGCCCGCTCAGGCGCTGGTGCACGTGCACCCGGGTCCCGAGGAGATCGGCAAGGTGTACCAGCCGGCCGTGGGTCTCGCTGCAGAGCCGCTCGCGTTCCTCGCAGCGATGAATGCGTCACCAGCAATCGATGCAAGCGCCTGGCAGGACAGCACGGGCGAAGCGAACGCCCAGTATCACGCCTGGCGCGCGCCGCGGCCCGTCCCGGGCGCGGTCGATCTCTGGGCGATCACGCAATGGCTGGACGAGCGCCTGCCCGACGACGCGATACTCGCCAACGGCGCAGGCAATTACACGGTCTGGCTGCACCGCCTGTTCCGCTATCGCACGTACCGCACGCAGCTCGCACCGTACTCCGGCGCGATGGGCTACGGCGTGCCGGCTGCCGTTGCGGCGAAGGCACTGCATCCGCAGCGGATGGTCATTGCCTGGAGCGGCGACGGCTGTTTCCTGATGAACGGGCAGGAGCTCGCCACCGCCGTGCAGTACGCGCTGCCGGTGCTCTTCATCGTGATCGACAACGGGATGTACGGCACCATCCGCATGCATCAGGAGCGCACCTACCCGGCGCGGGTGCACGGCACTGCATTGCGCAATCCCGATTTCGCGGCCCTGGCGCGCGCTTATGGCGCCCATGGCGAGACGGTGCGCACCACCGGCGAGTTCCAGCCCGCGTTCGAGCGCGCCGTCGCCACCGGCATTCCAGCCCTGCTGCATTTGCTGGTCGACCCGCAGGCGCTCACGCTCAACGCATCGCTCGATACCCTGCGCGCGCAGGGAACAGCGGCGCGGGCGCGAACCGCGCAGCCCTGACGCGATACGACATTGCCCAGGTCGGGCTTCAGCCTGGCCGCGCGAGGCCGCAGCGTCGCCCGCCCGCCCGCCATGCGCGACGCGCCAGGCGTGCTGCGCCTGATGCCATCGTCACCATTCGAGCGTGGTTTCTACTTCGCCGGCTTGCCCTTTTCCGGCTTGGCGGTCGTGGCGCTCGCTGTGGTCGCGGCCGGCGGCTTCGGTGCCTCGACGTCGAGATTGAGCTCGGGCCAGCGGCGGCCATGGCACGCCGGATTGGCGCAGAAGTTCCCACCATCCTGGCCCCACTTCGTCGGGCCGTGACACATGGCGCAGCTGTTGTCCACCTTCGTGCGGTGCTCGTGCATGAAGTTGGGCTCGCTGTGGAAGGCCGGAGGGGTGAGATCCGGCGACACCGTCGATGCCACCGTGCGCGCGCCATCCTCGCGCACAACCTGCGGCAGGCCATGGCACAGCGTGCACTGCAGGCGCACGGCTTCGCCCTTCTCGTTCTGGTGCTTGCCGTCGTGGCAGCGGAAGCAACCCGGGAAGTCCTTGTGGCCGACATTGGTCGGGAAGGTGCGCCACGTGAGCGGCTTGCCGGCGTGCTCGCCATTGAACGAGGTCAGCAGCAGGATGCGCTGCATTTCCGCCGCGAACTTGTCTTCCGCGGGCTTCTGCTTGGCGTCGACTGCCTTCGGGGCGAGGTCCGCAATGATCTTCTTGAACTTCGCGGCGCGTTCCTCCTCCGGACCGGCGATGCCGAAGGCCTTCTCGATGATCGCGTCCGAGCGCGTCTTGATGGAAGGCAGGCCGCGGTCGATGCGTTCTTCCTGCAGCGCCTCATCCACGAGATCGGCGGGATTGGGGAATGGATGACCCGACGCGTTGTGGCAGTCGATGCAGTCCATGCGCCGCTTCGGCATCTTGTCGACATCGGCCCGGCTCACACCCGCCGTGCTATCGAAGTACGTCGCCGTCACCTTGCCGTCCGGTCCGCGCACTTCGACGAGCGCGATCTTTTGCTTCTGCGGATCCAGGGCGACGTACTGCACGTCCTGCGCGATGTGCCAGTGGATGCCCTTCGCCACGCCCATGCCGGGACCTTGCGGTCCATCTTCCGAGCTCCCCCCGCGTGCCTCGCCCGTGCCGGTATGCAGCTGCAGCGTCGTCCGGCTTTCCGTGCTTTTCGGGTCATCGGCGTAGCGATAGCGAACCCGGACGGTGTCGGAATGGCGTGCCTGCGGCCAGTGGCATGCTTCGCACGACTCCCGCGCCGGACGCATGCTGTGGGTGGTGATCGGCCGCTCGTAACCGGCAATCATGCCCCACAGCTCGCCGATATGCGTCGGCTTGATCGCCATCAGCTCGAGGGTGTGTACCCGGCCCATGTGACACTCGACACAGTTCACCCGCGCATGAAACGATGCCGCGTGCGCCTTCGGCTCTTCCGGATGGACCGCATGGCACACGTTGGTGCAGAACGCGTTGCTGTTGCTGTATTCCCAGCCTGCGATCCCGCCGGCGGTCACCGCGGCAACCACGACAGCCCCTACCAGCAGCGTCATCACCGCGCCGGTCATGGTGCGCCGGCCCATTTTGATCATCTTCATGCGTCGTTCCCTCGGCCCTCGGCCCGGTATGCGTTTGCTGCGGTGGGGTTGGTCAGCGCCAGATGCCGCGCCAGTTCAGGACAACACGCTGTAGAGGATCAGCACGATCGCGATCACACCCAGCAGCAGCGCCGTGCCGCCCACGAACCAGCCGAAGGCGAGCGACTCGCGCGTCGGTTCCGGTGCGAGCTTCGCGGCCAGTTCGCCGGTTGCCTCGAGGCGCCGATACTCCACGGCCCGCTCTTCCCTGAGCTCGTGCTCGGGAATGCGCCCGGTGAAGATCACGGTGTCCATCGGAAATTTCTCCGGTCGCAGGTGACCGTTGAAGAAATGGAAGGTGAAGATGAAACCGACGGCCAGCAGCGCTTCCTCGCCATGCACCAGGTTCGCGATGTTGAACATGAAGCCCGGCAGGAGCTTCGAGAAGAACACCGGGAACCAGAGCAGGAGACCCGATCCGCCGATGATGAACATCCCCCAGAACACCGCCCAGTAATCGAACTTTTCCCAGTAGGTCCAGCGGTCGAACGTCGGCTTCGGGCCGCGGCCGACGAACCACTTGAGGTTGTTCCAGAGATCGATCGCGTCCTGCGGCTGCGGCACCATGGAATCCGGCCCCCAGAGCACGCCCTTGAGATCGTGCGACACGATGGCCCGCCGGAACACCAGCACCACATGGCTCGTGAACACCACCAGCATCACGAACGCGCAGATGCGGTGGATGAGCGCTGCGCCACGGAAGCCGCCGAGCAGCGTCGCCAGCACGGAAGCCCAGGCCTGATCGGCGAAGATGAGCGGCAGGCCCGTCAGCGCACAGCCCACGAAGGACAGCATGAGGAACGCGTGCATGATGCGTTCGGTTGCGCTGAAGCGCCGGTAGTAGCGCGCGCCGGCGCCGTTGTGCGCGGGAGCCGTGTCGACCGCCCGCGTGGTAGCGACTGCGGTATCCATCACGGTCCCTTTCCGAGTTTGTTCCGTGCAGCCCGCGCCAGCTGGCGCTTTTCGACCACCGAGCGTCCGAACCACAGCACGGTGTGCACGCCGAAGAAGCCGAAGACCCCGAGCAGCAGGAACTCCATGAACTTGGCCGAGTAGTAGTAGATCGGGTTGCGGGCGCGATCGTGGCGGTTCGCATGCGGGTCGTAGCTCGCGAAGTTGAGCGAAGCGCCCGCGTGGCAGGTCTGGCAGGTGGCGAGACGGTTCTGCGCCGAAACCTTCGACGCCGGATTCGACGCCGGCAGGATCTCGTGCGAGCCGTGGCATGACGCGCAGGTGGCCATGCGAGCGAAGCCGAGGCCCGTGACCTGGCCGTGGTACGTGTCCCGGTAGGTCGTCAGGTACTCCTGGTGGCACGTGCCGCATTGCTCGACCACGCCGGTCACGAACTTCGGCGTCTCGTGTTGCTGGATGCTGTGCGCGCTGTGGCAGTCGTTGCAGCCGGGAGCGCCCAGGTTGCCCTCCTGGCGCATCTTCCCGTGCTGGCTGTTGTTGAACGCCGCCTTGATCGGCTCGTGGCACGTGCCGCAGGTCTCCGGGATGCGCGCACGATTGGTGCGGCTTTCCGGATCGTCCTTGGCGCGAATGTCATGCGTGCCATGGCAGTTGGTGCACGTCGGAGCGGCGGACTGCGCCGCGCCCTTCAATGCCTTGCCGTGGATGCTGTCGTGGAACAGCGTGACGATGTTGCCGCCAGGCAGATGCGCTTTTTGCACGACGATGTCGTTGCCGTGGCATTTGCCGCAGGTCGCCTCGAGATTCAGATGATTGACCGACGACCCGGGATCCTTCGCGCGAAGGATGTCGTGCTTGCCGTGGCAATCCGTGCAGGTCGCAGCCACCGTATTGCCGTCGCGGCGAGCCTTGCCATGGACGGTGCCGGTGTAATCCTTGACGGCCTGCGCGTGACACGTCCCGCAATTGACCGGCTTCAGTTTCTCGGGGTGCGGGAGCTTCTGCGGATCGACATCGGTGTGGCAGCTCGTGCACGTCAGCTGCGCCTGTCCATGGACCGAATGGGCGAAGCGTTCGCCGTCGACGGAAATGGGCGTTCCCGCACTGCCCTTGGCGTCCTTGTCGCCGTGGCACATGAGACAGGTATCGGCGGGGCTCGCAGGCTGCGCCGCGTGGACGGGCGTGTAGCCGAAGAGGAGAGCAAACAGGAACGCGGTGATCGCGAGGAAAGTATTCCCTGTGCGGCTGGGGTTCATCATTGACCCACGCGCGAGCGTGGTCGCTGTTCAGGACGATCAGCACGTGTCTGCACGATCGCCGGTCTTGTGGCACGAAGGATGAACCTCGACCTGTCGGGGGGTGTTGACGTGGATCAACCGCGTCCGCGACATGGGATCGTCCAGTGCACTGCGGTGCAACACCTCCGCGCGACATGCTCGCGCGCTGGACCGGCGCACATTGCGTGCGCCGTGCACTTTCCTGTTACGGCTGCCGTAACAGCCGTTGCCGTACCGGGGCGCTAACGCCGCCGGGTCGTCTTCCCCGCATTGCGGTTGAATACGTCCACGGCATCGCCGCGGCGGTCGGTGTCCTGCTGCGGACTCGCGGCGTCGTCGGCAGCCTGCTCGATGAGCTTGTCGGTGCCGCCGGCGCGCTCCTGGGCATCGCTGGTCTCGTCGTGCTCGAATGGCAAGCGCATGTGCCCGTCGCCACGCACACGCTCGCGCCGTGAAGTGGCCGCGGGAGCGTCCGCTATCCCTTGCGGGTGCTCGCTCGGATCATGGACGTTCTTCTGCTGGTCCGGCTTCAGATTCTGGGGGAGCGGCGCGCGGCGGCGGTTGCGCATGGTCGGCCTCGACAGGACGGAGCGCCAAGTGATGCATAGCGCGTGCCATGCGTCCCTTGCGGTATGCAGCCAGCGATCGGCGTTGCCGCAGCCGCAATGATGGCCTCAGAACCCGGCAAAATCTTCATGCGCGGGTCCCACGGCGTCTCACCGTGCCGCGGGATGCGGTCGACTGCGCGGAAGCTGGCGACGGCGGGCGAGCTGCATCCCGATCCAGATCGTCCCGGCGGTGACTACGTAAAAAACGAGCTGCATGCCGGACGGCTGCGGGTCATAGCCCACCAGCGCATGCAGGAACGCCCCCAAGGGTGCGTTGGCAGGGAGCGCACCCGACGTGTCCCAGACCGGGTCCGCGAGGCTCGGCAGGACGTCGCCCTGGACCAGGAACCGCGCCATCTGCGCTGCCATCGCGGCTGCGAGCAGCAGGATCAGTCCGCTCGTCACGGCAAAGAACCACCGCATGGGCACCCGCAGGATGCCGGCATACATCACTGCGCCAACTGTCACCCCGGCGAGGAGGCCAAGCCCGGCGCCGGCTGCGAGATCGCCGCGGCCGACCGCTCCCGCCGACATCAGGCCATAGAGGAACAGCGCTGTTTCCGCGCCTTCGCGCAGCACCGCGATCGCGATCACCACCAGGATGGCCGACAGGGCGCGTTTGCCCTCCGATACCTCACGCCCGACGCGGCGGGCGTCGGCCGCGAGCTCCGCACCGTGGACCGACATCCAGATGTTGTGCCATGCCAGCATCACGACGGCGACGCCGAGCACCGTGGCATTGAACAGCTCCTGCCCCATCCCGCCGAACAGCTGGGCGATGCGGCCCGTCAGCGCCGCGACGACGAGCGCACCGGCCAGGCCGCAGGCGATACCTCCACCCACGAACCGCCCGCGGCCGGCAATGGACCGCGTTGCCGCGGCAATGATGCCGATCAGCAAGGCAGCTTCGAAGGACTCGCGAAAAACGATGACCGCGGCACCGAGCATGAGGGCTTCTGCTGTCGTGACGATGAATGCCTGCGTGGACTACTCGGCGATCACCACGCCCTTCGCCGTGCTCTCGTGGAACTCGCCGACAAACGCATAGCGGCCCGGCTTCAGCGGACCCACGAGGACCGTTCCCTTGCTCTTGGCGGGGATGACCTTCTCGCGCTTCAGGTCCTTGCTTTCGAACTCCTCGGCGGTCGGGTCCTGGTTGTCGACGATGAGCCGCACCTTCGTGTTGGCGGGCACGCGGAGCTCTGCCGGTTCGAACCGGTGATCGCGGATGACGAGCGTGAATTCCGGCTCCGCCGCAGCGGCGGCGAAGGACGCGGCCAGCAACGCGCAGCCGAGCACGGCAGCGCGTAGGCCAGTCGCAATTGCGGATACGGTGGGCATCTGGGGCTCCGTTCGAGGGATCTCCAGATGATAATGGTTATCGTTTACAAATGCAAGCGCCAGGCCCGCGAGGATGCACCTTTGGGTCGGCTCGTGGCCTGTTTCCGTTCACATCGCCGGGCAGCAGCCACCGCGACCGGTGGTGGATCGGATCGATGACATTGCGGGATGCCGCGGCGCGCTGCCGGCGTGCGGTGCGGCGCCCAAGGGCGGCGCGAAAGGCTGACTCCCCGACCGCCTCAGTGCACGAAGCCCTGCATGCCAAGCGCCCGCAGGCCGGACGCGGCCGGTTCCCGCGCGTCGCAGAGGTCCTCGATCGCCGCGAACAGCGCGTCGAACTGCAGGGGTTTGCGAAGGAATCGCGAATAGTCGCTGCACAGCGCGAACGCGCGCTCCTCGGGCAGCATGCTCATGAGGATGACGGGCAGGTCCTGCGTCTCCGGCGCCGAACGCAACCACCGGATGAGCGTCGCACCGTCCATGCCGGTCATGACGAGATCGGTAAGCACGAGATCAACATGCTCGCGGCCGATCACCGCCAACGCCTCGGTGCCGTCGTACGCCACCCGAGCCGTGTATCCGGCTCGCTCGAGGACCGCTGCCAGCGCGTCGGCAATGGTCCTCTCGTCGTCGACCACCAATACCGTTCTCATGCCCCTCCTGCGATGCAACAGCACGGTCGTGCAGATTGGTATGGCGCGCGGCGACAAAGGTTCCTGCGTGCACCACGATACGTTGCCTTCAGACACCATGTCCATCACTGCGCCGCACGCAGGCTGCGTTCACAGGTTGCATGCACCACGGATTGTGCAAATGAAACAAGTCGCCCGGCGCGCATCGGAAAATTCTGCACCACTACCATCGGTTCGGGTCGATCGCGGCGCGTTCACGCAAGCACGCGAGAACGATGCCAAGGTGCGGCGTGTCGCGCACTGGACGCGTCGGGCATGGCCAGAAGCGTCGCTGCGGACCTCGCCGAGCGCGTCGTCATCGGGCAATGCGTGTTGCCGGGTGAGGCGCATGCCGCGCGCCGCATCGGCCCCGGCACGACTTGACGCGCATGCAGGGTCCCGGCTTCAGACCGCGTCGCTAAGGAGCGGTGCCTTCGTGGCGAACTCTTCATTCTGCGGCGTCGCGGGAATCTGCCCGGTGGCCTGCGCCTCGCGCACGACTCTTGCCATGAGGTCCAGCCCCATCGGCGCAAGGGCACGCTCCCACAACTCGCGCGCCGTCTCGCCGGGACGCACGAAGCACCACTGCTGCGCAGCGATGGCACCGGCGTCCATCCGATCGGCGAGGTGATAGATCGATCCGCCGGCAATCGGGTCACCGGCGCGGATGGTCCACTCGACGGCCGCGATCCCGCGATGGCGCGGCAGCAACGACGGGTGATAGCCGATCCCGCCCAGCGGCGCTCGCGCGAGCGCCTCACGACTCACCCGCGCATGACTGTGGGCCGCGACGATGAGGTCGGTAGCCTCGGCAATGGCGTCGCCAGGCACGACGCGGGCATCGTCGAGGACGCGCACCTCGACGCCGGCCGCTTGCGCCGCCTGCGCCAGGCGGTCCTCCGCGGCGGGAACGACGACCCGCACGATCTGCACGCCCTCCTGCATCAGGCGCGCAAACGCCGCCGCACCGAAGTAGCGCGAGCCGACGAGGGTGATGCGCAGGCGCCGAGGCGCGCCCTGCGGTGTAGCTGCTTCGGCGGATACCATTGACGATTCTCCTGAGGCAGCCGCGGCAGGTGACTCCTGCACGTCGCGCCGGCACGAATTCTAGCCGAGCGTCCCCCTCCGTGCGCGCCGCCTGCGCTGCGGGGACAGCGCGCGTTGCCCGGTGTCGCGAAAGCGCCGAGACTGCCCGGTGTAATCCCCGTCGATGATGGTGCCTATCCCCGACGCGTCTCGCGTTTCGCTAAAGCGGCAACGGCAATCCCGGAACGGCGAGGTCCTGGTCGCTGCAGGAGATCTTGCCCCGCGCCGGACCCGCGCCGCCATTGATCTCGCCCGCACTACGCGGCGAGTTGTCGCGCCGATCGCCGTCGGACTGCGCGACACAGAGCCGTTTGCCGTTCAGATAGGGGCTCGTCGGCAGCTCGAGGATGTGCCGGTTGCCTTCGGCGCTATCGGCGGAGTTGCGCAGACCGCCGCCATTGAGCGGGTTCCGGAACACTTCCACGACGCGGCTGGACGGCGTCACCACCACGATCGCGTTGCGCTCGTTTGCTGCGGTCCAGATATTGCCCGCGCGGTCGAGAGCAATCCCATCCGCGCCTTCCAGCAACGGATGCGCGGCGAGCACATTGCCGAAGCACAGCGTGTCCGCGGTATAGCTCGCGTCGCAACCGGTTCGGCTGCGCATCGTCCCGTCGCGATTAAACGTTACGGCCCAGATCGCGCCTCGCGCCGTGTCGGCGATGAAGAGGTCGCCGTGCTGATTGAACGCGAGCCCGTTGGCCACGAGCGACTGCGGGTTTGCAATATGCGTCGTGTCCGGCGGGGGACTGGGATTGGCGACGGGCGGCGCAAAGGTTGCGTTCTGTCGTCCGACGCCAGCGGCATTGGCCATCGGCGGAATGCGGAACATCTCGGCACATCCGAAAGGCGTCTGCCCGTCGCACGACCCACCTGTCGGCAGGATCCTCCATACCCGTCCGAGTCCGGTGGTGCCGTCGCCGGTCCACAGATTGCCGGCGCGATCGAAGGCAATGCCGTTCGTCCCGGGCACCCCGGTTACGAAGGGTGCCGTCGGGTTCGGCTCGCTGCTGGTCACCCGCCAGATGACGCCGCCCAGTGCGGCATCGGCAATGTAAATGCTGCCGGAATGATCGAACGCGATGCCCGAAGGATTGCACGCGTTCGTCCCGGTGCTGTTCGGGATCGAGCCGACCTGCACGGGCGTCACCGGGGGCGTGCCGTTCTGGTCGATCTGCCACACCGGACAACGGGCGGGCGCCGTGGCACGGCCCGTGGTGTAGAGACTGGAGCCGTTGTCCCCCGCGAGTCCTTCGATCGCCAGCGGCAGCAATGCCTGCGTGGTGAAGGTCAGCGCCGAAGAGCCGCCGCCGTCTGCAGCGGCGCTGCCGGGGACCAGCGCTGCCAGGGCACAGCACCATGCGCACACTTTCCAGGGTGTCTTCATGCTCTCCTCCGAGGGTTCTTCGACCGGCCACGACAGGCGCTCGTGTGTCGAGGATAGATGGATCATTCCCGGCGCGTCAAACGCCACAAGGACTTGGCAGGCATGATCATTCGAGCGCGTCGATGGAGCGCGGCCAGCTCTTGTGCAGCAGGCGCGACAGGGCCCGGTCGGCGAGCACCACGCCCCCGGTCTGGCAGCGTGCGCAGTAGTTGCACTCGTTCTGGGCGTACACGATCCGCTGCACCGGAGCTCCGCAGGCCGGGCAGGGTTCGCCGTAGCGGCCATGCACCGCCATGCCGGGACGGAATGCCGTCACCTGCTCCGGAAAATTGCCGGCGGCCTGGGCGCGCAGGCGGTCGGTCCATTCGGCGAGCACTTCGTTGGTCGCCGCATGCAAACGGGCGATCTCGTCGGCGGCGAGCTTCTGCGTGAGCGCGATCGGCGACAACCGCGCGCGGTGCAGGATCTCGTCGGAATAGGCATTGCCGATGCCGGAGAAGAGGCGCGGATCGGTGAGTGCGCGCTTCAGGGTGTGGTTCTCGCGCTTGAGTTGGGCGGCAAACACTTGCGGCGGCATGCCGATGACTTCGAGGCCGCCGGCATCGAGCGCCGCCAGGGCGTCGGCGCCACGCACGAGGTGGAGCGACGCGCGCCGCCTGGTGCCGGCCTCGGTGAAGGCCAGCCGTCCGGTGGAGAACACCAATGTCGCGAGGGTGATGCGTCCGGGCGGCTTCTTGCCCGGCGCGAGCCAGCGCAGCCGGCCGGCAATCATGAGATGCAGCACGAGATAAAGCTCGTCCCCGAGCACGAGCACGATGCGCTTGCCCTGTCGGTGCACCGCTTGCACAACTTTCCCGGCCGTCTCGCCGATGGGTGGCACCGCGGTGCGGAGCACGAACGGATTTGCCAGCTCCACGCGTTCCAGCACGGCGCCGCGAACGCGCGCCTCCAGCGCTTCGCAGTACACCGTAACGTCGGGAAGCTCGGGCATGGGCCCATCGTACCGCGCGCGCCCTTGGAACCTGCCCTCGTTGCATCGCACGCGGGGCCTGGCACAATCGGATTTGACATCGGCGGCACGTGCACGATAGCGTGCAACGTTTTGGGTAACGGTGTTCCGCATGGCGAGACGGCATGCTCCGGCACCCGTCCAGTCCTGCAGGCCTTCCAGTGCAATCGTTTCCCCGACTCGACGCGCGGACATCCGTGCGTCCTCCCGTTCTGCCCTGCGTACCTCTTCCGCGGCGGCTGCACGACAGCGACGGCGAGCATCTGCACGAGATGTCGGTCGATGCACGCGGCGCCATCAGCGAGATCATCTGGAAGATCGACAACGTCGAGCTCACGACGGTGGGCATCGACATCGGCAGCTCCACGTCGCACCTGATGTTCGCGCGAGTGCGGCTGCAGCGTAAGACGCAGGCGCTGTCGAGCCAGTTCGTGGTGATCGACCGCGAGATCCTGTGGCGCTCGCCGATCCTGCTCACACCGTTCCTGCCCGACAACAGCATCGATGCCGCCGCGCTCGGCGCATTCATCGCCAGCGCCTATGCCGATGCGGAGCTCACGCCGGATCGCATCGACAGCGGCGCCGTGATCCTCACCGGCGAAGCCATCCGCAGGAACAATGCCCAGGCGATTGCCGAGCTGTTCGCCGCCGACGCGGGCAAATTCGTGTGCGCGAGCGCCGGACATCACCTCGAATGCATACTCGCGGCACACGGCTCCGGCGCCGTCGCGCTGTCCCGCACGTCGCAGCGCACCGTGCTCAACATCGATGTCGGCGGTGGCACGTCGAAGCTGGCGTGGATCCGCCACGGCACCATCGTGGCGACGTGCGCGATCGCGGTGGGTGGCCGGCTCATCGCCTTCGACGAAGCCGGGCGCATCGTGCGGTTCGACGAGGCTGCGGCGATCGCCGCGCGCGTGGCAGGCGTGACGCTCATCCCTGGTGAAGTGCCCGCGCCGGAGACCCTGGACGGCGTCGTGAATGCACTCGCCCGAGCATTGCTCGAAGTGGCGACGGGTGCACCGGCCGGCGCGCTTGCGCAGGCATTGCTGCTGACCGACGAGCCTGCGGCTCCGCTCGTGCCAGACACGGTGACTTTTTCGGGCGGAGTGTCGGAATACCTCTACGGCCGCGAGACGGCGACTTTTGGCGACATCGCGATGGAGCTCGCCGGGCGCATCAAAGCCGCTGTCGAGGCCGGGCGCATCCCCGCCCCTGTTCGCGACACCGGTCAGGGAATCCGCGCGACGGTCATCGGCGCGTCGCAGTTTTCCGTGCAGGTGAGCGGCAAGACCATCCATCTGCCGGACAACGTCGCCCTCCCGATCCATAACGTGCCCGTCATCGCCCCGAAGCTGGCGCTCGATGGCGGGATCGAGCCTGGTGCCGTCGCGCAGGCGCTCACGGCGGCATTGCAGGCCCATGACCGCGCGCGGGATACACCGGTGGCCCTGGCGCTCGCCTGGCACGGCGAGCCGTTCTACGCGCGTTTGCGCAGCCTGGCCGAGGGCATTGCGCGCGCCTTTACCGGGGTACCCGGCAACGGGGCGCTCGTGCTCGTCGTGGACGGCGACGTCGCCCGCACCCTGGGCTATATCCTGCAGGCCGAGCTTGGCTTCGCCCGGCCGCTCGTCGCCATCGATGGCATCGCGCTGCGCGAGCTCGACTACGTGGATATCGGCCGCATGATCGAACCGGCCCACGTGGTGCCGGTCGTAATCAAGTCACTGCTTTTCGAAACCGGCCAGCGCTATTTCCGGCGCCGGTCGTAGCACGCCTCAACCCGACAGGAAGGACGACCCATGGATCCAGCAGCAGCGCCCCGCGTCGGCGTCGACTCGTATCTCGAGTGGGTGAACAAGGAAGGCCTGCCCATCACCCAGGATTTCGGTGTCGACCTCTTCTCCGTGCCGACGCGGCCGTGGGCGCGCCTCGACGCCAACGCCGGCGCCGTCCATCTCAAGGGCCGCGGCGACTTCATCAGCATGTTCGTGCTGGACATCGCTCGCGGCCACGCGACGGCGCCCCAGCGGCACCTGTACGAGGAGGTGATCTACGTGCTCGAGGGCCGCGGCAGCACGACGATCGAGCTTCCCGACGGGCGCAGGCACAGCTTCGAATGGGGACCGCGGAGCCTCTTCGCGATTCCTCTCAACACGCGCTACCGACATTTCAACGGCAGCGGCTCCGAACGTGCGCTGCTCGTGGCGACGGTGAGCTTGCCGGCGGTGATGAACATGTTCCACAACGAGGCCTTCGTCTTCCAGAACGAGTGGGATTTCGGGGAGCGCGTCGGCAGCTCGAAGTACTTCAGCGGCGAAGGCGAGTTCATTCCGGTGCGCCCGGGCCAGCACATGTGGGAGACCAACTTCGTGCCCGACCTCCAGGCGATCGAGCTCAAGCCGTGGGGCGAACGCGGCGCGGGCGGATCGAACATCATGTTCATCCTGGCCGACGGAACGATGCACGCGCACATCTCCGAGATGCCCGTGGGCACCTACAAGAAGGGGCATCGTCACGCCGCCGATTTCCACGTGATGTGCGTGACCGGCGAGGGCTATTCGCTGCTCTGGTACCGCGGCGAGGCGGACATGGTGCGCGTCGACTGGAAGCACGGTACGGTCTTTGCGCCACCGGACCAGATGTTCCACCAGCACTTCAACGCCAGTCCGACGCCGGCGCGCTATCTGGCGACGGCGTACGGCTCACTGCGCCACCCCTTCACCGAAAGCAAGCGCCGGTCGCTCATGGGCGGAGTGTCGACCAGCCTCAAGGAAGGGGGCGATCAGATCGAGTACGAGGACCAGCTCCCGCGCATTCATCAGCTCTACCTGGAGGCGACGCGCAAGACCGGGGTGGCGGTGCGGATGGATGCCTTTCCGGTCAAGCAAGGAGAAGCCTGATGCTGGAAGATCTGCAAGGCAAGGTGGTGGTCATCACGGGCGCGTCGACGGGCATCGGTGCCGCTGCCGCGCGTGCGTTCGCCCAATACGGCTCGAAGCTCGTGATCCATTACAACGAAAGCAAGGCGGCCGCCGAGGATGTGGCGCGCGAGGTGCGGGCCGCCGGTACCGAGGCCGTCACCGTCGGCGGCGACCTGATGCAGCCCGCCGCGGTCGACGCGGTGGTCGCGGCCGCGATGGAAGCGTTCGGCCGCATCGACGTGCTTGTCAACAACGCGGGCGGAATGCTCGGCCGCGTCCGCATCGAGGATTACACCGCGCAGCATCTCGAGCGCGTGCTGGCCCTCAACGTCACGCAGGTGGCGCTGTTCATGCGCACCGTCGTGCCGGTCATGCGGGCACAGAAGGCCGGCAACATCATCAATGTCACCTCGATCGCGGCACGCAACGGTGGCGGTGGCGGTGCCGTGCTGTATGCGGCCGCGAAGGGGTTCATCTCCACGGCGACCAAGGGATGGGCGAAAGAAGTGGTTGCAGACGGCATCCGGGTGAATGCGGTCTCCCCCGGTGTGGTCGTGACGCCGTTCCACCAGCGCTATTCCACCGCCGAGCAGCTTGCTGCGATGCAGGCGACGATCCCGATGAACCGGCTCGGCACGCCGCACGAATGCGCGGGCACGTTCCTGTATCTTGCTTCGGACACCACGAGCAGCTACGTGACCGGACAGATCATCGAGGTCAACGGCGGCCAGTACATGCCGTAGCCGGCAATCCGCGCCATGACCGACATGCTGGTCAAGCTCTACGAGCTGCCGTCGCTCGACGAGGCGCTCGCCGCCATGCGGGCGCAGGGCATCTCCATCCGGCGCTCCCTCGTGCCGGAAAAACCGCTGGTGCTCGCCTGGATGGCGCAGCAGTTCCCGGCGTGGCAGGCCGAGGTCGATGTCGCACACGCACGTCTTCCCGTGAGCTGCGTCCTGGCACTGCGTGAAGCCGAGATCATCGGCTTCGCCTGCCACGACGTGATGGCCCCCAACTTCTTCGGACCCGCCGGTGTGCTTGCGTCGGAACGGCAACGCGGGATTGGACGCGCCCTGCTGCTGGCCGCGTTGCACGCGCAGCACGCCATGGGCTATGCCTACGCGATCATCGGCGGCGTCGGCCCGGAGGCGTTCTATCGCAAGGCGGTGGGTGCCGTGCCGATCGCCGGCTCTGCGCCCGGCCCGTACGCAGGCATGCTCCGCCGCTGACTGCTGCGTCGGGGTCACGTATTCGCGGCCGCGCTCCCCGCATGCCGAGGTTTACCGACCTGCGCTTGCGCGGGCTCCGCGCCGGGCCGCTTGTCGAGCGCCACCTCGCTCAACCAGTTCACCAGCAGCGACGTGTAGGCCTGCTGGCAGCGCAGCTCCGACAGGCTGTGATCGGCGCCCTCGATGATCCGGTAGGTCAGGGAGCGCGCGCGAGTGCACGCCTCGCGATAATTGACGATCACCTGATGCGGCACCACGTTGTCGTGCTCCGATTCGACGATCAGCACGTCGCCTTCGAAGTCGGCGCACCCGCGCAAGGCACGGCTTTCGTGCGGCCGGACGGGCTTGCGCCGATACGCATCGAGGTCCTGCTGCTTCTTGAGCCGGCCCTTCGGCACGTTCCATTCCGAGTCCTTGTACAGGGCCGGCACGCGCAACGCCAGCCAGCGCACCGGCCGCGAGGTGGTGAGAATCGCGGCCAGGTAGCCCCCGTAGCTGCTGCCTACGACCGCGATGCGATCCGGATCGACACCGCGCTGACGCGCCAGCACGTCGTACGCAGCGAGCACGTCACGCAGGCCATGCTCGCGCGAGACGGTCTCCTTCTGCGCCCGGGTCTGCACATGCCCGCGCAGGTCGAAGGTGAGGCAGATGGCAGCCCAACGCCGCGACCTCGCGTGCGCGCGCGATGTACTGGTCCTGGCTGCCGCCCCAGCCGTGCACGAACAGCACACCGGGCATGCGGCGACTCGGCGCGACGATGGTCCCGGCGATCTTCTCGTCATCGACGACGATGGCGACGATCTCGTCACGGGTGGGCATGGCGCTCCACCACGGCGAACTTGGTGAGCATGCCGACCCGCTCGTCGACATCCCGGAAGTAGACCGTCGCGTGCGCGGGCGGCGGATCGCATTCGCCGAAGACCTCGGTCGTCGTCGCACGCACGACATCGAGCTGCGGATCGTCCCGGAACGCCTCGAGTGCGCCGACCTCGGCCCCGCTCGCACCTCCCATCCGCCATGACTGCTCCAGCACTCCGGACCGCGCCGCGCCCTGCGCGTTCGTACCCGTGGCAACGTCGTAGTTGCGGCGCGAGCCGAACATTCCCGTGAACCGGTGCAACGCGGCAGCATCGTAGCGGCGCGCCTGCGCGATCGCGTGCCGCGTCTGCGGCGGCAGCGGCAGCCGGAGCAACGCCTCGAAGCCGCCGCGGGCTACCAGGAGCGTGGATCCGCCATAGACTTCGACGCCGCGGTTGTTGGGCGTCAGCCGCTGGGTCCCGCAGTACGACGCGGTGACGCCGGCGACCTGCACCTGGCCGACGCTGTAGGTCGTCACGGCGTGTAGATTTTCCTCGACGACGAGACCCAGCGTGGCGAGCTCTGCCGCATCGATATCCCGCAGCACGTCGTCGAGTTCAGCGGCATCGTGGCATACGGACTGCCCCTGTCCGCCGATGCCCGCTGCCCGCTTGACGCGCGCCGGTCCGTGCTCCAGGAGCCGTACCGCCGCACGCCTCGCGTCCTCCACGTCGAACGCCGCATAGCCTTCGAGCACCGCGTCGCGCACATCCTCGCAAAATCCCGCGCACCAGCCGGTGGGTGCGGTGGCGGACGCGTCGATCAGTGGATGGGTGATCGACTTCGCGCCCATGAACGCGTGCGGCACCACGGCGCCGAAAAGGTCGTCTTCGCAGCCGATGCCCATGGTGGCGGCCTCCTCACAACCGACGATGGTCTCGGCCGGGACGAAATAGCACGGCCCGTCGTAGCTGCGGCTGCGCTCGAACTCGCCTGCGAATGCGAAGCCTTTCAACACTGCCAGCCGGCGCGCGATTTCCCGCTGGGTCATCGCCTCGTGGTTGGCCGGGTCGTGGACCGCAGGTGTCACGGTGACGACCACTCCGGCGCCCACGGCCGCGGCGACCGGAACGTGCGTAGCTCCGGCAGGATGGAGCGGGCATGGCGGCATGCGGCTCTCCGAATGGGATGCGCGCCCTTCTCCGGGGCGGTGCTCTGCGACAGCACACAGCACGGGCGGTTCCCACGTGCCGTTGACGCAAGATTCGAAGGCAAGATCCGGACCACGCTCTGCGGTTTGCCGTTCATCCGCAACGCCCAAGGGAGCGTTGCCACCAGCTACTCCGCGTCGGCGAGGATGGCGATTGCCTTGCGCAGCACCGGGCGATCGACCCTCTTGCCATCGACGGCGACGGCGGCACCCTGCACGTGTGCGTCCGGCTCGACGACGCGTCGCGCCCAGGCGTTTTCCTCGGCGGTAGGGCGAAACGCAGCATTCGCCGCAGCGACCTGACGCGGATGGATGCAGAGCTTGCCGCCGAACCCGAGCGCTCGCGCGCGGGTGGCGTCGCGCGCGAGCGCCTTGTCGAAGCGATCCGGACGGGCGCCGGGAACGAAAAGGTACGAGCGCGCGATGCGTCCGCCGCGGGATTCGGTTGTCATCGGCAGGCTTTCGTCATGCCTTGGCAGCGACCATCAGGAAGATCGGAAACGTCCGCATGGACTCCCCCACCTGCTTCGTCATGCGATGCGCCGTGGTGAACGTCACGGTATCGAACCCTGCCGCCTGCGCACTGCGCGCGAGCGCGTCGCGATCGAACCCGTGATGCCCCGTGAATCCGGCGCCGTGAAACGAGCCGTCCTCGCGATCGAGATCGGCGATGCACAGGTAACCCGGGCTCGCCAGCACGTCATGGAACCGCTTGAGGATGGCATCGGTGTCCGGGATGTGATGCAGCGTCATCATGGAGAGGATCACATCGAAGCTCGCTGCAGGCATGGCGTCCGCCAGCAGATCGATCTGCAGCACCCGCATGTGCGCATCCCCCGCGGCAGCGATCTTGCCGGCAGCGACGGCGAGCATGCCCGGCGAGACGTCGGCGAGCGTCATGTCGGCAAAGCGTTCGCGCAAGAGGAAGCTCAGCAGTCCCGTGCCGCAGCCATATTCAAGCGCGCGCCCCGTGCCGTCGAGAGGAATCGCATGCCCGATCGCCTGCGCGACGGCACGCGCCCGCACCAGCTTGGCAGGATCGTCGTCCCAGGTGGCGGCGCGCGCGTCGAAATCGCGATCATCGGCCGGCGTGCTCATGATAGTGCCGCCGCAGGGTCGCGCTTCACGGCGGGTGATGCGCCACCGGCCGCACTCAGCAGCGGGCCCATGACCCGCACCGACGGCAGGTCGAAGCTGCGCGCGGCGAGATCGTGCATTTCCGCCGCCGAGGCGGCGCCGCTAAATCCGGCGAGCGACACCGCCTTGTCGAGCAGTTCGGCGCGCGACAGCGTGTTCCCGGGATCGCCCTTGGGCTCGTCGACGCGCCCGTGCAGCACGCGACCATCGGTCGTTTCGACGGCCACCTTGCCGATCCAGCGTCGGGGATAGGCGGCATCCACTTCCGCGTCGCACACCATCTGCACGGCATCACGGAACCGGACGACTTCCGGATCACGAAACCCCGTCTCGAACTCCCGCAACCCGGCCCGGCGGTACCTGGCAATCAAGCCGAGCACGGTGCCCATCGAAAATTTCGCCTGGTGCACCGTGACAGGATCGGTGACCGGTCCCAGCACGTCGATGGCGCCCTGGTGGACGTGTGCCGTCACGCGCCGGATCTGCCCGGGTGCGAGATCGTGGGCGATCACCACCTGCAGCAACGCATCCGCAGCGGGATGCGTGTGTCGACAGGACGCGTGGTACTTGAACGACGTTTCGGCAAGCGCCCAACGCGTGCCGAGGCCGTCGACGAGGCGCGCCGGATCGGCATCGCGCGACATGCCCGCGGCCATGCCCTGCGGTCCCTCGAGAATGCGCCGCGCGCCGGTGAAGCCGTCGTGGGCGAGATACGCCGCGAGCAGGCCGTCCGCGGCTGCCTTCGCGGCATGCAGCTGCTTGGAATCCGCGGCATCGCGCAGGAACTCCCACAGTCCCGCCGCCTGCGTTCCGGCGGAGCCGAAGGCATGCTGCATGCGCGACGCATCCAGGCCGAGCAGCCGGCCAACGGCAGCCGCCGCGGCCAGCGTGCCCGCCGTGCCCGTGGTGTGGAACACCTTGTAATGCGAGCGCCCCAGGAATTCGCCGACGCGAATGCCGACTTCGTAGCCGACCACCGCGGCCGTCAGGAACGCACGCCCGGAGCACCCGAGCGCCTGTGCCACCGCCAGCGCGGGCGGAAACACCACCGTGCCCGGATGGAACACGGAGCCGTTATGCACGTCGTCCTGCTCGACCACGTGCGACGACGCGGCGTTGACCATCGCCGCGAAATAGGGACTGGTGCCGCGGCGCGCGATCAATATTTCGGCCGGACCTGCTGGCGGGCCCATGCTGCGGGCGAAGCGCTCGATCGCTTCCACGGCGCGCGCGCCTTTGCCGGCGAGGGCGGACGCCGTCCAGTCGAAGAAGAGATCCTCGGCGCGGGCGATCACCACCCCGGGCACCTCTTCGAAACGCAGCGCACTCGCGAAAGTGGCGAGCTCGGCGGTGGGATCGAGGGAAGCATTCATTCAGATGGCCTTTGCATTGGATAGTCGCGCGATGTCGGCCTCGTCATAGCCGAGTTCGCGCAGGATCGCCTGGGTGTGTTCTCCGAGTGCCGGAACCGGATCCATCCGCGCGTCGCCGGGGGCGATGCCCGGTGGAACCGGCGCGGGTATGCGTCCCGCCGGGGTGTCGACCTCGGCCCAGCGCCGGCGTGCCGCAAGTTGCGGATGTGCCCAGACCTCGTGCATGTCGTTCATGCGCGCATTCGCGATGCCAGCCGCATCGAGGCGCTGCACCACCTCCGATGCGGCCAGCGGCCGGAACGCCGCGACGATGATCTCGCGCAGCGCGTCGCGCGCGTGGGTGCGGCGCATGTTGGACGAGAACCGCGGGTCCACCGCGAGCTCTGGCGCCTGCAGCACCTGCTCGCAGAACGCCACCCACTCCCGCTCGTTCTGCAGACCGAGCATGACGATCCTGCCATCGCCTGCGGGGAACGGGCCGTACGGGTAGATGGTCGCGTGCGCAGCACCGGCGCGCGGCGGCGGTTCCGCACCATCGAAGGCGTAATACAACGGATAGCTCATCCACTCCACCATGCTTTCCAGCATCGAGACGTCGATCGCACAGCCGCGGCCCGTGCGCTCGCGGTCCATCAGGGCGGCGAGAATGTTGGAGTACGCATACATGCCCGCCGCGATATCGGCAATCGAGCACCCGGCCTTGGCCGGTGCCTCGGGCGAGCCCGTGATGGACAGGAACCCCGACTCGCTCTGGATCAGGAGGTCGTAGGCCTTCTTGTCGCGATACGGGCCATCGTTCCCATAGCCGGAGATGTCGCAGACGATGACCCGCGGGTTGCGCGGCTCGAGCGTTGCGTGCGAAAGACCGAGCCGCGCAGCGGCGCCGGGCGCGAGATTCTGGACCAGGACGTCGGCGCGATCGACGAGGCGTTCCAGCACCTTCGCAGCCTCGGGATGCTTCAGGTCGAGCGTCAGGCTTTCCTTCCCCCGATTCGTCCACACGAAATGCGAGGCGAGGCCACGCACGCGCTCGTCATAGCCGCGGGCGAAATCGCCCACGCCGGGACGCTCGATCTTGATGACGCGCGCACCGAGGTCGGCCAGCTGGCGGGTGCAGAACGGCGCCGCGATGGCGTGCTCGAGCGTGACGACCGTGATGCCCTGCAGGGGACGCATCGGCGCAGTGGCGGTCAGAACGATCGCGGCAGGCCGAGCACGTGCTCGGCGACGTAAGCCAGGATCAGGTTGGTCGAGATCGGCGCCACCTGGTACAGCCGCGTTTCGCGGAATTTTCGTTCCACGTCGTACTCCGCGGCGAACCCGAAGCCGCCATGGAACTGCAGGCACACGTTGGCCGCCTCCCAGGACGCGTCGGCGGCGAGGAGCTTGGCCATGTTCGCTTCCGCGCCGCACGCCTGATGGGCATCGAAGAGTGCGCAGGCCTTGTAGCGCATCAGGTTGGCCGCCTCGATGTTGACGTAGGCGCGGGCGATCGGAAACTGCACGCCCTGGTTCTTCCCGATCGGCCGCCCGAACACGACCCGCTCGTTGGCGTACGCAGTCACCTTGTCGATGAACCAGTAGCCGTCGCCGATGCACTCGGCAGCGATCAGGGTGCGTTCGGCATTGAGCCCGTCGAGAATGTAGCGGAAGCCCCGGCCTTCCTCGCCGATCAGGTTCTCCGCCGGGATCTCGAGGTTGTCGAAAAAAAGCTCGTTGGTCTCGTGATTCACCATGTTGGCGATGGGGCGCACCGTCATGCCACGCTGCATGGCCTCGCGGATGTCGACGATGAAGATCGACATGCCATCGGCGCGCTTCGTCACCTGGTCGGCCGGCGTGGTGCGGGCGAGCAGGATCATGAGGTCCGAATGCAGCACGCGCGAGATCCAGACCTTCTGGCCATTCACGACGTAGCGGTCGCCCCGGCGTATGGCGGTCGTGCGGAGATTCGTCGTGTCGGTGCCCGTCGTGGGCTCCGTCACGCCCATGGACTGCAGGCGCAACTCGCCGCTGGCCAGGCGCGGCAGGTACGCGCGCTTCTGCGCCTCCGAGCCGTGGCGCAGCAGCGTGCCCATGTTGTACATCTGCCCATGGCAGGCACCCGAGTTGCCGCCTGCGCGATTGATCTCCTCCATGATGATCGACGCTTCGGTGAGCCCCAGCCCCGACCCTCCGTAGTCCTGCGGAATCAATGCCGCCAGCCAGCCGGCTTTCGTCAGTGCGTCGACGAATTCGTCCGGATAGCCGCGTGTCTCGTCCACCTTGCGGAAGTATTCGGGCGGGAACTGTGCGCAGAGGTCGCGCACGGCATCGCGGATATCCTGATGTGGATCGGGTGCGGTGGTCATGATCGGAATCGGTAGGTTTCAGGCAGCCTAGCAGAGGCCGCGGCACCCGGAGCCCTGCGCCCTTCGTAATGACGCCGGGAGCGTCGTCTCCGCCGGCCCGCCAACGCACCACTTCCGTGGGAGGCGGCGCGTCGCCCGAAGGCGCCCGTCCCGCAGCTGTTCCCGACTTGCGCATTGTAGGACGTACGGCCCGCTCGCGTGACGACGCAGCCGCCGCGGGTGGTGCTCCCTTGTCCGGAAACCCGTGATAACCTGTCGCTGCGGATCGCGGCTCTGCCGTCAGAAACGGGCCCGGTTCGCTTCGAGCAGGTCATCGCGCCTGCCTCTTACCTGGAGGAGACATGCAATTCATGCGGCTCGTGTTGGCCATCGTCGTGCTCGCGTTCATCAGTGCCGCGCACGCTCAGCAACCCATCATCATCAAGTTCAGTCACGTCGTGGCGGAGAAGACGCCCAAAGGCCAGGGCGCGCTGAAATTCAAGGAACTGGCCGAGAAATACCTGCCTGGCAAGGTGCAGGTCCAGGTCTTTCCCAATTCCCAGCTCTTCGGCGACGACCAGGAGCTCGATGCGCTGCTCCTGGGGGACGTGCAGCTCCTGTCGACATCGCTATCCAAGTTCGACCGGTATACGAAGCAGGTGCAGGTGTTCGACCTGCCGTTCCTGTTCGAGAATCTCGATGCGGTCGATCGTTTCCAGCACAGCCCCGCTGGTATCGCCCTCCTGAACTCCATGACGTCCAAGGGCATCAAGGGGCTCGCGTACTGGCACAACGGCATGAAGCAAATGTCGACGGACAAGCCCCAGCTCAAGCGTCCTGAAGACGTGAAGGGGCTGAAGTTCCGAATCCAGCAGTCGGACGTCCTCGAGGCGCAGTTCCGCGCGCTGGGTGCCAATCCCCAGAAGATGGCGTTCAGTGAGGTCTACCAGGCGCTGCAGACCGGTGTCGTCGACGGGCAGGAGAACACCTGGTCCAACATCTACACCCAGAAATTCTACGAGGTGCAGAAGACGATCGCCGAGACCAACCACGGCGTCATCGACTACATGGTGATCACGAACGCGAAGTGGTGGGATGGCCTGCCGGCCGACGTCCGCGCCGGGTTGACCAAGGCCATGGACGAAGCCACGCAATACGCCAACAAGCTCGCCAACGACATCAACGAGCGCGACAAGAAGGCAATCGCCGCTGCCGGCAAGGCCAGGATCCAGGAGCTTTCGAAGGACGACCTCGCCGCCTGGCAAAAGGCCATGGCGCCGGTCTGGACCAAGTTCGAGGGCGAGATCGGCAAGGATCTCATCACGGCGGCGCAGAAGTCGAACAAGTAGCGCCCGCGGCAGGGTCGGCGGTGCGCTGGTTCGATCGACTGGAGGAAGGCGTGATCGCCTTCCTCCTCGCGCTCATGACAGTGATCACCTTCGGGCAGGTGATCGCGCGCTATGTCTTCAATTACAGCTTCGTGTGGGCGTTCGAGCTCGTCACGTTCCTGTTCGCCTGGCTGATCTTCCTCGGCATGTCCTACGGCGTTAAGGTCGGCTCGCACATCGGCATCGACGCCGCGGTGAAATTGCTCCGTCCACGCGCGGCGCGCGTCGTCACGGCCGTCGCGGCGCTGTGCTGCATTCTCTACAGCGTCCTTGTGTTCATCGGAAGCTGGCGCTACGTCGGACGCATGCTCGAGGTTGGCACCATGGCGCAGGACGTGCAGGTGCCGCTCTGGGTGCCGCGTCTCGTGCTGCCCATCGGCTTCGCGCTCCTCGCGTTCCGCTTCGCCCAGGTGCTCTATCGCGTCCTGACCGGGAAGGAGGCCCATCTCCTCGGCGATGAGGCCAAGGAAGTGCTCGAGCAGAATGCCGCGGGCAACCCGGTCCACACCGAGCCGTGACCACCGTATTCCTGTTCGTCGCGCTGTTCGTGCTCATGGCCGTCGGCGTGCCGATCGCGGTCGCGCTCGGCCTGTCGTCGGTGCTGACGCTCATGCTGTTCGGCCATCAGTCCATCGCGTCGCAGGCCCTCAAGCTCTACGAGACCGCGGGCCAGTTCACGCTGCTGTCGATTCCGTTCTTCATCCTGGCCGGTGCGTTCATGACCACCGGCGGAGTCGCACGGCGGATGATCCGTTTCGCCAATGCCTGCATCGGTCACCTGCGGGCGGGTCTGGGGATGGCGTCGGTGCTTGCCTGCATGCTCTTTGCGGCCGTGTCGGGATCGTCGCCGGCAACCGTCGTGGCGGTGGGATCGATCGTGATCGCCGGGATGGTCCGCGCCGGCTATCCGAAGGAATTCGCCGCGGGCGTGATCTGCAATGCCGGCACCCTGGGCATCCTGATTCCACCGTCCATCGTGATGGTCGTCTATGCCGCGGCGACGTCGACCTCCGTGGGCAAGCTGTTCATGGCGGGCGTCATCCCCGGCATCGTGCTGGGACTCATGCTGATGGCGGCGATCTACGTTCGCGCGCGCATCATCAAGCTGCCGCGCGAGCCACGCGCGACCTTCCACGAGGTGCTGATCGCCGGACGGCAGTCGCTGTGGGGCCTGCTGCTCCTCGGCATCATCATGGGCGGCATCTACGGAGGCGTGTTCACGCCCACCGAAGCCGCAGCCGTGGCGGCGGTGTATGCGTTCTTCGTCGCGGTCTTCGTCTATCGCGACATCGGCATGCGCGACGTGCCCAAGGTACTGGTCGACGCCAGCCGCGTGACGGTGATGCTCATGTTCATCATCGCCAACGCCCTGCTCTTCGCCTACGTGCTGACGACCGAGCGCATTCCCCAGGCGATCACCGAGCAGATCGTATCGATGGGCATGGCGCCCTGGCAGTTCCTGCTCGTCGTCAACGTCCTGCTCCTCATCGCCGGCAACTTCATGGAGCCGACCGGGATCATCCTGATCCTCGCGCCGATCCTGTTCCCCATCGCCACGGAGCTCGGCATCGATCCCGTGCATCTCGGGATCATCATGACGGTGAACCTGGAGATCGGCATGGTCACTCCACCGGTCGGCCTCAATCTCTTCGTCACGTCGGGAATCACCGGCATGTCCGTGATGGAGGTCGTGCGTGCCGCGTTGCCGTGGCTCTCGGTGCTGTTCGTGTTCCTCATCATCGTGACCTACGTGCCACAGCTGTCGCTCTGGCTGCCCAACCTGCTGTTCTAGGCGCAGGTTCGATACCAACACGCCAGCGCGGTGGGCCGGGATGCGACGTTTCCCGGAAATCGGAGCGCCACGACCGCGGCTCCCGAACGATGCCGGCCTCACGATCGCTGCGCGCCATTCCCCGGCGTCTTGTCGGTGGTCAAGGATCGCTCGTCCTGACGGTGCCGCAACGCGCATGGCGGTGGACAATGCGGAGGGTGCCCGCACCTCGCTCAGCCAGGACAAAGCACCGCACCTCTGGTCGCCAGGCATTTTCGGCGCAAGCATCGCCATGACGGATTCCCATGTTCCCGCCGGACTGACCAGCGCTGAAGCGGCGCGGCGGCTCGCCCGTGACGGGCCGAACCAGCTCCCGCAACAGGGGCCGCGCAGCATCCTCCAGGTGGTCGGTGCCGTGCTGCGCGAGCCGATGCTGCTCCTGCTGCTGGGCGCCGTCACCGTCTACCTGATCCTCGGTGATGCGCGCGAGGCGCTGGTTCTGGCGGTCTCCCTCGTCGCGGTGGTCGCGATCACCGTCTATCAGGAGCGCCGTACGGAGCATGCGCTCGCCGCACTGCGGGACCTCGCCTCGCCTCGCGCCCTCGTGCTGCGTGACGGCCGCCCGACGCGCATCGCGGGTCACGACGTGGTGCGCGGCGACGTGCTCGTTCTCGCGGAAGGCGACCGCATCGCGGCCGATGGGATCGTGCGCGATGCGGCGGCCCTGCAAGTCGACGAGTCGCTCCTCACCGGCGAGTCGGTGGCGGTGGCCAAGACCACGACCGCCGGGGATCCCCCTGCGCAGCCGCCTGGGGGCGACGCACTGCCGTTCGTGTACTCGGGGACGCTGGTCGTGCGGGGACGTGGCCTGGCGGAAGTGACCGCCACGGGAGCCGCGACCCAGATGGGCCACATCGGGCGCGCACTCGCCACCATCCCGGAATCGAGCACGCCGCTGCAGCGCCAGACCGCACGCATGGTGCGGGTGCTCGCAATCGTCGGGCTTCTGGTGTGCGTTGTCGTCGTGGCGACACTGACGGTCACGCGCGGATCGCTCCTCGATGCGACGCTCGCGGGCATCACGCTCGCCATGACGCTGCTGCCCGAGGAATTCCCGGTCGTTCTCACGATCTTTCTCGCTCTGGGCGCGTGGCGCATCGCCCGGCACGGGGTGCTCACGCGGCGGGCGCCCGCGATCGAGACGCTCGGTTCGGCGACCGTGCTCGCGGTCGACAAGACCGGCACCCTGACCGAGAACCGCATGCGTGTCGCAGTAGTCGCGGCGCATGGAGCGCGGATCGACGTCGACCGGCGCGGTACCACGCCGGTGGCCATGCCGCCGGCCGTGCACGCGGTCGTGCGAGCGGCCTTCGGCGCCTGCGAGCGCGAGGCGGTCGATCCGATGGAGCGCGCGATCGTCGAGGCCACGGAGACGCTGGCACCGGAAGCCGTCGCGCATTACGCCAGCATGCAGCTCGTCCAGGAGTACGAGCTCTCGTCCGACCTCCTGGCGGTCGTGCACGTCTGGCGCGTCGCGGAAGGCGACCGACACGAGGTCGCGGCGAAGGGCGCGCCCGAAGCCATCGCGGGGCTTTGCCGGATCGACGGGACCGCACGCGTCGACCTGCTCGCGCAGGTGTCGCTACTCGCGACCGAGGGTCTGCGCGTGCTCGCGGTCGCGCAGGCGTCGTTCGAGGGCTCCTCGTTCCCCGCAGCACCGCAGGGCTTCGACTTCACGTTGCTCGGACTCGTCGCGCTCGAGGACCCCATTCGTCCCTCCGTTCCCGCCGCCATCGCCGAATGCGATCGCGCCGGCATCCGCGTGGTGATGATCACCGGCGATTACCCGGAGACCGCGCGCGCGGCCGCGCGGTCCGCGGGCATCGATGCGGCCGACGGCGTGATGACCGGCGTCGAGCTCGATGCGCTGGCGGATGCCGAACTTGCGCGCCGGGTGCGCGATGTACGGGTATTCGCGCGCATGCAGCCGATGCAGAAGCTGCGCCTCGTGCACGCCTTCCGCGCGAACGGGGACGTCGTGGCAATGACCGGCGATGGCGTGAACGACGCGCCCGCGCTGAAGGCGGCGCACATCGGGGTTGCGATGGGACGGCGCGGCACCGATGTCGCGCGCGAGGCCGCGGCACTGGTCCTGCTGGAGGACGATTTCACCGCGCTGGTCGCGAGCGTACGCGCAGGGCGGCGCATCTACGAGAACCTGCGCAATGCCATGAGCTACCTCATCGCCGTGCACGTCCCGCTCGGCGGCATGGGCCTCATTCCGGTGCTCGCCGGATGGCCGCTCTTCTTCTTCCCGGTGCACGTGGTCGTGCTCGAGTTCATCATCGATCCCGCATGCTCGCTCGTGTTCGAAGCCGAGCGGGCCTCGGGCAAGCTCATGGCCCAGCCGCCCCGGCCCGTCGACGAACCGCTGTTCTCCCGGCGCATGCTGGGCATCTCGCTGCTGCTCGGCCTCACGACCCTCGCGGTCGTTGCGACCGTTTACGGGTTCGCGCTGCGGCAGTCGGGCGAGCAGGTCGCCCGGGCCCTGGCCTTCGCCGCGCTCATTGCCGCCAACCTGACGCTCATTCTGGTGATGCGCTCACGTCGCGAGAGCGCCCTCGCAAGCATCCGGCACCGCAACGTCGCCTGGCTGTCGATCACGGTCGGGGCGCTGCTCGCGGTCGCCGGCACGATCTACGTGCCGGCTGTGGCGTCGCTGTTCCGGTTCTCGCCCCCGCCGTTCGGGAACATCGCATTCGCCCTGGTTGCCGGCGCCGCCAGCGTGCTGTGGTTCGAGGGCGTGAAGGTCGCAGTGCGCCGCCGCGCCTAGATTGCTTTTCAGGCGATCCCTCGCACGCCGGGACCGTTGCGAGCATCCTATAATCGGCCTGGCCGGCGAAGTGCGCGTGCGCGCGCAGCTCGCGACCGCTCGGCTTGCTCATGATCACGACCGAACACCCGCGCCCGCTCACCACGCTGCTCGGCGACTACCCGGTCACTGCGGCCCTCAAAGGCGGCCAGGTGCCCTCGTCGCTGGTACGTCTCGACTTTGCCGACGTGAAGCGCCCCGCCGCGGCCTTCCAGCGCGTCGTGCGCACGCTCGAGTTCGATGTCGCCGAACTCGCGCTGATGACGTTCCTCATTGCGAAGGCGTACGGGAAACCGCTCGTGCTCCTGCCCGCGGTCGTGCTCGCCCGGTTCCAGCACCCGTTCCTCGTCTTCAACGCCGAACGTGGGGCCCTGGCACCGGCTGATCTCGCCGGCAAGCGGGTGGCCATCCGCGCGTACTCGGTCACCACCGCCGCGTGGGTTCGCGGCGTGCTCGCGGAGGATTACGGCGTCGACCCGGAGCGCGTCCGCTGGGTGACATTCGAGGAACCCCACGTCGCCGAATTCCATGATCCGGCGAACGTCGAGCGGGCACCAGCGGGACGCACGATGCTCGACATGCTGCTGGCAGGGGACGTCGACGCGGCGATCATGGCCGATGCCGCGCTCCCGGATGCGCGCCTGCAGCGCCTCATTCCCGACCCAGACGCTGCGGCGCAGGCGTGGCACCGCAGGCATGGCGCCATCCAGGTCAATCACATGGTGGTCGTGAAGGAATCGCTGGTGCGCGAACACCCGGAGGCGGTGCGCGAGGTGTACCGCGTCCTGGCGGAGAGTCGGCGTCGTGCCATGGCCTCCGCCGCACCGCACGCGGGGCCGGACCTCAATCCTTTCGGGTTCGCGCAGAACCGTCGCAATCTCGAGGTCGCACTCGACTACGCATCGCGCCAACACCTGCTGCCCACGTCCCTCTCGGTCGATGACCTCTTCGACGACGTCACGCGCTCCCTGGACGCTTGACCGCGCGACCGTACGCCGCGGAACGGATTGTCGCCGTGCGTGTCGCATCGGGGACGCGCGCATACTGACGGCATCGGCACGCGGGCGGTGAGTCGGGCAACACGGCAGCCGTCGCGCGCCACGCGATGGGCGGCCAGGTCCGTCAGGCGCCCGAATCCTCAGGGAGCATGCTTCATGGCGACACGCGGAACAGGTTCGGCATTGTTCGACGATGCCATCGAGCTGCTGCGCGAAGCCGATCGGATGCAGCGGCAATTCTTCACCCTTGCGCTGAGCCGCACCGGACCGTGCTGGGAGCCACCGGTCGACGTGGTCGAGCGCAACGGGATGATCGTCATCCGCATCGCGCTGCCCGGGGTACGCGCCGAGGCCATCGAGGTGCGGAGTGAGTCCGGCAGCCTGCACGTGTCGGCGCGGCGGGCGCCGGGCGCGGACATGGGCTCCACGATCCACCAGCTGGAGATCCCGTACGGACGTTTCGAGCGGCGCATCGAGCTGCCGGCGGGCAGCTACGAAATAGTCCAGCGCGACCTGGTCGATGGATGCCTGGTCATCGCGCTGCGGCGCCTCGGCTGAAGGCGGGAAGCGATGGCGACGGACATCTCCACGAGCGCAGGACCGCAGGCCGGCGGCGCGGAGGCGCGCGGACCCATGGCCGAGCTGCCCGCCGATGCCACGATCATCGTGCCGGTGCGCAACCTCGTGCTGTTCCCCGGCCTGATCACGCCGCTCTCCGTCGGCCGCCCGATGTCAGTTGCGGCGGCGCAGGAAGCGGTGCGCACCGAGCGCAAGATCGGCGTGCTGCTGCAGCGCAATCCCGAAACCGAGGACCCCGGCCCCTCCGACCTGCACAGCGTGGGCACGCTTGCCACGATCCTGCGCTACATGACCACGCCCGACGGCGCGCACAACCTCGTGTGTCACGGCGAGCAGCGCTTCCGGGTCGGCGGCTTCGTACCCGGGCTGCCGTTCTTGGTCGCGCGCATCGAGCTCCTGCCCGATGCCGAGGCAATGAACACGGAGATCGAGGCACGCATGCTGCAGGTCAAGGCGCGCGCCGCCGAGCTCCTCGAGCTCCTGCCCCGCGCTCCTGCCGAGCTTGCCGCTGCGGTCGAGCAGATCAGTGCGGCGGGCGCGCTGGCCGATTTCATTGCCGGCCTGCTCGACATCAAGCCCGCGGACAAGCAGGAAATCCTGGAAACCCTCGATGTGCGCACGCGCCTGGACAAGGTGCTGCATGCACTCACCAGTCGCATCGAAGTCATGCGGCTTTCGCGCGAGATCGGCGAGCAGACGCAGGGCCGCCTCGAGCAGCGGCAGCGCGAGGTGCTGCTGCGCGAGCAGCTCAAGACCATCCAGAAGGAGCTCGGCGAGACCGGCGAGACATCGACCGAGCTGCAGGATCTTGCCGAGCAGATCGACAAGGCACAGATGCCCGAGGAGGTCGGAAAGCACGCGCGCAAGGAGCTGCGCCGCCTCGAGCAGATGTCGGAAAGCTCGCCCGAGTACTCGATGGTGCGCACGTATCTCGAATGGCTGGCCGAGCTGCCCTGGTCCGCGCCCGCCGACGAGCCGATCGAGATCGGCGAAGCGCGGCGCATTCTCGACGCCGACCATTTCGGCCTCGAGAAGGTGAAGCGGCGCATCCTCGAGTATCTCGCCGTGCGCAAGCTCAACCCGCAGGGCAAGAGCCCCATCCTGTGCTTCGTGGGCCCGCCCGGCGTCGGCAAGACGTCGCTCGGGCAGAGCATCGCCCGCGCGCTCGGGCGCAAGTTCGTGCGCCTGTCGCTCGGCGGCGTGCACGACGAAGCCGAGATTCGCGGCCATCGGCGTACCTATATCGGCGCGATGCCGGGCAACGTGATCCAGGCCGTGCGCAAGGCGGGCACGCGCAACTGCGTCATGATGCTGGACGAGATGGACAAGCTCGGCGCCGGTGCGCACGGGGACCCTTCGGCGGCACTCCTCGAGGTCCTCGATCCCGAGCAGAACTCGACCTTCCGCGACAACTACCTCGGTGTGCCGTACGATCTGTCGCGCGTCATGTTCATCGGCACCGCCAACGTGCTCGATCGCATCCCCGGTCCGCTGCGCGATCGCATGGAAGTGGTGGAGCTGCCCGGATACACCCAGGAAGAAAAGCTGCAGATCGCGCGCCGCTATCTCGTTGCGCGACAGCTCGCCGCGACCGGCCTCACCCCGCAGACCTGCGAGATCACCGACGATGCGCTGCGTCAGGTGATCGCGGACTACACGCGCGAAGCAGGCGTGCGCAACCTCGAGCGGGAGATCGGCAACCTGTTCCGCGATGCTGCCATGCGCATCGCGCAGGCGACCGAGACGCACGTGCGCATCGATGTCGCCGAGGTGCCGGCGATCCTCGGCCCGCAGCGCTTCGAGAGCGAAGTGGCCATGCGCACGAGCATGCCCGGAGTCGCCACCGGGCTCGCCTGGACACCTGTGGGCGGGGACATCCTGTTCATCGAGGCGACGCGCACGGCCGGGTCCGGTCGCTTGATCCTGACGGGACAGCTCGGTGACGTGATGAAGGAAAGTGCCCAGGCAGCGCTGACGCTGGTGAAGGCCCGGGCCGAGTACCTGCGCATCGATCCCGCACTGTTCGAGAAGGCCGACGTGCACATGCACATTCCTGCCGGCGCGATCCCCAAGGACGGGCCGAGTGCCGGCGTCGCGATGTTTCTCGCCCTCGCCTCGCTGGCCATGAATCGTGCGGTCCGGCACGACTGCGCGATGACCGGCGAGATCAGCCTGCGCGGGCTCGTGCTGCCGGTCGGCGGCATCAAGGAAAAGATGCTCGCGGCGTTGCGTGCCGGCATCCACACCGTGCTGCTGCCGGCGCGCAATCAGCGCGACCTCGAGGACCTGCCACCCGACGCACGCGCGCAGATCGAGTTCGTTCCGCTGGAAACGGTGGACGACGCGCTGCGCCACGGCATGGGCTTCGACCCCGGCGCGTAGCCGCAGTGTTGCGGTCGCCAGCTGGCGACTCGGCAGGAGCATCGTGCGACGCCGCGACGCCGGGCTGCTTGCCGATCTGGCGCGAAACGTTCCGCACGCCCATGACTTCATGCTCCGCGACAGGGCTGATCGGCAGGTCGAGAACGGCCACGCTGACCCGTCACGCGTGGCTTGATTTTCGCTTTGTTCCCGGTGCGAAGCCACGGCTGCACGCACCAGCACATCCGCGTACCCCGCAGGAAGCACCAGACGTGCAGACCGCGCCGGCGGTTCACGTTGTCCATGATTGTGCGCGCACCGTGAAGTATTTACCGGGACGCATCCGATACGGTGGCGGAAATGCAGCGGGTCGAATTTTCATTCATGCGCATGTGCAGGGGCCTGCTGGTGCTCACGGCCGCCCTGGGCACCCTGATCGCGGTTCCTGCCGCCGCTGCCAAGCGGACGGTATGCACGATGACGCTCAACTCGGCCGACGAGAAGGATGCGTTCCGGCGCTATCTCCCGACCGCCGAGTACGAGTTCGTGGAACTGGTGCAGCCCGGCCAGCGCGACTGGCTTTCGGCTGCATGCCGCAAGCAGATCCACTGCGACGTGCTCGTGGTGTCCGGGCACTTCAACGGGCAGGACTTTTTTTCCGATCGCCTCGACGTCAGTGAATTTCTTCCCGTCGAGGACCTGGAGCGCGCCTCGTGCAGCGAATCCTGTCCTGGCGTGTTCGAGCATCTGCAGGAGGTGTATCTCTTCGGCTGCACCACACTGAGCCCGGAACCGGTGCGGAGCATGTCCGGTGATGTCGTGCGCAGCCTGATGCGCGACGGCCAGGGCCGGGCGGACGCCGAGCGCGAGGCGAGCATCCTCAACGAGCGTTACGGCCGTACCAATCGGGACGTCATGCGCCGCGTGTTCGCGGACGTGCCGGTGATCTACGGCTTTTCCGCGGTGGCACCGCTCGGCGCGACCGCGGGGCCCCTTCTCGCGCGCTACTTCCAGGGCGCGCGCGGTGCGGAGATGGGCCGCGGCCGACCGAGTCGCAAGCTTCTCGGCCAGTTTTCTGCGCATTCACTCGCCGCGGCGCACGGCGTCACCGACGCCGATCCCGATGCGGATTACCGCAGCGAATCGTGCGCGTTGCTCGACGAGCGCTCGTCGGCCGTGGAGAAGCTGCAATTCGTCGGCGAGCTGCTCGATCGCGACATGGGGCAGGTGCGGCTCTTCTTCGATGACATCGAGCGCTTCCTCGCCAAGGTGCCAGCCGAGGCCCGCACCACGCCCGCATTCGTCCAGGCGCGGGACGCCATCGCTGCAGACCGGCCGGCGCGCGAGCGCTACCTCGCCTTCGCGCGCGATGCCGACGCACCGGCGCTCCGCGCTCGCATGACCACCGTCGCCGGGCAGCTCGCGTGGCTGACGCCAGAGCAGCAACGCGACGAGCTCGTGAGTCTGGTCGAGGGGCTCCTCGGCGGGAGGTCCGTTCCGGCGGCCGACATCGGTCTCGTCTGCGACATCGCGGCCAACGGCGAGCTCGCGTCCGAGTTACCGCGGCTGATGGGCATCAGCGCCGCGCGCGATCGCGCCGATCAGGCGGCCATCCTCGCCTGCCTGGGCGATCCAGCGAGCCACGAACGGGCGCTCCGCGCGCTCACCAGCCTGCGCAAGGACGACCAGGCGGCAGCCGAGATGTACCTGCAGCACCGGCCGCTGCGCGATCCGGGCGCAGTGCGCCAGGTGATCGACGCCATCGCCGCGATGCCGCCGTCGGACGCCCAGGCGCATGCGCTCGACGTGCTCGCACGGCAACCGCTCGGCGATCCCGGCCTGCTGGATGACCTGGTGCGGCTATTTTCCGGCACGCGCTCGCTCGGCGTGCAGCGCGCGATCGCGGGAATACTCATCCGCGGCGAATACCGCGTGCTTGCCGCCACCGGCACCGCGCGCGAATTACGCGCGCACCGCCTGCCCTCCCCCGACGGCGAGGACATGATCGACATTCTCATCCGCCGCATGGAGCGCGTTTCCTGACCGCATCCACCGCGGACGACGTGGTCCACGGGCTCAGCCGATCTCGGTGTCCACCGCCGCGCTTCACTTCCGCAGCAGCCAGAGCACCAGGCTGATCACGGCGGAGACGAGAAGGCCGGTCGTGAGCGGGAAATAGAAGCTCCAGCCTTCCCGCTCGATGCGGATGTCGCCCGGAAGGCGCCCGAGCCCCAGCTTCGCGATCAACGGCCAGGCGAGGCCGACGACCAGCAGGATGATCCCCAGCGTGACGAGCAGGCGTCCCATGGCTGCGGGCAAGCGCGAAGCGGAGGTCGGTGAGACCGCAGCGGGTTCGTCGCGACCGCGAACTTAAGCCGGACACTCCGTGACGTGTCCCACCCGCCGGTCCTCCTCCCACGTTTCCAGGCGCACGCCAAAGCCCCAGAGGCGCCGCAGATGGGCCACGACCTGCGCTGCAGCATCGGTCAGCGGCCGCCCGCGGCGGCGCAGGTGGCGCAAGGTGAGCGAGCGATCGCCGTGACGATCGAAGCGGATCACCTGCACGTCGGGCACGCGGATCTCCTGCGCGTGCTGCTGCGCCAGCAGCTTGCGCACCCGGCGGTAGCCGCTGTCATCGTGAATGCTGTCGACGTGCAGGGCATCCTCGCGCGAATGATCGGCTACGGCGAACAGGCGGAACTCGCGGATCAGGCGTGGCGACAGGTACTGCGCAATGAACGACTCGTCCTTGAAATTGCGCATGGCGAAGTCCAGGGTCGCGCGCCAGTCGCTGCCGGCGAGCTGCGGAAACCACTCGCGATCCTCCGCATCGGGCCGCTCGCAGATCCGGCGCAGGTCGGAGAACAGCGCAAATCCCAGGGCGTAAGGGTTGAGGCCGCTGTACGCCGGCGAGTCGTACGTCGGCTGCGCCACCACGTTCGTGTGGCTCTTCAGGAACTCCAGCATGAAGCCGTCATCGACGAGGCCCTTCTCGTGCAGCCGGTTCAGGATCGTGTAGTGCCAGAAGGTGGCCCAGCCCTCGTTCATCAGCTTGGTCTGGCCCTGGGGATAGAAATACTGCGCGAGCTTGCGCACGATGCGCACCAGCTCGCGTTCCCAGGGCTCGAGGCGGGGTGAATACTTTTCCACGAAATAGAGGATGTTCTCCTGCGGCTCGGCCGGGAACGACTCCGCTCGCTCCGCCGCACGGGTGGCAGCAAACTCGGGGACGGTCCGCCACAGATCGTTGAAATGCCGCTCGCGATGCGCCTCGCGCTCGGCGAGCCGCGCCGTCTCCGCCTTCAGCGTGAGGGCGGCCGGCCGCCTGTACCGGTCGACCCCGTGCGGCATGAGGGCATGACACGCATCGAGGACCTGCTCCACCGCGGGTGCGCCATGGCGCTCCTCGCATTCCATCACGAAGCGCCGCGCGAACACGAGGTAGTCGAGGATCGACTCCGCGTCCGTCCACTGCCGGAAGAGGTGATTGCCCTTGAAGAACGAGTTGTGCCCGTAGCATGCGTGCGCCATCACCAGCGCCTGCGTCGTCATGGTGTTCTCTTCCATGAGATACGCGATGCACGGGCTGGAGTTGATGACGATCTCGTAGGCGAGTCCCTGCATGCCGCGCCGGTACGCCTGCTCGTTGCGGATGAACTCCTTGCCGTACGACCAGTGCGGATAGCCCACCGGCAGTCCCGTCGTGGCATACGCGTCGAGCATCTGCTCCGAGGTGATGATCTCGATCTGGTTGGGATAGGTGTCGAGTCCGTACTCGGCGGCGATCTCCGCGATGGCCGCGTGATAGCGCTCCAGCAGGTCGAAATCCCAGTCGCCACCGTGCGAGAGAGGGCTCATTGCTTGTCCTTCCGGAAGAGCTCGCGGAACACGGGATAGATCTCTTCCCGCGATGCCGCGCGGCGCATGGCGAAATTCTTGGTGTCCTCGGCGACGCGCTCGTACTCCGCCCACAGGCTCGAAACGCGGCTCGACGTCTCGGTGAGTTCCAGGTAGGCGTAATAGCGCATCGACGGCAGCAGCTGCTCGCGCAGATAGCGTGCGCTGCGCGCAGGATCGGCGCCGAAAGCATCGCCGTCGGACGCCTGGGCGGCATAGACGTTCCAGCCCGTCGCGAAGCGGTCCGCGCGAACCTTCGCGGCAAGCTCGAGTGCCGAGCACACCACCGTGCCGCCGGAGCGTGTGTCGTGGAAGAACGTGTCCTCGTCCACTTCTTCGGCGTCGTCGGTATGCCGTATGAACACCAACTCCACCTCGGCATACTTGCGCGTGAGGAAAAGATAGAGCAGCGTGAAGAAGCGCTTGGCGAGGTCCTTCTTGTCCTCGTCCATCGACGCCGACACGTCCATGAGGCAGAACATCACCGCTCGCGCAATCGGCTCGGGCCGCCAGACGCGGTTGCGGTAGCGCAGATCGAGCTCCTCGAGATACGGCAGAGCGTTGCGCCGGCGCTCCACGCGCTCGAGCTCCACGTGCAGCTCGGCCGCCGCGGCGGCCTCGCCGAGCGCGCTCGCGGACTTGAAATCCGCGTCGAGCTGCTGCTGCTGGCGCGCGAGTCCGGCGCGCAGCGCGATGCGGCGCGCGAGGGAGTTCGTCAACGTGCGCACCACCGACAGGTTCGCGGGCGCGCCCGAGGTGGTGTAGCCGGCACGCACGCTCTTGCGCCGTTCGGTGCGGCCGAGCTCGGTGCGGGCAAGGTTGGGGAGCTCCAGATCGTCGAAGAAGATCTGCATGAACTCCTCGCGCGACAGCGAGAACTGGAAGGCATCCTGGCTGTCGCCCTCGCCGCCTTGCGAGCCGTTGCCGCCGCCGCCGCCCTGCTTGGGCCGCGGGATCTTGTCGCCGACGACATATTCACGGTTGCCCGGCAGCACGACCTCGCGGTCACCTCCGCGCCCGAACCCGAACGAGGGCTCGGAGATGTCCTTGCGCGGGATGCGCACTTCACCGCCCTGCTCCATGTCGGCGAGCCGACGCTCGCCGACCATCCTCTTCACTGCGTCCTGGATCTGGGCCTTGTAGCGCCGGAGGAAGCGCTCGCGATTGACCGCGCTCTTGCCGCGGGCGTTAGGCCTGCGATCGATGAGATACGCCATGCGCGCTCTCCGTCCGCGTCACGACGACTTGTGGACGCGCAGGTACCACTCGGCGAGCAGCCGCACCTGTTTTTCCGTATAGCCCTTCGCGACCATCCGGGCGACGAAGTTCTGGTGCTTCTGCTTCTCCTCGGCCGAGGCCTTGGCGTTGAACGAGATCACTGGCAGGAGCTCCTCGGTGTTCGAGAACATCTTCTTCTCGATCACCTCGCGCAACTTTTCGTAGCTGTTCCAGGCCGGGTTGCGCCCCGCATTGTGGGCGCGGGCGCGCAGCACGAAGTTCACGATCTCGTTGCGGAAGTCCTTCGGGTTCGCGATGCCGGCGGGCTTCTCGATTTTCTCGAGCTCGCCGTTGAGTGCGCTGCGGTCGAACTGCTCGCCGGTTTCCGGATCGCGGTAGTCCTCCTCCTGGATCCAGCAGTCGGCGAAGGTCACGTAGCGGTCGAAGATGTTCTGGCCGTACTCGGTGTACGACTCGAGATACGCCGTCTGGATCTCCTTGCCGATGAACTCCGCATACCGCGGGGCGAGGAAGCCCTTGACGTGCTCCACGCAGCGGCGACGCGTCTCGTCGGGCAGGTCCTCGCGGGCGAGACGCTGCTCGAGCACGTACATGAGATGCACGGGATTGGCCGCGATCTCGGTCTGGTCGTGGTTGAACACCGCCGACAGGATCTTGTACGCGAAGCGCGTGGAGACACCCGTCATGCCTTCGTCGGGACCGGCGTAGTCGCGGTATTCCTGCAGCGTCTTCGCCTTCGGGTCGACGTCCTTCAGCGTCTCGCCGTCATAGACGCGCATCTTGGAATAGATGCTCGAGTTCTCGGGCTCCTTGAGGCGCGTCAGCACGGAAAATTGCGCCATCATCTCCAGCGTGCCCGGCGCGCACGGCGACCCGGACAGCGAGGAATGCGCGAGGAGCTTCTCGTAGATCTTCACCTCCTCGGAGACGCGGAGGCAATACGGCACCTTGACCACGAAAATGCGATCGAGGAAGGCCTCGTTGTTCTTGTTGTTGCGGAAACTGTGCCACTCCGACTCGTTCGAGTGCGCCAGGATCACGCCGTTGAAGGGGATGGCCGAAAAGCCTTCGGTGCCCTTGAAGTTGCCCTCCTGGGTGGCGGTCAGGAGCGGGTGCAGCATCTTGATCGGCGCCTTGAACATCTCGACGAACTCGAGCAGACCCTGATTGGCGAGGCAGAGGCCACCGGAATAGCTGTAGGCGTCGGGGTCATTCTGCGAGTAGTGCTCGAGCTTGCGGATGTCGACCTTGCCGACCAGCGAGGAGATGTCCTGATTGTTCTCGTCGCCCGGCTCGGTCTTGGTGATCGCGATCTGGCGCAGAACGGACGGGTTCACGCGCACGACGCGGAACTTCGAGATGTCGCCGCCGAATTCGTGCAGGCGCTTGATCGCCCACGGCGACATGATGCCGTTGAGGTACCGCGGCGGGATGCCGTAATCCTTCTCCAGCACCGCGCCGAAGCGCTCCGGCGGAAACAGGCCGAGCGGCGACTCGTTGACCGGGGAGCCCTTCAGCACGTAGATCGGCTTCGTCTCCATGACGCTCTTCAGCCGCTCCGCGATCGAAGACTTGCCGCCGCCCACCGGGCCAAGCAGGTAGAGGATCTGCTTCTTCTCCTCGAGGCCCTGCGCGGCGTGCTTGAAGAACGACACGATCTGCTCGATCGCGTCCTCCATGCCGTAGAACTCCCGGAACGCCGGATACCGGCGAATGACGCGGTTGCCGAAGATACGGCCGAGCCGCTGGTCGTTGCGCGTGTCGACGAGCTCGGGGTCGCCGATGCCGGCGAGCATGCGCTCGGCCGCGCTGGCGTAGGTGGAGGGGTCCCGCTTGCACAGCTCGAGGTAGTCCTCGAGCGCCATTTCCTCCTCTTGCGTCGCCGAGTAGCTCGAGCGAAACGCGTCAATCAGGCTGGGCATGTTCTAGGCTCCAATAAGACGGTTCAGCGAAGTGCCGAAATTCCGGGCATTCCAACCCGCTCCCGGCATACAGAGCGGCTCGCCTTCTTGGTTTTCTAAAACTGCCTTCCTCCCGTGGTTTCCAGAGCCACGACAACCGCGCGGCAACCACCATCACGATCCGGCCGCCGCCGCAGATCCACGCCGCGGCCGCCATTCCCCATGCTCAGCGACCCACCGCATAAGCCATGCCAGTACTGCACATCGCCACCGCGCCCCCGCGCCATGCCGCGAACGCTGCGCGAGAACCGCTGCAACTGCATGGCGACGTGGGGCTGTAACGCACAGCGCACGCGGCGGTTGACGCCTGCGCGGTCCGCGGCAGCGCGGATCCATCCGGCACCCATGCAGTGCGCTTGCACGTTCGAATGCACGCTTCCGTGCACGCGAGGACTGACGCAGCACGGCGATGGGTGCCGTACACGAAACAGATCTGCCGCTGCGCGCATGGATAAAGCATTGCACACATGATGCGATTACGCGACAGTGTGCGCGCCGCCGCACGAGAAATCAGTTCTGGCGTGTGCAATTCGCGACACAACTGTGAAATCATCCGGTGCAACGCGCCTGCCGGTGACGCGCGCTGCGGTCGCTTGCGCGAACGCACGCATCTTTGTCGCCCTCTCGCGGTGGGGACGCAAGGCACGGACTGTCGCCAATCGCCGACAACATCCGCGTGCCGCACTGCGCCGCGTCACTGCCTACGTGCGGGTCTGTCGAACGCCTCGCGCTGCGCAGTCCGCAGCCGCCCACCGCTTCGTAAACGCCGTCGCGGGCGAGTAATTCCTGCATCGGCACCGCTCAATTTTTCATCACCGGCGTTGGCGTGTTCGAGCGCAGCGTGCACCGGCGGCGTGCGGCGCGCGTAGCTGCTGCCGACGCGGCGCCGCGCCTTCGGGGAGCGCGGCGATTGGCACTCGGCGTCCGCGGCTGCCAGCCTCGCGCGCGGAGCCGCGGCACGCATGCATGGCGGCGTGGCGGGCGTTCAGCGCACGACTATCCATGCCGGCGCGTGGTCGCTGGCGCCAGGGCGGCCGCGGACTTCGCGGTCCACGCCGGAGGCCACGAGTCTCGCCGCCAGCAGATCACTCACCAGCAGATGGTCGATGCGCAGCCCGGCGTCGCGTGCCCAGCGATTGCGCATGTAGTCCCAGAACGTGTACATCGGCTCGTCGGGATGCTGGACGCGGATCGCGTCGGTCCACCCTTGCGCGACGAGGCGCCGGTACGCGGTCCGGCTCTCTGGCTGCAGCAGCGCATCGTCGTCCCACGATCGGGTCGCGTAGATGTCGGCGTCGGTCGGAACGACGTTGAAATCGCCCGCGATGACGACCGGCAGGCCTGCAGCATGGAGACCCCCGGCATGCGCGATGAGGCGGTCGAGCCAGGCGAGCTTGTAGTCGAACTTGGGACCTGGCTGCGGGTTGCCGTTGGGCGCATACAGGCACGCAACGAGCACCCCGTTCACGGCCGCCTCGATGTAGCGCGCCTGCAGATCGGCGCCGTCGCCGGGTAGCTCGCGGCGCACCAGGACGGGCTCGGCGTCGCGCGCCAGGATCGCGACACCGTTCCAGGAAGGCTTCTGTCCGCGCCACACGGCGCCGTAGCCCGCGTGGCGGAGCGCCGGCGCAGGGAATGCGCCGTCGCCGACCTTGAGCTCCTGAACGCAGACGATGTCCGGCGCAGCTTCGTCCAGCCACTCGAGCAGCCGGGCGAGACGCCCGTTGATGCCGTTGATGTTGTACGTGGCGATCTTCACGATGCCTCGTCCGGCGGCGTGCTGCTTCCTTGTCCTGTACGGCCGCTCACGGTCCCTTCGGCAAGCCCACGCGACCGAGGCCCGGCAGACGCAATGCCGGACGGGCAATGTCGATGCCGAGCGACAGCCCGAGTACGTCGACCTCGATCCCCTCCTCGGCTGCAATCGTGGCACCGAGCAAGCCGAGCAGGGAGACCTGGATGCCGGTGCCGCTCGGCGCACGGGCGATCGGTGCCGACAGCGGCAGGTAGTCCTTGCCAATCGCGTTCGCGGGCACGTCCAGGCCAAGTTGTGGCACGCTGCGCGCGACGTACGCGACGAACGTGTTGCTGTTCGGCCCGGGCCAGCTCCGATAGGTGCGGACGAATGGATAGCTCTCCACCGCGGCCTCGATGCGGTCGATCAGGACGTCGACGCCAGCGCCGCGTCGATCGAGCAGGACTTCGGGCCGCGCTCCGTACCACAATGCATCCGGCGGCGCGTAGTCTTCGCGGACCACTGGCGCGCCGCCCCAGCCGACGACGTCGTAACGCGTGAATGCCGGCGCATCCCGGCGCTTGACCACGACCCACGTGTGCACGGATGCGGCGCCGCGCCAGCCATACGCGCGGGCCGCGTAGACCTGCACGACCGCCTCGCGCACGTTCGCCGGCTCGGGGGCGAGTCCCGAACGCGCGAGGGATGCCCGGTACCACGGAACCGCGGATGGAGTGTGATTGCCGAGGCTGATCGCCAGCGGCAGCACGAACAATCCGAGGACGAGCACCAGCGAAAGCAAGGGTCTGGGAACCATGTGGAGGCAGCTTACGCCGTCATCGGCGGCGCTGCAGGTGGACCGCTTTCCGCCGTCATGGTTGCGCCGGCGCCATCGCTTGCGCCGGCGGCGCGTCGGTGCGCAACCGCGCGCAGCATGCGGCGTCCGGACGTTTCCCGGGGGTGTCGCTCGCCCACGCGATGCCGGGCAGTCGCCGGCTCGTCATCGCCCGCGGCGTACAATCGGCACGCTCCGCGAACTCATACGGCGGTCATGGCCCGCGATTTCCGACGACGCCGATTCCTGCGCTCCTGCGCGCGCCTGACCGTGGTGTGGACGCTCCCCGCGTTTGCAGCCGAGGAGGCCGGCGACCCCGCAGCCGGGGTGATTCGCGCCTTCTACGACGCGCTCCTCACCACGATGAAGCAGGCCAGCCAGCTCGGCGTGCGGGGCCGCTACGCCAGGCTCGATCCGGTCATTCGCACCACCTTCGACCTTGGCGCAATGACCCGCATCGCGGTCGGGCCGGAGTGGAACACGATCCCGCCGACGCAGCAGAAGGATCTCGTCGACGGCTTCAGCCGCATGACCATCGCCACCTACGCCAACCGCTTCGACGGATACAGCGGCGAGCGGTTCGAGGTCGACCCGGCTCCCGAGCAACGCAGCACCGGCCGGGTGGTGCGCACGCGGATCGTGCAGTCGAGCGGGGAACCCGTGCGCCTCGACTACCTCATGCGCGGCTCGGGCAATGCGTGGAAGGTGGTCGACGTGTACCTCACCGGAACGATCAGCGAGCTCGCCACGCGACGCTCCGAGTTCGCCTCGATCCTGAAATCCGGCGGACCCGCGGCGCTGATCGAGACGCTCCGGCACCAGACCGAGCAGCTGTTGCGCGCCCCAGCGCCGAGCTCGTGATGCTCGGCCCCGATGGTGACCGGCAATGTCGCCGTATCACCCGGCGGCTACGGTGTGGCACCTGGGTCGACGAGCTCTTCCGGGACGTCCGGCTGCCCCGTGGTCTTACGAAGCTCCGCGTTGCGATATTGCCGCGCGAGGCTGCGCAGATGCACGTAGGGATCGAGCGCGCTGCGCCGGATCTCCTCGAGCACCTCGATGTTGCGCGAACGAAGATCGACGCCGTCGACGATGCCGACGCCGGTGCCGATCGTGCCGGCGTCGTCACCGGAGAGGAGTGGCGCGGGTGGCGTGGTGGTCAGGTCGACGCCGAGCCCGACGGCGTCGCGCGCATTCGAAGGCCCGAAGAAGGGCAGCACCAGATATGGCCCGTCCTGAACGCCCCACACGTAAAGCGTCTGGCCGAAATCGCCCGTCTGCCGCGGATAGCCAGCCGCGCTCGCCGGGTCGAAGAGGCCTCCCACGCCGGCCGTCGTATTGATCACGAAGCGCGCAAAGGTGCGGCCGGCGGCATCGCCGCGTCCCTGCAGGACGTCGTTGACGAAAATCCGTGGCTCCGCAAGATGGTCGAGCAGGGATCGCACGCGATCGCGCAGGAATGCCGGAACCGCGGCGCGCCACGCGCGCGCTGCCGGTTCGATGAGCGCACGGTCCACCGCCGTGTTGACGTCGAACACCACGCGGTTGAGGGGCTCCAGCGGGTCAGCGGGTTCGACGTTGCCAGGCAGGCTCGCGCATCCGCTCACGGCGATGGCGCACCCGAACGCCGCGAGCGGAAGCAATCCTGCCAACGAGCCGGGTGCGCGGGCGCGCCGGTGCACGGCACTGTCTCGTCCGGGCACCCGGTCGGGAGAACGCATGATGATGGAAAGGGCCCGCTGGCGTTGCAGCGATGATCGAAACTCTGCGCAATTGTATAGCGTATGCATGCCTCATCCTGGCGTTATGCGGGGTGGCCTACACGCTGTATGCGGCGGTCGCAGTCAGCCGTTTGGCGCGGCAGCGCCGCACGGTCGCGTCTGGCGCACCGGCACCGGGTGTCACCATCCTGAAGCCGTTGCACGGCGCCGAACCGTCGCTGGAACACAGCCTGGCGTCGTTCTGCGTGCAGGACTATCCCGGTCCGGTGCAGATCCTCTTCGGTGTGGCCGCGGCGCACGACCCCGCGGTGCCCGTGGTCGAGCGCGTGATCGCGCAGCATCCCGGGCGCGATCTCCACCTGGTCGTGGTACCGGCCACGACGGCGATGAACCCGAAGATCGCGACCCTCGCCGCTCTCGAAGATCGGATACGCCATGGGATCCTGGTGCTCGCCGACAGCGACATCGTCGTGCAGCGTGATTACCTGGCCAGCGTGGTTGCAGCACTGCACGCGCCCCGGGTGGGGCTCGTGACCTGCCTGTATCAGGGACTGCCGCGCGCCGGCTTGTGGTCCCGCATGGCCGCCATGGGCATCGACGAGCGCTTCCTGCCGAGCGTGCTGGTGGGGCTCGAGCTCGGTCTCGCGCGCCCCTGTTTCGGCTCGACCATCGCCTTGCGCCGCGCCACCCTGGCAGCGCTCGGCGGCTTCGCGGCGTTTCGCAATCATCTCGCCGACGACCACGCGCTGGGCGAGGCCGTGCGCGGCATGGGCGCGGAAGTGTGCGTATCCGAGGTGGTCGTCGGGCACAACTGCTCCGAACGGAGCCTGCGCGATCTGCTCACCCATGAGCTGCGGTGGGCGCGCACCGTGCGGGCAGTGGGTGGGGCCGGCTACGTCGGTGCCGCCATCACGCATCCGGTACCGCTGGCGTTGCTCGCCGCGCTGCTGCCCGGCTTCCACGCGGCGGGCTGCGCAGTCCTCGCGCTGGCGCTGGGCGCCCGCCTTGTCCTCACCCGGCGAGTTGGTCATACTTTGCAACGCCGACCGCACGCGTGGTGGCTGATCCTGCCCCGCGACGTGCTGTCGTTCGTGGTCTACCTGGCGAGCTTCTTCGTCACCGTCGTGCACTGGCGCGGCCACCGCTACCGGGTGGATGCCGACGGAACGCTCGTCCCCCTCGAGGAATCGAACGCCTGATGCGTACGCTATTCCTGCAGGCCCCTTCGTTCGATGGCTTCGACGGCGGTGCCGGTTCGCGCTACCAGGCGAAGCGCGAGATCCGCTCGTTCTGGTATCCGACGTGGCTTGCCCAGCCCGCAGCGCTGGTCGAAGGCAGCAAGCTCGTCGATGCACCCCCGCATGGGTTGCGCCTCGGCGACGTCACGGCAATGGCGCGGGACTTCGACCTCGCCGTCCTGCACACGTCGGCGCCATCCTTCGCGTCCGACATCCGGACCATCGAGGCGCTCAAGGCCGCCAATCCGGATCTCAAGGCTGGCTTGATCGGTGCCAAGGTCGCGGTCGATCCGAGCGGGAGCTTGAGCGCCTCGCGCGCGGTCGATTTCGTCGCCGGCAACGAGTTCGATTTCACGATCAAGGAGATCGCGGAAGACCGCGAGTGGGCCCGGATCGCGGGCCTGTCTTACCGCGACGCGACCGGCAGGATCGTGCACAACGCGCCGCGCCCCATGCTCGAGAACATGGATGCATTGCCGTTCGTCACGCCGGTGTACAAGCGCGACCTGCGCATCGAGAGCTACTTCATCGGCTATCTCAAGCACCCGTACCTGTCCCTGTACACCGGGCGCGGGTGCAAGTCGCGCTGCACGTTCTGCCTTTGGCCGCAAACCGTCGGCGGGCACCGCTACCGTACCCGCAGTGTCGGGCACGTCGCCGAGGAGATCGCCTGGGCGCAGAAGGCGTTCCCGCAAGTGAAGGAATTCTTCTTCGACGACGACACGTTCACCGATGACCTTCCCCGCGCCGAGGCGATCGCGCGGGAGCTCGGCAAGCTGGGCGTGACCTGGTCGTGCAATGCCAAGGCCAATGTCCCGCGCGACACGCTCGAGGTGCTGCGCGACAACGGCCTGCGGCTGCTCCTCGTGGGCTACGAGTCGGGCAACCAGCAGATCCTGTTCAACATCAAGAAGGGCATGCGCGTCGAGTTCGCACGCCGGTTCACCAAGGACTGCCACGATCTCGGCATCACCATCCACGGGACCTTCATCCTCGGCCTGCCCGGCGAGACGAAGGAGACGATCGAGGAGACGATCCGCTTCGCCACCGAGATCAATCCACACACGATCCAGGTCTCGTTGGCGGCGCCCTACCCCGGCACGTTCCTTCACCGGCAGGCGCTCGAGAAGGGCTGGCTCGACGCGGCCAATGCGGAGCTCGTCGATGCGCATGGCGTGCAGATCGCGCCCCTGCACTACCCGCATCTGTCGCACACGGAAATCTTCGACTCGGTCGAGACCTTCTATCGCCGCTTCTATTTCCGCAGCAGCAAGATCGCCTCGATCGTCGGCGAAATGGTGAGGAGCCCGGAGATGATGAAGCGCCGGCTGCGCGAAGGCGTGGAGTTCTTCCAATTCCTGCGCGAGCGCCGTCAGGGCGCACACTGAAAGCGTTGATCGTCACCGCCGACGACTTCGGGATCGCACCGGAAGTCAACGAAGCCGTCGAGCGCGCGCACACCGAAGGCATCCTCGATGCCGCCAGCCTCATGGTGAGCGGTGCTGCCGCCGCCGATGCCATTGCCCGGGCACGGCGGCTGCCATCGCTGCGTGTCGGCTTGCACCTCGTGCTGGTCGACGGGCCGCCGACCCTGCCTCCGGCGCGGGTGCCCGACCTCGTCGACGAGCGCGGGCAGTTGCGCTCCGACATGGCGCGGCTTGGCTGCGCGATCGCGTTTCGCCCCAGCGTGCGCGAGCAGATGCGCGCGGAAATCGAGGCGCAGTTCGCCGCGTTCACGGCCACCGGCCTGCGCCTCGACCACGTGAACGCGCACCATCATTTCCATGTGCACCCGGTGGTCGCCGAGGCGGTGGTCGCGGCCGTGCGGCGCCATGGCGGTGCGGCGGTGCGCGTGCCGCAGGAACCTGCTGACGTCCTCGATGCCGTCGAGCGCGGGTCGGGACCTCGCCACCGCTGGTTGCTGCATCCGTGGATCGCCGCGCTGCGGCGCCGCGTCCGGCGCGCCGGACTGGTCGCACCGGACCAGGTGTTCGGGCTCTCGTGGTCGGGCGCGCTGCACGAGGAACGTCTGTGCGGCGTGCTGCGCAACCTCCCTGACGGTATCAGCGAGGTGTACGCGCACCCTGCCACGCGCGACGGCTACGCCGCGGCCACGCCGGGGTACCGACACGCCGCGGAACTCGCCGCACTGCTTTCCCCCGCCGTGCGCCGCCTGGCCGAGGCAGCGGGAGCCCGCCGCGGCGGTTTCTCCGACCTCGCCCTGCCGTGAAGCAGCTCGGCGCGGTACTCGCGCTCGGCGGGCTCGTGCTCGCCGCGTTCCTGTTCGGCCGCGAGAACCTCACCGCCATCGTGCATCTGCTTACGGTCGCCGGGCCGGGACTCGTGCTCGCGTGCGCCGCGCACGTCGTCCCGATGACGCTCAACGCCCGGGCCTGGCAAAGCCTCGTGCCCGCGGGGGAGCGGGTGAGCCTGCGCGTCATGACCCGGGCCACCTGGGCGCGTGAATCCGTGAATGCGCTCCTCCCGGTAGCACGCATCGGCGGCGAGATCGTGGCCTATCGTATCGTGCATCGGGCCGGTATGCGCGACACGCTTGCCGCGTCCAGCGTGGTCGCCGACATGGCCATGTCGGTGCTGACCCAGGCGTGGTTCACGATCACCGGACTGGCAATCCTCATTGCCGGCGGCCGCGGCTCGGCCCTGATGCCGCAACTGACCATCGCCGCACTTGCCATGGCGGCACTGGGCCTCGTGTTCGCACTGGTGCTGCGCGCCGGAACCCTGGCGCCCCTGACGCGCGCGCTGAACCGGGTATTCGCCGGCAGGCTGGAGCGGGCCGTGGCAGGGTCGCTGCGCATCGACGATGCGTTGCGCGACCTTTACCGCCATCCGCGTCGCGTGGCCGGGTGCGCTGCGTGGCAGTGCGCCGGGTGGGTGGTGGGCGCGGCGGAGATCTGGCTGGCGCTGCACTTTCTCGGCCACGACGTTGCGGTGCGCGATGCCATCGCCATCGATGCGCTCATCCAGGCGATCAGCAGCGCCGCATTCGTCATTCCTGGAGCGCTCGGCGTACAGGAAGGAGGGTTCCTGCTGCTCGGCACGTTGCTCGGTCTCGACGCCCCCACCGCCCTGGCGTTGGCGGCGGCGCGCCGGCTGCGCGATCTCCTCTTCTACTTCCCCGGACTGCTGGCGTGGCACCGCGCCGAGATCCGCGGGCGCGGCGACCGGCAGCACGCGTCGGGCGCGCCTTAGCCCGCCGGCCGTGCGGCGCGCGGCGGATTCGGCTGGAACGGCACGGTGCGCAGCAGCGCGGGCAGGAACACCAGCACGGCAGCAAGCGTGCACAGCAGCGAGAGAGTGAGCAGCATGCCCATGCTCGACGTGCCTGGGTGATGCGACATCCACAGGCTCCCGAAGGCGGTGCCGGTGGTCAGCGCGCTGAACAGCACGGCCCGGGTGAGGCTCGATTCGAGCACGTGCGTGCGCCCCGCGCGCCACGCCATGATGAAGTAGATGTCGAAGGCCACGCCGATCCCGAACAGCAGCGGCAGCGCGATGATGTTCTCGAAGTTGAGCGGGAATCCACTGACGACGCAGATCGCAAGCGTTACCAGGCCCGACAGCAGCAGCGGCGCCAGCGTCAGCAGGACGCTCTTCAGATGACGCAGGATCGCGGTGAGAAGCAGCACGATGGCGACCAGCGCCGAAATCCCGGCCTGCACGAACGCCAGCACGATGGTGCGACTCGATTCCTGGATCGACACCGGCGCCCCCGTTGCATCGGGAGCGACACGGCGAACTCCGGCGACGAACCGCGCCAGGGTCGCATTGTCGTTGGCGTCGCCTTTCGGGTAGACCTCGATGCGCGCGCGGCCATCCGGGGCCACCCACTCGCGCACGAGATCGGGGGGCAAGGTGGCGAGCGCAACGGGCTGGGCGGCGAGCGCAGCGCGCAGCTGCCCGAGCAGCGTGACGAGCCCCGGCACGAGTGCGACCCGCGCCCGCTCGCGGTCGGCAGGCGTTGCCTCGGCAAGTCGCGCCAGCGCGTGCGCGAGCCGCGAGGTCGCAACACCCCCCGCGCCGGACGCCGAACGCGCCATCGCCTGCAACGCATTCGCCGAGTCCGTCATGGCGCGGGCAACCTGCGCGTCGTCGGGTGCGGGTTGCACTTCCACGGGATTCAACGCCGGGTCGAGCAGCAGGGCCGCATCCTGGATGAGAGCGAGCTTTTCTTCCTGGTGGTCGGGAACGAACGTACCCACCGTCAATACGTGATCGACTTCCGGCAGCGCGGCAAGCCGCTCTGCCAGGGCCGTCGCGGCATCAACGGATGGCGCGAGCACGTCGATCGTGTTCGGCGTTGTTTCCGGGTCGTGCATGAGGTCGAGCAGAGCGGCGACCGATTCGCTGGTCGTGCTGCGCAGGTTCAGCGGATTGAAGTCGAATTGCAGGCGTGGCAGGAGCGCAAGGCTGACCAGTCCAGCGATCACGCCCAGCGCCAGGATCCAGTGGCGCATCCGCAGCACCACCCGGTCGAGCGGAGCAAGCCACGCATAACCCACGGGGACGCGTTCCGGCGGGGGACCAAGCAGCACCAGCAGTGCTGGCAGCAGCGTGATGCTCGCGGTGAATGCAATGAGCATCCCTGTGCCCGCGATCACGCCGAGCTCCGATACCCCGCGATACTCGGTCGGCACGAAGGCGTAGAAGCCCAACGCAGTCGCGACCGCAGCGAGCGCCAGGGCGCCGCCGATGTCGTGCCCGGCATGCCGTAGCGCCAGCAGGAGATCGTCGGCGGCGAGACGATTCGCGCGATACGCGACGCAATATTGAATGCCGAAGTCGACGCCGAGACCGATGAAAAGAACCGCGAACGCCACCGAGATGAGATTGAAGCGGCCAAATATCGCCAGCCCGAATGCGGCGGTGACGACGAGGCCGACGACGAGGCTCGCCAGCACGCCGACCACGAGTCGCCACGACCGCAACGCGAGCCAGAGGAGCACCACCAGCGAGCCGAGCATGATGCTGCTGTCGAGTGCCGCGCCGTCGGCGAGCGTCGCGAGCTCCTCGTCCGCCAGCGGCACCGGTCCGGTCAGGCGCACCCGCACCCGCGGATCCGATGCGAGTCCGAGCTCGCGTGCCGCGGCGCGAATCGCCTGCGTGGCGCGCTCGCCGGGTTGCAATGCGGTGTAATCGAGCTCCGGCTGCACGAGGATGAAGCGGCGCAATTCGCGCGTGCCGGGCGCAGCACCGGTCACTAGCGTGCGCCAGGAGAGCGTGGGCGTCTTCCCGGTCAGCACCGCCTCGAAAGCATCCGCCAGGATGCCGAGCGGCTGCGTCGCCGCCTGCAGGGCGGCGGGATCACGGGTGCCGCCCTGCGCCATCAGCGCGAGTGCGCGCATGAGGCCGCGCAGGCTCGGATCCGCCGCGAGCGTGCCCAGCAGCGGCTGCGCGGCGATGAGGTGCTCCATGGTCGTCGCCACTTCCGGCGTCGGCAGGAAGAGCAGCCCCTCGCGCTCGAAAAAGGGCCCCCCGTCCGGGCGGCGCACGCTGTGGAAAAGGCGGGTTTCGCGCGACAGTCGCTGGGTCAGGGCCGCGGCCGCCTGTTCGGCGAGTTCGGGGGTGGCCCCGTCCACCACCACGGCAATCAGGTCGACGCGCTGCGGGAACGCGGCGTCGAACGCGATCTCGCGCTGCCGCCATGGCAGGTCCGACGCGATCAGGCTCGACGTATCGGTGTCGATCGCCATGTGCGTCGCCGCGTAGGCGACAGCGATGCCGGCCATCCCGAGCGCAATCGCGCCGACGAGCCACGCGCGGCGGGTGCAGGCGCCGATCACCCGCGCGATCGCCACGCCGACGCGGGAGGACGGCCGCTCTTCCTGGTGCATCGCGTTCAATGCTCCCGAAATCCAGCAACGTACCGCGATCGCCCGGCACAACGCCAGCCGGTGATCCGCATGCGCTCCACGTTGCTCCGCTGAAAGCCTGGCGCAAGCTTCCCGCCACCGCACCCTGCGACATCTTGTCCGGCAGCGGCGAAAGCGCGATCATTGAACCTTATCCCCATCACGGCTGCCCGACACCGACGGGCACACGACCAGACGGACGAACCAGCAACGTGCGTGTGATTCTCGCGCAGCCGAGGGGCTTCTGTGCAGGCGTCATCCGGGCCATCGACATCGTCGAGCAGGCGCTGGCGCAATTTGGCGCGCCCGTATACGTGCGGCACGAGATCGTGCACAACCGCCATGTCGTCGAGGGGCTGCGCGCCAAAGGCGCCCGCTTCGTCGAGGAGCTCTCGGAAGTGCCGGCGGGGGCGATCACGATCTTCAGCGCGCACGGCGTGGCGCGCACGGTCGAGGACGAGGCCCGTCACCGCAAGCTGCACGTGCTCGATGCGACCTGCCCGCTGGTCGCGAAAGTGCATGGCCAGGGCAAGCGCTACGTGCATCAGGGACGCACCGTCATCCTCGTCGGTCATGCCGGGCACCCCGAGGTGGAAGGGACGATGGGTCAGATCCCCGGTCCCGTGCTGCTGGTGCAGAACGCGGCCGAGGTTGAGGCCCTCGCGCTCCCGGCCGATACACCGGTGGCGTACGTGACCCAGACAACCCTCAGCGTCGACGACACGCGCGCCGTCATCGCCGCCCTGGAGCGGCGATTCACCGACATCGTGGGACCCGACGTGAGTGACATCTGCTACGCCACCCAGAATCGGCAGACTGCCGTGCGCGAGCTCGCCAGCGTGGCCGATGCCATCCTCGTGGTCGGGGCCCCCAACAGCTCGAACTCCAATCGCCTGCGCGAGATCGGCCTCGAGGCCGGTGTCCCGAGCTACCTGATCGCGAGCGACGCCGATCTCGATCCCGCGTGGCTGACGGCAGCGCGGGTGGTCGGCTTGACGGCCGGCGCGTCGGCGCCCGAAGAGCTCGTCGAGAACGTGGTGCTGGCATTGCGGCGTCTCGGGCCGGTCGAGCTGAGCGTACTGCCGGGGATCGCGGAACAGGTCGAGTTCCGCCTGCCCGCGGAGCTCCTGCGCCGGCGCGCAGCTCGTGCGGCAAGCGCCTGATCGGGAGCCGCGTGGCGATTCCGCTCCTGCAGGTTGCGCGCGTCGGCGCCTATGTCATGCGGCAGCGGCTCGTCGGCCGGCGCCGCTATCCGCTGGTGCTGATGCTGGAGCCGCTGTTCCGGTGCAATCTCGCCTGCGCCGGTTGCGGCAAGATCGATTACCCCGACGAGATCCTCGACCAGCGCCTGTCGGTCGACGAATGCCTGCAAGCAGTCGACGAATGCGGCGCGCCGGTGGTGTCGATCGCGGGCGGCGAGCCCCTGCTGCACAAGGAAATCGATGCCATCGTCGCGGGCATCGTCGCACAGCGTAAGTTCGTCTATCTCTGCACCAACGCCCTGCTCCTTCCGAAGCGCATCGGCCTGTTCGAGCCCAGCCCGTACTTCGTCTGGTCGGTGCACCTCGACGGCGACCGCGACATGCATGACCGCTCGGTGTGCCAGGGCGGCGTGTACGAGCGGGCCGTCGCGGCGATCGCCGTGGCCAAGCGCGCGGGCTTTCGCGTGAACATCAACTGCACCTTGTTCAATGACGCGGATCCGGTGCGGGTGGCGCATTTCTTCGACGAGGCCACGGCGCTGGGGATCGACGGCATCACGGTCTCGCCCGGTTACGCCTACGAGCGCGCGCCCGACCAGGCGCACTTCCTGCGCCGCAAGGATACGAAGGAGCTTTTTCGCGCAATCTTCCGCCGTGGCCGCGGCGCGCGCGCGTGGTCGTTCAGCCAGTCGGCGCTGTTCCTCGATTTCCTCGCCGGCAACCAGGAATACCGGTGCACGCCGTGGGGCAACCCCACGCGGACCGTCTTCGGATGGCAGCGGCCGTGCTATCTCCTCGGCGAAGGCTACGCGCGCAGCTTTCGCGAGCTGATGGAGGAGACCGACTGGGACGCCTACGGCACGGGCAATTACGAGAAATGCGCCAATTGCATGGTGCACAGCGGATACGAAGCCACCGCCGTCGGCGACGCCGTGCGGCATCCGCTCAAGGCGTTGGCCGTGAGCATGCGTGGCGTGGCGACCGAGGGCCCGATGGCGCCGGAGATTCCACTCGACACGCAGCGAGACGCGGCATTCGTGTATTCACGCCACGTCGAGCAGAAGCTTGCCGAAATCCGGGTAACCCAGTCCCGACCCAAGGCGTCGACGCCCGCGTGACAGGGCGCGCGTGGCGAGCGCCGCATCGACAGCGGTGCGCACGAGCGGCACCAGTTGCGCCGGGGCCCGCCATAGCGATTGCAGCACGGCGGTCACGTCGGTGCTGCCGTCCCTCGCGACGCCCACGTGCGCCGCCGGCGGCAGATCCCGCTCCACGGGATCGCACACGACGCGGAATGCCGCGAAGGGCAACCCGTGCGTGGCTGCAAACGCCGCTGCCACGTGCGATTCCATGTCGACTGCACCTGCGCCGGTGGCCTCGTGGAGGGCGCGCTTGTCCGCGGCGGACATCACCGCATCCGCGCCCGCAAGGTCCATGACGCGAGCGCCCGGGAGACGTTCGATCAGCGCGGCGAGCCAGCCCGCGTCGGCCGGCCAGTGCGAGCCGGTCGTCACGACCTGACGCGCCACGATCCAGCTGCCCGGTGCGAGACCAGCGACGAGCCCGCCGGCGATCCCGAAGCTCATGATGGCGATTGCGCCGTGCTCGAGTTCTCGCTCGAGCAATGTCTGCAGACGCTGCGGATCCGCGCCGCCCGACACGGTGCGCACACCGGGCCCGCAGGCCATGCGGGCCTCGTGCGCGAGACCCGTCACTGCGATCACCGGCGCAGGACCGCGGGTCACATGCCGCAACGCACGCGCGTTTCGCCCGTCCCGCGCAGGGTGCGAAAGCGGGCGAGCGCCCACAACGGGAAGAACTTGGCGTAGCCGTGATAGCGCAGGTAGAACACGCGCGGGAAGCCCGTTGCCGTGAACCGTTCTTCGCGCCAGAACCCATCCGATTGCTGCGTCCGCAGGAGGTAGCCGACGCCGCGCTCGGCGGCACTGCCTTGAACCTCGCCAGCGGCGAGCAACGCCAGGATCGCCCACGCGGTTTGTGACGGCGTGCTGTCGGCGCCCACGTGGCCGCGATAGTCCAGCTCGTAGCTCTCGGCTCCTTCGCCCCAGCCACCATCCTCGTTCTGGATCGATTCCAGCCACGCGACCGCGCGACGGACCTCGCCGGACCGCGCATCCACGCCCGCGGCATTGAACGCGCACAGCACGGACCAGGTACCGTAGATGTAGTTCATGCCCCAGCGCCCGTACCAGCTGCCGTCGTGTTCCTGCGTGCGCCGCAGGAACGCAAGACCGGCGGCGAGCGCCGCGCGATCACCGGCATCGTCGAGCTGGGCGAGCATGGCCACGCAACGCGCCGTCACGTCCGCGGTCGGCGCGTCGAGCAGCGCACCATGATCGGCGAACGGAATGTGGTTGAGGTACTCGCTGGTGTTGTCGGCGTCGAACGCACCCCAGCCGCCGCTCGCACTCTGCAGTCCGACCACCCATTCGCGCCCGCGCGCAATGGCCTCGTGAAAGTCGGCATCGTGAACGCTGCGTGGGCCACGCGCGAACCGGTCGATGGCGAGCACGACGGCGGCGGTATCGTCGAGATCCGGGTAATGCGCATTGGCATACTGGAATGCCCAGCCGCCCGGTCGGACCGTCGGGCGCTGCTCGGCCCAGTCGCCGGCGATGTCGAGGACCTGCCGCTGCTGCAGCCAGCCCACGGCCCGGCGCACCCGGGTGACGGCGCGCTCACCGCGGACGTCGAGCAGTGCATGACAGGCGAGGACCGTGTCCCAGACGGGCGAGACGCAGGGCTGGCAGTACGCCTCGGTGGCACCGACGACGAGGAGCTTCTCGATGGCTGCCCGCGCAGCCACGTAGTGCGGATGATCGCGCGCGTAACCCAGTGCATCGAACATCATCACCGCATTGGCCATGGCCGGGAAGATCGCGCCCAGCCCGTCCTCGCCGTTCAGCCGCTCGGTCACGAAAGCGACGGCGCGGTCGATGGCGCGTTGGCGGATCTTCTTTGGCAGAAGCGGCTCGGCGACATGCAGGAGCGCATCGATGCCCGCGAACAGTGCGAACATGAAGCGCGTCTGGTGCGGCGCGCGGGCCGACCGTCGGGCATTCACCTGCGATGCGGGAAAGAGCTCGGCGATATCCACGCCCCGCGGGTTGCGCGCGCGCGGCTTGAGTGCCGCGAGCACCGCAAGCGGCACCAGCACCGTGCGGCTCCAGTACGAGATGCGCGAGACGTGCAGCGCCGCCCAACGCGGGAGCAGCATGATCTCCACGGGGACGATCGGCGCCGCACTCCAGGGGAGCATGCCGAACAGGGCCAGCAGCGTGCGCGTGAACACGTTGGTGCTGCCTGCGCCGCCGTGTGCGAGGATCGCGTCGCGCGCTTTGCGCATGTGGGCGGCGTCCGGCCGGTCGCCGATCACCTTGAGCGCGAGATACGCCTTGACGCTCGCGCTGATGTTGAAGCTGCCCCCGGGGAACAGCGGCCAGCCACCCTGCGCGGTCTGCATGCGCCGCAGGTAAACGGCGATCTTCGCTTCCAGCGCAGGGTCGGGCTCGCCGAGAAAGTGGCGCAGCAGCACGTACTCGGCGGGAATGGTCGCATCGGCTTCGAGCTCGAACACCCAGTGGCCGTCCGCACGCTGCAGCGCCAGCAGCGCGTCGGCGGCGTGGTCGATGGACGCGGCGAGACGCTCGTCCGCAGTAGGGTCGCGCGCCTGGACCGGCGCGTCGCGCAGCCGACCAGCGACTCCAGAGAGTGCGTTCATGCCGTGCCCCCCGCGCACATGCGCTCAGCCGGTCCCATCGCGGGGCCGCAGCCCGTAACGCACCAGCGTCCACAGTACCGCGCCCCGACTCGGCCGCACGTTCGGGCGCGGGGCCGCGAAGCCGCGCGCCACCAGGCGGTCGAGCATCGTCTCGTACACTTTCGCCATCAGCATCGGTGCGCGCACGACTCGCCCCGGATGACGCGCCATGACGCGATGCGCAGCGGCGAAATGGCCCCGCGCCCGCGACACCACCTCGGCACATGCTGCATCCAGCCGCGGGTGGCCCAGCGATGCGCCAATGGGCACGGGCGCAATCCCGGCCGCCGCGAGGGCCTCGCGCGGCAGATACAGCCTCCCCTTCGTCGCGTCCTCGTCGAGATCGCGCAGGATATTGGTCAGCTGCAGGGCGCGGCCCAGGTCGAACGCAAGCGCGATGCCGTCGCTCCCGGTAAGTCCGAAGACGCGCACGCAGAGCCGGCCGACGGCGCTGGCCACGCGATCACAATACAAGTCGAGCGTCGCCCAGTCCGGCGCCACGATGTCCGCGAGCGCGTCCATCTCGACGCCATCGAGGATCGCGAGGAAGTCGTCGCGCTGCAGGCCAAAGGTGGCGATCGGTCCCGCGAGACGCGCGAGGCGCGACGACACGGTCCCGCGGTACAGCCCGTCGACCTCGGCGCGCCACTGCTCCAGCGCGGCAAAGCGCGAGCCCTGGCCTTCGGGACCGTCGGCCACGTCGTCAACCGCGCGGCAATAGGCGTAGATGGCATACATCGCGTGACGCTGGTCCCGCGGCAGCAGGCGCATGGCCGCGTAGAACGAGCTGCCGGTCGCAACCGACGCGTCCGCAAGATCGGGCGGCGGCAAAGCCGTGGGCGCAACGGGGTGCCGGACGAGAATGGGCGCGGGGCTCACGGCGAATTCATATCGGGGCAAAGGTCCGGCGCAACTCCACGCCGGTAACTTCGATCCATTTCAGGCCTACGGGTTCGCATGCACCCGGCCTTTCCACAGACCGGCCCGGCCGCGCGCCGCCTCCCATGCTGAATCGAGCGTGAACGCCACGTATGCACCCGCGATCGCCGGCAGGGCCACACCCGACCACGGCGAAACGCGATAGAAGCGCATTGTCGGCTGAAATGCAAGCGCCATCTGTGCCCATGCGACGACGCCGAATGCACGCGCGGCGCCGCTGCCGAACACCGCCAGAACGGGCGGCACGAGAAAGGTCAGGGACATGGCCGCGACGGTCACGACGAGCAGCAGCGGCGAATAGCGCAGCTGCGCATACGCCGAGCGCGCCACCATCCGCCGAACGTCGCCCAGGGTCTCGTACGGGCGGATGCTGCGCACGCGATCGGTAAGCACCAGGGAGATCGGACCGCGGGCCTTCATCAGGCGCGCCAGCGCGCAGTCGTCGATCAGCGCATGTCGCACCGCCGCCACGCCGCCCGCCTCGCGCAGCGTCGCGCGATGCACCAGCAGGCAGCCACCCGCTGCCGCGGCAGTAGTCCGATCACGGCGGTTCACCCACCCGAACGGGTACAGCATCGCAAAGAAGAACACGAACGCAGGCACGAAGGCGCACTCGGCGAAACTGCTGCAGCGAAGCTTGGCCATCGACGAGACGAGGCGTAGGTCGCCCTGCTCGGCACGCGCGACGAGCTGTGTCAGCGAGTCGGGAGCATGCAAGATGTCGGCATCGGTCAGCAGCAGATAGACCGGCGCCTGCGCGAACCGTTCGGCCTCCGCGATGCCGTGATCCAGCGCGGCAAGCTTGCCCGTCCATCCCGCGCGCGGCGACGGCGCCCGCAGCACTCTCAGCCGGTACTCCGCGCCACAAGCGATCGCCGCCGACCGGGCAATGCCTGCCGTGTCATCGGTGCTGCCATCGTCGACCACGATGATCGAGAACGAACCAACGTAGTCCTGTTGCAGAAGCGCGGTTACGCACGCGCCGATGGAGTCCGCTTCGTCCCGCGCCGGGACGATGGCCACGATCGAGGGCCAGCTCGAGGGCTGCGCCGCGGGGCCCGCGGCATCCCGCTCGCGCGCGAGCCAGAAACCGCCGCGGAACAGCAACAGGTAGAGCCATATCGCGCAGGCCAGCACGCCAAGGCCGACGGCGACCATCACCGATACCCCGACAGGTAGCCCGCGGCTGCGAACCATTCGATCGCATCGTGCACGGCCTGTGCATAAGGGCGTGCGCGATACCCCAGCACCCGCTCCGCCTTGGCGCTCGTGAAATACATGTGATGGGCGGCCATGCGCAAGCCATCGACGGTAAGGAGGGGCTCGCGGCCGGTGCGCGCGGCGATCGCTTCGGCCACCCATGCGAACGGGTACAGCGCTCGCCGCGGCAGCCGAAGCCGCGGTGGGCGCCGTCCGGTCGCGCCGGCAATCGCAGCCAGCAGCTCGGCAAGCGGTACGTCCTGCCCGCCCAGGATGTAATGCTCGCCCACGATGCCACGCTCGAGGGCGAGCACGTGCCCGGCCGCAACGTCGTCCACATGCACGAGGTTGAGACCGGTATCGACGAACGCCGGCATCCGTCCCGCCGCGGCTTCGACGATGACCCGCCCGGTGGGCGTGGGCTTGATGTCGCGTGGTCCAATCGGCGTCGATGGCTGCACGATCACCGCCGGCAGCCGCTCGCGCGCGATCAGCTCGTCGACGAGCTCCTCGGCGGCGACCTTGCTGCGCTTGTACGCACCGATCGCCGCGGCCTGCGTCAGGCGAACGGACTCATCGGCCGGCGCGCCGTCGCTGCGCAGGGCGAGGGTGGCCACGCTGCTCGTGTACACGATGCGTTCCACGCCCGCGTCGAGGGCCGCCCGCATGATCGTGCGCGTGCCTTCGACATTGGTACGCACCAGCGCGTCGGGCGCGCGGGTCCAAAGCCGGTAATCCGCGGCTGCATGAACGAGTGCGGATGCGCCTTGCATCGCCTGGGCTGCCGCGCTCGCATCACCCATGTTTCCTTCGACGATCTCGATGTCGAGACCCGTCAGGTTCGCCCGCACGCTGCCGGCACGCGCCAGGGCACGCACCACGTAGCCTTTGGCGAGCAGCGAGCGCACCACCGCCGAGCCGACGAACCCGGTCGCACCAGTGACCAGGACAAGCGCACCGGGAGTCACGGGCATCGGCACGGCCGGCGCACGATGAATCCGGGTGAACGGCAGCTCAGCGCTGCGGAATCACCCATCCGTCCACGAGCGCGAGCCGGATGGTGCTGCCGGCAGCACACGCATCCATCGGGTTCAGGGACAAGCTGAGCACCGCCGCCGGGTCCGCCAGCGGCGCGGCTTCGACGACAGTGCGACCGCCTTGGTACAGCACGCGCGACACGATGGCCGGAAAGCTCGGTCCCTCCTGCACGATGCGCAGATCCTCCGGCCGCACGCAAACCTCCACTGCGCCCTCGCGCTGGCCTGGCGCCGACCGCACGCGCCACGGTTGTCCGAAGAGCTCGATCGTTGCATGGCAGTTACCGAACGTCGCGGTGACTTCACCGCGCACCACGGCACCGGGACCCACGAAGCGGCCCACTGCCCCATCCTCCGGGCTGCGGTAGAGGCTCGCGGGTGCCGCGATCTGCAGCACGCGTCCGCTCTCCATCACCGCGACCCGGTCGGCAACACTGAGCGCATCGCCCTGATCATGCGTGACATAGATCAGCGTCGCGTTCGACACGTCGCGAAAGGCGGCGATCTCCGCCAGCATCCGGGCCCGCGAATGCACGTCGAGGTTGGCGAGGGGCTCGTCGAGCAGCACCAGCCGTGCCTTCATCGCGAGACAGCGCGCCAGCGCAACGCGCTGGCGCTGACCACCGGAGAGCGCTGCCGGCCGGCGCTCGCCAAGCCCTTCCAGACCGACCGCGGCGAGCGCGGCCGCAACCTCCCGGGCGATGTCGCGCGACGACAGACGCTGCACGCGCAACGGATAGCCGATGTTCTCCTCCACCGTCATGTGCGGCCACAATGCGTAGGACTGGAACACCATTCCTATGCGACGGTCCTCCGGTGGCACGTGCACGCCTGGCCCGCTGACCAGGCGCTCGCCCAGCCGGATCGTCCCCCGATCGGCGCTCTCGAATCCGGCGATGAGGCGCAGCAGCGTGCTCTTGCCGCATCCGGACGGACCCAGCACCGCGAGGAATTCGCCGTCCTCCACCTCGAGGGAAACGTCCTGCACGGCGGCGACGGCGCCGAAGCGCTTGCCGACGCCGTCGAGGGTCACGGCTGCCATGGCAGCACCCCGCGGGCCACGCGCGAGGCGAGCGCATTGGCGATGAGCATCATGACGAGCGTGACCACCACGGCAATCACCGCCACCGCTGCGGCGGACACGGTATCGCCGGCCTGCTCCAGGCTGAACAGGACGACGCCCACGGTTTCTGCACCGGACGACCACAGCAGCGCCGACACCGTGAGCTCGTTGAACGCCGTAAGGAAGACCATCATGCCACCGGCGACGGCCGACGGTGCCACGAGCGGAAGAATCACCGTCGCGAGCCGGCGTGTGAAGCGCGCCCCGCTCATGCGCGCCGCTTCGTCGAGACTCGGATCGAGCTGCTGCAAGGCATTGGTGACCGGCCGCAGGGCGAGCAGCAGAAAGCGCGAAAGATACGCGACGAGGATGATCCACACGGTGCTGTAGAGGCTGAAGCCGAGGAGCGGCAGCGGCGGCAGCAGGCACAGGATCATCGCGATGGCGAGCACCACCCCAGGCAGCGCGTACGGCAGCTCGGCGGTGAAGCTGACCGCGCGCAGCAGAGTCGCGCGCCGGAGCACGAGCGAGTAGCCGAGCGGCACCGCGAGCATGACGAGCATGAGCGCAGCCGCCCCGGACAACGTTGCGCTGTTGAAGAACGCGCGCCGCGTGGCGGCGTAGTCGAACACGACAAAGTGGAGATTGGCGAACGTCAGGGTGCGCGACGTCAGCGGGACGCCGAGCGCCGGTACGAGCGCCGTGGCGAGAAGCGCGACGAACGGCAACGCGAGCACGAGCGCGAGCACCCCCCAGCAGATCCACTCGACCGGCGCGCGCCACCCTCCGAGCGACCACTCGGGGGCAGCCGTCGACAGGGCAGAAACCCGGACGTCGCGGCGCCGCGCGAGCCACGCGTTCGCGGCGAGCCCGGCGAGCGCCAGCACCGACAGCAGGATCGAGAGCGCCGCGACTTCACCCAACACGCTGGTGCCGAATCCCGCCAGGCGCTGGTAGATGAGCGTGACCAGCACCGTGTAACCCGCCGGAATCCCGAGGAATGCAGGAATGCCGAAGTTGCCGATGCAGCCCACGAACGCCAGCATGCCTCCGGCGGCGAGGCTCGGCACCGTCAAGGGCAGCACGATGGTGCGCACGATGCGCCACGGTCGGGCGCCCGCCGCCTGCCCGGCCTCGACCAGGTCGCGCGGCAGCGCCCGCAGTCCGGCGCGCACCGCCAGGAACACGATCGGCGCCTGCTCGAGCCCCAGCAGCGCGATGATGCCGCCAGGCCCATACAGCGGATTGGCCGTGCCAACCGCGGGCGCAAGTCCGACGGCAGCGAGCAGCGTGCTGTTGGGGCCGAACAGGTTGATCCAGGCGAGCGCGGTCACCTGCGGCGCGATCATCAGCGGCAGCATGAAGCAGAATACGAGCGGCCGCTTCGCCCGCATGTCGGTGAGCGTGACGAGCAGCGCAAACGCGCCGCCCAGCACCAGGGCCACGGCCGCGCCGCCGACCGACACCGTCAGGGTATTGCGCGCCGCCCGCCACACGACAGGGCTTTGCAGCACGCCGGCAATCACCGACAGGTCGAGATGCCCCCCGGGCGCGAGGGCCTCCTGGGCCAGGCGCGCGATCGGGACGACCGCGAGCAGCACGAGCAGCCCGGAGAGCACGAACAGCGCCAGGCGTTCGCCGCCGATGGTCGGAAGGGATCGGACCGCGCTCACGACCAGCCCATCGCGGGAGCTTGCGCAGTCGTCCGGGACGGCTCAGCCGCCGAAAAGTGCGGCGAAGCGTTTCTTGTTCGCTTCGTCACGACGCAGCAGCTCGGCGGTATCGATCGGCAGGATCTTGATCTGGGCAATATTCGGGAAGCCGGCGGGCGGCGGCACGTCCTTGCGCACCGGCAGATAACCTTGCGCGGCGGCGAGCTCCTGGCCTTCCCGCGACAGGAGGAAATCGACGAACGCCCGCGCGGCAGGCAGGTTCTTGGTGTGGCGAAGCACCGCCGTCGGCTCGGTGACGATCGACACGCCTTCCGCCGGAAAGACGAACTCGACCGGCGAGCCCTTCGCCTTGGCGTTGAGGGCCATGAATTCCACGATGATGCCGTACATCTTCTGGCCCCCGGCCACCGCGCTCAACACCGCGCCATTGCCGCGCATCGCGAGGGCGCCGGCCTTGGCCAGGCTTTCGTAATACTGCGGACCGAGCGCCGGGCTGGCGCTGAGTGCGCCCATGTGAATGGCCGCGGCGCCGGAGTACAACGGGCTCGGGAGCACCACCTGACCTTTGGCCTCGGGCCTCAGCAGATCGGCCCACGACTTCGGCACCATGGTGGCCGATTTGTTCACGATGATGCCCGTCGTGATCAGCTTGGTTCCGAAGTACGACTTGTCATGATCGTAGGCTTCGGCCGGGAACTGCCGCACGTCGGCTTCCGGATAAGCCTGCAACTCCCCGGCTGCCTTCAGGCGCTCCATCGACAGCGCATCGGCAATGAGCAGCACATCGGCGCGTGCCTGGCCGGCGGCGATCTCGGCCATGAGCTTGTTCATGACCTCCGTCGTGCCGGAACGAAAGATCTCCACCTGCACGCCCGGGTGCTTCCGGCGAAACGCATCCACGGTCTGCTGCGCGTCGCGATCGGGTTGCGACGTATAGAGCACGAGCTTGCCGGTGACCTGCGCGGCAACGGGCGCCACGGCGAGCACCGCCGCGAGCGTGAGGCACAACCCAACCAGGCGAGCCATTCGCTTCATGAGCATGGGATCAGGACGGATGTGGTGCGAGGCAATGCGCGGACACGGGCGGACCGCGCGGGACGCCTGCGCGAGCGAGCGCTAGAAATACACCACTTCCGCCGCCCCGGTCAATCCGGCCGGGGCGACACGCGCCGGCAGCGCGTTATCTGGCCGCCTGCAACCCGACCACGGTGAGCTCGCCACCGATGAGGTCAGCCGCGAAGCGCACCCTGTCCCCCGCTTTGACCTGCTTCAGCATGGCGGGCTCGTTCACCCGAAAGACCATCGTCATCTTCGGCATGGCGAGGTTGGGGATCGCGTCATGACTGAGCGTGATCTTGCCGGCCTGCGCGTCGACCTTGCGCACCTCGCCGTTGACCAGGACGGTGGGCGCATGGGCTGCCTGGTTGCCCGCCTGGTGGTGCTCGTGACCGGTGGTCTGGGCAAACGAGGGCACGGCCGCGAGCAGCAGCACGCAGAGCATTGCGGGAATTCTCGCGATCATTTCATCTCCTTGTTGTCGCGGATGGAAGGGGGATCGGGTTGCGGAGTGGATCGGGCGGGTTTACGGCAACCCACGCGGGATGGGTGCGGCAGCGACGGCCGCCGGCGCGCCGCGCAGACGGCTTGCCGTACTGGTCGCTTCCGATCGCGTGCTGTCGACGGCCGGCGCATCTCGGCGCCTCCGCCGCAGTTCCCATTGCTTCACGAGACCGTAGAGCGCGGGAATCACCGCGAGCGTGAGCACCGTCGACGACAGCATGCCGCCGACCATCGGCGCTGCGATGCGGCTCATGACCTCGGAACCCGTGCCGGTGCTCCACATGATCGGCAGCAGGCCGGCCATGATCGCCACCACGGTCATCATCTTGGGTCGCACGCGCTCGACGGCGCCCTCCATGATGGCGCGGTAGAGGTCCTCGATGGCCACGCGCTCGCCGGCCGCAGCGCGCTCGGCCTGGATGCGCTGCCACGCCTGGTCGAGATAGATCAGCATCACGACGCCCGTCTCGGCGGCAACACCGGCGAGGGCGATGAAACCCACCGCGACCGCGACCGACACGTTGTAATCGAGCCACCACATCAGCCAGATGCCTCCGACCAGCGCGAACGGCACGGAGAGCATCACGATGAACGTCTCGGTGAGCCGCCGGAAGTTGAGATAGAGGAGCAGGAAGATCAGCGCGAGGGTGACCGGCACGACCACCTTCATCCGTTCCGCGGCGCGCTCCATGTACTCGAACTGGCCGCTCCACGTGACGTAATAGCCGGGTGGAAACTTCACCGCGTCCGTCACCGCACGCCGCGCGTCGGCGACGTACGAGCCGATGTCGCGGTCGCGGATGTCGACGTAGATATAGGCGGAAAGCAACGCGTTCTCGGTGCGTATGCCCGGCGCACCCTTGACGATACCGACATGCGCCACCTGCCCCAGCGGCACCAGTGCACCATCCATCGTCGGCACCAGCACTTCCTGCGCGATCTGTTGCGGATTGGCGCGCAATTCCCGCGGGTAGCGCACGGTGACGCCGAAGCGCTCGCGCCCTTCCACGCTCGTGGTCACCATCTCGCCGCCGAGCGCGGTCGCCACCACTTCCTGCAGGTCGCCGACCGCCATGCCGTAACGCGCGAGGGCGGCACGGTCGGGCTCGATGTCGAGATAGAACCCGCCGGTGATCCGCTCCGCGAACGCACTCGTCGTGCCGGGCACGCTGCGGACCACGGACTCGATCTCGCGGGCCAGTCGCTCCATCTCGTTCAGGTCCTTGCCGAACACCTTGATGCCGATCGGCGTGCGGATGCCCGTCGAGAGCATGTCGATGCGGGCGCGGATCGGCATCGTCCACGCGTTCGCGACGCCCGGGATCTGCAAGGCGGCGTCCATCTCGCGGATCAGCCTGTCGGTGGTCATGCCCGCGCGCCACTCGCTCTCGGGCTTGAGGTTGATGACGGTCTCGAACATCTCGACCGGCGCGGGGTCGGTCGCGGTCTGCGCGCGCCCGGCCTTGCCGAACACCGAGGCCACTTCCGGAAAGCTCTTGATGATCTTGTCCTGCGTCTGCATCAGCTCTGCGGCCTTGGTGACCGACATGCCCGGCAACGACGACGGCATGTAGAGCAGCGTGCCCTCGTTCAGGGTCGGCATGAACTCGGTGCCGAGACGCGCGGCCGGGTAGACGGTTACTGCCAGCACGCCGAGCGCGGCCAGCACGGTCGTCCACTTCCAGCGCATCACCCAGCCGATGACCGGCCGATAGACGAATATCAGCGCCCGGTTCACCGGGTTGCGCGCTTCGGGAAGGATTCGTCCGCGCACGAAGAGCAGCATCAGCACCGGAACGAGCGTCACGGACAGCAATGCCGCGCCGGCCATGGCAAAGGTCTTGGTGTACGCGAGCGGCGCGAACAGGCGGCCTTCCTGCGACTCCAGCGTGAACACCGGCAGGAAGGAGACGGTGATGATCAGGAGCGAGAAGAACAACGCCGGACCGACTTCGCGGCAGGCGTCGACGATCGCCTGTACGCGCGAGCCGCCCGGCGCGAGGCGTTCCAGGTGCTTGTGGGCATTCTCGATCATGACGATCGCCGCATCGACCATCGCGCCGATGGCGATGGCGATCCCCCCGAGGCTCATGATGTTCGAGTTCATGCCGAGGAGGCGCATGGCGATGAACGCGATCAGCACGCCCACGGGCAGCATGACGATCGCCACCAGCGCGCTGCGGAAGTGCAGCAGGAAGGCGATGCAGACCAGCGCCACGATCGCGCTTTCCTCGAGCAGCGTGCGCTTCAGCGTATCGATGGCCCGATGGATCAGCTCGGAGCGGTCGTAGACGGCGACGATGTCCACGCCCTCCGGCAGCCCGCCGCTGATCTCCTGGATCTTCGCCTTGATGTTGCCGATGACCTCGAGTGCATTCGCACCGTAGCGCGCCATGGCGATGCCGCCGACCACCTCGCCTTCCCCGTTGAGCTCGGCGAGGCCGCGGCGCTCGTCGGGCACCATTTCCACACGGCCGATGTCGCGGATGAGCACCGGCGTGCCCTTGTCGCTCTTCACCACCAGCGCTTCGAGATCGGCCGTGCCGCGCAGATAGCCGCGACCACGCACCATGTACTCGGTCTCGGCCATTTCCACCACGCGGCCGCCAACGTCGCGGTTGGAGTCGCGAATGACCTGGGTGACGCGGGTGAGCGGAATGCCATAGGCGCGCAGCTTCACCGGATCGACCGTCACCTGGTACTGCTGCACGAAGCCGCCGACGCTCGCAACCTCGGCCACGCCCTGCGCCTTGGCGAGCTGGTAGCGCAGATACCAGTCCTGAATGGTGCGCAACTCGGCAAGGTTCTGCTTGTGCCCGAGGAGTGCGTACTGGAATACCCAGCCCACGCCGGTGGCATCGGGACCGAGCTGCGGCGTCACGCCGGCGGGCAGCCGTCCCGCGGCGAAATTGAGGTACTCCAGCACCCGCGAGCGGGCCCAATAGATGTCGGTGCCGTCCTCGAAGATGACGTACACGAACGATGCGCCGAAGAACGAGAAGCCGCGCACGACCTTGGACTTCGGCACCGACAGCATCGCGCTGGTCAGCGGATACGTGACCTGGTCCTCGACCACCTGCGGCGCCTGGCCGGGGAACTCCGTGTAGATGATGACCTGTACGTCGGAGAGATCGGGCAGCGCGTCGAGCGGCGTCCGCACGATGGCGTAGATGCCGCCGGCGATGAGGAATGCGGTCGCGATCAGCACCAGCAGGGTATTGCGCGCCGACCAGTCGATGATGCGCGACAGCATCCGCAGTCCTCAGTGACCCGCGTGCCCGGCCGGTGCGGCCTGGTCCTTGCGCGCGAGCCTGGTGATGACGTACTCACCCGGCGCCCTCTCGACGAACTCGAAGTCCACGACTGCACCGGCAGCCATATTCGCGAGCAATGCGGGCGTGCTGACCTGGAATTCCATGGTCATCGCGGGCCATTTGAGGCTGGCGATCGGACCGTGCGCGAGGGTGACGGTGTGCGTTTTGGCATCGATCGCCTCGATCGTGCCCTGCGCGGAATGACCAACCGTGCGCGGGGCGCCGTCCGGCGCCGGCGGCGGCGCAGTGGCGCTCCCCGATGTCCCCTGCCCCGCTGGCCCGAAGCCCGCAATCGCTGCCTTGAGATTGCTTTCCGCGTCGATCAGGAAGTTCGCGGCCACCACTACCCGCTCGCCTTCCTTGACGCCTTCGAGGATCTCGGTCTGCTCGGCGCTGCGTGCACCCACCCGCACGTCGCGCGGCTGATAACGGCCTTCCCCAAGCTCCACGAGCACGATCTGGCGCGCGCCGCTGTCGATCACGGCCGACGACGGCACCATCAGGGTCTGCGGCCGCGCGGCCGTCGCGAGCTCGACCTGCGCATACATGTTGGGCTTCAGTCGCTCCCCGCGATTGGCGAGCTCGATACGCACCGGAATCGTCCGTGTCTCGGGCTTGAGCGTTGGGTAGATGTAGGTGACGGTCCCGGTGAACGTTTCGGCGGGATACGCAGCGACCGTCACTCGCGCCTTGCTGCCGCGCTTGACCGCCGCGAGGTCGCGCTCGTAGATGTCGGCGATGACCCACACCGAGCTCAGGTCGGCGATCTGGTAGAGCGCTTCGCCCGGCATGAAGCGCATGCCCTGCAGCGCCTTCTTCTCGAGCACGAAACCCCCTACGGGCGAGCGGAACGTCAGGCTGCGCCGCACCTCGCCACGCTGGCTGAGCGCGCGCACCTGCTCGTCGGAGATGTCCCAGTTGCGCAGGCGCGTGAGACTCGACTCCGCCAGGCGCTGCATGCTCGCCTGCGCGTCGGGCCCGGCGTCCTTGAGATCGTGCACGCCCTGCGCCGCGATGGCGTATTCGCGCTGCGCCGACACGAGCTCCGGGCTGTAGGCCTCGAACAGCGGCTGGCCCTTGGCCACCGGCTGGCCCGTCGCGTTGACGAACAGCCGTTCCACCCACCCTTCGAACTTGGGCGAGACGGCAACCACGCGGCGCTCGTCGACTTCGACGCGGCCGGCGGCGCGGATCACCTCGCCAAGGGCGCCCCGCGTGACGACTTCGCTGCGCACGCCGAGCTTCTGCACCTTGTCGGGGCTGATGGCGACCTGATCGGCCGGCGTGCTGGCGGCAGGCGCATCGCCCTCGTAGACGGGCACGTAGTCCATGCCCATTGGATCTTTCTTGGGCACGGGAGACGTGTCGGGCAGACCCATCGGATTGCGGTAATAGAGCACCTTGCGCTCGGCGGGCTTGCCTGCGGCCGGCGCGGATGCGCTGACCTGCGTCTCGGCGGGGCCGTTGCGCTGTCCCAGCCAGAAGCCGCCGCCCACGCCCACGGCGAGCACCAGCACGAGCGCAATGATGTAGCGTGCCTTCACAGGTCCTCTCCGATCAGCCGCTCGATTTCGGCGACGCGGATGCGCTCCTCGGCAGCTGCCTTGAGCGCATCCTGGCGGGCCTTGCGAATCTGGCGCTGGGCGTCGAGGAGCGTCGCGAACTCGACCCGTCCCGTTTCGTACGTTGCCGATGCGGAGCGCAGCGTCAGCTCCGCCTGCGGTTGCAAGGCCGAGGTGCTGAGATGCTCGACTTCGCGCGCCGCGTCGAGGCCGGCGAGCTGCTCCCCGAGCTGTTGCAGCAGATCGTTCTCGGTGGCCTGCTGGCGCGCCCGCGCCGCCGCAAGCATCGCGTTCGCTTCGCTTTCCTGGGAACGGCGGGTCGATTGCTGCAGCGGAATGCTCACCTCGAGCATGACTTCCCACTCCTGCACGCGGCTGCCCATCTGGATGGGTGAAATCCCGACCGTGACATCCGGATAGCGGTTGCGGTACGTCACGTCGCGACCGCGTTCCGCCGAAAGCACACGGGCGCGCTCGGTCGACAACTGCGGGTTGCGATCGCGCAGCCGCTGCTCCAGCATCGCAGGATCCAGCGCCGCGGGCGGCGGAAGAGGGGCGAAGTCCCGTGGATCGCTGAGCGGCGCCGCAGAAGGGCGGGCGAGCAGGCCATTGAGCCGCACACGCAACTGCCGCTTCTCGCTGCGCAACGCGATGATCTCGCCCTCCATCGCCGTGCGCTCGAGCTGCGCACGGATGGCGTCCTGCTGCGGCACGAGGCCGCCGGCATAGCGTGCCTGCGCGATGGCCTCGAGGCGCGTCATGATGCCGATGATCTCGTTGGTGAGCACCTCCATGCGCGTCGCGAGCACGTATTGCGCGTACGCGGTCTTGATCTTTGCGGCCACGTCCGTCCAGCTCGCGTTCGCGCGCGCGGTGGCCACGTCGACATCGGCCTCGGCAGCGCGTCGGCGGAGGTCGCGCTTGCCCCAGAATGGCAGCGACTGCATGAGCGTGTACTTGGTACTTCCGACGCGGCTCGGGAGCAGGCTCGGCGCGGCATCGGTTGCGGCGTTGGTCACGTCCTGCAACTCGATGCGTCCGACGGGATCCGGCAGCGCCCCGGCCGGCTGCACGCGACGTTCGGCGGCGTCGGCCTCGTAGCGCATCGCCGCGAGCTCCGGGTTGTGCTCGCGGGCATAGGCCAGGAGTCCGGGCAGCTCACTGCCGAGCGCCTGCCCCCACACGGGTGCCGCCGCGCTGATGAGCAGGCTGGCGATGACGGGAAGGAGGAGGCGTGGGTTCATGAGTGCTGGTGGCCTGCCGCAGCGGGTGGTCCGGGCATGCTGGTGAGCACGGGGCGACGCACGGTTACAATCGTCCGCTGCAGCCGAGCCTGGGGTCTTCAGTGACGCGCGAAGGTCTTCAACGAGCCGTTTCGTTGCACGAGCAGCACTTCATAAGGCACGGCGGCCTGGTTTTCCATGCCCGGCGAGCCCCCCGGCATCTCCGGTACCGCGAGCCCGAGCGCCTGGGGCTTCTCGGCCAGCAGTCGCTTCACATCCGCGGCGGGCACGTGCCCCTCGACGACGTAGCCGTTCACCACGGCGGTATGACAGCCGCTCACGCCGTCGGACATGCCGAGACGCCGGCGCTCCACGGCAACGTCGCGCACGTCATGCGTACGCACGTCGAACCCGTTGGCACGCATGTGCTCGGCCCAGCGTGCACAGCAGCCGCACGTCGCGCTCTTGTAGACGTCCAACACCGGCGCCGGGTCTCCGGCGAGAGCGCTGCCGCCGACCAGCGCGGCGACTGCCAGAATCCATGTCCATTTCGCTTGCACTGCTTTCTCCTGTCGGATCGACGGTGGTTACATGCAATCTGCACTGCGCCGATCATAGGGTCGGTGCTCGAGCGAATGATTGATGTCACGCAATGATCGATGGCTGTGGAACCCCTGGACTGCATTCTCATTGCGGGAGAGCGACAGCTTGCTGACGCGCCGATTACATCTTTGTAATGTTCGCTTTCTCAGGGCCTGCGGGAGATGTGCCCGATGAATCCATCCGGGGCACAGCGCTGATGCGCCTGCTCGTCGTCGAGGATGAGCGCAAGACCGGCGACTACGTTCGCCAGGGGCTGGCCGAGTCCGGCTTCACCGTCGATCTCGTCCGCGACGGCGCCGATGGTGCACATCGCGCAGTGGCCGAGGATTACGACCTGGTCATCCTCGACGTCAACCTTCCCGGCCTCGATGGCTGGACGATTCTGCGGCGCATCCGCGATGCTGGAAAGACCATGCCGGTCCTGTTCCTCACCGCGCGTGACGATGTCACCGATCGCGTCCACGGGCTGGAGTCCGGAGCCGACGATTACCTCACCAAGCCCTTCGCGTTCGCCGAGCTCCTGGCGCGCGTGCGCACCCTGCTGCGGCGCGGCAAGACCACGGAGCCCGAGGTGCTTCGCGTCGCGGACCTCGAGCTCCATCTCACGCGCCGTCGCGTGACCCGCGCCGGGCAGCGCATCGAGCTCACGCCCAAGGAATTCGGGCTGCTGGAGCTGTTGCTGCGCCGGCGCGGCGAGGTGCTGCCGCGCTCCCTCATCGCCTCGCAAGTCTGGGACATGAATTTCGACAGCGAAACCAACGTGATCGACGTCGCCATTCGCAGGTTGCGCGCGAAAGTGGACGAAGGCCACGACATGAAGCTGATCAGGACGGTGCGCGGGATGGGCTACGTGATCGAGGAAGAAGCTTGACGGCGTTCCCGCACCGCTCCCTCACGCTGCGACTGACCGCACTGTTCGCCGCGGCATCGACGGCGCTCCTGATCTGCATCGGCTACGTGTTCGGCACCTCGATGGACGTGCATTTCCTGCACGAGGACGCGACCGAGCTGCAGGGACGCACGGAGCTCGTGCGGCATCTGCTTGCAAAGCTGCGCGCTGATGGCGATCTCGCGCTGTTGCAGGAGCGTTTGCAGGACGCGCTGGTGGGGCAGCAAGCCCTGTTCGTGAGCATTCGCGACAGCAAGGGCGACCTGCTGTTCGCGAGTCCCGGCGATCTCTTCCCGATCGACCAGCTGGCACAGACGTCCGGCATGCAGATGGTGCATGGTCTGCCGATCACCACCGACACGGTGGCGGGCCACCATTACCGCATCACCCGGACCCTGCTGCCGATCGATTTCCCGACCACGCCGCACGTGCAGCTGACGATGGGCCTCAACATCGATCATCATTTCGCATTCATCGAAGCGGTCCGTCGCACCGTCTGGGTCGCGGTTGCCATCGGCGCGCTGCTGAGCGGCGTGCTGGGCTGGGTCGCTGCCCGCGTGGGACTGGCGCCGCTGCGCGCCTTCGCGACGCTGACCGCACGCATCTCGGCGAATCGCCTCCACGCCCGCGTCACGACGGAACACCTGCCGCCCGAGCTCACCGAGCTCGGCAAGTCGTTCAACGACATGCTGTCGCGGCTCGAGGATTCGTTCCGGCGCTTGAACGAGTTCTCGTCGGATCTCGCCCACGAGCTGCGCACGCCGATCAGCAACCTGACCACGCAGTCGCAGGTGGCGCTGTCACGCTCGCGTACCGCGGACGAGTACCGCGAGGTGATCTACTCCGCGATCGAGGAGTACGAGCGTCTCGCGCGCATGATCACCGACATGCTGTTCCTCGCGCGGGCGGACAACGGCCTGCTGATACCCGCACAGGAGGATGTCGATCTGCGCGCGGAGACGCAGGCGCTGTTCGATTTCTACGATGCCCTCGTGGAAGCGCAGGACGTGCGGCTCGTGGTCGCCGGTCAGGCCCGCGTGCCGGGTGATCGGATCATGCTGCGCCGTGCCCTGGGCAACCTGCTGTCGAATGCCATCCGGCACAGCCCGCGAGGAAGCACCGTGTCGGTACAGCTCTCGCATGCCGGCCCTGCGCATATCGCGATCACGGTGAGCAATCCGGGGGCGCCCATCGCGCCCGAGCACCTCCCTCGTCTCTTCGATCGCTTCTACCGTGCGGACCCGGCGCGACAGCACACCGGCGAAGGCGCCGGCCTCGGACTCGCCATCACGCGCACGATCATCGCTGCGCACGGTGGCACGATCAGCGTGCGCTCCGACGCGCGGGCAACGTGTTTCGAGATCCGCCTGCCGGCTGATCACGCGCCTGCCGCGCCGAAGCAGCCGGCGCTGCACTGAGCAACCAACCGGAGCACCTCATGACCACCGTACGCAAAGGTCAGGCCCCCGAAATGCTCTCGCGGGCGGAGTTTCAGCTGCGCTTTCGTGAGCCTTTCGCTGATCCGGTGTACCGGTCCGAGCAGGCGGCGCTCGAGCGCGTCGAAGAGATCGCCTGGAATGCGTACCAGAAGGAGCGCAAGCAGCCGCTCAAGCACAAAGCCGGTCCGGGCTTCGCGGATCCGGACTACGAGCTTTCGGACGAGTGGCGCGCTGCCCGCGATCGCGTCCGCGCTGCCGACGCGCGGCAGAAGGATGCCGGCTCGCCGTCCCGCGTTCTGGTGATCGCTGGTGCCTCGCGCAACGACGGCACGTGCCCGGGCGAGATGTCCAAGACCTTCCGGCTGGCGAAAATCATTGCCGAGGTCATCGCCGGACAGGGCATCGACGTCGATTTCCTCGATCTCAGCCTCATCTCATCCGAGTACGCGCGTCACATCCACCCCTGCAAGGGCTGTGTCTCGACCGCCATGCCGCTTTGCCACTGGCCGTGCAGTTGCTATCCCAATCACGGCCTCGGCCAGGAAAACGACTGGATGGCGGAAATCTACGAGCGCTGGGCCGCGGCCCATGGTGTCGTCATCGTGACGCCAGTGCACTGGTACCAGGTGCCGAGCGTGCTGAAGCTCATGATCGACCGCCTGGTTTGTGCCGACGGCGGCAACCCGGACCCGACCACCACCCACGGCAAGGACGCAGAGAAGGCCAAGGCGGTCGAGCTCGCCGGCTGGCCGTATCCCAAGCATCTCGCCGGCAGGACGTATGGCCTCGTGGTGCACGGCGACGTCGCCGGCATCGAAGGCGTGCGTCGCGCGCTCAGCGACTGGCTGGACTGGATGGGCCTCATCGACGCGGGGGTACAGGCGCGGCTCGATCGTTACATCGGCTACTACGAACCCTACGCGACGAGTCACGACACTCTGGACGCCGATACCGCCGTGCAGGAGGAGGTGCGCAACGTCGCGCGCGCCGTTGCCCGTGCGGTCGGCGAGCTGCGCGCGGGGACGCTCTCGCAGCCCGATGCGGAACTGCCGCGACCGCGTCCGAAATGAGGGCGGCTCAGCACGCGGCGATCCTCCCGAGCGCGCCCTGTGCGCCTAACCCGCGAGCTTCGTACGGATGCGATAGCTCGCGGCGTCCACGAGTCCGACCAAGAGCAGGATGGCAATGATCACCGTGGCCGCCTCGTGCATCTGGAACAGCGACAGGTGGAAATAGAGAAGCTGCCCCAATCCTCCCGCGCCGACCAGTCCGAGCACCGACGCGGCGCGAATGTTGTTCTCCCAGCGATAGAGCGCGTAACTGACGAACTGTGGCAGCAGCTGCGGCAGGGTCGCGTACCAGAACGCCGCCGCCCGTGTCGCGCCGTTGACGCGCAGCGTGCGACTCGCGTCGGCCGGCGCGTTCTCGAGGGCGTCGGCGAACAGGCGTCCAAGGACACCCGTGGTATGCACCGCGAGCGCGAGCGCGCCGGCAAAGGGACCGAGGCCCGCGGCAATGACGATGATCGCCGCCCACACGAGCTCCGGCACGGCACGCAGCACGTTGAGCGCGAGACGCGTCACCGTCCTGGTCGGCGACCCGGGAATGCCCGCTGCCGGCAGTGCCAATGCCGCGCCGGCGATCGTCGCGAGCAGCGTGCCCAGCAGCGAGATGGCGAGCGTTTCGGCGGTGCCACGGCCGACGCGTGACAGGAATCCCGCGTCGAGCGCCGGTGGGAAGAAGCTCATGAAGAATGCAGCCATGCGCTCGGCCGCATCGCGCGTGAAGAGTCCTGCCCATTCGCCCGACAGCGAGGCCACCGCGCCGCCCAGGAAGGCCAGGAGCGCCAGCGTGCCCAGCAGCGCACGCCACGGCAGCGGCGCTGCCACGAATGGCGTCGCTCTCATCCTGCCCACCGTCGCAGGGACGCGCTGAGGATGTCGGCAAGCCAGACCAGGACGACGAACACGACGAGCATCGTGAGGACTTCGTCGCCCGCGAGCATCTTGAGCGACAGCTCCATCTGCATGCCGAGCCCGCCCGCACCGACGAAGCCCATCACCACCGACGCGCGAATGGCGCATTCCCAGCGGTAAACCGTGTAGGACGTGAGCTCCGGCAATGCCGCTGGGAGGCTGCCGTACAGGAACGCCTGGAGCCGCGACGCGCCGCCGGCCAGCAACGCACGCGTCGCTTCCGGATCCGTGCTCTCCAGGATCTCGATGTACACCTTGCCGAGCATCCCGGCGTAGGTCAGCGCGATGGCCAGCACGCCCGCGGTGTCGCCCAGACCAACCGCGCGCACGAACAGCAGCGCCCATACGATCTCCGGCACCGAGCGCAGGAGCACGAGCATCGCGCGGACGCTGCGGCGGAGCGCGGCACAGCGCACGCACATGTGCGGACCGACCAGCGCCGAGATGGACAGCCGCCGCGTCCCGACGAGCGCAGCCGGGATCGCCAGCACGATGGCCGCCGCCATGCCGACCGTCGCGATGGCCACCGTCTGCCACGTCGCGCGCGCCACCAGCGCGAGGAAGTCGGGCGCGAGCTTCGGCGGCAGGAAGCTCGCCAGGAACTGCGACATGGCACCGAGGCTCGACGCGCTCCACAGCACGCGCGGGTCGAATTCGGCGAGCCAGCCGCAGCCGACGACGAGCACCACCCCGGCCACGGTCCAGCGCACCCGGGCCGGCAATGCCGGATCTCGCAGGCGCTGATCGCGAACGTTATCGGCGAGGGTGCTCGTCGGCATCAGCGGCAGTTGGGGAGTCGCAGCGTGGCGCCGTCGACGATGCCCGGTTCCTGCACCGACGCGCCGAGCTCCCGGCCATACAGCTTTTCGAGCAGCGGCGCATCCACCGCGGCGCGCGGCAGATCGAACAGCACGCGCCCGCCGCGCACGCCGACCAGGCGCGAGAACCGCGCCAGCGCGAGATCGACCGCGTGCAGACTGACGACTAGGGTCGCATCGCGCTTCCTCGCTTCGGCCTGCAAGGTTTCGAGCGCGGCCAGCGCGAGCGCCGGATCGAGCATCGATACCGGCTCGTCGAGCAGGAAAAGACGCGCGTCCGAGACGAGCAGACGCGCGAGCCCGACACGCTGGCGCTCGCCACCGGAGAGCCTGTCACAGCGCAGGAAGAGCTTGTCCTCGAGGTCGAACCGCGCGAGCGCGGCAGCCGCCGCCGCCATTGCGGCTTCCTGTGGCACGACCAGCGAACGCACGGCTTGCCACAGCGTCCAGCGCGGCAGGCGGCCGGCAAGCACCGCGTGCACGACGCGCTGGCGCGGCGGCAGCGGCGGTGCCTGCGGGGCGAGAAAGAGCTGGCGGCGCAGGCGATGCAGCGCCGACTGCGGCAGGGCCCAGGGATCCGTGTCGAGCACGCGCACGGCGCCGTGCGTCGGACGCACCGCGCAGCCCAGCGTATGGAGGAGCGTCGTCTTGCCGGCGCCGGAAGGGCCGATGATCGCGACCTGCTCGCCCGCGTCGAACGACAGCGACACGTGGTCGAGCGCCGTTGCGCCACCGGGATAGGCCACGACCACATCGGCCAGTGCGTGTCCCGGGTGTGTCGCCGGCGCGGTATCCACGCCCGCGACGATCGGACTCCTCATGCGCCTGCCGGCGCGCTCATGCCGCGCACCGCCTTGCTCACCTACTTGAGAAGACCGGCGGAGCGCGCCGCTGTTTCGATGCCGCGGTAATTCTCGACCTTCGTCGGAATGAAGCGGCTCGCGCGCTGCAGATCGAGGAGTGCCTTGTCTGCAGGCCGCGCCGGATCCAGCGCGAGGAACGCCTCGCGCAGCTTCGCGATGAGCGCGGGATCGAGGTCGCCACGCACGGTCCAGTTGTAATCGAAATACGGCGGCGTGGTGTAGAAGACGCGCAAGGTCGAGGGATCGATCTTCTTCTCCTCGATCATCTTGTTCCACACCGAGATGTTGAGTGCGCCGGCGTCGACCTTGCCGCCTTGCACCTGGAACGCGGTGGCATCGTGCGCACCGGAGAACGCCACGCGCATGTCCCTGTCGGGATCGATCCCCTGCTCGCGCAGGTAGAAGCGCGGCATGAGGTGGCCGGAGGTCGACGACACCGAGCCGAAGGCGAAGGTCTTGCCCTTCAGGTCGGCGACGCTGCGGATCGGACTCTGCGCCCGGGTGATGAACACCGACCGGAACTGCTCGTCTTCGGCGCGCTGCACGAGGGGAATGGCAGTATGGTTGGTGCGCAGCCAGGCCTGCACGAAGGTGAAGCCGCCGTACCACACCATGTCGAGCTTGCGGGCGGCGAGGCCTTCCACCGTCGCCGCGTAATCGGTGACGGGCGTGAACTGGACGCGCATGCCCGTCCTGGCCTCGAGATATTTACCGAGCGGCTCGAACTTGCGCTGCAATTCGGTCGGCGCCTCGTCGGGGATGGCCGATACGTGCAGCACGGCCTGGGCGAGCGCCGGCAGCGCGAAGCCCATCATGACCAGGAGCCCCGCCATGCCGATCCGAAGTGTCTTCATCATGCGCGGCTCCCGGATGCGGCGCGGGTGATGCGGATGGCCGGCCCGCCGGCGTCCGTCACGTGCCCGATCACGGCGGCGTGGGCGAATCCTTCGCGGGCGAACACCGCCAGCACCTCGGCGACGGCCTCCGGCGCGCAGGCGGCCAGAAGGCCCCCGGACGTCTGCGGATCGGTGAGGAGCGCGAGCTCGGCATCGTCGAGATCACCGCGCGCCACGTGTTCGCCGTAGCCGGCCCAGTTGCGTGCGGATGCGCCGGTGACATTGCCCGCGCGTGCAAGCTCGAGCACGCCGGGGTGCAGCGGCACGCGCGCGAATTCGATGCTGGCGCCAGTCTGCGACGCCTTGCAGACCTCGAGCAGGTGGCCCAGCAAGCCGAAGCCCGTGACGTCGGTCAGCGCGTGCACCGCCGCTGCGCGACCAAGGGCGATGCCTGGCGTGTTGAGTTGCGTCGTGCTGGCGAGCATCGCCTGGTAGCCCTCGGGTGACAGCCGTTGCTTCTTCAATGCGGCGCTGTACACCCCCACACCGAGCGGCTTGCCGAGAATCAGCGCGTCGCCCGGCCGTGCGCCCGCGTTGCGCTTCAGATGGCGCGGATCGACGATGCCGATGGCCACCAGGCCGTAGATCGGCTCGACCGAGTCGATGGTGTGGCCGCCGGCAATCGGAATCCCGGCCTTGGCGCACACCGCCTCGCCGCCTTCCAGCACGCGCCGGATGGTCTCGACGGGCAGCCGATTGACCGGCATGCCGACAAGCGCCAACGCGAACAAGGGCGTACCCCCCATGGCGTAGACGTCGGAGATCGCGTTGGTGGCCGCGATCGCACCGAAGTCGTAGGGATCGTCGACGATTGGCATGAAAAAATCGGTCGTCGCCACGATCGCCTGCTGCTCGTTGATCTGGTAGACCGCGGCATCGTCCGACGTCTCGATGCCGACCAGCAGGGCCTGCGGGAGCACGCCCAGGCCGGACTTGGCGATGATCTGCTGCAAAACGGCGGGAGCGATCTTGCAGCCGCAACCGCCGCCATGGCTGAACTCGGTCAGGCGCAACGGAACTTGATCAGGGGCGTTCATGCGACTCCTTGGGAAATCGAGAATCGGGGCACTGATGCCGCGCTCCGGTGTGCCGCGTCAGCAGGCCCTCGCGACGGCACGCTGCAAGACAGCCCGCAGCGCACTGCGTTCCGCGTCGGGCAAGAACAACGGCGCACGCGCGGCACCCTGGCGCTCGAGCACGTCGAGAAAGTCCGGCTCCTCGCGGCAGCGCTGCAGCCTGTCCGCGAGCGCCGCGGCGTCGCCTACGTCGAAATAGCCCGCGTAGTCGTGGCCCAGCATGCCGAGATTGCCGGACATCCTGCTGGCCACGACGGCCGTGCCCGCAGTGATCGCCTCGGCCACCACGTTGGCGCCGCCTTCCAGCCGGGACGCACAGACCAGCACGTGCGCGCGCCGGATGGCCTGCCTCGTCCACGCGTGCGATCGCGGGCCCAGCCATTGTATCCGGGTGTCCTCGGCCGCCGCCGCGATGACTTCCGCAGCAAGCGCTTTGTCCAACGCCTCGCCGACGATCGACAGGTTGATCGGCGCATGCTTCGGCAACCGACGCCATGCCTCGAGCACCGTGCGGGGATCCTTCTCCGGCCGCAGATGGGCGACGAAGACGCACGACAGGCGTGAACGCGATTTGCGCGTCCAGCGCTCGAGCGTGGGCGCGGACTGATAGACCACGTCCACCTTGCCGCGATACGCCGCGGGTACGGCCGCCAGAGCATCCTGCTGCAGCACGACCAGCCGGTCCGCGGCAGCCAGCGAAGCGAGCGCATCGACGTCGCCTTCCGGGACATCGCGGTAGAGATCGGTCCCGGTAAGCGCGACGACCAACGCGTTGCGGTGCCGCTCGCGCCAGCGCGCAACGGCGGGATGGCTGCGGCGCGCATGCAGGGCCACCATGACGTCCGCCGCGTCCGGCAGCGGCGCATCGGGCACTTGTACAATGGTCCTGTAGTCGCGTGCGAGGAGCTGCGTCCAGCGCGCGGCCGTGCGCCAGTTGCCATTGTTGGCCGCCGCGAGGTAAGGAGTGACGATGAGCAGCGTGGGTGTCGTGCGGGAAGATGCCATGGCTCGCGACCCGGCGCCGTCGACCGTGCCGCGCACGACGAGGGCGCTCGCGACGGCCTTGCGCGAAGCGCGCGATTATACGTTGTCGCTCTACGCCCATCTCGATCTGGACCGGGAGCTCTTTCCGCTTCGCCGGGAGGTCAATCCCGCGCGGTGGGAGCTCGGCCACATCGGCTGGTTCCAGGAATACTGGTGCCTCCGCGACGGCCCCCGCGGGGCCGCCCTGCACGCCTCGCTCCATCCTGGCGCGGACGCGCTCTGGAACTCGAGTCTCGTGCCCCACGACGCGCGCTGGACTCTGCCTTTGCCGCGCGCCGCGCGCCTGCACGCCTACCTCGAGGAAACACTCCATGCGACGCTGGGCGCGCTCGACGCGCGCGACGGCGGCGATCGCTATTTCTTCGAGCTCGCGCTCTATCACGAGGACATGCATGGCGAGGCGCTGCTGATGACCCTGCAGACGCTCGGCCTCCCACCGCCAGGTTGGCTGCGGGTCGCCGCCGCGACAGGCGCCGCTGCGCCGGCAAGCTCGCCGGGCGCCGGCGACCTCCGGATTCCCGCACACGACATCGACCTCGGCAGCCGTCGGGAAGAGGTCGCGGAGCGCTTCGTGTTCGACAACGAGAAATGGGCGCACCGGGTGCACGTGCCTGCATTCGGCATCGCGCGGCGTTGCGTGACCAACGACGAGTTCCGCGCCTTCGTCGATGATGGCGGCTACTTGCGCGCCGACCTGTGGACCGACGAGGGATGGGCGTGGCTCGCTAGTGTTGGTCGCGCGGCACCCGCGTACTGGGTGCGCAACGGCACTGCCGGCGCATGGCACCAGCGCCGCTTCGACCGGCTCGTTCCGCTCGTGCGGGATGCCCCCGTCCAGCACGTAAACGCGCACGAGGCCGAGGCCTGGTGTCGCTGGGCAGGGCGGCGCCTGCCGTCCGAAGTGGAGTGGGAAGCGGCAGCGCGTTGGGCGGGAAATTGCCACCACGAAATGCCGGTGCGCAATCTCGACGCGCTCGCCGGCGGCCCGGTCGGCGTGGACGATACCTCCGCAACACTCGCGCACATGCTGGGCAACGTCTGGGAGTGGACCGCGTCCGCTTTCCTGCCCTACCCCGGCTTTGCGCCGGATCCGTATGCCGACTACTCCGCGCCATGGTTCGGCAACCATCGCGTGCTCCGCGGAGGCTCGTGGGCCACCCGCGCCCGGCTCGTGCACGCGCGGTTCCGCAACTTCTACACGCCGGAGCGACCCGATCCTTTCGTGGGCTTCAGGACCTGCGCCGTGGCGGATTGAAGTGCGCTGCGCCTGCACATCCGACCGGTGCGTCACCGACGTGCGTGCCACTCGTCCGTGCGGGACGGTTCAGCTGACGGCCTGGTAGTAGAGGTTCTGCGGGTGATTGGCCTGGGCGAGAAAGAACCAGCGCTCGGCCAGCAAGCCCACGTACTGCACCGCAAACGCCGCGATCAACAGTGCCGGCGCGGCGAACGCGAGCCCGGCGAACATCAGCACCAGCGGCACCGGAAAGACCAGCACGATGAACAGCCACTTGATCCTGCCCAGCACCATGCGCGATACGCCATGAAAGAACTCGCGGGTATTGAACGAGCTGCCGGTGAAGCCCTGGGACTTCTGGGCGATCTTCGGGTTGCGGATCCCGATCGCCGTCTGCAGCGAGGACCGGTGCTTGAGGCGCGCATTGCGCCGCAGCGCAGCCACGCGCGATAGCAACGCCACAGCGGTGAACGTCCCCGCCCCCCACGCGTAGGCAGGCGCGAGGTCCGGCGCGAGCAGCGCCGCCACCGCCGTTGCCAGCGTGAAGCCCGACGCACACCCGAGCAGCAGGAAATTGATGACGGTCAGCGGGCTGGCCCACTCCTGCAGGAAGCGAATGCATGCGTAGATCATCGCCGTGCACACGAACAGCGCCAGGCACGCGATGAGCGCCAGGGCGCCGATTGCGACCGCCGCCCTCGACTGCTGCCAGCGGAGAAACGCATACGCGGCAACGCCCGCGATGAACAACGGCAACGCGATGACTTCGCGCGAGAGCCAAGACGTGCGCCACATGGCTGCCGAACGCCACGCCCGCGCCGGCCGGCCGAGGTGAAAGAACGACGCGACGAGGCCCAGCCCGCCCAGCACGACGCTGAGCAGGGCGCCACCGACGAGGAAATGCACGTCCGGCACGACACCAGTCAGGCCGAGTCGCGCGCCGACGTCGGCAGCATAGAGCGCGATGAACAAGCCCTGCCCCGCGCCGATCAGGGTGGTCAGGAAGACGACGGACCAGGCCGGATTCACGCGCGTACCTGCCGCCGCGGTCGCATGCCAGGTGCCCGCTTCACCACGTTGTCACATCGTCGAGCGACGGATCGCTGGTGGGCGGCAGCGGCGTGCGGCCGTCCTTCTTGAGGGGATTGTCGGCGCGCACGAGCTGCTCCGGCTCGATGTGCAGGTCGGTCCGCCGGCGCGGCAGGTAATGGTTGGCCGGCTGCGTTCCCCACTCCGGCATCAGCGCATAGCCGCCGCGCTCGCGGATGGCCGTGGCAACTTCGGAGTCCGGGTCGTGGATGTCGCCGAACAAGCGCGCACTGGTCGGGCACGCCATCACGCAGGCCGGCCTGCGGTCGCTCGCGGGCAGCGCCTGGTCGTAGATGCGATCGACGCACAGCGTGCACTTCTTCATCACCTTCTCGTGCCCGTCGAGCTCGCGCACCCCGTACGGGCACGCCCACGCACAGTACTTGCAGCCGATGCACTTGTCGTAGTCGACCAGCACGATGCCGTCCTCGGCGCGCTTGTAGCTCGCCCCGGTCGGGCAGACCGGCACGCAGGGCGGATCCTCGCAATGCAGGCAGGATTTCGGGAAGTGCACGGTCTGGGTGGATGGAAATTCGCCGACCTCGAACGTCTGCACGCGATTGAAGAACGTGCCGGTGGGGTTGGCGTCGTAGGGCCGCTCGTCCGCGAGATAGCCGGCCACGCCGGACGTGTTCCATTCCTTGCAGCTCGTGACGCAGGCATGGCAGCCCACGCACACGTTGAGGTCGATCACCAGGGCGAGCTGGGTCATGCGGGGCGATCCTTGCGTCCGAGGATGTTGGTCAGCCAATGCGCCCGGGTGGTGACGGTGCCGGGCACCGGCCCGACCGCGGCGAATTCGGGGGAGGTCCGCTGGGCGTCCTGCGCGTCGGCGGGATAGATGCGCACGCGCACGTCGTACCAGCCTGCCTGCCCGGTAATGGGGTCGGAGTTGGATATCGGCGCCCCGCCGTTGGTGGACGGCAGCTCGTCGGCGATCAGGTGATTGAGCAGGAAGCCGCGGCGTGCCTCGTCGGCATCGGGCGCGAGGTTCCATGCCCCCGCCGCCTTGCCGATCGCGTTCCAGGTCCATACGGTCCCCGGCTCGACCGCTTCCGAGTAGCGCGCCATGCAGCGGACCTTGCCCCAGGGCGACTCCACCCACATCCAGCCGCCGTCGGCGATCTGCTGCAGTTGCGCGGTGCGTGGGTTGACGAAGAGGTAGTTATAGCTGTGGATCTGGCGCAGCCAGGCGTTCTGCGAGTCCCACGAGTGATACATCGCCATCGGCCGCTGGGTCACGGCATTCAACGGATATCGCACGAGATCCGTCGCGTCGCTTTCGAGCGGCGCGTAATGGAAGGGCAGCGGGTCGAAGAAGCGCTCGACGCGTTCGCGCAGATGCCCGGGCGGCTGCCGGCCCGGTCGCCGGCCCTGCGCCGCGAGCCGGAACGTTTGCAGCACCTCGGAATAGATCTGGATCAGCACGGGCTCCGCGAAACGCCGGATGCGCATGCGCTGCGCCCATTCCATGTAGCCCTTGTTCCAGTTGCGCATGTACTGGTAAGACAGCGGCAGCCGGTAGTGATAGAAGCAGTCGTTGTCGCGGTACATATCCCACTGCTTCGGGTTGGGCTCCCCCTTAATGAACTGGTCGCCGTCCTTGCCGCGCCACCCGGCGAGAAAGCCGATGCCGGAGCCCGGCTCGGTCTCGTAATTGACGATGAAGTCGGGATAGTCGCGATACTTGCGCGTACCGTCGGGACGCACGAACGCCGGCAGGCCCAGCCGCCCGGCCAGCTCGATCAGCACCTCCTGGAACGGTTTGCACTGACCGGTCGGCGGGACCACCGGAATGCGCACGGAATCCGTCGGCCCGTCGAACTCGGAGATCGGCCGGTCGAGCATCGACATCACGTCGTGCCGCTCCAGATACGTCGTATCCGGCAGCACGAGGTCGGCAAACGCCGTGGTCTCCGACTGGAACGCGTCGCACACCACCAGGAACGGGATGCGGTACTCCCCGTCCGCGCCGCGATCGTTCAGCATCGCGCGCACCTGCGTGGTGTTCATGGTCGAGTTCCACGCCATGTTGGCCATGAACAGCATGAGCGTATCGAGCGGATACGGATCACCGCGCCATGCGTTGGTGATGACCGTGTGCATGAGGCCATGCACCGACAGCGGATGCTCCCACGAGAAGCCCTTGTCGATGCGCACCGGCTCGCCGGCCTCGTCGATGAACAGATCCTCGGGCGATGCTGGCCACCCCAGCGCCAGCGCGCCGAGTGGCGTGTTCGGTTGCACCGCGTGGGGGCCGTTCGGCGGCTTGGCGCTCGGCGGAATCGCCCGCGGGAACGGCGACTTGTGGCGGAATCCGCCGGGGCGATCGATCGTGCCGAGCAGCGACATCACGATCGCCAGCGCACGGATGGTGTGAAAGCCGTTGGAATGCGCGGCGAGACCGCGCATGGCATGAAAGGCCACCGGGTTGCCCGTCACCGTATCGTGCTCGACGCCCCAGCAGTCGGTCCACGCGATCGGCAGCTCGATCTTCTGTTCCCGCGCGGTGACCCCCATCTCGTGGGCGAGCCGGCGGATGGTGGCAGTAGGAATCCCGGTGATCGCACTTGCCCATTCCGGCGTGTACTGCCCGACCTGCTCCTCCAGCAGCTGCATCGCCGTCTTGACCGGCGTGCCGTCCGGCAGCACGAAGCTCCCGAAGAGGCGCGGATCCACGCCAGGCGTATGCGTCGCGATCGGCCGCTCGCTCGTCCGGTCCCACCACAGCTTGTTCTGCGGGTACATCGGATTGAGGACGGCCCCATCGGAGTCGTTCACCAGCAAGCCGAACGCGGCGCTCGCCGCATCGGCGTTCACCAGCTGCGCGGCATTGGTGTAGCGCACCAGGAACTCGCGATCGTAGAGCCCCGTTGCGATCAGCTCGTGGATGATCGCCAGCAGCAACGCACCGTCGGTGCCGGGGCGGATCGGCACCCATTCGTCGGCGATCGCCGAATAGCCGGTGCGCACCGGGTTGATCGACACGAAGCGCCCCCCGCTACGCTTGAACTTGGAGATGGCGATCTTGAGCGGATTGGAGTGGTGGTCTTCCGCCGTGCCGATCATCACGAACAGCCGGGCGCGATCGAGGTCGGGGCCGCCGAATTCCCAGAACGATCCGCCAATCGTGTAGATCATGCCGGCGGCCATGTTCACCGAGCAGAACCCGCCGTGCGCGGCGTAATTGGGCGTCCCGAACTGGCGCGCGAACAGGCCGGTCAGCGCCTGCATCTGATCGCGGCCGGTGAAAAGAGCGAACTTCTTGGGGTCCGTCGCGCGTATCCTCCGCAGCCGCTCCTCCAGGATCGCGAAGGCCTCGTCCCAGGAGATCGGCTCGAACTGGGCATCGCCACGCGCGGCGCCTGCCTTACGCTTCAACGGTTGCGTGAGCCGCGCCGGTGAGCGCTGCTTCATGATGCCCGACGCCCCCTTGGCGCAGATCACGCCCCGGTTGATGGGGTGCCTCGGGTTGCCGTCGATGTAGCGGATCGCGCCGTCCTGCAGGTGCACGCGAATGCCGCAACGGCACGCGCACATGTAGCAGGTGGTGGTCCTGATTTCGCTGGACGGCTCGCGCTCGGCGTCGTCGGGTGATGTCACGTGGGTTCCGGGCGGTGCATACGCTGCAGCGACGGGCGCGCCGTGCAGGAATCTCGCAGGTTGACAAGGCGGGATGAACGCTTGGCTCGCCCGCTGCGAGCGGCAAGGATAACAGGCCGAGCAGCGCACGCAGCGGACTTGCGGGAAGAGAAGTCCGGGGCCGCGGCAGAAGGGCGCGGGCTGTTCACCGCCGCAGGCGAATGCATCGTCGCCCCCGCCGGCGCGTACGGGGTCAGCTGAGGCCAGTGACCGGGATGGCCGCCCCGTGGATCGCCCGTGCGTCCTCCGACGCGAGGAATACGATGGCGGCAGCGAGGTCCCGTGGCGCGACCCATCGTGCGGGATCGACGTTGGGCATCGCGGCGCGGTTCTCCGGCGTATCGATGACCGTCGGCAGCACGCAGTTCACGTTGATGTTGTGCTCGCGCAGCTCGGCCGCCATGGCTTCCGTCAATCGAATGACCGCGCTCTTCGCCGCGCTGTAGGCACCCATGTTCGCGCCGCCGCGCTGGGCAGCAAAGGCCGCGACGTTGACGACGCGGCCGCCGCCACTGGCGAGCATGTGGGGCACGACGGCACGCACGGTGTGGACGAGGGTGCGCACGTTGATGTCGAACAGGAATGTCAGGTCGTCATCGCTTGTCTCGTGCACGGGCGATCCCATCCGGAACCCGCCCGACAGGTTGCACAGGACCTGCACGCGCCCGAAGCGCTCCACGGCAAGCTGCACGGCCCGGTCGACCTCGCTCTGGACGAGGAGGTCGACGCCGATCGAGAGCTGCTGCTCGCCGTCCGGGCCGAAGAGATCTGCCAGCCGCTCCGGGTGGCGGTTCAGCAATACGAGGTTGGCCCCCTGCGCAGCGAATGCCTGCACGACGGCGCGGCCGAGATTTCCCGCCGCGCCCGTGACGATCACCGTCGACCGGCCATGAGCCATCGTTCACCTCCCCGATGGAGGCGATGATACGACGCGGTCACATACGGTACACGCGGTTGTTCTCGATCCGCACGCGATCGCCGACGCGCAGGTTGAGGTCGTTCGAGTTGTCGAGTTGCAGCAGGTAACCGGCATCGGTGCGCACGGTGATGCGGTACCGGCTGCCTTCGACGCGTTGCTTGCTCTCGATCTGGCTGCCGACGACCGCTCCGCCCACCGCCCCGGCAATCGTCGCGACCGTAGTCCCGGTGCCGCTGCCGATCTGATGCCCGATGATGCCACCGGCGATACCACCCAGGAGCGCGCCCACACCGACCGGTCCGGAGCCATCGCTGCGGAAAATATCGATGCCCTCGACGACGCCGTACTGCACGCTTGGCGCCACCGTCGGGGGAGGTGCGCCGTAATATCCGTAAGGCGCGGTGGCGCAACCACCGAGGACGAGAACGCCGCCGGTGATGAGCGCGGCGATGATTCTGGATGTCGTCTTCATGTGTCGATCCTGCGTGTTTGCGGGGCCGGCCGTTCTCGTGCTCCTGCCCCGCAAGGGACGCTACCGTGGCACGGCCCCGGTGCTGCGTTACCGATGGTGCGTAGCGTGCGCGCCAGCTGCCTTCGTGCGACGGGTCGCGCGTTTCGCGACGACGGGCCGGGGTGCCAGAATCGGCCCGCCGAGTTGCTTCGCCGCCGCGGCGACGCCTCCGAGTACGTCGGAGACCTTCCGGGTCGTGAGTCGGCCGAGGTCCTGCGCAGCCTTGATGGCGGTTCGCGCAGCCGCCCTGGCGACACGCGCAGCGTCGCCGCCGGTTTCCGTGGTCGCCTCGAGCACGCCATCGACCGCATGCCGTGCCACGACGGCCACGTCGGCACCGGCGGCCGCTGCGTGCTTCACGAGGACCCTGATGGTTTCGGAGGCTGCCGTGGCGAGATCGCCGCCCGCATCCTTGACGCCCAGCACCACACCTTTGGCGATGCTCCGGCTGCTGGACATCAGGCCGTTGCCGACATTCGTGCTGGCGCGGGCGGCACCATTGACGATGTCGCGCACGACTGCCGTCAACTCGCGCGCCACGGTGCCCGTCTCGTTGAGCGTCGTTGCCACCGCTGCGCGAATGAGCACGACGATCTGGCCTTCGACCCGATTCAGCGTGGTCAGGCTATCGACGATACCGTCGCGCACGGCGGCGCCGGCGGGTCCCAGCGGAAGCTCGAGCGTTGGAGCCGGCGCTGCTTTGCGAACGGGCGCGCGGCGCGCGGCCTTCTTCTTGACACTGGGGCGTTTGCCCCGGGATGCTGCAGTGGTTCTGGGCATTGCAAACCTTCCTTTCGCGTGCGTTGGAATCCATTCCATCGAACCACGCAAAAGGCCGTGCGCCGTTGACGGTTGTCACGGACCTTGATTGCCCGGTATGGCCACCGCGCCGACATCGCCGATGCAGGCGGGACCCGGGCGGTCGACGCGCCCGTCTGCCCCAGGCATCGAGCGGGCTCAGAACGCGGTGGGCGTCAACAGCGAGCCGCAAGCGTGCAGCGCGCGGATCGCGTCGCCCACCATCGCCGTGGTCGGCACGACGGTGATCTTCGCCTGCAGACGCGGATCGGCCACGCGCCACGGCGCCATGGTGTCCGAGACCAGGATCCGGTCGATGCAGCTCGTGCCCAGCGTGACGTTCGCTGCGGTGGCAAATACCCCATGCGTGACGGCCGCCAGCACGTTCGTCGCGCCCTGGCTCCGGCACGATGCAGCGGCCCGGGCAAGGGTCGTCCCGGCACTGACGAGGTCGTCGAAGATCACGGCAACCCTGCCGGCGACATCCCCCACCAGGGCTCCGCCGCTCACGACGCCGGCGCTGCGGTATTTTTCGGTGAACGCCGCCCCGACCGGGCGGCCCAGCGCGGTCGCCAGAAGCTGCCGGAAGGCATCGGCGCGCTTGATGCCACCTTCGTCGGGTGCGACGACCACCACGTCGGCCCCGCCGAGCAGTGGGAGGAGCACCGGCACGAACAGGCCACCCGCCTCGAGATGCTCGGCGCGGCAGCGAAAGGCGTTCTGGTACGCTGCGAGATTGTGGACATCGATCGTGACCATGCAGTCGATGCCGACCGCTTCGAACAGGGTAGCCACGTACCGTGTGGTTACCGGATCGCCAGGCTTGGTGCGCCGGTCCTTCCGCGCGTACGCGAGATACGGGCAGATCGCCGTGACGCGTGCGGCGCCGGCATCCCGAACGGCGGCGAGAAACAGCAGCAGCCGCACCAGCTTGTCGTTGGCGCTTTGCTCGGCATCGCCGTACAGCCCATGGATGACGTGAACGTCGCGGCCACCCACGCTCGCCAGCGGCCGGGACTTGTGCTCACCGTCCTCGAAGCTGCGTTCCTCGAGCGGCGCCAGCGTCACGCCGACGTGCTCCGCCACCCGCGCGGCATACGGCACGGAGGCACCCAGTGCGAAGAGCACCGGATCGTCGCTCACCGACCACATCTTCGCTGCAGGCACGACCAATCCTCCCCAGCCAACCCCCCATGACCCATTTCGACGTCTTCAATGGCGATGCCGACGGGCTCTGCGCCCTGCATCAGCTCCGGCTCGCATTTCCGCGTGAAGCGATCCTCGTCACCGGCGCGAAGCGCGACATCGCGCTGCTCGACCGCGTCGCGGCAACCCCCGGCGACACCGTCACGGTCTTCGACGTTTCGCTCGCGAGCAATCGGCAGGCGCTGCTGCGGCTGCTGCGCGAGGGCGTGCAGGTCGAATATTTCGATCATCATTTCGCCGATGCGATCCCTGCGCACCCAGGCCTCACCGCCCACATCGATCTCGCGCCCGACGTGTGCACCGGCATCATCGTCGACCGGGTGCTCAACGGCGCCTTCCGCGCCTGGGCCGTGGTGGCGGCGTATGGCGACAACCTGCACGCCTCGGCCCAGCGCCTCGGCCGCAGCCTCGAGCTCGACGATGGTGCCTGCGCGGCATTGCGCGCGCTCGGCGACGATCTTGCGTACAACGCGTATGGGGACGACGAAGCCGATCTGATCGTCCCGCCGGCCGAGCTGTATCGCATGCTGCGCCCGTACCGCGATCCGTTTGCATTTCTCGCCGGCGAGGACGCCTGGCAGCGCATCCGCACGGTGCGCGAGGACGATCTTGCGCACGCCCGCGCCACAACCGTCCACGCACTTTCGCATGCTGCAGCGATCGTGCATCTGCCGGATGCGCCATGGAGCCGGCGCGTACGCGGCGCACTCGCCAACGAGCTTGCGCACGCGTTTCCGCAACGTGCGCACGCGGTCGTCACCGAAGAGCACACGGGTTGCTTCACGGTCAGCGTACGCGCCCCCGTTGCCCGGCCGACAGGCGCCGACCGGCTCTGCCGCGCGTTTCCGGCCGGTGGCGGGCGCGCGGCGGCGGCCGGCATCAATCATCTCCCCGCGTCCGAGCTCGATCGGTTCATGCATCGCTTCCGGGAGTGCTTTCCCTAACCCGGAGCAGCAGGGTCTTGCGGCCGGCTCGGAGGGCCGCTGCGCAGGAGGGTGATGACCTCGTCGTCCTCGACCTGCCGGAAATCGCGATAAAACTGGCCAACGGCATAGAAACCCGGCGGCGTCTCGAGGCAGACGACATCGTCTGCGTACGCCTTGACCTTCTCCACGGCATCCGTCGAGCCAACCGGCACCGCGCAGATGAGCCGCTGCGGCGCACGCGCCCGCAGCGCGTGCAATGCCGCGATCATGGTGGCCCCCGTGGCGAGCCCGTCGTCCACCACGATGACAATGCGCCCGGCCGGATCGATCGCCGGTCGCACGGGGGTGTACTGCGCCCGTCGGCGCCGCATGGTCGCAAGCTCGGCGGCCACCTGCTGCTCGATGTAGGCTGGCGTCGCGCCGGTGCTGCGGGCGTAGTCGGCCACGTAGCACCAGCCGGTCTCGTCGACGGCGCCGATGGCGAACTCGGGTTGCCCGGGTGCATGCAGCTTGCGCGTCAGCACGACATCGAGATCGCCCCCGAGCTGCTCGGCGATGACGCGTCCCATCGGCACCGCACCACGTGGAATCGCGCAGACCAGCGGTTGACTGCCGCGCCAGCGTTCCAGCGCACGCGCGAGCCGCATCGCGGCGTCATGTCGATCCCTGAACATGTCTCATGCTCCTCGTCTGCGACAGCATAGGCGCCCCGCGGACGCCTCGCTTGCGTCCCGTCAAACGATGGTGCGATTGCCGGGCCTGCGCGCTCTACAGTTCGGTGGCTTCGTGCAGCTGCGGCATGGTGACTCCCGGCCGGTCGAGACGCGATGCGAACGCCGCCATCACTTCCGCGTCGCCGTGGACCAGGAACGTGCGCCCGGGATTGCCAGTCCGCGCGTACCAGGCAAGGAGCTCCGCCTGATCGGCGTGTGCGGAAAACCCGTTGATGGTGTGGACCCGCGCACGCACCGGCACCTCCTCTCCGTGGATGCGCACATGCCGCGCACCGTCGATGATTGCCCGTGCAAGCGTGCCCTGCGCCGCGTAGCCGACGAAGATCACGGCTGCCTGCTCCCGCCCGAGATTCTGCTTCAGGTGATAGAGCACGCGTCCACCCGTGCACATACCCGATCCGGCCATGATGATCGCGCCCCCCGTGATGCGGTTGATGACCATCGACTCGACGGCATCGCGGGTGAAATGCAATCCTGGAAGATGGAACGGATCGCGCCCGGCGGCGAACAGGGCGCTGCTCTCCTCGTCATAGCATTCCGGGTGCCGCCGGAAGATCTCGGTTGCGGAGATCGCCATCGGCGAATCCAGGAAGACCTGGGTCGCGCGCGCGAGCCGCCCGGTTTCGGTGGCCCGGCGCAGGTAGAACAGGATCTCCTGCGCGCGCTCGAGTGCAAACGATGGAATGATGACGTTGCCGCCGCGCGCGAACGTCTGCGCGACCGCCTCGTAGAGCTCCTCGACCGAGGCATCGATGGGGCGATGCAGGCGGTCCCCATACGTGGTCTCGAGCACGACGATATCGACGTCCGCCGGAACGACAGGATCGCGCAGCAGCGGCCGTCCACGGTTGCCGACGTCGCCCGAGAACAGCAGCCGGACATTGCGGCCGCCCTCCTCCACCTCCAGCAGGATGCTTGCGGAGCCGAGAATGTGCCCGGCATCGAGGAAGGTCGCGCGCATGCCGGGCCCGACGTGGGTCGGCACACCGTACTCGATCGCCGGACCGAAGCGCTCGTGGGCCTGTTTGGCGTCGACGGTGGAATAGAGCGGCAGCGACGCGGCGCTGCCACGATGCGACGACGCCTCGTGCCGCGCCTCGCGCCGTGCCTCCTCGTCCTGCAAGTGCGCCGCATCGAGCATCACCACCTCCGCGAGCTCGGCGGTGGCGCCGGTGGCCAGGATCCGTCCGGCGAACCCACGCTTCACCAGCAGGGGCAGCCGGCCACAGTGGTCGAGGTGGGCGTGCGACAGCAGCACGCAGTCGATGCGCGACGGCTCGAAGCCGAAGTCGACGAGATTGTCGGTCCTCTCGTCCGCGCCCTGGAAAAGACCGCAGTCGACCAGGACACGCATGGTGCCCGCTTCGACGAGGCAACACGAGCCGGTCACGCCACGCGCCGCGCCGTGAAACGAGATCTTCATCCTGCCGCCCGGCGCGTGATCATCCGTTCACCAGCGGCGTTCCCGCAGCGGCATGCCAGCGCAGGATGCCATCCCAGATCTCCTGTGCGCTTTCGGCAAACCAGAAGAGCTCCCTGTCCTCCGCATCGATGACGCCTTCCTGGACGAGAAAGTCCACATCGAAGGCGCGACGCCAGAACGCTTCGCCCACGAGCACGACGGGGATCGGCTTGATCTTGCGGACTTGCACCAGCGCGAGCGTCTCGAACAGCTCGTCGAAGGTGCCGTAGCCGCCGGGGAACGCCACCAGGGCGCGGGCACGCATCAGGAAGTGGAGCTTGCGCAGCGCGAAATAGTGGAAGGTGAAGCAAAGCCCGGGCGACACGTACGGGTTGGGATACTGCTCGTGCGGCAGCGTGATGTTGAGGCCGACCGACTTTGCGCCGGCGTCGTACGCACCGCGGTTCGCGGCTTCCATGATGCCTGGTCCGCCACCGGTCATGATGGCGATGCGCTTGTGCGGATCGGCGGTCTCCACCGCGCCGACGAGGCGGCCGAAGGCGCGCGCGATGTCGTAATACCTGCTGTTGTCCAGGATGCGTTCGGCGATCGCGAGGTCCGTTGCGTTCGCCCGGCCTGCGGGATCCGCAGCCGCGCGACGCAGCGCCTCGACCTGCCGCAGCGCCGCCGCAGGCTCCGGGAGGCGCGTGCTGCCGAACACCACGATGGTGTGCTGGATGCCGCTTTGCTCAAGGAGCAGCTCCGCCTTGAGGTAATCGAGCTGCAGCCGCGCGCCCCGGGCCTCGCTGCGATCGAGGAACGCCACGTCCTGATCCGCTTCCTGGTAACTCGGGCTCGCGAGGATCGCGCGAAGGCGCTCGGCGGCCCCGGGATCGTCCTCTGCCGACTTCGGCTGCTGCCACGGCAAGGGCTCGCGCCGGCCGTCGAGAGGCGGCACCACGGGGGTGCGCAACGGCACTGGGTTGGGGTCGGAGTAAGATTTCATAGCGCTCGATGCTGCAAGCCACGCGGCCGCCAGTAACAGCGGCCGCGACGCGCCGCTTTTCGGCGCCCCGGCCCGATTGCGCATGCTTGGCCCGCGCGCACGGGTCGCGTTTCCGCGCTTGCACCCATGGAATCATGCGCCCAGGGCGTCCATCTTGACGGTCGTCAACGGTCACCGGATGGTATGAGGGGATCGTTGGGGCGAAGAATCGCTCCGCGGGGTCGGCAAACCGGTCGCCGGTTGCTTCCTGGAAGCCGGCGGTGCCGTCACCGAGGGTCGCTTCGCCTGGTCACCCAGCCATGCCCCCTTCCCAAGCCAGGTCTCCGTTGCCACCGGTGGTGCACCCGCTCGAGCAGCACGGGCGCCCGCGCGGCACAACGACTTCCCAGCCCGGCGCGGCGCATTCGGCCAGCCCTCGGTCAGGCGGCGCGTGGTGGCTCTCTCCGCTTCCCGAGCTGCTGCGCGAGCTCGCCGCGTCGCCTGCCGGACTCTCCGCAACGGAGGCGCGCAGTCGCCTCAGGCGCTACGGTCCGAACCGGTTCCGCGATGAACGCGAAGGTTCACTGGTCAGCGATTTCCTGCGGCGGTTCCGCAATCCGCTGGTCGTGATCCTCATCGCCGCGAGCGTCGTCGCCGCGCTGGCCGGTGAGCTCGCGAGCTTCGTGATCATCACCCTCATGGTGCTCACGAGCGTCATCCTCGACTTCGTGCAGGAATACCGCGCCGGTCGGGCCGCCCATCGCCTGGGCCAATCCGTGCAGGTGCGTGCGGCGGTGTTGCGCGATGGCACGCCACACCGGGTGACGCTGCCACACCTCGTGCCCGGCGACGTCGTGCTGCTGGAGGCCGGCAGCCTGGTTCCCGCGGACGGCCGACTGCTCGAAGCGCAGCACCTGTTCGCCAATCAGGCCGTGCTGACGGGGGAGTCGTTTCCGGTCGAGAAACGCGCGGAGGATCTGCAACCGCACGCCACGGAGCTGCAGCTCGCCACCAACGCCGTCTTCATGGGAACCTCCATCGTCAGCGGAACGGCACGGCTCCTCGTGTGCAGGACCGGACGGTCGACCGCCATCGGGGACATCGCAGCGCTGCTGAGCCGGGAGCCCCCGGCCACCGCGTTCGACGTCGGCCTGCGGCGTTTCGGGCTGCTGATCATGCGCCTCACGGTGCTGATGGTGCTGTTCGTCCTGCTGGTGAACACGGCGACGCACAAGCCGGTCCTCGAATCGTTCCTGTTTGCGATCGCTCTCGCCGTCGGGCTCACGCCGGAGCTGCTGCCGATGATCGTGTCCGTCACCCTGGCGCACGGCGCGCTGCGCATGGCGCGCAAGCGGGTCATCGTCAAGCGCCTGGCGGCCATCCAGAACCTGGGATCGATGGACGTGCTCTGCACGGACAAGACCGGCACGCTCACCGAGGCCCGCATAAGTCTCGACCGGCACATCGATCTCACGGGCCGCGACAGCGACCGGGTCCTGACCCTGGCGTATCTGAACAGCCGCTTCGAGACGGGTATCCGGAGCCCGCTCGACGATGCGATTCTCGCGCACGAGCACGTCGACGTACGGCGCTGGACGAAGATCGACGAGGCGCCGTTCGACTTCGAGCGGCGGCGGATTTCGGTGCTGATCGACGACGCAAGCACGCGCCTGCTCGTCGTGAAAGGGGCACCCGAGGACGTGCTCCGCCTGTCGACCGGATGCCTGACTGGCAACGGCGCGACGCCTGTACCCTGGACGCCTGCGCTGCGCGAGCAGGCCGAGCAAACGCTGGCCGGACTCGGCGACGCCGGGCTGCGCGTGCTCGGCATCGCCTACAAGGAGGTCGGCCGGGATCATCTGCACGCCGATGTCGGGGATGAGGCCGCGCTCGTGTTCGCCGGGTTTGCGGCGTTCCTCGACCCGCCCAAAGCCAGCGCGGCAAAGGCGCTCGCCGCGCTGGTGGGCTCGGGCATCGCGGTGAAAGTCGTCACCGGCGACAACGAGCGCACGACCGAGCATGTCTGCCGCCGCCTTGGCGTGGAGATCCGCGGCGTGCTGACCGGCGCCGACATCGACCACCTGAGCGATGCGGCGCTCCAGGTGCGCGCTGCGCACGTCAATCTCTTCTGCCGCGTGAGCCCGCGCCAGAAGAACCGGATCATCCTGGCCCTCAGAGCCCATGGGCGCGTGGTCGGCTATCTCGGCGACGGCGTCAACGACGCCCCGGCGCTCCACACCGCGGATGTGGGCATTTCGGTCGACACCGCGGTGGACGTCGCGAAGGACGCCGCCGACCTGATTCTTCTCAAGCACGACCTGCAGGTGCTGCACGACGGCGTGCTGGAAGGCCGCCGCACGTTCGCCAACATCCGCAAGTACATCATGATGGGAACGAGCTCGAATTTCGGCAACATGCTCAGCATGGCCGGCGCGGCACTGTTCCTGCCGTTCCTGCCGATGTTGCCGGGGCAGGTCCTGCTGAACAACGTGTTGTACGATTTCTCCGAGATCGCCATCCCGCTGGACCGGGTGGACGCCGACGAGGTGCGCGGGCCCCAGCATTGGGACATGCGCTTCATACGCAACTTCATGTGGGTGCTGGGGCCGGTGAGCACGCTGTTCGACCTGCTGACGTTCTATGTCCTGCTGACGTTTCTCCACGCCGGGGCCGCGTTGTTCCAGACGGTCTGGTTCATCGAGTCCCTCGCGTCGCAGGTCCTGGTCATCTTCATCATCCGGACCCGCGGCAATGCGCTCACGAGCCGGGCCCATCCCGCACTCGTCGCGAGTGCGTGCGCCGTGCTGGTCATCGCCGTCGCGCTCGTGTCCACGCCCGTGGGGGGCTACATGGGCTTCGTCGCGCCGACGTTCAGGCAACTGGCGATCGTCGCGGCCCTGGTCCTCGCGTACCTCGCGATCGTCGAGGGTGCCAAGCGCGTGTTCTACGCACACCTCAAGCCAGCCTGAGCGGGCGTGGAGTCAGACGCCGCCGAGCACGCGCAGCCGGTACCCTCCAGGGTGGCCGGCACCGCAGCAGCACCCGCAGCCCCCTTCTGGCTGCGCATCGGCCTGACCGCCGTTGCCCTGGTGCTCGTCCCCTACTACTGGCATCTGTTCGGCTGGCGCAATTACCTGTGGCTCTCCGACGTCGCGCTGTTCGTCACCGTTGCGGCGCTGTGGCGTACGAGCCCGCTCCTGAACAGCATGATGGTGATCGGCATCCTGCCGTTCGAGCTCTACTGGAATCTGGTCTTCCTGGTGCGCCTGACCACCGGCGTCGAGATCGGCGAGATCACCGACTACATCCTCGACCCCGGCCTGCCGCTTCTCCTGCGCGCCCTGTCGCTGTTCCACGTCGCCCTGCCGGTGATCTGGATCGGCCTGCTTCTGCGCTGGGGATACGATCGCCGCGCGCTGGGGTTGCAGACCATGTTGTTCTGGGGCGTCGTGCTGGGCACGTACGCGTTGACCGACATCGGCCAGAACATCAACTGGGTATTCCTGCCAGCGCGGCTCGGATTGTCATGGCTGCCGGAGAGCGCGTGGCTGCTGGCGTACCTCGTGCTGGTGCCAGTGCTCCTCTACTTGCCGTTGCATTGCGCACTCGCGCGACTGCTGCCGCGTCCGCCGGCACGGTGATCCCTGCCGCGGCTATCAATCGCGCAGGCGCACCGGGCCCCGCCGCCGGCGCGCGGCGGCAAGGGCGCCGGCGATCACCTCGGGCAGCTTCGAGAATTCACGCAGGCGCTGCGCAACGCGACCGTTCAACGAGTCGGGCGGATAGTCGCCAGACGCGCGCTGCGTGCCTGCGACGACTCCCGTCAGGACCGCGATGGCCTCGTCGATGCTCTCCGCGGCGTAGACCCTGAACAGGCCCCGCTCCGCGGCACGGACGACATCGTCGCGCAGCATGAGATGCTTGACGTTGCCCGAGGGGATCACGACGCCATGGTTTCCGGTCAGGCCGCGCGCGCTGCAGATGTCGAAGAAGCCCTCGATCTTGGCGTTGACCGCCCCGATCGGCTGCAGTTGGCCGTATTGATTCACGGAGCCGGTGATGGCCACCGACTGCCGTATCGGCAGCGCCGCGATCGACGACAGCAGCGCACAAAGCTCCGCTGCGGAGGCGCTGTCGCCCTCCACCTCGTCGTACGTCTGCTCGAACACGAGACTCGCCCGCAATGCATGGGGGCGCGTGGCGGAGAAGCGCGACGCCAGGAACGACGCCAGGATGAACACGCCTTTGGAGTGTATCGGCCCGCCGCGCTGGATCTCGCGCTGCACGTCGACGACTTCGCCGTCGCCCACGCGCGTGGTCGCGGTGATCCGAACGGGCCTGGCAAACAGGCGCGCGCCCACGGAATACGCAGCCAGAGCGTTCACCTGACCCACGCGCTCGCCTTCGGTGTCGATGAGCACCGTATCGCGCAGGATCTCCTGGCGCAGCCGCTGGTCCATGCGGTCGGCGCGTCGGACCTGTGCGGCAATGGCCGCGTCGACATGACTCGCGTCGGCCACTGCAGCACCGTCGCGCCGCGCGTAAAAGTCGGTTTCGACGAGGAGGTCACGCAGGCTCCCGACGTGCATCGAGAGGCGCTCGCTGTCGCCGACACTGCGCGCGCTTTCCTCGATCAGGTGGGCCACGGCGCTGCGATCGAGCGATGCCAGCCCATCGCGCCGCGCCACCGTGGCGATCAGCCGGGCAAGCAGCTCCTGGTTCTCCGCATTCCTCTCGATGTCGTCGTCGAAATCCACGGCGACCTTGAACAGCCGCGCGAAATCCGGGTCGAGCGCGAACAGGAGGTGATACCAGAGCCGTTCCCCGAACAGGATGACCTTGACGTCGAGTGCAATGGGCTCGGGCTCCAGCGACGCCGTGCTGACCAGACCATAGAGCTGGCCCAGCGACTCCATACGCAGCCGACGCGTCGTGAGCGCGCGCTTGAGCGCCTCCCATGCGAACGGCTGGGCGAGCAGCTTGTGCGCGTCGAGCAGCAGGTATCCGCCGTTGGCGCGATGCAATGCGCCGGGCTTGATGAGCGTGAAGTCGGTGACGAGCGCACCGAGCTGCGCGGTATGCTCGATCCGGCCGAGCAGGTTCTGATGCGTGGGGTGTTCCTCGGACACGACGGGCGCCCCGGCATGCCCGTCCTGCGCAACGAGCAGGTTGACGCTGTAGCGCCGCAGCGCCGCCGCGCGTGAACCCGGCGCGCCATCGACCATGACTGCTGCGGGCGCATCGGGAGCGGCACGGAAATCTTCCGCGTTGTCGACGAGATTCTGCTCGACGGTCGCGAGGTATTTCTGCACGGCCGGCAGCTCGCTGAAGCTGCGGCGAAGTTCGGTGAGCGCGAGATTGACCGAGTAGCTCGCAACCTCGCGGTTGAGCGCACGCATCCGCTCGCGGCGCTCGTGATGCCAGTGGTGGGCGTCCCGCGCGAGCTGTTCCAGCCGCTGCTGCAGGGACGCGATGGCCGCTTCGATCTTCTCGCGACGTTCCTTGTCCAGCGCGGCGAATTCGTCGGCGCCGAGCACCTCGCCGTTCTTGACCGCGGCGAGCGTGAAGCCGGTCGGCGTACGCACGAGCGCGATCTCCTGCTGATCCGCGGCTTGCGCGAGCTCCCGCAGCGCGGTCTCGTGCCGCTGGCTGAACTCGGTGTCGATCGCTTCGAGCTTCGCCCGATATTCATCGCTGTCGAACGCCGCCGGAATGGCGCCGAGCAGATCGTCGACGAGTCGACGCATGCCGTCACGCAGCCGCGCGCCCGCCCCTGCGGGCAACTGGAGGGCCTGCGGTTCGTGCGGTCGCTCGAAATCGAACACGTAACACCAGTCCGGCGGACTTTCGCCGGTCGCGGCGGCCTGTTCCACCAGACGCCGCAGCAGGGTGTGCTTGCCGCCTCCCGCGGGCCCAAGCACGAAGAGGTTATAGCCGTCGCGCCGCACGCCGATTCCGAGCTCGATGGCTTGCTTCGCCCGCTCCTGGCCGAAGAGCTCGGGCAAGGCCTCGAGCTCCGCGGTCGTCCCGAACCGGAACAGATCGGCGTCGCAACGGCGGCGCAGGTCACGGAACGGCACCGCCCGGGCAGCACCTTCGGGGGCGGGCTCGATGGAAGCGGGGGGAACGTCCGGTCGCGTGGCCTCATCCATGCCGGATCTCCGCTGACGTGATGCATCGGTTCCACCGCGCTTCCCCAGCTCCACCGCGGCGGGCGCTTTCGCGAGCACGCCGTTGCCCGCCATGGGTCGCGGCATCGGCCACGAGTGGACCGGCATTGCCCGCCTCCGGTGCGGAGCTTCCGTCGCGACAGCCCCTGCGTTCGACGTACGCGACGGGCTTGGAAGCGGCTCTTGGAGTCATTGGCGAGTGGGAGGTGCGGCACCTGCCGAGGCAATCGCGGCCCGGGAGGCATGATCACCAGTGCATTGTGGCCGCTGCCAGCGGTCCTACGTTGATGGCCATCAAGGATGCGCCCGCCGCCGACCGCTCCGTTCAGCTACGGGCGCTCCGGTGAAACGACGCGCTCGAGCTACCCTCGCATGCCGGGGCGCGATCCAACGGTTGACCGCTGTCAACATCGGGCTGAGGCGTACGCCTACGATGAAGCCGTTGCTTAGGCCGCGTCCTTTGGCTCAAGCTCATGGCAGGTGCCACGACGACGCGGGCGCAGCGCATGTGCAAGCCGCAACGGGCGCGCATGAGGCGAGCTGCGGGGAGTAGCGAGGCCCTGGAACCATGACCGCGTGAGTGCACACGATGATCCTGCCCCTCTCCTCTCACCCGGCGGTTCCCGTCAGCGTCACCATCGCCAGCGGGCAGGTGCTGCTCGATGGCGCACTCTGCGTCCCGCACGATGCACGCGGCGTGATCGTGTTCGCCCATGGCAGCGGCAGCTCACGTCATAGCCCGCGCAACCTGCAGGTTGCGAGCGCGCTCCACGCCGCGGGATTCGGCACCCTGCTCTTCGACCTCCTCACGCGCGACGAAGATCGCGACTACGCCACCCGCTTCGACATCGCTCTCCTGACCGAGCGCCTGCTCGCCGCGACGGTCTTCGTGCGGGGCCACAAGGCCGCGGGCGTCCATCCCATCGCCTATTTCGGCGCCAGCACCGGCGCCGCGGCGGCCCTGTCCGCTGCGGCCATGGATGGTCGCATCGCTGCGGTCGTGTCAAGAGGTGGTCGACCGGACCTGACACCGCCGGCGCTGCTGGCACGGGTCCGCGCTCCGAGCCTGCTGATCGTCGGCGGTGCGGACACGGAGGTGCTGGCCCTCAACCGGCAGGCGCATCAGGCGCTGCACGTCGACAAGGCGCTGCAGATCGTGCCCGGCGCGACGCATCTTTTCGAAGAGCCGGGCGCTCTTGTTCAGGTCATCGCCCTCGCGGTCGCGTGGTTCGACCGCTGGATGCCCGCACCGCGGCCGTGAACCCATGAAGCGCACCAGCCCGCGCTGACGCCGCGGCAGTTCAGCTTGTGGCGCTGACGCGCGCCTGGCTCCAACGGAGCAGGAGCGCCCCATCGGCGTCGACGACTGCGCCCGTTCCCAGCTCCCGTCCTTCGCGCTCGAGCATGGTTCGGAGCCATCCCGCATCGGCGCGACTCGCCCGATGAATCCGGAACCGCTGGGTTCGTGTGGGCAGCATTCGCAGGCCCAGCAACGCACCTGTCGGGGCAATCGTTGGAAAATACATCAGCGCGAGATCCGGCCGGTAGGCCTCGTGCCCACCGATGCCTTCGTAATCGTTGAGGAAGTCGCCGCAGCCGTAAAGAATCAGCCGGTCGCGGTAGACCTCGATGCCTTTGGCGTGATGGGAGGAATGGCCGTACAGGACGTCCACGCCGGCGCGATCGATCAGCCCCTGCGCGAAAGCCCGCTCCGGCGCGCCGATCCGGTAGCCCCAATTGCCGCCCCAGTGGATCGACATCACGACCATGTCGTCTGCACGCTTGTGGACCGCGATCGCCCGCGCGATGTGTCCGACGGTCGCGTCGGACAAGTCGCGGAGCAGATTGACGCCAGGACCAGCGTTCGCAGCCCATGCGTCCGGAACACCGCTGTCGATGGCCGCGAACGCGAAGACGAGACAGCGGCCTCCGTGCGCGAGATCGATGACAGCCGGTGCCGCTGCCTCGGTGCCGTCGCGGCCGGCACCCGCGGTGCGAATGCCGGCATGCCGCAACGTGGCCAGCGTTTCCTCGAGACCACGCGATCCCCAGTCGAGCACGTGGTTGTTCGCGAGCGCGACGCAATCGAGCCCGGCCGCGGCCAGACAGGCGATGTTCGCGGGATGCATGCGGTAGTGGATGCCCTTGCCCGGGGCCGGCAGCTCGGACGTGGTGACGGCGGTCTCGAGATTGGCGATCCGGGCGTGGGGGCGCACCCTGTCGAGCTCCTCCAGCGCATCGCCCCACACGTACGCGGGGTCGACCCGCCGCGGAATGGGTCCGCTGCGCCGCTCAGCCAGCGCAACGTATTCGAGGGCAGACCGCGCGTAGGGCTCGAAAAGATGCGGCTCTACCGGATGCGGCAGGATCTGGTCGATCCCGCGTCCGGTCATCACGTCGCCGCAAAGGAACAGCGTGGCGGAGCGATCCGCAGGATCGACGCTCGACCTGCCCGTTCCGCTGTCGCCGGCATGCGCCCCGGCCGCGCGCAGCACGATGGCGCTACCGCTGCCCGTCAGGAACTTGCGTCGTCGCATCGGTGGGCACGGCAGCGCGCCTATTCGAAACGGATGAACGCCTCGGCAACCGCGTCCTGGCCATGCCGGTCGATCAGGCCCTCGATCTCGGCCAGCAGCGTCTGATCCTCGTCGGCCTCGATGATTCCATCGCCAACCAGCTTTGCGGTCAAGCCCGCACTCATCGCGTCGCGCACCCTGCCCAGCGTGGGTTCGTGCCTCACCAAGGGATCGCCCATCGCGATTTCGATGATCCGCGAGAGTGGCTCGCTGGCCTTGACGGCCACGAAGTCGAGCGCGAGCGCATCGCCCCCGAACTCGTCGATGAGCGCGTCCACCTCGTCCAGCAGCGATGCATTCAGCTGCGGATGGAGCCTTTCGTCGCGCCGATCGGCAGCACTCATGCGATCCCAAATCACGGCGCGGACCTCGGCGAGGGTGGGCGGCTCTTCACGCTCGGGATCGTTCACCATCTGCTCGATGATGACGACGAGCTCCGCGCTTGGGCCCGAGGCGATGTCGATGGGGAGCTTCATGGCGGATCCGTTGTCGAGGCGCCGTCGCGCGAGGCGAGGATTGCGGCCATCTACGGCCGCGCGCGCTGCTCGTGCGCTCGTTCGCTGGAGATCGCCGAGGCGACGTCGCGCAGCTCCTCGGCAACTGCCTCAAGCACGTCGTCGAGCGCGAGAATCCCGACCAGCGTTCCGTTGGTGCCAACGACGGGGACCCGGCGCACGCCGCCGGTGCGCATCACCCGAAGCGCATCGAACACGCTGTCGCTCTCGCGGACGGTGACGGGATCGGCGCTCATGATCTCGCCCACATTGATCGTGCGGGCATCCAGGTCACGCGCGATGACGGCCACCGTGATGTCGCGGTCCGTGACCATTCCGATGGGCACGCGACCGACATCCCTTTCTTCCACGACGACGAGACTGCCCACGTGATGTTCACGCATCAGCCTGGCTGCCTCGTTGAGCGCCATGTCCGGGTAGGCGAACACCACTGCACGGCTGCACAGCTCTCCCGCACTCATCGCTTGCACCTTTCGCTCCTCGGTTGAACACGCCCGTCCGCAACCCAAATGTTACGCACGGACTCCCGGCAGATTCAGGCTAGGCGCTTGTCGGGACGCGTGGTTGACAGTCGTCAATGAAGCGCGGAAAGGGCATGCCGTCGCGACGCAGCAGAGCGGACGTTCGACCGTTGACGACCGTCAACACCGGTGCCTGCATGCGGATCATGATCGATCCATGCGATCGGCGGTCGGCGCGACCGCTGCGCAGGACGCCGTCGAGGAGAAGCACGATGCAAATTCCGCTGCAGATCACCATCCGCAAGATCGGAGCGTCGGAGGCGCTGGAAGCGCGTATCCGCGACAAGGTTGCGAGCCTGGAGCGCTTTCATCCCCGGATCACGAGCTGCCGGGTCACGGTGGACGAGGCTGACAGGCACCAGCAGCAGGGGCGACAGTTCGAGGTGCGCGTCGATGTCCGCGTTCCCGGTCATGCGGAGATCGTCGCCACCCGGCACCATGACGAGGACGTCTACGTCGCGCTCCGCGATGCCTTCGATGTCGCCACCCGGCAGCTCGAGGATGTCGCCCGCGAGATTCGGCTGGATGTGAAGACGCACGAGCCGACGCAGCATGGAACGGTGGCGCGGCTCGTCAGCGACGAGGGATACGGATTCATCACCACGGCGGATGGCCGCGAGCTCTATTTCAGCCGCGACAATGTGGTGCGTCCTCCCTTCGAAGCGCTTGCGCCGGGCACGCCCGTGAAGTTCATCGAGGCTCTCGGCGACAGCGGCCCGCAGGCGAAACGGGTGCGCAGCGGCAAGCAGCATCCGCGACGTGCCTGAAGCCATGCCCGGACCGTTGCCTGCACGTGCGCAGCGGCCCGGCGCGCGCTCCGGCGCTCCCGCCCCCGTCACCGGCGCGCAGTGGGAGCACTTCCCGCACATGGCGGACATGGGGGTGCGTGGGCTCGGCAGGTCCAAGGCCGAGGCTTTCGAGCAGGCGGCGATCGCGATGACGGCGATCGTCACCGATCCGGCGCTCGTCATACCCTGTCAGCGCGTGGAAATCCGCTGCGCAGCACCTGATGACGAACTCCTGTTCGCGGCGTGGCTCAACGCGCTGATCTACGAAATGGCCACACGCAACATGTTGTTCAGCCGGTTCGCCGTCCGGTTCGACGGGGCGAGTCTGGAGGGCGACGCTTGGGGAGAGAGCGTCAACCGGGCTCGCCACCAGCCTGCCGTCGAGCTGAAGGGCGCGACCTTCACCACGCTGCGCGTTGCGCGCGAGAACGACGGCTGGATTGCCCAGACGGTGGTCGACATCTGAGTGCATGGACATCAGCCGCCTCGTTCGACGGAGTGCGCACGCGTGGGAGATCGCGCGTCATGGCACCATGCAGGTACCGGCGGTCATCTACGCCAGTGAGCCGCTGATCCGCGCGATGGACGACAAGGTGTACGAGCAGGCGGTCAACGTGGCCGCACTGCCCGGTATCGTGCGCGCCTCCTACGCAATGCCCGACGCGCATTGGGGATACGGTTTCCCGATCGGGGGCGTCGCCGCGTTCGACGCCGACCGCGGCGGCGTGGTCTCGGCCGGTGGCGTCGGTTTCGACATTTCCTGCGGCGTGCGCTGCCTGCACACGGGACTCGAGCGAGGCGATGTGCTCGCCGTGCAGAAGCGCCTCGCCGACATGCTCTTCGAGCGGATCCCGGCCGGCATGGGCAGTACCGGCGCGATCCATCTCTCGGCTGACGACACCGACGCGATGCTGCTTGGCGGCGCGCAATGGGCGGTGGACCGCGGCTGGGGGCGCCCGGACGATCTCGCGCATATCGAGGAGCGTGGGCACATGCTGCACGCGAAGCCCGGCAGTGTCTCGATGCAGGCCAAGAGGCGCCAGCGCGACGAGATGGGCACCCTCGGCAGTGGCAATCACTACCTAGAGGTGCAGGAAGTCACCGAAGTGTTCGACCCGGAGATCGCCCGCGCCTATGGCCTCGCGCTGGGCGCCATCGAGGTGATGATCCACTGCGGCTCACGCGGCCTCGGACATCAGATCGGCACCGACTTCCTGCAACGCATGGCCATCGCCGCGCCGGGCTACGGGATCACCCTGCCCGACCGCGAGCTGGCCTGCGCGCCCATCCGCTCGGAACTCGGCGCGGATTACCTCGGCGCGATGCGCGCCGCGATCAATTGCGCATTGGCCAACCGCCAGATCCTCACACACCTCGTGCGCGCAGTGTTCGCGGAGATCCTGCCCCGCGCCGACCTGCCGCTGCTCTACGATGTGTCGCACAATACCTGCAAGGTCGAGATGCACGAGATCGATGGCCAGCAGCGGCAACTGCACGTGCACCGCAAGGGCGCGACGCGCGCGTTCGGACCCGGTCATCCGGATTTGCCGCCGCCGCTGCGTGCGGTCGGCCAGCCCGTCCTGATCGGGGGATCGATGGGCACCGGCTCCTTCGTGCTCGCGGGAACCGCCGCGTCCGAAGGGCAGGCCTTCTCGTCCGCATGCCACGGTGCCGGCCGGGCAATGAGTCGTCACCAGGCCTTGCGCACCTGGCGCGGGCGGCAGGTGACCGACGAGCTCGCAGCGCGCGGCATTCTGGTGCGCAGCGCGTCAGGGAGGGGCGTCGCCGAGGAAGCTCCTGGGGCGTACAAGGACGTCGCGGCCGTGGTCGATGCGGCCCACGAAGCCGGCCTGGCGCGCAAGGTGGCGCGGCTCGCGCCGCTCATCTGCGTGAAAGGCTAGGCCTCGGCGTGCGTTTCGCTCATGCGGCGCATGACCCGCAGCTTGCCGCCGGGCGCATCCAGCCGGGGCGGCCCGGGATCGAGAGTCAGCTTCAGGTTATCGATCCCCTGCGCGGCAAAATGGTTGCGCAACGCCTTGGCAACCGCGGTCCACGCGGCAGCGCGCTCTTCGGGTGTGGCGTGTTCGTCGAGACGCACCTGAAGACGGTCCGGCGCCGTTTGCACGAGCTGGTACCGATGCAGCCGGGTCGCCGACTCGACCACGGTCGTGAGTGCCATCGGCAGCAACTGGACCTCGCGTCCGTCGCGATTGTGGACGACGAGCACTTCGTCGCGCCTCCCTTCGACCTGGATCGAGGGCAGCGGGTTGCCGCAGGCACACGGCTCCGGATTGACGACGATGCTGTCGCCAAGGTCGTAGCGGATGATCGGCTGCACCCGATTCATCAGGTTGGTCAGCAGCGTCGTATGTGACGGCACTCCGGCAGGCACCGGACGGCGATCGGCATCGACCGCCTCCAGCAGCACCCAGTCTGCGTTGACGTGGAGCCATCCGGCGTGGCACTCGTACGCGATGCTCAGGCACTCCGACGCGCCGTACTCGTTGCTGAGCGGACAGCCGAACACGCGCTCGATGGCGGCGTGCGCCGTTGGGGCGAGGCATTCGCCGCCGGACCAAAGGCTCAACGGTTGGATGTGCAACCGACCAAGGCGTTGCTCCTCCGCGAGCAGACACAGCACGGTGGGATAGCTCGCCAGGAAGGCCGGCTGATAGGCGTTCAGCTCGGCCACGAGGCGCGAGACGGGCGTCAGAACGGAGAAGCTACGCGTCCGCAAGGCGGGATTGAGCCGGCGCGCCCGTTGCCACGATGCGATGCTCGCGAAATGGTCTCCGGTCGCGACGATCAGTGCCGCGCGCCCGTTCGCCGCTGCCATGCGCACCGCATAATCGGCGCTCCAGACGGCGACGTCGAGCTGCGCGAGCACCAACGCATCGTAGACCGCCATGGCGTCGGCATCCTGCAGGTAGATCCCCGGGACACCGGTGCTCCCGGAGCTCTTCCAGACGAAGTAGCGACCGAGGTATTGCTCGCCGACGTGCCTGCGGTCGGCGAGAAAAGCTTCCAGGCTGGCGAGCCGGATTGCCGGATCCGTGACCCATTGCTCGAAGTGCGGCATGAGTTGCTGCTTCGTCACCACCGGAAGTGCCGTAACGGAATCGCAATCGGCCGGGAGCAACCGGTACAGCTCGCGGTACAGCGGCGAATGATCGCGCGCAAACCTGACCAGCGCACGCAGGCGGTCCTGGCTGATGGCAGCGATCGCGGCCGGTCCGGCGCGGCGCGTCCACCATATCTCCGCGGAACGCGCGCAGCAATTCCAGTAGGCGATCGACCACGCCACCGGGTCCCATGCAGCGCCGACACGTTCACCCGTCGGGAACTCCGCGCGAGCCCTTTCCCTGCGATCGGTCCTTGTCACCATGGCAAACCTTCCCGGCCGCCGCTGCTGCGCCGCCTGAGTGCCTCGCATCGCACACGGTCAACTTACTCGTGCCGGCCTGCGGTTTCAAGCATACGTTCACGCGCGCTGCGAAGCACTGATGGCCGTCAATGGAAGGGCACGCCACGGCATGGAATCGAGGCCGCAGGCATGACAATGCTCAAGCACGCGCATCTGGTGCGCGGCACAATCAACCGATAGGCCCGCAGGCGCGCGCGCGGTCGCGCAACGACGCACGCCTGCTCTCAGGGGCACCCGGCGGCACGCTCCAGCAGCAGCGCACGTTCGCGCGCATTGCGTGTCATCGCAGCCGCTCGCTCGAACTCCGCCTTTGCCTCCGCACCTCGTCCGAGCTTGTGCAGGAGGTCGCCGCGCACGCTCGGCAGCAGGTGGTAATCCTTGAGTTGCGGGTCGGCACGCAGCGCGTCGACGATTTCCAGGCCGGCGGCCGGTCCGAAGGCCATGGCGAGAGCGACCGCGCGATTGAGCTCCACGACGGGCGACGGGGCAACCTGCGCGAGCGCGTCATACAGTGCAGCGATGCGCGGCCAGTCGGTTTCTGCGGCAGAGCGCGCCCGTGCGTGACAAGCCGCGATCGCGCCCTGGAGAGCATAGGGGCCCAGTCCTGTCGCGGTCGCCGTGGCACTCGTCAGCGCCTCGGCACGCGCGAGTGCCGCAAGACCGCGGTGGATCAGCAGCGCGTCCCAGCGGGCGCGATTCTGGTCGAGCAGGAGGATCGGCTCGCCTTGCGGGCCGGTGCGGGCACGCAGCCGCGAGGCCTGGATTTCCATCAGCGCCACGAGCCCATGCACCTCGGGCTCGTCACGCGCGAGCTCCGCCAGCATGCGGCCGAGCCGCAGCGCGTCGTCGCACAGCGCCGGACGGATCCAGTCGCTGCCCGCCGTCGCCGAATAGCCTTCATTGAAGATGAGGTAGATGACCTCGAGCACGGACGACAGGCGCGCACCGAGTTGGTCGCGCGGCGGCAGCTCGAACGGCACGCGCGCTTCGGCCAGCGTGCGCTTGGCCCGGACGATGCGCTGCGCGATGGTCGGCTCGGCCACGAGGAACGCGCGCGCGATCTCGTCGGTCGTCAGGCCGCCGAGCAGACGCAGCGTCAGCGCCGCCCGCGCCTCCCGCGACAACACCGGATGGCACGCGATGAACATGAGACGCAGGAGATCGTCGCCGATCGGCTCGTCGAACGCGGCTTCGACGGCGGCTTCCACGCTGGGCGTTGCCGCCCCGAGCTGTGCCTCGATCACGCGGGTGAGCTCTTCCTCCTTGCGTTCATGCAGCGCGTTGCGGCGGATCACGTCGATCGCGCGATGCTTTGCCGTGGCCATGAGCCATGCACCCGGATTGTCCGGCACGCCGCTCGCCGGCCACTGTTCCAGCGCTGCAACAAGCGCATCCTGCGCCAGCTCTTCGGCGAGGCCGACGTCGCGCAGCACGCGGGCGAGTCCGCCGATGATCCTGGCGGACTCCATGCGCCACACCGCCTCGACCGTGCGATGCGTACCCGATGGCGTCACGCCAGAACCAACCGCCACGTCACTCGAAGCAGGGCCCGAACTCACGCACCTCGACGGTCGCCCATTGCGCGGCCGGGCATTCGCTCGCGATCGCCACCGCCTCGGCCCGCGATGCGCAATCGAGCAGGAAGAACCCGCCGACCATCTCCTTCGCCTCGGCGAACGGGCCGTCGCGCAGCGTGCGCTTGCCGCCGCGAACCTGCACGCGCGCACCTTCCTCGTCCGAGCGCAGCGACTGGCCCATGTTGAGCAGCCCGCGGCGCTTGAGGTCGGCACTCCAATCCAGCATGCGCTGATAGAGATTGCGACCCTCGTCTTCGGACCGCTCCTGCCGCTGCCCGGCTGGTTCCATGATCAACAGCATGTAGTCCAATCGATCCTCCGTGTTGCATGCACCGACGACGATCATTCTCGCACGCAGCAATGACGTACCGGTGCCCGGGCAAGGACAGTGCCATCCTCGTATCAGGCGGCGACGCTCACCATCCAGCCGACGCCGAAGCGGTCCTTGACCATGCCGAATCGCGGCGACCAGAACGTCTTCGCGAGCGGCATGCGCACTTCGCCACCGTCCGCAAGCGCGCCGAACAGGCGGTCGGCGGTGGCGGCATCCTTGGCGTCGATCGACAACGAGAATCCGTCGAAGGCCACGGGGCCGCCGCAGCCGTCGGAAGCCATGACCACCGTCTCGCCGACCCGCAGCGAGGCATGCATGATCTTGTCTTCGTAGCCGGCCGGCAGCATGCCCGGCGGCGGCGGTTCGGGACTTTCCCTGTAGCGCATCAGCATCTCCAGCTCGGCGCCGAGACTGCGCCGGTAGAACTCGATGGCTTCCTCGCACTTGCCGTTGAAGAACAGGTAGGGCTGCACTTTCATGATGTCTCCTCGAAGGGTATGGATGGCGATGGATCAGTGGGCGCTCTTCGTGCGCTGGTCCACTTCGGTGCGCTGGCGTTCTTCCTGCGCGCGCAGCTCGGGCGTCAGCTCGGCGCCGAAATCCTCCATCTCGAACACGGGCCGGATCTCGATCTCCGAGTCGCCTTCCATCGGATTGGGACAGCGGCGCACCCACTCCACGGCCTCCTCCATCGACCTGACCTGCCACAGCCAGAAGCCGGCGACGAGCTCCTTGGTTTCGGCGAATGGGCCGTCGACTACCGTGCGCTTGCTGCCCGAGAAGCGCACCCGCTTGCCTTTGGTACTTGGGTGCAGACCCTCGCCGGCGAGCATCACCCCGGCCTTGACGAGCTCCTCGTTGAACCGGCCCATGGCCTCGAGCAGCTCCCGCTTGGGCATCTTGCCGGCCTCGGATTCGGGGCTTGCCTTCACGATCACCATGACACGCATCGTTGCTCTCCTGGAAAGCTCGAGCCGGCCCGTCCCCCGGGAATCGGCGGGCGCTCGGGATGCGCGGCTCTACAGGTACGTCGATCGGGAACCCGCGGAATCGACATCCACCGGAAAATATCTTGCGTTCCCGCTCGAGCTGCGAAGATCAGGCGACGCCGTCCGCTCCGGGAAGGGCATCTGCCACGCGTGCGTCCCGCTCCGTGGCCGGGCGCGCTGCACCGGTGCCGGAATCTGCGGTCGTGTGCCGCTCGAGCTCCGCGTTGATATGCGCGCCAAGCAGAATGGTGAGCACCGTCAGGTAGCACCAGAAGAGGAAGATCATCACCGAGCCGAGCGAGCCCAGCAGCGGATTGAGGTGCGGGTAGTTTGCCGTGTAGTACGAAAGCAGCACCGACCCCGCGACCCAGATGGTCGCGCTTGCCGTGGCGCCCCACGTCACCCAGCGCCATTTCGCGATCCTGCGACTGGGGCCGTAGCGATAAGCCACCGATAGCAGGAACATCATGAGGACGACCAGCATCGGCCAACGGGAGGGGGCGAGGACCCCCGCACCCCCCGGGGCGGCGAGCTGCAGCCCGGTGCCCGCGAGCCCCACGATGAGGGCCAACGCGCCCAGCACGAACACGCCCCCGACCACGCACAGCGCGAGCGCGACGGCCTGGCGGTGCCAGAAGCCGCGCTGCTCTTCCTGCGCGTACACGAGGTTCAGGCTCGTCATGAGGGCGCGGGCACCGCGCATCCCGCTCCAGACGGCGAACGCCAGCGCTCCCAACACCGTGGCAATCGAGAGACGGCGCGAATGCTCGGCAATCGCATCGAGCTGCGTCACGACCATGGTGTTGAACGTATCGGGCAGGTCGAGCCGGATCCAGGACAGTGCCGCCAGCACCTGCGGCTTCCCGAGCACCAGCGCCGCCAGCACGACGAGCACCACTAGGGCGGGGAAGAATGCCCACACCGTGTAGAACGCGATCCCCGCGGCCGCCAGAGACATCTCCTCGGCCATCATGGCCCGGGCGCTGCGCCGCAGGACGTCCCACCAGCCGCGGCCCGAGATTCCCGCAGGACCGGTCGCGTTGGTCGTTCCGGGACGAGCATTCATCGACCCCTCCCCAATAGGCGCATCGACCTCGGGTCGTGCGACTCATGGCGACCGGGAGGCGCGGTGGCCGGCGGAACGGCCATGCCGGCGAATCCCGCCAGCCCGGAGTGGCGTCAGTGTCTCAGGTCCTGCGGCACCTTGCCGCCATTCTCTGCAAGCTTGGTCATGACCTGCTTGTGAAGCCAGATGTTCATGGCGGCCGAGTCGCTGGTATCGCCAGTGTAGTGCAGCTCCTGCGCGAGGCTCTTGCGGGCATTGAGGCTGCTGTCCATGCCGACCAGCTTCATGAGATCGACGATGGACGTGCGCCAGTTGAGCTTTTCCGGGTTGTTGCGTGCCTTCTCATCGAGGATCTGCGCGACGTCCACCGGCGGGGCCGCAGCCGTGCTGCCCATCGGACGCTGTGCACCCGCGGCGGCCGGGCTCGTCGCAGCCTGCCCCGGTTGCGTCGCCTGCTGCGTTGCCTGCTGGCCAGCGCCGGCCGTCGGCGTGCCCTGCTGGCCCGCGGACGCGGTGTTCGCCTGGGCGACGGCAGGGTGACTGGCCGGGAAGATCTTGCTCATCAGAGTACCGAAAAGACTCATTGCTTGCTCCTTGTCATGATTGCAGCGCCCAGCCTGCCAACCCCAACGCGCGATGCACGAGGGCGGCGTGTGAAAAGACTTCACCCGCATGGGCGCGAAATGCCGGCCGCGCTGCTCGTGGCCGGCGACGGTCAGTGTTCGGATCCGGTACCGCCTGCGGCTGTCGTGCCATCAGCAGGCCCCGGAACCAGTACCTACAACGTGCTCAGTGCCCGCCGCTGCACCTCCGGCGACGGTTCCTGCCGAAATGGCGAGCGAAAACCATGCCGTGCCGTGTGGCACGCGTCATGCAGCAGGGAAGCACTCGGAGGTGACGCCGCAGGAAGTGGGCGAAGTCGCCGCCCATGCGGAAGCGAAGGATCCGACCATCGTCGATCGCGTAGGCGGCTTCTACGCCGAGCATCCCCAGGTCGTGAAAGCGCTTGGCGGCATCGCACTGGCCATCGCGCTGGGGCATATGGCCAACGCGCGCCGTTGATCGGCGGATGCCGGGCCACGCAGCGCATCGCAGAACCTCGGGGTCGCTCGCGAAGCCATGATCCCGGCGCGCGGCCAAAAAGGCGCGATAATCCGCGCTTTCGTCAGAGCAGGACCGAAAGCGCGTGAGCCCGCAACCGTTCGTCGAGCACCAGCAATTCGGCGAGAGCCGCCTGACCATGGAGCTGGCGCCAGACCGCAGCACCGTCACCGTAACCCTACCCACCGCAGTCCTCGGCAAGGACGAGCTGCAGCGCCTCATCATCATGCTGTCGGCCAAGCGCGCGCAGATGAAATGAGCGGCGCGCCGCCTGTGCGGCCACCCTGCTGCCGCGTGTCGCATGGTCCGTCCGCCGTTCCACCGCCATAATTCCGGTGCCTGATCATTCGACGCTGAGGCGTTGGCGCAACGCCAGCATCAGTGCACCCATCGCCGACGATCCGGGGAGCGCGTGAGCAAAAATTCGCTGGTGTCCGACGTCCACGGCGCGAGTCGCCTGGCCATCGATCTGACGGTCGTCCTGACCGACGTGGTCGAAACGATGCACCACAACATCGTCCGCCGCCGGCATCCGCTCGGCAACGGAACCCTCGCTCCAACGACCGGGCTGACGGGTGTCGTCTATCGTACCGTGCGCGGCGTCACACGACTCGTTGGCCGGGGCATCGATGGCTTGCTCGGCCCGCTGACGGCACGCCTTGCCGGCGCACCGCGCGGGCCCGGTCGTGATGCGGCCGTCGCCGCCCTCAATGGCGTCCTCGGTGATCACCTGGAAGCGACCGGCAATCCGTTGTGCATTCGGACCCAGCTGCGCGTCGACGGCAAGCCGTTGACGCTGACCCGCGACGCCATGGCCGCGCGCCTGCCGCAGGCACGGCAGCGGGTGATCGTCATGGTGCACGGCCTGTGCCTGAGCGACGCCTCGTGGCATCGCGGCGCGCACGACCACGCGACATGCCTGGCTCGCGATTTCGACGCGACCGTGGTGTATCTGCGCTACAACTCGGGCCGGCACATCTCCACCAATGGCGCCGAGTTCGCCGCCCTCTTGCAAAGGATGGCCGACACGTGGCCGGTGCCGCTGCGCGAACTGGTGCTCGTCGGCCACAGCATGGGCGGGCTGGTCATCCGGAGCGCGTGCGATAGCGCGGAAGCGTCCGCCTCCGGGTGGATCCGGGCGTTGCGTGCGATCGCATTCCTCGGGACGCCGCATCACGGCGCGCCGCTCGAGCGCGCAGGACACGGATTGCACGTGCTGCTCACCGCCAGCCCCTATACCGTGGCCTTCGCACGCCTCGCCGGCCTGCGCAGCGCTGGCATCACCGACCTGCGTTACGGGTCAGTGCACGACGACGACTGGATGGGCCGTGACCGGTTCGCGCGGCGGGGACGATCCCATGCTGTGCGACCGCTCCCTGCGCAGGTACCCGCATTCACCCTCGCGGGCAGCCTCAGCAAGCGCGCAAGCAAGCGGGGAACTGCGTACGGCGACGGTCTCGTACCCGTCGCGAGCGCGCTGGGACGCCACGCCGACCCCGCATCGACCCTCGCCTTCCCCGCAGGAAGAACGGCCATTGCCTACGGCACCGGGCATCTCGATCTCCTGAGCAGCGAGGCGGTATACCGAAAATTGCGGCGATGGCTCCTGGTGGCATGCCGTTCGGATCGTGCGACGCACGGTACGCCGCGCGCGACGGCGCACGAACGCTTCAGCCAGGCAGAGGCCTGACTGACGCTCGAGCGATTGATCGAGCTCGCCCATGGCACTCAAATCGACGATCTTCAAGGCCGAGCTCTCCGTCGCCGACATCGACCGCGGCTACTACCGCGATCATGCGCTGACGATGGCCCGTCATCCGTCGGAGACGGACGAGCGGATGATGGTCCGCCTGCTCGCCTTTGCCCTGCATGCGAGCGACACCCTGGAGTTTGGCCGTGGACTCAGCACGGAGGACGAACCCGACCTGTGGCAGCGTGATCTCACCGGCGTGATCGAACGCTGGATCGAGGTCGGGCTCCCGGACGAACGCGAAGTGCGCAAAGCCTGTGGTCGGGCCCGCGACGTCTCGGTAGTCGCCTACGGAGGACGCGCGGTGGATCTGTGGTGGCAGACGGCACGCGAAAAGTTCGAGGCACAGCCGCGCCTGGCGATCGTCGAAGTGCCGCTGGTGGCGAGCCGCGCCCTGGCGCAACTCGCGGACCGTTCGATGCGCCTGCAGGTCACCGTGCAGGAAGGACATGTCCTCGTCACCGACGGCACGACCTCGGTTGCGGTCGAGCTGCGGGTACTGAAGTCACCCGCGGAACACTGAGGCAAGACCTCACGCGACCTGTCCCGCGGCGTGGCCCGACGCCCATGCCCACTGAAAGTTGTAACCGCCGAGCCAGCCGGTGACGTCGACGACCTCGCCGATGAAGAACAATCCGGGAATGCTCGTCGCCGCCATCGTCTTCGAGGACAGCCCGCGCGTATCGACCCCGCCGAGCGTCACTTCCGCCTTGTTGTAGCCGAGGGTGCCCGAGGGCAGGACTTCCCAGTGGTGCAGTTGCGCAGCGATGCCGCGCAGGCGAACCTCGCCGATGCTTTTCATCGGCAGCGCAACTCCCTGGCCCGCGCACCACTGTTGCGCGAAGCGTTTCGGGAGGCACTCTGCGAGCACGTTGTCGAGGCGCGCCTCGGAACGCGACCGCTCCAGCAGCCACGCTTCTGCGTCGCGTCCCGGCAACAGGTCGATGACGAGCGGCTCACGGCCGTTCCAGTAGGACGACGCCTGCAATATCGCCGGACCCGAGAGTCCGCGGTGCGTGAACAGCAGGTTCTCGCGAAAGCGGCCTTCACCGCAGCTCACCACGGCATCGACCGATATCCCCGACAGATCGCCGTAGCGCGCCAGTGTCTCGGGTGGAAACGCCAACGGGACGAGGCCAGGTCGCGGCGGAACGACCGCCAGGCCGAACTGCTCCGCGATGCGATAGCCGAACGGCGTCGCGCCGATCTTCGGGACCGTGAGGCCGCCGGTCGCGATCACCAGGGACCCGCACGAGACATCGCCCTGTGCCGTGGCGACGACGAAGCGCGCATCTTCGCGCCTCACGTCATGCACTGCGCAAGGCATGCGCCATTCGACGCCGCCACGGGCGCACTCGGCCTGGAGCATCGCAATGATGTCCCGCGCCGAGTCGTTGCAGAAGAGCTGGCCGAGCTTCTTTTCGTGATAGCGGATGCCGTAGCTTTCCACCAGCCGGATGAACTGCTGTGGCGTGTAGCGCGCGAGTGCGGAGCGGCAGAAGTCCGGATTTTGCGAGAGATAGTTCGCCGGCCCGGCGTTGATGTTGGTGAAGTTGCAGCGGCCGCCGCCGGAGATGCGAATCTTCTCGCCCACGACGTGATAGTGCTCGACAAGGAGCACGCGCCGTCCCCGCTGACCCACCTGCGCGGCGCACATCATCCCCGCTGCGCCCGCACCGATGACAACGACGTCGTACGTTGCGCTCACCGCGCGTGCTCCGACGAGCGACCATTGCAGAGCCTGGTCGCGGGAACGTCAGCAGCGGTTGGCGCGCACGAAGACATGTCGGGCAAATTATCGCCCGTGGTGCGCGAGCGCGTCCTTCACCGTTTGATGCCGGCTGCGTCTCGCGGCGTCGCCGGCCTCGGCCATTTCGAATGGCTACAATGGCGCATGGATGCTGCCACCGACAAGGATTTCCAGCTTCGCGAGGACACGCGGCTCCTGGGCCGGATTCTCGGCGACGTATTGCGCGAGCAGACCGGCGACGCCGGATTCGATCGCATCGAGACGATCCGCCGGACGGCCATCCGCTTCCGGCGCGACGAGCGCGACGGCACGCCCGCAACGAGTGCGGATCTGCGGACGTTGCTCGACCAGCTCGATATCCGCGAGACGCTGAACGTGGTACGGGCGTTCTCGTACTTCTCGCACCTTGCGAACATCGCCGAGGACGCCCAGCAGAACCGCCGGCGACGTGCGCACGCCCTGGCCGGATCGCCGCCGCAACGCGGCAGTCTTGCCGATGCCATCGAACGCCTGGCGGAAGCGGGCATCGAGGGCACCGCCATCGCCAGGTGGCTCGACACCGCGCTGGTGAGCCCTGTCCTCACGGCGCATCCGACGGAGGTGCAGCGCAAGAGCATTCTCGACGCCGAGCGGGAGATCGCGCGCCTGCTGCAGTGGCGCGACCGCGTGCACCTGACGCCCGACGAGGCGCGCGAGTTCGAGATCTCGCTCAAGCGCCAGGTCCTGTCGCTCTGGCAGACCGCGATGCTGCGCCTGTCCAAGCTGCAAGTGCACGACGAGATCGACAATGGTCTCGCGTATTACCGCTACACGTTCCTGGGCGAGCTCCCCCGCCTGTATGCCACGCTCGAGCACGGGCTCGGCGATGCGTTCACCATGCCCGCCGACTGGACCCTGCCCCGCTTCCTGCGCCTGGGCTCGTGGATCGGCGGCGATCGCGATGGCAATCCGTTCGTCACGGCCGCGACCCTCGATTACGCGGTGCGCGCCCAGTCCACGATCGCGTTCGCGCACTATCTCGAGGAGGTGCACCGGCTCGGTGGCGAGCTTTCGCTGTCGACCCGGCTCGTGCGCCCCACCGACGAGTTGATGGCCTTGGCGGGCGCCGCGCACGACCTCAACCCGCATCGCAGCGACGAGCCTTACCGGCAGGCACTGATCGGCATCTACGCACGCCTGGCGGCCACGGCGAAGGCGCTGGCGGGCTACGTTCCGCCGCGGCCGGCGCACGGCGACCTCACCCCGTATGCGACGCCCCAGGAATTCGGCGCCGACCTCGCGATCATCGACCGCTCGCTCGCCGGCCACGGCGCGAGCCTCCTGGCGGCCGGGCGGCTCGTGCCGTTGCAGCGCGCCGTCAATGTGTTCGGGTTCCATCTCGCCGTTCTCGACCTGCGTCAGAACGCCGACATCCACGAGAAGGTGGTCGCCGAGCTGCTGCGTTCGGTGGGCGCCTGCGCGGATTACGAGGCTCTCGGCGAGGCGGGACGGGTCGCCCTGCTCTGCACCGAGCTCGCCGGTCCGCGCCTGCTGCACTCACCGCATCTCGAGTACTCGGAGCGCACCCGTGAGGAGCTCGCGATCCTGCACGTCGCCGCGGAGGTGCATCGCCGCTTCGGTCCCGGCGCGCTGCCGAACTATGTCATCTCGAAATGCAATGCGGTGAGCGACCTGCTCGAGGTCGGCATCCTGCTCAAGGAAGTCGGCCTGGCGAGCGTCGACACCGTCGCAATGAACATCGTTCCGCTGTTCGAGACCATCGACGACCTGGCGCAAGGCGATGCCGTCATGCGCGCCGCCTTCGCGGTGCCGCGCTACCGCGGCTGGATTGCCGCGCGCGGCGACCTGCAGGAGGTGATGCTCGGCTACTCCGACAGCAACAAGGACGGTGGCTACCTGACGTCGAACTGGTCGCTGTACCGGGCGGAACGCGCGCTCGTGGAGGCATTTGCCGAGGCACGCGTGAAGCTGCGGCTGTTTCACGGGCGCGGCGGCACGGTCGGGCGCGGCGGCGGGCCGGCGCACGATGCGATTCTCGCGCAGGCGCCTGGCAGCCTCCAGGGCGGCATCCGCCTCACCGAGCAGGGCGAGATCATCGCGAGCAAGTATTCCGATCCGGAGCTCGGCCGACGCAATCTGGAAACCGTCGTCGCGGCGGCGCTCGAGGCGAGCCTCATGGACACCGAACAGATCGGTGCCCGCGCCGGCGCGTACCACCGCGCCATGGATGCGCTGTCCGCGCATGCATATCGCGCCTACCGCGATCTCGTGTACGACACGCCCGATTTCGTCGCGTATTTCCGGGCCGCCACCCCCATCGCCGAGATCGCCGGTCTCAATATCGGCAGCCGGCCCGCGTCGCGCACGCAGTCGACCAGCATCGAGGACTTGCGGGCGATCCCGTGGGTGTTCAGCTGGGGGCAATGCCGGCTGATGCTGCCGGGCTGGTATGGGTTCGGCACCGCGGTGGACGCGTTCGTCGCGTCGCGGCCCGATGGCGACGAGCTCCTCGCGGAGATGTACGTGCGCTGGCCGTTCTTTCGCAGCGTGATGTCGAACATGGCCATGGTGCTTGCGAAGAGCGACCTGGCGATTGCCTCGCGTTATGCCGAGCTCGTGCCGGACCTCGGCACGCGCGAGCGCATCTTTGTCCGCATCGAAGCCGAGCACGAGCGCACGGTCCGGCACGTGCTCGCGATCACGCGGCAACAGACGCTGCTCGAAGACAATCCGACGCTCGAGCGCAGCATCCGCAATCGCTTTCCTTACCTCGATCCTCTCAACCACCTGCAGATCGAGCTGCTGCGCCACTATCGCGCCGGACAGACCGACGAGCGCACGCGGCGCGCCATTCACCTGACGATCAATGGCCTTGCGGCCGGGCTGCGCAACAGCGGCTGATGTAGAACGGTGCTTTGGCCCGGTTGAGACCTGGAGGCAGCGGTCAAATCACGTGGTGCACGGTGAACCGCGCTTCGATCGGCGGCGCCCCCGGATGGCGCGTGACGATGACGTGGATGCCGTACTCGCCGGACCAGCGGAACTCGAACAGCTCGCTGTAGTCCGGAAGGCCGCCGGCCTGCGTGTGGAGCAACGGCTTCCTGTCAACGCGACCGTGCGGATCGGTCACTGCGATCACGACCTCCGCGTCACCGACCCGCTGATGGCTTTGCTCGTCTTCAAGGGTGATCAGCAGGTGCTGCGAGCCCGGCGGCGGATGCAGCGGATGGGCATCGCGATGACCATCGGCGCGCAGCGCGACCTCGGCCGGCACGATGCCCAGATTGACCACGATTCCGCCGACCGTCGTGACCTGCTGCGCGCCCGCGGACATCGAGGAGGCCAGCAGCATGCCGAAGAGACACGCTGCAAGGATGCCGAACCACCGGAATGAGCATTGCATCGGGCCAGCGTATGCCTTTGCCCGGTACGCGAGTTGATCTCGGTCAAAGTGCCGCATGCGGCGCTTACGGGCTCGCATTTCCCCATCGAGACGTACGCTGCGCGCGCCGTTCGTGTGCGGCGGCGCGAACGTCGCCCGCGTCGGGAGCCCCGCTGCGGCACAACTTCCGATGACAATTCTCAAGATCGCCGTCCTCAGCGCGGCTAACCTCAATCGAGGCTCACGTCGCGGTACGCAACGTTCGGTATCGCGGAATGGACCTGGCCGACGACGGCACACCCGCAGTTCGCCGGTCGCCGCAGGCCCGTTGGCTCAGCACAGTCGAGGTTTGCGATGAAGACATTCGCGGTGGCGCTAGCGTTGTCCATTCTGAGCATCGCGGGTTGCACGGACAGCCAGTCCTCCCCGCGAAGAGTGCCACCACCACCAGTGTGCCAGCCGACGCCCGCGCCGGCCGAATCGTCGCCGAGCGCAATTGCCAGGTCTGTCACGGACTCGATGGGCGCGGCGCTGCGCCGGGCATACCGCACCTCGCTGGACAACGTGAGCGTTACCTGCTGCAGACGCTGCAGGAGTACACGGCAGCGAAGCGACCGCACGGCAGCGCGCCCGCGACGCTGCGTGCCATCAGTGACGCCGACCAGCGCAACGTCGCCGCGTACTATGCGACGCTATCGGCGGTCAGCGCCGCAGCCGGCCAGGAGGCAGTCTCGTCCGCGGACGGCGGCAAGATCGCAGCGGCAAGCTGCGCGAAGTGCCATGGCGAGGACGGCAACAGCCACACGCCCGGCGTGCCGAGCCTCGCAGGTCAACCGGCCACCTACCTTCTCGCAGCGCTCCACCAATACCAGAACGGGGAACGGAGCGCTTCTGCGATGCATTCCACCGTGCCGGGTACGGACGAAGCGCAGCTCAAGGCCGTGAGCGTCTACTTCTCGTCCCGGATCCCGATGCGGCGTGCTGGTGCCGACAAGGCCGACGTGAATGCCGGCCGCACGGCGAGCGCCACGTGCGCAGGATGTCACGGCGCCGATGGGGTGAGCCACGACATGTCGATTCCCAATCTCGCAGGTCAGGATGCCGCGTACCTGCTCGAGGCCATCAATGGGTACCGGACGAAGACCGGCCATTGGGGCATGCAGCATCATGTCGTCGACCTGACCGAGAACGACGCCCGGAATGTCGCCGGATTCTTCGCCGTGCAGGCTCCCCCGCAGGCTGCCAGCGCGGAGCATCCGGCAGCAAGCGCCGCGCAGCAATGCGACCGTTGCCACGATGCAGAGAACGAAGCCATGCCCGTACCCAGGCTCAAGGGGCAGGACAAGGACTATCTCGTTGCGGTGATGCGCGGATATCGCGACGGCAGTCGTGCCAGCTCCGCGATGCACAAGATGAGTGCGGCGTACAACGACGCCACCATCGATAGCCTCGCGACATGGTACGCGAGCGCGAAACCGAACTAGACGCTCGATAGACTCGACTGGACGCACGACGACCGGTCGGGCCGAGTCCTCCGCAAAGCGAATCGCGGGACGATGTCGATCGGCGTCGAGCCGTTCAGCCGCAGCCTTTTTTCGCGAAGTACTCCCGGCGTTGCGCTTCGGACACGAACTCCTCCAGATCCGGGTCCATCGCACTGCGCGCGGACACGATCCCGACGGGTTTGCCGTCGTCCACCACGGGTAGATGGCGGAAACCGCCCTCGTGCATGATGAAAAGCGCGTACCCGAAGGGTGCGTCCGGGCCGATGGTGCGCGGACTCGGAGTCATGACCTCGGCCACGGAAGTCGCCTGCGGATCGCGGCCCTGGGCCACGACACGAAACACCACATCACGCTCCGTAAAAATTCCTACCAGGCGCTCGCCTTCGACGATCAGCACGGCGCCTGCGTTCGTGCTCTCCATGAGCTTCGCCGCCTTGGCGACGACAATGTCGGGTGGCGCCTTGAGCATCTTGCGCCGCTGCATCACGCTTCGTACGGTTCGATCGAACATCGGTTCGTCCTGAAGATCGCGCTCATCCACAAGACGGACGCGCCTCGCCTTGCTCGTGTCTGGCGTCGGGTGGCGGCAGATGCGAGCCACTTCCCGACAAACGGATATGCTGGCCGCGCGGGCGTCCGCGTGAATCATCACCTCGCGGACGCAGCCGCGGACGCCTGCTCCTGATCAGTCCTTCGCGCCGGTACCCTTGTTGAACATGTAGACGATCGCGCTGCGCAGCTCCGCATCCGTCAGGTCGGCCTTGCCGCCCCGCGGCGGCATTCCACCATGACCGTTGATCGCCGAGCGCACGAGCGTATCCACGCCTTCGCGCATGCGCGGCAGCCATGCCGCGCGATCGCCGATCTTGGGTGCGCCGCCGACGCCGGCGGCGTGACATTTGGCGCATTGCGCGTCGACGATCTCCTCGGCAGTGCGCGGCGGTGCGACCACGCGGCGACTTACCGGCTCCGTCCAGTGTCCGCCGGATTGGTTGACCATGTAGGTGATCGCGCGCTCGATCTCGGTATCCGTGAGATTCGGATTGCCACCGTGTGCGGGCATCTGGCGAATCCCGTTGAGCGCGTTCTTCGACAAGCCGGACAAGCCCTTCGCGGACCGGCTCGCCCACGCCTTGCGGTCGCCGATCTTCGGCGCGCCCCCCGCGCCCGTGCCATGGCAGGAGATGCACAGTGACTCTACGACTGCCTTGCCGTTGCGCTCGCCTTCGTCCGGCGCGGCAACGACCACGCTGGCCACCATCAGGCCTCCGAGCAGGACGGCAGCGTGCGCCGACGCCGTCAGACGACCTATGACCTCGTCGAACCGGGTGGCAGCGCTCATGAGGACCTCCGTGCGCTCGTGCGTGATCGTGCGCTCAACCGACATTGGGCACGTTCTCGCCGTCCCCGCGCTGCGTGACTGGCCTGGGCGGCGGCGAGAACCACAGCTGCCACATGGTGGTCACCCACATGAACGCGAAGCACACTCCCATGAGGCCACCGGCGAGCATGACCACGATCGCGAAGGGGTGGAAGAGCTTCGTTATGTACCAGGACAGGATATCGGTCATCAGGAAGACGAACGGCAGCCCGACCACGAGGCACTTGAACCACACCGGCCGCACGTACGCATGGGTGTACATCAGGCCCATGATGAAGAAGACCATCGTCAGACCGAAGAGGTGGATGTGCGACACGCGCACGAGCGTGAACACGTCGGTGCCCGTATCCTGCTCCGTGACCTTCTTCAGGTTGTCATAGCCGTTCAGGTTCGGCAGATGCGGATTGCTGCCGTCATGGCACGTCATGCACCGGTGATCGAGGATCGGCTTGACCTGGCTGTCGTAGCCATCCTGCTTGGTGCCTTCGTGCACCCAGTCGACCAGGACCTGGCTCTCGTACGGCGGGAGCATGCTCGACATCGGGCCGCGCAGCGCCGCCTCGAGCTTGGAGCCCTTGCCGGTGCCCGAGTACGCCGCGACGATGTCGTTGTACGACAGGAGCATGGGGTTGCCGCCGGCGCGCCCGGCGTACGTGTGGTACAGGTAAGTCGTGGCGAACACGTAGGCGAGGCCGAGCACGATCAACGTCATCGTGTACAGCACCCGCTGGCTGTACGGCAACTCGGAATAATGGCGATACAGCCGGTGCAGGGGTACGTCACTCATTTCTTGTTTTCCACGTCGGTGCGCGCGCGATTGCGGCTCGCGCCGCATCCTGCCCGCGTGTTGAAAGGATGCGCGAGGGCCGCTGTCCCGATCATTTCTTCAGGGACGAGTAATAGGCGGCGATGTTCTCGATGTCCTGGTCGCTGAGCTTGGCCGCGAACGACTTCATGATGCCGTTGGCGCGCTTGCCCGACTTGTAGTCCATCAGCGCGTGCTCGACGTCGTCCTCGCTCTTGCCGGCCAGAGCCGGATACGGCGCCTTGCCTTCGCCGTTCGCACCGTGGCAGCCCGTGCAGGACGCGGCCTTGGCCTTCCCTGCCGCGGCATCGCCTTTCGCGAGACCGATATTGCTGGTGCCGAGCAGGGCGAGTGCTCCGATGATCAACAAGGCGCGTTTCATAATGAATCTCCTGACGGTTGGTTGCATGGATTGCCGAACCTCGATCTGGCGCGGCATGAGTCACCGGCGCATCGCAGCCGGCAGTAATGCGGGGAACCCGGTACGGCGCGCGCGTCGCCCGGCCGCGGCTTCGACGAAGGTCGCCAAGGTGCGTTCATTTGGCGAAAACGTACACCACGGCGCGGGGACTCTGCCGTGCGTAATAGGCGGCGAGTGCCTCGACGTCCGATTCGGTCAGCACGGCGGACATGGCAGCCATTTGCGGGCTCTTGCGCGCCCCGGTGCGGTACGCATGCAGCACCTTCGAGAGATATTCGCTGCGCTGCGCAGCCAGTGCCGGCAAGCGCGGATCGGTGCTGTTGCCGTTGGTGCCGTGGCAGCGATCGCACCGCTGGACCCATTCGGCCGTGGTGAGAGGCTTCACGACCTTGGCGCCTTGCGGTGTCTGGGCGGCGAAATACGCGCTCAAATTGCGCATGCCGGCGTCGTCGAGGGACGCGGCCAAGCCCTTCATGGTCTCGTCCTTGCGCTCGCCGCTCTTGTACGCGGCAAGCGCGGCGGCAAGGTATTGCGGATCCTGGCCGGCGAGGCTGGGGGTGCCCGCCGCAGTGGCCACGCCTTTGTCGCCGTGGCAGCCGGCACAGGCGGCGGAAGCGGCCTTGCCCGCTGCTGCATCGCCCGTCTTCGCGCCTTGCGCCCGGACAGGCTGCTGCAGCGCGTAATACAACGCCAGATTGGCTATATCGGCATCGCTGACGGCCGCCATCATCGGTTTCATGATGTCGCTCTTGCGCTCGCCCGTCTTGTATTCCTTCATGGCTGCGGCGAGATACTTGGGGTCGAGTCCGGCGAGGCTCGGGGTGCCCGGCATCTTGCTCACGCCGCTATCGCCGTGGCAGCCCGCGCAGCTGGCGGCCGCGGCCTTCGCCGCCTGCAGGGGATCGGGTTTGGTCGCGGCGGCGGGTCCCCCACGCACCGGTGGCGGAGGGTCGAGGCTGGCGTAATAGGCTGCGGCTTTGAGGAGCGCGTCGTCGCTCAGCAGGCGCACGGCATCCCGCATGGCGCTGTTGCCGCGCGCGCCGGACTGGTACGCCTTGAGCTCGACGTAAAGGTAGACCGGCCGTTGTCCGGCGAGGTGCGGGATGCCTTCGGTGCTGCTGATGCCGTTTACGCCATGGCATGCGCCGCATACCTTCTCGGCCGCGCGCTTGCCTTCCGCGACGTCCTCGGCGTTGGCGTACAGCACGCGGGTATCCTGACCCTGTGGCGTGCGTACGCTGGCGGCTTGCGCGAGCACATGTCCGGAATACGTGGCAAGCGACAGTGGCGGCCACCAGGGCCCACGCGGCTAGCATGTTCGTGCTGGTGCTGCGATCCATACCGCTCCTCTGAAGTTACAGTCCGCTTGCAGCGAGTTCAGGCGTCGCCGCGCCGGCCATTGTGGCACTATCGGGTCGCTCTTGCGCTTGCTCCCAGGGCGGGAACAGCCGCACCATGACCGAAAGCAGCACGAACGGCGCCGCGAGCACACACGCGGCGGCGACGGCGCCCTCCCGCGTCAGCAGCGGCAGGTGGTAAGTAAGGAGTCCCTTGCCGGTCTTCGCGATCTCCTGGCCGCCGATCACCACGTTCCAGCGCATCATCAGCACGGCGAGCAGGACGAATGCGCCGCAGGTCGTCACGCCGGCGATGAATGCCTTGCCAGTGGTGCCTCGCCACAACATGTACGTGAGCGCGAGGATCGGCAGCACCGAGCCGATTCCAAGCTGCAGGACGAAAAACGGAACGAGCAACGGTCCCTTCACGAATTCCATGATCATCTCGGTGCCCTCGCGTCCGCGATAGACGAGGCTGGCGAACTCCACGCCCTCGATCAGCAGCGTGAACATCATGAAGCCCCAGAGGGTGTAGGCCATGCCCTTGAGACAGGCGAGGTCGACCTCGACCCTGCGGATGCGGCAGGAGATCACGTACAGCACGATAAGGAGCGCGGTGCCGGAGATGATCGCGGAAAACAGGAAAATGAGCGGCATCAGGTCGGAGGACCACCATTCGCGCGACTTGAGCGAGCCGAACACGAATCCCACGTACCCGTGCAGGCCATGCGCGGCCGGGATGCCAGTCACCGCAAGGGCGAAGATCCATTTCCGGTCATAGAGCATGGCATCTTCCGACAGGTCGTACGAGCCGAGCGACAGGACCTGATAGAAGCGCCCGAGCAACCCTGTCCTGCGTTGTGCTTCGCGCACGATATGCGGCCGGAACACGAACCAGTTCTCGAGGAGCAGCAGTATCGTGTAGAAGGATGCTGCATAGCCGAAGATCGCGAACGCGGACGTCGTATGCGGCGTGATCATCGCGTTGAATGCACGCTCGGGATGCCCGAGGTGCAGGAGCAGCGGAACGGGCACGATCAGCATGCAGCACAGCGACGTGAGCAGGGCGAAGTGCGCGACCGGCCGGAAACGCTCCATGTGGAAGACCTGGTACAGGCTCGAGATCGTGAACGACCCCGCGACCAGCCCGGTGAGATACGGATAGACCGCCACCAGCACGGTCCACGGGATCATCGTTTCGTTGGGATAGACGTAGCCCGTGTACGGAGCAGAGGACGCGAAGAGGTCCATCAGATTACTCCCTTGTCGAGGCCGACGTAGAACACGTTGGGCGCGTTGCCCGATTCGGGCTTCAGCACGCTCACCCGGTTCTCGCGAACGAACCGGCTGACGGAGCTGTCCTTGTCGTTGAGATCACCGAACAGCCGGGCACTCACCGGGCAGACCTCGACGCACGCCGGCTCCCTGCCCTTCGTGATGCGGTGGTAGCACCACGTGCACTTGTCGGTGACACCCTTCTCCTCGTTGAAATAGCGTACGCCGTACGGGCATGCCTGCACGCAGTACTGGCAGCCGATGCAGTACGTGTGATCGATCAGCACGACACCGTCGGCAGTCTTGAAAGTGGCCCCGGTCGGACAGACCTGCACACAGGCCGGATGCGTGCACTGGTTGCAGAGCTTGGGGACGAAGAAGGCCTTCTCGACCTTGGCGTCGCGGTAGCGGTCGGCAAAACGGTAATGCGCTTCCGATCCGGAAGCAGCGATGTTCACCGGGTCGGCCTGGCTGTCGATGCGTGGCTTGTCCTCGCCTTCGAGATAGACGTAGCGCTCGACCCAGGTGCGGAAATGGTGCGCATCGTGTGGCACCGCATTCTCGGTCTTGCAGGCCTCCACGCAGCGCAGGCAGCCGATGCAGCGCGTCGCGTCGACCCCGAACGCCCAATGCCGCTTGGTCCAGTCGTAACCCGGGATGGGCGGCACCGCCGGTGCCCGCGCAACACTCGCCTCGGCGTCCCGCAGCACTACCTCGACACCCACCGCCGCCGCCCCTGCGCACGCCGCCGCACCGCCGATCCGCCGCAGAAACTCGCGCCGGGCTTGGTTCGATTGCTGAGGCTTTCGTTGCATGTGGGGCCCTCCTCGCGAAGCGACGGGCACGTTCATTGGCTGCGGAGACTGGCGTAGTAGCTCGCCAGGGCCTCGACATCGGCATCGTCGAGGCCCTTGGCCATCCCGGCCATGACGTCGCTCTTGCGGGTGCCGTCGCGATAGGCCTTCAGTGCGGCAACGAGATAGTCCTTCTGCTGACCGGCGAGCTTCGGCCAGGCCGGATCGGCACTGATGCCGCTCTCGCCGTGACATCCGGCGCACGCCGCCGATTTGTCCTTGCCGCCAGCCGGCCCCGCCGAGACCTTATCGCTCGGGACGCCCGGTTTCAGGCGCGCGAAGTGGTCGGCCAGCTCCTTCATGTCGGCGTCGCTCAGCGATTTCGCGGTGGCGCTCATCATCGGGTCCAGGCGCACACCACTCTTGTAAGCTTTCAGGGCTGCCAGCAGATAGGCACCATGCTGGCCCGCGAGATTGGGCCAGATCGCATTCGCGCTGACGCCCTCGGTCCCATGGCAACCGGCACACACCGCGGCCTTACCGTCACCACCCGATGTGCCCGTCGCAGCGGTCTTCATGAGCTTCGGGGAATGCGGGTTGTGGCATGTCGTGCACTGCGCCGAACCGGCGTGTGTCGCCACCACGATCTGCGCCTGCGCCGCGGGCCGTCCGGCAAGCTTCTCGTGACACAGCGGACACAGCTGGCGCGTGTCCTGCGGGACGGCAAGCTTGCCGCTTGCCGGGTGATCCGTGCCAGTCGACACGTGCTGGAATGTCCCGCCGACATCGCGGCCGCCGGCGACGCCGTGGCAGACCTCGCACTGCACCACCTTGCCGATGCTGGCGCTGTGATGAACGCCCTGCGACCACTCGGCATACCGCTCGGGATGGCACGACTCGCAATATTCCGAGCCCATGTGGATGGGCTTGTCGGAGGCGATCTCCGCGACCGCATCGCCACGGTAATGGCCGTAGCGGTAGAAGGAATCGTCGGTGAAGAACAGCTTGGCGCCATAGGCGCCGATGCCCAATCCGACGAGCAGCAGGAGGAGGCGCGTGATGTGCTTGGGCATGATCGGCTCCCTTTCCGGGCGGCCTCGATTGCTTTCAACCCGTCCTGGCTTCCTGCTGGATGTGCCACCCACCTGCGCTTGTCACCATGGCAGCTGTGCCAGCCATCTGCGGCCGGCTGCGCTGCACGCCTATTGCCACCGATACAGATACGAAAGCCCCACCACATGGACGTTGTAATTGAACGCCTGCTCGTTGGTGGGAATCACGGCCGACACCGTGCCGTATTGCATCCCGTCATAGACGTAGTCGGTCGAGCGCAGGCGCTGGAACCAGTATTGCAGTCGAACCGACGACGACCGGTCGATGGCGTATTGGCCGGCGAGCCGTATCTCGAACGTCTTGGAGGACACCGTCGGCATGTCCGCCGCGGGGATGAACAGCGCCGCGGGGACCACCGCCGGCAGGCCAGCCACCGCAAACGGATTGTTCGCGTACGACCCGCCCATCACGCCGATGTCGGTCTTGGCGTAGGTGTAGACGAGATCCCCCATGACATCGAGTCGGCCGCCGAGCAGACCACGATGGCGCACGCCGATGCCGAACGTGTCGACCTTGTCGCGCATGTCCGTGCTCCAGTTGAGGCACGGGTCGATCTTGGTGTTCATGTTGCGCTCGAGCACCGTGGCGTAGCACCCGCCCGAGACCACCGTATTTCCCGCGACTCCACCGATATTCGCCGTGGTTGAATTGCTGCCGTACGAGCGCCCGGCGGTCTGCGACTTGATGTCCTCGTACGTGTAATAGGCCGTGAGGCTCAAGTTGTCCGCCAGTGAATAGCCCGCCTGCAGGTTGACCGCCCAGCTTTGCGCGTCGGTGAGGCCGTACAGCGAGTTCTCGTAATCGTCCTTGTTGTAGTCCAGGCCAGCCTGCACGGAGAGACGGTCGTTGGCCTCCCAGTTGACCATCCCGCGCACCTTGTGCCGGTTGCGATCGGCCATGTTGAAGCGCCTTAGGCCGTAGAGCTCGTTGATGTTGTTGCGGCTGCCGTACAGCGCCTGCGGCAGTATGTTGTTGTTGGGAGAGAAGATCGCCGCATCGCCGGTCAGCGCCGTCGCGGGGAAGCCGGCGACCGGGCCGAAACCGGTAAGGCCGGTCTGCAGCAGATACTGGTACGCGCTCACCGTCGCGCCGCCGGCCGGCACGACATTGGCCATCGGCACCAGTGCGAGGAAGGCGTTTTCGTCGTAATCCACGCGACGCGCCGAATACTCGTACGCGAGCCGCGTGCTGAGGTCTTCGATGACGCTCGCACGCCATTCCGCCTTGACCGTGTTCTCGCGCGTTTTTGGCGCATCGGCACAGCTGATCCAGGAGCCGTCGCACACGCGATCGATCTGCTGGTACTGATAGGCCGCTGCGAGCGCATGGCCTGGCGCGAGCCGGTAATCGGCGCCGAGGTCGAACTGATTGGTCTTCTTGCTGTACGGTCGGTTGGCGTAGATGTTGATGTTGCTGCCGAGCGTGTTCGCCGGAAGCCCCAGCGCGGCATTGAAGGCCGACGCCGCCGTAGCCCGCGCCTCGTTGGCATCCTGGAAAACGTAGGTGTTGACAGGCGTCTGGTTGTCCCGATCGTCGAACTTGTACGCCGCGACCAGGCTCAGGTTCTTGACCGGCTTGGACGTGAGCTTGGCATTGAATGCCTTCCAGATGACCAGGCCATCGAGCGACGACGCTGGCAAGCCGAGGGGGAACTGGTTGTTCTGTCCGGCGGTAACGAAGGAGTCGTCCTGGGTGTTGCGCGCATACGACCCGAACAGCACGAGCTTGGTGGCGGGCGAGAAGTTGTAACCTCCGGTCAGCAGCAGCTGGTGGAAGTCATTGCTCGGCGCCGTGCTCATCGTTGCCGTCCTGGTCGGGTCGTTGACGTCCTGCCACGTCATCGATTGCACGTTGTTCTTGAACACCGACCCGTAGTAGGCGATCTGTCCGAAGGCCTTCCCGCCGTTGTAGGTCAGGCTGGCGTTGTACTGATCCGTCGTCTGATCGATCAGGAGCGGCATGACGATGGCGTTCTCGCTCACCTGCGAGCTGACGGCCGCCAGAGGCCGCAAGCCGTCCTTCGTTTCGTGTCGTGCACTGACCTTCACCTGCCAGGACCGATCGACGTCGTAGGTGAACCCACCGTCGTAACGTCGCCGCGTGGTGTCGAGGCCGAGGTTGCGGAAATTCGGCACGTCATTGGCGATGATGTTGCTGACGATGGCCTGCTGCGCTGCTGTCGGCGTCGTGACAACGCCGCTCACGAGGGACGGGGCAAGGCCCGTCACCGGTGACAGCGCGCGGAAATTGACTCCGGTCGCGCTCACCTGCGGCACCAGCGGACGGGCCCAGTTGATGGGCAACGTCAGATCGCTGGTCCCCGACCCCAGATACGGCGTCTGGTAGGAGTCGGAGACATTCTTGCGCAACTGGTCGTAACCGACATCGATCCGGAACCTCCCCTGCTGGGCGTAGCGGGCGGATATGGCACGGTCATCCAGGCCCAGGTCCGTGCCGAGGATGCTCCAGCGTGTGGGGTCCGCGCTGTCGTAAGGCGCCCCGCCACGCACATCGACGTTGAAGATCCCGAATAGTCCCTGCCGGAAGAGCCCGTTGTATTCACCGAACTTGAACGAGTCCTGGCTCACGTAGCCGACGCCCGCCTCCAGCGTGCTGGTCGGGCGGGTCAATTGGCGCGCGGCGTCGTTGGCTTCTTCGGCCTGCGCCACCGAGACAGCTGCCATCGCCACCAGGACGGCCCGCACGCCGATCACGGATGCGCGCACCGCGAAACGATCCTGTTGCTTGTTCATTTGCATTGCTCCCCGATTGGCGATCACTAGCGCTGGAACTTGGCGCCAGCTGGATGATTCGACCCGTGGACCAGCACATGGCAGTTCAGGCAGGCGCGGGCATTGGTCTGGGCACGCGGACTCTGGTTGCCCAAGGGCAGCGTCCCGTTCACCGTGGTCGCATTACCGCCGGGCAGGTTGGCTCCGCTGTTGATCGCCGCACCATGGTCACCGCTGTGGCATTGCTGGCATAGCCATGGCGGCCGCACCTTGAGGAGCGGAGTGTTGTTCGAGCCGTGCGGGGTGTGGCAGTTGGTGCAATCGTCGACCACCGGGCTGTGTTCCCAGAGGAAGGGACCGCGCTTTTCCGCGTGGCACGTGTAGCAGGTCTCGTTCACGGAGTTCTTGACGAGCAGCTTCGGACCCGTCGACCCGTGCGGGTTGTGGCAGTCGGAACAAGTCACCTTGCCTTCAAGGACCGGATGCCGCGAAATCCGGTGGACCTGCGCGCGCTGCGTCTTGTGGCAGACGAAGCAGACGTCGGGTTGCGTAGCCTTCGCGAGCACTGGATCGCGCGGCGCATGCACGGTGTGACAATTGCTGCACGACACGTCGCGTGTTTCGTGCTCGCTGCCGGCCCAGTGCATCCGCAGGCCGGTCTGGTGGCAGTTGAGACAGGCGCTGTTGCGCTCCTGTGCGGGCGAGACGTTCTTGGACCCGGCTGCGAAGACGACATCCGGATGAGCGCCCGCGGGATCGTTGCGGTGCGCCTCGCTTTCGCCGTGACACGACTGGCAACTGGGCGCGCGCGCATCGGCACGGTTGCCGTGCGGTGTCTGGTAGATCGACAGCACGGGTGTACGCCACGACTGGTCGTGACACGCGGTGCACAGCGCATCTCTCGTCAGACCGCGACCGGTGGCCGCGTCCTGCGGCGCTGCTCCATCCGCGGCAACCGTGACGCTCGCCGACAAACCTGTCATCAGCCACACACCCAGCAGTACGATTTTCCTGACGGCCCTCATCCGTTTCTCCCTGTGGCCCGAAGCGTTTTGACGCACGACAAATAGACGCAGGCCAATGTGTTCTTCGCGGTGCTGCGGTGCATTGACACAGATCAAAATGCCCCCCAACAACGGTTTTGTCGTGTTGACGCAGCAACACGAGTGTGTAACTGCGCGCGTTACATCTGCGGCAGAAGGGTTGCGCGCACGTGGGTCGTGGCGCCGCGCGGATCGCAATGATTCTTGCTACGGGGCCGTGCGGAGCTGGCAGGACGCGCTGTGGGCGGACCGGAGAGTAGTGTTCGAGCTTATGTGCAGAACCGCCGCTTGAGGAAGGGATTTCTTCCAACGTTCCACGCGCTCGCCCGTGTGGGCTGCAGCGCTCGCCGCACTTCCGTAGCCGCTGAATGGCGCCTTCGCACGCTAAGCAAGGCCTCCCGCGCGGCGCTCCGCCGCGACTTCGAGGCGAAGCGCTCGTCGCGCGAGATCCGCCGGGCGCGTCGCAAACGGCGCAGCGATCGAGTGCTCGGGGCGTGACGACGGTGATGCCTGCAGCGGTCTCATCGGGAATTCGTCAGCGCAGGCGCGCCGTCGCTTCCATCGTCACATAGCCCTCGTGATCGCGCGCCCAGAGACGCACCGTCTTGCCGTCGGGGTCCGGCTCACCGCACACGTGGAAGGGGTTGATGTCGAACACCGGACGGATGGCGCGGAACTCGTAGCGCTCCACCTCGGCACCTGCACGATGGTGGCGCAACAGGTCGAGCAGGAGCGTCGCGACCAACGGGCCATGCACGATGAGGCCCGGATAGCCTTCCACCTGCGTGACGTAGCGGCGGTCGTAATGGATCCGGTGTCCGTTGAAGGTCAGCGCCGAATACCGGAAGAGCAGCACGTCGTCCGGTACCCACCGCTTTTCCCAGGCGCTGCCCACCGGCGCGCACTTCGGCGCGGGCGCGACATCACCCTCCTTCGGCGCTTCGCGGTACACGATGTCGTGGAACTCGGTGATTGCCACGCCCGCTTCGCCCTCGCGGCGAATTTCATGGCGCACGCGCACGAAAACCAGCGGCCCGGTGCGTCCACTCTTCTCCGTCACGCTCTCGATCGTCGACGCACGGATCACGGCATCGCCGACGCGCAGCGGCCGATGGAACTCGAACTGGCTGGCGGCCCACATGCGACGCGGCAATGGCACCGGCGGCAGGAACCCGCCGCGTTTGGCGTGCCCGTCGGGACCGAGGTCGGATTGGCGGTGGAGCGGAAGAAAATACAGCCAGTGCCACAAGGGAGGCAGCACCGTGCCGGCGGGCGGACGCTCCGGCGCCCGGTCCAGGGTCGCCGAGAGCGCGGCATACGGCGTTGCGGTGATCACGTCCGCAACCGATTCCGACTTCCCTATCCATTCCTTGAGGTCCATCAACGCGGCTCCTCGGTCACGATGAAGGCGATTGTGGGCGCATTCGCGGCCACTTTGGAAACGCAGCAATGGCGGCGATGATTGCGCTGGCGCATTACCATTCCAGGGCCGCGACGACCGTGGTGTCATGGGAAGCGGGGTCACCGGACGCACGAGGGAAACCGGCGGACATTGGATGCGTGTCTTCCTGGATCGCGGAGGCCGGCGGGATCGCAGCCCCGACGCCAGCTGCGACGAGGCCCCGTGCGGTTGCGCCCGAGTTTGCCAACGACATCGCCAAAGGACAACGACAACGCACTGCCAGGGATGCGGAAGGCGGCAGGATGCAGGTCATCGAGCGCACGCCCCATGCCACGAAAAGGGAAGCGTGGTAGGGTTCCGGGATGTCTGCAGGACCCGCTGATCCTTCGGCGTGCTCGTCAGAGCGACATGGACACGCCGACGCCATGTCGCCCGCCCTCGTGCTCGGCGTGCATCGCTTATCCGTAGGCGTGTAACGCGTTGAACGTGGATCAGCCTAGCGACAGCAGCGATGGACTCGCGACGCTTTCGGCCGCGCCGTCGCCGGGTCTCGCGGATCTGTCACCCGCCAATTTCGGCATGGTAATGGCGACCGGCATCGTGTCGATCGCGGCGCATGCCCTCGGGTTTCCCGGGATCGCGCACGCGTTGTTCCTGCTCAACATCGTCGCGTACGTCGTGCTTTGGGTGCTCACCGTGACCCGCATGGTGCGGCACCCGCAGCGGTTTTTTGGCGACATGGTCGATCACCTGCGCGGCCCCGGATTCTTCACCACCGTCGCCGGGTCGAGCGTGCTCGGCAGCCAGTTCGTGCTGGTGGGATCGAGCGAGCGCATCGCCGTGGCGTTGTGGGTGCTCGCCGTGACGCTCTGGGTCGCGCTGATCTACACGATCTTCACGGCGTTCACGATCAAGAAACACAAGCCCACGCTGGACCAGGGGATCAGCGGCGGCTGGCTGCTCGCCGTCGTCGCCACGCAGTCGATCGCCGTGCTGAGCGCGCTGATTGCGACGCACACCGCGCAGCCGTTCAGGCTGGAGCTCAATTTCCTCGCGCTGTCGATGTGGCTGTGGGGCGGCATGCTCTACATCTGGATGATCTCCCTGATCTTCTACCGCTACACGTTCTTCCGGTTCGCCGCCGACGACCTCTCGCCGCCCTACTGGATCAACATGGGGGCGATGGCCATTTCCACCCTCGCAGGCTCGCTACTCATCGTGAACGCGCCCGACGCGCCCTTCCTCGGCTCCTTGCTGCCGTTCCTGAAGGGCTTCACGGTGTTCTACTGGGCGACGGGCACGTGGTGGATCCCGATGCTGGTAGTGCTCGGGCTGTGGCGCTACGTGCGCGAGCGATTTCCGCTGCGGTACGATCCGCTCTACTGGGGCGCGGTCTTCCCGCTGGGCATGTACGCCGCCGGCACGCACACGATGGCGGCAGCCATGCAGTTCGGATTCCTGGATTTCCTGCCGCCGGCCTTCCTGTACATTGCGCTGGTGGCGTGGACGATCGCGCTGGTCGGTCTGGTGGCCCGTATCATGCGCGTCATGCGCTTCAGAACGCGCGATTTCGCGCGTGGTACGCACCGGTAGCGCCGCTGCAGCACGGGAGGATGTGCGGCGCCAGCGAGCTGTGCGGCTGGCCGAATCAGCAGTTGTCCTACAGCGCTGCATCAGCGGCAGTGGTATCTCGTTTTGCGGGCCGCATACCCGATGACCCGCGGCGAATCAAGGAGAATCCCGATGTTGCACCTTTCGAGCGGCCCCGGCCGGGCTGCCGTGCTGGCCTTTTGCGTGGCATTGACCGCGTGCGATCGCACGCACGACGCCCCTGCGGCAACAGTGACAACATCAGCGTCAGTGACACCGTCGACGGCCACGATGCCCGCGAGCGCCGCCGGGGCGCCTGCCTCCACCGCGACCGCGGATCGCTACGACATCAGCAAGATGGATTTCAAGACCCCCCCTGCGGTCCTGTCGAGCGAGCGGCATACGGGTGCCTTTGCCCAAGGCAGTGCGCTGTCGCTGGATGCGACCGTGAAGCCGCTCGTGCCGGATGCGGTCAAGGAAATCCGCCTCGACACGACACACAAGATCATCGAGATCGCGCCCGGCGTGCGCTTTTCCGCGTGGACGTTCGGCAACCAGGTCCCCGGTCCGGTGGTGCGCGTGCGGGTGGGGGACCGCATCAAGTTCTCGATGACCAACCGCTCGGACGAGGCCGCGCCTGGTGTGACATTCACCGCGGCGCCGATGATGCACTCGATGGATTTCCACTCGGCGATGGTGTCGCCGCAGGACAAGTACCGGTCGATCGCGCCCGGTCAGACGATCAGCTTCGAGTTCACCGCGAACTATCCGGGCGTCTTCATGTATCACTGCGGCACGCCCATGGTCCTCGAGCACATCGCATCCGGCATGTACGGCATGATGATCGTCGAGCCGCGCGACGGCTACCCGACCAAGGTCGACCGCGAATACGCCGTCATCCAGAGCGAGTTCTACACCAAGCCCGATCCGCAGAAGCGCAAGGTCGATGGTGTGCCGCTCTACGTCCTCGACGGCGATCGCGTGCGCGCCAAGGCCCCGACCTACACCGTCTTCAATGGCCGCTACAATGGGCTCGTCGACCAGCCGCTCGCAGCCAAGCCCGGCGAGCGCGTGCGGCTCTTCGTGCTCAACGTCGGGCCGTCGAACACGTCGAGCTTCCACGTCGTGGGCACGATCTTCGACCGGGTGTGGATCGACGGCAATCCGGACAACCAGTTTCGCGGCATGCAGACTGTCCTGCTCGGATCGTCATCCGGAGCCATCGTCGAATTCATGATCCCCGAGGCCGGCAGCTACGTCATGGTCGACCACCACTTCGCCAATGCATCGCAAGGCGCGATCGGCATCATCGCTGCGGGCGGCACGGCCGAGGCCGGCGCCAACCCTGCCGAGCACGAGCACCACAACATCCCCGCGACCGCCGCACCCACCGACGCCACGGCCGTACGCGGCAAGCTCGCGTTCGAGTCGAAGTGCCTTGCCTGTCACTCGATTGCGGGCGGCGACAAGCTCGGACCGGACCTCTACCAGGTCACCAAACGGCGTGACGAAGCATGGCTCACGCGATGGCTGAAGAGTCCCGAGCAGATGCTGCAAGCCGATGCGACGGCCAAGCAGCTGCTGGACAAGTACAAGCTCCCGATGCCGAACCAGAATCTCTCGGAACCCGAGATTCGCGAGTACATTGCGTACTTCAAGTGGGCGGATGCCAACGTCCGGCCGCAGGGCACCATGCAGCCGCAACCGGCTGCGGCGGGTACGGCGAAGAACCCATCCGAGACGCTCTCCGCGACACCGATGGACGCCGGGCATGAAAAGCAGTCGCTGACCCAAGGGGAGAAGCAAGGCGCGAAGATGGAGATGAAGGCCGGCGGCGTGGCGGCGCCAAAAGCAGGAGGAACGAAGCCATGACGATGCGTCAGGGTCTGGTGCTCGCGTTGTTTGCGATCGCGTCACCGGCGCTCGCGTGCGGCGTATGCATCGAGGACAAGATCGCCGTCACCTACGATCATGCCGTCGTCACGCGCGCGGCCGCCCGCCATCAGGTGGTAGTTTTTGCAGCGCTGGATGGGTTCGGCGACGCGCAGGCGCTGGCGCGCGACGCACGCAACGCAGCCGCGGGTGTGCGCGGCGTGGACCGCGACAGCGTTCGCGCCGCCGCCGCGCCGCCGGCGTTGTCGTTTGCTCTCGATCCGTCGACCCAGTCCGCCGAAGCCGCCATGCACCAGATAGAAAAGCGCGCCGCCACACCGGGTCTCAAGCTGACGCTCCTGCGCGTCATGAACTGAGCGGACGCCCGGATCCCGCCCATGCTGCAGATCGAGACACCAGGCCGCGCGCCGGGGCCGGAGCAACGCAAGTTCGCGCTGTTCAACCTCGGGTTTCGGCCGTTCTACCTTGCTGCGAGCATCTTTGCCGCGGTCGCCATTCTCCTTTGGGCGGCGGAATACGCCGGCCTCATTGCCCCGGTGTGGCGCGGCGATCCGGTGTGGCACGCGCACGAGATGCTCTACGGCTACACGATCGCGGTGGTCGTCGGGTTCCTGCTGACGGCCGTGCGCAACTGGAGTGGCCAGCCCACGCCGGAGGGCGGGTGGCTGGCGGCACTCCTCCTGCTATGGATCGGCGGGCGTGTGCTCGTCCTCAGCCCGTTCCCGCTGGCATCAGCGATCGTCAATGCGGCATTTCCCGTTGCAGCGGCGATAGGGATCGCCCGGCCGCTCCTCCGGGGACGCAATCGCCGCAACTACTTCTTCGTTGCCCTGCTGCTCGCGATCGGGTTGGCAACCTTCGGCGTTCACGCGTCGCGCGCGGGTCTGCTGACCTGGCCCGCGCTCGCCGGCCTGCAGGTCGGGCTGGACCTGGTGCTGTTCATCATGGCCGTGATGGGCGGGCGCGTCATTCCGATGTTCACCAACAACGGCATTCCCGGCACCAATGCGCGGCGCACCCCGTGGGTCGAACGCGTGGCCCTCGGTTCCGTGCTCGCGTTGCTGGCGCTCGACGTCCTGCAAGCGCCGCCGCCGCTCGTCGCGCTGGTCGCCGTCGTTGCCGCACTCGCGCACGCAACGCGGTTGTGGCTGTGGCAACCGTGGCGCACGACGCATACGCCGCTCGTGTGGGTGCTGCACGCGGCGTACGCATGGATCGTGCTCTACCTGGTGCTGCGCGCGCTGGCGGCACTCGGCTGGGTCGCCGAGCCCCTCGCAACCCATGCGCTCACGATCGGCGCCATCGGCGGCATGACCATCGGCATGATGACGCGCACGGCCAAGGGGCACACCGGTCGCCCCCTGGTTGCCGATGGCTTCGAAACCGCGTGCTATGCGCTGGTGCAGCTCGCCGCCATCGTGCGCGTCTTCGGCGGCTTGCTCCTGCCGCAAGCCTACCTGGCTACCGTCGTCGTCTCGGCCGTCTGCTGGTCGAGCGCCTTCGCGCTGTACGCGATCCGCTATTGGCCGGTGCTGTCGCGGCCGCGACTGGACGGCAAGCCGGGCTGACTACGCCGCCGAGCCCGCGTCGCGGCGCGAACCGTTGCCGCGGGTGCGCCCGGTCCCGCCACCACCCACGGTGAGCTCGCCCTTGCGCTCGGCCAGCTTCCGGCCCAGCGCATCGAGGTCGAGATCCGAACTCTTCACCTTGGGAAAGAGCTCGTGTTCTTCCTCGCGCACGTGGTGCTTCACGTACTCGCTCAGCACCTTCACGCCGGCGTCGTACAGCGGATCAGTCGTCGGCGCCGCCTCGAGCCGACCGATGATGTCCTTCAGCGTCTGATGCTCGACGGCGGCCTCGTCGACGAGGTCGTCGCCCTCTTCGTCGAGCGCGCGGCGCACGGCGGGATAGAAGATCTCCTCCTCGATCTTGGCGTGAATCGTGAGCGCGTTGCAGATCGACGCCACGAGCTCCTGCTTGTCGCGCCCGCGCATCTCGTCCTTGCGCGATTCGTATTCCTTGAACATCGTGTCGACCTCGTCGTGGTCACGCTTGAGCAGGTCGATGGCGCTGTTGCTTTCAGAGTCCAGCATTCCGAACATGGTGTCGCTCCCGTTGCTGTTAGAAGTTGGCAAGCCCGGAGAACCGCGGCCCCGGCGTTGACCGGCCCCCGGCATTCTGGGTCGGCCGGCACCCCAGGGCAGTCAGCGACGCGGTGCAATGCACGTAGTCCGGAAGACGACGCAGCCTGCGAGCGATCGACATGCCGGAGGCGCCGTCCCGGCACGGCGCGAAGTTTGCTTGACCTGCAACGACCATGCGCCGTGCCGACCCCGATCATCATGCGCCGCCCGTCGACGCGGTGCTCCGTGGCTTCGTACGTGTGCGAGGGGCGCGCGAGCACAACCTCAAGAACATCGACGTGGAGATTCCGCGCGATGCCCTCGTTGTATTTTCGGGAGTCTCCGGGTCAGGAAAGTCGTCGCTCGCCTTCGGCACCCTTTACGCCGAGGCCCAGCGGCGCTATTTCGAGTCCGTTGCGCCCTACGCGCGCCGCCTGATCGACCAGGTCGGCGTCCCGGACGTGGACGCGATCGAGGGCCTGCCTCCCGCCGTCGCCCTGCAGCAGCAGCGCGGGACGCCCAGCGTGCGCTCGTCGGTCGGCAGCGTCACGACGCTCTCCAGCCTCGTGCGCATGCTCTATTCGCGTGCCGGCAACTATCCGGCGAAGCAGCCGATGCTGTACGCGGAGGACTTCTCGCCCAACACCCCGCAGGGTGCGTGCCCGCACTGCCACGGGCTCGGACGCGTCTACGAAGTGACCGAGAGGACGATGGTGCCCGACGACACGCTCACCATCCGTGAACGTGCGATCGCAGCGTGGCCGCCGGCGTGGCACGGGCAGAACCTGCGCGACATCCTGGTAACGCTCGGGTACGACGTCGACACGCCCTGGCGGGATCTCCCCAGGAAGGACCGCGACTGGATCCTGTTTACGGAGGAGCAGCCCACCGTGCCGGTCTACGCCGGCTTCACGCCCGCGGAAACACGCAGCGCGTTGCGGCGCAAGCTCGAGCCGAGCTACTACGGCACCTTTACCGGCGCACGGAAATACGTCCTGCATACCTACGCCACGACCCAGAGCGCGTTGATGAAGAAGCGGGTCTCGCGTTTCATGGTCGGAGCCATCTGCCCCGTTTGTGATGGCAGGCGGCTCAAGCCGGAGGCGCTGTCCGTGACCTTCGCCGGCGTCGACATCGGATCGCTCACGCAGATGTCGCTGCATCGCGTCGTGGAAATCCTGCAACCGGCGGCGCGGGGACAATTCTCGAACAGCGGGGCGCGCAACGGTGCGGTGCTGGCGCGCGCCGACGCGCGCAAGGATACCGCCCGGCGTGTGGCCGCGGGCGGCTCCGCGCACGCTGCGGCACCCGACGTGCGGCGCACGCCGAATCTCTCCGGGGAGAAGCGCCTCGCCGCACAACGGATTGCGCACGACCTGATCGAGCGCATCGCCACGTTGCAGGAGCTCGGACTCGGCTACCTGTCGCTCGACCGCAGCACGCCGACGTTGTCGCCTGGCGAGCTGCAGCGGCTGCGGCTCGCGACGCAGATCCGGTCGAATCTGTTCGGGGTGATCTACGTGCTTGACGAGCCCTCGGCAGGGCTGCATCCGGCCGACGGCGAAGCGCTGTTGCTCGCCCTGGAAAACCTCAAGCGCTCCGGCAACTCGATCTTCGTCGTCGAACACGACCTCGACATGATCCGTCGCGCCGACTGGCTCGTGGACATCGGCCCCGAGGCCGGCGAGCGCGGCGGCGAAGTTCTCTATAGCGGTCCACCGGATGGGTTGCGCGAGATCACCACCTCACACACGGCCCGCTACCTGTTCGCTCCCGGCGTCGCGGCGCCCCGGCAGCCGCGGGTACCCGCGCGATGGCTGGAGCTGCGTGGCATCGCCCGCAACAACCTGAAGGGGCTCGACGCGCGCATTCCACTCGGCGTGTTCACGGCAGTGACCGGCGTCTCCGGCTCTGGCAAGTCGAGTCTTGTAAGCCAGGCGCTCGTGGAGCTCGTCTGCGAGCATTTGGGGCACGAACCTTCGGCGGAAGCGGCGGACGCGGGGGAAGCGCTCGAGCTCACCGTCGCCATGGCCACCGAGGGCCGGATCGCGGGCGGGATGGAAGCGATCACGCGGCTCGTCCGCGTGGACCAGAAGCCGATCGGCCGCACGCCGCGGTCGAATCTCGCGACGTATACGGGCCTCTTCGATCATGTCCGCCGGCTGTTCGCCGCCACGAAGGCGGCGCGTGCAAAACGCTACGACGTCGGACGGTTCTCGTTCAATGTGGCGAAAGGCCGTTGCCCGACATGCGAGGGTGAAGGATTCGTCAGTGTCGAGCTGCTGTTCATGCCGAGCGTGTATGCGCCCTGCCCCGCCTGCCATGGCGCGCGCTACAACGAGCAGACGCTCGCCATCACATGGCGCGACCGTAACATCGCTCAGGTGCTTGGCATGACGGTGGAAGAGGCACTTGCATTCTTCGCTGGCGAGGCAGCCGTGCAGAAACCCCTGGCGCTGTTGCATGATATCGGGCTGGGTTACCTGAGGCTGGGACAGCCGGCCACCGAGCTTTCGGGCGGCGAAGCACAGCGGATCAAGCTCGCCACCGAGCTGCAGCGTGTGCAACGCGGCTCCACGCTCTACGTGCTCGACGAGCCGACCACTGGCTTGCACCCATGGGACGTGGACAAGCTGGTCGCGCAACTGCAAGGTCTGGTGGACCTCGGCAACACCGTCATTGTCGTAGAGCACGAGATGCGGGTCGTCGCCGGCAGCGACTGGGTGATCGACGTCGGACCGGGGGCCGGCGAGGATGGCGGTCGCATCGTCGCCTGTGGTCCGCCGGCCGAAGTGGCGCGGGCCAAGGAGAGCCGCACGGCGCCGTACCTGCGCCGGCATTTTCCCTGAGCGTGAATCTTTCGCTCACCCGCGGTGCTGCGTAGCGCGAGCGGCCTCGCGCTGCCACGTTTGCCGATCAATCGAGCCTCGCCTTCAAGGCGAGGGCATTCGCCGTCGCTGCGCCCGACGTAGTGTTGTCGAAGATGCACCACACGTTGTCGGCCCGCGCTCGTGCCGTGCGCATCCTCGCGGCCAGGGCATCGAGTGCGGCGTCCGCGTACGAGGAGTAATACATCCGCGGCGAGCCGTGCATGCGCCAGTAGGCGACACCCGCCCACCCGCCGGGTTCTGCGGCATCGGGGACGCGCGCGGGATCGGCAGCAACACGCGCGACACGATAGCGCTCGAGCAAGGTCTCGGGTTCAAGGCCGAACCAGCTCGGGTGGCGCGGCTCGACGACGATATCCTCCGCATAGCGGGCGCGCAGTTCGGCGAAGAAGCACGCCGCGACCTCCCCGGCAAAGGCGAAGCTCGGGGCAAGCTGCACCAGAAGGCACGCGCGGCGCACGCCCAGTCCGGCGCTCGCATCGAGGAACGCGTCGAGCAGCTCCCGGGTCCCGACGAGACGATGCACATGGGTGATCAGCTTGGGCATCTTGACCGCGAAGCGAAATGCCTCCGGCACACTCGCAGCCCAGCGCTCGTACGTCGACCTCCGGTGGGGACGGTGGAACGACGAGTTGATCTCGCTGGCGCCGAACACACGGGCATAGCGCGCGAGATGCGAGCCGTCCGCCGAAAACTGCGGCTGCGACGTGCGAGGCAGCGCCCACCCCGCCGTACCGATGTATGTCACGACCGACCTCTCAGCCACCCGCCCGGCCCGGCGAACCGGTCGGCTTTCGCCCGACACACCCGGCACCACGCGCGCCACCGTTTGTAGGACGTATCCTGCGTTCGCATCGGACATCCTGGAATGTGCGTCGGCATGATTTGCGGCCCAGTGCCTGGAGCGTCGCGGCAGGATTTGCACAGCATGGGTGTGGAAGTTTCCGACGGGTCACGCGGCACGAACGCTCCGGTGCGTCATCGCAAGGCCCGGTCGGCCTTGCAGGCGCTGGGAGCTGTTATGTGCAAGAACGTTACCCGAGCCGTTTTGACATTGCGCAGCAAGGCCTGGGCGGTACCGGCCCCCTGGGCGCTGCTAGGTCCTGGCGCGCACGACAACGCGCAGCCGGCCATCGCGGGCGTCCGTTCCGCGGGTAGGCACGCGCGTTGCGTACAGATGCTGCTCTGGCGCGCGCAGGTCGATGCTGCGCCGGGTGCCAGTCTTCGTTCATCACAGCATCAGGAGAGCACTATGCGCGGATCCATCAAAGGCATGACAGTCATCGCTGCATTTCTGACCGCCACGGCGGTTGCCTATGCCCAGACCGGCGGCAGTGCCGGCACGGGCGCGGCGGGTACCGGAAGCACCGGTGCGTCGTCGGGCAACAACAGCGGCACCACGAGCGGCACGGCCGGAGCGCAGGCCGGCGGCACGAGCGCCGGACAGACCGGGGCAATGGGCGGTGCAACGTCCGGGGCGCAAGCTGGCGGCACCGGAAACACGTCCAGCGGGATGAACACCAATAGTCGCACCGCTCCGAGGAATGGCACGGGCAGCATGTCCGGCAGCAGTACCGGCGCACCCGGCACCGCGAGCGGGACCAGCACCGACACGAGAGCGACCGGCAGTTCCAGCGCGATGGATGACAACACCGGCACGTCGTCCCGCACCCGCAGTTCCGGCACGCGCGCTCCACGAGCCGACCGCAACTAAGCAGCCGCAGCAGCAGGCAGCCCGTTGCTGCTGAAAGACAAACCGGGCCACGCGGCCCGGTTTGTTTTTGTGCATCGCGACGGAGCGGATCAGTGCATCCCCGCCAGGCGCGTGGTGCGGGCAGCGTCCTGCACGCCGGCCGCCGAGGCCGTGCGCAGGCCTGCGCCATAGGAAGGGAACACATCGCGCAGCGGGTGTACCTCCGGCAACACGTAGACGACGGCCTTGCTGCCGTGACTGAACACCGGGCTGACATAGGCATTGAAGAATGCCGCCGGCACGTTGATGCACCCCCACGAGATGCGGTTGTCGGCGATGGTCGGCGTCGCGAGCCGCTCGAGCCGACGCTCGCGCGGATTGATCGCGCGGACGCGATGCATCGACACCGCCGCGTCGTAATCGATCCAGATGATGTCCTCGCCCTGGATGTTGCGGCCGGCTTCCGCAACGAAGCGCCCGGCCGGTGTGGTGCGCTCGAAGGGCCTGATGTCGGCCATCTTGCGTTCGCCGATTCCCGGGACGGAATCGTCGCCGCGCGCTGCGCCAAGCAGGACGGGAGACGTTCCGAGCATCCGCGCATCGGCGTCGAACACGAAGACGCGGGCATTGCGCTTGTCGACGATGAGAAACGGTGCACCGCCGTTATCGCGCGATTGGCTGACCCAGTCCGCGATGCTGCGAACGTCGGCGCCGGGATGTTCCCGACCGAAGGCCGCAACGCGCACCCCGGGCGCAGCATCGGCGCCTGCCGGGTTCGCCGCCTCGGGACGTTGTATCGCATTGGCGCCGACCGCCATCTGGCGGCCTGCGTCCCTGCCAGGTGCGCCGGATGCCGTCATCGGCAGCGCGAGCGTACCCGCGATCAGCAAGCCAAGTAGCGCCTTGCGGCGAAAAGAGGATGACGGCAAGGGCACCATGGCGGCCGGGACCATTTCGAGCCGCGGGCGTGTGGGCTGCACTTCAGGCATGTGAAGAATCCGTGGACAGGGCGCGTGGTCGCGCAACAGAGCGTTAGAAGGCCGAATCGTCGCGCGGTTCGCGGCTTTGTCTGGACGACCGGTATTAGCAAAGAGCAAGTCTGATGCCGACCGTCGGCCACGGCGCATGCCGCAGTTTCGACCGAACCCGCAAAGGCGGTTCCGCGACAGGCCGCGCGATCTAGGCGCGGGGCTCGCCTTTCTTGGCGGCGATGATCTGCTCGAGCTTGCCGGGATCGAGGGGCTTCACGAGGTGGGCATCGAAGCCCGCGTCGCGCGCCCGTCGCCGGTCCTCGGGCTGGCCCCATCCGGTGAGCGCATAGAGCGCGAGGTCCCGCGCCCAGGGACGCGCGCGCAACTCGCGCGCCGTGGCGTAGCCGTCCAGCTTCGGCATGCCGATGTCCAGGAACGCGATGTGCGGTTGAAATGCATCGGCCACGGCCAGCGCTTCGGCGCCGTCTTTGGCGGTCCGGGTCTCGTGGCCGGAAAGCGCGAGCAGCATGGCGAGGCTTTGCACGCTGTCGGCGTTGTCGTCGGCCACCAGGATCCGCATGCCCGACGTTCGAATGGTCGATGGCACATCGGCCGCGACAGCGCTCGCCGCAACCGGCCTGCCTTCGGCAAGCGGGAGCTCGACGGTGAACTCGCTGCCCTGCCCCGCGCCTCCGCTCTGCGCGGTGATGGATCCGCCATGCAACTCGACCAGGCGCCGCGCGACGGTCAGGCCGAGGCCGAGACCGCTGTGCACCGCCTCCTTCGAATCACCGACCTGCGTGTACGGCTCGAAGATCTTGCGCAACGATTCGGCCGCGATGCCGATGCCGGTATCCGACACGCGCAACACGACGCGCGGCGTGCCCGCCCGTTCGATGTGCAACGCCACACGCACGGCACCGCCGGTCGGCGTGTACTTGGCCGCGTTCGAGAGCAGGTTCACCACGATCTGGGTCAGGCGCACGGGATCGCCATCGACGCATGCCACTTCGTCCGGCATTTGCACCTGCAGGACGTGGCCACGGTCGTCCAGGTACGAGTGCGCCGCCTCGACGGCGCTGTCGATGACCGTGCGCAGATCGAGCGACGTCTTCTTCAGGGTGATCTTGCCCTGGTTCAGCCGGTTGATATCGAGGAGGTCCTCCAGCAGGCGCGTGAGGGTGGCGCATTGCCGGCCGATGATCTCTGCGGCCTGGCGTGCCGTCGGCGGAAGCTCGGGCGCCCGTTGCAGGATCTGCACCGCATTGCGGATCGGGGCGAGCGGGTTGCGCAACTCGTGCGCCAGCACCGCCAGGAACTCGTCCTTGCGCCGCCCCTCTTCCTCGATCTCGCGGTGCCGATGCTGTTCGGTAACGTCGGTGACCACCATCGTCACGGCCCCGCTGGCATCGGCCGCGCACGCCGAAACCAGGACCGGCAACGTGCTGTGCCTGCGCGTGGCGATATGGAGCTCCGCCTGCCCGGTGCCGGCAGCGCAATGCGCGATGATGTCCCGAACCGCGTTCCGGTCAGCAGGCGCGAACCAGGACTCGATGTGCCTCCCGAGCAGTGCTTCGGCCGGCTCGCCCACCATGGCGGCGAATCGGGCGTTGGCGTACAGCACGTCACCCTGCGATGACACCGTCACCGCGCCCTGCTGCATCCTGTCGGCGATGGCCTTGTACGCCTGATACGCGTTGCCGAGGAGCATGATCTCCTCGCCGCCGACCACCACGCCGTCGATCTCGCCATTGCGCAGGGCCTGCAGCGCGCCCTCCGCCTCTTCCAGGCGCTCGTGCGTCGAGAGATCGGTGACGAGCAGCGAGACCTGCCCGTCGCTCCGCGACACCAGTGTCAGCCGTGCGCGCATCGGTGCACCGTCGCGCCGACGCAGCGTGAGCTCCCGTGTGGAATCGGGTGTCCCGGCTGCCAGGAACGCCTCGAGCCGCTCGCGATCACCCTTGGCGGCGTGCTGCTGCAGCGACGCCACGAAGAGATCCGCCAGCGACTCGCCGAGCATGCCGGCAAAGCGCTGGTTCGCGTAGAGGATCTCGCCGCTGCGCGACACCGTGATCGCACCCTGCTGCATGCGCTGGACGATCTGCCCATAATGCGGCAATGCGATGTCGAGCAGTGCGATGCGTCGGTCCTCGTCGGTCATCCCCACGACGAAGCCGTCCAGCTGTCCGCCTGCGATGGCCCGGTGCATCTCCTCGGCGCTTTCAAGGCGCTGGCGGAGGATGGCGATTTCGCGCTCGAGGCGCTGTTGCGGATCGGCCGGATCGTGCTCCACGACCTGCTCCCCGGCTCAGTCGCGGTGGCGCAGCTGCAAGCCCACCAGCGTTCGTTCCGTGTCGGAAAGATCGCCGATGATCTTGCGCAAGGGGTCGGGCAGCTTGCGTACCAGCGTCGGGATGGCGACGATCTGGTCCTCCTTGGCGAGGCGCGGGTTCTGCATGAGGTCGATCACCTCGATCTGGTAGCGACCCGGCAGGTGCTGCTCGCAGATGCGCTTCAGGTTGTTGAATGCGGCGATCGACTTGGGCGTTTGACCGGCCGTGTAGAGACGCAGCTCCCAACGGTCGTCCGCGCCGCCAGCCTGGGCTTGTTGGCTCTTGACTTCGGTCGAAACCGGCTCGGCGTTCATGGACACTCCCTTTTACATCGTCAGGTGGTCGCGCGATCGGCACCACGCCGCGCAGCCGCTTCGCGCCGTTGCTCTTCCGCCGCCCGATCCTGCGCGAGACTTTGCGTCGCGATGATGTTCGTCTCGTCCTCCACGGCCCTGCACTCGTGCTGCAAGGCCTGGATCTGCGCTTCGAGGGTCGCCCGGCGATGCTCGAGCTCGCGCTGCCGCCGGGCGAGCTCCTCCCGGCGCTGCAGCTCGCTGGCCTGCTCGCGCGCCTCCTGCGCCGCGCGCAGCGATCCGGTCAGCACTCCCTCGGGTCCCACATAGACGTCCTCGAGCTGGATGCCGTCGGAAGTGATGAGGAATTCCCGGATCTGGTTCGAATGCTTCATGCCGCGCGACTTGATCACGTACAGCCCGCGATTGCGCTCGCCGCCAAGCTCGATGTCGCGCAACACGATCCACGTGTCGATGATCGACGAGACGCCGACGTCCGTCGCCTCCTGCGCCTTGGCGCCGCTGGTGAGGTTTACGAAGAACGCCGTGATGCCGGACGATTTCAGGAAGTCGATCAATCGCAGGAGCATCGACTCGGCGTCGAGCGTCGTTCCCGCGGTCGAAAAATTGCTGATGGGATCGATGATGACCGACTTCGGCTTGAACTCGGCCACCATCCGATGGATCTGTGCCAGATGCATCTCCATCCCGTAGAGACCCGGCCGCGATGCCTCGAGGCGCAGCAGGCCGTTGGCGAAGTACGGTTGCAGCTCGATGCCGATCGAGCGCATGTTGCGCGCGATCTGGTCGCGCGACTCCTCGAACGCCAGATAGAGGCAGCGCTCGCCGCGTCGGCACGTCGCGTCGGCGAAATGCGCGGCGAGGCTGGTCTTGCCGGATCCGGCGGTGCCCGACACGAGGATCGACGAGCCGCGGTAATAGCCTTCGCCGCCGAGCATCGCGTCGAGTCGCGGCACACCCGAGGACACCCGTTCCGCACTCGCCTTGTGATCGAGGGCGAGCGAGGTGATCGGCAGCACCGACATGCCATTCGCGTCGATCAGGAACGGGTATTCGTTGGTGCCATGGCTGGTGCCGCGATACTTCACGATGCGCACGCGCCGCGTCGAAACCTGCTCCTGCACCCGGTGGTCGAGCAGGATCACGCAGTCCGAGACGTACTCCTCGAGTCCCTGACGGGTAAGCGTGCCGTCGCCGCGCTCGGCGGTGATCACCGCCGTCACGCCTCTGTCCTTTAGCCAGCCGAACAGGCGCCGCAACTCCGAGCGCAGCAGCGCCATGTTCGAGAAACCGGAGAAGAGCGCTTCGATCGTATCGAGCACGACCCGCTTCGCGCCGACCGCGTCGATGGCGAGCCCCAGACGGAGGAAGAGGCCCTCGAGGTCGTAGTCGCCGGTCTCCTCGATCTCGCGGCGATCGATGTGGATGTAATCGAAGGCGAGCTGGTTGGCGGCGACGAGCGCGTCGACGTCGAAGCCGAGCGAGCGCACGTTCTGCGCGAGCTCCTGCTCGGTTTCCTCGAACGTGATGTAGGCGCCGGGCTCGCCGTACTCCGTCGCACCGCGGATCAGGAACTCCATGGCCAGCAGCGTCTTGCCGCAACCAGCGCTGCCGCAGACGAGCGTCGGTCGGCCGCGGGGCAGTCCACCGAGGGTGATTTCGTCGAGGCCGGAGATTCCTGACGGCGTCTTGGGAAGCGACGGCGCCGCCAAGGGCGGGGGAACGGCTGCAAGGTCCGGCATGATCTAGATGTTGTAGACACCCTGCACCGGAGGGGGGGCAGGAATTCTAGCACCGCAATGGCACGCGTGCGTGCGGAAAGCCGGGCCGGGTGTTGGCCGGCTTCGGGCCATGCCCCAGGATGCATGCGCGCCGTCCACGGGCAAGTTGGCAGGAGTTCCCATTCACCGGCCCAACGCCTGCGCAGCATCGCGGGCCCCGGCGTGCGGACTCGCTACAATGTTCCCGGGACCCGTTCCGACCGGAGCTCCATGGCCAGTGCGACGGTCCGCGCCTTGCTGCCCTGGGCATAGCGCCCGGCCGGACCCGCATCGCGCACCGCCGTCAAGCCCCGGAAAGTGAATATGGCACTCAATCTCTTCAGCCGCCTCATGCCCGCCGAGGAAAGCTTCACCTCGCTCTTCTGCCAGCAGGCGGAGCGCATCCTCGAAGCGGCGCAGGAGCTGCGCCGGATGATCGATGGGGACGGCGCCATCGATCAGCACGTGGCCGCCATCCGCAGGATCGAAGAGGCCGCCGACGCCGTCGCAAGGAAGATCTTCATCGGTGCGAATCGGACATTCAATGCCCCCATCGATCGCGAGGATCTTCTCACGCTTGCGCATGACCTGGACGACGCCGTTGACCTCGTCGAGGACACCGCCAAAGGCATCCAGCGTTACCGCCTGGCCCAGTTTCCCGAGGAGATGCACGCCATGGTCGGTGCGGTGCTCGAGAGCGCCGAGGTGCTGCATCAGGTCATGCCGCATCTCGACACCATCACGCCGTCGTACCGGGAAATCTTCGCGCTGTGCGAGAAGATCGGTCTCATCGAGGGGCGGGCGGACGAGTCGTTCGACCTCGGCCTCACGCGCCTGCGCGCACAGCTGGGCGCCGGCCAGATCGACACCATCGCCTACATCGATCGCAAGGAAATCTACGAGCTCATCGAGAACGTCGTGGACAAGTGCGACGACATTGCGAATTCCATCCAGTCCATCACCGCCAAGCACGTCTGACGCGCGCCAAGCGCTTCCCGCCGCCGATGGACACCGCCACGATGGCCCTGCCGGTCCTGTTCGCCCTCGTCGGCTTCGCCCTCCTTTTCGATTTCCTCAACGGCCTCCACGACGCCGCGAATTCCATTGCCACGGTCGTGTCGACCCGCGTGCTGCGGCCTCAGGTTGCGGTGGCCTGGGCCGCCTTTTTCAACTTCATCGCCTTCGCGGTGTTTGGACTCCACGTGGCAGAGACTCTCGGCACCGGAATCGTGCACAGCGGCGTCGTGGATGCGAGCGTCATCTTCGGGGCGCTCGCCGGGGCCATCGTCTGGAACGTGCTGACCTGGTGGTGGGGTCTTCCGTCCAGCAGCAGTCATGCCCTGATCGGCGGCCTCGCGGGTGCGGGCATCGCCAAGGCCGGGCTCGGCGCGGTCGTCTTCGGTGGCCTGGGGAAGACGGCGCTCGGCATCGTGCTGTCGCCCCTGCTCGGCTTCGCGCTCGCGCAACTGATCGTGCTCGTCGTGCGCTGGGTGACGCTGCGTTCATCGCCGTATGCGATCGACCGCCGCTTTCGCGTGCTGCAACTCGTGTCGGCGGCGCTGTATTCGCTCGGCCACGGCGGCAACGACGCCCAGAAGACCATGGGCATCATCGCCGTGCTGCTGTTTTCGCAGGGCCTGCTCGAAGGCGGCTTTCACGTGCCGCTGTGGGTCGTGCTGAGCTGTCAGCTGGCGATGGCGCTGGGAACGCTCCTCGGCGGCTGGCGCATCGTGCACACGATGGGCTCGCGCATCACCCACCTCAAGCCGATCCAGGGCTTCTGCGCGGAAACCGGCGGCGCGATCACCCTGTTTCTCGCCACTGGATTCGGCGTGCCCGTCTCCACCACCCACACCATCACCGGCGCCATCATCGGCGTCGGTGCCGCGCGGCGCACGGCGGCGGTTCGCTGGCACGTGGCGCACGGCATCGTGATCGCCTGGGTCGTGACCCTTCCCGCCGCGGCGCTGACCGGTGCGGCCGCGTGGAAGCTCGTCAGCTTGCTGTAGCAGGCGGCCGCGCAGGCGCTAAGTCGCTCCCCAGACTTCCCGCGCCGTTTCGAGGATGAGGCGCATCTTTCGTTCCTCGTCGGCCGGCGTGATGGCGTTGCCGTGCACGGTGCTCGAGAAGCCGCACTGGGGCGACAGGCAGAACTGCTCCAGCGGCGCGAACTTGGCCGCTTCCTCGATGCGGCGCTTGAGCTCGTCCTTGCTTTCGAGCTGCGCCGTCTTGCTGGTGACGAGTCCCAATACCACCTGCTTGCCTTTCGGCAGAAAGCGCAGGGGACTGAAATCGCCGGAACGAGCGTCGTCGTACTCGAGAAAGTAGCCGTCGACGGCGAGCTCGTTGAACAGCACCTCCGCGACCGGATCGTAGCCGCCCTCCGCCGCCCACGCGCTCTGGAAATTCCCCCGGCACAGGTGCACGCACACCGTCATGCCCTTCGGCCGGTCGCGGATGGCGGCGTTGATGAGGCCCGCGTAACGCCGCGGCAGCTCGTTGGGATCGTCGCCGCGGGCCCGTGCGCCTTCGCGCATCTTCGGATCGCAGAGATACGCGAGGTTCGTGTCGTCGAGCTGGAGGTAGGTGCATCCCGCATCCGCGAGGGCGCGGATCTCGTCGCGGTAGCACGCCGCGATGTCGTCGTAGAAGCTGTCCATGTCCGGATACGCCTCGCGCGAGATCGCCGCGCGGCCGCCGCGGAAGTGCAGCATCGTGGGCGACGGGATCGTCACCTTCGGCGTGCGCGTGGTGACCGACTTCAGGAACTTGAAGTCCTCGAGCTGGATGGGCTTCGCGTGCCGGAGCTTGCCGGTGACGTACATGACAGGCGGGGCGAAATCGACGTCCCCGGCCGCTCCGTGAAACCGGGAGGCGATGCCGCCGCGGACCTCGACACCATCGAGCTGTTCGAGGAAATCGATGTGAAAGAACGTGCGCCGGTACTCGCCGTCGGTGATCCCCTGCAACCCCCACGACTCCTGGCGCTTCACCACGCCGCGAATGGCGCGATCCTCGACCTCGCGCAGCTCCGCCGCGGTGATCTCGCCCTTCTTGCGGCGCTCGCGTGCTGCGAGCAGCTCGGGGGGACGCAGGAAGCTGCCGACGTGATCGGCGCTGAAGGGGGGTTTGGTGCGCAGGGTCATGGCGGTCTCCTTCGTGAGCGATCGATTCTAGCGCGTGGCCCCCGCATCGGCATGTGGGAACGCGGCGAAAGGCGTCGTCATCGTGCGACGGCCGGCGAGGCCGCGCCGCGGCGGCGAGGCAGATGCAGCACGACGGCGATGATGAAACCCGGACTCACGTCTGCTATCTTCGCCCCCCATGCAGGCGATCCTGTCCGTCTCGAATCTCTCCAAGACCTACGCCTCGGGCTTCCAGGCCATCAGGAACATCAACCTGGAGATCCGGCGGGGCGAGATCTTCGCGCTGCTCGGTCCCAACGGCGCCGGCAAGACGACGCTGATCAGCACGATCTGCGGGATCGTCAACCCGACCGAAGGCACCGTCCGGGTGGACGGCCACGACATCATCGCGGAGTACCGCACCACGCGGTCCATGATCGGCCTCGTGCCGCAGGAGCTGACGACCGACGCCTTCGAGACCGTCTGGGGAACCGTGTCGTTCAGCCGTGGCCTGTTCGGCAAGCCGCCGAACCCGCAACATCTCGAGCAGGTGCTGAGGGCCCTATCGCTCTGGGACCGCAAAGACAGCAAGATCATCACGTTGTCCGGGGGGATGAAGCGGCGCCTGATGATCGCCAAGGCGCTGTCGCACGAGCCGCAGGTCCTGTTCCTCGACGAGCCAACCGCCGGCGTCGACGTGGTGTTGCGCCGGGACATGTGGGCGCTCGTACGTTCGCTGCGGTCCACCGGCGTCACGATCATCCTGACGACGCACTACATCGACGAGGCGGAAGAGATGGCAGACCGCATCGGCGTCATCCGCAAGGGCGAGATCATCCTGGTGGAGGAGAAGACGGAGCTCATGCGCAAGCTCGGCCGCAAGCAGCTGACGTTGCATCTGCACCAGCCGTTGACGGCCATTCCGCCAGAGCTCGCCGCGTACGGACTGGAGCTCTCCGCCGATCGGACGGAGCTCGTCTATACCTATGACGCGGAGCGGGCGCGCACCGGGATCGCTGCGCTGCTCAAGGATCTGGAGGACGCCGGCATCGAGTTCAAGGACGTGCACACCAGGGAAAGCTCGCTCGAGGACATCTTCGTCGGGCTGCTCGAGGACGAGGCATGAACGTGCACGCCATCCGCGCGATCTACCGGTTCGAGATGGCGCGCACCCGCCGCACGCTCATGCAGAGCATCATCTCCCCGGTGATCTCGACCTCGCTGTATTTCGTGGTGTTCGGCTCGGCGATCGGCTCCCGCATCGCGGAGATCGACGGCGTCACCTACGGGGCATTCATCGTGCCCGGGCTGATCATGCTGTCGCTGCTGACCCAAAGCGTGTCCAATGCTTCCTTCGGCATCTACTTCCCGAAGTTCACGGGCACGATCTACGAGCTGCTTTCCGCCCCGGTCTCGTATCTCGAGATCGTGGTGAGTTACGTGGGCGCCGCCGCAACGAAGTCCGCCGTACTCGGGCTCATCATCCTGGCGACGGCGGTGCTGTTCGTGCCTTTGCGCATCGATCACCCGGTGTGGATGGTCTCCTTTCTCGTGCTCACGGCCGTGACCTTCAGCCTCCTGGGCTTCATCATCGGGATCTGGGCCGACGGCTTCGAGAAGCTGCAACTGGTGCCGCTGCTGATCATCACGCCACTCACCTTCCTGGGCGGGAGCTTCTACTCGATCCACATGCTGCCTCCGGTCTGGAGGACGATCACGCTGTTCAACCCCGTGGTCTATCTCATCAGCGGCTTCCGCTGGAGCTTTTACGGGCAGTCGGACGTGAGCGTGGGCGTGAGCCTCGCGATGACCCTCGGATTCCTGGCCACCTTCGTCGGCATCGTCGCGTGGATCTTCAGGACCGGCTACCGCCTGAAGCCGTGACGGCTACGCTGGCGCACACTCGCGTCCGCGGCCATCGTTGCCTTCGCCTTCTCCGTGCCCCGCCGCAGGCACTTTCGCGGTACGGCTCCTGCGCGTCAGCCGGGACCCGCCGGGCCGCGCGCGATGGCATCCGCGAGGGCGCCGGGTGTGATGGAGGCCGCCTGCGCGAATCCCGCCACCACGCGGACGGCCGTGGGCTCCAGCGCGAACAAACGAAAATCGGCCAGTGAGAAAAGCTGGACCATCTCTGGGAAGCGCGCGGCGTAGGCTGCCCGTGCAGCACCATGGCGCGGCGCTCCGGGATCGACCGGATGCGCGAGCGCTTGGATCGAGACGCGCGCCAGCGCATGCACGGGTGCGGCTTCCCGCTCCGGTTCCGCGATCAGCAGCGCGACGTGGGGATCCGCCTGCATGTCCCTGGTATGCGAGGCGAGATCGCTCACTAGCAGGATCAGCGCCAGCGGCTCGGCGACGAGCGCGAACGGGGCCATCGTGACGCTCGGCGCACCGTCGTGCAGGGTGCCCAGCGCGCCGATCCTCTGCTGGCGCAGTAGCTGCGCGGCGCGGGCGGCGGCGTCCGCTTTCATGGCGTCGTGCGTCCGGTGTGCATGGGATTCGGGTTCGGCGTCGTGAAGATCGGCGGGCTTCCGCCGCAGCTCGAGCATGGTAACCCTGGAGACCCGCGGCGGATACGCAATGGGGATATCGCAGGATCCGTTGCTGGTATCGTCGTGCACGGTCGCCCGTGGCGCACACCGACATGCGCAGCGACCCGACTGCAGGCAGCGTGGAGAATCTCATGACCGACTACAGGAAGTTGTTCGACCTCACCGGCCGCAAGGCGCTGGTGCTCGGCGCCGCGTCGGGCATCGGCAGGGCGTCGGCGGAGGCCGTCGCCGCGCTCGGTGCCGAAGTGTTCTGCGGCGACCTCGATCTGGCGCAGGCCGAGGCGACTGCGCAGGCGATCCGCGACGCCGGTGGCCGGGCGCATGCCGGACGCGCCGACGCGGCGAACTCGCGCGACATCGCGGCGCTGGTCGCGGACGCGCATCGCGTTCTGGGCCGGCTCGACATCGGTGTCACCACGCCGGGCGTGAACATCCGCAAGGTGGTGTTCGACTACACCGATGCCGACCTCGATCGCATCGTGGATCTCAACTTCAAGGGCACGCTGTACTTCTTTCGGGAAGTCGGCCGGCACATGGTGGCGCAGCGCAGCGGCAGCATCATCGCGTGCTCGTCGGTACGCGCGACGACGATCGAGCCCGGCCTCGGCGTGTATGGCGCCACCAAGGCGGCCATTTCGTTGCTGGTGAAGGGCTTCGCGTCCGAGGTCGGCCTCCAGGGCGTGCGCGTCAATGCCATCGCGCCGAGCATCATCGAGACGGCGCTCAGCGCACCACTGAAGACCCGCCCGGAGATCTACGATACGTACGCGCGCCACACCGTGCTTGGCCGGTGGGGACAGTCCTCGGAGGTCGGCGCGGCCGTTGCGTTCCTGGCGTCGGACGCCGCGAGCTACATCAGCGGCAGCACGATGCTCGTCGATGCGGGGTGGACGGCCATCGACGGGCCGCCGACCGGGTTGACCAAGCTCGGGTAGAGAACCATGCGAGGTCGAAGCCCGGCCTGCGGTTCAGGGAGCGACGTGTCATGGTTGCAGGTCAGGCCCGAGCCTCATGCCGTGCCCGTCCACCCATCGCGATCGCGCCGCGCGGGCGCCCGGCGATGGATGCCGCGCGGTCACCGCGCGCCCGGACCGCGGCCCGGGCTGCGCCGCGGCAATGCACTGACGCCGAGATGACGCTCCAGCGTTTCCGGATCGTCGCGCAGCGCTGCGGATGAAGCGCGGTGAACGACCTGGCCGCGCACGAGTATCGCCGCCTGGTCGGTGATCGCCAGGATCTTGCGCGCGTTCTGCTCGACGATGACGGTCGCGAGTCCCTCGTTGTGCACGATGCTCTGCAGCGCCCGCAGCAGCTCATCCGCGATGATCGGCGCAAGGCCCTCCAGCGGCTCGTCCAGCAGCATGATGCGCGGATTGAGCACGAGCGCGCGCGCGACTGCCAGCATCTGCTGCTCGCCGCCGGAGAGCTGCCCGCCGAAATTCCGACGGCGCTCCTCGAGACGCGGAAACAGTGCATAGACCTTGGCGCTGGTCCACGGCCCGGGCCTGGCGACGGCGGACATGTTCTCCTCGACGGTCAGCGAGCGAAAGATGTTGCGCTCCTGCGGCACCCAGCCGATGCCGGCCTGCGCCCGCTGCTCCGCACGCAACGCCGTGATGTCGCGGCCCTGCAGGTGAATGCGGCCGGCGAACCGGCGCGTGAGACCGATGGTGGAATTCACCAGCGTCGTCTTGCCCATGCCATTGCGCCCGAGCAGCGCGAGGGATTCACCCTCCGCAACGGCCAGGTCGATGCCGGACAGAACGACCGCCTCGCCATAACCCGCAACCAGGCCGTCGATGCGGAGCACGTCAGGCATGGACGCTCTCCTCGCCGAGATATACCGCCTTCACCCGCGGATCGCGCGCCACGTCGTCGGGCGTTCCCTCGGCGAAGAGCGTTCCGTTCACCAGCACCGAGATGCGCTCGGCGAAGCTGAACACCAGATCCATGTCGTGCTCGATGAACACCACCGTGACATCGCGGGGCAAGTCGCCGACTGCGGCAAGGATCTCGTGCCGCTCGTCCTCCGGCACGCCCGCTGCCGGCTCGTCGAGCAGCAGCACGCGCGGACGGCAGGCGATGGCGAGTGCAATCTCCAGGAGGCGCTGCTTGCCATACGGCAGGTGCACGGTCCTTGCGTGCATGACATCGGCGAGATGGAAGCGGCTGAGGAGCTCGCCGATGCGCGCATCGATGTCGGCCTCGCTGCCGGCCGTTCGCCACCAGTCGGCGCCCCCGCCCGCTTCCTGGGATACGGCGAGGCCGATCGCCTCGAGCGGCGTGAGGTCGGCGAAGAGCTGATTGATCTGAAAGGTGCGCGCAAGTCCGCGGGCGACGCGGCGATGCGCGGGCATACCCGTGATGTCCACGCCGTCGAGCAGGATGCGTCCCGCACTGGGCCGCAGCAACCCGGAGAGGAGGTTGATGAAGGTCGTCTTTCCCGCGCCGTTCGGGCCGATGAGGGCGTGGCGCGCGCCTCGCTCGATGCGCAGCGTGATGCCGTCGACCGCGCGCAGGCCCCCGAAGCGAACCGCGAGATCGACGGTCTGCAGGGCAGCCGGTGCGCTCACCGCAGCCCGGCGCGGCGTTGCAACGATCGCAGCCATCGGGTGAGGCGATCGCGCCCCACCAGCACGATCGTCACCAGCATGAGGCCGATCCAGAACTGCCAGTACTGCGGCGTCATCGCCGCGAGCCAGTCCTGCATCAGCTTGAACACGATCGCCCCGAGCAGTCCACCGTAGAGGTAGCCGATGCCGCCGAGGATCAGCACCAGCAGCAGGTCGGCCGAGCGATCGAACGAGAGCACGTCGAGGGAGCAGAATTGCGTCGTCTGGGTGAGCAGTCCTCCCGCCATGCCCGCATACAGCGCTGCGATCGTGTAGATCGCCACCAGTCGCGCCCCGACCGGTATGCCGATCGCCGCGGCACGCAGGGCATTGCCGCGCACGGCGCGCAGCGACAGTCCGAAGGGCGAATGCACGAGCCGGCGCGCGACCACGAACAGCACGAACAGGACGCCGAGGCTGTACGCATAGGCCACATGGCCGGAAAGGTCGAACGCGAACCGGCCGAAGAGCGGAGCGATGGTGATGCCCTGCAAGCCGTCCGCACCCCCGGTGAGCGACACGAAACGGTTGGCGGCTTCGCGCAGCATCAGCGCCACGCCGAGGGTCACCATGAGGCGGGTGAGATCGGAGCCGCGCAGCACCAGAAAGCTCGTCGCGAAGCCCACGGCCGCGGCCGCGAGCCCTGACACGACAAGCGCCACGATCGGATCGTTCACCAGCCCATGCTTCGCGAGCAGGCCCGCGGTGTAGGCGCCCACGCCGAAGAATGCGGCATGACCAAGGGAAAGAATGCCCGCGTAGCCGAGGATCAGGTCGAGCGAGAGCGCGAACAGACCGAGGATCGCAATCTCGGTCAGGATCAGGTGCTTCGCCGGCAGGGCAACGAGCGTGACCGCGGCAATGCTCCAGAACGCGATCTCGGACACGCGCCAGCGCGCACGGCGCGAGAGGTACGTGCGCACGCTGGTTACGAGCGGCGCCGTTGCCTCGATGGCCGTCATCGTGTGGTGGCCCGAGAGAAGAGGCCCTGCGGACGCAGCATCAGCACGGCGATCATGATCGTGTAGATCACGAACGCGCCCAGCGTGGGGAGGTAGTACTTTCCCGCGACGTCGCCGATACCGAGGAGCAATGCGGCAAGGAACGGTCCCGTGATCGTCGACGTGCCGCCCACGGCGACGACGATCAGCACGTAGATCATCGATTTCAACGGGAACCCGGGATCGAGGCCAAGGATCTCCGCGCCCAGCGCGCCGCCCAGTCCTGCGAGACCGGACCCGACCGCGAAGGTCGCGGCGAACACGCGATTGACGTTGATCCCGAGGCCCCGCGCGGTGGCGGGATCATCCACCGCCGCGCGCAGGCGGCTCCCGAAGCGGGTGCGCGTGAGCACGAGCTGCAACACCAAGGCCAGCAGTCCGCACAGGACGATGATCAGGAGCCGATACCGGCCGATACTGACTCCGGCCACGTCGAAGCGCCCTTCCAGCGCCTTGGGCAGTTGCACGAAAACCTGCGACGACCCCATGAAGTAATCGACGCCCGCCACCGCCATGAACACCAGTCCGATGGTGAAGAGCACCTGGTCGAGATGGCTGCGGCGGTACAGGGGCCGGTACAGCGTGCGCTCCAGTCCGGCCCCGAGCAGGGCTGACGCCAGGAACGCCATCGGCAACGCCGCCAGGAACGGTACGCCGAGGCGGTTCACCAGCACGACCGCGACGTAGCCACCGGCCATGGCGAAGGCGCCGTGGGCGAGGTTGATGAAGTTCATCAGCCCGAGCGTCACCGCGAGCCCGCATGCGAGCACGAACAGCAGCATGCCGTAGGCAACGCCGTCGAACAGGATCGTGACCATGGCCGAGCCTGGGTGTCGCGCGGAGGGCGCAGCGGGCGAACGCCCCTACTTCTTCGCGGCCTTGACGGGATCCTTCACTTTCTCGAAGGTGGCGAATTCGACGTTGTAGAGCTCGCCGCCGACCTTCTCGACCTTGCGGATGTAGATGTTCTGGATGATGTCGCGCGTCTCCGGGTCGATCTGGATCGGGCCGCGCGGGCTCTCCCAGGACGCGCCCTTCATCGCATTCACCAGCGCATCGCCGTCGGTCGAGCCGTTGGTTTTCTTCAGCGCTTCGTAGATGAGATGCATCCCGTCGTAGCCGCCGACCGACATGAAGTTCGGACGCAGGCCGTTGTTGGCCTTGCGGAAGGCTTCCACGTAGGCCTTGTTCGCCGCCGACGGATGCGCGGCCGAATACATGTGGGCCGTGACCACGCCCAGCGCCGCATCGCCCATGCCGGGCAGCAAGTCGTCGTCGACGACGTCGCCGGGGCCGATCAGCCTGATGCCGGCCTTGTCGAGCCCGCGCTCCACGTACTGCTTCATGAAGGTGCCGCCCTGTCCGGACGGCACGAACACGAAGATGGCATCGGGGTTGGCGTCGCGGGCGCGCTGCAGGAACGGTGCGAAGTCCGGATTCGCCAGCGGCACGCGCAACTCGGCGACGACCTGTCCGCCTCCTTTCGCGAGCGCACCCTTGAAGGATTCCTGTGCGTCCGTGCCGGGGGCGTAGTCAGATACCAGCGTCACGACCTTCCGGATTCCGTTCTTGAGCGCCCAGTCGGCGATGATCGTCGAGGACTGCGGCACCGTGAAGCTGGTGCGCACGATGTACGGCGAACGCTCGGTGATGATGGAGGTGCCGGCCGCCATCACGATCTCGGGTATCTTCGCCTGGGTCGCGAGGGGCGCGACCGCGAGCGCCGTGGGCGTGACGCCGAAGCCGGCGATGAAGCTCACCTTGTCGTTGACGATGAGCTCCTGCGCGATGCGCTTGGTGTTGTCGGGCACCGCCCCGTCGTCCTTGAGGATCACCTCGATCTTCTTGCCGGCAACCTGGTCTCCGTTCTGCTGCATGTAGAGCTTCACGGCGGCGTCGATCTGCTTGCCGGTCGACGCTTGCGGGCCGGTCATCGGCAGGATCAGGCCCACTTTCACCTGGGCGCACGCCGGTGCGACCAGAGCGAGCCCGAGGGCCAGAACGGCGGTCGCGCCAAAGAAACGCATGTCTCCCAACATGTCACTCCTCCTCGATGGTGAACCTTGGCGTTGCGCGGCTGCCGTGCGGGACGCCCGGGCCTTGCAATCGCCCGGAATGGTACATCGTTCCCGCGCCGGGAGCGTTCGTCCCTCGGCTCGTGCGCGATGGCGGAGCCTTCAACTTGACGCTCGCCAGTCGGCAGCGTAGCGTCGGCTGCACGTCATCGTGACATCGACGACCGGGAGATTGCGTGAGCAACATCGCCGCGCTGCGCACCGATTTCTACCATGTCCCACTCCCGGTCGTGCTCACCGACAGCACGCACGGCGAGATGAAATACTTCGAGCTCGTGACCGTGCGCCTGCGGGACACCGATGGCGCCGATGGAATGGGCTACACGTACACCGTCGGTGCAGGCGGTGGCGCCATCCACAGCATGATCACCCGCGACCTGACGCCGGTCCTGGTCGGTCGCCCGACGGAGAACGTCGAAGCGCTGTGGCAGAAGATGTGGTGGACCCTCCACTACGGCGGCCGCGGTGGACAGGCCGCCTCGGCGATCTCCGCCGTCGACATTGCCTTGTGGGATCTCAAGGCGAAGAAGGCCGGACAGCCGCTCTACCAGGCGCTGGGCGGCTTCGATCCCGCGGTGCCCTGCTACGCGGGCGGCATCGATCTCCATCTTCCGCTCGAGGAGCTGCTCGCGCAGACCGAGGCCAATCTGGCGAAAGGCTTTCGCGCCATCAAGATGAAGGTCGGTCGCGCCAGACTGTCCGAGGACGTCGCGCGCGTCGAGGCGATGCGCGCGCACCTCGGGCCGGACTTCCCGCTCATGGTCGATGCCAACATGCGCTGGGGCGTCGACCAGGCGATCCAGGCGGCGCGGCACCTGCAACCCTGCGACCTGGTCTGGCTCGAGGAGCCGACCATCCCCGACGACGTCGCCGGCCACGCCCGGATCCTGCGCGAAGGCGGCGTACCGATTGCGACGGGAGAGAACCTCCACACCCTGCACGAGTTCACCCACTTCATGCGCGCCGAGGCGGTGAGCTATCCCGAGCCCGATGTGACCAACTGCGGCGGGGTGACCGTGTTCATGAAGGTCGCACATGCCGCGGAGAGCTTCAACCTCCCGTTGACCTCGCACGGCGCGCATGACGTCACCGTGCATCTGCTGGCGGCGACGCCCAATCGCTCCTATCTCGAAGCCCACGGCTTCGGACTCGATCGCTATCTCGCCCATCCGCTGCGGATCGTCGAGGGCAACGCATTCGCGCCCGACCGCCCGGGCCACGGCGTCGAATTCGACTGGGCTGCACTGGAGGCGTTGCGCGCCTGAGGCAACGCCCTCACAGGACCGGCTGGATGCGCAGCTCCACTTCGGGGCGAGGCGCGGTCTTGCCGAAGGCGACGTCCTGTTCCTCCAGTTCGTCGCTCAGGCGATCCAGGGCATCGAGCAGCTTGGCCGCTTCGTTGCGTGCCGCGACCGAGAGACGATAGCTGGCGCCGATGTAGGCCGGCGCGTCGCGAATGAGATCCGGGTACGGCGGATGGTTGTCGAGCGTGGTGATGCCGTCGTGAATCTCCCGCAGACTCGCCTGCAGCACGCTGAGGAGCGACCGGACGCGGATCCACCGGTGATGGGTGAAGTGATCGTCGTCGTCGGTCTCCGGGCGGGCGAAGGCGGCGATGATCTTCTCGGCGCCGAGCGCGCCCGAGTCCGCCATGGCGCCAATCGCGTGCGCGGTCATGTCGAGATTGAGCCCGCCCTCGTCGGCCGTGTGCCGGATGGTGACGATGCGATCACGGAAGCCGGGGGCTGCGCGCTGCAGGTTGTCACGCCAGTTCTGCATCGTCCTGATGATCGCCGATGCGAACGCAATGGTGCCCTTCGCCCCGCTCGCGCCGATCGCATAATGCTCTGGCGGCAGCGACTGGCCGATCGCGGGAAGTGACGCCCGGCTGTCGCGCGGCTCCGACCGCGAGAGATCGTCGCGCAGATTGATGCCAAAGGTCGGCCAGGCGGGCAGCACCGAGTCGAACAGCTGCACGGGGAAGTTGCTGCAGATCCCGCCATCGCTGAACACGACCTTCTGCACATGCTCGGGCACGTATCGCAACGACGGGGCTGCAAGCGCATCCGCGTCCCGCAGCGAGGCAACGTGCGGCGGCGAAACGTCGGTATTGTTCGGCCATGATTCCTCGGCGTCCGCCTCCCCTTCGAGCGCATTGCGCGGCGCCGCCGACTCCCAGGCGTAGCGGTACAGCGGGACGCCCGACATGAGCAACGGGAACGACAGGCTCATCCGGGTCGTCACGATCACGGGCAGGGTTTCCCGCGAGGGTACGGGAAGGTAGCCGAACTCCCGCATCGCCTCGTCGCGGCGGGCACTGCGCGCGCTGCGCCGGCCGGGATGGGTTGCCATCCAGTCCATCACCTCTTGCGGAAAGTAGCGCTGCAGGTCGGCAGGTCGATAGTAGAACTGGCTGGTGCGAAACGGCAGCGAGAACGGCCGCCCCATCGACAACGCGGTCGTCATCATTTCCAGATGGATGCCGCGGATGCTCCTCGCCTCGTCGAGGACCACCGCGTCGAGATCGGCGAACGTGAGGGGCGCGCCCCGGTCCTTGCCGGCGATATCCTGCAGGTAGGCGTAGAGCCAGTCCGTCAGCGCCGGTGGCTCACCGCTCGCCGTTGCATCCGCAGCGTAGCCGCGCGACAAGCCGAACTCCTGCTGCGGCAGCACGCGGACCAGCGAAACGATCGCCCCGATGACGGCCGCCACCACCGTGCCGCCAACCAGGATCGCCGCAGCGACGAGCATCGCGACCACGCCCAGGAGATCCGTCGGCCGGGCCTGGACGAGCAGCACGACGCCGGGCAATGCGCCCGCCAGTGCGACCAGGGGAAACTCCCGGACGCTCGCCAGCAGGCCGCGCAGGACCCTCGAGCCGAGTCGTTCGCGGTTGAGCATGGCGGTCAGGATCGCGAAGTGCTTGCGGGTCCCGGGTTCGGGCCGGAACAGGTGGAAGAGGCGCGAATGCGGAGTGCCGGAGCGCTCGCCCAGGAGCGCCGGCAGCTTGCCGAGCGCATCGAAGCCATAGGCAGGATGCGCGGCGTCGGTCGCGCGCCGGTATTCGGCCGCCGCGGCCGCCGCGGCGGCGATCGCGCCCGCCGACGTCCCGCCGATATTGCGGAACCGGTATTGGCTGGAGAGCCGGGCCAACGCCGTCGGGAATGCCACCCCGGAGGTGATGCCGCCTTTCAGCACGAGATCGCAGAAATGGCGACCAACGTCCACCTGCTCCTGTTGCGCGTCCGCCGTCGTGCTCATGCGTCGTCCTCCCAAGCAGGTGACGGTCCGAAGACGAGCGGCGAACCAGGATCGGCGCACGCCTTCGTGCCAATCGCCAATGCAGCACCAAACTACCGCGGATCGTTCGGGTATGCACGCGTATCTCTCCTGGGCAGTCGTTCACAGCGGACAGCGGCCGCGGACGTGTCAAGGTGGGTGCGAGACGCACCCCGCTCGGCGGTCACATCGCGCAGTCGCGGTGCACGGTGACCCGCAGTCCGCCTGGAAGGTGCAGCGGCGCGATCGGGCGCTGCGCTCGATGCGCCCTTTTCGTGCGCCGCCGCGCAGGAATGCGTGCCCGGGCCGTGGGCAGCCGACGGCTGGCTGGCGCCAGGCACGTCGGTTGCTTACATCCTCCCCAGAATGCCTATGCCGCTCGATGCCTGTTACAACGAGATGTACGAGGACTGCACGGGCACCGCGATGGTGTTCCAGTGAACCGAACGACGATGCTGCTCGTCACCTGCGAGCATGGCGGCAATCGCATTCCCGGGGAATACCGCCGCCTGTTCGCCGGACATGCGGCGACGCTTTCGTCGCACCGTGGCTTCGATCCCGGCGCGCTGGCGTTGGCGAAGGAGGTTGCCGACGCACTCGCCGCTCCCCTGGTCGCTTCCACGGTGAGCCGGCTGCTGGTCGAACTCAACCGCTCGCCGCACCATCGAGCATTGTTTTCGGAGCGAACGCGTGATCTCGCGCCCGACGAGAAGCAGCGCATCATCGCCAATTATTCCGACCCGTATCGGCACGAGGTCGAACGCCGGGCGAGCGAGGCCATCGCCGTCGGCCGCCGCGTCTTTCACCTCTCCTGCCATTCGTTCACGCCAATGCTCCACGGCGAGACACGCACGGCCGACGTGGGCTTGCTCTATGACCCCAGGCGGGCGATGGAGCGGGATCTGTGCGTGCGCTGGAGCGCGCTGCTCCGCGCGCGCATCACCCCGTTGCGTGTGCGCAGGAACTACCCCTATCGCGGCTACGACGATGGCCTCACGACGTTCCTGCGGCGGCGATTCCCCGCCGGCGCGTACGCGGGCGTGGAAATCGAAGTCAACCAGAAGCACGTGACGGCCGGGGGCACGCGATGGAAGACGCTCCGCAGGCACATCGTCGAATCCGTGTCCGAGCTGCTTCCCTTGGTGGGCGCGTAAGCCCTGCCCGCGCAGCCTGCCGGCCTGGCGCGTACGAAATGGCGGCCAGCGTCGGCACGAAGCAGCCACGAGATTTCTGGTCCAAGGCACCTGGCACGCCGGCTCGTCCGCCGGTGGCACTACCTCGAGCGCACTCGGACGCGCTCATGTTGGAGATCGACCCATGAGAATCCGCATCGGCTACGAGATCGTTTACGAGTCGCCGCAACCCAGCTTCATGATCCTGATGCTCAACGTGCACTACTCGCGGGTCGCCGACCTCGTCACACCGGATCATGTGATGACCTCGCCGCCGGTGTGCAGCGCACCGCGTCGATCCCCTCACTGCCGATGCAGGTTCGCCCGGGCCTTGACGGCACGCTCGAGCAGGCGCGGCTCTTTCATCCGCTCCGTCCACGCGGCAAACGTCGGCGTGGGGCCGCGCCAGAGCAGCGCATCCACGCTGGTGAACAACGCGGCATCGGTGCGCAGGGTTGCAAGATCCTTGAAGAGCAACGCGAGCGCCCGTTGCTCTGCCAGCACCCCGACCGGAAAGTTTTCGATGGCGCCGTGCTGGTTCAGAAGTCGCGCGGCGGTGACCGATCCGATGCCGGGAATGCCGGGATAACCATCCGCGACATCGCCGACGAGCGCCAGGAGATCCGGGATCAGCACGGGGTCGACGCCGAACTTCGCCCGGACCCCTTCGGCGTCACGGATCTGCTTCGTCCGGCGGTCGACCTGCACCACGCGATCACCGCGCACGCACTGCGCCAAGTCCTTGTCGGGCGTCCAGATCGCGACCTTCTCCACGTCGTGGTCGGCCGCCGCGAGCCGTGCTGCGGAGGCAAGCGCGTCATCGGCCTCGAGCTCGACCATGGGCCACACGGCAATGCCCATCGCGCCAAGCGCTTCTTCCAGCGGATGAAACTGGGCGAGTAGCGCCGGTTCGATGCCTTCGCCGGTCTTGTACCCGGGCCAGAGGCGGTTGCGGAAGGACTCGATCACGTGATCGGTGGCGACGCCGAGGTGCGTCGCGCCCTGCTCGATCATCTGCAGCACGGTCTGCAGCACGCCGACCACCGCGCCGTGGGGGCGGTCCTTGCCCTTGGTGAACCGGCGCAGGCCGTAAAAATGCCGGAAGAGCTCGTAGGTACCGTCCACGGCGTGCACGATCATGCGCAATTATGACGCGTGCGCCCGCGCGCCGTCAGGCTGGCTCACCTGCGGCAGCAATACCGCGCACCGACGCACCGCGTCTCTCCGGGCGGCGACTCGCCGCAGCCCACTACCTGCCGGTTGCACGCTGTGGCGAAAAAAATGACCTGCCCTTGATTTCAGTTCGCGTCGGCTGGCGGGCGGCGTCGCATACTGGCCGCAGCAGTACCGCGTCGCGCGGCGGGCTGCACCTGCAGGCGCGACCCCGCTCCGGACATCATTGGACGAGGCAGCAATGGACAGGATCTGGCTGAAGCATTATCCGGCGCATATTCCCGCCGAGATCGACGCGATGGCGTACACCTCGCTGGCCGATGTCTTCGCGCAAAGCTGCGCACGCTACGGGTCGCGGCCCGCCTTCAGGAGCATGGGCACGACCCTCACTTACGCCGAGGTCGATCGGCAGACGCGCGCGTTCGCAGCCTTTCTGCAGGTAGCGTGCGGACTGGTGAAGGGCGACCGGCTCGCCATCATGATGCCGAACGTGCTGCAGTATCCCGTGGCCCTGTTTGGCGCGTTCCGGGCGGGGCTCGTGGTCGTCAACTGCAATCCGCTCTACACGGCGCGTGAGCTGAAGCACCAGCTCGAGGACTCGGGCGCGAAGGCGATCGTGGTCCTGGAAAATTTCGCGCACACCTTGCAGGAGGTCATCGCCACGACGAAGGTCGAGACCGTGATCACGACGGAAATCGGCGACCTCTTTCCGCCGCTCAAGGCGCTGCTCACGAACGCCGTCGTCAAATACGCGAAAAAGATGGTCCCGCCATGGCGCATCGCCGCGGCGGTGTCGTTCAACCACGCGCTGGCTCGCGGCAGCAAGCTGACGCTCGAGCGCGTGCCGCTCGGTCCGGACGACCTCGCCTTCCTGCAGTACACCGGAGGCACGACGGGCGTGCCGAAAGGTGCGATGCTGTCACACGGTAACATGGTCGCCAACCTGCAGCAGATCTCCGCATGGATCGGCAACGACTTCCGCGAAGGCGCCGAGATCGTGGTCACGCCCCTGCCGCTCTATCACGTATTCGCCCTGACCGCGAACCTGCTTACCTTTTTCAAGTGGGGCGCGCTCAACATACTGATCGCCGACCCGCGCGACATCGACGGCCTGGTCGCGGAACTCGGCAAGGCGCCGTTTACAGCCATCACCGGCGTGAACACGCTGTTCAGCGCCCTGGTGAATCACCCGGGGTTCCGTCGCCTCGATACCCGTGCGCTGAAGGTTGCGTTCGGCGGTGGCATGCCGGTGCAGCGCGCCGTCGCCGAGCAATGGACGGCGATCACCGGCGCGAGCCTGATCGAAGGCTATGGACTGACCGAAGCATCGCCCCTGGTGGCCGGCAATCTCCTCGGGACGGAGGGATACACAGGGACGGTTGGGCTGCCGTTTCCCTCGACGGAGGTGCGCATCTGTGACGACAGCGGAGCGGAGCTTCCGCTGGGCGAAACCGGCGAGATCTACGTCCGCGGTCCGCAGGTCATGAAAGGCTACTGGAACCATCCGGACGAAACCGCGAACGTCTTCACCGCGGACGGGTGGCTGCGCACCGGCGACATGGGATTCATGGATGCCGAGGGGAACATCAAGCTGACCGACCGCAAGAAGGAAATGATCGTCGTGTCCGGCTTCAAGGTGTTTCCGAATGAAGTCGAGGAAGTCGTCATGACCCATCCTGACGTGCTCGAGGCTGCCGCCATCGGCGTACCCGATGAACGGGCCGGCCACGTCGTGATGGTCGTGGTCGTGCGGCGCGACCCGGCGCTCACCGCGGCACAGGTGATCGCGCACTGCCGCTTGCACCTGACCGGTTACAAGGTCCCCCGGCAGGTGGTGTTCCGCGACGAGCCGCTGCCGAAGAGTCCGGTGGGCAAGGTTCTGCGCCGTCTGGTACGCGAACGCATCGAGAGCAATGCCGAGGTGACGGCGGCGTGATCACGCCGGCCGCGCGAGGCCCGGTCCGGTATGCGGGCAGCCACCGGGGCACGTCAACGACCGCCGTGCCCGGACTTCGCACTAGCCCGCTTGCCGCTTCCGTCCCGAGGATGCGCCGGCATCGAGTGCCTCGAGGCGCGCGCGCGCCTCGCGCTTGCCCAGGCCACGGAGCGACGCCAGGATGGCGATTTGCGCCGGGCGCGGGCGGGTTGCGCCCGATTCCCAGTTGTAGATGGACTGCTGGCTGACGCCGACGAGTTTCGCGTACTCGGCCGCGGAAACGCCAAGCCGCTTGCGTTGTGACGGAAGGCCCTTGGCAGTGAAGCGAAGGCCGCTCGCGTCGACCTCCGATGGTGTCGTGGCAGCTCGCCCGGCGCCGGTTTTCTGGATGCGTGCGGTATCCCGCCCCAGCTTGGCCAACTGCCGTTTCAGCTCGGCGATGTCGCGCCGGTACTGCCCGGAGGCCTTCCTGAGGGCTTCCAGCTGGCTACGCGTCTCTTTGCGCGCGAGTCTCGTTATTTCTTCCTTCAACATCGACCCAATGTTCGGCATGATGCGTTTTCCTCTTGTAGTCATTCGATCGATTGCAGCCAGAAGCGGGGCCGTTCGATCTTTGCCAGCCACACCGCAACCCGACAGGAGTCGCGCAACGCCGACACGAGTCGGCGGTCTGGCGCGTGGACGAGACCCCGCCATGGTGCCCTAAATGCAGGCATGGGCTGCTGGACGACCGCCGCTTCGCCGCGAACCCTGGGCAATGCGGGACGGTTCGGTCCGGAACGCCGGGATTGCGCGGGCGTCCGAAGGCGACGCGAGCGCGCCGGCTGAATTCCGGGCGAGTGCGAAAGTGCATTGCGATGCAGGCTCAACGCCGTGCTCTGGCACACTCCCGTTATCCACCGCCCTCCAGTGTAACCATGTTCTCCAATCCAGCCGCACTGTTCGGCTCTCTGCTATTTGGCGCGATCGGTTTCGCGGCCTTCGCCTACGGCAGGAAGATGGCCTCATGGAAGCCCGTGGCAATCGGGCTCGCCTTGATGGTCTATCCCTACCTGGTGAGCGGAACCTGGGTCATCTACGCGATCGGATGCGCCCTGTGCGTCGCGCTCTACGTCTTGCGCGAGTGACGGGCTCCGCGCCACCGGCTCAGCCCGCATTCATTTGCGCACGTTCTTCTTCGCGCGATCGAAATACGTCTGGAAATGCCGCATGACCAGCTCAATGTGCTTGGGACTGTCCGATTGATTCAGCTCGAGCTCGGAGGCGCCATTGTCACTGCACCACAGACGCGTTCCGCTGGTCGTGCCGGCCTTCGTCGTGCGTCCCGCCTGGCGATCCTCCAGGTAGATGTAGCAGCGGACAAATGGCGCTGGCTTGTCCCAGTTGTCGATCGTCGCCTTGTCGTCCTTGCGGAAACCGAGCTTCTCGAGGGCGGTCAGCACATCGAGGAAACGGTGGAACGCGCGATCGTCGTACTTGGGATCGTTGCGCCAGAACTGGGTGCTTACCAGGATCTTGTTCGAAGCCTGGTCCATCAGGTAAACGTAAGTGACAACCGCACGCGACGCCTGGTCCGGATTTGCGGTGGGCTGCGCCATCGCGGGCGGCAGCAGTGCCAATGCAGCCCACAGGGCCGCTAAGGTGAGTCGTAACACGGGGTCTCCTCCATTGCGCGTTTGCGCTTGATCTTCGTGAACTTGGTATTGTACGAACGCGGGCACCGTGATCCCAAGCCCGGATAACCGCGGGCGGACGGACTTGCGGGGTCGCAGCAGGACGGAACGCCGGGAAAGTTCAAAGGTGTAACTTTTGACCGGCAGATGCGCTCCCGAGTTCGGCGGCCCGCGTCGTGACGCCGTCCGACCCATATTCTGCTCCACGCCCGCCTGGCTGTTGCCCGCGCGCGGGTTTTCCCGGACCGGGCCGAGCGCACTCGACCCGGTCGCTGTTCCGGGGCAGGCACGACACGATCGAGCGCGCCGCCTCATCGACGTCGACGCGGGCTGAGGACGCGCCCCTCCCCGGCGGTCGCGCCGCAGCGCCTGAAACGGTTCCGTCGATGGCATCACAGCGCTGGCAAGTCGCCGGGGCAGGTGGGTGGATAATCGCCTCTGCCTTTCGCGCACAGGAACCGCCATGTCGCTCTACACCGTTCTGCTTTTGCTCGTCATGGCCGGTCTGGCCGCCTTTGTCGCGGTGAATTGGGCTGCATTCACGGCGCCCACCACCCTGTCCTTCATTCTCGGCACCGTGCAGGCGCCGCTCGGGGTCGTCATGCTGATCATCACGGCGGCGCTCGCCGGCGTGTTCATCGCCTACGCGCTGTACCTGCAGACGACCGTTCTGGTCGAGACCCGGCGCATGACACGCGAGCTGCAACGCCAGCGCGAGCTCGCGGAACAGGCCGAGACATCGCGCATCACCGAACTCCGGGGCCATCTCGATGGTCGGCTCGAGCAGCTCCGGCAAGCGTTGGAAGCGGAGCGCACGCGGGCGGGTGAAGAAGCAGCCCAACGCAGCGCCGAGCTGCGGGTCACGATAGAGGACGCCGTCAACGGCCTCGCCGCGCAGATCGCCGAACTCGACGATCGGCTGCACGGACCTGCCGCGTTGCTGCCGCCTTCCCGGTCCTGAACACGCTCGTGCACGCCGCTGCACGTGTCCGATGGCCGAAGCTGCGGTCGTGGGCAGTACACTCCAGGCAGCCAAGATTCGACAGCGGTAAGCTCGCGATCGCGTTGGCATTCACGCCGGTGCACGCGGCAGCGACGCGCGGGTCGCCGATGGATGATTCTGCCGTCTACCCGGCGAATGCGCCACCAACTACCAGGGAGCCCTAGCCATGCGCCTGATCCTGCGGGTTGTCGTCCCGCTGGCGATTGCACTCGCCGGCATCGCCTGGGCAGTCGTTCCGCTGGTCGACGAGCTCACGCTCAAATGGTTCGTCCGCGACCTGGACATTCGTGCCCAGTTGATCGCCAACACGATCGAGGAGCCGTTCGTCGACCTCCTGCAGGACAAGGTGCGCGACCGGGTCAAGGAGCAGCGGATCCGTTCCTATCTGCAGCGGATCTCGCTGGACGAGCGGTTGTATGGCATCGCCTTCTGTGAAACGACAGGCACACTGACGTACCACACGGAGGGCTTTCCGCCGGAGATCGGTTGCGATCGCGCGGGTGCGAACGCGCCGGCCGATCACGTGATCCCGCATCGCAGCGGATCGCTGCATCTCGCGGTCCGGCCGGTGGATGTCAATGGCAAGCAGGTCGGTGACCTGCTCATCCTGCACGACATGAGCTTCGTCGAGCGTCGCAGTGCCGACACCAAGCGCTACGTGTTCCTGCTGTTCATCGCCATCGGCGCAGTGACCGCGCTCATCACTGCCATCGTCTTTCAGCTTTCCTGGCGCGGCTGGGTTCGCGGCATGAAGGGCCTCATCCGTGGCCAGCTCCGGGCCGTTCCGGAGCCGCCGCGCTCGCGTGAGTTGCTGCCTCTCGCGCAGGACCTCCAGGCGCTGGTGCGCGAGCTCGACGACGACCGCAAGGCGCGGGACGAGTCGCAAATGACGTGGGTGCCGGAAACCATGCGGCGGATCCTGCACGAGGACCTGCGCGGCGACGAAATCATCATCGTGTCGAACCGCGAGCCGTACATCCACGTTCATGGTGCGGATGGCATCGAGATCCAGCGGCCCGCGAGCGGCGTGGTCACCGCGCTGGAACCGGTGATGCGCGCCTGCTCCGGCACGTGGATTGCGCACGGCTCGGGCAGCGCGGACCGCGCGACCGTCGACGCCCACGATCACGTGCAGGTTCCTCCGGACAATCCGTCCTACCGCATCCGCCGGGTCTGGCTCAGCAAGGAGGAGGAAGCAGGCTACTACTACGGGTTCGCGAACGAAGGCATGTGGCCGCTGTGCCACATCGCGCATACCCGGCCGACGTTCCGGGCTACCGACTGGGCGATGTACGTCGCCGTCAACCAGCGCTTCGCCGACGTGCTGGTGCAGGAAGCGAAGACGGCGAATCCGATCGTGCTCGTCCAGGACTATCACTTCGCGCTCCTCCCCCGCCTCATCCGCGAGCGGCTTCCGGCGGCCACGATCATCACGTTCTGGCACATCCCATGGCCGAATCCGGAGGGCTTCGGTATCTGCCCATGGCGCAGCGAGATCCTCGATGGATTGCTGGGATCGACCGTGCTCGGCTTCCACACGCAATTCCACTGCAACAATTTCTTCGACACGGTAGGACGCTACATGGAGGCCCGCATCGACCGGGAGACCTTCAGCATCTCGTATCTCGGCCAGCAGACGGAAGTGCATCGGTATCCGATCTCCATCGAATGGCCACCCGCTGCGCTCAAGGGCCAGCCGAGCGTGCCGGATGCACGCCTGGAAATCCGCGCCATGCTGAATCTGCCGGCAGATGCCATGGTCGGAGTCGGCGTCGAACGGCTCGACTACACGAAGGGCATCCTCGAGCGCTTTGCCGCCATCCAGCGCGCACTCGAACTCGCTCCCGAGCTGGTCGGAAAATTCTGCTTCATCCAGATCGCCGCCCCATCGCGGCAGAGCATCGACGAATACCAGAGCTTCGAAGCCAAGGTGCGCGCGCTGGCGCGGCAGATCAACGACCGCTTCGGCCGGCCCGGTTACAACCCCATCGAGCTCCGGATCCAGCACCACGACGCACGCGAAGTACTCAGGTACTGCCGCGCGGCCGACTTCTGCCTCGTGACCAGTCTGCACGATGGCATGAACCTGGTGGCAAAGGAGTTCGTGGCTGCGCGCGACGACGAACGCGGTGTGCTCATCCTGTCGCTCTTCGCCGGCGCGTCGCGCGAACTGGTGGACGCCTTGATCGTCAATCCCTACGACATCGAGCAGACCGCCGGCGCGATACTGCTCGCCTTGCGCATGCCGCCCGACGAGCAGCGCGCACGAATGCGCAGCATGCGGCACCTCGTGCGCGAGTTCAACGTCTACCGCTGGGCAGGGCGCATGCTGCTCGATGCTGCCCGTCTTCGGCAGCGGCAGCGGGTCCAGAACAGCACCAGGCCACGCGCGCGCGTGCTGCAGCACCGGCGCTCCTGAAATACCGCCCCGGACATACGCCGCCTTCCATCCAGGGATTGCATCGAGACCGTCCAACGCCCGCGCGGCGCCCTGGCGGCATCCGCGCCCGGATGCGCCACGATTGCGGCGAGGCGCGGCCCGGGATTACTCTTGCACGTCGACGTCCAGGACGCATTGGGCAGCAGCTCGCCGTCCCGCCAGCAGCGTCGGCAAGGTCCGCCATGCGGCCCACTTTCGCGGCCTGCCCGGAGCAAACCGCCGTTCGAGGAGGTAGACAGCCATGCAGAAGGTCAACAGAAGCGTCGCGGTGATCGCGCTGCTGCTCATCAGTGCCGTCCTGGTTCTGCTGGCATGGCGCGGCCAGCGGCTACCTACGCCGCCCGCAGCACCCGGGGTCGAAGTCGCGCCCGCGCCACCGAAACCGGTCGAGCCGGCTGATGCCGGGCGTTATCCGATATCCCATGCCCAGGGTGAAGCCAGTGCGGCCGGCGAGATGCTCCCGGCGCTCGATCAAAGCGATGCTGCCCTCATGCGCGCCATCCATGCCGTGGCGCACGGCGACGTGGCGGCGGCAATCTTGAATCCGCACGGCATCGCGCGACGCATCGTCGCCACCATCGACAATCTGCCGCGCTCGCGGGTGCCGTCACGCATCATGGCCGTGCGCCCCGCAGAGGGACTGCTGGTGGTGTCTGGCAACAATGGCGAGCTGGTGCTCGACCCGCGCAACGAGGCGCGTTACGCGCGTTACATGGACGTGCTGGACGCGATCGATCTCGCGCCGGCCGTAGGCCTGTACGTGCAGTTCTATCCGCTTCTGCAGCAGGCCTATCGAGAGCTTGGCTACCCGAACGGATACTTCAACGACCGCGTGATCGAAGCCATCGACGACATGATCGCGGCGCCCGTGCCTGACGAACCGCTGCGCCTCGAGCAGCCGCACGTGCTCTACACGTTTGCCGACCCCGATCTGGAGGCCAGGAGCAGCGGGCAGAAGATCATGCTGCGCATCGGCGCCGGGAATGCGCAGCGCGTCAAGGCGAAGCTGCGCGAGCTGCGGTCGCGACTCACCGGCATCTCGCGGTGAGCAGAACCTAGAACACGCGGGGCGCAGCGCCGCTGTGGCGCCAAGGCGGGCGCCAGTCCGAGGCGCCCGCCTGCACGCTCACATCGTCGGATCCTTGGGCGTGGCGCCATTGCCGGCACGCTGATCAAGCTCCGCGCGCACCCCGGAAACCCGGAAGTCCACCACCGAAGCCGTAAGGTTATCGCCGAACCGCCGCGCTTCCACCACCTCGTTGCCAACGCGCCAGGTATAGATGTCGTTGGCGACCTCCACGCCGCTCTTGCTCTTGAAATCGACGACGGCGTGTGTCGTCGGCTGGCCGAACTTCGCCTTGAGATTGGCGACGAGGGCAGGAAACTGCGCGACCTGCAACTTGAGAATGAGCCAGCTCAGCCGATCGCGCACGAAGATCGCCGCGGCGGAATGCATGCCAAGCGCGTCGGACAAACCACCGCCCGACATCGTGCACAGACGATCCCCGGAGCCCGCCTTGCTGGGCGCCCGGCAATCGAACAGCGGAATGGCGCGAAGCAGCGCGGCTTCGCTCGCGCCGAGTGGAATGCCGTGGAATTCGAGGGCGTGTGATGCGGTCGGGGTCCCGAGCAGCATCACGGCTGCGGCGACGGCGATGCCGCTCGATATCGCAAAGCGCTTGTCTGGCATGGTGGCAACCGTTCCAACGAAGCAATGGGGTGGCGGCATTCTAACCCGCCCCGCACGATCATCGATGATCGCCGACCACCAAACCCGTGGCAGGCGAGGCGGTAGCCGCGCGAGCGGGTCATCATGCCCGGTGCATCGCCGGTGGTGGTCACCGCCGCGCTGCTCGCCGCCGCGCTCGCGGTTTCGGCCCTGTGCTTCCCAAGCCCGCATCGGCGCGTGGGACAGCATGTTGGCCGCCCATCCCATGGGCGCGAGCCGGGGGACTCGCGTACGGTTGCAACTCCACCGGGCCGCCTAGGCACAATACGGGGATGGCCAAGCAATACGCGATGGGCGGGCGCGCGCCGTCCGGTGGAGCGCGTGATGCGCGAACCGACGCCGAGGCGCGGTCGATGCGCGAGCGGCTCGGGGCGCTGCGCAACCTTCCCCCGTTCATCAAGCTGGTGTGGCAAACCAGCCCCACGCTCACGCTCGCGCAGGCCGCGCTGAGGCTCCTTCGCGCGCTCCTGCCGGTGACCACGCTGTTCGTGGGGAAGCTCATCATCGACGAAGTGGTGCTGCTGGTGCAGTCACCACCACAGGCGCATACGCTGCGTGAGTGGCTGGCGAGCGGCATGCTGGACCGCATGGCGTCGCTGCTCGCGTTGGAATTCGTGCTGGCGGTGGCCTCCGACGTGTTCGGGCGGACCATCTCGCTCCTCGATTCACTCCTCTCCGAGCGCTTCAGCAACACCACCAGCCTGCGCCTCATGGAGCACGCCGCCACGCTCGACCTCGAGGACTTCGAAGACAGCGAGCTCCAGGACAGCCTCGAGCGCGCACGGCGCCAGGCTGCCGGTCGCATGAGTCTCATGGGGCAGCTTTTCGGCCAGGCACAGGACGTCGTGACCATCGTCAGCTTCGGCGCGGGCCTGTTTCTGTATGCACCGTGGCTGATCGTTCTTCTCGCGGTCGCACTCGTGCCGGCGTTCATCGGCGAAGCACACTTCAACGCGCAGAGCTACGCACTGAACTACATGCGCACGCCCGAGCGGCGGGAGCTCGACTACGTGCGGCAGACCGGCGCGAGTGTGGAGACCGCGAAAGAGGTCAAGATCTTCGGCCTCAATGCCTTCCTCATCGAGCGCTACCGCGCGCTGTCGACGCGCTTCTTCGAGGCCAATCGCCGGATCGCGCAACGGCGTGCCGGCTGGGGCAGCATCCTCACGGCCATCGGCACGGTGGCGTATTACGTTGCCTACGCGTACATCGTGTGGCGAACGCTCAACCGCGAATTCACCATCGGCGATCTCACCTTCCTCGCAGGCTCCTTCCGGCGCCTGCGCACCCTGCTCGAGAACATTCTCATGGGCTTTTCGCAGGTGGCCGGACAGGCGCTCTATCTCGACGACCTGTTCTCGTTTTTCGAGATCCGGCCGGAGATCGTCTCAGCCGCGAACGCACGCCCGTTCCCGTCGCCGATCGTCGACGGTTTTTCGTTCGACGACGTCGGGTTCCGCTATCCCGGCGCGGAACGCTGGGCGGTGCGTCATCTGACGTTCAAGCTCAACGCCGGCGAGGTCCTCGCGCTGGTCGGCGAGAACGGCGCGGGCAAGACAACCCTGGTCAAGCTGCTTGCCCGCCTGTACGACCCCGACGAGGGCCACATTCTCCTCGACGGCCACGATCTGCGCGAGTACGACCTCTTCGCACTGCGCGCCAACATCGGCGTCATCTTCCAGGATTTCGTGCGCTATCACCTGACGGCCGCGGAGAATATCGCCGTCGGGCGCATCGAGGCGCGTGACGACCGTGCCCGCATCGAGGCCGCGGCGCGGCAGAGCATGGCGGACGAGGTGATACGCAAGCTGCCGCGGGGCTACGACCAGATCATCGGCAAGCGTTTCAAGAACGGCGTCGAGCTTTCCGGCGGCGAATGGCAGAAGGTGGCCATTGCCCGAGCGTACATGCGCGATGCCCAGCTGCTGATCCTGGACGAGCCGACCGCCGCTCTCGACGCACGCTCCGAATTCGAGGTCTTCCGCCGCTTCAAGGATCTGACGCACGGCAAGACCGCAGTGCTCATTTCGCACCGCTTCTCGAGCGTGCGCATGGCCGATCGCATCGTCGTGCTCGCGGACGGCACGGTCGAAGCCATCGGCACCCACGACGAACTGCTGGCGCAAAATGGCCGCTACGCGGAACTGTTCGAACTGCAGGCCGCAGGTTATCGCTAGCGATCCCACGGCCGGCCGACCGGCCTGAATGCCGTGGTTGGTCGTCACCGGACCTGACTGTCCATCGGTAAGACCCCGCGCCCTCGCCCTACCCGAGTTGCTCCTCGGGCCCATACGGCACCGGGCGATACGGGTGCGCCCGCACGACCGCCTCATCGAGGTCGATCCCCAGGCCCGGGCCATCGGGAACGGTGAAGCAGCCGTCGGCGAAGGGCGGGCGCACGCCGTGCACGACATCGAAGTAGAGGGGGCTCTCCCCGACCTGCAATTCGAGAAGCGGCAACTCCGGTGCACACGCAGCCACATGCAGGCTCGCGTACGTGCACACCGGTCCGGTTGGATTGTGCGGCGAGGCGAGGACCCCGTGCGCGTGGGCGAGCTGCGCGATCGCCAGCGTGGCCGCGAGCCCCCCGGCGTATTTCACATCGGGCATGATCACGTCGAGCAGAGGGGGTTCGATGAACGGACGAAAGCCGTCGACCGCCGACTGGGTTTCGGCTCCCGCCAGGAGCACGCCCTGCTCGCTCGCCGCCGCGCGTACGCGGGCCAGTGAACCGTGCCAGAGCGGTCCTTCCGGCACCGGGCACTCGAACCAGAAAAGCCGCGCGGGCGCGAGCCGCTTCAGCACCTCCACCGCAGTGGGCTCATCGAAGCGCCAATGGCAGTCCACCATGAGGTCGATGTCGGGTCCGATGGCCTCGCGCATGGCAAGCACTCGCTCGATGCCGGCAGCGATCGCGTTGCGCATGTGCGCTTGCGCGAGCTCGGAACGCCATACCCCGTCGAACGGGGCGATCTTCACCGCAGTGAACCCTTGCTCTACCGCCGTCACCGCCGAACGCGCACATCCCGCCGGGCTTCGATCGACGGTCGCCCGGTTGATGTTTGCATACATGCGCACCCGCCTCCGCTGCCTGGTACCGAGCAGCGCGTGCACCGGCAGGGAGCGCGAACGCGCCTCGGCATCGAGGAGCGCCTGCTCGAGCGCGCTGCGGATCGCGTTGGCGATCAGGCCTCCCGGCGAGTGCGGATAGGTCCGCAACAGGGGCCGCGCCTGCTCGGGAGTGCTGCCGATCAGCTCTGACCCGAGTCGCTGCAGGTACGCAAGCATCGGCTCTTCCCAGCCGTTAAGCGACGCTTCGCCATAGCCGTGCGCGCCGTCGGCGAGAAGAAGCTTGACGAAGAACCAGTTGGTCTTCGCGCTGACATTGAACACCAGGGGTTGGATATGCGCGATCGGCATGGGAGAAGTTTGACCCGCGTACAGGCGCGATACTAAACTCGGCCTCCGCATTTCACCGGGGAAGTGTACGCATGAAACGATTCGCCTTCATCTGCGCGGCCATTGTTCTGGCCATCACGTCACCGTTCGCCGCAGCGCAGGCGTTTCCGAGCAAGCCGATCCGCATCGTGGTGCCGAGCGCACCCGGCGACGGCTCGGACCTGATCGCACGGGCGATCGGCCAGAAGCTCACGGAGGCCTGGGGCCAGCCGGTGGTGGTCGACAATCGCCTTGGCGCGGGTGGACGCATCGGCAGCGAGGTGGCCGCGAAAGCTGCTCCCGATGGCTATACGTGGATCATGGCCAATGCCGGATCCCACGGCATCAATCAGGCGATCTACGCCAACCTCCCGTTCGACGTCGAGCGGGACTTCGCGCCGATCACGCAGATCATGCGCGCACCCAACGTGCTCGTGGTGAGCCCTTCCATCGGCGTCGACACCATCCAGCAGTTCATCGCGCTGCTCAAGAAGAATCCCGGCAAGTTCAGTTACGGCTCGGGCGGCAACGGCAGTTCGGCGCACATGTCGGCCGAGCTCTTCAAGATGATGGCGGGGGTCGACCTCGTGCACATCCCGTACAAGGGAGCCACCCCTGCACTCACCGATCTCATCGCCGGTCAGATCGCCATGTTCCTCGGCAACCTCCCGCCGGCGATCCCGTTCATCCACAACGGGCAGGTGAAGGCGCTCGCCGTCACTTCACTGAAGCGCTCACCGCAACTGCCGAACGTGCCCACGCTGGACGAGGCGGGATTGACGGGCTTCGAGACCATCGCGTGGTTCGGATTGCTCGCGCCGGCCGGAACGCCGAAGGACATCATCGAGAAGACCCGGGCGGAGATCGCGCGCATCGTCGCCCTGCCCGATATTCGCGAGCGCATCGTCGCGCTCGGCGGCGAGCCCGTCGCCAACCGGCCGGAGGAGTTCGCGGCCATCATTCACAACGACGTGGTGAAATGGAAGAAGGTCGCCGCGGCGGCACACGTCAAAGTCGATTGACGCGCACCGAATTCCTGGCGTCACCGTCGGCGCGGGGAATTCCTCATGCTCGTCCCCCCTCGCGACGTCCGTTGTCGTGCGATCAGATGAACAACGAAACGTCCGCCTCCTGCGCCATGGGCAGGAAGGTCGCAGCCCCGCAGTACTCCTGCACTTCGGGAATGAAATCCTCGTGCGTGAAGCCGAAGAGGTCGACGGTCATCTGGCAGCCGATCATCTTGACCCCCGCTTCCAGCGCCAGATGGCGCAGTTCCCCGATCTCGGCAACGCCGTTGTTGCGGATCGTCTGTTTCATCAACGCCGTCGCGAGCGACTCGAATCCGGGAATCGCCGCCTGCACGATGTTCGGAATGTTCCAGTTGATCTTGCGGAAGCCCGCCGGGCCGAACGGCATCTTCATGGGCATGCCGGGGTTGCCGAGCGGACTGATCTTCAGGTTGGAGATGTCCTTTCTCAGGAGCTGCAGGCCGTAGAACGTGAAGAACACCGAGACGTCCCACCCCAGCGCCGCCGCCGTCGAGGACAGGATGAAGGGGGGATAGGCCCAATCGAGCGTCCCCTTGGTGGCGATGATGGTGAGCGACGGCGTGCGGGCCGCCTTCTGCTCGGCAAGCTTCTCCGCGATCTTCCCGGGCAGGATCTCGTCCAGGCGCTGCTTGATGATCTCGTCGATCAGCGTGATGTCCGGTGTCGCACCCATCGTCGTCCTCCTCGCGCACGCGTTGTGATCGCCGCCGCGACGCAGCCGGCGCCGCTGCGTCGAGGCAGATTCGGACCGCGTCGGGCGTGCGGCCGGCCTGCGGCTGGAATCCTGTTGCTGGAGCGACGACGCCAGCGCATCCCGTCGCTGCGGTGCGGCGCCTGGCAGGAGCGTCGGGCTGGCCGCTCAGGGCTTCGGACCCTGGCCGCCACCGCGATCCATTAGATTCCGCTAATATTAGATAACTCTGTTGGATTGGCAAAGGCGCCGCGGGCTCGCGCTGCCACGGCAGGCGGGAACCCTTACTTGGCGCGCCTGATCACGAACTTGAAGACGGTGTCCTCTTTGGTCGAACTCATGAGCTCGTTGCCGGTCTGCCGGCAGAACGACTCGAAATCCTTGACCGAGCCGGGGTCGGTGGCGTGGATCTCGAGAAGGTCACCCATGGCGAGGCCGGTCAGGGCCTTCTTGGCCTTGAGGATCGGCAGCGGGCAGTTCAATCCCTTGGCGTCGAGGAGTTGAGCTGGCATGAGGTTTTCCTTTCCCGAGGTGAACCGCCCGTGGCGCGCCGGCAGGCCGCCGGTGGCCGAGAGTTATTAGAAAACTCGAATATGCGATACATTTGAAATCTGAATCGCGGTCCTGTCAACTGCACCGTCGAGCTGATCCGAACGCATGAGCACTGCGCGCCTGCCGCCCGTCTTCGTCGGGCACGACATCTATCGGCATGCTGGCTACGCCAGCCATCACCCGCTGGGGATTGCGCGCGTGGGGCCGGTGATGGACCTCTGCGACGCGCTCGGCTGGTTCGGACCCGGCGAGTACCACACGAGCCCGCGTGCGACCGATGACGAGCTTGCCCGTTTCCATGACCGCGATTACATCCATGCCCTGCGCGACGCGTGCGCCCGCGGCAAGGTGGACCGGGACGTGCGCGAGCGTTACCGCTTCGGCACGATGGAAAACCCGCTTTTCGAAGGCCTTTTCGAGCGGGCGGCGACGAGCGTTGGCGGCGCCATGCATGCCGCGCGCCTCGCGCTCGCCGGGCGCATTGCCTACCATCCTCCCGGCGGCACCCACCACGGGCGGCCGGGCCGCGCCAGCGGCTTCTGCTATTTCAACGATCCGGTGTTCGCCATCCTCACCCTGCTCGACGCCGGGCTCGAGCGCGTGCTGTACGTCGACCTCGACGCACACCACGGAGACGCGGTGCAGGATGCGTTCGTGCACGACGCGCGGGTGTTCACGATCTCGATGCACGAAGCCGGACGCTGGCCCCATACCGGTGGCATCCACGACAGCGGCGACGGCCGGGCGTGCAATGTTCCCGTGCCCGCAGGCTGCAATGATGCCGAGCTCGCGCTCGTCATGGATGCCGTGCTGCGTCCGCTCGCCACCGCCGTCGGGCCCGAGGCGATCGTGCTGACGTGCGGCGCCGATGCACTCGCAGGCGATCCGCTGACCCGCATGGCATTGAGCAATGTCGCGCTGTGGAACTGCGCGACCGAGCTCGCGGCGCTCGCGCCCGCGGCGGTCGTGCAAGGCGGAGGTGGGTACAATCCGTGGACCGTCGCCCGGTATTGGACGGGCCTCTGGGGCCGGCTGGCGGGTCGCACGATTCCTGCGGAACTGCCGACCGCGGCACGACAGATACTCGCGCGTCTCGATTGCGACCTCGTCGACGCCGAAGAGATGCAGGCGTGTTGGCTCACCACGCTCGCCGATCCGTCGCCGCCGGCGTGCGTCGTGCGGCCGCAGCTGGAACGGGTGGTGGATACGGTGCTCGCGCGCCTCCACCGTGCCTGCTGGAACCTGCCATCCGCAGCGAGCGTGTCGCTCGCGCACTAATCCGGACGCGAAAGCAACCTCATGACCTGGCTCGAACAACTCGCTGCCATCGAAGCTCTGGAGGACGCGCCCTTCGATGCCGATGTCGTGGCGGCGTGCGAGCGCCTCGCGCCGAACGTCGTCGGGCGCGCCATCCGCTTCTCGACGCCTACGTTCAAGGCGTACTCGAGCTGCGAGATGGAAGGTTGCGGCAAGAACAGCTTTCCTGCTTTCTCGGTGACTGCCGGCGGGTGTGCGCTCGACTGCGATCACTGCCAGGCGAAGATCCTGGAGCCGATGATTCCGGCGACCAAGCCGGAATCCCTGGAGCGTGCGGTGCGCGAGCTCGTCGCCACCCAGGAGCTGCGCGGCTTCCTGCTTTCGGGCGGCTCCAATCGCCGCAACGAGATCCGCTACGAGCGCTACTACCCGGTCATCGAGAAGCTCAAGCGCGATTTTCCCCATCTCCGGATCGCCGTGCATTCCGCCCTGCTCGACGTGCCGCGCGCCCGCGCCATGGAAGCGGCGGGCGTCGACACGGTGATGATGGATGTCATCGGCGCCGAGGACACCATTCGCGAGGTCTACCACCTCGACCGCCCGGTGGCCGATTTCGAGGCGACGCTTGCCGCGCTCTGCACGACGCGCATGGAAGTGGTGCCGCACATCGTGATCGGGCTGCACTACGGGCGCATCGTCGGCGAGGCGACCGCGCTCGATATCGTGAGCCGGCACGCGGTGCATTCGCTCGTCCTGGTGGTGATCATGCCGTTCTATGCAAAGCCCGGCACTTTCGCGACGCCGGCGACCGCCGACGTGGGGCGGATCTTCCTCGAGGCGCGGCAGCGCCTAGCCGACCGGCCGGTGCTGCTCGGCTGTGCGCGTCCGCCAGGCATGCATCGCCGCGTCACCGATGCCTATGCGGTAATGGCCGGGCTCGATGGCATCGCCTATCCCGCCGACGGTGCGCTTGCCGTCGCAACCGCCATCGGCCGGCCGGCGGCGCAGGAGCACAGCTGCTGCTCGATCAAGACGGGGCAGACGATCGAGCTCGATCCACGCCTCCGCATCCGCGTCGCGGCTGCCTCGTGATGGCGCGCCGACGTCGAACTCCAGCCGTTCCGGAGCGCGCGTGAGCGGGCGGGTCGATGTACTGGTCGTCGGTCTCGGCCCCGCGGGTGCTGCGGCGGCGGCCGCGGCGGCGCGCCGCGGTCACGCGGTCGTGGCGATCGAGCGCAAGCGGGTGGCGGGCAAGCCGGTGCAATGCGCGGAGTTCGTCCCTGCCATCCTCGGCAGCGAGGTCGCGGGCCTGGCGCGCGCGGTGCGGCAGCCGATCGACAGCATGCGCACGTATGTCGAGGACGATGCGGCCGACCTGGCGCAGAACTTCCCGGGATACATGCTCGATCGCGCGGCCTTCGATGCCGGGTTGCTCGACCTGGCGATCGCGTCCGGCGCGCGGTGCAGCCTCGGCGTCACCGCGCGCATCGACGCGCCCACCGGCTGCGTCCGGCTGTCGGACGGCCGCATCATCGACCCGCGGGTGATCATCGGTGCCGACGGCCCGCGCTCGACCGTTGGCCGCGCGGTCGGCACGGTCAACGCGCATTGCGTCGAGACGCGGCAGATCACGATCCCTCTGGTCCGTCCCCAGCGCTCGACCGACATCTTTCTCTCGGCCAACATCCCCGGCGGCTACGGTTGGCTCTTCCCCAAACGCAATGTCGCCAATCTGGGCGCTGGTGTCCTCCCTGAGCACCGCGGCCGGTTGAAAGCGATCGTCATCGGTCTGCATCGCAAGCTGGCGCGCGACGGCGTGGTCGGCGATGCCATCGGCGCCGTCACCGGTGGTGCGATTCCGGTCGGCGGCATGTTGAAGCCGGCCGGCACGCTGGGTCGCGCGCGGGTGCTGCTCGCCGGCGATGCCGCGGGACTCACGAACCCGGTCACCGGCGCAGGCATTGCGGCCGCAGTGATCTCCGGGCGGCTCGCCGGCAGTGCGGCGGCCGCGGAACTGGAAGGCGACCCGAACGCTGCGGGCGACTACGCCGAGGAGCTCGAGGCACTGTTCGGGGCCGCTCTCGCACGCGCGCTGCGTCATCGCCGTGCGCTTGAAACAGCATGGCGCGATGCCGGCGCGCCGGGCAAGGCGATGCTGCGCCGAGGGTGGATCGCCTACCCTGAGTATTGGGCGGCCCCGGCGGCCGCGCGCATGGAGGTCATCGCATGAGCTGTCATCGTTCCGACGCCGCGGTCACGAGCGAGCCCGACACCGATCCGACGCGCGATCACAACGCCTTGGCGCTGATGCAGCCGCGCGCCCCCGGCGCCATTCCCAAGGATCTGCGCAACGGCGCCCGGGTGAAGACCAATGGCGTCGCCCCCCAGGGCGTTTACCGGCCGAACTACAACGTGCTGACGCCGGCCATGCGCTCGCCGGAGTACGTGCAGATGTCCACCGCCGCTGCGATCACCCTCGGCATCATGCCGGGCAAGATGTACCGCTGCGGGTGTACGCGCTGCCTCAATCTGCTCCTCACCTACCCCGAAGGCTGCCGCGCGAATTGCGCGTATTGCGGCCTCGCCCGTCATCGCGAGGCAGAGCGCGACTATGCCGATCGCAACTTCATTCGTGTCGACTGGCCCGCCGTGCCCCTCGCGCAGACCATCGATATCGTGGCACGCGACGCAGCGGCGAGCCCGTTCCATCGCATGTGCATCTCCATGATCACCCACCCACGCTCGGACGCCGATACCGTCGCCGTGCTGCAGCAGTGGACGCAACGCATCGACCCGGCCGCGATCCCGGTGTCGATCCTCTCCAATCCGACGACCATGGAGCGCGGGGACGTGAAGCGCCTGCGCGATCTCGGCGCCGACATCTTCACGGTCGCCCTGGACGCCGCGACCCCCGAGATCTTCGACCGCACGCGCGGTCATGGCGTGCAATCGCCGCATACCTGGACGAAGTACTGGGAGATCCTGATGGATGCGCGCGAGATCTTCGGGCCGCAGAAGTTCGGCGCGCACATCATCGTCGGCATGGGCGAGACGGAGCACGACGTGCTCGGCCTCGTGCAGCGTCTCGTCGACCTCGGCGGGCACAGCCACATGTTCTGCTTCTTCCCCGAGCGCGGGTCGCTCATGGACCACCTGCCGGCCACGCCGCGCGACCAGTGGCGTCGCGTGCAGCTCGGGCGCTACCTGATCGATTACCGCGGGGTGCGCGTGGAGCACATGAAGTTCGACGGTGCCGGCCGCGTGGTGGACTTTGGCCTCCCGAAGGCGGAGCTCGATGCCGTCATCGATGCGGGCATCGCGTTTCGCACCTCGGGTTGTCCGGGCAAAGTCGCCGAAGACATTTCCGCCTGCGATCGCCCGTACGGCGACTCACCGCCGTCCAACATCGCGAGCTATCCATTCCAGCCGAACAAGGCGGACTTGCGCGGCATCCGGCGGCAATTGCGCATCGTCGAGAAGCGCTGACCATGGCGCGGCCTTTCCGGGTGATCGATACGGGCGTGCGCGACGGCCGCCGGCAGATCGCATTCGACCAGGCATTGATCGATCTGCACCGTGAAGGGGCGGTGGGCGATACCATCCGCTTCCTGCGCTTTCCGCGCACCGTGCTGATCGGCCGCCACCAGGCCCTGTCGCGGGAGATCAAGCTCGATTACTGCCGGCGCCAGGGGATCGGCGTCGTGCGCCGGATCACGGGAGGCGGTGCGCTTTACTTCGACGAAGGCCAGCTGGGCTGGGAGCTCGTGTTCGACCGCGCGACGCTTGCAATCCAAACGCTGCCCGACCTCGCCCGCGCCATCTGCGAGGCGGCGGCTGCGGGGCTCTCGCACCTCGGCGTCGATGCCCGCTACCGGCCGCGCAATGACATCGAGGTCGAGGGGCGCAAGATCAGCGGGACGGGCGGTTTTTTCGACGGCAACACGCTGTTCTACCAAGGCACGGTGCTGATCGACTTGAATCCCGCCGACATGGTCGCCGCCCTTCACGTCCCGGAGGCGAAGCTCGCGAAGCGCGCCCTCGATTCGGCCGCGCAGCGGGTTGTCACCCTCAAGGAATTGCTCGGCGCCGCGCCGTCGGTAGCCGCCGTGCAGCAGGCGCTCCTCGCCGGCTTTGCCGAACGGCTCGCAATCCAGCCGGCCAGGGGCGTCATCTCGGATGCTGAGGAAGCGCTCGCGGCGCGATACCACGACGAGGAAATCGGCACCGACGCGTTCGTCGCCGAGATCGACGACCCGGCGACGAGCGACGGCACGCTCGGCGCGACGCGCACCGGGCCCGGGGGCACCATCACGGCCTACATGCGCCTGGAAGGTCCCCGCAGCGATCGCATCCGCGAAGCGCTGATCACGGGAGATTTTTTCGTGACTCCGCCGCGCACGATCCTGGACCTGGAGGCCGCCTTGCGCGGCGTCGCCGTCGCGGATGCCGGCGCCGCCGTCGAGCGCTTCTTTGCCACGGCAGCCGTCGGCCTCCTGAGCGCGTCGCCGCGTGATTTCCGCGAGGTCGTCGAAGCGGCCCTCGCCGCGACGCCGACCACGGCATGAGGCTCCTGCACGTCCTGCAGCACACGTCGGCCGAGTATCTCGGGTTGATCGAGGATCATCTCGAGGGCCGCAACCTGCGCTTTCGCTATAACCGGCCTTTCACGGGCAAGACCGCTTGGCCCGAAGCCGCCGCGATCACCGATGGCCTCATCCTGCTCGGGGGCGGCCCATGGGGCAGCGCCGGCACGCGCGATGTACCAAGCCTCGCCGCAGAGGTCGCGCTCACGAAGAGCTGCCTCGAGCGTCACGTACCCGTGATCGGCATCGGACTCGGGGCGCAGATTCTGGCCATCGCCGAGGGTGGCGGCAGCAGCTCCACCCCGCTGACACTGGCCGTCCTGCCCGCACGCCGCACGGCGCCGCACGCACTCCACGGTTATCTGCCGGAGACCTTCCCCGTCGCGATCTACATGCGTGACTGGCCGGAGCCACCCGCGCAGGCCACCGTGCTCGCGCGCGCGGACGACGGCCGTGCCCTGCTGTGGCAAACCCGCGAGACGGCGTTTGGCTTTGCCGGACACCCCGGATTCAAGGTCGGGATGGTCGAGGACCTGGTGATGGAATTCGCCGAGTCGCCGGACGACCTCGACGCCGGGATCGCCGCGCTGCGCCGCGCACAACGCGGGATCGAGGATGCGCTCGTGCCGATCATGACGGGACTTGTCCAGGCGACCGGATGGATGGAACGCGGCGATCCTCCGCGTCCATGATGCACCGCCGCAAAAATCGCCGTTCGATGCCGCTTGATATTTTAGGGTTTACTAATATACTGCCAGTTCTTCCGCGCGTTGACACCGGACACCGCGGGCGCGCGAGTCGACATCATTCGAGGACGTCAGGGCGAAACGTATGGCAAACAAGCTGGTGATCGTGATGGCCAACACCGACCCGCGCAACGGCGAAGAGCTCGGCGCGCCCATTTTCCAGGCGTCGGTCGCCGCGGCGATGGAATACGAGGTCGAGGTGGTCTGCACCGCGACCTCGGGGCGGCTGATGATGAAGGGCGTCGCGGAGAAGCTCTTCGTGAAGGAAGGGTCGCCCAAATCGGTGTACGACTTCATCAAGGATGCGCACGAGGCGGGGGTCAAGTTCTATTGCTGCTCGCCCAACCTGGACCTCTTCAACATGCGCGAAGAGGATCTGATTCCGGAGTGCGCGGGTGTCGTCGGTGGCGCTTACCTGATCGAGCACGTGATGGATGACGATTGCAAGGTGCTGACGTATTGAGGCACCGGGCGGGCACGCCCGGAACGGCCCCGTGCGCAGCGGGTGCCAGCCGCGCGCTGAGACGCGCAGTGGCCCGGGAGCTGGATCGAAGGACGCACGCCACATCGGATAGATGTCGCTGGAGATCGTGATGGACGCAATCGTAACCACGCGCGTGCAGCACCATGCGGGAGACCCGGTTTCGGCGAAGCCACCCGTCCCGCGTTCGGAGCTCGAGGCCATCTTCCAGGACATCCAGGCGGACCTGCGCTACGACCACGAGCTTCACGGGTGTCTCAACTGCGGCATTTGCACCGCCACCTGCCCGGCCGCGCACTATTACGACTTCAGCCCCCGCGAGATCGTCCAGCTTCTGTGGACAGAGAACCTGGAGGGCATCTACGACGCGATGCAGGAAAAGATCTGGGCGTGTGCCCAGTGCTACACCTGCGCCGCGCGCTGCCCGTTCGGCAATTCGCCCGGCGGCCTCATCATGCTGATGCGCGAGACGGCGATCAAGCACCAGATGGAATCGGCGAGGAACGTGCTGCGACCGTTCAGCCGCGTGATGCTGAAGCTCATCTCGACGGGCAACCAGCTCGCACCGGACATGATCAACCCCCAGCACTTCGCCGACTGGGGTCCGAACATTTCCAAGGTCGATGCGCCGCTCAAGGTGCTCCGCATGGCCATCCCGATGCCCACGCTCAACACCACCGCCACGGCATGGGAGGTCAACCTCAAGACCTCCGTCGAGCTCTACACGATCTGGGAAGAGACCGGGGTGCTGAAGCAGCTCGAAGGCATGGACGAGAACCTTTTCGACGTGATCACCGACATCATGGACGAGAAGCGCGAGGACTGGAAAGACTGGCTCGAGGAAGAAGAAGACCGCAAAGAGGATGACTGACGCCGCGTTGGCGCAGCGCGAACCACCGGATCATCGATCGAATGGAGGACGACATGCCTAATCCACCCACTTCCGCGGGCGAGCGCTTCACCGGGCACGGACCGGAATGGCGCGACTCGAACCTGACTCCCAACGAGGCGAAGATCGCCACGTCGTGGGTCGAGCTCAAGATCGACCGGCGCTCGATGCTGACCAACAAGGACCGCGTCGAGGACGTGCGCGACCTCATGTGGCAGCTCGAGAAGGATGGCGAGATCCTCGTGCACCGAATCACCGACGAGCACGAGCCGATCACGGTGAAGACGCTCTACGGGTGGGACAAGCGGATCCCCACGCAGCGCCTGTGGCACCACAAGTCATGCGGCCAGTGCGGCAACATCCCCGGGTATCCCACGTCCCTGCTGTGGCTGATGAACCGCCTGGACGTCAAGTACCTCGACGAGACCGACCAGACCTCGTGCACCGCCTGGAACTACCACGGCTCGGGCATCGGCAACCTCGAAAGCCTCGCCGCCGTTTTCCTGCGCAATTTCCATCAGGCATACGTTGCCGCGAAGGCGGAAGGCCTGCCCGCCGGCTACTACTATCCGCTGGTGCATTGCGGCACGTCGTTCGGCAACTACAAGGAAGTGCGCTCCTATCTCCTGCATTCCGCCAAGCTGCGCGAGCGCGTGCGGGCGATCCTCGGCAAGCTCGGCCGGCTCGTCGACGGCAAGATCCTCATTCCCGAGGAGGTCGTGCACTACTCCGAGTGGGTGCACGTCATGCGCCAGCGCATCGCCGCAATGCAGGAAGTCGACTGCAGCAACATCCGCGCGACGATCCATCCGGCCTGTCACGTCTACAAGATGGTGCCGGAGGACGCGATCTACGACGACAACATCCTCGGCGGCAACCGCCTCGCCGTCTCGACCGGGCTGATGCAGTCGCTCGGCGCGCAGGTGATCGACTACTCGACCTGGTACGACTGCTGCGGCTTCGGCTTCCGGCACATCATCTCCGAGCGTGAGTTCACGCGCTCGTTCGCGATCGATCGCAAGATCCGTGTCGCCGTCGAGGAAGCGCATGCGGACGTGATGATCGGGCACGACACGGGCTGCATCACCACCCTCGACAAGAACCAGTGGATCGGCAAGGCCGCGGGTAAGCCGGTCGAGCTGCCGGTCATGGCCGACTGCCAGTTCGCCGCGCTCATGTGCGGCGCGCACCCGTACAAGATCGTGCAGCTCCACTGGCATGCCTCCGCGACCGAGACGCTGATGGAGAAGGTCGGGATCGACTGGGAGGCAAAGAAAGCGGAGTTCGTCGCCTATCTCGACGAGGTGAAGGCCGGCAGGCAGGACAACCTCTACGATCCGCGGCGGATGATCACCTCGGGTCGCGGCTACATACCCATTGCGAGAAACGCATGAGCCACTCCATCCTGATCGTCGGCGGCGGCCCGGCCGGGCTCGCCGCCGCCGAGGCGCTCGCCAGCATCGGCCGTCACTCCATCCTGGTCGAGAAGGAGGAGCGCCTGGGCGGGGCTCCCATCCTGTCGGGTTACGCCAAGCTCGTCCCCTCCGGCGAATGGGCCAAGGACGCCATCGGCGGGATGGTGCGCCGGGTCGAAGGCAATCCGCTCGTCTCCGTCCGCGCGGGCCGTCGCGTCGACGCGTTCGAGGGCGAGCCGGGCAACTTCAACGTTCGGCTCTCCGACGGCTCCAGCACCACGGTTGGCGCTGCCGTGCTGTGCACCGGGTTCACCCACTTCGACTCGGTGAACAAGCCCGAGTGGGGCTTTGGCACGTATCCCGATGTGGTCACCACGACCCAGGTCGAGCAGATGATCTCGTCCGGAAAGGGCGTGCGCTGTCCGTCGGATGGCCGCAAGCCGAGGCGCGTCGCCATCCTGCTCTGCGTGGGCTCGCGGGACCGCCAGATCGGCCGGGAGTGGTGCTCCAAGATCTGCTGCACCGTGTCGTGCAACATCGCCATGGAGATCCGCGAGGAGCTGCCGGACTGCCACGTGTACATCTACTACATGGACATCCGCACGTTCGGACTGTACGAGACCCGCTACTACTGGGCGAGCCAGGAGGAGTTCAAGGTCAAGTACATCAAGGCGCGCATCGCCGAGGTCACCTCCGACGGCGAGAAGCTGATCGTCAAGGGCGAGGACACCCTGGTCAAGCGCCCGATCACCATTCCGTTCGACATGGTCGTGCACGCGATCGGCATGGATCCCAACGTCGAGAACAAGACCATCAGCGGCACGTTCGGCGTCGAGCTCGAGCCGCATGGATTTCTCGCGCGCAAGACTTCGTACGCCAATCTGGGCGAGACCTCGCGCGAAGGCGTGTTCGTCGCGGGCTCTGCGTGCGGTCCGGAAACCATCGACGATTCGATTGCCCAAGGCAAAGCCGCCGCGATGGCCGCTTTCGCCTTCGTGCACCGCACGCCGGTGGCGCTGGCCGCGGACTGAACAGCGGCGATGCCCGCAATGCGCATGAGCCCGCAGGGTCGCCACGAGGCCGAGCACCCGGGTGCACAGCACGAAGGCCGACCAATGCCCCTGCCCGCGCCGGCGCCATCGCCAGGCCCGCAGCTCGAGCTCTCCGGCCCGAAGCTGCGTCAGGCGTTCGCCGCGTTGATCGCGAGCGCCGAGGAGCACGGCGGCATCGAGCGTTATGTCGAGGCTCTGCGCGTCAAGTCGGCGCTCTTTCGCGAGTTTCTCGGCGACGGCAAGGCGCGCACCGTGGAGAATGGTGCCCTCAAGGCGCTGTGTGCTCTCGTCGCCACGGCGCGCCGGCGCGTCGGTCCCCACCTCGAGCCGCCGCGCTTCGAGGCGTTGCGGGTGGCGATCGCCACGCTGCTCGACGGCTGCGAGGACACCAACAGTGCCGACGCACGCATCACCGCGTTCTGCGCACGCTACCCGGCGGACCGGACCCATCGCTGGGTGCGCGATCTCGCCGCCGAGATCCTGCACAACGTCGACCCGGAACGCTACCCGCTGATGACGCGCTGGGTGTGGGACGCCCACCCCAACACCGGCGTGCTGCGCGAGATCTGGCATGCCGCGGACGTCGACCAGGTGATGATCGCGGTGCCTGACCGCTACGACACGTTCCTCGTGCTGCGTCAGGAACTCTCGCAATTCCTGGCCCAGAACGGCGTGTTCCGCGACGTGCTGTTCTACGTCGATCTCCTCACCACGCAGGTCTACGCGAACTACATCGGCGAGCAGGGCGGGAGCTATCTTCGCACCGATTTCGCAATGCCCGAGGACTCCATGATCCACGTGCGCCGGATGCTCGGATTGGACGGCGTGGACGGCAAGGGGCGCACGCGGCTCAAGCTCGCGGCGGGCGAGGTCTTCGTCGTGGACGATCCGAAGCTTCCCAACTGACGCGGTGCACCGATGGCCATTCACGAACAGTCGCTGATCCGCCCCGAGAACCTGGAGACGCATGAAAAGCTCGTCATCGACGGCGTCGACGTTTCCGGGCACTGGAGCACGTTCATCCACTCGCGCGTCGTCACCGACTACAACGAGGACCTCCAGGAGGAGATCGCCGCCCTGCCCGGCGGTGAGAACGTGCATCGCTGCTGGCAATGCGGCTCGTGCACCAATGCGTGCACCGTGCATGCGGTCAATCCCGACTTCAACCCGCGCTTCTGGATCTATCTCATCCGCCTGGGCATGGAGGCGGAGCTGCTGCGCGACAAGGAGATCATCTGGCAGTGCGTATCGTGCAACAAGTGCACCTATGCCTGCCCGCGCGACGTGTTTCCCGAAGGCGTGATGAAGGCCACGGCGCACTGGCTCGAGCTCAAGGGTCATACGCCGAAATCGAAGTCGACGCTGTTCGACGAGGAATTCGCCGATCAGGTGATCGCGACGGGCAAGATCGAGGATGGACGGGTGATTCGCAACTTCTTCAAGAAGACCGGCCAGCCCCTCAAGCAGGACTGGCTCGTCACGATGGCCAAACGCGTAGCCCGGCGCCTGCCCATCAAGCTCGGCTTCCTGATGGGACGCGCCGCACTGCTGCGTCCACGCACGCGCGGATGGGGCCGGGCCCGAGACGCAATCACCGAATATGTCGACGAGCAGCACGGCAAGCAGCGCCGGGCGCTCAAGCTCGACGAGCTGATCGCGACGGCACAGCAGGACGCCGCTGTACATGCGAAGCGCGTCTGATCACGGAGCAATGATGGCCAACGATGCGAACGGCGACAGGAAGGAGCGGTACCAGCGCGTGGCGTATTACCCCGGCTGCGCCCTGGAGGGTACCGGCCACGCCTACAACAGTTCCACCAAGGCGGTCGGACGGGCCCTCGGGCTGCAGGTCGACGAAGTGCCCAACTGGAATTGCTGCGGGGCGATGGAAGTGAAGAACATCGACCCGAAGGTCCAGACCTACCTGTCCTCGCGGGTGATGTCGATCGCCGCGAACGAGATGCGCGCCGATGTGGTGATGGCGCCGTGCAACGGCTGTTATCACAACCTCAAGAAGGCCGAGCACGACCTCGCCCATGACGCCAGCACGCGCGAGGTCGTCGAGCGCATCTCGGCCAAGGCGGGCCACCCGGCGTACCGCGCCGGCGACGTGGAGACGATCCACGCCCTCGACTGGATCAAGCACGGCGTCGGCGAGGAGGAGTTGAAGCGCCGCGTGAAGAACTCGCTCCAGGGCATCAAGGTCGCGAACTACTACGGCTGCATGTACACGCGGCCGCGGCACATCTTTCCCGAGAAGGATCGCGGGCCCGGCACGGAATCGACCTCGCAGCCGCATTTCATGGACGATCTGCTGCAGGCGGCCGGCGCCGAGAATGTCGAGTTCGCCCTGAAGACCGCCTGCTGTGGCGGCGCGCATACGCTGTCCGACAGCGACATTTCGACGAAACTCGTGCTGAACATCCTGCAGGCGGCCGAAGCCGCCGGCGCGGATGTGATCGCCACGGAATGCCCGACGTGCCACTCCGGGCTCGAGATGCACCAGGTGCGCGCCGAGAAGGTGTTCGGGGTCAAGACCAAGGTGCGGATGCTGTACTTCACGCAGCTCATCGGCGTCGCACTGGGGCTGTCGGCGCGCAAGCTCGGCGTGCACGAGAATGCGTCGGAGGCCCTGCCGTTCCTCAAAGAGAGAGGCCTCGCTTGAGCACCGCAACGAGATCGTTCGCCGAGCTCGAGACCGCGCTCGACGCGGCCGGGGCGCCGGATGCGCAGGCGCCGAAGCTCCTGGCGATCGCCGAGGAAGTGCTGGAGCACTGGGTGAACGCGAAGGGACAGTTGCCCACCACCGACGCGCGCGAGGGCTTCCGTCTGCTCGCCCTGCATCATCAGGGCGCGCAAGGCGTCCCGAGTTTCAACGCCTGTCGCGAGACGTGCCGGGAGGTCGCGTACCACTTCAATCTGCTCACGCTCGAGCCGTCCGATCCGCAGGCGGGGCCGCGCGCGCGCATGATGCGCATGCTCGTGACGCATCTGCTGCTCTTCGTGCGCGGCAAGCTGGAAGTCGAGGGTCTTGGCGACTTCTGCTGCGCGTCGCGGCCCCTGCGCCAGGCGGCTCATGTAAAATAACATCACCGATTGCTCATCCAAGAAGGGAGCCTGACGTGCCCACTGTGCGCGGCTGCCACATGCCCGACGACCTCCTCTACGACGTCGACAACCACATCTGGTTCCGGGAGCTCGCGGACGGCAATGTGAAGCTCGGCATGACGACCGTGGCCACCGCCATGGCCGGCCAGCTGGTGGCCTTCACACCCAAGAAGGTCGGGCGCAGCGTGGATGCCGGGAAGTCCTGCGCCACCGTGGAGTCGGGCAAATGGGTCGGCCCCGCGAAGTCCGCGGCGGGCGGCCAAGTGGTCGAGGTGAACGACGCACTCGTCAACAAGCCCTCGCTCGCCAACGACGATCCCTATGACGCCGGCTGGATGGTGATCCTGAAGCCTACGGATTGGCCCGCCGCAAAGGCCCTGCTCACGCCCGGCGACCAAGTGGCGCCCAAGTACGAAGCCAAGATGGATGCCGACGGCTTTGCGGGCTGCGCCTGCACGCCTTGACCAACAATCAACAACAATCGCCTGCGCAACTCATGGATTCCGTCATCTCCCTGCCCCGCCGGAAGAGCCAACTCCCGCCACCCGTCGCGCAACTGCAATCCAATGCCGCACGCGCCACCAAATTCCTGAAGGCGATGGCCAACTCGACCCGCCTGATGGTGCTGTGCCAGCTCGCCGGCGGCGAAAAATCCGTCGGTGAGCTCGAGCGCGTCGTGCGCATCAGCCAGTCCGCGCTGTCGCAGCATCTCGCCGTGCTGCGCCGCGGGGGCATCGCCAAGACGCGACGCGACGGCCAGACGATCCTCTATTCGCTCGCCGACAACGACGCGGTGATCATGATGGACGCGCTCTACACCGTCTTCTGCCGCAAGGTGACGAGGAAGGCTGCGCCGGGCCGGAAGGCGCGCGCCGCCTAGATTTCAGGCTTGGGCGTCGGCGTCGCGAGACAGCCGACCAGGCGTTCCATGCGGCACTGATGCAGCGCCGTCCATGCGGTCTCCAGCTCCCGCTCCAGCTCCGCGGAGCCAGCCTCCCGCTCGGAGCGGTAGACGAGCGCAAGCAGGTGCTCGAGCGGCTCGCGCAACTCGTGCGTGCGCGCGTCGCCTTGCGTCCACCCGATGCGCATGCCCGCCTTCGTGAACGCCGCGAGATCGGCGCAATCGCGGGCGAGCTGCTGAAGCCGCTGCAGGCGCGCAATGTCCTCCCGCAACAGTTGCGCGCGAAAAAGGCTGTCCTCATTCGCGGCCAGACGTTGCAGCAGCTCGATCAATGCATTGGGCTGCGGCATCGTCACGTGATCGCCGCCGGTCCGTTTGAAATCGCCATGTCGTCCATCAGGTGCGGACGTACGTCCAGCCCTCGTGGATGCGCTGCAGGATCTGGTCGAGCGCGGAGGTCGCCACGACGGTATCGGGAAGCAGCCGAACGACGACGCCCTGCTCGCGCAATCGTTGCAGCGTCAGGCCGCACGCAACCAGCGTCAGGTTCGGATATTGGGTGTGCAGCGCCTCGATGCGAGTCGCGTAGGGAGAGACGTCCGCGCGCAGGATGTCGAGGCCGGAATTGTTCGCCACGATCTCCACCGATACGGCGCGTCCCGAACTGCGCGCTCTGCGCAGCATCGCTTCCGCTTCGTCGAGCACCGTGACGACCCGGTCCGGCGCGGCGCTGCTGACGTGCAGCACGACGCGTTCGGAGGCTACGCCGGGCTCGGTTCCCCGCAGGCCTTCCAACGACGCCATGACACCGGGCAAGGCCTGCTGCCCGCCCTGCTGCCAATCGTGCGCAAGCCATCCGCCGCCGGCGCCAACGGCGAGGAGCGCCACCGCGGCTGCCGCGAGCCACCGCGAGACGTCGGGCGAACGCGCCCGCTCGCGACTGCGCGGGCTGGCTTCATGTTGATAGGCATGGCGGACCAGGTGCTTCGTGAGGCGTAGCTCGCACACCTGTTGCTCGAGCTCGGGGCAGGTCTGTACGGCGTCGAGGACCCGCGCTTCATCGAAGCGATCGAGCTCGTCATCGACGAAAGCGTTCAACCGATCGTAGGACAAGTCGCTTTTTCCGTCGTGCTTCATGGTGCGTCGAATGTCATTTGATATCGGGTTTCACTTTGCGCTGCGCAGCCGGGGAGAGTGCGCGGCATCCGCGTGCCACAGCTGCTCGCGCAACGCGAGTCTCGCGCGGCACAGCCGGCTCATGACCGTTCCGATGGGCACCGCGAGGATCGCAGCAACCTCGGCGTAGGAAAAATCCTCCAGATCGACGAGCGTCAGCACCTGGCGCTGGCCGATCGGCAGACGCGCCACGGCCGCGCGCACCATCGCGGCGGTCTCGGCGCGGCCGCATGCTAGCTCGGGCGTGTCGTCGGAACCCGGCAGTGCATCTTCGTCGAGCGCGTCGATGTCGATGCTCGGTCGCAACGCGCGCAGGTGGTCGCGCCAGCAGTTGGTCATGATGCCGAACAGCCAGCTCCGCAGGCGTTCCGGCTCGCGAAGCTGGTGCGCACGCTCACAGGCGCGCGCGAGCGTCTCCTGCACGAGGTCGTCCGCCAGCGCGCGGTCGTGACACCACGCGTAAGCCACTCGATACAGCGGATCGCGATGCTGCTCGAGCCGGGCCTGAAGGCCGGTCGTACGACAGAGTAGCGAGCGCAGGGTCATGTCATGGAGACGTCCGAAGGCGGGATTTTATTCCATGCGCGCGCCGAGGGCCGTTGGAATAAAGCGCGGCCGTGCATCGTCTTACCGATGCGGCCGGCAGTTTCACGCGGCGCCATTGAGAACAACTTCTGGGAGGAATCATGTCTTACCGTGCCATTCACGCGGCCGTTCTCGCGGTCGCGCTCACCGCAGCCGTCCTCGTTCCGTCCGGTGCCGCGGCCGCGGACACCCCGGCGCAGCAGGCAAGCGCCAGGCACAAGGTCATTCTGCACGTCGGCGACGGCGATCCGGCCAAATGGACTGTCGCGCTCAACAACGTCCTCAACGTGCGCCAGGAGCTCGGCGCGGCCAACGTCGATATCGAGGTCGTGGCCATCAATGCAGGCATTGGCATCCTGAAGCTCGAATCGCCGCAGGCGTCGCGCATCGTCGACGCGCAGAAGGGCGGCGTCAAGTTCGTCGCGTGCGAGAACTCCATGAAGGGCCAGAAGGTCACGCGCGACGACATGCTGCCGGGCATCGGCTATGCGCCGGCCGGCGTGGTCGAGCTCATGGAGCGGCAGCGTGAAGGCTACGCGTACATCCGTCCGTGATGCCCCATGAACAGCCTCGATCACCTTCCGGCGCTCGTGGCGGGGCTCGCATTCGCGCTGGCCGCAGTATTCGGCGCCGTCGCGAATCGCGTGAACTTCTGCACCATGGGTGCGGTGAGCGATGTCGTGCACATGGGCGACTGGCGGCGAATGCGCATGTGGCTGCTCGCGATGGCGGTGGCGATCGGCGGCGCAAGTACGCTCGATGCGATGGCGCTCGTCGACCTCTCCAAGAGCATCTACACGGGGACCCGCGTCGCATGGGTATCCGGCGTCGTCGGTGGATTGCTGTTCGGCTTCGGCATGACGCTCGCGTCGGGCTGTGGAAGCAAGACGCTGATTCGTCTCGGTGGGGGAAACCTGAAGTCGCTCGTGGTGCTGCTCGTGCTCGCCATCTCCGCCTACATGACGCTGAAGGGCGCGTTCGCGGTCTGGCGCGTCAACGCCCTGGACGCAGTCCGGCTGGATGTGAGCTCGGTCGGCGCCATGCGCTCGGACCTCGGCAGCATCCTCGCTGCGCTCACGGGCGGCGGCGCGTGGCTGAGGACCGGCGTGTCGATGGTCGTGGCGGCAGCGCTCATGGGCTTCGTGTTCGCGAGCCGCGATTTTCGCGGCAGCGCGGAGTCGATCGTGGGAGGCGTTCTGATCGGCCTCGTGATCGTGGGCGGCTGGTATGTGTCCGGGCACGTCGGTCATGTCGCGGAGCACCCGCAGACGCTCGAGGAAGCGTTCGTGGGCACGAACTCCGGACGAGCAGAGTCGTACACGTTCGTGGCGCCCGCCGCCTACACCCTCGAGCTGCTGATGTTCTGGACCGATCGGTCGCGCATCGTGACGTTCGGTATCGCGGCTTTGCTGGGCATGATCGCCGGGTCGGCGGTGATGGCGCTCGCCACCCGCAGCTTTCGCTGGGAAGGCTTTGCCTCGACGGAGGATCTCGTCAATCATCTCGTCGGGGGCGTCCTGATGGGCTTTGGCGGTGTGACTGCGCTCGGATGCTCCATCGGCCAGGGGCTGACCGGCATCTCGACGTTGGCCGTCGGCTCGATCCTCGCCTTCCTGTCGATCGTGGCGGGCAGCGTGCTGGCGCTGAAGCTTCAATACTGGCGGGTCGAAGCCTCGAGCGCCGACGCCGCGATTCAGCGAAGCACGTAGCGCAGGGCGGCAATGACGTGCTCGACCGTGACGCCGAGCGCGTCGTAGAGCACTTCCGCCGGCGCGGATTCGCCGTAGCGGTCGATCCCGATCACCATGCCGCGCGACCCCACGTACTTGTACCAGCCGTCGGTGACGCCAGCCTCGACCGCGACGCACGGCAGGTCCGGATCGAGCACGCTGCGGCGGTAACTCGCGTCCTCGCGATCGAAGCGCGACGTGGACGGCATCGACACGACGCGAACGAAGATGCCCTCCTCCGCCAGTCGCCGGCGCGCTTCCAGCGCAAGCGGCACTTCGGAGCCCGTGGCGATCAGCGTCGCCTGCGGCGTCCCTTCGGCTTCCGCGAGCACATAGCCGCCGCGCGCGACGTTCGCCATCACGCCGGGCGTGCGATGCGCGAATGGAATGTTCTGCCGCGACAGCAACAGCGCGCTGGGGCCGTCGCGCCGCTCGATGGCGCATTTCCACGCCACAGCCGTCTCGACCGCATCGCATGGTCGCCAGACATCGAGGTTCGGGACGAGGCGCAGGCTGGCTGCGTGCTCGATCGGCTGGTGGGTCGGGCCGTCCTCCCCCAGGCCGATGGAGTCGTGCGTGAACACGAAGATGGAGCGCATGCGCATCAGCGCCGCCATGCGCACGGCATTGCGCGCATAGTCGGAGAACGTGAGAAACGTACCCCCGTACGGAATGTAGCCGCCGTGCAGCGCGATCCCGTTCATCATCGCGGCCATGCCGAATTCGCGCACCCCGTAATGCAGATAACGACCGGCCCGCGTGCGGGTGACGGGCGGCATGCCTTTGACGTGGGTGTTGTTGGAGCCGGTCAGATCGGCGGAGCCGCCCAGCAGCTCCGGCAGCGCCGGTACCAGATGTTCCAGCACCGTTTGCGACGCCTTGCGCGTGGCGACGGCTTCCGCTTTTGCATTGACGTGCTCGAGCAGACCCTCGCATGCCGCGCGCCAGTGCGCCGGCAGCTCGCCCGCCATGCGGCGAGTGAATTCGGCCGCGAGCTCCGGATATGCGGCCTGATAGGTCGCGAAGCGTGCGTTCCATTCGCCTTCGAGCACCGCACCACGCGATCGCGCATCCCACCCGTCGTACACGGCTTGCGGGATTTCAAACGGCGCATGCACCCAGTCGAGCGCCGCGCGCGTTGCGGCGATTTCCTTCGCGCCCAGTGCGGCGCCATGCACCGCCCCGGTTCCCGCCTTGTTCGGCGATCCCTTGCCGATCACGGTCCTGCAGCAAATCAGGCTCGGCCGGTCGTGCACCGCCTGTGCCGCGCGAATGGCGGCGTCGACCGCTTCCGTGTCGTGACCGTCGACATCCGCGATCACATGCCAGCCGTAGCTCGCGAAACGCTTCGGCGTGTCGTCGGTGAACCAGCCCTGTACCTCGCCGTCGATCGAGATGCCGTTGTCGTCGTAGAGCGCGATCAGCTTGCCCAGACCCAAGGTCCCCGCGAGCGAGCATGCCTCGTGCGAAATGCCTTCCATCAGGCAGCCGTCGCCGAGGAACACGTACGTGCGGTGATCGACCATCGTGTGGCCCGGCCGATTGAATTCCGCCGCGAGGAGCTTTTCCGCGAGTGCCATGCCGACGGCGTTGGCGAGGCCCTGGCCCAACGGCCCCGTGGTCGTCTCGACGCCGGGCGTGACGCCGAACTCCGGATGTCCCGGCGTCTTCGAGTGGAGCTTGCGGAACCGCTTCAGATCCTGCAGCGACACGTCGTACCCGGACAGATGCAACGCCGCGTACTGCAGCATCGAGCCGTGGCCGTTCGACAACATGAATCGGTCACGATCCGGCCACTGCGGATTCGCCGGATTGTGCCGCAGGTGCCGCGTCCACAATGCGACGGCGATCTCCGCCATGCCCATCGGCATGCCGGGATGACCCGAGTTGGCGGCCTCGACGGCGTCCATCGCCAACGCACGAATGGCATTGGCAAGGATTTTGGTGTCGTCGCGAACTGGCTCCTCCGCAGAACATGGGGCGTCCATTTGCGGCAACTCGATGCGTTCGGCTTCCATGGCTTTCGGCTCTCCTGTCATTGCGCGCGGCGCTTGCGATCGATGAGCTGCAGGATCATCGGCGTGAAGATCAGCTGCATCGCCAGCGCCATCTTGCCGCCGGGGCAGACGATCACATTCGGGCGCGTCATGAAGGAGCCGTGCAGCATCGACAGAAGGTAGGGAAAGTCGATGCCTTTCGGATTGGCGAAGCGGATCACCAGCATGCTTTCGTCCGCCGTCGGAATGTCGCGCGCGATGAACGGGTTCGACGTATCGACCGTCGGCACGCGCTGGAAGTTGACGTGCGTGTGCGAAAACTGCGGGCAGATGTAGTTCACGTAATCGGGCATGCGGCGCAGGATCGTGTCGACCACCGCCTCCTGCGAGTAGCCGCGCATGGTCTTGTCGCGGTGCAGCTTCTGGATCCATTCGAGATTGATGATCGGCACCACGCCGATCAGCAGATCCACGTGGCGCGCGATATCGACGCCATCGGTCACCACCGCGCCGTGCAGGCCCTCGTAGAAGAGGAGATCGGTCCCGGGCGCAAGGTCCTCCCATGGCGTGAACGTGCCGGGCTCCTGCGCGTACGGCGCGGCTTCCTGGTCGTTGTGCAGATACCTGCGCAGCCGTCCCCGACCGGTTTCGCCGTAGGTCCGGAACAGCGTTTCGAGCTCCTCGAAGAGGTTCGCGTCGGGGCCGAAATGACTGAAATGCGCATTGGCGGACGCTGCGGCGTCGGCCATGCGCGCCTGCATCTGCTTGCGGTTGTAGCGGTGAAACGCGTCGCCTTCCGCGATCGCCGCGTTCAGCCCCTCGCGACGGAAGATGTGCGCAAAGCTTTGCGTCACGGTGGTGGTGCCGGCGCCCGAGGAGCCGGTGATGGCGATCACCGGGTGATGGATGGACATCCTCGGCTCCTCGTCAGGCGGCCCGGAACAGCGACCGCACGTTGAACAGCGGCGATTCGAACTCGCGATCCTCGCCGGCATCGTATTCGCGGTGATAGCGCTCCAGGCGCTCGACCTCGTGCTTCGATCCCAGCACGACCGGAATGCGCTGATGCAGCGCCGTCGGTGCGATGTCCAGCAGCCGGGCGCGTCCCGTGCTGGCGCTGCCGCCGGCCTGCTCGATCAGCAACGCCATCGGATTGGCCTCGTACAGCAGCCGCAGGCGACCCGGCTTGGTGGAATCCCTGGTGTCCCGCGGGTACATGAAGAGTCCGCCGCGAACCAGGATCCGGTGCACTTCGGCCACGAGGCAGGCGATCCAGCGCATGCTGAAATCATCGGCGCGAGGCCCCGTCTTGCCCTTGACGCATTCGTCGACGTAGCGCCGCACGGGCGGTTCCCAGAACCGCGCGTTCGACGCGTTGATCGCGAACTCGCGCGAGCTCTCCGGAATGCGCATGTCCGGGTGGGTCAGGGTGAACGCGCCGATCGCCGGATCGAGAGTGAAGCCGTGGACGCCGCGGCCCATGGTCACCACCAGCATCGTCACCGGGCCATACAGCGCATAACCGGCGCACACCTGGCTCGTGCCCGGCTGCAGGAAGTCCTCGATTCCCGGCGTGCTCATGCCCTCGGGTGCGCGCAGCACCGAGAAGATGGTCCCGACGGTCACCGCGACATCCAGATTGGAGGATCCGTCGAGGGGATCGAAGAGGAGCAGGTACTCGCCGCGAGGATACTGGCGCGGAATTGCGTACGGCGCTTCCATCTCCTCGGACAGCATGCCGCAAAGCTCGCCGCCCCATTCGCAGTTGCGCAGCATGATCTCGTTGGCGATGAGGTCGAGTGGCTTCTGCTCCTCGCCTTGCCCGTTCGCCGCCAGCGCCGCGGCCTGCTCCTGCTGAAGCCTGCCTTGCGCCACCGCCGCGGCGATGTGCTTGCAGGCCGTCTGGATGTCGTTGAGCAGTGCCGTCAGCTGCGGGTCCGGCTGGGCCATGCGCCGCTGATCCTCGATGATGAACTTGCTGAAGGTGGTTCTGCCGTAGAGCATGTCGTTCTCCCCATCGGGTCAGGACGATGCGCCGATGCCCGCAGGCGACGAATCCGTGAACACCCGGCTCGCGCGGATATCGGCGGCAGTGATCGTTTGCAGCATGTCGCGCGTGACCGGTGTCGCGACCCGCATGAAGAGGCGATTTGCCTGGCGGAGCCGCGCCCGGTCGAGTGCATTGCGAATCGAGCGCGCATTGGCGAAATTGGGCCGCCCCCTGCGATGCACGATGTACTCGCGCAACGCCGTCCCGGCGTCGCTGTCCAGCCGATACTGCATTCGGTCGAGCATGAGCTGCGCAATCGCGAAGAGCTCGTCGGCCTGGTAGTCGGGGAAATCGATGTGGTGGGCGATGCGTGACGACATGCCGGGGTTGCTGGCGAAGAAGGTGTCCATGCGGTCCTTGTATCCGGCGAGGATCACCACCAGGTCGTCACGCTGGTTCTCCATCACCTGCAAGAGGATCTCGATCGCCTCCTGGCCGTAATCACGCTCGTTCTCCGGCCGATACAGGTAGTACGCCTCGTCGATGAACAGCACGCCGCCCATGGCGCGCTTCAGCACCTCGCGCGTCTTGGGTGCCGTGTGACCGATGTACTGCCCGACGAGATCGTCACGCGTGACGGCGACCAGATGGCCTTTGCGCACGTAGCCGAGCTTGTGCAGGATGGCCGCCATCCGCAGCGCCACGGTGGTCTTGCCGGTGCCGGGATTGCCCGTGAAGCACATGTGCAGCGACGGGGGCTCGGCATCGAGTCCGAGCGCCTTGCGCGCGCGATCGACAGCCAGCAAGGCGGCAATCTCGCGCAGGCGCGTCTTCACCGGCGCGAGGCCCACGAGCTCGCGATCGAGGCCGTCGAGGAGCTCGTAGATCCCGGCATCGGCGCAGAGCGCGTGCAGGTCGAGCTCGGTCTGGGCGGTGGGCGCCACCATGTCGTTCATCGGGTCACCTCGACGCGGCGCGTCAGTACCGCTCGCCCGCGGGGCGCGTCGCCGCGTAACTGGCCATCGTGTAGCGGATGCGGCGCCCTTCGCCTTCCTGCCTCGTCAGGGCGAAGCCCGGTTCGTCGGGCGGCCGTTGCACGATGAACGACAGCCGCAGCGATTCCACGCCGCGGGTCGAATCGAACGCATTCACCTTCACGTATTGGCGCGGCCAGGTGTTGCGACAGGCGTTGACCTCCATCATCACGCCGGCAGCGTCGCTGATATCGAACATGGGCGAGCCGTACATCTCCCAATACGTGTTGCGCGGGTGCGGGTCGTCGGTGTGCTCGACGGCGCACGCCCAACCCTGGTCGAGTGCGTACTGGATCTGCGCCGCGATTTCGGCGTCGGTGAGGTCGGGCAGGAACGAGAACGTACCCTGGGTGATGCGCATGGCGTGCTCCCTCAAACGGATGCGGTAGCCGTCGGAACGAAGTCCGGCGTATCGGTGGACGCATAGTCGTAGGTCACGTCCCTCCACGTGTCGAGTGCCTGGCGCAGCGGCCCGCACCACTTCGCCGCCTCCTCGAGGATCTGCGGTCCTTCGTTGACGATGTCGCGGTGCTCGTTGCGCGCCTTGACCATTGCTTCCAGCGCGACGCGATTGGCCGTGGCACCCGCCTGGATGCCGCCCGGATGGCCGATCGTGCCGCCGCCGAACTGCAGCACCACGTCGTCGCCGAACAGGTCGAGGAGCTGATGCATCTGCCCGGCATGAATCCCTCCGGACGCGACCGGCATCACCTTGCGCAGGTCCGCCCAGTCCTGGTCGAAGAACAATCCGCGCTGCAGGTCCTGCCGCGTATGCGTCTCGCGGCAGACGTTGTAGAAGCCTTGCACGGTCATGGGATCGCCTTCGAGCTTGCCCACCGCCGTCCCGGCATGCAGATGGTCGACGCCAGCCAGGCGCAGCCACTTCGCGATCACGCGGAACGAGACCCCGTGGTTCTTCTGCCGCGTGTAGGTGCTGTGCCCGGCGCGGTGCATGTGCAGGATCATGTCGTTGCGCCGCGCCCAATGCGACATCGACTGGATGGCGGTCCAACCCACGATGAGGTCGATCATCACGATGTTCGAGCCGAGCTCCTTCGCCAATTCGGCGCGCTCGTACATTGCCTCCATGGTCGCGGCCGTGACGTTGAGGTAGTGGCCCTTGATCTCGCCGGTATTCGCCTGCGCCCTGTTCACCGCTTCCATGCAGAACAGGAAGCGGTCGCGCCAGTGCATGAAGGGCTGCGAGTTGATGTTCTCGTCGTCCTTGGTGAAGTCGAGCCCGCCGGTCAGTCCCTCGTACACGACCCGGCCATAGTTGCGGCCGGAAAGCCCCAGCTTCGGCTTCATCGTGGCGCCCAGCAGCGGCCGGCCGAACTTGTCGAGGCGCTCGCGCTCGACGACGATCCCCGTGGGCGGCCCCTGGAACGTCTTCACGTAGGCAACCGGGATGCGGATGTCCTCCAGGCGCAGAGCCTTGAGCGGCTTGAAGCCGAACACATTGCCGATCAGCGATGCGGTCAGGTTGGCGATCGAGCCTTCCTCGAACAGGATGAGGTCGTAGGCGACGTAGGCGAAATACTGCTGCGGCAGCGCCGTCCCGGACCCGGTGTTCGGTACGAGGTCGACGCGATACGCCTTGGCACGATAGCTTTCCGCTGCGGTGAGGCGATCCGTCCAGACCACCGTCCAGGTCGCGGTCGACGATTCGCCGGCGACCGCAGCGGCCGCCTCCTCCGCCTCCACGCCTTCCTGCGGCGTGATCCGGAAGAGACAGATCACGTCCGTGTCCTTCGGCGTGTAATCGGGCTGCCAATAGCCCATCTGCCGGTACTTGAGGACGCCGGCGGCATAGCGCTGCCTGGGTCCAGCAGGGCGTGATCGGTCGGTGCGTTCATGGCTGAGCTCTCATCGGGGGCCGTGGAATGAGGACCACTGTACGGAGCAAGATCGATCAGGTAAAGTCAGAAATCATGATGCTGGAGGTAAGCTTTTACTGATGATCAACGTCACGATCCGGCAGCTGCACGTCTTCGCCACCGCGGCCCGGCACCTGAGCTTCGCCCGGACTGCCGAAGAGCTGCACCTCACTCCCCAGGCGGTCTCGATGCAGATCAAGGAACTGGAGAGCGTGGTGGGATTGCCGCTGTTCGATCGCAGCAGCCGCCGACTCGCGCTCAGCACGCCGGGCGAATACTTCCTCCTTCATGCGCGGCGCATGCTGGCGGCCCTGAAGGATGCGGAAGACACCATGGCGCGCATGAAGGGCGTGCAGAGTGGCCGGCTCACGATCGGCATCGTCAGCACCGCGAAATATTTCGTGCCCAGGCTGCTGGCGCAATTCCGCCGCGAGCATCCAGGCATCGAGCTGCGCCTGGAAGTCGGCAATCGCGAGGCGCTGGTCGCGCAGTTGCAGGGCAACGAGGTCGATCTCGCGATCATGGGCACGCCGCCACGCGAGCTCGACACGCGTGCCGAGCCCTTCGCCGCGAACCCCCTCGCGATGATCGCGGCGCCCGAGCACCCGCTGGCGCAGCTACCGCACGTTCCCGCCAATCTGCTCGGCAATGAAGTGTTCCTGGTCCGCGAGCCGGGCTCCGGCACCCGCGCGTCGATGGAGATCTTCTTCAAGGAGCGGCGGATCCATCCTGCAATGATGATCGAGATGCCGAGCAACGAAACCATCAAGCAGGCCGTGATGGCCGACATGGGCATCAGCTTTCTGTCCATGCACACGTTCGGCCTCGAGCTCGCCGCCGGCGTGATCAAGCTGCTGGAAATCGAGGGGCTGCCGTTGGTGCGGCGCTGGCACATCGTGAACATGCGCGCCAAGCTGCTGTCGCCCGCCGCCGAGGCGTTTCGCTATTTCGTTCTCGAACGCGCCGAAGCGATCCTGCAACAATCGCCCGCCCACCTAGGAACAAGCGGAAGCCCGGCACCGGAACCGCATGCATGAGCGTGCGGCGGCATCGATGCACCCGAGCGGTGCCTCCGCCGCTCGGCAGTCATGCCGACGGCAACGTCGTCGAGCGGCGCGTCCCGACAGTCATGAGGGGCGTCCAGCGGAGGAACGCCGCTGCCAGGACGGCCGCACCGCCTGCGCAGGGCCCATCGTCGACGAGCAGCGACGGCAGGCAACGACGATTGCGCGCCGCACGCGCTTTGCGCATCATGGCGGACGGCATGCGGTCGCCGCTGCGAAGCGACACGCACCGGACGGAGCGTCGAACCCGTGACCAGCTATCCCTTTCCTCCCGAACTGATCGCGCAGGTCGTGGCGCGCCGCGGTGCACTGCACTGTTACGATCGCCTCGATGCACCGCGCACCGCGCTGGTCGTCGTGGACATGCAGCGCGGTTTCCTGCAGGACGGCTGGCCCACCGCACTCGCCAGTGCGCGCAGCATCGTGCCCGTCATCAATCGCCTCGCGGCGGCCTTGCGCGACGCCGGCGGCGAGGTCGTGTGGGTCGTCTGGCGCATCGATCCCGACTCGGCGGACCGCTGGGACGTATTTTTCGACCACGTCCTCGGCGCGGACGCGAGCGCGCAGTTCCGTACGGTCTTCGGCGTCGGGCATGAAGGACAGGCGCTCTGGCACGAACTCGACTATCGCCCGGGCGAAGCGCTCATCGGCAAGACCAACTTCAGCGGGTTCTCGGGAAGCCGTGGCGAGCTCGAACGCCACCTGCGCAATCGCGGTCTCGACACCGTTCTCATCGCCGGCACCGTGACCAACGTCTGCTGCGAATCGACGGCACGTGACGCGGCATTTGCCAACTTCAGGACGATCATGGTCGCCGACGCCAACGCCGGCCGCAGCGAGACGGACAATCGCGTCGCGTTCTCGACCTTCGTGCGGGCCTTCGGTGACGTGATGAGCGCGGACGAGGTGATCGCGCGCCTCGGCCATCGGCCGCAAGACTGACGCCACCGATTGCAGCGCCGATCGGGCGTGGCGGCATCCCGAGGACGACGCGACCTGTTGACTCCCGCCGCCAAGCCTCCTACCCTCCCGCAGACGCCGAGGTGTGCGCCGTGCGTGCACGGATGCCCGGTGTCCCTTGGCGCCCATTCACGGATAACCAGATTGCTCTCGGAGGCCCGATGTCATTGAAGGCATGGACTGCTGCGCTTGCCGCTGCTCTCGCGATCGGCTGGTCGCAAATGGGCGCGGCGCAGACGCTCAAATGGGCGAACAACGGCGACGTGTCGTCGATGGACCCCTACTTCCTCAACGAGACGTTCCTGCTCGGTTTCCTGAGCAACATCTACGAGCCGCTGGTCGGCCGGGGCAAGAAGCTCGAGCTCGTACCCAAGCTCGCCGAGTCCTGGTCGCAGACGGCGCCAACCATGTGGCGCTTCAAGCTGCGCCACAACGTGAAGTTTCACGACGGCTCGCCCTTCACCGCCGACGACGTGGTGTTTTCCTACGCGCGGGTGCTGATGGAAGGCTCGGACATCAAGGGCAAGCTGACGACCGTCAAGGAAGTCCGCAAGGTCGATGACTACACGGTGGACTTCGAGACCAAGGTCCCGAATCCCCTGCTCCCGGGCGACATCAGCACCTGGTACATCATGTCGAAGGCGTGGTCGGAGAAGAATGGCGCGGTGCAGCCCTCCAACGTCAAGACCAACGCGGAAAGCTACGCCAACCTGCACGCCAACGGCACCGGTCCGTTCATGCTGAAGAGCCGCGAACCGGATGTGAAGACGGTTGCGGTCAAGAATCCGAACTGGTGGGGCAAGTCCGAGAGCAACCTGCAGGAAGTCCAGTTCCAGGTGATCAAGTCGGATGCGACCGGCGTCGCCGCGCTGCTTTCGGGCGACGTCGACATGCTCTACACGGTGCCCATCCAGGACGTGGAACGCATCAACAAGACGAAGGGGCGCAAGGTGCTGCAGGGCCCGGAGATGCGCACCATCTTCCTCGGCATGGATCAATGGCGCGACGAGCTGGCCGACTCGAACATCAAGGGCAAGAACCCGTTCAAGGACCTGCGCGTGCGCAAGGCGTTCTACCAGGCCATCGACGAGAACGCGATCGCCAGCAAGGTGATGCGCGGTGCGGCCACGCCCTCCGGGCTCATGGTGGCGCCGACCGTCAACGGCTGGGACAAGGCCCTCAACGCGCGTTATCCATACGACCCGGCCGCGGCGAAGAAGCTGCTCGCCGACGCGGGCTACCCGAGCGGCTTCACGGTCGGGATGAACTGCCCGAACGATCGCTACGTCAATGACGAGCAGATCTGCCAGGCGGTGGTCGCGATGCTGGCGCGGGTCGGCGTGAAGGTGAACCTGCTTGCCGAGACCAAGAGCAAGTACTTCGCCAAGATCCTGGCGCGCAATACCAGCTTCTACATGCTGGGCTGGACGCCCGACACGTACGATTCATGGAACGCGCTGTCCAGCCTGATGGCGACGCCGACCGAGAGCGGCCAGGGCAAGTTCAACCTCGGCAAGTATTCCAACAAGCGGCTGGACGAGCTCACGCTTGCAATCCAGAGCGAAGTGGATACGAAGAAGCGCGACGCCGAGATCGCCGAAGCCTTCAAGATCCACGAGGACGAGGTCGGCCACATCCCGCTGCATCAGCAGGCGCTGGCATGGGGCATCAAGGACAACGTGGGCCTCGTCCAGCTGCCGGACAACGTCTTTGTCTGGGACTGGGTGCAGCTCAAGTAGGGCGCTTGCTCCCGGGCACGCGGCGGGTGCGAAGCGCTGAGGCGAGGACCAAGCCTGCGTGATCGCATTCGTGCTTCGCCGCGTGCTGCAGTCCATCAGCGTGATGCTGGCCGTGGGGCTGATTGCCTTCGGCCTGTTCCGCTTCGTCGGGGATCCCATCAACAACATGGTGGGCCAGGACACGGGCGACAGGGACCGGGCCGAATTGCGCCGCAGCCTGGGACTCGACGATCCGTTCGCGGTCCAGTTCGCGCGCTTCCTGGGTAACGCGGTCCAGGGCGAATTCGGGATCTCCTATCGCCAGGGCCGCAAGGTTTCCGTGCTGCTTGCGGAGCGGCTGCCCGCCACGCTCGAGCTCAGTCTGACGGCGGCGCTGCTCGCGCTCGTGATCGGCGTGCCCCTCGGCATCTATACCGGCCTGCACCGCGACAAATGGACCAGCAAGCTGCTGCTGGCCCTGTCACTCGTGGGCGTGTCGCTGCCTACGTTCCTCATCGGGATCCTGCTCATCCTGGTTTTCTCGGTGCTGCTCGGCTGGTTGCCGGGATTCGGCCGCGGGGACGTGGTCCATATCGGATGGTGGTCCACCGGTTTCCTCACCCGATCCGGACTGCTGGCGCTGATCTTGCCGGCGGTCACCCTGGGTTTTTTCCAGATGACGCTCATCATCCGGCTCGTGCGCGCCGAGATGCTCGAAGTCCTGCGCACCGACTACATCAAGTTCGCGCGGGCGCGCGGCCTTTCCGATCGCGCGATCAACTTCGGTCACGCCCTGAAAAATGCCCTCATTCCGGTCATCACGATCACGGGGATTCAGCTCGGCTCGATCATTGCGTTCTCGATCATCACCGAGCAGGTGTTCCAATGGCCCGGAATGGGCCTCCTGTTCATCCAGGCGGTCGCCTTCGTCGACATTCCGATCATGGCGGCATATCTGATGCTCGTCGCCCTGATGTTCGTCGTCATCAACCTGGTCGTGGATCTGCTCTATTACGCTGTCGATCCGCGCCTGCGGGTGGAGCGCTCGATGGCCGGGGCGTTGCGTGGCTGACGTGGATATCGCCCACCGCCCATCCGCAACCGCCTGGCGATCGGCGCTCGGCCGCGCGTGGGACAGCGACATCCTTTACAGCTTCCGCCGGTCGCCGCTCACGATCGCGAGCGCCATCGTCACGCTGCTCATCCTGCTCGGTGCCGCCTTCGCGCCGTGGATCGCCCCGCACAACCCGTACGATCTCGCGACCGTGAGCGTGCTCGACGCGCGCAACCCGCCTGGGTGGATCACCGGCGGCAGCTGGGATTTCCCGCTCGGCACCGACAATCTCGGGCGGGACATGCTTTCGGCCATGCTCTACGGCTCGCGCCTGTCGCTGATGGTCGGATTCGCCTCGATGCTCTTCGCGGCCGTGCTTGGCGTGGCGCTCGGCCTCATCGCCGGCTATTTCGGCGGGGTCGTCGACGCCGTGCTGATGCGCATCGCCGAAGTGCAGCTCAGCTTCCCGGCGATCCTCGTGGCGCTGCTGGTCGACGGCATCATGCGCGGCCTCGTGCGGCCGGACCTGCAGGATAGCGTCGCGGAGTACGTGCTGATCCTGTCGATCGGGCTCTCGTACTGGGTGCATTTCGCGCGCACGGTACGCGGCTCCACGCTCGTCGAGCGCAACAAGGACTACGTGCTGGCGGCGCGCGTCATCGGCCGGCACCCGGTAGCGATCATGCTGCGGCATGTGCTGCCCAACGTCATGGGACCGGTCCTGGTGATCGCAACGATCACGCTCGGTGTCGCGATCATCACCGAGGCCACGCTGTCGTTCCTCGGCGTCGGTGTGCCGCCGACCACGCCATCGCTCGGCACGTTGATTCGCGTCGGCAACGAGTTCCTGTTCTCGGGTGAATGGTGGATCACCATCTTCCCCGGCCTGCTGCTCGTGCTGCTCGTGCTCGCGGTCAATGTGCTCGGTGACTGGTTGCGCGACGCGCTCAATCCCAAGCTTCGCTGATGCCGGGTCCAGCAACCGCCGTCCCGCTGCTGTCCGTCGAGCATCTCCGGGTCGAAATTCCGACGCGGCGCGGCACGCTCACGGCGATCGACGATGTTTCGTTCGTCATCGCGCCCGGTGAGGTCCTGGGCGTCGTGGGCGAGTCGGGTGCCGGCAAGTCGATCACCGGGTCGGCGATCATCGGCCTGCTCGAGCCGCCCGGCCACATCGCCGCCGGCCGCATCGTCTTCGAAGGCGAGCGGATCGACCACTTGCCTGCCGAACAGATGCGTCGCGTACGCGGCAAGCGCATCGGCACGATCTTCCAGGATCCGCTGACCAGCTTGAATCCGCTGTACACCATCGGTCACCAGCTGACGGAGACGATCGCGACGCATACCAGCCTCACCGCGCGGCAGGCGACCCAGCGCGCGGTCGATCTGCTGCGCGAGGTCGGGATCGCGTCCGCCGAGCAGCGGATATCGCACTACCCGCACCAGTTCTCCGGTGGGATGCGCCAGCGGGTGGTGATCGCGCTCGCCCTGTGCGCCAATCCGCGGCTGGTCATCGCCGACGAACCGACCACCGCGCTCGACGTCTCGGTCCAGGCCCAGATCATTGCCCTGCTCAAAAAGCTCTGCCGCGAGCACGGCACGGCGGTGATGCTGATCACCCACGACATGGGCGTGATCGCCGAGACCGCGGACCGGGTCGCGGTGATGTACGCCGGCCGCATCGTCGAGGTGGGACCGTTGCGGGAGGTGATCAAGCACCCGCGCCACCCCTACACCGTCGGCCTGATGGCATCGATCCCATCCGTGCATGGGAAGAACGAACGCCTGAAGCAGATCGACGGCAGCATGCCCCGGCTGGCGCAGCTGCCGTCGGGCTGCGCGTTCCATCCGCGGTGCGAATTCGCGTTCGCCCGCTGCCTTTCCGAGCGCCCGGAGCTCATGACCGACGGCGCTTCGCTGACCGCCTGCTGGCGCTATGCGGTCGCGACCACGGACGGCTGACGTGGGACGATCCATCGCGGTGCCCGGCTCCGGTGGGCCGCTCCTGCGGGTGCGTGGCCTGACACGCTACTTCGATGCCTCGGCACCATTGCTCGACCGGCTGCTGGCACACGAGCCCAGGCGCGTGCTGCGCGCCGTCGACGGGATCGATTTCGACATTGCGCGCGGGCAGACCCTGAGCCTGGTCGGCGAGTCCGGGTGCGGGAAATCCACCGTCGCCCGACTGGTCGTGGGTCTGTATCAACCAACCCGCGGGTCGATCGAATTCGACGGCCAGGACCTGACGGCGGATCGCAGCGGCCGCGCGGCAAAGTCCGTGCGGCGCCGGATGCAGATCATCTTCCAGGACCCCTACGCGAGCCTCAACCCGCGATGGCGCGTGTTCGACATCATCGCCGAGCCGATCCGCGTCGGCCGACTTCTCCGCGGCATGAGCGCGATCCGCGCGAGGACGCACGAGCTGTTGGCGCAGGTGGGCCTGTCAGAGCCGGATGGCGCGAAGTACCCGCACGAGTTCTCGGGCGGCCAGCGCCAGCGTATTTCCATCGCCCGCGCGCTCGCGAGCGCCCCGGAGTTCCTGATCTGCGACGAGCCCACGTCGGCGCTCGACGTCTCGGTGCAGGCCCAGATCCTGAATCTCATGAAGGATCTGCAGCAAGACCTCGGGCTCACCTACCTCTTCATCTCGCACAACCTCGCTGTCGTCCGCCACATGTCGAACCAGGTCGGGGTGATGTACCTCGGCAGGCTGTGCGAACTCGCCAATGCCGAGTCGATCTTCCGTCATCCCCGCCATCCGTACACGCGCCTGCTCCTGGAGACGATTCCGGATCTGGAGTTGACCGGACGCGCGCGCACGCCTGTCGGCGGCGAGGTGCCGAACCCCATCGACCCCCCGACGGGGTGTGCCTTCCATCCGCGCTGCCCGTTCGCGAATGCGCGTTGCCGCCAGGAACGGCCGGAATTGCGCCAGGTGGACGCAACGCTGGTCGCGTGTCACGCCGTCGAGGAGCAGCGCATCGGTTGACCCGCACGTGCAGCGGACGGCAATTGGGAGCGAGGCGCACCCGATCGGCGCGCGGCCTTGCGCCCTGCCATTTGCGCTCGCCGTTCGTTTGCACTAGTCTTTCCTCACGTTGTCGTCGGCACGTGGCTTCCGGCCCGGAGGTCTGTGGGATCTCGATGATTGCCCGGGGCAGTTGGCGGCTCCGTCCGGACGCCCCGTGTCTCACGAGGAATCGGCGATGCACTGCGCGCGATGTGGGGCCGCAGTATCCAGCAGCAGCCGCTTCTGCGACCAGTGCGGTGCGGCGCAGTTCGTTGCACGCTGCGGCGACGACCACACGGCCGCGCCGAACGTCCCGTTCAACGCGGACCCCCGTCTCCACGGCACCGTCGACGCTGCTGCCACGACCACAAGACTCGCCGCTCCCAGCGCGGGCCCATCTGCGGAGCGTCGGCAGCTGACGGTGATGTTTTGCGATCTGGTCGGCTCGACCGCCCTTTCCTCGCGCCTCGATCCCGAGGACCTGAGCGAGGTCATCGGCCGATATCACCGTTGTGTCGCCGACACGGTAGCCAGGTTTGGCGGGTTCGTCGCGCGTGTCGTCGGTGACGGCGCGCTGGTCTATTTCGGTTACCCGCAAGCGCGCGAAGACGACGCCCAGAGCGCGGTGCATGCCGGCCTGGCGACGATCGACGCCGTATCCGCGCTTTCCCTCGCCGAGCATTACGTACCGCAGGTTCGCGTCGGCATTGCGACCGGACTGGTCGTCGTCGGCCACCTCGTCGGCTCCAGTGATGCCCAGGCCTACGAAGCCGTCGGCGAGACGCCCAACCTCGCGGCGCGCCTGCAAGCGCTCGCCGAACCGAACGAGATGGTGATCGCCCACGAGACCCGCAAGCTGGTGGGCGATCTGTTCGAGTACCGCGATCGCGGAACCGTCGAGGTCAAGGGCTTTGCCGCGCCCATTCACGTCTGGCAGGTGATGCGCGCGAGCGGCCTTGCCAGTCGCTCCCAGGTGCTTCACGCCTCCGCGCGCACACGGTTCGTCGGCCGCGATGAGGAGATGCAGCTCCTGCAGGCGCGGTGGGAACAAGCCAGATGCGGCAACGGCCAGGTCGTTCTGCTCGTGGCGGAACCGGGGCTCGGCAAGTCGCGGCTCATCATGGCGCTGCAGGAGCATCTGGAAGCGGAGCCGCACGCGTGCCGGAGCTATTTCTGCTCGCCGCATCACCAGGACAGCACGCTCCATCCGTTCATCAGCCAGATCGAACGGGCCGCGGAGTTCCGGCGCGATGACACTCCGGCAATGCGAACGGCCAAGCTCGCCAGCGCCGTTGCGGCGTGGTCGCCGTCTGCCGAGGAGTTCGCGCTGCTGGCGGATCTGCTGTCGTTGTCGGGTGCGGACGGAGGCACGGCACCACCGCACTCGTCGCAGGAGAAGCGCAAGAAGACCTTTGACCTGTTGCTTCGCCAGGTGGAATGCGCAGCGTTGCAGACGCCCCTGTTGATGGTGTTCGAGGATGCGCACTGGAGCGACGCAACGTCCCGTGAATTCCTCGATCTGCTCGCGGACCGGGCCCGGGAGTGGCCGTTGCTGCTGGTGGTGACCTCTCGGCCGGATTTCTCCCCGGCGTGGCTCGGCCGCCCGGATAGCACCGTGGTCAACCTGAATCGGCTGAATGAGCGCGACGGCGCCGCCATCGTCCAGCAGGTGCTCGGCCACCATACGTTGCCGGCGGCCATCCTCGAAGAGATCGTCGAACGCACGGATGGCGTACCGCTCTTTCTGGAAGAGCTGACCAAGGCCGTTCTGGAGACCGGCTCCGTGGAAGCCGAGGCGCGGGTTGCGCCGGCTTCTCCGCCCCCGATGGCGATTCCCACGACCCTCCACGGGTCCTTGATGGCCCGGCTGGATCGGCTGGGGCCGAAGGCCAAGGAAGTCGCCCAGGTCGGCGCCGCGATCGGGCGTGAATTCGCGCATGACCTGCTGGCGGCCGTGATGCCATGGACGGACGACGAGCTCGACACGGCCCTCGAGCGACTCGTCGTTGCGGGTCTCGCTTTCCGCCGCGGCGCGTCTGAGCACGTCACGTATCTTTTCAAGCACGGGCTCGTGCAGGATGCAGCCTACGCAACCCTGCTGCGCAGCAAGCGCCAGCAGCTCCATGCCCGGATCGCCGAGGCCCTCGAACAGCTCTTTCCCCAAGTCGTCGAGCGGCAACCGGAACTGCTCGCGCATCATCTCACCGAGGCCGCCAAGTTCGATGATGCGCTGCGGTTCTGGCGCGTCGCCGGCAATCGCGCGGTGCGCAACAGCGCCTACCGTGAAGCGATCGGGCACTGCGCGCGCGGCTTGCGGATCCTCGGGACAATGGACAGAGGCGACGGCCATCTCCGTGACGAGATGGTGTTGCAGCTGCAGCACGGCATCGCTCTGACAGCGAGCCTCGGGCCCGCCGCACCCTCGATGTTCGACGCGTTCAATCGTGCCCGCGTCATCGCGGAGCAGTTGCAGGACCAGCGCAGCCTCGCGTCGGCGTTCCTCGGGCTCTGGGCGCACCATCAAGCGCAGGCGCAATTCGAGCCTGCGATCGCGTTCGCGGAACGACTCGTTGCCCTTGGTGAGGCCGCCGGCGAGGATGCCTTGCGCGTGCAAGGACACGCTGCTTCCCTGACGGTTGCCTACAAGATGGGCCGGTTCGAATCGGCGTGGCGCCACTTCGAGCACGGCATGGCGCTTCATCGGCCCGGCATGCAAGTGATCGAGGCGATCCCCAATTACACCAATCCCGGCCCCGACATGCGGCTGCACGGATCGTTCGTCGCCTGGGTGCTCGGGTACCCGGCACGTGCGAAGAAGCTGGCCGAGGGAACGATCGCCGCGGCACGCGCAACCGGGCAGCCGTACACCATCACCCATTGCACCTACATGCTCGGCCATCTAGCGGAGCTCCAGGGTGACTGGGCTGCGGTCCGGCAAGCCAATGCACGCACGATCGAGCTGGCGACGTCGGGAGGATTCCGCGGGACGCTCCAGCTCGTCGAGCGGCGCGTGGCGCTCGTTGCTGTGGTGTTGGACCAGGACGAGGAGCAGTTCCGGATCAAGTGCGCGCATCGCCAGCCGGGGTTCGCCCGCGCCCTCCACGATGTCGCGCTTGCCCGGATGTGCGGCTCGCTGGGTGTTGCCCATCGCGGACTCGCGATGCTCGACGAGGCACTGGCGTATTCCGCCGAGACCGGCAGCTGTTTCTTCGACGCCGAGGTTTACCGCACGCAGGGACAACTGTTCGAATCGGTGGGACGAACGCGCGACGCGGAAGAACGCTTCTTCCGGGCGATCGAAACCGCCCGCACGCAGGGCGCACGCATGTGGGAGCTGCGGGCCGCCACCGATCTCGCTCGTATGTGGGCCGGGCGCGGTGAACCCCGCCGCGCATTGGAGCTGCTGGCGCCGGTTTACGCCTGGTTCACCGAGGGCTTCGACATCCCGGAGCTGCGGGCTGCCAGAAGCGTTCTCCAGAACCTCGGACTGGAATGGGAGGATGGCCTCGCTGCCGCAGCGCGTCCGCGCGTGCCCTGCTACACCGACGTTGCCGCCGTGCAGATCATTGTCGGATCGAAAGGGCCGTTGCCCATCGGCGCCGTGCCGCCGGCCACCTCGACGCCTCCCGAGGATCCATGCGCAATGCCACCATGACAATCGTCACGGCGCATGCGCCTCGATCCGGATCGACGAGAACCACGCAGCCAGGCTGTCGATCTCGTCATCGGTCAACGGCTTGGCGATGACGTTCATCACTTCATGGCGGCGCTCGCCACTGCGAAACGCGCGCAATTGCGCAGCGAGATAGATCGCGGGCTGCGCCGCAAGATTCGGCGCGTCCGGCAAGGTGCTGAGCCCGAGAGCGCCGTGGCACACGGTGCAGGATTGCGCCCGGGTCTTGCCGGCGTTGGCATCGGCAGCGGATGCCACGCTACCGGGCAACCCCAGCAGGAGGCCGGCGACGAAGAGGGCAGCCATGCGGCAAAACCCGGCTGTTTTCGCAACACCTTCGACGGTCACGTTCATTACGCGCATCGCAACTCCCAGCTACGGTGTGACGCCGAGCATTGGATCGGCATTGCGCATTCCCCGCCGCTCCTGCGCTTCCTCGCCTGCGCGGGCGGATAGGAGTGAGGCAGCAGCCCCTCGGTGGGCCGGGGGGCTGCGTGCTGAACAAGGGGCCGATTACTGCCCGTTGTACGTGATGCGGTAGATCGCGCCCGCGTAGTCGTCGGAAACGAGCAGCGACCCATCCTTGGCCACCTGCACGTCGACCGGACGGCCGCGGTAAGTGCCCGTTTCCTCGTCCAGCCAACCTTCGGCGAACACCTCGGTCTTGTCGGCCGTGCCGTCCGGTTTGAGCGAAGTGAACAGCAAGCGCGCGCCGATCGGCTTGGTGCGGTTCCACGAGCCGTGCTGCGCCGAGAAGAAGCCGCCCTGATACTTCGCCGGGAACTGCTTGCCCGTATAGAACGACATGCCGAGGTCAGCCGCATGCGCATCCGTCATCACCTGCGGGTTGACCGCACCGGCCGGGATCGGGTCCTTGTCGTAACCGTTCTCCGTGATCCGGGTCTGCGAGACGATGTACGGGTAGCCGAAGAACTGGCCGGCCTGCGTCGCCCGATTGATCTCGCCTTTCGGAATGTCGTCACCCATGCCGTCGGTCTGGTTGTCGGTGAACCATAGCGTCTTGTCCTTCGGGTTGAAGTCCATGCCCACCGAGTTGCGGATTCCCCTCGCGTAGACCTCGCGGCCCGTGCCGTCCTGGTTCATGCGCACGATGCCGCCGATCCCGAGCTTGTTATACAGCGCGAGCTTCTCCCGTGGCTGCACGTTGAACGGCTGCCCCAGCGTGATGTAGAGCTTGTTGTCGGGGGCGATGCGACAGACGCGGCCGCTATGATTGAACGACTCCTCGTCGGCCGGTATCAGCTGTCCCTGGGGCACCACCTCGGCTACCGCGACGTCAGGACCTTCGTAGAAGAACTCCGCCGCCGGGAAGTTGAGCACGCGATTGCTCTCGACGACGAACAGGAATCCGTCCCTGGTCCAGCACACGGCGTTGGGATTGTGGAACTTGAGGGACGGGGCGAATTCCTTGACCTCGGTGGCGGCGTCGCCGCTGTTGCGATTGGTGACCGCCCATACGGTGGTCTTGCGCGTACCCACGAACAGCATGTTGGTCGACGGTGCGATCGCCATCGACCGCGCGTCGGGCACAACGGCATACAGGTTGATCTTGAATCCCGGCGGCAGCTTGATGCGCTTGAGGTTATCGCGCAGCAGGTCGGCGTTCTTCCCGGTCTGCGGCACCGTGGGAATGTTGGGGTCGGTGCCCGAGACCTTCATCTGCTTCAGCTTCTCGATGTTCGGGATGTTGGGCTGCGCCTGGACCGGAAGCGATGCCAGGTAGGCCAGCGACAGCGCGGCCGCGAGAATGCTTACCGTTGGATTTCGCATGCTTGTCTCTCCTGAAGGGCTGTGGAATCTTGACCGCCGAGCGCGCGCGGGCGGACCGGTCGCGCCACGATAAGTGTGGCACGCAATGGGCGCGATGGGTTAGTTGTTAACGTTGTCGCGCACTTCGACAGCTTCGTTTCGCAGCAGCGTTCCCCGGATACGCCGTGCCGGAGTTATGTCGCGAGCGCGGCGGGCACATCGCTCCCTCGCGCCGGTGTCCGGCCACCCCCCGCGTGACGACGCCGGCCGGTTGTGCTATTGCGTCGGGAGAACTGCAGGTCATGCCGATGCGGCAAGGGGCCGCGGTTCGTGGCCGCGGAAATGCTCGTGTGATTCCCACCCGGAGGTCAATGCGATGTATGTCGTCCTCGGCGCCAGCGGAAACACGGGAGGCGCTACCGCACGCGCGCTGCTGGAAACCGGTGCCGCAGTGCGCGCGGTGGTGCGCGATCCCGCCAAAGGTGAACCCTGGCGGGCGCGCGGCGCGCAGGTCGCCATCGCCGATCTCGAGGACGTCGCCTCGCTGACGCACGTGTTCCAGGGTGCCACCGCAGCGTACGTCCTCAATCCGCCGGCCTACACCATGCCGGACCTGTTCGTGCGCGCCGAACGCCTCGCCGCCAACATTGCGGAGGCTGCCCGGCGTGCGAGCCTGCCCAGGCTCGTGGTCCTCTCCTCCATCGGCGGCCACCTCGAATCGGGGACCGGCAACATCCGCACGAACCGGAGCTTCGAACGGATTCTGGGCGCGCTGAACGGTTCCGTCGTGTTCCTGCGGCCTGCCTATTTCATGGAGAACTGGGCGTGGGTCGCTCCGGCTGCAGCCGACGGCGGCGTGCTGCCCAGCTTTCTCGCACCCACCACGCGCAAGATTCCCATGGTCGCCGCGGCCGACATCGGCGCGGTGGCCGCCCGGGCGATGCTCGACGACAGCGCGAGCGGCGTGATCGAGGTCGAGGGACCGCAGGCGTACTCGCCCGACGATGCCGCGTCGGCGTTCGCAGAGGCGCTGGGGCGGCCGGTGCATGCGGACGCGCTGCCCGAGGCGCAATGGGCTCCGGCACTTGCGGGCTCCGGATTCAGCCCGGTCACGATCGCATCCTGGATCGAGATGTTCCGCGGCTTCAACAGCGGTGTCGTGGATTTCGAGCGACGTGTCGCGACGTCCGTTCGCGGCAGGGTTGCGATCGAAGACGCCATACGCGCCATCGTGCGAAGAGCGCGCGAGTAGTCCGGTCCAACGACCGGTGCGCTGATGGGTCAGCTCTCGTACACGGTATCGACCAGATTTGCGCACAGGCAGCGGAGCATGATCTTCGCCTCGGTTTGACGCAGATGCGGGGAGAGGTCATGCCATCCCGCGTCGACCATCGCGCGCGCCTCGTCACGACAAAGCTCGAGCGCACCCGAGCTGCGGACGAGCTCCATGCCTTTGGTGACCGCCGCGGGCCCGGCGCGCAGCTCGCCGTCGGCCAGGATCCGCGCAAGCTCCGCGCGTTCCGCCGCCGGCAGCGCGCGCCATGCGCGATAGATGGCATACGTCGGCTTGCCGGCGGCAAGATCCTCGCCGCAGCGTTTGCCCCAGCGCGCCGACGCGCTGAAATTGAGCACGTCGTCGATGATCTGAAACGCCACCCCCAGCCGTCGCGCGAACGCAATGCACGCCGCACGCGCGGCGGGATCCGCGGCGGCCACGATGCACACGCATTCGGCCGCAAGCTCGATCAGAGCCGACGTCTTGTCCGCGTACATCTGCAGGATCCTCTCGCCGAAGTGTTCGCTCTGCCAGGCATCGACCACGTCGGCAACATGCTTCGACCACTGGATGTCGAGGGCCTGCCCGAGGTGCGCCCGCGTGAATCCGCGAAAGAGCAGCTTGTAGGCCTCGACGCGCTGTGCGTCCGTGAGACCAGGATGGTCGGCGATGACCAGGAACGGGAGAAAATAGACCGTATTGGCAGCGTTGAGCGCGACGTCGACGCCGTGCACCAGGTGAATGCAGGGACCGCCTCGGCGCGTCGTGGAACTGTCCTCGATGTCATCGATGATCAGCGACGCCGTGTGCACGAGCTCCGGCACCGCCGAGGCAATGTCGGCGTAGCGCTTGCACGGTACGCCGAACGCCTCGAGCAGCAATAAATTGTAGATCGCCCGCCACTGCTTGCCGCGACGCGCCATCAGGTCCCACACGGGCGCCGCCACGCCGGCGTTGTAGCACGCCGGATCGCGCCGCCATTCCGGGACGCCGGCGAAGCGGCAAAGCGCCTCCTCGTCCACGTGCGGCGGGAATACGGATGCCACACAGGCGTCGACCTCACGCGACAACGCCTGGAAATACGATTTGCCATCGAGTAGGAATCCGTAACCGTGCAACTCGAGGCGGCCCCTGCCCGCGGCTGCGCGGCCGCCGATCGAACCCGCGATCGTGCCGGCACCTTCCCAGACGGCACGACCAGGCCCGAATACGTGCAGCTCCTGGTCCTGCGCCAACGGCTTGAACACGAGTTTCGCATCGAGACCCGGGATGCGAATGCGCCACGACACCGGGTATCGCACATGTGTTCTCGGACTCTCCCAGAACGTGCGCGGATGCAGACTCAGTGCGCGCAGAACGCGCGGGGCTTCACCAGGCCGGCGCACGATGGCGCAGGTATCGACAGCGCGGCGCGTCGTGACGTCGCGCAGCCGGATGATCAGGAGCTCGGTGCCGTCATCGAGGTTGATGCCAAGCCAATCCCAGCCGAGGACGCGGTCGCGCGCCGAGCGCAGCAGCGCCCAGGACTCTGCGGCCCCCCATTGATGGTCGAACCAGGCCTCGCCCTCCACCCGTTCATCGCCGCACATTCCGGTCAGGCGCATGGTCGGATACGTCGCGTAAGCCAAAGCCGATGTGCACGGCTCGCCGATGCCTTCCGCCAGGATGCGCGGGCGGCTGGGGGTGAGCTCGAACGCACAACGCGCACCGGCGGCAGGCTCGCAAAAAGCGAGCGCGAATCCGGAACGCGTTTGTTCTATGGAGAAGTCGCCCCATGCGAGCCGGAATGGCCGGGCACCGATCTCGACCGGTCGCGCATCGAGCACGAAGGGCTCCGGCGGTCCGTGACGGGCAAGCTCGTCCCGATACGCTGCGACGAAGCGTCGGTCGAGCTTCACCTCGCGCGGTTCGTGCCGCGGATCGAGCACGAGCGCCACGCTTCGTGGATCGATGCGGGAGTGCGCATGTTGCACGCCGTCGACGAGCACGGAGAGCAGCAGGGAATAGCCATGCCCGTCACCCGGACTGGCAGACGCGGGACGGTGCCGGAAAATGCTGGTGAGGAAATGGCGGCGGCCCCCGGATGGACCCTCGTACCAGCCCTGCACGAACCACCATTCGAGATCGGCGTCCGGTGCCGCGGACTCGTCGGGAATCGTGGTGGCTTCCGCTTCGGCGATGCGGATATAGGGATCGGCCGCCGGGGCGCGCTTCGTTGACGTGGCCGTGGACGCTGGTGCGCGGGTGTGCCGTGACATGCGCCCGGCAGGGGCGTCGAGGTCAACGCGGCGTTCGAGCGCGACACTCACGGCGGTATCGTTGTTGTTCGTGATGGTCACGGCATCCCATTCTGAGGGAGTGCCCGGAGTTCTTGTTGACCGAACGCAACGCGCGGCGTCGCCGACGTGGACAACGGGGTACGTTCCCTTGCCGGCGGCAGCCCGCGATACCGGCCATCGAGCGTAACGGTCGTACCCGGCCAAGCGCATCGGCCCGCCCGCGGCAGCAGTGTCGAACCGCCCGTCGCCGACGACCGTAGTACACTTTCTTGTTCGTGTCCGCGGAGCGTGCTGTGACCGACGGCAATCACCAACAGCGGTCGTTCCAGGGCGCCTCGGAGGGACTTTCGCACCTCCGGCCCGACACGGATGACGCCAGCGAGCTCCCGCGCCTGCGCGCGGTTTGGTGCCGACGTGCGCGTGGCGCAGAACGGTCGCGAGGCGCTCGACGCCTTCGACGCATACGATCCGGCGGTGGTCCTGCTCGACATCGGCATGCCGGGGATCGATGGCTACGAAGTGGCGCGCAGGATTCGCACCCGCTTTCCCGGGCGCCGCACTGCACTCGTTGCCTTGACCGGGTGGGGCCAGGAGGAGGACCGCCGTCGGACGCACGCGGCCGGATTCGACCGTCACCTCATCAAGCCGGCCGAGATCGGGGCGCTGCAGGCGCTTCTCGCCTCGATCAGCGAGAATGGACGCGGTCCCGCCGCGCGGATGCCCTGACGTAGCCCGGCACGCCTGCCGCCTCAGGAGCCTCGGCCCGCATCGTCGCCCGAGCGGTGCCGGCAACCGGCGCTGCGGCCACTCCCTGTAACGCAGCCGCCCGGAGATGATCGAGTGTCGCGGGCAGCACGACCAGCGCACCCATGGTCATGACGGCCATGACGATGGCGAGCGCCCCCAAGGCGGCGCGATCTATCCACGTCCGGGTCGGAGGAAGGCGTCGCACGAACACGCGCCTGTCACCTACTGCCTCCTGCGTTGAAGCCGTGGCAACACGCGGCGCAAAGGCAACGGCGCCGACGTGAGCATTGCGCTCAGGCAACGTCACACGACGCACATTCCCTGGCTCGACGTTGCGACCATCGGCGGGGTCGGCCGGGAGTTTCGCGCCCGCGGTGCGGCCCGTGCGCCGCCAGGTCTCCGGATCCGTGTGCGGCAAGCGGCTGCTGCGCATTCGTTCCGGCACGGCCGAAGATGCGTTCGGCTCGCCCCAGGTGCCGCAGTCCGTCCCGCTGTGAGGCAATGCAGCCGCCCCGCGCAGGGGTACCTCAGCAACCAGACAGTTGGCCATCCATCCCCGGCCCATGGCCGTCACGTCAAACGTCCGGACGGATACGATCGACGAACTGCCGAATGACCCTCGTTTCATCAGCTTTCCCCGATAGGTGCGGCTCGACGGGCGGTGCGGGCACGCCTGGAAGCGCACGCCTGCTCGCACCCGCGAACCACGATGCACTTGTGACGCCTTGCACTCTAGACGGGGTTTACTGCACGGGTACGTCAACGACGGGGAGGTTTTGTCGCGTTTGTTTCACGCAGCACCGCGGGTCAGGTGAGCGCGAACAGACTCTTGCCGCTGCACGAATGCCTTGGTACGTGCGACGCGGGTCGCGGGCTCGCGTTCGCCGTCTGGTCGAAGGCTATCGGGTAACCCGCCGCACGGCTCAGTCGCGGGCGGCCACGCCACCCTCCGTAGCGATTTCCGCGACCACACGGCGGACTTCGCTCGGAAGAAACGGTTTCTCGATGACCGGTCGGCCACTCTCGGACACAAAGTCCCGAAGGCCGGAGGCCAGCGTATCGCCGGTGACGAACACGACGCGAGCCGCCTGTGCGGGCCAGCGCTGTTCGATTTCGTGATACAGCGCGCGCCCGTCGAGATCCGGCATGCGAATGTCCGTGAGAATGACGTCGTACTGCTCCGCTTGCAAGTGCTGCAACGCTTCCCGGCCGGAGCCGACCGTCACGACGCGGTGGCGCGCCCCGGCAAGGATTTCAGCGAGGGCCTCACGGATCTCCGCCTCGTCATCAGCGATCAGGATCCTGCGTCGGCTCGCGGGGGCCTTGACCGCGGGCACGGTATCGGTGCCGGCAGCATCCAGCGCGTTCACTGGCAGGGCAATGGTGAACATTGCACCGCCTTCGTCCGGACAAGCGACCGTAAGCGTACCGCCATGAGCCTCGACGATTCCCAGACTCACGGCCAGGCCAACGCCCGTGCCGATGCCGATCGGCTTGGTCGTGAAGAACGGCTCGAATACCCGAGCACGAAGATGCGATGGAATGCCCGGTCCGTTATCGGAAACCGTGATGCGGATCACGCCGGCAACCGGATCGAAACGGCTGGCCACGCGGATCCATCGAGGCGCGGGTTGCTCCTGCAGAGACTGCTGCGCATTGATGATCAGATTGAGAACGACCTGGTGCAACTGGTCGGCGTCGGCGAGGATCAGTGGGATGTCCTTCGCCAGATCGAGCTGCACGTCGATGCTGCTCGTCCGAATGGCATAGCCGGTGATGTCGAGCGCCGCCGAGACCACGTCATTGATCGCCACGGGAACCCGCTCCGGCTGTTGCTGGCGGGCCATGGCGAGGAACGTCCGCACGATGCGCGCGCAACGCTCGGCGGCGTTGCGAATCTTCACCGCCGCGGCCTGGGTGGCAGGCGCTCCCCGTTCTTCGAGAAGCACCGCCCGGGCCACGACGACCGACAGCGGATTGTTGAGCTCGTGGGCGACGCCCGCAAGCAGTGAACCAAGCGCAGCCAGCTTTTCACGCTGGTAGAGCGACTCACGCTGGTGCGCGAGCTCTTGCGCCGAACGCCTCTTCTCGGTGATGTCGCGGGCGATGGTGAGTACATGGGGCTTCCCCTGGTATTGCATGGGAATGCCATGCACCTCGAGATGGATGGGCGAGCCGTCCTTGCGCACATCCGTCACTTCGGCGTGAAGCGCCTCCCCGGCCACGACAGCGCTGAGGAACTCGGGGTTGTAACAGGGGGCCGTGTAGCTTCCCGACGGCAGCACCGAAGGCTCGTCGTCACCGTAGCCATACATCCGCCACAGTGCAGGATTGGTGTCGACGATCTCACCCGCGGCGTTCCACAGCGCGAGTCCATCGATCGATGCGCAGAACATCGAGTGATACTGCTCCTCGCTCGCCCGCAGTGCGGCTTCGGCGATCTTGCGCCCGGTGACGTCGCGCGCGAGCACCAGCACTCGATCGTGTCCGCCGATCGTCACACGCTTGATGAACACTTCGTGCCAACGCAAGCTGCCGTCTCTGCTCTTGCCGTGCCACTCGACGCGCAACTGCTCTCCCGCGGCCGCACGCCCGATCAACTCCATGGCATCCTGCTGCGTATATGGGCGCACGCCCGTACCGAGCGTGCCGACGTCGATGTGGCGGAACTCCTCGCGCGTGTAGCCGAAAGTCGCACAGGCCTTCGGGTTCACGTCGACGATCGCGCCACTCTCCATGTCGTGGACGAGGATCGAATCCTCGGCGGCATCGAAGATCGCCCGGTAGCTTGCCTCCGACACGCGCAGCGCCTCGTCGGCACGCTTGCGCTCGGTGATGTCGGTGGAGATGCCGCAAACGGCGTACGCCACGCCCGTCGCGTCCTGGAGAGGGAACTTGATCGAGATGTAGGTGTGCAGGCCATCATCCAGCGCAGCGGTCTCCTCGAATTCCATCGGTGCGTTCCGTTCCAGCACCAGCAGATCATTGGTACGAAACGCAGGCGCGATCTTGTCGGAAAGACATGCACTGTCGGCTCGTCCCGTCACGTCCGACTGCCGGAGATGGAACAGATGCTCCCATTGCCGGTTCACGAAGAGAAAGCGCCCTTCCGTATCCTTCACCGAGACGACGGCGGTCGCGTTGTTGAGGATTTGCTGGAGCCTCGCCTCGCTGTTCTCGAGCTCCCGTTGCACGCGCGCACGCTCGGCGATGTCCTGCCGCAGTTTCGTCTGGGTTTCCGCGACATCGAGCGCCATGGCGTCGAACGCACGGCTAAGGCGGGCGAGCTCGTCGCGGCCGTGGAGGCCGCTGCGGGCCTCGAGGTTCCCTGCCGCGAACTCTTCGGCCGCACGCACCAACCGGGCGGTGCGTCGCGTCAGCAGGAAGTGAAACACGAGCCACATCGCCAAAGCGAGCGCCGTGACCCATCCGGACCAGTACAGGGACTGTTGAACCACCTGCGCCCGTGCCTCGGCCTTGTATCGCTTCAGGTCGTAGATCAGGAACACGCTGCCGGTTCGTGACGGCCGCAGTTCCTCCCGGTCGCTGCCGATCAGGATCCCTGCGTGCCCGAGCATTTCGTCGCCGTTGGAATCCGTGGTCATCCCGGCCCGGCGTTCGCGGATGGCTCCGGCCAGTTGGGTGAAATCGAATTGTGGCAATACCTCGGCGATCTGCTGCCCCACCGCGGCATGTCGAGTCGCCGTGATGACGGCGTTGCGGTCGTCGGTCAGCGCCGCGAGCACGACGTCGTGGTTGTGCGCCAGCACCGCGATTTCATGGTGCGCCGCCGCCATGTCGCCCTTGAGCAACAGGTACTCCAGGGTGCTCTGCAAGCGCGACATCTCCTGTGCCAACCGCTTCCGGCTGTCTTCCTCCGCGGCTTGCTCGGCCTGCGGCACGTGGTAGAGAAGATTCACCGTGCTGAGCGTCGCCGCGAAGCCCATGAGCATCAGCGGAACGGTGACCTTCAGCGACGTCGGTATGCCGATCATCGCGCCAGTTCCTCCAACGGTCCGGGCGCAAGGACGCGCCCGATGTCCACCCCGGCGCGCAGCAATTTCGCGTCGACCATCAATGTCATCAGGCGCCGTCCAGTCGTGGCCAGCTCCGGCGTCGCGCCACCGATCATCCTGAGATTCTCATCACGGGATGGGATATGGAGGCCTTGCTGTGCCTCGAGGAACTGGTCCGCGGTGGTCTGCTGTCGCAGCGCCATGCGGCGCGCCGCGTCCTTCGGGTTCGCCCTGGCGTAGTCGAGCGCGGCAAACCAGCCACCAAGCAGCGATCGGACGGCCCTCCGCTGCTTTTCCAGCGCGCCCTCGCGTACGGCCAGAAGGTCAACGATTTCCCCCGGGATCGCCTTGCTGTCGAACAACGTCCTCGCGCCAGCTCGATGCAACTGGGCACGGTAGGGATCGAACGTGACAGCGCCGTCCACCTCGCGCCTTTCGAAAGCGCTCGGCTGCTCGTTCGATTCCAGATGCACCACGTTGACATCGCTCGCCTGCATGCCGTTGAGTGACAGTGCCCGGCTCAGCACGAAGGCGCCGAGAGCGCTGCTTTCGACGGCGACCGACTTTCCCTTCAGATCGCGCATCGTCCGCATTCCGGCACGGCCGACCACCGCGTCCGCACCGTGGGAAACATCCACCACCAGGACGATCCGCGGCTTGAAACCGTCCGCGACGAGTCCGAACAGCTCGTCGAGGCTGATGACCATCCCGTCGATGGCCTCGTTGCGATACGCACGCAGGACTTCGCTGGCAGATGGGTATTCCACCAGTTGCACGGCGGCGGAGTCCACACGGCCGAGATCCCGTGCGAGGTAAAGCGGCTCGCTTCCGATCCAGACGTTCGTGCCGATCCGCAGGGCGGTCTCCGGCTCACGCATGCAACCACCTACGGCCACCACGAGGCCCACGAACAGGGTGACGCGCAAGGCCTTCCAGAGTATTTCCATCACCCTCAGCTCCCGTCCGGGATGAACACGTAGCCTTCGTTGCGTATCGTCCGGATGTATCTCGGATGTTCCGGATCCGGCTCGATCTTCTTGCGCAGCCGCATCACGCGCAGATCCACGCTCCGGTCGAATGGATCCCAGTCGCGCTGCGTGCTGAGATTGAGGATCCGCTCACGCGAAAGCGGACGGTTGGGATGCTCGGCGAGGGCCTTCAGGAGGTCGAACTCGAGCGGCGACATGGGCACATCTGCGCCGTGATCGTCCATGAGCCGGTGCGCGCTGACATCGAGCACGCAGCGGCCGATCCGAACCCGCGCCGCACCGAGGTCGGCGCGTCCCGCCGGTGTCGTGCGGCGGAGCACGCTCTTGACCCGCGCGACCAGTTCGCGCGGATCGAAGGGCTTCGGGACGTAGTCGTCGGCGCCCATCTCCAGCCCCACGATGCGATCGACCACCGCTGCCGCCGACGTCAGCATGACGATCGCAACACCTGCGTAGCGCTCGCGCAGGTGCCGCGCAAGGCTCAACCCATCCTCGCCCGGCATATGGATGTCGATCAGCGCCAGATCGACGGCGCGATCGGCGACGATCGTCCGGGCGTCGCTCGCGCTGGCGGCACCGACGACCGCGTAGCCGTGGCCAGCGAAGTACTCCTCGAGTACCTCGCGCACATCGGGCTCGTCGTCCACTACCAGAATCGTGGCTTTCGGGATCACCAGTGCCATCCCTCTGCTTCGGTCGGTCGCCGGCCTGAAGACCGGTCGCGTACCGACGGATTGGCCGATCGTACAACTCTCCCGCGCCGGCGTCGCGGCCAGCGCCCTCACAGCTCCCGGATGATCCAACGAAGCGGACATGTGACGCACCTGGCGTGCTCTCGGGGTGGGACGTGAACCTGCCACGATGCCTGCGATCCCCTGATCGCAGCAGGGCGGTTCGGCACCTCAGCATACGACCATCCACCCGTCCTCCGGCGCGCCACGGACCCCCCGTGAAACAAACGAAACAGAATTGCCGCCGCCATGTAGCGCACCTGCTACAGATCGGGCCGCGCGGGCGACCACCGCGACTCGCGCCGGGCACCGCGCACTCCGTGACACGGACGCCGATGTAGCGCGTCGATCCGTCCGCAACCCGCGCCAGCGAACGCGCGACTGCGCAGCAGGCGGTGATGTTCCTCGTCGCAGTGCGCACCGCGCCCACCAAGCAACACAGGAAACAAATCAAGGGCGTGGTTGAAATCTGCCTTCTGCACAGCGTGCATAGACTCCATTTCGTCGAAGGGTGCAGTGATTCGACGAGCGCGCGACCGACCCGCACTTCCGCCGGTTTCCATCGCATCGGATGGGCGCGTCGTGGACAGGTCAACGAAATGGATGTTGAACGATTACGTGGATCCAGCAGCGACGCGCGGCGAGCGGGCAACCCGAGCATGTCGTGCATCGATACGCATTGGACGCGCATCCTGCATGTCGACCTTTTCGACAAGCATGCGTCCGACGCCGAGGAAATTCCGGCCGGGCATCACGACACGTTCCGGCATTTCCCAACCCAGGAGAGATCCGTGCGAGCGACCGACCCCAGTGATGACAGCGAAACGGAGAAGCTGAAATCCCCGACGGCAGCAGGCTTCGTCGCCATCGGTATCTACGTGGCGATGTACCTGCTTGTCGCCGGAGTCGTCCAGCTCGTGCACCTGGCGGAGGGACCGGCGGATAGCGGGCTGATCCGTGGCGCCAGTGCCAATGCGTCCGCATCCGAGATTCCCCACGGGGAGCGCTCGCACCAACCGGACGGCGACGGGCAATGCACGGCGATGACCGCGACGAACACCGTGCGTCCCGCGGACCCACCCGGGTCCTGTGCACCGTCAGTGGATCGTCATGACCCGCAATGAAGCGCTGACCGGGAGCATTCCATGGAGCTGACACATTACGAAACGCGACAGGATCCTGGCGGGAACCGCTGGGTCACTGTCCGCGCCCTGACATTCCGTGCAATTAGCGCTGGATACGCGTGGCTACGACAGGTGCGTGCGGCCCATCGGCGACGCCGCGAATCCAAAGCACTGTACGTGTCGCTGAACGAGCTCGATGACCGCACGCTGCACGATCTCGGCTTTCACCGGAGCGAGATCTCATCGATCGTCGCGGAGTTGTCGGGAGAGGCAGAGCGCACGCGCGTGCGCACTTAGCGGAGCCGGCAGGATGTCGCAAAGAACGCCGTGGTCTTGCGCAATGCACGGCGCATTGGCACGGGAAGCAAGTTCAACTCACCAACGAGGCGGATCATGAGTAACGGAAAGACTTACGAGGGAAGCTGCTTTTGCGGAGCCGTTCAGTTCACGGTGACCGGTGAACCGGCGGGCATGGGCTATTGCCATTGCGAATCGTGTCGCAGGTGGTCGGCAAGTCCCGTCAACGCGTTCACGTTATGGAAACCGGATGCCGTGCAGATCACCCGCGGCGCGGAGAGCATCGGGACGTACAACCAGACGGCGAAGAGCTACCGGAAATGGTGCAAGTCGTGCGGGGGGCATCTTTTCACGAATCACCCTGGCTGGAGTGTCACCGACGTTTATGCAGCCTCGATCCCGCGATTCCCGTACCGGGCCGGCGTGCACGTCAACTACCACGAGACCACGCTCAGGATGAACGACGGACTGCCGAAGTTCAAGGATATGCCCGCGGAAATGGGTGGTTCGGGCATCACCATGGCGGACTGAGGCTTCGCGTGCCTCCGTGAAGCGCGGCGTTTGCGGCGATGCGCCCGCATGGCCGCAGCGAACTGCGCGTGCGGGCGGGATGGCGTGACGATTACGGAACGTCCTCCACCTCGCCGGGTGGACCTTCCCGGTGCGGGTTGAGCGCATGCGCGGGCTGGCGTGGTGCGGCGTCGACCGGGACGACGCGTGCGAGAAAGCCGACGACGGCGTTCGCAAAAATATCGTTGCGATCGCCGGCAACCATGTGCGCCGCACTGCGTACATTGACGTATTCGGCATGCGGGCAGAGTTCCAGAAAGTCCCGCACGCCTTCTTCGGTCAGCACGTCCGACATGCCGCCGCGGACCAGCAGCGTCGGCAGGCGCAGGTTGCGCGCGCACGCTTCGAGCCGTGCTTGCCGCTTGTCCAGGTCGAGACGCGCTCCGCGAATGCGCGGATCCCAGTGCCAGTGGTACTTGCCGTCCGGGGCGAGACGCACGTTCTTGGCGAGCCCATCGAGCGTCCGGGGACGCGTTCGATGCGGCTGGTAGTTCGCGATGGCCCGCGCTACGGCTTCGAGGGAATCGAAGCCGTCAGGGCTCTGGCTCATGAACGCCCGAATCTTGTCCACGCCATCGCGCTCGATGCGCGGAGCAATGTCCACGATGACGAGCGCAGTGGCGTCGACGTGATCCTCGCCAACCGCGACCAGGCTCGTGCCGCCCCCCATCGATGCACCGACCAGGACCGGGCGTCTGTTGCCGAGCGCGGCGATGACGCACTCGAGGTCCTCGACCATCACGTCCTGACCATAGTGCCCGTCCGCTGCCCAGTCCGAATCGCCGTGGCCGCGCGCATCGAAGGCAACGGTATGGTAGCCGGCGCGCGCGAGCGACTGGCCGGTGTTCTTCCACGCGTGCCGCGTCTGGCCACCGCCGTGCTGGAGGATCACCAACGGACCGGCGGGATCGCCCCAGTCGTCGCCGGCGATACGCACGCCGCCGGCACCGGTCCAGTAATGCATCGGCTCGGGCGTGCCGGGAAGCTTTTGGCCAGCGTTCATGGTCGATGTGCTCGCTCGTAGGCGGCGCGCGGGCATTCGCACGACGCAGTGATTGCCCGACCCGCTTGCCTGGCGATGGCAATGGCCGCTGGTGGACACGGTGGGCGGTATGCAGCAGTTCGCCGCAAGGCGTCACGCTCACCCGTTCGAGCGCGAGCCTATCCTCCGTGATCGTTGCTGATGCCGGTTACGCAGTCCGGGCTCTGTCCCCACCGGCCGTCGCAGTATCGCGCACGCGCCTGGTGCTCGCACCACGTGCGCGCAAAAATGGATTGCTCTGCACACTGCGCCAGCGCCTGCTTCGGGACGGGCATCGCGCGATCGGGCGGCGCCTCGTCGATCCTTGCCTGCGCCGGTGCCGCACTCGCGGTTGCGCTTTGCATGAGCACCGGTTGGGGAGGCATCTGCGGGGCGGCATTCACACCCGCCCTCATCGCCGGCCGGGCCTGTCCCGCTGCTTGCCTGGTGTTCCGTGCAGCCGGGGCATGCTTCACGAATGACGATGGCGGCGCGACCATGTGGCGGCCAGCCTTCGACGACGTCCGGGCGCGACCGGCTCTCGACCGCATGCTGTTTTCGCACCGGCGATGACTCTGGTCTCGAGGTGGAGGCCGGCAACACCTCCTGCATCACGGCCGGGGCTGCAGCTTGCACCGCCGCCAAGGCATGCATGCTCTCATACCGGTCGACACCGGCCACCACGGGGGTGATGACGTTTACCAGCGGCGCGTGTGGAGCGCGTTGGTGGACATCGAGGGTCACAGGGAGCGCCATGAAGGCGATCATCGACAACGATGCGGCGACCGTCGGGACGCGGTGGGGCTGCCGCGTGAATGTCGCCGGCAACATCGCTCCGGTGGAGTCCGCCGAGGGCGAAAGGCACGATCCGGCCGATCGGGTGCAGAGATCGCCCGATACCAGGAGGTCAAGCTTCCGGACCCGGTCGTCCTCGGCACGCTCGATGGCGGCCAGGCACCCCGGACAAAGCCGGATGGGCCGCACTGCCGGGCGGCCGCAAACAGAGCATCGCATGGAACAATTGCCAAGCTTTAGGCCAACGCGGCGCCCCCGGAGATCCTGCTCCTACGGGCTCCTGCCATAAGGATACTCCGAACTGCTGCGGGCGCGCCTTCGGGCGCCCTCCAGCTTGCTGCAGGTCGCGAGGTTACGGGGTTCCGCTTCGCCCTGGGGACGATCGAACCGCCATTAGCGCCGTCGGCGAGTGATCGCCGGTTCATCGACAACGCGGTCGTCGGTGTCGTCAACACTCTCCCAATCATCGACGACGCCTTCCATGGACTGCGCATCGCTGACGAAGTCGGGCTCGGACTCCACTGGCTCGAGCACGGTATCGTCAATCCCCGTCGGGAGCGGCGCAGCCGTTCGGCGTCGCGAGCGTGAAGGTTCCGTGGTGGCGGGACCATTGGTCACGCGCCTTCGCGGCCCTGCCTTGCCAGACGACTTCGTCATGGTGATCTCCTGAACGGCCGTGCCGTAGCAATGCACGTCTGGTTTGTGGATGTGATGCCACGGAGTCCTAGCGCCGATGCATCCCGACGGCTCCGGCCCGGTCTGCGTCATCGCTCGCAGGATGCATGCCGAACAGGCCGCGGGAAATGCACTGGCCAAGGCGTGTCCGAGGGAGCCGGGTTGCAAAGGTGTCAGTGTTCGCGATTCCGTGGGGGATCGGTCTCCTCACCCGCCGGGATGCCGGTGCGATCTGCAGTTATGCGGCAGTGCGGTCGGCGATTCGCTGCGTCGTAATCGTTACGCCAGTGAAATGGCCGAAATTCCGGTTCGGTGCGGTCAGCGCCGGGCGCTACATTGACGGCTTTCCAGCCAAATTCACTTTCGTGACCGAACTGCTCCCGGTGGATCCATGCACCGCAGGAGTCCTGGCGCCACGTCGCTCCGTCCTCCCCGGCCACCACCCTGCCATGTAGCCATGTCGCATTGGCACTGCCCGCGCCCTCCACGGTGCGGTTCTTCGGGCCGCCGTGTGCCGATCCGGAAGCCAATTGTGCCAACTCGGCTTCCGTGAAATGCGTCTCCGAGTCGCCACTCCGGGCACGTGTACCCGGTCCCGGCGATGCCTGGGGTCTCCCGACCTCTGTTCCCGTGCCCTCGATGGATTTGTTACGCGCCGACATTGGGACCTCCTCCGCTTGTGGCACTCCTCATGGTCCTATCGAACCGTGCATTTGCCATGAACGGCCTCCTGCCGAGGCGGCACTAGGACCGGCCACCGCGCTCGACCGCGATGCCGATCAGCTCGAGGACAATGCCGATCGCCAGGGGAATCGCGCCGACCCAGACCGGCGGCGCGAACAGCATCAGGACCGCGCCCAGGAGGACGAGGATCGATGCAATCACACGCCGAACCGTCCGGGGCACCGTCATCTTCCGGATCCCCGTGCGCTACTGCTACGGCCTGATCTCGTGCGTTTGCTCCCTCGCCATCGTGGGCGCAACGTCGCCAACCTGCGCGGCGACCGCTTCACCCACCCCGTCGAAGGGCAACGACCTCGCATCGCGGATGCCGTCTCAATCCGCCAGGACGAACGTGACCTTGAGCACGATCTTGTATTCCGTGATCTTGCCTTTGTCGATGTCCACTGACTGATCCTGGATCCATGCGGCGGTGACGTTCTGCAGGGTCTTGTTGGCGCGAGCGATTCCCTGGGTCAGTGCGTCGTCGAAGCTCTTTTCGCTGCGCGCGATGATCTCGGTGACACGGGCGATAGACATGCTGTTCCTCCTTCATGCATTACGGTGTGGGGTTGGTCGCACTTCAACTCGAGGCGACTCGCCTTGCCCTTGCATTACTGCACCGGGAGGGCCGCGCGTTGTTGATAGTCGTCAACTGAATCGTCTGTATTTGGCGTCGTCCGGGACCGATGGACCCCGGCGGTGCCATCACGCCGAAGGGCGGAGTTCGTGCTGCGCCGCGCCGCACAGACGTTCTTGCGGGAACGCTGTGCGGATCTCGTGCCTCGTCAGATAGCGCCGCTCGGTGCCGACACGGCGCAGGAGACTCGCCACCACTTCGTTCAGCGGGGTCGGCACCCCAACTTCGCGGCCAATGCGAACGATCTCGCCGTTAAGTTGCTCGATCTCCGTTGGCCGGGCACGCGCGAGGCTCTGCCACGTGAACCCTTTGTGCGGCCAGTGCGTCTCGAGCCTGGCTGCCCTGCGCGCAGGCGTCGCGCCGGCCATCACGGCGGGGAGAACGCCCACCAGCCGGACCAGGGGCACCGGCGTGCCGGGCAGCGATTCGAGGCGTACGCCGGCACGCTGCGCGACGGCGATGCCTTCACGCATGAGACCCACCGCAAGCCGGCGCAGGAACCGATCCCGGTAAACCTCGCGGAAGCTCGCATTGGTCAGCGCTGGAAGTACGTTGTTGACGCTGACGATGAGCTTGGTCCATTGCGCGCCGCGAATGTTTGTCGTGACGGACGTGGGCACCGCCTCTTCGAGCACCCGACGGATCCACTCGACGACTCCGTCGTTCGTTCCGCTCGGCCGACCGATCAGCAGGCCCTCTGCCTCCATCAGCACCACATGTCCGGGCAGCAGGCATTGCGCGTGCAGCGAGACGACGCCGCTCACGAGTTGGGCGGCAGGGATCACGGTCGCCGCCAACTCCTCGCCGCCGATGCCGCCTTGCAGCACCACGATCGGAACCGCATCGAGCATCGCGCGATTCTCGCGGAGCACCGTCACCACGTCGGGCATCTTGACAGTTAGCAACGCGAGATCCGGACGCGCACTCAGACATTCTTCGGCATGGGGCGTTGCATTGAAGCCGCCGAGCACGCCCTCTACGGTCAGCCCGGCCGCGCGGATCGCGGCTACATGAGCCGCTCGTCCGACCAGGACGACGTCCTCGCCGGCGCGCCAGAGCAGGCTACCCAATACGCTTCCAAGGGCGCCGGCGCCGAGAATCGCGATGCGCACGATCCGTTACACCCCAGTGTCACGAAACGGGATCGACCAGCTCCATGAGCGTTGCCCCCGCCTCGCGGTTGCGCTGGCGGAGAAGGCCGCGGGGAGGACCGGCCACCTCCACGGCGACTCCGTCGACCCGCCAGCTCACCACTCTTCGCCGTGCGGAATCGCGTTCTCGAGCGATGTCGCAGACTCCGCAAGCGGGTTGACCATGAGATCATCCTCGACCTGCGCAACGCCCGGTACTGACCACGCCGCCCGTTCCGCATCCTCCTTGGCTTGCCAGGTACGCACGCTGCCGCGCAGGATGACCTTTTTACCCTCGAAATCCACCCTGATCTGCTTTGCATCGGCCTGTGCCCTGCGCGCAAAGGCACGTGCGATTTCGCTCCTCACGTCGGTAGGGGCAACCAACGGCGTAATGATCAGTCGATTGCTTACGCCTTTCACCCCCGTCGTGTGCCTGATCGCCTCCTCCGCCGTGTGTTTCATATAGTTCCATGCAACCTCGCCGTCGAGAGTCACCCAGCCATCCTCGACGGTCACCTGCATGCGCTCATGCGGAATGGAGACGTTGCACCGCAGCGCCGTCAGCACGGAGTGAGCGATATCCGCGTCCGACCGAACCGCGCTACCGGGAAGCCTGACCTCCAGGTCCTCGGCGACCGCTTTGACGCCATGAACACGTTTGACGGCGCATTCGGCGCTCTTTCTTTGCGGATAACTGGCAACCGATCCGCTCAGGGTGACGACGCCATCTCTGACGGCAACGCCGATCCCTGCCACATCGATGCTTGGTTCCCAATCGAGCTCCGCAATGACCCTGCCACGCAGCTCGGTATCGTCGATCTTGGTCATGGCTCAATCTCCCACACTGGTGGTGGACCATCATCGCGGTGGCGCCCACACCGGGCGTTCACATCATCGTCACCCGCATGCGCACAGCATAGGCGCCGTGCGGCGAGTCCCGTTGACATTAAGCAGCAAGGTACGTTTGCGCGGGAACCATATTCCGGCCCCGCTCGTCATGGTCGCTCGCGTTCCGGCAATGCAGCCGAATCTCACGAGGATGCGACTGCGGCAAGATCGCGCTTGCGAGCGCAGGCACGGACTCCGACCCGGGCGGCGGCGGAACCCTACTCGTCCACTACCAGGCGGTAGCCAATGCCGATCTCGGTCAGGAGGTGCCGCGGCCGCGTCGGATCGTGCTCCAGCTTCTCGCGCAACTGCTTCATGTATATCCGCAGATAGTGCGTGTCGTTCTCATGCGTGGGTCCCCATACCTCCACCAGCAATTGACGGTGGGTGACCACCAAGCCCAGATGCTTCGCGAGTGCCGCCATGATGCGAAATTCGATAGGCGTCAGATGCACGTCGCGGTCGCCTCTGGTGGCCGTCCTGTTGGCCAAATCGATCACGACGTCATCGAAGCTCAGCATCATGCTGCCCGATCGGGAGCGCACCGCATGGCGCAGCGCCACACGGACCCGCGCCAGGAGCTCTCCCGTCGCGAATGGCTTGGTCACGTAATCGTCGGCGCCGCCATCCAATGCCTCGACCTTCGAACGCTCCTGGGTCCGGGCAGACAGCACGATGATCGGCATGGGTGACCACTGGCGGATATGCCGGATCACGTCGAGCCCGTCCATCCCGGGCAGCCCGAGGTCGACAATTGCCAGATCCGGCTTGTGGGAGCCGGCATCGATCGCGCCACGGGGGCCGCTCGCCGACTCGATGACGCGATAACCCTCGGCCCCGAGAGATGCGCGGAGGAGCCGCCGGATATCCGGCTCGTCGTCGATGACGAGGACCGTGGCGCGCGCCTCGGTCATGTCAGCCGGGCGCCGCTTCGGGTGGAACTGAAGGCGCCTGCTCGACGGGAACGGTGAAACGGAAAGCGGTGCCACCTGCCGGGACGTGTTCCGCCCATGCCCGCCCGCCATGCAGCCGGACAATTGCGCGGCAGATGGCAAGGCCGAGGCCCATGCCCGTACCGCCGCCGTCCACCGATCCACGGCTGAACTTCTCGAACACGCGTTCCATGTCGGCGTCGGCGAGGCCGCCGCCGAGATCTTCCACCGACAGGACAACGTCGTCCCCATGCCGCTGCCCGCGCACCCGCACGACCGTCCCCGCAGGCGTGTGTTTGGCTGCGTTCTCGAGCAGATTGCCGAGGGCCTGCTCGATCAACGCGGCATCCACTCGCACCAGTGGCAGGTCGTCGGCGATTTCAACGATCACCCGGTGCAACGCCATGCGGTCGTGCAAGCGGGCCAGCGCGGAAGTCACGATGTCGTTCACGTCCGTCCAGTCGCGGTCGAGCTTGATCGCGCCGGTCTCGAGACGCGTCATTTCAAGGACCTTTGCGACGTGCTCGGACATCTCCCGGGACTGCTCGACGACGCTCCTGGCCAGCGCGTCGCGCTCTGCCTTCGTGAGCCGGTCGGCTGCTTCGGCCAGCGTGGAGGAGGCGCCGGCCATCACGGCGAGTGGCGTGCGCAGATCGTGCGAGATGGACGCAAGCAGCGCGCTGCGAATGCGCTCCGTCTCGGCTTCCACCGCGAGGGCTGCCTGTTCGCGCGCCTGGCGCCGAATGCTTTCCACCAGACGCGAGATGACGAGCGCGACCACGACCATCGTGGCGAACGTGAAGAGGTACTGCACGTCATCCACCGTGAACGTGCCACGTGGCGGCACGAACAGGAAATCGTAAGCCGCGATGCAGATCACGGCAGTGACGATGGCAGGGCCGCGCGACCAGCGTAGCGCGATGAAGACCACGGCCAGCAGATACACCATGGCAATGTTGACGAGATTGAACCGCTCCCGCATGGCGATGCCGACGAGCGTACATAGCACCGTGGCGCCGACTGCCCACGCGTAACCGATCCATTGCCGCGATCCGCGCATGCGACAACTTTAACGCAGGAGCGTATAAAGATCGCGTAAAGAAATGGCCCGGTTTACGCCGGTGCGACGATTGGGCGCTAAGCTGCAACGCAAATGGATACTTCTGCTCGGCAAGCCGTGGTTCTGCCCGGTGACCACCACGACGTGCGCCGCCACTCGACCGCCGGACTCGCCCTCCTCGCGCTGGGGATCGTGTACGGCGACATCGGCACGAGTCCGCTGTACGCCGCCAAGGAAACCTTCAATCCGGATCACGGTATCCCCCTGACGGCGGCGAATATCCTGGGCGGGGTCTCCGCGATATTCTGGGCGTTGATGATCGTCGTGTCGCTCAAGTACGTCACGCTGGTCCTGCGGGCCGACAATCGTGGTGAAGGCGGCATCATGGCGCTGCTGGCACTCGCGACGTCGGCCATGCGCGAGCGCCCCAAGGCGCGTGTGGCAATGTTCGCCATCGGAGTGTTCGGCGCGGCGCTCTTTTACGGCGACGCAGTGCTCACCCCCGCGATCTCGGTGCTTTCCGCAGTCGAGGGTCTGGAAGTCGGCACTTCGCTGTTAAAGCCCTACGTGGTCCCGCTCGCGAGCGGCGTTCTCCTGGCGCTGTTCATGATCCAGCGTCACGGCACGGGAGTTGTTGGGATGTTCTTTGGCCCGGTCTGCCTGCTATGGTTCCTGGCGCTGGGCGCGAGCGGGATCTGGAACATCGCGCGTGCTCCCATCGTGCTGCAGGCCCTTGATCCCTCCTACGCAGTTCACTTCGTCACCAGCCACGGCTACGGATCGTTCCTGGTGCTCGGCGCCGTTCTGCTGGCCATCACCGGCGCCGAGGCACTCTACGCAGACATGGGTCATTTCGGCCGGCGAGCTATCCGGTGGGCATGGTTCGCCGTCGTCGCACCTGCGCTCGTCCTCAACTATTTCGGCCAGGGTGCATTGCTCATGGTCCAGCCGGATGCAGTTTCCAATCCGTTTTACCTGGCGTTCCCCGGCTGGGCCCTGTATCCGATGGTGGCTTTGGCGACTGCCGCGACCGTCATCGCATCGCAAGCGACCATTTCCGGCGCGTACTCGATGACCCAACAAGCCATCCAGCTGGGTTATCTGCCACGAATGGCCATCCAGCACACCTCGCCGAGCAGCATCGGGCAGATTTATGTACCGGCCGTGAACTGGATCCTGCTTGCGGCTGTTGGCGCCGCCGTCGTAGGGTTCGGTTCGTCAACCCGGCTCGCATCTGCCTACGGTGTCTCGGTCATGGGAACGATGCTGGTGACAACGCTGCTGGCCTATTTCGTTGCGCGCGACAGGTGGGGCTACCCCCTTTGGCTCTGCGTGACGGTCACGGCGTTCTTCGGGGCCATAGACTCTGCTTTTCTGGCGGCAGCCCTGCACAAGATCCTCGAGGGCGGCTGGTTCCCGCTCGTGCTCGGTACCGCGCTGTTCGTGCTCATGACCACGTGGCGGCGCGGACGGACGCGCCTGTTCGAGCAACTGCGAAGCGCATCCCCTCCGCTGAAGGAGCTGCTCAAGTCCCTGTTCGAGTACCCGCCGATGCGCGTACCGGGCACCGCCGTCTTCCTGACGTCGAATCCGGATGCAACGCCCAATGCGCTGCTTCACAGCCTGAAGCATTACAAGGTTCTGCACGAGTCCAACGTGTTCCTTACCGTCGAGTTCAGCGATGTTCCATTCGTCGATGCGGAGGAGCGCACGAGCTGCGAGCGCCTGCCGGGCGATTGCTGGCGTGTATGCGCGCGGTACGGGTTCATGGAACGTCCCGACGTTGCGCACGCCTTGGAGCTGTGCGGCCCTGCCGGTTTGCAGGTCGAGCCGATGGAGGTGTCCTATTTTCTCTCGCGCGAGAAGATCGTGCCCGGTGCCGGGCACCGCGGCATGCCCGCGTGGCGCGAGCGCGTGTTCGCGGCCATGGTGCGCAACTCCGGAAGCATTGCCGACTTCTTCAACATTCCTCCGAACCGCGTGGTGGAGCTCGGAACGCGAGTCACGCTCTGACACGCAGGTAATTCTGTTGGTGGCGAACATCCGGTCACGCCGCTCGCCGGGCTCGCGCATCCTAGACAAGAGTCGCGTGCGTTTCACGATCGATACGCCGCCTCGACCTGATTGACGTCGCGGGCCAGGTCCACCGTCTCAACGCGCGAGGCGCCCACCCAGGGAATAGCGACGCAACCACGCTCTATGCGGCGGAGCTAGCCGCCATCGAGGCGGCGCAGCGTGCACATCGAGGCATTCATCTTCCATCGCAGCGCGACTGGCGATCGGTGTCTCGCGGCGCTCGCCGATGGTGCCTTCCACGGGGCGTATGTGCGCGTGGTGGTGGACGCGATCCGCAGCTTCGCAACCGCGGAGGCGTACTTCGACAGTGTGCGTGCCGCGGGCGCCCAGTTTCGCGACCGCGACGACGGCCGATGGTGCTGGACTTCGCAGCCACCTCAGCTACGGAACGCTCGTGTGTCAATCGCCGTCCTCCACCTGGTCGAGGTACGCGCCGTAGCCTTCGGCTTCCATGTCATCGCGATGGATGAAGCGAAGCGATGCCGAATTGATGCAGTAGCGCAGCCCTCCCCGGTCCGCCGGCCCGTCTTCGAATACGTGGCCGAGGTGGCTGTCGCCCGCGGCGGAGCGCACTTCGGTCCGCATCATTCCATGCGAAGCGTCCTTCAGCTCCTTGACGGTCGCGGGTGCTATCGGTTTGGTGAAGCTCGGCCAGCCGCAGCCCGACTCGAACTTGTCGGAAGACGCGAACAGTGGCTCGCCCGACACGATGTCGACGTAGATCCCGGGCGCGTGGTTGTGAAGAAGCTCGCCCGTTCCAGGCGCTTCGGTCCCGTTTTCCTGCGTCACGCGATACTGCTCCGGCGTGAGGCGCGCAATGGCCTCGGAAGTCTTTCGGTAGGTGGGCATCAGCGTTTCTCCATCGTAAGGTCCTGTCGACGACGATAACGACCCGTCAAGGCCTTGGCCTGCCGGAACCGTGGCCCGAGCACCTAGTGAGGCTGGTGCAGCATCGTCGCCGTCTCGTGTCTTTTGGCGCGGCGCGCCGCGACCCATTGCTGCGCGTGCTCGAAGTACAGGTACACGACCGGCGTGATGAACAGGGTCAGAACCTGTGACACGACGAGCCCGCCCACCACCGACAGCCCCAAGGGCCGGCGCGCTTCGCCGCCCGCGCCGAGTGCCAGTGCGATCGGCAGGCTGCCCATCAGCGCAGCCATGGTGGTCATCATGATCGGCCGGAACCGCGTCATGCAGGCCTCGAAGATCGCCGCGTCGGCGGACTTGCCGCCGCGCTGTGCCCCGATCGCGAAGTCGATCATGATGATCGCATTCTTCTTGACGATGCCGACGAGCATGATGATGCCGACGAACGCGTACATGTTGAGATCGGTGTTGAACAGCCACAACGTCAGCAGCGCGCCGAATCCCGCCGTCGGCAGCCCGGACAGGATCGTTACCGGGTGGATGAAGCTCTCGTAGAGGATGCCGAGGACCAGGTAGATCACGAAGATCGCCAGGATCAGCAGCACACCCATCCCCTGCAGCGACGACTGGAACGCCTGCGCCGCGCCCTGGAAGGTCCCGTTGATGGTCGCTGGCAACCGCATCTGCGCAGTCGTGCTGCGGATCTGATCGAGCGCCTCCGACAGCGAAACACCGGGCTTGAGGTCGAACGAAATGGTCACCGACGGCAGCTGGCCGAGGTGCGTGATGGCGAGGGGGCCCACGGTGGGCTTGAGCGTCGCCACCGCATTGAGCGGGACGAGCGCACCGGTATTCGATCGCACGTACAGGAGCGACAGGACCGAAGGATCCGACTGGTAGCGCGGCTCGAGCTCCATCACCACCCAGTACTGATCGGTGGCCCCGAAGATGGTGGATACCTGCCGTGCGCCGTAGGCGTCGTACAGGGTGCTCTCGATCGCCTGGGCGGATACCCCAAGTGCGGACGCCTTGTTGCGATCGATCTCCACGCTGATCTGGGGCTGCGTGATCTGCAGATCGCTCGATACGTCGACCAGCCCCGGCAGCGCGCGCAATCCTGCCTCGACTTTCGGCGCCCAATCGTAGAGCTCGCGGGTATCAGTCGCCTGCAGCGTGTACTGGTAGAGGCTCTTGGTGATCTGCCCGCCGATGCGGATCGCTGGCACGTTCTGCACGAAGGCCTTGATCCCGGGCACGCGGGTCAGCGTGGGCCGCAGCTCCTGCACGACGGCGTCGGCGGAGGGTCGTTCGTTGCGCGGCTTCAGCGTGACGAACAGCCGGCCGTTGTTGAGCGACGCACTCGGACCGCCAGCGCCCGCGAACGACATGACGTCCTGCACGTGCGGATTGCGGCGTACGATCGCGGCGACTTGCTGCTGCAGATTGGCCATGGCTTCGAACGAAATATCCTGCGCCGCTTCGGTGATCACGAAGAGCTGGCCCACGTCATCGCTCGGCAGGAATCCTTTCGGCATGATGTAGAAGAGTCCGCCGGTGCCGAGGAACACCATCAGGAATCCTGCCATCGTGGTGCGGCGGTGATGCATCACCCAGCCGAGGCTTCGGCGGTAACCGGCGAGCATGGCGTCGAACATCCGCTCGGAAAGACGGTAGATCCGGCCGTGCCGCTCGTCGTGTCCGACCTTCAGCATGCGGCTGCACAACAAAGGCGTGAGGGTCAGCGAGACGAAGCCCGAGATCAGGACCGCGACGATGATCGTCACGGCGAATTCGTGCAGCAGCCGGCCGAGGATGCCACCCATGAACAGCACGGGAATGAACACCGCGACCAGCGACAGCGTCATCGACACGATGGTGAACCCGATTTCCTTCGCGCCGTTCAGCGTCGCCGTCAGGCGGTCCTCGCCGAGCTCCATGTGCCGGGTGATGTTCTCCAGCATGACGATCGCGTCGTCGACGACGAAGCCCACGCACAGCGTCAGCGCCATCAGCGAGAGATTGTCGAGGCTGTAGCCGAACAGGTACATGAAGGCGAAGGTGCCCACGATGGACATCGGCAGTGCGAGACTCGGAATGAGCGTCGCCGACGCGCTGCGCAGGAATACGAAGATCACCGTCACCACGAGCACCAGCGCCAGCAACAGCGAAAACTGCACGTCGCGCACCGATGCGCGAATGGATTGCGAGCGGTCGTAGAGAATCGACAGCTTGATCGACGGCGGCAGCTGCGCCTGGAACGATGGCAGGATGGCGCGGACAGCATTGACCACCTCGATGGTGTTGGTGCCGGGCTGGCGCTGTACCGCGAGCACCACTCCGCGCGTGCCGTTGTACCAGGCCGCGACCTTGTCGTTCTGCACGCTGTCGAACACCCGCCCGAGCTCGCTCAGGCGGACCGCCGCGCCGTTGCGATAGGTCACGATCATCGACGCGTATTCCTTCGCGCTCTGCAGCTGGCCGGTGGCGGTGACCGACGTCGCCCGCTCGCGCCCGTACAGCGTGCCGGTGGGCAGGTTCACGTTCGCGCTGCCGACTGCCTGCTCGACGTCGGTGAGCCCGATGCCACGGCTGGCGAGCGCATTGGGATCGAGTTGAATGCGCACCGCATACTTCTGCGATCCATATACCTGGACCTGGGCGACACCGCTGATTGTCGAGATGCGCTGCGCGAGGTTGTTCTCCGCGTAGTCATCGACCGTCGACAGGGGCTGGGTCTCCGAGGTCAGCGCCAGGTTCATGATCGGCAGATCGGCGGGATTCACCTTGCGTTGCGTGGGCGGCGTCGGCATGGTCGACGGCAACTGGCGCGCCGCAGCCGCGATCGCCGATTGCACGTCCTGTGCCGCGGCATCGATGTTGCGATCGAGAGAGAACTGCAGGGTGATCGTCGTCGACCCATTGGTCGACTGCGAGGTCATCGAATCGATCCCGGCGATCGTCGAGAACTGCTTCTCGAGCGGCGTCGCCACGGCCGATGCCATGGTGTCGGGACTGGCGCCGGGCAGGCTCGCGGACACCTGGATGGTCGGGAAATCGACGTTCGGCAGCGCGTTGACCGGCAACAGCCGGTACGCGACGATGCCGAAGATCAGGATGCCGATCATGACCAGCGCGGTCATGACCGGCCGACGCACGAAGAGTGCGGCGATGTTCATGCCGCGTCGCCGCTGTCCGCCGTAACCCTGGTGCCCGGGGCGAGGCGCAGCTGTCCGGCGGTGACGACCACCTCGCCCTGCTTCAGCCCCGCGCTGATGACCGCGAACTCGCCCACGGAGCGGGCGACGTTCACGTCCCGAAGCTCCACGGTCCCGCCAGGCTTCACGATGAACACGTATTGCCCATTGGGGCCGTTCTGAATGGCCTGCGACGGCGCCACGAGTGCATCCTTCTGCTCGAACAGCGTGAGCACCACGTTGGCGAACTGCCCTGGCCAGAGCGCCGTGTCGGTGTTGGGAAACTGCGCCTTGAGCTTGATGGTGCCGGTGGTCTGGTCGGCGGCGTTGTCGACGAAGCTCAGGCGTCCGTTGACCGGGGGATGCCCGTCGCCAGGCAGGCTTGCCTGTACCACCAGGTCGCCGGCGGCCTCATGCTGGCGAATCCCGGCGAGGTTCTGCTCGGGTACGGCGAAGCTCACGTACACCGGCACGATCTGGTTGAGCGTGACGAGCGGATTGGCGTCGTTGGCTTTGATCAGGTTGCCCTCCTGGATCAGGATGCGACCGGCGAAGCCATCGATGGGAGCCCGGATGGTGCAATACCCAAGCTGCAGCTCGGCGTTGTCGACAGCCGCCGCATCGGCCTGCACCGTCGCTGCTGCCGTCTGGGCGTTGGTCCGGACCTGCTCGTAGGCATCCTTCGAGATGAAGTTCTGCTGCAGGAGCTCCTGGTAGCGCACGTCCTGGGCCTGCGCGCGGGCAAGCTGTGCCTGGTCCTTGACGACGTTGGCCCTGGCCTGTGCAAGCGCCGCTGCATACGGACGTGGATCGATCTCGAAGAGCAGCTCGCCCTTGCGGACGGGATCACCTTCCTTGAAGCGCACGCCCACGATTTGTCCATCGGCACGCGCCTTCACCGCAACGGAGGTGTAGGGCTCGACATTCCCGACGGCGGTGAGCTGCACCGGCACGGTGCGGACGGCCACGCGGGCGACCGACACCGGCACCGGCGCCGCCGCCTTGGTCGCTGCTGTGCGCGATCGGGCGCCAAGGTGCGGCCATACCAGGGTGGCTGCCACGAGCGTGAGCAGAACGACGACGGTGGCGATGACCCAGCGCCTGAACGGCATGGCAGATCCCCCTGCAACGCGGCTGCGCGGGTTCGAACCGACGCCTTGCGCGCCCTCGCATTCGGACCAGTCACGGCGCGTACAGTTGCATCGCCATGCCGGTTCAGAGACACGTGGCGCGCGCCCGCGGCGACCCCACCCCCCGGCGCGCGCCGAAGGGAAAGCTGGGCAGTCGCTCAGCTTTCCCCACCAACGCACCGGATCTTACGGCAGCATCCCGGGCAGTGCACGACGTTGCCGGGCCACGCCGAGAGGACGGATCCTGTCACGCGATGGACCGGGGTATCGGTCGCCGCCTGGGGAGGAGCCCCGTGGGACAGCATGGCGCTCGCCTTGGGAACGGCAGGCCGGCACCATGCCTCAAGGCCCCGTGGTCAAAGAATCACGGGTGCCCTGGCTCCCCGCCAGCGATACACCTCACCGACGTTGCGGGGGCCGTTGAACAGAACGTTCGAGGCTCAGGATCCATTCCACGAGCACTCGCGCCTCCACGTCGGTCACTTCGAGATCGTGGGCGAACATGCTGGTGAAACCCACTTTTCCCGCCCAGTGCCGATCGGCCGAGAGTGGGCCGGTGCCCTGCCGGACGATGACGGCAAGGTTACTCACGGCCTGCGTGTCACCACGATATTTGCGTGCGATGGCCTGAAAGGACGGCGCCGACGGAAGCACCTGACTCGCACCCGCAGGCGCGGTTTCGACGTCGTGGCAGACGATGCAGCCGCGGTCGCGCGCGAGCTGGAACGGAGTCTGCGGAGCGTCCGCATGCACCGGGCACGCGGTGAAAACCGCGATGGCGGTCGCAATGCAGTGCGTTCCCCACAGTCTATCGCGCATGACCCACCTCCCTCATCAGCATCCGGTCTGCTGGGCTCTTGCGCTCAGCCCGTCGGGTAACCGACCGTCTGCGCAAAGGTCACGAATTGGCCTTCACCGAGGCGCATCGCTGTCGCTAGCCGCGCGTAATCGATGGCGCCACGGAAAACCGTCGCGAGTCCTTCGGCGGCACAGAAGAGGTACACGTTCTGGCCGATGAAAGCCGCGTCGACCGATGCGTAAAGGCGCCGCTCCTCGGGTGAGATGTCACGCATGCGCTCACCGTGCGCGACGTACACGAGATCGAGGGGAGCGCTGGCAACGAAGTCCTGCTGGCCGGTCTGGGCCCGGATATCGTCCGGAAGGTGCTGCAGCAATGCGTGCTGCTTGGGATCGTACAGCCACACACCATCGGCCATGGCTGCGAACACGTCGATGACCATGAGATGGCGCCAGTAAGGCGCGGTGCGATCGCCGTTTGCGCGATTGATGCCATCGGCAGCCCACAGCAGGTCCGCCAGCACCTGCAGGGGTAGCGGCCGTGGCGAGAATGCGCGCGTCGACCGGCGTCGCGCGAGCGCGTCCAGGAGCGGCATGCCACCGGCCATGCGCGGCGCCGGCAAGTTACGGATTCGTTGCGACTGCGGTTGTACTCCTGCCGGCATGGCAGCGAGCGCAATACCGGCGAGCAGGCCACCAGTGACCCGGCGCCGCGCCATCATGAAGGTGACGTGACCGTGCGCAGAGCCGGATGCATCCTGCGCGGCGCCGACCAACGCGCCTGCCATTGCAGTTCGCTTCATGCTGGACACAGCTTTCAGGATCGTGCGCTGCACGATCGTCGTGAGCATCGGAACTTCGCAAGCGTCTGGCGAGCCCGATCAAGGCGAAGCCACGGAGTTTGAGAATAGCCTTCCGTGGGGATTGGCCGTTGACGTTTATCAATCGAGCGGATGCAGCTTCGCGCGAGCGTCAGCTTGAACATCACCCGGCAGCGGTAGACGAACACCCACGCGCCTCGCACACGTCGCGCAATGGCCGCGACCAGCGGGCGTCTGTCGGATTCGTGCGTGGGGAGCGAGTGCGTTGTTTGCGCCAGGGCAAGCCGGTGGAAGCCTATGCGGCGACAATCTGCTTGAGGGTCTCTGTCAGGGTGTCTCAACGTGGAGGGCGCCATGAAAGCCAACACCGTGAAAGCCAAGGATGTGATGACCCATTACGTCATCAGCCTCACGCCGGAAGCACCGGTTGTGGAGGCGATTGCGCGCATGCTGAGTCAGCATGTCAGTGGGCTGCCGGTCATTGATGCTCGTGGGCAGCTTGTCGGGATCGTCACCGAGGGCGACTTCTTGCGCCGCGCCGAGACGCACACCGAGGCACCACGACGACGCTGGCTCGAACTGCTGCTCGGTCCCGGCCGCGGTGCGGATGCCTACGCGCACACCCACGGGCGCACGGTCGGCGACGTGATGTCGACCGGGGTCGTCAGCGTGCATGAGGAGACCCCGATCAGCGAAGTTGTCCGACTGATGGAGGAACATGCGATCAAGCGCGTCCCGGTTCTGGACAGCAATGCCCGGGTGGTCGGGATCGTCAGCCGTGCGGACCTGATCGGCGCGCTCGCTCAATATCTGAGCACGACCCCCGATGTCGAGGAAAGCGATCCATGGATCCGGCGAAAGTTGCTCGCCGAAATGCGTCACCAGACATGGTGCCCACTGCAATCCGTCGGTGTCGATGTACGCAACGGCGTGGTCACGCTCAAGGGTACGATATTCGACGAACGCCAGCGGCGGGCGCTCCACGTGCTGGCGGCCAACGTGGAAGGCGTCAAGCGGGTCGATGATCAGCTGACGTGGATCGAACCGATGAGCGGGTTTGTCGTCGAGTCTCCGCAAGAATCAGCATCTGCAAGCCAAAGCGGGGCCGCCACCTCGTAACTCGGTGCGATATCTCGTACATGGTCCGTCGAGCGGCCGCGCACAGGATTTTTTCGCAGGAGGCGCGCTGTGGGCTTTCGGACCGATCCCGGCGCTGACCGCCGAGGTTTATGCCCTCAGCGCCAAGCCGCGACAAGGGAGTACGACCCAGACAAGGTGCGGGTGCAGCAATTGATCGCCATCCGGCGATCCTGGACCCGAGCACCGACGCTTCGCCACCGCCTGCCGAGCTCTCCAAGCCCCTTTCCGGGCACCCTCGGCTCGAAGCCGCAGAACGTGGCGACGGCATCGCTCCCCGTAGTCGCCGCCATCGGGGGACGCGGCGCCTAACAGCCCGCGCGTGATGCGCTTCGGAATTCCGCCAGAATCTGATCGATCACCCACGCGGTACGCGCAGCGGATTCCCCGGTGCTCGTACATTTGCCTCGCCCATTGAGCTCGGCAATGATGCTTTCTACCAGCGGTTGCTGTACGTGAGCTGGATCGGGCACCGGGATCTCGTGGACGCCATCGCCACGCATTACCCGAATCGGAACGGCCTCAGTCGTCGAGAAACGGATGCGCCCGTTGGCGCCGACGATCTCGTTGTACTCCTCCCTGAAGTCGGCCGCGAAGCACCAAGTTCCGCTGCCGTACACCCCGGATGCGAAGCGGTAGGTTGCGACGACGATATCTTCCGGAGCATAGGCTCGCGCCTGGTTGTCCGCGAAAGCACGAATCGTCTGAATCGGCCCGAACAGAAAGTCGAGAAAGTCGAACGTGTGGACCACGCCTTCGAAAAATAGGCCCCCGCCGGAAATGGCAGGATCAAGGCGCCAGTCCGGCTGTCCGCCCGGACCGTTCCCGGTCGTCGGAAGACGCTGAAAGTGTCGCGTCGACACCATGCGTACCGGCCCGATCGCGCCACCCGCGATCAGATCGCGCACGGCCAGGAAGCGCGGCAGGGCGCGACGATAATACGCAACCCACAGTGGAACGTCGGCGGACCGGCAGCCGTCGATCATCGCCACGCACTCGGCGTAATCCATGGCCATGGGCTTCTCGACGTATACGGCCTTGCCCGCCGCGGCGCAGCGCAGCGCGTATTCACGATGCGTATCCGGCCGGGTCGCGATGTACACCGCGTCAATGTCCGGCGCGCGGATGATCGCGTCCGCATCGTCATGCCATCTGCGCACGCCATGGCGTCGCGCGAACTCGGCCGCGAGTGCTCCGTCGCGCCGCATGACGGCGACGAGATCGGAATGTTCAGCCTTGTAGAACGCCGGCCCGCTCTTGATCTCCGCAACGTCACCGCAACCGATCATCCCCCATCGGATGGTTCTCACGATGGTCTCCGGCACGCTTCGCTGCCATCCGAACGGCGCTGCGTGCGCGGCCTGCGGCTAGATTCGGTACAAATGGAGCCCTCCCCCGACATTCAGTATTTCACCCGTCGCGAAGGGCAGGGATCCGCGAGCGATGGTCGCGACCGTGGACCCGACGTCCTCCGGCGTGCCCCAGCGCCCGAGCGGTACGCCGTCGCTTTCGATCAGCCGATCGTAAGAGGCGCTCGCCGGCGCCGTCATGTCGGTCCGGATGATGCCGGGACGCACCTCGAACACATGGATCTGGTGCTGTGCTAGCCGCGCTGCATACAGCTTCGATACCATCGAGAGTGCTGCCTTGGTCACGCAGTAATCGGCGCGATTCAAGCCGAGGATCTCGGAATTCGCTGAGCTTATGGTCACGATGGAACGATAGGTCGATCCTCCGTCGTCGGCCGCACGGTCGATCATCGCGCGCGCAACTGCCTGCGTAAGAAAGAAGGTTCCGCGCAGGTTGACGGCGACGCATCGATCGAAGCTTTCGACACCAAGGTCCAGCATGTCGCCACGGCGCAACGATGTGACGCCGGCGTTGTTGACCAGGCAGTCGATGGGGCCGAGGTCATCACGCACCCGTTCCACGAGCTGTGCATGCACAGCGACGTCCGCTATGTCCTGCTGGATGTAGAGCGCCTTGCGCCCGAACGAGCGAATCTCGCCCAGAGATGGCTCGGCGTCGGCCAGTGTCTCGATGCTGACGACGGCAACATCGAACCCAGTTCCCGCCAAGGCGTTGCAGATGGCACGGCCGATACCGCGCCCGCCGCCGGTGACCAGTGCTGTGCTCATGTTCGAACTCGCGGCATCTGCGAACGCATGGGTTTCCGTGTCAGCGCCTGCCGCGGGTCCGCGCATGGTTACCAGGTGACGGGCGGTGCCGCTTGGAGATGATCTGGCCACGCGGACCATGGCGTGACCCGCACCGCCCTTCGAAGCATCGGCGGCGGTATCGCAACCCGGGCGCTGCGACGCGCATCGCGTAGATCTATGCTGCCTCGGGAACGCGTGCTTGTGAAAGCCGTCCCCCGAAACGGGCTCGCAAAGGCCACAACTTGCCGAATTCGGAAGCGCTCTGCATCACGATCGGCGCAAGCTCCTGCATGCGCTTCTCGGTCATCCGCACGCTGGGACCGGCAATGCTGACCGTGCCGAGCGCAGTTGCGCCATCGCCGGAACGGATGGCGGCCGCCACTGCCGTGACGCCAGGCTCGGCCTCGCTCATCGCCACGCCGTAGCCGCGCCGCGCCGTCACCTTGAGCTCGCGCAACAAGCCTTCGATGGATCGAATCACGTTGGGCCCGTACTTCTTGGCGTCGTCGAAGCCGCCATTCCTGAGTACTTTCTGCACCGCCTCGTCACGGCCCAACGTGGCGAGCCACGCCTTGCCAGTCGCAGTCGCATAAAGGGGCACCGTGTTGGTCGTGAGCGAAGGCTGATACAGCAATCCGCCGGTGGCACCCTGCGCGTGCGCGACCCAGACGAGCGAATCCTTGTCGACGACTGCCAGGCGGGCGAAGTCGCGGCACTGATTGGCAAGCCGGTCCAGCAGCGGTTGGCAAACGTCGGGGATGCCGGTGGCCACGTAGAACCGCTGGCCGAGCGTTGCCAGGCGCATGGTCAATCGATAGAAGCTGGTGTCCGAGTCCTGCTCGGCCCAGCCAAGGTCCACCAGCGTTGCGAGCAAGCGGTGAGCGCCGCTCTTGGGGAGGTCGAGGCGTTCAGCGATCTCACCCAGAGGCATGCTGCTCGCATCCTCCGCGAGCAGTTCAATGATCGCCAAACACCGTTCAGCGGGTACGTGAGCCATTGGACGGCGATCCTCGGTTCATTGACAAGGTCGTGAGATGAAGGTCAGCTCCGCTAACGGCCGATAGGTCTCGATGCCGGCACGAAAAAACCCATGATCGCCTCACTCTGCCCCGCATGCAGGTCACGACCGGTGACGGTGGGACATCCGTGCCGGGTGGCGTGCTCGATCAATGGAGTCGGCGAATCGGATATCACCACATCCCCGACAAGCGTGTCCGGCGTGAGTTGACCAACATCACCGGGCATTCCGTCTCCAGGCTGCATGCCGACCGGAGAGGCATTGACGATCATGTCGACGTCGCCTCGGTCCAGTCCAGCCGGAGCGATGTCGCACGCGGCGAACGTCTTGTGCAGGCGGCCGATGAGGTCCCGGACCCGACCGGAATCGGGATCCACGATACGAATCGAGCGGACCCCGGCGTCCACCAGGGCACACGCAATGGCGCTGCCCGCACCACCGGCACCGAACAGCAGCACGCGGCGCCCTCGAAGCCGCTCACCTTTGCGCTCGGCGGCACGCACGAAGCCGATTCCATCGAACATGTCGCCGCTCCACGAGCCATCCGCCTCCCGTCGCATTGCGTTGATGGCGCCGACGATCGTGGCCGACGTGCTGAGGCGTGTGGCGAAGGGAAGCATGCGCGCCTTGTACGGCACCGTCACCAGCAATCCATCCAGGTTCCCCAGTGCGAGCAATGCGGGAATGACCGTATCGAACATTCTGGCAGGTACGTGCGCCGGGATGAGCACCGCGTTCACGCCCAAGGCGACGAACTGCTCGGTATAGACCTCCGGCGAGCGCACCTGCACGATCGGATCGCCGATGATGGCGTAAAGGCGCGTGGCGCCGGTGAGCTTCGGGCCACTATTCATTCCGCTCTCGCTTTCCGTGCCTCGTGCCACCGTGCGACCCGTGCCGAGCGGTACCGACGGGGCTTGTGCTCCACGTACGCTGCAAGGTTCATCAGGGCGGGTTCGAAGATTCGCTCATCCATGGTCCTGAGCTCGCGTGCAACGTGCGGCCGGAATCCCATGTGCGCGATGACATCGCGCTCGGCGTCGATGCCAGGGGCGACCTCGATGAGCTCGAGTCCCTCGTCGCCAATCCGGAACACCGCGCGCTCGGTGACGAACAGCGCCAGCTGGCGCCGCTCGCGTCCAATGCTCGCGCTGTAGCAGATTTGCTCCAGCTTCGGCACGAACTTCCGATGGCGGCCCTCCTTACGGATGATCGTCCGACCATTTTCCCAGGCGACGTCGAGGTCGCCCGCCGTAAGGGTCCCGCTGAAGATGACGCATTGGGCGTTCTGGCTGATGTTGATGAAGCCGCCCACCCCGATGATCTTGTCGCCGAACCGACTGACATTGACATTGCCTTGCGGATCGACCTCGGCGAACGAGAGGAATGCCAGATCCAGGCCGCCTCCATCATAGAAGTCGAACTGCGCAGGCTGCTCGATCATCGCGGCGAAGTTCTGCCCGCCACCCGAGTCGCGGCCGGTGATGGGCGCACCACCGATGATCCCTTGCTCGTTGGTGAGATAGACATCGTCGAGCAAGCCTTCTTCGGCCGCAATGGTGGACAGGCCGGTCGACACACCAGCGCCAAGATTGCAGATGGCGCCCGGAAACAGCTCCATCGCGGCACGACGCACGATGACCTTGCGTGGCCCGAACGGCAGCGGTTTGATGCCGTCGATGGGAATGCGCAGCTCGCCGGAATAGCTGGGGTCGTAATCCGTGGCATAGGTTTGCCGCTGTTGCGGATCGACCACGACGAAGTCGACCAGGATCCCGGGAATCCTGACGTCCTTCCCGCGCAGGGTGCCGCGACGCGCCAGCCGCTTGACCTGCACGATCACGACGCCACCAGCGCGCCGTGTCGCCTGCGCCATGGCGAGCATCTCGCCGAGCACGGCCTCCTGCTCCATCGTCACGTTGCCGTCCTCATCGGCCGTAGTACCACGCAGGAAGGCGACGCTGATGGGCACGGGCTTGAACAGCAGCCACTCCTCGCCGACGAGATTGACCACCTCAACGAAATCCAGTGGCGTACGCGAGCTCTGCCGCGCACCCTGCTGGCGCGGATCGACGAAGCTGTGCAGTCCCGTCTTGGTCAGCAAACCCGGGCGACCGGCTGCCATATCGCGCATCAGCTGCGACAGCACGCCTTGTGGAAAAGTGTATGCCTCGATCTTGTTCTCGGCGGCGAGTGTCACCAGCCCTGGCGAATCGACCAGCGCACTGGTGATCGCGCGATTGAGCAGTCCTTCATGCGCCAGATGGGACGCCCCGAGCGCGGCCCGATCACCTACGCCGACCACGCTGATGGAAGTGAGGCCCCGCGGGCTCCCCTCCGCAAGGAAACGACACTCAACCGCAGCAAGCAATGCCTCAGGCACCGCGTGGCCACCACCCGACCCGCTGATGAGAATCGCGTCGCCGTCCTGGATCAGTCGCGCCGCTTCATCGGCTGAAATTTTTTCCATACCAGTTCGTTATCGTCCTTCGGGCACCACCATTAACTGCTCTCGTTGGAGCTTGCCGTCAGCTCCGCGCTTCGATGCGTTCGGACGACCTCACCTGAAGGTCGTCCTCCACATAGGCGCGCACCATTGCCTCGAAGCTGTCATCCGCCACGAGGCCGAAAGAGCGCGCACGCGTCACGTCCCACGCGGCGGGCCAGCTTCCGACGATGCGCTCAACTGCCGGGTCGCGCTCCCACCGGATGCGCTTCACGGCCTCGTCGCCGCCGACGCTTCTCAATGCAGCTATCATTTCATCGACCGAGACGGAGATGCCTGGCAGGTTGACGATCGGATCCGCCCCGAAGGCGGCAGCAGGCAGCTCGTGCAGCGCAACCAGGTTCTCGATCGCTCGGCGTGGCGACAGCAGCCACAGCCGCGTGTCACCGGTGACGGGGCATGTCGCTGCTTCTCCATTCAGTGGCTCCCGAATGATGCCGCTCGCGAACGACGACGCGGCCTGGTTCGGGCGACCAGGACGAACACTGATCGTCGGCAAACGCCCGACACGCCCATCGACGAAGCCCTTGCGCGTGTAATCCACCAGCAACAGCTCGCCGATGGCCTTTTGCACGCCGTAGGACGAGCGGGGACGCAGGGCCGTCCTGTCGTCCACTCCACCCGACAGGTCCCCGCCGTACACGGCAACGGAGCTAGTGAATAGCACGCGTGGCCTGCTGCCGGCGGCGCGGCAGGTGTCCAGCAGGAGCCGCGCGGCGTCCAGATTCACGCGCATGCCGAGCTCGAAATTCCGTTCCGCCTCACCGCTGACGATGGCCGCGAGGTGAAACACCGACGAAGTCTGGCGATCGACGGCACTGGCGAGAATCGCCGGATCGGCGATATCGCCGGCAATCACTTCGACACGCTGATCGTCGAAATGCGGGGCGGCGACGACGTCGAGGAGTACGAGGCGATCGATGCGCTCCGGTGCATTGCCTGCGCCGGACAAAGTGCCGCGCTCGAGGAGCTTGCGCGCAAGCCGTTGCCCGAGGAAACCCGCACCACCGGTGATGACGACCTTCATGAGGAAATGGCCCTCGGGACGCTCACCGTTCTCCCCACTGCGACACTCGTTGCTCCTGGATGCCGAGCCCATCGATGCCGAGGCGCATCACGTCGTTGGGCCTCAGGTACTGTTCGGGCTTCATGCCGAGCCCGACACCTGGTGGCGTGCCCGTCGTGATGATGTCGCCCGGCTGCAGGAGCACGTATTGACTCGTGTCCGCGATCAACCGTGCGACGGTGAAGATCATGTCACTGGTCGAGGAGTCCTGGATCCGCTTGCCGTTGAGCTCCAGCCACAGCCGCATGTCCTGCACGTCAGGGATTTCGTCGGGCGTCACGAGCCATGGCCCGATGGGACCAAACGTGGGAAACATCTTGCCCTTCACCCATTGCCCGCTGCGCTCGAGCTGAAACTCCCGCTCGGAAATGTCGTTGCAGATGAAGTAGCCTGCGACGTGATCCAGGGCGTCGGCTTCGTCGACGTAGATGGCCTGCTTGCCGATCACCAGCGCCAGTTCGACCTCCCAGTCGGACTTCCGGGAATTCTTCGGCAACAACACCGGGTCGTTGGGTCCGGAAATGCACGAGGGCGCCTTGTTGAACAGAATCGGGTCCTTCGGAATCGGCGCATTCGTTTCACGCGCGTGTTGGACGTAGTTCAATCCGATCGCGATGAAGTTCCCTGGCTGCGCGACGCAAGGACCCAGCCGCGGCTTGCCCCCGACCACGGGAAGCTTCTGCATATCCACGGAACGAAGTCGTTGTATGCCGTCGGTGGCGAAGAATGCGGGACCAAAGTCCTCGCACACGCCGTGGAGATCGCGAATCCGGCCCTCGCCATCGATGAGTCCCGGGCGCTCGTGGCCGGCTGGGCCGTATCTGACAAGTTTCATTGGTCCGATCTCTGACTGAAGGCAGGAATGGGTTACGAGGCATTCGCCGGCGGGGACAACCGGCAAATTTCCAGGGAGTAGACCGCGGCATCGCCACGCACCACGACGCCGGCCCCATGCAGGTCCGGTGCTTCGACGAGCGCACGCACGTGTTGCGCCGCCTGGGGTCTGGTGGCTTCGACCAGCACGACCCAATTGGGCACGTCGAATTCACGCGTCTTCGACTCGGCCGTGTTCGTGAAGCTTGCTGCTTCATCGGCAGCGTAAAGGTGACAGGCCACGATCCCGGTCAGCGCCATGGACCGTGGGAACACGTCCATGCTGAGGCAACGTGACAGCATGTCGCCCTGTCCAGGAGGGACATCGACCCGCATCGCAAGTACGTGGCCACCGCTGCTGGAACCAACGGAATGCACGAGCCGGCAAACCGCGCGCGACGTGTTCCGGAAGTAACGGAGCGTCTGCACGGTCTGCGGGGTCGGCGAGTTAAGCCGCGCAAGGTATTCCCTGGAAGTGACGACGTCGATGTCATCGGCCTCGTAAAGGGTCAACCATTCCGGCGAATGCCCGGCACTGATGTAGCGTCGTCCGCGGCGAAATCCGGGAATCGCGAGCCGCTCGGGGATGTGCTCCTTATCGTGCCATTCGTAGAATCGCTCGCGACCCTCGGGGGCAACGTCGTTCCAGACCACTACGGCGCCCGTGCCGAACAGCGCGGTTCCGGCAGGACCGCGTTCCGCCGGCTGTGACTTGACCGCGGAATCAGAAAGCAGGGTTTCGCTCGTCACGCTCAGCGCCCCTTGAATTGGGGTTCGCGTTTGGCAAAGAACGCTGCCACGCCTTCGTGCAGGTCGTCGCTATCGAATATCTGCTGCTGGGCGACCGTGGACATCGACAGACTCGCATCGAGCGGAAGATCCTGCGCCGCTTCGACGAGCTTCTTGGCGAGCCTGTTCGAGAGCGGACCACGCGCGACGATGGCCGTTGCCAGCTCGCGCGCGCCGTCGAGGGCCGACCCATCGGTAACGTGGTTGACCACGCCCCAGTCCAGCGCTTGTTCCGCTGAAATCGTTTCGCCGGTGAAGAGCATGTGCTTTGCCCGGCCGGGACCGATGAGACGCGTCAATCGCACGGCACCATTGCCGGCGAGGCCCCCAAGAGCGGACTCGGTGAGACCGAGAGCGACGCCGCGTCGGAGCACCCGAAGATCACACGCGAGGGCAAGCTCGAGGCCGCCACCCAGCGCCGGCCCGTCGATCGCGGCAATGGTGGGCATGGGCAAGGCAGCCAAGCGCCTCAGCACCATGTCCTCGAAAAGGATCTTGCGCTCGCTCGCGTCGCTGCGAAGATGGGCAAACTCCTTGATGTCACTTCCGGCGCAGAATGCACGCGCATCGCCGCCATGCACGATGACGCAGCGGACGTCTTCCCGCGCGCTCATGGCCGTCAGGACACCGCTGAAGGTGCGCAGCATGTCCCGGGTGACCAGGTTGATCGGGCCGCTGTGGATCCCGACTTCAGCGATCGGTCCGTTGAAGATGACCTCGACCAGGGGCCGCGACGCGGCCGGTGGCATCCCGCCGTTGGTGGCAGCCATCATCATGGCGCCGCCTCGAGCCCATGCCCCGATGCGATGTTGCTGCCGTGCAGTACGCCCATTTTCTCGAAATGCCGGTGGATGCGGTCCACGTATGCACTGAATTCCGGCGCATCGCCCAGCACGATGGGGCGCGGACGAGGCAGTTCTACGTTCATCTCCTCCACCACCTCACCGGGGCTCGGGCTCATCACGAAAACGCGATCGGATAGCCCGACCGCCTCCTCGACGCTGTGGGTGATGAAGAGCACGGTGGGCCGGCGACGAAGCCACAGCGCTTCCAGATCCATGCGAACCTGCAGACGGGTCAGCGCATCCAGTGCACCGAATGGCTCGTCCATCAGGATGACCGACGGGTCGTGCACCAGCGTGCGAACGAGGGAAACGCGTTGACGCATGCCACCCGACAGCTGCCGCGGGTATTTGTCGATGGCATGAGTGAGACGAAGCTGCTCGAAAAGCTCTCTTGCCCGGCCCTCGATCTTCTTCTTCGGCAAGCGGCGAATATCGGCCTGCAGCGTGACATTCTCGATGGCCGTCCGAAATTCGAGCAACAAATGGTCCTGAAACGCGATGCCAACATCGGTGATCGGTTTCGTTACGGGCTTGCCACCGACCAGGATGTCGCCTTCACTCCGGCCGAGGAGTCCCGCCACCATGAGCATCAGCGTGCTCTTCCCGCACCCGGACGGACCGACAACCGAGATGAATTCCCCGGCTTCGATATCCATGTTGATTTGCTTCAACGCGCGGAACGGCTTGTCGCCGTCCTCGCCGAAGGTCTTCGAGACCTTTCGGATGGTGATCGGAACGCCGGATTTCGTGATTGCGTCGCGGCCGGTGGGCGTTGGCGTCATGGCCGCTGGTCCCTGACCGATGTGCCGGGCGCAGCCGAGGCCGTAACTGCCTCGAGAGGTTCCTTCGACAGCAGAAGCGCCTTGCGGCCACGCTGCACAACCCGCTCGTTCTGGTCGACGACCGCTACGTCGAAGACGGCGATCGCCTGGGTCGGCCGCGACTTGCTGTCCCGCAACTCGCTGATCTCGTAATTGACGAATATCGTGTCGCCAACGTAGATCGGTTCCAGGAACCTCCAATCACTGATCCCCAAGAACGCGATTGCGGTTTGCCGCAGCTCACCGGTCCTGGCCCACATCAGACCGTGTGCATAGGCAAGTCCCAGCATGCCATGCGCAACCCTGCGTCCGAATTGGCTGCTTTTCGCATACACGTCGCTGGTGTGCAACTCGGAATAGTCGCCGGTGAGACCCGCGAAGCCGACAAGGTCCGCATCCGTGATCGTGCGGCCCGGGCTGCGGAAAGCCATGCCGACATGAAGGTCCGCATAAACGAATCCGAGCCGCCGTGCATTGTCCGTCATCGGATCCTCTGCCTCAGGATTGCGTGCTGCTCCCACATTGGGCCATGCGCCGCGCCAGGCTGAAGCCGGAACTGGAGCGGCCAAAGCACGGCGCTTTGCACAGCCTTGATGGATGCTCCTACTTGCAGGCGCGCATCTGCGATTCCGGCGGCAGGTACGCGTTGGTGTAATAGCTCTTCGGGTCCTGTCCCTTCGGCAGCAATCCGACTTCGGAAAGAAGGTCCTGGCTCTTCACCCACAGGGCGTCTTCCGCCTTGCCGATGTATTTCGCTCCGCCGCTGCAGAACAGCGGCTTGATCGCTGCAAGCTCCGAGGCGGCCAGCTTTTCGTTCACCTCGGGGAAGACAGTCTTGATGTCCTTCACCGTCTTCTCCGGATTGTCGAGCGCGAAGCTCCAGCCCTTGAGACTCGCCGCGATGAACTTCTTGACGATCTCCGGGTTCTCCTTGATGTAGGTATCGTTCGCGAAAATCGACGTGCTCACCGTAGGCACGCCGTAGTCGGCAAACCGGAAATTGTCCAGTTGCGCACCCTGCGCTTCGAGCTGGATCTGGTACGCGTCGATGGAACCCAGGATGGCGTCCACCTGGCCCTGCAGCAGCGCCGGCACCATCGCCGTCGGCGGCATGTTCATGAGGGTCATATCCGATTCCTTCAGGTTGTTCGCCTTCAGGAACAGCGGGAGCATCGTGGTCTGCGAGGATCCCGACGGAACTCCGACCTTCTTGCCGGTGAGGTCCTTGACCGATTTGATGCCCGTCTTCTTCAGGGCCGACACCTCGTTCGGGTTCGACTGATAGATGGTCGCCAGCATCTTCATCGGGGCGCCCTTGGCGATCAACTGGCTGACCGCGACTGCATCGGCGTACGCGATTTGCGCCCGGCCGCTTGCAACGAGCTGAGCGGTGTTGCCGGAGCCGTTGCCCTGCACCAGGGTGACGTCGAGTCCTGCATCCTTGTAGAACCCCTCGGCGACCGCGGCGGCAAAGCCGGCGTTGGGTCCGCCGGCGACCCAGTTCAGCTGAAAGGTGACCGGCGTCGCAGCGGCTGCGGCGAACGCGCTGGTTGCGAATGCGATACCAGACGCAACGGCGCCGGCGATAAACAATTTACGGGCTGACTTGCGCATTTGATCTCCTCCTGGACAAGGGCTCGCCGGATGGTTGCCCCGATGACGTCATGGTGCTGTGCGAATGACCTGCGATGTCGCTAGTTGTTCTTGGAGCGCTGCCATGGGGTCATGGCCCATTCGCTGAACTCGACCACATAGTTCATGGCGATGCCGATGAGCGTGAGCACGACAAGAACGACGAACGTCAATTCGATGTCCATCGTGCTCGTACCACGGAGCAGAACATAACCAAGGCCCTTGTTGGCGCCGACGAACTCGGCGACGATCGCCGCCGTGGCAGCGATGGTTGCCGACGTCTTGATGCCGGAAAAGATGACCGGAAGCGCAGCGGGAAAACGCAGGTACCGGAACGTCTGCCAGCGGCTCGCACCCATGGACTGGGTCAGATAGAGCAGCCGATCGTCGAGGATCTGGAATCCACTGATGCTCGCAAGCAGCAGCGGGAAAAACGTCATGAGTACGGTCAGCAGAACCTTCGACTCGATGCCGAAGCCGAGCCAGACGAGAAAGAGCGGAGCGACCGCGATCTTGGGCACAAGCTGCATCAGCATCAGCGGCGGGTAGACGATTTGTTTCGCCACGCGCGAGAGGGCGATCACCAGCCCAAGCGGGATTGCCGTCACCAGCGTGAGGCCGAAACCGAGCACGATCTCCGTCAGTGTCACCATGGAGTGGGTCCAGAGCATCGGAGCGTCCGAAACCATCCGGGAGAAGACACCTGCCGGACCCGGCAGCAAATAGGCGGGAATCCTGAAGATCGGGATCGCAGCCGCCCACAGCGCGACGATGGCGAGAAACGTCAGAGGCGGCAGCAGATTCCAGCCGACCCTCATTGCCGCGCGCATGCCCTTCGAGCGCTTGTTGCTCCGGACACCGGCGGGTGACAGTACCGCGTCTGGCGACTCCCAGTTCGTCGAACTCTGAAGACCGTCTGGATGTGCGGACGACGCTTTCAAGGACATTGACTCCTCCTGCGTTCCTCGATGTTCGCGAACCGCCGAACGGGCGCGTATCGACGACGAATCCGGGAATCGGGCCGACTCAGGGCAGGTATCCGAGCACCACTAGGCCTCCGCGGGCTTTGGAGACCGTTCTTGGGATCACGATCAATGATTGAATGGTATTCCAGGTTTGTGGCGGCCGCAACCGCCAGTGTCGTGGCGATGGAGTCGCCCGAATCGGCACCCTACGAAAACAGCGCTGTAAAGATCCGGGCCCACGGCACGAGAGCCATGCTGCCGTGATACCGGAACCTGTTTCGCACAAGCGGCGCGTGCGATGAACACTTCAGGGGTCGTTGCCGCGATCTCCGCGGATGTTGGCGTTGCTGGAGCAATGGCGTCGAGGCCCTCACCCCGGACGCCGGTCTTCCGCGCATTTGTCGCGGATCGCGGGCTCGATCGACGAGAATTCGCGCTGGTGGCGGATTTTTTCGCAGGCGACGGCGAAGAGTTGGCGAAGCGACAGGTCGTCGTGCCGCGACGGCGGTCGACCGACCTCGAAGACCTTCACGAAATTGTTCTTGTCGGCCGCTGCGAGCCGCGCGAAATCGTTGGCCACGTCTGCGTTGGTGACCTCCCCCGGCACCTCAACTTGGGCGACGGCACCTCGCGTGCGCGGGTCCAGCACGGTTAGCGTGGAGCGCTCGCCTTCGCTCCGGCCGATCAGCAGGCGGCCATTGTCGAGTAGCTGGGCGCTCGAGCCCTGCGCGAGCGGAACCTCGTCCCGCAACGCGCCGGTCGCCGCGTCGCGCAGCTCCGCGGCGCCGGTGCCGAGGATGGTCACGGTGTTGCCGTCCACGGAGAATGCGAGGGCGAACTGCGTGAGCGGCGCAAGATCCAGCGTGATCGGCATCGCCGCCTTGGCTGTTACATCGTCGACCATCGACCAAAGCACGATCTTCGCACGCTTGGCGCTGAGATCCAGGGTGGTGGCGGCAACCCGCTTCGCATCCGGCGAGAACACTGCATCGGCATAGGTGTATCCGCGGTCGCGGTCCTCCATCAGGACGGCGACTCGCTCGTTTCTCCTGAGGCTCCACAGCTCCACGTCAGTGCCGCGCACGAAGGCCGCAAGTTGCCCGCCAGGCGCAATCACCAGACTGTCGTCGGCCTGCACGCGTTGCCCGAACGGCGTCGTCACGGCGCCGGTCGCGACTTCCAGCAGTTTCACGTCTGCCTCTGGCGCCCACGCCGCGAGCCATGCCCCGTCGCGCGAAAAGCTCACGCTCTGCATGCCCGCCAACGGCTGCTCGAACGCGGAATTTCCGTCCCGCGCGTCCCAGATCCGAGCCGCGCCGCCGGTCCCGGGACTGGCGGTCCTGTAGACCCACCTGCGATCCGGCGAGAAGAAGGTGTTCGGCTGAGCATTCTCCTGCGGGGGAAGCGGTCGGCATTCGTACAGCGGGCGCCCGGTTATGGCATCCCACGCGCAGATCTCGTCGCCGGTCAGCGCGACAACGCGCTTGCCATCCGGCGAGATGCCCACGCTCGCGACCGGTCCCGAGTAGCCGCGCAGCCATAGCGCGCTGCCGAGTCCATCGACCGCCGCTTGCAGGCCCTTCACCGCCGTGGCCGGAGGACCGCCGCGCGTATCGAGACGCGGCCCGACGGCGCGCATGCCGTATGCCAGTGCGTCGAACTCGTTGCCGCGTTGCTTGGCCAGCGTAACGGCAACATCGCCGTACGCCGTGAGGGTGGCGTCCTCTGCGTGCAGCTTGGCGCGGTAGAGCGCCGCCGCGATGCCCGAGGTCAACACGGCCACCCCCACCAGCGTCCCGACCTCGCCTAAGCGGCGTCGCCTTGCGCGTGCGAGCTCGCTGGCCTGCACGAAGTCGCGCACACCATCGCTCACGCCGAAAGCCTGCGTCCCGGGTAGCGCCAGCCACGCAGTGGTGCGATTCAGCTCAGTCCCGCTCAGCAGCTCCTTCGACGGACGTCCCGCACGCGTCCAGCGCTCAGCGCGTGCCTCGAGATCCAGCGCATTGGTGCTTCCAGCGCTGGTGGACTGCCGCCACTTCTCGTTCGAGCGGCGGATCGGCGCGACGAAGCGATCGTGCGTGAGCTCGTACCAGGGATGCACGCCACGCATCTCCACGCGGATCAGGTAGAGGTTCTGCACGCGCTCCACGATGTCGTTACGCAGGCCGCCCGTGGATTCCGCGCCCCTCGGGACGATCCCGCGCGCGCCGTCGGGTGTCGTGAGTGTCTTTTCGAACCAGGCACGCAGCGCGCCCTCGTCAATGCCGGTGGCCCGGACGATCTCTGCGATGCACCACTCGTAGTAGGCAGCGAGCGCCTCGTCCACGTCGCCGAGCTCGCCGATGTACTTCTCGTCGATGAGCTTGACCTCGGGCGGCAGCGACTCCCAAAGCTTGGTGCACACGAGTTGGAGGTGCAGCGGCTCGACGAATTCGCCGGACACATCGACGATGCCGGTAGCGGACTTGATCGGCACCTTCAGCAGGTTCTCGATCAACTTGCGCGCGGCCCCGGGGGTAAACGTGCGGTCCGTTGACGTCAGCGGCATGGTCGCGGCCTGGAATGCCGCGTCGGCGCCGAGACGTTCCAGCCGGAAGCGCGTGCGCAGCCGCTCGGGCAGCCGGCTGGCATAGGCGTCGAGGCTGCCGATGAACTCCTCGCGTATCGCGAAGATCGCGCGCACGCGCGGGTCCTCCTCGAGTGCCGCGCCGAGATCGTCGAAGAAACTGGCGCGGTCCATCCACCGGCCGGCGAACGACGTGAACAGCTCCTCGAACTGGTCGAAGATCAGAATGCGGATCGGGGACACACCCTTCGCACCTGGCGGGTACGGCTTCGCGCGCAGGTATTGCGACAGGGACATCTTCTCTACTGTGGCCGGATCCGCGGGCCGGTCGAGGCTCATCAAGGCATTGAACACGTAGATGTTCAGGACGTTCGCCCCGGCAATTCCGGAAGGCAGTTCCCCGCTGACGCGCGCGGGGCCGAGCACCTCGAACCCCCGTTGCTCCAGCCGCGGGATGACCTGCGCGTTCAGCAGCGAGCTCTTGCCGGCTCCCGATTGCGCGTAGAGCAGCACGACGGGATGCGCGATGACCAGCGACACCAGCGCCGCCGCCTCGTGGTCCCGACCGAAAAAGAGGGCCTGATCCTTGCGCTCGAACGGTCGCGGGCCGACGTAGGGCCCTCGACCGTCACCCGCCATGGAACGCCTCCCATCTCGCGCGGAGCTCAGCCGCGAACGCCTCGCAGGTGCCCCAATAGACCTTCACCTTCTGGAGTCCGAAGTTCTTCTCGAGGTAGTCACGCTGCTGCCGCGCACGCGCGATGAACGCCTCGTTCGACTCGTTTGGTGTTGGTGCGAGCTGGACCGATACGTGCCGCTCGCTCTGGTTCCGCCGCATATAGCTCGACAGCTTCCGAAACAGCACCTTGAAGTTCATGTCATCGAGGCTGTAGCCCATGAACAGCAGCGATGAGCTCGTGAATACTTCCGAGATGCAGGGCGGGATCAGGTTCTCCTCCTCCGACACGCATACCAGAAACTCGAGGTAATCGTCCTCCGTCAGGACCATCGAGTCGACGTTGTCGAGCGTGCCATGAAGATAGAAGACCATCGGCCTGTCGGGTGTGGGCTGGTATCCGACATCGACGTCGAGGCGGTTGCGCCCGCGCAGCTTGAACCACTGACACACTTCCCGCTTGGGCTGCCGCGGGGGCGTACCGCGGGCCAGTGCCTGCATGATGAAGTCGTCGTAGTTGGTGGTGACGTACACGGGCAGCCGCAAGTCGGCAACGAGGCGATGCGGTTCGTTGGGATTGTCGAAGTTCGGCGTCCCGCGCGCCGCGAACTCGCGCTTGATCCGGAACTTCGGCGTGTTCGGCCCCGCCTGGATGGCGACGTACTGAGCCACGCGCGGCAGGTTCTCGGTGTCCTGGAACGGATAGTCGTACTGCCGCGCCCATTCGGTCGCGATCTCCCGCCCTAGCGGAAGCACGCCAGCGCACGCACCCGCGCCGAGAACGGGTGTGCATTGCTTGAACTCGATCGCGTAGAGGAGGCCTTCCCAGTCGGCGTCCGTCCAGTGATCGGTGTGCGCTGCGGAGATCGTATTGGCATCCGTCAACGTGTCCTCCCGCGCCGAAGCCGGATCCGGCCCCCCCGACAACGCCGCACGCGTACGCTGCGAACGGTAGGAAGTGTTTGTGCGTGGACGGGGTCGCCGCTGCTCGCGGGCTTCGACGCACGTCGGCCGCCGAAGCCAGACCTGCGCAACTCTTCACCCCATGCCTCAATCGGCGCGGGGTCGCGTCCGTGCGGCGCCCCTATGTCAGCCGAGACGGCCGGCGACCCATCCATTCGCGGTTCGACAGGCGCATGGGCGGCCAGGAGTTCCGGGAGGCTGCGCCCAGCACCAGAATTTGGGAGTGAAGCAGATCGTGCCGGGTGTATGCGGCGGCGCCTGCAGTGCGGCATCGGCTTCGCCCGCCATGAGAAGGCAGGACGCAGCAAGCGCATGACGAAAGGTGCGCAAGGTCGACATTGCATCCTCGGCAACAATGCTCTCGAACGCCGGCAATCGCCATATGCGACGCAGTGCTTTGTAAGTTACACCGTACACACTGTCTGTCAAGCAGCGCACGGGCAGGATGCACGAGATGCCACGAGGGCGGAATTCGCGATACGGGTCGGCGTGCTGCTCCATCGGGAGCAGCGCGGCTGCTGTTGGCTATCGGGGCAGCCCGTCAGTGTCGTGATCGAACCGGAATTCACTGACGTCGATGGCCGTGTTGAAGTCTACGGAATATTCTGAAAGAATGGTCGGCAAGCATCTCTGCCGTTCGGCGGTCGGCGCTCCCCGCAAGCATTGGTCCGGGCGACGTGCCGGTCACGACTGCAACGCGCCGTGAAACGAGGAGAGCACATGGATTTCATCGAGCGAATCTTCGGCATTGCACTCGACGGCGGCAACGGCATTCTGGAGCTGCTGCTTTTTGCCATTCCCATCGCGGGCACTCTCGCCCTCATGGCGCGACGGCGCAGACGCAACGTCAAGCGCCCCGGCACCTGATCCGGGGCGCACCGCAAAGCGCTCGCTAGCACCGGCCCCCGTTCGCGTGGGCCGGCGTGGCGTCGCGCTGGCACGCGGCGCTGTCGCCGCAGCGCGCTATACCGAGGAGACTCCCCATGGCTACCACGTCGATGCCGGATGCGGGCCCAGCAGCCACGCTGGTCTTCCAGGGTACGGTCAAGAAGGTCAAGGCCGCGACCATGAAGAACATTTCGATCGACGAGCGCACGGCAGTGGTGCACGTCGATCAGGTGCTCGAGTCGCCGCCGAACCTGCGGCACCTTGCCGGTACCGACATCACCGTGCAACTCGCCGAGCGTGCGACAGAGAATCAGTCGCTCCTCTTCCACGCAGCCGGTTGGGTCTTCGGCGACAGCATCGCCGTACGAGCCGTAACGCAGGAGCCAATCCAGCGTTCGCATGCGCCGCTCCTCGCGCGGGGGGGCGATCCCGCCACCCATCTCGCTCAACGTGCGCTCAAGGAACGGGTCGACAGCGCCGATCTCGTCGTTTCAGGGACGGTCGTGTCGGTGCGACTTCCCGAGGGCAGCGAGCCCGTCACCGGCGCCACGCGCGGGGCCGCCGCAGTGAATGCCAAGCCGGTGAGCGAGCACGACCCGAAGTGGCGCGAGGCTGTGGTCGAGGTGGCGGACGTGCACAAGGGCGAGGATGCCACGAAGCGGGTATCGGTGCTGTTCCCGGCCAGCCTCGATGTGCGCTGGTTCAAGGCGCCCAAGTTCCACGCGGGACAGCAGGGCTACTTCATCCTGCACAAGCAGACGATCGATGCGGCCGATCGCGTGGATGTGCGCACTCGCGGCGCAGCGGTAAGCGCCGGCCCACCCGAGCCGGTCGAGGTGTATACCGCCTTGAGCCCGGATGACTTCCACCCCTACCAGCAACAGGAGCGCCTGCGCGGCTTGGTCAACATGGAGCCCACCCGGCGCGGCAAGAAGGAGGAATAGCCGTGGCTCGCACCTCGACCAAATCGGCAAAGCGCAAGGCGCGCAAGGGAAGCGGGGGCACCAGCACCGCTACGAAGCAGGCCGCGAAGCGGATCGTGCGCAAGACTTCCGCGGGTGAGGTTGCGACGGGCAGCCGTCGCAGCACCGCAACACCGCGTTCCCGCGGCACCGCGGCACGCCGCGCAGGCAAGGGATCGGCGAGGACGTCGAAGACAGCCGCCGCAAAGGCCGGTGCAAAGCCTGTCGCACACGCCGCGAAAAAAGTCCTGGTGGTGAATATGATTCCGCGCTCGTTGAGCGGCGAGTCGAATCAGGACAGCGAGCCGACACTCACCGTCAACCCAGCCAACCCGCTCCAGATTGCGGCTTCGGCATTCACGCCGGATCCCGCGGGGGGCAATCTTGCGCCCATCTACGTGTCGAACGACGGCGGCCTCACGTGGAGCCTCAACTCGATCGTCCCCAGCAGTGCGACGCATGGCTCCATGACCGCTGACATCACGGTGGCATTCTCGAGCAAGAGCAACCGTCTCTACGCAGGCATCATTCGTCTGCCCTTTCCGGGGAACAAGACACGTCTCAATATCCTGCGCACCAGCGATTTTCAGGGCGGGTCGATGATGGACGTGCTGGTCGACCGCACCGGCCAAGGTGTCGACCAGCCGTATGTCCAGGCGGTCACGGTCGCGACCGGCCCTGACGCGGGCAAGGATCGCGTCTACGTCGGCGACAACGACTTCAACTCTCCGAACAAGACCGCGACAATCGATCAGTCCCTCGATGCCGGCAAGGTGGCGCCGGTATTCGCGTCGGTGCGTATCGAGAAACGCGCCACATCCGGACAGGATGGCCCACCGGTGCGCCCCGCCGTCCATCCCGACGGTACGGTGTACGCGGTATTTCACTCGTGGCGCAGCTTCAACCCATCGACGGGGGCCGGCGTCGCCGACGTCGTGCTGGTCCGAGATGACCATGGCGGGACCGGCCCGAACCCGTTTACCGCCCTGGTGGACAGCGGCGATGGAAAAGTGGGCGCGCGCGTCGCGCAGAACGTCGCCTTCAACTTCGACGGGTATCTCGGGCTCCAGCGCACCGGCGGCGACGTCGCGGTTGCCGTGGACCCGACCGACAGCAACAAGGTCTACGTCGCCTACAACGCCGACGAGAACGGCGACTACATGCTGCATGTGTCGCGATCGCAGGATCGCGGCGCGACGTGGTCGGCGGACATCCGGCGCGTTCGCAATGCGCTCAACCCGGCGCTTGCCGTGAACAGCGCGGGCAAGCTCGGGCTCCTCTACCAGCAACTTACCGGTAACGGGCCAGCGCAGCGATGGGTCACCAAGTTCGAGTCGACCACGAACGGCAGCACATGGGCCACACGAACGCTGGCGAACACGCCTGCCGACAACCCGCCACGCGAGTTCGATCCGTATTTGGGCGATTACGATCACTTGCGCGCAGTGGGCAAGGATTTCTACGGCATCTTCTCGGCCAGCAACCTGCCCCGAAAATCGAACTTCCCGCAGGGCGTTACGTATCTGCGCAATGCGAACTTCGCAACCAATACCCTGCTCGACGTCGACAACGCGACGCCGGTTCGCGTCTCGATTGATCCGTTCTTCTTCAAAGTGACGGGATAGGAAGCCCGTGCGGTGCCGACGGCGACGCGCACCAGCGCCGCCTGGCCCAACGCACGCGTCGAACGCGACGTGACGCCCCGGCCGTGCGCTGGGGCCCCAGGCTGATCGCCGAAACGGAGGAACCGTCGCATGACTACACGCAAGTCCAGCGGGAGTGCACGCAATGCGGCCAAGCGTGCCGCGCGCAAGAGCGTCGCACGGGCGGCCCGGGTCGACGCGGAGCGAACAAACTTCCCCGAGCATCTGATCACGACGCGGGCACGCGAGGAGATCCGACCGGCCGCAGCAAGAGCGGCCGGCGCGCCGGCGACCGTCTCCATCGCGGAGCATCGCGACGACGTCGTGGAAGTGCAGCTCGAAAGCGGGGGCCGCTTCTTCACGCGCTTCGACCAGTTTGTTGCTGACTTCGGTGGCCCGCAGATGCGCGGCGCGGCCGAGACCGGGCAGTTCGTCATTCCGGTGTCGCTCACGTCGGCCGCGGTGGAGCAGCGCGGCGCCGGCGCCTGGGTAATCAAGACTCTGCGCCTGCTCGGCATCGATCCCATCGACGATTCGGCCAAGCTCACCGGCGAGACGGTGTGTGCGTGGTACGAGCGCAAGCAGCTGCAGCGACGCGAGGGTGAAACTGACGCGCGACCGCGGCTATGGCGGATCGTCTCGGGAGACAGCTTCGAGCTCGCACCGGTCGAGCAGGCACCGTCGGTCGACGGTCCGCTGCTCGTCTTTCTTCACGGCACGGCATCGAGCTCGCGGGGCAGCTTCGGCGAGCTGTGGACCGCACCAGCCCGGGAGGTGCGCAGGCGGATGTTGAGTCGCTATGGCGAGAGCGTGTACGCGTTCGAGCATTTCAGCCTGACCCAGAGTCCCATGCGCAATGCGCTCGACCTGCTCGATGCGCTTCCGGACGGCGCACGACTGCACCTCGTGTCGCACTCACGAGGCGGACTCGTCGGCGAGTTGCTCTGTCGTGGCCAGATCGTCGACCGCGATCCGTTCGAGGAAGAGGAGATCGCCACCCTTTTTGCCGGTAGCGATCATGCCGGGGAGGCCGCGGAACTCCGGGTGCTCAATCAGCGGCTCAAGGCGAAGAAGATCAAGGTCGAGCGGTTCGTGCGCGTCGCCTGTCCCGCCCGCGGGACACTTCTGGCATCGACGCGCATGGATCGCTGGCTTTCCCTCTCGCTCGATGCGATGGGGACGGTGGGTGATCTCGCCACGAGCGGTTTCTATGCGGTGTTCGAGGAGTTCGTGAAGGCATTCGTGCGCACGCGCACCGATCCGTGCGCCCTGCCTGGTCTCGAAGCGCAGATGCCGACCTCAGCTGTCGTCCGGCTGCTCAATCGCGCGGACACGCGCACTGCAGCGGATCTGCACGTGATCGCAGGCGACATCGAAGGTGGCAGTGTCTGGCGGCGACTCGGCGTCCTGCTCACGGACCTGTACTACCGTGAAGACCATGATCTCGTCGTCAACACGCGCGCGATGTACGGAGGCACTCCGCGCATCGACCCGCCGCGCCGGTTCTTCACCCGCGGGCCGGAGGTGTGCCACTTCACTTACTTTCGCAACCTCGACACGGCGGCCAAGGTGGCCGACGCTCTCGACAAGCCAGCGCAGCAGGACGGATTCGAACCGTTCGACCAACGTGTTATCGCGCCCTCGCGCGGGTATCGCGGGCCGAGCCCCGTGCGTGACGCCGCTGCGGCGAAGCCAATCGTGTTCGTCTTGCCGGGCATCATGGGGAGCTGCCTCGATGTCGGCGGGGAGCGGATCTGGGTCGATCCCGCGGCGATCAACCGGGGCGGCATGGAGGCCCTCGCGATCGGTGCAAGCGGTGTCACCGCGTCGGCCCTGATGCCGAATTCCTATGGCGCGCTGGTTGAATTCCTCGGCACCAGCCATGACGTGGTCCCGTTTCCTTTCGATTGGCGCGTGTCGCTGCGGATCGAGGCGAAGCGCCTGGCGACCGCGCTCGGCACCTGGCTCGACGAAGCAGATCGTCGCGGTCAATCGCTCACGCTGCTCGCGCATTCGCTTGGCGGGCTGCTGGCACGGGTCATGATCGCCGACTTTCCGCAGGTGTGGGATCGGATCGTGGCCAAGCCGCAAGGACGCCTCATCATGCTGGGGACGCCCAATGGTGGGTCGCATGCCATCCCGCTGATGCTGCTCGGCAGGGAGCCCATCGTGCAAGGACTTGCGCTGCTGGACTTCAAGCACAGCCAGCGCAAGTTGATCGACTTGATCGGCCGTTTCCCGGGCGTGCTGGAGCTTCTGCCGACCAATACCGCCGAGGACTTTTTCGACGCTGCCCTCTGGGAGAAGCTCGACCGCCTCGACGACAATGGTCGACCCTTCTGGACGGCGCCGGATCCGGCTGCGCTGCAGGCGGCGCGCACCGTACGTGCGCTGCTCGATGCGCCGACGCCACGCCTCGATTGCGTGCTGTACGTCGCCGGACACGCGCCGCAAACGCCATGGCAATTGCGGCTCGACCGGCCCCCAGGCCTCCCAGCCGAATCCGAGGGCTCGGCGCGCCCGCCGGACAACTTCTATTTCGAAAGCATCGCCGAAGGTGACGGCCGTGTCCCATGGAGCACCGGCATTCTGCCTGGCTTGCGGACGTGGTACATGGACGCGGTCCACGGCGATCTCGCAGCGACGGTCGAGCATTTCAGCGCGTTGCGCGATCTGATCGCAACCGGGGCCACCGACAAGCTGCCGACAACACCGCCTGCCGTCCGGGTGGCCGCGCCACGTGCCGCGCCCGGAGAGGCTGGCCCGGCTGTCGAGGCGTTCCAGTCTCCTGCCGTGGCGTACGTTCCCGACGCCGAAGCGCTGGAAGCCGCAGCGGTGGGACGCATCGCCCGGAAGAAGCTCGTTCCACGCGTCGCCCTTCCCGTCGATGTCGCCGTGGCACACGGCAACGTGGTTTTTTCCCGGGTACCGGTGTTCGTGGGTCACTACGAAGGCGACGTGATCACCAGCGCCGAAGCGACCATGGACGCTCGGCTTGGCAACCGCCTGAGCCTGCACCGACAGCTCAATCTGTACCCTGGTGGTCTGGGCACTGCAGAAGTGTTCTGGGGCAGTAGAGATATCGGGCCGGATTTTCCGGGTGCGGTGGTGATCGGCCTCGGTCGCCTGGGAGACTTGACGCCCGCGCTGCTGACCTCCACGTTCGCCCACGCGGCGGTGACCTTCGCCGTTGAGCAAGCCGAGCGTGGCGGCGCATCCCAGGGAATCATCGACGCGAGCATCGCCACGCTCCTGATCGGCACGGGCTGGAATGCGATGCCGATCGGCGATTCCGTAACGGCAATCCTCCGTGCTGTCGTGCACGCCAACAATGAGCTCGCCCGATCGCACTACCACGACCGGATTCGCATCGGGGCCGTCACCTTCATGGAGCTCTACGAGGACGCGGCGATCCAGGCTGCCCGTGCACTGCGGATGGCCAGCGGCGATGCCGAGCTGGCCGGGCAGATCAAGGCGCAACGGTTCCTGCGCCCGGCGGAGGGACGACGGGCACGCGCGTTCTTTTCCGAAGAGGGCGCATGGTGGCATCGCCTGCAGATCACCGCGGACGAGGACGGATCGCTCCGTTTCAACATGCTCACCGACCGCGCTCGCGCCGAGATGAGACTACAGCCGACGCAGCGGTCATTGGTCGAAAAATTCGTCAAACGGCAGATCACCACGACCGCGGCCGACGAGGACGTCGCCGTCACCCTCTTCGAGCTCCTCGTCCCCAACGAGTTGAAAGATCAGGCGCCGGAAGGCCGTGATCTGGTGCTGGTGCTCGACGCCGCTGCCGCGGCCTATCCATGGGAGCTCTTGCAGGATGGCGCGACGGATGCAGTGTCCGGAGCCCTGCAGGGTGCAGACGCGTTCCGGCTGCGTATCGCGTTGCGGTCGGGGCTCATCAGGCAGCTCCAAACCGAATCGTTCCGCAAGTCCGCAATCAGCGCGACGGGCAACAGCGCATTGGTGGTCGGCGACCCGCAGGGCGACCCCGAGCATTTTCCGGAGCTCGCCGGTGCGCAACAGGAAGCCAGGACGGTCGCCAAGGCCTTGCGCGACAGCTTCTCGAACCGGGCGGTAGGCGAATCTCGCGGGCAGGATCCCGTGACGCATCTCGAGCGGCCGGCGGACCACGAGGTGGTCGTGGCACTGTTCAAGCGCCCATATCGGATCGTGCACCTGGCGGGGCATGGGGTGGTCGACTACGAAGTTCCGTTGACCGATGCGGAACAGCAGCGCGTCCAAGCGGGACATCAGGTCGAGCGCCGGAAAGTCACCGGCATGGTCCTCGGCAAGGGAGTCTTCCTGACACCGGCCGAGATCGCCCAGATGCGCCGGGTGCCCGAGCTCGTTTTCGTCAATTGCTGTCACCTCGGCGAGATTGGCGCCAGAGAAGACGATGCGACGCGCGACCGGCACCTGCTTGCAGCCAATATCGCCACCGAGTTGATTCGGATCGGCGTCAAGGCGGTCGTGGCTGCAGGATGGGCCGTCGACGATGGGGCCGCCGAGCTGTTTGCCCGCACGTTCTACGAGCAGATGCTCGCCGGTGTGACGTACGGTCGGGCCGTCTATCTCGCGCGCTGTGCCGTAGCCAAGGAGTTTCCCCAAAGCAACACGTGGGGTGCGTATCAGTGCTACGGCGATCCGGCATTCCGCCTGACCAGCTACGACGCCGAGACCGGTGAGGGCGTCGGTCAGGCGTTCACTGCCAGTGCGGAACTCGTGATGGCACTGGACCATTTGCGCAGCGACGCCCTCACCAGCAACGCAGATCAATTGCGACTCATCAACGATCGTCTCGATGTGCTGCACGCCTTGCTGCAAGGCAGCTGCAGCCAATGGGCCGATGACGCGGCCGTGTGCGCCGCGTTCGGGCTCGCCCTTGCCGAGGTCGACAGGTTCGATGCCGCCGTCACGTACTTCGCGAATGCCCTGGCGGCCGACCCCGCGACGCTCTCCGTCCGCGCCGTCGAGCAGTACGCGAACATTCTTACGCGCGCCGCCGTGGCCGCGTGGCGTGCCGCGCGCGAGACAACGACCGAGTCACCGGTTTCCAGTGCTGGCTTCATTGCGCAAATCGACCGCGGGATCGCGCTCGTCGAGCAACTGCTGCGGCTGGGCAAGACCAGCCAGCGCCTCTCGCTCCTGGGCGGCGCGTACAAGCGCAAGGCCCAGATCAGCGACTCCACGGCTGCGCGCAACGTCGCGCTCGAAAAGATGAGCGAGAGCTACAAAGCAGCGCACGAGCTCGAGGTCGTAAACCGCGGCGCGATCTCGTCGTATCCGCTGTTGAACTGGATATCTGCAGAGCTATGTCTCAATCCCGAGAGGCTGCACGAGCCCTTGCGGACGAATGCGAACGATCTTCTGGCGCGTGTGCAGCAGGCGGCCGCGGCGGTCGTGGATCCGGACTTCTGGACGTTCGTCACCTCGGCCGACGTGCTGTTGACGCAATCACTCATCGAAGGGCGAGTGGACGAATCGAGGCGCGACGAATTGCTGCAGGCTTACCGCAAGGTGGTCGCGCGCGCCGGATCACCAAAGCAGCTCCGATCGATCGTCGAGCATCTTGATTTCCTGGCCGATATCTACCAGGCGTGGGACGCGGCGGCGGTGAAACGTATTGGCGCCATCATCCGGGAGGCCGCCAACCAGCTGCGCGACGGCATCCGCCGAGCCCGGCGCGAGCGCCCCGGCGGCCGCATCAATCCCCCGCAAGCGCGGCGGAAAGCGCAGCGCGAAAGCGGCGAGCAAGGCCGGTCGGCGTACGCCGTGACGGCGAACACCGTGGCCATCGGCGGTCAGCCGCGCGCGCGCCGTGCGAGCGCTTCCTCGATGTTGGACGCCCAGGCGTACTGCTCGTTTCTGGCTGCACGCGCGGTGCGGATCAATGCGAGATTGCGCGCGGTCGTCTCCGGCTCCCAGCTCTCCCGCACGGCGGCAAGCGCGTTGACCGCCGCCTCGGTCGCTGCGGCCTCGTCCTTGTCCAGTACCGCGAGTTCGAGCCGTGTCGCGTGATCCCAGTAATCGGGAGTGCGGTTCGCGATCCGGCGCTCGACGGCGTATGACACGACGGGCAGAAGCTTCAGACGGCGTGGATCGGGCGGATTCCTGAGCTCCATCAGGGTAACCGGGTTGATGCCGGGATAGGCATCGCGCCAATCGGCTTCGAACCCCTCGAGATAGGCGTCGATCGCCTTGGCGAGCCAGCCCGCGGCGTTCAGCGCTTCGCCCGCATCGCGGGCCTCCTCCCAGCGATCCTTGTAGATGCGACCAAGCAGGCCATTGGTTTCGCTGCTCGGGCCACGCTCGTGGATCACATCGAGCAGCACCTGCTCCGCCTCGTCGCGGCGCTTGAGCCGATTCAAGGCAAAGCCGAGCTGCTCGCGCACCATCACGCTGCGCGCCAGCGGCGCCGGCATGCGGCCGGCGAGGTCGACCATCGCCTGCCAGTCACTCACGGCGCGGTAGGAGAGGTAAAGATCGATCACGACCCCTGCCTCGAGGTCACCGACCTCGCCCAGCGTCGCTGCGGTCTCGTGCAACGCATCCTTGCCAGCGCGACGTGCCGCAGCCAGTCGGTCGCGCACCTCCACGGCATAATGCGCGCGATCGCGAAACACGTCCGTCTTGAGTCTGGCAATGTCCGGCGCCGCGTACCCGTCGAGCAACTGGAACACGGGGCGATCGACGCTCCGCTCGCCCTGCCCGGCTTTGGCTGCTTCCAGGAGTTTGCGCAAGCCTACGCGCGCCGCGTCGACCTCCGCCGGTTTGCCATCGGCACCGACGCGGTACGGCATGGCCCGCAGCGGCGCGACATCGACGGGCATGTGCTCAGCGCCCGCCAACAAGACGGTGGTGGCCGGTCGGATGCCATGGCGCATTCCCAGCTCGAAGAAGACGTTGGCGTTCGCACCGGTCAAGTCGGCGACGGCAAAATCGCAGAGGATCAGGCGCTCGAGCATCGCGTTGTCGATGACGCCGGCGGCGACCTCCTCGTCGGCGCGCAGCGGCTCCATGCCCGAGGCCGCAACCGCTGGAGCGATCAGGTCCTGGTAGACCGCGTCGAAGTCCACGGTTGCGCCCGATGCAATCGTCTTCTTGCCGAAAGGAATCAGCACGAAGCAGAGCGGCAGCATCAGTCGTCTCCTGGCGCAGGATCCAGCCTCGGCGCAGGTGCACGTTGCCTGGGGCGCGGCACGCGCGCGATGTCCGCCACGGACACGCTGGAGCGTACTCGGGTCAGCGTGTTCGTGCCACGTTGCGGCCCGGCTGGGCCGCTGCACTGCGCGCATGGCCGAGTACGCGGCGTACCACTACACACTACACGCAGGACGGCCCGGACTTCGCGCGAATGCGCCACTTCGGCGAGGTGCGCGGGGCGGAATCGCCGGCGGAGTTCGATCGCCGCTGGGGCGCGGATCAGGCGATGTCGGTCGAGGGCCCGGTTGCGGCCGAAGCCCTGGCCGTGGCCCTCGCACGACTGTTGGGGAGCGTCAGAACTTGATGCTGTACTGGATCCCCAGCGACCACTCGTACATCTGGATCTTTTCCTGCATGTTCACAGGCGTCCCCGGCGGGAAGAAGTTGTTCATCAGACTGCTTCCGGTCACGTCGTTGTTGAACGCATACATGAACGCGCCGCTCAGTTCCTGATTCGCCCAGCCGTAGGTCGCGCCCAACGTGACGTGGTGCTGCATCACGCCAGGGGCGAGGATGTTGAATGTGACGTCCTCCGAACGGATCGGGTTCTGGCTGTAGTTGTAGCCCGCGCGCACCGTCCAGTTGGCATTGACGGCGTACTGTGCGCCCACCTTGAAAACGTCGATATCGCGCCAGCCGAATCCCGCGCCATTGGAGCCGCCCAGGCAGGTCGACGGATCCGGGCCCAGCGGATTGGCGCAACGCAGGAGCAGCGCGCCCGGGTTGGAGACGGACTTCGCGTCGCTGTAGTTGACGCGCTCGTAATCGAGTGCGAGCAACCACCGCGGATCGGGGCGGAAAGCCAGGCCGACCGCCCAGTTGGACGGAATGTCGAAACCGCCCTGCTCGGCGAACAAGCCACGGTACTTGTCGAACTCGCTCATCGAGAGGCGCGTCTGGTACGTGGCGCCAATGGAAAGCTGAGGCGTGATCTGGCCGAAATAGCCGATGCGCGCACCCCAGCCGGTGCTGTTGTCGTAGCCACGATTGGTAACGTTGCCGGGACTCGTCGACAGACCGGGATTGTCGAAGGCCTGCACGCCCTCGGCCTTGAACCGCTGATACGCAAAGAGCGGCGAAATACCGATCGAGTGATTGGGGGCGAATCTCCACGACAGCGTGGGCGCGACGGTGAGTTGCGACAGATCGACGCCCAGTCTGCCATTGCCGCACAGCAGGTTGTACGGTCCCGGGCTTGGATTGAACCCCGCACACGCGCCCGCGGACGGGAGCTGCCCGCCGGGATAATCAGTGTTCATGCCGCCATTGCCGAAGATGCTGATGCCGAGCGACAGGTCGGGACGGATCATGCGGTTGTAGCCGAGCTCCGGGATCCCGAAGTAGTTCGAGTCACTGGATGCCGACCCTTCGACCCCGAACGCCGACGCGTTGGTGCGCTCCGCCTTGCGCCACGGGCTGAAAAGATCGACGCCGACGTCGAAGCGGTCACCCGCGAACACCATCGTGGCGGGATTGTTGGCGCCGCCGAACGCGTCTTGCGCGACAGCCACCGAGGCGCCCCCCATGCCTTTTGCCTTCATGCCGTAGCCGTGGGGAAGATAGCCGTCGGTCGCTTGTGCACTCATGGACATGGCACATGCTGCAGCCGCTGCCCCCAACACCGCTGCGTAATTTCTCATCGCCTGCCTTTCGCAAGTGGTAGTTTTTCTGGAAACTCAGATGAAGAGCGACACGTCGGCTTCCTGCGCCATCGGCAGGAAGGTCGCAGCGCCGCAGTACTCCTGCACTTCGGGGATGAAATCGTCGTGCGTGAAGCCGAAGAGATCCACCGTCATCTGGCAGCCGATCATCTTCACGCCCGCTTCCAGAGCGAGGTTGCGCAAGTCGGTGATGTCGGCAACGCCGTTGTTGCGGATCGTCTTCTTCATGAGCGCCGTCGCGAGCGATTCGAAGCCCGGAATGGTCGCCTGCACCAGGTTCGGGATGTTCCAGTCGATGGCGCGGAACCCCTTGGGACCGAACGGCATCTTCATGGGCATCCCGGGGTTGCCCAGTGGGCTGATCTTCAGGTGCGAGATGTCCTTGCGGAGCAACTGCAGGCCATAGAACGTGAAGAACACGGACACGTCCCAGCCAAGCGCCGCTGCGGTCGAGGCAAGGATGAACGGGGGATAGGCCCAGTCGAGCGTCCCCTTGGTGGCGATGATGGTGAGCGACGTCGTTCGTGCCGCCTTGAGCTCGGCAAGCTTCTCTTCGATCTTCGCCGGCAACAACTCGTCCAGTCGCTGCCTGATGATCTCGTCGATCAGCGTGATGTCGGGTGTTGCACCCATCTCTCTCCTCCCAGGCCGTGCGGGTCGGCGAATGTGTGATGGCAGCCTACGGACCCGCCTTGCGTGGCGGTGGGTTGTGCAACCGCTTGCGGCCATCGTTCGGACCGGCCTGCAACGGCCCGTGGGAAGGCGTCGGCGATGTTACCGGAACCACTGCTATTCGATCCGCGGGTCGCGGGGCCGCGAGCGCCGCGCCAGCTGACCGGACTCCACCTGCGGGCGCGACGTCACTTCGCGCGCTTGATCACGAATCGGAAGACCTTGTCCTCTCTGGTCGAGCTCAAGAGCTCGTTGCCGGTTTGTCGGCAGAACGCCTCGAAGTCCTTCACCGATCCGGGATCGGTGGCGCGCACTTCGAGCGAGTCGCCGATGGCGATACCGCTCAGTGCTTTCTTGGCCTTGAGGATCGGGAGCGGACAATTGAGTCCTACCGCGTCGAGCGTTTGCATGGTCGTCGGCAGCCCTTTGAGGAAAGCAAGTGGCACATCCCCAACTGACCGGCCGACCGACATGGTCGTCGGAGTCATTAGGGAAATCGAATATGCGCTACATTGAAGGCGAGATGGCGGTACTTGTCAAGAACTCGGGAGAGTTTCGCGGAATGGGTGATCTTTCCTGCCAGGCCGCGTGGAAGCACGCATGGATACCCTCCAGCCGTGAACGCTACCGCACGCGCAGGATGCGCCGCGTCATTTCGCGGCCTTGGCCGGACACGTCGCGCTTTCGCTCGGTACCTTGCCGACGAGCAGCAGAAAATTGGCGAACGGTCCCATGTTGCCCATCGCCTCGAGCTTCGGACCTTCGAAGCCGAGGCGGCCGAACATCATCGCGCGCATGGGTCCGTACTCGCCATTCCCCATCTCGATCCAGCGCGCCGTCTCGGCGGACATGACGTAATCGGCGCCGGCATCGAGCTTCGCCGTCTCGGGCACCCCGCCGTAAACGCACGCCGCTTTGCCGTCCTTCAATGCGATGCGCATTTCCGCGGTGGCCGCCGCCCCGCAATCGCTGCGGTAGAGTTGCATGACCTTGAAGCCGCGGCCGTTGTCATTCTTGATCCAGCCGCTTTCGACCAGCCTGTCGGTGAGTACCGGATCGGCATTCCACGCCTCGCAGGCGTCCTTGCCCCAGTCGGGCGACATCAGCACGGGCGCAGCGTTGCTCGGCGAAGTGGATGCCGCGATGATGGCGAAACTGGCAAGGATCAGCAAGCGCATAAATGGTCTCCTGTCGGCCGTGTAGTGGCCATGGTCGGTGCCTGCCTCCGCTTCGCGTAGCGCCTGGAGGAGGTAAGCCGGCGCAACACCCTGCCGGGATGGACGAGCGAATCTCAGTGTTGTTCGGCGAGAAGCTCGCCCTCGAGGTGCTGCGCAGCAGCCGCGTGGTCCGTCTTCGCGGCATCTGCAGCGTGCTCATCTTCGACGTGCGCAAAGCCCGCCATTAGCGCAGCGTCGTCCTGCGCCGCAATCACCCGCAGCGCTGTTGGAAAAAGGATCCGCTTTTCCTTGGCGATGTGCGCACGCAGGAACGATGCATATTCGCGCGCGTTGCTCGACACGCTGCGTTTTGCTGTTTCATCGCCGGCCACCCATGCCGCCACGGTATTTCTCAACCCGAAGAGTTAGTCGTACATTACTCCTCCCGGGGATGGCAATGGGCCCTATGCGCGTCGGCTGATGCCTTGCGTCATTTCGCCGCACGTGCGCATTCGTCACGGAGAAGACCAGTCATGACAGCAGAGCAGAAGCTCAGCATTGTGGTGGTGTCGGCAACGCGTGAGCGGTTGCACATGGCAGCCATGGTCGCCGCCGTGGGCGCCGTCAGTGGCACGCAGGTGAACGTGTTCCTGTCGATGAATGCACTGCAGTTCTTCATCAGGAACACCGCCTCGGCGCCGGAGCCGGAGGGCGCCTTCGGCAGGCTCATGGCCGAGAAGAACATGCCCGATTTCAAGACACTGTTCGAGCAGGCGGTGACGCTGGGCAGCGCGAGGATCTCGCCGTGCTCGATGGCGATGGATGTCATGGACCTCCAGCAGGACGCGCTGGAGTCCTATCTTGGAGAGTCAATGGGTCTCACCAAGTTCCTGGACGACGCGGGCAATGGTCAGCTGCTGTCGTTCTAGAGGGCACGCGGAGGGGTAATGGCGAAACGAACGATCGATGCCCGTGGCAGCTTCTGTCCGGGGCCGTTGATGGAGCTCATCGCCGGCATGAAGCTCGCGCAGGTCGGCGACGAGGTCGAACTCATGTCGAGCGACAAGGGCTCGGCCAAGGATGTACCTGAGTGGATTCGCAAGGTCGGCCATGAAGTCATCGACAGCCGGGAAGAGGCCGGCGTCTGGCACATCACGGTCAAGAAAGCGAAGTGACGAACGGGTGAACCCCGGAAGGAGGACGTGTGAAGATAGTCATCATAGGTGGCGGCATGGGCGGGACGATCCTGGCGAACAATCTCGCCCGCCGGCTTCCGGTCGAGCTCAAGACGGGCAAGGCGCGCCTCACCATGGTGACCGCGTCCGAGCAGCACATGTATCAGCCGGGCCTCCTGTACCTCGCGTTCGGGCGCATGACGCCGGACGAGCTCTATCGTGATCAGGCAAGCCTCCTCGAGCCGAGCATCAATCTCGTCGTCGATCCGGTCGAACAGTTTCTGCTCGATCAGAATCAGGTGAAGACGAAATCGGGTCGCACCATCGATTACGACGTGCTCGCCATCGCCACCGGGTCACGCATGGTGCCCGAGACGATTCCCGGGCTCGTCGAGAATTCTGAAACCTTCTACACCGAAGCCACCGCGATCAAGATGTTCAAGCGGCTGCAGAGCTTCCAGGGTGGCAAGGTGGTCATTGCGGTTGGCGTGCCGCACAAATGCCCCATGGCGCCGCTCGAGATCACCTTCATGCTTTACGACTATTTCAAGGATCGCGGGATCATCGACAAGGTGCAGCTGCATTACACGTACCCCATCGGTCGCGTGCACAGCCTCGAGAACGTCGCGAAGTGGGCAGCACCCGAGTTCGATCGGCTCGGCATCACGTACGAAACGCTCTTCAACATGAAGGAGGTCGACGGCGAAAAGAAAGTGGTCCGCAGCGAGGAAGGCACCGAGGCGCCGTTCGACCTCCTGATCTCCATTCCGGCGCACCGCGGCATGGAAGTGATCGAGAAGAACGGGATGGGCCAGGGCGGCTGGATTCCGACGAATCGTAATCACCTCAACATGGAAGGCCGCAAGAACGTGTTCGTGCTGGGCGACACGACCAACATCCCGATCAGCAAGGCCGGCTCCACCGCACACTTCGAGGCCGAAGCATTGGGCGAGAACATCGCCGCGATGGTGAAGCTCGGCGCGCCCGTGCGCGAGTACGACGGCAAGGTGTTCTGCTTCATCGAAGCCGGCAAGGACCGCGCGACCTATGCCATGTTCGATTACCAGAATCCGCCGCAGCCGCGCGAGCCGACCAAGGCGGTGCACTGGTTCAAGATGGCTTACAACAAGCTCTACTGGGTGTCCGCGCGTGGTCTGCTGTAGCCGCAGGAGGATGGCATGAATGAGCCAACGATTCCGATGAAGACCGAGGGCGAGGTGCAGCGCATGCCGGCGCTCACCGACGACATGATTGCGCGCCTCGATGCCGGCGCCGGCGTGGCGATGGACATGATGGGCAAGGTGCAGGCCAGCGGGCTCGACCAGGCAATTCCCACCCTGGCGCGCATGGTTGCCAATGGCGATCTCGAGCGGGTATCGCATCTCGCGCGCGTTTACGCTGCCGCCGAGGACGCGGTGACGGACGAGATGGTGACGCGCCTCATCGATGCCGTGGGTGGAGGTCTCGCGCTCATGGACCAGGTGCAGCGCGCCGGCCTGGAACGCGCGCTCCCGGCATTCGCCGCGCTCGTGAACAACGGCGATCTGCAGCGGCTCGTACAGCTCGCGCGCCTGTACAACTCCGCCGAGGACGCGCTGAGCGAGGAGATGGTCGGCCGGCTCGCGGAAACCATCGGCAACGGCATGTCGCTGCTCGATCGGATCAGTCGTGGTGGCGGCGAGCGCATCGTCGCCATGCTCGAGCGTCTGGAGAACAACGGCGCGCTCGAAAAGGCAGTCGACATGCTTCCGCGCATTCTGGATCGCCTGGAGATGGTCCATCGGCTGCTCGATTGCATCGAGCACGCCGCCACTGCCAGCCAGAAGGCCACGCCCTCACCGGGCGGTGTCGGCGGACTCTGGAGCACCGTCAAGGATGGGGAAAGCCAGGACGCGATGCGGTTCCTGATGACACTCGGCAAACAATTGCGAACCGAGTGCTCGAGCCAAGGCTAGACGAGCCCTGAAGATTGCCTCCCGAGACGCGATCGGCCGGGACACCGGCGAGCGCGTCTTCGTTGCCATGATCACCGACAAGCCACACGCCACGAAACGGGAGTCGTCGGCGAGCCCATGAACGCAGAACCGCCGAGCGTTTCGTGCGATGAGGTGCAGCCTACTGGTGTCGAATTGCCGCCCTCAACCCTGCGAGCGCGCATCGGCGACGGCCACGGCCGTCATGTTGACGATGCGGCGCACGGTCGACGACGGTGTCATGATGTGCGCCGACCTGGCGGCGCCGAGCAACATGCCACCTACCGTAATCCCCCCGCCTGCGACCGTACGCAGCGCGTTATACGTGATGTTCGCCGCATCGACGTTCGGCATGATCAGGAGGTTGGCATCGGTCGTCAGCCGTGAGTCCGGAAACTCGCTGTCGCGCAACGCCTTCGACAACGCGAAGTCGACGCGCATCTCGCCATCGACGGCAAGATCCGGGGCCTGACGCAGCACGATGTCCAAAGCGTCGCGCATCTTCACGGCCGAAGGCATATCGGACGAGCCGAACTGCGAGTGCGACACCAGCGCGACGCTGGGCTTCAGGCCGAAGCATTGCACCTGCTCGGCAGCGAGGAGCGTGATTTCGGCGATCTGCTCCGCGGTCGGATCTGCGTTGACGGCGGTGTCGCAGATGAACAGCTGCCGCTCCGGCAGGATCAGCATCTGCAGCGCCGCGAACGTCTTCACCCCTTCGCGTGCGCCGATCACGTTGCGGACATACTTGAGGTGGTCCCGATAATCGCCCAGCGTGCCGCACAACATGCAATCGGCATCACCGAGATGCACCAGGATGGCCGCGACCAGCGTGGCACGCGTGCGCATGTCCTCGCGCGCCTTGGCCAACGTGACACCCTTGCGCCGCGCGAGCTTGTAGTACTCGTTGGCCGCGAGGCGATAGCGCGGATCGTCGAGGATGTTCACGCCATCGCAGTTCTCGCCGAGCTTCAGGCGGAGCCCGAGCTTCTGGATGCGCGCATTGATGATCTCCGTGCGACCGATCAGGATCGGTCGTGCGATGCCTTCGTCCACGGCAGCCTGCGCGGCGCGAAGCACGCGCTCGTCCTCGCCCTCGGCATACGCGACCCTCTTGGGGGCGCGCCGAGCGGCCGCGTACACGGGCTCCATCGAAGGGCCCGAGCGGTAGACGAAGCGCACGAGCTTGTCGTGATAATCCTTGAAGTCGGCGATGGGGCGCGTCGCCACGCCGCTTTCCATCGCGGCCTTCGCGACGGCCGGCGGAATATTGGTGATGAGACGCGGATCGAACGCCCTCGGAATCAGATAATCGGGGCCAAACGCCGGGGTTGGCTCACCGTACGCAGCCGCGACGAGATCGGAGGGCTCCGCCTGCGCGATGGCGGCCAGCGCGCGCACGGCCGCAAGCTTCATCGGCTCGTTGATGGTCGTGGCGCCGCAGTCGAGAGCGCCACGGAAAATGAACGGGAAGCACAGCGAATTGTTCACCTGGTTTGGATAGTCGGAGCGGCCGGTACCGATGATCGCGTCCGGGCGCGCCTTTTTCGCGAGCTCGGGACGGATCTCCGGTTCGGGATTGGCCATCGCAAAGATGAGCGGTTTGTCCGCCATGCACGCGACCATCTCGGGCGTGAGGACGCCGCCGGTCGACAGGCCGAGAAAGATGTCCGCCCCGTGGATGGCCTGGGCCAGCGTGCGCGCACCGGTCTCCTGAGCGTAGCGCGCCTTCTCGGGATCGAGCTTGTCGCCACGGTCCTTGTGGATGATGCCCTTGCTGTCCGCGACGAAGATGTTGCGCGGATCGAGGCCCATGCTCACGAGCAGGTCGAGACAGGCGATCGCTGCAGCGCCCGCGCCGGAAGCCACCAGTTTCACGCTCTGGATCTGCTTGCCGACGACGGTCAGGCCGTTCAGCACGGCCGCGGCAGTCACGATGGCGGTGCCGTGCTGGTCATCGTGGAAGACCGGAATCTTCATCCGCTCGCGGAGCTTGCGCTCAATGTAGAAGCACTCCGGCGCCTTGATGTCCTCCAGGTTGATGCCACCGAACGTGGGCTCCAGCGCGGCCACGACCTCCACTACCTTGTCGGGGTCCGTCGCAGCGACCTCGATGTCGTAGACGTCGATGCCCGCGAACTTCTTGAAGAGGCAGGATTTACCTTCCATCACCGGCTTCCCGGCCAAGGCGCCGATATTGCCGAGACCGAGCACGGCAGTGCCGTTGGTCACTACTGCGACCAGGTTCGCGCGCGCGGTGTACCGTGCAGCGAGCTGGGGGTCCTGCTGGATCGCGGTGCAGGCGTAGGCGACGCCGGGCGAATAGGCCAGCGCGAGGTCGCGCTGATTGACGAGCCCCTTGGTGGGAGCAATCGAGATTTTCCCGGGCACCGGAAATTCGTGATACTGCAGCGCATCGACGCGCAATTGCTCTTCCGCAGCCATGTCGTCTCTCCGCAGGTGCTGGCGGCGCCGTACGCGTTTGCGATTCGCGCGTGCCACGCCCGCCATGGGCGGTGTGTCGGTGCAAGCATTATGCGCTCGCAGCGCCCGCGATCGGTCGATCGGCATCGTCGTGGGTAGCAACGACAGAAGCAGAGGCACCGCCCTGCGTGAGACGTGTGCCACCGCGCCGCTGCTCCGAATGGCGGCTTCGGCAGGATTTCCGATGTCGTCCTGACGCGCGCCTTCTGGCCAAACCGGACGATCCCCGCGGCCGCTTACGGCTCCGAAGCCGCCGTTAGGACCGGCCACACGCCAGCCGGATCAAAGCCGGCCGACACTTCCTAGTGCGGAACGTCAGGCAAAGTGTGCAGATAGCTGTAAAGGTCGGCAATCTCCGAATCGGTGAGGTGCGCCAAGAGTTTTCGTGCCCACGGGCTCATCGTGTTGAGGTTTCTTCCACCGAGCGCGACGCCCTTCCGCATCAGCTGGGCAAATGCTTCGGGAGAATAGGCAGCCACGACCCGCAGGCTCGGACTCGTGAAATCGGGATTGGAAGTGCCGCGCAGGTCTGTCCCGTGGCACTGTGCACAGGTGGTGCGCGCGAGGTATCGTCCGTGAGCAGCCTCGTCGCTCGTGGCATCGGGAGGCGGGACCGTTTCGGCAATGAGCTGTCTCACCGTCTTGAATTTGCCGGTGGCGACTCCGATGCGCCCAATCGGCCCGAGCGAGATACTGGGACCCGGCCCCTCGGCCGCCGGTAGCGACTTCAGAAACGCGATGATGCGGCCCAAGTCTTCGTCGGTCAGTAATCCGAACACTTCCGCCGGCATGATCATCACACTGCGACCCCCTGGCCGCACGCCGTTCCGAATGATGCCCACAAGTTCGGCATCGTTGTACTTACGGACGGCAGCCGTGAGATTGGGCGCGACGAGGCGCCCGATCATCGGCTCGTCGAACATGACCGCTCCCTCGGCTTGCTTCCCATGGCACCCGCCGAGGCACCCGCGAATGGTCGCCAGGCGCCTTCCCTCCGCGATCGATGCCGGATCGGTTGGGATCGCTATCGCAACCGGCGCGACGTGGTAGGTGTGCCGCAGAATCCGCTCGGAGAGAATGTAGGCGACGGCGTACGCAATGATCGCGAAGGCGGCGAGGCTTCCCAAGGCGATCGCGATCCAGCGCAGCAGACGCTTCATCGTTTCCTCCTCCCGGGAACGTAATGGCAGTTTCCCGGCGACATAAATTCAACGCAACTGTCAGCTTGACGACCGCGGTTGGCCCGAAGTGGGCCCGACGGTCGACGGGTTCGGGTCGACGCAGACGGTAACCACGGAACGCAGCGGTGCATCTCGGCACGTGCGGCGAGGGGGTCTCCGTTTCGACAACGACGTTACTGACTCACTTCTGCATCGCGTCGTGTTCCATCGCTGCTTCGGCCAGCAGGCTGTCGACGTCGCGAAAGATCGACGCGACGGCAAGCACGCGGCCATTGTGCTTGTATCGCAACACGCAGTCGTGGGTTGCGATTTCACCGTCGATCACCAGCTCGTCCCACGTCTCGGCGTGGCCCACGTAGTTGATCGGGACGTCGTAGTGTTGGCTCCAGAAGAACGGTACGGCATCGAACTTCTCCCGGCCACCGAGCATGTTGAGCGCGACCGTCTGGCCCTGGCGCTGTGCGACAACCCAGTGTTCGACGCGGATCGCCGCACCGCTGTGCGGGTCAGGCCAGCGGGCGATGTCGCCCGCCGCGAAGACTCCGGGTGCGCTGGTCTCCAGATATTCGCTGACGGTTACGCCGCGGTCGATCGCCAGGCCGGCCTTCTCGGCCAGCGCCAGTCGCGGCCGCACACCCACCCCGGCGACGACCAGGTCCGCCTCGATCGTGCCGCCGCTTTTCAGCCTGACCTGGCGCGCGTCGATCGCCGTCGCCGTGTCCTCCAAGTGGAAGATCACGCCGTGCTCCTCGTGGAGCCTGCGCACGAAGTCCCCCAACTGTGGCCCCAGCACCCGCTCCATCGGTCGCTTGTCCGGTGCCACGACGTGTACCTCGATGCCGCGCGCGCGCAGCGCGGCGGCGACCTCCAGGCCGATGAAACTCGCCCCCATCACCACCGCGCGCCGTGCTGTTGCCGCCCGCGCGATGATGGCGCGGCAATCACCGAGCGTTCGCAGGGTGTGCACGTGCGGCAGGTCCATGCCCGGCAGTGGCAATCGCACCGACTCGGCGCCGGTCGCAAGCAGCAGCCGGTCGTAGGCGAACTTGCTGCCATCGTGGAGAACGACCTCGCGTGCACGTACGTCGATGTGGGTGACGGTCGTATTCAGACGCAAATCGATGCCGTGTTCGGTGTAGAAGCTGTCTCCGCGTAGCGGGACCCAATCCTCCGGGGCATTGCCGGCCAAATAGTCCTTGGACAGGTTCGGCCGGTCCACCGGCGGCGCATCGTCGTCGCTCAGCATCACGATGTCGCCCTGGAAGCGCTGGCGACGCAGCATCTCGGCGGCGGCGAAGCCGGCCGCGCCGCCACCGATGATCACGATCCTTTGCGGCCAGCCGGGCGCGGGCACCACGCGGCTGCTCGGCGCGGGTGCCGCTTTCTCCCGGACGAACACCTTGTCGTCGCGCAGCTCGGTCAACCAGCATGCGATCGGGCTGAGCGCCGGCGCCCGCACCGCCTCACCGGTCCGCAGGCTGAAACAGGCGTGGTGCCACGGGCAGCGCACGGTGTCGTCGACCAGCAGCCCCTCCGAGAGCGGACCGTTGTAGTGGGTACAGGTGGCGCCGATCGCGAAGAATTCGTTGCCGCGGCGCGCGAGCAGGACTGCGTCCGCGCCGACGTGTCCCACCAGCATCTTTCCATCGGCAAGTGTGTCGGTGGCCAAACCCAGGGTCAGGTCAGGACCGGTCGCTCCCGGTTGCGACACACTCATATCGATCTCCTCTTGGCAGCACATCGCGGAACCTGTCGGCCCGCACAGGGTCGTTGGTTCGCCAGCTTCGAAGCGGATGGCGCACGCACCGTAAACAGAGCGTCATGCTATGCCAATCTCGCGCAAACGGGTGCGCGCCTGCGGGCGCGTGACACCGCAATACCGACTGCTCGACCGGCGCCGAAGGCGTTTCGGAAGCAGTTCCAATCAACGTCTGATCGTCGGTGCCGATCCGAAGGCGGCAAACGGAACACATCCTGCGTACCGGCGCACGACACGTGCGAGCGATCCTAGTGGCGGTCGCGGGCAAGCAACCGGGCCAGGCGAGAGTGTGGTGCACGCCGCAGGAGGCGCTGTGCACCCCCGCTCTTGAGCCAGCCGTGAACCCAGGCAACCGCAGCCCACTCCCAGCAAACGAAGGCGAGCGCCGACCCGCGCCAGGACCATAGCCCCGAGGCTTGGGTCCAGCCGGAAACATGCGCGAGGAGGCACTCGAGCCCGACCACGAATGGGCCGAGCACCAGAAAACGGCCGAGCGTTCTGCCGTCCACGTACCACCTCGCACGCTATCTCGACCCGCAGATTCTGGCACCCTGAAGGCGGGGCTGCTGTCGGCCAAAGGCGCATGCGCCTGTCGGCGGCGCGCCATCTTCTCCGATTCCCGGTGCTTTCGACGCGACGCTAAGCCGCCGGCGAGCGCGGCTCGCTAACGCGTGGGCGTGCCACCCGCGGGTGGCCGCTTCGGCTTCGCGCGCTTTCCACCCTTGGCCTCATCGAAGAAGGGATACAGGTTGGGTCCGATGCGCTGAAGCTCCCGACGGTGCATCGCGGCGAGCTTCGCGAGCACCTGCCGGCCACGGCCGGTGAGTCGCAACTCGACCTTGCGCCGGTCCGTGCGCGACGGCTCGCGCACGATCAATCCTTCCTGCTCCAGTCGATCCACCAGGCCCACGGCGCTGTTGTGCTTGATCAGGAGCTGGCGGGCGAGGTCGCCGATCGACACCCGCTGGTCCTTGGGACAGCTGCGCACGATCAGCATCGCCTGATAGTGCTGCGGCGAGAGCCCGACCTCGGCCGCCGCGGACTCGCTGAACCGCAGGAAGCTGCGGAGCGCATGGCGGAACGCCGCAAGCTGCGCATACTCCCGCGTGGTGAGCTTGAACTGCCTCTCGGCCCTCTTGAGTCGCACGGCGCACCCTAGTTTGGCGGGTTGTACCACATTCGGGGCGTATGGAGGTAATATCGTGCTCCGATATACTCATAACTATCGTGACACGATATATCGGCCAGCGTTCTACACCAATAGGAGGAACCATGCACGACCGCAACTGGAATCCGTCCCCCCGTAGCCGCCGCGACTTCATCCGCGCTGGCTTCGGCGTCGCCGGCGCTCTCGCGCTTCCTGCAGGTTTTGCCGGTCGTGCCATTGCGGCCGATCAGCCGCCGATCGGCACCTGGCCCGCAGGTGCAAACGGCGCCTCGGTGTTCATCGGCATCGCCGTGCCGCGCACCGGAACGTACGCCCTGCAAGGCGAAGACGAGCTCAAGGGATACCAGCTGGCGGTCGAACACCTCAACAGCGGCCATCCGCTGATCCGGCAGATCTCTCCCAGGACCAAGAAGGGAGTGCTCGGCAAGGAGGTCAAGTACGGCGTCGCCGACTCCGCCGCCAAGCCGAACGACGCGGTCCAGGCCGAGCAGCGCTTCATCACCGAAAACAAGGCGATCCTGATGACCGGATCGACCTCGAGCGCGGTGGCCGTGGCCCTTAACAAGCTCGCGCAACGCGAGAAGGTGCTCTACGTCGCCGGTATCTCCGGCTCCAACGACACCACCGGCAAGGATTGCGTGCGCTACGGCTTTCGGCAGTGCATCTATGGCCAAACGGCGGCCGCTGCGATCGGACCCATCGTGGTGAAGAGGTTCGGCAAGAATCGCAAGGCCGCCTACCTGACCCCCGACTACACGTACGGCCACACCGTCACCAAGTCCATGTCGGATTACCTCAACAGCAACGCCGGCTGGACGACGGTCACCGACCAGGTAGCGCCGCTGGGCGCACCCGATTATTCGTCGTACCTGCTCAACATCGCCAATTCGGGGGCGGACGTGCTGCTCAACGTCAACTGGGGCCACGACGCGGTGCTCTCGACCCAGCAGGCCCAGCGGTTCGGGATCTTGGACAAGATGAAGCTGGTGATCCCCTACCAGACGCCCTTCCTCGCACGCGAGGTCGGCGGCAACCTGCTCGCCGGCGTGGATGCCGCGACGGACTTCTGGTGGACGCTCGAGGACAAGTTTCCGCTCGCGAAGATGTTCGTCGACGAGTTCCGCAAGAAATACGGCTATCGGCCCGAATGGGGCGCGGAGAATGCCTACATGGAATTTGCGCTGTGGGCCGACGCGGTCGAGAACGCCGGCACGTTCTACCCGCCCGACGTCATCAAGTCGTACGAAGCGGGCCGCAAGCTGCAGTCCATGGTGGGCGAGGTGTACTTCCGGAAAGAGGACCACCAGCTCGTCCGCCCGGTCATCATCGTCCGAGGCAAGAAAGCTTCGGACATGAGGGACAAGGAGGATTTCTGGGAAGTGGTCGAGATCGTGCCGGGCGCCCCGCTGATGCAGAAGCCCGACGCGTTCGGCTGCAACCTGGGTTCGTACACCTAGGCTCCCTCTCCGTACTGGGGGTCTGGCGTCGCGGGGCGAGCGCCCCGCGGCTCGAGCAGTTCGACCGCGCACCGCCGTTCGGTGCGCGTGATGATCCGACGCGCGATGATCAGCTGGCCAAATTTCCTGTCGCAACTGTTCAACGGCCTCGCCTTGGGCGCCCTGCTGGCGCTCATCAGCTCGGGGCTGACCATCATCTACGGCGCGCTCGGCGTGCTGAACCTCGCCCACGGGGCCATGTTCATGCTGGGCGGCTACGCCGGCTACGTCGCTTTCCAGGCGACCGGCTCGTTCGTCCTCGCCGTCGTTGCGGGGACACTTTTTCTGCTCGTGGTCGGCGTCATCATCGAGCGCGTGATCATTCGCCACTTCTACCATCGACCGGATGAGGATCAGCTGCTGGTCACCTTTGGCCTCGGCATCTGCATCGTCGAGATCGTCCGCCTATTCTTTTCGAGCCAGTCGCTCTCGGTGCCGCCGCCACCGCTGCTGGCGGGCATCACCCCGATCGGCTCCATGATCTATCCCACCTATCGCCTGGCGGTGGTCGCCATCGTTGCCGTGGCACTGCTCGTGCTCTTCCTGGTGCTGTACCGCACGCGTCTCGGCATGATCGTGCGGGCGGGCATCGAGGACCCGGTGATGGTCGATTCGCTCGGCACCAACGTCTCTCGCGTTTTCATGGTCGTGTTTGGCATCGGCGCAATGGCCGCCGGCTTTGCGGGCATCGTGGACGCGCCGGTGCTGTCGCTCACCCCGGACATGGGCGAAGCGATCCTCGTGCAAACCTTCGTGGTGGTCGTGATCGGTGGCGTCGGCTCGTTTCCCGGCGCCGTACTGGGCGGCCTCATTGCCGGCGAGATCGTCAGCATCACCTCGATGATCAATCCCGGCTACGCCTACGTCATGCTGTTCGCCGCGATGACCATCGTGCTGCTCGTGCGGCCGCACGGGTTGCTCGGTGCACGCGGTCGCGGATGATCCCGCGTCCGATGCTCGCGCGGCGACCACTCCTGATCGAAGCGCTGACGGCGATCGGACTGATCGCCGGGCCGTTCGTACTGCCGTATCTGGGCTTCGCGCCCAATACGGTGAATCGCATTCTCGTGTGGGGCCTGTTCGGCATAGGGTTCGACATCCTGTTCGGGTACACGGGCCTCCTGTCGTTCGGCCAATCCGCGTTCTACGGCACCGGCGGATTCGTCGCCGCCTACCTCCTCACCCGGGCGGGATTCCCGAATGTCGTGGTCGCCTTGATCATCGGCACCGTCGCCGCCGCCGCAACCGGTTATCTCGTAGGGTTGGTCGCGCTGCGGCGGACGGGCATCTATTTCGCGATGATCACCGTGGCGATCGCCGAGGTGTTCTACTTCATCGAGTTCAATCCGCTCTCGCAATGGACAGGCGGCGAAAACGGACTGCCTGGGGTTCCCACGCCCACCCTCGATTTCGGCTTCACCACGTTGCACTTCACCACGGGCTGGTCGTTGTATCCGTTCATCGCATTCTGCTATTTCATCGGCATCGCGATCGCGCTGCGCATCGTGCGCTCACCGGTGGGGACCATCCTGCGCGCCATCCGCGAGAACCCATTGCGCGCTGCGGCGGTCGGGCACAGCATCCACGCCTACAAGCTGACGGCTTTCGTGATCGCTGCGGCGTACGCAGGCCTCGCCGGCGGCCTCCTCGGCGTGCTCCAGGCGTTCATGCCGCCGGAGGCGTTCACGTTCGATACCTCCGGCCAGCTCGTGATGCAAACCGCCATCGGTGGCCGCGGTACATTGTTCGGACCGCTGGTCGGTGCCACGCTCTGGCTGTTCCTCCAGGACTTTCTCCAGCAGACGCTCGGGCTCGGCGCCGCGTGGAAACTGGTTTTGGGACTCGTGTTCGTGGTTTTGGTGTGTTTCCTGCGACAGGGAATCATCGGCGGGGTCAGCGACCTGTTCGGCCTCATCGCGGGGAAGCGCAAGCCCGCGCAGGAGTTGCAGCAAGCGGCGCCCGAGTCGCAGCAACCCGCGCTCGCCCTGCACGGCGCCGAGGTCGAACCCGCGACTTCCGCGCGCGTTGCCGGCACACCCGGCGCTGCACGCATGCCGCCGCTGCATCGCGCGCCGACCGGCTACAACGGGCCGATCCTGCGCGCGGTTGGGCTGACCAAGCACTACGGCGGGGTGGTCGCCAACGCCGGCATCGATCTCGTCGTGAACCATGGCGAGCTGCGTGGCATCATCGGTCCGAACGGTGCCGGAAAGACGACCTTCTTCAAGATGCTGACGTGCGAAATACCGCCCAGCTCGGGCAGGATTCTGTTCGAAGGACGCGATATCACCGGCCTGAGCGTCACCGACGTCTGCCAGCTCGGCCTCACCAAGAGCTATCAGGTCAATCAGCTCTTCAATCGCCTGACCGTGCGCGAGAACCTCACGATCGCCGTCCTTGCAGCGCTTCGCGGCAAGTTCAAGCTGGATGCGCTCAGTGGCATGTCACGCATCGCCGCGCTCGACGAGCAGGTCGAGCACACGCTTGCGCTGGTGAATCTCGCCGGCAGGAGCGACATGCCGGTGTCGCAGCTCGCGTACGGCGAAAAGCGGCGCCTGGAGATCGGGCTCGCGCTCGCTTCCTCGCCGAATCTGCTGCTGCTGGACGAGCCGCTCGCCGGCATGAGTCCGAGCGAGCGGGTCGCGACGGTAAAACTGCTCAGGACGATAAGCCGGGATCGCACGACGATCATCATCGACCACGACATGGATTCCCTTTTCGAGCTGGCCGAGCGGATCACCGTGCTCCAGGAAGGCCGCGTGTTGCTGGAAGGGACGCCGGCGGAGATCCGGGGCAGCCGCAAAGTGCAGGAGGCGTATCTCGGTGGCGTCCACGAGGTGCTGACGCCATGAGCCTGCTCGAAGTGAACGGCCTGAACAGCTACTACGGCGACTCGCACATCCTGTTCGACGTATCCATGCGCGTCGAGAGCAACGAAGTCGTCGCACTGCTCGGCCGCAATGGCGCCGGCAAGAGCACTACCTTGAAAAGCCTCATGGGCGTGGTCACGCCACGCAGCGGATCGGTGAAGCTCGACGGAACGGATGTCGCCGGCAGACCGAGCCACGCCATCGCCAAAGCCGGGATGCAACTCGTGCACGAGGAACGGCGCGTCTTCGGCAGTCTGGACGTCGAGGAAAACCTCGTACTGGCGGGACTCACGGCGCCATCCCCATGGCCACTCGAGCGCGTCTATGCGATGTTTCCGCGGCTGAAGGAGCGGCGCAGGAGTCGGGGCACGGACCTCTCCGGCGGCGAACAGCAGATGCTAGCGATCGCCCGTGCGCTGATCCGCGCTCCCAAGATCGTGCTGCTCGACGAGCCTTTCGAGGGTCTCGCGCCGGTGATCGTGCACCGGCTCATGGAAGTATGTCGCGAACTTGCTCAAGCTGGCCAGACGATCGTCATCGTGGAACAGAATCTCGCTGCCACCCTCGCCCTCGCGCAGCGCGTGTACATCATCAACAACGGACACATCGTGCACGAGGCGACGAAGGAGCAGATCAAGGCGCAGCCCGAGGTACTACATCGCTATCTGGGGGTCTGAACGGCGGCCGGATGCTGCGGGATGCGGCCGTCGACAAGACTCCGGAAGCAAATGGCCGAAGCGCAAATCTCCCGCAACCTGTTTGTTGTGAATGACCACGGTTGATCTTCCCCACGAACGGTGGACACCTTGCGAGGCGATTTCATCGCCTCGAACGGTAGCGGGGCCTCGTAGCCAATCGATGAGTGCCGTCGCTGCCGGTTGTAGAACACTTCCATGTAATCGAACAAACTGACCCGCGCATCGTCACGTGTCTTGTAGTCGCAATGCATGTGCCGCTGGGGCGCTCCGGACCGCTACGATGATCTGACGGTCACTGTGGCCGACCGGGCGCGCGAAAGCAGGCGAAGCCGACTTAAGCGCTTCGGTCGAGCCGCGTGTCGGGCACGACCGTGTTAGATGTCGGGCCCGAGCTTACTCTTGCCTGACTATATCGACCGAGATCTCCACTGCCGGAACCGTTCCTCTGTTCTCAAGCCAGTGTGTGGTGTTCCTATCCTCGGGCCACCCCACTCCCGGCCCATAGTCCGTAGCGACTCCATTCCGATGGTCAGTGATCGTGCCTTGCAGTATGTACACCGTGCCTGGCCTGTCCTTATGGTCGTGAATCGGGCCGAAGACGCCTCCAGGCTCGATGGTCACCATACGCATTCGAAGTTGGCGCCCTGCCATGCCCTCGATCTCAGGGCCAAGGTCGACCGTTGCGAGTAACTTCACCGTAATGCCTTTCGTCTCAGGTGCCGCCTGTTCGCTGCTCATCGTGCTCTCCTCCCTGTACTTTCATGGCCCAACGAGAACTGGATCGTCGGTGGCGCGCGAGACCCGGCGAGGTGCGCGCCCCTGGGTGCCCGCTACCCAATCGGTGACCACGGCGCGAGCATTACATCGGCGTTGGTGTAGAGCAGGTTCTGCTCGCGTATGTAGCGCAGCACGTGGCCAATCGTGCGTCCCTCCTGCTTGATTGCATAGAGGCAGAGCAGCACTCCTTGCGTCGGAATCGAGATGGCGTCTACCATCTCGACAAAATCCGGGGTTGTGGTGACGCCCAACACTGCGGTTCTTAGCGTCGTCGTTACGGGGACCATCGGGCTGGTGGTGGCAGGCCGCTGCCAGGTCAGCCCAAAGCTCAGCGCCTCGCTGCGGGTTGGTTGCGAGGCCTGCTCAGCATGACGCGAATTATTCGCGCGCTTGCGCCCGACAGCCGCGGCGATCTCGCGAGCGGCTGCCTCTGCGCCGCCATGGGTTCCGCCGATCGGATGTTGCGGGCCGCCCGCCGCACCGAGCTTGAGCGCAAGATCGCCCGGTTTCATGGTGGCGTGGTACCACGGCCGGACCGCGCCGAACACATTGCCGTAATACCTGAGCACCCGGTGCGAGTGCGGAAAGAGCACATCGCCACCACCGTCGAACTCGGCGCCGAAGCGGCGGTCAACGTGCTCGACGATTGTCACCGCGAGCGATCCCGACGCGGCATGCGACGGCTCGATGTCGACCCAGACAATCGGCGCCGGGGTCCCTGGATCTTCAGCCCAGCGCCCGACCCAATCGGCCAGCGAGCCGTCCTGCACCGGGGACGTCTCGGTCGCCGGCGGCGGCGTGTTGCTGAACTGCATGGGGCTGTCGAGCACCCGCTCGCGGGTGAAGACGACGCTCGTGGAGGCGGCCGACCCACATCCGGATTTGCTCGACGCCACATAAGGCGCATGGGTCCAGGTTTGCGGATCTTTCGGCTCGAACGGCATGAATACGACGATGTCGTGCAACACGTCGCCATTGCAATTGGGCCGTCCGACCAGCTTTTGCAGCAGCTCGATGACGTCGTCGACCAGCGGCACGATAATGTCATCCCAAGCGGCACCGACCGAAGACACGATCACTGGCTCGACCTGCTCGATGCCGTCGGCGAAGACCTTGCCCAAGGGGACACCGTAGCGAACTACCTCTTCCGCCGCCTTGAGGTAGATCTTCGCCACAGTCTCGGATATTTCCTTGCCGATGTCGGCGGCGGCTTGGACCTGGTCGGAGAAGTCGGTCGAGCCAAGATTGACCACTTCAAAGGTCGCGGTCACCAGATCACCGTCGGCGCAATCTACCGACAAGGACACCGGCTGGATCGTGTCGCCGCTGTCGAGGACCACCGAGGCCGCCTGATTGCGCAGCGGCACCTTGTCGGTGCGCACATTGTTGGGACCGACAAACCAGGTGACGATCAGCCAGTCGTTGTCGGAATGCCGGCTGTCACTCTTCTTTGCCAGTATTTGCATCTGATCAAACGTTAGGATGCAGCTACCCATGGCTCACCTCCTTCGGTTGGACGCTCCTTCTCCGCGCGATCGGCGGGATCACCGGCCGATGCTATCAGCCACGATTGACAAATTTTTTGGACAAATGATAGTCGTTGCCGCCTAGATGTCCATTCCGTGGCGGGGAACGGGCCGTCCATGCCCGCCCCTGTGCTCCCCGATGCGGTGTTGGGGATAGGGCGGGCGGCACGCTGCATGTCGCCATTGACCATAGTGACTAGGCCGTGCGGCTGAGGTGGGTTGTCTGAGTACCCGGCGGCGTCGAGGGATCGCCAAGCGCTGGCCGCCTTGCCAATGGCCCTTGACCGGAAAATTCCACGGCGACACTGATCGGCTGGAGGTGGCCGCACTGAGATAGTAGCGTCCACCGAGAGCGGACATTCCCGCTGGTGTCCGCTTCGGAGCGAGGCGTCGGGCTGATGTCGACTCAAACCCGTCCTTCGGCTCTGGCGAAACCAGACATCGCCGACAAGGAGCCCGGCGACAGTAGGAGCAATAGGAGCAATGGCGCCCAATGAATCATTCGATCCGCCCGTTAGCCGATCTGAAATGTTTCACCCCCGCTGGCTGAACCGAAATTGATCATGCGCAAAGCCTCGGCCTGATCGGACTCTTAGGCTTCACCAAACGGGGGGGCGAACATCGGCATGAACCGGCCTCAAAGGGCAAGGATGGATCGCCGGGCGTTCCTGCGCAACTTGGGAGCGCTGCTGGCGGGCATTGTGGCAACGGCTGGATCGCGCGTTGCGGCCGGGGAAGCTTATTCGCAAACCGTCGCCGCACTCGGCTCTGCCTTCCAGCGCGAGACCGACGCACACCGCCGCTACGTCGAGTTCGCCGGCATCGCGAAGAAGGAAGGTTATCGGGGCATCGCGTACATGTTCACGGCGTTCGCGGCGTCCGAGGGCGTGCACGCGCGCAACTTCAGGGACGTCATCACGCGCCTGGGCGGCCGGGCAGACGCGGCGCCCACCGCGATGAAGCCGGGAACGACCAAGCAGAACCTGATCGCCGCCATCGACGACGAGATCGATTCCATTGACAGCCTCTATCCGCGCACACTCGAGCGCATGCAGCCGGAGGGCCATGGCGAAGCGGCCAGGCTGGTGAAGTTCGCCTGGGAATCGGAGCGGCAACACCGCGACCTCATCCAGAAGATCCGGCGCTACTCGCCCATGCTGTTCGAGAAGGTGGCGAAGGCGATCGACGAAAAGACGGGGCTCTATTTCGTCTGCCAGACCTGCGGCTCGACGCTCAACAAGGTCCCGAGCCCGAGTTGCCCGGTGTGTAAGAGCGCCCCCGAGCAGTACCAACAGGTACCGACCCCGGACTGACGGCTGGAATCAGCGGATTCGCTCGCCCGCTCAGGGCCTGACCGGTGTTCGGAGACGCATCCGGGCCCGTCGGCCTCGACCGCGAACTGCGGTCGCACTGGAAAAGCCACTTACATCGGCTTCGAGACACGCGATCGTACGACCGCTCGTGGCCGATCTCCACCCGATCGCCAGCGGGTCAACTGCAACCCAAAGGCGGATGCATCGACCAAACTGCCCCGGCGATGGCGCCGATCGCCATACCTGCCAGGGATTGGCACGAACGTAGTCGTCGGTCGCTCGTCCGACCGCTCGCGACTTGGCGAGTGCCACGTCCTGCAGGTCGGCGACCCGGGCGTTGGCCGCATTCAGCGACTCCTCCACTTTGGCACGCAACTGCGCCACATGTTGTCCGGTGTTACTGGCGGTCGCCTTCAGCACCTGTTCCGTGTCAGCCGCAAGCACCCTGAGATCAGCCAACACCTTGCTCTCCCGGTCTGGCCTTGCATCTGAAGCGCAAACACCGTCTGACCGGGTCGTGCATCTCATGCGGCGCGTGCTGCAACCTTCTCTTGACATGCCCCCATTGGGACGAGCAATCGCGGCTATGTTCGATATACGATGATCGTCCGAACGCGTGCCGCTTGTTTCCAATTACACCAGCGGATTTGAGGGACAGGAATATCGAGTCGAGCAGCACACCGTGCGGCTACTCCTTTGTCCGGAACGATTCGCGGTAGTGACTGATCACGGACCCTTCGGTGCCGATTTCAGTCGCGGCCCACTTCTTCGCGACCCGTTTTCAGGGGATAGCGCTGGAGCCGCGTACGCCGCATCACGCGGCGTACTTCCGTACCGCTGCCTCGTCCCATGCAATCCCGCTGCCGGGCCGTGAAGGCGGCAGGACGTGACTGTCCTTCACAACAAGCGGCTCGGCGAGCACGGGCTTCGCCCAATCGACGTACTCGAGCCAATGGCACGTAGGCGTTACCGCCAGGAGGTGGGCGCTGACCTCCGGGAAGAGGTGCGACGACATTTCCAGCCCGGCAGCTTGCGCCAGAGCGGCAGCGCGCATCCAGCCCGTGACGCCGCCGATGCGCTGCGCGTCCGGCATGACATAGTCGCAGGCATTGGCGGCGAGCGCCTGGGCCATCTGCTCCGGACCCATAAAGTTTTCGCCGATCTGGATCGGAGTCCTGACCGCCGTCGTAATGCGCGCATTGCCGGCGAAATCGTCAGCGCGCGTTGGCTCCTCGATCCACAGCAGGCCACCCTCGTCGTCGATCATCTGCCCGCGCAGAATGGCATCGTTGACCGTAAGCGCCTGGTTGAAGTCGCACATCAGCGTGATCTCCGCACCGATGGCTGCTTTCACGGCGCGAACGGCGGCCAGGTCCTCGCGCGCATCGGGCCGCCCGAGGCGAAGCTTCACCGCCGTGAAACCTTCATTCACCAGCGCCTGCGCCTCATCGACGAGGCGATCGAGCGGCATGATGCCAAGGCCCTTGGAGTTGTAGGCCTTGATCGGGCGCGGCGTGCCGCCGAGCACCGTCACTAGTGGTTGACCGAGACTTTGCGCGTGCGCATCCCACGCCGCCATGTCGATCCCCGATAGCGCCATCAGCACCAGGTTGTGTACGCCGAGCAGGGTGTGCTTCTGGCGCAGCTTACGCTCAATCTCGAACGGCGCGATCGCATCGCCAGCGATCATCTCGCCCATGCTCTCGACGAGTGCGGCCATCGGCTTCAGATTGGCGCGCGTGAAGGCGAAAAGATAGGCACGGCCGACGACACCAGTGGACGTCTCGAGATCGATCAGCACCAGCGGTGCAGCGGTCAATGCGCCGGTGCTGGTCTGTAATGGCAGGGGCATCGGCGCGAGTACAGGACGTACACGTACGCACCGCACGGTCGGATCATTCGCTGCCATGGCGTTCCTTTTCCGGGCACTGGACTCCGCACCAGACCTCACGTCTCCAGCTCAGCGATCAGCGGCTTCGCGCAATCGACGTGGGGCGCGCGGGCGGGGATTAGACCGCTTTGGGGGGACTGCTCCGTGGACATCGCGTGTCTGATCCAACGATAGCCGATGGCGAAGTGCGTCGCAAGGGAGTGTAGGTCTCCCCCGCCGGTGGCCCAAGCGGGTCTGTGGCCGCGGCGATAAGCGCGTCGAGCAGCTGCCGCTTTTCCACTTCGATCGCCCGCAGGTAGTACGCGCGCGCGCCGATACCTGATCCCGGCGTTTCGCGGCGGTGGCCCGCGAATGACAGATCCCGGCTGTCGTCAAACACGTCCAGCAGTTTGCGTGGTAGCGGCTCTCCAAACTGCGGATCCTCCCCGTACTTCAGTAGCATGCCCTGTGTGGCTGCCTCCTCGCATTGAAAATCGACCGCGAAGGTCTTGAATGATCGACGGCAATGCCGACACAGAGACGTCAAGAATCGATTGCCTGCCGTCGGATCGGACCGCGCAGGTAAGGCTATGCGCGTGCAATTCCTTCTGGAACGGAAAGATCGGTGGGAATACGTGGGGACCGGTGCCCGAGCAGCCTCATTTGCAGCACTGCTCTTGGCACGGTCTCATCGCGCCCTGAAGATCGGGCATCGAAAGAACGATGCGGGAGCGATGCCAAACCGAGCCATACGAGTCCGGCGGCGAGGAAGCTCAGGGTGCCGGGCAGATTTGCGACCAGTGCGTCCCGGCGCCGCGGGCGTGCGGCATCGTTGAGGGCGACATCCGCCAGTAGGGTTGGTGCGTCGGGTACAACAAGATGGAGGCGCCCTATCTCCATCCGCGGCGACGGCGCAGGTCGTCGCGAACCCATTCGTAGCGCCACCGCAAGCTGCGCATGCGCCAATCAATCGAATGACCGCGCGCGCTCAGGATTTGTCGGAGATCAAAGAACGCGAGACCCTCCTGCGCGCACGTCGTGACCATGACCGTCATCTCACGGTCGATGTCGATGCCCTTCGGGCCGCCTTCGGTCGGATGGTAACGCCCGCGCAAATAGCGCTCCTCATCCAGGACACGGAACGTGGTGATCGGCTGCCGCGTCCCCTTCCACGTCTTGCCATTCCTGGCATACACGTTCACGTACGGAGATCCGGCGTCCGCGACCAGGATGAATTCGTCGTCTGACGTGAACCTCACCCCATGTGGGTAGTTCACGTTGCGCAGGATTCCATCCGGCTTGCTGGACGCGCTCAGGCGCGAAGTGTTCTCGTACAGGAACACGCTGTGCGTGTCGTGATTGCTGATCGCGATCCAGCGCCGGTCGTGGTCGATTGATACTCCATCCGGCACCCTCAAGCTCCTGCGCAACAGGATCTGACTGCTGCGCAGCACGACATGTGCGCTTTTCTCGACCACATGCCGCGTCACGTAATGCACGTAGTTGTTGCAGATCAGCAGCTCGTACAAATTGCCTTCGATCGGCGAAACGGCCACGGACCCAGGCGACTTGAGCTGGTCAGTGTGATCGTCGTGAATCGTGCAAACCGGCGCGAGCGTCAACTGTCGCTCACCCGCTGAACTCGGTGGAACCGCGAAGACGGAAGCGTCCTTGCCGCGGTTGGCGACGACCAGCGTCTCCTCATCGATAAAGCAAAGGCCATGGGGACGACACAGGACCGGCGAGCTTATCTCGAGTGCCCCGGTGATGCGGATACGTCGATCGCGAGCGATGTCCCCGACGACCAGGTCGAGAACGATGATTCTCGGCTGGCCGTGTTGCCCAGTCTCGATGCGGTCATCCAGGCGCCGGGGGCGCGGCTCGATGAGATCGACGCCTGCTGGGTACGCTATGTCCAGACGCAATGCGGGGAACTCGAGCAACTGCTGCGCTCTGCGCAGGGCATCGGCCCCATCATCAGCGCCACCTTGCGAGCTCATCTGCCAGAGCTCGGGAGACTGAATCGCCGCCAGATATGTGCGTTGGCTGGAGTCGCTCCTTTCGCCCGCGACTCTGGCTCCAGCTCCGGGCGGCGCCGTATCGGCGGGTGGCAGATTCGAACTGCGACGAGCCCCATACAGGCGACGTTGGTAGCAACCAGGCATAACCCAGCAATACGCCGGTTCTACGAGCGCTTGGTCAGCGCGGGCAAGCTGAAGAAGGTCGCACTCGTCGCCGCCATGCGAAAGTTCATCACCGTCCTCAATGCCATGGCGCGCGATCAGCAACCATTTCGCGTCGATTATGGCGTGCCCCGTTGACAGCAAAGACGGTTACTCAGGTCACGCGCACGTCCACGGGGCAATTACACGATGGTGACTTGAAATATACTGGTCACTGTATCGACAAATATTGCGCCATGCGCCATGGTCGACCTCTACACGACTCGCGGCGGACTGAACGATGAAGATCCGAATCCTGGGCGCCGGCCCCGCGGGCCTGTACTTCGCGGCGCTGATGAAGCGTCTCAACCCGTCGCACGACATTGCGATCTTCGATCGCAGCCCGCGCGACGCGACCTGGGGCTTCGGCGTAGTGTTCTCCGACCGCGCGCTCGAGTTCCTGCGGGCCGACGACGAGGCGCTGTACCAGTACCTGACGCCGCACCTCGAAAACTGGCCCAACATCACCATCGTCCACAACGACACGGCGATTCCGATCGCTGGCAACGGCTTCGCTTCCATCGGCCGCCTCGAGTTACTGACGCTGCTGTACGGCTACGTCGAGCGGCTCGGCGTGAAGCTGCAGTTCGACGCCGAGATCACCACGCTAGAACAGATGGGCGAAGCCGATCTCGTCGTCGGGGCGAACGGAGCATTTTCGTGGATACGCAGCCAGAACGAGGACCGGTTCGGCACCACGACCGACTGGCGCCCGAACAAGTTCATCTGGTACGGCAGCACCAAGGCCTTCGACAGCCTTACGCTGACGTTTCGCGAGACGGACCTCGGCGTGTTCTGCGCCCATCATTACCGTTACCATCCCGACCGCAGCACGTTCCTTGTCGAGGTCGAAGCTGCCACTTGGCAGCGCGCGGGCTTCGAGTCCATGAGCCCGAACGACACGATTCGCCACTGCGAGCGAGTCTTTGCGCAGGACTTGGATGGGCATCGGATCATCTCGAACAATTCGCAGTGGCGCAATTTTCCGGCGATCTGGAACGAACGGTGGAGCTTCGACAACATCGTGCTGCTCGGCGACGCGTTGCGCACGGCGCACTTCTCGATCGGCTCGGGCACGCGCCTGGCCATGGAGGATTCGGTCGCGCTGTTCAAGGCGTTTAAGGAGGTGGGGCCGCAGAACGTTCCGGGTGCGCTTGCGCTGTTCCAGCAACAGCGGCTGCCGCCGATGAGGAAAATCTGGGACGCGGCGAACGCGAGCCTGCGCTGGTACGAGGACATGGATCGCCTCGTGCGCACGCTTGCACCCGTCGAGTTCGCGTACAGCTACATGACGCGCACGGGTCGCGTCGATCACGCCGAAGTCAGGCGCCGGGATCCGAGGCTCGCGGCGTCCTACGAGGCATTGCACCCGGAAGTCCTGGTCTGAGGAAACACGAACGTGACCGCCCACCCGGGTCGCCTGGTGGACCTGCCAGCCGAATCCCTGCAGGAACTGAGGGCGCAGAACTCGCTGCCGCTGTCGCAGCTGGCTTACGTCAACCCGGAGACCGGGCGCGAATGCCTGGCGACGCTGGGCTTCTCGGCGCTCCAGCTGCGGCCCCGTGAGGAGCTACGGCTGCCCCAGCGGTCCGCCTCGGCCATCCTGCACGTCGTCGAAGGCGCGGGCACGGACATGTCGACGAGGCCACGTATCAGTTCGAGACCGCCGACACCCTCGCCGTGCCAACGCACGCCGACGTGCGTCTCGCCAACAGTTCGAGCACATCACCGGCCCATCTGTTCGTGGTCGACGACGCGCCCCTGCAGGCGCACGCTGGGAATCTACGAAAGCCATTCTTGCATTGCACGATGAGATAACGGGGGCAGGCGCCATGGAACGCTTCGTCGGCTGGCCGGAGGACGTCGCGACACACTACCGCGCAAGCGGCCTGTGGGAAGGCGTGACCATCGGCGATATGTTCGCGCGCGGCGCGCGCCGCTCACCGGGTAAGCTCGCCCTCGTGCAAGGGGACGAGCGACTCACCTACGCGGCGCTACTCGCGCGCTGCCAGGATCGCGCTGCCCGCTTCGCCCTTGTCGGCCTCGGACCTGGCGATCTCGTGTTGATGCAGTTGCCGAACACCGTTGAATTTGTCGTCAGTTATCTCGCGCTTACCATGATCGGCGCCATCCCGGTGATGGCGCTGCGTGCCCACCGCCATGCCGAGGTGCGCCACTTCCTGCGCGCTTCCGGCGCGACCGCCTACCTGATCCCCGACGTCGTCGGCGGCTTCGACTTCCGCGTCATGGCCAGTCAGATGCAGGCCGAGTTCCCCGCGCTGAAGCACGTACTGGTAGCCGGTGAACCGGCAGCAGGCCAGTTGGCGATGGGCAGCCTGCCGGACGCGCCGCCTTCGGTCGCGCGACCAAAGCCGTCCGACGTGGCGACGATGCTCCTTTCGGGTGGAACCACTTCGCTGTCGAAGCTGATCCCGCGCACACACGATGATTACGTGCTCAACGCGCGGCTGTGCGGCGCCGCCTCGGGCTTCAGCGATCACACGGTGTTCATGGCCATCCTCCCGCTGGGGCACAACTACAACCTGGCGTCGCCGGGCATGTTGGGGGCGTTCTATTACGGCGGCACGGTGGTGCTCGCCTCCGGAGCGAAAGTCGAGGATGTCTTCTCGCTGGTGGAGCGGGAGCGGGTGACGGTGATCGCCGCCGTCGTGCCGCTGATCACGACGTGGCTCAACTCCGATGCGCTGTCGGCCTATGACCTCTCGTCGCTCGAGGTGGTGCAGAACGGCGGCGCGCGCCTTGCGCCCGAGTTGCGGCGCCGGCTCCGCCAGCAGCTCGGCTGCACGCCTCAGGAGATCTATGGCACTGCCGAGGGCCTGATCAACATGACGCGGCTCGACGACCCGGACGAGCTGCTGCTTGAAAGCTCAGGCGCCCCGGTGTGCGACGAGGACGAGATCATGGTCATCGACAACGCCGGAAGCGAGGTCGCCGACGGCGAAGCGGGCGAGCTCGTAACCCGTGGCCCCTACACGATCCGGGGCTACTACAACGCGCCGGAGAAGAACGCCGAGGCCTTCCTTCCCGGAGGCTGGTACCGGATGGGCGACATCGTCCGCAAGCGCGGCCGCTATGTCTATACCGAGGGCCGGCGCAACGACATGATCAACCGCGGCGGCGAGAAGATCAGCTGCGAGGAGGTCGAAAACCTCATCCTCGCGCACCCGAAGGTCAAGTCGGCCGTGCTGGTGGGCATGCCCGACCCCGTTTTCGGCGAGAAGGCCTGCGCGTGCGTCGTGACGTTGCCCGGCGAGACGTTGCTTTTTTCCGAGTTGGTCGCCTTTCTGCGCGAACGACAGATCGCTTCGTTCAAGCTGCCCGAGCGGCTGGAGCTGTTCAGCGAGCTGCCGGTAAGCCCCGTCGGCAAGATTCTCAAGCGCCAGCTGCGCGAGACCATTGCCGAGCGGCTGGCGCAGGAGGGTGCGGCGCCCAACAGCCGGTTTTGAGAAAATTCCGCGTCGGGCTCGTTTGACGGCTTGTGGCCGAATTCGGCCTGATCGCCGACGGTCTGTGCGCGACCCCTTCCTGCCGGTCGGGGATTTCGGAGCGAGTCCCGGCATACGTCGTCGCGCCTGCCCGCGCGCCCCTGCAGCCCGCGGCCGGGGCGCGCAAACCCTGAAATGATGATGGGATTATCCCGCTGCGGATGGAGGAGAACGTGTCCGCTGAACGCTTCGACTCGTGCGCAAGTGTCGGACACGCGGCCGCATCTCCGATCGCGGATAGCCGGGGCGTGCTACTTCCTCGGCTTCGTGGCTGGCGGTGGCCGTCGCGGCGAAAAGGCTGGCGCGAAGTTGGTGGATCTGCTGCGCAAGCACCCCGCGCAAGTAAAATGGCGGCTGAAGGCATGAACCTCGCTCTGGATTACTTCCTGCTCCAAAACACCCACGAAGATCGCGCCGGTCGATTGACGATGCAGCACTACGCAACCTGGCGCGCCGCCGAGAGCCCTGCAGGAAACGTAGCCTTTGCCCAGAGCAGCCTGCGTGCCTAGGCATTATCTTTCCTTGTTGACGCCGGTAAGGGACGAAGAATCCTATTTGATCGAGTTCGTCAACTACTACCTGCTCCACGGCGTCGATCATTTCTACTTCTACGACAACGATAGCAAGATTCCGGTCGCGGACGTGCTTCGCCCCTATCGCGACGTATGCTCCGTGATGAGTGCTCCGGGCGAGGCGGTCCAGGCTCGCGCCTACGCGCACTTTTGCAAGCACTACAAGCACGAAACCCGATGGGTGGCCGTATTCGACATCGACGAGTTCGTGCTGCCCCACAAGCACGCTACGTTCAGGCAATTCGTGCTCGACTACGAACACTACGACGGCATCGGCATCAATTGGGTCATGTTTGGCGACGGCCATCACGAGACGAAACCCGAAGGCGGCGTGATCGAAAACTACCTTTATCGGCAGGCGCGGCAGCACGCTGCCATCAAGTCTGTCGTCAAGACCAGGAAGCTGGTTGGATTCTTCGACAATCCGCATGTGGCGACGTTGCGAGAAGGCTCGCTTTACGTGGACCCGCACATGAATCGAATTCAAAGCGAGCGCAACGAGAACCTCACGATCGACGTCATTCAGCTGAATCACTACTTCACGAAGTCGGCGGCCGAATGGAAGGAGAAGCTCTATCGCAAGCGAGCTGATTCGGGCAGGCCGCGAGCCGAACACACCGACGATCACGACGACTCGGTGTTCACGGCAAACGAGAGCTACAACGAGATCAGGGAAACGACGATCGTCGATCGTTACGGCGAGCGCTTGAGGGAAGCGTTGAGGGCGCGCGGAGAAATGCCGGCCGACACTCCGAAAGCTCAGTAATCGTGCGCGCAACTGGGGCCATATCAGCCGGCGCAATGACCTGCCGGGGTATGTCTCGGTCCGATTGATGCGGCTGTTCCTTGGGGGATCGCGCAAATGCTCGCTTGGAGCATCCCCTTCTGGCCGGTCGGAGCCGGCCGTGAGGGTAGCCCGATAGCGGACAACTCCAAATCGAAGATGGACCTTGTCAGGCGAGGCCCCGCGCCTCGGCCCTGCGCACCCGGTCGGCGAATCCACGCGGCCCGGCTCAACGCAAGGAGGTCCATCATGGAATGCGCGAACAGTCCGCACATTCGCGTACCTTGGAACAAGGGCAAGCTCGTGGGGCACAAGGCCTCGTTCAAACGTAAGGACGTCGCGCGATCCGGGCGCGCCTGCAAATGGAGAACCGCGCTCGGGAACTGGCGCTGTTCGACCTCGGCATCGACAGCAAGCTGCGCGCCTGCGATCTGGTGAAGTTGCGCGTCCGCGATGTCTGCCACGGTGACCGGGTCGTCAGCCGGGCAACCGTCCTACAACAGAAGAGGCAGCGGCCGGTCCAATTCGAGATCTCATCCGCGACCCGCGAGGGGCTGGAGACCTGGCTCCGGAAGGCCGGGCTGAGGGCTGACGACTACCTGTTCCCGAGCCGGGTACGTCGCTCGCCGCACCTGGGCACTCGCCAGTACGCCCGCATCCTCGACGCGTGGGTGTCGTCGGTCGGGCTCGATCCGGCGGACTACGGGACCCACTCGATGCGGCGCACCAAGGCTTCGCTGATCTACCGCCGGACGAAGAACCTGCGGGCGGCTCAACTGCTGCTCGGGCACGCCAAGCTCGAAAGCACGGTCAGATATCTCGGCATCGAGGTCGATGACGCGCTCGAGCGGGCCGAGCAGACTGGCGTCTGATCAGCGCCCGCTCTTACGGAGCAACTGCGCTTGCCGCTCGGCCGGTGCGGTTCGGCCAACAGCGGCCGGTCGGTGCGCCGTGGAATTTCCGGGAGCGGCCATTGGCGAGACGACCCGCGATCCCGGCGCCGCGCACTCACACGATTTCTGGTTGATGCCGCCGGCGCGCCACCGCGAATGCGAGGCCCAGAACCTCGAGCAGCACGCCCGCGCCGACGATGATCGGTGCCGTGCCGAACCGCTCGGCGCCGTGCCCCGCGAGGGTGACGCCAATCGACTGTCCGATGAAGAGGCAGGCGGCGAACAGGCCGACACTGCTTCCGCGCTGCGCCGGCGCCATCTGCGTCGCGTTCACTTGCAGCGTGTTGTGCAGCATGTAGAAGCCAAGCCCCGCGACCAGACACGCCAACCCGGCGATGAGCGCGACATGCCCGAGCGCGATCGATGAAAGGGTTATGACCAGGAGCGTCCCGCCGACTGCGGCAAGCCTCGCTTCACCGAGGCGGCGCACCAGCAGTTGCGCCAACGCCGCGAAGACAAGACCGCCGACGCCATAGAGCATGACGATCGAGCCCGCGAGGGTGAGCGAAATCCCGTACACCCGATGCAGATGGGTCGGCACGAAGGCCAGTGCGCCGAAGAGCAGCACGCCCTCCAGGAAGATCGAGGTGAGCACCACGCGTGCCCAGGGCACTCGCAGCACCGATACAAAGCGCATGACAATCGTGCCGATACCAGCACTTGTGGTCGGCGCATCAGCATGACGGGGAGCGAAGCACCACATGAGCCAGGCCGTTCCGGCAAACCACAGCGCGAGTGCCAGGAACACCGGCCGGGGTCCGAAAAAATCCGCACCCAAGCCACCGAGGAGCTGCCCCAGCGCGATGCCGAACATCTGGCCCACCAGAAATCGCGCAAGTACGGGTTGCCGACGCGCGTACGAAACCGCGTCGCCGATCCAGGCAAGCGACAGTGGGATCAACGCGCCCGCCGTGGCGCCGGCCAGCATGCGGGCGATCACCAAGGCGGAAAACGTTGGCGCAAACGCGCAAGCCACCGACGTCATTGCGCACGCGAGTGTCGCCACCGTGACGGTCCGATACTTGCCATAGCGATCGCCGATCGGACCATACGCCAGTTGCATCACGCCGTACGCGATCGCGAAGGCAGTGACGGTCTGCGACACAGTACCGAGCCCGACGCCGTAGTCTGCGCTAAGGCGCGGCAACAGTGGATCACATACGCGAAGCGCAGCCGCAGAACCACAAGCGCCGACCGACAGTGCCACGATTGGCCGTACGGGAACGGACTCGGCAGATATGGCAGTCATCAGTCACGCCGGGGAAGGTGCACGCGCGATCATGGTGCCGCAATTGTGCACCAGGGCTCTCACAGGCGTTGTGGGAAGGGATTGCAACGGCACAGGCATTCGAGAGAAGCTCGCCGACGGCCGATCGTTATCGGCGGCTGCGGAACGAAGCAAGGATCGTAGCCCCGAGGCGCTGCAGCGGGTGCTTCCGCAGCATGGTCTCGTTCTGGAAATTGCAAGCGGCGCGGCCGAAGCATGTCGGTCACTTTGCACAGCATTGCCCATCGCTACGCGGGAGTCGACGTACGTGGTCGATCTTGGCGGACCGGTGGAGGGCCATTGCCGAGGTGATTCTGGGGCAAGCGATGAAACCGATGGAAGCAGTCGTTCAGACTGCGCAACGGGCGACGCCAGCCGTGTCTCATTGAACAACAGCGCGCAACACGGCCTCCTCGGATGCCACCACTTTTTCGGGGGCGGGTTGACCTACAGGACGGAGCGATCCTGGCGCGTAGGTTGGCACCAATTGTTGACCGGAGCTCCGACACGGCAAATACTCCACCAAGCGCCGACCCCATATCGTCATCGGCCGATATGGTCGTAGTCCGGTCCATGAACCGGGGAGCCTTCAATGAATGCGACAAGAGATAGCGCGGCATTGGTCGGCCGCGTCGTGCTCGCATTGATGTTCGTCGTCTCGGGTGTTGGCAAGATCGGTGGCTTTACGGACGTGACTGTCTACATGGCGAGCGCGGGCCTGCCAGCCGTCGACCCGCTGCTCGAAATACTGCTGGTACTTACGATCCTCATTGAGCTTGGCGGTGGTGCTGCGATCATGTTCGGATGGAAGACGCGTTCGGCCGCCCTGTTGATCTTGTTCTTCACGACGCTGGTTACCCTTGTGTTTCATCGCTTTTGGGCAGCGCCCTCCGATGAAGCAACGGTGCAGCAACTGATGCTCATGAAGAACGTATCGGTCATGGGCGGTCTGCTGGTGCTATTCGCATTCGGTCCGGGCAAATATGCGGTCGAACACCGGGTCATCCGACATCGATAGCCTGAGTGATTTCCCGGGAATGGCGAATCCCACTCCCACGAGCGCACTCGCGAGAGCGCTCAACGCTTCGGTTGCCACGGCACTGGGCGCATTCCTCCTGGCGACCTACTGGCCCATGTTGCAACTGTTCGATCTGTCCCGGGCGGACCCGCAGTACCAAGGTGTCTGGATCGGCGGCCACTCAAAGCAGATCACGTCGGTCACGCCAGGCGGAGTGGCCGATCGCGCCGGCCTGCGCGCGGGTGACGTGCTCGAATTCGATCCCAGCAAGGAAGCGGACTGGGTGTCAGCGAGCTACCGCAAGATGCCCGAAGGATTCATCGCGGCGCTGCCTGTGCGTCGTGCCGACGGCTCGAGTACCGTTGCCACGTTCGTTCCCTTGCGGGTGGCCTATCTGCCCACGCTGTACGACCAGCTGGGGATGGTGGCTCGGCTCATCGCTTCGACCATCGGAATTCTGCTCGGCGTGTTCGTGGTCTGGGCGCGGCCCAGCCTGATGGCCTGGAGCATGTTACTGGCGATGACGTCGGTTCCACCTCCTGTGTCATGGAGAATCTACTATTTCGCCTTTGAAGCGGGTCATGGACTCAGTCTGGCGCCGATCGTGTTGCTGTTCGCAGGCATGCAATTCGCAGTGGTGCCTTTTGCGTTGTGTTTTCCGCGCAATACCTTGCTCAAATGGTCCTGGTGGAAGCGCGCGCTCGGCGTATCGGTCGTCTTGGCTTGGCTCGTCATCTGGGTCCGTTCCAACAACCTCGTGCCCTTCGAGCATGACGTGCCGTCGAGAGCGGTCCTGTCAAGCTGGGTGGCGATTGTGACTTTAAGCGGTCTCGTTGCCCTGGCAATTCTTTGGCGAACATTTCAGAAATCGGATGGCACGGATCGCGCACGGCTGAAATGGGCGATTACGGGTATGGCAGCGGTGCTTTTTGCTACGGTCATGGCCCTTCTCTTCTTCCTTATGCCCACTATCTTGTCGTCTACTCTCAGCGGCAGTGGATTTTCCACCGGGCACTGGGTGATCGCGCTCTGTTACGGAGTCTTGTGGCCGCTTGCGCTCGGTTACGCCATCCTGCGCCAGCGTGTCGTCGACGTGCAGTTCGCCGTCAGCCGCACCCTGGTCTATGGCGCGGTATCCACGCTGGCGCTGGCGGGCGTGGGGGCCGTGCACTGGCTGCTGGGCCGCTTGATCGAGCAGTCGCACCTCACCCTAGGCCTCGAAGGGGCAGCGGCGATCGGCCTCGGCCTCGTGCTGCACCGGTTCACCCATGTCATCGACCTGCTCTTCGATCGCGTCTTGTTCCGGAAGCACCATCAGGCAGAACAGCGGCTGCGCCGGGTCACCGCCGCGCTGCCTTATGCCACCGACGAGCGCAGCATTGCCGAGGCCGTGGTGATTGAGCCCGTGCACAACCTGGACCTGGCCTCGGCGGCGCTGTTTTATCGCGATTCGCCGGGGGGGCAGCTGCGCCGCGTACTGGCCCATGGCTGGAGCGACGATCACGCAAGACCCTGGCAGCCGACGCTTTGCTCGTGCGTTACCTGCAGGCTGATCACGGACCGTTGAAGCTTGACGACCCGCACTTGTTACCCGCACGCGTGCCCGAAGGCGCGGCGCTTCCGGTATTGGCCATCCCGGTGGTAAACCAGCATGTCTTGACTGCGGTCATGATGTTCGGCTCCCACACCAACAGCACCTTGCCCGATCCAGACGAGGTGGAACTCCTGCATGCGCTGGCCAAGGCCGCCGCCGCTTCCCACCAACATGTGCGCGTCGCCACGCTGACACGCGAGACCGAAGCGCAACAGAGAAGGATCGACCAGCTCGAGGCTTCGGCGGCAGAGCTTCGTGCGCTTGTGCACGGAAGTATTGTCAGCCCATCGGGGGTCAGCGCAAACCGCTAGCCTGCGTAGGCCGCCCCAGTCACCTGCACACCTTCGTCTCGGAATCCCCGAGGGAGCCTGCATTCCACTTTCACGTGCCGTATGGGCGAAGATTTCGACGTATCATCGAGAAAAGGTCTGTGGATTCCCAAGGAAACGGACCCGAGTCAGATGACCGCTTCCTGGACATTCGAGCGGCGACGCCGACCGTCTCTTTGTGGGCCGATTGCAGTAACACAGTAATGCCTGCTATCGGCCAATGGTGTTGAAAAACGCCACGTTTGGGCGAGGCGGTATCGCCGCGAGCATTCTGCGTTGAAGGATCGGTGGCTGAGGGAACTGCTTTCGTATTGGCGACTCTGTTCTTCGCCATTTCAGATCGCCATCTTTGCTATTTCCAGCCCTGGCGGAAACAATCGCCTGGCCATTCGTCGTAGGTTCTGCGCGGTTGCCGCCAAAATGAACTCGTCGTGAGCGCCGTTGGGCCCGCGCACGCGGAAGGAAGTCTCTCTCGGAATATGCGACTCGGCGAATGCCATAACTTCCATGACTTTCGGAAACTGGCCAAGCGCCGGCTGCCGGGGCCGATCTTCGACTACATTGACGGAGGTGCAGACGATGAGGTGACCTATCGCCGGAATACGGCGAGCTTCGATCGCTGCGATCTCGTACCCAATGTCCTGCGGGGTGTGGCGACTGTCGATCTATCCGTGACCGTAATGGGTCAGAAACTTGCGGTGCCCTTCTATTGCTCTCCGACTGCCCTTCAACGCTTGTTTCACCATCAAGGAGAACACGCGGTCGCGGCCGCCGCATCAAAGTACGGCACAATGTTCGGCGTATCCTCGCTCGGCACAGTGAGCATGGCGGAGTTGCGCAACGCCTACTCGACGCCGCAGGTGTATCAGTTCTATTTTCATAGAGACCGCGGCCTCAATCGAGCCATGCTTCAACGCGCCAAGGAAGCGGGTGTGGAGGTCATGATGCTGACCGTAGACAGCATCACCGGCGGAAACCGCGAGCGGGACCTACGCACCGGCTTTTCAATTCCGTTCAGGCTTACGCTCGGCGGCATGCTGCAATTCGCACTCAGGCCGCTGTGGGGCCTGAACTATCTGACCCACGAGCGTTTCAGTCTGCCCCAACTGGACAACGCACGTCGACATGGGCGGCGGTGCGATGTCGATTGGACGCTACTTCACCGAGATGCTGGACCCATCCATGAACTGGAGCGATGTGGCCGAAATGGTCCGGGACTGGAACGGGCAGTTCTGCCTGAAGGGCGTCATGTCGCCGGAAGACGTAAAGCGCGCGGCGGAGATTGGCTGCACCGGGGTTGTTTTGTCCAATCACGGCGGTCGGCAGCTGGATGGCTCGCGGTCGGCGTTCGATCAACTGGCGGAGATCGTCGATGCCGTGGGTGACCGCTTGGACGTGATGATGGATGGAGGGGTACAGCGTGGAACGCACGTCCTGAAGGCACTTTCGCTCGGCGCGAAAGCCGTGGGCCTTGGACGCTTCTATCTATTCCCCTTGGCGGCCGCGGGCCAGGCGGGTGTCGAGCGAGCCCTGGGCCTCATGCAGGCGGAGATCGAGCGAGGAATGAAGCTGATGGGGTGTGCCTCGATCAGCCAGCTCTCGCGCGACAACCTGCGGTTCAGGTAGTTGGTCAACAGCCAGGGCCGACCTGTTACCTAACAGGCTGTTGAAATTGAGCCACAGAATGGCGCAAAGCAAACCGGCGAACGAGCCGCAAACCGGATATGCCGTGAATTTCGCGGCCCTCCTCGGTCGCGCTGCGACCGCGTGTGCGATGCAGGGTCCCGCAAAACTCCCGCACTCGTGGTGCTGAAAAGAAAAGCGCCTGCCGCGGTTGCGGCAAGCGCTTGATCTGATGCAGGTATTTGGCGCACCCCGGCAGGATTTGAACCCACGACCCCCTGGTTCGTAGTTCAAAGCTGGCAAGCTAAGTACCTGAATCGTTAATCAATATTGCGGGCGCCCGTTGCAAGCGATCGCAGAACTGTGCGGGACCTTGTAGCACTGATGTCCGCAAAACTCCTGCAGCACTCGGCTAAACAGTGCACGTCCTGCTGACTACGGTGTTGCCTGTCAAGCAGCGGGGGACAATGGTGACCATTAAGATAGTCGCCAGCGCTTCCATTGAGGTGGTGATCAGCTTACGTATGCAGGCGAACACGGCTGCTGGGCACGCTGCACGACTGGCGACTGCAACGTCTTTGCCCGCGAGCCCGAAGTCAACGGCGCGCTGCGCACCGAAGCGCTGCCGTGGCGCGCCTGGCAGTTGCCCCTCCTGACCGCCGGCCAAACCAGGGAGTGGCGTGAGCGCGGAGCGCCGGCGCGGCTTCTCGCCGTGGAGGCGTGCTGCGGGTGAGTCTCGCCCATTGGGCCGACTTCCTCGCGCAACGTCAGGCGGATGGCGACGCGGTGCTCTGCCGGCCTGATTTCGAGCGCACGCGTTCGCAGCACGCGCGCATCGCTGTTGAAGCAACGAGCTTCACGGTGTATGGTTCCGATGTACACTTCACGATCGTCCCGCTTCGGGAGCATGCGCACGATGTGGTCCCGGCCCTGCGCACGATTTCGCGGCATCCACCGCTACCGGCAAGCGCCCGCGGCGGAGGTGAGCGGCGCGGAATTCGCGACCGAAGCTGCCTGGGATGTCGGCACGACCGAAACTGCGCTCGAGCACGAAGCCGACGCTGCCGCGGACGGTGCGATGCAGATCCCGCCGGTTCCGGTGGTGCAGCGCGAACGTGCGACGGGTGAGAATGAGCATGCGGCGCAGCGTAGTCCGCTTGCCCTGCCCGCGAAGAGATTCTCGGCCGCTTGGGGATCCGCCGGCCGACGCGCGCCGGGATCCGCTCCGACCCGCCTGCCAAGCTCGCAAGACGCTGGGACCCGCCTCGAGCCCGCGGTGAAGTCGTTCATGGAACGGCGTTTCGGCGCCGACTTCTCCGCGGTCCGGATTCACACGGATGAGGAGGCATCGCAGCTCAGCCGCGCCCTGGATGCGGAAGCATTCACCGCAGGCGCGGAGATCTATTTCGACCGCGGCCGATACGACCCGCAATCCGCATCCGGCAAGCACCTGCTCGCGCACGAGCTCGCGCACACCGTGCAGCAAGCCGCGGCCCCACGCAGCACCCATGGCACCGCGATCCAGCGCAAGGTGCGAGTCGACAAGCCGAAAGAGCTGATCGACAACCCCACGGGGAAGCGCCTGGTCCAGACCAATGCCCGCACGGTCCAAAGCTATCTCCAGGTGCTCTGCTCGGAAGGCGCGATCTCCGTCGATGCCGCCACCGGCCTCGTGAGCATGAAAAAGAGCTTCTGTCCCACGTTTCTTCCCGCGGGGACCGCCGGTCCACGCACGGCAGCCGCGTCGGACAAGTCCAAGGAACCCGTTGGATGCGAGTGCGTGTGCCAGATGGTCGACTCGTTCAACGACTACACGATCGTCGTGGACGACACCGACTGGCCGCACACGTCAGGCAACGTGGTCACTGCGCCGTCCCCCAACAGCCCGAAGCTGTGGGGTGCTGCAACCGTGACGGGCAAGACACTCGATATCGATCCGTGGCTCGTGCTCGGTCACGAGTTCTGCGGCCATGCATGGCTCGAAGAGAACAAGCTCCGGGACGAGAACGCGACCCGTGGCGAAGGGGGCCACCAGGAGACGGTCGAGCGTGAGAACCAGTTGCGCCGGGAGCACGGAATCGAGTTGCGCGGCGGATTCAAAGATCCGTTCTGCGGCGAGTCGTATTGGCGCGACAAGTCGGCACCCGGCAAGGCGGAATGGTCGAGCTATCTCGCCAAGTGCAAGGCGTGGCGCGACAGAACCTACGGCGGCAAGTACAAGCTCAGCGATCGCATCCCATGAGCGCCGCCGGGCCGCCCCAAGGCGCTCGCACCCGTGGGGGGGAGCGGCGTGGGCCGCTCGCGGGCGGTCCTACGACCCCCGCATCGACCCCCGCCCAGGTCTCGGTGTCCATCGTCGAGGCCGTCGTGGACGCGAGCACGCCCTCGTGGCGCTTGACGTACGAGGTGCGCAACTCGACCGGCTCGCCGGTGTGGCTCGTGGACGACGGCGCGCTCGCCTTGCGTCACGTCGGACGGCAGATCGAGCTCTCTTACGCGCGGGAAGCCATGCAGCCGGGCGCCAAGGTATTCGGATACTTCGCTCCCGCCGTCGTCGCGATCGCGGGCCACGACGCATTGCGGCGCTCCGTCATGCTGCGCTGGCCATGCCGCCTCAGCGACCTCTGGAACCCGCAGCGCGAAGCGGCATTGTCGCCGGGCGATTACGCGGTCACGGTACGGGTCGGGTTCGGTACCACGGATGCGCCGGCGCCGCCAAGAGTCGGTCAAGAAGTCGAGGAACCGGTCCTCGCATGGCAGACGACAGCCGTGAGCAAGCCGATGACCATCACTCTGCCGCCCTACCCTGCTGCAAGCGGCGAAGCATCCCCACTGCCCCGATGACTGCGACGCGCGCCTGCCCCGGGCCGACGCACTGCCATTGCAGCGTCATAGCGTCTTGCCTTCCTTGCGCATCTCCTTCTTGATGCCTTCGAGCAGATCGTCGACGGTGATCACTTTGTCGCCACGGTTCAGCGCTTTCAGCGAGGCGAACTGCACGACGTTCATGATGGCCCCGCCCGAGAGCTCGTGCTGCTGCGCCATCCGCGCGATCTCCTCTTCCGGCGGTGGCGTGGATGCCTTGCTGAACGCGTTGCTCCAGATGCGCAGCCGCTCGCGCGCCTGCGGCTTCTGGAACTGAACGATCGCCTGCAACCGTCGCGTGAACGCTTCGTCGACGTTGCTGCGCATATTCGATGCGAGGATGACGAGCCCGCGGTAATCCTCCAGTCGCTGCAGGAGGTACGCGATCTCCTGGTTCGCATATTTGTCGTGCGAATCCGAGATGGCGGTGCGCTTGCCGAACAAAGCATCCGCCTCGTCGAAGAACAGGATCCAGTTCTCGGCCTTCCTGAACACCTTCTCCAGATTCTTGGCCGTCTCACCGATGTATTTCGACACGACCATCGAAAGGTCGATGCGATAGACGTCGATGCCGAAGAGCTTGCCCAGGAGCACGGCGGTAAGCGTCTTGCCGGTTCCGGGAGGACCGTAAAAGAGGACTTTGTAGCCCGGCTTGAGCTTGCTGCCCATGCCCCAGTCGTCGAAGAGCGTCTGCCCGTGCTGCAGCCAAATGCGTAGCTCGTCGAGCTGACGTGCCGTGAAGTCGTCGACGACGAGATCCTTCCAAACCATGTCGGTCGTAAGTCGCTTCGCCGGGAATTCCATGTTGAACTGCGGCTTGCGCACGGTCCCTTTGGTGAAGAAATCGACGTACTCGTCGGCGAGGTAGATCGGGCTGCTGAAGAACGGCTCGCTGCCGCGACCTTCCTGGTCGAACACGAGGATCTGGTGCGCGGAGAACACGTGATCGGGCTCGAACAGTCTGTAAAGCCGAAAGCGCTCGGCCAGATCGTCGGCCGCGAGGAGGAACAGGGCGGTCTCGATCGTCGGGATGAACCCGTTGTGCCGAGTCGCCCTGAGGCCGCCGAATTCGGTGTACCCGCGCCCGAGCAGCTTGTTCGGCGTGAAGAAGACATCTAGGAGGTGCGGTTGCACGTGCGGGATGATCGCGAGCATCAAGAGCAGGCGTTCTTCTCGACCGAGCTTGTAGTACTTGACGAACTCGGCGTACACCGACTTGTCGGCGGTCAGGTCCGGCTGCTCGATGCCGGAGTATCCGAGCGCCAGAGGCTCGCCACCCCCCGGCACGGGAATGCGCGCCTTGTCCCTTCCTCCGATGAGCCGGGACCAACGCTGCGTCTGCTCCTTTTCGGTCGGTACGTCCACGACCGGCTTCGGGAAATACTCGCGCAGACGTTCGTTGGCGACGTGCGCGAACCACTGGATCTCACGCGATAGCGCGTCGGCATTGAGCTGCAGGCGATCGACCCCTTCGTCGCCCGCGCCAATGGCGATCGTTTCACTGCTCATTGGGTGCGTCTCACCATTCCACGTGGATCACGTAATCGTTCCAAGGCATGGCCAGCGCGGAATACCCCCACGGGATCCTGTCGATCAGCACGTCGACGGTCTTCCGTTCGATCCGCAACAGCCAGTTGGCTTCCTGCTGAAGGACCAGCCCCTCACGCTGCAGGAATGTCTCTCGCAGTGCCTGCACCGACGTGCGTTTGAGTGCGTCCCAGTGGGTTAGCACCGCCGTCAGGAGCGCATCGGCCTCGGCCAGCAGGCGCGCGTCGAGATCGAGGTCACGCGGTACCGGCTCGCCCAGCGACACACCGCAGCAGAGCTTCTCGAGCGCGAGGTCGTGTTCGGCGTGCCGTTGCATCCCCGTGCACAGGAACTTGAGGAGATGAATGCCGGTGTACTGCGCGTGCTTGTTGCGCCACCGCCCGCTCTCGAGCAATTCGCACTCGCCGAAGAAGCGAACGAAGAACGGCGCGAGAAGAACGAGACCGGCATGCCGGACGACGACCCGCACCTCCTCCTGCAGCGGCCTTTGAGCCACTGCGGAGGAGTCGACTGCCAGCGGCGAATCGCTGTCGCTCGCGCGCGCCGGCATCGCCCCCTCTCGCAGGGCCTGCGCATCGGCAGGAGCGGCTACATCGATGTCGCGGACCGTCGGCATCGTCACCGCGGCCGTCGAAGGGGCATGGATTGCCGCCGTCACGACCCGGGCGACGAGCGCTTCGTCCATCGCCGGCCCGGTCAACTCGGGGACGAGGGTGAGCACCATCTGCCGTGCCGAAGCAAGGACGCTGTCGTGATGCTGCGCCTGCTGGCGCCACGTGTCCGACGTGTCGCGGCGAGCGCGCCGCAGCGCCGCTTCGACGAGCGCCCACAGCGTAGCGAGCGGCTCGTGCGCCGCAATGACCGCCCGCCGGCCCGCGTCTTCGAGTTGCCAGGACGCGCGAAGCCACAGATGCGCATTCTTCGCATTGGCGCGCAGAAATTCCCGCAGATCGATCGCGCGCTCGGCGTGAAGCTGCATCGCCAGGCGATCGAGAACGACCTCCTCCCGTGCGGCCCACCAGGGAAGCACACCGTAAAGCAACACGTGGCAGAAAAGCTCGAAGCTGCGGTCCACGAGCGGCCTCAGCGTAACCGCCGAACCGCTCGCCGCGAGCTTCTTCACGAGCTCCCGTTCGAATCGCTCGCGAAACTCCGCCGCGAAATTGCGCTCGAGGCCGTTCTGGCTGAGGGCGCCCAGATCGACTTCTATCGTGTCGACTCGCAGCCACTCGTCTTCGGAGGTGTGCCGGCTGCACACGCTGTCGATCGCCTCGACCGCCGCCTCCTGCAGGCTCGCGGCCACATTCGCGCGAATGACGAACGCCTGGGCCTCGTCGGGGCAGCGGATCTCGAATCGCAGGCGGTTGACGACGTGAATCATCGCTTTAGCGCGCCGACGACAGCCTCAGTCGCACTCGTCTTCGCAGGGCCGGCAGCAACGAAGCGTGTTCAGAACATCCACCAGCGGGTTGACGAACTCATATTCCGGAAGCTGGCTGCGCCACATCGCTTCGAGCCAGGCATAGTAGGCCTCTTCGAAGCGCTGCATTTCGCGGATATCGACCCAGACGACACGGATGTGCACGTGCGCGGGAGACTCGGTCTCGATCGTCTTCTCGACGAGGTTGCGGAACGTTGGATCGCGCAGGCGCCCCGCCCAGCATGGCAGCACGGCAGTGGCCCGCAACGAGTACGGGTCCTCGTCGTTATCGCACGGATCGGCTTCGCAATACAGATCGAGCTCGAAACCGAAGTACCGCATCCAGGACTCGATCGCATGCTCGACGTAATCTTCGGGATGCGCCGCACCCTCGGGCACCGACCCCTGCTTCTTGAACGCGAACAGAGTCTGGGCGAGAGCCACCTTGCGCCGGCCGTGAATGACGAACCCGTAGCGCACGTCGGCAGGGTTCTCCGCCTCGTTCGACACCACCTCGTAGTTCACGCGCTCCGATCCGAATTCCTGAAGGTCCCGGACACGTCGCTGGAGCGCTTCGTACCGAGCGAACTTGAGCGGGTCGGGCGACCCATTGCGGATGGGTACCGATTGGTAGAGCAGTGACGCGGCGTTCCGGTCCTGAAGGTCTTCGACGCGGACATACTTCAGGATCCACGGCATCTTGTCGAAGCAAAGCCGCGCCGGAACACGGACGACCTGCTTACCATAGGACGGACGCTCCGCCCCGGTGTCGATGCCGATCCCCATGTCGCACGGGTCGAGGCAGACATCGAGCAGGGAGATGTCGATGGGTCGATCCGCGTCGTCGAAGACCTCGTCGATGCGCGGACGCAGCAGAATGTGCTCGAGCAGGTGAAAGCCTTCGTTGCGATGGATCGCCTCGATCGCCCCTTCTGTTGCCCGGAGGGCCTCGTCGCGAAGCTCCGCTGAGGCAAAGTCGGCGCTGTTGGCAAGCAGCGTGGCATGCTCCAGGTCCGGTCCGTCCCAGAGCTCGAACATGAACGCGTCGGAGCCCTCCGCGTGGCCACGCATGCGCGGCCGCTGACTCCGCTTGCCTGCGAAATTCGCCGGCTCGGCGGCGCGATCCACGATGAGCCGCATGAGTTCGTCCGTGCAGCATCCGTCGGCCACCTCGACACTGGTCATGAGCACCCGCGCGTCGTCCTTCGGATCGAGGAGCACGATTACGTTGAGGGCCTGGCCACGGGCGTTCTTCTTTTGGGATGCCACATCGGTGGCCGGATCGGTCTGCATCACCGGCCGTGTCATCAGGAAGGACGGAGTGAGTGTGCGACGGTCGGCGCGCGCGAATCCGAGCAGACGACTCACGCGACGCTCCGTGCCCGAGACGTTGTCCGTGTCCCAGACGTTCTTCTGCGACGGATCGTAGCCCTGGCCCCGATAAGTGCTTATCGCGCGGTATTCGCGATCCTTGAGGAGGTTGATCTTGTCGGTGAGGAGCCGCGCCTCGACGCCGCGCGGCGTCAGCCACCGCGACACCCGTTCGTAGTCGGAAAGGTCCTCGCTGAATCGGGCCAGGAGATGATCGAGAAAGCGATTGCGCCGTGCGGCGAACGCCTCCGGCGTCTCGAGAAGCTCCCGCAGCCGAACGGCGAACGTCGAGCGTGGCTCGACGATCAGCTTGTCGAGATCCCTGAGATCCTCGAGCACGCGGCCGTTGTAGGTGTGCATGACCGACGCATCGAACGTGAAGAGATCCCGGACAGAGCCGAGCTGAACCAGATAGTCGGCAAGGATCTGCTCGAAATGCAGCAGATAGCCCTGGAGCTGCAGCGCCTGTGCCTGCCGCTTCGCATCGGCGCCGGGTGGCAGCCCCGCACGATCGCTGACCCCGTAGCACATCGGCAGCGTGTACGTGACCGGCGTGTAGTCCTCGAGCGCCATGTACTCGCCGACCGGAACGGGCAGATCATCGGCCTGACCCTGGAGCTTGTACTTGCGCTCGAGCGCCTTCTTGTCGCGGAAGAGCTTGAGCATCCGCTCGGGGCGCCGATCCTCGGGCCGCTCCGTGTAATACGTGATCACCTCACGCTGCTTGCAGAACACCACCTGTGATTTGGTTGGCTGTACGCGTGCAAGCTTGCGCGCCTGCCGGAGTTCGGCGATCCAGATGTTGAAATAGTTCTGATCCCAAGCCGGGTCGCCAAAGCCGGCGAACGGCAGGTGAAAGTACAGAAGACCCTTGACGCCCGGGATGTCGACGATCTCGTTGATCACGTCAGACAGGCGGATATCGCGGAAGAGATCGGTGCGTTCGAGCTCGACCGAATCGATGAAGCCATGCGAGAGCGCCGGCCCCTCGAAGATCTCGTCCATCGAACGCCCCTTCTCCAGCATCTGCTCGATGGTGTAGAAGCGGATGGAGGGGGTGAAATACCGGTAGAGGATGAAGAAGATCTGCGCCAGCACCTCGTCGGGGTCGGCATATTCCTCGAGCTCGATCGATGCGCCGACGCCGACGTCCACGTACTCGATGGCTTCGATACTGAGGAAGTCCTCGCAGAGATTGCGATGGCGAAAAAGGCGCGAGACGACCCGCCGCCGCACTTCCTCGCGGCGATCCTCGTCGATCACGTCCTCCTCGTACTCCACCATCACGGTGTAGAGGCCCTCGAGTTCGACGATCTTGCCCGCGCCGCCCGCCGGCGTGTCCGCCGCACCTTCGATTTCGGTCTCGATCTGCGCCACGAGACGGGCGAGCGCCAGCTCTTTGGCCGCGATAGCCTCGGCCTTCGCTTCGAGGCGTCGCCGCGCGGAGGAACCCTCATCGTACTTGGCCGCCAGCGCCTGCAGCCGTTCGCGATGCTCTTTCAGGGCGAGGCGCCGCTGCTCTGCCTGCGCGACGAAGGCGTCGCGCTCCGCCTTGGCTCTCTTCGACGTGAAGTCGGCGGGGGGCTCGATTTGGAGGTGTCCACGGCAGACATTCCCCCCGTCATCGCCGCACGCACAGTCGCTGTCCTCGCGCATCTCCCAATGGTGGAAGTCGATCCAGAGTGGGACCTCGTAATCTTTGCTCGGCTCGATCCATGCATTGCGCACGCCTTGGACGTCGATGATCAGCTTGCGGTAGTCGTCCTGCGTGAGCGGTCCGTTGTGAAGAATGTGGCGGGCGGTATAGAACACCTGCCGCCACGTGTCGGGTGTTAGCTTCTCCGGAGCGAGAAGATCCTTCACCTCGAATCCGGTGCGATACGCGAGGTCCGTGATCGCGTAGCAAAGCGCGTCGAGGATCGTGATGCCTGGGTCGGAGTTGTTGTAGTCGGTCCATAGCGCGCTTCCGAGCCGCTCGATCGCCTTGAACCCTTGCTTGCGCAAGGCGACGTAGTCCTCGGCCGGGAGCAGCGGATTGGCTTTGACGAGTGAAATCGAATCAGGCATGGTCGTTACTCGTCTGGATTGCGTTCACTTGCGGGAGGCTCGGAGCCGCCACTCTCCCGGTCGCGCTTCGCCTTGGGCTTCGTGCGCGTCTTGGACGCTGCAGAACGTCTGCGGCCCGAAGACGGCTGCGTTGGTGCCGCGACGTCGGCCGCGTGCGGCATGTCTACCGACTGAGGCACGGCGATGGGCTCGCCGTCCGGCGGCGCAGCGGGCGGTCCGACGGGCGTAGACGTTTTCTTGGCCCGGCGCGCTTCGCACGGCGAGGGCTGCAGCGTCGGCTCGTAAGGGATGATGATGTGCCGCGGAGCCGAAACCAGGATCGACCGGGCCGTCGAGGGCTCCGCGATCACATCGCAGATGAAGTCGTGCCCCTTCGAGGCGAAGATTCGCTCGGCATCGCAGCAGTTGGCTATCCGTGCGATCGCGTCGTGCGCGGCTTCGGACTGCTCCGGTGTCTTCGGGCAGCACGCGTCCCGGCACACGAACATCAGGAAGTCGACGATGAAATCGACGTACGGCCGCTCTTCGATGAAGTTGATGATGGCCGACGCGAACATCTTCTGACCGAACGACACTTCGGCGTCTTCGTCGAACGCCCACGGCGTCAGGTAGTGCACGATCTCGTCGTTGAGCTTCTTGAGGAAGAAGCCCTTGTTCGTGCCCGGCGTGAACTGCACCTGGAAGAACACCAGGATCTGCTCGTACACCGGATTGCGAGCGTGCACGTGCACGAACGGCGAGGTGCGCGGGCCGAGATAATCCTGGATGGCGAGGAGCGTGCGCCGGCTCGTTTTCGGCTGGAGCGGATTGACGGTATTGCGGCTCTTGAGATTGGCGATCGGCACGACGAGCACGTGTCCCGGCGCCACTTGCGGGCCGCAGCACGGCTCGGGCGTCTGCATCGCCGCGTCGGGCTTCTTCACGGGACCACGGCAAAGACAGTTCGGATCCGTGTGGGTGATGCACTTCACCTTGTAGATGGTGGGAAAGCGGTCCAGCACGAGGTGCTCGTAGTCCCACGCGGTAATCGCTCGTGCCTTGTGCCGCAGGCGCTCGCTCGCGCGAGTGTGGAATTCGCGCCCGATCTCGCGGTGCTTGCCGTCGAAGGACGCAAACGGCTGTGAAATCTTGGCGATCTCGTTTACCGGCACGACCAGCTTGCTGATGCTTCCGGCGGGAAACGCGTTGTCGAAATGGGTCGCGTCGTTGTCGTTGTCGTGAAGCTCTGCCTCCACGGCCTGGGCGACTACGCTTATCAGCATGGGGATGCGGTCCGCGTGCTCGCTCACGCTGGCGCAGAACCAGCGTAGCCCGGGAGTGAAGATGCTGTTGTTGTCCGTGCTGTCCTCCGGCACGTCGATCTTGACGATGCCCGTCGTCTGGAAGCCGTACGTGCCATCCGAAACGAGGTGCTCGCCCTTCAGCGGGCGCCACTCGTTGCCGGTGAGATAGGACCAGTGGATCTCGGGCGGGTCGTCGTCTTCGTCGGCGGCGCTGCCTTCCGCGAACTCGAACAGCAACGACAACGTATCGAACGGGCGCAAACCCTCGAGGCCGATCAGCAGCATGCCCTGCTCCTGATCGATGCCTGAGTACTGGGTGTGATTCCCCTCGGCAGGCTTCGCCTCCTTGAGCAGCTTGTCGATGAACGCCTCGCATGGCGACGGCGGTGCAGGAGCAGCAGGCGACGGTGCCGCCGGCTCGACTGCGACAGGCGTCGCGGGCGTGGGTCCGCTGGGCACGGTGACTTTCGTAGCTTCGAGTGCGGCGCGATAGATGGCGTTGGGACCGAGATACGTGAATTGCGGCAGCAGAAACAGATGCGCGTCGACCAGCAGACCCCCTTTGGCGCTGTCGAGCTTCGCGAAAAGCTGGTGCATCGGGTCGTCGGGCTCCGCGGCGATCAGGCTCCCGAGGAACACCTCGGTCACTCCGAACGGATAGACGTGAAAGAACTGCTCCACTTCGGGGTCCGGCGCGTCGAGCACCGACGTGTAGCTGAGCGAGATCTCCTTGATCTGCAGGCGCGGCGCGAGATTCTGGCTGCTCTGGATGTCCGCGACTCGCTCGCGCAACGCGAGGTCCAGCCGCACGAATCCCTTGGCGAGGTCGGAACGCAGCTCGCTGAAGGACTCCAAAGGCAGTCGCGGCAATTCGAAAGGCGAGAGCTGCTCGACGACCGATGTCTGAAGCACGTTGCTCGAAAGGTCGAAGCGGTTGAAGGTGCTTGCACCGGAGGGAGTGGACACCCGCCGCCACTGCCGGTCGCGCAGCACGTACACGGCGTAAAGCCGCGGATCGCTCTTGCTTGCGATCTCGTCGTCCTCGTCGTCCGTCCTTCTGACGTTGATGCCCAGGCGGCCGAGCTCCAGCCGCGGCACGAAGGGCTTGTTGAAGACCTCGGGGCTGCCGACGAAGAAGGACATGCCCCCATGCGGAAAGAGCGTGAAAGGATCGAACGGCTTGGACGAATCGACCACGCCAGAGGCCGTCTCCACGACCATCGTCTTCAATCCGTCGAAATACAGGCTGCGCTTCTCTTGCGGCGTATCCTCCGGATCGAATGAGCCGACGCGAACGACCAGCGTCTGCTCCCCGGATCGCAGCATGCGCAGCCGGTCGCGAGGCAGCGCGCTCGCGCGCACCATGACGCGCACCATCGGATGGACCGTTGCATACGCAGGACCGTCATGGAGCGCGGGATCGTAACCAACCACGGGATCGGCGCTCATGGGCAGATAGATGAACAGGGCCCCGCTCCGGGCGACATGGAACGGACCCGCAACCGAAGCGGCGGGATTGAAGCGCTCCATGGCATTACCCTCGAACAGCTTACCGAGAATGGCCGGATCGCCTCGATCGACCTTCAGCCAACCTTTGGCACCGGTCAGGTACACCTCGAGGAAATCCGCCAGATCCTCGATACCGGATAGCCGCCACATGAGGAATCGATTGCCGCCTTGCAGCATCAGCTGGGGCGAGGCGAGCGCGAATCCGATCCGTGCCGGCTCGCGCGGGCCGTCGACGTCTTCACCGAGCGTGCTCAGCCGGTAGCACAGGCTTTGCGGATCGCCCGGGCGGTCGCTGCCGCGACCGAAGGTCCACCACTTGCCACTCGGGTCCGTGATCTTCGCGCCGCGGCCATCGAGGGAATTCGCGACGGGTGAGGCGAAAACATCGATCGCGGGCAGCTGCCCTTCGGCTTCGGGCGCCGAAGCGGCGATCAGGATGTTCTTGAGCTCGCTCACCCGAGCCTGATTCACGACCAGATCGGTCGCGGTCTCGTACGTCAGGTCCTTGCCGCTCGCATCCTTGCCGCCTTTGAGCGCCGTACCTGCTGCCACGTCGTATTCCGTCACGTCCTTGGCGAGCTCGAACACGACATGCACGCGATCGGCGATCGCGGGCTTGGGGGTGAGGCGCAGAACGTCGCGATAGTAGAAGTCGAGCATGCGGGCCGTGAGCCCGTTCATCTGCTCCTGAAGCACTTGGAAAAGCTCGAGGAACGCAATGAACAGCGCCATGTGCGGCTGATGCGCGGGATAAGCCTCGAGTGCGAAGTTCAGGTAGCCGAGCGACCTCGTGGTGACGAGCTCCGTCATGAACCCGTGGAACGCGTTGAAGACATCGTCGACGTACAGCGCGGCGTTGCGGATGCGATCCGTCGCCTCGGCGCCGTGGTACGCGGACTTGTCTGCGGTGACGGGAGCGTCGAGCCCCCATGCCTGCCGATCGATGGTCGAATAATCGAGCTGCAACGGGTTCGCGGGGTCTTCGTACTTGAAGCCCTCCTCGTACGCGCGCATCCTGCCGACCTGCTCGCGCAACGTCGAGGAGATCGCGAGCTCGAGATCGGAACGCAAGGGATTGCCTTCGATGGCGACGCCATGCCAGCGGTCGATCTGCCGTACCATCCCGAGGATCGGATCGAACAGGGCGTGCAGCGCCGCACGGCTTGCACGCCTTTCGACGCTAGCGCGCAGCTGATCGTAGTCACGCTTGATCTTGGCGACGTCGACCGTGGCGATCGATGCAGCGATGACCGCCAGATCGCGGCGAAAAAAATCGCGCCAGCTCGGCATCGCCCCTGACGCGGCGGCGTCGTCCGCGAGGCGGCTTTCGGGAACGTCGTAAAAGCGCACGTGCGCCGCGTAGCGCGATGCGAAGACGAGCAGGTCCTCGAGGCGCCTGCCGTCGATCGGCGCATAGCTCGGATCCAGCGCTTTGAGGTAGCGGCCGCGTTGGCTCGAGCCATCGCGCGGTACGTCGCATTGGCAGTCGCAGGTGCTCATTTTTCGATGTTCGTCGCTTCCGTCGTGTAGAACGGAAACACGTAGTTGTAGCGCGTGTTGGTGGTGATCAGCGAGTACGAGACGTTGATCTCCAGGAAACCTTCTTCCGGGCGCGGCGTCGTCGTCAGGTCCTCGACGACGATGCGCGGCTCGTGCAGAACGAGCGCATCGCGCACGATCTTCTCGATCATCGCGATGGTCGGTGGAGTCATCGGCTCGAACACGAACGGCTGGAGGTTCGCGCCGAACGTCGGGAGCATCACGCGCTCGCCGGTGATCGTCTCGACGATGATGCGCATGCTGCTGCGCACGTCCTCTTCCTCCACCAGCATCTCGACGCCGTACCACTCGCGCCGGAACGTCGGCGGAAAACTCCAGCCCACTCCCAGGAACGAGCGATCTTCGTTGGCCATGAGCGTGTCCCTTGTTCCCCGATCAGCCGCCGATCGTCACGGTCGGGCAGCCCGCGACGATGGCGCCGTTGTGTGCGGTCATATCACCCTGACGTGCGGCCGGCTTGCCGCCGATCATCACGGTGGCCGAGCCCTTGAGCACGCTGTCCGGGGGGCCGGCGCAGGTACATACCGATCCGACAGTGGCCGCGGGCTTGCCACCGATGAGGACGGTCGGCACTCCCGGTGGCATCACCGGACCGCCGGTGTGCGGGCTCCCGTTGGGATTCGTCAAAGGACAGGTGTGGTTGTCGCCGACACGTGCCGCGAGGGGCATCTCTCGTCTCCTTCGCACCGCCCGGCGCTGCCGCTCGCTCGACTCGAGGCCGCCGCGGACGGAGCGATTCGGACCTGCTAATTGATCTTGACCTGCGACCCTTTGATCGTGACCGTCTTTGCCGACTGGATCGTGATGCCTTGCGAATCCAGCTTGATCGTGTTCTGGTTCTCGTCCTTCAGCTCCAGCGCTCCGGATGAATCGTTGATCGTCACCGTCTTCTTGCCCGCCCCGCTCGGCACGGCGAGGGTCATCCTCTTGTTCGAATCGTCGAAAACCAGCTTGAGCCCCGCCTTCGTCACGAAGCCGTATTGCTCCTTGCCCGGCTCCTCCGGCAGCGGCGACCGATGGCTGCTCTTGCTGTGCATGTACCCAAGGATGATCGGCTCGCGTGGATCGTCGGCCAGAAACCCGAGCACGACCTCGTCGTCGCGCTGGGGTCGGAAATAGACGCCGCGTTTGTCTCCTGCATCGAGCGTTGCGACCCTCGCCCACAAGCCCTTGTCGCCCGACCGGATCGTCGGCACCCGCACCTTGACGCGGTATTGCCCCCCCTTCGAATCGTCCGTGTCCACCACGAGCCCGATCTGGAGACCGTTGACACCTGGCAGCAGGCCCGAGGCCGGTCCGTCGACGACGTCTTCCTTCTTGTAGAACCAGTCGTCGCTCCAGCCGAACTGGATGTCGGTGTACCAGGTGCCGTCGTACGTGTGCAGAATCCCCGTCGCGAAGACATCCCCGTTGAAACGGTCGCCTACGCCGACGAGCGTGATCTTGCTCCCCGGCTTGAGCGCCGCGTTGCCTGCCACCTGCACGCGCCCCACGGCCTTGCCGACTTTCTTCCTCAACGCGTACGCCTCCGACCACGCCTTGAGCTGCTTCGTGGCGAGATGGCCCGGGTGCGTCAGGCCGACCTTGGCCCCGAGCACGGCGGAAAGATTGTCCGAGCTGAGATTGCCGGCTTCGGCAAAGTTCACGGCGCCAGGCTCGGCCTCCTCGATGGTCTGCTTGGTGTAATCCCATGACGCGCTCTTGATCGCGTCCGGCTGCCGGCGCGCATCGAGCTCGGCGTCGAATTCGAAGACGTTGTCGCCGTAGGTCGCTGTGAGTGCTGCCGCCCCCGCCATCGCGGGCTTCTTCACCACGAGCGTGCCGTCGTCGGTCAGGACGAACATGCCATTCGCCTCTGCGCGCGTGCAGATGAAGTCCCAATCGGTCGCCTCGAACTGGATGAGCTGCTCGTGCGAGATCGTCGTGCTGTCCACTTCCGGCTTCAATCCCGCGGCGAGCTCCTCGATCACATCCTTGTCGGTCTTGTCGATGAAGTACGCGCTCTTGCGTCCGATCGTGAGCTTGATGGCCGGGTCCTTGGCCTCGACGACGAGCACCGAGGAGCCGCTCTGCCGCACCTTGATCGCATGCTTCACGATGATCCCGGCGAACACGGTGTCGACCTCACCGTGATAGCCGAGCTGCACCGTGATCTTGTTGCCGGGCTTGAAGCGATCGCCGCTGCTCAGCGGAAACTCCCGATCCGACACGGAGCCGTCCAGCAGCACGACCTTCGCCGAGGCCACCTTGTTGAAGACCTTGCTGACCACGACTTGCGAGACCTTGATTTCCCCGCTCAGCGCCGAGCCATCGATCGATATCGTGCAGCTGATGACGTCCTTGGACTTCTCCGCGGCAGGCGGCAAGCTGGTCAGCGGCATCGCTGCACTCTCTTAGGCCTATGTCTTTGCGATGGGTGGGAAGGCGAGGGTCGTACCGGGCACGAGCCGGCGGAAGTTCTTGAGCCGGTTGACGCGCGCCACCTGAAGGTAATAGCTCTGGTCGTGATAGACCCGGTAAGTGAGCAAGGGGAGAATGTCCCCGTCCTTCACCTGCACCCGATGCGTGAGGTCCGGAGACGAAAGCATGCCGAGGACGGCGCTCAACCCCTTCAGCACGCGCTCGGTGAACTTGGCGGTGATCTTCGCGCGGATCGGCAGGCCGAACATGTCGAAAAGCGAGTACGTCACGTCCGAGGAGACGAGGATGCACGTGTTCACGAAAGTGCCGTATTGCACCATCAGATACGGTGGGCGATGGATCGCGCCGCGCACGTTCGTGGTGACGGCACGGAACAGCGCGACCTGAGCCGTGACGGGAATTTTCACGCCGTTGGTGTTCACACCCGTGCCGTCGAGAGTGAGCTCGATCGTGAACGTGCGCGGCTTGACCGCCTTGAACGTCGGGTCCGCACCGTTCGATCCCGGCGCCATATCCTTGCACCACGCGATGTCCTCGTGGACCGAGAACGTCTCCGGGTTGAACATCACCACGAAAGGCACGCCGAAGGGAATACCTTCCTCGGTCGTCGGGATGATCTTCAGATTGAAGGGCAGCTTCACCGCGCTCTGAACGTCCATCAGCGCTCCCTTCTTTCGCGCAGGATTTCGAGCACCCGCTCGACCACGTCGCCGCCGGACTCCCCATCCTTGCCGCTCTCGTCGCCCTCCTCGAAAGGCAGGCAGGGCGTCTTGGTGTCCACCGTGGTGCGCACGACGACTTCGTTCACCTGTACTGGCATGGCTCAAAGCGTCCGATCGAAATATTGGTAGGCAAGCTCGATGGTCTCGACGACGACCGTGTTGTCGGTTGCCTTGAAATCCGAGATGGACCATTTCAGCGGATAGGCCTGCACCACGTTCCACGTGGCGACGGGCTGGTCGGCTTCGTCCATCAAGCTGATGACGAGGTCGGCGGGCTTGAAGTCGTACACGGCCACCGTGAAATACGTGCTGAGCGCCGACTTGAACCAGTCCTTGAACGCTGTCGCCGGCAGCATGCCGCGCTTCAGGACGAGATTCGGATACTTGGCGCGCTTCGGCAGCTTGTATTCGAAGCGATTCTCGCCGCCTTCGCGCAGCACGTCCGTCTCGACCTCGACGGAAAGCCCGCTGACCTCCTGGAAGCGGTGCTCCTTGTCGTCCTTCAGGCCGGGAACGCCGACGAATTCCACGCTGAAGTGGAACCCGGCCGGTGGGTAATAGGCAGCCATGGGCTCACGGCGTGCGGACGGAGATGCCTTCGTGCGCGAGCTCGATCGTCTCGATCGCGATCTCGTTGCCGGTGGCTTTCAACGCGGGGCCTTCGCATTTCACCGGCCACGCCTGCGAGATCGTCCACACCATGACGGGCTCGCCCTCGTCGTTCAACAGCGTGATCGTGATGTCGCGGCGCTCCACGTTGGGCGCTCCGCCGTTGTTGAACCACGTGAACAGGTCGTTGTTCTTGGCGACGATCCCGCGTTTGAGCGAGATGTTGTTCGCCTTGCGTATGCCCGGTCGCTTCAGAGGCAGCGTGGAGCCCGCCATGAGTCCGTCGCGGTACTCGATCGCCTGGATCTCCTGCGTCAGTCCGGACACGTCCGAGAAGCCGATGTCGAGGTTCTGCCAGGACACCTTGTAGTGAAACGCCGGAATAGGGTATGTGGCCATGGTCGTGTGAGGTTCCGTGAAGTGGTGGACGAGGGTTCAGGTCCGACGTCAGGCCTGCTGCATGATCTGCGTGAACTTCAGCACGATGAATTCCGCCGGCCGCGACACGGCCATGCCGATCTCCACGCTCATGCGCCCTTCGAGGATGTCCAATGCCGTCATCGTCGTTCCGAGCCCCACCTTTACGTAGAACGCCTGCTCGGGCTTGGCGCCGGCAAGCGCGCCCTCCCGCCATTTCAGGACCAGGTAGTTCTCGATCATCGCCTGCACCTTGACCCACGTGTCGATGGTATTCGGCTCGAACACGAAGGGCTGGCACGCTTTCTTGATCGATTCCTCGACCATGTTGAAGAAGCGCCGCGTGCTGATGTAGCGCCACTCGTTGTCGTTGCCGTTGAGGGTGCGGGCGCCCCACACGAGCGTTCCGAATCCGGGGAAGGCGCGGATCACGTTGATCGATTTGCCGGTGTTCGGGTCGATGTTCAGCGACTCCTGCTCGCGCGACGAGATCGCCACCGTCGGCGCCACGACCGAGAACAGCGATTCGTTGGCCGGCGCCTTCCAGACCCCCTTGGTCGCGTCGACGCGCGCGTAAAGACCCGCGATGGCGCCCGACGGGGGCACCTCCACGTACGTCTGCGCCATCGCCGCCTTGACCTTGCCCCAGACGACCGAGCCTTGGCCGATGTCGCTCATCTTCTTGCCCTTCACGGTCGCGTCCCCGGTGTCGACCGTGAGGTTGGCGAAGTCGAAATTACGAGCGTAGCTGGTAAGAAGATTCGGGTAGTAGGCCGCCGCATACCGATCCATCGTGACACCCTTGGTGGCGTCGCGAATGACCTTCACGTCGTTGTCGATGTCGCCTTCCGGCTTGGCCGAGGTCTTGGGCGTGACCTTGGGCGGATCGATCAGTGCGAAGCGATCCTGCAGCGTCGCCGCCTGCTGGATGAGCTTGCCGATGAGCGTGGGATCGTTGGCCGCTGGCGCATCGGGGATCGCGAGGAGCGTCACCTCGTCGATGTCGCGCACCTGGTCGAGTCCCTTGGAGAGGTCGCCCGCAGTCACCGTGCCCGGCGCGGTGCCGTATTTGCCGGTCGACACGACGTAGCAGGTGGCGCCCCCGTTGTCGAAGAAGAGCTGGATGGCGTAGGCGAGCTTGTAAACCGACTGCTTCGAGGCGTCGGGCTTCACCGTCACGACGGGCACGCCGTTGGCGTCCATCGTCACGTCGATCGCCACGCTGTCGTCGCCTTCCGGCGGCGGGCCGCCGAAGTAGAGCGTGTATTGACTCACGTCCGTGATCTTCTTGGGGATCCACGTGAGATCGTCGCCCGCCGAGCCGACTGCCTTTTCGGTATAGCCGATGAAGGCCGGAATGGCCGTTTCCACCTCGGCCACCGACGGCGGAAACGCGGGTATCTCCTGAACGTACACACCGGGCGTCGAGAGTTTGAGGACGGGCATGACAGCTCCTTGTTCAGAGAGTTAGGAAGGCATCCGAGAAGATCGTGGGCTGCGCTCTTGCGTCGATCAGCCCTTTCGGGAACGGCAGGTCGGACCGGACGTCCGTTTTCTTGGGTAGGCCGACGTACTTCGTCAGGCTGAGCCTCAACGGCTTTTTCGTGCTGGTGAGGTACTGCTCCTGCAGCGCGAGCTCGGCGTCGGAGACGAATACGATGTCGGTGTCGCTCGTCGCTTGACGGGTGAAGGTCACGCCGCCGTCGTTGGTGGTGATGCCGAGGCGGTTCAGAAAGTCCGCCTTGTCGGGTGCGCTCAGCTTGCTCATCTCGACGTAAAGCGGGCTGTCCGGGCGCAGATGAATCGAGTAACGCCAGCGTGTGCGCCGGTTGCGCAGGCGGATCGAATACGCGGGACGTTGCTGAGCAAGCGACCGATCCGCCTCGATCAGCCGATAGTTCGTCGCGATGGCGTCATTCAACACGAGCTCGATCACTCCGAACGCCCGCGGCGCGACGGGACCCATGCAATAGAACTCGTCCTTGACCGCACCGCCGATCGTGAGCCGGCATACTCCCAAGGGAAGGCTCTGCAGACTGAAGTTCAGGTCGGACTGGCCGCCTTGATTGACGATTGCTGCGGGTTCGATCGCGACTCCGGTCAGAACGTGCATGACGTTGGCGTCCCCGGCGTTGACCGGCGCAGTGTGGTGAAAGCGGTAATCGTTGGTCGCCGCCGGAATGTGGTCCGCGACCCCATCCACGCCCGTTGCGGCTGCAGCGAGGTGCAGGTCCGTGCGTGGCGCCGCCACATCCGTCCGCTGGTTCGTGAAGTAGTAGAGGTTGCCCAGGTCTGCGCCGACCGGCAGGTCATCGAAGTTCAGGATGTCGGGATTGCGCAGGGCTATCCAGAAGCTGAGCTTGTCCGACGACGAGGGCGCAAACCGCACGAAGTCCTCCCCGGCGGCATTCTTGCCGAGCACGCGTGCCAGAACGACGAGATCGCCCGTCCAGTCGGAGCGGCGCGCAAGGATGTCGAGGCGACGCATCACCGCTTCGCATTCGGTGGTCGGCGAGATGACGAAGTCGAGGTCCGGCGCGACTTCGAATTTTCTGCAGAAGTCGTTCGCGTAGTACGTCTGGCGAACCGCGATGGAGGCCAGTACCGCATATTTGACGACGATGTCCATGCTGCACCCGACGCGCTAGCGCAACGCGACTTCCGTGACGGCCGGCACTTTTTCCTGACCTTTCGTGTCGAAAATCGTGAGCATTCGCATGCGGTACACGACGCTCGGCATGTACTTCGCACCCAACATGGCCCAGAGGTTGTTCTGCTGCTCGAAGGTCAGGTTGGACAGCGTGAACGAGAGGCGGCTCACCAGTCGCCAGGGCGTCTGCTCGGGGGTCTCAACGGTTGCGTTGAGCGCCGGGAAGCGGGTCGCATCGAAAACCGGATTCGCCTGAAAGAATCCGAGGACGTCGGAGAGGTCGCGCAGCGCCGTGTCGTAATCCTTGCTGTGCGCGACGAAGAGAACGTTCAGGTCGATCTCCACGGGCGGGTTCAGGCGCATGAACTGCCTGTCGTCGGTCGGCAGGTATTGCGGACGCTTGCCTTCCCGTCGCTCTTCGTCCAGGCCGACCATCATGATGGTGACGTGCGTCGTATCGCTGACGTTGAGCGTGCCGTTCGGCAGTACGATCGACTTGAGATCCACGACGTTGCCGATCGTGTACGTCGAATCCTGCTCGTGCTCGCGCTCCACAAGGTACGACTCGAGCGCCTTGCGGGTGAATTCGAGCGCAGTGCGAATCACGCGAATTCCTTTTGGAGCTGCCGAGCTGGTGATGGCCGGGGGAAGAGGTGCTCAGCCGGCGAAGAGAGGTGCTGGATCGCCATGCGGTGGTCGGAGACACACCGTGCGCCCGATCGAGGGACATCTCCGCGTCAGAGCTGCGACGCGGTCGCCGGAGGCGTAACGACGAGGAGCTGATGGCATCGCTTCTCTCCTTCGTACGGGCAGCCGGTTGTTGCGATTGTCGACTGCATCTTGAAGCATTCAAGCATGCTTCGAAGCGATTTACAACGTCTGCGCACGTCGAATATTCACGTGGTGACGAATCGTCATTGCCGATCGCGCAGCGCATGAGTACGGCGCGGTGCATCGACTCGCGCAGGACGTCGGGGCATGCTTCAACATGTCACGCGAAGAATCAAGCACCTGCCTCGACGCGCCGTCGGAGCGGATCGGCAATACATCACCAACGGGCTTGCGGCAGCCAAGCCACGCTCGATTCATTGCACCGCGCGACTCGCCGCCTGGCGCGCGCAGTGGGCCCCGGCTCTAGCAGATCGATGCTTCAGGCCGAGGAAAATTTGATATCGCTCTCCCACATTTGAAACTCTTGCACAATCAGCACCTCGCCGGTCGAGTACTTGATGTGGATCTCCTCGACGAGGGAGATCCAATACAGCAGCGAGTCCGGCTCGCCGCTGGACAATTCCCGGGTCTTCATGTCGATTCGCACCTTCGCGAGCGGGATGGTGACGATCCTGCCTTGATCGTTAAGCACGAGCCTGGCGTCGCAAACCGTGCCCGACCGAGCATCCTGCTGCTTGACCGTAAGGACAACCTCCTTGACGTCGAACCCGCTAGGCGCCATCTTCGACGCATCCAGGCCGGTCGGGCCCTTGATCACCTCGTAGGCGATGCCGCCGCCCTTGCCGCCGCCCTTGCCGCCACCCGTGCCGCCTCCGGATCCCGTCGCGACCGTGCCGCCGCCGGTGCCGCCACCGCTCGCCCTCGCGCGCGCCTCCGCTTCGGCCTTCTGCTCCGCCCGACGCTTGCGTTCGGCCGCCGCCTCGGCGATGAGTTTCTTCTCGCCGGGCGAATACGTTTCAAGCGTCTTCAGGAAATCGTCGAGGGATTGCGGGAGCCCTTGCGACGGGTTTTTCGCCGCTGCGCGCAGATCTTCCGCCGATACAGCCTGCAGCAAGTCTCGCAACGAGTTAGCGCGCTCGACCGTCATGAGCACCCAGGGACCGGCACCCCGTTTGAGCCCGAGCTCGACCCAGGCGTAGAACTTGTCCGGGCCAATAGCATCGATGAGATCCATGATCGCCTTGCGCTCCGGCGTGAGCTCATCTGCGCCATCACCGCCCGAATTGCAATCCACCGAGAACGTCCCCATGTCCACAGAGATCGGTGCGAAGAGCGGATCGAAGCCCGCCGGGACCGGTATGTACTCGTTACCCACTTCGACGATCTTGGCCGCGACCTCGGCCGGGAACTTGCGCACGAGATCGACGTTCGAGATGACCGGCTCGTACACCTTCTTCGTGAACCAGCACGTCTGCATCAGCCGTGCGAATGCGTACTCGAGCGCGGACATCACGAGATTCCACAGGCACCCCAGCGCCGGGGGCGAGGCGCAAGCGAGGAGGCGCACACCCCATTCGACGATGCTCGCGATCGTGCTGAGCGTGCTCGCGATCGCTTCGAACTTCTCGAGCTTTTCGAAGAACTCGAGCTTGTCGCCGAAGAAGCGCTTGATGAGCGCGTCTTCCTGCTCCTCGATGATCTCGCGGTACTTCTCCTTGAGGTCCTCGAACTCCTGGATCTTCGCCTTGACGTCGTCGGGCGTGATCATATCGATCACTTTCCTGACGTTGTTCATGATCCCCGTGCTCAGCGAATTGACGAGCTTGTCCAGCACCTCGCCGACGACCCAAGCGCCGACGATCTTGAAGATCTTGAACACGACCTGGACGGCCGCCTTGAGCCAGCTGCCAAAGGACGTCGAGCCGACCTTGCGCGCGATCTTCTTCACCTTGTCCTTGATGGACTTGGCGAAGGCGTGCACCTTCACGAAGATGAAGTCGAACTTCTCGCGCAGCCATCCGAAGATGCCGCCGAAACGGGTCCAGTGGCGGACTTTCCCGAGGCCCTTCCCTCCCTCCTGCACCTCGATGGGAACGGCCACGTCGGAGTTGCGCTTCTTGAGATCGACGAGGGCCTCTGCCACCTTCGCCTTCTCGACCTCGCCCTTGTTGCCGAGTACTGCATCGGCGTCCTTCTTCCACGGGGCGTAGTGCGTGCTCTTCCATTTGGCGTCGTCGAACTTCTCGTCCTTCCTGCGCACGACGGGCCGCGCCGCCGCGGTCGTGATTCGCTTGGACGCGATTTGCGTCACACCGGGCGTAATCAGGGGCGGGATCACCTGCGTGTTCAGGCGATCGAGCACGCGGTTGACCTCGGCACTGCCCGTACTGGCCGGAATGGGATTGGGAATCCATTCGTACGACCAGATCCCCGCCAGATCGTCCTTGTAGACGTACATCGATCCCTCGAGCCCGGAGTCGATCCCTTGCCCGAAGCCTTCGTACACGTGCAGCCGGCCCCGCGCGAGACCCTGACCCGAGGGGTAAACGAGTCGCGGCGGAATGGTGAGTAACGGGATCATCGTGACGGTCGGGTGCCACGACGTCGCGCCATCCGTTTCGTTCGGATTGACGGCGAGATAATTGTTGAGGTCGTGCGCAGTCGTCCTGATTCCCTGCGCATACCGGTTAACCTGCCCTGGGCCGAGCAGCGCCTCGGCGCCACCGCCCGGCTTCAAATCGCCGAGCTCGATGAAGCCCGGGGCACGGCTCATCCGGCGTGCCCGGGGCGTGCGCCTTTCGCCCTTCGGCGCCGACTGCTTGTTGTGGTCGTAGTTGGGGTCTCCCCCGAACTGCAGTCGATTGTTCCTCCTCAAATTGAGAGGCTCATCGGGAAACTTGAGCCCGATCGTGCGCGCCTGGCCTTCGGTAGGCAGTGCCTTGTAGAAGTCGGCGACGCCGACCTCCCCGGGTTCCGCGAAGTCCTTGCTGCTCCCTGGAATCGAGACCTCAACGAAAAGATCCGTGTTGCTCCTGATGAACATCGGGAGAACGGTCGAATGGATCAGCGTGCCCCCGATCCGATAGCCTCGATCGCGATCGTGCACTTGAATACTTGGCGCAAAGTACGAGCGCTGCACCGAACGTTCTCGTGCATAGTCGACCGCCGCTCGCCGCCGCAGCGACGATGGAGATTGCTTTCTGCGCACGTCGGGGCTTTGCTGGACCACGTGCACCAGCTCGTGCGCGAGCAGTTGCTGGCCCTCGCTCGTGGAGGGCGCGTACTTTCCCTCGTTGAAGTAGACGTCCTTGCCGACGGTAAAGGCCTGGGCCGCTAGCTCACTCGAGAGATCGGCGGCCGAAGCTCCCTCATGGATGCTCACGCCGGAGAAATCGGCGCCGAACCGGTCCTCCATGAAGGCTTGCGTCTCGGCGGGCATCGGCGCTCCCGCGCCCCGCGTTGCCGAGATGTGTTCGGCCGCCGCATCCGACACGTCGCCCGCGTCGGCCCTTGCCTTGCGTTGCAGGAACGACACGGGCGGATGCTCGTGCTGCGCCGATTGCTGGTCGCAAGCGCCGCATGTCTTGCGCATGAGCGCATAGGGCGTGCGGCTCACCCTCTCCTCTTCTTCGTCGCATTCCTCGCACCGGCGTTGCGCGAACGGACGATCGGGCATGCGCATGACGTGGTCCGCGACGCGATCCGCTTCCGCCTCCAATGGGTCATCGGCTGCACCGACCTCCAGCTTCGGCTGCGCCAGAATCTCGCGCGGGACGACCGGCTTGCGGCGAAGGATGTCCTCTTCTTTCTCACACTCCGCGCACAAGCGTTGGGCCAACGGCGGGTCGGGCATGCGCATGACCCAGTCGGCGGCAAGATCCGCTTCCTCTTCCAGCGGGTCGGCGGCGGCACCGATTTGCAGTCGTCGCTGCGCGAACGCGCCTCGCGACCAGGAGGATGTCGCAAAAGAATCGTCCTGCAGCGACAAGGCGGACAGATCGTGAGCCGCGGCGGGCGTGACGTCGGCGACCGGGGTCGCCGCTTCGACGTGGTGCTCGGGCACGGGCTAGCTCCCGTTGGGAACGACCGCTCGCGCGCGCTCAGCCGCAGAGCGAGAGAAGACCGGCGAGCCGGTACCGACGCGATCGACGTGCGCAGCGCGGCAGCAGTCCACCGGCCCGCGGGCGAAGCCATCGATCGCAGCGCTCTGCGTATCGACTGAAGTGGTGCGCAGGCCAACAGCCGCGGCCTTGGTCCAGTGGCGCATGGTCCACCTCCGAGCTGGCGCCGCGATGCTGCGCGGCTGGCCAGTGGTGAGACTGTCGAGGAAGACTAGACCTGGCGTAGCGCTGTCGTCAACAAAGCTCCGGCGTGAATTTTCGACACCGCGCTGGAGCCACGGCAGGAGGGGAGAGGTTTGCTCGCTCCCCGCCCATCACTGTCGGCACCAAACGACCGCGCATAGGCCGCTACCAGCTTTACCGCCGCAAGCAACAGCATGCATCGGAAGGGGTGCGTGGAGTTGACCCGGTTCCGCGGACGGTTTAGCCCTTGGGTCTCAAGCGGTTTCGTGGCTGGGGTTGGGGTGCTCCGTGGCGGCTAATTTTCCGGTGGTATGACTCCGTTCGAAGTTGATCGGCGACACGCGTCCGAGTCCGGAATGGCGCCGTCGCGGGTTGTACCAGCCTTCGATGTAGGTGAACAGCGCGATCCGCGCGGCCGCCTTGGTCTGGAAACTGCGGCGATCAAGGAGTTCGCACTCCATGCTGGCAAAGAAGCGCTCGGCCATCGCGTTGTCGTAGGCGTCGCCGACGCTGCCCATCGCCGGGCGGATGCCCATCTTCAGGCAGCGCTGGCCGAACGCGACACTGGTGTACTGACTGCCTTGATCGCTGTGGTGAATGACCTCCGTCGGCCGCCGCTGAGTGATCGCCATGTTCAGCGCGGCGAGTACCAAATCGGCGGTCACGCATCAACCGTGCGATGCGTTTGCGGCCGACCCGCGTGCCTTCGTCGCGCAACTCGGCATGAATGTTCGGGCTGCCGTAGATCTCGTCCGAGCCGGCATGGATGGCGCGGATGCGCTCGGTCAGCACGGCATCATCGATGCTGCGCCGCGATGGTGGTCGACCTTGCCCCGCGTAGTAACCACTCGGCGACACTTTCAGCACCCGACACAACGTGCGCACTGGGAAGTCGGCCTGGTTCGCGGTCACGAGTTCGAAGAGGGCGTGGATGTGCCCCCGTTCTTGCCGGCGAACCAGGCCGTAGCCTTTGCCAGGATGTCGCGCTCCATCTGCAATTGGCGCACTTGGCGACGCAAGCGGGAAAGCTCTTCGCGCTCGGCGGTCGTCAGTCCTTCTTTGCCAGGCAGCGGTTTGCCTTGGTCAATCGCCGCTTGGCCGATCCAGTTGGTGATGGTCTGGGCCGAGCAGCCGAACTCACGCGACAGCTCGACCGGCGATCTCCCGGCACGAGCCAACTCAACTATTTGCTGGCGGAACTCCGCCGGGTACGGGGGGTCTCGACTTTGGCATCGTGAACTCCTTCCATTCAAAGAATGAAGTGTCCACAAAAGCGGGTCAACTCCACAAGTCACATTTGCGCTGGCTCGACGCGCACCTTGGCGGTAAGTACCTTGACACCATCAGCCGGTCCGTTATCGACCGCATCACGGAAGCGAAGCTTGCCGAGGGTGTATCAAACGCAACAGTAAACCGACCGCTGGAAGTGGTGCGGGCCATTCTCCGCAAGTGCGTCAATCAATGGGAATGGCTGGATCGTACGCCACAGGTGCGGATGCTCAAGGAGCCGACGCGGCGGGTGCGTTTTCTGACCCGCAGTGAAGCGCAAAGGCTGCTGGCGGAGTTGCCCGAGCATCTGGCGATCATGGTGGCATTCAGCCTCGCCACGGGCTTGCGGCGGGCCAATGTCACCGGGTTGCAGTGGTCACAGGTGGACTTGGTGCGGGGGTTGGCGTGGATTCATCCGGATCAGGCCAAAGCACGGAGGGCGATCGCGGTGCCGCTCAACGCGGAAGCGGTGGCCATCATCCGAGGCCGGATCGGGAAGCACGTCACGCACGTGTTCAGTTTCCGTGCAAAGCCGATTTGTCAGGTCAGCACGAAGGCTTGGTACCAGGCGCTCGCACGGGCCGGGATCGAAGACTTTCGCTGGCACGACCTGCGGCACACCTGGGCGATCTGGCACGTGCAGCACGGCACACCGCTGCACGCATTGCAGGAATTGGGCGGGTGGGAGAGTCCGGAAATGGTGCGGCGCTACGCGCACTTCTCGGCCGATCACCTGGCTCCGTACGCGGATCGCCTGTGCGCCTTGCGCGCCGTGGTCGAGAGTCCGCCGGATGGCACGTTTACGGCACAGGCCGTAAATGAAAAAGGGGCCAGCTCTCGCTAACCCCTTGTTTGTTTGGCGCGCCCGGCAGGATTTGAACCCACGACCCCCTGGTTCGTAGGGCAGTAAGAGGTACTTAGATTATTGATTTAATTAGAGGCGAACGCCCGGTGCGTAAGTTTTCGCCCCTATGAGGCTCCATTGATCTCGTGAAGAGTCACGCAAAAGTCACGCAGACATAACGTGAGAAGTCACGCAGCGCCTGAAGACGAGGCAGCTCGTCCCCCTTCATCTTCACCACATTCCGGCATGGGTATTGAGCATCAACTCCCTGTCGCCTTTTCGCTGCGCTAGAGTTGAACTGATAGCGAGGTGGTCTACTTCTGTTGTCGTGCCGCTCGCTCGCGCACGCTGATCAGCCCCGCGGGCCGCGAGAACGTGCACCCCGCGACAGACCGGTCACGTACGCCGGCTGGACCGACATGGATTGCGCGACTTCCTTCGCTTGTTCGATGAAGAGCTGAACGACAGGGCTGAGCGTCCGATTCTTCAAACTGAATATCGTGATTGGCATGGGCGGAACAACCAGACCCGTGGGGAGTGCCTTGAGCGCCCAACGTCTAGCGTTGAACTGCAGCACGGACCGATGGAGGACTGTCAGAAAACGTCCGGTCGCAAGGAGGTGAAAACGCATTTGCATCGAGAACGACGTGAGACGATGGCGGGGCAATTCATGCCCCTGCGCCCGAAATCCGGCTTCGATATACGCACCGGAAAGACTCGCGACCGGAAAGAGGATCCAAGGCTCGTTCATCAGCTCTGCAAGCGATATCTTGCGCCGACGAGCCCACGCACTGTGTGCACTTGCGACCACGAAGAATTCGTCGTCGCACAAACTCTCCACGGTGATGTCGTCCACCATCACGGGTTTGAACAGTCTGCCCAGCAGCAGATCGACACTGCGCTCTCGCAGCTCGCGAAATTCCTGCTCGCCCGGTTGGGCCGAAGCAACGTGAACAGCGACGTCGGGATATCGACGCGATAGGCGATCGACCACGGCAGGCACAAGCCCGGCGGCCAAGGACTCGGGGCACCCGATCGTGACGTCACCGGCCGTGGGATTGGCGAGGAAGTCGATGTCTCTGATGCCTTGCGCCAATTCATCAAATACGACATTCGCGCGCTTGAGCAGGACGCGCGCATAGATTGTGGCCTCGATGCCACGCGGATTTCGGTCGAGAAGACGCACCCCAAGGGCGTCCTCCAGCGTGCGTATTGCTTCGGATATGGAGGGTTGCGACATCCCCAAGTGCGGGGCGGCCCCAGCCATGGAGCCCCACCGCACCACGGCACTAAGTATTTGCAAATCGCGCAGCTTGACGCGGCGCCCGATCCGGGTATCCCAGTCCACCATCCGCGGCGCCATCGGCGCTCCCTATAGCCATATCGGCAAAATGCCCGTTCCTTTATACCTCAATGGGGCGCAGAGTTCAGCCGGTGAGCTCCCGTGGATGCTCTTCCGACGCGCTAGCCCGCTGGTTGAGGCGAGGTCCGGCGTTGGGCATCTCGCGGTCGGCGAGAAAAGGCCCGGGGCAGCAGCATCAACGCGCTCTCGTGGGATCCGGCGGGTGCCTAGCCGCATGTTCAAAGCGACAAGATCTGGGGGAACTTTTATGCGCTTCACGATTGCAAAATCGATCGCGGCTGCAGTCGCATACGTCGCGCTCACGACAGTTTCGCAAAGTGCGATCGCTCAGCAGAACACACTCAAACAGCAGCTGATCGGCACATGGCAATACGTCTCGGTCGACATCGTGCGACCGGACGGTACGCGCACGCCACTCTATGGACCAAATCCCCAAGGTCTTGCCACGTTCGACGTCGGCGGCAACTATTTACTGATGACGGCGCGTGCCGATCTGCCCAGATTCACGGCAAACGATCGCGGGCAAGGCTCAGCCGAGGAGAACAAAGCGATCGTTCACGGATCTATTGCTCACTTCGGCACCTACACGGTGAATGAGCAGGACAAGACAATTACCTTCCACATACGTACGAGCACGTTCCCGAACTGGAACGGAACCGATCAGAAGCGACCGTTCGCCATCACCGCGGACGAACTGAGGTGGAGAACGCCAGCGTCGAGCGGAGGAGGCACCGCGGAAGTGGTACTGAAGCGAGCCAGCCCGTAACCGCGCCCCGCTGGTGCTGAACTGCGCCGCGTGGCTGTCGGCGAGTGTCGGCACGGTATCCAGCGCCGGTGTTCGGGACGCAAGCATGCCCAGTCCGCCGAACGTCAGGCCGTATTCGCACGAACTGAGTCCAGGACTGTCTTGCGCCTGCGGTAGTCGTGCTTGCTCATTCGGGTGCTGTTCAGGTGTGAAAAAACCTGCTAGGCAACCGGCGCTGGGTACGCGAGCGCCGTTTA
>CAWEYW010000008.1:0-215389 GCA_963813415.1 uncultured beta proteobacterium | reverse complement strand
GCGGGCCGCCGCGCCATGGAGCGGGCCGCGATCGCCTTTCACGCGCAGCACCGCGGCGCGGCCGATCGCCTATGGCAGTGGCTGAAGCCGCAGCTCGATGCGGCCCTGCAGTCGGCCGCGTTGCGACACGCGCCGGCGCGCGTCAACCGGCCAGGCGCCGGTTGACCTCCTCGACGTCTGCGTCGGTCAGCACGCCCGCGGCCGACTTCAGACGCAAGATGCCGACCAGATAGTTGAAGTAGGCCTGCGCGAGGTCGCGGCGCGTCTGGAACACGGTCTGCTGCACGGTCAGCACGTCGAGCGTGGTGCGCACGCCCACCTCGAGCCCCAGCTTGTTCGATTCGTACGCCGATTGCGCCGAAACGAGTGCCTGCTCGAACGCCTTGATGGACGCCACGGCGCTGGTCACGCCCGTGAATCCGGTCTGGGCAAGAAACAGCGCATTGCGGCGCGTGGTCTCGAGGTCCTGGCGCGTGCGCTCCAGCAGGGCGGTCGTTTCGCGCACCCGCGACTCGATGGCGCCGCCGGCGTAGATCGGCACCGCGGCCTGGAGGCCCACGATAGCGGTGTGCGCGCTCACGTCGGCGTTGGTCACGAGGCTGCCGGTGGCGCCATTCTGGTTCCAGCTCGCCACGAGGTCGAGGGTCGGCAGATGCGCGGCGCGCGCCCGCTGCACCTCCAGCGTGGCGATATCGAAGTTCGATTGCGCGATGCGCACCGAGTAGTTGTCCGACAGCGCGCGCTGCACCCAGTATTCGAGGTCGTTCGGCTCCGGCAGCGCCGGATCGAACCCGGGCCCCAGTCGCTTCAGGTCGCCCGGCGCACGGCCCGTGATGGAACGCAGCGCCGTGCGCTTGTTCTCCAGATCGTTGCGCGCGGCGATCTGTTGCGCAGTGATGCTGTCGTAACGCGCCTGGGCCTCATTGGTGTCGGTGATCGTCGAGACGCCGACTTCGAAGTTCCGCTTCGCCTGCGCGAGCTGCTCCGACACGGCGGTTTTCTGGCTTTCGGTGAGCTCGACCGTGAACTGCGCCAGCAGCACGTCGAAATACGCCTGCGCGACACGCACGATGAGGTCCTGCCGCGCGTTGTCGAGCACGTTGTCCGCCTGGCTCACCTGCTCGCGCGCCTGGTTGACCAGAACGACGTTCTGCGGACGGTACAGCGGCTGCGAGGCCGAGATCGTATATCCGAAGTTGGCGAAGTTTCCGCTCGTGACCGTGCGCGGATCGGTGCGCACTTCGGTGCGGCCGTCGTTCAATGCGGTGACCCCGGTGACGCTCACGGCAGGCAGCAGCCCGGCACGCGCCTGCGGCACGCGTTCCTGCGTCGCCGTCCAGGTCGCGCGCGCGCCGGCGAGCACCGGGTCGTTCTGTTGCGCCTCGCGATAGATCTGCAAGAGATCCTCGGCGAGAGCGGACGGTGCGGTGGTCCCGCAAGCCAAGGCAACGATGAGGGCGGCAGCGAGAGTCGTCTTGCGTGTCATCGGGAATTTCCGTGGAGGCGCGGCGGGCGGCAAGCGCAGGGAGTCATTCGGCCGGCCGGATCAGTAGCGCGGCATGGCGCGATCGACCTCGTCGGCCCACGCCGCGACGCCGCCGCGCAGGTTGTACACGTCGGACAGGCCCGCGTTGCGCAGCAGCATCGCCGCGTGCTGGCTGCGCGCGCCGTGGTGACACACGCAAACGATCGGCTTGTCGCCCAGCAGCTCATCCACCCGGCGCGCGAGCTGCCCGAGCGGAATGCCGAGCGCCCCGTCGATGCGGCAGATGGCGAGCTCCCACGGCTCGCGCACGTCGAGCACGACTGGCGCGGCGCGCTCGGAATCGGCGCGCCAGCGCGCCAGCTCGGCGGGAGTGAGTTGGGGAATCATGCGTGGGTCGGCGTCAGAATTCGAACCGTGGCGGCGTCGGCGCGTTGTGGAGCGGCTCGATGACCGTTTCGAAGAGATCGTCCGCCGCGTACGAACCGGCTGCCACGTATCGCGTCATGCGCGCCTTCATCACCGGGGCTTCGCCGACCACGGCAAACAACCGCCCGCCCGGCTTCAGCTGACGCAACAGCCCGTCCGCCAACACCGGGGTGGATCCGGTGAGCACGATGGCATCGTATTCGTCGCTGCCCCAGCCGTGTGCGCCATCACCGACCGCGATCTCGATCCCCGACCGATCGAGGCGCGCCAGGCGCGCCCGCGCCTCCGCTGCGAGGCGGGGATGGATCTCGACGCTGGTGACCTGTGTTCCCTGGGCGGCGAGCAGCGCGCTCAGGTAGCCGCTGCCCGTGCCGATCTCCAAGACCCGCTCGCCGCGCTTGAGCCGCAACTCCTGCAGCACGCGTGCCTCCATCTTGGGGGTCCACATCTTTTCGCCCTCGCCGAGCGGGATCTCGAGGTCGGCGAACGCGAGCATCCGGTACGCGGGCGGCACGAAGTCCTCGCGCTTGACGACGAACAGGAGATCGAGCACGTCCTGATCGAGCACGTCCCACGTGCGGATCTGCTGCTCGACCATGTTGAAGCGGGCTTGTTCGAGGTCCATGAGTTGTCCGGTCCCGCGACGATCGGGCCGGGTGGAGGAAAGACGGATGAGCAACGGCGCGGTCCACAAGTGACCGCTGGTCAGTTAATTATCGTTCGCCCGATTATCCCACGTCAATCGCCGTGGGCAGGTGCGGCATCTGCCCGCGCCAGCGCCGTCGCGAGCACCACCGCACGGCGGGCCTTGCGCCGTTCGCTCCAGCCGTCGAGCCAGGCGTAGAGAACGGGCACCACCACGAGCGTCAGCAGCGTGCTGGTGATCACCCCGCCGATGATCGCACGGCCCATCGGCGCCTGCGTCTCGCCGCCTTCGCCGATGCCGAGAGCCAGCGGAAGCATGCCGCCGATCATTGCCGCCGTCGTCATCAGGATCGGCCGCAGCCGCACCTGACCCGCCTGCAGCAGCGCGTCGTGCAGCGACGCGCCGGCGCGCCGTGCGCGGTTCGCGAAGTCGACGAGCAGGATGGCGTTCTTCGTGACCAGCCCCATCAGCATGATGAAGCCGATGATGGAAAAGATGTTGAGCGTCGTCCCTGTAAGCAGCAGTCCGAGGAACACGCCGATGAGCGAGAACGGCAGGGACGCCATGATCGCGATCGGCTGGGTGAAGCTCGCGAACTGCGACGCGAGGATCAGGTAGATGAAGATGACCGCGAGACCGAGCGCCGCCAGCGCTGCATTGAACGACTCGATCATGTCCTGCTGCTGGCCGCCGATGGAGAACCGGTAGCCCGGCGGCAGCTGCGTCTCCTTCACGAGCTTCTGCACGTCGTTGCCCACGTCGCCCGAGGGACGCCCTTCCGCCGATGCATAGAGCGCGACCCGGCGCTGCAGCTCCTCGCGCTTGACGATCTGGGGGCTCGTGGTTTCCACGATCTCCGCCACCTGCCGCAAAGGCACCATGCGGGCCTGTCCGTCGGCACCGGTCTTCGCGGATGTGACATAGAGATCCGCGAGGTCGGCGGCGAGCTGGCGGTCCTTCTTTGCGAGCTGGACGTTGACCTCGTAGTTCTGCCCGTCCGGACCCATCCAATAGCTCACGGTCTCGCCGGCGAGGAGCGGCCGCAGGGCACTGCCGAGCTGCTGCACGGTGATGCCGAGGTCCGCCGCCGCCGCCTGGTTCAGGCGCACCGCCAGCGCGGGATTCGCGGCCTTGTCGGAGGTTTCGAGGTCGGCGATGCCCGGGATCTTCGCCACTTTCGCGGCAAAATCCTTCATGAGCTCCGACAGCGTGTCGGCATCGGGGCCGAGGATGTTGACGAAGATCGGCCGGTCGAAACCGACCGACAGCGCAATGCCGGGAATCGGTTGCAGCGCCTTGCGGATCTCGCGCTCGAGGTCCTTCTGCGACCAGGCCCGTTCCGCGCGCGGCCGCAGGCGCAGATTGACACGCGCATAGTTGCGCCCTTCTTCCGTGCCCACGGTGGTCATCGCGAGCTCGATGTCGGGATACGCCTTCAGCACGGCCTCGACCTGGCGCACCTTGCCGTCGGTGAACTCGAGGCTCGAACCCACGGGTGTGTTGAGGCGCAGCGAAAGGAAGCCCTGGTCCGTCTCCGGAATGAACTCGGTGCCGACGAGCGGCACGACGAGGAAGCTCGCCAGGAACACCACGACCGCCAGCACCACCACCCTGACCCGATGCCCGAGCGCCCACTCGAGCACATCACCGTAGAGCGCATGAAGGCCTTCGACCACGCGCTCCACCCGTTCCATGAACCGGCCAAGCCACGGCAGGCGCCGGAAGCGCGATCCCGGCGGGTCGCGCCATACGGAGGACAGCATCGGGTCGAGCGTGAAGCTCACGAACAGCGATACCAGCACCGCGACGGTCACGGTCAGGCCGAACTGGAAGAAGAAGCGCCCGATGAGGCCGCTCATGAAGGCGATCGGCACGAACACCGCCACGATCGCGAAAGTGGTTGCCATCACCGCGAGCCCGATCTCCTCGGTACCTTCGCGCGCCGCGTCGACATGGGACTTGCCCATCGCGAGGTGCCGGACGATGTTCTCGCGCACCACGATGGCGTCGTCGATCAAGAGGCCGATGCACAGCGACAGCGCCATCAGCGTGAGGAAATTGAGGGTGAACCCGAACGCCTGCAGCGCGATGAACGTCGCGATCACCGCGATCGGCAGCGTCAGGCCGGTGATGATGGTGCTGCGCCAGCTGTGCAGGAAGAAGAACACGATGATCACCGTCAGGATGCCGCCTTCGATGATCGTGTGCTTCACCCGGTCGACGCTCGCCTCGGCCACGTCGGCGGTCGAGAAGGCGACGCGGAGCTCGACATCGGGGGGCAGCCGCTTGCGCAGGATGTCGACCGCCGCGCGCACGCCGGCGCCGGTCTCGACGATGTTCGCGTCCTGCGCCTTTTGCAGGTCCAGGGTGATCGCGGGCCGGCCGTTGATCCGCGCCAGCGACGTCTCCTCCTTCTCGCCGTCGATCACGTCCGCGACCTGCGACAGGAACACGGGTGATCCACCCTGCTGCGCGACGACGATGCGCTCGAACTGCGAGGGGTCCTTGATGCGGCCTTCGACCCGCACCAGCGCATCGGTCTGGCCGCGGGATATCCGGCCCGCGGGGACGTCCTGGTTGGCGGCGCGGACGGCGTTCATGACCTGGTCGATGCCGATGCCCAGTGCCGTCAGTGCGTGCGGCTTCACCTGGATCAGGATCTGCCGCGCCACGCGGCCGTTCACGTCGATGCGCGCCACGCCGGGGACGTTCTCGAGGCCCTTGACGATGGTCTGGTCGGTGACCGAGGTGAGATCGCGCAGGTTCATCGTCGGCGACATGACCGCGAGGGACACGACCGGCTGCGTGTTCTCGTTGTCGGCGCGAATCACGAGCGGATCCTTGACGTCGCGCGGGAAGGTCGGACGCACTTGCGCCACCTTGTCGCGCACGTCCTGCATGGCGCGGGCCATGTCGGTCGACAGCCGGAACTCCGCGAACACCTGGCTCTGCCCCTCGAGCGAGTTCGAGCGGATGAGCTTCACGCCAGCGACCGCGTTGATCGCGTACTCGAGCGGCTTGGTGACGTCGGTCTCGACCGATTCGGGCGACGCGCCGGGATAGGTCGTCAGCACCAGCACGAACGGCAGGTTCACGTCCGGCATCTGCTCGACCCGCAGCTGGCGGTACGCGAACAGGCCGAGCACGGTGATCGCGACCATGACCATGGTCGCAAACACCGGGTTGTTGATGGACACGCGCGTGATCCACATGAGCGTGGACTCCGGAAACGGTGGTGAAGGAAGGCCGGAACTAGCCGGCGACTTTGGAGCTCGACACCGTCGGGGCGCGCACCACGGCAGGTGCGCCCTCCTTCAGGTTGTCGAAGCGCGAGGCGAGCACCGGAAGGCTGCCGGGCAGCGCGGTCTTGATCTCCACCACGCCCGCCTCGTCGTCCCGGCGGCCGAGGACGACGTCGCGGCGGACGAGCTTGCCTTCGTCGATCGCCCACACGTAGGCCTGCCCGCCCTCGGTGCGCACGGCAGTGGCGGGCAGCGTCGGCACCGGTGCCGCGCTGGCAAGGGCGATGCGCCCCGCTGCGAACATCCCGCTCTTCAGTGCGCTGTCCGGGTTGCGAAGGCCCACATACACGATGATCGCGCGCGTTCCAGCCTCGGTCGCGGGATTGATGCGCTCGATCCGCCCGGCGAAACGCCGGTCGAAGCCGTCGACGGTGAGCTCGACGGGCATGCCGATCGCGAGCTCGGCAACGTCCACGGCAGGCACCATCGCCTGCAGCTCCAGATCGCGCAGATCCATCACCGTGACGATCGGCGTGTCGAACGCCACCTTCTCGCCGGGCTGCACGTGCCGCTTGGCGACGATGCCGCTGATCGGCGCGACGGCCACCGCGTCGCGCAGCGCGTTGCGGGCGAGCTGGACCTGCGCCTCGGCCGACTTCACGCCGCCTTTGGCCACGTTGTAGCCTGATTCGCTGTTGTCGAACGCGTTGCGGGAGATGAAGCTCTGCTTCAGCAGGGCGACGTTGGTCTGGCGGGTTTTCTCCGCCAGCGCGAGCTGGGCGCGGGCTCCCTCCAGCGCGCCGATGCGATCGACGAGGCGCGCTTCGAGGTCGGCGGTATCGATACGCGCCAGCACCTCCCCGGCCCTGACGGCCTGGCCTTCCCGTACGGCAATGCTGATGACATCCCCCGAAACCTTGGACTTGACCGTGGCGAGCTTGACCGGCTGGAGTGCTCCGGAGACCGGCAGCCAGCGGGCGAGCGGCCGCGGCTCGACCCGCGCGAGGTCGGCTGCCGTGAATTCGAGGGAGACGACAGCCGGTGCGGACGGCCCCTGCCTTGCCTTGATCATGCGATAACCCGCGGCACTCCCGACGGCCGCGATCAGGAGCACGCCCACCACCATCGCGGCGCTCCGCCGCTTGCTAGCTGTTTTCATCGTTTCCTTTCGATGCGCGGATCGACGCATCGCGCGTTCCGGTGCGCGGCGCGCGGGCTCGTGGCCCATGCGCGTCCCGTGCGTGGCTTGGATGCCGGCAGCTCCGGTTTTGGATTCGCGGACTCTACGGACCATGACCCGCGGCGGCAAGGCAGGTGCGACGAGCTGCATCCGGCGCCGACAGGACGCGCGGAACGGGTCGCGCTGCCAGGACCGCCCGGCACCGCTCGCGGGTGTCCGGGAAGGAGGCGCCCGGCCCACCTGCGCCAATTGACAGCCTATGGGGTGCCGCCAATAATGTCCTGTTGCACCCCCATCCCGCCCGGAGACAACTCGATGACCATGAAACACCAGCTCGGCCTCACTATCGTCGCGGCCGCGATTCTCGCCGTGTACGGTTGCAGCAAGGAAGAACCCAAGAAAGCGGAAACCGCAGCAACCACCGCACCCGCGGCGCCGGCGACCGTCACCGTCACGATCGGTCACGCCGGTCCGCTGACCGGGGGCATCGCGCACCTCGGCAAGGACAACGAGAACGGTGCACGCCTTGCGATCGACCAGGCCAACGAGAAGCACCTGAAGATCGGTGGCAAGGAAGTCAAGTTCCAGCTGGACGGCGAGGACGACCAGGCGGACCCGAAGCTCGGACCGACCATTGCGCAGAAATTTGCCGACGCGAAGGTTGCGGGCGTCGTCGGCCACCTGAACTCCGGTGTGACCATTCCCGCGTCGGCCGTGTACAACCAGGCCGGCATTCCGATGATCTCCGGTTCGGCCACCAATCCGAAGCTGACCGAGCAGGGCTTCAAGAACATCTTCCGCGTGGTCGGTCGCGATGACCAGCAGGGTCCTGCGGTGGCGCAGTACCTCGAGTCGATGAAGGTCAAGAAGGTCGCCGTCGTCGATGACGCGACCGCGTACGGCGAAGGCCTCGCGAACGAGGTCGAGAAGACGCTGCAGGCCGCGGGCGTGAAGATCGTCGCCCGCGAGAAGACCAACGACAAGGCCACGGACTTCAAGGCCATCCTCACCAAGATGAAAGGCCGCAGTCCCGACGCCGTGTTCTATGGCGGCATGGACGCCACCGGCGGGCCGATGCTGAAGCAGGCGCGCGAGCTCGGCATCAAGGCGGTGTTCTCGTTCGGCGATGGCGCCTGCACGGACACCATGAAGACGCTCGCCGGTGACCAGGCCGCGCAGGGCTTGATCTGCTCGCAGGCCGGTTTGCCGGTCGTGGCGGCGAGCAAGACCTTCCTTGACGCGTACAAGGCGAAGTACAACGTGGATCCGATCATCTACGCGCCCTTCACCTACGACGCCGCCAACCTGCTGATCGCCGCGATGCAGAAGGCCGACTCCGTAGATCCGGCGAAGTACCTGCCCGAGCTGCAGAAGATCAGCTTCGATGGCGCGACGGGCCACATCGAGTTCGACGACAAGGGCGACCGCAAGGACGCGGAAATCACCATCTTCACGATGAAGGACGGTAAGCTCGATCCCATCGCCGTGGTGAAGGGCGGCAAGAGCATGAAGTTCGACGACTTCATCAAGGCAGCCGGCGCGAGCGCCGCGCCCGCGGCGGCCTCCGCACCGACCGCTGCTGCACCCGCAGCCGCGCCGGCTGGCGACATGAAGAAGGACGTGGCGAAGAAGTAAGCTGCACCAGCGCAGTGCGAAAACGGCGCCCCTCGCGGGCGCCGTTTTCGTTGGCCCACAGGAGACCGTGCGGCGCGAGCGCGCGGCGGCCGGCACCCCGAAACGCGCGCTTCGCCTGATGCGCGCAGGGTGGTGTCGAGCGCGTTGCGGACCGTCCCGCTTGCGGCGATCGTGCCCGCGCCCCACAATCGCGCGGTGTTGGAAGCACAGGTCGCGCCGCACTGCAGCGTTGCTTCGTTCGCGCCGGCATTGCGCGTTGGACGAACGCACCATGGCCGCGGCGTGGGCGGCCCGGAGGAAGGCGTGGACACGTTCCTGCAGCAGATGATCAACGGCCTGACGCTTGGCAGCGTCTATGCCATCGTCGCCCTCGGCTACACGATGGTGTACGGCATCATCCAGCTCATCAACTTCGCGCACGGCGAAGTGGTGATGATCGGCGCGATGGTGGCGTACACGACCATCGTGGTGCTGACCGGGGCCCACGTGCCACTGCCGCCCGTCGTCATCGTGCTGATCGGCACGCTGGTCGCGATTCCCGTCTGCATGGCGGTCGGCTATACACTCGAGCGGGTTGCCTACCGACCGCTGCGCACGGCGCCGCGCCTCGCACCCCTGATCACGGCCATCGGCCTGTCGATCATCCTGCAGCACATCGCGATGATCATCTGGAGCCGCAACCCCCTGCCGTACCCGCAGATCGTCCGCACCGTCTCGTTCCACGTCACGGGCAATCCCAACGGCGCGACCATCACGAACGTGCAGATCGTCATCATCGTCGCCTCGCTCGCCATCATGGCGGGGCTGCTCGCGCTGATCTACAAGACGAAACTCGGCATCGCGATGCGTGCCACGTCGCAGAACCAGCAGGTCGCGGGCCTGATGGGCATCGACATCGATCGCGTGATCGCTCTCACCTTCGTCATCGGCGCCGCCCTCGGGGCCGTCGCCGGAGTGATGGTCGGCACCTACTACGGGATCGCGCAGTACCAGATGGGCTTCCTGCTCGGGCTGAAAGCATTCTCCGCCGCCGTCCTCGGCGGCATCGGCAATCTCGGCGGGGCCATGCTGGGCGGGCTGCTGCTCGGGGTGATCGAGGCCCTCGGCGCGGGCTACGTCGGTGACCTGACCAACCTGTGCCAGATCGCCGACTGGTCCGACGCCATCGCGCAGCGCTGCGTGAGCGACCCCAACCTCACCCTCTTCGGCAGCAACTATCAGGACGTGTTCGCGTTCCTGGTGCTGATCGCGGTGCTGGTGTTCCGCCCGTCGGGCCTGCTCGGCGAGCGCGTTGCGGACCGGGCGTAGGCCGATGCCCGGCTCGGACATCGCTGCGGAAGCGCACTGCGCATGAAGGCCGGAGCGCTGCCGTTCCGCACCGACACCCGCTTTGCCTGGATCGGTGTCGCCCTGATCGGCGTCGCGCTGGCCGTGCTTCCGTTCGCGCTGGTCAGCATCGGCACCGCCTGGGTGCGGATCACCAACCTCGCCATCCTGTACGTGCTGCTGGCACTGGGGCTGAACATCGTGGTCGGCTTCGCGGGATTGCTCGACCTCGGCTACATCGCGTTCTACGCGGTGGGTGCCTACGTCTACGCGCTCCTCGCCTCGCCGCACTTCAACCTGCACCTGCCGTTCTGGATCATCCTGCCGATCGGTGCCGCCACCGCATGCCTGTTCGGCGCCCTGCTCGGCGCACCGACCCTCAAGCTGCGCGGCGATTACCTCGCGATCGTGACCCTCGGCTTCGGCGAGATCATCCGCATCTTCCTCAACAATCTGTCGCAGCCGGTCAACATCACCAATGGCCCGCAGGGCATCACGCTGATCGATCCGTTTCGCATCGGCAGCTTCAACTTCTCGCGCCCCGAGACGATCGGGGGACTGAACTTCTCCGGACCGGTGAAGTACTACTACTTCCTGGTGCTGCTGGTGCTGGTGGTCATCGTCATCAACCTGCGGCTGCAGGATTCGCGCATCGGCCGCGCATGGGAGGCCATCCGCGAGGACGAGACCGCGGCGCGCGCCATGGGCATCAACACGCGCAACATGAAGCTGCTCGCCTTCGCGATGGGTGCGTCCTTCGGCGGCGTGTCGGGCGGTGTCTTCTCGGCCACCCAGGGCTTCATCAGCCCGGAGAGCTTCGTGCTCGTCGAATCCATCATGGTGCTGTCGATGGTCGTGCTCGGTGGCATGGGCAACATCTGGGGCGTCATTCTGGGGGCCATCCTGCTGTCGTTCGTGCCGGAAGTGCTGCGCTACACCGTCGAGCCGGTGCAGCGGGCGCTTTTCGGCCGCATGATCATCGAGCCGGAAGTGATCCGCATGCTGCTGTTCGGCCTGGCGCTCGTGCTGATGATGCTGTTCCGGCCCGCGGGCATCCTGCCGTCGGCGGTGCGCAAGCGCGAGCTCGAGGCCGGCGCCGCAGTCACCAAGGGCGCGCTGTAGCGCGGCAGGGATGAGCGAACGCCCCGTCCTGCTCAAGGCGAGCGGCATCAGCAAGCGCTTCGGCGGCGTGCATGCCCTCGCGGACGTCGGCTTCACGATCCTCCGCGGCGAGATCTACGGCCTCATCGGACCCAATGGCGCCGGGAAGACGTCGCTTTTCAATGTGCTTACCGGGATCTACGCCGCGGACTCCGGCACCTTCACCTTCGACGGCGAGCCGCTCGCGAACCTGCCGCCGCACCAGGTCGCCGCGCGCGGCATCGCCCGCACGTTCCAGAACATCCGGCTGTTCGCGAACCTCACTGCGCTCGAGAACGTCATGATCGGGCGGCACGTGCGCACCCGTGCGGGCGTGTTCGGCGCGATCCTGCGCGACGCACGGACCCGCGCCGAGGAGCAGGCCATCGAGAAGCGCGCCTACGAGCTCCTGCGCTACGTGGGCGTCGCCAAGCGGGCGAACGATCTCGCCAAGCATTTGCCGTACGGTGATCAGCGGCGGCTCGAGATCGCGCGCGCGCTCGCCACGGATCCGAAGCTGCTGGCGCTGGACGAGCCTGCCGCCGGCATGAACGCCACCGAGACGGCCGGGCTGCGCACCCTGCTCGACGATATCCGCCGCGACGGCACGACCATCCTGCTGATCGAGCACGATATGAAGCTCGTCATGAGCGTGTGCGATCGTGTCCTGGTGCTCGACTATGGCCGCAAGATCGCCGAAGGCAGCGCCGCCGATGTGCAGAAGGACGCGAAGGTCATCGCGGCGTATCTGGGCGGAGATATCGCCATCCATAAGCCAGCCGCCGTCCCGGGGGCCGCATGACGGAGGCACCGGGCGCGAAGGCGGCGATGCTGCTCGACGTCGCCGGACTGCAGGTTTCCTATGGCGGCATCCAGGCGGTCAAGGGTATCGACATCGTGGTTGCCCAGGGCGAGCTGGTCTGCCTGATCGGGGCGAATGGTGCGGGCAAGACGACGACCCTCAAGGGCATCTGCGGGCTGCAGCCGGTGAAGCACGGCACGATCCGCTATCGCGGCGAGAACATCACGGGACGGCCCGCCTTCGAGTTGGTGCGCAAGGGACTGGCGATGGTCCCTGAGGGACGCGGGGTCTTCGGCGCGCTCACCATCGAGGAGAACCTCGCGATGGGCGCATATGCACGCCACGACACCGCGGGCATCCGGCAGGACGTCGAGCGCGCGTTCACGCTGTTCCCACGCCTGAAGGAGCGTCGCCGGCAGACCGCAGGCACGCTGTCCGGGGGCGAGCAGCAGATGCTCGCCATGGCCCGCGCCCTGATGTCACGGCCCTCGCTGCTGCTGCTCGACGAGCCATCGATGGGTCTCGCGCCGTTGATGGTGCAGAAGGTCTTCGAAACGATCCAGACTGTGTCGGCCGAAGGCGTGACGATGCTGCTGATCGAGCAGAACGCGAAGCTCGCCCTTGAAGTCAGCGATCGCGGATACGTGATGGAATCCGGTGCGGTCACACTCTCCGGGGTCTCGGCGAGTCTGCTCGACAACCCCGCCGTGCGCGCCGCCTATCTCGGCGAGACGGCGACTTGACGATGCCGGAGCTGCCGCCGAACGCACCAACACCGTTCGGGCCCGAGCCGCCGCCGGCGCACCTGCATCCCCACGCGGTGCCGTGGCAGCACGCCCTGACGTGGTTCGAGGACGCGCTGCGCCTCTTCAAGCGCAAGCCCGGCGTGTGGATCGCGCTCGCCGGGCTGACGATCCTGACCGAGTTCGTGTTCCAGTTCCTGCCGGACCCATGGCCGGTGTTCTCGAACATCCTCGCCCCGCTCGTCGGTTACGGGATGCTGTTCGCGGCCGCCGCCGCCGATGGGCACGGTCAGCCGCGCGTCGCGCATGCACTCGCCGCGTTCCGCGCCCCGGGCGGGGCGGTGACCGCCATCGTGATCGCCAGCCTGGTGACGTTCCTCGCCGAGGCATTCGCCGCATGGTGGATCGCCGATGCGAACCTGTTTCTCGCCCATGGCGGCACCGACGACCTGACACCATCGGCGTGGATCGGCGTGTACGCCATCGGCATGCTGGCATCGCTGCCGGTGGTGTTCGTGCCGCTGCACGTGCTGTTGGAGCGCGTGGACCTGGCGCAGGCATTCGCCGCAAGCTGGAACGGATTCGTGCTCAATACCGCGCCGTTGCTCGTCTACGCCGCGCTCTCCCTGGTCCTGCTCGCGTTCGGGATGATGACGATGGTTGGCCTGCTGCTCGTCCTGCCCCTGTGGGCTGCGTCGTCCTACACCGCCTGGCGCGATGTGTTCGGCGTGGGCGAGGCGCCGGAGGTGGATTGACGCGCTACGTCGGCTGGCGCACGAAGCTGCTGAGCGCCGCGTCAAATGCGGCGGGAGTCATGTCGAGCGTCCTGACCTGCGCGAGTGGCGGTCCGCGACGGCACCACGCGAGCACGCCGTCCACCGCGGCCTCGTCCCCCTGCACGAATGCCTCGACGGCGCCGTCGCGCGTGTTGCGCACCCAGCCGGCCACGCCCGCACCGAGGGCCACGGTGACGAGACCCTCGCGAAACCCGACGCCCTGGACGCGGCCCGCGATGAGCACGCGCCGCGCAATCATCCCCGGTGGCCGATGCGCCGCGCGTAGAGCAGGAGCGCGGTGACGGTCTTCGCGTCGGTGATTTCGCCGCGGTCGAGCGCCCCGAGCATGTCGTCGACGGTGAACTCGAGGATCTCCAGGAACTCGCCGTCGTCGAGCTTCGCGCCGACGTGCTGCAGGCCTTCCGCGACGTACATGTCGATCGCCTCGGTCGAGTAGGAGATGATCGGGTGGATGACCCCGAGATAGGTCCATGTCGACGCGGTGTACCCGGCCTCCTCGATCAGCTCGCGCTTCGCCGTCGTGAGTGCGTCCTCGCCCGGGTCGAGCTTGCCCGCGGGAAACTCGATGAACACGCGCCGGTTGGCGTAGCGGTACTGCCGTTCCACCACGAGCCTGCCATCCGGCAGCACCGGCACCATCAACACCGCACCGTTGTGAACGATGTACTCGCGCGTCGCCGTGCTGCCATCGGGCAGGCGCACGACATCGCGGCGCACGTCGAGGAGCTTGCCCTCGAACACCTGCGCCGAGGAAACCGTGTGCTCGATCAGATGGTCGTCGTCACGCTTGCCGGTGTTCATCGCGCGATCAGCCTTTCTCATCGCCGAGCCAGTCGCGCGCAACCAGGAACTCGCTGTAGAGGCGTGCTTCGGGCGTGCCGGGCGCGGGCTTCCAGTCGTAGCGCCATTTCACGATCGGCGGCAGGGACATCAGTATCGCCTCCGTGCGGCCATTCGACTGCAGCCCGAAGAGCGTCCCGCGATCCCACACCAGGTTGAACTCGACGTAACGGCCGCGGCGGTAGGCCTGGAAATCGCGCTCGCGCTCGCCGAACGGCGTGTCCTTGCGGCGGACGAGGATCGGTGCGTACGCGTCGAGAAAATGATCGCCGACGCTGCGGGTCAGCGCAAAGCAGCGCTCGAAACCGCCGTCCTGCAGGTCGTCGTAGAAAATGCCGCCGATGCCGCGCGGCTCGCGCCGGTGTTTGAGATAGAAGTACTCGTCGCACCACTTGCTGTAGCGCGCATGAACGCCGTCGCCGAAGGGCGCGAGCGCAGCGCGACAGGTGCGGTGGAAGTGGCGCACATCGTCTTCGTCGCCGTAATAGGGCGTGAGGTCCATGCCGCCGCCGAACCACCAGACGTCCGCTTCGTGCGCGGTCGCGGCATGCGCGACGAACATGCGCACGTTGAGATGCACGGTCGGGGCGTACGGGTTGCGAGGATGCAGCACCAGCGACACGCCCATCGCTTCCCAGGCACGGCCCGCGATTTCCGGACGACCCGCGCTGGCCGACGGCGGCAGGCGCTCGCCCCGTACGTGCGAGAAGTTGACGCCGCCGCGCTCGAGCACGTTGCCTTCCTCGATGACGCGCGCGATGCCCCCGCCGCCTTCGGGACGGGTCCACTCGTCACGCCGGAATGGCAGGCCGTCGATGGCTTCGAGCCCGGCGACGATGCGCACCTGCAGGTCCGTCAAGTATGCGTAGGGCGCAGCGACGTCCACGGCTCAGGCCTTGCGCGACGCCAACGCGCGATGCGCGATGTCGGTCCGGTACTGCATGCCGGCGAACCGGATCCGGGCCACGGCTGCATACGCGAGACGCTGCGCCTGACGCACCGAATCGCCGAGGGCGGTGACGCAGAGCACGCGCCCGCCGCTCACCACCGCGCCTTCCGGAGCAATCCGCGTGCCGGCATGGAACACCTTCACGTCCGGCAGGCTTTCGTCGAGTCCTTGGATGAGATCACCCTGTCGTGGCGTGTCGGGATAACCTGCCGCAGCGAGCACCACGCCCACGGCAGTGCGCCGGTCCCATTCGGCATCCACCGTGTCGAGCCTGCCCTCGATGGCGTGATCGAGCAGCTCGAACAGATCCGATTTGAGCCGCAGCACGATGGGCTGCGTCTCCGGATCGCCCATGCGGCAGTTGAACTCGAGCACGCGCGGCACGCCCGCGTCGATCATGACGCCGGCGTACAGGAACCCGGTATAGCGGTGGCCCTCCGCCGCCATCCCGGCGACCGTGGGCACGATCACTTCGCGCATGATCCGCGCGTGCACCTCCGGCGTGACCACGGGCGCAGGCGAGTACGCCCCCATGCCGCCGGTGTTGGGGCCCTCGTCGCCGTCGCGCAGGCGCTTGTGGTCCTGCGACGACGCGAGCGGCAGCACGTGCTCGCCATCCACCAGCACGATGAAGCTCGCCTCCTCGCCGATGAGGCAATCCTCGATCACGACCCGCGCCCCGGCGTCGCCCATCGCGTTGTCGACCAGCATGGCGTCGATCGCGCGTTGCGCCTCGGCAACGCTCGCCGCCACGACCACGCCCTTGCCGGCGGCGAGCCCGTCGGCCTTGACCACGATCGGCGCTCCGCGTTCGGCCACGTAGGTGCGGGCGGCCGTTGCGTCGGTGAACGTGCGATAGCCCGCGGTCGGGATGTCGTGGCGCGCCATGAACGCCTTGGCGAAGTCCTTGGAGCTCTCGAGCTGTGCGGCGGCCCTGGTGGGCCCGAAGATGCGCAGTCCTGCTGCCAGGAATGCATCGACCACGCCGGCGGCCAGCGGCGCTTCCGGACCGACGACCGTGAGCGCGATCTGCCGTTCCCGCGCGAACGCGACCAGTTCGGGGATCCCGGTGATGGCGATGTTGGTGACGCCGGGCTCGCGCGCCGTGCCTGCGTTGCCGGGTGCGACAAACACGTTCGACACGCGCGGCGACTGCGCCAGCTTCCACGCGAACGCGTGCTCCCGCCCGCCGCCACCGATCACCAGGACCTTCATCGATCGTCTCCGAGACGCTAGAAGTGGATGCGGATGAACGCGAACGCGACGTTACCGTTGCCGGTGGTGCCCGCGCTCACCTTGGGAATGTAGGTGCCCATGATCTCGAGCTGACCGAACCGCACGCTCGCAAGAGGCAGCACGCCCGGGAACGGCACCCCGCTGTAGATGTCCGGGCGCGAGCCCAGGAAAGCGGTGTAGCCGAGGCCGACCGCATTCTCGCCTTGTGCAGGCCAGTACGTCATCCAGGTCCAGCCCGCCATCTTGGTGTACTTGTAGTGCGAATCGCGGAACATGAGGCCGTACCAGCCGAAGGCGTCGCCACGTTCGTTGCGCCTCGAGATGCCGTATCCGCCGCCCCATGACTCCTCGTTGAATTCGGCGATCTTCTCGGGAGTGTACGTGCCGCGGTCATGATGGGTGTAGCCGGTGAGGTACAGGTCGGAAGTGCCGGTGCGCCAGGCGTCCTTGACGCCCGCGCATTGATATTCGAGCCAGCTCCACAGCCTGTCGCAAGGCACGAAGGCATGGGCGGCGGAGGCGGCGGTGAGAGTGGCAGACAGCAGGAAGGCACGCGTGGCGCGCCGTAAAGTCTTGTGCATGGATTGTTCCGCGGGGCCCGCCGCGGTGAATCAGTGACGGAAGTGGCGGATCCCGGTGAAGACCATCGCGATGCCACGCTCGTCGGCCGCGGCGATGACCTCCTGGTCGCGCACGCTGCCCCCGGGCTGGATCACGGCGACCGCGCCGTTGTCGGCGACCACGTCGAGGCCGTCGCGGAAAGGAAAGAATGCGTCCGATGCGACGACCGAACCTGCAAGAGAAAGTCCCGCGTTGTCGGCCTTGATCGCCGCGATGCGGGCGGAATCGACCCGACTCATCTGCCCTGCCCCGACACCGAGCGTGCCGAGGTCGGCGCAATACACGATGGCGTTGGATTTGACGAAGCGCGCGATGCGCCACGCGAACATGAGATCGGCGAGCTGGTCGACGGTCGGCGCCTTCTTGGTCACGACGCGGACGTCCGTGCCGAGAAGATGGTCGACGTCCGGCGTCTGCAGCAGCAGGCCGCCACCGACGCGCTTCAGGTCCCAGGCGGCGACGCCGGGACGCTGCGGCACGCGGGGCAGCGCAATCTCCAGCACGCGCACGTTCACCTTGCGCCGGATCAGCTCGAGGGCGTCGGTCGTGTAACCCGGCGCGATCAGCACCTCGAGGAACTGTGCCGAGACGACCTCGACCGTGGCGGCATCGACCGGATGGTTGAACGCGATGATGCCCCCGAAGGCCGACGTCGGGTCCGTGGCGAAGGCCTTGCGGTACGCGTCCAGGGTCGTCGCCGCGACGGCAGCCCCGCAGGGGTTCGCGTGCTTGACGATCACGCAGGCCGCGACGTCCCCGATATCGAGCAACGACTTGACGCACTCCCAGGCGGCATCGGCGTCGGCGATGTTGTTGTACGACAGCTCCTTGCCCTGCAGTTGCCGGTACGTGGCGAGGCTCCCCGGCGTCGCGAATTCATCGCGATAGAACGCCGCATGCTGGTGCGGATTCTCGCCGTAACGCAGGTCCTGCACTTTCACGGCCTGGAGGTTGAAACGGTCCGGGAACGCGGCCGGTGCGCCGGTAGGCGAGCGCGCCGTGAGCCAGTTGGAGATCGCGCCATCGTAGGAAGCGGTGTGGGAGAACGCCTTCCGCGCGAGGGCGAAGCGCGTCTCGGCCCCGAGCACGCCACCGCCAGCGCGCAGCTCCTCGAGGATGGACGGGTAGTCGCCGGGATCGACCACGATGCCGACGTGCTCCCAGTTCTTGGCCGCGGCGCGCACCATCGTCGGGCCGCCGATGTCGATGTTCTCGATGGCTTCGGCCAGGCTGCAGTCGGGCTGTGCCACCGTCTCGCGAAACGGATAGAGGTTCACCACCACGAGATCGATGGTCGGGATCTCGTGCTCGGTGAGTGACGCGACGTGCCCGGGCAGGTCGCGTCGTGCAAGGATGCCGCCGTGCACCTTGGGGTGGAGCGTCTTGACCCGGCCATCGAGCATTTCGGGAAAGCCGGTGTAGTCGGCGATCTCCGTCACCGGCAGGCCGGCGTCCTTGAGCGTGCGCGCCGTGCCGCCCGTGGACAGGAGTTGCACGCCGAGTTGCGCGAGGCCGCGCGCGAACTCGACCACGCCGGTCTTGACCGAAACGGAGAGCAACGCCTGCCTGATGGGAGCGGACATCTGCCGTGCCGGCACGCTAGCTCGCGGGCGGGATCTTCAAGATCGGATGCCGTACTTGGCGAGCTTGGTGCGCAGTGTGTTGCGGTTCATGCCGAGCATGTCCGCTGCCTGCGTCTGGTTGCCGTTCGCGCGCTCCATGACCGAGGAGATGAGCGTCCGCTCGACATGGGTGATCACCATGTCGTAGATGCCGTGCGGCGATTCGCCGTCCAGCTTGCGGAAATACTCGTCCAGTGACTTCTCGACACTCCTGCAGATGTCGTTGCTGCCATTGATGCGAACTGTTTTTCTCACGCGGCCAGGGCCTCCCCGCCCTGCAGTGCTGCCGATCTTGCCGCGCCGAACGTGAAGCGTGCGTCGACGACGGACGGGCACGGGTCCCGGACGTAGTCGAGGCGCTCGCCATGCTCGGCCAGACGGTCGAAATAATGATTCACCGCGGCGACCTGCGCCATCGCGGTCGGGGCCGCGTTCATCTCCTGCCGGAAGGCTTCGCCGCCGGCGAGGTCGCGCGTGTACCACCCGAGGTGCTTGCGGGCCGTGCGCACGCCGATCGACTCGCCGTGGAAAGCGTAATGATCGGCGAGATGCTCCACGATGAGCGCGCGCGCTTCCGCGACCGTCGGGGCCGGCAGCTCTTCGCCGTGCGCGAGATAGTGCGCGATCTCGCGGAATATCCAGGGCCGCCCCTGTGCCGCACGGCCGATCATCAGGCCATCGGCGTTCGTCACGGCCAGCACTTCCCGGGCGCGCTGCGGCGTGTCCACGTCGCCGTTGGCCCACACCGGCACGCGCACCGCAGCCTTCACGGCAGCGATGGTGTCGTATTCCACGTGCCCGACGAAGGCACAGGCACGGGTGCGTCCGTGCACCGCCAGCGCCTGCACGCCGGCTGCTTCGGCGATCCGCGCGACGCGCACCGCGTTGCGCTCGGCGGGACTCCAGCCCGTGCGGATCTTCAGCGTCACCGGAACCGGCACCGCGCGCACGACGGCTTCGACGATCGCTCCCACCAACCGCTCGTCGCGCAGCAGCGCCGAGCCTGCAGCGACGTTGCACACCTTCTTGGCAGGGCACCCCATGTTGATGTCGATGACCTGCGCGCCGCGATCGACGTTGTAGCGCGCAGCATCGGCCATCTGCGCGGGATCGGCGCCGGCGATCTGCACCGCAATCGGCGCGACTTCGCCGCCGTGATCGATGCGGCGCAGCGACTTCTGCGTGTCACGCAGGCGCGGATTCGACGCCACCATCTCCGATACCGCGTAACCGGCCCCGAGCCGCTTGCACAGCTGCCGGAAGGGACGATCGGTGACGCCGGCCATCGGCGCGACGGCCAGGTTGTTCCCGATGACGAAAGGTCCGATATGCACGTGCGGTCGGGAAACGATGTTGGAGATGATGCGAATGTGGAAACGACGCAGGGGGGAGCGGATTATACCGATTCCAATCTCGCAGCGGAATGCGCTGTCGATGTCACGCGACGAGCGGCGACGACGCTTGACATGCGTGTTGCATCGCGCCAGTGCGCGCCCGACGGAATCGATGGCCACCGCGCGCGCCGCGCTTCGTCGCGCGCACGCTAAGTGAGCACCAACCTTGGTGGCCGCAGCACGTGCGCAGCACCGCAGCCGCGGGACCGCGCACCGCACGCGCGCCGTGCCGCGCGTTGATCCGGGTCAAGGAAGCCGCGACGCGTGCGCGCTCAGCGCAGGCCGAACAGCATGGCGCGCGTGAACAGCCGTTTCGCGGGCGGCATGGCATCGAGCAGCGAGAGCGCAAGCCCGCGCGGCCATCGCAGCCAGCCAAAGTCGTTGGCGAAGAGTCCAAGCAGGCCGTGCGTGAAAGCGACACCGCCCAGGCGATCCGCCCGCCGGGCACGCGCATAACCACGCAGCATCCGATCGCTGCCGATTTCGGCGCGCGGAACGTCGATGATGCTGCGCGCCAGCTGGTAGGCGTCACGCAAGCCGAGGTTGAAGCCCTGGCCGGCGACCGGATGCAGCGCCTGGGCCGCGTTGCCGATCACGGCGCAGCGTGTCGCCACGACGGACGGTGCAACCTCGAGGGCAAGCGGGAAACTGCGCCGGTCCGCGACTGCGCAAAAGTCGGTGCGGCGTGGGCCGAAGCGCTCCCCGAGGGTAGCGAGAAACGCCGGATCGGGAAGTCCGAGGAGCGCTTCCACTTTCTTCGGTGCAGCGGTCCACACGAGACCGTAGTGGTCCTGCTCCGGCAGCAGCGCCACGGGACCTTCCTCGGTGAAGCGTTCGTAGGCGACGCCGCGGTGCGGCGCGCGGCACCAGACCTTGGCGATCAAAGCCGACTGGTGATAATCGTGGCGCCGCCGGGAGAGGCGCGCGACGGTGGCGCCGCCGCCATCCGCCACGACGACCATGCGGGCGAGCAGGGGATCGACGCCTTCACCCAGCGTGACTGCGGCGTACGACCGCGTTCCGCCCACGTGCGTGACCGTCTGGCCATAGCGCAGCTCGCTGCGGGTGCGCTGGAGCGCAGCGTCGAGGGCCTCTTGCAATGCACGGTAACTGACCACGTAACCGAGCGCCGGCAGGTCCTCGTCGCCGGCCCGCAAGCGCGCCATGCCGAAGCCGTGTGCCTGGGAAATGTCGATGTCGATGATCGGCGTCAACGCATCGGCTCGGCCGACGAGGTCGCCCCAGATGCCGAGGCGCTCGAAAATGAGGCGCGCACCGTGCGAGAGCGCGAGCGAGCGGTCGGCGCGCAGCGTTCCCTGCGCCGGGCGTGCATCCACGACCACCACGTCCAGATCGGCATCGCGCAGCGCCACCGCGAGTGCCGCGCCGACCGGGCCTGCGCCGACGATGACGACGTCGCGCAGCACCGTCGCGCTCATCTGCAACGGCCGCCGCTGCGTCTGGCCGCAGCCGGGTTCATCGCGTGCACGCCGCTTCCACGTCCGCGAGGGTCTTCGGCGCGGCGGCTGTCATGTTGATGCAGCCGTCCGCCGTCACCACCACGTCGTCCTCGATGCGCACGCCGATGTCCCAGAACGCTTCCGGCACGTTGTCCGCACGGCGGATGTACGCGCCCGGCTCCACGGTAAGCACCATCCCGGGTACCAGCTTCTGCGACGCGCCCTTCCGCTGGTAGAGGCCGGCGTCGTGCACGTCCAGGCCGAGCCAGTGCCCCGCACGGTGCATATAGAATTGCTTGTAGCTCCCGGACTCGAGGACTTCATCGAGGCTGCCCTTGCACAGGCCGAGGTCGATGAAGCCCTGTGCGAGCACGCGCTCGGCAACCTTGTGGTAATCGTGGAAGTCCCGGCCCGGCGCGACCGCATCGATGCAGGCGAGCTGTGCGGCGAGCACGAGCTCGTACACCGCTTTCTGCGGCCCCGTGAAGCGGCCGCCAACCGGGAAAGTGCGCGTGATGTCCGATGCGTAACCCTGGTATTCGCAGCCGGCGTCGATCAGCAGCAGCTCGTCGTTCTGGAGCGGACGATTGTTGTCCCGATAGTGCAGCACGCACGCGTTCGGGCCACCGGCGACGATGGATGGATAGGCGACCGCCTGGGCACCGGCGCGCAGGAATTCGTGCGCGAGCTCGGCTTCGACCTGGTACTCGTGCCACCCGGGCCGCGTCTCACGCATGGCGCGCAGGTGCGCGCCGGAGGAGATCTCCGCGGCCCGGCCCATCAGCGCGAGCTCGTGGGCGTCCTTGATGAGCCGCATCGCGTCGAGAGCCTCGCGCACGTCGACGATTTCGCCGGGCGCACTCACGCCGGCGCGCGCCCGGTTGCGCACTTCGTTCAGCAGATCCGTGACCCGCCGGTCCCACGGCGCGAACAAGCCGAGTGGTGTGTAGAGCGCCGGCTGGTCCGCCGCGAGTTCGGGCAGCTTCTGCTCCAGTTCCGCAATGGAGAACGCCTCGTCGAAGCCGAATATCTCTCGCGCCGCGTCGGCGCCGTAGCGAAAGCCGTCCCAGATCTCGCGCTCTTCGTTCTTGTCGCGACAGAAAAGGATCTGGCGGTCGCCCGCGGCGCCGGCCTGCAACGCGACGACGGCTTCGGGCTCCGGGAAACCCGAGAGGTAATGGAAGTAGCTGTCGGGCCGATAGGGAAACAGCGAATCGCGGTTGCGCACGACCTCCGGCGCGGTGGGCACGAGCGCCAGCCCGCCTCCCGTCTGCGTGCGCATCTGCAGGAGCAGCGCATCGCGGCGTCTGCGGTTCACCTGATGATTGTGGTTCATGAGCTCGCCTCTCGCTGGAGCCGGGATTATAGGGGGTCGCACGTGTCCTTCGTGGCTGCGCCGCATTGCGTTGCAGGCGATGCGCTACCATGCTTGCCATGTCGCGCGTTCCTCCCGAAGCCCACGGCATGGCGCTGCGCGAGGCGAAGGTCGCTCTGAGGACCCGCGTGCTGACGGCGCGCGACGCACTGCCCGCCGTGGACCGCGCCCTCGCGGCGCAGGCGATCACTGCGCGCCTGATCGCCCTGCCGTCGTACCAAGCCGCCCGCGCACCGTTGCTGACGCTGGCGTTTCGCAGCGAGTGGGATACCGCGCCACTGGTCCAGCACGCGCTCGCCGCCGGCAAGAAGCTCGTGCTGCCGCGCGTGGACGCGGCGACCCGCATGCTGGTGCTGCATGCCGTCACCGACCCGACGACCGACTTGCATGCGGGCTATCGGGACATCCCGGAACCGCGACCCACCTGCCCCGCGGTGGCACCGCACTGCGTGGACTGGATTCTCGTGCCCGGCGTGGCGTTCGACCGGAATGGCCGCCGGCTGGGCTACGGGGGTGGCTTCTACGATCGCCTGCTGCCGCTCGTGCCCGCACACGTGCCGCGCATCGCCGCCGCCTACGCCATGCAGATCGTCGCCTCGGTGCCGGCAGCGCCGCATGACGCCGCGATCGATGCCCTGATCACCGAGCACGAAGCGCTGTTCTTCCCGCGGGAACGCGCGCCCTGATGCGGCACGCTTCGGAGCCCGCGACCCTCGTGGACACCGCGGTCGCGCTGGGCGTCACCCTCGCGATCCAGGTGTTCGTCGCGCTCGCTGGCACGGCGACCGCGGTACTGGCGACGGAGATCGGGCGCGATCTCGGTGTGCCGGCGCGCCTCGTCGGCGTATTCGTCGGCCTCGTCTATGTGGGCTCGATGGTCGCGAGCCTGGCGGCGGGTCATTTCATCGCCCGCTACGGCGCGATCCGCGTGTCGCAGGTGTGCGTGGTGCTGTGCGCCCTCGGCCTCTGCGTGGTGGCGTTCGCGTCGAGCGCCTGGCTCGCGCTGCTGGTGCTCGCGCCGATCGTGATCGGTCTGGGCTACGGCCCCATCACGCCGGCGTCCTCGCACGTGCTCGCCCGCACGACGCCGCCATCGCGCATGGCGCTCACGTTTTCCATCAAGCAGACGGGCGTCCCGGGTGGCGCCGCGATTGCCGGCGCGATCCTGCCCTTCCTCGCGGTCGCACTCGGCTGGCGCACCGCGCTCATCGCGATCGCTGCGGTTGGGCTCGTCATCGCCGCGGCGGCGCAGGCCGCACGACACAGACTCGACGATGCGACGGCCGGTGCCGTCGCGCCGTTTTCGCTCACTTCGCTCTTCGCGCCGCTGCGCACGCTGGTGCGGCACCGCGCATTGATCGAGCTCTCGGTGACCGGGTTCGTCTATGCCGCCACACAGGTGTGCCTGACGAGCTTTCTCGTCGTCTACCTGACCGAGACGTTGGGCTTCGCGCTGGTGGCGGCGGGATTCGCGCTCACGGTCGCCAATGTCGGCGGGATCGTCGGGCGCATCGGCTGGGGCGCCGTTGCCGACCAGTGGATTGCGCCCCGGCGCATGCTCGCCCTGCTCGGGATTGCCGCGGCAGGGTGCGCGTATGCGGTGGCGAGCTTCGACGGCAGCTGGGCCCGCGCACCCCTGCTGGCGGTGTGCGCGTTGTTCGGCGGCACCGCGATCGGCTGGAACGGCGTGCAACTGTCCGAAGTGGCCAGGCAGGCCCCGTCCGGGCAGGCGGGCTCGATCACCGGTGCCTCGGGGTTCATCACCTTCGCCGGCGTGGTGCTCGGCCCGCCGACGTTCGCGCTTCTCGCGGCCTTGAGCGGCAGCTACCGCGTGGGCTTTGCCGTATTCGGCACGGCCAACCTGCTCTGCGGCCTCACCCTTCTGCTGACGTCGCGCACCGCGCCGCGCGCGTAGCAGAGCTCACAGGGACGGAATCCCGGCCCGCGAAAGCTGTCATGACTTTCGCGACGGCTGTCTCGCTGGAGCGCATCGGTGCGTTGGCACTTCGACACGTCGTGGTGCTGGATAAGCGCCGACGGGGCGGCCGGGCGCGGTCTGCTACCGTATCCGTGCCCGTGAGCGCCGGCAGGGCGTCATCCCGCAACGCAGCAATACAGCCCACCGACACCCCGCATACAATCACCAGCAATGGGGTCCTCGTAATGGGGTCAGAGCAAGTTATCAGCGCAGTTAACTTGCTCTGACCCCATTACCCGAGGCCGTTGCCGCCGCGTTACCGCCGACCGTTGGAGACGACCGATGGATATGAGCACGCCCCGCGACCACGATCCGCAGGAAACGCGCGAATGGCTCGACGCGCTGGACGCAGTCCTCGCCAACGAGGGGCCCGATCGCGCGCACTACCTCATCGAGCAGCTGATCGACAAGGCGCGCCGCTCCGGCGCGTACCTGCCGTTCTCCGCCAATACCGCCTACATCAACACGATCCCGGTGGCCAGCCAGACGCGGATGCCCGGCGACCAGACGATCGAGGAAAAGATCCGCAACTACGCGCGGTGGAATGCGATGGCGATGGTGGTCCGCGCCAACAAGGACACCAACGTCGGCGGCCACATCGCGAGCTACGCCTCGGCCGCCACGCTCTATGACGTCGGCTTCAACCATTTCTGGCATGCGCCTTCGGCCGAGCACGGCGGCGATCTCGTGTTCGTGCAGGGCCATTCATCGCCGGGCATCTACGCCCGCGCGTTCATGCTCGGCCGCTTCACCGAGGACCAGCTCGACAATTTCCGTCAGGAGGTCGACGGCGCGGGCATCTCGTCGTATCCGCATCCATGGCTGATGCCCGAATTCTGGCAGTTCCCGACGGTGTCGATGGGTCTCGGCCCGCTGATGGCGATCTACCAGGCGCGGTTCATGAAGTACCTCCAGGACCGCGGCCTCGCGAACACCGAAGGCCGCAAGGTGTGGGCGTTCATGGGCGACGGCGAGATGGACGAGCCGGAGTCGATGGGCGCGATCGGCATGGCCGGGCGCGAGGCGCTCGACAACCTGATCTTCGTCGTCAACTGCAACCTGCAGCGCCTCGACGGGCCGGTGCGGGGCAACGGCAAGATCATCCAGGAGCTCGAGAGCACGTTCCGCGGCGCGGGATGGAACGTCATCAAGGTGATCTGGGGCACCCGCTGGGACACGCTGCTCGCGCGCGACAGCAAGGGCATCCTGATGCGCCGCATGATGGAATGCGTCGATGGCGAGTACCAGACCTTCAAGAGCAAGGATGGCGCCTACGTGCGCGAGTACTTCTTCAACACGCCCGAGTTGAAGGCCATGGTGGCCGACTGGTCGGACGACGACATCTGGGCGCTGAACCGCGGCGGCCTCGACCCGCACAAGGTCTATGCGGCTTACCACGCCGCGATCAACAACAAGGACCAGCCTACGGTCATTCTCGCCAAGACGATCAAGGGCTTCGGGATGGGCCTCTCCGGCGAGGCGCAGAACATCACCCACCAGCAGAAGAAGATGTCGGTCGACTCGATTCGCGCCATGCGCGACCGCTTCGCGCTGCCGGTACCCGACGAGGCCCTGGAGAAGGTGCCCTACCTCACGTTCCCGCAGGGTTCCAAGGAGCTCGAGTACATGCGCGAGCGTCGCATGAGCCTCGGCGGCTACCTGCCCGCGCGCCGGCGCAGCGCCGAAGCGCTGCCGGTCCCGGAGCTCGCCGTCTTCGAGCGCTTCCTCAAGAGCACCGAGGACCGCGAGATCTCGACCACGATGGCCTTCGTGCAGATCCTGCAGACCATCCTGCGCGACAAGACCATCGGCAAGCGCGTCGTGCCCATCGTGCCCGACGAATCGCGCACCTTCGGCATGGAAGGGATGTTCCGCCAGCTCGGCATCTGGAACCAGTTCGGGCAGCACTACACGCCGCAGGACGCCGACCAGCTCATGTTCTACAAGGAGGACAAGCACGGGCAGGTGCTGCAGGAAGGCATCAACGAGCCTGGCGCGATGTGCGACTGGATCGCCGCCGCGACGTCGTACTCCACGCACGGCGTGCCGATGATCCCCTTCTACATCTTCTACTCGATGTTCGGCTTCCAGCGCGTGGGCGACCTTGCCTGGGCGGCCGGGGACATGCGCTCGCGCGGCTTCCTCCTCGGCGGCACGTCGGGACGCACCACGCTCAACGGCGAGGGCCTGCAGCACGAGGATGGCCATTCACACGTTTTCTCCTCGGTGATTCCGAACTGCATCTCCTACGACCCGACGTACGCGTACGAGGTCGCGGTCATCGTGCAGGACGGCCTGCGGCGCATGATGGCCGAGCAGCAGGACGTCTATTACTACATCACCGTGATGAACGAGAACTACGTCCATCCGGCGATGCCGGACGGCGCCGCCGCGGACATCGTCAAGGGCATGTACCGCTTCCGGGCGGCCGACAAAGGCAAGGCAAAGACGCCGCGCGTGCAGCTGCTGGGCTCCGGCGTCATTTTCCGCGAGGCGATCTTCGCCGCGGATCTGCTCAAGGCCGACTGGGGCGTCGAGGCCGACCTGTGGTCGTGCCCGAGCTTCACCGAGCTGGCGCGCGAGGGCATGGCGGTCGCGCGGCACAACCGGCTCCATCCCGACACGCCGCCACAGCGCTCGCACGTCGAGCGCTGCCTGGCTGAAACGCACGGACCTGTGATCGCTGCCACGGATTACGTGCGCAATTTCGCCGAACAGATCCGGCCGTACGTGCCGCGCCGGTATGTCGTGCTGGGCACCGACGGCTTCGGGCGCTCCGACACGCGCGAGAAGCTGCGCAGTTTCTTCGAAGTCGACCGGCACTTCATCACGGTCACCGCCCTGCAGGCCCTCGCCGAGGAGGGGACGATCCCGAAGTCGAAGGTCGCCGAGGCCCTGCGGAAGTACGGCATCGATCCCGCGAAGCCCGCCCCCTGGACGGTGTGAAGCGCGACGCCGCTGCGGACCCTGACCACTGTTTCGCTGCAATCGCCCACGGAGAACGACGCGCATGAGCACACTTGAAGTCAGGGTCCCCGACATCGGCGATTTCAAGGACGTGCCTGTGATCGAAGTGCTCGTGAAGCCCGGCGAGCATGTCGCCGCGGAGGATTCGCTGGTCACCCTGGAATCGGACAAGGCGACGATGGACGTTCCCGCGCCGGCTGCCGGCATCGTGCGCGAGCTGCGCGTGAAAGTGGGCGACAAGGTCGCCGAAGGCAGCGTGATCCTGCTGCTGGATGCGGAAGGATCTGCCAGCCCCGCCGGCGCGAAGCCGCAGGCGCCTGCAACACCTACCGCAGCCGCGCCCGCAGCTGCCGCGGCTGCACCACAGGACCATCCCGTACCGGCGCCTGCGCCCGACCCCGCGGCGGCCGCGAGCGGCGGGGCGACACTCGACGTGCAGGTGCCCGACATCGGCGACTTCAAGGACGTGCCGGTCATCGAGGTCCTGGTGAAGCCGGGCGACCTCGTCAATGCCGAGGATTCGCTCGTCACGCTCGAGTCGGACAAGGCCACCATGGACGTGCCGGCGCCGCAATCGGGACGCGTCCGCGATGTCAGGATCAAGGTCGGCGACAAGGTGAGCGAGGGCACGGTCATCGTCACGCTCGAGACCAGCGGCGGTGCCACGCCCCGTCCCGAAGCACCGCAGGCACCATCGCGCACGCCCGCGGCGCCGCCACCGGCGAGTGCGCCCGATACACCTCGCGCAGCGGCACCTGCGGCAGCATCGGCCACGACGGCGCCGCCACCGTCCGCAGCCGCTGCCGCGCCGATCGAGCCGGAAGCCTTCAAGGCCGCCCACGCCTCGCCCTCGGTGCGCAAGTTCGCGCGCGAGCTTGGCGTCGACCTTGCGCATATCACGGGTACCGGCCCGAAGAGCCGCATCCTGCAGGAGGACGTGCAGAAGTTCGTGAAGGCGGCCCTCGAATCGGCCGCAGCGCCGGGCGGGCCGCCTGCCGGTGCGCCGGGCGCCAGCCTCGGCGGACTGCAGCTGCTGCCGTGGCCGACACCGGATTTCGCGAAGTTCGGCCCGATCGAAGAGAAGCCGCTGTCGCGCATCCGGAAACTCTCGGGTGCCAACCTCGCCCGCAACTGGGTGATGATCCCGCACGTCACCCAGTTCGACGAGGCCGACATCACCGACCTCGAGGCGCTGCGCGTGCAAGTCAACAAGGAGAACGAGAAGGCCGGCATCAAGCTCACGATGCTCGCGTTCCTCATCAAGGCGAGCGTCGGGGCGCTGCAGCGCTTTCCCGATTTCAATGCATCGCTCGCGGGCGACAATCTCGTCTACAAGAAGTACTTCCACATCGGCTTCGCCGCGGATACGCCCAACGGCCTCGTGGTGCCGGTCATCCGCAACGCCGATCAAAAGGGCGTGCAGCAGATCGCGAAGGAAATGGGCGAGCTCTCGGCGAAGGCGCGCGAAGGCAAGCTCGGTCCCGCGGAGATGCAGGGCGGCTGCTTCTCGATCTCCAGCCTCGGCGGCATCGGCGGCACGGCGTTCACGCCGATCATCAATGCGCCCGAGGTGGCCATCCTCGGCGTGTCGAAGAGCGCCACCCGGCCCATGTGGGATGGCAAGGCTTTCGCACCCCGGCTGATGCTGCCACTTTCGCTCTCCTACGATCATCGCGTCATCGACGGCGCGGCCGCCGCGCGGTTCACGGCCTATCTCGTGCAGATTCTTTCGGACATGCGCCGGGCGCTGCTATGACCGGCGCGGTTCGCGTTCCTGCGACGAAAGCATCCGGCCTGTCGACAACAAAGCGAGATCCGACGTGAGCGAAGCGATCGAAGTGAAGGTGCCCGACATCGGCGACTTCAAGGACGTGCCGGTGATCGAGGTGCTGGTGAAACCCGGCGACACGGTGCAAAGGGAGGATTCGCTCGTCACGCTCGAATCGGACAAGGCCACCATGGACGTGCCGGCTCCCGCGGGTGGCACCGTGCGCGACATCCGGGTCAAGGTCGGCGACAAGGTGTCCGAAGGCAGTGTGCTGCTCCTGCTCGACATTGAGGCATCGGCATCGAGTCCGGCCCCGGCACCGGCCAAGGGCGCCGCGGCACCTGCCGTCGCACCGGCTCCCGCGGCTCCGGCCACTGCCGCTCCGGTCGCGCCCGTGCCCGCGTCCTCACCTGCGGGGAGCTATGACGGCAGCGTCGACGTGGAATGCGAGATGCTCGTGCTCGGCGCCGGGCCCGGTGGGTATGCCGCGGCGTTTCGCGCCGCCGACCTCGGCATGAAGACGGTGCTGGTCGAGCGCTACGCGACGCTCGGCGGCGTATGTCTCAACGTCGGCTGCATTCCGTCGAAAGCTCTCCTGCACGTCGCTGCCGTCATGGACGAGGCGAAGGCACTGGCCGCGCACGGCATCGGCTTCGCTCCACCCGCGGTGGACCTCGACAAGCTCCGTGCGTGGAAGGAACAGGTCGTCGGCAAGCTGGTTCGTGGCGTTGCCGGGATGGCGAAGACCCGCAAGGTCGACGTGGTGCGCGGCTACGGCTCCTTCCTCGACGCGCACCATCTCGCGGTCGAGCTCACGGAGGGCGCCGGGCAGGACAAGACCGGCGCACGCAAGGTCGTGCGCTTCGACAAGGCGATCATCGCTGCCGGTTCGCAGGCGGTGCGCCTGCCGTTCATTCCGGACGATCCGCGCATCGTCGATTCCACCGGTGCGCTCCTGTTGCGCAGCGTCCCGAAGCGGATGCTGGTGATCGGCGGCGGCATCATCGGCCTCGAGATGGCTACCGTGTATTCAACGCTCGGCACGCGTCTCGAAGTGGTCGAGATGCTCGACGGCCTCATGCCCGGCGCCGATCGCGATCTCGTACGCGCGTGGGATAAGGTCAACAAGCCGCGCTTCGATCGCGTGATGCTGAAGACGAAGACCGTTGCGGTGGAGGCTCGCCCGGACGCAGTACACGTGCGCTTCGAGGGCGAACAGGCGCCCGACGGCCCGCAACCCTACGACGCCGTGCTGGTCGCGGTCGGCCGCAGTCCGAATGGGCGCAAGATCGGCGCCGACCGTGCCGGAGTCGTCGTCGACGAGCGTGGCTTCATCCGCGTGGACTCGCAGATGCGCACGAACGTCCCGCACATTTTCGCCATCGGCGACGTCGCGGGCCAGCCGATGCTCGCCCACAAGGCCACCCACGAGGGGCACGTCGCGGCGGAAGCAGCCGCCGGCCAGAAGTCGCACTTCGATGCGCGCGTGGTGCCGTCGGTGGCCTACACCGATCCCGAGATTGCCTGGGTCGGCATGACCGAAGACGAAGCGAAGGCGCAGGGCACCAAGCTCGGCAAGGGCCTGTATCCATGGTCGGCGCTGGGCCGTGCGATCGCCAACGGCCGCGACGAGGGTTTCACGAAACTGCTGTTCGATGCCGACACGCATCGCATCGTCGGTGCCGGCATCGTCGGCACCAACGCAGGCGAGCTCATCAGCGAGCTCGCGCTCGCGATCGAGATGGGCGCCGACGCCACCGACATCGGCCGCACCATCCACCCGCATCCGACGCTCTCCGAATCGGTCGGCCTCGGGGCGGAAGCGTTCGAAGGCGTGTGCACCGATCTGCCGCCGCCGCGCAGGAAGTAGACGCGCCCTGCGTGCCCGGTCGGACCGGGCGCGGCCGTCACAGAGTGCGCAGGAATGCCACGAGGTCCTGCCGCTCCGCCGGCGTCAACCCGATCGCGAACCGCGTGTTGTAGAAATCGACCACGGCGGCAAGATCGGCTGCCGCGCCGTTGTGGAAATACGGCGGCCGCGCGGCGAGTGCACGCAGCACCGGCCCCTTGAAGCGCCCGATGTCCTTCCATTTGCCGGTGATCAGCGCGCGGCCGGGGTCCGTCGTCGCGACCGACTCACTCGTGACCTTGTTTTTCAGCACGTACAGCGGCATGTCGGGCGTCGCCCGCGCAGCATCCGCGATCCCGATGTCGAGCGGCGCGGGAATCGAGTGATTGCCACCACCGGGCGTGTCGTGACACGTCGTGCACGTGCCATTGAGCACCGGCACGTTGAGATCGTCGTTCAGGCCCTTCACTCCGGTGATGCGAATCGGCTTGCTGTTGAACAGCGCCTGCCCGCGTGCCACCGCATTGCGCGCATCGAGGGTCCTGCTGTCGTCGCCACGGCCGGATGGCGCTCCCGACCACGCGTCGTACAGGTTGAACACGACCGGATTGAACGGCGCGCCGTTGACATAATCGCCGAACACGACATCGTTGATCCCGAAATACGTCGGGCCCGTCGCCAGGGGCTGCGGTCCGCCCTTGGCGCCATGCGCCGACAGCCGCTTCGCGCCGTCGTCGTATACCTGCGCGACGAAGAGGCCCATCTCGAAATCCACGATCGCCTGCCGCTGCGCCTGCGTCAGAGGCACGGCGCCCTGCGCGTGTCCCATCGTCGCGCCGTTGGCCTGGTCGGCGAGATTGAAGCGCACGGAGGCAAAGCATGTCGTCGTCCCGCGAATGCAATCGGTGGAAGCCGGATCGGTGAACGTTTCCCGCCCGTCCCACATCACGGTGCTCAGATAGCGCAGGTTGGCTGAGGGCAGCGGCCGGCGGAAGAGCGACAATTCGGCCGCCGATGCGTGGCCGTACGGGTCGTCGGCTTCCACCAGCTCGAACTCGGCATTCGCCGGGATGCCTATCCCCACGCGGATGAGGCCTTTGCTCAGCAGCATGCTGTATGCCGCTCTCCGTGCAGCGAGCGTCGACACGTCGGCATCCGGTGCATTGGCGCCATCGTTGAGGCGGAAGATCGGGTCCTTGCCCTGGGTTGCGTCGAAGCGCTGCCGGACGCTCGCCGGCGTGATCGACCAACCCTGCGCGGGCCGGTGGCACGTGTCGCAGCTGCGGCCGTTGGTGCCGAGCTTCTGGAAGAACGGATTGCGCAGATCGATGGGCCCGTTGACGTTGAAGGTGCCCACCTTGCCGGAGGCATCGCGGAAGACGAGCATGTCGCCGCCGTCGTCGTCGTCGGCGGCGATGACCCGCGACGGGGTCAGCAAGGCCGAGGCGACCATGCAGCCAGTCATCATGACGCGCAGCGCTTTCATTCCGTTCTCCCGGCTTGCCGTGCGACCGGCGTCGCATTCGGCGCATTCACCGATAAATCGAAATCGGCCTCCGCAAAGCGACATCTCGATGAAGCCAGCCGCCGAACGGTGGGTCTGCCCCGGGGTGCTGTTGCGGGCTAGGGGCCCAGCGCGGCGAGCGCCTGCTCGGCGTCGCGGGTGTCGTGGTGATCGGGGCCGAGGGTCGGGCGCAGCTGCGTCCGCCGCGGACGTGAACGCGGCACGCGCAGCCGGCAAGTCACGGCGCAGGCGAGCCGCGCGTCCGAAGGTCAGGTACGCCTCGCCGAGATCGGCCGATGGCATGCCGGGGGTGATGAACTTCTTCTCCAGCTCGAGCGCCTCGGTGGCGTGCGCGTGGGCGTCGGCCGCTCGCTGCATCGCGATATCGAGCTCCGCACGCAGCCGCAAGAGTCGCGCGAGATGCAGTTCGCTCGACTGCTCGCCCCTGGCGAGAAGCAGCGCTTCGTCCGACTTGGCGAGCGCCGTGGCGTAATCGCCGCGGGCCTGCGCGAGCAGCGACCATGTCGAGGCGAGGCTCGCAAACGCCTGGTGACGCTCCGGCAGCATGCGCCGAAAGCGCGGCTCGGCTTCCGCGAGGATCGCCCCGCTCTTGTCGAGTGCACCGAGATCGCGATACACCACGGCGCGCAGGAGCAGCGCCTGGTTGACGATGATGCCGTCGCCGGCGGCCTTCGCCTGCGCGTAGGCCGTATCCGCCAGCCTGGCCGCTTCGGCAGGGTGGCCAAGGCGCTGCAGGGTGCGGGCATGGTTCAGAAGCAGCATCGGGGAAACGTCGGTCGCCCCGTCGCCGCCGCTGTTGCGTATTCCGCGGTGGAGAAGCGCTTCGGCTTCGAGCGGCCGGCCCAGGAAATACAGGCTGAGTGCCCAGTTGTTGTAGAGCGTGGTCGCCGTTTCGGTCTCCTCCCGGCCAAGAGCGATCAGCTGTTGCTCGGCAGCCGCGAAGTCCTGGACGGCCTTCTGATTCTGGCCGCCGATGCGATAGGACTCGGCGCGGGCCATCAGCACCCGCACGCGCCAGTTGGGCGACGGGAACGGCAGCTCGTCGACCAGGCGGCTTGCCGCTTCCGCCGAGGCGAGGGCCAGCGCCGCGTCATCGTGGTTGCGCGCCATCTCGCTCAGTTTCTGGTAACACACCAGCCGCTCGAGGTCGAACACGCGATCGCTCGGCAGCTCCGCGAGCGCTTGGCGCAGCAGTGCCATCCCGCGCGCGGGCTCGTAGCCGCCGACCAGGGAGCCGTAGGCGCAGCCCGCCGCAGCGCGCGCCGACGGGTCGTCCTGGGATCTGGACGCTGCGTACGCGCGCTCGAGCAGCGCGCGGGCCTTGTCGTCCTGATCCATGAACTTGTAGTCGTTGCCGATGGCGACCAGCGTGTCGATGCGCGCGGAGTCGACCGGGCCGCGCTGGCGGTCGACCATCCTTTCGGCCCTCGCCAGCAGGTCGCCGACCCGCAGCGGCTTGCCGGCATGCACCGCATCCGTCAGCAGCAGCGTGTTGAGATCGTTGAGGGCATCGCGGCGGGCGAGCTGCCGCAAGGCGAAATCGCGCTGCGCGGAGGCATCCTGCGCTGCGCGCGTGGCCCGCTGCGCCTGCGAGATCGTCCCGAACAGCCCGCCGACCAGCGCGACCAGCGCAAAGGTGACGAGGGAAACCGCCACGCGATTGCGGTGCACGAACCTCGCCGTCCGGTAGGCGAAAGTGTCCGGCCGCGCTGTCACGGGCTCGCCGCGAAGATAGTGGCGCAGGTCGTCGGCAAAGGCGTCCACCGTTGCGTAGCGTTCGGTGAGCGCCTTCTTGAGTGCCTTGCCGACGATCGTCTCCAGATCGCCGCGGAGCTCTCGCGAGAGATGCGCCGGGGTCGTCGCCCGCTGTTGCGCGACGGCATCCGCGCTTTGCGGGACCATCGTCGACAACCGCGGCGGCGCGCGCTCCGTGACGGCCCGGAGCCGATCGATGGCGTTGTCGGTGTCCTGCGCGGTGGGATGACGTCCCGCGAGCAGCGTGTACAGGAGCACGCCGAGTGCGTACACGTCCGTCGCGGTCGTGACGGCCGTGCCCTCCACCTGCTCGGGGGAGGCATACTCAGGCGTGAAAGCCCGACCCGCGAGCTCGGTGAGCTCGGTGGCGCCGCCGGGCCCATCCGCATCCAGCAGCAGCTTTGCAATGCCGAAGTCGAGCAGCTTTACATCACCCTCTGCGCTGACGAGGATGTTGGAGGGCTTGAGATCACGGTGCAGGACGAGGTTGCGGTGCGCGTGCGACACGGCATCCATCACCGCGAGCAGCAACGCGATGCGCTGCCGCGTGCCGAGGCGCGCCGCATCGCAATAGGTGTCCAGCGCCACACCTTCGACATACTCGAGCACGAGATAGGGCTGTCCACCGGCGGTCACACCCGCATCCAGCAGGCGTGCGATGTTCGGGTGGGTCAGGCGGCCGAGGATGCGGCCCTCGCGCGCGAACCGCTCCCCGCCGCCGCGCCCGACCAGCGCGAGGTTGAGCAGCTTGACGGCGGCAGCACCCTCGAAGTGTCCATCGCTGCGCTGCGCGAGCCACACCGTCCCCATGCCGCCTTCACCGATGAGGTGCTGCAGCGTGTAGGCCCCGATGCGCTGGCCCGCCAGGGACGCTTCCTGGTTCAGCGCAAAGGCGCCCCCGGCCAGGAACGCTTCCCGGTCGGCCGCGTCGGCGTGGCCGAGAAGATCGTGCAGTGCATCCGCGAGGGCAGCGTCCTGCGTGCGGAGCGCTTCCATCCGGCTCGCGCGCTGCGACGTGTCCATGTCGAGCAGCTCATCCAGCAGCGGGCTGAGAGTGCTCCAGAGTGCGGGGTCGATGTTCTTCACGTCGGCCTCCATGGCTCGAAAGGATGCCGCGCCGGACGGCCGTCCACGCAGGCGTGTGCCGTCAGTCGTCCACCAGCACGTGACGCAGCAGCAGGCGCGCCTTCTGCCAGTCGCGCTGCACGGTGCGCTCGGAAACGGCCCGCTGCGCAGCGATGTCGCCGAACGTGAAGCCGCAGAAGAACTTCAGGTCGACGAGCTCGGCAAGCGGCGGGTCGATCCGCTCCAGCTCCGCGAGTGCGTCGCCAAGCCGATCCATGTCACCGGAATCCGCGACCTTCTCTGCCACAGTGGTGTCGAGCGCCGTGAGATGGTACTCGCCGCCGCGCTTCTGGGCGTGCCGCTCGCGCGCGTAGTCGATCACCAGTCCCCGCATGGCGCGCGCCGCATAGGCGAAAAACCGCGCACGGTCGGGAAAATCGGGTTGATGCGCGGAGATGCCGAGATACACCTCGTGCAGCAGGGTCGTCGCCCCGAGGCTCGACCCCGGATTGCGCCGCAGCTGGCTCGCCGCAAGCCGGTGCAGCTCGCGATAAAGCTCGGCGAACAGCGCGCCACTGTCGCTGCGGGCCCCGCTTTCCGCGGCGCGGACGAGATTCTCGATCGTGGCGAGCTGCCGGTCTGCACTCATGGACGACGGTTTACACCCGGTTCGCGGGACGACTGCCTCATGCAACGCGGCTCGCGCGCAGGCTCGGAACATCTTACCTTCCAGCCGGCTGGCGCGGTTAAGCCGGCCGGCAGCGATACCTTCACGCCTTTTCGCACCGCGGCAAGGTGGTACGTCCAGCGGCGTGCGCGGTGTGTCGGCTGATCCGGGCATACCGGATGTCGGCTTTTGAAGCGCGTTTTCGATTGCATGAATACGGGGCAAGTCGTTCCCCTCCATGTGCAAAGCGGAGGCTCCCATGCGCGCCGAGCAGTGGCCGGGCCGCCTGGCCTGCGGTACTGTTGCGGTAGCCACGCAACGGACCCGAGGTCATGGCCACACCCCAGGACACACTGAAGCAGGCGGTGGCGCGCGAAGCCGTCAAGTACGTCGACTACGATGGCATCATCGGTGTCGGCACCGGCTCGACCGCCAATCTCTTCATCGACGAGCTCGCGAAAATCAAGTCGCGCATCCGCGGCGCCGTGGCAAGCTCGGTGAAGACGGCCGAGCGCCTGAAGAGCCACGGCATCATCGTGGAGGAGCTCAACGATGTCGCGGACCTGCCGGTGTATGTCGACGGGGCCGACGAGGTCACCGAAGAAGGCGCGATGATCAAGGGCGGCGGAGGCGCCCTCACCCGCGAGAAGATCGTGGCCGCGGTAGCCCGCCGGTTCGTTTGCATCGTCGACGCCTCGAAGCTCGTGCGCAAACTCGGCGCCTTTGCCTTGCCGGTGGAGGTGATCCCGATGGCGCGAAGCTACGTTGCCCGCGAGCTGGTGGTGCTGGGCGGGCACCCGGAATGGCGCATGGGCTTCACCACCGACAACGGGAACCTGATCCTCGATGTCCACGGCCTCGACATTGCCGACCCGGCCGCGCTGGAATCGCGCATCAACCAGATCACCGGCGTAGTCACCGTGGGCCTCTTCGCCCGGCGCGGCGCGGACATCATTCTGGTTGGCGACACGGGAGGAGTGCGCACGATACGGACCGGGAAGCGGCCAGTGCAAGCCTGACGCCCTCGCTGCAGGATGGGCGCGATGTAGCCTGAAAGCGGGAGCGCGGCACCGGCAGCAAGGTAAAATGAGGGCATGAACGTGCCCGTCGACATTGCCGCGTACATGCAGGGCGTGGGCGAAGCAGCCCGCGCTGCCGCTCGTGCGCTCGCGCGCGCCGGCACCGCCGACAAGAATGCGGCTCTGAATGCAGCGGCCGCCGCGATTCGCGCCGGTGAGGCGAAGATCGTGCAGGCCAACGCCGACGACCTGGCCGCCGCACGCACCGCGGGGCACGATCCGGCATTCCTCGACCGCCTCGCGCTCTCGGCCAAAAGCATCGCGGCCATGGCGCAGGGCCTGGAGGAGATCGCCGCCCTGCCCGATCCGGTCGGCGAGATGAGCGATCTCCGCTTTCGTCCGTCGGGCATCCAGGTCGGACTGATGCGCGTGCCCCTCGGCGTGGTCGGCATCATCTACGAATCCCGCCCCAACGTCACTGCGGATGCCGCAGGGCTGTGCCTCAAGTCCGGCAACGCGACGATCCTGCGCGGCGGCTCGGAAGCCATCCGGAGCAATCACGCGATCGCCGCATGCATGCACGCCGGCTTGCGCCATGCGGGATTGCCGGAAACGGGCGTGCAGCTCGTCGCGACGACGGACCGCGCGGCCGTTGGGCACCTCGTCGCCATGGAGCGGTACGTGGACGTGATCGTGCCGCGCGGCGGCAAGAGCCTGATCGAGCGCGTCGCGCGCGAGGCGAAGGTGCCGGTGCTGAAGCATCTCGATGGCGTCTGCCATGTGTTCGTCGACGAGAGCGCCGACGTCGACATGGCGATCCGCATCGCGGACAACGCCAAGACGCAGCGCTATTCGCCGTGCAACACCATGGAGACGCTGCTGGTGCACGCGGGCATCGCGGCGGCGGTGCTGCCGCCACTCTGCCGGATCTATCGCGACAAGGGCGTCGAGCTCCGCGGCGACGCGCGGGCACGCGCGCTCGTGGCGGATATGAAGGAGGCGACCGAGGACGACTGGTACACCGAGTACCTGGCGCCGATCCTCGCCGTGCGCGTGGTGGACAGCCTGGACGCCGCGATGGACCACATCGCGCGCTACGGCTCGCAGCACACCGACGCGATCGTGACGAACAGCCACGAACACGCGATGCGCTTCCTGCGCGAGGTCGATTCCAGCTCGGTCATGGTGAACGCGTCGACGCGCTTCGCCGATGGCTTCGAATACGGGCTTGGTGCAGAAATCGGCATCTCCACGAACAAGCTCCACGCGCGCGGACCGGTCGGGCTCGAAGGTCTCACCAGCCGCAAATGGGTGGTGTTCGGCTCGGGCCAGGTCCGCAGGTAATGGGGTCAGGTTACTTTATCAGGTAATGGGGTCAGGTTACTTTATCCGCGAGTGCCCACAGAACGTGGCTACGCTGACAAGGCATAAAGTAACCTGACCCCATTACGCGTGGCTACGCTGACAAGGCATAAAGTAACCTGACCCCATTACCCCATTAAGGCTCACGCCGCGGCACGCCGATGCACCTGTTCGCGCGACCACATGAGCCACAGCGCCGCTACGGCGACGATCACCAGCACCGGCAGCACGGCGGCGTTCATCCGCTCCCATCCCGCGGCGGAAACGAGTGCTCCCGACGAGAACGACGACACGCCCATCACGGTGAAGACGATCAGGTCGTTGGCGCCCTGGGTCTTTGCCTTCTCCGCGGGACGATAGGACTCCGTGAGCAGCGTCGTGCCGCCGGTGTACATGAAGTTCCAGCCGATGCCGAGGAACATGAGCGCCGCCAGGAAATGCGCGACGGTCACGCCATTCAGCGCGACGAATGCGCACCCTGCCATCAGCAACGTCCCGGCGATGATCACCTTGAGCGCGCCGAAGCGCGAGATGAGCGAGCCCGTGAAGAAGCCCGGCGCATACATCGCCGCGACATGCCACTCGATGACCAGCGCAGCCGCACTGTAGGGATGGCTGCAGAAGCTCATCGCGAGCGGTGTCGCGGTCATCAGCAGGTTCATGAGCCCGTAGCCTAGCGCCGCCGAGAGCGCTGCCACCGCGAAGACGGGCTGGCGCACGATCACCGACAGCGGCCGCCCGCCGCCGCCGCGCTCGGCTGCAGAGGGCTTCGGCACGTGCACCTGCGACTGCACCAGAAGTGCCAGCACGGCCACGCCCGCGAGCAGCATGAATGAACCGAGGAACGGCATCGCGAACCAGTCGCGCGCCCAGCGCGACAGTTCCGGTCCTACCATCCCGCCCACGATCCCTCCGGCCAGCACGAGCGAGATGGCCTTGGCCTTGAATGCCGGCGCGGCGATCTCCGCCGCCGCGAACCGGTATTGCAGCGCGAAGGCCGTGTAGACGCCGATGATTGCCGTGCTGACGCAGAAGAGGGGGAAGCTCGCGAGCCATAGTGACAGCGCGGCCAGGATGCTCCCGGCCATGCCGATCACGGAACCGGTCATGAACCCGCGCCGCCGGCCGACGCGCGCCATCCACAGCGATGCCGGCATGGTCGCGGCAGCGGAGCCCAGCACGTACGTCGTGGCGCCGAGGCTCGCGAAGGTCTTGTTGCTGACGAGGCCGTAGCCGATCAGCGCATTCATCGCGATCAGCCCGGAATTGTTGACCAGCAGGAGTGCCTGGCAGCACGAGAGCAGGAAGATGTTGCGGCGGGAGGTCTGCATGAGCGGGAAGGCGGGCGGGCCGTGGCACTATAGCAACAATGCAGGAGACGATTCTCGCATTCTGGTTCAGCCCCGAACCCGGCGCCGAGCGGCCCGAATGGTTCCGCAAGGATGCCGCGTTCGACGCGCTCGTTCGCACGCGCTTCGGCAACGCGATCGAGACTGCGCTGGCGGGCGGGTTTCGCGACTGGGAAAGCACGGCGCGCGGCGCCCTCGCCCGGGTGCTGCTGCTCGACCAGTTCACGCGCAACGCCTACCGGGGGACGCCGCGCAGTTTTGCCGGTGATGCGCAGGCGCTCGCGACTGCGGACGCCGCCATCACCGCTAGCCACGACCGTTCGTTGCTACCAGTCGAGCGCTGGTTCCTGTATCTGCCCTTCGAGCACTCCGAAAGCACGGCCGTCCAGGAGCGTTCGGTCGCGCTCTTCGCGCGCCTCGCCGCGGAGACTGGGCTCGCCTCGCCGCTCGAGTGGGCGGAAAAGCACGCCGTGATCATCCGGCGCTTCGGGCGCTTCCCGCATCGTAACGAGATTCTCGGTCGCCCCTCGACGCCCGAGGAAGTTGCGTTCCTCCGCGAGGCCGGATCGCGCTTCTGAGCCGGCGTAGCGCGACGCCGCGCCGCGCCCGGGCTGCACGCCGCTGCAGCATTGCGCTACCGCAAGGGGCTGGCGGCGCTGCCTGCCTAGAATTCCGGCATGGCCATTGTCGAACTCGCGCTCGTCCTGCTGCTCATCGTGACCGTGGGCGGCGCGCTGACCAAATGGACGCCGCTGCCGTGGCCGATCCTGCTGGTGATCGTCGGCGCGCTCGCCTCCTTCGTGCCCGTCCTCGGTGACCTTCGCGTCGATCCCGACGTATTCCTGTTGCTGTTCATCCCGCCGTTGCTCTTCGCGGACGCCTTCCTGTTGCCGCGCCGCGATTTCGTGCATGTGCTGCGCCCCGTTCTTCTGCTGGCGATCGGCCTCGTCGTGCTGACGGTCGTGGCGGTGGGGTATCTGCTGCACTGGCTGATTCCCGAAATGCCGCTTGCCGTCGCCTTCACCCTTGGCGCCATCGTGTCCCCCACCGACGCGGTGGCCACGGTGGCGACGACCGAGGTCCTGCCGCTGCCCGCACGCGTGGTGCACATCGTCAACGCCGAAAGCCTCCTCAACGATGCCTCGGGTCTCGTCGCCTTCAAGCTCGCTGTTGCGGCCGCCGCTACCGGCCTGTTCTCCTCGAGCGACGTCGCGCTGAATTTCGTCGGACTTTCCGGTGGGGGCATCGCCGTGGGCATCGCCATGGAATGGATCGGGCGGCAGTTGCGCCGCCGCCTGCTGCGGCTCGAGTCCCGCGATCCCACCATCCAGACGCTGCTGACGATCCTCATGCCGTACGGCGCCTACCTGATCGCCGAGGCCCTGCACGTCTCCGGCATCCTGGCCGTCGTGGCCGCGGGCCTGTGGGCGAGCAGTCACGAAATCCCGGAGCTGAGCCCGGAAGCACGCCAGCATCTGCGCGAAGTCTGGCGCCTGCTTGGCTTCGTGCTGAACGGTCTGGTGTTCGTCCTGCTCGGACTGCAGCTCCACCAGATGATCGCCGGCGTCGCACAATACCCGGCGCTCGATCTCGCGCTGTACGCGCTGGTGCTCTGGGCGGCGCTCATGGTGCTGCGGCTCGGCTGGGTCTACGTATCTGCGTATTTGCGCTATCACTTCCGCTGGGGCTGGACGGACGCGTCGCACGCGCCGGACCCGCGGCGCATCTTCCTGGTGGGCTGGGCTGCGGTACGCGGGTCGATCACCCTGGCGACCGCACTCTCGGTGCCGCTGCTCACCGCCGCCGGGCTGCCCTTTCCGCAGCGCGATCTCGTCGTGTTCCTCGCCGCCGCCACGATCATCCTCACCCTGGGCCTGAATGGCGTCCCGCTGCCCTGGATCATCCGGCGGCTCAACCTGCCGGGCGACGACATGTACACCCGGGAGGAAGCCATGGCACGCACGGAACTCGCCAAGGCCGGTGCGTTGCAGGTCGAGTTGGGCCTGCGCACGCTCGTGCAGCCCGAGGACGTGCTGTTCGCCAATCAGCTGCTGCGCGAGTATGGTGGCAGGATGGAGCTGCACTCCGGTGACCACTCGCACGCACAGGCCCGCGCCCTGCGCGTCTTTGCACGCCGCCAGCTGCGCCTCGGCGCCATTGCCGCGGAGCGCGCCCGATTGCGCGAGCTGCGCGCAGACAACGTGATCAACGACGAGACGCAGCGCGTCATCGAAGTCGAGCTCGACGAGCGGGAAATGCTCGCAGCGAGTCCCATCGTGCGCAGCTGACCGGGATCGATGGCCGCTGCACCCACGCCAGCCGCCCACGCGGCATCGCGCCCGCTGGGCGTGTTCGGCGGCACCTTCGATCCCATCCACTACGGTCATCTCGAGCTCGCCCGCGACGTGCGCGACGCGCTGCATCTGCCCGAGGTGCTGCTCGTGCCGGCGGGCGATCCTCCCCATCGTGCCGCGCCAGTCGCGGCAGCCTCGCATCGCCTCGCCATGGCGGAGCTCGCGGTCGGCGATTATCCGGGCCTGGTCGTCGATGGCCGCGAGGTGGCGCGCCAGGGTCGCAGCTACACCGTCGTGACGTTGCAGGAACTCCGCGCCGAGCGGCCGTTCCAATCCCTCGCCCTGATCGTTGGCGCCGACGCGTTCCTCGGCCTGGCGACGTGGCATCGCTGGCGCGAGCTGTTCGATCTCGCCCACGTCATCGTCGTGGCACGCCCGGGCGCGGAACTGCCCGGCGCGCTCTCCGAGCCGCTCGCCTCGCATTGCGCCGGACGCTGGACGCAGGAACCGCGGGATCTTGAAATGCGCAGCGGGGGCAGCATTTACCAACAGGTAATCACGCCGCACGCGATTTCCGCGTCGGCCATTCGCGCGGCCATCGCGCGCGGCGATTCCGCCCAGGTCCGCGGATTGCTGCCCGCGGCCGTTTTGGCCTATATTGGCCGCAACCACCTCTATCGACCTTCCCCGGATGCCTGTTAAGACCCTGCAGAACGTAGCCGTAGACGCCCTCGAAGACATCAAGGCCCGCGACATCGTCGTTCTCGATGTCCGCAAGCTCACCAGCCTGTACGACACCCTCGTCATCGCCAGTGCGGAGTCCAACCGCCAGGTGAAGGCGCTCGCGCATCACGTTCGCGACAAGCTCAAGGAGTCCGGCGCGACCATCGTGGGCGTCGAGGGCGAAGACGGCGGCGAATGGGTGCTGGTCGACGCCGGCGACATCGTGGTGCACGTGATGCAACCGGCGATCCGGGCCTATTACAACCTCGAGGAGTTGTGGGCTCCCCCGGCCATTCGCCGGCGCGCCGCTCCCGAGGCTCGCGCCGCCGCGTGAATGCCGGCGGTCGCGCCCCCGCGATGACCGCCATGACACCCCCTGATTCAGGCCGGCCCGGATGCGCGTCCGGGTGATCGCGCTCGGCCACCGCGTGCCCGCGTGGGTCGCGGCGGGGTGGGACGACTACGCGCGTCGCTTGCCCCGCGAGTGGAACCTCGAGCTCCTCGAGCTCAAGGCCGAGCCCCGCGATCGCGGCAAGCCGGTGGCCCAGCTCCTCGCTGCCGAAGCCGAGCGGATCCGCGTTGCCTGCAGAGGGGCGCGCCTCGTGGCGCTGGACGAGCGCGGCCGGTCGTGGACCACCAGAGCGCTCGCCGATGCCCTGGACCGCTGGCGCAGCGACGCCGAGGACATCGCCTTCGTGATCGGCAGCGCCGACGGCCTCGACCCCGCCCTGCGCGCCGAGGCTGCCGCCGTGGTCGCCCTTTCCGCGCTAACATTGCCGCATGCACTGGTGCGGATCCTCCTCGTCGAGCAGCTTTACCGGGCCAGCGCACTCCTCGCCGGCCATCCTTATCACCGCGAGTGAGTGGCCCATGTGCGCCGGCGCCTTCGCCATCGGGAGCGAGCCGTCATGAATCCGCAGCCGTTCGTGTTCCTTGCCTCGCGCAGTCCCCGCCGGCAGGAGCTTCTCCGCCAGCTCGGCGTGCGCTTCGACGAGCTGCGCTTTCGCGAGGCGCCGGGACGTCCGGCCGACGTGGTGGAGGGCGCCCTCGACGCCGAGCCTCCGCACCACTACGTCGAACGCATCGCGCGCACCAAGGCGACCGTCGGCTGGCAACAGGTGCAGCGGCGCGTGCTGCCGTTGCATCCGGTGCTCGCCGCCGATACCGAAGTCGCGCTCGACGGCGTCATCTTCGGCAAGCCCGCGGATGCCGCCGACGCGGTGCGCATGCTGACGCGTCTTGCGGGGCGCACCCATCAGGTCCTGACGGCGGTGGCGCTGCGCTGGCAGGAAGAGCTGCTGGTCGAGGTGTCGCGTACCGAAGTGACGTTCCGGGCGCTGACGGCGCAGGACATCGAGCGCTACGTCGCCACGGGCGAGCCGTTCGACAAGGCCGGTGCCTACGCGATCCAGGGTCGCGCCGCCGCCTTCGTAAGCCGCATCGAAGGGAGCTATTCGGGCGTCATGGGCTTGCCCCTGTACGAGACCGCCGAGCTCCTCGCGCGCATTGGCTTCCCCGTGCTATAACGAATGCAAACACGCGCGTCCACCGGGCGCGCCGCAGGCGATGCCATGTCGCCTGACGAACAAGGATTTCAGCTTCCCGCCATGCGCCGTCCATGAGCCATGAAATCCTGATCAACGTGACCCCCCAGGAGACCCGCGTCGCGATGCTCGAGCAGGGCGTCGTGCAGGAGCTCCATATGGAGCGGGCGAGCGCGCGCGGACTCGTCGGCAACATCTATCTCGGTCGCGTCGCGCGGGTGCTGCCCGGCATGCAGAGCGCCTTCATCGAGATCGGCCTCGAGCGCGCGGCCTTCCTGCACATCGCCGACATCTGGGAACACCGGCAGAACGGCCATGGCGGCGCCGACACGCGGCCGATCGAGAAGATCCTTCACGAGGGCCAGTCGCTGCTGGTGCAGGTGATCAAGGATCCCATCGGCACGAAGGGCGCACGGCTGTCGACGCAGGTGAGCCTCGCCGGCAGGCTGCTCGTATTCCTGCCGCAGGATTCGCACATCGGCATCTCGCAGCGCATCGAGGACGAGGGGGAACGGGAACTCCTGCGCGAGAAGCTGCAGCAACTCCTGCCCGAGAGTACCACCGGCGGGTTCATCATCCGCACCATGGCGGAGACCGCGACCCTGAAGGAGATGCAGAACGACATCGAGTACCTGACGAAGCTCTGGCGCGACTTGAACCAGCGTGCGCGCGACGTGCCGGCGCCGGCGCTGCTCTACCAGGATCTCTCGCTCGCACAGCGCGTGTTGCGGGACATGGCGACCGAGGAGACCGCGTGGGTGATCGTCGATTCCCGCGAGACGTTCGTGCGCATGCAGGACTTCGCGCGCGAATACACGCCGGCACTCATCGAACGCATCGTCCATTACTCCGGGGAGCGCCCGCTCTTCGACCTGCACGGCGTGGAGGACGAGATCGAGAAGGCGCTGGGGCGCCGCGTCGATCTCAAGTCCGGGGGCTACCTCATCATCGACCAGACCGAGGCGATGACCACCATCGACGTCAACACCGGCGGATTCGTCGGTGGACGCAGCTTCGACGACACGATCTTCAAGACCAATCTGGAAGCGGCGCAGGTGATCGCGCGGCAACTGCGGTTGCGCAACCTCGGCGGCATCATCATCATCGACTTCATCGACATGGAGCAGGCGGAACATCGTGCCGCGGTGCTCTTCGAGCTCAATCGTGCGCTCGAGAAGGACCGTACCCGTCTGACCGTCAACGGCTTCACGCAGCTCGGCCTGGTGGAGATGACGCGCAAGCGCACGCGCGAATCGCTCGCGCACGTGCTCTGCGAGGCCTGTCCGACCTGCAATGGCCGCGGCGAGCTCAAGACCGCGCAGACGATCTGCTACGAGATTCTGCGCGAGATCCTGCGCGAGGCGAAGCAGTTCAATGCCAGGGAGTTCCGGATCCTTGCGGCGCAGACGGTGATCGACCTCTTCCTCGACGAGGAGTCGCAGAGCCTCGCCCAGCTCGGCGATTTCATCGGCAAGCCCATTTCGCTGCAGGTGGAATCCATCTACACGCAGGAGCAGTACGACATCGTCTTGATCTGATCGGTGCAAGGCGGATCCTGCCTTGCGCGGGAACTGCACGAGCTTCGCGAAAAGTTTCGGGCAGCCAAGCGCGTTTCGCTGCAGTACCGACCAGGACCGGGGCCGTGTGCAAATCCACGAGAGCGATGCACTGCTCCACGGTGCGCAACGCCACGCTTCGTCGCGCCTTGAAGGGACTGCTCGCGCATGTTCGGCAAACTCTGGCAGCGCACCAAGGCGTTCTTCGTACACCTCTTCCGGCTTGCGCCCCCGGAACCGGGCCGCTTCGAGGAGGGATCGAAGTTCTCGTGGCATGGCAGGCTCGCCATCGCACCGTTGATATGGCCGCGTCGCGACTACCTCGTGTACGTGCCGCGTGGCCACGGCCGGGTGCCGTGGCGGCGCAGCCCGCTGCTCGTGCTCGTGCACGGCTGCAGGCAGAGCGCCGAGGACATCGCCGCGGGATCGCGGATTACGGCGCTCGCCGATGCGCTCGGCTGCCTGGTGCTCCTGCCGAAGCAGAATCCGCGCGCCAATGCCTGGGGTTGCTGGAACTGGTTCGACCGCCGTACGGCGGCCGGCAACGGCGAGACGGCCATTCTCGCCGCACAGATTCGCGCTGTGCGGCGCCGTTACCGCGTGCACCGCCATCGCGTCTTCGCTGCCGGGTTGTCGTCGGGCGCCGGCCTGGTGGCGGCTCTCGCGATGAGCAATTCGCGCCTGCTGGCAGGGATGTTCCTGCATTCCGGCGTGGCGGCCGGCGCGGCGTCATCGCCGCTGACCGCGCTGTCCGTGCTGCAGAAGGGTCCCGATCAGGACGTGATGACCATCGGCGCGCACGCGCGGGCCGCGGCCGGCACGGGCGCACACACGGTGCCGGCGCTCATCGTGCAGGGCGAACGGGACGACCTCGTGGCGCCCCTGCACGCCACCGAGATCGTGCGCCAGGTGCTCGCCTTCGCGCGCTTTCCCGCGGTGGAGGCCGCACCCGCACCGCTGCCGGCCGCCGACCGCGAGACCGCCTCCGTCACCGATGACGGGCGCCACGTCACCGTGCGCGAGTGGCACGACGGACCACGGCTCATCGCCCGACTGGTGCTGGTCAACGAGCTCGGGCACGCGTGGAGCGGGGGCGACCCCGCCATCAAGTACAACGATGCGCACGGGCCCGCCGCAACGGACATGCTGCGTGCCTTCATCGCGGACGTGCTGGTTTAAACTCGGTCGTAATGGGGTCAGTGTAAGTTATCGCGTAGATCGGACGTGAGCCGATGGCACGGCCGGATAACTTACACTGACCCCATTACGGAGCGATCATGGCGATAACCGGGATGAATCACTTCAATGTGCTCACGGATGACGTCCCAGCCACGGTTGCGTTCTACTGCGACGTGCTGGGTTTGCGCAACGGCGAGCGGCCCGATTTCAGCTTTTCCGGCGCGTGGCTGTACGCAGGGGACGCACCAATCCTGCACATTTCCGGCGGGCGCACGCGCGACGAAATGACGCCCGGCGTGATCGATCACATCGCGTTCTCGGCGAGCGGGCTTCGCGCGACCCTGACGCGTCTGGAGCAGGCGGGACACCGTGCGATGTGCCAGCGTCAGGTGACGACCGGCATCTGGCAGGTGTTCGTCAACGACCCCAACGGCGCACGCGTGGAGCTCGACTTCGATCCTGCCGAGACGGCGCCCTGATGCCAGCCCTCATGTCGGCCCAGCCCCTCGCCGAGATCGATCATCTCGTCCTCGCGGCGACGACCCTCGCTGACGGCATCGATTACGTCGCGACGCTCACGGGGGCCGTACCGCAGCCCGGTGGCAAGCACGTTGCGATGGGTACCCACAATGCGCTGCTGAAGCTCGGCGACAAGCTGTACCTCGAGATCATCGCGATCGATCCGGCGGGCACCAAGCCGGAGCGACCGCGCTGGTTCGGCCTGGACGGCGTCGCCCTGCAATCGGAGCTGCTGGAACAGCCACGGCTCATCCACTGGGTGGCGCGCACGGCGAACATCGACGTCGCGGCACAGGCGAGCGCCGTAGCCCTCGGCCCCGTGCACGCCATGTCGCGCGGCGATTATCGCTGGCGCATCACGGTGCCGGACGACGGATCCCTACCCAGCCGTGGCCTCGTCCCGACGTTGATCCAGTGGGACGTGCCGATGCATCCGGCCGAGCGCCTGCCGGAATCCGGCGTGCAGCTCATCGAGCTCGCCGGCACCCACCCGGAACCGAACGTCGTGCGGCACGCGCTGCAGCGCCTCGGACTGGCGGCCGCGATGCGCGTGAGCTACGACCGCGAGACCCGGCTCGTGGCGATGCTCCGCACGCGCAATGGGATGGTGACGCTGGGCTCCGCATGAACGGCCTCGCGGCCGTGCCGGCACGCTCAGTGCCCGCGCGCCGCAATAGGCCAGATGCACTCGACCCGCTCCCCGCGCACGCCGACGAGCCAGTCGTGCAGGTTCACCGTGGGGTCGCAGTGGCCCGGAATGAGCCACAGCCGATCGCCCAGCCGTGGCGGATCGATGCCGGTCTGCACGCCGATCACGCCGTGCTCGTCGGACGCCTTCTCGAACGAAAGGCCCGCCGCGCAATGCACCAGCGGCGGACCCGAGTCGAACGCCAAGGCCTTCAATCCCGCATCGACGATCACCCGCTCCGCCGTCGGCGTGCTCATCACGGTCGCGAGCAGGAAGAGGCTCTGCTCGAAGGCATGCTGATCCGCGGCAAGCGCGTTGCGGCCGTAATCGGCATCCATGAAGACGTACGATCCGGGTTGCAGCTCGGTGTAGACGCCGCTGTCGCGCTCGAGCTGCCACGTGCCCGTTCCCGCGCCCGTCACTGTCGGACACTCGATGCCGAGCGCCTCGATGGCGTCGCGCGACTGCACGGCGAGCGCCGTCGCGCTCGCAATGGCTTCGCTGCGCTCCTGCGGCGTGCGCCGATGCTGCGCGCCACCGTGGTAAGCATGGATGCCGCCGAATTCCAGCGCCGGGACGTCCGCGATGGCCTGCGCCAGCATCGCCGCCGCGCGGCCCGGCTCGACGCCGCACCGGTGCGCGCCAACGTCGACCTCGACCAGCGCGCGCAGTGTCGCGCCCGCATCGGCGGCAGCGGCCCCGAGTCGCGCCACGTTGTGCTCGTGGTCGACGAGCACCGCGACACGCGCATCGCGCGCGAGCGCCGCGAGTCGTACCGACTTCGCCACGCCGACGACCTCGTTGGTGACGAGCACATCGGGAATGCCGGCGGCCACCAGGACTTCCGCCTCGCGCACCGTCTGGCAGCAAACGCCCACCGCGCCGAGGCCCATCTGCAGGCGCGCGATATCGGGACATTTGTGCGACTTGGCGTGGGGGCGCAGGGCGACGCCCGAGCCGCGGACTGCATTGGCCATGAGCTGCAGGTTGCGCTCGAGGGCATCGAGATCGACGATCAGCGCCGGCGTGTCGATGTCGGCGACATAATCGCCGACGCGCGCAGGCGGTGCAGGAAGCGTTGCAGGCATTCGCGCCTCGAAGCGGGCCGCGCTAGCTCGCCGGAGTCCGGCGCAGGCGCTGAAGGTTGGGGACGGGCAGCGAGCGCCGCAGCACCGATTCGCCCAGCCAATCTGCCGATTTGCGCGCGCGATCGGCAACCACCTCCGGCGGGAGCTGCCGGTAATCGTCGTTGTAGACCGCGAGACTGTAGTTGCGGTAATAGCCGATCTTGTCGAGGCGCGTGACGAGATTGGCCAGCACTTCGCTGTGCACGCCTTCGCCCGGGAACACCCGGAAGTGCGTTGCCGTCGCGAGCTGCTCCTCGGCCGATTTGAGCTGGTGCCACATGCAGTCCGAAAGCTGCACCAGCATGACCTGTTCCGGCTCCAGGGTGTCGACGTCCTCGAGCGAGATGGCGCTCGAACCGAAGAAATGCAGCGCGTCGATCGCGATGCCGAGATTCGGGCACGCCGCCCGATACACGATGTCGGACGCGCTCATGAAACCGTCGACGGTGCGGCTCCATGGCAGGCCCTTGAACGCGACATCGATGCCGAAAGGTATGGCGAGCATCGCCAGCTTGCGCAGATCCCGGGCGAGCACCGCGGGATCCTTGGCAGCGTGGGTCGACACGGATGCCTCGACCACCAGCAGCTCGGACCGGATCTGGCGGCACAAGGTCAGCATCGCCTTCGCAATGTCCAGCTTGTAGGCGTGCAGCCGGCCGCCGAGGCCCTCGAAGTCGCGCAGCGTCTCGAGACCGGTCACGCGCAGGCCGCTTTCCAGCACGGCCTGCACTCCTGCGGCCGTTCCCGCCGGATGGTTGACGATGTCCTCGGCGGACAGCATCACCTGCGAGAAGCCGGCCTGCTTCACTGCCGCGAGCTTGCCCTCGAGCGACCCCGCGAGGGACGCCGCATCCATGCCGAAATCGGCGAAGTTCACGCCGGCGCGCCTTCCTGCGGCGGCTCGCTGTGCACGAGCTCGAACATCACACTGCCGAGATACGACTTGGTCAGCGCGCCGCGCTCGGTGGAATGCACGGCATTCGACGCGATGAACTCGACGCCACGCTGTTCGAGCGCCGCGACGGTGGCCATCACGTCCGGCGTCCCGAGGCCGATCCGCTGCAGGTGCTCCTCCGGATTGATGTCCTGCGCCGGATCACCGGGCTCGATGAGCTGGAGGTAGAAGTTGCGACACGGGCTTTGCAGCAGCAGGCCTTTGGGCATGATGCCGAAGCGCACCCGGTTCGGAAGCGGCAGGAAGCCGAAGAGCTGCGCATAGAAGGCGGCCCAATCCTCGGTACGCTCGGGACCGACATACTGGACGATCCCGAAGTAGTGCATTCCGGCGACGGCCGGCGGATGCTGATCCACCGTAGGGATCGGACGGAAATCGACGTCGTAGATGGAAAACTCGCGATACCGGTCGACGAAGTAGACGAGGCTGTCGCCGACGCCGTGGATCGCCGGGATGTTGAGCTCCATGGCGTCGGCGCGGCTCGGGACGGCCCACGCGCCGAGATCCAGCGCGCGCTTGAATGCATAGCTCGCATCGCGCACCCGCAAAGCGAACGCGCTGATCACCGGGCGCTCCACCGGCTGCACCGCGCGCGGGATATCGAGGGGCTGGGCGTTGACGATCAAATTCATCGCGCCCTGCCGGTAGAGCTCGACCTCGCGCGAGCGATGCCGCGCGACCGGTCGAAAACCCATCATCTCCAGCACGCCGCCGAGCGCCTGCGGCTTCGACGTCGCGAACTCGATGAACTCGATCCCGTCGAATCCCAGGGGATTGATCGGTTCGGGAACGGCTTCGCGGTCCATCGGGTTGGTCATCAGATCCTCATCATCGTGCCGGCGCCTCACCGCAGTCGCCTGCATTCACGCCGGTGCAGCCGACGATCACGGTGCTTCGCCGCATTCTATAGCAGCGCGGCGCACGCTCCACGGCGGCGACGTGCCGCGCGGTCAGGCGGGCTCGCCACGCTCCGACTCGCGCACGTCGCGCGGATCGAGGCCGATGAAGCGGGAAATGCGGATCGGGATTGCCGGGCGCTGCAGGTCGGCGATGCGCGTATGCGCTTCGCGGTCGGCGATGGTCGCGCGGCTCCGCAGCCTTTGGTATTCCGCCCACGAATCCACGATGTAGCGCTCGACGAAGAGGTCCTCTTCCTCCAGGTCGCGGAACACGCGCCAGTCGAAGGCACCATTGCGTCGCCGTACATCCTCCATGCCGTGGATGGCGTGCAGGAAGGCGGCGCGCTGCTCGGGCGCGACGCGATACTCGATCTGCACCAGCACCGGTCCCTCGTCGGCGTGCGGCGCCACGATCAGGCCGAGATCCGGAAGCTGCGCCCCCGGCAACACGTCCGATTCGTCGCCCATGCGCACCCGCACCCCGCGCTGCAGCACCATCAGGAAAGCCAGCACGCCGGCCGAAGTCGCGAGCGCGATGCGGATCGAGAACGACGAAGCCAGCGAACCCCACACGGCGCTTCCGAGCGCGAGGCACGCCTGGTTCGCGACGAGGTTCATGGCGAGAGCGCGGGCCCGGACCCAGGCCGGTGCGGCGCTCTGGGTCCCGGCCGAAAGGCTGGCCAGCACGCCGACCCACGCAATGCCCGCGCCGAACATGCCCACCATGGCGATGGCGGTAAAGCTCGACGCTGCGATCAGCAGTGCCGCGCCAACCCAAAGCACCCCGGAGACCGTGACGACGGTATTGAGCGATACGCGCTGCAGCTGCCGCGGAATGGTCAGTGCGCCGAGGATGGCACCGATCCCGAACCCGGCGGACAGCAGGCCGAAGCCGGCGGCGCCCAGGTGCAACTGGTCGCGCGCAACCACTGGCAGCAGCGCCCACACCGCACTCGCGCAGAAGCTGAAGCTCACGTTGCGCAGCAGGAGTGCGCGCATGAGCGGCGAATGCCGGGCATAGCGCACGCCGCTGCGCACACCCGACAGCAGGCTCTCGGGTACCCCCGGTACGATCGCCTTGGGTCGCTTCCAGCGGGTCAGGGCGAACATCATGAGCGTGAAGAAGGCCGCGCTTGCGAGCAGCGCGCTGCCGCTGCCCACCCCGGCCGCGATCGTGCCTGCCAGGGCCGGTCCGATCGCCCGCGCCACGTTGAAGGCCACCGCACCAAGAGCGACGGCGCGCGGAAGATCTGTGCGCTGGACGAGGTCGTTGACGCTCGCCTGCTGTGCGGGCATGTAGAACGTGAACCCCGCACCGATCAGGAACGTGAGCAGCAGGAGCGAGACCGGGCCGATCACGCCCGCGAGCTCCGCGATGCCGAGCGCCACCGTGGCGACGCACAGCACGATTTGCGTGACCAGTACGACCCGCTTGCGATCGACGATGTCGGCAAGGGCGCCAGCGAAGAGGCCGAACAGCAGGGACGGCCCGGTGCTCGCCGACTGCACGAGTGCGACCATGAGCGCCGACGGCGTGAGCGTCGCCATGACCCACGCGGCCATCGTCGCCTGCATGGTGTAACCGAGGGCGGTGCCGATGGAGCCGAGGTAGAACAGCCGGAACACGGGGTGGCGCAGCGGCGAGCCGCTGAAAGCTCGCCGCCCCGCGACCTGCATCGCTTCAAGCACGAAGCGCCCCCGCGCGAGCCAAATCGGCCAGCAATGCGCCGCCACATCGCGCGCACGATCTGCCCGCAACCGTATCGCAATCGTTCGAAAAGGAATGCGATGACCGGGAAGGACGTGCGAGTCTCCTGGGGCGGCCAGTACGGCATGGTGTGGCCGAGGAGCAGCGTGGGAAAGCGCTCGAACTGGAGGGCATGCTGGTCACGGAGAACGGCGGATGTCGTCTGGCGAAGGATGCCACGCTTTCGGCTCTGCCCACACGGATGCCGCATTCAAGCGGCGCGCGAACTGGGCGGCCGGGCAATCGCACTCGACCGAGCCGTTCGCGCCCGGCACAGTGGCGTGGGTGACCAATTGCGACGCGCGCGTGTTACACCCACATCCGCGAACGCCGCGTCCTGCCTGATGACCCGTCCGGCCACACCGGCAGGGTCCCTGCGCGAACGGTTGCGTCAGCCCGTGTAGCCGAACAGGCGCGGCAGGAAGAGCGTGAAGGCCGGGATGTAGGTAATCAGCATCAGGGCGATGAGCATGACGCCGAGAAAGGGCATCACCTCGCGCACGATGTCGCGCAGTGGTACGTTCGCGATCTTCGTCATCATGAAAAGCAGCAGGCCATACGGGGGCGTGACGAGGCCGAACATGATGTTGGTCACTGCCATGACACCGAAATGCACCGGGTCGACGCCGAGCGCCCTCGCGGTCGGCAGCAGGACGGGCAGGATGACGAGAATGATCGTCGTGCCCTCGAGAAAGCAGCCAAGCACGAGCAGAATGACGTTGACGAGCAGCAGGAAGCCCCACTGCGACAGACTGGTGGCAGTCAGGATCGCGCTCACCGCCTTCGGGATGTTTTCGACGGTGATCACATAGTTGAACGCCATCGCACCCGCGATCAGCATGCCGATGGAGACCGTGGTGCGCGCGCTGGTCAGAAGCGAGTGGTAGACGTGCGTCGGGCCGATGCTTCGGTAAAGTCCGCCGGCGATGAGCAGCGCGTAGGCTGCCGCCAGGGCCGCAGCTTCGGTGGGCGTGGTGATGCCACCGTACATGCAGGTGAAAAGGATGATCGGCATCAGGAGCGCAGGAAATGCTTCCTTCGTGATGCGAGGCATCTCGCGCAGCGGCACACGCGCTTCCACCGGGAAATTGCGCCGCTTGCCCACGGCGACGATCAAGCCCATCTGCACGGCGCCGATCAGCAATCCGGGGATCACGCCGCCGAGGAACAGGTAGCCCACGGAGGTATCCGAGATCAGCGAATAGACCACCAGCGGGATCGATGGCGGGATGATCGGACCGATCGTGGCCGCGACAGCCGTCAGCGCCGCGGCAAACGCGCGCGGGTACTTGCCCTCGCGCGTCATCAGCGATTGCATGAGCTTGCCCGCACCCGCGGCATCGGCCAGCGCGGACCCCGACATGCTGGAAAAGACGATGGCCTGCGCGACGTTGACCAGGGCCAGTCCGCCGCGGAAGCGACCGACCAGTGCGTTACAGAATCGCACGAGCCTGTCCATGATGCTGCCCGCGTTCATGAACTCCGCGGCGAGGATGAACAGCGGGATCGCCAGCAGCAGATAGCTGGTCATCATGCCGTTGAGGATCTGCTCGGCCGCGGTGCCCACGTCGAGGCCCGCGGTAAGAAGGTAGAGCACCGATCCGCCGATCATCGCGAGGCCGATCGGGAGACCCAGCAGGCTAAGCGCGACGATGGTGAAGAGCGAGAGGACGAAGGGGCTCGGCAGGCTCATGGCGTCCGGCCTCCGTCGGTCGACTCTTCGGGGGGCAACTCACCGCGCAAGGCCTCCCACAGCAACCACAGATAGCGCACGATGGTGGCGACGACGAAGATGACGTAGATCGAGTACAGCCAGTCGAGGCGGATGTCGAGGTACGACGAGTGCTCGACCTTCATGAACGCCACGTACTTGTACGTCGCCGGGAGGGACAGGCTGTAAAGGGCGACCGTCACGATCGAGACGATGCCCGCCATCACGCGACGCGTGCGCGGTCCGGCGACCGAGGTGAAGATGTCGAAGCGGATCTCGTCCTTCTCCTTCAGTGCGAGGGCCGTGCCCCAGAGCACCAGCCACAACCAGCAGATGACCACGGTCTCGGTGGACCAGCCGGTCGGCAGATTGAGGAAGTACCGGAAGACGATCTGCAACACGAAGGCGACGAACATGATGCCGAGCAGCGCGGCAATCACGTTCTCGGAGCGGCGCTGCACCCAGCCGGCCACCTTGAGAACCAATGAAGTCATGCTCTCCCCATCCCCGTGAACGCCGATCGTCGACGCCGGCGGACGCTTCACGCACCGAACGCGATGACGTCCGGCGCCGCGGCGGTCGCGTGCCGCATGAGGGGCCCGCGACCTTCCGCATTCGTTACTTCACCGCGGCGATCTTGTCGAGAATCCCCGGCGCCCATGACTTCGCCTCGTCCGAGGCGAGGTACACCTTCTGGGCATAGGTACGGAATGCATTGATGTCCGGCGTGTAGATGTCGAGCCCCTGCTTCTTGAAGCCCTCTGCGAGCTCCCCTTCGCGCTTGAGGTGCTCCGCCGTGCTCCAGGCGATCGCCTTGTCGACCGCCGCCTGGAAGCTCTTCTGCTTGGCCGCACCCATGGTGTTCCACGTCTTGAGGTTCATCGACAGCACGTCGAAGGCGACCAGGTGCGAGGTCAGCACGATCTGCGACATCACCTCGTAGAACTTCATGTTCTGCACGTTGGGCAGCGGGTTGTCCTGCCCGTCGATGGCGCCGGTCTGAAGGCCTGTGTAGGTCTCGGCATACGCCATCGGCGTGGGATTCGCGCCGATCGAGCGGCCGAGAAGCTGCCATGCATCCCCCGGTGGCATCCTGAGCTTGATGCCTGCCATGTCCGCGGGCGTGTTGATCTTTTTCTTCGGCTTCAATCCTACCTGACGGGTGCCATAGAACGTCGGCGCGAGGATCTTGATGTGCAGCTGATCCTCGGCCTGCTTCTTCATCAGCGCGCCAAGGTCGCTGGCGAAGAACGCCAGCACATGGTGGGCGTCGCGGAACGTGTAGGCGGACGTCAGGACCGACCATGCCGGCAGCTGCTTGGAGATGTCCTGCGGCGCGACATTGCCGAGCTCGAGGTTGTCGCGCTGCAGGGCCACGAGCTCGGTGCCCTGCTTGAACAGCGTGCCGCCATAGAACGGCTCGAGCTTGAAATCGCCCTCGATGTCCTTGGCGAGCATGCGGATCATGTCTGCACGGATGTCCTTGTCCGAGAACACGGCGGCGAAGCGAAGGTTGGGCTTGTCCTGGGCCCACAAGGACAACGACTGCGAAGCGGCCAGCGCGGCGCCGGCCTTGAGCAGGGTACGACGGTGCAACTTGAATTCCATGGTGACCTCCTCGGTGAAGATTCGCATTACCGGGCCAGCGCTAAGACGCGTGCCCGAGCCAGCGCAGGATCATGTCGGCCACCATGCGGCGGCGACCCGGCACGTCGCCCTTGGCGCCCATGGACCGCTGGAAGAGGGCGCCGAAGGTGTACTGATTCGTCACGTTGAACATTCCCAAGGCAGCGACGGCCATGTGAACGTCGATCGGATCGACGCCGGGCCGGAACACACCATCCGCCTGCCCGCGCGCAATCACGTCGGCAAGCATGTCGATGATCGGCCGATTCACCGACCGCAGCGCTGGAACGCGCTTCATGTGCCGACCCTTGGCCTGGTTTTCCGCCACGACGAGGCGCACGAAATCCTCGTGCTCGACGTAGTAGTCGTAGGTGAACTCGACGATCCGGCGGATGGCTTCGACCGGCGGCAACTCTCCGAGGTCGAGCTTCGTCTCGGCCTCCCGGATCTCCCGGTAGACCCGCTCCAGAACGGCGAGGTACAGCCGCTCTTTGCTCCCGAAGTAGTAGTTGATGAGCGCGCGCGTGGTCTCGGTTCGCGCGGCGATCGCGTCCATGCTCGCGCCTTTGAAACCGCGCGAGGCGAATTCGGCGATGGCCGCGTCGAGGATCAGCGCGCGATTGGCCTCCGGCGCCTTGCGCTTGCGCATGTTCGTCGCGCGGTCGGGCAAAAGCTGCAGTGCCATCGCAAGCCTTGAATTGGCGGAATCGCAAGTAAATTTAACAGACCTGCCAAATCCAGGCAACACGGCGGCTGGTCCCGTCAGTACTTGATGCGCGCGACGGATCGCAGCTCGTCCGGCGTCGTCGTGCCGAATCCGAAAAATTCGAGATACGCGGGGATCATTTCGAAAAGCATGTCGGTGCCGACCTGGTAACGGCACCCGCGCTCCCGCGCCGCCTGCAGCAGCGGCGTCATCTCCTGCTTCATGACCACTTCGCCGACGAACGTGGAGCGCGCGAGCCGCGCCACGTCGAACGGCAGCGGATCGGTTGCCTGCATTCCGAGCGGCGTCGCGTTGACCACGAGGTCATACCCCGCCGGGTCACTGGTTCCAACGCTGGCGCGTGTGTTCGGAAAATGTTCGCGGAGCCGTCGCACCAGACCTTCCGCGGCAGCACTGTCCGTGTCGAATACTGTCAACGAAGCCGCCCGTTCCTCGGCAAGCGAGGCCGCAATGGCCGATCCGACTCCACCGGCGCCGACCACGAGGCACGACGCACCGGCAAGGACCAGGCCCTTGCGCTTGATTCCGCGGGTGAAGCCGGTGCCGTCGAACATGTCGCCGAGCAGCGAACCGTCCGGCCGCACCAGCACCGCGTTGCACGATCCGGCAACGCGGACCGCGGTGCTCGTTTCGTCGAGCAGCCCGACGGTGGTCACCTTGTGCGGCATCGTCACGAGTGCGCCGCGGATGTTCGTGAGCCTTGACAGTGCCTTCAGCACCTGCGGGTAATCCTGCGCGTGCACGCCCATCGGCACGACGACGGCGTTGATGCCAGTCTTCTCGAACCACGGGTTATAGATGAGCGGTGCCTTGAACGTCTCGGTCGGATACCCGAGATGGGCGATCACCAGGGTCCGTCCGTCAATCATGGGGAGCTCTCAAGCTGCCGTCGCGAAGCCGGAGGCATCGCGCGCATCGCGCTGCCATGCCTCGCCATCGAGGTGCGCGCGACAGGCACGCACTGCGAGCCGCGCGAGCTCGTACGGGCCGACGGCTGCCGTCAACACGGCGCGGGGAATCTCCAACGAGTAGGGGATGTCGGCCGGCATGGCGGCCAGTATGCCCTTGACGTCGATCGTGCCCTCGCCTGGGAACTGACGCTCGTCACGCGCAGTCCGGATGATGCCTTCCATCGTCGCCGGGCAGCGCGCCTCGGCATCGCACACATGTGCGAAACGGAACCACTCACGCGGGAGCTTCGCGAGGTCCTCGACGCTCGAGTCGGAGCGTCCCATGTGCAGCATGTCGATGAGGATGCCCGCGTTGTCCTTGTGCACCGCGCGCACCACGCGTGCGGCCTCCGCGAGCGTCCCGGTCTCGGTCCAGTGCGGAAACTCGAGGCTGGCGAAGATGCCGAGTGGCTTCGCGAGATCACAGAGCCGCGCAAACCGATCGGTGGCCCGCTCGCGATCGGGATCCGGCAGCTGGCAGATGACGTGGTGAGCGCCGAGCTCGGCCGTGGCATCGAGCTCCGCCTTGAACTGCTCGGGCTCGAGCGACGCGTCCATGCGGAAGAGTTCCGCATCGTGAATGCGCACGCCCGTTGCCGCCATCCGCGCCTTCGTCTCGCGCATGAGCACGCGGTCGCGCGCCAGATCATAAAGCGGCTCGGCCGGGGTGACGCGTGTCATGCGCAGACTGGCGTACGCATAACCCGCGCGCGCAGCGGCCTCCACGACCTCGGGGGGCGTGAGCGTCAGCACCGTGAGGTGCGCGAGCGAGTAGTGGTGGTTCACGAACCCTCCTTTGAATGAACGTCTGCGCGTCGCTGATCGATCCCGCAAACGAGCTTTCCCGATACATGCAGCCTCTCCTGCGACCCCTTTACAGTAAGTCAGTCGACCGGGATCGCTGCAGTGCTCAGGTGACTCTTCTTCTGGCCCGGCGAGTAGATGTCCATGATGTTCCAGTGCCCCGCGGTGGGCACCGGCTCGTTCTGCATCATCACGTCGATCACGCACGGCCGGTTCGACGCGATCGCCGCCTCGAGCGCCGGCCTGAAGGCGTCGGCCGAAGTGATCTTCACGCCGTCCACGCCGTACGCCCTGGCGATCGCGGCGTAATCGGGCGAGTACGGCTTGCCGTTCTTCTCGAACACCGTGCCGAACGTCGTGTCGAAGTGCGCCTTCTCGAGTCCGGCGATGGTGCCGAACGCGCAGTTGTTCATGATCACCCACACCACCGCGACGTTCTCGTCGAACGCGGTCGCCAGCATCGCCGGGTTCTGGCCGAAGCCGCCGTCCCCGACGAGCGCCACCACGACGCGATCGGGACAGGCGATCTTCGCACCCACCGCGGCCGGCGCGCCGAAGCCCATCGTCGCGTATCCCCCCGGCGTGAAGATCGTGCCCGGCTCGTAGATCGGAAACTGCTGGCCGACGCCGTTCTTGTTCCAGCCCACGTCGGTCGTGATCAGCGCATTGCGCGGCAGCGCTTCGCGCACGTCGGCGAGAATTCGTTCAGGCCGCATCGGAAACGCGTCGCTCTGCATGTGCTTGCGATTGCCGGCGACGAACGACGCCCGCTCCGCCGCCATCTTCCGGACGAGCTCCGGCCGCTTCACCCCCTCGGGCGCGAGACGCCGCGCCACGCGGTTCAGCACGACGAGGGCTTCCTTGAGATCGGCCACCGCGCCGATCTCGACGGGGAAATTGCGGCCGATCTCCGCCGGGTCGATGTCGATCTGGATCAGCTTCGCGGGCGGAAAGTTGAACGTGTACTCCGGCTCCCACGAGCTCATGTCCGCTTCGGAGAAGCGCGTGCCGAGCGCCAGCACCCAGTCGGCGGCCTGGCATTGCTCGTTGATGAACTTCGTACCCCAGAAGCCCGTCATGCCGAGGATCAGCGGATGGTCGTCGGGCAGCGCGCCTTTGCCCATCAGGGTGTGCGCCACCGGCAGGCTGAGATGATCCACCAGCGCCCGCAATTCCGCGGCCGCATCGGCGAGGAGCACGCCGCCGCCGACGTAGAGCAAGGGATGCTTCGCCGCCAGCAATGCGCGCACGATCTCCTCGGCGGTTTTGTCGTCGATCGACGGCTTGTGCACGTGCTTGGTGTTGTGGCGCAGCCGCTCGAACAGCGCGACGTCGATCTCCTTCGAGAAGATGTCCATGGGCACGTCCACCAGCACCGGCCCGGGGCGGCCGCTCTCGGCGAGGGCAAACGCCTTTTCGATGATCTCCGGAAAGAGATGCGGCTGGTCCACGCGCCACGCACGTTTCACGAACGGGCGATAGATCTCGAACTGGGAGGCATCCGAATGCAGGTTCACTTCCTGATGGGGATGCTTGCCGTGATAGTGCGTCGGCACATCGCCGGCGATCACCACCATCGGGATGGAATCGAGTGCCGCATTGGCGACCCCGGTAGCGGCATTAGTGAGGCCCGGGCCGAGATGCGACAGCACGACGGCGGTCTGCTTCCTGGCGCGCGCATAGCCGTCCGCGGCGTGTGCCGCAATCTGCTCGTGCCGCACGTTGATGAACTTGATGGTGCTCTTCGACAGCGCCGCCAGGACCGCGATGTTGGTGTGGCCGCACAACCCGAAGATGTGCTCGACGCCGCGACCTTCCAGGTACTTCACGAGCTGGTGGGAGATCAGGTCTTTTTTCATGCGCTCCTCCTGCAGAACTTTCGTGCCGTCACGCGGCCGACGCCTTGTCTACATGGCTGCCGGTTTGCGGAACTCGTCGGGCAACTCGCGCCGTGGCGGTCCGCTGTAGCGATAGGGAATCTCCCGCGGCATCGGCCCCATGATCCGGCGGCCGCGCTGCTTCTGCTCCCAGGCATGCGCGAGAATGCCGACCGCGCGCGAGAGGATGAAGATCCCGCGGCCGAGCTCCGGCTCGAAGCCGAGCTCGCAGAAGATCACCGCGGTGATGCCGTCGATGTTCATCGGGATGTGCCTGCCCTTGATACCGCGCAGCGCTTCTTCCACGGCGCGGCCGATGCTCGCGAAACGGCCGGACACGACGCCTTCCTGCCGCGCTCGCTCGACGAGCTCGAACAGCGGCGCCGTGCGGGGATCGATCGGGTGGAAGCGATGGCCGAAGCCGGGCACGATCTTCTCGCCGGACGCGCGCTCGCGCTCGATGGCGCGTGTCGCCGACTGCACCAGATTGCCGTCGGCTCCCGCATCGGCGTCGATCGCGCGATAGAGCTCCATGCATTGCTGGCCGGCGCCGCCGTGGATGTCGTCCAGCACGTTGATGGACGATGCCATGGCGCCATTCACCGGCAGGCCGCAGGTGACCGCCATCCGTGCGATCGCAATCGACGGCGCGTGTGGCCCGTGATCGACACCCGGGACCAGGGCGGCCTCGAGAAGCCGCGCCTGTTGCACCGTCGGCAGCTCGCCGCGCAGCATCAGCCAGATCATCTGCGGAAAGCTGACGCGTCCGATCAGGTCCTCGATCGCGTAGCCGCGGATGGCGATCTCGCCCGGATGAATGTCGATGATCGAGGTGTCCCACCAGGCGCTGCAGTCGGCGAGAAGCTCTTCGGGGGTCTTGGTGGCCATGGATGTCAGGTTGGTTGGCGCGAAGCGAGGTCGCGCCTCGCCTGAAGCCGAAGCAGTTGCACACCCGCGATCAGGTGGTGATGAGATCCGCGGCGTCCATCTCCAGCGCCGGGTCGTAGAAGTCGCCGAAGAGCTCCTCGTCCGAGGGCTTGTCCTCCTTGATCGGCACGGAGACCCAAGTGGTGTTCAGGTAATGCTTGAGATGCACGTTCTCCGAGACGATGTTGCCGCCCCACGTGCCGCAGCCGAGACTCGAGGTCATCGGCATGCCGTTGTTGAAGGCGCCGGCATTCGCTTTCGATTGCGGCTGCCGCACCATGATCCGGCTGACGGGAGCGGCCATGGCAAGGCGATGGATGTGATCCTGGTCGAACGAGTAGATGCCGCACGAGTGGCCCTTGCCGCCGACCTCGTAGATCGCACGCATCATCGCCAGCGCCTGATCGAAGCCGTCGTACCGGTACACGGCGAGCAAGGTCGTCAGTTTCTCGCCGGAGTACGGGTGCTCCTTGCCGATGCCGTCGCCGTGCACGATGATGAACTTGCGGTCTTCCGGAATGGTGAATCCCGCCGCCCGGGCGAGTTGCTGCGGCGCGATCGCCACGGTGTCCGGGAGACGATGGTTCTCGTCGTCCCACATCACCCGACGCAGCGCGGCCTTCTCCGCGTCGGAGGCGAGATGTCCGCCTTCCTTCTGAAGTTGAGCGAGCAGGCGATCGAAGATGCCGGTCTCGATGATGAGGTTGCCGTCGGCGGAGCAGCCGGAGCCGAAGTCCGACGTCTTCGAGAGCCGTGTGTTGCGCGCGGCTTCCTCGATGTTGGCGGTCTCGTCGATGATCATCGTCGAGTTTCCCGCGCCGACGCCGTAGGCGGGCGTGCCGGAGCTGTACGCTGCGCGCACCATCGGCTGGCCGCCGGTGGCAATGATCAGGTCGGCGCGTGCCATCAGCGCCTGCGACATCGGGATGTTGACCTTCGTCAGGCACTGCAGGATGTCGGCCGGCGCGCCTTCACGCTCGAGCGCTTCGCGCATCAGGCGCACGGTCTCGAATGACGTCCTCTTCGACCGCGGATGCGGTGAATAGATGACCACATCGCGCGCCTTGATGGCGTAGATCGCGTTGCCGGCGGGTGTGAGGTCGGGGTTCGTGGTCGGCACGATGCACGCGATGATCCCTGCCGGCTTCCCGTACTTCACGATGCCTTTTTCGGGCAGCTCCTCGATGACGCCGACGCTTTTCTGGCGCAGGGCGTCGCGCAGCACGCCGCGGATCTTCATGCGCTTGCCCATGCGGCTCACCGGATCGCCGAGCCCGCTTTCCGCAATGCCCATATCCACCAGGCGCGTGAAGGTCTTCTTGTTCGCCACGGCCCAGGCGACCGCCTGGCACAGGCGATCCACGCGCGCCTGATCGTACGTTTCGATGATCGCGAGCGCCTTCCTCGCGCGCTCGAACACCTGGTCGAGCTCCTGCTGTTGCTCGTCGGTGATGCCTTTCCGGGGTTCGACGGTGGCCATGCGTTCCTCCTGCAGCATTGACGGTCGCGATGCCGCGGCTGCCGGGCTGGCGCGCCCTGTCGCAGTCCGCGTTTCCGATGCGGCCGTGCAAGCCTATCGGATGCGAGCAAGACACGCGTACCGCTTGATCCCTGGCGGGCGCGGCAACCGCGTCTGCGGTGCCGCGCGCGCTATCGGTGCGCTTGCGTGGAAGGAACTTTGCGCGCCGCCCCAAGAGGGGTCAAGGGCGAACACCGCACGGTTGTGCGATTAACGAACAGCGCCGCCGCGGGCGAGCGTGGCGCCCAGATCGGCTGCAGCGCTGTAGAGGTGCGGGAGGATGCGTGCCTTCATTTCGCGCGCCGTCATGCGCAGGCCTTGGGTGAGGACGTTGATGCCGGCGATCACCACGTCCGCCGAATCGCGCACCGGCACCGCGATCGAGCGAATCCCGATCTCCATCTCCTGGTCGGCGATCGCATAGCCGTTGCGCCGCACGCCTTCGAGCACCTGCTTCAACTGCTGCGCGGACGCAGCGGTGCGGTCGGTGTAGGCGACCAGCCGCGTACGCCGGATGTACGGCGCAAGCTCGGCATCGTCCAGCTCGGCGAGGATCACCTGGCCGATCGATGTGCAGTACGCGGGCAGGCGGCTCCCCACGTTGAGATTGACCGACAGGATGCGCGAGGTGACCGAGCGTGCGAGGTAGAGGATGTCGTCGTGCTCGAGCACGGCAAGCGAGCACGACTCGCCGACCGCTTCGCTGACCCGATCGAGGAACGGCTGTGCGGTCACGGCGAGCGATGCGGACCCGAGATATGCGTGGCCGAGGTTGAGGATCTTCGGCTGCAACGAAAAGGTGTTCGCGTCGGCGTCGACATAGCCGAGCTTCCCCAGCGTGTAGAGACAGCGACGCACCGCGGCGCGCGGAATGCCGGTCTTGCGACTCAGGTCGGCGATGGTCGGACGACGACGGCGATCGGTGAATGCGGCGATCACGGCGAGTCCGCGCGCGAGCGACGTCATGAAGTTCGGATCGTCCGAGAGTGCCTGGATCTCGCTGGCGACGGTGGGCGCGGCGGTGGTGTCACGCCCGCGTTGCTGGGCCGAGCCTGCATCGATGCGCCGGGACTTGCCGGACTTGGGCGGGGACGTTCGGGTGACTTTCCTGGCGGCGCGCTTGGCAGGCATCGGGGGCAGCGAATGAAGAACGGACGCGAAGGCCCGCACCGACCCCGTTCGACGGCACGGACGAGCACGCGCCGATTATCGCCCAACGGGGCGATTACCGCACAATCGCCGGGCCGCAGCCCGCTTGCCTAGGCGCCCCTGACGGCGCGCTGCGCGATGGCGAGTGCGGTGCGCAGGTCCTCGATCGGGATCTGCCCCGGCGCCGAGCTGCTCTGGCCGACCGCGAAGGTGATCACCGAGCCGAACGCCCAGCCGATCATGCGCGACAGCGAGCCGTAGGCGCCCATCGACATGCTCATCACCGGTATCCCCAGGGACTCGCTCGCCTGCAGCGTGGCCTCCAGCAGCGTCAGCACATCGTGCAACCCACGCGGCATCACGGCCACCTTGGCGACGTCGCCGCCAAGTGCTTCGGCCTGCCGGAACGTGGCGGCGAGCTGCGCTGCATCGGGCGTGGTCTGGAAGTTGTGATACGAGAGGATCAGTCCGACGCCATGCGTGCGCGAAACCTCGCGGACGTGCCGCACGTCCTCGGCGCGATTGCTCATCTCGAAGTCGACGAGATCCACGCAACGGTCCGCCGCGACCGCGGCGAGCAGTGCGACGATCTCCGCGTCCGAGCACGGCGTCGTCTGTCCGCCTTCGCGCACCGACCGGCAGGTGAAGATCACCGGCACCTCACCGGCGCCGGCCTTGATGCGCCGTGCGGTCTCCAGCACCGCCGCCGTGTCCGCAATGGCGTGAAAGAAGTCGACGCGCCATTCGATGATGTCGGGCTGCTTGGGCATGACGGCGCCGAGCTCGCCGCCGATGGCTTCCGCGGTCGTGCCTACCAGCGGGGTGCAGATCAGAGGATGACGGCCGCCCGCGATGGGTCGGCCGCGGAGCGTGATGAGCTTGGGTTCGGGCATGATGATCGATGACGGCCGGGCACGATGTCAGGGCGCAGATGCGGGAACGTCACGATAGCGGCAAGGCCGCGCCGGCGCAATGCGGCACGCTGGCACGCGCAACGCGCATTCTCAGTGCGGCGGATTGTCGAGCGCGGCGAGCTGACCGTAGACGAGACGGGCCATGGCGAGGAGCTGGCCGCGGTCGAGATTGCCGGTCAGCGCGTAGCTGCACTGGTCGTCGATCCAGTAGAAGATGCCGACGCCATCCTCGATCGCGTAACGGAAGGCGGTATCGCCATGGGTCGGATCCTTGCGCACCTGCAGCGAAAGCCGCCGCCGATCGGCGTTCTCGTACATGAACAGTGCCGTGGGCCGTTCGTTGCCGGCAACGAGCCGCCCGCCGACCAGCGCATAGCCGAACTGGTTGAGGTCCGGCGCGTGCACCGGACGCCCCAGACGTTTCGTGAGCCAGGTGACCAGCCGTTGCTCCTCGCCCGCCCAGACCTCCACGGGACGGTTCACGTCGGCGGCGTACAACGCATGCGTGAAGGCCGCCTGGCGCGGGAAGGTGGTCGGCACGCCCTGCGCCTCGATGTCGAGGGTGCGGCCGAACCAGCCGATCGCGACGCCGATCACCAGCATCGCGGCAGCGGCGAATGCCGGCGCACCCGCACGCAAGCGCCGGCGCAGCATGGCCACCCGCGACGGCGGGCTGGCGGCGATCAGCAACCGCTCCGGAATCGGCTCGCTCAGGATCGAATCGAGTGCCGCGCGCAGATCGGCGCTCTGCACGCGGATCTCCGCCACGCGCGCGGCCAGCGCTGGGTCGCGCTGCAGTGCCGTCTCGAAGGACTCCATGCGTGCCGAGGGCAGGCAGCCGTCGGCATAAGCATGCACGTCGGCCTCGTCGTAGGGTGCGGGGTTCGTGCTCATCGCACCACCCGCAGCGCCGACGACGGTTCGTCGACCAGATGGCGCAGCTTGGCGCGCGCGCGGGAAAGCCGCGACATCACGGTGCCCATCGGCACGTCGAGCATGGCTGCGATCTCGTCGTATTGCATCTCTTCCACGGCCGCGAGCAACAGGACCTCGCGCTGGTCCGGCGGCAGTCGGCCCATCTGCTGCATGATCTCGAGCAGCTCCACGCGCTCGAGCTGGTTGGCACGCACGGGAACCTGCCATGCGGCGTGCGCGCCCTCGCTGTCGAGCGACACGTTGGCCGCGTCGCGACGGGCGATCGAGAGCTGGTTGACGTAGACGTTGTGCATGATCGTGAACAGCCACGCGCGCAGGTCCGTGCCAGCCTGCCAGAGCCGCCGCTTCTCCCAGGCCCTCGCCAGCGTGTCCTGAACGAGATCGTCGGCACGCGTGCCATCGCCGGTCAGCACGCGCGCGTAACGGCGCAGGCGCGGAATCGCCGCGAGCAGCTCCGGGTGCGGCAGCGGCGGGGGGTCGGCAGCGCCTTTCAGCATGCTTCAGTGGCCGTCGAACGCGTCAGGTTGGAGCCCGACCCGCAGGACCGCACCAGCTCCAGGCCAAAACCTGCCCCACATCGCCGCATGCTCGAACGCGCTGCCCGCATGTCGCTAGGGCTTGGCGACGTGCCATACGTTGTTGAAGTTGTCGCCGGTCTTGTCACCCGCCTTGCCGTCCTTGGAGTACAGGTACACCGGCTTCGCCTTGTACGCCCATTGCTTCGCGCCGTCGTCGCGGGTGATGATGGTCCAGTCACCGCTGGGCTTGGCATCGCCGGCAGCCATCAGCGGCGGCCAGATCCCGGCGCATGGGCCATTGCACGCGCTCTTGCCGCCGGCGTCCTTGTCGAATACGTACAGCGTCATGCCGCTGGTGTTGGTGAGCACGCCGGCGGTCGTCTTGACCGGTGCCTGGGCAAGTGCAATGCCGGAACAAAGAAGGGCCACGAAGATCGCGGCAATCTGGCGCAACGAAAGGCTCATCGGAATCTCCCCTGGAATTGTTCGAAAGGTGCGACACACGATAAACAGCGTTGCGAGCAGGCCTATTCCGGCCGGCCCGCTGGGCAGTGTAGCGCGCTTGCCCGGCACGCCCAACTGGCGCACCGGCGTCGCTGGCTCAGACCAGGAACAGCGTCGCGAGGCCGAGGAAGATGAAAAAGCCGCCGGAGTCGGTCACTGCGGTGATCAGGACGGAGGAGCCGAGGGCCGGATCGCGCCCGAACTTCATCATCGTCGTGGGGATGAGCACGCCCATCATCGCGGCGAGGATCAGGTTGAGGGTCATCGCGAGCACCATGACGAGCCCGAGCGAAATATCCTTGTAGAGCAGCATCGCGATCAGGCCCATCACGCCGCCCCAGACGAGGCCGTTCACGAGGCTCACCATGATCTCCTTGCGGATGAGCTGCCTCGCGTTCTGCACGCTGACCTGGCCGAGCGCGGCGGCGCGCACGATCATCGTGATGGTCTGGTTGCCCGAGTTGCCACCGATCCCCGCCACGATCGGCATCAGCGCGGCAAGCGCCACGAGTTTCTGGATGGAGCCTTCGAAGAGCCCGATCACCCGCGAGGCGATGAAAGCCGTCACGAGGTTGATCGCCAGCCACGCCCAGCGGTTGCGAAACGATGCCCACACGGAGGCGAAGACGTCCTCCTCCTCGCGCAGGCCGCCCACCGCGAGCAGCTCCTCGTGCCCGCGCTCGCGCACGAAGTCGAGGATCTCGTCCACGGTCACCCGCCCGACGAGCTTGCCGTTGGTATCGATCACGGGCGCGGAGACGAGGTCGTAACGCTCGAACGAGCTCGCGGCCTCATCGGCCTTGGCGTGCTGCAGGAGCGTGACCGCGGCGGGCGCCATGACCTGCTGCACCGTGGCATCGGGATCGGTGACGAGGAGCTTGTTGACCGGCAGCACGCCCAGGAGATGCTCGCCCCGGTCCACGACGAAGAGCTGGTCGGTCTGGCTCGGCAGCTCGTCGAAGCGCCGGAGGTAACGCAGGACGACTTCGAGGGTCACGTCAGGACGGACCGAGACGTCGTCGAAATCCATCAGCGCACCGACCATGTCCTCCTCGAAGGACATGGCGGCTCGCAGCTGCTCGCGCTCCTCGACCGACAGGCTCTGGAAGACATCGTCCATGACCTCCTGCGGGAGGTCCGGCGCGAGCTCGGCGATCTCGTCGGCGTCGAGACTCTCGGTCGCGGCGACGAGCTCCTCGGTATCCATCGAGGAGATGAGCGATTCGCGGACGGCATCGGAGACTTCGAGCAGGATGTCGCCGTCGCGCTCGGCCTTGACGAGGTCCCAGATGTAGAGCCGCTCGTCGCGCGGCAGCGCCTCGAGGATGTAGGCGATGTCCGCCGGATGCAGCCGATCGAGGCGACGCTGCAGCTCGGCCTTGTTCTCCCGGTAGACGGCGCTGTCGACGAGATCGCCCTGCCCGCCGGCTGCGGCGTGCTCGAACTGCTGCTGCACCAATCCTTCGACCAGCCGGTGCCGCCGCAGCAGCGCGGTGACTTCCACCAGCGCGTCCTGCACGTTCGCGTGCGGGGCGTGGGTGTCGGATCCGGTGTTGTCGAGTAGCTCGGGCATGGCGGCCGAGGTTGGGATCCTGGAGGAAGCCGGATCCTGACGCTGTGTTCAGGACGAGGCCGCATGCACGGCCGAAGACCGACGGCATTCTACGCGAGCGAATCGCGCGCGCCGGCAGGCGAGGGGACGCCATCGGCCGCAATCGCACGCGACCTCGCGCCGGCTCGCGGGCAACCGTCGTCCTACGGCACGTCGGTCCCGGGCATGCGGCCGAGGATGATGCGTATCTTGCGATTGAGCCCGGGCGCGCCCTGGTTGCGTTCGTAGAAGCGCGGATTGGGCGCCATGGCCGCGAGGCGCGCCGCCTGCTCGGCATTGAGTTGCGCGGCGGGAATGCCGAAGTACCGCTGGGCCGCGGCTTCGGCACCGAACACTCCGTTGCCCCACTCGATGACGTTGAGATACAGCTCGAAAATGCGCTCCTTGTCGAGCATGTTCTCGAGCAGCACCGTGATGATCGCCTCCTCCATCTTGCGCCAGTAGCTCTTGGCGGGCGACAGGAAGAGGTTCTTGGCGAGCTGCTGGCTTATCGTCGAGCCGCCCGCGACGACGCGGCCCCGACGCTGGTTCTTCTCCAGCGCCAGCTCGATGCCCTCCCAGTCGAAGCCTTCGTGCTCGACGAAGCGCGCATCCTCGGCGGCGATCATGGCGCGCTTAAGGTGACTGGAGATGCGCGCGTAGGGTACCCATCGGTAGCGCAGCTGGGCGCGCGGGTTGACCGCCTGCAGCGCTTCCATCCGCTGGCTCATGAATGCGGTCTCGCGCGGCGGGTGCGAGCGCCACCATGCGATGTGGCCCGTCACCCAGGCGAGCCACAGCACGACGATGGCAAGCAGGCCCACGAGCGTCCAGAGGAACCCGCGGCGTACGGCAGCGCCGGCACCGGTACTGCGGGTCATGAAAGGCGGGGTCGATGACCGCGGCGCATGCGCGGCGCTGCGGGCGCGGCGCGCATCATGCCGCCACGGCGGCAGGAGCCGCCGACAGTTCCCGTGCATTCGGGCGCCGGCACGCTCAATCGGAGCGAAGCTCGTCGCCCTTGCTGAAGCTCCAGGTGCGGGTGATGACCAGCACGTCGGTGTCGCGGCGGATGTTCGCCGGCAGCGGTGCGTAGGGCGCGCCCATCTCGACGATGCGCACCGCTGCAGCATCGAGAATGCGCTGCCCGGACGAGCGATGGACGTCGACGCTCTCGAGGGAACCGTCGGCGCGGATCGCGACCGACAGGATGAGGTTGCCGTAGAGCTTGAGCTCGCGGGCCGCTTCCGGATAGTTGAGATTGCCGATGCGCTCGACCTTGAGGCGCCAGTCCTCGACGTAGCGCGCAAACCGGTATTCTTCGGCGCGGGCGCCGATGAAGCGCCGCTTCGGACGCTTCTGGTACGCCTCGAACTCCTTGGCCACCTGGGCCTCGAGACGCATCGACTCGAAAGCCCGTTGCGTGAGCTCGGCGGTACTGGGGAGATCGGGCGGTTCGGCCGCTTCGGAAGGCTTCGGCGCCGGTGGGGCGACGATCGGCACGCTGCGCAGCTGCGTGAGCAACTCCTGCGTCTTTTGCTCGAGCTCCTCGATCTGTTGCGGCGCCATCGCGAGCTCCGCGTTCACCTTCGACTGGGGCATGAGCGGCAATGGCGTACGCGCGCGGCGATCGGCATCGGTGTTGCCGCCGCCGTCGAGATTGGCCTGTGCAAGGATGTCCGCCTTGGCGGGCCGGTCCTTGGTCTTGGCATTCACCAGCGCGACTTCCAGCGTCGGACCGCGGTCGAGCATCCGCTTCAGCTCCGGCTGGAAGTGGATCGACAGCGCGATCAGGTGGATCAGCACCGATCCGGCGAGAGCAACGGTGAAGAATGGCGATCCCGCGATGGCCCAGCGCGCAGGCCGCGCGGGCACCCGCCGGAGCGCATGGAGCGGGTGGGCGAATTTCCCCGCAAGGCCGCCGGCCAGGGCACGCAACCTTGCGGGCGTCGGCAGCGGCGCTGGTGCGGAGACGGGCGTGCCAGGTTGCGCATGCGCCTGCACTGTGCCGGCCGCATCCTGGGCCGGCACGGCGATGGACGCTGGCGGCGCCTTGGTCGCAGCCTTGGCAGGCGACTTGCGGGGCGCCTTGCTGCCCGGCGCGCGCGCCGGCCCGGCAGGCGAGTCGACGACGGGTGGCGCGGCCGCCACCACGCGCGGCGTTGCCCGCTTCGCGCTGTTTCCGCCAACGGCGGATTTGGGCTTGCTCACGGGCGCCGGGGCGCCCTCGACCAGCGCGAGCCCGGGGCTGCCGGGTGCGGGCCCACTTGGCCTTGCGGTCGCGGGCCTTGGGATCGCTGGCTTCGGCTTGGTGGATCGGCTCGGCAAGTGGCAGGGCGCCAGCAAAGACGCCAATGCGGGTCAATTGGCTATTGTAGCGTGCACCCCATGACAGGTGCATAGCCGTCGCGACCGCTCATCAGCCGGGGCCCGCAAAGCGGCATTCGAGGGTGAGCAGGAGCAGGTCGATGCGGCCGATCGCGACGCGCACCGGCGCATCGGCCGGCAACGAAGGCAGATCGGCGAGGCGCACCACCAGCGGCAGCGAGTCGAACCGCACCAGGTTCTCGCGGATCACGCTGGCGCGGGCTTCCTGCACGTTTTCCTGGAGCAGCCAGCGCAGGCACCAGTAGTGCTCCATGCGCGACTGGAACTCGGCATAGCCCGAGTACGTCGCCTCGAAATCGGCCAGCGCGCCGAAGAGCTCGGCGTCGTTGTCGCCGTACGGTGGCTTCGTCCCCGAGATGACGGCCAGGATCTGGCGCTGGTTGATGAGGTCGGAATAGCGGCGCAACGGCGAGCTCGACCACAGGTAGTGCGACACGCCAAGACCCTGATGCTCCGCTGGCCGGGTGCTCATCTTCACCTTCCCTCCACCCTGCGTGCGGTACAGCCCGGGGACGCGTGCATCGGCCAGCAGCTTGCCCCAGGTGCTGTTGGTGAAGATCATCAGCTCCGCGACGAGCTTGTCGAGCGGCGAGCCGCGCGGCCGCGGAACGATGCGCACCCGACCCTCCGGCGTCACATCCCAATCGACGTAGAAGCTGTAGTCGATGCGCTGGATGTCGGGCTTGCCGCGCCGCTCGGCGAGCACCTGCGCGAGGCGCCACAGCACCCGCAGCTCCGGCGTCCACTCCGGGTCCTGCGGCGCGGGCAGCGGTGCCGCGAAATGCTCGGTGATCGCGTCGAGCCGCAGGTTGGCGCTGACCGCAACACGCTCGATCTTCGTTTCATGCTGCAGCAGCGCGCCTTCGGCCGAGACGTCCGCGTACAGCGACAGCGCCGGATGCGCATCGCCGGCCGCGAGCGTGAACGCGTCGACCGCTTCGTCGGGCAGCATCGTGATCTTGTGGCCCGGCATGTAGACCGTGGACAGCCGCTGGCGCGCGATCGCGTCCAGCGGCGATCCGCGTGCGATGCCGAGCGCCGGCGCGGCGATGTGGATGCCCACGCGCCAGCCGCCGCCGGCATGCGGCTGCACCGAGAACGCGTCGTCGATCTCCGTCGTGGTCGCATCGTCGATCGAGAACGCCCGCACGCCGGCGAGCGGCAGTTCCGGCCGGGCCCCGAGCGAACCCCATGGGCCGAAGCCGGTTCCTTGCGGGAAGGCCTGCACCAGGAACGCATCGAAGTGGTAATCATGCGTCGACGGGATCGCACCGCTCGCGGCGAGAAGCGTGAGCGGATTGGTCTGCAGCGCGTCGCACGCTGCCGACAAGGCCTTCCATTCGAGCGATTGCTTGTCCGGCCGGTGCAGCAGCATGCGCAGCTTGTCGCGGAACGCCTGCGGCAGCCGATGCGCCCGGAGCTCGTCGATCCAGATTTCCGCCTGCTCCGCTTCGCGCCGCTTGCGCTCGATCGATGCCAGCGCGGCGCGCAGCGCCTCGGCGGGCGCGCGCCGGTAGCGCCCCTTGCCGCGGCGGTAGAAGAACATCGGCGCGGCATGCAGCGCGAGCGCAACGGCGGCCGCCTCGGCCGGGGCTGGCGCGTGACCGTAGTAGTCCTGCGCGAGCTCGCCGAAGCCGAACTCCTCGTCGCTGCCCACCTCCCACAGGAACTGCGGATCCAGCTCGGCGGCCATGCGCTGCGCATCGGCGAGGAGCGCGGCCGGCGCGGGCGACGCGAAGCGCAGCAGCACGCTGGCGGCCTTGAGCTTCAGGCGCTTGCCGGATGCGGCTTCGACCTGCAGCGACGCTTCGTTGTCGGCGAGGATCGTCCCGGCCTTGCACTGGCCGTCGTCCTCGAAAAAGACATGCATGGGGAAGGAGCGGAACTGGCGGGGCGACAGGCGACCCGCCGGGGCCGCGATTATACCGGCGATGCCACTGGCGCCGCGTTGCCCGCCGCACGGGGTTGCTGCATAGTGGCGCGCTCACCAGGGAACGAAGCCATGACCATCGACTATCGCCGCCTCGGCCGCAGCGGCCTGCAGGTATCGCCGATCTGCCTCGGCACGATGATGTTCGGCGATCGCACCGACGCCGCGACGGCCGCGCGCATCGTCGACGCAGCAGCCGATGCCGGCATCAATTTCATCGACACCGCCGACAAGTACGCCGAGGGCGAGTCGGAGCGCATCGTCGGGGCCGCGATCGCAGCGCGGCGGCACCACTGGATCGTGGCCACCAAGGTGGGTAATCCGATGACCGCGCTGCCGCACGATGGCGGACTTTCGCGACGCTGGATGCTGCGCGCGTGCGACGAAAGCCTGGAGCGGTTGCGCACCGACTTCATCGACATTTATTACCTGCATCGCGACGACCCGGGGACGCCGCTCGCGGAAACCGTCGCCGCGATCGGTGATCTCGTGCGCAGCGGCAAGATTCGCTACTTCGGGGTGTCGAACTTCCGTGGCTGGCGCATCGCGGAGGTCGTGCACCTGTGCCGCACGATGGGTGTGCCGGCGCCGGTGGTCTGCCAGCCGCATTACAACCTGCTGAATCGCATTGCCGAGGTGGAGATCCTGCCGGCGAGCGATCACTACGGACTGGGCGTCGCGCCGTATTCGCCGATCGCGCGCGGCGTGCTCACGGCGAAGTACGTGCCGGGTGCTGCGCCGCCCGCAGACACCCGGGCGGGTCGCCAGGACACACGCATGATGCAGACCGAGTTCCGCGAAGAGTCGCTGCGCATCGCGCAACGGCTGCAGGCGCACGCCAGGGCCACCGACCGCTCGCCGCTGCAATTCGCGCTCGCCTGGCTCTGGGCGAATCGCATCGTCACCTCCGTGGTCGCCGGACCGCGCACCTTGGAACAGTGGCAGGAGTACGTCGCCGCCTTGGGCACCGCGTGGACCGCGGAGGACGAGGCGCTGGTGAACAGCCTGGTCGCCCCGGGGCACCCTTCGACGCCGGGCTACAACGACCCGTCGTATCCCCTCTTCGGTCGCCGGCTCGCCTGATCGCGCAATGATGTCGAAACGCTTGACAGCGGTCGCGGCGCAATCCTGCTAAGCGCTTGATTCAATGGCCCCTGGGCCCGGGGCGCAGATATTGCTGAATGGCAATCCCGCCTCGGCACCCACCCGACTTGATGATGACCGACGAGCCGTCGCTCCTGCCCTGGCTGCTTTCTGGAATCGGCGTGGTGGCCGCCGCCCGGCATCAGGGGTCGCGCAGCGCTCGCGTCATTCAGCGCCTCGATGCCGGCATGCTGCGCCGCTGGCAGGTGCGGCAACCCTGCCCTCGCGGACCGGTCAGCCGGAAGGCTCGTTGACGATTCCGTGCGGCACGTGGCCCGCGGCCACGTGCTTCATCGCGGATTCCACGTGCGTGCGCTGGTCGTCGAAGAAGATGTCGGCGCCGAACGCGCGCAGGAATTCGCCCTTGTCGAGGCCGCCAAGGAAGAGCGCTTCATCGATGCGGATGTTCCATGCGCGCAGCGTGCGTATGACCCGCTCGTGCGCCGGCGCACTGCGGGCGGTGACGAGCGCCGTGCGAATCGGACTCTTGTCCTGCGGAAAATCGGCCTGGATGCGATGCAGGCCGGCCAGGAATTCCTTGAAGGGACCGCCGGACAGCGGGCGCAGCGCGGCGTCCGTCTCGCTTTTCGCGAACGCGGCGAGCCCGTTGGCCTGATAGACGCGCTCCGCCTCGTCCGAGAACAGCACCGCGTCACCGTCGAAGGCGATGCGCAGCTCGTCGGTCTCGTTGCGGAAAATGCTGGGGAAGATCGTCGCCGCGGCGTAGCCGTCCTCCAGCGCCCGCCGCACGTCGCCGGTGTCGGCGGACAGGAAAAGATGCGCACCGAACGCCGGCACGTAGCGGGACGTCGGCTCCCCCTTGGTGAACGCGGCGCGGGAGATGTCGAGCCCGTAGTGCTTGATCGCGTTGAACACGCGCAGGCCGGTATCGGCGCTGTTGCGCGAGAGCAGGATCACCTCGACGTACTGCTTGTCGGGCCGGTTGAGGCGCAGCAGCTTTTGCGCGAGCGAAAACGCCGGCCCCGGCTCCAGCAGTTCCTCCTCGTGCTCGATCTGGTAACGGTGGTAGGCCTCGACACCGAGCTCGGTGTAGATCCGGTGGCTTTCGGTGAGGTCGAACAACGCCCGCGAGGAGATCGCGACGACGAGTTTGCCGGCGAGCGAGGGCACGTTTCAGGGATCAGAGGTCAGGGATCAGAGGACAGAGACGAAGAACCGAGCTGTAGTTCGAGGTCTTCACTATGGTACTCCGCTCGACGACAACCCATCCGGACCGGTCCGACCCCCTCGATTGATATCGGGACTGCCCGATGCCTTCGATCGATTCATCCGCGCGGCACGAGATTCTGTTTCCGCTCCGTGTCCGCAGATTTCTGATTCCCGTTGTCTGGCAGGTCGCCCCACTCGGATTTTCGTCCCTGTCCTCTGATCCCTGATCCCTGATCCCTGATCCCTGATCCCTGATACCTGATTACCTGTTCCTGACCTGTTACCTGTTACCTGTTACCTGTTACCTGTTACCCGTTACCTGACGGAGCAGAACACCGGCCCTTCCAGCACCCAGCCCGCGGCCAGCATCGCCGCCACATCGTCGCCGCTGATGACGTACCGGTGGCGAATGCCGGTCACGTCCGCGGCCGGCTTGAATAGCCGCTGCACGACGTCGGCGCCACTGCCGCAGCCGCCGCCGACGAGCGGCAGCACGCGAAAGGCGAGACCCTCGAACGTCCAGTACGGGTCCTGCTTCACGGCCGCGCATTCCCCGGCGTCCACCGTGTAGAAGTGCGAGTCGGGACCCAGGCCGGGCGTGCCGAAGAAACGGCAAGCCGCGACCGCCTCTGCCTGCGGGGCCGCGGCGCCGGCAGGCCAGCCTCTCAGGTGCCGGCCGGTGCGCACCCAGGCCGGACCCAATCCCCCGCGGTCGATGAAATCCACCTCTGCAGGTTCAGCCGTGAGGAAGTAATGGTCGAGTTCCGTGTGGCGGAATTCCACGATGTCCACGGCCGGATTCGCGTCGACCGCCACCGCGCCGGTCCCGGTGATTTGGAGGATGGCGAGGCTCGCGAGCTGCGGCGCATCGACGATCAGATTGGCGACCCGGGTGCCCAGCGCCTGCGGTGTGAACACCATGTCGAGATGGCACGAGCCGCCGGCGGGGATCGCGTGACCCACGGCGCAATCGCCCGTCCCGTTGAAGTCGTACGCATCCGGGCCGTTGACCACCAGCGCGGACGGAGTGATCGCGACAGATCCGCGATTCTGCAGGTCGAGCCGGATGGACGCGCTCGTCGACCCCGGCGGCGTATCCCCGAATTGCAGTGGAGACGGGGCGAAAGCGAGCGTGGACGTTCCCGCGGCCGACGTCATGCCGCGGCCATAGAACGTGATCAGCTGTGACGGCGTGATCGTGGTATTGCGCAGCCACAATCCGCCGGACTCCTGGCCGGCGATCGTCGGCGCGAATTCCACATCGGCCGTGCATGCTTCGCCAGGCTGCAGCGCGGCGCCGGTGACGCATCCGGATCTGACCCTGAACGCCGGGCCGGTGGATGGATGCACGCTGACGTCGGTGAAGCTGAAGGGCGCGGTTCCGCAATTGCTGACCGTTACGGTGACGATCGTCGACGAGCCCACCGGACGGTCGCCGAAGACGATCACGTCGCGATCCACACAGATGCGCTGCGCGAGCGCCAGGCCGGGCAGGAGAGTCAGGGTGAGCAGAAAAAGCGTGCGCGCCAGCAGCGCGGCATGGCGGGAGGCTCGGAACATCGGCAGTTTGCAGCAGGTGCAAAGCGGGGGTCGCGCATTGTAATCGAGCACGACGTGGAACGCCGCTGCATCCTGCATCCGAACGCAGCAATTTGACCTGGGTCAGGCGCAATGCGCGAACTGGAGCACCGTCGGGAGCATCGGGGCGAAATCCGCCCATCCGTGATCGCCCCCACCGCCCACGTACTGCCATGCACCGCGGTAATACGCGACCGCCTCGCGCCAGTCGAGCAGCTCGTCGCCGCTTCGCACGAGCAGGAGATAACGCTCCGGCCGGGTGATGCGTGCAACGTGCAACGCGGCCATTTCGTCCAGGTGGACGCGGGTGAGCTCGTAGCTCTCGCCCGTGTAGAGGTTTCGCTGCGCACCGAGGAAGCTCTCGAGCGACGCATACGGCCGTATGGCCGGGTTGATCGCCACCGCGCGGGCGGCGTAGCGCTCGGCGAGACACGTTGCGTAGAAGCCGCCCAGCGAGCTGCCGATGAGGGTGAGGACGTCGTCGCGCCCGACGTTGGCATCGATCCAGCGCGCAACCATGGCAATCGCCTGCAGCGGGCGATCCGGTAATTGCGGCATGTGAAACCGGGGCGGCCGCGGCAGTGCCGCGAGGGCGCGAGCCACGAGCTGGCCCTTGACGGATTGCGGCGCGGAATTGAGCCCGTGCAGGTACAGCACCACCGGATTCATGGCGCGTGCGATGCCTGTGGCTGGCCTGGGGCCTGATTGCGCAGGCGTTGCAGCAGCTTGTCGTGAATGCCGCCGAAGCCGCCGTTGCTCATCACGAGGATGTGATCGCCCGGGCGCGCGCTCGCCACGACCAGGTCGGCCAGGTGGTCGAGATCGTCGACCACGGCCGCGCGCGCGCCGAGCGGCGAGAGCGCGGCGGCGACGTCCCAGCCCAGGTTGTGTGCGTAGCAGAACACCGCCTCCGCGGCAGCAAGACTGCCCGGCAGGGCGTCCTTCACCGCGCCGAGCTTCATCGTGTTGGAGCGCGGCTCGAGTACCGCGATGACGCGGCCGTTCCCCACGCGGCGCCTCAGCCCATCGATCGTGGTGGCGATGGCAGTCGGATGATGCGCAAAGTCGTCGTACACCGTGATGCGATTCACGACGCCACGCAGTTCCAGGCGTCGTTTCACGCCGCGGAAAGCGGCGAGCGCCGCCAGGCTCTCGCGCACGGGAACCCCGGCATGGCGCGCGGCAGCGATAGCCGCCAGCGCATTGAGCTGATTGTGCCGGCCGGCTTCGCCGAAGCGCAGTACGCCTTCCACGCGATCGCCGAGCCTTATCGTGCCGTCGTCGCCGATCGACCAGGCTGCGCCCGGTTTGCCGACCTGTGCACGGAGGAGGTCATCGTCCGCGGCGGCTCGAAACGATTCGACCTCGGTCCACGTTCCTCGGGCGAGCACCCGCGCGAGACTCGGCTGGCTGCCATTCACGATCAATCGCCCCTGTCGCGGCACCGTGCGGACGAGATGGTGGAACTGCGTCTCGATGGCCCCGAGATCGGGAAAGATGTCGGCGTGGTCGTATTCGAGATTGTTGAGCACCACCGTGCGCGGCCGGTAGTGAACGAACTTGGAGCGCTTGTCGAAGAATGCGGTGTCGTACTCGTCGGCCTCGATCACGAAGAAGGGCGTCTCGCCGGGACCGCGCGCCGAGCAGCCGAAGTCGACCGGCACCCCGCCGATGAGGAAGCCCGGGGCGAGGCCCGCATGCTCGAGGATCCGGGCGAGCATCGAGGCGGTCGTGGTCTTGCCGTGCGTGCCCGCCACGGCGAGTACCCACCTGCCGCGCAGCACGTTCTCGTAGAGCCACTGCGGTCCGGAAACGTAGGGCAGGCCCGCATCGAGGATTGCCTCCATCAGCGGATTGCCGCGCGACACCACGTTGCCGATGACGAACATGTCCGCGTCGCGCGCGACGGCCTGCAATTGCCCCGGATCCCAGCCCTCGGTCAGGCCGATCCCCAGCGCCGCCAGCTGCGTGCTCATCGGCGGATACACGTTCGCATCGCAGCCGGACACCGTGTGGCCCGCTGTCTTGGCGATGGCGGCGATGCCGCCCATGAAGGTGCCGCAGATGCCGAGGATGTGCAGGTGCATGTCGGTCAGGCGGAAACGGGTGCCGCCGCCGGATGGCGCGCGTGACGGCGCCATCCGGCGATGAACCACGCATAGGTGATTGCTTCGAGCGCCAGGATGACCGTGAACGCGAGCTGCAGCCCGCGCGACGTATCGAACCCGAACGCATGCCGGCTCGCGTCGGCGATCACGCCCACGCCCCATTGGGTCGCGAAGCTGCCGGAGAACATCAGCACGTTGAGCGCGGTGTTGGCACGCGCCGTGAGCTCGCGCGCGAATCCCTGGCTGAGGACGGTGAAGCCCAGTACGTTGACCGACGCGCCGAGTCCGTAGAGGCCCCACCAGAGATAGCTGCCGGGTACCTGCAGCACGATCGCCGCCAGGGAAGCGATATTGAGCCCGAAGCCGCACGCGAACAGGTGCCGCGCCTCGATACCGCGGCGCGCGAGACGCGTCGAAAACGTGCCGAGGAAGAGGTACCCGCCGAGCGTGACGATGCTCATCAGCAGCAGATGCCGGGCGGCGGACGCGCGGTCGAACCCCTGCACCTCCATCATCCACGGCACCGACCAGAGACCCTGGATCGCCATGAACGCACCCATCGCTAGCGCAGCGAGCGGCGCAAGCCACCAGAACCGCGGGGTCCCGAACACCAGTCGCACGCCCTGCCACTGCGCACGCCAGCTGCTGACCTGCCTCGGCTTCGCCATGTCCGGAACGCGCCACCACATCCAGATCGCGACGGCGTAGGTGATCGCCGCGAGGACGACGAAGATCGTGCGCCAGTGCGTGAACCGCAGCGCGAACTCCAGCGGCGCCGTAGCGAGCAGCGCACCGAGGCCGCCGGCGACCATCATCCAGCCGGCGAGCGAAGCATGACGCTCCGCCGGATACCACGCGGATATGCCTTTCAGCGGCGCCATCAGGCACGTCGCCACGCCGGCGCCGATCAGCGCGCGCGCCGCGAGGAGTCCGGCCTCGCCGTGCGCGAATCCGAAGGCGAGCGATCCCGTGCCGGCGAGCAGCAGAAACACGGGCTCGACGCGCCGCGGCCCGAAGCGGTCGAGCAGCATCCCGGCCGGAATCTGCATCGCGCCGAAGGCGATGAAATAGGCGCTGGTCAAAAGTCCCAGCGCGGCCGGCGAGAGCGCCAGCTCGTGCGAGAGCTCCGGCGAGATGACCGCATTGACCGTGCGGAACACATAGGAGAGCAAATAGCCCGCCGCGAACGGCGAGTACACGCGCACGAAATCCATCAGCGGCGGGCGTTCAAGTGCGAAAGATGAAGAACACCGCGCCGACGAGGCACAGTCCGGCCCAGAGGAAATCCAGCTTGAGCGGCTGCCCCATGTAGAACACCGCGAAGGGCACGAACACGCACAGCGTGATCACTTCCTGCAGGATCTTGAGCTGGGGAAGGGAAAACGTGCCGAAGCCGATGCGATTGGCCGGCACCTGCAGGAGGTATTCGAAGAGTGCGATGCCCCACGAGATGAGCGCGGCGCCCCACCACGGCCACGTCTGCACGTGCTTGAGATGGCCATACCAGGCCATGGTCATGAAGACGTTGGACCCGGCGAGGAGGAGAACGCACAGCAGCGCGGGCGAGGCAAGCATGGAATTGAAGGCGGGCATCGCGAATCGGCAGGGACAAGACGGTCGCGGTGCTCGCGACGGGCCGCCATTATCGCCGACCCGGGATGGTGCCTCGGTGCAGATCCTAATTTGCACCGCCGGCACACGGCACGCGCGTGACGGCGCTGCCGCGCCGGCGGGCTAATCGTCAAGCTCGCGCGGCAGCGCGACGGTGATCACCACGCCGGAGCCGTCGGCCCGATTCTCGGCGCGGGCGCGCCCGCCGTGGAACTTGGCGATCAGCTGCACGATGTACAGCCCGAGGCCGAGATGCGGAACATCGCTGCCCGCGTCGGGACGCACGGAAACCATGGACTCGAACAACCGGTCTTCCATGCCTTCGGGCAGCAGCGGTCCGGAATTGCCCACGATGATCCGCGCGCGGTCGCCGGCGCGCTCCAGGCGCACATGGATCGGTGAGCCCGGCGTGGCGAATTCGGTGGCATTGACGATCAGCTTGTCGAGCATCTGCGCGATGAGATCCGGCGCAATCAGCGCTGGCAATGGCGCCGCCGGCAGCTCGACGTGGAAGGCGTGGCCGGGATACGCCGCCCGATAACCTTCCACGCAGCCGCCGACGAGCGCCACGAGGTCGATGCGTTCGCGCTCCGCCTCGTGCAGGCTCTGCTCGAGGCGGGTCGCCTCCGTCATGCGCGTCAGGATCGCGGTCAGGCGCGCGAGACCGCCCTGTGCGCGGTCGAGGTAAACGCGCGCGGCTTCGTCGCGCACCTGCACCTGCAGGTTCTCGAGGGAGGAGCGCACCACCGCAATCGGGGTGCGCAGCTCGTGCGACAGCCGGCTCGCCATGTTCTTCTGGTAGGCGGCGTACTGGCCGAGCCGCTCGAGCACGCTGGCAAAGCTGCGCGACAGGTCGCCGATCTCGTCCCCCGCGTCGGCGCCGGCGAGGTGCGCGTGCACGCGGCCCTGCGGGTCGATGGCGCGCTCGGCGTCATCGCGCAGCGCGCGTATGCGGCCCGAAAGCCGGGTCGCGTAGAACGTCACCGCGGCGGAGCCGATCAGGAGCGCGGCAATCACGATGTTGAACAGGCGCTCGAAGGCGTGGTTGCGCTCGGCGAGCACCGCGTTGCCGGTTTCCTCGACGATCACTGCGCCGCGCACCTGATCGCCGACCCAGATCGGATGGGCCGCCGTGACGATGGTCGCGCGACCGTCGGGGGTCGGCCGCCGATCGATCGTCAGGATGCCGGAAAGCGCGCCGTCCACTTCACGCGCCTGTGCCAGCGTGCGTCCTGCAGCCTCTTCCGCGAAATCGTCGGTCGGCTGCTTCAACGCCAGCCGATACAGCGGCGCGACGGTGTGCGCCTCGATCCATCCGCTCACGCGCTGCCATCCCGCGGGCGGCGGAGGCGGTGATGCGGGCCGCTTGCGCAGCGATCCGGCGCGAGCGAGCACGTCGAGATTGCGATCGATGACCCAGATGCGCGCAGTGGTGCGCGAGAGGCCGTGCAGGATCTGGGCGATCTCGGCCGAGGTGCCTCCCGGGACCGTATTGCGCGACGGCAATTCGGTCTCGCCGGCGTCGTCGGCACTGCGCGCACTCGCGAGCGGCGCCAGCGCGAGGCCTGGCTGCTCGAACAGCCGCGCGCGGTCGTGCAGGGCGGTGGCGACGGCTTCGGCGGTGTTGGCGAGGGATTTCTCGTGCGCGTCGCGCAGGAACCGCTCGAGCTCCTGCACGTATTCATACCCGAGCCACGGCAGCACCAGGAACACGGTGAGCACCAGCAGGAGCTGGGCGCGGATGCCGAGCGCGAAATGCCGCCGCCCTTTGCGCGCCGACGGCGCGCGCTCAGGCGTCATCGCCTTTCCAGCGATAGCCCATGCCGTACACCGTGTCGATGCGGTCGAATCCGGGATCGACGGCAGCGAACTTGCGCCGGATGCGCTTCACGTGCGAGGTGATCGTGCTGTCGTCGACCACGATGCGCGCGTCGCGCATGAGGGCGTCGCGATCCTTTACGTGCCCGGGAAAGCGCGCCAGTGCGTGCACCATCCAGAACTCGGTCAGCGTGAGCTCCACTGGGTTTCCCTGCCAGCGCGCGGTCATGCGCTTCAGGTCGAGGTGGAGCGGCCCGCGGGTGAGCGTCTCCTCGACGGCGGACGTGGCGCCGAGGAGATCGCTGCGCCGGAACAGCGCGGCGATGCGCGCCGTGAGATGCGGCAGGCTGACGTCCTTCGAGAGGTAATCGTCCGCGCCCATGCGCAGGCCGGCGACCACGTCGAAATCGCCGTCGCGCGCGGTCAGGAACAGGATCGGCAGCGTGGAGGAGAGGGCGCGCAGGTCGCGGCAGAGCGCGAAGCCGCCGTCGACATCGTCGCCCAGGCCGATGTCGATCAGGGCGAGGTCGGGAAGACGCGTCACGAAGGCGCGCATCGCCTCCGCACGGCTGCCGAACGCCGCCACTTCATAGCCGTGACGGCGCAGCGCGTCCGCGTAGTTGGCGCGAATGGCGGGCTCGTCCTCGATGATGGCGATGCGACGGGTCATCCGGCAAAACCGTTCGTGGGGATTGTTTCCGAAGCGATGCGCAAGCTGCGCCGACTATAGCGCAGCGTCACGACGATCGCCCCATCCACGGACTGCTGCCATCGCTTTGCCATTTTTCTTCCCCGCCCTGCCCTTTTCCTGCCCGACCGCGGCCCGCGCGGCGTCGTGCAATCGCATCGTGGCGCAGGGGCCGGCGATGCGATGCATCGCGACTGCCAGGCGCCTGTTGCACTCCGGGAAAGGGCAGTCATGCAGGCAAGCAGTCGGATCGGATCGGTCGATGGGCGCGGCGGCGGCATTGTGCGCGACGTGCTGCGCCTGGCGGCGGAGGCGCTGGCCGTCGGGGTATTCGTGAGTCTCGTGCTCGGGCTCGCGGCATTCGTGGTGGCCAACCAGGCGCGCGCCGCGACGCCGTCACCCACGGGCCCGAGACAGGGCACGCTGCTCTTCCGCAGCCCGGGGGGCGACCTGCCGGCGCCACTGCTGGCCACCGACGTCGAGATCACCGTGACCGGCATGGTCGCGCGCACGCGCGTCACGCAACGCTTCCACAACCCGGGCATGGAATGGCTCGAAGCCATCTATGTGTTCCCGCTGCCCGAAGGCGCGGCGGTGGATCACCTCGACATGCAGGTCGGGGACCGCCGGATCGAAGGGCAGATTCGCGAACGTCGCGCCGCGCAGCAGGCCTATGCGCAGGCGCGACAGGAGGGACGCAAGGCGACCCTGGTGGAGCAGCAGCGGCCCAATCTCTTCACGACCAGTGTCGCCAACATCGGGCCCGATGAGGACATCGTGGTGTCGCTCGAGTACCAGGAGAGCGCGCATTTCGACAATGGCGCCTTTCGCCTGCGCTTCCCGATGGCGCTGACGCCGCGCTACAGCCCCGCGAGTGCCACCTCCTATCGTTCGGCGGATGCCTCGGCGGCGATCAACGACACGCCGCCGGATCCGCCGGTCGCACCACGCTCGACGCCGGTGAATCCCACGACGCTGCGCGTCATGCTCGATCCCGGGTTCGCTCTCGGCACGCTCCAGAGCACCTATCACGACGTGCACATCGAGGAGGCGCCCGGCCATCGCTATACCGTCACCCTCGACGGTCCCGTGCCCGCCGACCGCGACTTCGAGCTCGTATGGAAGCCGGACGTCGGCGCTGCGCCGGGCGCGGCCCTGTTTGCACAGCGTCAGGGGGCAACAGAGTACGCCCTGTTGATGGTGATTCCGCCGCCCGCGGAAACGCCGGCCGCGCGCCAGGCGCGCGAGGTCGTGTTCATCATCGACACCTCCGGCTCGATGGAAGGCAGCTCGATCCGGCAGGCGAAGGACGCGCTGGATCTCGCGCTCGACCGGCTGCAGTCCGGCGATTCCTTCAACGTCATCGCATTCGATTCCGTGACGCGTACGCTTTTCGCCGCGCCCTTGCCCGTCGATGCTGCGAGCATCGGCCGTGCCCATGCCTTCGTGCGCGCGCTCCGCGCGCAAGGCGGCACCGAAATGCGTCCCGCCCTCGAAGCTGCACTATCGGCGACGTCGGGGGCAGGATCGACGCCAGGCCCGGTGCGCCAGGTCGTGTTTCTCACCGACGGTGCGGTGGGCAACGAGGCCGAGCTGCTCGCCTTCATCACGGCGAAACTCGGCGACCGGCGGCTTTTCACCGTGGGCATCGGCTCTGCCCCGAATGCGTGGTTCATGACCAAGGCCGCGCAATACGGCCGCGGCACGTTCACCTACATCGGCGAGGTGAGCGAAGTGCAGGCGAAGATGGCGGCGCTGTTGCGCAAGCTCGAGGCACCGGTGCTGACCGACGTCGCCATCACCTGGCCCGGCGCTGCCGAGACCTACCCCCAGCGCATTCCGGATCTCTATGCCGGCGAGCCGATCACGGTGAGCGCCGCGTTCGCCGCCGGCATGGAAGGTGACGTGCAGATCCGCGCCCGCCGCGGCGGTGTTCCCTGGACGGCCACGCTGCCAGTCCTGCCCGCGGGGACGGCGAGTGGTCTCGACGCGGTATGGGCGCGCGCGAAGATCGAGACGCTGACCGATGCCCTGCATGGCGGCGCGAACGAGACCGACATTCGCGCGAGCGTGCTCGAGGTCGCGCTCGCCCACCATCTCGCGAGCGCATATACGAGTCTCGTTGCGGTGGACGTGACACCGACATTGCCTGCCGGCGAGTCTGCCGCCAGTCTCATGCTGCCCGTCAACCGGCCGTACGGTGCGGGTGAGGAGATCCTCGGCGTGCTGCCGCAGACCGCGACGCCCGCGGCGCTGCAGATGCTTCTCGGCGTGCTGGCGCTCGTCGCGGCGGCCGTGCTGCGTGGGCGCTCGCGCTACCTCGCGCGCTCGCCATGATGGCGGTTGCCGCGGACAGGGGAGGACCTGTCGATCACCTGCAGCGACGCGGCATGAACGTGGCCCCGGAGGGCTGCCGCGCAACGATCGAGTCTTCCCCTGTCCGCGGCCGCGCACGCGTGATCGCCGCGATGGCCCTCGTTATGGCGATTGCGGGCGCGATGAGCCTGGGCCACGGCGCTTATCTGCGCACCAAGGCAGTCGTGGCACAGGTCCTGCTGCGCGTGGCCTGGGATCGTGCTCGTGCGGGCGTGCCCATGCCGCGGCCATGGCCGTGGGCCGACACGCATGTGGTCGCACGACTCGTCGCCCCCGGCCACGACGTGAACCTCCTGGTCCTTGCCGGCGCGAACGGCCGCACGCTCGCCTTCGGACCGGGGCATCACGACGGCTCCGCGGCGCCCGGCGAGCCCGGCAACGTGGTGCTCACCGGACATCGCGATACGCATTTCCGCTTCCTCCACGCGCTCGCGGTGGGCGACGTGCTCGAACTCGAAACACCTGCCGGCGTGCACCGCCGCTATCGGGTGACGGGCGCGGCAGTGGTCGATTACCGCGACATCGCCCTGCCGCGCGCGCCGTCGCGGCTGACGCTCATCACGTGCTATCCCTTCGCCGCACTCGCGCCGGGCGGACCGCTGCGTTACGTCGTCACGGCCGCGCTGGAGCCAGCGTCAGGTGAACGTCAGCCGCAAGCCGGGAATACCGAGCTCGCCGTAGTCGCTCTGCCAGGTCTCGCCGGGGGCGACGGGCCACGCGTCGGTGATGGTGCCGGTGGTGATGATCTCACCCGGCGCGAGCGGCGGCGCCTCGGGCTGCCGGGCGATCACGCGAGCCAGATGCAGCAGCGCGTGTAGCGGGCCGCCGAGCACGTTGGCACCGACGCCCTCATCGGCAACATGCCCTTGCTTGGATAAGGTGAGGCGAAAACCGGGCAACCGCGGAAGCAGGCGCTCGCGTCGGGCAGCGTCGAGCGGCGTGCGCGGCCCGACGACCAGCGCGCCATGCAGGCCGAACGCGGCCGTGCAGTCGGCCGCAGTGAACTTCCAGTCCGGGAAGTGGCTTTGCACGATCTCGAAGCCTGGGGCGATCCAGGCGATGGCTTCGAGCGCAGCGCGAAGGTCCGCCGGCTCTTCACCGTATGGCACCGGGACCGCCGCCAGTCCGAACACGATTTCCGGCTCGATGCGTGGCTGCACCAATCGTTCGAGGGAGAGCGTCGCGACACCGTCCGGCGCGTGGTGCACCGTGTGGGCCCAGATGTGCGCCCACATGGGCTGGTAGACGCCGTAGCGGGGCCAGATGGTGGTGTTGGTGAACCCGATCTTGCGTCCCACCGGACGCCAGCCCTGCGCCATGCGGGTGCGCTCGATGGCTGCCAGCACCCGATACGCGGCGGCGACATCGAGCTCGGGCGTATCGATGGTCAGCGGCGCCAGCGTCGTGGCGTGGTCATACGCGTCGATGAGGCGTCGGGCCAGCGCCTCCTGCTGCGCCGCCGGAATCAAGAGCGCTTCCTCGCCATGTTGCCGAGGTGCACCCCGGCCGCGAACAGCGCGACCGCGACGGCCATCGCGATTGGCACCGCGACCAGTGCCGCGACGATGCCCGTCAGGCCCAGCGCGGCCACGGCAGCGCCGGCGGCGATCGCGCCCGCGCTGCCGGTGATGGTGATCGCGACAATGCTGCCGACGAGCTCACGCATCTGCTTGCTGTTCATCGCCAGCGCCCTCAGGCACCCGGCTTCGCACCCGCTCGACGCAGGTTCGCGTAATCGGCCGGCTCGAAGCCGATCAGGAGCTCGTCGCCCTGCTCGATCACCGGGCGCCTGATGGCAGACGGATGCGCGAGCATCGCGTCGATCGCACTCCTGTCGTCGGTCACGCGGGCCTGCACCGCGGCATCGAGCCCGCGCCACGTGGTGCCGCGCCGGTTGAGCACCTTCTCCCAGCCGAGACGTTCCACCCACCGCCGCAGTGCGGCCCGCTCCGGCGGCGTCTTGCGGAAGTCGACGAAGACGTAATCGATGCCGTGCTCGTCCAGCCAGGTGCGGGCCTTCCTGACCGTGCTGCAATTCGCGATGCCGTACACTTTCATGGGCATGTCCATCGTCGCTCTTCGAAAAGTATAGCCGTCGTGACGCACCTCCGCGCGCTGCGCCGGGTCGGCATCCTCGCGATGCTGGCGATCGCCGTTGCCGCGGGCACGCTGCTGAGCGCCACCACGGTACGCGGCGCCGACATGGCGAAGACCCTGCGCGTGGCGTTCCCGGTGGCCGAGACCGGCCTCGATCCGCAGGCGATCGGCGACGCGTACTCGTTCTACGTGTGCAGCGCCATCTTCGATCCGCTGTACACGTACGACTATTTCGCGCGGCCGGTGCGCATCGTTCCGAACACCGCGCGGGACCTGCCCGTGATCACGGACGGCGGGCGCACGTACACGATGCAGATCCGGCCGGGCATCTACTTCGCCGCCGATCCGGCCTTCAAGGGACAGCGGCGCGAGCTCGTCGCCGAGGATTACGTATACAGCATCAAGCGCATCTTCGACCCGAAGGTGCGCTCGTACTGGCTGTACCTGTTCGAGGACCATCTGCTCGGGCTCGACCGGCCGCTGGCGGAGGCGCGCAGGACGGGGCGCTTCGACTACGACGCGAAGATCGAAGGACTGCAGGCGATCGACCGCTACACGCTGCGCATCCGCTTCAAGGAGCCGGACTACGTGTTCGTGCACTGGCTGACCTACGGCGCGCTGGCGGCGGTCGCGCGGGAGGTCGTCGAGGCGCACAAGGACGAATCGAACCGCGTCATGGAGCATCCCGTCGGCACCGGGCCCTACCGGCTGGCGGAATGGACGCGCGGCCAGCGCATCGTGCTGGAGGCGAATCCCGGCTATCGCAGCGAAACCTATCCCGTACCCGGTGCCGGAAGCGAGCCCGGCGATAACGCCATCGCGCAGGCGAACCGCGGCAAGCGCCTGCCGATCGTCGGTCGCGTGGAGATCCGCATCATCGAGGAAAGCCAGCCGCGGCTTCTCACCTTCGACAGCGGCGGCTTCGATTACGTCAGCGTGCCCGCGACGCTCGCGCAAACGGTGCTCGACGGCGACGTGCTGAAGCCCGCGCTCGCCAAGCGCGGCGTGCGCCTGCACCGCCAGGCCGAGCCGTCCATGGGATTCACCTTTTTCAACCTCGACGATCCCGTCGTCGGCGGCTACACGCAAGAGAAGATCGCGCTGCGCCGGGCGATCAGCATGGCGTACGACCGTGACTCCTACATACGGCTGCTGCTGAACGGGCAGGCGCTGCCGGCGGACCAACCCGTGCCGCCGGGCGTGAGCGGCCATGACCCGACCATGCCCGCGCGCAATGCCTTCGACCCGGCGGCTGCACGGGCGCTCCTCGACCGGTTCGGCTATCGCGATCGCGACGGCGACGGTTACCGCGAGACGCCCGAGGGCAAGCCGCTGACGCTCGTCAAGGGCTCGACTACCGCGAACACGGACCGGGCGGTCGACGAGTTCTGGAAGCGCAGCATGGACGCGATCGGGGTGCGGATCACGTTCCTCAAGAACAAGTGGCCCGAGCTCAACAAGATGTCCGAGGCGGGGCAGCTCATGATGTGGAATCTCGGCTGGATCGCCTCGATCGCCGATGGCGACACGTTCTACAGCGTGCTGTACAGCCGGAACATCGGCACGTCCAACGACGCGCGGCTGCGCCTGCCCGAATACGACCGGCTGTACGAAGCGGCACGCAAGCTCCCCGACGGCCACGAGCGCAACGCGGTCTATCGCAGGCTCTCGGAGATCGTCGTCAACTACGCGCCGTGGATCCTCGTCGACTATCCCTACGCCAACACCCTGACGCAACCCTGGCTCGCCGGCTACAAGCAGCATCCGTTCCTGCCGCACCAGTGGAAGTATTACGACGTGCAGCGGTAGGCATCGCTGCCGTGCAGCAACGGCCAGGCCGGCCGCGGCTTACGGCGCGCGGTGGATGTCGTCCACCCAGCGCACTTCCTCCGGGTTGGGCTCCGCGGCCGGAATGTCGAGATTCACCACCACCGGGTCCTGGCCGCTGCGCACGAGCACGCACGACAGGGGCTCGCCTTCCCGCGCGTTGATCTCCTGGTGCGGCACGAACGGCGGCACGTAGATGAAGTCGCCGGGACCGGCCTCGGCGGTGAACTCGAGGCGGTCGCCCCACTTCATGCGCGCCCGCCCGCTGACCACGTAGATCACGCTCTCGACCGGGCCGTGGTGATGCGCGCCGGTCTTCGCGTTCGGATGAATGACCACGGTGCCGGCCCACAGCTTCTCGGCCCCGGCGCGCGCCTGGGTAATGGCAGCGGCGCGATTCATGCCGGGCGTTTGCGGCGTGTTCGTGTCGAGTTCGCCCGCATGCACGACGCGCACGCCGCGCAGCCGCCATTTCGATGATGCTTGCGCAGTTTCGCTCATGTTGACCTCGCGTGTCGGCGCTGGTGAGCCGCACTCTACCACCGCACCCGGTGCCGGCAGTCGACCTTCCGCCCGGTTGCAACGATGGAAGCAACCGTTCCCTGGCGCGCACCGCGCGCTGAGCGTCGCAGCGTGCGTCCGGCTGCCTGCGCGCCGCCGGGTCAGGGCGTCAGGCCGGCAGCGGCTCGGCCGTGCTGCGCGACGCGCTCAGGTCGGCGCGCAGGCGTACGACAAATGCGGCGGTGCTGGGCGATCCGCTGCCCGCGTAGTGGTTGGTGTAATCGGCGGCCACCTCGGGCACGATGGCATCGAGCAGCCAGTGCACCGCGTCGAACAGCGCCTCGAGATCGGGGACATCGTCGCGCTCGGTCTCGCGCAAGGCGACGAACGCCTCCGGACGCAGATGCGGCGCCAGCAGGCGCACCGCAGCGCGCAGCTCCGTAGAAGGCGGCGGCAAGCCGCGCGCGATCGCGGCAGCGAGGGACGTCCCAAGCGCGTGCGTATGGGTGTGCAGCACTTCGCGCGCCGGGACGCCACGGGCCCGCAGGAAACCCTTGAAGCCGAACTCCAGCGCCTGCGCGGCGAGATGGTAGAGCGGCTGCATCTCGGCGCAGGTCAGGTGATGCCGCGCGCGCAAACCCTGCGCCGCACGCACGTATTCATGCGCGTAGCGCCAGTAGGCAAGCGCCGATGTGCAGCGGTCCTCGGTGGCATGGCTCATGTTTTGCTGCCGCGTGCTGCCCGGTGGGGCGCTGCGGTCGGTTGATGGCGGGCATGCTCGGCGTTGGTGAGGGAGCGGCCGGTTTAAGTTCCGCGGGCGCTCACATACTTTGACGGCCCACAACGTCCCCGGCCGCGGCGCAGCAGTATGATGGCCGTTTCGAGGAGAGCGATCATGACCGAGCGACAAGTTGTCATTCTGAGTGGCGTGCGCACCGCGATTGGCGATTACGGCGGCAGCCTGAAGGACATCCCGCCGACGGAGCTCGCGGCGCGGGTGGTGCGCGAGGCCGTGCGCCGTGCGGGCGTCGATCCGACCGTCATCGGCCAGTGCATCTTCGGCAACGTGATCCATACCGAGCCGAAGGACATGTACCTCTCGCGCGTGGCGGCCGTGAACGGCGGATTGCCGCACGACACCGGGGCCCTCACGCTCAATCGTCTTTGCGGCAGCGGGATGCAGGCGATCGTTTCCGCAGCACAGTACATCCTGCTCGGCGACGTCGATGCTGCAGTAGCGGGAGGCGCCGAAAGCATGAGTCGTGCCGCCTACATGAACACGACCCAGCGCTGGGGCGCGCGCATGGGCGACAGCAAGGTGTTCGACGCCATGGTCGGCGCCCTGACCGATCCGTTCGACACCGTGCACATGGGCATCACCGCGGAGAACGTCGCCAACAAGTGCGGCGTGACGCGCGACCAGCAGGATGCCTTTGCCGTCGAAAGCCACCGCCGGGCCGCGCGAGCCGCGAGCGAAGGGCGCTTCAAGGAGCAGATCCTGCCGATCGAGCTCAAGAGCCGCAAGGGGCCCGTGATGTTCGACACCGATGAGCATGTCAAGGCCGAGTCCAGCGCCGAAAGCATGGCGAAGCTCAAGCCGGCATTCGTCAAGGAAAACGGCACGGTGACCGCCGGCAACGCATCGGGCATCAACGACGCGGCGGCCGCGCTCGTGCTGATGGAAGCCGGCGCGGCAGCGGCGAAGGGGCTCAAGCCCCTGGCGCGGTTCGTCGCTTACGGTCACGCCGGCGTGGACCCGAAGGTGATGGGGCTCGGTCCCGTCTCGGCGGTGAAGCGCGCCCTGACGCGCGCGAAACTGTCGCTGTCCGACATCGACGTGATCGAATCCAACGAGGCCTTCGCAGCGCAGGCCCTCGCGGTCAGCAAGGAGCTCGGCCTCGATGCCGCGAGAGTCAATCCGAACGGCGGCGCGGTCGCCCTCGGCCATCCGATCGGCGCGACCGGTGCGATCCTCACCGTGAAGGCGATGTACGAGCTGCAGCGTACCGGCGGACGCTACGCGCTGATCACGATGTGCATCGGTGGCGGCCAGGGCATCGCCGGGATCATCGAGCGCATGTAGCGAGCGCGGCGCATTACTGCGCGGTGCTGCACCCACGGTGCGCACCGCGTATTCCTACGGCCGCTGCGCAAGGACCCGCGGCACTGCCGGCGCAAACCGGTAATGGAGCAGGTTGAGGTAGTGCGCGACCTGCCGGATCTCGTCCTCGCTCCACGCGAGGTCGAGATTGCGCTGCCAGCGGCGCACTTCGGCGACGAGACCTGGCCAGTCCTTCACTTTCCTTGCGTCACGCCAGTGCACCTGCGTCGTATGACATGCGCGGCAGTGGGTGGCATACAGCACCGCGCCTTCGTGCTCGGTGAGCTGCGGTACTTGCGCGGCCGCGGTTGCGCCCGCGCAGGCGATGAGCGTGCCCAGTGCAGCGCGGCGCATCACGACACCGCGCCGGCCAGCTGCAGCAACGACCACCGCAATTGCCACACCGCTTCGGGAACATCGGCCAGGCCTTGCCCGCGCTCGGCGACGAGGCGCGCGACGTCCCCGACCCGCGACCCGCCTGTGTCACGCGCCGCGATCGGCGGGCGGCGGTGCACTGCCGTGATGAGCACTGTCATGACCGGCGCAGATTACACGATCCAGCGCGCACTCTGCTTGATGCAGGACAGGACGCGCTGCGGAGCGCACGCAAGCCTCGCGTAGAATGGCGGCCCATTCCAGGAGGACGCATGACGATCTCGATGTATCAGGCCTCGGTGCCCGTGTTCACCAAGACACTTACCGCCCTCAAGGCCACGCTGGAGAAGGCCGCGCACCATGCGGAAATGCGCAAGATCGACCCCACGGTGCTGCTGCAGTGCCGGTTGTATCCCGACATGTTCAATCTGACCCGGCAGGTGCAGATCGCCACCGATTTCGCCCGCGTCACCGCGGCCCGCCTGGCGGGAACCGAGCCCCCGTCCTTCGAAGACAAGGAGGCCAGCTTTCCCGATCTCTTGGCGCGCGTCGAGCGCACGCTCGATTACCTGCGCACGATCAAGGCCGCCCAGGTGGACGGGTCCGAAGGCCGGGAGATCGTGCGGCCGATCCGCGGCGAGCCGCACCACTTCACGGGCATCAACTACCTGCTGCAGTTCGCACTGCCGAATTTTTTCTTCCACGCGGCGACGGCGTACGCGATCCTGCGCCACAACGGCGTCGAGCTGGGCAAGGCCGACTTCATCGGCAAGCTGGACTGAAGACAGCAGGCGCGTACGGCTGCATGGTCCGGCCATGGCCGCAGGCGTCCCGGTTGACGATGAGCACCGGCCCGCAGGTCCGGCCCGAGCACGATGGTCGGGGTCGGCGCTAGAATCCGGCTGCGTTCATGCTCACCCTTCTCATCAATCTCGACAGCGCGATAGAGCGACGAAGGCGCATGCACGAGCAGCTCGCGCGCTCCGGCATCGTTGCACAGCGCGTCGGAGTCGATTTCCGGCACAGCAGCGCCGCGGACATCGATGCCTGGGCCGCAGCGCACGACATCCCTGTCACGTTCGACCTGCGCACGATCTGCTCCGCGGAGGCGGGATGCTGGGCATCGCACCTGCGCGCCTGGCAGGTGCTGGTGCAAGGCAGTGAGCGCGAGTGCGCGGTGCTCGAGGACGACATCCTGCTGCAGCCCGGTTTCGTCGATGCCATCGCCGAGTTGCGCGCGCAAGAGTCCTACGACGTCGTGTATCTCGGCACGTCGTCGCGGAACATCTCGACGCGCCGGCGCACCCGCGCCGGCAACGTGTGGCTGCACGAGCCGCTCGGCGTCATCTTCAACACCTGGGGCTATGTCATCCGCCGCAGCTATGCCGAACGCTTCTTCGCGGCACTGCCGATGCGCATCGACCTGCCCGTCGATCACTTCCTCGGCGGGCGCGCGCGCACTGCGCGGCCGCGGATCGCCGTAGTCCGTCCGGCAGTGGTCACCGAGGATGTCGCCGTCGGACTGCAGTCGCAGATCCAGCCGTATGCCACGCGTCCCGACCGCCATCCGGTCTGGCAGGCCGCGCGGCGGGCGATCCTCGGCAGCCGCGTGAGCGACCTCTATTACTCGCTGTATCGCTGGCTGTGATGCATCACGCCGTCCTGTAGCCGAGGCTTCGGCCGCGCGCATGTCAGGCGCGGCGCCGCGGCGCCACCATTGTCGCGGATCAGGCTTCAGCCCGACGGGCGATGTTGCTCAGGGCGCCGCGCATTCACGCATTGGCGATGGTTGGATCCAGCGGATGCCCCGCACGCGCGGCATAATCCTCCGCCTGGTCGCGTGCCACTTTTCCCACTGCGAAATACGTGCTGTCCGGATGCGAGAAGTAGAACCCTGCGACCGACGCCGCCGGAAGCATGGCGTAGTTCTCGGTCAGCGACATGCCGAGCCGCTCCGCCTGCAGCGCCCGGAACAGTGGCCCCTTCGCGCTGTGATCCGGGCACGCGGGGTATCCCGGCGCCGGCCGGATGCCGCGATATTCCTCGCGCACCAGCCCGCCAGTGTCGAGCGCCTCGTCGGGCGCATAGCCCCATAGCTCGCGGCGCACCTTGCGATGCAGCCATTCGGCGAACGCCTCCGCAAGCCGGTCCGCCAACGCCTTCAGCATGATCGCGTTGTAGTCGTCCTTGTTCGCGATGTACTCGTCCAGCTTGCGCTCCATGTCGAGTCCCGCAGTCACCGCGAATCCGCCGAGATAATCGCCCACGCCGGAATCCTTGGGCGCGATGAAATCGGCCAGCGCGTAGTTGGGCTTGCCGGGCGGGCGCTGGTTCTGCTGCCGCAGGCCATGCCAGGTGAACGCGACGTGGCTGCGCGTCTCGTCGGTATACACCTCGATGTCGTCGCCGATCGAGTGCGCGGGCCACAGCGCGATCACCCCGCTCGCGGTGAGCCAGCGGCCCTCGATGATGTGGCGCAGCATGGCCTTGCCTTCCGCGTGCACGTTGCGTGCGGCCTCGCCGACGATCGGGTCGTCGAGGATCGCAGGGAACGGGCCCGACAGCTCCCACGCCTGGAAGAACGGCCCCCAGTCCATGAGTTGCGCGACCTCGTTGAGGTCCACGTTGCGGAACTCCCGCCGGCCGAGCACCCGCGGAACCGGCGGCGCGTACGAATCCCAGTCGGTATGGAATGCGTTCGCACGTGCAGCACCGATGCTGATGAGCGCCGGGCCCTTCTTCGCGGCATGCTGCGTGCGCACCTTCTCGTAGTCGGCGGCGACCTCCTTGCACGTACGCCGCACGCAGATCGTCCGACAGGAGGTTGCTCGCGACACCTACCGCGCGCGATGCGTCGGGGACGTACACGGTTATCCCGCCATAGTGCGGCGCGATCTTCACCGCCGTGTGCACGCGCGAGGTGGTCGCGCCGCCGATCAGCAGTGGCAGCCGGAAGGACTGGCGCTCCATCTCGCGCGCGACGTGCGCCATCTCCTCGAGCGAAGGCGTGATGAGACCCGACAGCCCGATGATGTCCGCGCCGCGTTCGCGCGCGGTGTCGAGCACCCTCTGCGCGGGCACCATCACGCCCAGATCGATGACCTCGAAGTTGTTGCACTGGAGCACGACACCGACGATGTTCTTGCCGATGTCGTGCACGTCGCCCTTGACCGTGGCCATGACGATCGTTCCCTTCGGCTTCGAGGCGTCGCCGAGGAGCGCCTTCTCCGCCTCGATGAACGGGATGAGATGCCCGACGGCCTGCTTCATCACCCGCGCGCTCTTCACCACCTGCGGCAGGAACATCTTGCCCGCACCGAAGAGATCACCGACGACGTTCATGCCGTCCATCAGCGGTCCTTCGATCACCTGGATTGGCCGCCCGCCGCGTGCGTGCACCTGCTGGCGCGCCTCTTCGGTGTCCTCGATGATGAACGTGGTGATGCCCTTCACCAGCGCATGCGCGAGGCGCTCTTCGACAGGCCCGTCCCGCCACGCGAGATCCTCGGTGACTGCCTTGCCCTTGGATTTGTAGCTCTCCGCGAAGGTCACGAGACGCTCGGTCGGGCTCTCGCCGTCAGGGCGCGCGCGATTGAGCACGACGTCCTCGACGCGCTCGCGCAACTCGGGGTCGAGCTCGTCGTAGACACCGAGCTGGCCGGCATTGACGATCCCCATGGTCAAGCCGGCGCGGATCGCGTGATACAGGAAGACGGTATGGATCGCCTCGCGTACCGGATCGTTGCCGCGGAACGAGAAGCTGACGTTGGAGATGCCGCCGGAGACCTTCGCATGCGGCAGGTTCGCGCGGATCCAGCGCGTCGCGGCGATGAAGTCCACGGCGTAGTTGTTGTGCTCCTCGATGCCGGTCGCGATGGCGAACACGTTCGGGTCGAAGATGATGTCCTCGGCCGGGAAGCCGACTTTCTGCGTGAGCACTTCGTAGCACCGTTTGCAGATCGACGTCTTGCGCTCGAGCGTGTCCGCCTGCCCCTGCTCGTCGAACGCCATGACGACGACCGCCGCGCCGTACCGCTTCACCAGTCGCGCCTGCCGCACGAACTCGGCCTCGCCTTCCTTGAGCGAGATGGAGTTGACGATCGGCTTGCCCTGGACGCATTTCAGCCCGGCCTCGATGACTTCCCATTTCGAGGAATCGATCATCAACGGGACCCGGGCGATGTCGGGCTCCGATGCGATGAGGGTAAGAAAGCGCACCATGGCCGCTTTCGAGTCGAGCATCGCCTCGTCCATGTTGACGTCGATGATCTGGGCGCCGTTCTGCACCTGCTGGCGCGCGACCTCGACGGCCCCGGTGAAGTCGCCGGCGAGGACCAGCTTGGCGAAGGCGCGCGAGCCGGTGACGTTGGTGCGCTCGCCGACGTTGACGAACAGCGACTGGTCGTCGATGGTCAGCGGCTCGAGCCCGGCCAGGCGCAGCGGCCGCGACGGCGGACGAGCGTCGATGCCGGCGCTCATGGGTTGCACCGCGCGGCGCCGCCAGCGTTTCCCGATGAGCCTCGCGAACCGGCGCGCGGCGGCACGGTCGAAGCGGCTTTGCGGGGGGAGGAGAAGAGCGTGGACACTTCAGCGAATCCGATCTATCCGGAAAACGATCCGCGGCACGAGACCGCCAAGGTGAAGAAAGTCATCGACGACCTGATCGGGGAGCTGCGCGACAACACCACGCATTTCTCCGATCCGAAGGCGCAGATGCTGTTCGAGACGAGCGCGGCAGTCCTCGAAGGGCTGCGCACCGCGTTCGAGGATTACGAGACGCACACCGATCCCTCGCTGCGCCTGTGATGCGCTGCCGTGCTGCCTGCGCGCGTCACGCGGCGGCGCGCAGCGATTCGGCTGCGTCGGGCAGCGGTCGGGGCGGCAGCGCCCGCACCGCTTCGGCGATCGCGCGGATGTGATCGGGCGTCGTGCCGCAACAGCCGCCGACGATGTTCACGAATCCGGCGGTGGCGAAGTCGCGCAGCAGGCTCGAGGTCTGCGCCGGTGTCTCGTCGTAGCCCGTCTCGGCCATGGGATTCGGCAGCCCGGCGTTGGGATAGCACGAGATGAAGGTGTCGGCAAGCTGCGCAAGTTCCTCGATGTAGGGCCGCATGAGCGCCGCCCCGAGGGCGCAATTGAGCCCCACCGCGAGCGGACGCACATGACGCACGGAATTCCAGAACGCTTCGGGTGTCTGGCCCGAGAGCGTGCGGCCCGAGGCATCGGTGATGGTGCCGGAGACGATCACCGGCCAGCGCCGGCCCTGGTCATCGAAGAACGATTCCAGCGCGAACAGCGCGGCCTTGGCATTGAGCGTGTCGAACACCGTCTCCACCAGGAAGAGGTCGACACCGCCGTCGGCAAGGCCTTCGATTGCCTCGCGGTACGACGTCACCAGCGCGTCGAACGTGACGTTGCGCGCACCGGGATCGTTGACATCCGGGGAGATCGAGGCGGTGCGGTTGGTGGGGCCGAGCGCGCCCGCCACGAACCGCGGCTTGTCCGGCGTGCGCGCCGTCCAGGCGTCCGCGCACTCGCGCGCAATCGCGGCCGCGGCGCGGTTGATTTCGCGTACGCGGCCTTCGAGGCGGTAGTCGCCCTGCGCGATCGCGGTCGCGTTGAAGGTGTTGGTCTCGATGATGTCGGCGCCCGCTTCGAGATAAGCATCGTGGATGGCGCGGACGACCTGCGGCTGCGTGAGCGACAGCACATCGTTGTCGCCCGCGAGATCGAGCGGATGATCGTGCAGCCCGCACGCGGCAGGACCACGGAAATCCGCCTCGCCAAGATGGTAGCCCTGGATCATCGTGCCCATCGCGCCATCGAGCACCAGAATGCGCTGGCGCAGGAGCTCGGTCAGGAGCGCGGTCTTGTCGGCGGCGAAAGGCATGGCGAGGTTCCCGGTGGAAAACAAAAAACCCGTTCAGCGTGCCGCCGAGCGGGTTCCGGTCGAAACCGCTTTAGCTGCACTTGTATAGCGCCCGCAAGCTGCAGGGTTGCCCCTGGATCAAATCGGCGCTGCGAGCGCAAAGGTACGGTCAGCGGCCGTTGCTGTCAACTTCGGCACCGGGACGCGCTTGACTGTCGCATCTCCGATGCTTAGATTGGCCTGCATGAAACATCTGAAACCCAAGGAAGCGTTCAGGTTCCTGCACGACCACCCCGAGGCGGTGCTCGTCGATTGCCGCAGCGAGATGGAGTACCTGTTCGTCGGGCATCCCGTCGGCGCCCATCACGTGGCGTGGAACGATGGGCCGGAGTGGGAGATCAATCCGCATTTCGTCGGCCAGGTGCGCAAGATCGCGAGCATGAACCGGCCGGTGGTCGTGATCTGCCGCAGCGGTCAGCGCTCCATCAGTGCCGGGCAGGCACTCGAGCAGGCGGGCTTCGGTGACGTCTACAACGTTCTCGAAGGCTTCGAAGGTCCGCTCGACGACGAGCACCATCGCGGGACGGTCGCCGGCTGGCGGAAGGAAGACCTGCCGTGGGAGCAATCCTGAGCGTAACGCGCGGCACGCGCCCCGGCGCGTGAGCGTTGGCGGCGAGGCGCGAGCGGGCGCGTTGGCGTCGCGCTTCGACGAACGCCGGCACGCCCGCACCGGAGCGGCGCTCGCGGCCTGGTACGCGCAGCATCTCCCCCATGACAACGCTCCCGTGCTCGATGCCGCCGCAGGCAGCGGGGAGCTCCTGATCGCGCTGGTCGGGTGTGGCGTGCACATGCACGGCGCGGAGGAAGACCCGCACGCGTGGCTCGCGTGCGAGCAGCGCGTCGCCGCACTGGGCCGCGCGGTACCGCTTTTCCGGCAGCCGCTCGCCGGGCTCAACGTGCCATTCCGCTACGCCGCGATCCTGCTGCCCGCGGGTGCGTTGCAGCGCATCGGCGACGACGCTTCCGTGATCGGCGCGCTGCAGCGCGTCCGCGCGCATCTCCTCGACCCCGGCATGCTGATCGCCGAGCTGGAGATCCCCGCGATCGCGCAGCATCCCCCCGGGGCGCCCATCGTCGAAGTGGAGCGGGAGCGCCTGCCCGACGGCACGGCGATCACGCGGCGCGCCGAGATCAGCGTGGATGCCGAGGCCCGGCGGATCGATCGGCGCGAACGCTACGAGCAACGACGCGGTGCGGATGTCGTCGCGCGCGAGGACCGTCGCTCGATCATGACGTGGTACACGGAGGACCGGGCGCTCGCGCTGGTGCAGCAGAGCGGGTTCCACGACGTCTGCACGGAAGCGCTGCCCGACGATGCGGGCACGGATGCGCACCGCTTTGCGGTCGTCGCGCGCAACTGACGCCCGCTTACCAGCTCCCGGAGCTGCCGCCGCCGCCGGAGCTGCCGCCCCCTCCGGAAAAGCCGCCGCCCCCCGACGAACCGCCGCCGCTGGAGAACACGACTCCACCGACGGACCCGTGGCCCGTGAGCTTCAGGTCCTTGGCCGCCTTCTTGTACCACTCCGTGCGCGCCAGAGAGATCTTGGCGATCGGGTAGCCGACCACGTACACGCAAAGCAGCGTGAACGCGCCTTTCGTGCCGAGCACCACGATGGGAAACATGGCCCAGAACGGGATGAGGAACACGTACAGGAACCAGCCAATGCCCGGTGTCATGATCCCGACGAAGGTGAAGATGCCGATGATGCCGAAAATGAATGCGCCGAGGAGAATCCGCAGCGGCCAGCCGAGATCCGGCGTGTTCACGTCGAGCAGCTTCGTCTGCGCCGCCCGTTCGGGTGCCGGCGCCGCGCCCACATCGGCGCGGCCTTCGAGCTGTGCCAGGATCGCGGCAACGCCGTCCTCGATGCCCTTGTCGTAGTTGCCTTCCTTGAAGCGCGGCGTCATCACGTCACGGATGATCCGCGCCGCCGCGACGTCCGGCAGCGTGCCCTCGAGGCCGTAACCCACCTCGATGCGCATGCGCCGGTCCTGGGCCGCGACCACCACCAGCACGCCGTTGTCCTTGCCCTTCTGGCCGAGTTTCCATTGCTCGAACACATGGACGGCGTAGTCCTCGACGCTTTCTCCGGCCAGCGAGCGCACCGTGAGCACCGCGACCTGATTGGTCGTGCGCTCCTCGTGCGCCTTGAGGGCGCTGGTGATGCGCTCGCGCGTGGCGGGCGCGAGAATCTCGGCGTTGTCGACGACACGACCGGTAAGGAAAGGGACGTCCGTCGCGCGCGCCGTGGATGCAGGCACCAGGGCAGCGATGAGGAGCGCGAGCACCATCACCAGCGTCGCACCGGACGCGTGCCGCAGTGCGTGCCGGAGGGTCATGCGGCGCCCCGTTCCTGCAGGGGCGCGTCGGCGAGCTCGTTGCGCCTGGACCCGTCGTTGCGGAAGCCGGCAGCCTGGAGGCGGTCCTCGAGCACGTCGAGGCCGTTGATCAATGCGCGCTGGCAATCACCCTCCGCAAGCGCGGGCTGCATCGCGCGCGCAATGGCGTTCCACGCCTCAGTGCTCACCCGGCCGTCGAAGCCGCGATCAGCCACGACCTCCAGCGCGCGCTCGAACAGGCTGACGTAGAGCAGCACGCCGGTGCGCGCATGGGTCGAATGCAACGCATGGTCGACGAACACGCTGCGTGCGCGCTCCCGGACTTCGGCCGCGCGGCGGGCACGCCCCACGAAAAGCCGCGCTACGGTTGCGGAAAAAAGGGTGGTGATGGCACATGTCGCGCCTACTGCCAGCAGCAGCGTGGAATGGAGGAGCAGCGTGGCCGGGGCGCTCCAGGCGGGCCACCGCAAGTCGGCAAGGGTCGTGATGAAGGCCGTCGCGACCACACCAAGCGCGAACGCATGCCAGGGCACCTCGGGATACGTGTCGGACCTGGCATGCACGGCGCAAACGATCTGGACCCCGGTGCGCGCCTCCACGGCGGCGACGCGGGCCTCGATGGCGCGGGTCGCACCGGGATCGAGTGGCAGCTTGGCGGGCATCGTGCGACTCAGGAACCCTTGGCGCACGCGCCGATGCGGATGTCGGTGCCTGCGTAGGCCTGCTGCAGCTCCTTGAGGCGGGCAATGGCGTTGGCCGGCGGATCCCGCACGACGAGCGCAGTCTGCACGATGAGCGGACGCGGGCCCGAACGCGCGTTGGCGACACCGCGGCGGGCGAGATCCGCGGCCTGCGCGGCGGCAGCCTCCTCGGTACGGAAAACCCCCAGGGAAATGGCGAAACGGTCAGGACCGTTCTCGACGACGCTGAGATCGGTGAGGCCGGCATCGCGCAGTGTCGCGACGCGCCGGTCGGCGGCGGCACGGCTCGTGAACGGCGAGAGGTAGACCCAGTACGACGCGACGGGCTCGATGCGCTTCTGCGACACGAGGGCGCCCAGTCCCAGCGGCGCGATATCGGCAAGCGCGCGCACCCGGTCGGTTTCGCCGAACGGCCCCCACTCGGCGCATACGTTTGGCAGCGCTGCCGTCTTGTCCGGGCCGAGCGCGGCGACCTGCTGCTGCGTGAGGATGCGGATCTTCTCGGGCTGCACCTGCTCGCGCAGCCGTACGGCTTCGCCGGTGCCGACCTTGTCGAGCTGGATGTAACCGAAGAGGGTGAGATTCGCCAGCAGCAGCAGGAAGAAAAGCGTGCGCATGCGCTGGTCGTTGGCGGCTACCGCGGTACCGCTGCCGGCAGTCGAGGAAGGGCCGGATGCGAGCGCGACATGGAGGTTCGATCAGACTTTTGCGTCGGCGAGGGCGAGCACACCCTCGAGCACGAGATTATCCACGACCTCCACGGCTCCGGTAAGGTGGGGCGCGATCTCGTTGGCGGCACCGCCCGCGAGAAAGCAGCGCGGCTCCTGCTCGGCGTGCGCGAGGAGCGCACGCATCTGCTCGATGGCTCCGGTGACCGCCTGCATCGCGCCGGTGTAGAGCGCGTCGGCCGTGCTGTCAGGGAATGCGGCAAAGGCGCCGGTCGTCATCTTGAGCGCCGCGGTGTTTTCGGCGAGGCCGCGCAGCATGAGACGCAAGCCCGGCACGATCAACCCGCCGAGAAAGCGGCCGTCGCCGGAAAGCGCGTCGACGGTCACGGCAGTTCCGGCGTTCACCACGATGGCCGGTGTGATCGCCTCGGCACCCAGCACCCGTTGGCGCGCGGCGATGAGCGACGCCCAGCGGTCGGCGCCGAGCTGCGCCGGAACGCGATAGCCGTTGACCACTCCGCATGCCGCCACGCTCGACGTCAACCATTCGGGAGCGATGCGCCAGCGTGCGATTTGCGCTTCCAGGCGCACGCGCGCGGCCTCGCCGGCAACGTTGACACCGACCACGCGGACCGGTCGGGGCAGGTTCTGCCAATCACGCAGCGAAAGGGTGCCGATCTCGGCGTTGGGCGTGACGCCCATGCTGATCCAGCCCCGCGGCCCGTACAGGCCCCACTTCATGCGGCTGTTGCCGATATCGAGAACGAGCGTCTGGCTCATCCGCCCAGTTCGGAAGCCTCAGGCGCGGCGCAGCGAAATCTCGCCGGACAGGAAGCGCGCCCGGCGCGGTCCGTCGGCCAGCACCAGCGCGCCGCTTGCGTCCACGCCGGCGACCTTGCCGTGCACCACGGCACCGTCCGGCAGCAGCAGGCGCACTGGCTTGCCCTGGTAGGCGTGCCGGTGCTGCCACTCCGCCGCAAACGGCGCGAAGCCGTCGCGTGCGTATTGATCGAGGACCGCCGCGAGCTCGGACAAAAGCCGCGCGAGCAGCAGGTTGCGGTCGACCGGCTGCCCCTTCTTGCCGATGACCTTGGTGAGGTCCGTGACCGGCGCCGTGATGTCCTTGCGCGCCGCTTCGGGAAGCCGCACGTTGAGGCCGATGCCGATCACCGTGGTCGAGGGGCCGAGCGCGTCACCATTGAGCTCGATGAGGATGCCGCCGAGCTTCAGATGCCGATGGATGATGTCATTGGGCCACTTGAGCGCCACGCCGGTGCAGCCTTCCGCCTCGAGCGCGCGCAGCACGGCAACGCCTACGGCGAGGGAAAGCCCGGCAAGGAAGCCGGCGCCCTGCTCGAAGCGCCAGCCCAGTGAAAACGTGAGGCTGCCGCCGACCACGGCGGTCCAGGTGCGGCCCCGACGGCCGCGGCCCGCCGTCTGCCATTCGGAGGCGAGCGCCATGCCATGGATGTCGCGACGCTGCGAGCGGCGCATGAGCTCCGACGAGGTCGAGTCGACCTGATCGGCGACCTCGAGCTGCACCGGGCTGACGATGCCACGCTCGGCAGCGAGCCGGTCGAGACGCTCGCGCACCACCTTGGGATCGAGAAAACGGGGTGCTTCGAGCAGGCGGTAGCCGAGGCCCTTGACGCGCTCCAGGGCGAGGCCAGCCGCTTCGGCATCCTTCAGCACCTGCGAGACGCGGGCGCGCGTGAGCCCCACCGTCGCGGCGAGATCCTCGCCCGAATGAAAAGCGCCATCGGACAGATGGCGTAGAAGCGAGAATCCCAGAGGAGTAAGCACTAATGAACCGTAAAGAGCAACGCGGGGCGAATCTTACACGCAACCCGGGCTTCGAGGGAGCCCCCGAGGGGGCGAACTTGCCTTAGATGGGGTCGAAATGCGGTTCGCCAACCACCGCGGCCCCTCAAGGGTGCGACGATAGATCGCGCCCCGTGGGGTGCGGCGCACCGGGACCGGGCGAGCTATTCCAGGACGCCGCGCCGGATCTGATCCAGCTCGATCGATTCGAACAGCGCCCGGAAATTCCCTTCGCCGAAGCCCTCGTTGCCCTTGCGCTGGATGACCTCGAAAAAGATGGGGCCGATGAGCGTCCGGGTGAAGATCTGGAGCAGCATCTCGCCCTTGGCCGGCGCCCCGTCGAGCAGGATGTGGTTGGCCTTGAGGCGGGCGGTGTCCTCGGTGTGTCCCGGAAGCCGCTCGGCCAGGAGTTCGTAGTAGGTGTCCGGCGCATCCTGGAAATCCACCCTGGCCGCGCGCAGCCGCTCGACGGTCGTGTAGATGTCGTCCGTACCGAGTGCCACGTGCTGGATGCCCTCGCCGTGATACGCCAGGAGGTATTCCTGGATCTGGCTCTTGTCGTCCGCGCTTTCGTTGATGGGGATGCGGATCCTGCCGCAGGGGCTCGTCATGGCCTTGCTGCGCAACCCGGTCAGCTTCCCCTCGATGTCGAAATAGCGGATCTCGCGGAAGTTGAACAGCCGCTCGTAGAAGCTCGCCCACTCGTCCATCCGGCCGCGGTGGACGTTGTGGGTGAGGTGGTCGATGGTCTTGAGCCCCGCACCCACGGGGTGCTGGTCGACACCCGGCAAGGGCTGGAAATCGATGTCGTAGATCGACACCGGGCTGCCCGCGTTGGCTGGCGCCCCGGGATAACGATCCACCAGATAGATCAGCGAGTCGCCGATGCCCTTGATGGCCGGGATGCTGAGTTCCATCGGCCCCGGATGGGCTTCCACGCCCCAGGCGCCCTGCTCCACGGCCCGGCGATAGGCGATGGCGGCGTCCCTGACCCGGAAGGCCATGGCGCAAATCGACGGCCCGTGTACCCGCGCGAAGGCCTGTGCGAAGCTTCCCGGCTCGGCGTTGACGATGAAGTTGATCTCGCCCTGGCGGTACAGCAGGACGTCCTTCGAGCGATGCTTCGCGATGGCGGTGAAACCCATCTGCTCGAACAGCGCGCCGAGCGCCCGGGGGTCCGGCGCAGCGTATTCGATGAACTCGAACCCGTCCGTGCCGAGGGGATTCTCCCAGAGCGACCCAGTCCGCGCATCCATGCGTTCTCTCCCCGTGATGCCGACAGGCGCTGCACGCCTCGGCACGGCCGTCAGACCCCCGCTGCGGGCGCCGGTTCGCCGGCGCCTCAGTCGCCCTGCAGGCGCCCCAGCACGCGCTCGTGCAGCGAGCGATCACCGCACGCGACCACGTCACCGCCCTCGTCGCACCGCTCGCCGGTCCAGGTGGTGATCACGCCGCCGGCGCTTTCGACGATCGGGATCAGTGCCTGCACGTCCCACGCCTGCAGCGAAGACTCGATGACCACGTCGATGAAGCCCATCGCCAGCAGGCAGTAGGCATAGCAGTCCCCGCCGTAGCGCACGAGCCGCGCACGGTCGGCGACGCGCGCGAACGCCGCGCGGTCCTCGGCGGTGGTGAACATCTTGGGATCGGTGCAGGCGACGACGCACGTCTCGATGGAGGCGCACGGCCGCGTGCGCAGGATGCGCCGGTCGGTGCCGCGGGTCCATTCCGCCGGTCCGTCGCGCACGGCCATGAACGACTCACCGACGTAGGGCTGATGCACGACGCCGGCGAGCACGTTCTCGCCGTCATTGACGCCGATCAGGGTGGCCCAGTGCATCTGCCCGAGGATGAAGCTGCGCGTGCCATCGATCGGGTCGACCACCCAGGTGGTGCTCGAGTGCCCGCGCTCCCACCCGTGCTCTTCGCCGCGGATGCCGTGGTCGGGGTATGCCCCGCCGATGGCGGCGCGAATCACGTGCTCCGCAGCGCGGTCGGCTTCGGTGACCGGGTCGTAATGCGCCGATGGGCCCTTGTTGTCGATGACGATGGGTTCGCGGAAATGCGGCAGGATCGCGCGCCCTGCCTCGCGCGCAGTGGCGAGCGCGAAATCGCGGTAGGCGAGCGCGGTATCCGAGGTCGTCATACGCCGGATGATGGCACGCTGCCGCCCCCGCGCGTGCCGTGGCCGGCAAGAAGCGCACGTTCGGCGTCGGCGCCGAGCAGGTGCGCGAACGTGCCTGCAGCGTCGCGCGTCGCGAGCCATGCCGCGGTGTCGTCGACGGTGTCGACCAGCGGGCGCGAGCGCAGTCCCGCCCGGTGCGCACGCTCGCAGTCGAACGCGAAAAAGCCGCGATGCTCGGGATCGTCGAGCGGCAGCCAGAGCGGCAAGCCCGTCCACGGTGTGACGCCATGCTCGATCAGCATCTCGTCATCCAGCCATGCGGGCGTCACGCCGGCGTCACCGGCGCCGAGCGCATCCACGAGATCGCCCATCGTCCATTGTCCGGCGCGGCTGCACGCGTTGTACACGCCGCGCGTGCCCGATTCCACGACATCGAGCATCCACCCCGCGAGGTCGCGTGCATCGATCACCTGGATGGGACGCGAGGCCGGCGCGGGCACGACGGCGCGCGCCGGACGATCGCCGAGGAGGTCCGGCGCACGAAAGCGCGCCGGCCAGTAGGCAAACCGGTCGGTGGGATCGTGCGGTCCCACGATCAGGCCGGGACGAACGAGCGCGCACGGTTCGCCGTACACCTCGCGCACGACGGCCTCGCACGCGGCCTTGAGCGCGCCGTAGTGTTCCGCAACCGCCTCGGTGGCCGGATCGGGCAGCGACGCAAGCGGCGCATCCTCGTTCACCCCGGGGCGGCTGGCATCCGCATAGACGGACATGGACGACACGAACAGGTAGAACGGTGCGCGTTGCGCGAGGAGCTCGGCGCTCGCCCGGACGCAGCGCGGCAGGTAGCCGCTGGTGTCGATCACCGCATCCCACGCGCCCCGTTCGAGCGAGGCGAGACCGGCGTCGTTGCGCGGGTCCCGATTGCCGAGACGCTGCTCGACCTTCGCGCCCCACGGATTGCCGTGCTGGCCGCGCGTGAAGATGGTGACTTCATGGCCGCGGGCGAGCGCGGCCTCGACCGTGTGCCGGCCCAGGAACACCGTGCCGCCGAGAACCAGCAGGCGCATCCGGCGATCAGTCGTGTGCCGCAGCGCGCGGAACGATCTGTGCACCCGAGAGCTTCTCCTGCGCCTCGAACAGCGACGCGATGTAGCTTTCACCGAAGCCCAGCAGGTTCGCGTGCACGAGGGTCTGGTGGACCGCTTCGCCCACTACCGCCGAGGTCGGCAGCGACTCCGCCAGATGCGTGTAGTAGCGCAGATCCTTCATCGCGTTCACCAGCGTGAACTTGAGCCCCGTGAGATCGCCTTCCAGCATGCGACCCGCGGCCATCTGGAGAATGCCGGAATTGTTCGGGCCGGCGGCGAGCACCTCGAACAGCTTGCGGCCGGGCACGCCGGCACGTGCCGCGGTGGCGAAGGCCTCGGCCAGCGCGGTGGCCGTGCTCATGGCCATGAAATTGTTGATGAGCTTGATCGTATGGCCGTGCCCGGGCGGGCCGACATGGATCACGTTCTCGCAGAACGCCGCCAGCACCGGCTTCAATTGCGCGAAGGTCGCATCATCGGCGCCGACCATGATGTTGAGCCGCCCCTCCTCGGCTTCCTTCGGCGTGCGACCGAGCGGCGCGTCGACGAGACGGGTGCCGCGCGTCGCGAGCAGATCGCGCAACCGCGCCGTCACGGCGGGTTCGCTGGTCGACGTGTCGACGACGATCAGCCCTTCGCGCGCTGCCTCGAGAATGCCGGCGGGACCGTTGATCACTTCGTCGACCTCGGGGGCTCCGGTCACGCACAGGAACACGATGTCGGCGGTGCGCGCGAGCTCCGCGTTGGTGGTCACCTCCCGGGCGCCGGCCGCGAGCAGATCTTCCAGCGGCTTGCGGTTGCGGTGCGCGCGCACGGTCAGCGGGAAGCCCTTGGTGACGAGATTCTTCGCCATGCCATGGCCCATGAGGCCGAGGCCGACGAAGCCGATGCGTGGTTGCTTGTCCATGGAGTGCTCCCGAGTAGTGGGGTCGCGCACGATTGGCCGATGCGTGACCGATGCGTGATGGTAGCAAGGCGGGCGGAGGCGAGCCTCAATCCACCGTAGGTGGTCCGCGCAGCGATCGCGGCTGCTGCCGCTGCTCGTGCCACGTCAGCAGGAGGCCACTGGCCGAGATGACGCCCATGCCGATCAACGTGAGCCGGGCGGGGAAATCGCCGAACACGAACCACCCGATGAGCGTGGCCCACACCAGCTGCATGTAGGTGAAGGGCGTGAGGCCCGACGCCGGCGCGCGCTGGAACGCCAGGATGAACAGGAAGTGCCCGATGGTGCCGAAGAGCCCCGCAATGACGATCAGCAGCACGTCCTGCCACGGGATGCCGCCGGGCAGCCTGAGCGAGGGCAGCGCGAGGGTGAGCAGCAGCGTTCCGACCAGCGCCGGGTAGAACAGCAGCACGCGCGAATCCTCGTCGGCGAGCTTGCGGGTCAGGATCTGGAACGTGGCATAGCAGGCAGCAGCGCCCAGCGCGAGCAGGGACGCGCCCTGGAAGAGCTGCGCGCCCGGACGCACGATGAGGGTCATGCCGATCACGCCCGCGACGACGAACGCGATCCGCGGCCGGGTCATCCTTTCATGCAGGAAGATGACGGCCAGCAGGACGACGACCGTCGGGGTCGAGTAGTTGATGGCGGTCGCGTCGGCGAGCGGAAGGAAGCGCAGCGCGTTGACGAAGAAGATCGACGAGAGCACGAGGATGGCGCCACGCAGGAGTTGCACGCGCGGGTGGCGGGTGCGCAGCAGCGCCACGCCCATGCTCGGGCCGAACCAGAGCAGCATGGCGAGGGCCTGCACGCCGTACCGGGCCCATACCAGCAGCGGGACCGGGTACCGCGGCGCCAGGGACTTGATCATCGAATCGAGGATCGAGAAGCACAGCACCGCGGCGAGGATCATGCCGACGGCTGCGGCCGGAATGTGCGTGGAAGTGCGCGCCTTCACGCGCGCGCCCCGGGTACGTTGCGCAGGACGCTGGCCGCGATCGCGGGGCGGGCGTGACGAGCGCCGGGCGCCATGGGGGACAGATCGGGAGAGAAGAGGATGCAGCAGCCGTGCCGATGCGAACAGCAGGGCACCACCATTCTAGCGGAGCCGGCGCAGCATCGTGCGGCTTGCGACCGCCGTTGGCGCGGCCTGCACGCCGGGAGTGTTGCTTATTCGGCGCTCTCTACCCGGTTGCGTCCCGTCGTCTTCGCGCGATACAGCGCGCCGTCGGCGCGCGCGAGCGCATGCTCGATGCTGCTGTCACCGGTCATGATCGCGGCGACACCGACGCTGACGGTGATCGAGGCGCCGGCGGGCAGAAACGGAAACGGATGCCGCTCGCACGCGTTGCGCACCCGTTCGGCCAACTCGCGCGCCTGGGGCATCGCCGTCTCGGGCAGCAGGATCGCGAACTCTTCGCCGCCGGTGCGGCCGATGCTGTCGGTGGTCCGCAGCACGTTCTGCCACGCGGCGGCAAACGCCTGGAGCACGGCATCACCGGCCGCGTGGCCATGCGCATCGTTCACGCCTTTGAATACATCGAGGTCGACCGAGAGCACCGACAGCGGCCTGTCATAGCGCACGGCGCGCGAGAATTCCTGCGCCGCTGCGCCCATGAATCCGCGGCGGTTGAGCACACCGGTCAGCAGATCGGTAGTCGCCATGCGTGCCAGCTCGTGCTCCGAGACGCGCACGTTCCCGAGAACCGCGTAGAGCACTGCGCCGAGCACGATGATCAGCACGGACAGCGACATCGCCAGCACGAAAATGATGGGATGCCCGTTCTGCAGATACGACGGATCGTGCGCAATCCACAGGGCGAGCCCCAACCACTGGTCGATCAGCGCCAGCCCGACCAGCACCAGCACGAGATGGCGGTGCCGCTGGGTGACGAGGGAGAGGTGGCGCAGCGCGCGGTTCATGGGGGAGGCGGGGCGGTTCGACCGGCGCGGGAGGGGCGGCAGCAACGTGGAGCGGGTGAAGGGAATCGAACCCTCGTCGTAAGCTTGGGAAGCTTCTGCTCTACCATTGAGCTACACCCGCGAAGGCTGCGATTTTAGCAGCCAATCCAGGCTGGCCGCTCGCGGCAACGGGGTCGCCATCATGGCGCGCGATGCACCCGCCGCAGGCCGGCACGCCACCGAGAAGCGCTCGGGCGACCGGAAACGCTCCGGGCATCGCATAATCCGCAGACAGGTTTCCTGCGGATAGTCGAGCACGCCATGCCGTATCGCACCGGCGGCCACCCGGGCGCGGCACGGTGATCATTCGTGGAGGACTCATGGCCGCCACCATCGACCTGGACGCGTACTTCGAGCGGATTCACTGGGGTGGCTCGGCCCAGCCGAGCTATGGGAATCTCGCCGGGCTCCTGCTCGCGCACGTGTCTCGCATTCCCTTCGAGAATCTCGACGTGCTTCTGGGGCGGGGCATCCGCCTCGATCTCGACGGCCTGCAAGCCAAGCTCATCACGGCGAAACGTGGAGGATATTGTTTCGAGCACGCCACGCTGTTCGCCTCGGTCCTGGAGCGCCTTGGCTACGACCTCGTGCGGCACACTGCGCGCGTGGTGATCGTCATGCCTCGAAACGAAGCACCGCGCGCCCACGAGCTGCTGACGGTGTCGCTACCCGAAGGCACGTTCGTCGTCGATCCGGGCTTCGGCGGCCTGACGCCGCGTCTGCCCCTGCCGCTTTCGCCCGATGCCGCCGTGCGGCTCGAGGACGACGTCCATTGGCTGGCGCGTGAAGACGACCACTGGGTATTGCGGGCCGCCGCCGGGGAAAAGGTGATCGACTGCTGGGTGTCGACGCTCGAGCACGACAACCTGGTCGATTTCGAGGTCAGCAACCACTACACCGCCACGCATCCGAATTCCCCGATGCGCCATCGCCTCATGCTTCGCGCCTTCACGCCGGACGGGCGCATCAGCATCATGAATCGTGACGTCACACGCTGGCGCAACGGCGTCGCGGAGCGCAGCCAGCTGGACGATCGCAAGGCCCTGCGGGAGTTGCTGGCGGACGGCTTCGGGTTCGATCTTCCCGAGGTCGAACAGCTGCGGGTTTCTTCCATCCCCGAGTGGGCGTAGGCGCAGGGGGTGGTTACTGCGTCAATGGGCTGGGAGGCGGCTAGCGTCCCCGTCGAGGAACTGGCGGACAGCAAGATTCACGAGCTCTGCGCGGTCGAGAAAGGTTCCGTGTCCCGACGCCGGGACAATGAACAGCTGGCCGTGAGGCAGCGCCCGGTAGATTTCCAGCGCACCCTCGATGGGACCGAAATCGTGATCGCCGGCCATGACGAGCACGGGCACTTGCACGGCCCGCAGGTCGGCAGGGTCGACGACCACGGGGGTAAGCCATAGGTCGTAGGACTTCCTGAGGAGCACCGACCAGTGGCCGGGTACTTCAGGCGTGACGCTTTCGTAATCCGTCCGGAACGACGGGGGCACCATGGCGGCGATTTGCTGCACCTTCTCCGCCGTCTGCGCGTCGGTCCAACCGCGCCGGCGTTGCAGCTCCTCCGCGGGCAAGCCCGCCCTCAGGTTGGCTCCGGAAATCACCAGCCGCCGTACGAGCTCGGGGTGATGCACGGCCAGCAGCAGGCCAACGTCGCCGCCATCGCTGTGGCCGACGACATCGACGGGAGCAACTCCGAGGCGCCTGATGACGGCGGCCGTGTCCTCGGCCATCTCGCGGTAGGAGAACGGCTCCGGCGTGTCCGGACTATGCCCATGGCCTCGTTGATCGATCCCGATGACGCGCCGGAACGAGGCGAAGTAGTCGCGCTGGCGCGCGAAATTGTTGGCGAAATAGACGAGCCCGCCGTGCAGGAACAGGATCGGTGGGCCGCTGCCGAATGTCTCGACGTGCAGCATCGAGCCCCGCTCCTGCCCCGATGTGGACGACGCGCGGATGGTCTCGCCGGCGATCGCCGGGATGGCGAGAGCAGCGATCAGTACGAGCACCAGGTTACGCATCGAGTCCAGCAAGTAACGTCGATCGTTCACGATAGCACGCGGGCGTGCGGCGATTGACGCACCGAGGCGTGCCATTCGCCACCGATGCAGCCTCACCGGCCGCGCATCACGGGTTGCTGCCCTGACGTCGGTTCAGCGAGCCTGCGCGATCCCGGCTGGCACGTTGCGGCGGAGCAACTCGCCGATCGCGCCGGCAGGCATGGGCCGGCTCAGCAGGTACCCCTGCATGGTGGTGCAGCCCAGCCCACACAGAAGCTCGAGCTGCGCCTGGGTCTCCACGCCTTCGGCCACGACCTTCAAATCAAGAGAGTGCGCCATGGCGATGATCGCCTTGGTGATCGCCGCGCCCTTTCCGCTTTCTGCGGCATCGCGCGTGAACGATTGGTCCAGCTTCAGCTTGTCGATGGGCAGCCGGCGCAGATAGGAAAGTGACGAATAGCCGGTGCCGAAATCGTCGATCGCAATCTGCACGCCCATCGCGCGCAGCGCGTTCAGCGTCGCCAGCGTCCCCTCGAAGTCGTTCATCAGCATCGACTCGGTCACTTCCAGCTCGATATGGGTCGGGGACACGCCGACCACCGACGATATTTCCTCGACGCGCCGGGCGAGCCCCTTGTCGCTGAATTGCACGCTCGAGAGGTTGACCCCGATGGTCACGCAGGGCAGTCCCTCCTGCAGCCAGGTGTTGTGCTGGATCAGCGTCGACACCAGGACCCACTCCCAGATCGCCATGATGAGGCCGTTTTCCTCCGCAACTTCGATGAAGCTCGCCGGCGGCAGCAGCCCGAGGGTGGGATGGTTCCAGCGGATCAGTGCCTCGAGGCCGACGATGGCGCCGCTGCGAACGTCGATCTGCGGCTGGTAATGGAGGACGAACTGCTCGCCTTCGACGGCCTTGCGCAGATCGTGATCGAGCGACAGCTTGCGCGCCGTCGCGGCGCGCAGGCCATCGTGATAGAACACGTGCCGGTTGCGCCCTTCCGCCTTCGCGCGATACATGGCGACGTCCGCGTTCTTGATCAGCGCGTCGAGGTCGCCGCCGTCGCGCGGGTACAGCGCCACGCCGATGGAAGCGGAGATGAAGATCTCGTGCGAGCCCAGCGTGATGGGTTGGGCGAGGGCATCGAGCAGGCGCCGGACCGCGCGCTCGGCATCGGCTTCCGTGGCGATGCCCTTGAGGAGCACCACGAACTCGTCCCCGCCTTGCCGGCAGACGTCCCCCTCGGGCCGGCGGTGCTGCACCGACGCGCTCACGTCGTCGAGGCGCAGCACGGACTTGAGCCGGTGGGCGACGAGTCGCAGCAGCTCGTCCCCCATCGCGTGGCCAAAGCTGTCGTTGACGCGTTTGAAATGATCGAGATCGAGGAACATGATCGCGAACTGCCCGCTCTCCCTTTCAGCCAGGGCAAGCGTCTCGACCAGGGCCTCGTTGAAGCGTGAGCGGTTGGGCAGGTCCGTGAGAACGTCGTAATAGGCGAGGCGATGGATCTGCTGAATGGCACGCGTGCGTTCCGTCGCCTCCTGGAGCGTTCCGGTGACGCCGATGATTCGCCCGTCGGGCGTGCGCAGCGGCTCGCCCAGGACATGCACGTGGCGAACCTCGCTGGCGAGCTGGGCGCGGACGTCCACGGGTTCGCGAGGCTTGCCACGGGCGAGATCGACGATCCACTGGCGGAACCGCCGCCGGTCCTCCTCGTGCAGCGGCCGCAGGACGTCGTGCGCCGAACAGGTCGGCTGGTGCGCAGCCATGCCGACGATCCGGTAAAGCTCGGCCGAACACGTGACCACGCCGGTGCGGCGGTCCCATTCCCAGCTGCCCAGTCGGGCGATGCGCTGGCCGCGGATGTAGCGACTCACCACCGCACGGGCCGCGCGCGCCTGCCGCTCCGCGCTGGCACTCGCCGAGCTCAGTGCTTCCTCGAGTTGCCGGATACGCGCGCGGAGGCGACTCAGCTCGCGGAGGGAGCCGCCATCACGCGGGTCGCGACTGGGATGGTGGTCAGGGATGAGCATGGTGGCTTCACGGACGCGCTTCGTTGCCCGGCGTCGGTCGTGGCCGCCCGCGACGCGCGAGCCGCAGCAAGGACCTGGTCGGCCGCGCGTTCACGGTGCAGTGGCGCGTGCAAGCCCGACCCCGGAAGGGAAGACCGTGTCGCTGCCGGCATCGACGGCACCATGCCAGGGCGGGTCCTCGGTTTCCGGTTAACGACCCGATAGGAGGTTATCGGCCGCGTTGCCGCCAACCTTATGGGGAAGCGGGCCCGCGCCGGATCTGGTCGAAGCGCAGCCGGCCGGCCACGGTCACACTGCCGAATGTCCCAGGCTCGTCAGGGCAATACCGCACGGACATCGCCCGCCATGGGTACGGCGGTCCGCTTGTCCTGGCCGATCCGGTAGCTGAAGGGGCGTCCGGTGATGAACTCGGCGGGGATCGACGCCGCTCGCTGCTGCTCGCGACGGAGGGCGGCGTAGAGCCCATCGACTGCGAGCAGCTCGCACACCTTCGCGATTTGCTCGCATGCCCTCTGCGGAATCGTGTCGGTGCGTCCGGAGTGGCGGAATTCGCCGCTCAGATACATGTCGAGCTCGTTCGCCGCGGTCATGGCAATGATCTCGGCCTCCAGGACGGAGAGGGTCGTCAGATCGGCTGGCTCTGCGTCCGCGCCCGGAGCATGCTGTTCGCGCAGCGTATACGCGCGGACGCGACGTTCGAGCGGGCTCCCGCGTCCACCCAGCGCTGCGCAAACGGCCTCCCCCACGGGCTGGCCCCCGGCGGCATCGGCCGGGCAGTGCGTGTACGCCGAGTGCAGCAGCCCGGCAGCCACGGTCTCGGCGCGAAACCCGTAGCGCACCAGCACGCTCGCGGTGCCGACCAGATGGTTGATGAATGGCCGTCCGCAGGGGCGGTAGCCGCCGTCCATCAGGATGTGCGCGAGGTGATAGGCATTGGCAAGGAGGGCGAGCTCGTCCCGGACGTAGCCCCGTTCCAGCGCGAGATCGAGCAGCGCCGACCGGGTCTGCCCGAGCTCGTGCGCGGCCATGGCGACGCGGTGCTCCGGGTGATCGCGCAATGCAGGCCGGATCGGGTCCACGTCCGCCACGTGATCGGCCAGAAAGCGCCTTACCCCACCGAATGACCGCTCGTCATCCACCACGCCCCACTTGCGGCAGAAGGCAGCGATGCTCGCGTCGGCGTCCGCGCGTTGCCATCGGCTGCGGAAAATGGGCAGGTCCTCGAGCAGGTAATCCGAATCGCCGAGATAGCTCACCCTGGCCGCCGGCTCGATGTAGGTCTCGTAACCGAGCCGCCCGGCGGTCAGTGACGTGTCGATGTGCTCGTGCACGCACGTGATACGCGGGTCGAGTACGCCTGCCCGCAAGAGCTCCGTGCGGATGAGCATGCAATGGTATTCGACGAAATCGCACGGTTGCCGGCGCAGCTGGTCCGCTACGCGCCTCGGGTCCCCGTTGGCGAGAACGTGCGCCTCGTCCAGAACCAGCCCGTCGGGGTCGTGACTTCGGACGAGCCGCCCACCGGCCATGTGGATGCGCGCCGCCTGTACACCATCGCCGGTGAGATACAGCGGACCGACGATGCCGGCGCCGGTCGCGTCCGCACAAGCCACGAGCGGCTCGAGCCATCCCGGCCCGACGTCCACATCGTTGTCGATGAACACCGTGTAGGGCGTGGCGATGCTCTCGATGATGCGCACGCGCGCCTGGTGCGGCCAGAGGCAGCCATCCATGCTCACGACCTCGAGCCCCCACTCTGCGGCGCGCGACGTGAAGACCCGGCGCAGCCAGGCCGGCGAGTCGATATCGAGGTAGATCAACCGATAGGGACGCGGCGTTTCGGCGACGATGGCCTCGATCGCGGCTTCGGCGCGCGAATGGCGCTCGCGCGCAGTCATCACGATGGTGACGCGAGGTTGCGTGCCGGACATCAGGGTCATGCGGGCACCGTCGACGGGATGCAGCCACCAAGGATCATTGCAGCGTGGTGTCGCCCCTCACCACCTCGGCCGCCGCCCCGAGCAGCTCATCGATCTCCGGCGAACAGCCGGCCTTGCGGAAGGTCAACGCGAGCGTTCCGAGAGCCGTGAGCGCATCCGGCACCTCGTCGGGCTCCATGGCTTCCTCCGGAAACCGCAGCAAATAAGACTGACGCTCGCGGCGATCGATTTCCCACCCCGTGATGTGTTCCAGCCAGGCGAAAAGACCGGGGGCAACGCCGTGGGTCTCGCCGGCCGCTTCGCGCAGCGCGGTCAGCTCTGCCGCGTCCAGCGCCGACAGCGCGTTGCGCAGGCGGTGCAGTCGCATTCGCACTCGTTCGCGCAGGTCTTCGGGGCGCACGTCGGTTGTCGAGGATCGCGTTGTCGAAGGGTAGCCTGCGGCCCGGATGATGACAATGCCCGCGATGACCCGGCCGCGAGGAATGGTAACGTCCCGTCACTTCCATCAGGAATTTATGACCCGGCCCAGCGTCGATGCACCACTCCTGGTCGACCATGCGCGTTCGCGGCACCGCCGCACTTCTCGTTTGCGCTGCGCTGGCGGCATTGACGCATGGCGTGACCGCGGGCACCTGGTGGCCCGCCGTGGACGTGGCCGCGGTGCGCTGGGCGCACGCTCATGGCGACGCGGCAGCGGTAACGTTCATGCTATTGGTGAGCCGCGTCGGTGGACCCTCCGCAACGTCGGTTTACGCTGCGTTCCTGGTCATCTTCCTCGCCCTTCGACACCGCTATCGGACGGCCGTCGGAGTCGTATGCATCGTCTATGGCGGCGCGGGTATGAACGTGCTTCTGAAGCACGCCGTCCACCGCGGGAGACCCGTCCTCGATGAACCGCTGGTCAACCTGCCCACGTACAGCTTCCCGAGCGGGCATGCGGCCGCGGTCACCATTTTCGGCGGACTCCTCATCACCATGCTCATGCGAGCCACCCCCGGTATCCGACCGTCCCGTCCGGTGGTGGTCGCCGTGAGCGCGTGGATGGTCATGGTCTGCGCGAGCCGGGTTTACCTGGGAGCCCATTACCCATCCGACATTCTCGCCGGTGTCCTCGAGGGCATCGCGTGGCTGCTGATCGCATCCGTCTGCCTCGATGCGCTGCACGTGCCGCTCACGTGGCCGACCACTTCCTCTTCCGGTCCGTGAAATTGCGCGCCACGCATTACATCCTTCTGAACCGGGAGTCGGGCACGGCCGGAGAACCGGCCGGGAACGAGCTGCGCGACAAGTTCGAAGCGCACGGCACCCGCGCGGAAGTGGTGTCGCCGTCGCCGGGCGACGATCTCGAGCGCGCCGCACGCCGCGCACTGGCCGATGGCGGCAAGGTGCTGGTGGCCGCCGGCGGCGATGGCACCGTGAACGCGGTGGCGGGTGCGCTGATCGGCAGCGGCGCCGCCCTCGCCGTGCTGCCGCTCGGCACCCTGAATCATTTTGCCAAGGATCTTGGAATACCGGCGGATCTGGATGGCGCGATCGAGGTGGCCTGCCGCGGCCAGGTCCGCGCGGTCGATGTCGGCCGGGTCGACGGGCGCGTGTTCGTGAACAACTCCAGCCTTGGCTTGTATCCCCAGCTGGTGCGCGCGCGCGAAGGGGTCACGCAACGGCTGGGGCGCGGGAAATGGCCGGCGTTCGGCTGGGCGTTCTGGCAGGTGATGGTTCGCTATCCGTTCCTCGACGTTCGCGTGACGGTGAACGGTTCCGAGCGCACGTACCGGACGCCGGTCGTGTTCATCGGCAACGGCAGCTACGAGCTTGCCGGGCTGAGCCTGGGTACCCGCCAGGCGCTGGACGCCGGGCACCTGAGCGTGCACATCGTCGTCAGCGCGGGTCGGCTGGCGCTGCTGGGCCTCGCGCTGCGAGCGCTCGTCGGGCGGCTGAACGAAGCCCGCGACTTCGCGACGTTCACCGCCAAGCATGTGGAAATCGCAACCCGCCGCTCGACCATCATGGTGGCAACCGACGGCGAGGTTTCCCGCATGCCGACGCCACTCGCCTACGAGTCGATACCCGGCGCGCTTGCGGTCCTCGTTCCACGGCGCGAGGGCTGAGCTTGCGGACCATTCTGCACCTGTCGGACCTGCACTTCGGCCGCGTCGACGAGGAGGTGGTGGCGGGATTGCGCAGGAGCGCCCACGACCTCGCACCGGACGTCGTTGCCGTGTCGGGCGATCTCACCCAGCGTGCGAAGCGGCGCGAGTTTGCCGCGGCGACCGCATTCCTGCGCTCCCTGCCGGGCGCCAAGGTGGTCGTCCCCGGCAATCACGACGTGCCGCTCTACAACGTGCTTGCGCGGTTCGCGACGCCACTGGCGCGCTTCCACGAGCATGTCGACGAACGATTCACCCGACCGTTCGTTGACGACGAGATCGCGGTTGTCGGCGTCAACACGGCGCGCTCGCTGGTGTTCAAGGGCGGGCGGATCAACCTTGCGCAGATGCAGGCGGTGCGCGAACTCTTTTGCGCCATCGACAGCCGCCGGGTGCGCATCGTGGTGACGCATCACCCGTTCCATCTTTCGGCCCCCCGCGAGGACGATGACCTGGTCGGGCGGGCCGCCCTGGCCATGCAACAGTGGCGCGACTGCATGCCCGACGTCCTGCTCGCCGGACACATGCACGCCCACGACGTCGGAACGACTGCCGAGCGCTACGACCTCGATGGCCGCAGCGCCATGACCGTGCAGGCAGGGACGGCGACTTCGACGCGCGCTCGCGGCGAGCGGAACTCGTTCAACGTGCTGCACGTCGACCGCGATTCGATCGCAGTCTGCAAGTACCACTGGTCCATGGAGCAGCGCGCGTTTGCCCCGGACGCGGGACGGACCTATTGCCGGCACGGCGCGGCATGGCTCCGCGTCGATCCGAGCTGATGCAATGGCCGTGGCGCGGCGGAAGTTCGCCGCGCATGCCGGCGGAGGCCGCGGCACGTGGGCGCCCGACCTCCGGCCGCGCCATCAAGGCGGGGCACCACAGAATGCGGACCGATCGCTGCATCGCGCGCGCACCACGCGACGCTGGATGGCGGGCGCCGTGGCTCGGGTCTTGCACAAGCCCGGTGACGCGCAGTCCGCCGTGTGGAAAGTGCCGCTGATGGTCACAACCTGACATGTCGATCTACAAAGGCTGGAAACACACCCCCGCCTATCTCGTCGAGCAGCGAGCGACAGCCGACGCACCAGCCTCGCCCGAAGCGGCGCCGCTGCATCTACGTCGTGCACAGCCCGTGCAGCACCTGCTGCCGCGAACCGTCGCGTGGATGGATTCGCTGCCCGACGAAGTACGCCCCAATGCCCTGGCGCAGCAGTTCGCCAGGATCACCAACATCATCGCCGGCGCATGGACCGCGCCCGCGGAATGCCGTGAATATCTCGATGCGCTGCTTTCCGACGGGCGGGCAAACCGAAAGGGTTTTGCACCGGAGGTGCTGCGCGACATTTACCGGCTGCGCACGCTGCACGCGGTGACGTACCCGATGCAGGATGGATGCTACGCCGGCGCGCGGAAACGCTGACGCGCATCGACGGGGGACCTTGCTACCATCCGGGCTCACGCCGTTTCGGCTCCCCGTTCCCCGATGGTCTCCAGCGTCCCGCCTCCACGCTCCCCGCTCAAGGTCGTACCGCAGGTATTCCTGCTCTCGTATCCCAAGGCGGGACGGACCTGGCTGCGTGCGCTGGTCGGCAAGGCGCTGGTCGAGGCGTATGGCCTGCCGGAATCGCAGCTCCTCGATACGCCCGGGTTGACGCACGCGGCGGGCCTGCCGGTGACCGTCTTCGACCACGATCAGAGCGCGCTCATGACGGGGCTGCGCTGGCAGGACATGGCCACCGACCGCAGCGCGTATCGGGGCCGGCGCGTGCTGCTCCTGGGTCGAGACGTCCGCGACAATCTCGTCTCGGCGTACTTCCAGGCCACGCGGCGCGTCAATGTCTACGACGGCCCGATCTCGGACTTCATCCGACACGAGCGCTACGGCGTGGACAAGATCCTCGCGTTCTACCGGATCTGGTCGATGAACCGTCACGTCCCGGAGGCGTTCGTCTTCGCCCGCTACGAGGACATGCACCGCGACACGGCCGGCGCGCTCGCGGCAGTGCTCGGCTTCATCGGGGCCCGGGTACCGGCCGCCGCCATTGCAGCCGCGGTCGAATTCTGCCGCTTCGAGAACATGCGCAAGGCCGAGATCGAGGACCGCTACGCGCATGAGGCGCTGCGGCCAGGGCGCTCCGACGACCCCGAATCCCTGAAGGTGCGCAAGGGCAAGGTCGGCAACTACGCGGAGTACCTTTCGGCGGACGACGTCGCCTACATCGACGCGGCCGTGGCCGCGCGCGGATGCGAGTTCACGCGCCCGGCGGCGCCGCTGTAGCGACGCTTCGGATTCGTCCGCAGCCCCAGGCAAGTCCACGCAACCGCACCCCGCCGCCCCGCAACCGGCCATCTTCGATGTCCTCCCCCCCTCTGGTCTTCGTCTTCGGCACCGGGCGTTGCGGCACGCACACCACCTGGAAAGTCTTCGAATCGCTGCCGAACACGCTCAGCACGCACGAGGGCAACGGCATCGTGCGTGCCGGCCCCGCCGAACTCATCGGCAAGCAGATCGCCATCGGGTGCATGCCCGAGCTGAATGCCTACCTGTACCACGCTGCCGACGAAGCCGTGTTCCGCCGCACTTTCGATCCGGATCCCGAGATGGCTGCGCTCATGGAGCGCTCGTTCGACAAGCGTTCCAAGCTGATCGCGTGGTGCGAGCAGCAGGGCCTCGCGTACTGCGACTCGAATCCTTTCGCCTACAACCTCATCGATTACCTGCGCCGCAAGTACCCGGAGGCAAGATTCATCCATCTGGTGCGCGACGGCTATGCGTGCGTGCGCTCGTGGTCGCGGCGCGGGTCGACCTACCCGGATCACCTGCCCGACCTCAATTCGCTGCCGTGGATCCTGGCGAAACCCGTGCCCTTCCCGTCGCAGTCGATCCACGCCGCGTGGCAGCATTTCGATCGGGTGCAGCGGATCAGCTGGTTCTGGGAGAGCGTCAACGCCAACATCATGCAGCGCTTCGCGGCCATTCCGGAAAGCCGCAAGCGGCTGGTGAAGATCGAGGATCTGGACGCGCGCACCCTGCCCGACCTGCTTGCGTTCTGCGGCCTGCCTGCAACCTACGCGCCGGGTTCGCTCGCGCCGAGCGATCCATCGAACAGCCAGGCCATCGAGTGGACGCCGGAGAACATCGGCAAATTCAACGTCCTCGCCGGCGCGCTGATGACCAGGCTCGGGTATCCCTTGCGCTGATCCCGCGCCGAGGCACGTCAAGCGGTCGGTTGCCACCCGCGGGCCCATGCGCTAACGTTGCATGCTTGCGCTAGGGGTCCTTGCCGGACGGCAGTCGTCCGGCGGGGTGAGATCACACCCTTGGTACCTGTGCGGATAATGCCGGCCCAGGGAAGCGCGCCGCTGTCTGGCGCCATCCCTGCACTTCCCCGGCTCTCCGCGCCGCCGTCCCACTGCAGGAGAGCCGATGAACGCCAACGATCAATTCTTCGCCCGCGACGCCCACGTCGATGCGGCCGCGGTCGCCCCGCTGCCGAATTCGCGCAAGATCTACGTGGAAGGCTCGCGGCCCGACGTGCGCGTGCCGATGCGCGAGATCGCGCAGGGCGACACCCCGGCATCCTCATTGTCCACTGAGGGCGCGGAGAAGAACGTTCCGATCGTCGTGTACGACACGTCCGGCCCCTACACCGATCCGCTTGCCACCATCGACATCCGGCGCGGCCTCCCGGCCCTGCGCGGGCGCTGGATCGACGAGCGCGACGACACGGTCGAGCTCGAGGGACCGACCTCGGCGTATGGCCGCGCGCGGCTGGACGACGAGGCGCTCGCGGGCATGCGCTTCGACCTCCTGCGCAAGCCGCGCAAGGCGCGGCCCGGCGCGAACATCACGCAGATGCACTATGCGCGGCGCGGCATCGTCACGCCGGAGATGGAGTTCGTCGCGATCCGCGAGAACCTGCTGCGCGAGCAGATGCTCGCCACGTTGCCACCCATCGTCACCCGGCAGCACCCCGGCCAGAGCTTCGGCGCCGCCATTCCGAAGATCATGACGCCGGAGTTCGTGCGCGACGAGATTGCCCGCGGCCGCGCCATCCTGCCGAACAACGTCAATCACCCCGAAAGCGAGCCGATGATCATCGGCCGCAACTTCCTGGTGAAGATCAACGCCAACATCGGCAACTCGGCCGTGTCGTCGTCGATCCAGGAAGAGGTCGAGAAGATGACGTGGGCGACGCGCTGGGGCGCCGACACGGTCATGGATCTCTCGACGGGCAAGAACATCCACGAGACGCGCGAGTGGATCATCCGCAACTCGCCGGTGCCGATCGGGACGGTGCCGATCTACCAGGCGCTGGAAAAGGTCGACGGCAAGGCCGAAGAGCTCACCTGGGAAATGTTCCGCGACACGCTGATCGAGCAGGCCGAGCAGGGCGTGGACTACTTCACCATCCATGCCGGCGTGCTGCTGCGCTACATTCCGATGACTGCGAAGCGCATGACCGGCATCGTGTCGCGCGGCGGCTCGATCATGGCCAAGTGGTGCCTCGCGCATCACAAGGAGTCGTTCCTCTACACGCGCTTCGAGGACATCTGCGAGATCATGAAGGCCTACGACGTCGCCTTCTCGCTCGGCGATGGCCTGCGCCCCGGCTCCGGCTACGACGCCAACGACGAAGCGCAGATGGCCGAGCTCGCAACGCTCGGCGAGCTCACGCAGGTCGCCTGGAAGCACGACGTGCAGGTGATGATCGAAGGTCCCGGTCACGTGCCCATGCACATGATCAAGTACAACATGGACGAGCAGCTGCGCCTCTGCGGCGAGGCGCCGTTCTACACGCTGGGGCCGCTCACCACCGACATCGCACCGGGTTACGACCACATCACGAGCGCCATCGGCGCCGCGATGATCGGCTGGTACGGCACGGCGATGCTCTGCTACGTGACGCCCAAGGAGCACCTCGGCCTGCCGAACAAGACGGACGTCAAGGACGGCATCATGGCGTACAAGGTCGCGGCGCACGCCGCCGATCTCGCCAAGGGCCATCCCGGCGCGCAGATCCGCGACAACGCTCTTTCCAAGGCGCGGTTCGAGTTTCGCTGGGAGGACCAGTTCAACCTGGGCCTCGATCCGGACAAGGCGCGCGAGTTCCACGACGAGACGCTGCCGCAGCACGGCGCCAAGCTCGCCCATTTCTGCTCGATGTGCGGCCCACACTTCTGCTCGATGAAGATCACGCAGGACGTGCGCGACTACGCTGCGAAGCAGGGCCTGTCCGACGACGAGGCGCTGCGCAAGGGTATGGAAGTGAAGGCCGTGGAGTTCGTGCAGAAAGGTGCGGAGATCTACAGCAAGGCGTGAGCGTTTCGGATCCGCGGCATCGGTCGACCTGGGATTGCGGCAGGCAGGAGTTCGCGGGTCAGCTTCGGCCTGACGCTCCTGGCAGGGCGGCCGCGCCCGAGAACAATTCACGGAGATTCTCGATGCGAGGCAAGATCACTTTCCTGGGAGCCCTGCTCCTTGCCTTCCCGGCGCTCGCCGCCGGGCCGTTCTCGCTCACCAGCGGCGAGGTCAAGCACAAGGGCGTCATCGCCGAGCAGCAGGTGTTCAACGGCTTCGGCTGCAACGGCGCCAACGTGTCGCCGTCGCTCGCATGGAGCAACGCGCCGGCGGGCACGAAGAGTTTCGCCGTCACCGTGTACGACCCCGACGCGCCGAGTGGCAGCGGGTGGTGGCACTGGGTCATGTTCAATATTCCCGCAACCGTCACGTCGCTGCCTGCTGGCGCCGGTGATCCCGCCGGAGGCAAGGCGCCCGCCGGCGCGGTGCAGTCGCGCACGGATTTCGGCAAGCCCGGATACGGCGGACCGTGCCCGCCCCAGGGCGATCGCCCGCACCGCTACGTCTTCAGCGTGCATGCCCTCAGGACTGAAAAGCTCGCGGGCGCCGACGAGAATTCATCGGGCGCGATGATCGGCTTCATGATCAACGCGAACCAGATCGCGAAGGCGAGCCTGCAGGCCACGTACGGCAGGAAGTGACCGCCGCGAAGGCAATTCCGCCCGCCGTCGACGTGCCGGTGTTCGTCCTACACGGGCTTGGAACCGCCCGACAGCAGAATCGTCCGCGGCCCCATTAGCGGTGCGCCGGGCATCGGCGATGATCGCTGCATGCCCAAGCGCCGCCCTGCCCAACCAACCCGCCCCGGCGCACCGTCACTCCGGCTCCTGGCCACCGAGCCGGTGCGCGCGGCGGTCGAATACGCACGGATGCGCGTCATGCGCCGGGACGATCTGCCGACCGGGGACGCCCATCCGGTCGTGATCTTTCCGGGACTCGCCACCGATCAGCGGTTCACGATGCCGCTCGCGCGCCACTGCCAGGAACTCGGGTACAGGACCCACGACTGGGGACGCGGTTTCAATACGGGCCCGGAGGGCGACGTCGACGGGTGGCTCGACCTTCTGGCGGCCGACGTCGATGCTCTGATCGCCGATCGCGGCGGGAAGGCGACGCTGATCGGCTGGAGCCTTGGCGGCATCTATGCGCGGGAGATTGCCAAGCGCCTGCCGCGCCGGGTGCGCCAGGTCATCTCCATCGGCACACCATTCGCGGGCACGCCCGAGCACACCAACGTGGCATGGCTCTACCGGTTGCTCAACGGCAACTCGGCCGTGCTCGATCCAGGCCTCTCGCGTCGCCTGCGGGCGACGCCGCCGATGCCGACGACGTCGATCTACAGCCGCAGCGATGGCGTGGTGGCGTGGCAGGCATGTCGCGAGCGGCCCGCAGAGCACGCCGAGAACATCGAAGTTGCGAGCAGCCACATTGGCCTCGTCTGGCATCCGGACGTGCTGGCGATCGTCGCCGATCGGCTCAGCCAGCCCGAGCATGCATGGCGCCCCTATGCGCCCGCTTCGGGCCTGCAGCGCGTCGCCTGAACGCCAGCCGGGACGCCACAAGGGCCTGGCGCACCGAAATTCCATTTCCGCAGGTAGAATCGCCCCCGAGCGCGAGCCCACATCGCGCACATCGTGGAGGGGAAATGGACCGACGCTCCTTTTTGCTCGCGAGCGCTGCGACGGCGATGGCAGCTTCACGCTGGCCGCACGCATCTGCCGAAGGGTTGCCTGCAGGCGCGGTGGAAATCGGCGATCTCGAGACGCTGCCCGGCAAGGTGCCGCTCGTGCGCCGCTCGATGCGTCCGCCGAACTACGAGACGCCGATCGAGCTGTTCGATGGCCCGATCACGCCCAATCGTGCCTTCTTCGTGCGCTGGCACCTGGCCAACATTGCCGAGGTGGATGTCGGCAAGTGGCGGCTGCGCGTCGGTGGAGCGGCGGCCAGCACGCCCCTGGAATATTCCCTGGACGAGCTGCAGCGCGGCTTCGAGAACGTCGAGCTGGTCGCCGTGTGCCAGTGCAGCGGCAATCGCCGCGGCCTGTCCGATCCGCACGTACCCGGCGTCGAGTGGGGCTATGGCGCGATGGGCAATGCGCGCTGGAAGGGCGTTCGCCTGCGCGACGTCCTCAACAAGGCCGGCGTGCGCAAGGAAGCGATCGAGATCGCGTTCGACGGCGCCGACCAGGGTGTGTCGCCTGCCACGCCGGACTTCCGCAAGAGTCTTCCCGCATGGAAGGCGATGGACGAGAACACGCTGCTCGTCTGGGAGATGAATGGCGAGCCGCTGCCGCATTGGAACGGGGCTCCGCTTCGCGTCATGGTGCCCGGATGGACGGCAACCTACTGGCTGAAGCAGCTCGTCAGCATCGAGGCACTCGACAAGCCGCTCGCGACGTTCTGGATGAACACCGCGTATCGCGTGCCGAAAGGCAAGTTCGCGTTCGCCGACCGCTTCCTGAGCCAGGAAAGCGACACCTCCACGCCCATCACCGAGATGGTGGTGAACTCGCTGATCACGAACGTTCGCAATGGCCAGCAGATCGCCCGTGGCCGGGATCTGGAGATCCGCGGCATTGCCTGGGACGCGGGGTATGGGATGCACAGCGTCGAGGTTTCGCTCGACGCCGGGCGCAGCTGGTTTCCTGCGGAGCTCGGCACGGACCTTGGCCGGTTCTCGTTCCGGCCGTGGCGCTTCGTGGCGCGTCCGACCGTCGCCGGTCCCATCGTCGTGATGGCGCGCGCCACCAACCGGCAGGGTTCGACCCAGGTGCAGGACCTCATCTTCAATCCGCCGGGATACCACAACAACGTGATGCAGCGAATCACGTTGATGGTGGCGTGAACGCAGGAGCGACGCGCATGAAAACCATCGCAATGGCGACCTTGGCCGCATCGCTGATCGTTGCCGCCCCGGGCGCGAGCGCCGCCGACGAATCGAAAATCACCCTCAAGCCCGGGCCCGGACGCGAGCTGGTCATGGGCTACTGCACGATGTGCCACAGCCTCGATTACGTGCAGGGCAACTCACCGTTCATGAACCGGCAGACATGGGAGGCGGAGGTCAACAAGATGATGAAGGCCTACGGCGCCCAGATACCGGCCGAGGACGTGCCGAAAGTCGTGGACTACCTGGCGACACATTACGGCGCAGCTGCGCCCGCGAAGTAGCGCTCCGGCGCGAAGCGTCCGCCTCGGCGCTCACGTCTTCTGCGGCGCAGGCGCGCGCGACGTGCCGTGGGCGCAGGCGCGTCGCGCCAGCGGCCTGGCGCCCCCCGGCTCTCTCAGGCGGCGGTGCGCACGCGGATGGGGACGCGCCGCCGGCCCCAATGTCCCGGCGGTTCGCTGAATCGGCCCGGGATCGGCGTCGCGCAATGCGCGCAACGACCCTCGCGGGTCACGTCATGGGCCAGGATCTCGTGCCAGTCGCGCACGATCAGCGGCTTCTCGCAAGCGGGGCAGAATGTCGTGCCGCCTTCGGTGTCGTGCACGTTGCCGGTGTAGACGTAGTGCAGCCCCTCACCTCGGGCGATGTTGCGGGCACGCAGCAGTGTCGACTTCGGCGTGGCGCCGATATCCGTCATCTTGTAGTCGGGATGGAACGCCGTGAAATGCAGCGGCACGTCCGGGCCGAGCTCGCGCGCAAGCCACTTGCACATCGCGGTGAGCTCCTCGTCCGAATCGTTCTTGCCCGGGATGAGCAGGGTCGTGATCTCGAACCACACGTCCGTCTCGTGCTTCAGATACACGAGGGTATCGAGCACGGGCTGCAGCCGTGCCCCGCACAGCTTCACGTAGAACTCGTCGGTGAATCCTTTGAGGTCGACGTTGGCCGCGTCCATCTTGCCGTAGAAGTCGCGGCGCGCTTCCACGCCGATATAGCCCGCCGTGACCGCGACCGTCTTCACGCCCGCGGCATGGCATGCGTCGGCGGTGTCCATCGCGTATTCGGCGAAGATCACCGGATCGTTGTACGTGAACGCGACGCTCTTGCACCCGTGCGCGAGCGCTGTCGTGGCAATCGCCGTGGGCGACGCCTGGTCCTGCAGCGTGTCCATCTCGCGCGATTTCGAGATGTCCCAGTTCTGGCAGAACTTGCACGCCAGATTGCAGCCTGCCGTGCCGAACGAGAACACGCTCGAACCGGGCAGGAAATGATTCAGCGGCTTCTTCTCGATCGGATCGATGCAGAAGCCCGACGACCGGCCGTACGTCGTCAGCACCATCTGGTCGCCGGTCCGCTGACGCACGAAGCAGGCGCCGCGCTGGCCTTCGTGCAGGCGGCAGTCGCGCGGGCAAAGGTCGCACTGGATGCGCCCGTCGTCGAGACGGTGCCACCAGCGTCCGGGGAAATCACTCATCGCGGTAATGGGGTCAGGTTAGGTTGATCGATCGGCGCGGCGACGCCGCCGGCAACGATGCGTCGTCGTTCTCGTCGGAGCCGGCGAATTCGCCCTCGGTCCACTTGGTGACGGAATAGCGGGCCACCTCGATCTGCGCACTCCAGAAATCGGTCGGCAGGCCGGCCTTGCCCTTGAGCTCCGCCAGGAATTCGCGCGGGTCCGCCAGCACTTCCCACACCTGCGGCAGGAACGTGCCGCGACGGCGGCCGTACTGCAGCACGAGGCCGTCCCGCCCCGGAACGAGTTGCGCGAGCAGGTCTTCTTCGGACCCGAACAGCATCGGCTCGGTTGCACTCAGCAACGAGACCTCGATGCCGATGTGCGGCAGCTCGTGCCGGCGCAGCGGCATGAATCGCGGATCGGCGAACGCGGCGTTTGCCGCGTTGTGCGCGACGTCGGCACGCAACGCCCGCACCGGCTCGAGCGAGCCGATGCAGCCCCGCAGCGCATCCTCGCGCCGCAGGGTGACGAACGTCGCGCCCGGCTCGTCCAGCCGCCGATGCGCGAGCTCGCCCGCGCAGTCCGCGCCGAACCGCTCACCAATGCTGTCGCGCGCGATGCGCAGCAGCGTGCGACCAAGCTCGCGATCATCCATGGGTCGGGCCCGGCTCGAAGGCAAACGATGCATACCCGACCACGCGCGAACGGTCACCGGCGGTGTCCCCGGAGTTGCGCAGATCGAGCAGCGACGGCGCGAGACCGCGGGCCGCGGCACACCGCAGCAGGGCGTTGATCGGAGTCGCGCCGCACGCCTGCTCGTGATCGAGGGACGGCATCAGTGCGAGCACCGCGGCGGTCGTCGCCCGGTCGATGGACTGGGCGGTGCGGTAGGGGTGGTAATGCGACAGGTCGGAGCTCACGAGGATCAGCGTCTCGGGGCCGCCCCAGAGGCGCTCCATCACCTCCTCCACCTGGCGGTCCGTGGCGTGCCCGACGGCCAACGGCACCACCGAGAAGTCATCCAGCACCGTTTGCAGGAACGGCAACTGCACCTCGAGCGAGTGTTCCTGCGCGTGCACGGCGTCGCTCGCGACGATGAACGGCAGTTCCGCCAGGGCAGCCACGGCGGCCGCGTCGACCGGCACCTCGCCGAGCGGCGTGGCGAAGCAATGCGCCTCGGGCAGTGCCACGCCGCGCACGGCCACCCGATGCGCCGGGCCGAAGAGCACGACGCGCCGTATGACATCGCGCCCGGCCTGCAGGCGCGCGTACGCGCTCGCCGCGATCGGACCGGAATAGACGTAGCCCGCATGCGGCACGATCATGGCCTTGGGCCAGGCCGCGCCGCGTCCGACGCGTGGCCGGGCAGCGTCGCCGTCCGCCGCATCCGCCAGGCAGGCGCGAATCTCCGCCGTGAGCGCGGTCGCCGAGCCGGGATAGAACATGCCGGCGACGGCCGCAGGGCGGACCAGAGTCGACGGGTAGGAATGGTTCTGCATGGCCCAAAGATGAGGGCACCGGCAGGGCATCCAAGCCCTGCGACACAGGTTCTTCGCGCGGCTCGCCGGCCGCCGCGAAGTGCCGGCGAATCTGCCGACCCGGCCGTCGAAACGCTACTCGACGCGCTCGGCGAGGCGCAGCTTGAATCCGCCCGACTTGTCGTCCCGGGTGAGGGCGATGAGCCCGCGCGCCTGGGCGTCCTCGAGGAGCGCGTTGAACGAGCGGTAGCCGTAATACGACTCGTTGAAGCCCGGCTGGCGGCGCTTGAGGGTCTGCTTGACCATCGAGCCCCAGATCACGTCGTTGTCGCCGCGCTCGGCAAGGAGGGCCTCGAGGGTTTCGACCACGAGATCGAGCGCGCGCTGCCGGCGTTCCTCGTCGGTGCTCTCGCCCCGCGCTTCGGCAGGCGCCGGCGTGGCCTCCGGCCATGCTTCCTCGATCGACGTCGTGTCGGCCGCCTCGGTCGCCTCCACCGCCTCCGCAGCCCTCGTGGCGGCCGACTTCACGGCACGCCGCCGCGGACGCGCGCCCTTGCGCGCCGCGGGCGCTTCGGCCTGCTCCGCCGCAGCGGGTTCCGCCGCCGGCGCGACCTCCTCCGCGGCCTTGCGTCCCGCAGCCTTGGCGGCCGGTCCCACCGCGCTCTTGCCGGCCGACTTTCCGGCGGCCTTCACGGCAGTCTTCCTGCCCGCGGGAGCCCGGCGCTTCTGCTCGCGCACGAGGTCGTCGTAGAAGATGAACTCGTCGCAATTGGCGATCAGCAGATCGGACGTGGAGTTCTTCACCCCCACGCCGATCACGCCCTTGTCGTTCTCGCGAAGCTTCGACACCAGCGGCGAGAAGTCGGAGTCGCCACTGATGATCACGAACGTGTCCACGTGCGACTTGGTATAGCAGAGATCCAGCGCATCCACGACGAGCCGGATGTCGGCCGAGTTCTTGCCCGACTGGCGCACGTGCGGGATCTCGATCAGCTCGAACGCCGCCTCGTGCATCGCGGCCTTGAACGCCTTGTAGCGCTCCCAGTCGCAATAGGCCTTCTTCACGACGATGCTGCCCTTGAGCAGCAGCCGCTCGAGCACCTTCCGGATGTCGAATTTCTCGTACTCGGCGTCGCGCACGCCGAGGGCGATGTTCTCGAAATCGCAGAACACGGCCATGTTGATCACTTCGGGACGATGAGGCATGGCGCTTTCGCGGGCGGGGAAACCGCAATGATGGCACGGCGCCGCGGCAGCCGGCCTCCTGCCGTCGACAACCGCCTGGAAACTGCCCCGCGACGCCCGTCTTCGCGAGGGTAGCTGATGCGGATCAACGTCCGCGTCCGCGCGGCGCCGATGGCGTTGATCTGCGGCAAAGTGGCGCGGCCAATCCCCGCCGAGAATGCTGACATGCCGTGCGAGCGACGCCGGCCAGGCAACGGTAAATGGAGAAGCAGCCATGCGTACACGTCCCGCGATCGCCGTGGAAAGAAGGACCGAGTGTCAGCTGGCCTATCTCCGCAATCGCCGCCGCCGCTGGCAGCGCGTGCGCCACGAGATCGACCTCGGCGCCAGCCGGCGTGAGCGCGAGCGGCAGCTCGCCCTGCACTGACCCTGAATCCGATCCCGCTGCGGCTGCCCGCACGCCACGGCAGAAAGCAGCTTCCCCTGCGCTCGCGGATGCCCCGTCCAGGGCTCGCGAACCCGCAATATCCTGCAGACGTTCCACCCCGTGGTGCCGCTGGTCCGATAGCATCCTCCGGTTGCCCGCGGCATGCTCGGCTAGACTGGAGGGCCATCCCTTCCTGCCGGCACGCGTACGCATTGCCGGCCGCTCGCCTGTCTGCCCATGACGCTACCCGTCCTGTCCCTGCTCGAAACCCGCGTCCTCGGCGTGCTCGTCGAGAAGCAGCACACCGTGCCCGATGCCTATCCGATGACCCTCAATGCGATCGTCAGCGGATGCAACCAGAAAACCAGCCGGGACCCCGTCGTGTCCGCGACCGAAGGCGAGGTGCAGGCCACGCTCGATCGCCTCAAGGATCTCTCCCTGGCGATCGAATCATCCGGCGGCCGGGTCATGCGCTACGCCCACAATACCGAGCGGGTCCTCGCCATCCCTTCGCAGGCCGTGGCGCTCCTGGCGGTCCTCATGCTGCGGGGGCCGCAGACGATCGCCGAGCTGCGGATCAACGCCGACCGGCTGCACCGGTTCGCCGATGTCTCCGCGGTCGAAGGCTTCCTGCACGAGCTGGCGGGGCGTTCCGCCGGGGCCCTCGTGATGGAGCTGCCGCGCCAGCCCGGCACCCGCGAAACACGATGGATGCACCTCCTGTCCGGGCCGCCGGCGCCCGGGACGACCGTGGCTTCGGCCCCGGGGCCCGACGACGCCGTCAGTGTCAGCGAGCTCGCCGCGCTGAAAAGCAACATGCGCGACCTCCAGACCGAAGTCGCGGCCCTGCGCTCGGTGGTGCACAAGCTTTGCGCGGAACTGGGCCTGCCTCCGGCCTGAACAACGCGCCGCCCGGGCTGCGGTAAACTGCGCCGCTGCGCTGCCGGGGTTTCGGGCGGCCCCATTCTCAGGAGGAATTCCATGCGTTCTCTCACGTGGCTGCTGTCGATCGCGGCATTGGCCAGCGTCGCCCACGCACAGGTGCCGGCCGGCTATCCCGCCGACTACAGGTCGATCGTCGACGGCGCGAAAAAGGAAGGCAAGGTCGTCGTTTATTCGACGACGGATGCCAAACTGGTCACGCCGCTCATCAAGGACTTCGAGGCGGAGTACCCGGGCGTGAAGGTCGAGTACGGCGACATGAACTCGACCGAGGTCTACAACCGCTTCATCAGCGAGAGCGCGGCCAATGCCGCGTCCGCGGACGCGGTCTGGAGCTCGTCCATGGATCTCCAGATCAAGCTCGCCGCCGACGGGCTCGCGCTGCCCTACCGCTCGCCGGAGGCGGGTGCGCTGCCGGACTGGGCCAAGTACAAGGACACCGTCTACGCAACGACGTTCGAGCCGATCGCAATCGTCTACAACAAGCGCCTCGTCCCGGCGGAGGACGTCCCCAAGACGCACGCCGATTTCACCAAGCTCCTCAACACCAAGGCCGACAAGTACAACAAGAAGGTCACCACGTATGACGCGGAAAAGTCCGGCGTGGGCTTCATGCTGGTGAACCAGGACGCGAAGCTCGACCCGCAATTCTGGGATCTGGTGAAGGCGATGGGCGCGCGCGGGGTCAACCTGCAAAGCTCGACCGGCACGATGTTGGAACGCATCGCGTCGGGCGAGAACCTGATCGGTTACAACATCCTCGGCTCGTACGCGATCACCCGGGCGAAGAAGGACCCGTCGATCGGCGTCCAGATCACCACCGATTACAACCTGGTCCTGTCGCGACTGGTGTTCGTCGGCAAGAGCGCGCGCCATCCCAATGCCGGCAAGCTGTTCGTCGACTACCTGCTGTCGAAGCGTGGCCAGACGATCATGGCCGAGCAGGCCGACCTCTATTCGGTGCGCACCGACATCACCGGCAAGGACTCCGGCACCGGGCTGATGAAGGAATACGGCAACGCGATCAAGCCGATCCCTGTGAGCGCCGATCTCCTCGCCGGCCTCGACCAGACGAAGCGCCTCGAATTCATGAAGCAGTGGCAGACATCGCTCGGCCGCAAGTGACCGGCTGAGCGGGCGGCAGAACGCTGCGGGCACCCGCTCAAGCGATGCTTGCGCGGCGATTCCATCCAGCGCGGTTGACGGTCGTTGCCGTCACCGCGCTGGCCGTTTTCGGGCCCCTCGGGCTCATCTTCTGGCAGAGCTTCCTCAACGCGCCGTTCTTCGCGCCGGCGAAGCACGTCAGCCTCGCCGCGTACGCGTTCATCTTCGCCGATGCGGATTTCTGGAGCGCGGCGTGGAACTCGGTGGTCATCGCCGGTGGCATGGTCGCGATCGCGCTGCCGCTGGGCGCCGCGCTCGCGTTCCTGCTCACCCGCACCGACCTGCCCGCGCAGCGCTGGATCGAGGTCATGGTGCTCGTCCCCGTATTCGTGTCGCCCATGGTGCTGGCGTTCGGGTACGTCGTCGCCATGGGTCCCGTCGGGTTCTACTCGCTCTGGGCGAAGGCGCTTCTCGGCGACGTGCCATGGAACGTCTATTCGCTTACCAGCATCGCGGTGATCGCCGGGCTGACCCACGTACCGCACGTTTATCTCTATTCGTCCGCTGCACTGAAGAGCCTCGGCTCGGATGTCGAGGAGGCCGCGCGCGTCGCCGGTGCGAGCCCGCTGCGGGTCGCGCTCGATGTCAGCCTCCCGATGACCATGCCGGCGCTTTCCTACGCCGCGGTGCTCGTATTCTTCCTCGGCTTCGAGCTGTTCGGGCTGCCGCTCGTGCTGGGCGATCCCGAAGGCCACCTGGTGCTCGCAACCTATCTGTACAAGCTCACCAACAAGCTCGGGACGCCGTCCTATCACCTCATGGCGGCAGTTGCGGTCGCCATCGTCGCCATCACGTTCCCGCTGGTGCTGTTCCAGCGCTGGCTGCTCAAATCGGCGGCGAAGTACGTCTCGGTGAAGGGCAAGGCCACGCGCCAGAAGCTGCTGCCCCTCGGCGGCTGGAAGTGGGTGGCGCTCGCCATCGTCGCGGTCTGGCTGATCTTCACCATCGTGGTGCCGATCTCGGGCGTCGTGCTGCGCAGCGTGGTCGAGCAGTGGGGCGAGGGCATCAATCTGTCGGAAGTGCTGACGCTGGCCAATTACCGCCAGGTGTTCGATCAGTCGGACGAAGTGCGCGCCATCGTGAATACCCTGCTGATAGGGGTCATCGGTGGCGGACTCGCCGTGGCCTGCTACACCGCGATCGGGCTCGCCGGACATCGCCGCAACGACGGCGTCTCGCGCTTCCTCGACTACATCGTGCTGGTGCCGCGCGCCGTCCCCGGGCTGCTCGCCGGTCTCGCGTTTCTCTGGATCTTCCTGTTCGTACCGGGTCTCGCGGAGCTGCGCAATTCGATCTTCTCCGTATGGCTCGCGTACACCGTCGTGTGGCTCGCGTACGGCCTGCGCCTCATTTCCAGCGCGCTGCTGCAGATCGGCCCGGAGCTCGAGGAAAGTGCGCGCACGGCCGGCGCCGCTCCGGCACGCGTGCTGCGCGATGTCACGATCCCGCTGATCCGTTTCGGGCTGCTCGCGAGCTGGCTGCTCGTGTTCATGATCTTCGAGCGGGAATACTCGACCGGCGTGTACCTGCTCGGCCAGGGGACGGAGGTGATCGGCTCGATGCTGGTCTCGCTCTGGGGTGCGGGGGCCATCGATCAGGTCGCCGCGCTGTCGGTGATCAACATCGCGCTGGTGGCGGTTGGCCTCGCGGCCGCCCTGCGCTTCGGAGTGCGCCTGCATGAATGAGCTCGTCGTCGAGGACCTGCACCTGCAGTATGGCGACAACCTCATCCTCAAGGGTGTGTCGATGCGTCTCGCGCCGGGCGAGGTCGTGGCGCTGCTCGGCGCGTCGGGGAGCGGCAAGACCACGCTGCTGCGCTCCATCGCCGGTCTCGAGCAGCCTGCCCGCGGTCGTATCGCAATCGGCGACAGCGTGCTGTTCGACAGCGCGCGCGGCATCGACCAGCCCGTGGAGAAGCGCAATCTCGGCCTCGTGTTCCAGTCGTACGCGCTATGGCCGCATCGCACCGTGTTCGACAACGTTGCGTATGGCTTGCGCCTGCGCTCCACGTCGGCAGCGGACGTCGAGTCCCGCGTCTCGCAAGCGCTGCACAATCTGGGCCTCGGCGACCTCGCGAAACGCCTGCCGCACCAGCTCTCGGGCGGACAGCAGCAGCGCGTGGCGATAGCGCGCGCCCTCGTCTACAACCCGCCCGTCGTGCTGATGGACGAGCCGCTCTCGAACCTCGACGCGAAACTGCGCGAGGAAGCGCGGGCGTGGCTGCGCGAGCTCATCGTGCGCCTCGGCTTGTCGGCCGTCGTCGTCACCCACGACCAGACGGAAGCGATGGCGATGTCGGATCGCATCCTGCTGCTGAACAGCGGCCGCATCGAGCAGGAAGGCTCACCCGAGGAAATGTACGACCGGCCGCAGACGCTCTTCACGGCCGAGTTTATGGGCAGCAACAACCAGCTGCCTGGAACCGTGCGCGAAGTGCGCGACGGTCGCGCGCGCATCGAAGGCGAAGGCTGGAGCGCGTGGGGTGCCGCGCGCGGCGCGATCAAGGCGGGGGATGCCGCGACGGCCGTGATACGTCTCGAGCGCACCGTGATCGTGGATGGCCCGGGGGACAATCGCGTCGCGACGGAGCTCGTCACCGACATGTTCCTCGGCGACCGGCGCGAGCACCTGTTCAAGCTGGGCGCGCTGCGCCTGCGCTGCTACGGCCGCACGCACGCCGGCACCGCGAGCTACTGGCTCGAGTTGCCCGCCGACGACCTCTGGGTCTTTCCGAATGCGACCTGACCCGGGGGCAAGCTCGCCTTCGACCCGGAGGCGTTGTGCCAGGCACGACAGGCGCGGGCGCCGTCTCCCACCAAGGCGTCAAGGGGCACGCGGACGCTGTGCCGTAGATCCTGCGCAGCCGCGCTCGCGGTAACGCGTAAAATCGCGGCCGGCGGCGCAACGCCGCTCGCCGCACCTCGCCCACACTTTTCCTGAAGGCCGCCGCATGGATGCCGTATTGCTCGTGAAAGCCCTCGTCCTGGGCGTGGTCGAGGGCCTGACCGAGTTCCTCCCGGTGTCGAGCACCGGACACCTCATCGTCGCCGGGTCGCTCCTCGGCTACACGGGCGAAACTGCCAAGGTGTTCGAAATCGTGATCCAGGCCGGCGCCATCGTCGCGGTGTGTTGGGAATATCGTGCGCGCCTCGTACGAGTCATCGGTGGTCTCGCGACGGACCCCGCCGCGCAGCGCTTCGCGATCAACCTGGTCGTCGCATTCCTGCCCGCTGCCGTCCTCGGACTCGCCTTCGGGAAGGCCATCAAGGCGCACCTCTTTTCGGCCGTACCGGTCGCGCTGGCGTTCGCGGTCGGCGCCCTCGTGATCCTCTGGGCGGAGCGCCGGCAGAAGACTTCTGCCGGGAGGCCGCGCATCGACAGCGTGGATGAAATGCGCTGGAGCGACGCCCTCAAGGTCGGCCTGGCACAGTGCTTCGCCCTCGTGCCGGGAACCTCACGCTCGGGCGCAACGATCATCGGCGGCATGCTGCTGGGCCTCTCGCGGACCGCGGCGACGGAGTTCTCGTTCTTTCTGGCAATCCCGACGCTGTTCGCGGCCACCGGCTACGAGCTGGTGAAGGAGCGGCACTTGCTCCATTCGGCCGATCTGTCGATGTTCGCGGTCGGGTTCGTGGCGGCCTTCGTCTCGGCCTTTGCGTGCGTGCGTTGGCTGATCCGGTACGTGGGCCATCACGACTTCGTGCCGTTCGCGTGGTATCGCCTCGCCTTCGCACTGGTCATCCTCGGCACGGCCGCGAGCGGCATCGTGCAGTGGGATTGACCGTAATGGGGTCAGAGCAAATTAACTCGAGCAGCAGTCCCGGCTTTGGCTATGTAAATACTCGAGTTAATTTGCTCTGACCCCATTACGATGACGCCGCTCGAGCCACCACCCGAACGGTCGCGGCCAGCGCCTGAAGGCCCGCGCACCTTCGAGCGTAACCGCCGCGCGCAGCGGCCAGTTGGGGTCCCAGAGGAGCTCGCGCGCGAGCGCCACGAGGTCCGCTGAGCCTTCGGCCAGGATGGCGTTCGCCTGTGCCGCCTCGCGCACGAGTCCCACCGCCATCGTCGGCATGCCGGCGCCGCGGCGCACCTCGCGCGCGAACGGCACCTGGAAGCCCGGCTTGCGCGGCACGAGTTGCGTCCGTGAAGGGAGGTCCATGCCGCCCGACGAGCAGTCGATCAGGTCGACCCCGACTTCCTTAAGCGCGCGCGCGAACGCGACCGAGTCGACGATGTTCCAGCCGACATCCACGCCATCGACGCTGGAGATGCGGAACAGCAGCGGCCGGTCGTCCGGCCATTCGGCGCGTACCGCCGCGGCGATCTCCAGCGGGAACCGCATGCGTCCCGCGAGGTCGCCGCCGTAGCCATCCTGGCGCGTGTTGGCGAGGGGCGAAAGAAACGAGTGCAGCAGGTAACCATGTGCGGCGTGGATCTCGAGAATGTCGAAGCCGGCGACCGCGGCGCGCCGGGCGGCCGCGCCATACTGCTCGACGAGGTAATCCATGTCAGCGCGACCCATTGCCTGCGCAGGAGGATGCTCGTCGCTCCAGCCGCGTGTCGTCGGTCCCCACGCCAGCCAGGGTGGCTCGCCGCGCGCCGCGTCGGCGTCCGTGAGCGGTCCGAAGCCATGCCACGGCGCCTGCGAGGCCGCTTTGCGTCCTGCATGCTGCAGCTGGATGCCTGACGCCGCGCCCGCGGTGCGCACGAAGTCGGTGATGCGGCGAAACGCGGCGACCTGCTCGTCGTTCCACAGGCCGTTGTCGTGCCACGTGCTGCGCCCCTCGGGACACACGGCAGTCGCCTCCACCATCACCAGGCCGGCGCCCCCCAGCGCGAAGCGGCCGAGGTGGACGAGATGCCAGTCGCCCACGACGCCGTCACGCGTCGAATACATCTGCATCGGCGAGACGACGATGCGGTTGCGCAGTGTGACCCCGCGCAGCGAGAACGGCGTCAGCAGCGGAATGTCGGAACGCGGTTCGGCCACGGCCGGCGGGTGCGCCACGATCCTTGCCATCAGATCACGCCGTCGGCACGCAGGCGACCGATCTCCGTGCGCTCGAGGCCCAGCAGCTCGGCCAGCACCTCGTCGGTGTGCTGGCCGAGAAGTGGCGGCGCATGCGTGTACTCGATCGGCGTCGCCGAGAACCGGATGGGATTGGCGATGGAAGGCAGCGTGCCCGCCCGCGCATGCGGAAGATCGACGCGCATGCCGCGCGCCTGCACCTGCGGATCCGCGAATACGCGGTCGATGGTGTTGATCGGGCCGCAGGGCACCTGCGCCGCTTCCAGGGCACGCACCCAGTAATCGGTGGGCTGCTGTCGGATGATGTCGGCCAGGATGGGAATGAGCTCGTCGCGATGCGCATTGCGCACCGCGATGATGGCGTAGCGTGGGTCGGCCGCGATGTCCTCGCGCCCGGCGACCTTGCAGAATCGCGCGAATTGCTCGTCGTTGCCCACGGCGAGAATGATGTGCCCATCGGCAGTTGCGAACGCCTGGTAGGGCACGATATTCGGATGCCCGTTGCCGGTGCGCCGCGGCACTGTTCCGCCGATCAGCCAGTTCATACCCTGGTTGGCAAGAGTGGCGACCTGCGTGTCGAGCAGCGCGAGATCGATGTACTGGCCTTCGCCCGTACGTTCGCGATGCAGGAGCGCCGCCAGCACCGCCGAGGTCGCGTACATGCCGGTGAGAATGTCGGCGAGTGCCACACCGGCGCGCTGCGGGCCGCCGCCGGGAAGGTCGTCGCGCTCGCCGGTCACGCTCATCAGGCCGCCCATGCCCTGGATCAGGAAGTCGTAGCCGGGTCGCTGGCGGTAGGGGCCGGTCTGGCCGAAGCCCGTGATGGAACAGTAGACGATGCGCGGGTTGATGCGCTGCGCCGATGCGTAATCGAGACCGTAGCGCGCGAGATCGCCCACCTTGTAGTTCTCGAGCAGCACGTCGCTCTGTGCGAGCAGCGCTTGCGCGATCTCGCGTCCGCGCGGCGACGCGATGTCCAGCGTCACCGAGCGCTTGCCGCGATTGCACGCCGCATAATAGGCCGCGTCGAGGTTCTCGCCGGTCGTCGCGTCAGTGACCCATGGCGGACCGAACTTGCGCGTGTCGTCGCCACCACCGGGACGCTCGATCTTGATCACGTCGGCCCCCATATCGGCGAAGATCTGGCTCGACCACGGGCCCGCGAGCACGCGTGAGAGGTCGAGCACCCGCGTGCCCATGAGCGGACCGGCCACGTCGCGCCTCAGGTGAGCCGCATGGCCTTGGCGATGATCGTGCGCTGGATCTGCGACGTCCCGCCGCCGATCGTCGATTGCATGCCCTCGCGGAAATACCGCTCCATGTCCGCTTCGGGCAGCATGCTGTGGCCGCCGAGGATCTGCATGCCCATGCGCGAGACTTCCTGCAGCGTCTCGGAGGCGAAGAGCTTGCCCATGCTCACCTCTTTCGCGCACGGCGTGCCTTGCGACGCGAGCTCGGCGGCACGATACACCAGCAGGCGCGCAGCATCCACCTTGGTCTGCATGTCGGCGAGCATGTGACGGATCACCTGGAACTCGAAGATCGGCTTGTCGAACTGCACCCGGTCGTGGGCGTAGCGCAAGGCGTCATCGACGGCCTGTTGCGCGTTGCCCACGTACCCCGCCGACACGGCGATGCGCTCCAGCTCCAGATGGTCGGTGATGATCGCCCAGCCCTTTCCTGGCTCGCCCAGCAACTGGTCGCGCCCCACGCGCACGTCGTCGACGAAGATCTCCGTCGTGCCCGTCGCGCGGCGTGCCATGGTCGGCAGGCGGCGGATGTCGAGCCCCGGCGAATCGTTCGGTACGAGCAGCACCGACAGTCCCGCATGCTTCTTCGCCGCGGGGTCGCTGCGCACGAGCATCGCGATCACCACGTGCTTCGCCGCCGCGCCACTGCACCACAGCTTCTGGCCGCGCAGCACGAACCCGTCGCCCTCGGGATCGGGCATCGCCCGCGTGCGCGTGTTCGCGGCATCGGAGCCCGCCTCCGGCTCCGAGATCGAGATGGAGAAGCGCAGCGCGCCGCTCATGAAGGGCTCGAGGTACTTCTCCTTCTGGGCGTCGGTGCCGAATTTCACGATGTTCATGGCCGTGAAGGTGGAGACCATGAGGCAGGTCGCGAAATCGAACCCGTAGCGCGCCAGTCCTTCGCACATCAGCGCGTAGTCGAAGATCGTGCCGCCCAGACCGCCATGGTCCTCGGGAATGAGAAGGCGCAGCCACCCCTGCTTCGCAACCGCCTGGTATCCCTCGTACGGATACTCCCGGTTCATGTCGCATTTGCGGATGTACTCGCGGCCGATCTCGCGTTCCATAAGGCGATCGACCTGCTCCTTCCAGAGCGTCTGTTCCGGCGTGAGGAAATTCATGTGGGCGTTCAGTTCAGGCGATTGCCGCGCTGGTGGCGGGAAGGCGTTCCCTGCGGATGAGCAGGCTGAATTCACAGGACAGCACGATCTCGCCGCGCTGGTTCACGCCGCGCAGCAGCACGGTCGCGATGCCGTGCCGCGTGCCCTTCTCGCGCAGGGCGATGATCTCGCTCTCGGCGTGCAGCGTGTCATTGATGAACGTGGGCTTCACGAAGCGCAGCTTGTCCGCCCCATAGAACGCCTCGATGACCTCGGCTTCGAAGCCGAGGAGCGCATTCACGATCACGAACACCAGTCCACCCTGGACCAGGCGCTGGCCGTAGAGAGTGGTCTTCGCGAACTCGATGTTGGCATGCAGCTCCAGCCAGTTGCCGGTGAGCATGCAGAAGTTGACCACGTCCGTCTCGGTGATCGTGCGTCCGCGCGATATCTTCTTCTGGCCGAGCGCCAGCTCGCCGAAGGGCCTGTCGATCATGGGGAGATGCTCCGGGAAGGCGGGGTGGCGCCGCGGACATACGCGTTCCGGCGCGCGACATGCTGCACCGTCAGCACGGCGACGAGAAGCAGGGCGCCGCCCGCGTCAAAGACGGCGCCGGGAATGAAGAAGAGCGCCGCCGACACCAGCAGGACCAGCCGGAGGATCACGTTCAGCCGGCCATCGAGATAGCCGATGGTGGCTGCGCACATCGACAGAATGGCAATGCCCGTGACGATCGCGTCGTAGGCGATGGCGGGCCACGCACCTTGCCACAGCAATCCTGGCCGATAGACCAGCATGAACGGAATGACGTACACGCCGCCCGCCATCAGCATCGCGTAGCGCGCGACCGACCAGAACCGCTCGCGCGCGATGGCCGCCGCCGCATACACGCTCGCACACACCGGCGGCGTGATCGCCGACAGGATCGCGAAATAGAAGATGAAGAGGTGTGCGGTCAGCGGCTGCACTCCCAGACGCGTGAGCACGGGCCCGGCCACGGCCGCCGTCAGCACGTACGATGCCGTGGTCGGCACGTCCATCCCGAGCAGCACGCACAGCAAGGCGGACAGCACGAGCGCGAGCAGCAGGCTGTCGCCGGCAATCCCGATGAGCTCCGTCGACACTTTGGAGCCAAGCGCGGACGCGCTGAGCACGGAAGCGAGGATGCCGGCACAGCCCAGCAGCACCGAGATCATGATGAGACCCTTGCCGCCGTCGGCGAGCCCGCGTCCGACACTGGCCACGAATGCGCGCGAGCGTGCCGCGGCCAGCATGCGGCCGCTGCCGAGCGCCGGCACGATGCGCATGCCGGCACTCGCGGCGAGCAGGGTGGCCGTGGCGATCACGCCCGCGTAAGTGGGCGTGTAATTCGCGATCAGCATGCCGATCAGCGTGACGATCGCGATGGCCAGGGGGACGGCCTTGTCTCGCTCGATCGGTACGGGCTTCGCGCCGCTGTCCTTGCCGAGCCCGGTACGCCGCGCATACAGATCGACGCTGATGAAGATGACCAGGAAATACAGGATCGCGGGAATCGCCGCGGACTTCGCCACGGTGAGATACGGAATGTTGAGGAGCTCGGCCATCAGGAACGCGCCGGCGCCCATGATCGGGGGCATGATCTGTCCCCCAGCGGAGGCACTCGCCTCGACGCCCGCGGCGAGCGCCTTGGGATAGCCCGCGCGCTCCATGGTCGGAATCGTGAGTGATCCGACCGCCATCACGTTGGCCACGGCCGAGCCGGAAACGGTGCCGAACAGCGCCGACGTCACGACCGCGACCTTCGCGGGTCCGCCATGGCCGCGTCCCGCGATGCGTTGCGCGACCTGCACGAACACCTCGCCCGCACCCGTTGCCATGAGCAGCGCGCCGAAGATGACGTAGATCGCGATCACGCTGGTGCCGATGTCCGCCATGAATCCGAACACGCCGCTGGTGGAGGCGTAGAGCGTACTGACGACGGTATCCAGGGACGCGCGCGGCGGCTGCCACAACCCGCCCATCCAGCGGTTGCCGAATGCGTAGTACACGACGGAGATCGTGGCAAGCACCGGCAGCGCCCATCCGAGCAGCCGCTGCGTCGCGACGAGGACGGCAATGCCGAGCAGAAGCGCGATCCACATGTCGAGCGGCCGCATGTCGCTCATTACGTCCATGAACCGCGCATTGTTGAGCACCACGTGCAGCCCGCCGTAGGCGCCGGCGAGCCCGAGCAGGATGAACACGATGCGTGAGAGCGGCCTGCGGGCGCCGAGCGCTTTCATCCAGAACGCCAGCAGGACGCCGCCGCCGATGAACACGCCGCGCTGCACCAGGGGATCGAACGGACCGCGGAACGACGTGTACAGGTGAAACAGCGAGAACGCCGCGCACGCGACGCCAAAGACCGCACCGGCGGCGCCAGCAGAGCCCTCGGCGGCATCATCCGCGTGCATCGGCGCGACGCTCCCGCGTTACTTGACCGATTCCCAGAATCGCTTCGCGCCCGGGTGCAGCTTGATGCCGACCTTCTCCGCGGCGAGCGCCTGTCCCTTGAAATCGAAATCCTTGAGATGCGGCCACGCATCGATCAGGAACTGCCGGTTGTCGTAGATGGCTTTGGCGACCGCGTAAGCCGTCTCGTCGTCCATCAGCGAGGTGCGGGTGCCGTACACGATGAGCACCGCGGGCGTGGTGACGGGCGGCTGGCCCTGCATCACGTTGGGGATCTGCGCAAAGCTCACGCCCTTCACCTTGCCCAGCACCTTCTGCTGCAGATCCGCGTCGAACGTGAGCAGCCGCATCGGCGTCGTCACCATGAGTTCGCGCAACGTGGCGTCGACGCCGGTGCCCGGCCCGTACTTGGAGTACCCGACGATCTGCCGGTTCTGGATGCCTTCGGCTGCATCCTTGACCGTGCCGGGCACCCACGCCGGCTCGATCCCCAGCGTGTTGAACACCTCGCGCGTCAGCAGTTCGGCGCCGCTGCCACGAATGCCCGGGTTGAATTTCTTGCCTGCGAGATCCCTGAGCGAGGCGACTTTGGAGTCCTGGCTGACCGCCACGTTGAGCACCGACACGTCGTACGAGTAAACCGCGACGAGGTCGTCGACCGCCTTGCCGGCGAACGGCCCTGTTCCCGTCAGCGCCTGGATGCCCGTATCGGTGGCGATCAGGCCAAGATCGATCTCGCCCTTGGTCAGCCGGCGCACGTTGTCGACGCTCGCGCCCGTCTCGATCTGCGAGACGTTCGCGCCCGGGATGCCGGCCTTGATCGCCTTGACCATCGCCGCCGACACGGTGTAATGGCTGGATGTCGAATTGGTGGAGCCGAGCACGATGGTCGACTTCGGTGCGGCGAGCGCGTGACCGGCGCCGAACGCGCAGGCCAGCGAGAGAACACAGGCGGCAAAGCGCGCGCCGGCAAAGGACGGATTCGTCCGCATGAGTCTCCTCCTAGAGAACGGCCTCGCTGCCGCAGCGCGGCGCAAGCCCCATTATCGACCGGTTGGTCGGGATAGTGATGTTACGCGATCATCGCGACGTGTCAACGGCACGCCTTTGACGCAACCATCCCTGTTGCCGAGCGCAGCGATGGCTGCCGTTGACGCCACGGGGCAGGCCGTGTGATCATTCCCGACCGTTCGGTCGGCTCCGGCAGCCGACCGGGAAACCGGCGCCTCCGTTGATCCGCGATCCCCAAGCCTTCCCGGAATACCTCGCCTCGCTGCGCCGGCTGGTGCGCGAACGGTTGCGCCCGCTCGAAGACCGGGTGAGCGACGAAGACGCGGTTCCCGCAGAGGCGGTCGAGGCGATGCGCGCCCTCGGCCTTTTCGGCCTCGCCATTCCGGAAACCTACGGCGGGCTCGCGCTGACGATGGAAGAGGAAGTACTTGCCATCCTCGAGCTCGGGGAAACGTCGCCTGCCTTCCGCTCGGTGTTCGGCACCAACGTCGGGATCGGCTCCCAGGGACTGGTGCTCGCCGGCAGCGAAGCGCAGAAGGCGCGGTGGCTGCCGCGCCTCGCGTCGGGCGAGCTCATCGCATCGTTTGCGCTCACCGAGCCGGATGCCGGATCGGATGCCGCCGCGCTGCGCACGCGTGCAGTGCGCAACGGCGAGACTTATGTGCTGAACGGCACCAAGCGCTTCATCACCAATGCGCCCGAGGCCGGCATCTTCACCGTCATGGCGCGCACCGGTCCCGAAGGCTCCGGCGCCGCGGGGATCTCCGCCTTCATTGTCGAAGCCGGCACGCCGGGCCTGTCGATCGGGGCGCCCGATCGCAAGATGGGCCAGCGCGGCGCGCACACGGCCGACGTGATTCTCACCGATTGCGCCGTGCCCGCGGACAATCGCCTGGGCGCCGAAGGCGAAGGCTTCCGGATCGCGATGCGCGTGCTCGACAAGGGCCGCCTGCACATCGCCGCGCTGTGCGTTGGCGTGGCGCAGCGCATGCTGCACGATGCATTGCAGTACGCGCTGGAGCGGCGCCAGTTCGGGCAGCGCATCGCCGAGTTCCAGCTCGTGCAGGCGATGCTGGCCGATTCGCGCACAGAGCTTCTCGCTGCCCGCAGCATGGTGCTCGAGACGGCGCGGCGGCGCGACGCCGGCGAGGAGGTCGGCATCGACGCGTCGTGCTGCAAGCTCTTCGCTTCGGAAATGTGCGGACGCGTCGCCGATCGCGCCGTGCAGATCTTCGGCGGCGCCGGCTACGTCGCCGACTACGGCATCGAGCGCTTCTATCGCGACGTACGCCTCTTCCGCATCTACGAGGGCACCAGCCAGATCCAGCAGCTCGTCATCGCGCGGGGGATGATCCGCGAAGCAGGCGACGGACACTGAATGGACGAAGATCACGACATCCCGTTCCTCGATTGGCTGGGCGCGCGGCTGGTCGAGTGGACGCCGCAGCAGGTCGTGCTGAAGCTCGCGGTGGAACCGCACCATCTCAACCGCTCGGGCGTGGTTCACGGCGGCATCTACTCGGTGCTCGCCGACGCCGCGGGCGGGCTCGCCGGCTGCTACAGCGCTGATCCGCAGACACCGGTGAAGTCGTACACGCTGTCGCTGACGACGAGCTTCCTGGGCGCGACCGGCAGGGGCGAACTCGTCGCGCGCGGACTGCTGCGGCGGCGCGGCCGACGCGTGTACTTTTCCACCGTCGAAATCACGGGCCACGATGACGAGCTCGTCGCGCTCGCCGAAGGAAGTTTCCTGTATCGCGGCAGCGCCGACAGCGTGCACAGTGCGCGGCTGCGACCCCATGGCGCCTGACGGCACGCATGGGCAGCAGCCATCATTGCAGGCGGCGCTGACATGAAACATCCTGGTGTGCGCATCGGTTGTGGCAGCGGTTTCTGGGGCGATGCGTTCGATCCCGCCGACGAGTTGCTGCGCGGCGGCCATCTGGACTATCTGGCATTCGACTTCCTCGCCGAGCTCACCATGGCGTTGCTGCAACGCATCCGCGCCAAGAACCCTGCCGCGGGCTATGTGGAGGATGCGGTACAGCTCATGGTGGACATGGCGGCGACGGCACGCGACGCCGGCACGGTGCTGGTGTCGAACGGCGGCGGCATCAATCCGCTCGCCGGTGCTCGCGCGATCACCGAACGCCTGGCCGGGGCGGGCATGCGCGGGGTGCGCGTGGGTACCGTCCATGGCGACGACTTGCTGCCACGCCTCGACGATCTCGTCGCCCAGGGCGTCCCGCTCGCCAATGCCGTGACCGGCGAGACGTCGCTCGAGCGCATCCGCCGGCGCATCGTCTGCGCCAACGCCTATCTCGGCGCGGACGGCATCATGGCAGCTCTCGCGGATGACGCGCAGATCGTGCTCACCGGCCGGGTGGCCGACAGCGCGCTGTTCATCGGCCCGATCCTGCATCGTCTTGGCGCGGGCTTCGACGATCCCGACCTCGTCGCCGCGGCGATCACCGCCGGCCACATCGCCGAATGTGCGGCCGGATGCACGGGCGGCATGTCTTCGCGGTTCGACGAGATGCCCGACATGGGTCGCGTCGGATTTCCCATCATCGAGTTCGCCGCCGACGGGACTACCGTCATCACCAAGCTCCCCGGTACCGGCGGCCGCGTCGACGCCTTCACCGTCAAGGAGCACCTCGTCTACGAGATCGGCGACCCCAATCGCTACATCGTGCCCGATGGCGTCGCGGATTTCACCGCCGTGCACATTGTCGAGGAAGCGCCCGATCGCGTGGCGGTCACCGGCGCCCGCGGCCTGCCGCCACCCCGCGATCTGAAAGTGCTGATCGGGTATGCCGACGGCTGGATCGGCGAAGGCCTGCTGATGTTTCCGTGGCCGCGCGCGTTTGCCCGCGCACGCAAGGCGCGCGCGACGCTGCTGGAGCGCTTCGAGCGGCTTGGCCTCGAGGCGCGCGACATCGAGTTTTCGTACGTCGGCATCAACAGCCTGCACGGCCCCGCCGCACCGCTGCCCGAAGCCGACGATCTCAACGAGGTCGGCTTGCGCGTCGCGGTACGCACCGGGACGCGCGAGGAAGCGGAGAAAGTGCGTCGCGCATGCTCCCAGCTTTGGATCATGGGACCGGGCGGAACGTCCTTCGGCGTGCCGATGAAGCCGCGCCCGGTGGTGTCGCTGTGGCCGACGTTCGTGCCGCGGGAGCTCGTTCCCGCCAAGGTGGAGTTGATCGCCTCATGACGACGCTGCTCGCCGACATCGCCTACGTCCGTTCCGGCGACAAGGGCGACAACGTATCGATCGGCGTGCTCGCCCGCGCTCCCGAGCACTACGCCGCGATGATGGCGACGCTCACGCCTGCGCGCATCGGGACCTTGTTCGGCGGCTGGGTCACGGGACGCATCTCGGTGTTCCCGATGCCCAACATCGACGGCTGCCTCGTGCTCCTGGAGCAGGGCCTCGGTGGGGGGGCGACCAGCACCCTGCGTTTCGACCAGACTGCGAAGGCGCTCGGCAACGCCATTCTCCGGCTGCCGGTCACGACGGCGTCTTCCTCCTGACGGCAACGCCGTAGAGCAACACATCCGCGTACTCGCGCGCGATCTCCCGGGCGTGCTTGGGCCCGTCCGGCCGATACCACCGCGCGAGCCAGTACAGCGACGCGAGCACGGCACGCACGACCGAGTTCGGCGTGCGCGTGCGGAATACGCCGGCCGCAACGCCCTCGCGAACGATACCCTTGATGAGGCTCTCGTACTTGATGCGCCATTCGATGGCAACGTCGCGCAGCTTCGGCTCCGTGAGATTGCCGAAGCGCATCAGCAGGACCTGGAACCAGGTCTGGTGCTGCTCGAAAAAATCCGCCTGTGCTTCGAGGAACGCGACGAGCTTCGCCTCGGGCTCGCTTACCTCGGCGATCGCCGCCTCGACGTGGGCGTTGAGCTTCTGGATCGTGGTGACGACGATCGTGCCGAGAATCGTCTCCTTGCGTTCGAAATAGTGATACAGCGTGGGCTTCGACAGTCCGACGGCATGCGCGATGTCGGCCAGCGAGACCGCATGAAAACCGTGCTCCGCGAACAGCTCCGCCGCCGCATCGAGAATCTCCTCCTTGCGCGGGGTGCGATGCTCGGGGGCATGCGCCCGACGCGGCCGGCGGGTCGTGCGCGTCGCCACGGCCGCTACGCGGGGCCCGCGCGGTCGGCAGCCGGGCTCATCTTGACGAGCCGCAACGGCGTATACACGAGCAGCGCCTCCCCATGCTGGTTCAGCACGGTATTCCGGGTACGCACCAGACCACGCTGGCCGGTCGAGGCGGGACGCCGCTCGATGACCTCTCCCTCGACGCGAATCGTGTCGCCGACCACGGTCGGCCGCTTGATGTCGAGCTCCATTCCGAGGAAGGCGAGGCCCGTGAACTGCATGCTCGGCATCACGAGGCCCTCGGCGAACGTGAACACCAGCGCACCGGGCACGACACGCCCCTGCAGCGCCCGTCCGTCGGTGTCCGTCGTATTGACGAACACTTCCTCCGTGAACCAGATCAGGTTCACGAACGTGACGAGATCCGTCTCGGTGATCGTGCGGCCCATGGTGCGGAAACGGAACCCGACCGGCAACTCGTCGTAGAAGAACCCGTGGCCCAGCAGCAGGGGGGCAGAGGACATGTTTGCTCGCACGTGCGTTATGGTTTGTGGATCGTTACCGGCCGCGCCAGACTGGCTTGCGTTTTTCGGCGAAGGCGCGCGGCCCTTCCTGCGCGTCCTCGCTCGCGTACACCGCTTCGTGCACACGCTTCGAGGCCTCGAAACCCTCCTGCGCACCGAGCGCCGCACCGAGCCGCAGGCCCTCCTTCGCGGCGTCGACGGACAGCGGCGCGTTCTCGCAAATGGACGCGGCGAGACGCCGCGCGCGCTCGCGCACGGCATTCGCGCTCGGCTCGAGATAATTGAAGAAGCCGACCTCGTGCAGCCGTTCGACCGGCAGCATCTCTCCGGTGAGCACCATCTCCATGAGCATGGCCTGTGGCAGCATCCACAACATCGGAACGGCCCATGGCGTACCGCGGCCGACCCGCACTTCGGTGATGCCGGCGCGCGTTCCGGCAAGACCGACACGCAGGTCCGCATTGACGGCGAGCACCATCCCGGCCGCGGTGAAGTGCCCATTCAACGCGGCGATCAGCGGCTTGCGCACGGCGCGCATGCGCTCGTAGAACGGATCCGCGAGAGCCTGCAGGATGTCGATGCCTCGCTCGCGTCGCAGCGCGGCCGCCTCGGTGAGGTCCATGCCGGCGCAGAACACGCCGCAATCGCTGGCGGTGATCACCCCGACGCGAATGGCAGGATCGGCGTCGATCTCCTGCCACAGCGCGTGCAGGCGCTCGGCCGCAGCCACGGAAAGCGCGTTCTTGCGCTCGGGACGATTGAGAGTGACGGTCGCGATGCCGTCGCGCACGTCGAAGAGGACTTCAGGCATGTTCGTAATGAGGGGCTTGGCGCCTCTTCGGGCGCTCCGCACGGCGCAGTGTAACGCGGAGCGCGTAATGGGGTCAGTGTAAGTTATCCCGACGCCGAGTCACTGTGCGTGATCCGCGGCCGATAACTTACACTGACCCCATTAGACGCGACCTCGTTACAATGGTCTGCTCGTCGTCCTCCCGCGCTCCGGCGTGCGCGCCGTCGCCCTCCTACCATGGCACCTGATTCCCTCGAACGTTTCGCACCGCCCCTCAAGGACCCGTCGCTGTTGCGGCAGCAGGCCTATGTCAACGGCGCCTGGGTCGACGCCGACAGCGGCGCCACCATGCGCATCGTGAACCCGGCCACCGGCCAGCTGGTCGGCACGGCGCCCGACATGGGAGCCGCGGAAACGCGCCGCGCCATCGAGGCGGCCGACGCCGCCTGGCCCGCGTGGCGCGCGAAGACACCGCGGGAGCGCGCCGTGATCCTGCGCAAGTGGTACGACCTCATGATCGCGAACCTCGACGATCTTGCCCTGATACTTACCGCCGAGCAGGGCAAGCCACTGGCGGAGGCACGCGGCGAGATCTCGATCGGCGCGGCGTACATCGAATGGTTCGCCGAAGAGGCGCGCCGCGTTTACGGCGACGTGATTCCGACGATTGCGAATGACCGGCGACTCCTCGTCATCAAGCAGCCCGTCGGGGTCTGCGCCGCGATCACGCCGTGGAACTTTCCCTCGTCCATGATCACGCGCAAGGTGGCGCCCGCGCTGGCCGCTGGTTGCTGCGTGGTCATCAAGCCCGCCGAAGCGACGCCGTTCTGCGCATTCGCCCTCGCCGAGCTCGCGCACCGCGCGGGCTTTCCCCCGGGCGTGCTCAACATGATCACCGGCGACGCGCCCGCCATCGGCGGCGAGATGTGCGCCAACCCGACGGTGCGCAAGCTTTCCTTCACTGGCTCCACGGAAGTGGGACGATTGCTCATGCAGCAGGTCGCCCCGACGCTCAAGAAGATCTCCCTCGAGCTGGGCGGCAATGCACCCTTCGTCGTGTTCGACGACGCGGACCTCGACGCGGCAGCCGAAGGCGCGATGGTGTCCAAGTACCGCAATGCCGGCCAGACCTGCGTCTGCGCCAACCGGCTGTTCGTGCAGGACGCGGTCTACGACGCCTTCGCGGAAAAGCTCAGCGCCAAGGTGCGCGGCCTCAAGGTCGGGCCGGGGATGGAGCCGGGCGTGACGCAGGGGCCGCTGATCGACAGCAACGCCCTCGCGAAAGTCGAGGATCACGTGCACGATGCGCTCGGGCACGGCGCGAAGGTCGCGGTCGGCGGGAAGCGCCATGAGCGCGGCGGCAACTTCTACGAACCGACGGTGCTGACCGGCGTGACCCCCGAGATGAAGATCTTCCGCGAGGAGACGTTCGGCCCGGTGGCCCCGCTGATCCGCTTCCGCACGGACGATGAGGTCATCGAGCTGGCCAATCGCACCGAATACGGGCTCGCGTCCTATTTCTACAGCCGCGACATCGGTCGCATCTGGCGTGTGGCGGAGGCCCTCGAGTACGGGATGGTCGGCGTGAACACGGGGCTCATCACCACGGAGGTCGCGCCGTTCGGCGGCGTGAAGCAGTCGGGGCTCGGCCGCGAAGGCTCCAAGTACGGCATCGAGGAATTCGTCGAGGTCAAGTACATCTGCATGGCCGGTCTCTGACGCCGCGACGCCGCGGAGCGGGGCGCGCGTGACTGGCGCGCCTCCTCACCGCGGTCATCAGAATGTCGGAACCGGCTCGCCCGGCTCCGGCGCGTTCAGCTGGTATTGCGACGGAAAGTACGTCGTGCCGCCGGGCGCTGCCGGGTTTGTCGCGGTTGCCGGCGTCTTCGCGTTCGCCGACGGCTGACCGAGCATCGCCTCGTCGGTGATCGGCAGGTGGGTTCCCGCGACCGCGATCACCGACAGCACCGTCAACAGCGCGCCGACTTTCACGACCAGGGCGCCGCGCGTCGTCCAGCCCTCTTCCGGCCTTGCATGCCTGATGTGCTCTTCCATGGTTGCCTCTCGATGAACGTCGCGCGAGGCTGCTGCCGCCGCGCATCGCCGATGTCCCGGATGCCACCGGAGTCATCGCCGATGGCATTCAATGTAGGCGGACAGCTGGAACGTCGCGCCGGAGGAATCGGCGCGGAGAATGCAGAAAATTCACCTCCGAAGGGACGTGGCCGGACCAGCGCGCCGGAGGTCGCGCTACCAGGCGCGGGGAGGCTTCTTGAGGATGACGATGCTGCGGTTCTCGAGTGCGAGGTAGCCGCCGGACACGAGGTCCTTCATCAGCCGGCTCACCATGTCGCGCGACGCGCCGATGCGCTCGGCCATATCCTGCTGCGTGAGGCGCTCGGCCACGACGAGCCGGCCCTCGACTTCACTCGCGAGCGTTTCGAGCAATCGCACGAGGCGCCCGTACACGTCGGACAGCGCGAGGCTCTTGACCTCCTCGGTGGCGGCGCGACAGCGATGGATGAGCTTCTCGATGAGATGGAGCGCGAACTCGGGATGTTGCAGCACGAACGCTCGGAATTGCGCGCGATTCACGACGGCGCAGGTGGTCGGCTCCATGGTGATCACCGACGCCGAGCGCGTCGAGCCGTCGAGCGACATCTCACCCACGTATTCGCCCGGCCCGTGCATCGCGATCACGACTTCCTTGCCTGCGGCGTTGCTCGCGAACACCTTCACCTTGCCGGTCAGGATGATGTACAGCGCGTCGCCCTGGTCGCCTTCGTTGATGAGGATCGCGTTGCGCGGGAACTGGCGCACGACGCCGCCCGCGGCGATCTCGCGCAGAGTCGCTTCCCTGAGCGGCGCCAGCGGATCGGCAGAGGCAACGACGCGCATCGCGGTCGGGTTTCGCGTGGTCAGGATGCGAACGATGCTAGCACGCTGAACACCGCTTTCGTCGCACTCTGGGGAGTGCATCCTTCGCCGATCGCGTCCTCGATGTCGCGCTGCTGGAAGATGAGGCGCGAAGGGCGCCGCAAGGCAAGGGCGCGAGCTACGGTCGGGGTCGGGCGACGCCCGGTGGCGTGGGCGCCGTCGCGCCCGTAACGCAGCAGAACGCTGCCCTACACACGACTGGCACTGCACGGTCAGAACTTGCGCGTGTCGTCGATGACCTTGCCGTCGTTGGCAAGCGTCCCGGGGGCGTGCACGGTGACCTCGCCGCGCAGCTTCGTGACGTCGCGCAGCGTGGCGACGATGGCGGCCGCATCCACGGCGGCCGGATCGGCGACCTCCACGTGCAGGATCATGCGATCGGTGTCGTCCGGATTGTCGATGACGAGCCGGGCCTTGCCGAGCGACGGGTGGCGCTTCACGACGTCGGCGACCTGCGAGGGATGCACGAAGAGTCCCTTGACCTTGGCGGTCTGGTCCGCGCGGCCCATCCAGCCCTTGATCCGCATGTTGGTGCGACCACACGCGCTCGTGCCCGGCAGGACCGCGGAGAGATCGCCCGTGCCGAACCTGACGAGCGGGTAATCGGTGTTGAACAGGGTCGTCACGACCACTTCGCCGACATCGCCGGCGGGGACCGTCTCGTCGGTGCCCGGCCGCACGATCTCGACCAGGACGCCTTCGTCGACGACCAGCCCTTCCCGCGCTTCGCTCTCGTACGCGACCGTGCCGAGATCGCCGGTCGCATACACCTGGTAACCCGCAATGCCGCGGGCGACGAGGGCGTCGCGCACGCTCGGCAGGAACGCCTCGCCGGATACCAGCGCCTTGCGCAGCGACGGCAGCTCGATGCCGAGTTCGTCGGACTTCTCGAGGATGATCCGCAGGAACGACGGCGTGCCGACATACCCATCCGGCGCGAGGTCCGCCATCGCCTGCACCTGCTGCTCGGTCTGCCCCGTGCCCGCCGGGAACACCGTGCAGCCCAGTGCATGCGCACCTGTTTCGAGCATCGAACCTGCCGGCGTGAAGTGATACGCGAAGGTGTTGTGCACGAGATCGCCCGGACGAAAGCCGGCGGCGAACAACGCCCGTGCCAGTCGCCAGTAATCGGGGCGGCGGCCCTCCGGCTCGTAGATCGGCCCGGGAGAGGCGAACACCCGCAGCGCCGCACCCCAGCGCGCTGTGGAAAAGCCGCCGAAGGGCCGCTGCGTCCGCTGCAGCTCCAGGAGCTCGGACTTGCGCGTGACCGGGAGTTGCGCGAGTGATGCCCGATCGCGAACGGTTTCGGGAACGACGCCGGCGAGGATGCGTGCCAGTGCAGGCGAGTGCCCTTGTGCATGCGCGATTTGTGCGCGAATCGCCGCGAAGGCGGCGGTCTCCCGCTCGTCGGGGCTGCGCGTCTCGAGACGGTCGAAGTAGTCGGTCAAGCGGTCACCGTCGGCGGAAGTTGTTCGGGCTGGTACGCACCGTTGATTGGCCGGGCATGCGGTGGTCGGGCCGAAGCCTGACCCAGGCATCAGGCAAGCCAGCGCTTGCGGCGGCGGTAATGCTTCACGTCCCGGAAGCTCTTCCGGCCCGCGGTGGACAGGCCGAGATAGAACTCCTTCACGTCCTCGTTACGGGCGAGATCCTCGGCCGCCCCGTCCATGACGACGCGGCCGTTCTCCAGGATGTAACCGTAGTCGGCGAAGCGCAGCGCGACCATGGTGTTCTGCTCCGCGAGCAGGAACGATACGCGCTCCTTCTCGTTGAGGCTTTGCACGATCTCGAAGATCTCCTCGACGATCTGCGGCGCAAGCCCCATCGATGGCTCGTCGAGCAGGATCATCGTTGGACGGGCCATGAGCGCGCGGCCGACCGCCGTCATCTGCTGCTCGCCCCCCGAGGTGTAGCCGGCGAGGCTGGTGCGCCGCTGCTTCAGGCGGGGGAAGTAGTGGTATACGCGTTCGAGCTCGTTCCTGAGCTCGGCGCGCGAGATCTTGCGCGTGAAGGCACCGGTGAGGAGGTTTTCTTCGACGGTGAGATGGGCAAAGCAATGCCGCCCTTCCATCACCTGGCACACGCCGAGACGGACGAGCTGGTTGGGCGTGAGACGCTCCACGCGCTGCCCTCGGAACTCGATCGCGCCCTTGGTGACTTCGCCGCGTTCGGCGCGCAGCAGGTTCGAGATGGCCTTCAAGGTGGTCGTCTTGCCTGCGCCATTGGCGCCGAGCAGCGCGACGATGCGCCCCTCGGGAACCTCGAGCGAGACCCCCTTGAGCACGAGGATCACGTGGTCGTAGATGACCTCGATGTTGTTGATGCTGAGATACGGCTTGGCGGCAGCCGCAGCAGGGGCGGCGGCGAGCGGCGTGGGAGCGACGGCGGCCATGGGATGCACGCGGGATTGGGACGACAGTGCGCGCGTCCAACGCACTCTCGTCCCAACCCCCTCGGGCGAGGGGGCGGGAAACGCCGTCAGCCTTCCTTACCGCAGTCGCGAGGCGTGATGTTCTTCTCCTTCGCGTACTTGTTGGCGGACTCCTCCACCATGGCGTGGATCATGTCCTTGTCCGACGGGATCCAGTCCGTGATGGTCTTCCACTGCTTGCCATCCCATTGCGTGAACTTCGCCATGCCGGCACCTTCATGGTCGGCGCACGACATCTTGAACGCCGGGATGAGGCCGACGGCATTGAGCTGCTTGATGCGCGCATCGTCGAGGTTCAGGTTCTCGAGACCCCAGCGGATCTGCTCGCCAGTCATGGATTTGCCCTTGCCGTACTTCTCCTGCGCCTTGCGGATCGCCTCGACGGTGATGATCCCGTGCACTACCCCGCGTGCGTGGTACACGCTGCCGATGCGCGACTGGTCCTCCAGGTTGCCCTTGCCGGCACCGTAGACGACCTTCTTGATGTCCTGGATGAGCGGCAGGTTTGCCCCGGCGGCGTTGAATGCGCCCGCGATGTAACCCTTGGCCGCGTCACCTGCCGGAATCACGTCCTCCTCCGAGGCCGACCACCATACGCCGATGATCTTGTCGCGCGGATAGCCGATCTTCGCGGCTGCCTTGAGGGCGGTGGGATTCATCACGCCCCAGCCCCACAGCAGGACGTAGTCGGGCTTGGCCTGGCGGATCTGCAGCCATTGCGATTGCTGCTCGTTGCCCGGGTGCGGCACGGCGATCTTCATGAACTCGAACCCGTACTTCTTCGCGTATTCCTCGAAGACGGGGATCGGCTCCTTGCCGAAGGCCGAGTCGTGATAGATGAGCGCGATCTTCTTGCCCTTGAGCTTGTCCATCCCGCCCATCCTCTGGCCGATGAACTTCATCTGGGAGGACGCCTGGCTCCAGTAGGTCGTGATCGCGGGGAAGACCCACGGGAACACGCGGCCGTCAGCGGTGTTCGAGCTGCCGTAGCCGATCGTCACCAGCGGCACCTTGTCGGTGGGCACGCGATCCATCAGCGAGTAGGTGATGCCAGTGGAGACCGGCTGCACCATGCTCGCGCCCGTCGGGCCGCTCTTCTTCAGCCGCTCGTAGCATTCGACGCCGCGCGAGTTGTTGTACTCGGTCTCGCATTCCTCCCACACGAGCTTGACGCCGTTGATGCCGCCTTGCTTCATGTTCACGTAATTCATGTAATCGATGTAGCCGCCGAATATTCCCGAACCGCCGGCCGCGTAGGCGCCCACCCGATACGACAGGATCGGCACGAACTGCTCTGCGGCTGCCACCCAGCCCGCCGCGGCGCAAAGCGTCACGCCGGTGAGCCATGCCACCACCTTCTTGCGTTGCACCATCGAATCCTCCTTGTGCACTCGGTTGTACTGCCACTCTCAAGCGCCTTTGGCGGCGCCATTCCTCAGGAACCGTCCAGCATAGCGCGTCAGTGCGGGAACGGCCACAGTCTCAGTTTCTCCTTCCCGATCTGCCACAGCCGCGCGAGGCCATGCGGCTCGACGATCAGGAAGAACATGATCAGCGCGCCGAACACCATCAGCTCGAGGTTGGACGTGATGCTCGCCGGCAGGGACCAGCTCACGAGCTGCTGCAGAAGTCCGTTGAGCCAGTGCACCACGACGTTGAGGAGCACCGGCAGCAGCACGATGAACCCGGCGCCGAGGAACGAGCCGAGGATGCTCCCGATGCCGCCGATGATGATCATGAACAGGATCCGGAAGGAGAGATCCAGCGTGAATCCTTCGGGCTCGACCGTGCCGAGATATGCGTACGCGTACAACGCGCCGGCGACGCCCGCGTAGAACGAGCTGATCGCGAAGGCCATCAGCTTGGTGCGCATCAGGCGAATGCCGATGACCTCCGCGGCGACGTCCATGTCGCGCACGGCCATCCACGCGCGGCCGATGCTGCTCCTGACCATGTTCTTGGCGGCGAGCGCCATCAGCGCCACGATGCTCAGGACCAGCAGGTATTTCTCGACCGGGCTGTCGAAGGTGACGCCAAGGATCTTCATCTGCTGCGCGGTGATCACGCCCGACGAGGAGTCGTTCGAGAACCACGGGAACTTGACCAGCGCCCACACGATGAAGAACTGCGCCGCGAGCGTTGCGACCGCAAGGTAGAACCCCTTGATGCGCAGCGACGGCAACCCGAACACGATGCCGACCAGGGCCGCACAGACGCCGGCGAGCACGAACGCAACCAGCAGCGGCATCCCCGGAACGCGGAGCACGAAGTTGTATGCCGCGAAGGCGCCGACCGCCATGAATGCCGCCGTGCCCAGTGAAAGCTGGCCCGCATAGCCGGTGAGGATGTTGAGCCCGAGCGCCGCCAGCGAGAAGATCAGGAACGGAATGAGGATCGCCGAGAACCAGTACTGGTTGGCGAGCAGCGGCACGACGACGAAGGCGATCGCGAGGAGGGCCATGACCACGATGCGGTCCTGGCGGATCGGGAAGATCTGCTGATCCGCCGCATACGACGTCTTGTACTGCCCCGCTTCACGATAGATCATTGCGCCGCCTTTGCCATGCCGCGGGTGTGTGCGTCACGCTTCGGCCCGACACGCGAGCCTGTCGCCATGCTGAAACCTGGCCCGCACGACGGTTCCCGATGCCCTTCGGTCCGGCTGAAGCCTGACCCGCAAGGTCCATCGCCATGAGCGACACGTACGTCGGCGCGGTCACACACGATCGATGTGCTCCTCGCCGAAGAGACCTTCGGGGCGGACGAGCAGGAACAAGAGTGCGATCACGTACGCCACCCAACCCTCGATGCCGCCGCCCACCATCGGCCCGATATAGACCTCGGCGAGCTTTTCGGACGCGCCGACGATTAGGCCGCCGACGATCGCGCCCGGCACCGACTCGAAGCCGCCGAGGATCAGCACCGGCAATGCCTTGAGCGCCGTGAACGTGAGCGCGAACTGTACGCCATTGCGCGCGCCCCAGATGAGACCTGCGACGAACGCCACGAAGCCGGCGACCGACCACACGACCGCCCAGATCTGCTGCAGCGGGATGCCGATGGATTGCGCGGCCTGGTGATCGTCGGCCACGGCGCGCAGCGCGCGGCCCATGCGCGTCTTCTGGAACAGCAACGCCAGGACCAGCACCATGGTGGCCGACACGCCGGCGGCGAAGAGATCGAACTGGCTGACGTTGACGTTCGCGTGGTCCATGAGCCATTGCAGCGGCTGGTCCTCGATCCCGAGGTCGAGCGCACGGGGATTGCTGCCCCAGAGCATCTGCGTCAGCCCCTCGATGAAGAACGTGAGCCCGATGGTCGCCATGAACAGCGTGATCGGCGGCTGGTTCACCAGCTTGCGCAGGACCATCCGCTCCGTGAGCAGCGCGCCCACCACCATGGCGCCCAGCGTGGCGATGAAGGCGATCCACAACGGCAGCCCGACCTCCTGCAGCCCGACGAACGTGGCGGCCGCGAGAAAGACCAGCGCGCCCTGCGCGAAGTTGAAGACGCCCGACGCCTTGTAGATCAGCACGAAGCCAAGCGCGACCAGCGAATACATGATCCCGGAGAGCAGGCCGCCGATCAGCACTTCGAAAAAGAACGACATGCGTTGCTGCTCCTCGCCGATGGCCCTAGTGGGCGACGCCCAGGTACGCCGCGATGACCGCCTCGTTGTTTCGCACCTCGTCGGGCGAACCGTCGCCGATCTTCTTTCCGTAATCGAGCACCACGACGCGATCGGAGATATCCATCACCACGCTCATGTCGTGCTCGATGAGCACGATGGTGGTGCCGTACTGCTCGTTCACGTCCAGGATGAAGCGGCACATGTCCTGCTTTTCCTCGACGTTCATCCCGGCCATCGGTTCGTCGAGCAGGAGGAGCGACGGCTCCGCCGCCAGTGCGCGCGCCAGCTCGACGCGCTTCTGCAGACCGTACGGCAGGCGGCCGACGGGCGTCTTCCGGATGTGCTGGATCTCGAGGAAGTCGATGACCTCCTCGACCTTGCGCCGGTGATGGAGCTCCTCGCGGCCAGCCCTGCCGATGCGGATCGCCTGCTCGAGGAAGGTGGCCTTCATCTTGAGGTTGCGACCGGTCATGATGTTGTCGAGCACGGTCATGCCCTTGAACAGCGCGATGTTCTGGAAGGTGCGCGCGATGCCGAACACGGCCGCGTCATGCGGATTCATGCCATGGCGGATCTCGCCATGGAAGCGGATGGTGCCGTGCTGCGGCCGATAGACGCCATTGATCACGTTGAGCATCGAGCTCTTGCCGGCGCCATTCGGCCCGATGATCGCGCGGATCTCGTGCGCGCGCACGTCGAAGCTGACGTCGCTGAGCGCCTTCACGCCGCCGAACGCCAGAGAGATGTTGTCGAGCGCAAGGATCACCTCGCCGATGCGCCGCTCGGTCGCGACTGCCGCCTCGTGCGGTGGTGCAGTGAGGGGAAGCGAGGCCATGGCGGTCTAGTGACGCGGCCAGTCGCGGAGAGTGTTCATGCGGCCTGCCGCACGTGCGCCGGGAAGGTCCTGGCCTTCTCGATGTGAATGTCGGCGGCCACGATGCCGGTGCGACCATCCTCGAAGCGCATCTGCGTCTCGACGTGCTGCATGGTCTTGCCGCCATACAGCGCTTCGATCAGGGCGGCATATTTCTCTGCGATGAAACCGCGGCGCACCTTGCGCGTGCGCGTGAGCTCGTCGTCGTCCGGGTCGAGCTCCTTGTGCAGCACGAGGAAGCGGTGCACCTGCGAGTCGACCAGCGCCGGATCGGTCGCGAGGTCGGCGTTGACCTTCTCGATGCATTCGCGCACGAGCTGGTAGACCTCCGGCTTCTGGGCAAGATCGGTGTAGCCCGAGTACGGCAGGTTGCGCCGCTCGGCCCAGTTGCCCACCGAGCCGATGTCGATGTTGATGAACGCGCACACCTCGTCGCGGTTGGCGCCGAACGCCACCGCCTCCTTGATGTGCGGGAAGAACTTGAGCTTGTTTTCGATGTAGTTCGGTGCGTACAGCGAGCCGTTGGCGAGCTTGCCGACATCCTTGGCGCGATCGATGATCCGCAACTGCCCCTCGGGGTCGAAGAAGCCGGCGTCGCCGGTGTGGAACCATCCATCTCCGTCGATCGAGTCGGCCGTCGCATCGGGTCGCTTGTAGTACTCCTTGAGCAGCATCGGGCCGCGCAGCAGGACCTCGCCGCTGTCGGCGATCTTCACCTCGACGCCGGGTGCGGGCCTGCCGACCGTGTCCAGCCGCACGGCGCCGCTTGGCTGCAGGCACCCGTAGGCGCAGGTCTCGGTGAGACCGTAGAGCTGCTTCAGGTTGATGCCGATCGAGCGATAGAAGCGGAACAGGTCGGGCCCGATGGCGGCGCCGGCCGTGTAGGCGACGCGGATGCGCGACATGCCGAGCACGTTGCGCAGCGGCGCGTACACGAGCAGGTTGCCGAATGCGTAGGCGATGCGGTCGGTCCAGCGCGCCGGGCGGTGCTCGAGGATCTCGGCGCCGCAGCGTTTCGCCACGTCCATGAAGCGGCGGAACAGCCAGCGCTTGACGGCGCTCGCGTCCTCCATGCGGATCGTGACCTGGGTCAGCAAGTTCTCGAAAATGCGCGGCGGGGCGAAGTAGTACGTCGGGCCGATCTCGCGCATGTCGGTGAGCACGGTGTCGGCGGACTCGGGACAATGAATGGTCATCCCGGTGATCATCGCCTGCACGTACGAGAAGAGATGATCGCCCACCCATGCCATCGGCAGGTAGGACAGCATGCTGTCGTGCTCGGTGAGGCCGTCGAAGCTGGCGCCGCCGCTGCCGGCGGCGATGAACGCCGCGTGCGTCTGGCACACGCCTTTCGGCTTGCCCGTGGTTCCCGACGTGTAGAGCATCACCGACACGTCGTCCGGCTCGCCCTTGGCGATCTCGTCGTCGAAGAATGTCGGGTGCGCGAGGTCGAACTCGCGGCCGATTTCCTGCAGCCGCTCGAAGCTCAGCACACCGCCGTAGTTGCGCAAACCCCGCGCGTCGTCGAAGTAGATGTGCTGGAGCGACGGCACCTGCGCCTTGGCTTCGAGCATCTTGTCGACCTGCTCCTGGTCCTCGACGACGGCGTAGGCGATCTCCGCATCGTTGAGCACGAAGATGAACTCGGCAGCGGGGGCATCCTGATACATGGGCACCGGCACGCCACCCAGCGCCTGGGTGGCCGCCATTGCCCAGTACAGGCGCGGGCGGTTGTCGCCGATGATGGCAAGATGCATGCCGCGCCGGAAGCCTTGCGCAGCGAGACCGCAGGCGAGCGCGCGAACCTCATCGGCAACCTGGCGCCAGGTCCAGGTCTGCCAGATGCCGAGGTCCTTTTCGCGCACCGCCGGCTGTTCGCCGCGCTGCTGCGCGTTGCGCAGCAAAAGCCGCGGGAACGTGTCGAGCCGGGTATCCATCTCCTCCTTGGCCCTGCTGAGGTGAGCCCCCGGGCGCGCTCTTCATGGCGCTGCCGGCGGCGTCGCCTGATTCTAGCGGAAACCGACACGGCGCAGTCACCTCGCATTCCCCGCGTGCCCGTTGCGGCGACGCGTCCATCCTCCGCGACCGCGCTCTGGTCCGCATGACCGGGTGGCGTTCTGTCGCGCTTGCGCCGAGCGAGGTATGCGTGAAAAACAAACGGTCGTTTGGTATACTTCCTGGACCATGGCCCGTCCCCTGCGCGCTCCGCGTTCCGACAACCGACTGCCCTTGCTCCTCGACGAGGCGGCGAGACTGTTCGCGAAGCAGGGCTTCCACGGCACGTCGATCCGCGACATCGTGCGCGCCGTCGACATGCTCCCGGGGTCGCTGTACTACCACTTCGCGGCGAAGGAGGACGTGCTCGCGGCCGTGTACGAGGAAGGCGTGCGGCGCATCTCGGCGCGGGTCGCCGCGGCCATCGCGGAGCGGACCGATCCATGGCAACGCCTCGAAGCCGCCTGCGTGGCGCACCTCGAAGCGCTGCTCGAGGAGAGCGACTACGCGCAGGTCGTCATTCGCGTACGGCCCGCCGACGCGCCGGCCATCGCCGGCCACCTCGTCAGCCTGCGCGACCGCTACGAACGCGTGTTCACCGAGCTCGTCGGCGCCTTGCCCCTGCGTCCGGGCACCGACCGGCGCTTCGCACGCCTCATGCTGCTGGGTGCGCTCAACTGGTCGCAAACCTGGTACCGGCCGCAGCGCGACGACGCCCGCAGCATCGCGCGGAGCTTCGTCGCCCTGCTCCGGCGCCCGCTGGATCCTCACTGAGTCGAAAGGACCATGATGGACATCGTCCCCAAGGTGCTCGTCACCAAGATCGGCCTCGACGGACACGACCGCGGCAGCCGCATCGTCGCCGCGCACCTGCGCGACAGCGGGATGGAGGTGATCTACACGCCGCCATGGCAGGAGATCGCGGCCGTCGTGAAGCTCGCGATGGAAGAGGACGTCGACGTGATCGGCATCTCGTCCCTCGCCACCGACCACCTCATCGTGCCCAAGCTGATGGACGCCTTGCGCGCGGCTGGACTTGCCGACGTGCTGGTGGTGGTGGGCGGGATCGTGCCCGACGAGGACGAGGAGATGCTGCTGTCGCGCGGCGTCGCGCGCGTATTCCATCCCGGGTCGTCGCTCGACGAGATCTCCAACTACATTCGCGACGCGGTGCCCGGCGTGCGTGCGCGTCGCCTGGCCGCGTGAGGAGTCGCCCATGAACAAGCCCCTCGACGACAGCAGGCTCCGTCCCGCCACCGGAGCGGACCAGTGGGCGAACGAATACGCGGCGCAGATCGGCGCGGAGAAGCCCTCCGAGAACCGGTCCGGCATCGCCATCAAGCCGCTGTACACGCCGGACGACTGGGACAGCGCGCGCTATGACGGGGATCTCGGGTATCCGGGACAACCGCCGTTCACCCGCGGCATCTACGCAACCATGCATCGTGGCCGCACCTGGACGCAGCGCCAGCTGATCGGCCTCGGCACCCCGCCCGACTACAACGCACGCCTGCTCGACATCATCGGTCAGGGCGCCACCGCGGTATCGCTGATTCCGTGCAATTCGGTGTATCGCGGGCACGACATGGACGAGGTGCACGCGGAGCTGCTGGGCACGTGCGGCGTGGTGGTCAACACCGCGGACCACATGGACACCTGCCTCGCGGACGTCGACATCGCCACCACGTCGTGCGCGATGAACGATCCCTCACCGTTCACGCTGCTCGCGTTCGTGCTCGCCACCGCCCGTCGGCGCGGCGTGGCCTGGGAGCGCATCAGCGGCACATCGAACCAGAGCGACTACCTGAGCCACTTCGTCGCCAACCACATGTTCTTCCGCATCGCCCTCCCCGGCGCGCGGCGCATCCTCGGCGATCACATCGACTTCTGCAATCGCTTCGTGCCCAAGTGGAACCCGATGTCCGTCGTCGGACAGCACATGCAGCAGGCGGGTGCGACACCCGCCGAAGCGATGGCGCTGACGCTTTCGTCCGCCGTGCAATACGCCGACGACTGCGTGGCGCGCGGCATGAGTCCGGACCAGTTCCTGCCGCGCTTCACTTTCTTCTTCGACATCTCGCTTAGCTTCTTCGAGGAGATTGCGAAGTTCCGCGCCGGCCGGCGCATCTGGGGCCGCATCGCGCGGGAGCGCTACGGCGCGAAGGATCCGCGGAGCTGGCGTTTCAAGTTCCACGCCCAGACGTCGGGCGTCGATCTCACGCGCCAGCAGCCCCTCAACAACATCTCGCGGGTGACGGTGCAGGCGATGGCCGGCATCCTCGGTGGTCTGCAGTCGCTGCATACGGATGCCTACGACGAGGCGCTGTCCTGCCCGACGGAGTTCGGCGCGCGCATCGCCGTGGCCACCCAGAACATCCTGCGCGAGGAAGCGCATCTCACCGACGTCATCGATCCGCTGGGCGGCAGCTTCTACGTCGAGACGCTCACCAACGACATGGAACAGGAGATCCTGCGCACCATGGCGCTGGTCGAGAACGCCGGTGGCATGTACGACGCGGCCGAATCCGGCGTGGTGCAGAAGATCATCGGCGAATCGGCGCGGCGCTTCCAGGACCGCGTGGAATCCGGCGAGCAGACCGTCGTGGGCGTGAACGCCTATCGCGTCGACGAGGACCGCAGCGCCCGGCCGACGCTGCCGAAGCCCGATCCGCAGAAAATGCGCGACCACATCGCGCAGTTCCAGGCGTGGAAGGCGAGGCGTTCGGCGGAGGCTGTGCGCACGGCGCTCGATTCCCTGGCGCGCGCGGCCAACGACACCACGATGAACGTGTTCGGCGAGGTCGTCGCCGCCGCCGAGGCAGGCTGCACCCACGGCGAGATCTGCGCCACGCTCCGACGCGAGCTCGGCTTCGGGCACGTGCGCGCGGTCGTCTGAGCGAAGCGATGCAGCTCGTCGAGCCGCCGGTGCTGGGCCGCATTCTCGCGTGCGATCGCCGCGCGATTGCGCAGGCGATCAGCACCATCGAGAACGGCACCGGCGGTGCGGAGGCGATCAGCGCCGCATTGGCCCCGCATCTGGGCAATGCGCACGTGCTCGGCATCACCGGGGCGCCCGGGGCCGGCAAGTCGACGCTCATCCATGCGCTCCTCGGCGCGCTCATCGCCCGTGGCCACCGCATCGCGGTGGTGGCCGTCGATCCGTCGAGCCCCGTCACCGGCGGCGCGGTGCTCGGCGATCGCGTGCGCATGGGCGAGCATGGCGCCCATGAGGACGTATTCATCCGGTCGCTGTCGTCGCGCGGCCATCTCGGCGGGCTGTCGCGTACGACGGCACGCATCGTCGACGTGTTCGATGCCGCCGGGTTCGACATCGTCATCGTCGAGACGGTCGGCGCCGGACAGTCGGAAGTCGAGATCACCGCCCTCGCCGACACCCGCATCGTCGTGTGTCCGCCGGGACTCGGCGACGACGTGCAGGCGATCAAGGCCGGCATCCTCGAGATTGCCGACGTGCTGGTGGTGAACAAGGCGGATCTCGTTGCGGCCGATGCCACGCTGCGCGATCTGAAGGACATGCTGCGCCTGCGCCGCGACAAGGGCGCGAGCGTCGTCGTCCTGAAGACCGTGGCGACGCGGGGCGAAGGCGTGGAAGCGCTCGTCGATGCCATCGCGGAGCATGCCAGGCGCACGGGCCGCGGCCGCCGGCTCGGCGTGGCGGCGCGCGTGGAGCCCGATGCCGTTGCTGCCGTCGACCGGGCCCTCGCCGTGCGGCATGCCGAGCGCTTCGCCGGGGACCCGCTCGAGCACCGCGTGCTCGCCGAGGTCGTGCGCGCCGCCGCAGCGGCGGTTCCGTCCGGTATCGCCGTGTATGTGCTCGAAGCCGAAAGCGTCCGGTCGGAACCGGCGGCATCGATGGATGCACCGGCGGTCGTGGTCATTGCGACGACGTCGGCGGACGTCGATCGCGCGCACGCCGGCATGGGCGCGCAGGCGGTGGTCACCGCGGCGCAGGCGCGCGGCCTGGCCTGCCGCGTTCGCATGCTTGACCCCGCGCCGGATGCGTCGTGCGGCATTCCCGGGCGGCCGAGGGAACACAGGCCGGTCGTGCTGGTCGGCATCGGCGAACCGGCAGGCACGGGTCGCGCCCACCCGGACAGGAGCGCGGCATGACGGATCACGCAGCCGAAGCTGCGCGACGGGTGATGCGCCTCGGTGCGCGCGCCGATTTCGCGCATGGACTCGGCGTGCGCTGCATCGAGGGCGGCTCCGGGCGCGCGGTCGTGCAGGTGACCGTGCGCGAGAAGCATCTCAACTTCAACGGGACGTGCCACGGCGGCATGCTGTTCACGCTCGCCGATACCGCCTTCGGCCTGGCGTCGAATTCGCATGGCATGCTCGCAGCGGGGATCGACGCCCACATGACCTTCCACGTCGCGGCGCAGGTCGGCGACGTGCTGACGGCGACGGCGACGGAGGTCTCGCGCAGCCGCAAGCTCGCGGTCTATCGCATCGACGTCACGCGCGCCGATGAAACCCTCATCGGCACCTTCACGGGGACGGTCTACGTGACGTCGCGGCCGAACGAGCTTCCGCCGTCCTGAGGCTGCGCTCTTCGCTAGCGCCCGGCGAAATTGGCCTGACGCTTTTCGAGGAAGGCGGTCATCCCCTCGCGCTTGTCCTCCGTCGCACAGAGCAGGCCGAACACGTCGGCTTCCATCGCGTTGGCGTTGGCGAGATCGAGGTCCTGCCCGCGCTGCACCAGGTGCTTCGACATCTTCACGGCGAGCGGCCCCTTGCTGCACACCATGCGCGCGAGATGCAAACCCTGCTCCATGAGCTTGTCGGGTGCGACCACGTGATTGACAAGCCCGATCCGCAGGGCTTCCTCGGCTTTCACCTGACGGCCCGTGCAGATCAACTCCAGCGCCAGCGCCTTGCCGACGAGTCGGGGCAGGCGCTGCGTGCCGCCGAAGCCAGGGCAGACGCCGAGATTCACCTCCGGCTGGCCGAACACGGCGTTTTCGGACGCGATGATCCAGTCGCACGCCAGCGCGAGTTCGCAGCCTCCGCCAAGAGCGAAGCCGTTCACGAGGGCGATGACCGGGAACGGCATGAGCTCCAGCATGCGGGTGCAGCCGTGCCCCTTGAGCGCAAACTCGCGGCCTTCCAGCGGTGACATCCCGCGCATCGCGGCGATATCCGCGCCCGCGACGAACGCCTTCCCCGCGCCGGTGACGAGCAGGCATCGCGTCCCGTGATCGGCCTCCACGGCGCACAGCGCCGCGAAAAGCTCCTGCAGGAGTTGTGGCGACAGGGCGTTCAACGCCTTGGGCCGATTGATCGTCAGGAGCTGGATGCCCGGCTCGGGTTGCTCGAGGGTCAGCGTTTCATAGGTCATGCATGCACTCCGGTGATTTTACGCGGGCCGGCGCTGCGGCGCGGCTCCGGCACGCGGTCAGGACTGATAGGTGTAGAAGCCGCGACCCGACTTCCGCCCGAGATAGCCGGCCGCGACCATCTCCCGCAGCAGCAGCGCGGGCCGGTACTTGGGGTCGTTGAAGTCGCGATACAGGACCTCCATGACCGCCAGCAGCACGTCGAGTCCCACCATGTCGGCGAGTGCCAGGGGACCGATCGGGTGATTGCAGCCGAGCTTCATGGCGGCATCGATGTCCTCGGGGCTGCCGAGTCCTTCCTGCAGCGCGAATGCGGCCTCGTTCAGCATGGGACAGAGCAGGCGATTCACCACGAACCCCGGGCTGTTCTTCGTGGTGATCGGCGTCTTGCCGAGATGCCGTGCGAAGGCGTCCACCGCCGCGACGGTCGCGTCGTCCGTCTGCAGGCCGCGAATGATCTCGACCAGTGCCATCAGCGGCACCGGATTGAAGAAGTGCATGCCGACGAAGCGGCCCGGGCGCGAGGTAGCGGCCGCGAGCTTGGTGATCGAGATCGATGACGTGTTCGTCGCAAGGATCGTGCTGGGCTGCGCGAGCGTGTCGACCTCCTTGAGAATGCGCAGCTTGAGGGATTCATCCTCCGTCGCCGCCTCGATCACGAGATCGGCGGACTTGAGATCGCCGTAATCGGTGGTGCCGCGAATGCGGGCCACCGCCGCGTGCTTGTCGGAAGCGCTGATCTTCTCCTTCTTCAGCAAGCGATCCAGGCTGGTCGTGATCGTGGCGAGCCCGCGCAGGACGGCGGCCTCCGCGACATCGACCATCACGACATCCACGCCCACCACCGCGCAGGCCTGGGCGATGCCGTTGCCCATCGTGCCCGCGCCCACCACGCCTACCGTCCGGATGCTCATGCGACCTCCGCGTCTGCCGAGGCCTTCATTCTAAGCGGCGGACCGGCGGTGGACGAGCGACGGCGCGCCGCAGGACTGCGGGTCCTCAATCGAGGGGCGTGATCGGCAGGTTGAGCTTCGCCACAACGCGCACGATGGCCTGCAGCGCCGCCTCGCGCGGGAACCCGCTGCGGGAGGCGAGCACCACGCGGCGCGTGGGTGCCGGGGGCGCGAACGGAATGGCCTTGACCAGGCTGCTCGCGTATTTCGGCGTGAGCGCCGTCGCCGGCAGGACCGAGATGCCCATGCCGGAAGTGACCATGTTGCGGATGGTCTCGAGCGAATTGCCGGCCTTTCCCGGCGCGGGGGGCCGAAAGAACTCGGGACAGACATCGAGCACCTGATCGCGAAAGCAGTGGCCGACGTTGAGGAGCAGCAGGTTCTCCTGGCTGAGCTCGTCGGGACGCACGCTCTTGCGCCGTGCCCAGGGATGCCCGTTGGGCACGATCACCTGGAACGCCTCCTCGTAGAGCGGTGCCGTGACGATCCCCGGACCTTCGTACGGCAGTGCGACGATCGCGGCATCGAGGAACCCTGCGTGCAGCATCTGGTCCAGATTGGCAGTCAGGTTCTCCTCGATGTCGAGCGGCATCTGGGGTGCGGCGTGGCGCAGCGCCGCGACGAGCTCCGGCAGGAGATACGGGGCCACCGTGTGGATGACCCCGAGACGCAGGGGGCCCAGGAGCGGGTTCGAGCCCTGGCGCGCGATGGTCCTGACCCGTTCCGCCTCCTCGAGCGTGCGGCGCGCCTGGGCGACCACGTCCTCGCCGATGGGCGTGAGCAGGACGTCGCCCTTGCCGCGTTCGAAGATGCGCACACCGAGCTCGTCCTCGAGGTTCTTGACCGCCGCGGAGAGGCTCGGCTGGCTGACGAAGCAACGCTGCGCAGCGCGGCCGAAATGGCGTTCGCCGGCGACGGCGACGATGTACCTGAGCTCGGTGAGGGTCATCAGCTGTGCGAACGATAGGCGCAACCTATTGCGACCATGCTAACAAAGTATTGGTGCGTGCGCACGCGCGCCCCAATAATCGCTGCATCGATCTGACAACGTGAGAAGGAGTGCAAGATGCTGCAGAACCGTGAAGGCCAGCGCGTCCCCAAAGTCGGGTTCCGCGTGCGCGAGAACAACGAGTGGAAGACGGTGACGTCGGACGACATCTTCACCGGCAGGACGGTGGTCGTGTTCTCCCTGCCCGGAGCATTCACCCCGACCTGCTCGTCGACCCACCTGCCGCGCTACAACGAGCTCGCGCCCGTGTTCCGCGCCAACGGCGTGGACGAGATCGTCTGCGTGTCGGTGAACGACACGTTCGTCATGAACGAATGGGCCAAGGACCAGGAAGCGCAGAACGTGCGCCTGCTGCCCGACGGCAACGGTGAGTTCACCGCGGGCATGGGCATGCTCGTCGACAAATCGGACCTCGGCTTCGGCAAGCGCTCGTGGCGCTACTCGATGCTCGTGAAGGACGGCATCATCCAGAAGATGTTCATCGAGCCGGAGAAGCCGGGCGATCCGTTCGAGGTGTCCGACGCCGACACCATGCTGCACCACGTCAATGCGAATGCGAAGCTGCCGGACCAGGTCGCGATCCTCACCCGCGAGGGCTGCGGCTACTGCGCGAAGGCAAAGGCGCTCCTGCATGAGCTCGGCTACGACTACGCGGAAGTGGCGCTGCCGCACACCACGCGCACGAAGGTGGTCGGCGCCATCGCGGGGGCGCAGACCGTCCCGCAGGTGTTCATCAACGGGCGCTTGATCGGCGGCCTCGAAGAGCTCGAGAAGCTGGCCAGGAAAGCGGCGTAAGCTGTTCCGGGCCGGCGATGCGCCGCGCCGGAATCGACCACCCGTGCGCTCGCAGGTCCCCGCCGGACCCGCGAGCGCGCACCCATGAACAACGACCATAAGCCATGAACGAACTCACAGTGGAAGTCGCCGTGATCGGCGCGGGGACTGCGGGACTCGCGGCGTACCGTTCGGCGGTCGCCGCCGGCGCCCGCACGGTGCTCATCGAGGGCGGGCCGTACGGCACGACCTGCGCGCGGGTCGGCTGCATGCCGAGCAAGCTGCTCATCGCCGCGGCCGAAGCCGCGCACGCGCCCGCGCGCTGGGAGACCTTCGGCTTGCGTCTCGACGGTCAGCTGCGCATCGACGGCCGTGCCGTCATGGCCCGGTTAAAGCGCGAGCGCGATCGGTTCGTCGGGTTCGTGCTCGACGGCGTGAACGCCATCCCGGAGCAGGACCGCATCCGCGGCCATGCGCGCTTCGTTGGCGACCACGCATTGCAGATCGACGGTGGTCCGCGCGTGACGTTTGCGCGGGCGGTCATCGCCACCGGCTCGTCACCGAGCGTTCCCCCCTTCCTCAAGGCGCTTGGTGACCGGCTGGCGGTGAACGACGACGTGTTCGATTGGGACGATCTTCCCCGCTCCGTTGCCGTGTTCGGCCCCGGGGTCATCGGACTCGAAGTCGGGCAGGCGCTGTCGCGTCTGGGCGTGCACGTGCTGCTGTTCGGCCGCTTGGGCCACGTCGGCCCGTTCAGCGACCCCGATGTCCGCGCCTACGCGATCAGGACTTTCCAGGACGAGTTCATGCTCGACGCCGACGCCGACGTGCGCTCGGTGGAAACGGCCGACGACGGCGTGCGCATCACGTACTGCGGCGCCGACGGGGAAGTCCGTTCCGAGGTGGTGGCGAAGGTGATCGCCGCGACGGGGCGCATTCCGAACGTGCGCAACCTCGGGCTCGAGAGCACCACGATCGAACGCGACGCGCGCGGCGTGCCGGTATTCGATCGCCATACGATGCAGTGCGGCCAGCATCCCGTGTTCATCGCCGGCGACGCCAGCGACGACCTGCCCCTGCTGCACGAAGCCGCCGACGAAGGCCGCATCGCCGGCCACAACGCCGCGCGATTCCCGCACGTCGAGCCCGGCCTGCGGCGCACGCCGCTCGGCATCGTGTTCTCGGATCCGCAGCTCGCGATCGCCGGAGCGCGGCACGCCGACCTCGAACCCGGCCGGTTCGTCACGGGGGAAGTGTCGTTCGAGGACCAGGGCCGCAGTCGCGTGATGCTGCGCAACAAGGGGTTACTGCACGTCTATGCCGACGTGATGACCGGGCGGATTCTTGGTGCCGAGATGATCGGTCCCGACGCCGAGCATCTCGCACATCTGGTCGCCTGGGCGATCCAGGCGAAGTTCACCCTGACGCAGGCGCTCGAGATGCCGTTCTACCATCCGGTCGTCGAGGAAGGGCTGCGCACCGCATTGCGGCATGCACAGGCGAACTTCTTCGACGCGGAACGCCAGCGTTCGAACCTCGAACGGCGGGAAGCCGAGCTCGAATGCGCGGTGGAATCGGTGAACGGCGCGCTCGCGTAACGGTCCTGCCCGACGTCCTTGCATGCCCCACGAGACAGGGGCGTCCGCTTGTCCGCTTGATCGCGGCGACCCGCGACACGGCGCGCAGGGATTCTGGCAGGAACACGCGGCGGCGTGCGAGGTGCTGCGCGTCGGTGAGCGCCGTATTGCAGTACACTCGCGCGAAACCCGCCGCAGGGCAAGGCAGGCGGGCCCACAGTCCTACCGCCCGGAGGAAATGATGCGTGCATTCCCGCGGATGCTCGTCCGCACCACTTTAATGGCGTGCGTGGCGGCGATCGCCGCTGCCGGTTCGGCCGGCGCCAGTGCCGACGGCGAGCGCCTCGCCGCTTTCTACAAGAACCAGGTCGACCCGCATTTCGCGCTCGTGCGCGCCGGCGTCGAGCGCGCGGCGAAGGACCTCAACGCCGGTCCCGTCACGCACTACGCACCAACGCGACCGAACAATCTGGCGGAACAGCTCTCGGAGATCGAGGACGTCACGGTGAAGCATCCGGACGCGATCCTCTTCATGGCCGTCGACTCGCGCGGGGTCGTGCCGGCGATCGAGAAGGTGAACGCGGCCGGCATTCCGCTCGTGAATTACAACGATCGCGTGCAGGGCGGCAAGTTCGTGAGCTACGTCGCCGCCGACGACTACAACCTCGGCCTCGATGCCGGCCGGTACCTGCTCAAGGCTCTGGGCGGCAAAGGCAATGTCGTGATCATCGAGGGCGTGAAGGGCGCCACGACCAGCGACGATCGCGTGCGCGGCTTCCGCAAGGCGCTCGAGGAGAATCCCGGCGTGAAGCTCGTCGCTTCGCAGCCGGCGAACTACCAGCGCCTGCAGGCCTTGCAGGTGACGGAGAACCTGATCCAGTCGAATCCGAACATCGACGGCGTCATGGCCGCGGCCGATGTGATGGCCTTCGGCGTCATCGAGGCGCTCGAGGCCGCCGGCAAGAAGAACACCAAGGTCGTCGGGATCGGCGGTGTGCCGGAGTCGATCGAGGCGATCAAGGCGGGACGCCTCCTGGCCACGGCGGAGTTCAACGGCTACAAGATGGGATGCCTCGCGACCATGGCGGCCATCCGCAGCCTGCGCAAGCAACCGGTACCGGCACAGATCACCATCAAGGGCATCGTCATCGACAAGACCAACATGGCTCCGTTCGAGGTGCCTGCGGAAAAGCGGACGTGTCCCAAGTGGGAAGAGTTCGCGAGCTGATACGCATCGGACGAAGTGACCCGCCGGAGTCCGTGAATGGCAGACAACGCACGCAACATCGAGCAGGTGGCCGTCGCCGTGCATCCGCGGCCGGATCAGGAGCGGTTCATGCCTTATGCGCCGGCGATCCATGTCGCCGGACCGGCCGACATCCTGTTCATCTCGGGGTCGACCGCATCGCCCCTCTATCACCAGCACCCGCACGTGCCCGAGGAACACCGGCATCCCTCCGACATCGAGACGCAGACAAGGCGGGCGATGGACGGGATCAAGATGGTGCTCGACCACCAGGGGCTCACCTGGCGTCACGTCGTCAAGGTGACCAAATACCTGACCGACATGCGTGACATGGACGGCATGGTCGAGGTGCTCAAGGAATATTTCGGCGACTGGAAGCCGGCGAGCACGACGATCTGCATCAACAGCCTGAGCACGCCCGGAGCGCGCGTCGAGCTCGACATGATCGCCATCCGCCCGCGCGGATAGCCCAGCCGCAGGATGGCCGTTGCCGAAGATACGGCGGGCCGCGCACCCGTCGCCGCTCCGCTGCTCGCGCTGTCGCACATCAGCAAGACGTTCCCGGGCGTGCGCGCCCTCGACGATGTCAGCCTGGAGATCCGCGGCGGCGAGGTGCACATGCTGCTGGGCGAGAACGGCGCCGGCAAATCGTCGCTGATCAAGGTGCTTTATGGCGCCTACCGCGCCGACAGCGGCGAGTTGCGCTTTGCCGGCGAGCCGGTGGACATCCACTCTCCCGCCGACGCGCGCCGGCTCGGCATCGCGGTGATCTTCCAGGAGTTCTCCCTCGTTCCGTTCCTGGACATCGCGCAAAACATCTTTCTCGGGCGCGAGCCACGTCGTTTCGGGCTGATCGACCGGGCGCGAATGCACCGTGACGCCGACGCCGTGCTCGCGTCCCTCGGGCTCGATTACGACACCCGCGCGCTCGCCGCGCATCTTGGCGTCGCCCAGCAACAGATGGTGGAGATCGCGAAGGCGCTGTCGCAGCGGGCGCGCATCCTCGTGATGGACGAGCCCACCGCCGCGCTTTCGGATCGTGAGACCGAAGCCCTGTTCGCGGTGATCCGGAAGCTGCGCGCCGACGGCGTGGCGATCGTCTACATCTCCCATCGCCTGCAGGAAGTCTTCGCGCTGGGCGACCGCGTCACCGTGCTCCGCGATGGCAAGCGCGTCGCGGCGATGGGCGTCGCCGAGACCACCCCGGAAAAGCTCATCGGCATGATGGTCGGGCGATCCGTCGGCAGCACGTACCTGCGCCAGCGTTTCGCCACCGCCGGCGCTCCGGCGCTGGAAGTGCGCGGGCTGGTCACCGATACCGGCGTGCGGGGTGTCGATCTCGTCGTGCGCGCGGGCGAGATCGTCGGGCTGTCCGGACTGGTCGGTGCCGGACGCAGCGAAGTTGCGCGCGCCGTGTTCGGCGCCGATGCGGTGGCCGCGGGCGAGGTGCGCATATTCGGCGAGGCGGTCAGCGGCGGACCGGACGTCGTCTCGGCGCGAGGCGTCGCTCTCATTCCCGAGGATCGCAAGCAGCACGGCCTCGCGCTCGAGCGCTCGGTCCACGACAACCTGCTCTCGAGCTCGCTGTGGAAGCTGTTCCCGCGCGGCTGGTATCGCGCACGGCCGGCGCTGCGCCAGTCGCGCGAGCTGATCGCACGCCTGCGCGTCACGCCCGGCGAGCCCGGTCGCCGTGCGCGCGTTCTCTCCGGCGGCAACCAGCAGAAGGTCGTGATCGGCAAGTGGCTCGCCGCGGGGTGCCGGCTGTTCATTTTCGACGAACCGACCCGCGGCATCGACGTCGGCGCCAAGGCGGAGATCTTCGGACTGATCGAGGATCTCGTGCAGCATGGCGCCGCTGTCCTTTTGATCAGCTCGGAGCTCGCCGAAATCGTCCACCTGTGCGACCGTGCGTACGTGATGCGGGCAGGCAGGATCTCCGGTGAGCTGTCACGCACGGAGCTTTCGGAGGCGAACATCCTGCGGCTCGCGATGCACGAGGCGGCGGCGTGACAAACGCGCGACAGGCCGTGACGCGGCGCGCGCGCCCGCTGCCGGCCATCCTGCCGATCGGCATCGCGGTCACCGTGATCGCGCTGCTGGGAGTGCATGGCTTCAGCTCGGCGCGCAACGTCACCAACCTCGGTCTCCAGGCGTCGATCCTCCTGATGCTCGCCCTGCCCATGACGCTGATCATCATGAGCGAAGGGCTCGATCTCTCGGCGGGCGCGGTGCTGAGCCTGTGCGGGGTGGCGCTCGCCGAAGCGCTCGCGACGGGGCATGGTCTCGGTGCCGGGCTGGCGCTGTCGATCGTGGTCGGGCTCGCGTTCGGCGTCGGCAACGGCCTGCTGATCTCGCTCCTGCGGCTGCCGCCGTTCGTGGTGACGCTGGGCACCCTTGGCATCGCACAGGGCGCAGCACTGGTGATCACCGAGGGGAATGCCGTCTCCGGACTGGGCCCGGCGATCTCCACCCTCTACGGGACGAACGTGGCAGGCATCCCGTTCCCGGTGCTGCTCGCGTTCGTGACGTGGCTCGTAACCCACGTGCTGCTGTACTGGACCCGCTTCGGCACGTACGTGTTCGCGATCGGCGGCAACCGCGACGCCCTCGTCCTGGCCGGTGCGCGCGCCAGCCTCTATCACGTCGCAATCTACGCGTTCGGCGGCATCGTTTCCGGATTGGCGGCACTGCTCCTGATCGGCCGCATGAACGCAGCGCATCCCACCGTGGCGATCGGCATGGAGTTCGACGCGATCGCCGCCGTGGTCCTGGGCGGAACGTCGTTCGAGCGCGGCGATGGCTGGCTTGCGGGCACCGTCCTGGGCGTGCTGACCATCACGATCCTGCGCAATGCGCTCGACCTGCTCGGCATCGAGTCGTCGCTGCAGGTCGTGTCGATCGGCGTGCTGATCATGATCGTGATCACCCTCGACAGCGTGCGCAAGGCACGGCTGCCGGTCCGCGCAGCATGAATCCGTCGACGACCTCCGTCGCGCCTGCCGGCGCGCGCGTGCAGCGGCATTGGCGGCATCTCTTCGCGAGCCATGGCGCCGCGCTGGCATTGCGCGCGGTCCTGATCGCGCTGATGGGCCTCGGACTGGCCATCGCGACGGACGCATTCCTGCAACCCGCCAACCTGCTCAACGTCCTGCGCCAGGCAAGCCTCATGTTCCTGCTCGCCTCGGGCCTGACGCTGGTCATCCTGGCGGGCGGCTTCGATCTGTCGGTCGCCGCCAACCTGACGCTGTCGGCGTGCCTCGCCGCCGGCGTCATCAAGTCCGGTCATTCACCCTGGCTCGGCGTCGCCACCGCCATCGGCTGCAGCACCTTCTTCGGACTGCTGAACGGCCTCGCGATCACTCTCATCCGGCTGCCGCCATTCCTCGCGACATACGCCATGCTGTGGATCCTGCAGGGCCTCGCGTTCCACTACATGGGAGGCCAGGAAATCTTCGGCTTTCCGCCGGCGTTCCGCGCCGTGGGCACGGGCTTCTGGCTAGGGGTCCCGGTGCCCGTCTACCTGATGCTCGTCGTGCTCGCGGTGGGCGCGCTGTTCACGCGCAGGCTCAACGTGGGCCACGAGATCTATGCCATCGGGGCCAATCCCGAGGCGGCACGGCTGTCTGGCATACCCGTCATGCGGAGGCGGCTGCTCGTCTACACGATCAGCGGACTCATGTCGGGCATCGCTGCGCTGGTGTATCTCGCCCGCGTGAATGCGGCGGATTCCGGCATGGGCGAACCGCTGCTGCTGCCAGTGATCGCCGCGGTGCTGATCGGTGGCACGTCACTGTTCGGCGGGGTCGGCAGCCTGCTCGGGACGGTGCTCGGCTCGATCATCCTGGCGCTGGTCATCAACGGCATGAACCTGCTGGACGTCAAGGCGCAATGGCAGCCGCTGATCATCGGCGTGGTGCTGCTCGCCGCCGTGCTCGTCGATCTGGTGGGACGCGGGCGCGGCGAGCGAATCGGCTAGAAGTCAGCTCAGGCCGTCGCTCACCGGCACGTTTTCCGGCTGGAGCTCGACGCCCGATGCCTGCGCCTGCTGCACGATCAGCTTGGCGAAATCCTCCTTGTCCATGCCGCGTCCGATCAGCGATTGCACGATATCGCGCGTGATCGACGCCAGCGGCAGCGGCACCTCGAACTGCCGCCCGGCGTCGAGGCCCAGATCGAGATCCTTGCGCAGGAGGTGTGGCGTGAACGTCACCTTCATGTCGAGATTCACGAAGGCGGGCGTCTTGTAGCGCGTGAAGGTCGAGCCCATGACGCTCTGGTTCATGAAATCCAGGAATGCGTGTCGCGGCACACCGGCCTTCTGGGCGAGCACGGTGATCTCGGCGAGCGACTGCGTGACGACGCCGAGGAACACGTTGTGGCAGATCTTCACGATGCGCGCGAGCTCGCCTTCGCCAACGTAGCTCGCCGCGGGTCCGATCATCTTCAGGAACGGCAACGCGGCATCGAACGATTCGCGCGGGCCGGAGCACACGAAGGAAAGCCGGCCCGCCTTGATCACCTTGGCGTTGCCGCTGACCGGAGCGGCGAGGAGCGCAATACCGCGCTCGGCCAGCAGCGCGCGCAGCTCCGCCGAGCCTTCGAGCGAGATCGACGAGCACTCCACGACGAGGCGCGGTCGTGCACCATCCCGGGAGAGCAGCCCCGAAGGTCCGGCAATCACTTCGCGCACGTCGTCCCACGTCGACACCATGCAGAACACGATGTCGCACGCCGCGAGCTCCGGCAGGCCATCGGCGATCTTGGCGCCATGTTTCGCGAGCGGCTCCGCCTTCGCGCGGGTGCGGTTCCAGACGGTGAGGTCCGCACCGCCCTTGGCGAGGAAGGCCGCCATTTCGTAACCCATCCGTCCCGCGCCGATCCAGCCGATCCGCGTGCCCTGCGTGCCTGCATTCATTGGAAACCTGTTCAAGAAGGACGAACGGCAGCGCCGTTCAATACGGGTTGGCGATGGGCAGTTCCTGCGCCGGGAAGAGCGAGATGACCTTCGGCCCGGTGGGCGTCAGGATCACCTCCTCCTCGATGCGCGCTGCCGAGATGCCGTCGCTCGCGGGGCAATACGTCTCGACGGCGAACACCATGCCGACCTTGAGCTCGATGGGATTGCGCAGCGAATTGAGCCGTGACACGAGTGGCCGCTCGTGCAGTCCAAGGCCGAGGCCATGGCAGAAGTTGAGACCGAACGCCTCCATCTCGCTCGAGAAGCCGATCTCGTCCGCCGTCGGGAACGCCGCGGCGACGCTATCGGAACTCACACCGGGCTTGAGGAGATCGATCGCCCGATCCATCCATTCGCGCGCCTTGCGGTACGCGTCGTGCTGCGCGGGCGTCGCCCGGCCGACGCTGAAGGTGCGGTAGTAGCACGTGCGGTAGCCCATGTACGACTGGATGACGTCGAAAAATGCCTGGTCGCCGGGGCGGATCAGCCGGTCGGTGAAGTTGTGCGGGTGCGGCGAGCAGCGCTCGCCGGAGATCGCGTTGATGGCCTCCACGCAATCGGAGCCCATGTCGTAGAGGCGCTTGGTCGCGAGCGAGACGATCTCGCTTTCCTTGACGCCGGGCTTCAGGGCCTCGGTGATGTCCTGGTAGACGCCGTCGACCATGGCGGCAGCCATGTTGAGCAGCATGAGCTCGTCGAGGTTCTTCACTTCGCGCGCCTGCAGCATGACCTGCTGGCCGTCGCGCACGTCGATGCCGAGCTTCTGCAGCTCCAGCATCATCGGCGGTTCCACCACGTCGACGCCGAGTGGCATGTCGCCGACGCCCTCCGCGTCGAGGATCGCCTTGATCTCGCGCGCCGCATCGCGGAACAGCTCGTAATCGCCGACGGCACCGCGCAGTCCGAGCAGGCCCGCGTGGCAGTGATCGTGATGCAGCCACGGCGCGTGCAAACGGTGATGCCGCGCGGCGGAGCCGAAATCCCAGATGTACGGGTCGCCGTTGCCGGTGAGCAGCGAATACCGCGTGAGCTTGTCGCGCGCCCATTCGCCGATCACGGTGCTGGTGGTGTAGCGGATGTTGTGCTGGTCGAACGACAGCAGCGCGCCAAGCCCGGAGCCGGCCAGCGCCGCACGCGTGCGGGCGAGGCGGTAATCGTGCAGGCGCCGGAAATTGATCCGCTCCTCGAAGTCGACCTGCGTATGGCCCGGCGACTGCAGCGGCCGCTGCCAGTTGTGATGCGGGTCGATGTCGTCGGGCCGGACGATGCGCGGCTCGCTGGGCTTCTGGACACTCATGCGGATTCCTGGTCAGCGCGCGCCGGTTGCCGCGCGCAGGTACGATTCATCGATGTAGCGAGTGGGATCGGAAAGGGTCTTCTGCGGCTTGCCGAACTCGCTGCGGATCTGCAGCACGTTCTGCACGCCGGCCATGTCGAACCGTCCCCCGCGCGTGAATCCGTCGACATCCCCGGTCATGGCGGTGACGGCGGCCACGGCTGCGGGCTCCGGCACGTCGGGCAGGTTCTTGCGATAGATCGCCACCAGCTCCGCCTTGTTCGCCGGATCCATCAGCCAGTCGAGCGCGGACACCGACGCGCGAATGAACTTGAGCAACGTGTCGCGATGCGACTCGGCCCAGGAGCGCCGCGTCAGGCCGGCGATCGCCTGATACGGTCCCACGGCCTCGGAGAAGTTCGCCAGCTCGCGATAGCCCTTGCTGCGCGGCAGGAGATCGAGCGGCGTGGTCAGGATGGTCGCGACGGTCTTGTTCGCGAGCAGCAGCTTCTGCCGCTGGCCCGTGTTGCCGATCGGATCCAGCTTGTAGTCGCCCGGCTCGAGGCCACCCTTCTGCAACAGCTTCATCATGGCGAGCGAATATCCCGTGGCGACCGCATCGACGCCAAGCGTCTTGCCCTTGAGGTCCGCGATCGTCGTGATGTCCGGACTGGCCATGAGATGGACCGTGCCGTGCATCACCGACATGAACGCGAAGAAGTCGGGCGGACTCGGTAGCTGCACTTCGCCCTGGCCCTCCTGGTAGCCGACGACGTTGTCGAAGGTGGCGAGTGCAACGTCCTGGTCGCCCTTCATCAGCGCTTCGGCGAGGAATACCGAGCTCGGCGTCAGCGTCACCTTCACCGCGAGCCCTTCCCGGGTGAAGAAGCCCTTCTCCTGCGCGACCCACATCGGGACCGTCGCTCCGCCCGGAAAGAGAATCACGCGAAGCGGCGTCTGCGCCGCGGCGGATGCGGTCACGATGACCGCGCAGAACAGCGCGGCGAGGCGGGAAAGGCGCATTGCAGTTCCTCCACTGGGGTTTGGCGTCTTGTACTGCCGGATTCCGGGGCCGACGCCACGATAATGCATGTCGCCAGGGGTGCTCAAGAGCGCGAGGTCCCCACGTACGTTTACTGCAGGCGCGGCCGATGCATGATGTCGGCGCGATCGATCGACTCCACGCGAACGCGATGCGTCGTGCTCGCGCGCAGCACGGTAACTGGAATCGTGGTGCCTGCGGGGCCCAGGCGCCAGACCTTGCGAAAAAAATCAGCGAGGTCGCTCACCTTGTGCGCCCCCACCGCGGTGATCACGTCCCCCAACCTGATGCCTGCGGTGTCGGCGGGACCGCCCTGCGCGAGGCCCGTGATCACCACGCGATCGCGCACTTCGGCCGCGTAAACACCGAGCCACGGGCGCGGCAGGCCGGTCCTGCGGCCGCGTCGCACGAGATCGTCGAGGATGGGGTCGAGCAGATCGATGGGCACGATCATGTTGCCCTTCACGGCGTCGCCGTCGAAGTCCTCCTGCACGAACAGTGAACCCACGCCGGCGAGCTTGCCCTCCATGTCGACCAGCGCAGCACCGCCCCACTCGGGGTGCGCTGGCATGGTAAAGATCGCCTCGTCGAGCACGTACTCCCAGTAGCCGGCGAACTCGCGCTTGCCGAACACCTTCGCTTTCAGCGCATGTGCGCGCCCGCCGTGACCGATGATCAGCACGTCGTCGCCCCGGTCGATGGGGATCGCGCTGCCACGATCGAGCGGCGGTGCAGCGAGTTTTCCAAGCGGCTGGACGAGTCCGAAACCGCTCTGGAAGTCATACGCGATCGCATGGGCCGGAATCACCTGCCCGGCGTTCGTCGTCAGCCAGATGGCCTCCGACTCGGCGATCAGGTAGCCGATGGTGAGAACGAGCCCGTCGCTGTCGATGACGATGCCGCTGCCCACGCGCTCGGTGCCCAGCACGGAGGCAGTGAATGCCTCGTCGGGAATTTCCGCGCGCAGCATGACCACCGCGTCGAGCACCGGCTCGAGGTCGAAGTCGAGCTCGTCGGGATCCGGCTGCAATGCGGCGGGGAAAGCCCACTCCTCGGGGTCGCGTTCAGGCATTGGCAAGAGACCGGCATGGCCCGCGCAGGCATCCATGCACCGACGAGGGGGCGAGATCTGCTCGAATGAACGGCATGGACGATGCACCTGTGCGACGCTTCTTCAAGGACACCATCATAAGGCGTTCATGTCGCGCGTCGTCGTCGACGACGTTTTGTCGATCACAAAAACCATGTCGGGGCAGCTTACACGCGCGCCGAAGGTGAATTCCAATGCATTGATTAGCCGCGTGAAACTGTTGCGGTGCGGTTCTTGCTAATTCGTCTTCGGGGGCTGCATCGCTGCTTCGCGCACCCGGGGGGGATGGGCGAAGGTTGGGTTCTCCGTTTCGAGATTTCGGCCGCGTTGAGAGACGCGGCCTTTTTTTTGCAGCGTCGGTTTCCTGGTCGCGCCGAGCGTGCGTGCCTACATGCTGCGCCGATACTGGCCGCCGACCTCGAACAATGCGTTGGTGATCTGGCCGAGCGAGCAGACGCGTACCGCGTTCATCAGCTCGTCGAATACGTTGTCGTTGCGGATCACCGTCTCCTTGAGGCGCGCGATCGCCGCGGCCGCCGCTGCCGCGTGCCGCGCGTGGAAGTCTGCAAGCCGCGTGAGCTGCGATTCCTTTTCGTCCGTGGTGGAGCGCGCGAGCTGTACCGTCTGCGGCCCGGCGTCGGACTGCGGATTGCGGAACGTATTCACGCCGACGATGGGATAGCTGCCGTTGTGCTTGCGGTGCTCGTAGTACAGCGACTCTTCCTGGATCTTGCCCCGCTGATAGCCGGTCTCCATCGCGCCGAGCACGCCGCCGCGCTCGCTGATGGCTTCGAATTCCTTCAGCACGGCGTCTTCGACGAGATCGGTGAGCGCCTCGATGACGAACGAGCCCTGGTTCGGGTTCTCGTTCTTGGCAAGGCCCCATTCGCGATTGATGATGAGCTGGATGGCCATCGCCCGGCGCACGCTCTCCTCGGTCGGCGTGGTGATGGCCTCGTCGTACGCATTGGTGTGCAGCGAATTGGCGTTGTCGTACGTCGCGATGAGCGCCTGCAGCGTGGTGCGGATGTCGTTGAAGGCGATCTCCTGGGCATGCAGGCTGCGTCCCGAGGTCTGGCAGTGATACTTGAGCTTCTGGCTGCGCTCGTTGGCGCCGTAGCAGTTCTTCATCGCCACGGCCCAGATGCGCCGCGCTACGCGCCCGAGGACGGCGTACTCGGGATCCATGCCGTTGGAGAAGAAGAACGACAGGTTCGGCGCGAAATCGTCGATATGCATGCCCCGCGCGAGGTAGGCCTCCACGAACGTGAAACCGTTCGCCAGCGTGAATGCCAGCTGGCTGATCGGGTTCGCTCCGGCCTCCGCGATGTGATACCCGGAGATCGACACCGAATAGAAATTGCGCACGCCGTGGTGGACGAACCATTCCTGGATGTCGCCCATCACCTTGAGGCTGAACTCGGTCGAGAAGATGCAGGTGTTCTGGCCCTGGTCTTCCTTCAGGATGTCGGCCTGCACCGTGCCGCGCACGCTCGACAGCGTCCAGGCACGGATCTTTTCCGCCTCGTCGTCGGTGGGCTCGCGGCCGTTGTCAGCGCGGAACTTGTCGAGCTGCTGGTCGATCGCCGTGTTCATGAACATGGCGAGAATCGTCGGCGCCGGTCCGTTGATGGTCATCGACACCGAGGTTTTCGGATCGCACAGATCGAAGCCGGAATACAGCACCTTCATGTCGTCCAGCGTGGCGATGGAAACGCCGGAGTTGCCGACCTTGCCGTAGATGTCCGGCCGGCGATCGGGATCGAAGCCGTAGAGCGTCACCGAATCGAACGCCGTGGACAGGCGCTGCGCCGGCATGCCGTCGGCGAGCAGGTGGAAGCGCCGGTTGGTGCGGAAGGCGTCGCCTTCGCCGGCGAACATCCGCGTCGGATCCTCGTTCTCGCGCTTGAACGCGAAGGCGCCGCCGGTGAACGGGAAGCTGCCCGGTACGTTTTCCAGGAGCTGCCAGCGAAGGATCTCGCCCTCGTCCTCGAAGCGCGGCAGCGCCACCTTCGGAATATGCGTGCCCGACAACGTCGTCGTGGTGAGCGCCGTGCGGATCTCGCGATCCCGGATGCGCACCACGTATTCTTCACCGGAATAGGCCTTCCTCGTCTGCGGCCACATGTCGAGCAGCTTGCGGGCTTTCGGGTCCAGGCGCTGCTCGCGTGTGCCGATCAGGACATCGATGCCCGACAGCTCCGTCTTGCACTCGATCGCGACGCCGCTCCGGGCGTCGCCGGCAGCCCGCGCCGTGTCCTTGCATTCGGCCGCGAGCATGGCCCTGGTTGCCCGGAGTTGCTGCCGCTCGCGGGCCAACCGGCTCTGTGCGGCAGTCCACGCGTGGTACTCGCGCAGGGTTGCGGCGATCTCGGCGAGATAACGGCTGCGGGCGGGCGGCACGATCACGTTCTGCCCGGTGGAGTGCATGGTTGCCGGCTTCGGCAGCCGTGACTGCTGCAGCGCGAGACCCTTCGCGGCCAGGCGGGCAGCGAGTGCGTGATACAGCGCCGTCACGCCGTCGTCGTTGAACCGCGCGGCGATGGTGCCGAACACCGGCATCTCCTCGAGCGAAGCCTTGAAGCGCTGGTGATTGCGCTGGTACTGCTTGCGCACATCCCGCAGCGCGTCGCTCGCGCCCTTGCGGTCGAACTTGTTGATCGCCACGAACTCGGCGAAGTCGAGCATGTCGATCTTCTCGAGCTGCGAGGCGGCGCCGAACTCCGGGGTCATGACATAGAGCGGAACATCGACCAGGGGCGCGATCGCCGCATCGCCCTGCCCGATGCCGGAGGTCTCGACCATGATCAGATCGAACCCTGCCACCTTGCACGCCGCGATGACTTCCGGCAGCGCCCGCGTCACCTCGCTGCCCGCGTCGCGCGTCGCGAGCGAACGCATGTAGATGTTGGGATGCTCGATCGCATTCATCCGGATGCGGTCCCCGAGGAGCGCCCCGCCGGACTTGCGGCGGGAGGGATCGATCGAGATCACGGCGATGCGCAAGCGGTCGTGCTGGTCCACGCGAAAGCGGCGAATGAGCTCGTCGGTGAGGGAGCTCTTGCCGGCACCGCCGGTGCCGGTGATGCCCAGGCTCGGCGCCGTCGCGGCAGCCGCGCGGCGCGCGAGGTCGCGACACAGCTCGTCGCCCGCCGTGCCGGCCTCCAGCGCGGTGATGAGGCGGGCGAGCGCGCGGGTGCGCTCGAACCGATCGCCCGTGCGCAGCGCATCGAGCGCCGCTGGCGCGGCGTGCGTGAGATCGCAATCGGCCGCCGCCACGATCTCGTTGATCATGCCCTGGAGCCCGAGGCGCTGACCATCCTCGGGCGAGAAGATGCGCGTCACCCCGTAGGCATGGAGCTCCGCGATCTCGGCCGGCACGATGACGCCGCCACCACCGCCGAAAACCTTGACGTGCGCGCCGCCGCGTTCGCGCAGGAGGTCGAGCATGTACTTGAAGTACTCCACGTGACCGCCCTGGTACGACGAGATCGCGATGCCGTGCGCGTCTTCCTGCAGCGCGCAGTTGACGATCTCCTCGACCGACCGGTTGTGTCCGAGATGGATGACCTCGCAGCCGGACGCCTGGAGGATCCGGCGCATGATGTTGATCGACGCGTCGTGGCCGTCGAACAGGCTTGCCGCGGTGACGAACCGCACCTTGTGCACCGGCTTGTACACGAGCGGCTGCTGGCTGATCGAGAGATCGGTCATGGGTAACCTGGCGTGAGGTGGCGGCGGGGCCACGCAAAGCTTACCCCAGCGTCGCCCTGCCCCGCGGGGCCCATCGCGGCGGGTCCTGCCGGACGACCGCCGGGACGATCAAAGCGTACTTGACGTTAACGTAAACGTCAATTGAACCAGCGCCGCCCCGCAGGGTCTCACGGCGGCCAACCCTCCCCCTATACTCGCGCCTCCTCGCCGACAGCCCAATCTCATGATCCGCCCGCTCCTTCGCTCATTCCTGTTCATCCTCGCCTGCGCCTTCCTTCCCGGCGTGCAGGCGGCCGTTCCCGCCGGCGTGCTCCAGGGACCCTCTGTCGAAGGCATCACCGAGTACACCCTCTCGAACGGCCTGCGCGTGCTGCTCTTCCCGGATGCGACCAAGCCGGTCACGACCGTCAACGTCACCTACAAGGTCGGATCGCGCCAGGAAAACTACGGCGAGACCGGGATGGCCCACCTGCTCGAGCACATGCTGTTCAAGGGCACGCCGTCGCACGGCAACCTGATGCAGGAGCTCGGCAAGCGCGGGATGAACTTCAACGGCTCCACCTACTTCGACCGCACCAATTATCACGAGACGTTCCCGGCATCGGACGACAACCTCGACTGGGCGCTCGCGATGGAAGCCGACCGGATGGTGAACTCGTTCGTCGCGCGCAAGGACCTCGACACCGAGATGACGGTGGTGCGCAATGAATTCGAGCGCTGGGAGAACAATCCGCGGCTGGTGCTCTGGGGCCGCATGCAGGCCGTCGCCTTCGACTGGCACAACTACGGCAACCTGGCGATCGGCGCGCGCTCGGACATCGAGAACGTCAGCATCGAGCGCCTGCAGGCGTTCTATCACCTGTATTACCAGCCGGACAACGCGGTGCTCGTCGTCGCGGGCAAGTTCGACCCGGACCGCACGCTGCAGCGCATTGCGCAATACTTCGGCCGCATTCCCAAGCCGTCACGTGCCCTGCCCGCGCTCTATACGACCGAGCCGGTGCAGGACGGCGAGCGCACCGTCACCGTGCGACGCGTCGGCGGCTCCAAGGTTCTCGGCATGCTCTATCACACGATGCCCGGCGCCCATGAGGATGCCGTGGCGATGGAAGCGTTCGGCGAAATCATGACCGTGGCGCCTTCGGGGCGTCTGTACAAGGCGCTCGTCGAGGCCAAGAAAGCCAGCTCGGTGGAGGCCTGGAACCTCGTGCTGCACGACCCTGGCGTGTTCATTTTCTGGGCCCAGGTCCCGGAGCAGGATTCGCTTCCCGATGCCCAGGCGACGCTCGCCGCCACCCTGGGCGGGATCGAGCAGGCCCCGATCACGGCCGCGGAGCTCGATCGCGTGCGCGCGAAGTACATGAAGGATTTCGACGAGACGATCAATGATCCGCAGAAGCTCGGCGTCGCACTCTCGGAGTCGATCGCGACTGGCGACTGGCGGCTCTTCTTCCTCGACCGGGACCGCTGGAAGAATCTCAAGGCCGCCGACGTTCAGCGGGTGGCGCTCGCGTACCTGAAGCCATCCAACGTCACGGTCGGCTATTACATTCCCGATCCGAAGCCCGACCGCGCGCCGGTGCCGCCGACGGTCGATGTCGCCGCGATGGTGAAGAACTACAAGGGCGAAACGGCGACGGCGGCCGGCGAGGCGTTCGACCCGACCCCGGCCAATCTCGAGGCGCGCACCCAGCGCTTCGAGCTGCCGAACGGCATCAAGGTCGCGCTCCTGCCGAAGAAGACGCGTGGTGAGACCGTGCAGGTGCAGATGACACTGCATCTCGGCGACGAGAAGTCGGTGTTCGGTCGCCGGCCCGAAGGCTCGCTCGCGGCGGCGATGCTGATGCGCGGCACGAAGACCAAATCACGGCAGGAAATCGAGGATACGCTCGATCGACTGCGGGCCAAGATGGGCGTGTCGGGTAGCGAGACGTCCGTCAGCGCGAGCGCCCAGACGGTCCGGGAGCATCTCGCGGAAACGGTCCGGCTGATGGCGGAGGTGTTGCGTCAGCCCGCGTTCCCGGCCCCGGACCTCGAGGAGATCCGCCGCGCACGCCTCACGGGCCTCGAGCAGCAGCGCTCGGACCCGCAGGCCGTTGCCGTGCGGGCGCTGCAGCGTCACAACAATCCGTATCCGGCGGGCGATCCACGCTACGCGCCGACGCTGGACGAGGACATCGCGGCGCTGAATGCGGCGAGCATCGACAAGGTGCGCCATTTCTATGACGAGTTCTACGGCCCGGCGCGCGCGGAGGTGGCGTTGGTCGGCGACTTCGATCCCGCGGAAGTGCGTGCGCTGCTGACGCAGGTCTTCGGGGACTGGAAGCCCGCCGCACCGTTCACGCGGGTGCCGTCGCCGTGGATTGCGAATGTCGCCGCGGCGATCCGCCTCGAGACGCCGGACCGCGCCAACGCGGTGCTCTTCGGCAGCATGGCAATGCCGGTCAACGACGACAGCCCCGACTATCCGGCTCTGCTGGTGATGAATTTCATGCTGGGCGAGTCGTCCAACTCGCGCCTGCTCAACCGCCTGCGGCAAAAGGAGGGCGTCAGCTACTCCGCAGGCGAATTCCTGTCCATCAACTCGTTCGAGCCGAACAGCAGCCTCGGTGTGTACGCGATCTTCGCGCCGCAGAATCTCGAGCGCGTGCGCACCGGATTGCGCGAAGAGCTCGAACGGGCCGTGAAGGATGGCTTCAATGACGCCGAGGTCGAGGAAGCAAAACGTGGGCTCCTGCAGGAGCGCCGGCTGCAACGGGCGCAGGACGCCGCGCTCGCCGGCGGGCTCACGAGCCAGCTCTACCTCGGACGCACGTTCGGCAAGTCGGCCGAGATCGATGCGGCGATCGAGGCCATGACCGCGAGCCAGGTGAATGCCGTCACGCGCAAGTACGTGAAGCCCGCGGAGTTCGCGTTCGCGTTCGCAGGCGATTTCGCCAAGGCCAAGCAATAAGGGTGACGGCCGGCGCGTATGGCGGCCGTCTGCCTTGCTCGATGCTGCCGCGTCAGCCCGATGGATCCTCCGGTGCGTCCGGCGGCGATTGCACGATTGCTTCGATCGGCGCGGTGCCGCGCGCGAGCTCGATGCAGCTTCCGACGACCTCGGACAGCACGTCGGTGATCGACGCCGCCGTCGCGACTACCGGGGCGCGTCCCGTGATGCCTTCCGGGCCCGGAAAGGGGCTTGCGCAACCGCCGGCTTCCTCGACGAGCAGCAACCCGGCCATGACGTCCCACGCGGAGAGCGACAGCTCGACGAAGGCATCGAGCCGGCCGTCGGCGACGTGCGCGAGCTGGAGCGCGGCCGAGCCGAAGTTGCGGAACGCCGAGTTGGTGCCCATGAGCGAGCGCCGGATCTCGACGTAGCGCGGATCGGGATAGCGATCGTGGTGCCCCACGGCGACGATGGCGCCATTCAGCCCCACCGGCCGTCCCGCCGCGATCCGCACCTCGCCGCCATGGCCGACCCGCCACGCGCCGTGGCCGCGCCGGCCGTGGAACAACTCGTCGTGCGCTGGGTCGTAGACGGCACCGAGCGTGCGCACCCCCTTCTCGACGTACGCGATCGAGACGCACCAGTAGGCGATGCCGCGCAGGAAATTGTGCGTGCCATCGATGGGATCGACGATCCAGACGTCGTCCTCGCCCTGATAGCGTGCCGTGCTTTCCTCGCCGAGAAAGCCGTCTTCCGGAAACTCCCGCGCGATCTCCCCGCGGATGAATGCTTCGACTTCGCGGTCCGCCCGGCTCACGAAATCGCGGGGGCCCTTGAACTCCACCACCAGACGTTCGCGATTGCGCCAGTAATCGAGGGCGAGCGCGCCGGCCGCGCGTGCCACCCGCTGCAGAAGGGCGTAGCGACGGTCAAGGGACATCGTGGATGACGCGTGAGCGCTCATCAGCGGGGCTCCAGCGCGACGCGGCAGTCCTGCTGTGCCGCCCCATCAGGCACTGCCGGCAACGTGGGCGCGATCGCGTGCGAGTCAGGCGACTTCATGAATGTAATCCTCGATGGCGTTTGCTGCCGCCCGTGTGACTCTACGCAGGCCACGCGCCGGACGCGCCTCGGCCGTCAGAACTCGACCGCGCGCCGCGTGCGGATCGACTCCTGGATCCCGATACCGATGCGCGTCGCCGCGGTCGCGTCGGCCAGCGTGAGCGGCAGCGGTGCGCCATGGAGCACGGCAGCGACGAAGCCATTCAGCTCGGCGGCGAACGCCTCCTCGAAGCGCTCGTAGAACGTCGGCGTGCACTCGTTGCGCACGCCATGCGTGTCCGCGATGTCGACGCGCGTCAGGCGCGGGTTGGCGCCGATCGTCAGGCGGCCCTCCGTCCCGATCACCTCGGTCATCGACTCGTGTCCGTGCGCCATCGTGCGCGAAGCCTGGAAGCAGGCGATCTTGCCGCCCTCGAACTCACACAGCGCCATCCCATTGTCGAGGTCGCCGCAACTCTCGAGGCCTTCGTGCACCGCGATGGTCCCCGTCGCGAACACCCGCACCGGGTCCGGCGCGCCGAGAAACCAGCGCGCTGAATCGATGTCGTGCACGCTCATGTCGAGGAAGATGCCGCCGCTGGTCGGCGCGAACCGCACGAAGAATCCCGACGGATCGTTCTTGTCGAGCGTATGCGAGCGCACCAGGAAGGGGGTGCCGATGTTCCCGGCGGCGACTTTCCCGTGCGCATCACGGTAGCTCGCGTCGAAGCGGCGCACATAGCCGATCAGCACGGTACGATCCGCGTGGCGCGCAGCAGCCTCCTCGACGCGATGGCAATCGTCGAGATCGAGCGACGTGGGCTTCTCGCTGAACACGTGCTTGCCCGCGGCGAGTGCCTCCACGATCTGGCGCGCGTGCTCGGTCGTCGGCGTGACGAGCACGACCGCGTCCAGGTCCGGATGCGCGAGCAATTCGGCGTAGCCGGCGTACACGTGCTGCACTCCGAGCTCACGCGCGACCCATGCACGCTCTTCGGAAACCGGACTGCACGCCGCGACCAGCGCTGCGTCGGGGACCCGCGTGGCGAGCATGCGGGCATGCCGCGCACCCAGCCGACCGAGGCCGGCAATGCCCACCCGCAGCCGCCCGGCGCTCATGTTCCGGGCCGTTCCGACGGACATCCCGTACTCACAGCTCGATGATCCGCTGCTCGCGCCACGAGCGCGTCGCCGCATCGGCGAGCTCGAGCGCCTTCACGCCATCCTCGATGGTCGTGCGCACCGGGGTACCGGCAGCGAGTGCGCCGAAGAAGTGGGCCATTTCGTTGGCGTAGGCGACGCGATAGCGCTCGAGAAAGAAGTGCTCCGGCAGATCGGTGCTCACGGCGACCGCAGTTGCGGCGGTCACTTCCGTGGGACGGTGATTGCCGGCCTGCAGCATGCCCTTGCTGCCGATCACCTCGAAGCGCTGATCGTAGCCGTAGGCGGCACGGCGCAGCGTGTTGATCTGCGCCAGGCGGCCGTTGCGGGTCCGAATGGTCACCGCGGTGGCATCGATATCGCCGGCGGCTTCGATGCCCGGATCGGTCAGGCAGCTTCCAGTGGCATAAACCGTCCTCGCCTCGTCGCCCAGAATCCAGCGAAAAATGTCGAAATCGTGAATCAGCATGTCCTTGAAGATGCCTCCGGACACGCGGATGTAATCGACGGGTGGCGCGCCCGGATCCCGGCTCGTGACCACCAGCATCTCCGGCGTGCCGATCTCGCCCGCGTCGATCCGCGCGCGGACGGCCGCGAAGGTCGGATCGTACCGGCGCTGAAAACCGACGAGGCACGTCACCCCCGCACGTTTCACCGCCTCGGCGCAGGTGCGCGCGCGGGCGAGATCCAGGTCGACGGGCTTTTCGCAGAAGATCGCCTTGTGCGCAACCGCGGCACGAAGGATGAGGTCGGCGTGCGTATCGGTGCTGGACGCGATCACCACCGCGCGCACCGCCGGATCGCTCATCGCGGTTTCGGCATCGCTCACGCGGGCGCCGTATTGCGTGGCGAGCGACTGCGCCGCTTCCCCGTTCACGTCCACGACATGCGCGAGCCGCACGCCTGGCTGGCGCGCCAGATTGCCCGCGTGAATCTTGCCGATCCGTCCGGCACCGAACAGGGCTGCTTCCACCATCCGCTTCTCCTGGGTCGTGGTCCGGTCGCGCTCAGCGCTTCAGCATCCACTCGTGGGCCGGGTCGTTCCTGAAGTGCCAGGCGCGCTTCTCGCCTGCCATGACATTGAGGTAATACGACTCGTACCCGTGCGGGACGACGACCGGGTGGTAGCCGCGAGGCACCATCACCACGTCCCGGTTTTCGATGGCCAGGGCTTCGTCGAGCGTCCGGTCATCGGTGTACACGCGCTGGAACGCAAAACCCTGCGGCGGGTCGAGGCGGTGATAGTAGGTCTCCTCGAGCGCGCTCTCGTTCGGCAGGTCGTCGCTGTCATGCTTGTGCGGCGGATAGCTGGACGAATGCCCGGCAGGCGTTCGTACCTCCACCACCAGCAGATGGGCGGCGGGCTCTGTCTCCGGCAGGATGTCGCAGACGAACCGCTGATTCGACCCGTGGCCGCGGATGGAGCGCTTCATCGCGCCGGGCTCGATCAGCCGCGACGGTGCTGGCTCGCCTGCAGGCGCGGTGGCGATCGCCACTTCGGCCGGCGTGTGCGCGACGATGCGAATCATGCCGGGCGTGGGGACGTACACGGCATAGGGCGAGCGCTCCTCGAAGACACTGCGCCGCTCGCCGATGTCCTTCCAGCTCTCGCCGCCAGCCGCGACGGTCACGGTGCCTTCGAGCACGACGACGCATGCCTCGCGGCCGCCCATGTCGTACTCGACCACGTCGTTCGCGGCAAGCCGATAGGCGACGAATCCCACGTAGCGCCAACCGGCGAACGCGGGGCTGACTTCGACGATGGTGCGCCCGGAGCCGGCCTTCACGAGCAGGCTCATCGCGCACTCCGGCAGCGATCGCATCGGCTCCTGGGCAGGGCCGGCGCGTTCATGCCGCACTCCTCGTCGGCGCACGCTGGTCGAGCAGCGTGCGCAAATGGCGATACCCCTGCTCGGCGAAGCGATAGCTCGGCGCCACCGCGGGATCCTGCTCGGCCTCGACCACCAGCCAGCCACGGTAGTCATGTGCGCGCAGCACGTCGAGCAGACTCCGGAAGTCGACGGCACCATCGCCGGGCACCGTAAAGGCGCCGTTGATCACCGCTTCCAGGAAGCTCCACTGGCGATTGCGCGCGAGCTTCAGCACTGCAGGACGCACGTCCTTGCAGTGCACATGGCACACGCGCGACGCGTGCCTGCGCAGCATGGCCACAGCATCCCCGCCGGCGAAAGTCATGTGTCCGCTGTCGAACAGCAACCCGACCTCGCCGCCGGCGACGCTCATCAAGCGGTCGACATCCTCGGGCGCCTGCACGTACGCGCCCATGTGATGGTGGTAGGCAAGCCGAACGCCGTGCTGCAGGGTATGCCGCGCGAAAACGGTGAGTCGCTCGCCGTAGCGTGCCCAGTCGTCGTCGTGGAGGAAGCGTGGGCGCTTGTAGAGCGGGACGGGGGAGCCCTGGATGGAATCGGCGACTTCGCCGTACACCATCACCTTCGCTCCGTTCTCGGCGAGAAGGTGCAGGTGGGCTCCGACAGCCGCGATCTCCTCGTCGACGGAACGGCGCGCGAGCCGTCCCGAATACCAGCCGGACACCAGTGCGAGGTCGTGCGCCGCGAGCACGCGGGCGAGTGCCTTCGGCTCGCGCGGAAACTTGTTGCCGAGCTCGAACCCTTCGTACCCGATCGCCTTCCCTTCCGACAGCGCGACTTCGAGCGGGATCTCGCCGCCGAGCGATGGAAGGTCGTCGTTGCTCCAGGAGATCGGATTGATGCCGATCCTCACATCCGGGACGTTCATGGCCGCTGCTTCCGAAGCTGTTGCTCGTAGTCGGCGCGCGCGCGCTGCACCTCGGGCCGCAACGACACTTCCGGCACCGCCACTTCCCACCACACGCCACCCGCAGCGGTGGTCCGGTGCGGATCGGTGCGGATGCAGATCACATAAGTGCGATCGGACGAGCGCGCGCGTGACATCGCCGCTTCGAGCTCCGTGATGCCCGAGACGTTTTCCGCACGCGCACCGAGGGACAGCGCGTGCGCGGCGAAATCGACCTGCGGTGCGCCGGCCTCGCCCGCGAGACAATCCTCGAGCAGGTTGTTGAACGGCGCGCCGCCACAGGCCTGCTGCAGGCGATGGATGCAGCCGAAGCCACCGTTGTCGAGCACCACGATGACGAGCTTCAGCCCGAGCATGACTGACGTGGCAATCTCCGAATTCAGCATCAGATAGCTGCCGTCGCCGAGGATGACGATCACCTCGCGGTCCGGCCGCGCCAGCTTCACCCCGATGCCGCCGGCGATCTCGTAACCCATGCACGAGTAGCCATACTCGACGTGATATGCCCCCGGCACGCCCGCGCGCCACAGCTTGTGCAGCTCGCCCGGCAGGGTGCCCGCGGCGCAGACGACGATGTCCTGGCGTGGCGAGTCGGCCACCGATCGCTGCACCGCACCGATCACCTCGCCTTCGTACGGCAACGGGGCGTCGCGCTTCCCGGTGATTGCCGTGACTTCGTCGCGCCACCCCGCTGCCGCGTCACGCCCGCGCTGCGTCCACGCGGCATCGGCCTGCCAATCACCCAGCAGCGCCGAGAGCATCTCGAGGCCGAGGCGCGCGTCGGCGACGAGCTCGCTCGCGTGCCATTTGATGGCATCCATGCCGTTGGCGTTGAGGCTGAGGCGTGGCGCCTGCGTGAAATGCGCATGCGACCCGGTGGTGAAATCCTGCAGTCGCGTGCCCACGGCAAACACGAGATCCGTTTCGGCGCCCAGCCGCGTGGATGCCGTCGAGCCGGTCACACCCACTGCCCCCAGCTGCAGCGGGTGGTCCCACGGCAGCACGCCCTTGCCCGCCTGGGTCTCGGTGACCGGTACGCCATGCCGCTCCGCGAACGCACGCAGCGCATCGGCCGCGCCGCTGTACAGAACGCCGCCGCCGGCGACGATGAGCGGCCGTTGCGCGTCGCGCAGCATGGCGGCTGCACGCGCGAGCTCGTCCGCGTCGGGAGGTTGCGCGCGCACGCTGATCAGTGCAGGCGTGAAGAATTCGACCGGCCATTCCCAGGCCATCGTCTGCACGTCCTGCGGGAACGCCAGCGTGACGGGGCCGCATCGTGCAGGGTCGGTGAGCACGTGCACCGCGCGTGGCAGTGCGGTGAGCAGCTGCGCGGGGTGCATGATGCGGTCGAAATAACGCGAGACCGGGCGAAAGCAATCGTTGGCCGAGACGGCGCCATCCTCGAATCCCTCGACCTGCTGCAATACGGGATCCGGTGCCCGCGATGCGAACACGTCGCCCGGCAGCAGCAACACTGGCAGACGGTTCACGTGCGCCAGCGCGGCCGCCGTCACCATGTTGGTCGCCCCCGGCCCGATGGACGTGGTGCAAGCCATCATGCGCCGCCGGAAATGCGTCTTGGCAAACGCGATGGCAGCATGCGCCATGGCCTGCTCGTTGTGGGCGCGGTACGTCGGCAGCTGATCCCGGTGCGCGTGCAAGGCTTCGCCCAAACCGGCGACATTCCCGTGCCCGAAAATGGCGAACACTCCGCCGAAAAGCGGAACGTCGGCGCCGTTCACGTTCGTGCGCAACACGGCGAGATAGCGCACCAGCGCCTGCGCTGCCGTGAGGCGGACGGTTGTCATGACGCGACCGTCATGGATGCCATGGCTGTCATGGCGCGATTGCCGTTGCATGCAGCGTGCCCGTTGGAGACGCCGATGCGCTGCGCCAGGCAGCGACCAGCGCGAGATACGTCTCCTGCACACGCTGGCGCAGCATGTCGTCGTCGATGGTGCCGGCAAGCCATTCGCGCGCCGGCGCCTCGAAAATGGTGCGGCCAACCGCAAAGCCGCGGCAGGTGCGGGACGCACGCGCGGCACGGAAGCCACGCGCGAGATCGTCGATTCCTGCCCCGAGTCCCAGCAGAAGCACGCCGCGGCAATAAGGATCACGCTCCGCCAGCAGCGCATCGATCGCGCGCCATTGCGCGTCGTCCATCGGCTCGAGCTTCCACCACTCGGGGAAGATGCCCAGGTTGTAGAACCGCTTCAGCGAACGCAGGACAGTGTCCGCCGCGCGCGGCATGTCGCGGGGCGGGATCAATTCGAGCAGCAGCTCGTGCCCGCTCGCCTGGACAGCGTCATAGAGACTCCGAACCTGCGCCTCCTGCTCGAGACGGAGCTCGACGGCGTCGTCCGGGTGATAGTGCACGAGACACTTGACCACCTGCTCCACCGGCCACGCGACGAGCGTCGTCCCCACCGAGCGGCCACGGTCGAACTCCAGGGGCCGCGAACCCGGCAGCTCCACGGGCCTGCCGATCCACCAGCCACGACCCGTCGCGGCATCGAGCGCACGCTGTCCGTACCGGTCATCGCACAGCATCCCCACCTTTCCTGCGAGGTCCCCGCGCTCGGCGATGCTGGCGAGGGCCTCGGCGAAGAGTTGCTTCAGGCGGGGTATCCGGACCTCGTCCGTCCCGGCCGCGCGTGCAAGCTCGAAGAACTGCGGTCGATGGTCGAACGCAAATGCAAACACTTCCTCCCGCGGCGCACGAGGCGCGGTGACGCGATGCAGGCGCGTCAGCGTTGCGTCCTGGTCCGGCTTGGTGATCTCGCCCGCGTGGGCAAGGAAGTAATCGAGTTCCGGCCGCGTCGGCATCGCCGGTGCACACCCGTGCCGCGAGACGACCAGCGCGCCGCAGGCATTCGCGTTGCGCGTGCATCGCGTGTAGTCCTCGCCACGCACCCAGGCGGAGAGAAAGCCGGCCGAGAAGGCATCCCCGGCGCCGAGCACGTTCAGCACTTCCACCTGCACACCGCGGCCATTGAACGCTTCATCGAGGCTCGCGGGCACGTCACCGGTGATCACGGCGCACCCGAGCGGACCGCGCTTCACCACGAGCACGGCGCTCGTGATGCGACGCACGGCACGCAACGCGGTGATCATGTCGGTGCTGCCACCGGCGATGGCGAATTCCTCGGTCGTGCCGATCACGAGGTCGAACGCCGGCAGGATGCGTTGCAGGTGCGCCGTCACGGTGTCGGATTGCACGTAACGGGTCTCGCCGTCGCCGCGCTTGGTCAGCCCCCACAGAACGGGGCGGTAATCGATGTCGAGGATCGTGCGCACGTCGTTGCGGCGCGCGCGCTCCAGCGCGAGCCTGCTGATGCGGTCCGCGTACGCCGTCGAGAAGTGGGTCCCCGTGATGAGCAGGGCGCGGCTGGATGCGATGAAGCTTTCCTCGACGTCGGCTTCGGCGATGGCCATGTCCGCGCAGTTCTCGCGCAGGAAGATCAGCGGAAACGTTTCCTGGTCCTTGATCCCGAGCACGACGGCGCCGGTAAGCCGCTGCGGATCGATGCTGACATGGCTGACGTCGCAGCCCTCCTTGACCATCGTTTCGGTGAGGAACCGGCCGAGGGCGTCGTCGCCGACGCGCGAGACGAGCCCGGCCCGCAAACCGAGCCGTGCGCAGCCGAACGCGGTGTTCGCCGACGAGCCGCCGAGATAGCGGGCGAAGCTCGTGACATCCTCCAGGCGAGCACCGATCTGCTGTGCGTAGAAGTCGACCGCGAAACGGCCGAGACAGATGACATCCAGCGCGCGATCGCTGGCGAAGCGGGTGGTGTTCTGCACGGGAGCGGCGCAGCTCAGGACGGGTCGACGCGCGATTGTGGCAGACCTCGTGCACGCGCGGCAACCGGCGTTCGTCGTGCCGCCCGGTAGAATTCGCCCTAATGCGTACCCGGCTCACCGGGCGTGACCTGACGCTCATCCTGGCGGTGGTGGCACTGTGGGGCTACACGTTCGTGCCCATCAAGGTCGCGCTCGCCGAGGTTCCGCCCTTCGCGCTCGCCGCGTTGCGCTTCCTGCTCGCCGCCATCCCCGTCTGCCTGTTCGTGCGTGCGCCTGCAATGCCGGCGCGCGCGGTCATCGGCTACGGGCTCGCGATCGGCGTGATGCAGTTCGGGCTGCTGTTCCTCGGCATGAAGCTCGGGATGCCGGCCGGCCTGTCATCGCTGGTCATTCAGGTGCAGGTGTTCTTCACCATGGGCCTGGCGGTGCTCTTCACGCACGATCGCCTGCAGCGCCACAACATCGCCGGCGCCGTGATCGCCGCGGCCGGGATCGTCGCGCTCGGCGCGTACAAGATCGCGGCGGGCGCCAGCACGACCTTCGTCGGCTTCCTCCTGGTCATCGCGGCCGCGGTCGGCTGGGCGCTCGGCAACATCATCGCCAAGCGCGCCGCCGGCGATCACGGTGCGGACATGTTTTCGCTCGTGGTGTGGTCCAGCCTGGTTCCGCCTCTGCCCCTCGCCCTGGCGTCCTACGTCGTCGAGGGCGGCACGGCACCGTGGTTCGCGGTCGTGCACATGAGCGCGATCGGCTGGGCGTGCGTTCTGGTGATGTCCTACGGCGCGACGCTGTTCGGCTTCGCCTCGTGGAACCGGCTGCTGCACCGTTATCCGACCGGGCTGATCTCGCCGTTCGCATTGCTGATCCCGGTCTCCGGCCTGGCCAGCGGCGCCCTGTTCCTCGGTGAGTCGATTGCCGTCGTCCAGGCGCTCGGGGTGGGGCTGGTGCTGCTCGGGCTCCTGATGAACGTGTACGGCGCGCGCTGGCTGCGCTGACTGTCGCGTCAGCGGAACACGACGGTCTTCTGGCCGTTCAGGAACACCCGGTGCTCGATGTGACACTTGACCGCGCGGGCCAGCGCGAGGCACTCGACGTCGCGCCCGAGGGCGACGAGATCGTCGGGCCCCATCTTGTAATCGACGCGCGCAACTTCCTGCTCGATGATCGGGCCTTCATCGAGCTCGGCGGTGACGTAGTGGGCGGTGGCACCGATCAGCTTCACGCCGCGCGCGTAGGCCTGGTGGTACGGCTTGGCGCCCTTGAAGCTCGGCAGGAACGAGTGGTGGATGTTGATCGCACGGCCCTCGAGCTTGCGGCAGAGATCATCGGACAGGATCTGCATGTAGCGGGCGAGCACGACGAGCTCGGCATTGCTTTCGTCGATGATGCCGAGGACCTTCGCCTCCTGCTGGGCCTTGTTGCCGGCCGTGACCGGAACGTGGAAGAACGGCACGTCGTAGGACGCAGCGAGCTGATACGTGTCGCGGTGATTGGAGACGATCGCCACCGGCTCCATGCGCAGCGCACCCACCTTGTAGCGATAGAGGAGATCGTTGAGGCAGTGGTCCTGCTTCGACACCATGATCAGCACGCGCGGCCGGTGGCTCGCGTCATGCACCTCCCACTGCATCGCGAAGCGCGCCGCGATCTTGCCGAAGGCATCGGTCAGGAGCTCGCGCGGGCCGCTGCCTTCCAGCTCCTCGAACAGCACTCGCATCATGAAGCGGCCGGTATCGACGTCGCCGAACTGGGCGCTGTCGATGATGTTGCAGCGCCGGTCCGCGAGAAAACTGCCCACGGCCCCGACGATGCCGGGCTGATCGCTGCAGGACAGCGTGAGAATGCACTGGGGATGGTTCATGCGGGCGTGACGCAGGGTGGAGCGCCGCATTCTAGCGCGCCACAGCGATCGGACGACCGATCATCTCGTAATGGGGTCAGGTTACTTTATCCGCAGATAAAGTAACCTGACCCCATTAGCAGCGGCGCTGCACGTGCGATCCACGTCAGAACTCGTATTCGACCTGCGCGCGAAGCGTGCGATCAGGTGCGGCCGTGGTCAGGCCGAAGAGGACCGCGGCGTTGTACTGGATCACGTTGCGTCCTCCGGGATTCAGCTTGCCGAAGATCGCCGGACCCACGCGGTGATTCTGGTCGCGCGTGGCATTCCATTGATCCCAGAGGCCGACTTCGCCAAACCCCTGCACACCGAGGTCCACCTTTCCGGCCGACAGGTAACGGACCTGCCATTGATACCCGAGCTCCGTCACCGATGGCTCGGCGGCGCGAAAATGGCGCTCGACCAGAACGTTGAAGTTGAATTGCCAGCGATCCCAGTCCGTCTGAAATAGCGGACCAAGCCGAACCTCGTAGCCTTCGGCCCGGTCGCGCGGGCGTTCGAGCTCGATGACGAAGCCGAGGTCGAAAGGGAAGCGCCCCTGCTCGGTCAGCTGGAAGCGGTTCTCCCATTCGAAGGCGTCGAAACGGGGCGATTCGCCCGCGCCCTTCTCCCACTTGCCGTAAAACTCGGTAAACCACCGTTCCGTCGCGCCGTAGCCGAAGCCGAGCGACGCGGCGCTGAAACGGTCGTCGCCGGAGCGGGTGGCGCTGCCGATCTTGAAGTCGAGCTCGCGCTCGCCGTACTCGACATTCGGGGTGTACACATAATCGGCCGGGCCGGCGCGGGCGAGCGATGGTGCAAGGACGCAGCAGGCGAGAAGGAGTGTCCTGATCTTGTTGGGCACGTTGGCGGGCGGGAATGAACTGGATGCAAATGATAATCATTCCTATTGGCCCTGGCAACACCCCCCGCGCGAGGACATCGGCAGCTCTAGCTAGCGCCGCTCGCCGGCGAGGCGGCGCAGCACCCCGGCGACGACGCGATCGCAGTGGTCGCCGCCGAACTCGAAGACATCGCGCTCGGCGAGATCGACCTCCTGCGCGAGCGCCTCGCGCAGCAGACTGCGCGCGCGGAACAGCCGGCTGCGCACGGTGGCCTCGGGAATGCCCAGGCACGCAGACGTTTCCTCGACGCTCAACTCTTCCACGCAGCGCAGGACGAAAACCACGCGAAAGCTCTCCGGCAGTGCATCGAGCTTGCGCTCGAGCAGGGCGCGCATCTCCGAGCGTCCGGCCGCCTGGTCCGGCGTCTCCCTGTCGTCTGTGGCCATGGTGTCGAGATCGAAGTCACTGTGCTGTCCGGCGATCGGGAAGATGTTCTGACGCCGTGCTGCGCGGCGCAGCCGCCCCAGACATTCGTTGAGTACGAGACGCGAGAGCCACGTCGAGAGCATCGATTCGCCGCGAAACGTCGGCAGGGCACGATACGCAGCGATGTACGCTTCCTGCAACGCATCCTCCGCCTCCGCGTCGTCGCGCAGCGTCGCGCGGGCAAGCCGATAGAGGCGCCGGTTGTGGCGGCGCATGATCGTCTCGAATGCGCCCTGGTCTCCCCCGGCGACGCGATTGACCAGCGCAGCGTCGTCCAGGGTGTCCGGCGCAACCGTCGCGACGGTCGCCGCGCTCATCGTTCTCTCCTCATTGGACCACCAGCGTGCCTTTCATGTTCGGATGCAGCGTACACACGTAATCGAACGAGCCCTGCTTGCGCGCGACGTAGGTCCAGGACTTGCCCGGCGCGATGTCGTGCGAGTCGAAGCTCCGGTCGCTGGCGGTTGCGGTGTGTGGAAAGGGATCCTTGTTCACCCACCGCACGCGGTCGCCCCGGCGCACGGTTAGGGTAAGCGGCGAGAACGCCGTGCCGTCGATGACGACAGTATGCGTCGTCGTCGCCGCCATTGCCGGCGACGTGCCCGGCAAGGCGACGAGGACCGCCGCGGCGAGTGCGACGGCCCACAGCGAGCTGCGATCGTGCCGGGCATTCATCCCTTGCTGGCGCCCAAGGTTCCCTGGAGATGCTTCGCGTGCTCCAGGTGCGCGACGAACGCCGGCCGCACCTTCACGAGCAGGGCTTTGAGCTCCTCGTTCTTCGCGTTGGGAATGAGCGTCTTGTCCAGGGCGTCGATCACCTGCTCGTGGTAGGCGACCTCGTGGTCCACGTAGGCGCGGTCGAACGCAGCGCCCTTGAGCTTCTTCAGGTTGGCGAGATTCTCGTCGCCGCCCTGCTTCAGGCTCTTGCTCGTGTCGTTGGCCTCGGGCTTCACCTTGAGCTTGGTCACCAGGGCCGTGGCCTGCTTGTTGACACCGGTGTGGTCGGTGATCATCTGTTGCGCGAAGGCCTTCACTTCCTTCGACGAGGCCTTCGACTTCGCCAGCTTACCGGCGTCGATGTCCACCTGGTTAGCCGTGACCACGATCGCGGCGATCTGGGGATCGGTCGGGCCAGACTGGGCCCAGGCGCCCGCGGCAACGAAGATCAGCGCCGAGGCGAAGGCTGGAAATGTCTTGTTCATGGTTCTTCCTCCTGCATGTGAGAAGCGCGCTGCGCAACCCGACGATCGGGCTGACGCAGTCCAGCTGGGGTAGTGGGGCTTCGGGGCATTCGATGTCACGAGTCCCGGCGGCGTTCCCGCAGCGGTGGTTTCGGAACCAGTACCGTGCTTCGCCGGAAACGCGCGTTGACGTCGGTCCAGTTTCGGATTAGTCTGCTACGTATGTCTGCTCCTGGACGAATCGTCAAGAACGCTTCGGGTTCCGCGCAGTTGCCGGCGAGCGGGTCGATTCCCGTTCCCGACGGCTTGTCGGGCCCGGCATTGCGCACGTTCTTCCGGATCGCCGAGGCCTGGGGGCTGCGGCCGGAAGAGGCGCGACGCCTCCTCGGCCAGCCGGCCCGCTCGACCTTCTTCCAGTGGAAGCACGCGCGCGATGGCCAGCTCTCACGCGACACCCTCGAGCGGATCTCCTACGTGCTCGGGATCTACAAGGCGCTCCAGATCCTCCTTCCCGATCCGGAAGCTGCAGATCGCTGGGTGCGCAAACCCAACACCGCCCCGTTCCTCAACGGCCAGTCGGCGCTCGAACGGATGCTCTCGGGCAACGTGGCGGACCTGTACGTGATCCGGCAATACCTCGATGCCCAGCGCGGCGGGTGAGCGTCTTCGGACGCTGCACACGCTCTGGCGTCCTGCGCATCGGCTGATCCCCAGCCGGTTTCCCCCGGTGGGGCTGTTCGACCGCGTCGCCGACGCGGCCGACCTCGAGGCGGTGTTCGCCATCGAGGCACTGACCAACGACCGGCTGCGCGAGGAGGCGGGGAGCTTGGCCCTCGTGCCGCCGGAAGACCGCATCGCGGGCCCGGGGACGACGCCGATCATGGCGGCGTTCACGCATCTCAATCCGGAGGGCAGCCGGTTTTCCGATGGGTCCTTCGGCGTCTACTACTGCGCACAGACCCTGGAGACCGCATTGGCCGAAGTCCGACACCACCGCGAAGCGTTTCTGCGGCGCACCCAGGAGGGCCCGATCCGACTGCAGCTTCGCCTGTATCTGGCAGACCTCGACGCACGGCTCGTGGATGTCCGCCGGCGTCCGGAATTGCACGACCCCGACGACTATCGTCCCAGCCAGCAACTCGGGCGGGAAGCCCGGGCTGGGCACAAGGATGGGGTGCTCTATCGCAGCGTGCGTCACCGCGGCGGCCTCTGCGCCGCAGTGTTCCGGCCGGTGGTCCTGCGCGGCTGCCGGCAGTCGCGGCATTACGCCTTCCATTACGACGGGCAGCGCATTGTCGCGATCGACGAGCTGTCGACGGTGTGGACCGCGGGACCGGCGAAGGCTGATGGATAAGAGCGGCGCAAACCGCTGCGCGGGAGATCCGCGCCATTCGCTACCGCACGGAACGGCCCTCGCGGGAATGCCCGTGCCCGGCGGGTGGCACCATGCCGCCGCCCATGTCCGGGTCGGGCATCCCGAGCACCGCGCTCACGGCGCGCATGAGATCGTCGCCGCGGAACGGCTTGCGCAGGAACCCGTACTCGCCCTCGATGATCCCGCGCACGCGGCGCTCCGGCATGTTGCTCATGAAGATGACCGGCACGTAGGTGCCTGAAACGGCGCGGATCTCCTCGAGCAGTGCGGTGCCGACGATCCCTTCCATCACCACATCGCTCACCACCAGGTCGAAATCGCGCTCACCGGCACGCGCGACGGCGTCGGTGCCGTTGCGGCTCGTCGTGACATCCCACCCGCGCGCCACAAACATGCCCGCCACGGCCTCGAGCATCGGGATTTCGTCATCCACCAGCAGCACCGCACGCACCGCACGCATCGCTCTCTCCCATCACCCCTTGTCCGATCATAGGCAGATCGGGCATCCGGCGGGGTCAGTGGCACGGCGGGACGGCTGTAAGACGGGGCCGCATCGCATGCTGGTGAATGGCTGGCACTGCTGTCAGAGCGGGCGACGCAGTCCGGGCGACCCACTCCCGCCGTCGCCCGCGGAAGCAGACGGGCGGGAACTTGGCTAAATGGCCAGGAGCAGTGTGGCTGCGGCCAGCGGCTTCATTCGCAGCATGGGTGCACAGGCTCAGAATGCAAGCTCGCTCAGTGTTTGCACGAGTCTGGTCTGCTGCGCAACGTCGGTCATCGGATAGGTGTCCAGCCAATCCCGGATGGAGAAAGTGGGCTGCAAGGCGCGGATCTCCTCCGCTTCCCAGGCCGCCGCGGCCTTGTCGCCCGCTGTTACGTACAACGACGCCAGGTAGACGTGCGCCTCGATGTTGGCGGGGTTGCGTGACAGCGCTTCTTCGAGGTTGATCCGCGCCTGCTCCAGATCGCCGAGAAAGAGATACGCCCGTCCCAGCAGCAGAAAATAGAGGTAGCCCGCTTGGGGATTGAGGCGCATCGCGGTTCGCAGTAACGGCACGCTTACGGCCGGCCGCCCCATGTACGTGTAGACCCCGCTCATCAGCGCATAGCCATCGGCGAAGGAGGGATAGAGCCGAATTGCCGTCTCGAGGTACTGCAGCGCCTGCTCGTGTTGACGGCGTTCCATGTGCACGAAAGCCAGCACCCAGTACGTCTCCGCAATATCGGGGTCCATCTGATATGCGGCCCGGGCCATCTCGAATGCACGGTCCAGGGCAGCGCCGCCGTCCCGGGTCCACTGATTACGGTAGTCCGCGGCATAGGTCAGTGCGAGCCCGGCATAAGCCCGAGCAAAAGCAGGGTCCAAGGCGATGGCGCGGCGGAACATTTCACGCGCGGTGTCGTTGTCGGCTCGTTCCCGGACAAGCAGCGCTGACCGGCCGCCCTGGAACGACTCATAGGCTTCCAGATTCCGGGTATAGCGCTGCGCCACGCGCCGCAGTTCGGCCTCACTGACTTTCGCTGGAACAATCTGAAGGATCTTTGGCCCGAGCTCTTCCTGGATCATGAATAACCCGCTCACGGCGCGGTCGAATCGCTCGGACCACAGCTGCTCCCCGGTATCGCCGTCGGTGAGCTGGACTTGCAGCCGCAAGCGCTCGTCGATGCGCTGAACGGATCCGGACACGACATAGCGGATGGGCGGTGCATTGATGGGTGTCCCGCCGGCCACCCCCGGCGGCGCTGCACCGATGACCCGGAGCCCGGACACCTTCGAGAGATCGGTCACCAGGTCCGCTGTTACGCCCTGCGCCAGGAGCGTCGCCTTCGGATCATCGCCCAGCGCCTGGAACGGGCGGACGGCGACAGTCGGCTGCGCTGCGCGGGTCGCTTCGACGCCCGCCATGGTTGCCTGCCCTGACGGCCGACCGGTTACACGCTCGCCCGCGATCCACCAGAATCCGGCCGCAGCGAGCAGCAGAACGGCGATGCCCCCTCCTGCGATCCATGGGACGCGCGATTTGCTTTCCGCCTGCAAAGCATCCGCGTCCGGCCGAGCCTGCCCCGGCGCGAGTTCCCCGAACCGGACCACCGGGGCGACAAGCCGGTATCCACCCTTCGCGATCGTCTGGATGTATCGCGGCGTCGCGGGAACGTCGCCGAGCGCCTTCCGCAGCTTGATCACGACCTGGGTGAGGGCGTCGTCACCCACCACCACGCCGGACCAGATGGATGCAAGCAGCGCCTCTCGGCTCACGACCTGTCCCGCCCGGTCAGCGAGGAACATGAGAACCGACATGGCCTTTGGTTCGAGCCTGACGGTCTGCGCCGGGGACGAAATCTGATTCAGGGCGGGCTCGACCGTCCAATCGCCGACCTGCAGCCTCTGGTCACCCGGGGCGGCAGGGACCTCGGTCCTAACGGGCTGCTCTGCCCTCAAGGCGACCCTTTTCTACCGTTCAAAAAATGCGGCGTTGCGCATCGTTCGTCGAACCTTAGTCGCTTGTTCGGGACTTCCTGCCGAAGGTCGCGCTCAATGGCCCTGCGGCAGCAACGGATGACCTATAAAGGAGACGTCCCATGAAGCGGTTGTTCAACATTATGGTCGTGGTGTCAGTGTCGGGGTTGTACCTGTTGGCATCGGCGGCGATGGCGCAGCAAAAGTTCGTCGTCGCGCCCCTCGCCGAAAAGAAAGTCGCTGAATTGCCGGCCGGGCCGCTCTTCTGGCGGATCGAGAACTTTGCTTCGCTCGCGGACGCCCAGACGGCCGCGGGCACTTGGTCCCTCGCTGCCGAGTCGGCCGGCAAGGTCTGGCTCTTCACACTCGGGCCAGCGGGTGGGTCATCGGCGGGCGGCACCAAGGTCGCGGAAGTCGGCCCCATCTCCCGGGTCGTCGCAACCGAGTATCTCCTGCGGATCAATGAGGGAAGCGGTCCTCCAGGCAGCATAACGCCCGCGCACACGCATCCAGGCTCGGAAGCGTTCTACGTGCTCGCCGGCGAGACGAGCAGCCACACCCCCGATGGGGTCACGCGTGTTGCAGCCGGCCATTCCGCGACCGGTCATGATGCCAATACGCCGATGCAGGTCTCGAGCAGCGGCTCGACGGACCTGCACTCTCTGGTGATGTTCGTGGTGGACGCCACCAAACCGTTTTCATCGCCTGCCAAGTTTCCCTAGGCGAGGTAGTCCTGCGAGAGGCAGCCAAGGATGCTGCCCCTCGCCAGGTACGCTGCTATCGATTTCCGGCGGTCCGAAAGCCGGTACTGGAGGCCGATGATGTTGCTCGGACTCCCCGGGCGTGCCGTGGCCTGCGGCACTCAAGGCAGCGCGCTGTGGCCGGCTTCGTCGGTGACGAGATAATCTTCAGGGCGCAGGAAACCGATCAAATCCTGGGGACTCGACAGCCGGGGCGCACATGCCGAGGTGCTGGCCTCCGCGGTACGAAGTTCCACCGCGGACTGTTCAGCTGGATAGAAACGTTCGACCGCAGCAAGCACCCGCGGCGCTCCGGCAGAGGCGCAGCGCTCGATCGCCACGACCCGTCGGTCATGGCTTTGAAGCCAGCCGGCAACGCTCGCGATATTGTCGAATTTCGTCGTGCCTACGGCGTAGTGGGCCGCAGCCACGGTGAGCCGCACGTCGTGGTCCGCGGAATCCGTTTGCTGCGCCAATGCGACGCCGGTTGTCACCATGGTCAGCCCTGCGCCGGCACAGGCAATTCCGAGCCACGCCTTCATCATCTCTGCATTCATCGCGATCTCCTGATCCATTGACGGTAGGGTCGTGCCCTTTGTCGACCCGACATGGAGTCTGGGAACGCCGTTACTCCTCCGCAAACGATGTTTTCGCACGACAGGGATGACCCGCACGCATGAACCGGCCGGGTCGCCTACCTGCGATTGCGCTTGGCGTTTTCCGCGACTGGGGGCGTCGCGTGCCGGTCGGGAACGGTGCGTGCAACTGTCGGCCGAACACCCAACCGCAGGTGCTCCGGAAGATCCGTGGCGTCCTGGACCATTTCCGATTTCACCCACTGCACGAATGCGCCGACGTCCGACCGACGCGCAATCGTCGGGCTGGTGATGAGACAGAACGTTCCAAGCGTCATCACGGAAGACGCGCCAAATGGCGCGCTCAGCAAGCCATCATTCAAATGCTTCGCGACGTGCGGCCACTTCCCCATCGCGATGCCGCCCTGCGCAACGACACTCTGAATCAACTGGTCGTAATGGGAGAACCGCAACAGCCTCGCCGGTGTGACTGCGCGCGTGCGCGACGCGTTGAACCATAGTTCCCAGTCAGACCACGGTCGACCGGCAATGGTGGTCTCGAAATCGAGCAGTACGTGCTGCGAAAGGTCGTCATACGTCCGGAGCGGCCGACCCGGATCACGCAGCAGCGCAGGCGAACAGATCGGAAACAGCCGGTAGTCGGCGAGGGGTTGTCCTTCGAGCTGATCCTTGCCGCGAATGAAGCGGATTGCCACGTCGATCTGTTCGCCTTCCATGTTCGTACGCTCGTTGTTGGCAACGATGCGGAGGTCGACTTCGGGATGTAGTCGCGCGAAATCGGGCAATCGCGGCGCAAGCCACAGCGAAGCGAATGGCACGGTAGTCGTTACGGCCAGGGTGACGCGCGGGGAGGCGAGGCGATCGACGGTTGCCGTCAGCAATGCAAAGATCTCGTCGGCGCACCGGTACAGGTCCTCCCCGGCCCGGGTGAGCGTCAGCCTGCGATTCACGCGATGGAAAAGCGGCTGCCCGACTTGCTCCTCGAGCAGCTTGACCCCACGGCTGATGGCCGACTGCGTGACGAAAACGTCGGTCGCCGCCTGGGTAAAGCTCAAGGATCGCGCCGCCGCATGGAAGCCGCGGAGGTGATCGAGGGACAGGCGAGGATAGCGATCTTTACGCATTCTCGAGACGCAAGCCACGCATGCGAAAACATCGTTTTGACGACCCCGCTCGCGCCGCGCACAATCGGGCGGGCCCGTCGGTGTTGCCGACATCATAACGCTCAGCCAGGGCAGCGAGGCCAATCATGCGTCAGGGTGGATGCCAGTGTGGCGGCGTTCGTTATGAATGCGCCGATACGCCGTTGAAACTCATCGTGTGCCACTGCGCGGAGTGCCGCAAGCAATCCGCTTCCGCATTCGGGATGACCTACCAGGTCCCCAAGACGGCTTTTCGGCTGACGCGCGGAGCGCCCCGGTTCTGGACGAGAGCGAGCCAGCACGGCGCTACCATCGTGTGCGCGTTCTGCCCCGAGTGCGGGTCGCGCGTCTGGCATGCTTCATCGCGAACGCCCGACTGTATCAACGTCAAGGCGGGCTCGCTGGATGAACCGATGGACATCTCCGGCGCCATGCACATCTGGACCGATCGCTGCTTGCCCGGCGTGGTCATCCCGTCGGGCGCGCTGCAATTCGCGCAACAGCCGGTATGAGAAACAAACAAGGACCGCCACGCTTCCGCGCCGGAATCCCAATTGTCACAAGGCCCTGAATGGGGCCGAACCCACGACCAACGGATCAAGGGTTCGGTGCGGCGCGGCCCGCGACGGGCCTGCTTACCGGGAGACCGACAGGTGCCGACGCCCACGCGACGTTGACGCACAGGCGCCTTCGTTGCCGCATGCAATTGATGCGATGCAAAATGACAGGCGCCCACGGTGTGGGTTGATGCGTGTCAAGGATGCGCGTTGCACGACGCCTAGCATGAGGCGTGGCACACGGCGCTCTCTCGACGACGGGCGATACGGACTGACTGTGCAGGCAGTCAACATCATCACCACTGAACACCGCGCATTGACCGCGGTGCTTCACGGCATGCTCTTCCTGCTGCGCCATATGAGGTACGGCATCTCCGAGCCGAACTTCGAACTGCTTGGTGCGATGCTCTATTACATCAAGGCATTCCCGGAACGATTTCACCACCCCAAGGAAGATGCGTACCTGTTCCGGCTGCTTCGAGAGCGGCATCCTGCGATCGTGCCGCTGCTCGACCGCCTGCATGACGAGCATCGAGTCGGGACGGCCAAGCTGAGGGAAATGGAACAGGCGCTCGCCCGCTACCAACGCGACGGCGCGATAGGATTGCCCGCATTCTACGGTGTGGTTGCCGCCTATGCGGCGTTTCAATATGCCCACGTGCTTGCCGAAGAAAACGAGGTCCTGCCAGCGGCGGCGCAATTTCTGACGGCTGGCGACTGGGATGAAATCGACGAGGCCTTCACGGGCCACACGAACCCGCTGTTCGGTGCCGATGCCGGCTTCGAGTACGAAGAACTCTTTCGGAGGATCGTTGCTCTGGCCCCGGCGCCGCTCGGTACGGGGTCTGAGAATGGGGCGGTGAACGCGCCCACGGAGGTGCGGGCGGGCACCTAGCAAGTCGGTTGGTCGCAGTGGAAATGCCGCACTACGGGATCGCCCGCCGCGGTCGAATACCACAATCGGGAACGACTCGGACATCGGCTTTGTGGCTGTGAATGATCGCAGGACACTGGCCGGGTTCCCGGCGGCGGCGATCAGCGCTCGCGCCGGCGTAGGCAATCCCGTTCCGCACGCCTAGCCCGAGGAGAGCTGCTCGCAATGCGCAGCCGGCGGCCCGGCGCACTGCTACCCGCCGTCAGACGGTGGGACACGGCGATCCCCCTACGTCGGGCGCCTGATCGACACGATGCGCGCCCGAAGTGCCGAGGTGGGTCGGCCAGATCCACGTCGACGAACCCCACGAGAACGAGCCAAGATCTCCGAGCACCGCCGCAGGCACGAACAACGTGATTTGAGAGTCTTGGATGGAGAAGTCCACCGGGGTCACCACCGGCGATTGCCGTACCAGGGTGGGCCTGCGGTCGATCACGACCGCGTCGAATGAAACGCCGTCCCACGCGAGGTGAATCCAGAAATCGAGCAAGCCGGCAACGCCAGCGCCCAGTGGCAGCCCGAATGGCACTGCCGGATCGGTGTTCATGCCCCACATCCACAGCAGCAGCCCATGTGGCGTTCGCAGTTCCGGCGAGCCGGGTATCGCGTCTGCGACGTTCATCGTGAACACAAACGTGTCGCCCGCGCGCTCGATGCTCGTGGCAAGAATGTCCTGATATGTGGCGCCGTCGAACCCCTGACCCGGAGAGCGGTTGAGATCGCCCGCAGCATCGCTGACCATGCAACTGAAGTCGGCGGCGGCGGCCGTGAGTGACGCGCCAAGGAGAAGAAAGCCAGAGACAAGCAGCGACAACACAGCGGATCGTTGCATGGCGCGCCTCCAGAGAGTTTTGTTTTGACGGTGCGGTGCGGCCGGATAGGCTACGCCGCGCCCGGTGAGACGTCAAAGAAGCAAGCCGTGACAAGAAGCAAGCCGCGGCTCCCTTTCGTTGGTCCGCCCAGCAAGCCTCATACAACGCGAGCTAGATGCCGCCTGAGATCAATGGCCGAAGACTCGTCACGTGACAGATGGCGAGCGACCGTCAACCGGGATGCAGCACAGAGGCGCAAAACAGATACGGCCCGGCCGCGTCCTACCAAGCTCTTGGGACTGTTGGCAGGCCGTCCAGGGATCGAAGCCACGGCCGATGGATCAGGAGTACACGCACGAGGCTGGCGGTACGTCGAAGCGTAAAACAAAACGCGATCGACCTTCGGCCGTCCGGCTGCGGAATTCACGCCCGCGCGCCGTGGGCCCGCCCCCGTCAGCCACACGGAGCGTGGTTGAACGTGTATTCGCCGAGCACGCGCTCGCCGTCACGACCGACCGCGACGAGGCGCACGATCTCGCGACAGGCCGGCAGTGCGCGCAACCTGCGCAGGCTCGAGGCCATGACGACTTCGCCCGCCACGGCATCGAAAGGAATGTCCGTCATTCGGCCGCCGTCATTGGTCACGATGATCGCGTCGAGGCGCTCCACCCCGGCGAGCGGCGCTGCGAGCCGTCCGAGAACCGCTTCGTCGTTCGGGGCGACGCTGCAGTTGGCGCTCCCGCCGGCTGCCACGCGGTATTCGCGCACGCGCAACCCGCACTGCTTGAGGTGCATCGCGAACTCCGGGGTAATGAAGATATGCAAAAGGCCGGCGGCAAAGGCTCGCCGCACGCCGTTGCCCAGGGCGACGATCTCCTCGAGGCGCTCCGTGCACGTCGCGCATCCGAAATAGTGCGATTCGACGGCCGCTTGGCGCTCGTCGTCGAGTTCGCCTAGCCAGTATTGGAGCAGGCTGTCGAGGTCGAGGGGCGCGGTGCAGGCGTTCATCGGGTCCCCTCACCGGTGACGCAGCTGCGCAGACGCTGCAGCGCGCGATGCCGTATCACCCGTACGTTGCCCGCGCTCGATCCCGATCGAGCGAGCCACGGCCTCGGCCGGTGAATCGTCGAAAAAGGTCTGCACGACGACCGACCGCTCGCGTTCCGAGAGGCGCTCGAGGCAGCGCGCGACGGCTTCGAGGTCGTACTCGCGCGCGGGCTCGACTTCCCCGGGATCGAGATCGGCGCCGAAAGTCTCCATGAGCTCGCTTCGGCGCAACGCACCGCGGCGCAACTCGAGGACGGTCATGCGGCACGTGCCGAACACGAACGACACCACCCGCTCGGGCTCGCGCAGCGTGCCGGCCCGAAGCTTCTCGATCGTCATCAGCATGACGTGCTGCATGAGATCCTCCGCCGCCGCGTCATCGCGGAGGTGACGCCGACCGTACAGGCGAACCCGCGGCGCGAGCGACCGGTACAGCGCCGCTTCGGCTTCCGCGTCCCGGCGCCGGGCGCGCGCGAGCGATGCGCAGGGCGAGCGCTGCCTCGGGCTCGGCAGTCGCGACGGTTCCTGAGGGCATGGCAAATCATAACGTCTCCGAAGAGGATGTGTAACGCGGCGGCGACTCGTTACACATCCTCCTCGCATTCCACCCCACAGGAGCCAGTCATGACCAGCCAAGCCATGTCCCAGACGAGCATCCAGGAAGTCGCCGATCGGATCTATCGCATCAATACGCCCCTCTACCCTTCCCGGAGGCGCCTCGTTCAGCTTCAACCAATACCTGCTCGCCGCGGACGAGCCGCTGCTCTTCCACACCGGGCCCAAGAAGCTCTTCGCCCATGTGACAGAAGCGATCGCGCGCGTGCTTCCCGTTGAGAGCCTGCGCTACATCGGCCTCTCGCACTACGAGGCCGACGAATGCGGCACACTCCCCGAGTTCCTGGCTCTTGCCCCACAGGCGGTGCCGCTGTGCAGTCAGGTGGCCAAACTGGTCTCGATCGACGATATCGCAGCGCGTCCGGCCCGCGGCATGAACGACGGCGAAGTTCTCGACCTGGGCGGGCTCGCCGTGCGCTGGTTCGATGCACCGCACGTGCCGCACGGCTGGGAATGCGGGTTCGCCATGGAGCTCAATACCGCGACGCTGCTATGCGGCGATCTCTTCACCCAGCCCGGGCCCGGAACGATGGCCGTCACGACCTCGGACGTGCTCGAGCCGAGCGAAGCGTTCCGGGCCGAGATGGATTATTTCGCCCACGCGCCGCACACCCGCGCGACGATCGAGCGCCTGGCCGCGGAACGTCCGCAACTCCTCGCCTGCATGCACGGCAGCGCGTGGCGCGGCGACGGCGCCGCCATGCTGCGGGCGCTTGCGCGCTCGGTGTGCGAGCGGGAAGTCGCCACGCCCGCGTGACGCGCGGGCGGCGAAAGGACGGCTCGGACGACGGTGCGAGCGGCTGTCAGTTGGTGCCGGTGGGTGTTGCCGGAGAGTTGTACATCGGCGGCGACGGCCTCGCCCGCGGCTACTTGAACCAGCCCGAGTTGACGGCCGAGCGCTTCGTGCCCGACCCCTTCAGCACCCACCCTGGTGCGCGGATGTATCGTACCGGCGATCGCGTGCGCTATCTACCCGATGGCAACATCGAATTCCTCGGACGCCTCGATAGTCAGGTCAAGCTGCGCGGCTTTCGCATCGAATTGGGCGAGATCGAGGCCGTCCTGGCACAGCAGCCCCAGGTGCGCCAGGCCGCGGTGCTGCTGCGCGAGGACACGCCGGGCGATCCGCGGCTGGTGGCCTACGTCGTGACCGCGGAGCCATCGGCGGCCGCTACCGACCTGCGCACGGTGCTCAAGCGCCATCTGCCGGACTACATGATCCCCGCCGCCTTCGTCACACTGCCTGCCTTGCCGCTCACCCCAAATGGCAAGCTCGACCGCAAGGCACTGCCCGTACCGGAGTATGGAAGCAGCCAGCTTGAGCATCGCGCGCCCCGTACGCCGATCGAGCGTGCGATAGCCGATGTCTGGACGGAGGTACTGCATCCGCATCGCTTGGGAATCGACGACAACTTCTTTGATCTGGGCGGGCATTCGCTCCTCGCCGTGCAACTGCTGAGCAGGATCAACCGCGTCCTGGACATCGAACTCACCCTGCGACAGCTCTTTGAAACGCCGACCGTGCACGGGCTCGCAATCGCCGCCCTCGAGAGACTCGTGACGAGCATCGATCACGAGGCGGCGGAGGACGTCAGAACAATCGAGCGCTGATCATCCGAGCCATGAAGTCAGCAGGCAGCGAAGGCGGGGCAGCGATGGCGTCGAACGTGAGCCTGGACGAACGGATCGAGCTCGAGCAGCGACTTCTTGCGAGCGAAAGGAAAAGCGGGCGCTCGCCATCGATTCCGTCGCGGCGGACCAGCGGTCCATGCGCCGCGTCCTTCGCCCAGAGCCGCATGTGGTTGGTGGAACAGATCAGCCCGGCGCCAGGCAGATACAACATCGCCCGGGCCTTCCGAATTCGGGGCGCGCTCAATTGCGAGGCCCTGCGCGCCGCTCTGGATGCTCTCGTTGCGCGCCACGAGGTGCTGCGCACCCGGATCCGGATGCGGGAAGGGGTCGTTGAGCAACAAGTCGAAGCCCATTGCCCATTCGTGTTGCAGCAGCTGGATTTGCGGTCCAGCAGCGAAAGCGACCCTGAATACGGTCTGGATGACTTTCTGCACGGTATCGCGACGGGGAGGTTCGATCTCGCGGCGGATTCGATGTTGCGCGCGGGACTTGCCCGTTTGGGCGATGAAGAATTCGCCCTCGTCATCACCTTGCATCACATCGCCGCTGACGGCTGGTCGCTGGGCGTGCTGGACCGGGAGCTCGCTCTTCTGTACGTCGCCTTCGAGTGTGGGCTGCCCGTCGAGCTGCCACCGCTGCCGATCCAATACGCGGACTATGCCGTCTGGCAACGCGAACGCTTGCGTGGCGCGGCCCTCGAGGAGCAGCTCGCGTATTGGCGCGAGAAGTTGTCCGGAGTCACCCCTCTCGAGCTGCCAACCGACCGGGTGCGTTCGGGGCCATCGAGCCCTCGGAGCGGTGCCGAGCGCTTCACGCTTTCTGCGCAACTTGTCACCCGCCTGAAGACACTTGCTCGCAGCAAGAACGCCACGCTTTACATGACGATGCTGGCCGCTTTCCAAGTCCTCCTCATGCGTTGGACCGGTCATGAAGACATCGCGATAGGCACCCCTGTTGCCGGCCGCAGCCAGCCGGAACTCGAAGGCCTCGTCGGCCTTTTCGTCAACACCGTGGTCATGCGCAGCGACCTTTCGGGCAACCCGAGCTTTGCCGAGCTCCTGGCTCGCACCCGAACGTATGCGGTTGATGCCTATGCGCACCAGGAGTTGCCGTTCGAGAAACTCGTGGAAGAGCTCAGTCCTGACCGCGACATGAGCCGCAATCCGCTGTTCCAGGTAACGTTCGCGTTGCATAACGCGCGCGAGGTGGAACTTCGCCTTCCCCGCCTGGAGATCGAACGGATCGCACTCAAGACCCGTAACGCCAAGTTCGACCTATCTCTTTTCCTCGCCGAATTCAACGGGCAGATTGACGGTCTAGTTGAATACTCGGCGGACCTTTTCGATGCGCAGTCCATTGCGCGCCTGGCGAGTCTTTACAGCGTCCTGCTGGCAAGCGTCGCCGACGCTGCCGAGACGCCGATCTGGCGCTTACCGGTCCTGACAGACGCCGAGCGGCATCAGCTCGTCGTCGAGTGGAACTCCACCCAGTCCTGCTATCCCCACGACAAGACCCTGCCGCAAGTTTTCGAACACCAGGCGGCTTGCACCCCGGACAACATTGCGGTGCAGTGTTCACGCCAGGCGCTAACTTATGATGAGCTCAATCGGCAGTCAAATCGCCTGGCCCACTATCTCAGAATCCTCGGGGTCGGGCGCGAAAGCCTGGTCGGTCTGTGCGTGGAGCGCACGACGACCATGGTCGTCGGGATGCTGGCGATCCTCAAGGCTGGCGGCGCCTATTTGCCGCTCGATCCGGACTATCCGCAGGAGCGGCTCCGCCTCATGCTGGAAGACGCCGGAGTCGCGGTGGTGCTGACCCAATCCGCACTCGAGGACAGACTACGGTTCGGATTGGCGCAGGCCTTGTCTCTGGATGCGGAACCGAATCGTTGGCAGGAATGCACGGACACCAACCCGCCGCCATTAGTCACCGCGCAGGATCTGGCGTACGTCATGTACACCTCTGGCTCGACCGGAACGCCCAAGGGCGTGATGGTGCTGCATCGTGGCATTTCGCGGTTGGTATGCAATACCGACTATGTCCAGCTCGATGCCACGGATTGTGTCGCCCAGGTCTCGAATCCGTCGTTCGATGCCGCCACGTTCGAGATCTGGGGAGCACTGGCCAACGGTGCGCGTCTCACCATCATTCCGCGTAACGTTGCCCTGGATCCAGCGCATCTTGCCGATGCGCTTCGCTCCGGCAGTGTCACCACTGTGTTTCTGACAACCGCGCTATTCAACGAAGTAGTAAACGCCCGGCCGAGCACCTTCGCTGGAGTGAAGAACGTGCTCTTCGGCGGCGAGGCTGCGGACCCGCGATGCGTCGACGCATGCCTGCGCTTCGGGGGCGCAGAGCGACTGCTGCATGTGTACGGGCCTACCGAGACCACCACGTTTGCCACCTGGCACCAGGTTGCAGCGGTGGCGCCCGACGCGCGCACGATACCGATCGGTCGCCCGATCGCGAACACTCGGCTCTACGTGTTGGACCGACATCGTCAGTTGGTGCCGGTGGGTGTTGCCGGAGAGTTGTACATCGGCGGCGACGGCCTCGCCCGCGGCTACTTGAACCAGCCCGAGTTGACGGCCGAGCGCTTCGTGCCCGACCCCTTCAGCACCCACCCTGGTGCGCGGATGTATCGTACCGGCGATCGCGTGCGCTATCTACCCGATGGCAACATCGAATTCCTCGGACGCCTC
>CAWEYW010000007.1:0-500587 GCA_963813415.1 uncultured beta proteobacterium | reverse complement strand
ACGACAAAAGGCCGGCAATCGCCGGCCTTCGTCGACTTCGAGCAGGGGCCGCGTGCCGCCGCGATCACTGCTGGCTGTAACCGCTTCCTGCCTCGTTGCCAGGCTCGCCGTGGTACGAGCGCGGATCGCCTGTCCCGCCGCGATTCCAGTCGCGTCCACCACGGTCACCACGATCGCCGCGGTCGCCGCGGTCGCCACGATCGCCATGGTCGCCACGATCGTTGTTCCACTGCCGGCCGGAGTCGTGCCGATCGCCGTCGCGCCACTGGCGTTGGCCGTTGTTGTCGTAATAGTAGTAGCCCAATCCGACGCCCGGGCCGTAGTAGCCGGGAGCGCCATACCCGTTGTCGTAGTACGGCTCGTACGCCGACCCGTAGCCGTAGCCGTCCTGGTAATAGGTACCGGCACAACCCGCCAGCGCGAGCGCCACTGCGCCCAGTGCAAGTGTCTTCTTCATGATCGCGTTCCTTTCCCTGACCACCACAAATAAGATGGGGGCGCGGCAAGTTCCTGCAAGGTGGCGGGGCCGCGCCGGTTCATGCAAAACATGTTAGACCCAGGCGTGCGGCCGCGGATTCCGCCATAGGTAGGGAACGCGTGTCAGACAAACGCTGAATCGGTCGTGGTATGGCCATGCCCGCCGCGCGGGCTCATGCGTCGAAGAGGGACGGTTCCGCGGGCGATGGGCTCCCCGCGGCAACCACCGCGTGCGCCGGCACCAGTGCCCCGACGCGCACGCCGAGCAGGCGGATACGGCGCTCGAGCGGCACCCGTTTCAGGCACTCACCCGCGGTGCGCCGGATGAGCTGCGCGTCCGCCGTGGGCGCCTCGATGGTGCGGTCGCGGGTCACGGTCTTGAAGTTGTCGTAGCGAAGCTTGAGGCCGATGGTCTTGCCTGCGTAGCCCTTGCGCCGAAGATCTTCGCTCACGCCCGCGCAAAGCTCCGTGAATATGTGCGACAGCTCGGCGCGGTCACGTAGCGCATGGAGGTCACGCTCGAACGTAAGCTCGCGGCTGATCGATTTCGGTTCCGAGTGTGTGACCACTTCACGATCGTCGCGGCCATGTGCGGCGGCATGGAGCCACGCGCCATAGTTGTGCCCGAACTTCTCGATCAACCAGGCAGGGTCGGCAGCCGCGAGCTGGCCGATCGTGTCAATGCCGAGGTCGTGCAGCTTCGCACCAGACTTGGGGCCGATGCCGTTGATCTTGCGCGCGGCCAGCGGCCAGATGCGCGTCGCGATGTCGCGCTCCGTGACGATCGTCAGGCCATCAGGCTTGTCGAGCTCCGACGCGATCTTGGCGAGCAGCTTGTTCGGCGCGACCGCGATGGAGCACGTGAGCCCGGTCGCGGAGCGCACTGCGGCTTTCAGGCTTTGCGCGATGTCCCGGCTGCGCGCGAAAGGATCAGCGTCTGCTGCATTCGGCTCCCGGGCGCTCGACGCCACGACCAGCTCGGTGAGATCGATGTAGATCTCATCGATGCCGCGGTCCTCGATCGTGGGTGCGATTTGCGCGACCGCCGCCTTGAACAGCCGCGAGTACCTGCGGTACTGGTCGAAATCGACCGGAAGGAGAATGGCGTCGGGCGCGAGTGCGGCTGCCCGCATCATCGGCTGCGCCGAATGCAGCCCCAGGGCGCGCGCCTCGTAGGTCGCGGTGGTGATGACGCCGCGGCCCACGTACCCGCGCAGCGTGTGGAAGCGCCGCACGAGCCGACCGGTGCCCGGGTCCAGCGCCTCGCCGGGCTGGTGACGCTGGCCGCCCCCGATGACCACCGGTTTCCCTCGCAGCTCGGGATAGCGCAGCAGTTCGACCGACGCGTAGAACGCATCCATGTCGAGATGGGCGATCAGGCGCATCGGGAAAGGATCCTCGGCAGTCCCACGGTGGCCGTCATCTTACGCGGCGCGTCCCGAGTACACCGCGCCGTTTGCGCCAGCGCAAGGCAGCCGGTCCAGCGTAGATTATGCTGGCTTGAGTGACCGACGGGGGCCGCGATGAGCCACAAGCATGAAAACCTGGTGCGCGCGATCTTTCATGATCCCATCAGCGCGAACATCCACTGGCGCGAGATCGAATCGCTGCTGGGGCATCTCGGCGCCGAGGTCGAGCCGCTGTCCGGCGCGCGGATCCGGGTGAAGCTCAACCATCACGAAGGCATCCTGCACCGGCCGCATCACGGGAATACGCTGGGCCGGCAGGACATCCAGCATTTGCGGGAATACCTCGCGCATGCGCGGGTGACGCCGTCGACGATCGAGAAGTAGGATCGCAGTCAAGCTGAACCCTGACCCGCAATGTCTGCGGCAGCGGTGGATGGCGATGAGGCTGCGTCGCTCCCGGTTACCGTCCCTGCCACGCCATCACCGGCACCGTCGAGATCGCGTTCATCGGCGAGCCCTCGACCACGCGCTTGCTGATCGCGACATAGACGAGCGTCCGCCGCTTCTCGTCGAACATCCGGATCACCTTCGTTTCCTTGAACAGGAGCGACGTGCTTTCGCTGAACACGTCCTCTTCTTTCGGCAGCTTGTCCGGCAGCGTGATCGGGCCGACCTGGCGGCACGCAATGGAGAACCGCGACGGGTCCTCGGCGAGGCCGAGGGAGCCCTTGACCCCGCCGGTGCGCGCCTGGCTCACGTGGCAGGCGACCCCTGGCACCTTGGGATCGTCGAAGGCGGAGACGCAGATCTTGTCGTTGGCGCCGAGGATCCGGAAGGTCGTGGACGTGCAACCGATTTCCTCGGCGCCAACCGGTGCAGCGGCGAGCACGCCGGCGAGCGCCAGCCAAGGGCTGATCTTCATGCTTCCTCCGCGATAGGTGTGTGCTGAGACCGCCGCCGGCCCTTCCGGTTGCGCGCCTTGGGCGGGCACCCGGCGGCTGCGCTGGTGGCGACCGGCTGGGACGCGTCCGGCGGTATAATTCCACCTCCGCCGCCCGGTGATCCCGGCCGGCGGCTTTTGTTTTACGGCGCGCGGCCTCACCTTCTTCCGCGTCACCACCATGAACGCGCCTCCCTACCCCACCGACCTCCTGCGCGACGTCGCCAAGCGGCGCACCTTCGCGATCATCTCGCACCCGGACGCCGGCAAGACGACGCTGACCGAAAAGCTCCTGCTCTTCGGCGGCGCGATCCAGCTCGCCGGGACGGTCAAGGCGCGCAAGAGCTCGCGCCATGCCACGTCCGACTGGATGGAAGTCGAGAAGCAGCGCGGCATCTCGGTCACGAGCTCGGTCATGCAGTTCGAGTACGCCGGCCACACGGTGAACCTGCTCGATACTCCCGGCCACCAGGACTTCTCCGAGGACACCTATCGCGTGCTCACCGCCGTGGATGCGGCGGTCATGGTCATCGACGCCGCGAAGGGCGTGGAGGAGCAGACGATCAAGCTGCTGGAGGTGTGCCGTCTGCGCGCCACGCCAATCATCACCTTCGTGAACAAGATGGACCGCGAGGTGCGTGAGCCGGTCGCGCTGCTCGAGGAGATCGAGGCGGTGCTGAAGATCGATTGCGCGCCTGTCGCCTGGCCGATCGGCATGGGCAAGCACTTCCGCGGGGTGTTCGACCTGATCCACGATCGCCTCGTCCGGTTCACGCCGGGCGAAGAGCGCCGCTCCGACGAGTCCGAGCGCATCGAAGGTCTCGACAACCCGCGCCTCGACGAGCTCTTCCCCGACGAAATGCCCGCCGTGCGCCGCGACGTGGAGCTGATCCGCGGCGCGAGCTACCCGTTCGATCTGGACGAGTTTCTCGCGGGGCGCCAGACACCGGTCTTTTTCGGCTCCGGGATCAACAACTTCGGGGTGCAGGAAATACTGCAGGCGCTGATCGACTGGGCGCCGCCGCCACAGCCGCGTGACGGAACGGCGCGCCCCGTGCACCCGGCCGAGGCGCCGTTCTCCGGATTCGTGTTCAAGATCCAGGCGAACATGGACCCGAAGCACCGGGACCGCATCGCGTTCTTCCGCGTGTGCTCGGGCCGCTACACGCCGGCGATGAAAGTCCGTCACTTGCGCTCCGGGCGCGAGATGAAGCTCGCCAACGCGCTCACGTTCATGGCGAACGAGCGCGTGGCGAGCGAGGACGCCGTGGCGGGCGACATCATCGGCATTCACAACCACGGCCAGCTGCAGATCGGCGATACCCTGACCGAGGGCGAGGCGCTGTCGTACCGTGGCATCCCGTACTTCGCGCCCGAGCTCTTCCGCGTGGCACGGCCGCGCGATCCGTTCAAGTCCAAGCAACTGCACAAAGGCCTGCTCGAGCTGGGCGAGGAAGGCGCGATCCAGGTATTCGAGACGCTGCAAGGCAATACGCTGCTGCTCGGCGCAGTGGGACAGCTGCAGTTCGAGGTGGTGGCGGATCGTCTCGCGCGCGAGTACAAGGTGGACGCGATCTACGACCCGGCGACCATCTCTACCGCGCGCTGGCTCACGTTCCCGGACGACGCCACGCGGCGCAGCTTCGAGCGCGAGCAGGCCGCCTCGCTCGCGACCGACGTCGACGGCAACCCGGTATTCCTCGCGACCAACAAGTACAACCTCCAGGTCACGATCGAGCGTTGGCCGAAGGTCGGCTTCCACGCCACACGCGAGCACGGGCAACGGCTCGCGCAGGGCTGAGCCCGCAGGAATCATGCTGCGCTACAGGATCATTCCCGTCACGGCATTCCAGCAGAACTGCTCGCTCGTCTGGTGTGACGAGACGATGCGGGGCGCCTTCGTGGATCCAGGCGGCGATCCAGACCTGCTGTACGACGCCGCCGATGCCGAGGGCGTGGCGATCGAGAAGGTGCTGCTCACCCACGCGCACATCGATCACGCGGGCTTCGCGGATGAGGTCGCGAAGCACTTTCGCGTGCCGATCATCGGACCGCATCCCGGCGACAAGTTCTGGATCGACGGCATGGCCCGCCAGGGCCAGATGTTCGGCCTCGCCGGTGCCCGGCCGTTCGTGCCCGCCCGGTGGCTCGGCGATGGCGATGAAGTCGAGGTCGGGAACGTGCGCTTCGCCGTGCGGCATTGCCCCGGGCACACGCCCGGACATGTGGTCTTTCACAACGTCGCGGCGAGGCGCGCGTTCGTCGGCGACGTCCTGTTCAATGGCTCGATCGGGCGCACGGATCTTCCCGGCGGTAATCACGCGACCCTGCTCGCCAGCATCGTCGAGCGCCTCTGGCCGATGGGTGACGACACCGTGTTCATTCCCGGCCACGGTCCGGAAGGCACGTTCGGGGAAGAGCGGCACAGCAATCCCTATGTGAGGGATCAGGCATCAGAGGACAGGAGTTAGAGGTTCCACACCTACGAAATACCGAATGGTCGGGCGGTGCGGTCGCAATGGTTGCGTAGCGAATCCTCCGGCAATGCAGTGCGTACCCGATCGTTGCGCGACGCAGCGCGCTTTGCCATGTACTCGGTTATTTGTAGGTTTCTCTCCAGCTACTGTTTCCTGTCCTCTGATGCCTGATGCCTGAAGCTCAGTGCGACAGCAGCACCGGCACGGTCATCGTGTCGAGCACGTGCCGCGTGACGCCGCCGAGGACCCGCTCCTGCAGGGGCGAATGACTGTACCCGCCCATCACGATGAGGTCGGCTCCGAGATCGGCGGTCTGCGAGAGGATCAGCTCCCCGATGTCGACATCCGGCATGTGATAGTGGCGCGGAATCGCATCGATGCCGTGATATCGGAGCCACGTCGCCAACCGCTGCTCGGCATGACCTTCCGCCACCGGCTGGTCGCCCTTGTCGAAGATGGTCAGCACGAACACCCTTTCGGCGCGTGCGAGCATCGGCATCGCATCGGCGACGGCGCGTGCGGACTCGCGCGTCCCGTTCCACGTGACGAGTATCGTGGCGCCGAGCGGCGTCGGGGCACCGGCGTATGGAATCGCGAGCACGGGACGACCCGATTGCAGCACCAGCGCATTTACCACGTCCCCGGCGAAATCACCGTGCTCGTCATCGGGGTCGCGCTGCCCGAGCACCACGAGATCGGTACAGCGCGCATGCTCCACGAGCGCCGGCACCGCCTCGCCCGCCGGCGCGCGCCACTCCGCGGCGGCCACCCGCGCGCGCGCCGCGGCTGCCCGGAACAATGCCTCGGCGGCGCTCTGCGCATCGCCCATCTCGCGCATCCGTTCCTGAACCATGCTGTCGGGCAGGATGGCCGAGACGGACGGCGTAAGCGCCGCGGTGGGCACCACGTACGCGCCGATGAGCTCGGCATCGAAGCTTCGCGCCAGGCGCGCCGCGGCGCCGAGACGCACCACGACGCGTTCGCCGTCGTCGACATGGACAAGAATCGATTGATAGGACATGAAAGGTTCCGGCGCAGAGGACGACCCATTCTAGCGCGTCGGCCCCGTGCCGCGGCGGCGGGAAACCCGATGCCGCGACCTGGGTCAAAGTAGTATCCGGTCAGGATTCGACAGCCATGCCCGCAAAGCGCTCGTGGACCCGTCGCAGCGTGCTTCGCGCAGCGCTCGCCGGTGCGCTCGCCCCGCTCGCGGGCCGCTCGGCGGGCCAGGAGCGGCGCCCGCTCATGCGCCCCATTCCGGGCACCGGCGAGATGCTGCCCGCGATCGGCATGGGCACCTGGATCACCTTCGATGCCGGCCCCATTCCCGCTGCCCGGCAGAACCTTCTTCCCGTGTTGCAGGCTTTCTTCGCCGGCGGCGGTGCCCTGATCGATTCGTCGCCGATGTACGGCTCGTCCGAATCAGTCGTGGGCGAGCTGCTGCCGCAGGTCGGCAATACGCGTTCGCTGTTCGCCGCCACCAAGGTCTGGACTCCGGGGCGCCTGCTCGGCATCGCCCAGATGGAGCGCTCGCGGCAGCTCTGGGACGTGCCGCGCTTCGACCTCATGCAGATTCACAACATGCTCGACTGGGAGACGCATCTCGAGACCCTGAAGGCCATGAAGGCCGCCGGCAAGGTGCGCTACATCGGCATCACCACGTCACATGGCGCGCGGCACGACGCCATGGAACGGGTGATGGCTCGCGAACCGTTCGATTTCGTGCAGTTCACCTACAACCTCGTCGATCGATCGGTGGAGCAACGCTTGCTGCCGCTCGCAATCGAGCGCCGTCTCGCGGTGATCATCAATCGGCCGTTCGATGGCGGCGGATTGTTCCGTGCCGTGCAACGAAAGCCATTGCCGGCGTACGCGCGCGAGATCGACTGCGGCGCGTGGTCGCAATTCTTCCTGAAATACGTCGTGTCGCACCCGGCGGTCACGTGCGCGATACCGGCGACGTCGAATCCGGCACACATGATCGAGAACATGGGCGGGCTTTATGGCCGCCTGCCCGATGCCGGGCTGCGTGCGCACATGGCTGCGACGTTTGCGGCACTTTAGACGGGTTATTCGGACGGCAATCGCATCCACGGCCTTCGCGGGCGTCGCGCGCTGCCAAGTCCGCCGAAGCCGTGTTCAGGCGGCCGCGCTCGGGCGGGAGTACGCCATCCTGAGGGTCGGGGACGACTCGCGAATGAGGTGTTCGGCGTAATCGGCGGCGAGCGGTCGTCCAAGCAGGAAGCCCTGGCCACGCTCGCAGCCCAGGTGAATGAGGTACTCGAGCTGGGCCGGTGTTTCGATACCTTCCGCGACCACGGTCTTGCCCATGGAGCGACCGAGGGCGAGGATCGCCGTGACGACCGCCTCCCCTTTGCCCAGGCCAAGACGCTCCATGAACGAGCGGTCGATCTTGAACTCGCCGATCGGGAGGTCCTCCAGGGCGCTCAGCGAAGAATAGCCTTTGCCGAAGTCGTCGATGCTGATCCCGACGCCCAGATCGCGCAGTTGCTGCAGGTTGGGCAACGCCGCCTTGAGCCGGTCGACGACAACGCTCTCGGTGACCTCCAGGATGATGCGCTCGCAGGGCGTCTCCGTGGCGTTGACGATCTGCAGGAAGCGTGCGGCGAAGCCGGGCTGCGACAGCTGCACCGCCGACACGTTCAGGTGGAGCCGCAAGGCTTCCGCTTTGGGAAGCGTCCGGCGCCAACGGGAAAAATGATCGCAGGCGAGTTCCATGATGCGGTTGCCCAGCGGAACGATGAGCCCGGTTTCCTCCGCCACCGGAATGAACTGCTCGGGCGAAATCAGGCCGCGCTCGGCATGTGGCCAGCGGGCGAGCGCCTCGAAGCCGTACAGGTTCTTCGTGCGCAAGTCGAAGATCGGCTGGAAGTCGACGCTCAGTTTGTTGTCGTCGATCGCGTGCCGCAGTGAGCCTTCCATCCAGAGCTGGGTGGACAGCTCGTCGTGCAGCGCGCTGTCGAACATCGCGTAGCGGGCCTTGCCCTGCGACTTGGCCGTGTACATGGCGATGTCGGCATCGCGCATCACGTGCTCGGGCGCGACATAGTGGAACGCGCTGGTGGTGATGCCGATGCTGGCGGAGGTCGTCACCTCCGAGCCGCTGAGGCAGATCGGCTCGGCCAGCGCGCGCTGGATGCGTTCGGCGAGATCGACGGCCTCCGATTCGCAGCGCAGGCTTTCGATCAGGATGGCGAACTCATCGCCACCGAGCCGCGCGACCAGGTCGGTCGGCCGCAGGCAGCTGCGCAGGCGCCGGGCAACCGTGGTCAGCAGCTCGTCGCCAGCCCGGTGCCCGAGGCTGTCGTTGATCATCTTGAAGCGGTCGAAATCGAGGAACATCACCGCGAAGCGCACATTCGGATCCCGCACCGCAGCAGCGACGACGCGGCTCAGCTCCCCGAGAAAGTAGCTGCGGTTCGGGAGGTTCGTCAGGCCGTCGTGATACGCGATGTGCTGCAGCCGCGCTTCCGCATCCTTGCGTGCGGTCACATCCTGCATCTGCATGATCAGGCAGTGCTCGCCGGAGCCCTCGGCGCTGAAGAGCGCTCCGTTGGACGCCACCCATACGGCATCACCGTTGCCGTGCACGCAGCGCAGTTCCGCCGAGAACTTGCCGGCGGCCCCGCTTAGCAGGTGGCCAATCTCGGTACGCAGCATCTCGATGTCGTCGGCGTGGATGATGTCCGTCAGATGCTTGCCGACCAGCTCGCTCTCGGCCTGGCCGAGCTGCACGCACAACGCCTCGTTGGTCTGCAGGATCCGGCACTCCCTCGACACCAGCACCATGCCGACGGCGGCGTGGGTGAACGCGCTGTGGAACCGTTGTTCGCTCGCCTGCAAGGCTGTCATGTGGCGCGCCGACTCGGCAACCTCCCGTTCGGCAGCGGCGACCTTTTCCTGTTGCACGCGCTCGTCGGCTTCCGCCTGGCGAAAGAACAGATGAATCGTCGACAGGAACATCGCGATGACGGGAACGGCGATCAGCAGCACGGTGGTCCCGAACGCGTCGTGCGTCATGTAGACCAGGCCGGCGATGGATCCGCTCGCCGTAAAGGACAGGGCGAGCCAGCTGTGCTCGCGGAGCATGTTGAAAGGTTGCAGCGGCTTGCCTTGCTTGAGCGAGATCAGCGAAGCCATCAACAGCGTGCTGGCCACAAAGTAGGCAATGGCGGCCAGGAGCAGCAGACCGAACATCGCCCCCGGCCCGGCGACTTGCGCGTCGCGCAGTTCACCCAGTGCGAGGGTGAAGCCGCTGCCGCACCCGTACATGGCGAGGGCCGACATGGCCGGGCTGCCAAGCCGGCTCGTTAAGCGGGTCGAAGTCCTGCAGGACCCGACGGCCGCTTCGCCGGCCGCCGCAATCGCGGCGGCGCCCGGCCCGTAGAGCAGCAGGAGCAGGAAGACGAAGATCTCCGCGCCGGCCACCGATGTCTTCGCGCCGGGAATGCGCACGGGGAACAATCCGGTGAGCGCCGCGAGCGCGACTCCAGCGGCGACCTGAAGCAGTGCCGCACGGTCGAGCGCGGCGACGTTCATCACCGAGAGCACGAGGACGGCCGTGCCGAGCAGGACCGCCGTCCACCAGTAGATCTTCGCGTCGGCGGTGTAGTCGTGCATCGACAGGAATGCCGATGTTCGCATCATGGCGAGCTCTGGTCACCGGGAATCGAGCGTGCCGGCGCCAACACCTTCACCGCGCTGCCGTGCCCGCGACGGGTATCCGGTGCAACTGATGCCAGGTCCCGGCGCGCCGATCGGTGTCCGCCCCCGCGGAACATCACCGATGCGACGCCAGGGTCCTCCACGGAGATCACGGCTCGCCCACCGCGATCGAGTCGCCCGTCGAACTCGTGACGAGGAGATCGGACTCGGAGAGCACCAGACCCTCGGACAGCACCAGCCCTTCGGACAGCACCAGCCCCTCGGACAGCACCAGCCCCTCGGACAATACGAGCCCTTCGGAGAGCACCAGTCCCGACGACAGGAGCATCCCTTGCGTCAGCGCGGAGCCGCTGCCGGAGGCCAGCATCGACGCCAGCGTGCTGGTGGGCAGGAACACGCCGGTCTTGTTGACATAGTCGGTCGTGCCCGGCAGGAGATCGGCCGACACGACACCCGACGTCACCAGCGTGCCGGCGCCCGGCGTCGTTTCCGCTGCGTAATTCATGTAGGTATTGGCGGGGTTGCTCCACCAGTACACCGGCGTGTACAGCCGCACCCAGTCGCGGACCCAGACCAGCTTCGGATCGTAAAAGCCCTGGTATTTCTGGAACAACGCGGCGCCCGAGAGGAGATGCGAGCCCGCGGCGAACACCACGCGACTCCAGTTCACGCTCTCGCCATTGATGACGGACACGGGGTTCGGCAACGTCTGGCCGCTCGAGAGGAGGCTGTCACCCGGCCTGATCCGGCCGGCAGCCACTGCGCTGGCGATGTCGGTGCGCAGCGCCTTGGCGAGGCGCACCGCGCCGTCGACGTTGAGCGAGCCCGCCCCTTGCTGCACCAGGCTCGCGCCGGGCAGCGGCTGCGCCGTGTACTGCAGGATCGCCTTGATCAGCGGCGGCGTCAGGCCGGGATTCGCCTGCAGCATGAGCGCCACGGTGCCGGCTACCACGGGCGCCGCGATCGACGTGCCACTGAGGTTCATGAGCCGCGTCGTGGACGTCGTCGCGAAGCCGCCGATCTCGAGCGACGGATACCAGCCCAGGATGGTGTTCGGCGCCGATCCCTTGTTGTTGTAGGCAAGGGCACCGGCGACCCGGTTGCCGGGTGCCACGAGGTCCGGCTTGAGCAGATTGTCGTTGTGCGCGATGCCGGCGGCATCAAACCATACGCTGCGCGTGGGTCCGCGACTGCTGAACGTGTTGACGACGTCGTCGCCGCGCAGGGTGGTGGCGTGGCTGTTGGCGGAGCCCACGGTGATCACCGACGGATCGTTGCCGGGGGAAGTCACCGCGCCAAATTGCTCCGCGCCGGCCGCGTTCTTGCCGTAGTTGCCGGCCGCTACCACGACTGTGATCCCGGCGGCCGTGGCCGCGCGCACCGCGTGGCCGAGCGGATCGGTGCGATAGGACTCCGACGAGTCGGCGGCGAGGCTCAGGTTGATCACCCGGATGTTGTAGTCCTTGCTGTGGTAGATCACCCAGTCGATCCCGGCCAGCACGTCGCCGATCTGGCCCGTTCCGGAGGGATCAAGGACCTTGACGTCGAAGAGGTTCGCGTTCGGCGCCATGCCGGCGGTCTGCGGTGCGTTCGCGACCGAGCGCCCCGCCGCCACCGACGCGACATGGGTGCCGTGGCCGTATCTGTCAGGGTAGAGTTCGGCGGAATTATCGAGCTTCCACTCGTAGGTCGTTTCGGTCTTGCTGCCCGGGGAATACGACGCCGAGGTGTCGACCCCTGCGGCCCAGTCGGCGACGCCCATTGCAACGGCGTCGCTCACTTTCGTGAAGTCGACCATCTCGAGCACGCGGGTGTCCCCATTCCCAGAGTCGGAGCGGAAGGCGCTGTGCCTGTTGTAGATGCCCGAATCGATGACCGCGATGCCGACGCCGGTGCCGTCGTAACCGGTGCGGGCGCCCGCGCTGGTGGTCGTACGGATGCCGTTCACGCCCGTCGTGGTTTCGAGGAAGCTCGCCGTCTTGCTGGCGACGCGGTTGGACGAGATCGAATCGACATCCGACCGCGCGGCGACGTTGAGCACCTGGCTGCCAGGCAGCATCGCCGAGAATCCCTGCACCGACTGGTAGGCGTAGTAGACGGAGCCGCCGGCGGCGACCACCGCGCTGCGCAACGCGGTGAGCTGCGGGTCGCTGCTCGCCCCCATGATCAGCACTTTCACCCACGTCCCACCGCTGGTCGACTTGAACCACTTGACGTTCGACGACACGTTGCCGTTGAGCGCATCCACGAGATCGGGCGACAGCTTGGTCGCCGGCCAGACGGCGGGATCGATGTTCAGCGTCACGACCGACGACGACAGCGAGGTTGACGTTGACGTCGACGTGTCGAGGAGTATCTGCGCGTGCGCGGTGTTGGCGGTCGCCGCGAGAATCGAGATCGTGAAGAGCCCTGCCGGGAGCAGGACCTTCGCGATGAAACTGAGCCAGCGCCACGGTGCGCGGAATGCGGTGTTGGCTACAGGGGTCGTGTTTTTCATGTTGTGCCGTCCTTCGTTGACAATCCACCACGCATGTTGGATTTCCGATGTCTCCCCTGTCGCAATGGGCGTGCCATCGGGCCCCGGACGTTTTGTCGCATCGCATCCGTGCAACGGTCACGTTGTTGAACAGGCGATGCGCATCCGAACGCATGGACCACACTGACGCCGCCGTGTCTTTGCCGACGACAAAGCTGTTGTCGCGCGCATCGGCTTCCGTTGCTCCCGCGCGCATGACTTTGTCATGGAAAGGCGCCGCATTTCCCGCGTCGCCAGCCCCTGGTTATGCAAGGCGCATAAATTGACGATCTCGGAAACGACGATTAGCGCGCTTCGCGTCGCCGCGCATGGGCAATCGCAGCGCGTGCAACGGCCGCCGTTGTTCACTGCAGGATGTGATTACGGGCGATGTTTCCGGCAAGCTGTGGGACTGCAGGGCACCGCTGCGGTGATCGTTGGTGCCGGCGGACGTACGAAGAGCGAGGCTTACGCCGGGAGCCGCCAGCCCGGGCCCACCGCAACTGCGAGACCTCAGGCCGGTTCGAAGCCGCCTGACTTGCGCAACGCCGCGTTCGCGGGTGCTGCAAGGGCATCGACGAACGCCGCGGCGGCCGATGCATTGGCAGCGCCCATGGCGACGGCCGCCGAGTAGATCGTCGCCAGCTCGAACGCCTTGGGCAGCAACCCGACGAGCCGCACGCCGCGCGTGTACAGGATCTCCGTCGCTTGCGTGCAGCCGAGGGCGCGAAGATCGCCCGCGCGCGCCATCTCGGCCATGGCCGTCGCGCCATTCGGATACGCACGCAAGCGCGCCTGCACCTGCTGCCGTATGCCGAGCCGATCCAGCACGGCGGCGAAGTGGATGCCTGCGGTCGCGCGCACCGGATCAGGCAGGTAGATCGCCGTGGCCGCCTCGATGCTCGCGCGCAGTGCCGCTTCGTCGTCGATCGCCGGCGTCGGCGCGCCTTCCGGGACCGCGACCCCGGTGTACACGCGACCGAGCGGCCGGATGCTGGTGCCGTCGATGCGACCATCGCGCGCGAGGTCCTCGAGCAACTTTTGCGTCAGGATGAGCACGTCGCAGGCATCGCCAGCCATGAGCGCTTCCTTCATCGCACCGACCGCGCCGAACTGGCCGCGCGCTGCGATGCCATGCTGTTGCTCGAATCCCGGGGCGAGTCCCTCGACCAGACCCTTGGCAGCGCCGGCGCTGATGATGTGCAGCGTGGTCATGACCGTTCCGCGAGGCTGAAACCGCGCCCATGAAGATACGCGCCGTGGCTCATCGTTCGCGAGGACGAACCCTCGCCTGCAGGGAAGGATGGGTGTTGCAATGGATCAACCGATTGCCGCCCGAATGCGTGCCGCCGTGAGCGGCAGCGATCGCATGCGCAGTCCCAGCGCATCGGCGACGGCATTGGCGATCGCTCCCGCGGTCGGCCCCATGGCCGCCTCCCCGGCGCCCATCGACGGCAGCTCCGGTCGATCGATGATCTCGACGTCGACCTCCGGCACGTCCGAAAAGCGAAAGATCGGGTAACTCTCCCAGTCGCCGCTCGTGACGCGCTCGCGGTCGAAGCGCAGCGCCTCCCTGACGGTCCAGCTCGCCGCCTGGATTGCGCCGCCCTCGATCTGGTTGGCGACGCCGTCCGGGTTGATGACCTGTCCGACGTCCACCGCGACCACGAGACGCCGCACGCGAATCTCCGCCCCGGCTTCGACTTCGGCCACCACGGCGCAGTACGCGCTCGTGTGCTTGTAGCGCGCATAGCCGATGCCGCGACCGGCACCTTCGCGCGGGCGCCATTGGTTCCAGCCGGCACGCTGCGCGGCACGCTCGACGACGGCTCTGCCCCGCGGATCGCTGAGGTGGCGCAAGCGAAACGATACGGGATCGGACTGCGCGAGCGCGGCGAGCTCGTCCATGAACGACTCGATCGCGAACACGTTGGCAAATGCGCCCAGGGCGCGCATCGCCGAGGTGCGGATCGGCATTTCGAGCACCCGATGCTTCACGATGTCCCACGCCGGGAAGTCGTAGCACGGCACGCTGTTGCGCTCTGCGCCGCCACCTGCCGCAAGCGGCGCATTGATCGCGATGAGGCGCTCGAAGGGCTCTTCCAGATGCCAGCTGCCGAGCAGCCCCGGCGATCTTGCACGGCCGGGCCGCGTGCTGTGCCCGTTGCTCCATGTCTCGTGCCGCCACCCGACGATGGCGTTGTCGGCATCGAGATCGGCCTCGAGCTCGACGTGCATCGCCGGACCGAAGGGTGACCACGAAAGCTCGTCCGCGCGCGACCATTGCACGCGCACGTGGCATCCCGCGGCCGCCCGGGCAAGACGCGCGGCGTCGAACGCCACGTCGTCGGCGGCATTGTGGCCATAACAGCCGGCGCCTTCCGCATGGTGCACTGTCACCGCGTCGACATCGAGCCGCAGCGCCAGCGCGAGATCACGGCGCAGGTTGTAGATGCCCTGGCTGTGCGCCCACACCTCGAGCCGATCATTCCCCCAGCGTGCAATCGCGCACGACGGCCCGATCGATGCATGCGCGAGATACGGCTTGTCGAAGGACGCGCGGAGGGTGCGCGCGACCGGAGTCGACAGCGTTGCGGACTTGGTCGCGACCACGGCCGTCTCTGCGGGTTGCGCCTTGAGCCACGAACCGAGATCGGCTTCATCGGGCAGGATGACGTCGTTGCGCCACTGAGCGGCGCCGGCGAGCTTCTCGATCGCACCCACGGCATCGCGCTCGGTGGTGGCGAGCACCCCCACGAACGTGCCGTCGCGCACCACCCGCACGACGTTCGGCAGGTTGCGCACCGTCGAGTCGTCCAGCGCCTCGAGCACGGCGCCCGGGGCCGGTGGACGCAGCATGCGCCCGTGCAGCATGTCCGGCCACGCGAGGTCGTGGATGAAGCGCGGCACGCCGAACACCTTGTCGGGAAGATCGAGCCGCGGCACGGAGCGGCCGATGACGCGCATGTCGCACGCTGCCTTCGTCGGCACCGCACCGGTTGCCTCGCGATCGAGCAACGCGTCGTCGGCGAGAGTCCAGTAATCGGCGACGGCATTGCCATCGGCGCGGATCACGCCAGCCGCCACGGTCAGGGCTGCAGCGGGCATGTCCAGCCGCGAGGCCGCGGCATGCAGGTAGATGGCGCGAGCTTCTGCGCAGGCATGGCGCAGGGCGAGGCCCGATTCCTGCACCGACAGGCTGCCGGAGGTGATCGCCTCGTCCGGGCTGGCGGGCGCCGACGCCGGGACCATCCGCACCTGCTCGAGAGTGACGTCGAGTTCGTCCGCAACGATCTGCGCCAGGGCCGTGATGATGCCCTGCCCGAGCTCCACCTTCCCCGAATACGCTTCGACGAAACCTTCGCGCCGGACGCGCAGCCATTGCGACAGCCGGCGGTTCACTTGCAGGCTGCCGGGAAGCTTCACCGCGCCATCGGCGGCGGCGGCGGCGGCGAGACGAAAGGCGAGGTTCATGCGTGCTTCACGAGCGTTGTGCGCGCTCGCCGGGCAAGGCGCCCGTGCTCTGCAGCGCCACCGATGACCTGCGGGACGCCGTCTCCGTGCCGTCACGCGTTGCGTTACCGCTTGCAGCCTGCGCGGCTGCCGCGCGCTGGACCGCGCGCACGATCCGGTTATGCGAGCCGCACCGGCACAGGTTGCGCTCGAGCGCCGCCCTGATGTCGGCTTTGGCAGGCGTGGGCTGCTGCAGCAGGAGCGCGGCGGCGCTCACGATCATGCCCGAGGTGCAATAGCCGCACTGCGCCGCCTGCTCGTCGAGAAACGCCTGCTGCAGAGGATGGGGCGCCGCCGGGGTGCCGAGCCCTTCGATGGTGGTGACGTGCTTGCCGGCAACCGCCCACAGCGGCGTGTTGCACGAGGCCACGGCGCGCCCGTCGATCAGCACGTTGCACGCACCGCACTGATCGAGGCCACAGCCGAAGCGCGAGCCCTTGAGGCCCAGCGTGTTGCGCAGCACGTCGAGCAGCGGCGTTTCGCCGTCCGCGTCGATCGTGCGTGGCGTGCCGTTGACGATCAGCGAGAACGAAGCACTCACTTGTCGGGCCTGGCGCCCGAGATCTTGACGATGCGCTCCCACTTGGTGATGTCCTGATCGAGGTAATGACCGAACTCGTCGGTCGTCATCACGATCGGCGTCACGCCCTGCTTGGCCCATTCGTCGCGCACGTCGGGCCGCACGAGCACCTTGTTGATCTCGGCATTGAGCTTCTGCACGATCGGCGCGGGCGTGCCCTTCGGCGCCATGATCCCGAGCCAGATGGTCGCTTCATAGCCCGGCACGCCGGCTTCGGCGATCGTCGGCACGTTCGGCAGCACCGCCGAGCGCGTCTTGCCGCTGGTGCCGAACGCGCGCACCTTGCCGGTCTTGATGTGCTCGGCCATCGTCGGCACGGCGTCGAACATCATCATGACCTGCCCGCCGAGCACGTCGGTGCGCGCCTGCGAGCTGCCCTTGTAGGGGATGTGCAGGATGTCCACGCCCGCCATCGCCTTGAACAGCTCGCCCGCCATGTGGTACGGCGTGCCCGTGCCGGAGGACGCGTAGTTGAGCTTGCCCGGCTGCGACTTCGCCAGCTTGATGAGCTCGCCGAGATTGTTCGCCGGAACCGAAGGGTGCACGACGAGCACCAGGTCCGAATAGTTGATCGGCGCCACGGGCACGAAGTCGCGCATCAGGGCGAACGGCTTGTTCGGCACCAGGGACTCGTTGACGGTGTGCGTGTTCGACATCATCAGCAAGGTGTAGCCATCCGGTGGGCTCTTCGCCACGGCGTCCGTGCCGATGATCGAGCCCGCGCCCGGGCGGTCGTCGACCACGAACGGTTGTCCCAGCGCCTCCTGCAGCTTTTGCCCGATGAACCGCGCATAGATGTCGGCCGGCCCACCCGCGGCGAAGGGCACGATGATGCGCACCGGCTTGGTCGGGTAGTCCTGCGCGAGCGCGCCGAACGAGGCGCACGCGAGCGCGAGCATGGCGAAAGTGCGGAACACGTTGCGGAGCATGCGAATCCTCCTGGGGGGTGAGCCGCCGAATGTACCGTAGCGGCCCCCGGCACGCCAATGCTCGGCACCGCCATGCGGAACGCGGGCTTGCCGCAGCCGCGGCGGCCCGGCAATGCGGCACGCCCGGGGAATACCCGCGAGCGCACGCGATCAGCCGGGGAGAAGTGGCCGGTTTGCTACCATCAGCCCTTCCAGTCCTGGCACCTTAGGAGCGTCATCATGGCCGATCGCCCGAACCCACGCATGCCCGACGCCGGCATGGACGCGGGATCGCTTTATCGCGAGGAAATCTATACGGACCGCACGGCCGCCACGCTGCGCGTCATGGTGCCGGTGACCACCGACGGCAAGACCGATCCCGCGCGCCCGACGCTGTATCTCGGCGAGGCGCAGATCATGACCAACATGGGGCCCTTGCCCGTGAGCTTCGAGATCGAGGCGAAAAATCTCGCGGAGGCCGTCGACGGCTACGGCGAAGCGGCCAAGGTCGGCATCGAGCGTGCGCTGCGCGAGTTGCAGGAGATGCGGCGCCAGGCGCAGTCTTCGCTGATCGTTCCCCCCGCGGGGGCTGCCTCGGCCCTCACCGGTGGCGGACCGCTGCCGGGAGGCGGCAAGATCCAGTTGCCGTAGGCGTCGCCGAAGCCCGGCCATTGCCCGGCAGGCGCGCCTTCAACCTCGCATCGTCGGGCGGACCTGACCTGGAGCACCGCGGGCGCTCACCCGCGCCGCGCGCTGCGCCGTGCGGGCGGCTTCGGCGCCTGGGCCTGCGCCGTCTCCAGATCCGGATGCAGCCCGAACAGCTCCGCCAGTGCCTCGCGGTACTCGCCGTCACCCATCCACATGCTGTTGTTGTGACTCCCGCCTTCGACGAGCAGCAACTTCTTCGGCGCCGGTGCGGCCGCGAACAGCGCCCTGCTCAACCGCGCCGGCACATACGTGTCACTCGCGCCATGCACGATCAGCACGGGCATCCTCACCTGTGCCATTTTCGACACCGAGTCGAACTTGTCGGACAGGAGGAGCCCCACCGGCAACCACTCGTAGCTCATCGCCGCCGCGACATCCCCCAGCGACGTGAACGAGGATTCGACGATCAGACCGCCGGCGCTGCCCGGTTGCTCGGACAGGCGCGCCGCAAGGTCCACCGCGACCGCGCCCCCCAGCGAATGGCCGTAGATGAAACGCCGCGCCGGATCGGGCTGATGCTGCGCGAGCCAGGCCCATGCGGCCTGGGCATCCTCGTACACGGTGCTTTCGGAGGGGAGATCGCCATCGCTCCTGCCGAAGCCGCGATAGTCGATCGCGAACACGGAGAAGCCGAACTCGTGCAACTGGGCGATGCGCCGTAGCTGTCCGGTGAGGTTCCAACGCGCGCCGTGAAGGTAGAGAACCGCCGGTGCGTTGCCCTGCGCGGCGGGCCACCACCACGCATGGATCTTCGGTGCATCGGTGCCGGCACGCACTGGCAGATACAAATCCTCGACGGCGTCGGGCAGGCCGCGATACCAGGCCGCAGCCGTCCGGACCGGTCGCCAGGTGAGCTCCCGCTCCTTGGTTTCGAGCATCACGCAGCCGCTCGCGAGGACCACCCCCGCGAGGATCGCGGCGAGCACGCGCGACGTGTGGGCACGCCATCGAGGAAAACGGAACCGGGGAGCGAAGCGTGGGGGAAGAGGCATGTCGTCTTTGTCTACGAGCGGGCACTGCAGGGACCGGTCATGCGGCGGCAGGTTCCTCGCGCCGGCACGAGGGTGATACAACGCGCCGCGTGACCGATCGGCTGACGGCCCTCAGCCGGCGACGGCGTGCAATGGCGACGCATCGACGCCGAGGGTCCACGGCTGCGAGGCGAATCGTTCCACGGCAAATTCGGCGAACGCCCGTACCTTGGCGGACAGGTGGCGCCGGCTCGGATAGACGACGTAGATGGCAGCCGGCGGGGGCTCTTGGCCTTCGAGCAGGCGCACGAGGCGCCCGGCGCGAAGGTCGGGGCCGACGATGAAATCCGGCTCGTAGATGATCCCGAGGCCCGCCACGGCCATGGCTTCGAGAAACCGGCCGTTGTTCGCGTGCAGCGGGCCGGCGATCCGTACCATCACCTCGGCCCCGTCGCCCTGCACGAAGCGCCACCCATTGCGCGAGCTCGCGTACTCGTACGTGAGGCAGACATGGTTCACGAGGTCCTGTGGCACTTGCGGCCGCCCATGTTGCGCAACATAGCCCGGCGCCGCGCAGCATACGAGCCGTGAGCCGCCGATACGGCGGCCGACGAGGTTCTGACTGCCGATGGCACCGATGCGCACGGCGAGATCGAAGCCCTCCTCCACCAGGTCGACGGCGCGATCCGACAGCTCCACATCGAGGCGCAGGTCGGGATAGCGGGCCATGAATTCGCCGATCACCGGCGCGAGATGACGCGCTCCAAACGACGTTGCGCAGGTCAGTCGCAGTGTTCCGCGCGGGACCGCGGTCCCCGATCGCGCCGACTGCTCGGCCTCTTCGAGGTCGGCCAGCAACTGCACGCAGCGCTCGTGGAACGCGCGACCGCTCTCGGTCAGCGAGAGGCGGCGCGTCGTGCGGTTGAGCAGGCGCGTATCGAGGTGCGCCTCCAGCTCGGCGACCTGCCGGGAGACGGCGGAAACGGACAGGTCGAGCCGCTCCGCAGCGCGCGCGAAGCTGCCGGTCTCGACGACTTTGGCGAACGCAGTCATGACGGAGAGGCGATCCATCGCTGATTATTGCTCTGCACGCAACAGTCTGTCCATTCGCACCCTATTTATCCGTCGGCCGTGGACGGCCAATATCACCTCCTCAAGCCGCATGGCGGGAGTTTTCGCACCATGCGGCGATCGATCCATGTTGTCACTGATGACCAAGGAGGCTCGCATGAAGCTGTATTACGCACCTGGCGCCTGCTCGCTGGCGCCGCACATCGCGCTGAACGAAGCCGGCATTCCCTACCATCTCGCCAAGGTCGATCTCGGCAAGCACGCGGTCGAGGATGGCAGCGACTTCTATCAGGTGCACAGGAAAGGCTACGTGCCCGTGCTCCAGCTCGATGACGGCACCAAGCTCACCGAAGCGGCCGTGCTGCTTCAGTACATCGCCGATCGCAACCCGGGTACGCTCGCGCCGCCAGCAGGCACGCTCGAGCGCTACAAGCTGATGGAATGGCTGAACTTCATCGCAACCGAGATCCACAAGGGGTTCGGCCCGCTGTGGGACGCGAAGGCGCCGGAGGCCACGAAGGAGGCGACGCGAGCACGACTCGGCAAGCGTTTCGAGATGGTCGAGGAGCAACTCGCGAAGCACCCGTACCTCACCGGAGACGGCTTCACCATCGCGGATGCGTACCTGTTCACGATCGTCAACTGGTCGGGCATGCTGAACGTCGATCTCGCACCGTACCGCCACCTCCGGGAGTTCATGGCACGCGTGGCTGCCCGGCCGAAAGTCCAGGCAGCGTTGCGCCAGGAAGGCCTGCTGAAAAGCTGAGGCACGCGGTAGCGCAGCGCAAGTTGCCACATCGACAACGCGAACGCGGGAGGCTGGCGGCCTGCGTTCGCGCGCAATCACCGGAGGCCCCATGAGCACATCGTTTCCCACACTGTTCCTTTCCCACGGGTCGCCCATGCACGCGATCGAGTCGGGCGCTGCAGGACGCGCCTGGCAGGAGATCACGGCACGTCTGCCGCGTCCCCGCGCGCTGCTGATGGTCTCTGCGCATTGGGAAAGCTCGGTGCCGATGCTGACCGGCAACGGACATCCGGAAACGATCCACGACTTCGGCGGCTTTCCGGAGGAGCTGTACAGGATTCGCTATCCCGCTCCGGGCGATCCTGCCGTGGCCGCGGAAGCCGTGGCGCTCCTCAAGCAGGAGGGCATCGCTGCGGGCATCGATGGCAGCCGGGGGATCGATCACGGCGTGTGGGTGCCGCTGCTGCGGATGTATCCCGACGCCGACGTGCCGGTCGTCGAGCTGTCGGTCCAGACCGCACTCGGTCCTGCGCATCACCTTCGCGTCGGCCGGGCCCTCGCGCCACTGCGCGATCGCGGCGTGCTGATCGTCGGTTCCGGCCACGCAACGCACAACCTGCGCGACTGGATGATGAATCGCAGCGGTGGCGAGCCCCTGCCCTACGCGCAGGCATTCGCCACGTGGCTGCACGACATGCTCGGACAGCACGCGACCGACGCGCTGATCGATTATCGCGAACGGGCGCCGGGTGGAGTGCGCGCGCATCCGACGGAGGAGCATTTCCTGCCGCTGTTCGTGGCGCTGGGCGCTGCCGGAGAAAACGCCACGCCGGAGCCCATCGTGCGCGCCTTCGAAGGCAGTGCGCTCGCGATGGACGCCTATCTGTTCCGCCCGCAGCCGCACTGAGCAGCCGGGGCGAGAAACGGCAGCAGACGCGCGTTGCACGCGCCCGCGCGATGGCCGCTATTGCACCGCGCTCGTGTTCTCGATCGTGTCGACGCCTGCGGCGTGATAGAACGGGCAGTAGCCCACGATGCCGCTGATCAGCGGGACCAGCCCGACCAATCCCCACCAGCGTGCGCTGCTCTCGACCAGGTAGAGCATGGACAGGATGCCGAGACCGATGACGATGCGGATCGTGCGATCCAGCGTGCCGACGTTATGGACCATGGAAGCTCCTCTCGATAGAGGTCAGGGCGGGCCTGACGCGTTATGGAAGCAGGTCCTGCGAACGGCGGACCGGAGGCCACTCGCCGGCGGCCGCCGTCCTCGTCGATCCTACTCCTGCTGCGGCGTGGCGGGGTAACCCTCGCTGCGCCAGCGCAGCATGCCCCCCGTCATGTTCGCCACCTGCGTGAAACCGGCACGCTGGAGGAGAACGGTGGCCTGCGCGGAGCGCGCGCCCGAGCGGCACACCATCACCGCGGGCCGTGTTCGATCCAACTCCGCGGCGCGCCGCGCGAGCTCGCCGAGCGGAACGAGCTTCGCGCCGGCGATATGGCCGAGCGCGCCCGTGTATTCGTCGGGCTGGCGCACATCGATGACCTGCACCGGCTCCTTGAGCTCGTGCAGCGCCTGCGGCTGGATCTCCCAGATGCCGGCGAAGGTGAACGTGAGCGGCGCCCAATGCGGATCGACGTCCGGCACCGTGCCGTGTTCGGGACGGCCGCACTGCAGGTTGGCCGGCACGGCCACGGCAATCTGCCTGGGATGGGGCAGGCCGAGGTTTTTCATGTAACCCGTGAAATCGTCTTCGCCGATGTCGCCACCGAGACGCGGGTTGTAGCGTCGCTCCTCGCCCACGCTCGTCACGGTCAGTCCGCGATAGTCGTGCGCCGGATAGAGCAGGCACTCGTCCGGCAGGGAGAAGATCTGCTCGCGCACCGAGTGGAACAGCACGTGCGGATCGCCGCCCTGGAAGTCGGTGCGGCCGCTGCCGCGGATGAGGAGTGCGTCGCCGGTGAATGCCATCGACTGGTCGTCGAGCACGTAGGTAAGACAGCCGCCGGTGTGGCCGGGCGTCGCCCGCACCAGCAGGCGGCGGGAACCGAATGCAATCACGTCGCCGCGGGCAAGGTAACGGTCCGCGCCCTCGGCCTTGCTCGCCGCCGCGACGCCGATGGCGCTACCGAGCATCTGCTTCAGCAGCCAGGCCGCGGTCACATGGTCGGCATGCACGTGGGTCTCGAGCGTCATCACCAGCCGCAGATCGAGCTCCCGCACCAATGCGGCATCACGACGCGCCTGCTCGAACACCGGGTCGATGAGCACGGCCTCGCGGGACTGCGGGTCGGCCAGGAGATACGTGTACGTCGACGACGCCGGGTCGAAAAGCTGGCGAAAAACAAGCATTCATGCCTCGCGGGCAACCGTGGATCCGGCAACTCTACTACGCCGCAGCGGGCGACGAATCGCATGGGATGAGGCATTCCGCTGGGCGCGCCGGAACTATGGCAGCCGCGCGACGACCAACGGCATCAACCGCCAGGAGTGAGCAATGCCACAAGATCACAACGCTGCCGTCGCCGTGCGTCACAACGCTGCGGCTAGCCGGTTCGAGGCGGACGTCGCTGGCCATCTTTGCCATGCCGACTATCGCCTGAACGGCGATGTCATGGCCATGACTCACACGGAGGTGCCGTCGGCGCTCGCGGGACGAGGCATCGCCGCGCAACTCGTCCGCGCCGCCATCCAGCACGCCCGGGAGGGCGGTCTCAAGGTCGCGCCGCATTGCTCCTACGTACGCGCGTACGTGAAGCGCCACCCGGAGGTGCACGACGTGCTCGCCCCGGGCGACGGCCTGTAGGCGAAGTCGACCTTCGCCAGGCTGAGGCCCGCGCCACAACAATCGCGCTGCGTCGACCGACGAGAACGGCAGCTACGACGGCGTGCGCGCCGCACACGCGTCGAACACCGCTTCCGCCGCGGCGAGATCCTCGAGCGCGAAGCCCACCGACTTGAAGACGGTGATCTGCCGCGCATCGGTGCGTCCCGGGTGCACGCCGCGTGCGAAGTCCTGCAATGAGGCAGCGATACGCTCTGGCCCGATGGCGCCGCTGCGCAGTGCGTGCAGGAGATCGCCGCCCTCGGCCAACGCCGCGGTCCGATCGTCGACCACGATGAGGTCCGCGCGGCGCATGGCCTCGTCGTCGGTCTCCCGCATGTGCGCGCGGAATGCGCCGACGAGGTCGAGATGCGTCCCCGGCGCGAGCCATGCGCCATGCACGACCGCGCGGGTCGCAAGCGTCGCGCAACTCACGATGTCGGCCGCGCTGACCGCGCTGGCCAGATCGTCGACGGCGGTGACCGGCAGTCCGTCTCCGCGCATGGCGGTTGCAGCCCGCATCGCATGCTCCGCCGTGCGACTCCACAGGCTCACGCGCTCGATCGATCGCACCGCGCAATGCGCCTCGATCAGGCCGCGTGCCTGCCGTCCGGCACCGACCATCACGAGGTGCGTTGCGTCGGCGCGCGCGAGAAAATCGGCGGCATACGCAGACGCACCCGCCGTGCGCCGCGCGGTGATTTCCTCGCCATCGAACAGCGCCAGCGGACGACCGTCGGACGCGTCGAACAGCACGTACACCGCGGCGACCGACCGCTCGCCGTGCAGCGCATTCCCCGGAAACACCGTCACGAGCTTCACGCCGAGCTTCTGGCCGCGCCGCCACGCCGGCATCATCAGCAGCGATGCGGTGGGCGCACCGGGCACCTCGATTGCGTGGCTCGCCCGCAGCGGCGCGTCGACGTCGCTGCGCAGCGCCGCCTCGAGCGCTTCGAGCATCCGCCGCCATGGCAGCGCCGCGCGAATCGCGGCCGCATCGAATTGCAGCACCGGCGCGGCGTTCAGCCTTCGTCGGCAGCGAGCGCGAGCAGTCGCGCATTCCCGCCGGCCGCGGCCGTGTTGATGGTGACCGTGCGCTCGACCACGAGGCGGGCCGTGTCGTAATTGCCGTCTGCGTCGGGCTGTATCACCGGGATGATCTTTCCGCCGGTCCCGGCGAGTTGCACGCGGACCTGTGCCGCGCGCTCCGGCGGCAACTGCAACAGCACCGCATCGATGCCGGCCCAGTCGATCGCATCGACGAGCTGCAGACGTGCAGCATCGAGGCCATGGCGAATGCCGAGCGAGATATGCGAGCGCACCATCACCACCGTGTTGCCGACGCTCTGCGCCGCTCGTGCCTGGGCGCGCAACATGCGTTCGTCATCGGCAAGGCAGGCCACGCGGCCGCACGCCCGGTATTCGATCTCGTTGCTCTCCCCGGTCGGGCCGGGCAGGCTCTGGCGCATGTCGGGCGGAAACCGCGGCGGAGTGCGCACACGCACCAGGCGCCGCAGGTACAGCAGACCGCCTGCCTTCGGTCCCGTCCCCGAAAGTCCGTGTCCGCCAAATGGCTGCACCCCAACCACGGCACCGATCATGTTGCGATTGACGTACACATTCCCGGCGTGGATGCGCTCGAGGATCACCCCCACAGTCTCGTCGATGCGCGTGTGGATGCCGTGGGTCAGGGCATAGCCGGTGGCATTGATGCGCTCGATCAGCTCGGGCAGTTCGTCACGCCGCCAGCGCACGACGTGCAGCACCGGGCCGAAGACTTCCTGCTGCAAGTGCGCGAAGCCCTCCAGGCCGCCGAGATCGATCAGCGCGGGCGGCATGAAGCTGCCACTCGCACCGTCGCCCGCCGCCTGCACGTGATGCGCGGCACTGACGACGCGCAACCCGGCCGCACGCAGCCTCCCGACGTGTTCCTGCGCACGGGCGAGCGCCTCGCCGTCGATCACCGGCCCCATGTCGGTCGAGAGCCGCCGCGGATCACCCAGTGCGAGCTCCTGCATCGCACCTTCGAGCATGCGCAGCATCTGCGGCGCAATCTCCTCCTGCACGCACAGCACGCGCAGTGCCGAGCAGCGCTGGCCGGCGCTGTCGAATGCGGACAGCACCACATCACCGACGACCTGCTCCGGCAACGCCGAGCTGTCCACGATCATCGCATTCTGGCCGCCGGTCTCGGCGATCAGCACCGGGTCGTCGGCGCGGCTGGCGAGCTCGCGATGGATGACGCGGGCAACCTGGGTCGAGCCCGTGAACAGGACCCCCGCAACGCGCCAGTCGCGCACCAGGGCCGCACCGACGACCTCTCCGCGCCCCGGCAGGAACTGCAGCGCGGCCGGTGGCACGCCCGCATCGTGCAGCAGCCCCACCGCGTACGCGGCGATGAGCGGCGCCTGTTCCGCGGGCTTGGCGAGCACCGGGTTGCCCGCCGCGAGTGCCGCGGCGATCTGGCCGATGAAGATCGAGAGCGGGAAATTCCACGGTGAGATGCAGACCATCGGCCCGCGCGCAGGGGTATCGCCCACGGCAAGCTCGCTGCGGGCCTGCGCCGCATAGAAGCGGCAGAAATCCGCTGCTTCGCGCACTTCCGCCATGGCGTTCGGCAGCGTGCGTCCCGCCTCGCGCACGAGCAGCGCGAGCAGTTGCGGCCGTTGCGCCTCGATGCGGTCGGCAGCGCGCTCGAGGATCTCCGCGCGCGACAGCACCGGGGTATTGCTCCACCCCGCGCCGCGTTCGAGCGCGAGATCCACCGCCCGCGTCGCATCGTCCGCAGTGGCCTCCGCTACGCTCCCAACGAGCTCGTTGCGGTCGGCCGGATTGCGCACTTCGGTGCGCGCGCGTGCTTCCTGCGCACGCTGGTCGACCGCGCGCCGGCCGGCGGCGTGCGCGTCGGCGAGGAGCGCACCCGCTTCGACGAACGGCGGCGTCGCGGCGAGTGCATCGGCGAGCCCGGCGAGCGCGAGGTCGTCGGAGAAGTCGAGACCCGTCGAATTGCGCCGGTCGCCGAGAATGTCGAGCGGCAGCGGAATGTGCGGATGCGGCATGCCGCCGGTGCGCTCCACCTGCGCGACCGGATCGGCGACGAGATCCGTGATGCGCACCTTGGGATCGACGATGCGGTTCACGAACGAGGTGTTCGCGCCGTTCTCGAGCAGGCGCCGGACCAGGTAGCCGAGCAGCGTGTCGTGCGAGCCGACGGGAGCATAGATCCGGCACCGGCGGCCCAGCCGGGTGCGGCCGACGACCTGGTCGTAGATGCTCTCGCCCATGCCATGGAGGCACTGGAACTCGTAAGGCGCGTCGCCTGCCATCGTGTACACCGCGGCGATCGTGAACGCGTTGTGGGTCGCGAACTGCGGATAGATCGCGTCCGGTGCGGCGAGCAGCGCACGGGCGCATGCGAGATACGCCACGTCGGTATGCGCCTTGCGCGTGAACACCGGGTAGCCGGCCAGGCCATCGACCTGGGCGCGCTTGATCTCCGTATCCCAGTACGCACCTTTCACGAGTCGCACGTTGATGCGCCGGCGGTGCTGCCGCGCGAGCGCGACGAGCCAGTCCACGGTGGGACGCGCCCGCTTCTGATACGCCTGGATGACGAAGCCGAGGCCATCCCACTGCGCGAGCGCGGGCGTCGCGGCAACTTCGGCGAGGACGTCGAGCGAAAGTTCCAGGCGATCCGCTTCCTCCGCATCGATGTTGAAGCCGATGTCGTAGTCGTGCGCGAGTTGCGCGAGCGCGATGACCCGCGGCACCAGCTCCCGCTGCACGCGCTCGCGTTGCGTGGGCGTGAATCGCGGATGCAGCGCCGAAAGCTTCACCGAGATGCCGGGTGCGTCGTGTACGCCCCGCCCCGCTGCAGCGCGGCCGATGGCGTGCAGGGCGTGCGCGTAGGCGGCGACGTACCGCTCGGCGTCCTCCGCAGTGACCGCACCTTCGCCCAGCATGTCGAACGAGAACGTGTAGCCGCGCGCCTCCCGGTCGCGCGCATTGGCGAGCGCTTGTTCGATCGTGCGACCGGTGACGAACTGGCGCCCGAGCAGTCGCATGGCGAGATCCACCCCGGCGCGGATCATCGGCTCGCCACCCTTGCGCAGCAACGACGTGAGCGCGTGCTCGAGGCGGCTCTCGCTGTGCGTGTCCATGAGCGTGCCGGTGATGAGGAGGCCCCACGCCGCCGCATTGACGAACAGCGAGGGCGACGCGCCGACGTGGGCGCGCCACTGCGCACCACCGATCTTGTCGCGGATGAGATGATCGCGGGTGGCGGTGTCCGGAATGCGCAGCAGCGCCTCGGCGAGGCACATCAGCGCGATACCCTCGTCGGTGTCGAGCGAGAATTCGTGCATGAGCGCGTCGACGCCGCCGGCGCGCGCGCGCTCGCTGCGGACGGTCTCGGCGAGACGGGTGGCGAGCGCCTGCACGCTGGCAAGCTCGGCCGATGCAATACGCGCCTCGGGCAGCAGCGCGGCGACCGCGGCAGCTTCCGGCATGCGATAGGCGCGCGCGACCGCGAGGCGCGCGGCCGAGCCATCGCGCCAGGCAGGCACGCGCTCGAGGCCCAGATCGAATCCGGGTGCAGCGACGATGCCCGGTGCCGGTGCAGCAGGAATGTTCAAGCGGGACGAGGCCTTCCAGAGAGGGGCCGCAGGGATTCTAGCGCGGGACGGCGGCGGCCCACGGAACCGTCGGCGAAGCGTGTCCGTCAGACGAGCACGCCTTGGCTGCGGTTCCGGATGCGAGGCATGATTGGCGCGGATGCCGCTTGCGTCCAACGTGAACCTCCAGCGGGAGAAGCCAATGCCGACCGAAGCGATGCACCACCAGGAGGTGGCCGGAATGCGGGTCGAAAAGGATGCGCTCGGGGAAGTGCCCGTCCCGGCGGATCGCCTCTGGGGTGCGCAGACCCAGCGCTCGCTGCAGAATTTCCCGATCGCGCTCGACCGTTTTCGCTGGGGACGGCCCGTCATCGGTGCCTTCGGGGTGGTCAAGCTTTGCGCCGCCCGGGCCAACGGCGCGCTCGGGGTGCTGCCTGCGGACAAGGTGGAGCTCATCGCGCGGGCAGCGCGCGAGGTCATCGATGGCAGCCTCGATGCGGAGTTTCCGCTGGGCGTATTCCAGACCGGCTCGGGCACGCAGTCGAACATGAACGCCAACGAGGTGATCGCCAATCGCGCCATCCAGCTGGCCGGCGGACGTCTGGGCAGCAAGACTCCGATCCACCCGAACGACGATGTCAACCGCAGCCAGTCCTCCAACGACGTCTTTCCGGCGGTGATGCACGTCGCGACGATGGCCGAGCTCGAGCACCGGCTGCTCCCCGCCGTGCGGGACCTGCGCAGCACCCTCGACGCCAAGGCGCAGGCATTCGGCGATGTGGTGATGATCGGGCGCACCCATCTGCAGGATGCGACGCCGCTGACTCTTGGCCAGGTCGTCTCGGGATGGGTCGCGCAGCTCGACGCCGCGCTGCAGACGCTCGAGGCCGCCCGGCCCGGGTTATGCGAGCTGGCGCTGGGTGGTACGGCCGTCGGCACGGGGCTCAACGCGCATCCGGGCTTCGGCGAGGCCGTCGCGCGGGAGATCGCGCGCTACACCGCGCAGCCCTTCGTTACGGCGCCCAACAAGTTCGCGGCGCTCTCCGCGCACGACGCGATGGTGGTTGCAAGCAGCGCGCTGCGCACGCTCGCCGGCGTGCTGATGAAGATCGGGAACGACGTGCGCTGGTATGCGAGCGGGCCGCGCGCCGGGATCGGCGAGATCACGGTGCCCGACAACGAGCCGGGCTCGTCGATCATGCCGGGCAAGATCAATCCGACGCAGTGCGAGGCGCTGACCATGGTGGCGGTGCAGGTGTTCGGCAACGATCAGGCGGTGGCCTTCGCCGGATCGCAGGGCAACTTCCAGCTCAACGTGTACAAGCCGGTGATCCTGCATAACGTGCTGCAGTCGATCGCGATCCTTGCCGACAGCATTCGTTCCTTCGATGAGCGCTGCGCGCAGGGCATCGAGCCCAATGCGGCGCGCATCCGCCAGCACCTCGAGGAATCATTGATGCTGGTGACGGCCCTCAACCCGCACATCGGATACGAGAAGGCCGCGGAGATCGCGCTGCTGGCGCACCGCGAAGGCGGGACGCTGCGCGAGGCCGCGCTGAAGCTCGGTCATGTCACCGCAGAAGACTTCGACCGCTGGGTACGGCCGGAAGCGATGACCGGCCCCGGCGCCTGAAGCGCGCGGCGGACGGTCGCGCCCGATGCGGTCAGTCACCCCAGAAGGCGAGCAACTGCCGGATATCCTTGTCGGGAAGATGCGTTTCCGTCTCGAACGGGGGCAGCCCCATCAGCCGAGCGAGCAGCGGCGCAGGCTCGCTCGGTGGCGGCAGCGCTTCGCGCGGGGGGCGGCTGGATCGCGTCCGATCGACGAATTCGAAGACGAAGGGGCGGTCGAGAACGAGTTGCACGATCATTCCTTGTGTCGAATGTGCGCGTCATGCGTTGCGCGATGACTCATTGTGCAGCGCACACAAGGACACGCCATTGACGGGCGTCAATCGTGTGTTGCGTTGCGGAATGTGGCGCTCGATGGGCGTTGCTTGCGCGCCGTCAACGAATGCACTCGCGGGGCTTGCAACACGCGGGCGCCCATGAGCGCCCGCGCGTCGTGACGCTTACGCGATCAGCCGCAGCCAGAACGGCACCACGAGCAGGAACGCGCCGAGGAAGACCAGGCCGAAGAGGGCGCCGAGGCGCCAGTAATCCTTGCCCGGCAGATAGCCGCTGCCGTAGTAAACCGGGCTCGGGCCGGTCGCGAACGGGGTGAGGATCCCCATGATGCCGAGGGTCAGCACGAGCAGCAGCGCGAACATCGTCATGTCCATTCCGGGAATGGACGCGCCGAGTGCCAGCATGACCGGCAGGAGTGCGGTGACGTGCGCCGTGATGCTCGCGAACAGGTAGTGCGTGAGGAAGAACACCGCGACCAGCACGATCATCGCGACCGTTGGCGAGACGCCGCCCAAGTGGGCGCCAACGGTGTCGGCAAACCATTTGACGAAGCCGACCTTGTTGAGCCCCTCGGCAAGCGCCACCAGGGTTGCGAACCATACGAGCGTGTTCCACGCCTGCTTGTTGGCGATGATGTCGTCCCAGCCGACGACGCCCATGACGACCATCAGGCAGATCACGATCAGCGCCGCCGTGGTCGCATTCACCGCGTCGCCGCCGAAGATCCACAGCAGCAGCGCGACGCCGACCAGTGCGGCGAGCTCGATCTCCTTGGAGGTGAGCGGACCCATCTTGCCCAGCTCCTCCGCGGCCCACTTCGGCACCGCCTCACCGGACTTCACCTCGGGGGGATAGATCCAGTACGTCAGCAGGGGAATGAGCAGGAGCAGCAGGATGCCGAGTGGCGCGAACGCCAGGAACCACTGGCCCCAGCCGATCGACACGTTCGTCGTCTTGCGCACGATCTCCAGCGCGAGCAGGTTCGGCGCGAGACCGGTGAGGAACAGCGAGCTCGTGACGCACGTCGCGCTGATCGCCGTCCACATGATGTAACTGCCGATCCGCCGCGCCGAGGGATCATTCGGGAGTGACTGGTACAGGCCAGGCAGGTTCTTGATGACCGGGAAGACCGTGCCGGCGGAGCGCGCCGTGTTCGACGGCGTGAAGGGCGCCAGGATCGCATCGGCCGCAGTCACCGCATATCCCAGGGTGAGAGTACGACGGCCCATCGCACGCACGAGCTTCAGCGCGATGCGGCGCCCGAGGCCGGTCTTCTCGTAGCCCAGCGCGAACATGAAGGCGCCGAAGATCAGCCACACGGTGCTGTTGGCGAATCCGGACAATGCCCACGCGAGACTCGCGGTGCCGGGCTTGAACCCGGGCTTGGCCAGTTCCGCGGCGCTGTAGAGCACCCACGGCGAAAGCAGCGTCACTGCCGTCACGCCGATGAGGCCGACCGCCGCGCCCGGCAGCGGCTCCAGCATCAGGGCCACGATCACGCCGGCGAAGATGGCGAAGAACCACCAGGCGTGCTGCGCAAGACCCGCGGGTGCGGGCAGCAGCGCGAGCACCGCTACCACGGCGAGCGGAACGACTGCTTTCCACGGGACGTGCAAATGAGGTCTTCGGGACAACGCGCTGCTCGTGGCAGCGGTGGTCGCCATGGTCGAGGTCGTGCTCATGGCAATACCTTTGACTAAGCGCGCCGCGTGGGGCGCGGACGAACTCATTGTCGTCCGCCACAGCAGAGCCTCGTTGACCGTTGTCACGCGGACCCGGCGACACGTGGCCGCAGCAACGCATGCGCGCGGGCACGCGGGCTGACTCGTTCGCAGGTGTCGTGTTATGCGGTCGAACTCGGACTGTCGCGCACGATGCGACCGTCCACGAGCTCCACGATCCGGTCGCAGCGCGCCGCGAGTCGCGGGTCGTGCGTCACGACCAGGAATGCCGTGCTGCGCTCCACATTGAACTTGCGCAGCAGTGCAAAGATCTCGTCGGTCGTGTGGGTGTCGAGATTGCCGGTCGGCTCGTCGGCAAGCACGAGCGGCGGCGCGAGCGACAGCGCGCGCGCAATGGCGACACGCTGTTGCTGGCCTCCGGAGAGCTTTCCCGGGACATAGTCGAGGCGGTCGGCGAGCCCCACCGCGCGCAGCACGTCGCGCGCGGCCTCGCGTCGCGCCGCGGTCACGGGACCGTGCGCAATGAGGTCGGGCATCAGCACGTTTTCCGTTGCGGTGAAGGCCGGCAGGAGATGGTGGAACTGGAAGATGAACCCGAGGCCCTCCGCACGCAGATGCGTCAGCGCACGATCGTCGAGCTCCGACGTTTCGCGACCAGCGAAGCGGTACGACCCGGAGGTTGGCGACTCGAGGAGCCCGATCAGATTGAGGAGCGTCGTCTTGCCGGATCCCGAAGGTCCGATGAGGGCCACGAACTCGCCCGGCGCCAGCACGAGATCGATCCCGTGCAGGACTTCGGTCTCGACGTCCGTGCCGATGCCATAGGACTTGCGGATGCCCGCGAGCTCGATCAGCGGCGCCGGCGCGAGCATCGTCACATCCGGATCGCCTGCGCCGGGTCGAGCCGGGCCGCGCGCCGCGCCGGTGCCGCTGCGGCGAGCAGGCCGAACACGATCGCACCGGCGGCGGCGCTGAGATAGATCGCTGCGGGCACGGCGACCGGAAAGAGCGGCGTGCCGTCGGGGTTGCGCACCAGGCGCAGGAACAGCGCGACCCACGACGCCCCCAGCAGGCAGCCGAGGAGCGACCCGGTGAGCGCCACCATCGCACCCTGCAGCAGGAATACGCGCTGGATCGCCGCCCGCGATGCGCCCATGGCGCGCAGGATCCCGATCTCGCGCCGCTTCTGCACGACCGAGACGACCAGCACGCTCGCGATGCCGAGCACGACCACGACGATGACGAACGCGCGGATCGCACGGTTGGTGATGGTCTGCGCGTTGATGGCCGTCATCAGCTGCTCGAAGCTCGACATCCATGCCTGCACGTCGAGCCCCGTCTCCGCACGCAGTCCCGCGGCAATGCGATCCGCCGCGAAGAGGTCGCCAACCTTGAGGTCGAGCTGCGACACGCCGCCGGGCAGGTCGAACAGCGCCTGCGCGGTCCGCAAGCCCACGTAGACCGCACGCCGGTTCGCCTCGCGGGAACCGAGGTCGACCATGCCGATGACCGTGAACGCGTCCGGTGCCACGCCGCCCGTACGCTCCGTGACGAGATTGAAGCGGTCGCCGAGGGTGATGCCGAGATCCGCAGCGAGCAGGATGCCGATCACTGCCTCGCCTGGGGCGACGCGAAACTGCCCGGCAACGAGCTTGTCGGAGGTGGCGAAGATGCGGTTGAAGCGCGCTGGATCGATGCCCGACACCGCGACCGAGCGCGTGGCATCGCCGCGCGTGGCCAGCGCCGGTCCCGCCACGAGCGGCGAGACCGCCAGCACGTCCGGATTGCGATCGAGCGCTTCCATCACCGGCTGCCACTGGTCGATGGAGCGCAGCCTCTGTGCGCGCGTCTGCACCCGCGGCAGCAAGGCACCTTCCGCGGGCGAACGCTGGGTGCGCGCAATCTCTTCCGGAGGCAGGATGGTGATGTGCGCGGTGGCGCCGAGCACCCGGTTGATCATGTTGCTCTGCGAGGCATCCACGAGGGCGGTGATGAACACCACGACCGCGACCCCGATGGTGGTGCCGCCGATGATGAGCCAGGTCTGGAACCGGCCCTCGCGCAGGAACCGCAGTGCGACGACGACTTCGAAGGGCAGGAAAGCCCCGCTCATCGCGCTCTCGCGCGCGCGCCCGGCTCGACACCGGGGGCAATGACCACCTGCTCCCCGGGAACGAGCCCCGTGGTGACCTCGATCGCGCTGGTGGTGCGTGCGCCCATCTGCACCGGCCGTCTTGCGGTGCGCCCGTCCTGCAGGACCAGTACCCAGGGATCGGGGGTCTGCGGATCGCGCACCGCACCGGCCGGAATGACGATCGCATCGCGTTTTTCGGCAACCGCGATGTCGATCGATACCGTCATGTCGGCGCGCAGGAATGCGGGCGGCGCGGCGATGCTGAACTTGGCCTCCACCGTGCCGCGTTGCACGTCGACGCCGGGCGAGACGTACTCGAGCCGTGCATCGAAGCGCTGCGCCGGGAAGGCGTCGGCGGACACGCGCGCGCGCTGGCCGACCCGCAGCAGGGCCAGGTTCTTCTCGTCCACGAGCGCAGTGAGGCGCACGGGACCATCGAGCGCGAGGGTCAGCAGTGCCTTGCCGGGCTGCACGATATCGCCCGGTTCCACGTTGCGCTCGAGCACGACGGCCGCCGCCGGCGCAACAATCCGGGTTTGCGCCAGTTTTGCGGCAGCGCTTTGCCGCGCGGCCTGGGCGACCGCAAGCTGATTCTCGATCTGGCGCCTCGCCGACCCGGCGGGTGCGCTCGCCGCGGCCGTGGCACGCGCCGCCTCGAGCTGACTGCGCGCCACTTCGAGCGCGCGCCGCGCTTCGTCGACCGCCGCCTGGCCGACGAAGCCCTGGCTCACGAGCTGCTCCTGCCGGTCCGCATTGCGGCGCGCGACCTGCTCGTTCGCCTCGGCCTGGCGCAGCTGCTGCTGCGCATTGGTGACGTCGACATCGCTCCATTGCCTCAGTCGGGTCGCGGCCGCCGCCTCGTTCGCCTGCGCCTGGGCGAGTGCAGCACTGAGCTCGGCACGCTCGAGCTGGATGAGCAGCTGTCCACCCTGCACATGATCGCCCTCGTCGACGCCGACGCTCTCGACGCGTCCCGTGATGGTTGCGCCTGCGCTGACCTTGGCCGGCGTGAGCACGCGTCCCGACACGACCACGGTCTGCTGCAGCGGCGCCGCCTTCACGGTCGCCACGTCGACTGCACTGCCGCGCACGATGTAGGCCGTCGCAAGTGCCGCCGCGCCGGCACCGAGCAGCAGGACGACGATGATCCAGGAACGCGGACGCGCCAAGGTGGAAGTCGGGCGCGCGGGGGGACCGGGACGCCTCGGATAAAAAGCGGGATCGCCCTGCGAGTGTGCACCGCGTCACCACGCCACGGCCTGACCTAGCGCAAGGTGTGGCGGGCATGCCCGTCGGAGGGGCATGCCGCGCGCCGACCTGGGAGCCGCGTCAGCGATCCCTTGCGCGCTGCAAGGATGCGTCGTGCGTGACAGGCGATTGACAACCGTCAACGGCTGGCCGGTCGCGGGGATCACCATGACCGTGAACGGACTCGAATCGAGGAGAGACAGATGAAACACAACGAGCCAAGGCCGGACATGCAGCCGGGCCAATTCCCGCGCTACGGGGCACGCGTGCTCGATGATTCGCGTCATGATCCGTACGCGCCCGCCGGGAAGTACCCGGCGCCGAGTCACTGTACGCACTGTGGCGCGGTCTACATGAATGGTCGCTGGCAGTGGGTGAGCGCGCCCGAGCAGGCGCGAAGCGTGGAGTGCCCGGCATGCCGGCGCGAAAAGGATGCACAGCCGGCCGGCACCCTGACGCTGCAGGGCGATTACGTGGCGACGCATCGTCTGGAGCTCATCGCATTGGTGCGCAACGAAGCCCGGCAGGAAAACGCCGAGCACCCGATGCATCGGATCATGCATGTCGACGAGAACGGCGGCCGCATCGAGATCACGACCACGGACATTCATCTGCCAGCCCGCATCGGTGCCGCGTTGAAGCACGCGCACGGCGGCGAGCTGCACACCGATTACGCGAGCAGCGAGTACGTGGTGCGCGCGCGCTGGGAACGTTGATGCGCTTCGCTGCGCAGGGAGGAATCGTGAAACGCCAAGCCAGACCGACTCATGCGGCGCAACGGCTGCGCTGGATGCCGTATCGTCCGGAAACGGTGCCGATCGTCGAGATCGACGACGCGGACCTGGATCAACCATTCGCGGAAGGCGCACGCGACGCGCTCGATGCCGATCTGCGCCACCGCATCGTCAGTGAAGCTGCCTACCATCACCTTGCCGGGCGCGGCTACGACGAGGCCGGCGAGATCGAGGACTGGCTCGAAGCCGAGGCGGAGGTCGATCACGTGCTCGCCAATCGGCAGCCGGAGAACGGCAGCCCGGAAGAGCGTTGATCGGAGGCCGTGCGGTTGCCGAATGCAAGGCGCTGCACCGCTGCGGGCGCGAGCCCAGAACGACCGCGTGCATCAGAGGTCCAACATTTCCCGTGCGCACCGGCTGAGCCGCGCGCCGCGGGCACCCGTTCATGGAGGGTCACATGTTCAAACAAATTCTCGTCGCCATCGATGGCAGCCCGACCTCGACGCACGCCTACCGGACCGCGCTCGGTCTTGCCCGTGAAAGCGCCATGCCGCTGCATGTCCTGCACGTGATCGACGATGCCGCGGTGGCGCAAACGTTCGATGGCACCGCCTTCATCTCGCCGGCATACGTCGACGGACTTCTCGCCGGTTTGCGCGAAGCCGGTCGCAGGGTCATCGCGGCAGCGCAGAAGAGCGCGGACAAGGAAGGCTGCACGATCCAGCCGGCGCTCGTCGAAACGCGCGGCCGCAGCGTGGCGAGCGTGATCCTCGCGCAGATCCGCAAGCTGCGGCCCGATCTGCTGGTGCTGGGAACGCACGGCCGCCGCGGCATCTCCCGTCTGGTCATGGGCAGCGACGCCGAAACCGTCGTGCGCGAATCGCCGATCCCGGTGCTGCTCGTGCGCTCGCGCACAAGTGCCGGCGTCGGGAGTCGCCGCGCGCGTCCGGTCAAGCAGCCGCGTGCTGCGGTCGCCGCTCCGCGCAAGCCGGCTGCGCGTCCGCTGCACTAGGCGCTGGGACTGCGCGTCCGGCTCACGCCGGCACCGCCGTGCGCGCCGCGTCAGCGTTGCCGAGCGATCGCACCACGGCAGATTGGTGCGGCTGTGCGCCATACCAGGCGCGGCATTCCCCTTCGCGCCCACGCACCACGCGGCGCCTGGCCAGGGCTCCCGCGCGCTCGGTGACAATCGTGCGCTGGCCCTCCGCCTCATGGTCGCGATGGAAGTAGATCACCACCCAGTCACCGGTGCGATGGAGCTCGTGCGCCCGCGCGGTGTTCGAGAACAGTGCGGTGAAGTGCCAGGGGCCGCGCGTCGTATGCAGGATCGGCAGCCACGCGGCGTGATCCGGGTTGAGCCGGCGCGGGACGATGGTTGGCAGCGCACCACCCCGTGCGGCGGCGGTGTATTCATGGTCGACGTCGAGAAGCACGCCGACGCCGGGTTCGCTGGTGACAGGCGACACATTGCGCGGACGCAGGCGCGAGTGGTCGAGCAGCTCGCTCACGGCCGCGCGGACGGCGGCCGCCCGGCGCTCGCCGATGCCGTCCATGCGGCGAAGGCGACCGTCGTGGCAGGCAAGCTCGAGTCCTTCGAGCGTGGTGACGTCGAGCTCATCGCGAATACGCGCGGCCAGCTCGGGCCCGATGCCGGGGACCGTCTGCAGCAGGGCCGCCGGATCCACCTGATGCCGGAGACGCTCGAGTTGCTGCCAGCGGCCGGTATCGAGCATTTCCACGAGCGCCGCCGTGATGCCCTTGCCGATGCCGGGCAAGGCATCGAGGCCAACCGGGCCTCGCGCCACGTAGAGATCGCGCAGGCTCTCGTCCAGCGAGTCGATGGTCTCCGCAGCCTTGCGATAGGCAGCGACGCGGAATGGATTGGCGCCCTGCGCCTGCAGCAGCTCGGCTCCATGGCGCAGGCACGATGCAATGTCCGCGTTCTCGGCAAATCGTGCGCGTGTGTCGGTCATGCTATGTATCCACTGGCGCGAGATACGCCACGCTTCCAGCAAATGGTCCCACCGTCGGTGCAGCCATCGTTGACGACGGTCAAGTGTGCGGACTGGCCGGGCACTAGGCTGTTTGCATGTCGCGGAAGAAGCCGCAGATGGAGGAGTGATGCAGATCCCGCTGCAACTGACGATCCGCAACATGCCCGGCTCGCCTGAGCTTGCGCGACGCATCCGCCAGCGTGTGTCGACGCTGGACCGGTTCCAGTCGCTCGTCACCGGCTGTCGTGTAGTCGTCGCCAGCGCGCAGGAAGCCGGGAGGTTCGACGCCAGCGTCGAGCTGCGCCTGGCAGGCGGCACGGCGCTTTTCGCAGAGCAGCGCGGCACGGACGCATATGGCGCGTTCCGGGAGGCGCTGGCAAGCCTCACGCAAGGACTCGAGCAACCCGTTCGCGGCAAGAAGGAGACGGCATGACCGCGCAATGGGATCCGCGCAGAGTTGACGAACGTCAACGCGATGGCACGTTGCGCTTGCCGCCTGTCGCGCACGGGCATAACGTGCAATTGCTTGGTGTACGACTGATTGCATGATCGGGGACGGCGGCGCAAGGGCCCAGTAATGCGCTAGTGCGCTTCCGCGGTTCGCTGTGCAACGTGTCCAGTGCACCAGGTGCTCACGACGGTGAGCAGGAGGCCCCGGCCGCGCAAGCGATCGGGGCCTTTTTCCTGCCGCAACGAAACTTCATGTCCACCTTCCGTCTGCAGCGATCCTGGTCCGGCGCCGCACAGGCTGGCGCGGCAGGTGCGCTGCGCTGTCTGGCGGTGCTCGCTCTCGTGCTCGTGTGCGCAATGCCGGCTGGCTGCATCGCCGAGGCGCGCAGCGGGGTCGACGAGCAGATGCTCGCGCTGCTCCGCAGTGAAGCCACCGCGCCGGATCGCTACCCGATGGTGGGATGGCTGCGCGACATTTACGCCGACGACGCGGGACCGGTCTGGTTCTCCCTTCACGGCGCGCGTCCTGCCGTCGCCGACGCGCTGCGCGTGCTGCGCACTGCCGACGAGCGGGGATTGCGGCCGGATGACTACGCGGTGCCGGTGGTCGAGCGGGCGGTCGCGTCGGCGCTGCACAATGGCAGCGCGAGTGATATCGCGCATGCCGACGTCGCGTTGACCGCGGCGATGCTGCAGCTGCTGTCGGACCTGCACGTTGGTCGCGTGGCGCCGCGCGCGGTCGCGCCGAACTGGCAGGCTCCCGGCAAGCCGGCATCGTTCGTCCCGGGGTTGCGTGCGGCCGTCGCTGATGGACGCATCGACCACCTGGTTGCGGCCGCGGAGCCGCAGCTCGCCCTGTATGGCCGGCTCGCGCAGGTGCTCGCGCAGTATCGCGCGCTCGCACGCGAGCCGGATCCGCTTCCCTTGCCGCCGCTGGCTGCATCACGGGCGAAGATCGCGCCGGGAGATCACTACCACGGCTTGCCGGCGCTGCATGCCCGACTCGTGCGCGTCGGCGATCTTGCACGCGATGCGGTGCTCCCGGTCGACGGCATCTATGCGGGCGAGATCGTCGCGGCGGTGAGGCGGTTCCAGGCACGCCATGGGCTTGACCCGGATGGCGTGATCGGCAGCAACACTCTGGCGGCCTTGGCCGTATCGGCGAACGATCGCGTCCGGCAGATCGAGCTCGCGATGGAACGCTTGCGCTGGCTGCCCGAGCTCGAGGCGGGTCCGCTCATTGCGATCAACATTCCGTCGTTCCGCCTGTGGGCCTTCGCCGATGGCCGCGACACGGAACACGCAACGTTGGCGATGCCGGTCATCGTGGGCCGCTCCCTGCGCAACGAGACGCCCGTATTCCTCGGCACGATGCGCTTCGTGGAATTCCAGCCGTACTGGAACGTGCCCGGCAGCATCCTGCGCGCCGAATTGCTGCCGCGGCTTGCGCGCGATCCGGGCTATCTCGCGCGCGAGGACATGGAACTCGTCAGCACGCTGGGCGACGGGCGGCTGTCGACGACCGTCGACGCTGACACGCTCGCGGCGTTGCAGGCGGGCAGGCTACGCGTACGGCAACGCCCCGGGCCCAAGAACGCGCTCGGCGGCATCAAGTTCGTGCTGCCGAACACGATGGACATCTACCTGCACGCGACGCCTGCTGCATCGCTGTTCGCACGGACGCGGCGCGATTTCAGTCACGGCTGCATCCGCCTCGGCGAGCCGGCCGCACTCGCGCAGTTCGTGCTCGCGGACCAGGCGCAGTGGACACCGCGTGCCATCGATGCCGCCATGACGTCGGGCAGCAACGCGGTCGTGAAACTCACGCGACCGGTGCCGGTGCTCGTGTTCTACACCACGGCCGCGGTGGACGGCGAGGGCCGCGCACGGTTCCTGCCCGATATCTACGGGCACGATCGCAAGCTGCTGGCTGCGCTCGCGCGGGGCCGCGCTGGGCGTTGAGGGCGCGCTCACCAGCGCCGGATGGCGCCCGTGTCCAGGTGCACGAACTCCGACTGCGCATAGAACCCGACGCCGCCCGCCCGCAGCGAGAGCGCGGCGTCGCGCAGATCCGGCAGCGGGACGTCCGCCAGCCGGATGTCGATCGCCCTGCCCTGGAGATGCAGGCTGTGCGTCGCGACTCCGCCGCCTTGCCGTTGCAAGGCCGCGTTGGTCACCGGCGACCGATACCCGGAGATGATCTCGAACGGCGCGCGCGTCCCGGTCGCCGTGGCGAGAGTGTGCAACTGGTCGAGCAGGGCCGGGTCGATCGGGTGCACGTCGCCCGTGCGGAAATCGCGCAGCAGCCGATCGACGCGGGCGAGAGCATCGGCAATGTACGACCCGGCGGCCGCGTATGTGATGTCGAGCGCTTCGCCGGTGTGCGTGTTGTGGAACGCAAGCGTGCGCAGATCGCGCGACGTTGCGTGCGCAGCGCGCGGAATGCAGACCATCGGCGCGACGACCAGCGCTGCCGCGGACAATAGCCAGCGGCGGCGCGTGGACATGGGCGTGGCCGATGCGACAGCGGCAGACAGGGACTTCGGCTCTTGCATGGCGATCGCCTCGCGGGGGAATCGCCGGATCTTACCGGGATTGGGCGCAGGGTGCGCGCGGTGCGTCGCCCAGGCGGAATGGCCCGGAGATAGGACGTGTTGAGGCGCGACAGGATGACGCGCCCTAAAACGCGGGCAGGCGCCGCACCGAGCGTGCAGGAAAGGGTTCTGCTTTGCATGCCGGTCCGTCAGGCTGAAACGCGGGCTACAGCCTGACCTCCCGGTTCGGTGGCACGGTCAGTGAATTCGGTGTTGCGCGGCCGACTGCTGTCTTCTGATTCCTGATTCCCGATTCCCGAAGCCTGATGCCCGACTACCACCCCATCTTCGCCATCTTCCGGCGAATGAAGGCGATCTGTGTCGAGAGCGGCAGCTGCTTCGGGCATACGTCGTGGCAACCCAGCAGGGACATGCAACCGAAGACGCCGGTATCATCGCCCACCACTTCGTAGAAGTCGTCGTCGCTGCGCGTGTCGCGGGGGTCGAGGCGAAAGCGCGCGATCTTGTTGAGGCCGACCGCGCCGACGAAGTCCTCGCGCATGCGCGCGGTGCCGCACCCGGCGACGCAGCAGCCGCATTCGATGCAGCGATCGAGCTCGTAGATCTCGTCCGCGAGGTCAGGGTCCATGCGCTGTTCCAGGCGGCGCAGGTCCACCTCTTCCTGGGCGCGGTGCACCCAGGTGTGCAGACGCTCGCTCATCGCGCGCATCCACGTGCCCGTATCGACCGACAGGTCGCCGATCAGCTTGAAGACGGGCAGCGGGGCCAGCGTGATCTCGCGCGGCAGGTTCTTGGTCAGCGTGCGGCACGCAAGGGTCGGCCGGCCGTTGATGACCATCGCGCAGCTCCCGCAGATCCCGGCCCGGCAGACGAAGTCGAACTGCAGCGAAGCATCCTGCTTCTCGCGGATCTCGTTCAGCGCCATGAACAGCGTCATGCCCTCGGCTTCCTGCAGCCGGTACGTCTGCATGTGGGGAACGCTCCCCGGCTCCTGCGGGTTGTACCGCACGATGCTTATCTCGAGCTCCCGCGCCGGTGCCTCGGCAACGGTCGCGCTCGCGCCTTGCTGGCCGGCGTGTGCACCTGGCTTCGGCATCGCGACGGTCGCCACCCGGGGGACCGCCACGGCTTGTTGGTCGTTCATGCCACCCTCTTCACGTTCATGACATCGGCGGTCGCGGCCGCCGCGAGCGGCTCGTCGATACGTTCATTGCGGCCGCGGTAACCGGCCGGCAACTGTTCTGCGTAGGGCATCAGCGCTTCCTGCACGGCAAAACGGCCTTGGCTGGCCACGGTTTTGCGCACCTGGTCCACCTCGGCCTGGCGCGCCGCAGTGTCCGGATGTTCGATGTAGTCCTTCGCCCCGTAGCCGCGCCAGCCCGGCGGCAGCTCCATCCGGCGCACGTCGAGCGGCTCGTAATCGAGCGTCGGCAGCGTGTCGCGCGGATCCTTCCAGGTCGCGAGCGTGCGCTTCAGCCAATCGGCGTCGTTGCGCCGCGGGTAGTCGTCGCGGAAGTGCGCGCCGCGGCTTTCGGTGCGCTGCAGCGCTCCATAGGCGACGCACAGCGCCACCTTGAGCATTTTCTGCACGCGATACGCGGTCACCAGCTCGGGGTTCGATCCGGTAGCCTTGTAATGCAAGCCGATGCGCCGGCTGCGTTCGAGGAGCACCTGCAGCTCCTCGACCGCGGCGGTGAGCTCCGGACCGGTGCGGAAAATGCCGACGTTGGACGTCATGAGCTCCTGCATCCGGACGCGGATGGCGCTCGCGTCCTCGGTGCCGCGTCCCCGCAGCAGCGTATCGATGGCCGACTGCTGCGCCGTCAACGAGTCGTGGATCAAGCCGGTGGAGATGTCGATGTCGTTGTCGAGGCGCTCGCAGAAGTCGGCGATGAACTCGCCGACGAGCATGCCCGCGACCACGGTCTCCGCCACTGAATTGCCGCCGAGCCGGTTGAAGCCGTGCATGTCCCAGCACGCGGCCTCGCCCGCGGCGAAGAGGCCCTTCAGTGTCGGGCTCTCGCCGGTGTGGTTGGTGCGCACGCCGCCCATCGTGTAGTGCTGCGCAGGGCGCACTGGCAGCCAGTCCTTCACCGGGTCGAGGCCGAGGAAGTTGTTGGCGATTTCCTTCACCTCGCGCAAGTTGTGCTCGATGTGCTTCTTGCCGAGCAGCGTGATGTCGAGCCAGAGGTGTTCGCCCCAGCGCGTCTTGACACCCTTGCCCTTGCCGATGTGCTGCTCCATACGGCGCGAAACGACGTCGCGCGACGCGAGCTCCTTCCTCTCGGGCTCGTAATCGGGCATGAAGCGGTAGCCATCGACGTCGCGCAGCAGGCCGCCGTCGCCGCGGCAACCCTCGGTCAGCAGGATGCCGGCCGGGAAGATGGGCGTCGGGTGGAACTGGATGGCTTCCATGTTGCCGAGGGTTGCGACACCGGTCTCCAGGGCGATCGCACTGGTGATGCCCTCGCAGATCACCGCGTTGGTGGTGACGCGATACAGTCGACCCGCGCCGCCGCCGCAGAGCGCCGTCGCCTTGGCGACATACGCCACGAGTTCACCGGTCACGAGGTTGCGCACCACGGCGCCGTAGCAGCGGCCGGCTTCGTGGATGAGCGAGACCGCTTCCATGCGCTCGTGCACCGGAATCGAGTTCGCGATCGCCTGGTCGCTCACGGCGAAAAGCATCGCGTGCCCGGTGCCGTCCGACACGTAGCAGGTGCGCCATTTCTTGGTACCGCCGAAGTCGCGCTGCGCGATGAGACCGTGGGCCTCGTCACGCTCGGTCAGCGTCACGGGCTGGCCGTTGATGATGACCTGCCGGTCACCCTTGCGCACGCGGCTCCACGGCACGCCCCATGCGGCGAGCTCACGCACCGCCTTGGGAGCCGTATTCACGAACATGCGCACGACGTCCTGGTCCGCGCCCCAGTCGCTGCCGCGGACGGTATCCTCGAAATGCACGTCCTCGCTGTCATCCTGGCCCTTGACGACATTGGCGAGGCTCGCCTGCATCCCGCCCTGCGCCGCGGCGGAGTGCGAGCGCTTCGGCGGAACGAGCGACAGGATGGTGACGTCGTGGCCGCGACGCTTCACGCCGATGGCCATGCGCAGGCCCGTAAGCCCGCCGCCGATCACCAGCACGTCGGTATAGACGACCTTCATTTCGCAACTCCCTGCGCGGCCGGCGCGCCTTGCTGCCACGTCGGCACGTACGGCTGGCCATAATGATCACGGTGCTCGATGCCGATCTTCATGTACGCCGCGAGCGTGGCGAAGCCGAGGACCAGGAAGAACACGGTGATCGACCACTTGATCAGCTTCAGGCGATGGCGCACGACGTTCGCATCCGGGCCGCTCGCCCAGCCCCACTTCACCGCGAGCCGATACAGGCCGATGCCCCCGTGGAGCTCGACGGCAAGCAACAGCAGGATGTAGAGCGGCCACAGATAGTCACTCCAAACGCGATCGGCCGACTCGAACGGACCGATCCGCTCGGGGCGCGTCAGCATCAGGTAAAGGTGCACCGACGCGAGAAAGAACATCGCGAAGCCCGTGAACACCTGCCAGAACCACAGCGTGGTGTCCTCGTGCTGCATGGTCTTCATGTGCGCGCGATAGGTGCGGTACTGGAGATAGTTGATCGGGAACTTGCGCACGGCCAGGAACGCGTGGGTGACGAGCAGGCCGATGACCACCGCCACGACGCAGGACACGAGCCACGGGTACGAACGGCCGAACAGGAAGTAGCCCTCGAACGCGCGGGCGACGGACCACATCGCATCGCGGCTGATGAGGATCGTGGAGACGAAGAACATGTGGCCCCACATGAACAGCGCGAGCACCAGGCCGGTGCCGCTCTGCAGGACGTCGAGCCGCGCGGGCCAGCGACTCTTCCGCGCATCGATCCCCAATCCCGCAATGAGGGAACTGCTCGCATCCATCGGTCGCTCCTTTCGTCGCTCGGTACCGCGCTGGCACCTGCACGGGACACACTCGCTCCCCGGCAGCATCGACATCTTTGACTTGCCGCAGCGTACGCCGCGACACGGGTACCTCTGTTGACCTGCGTCAATGGGCTCCATGCGGTTGCGCGGACCATTGCAATCCTCTCATTCGCAAGCCGCTGCGCGCCGTTCGGCGAAGGCGCGGAAAGCGGTTGCAGGAGGTGCAATGTTCCAGGTTCGCATCCACGGCCGCGGCGGTCAGGGCGTGGTTTCCGGCGCCGAAATGCTGTCGGTCGCCGCCTTTCTCGAAGGCCGCTACGCACAGGCGTTTCCAAGCTTCGGCTCGGAGCGCATGGGCGCGCCCGTGATGGCGTTCTGCCGGATCGACGACCGCGAGATCCGCCTGCGCGAGCCCGTGACCGAGCCCGATGCGCTGATCGTGCAGGACCCGACGCTGCTGCACCAGGTCGACCTCTTCAACGGGCTCAGGCCCGAGGGCTACGTGATCATCAATTCGTCGCGCGATTTCGAGGCTCTCGGCCTCGGTGACTTCGTCCAGCTGTACCGCCCCGAGCGCATCTGCACCGTCAACGCCACCGGGATTGCAATGAAGCACGTCGGCCGCCCTGTGCCCAATGCCGCGCTGCTCGGTGGCTTCGCAGCGCTGAGCGGCCAGGTCGGGCTCGACTCGGTCATTGCCGCCATTCGCGAGAAATTTCCGGCGGCGCTCGCCGAACGCAACGTCGCTGCCGCCACCGAAGCCCATGCCCAGGTGCAGCGGGGCCAGGAGGAATTGCTTCATGCTTAAGCAGATCGAAGGCTCGGCCGCCGTCGCGGAAGCGATCGGGCTGTGCCGGCCGCAGGTCATCTGCGCGTATCCCATCACGCCCCAGACCCACATCGTCGAAGGCCTGGGTGAAATGGTGAAGTCCGGCCGCCTCACCGGCTGCGAATTCATCAACGTCGAATCCGAGTTCGCGGCGCTGTCGGTCGCCATCGGCGCATCGGCCGCCGGTGCGCGCACCTATACGGCGACGTCCAGCCAGGGCCTGCTGTTCATGGCCGAGGCCGTATACAACGCGGCAGGGCTCGGGTTGCCGATCGTCATGACCATCGGCAACCGCGCCATCGGTGCGCCCATCAACATCTGGAACGACCACTCGGACAGCATGTCGATGCGCGACGCGGGCTGGATCCAGCTCTATGCGGAAACCAACCAGGAAGCGCTCGACCTGCACATCCAGGCCTTCCGGCTCGCCGAGGAGCTGTCGTGCCCGGTCATGGTATGCATGGACGGCTTCATCCTGACGCACGCCTACGATCGTGTGGACCTGCCGACGCAGGCGCAGGTCGATGCGTTCCTGCCACCGTTCGAGCCACGGCAGGTGCTCGACCCGGCGGACCCGGTCACGATGGGTGCGATGGTGGGACCCGAAGCGTTCATGGAAGTGCGCTACCTCGCGCACCACAAGCAGCTGCGCGCACTGCACCTGATTCCGCAGCTTTCCGCCGCCTTCAAGCAGCACTTCGGCCGTGACTCGGGCGGATTGATCCGGACCTATCGCACCGCGGACGCCGAGACCATCGTCGTCACGCTGGGCTCGATCATGGGCACCGTGCAGGAAGTCGTCGACGAGATGCGTGCCGACGGCACTGCGATCGGTTGCGTGAGCATCTGCTCCTTCCGGCCGTTCCCCCTCGGAGCGCTGCGCGACGCGCTGGAGCGGGCCCAGCGCGTGGTCGTGCTGGAGAAGTGCCTTGCCGTCGGACTGGGCGGCATCGTATCGGACGGCGTGCGCAAGGCCTTGTCAGGCGTGCAGCTCAAGGGCTACACGGTCATCGCCGGACTCGGCGGACGCGCGATCACCCGCGCATCGCTGCGCCAGCTCTTCGAGGATGCCGGCAACGACGAGCTCGAGCAGGTGACCTTCCTCGACCTCAACGCCGACGTGGTCGCCGCCGAGCTCGAGCGCGAGTCCCTCGCCCGCCGCAGCGGCCCGACTGCAGAAGCGATCCTGCGCCGGCTCGGCACCGTCGCGTCGCGCATCGGATGAGCACCTAGCCATGGACCAACCCGTCAAGTTCTACCAGACCGGCACCTTCACCGTCGGCAATCGCCTGCTCGACGAAAACGAACGCTCGGTGCAGGCCAACATGCGCCGCACCAACTCGCTCAATTCGGGGCACCGCGCGTGCCAGGGATGCGGCGAGGCGCTCGGGGCGCGCTATGCCATCGACGCGGCGATGCGCGCCACCGGCAACCAGATCATCGCCGTGAACGCGACGGGCTGCCTGGAGGTCTTCTCCACGCCCTATCCGGAAACGTCGTGGCAGATTCCGTGGATCCATTCGCTCTTCGGCAATGCCGCGGCGGTCGCCTCCGGCGTTGCCGCCGCGATGCGCGTGCGCGGCCTGCCGGAAGCCCGCGTGATCGCGCAGGGCGGCGACGGTGGGACCACCGACATCGGTTTCGGCTGCCTCTCGGGGATGTTCGAGCGCAACGATGACGTGCTCTACATCTGCTATGACAACGAAGCCTACATGAACACCGGCGTGCAGCGCTCGAGCGCCACGCCCCCCGCCGCGCGCACGGCAACGACAATGGCGGTCGGGAAGGAGCCGGGCAACCCATTCGGGACGGGGAAGAACCTGCCGCTCATCGCGATGGCGCATCACATTCCCTATGTCGCGACGGCCAGCGTCGCGAACCTGCGCGACCTGGAAGCGAAGGTGACGCGCGCGATGGGCATCCATGGCGCGCGCTACATCCACATCCACGTGCCGTGCCCGCTGGGGTGGGGAGCCGCGCCCGCCGATACGATCCGCCTCGCGCGCCTCGCGGTCGAGTCCGGTCTCTTCCCGCTGTTCGAGGCGGAGCACGGCGAGGTCACCGGGCGCACGCCGATTCGGCGACAGGTGCCGGTCACGGACTACCTCAAGCTGCAAAAGCGCTTCGCGCATCTTTTCGGCAGTGAGCCCGACCTTTCGCGGATCACCCAGATCCAGGCGATCGCCGACCGCAACATCGCACATTTCGCGCTCCTGCCCTGACGGACGACGATGGACAAGCCCTTCGCAATCACCCTCGATGTCGGCTCGAGCCTCGCCAACAAGACCGGCTCGTGGCGCACCGAACGTCCGGTCTACGTGGACCGGCTGCCGCCCTGCAACAACGCCTGCCCCGCCGGCGAGAACATCCAGGGCTGGCTGTTCCATGCGGAGTCGGGCGACTACGAGGCCGCGTGGCGCGCCCTGACGGTGGACAATCCGCTGCCCGCGATCATGGGCCGCGTGTGCTATCACCCATGCGAGGGCGCCTGCAATCGCGGCCAGGTGGACGAAGCGGTGGGCATCAACTCCGTCGAGCGCTTCCTCGGCGACGAGGCGCTGAAGCGCGGGTGGAAATTCGTGCCTCCCGGGAGCGAATCCGGCAAGAAGGTGCTGATCGTCGGCGCCGGCCCGTCCGGCCTCTCCGCTGCGTATCACCTGCGGCGCCTGGGGCATCGGGTCAGCGTCGTGGAGGCCGGGCCGCTCGCGGGCGGCATGATGCGCTTCGGCATCCCGAAGTACCGCCTGCCCCGCGACGTGCTCGATGGCGAGGTGCAGCGCATCGTCGACCTGGGCGTGACCATCGAATACAACCGCAAGGTGACCGACATCCGCGCGGCGATGCACGACGGCGGCTTCGACGCCGCGTTCCTCGCGGTCGGCGCGCACATCGCCAAGCGCGCCTTCATCCCCGCGGGGTCGGCGGCGCGCATGATGGATGCGGTGGCCGTGCTGCGCAGCATGGAAGGCGCGGACAAGCCGATGCTCGGCCGCCGCGTGGTCGTGTACGGCGGCGGCAACACGGCGCTCGACGTGGCGCGCACGGCCAAGCGGCTCGGCGCGACCGAAGCGGTCATCGTGTATCGCCGCAATCGCGAAAAGATGCCGGCGCACGACTTCGAGGTCGAGGAGGCGCTGCAGGAAGGCGTGATGATCAAGTGGCTCTCGACCATCAAGCAGATGGGGAGCGAAGGCACGCTGACCGTCGAGAAGATGCAGCTCGACGACAAGGGCTTCCCGCAGCCCACCGGCGAGTTCGAGACCCTCGAAGCCGATTCGCTCGTGCTGGCGCTCGGACAGGACGTCGACCTTTCGCTGCTGGAAGGCGTCCCCGGCCTGGCGATCGTCGACGGCGTCGTGCAGGTCGCTTCCAACATGATGACCGGCTATCCGGGCATCTTCGCCGGTGGCGACATGGTGCCGTCGGAACGCACGGTCACGGTCGCGGTCGGCCACGGCAAGAAGGCGGCGCGCCACATCGATGCATGGCTGCGCGACACGACGTACGCACCGCCGCCGAAGCACGACCTCGCCACCTTCGACCGCCTCAACCCGTGGTACTACGCCGACGCACCGAAGACCGTCCGTCCCACGCTCGACATCGCGCGCCGGCAATCCACGTTCGAGGAAGTGGTGACCGGGCTCAACGAGGCCAATGCGCTGTTCGAGGCGCGGCGCTGCCTGTCGTGCGGGAACTGCTTCGAGTGCGACAACTGCTACGGCGTGTGCCCCGACAACGCCGTCATCAAGCTCGGCCCCGGAGAGCGCTTCCGCTTCAACTACGACTACTGCAAAGGCTGCGGCATTTGCGTATCCGAATGTCCGTGCGGAGCGATCAACATGGTCCCGGAAACGATCTAGCGCGGCATTGCCGCCTTCCAGTCAAGGAGATTTCGATGTTGCAGAATCCGAATCGCGGCGGCGCCAAGGTCCCCGCCTGGTTTCCCCGCGGTGTCACGCTGCTGCGCGATCCGACCCTGAACAAGGGCACCGCGTTCACGGATGCCGAACGCGATGCGCTCGGCATCCGCGGCCTGCTGCCGCCGCACGTGGCCTCGCAGGAAGAGCAGGCAAGCCGCATCATCGAGAACTTCCGCAAGAAGCCCAACAATCTCGAGCGCTACATCCAGCTCGCCGGTCTGCACGATCGCAACGAGGCGCTGTTCTTCCGCATCCTCTCCGACTATCCGGACGAGATGATGCCGATCGTCTACACGCCGACGGTGGGGCTGGCCTGCCAGCAGTTCGGGCACATCTTCCAGCGGCCGCGCGGCATCTTCGTCAGCGCGCGCGACCGTGGCTGTGTCGAGAACGTGCTGCGCAACTGGCCCGAGCGTGACGTCGCGATCATCGTGGTCACCGACGGCGAGCGCATTCTCGGCCTCGGCGATCTCGGCGCGAACGGCATGGGGATCCCGGTCGGCAAGCTCGCGCTCTACACCGCGTGCGCCGGCGTGCATCCGAACCAGTGCCTGCCGGTGATCCTCGACGTCGGCACCAACAACCAGGACCTGCTCGACGACCCGCTCTACATCGGCGTGAAGCAGAAGCGCCTGACCGGCGACGCCTACGACGCGCTCGTGGACGAGTTCGTGACGGCGGCACGCGCCGTGTTCCCGGGCGTGGTGATCCAGTTCGAGGATTTCGCGAACCACAACGCGTTCCGGCTGCTGAAGCGCTATCGCACCCAGCTACCGACTTTCAACGATGACATCCAGGGCACGGCCGCCGTCGCGCTGGCGGGCATCCTGTCCGGCCTCCGGGTCACCGGCGGGAAGATGTCCGATCAGACGATCCTGTTCTTCGGCGCCGGCGAAGCGGCCACGGGTATCGCCGACCTGACGGTATCGGCGATCAAGGCCGATGGACGCGATGAAGCGGCGGCGCGCAAGCGCTGCTGGCTGGTGGACTCCAAGGGCCTCGTCGTCAAGTCGCGCACGGATCTGGGCGAGCACAAGCTGCCCTATGCGCACGAGCACGCGCCGGTCAAGGATTTCCTGGAGGCAATCGAAGCCCTGAAGCCGACGGTGATCATCGGTGTTGCGGCCGTTGGCGGCACGTTCAACGAAGCGGTGATCCGCAAGATGGCCGAACTCAACGCACGGCCGATGATCTTCGCGCTGTCGAACCCGACCTCGCAATCCGAGTGCACCGCGGAACAGGCCTATCGCTGGTCCGAGGGTCGTGCGCTTTTCGCTTGCGGATCGCCGTTCGATCCAGTGACGCTCGGCGGACGCACGTACGTGCCGCGCCAGGGCAACAACTCCTACATCTTCCCCGGTGTCGGACTCGGCGCCATCGTGACCCGCACGACCCGGATCACCGACGCGATGTTCATGGCCGCCGCCCGCGCCCTGGCCGCGCAGGTCACCCAACAGGACCTCGATCAGGGGAGCCTCTACCCGCCGCTGAAGAACGTGCGCGACGTTTCGGCCCACATCGCCGCGGCCGTGGCAGGGGTCGCCTTCGACGAAGGCTACGCGCGCATCACACGCCCCGCCAATCTCCTCGGTTTCGTGCGTACGCAGATGTACGAGCCGCGCTACGAGCAGTACGCGATCGGATAAGCGAGCCGGCCAGGCGCGCCGGCGGCGCGGCCGCTGATACCCCCACGGGTTCGCCCGTCGCGATGGCGGCGTGCGAGCCCGCGCGTTTTTTTCGCCCCCCCGATCGATCGATTGTCGTCGGGCGGAAGCCTGTTCCATGGTGCATCGATTGTGGCGGGCAGTCGGCATGCAGCCACAGTGCTGTGGGATGCTGTGGGATGCTCCGGCCTGACAGGCGTGGGATCCTCGCGCGCCCGGCCAGCGCCGCCGCCCGGTCGGGTAAACTCGGGCCCGGTCAGCACATCCCGGGGATCATCTTGAGCCTAGCGCCTCTCTACACCACCGATTTCGTCGCGCTCAGGAACACCGACACCGTCGGCGAGGCGACGACACAGATGCTGCGTCACCGGGTCACCGACCTCCCGGTCGTCGACGAGCACGGCAAGCTCCTCGGCCTGTTCAAGCTCGACCGCGTGTTCGCCTGCCTGCTGCCCAAGGCCGCGCTGATCGGCTACGGCATCTCCGACCTCGGCTTCGTCTCCAACACGATCGACGACATGCGCGCCCACATGCGCGACATCGAGCACCATCCCGTCATGCAGTACATCGTCCGGCCCGAGCACACGGTCGCGCCCGAGACATCGCCCATGGAGATCGTCCTGCTGCTCTACCGCGGGGTGAACAACGTGCCTGTCGTCGATGCCGACGGCAAGCTCGTCGGCATGGTGGCCGCGCGCGACCTCCTTGCCGCGCTGCATCAGGACCGCTGAGCTCGCATGCATCCGACCATCCCGGCCGCAACCAGCCTGTTCGGCATGTCCGCGATGTGGGTCGCTATCGTGCTGTTCGTCGTGACCTATCTCGTCATCATGAGCGAGAAGGTGAACCGCGCGATCATCGCCCTCCTCGGCGCCGGCGCGCTGATCCTGCTGCGCATCGTCGGCCAGGAAGAGGCGATGCATGCGGTGGACTTCAACACCCTCGGCCTGCTGCTCGGCATGATGCTGATCGTCAACGTCACGCGGCGATCCGGGCTCTTCCAGTACGTGGCGATCTGGGCGACCAAGAAGGTGAACGCCCGGCCGTGGGGCATCCTGGTCGTCATGTCCCTGGTCACCGCGGTCTTCTCGGCGTTTCTCGACAACGTCACCACGGTGCTGCTGACGGTGCCGGTCACGCTGCTCATCACCGAGCAGCTGGGCGTGAAGCCGTACCCGTACCTCTTCGCGCAGATCTTCGCCTCCAACATCGGCGGCACCGCGACCCTGATCGGCGACCCGCCGAACATCATGATCGGCTCGGCCACCGGCCTCACCTTCAACGATTTCGCATGGCACCTGACGCCCGTCATCGTCGTGGTGATGGCGGTAACCCTGGTCCCGCTCTATTTCGTATGGGGCAAGCACCTGGTGGCCTCGGAGGAGCATCGCAAGCGGGTGATGGGCTTCAACGAGCGTGAGGCGATCACCGATCCGCGCCTCCTGAAGCAATCGCTCACGGTCATCGCGCTGGTCATCATCGGCTTCATGGCGCAGCGGGTCATCGGCATCGAGCCCGCGACCATCGCGATCTTCGGCGCCGCGGTGCTGCTGTTGATCGACAACCTGGGGCGCGATGCGGAAACGCAGACCCACAACGTCGCCAGCGCACTCTCGGAAGCCGAGTGGATCACGCTCATGTTCTTCCTGGGCCTGTTCGTGCTCGTGCACGGCCTCGTCAAGACGGGCGTGATCAGCCTGCTCGCCGAAGAGCTGCTGCGCCTCACCCAGGGCAACTTCCAGGTCACGACCATCGCCGTCCTCTGGGCGTCCGCGGTGCTGTCGGCCTTCATCGACAACATTCCGTTCGTCGCAACGATGATCCCGCTCATCAAGGCGACGGGGCCGACGTTCGGCGGCGATGCGGCGCTGCTGCCGCTCTGGTGGGCGCTTTCGCTCGGGGCCTGCCTCGGCGGCAACGGCACGCTGATCGGCGCCTCGGCCAACCTCGTCGTGGCGGGACTCGCCTCACGGGCGGGCGTGCACTTTCGCTTCCTGACCTATCTCAAGGTCGCCTTCCCGCTGATGCTGATCAGCATCGCGCTCTCGCACGCCTATCTGTACCTGCGCTATCTCTGATCCGGCGCCGGGCGGCGGCGTGGGTTGATGCCCGTCAAGCTGCCCATCCCGCCCGCGCCCTAGACTGGGCCGCATCACCAACCGGTCCGCGCAACCGCCCGCACGGGCGCCGCTCCCCGCGCGTCCGGAACACAGGGATGGCGCGTTGGGTGTTCACAGGATCCTGAAAGGGCTCGACGTCCCGCTCGCGGGAGCGCCGCAGCAGTCCATCGCCGACGCGCCGCGCGTCGGCCGCGTGGCACTCGTGGCTGCCGACTATATCGGCCTCAAGCCAGGCTTCCTCGTCCAGGTCGGCGACCCGGTGCTGCGTGGCACGCCGCTGTACGAGGACAGGAAAACGCCCGGCGTGCGGCACGTCTCTCCCGCCGCAGGAACCGTCGCCGCCGTTCATCGCGGCGAGATGCGCGCCTTCCAGTCGATCGTCATCGACGTCGCCGCGGATGACGGACCGGAACGTCAGGTCGCCTGGTCCAGCGGACGGCTCCCGGCGGCACCCGAGACACTGCCGGCGGACGCCATTCGCGCGCTGCTGCTCGAGTCGGGACTGTGGACGGCAGTGCGCACCCGCCCGTTTTCCAAGGTGCCCACTCCGGCGTCCACGCCGCACGCCCTGTTCATCACCGCGATGGACACGCGACCCCACGCGCCGGAAGTCGAGCGCGTCCTCGCCGGGCGCGAACGCGACTTCCACGCGGGCTGCATCGCATTGGCGAAACTCTCCGGCGGACCGACCTACCTCTGCAAGGCGCGCGGATCGGCCGTCACGGCGCCGCCGGGATCGGCCATCCTCGTCGAGGAGTTCACGGGTCCGCATCCGGCGGGAACTGCCGGGCTGCACATCCACGTGCTCGACCCGGCCGACCCTTTGCACGTCGCCTGGCACATCGGCTACCAGGACGTCGCCGCGATGGGCCATCTGCTCAACACGGGTGAGCTCGACGTGACGCGCGTGGTGTCGATCGCTGGGCCCGGGATGCTCCGCCCGCGGCTTTTGCGCACGCGCCTGGGTGCGAGCATCGACACGCTCGTGCACGACGACCTTCGTCCAGGCACGCAACGCGTCATCTCGGGCTCGGTGCTCGACGGTCGCATCGCGCGCGGCGACGTGCATGGCTATCTCGGCCGCTATCACGTGCAGGTTTCGGTCATTCCCGAGGCGACCGAGCGCGAGCTTTTCGGCTGGATTGCGCCGGCCGCCGGCAAGTTCTCGATCTGGGGTGTCGTGCTCGGCCACTGGAGACGCAACGGCGGGTTGCCGCTCGATACCAGCACCAATGGCGGCTACCGCGCGATGGTCCCGATCGGCGCCTACGAGCGCGTGATGCCGATGGACCTGATGCCGACCTTCCTGCTGCGTGCGCTCATCACCGGCGACGTGGAGCGCGCGGAGGCGCTCGGTGCGCTGGAGCTGGACGAGGAGGATCTCGCGCTCTGCACGTTCGTTTGCCCGGGCAAGTACGAGTACGGTCCACTGCTGCGCGACGCACTCACCCGCATCGAGAAGGAAGGCTGATGAAGGCGTTGCGCGGCCTGCTCGATCGCATCGGTGCCCACTTCGAAAAGGGGGGCCGCTTCGAGCGGCTGTATCCGTTCTGGGAAGCGGCGGACACCTTCTTCTACACCCCGGCGACGGTGACCCGCACGGGGGCCCATGTCCGCGATGCGCTCGATCTCAAGCGCATGATGATGACGGTGGTCATCGCGACCCTGCCCTGCGTCTACATGGCCCTCTACAACACCGGGCTGCAGGCGAACCTCGCGATCGATCCGGCGAAGGTGGCCGAGCTCGCGGGCTGGCGTCATGACGTGATCCGCTGGCTCGGGATCGGCTATTCGCCGCAAAGCGTCGCAGCCTGCATCGTGCACGGCGCGCTGTATTTCGTGCCGCTGTACATCATCACGATGGTCGTCGGCCTTGCCTGGGAAGTGCTGTTCGCCGTCGTGCGCAAGCTCGAGGTGAACGAGGGCTTCTTCGTGACCGGCATCCTGTTTCCGCTGATCCTGCCGCCCACGACGCCACTGTGGCAGGCGGCGCTCGGGATCACGTTCGGCGTGGTGCTCGCGAAGGAGGTGTTCGGCGGCACGGGCATGAACTTCGTCAATCCGGCACTCGCCGCGCGCGCGTTCCTGTTCTTCGCCTATCCCGCGGAGATCTCCGGCGACAAGGTATGGACCGCGGTGCCGCCGGGCATGGCCGTCGACGGCTATTCCGGCGCCACGCTCCTCGCACAGATGCGCCAGATGAGCGGCGCGTTCAGCGACCAGCCGTTCCAGTGGATGCAGGCGTTCCTCGGTCTCGAGCCGGGATCGATGGGCGAGACGTCCGCGCTCGCCTGCCTGATCGGGGCGCTGATCCTCGTCGTCACGGGCATCGGGTCGTGGCGGATCATGGCCGGCGTTGCGCTCGGCACCGTCGCTGCATCGGTGCTGTTCAACGCGCTCGCGACGCCTGCGCATCCCTACTTCGCCGTCCCGTTCTGGTGGCACATGGTGCTGGGCGGCTGGGCCTTCGGCACCGTGTTCATGGCCACGGACCCGGTCACCGCGCCGTTCAGCAATCGCGGGCGCTGGCTCTATGGCCTACTGATCGGGGCGCTGGTGGTGCTGATCCGCACGGTCAATCCCGCGTATCCCGAAGCGATGATGCTGGTCATCCTGTTCATGAACATCGTGGCGCCCCTCATCGACTACGGCACGGTCAAGGCCAACATCACCCGCCGGAGAAAGCGCCGTGCCGAAGCTTGACTCGACGCGCTACACGATCGGTTTCGCAGTCGCGGTCTGCGTCGTCTGCGCGCTGCTGGTCGCGACCTCGGCGGTCGGACTGCGCGAGCGCCAGGAGACCAATGCGCTCTCCTACCGGCAGAAGAACGTGCTGCTCGCTGCAGGGCTCGTCAAGCCGGCGCAGTCGCTGCCCGATGCGGCGCTCATGAAGATCTTCGATGACAACATCAGCGTGCGGCTGGTGGATCTCGCGACGGGCGAGCTCCTGCCGCTTGGAAAGATCGACGAGAAGAGCTACGACCAGCGGCGCGCCCGCAACGATCCGGAGATGAGCCGCCCGGCGCCACCCAACGCCGCACAGATCCCGCGCCTGCCCCTGTACGGCGCGGTGTACTTCGTCATGGTGAACGGCAAGGCCGAGCAGGTCGTGCTGCCGATCGAGGGCGTCGGCATGTGGGGCACGCTGTACGGGTTCCTGGCGATCGACCACGACGGCAACACGATCCGCGGCCTCACCTATTACGACCAGAAGGAAACACCCGGCCTTGGTGGCGAAGCCAGCAACCCGCGCTGGCAGGCGCTCTGGCAGGGTCGCAAGGTGTACGACGAGCACTGGGAGCCGAAGATCACCGTCATCAAGGGCACCGCAGGCCCGCCCGACCAGGATCCGTATCACGTCGACGGACTCTCCGGCGCGACCATCACGAGCAACGGCATCGCCCGCATGATGGCATTCTGGTTCTCGAACGACGGCTACGGTCCGTTCCTCAAGCGCCTGCGCGAAGGAGCCATCACATGAGCACGCTCGCCCCGGTCCCGGGAGCATCGACGGCGCCGGCGCCGCGCCTGCCAGTATTCGGCAAGGCGGAACGCAGCGCGTTGTTCGCGCCGATCATCGCCAACAATCCGATCGGCGTGCAGGTGCTCGGCATCTGCTCGGCCCTCGCCGTCACCACGCGGCTCGACAAGGCGCTGGTGATGGGCGTCGGCGTGACGATCGTCACCGCGTGCGCGAATCTCGCCGTCAGCACCGTGCGCAACTGGATTCCCAACAGCATCCGGATCATCGTGCAGCTCGCGATCATCGCTTCGCTGGTGATCGTCGTCGATCAGGCGCTGAAGGCGTATCTCTACGAGCTTTCCCTCGAGCTCTCGGTGTTCGTCGGGCTCATCATCACCAACTGCATCGTGATGGGCCGCGCGGAAGGCTATGCGATGCAGAACCCGCCATGGCGATCGTTCCTGGACGGCGTGGGCAACGGCCTGGGTTACGCGATGGTGCTGATCCTGATCGCGCTTACCCGCGAGTTCTTCGGGGCTGGCAAGGTCTTCGGCACGGTCGTCCTGCCGCTGCGCACCGAAGGCGGCTGGTACGAGCCCAATGGGCTGATGCTGCTCGCCCCGTCGGCGTTGTTCACGACGGCGCTGCTCGTGTGGCTGCTGCGCACGTGGAAGCCCGAGCTGCAGGAAGGGGACTGAGCCCGTCATGGAGCATTACGCCAACCTCTTCGTGCGCTCCGTGTTCCTGGAGAACATGGCGCTCGCCTTCTTCCTGGGCATGTGCTCGTTCCTCGCCTGCTCCAAGAAGGTGGAGACGGCGCTCGGGCTCGGCGCGGCGGTCGTCTTCGTGCAGGTGCTGACGGTCCCGCTCAACAACGTGATCCTGCGCGGCCTCCTCAACGAAGGCGCGCTCGCGTGGCTGCATCCCTCGCTCGCGAAAGTGAGCCTGGGGTTCCTGTCGTTCATCCTGTTCATCGGCACGATCGCCGCAGCGACCCAGGTCGTCGAGATGAGCGTCGACCGCTTCGCACCGAAGCTCTATGCGACCCTCGGCGTGTTCCTGCCGCTGATCGCCGTGAACTGCGTGATCCTCGCGGGGTCCCTGTTCATGCAGGAACGCGACTACACGTTCGGCGAGAGCGTGGTGTACGGCGTGGGATCGGGACTCGGCTGGGCCATCGCCATCGTCGCCATGGCTGCGATTCGCGAAAAGCTCCAGTACTCGAACGTTCCCGCCGGACTCAAGGGCCTCGGCATCACCTTCATCACCGCGGGGCTCATGTCGGTGGCATTCATGATGTTCTCGGGCATCCAGCTATGAGCGCGCATCCTGCGATCTGCCTGCAGCCCGTCGCGGCGCACCGGTCGCGGGCGGGACTCGGGGAAACTGCCCGATGACCGAGATCGTCCTCGGCGTGGCGATGTTCACCGGCGTCATCCTGCTGCTGGTGGGTGTGCTGCTCGGCGCCAAGCGCCGGCTGGTGTCCACCGGCGACGTCGCCATCATGATCAACGACGATCCCGGCAAGGTACTGCGGGTGCCTGCGGGCGACACTCTCCTCGGTACGCTCGCGAACCAGAAGATCTTCATTCCGTCGGCCTGCGGCGGCAAGGGTGCGTGCGGCGTCTGCGAGGTCGTGGTGAAGGAAGGCGGCGGTGCCCTGCTGCCGACCGAGACCGGTTACATCAGCCGCGGTGAAGCACGCCGCGGTTGGCGTCTCGCCTGCCAGGTGAAGGTCAAGCGCGACATGAAGATCGAGATCGCGCCGGAAGTCTTCGACGTGCGCCGGTGGAACTGCCGCGTGATCTCGAACCGCAATGTCGCGACGTTCATCAAGGAGCTCAAGCTCGCGCTTCCCGAAGGTGAGGAAGTCCCCTTCCGCGCCGGCGGCTACGTGCAGCTCGAATGCCCGCCGTACGCGCTGGAGTTCCGGACCTTCGACATCGAGCCGCAGTTCCGGGGCGACTGGGACAAGTTCGACCTCTGGCGCTTCAGGGCCTCGAGCAGCGAAACGATCCAGCGCGCCTACTCGATGGCGAACTACCCCGACGAGAAGGGCACGCTGCTGTTCACGATCCGCATCGCGTTCCCGCCCGGTTACCGCGAGGACATTCCTCCGGGCATCATGAGCTCGTGGGTGTTCAACCTGAAGCCCGGCGACAGCGTGACGGTCTCCGGCCCGTACGGCGAGTTCTTCGCCCGCGACACCGACAAGGAGATGTGCTTCATCGGCGGCGGCGCGGGCATGGCGCCGATGCGCTCGCATATCTTCGATCAGCTGAAGCGCCTCCACACCAGCCGCAAGATCACGTTCTGGTACGGTGCCCGCAGCCTGCGTGAAGCGTTCTACACCGAGGAGTTCGAGGAGCTCGCGCGCTGCAATCCGAATTTCACGTGGCACCTCGCGCTCTCCGAGCCGCTGCCGGAGGACGACTGGACGGGGCACACCGGATTCATTCACAACGTTCTGCACGACGAATACCTCAGCCGGCATCCCGCGCCGGAAGACGTCGAGTACTACATGTGCGGACCAGGGCCGATGAACAAGGCCGTCATCGCCATGCTGCTGTCCCTCGGCGTCGACCGGGAGAACATCCTGCTCGACGATTTCGGCTGAGCACCCGTCGACCTGCGCCACCGGAGCCGCACCATGCCCCAGCAACTCATCGAAAGCGTCGTTCGTGATAAAGGCGGCGAGGAGCTGATCTCTCTGCCCGCGGCGGCCAGCGTCGCGGAAGCCGCGCGACTCATGACCGAGCGCGAGATCGGCGCCGTGGTGGCGATGACCGAGGATGGTCTGGTCGGCGGCATCTTCACCGAGCGCGATCTGCTCACCCGGGTGGTCGATGCGGGACGCGATCCGCGCACCACCCCGCTTTCTCTCGTCATGACTCGCGACGTGCGGTTCGTGGCGCCCGGCACCACGATCGAGGCCGCGCTCGCCCTGATGTACGTTCTGCGCTGCCGTCACCTGCTCGTCATCGACGGTCCGCACATGCACGGCCTGCTGTCGATGCGCGACCTCGTCTACCAGATCCTGCGACGCGGCGAAGGCCGGTTCGAAGCCGCCGTGCGCGACGCGACCGCGGGCGCCGAACCCGGCGCCGCCGCCGACCGATAGATCCAGACCGGAGCAACCATGGACACGCTCATCTCTCCACGTCGCCGCACGCTGCTGCAGGCGCTCGCGGCCGCCACCCTCGCCGGTGCCTGCGGCGGCATGCGCGAGCCGTCGCCGGCAGGCGTATTCCACGGCGAGACCATGGGCTCCATCTACACCTTGAAGATCGCTGGCGAGCGCTCGAGGGTCGCGCTCGAGGCGGCGCGCAGGGCGGTGCACGACGCCCTGACCGCGGTCGACCTCGCCATGTCCACGCATCGGCCGGACTCGGAGCTGTCGCGGTTCAATCGCACGACCGGCGCGTCGGTGGCGCTCTCGCAGCCGCTGTGGGAGGTCTTCCGTCTGGCGCAGCGCATCAGCGCACGCACAAGCGGGGCGTTCGATATCACCGTCGGACCGCTGGTCGACGCGTGGGGCTTCGGACCGTCCCGGCGCGAGCGCATCGTGCCGGATGCCGAAGTGCGCGCACTGGAGGCGCGGGTCGGCTGGCAGAAGCTCGCGCTCGATGCGCAGACACGCACCATCCGCAAGACGCACCCCGGCGTGCGCGCCGATCTCTCCGGCATTGCCAAGGGTTACGGCGTTGATCGCGCCGCCGCGGCGCTCGACGGGCTCGGCATCGGCAACTACATGATCGAGGCGGGCGGGGAAGTGCGTGTGCGCGGCCACAACGCGGCGGGAGCACCGTGGCAGATCGCCATCGAGCAGCCTGATGCGATGCCGCAACGGCCACGCGTCGTGGTGCCGTTGCGCGACAGCGCGATCGCAACGTCAGGCGACTACCGCATCTATTTCGAGCGTGACGGCGAGCGCTATTGTCACGAGATCGATCCGGCCACCGGTTGCCCCATCCGCAATGGCATCGCATCGGTCAGCGTCGTCGCCGCCGAATGCGCCACTGCGGACGCGCTCGGCAAGCTGATCGTGCTCGGCATCGACGATGCGTATGCGCTGGCAGTCGCACAACAGCTCGCGGTGCATTTCATCGTCCGTGAGGCGGGCGGTCCCCTGCGTGACGTGGCGACACCCGCCTTCGCCGCGCTCGGCGGCCACCGCTACGGCTGACACGCGCCGATGGCGACCCTTTTCCTGGTGGTGTTTTGCGCGACGGCCGTGGCGATCGGCGGCGGCATGATCGCCATGGCGATCGGCGTCATCGGGTCCGGGCGGTGCCTGCGCGGCTCGTGCGGCGGACCGGCAGTGCATGATGCGCAAGGGCAGCGTGTGAGTTGTGCCGATTGTCCGAATCGGCGCGGACGCGGACAGGACGCTGCCAGGTAGGTTCGCCGCGGCGGCGAAGCGCGATCACGTCATCCGGTGGGCGTGGCAGGCTTGGGTCTGACGTACGGCACCTGCGTCATTGACGTGTGGCAATGTGCACGTCCGGAGCGGACCCCGGATCAATGCAGGCGCTGGCGCGACTTGCGGGTGGTGTCGGGTATCGTGCCGCGACGCGCGCTCGTGCCCTGGCCGGGCTTGGCCGCCTTGCGCTCCTGCCAGAAACGATAGATGAGGACCGCCGCGACGGGGAGCTCGTCGATGAGGCTCTCGCGCTTCTCGTCGGTGTCGACCCATTCGGTGAAATCGTCATCGCGATCGCCGAAGGCCAGCGCTTCGACGGGAAAGATCCAGTCGCGGGCATCGGCCGTGTCGTACAGCGGCTGCCATTCGTCGTCGCGCAGCTTCACACCGGCCATGTAGCCTTCGCACCAGGCGGTGCCTTCCGGGGGCGTGCGGTCGGATTTGCGCGCATTCTCGTCGGGCATGTAAAGCAGCGGCCGAAAGCGCGTCGGCGACTCGGCGAGGGTGCGCTGGATACCCACGAGATGTCGCAATACGAGCGCCATGATGCGCTGCGCCTGCTCGCTACCGGAAAAGGCCGGCGCCGCGCTCTTGCCGCCTTCGCTCCATACCTGCGGCAGCCACTCCGAGGGCTGCACCACGTCGGGGCCGGAGACCACTGCGGTAAGGAAGCCGTCGAGCATCTCGAGATCCATGCAATCCTGCGGCACGGAATCCGACGCGAGAAATGCCTCGAGCTCGTCGAGCTCGGCATCGCTCAAGGGTTCATCGAGGGCGCGGGGTTCGGTCATGGGATGCTTCGGGGCAGGTGCAATCGGCAACAGTCAAGGACAAACAGCGAATGATGGGCCGCAAGGAGCGGGGGCGCAACCCGCCACGGCGACGTGGCGGCGACTGGCATCGTAGCGCGCCGCCCTTGCTTGCCCCCTCGGGCGTTTGACGAGACCGCGGCGAACCCCCGCCGGGCGCGGCGTTTCCGGGCACCGCGCGGGGGGCTCGGGTCCTGGCGCGACCCCAACCTTTGCGCAGACGCAAAGTTCGGGCGAACCGCCATGCTACGCTCCGCCGCACTGCATTTTGTCAATATCGCGATGCCGGCCACGCCCATCAAGGTCCAGTCATTCCTGACCAACCTGCCGTTCTTCTCGCAGGTGCCGACGAATGTCATCGACCGCATTGCGGCCGCGACTCAGGAACTGCATGTGCCGCGCGGCGAAATCCTCTTCACGCGCGGCGATCCCTGCCGCGGCTTCTACCTCGTCATCTATGGGCAGGTAAAGCTTTCGTTCGTCACCAAGCAGGGAAGCGAAAAGGTGGTGGAGATCATCGGCCCCAAGCAGACGTTCGGCGAGGCGCTCATGTTCGCCGGCAAGCCGTACATGGTGATGGCGCAGACGCTGTCCGACGCGATGCTCCTGCACGTGTCGCGCGACGCCGTATTCCAGGAGATCGACCGCGATCCGTCGTTCGCGCGGGCGCTGCTCGCCGGGCTCTCCCAGCGGCTGCACCGCCTCATCCACGACGTGGAGAGCTACTCGTTGGAGTCCGGCAGTCAGCGGGTGATCGGCTATCTGCTGCGGCACGACGAGGAGACGAGCGACGAGGGCCCGCACAAGGTGACGCTCCCGGTGTCGAAGGCACTGGTCGCCTCGCGCCTCAACCTCACGCCGGAGCATTTCTCGCGGATCCTGCACGACCTCATGGTCGCCGGCCTCATCCGCGTCGACGGCCGCGACGTGGAGATCCTCGACATCGCGAAATTCCGCGCGTACCCCGGTTAGCACCGGGTATATCGCGAATCAGTTCTCCGCCGGTGAATCGGCGGCGATCGGTGCTCTCGCGCCGGCGCACGATCGCTTCCAGCTCGGCCACCGAGAACCGGCGATCCGCGACGATCTCGTCGAGCAGGTCACGGATCGAGACCATGCCGATCACGCGTCCGCCGTCGACCACCGGCAAATGCCGCAACTGGTGCTCGCCCATGAGCCGGATGCAATCGTCGCTCGTCTGGTCCGGGGCAACGCACACGACGGGCGAGCTCATGATGTCGCGGGCCGCCGTGCCTTGCGAGGTGCGCTGCTCCAGCACGATCTTGCGCGCGTAGTCGCGCTCGGTGACGATCCCGGCGATCGCGCCGTTGTCCATCACGATCAATGCCCCGATGTGTTTCTCGGCCATGAGCTTCATCGCCTCGTACACCGACGCGTCGGGTTCGATGGTGTACACCGACGCGTCTGCCTTGCCTGCAATGAGTTCCTGGACGGTTGCCATGCCTGTGCTCCGCCGGACGGGACGGTCCCGGCCGCTCTCCTGATCCTGCGCGCACGAACGTAGCCGCCGAATGCCGCTCGCCAGTGACGCGCTTCGCCCGCGCTCCGCGCCAACCCGGTGCGCGCATGAGCGGGGCGATCGATTCTTGAGCGTGGCAGGACAACCGACCTTGAGGTGCATCAACGCAGTGTGGATGCGCAGCGCAAATGCGCCGCCAGAAACCCGTGCGCCTCAGCGCAGCGCGTGCGCCACGTTGAGGGCGGAGGCGAAGAGCAGCACGGCGCCGGCCTGGTGCGCCGCCGCGAGATGGAGCGGGACCACGTTGATGAGGGTCGCAATCCCGAGGCTGACCTGCACGACGAGGAGGACCAGCACCACGTGCGCGCCGACGCGGGCGCGCGGCGGCAATCCGGACGCCTGGAGCTTCCACCACGTGACCGGCGTCAGGACCGCGAGCGTCCACGCCAGCATCCGGTGGTCGAATTGCACCGTCGCCATGTTCCAGAACGGGTTGCGCCACCACGGGTCGAGCATGAGGATCTCGGGTGGGACGAAGTGGCTGTTCATCAGCGGGAACGTGTTGTAGGCGAATCCCGCGCGTATGCCCGCGACGATGCCGCCGGTCAGCGCCATGACGAAGATCAGCAGCACGAGGGCGAACGCCCAGCGGCGCGCGCCCTGCTGCTGCGGCGTCGCGGCGACGAACCGCGCATGGCTCGCCGCGGACAACGACAGCGCTGTCCAGAACATCGCCGCGAAGATGACCAGCGCGAGCCCGAGGTGGGCGGTCAGGCGGAACTGCGACACCCGCGGATCGTCGACGAGTCCGCTCTTGACCATGTACCAGCCGAGGGCGCCCTGCGCCGCGCCCAGGATCAGGATGCCGGTGAGTCGCGCGGCATAGCCGGGCGGGATGCGCCGGCGCGCGATGAACCAGAGCAGCGGGACGAAAAACACGACGCCGATCAGCCGCCCCAGCAGCCGGTGCGCATACTCCCACCAGAAGATTCCCTTGAACTCCTCGAGCGACATGCCCCGGTTGACCTGCTGGTACTCCGGTGTCTGCTGATATTTGCCGAAGGCCTCCTGCCACTGCGCTTCGCCGAGCGGCGGAATGGTGCCGACGATGGGCTGCCACTCGGTGATCGACAGGCCGGAATGGGTCAGGCGCGTGACGCCGCCGACGACGATCATGGCGAACACGAGCGCACAGCATGCAAACAGCCATGCGGCGACCTGGCGGCGCTCGCGCACGGCGGGCGCAGGAACGGCGAACGGCTTCATGACGGCATCGTGCACACGGTCATCTTGCCACACCGTGACCGGCGCTCGCGTTCAGCGCACGATGACGTCTGGCACGTGCGCGCGCAGCTCGTCGAGCAGATCGGGAGTCAGGGGCCTGGCGTCCGCAGTCGACACGAGCGCGGGATCGGCGCACCCGGCGGATCGGAACGGCTGCAGCACCCATTGGGTTACGCCCTCGTCGGCGAGTGCGGCAGCGAGCGACACGAGTGCCCGCCGCGGTGTCAGGGCCGCATGCACCGTGGTGCGCACTTCGAAGGGCACCTTCGCATCCTGGAGCACGTGCAGGCTCGCGAATGCCACGCTGCCGCTGCCCGCGACGCCCGTGATGGCCGGGTACGTGGTCAGCGGGGCCTTGATGTCTAGCCCCACCCAGGCGAGTGCGTGGGCGATCGCGGCGAGCCGCCGCGGGTAGATGCCGGCGGTGTGCAAGCCGACCGCGAAGCCCTGCGCGCGCACGGCGTCGATCGCCTGGGCAAGTTCCGGCTGCGCGGTCGGCTCGCCGCCGGAAAAGACGACCCCGTCGAGCAGTCCGCGGCGCGTCGTCAGCCAGTCGAGAATCGACGGCCACGCGAGCGATTCGAGACTCGGTCTCGGCGTGCGGCGCCTGCAGGTGCGGGTTGTGGCAGTAGCCGCACCGCCAGGGGCATCCCTGGCAGAACACCACGGCGGCAAGCCGGCCGGGGAAATCCGTCGTGGTGAACGGGACCAGACCGCCGATGCGCAGGCCCGTTGCCGATGCGGGGGCGAGCGGGGCATTCGGGGTATCAGCCGGGATCGTGCGCATCCGGACGGCAGTGGGTGAGTCGAACGGTCAGATCGTGGGCTGCGGCGAGCCGGGCGAAGCCTTGTCGGCAAGGCGCAGCGCGCTGAATCATGGCATGGTTGCACAGGCTGGACGCTGATCTACAGCAAGCCGGATGCAGCGTTTCCCGTGGACCATCCCCCAGGGATCGTCCGTCGATCGGGCTTCGGCCTGATTGACGCATGCCGCGCTGGAGACCTGCCGACCAACAGCGGCGACGCAGTCCCGGGCCTGCGTGCGATTCGGGTACGCTTAGGCGCGGCGTTCCTCGCGAAAGAAGCGCCGCTCGCCGTGCTCGCCCTTCTTGCCGATGTTGAACGACGCCACGGGCCGGTGATAGCCCATCACGCGCGTCCACACCTCGCACGGCTGGCGCTCGTCGTCGGTCAGCGTGAGGGCGGCTTCGACGTGCTTCAGGTCGGTCATGGCATTCATGGGCATTCCTCCTGTTGTCGGTGATGATGGATGGTCACGCAGCAAGCTTGCGGCGCTTTTCGGCGAGTTTTTCCTCGTCGCAGTGCGGGCAGAACGGGTGCTCGCCCGCGAGATAACCGTGCTTGGGGCAGATCGAGAACGTCGGGGTGATCGTGATGTACGGCAGCCGGAAGCGCTCGAGGGAGCGGCGCACGAGCGTCTTGCAGGCGTCGGGCGACGAGATGCGTTCGCTCATGTACAGATGCAGCACGGTGCCGCCGGTGTACTTCGCCTGCAACTCTTCCTGTCGCGACAGCGCTTCGAAGGGGTCGTCGGTGAAGCCGACGGGCAACTGCGACGAATTGGTGTAGTACGGCGTCTCCGGCGTGCCCGCCTGCAGGATGTCCGGCCAGCGCTTGCGATCTTCCTTCGCGAACCGGTACGTCGTGCCTTCGGCCGGCGTCGCCTCGAGGTTGTACATGTGCCCGGTCTGCTCCTGGAACTCCACCATCCGGGCACGCAGGTGATCGAGCAGGCGCACCGCAAACGCGTGGCCGTGCGGGCTCGTGATGTCGTCGGCGCCACGGGTGAAATTGCGGATCATCTCGTTGATGCCGTTCACGCCGATGGTCGAAAAGTGATTGCGCAGCGTGCCGAGATAGCGCTTGGTGTACGGGAACAGCCCCTGATCGATGAGGCGCTGGATCACCTTGCGCTTGATCTCGAGGCTTTCGCGCGCATGGCCGAGGAGCTCGTCGAGGCGCTGGTACATGCCGATCTCGTTCCCCGCGAAGAGATAGCCGAGCCGCGCGCAATTCACCGTCACGACGCCGAGCGATCCGGTCTGCTCGGCCGAGCCGAAAAGCCCGTTGCCGCGCTTCAGGAGCTCGCGCAGGTCGAGCTGCAGGCGGCAGCACATCGACCGGATCATGTTGGGCTTCAGCTCGGAGTTCAGGAAGTTCTGGAAGTACGGCAGTCCGTACTTCGCCGTCATCGCGAACAGCGCCTCGCAGTTCGGATGGTCCCAGTCGAACTCCGGCGTGATGTTGTACGTGGGGATCGGGAAGGTGAACACGCGACCCTTGGCATCGCCCGTGGTCATCACCTCGATGTAGGCGCGGTTGATGACGTCCATCTCCGCCTGCAGGTCGCCGTAGGCGAACGGCATCTCCTCGCCGGCAATCACCGGGATCTGCTCGCGCAGGTCGTCCGGGCAGACCCAGTCGAACGTGAGATTGGTGAACGGCGTCTGGGTGCCCCAGCGTGAGGGGACGTTCAGGTTGTAGATGAGCTCCTGGATGCACTGGCGGACCGCGCCGTAGTTCATGGCGTCGCGACGCACGAACGGCGCCATGTACGTGTCGAACGAGCTGAACGCCTGCGCGCCCGCCCATTCGTTCTGCAGCGTGCCGAGGAAGTTGACGATCTGCCCCACCGCGCTCGACATGTGCTTCGGCGGACCCGCTTCCACCTTCCCGGGCACGCCGTTGAGGCCCTCGTGCAGCAACTGGCGCAGCGACCAGCCGGCGCAGTAGCCGGCCAGCATGTCGAGGTCATGGATGTGCACGTCGCCGTCGCGGTGCGCGCGGCCGATTTCCGGCGCGTACACATGCGAGAGCCAGTAGTTGGCGACCACCTTGCCCGAGACGTTGAGGATCAGGCCGCCGAGCGAGTAGCCCTGGTTGGCGTTGGCATTGACGCGCCAGTCCTTCTGCTCCAGGTACTCGTCGACGCTCGCCGCGACGTCCACCAGCGTCTTGTGGTCGGCGCGCAGGCGCGCGTGCCGGTCACGGTAGACGATGTACGCCCGCGCGGTCCCGAAATGGCCGGAGCCGACGAGTGTCTCCTCGACCACGTCCTGGATCTGCTCGATGTGCGGCACGCCGCCGGCGAAGCGATGCGCCAGGATGCGCCCTACTCGCGTCGCCAGCACGTCGGCTTCGGCCCGGTTGAACTCGCCGGTCGCCGCGCCGGCGCTGGCGATCGCGCGGGCGATCTTGTCGAGGTCGAATACGGCGCGGGAGCCATCGCGCTTGATCACCTCGTACGGCAAGGCCGAAGGTGCGAAACGCCCGTCGACAGGTTCACGCACGGCAGCCGCACTGGCCGCCGCAATGGCTTGCGACATGGATGAATCCTCCGGGAAGGGAGCGCCGCCCGGGGCGCTCACCACAACATATAGTGTGTCGATCGCAGCGTAGACCCAAATAATGTGGCGGAGCAATGCGAAGCGAAACTTTCTTGATGCGCATCAAGCGAGCGATGGAACCTGTGCGCAGGCTGCAACAGCGATCCCCGGGCCCACCCTGATGCGGGCGTAAGATGCGCACCTGCGTCCCTTCGCCACCCACCCAGCATCGATGCCCATGAATTCGCGATTCCGGCTGCCCCTCCTCCTCGCCACGGGCGCCGTCGCCGGTCTGCTTTTCGCCGTGATGGCTCGTGCCGAGGTCACGGTCAAGGATGCATGGGTGCGCGGCACGGTCGCCGGCCAGCAGGCAACCGGCGCCTTCATGACGCTGCGATCAACGAGCGCCGCGAAGGTCGTGGGAGTGGCGTCCCCGGCCGCGAAGTCTGTCGAGCTGCACGAGATGAAGATGGATCGCGGCGTGATGCGGATGGGCGCCGTGCGCGAGCTGGCGCTTCCCGCGGGCACGGCGGTCGACCTGCAGCCGGGCGGCTATCACGTGATGCTGACGGATCTCGCACGGCCGCTGCGCGACGGCGATGTGGTGCCGATCACGCTGACGGTCGAGGATGCTGCCGGACACAGGTCGCAGGTCGAAGTCCAGGCGACGGTGCGCCCGTTGACCGCGCCGGCGATGGACCCTCGTCACCACGGCGCCCACCGGAACTGAGCGCCGCGAGCTGCGACGCGCGCGCGTAGCGGACTAGGTGGGCGCGCCGGCGCCGTGGCGCCGCCGCGCGGATGCCATCGCCCAGGCGAAAGCGAGCAGCACGCTCGCGATGACGGCGATGCCGAGCAGGAGCTCATGCGCGTCGCTCCATGCGCTCACCGGCGGCGCGAAGACCTTCAGCACCGTGAACACCCCCACCGCCAGGCTGATGCCTGCCACCGTCAGCGCCATCACGCGCGACGCGATCACCGCCGTGCGGTCGGCGCGCCGCACGAGACGGCTGATCCAGATTCCGTTCACGCCGTCGACGCACAGCATGCCAAGCACGAACAGCGCGGCGACGAGGAGCGCGCTCGGCACGCCGCCGAAGCGGCCCGCCGCAAGCGCGAACAGCGCGGCCTGTGAAATCGTGTCGAAGGACAGCGCGAACAGCATCCCGACCGCGGCCACGGCCCACGCCCGCCGGACGGTGAGGAAGCGGCCCAGGAGCCGCCCCCTGATGCCCACCGGCGCGACCACGCGATCCGGGTCGGTGTTCAGGACCGCGTGCAGGTTGAGGAACGCGAGCCCGAACAGGAAAGCGACCGACACGGCCAGGCCGATGGTGGCGAGCCAGGGCGGCGTCTCCCATGCGCGCGCCACGCTGCTCGCGGCGAGCGCGACCAGCATCACGACGAGGCCGTGGCCCAATGAGAACAGTGCGCCGGCGCGGCGCGACAGCCAGGGATTCGTGCGAGCGTTGTAGCGGGTCAGGCCATCGATGGTCGCGAGGTGGTCGGCATCGAGCCCGTGCTTGGCGCCCAGCGCAAAGGCGAGCACGCACAGGGCGGTCCAGGTGGCGGGCAGTTGGTCCACAGCAGGTTGCTCCGCAGGCAGGTGGGGCCGGCGCAACCGATCACGCCGGGAAGCGCTGTAGGAACATTGTCACACAACTTCCTACGCAGGGCAATGGCACGGCGGCGGAACCGGCCATCGGCCCGATCCTGCCTGGCGGGACCTACGAGCGCGGGATCAGGTGCTGATGACCCTGGTGATGGTGGTGATAGCCCGGCACGCGGTGCGCGTCGCCCGGCTGCACGGTGATGAGGTTGATCTGGCCGTGCCGCACACCGCGCTCCGCCTGCACCTTCGCGGCGAAGCTGCGCACCACGGCCGTAGGACCCTTCAGCACCACGCTCTCCAGGCAATGCTCGTGATCGAGGTGGACATGCATGGTGGCGACGACGAGATCGTGCCGCTCGTGCTGCGCTTCCGTCAGGCGCTCGGCCAGATCGCGTGCATGATGGTTGTACACGTACGAGAGGCTCGCGACGCAGTGCGATTTGGCGTCCTCGGCGATCCGGTGCGCCTCGACTTCACGCCGCAACAGGTCGCGCATCGCCTCGGACCGGCTGGTGTAGCCGCGGGCCTCGATCAGCGCGTCGAACTCGCGCGCGAGCCCTTCCTCGATGGACATCGTGATCCGTTCCATGGCATCTCCCGGCGGCGCAGTTTCGCGCGCCGCCATTATAGGTGTGGCACGCGGAACCGTTGCGACGGCGCAGGTGCGCTATATTCGCGGCGCAGATGGGCACATATGGCATCGCACGCATGGTCCGGCTGGTGGCCGCCCTCGCCTTCGCCGCGATGCTTCCGGCAGCGCCGGCCGCAGCCGCGGACGATGTACCCAATATCGCGGCCGCCGCCGACCTGCAGTTCGCGCTGGAGGAAATCGCCGGCCTCTTCACGCGCGACACGGGCCGTCACGTGAAGCTCACCTTCGGCTCGTCGGGCAATTTCCGGCGGCAGATCAGCGAAGGCGCACCGTTCGAACTTTTCCTGTCGGCCGACGAGGATTATGTGTGGGCACTGGTGCACGATGGCAAGACGCAAGGGGAAGGCGCCATCTATGCCGTGGGCCGCATTGCCCTCGTGGCCGCGACCGATTCGCCGGTCGCGGTCGATGAACAACTCGCCGGGTTGCGCGTCGCGCTCGCCGCCGGGCGCGTCACGCGTTTCGCCATCGCCAACCCGGAGCACGCGCCGTACGGCCGCGCCGCGCGGCAGGCGCTCGAGCATGCCGGCCTCTGGGCGCCGCTGCAGGGCAAGCTCGTGCTCGGCGAGAATGTCGCCCAGGCTGCGCAGTTCGCGATGACCTCGACGGTCCAGGCGGGCATCATCTCGTATGCGCAGGCGCGTTCGGGAACGCTCGCGAACCGCACGCGGCACGCGCTCATCCCCGAAGGCTGGCATGCACCGCTGCGCCAGCGCATGGTGCTGATGAAGCATGCCGGCCCGACGGCGACCGCTTTCTATCGCTACCTGCAGGGCTCGCGGGCGCGGGGCGTCCTCGCACGCTACGGCTTCGCCATCCCGGTGCAGTAGCGATGGACTGGTCGGCGCTCCTCCTCTCGCTCAAGCTCGCGGCATGGACGGCAGCGATCCTCGCGCCCATCGGCATCCTGCTCGGGCGCGCGCTCGCGTGGCGCCACTTTCGCGGCAAGACCGTCGTCGAGGCCCTGCTGGCCTTGCCGCTCGTGCTTCCGCCAACCGTGCTCGGCTACTACCTCCTGCTGGCGATGGGTGGCCATTCGCCCGTGGGTCGCCTGCACGAGTGGCTCGCGGGCAGGCCGCTCGTGTTCACGTTCTCCGGCCTCGTGCTCGCCTCCATCGTGGTGAACCTGCCGTTCGCGATCCAGCCGATGCAGCGCGCATTCGAGGCGATCTCGCGCGACGTGCGTGACGCCGCCGCGTGCAGCGGATTGCGGCCGTGGCAGATCTTCAGCCGGATCGAGCTGCCGCTCGCATGGCCCGGCATCGCCTCGGCGCTGGTGCTGACGTTCGCACATACGCTCGGCGAGTTCGGGGTCGTGCTGATGGTCGGCGGCAACATCGCCGGCGAGACGCGGACTGTCGCGGTTGCCATCTACGATCGCGTGCAGGCCTTCGACGATCGTGCGGCGGGCACCATGGCGGCAACGCTGCTCGCGATGTCGCTCGTCGCGATCATCGCGGTCTATGCGACCACCGCCCGCCGATCGCTGCGGCGCTGACGATGGACACGCCCGACAACGGCCTCGACGTGCGCATTGCCCAGCAGGCACCGATCCCGTTGCGGGCGACGTTCAAATGCCCGCCCGGGCGCGTGCTGGCGCTCGTCGGGCCCTCCGGCAGCGGCAAGACGACCATCCTGCGCGCGATCGCCGGCCTGCATCAGCCGGAGCGCGGACGCGTGATCTGCCGGGGCGCCACCTGGCTCGACACCAGCCAGCGCATCGCCCTCGCGCCGCAGCGGCGCAAGGTCGGGTTCGTGTTCCAGAACTACGCGCTGTTTCCGCACCTGACCGCCGAGGAGAACGTGATCGCGGCGATGTCGCACGTCCCGGCGCGCGAGCGCAGCAAGCGCGCGCGGGCGCTGCTGGTGCGCGTGCGCCTCGGCGGTCTCAATCGCCGCCGCCCGGCGGAACTGTCGGGCGGACAGCAGCAGCGCGTCGCGGTGGCTCGCGCGCTCGCCCGTGATCCGGACGTGCTGCTGCTGGACGAGCCCTTCGCGGCCGTCGATCGCGTCACGCGCCGCAAGCTCTATCTCGAACTCGCCGAGATGCGCACCCAGCTCGAGATGCCGGTCGTGCTGGTCACCCACGATCTCGACGAGGCCGCCATGCTCGCCGACGAGCTGTGCATCCTCCATCGCGGCCGCACGCTGCAGCAGGGCGAGCCGTTCCGGGTCATGACCCGCCCCGCCAGCGTGCTCGTCGCGCGTCTGGTGGACATGAAAAACGTGTTCAGCGCGCGGATCGCCGCGCAACCCCCGGGCAAGGTTGCGACATTCCTCGACTGGGAGGGCGTGCAGCTCGAGGCGCGTCACGCCCCGGGCTTCGAGCCGAACGCGCGGGTCGCTTGGGCCGTTCCGGCCGACGCGGTGATCCTGCACCGGCGCGATCGACCGTCGCGCGGCGAGCACGAGAACCCGGTGCAGGGCGTCATTGCCGAGTTCATTCCTCTCGGCAGCCAGGCCGACCTGACCATCCACGTGAATGGCCGGCCCGAGATGGCGCTGCACACCTCCGTCTCGATGCACGTCGCCGGTCGCAATCGGCTGGCGAAGGGCGAGCCGGTGGGCGTCTCCCTCCTCGCCAGCGGGATCCACGTGATGCCATGGCAGGAAGTGCCCGAGGAAGCGCCGGCCGAGCCCACCCGCAGTCCGCTGCTCTAGCGCTCACGACGCGGCGAGCGCGGCAAATACCGGCACGTCGAACACGCGCTCGACGAGCCATACCGCCGCGATCGCGGCGATCGCGGCAGAGCCGCCGCCAAGCGCAACCCGCCGATACATGAGCGTCGCGCGCGCTGCGTACGCGAGCGGCAGGAACACGGCGACGATCGCGAGCTGCCCGAGTTCCACGCCGACATTGAACCCGGCGAGCGAGAGTGCGAGCGATCCGGTCGGTAACCCGAGGTCCTGCAGCGCCCCCGCGAAGCCGAACCCATGGATCAAGCCGAAGGCGAACGCCGCAATCCAGCGCGATTCGCCGACCAGCGGCCGGAGGTTGTTGAGTGCCGCGAGCACGACCGATGCCGCGATCGCCGATTCGACCCAGCGCGACGGCAAGGCGATCACCCCCAGTGCGGCGAGCGACAGCGTGATCGAATGCGCGGCGGTGAACGCGGTGACGACCTTGGCCACGCCGACGAACGCATGGCGAAACGACGCGGTGGGTTGCCACGAGAGGTTGCGCCGGACCAACACGGCAGGCAGCAGCAGCGACAAGAGGAACAGGATGTGGTCGAAGCCGAGCCAGATGTGCCACACGCCTTCGCGCACGTAGGTTGCGAATTGCCCGAGCGCACTGCCGGCATCCCCACCGACCACCTGTTGCGCGCGGTCCGCGGTGAACACCGTGCTGCGGCTCGCGCCGTGCTCCACGAACTGCAGCAGGCCACGGTGCTGCGGATCGATGTCGAACAGCAGCGCGTAGTGCACGTTGAGCGTCGGCCCATCGGCGGCGCATGTCCCGTCGAGGGCGAGGACCGCGTAGCTGCCGTCGGTGTGGTGATCGACGCGCGGCGGCCCGGCACGCAGCACGCAGGGCTCGCCGCCGGAGCGTAGCGCGAGCCGCGCCAGGGCGTACGCGGCGATGTCCGCCTGCCGCGCGCGCAGCTCGCCCCACGTGATGTCGCCGTCGCCATTCGTGTCGAGGCCGATGGCGGCATCGAGATCGCGCAACGCGATGTCCCATTGCCCGCGCAGCGACGCGCCGTCGCGCTGCAACGTCAGGTAGCTGTCGCTCGGCTTGTGCGCGCAGGCCGACGTCGCGAACAGGATCGCAGCGAGGGCGATGAACATCCGGCCGCGGCGGTTCATCGTACCTCCCCGAGCGCAGCGATCACGGCTGCATCGGCGAGCCGATGCACTTGCTGCCAGCGGCGCACGAGATCGAGCGCCGCCGTGTCGCCCACCGCACGGGCGGCCTCCGCCAGGATGCGCAGGTCCGCGGGTTCGCGTTGCACGTCCCAGTTGGCGCGTGCGAGCGTCAGCGCGCGCGGCGCATTGCCTTCCAGCGCGAGGGCGTAGCGCGCCTCTTCCCGGCGATGCACGACATCGCCACGGGCCCGCGACGCGGCGAAGCGCGCGGCGAGGTCGTCGCGATGCCCGGCGGCGACGCGCCGTTCCGCCGTGGTCGCGTCCGCGAACTGCGCTTCCGCCAGCGCGCGCCGGAGGAGCAGGGCATCGTTGCGCAGATCGGTCGCCACCAGCGCGGCGGCCTCGCGTGGACGCCCACGATCGAGGAGGAAATCGGCGAAGGCGCCGCGCACATACGCATCACGCGGATCGGCCGCGAGCCCCTGCCGGAAATGTGTTTCCGCCGCTTCGGCGTCACCGCGCCGTGCGGCAATCTCCGCGGCCAGCGTGTGGGTCCACGAGGCCAGATCGGGCGTGACGCGGCGGCTCTGCTGCAGGGCTTGCACGAGGGTTGCGTACGCGTCCGCGGCCGCGCCATCGAGGCTCGCCGGTGCCGCACGGCAGGCGGCGACCACGAGCTCGGTCGTGACGGGCGACAGGGCATCGCAATCGCGGATCGCGTCAGCGTAACGGCCGACGACCGTCAGAATGGTGGCGCGGGTGAGGCGCGCCTGGGCGTGCGTGGGCGCGACTGCCAGCACATGGTCGAGATCGCGCAGCGCCGCCGGAAAGTCGTGCAGGCTCTGGCGGATGGTGGCGCGCAGCACGACGATGTCCGCGGGCGCATCCGCCGCTTGCCACCATGGCGCGAGCGCCGCCTGCGCCTGCCCGAGAAAACGTGGATCACCCGTCTCGCGTGACGCTTCGATCGCCCGCCGGGCGAGGCGCGCGGCGAGGGTGGTGTCGTTCGGACGCCGCACCAGTGCCATGCGCAGGCGCTTGAGCTCCGCCAGCGAGGGATCGAGCTTCTCCGGCAGGCGTTCGAGCACCACGTCGTCGGACGCGGGCGTGTAGGGTACCGCCTGCACCGGCGTGACCAAACCGGCGAGCGACAGGATGGCGACGAAGAGGCCGGCAGCCATCGCCGGTGAGTGGGAACGGAGCATGGCATCGTCCTCGTGCAATCGAATGTGGACCCATGCGGTGCCGCATCCCGGACGGAATGCGGCACCGCTGCCGAACCGCAAACCGCGTTCAGCGTTTGCGGGCCTTCAGCGGATCGTCGGGATTGGGCGATCCCGGGATCGGCGCCCGCAGGAAGGGAAAGTCCGCGGAGAAATACGCGTCGGAGATGTACGCCCCATCGGTGTACTTGAGGGCTCCGGCCGGCGCATCCGCCGGCGTGCAGCCGCCGATCGCCAGCGTGCACAGCGCACCCATCGCCACCCGCAGCTCGATGTCGACCACGTCGTCGCCGGGCCGCCGGCCGTTCGGGAACCCGGCGTTGTCGCCGCCCAGCACCCCCAGGCGCTTCTGCGCACCTTTGGGCGTCGGCGCGATCGCGGTGTTGAGACGCAGCATCTCCGATCCAACCACGTTTGCCGGCTGGTTGAGCCCGGGTACACCGGTCAGGAATGCCGCCACGAGATCGGTGCGCGGGAAATTGGTGGGCGCCTTCACGCCGGCTTTACCGAACAGGATCTCGAGCAGTGCGGGGAGCGTTGGATTGGTGACGTAGTCGGCAAACTGGCCGTCGTCCTTGGGCTCGCTCGCATTGAACCGGTTCTTGTCCTTGAGCCCGATGACGACCTCGTTCACCAGCGGCATTCCGAGACGCGACACCTGGACGTATTCACCGCTCTGCGTGGTGGGATCGAGCCCGCCACCCGGGGCGGCCGCGAGCACCTGGTTCGCCGGCAGGCTCGCGGTCGTCCATGCGCCGACGATATTGCCCTTGCCCTCGGTCAGGCACGCGATCGGCACCTCCATGATGATCGACGTGACGTTCTTGTCGGACAGCGTATCCACCGTCGCGAACTCGGCCGCGGGGTTGAGCTCGACGGCGGGATACTTGATGTTCACGAGGTCGAAGGTCTCGCCGAGATTGACCACGAACGGGTCCTTGCGCTGACCGACGAACACCCGGCCGACGCCCGTGCAGCCCGGAATGGCGACATCCCAAACATGCCGGTTCGCATACCGGATGTAATCGGCAATCGTCTTCATGCCGATGTTGTCGACGGGCTTGTCGAACGTGGCGGTGCCCGTGGTGAGGTTCATCACCGACTGCCGGTTGCCGCTGCGGCGCGGCCCGCGGATGACGTCCACGGTGTACTGCTCGTGCACGTTGAGCGCCGGATCATTCGGCGCGTTCACGTCCTTCGATCCGTTCTGCACCAGCGGGATCGACACCTTCTTGCCACCGACGGTGAGCTGATTGTCGTCGTTCACGTTCTGAAAGCGGAACTGGAACGTCAGGTTCTCGCGCGCGCCCCCATCGTTGCTGACGTGGATCTCGTACAGGGCATTCGGATCCATCTTGAAGAAGTTCGGTCCGCCATAGGCATCCTGCAGCGGGATGTAGTTGGCGACCATGACCACGTAGCCGTCGCGGCCCGGCTCGTAGCTGCGGAACATGTAGAAGTCGGTGGCATCGACCCTCGGCAAGCCGGCGATGAAGGGCGCCTCGCGATGACTGGACGCGTGCGCCGGCGGGGTCCATGCAGCGGCGACGGCACTGGCGACCAGCATCGGGCCCAGGGCACGCCGGAAAACGGGCAGGCTGAGAACACGGGACATGACGAATCTCCTCGGAACGTTCACGGGCGGCGCCGTGCGCGGGCGCCGGCGGCTTTCCGGGTCACGCAATGCGCTGACGCCTTCCGGCCGTGTCGCATGTACGCGGCGGAGCGGCGATTGGATGCATCGGCGTGCCGATCGCTACGCCCGGTGGAGAGAGACGCCGCGCGGCCGCGCGCCGGCCGCGATCCCTCGGCGGTCAGCGGACGGCGCTGCGCAGCCGGGCGATCATGGCGAGCGCCTGCCCGGCGTAACTGCCGCCGAAAAGATTGAAGTGGTTCAGCACGTGATACAGGTTGTAGAGCGTGCGGCGCAGGGCATAGCCTTCGTCGAGCGGCCGCGCCTCGCGATACGCGGCAAGAAAGCTGGCGTCGAAGCCGCCGAAAAGCTCGGTCATGGCGAGGTCCGCTTCGCTGTCGCCGAAGTAGACCGCGGGGTCGAACACGACCGGTGTGCCGTCGTGCAGGCGGCCCGCGTTCCCGGACCAGAGATCGCCGTGAAGCAGCGAAGGCCGGACCGGATGGCCCTCCAGCAGCGCGTCGACGAGAGGGAGCAAGCGCTCACCCTGGCGCACCAGCTCGGGTGCGCCGGCGATGCCCGCGCGGCGCAGTTGCGGCGCCAGGCGCCGGTCCCGGAAGAACGCCGGCCAGTGCGTCGACCAGGCGTTCTCCTGCGGCGTGCTGCCGATGGTGTTGTCGCGGCTCCAGCCGAAGCTGCGGTGCGTGCAGGCGTGCAGCGTGGCGAGCCCCCGCCCCAGGTGCGCGTCGCGGCCACCGGGCGCCAGGTCGAGCCATTCGAGCACGAGGAACGCATGCTGCTCGGTCACGCCGACAGCAGCGACGGTGGGCACGCGGATCGCATCTGCTCCTGCCAGCGCGGCGAGCCCGGCCGCTTCGCCGTCGAAGATGGGCTGGCGCGTGCGCGGTCCCGTCTTCACGAAGAAACGGCCCGCGGCGCAGTCGAGGCGCCGGGTCTCGCTGAAGCTGCCATGACCGGCCGCAGTCCACGCTGCCGCGCCGCCGGCGATCCCCAGTGCGGCGAGGATCGCCGTCTCGAGGTCCGGCCCGGGATGCACGTCAGTGCCGCAGGGCGTCGATCCCGCGCGCGACGCCGTCCAGCGTCAGCGGGAACATGCGCGGTCCCAGCACCTGCAGCACGAGTTGCGTGGACCGCGTGTACTCCCACGCACGCGGCGGCTCCGGGTTCCACCAGATCGTGCGGCGAAAGTGGTCCACCAGGCGCTTGAGCCAGACGATGCCGGGCTCGTCGTTGCTGTATTCGACGCTGCCGCCGACCTCCACGAGCTCGTACGGACTCATGGCCGCGTCGCCGACGAACACCACCTTCCAGTCGGGGCCGTAGGTACGCAGGATCTCCAGCGTCGACTTGCGCTCGTTGCGCCGGCGCCCGTTGTCGCGCCACACGTGGTCGTACACGCAGTTGTGGAAGTAGAAGTGCTCGAGATGCCGGAATTCGCTCTTGGCCGCGGAGAAGAGCTCCTCGCAGGTGCGCACGTGCGGATCCATCGATCCGCCGACATCGAGGAACAGCAGCACCTTGATGCGGTTGCGCCGCTCGGGGACGAGATGCAGATCGAGCCACCCGGCATTGCGCGCCGTGCCCTCGATGGTGCCGGGCAGATCGAGCTCCTCCGGCACGCCTTCGCGCGCGAACCGGCGCAGCTTGCGCAGCGCGATCTTGAGGTTGCGCGTGTTGAGCTCGACCTCGCCGTCGAGATTGCGGAAGCTGCGCTCGTCCCAGACCTTGACGGCGCTGCGGTTGCCGCTGCCGACCTGGCCGATGCGGATGCCCTCGGGGTTGTAGCCGTACGCGCCGAACGGACTGGTACCGCCCGTGCCGATCCACTTGGAGCCGCCCGCATGTCGCTCCTTCTGTTCGGCGAGGCGCTGCTTGAAGGTCTCCAGCAGCTTGTCGAGCCCGCCGAGCGCTTCGATGCGAGCCTTGTCCTCGGGGCTCAGATGGCGCTCGAATTCCTTGCGCAGCCAGGCTTCCGGAATCTCCGCGCGAATGTCGAAGATCGCGTTGACGCCCTTGAAATAGGACCCGAAGGCGAGGTCGAAGCGGTCGAAATGCGCCTCGTCCTTCACGAGACAGGTGCGCGCAAGGACGTAGAAGTCGTCGAGCGAGAGCGACACCACGCGGGCGTCGAGTGCCTCGAGCAGGGTCAGGAACTCGCGCGTCGAGACCGGCAGGCGCGACGCCTTGAGATGCAGGAAGAAGTCGACCAGCATGCCGTCACCGCATCACACGGTCGCCGCACCGCCGCCCCCGTGCCGCTGCAGGCGAAAGACCAGGTGCTTGCGCACGGCCGGCCATTCGGTGTCGAGGATGCTGAACACCACGGTATCGCGGCGGGTGCCGTCGGGCAGGAGCATGTGGTTGCGCAGGATGCCGTCCTGCTTCGCGCCGAGGCGCGCGATCGCCTCGCGCGAGGCGAAATTGAACGTGCTGGTGCGCAGCTCCACCGCGATGCAACCGAGCTGCTCGAAGGCGTGCCCAAGGAGCAGGAGCTTGCACTCGGTGTTGATCGCGGTGCGCTGCGCGCGCCTTGCGTACCAGGTGTGGCCGATCTCGAGCCGGCGGTGCGCCGCCTCCACGTTGAAGTAACGCGTGGTCCCGACGATCTCGCCGGAAGCGAGGTCGCGCACCACGAACGGGAATGCGCCCAGGCGCTCGCGCATGTCGAGAGCGGTCTCGATGTACGCGCCGACGCGCTCCGGCGGCGGCACCGAGGTGTACCAGAGCTCCCAGAGCGCGCCATCGGACGCTGCCGCCCGCAACCCTTCTTCGTGCTCCCGCGCGAGCGGCTCCAGGATCGCGTGACGGCCCGACAGCACGATGGGGGCGATGAAGGACATTCGGGTCAGCTGCGCCCGGCGCGCGCCATGAACGCGACGCGCTCGAACAGGTGCACGTCCTGCTCGTTCTTGAGCAGGGCGCCGTGCAGCGGCGGGATCAGCACCTTCTTGTCCGTGCTGCGCAGCGCCTCGGGCGGGATGTCCTCCGCCAGCAGCAGCTTGAGCCAGTCGAGCAGCTCGGACGTCGACGGGCGCTTCTTGAGACCCGGCACCTCGCGCAGGTTGAAGAACACCTCGAGCGCTTCCCGGAGCAGCGTCTTCTTGAGCCCCGGAAAATGCACGTCCACGATCCGCGTCATCGTCTCGCGATCGGGAAAGCGGATGTAATGAAAGAAGCAGCGGCGCAGGAACGCATCCGGCAGTTCCTTCTCGTTGTTGCTCGTGATCACCACGAGCGGTCGATGGCGCGCATGGATGGTCTCCTGCGTCTCGTAGACGTGGAACTCCATGCGGTCGAGCTCGCGCAGGAGGTCGTTCGGGAACTCGATGTCCGCCTTGTCGACCTCGTCGATCAGCACGACGGCCGGCGCTTCCGACTCGAACGCTTCCCAGAGCACGCCGCGCTTGATGTAGTTGCCGATGTCGGCCACGCGGCCGTCGCCGAGCTGCGAGTCGCGCAGCCGCGAGACGGCGTCGTATTCGTAGAGGCCCTGCTGCGCCTTGGTGGTCGACTTGACGTGCCACTGGTAGAGCGGCCGCTGCAGCGAGCGCGCGACCTCCTCGGCCAGCATCGTCTTGCCAGTGCCGGGCTCGCCCTTGACGAGCAGCGGCCGCTCCAGCGCGATCGCCGCATTGACGGCGAGCATCAGGTCCGGGGTGGCGATGTAGGTATCGGTGCCTTCGAAGCGCATGGGATCTCCGGGACGGATGTGCAATGGTAGCCGATGACGGACACGGGCATCTCACGCCGGAAGGAACGTGGCCTGCAGAACCCAGAGCGTGGCCATGCCGGCTGCCAGCGTAGGCAGGGTGCTGCCCGTGCGGAACGCCACCACGGCCGCGACCAGCGCCGCCCAGATGCGCGGATTGAGATGGACCGCGGCACCTGCGACAGGCGCCGTGACGATCATCGGCACGACCAGCGCCGTCAGCATGGCCGCCGGAACGTATTTGAGCGCGCGCGCCACTGCGGACGGCATGCTGCGGCGGGAAAAGAGCGCGATGAACGAGAGCCGGGAAAGATAATTGAGGAACCCGACGACGACGATCACCGTCCAGATGGTGAGCATCGGGCTCATGGGCGCCGTGCTCGCGCGGTCGCGAGCTCCGTGACGATGCCCGCAGCGATTCCCAGCAGGCCTGCGGCGATGAGGTTGAGCTTCATCGGCAGTCCGCCGAGGAGCAGCACGCTGACACCTGCGATCAGCGCGGCACCGAGGTGCGGCGCGCTGCGCAGGGCCGGGGCAACGAGCGCAAGAAAGCACAGCGGCACGGCAAAATCGAGGGACCACGAGGCCGGAATGGCCGCGCCGGCGAAGAAGCCGATCATGTTGGTGATCTGCCACTCGATCCACAGCGCCGATCCGCCGCCGAGGAAATGCGATGCGCCGGCCCGTGGATCGGCGCTGGCGTCGAAACGGCGGATCGAGGCCGCGAACGCCTGGTCGGTGAGCAGGAACGCAAGGCCCTGCTGCCAGCGCGCCGGCAACGGCCGCAGGTAAGGCGCCATCGCCGCGCTGTAGAGGAGGAAGCGCAGCCCGGCGACGAAGCACGTCAGGATGATGACCCCGACTGGCGCGCCGTTCGCAAAGAGCTGCGCGGCGAGCACCTGCGCCGCACCGGAGAAGATGATCGCGCTCATCCCGAGTGCGGCCCAGAAGTCCGCGCCGGCGGCTGCCGCACCGATGCCGGTCACGAGCCCGAACGGAATCAGGGCGATGCACGCCGGCAGCATTTCCAGGAATCCTTCGCGAAAATCCCTGGCGGAGAAGGCGCGTGACATGGGCGGGTCGCGGCAACAAAAAAGGGAAGCCGAACGCTTCCCTGGGAGTCCGCATTATAGGTCAGCGCTGCGCGGCGTTCCGGATCGCGCGGCGTCGTCACGGCTGCGCGCCGGTGACCGCACGTCGCCACGGTACGCGCCCGAATTGTCCAGGGACGCCAGCGTAGAATCGACGCCAGCGCCGACGCACGCAACCGCGCTGACTGTCACGCATGACCTCCCTGATCACCCTCCGCCACGCCGCTGCCGTGATCGACCTCGCGCCCGCGACGGGGGGCGCGATCGCGCGCTTCGACTGGCGCGACCAGCCGGTGTTGCGGCCGACACCGGCCGAAGTCGTGGCGGAAGGCGACGTGCGCCGCCACGCGTGCTATCCGCTGGTGCCGTATTCGAATCGCATCGAGCAGGCGCGCCTCACGTTCCGCGGCACGACGCATCAGCTCGACCGCAACTTCGGCGACCATCCGCATGCGATTCACGGCGTCGGCTGGCAGCGGCCGTGGGTGGTGGTCGATCACGATCAGGACACCGCGCTCCTGGCCTGCGAGCACACTCCTGGCGCGAACGACGCCGACGCGCGTGCCTGGCCATGGCCGTTCCGCACCACACACTGGTTCCAGTTGCGCGGTGACGAGCAGCAAGCCGTGCTGCGCATGCGGCTCACGCTCACCAACCGCGGCGAGGCGACGTTCCCGTTCGGGCTGGGCTGGCACCCGTTCTTCCCGGGCGGCGCGGACACGACGCTCGGCTTCATCGCCACGGGCGTCTGGGAAAGCAGCGACACGATCCTGCCCGTGCGCCACGTGCCGGTTGCCGACAGGTTCCAGTTCGATCCGCCGCGCGCCATCTCCGACATGTTTCTCGACAACGTCTACACCGGATGGCAAGGCGAAGCGCAGCTCCGCTACCCCGGCCGGGCGCGACTCACCACGATGCGCGGCGACAGCGCGTGTCCCTACTTCGTCGTTTACATTCCCTCGCACGGCACCTTTCTCGCCATCGAGCCGGTCTCGCAGATGACCGATGCGTTCAACCGGGCCGAGCGCGGCGAACGCGACACCGGGACGCGGCTGCTCGGTCCGGGCGAATCCTTTTCTTGTACGATGGAGATCTCCACCCGAGAGCTCGCATGACTATCGCCGCTTCTTCCGCCACTTCGCCGTTCACGTGCGTCCTCGACGCGCGCGCCAGCCTCGGCGAAGGCCCGGTATGGTCGCTGGTCGAGCAGGTGCTGTACTGGATCGACATCCGCGAGCCCTCGCTCAATCGCTTCGACCCGCGCAGTGGCCGCAACGTGAAGATGCAGCTGCCGGAGTCGATCGGCTGCTTCGCGCTGTGCCGCAGTGGCGGGTTCATCGCCGCGTTGCGCAGCGGCGTGTGGCGGCTCGAGCGCGACGGCCGGCCGCAGCGCAAGCTCGCCGACGCGCCGTACGACCCCGCGACGCATCGCTTCAACGACGGGCGCTGCGACCCGCAGGGGCGCTTCTGGCCTGGATACATGAACGAGAAGCGCGACGGCGCCACGGCAGCGCTGCTGCGCCTGGAGACCGACGGGCAGCTGACGCGCGTGCTGGGCGACATGACGATCTCCAACGGGCTCGCATGGAGCCCGGACGGGCGCACGATGTATCACGCCGACACGCCGGCGCAGACGGTGCGTGCGTTCGATTTCGATCCGCGCACCGGTGATCTCGCCAACGGCCGGGTGTTCGCGCGCTTCACCGCACCCGGCGATCGTCCGGACGGTGGTGCCGTCGACAGCGACGGCTGCTACTGGATCGCGCTGTATCACGGCAGTGCCGTGGTGCGCTTCTCGCCGCGCGGCGAGGTGCTGGCACGTCATCCAGTGCCGGCGAGCTGCCCGTCGATGTGCGCGTTCGGCGGCCCGGACCTGCGCACCCTGTACGTGACCACCGCACGGCAGCAGCTTTCCGACGAGGAGCTGCAGCGGTTTCCGCAGTCCGGCGGTCTTTTCGCCATGCAGGTCGAAGCCCCCGGGCTTCCGGAACCGTTCTTCGCCGGCTGACGCGCTGAGCCGGCCCGATGCCTTTCGACGCCACCTCGTACCTGCGCCTCGAGGCGCCGCATTGCATCGGATCGACGGCGTCCGGCGCATCGTTCGCGACCTCGACCGGCGACATCCTGGAAGTTTCCGCGTTCGGCCCCGGCGTCTTCCGGCTGCGGGTCGGACCGAAGACGCGTCCCGATCACGGACTCATCGCCGGTCGCACGAAGGCCTGCACCTTCGCGCAGGAGGACGGCGTCTACCGTTTCGGCAGCGGCGATGCCACCCTGGAGCTGCGCCCCTCGCCGCTGCGTTTTCGCCTGTTGCGCAATGGCGCGCTCGTCGCCGGCTCGATCGATGACGAGTCTCCCGACGGCACGACGCGCATCCCGGCATTCGGGCGCATCCGGCAGGGCGGCCAATGGACGGCAGCCGTCGCGCTCGCATCCGGTGAGCCCATCTACGGCCTCGGCGAGAAATACGGCTCGCTGGACCGTCGCGGGCAGCTCCTGCATTCCTGGGTGCAGGACGCCCAGGGCGTGAACACCGGTCTCGCCCATCACGAGACGCCGTTCGCGTGGAGTCCCGGCGACGGCAAGGGGGCGTGGGGCGCATTCGTGCACACGCCGGGCGCGGTGATCCACGGTGTCGGCCACCCCGACTGGTCGCACCGGACGTACGCGGTCGTGGTCGATGACGAGGCGCTCGATCTCTTCCTCTTCGTCGCGGACACGCCCGCGACGATCCTCGAGCGCTACGCCGATGTCACGGGACATGCACCGGAAGTGCCGCTGTGGAGCCTCGGACTGCAACTCGCGCGCAAGGGCTACGCCACGCCGGAGGACGCCACCCGCGCCATTGCGCAACTGCGCCGGCGCAAGATTCCATGCGACGCGATCACCCTCGACGCGCAGGCGACGTGGACGATCGAGCGCGGGTTCGATTTCACGTGGGATCCAAGGCGTTTCGGCGACGCGGCGGCCGCGCTGCGCGACATCAAGCGCCACGACGTGCGGGTGACGATCTGCGAATCGCCGTACGTGTCGGTGCATTCGCCGCTCTTCGAGGCGATGGCGAGCCGCGGCTACCTGCTGCGCGCGCCGCACGGCGGCCCGTACGTGCTCGGCGGCGCGCGGTTCGGCGCCGGCGCCAACGCACAGTCTGTCCGCGCGCAGCCGCCCGATTGCGGCCTCGTGGACTTCGCCAATCCGGCCGCTGCAGCATGGTGGCGCGACGCGCACGCGGATCTTTTCGCCGTCGGCGTCGACGCCGTGCAGACCGATGGCGGCGAGCATGTTCCGGACGATGCCCTGGCCCATGGCGGCGAGCGCGGCGTGCGCCTCCACAACGTCTATCCGCTGCTCTACAACCGCTGCGTGTACGAGGCCGCGGCCAGGTTCCGTGCGCCGCAGGATGGGCCGCCGCTCGTCTTCGCCCGCGCCGGATGGACCGCGAGCCAGCGCGCCACCGTCCCCGCCGGGCGTGCGGCGCAGAACGACTGGGAGGGACTCGCTGCGTCGATCCGCGGCGCGCTCTCGCTCGGCATGAGCGGCATGCCGCTGCATGCCATCGCGGCCCCCGGGACCTACGGCAGCAGGGCCCCCGACGCGGAACTCTGCCTGCGCTGGTTGCAGGTGGCGTCGTTCGCGTCGCATTGCGTGGTCCGCGGCCCCGCCGAATGGGAGCCGTGGGCCCTCGGTGAACAGGCGGAGGCGATCGCCCGCAAGTGGCTCGCGTTCCGCTATCGGCTCCTGCCGTACCTCGAGCGGGTCGTTCTGCAGGCGAGCCGCTCCGGCATGCCCGTGCTGCGCGCCATGCCGCTCGCCTTCCCGGGCAATGCGCTCGTGCAGCGCTACGAAACGCAGTTCCTCTGCGGCGATGCGCTCCTCGTGGCGCCGATCGTGCAGCCCGGCGGGGACGTCGAGATCGCGCTGCCTCCGGGTGGCTGGTTCGATCTCAATTCACGGCAGAGGCTGCCGGGCAACCGGGTGGTGCGCTACCGCGCGACGCCCGATCAGTTTCCCGTCTTCGGGCGCGAAGGCTACGCACTGCCGCTCGGGCAGGCGGTGCCCCACACCGGCGACATCGACGCCGCGCGGCCGCTCGCCCAGCTCTGGCTGTTCGGCCGGCCCGTGCCGGCGCAAACGCTCGACGGTTTCGTGCAGGCGGCGATCGTGCACGATGGCACGCACGCACGGATCACCGTCGCGGAAGACGTGAAGGTCGAGCGCTTCGGCGACGCCGATGCCTGCCAGGTCACGGTCAGCTCATGAGTGCCTATCCCACCATCGCCCTGACCGCCGGCGAGCCCGCCGGCATCGGTCCCGAGCTGTGCGCGATGATTGCCATGCGCCATGCGCAGCAGGCCTATCCCGCGCGCATCGTGCTCGTCGGCGACCGCACGCTGCTCGAAGAGCGCGCCGCGCGCATCGGGCTGCATCCGGTCTATGTCGAACACGATCCCGCGGCACTCCACGCCCCGCCCGGCGCGATCGAAGTGTGGCACCAGCCCGTTGCGGCACCGGTGCGTCCCGGGCATCCTGACCCCACCAATGCGCACAGCGTGCTGGTGATGCTGAGCCGCGCGTGCGACGCCTGCGCGACGGGCGCGTTCTCGGCGATGGTGACCGCGCCCGTGCAGAAAAGCGTGCTGCTCGATGCCGGGATTCCGTTTTCCGGCCATACCGAGTTCCTTGCCCAGCGCACCCACACGGCGCGCGTGGTGATGCTGCTCGTGGGCGGCGACGCCGCGCATCCCTTGCGGGTAGCGCTCGTCACCACCCATCTGCCGCTCAAGGACGTCCCCGCCGCAATCACCCACGCCGCGGTGGAGGAAACGATCGCCATCGTCGCGCACGATCTCGCCGCACGTTTCGGCATCGCCCAGCCGCGCATTGCCGTCTGCGGACTCAATCCGCATGCCGGCGAAGGCGGACACATGGGGCGCGAGGAGATCGATGTCATCGCTCCGGCCATCGTCGCGGCACGCGCACGCGGCATCGCCGTCGATGGTCCGGTGCCTGCCGACACCATCTTCGTCCCCGCGCGTGCACGGGCCTACGACGCCATCGTCGCCATGTTCCACGACCAGGGCCTGCCGCCGCTGAAGGCCGCGAGCTTCGGCGAGGGCGTGAACGTCACCCTCGGCCTGCCGTTCATCCGCACATCGGTCGACCACGGCACCGCGCTCGATCTGGCCGCAGACGCTGCGCTGGCGCGCACGGCCGAACCCGGCAGCCTGCATGCAGCGCTGACCCTCGCCATTGCGCTCTCGTCGGGCGATCCCCGCGACGGCTGACCGGCCATCGCGAGCTTTTCGTCAGTGCACCAGCCCCGGCGTCGCTTCGGCCAGAATTTCCTCGTCGATCCGCATTACATCGCGCGCATCGTGGACGCGGTGGCACCGCGGACGGGCGAAACCATCGTGGAGATCGGGCCGGGGCTCGCCGCACTCACACGCTCGCTGATCGAGCGCACCGGGCACATCACGGCGCTGGAGATCGATCGCGATCTGGCGGCGCGCCTCGAGCAGGACTTCCCGCGCGAGCAGCTGACGCTCGTGGTGGGAGACGCGCTCGATTTCGATTTCGGGCAGCTCGGCCGCGACCTTCGCATCGTCGGCAACCTGCCGTACAACATCAGCTCGCCGCTCCTCTTCCATCTCGCGGGCTACGCTCATCTCGTGCGCGACGTGCACGTGATGCTGCAGAAGGAGGTGGTCGCGCGCATGGCGGCCCACCCCGGCACGGCAGATTACGGTCGCCTGACCGTGATGCTGCAGGTGCGTTTCGCCATCACGCGGCTCTTCACCGTGCCGCCGGGGGCATTCCGGCCTGCGCCTAAAGTGGAGTCGGCCGTGGCGCGTCTCGTGCCGCTCGGCGCGGCCGCGCCGTCGATCACCGATCGTGGCCTGTTCGAGCGCGTGGTCGCGGCGAGCTTCGGCCAGCGGCGCAAGACGCTGCGCAACGCCCTGCGTCCACTGTGCGACGACGCGGCGATCGTTGCCGCGGGCATCGATCCGGGTGCACGCGGCGAAACGCTTGCTGTCGGCGAATTCGTGCGGCTCGCCAACGCGCTCTCGGCGCGGGGCACCGGGCACTGATGAACGCCGGCGCCGCGCTATGTGGCGCGGCCCGCGGCCGCGAATCTCAGCGCATAGCGGATGGTTTCGCTTTCGGTTCGGGTGGTGGCCCGGCCTGCGCCCAGGTGCGGTCGGGCCGCTGCGCCGGAGCCTCGATGCGCACCAGCTTGCGCCGCGCGGTGTCCCCGCGCAGCAAAGTCACCTGCCGCAGCGGCACGCCGAACGCATCGGCCAGGAAGCGCAACAGCGCGTCGTTCGCCTTGCCTTCGACGGCCGGCGCCGCGAGGCGCACCTTCAGCGCGTCCCCGTGCACGCCCGCGACTTCGCTGCGGCGTGCGCCAGGTTGCGCATGGATGGTGAGCGTCAGCGCAATGGCCGCGCCGGCACCTTCGACGCGGCACCACGCCGCGCCGGGCATCAGGAGACGCCGCCGCGAAATACCTGCAGCACCGCGCCTTCCAGCCAGCGCACGGGCAGCATGAGCATGAGCTGGGCAATGACGATGAACAGCAGCGGCGAGAGGTCGAGCGTCCCGCCGATGGGCGGAATCATGCGCCGCAGCGGCAACAGGAAGCGGAAGGTGAGTGCATTCAACACGCCGGCGAGCGGACCATCGGGCGCGACCCACGACAGGATCGCCTGCGCGAACACGGCGATGATCAGGATCCAGATCACCGCCTTCAGCAGCTCGACCATCGCGAGGAGCGCAAAAAGCGGCACGGCCGCTGCGCTCAGCGAGCCCGCCGCGATCAACGCAAGCACGAGCAGCCACAGCCACTGCGACACCCACGCCAGCAGCAGCGTCGCCCAGTCCACGCCGCGCAGTCCGGGAACCACGCGGCGAACGGGCTTCACCGCCCAATCCGTCAGCGCCATCACGGCCGGGCCCATCGGATTGCGGAACGGCGCGCGCAACGCCTGCATCAGGAAACGCAGGAGGAAGCTGTACGTGAGCAGGCCGAACGCCGTGTCGATCAGGAACCGCAGCGCCTGATCCACGTTCAGGCTTCCTTGCCGAACATTTCGCCGAGCTCGTGCGCACGCTCGGTGGCGGCTTTCACCGCCTTGACGATCGCCGCGCCGACGCCATCGGCTTCCATGCTGGCCAGCGCCCGTTCCGTGGTGCCGGCCTTCGACGTGACCTGTGCGCGCAGCTCCGCGGGCGTGCAGTCGCTCGCCTGCGCCAGCGCGATCGCTCCCGAGAACGTGGCGTAGGCGAGCTTGCGTGCGTCGCGTTCGGGGAAGCCGAGTTCGCCCGCCGCGCGCTGCAGCGCTTCCATGAAATAGAAGACGTACGCCACGCCGCTGCTGGATACCCCGGTGACCGCATCGAGCATGGCTTCGTCGTTCACCCACACCACCTCGCCGCCCGCCGCCAGCACGCCGGCTGCGAGCTCGCGGCCCGCGGCGTCCACCGACGGTGCGGCATAGACGCCGGCGATGCCCCTGCCGATGAGCGCCGGGGTGTTGGGCATGGCGCGAACGAGCCGATCGTAGCCGCCGAGCCAACGCTGGAGATCGGTCAGGCGGATGCCGGCCGCGATCGACAGCACGACCGGGCGCGACGCGCCGAGAAACGGCAGCAGCGGCCGTACTGCGTCACGCATCTGCTGCGGCTTGACCGCGAGCACGATCAGGTGCGAGCGGGCGAGGGTCGCGGATTCCGCCGCCACAGCGGCGACATCGGCCCGCGGGAAGCGGGCGCGGAGGGCAGCGTGCTGAGCCGGCGCCGGATCGACGACGCCGATGGCCGTGCGCTCGTCGCGCGCGCTGACGCCGCCGATGAGTGCCTGCGCCATGTTGCCGCCGCCGATGAAGGTGATTGCCATGGACGATCCGTGCGATGGAGTGGGCGCGAGTGTGGCACGCGCCGGTGTTTCATGGCGAGGGACGCTCGCCGAAGATCGCGCTGCCGACGCGGACGAGCGTGGCGCCCTCGGCAACCGCCGCCTCCAGGTCGCCCGACATGCCCATCGACAGTGTGTCGACCGCGAGACCCGCCGCCTGCGCGCGTTCCAGGCACTCGCGCAGCACGCGGAACTGGGCGCGCTGGCGGTCGACCGCGGGCGTCGGTTCGGCGATGCCCATGAACCCGCGCAGCCGCACCCGCGGGAGCGTGGCCACTGCGCGCGCCAGCGCCACCGCCTCGTCCGCCCCAACGCCGCTCTTGCTCGCTTCGCCGCTGATGTTCACCTGGATGCAGAGCTGCAACGGGGCCCTCCCGGGCGGCCGGGCCGCCGCAAGACGTTCGGCGATCTTCAGCCGATCGACGGTATGGACCCAGTCGAAACGCTCGGCCACCACGCGCGTCTTGTTGCTCTGCAGGGGGCCGATCAGGTGCCACGCCACGTCCATGAGATCACGCAGGGCGTCCATCTTGCCGAGCGCCTCCTGAACGTAGTTCTCGCCGAAGGCGCGGGCGCCCGCGGCGTAGACCACGCGCATGGCCTCCGGCGGGAAGGTCTTGCTGACTGCCAGCACCCGGACTGTTGCAGGATCGCGCCCTGCGGCGACCGCTGCCCGGGCCACCCGGGCCACCGCGCCTTGCCACCCGTTCTCCCGGGGGCTCATAATCGAATGACAACGGCATGCGGCGCCCAGCAGCCACCGTCTGGCATGTGCCTTGCCTCCGTGCAATGTCCGGCCCGACCCAAGAAAGTATAAATGGACATCACCGAGCTCCTCGCCTTCTCCGTCAAGAACAAGGCCTCCGACCTCCACCTGTCGGCCGGCCTGCCGCCCATGATCCGGGTGCACGGCGACATCCGGCGGATCAACCTGCCGCCGATGGAGCACGAGGACGTCCACGCCATGGTGTACGACATCATGAGCGATCAGCAGCGCAAGCACTACGAGGAGAATCTCGAGTGCGATTTCTCGTTCGCCGTGCCGAACCTCGCGCGCTTCCGCGTGAACGCATTCCGGCAGGAACGGGGTGCCGCAGCGGCGTTCCGGACCATTCCCTCGAAGGTGCTCTCGCTCGAGGATCTCAAGACACCCAAGGTGTTCGCCGAGCTGACGACGCGTCCCCGCGGGCTGATCCTCGTGACGGGCCCCACCGGGTCCGGCAAGTCGACCACCCTCGCGGCGATGGTGAACCACGTCAACGAGAACGAATACGGCCACGTGCTCACGATCGAGGACCCGATCGAGTTCGTGCACGAATCGAAGAAGTGCCTGATCAACCAGCGCGAGGTCGGCCCGCACACGCTGTCGTTCGCCAACGCGCTGCGCAGCGCATTGCGCGAGGACCCCGACTACATCCTGGTCGGCGAGATGCGCGACCTGGAGACGATCCGCCTGGCGCTGACCGCCGCGGAGACGGGACACCTGGTGTTCGGCACGCTGCACACGAGCTCGGCCGCCAAGACCGTCGACCGGATCATCGACGTCTTCCCGGCCGCGGAAAAGGACATGGTGCGCGCGATGCTCTCCGAATCGCTCGTGGCCGTGATCTCGCAAACGCTGCTGAAGACCAAGGACGGCCAGGGACGCGCGGCTGCCCACGAGATCATGATCGGCAACCCGGCGATCAGGAACCTGATCCGCGAAAACAAGGTCGCGCAGATGTATTCCTCGATCCAGACCAGCCAGGCCATGGGTATGCAGACGCTGGACCAGTGCCTGCAGGAGCTCGTGAAGCGCAACGTGATCAACATCGCGGAAGCCCGCACGCGCGCGGTCAACAAAGACTTGTTTATGGGTTGAAACCGAGGCAGTGCCTCGCGCAGTGTAACGACGGCGCGGGGCAGCGCCTCGAATTTGCCAACGGAACCCTATGGAACGCGAACGCGCCACCAAATTCGTCCACGAGCTCCTCGAGCTCCTGGTGAAGCAGAAGGGGTCCGACCTCTTCATCACCGCCGGCTTCCCGCCGGCGCTCAAGATCGACGGCAAGATCTCGCCGGTGTCGAAGAGTGCCCTGACGCCGCAGCACACCATCGAGCTCGTGCGCAGCGTGATGAACGACAAGCAGGCCTCGGAGTTCGAGGCCACGAAGGAGTGCAACTTCGCCATCGCGCCGCCTGGCGTCGGTCGCTTCCGCGTCAACGCCTTCGTGCAACAGAGCCGCGTCGGCATGGTGCTGCGGACCATCACCACGGACATTCCGACCTTCGAGGCGCTCGGCCTGCCGCCGGTGCTGAAGGACGTGATCATGTCCAAGCGCGGCATCATGCTGTTCATCGGCGCGACCGGCTGCGGCAAGTCGACGTCCATGGCGTCGCTCCTCGGCTATCGCAACCAGAACAGCTACGGCCACATCATCACGATCGAGGACCCGATCGAGTTCGTCCATGACCACCGCAATTGCATCATCACGCAGCGCGAGGTGGGCGTGGATACCGATGGCTGGCAGATCGCGCTCAAGAACACCCTGCGCCAGGCGCCGGACGTGATCCTGATCGGCGAGATCCGCGACCGCGAGACGATGGATTACGCGATCTCCTTCGCCGAGACCGGCCACCTCTGCCTCGCCACGCTGCACGCCAACAGCACCAACCAGGCGCTCGACCGGATCATCAACTTCTTCCCGGAGGAGCGGCGGGCGCAGCTGCTCATGGACCTGTCGCTCAACATCCGCGCCTTTGTCGCGCAGCGCCTCATTCCGCGCCGCGACGGCCGCGGCCGCGTGCCGGCGGTCGAGATCATGCTGAACTCGCCGCTCGTGTCGGACCTCGTCTTCAAGGGCGACGTGTTCGGCATCAAGGACATCATGAAGAAGTCGCGCGAGCTCGGCATGCAGACCTTCGACCAGTCGCTCTTCGCCCTGTACGAGGCGGGGCTCATCAGCTACGAGGACGCGCTGCGCAACGCCGACTCCCTCAACGATCTGCGCCTCGAGATCAAGCTGCACGGCAAGGAATCGAAGAACCGCAACGTGTTCTCGGGCATCGGCAACCTGGAAGTCGTACCGGAAGCGTCGGCGCCCCCGACCATCTAGCGCCCGGTCGTCACAGCAGGCGCTGTGCTAACCTTTCGATCCGCTCCGGAGCACCGGCGCGGATCGATGCCATGCCTCCTGCCGAACCGAAGACTCCGCACCCCACCGGCATCACGCTGCACCAGCAGTCGCGGGTGCTCGAGATCGCGTTCGACGACGGCCGTACGTTCCGGCTGCCGTACGAGTTCCTGCGCGTGCATTCGCCGTCGGCGGAAGTGCGCGGACACGGCCCCGGGCAGGAGACGCTGCAGACCGGCAAGCGCGACGTGACCGTCAGCGAAGTCGAACCGGTCGGCCACTACGCGATCCGGCCGATGTTCTCCGATGGCCACAACTCGGGCATCTATGCCTGGGATTACCTGTACGACCTCGGCGCGCGCCAGGACGAGCTCTGGCAGCGCTACCTGCAGCGGCTCGCCGCCGCCGGCGCGACGCGCGAACCCTGAACGGATCCGGCGGAAGCCATGAGCGACCCGACGCATTTCGGCTACGAGGAAGTCTCCACCGAGGAAAAGCGCCGGCGGGTGCGCGGCGTGTTCGATTCCGTGGCCGGCAAGTACGACCTCATGAACGATCTCATGTCGGTCGGGCTGCATCGCTGGTGGAAGCGCTTCGCGGTCGAGGCGACCGGCGTGCGGCGGGGCATGCACGTGCTCGATCTCGCGGGCGGCACTGGCGATCTCGCGCGGCTCTTCGCCGAATGCGTCGGCCCGACGGGCAGCGTGCTGCTGACGGACATCAACGGCGCGATGCTCGCCGCGGGCCGCGACAAGCTGCTGGACCGGGGGCTCGCCGTGCCCGCGGTCCAGTGCGACGCCGAGAAGCTGCCGTTCCGCGACCGGAGCTTCGATTGCGTGAGCATCGCGTTCGGACTGCGCAACGTCACGCACAAGGAGCAGGCGCTCGCGGAGATGGCGCGCGTGCTGCGTCCCGGCGGTGTCGCCGCCGTGCTCGAGTTCTCGCACGTGTGGCGGCCACTGCGGCCCGCGTACGACTGGTACAGCTTCAATATCCTGCCGCGCCTGGGACAGCTTGTCGCAGGTGACGCTGCGAGCTATCGCTATCTGGCGGAATCCATCCGCATGCATCCGGACCAGGAAGCCCTGAAGAGCATGATGGAACAAGCGGGGTTCGACCGGGTCGAAGTATCCAATCTGGCCGCCGGTGTGGTTGCCCTGCACCTCGGCCGCGTGTTCTGACAAGGAGATTCGTGTGCGAAGCAAAGGATGGTTGGCCGCGGTTGCAGTACTCGTGGCGTTGACGACGCTGGTCGACAGCGCGGACGCGCGCCGGTTCGGCGGGGGCCGCAGCTTCGGCGCGCAGCGTCAGAGCATCGCCCCACCCGCCGCGGCGCCGCAAGCTCCGGGCCCTGCCGCGCAGCCGGTGATGCCTGCACAACCGGGGGCGAACGCGCCGCGCGCGGCGGCGCCCGTTGCACCTGCCACTGCCGCGCCCGCACGCAGCGGCATGTCGCGCTGGCTGGGGCCCATCGCCGGCATCGCCGCCGGGCTCGGTCTCGCCGCGCTGCTCTCGCACTTCGGGTTGTCGGAAGGTTTCGCAGGCCTCCTGCTGCTTGGTCTTCTCGCCGTGGGAGTGATCTTCGTCGTGCGGGCGCTCCTCATGCGCCGGTCGGGAGGCGCCATGCAGTACGCCGGCAACCCGGGCGCAGCGCCACGTGCCGAGCCCGTGCTCCCTGCCCGCAGCGACGCCACGTGGGGCGGACCGGATCGCGTCGAGCCGGTGCTCGGCGCGAACACGAATCCCCGCATCCCGCCCGGTTTCGATCGCGAAGGCTTCCTGCGCGAAGCGCGCCGCCAGTTCAATGCGCTGCAAGGCGCATGGGATGCTGCCGACCGGCGCACGTTGTCGGCGGTCACAACGCCGGAGATGTTCGAAGAAATCCAGCGCGATCTCGCTGGGCGCGGCGCGCATGAGCCCACCGTGGTCGTTCGCCTCGATGCCGACCTGCTCGAGGTCGCGACGGAAGGCGCGCAGCATTGGGCCAGCGTGCGCTTCACCGGCCTCCTGCGCGAGGACGGCAGCGACGTCGCGAAACCCTTCGACGAGACCTGGAACCTGACCAAGCCGGTCGATGGCGCTTCGGGCTGGCTGCTCGCGGGGATCCAGCAGAACGAAGCCGCGCTGGCGCAATAGGCCGTGGTGGACCCGGCCGCCACGTTCGCCAACAGCATGCTGGAGCGCGAGAGCTGGGCCCGCCAGCGGCTCGCGGTGCATGCGGGTCGGACCTTCGTGGTGGTGTCCGGTCCCGTGGTGACGTCGCTGCGCATCGACGACACCGGGCTGCTCGCCGCCCACGCCCTCGCGGATGGTGCGCCGGATCTGCGGCTCGTCATCCAGCCGTGGTCGATTCCCGGACTGCTCGCGGATCCCGCGCGGTGGGACGCCGTCGTGACCGCCGAAGGCGACCCCGCGCTCGCGGCCACGCTGCGCGAACTGGCCCAGACGGCACCATTCTGGGTGGAGCAATTCCTGAGCCGCTGGCTCGGCCCGATGATCGGACAGCGCCTTGCCGGTGTGGGCAGGCAGGCACTGGCGTTGCCCGACTATGCCGCCGAGCGGCTCGCCGAAAGCGCCGCCAGCTATATGCGCGAGCAGACAGGACTCCTGGCGACGGGCGAGGAAGCACGCGTATTTTTCGAGCAGGCCACCGCGCTCGCGCAACGCGTCGACGAGCTCGACCGGCGCCTGCAGGCCTTGGCAGCCCGCCTCCCCCCGGGCCCCGCCTGACTCGTTGGCGGCCAGCACCGGCTGCCGCGCCGCCAACCTCTCATCGCTTCTCCCGGGCGGCGCTCGCTCGCAGCCGCTGGTCGATGCCTGGATACCCTTGACGGGGCCCTCCGAGGGATCATCCGTAAGCGATCCGCAAGCCGGTCGGCGGCAGACTGCTTCCCTGCCGCGACCGCCGAGGCGCCGTATCGCCGGCGGCCCAGACCAGAACAGGGAGAACACGATGGACGCAGTGCAAGCGATGCCGACCGCGCCGATGTCCAGAGGAACGGCGTGATCCATGGCCACCCCAGATGAACGGCCCGGGACGGGTCCTGACCATCTCGACCCTACTGGATCGACCGCCACCGAGACCGACCCGCCGCACGCGACCGGCGGCGCTCCGGACGAGCCGGCGCCCCAGCCACCCGGCGACGTCGAGCCCGCGCCGAAGCCCCGGTCGCGCACACGGCGGCCCCGCTTCGTGCTGCGGCAGCGTCCCCTGACAGCTGCCGCGGGCACTCTGATTCTGCGCTGAGCCCTCCTCCGAGCTCGCGGGCCGCGCCTTGTCGCGCGGCTTTTTTTTGAGCCTGCCGCAGCGCACCCCCACCGCGGCGCGCTGCGTGCGGCGGGTGCGTTCGCTCGATCCCTTACAATCCGTCGATGCGCTCGACCCGCCTCGCCCGCATCATGTTCGTCGCGCTGCGCTACGGGCTGGACGAGTTCCTGCTCGGTCACGAGCGCTTCCGCGCCATCCGTCCTGCCGCGCGGTTCCTCCGCTTTGGTCGGGACTTCACCACGCCCCGCGCAGTACGCCTGCGTCTCGCACTGGAGGCGCTCGGTCCGATCTTCGTCAAGTTCGGCCAGATGCTCTCGACCCGGCGCGATCTCATGCCGCCGGACATCGCCGACGAGCTCGCACGCCTGCAGGACCGCGTGCCGCCATTTCCGTCCGAGCAGGTGGTGGCGATCCTCGAGCGCAACTACGGCCGGCCGGTGGACGAGGTGTTCCGCAACTTCGAGCGCACGCCGGTGGCGAGCGCGTCCGTCGCGCAGGTGCATTTTGCGGAGCTTCCCAACGGCACCGTGGTCGCGGTGAAGGTGCTGCGGCCCGGCATCGACAAGGTCATCGGCAAGGACCTGTCACTGCTGCACGCCGCTGCGGTGCTGGTCGAGAAGCTCTGGTCGGACGGCAAGCGCCTGCGCCCGCGGGAGGTGGTCACCGAGTTCGAGCGGTCGCTGCGCGACGAGCTCGATCTCTCCCGCGAGGCGGCCAACTGCTCCCAGCTGCGTTACAACTTCCGCAACTCGCCCCTCCTGCAGGTTCCCGACGTGTACTGGGACTTCTGCACGAGCGAGGTGATGGTGATGGAGCGGATGTCCGGGATCCCGATCGCGCAGATCGAGCGCCTGCGCGAAGCGGGGATCGACATCAAGCGCCTCGCGCGCGCCGGGGTGGAGCTGTTCTTCACGCAGGTGTTCCGCGACGCGTTCTTCCACGCCGACATGCACCCCGGGAACATCTTCGTCGCCACCGACCCCGCGAACTTCGGCAAGTACGTGGCGGTGGATTTCGGGATCGTCGGCACGCTCTCGCCGCGGGACCAGAGCTATCTCGCGCAGAACTTCCTCGCGTTCTTCCGCCGCGATTATCACCGCGTCGCGACCGCACACGTGGAGTCGGGCTGGGTGCCGCCCGACACGCGCGTCGACGAGCTCGAGGCGGAGATCCGCGTCGTATGCGAGCCGATCTTCGACCAGCCGCTCAAGTACATTTCGCTGGGCAAGCTGCTGATGCAGCTATTCCGGGCATCGCGCCGCTTCAACGTGGAGATCCAGCCGCAGCTCGTGTTGCTGCAGAAGACGCTCATCAACATCGAGGGCCTCGGCCGGCACCTCGATCCCGAGCTCGACCTGTGGGTGACCGCGAAGCCGTTCCTCGAGCGCTGGATGCGCGACCAGATCGGCTGGCGCGGGCTCCAGCGGCGTTTCCTCGCCGAGGCGCCGTATCTCGTGAATCACCTGCCGGAGCTGCCGCGCCTCATCCACCAGCGCCTGCTCACGGTGCCGGGTGAGATGGATCAGCGCTCCCGGGAACTTGCGCGGGCCGAGCGCGAACGCAACACCCTGCTCGGGGTCATCGCGCTGCTGCTGGCGGCGGCCGTGACCCTCCTGGCCATCCAGCTGCTCTAGGCTGGCCGGGGTTCAGGCCGGCGTTCAGGCCGTGCTGCGGGCCGGGAAGCTGCCCGCGGCAGTTGCAAGCGCGGCGTCGTGACGCCGGCCGCCCATGCCGGCGAGCGGTGCCCGGCGCAGGAACTGGTTGTTCTCGCCGAGAATGAAATGCACGAGGTCCTCCAGCGCGGGCTCGCCGAGGGCATTGCCCGCGAAGTCGAGGATCACCGATTCGAATCGGTCGATGTTGCGCAGCGTGACTTCGACGCGCTGCCGGCGGTAATCGGGCTCGAACCGCACCTGCGCGGTGATCTCCGGGCTGATCGTGAACACGCCGTGACGCACAACGCGGTGCTCGTCCAGCTCGGTGTCGTACCGGAACTGCAGGTGCGCGCCGCGCAGGCGCTCGTCGATGCCCGACGCCGAGCCCGGCTGCACCTTCAGCACGAGCGGTGCCTCGTTCGTCAGGCGGTAGAAGAGCTCGACGTGCTCCAGCAGGTCGAGACCGCCCACGGCGCGGCGGCGATACGAGATGAAGCCACGCTCGTAGCGCGGCGCGTTGATCGTCAGAACGCCCGGGAGCTGAAATGCATGCTGCACCCGCGGCCGGATCACCTCGAGATGGCGCAATGCCTCGTCGAGCCAGCGGAATGCCGTCCACAGCTGGCGATCCATGGCGCGCAGGGTGTCCTCGATGGGACGGCTCTCCTCGCCCTGCGTCTTGCGCAGGGCGTCGGATTGCTTGCGCAGCTGATCGAGAAAGCGGGAGGGTGGCTGGTCGCTGGCCATGTGAGGGACTCTACTACGGGTTCAATGCCGGGGCACTGCGGTCACCCGTACAAGCTGCGGTTTTGTCACAGTTGCACCAACCATGCAACGTCCCGCCCTACGGCCATACGGCCTAGGTCGTGCGTTGCACGCTGTAACCGACAGGCAACGCGCAGCCGTGAGGGCATGACGGTTTCCGCTACAATCGCGGCGCAGCATTTCACCAAGCCGCAGGGTTTATTCGCCGATGGCGCTTCTCGAAGTAAGAAACGTGACCCGCCGGTTCGGGGATTTCGTTGCCGTCGACGATGTAAGCTTTAACGTCGACGCCGGAGAATTCTTTACCCTTCTCGGGCCGTCCGGCTGCGGCAAGACGACCCTCCTGCGCATGATCGCGGGCTTCGACGTTCCCGACGCCGGCTCGATCGTGCTGAATGGCGTCGACCTGCGCGACACGCCCCCGGAGCAGCGCCCGGTGCGCACCGTGTTCCAGAGCTATGCCCTGTTCCCCCATATGAGCGTGGAAGGCAACGTCGCCTTCGCGCTGCAGATGGCCCGCACTCCGTCGCGCGAGATCCCGGCCAAGGTGGCGGCGGCGCTGGAGGACGTGCGGCTGACCGGGTTCGGGCGGCGCTATCCCCACGAGCTGTCGGGCGGGCAGAAGCAGCGCGTGGCGATCGCGCGGGCGCTGGTCACCCATCCGGCGTTGCTGCTCCTCGACGAGCCGCTCGCCGCGCTCGACGCCAAGCTGCGCGAGGAGATGCAGATCGAGCTCATCAATCTGCAGAAGGAGGTGAACATCTCGTTCATCTACGTGACCCACGACCAGACCGAAGCGCTCGCGCTGTCGCACCGTATCGCCGTCATGAACCAGGGCCACGTCGAGCAGCTGGACGAGCCTTCCCGCATCTACAGTGCGCCACGGACGCGCTTCGTCGCGGATTTCATCGGCACCTGCAACCTGCTGGAAGGGAACACCGTCTCGCGGACGGGTGGCGATCTCGTGATCGACGTGCGCGATCTCGGCGCGGTGCGCGCGGCGGGCGGCCAGGGACTCGCCGCGGGGGCGCCGGGGGTCGTGGCGCTGCGGCCGGAGAAGATCCAGCTCGCGGCTAGCCTGCCGGCCGCACCGGACCAGAACCGCTTCGCGGGTACGGTCAGCGACCTTCTCTACATGGGCGACGTCACCGTGTACATCGTCACCACCGCGAAAGGCCGCAAGATCGAGGCGTTGTCGGCCAACTCGGCCCCCGGTCGCACCAAGCTGTTCGAGGTCGGCGATCCCGTCGAGCTGGCGTGGCCGGTCGACGCCGGGCACGTGATCGCCGGCTGAGGCCGCGTTGAGCCTGAAGACGCGCGCGGCGCGCACCGGAAAGTGGCTCGTGGGCGGGCCGCCGGCGCTGTACCTGATCGTCTTCTTCGCGCTGCCCGCGCTGATCATGGTCGTTGCGTCGTTCCGCTCGCCCGGCGAGTTCGGCGGCCTTGCACCGCTCGTCGACGACGCGGGAAAGCTCGATCTCAACGTCGAGAGCTACGCGCGCTTCCTCACCGAGCCGGTGTACGCGCAGGTGTTCCTCAAGTCGGTGTGGTACGCCGCACTGACGACGCTCATCTGCCTGGCGATCGCCTACCCGCTCGCGGCCCTGATCGCCCGCAGTGCGAAGCGGCACCGCGAGCTGTTGCTGCTGCTCGTGATCCTGCCGTTCTGGAGCAACTTCCTCATCCGGATCTACGCCTGGATGATCATCCTCGGTCCGCAGGGAGCCGTCGCCGGCACCGTCAACAGGGTGCTCGCGCTCGCGGGCCTGGAGCCCGTGTCGCTGCTCTTCTCGTCGTTCGCGGTGCTGGTGTGCCTCGTGTACGTGCACCTGCCGTTCATGGTGCTGCCGCTGTATGCCAATCTGGAGAAGCATGACCAGGCGCTGCTCGATGCAGCCCGTGATCTCGGGGCCAACGCCTGGCAGCGCTTCTGGCGGATCACGTTTCCGCTGTCCCTTCCCGGGGTCTATGCCGGTGCGGCGCTGGTGTTCATTCCCGCGCTGGGCATCTTCGCCATCCCGGACATTCTCGGCGGACCCGATGACAGCCTGATCGGCAACGTCATCAAGCAGCAATTCCTGGAGACCCGCGACTGGCCCTTCGGCAGCGTGCTGTCGATCGTGCTCACGATCGCCGCGCTGGCCCTTGCCGGGCTCGCCGCATGGATCGGACGCAGCGGCGCCACGCGAGGGTCGCAACGTGCGTGAACGCCATTTCTGGCTCTGGGCGGCGGCACTGTTCGGTTACGCCTTCCTGTATGTGCCGCTCGTGATCGTCATCGTTTACTCGTTCAACGACTCGCGCCTGAATGCCGAGTGGGTCGGGTTCACGCTGAACTGGTATCGCCAGCTCTTCGAAGACGAGGCAATGCTCACGGCCGCCGGCAATTCGCTGCTGATCGGCATGACGGCGAGTCTCGTCTCCACGGTACTGGGCACGATGGCCGGGGTGGCGATGCACCGCTACCGTACGCGGCTCCTGCCGGTGCTGGTGCTGACGCCGATCGCCATCCCCGAGATCCTGGTGGGCGTCTCGCTCCTGATCTTTTTCGTGATGCTGAACTTCACCCTCGGCCTCGCGTCGGTTGCCCTGGCGCACATCGCGTTCTGCATCGGCTTCGTCGCCATCGTGGTGCGCGCGCGCCTTGCCGGCATGGACGAAAGCCTGGTCGAGGCCGCCCGCGATTGCGGTGCCACGCCGTGGCAGGCCTTCCGGTACGTGACCCTGCCGCTCATCATGCCCGGCGTGTTCGCCGGGGCGCTGATGGCTTTCACGCTCTCCATCGACGACTTCGTGATCACGTTCTTCACCGCCGGGGCCGGCACCGTCACCCTGCCGCTGCAGATCTATTCCATGATCAAGATCGCGGTCACGCCGGAGGTCAATGCGGTGTCAACCCTGCTGATGCTGCTGACGTTGCTGCTGATCGTCATCGCGTCGAAGATCTCCCCCACCCTGCTCCACGCCGACCAGGAGGTATCGCCATGATCCGCTTGTTCATCCTGCTTGCCTCGCTTGCCGCGCTGCCCGCTCTGGCCGCCGACCAGCTGCACCTCTACAACTGGAACAACTACATCGCGCCGGAGACGGTGAAGCGCTTCGAGGCCCTCTGCAAATGCGAGGTGGTGCAGACGTACTACTCCGACAACGAGGAGCTGCTGGCGAAGCTCGCCGCAGGCGCCAAGGGTTATGACGTCCTGGTGCCGACCTCGAACGCAGTGCAGGCGCTCATCCGCGGCGGCCAGCTGCAGCCGCTCGACAAGGGCAAGCTGTCGAACCTGAAGAACGTCGACCCGGCGTACCTCAATACGCCGTTCGATCCGGGCAACAAGTACTCCGTGCCGTACGCGATGTCGACGACGATCATCGGGTACAACGATGTGAAGATGAAGGAGCTGGGCCTGCCCACCGACACCTGGGCCGTGATATTCGATCCGAAGTACCTGGAGAAGGTGAAGGGCCGCGTGACGGTGCTCGACAGCGCCAACGAGCTCTTCGCGGCGGCGCTCAAGTATCTTGGCTACTCGGCCAACGACGTGGACGAGAAGCACTGGCAGCAGGCTGCCGACACGATCAAGAAGGCGAAGCCGTACTGGGCGGCGTTCAACGCCTCGTCGTACATCAAGGAGCTGACCGTCGGCAACATCTGGCTCGTGCACGGCTACTCCAACGACATCTTCCAGGCGAATCTCGATGCGCAGGCGGCGGGACGCAAGTTCCATGTCCTGCAGGGCCTGCCCAAAGAGGGCGCCGTGCTCGCTGTCGACAACATGGTGATCCACAAGAGCGCGCCCCGGCCCGATCTCGCGCTGCAGTTCATCAACTTCATGCTCGACGGGCGCAACTCGGCGGAGCTCACCAACCTGATCGGCTCCGGCAATCCGAACCTCGATGCGCGGAAGTACATCAAGCCCGAACTGCTGCAGTACCCGGCGATCTTTCCGCCGAAGGACGTGCAGGCGAAGCTCGAGCAGCTGAAGGACCTCACCGCGGCGCAGCGACGGTTGCGCAGCCGCCTCTGGACGGAGATCAAGGCCGGGCGCTGAGTTTCAGCCAGCGCTGGTACGCGGGGCGGCGCCACCGCCCACGGCTTTGCGCCGAGGCGTCGACCGACGGCGCCGCGCTCGGCCATCCCGCCACTGTCGCAGGCGGCTGGTGGCGTGCGATCATCGCGCGCATGGGCACTGCAGACCTGCGCATCGAGCTTCTCCGACCGAAGCTCGTCGACGATTACCTTCGCTTTTTCGACCACGAGCGCGGCGTTGCCTTCGCCGACAACCCGCAGTGGGCCAAGTGCTACTGCCATTACTATCACGTGCCCAAGAACATGGACTGGCAGGCATTCGACGGCCCCGCCAATCGCGTGGCCATGGCCTCGCGGATCGAGGTCGGCGAGATGGAGGGTTATCTCGCGTATGCCGGCGATGACGTGGTGGGCTGGATGAATGCGCAGCCGCTGCACAAGCTGCCGCATTGCTGGGCGCGTCTGGAAGTGCCCCGCCCGGTGTCGCCGCTGCCTCTGTCCATGCTCGCCGCCATTGTTTGCTTCGTGATCGCACCGGCGTCGCGCCGGCGCGGCGTGGCGCGGGCGCTGCTGCGCGGTGGACTCGAATCGCTCGGCCGCCGCGGCATCGGCGAGGTTTACGCCTATCCGTTCAAGACCGAGGGCACCGATGCGCCGACCGCGCATTACCACGGCCCGGAAGCGCTGTTTCGCGCTGCGGGCTTCGTGGCGATCGATGCGACCCCGGACGTCACGATCATGCGCCGTACGCTCCGGGCGGCCTGAGGCCACGCGGCCCCGAACATGCCGAGCCGTCACCGCAGTGTGCTGCCGCACGTCCTCGCGGTTGCCTACGGGCTGGCTATCGTTTACGCGAGCGTGCAGCCGTTCGGCCCGTGGATCGCGACTCCGCCGGGCACGCCCTTCTTCCTGTTCGCTTGGGCAAGCGCCCGCTACACGCGTTTCGACGTGCTGGCGAATGTCCTCGCCTACCTGCCACTCGGCTTTTTCGTTTCCCTGGTGCCCCGCCAACAGGACCCGTGGGGACGCTTCGCCGTGGCGCTCGCGACGGGGGCGGCGCTGTCCTTCGCCATGGAGAGCCTGCAGATGCTGCTCCCGCCGCGTGACGCGAATGTCATCGATCTCGTGAGCAACAGCGTCGGCGCCGCGTTTGGCGGAGCATTCGGGGTGATGTTCGCGTTCTCGGCCCGCGTCCGGCAGGCGATATCGGCCGCGCGTCATCGCTGGTTCCTCGGTGGCAAGTTCGGCGATCTCGGTCTCGCGCTGATCGTGGTGTGGCTCGTGGTGCAGGTGAACCCCGGAATCCCGCTGTTCGCGACGATGTTCGACCCGGCCACCGAGCTGCCCGCCCTGCCGGGAGTGAATACCTCGGGCATGACGGCGGACGTCGCCACCGCGCTCGTGGAGGCGGCGCACAGCGCATTTCAGCTGCTTGGGGTCGGACTCTTCCTGGCATTGCTGCTGCGCGAGCGGCGCTTCGTCGGGGGCGCGGTCCTCATGCTGCTCGCTGCCGCGGTGATGATGAAAGGTCTTGCCGCCGCGCTGCTCCTCAATCCGATCGTGTTCGAGCGCTGGCTGCGCCCCGGCATTTCCACCGGGGTCGCGGTCGGGACGCTGTTTCTGATGTTCGCCATCTGGCTGCCGCGGCCCGCGCAGGTGGCCATTGCCACGGTCGCGCTTCTATCCTCGCTGCTGGCGACGCTGCTCGCGCCCGAGCTCATCTTCACGCGCGCGCCGCTCGCCCTGTTCAACTGGTCGTACGGCCACCTCCTCAACTTCAATGGTCTGACGCACACGGTGCTGCTGCTCTGGCCCGTCGCGGCCAGCGCGTTCCTCTTCGCCCTTGCCGGGCGACCGGGCTGGGGCGAGCCGAGGTGAGCGCACACGCTCCGCTATAATCCAACGCTCGTCGCCACCTCGCCTGACGCGCCAGTCGCCGGACGCGAGCGCGTCCGTCGCTTCCCCGCAGCGCCATGAGCTACTACCAGCGCCACGTATTCTTCTGCTGCAACCAGCGCGAGGCGCCGGAGGCGTGCTGCGCCAATCACGGTGCCGCCGAGTTGCACCAGTACGCCAAGGGGCGCATCAAGGCGCTCGGTCTTGCGGGGAAGGGCAAGGTGCGCATGAACCGCGCCGGGTGCCTGGACCGCTGCGAGGAAGGACCGGTGCTCGTCGTGTATCCGGAAGGCGTCTGGTACACGTACGTCGATCGCAGCGATATCGACGAGATCATCGACCGGCACCTCGTCGGGGGCGCGATCGTGGAGAGGTTGCGCATTTGACCCCGAAGAGCGGCGAGCGCCTCGTCATCGCCGGTCCCGCCGGCAAGCTCGAGATCGTGATCAACGCCCCGGCGCATCAGCCGTGTGGCCTCGCCATGGTGGCGCACCCCCATCCGCTGCAGGGGGGTACGCTCGACAACAAGGTGGCGCAAACGCTCGCCAAGACCTTCCTCGCACTCGGCTATGCGAGCGTGCGGCTCAACTTCCGTGGCGTGGGTGCGTCCGAAGGCGCGTTCGACGAAGGCCGCGGCGAGACCGAGGACGTGCTGGCGGCACTCGGCTATGCGCGCGAGCGCTTCGCGGGCGGCGGCGCATCGCGCGTCGTGCTGGCCGGATTTTCGTTCGGCTCGTTCGTGCAGACGCGCGTCGCCACGCAAGTGCAGGCCGAGCGCCTGGTGCTCGTGGGTCCCGCAGTGAAGCGCTTCGAGCTCGACACCGTGCCGCCGGACACCATCGTGATCCACGGCGAGGAAGACGACGTCGTCGCGCTGACCGACGTTTTCGCGTGGGCGCGACCGCACCAGCTCCCTGTCACCGTCTTTCCCGGCTGCGGCCACTTCTTCCATGGCCGCCTGCCGCAGCTCCAGCGCGTGATCACCGGCATGTGGCACGTCCGCCCGGCCGTTGCGCCGGGCGCGTGACAGCTCGCGCATGCTGACGACTCCGCCGCTCGACATCGAGACACGCACGGCGGCCGCGGAGCGGCGGCGCACCGATGACGTGGTGCTGCGCGTGACCGGTCTGCGCAAGTCGTACGGCGCGAACGAGGTCGTGCGCGGGCTCGATTTCGCCATCCATCGCGGCGAATGTTTCGGCCTGCTCGGGCCGAACGGCGCCGGCAAGACGACAACGCTACGCTGCTGCCTGGGTCTCACCGATCCCAACGCGGGCGAGATCGAGCTGGTCGGCGAGCCCGTCCCACGCGCCGCGCGCCGGGCCCGCATGCGGGTCGGCATCGTGCCGCAGATGGACAACCTCGATCCGGATTTCACGGTCGTGGAGAACCTCGAAATCTACGGCCGCTATTTCGGCATCCCGCGACCGGTGCTGAAGGCGCGCATCCCCAAGCTCCTCGAATTCGCCGGGCTCGCGAGCAAGGGCAGCGTCGGCATCCGCACGCTTTCCGGCGGCATGAAACGCCGGCTGACCCTCGCACGCGCGCTCATCAATGATCCCGAGCTGCTGATCCTCGACGAGCCCACGACCGGTCTCGATCCGCAGGCGCGGCATCTCATCTGGGACGGCCTGCGCCAGCTGCTCTCTCAGGGCAAGACCATCCTACTCACCACGCACTTCATGGACGAGGCCGAGCGGCTTGCCACGCGTCTTGCGGTCATCGACCACGGCACGCTCATCGCCTCCGACACGCCACGCGCACTGCTGCAGGCGCACGTGGAACCGGAAGTCGTCGAGGTCTACGGCGACGAGGCGCGGCACTGGGCCGAGACGCGGGGCCGCACGCTCGCCGCGCGTCTGGAGATCGCGGGCGAGACCGCCTTCTGCTACACCCGCGATCCCAAGCCGCTGCTCGACGCGCTGGCCTCGGTGCCCGGCGTACGCTACCTCCATCGGCCCGCGAACCTGGAGGATCTCTTCATCAAGCTGACCGGCCGCGAGCTGCGCGACTGAAGTGCACGCCACGCAGCCTGCGCGCGGCGCCGGTCAGGACAGGTTGAAGATCCGCTCCGCGTTGCGTCCGCGCACCTTGTCGCGCGTGCCTTGCGCAAGGCCGTTGACACGGCGCAGGCAACCCGGCATGTCACCGATCGTGTGGGGATAGTCCGAGCCGTAGATCACGTTGTCGGCACCGAACACCTTCACGCACAGGTCGAGCACCTCGGGCGCGAACACCACGGCGTCCGCATAGATCGCCGGGAGGTATTCCGACGGCCGCGCCGAGATCTTCTCGCGGCAGGCAGGGATGTTGTCGAAGCACTGGTCCATGCGCGACACGATGTACGGCAGCGCGCCGCCGCCATGGGCGGCAATGATGTGCAGCTTCCGGTACCGATCGAAGAAACCGTCGAAGATCATGCGCGCCACCGCGAGCGAGGTGTCGAACGTGAAGCCCACGGACGCCGTGAGCTGGAAGCGCATCATGTCCATCTCCGCGACCCCGGGCGGCGCCGTCGGGTGCACGAGCACCGGCAGTGCGCGCCCGTCGATCGCTTCCCAGATCGAGGCGAACGCGGGATCGGTGAGCGGCCGGCCGTTGATGTTGGCGAGCACCATCACGCCCGATGCGCCCGCGGCGCAGGCACGCGCGAGCTCGGGCAGCGCGAGCTCCGGATACTCCCATGGCACCGAGGCAAACCAGCGCAGGCGATCCGGATACGCGCGCCGCGCCGCCGTCATGTCGTCGTTCATGATCTGCGCCGCCCTGAGGCTGATGTCCGCACCGCCCCAGTAGCAGTTCGGACACGTGAGCGACACGATGCCGATGTCGACGCCCACCTCGTTCATGGTGCGGATGCGCAGGTCGTAATCGAACATCGGCGGCACCGGGGTCATGAACGGCGCCCCGTCCAGATGGATCGCGCGCAGGCCGCCCAGCACGGGCTTGACGCTGTAGCGGGGGCCGCCGTGCTGCTGCAGCAACTGGAACCATTCTTCCGTGAGGCAATGGGTGTGGACGTCGATGACGGGGCTCAACATGTACTCCGGTGAAGTGGAGGGATCAATCGACCTTGGCGCCGGATTCCCTGATCGCTGTCGCCCAGCGCGGCTGCTCCGCCTCGATCATCGACGCAAACTGCTCCGGCGTCTGCGACGCGAACGGCTCCATCCCGAATCGCAGCAGCTGCTCGCGAAATTCAGGCGTCGCCTGGATCTTCTGCAACTCGCCGGACAGCACGGCAATGATCTCTCTCGGCGTGCCGGCCGGCGCGACGATCCCCTGCCACGCCTGCCAGTCGAATCCCGGCACCGTGGCCGCAACCGGCGGCACGGTAGCGATCAGCGTGGTCTGCTTCGCGGCCGACGTACCGAGCGCCTTGACCTTGCCCGCCTGGATGTTCGGCACGGCGACGGTCGCGTCGCAGAACATCACCTGGATCTGGCCGGTGAGGAGATCGGGCATGGCCGCCTGCGTTCCCTTGTAGGGCACGTGCTGGATCACGAGCCCCTGCTCGCTCTTCAGCGCTTCCATGAACAGGTGATGCGGGCTGCCGTTGCCCACGGAGGCATAGTTGTACTTGCCCGGATTGCGCTTCACCACGTCGATCATCTCCCTGACGTTGCTCGCAGGAAATCCCGGGTTGGCGATCAGGAAGAAGTTGACGGTGCCGACCGGGGACACGGGCGCGAAGTCCCGGACCGGGTTCACGGGCGAGGGCTTGTACAGCGCGGGGCTGATGCCGAGCGTGGTGCTCGTTGCCATGAGCAGCGTGTAGCCGTCCGGTGCCGATTTCGCGACGTACTCCGCACCGACCAGCGTGCCCGCTCCGGGCTTGTTCTCGATCACCACCGGCTGCTTCAGGTTGGCGGCGAGACGCTCGCCGATGGCGCGCGCGAGGAGATCGGTGAGCGCGCCGGCAGGATAGGGCACGACCAGCTTGATCGGCCGGTTCGGATAGCCGCTTTGCGCGTGCACCGCGCCGGCAACCAGCGCAACGATCGCAGCGAGCATGACACGACGGGTGAGGCGCGACAGGAACGCTGGCATGGGGACCTTCCGTGGTCTGGATGGGCGAAGGGGCCGGAATCGGCCCACGCGGGAGAACTTAGGTGAGCGCGCCGGCGCATGTCAAGCGTGTACAGTAGCGCGTTTCGCCGCCGTTCCGGCCATGGCCGTCCTCGTGCTCCCGACCTCATCCTTCGTGCAGCAGCAGCTCGACGCGCTGCGCGCGCTCGCGCCGCACGAAGTGTTCGCGACCGATCCCGCAGCGATTGCGCCCGAAGAGGTGGAGGCGCTCCTCGCATTCCGGCTGCGGCCCGGGATCGCGAACGTCCTGCCGCGCCTGCGCTTCATCGCCAGCGCAGGCGCAGGCGCCGACGAGATCCTGGCGACGCCGGATCTGCCCGCCGTGCCCGTCGTGCGTCCGGTCGATCCGTTGCAGGCGCGGCGCATCGCGCAATACGTCACGCTGATGGCGCTGCGCTTCCATCGCGAGCTGGCGCGCCTCGAGGCACAGCATCGTGAGCACCGGTGGCAGCGCTTCGCACCGATTGCCGAAGCACAGCGGCGCGTGGGTGTGCTGGGCTACGGTGCCGCCGGCCGTGCGGTGGTGACGGCATTGCGTGCGCTCGGTTTCGACGTGACCGCGTGGCGGCGGACCGAAGCGAGCGCGACGGATGACGTGGTCTCCGGCGCCGATGGCTTGCGCGCGCTCCTCGGGAATGCGCAGATCCTCGCGTGCACGCTCCCGCTCACGCCGGAAACCCGCGGCTTGCTCGGTGCGGACACGCTCGCCCGGCTGCCACGCGGCGCATTCGTGATCGACGTGTCGCGCGGCGGAATTCTCGATCATGCGGCGCTGCTGCAGGCGATCGATGAGGGCCGCATCGCCGGCGCAGCCCTCGATGTCTTTCCGGACGAGCCGCTGCCGGCAGCGAGCCCGCTGTGGGAGCGTCCCGCGGTATTGTGCACGCCGCATATCGCCGGCACACCGCGGCCGGAGCTCGCCGCACGCCAGTTCCTCGACAATCTGCGCCGTGCGCGCGCCGGAGAGCCGCTCTGCCACGTGATCGACCGCGCGCGCGGCTATTGAGCGTTCCCGCGGTCGAATTTTCCGAGTTCCCGAGATCCCGATGAGCGCCACCGCAATCCTGAAGCCCCCGGAGCTGTCGCTGCGCTGGACGCCCGTCTGGCGCCGCAACCTTCTCGTCTGGCGCAAGCTCGCGATCGCCAGCGTGCTCGGCAACATCGCCGATCCCCTGCTCTACATGCTGGCGCTCGGCTATGGCATCGGCGCGTTCGTGCCCGAGGTCGGTGGCATGCCGTACATCGCCTTCATCGGCACGGGGATGGTATGCCAGAGCGCGATGTTCACCGCCAGCTTCGAGGGCATGTACTCGGCGTTCTCGCGCATGTTCGTGCAGCGCACCTGGGACGCGATCATCAACGCGCCGCTGTCGCTGGACGACGTGATGCTCGCGGAATGGATCTGGTGCGGCACCAAGGCGCTGATGTCCACGACGGCGATCCTGAGCGTGATCGTCCTGCTGGGCTTCGGTCACACGTGGTATGCCTTGTGGGTCCTGCCGCTGGGTTTCCTGATCGGGCTCGCGTTCGGCAGCTTCGGCCTCATCATGACCGCGCTCGCGCCGGGGTACGACTTCTTCACGTACTTCTTCACCCTGGTCCTGACGCCGATGCTGCTGCTCTCGGGTGTGTTCTTTCCCGTGGAGCAGCTTCCCGCAGCGCTGCAGGCCGTCGCAGCATTCCTGCCGCTGAAGCACGCGATCGATCTCGCGCGCCCGTTGCTGACCGCGCAGATGCCCGGCCACATCGCGCTGCACCTCGTGGTGCTGGTCGCGTACGCGTGCGCCGGGTTCTTCGTCGCGCTGGCGCTCACGCGCCGGCGCCTGCTCAAGTAGGCGACGCGCCATGACCGAGCGTTTCTTCGCGCCTTGCCCGCGCGGGCTCGAAGCGGCCCTCGCCGACGAGCTGCGCGTGCTCGGGTGCGAGTACGTCGTTGCGGTCGATGGCGGCGTGTCCTTCTCCGGTCCGCTCGCGCTCGCCTACACCGTGAACCTCGAATCGCGCCTGGCGAGCCGCGTCCTGTGGCAGGTGACGCATGGCCGATATCGCAGCGAGGACGATCTCTACGACCTGGTGCAGAAGGTCGGCTGGCCCGAGCTCTTTCGCGTCGACCGTACGTTGCGCGTCGACACCGCGGCCACCCGCTCGCCGCTGCGCAGTCTCGAGTTCGCCACCCTCAAGGTGAAGGACAGCGTTTGTGACGTGTTCCGCGCCCGCCACGGCGCGCGTCCCTCGGTCGACAAGCAGCGGCCGGACGTGCGCGTGCATGTGTTCCTCACCGCGACGGAGGCGACGATCTACCTCGACACGTCCGGCGAGCCGCTGTTCAAGCGCGGCTACCGGCGCGAGGCGGACGCCGCACCGCTGCGCGAGAACCTCGCCGCGGGACTGGTGCTGCTGTCCGGCTGGAAACCGGGCGCGGCGCTGCTCGACCCGATGTGCGGCAGCGGCACGATCGTGATCGAAGCGGCGATGATCGCGGCGGACCGCGCGCCGGGACTGACGCGCAGCTTCGGCTTCCAGAAGCTCGCCTGGTTCGACGGACCTGCATGGCAGCGCCTGCGGCAACGGGCACGCGACCGTGTGCGCGCGGATCCGGCGGCGCCGGCGATCTTCGCGAGCGATCGCGACGAGGCGGCCGTGCGCCAGACGCACCTCAATGCCACCGAGGCGGGCGTCGCGGGATGGCTGCACGTCGAGCACGCCGACATCCTGCGGCGGGCCGCGCCGGCTTCGGCCGGAACGCTGATCGCCAATCCGCCCTATGGCGTGCGCCTCGAGGACGCGGCGCAGCTTGCCGCCTTCTACCCCCAGCTCGGCGATGCCCTGAAGCAGCACTTCGCCGGCTGGACGGCGTGTCTTTTCACCGGCGACCTCCGCCTGCCGAAGCTCATCGGACTGCGGCCCTCGGCGCGCACGCCGCTGTTCAACGGCGCGATCGAGTGCCGGCTCTTCCGGTTCGAGCTGGTCACGGGTCGGCCGACGCGCCCTGCGGCTGGCAGCGCGCGTGACGATCCGCGGCAATGATAAAATCGCGATCCAACGGCTGCCTTGCCGGAGTTCGATCATGATGCTGCCGTCCCGCCACTACGAATCCGACTTCACCAAATTCATCCGTGCGCTCAAGGCGCAGAAGCCCGAGCTCGATCGCGAGCAGCAGAACGGCCGGGCCATCTGGTGGGACAAGCCTCCGCAGGATCTCGCCGAGCGGCGGCGCATGGATCAGGGCCGCGTGCAGCAGCAGGCCTACGTCTACCAGAACAAAGTGTGACGTCTCGGGCGTGACAGCGCGCCCACCGACCGCACGCCGCTCGCGCAACACCCGCCCGCATGCCTCGGGCCGCACCTGGCCCGCGTTCCTCGCCGTCCTCGCGCTCGTCGCGGCCGTCGCCGGCATCGAGCTGTACGCGGTCGCGACCCGCGGCCGCGCCGATCACGGGGGTGAACCTGCCGCCGTCGTCGCCACGGTCGCGCCGACCGGAATCGTCGGCAGCATCGATGCGCCGGCGGCCGACGCGCTGGTCGGCCCGAACGTTACGCTCTCCGGCTGGGCGCTCGACGCCGCGGGCATCGCGTCGGTCGAGGTCCGGCTCGCGGGACGCACTTTCGCCGCACGCTACGGGCTGCCGCGCCCGGATGTAGCGCAGGCGCGGCCCGGCTATCCGGATTCTGCGACCCCCGGATTCGAGTTCACGGGTGACCTGAGCGCCGCTCCCGCCGGCCCGGGAGTCGACCGGCGAACACTGCGGATCGTCGCGATTGCGCGCGATGGGCGCGAAACGGTGCTCGGCTCCAGGGACCTGATCGAGCGCGCCGCCCTGACGCGCTTCCAGGATCTCGCGCCCGCGGCGCCGACGCGGAACAGCGTCTTCCATGTGCTGCCGGCGCTTTCCGGGATCCGCCTTGGAGGCGCGCAGGAGCTCGATGCCTGGTACACGAGCTACACGTCGAGCACGATGCGCACGGGCATGCGCGTGCCGATCCTGTACCTGCGCACCACGCTGGGCGCCGCCGCCGACTACGCGTTCGATCCCGACTGGGACATCGAGCGGCGCTGCGGACAACGCCGCATTGCCGAGGATTCGCTCGGGCACACCATCGCGTACGCGGTGCAGCACCGCATTCCCGTGCTGTTCACGCTCAATGGGGGCGTGTGGGCGGATGCGTCGTGCGACGTGCCCGCATGGGACGTCAACGACCAGCTCGAGCAGGACCTCGCGAACTGCCAGTGGAACGAGAAGAACGAGGTGATGGCCGACGATTACCTGCGGCACCTCCCCGGCTCGCAGGAAGCGCCCGAGCTCGCGCGCACCCTGACCTTCAACGCCTACGCACGCGACGTGCGGCACTACAAGCGCCGCAACCTGCAGCAGGCGGGTGCGCTGATCGCGGCGTTCGCGCGCGAGCATCCGGAGCTTTTCGTCGGCGTCAACCTCGATCCGGACACGTACCTCAATCCGTTTTTCGATCAGGCGCAGTGGTACGACTACAACCCGGGCACGCTGCGCCAGTTCCGCGAGTGGCTCTCGGGTACGGGCGCCTATGCGGGCAAGGGCGGCGACGGAGTGCCCGACCTGCGCCGCTACCGGCGTCCCTCGCCGCTCACGCTCGCGCAGGTGGGAAGGCTCGCGGGCAAGCACTTCGCGCGCTGGGTGGACGTCGATCCCCCGCGCAGCTTCCCGCGCGAGCCCAAGGATGGCCGCCCCGCGTTCTGGGACGATCCGTGGACGCGTGAGTGGGAAATCTTCCGCCGGCATCTCGTCGACATGCATTACGACGAGCTCTCGGCCTGGCTTGCGCAGATGGGAATCCCCGCGGAGCGCATCTGGTCATCGCAAGGCTTCATGGCGCCGCACGAATCGGCGCGCCCCTTTGCGATCCACATCACGAGCCCGATGAAGAACTATGACACGGGCGGGATGAGCATCGAAGGCGCGATACCGAGCAGCGGCCATCTGGGCGCGATTCTCTACGGCGCCTCGGCAGTCAACGCAATCCGTATGGAGTCCCCCGCTTCGCTTTTCGCGACGTTCCGGGCGCTCGATCCGGCCTGGGCGGTGGTGGAGATCAACACTGCCGACCTGCGCCACCCCGAAGAGCAGCCGTCGTACGCCGCCGGCTATCGCAGCTTGCGCGATGTCTTCAACTACGGTGGCCGCTTCGTGTCACCGATGGCCTGGAACGGTTCGAATGGCGTCAACGCGGGCAAGGCCGGATACGTCACCTTCACCGCGTGGCGCAATACGCCCTTCGAGGACGCGGCGCGCGACTTCATGCTGTCGCACGCGAATGTGCCGGTCGGTGCGCGCCTGTGGACGTTCGGCTCGCCACGGCACACCGATCACGATGGCTGGACGGCGGTCGCGGGAACGATGGTCCCGGAACCGGGCGCGCTGACGCTGGTGCCCGACGGCGACGTGGTGGCGCTCGTGTCGCCGGGCGAGCTGGCCTTCGACCCCGGTGACTTCGATCGTCTGGTGCTGGGGCTCGAGGACGCCAGCGCGTTGCGCAGCGTCCGGGTCATGGCCCGCGAGGATGCGCGGCGACCGTGGCGCGCCATGGCCGAGGGTCACGGCGACTGGGCCAACACGACCGGCGGCGTGGCGGTTGACTTGCCGGCGCACGCCATGCACGCGCGGTTCGATCAGCTGCGGATCGAGCTGCGCTTCGCGGCCGGTACGCGAGCGCGCCTGCTGCGCGTCGCCCTGTGGCCGCGCGCGGCTAGCGCTCGTCGGCCTTGATCTCGACGTAGGCGCGGTCACGCATCTGCCGCACCCATTCCTGGAAGGCCTCGTCGGATTTGCGCTGCCGGAGCGCGAGCCGCGCCTGGTCGCGCCGGCGCTCGGCGGTGATGTCCTGCGTGCGCCGCTCGATCACCTGGATCAGGTGCCAGCCGAACGGCGTGCGGACGGGCGCCGACACCACGCCAGGCTGCAGCGTCTTCAGCGCATTCTCGAAATCCGGCACCGTGTCGCCCGGGGAGATCCACCCGAGATCGCCGCCCTTGACCGACGAGGCGTCCTCCGAGTTGAGCCGCGCCTGGTCCTCGAACTTGGCGCCGCTTTCGATGCGCTCGCGGATGCGGTCGATACGGGCCTTGGCCTCGGCTTCGGACGTGGCTTCGTTGACCTTGATGAGAATGTGGCGCGCGTGCGTCTGCTCGACGACCGTCGGCTCGTTGACGTTGCGCGTCTCGAGCAGCTTCACGATATGGAACCCGCTCGCGGAACGCAGCACGCCGGACACGTCGCCGGGCTTCATCGTGCGCACCGGTTCCGCGAACACCGAAGGCAGGCGGGCTGGCGCGCGCCAGCCGAGCGCACCACCCTGCAGCGCGTCGGGCGCATCGGAGAATCCGGCGGCGACCTGGGCGAAGTCCGCGCCGGCGCGGATCTGGCGCAGCGCCTCCTCGGCACGCTTGCGCTTGGCTTCGATCTGCTCGGGCGTGCCCTGATCGGGCGCGAGTACGAGGATGTGGGCGAGACGGTACTCGGTATCGCCGCCCGTCTGCGACGCCATCGTGGCGAGAAACCCATCCACCTCGGCATCGGTGACCTGGATGCGCGCATCGACCTCGCGGTCGCGCATACGCTGCAGCAGGATCTCCTTGCGCAGTCCGTCGCGGTACTGGTCGAACGGAATGCCCTCCTTGATCACCGCCTGGCGCAACTGGTCAGGCGTGAGCTTGTTCTCCTGCGCGATGCGCTCGATCGTGCGCTCGATCTGCACGTCGTCGACCTTGAGGCCCGACGTCTTGGCGTACTGCATGAGCGCGCGCTCGGTAATGAGCCGATCGAGCACCTGCTTCTCGAGCACGTCGGGGGCGGGCGGCGTGACCTTCTGCGCTTTCATCTGCTCGAGGGCGACCCGCTTCTGCTCGTCGAGGTCGTGCTGCGTCACCGCCTCGTCATTGACGATCGCGACGACGCGATCGAGCTGCACGACGCGGGCAGGCGCCGGCCGCGAAGCCGCAGCGGGCGCCGGGGCGCCCGGGAGTGCCGCAGGCGCCTGCGCGGCGGCAGGGCCGGCGAGCAGCAGCAGGGTGGCAAGGGCGAGCGTGCAGGCACGGGCGCCGCGCTGGGCGAAAGAAGACGCTGGCATTGCATGACCTCAGAATTCGGGGAAGACGTCGCCGCGCTCGCGCGGCGAGACGGTGGGATCGTTGGTCCTCAAATACCCTGGGACGGTGCGTCGCAACACTTCCAGGGGATTGGTGCCGAACCGCGCGAGCCCGGTGAGCTCGAGCTGCAGGTACACCGATGTCGAAGCTGTCTGGGTGGTGGTGGTCAACCGCTGCGCGACGACCCGCACGACCCAGCAGTCCGCATTGTACTCGACGCCGACGACCCCCTCCAGGGTCTTGCGATCGACGAGGGAGTAGTTCCAGCGCCCGAGAAATGTCCAGTTCGCGGTGATCGGCCACTGGGCCGAGATGTCGAACTGGCGGAGCTCCAGGTTCAGCCCTGACGGATCCACGAACTGGCGCGTGTACCGGTAGCTCGCATTCACCACCTTGCCGGGGGCGGGTGTGTAGCGCCCGCCGAGGTCGAAGCGCTCGGAGCGCGACGCCGCGAAGTTGTATTGCATGAGACCGGCCATCGACCACGCCTCGTTGAACCGGCCCTCGGCGAGGACCAGCACGTCGGAGGTCGACGCCGAGCGGGGCGGCTCGGTCAGGGTCACGCGCTGGTTGTCGAAGTAGAAGCGCTGGCCCAGCGCAACGCGCAGGCGTTCGCCGCCAGTGATGGGGTCGATGAGCCGTGACGTGAGCGCGAGCGTGAGCTGATTGGCGTCGCCGATCCGGTCGTTGCCGAGATAGCGGTTTTCGCTGAACAGCTGGCCGAAGTTGTAGTCGTCCACCGCGGTATCGAACGCAGGAATGCGACTCTGGTCGCGGTAGGGAACGTAGACGTAGTAGGCGCGCGGCTCGAGCGTCTGCACGACATCCTGTCCGAGTGCACGCCAGTCGCGTTCGAACACGAGGCCGCTGTCCACCGACGTGATGGGTATCGCGAAGTCGGCGCTGGTTTCGCCGGCAACCGGCTGATCGAGATCGTAATGGCGGGCGTGCAGACCGGTACGCGCCGTCATGAACCACCACGGTCCCTGCCGCGCCCACGCCGCGGTCGGATACGCGTACACGCGCTGCCCGGTCGGCAGGGTGGGATTGCGAAAGCGCACGTACTCGCCGGTGCCGGCAAACGTCAGGCCCTTCCAGTCGACCTCCTGCATCGAGGCCAGCGCCTGTGGCATGCGGTTGTACGGGGTGCCCACCGGCGCATTCGGGTCCTGCAGCGTCTGGAATGCCTGTTCCCGCACCAGGAAGGACCATGGCCCGTGCCCGTACGCGAAGCCGCCCTCGCGCGGCAGCGTCGTCTGCGACGTGATGGCGATGCGGTCGGCGAGATCGGAGAAGTAGGTGTCGTCGGAAACCTTGTTGAGATTCCAGTACGCCGCGAGGCCGCTCACGAGGGGTTCGAGGTTCTGGTTGTGCTTCCATGCGAGTAGGTAGCGGTTCGTCCCCGTGAGACGGTCGTTCGGCAGGTCCTCGACGTTGATTTCCCCGGCGGACGTGGCGAAGAGATAACGGAACTGCGCCCCGAGCTGCAGGCCCCGCTTGGTCATCACGCGCGGCGTGAGCGTCGCGTCGTAGTTGGGTGCGAGATTGAAGTAATACGGGGTGGCGAGCTCGAAGCCGCGATTGCCGGTCGAGCCGAGTATCGGCGCGAGGAAGCCGGACTTGCGCTCGTCCGACAGCGGAAACGACAGCCATGGCGTGTACGCGATCGGCGCGCCGAGGAAATACACGGAGGCGTGATGCGCGGTGCCCACCTTGCGCGATTCGTCGACCTCGAGCTCGCCCATGCGCACGTACCAGTCCTCGCGCGGCGCGATGCAGGTGGTGAAGCGCGCATCCGTGGCTTCGAAATGATCCGGGCCCGTGAAGCGGATCTCCTTGGCGGTGCCGCGGCCGCCGATCTCGCCGAGGTAATACCGCGGGGTCGCGAAGAATCCGGTCTGCGTCTCGGGCCGGTACTTCGTCTCCGGGCCGGTGATCCAGTCGATGCCGCGGCGCAGGACGACATCGCCCTTGCCCCAGATCTCCGCCTCGGTGAAGTCGTAGCGCAACCAGTCGGCGAGCACCGTCTGGCCCCGGGTGCGCAATTCGACGTGTCCTTCGGCCTCGACCTTGTCGTTGGCCGTCGCCTCGAGGCGATCGGCGCGCAGGAACAGGGCGCCCTCCTCGCTGCGGGCGGTGACCGGCGCGGGGCCCACCACTGCACCGGGTGCGCGCAGCGGGCGCACCGGGGAGGTCAAGTCGGGGGCGAGCTTCAGCGGCGGCGGCGCGACTGCAGGCGGTGCGCTGGCGTCCTCGGCCGCCGCTGCGTGCGTCGCGAGGGTGCTTGCAGCGGCAAGTGCGAGGAGGGAGCGGAAGGGGCGCTTCATTGCTGCGGGTGCAACGGCGATGCTGCCAAGCTAGAATCCGGGCATTCTATCTTGGCCGGCGAAGCGCCTCGCGCCAACGGTGCCATGCAGCTGCACCGAACGCCCATTTCCGCGCCGCACGGCCTTCGCCGGTGCGCGCATTGCAGACGTCCCCGACGATGGATCCTGTCGCACCTTCAATGTCCTCTCCGCCCGTCGATGCCATGCAAGCCGCAGCCGATGCGCGCCTGCCCGCGCTGTCCCGCTGGGCGGCGGCCGCGATCGGGGGCGGTGAATTCACCATCGCGCCGGCGTCCGCCGATGCGAGCTTCCGGCGCTACTTCCGCCTGACGCTCGCCATGCCCTGGCGCGGGCAGGCATCGCTGATCGTGATGGACGCGCCGCCGCCGATGGAGGATTGCCGGCCGTTCGTGCACGTGGCGGCGCTGCTGCGCGACGCGCAGGTGCACGCGCCGGAAGTGCTGGCGGCCGACCTCGAACGCGGCTTCCTGCTCCTCACCGATCTCGGCGCGCAGACGTATCTCGAAGCGCTCAACCGCGACTCGGCGCGGCGGCTCTATCTCGATGCCATCGATGCGCTGGTCCGCTGGCAGCGCGCGACGCGCGCCGGCGCGCTGCCGCCGTACGACGAGACCCTGCTGCGCCGCGAGCTCGACCTCTTCCCGGACTGGTACGTCGCGCGGCACCTCGGAACGGCGCTGACCGACCGGCAACGCACGACCCTGGAGCGGACCTTCCGCCTCGTGCTCGACAACAACCTGGCGCAACCGCGCGTGTACGTGCATCGCGATTACCACTCGCGCAACCTCATGGTGTGCACACCCAATCCAGGGGTGCTCGACTTCCAGGATGCCGTCATCGGCCCGATCACCTATGACCTCGTATCGCTGCTGCGCGACGCCTACATCGCGTGGGATGAAGCCGAGCAGATCGACCTCGCGGTGCGGTACTGGGAGCGCGCCCGCGCGGCGGGTCTCCCGGTGGACGCCGATTTCAGCGTGCTGTGGCGCGACTTCGAGTGGATGGGCGTGCAGCGCCAGCTCAAGGTGCTGGGCATCTTCGCGCGCCTGTGCCATCGCGACGGCAAGTCGGGATATCTCGCCGACATGCCGCGCGTCATGGGGTACCTGCGCGGCGCCTGTGCACGCTACGGTGCGCTCGCACCGCTGCTGCGCCTGCTGGACGACCTCGAAGGCGTCGAGCGGCAGGTCGGCTACACCTTCTGACGCGCCCGCATGCACGCCACTGCATCCGACGCCGCCATCGGCGCCATGATCCTCGCTGCGGGCCGCGGCGAGCGCATGCGCCCGCTATCCGACGTCCTGCCGAAGCCGCTGCTCACCGTGGCGGGCAGGCCGCTCATCGTGCGGCAGATCGAAGCGCTGCGCCGCGCCGGCGTCGTCGACATCGTGATCAATGCTTCGCACCTCGCGCAGCGACTCGTCGATGCATTGGGCGACGGGACGGCGCTGGGTGTGCGCCTGCAGTGGTCGATCGAGACCGAGCCCCTCGAGACGGCCGGCGGCATCGCGACGGCCTTCCCGCTGCTGCGCAAGGGCATCGTGCTGATCGTGAGCGGCGACATCTGCACCGATTTCGATTACGCCTCGCTGCACGCCCGCAGCGCGCGCATGGCGGCAGATCCCGCGACCGCGCGGGCGCATCTCGTGATGGTGCCCAACCCGCCCTACCATCCGGCCGGGGACTTCGTGCTCTCGCGCGAGCGCATCCAGCTCGACGCAGGACCGCGCCTGACGTTCGCGAACATCGCGCTGTACGACACCGCCCTCTTCGCCGAACTTCCCCGCGGCGTGAAGCTCAAACTCCTTCCGCTTTTCCGGAGCTGGATCGGCGCCGGCATCGTCAGCGGCGAAGTTCATCCCGGTCAGTGGGCCAACGTCGGCACGCCCGACGATCTCGCCCAGCTCGACGCCGAGCTGCGCCAGCACGAAGCAGCGTCTGCCGCCTCCGCGAGCCTCTGAAACTTCCTTCCAGGACCCCATGGACGCCCCCGTCAGCACCAATCCCCTGCTCGACTTCTCCGGCCTGCCGCAGTTCGATCGCATCGAGCCCGCGCACGTCACCCCGGCCCTCGACACGCTGCTCGAGCAGGCCCGCACGGCGGTCGAAACCGCCGCCCACGACCGTGGTGCGCCGACCTGGGACAACGTGGTCGAGCCGCTCACCGAGGCGCTCGACCATCTCGAGCGCGCCTGGGGTGCAGTGCGCCACCTGAATGCCGTCGTCAGCACCCCCGAGCTGCGCGACGCGTACAACGGCAACCTGCCGCGCATCACCGCCTTCTACACGGACCTCGCGCAGGACCTGCGCCTGTACGGACGCTACCGCGCGTTGCGCGAGTCGCCGGCCTTCGGGCAGCTCGATCCCGCGCGGCGCAAGCTCCTCGACAACGAGCTGCGCGATTTTCGCCTCGGTGGCGCGGAGCTGCCCGACGATCGCAAGGCGCGCTTCAAGGCGTTGCAGGAGGCGCTCGCCACGCTGTGCGCACAGTTCGACGACCACGTCCTCGATGCCACCAACGACTGGACGCTGTACGTACACGACGAGAAGGACCTCGCGGGCGTGCCCCAGGACGTGATCGAGGAAGCCCGGGCCGCCGCCGCGACGGACGGCAAGGACGGGTGGAAGCTCACGCTGCACATGCCGTGCTACCTGCCGGTGATGCAGTACGCGGAAAGCCGCACACTGCGCGCGACGATGCATCGCGGCTTCGTGACCCTCGCCTCGGACCTCGGCGCGAGGCCTGAATGGGACAACACGCCGGTCATCGGCGAGATCCTCAAGCTCCGGCACGAAGAGAGCCAGCTCCTCGGCTACCGCAACTACGCGGAAGTGTCGCTCGTGCCCAAGATGGCGGCGAGCTCCGACGAGGTGCTCGGGTTCCTGCGCGATCTCGCACAGCGCGCGAAGCCCTTCGCGCAGCGCGACTATGCCGAGCTCGTGGCATTCGCCCGCACCGATCTCGGGCTCGACGAGCTGCAGGCGTGGGACATCGCCTACGCTTCCGAAAAGCTCAAGGCCAAGCGCTACGCGTTCTCGGAGCAGGAAGTACGGCAGTACTTCCCGGAGCCGAAAGTCCTCGCCGGACTCTTCCGCGTCGTCGAGAGCATCTACGGCATCCGTATCCGCGAGTCCGCGGCGCCGACGTGGCATCCGAGCGTGCGTTTCTTCGACATCGTCGACCGCGACGAGGCGCTCATCGGCCAGTTCTATCTCGACAACTATGCGCGCAACGGCAAGCAGGGCGGCGCATGGATGGACGATGCGATCAACCGCCGGCGCATCGATGGGCGCATCCAGCATCCGGTCGCCTACATCACCTGCAATCTTTCCGCACCCGTCGCGGGCAAGCCGGCGACGTTCACGCACGACGAGGTCATCACCATCTTCCACGAGTTCGGCCACGGCCTGCACCAGTTGCTGACGCGGGTCGAGGTCGCGGGCGTGTCCGGCATCCAGGGCGTGGAGTGGGATGCGATCGAGCTGCCCAGCCAGTTCATGGAGAACTTCTGCTGGGAATGGGACGTGGTCAGGCACATGACCGCGCACGTCGACACCGGCGAGCCGCTGCCGCATGCCTTGTTCAACCGGATGCTCGCCGCCAGGAACTTCCAGAGCGGGCTCGCGACGGTGCGCCAGCTCGAGCTCGCGCTGTTCGACATGCTGCTGCATTCCGCGTACGACCCGTACGGCGGCAGCGACTGGGTGTCGCCCCAGGCGGTGCTCGACACCGTGCGCGACGAGGTCGCCGTGATCCCCCGGCCCGACTACGATCGGTTCATGCACGCGTTCGGGCATATCTTCGCCGGCGGCTATGCGGCAGGCTATTACAGCTACAAATGGGCCGAGGTGCTCTCGGCTGACGCCTACAGCTTGTTCGAGGAAACCGGCGTGCTGTCGGCCGAAGCGGGCTCGCGGTTCCGTGAGGAAGTGCTGGCGCAAGGCGGCAGCCGACCGGCTATCGAGTCATTCATAGCGTTCCGCGGACGGCCGCCGCGGATCGATGCACTGCTCCGGCATAATGGAATGGTGACCCCGCCCTAGAAGGAGGAGCGATGACTCGTCCCATCCGGTCCCGTGTGCCGGCGCTGATCTGCGCCGCCGTCGCCGCGCTGCTGTGCGCGGGCGTGCTTGCACAGGGGCAGCAGGTGTATCGCTACACTGACCCCGACGGCCGCGTCGTGTACTCGGACCGGCCGCCTCCCGGCGCCGCGAAGGACGTGCAGCCCAAGAGGCTCGGCGCGAACTTCATCGAGAACGATGCGCTTCCGCTGGCGGCACGCAACGCGTCGGAGAATTTTCCGGTGACGCTGTACACCTTCGCATGCGGCGAGATCTGCCAGATGGCCGAGGCCTTGCTCAATCGACGCGGCATTCCGTTCACGCAGGTGAACGTCGAGGAAGCCAAGGGCGCCGAACGGCTGAAAGCGCTCACCGGCGAGATGACGGCGCCCGTCCTGCAGGTCGGCGACAAGCTCGTCGCCAAGGGCTACAACGAGCCACGCTGGCACGCCATGCTCGACGAGGCCGGCTACCCGAAGTCGATCCCGGCCAAGCAGCGCCCCATTGCCCCCCTCACGCCGAAGGCACCTGAAGCGCCGGCACGCGCCGAGCCGGCCGCGGTGCCCGCCGCCGTCGGTGGCGGTTACCCGAAGAACTGACCCGCATCACGGCCGCCGCCGACCGGCCAGCACCCCTCGTTCCTGGCGGCGACCTCCATTCAGGAAAATCCGATCGCCTCGGCTGATCCCTGTCGCGGGTATCGCTGAACGGTCCCGGCGACCCGCGTCCCGCACGACCGGGGCCGCACGACCGGGGCGGCGCGCCCAGACGTCGCCACGCCGCCCTGCTAGACTCCGCGCGCTCGCGCCTCTACGCCGTGGTCTTCGCATCGCCTTTCTTCCTGTTCTGCTTTCTGCCGCTGACGCTCGCGGCGTACGCGCTCGTCCCGGCTCGCGCACGCAACGCCGTGCTGCTGGTTGCGAGCCTGGTCTTCTACGTCTGGGGCGAAGGCGCAATGGTCCTGCTGGTGCTGGGGTCGGTGCTCGCCAACTGGACATTCGGGCTGGCGATTGCGCGTGCCGTGGCCCCGGGTACGCGGCGGCGCTGGCTGGTCGTCGCGGTCACCGCGAACCTGGCTGCGCTCGCGGTATTCAAGTACGCGGGCTTCGTCAGCGCGAACGCTGATGCTCTGCTGCGCTCGCTCGGGCACGCGGGCATCGCCCTCAGCGCCCTCCCGCTCCCCCTGGGCATTTCCTTCTTCACCTTCCACGCGATCTCGTATGTCGTCGACGTGTACAAGCGCAACGCCCACGCCGAGCGGCGCATCACGAGCTTCGCGCTCTACATCCTGCTCTTTCCGCAGCTCATCGCCGGGCCGATCATCCGCTGGCGCGATATCGCCGGGCAGCTTTCGGATCATCCGCAACGGCTCGCCGATTTCGCCTATGGCGTGCGGCGGTTCGTGATCGGGCTCGGCAAGAAGGTCCTGATCGCCAACACGCTTGGCGCCGTCGCCGACCGGATCTTCGCGCTGCCGGCTGCCGACCTGACGACGCCGGTCGCGTGGCTCGGGCTCGTCTGCTACACGCTGCAGATCTACTTCGATTTCTCCGGCTACTCGGACATGGCGATCGGGCTCATGCGCCTGTTCGGCTTCCGCATCCTGGAGAACTTCAACTACCCGTACATCGCGGCTTCCATACGCGAGTTCTGGCGGCGCTGGCACATCTCGCTGTCGAACTGGTTTCGCGACTACGTCTACATTCCGCTCGGCGGTAACCGCGCCGGACGGGCGCGCGCGTACGCCAATCTCGTCATCGTCTTCCTGCTCTGCGGGCTCTGGCACGGGGCGAGCTGGAATTTCGTGCTGTGGGGTGCGTGGCACGGCGTGTTCCTGGTGCTGGAGCGGACGGGCTTCACGCGCGCACTCGAGCGGCTGCGGCCGCTGGCGCATGTCTATGCGCTCGCGGTAGTGATGGCAGGGTGGGTGCTCTTTCGTGCCGACACGCTGCCGCACGCGGCGGCCTTCTATCGCGCGCTCCTCGGCGCGGCATCGGGAGATCCCGTGCGGATCACGATTGCCGAATATCTCGATGCGCAATTGCTGCTGGCACTCGCCGCGGGCATCATCGGTTCGATGCCTTTCGCGGCCACCGTCAGCGCGTGGCGCGAGCGCACGATGGCGCACGGCCCCTCGCGGGCAATCGTCCTGGCTGCCGATTCGTTGTGGCTGGGGGCCGTGTCTCTTGCTGCTGCCGCGTGGCTCGCGGCGGGCACCTACAACCCGTTCATCTACTTCCGCTTCTGAGCATGCGCGCCGATGCGCTCGTCGCTACCGCCGTGCCGCCCGCGGCATCTTCTGCGCACCCTTCGCGCGACGTCGCCGTTACGCTGCTCGCGATCGTCGTCCTGGCGCTTGCGCTCTTCGGCGCCTGGCGGAACCGCGATGTCGCCGTGACGCGCTTCGAGAACCGCACGACGGCAACATGGCCGGAGGCGCCGCGCTCATGGGAAGAGGCGCGCACGTGGAGCAGGCGGTTCGAAGCCGCATTCGCGGACCGCTTCGGTGGCCGCGACCGCCTGGTGCGACTGCATCACTGGATCCTGGCCGTGGGTCTGCACGTGTCACCCGTGGCCAAAGTGCTGCTCGGCAATGACGGCTGGCTGTTCTTTCGCGGCGAGGACGAGCACGCGATCGACCGCGATTTCCGCGGCATCGTGCCGTACCCGCCGGAGCAACCCGCCGCGATCGCGGCCGAGCTCGCGCGACGCCAGCAGTTCCTGGCAGAGCGAGGCATCCCGTATTTCGTACTGATCGTGCCCGACAAGGCGACCGTGTATGCGGAGCATCTGCCGCCATGGGTGCGCCGGGCGCCGCAAACGCGCCTCGACCGGCTGTTCGAGGCACTCGCGCAACACCCGGAAGTGCAGGTGATCGATCCGCGCGCCGCGCTCGAGGCCGCGAAGGCGCATGCGCAGGTCTACTTCCGCACCGATTCGCACTGGAACTACGAGGGCGCGATCGTCGCCTACGACCTCCTGATGATGGCCGTGCAACGCGCGCTGCCCACAGCGCCGCATGTCCCGGCCGAGCGACCACCGTACGAACCGGGTGACGTATATAGCGGCGACCTCGCGGATATGCTCGGCTTGCCGGAATGGTTTCGCGAGGACGACCGGTTGCCGCTCGGCAAGATCCTCGGTGATCCGAGCCGCCGCTGTGCGCGACCCATCGTCGATCCCATCGAACCGGTCGTCATGGGTTGCGCACGCGCCGGTCTGCCGCGCGCCGTGGTCTACCGCGATTCCATGATGGATGCGCTCATCCCGCCGCTATCGGAGAACTTCCGGCGCGTGGTGTATTTCGCCGGTCATCGCATGACCAGGGCCGACATCGAGCGCGAGCATCCCGACGTGGTCATCGAGGAATTCGTGGAGCGGACGATGCACGCGCTCCTCGTCGACCCCGTGCGCTGAGCGCCGACCCGCGATGCTCGCGGTCGCGGCGACGCGCTAGCCGGCGCGGACGGTGCCCTTGCGCAGCTCGGGCTCGAGGCCGAGCTCCTGGATCTTGCGCGTCAACGTGTTGCGCCCCCAGCCCAGCCACTGTGCTGCTTCCATGCGATGCCCACCGGTGTGCGCGAGGGCACGCAGGATCAGGATCTTCTCGAACTCCTTCTCGAGGCGATCGCCTACCGCGCGCTCGCCTCGCGTCAGCGCTTGCGCGAGCTCGCGATCGAGTGCGGTGCGCCAGCTCCCTTCACCGGTACCGGGAGCTTCATGGGAGCTTTCCTGCAGCTCCGGTGGAAGATCGGCAGGCTCGACGCGCTGGCCCGGCGCCATCACGGTCAGCCAGTGACAGATGTTCTCGAGCTGGCGCACGTTGCCCGGGAAGGCGAACCCCTGCAGGGCCTTCAGCGCCGCATCGGACAGCACCTTCGGCTCCACGGCCAGGTCGCGGGCGCTCTTCTGCAGGAAATGCCGGGTGAGCAGGGGTATGTCCTCCTGCCGCTCGCGCAGCGGCGGCAGGCGCAGGCGCACGACATTGAGCCGGTGCATGAGGTCCTCCCGAAAGAGCCCCAGGCGCACGCGCTCCTCGAGGTTCTGGTGCGTCGCCGCGATGACGCGCACGTTCGCCTTTTGCGGCGCGTGGCCGCCGACGCGGTAGTACTCGCCGTCGGCGAGCACGCGCAACAGCCGCACCTGCAGATCCGCCGGCATGTCGCCGATTTCGTCCAGGAAGAGGGTGCCGCCTTCAGCCTGCTCGAAGCGCCCCCGCCGCGAGGCCTGTGCGCCGGTGAACGCGCCGCGCTCGTGACCGAAGAGCTCCGACTCCAGCAGGTCCTTGGGAATGGCGGCGGTATTGATGGCCACGAACGGGCCCGCGGCACGCGGACTGTGCCGATGCAGGGCGCGGGCGACGAGCTCCTTGCCGGTCCCGGATTCGCCGGTGATGAGCACCGTCGCACTCGACTGCGAGAGCCGGCCGATGGCGCGAAACACCTCCTGCATCGCCGGCGCCTGCCCGAGCATCTCCGGCGTTTCCGCGATGCCCGCTGCAGGCGCGCTCTGCACATGGGGTTCGGCGCTCGCGCGGCGGATGAGCGCGACGGCATGGTCGACGTCGAACGGCTTGGGCAGGTACTCGAACGCGCCGCCCTGGAACGCGGAGACCGCACTGTCGAGGTCCGAGTAGGCGGTCATGATGATGACCGGAATGTGCGGGTACTGCTCCTTGACCTTGTTGAGGAGCACGAGCCCCGATTCGCCCGGCATGCGGATGTCGGAGACGATCACCTGCGGCTGGCTGTGCGCGAGCGCCTGCAGCACCTCGTACACGGAGGCAAAGGTCCGGTACGCGATGGATTCGCGCGCGAGCGCCTTCTCCAGCACCCAGCGGATGGAGCGATCGTCGTCGACGATCCACACGGGCTTCATGGCCGTGCTGCGCGCTGGCTCGTAAGTGATCGCGTTCATCGCCCGTCCCTCCGGTTCAATTTTGCGCGCGCGCGGACTCCAGCGGCAGCACGATGGTGAAGACGGTGTTGCCGGGGATGCTCTGGCATTCGATGGTCCCGTTGTGCTGCGCGATGAATGTCTGGGCGATGGTCAGCCCGAGGCCGCTGCCGCCTTCGCGCCCGGATACCAGCGGATAGAAGATGCGATCGCGGATCGTCTCGGGGATCCCGGGTCCGTTGTCGGCGATCGCGAGCGACAGCGCGAGACGGTGGCGCTTCCTGGCGAGCGTCACGTAACGCGCGACACGCGTCGTGATGCGGATCCGGGGATCGGCGGTCGCGCCGGTGACCGCCTGGGCCGCGTTGCGCACCACGTTGAGAATCGCCTGCATGAGCTGCTCGGGGTCGGCCTCGAAATCCGGCAGGCTGATGTCGAAGTCGGGAACGATGCTCACCTGCGGGAATTCCGCCTGCACTACGCCTTTCACGCGCACCAGCAGCTCGTGGATGTTGGTCGGCCGGAAGCGCGGCAGCCGATGCGGCGTGAGCAGGCGGTTGACCAGCGATTGCAGGCGGTCAGCCTCGCCGATGATGACCTGCGTGTACTCGATGAGCTGCGGCCGGTCGAGCTCGTGCTCGAGCAGCTGCGCCGCGCCGCGGATTCCACCCAGCGGATTCTTGATCTCGTGCGCGAGACTGCGGATCAGCTCGCGGTTCGCCTGCTGCTGCTCGAGCAGGCGCTCTTCGCGGGCGATCTTGAGCTGCTGGTCGATATGGCGGAACTCCATGACCAGCCGTGCGTCGGGCAGGTCGACCGGCGAGACGGTGCACGTCAGATGGAGCTTCTGCCGCGGTGCCGCGATCTCGAGTTCCTGCTCGGTGTACGACGCGCCGCTCGCCTCCGCCTTGGCGATCGCCGCGAGCAGGCCCGCCGCGTCACCGAACAGCTCGGCAGGCGCGCGCTCGACGAGCTGCTTGCGCGACACTTCGAAGAGGTTCTCCGCCGCCGGGTTCGCATACACGATGCGCTCGCCTTCGCCGAGCACAAGGACGGCGGTGGCAAGCAGATCGAGGCCGCGATACGCGCTCTGCATGTCGTCGTGCGCGAGGGTGGGGAGATCGCCGAAATTCACGGGGTCGCAGCGGGCAGGAGCCAGTACTGGATGGTTAGCAATATCTGCGCCCGCCTCATCGTCGGCGTGGCGCAGGCGGCACCAGCAGCGCCGCGGTCTGCGCCTCAGCACCCGCGCTTCAGCGCAGCCCGCCGATTTCCTTCTTCAGCGCCTCGACGTTGCGCTCGTGCAGCGTTATCGACTGGCGCAGGCGCGCAAGCCGTTCGCGATACTTGTCGGCGTTGGTACGCTCTTCGGGCAGCGGTGGCGGCGCGCCATCAGCAAATGCGCCGCGCGCTTCCGTGAGGAGCTTTTCCTCCGCGGCGAGCTCGTCCTGCAGCACGCGACGGCGAACGTCATCGCGCCCCTTCTGCGTCTCCGCATCGACGCGCGGGAACGCGCTGTTGCCACCGCGCGGAGCCGGCACGGCGACCGCACCATTGCCGGGCGCACTGCGCCCCGCCGGTGCCCCGCTGCTCACGCCGTCGGCACTGAAATACGACGTCCCGGAGCCGGTCTCGCACTTGTACAGCATCGTGCCTTCCACCTGCTTCGGGCGCGACGTGCAATGCATCTCCTTCATGCGCTCGCTCACGGTTGCGGCGTGCGTGGTCGCCACGCCGGCCAGCGCGAGGAAAAGCGAGAGCGTCGCGAGCAGAACGTGCAATCGCAGCGATCGTCCCGCGGGCGCGGGTGCAATGGATGGGGTCCGCATTGGGGCAGTGTAGAGAAAATCCGCCGGCGCTGCAGGCGGGCGGGGGGTGGCCGTCGCGCCGGCAGCAAAAGGGGCCGGCCCGGATGGGCCCGCCCCCTCAATTTACCCTGTCGAGCGCGCCCGCCGGGCGCGCGGCTTACAGACTGAAGTACATGTCGTATTCGACCGGATGCGTCGTCATGCGAAAACGCGTGACTTCCTCCATCTTGAGCGCGATGTAGCCGTCGAGCATGTCGTTGGTGAATACCCCGCCACGGGTGAGGAACTCGCGGTCGCCGTCCAGGTGCTCGAGGGCCTCGTCGAGCGACGCGCACGGATGCGGCACCTTCGCGGCTTCTTCGGGCTCCAGGTCGTACAGGTTCTTGTCCATCGGGTCGCCGGGATGGATCTTGTTCTGGATGCCGTCGAGCCCCGCCATCAGCAACGCCGAGAACGCGAGATAGGGGTTTGCCGTGGGATCCGGGAAGCGAACTTCGATGCGTCGGCCCTTGGGGTTGGTGACATAGGGAATGCGGATCGCGGCCGAGCGGTTGCGTGCCGAGTACGCGAGGTTGATCGGCGCCTCGAAGCCCGGCACCAGCCGCTTGTACGAATTGGTCCCGGGATTGGTGATCGCGTTCAGGGCCTTCGCATGCTTGATCACGCCGCCGATGTAATACAGCGCGAGCTCCGACAATCCGGAATAGCCGTCGCCGGCGAAGAGGTTCTTGCCATCCTTCCAGACCGACTGGTGCACGTGCATGCCCGAGCCGTTGTCGCCGACGATGGGCTTCGGCATGAACGTCGCGGTCTTGCCATATGCATGCGCGGTGTTGTGCACCGCGTACTTGAGGATCTGCAGCCAGTCGGCGCGCTTGACCAGCGTTTCGAACTTCGTCCCGATCTCGCATTGGCCGGCATTGGCGACCTCGTGGTGATGCACCTCGACTTCGACACCCATCTGCTCGAGCGCCAGGCACATCGCCGAGCGCACGTCCTGCAGGTGATCGACCGGCGGGACGGGAAAATAGCCGCCCTTCACGGAAGGCCGATGACCCATGTTGCCGCCCTCGAACTTCTCCGCGGACGACCACGCCGCTTCACTCGAGAACACCTTGCAGTAGCTGCCCGACATGTCGACCGACCACTCCACGGCATCGAACACGAAGAACTCGGGCTCCGGACCGAAGTACGCGGTATCGCCGAGTCCGGTCGACTTGAGATACGCCTCGGCGCGCTTGGCCAGCGACCGGGGATCGCGCTCGTAGCCCTTGCCATCCGACGGCTCGACCACGTCGCACGTGATGTTGAGCGTGGTCTCGTCCATGAATGGGTCGATGTAGGCGGTGCCCGCGTCCGGCATCAGCAGCATGTCGGAAGCCTGGATCCCCTTCCACCCGGCGATCGATGAGCCGTCGAAGGCGTGACCGTTGTCGAACTTGTCCATGCCGAACTGCTTGGTCGGCACCGAGACGTGCTGCTCCTTGCCACGGGTATCCGTGAACCGGAGGTCGACGAACTTGACCTCCTTTTCCTTGAGCATCTTGAGCACGTCGGCGGGGGTGGTCATTGCTGTCTCCTGAGTTGAAGCCGTCACTGGCTGAAATTTCGGGGGGTGCCCGGGAATAGCGAGAAGCGTGCCCGTGTCCGGGAGGCGAAGTACCGAACACCGCCAAAGGCTTAGGGAGGGATCAGGCGGCGTTCGTGGGTGTCTGCACTTGATTGGTGCGAGGCGCGGGTCGCTTTGTCCAGCGTGGTGCAACTGTACACCGCCGCCGGGGGACTCGCCGGGCGCGCGCGCCCTTTTGGTCCGCGCGCTCGCCCCGCCCACATCGCGGCAGGCTCGTGAGGCCCTTGAATCGCCAGCACAAAACTGGCAGGAAGGTCGGCATCATTATGGTGCAACCATTGCTACGGATAGAAAAGATACAGCCGGTAGCCGGCCTGGCTCGTTGCGCTGGCGTCGATGAAGAGCTTGATCGGAACCTCGCCGTTGGCCGGGATTCCCCCCGCCACGTCCACCGTGCCGCCGGCGTACTCGGCGGGAAGCAGCGCGCGGCGCGCCACCGTCTGATCGCGGGCGTCGGTCAGGGTCAACTCCACGTAGGGGTACGAGAGCGCCCATCCCGCGCGGTTGCGCAGCGTGGCCGTCAAGACCAGCAGCCCGCGGTGAGCCGGGTCGGCCTGCAGATCCGATGCCTCGATGGAAAGACTGTCGATCTCGCGTACGGGCTCGATGGCGCAACCGGCCAGCCGGCACAGGCCGAGGAGCGCCGGGCGCATCACCGGCCAACGCGCGGCGACGGTGTCGCGGAAGTGATAGACGGCCTGCCCGGCCAGGAGCAGCACCAGCAGCGGCACCCCGACGGCGTACAGCACGCTCGCGCTGCGCCGCTTGCGCTCCTGCTCCGGCCACGAGAAACGCTCGTTGTAGGTCGCGGGCCGGGCTGCCATCCCGGCGATGGTCGCGGCAGCGGGCGCGGCGGCAGCGGGCGCGGCGGCGGCGGGACCTGCAGGCGAGGCGTGCGGCATGCGCAGCGTCATGGTGGCCGGACCCATGGTCGCTTCATCGTACTCGTCGTCGCTGTGGCGAACGGGTGCGGCAACGGGCAGGAGCTGCGCGTTGCCGTCGAACACCGTCTGGCATTGACCACACCGCACCTGGCCGGCGCGGATCGCCAGCTGATGCGGAGTCACCCGGAAGATCGTCTTGCAGGCCGGGCAGCGCGTGTATTTTTCTTCGGGCATTCCGGGGCGGGGCGGGACGGAGTACGTGGCGATCAGCGGAGGCGCGTTCCTTCGAGCGCGACCCAGCCATCCTCCGCGTTCCAGGGCGCGATTCTAAACCACGGCGCGTAGGCTTCCTGCACCTCGGCCGCCTGCGTCGCAAGCACACCGCAGAGCAGCAGCCTTCCGCCAACCGCCACACGATGCGCCAGCGCGGGAGCGAGCACAATCAGCGGATTGGCCAGGATGTTGGCGACGACGACGTCGAACGTGCGGCCGGGCGCGAGGCGGTCCGGACTCACGAACTGGGCGTCGACCGCGTTGCGTGCGGCATTGTCGCGGCTCGCCGCGAGTGCCTGCGGGTCGATGTCGGTGCCGACCACTTCCCGCGCGCCGAGGCGTGCGGCAGCGATGGCGAGGATCCCCGAGCCGCAGCCGTAGTCGAGCACCGTCGCGCCTGCCGGCAGCGTTCCGGAGAGCCACCGGAGGCACAGCCGGGTCGTGGGATGCGAGCCCGTGCCGAACGCAAGACCCGGGTCGAGGATCAGATTGGTTGCGCCGGGCTCGACCACCTGCGCCCACGATGGAACGATCCACAGGCGCTCGTCGATGCGAATCGGGCCGAACTGCGCCTGCGTGGCGCGCACCCAGTCCTGGTCCGGGACGTCGACCACGGCATGCGCCGGCAGCGGCGCGCCCATCGCGATGCCGGCCGCAACCAGGGCTGCGTCGAGCGACGATTGGTCGTGGAAGAGCGCCGTCACGCGCGTCACCGGCCACGCCCCGGCCGGCTCGCTGCCGGGCTCACCGTAGATCGGCACCTCGCGGGCCGTTTGGGCATCCGGATCGGCGAGGTCCACCGACAGCGCGCCCGCGTCGAGCAGCGCATCGGTCCATGCGTCGGCGCTCGGCGCATCGATGTCGAAGCACACGGCGCGGTAGCCCATCGCGCGCGTCGTCAGGCGGCGCCCTTGCGCTTGGCCAGACGCTCCTCGAGGTAGTGGATGGAGGTCCCGCCGCGGAGGAATTTCTCGTCCGAGAGGAGCTCCTGGTGCAGCGGGATGTTCGTCTTGATGCCTTCGACCACCATCTCCGAGAGCGCCACGCGCATGCGGGCGATCGCCTGCTCGCGCGTATCGCCGTACGCGATCACCTTGCCGATCAGCGAGTCGTAGTACGGTGGAACGAAGTAGTTGTGGTAGGCATGCGAGTCGACGCGGATGCCGGGGCCGCCGGGCGCGTGCCAGGAGGTGATCCGACCGGGCGAGGGCACGAACGTGTACGGGTCCTCGGCATTGATGCGGCATTCGATCGCGTGCCCCCTTCGCACGATGTCACGCTGGCGAAAGCGCAGCTTCTGACCGCAGGCGATCCGGATCTGCTCCTGCACGATGTCGATGCCGGTGATGAGCTCGGTGACCGGATGCTCGACCTGGACGCGGGTATTCATCTCGATGAAGAAGAACTCGTCGTCCTCATACAGGAACTCGAACGTTCCGGCACCGCGATAACCGATCTTCCGGCATGCCTCGGCGCAGCGTTCGCCGATGCGGGCCAGGGCACGGACCGGAATGCCTGGCGCCGGGGCCTCCTCGATGATCTTCTGGTGGCGCCGCTGCATGGAGCAGTCCCGCTCGAACAGGTACACGGCGTCCTTGTACGAGTCCGCAAGCACCTGGATCTCGATGTGCCGCGGATTGGTGAGGAACTTCTCCATGTACAGCGTCGGGTTGCCGAAGGCCGCCGCGGCTTCGGCGCGAGTGAGCGTCACCGCCGACAGGAGCGCCGCTTCCGTGTGCACGACGCGCATGCCGCGGCCGCCGCCGCCTCCGGCTGCCTTGATGATCACGGGGTAGCCGACCGTTCGGGCGACGCGGACGATTTCCTTCGGGTCCTCGGGCAGCACCCCCTCCGATCCTGGCACGCACGGCACGCCGGCCTTCAGCATGGCGGCCTTGGCGCTGACCTTGTCCCCCATCAGGCGGATGGTTTCCGGCTTGGGACCAATGAATACGAAGCCCGAGCGCTCGACTTTTTCGGCAAAGTCCGCGTTCTCCGACAGGAAGCCGTACCCAGGGTGGATGGCCTGCGCGTCGGTCACCTCGGCCGCGGCGATGATCGCCGGGATATTGAGGTAGCTTTGCGTCGAAGACGCGGGCCCGATGCACACGGACTCGTCGGCGAGGCGCACGTACTTCGCGTCGCGGTCGGCCTCGGAATGCACCACCACCGTCTTGATGCCGAGCTCGCGGCACGCGCGCTGGACGCGCAGCGCGATCTCGCCGCGATTGGCGATCAGGACCTTGCCGAACAGCTGATGGGGGTTGCGGGTAGCCACGAAGGTTGCGAGCCGTGAGCGAGCGCTGTTACGGCGCCCGCGGAGAATCGGCGAGCGCGCCGGTGCACGACCGGTCAGCCAATGAGGATGAGCGGCTGCCCGAACTCGACGGGCTGGCCATTCTCGACGAGGATCTGCTTCACCACTCCGGACTTGTCGGCCTCGATCTCGTTCATGAGCTTCATGGCCTCGATGATGCAGAGGGTGTCACCGACCTGCACCTGGTCACCGACATCGACGAACGGTTTCGCGCCCGGAGTGGCGGCGCGGTAGAAAGTCCCGACCATCGGGCTTTTCAGCACGTGTCCCTCGGGCTCAACCGGCACGGCGGGCGCTTCGGGCGCCGGAGCGGCAACCGGAGCCGGTGGGGCCTGGACCATCACGGTCTGCGTCGGGGCCGGCGTCGCACGCGTGATCCGCACCCGCTCCTCCCCCTCCTGGATCTCGAGCTCACCGATGCCCGAGCTCTCGACGAGCTCGATCAGCGTTTTCAACTTGCGCAGATCCATGATCACTCTGGGCAGCGCAGGGGGGCGCTGCGCGCCGGTACGCGCGACGTTACCGGCGGCGCGGCGCATGCCTCAGGGGAGCTACAGCACGCGGTAATTGCCCATGCAGCCGTGACGCTCGGTTGTGCCATCGGGGAAGCCAAGTCGCGGAATTGCGGGAGTTTGCCGCAATTGCCACCATCTTGTCCAGCGATGGGCGAAGTTGCGCCGGCTCCTCGATTTTGGGACGGGCGGTAGGCTCAGAGAATCGGACCGATCAGCGCGCGAAGCTTGTCCGCCGGCAGCGGGCCGAGCTGCGTGTGGACGATCCGTCCCTTTCGGTCGATCACGAGCGTGAACGGCAGCGCCATCAGCTGGTTGCCGTAGACCCTCGAGAGTTCCATCGCGCCGAAGCCACCGATGAGCGCGGGATAGTTGAGACCGAGTTCCCGCGCGAACTGCCGGACCTTGACCGCGTCGTCCACGGCAATGCCGATGAACTGCACGCCACGCGCACCGAGTTCGTTCTGTACGCGCACAAACTGCGGCATCTCGTCGCGGCATGGTCCACACCACGTAGCCCAGAAGTTCACGATCAGCACTTTCCCGCGCCACTGGGCGAGCGACTGCTGCTGGCCGGCGTCGTCAGGCAGCGACACCGCGAAGAGGGTGTCGGTTGGCGGCGCGGTGACCGTGCCCGGGCGCAGACCGACACCGATACCCACGGCGAGCGCAACCACTGCCGCGACGGCGAATCCGGCCACGACGGCCAGTCGGCGCCTCGTCATGGCACGCCTCGTCCGCATGCCCGCGCAATGCGCAACCGGGTGCTGCTCATCGGAACCAGCCGTGCTTCGCGGGTGCGGCTTCGACGAATGCACCGGCCGCTGCCCCGGCTTTCGGCACGCCGACCACGACCTGCTGGCGCTGCGGCGGGTAGCACACACCGAGGTCCGCGCAACCTTGCGACTCCGCCGCGACGGTGACGCTTTGGCCCGGTTTCATGCCGTCGGCAGCGAGCCGCACCAGGAGCGTGCGGCGATACGTCTCGCTGTCCCCGAAGAACTCGTCGTGTTTCATTTCCCCGCGCGGGAGCACGGGGGGTGCGCGCACGACACCCGGCTGGATGTCGAAGCGCAGCTTGTCGCGATAGAGGTAATACCCCGGCGCGATCACGACCCGCACCTCGATGGTCATGGGGTCGGTGGCGCGTGCGGCAAACGCAAACGCCCGCTCGTTCTCGAGCAGGTCGGGCTGCTGCGCCAACGCTGGCGCCGGAACTGCGGCAGCGACGAGAGCGCACGCGGCCGCCAAGGCACCGCCCCCGGCGCGCTGCCGCACAAAGGCTAAAAAACCGCGCCGCGCGGGAACTGCTTCACGTTCCGGAAGTCTCGGCCGTAATCCACTGGAGATAAGGCGCCAGGCCATCGATGATCGGGACTGCGATGATTTCGGGAAGTTCGTACGGATGACGCGCCTGGATCGCGGCCTCGACCGCAGCATAGCGATCCCGCTGCGTCTTGATGATGACCGGTACTTCGGTTGCAGTTTCGATTTGCCCGCGCCAGTGATAGAGTGAATCGACCGGCGCGCCGACGTTGACGCACGCGGCGACCTTGGCTTCGACCAGCGCTCGGGCGAGTGCTGCGGCCGAGGAGCGATCCGGCAGCTGCGTCAGGACCAGGATCGCCTCGGCGGCCAAGGAGTGTTCCATGCGTTACGTCCTGCTCGGAATTGTACTGGCTTTCCCCATCGCGGACCTTTATGCGACGGTGCGCGTCGCCCACTGGAGCGGGATTCCCGTCTGGTTGTGGCTCACGTGCTCCACGCTCGCGGGGTTTTCGCTGCTGCGCGCCGAGCGGGATGGGTTCCGGGCGGCGACGGTGGCTGCCATGCAGGGCGACCAGTCGCTCCTGCGCGGCCTCGTCGACAGCGGCCGCAAGGTGCTGGCCGGCCTGCTGCTTCTGCTCCCGGGCGTCGTGAGCGACGTGATGGCGCTGCTGCTCCTCGCGCTGCCGCTGAACGTCGGTCGCGGCTACGGTCGGCACACCGTCGCCGCCGCCGGCGCGCGGGGGACCGGCACGATCGAGGGCGACTTCCGGCGCGTCGACTGAGGCGTCCGGCTGCTGCGTCGGGGTGCTGCGGTTCGCGGCACGCCGAGGGAGCGATTCACTTCAGATGATCGATGACGGTCGGCTGCGCCTTGGCCGAGCGCTGGTACGCCCACAGCATCACGAGCAGGCCGGCGACGATCATCGGGAATGACAGCCACTGCCCCATCGACCAGCCGAGCGCGAGCAGGCCGAGAAAGCTGTCGGGCTCGCGGGCGAACTCCGCGATGAAGCGGCAGGTGCCGTAGCCGACCAGGAAGAGGCCCGAGGCCGCGCCAAGGGGACGCCGGCGTCTGGTGTAGCTCCAGAGGACCAGGAAGAGCAGCACGCCTTCCAGCAGGAACTCGTAGATCTGCGACGGATGCCGCGGCTGCGGCCCGGCCTGCGGAAACACCATTCCCCAGGGCACGTCGGTGACGCGGCCCCAGAGCTCGCCGTTGATGAAATTGCCGATGCGCCCGGCACCGAGCCCGAGCGGAATCAGCGGCGCGACGAAGTCCGTGACGGCAAGCCAGCGCTTGCGCCGGCTGCGGGCGAACAGCCACAGCGCGATCAGCACGCCGATGAAGCCGCCGTGGAAGCTCATGCCACCGGTCCAGACCTGGAAGACCTCGAGCGGGTGGTCCAGGTAGTACAGCGGCTTGTAGAAGAGTACGTACCCGAGCCGGCCGCCGAGGATCACGCCGAAGATGCCATACCACAGCATGTCGTCCACATCGCGTGGATGCCAGCCGGTCAGCAGGTTCTGCCGCGCGCGCAGCTTGCCGAGCAGCACGAACAGGATGAAGCCCACGAGGTACATCAACCCGTACCAGCGCACCGGCAGTGCCAGGGTCATCGAGCCGACGTGCAAGGGCCCGATGGTGAACGCGATCGGGTCGAAGTCCGGATGCACCAGCATGCGTCACCAATGTTGGTTGTTAGAATCGGGCGTTTCGATTATGACATCGTACGGCGCGGACCCGACCTCACGCCGACCAATCCCCGGAGCAACCATGGCCTTCAACCGCCGGTCCCACCTCATCACCGCGGGCATCGCCCGCTCGCCCAACCGGGCCATGCTGCGCGCCGTGGGCTTCGGCGACGCCGATTTCGAGAAGCCGATCGTCGGCGTCGCCAACGGCCACAGCACGATGAATCCCTGCAATGCCGGCATCCAGCCGCTCGTCGACCGCGCGATGGCGGCGTTGCACGACGCCGGCGCGATGCCACAGGTGTTCGGTTTCCCCACCGTCACCGATGGTATCGGCATGGGCACGGAGGGTATGAAGTATTCGCTCGTGTCGCGCGAGGTGATCGCCGATTCGATCGAGGTCGCCGTGAACGGGCAGCTGATGGATGGCGTTCTGTGCGTGGGCGGATGCGACAAGAACATGCCCGGCAGCATGATGGCGATGGCACGCATCAACCAGCCCGGCATCTTCGTGTACGCGGGCACGATCAAGCCGGGCTTCTGGAAGGGCCAGGCGCTGACCATCGTCTCGCCATTCGAGGCGGTGGGAGCGTACGCGGCCGGCAAGATGTCGAAGGAGGACTACGACGGCATCGAGCGCAATGCGTGCCCGACCGTCGGCGCGTGCGGCGGCCAGTACACGGCCAACACGATGTCGTCGTCGTTCGAGGCGCTCGGCATGAGCCTGCTCGGATCGTCGCAGCTTGCCGCACCCGATCCGGAGAAGGCCGATTCCGCCGCGGCCTCGGCGCGCGTGCTGGTCGAGGCCGTGAAGCAGAACCTGCGTCCGCGCGACATCATCACCCGCAAGTCGATCGAGAACGCGATCACCCTCGTCATGGCGACCGGGGGGTCGACCAATGCGGTCCTGCATTACCTCGCCATCGCCTCGGCCGCCGAGGTCGAATGGACCATCGACGATTTCGAGCGCATCCGCCGCCGCGTGCCGGTGATGTGCGATCTCAAGCCGTCCGGCCGCTTCGTGGCCGTGGACTTCGATCACGCCGGCGGCGTGCCGCAGGTGCTGCGCATGTTGCTGGACCACGGTCTGCTGCATGGCGACTGCATGACGATCACCGGACGGACCATGGCGGAAGAGCTCGCGAACGTGCCGGCCGAGCCGCGGGCCGACCAGGAGGTGATCCGGCCATGGGACCGCCCGATGTACGCGCAGGGCCACCTCGCCATCCTCAAGGGCAATCTCGCCCCGGAAGGTTGCGTGGCCAAGATCACCGGCCTCAAGAACCCGGTGATCACCGGACCCGCGCGCGTCTTCAACTCGGAGAACGAGTGCATGGACGCGATCATGGCGAAGCGGATCAAGGCGGGCGACGTGATCGTCATCCGCTACGAGGGGCCGAAGGGCGGGCCCGGAATGCAGGAGATGCTCGCGCCGACCTCCGCGCTGATCGGGCAGGGGCTCGGCGAGTCGGTGGGCCTCATCACCGACGGCCGATTCAGCGGCGGGACCTGGGGGATGGTCGTCGGGCACGTCGCGCCGGAGGCCTACGTCGGCGGTCTGATCGCCCTCGTCGAGGAAGGCGATGCGGTCACCATCGACGCGCACCAGCTGCTCATCCAGCTCAACGTCGCCGAGGAGGAGATCGCGCGCCGCCGCGCGCGCTGGCAGGCGCCCGCACCCCGCTACCACCGCGGCGTGCTCGCCAAGTACATGCGGCTCGTGTCGACGGCGAGCCGCGGGGCGATCACGGACGCGCCGTGACGGACAGCACGCGACTGCGGAGGGCAGGCCGCGTGGCACTCGCCGCATGCGTGATCATCGCGTCCGGTGCCGGGGTACCGGGAGTCGGCGATTCGTTGCAGGCGGGCGCGGCCCCCGGGCCATCCCCCGTCGCGGCTGCGGATCGAACCGGGCCCGCTTCTGGCGCCGGCGCCAGCCGGTCGCAGTCCACTGCCAGGCCGGTCGCGCTCGTGAATGCGGGCTTCGAGGACGGCCAGGCCGGGGCGAGCGCCCCGGACGGCTGGCGAACCACGCAGCACGCGGGCGTGCCTTCGTACCGGTTCGCTCTCGACGGGAAGGTGGCGCACAGCGGGCGCCGCAGCCTTCGCGTCGACAATATCGGCCCGGAGCCATTCGGCGCCGTCTATCAGACGACGCCTGCCGCGCCGCATATCGGCAAGCGCCTGCGCTTCTCGGCGCAGCTGCGCGTCGCGGGAGTCGGGGCAGGGCGGGGAATCCGCGGGGCGTTTCTGCTAGTGCAGGCCATGCGCACGGGTGTGCCCGTCGCCGAGGACCGCATGATGGATCGGCCTGTCCAAGGTGACCGCGACTGGCAGCGCGAGACCGTCGAGCTCGTCGTCCCGCCGGGTACCGACGAGATCGAGGTTGGCGCGATGCTGCTCGGGGCAGGCAGCCTGTGGATCGACGACGCGCAGCTCGTCGTCGTTGCGCCCGACTAGAGGACGAATCCATGCTGCACTGGTTGTGTCTTGCAGGGGCCATCCTGCTCGAGGTGGCTGGCACCACGTCCATGAAGCTCTCGCAGGGCTTCACCCGACCGCTGCCCTCGGTGCTGCTCTTCGTCTTCTACGCGCTGTCCTTCGCGCTCATGACCATCGCCGTGAAGCGCATCGACATGAGCATCTCGTACGCGATCTGGTCGGGCGTCGGAACGGCACTGATCGCCGTGATCGGCTACGCAGCGTTTCGCGAACCGCTCACCACGCTCAAGCTCACCAGCATGGTGCTCATCGTGATCGGCGTCATCGGCCTCAACGTCGAAGGCCTGCGCACCAGCTGACGCGCCGGCGGCCGTGGAACCGACCACGGCGCGCGCTGTCCCTGTGCGTAGGTGCGCCGCCAGAGCGCGCTGCCCCCCTCCCGGAGAATCCAATGCCCGCACCAATGTCGAGGATCCGCGTCGCGCTGGTCGCGTGCGCGGCGCTGTTCGTTGCCGGTTGCAGCGGCACCTTCCCTCTCGCCGAGAGCGGCCCTCCCGTCACTGCGCCAACCTACGAGGTAGGCCAGCGCTGGGTGTACCGCGCCCAGGATGGCTTTCTGCGTCCCACCGTCTGGGAAGAGACGCGCGAAGTGCTGAGCACCGGCCCCGCGGGGACGACCGTGCGCGTGACACAGCGGGGTCCGTCGGTCGACAACGTGCGCACCGAGCAGTGGACCACCCCGGGCCTCGTCAAGGTCGGGGCCGTGTTCGACGACGAGACGCGCCGCTTCGACGAGGCGCTGCGCCGTTACGATTTCCCCCTCGAGCCCGGCAAGCGCTGGAACCAGTGGGTGCGCAACTACAACGAGCAGACGCAGCGCACCGGCGATCTCAACCGCTACGTGAGCGTCGGCGGCTGGCGCACCATCACGACGCCGGCCGGGACCTTCGACGCCATCGCCCTGCATGTCATCATGCATCTCGACGACGAGGAATTCTGGCGCGATCGCACGGACTGCACGTACACGCTGTGGTACGCGCCAGCCGTGAAGGGTGTCGTGCGCGAGGAAAAGGAAGCGCAGTACTACGAGAAGTCCGGCAAGATCGACAGCGGCCCGATCCGCAGCCAGCACGCGCTGCTGGAGCTCGTCGCCTACGCCCCCGCAGCGCGGTAGTACGCACCGCCGGCGCGCCGAGCGCGCGTGACGAGCCGGCGCGGGCGCGCCGCGCGTTCAGTCCTGCGCCGCGCCGCCCCGTGCGCGCTTCGCGGCGCGCCGTGGCGTCCCCTTCCGCCGCAACGCTGCGGCGTGTGCCGACTGCAGCCAGGGCGCCATGTCCCCGGGCCCCTCGAGCGCATCCGCCGGCGCGCGGTGGTAACTCATCACGTGCACCTCGCCCTCCTTGGTGACATAGCGGAAGGGCTCGAGGCCAAGCGTCGCGAACTGAGGGCGATTCTCGTCGTCCGTCTTGAAGTACAGCACGTCCTCGATGACGATCGCCACGATCAGGCCGTCGATGTAGACGCCGTGCCCGCCGAACATGGCGCGCGCGGTGGCGACGGCCGTGGGCCGCATGAGCTCGAGAACGTGATCGAGGTATGCCGGAGAGTTCTTCACCGGGACAGCTTACCCCGCGCCCCTCGGGGCAGCCAGCATGCCCGCGGCATCACAGGCCGAGACGCTGCCAGATGGTGGTGCTGAGTGCGGCCTGGTTGAGCGTGTAGAAGTGCAGGCCCGGTGCACCGCGCTCCAGCAGTCCCGCACAGAGGTCCGTGACGACGTCGAGACCGAACGCTCGGATCGAGGCGACGTCGTCACCGAAGCTTTCCAGGCGCTTGCGGATCCAGCGCGGGATTTCGGCGCCGCAGGCATCGGAAAACCGCGCGAGCTTGGTGAAGCTGCCGATCGGCATGATGCCCGGCACGATGGGAATCGAGATGCCCGCGGCCGCGCACTGGTCGACGAATTGCCAGTAGGCGTCGGGATTGAAGAAGTACTGGGTGATCGCCGAATTCGCCCCGGCATCCACCTTGCGCCGGAAGGCGTCGAGATCCTCTTGCGCCGTACGCGCCTGTGGATGCACCTCGGGATAGGCGGCCACGTCGATGTGGAACCAGTCGCCCGTTTCGCTGCGGACGAACGCCACCAGCTCGCTCGCGTAGCGGAACTCGCCGGCATCGAGCGACCCCGAGGGCAGGTCACCGCGCAGCGCGACGAGATGCTGGATGCCGTGTTCCCGATACTCCGCGAGCACTTCGCGGATGCCCGACCTCGTCGAGCCGATGCACGACAGGTGCGGGGCCGCTGGCAGGCCCTCGCCGCGAATCTGCAGCACCGTGCCAAGGGTGCCCTCGCGGGTCGAGCCCCCGGCGCCGTAAGTGACGGAAAAGAACGCCGGCTGCAGCTGCGCGAGCTGCCGCCACGTCGCACGCAGGCGGGCGATGCCTTCCGCGGTCTTCGGCGGAAAGAACTCGAAGCTGCAGAGGCGGCCGTTGCGGCCACCGGAAGTGGACGACGGGGAGGAATCAGTCACGGCGACGCAACAGGATGGAAGACAACAGCCAGGAAATGATGCTGTACAGGATTGCGCCGAACACCCCGGCCCAGAACCCATCGACCTGGAAGCCCTGTACCCATGTACCCACCGCCCAGAACAGCAGACCGTTGATGACGAAGATGAAGAGCCCCAGCGTCAGCACGGTGACGGGCAGCGTGAGCAGCACGAGGACCGGCCGGATCAGGGTGTTGATGAGGCCGAGGATCAGCGCCGCGACCAGCGCGGAAGTGAAATCGCGCACGTGTACGAAGGGCAGCACGTACGGCAGCGCGAACAGTGCGACGGCATTGATGAGCCAGACGAGCAACAGACGCATGGGTTCTCCTGCTAGCGGGGTTTGCCGTCGATGTACGGCTTGACGGTGGCGTACAGCGTCGCATGCACCGGCGTCGGGATGCCGAGCTCGCGGCCCATCCGCACCACCGCGCCGGAGAGCCACGGGGCCTCGAGGCGGTTGCCGAGGGTGAGGTCGTGCAGCATCGACGCCTTCATCTCGTGCGGGAGCCCGTCGGCGAAGCGCATCTGTGCGGCCACGTAGTCGTCGGCAAATGCGACGCCACGCGTGCGGCCGATCGTCCACGCCTCGGCGATGGCTGCTTCGAACACCGCGCGCATGTCGGGGTCGGCGCGGATCACGCCGATCGGCTGGCGCGTCGCTGCGGTGAGGCCGGCGAGCGCGACCAGGAAGGCGAACTTCTCCCACAACGCGCGCACGATGTCGGACACGAGATCGGCATCCACACCGACCTCCTTGAGCGCCGCGACCAATTGGCGCGCGATCGCCGGCGGCTCGCCACGCGGCGCGCCGACGCGGATGCGCTGCATCGTGCCGAGGTGCACGATCACGCCTGGCTCGCCGATCGATGCGGCAATGTGCGCCGTTCCGCCGAGCACGCGTTCAGGCCCGACGATGGCGCCCACGCGATCCATGCTCTCGACGCCGTTCTGGAAGGGAATAACGTACGCGCCGCGCTCCACCAGCGGCGCGATGGCGCGTGCCGCCTCCTCCGTGTCCCAGAGCTTGACGGCAAACAGGACCACTTCGATGCCTTCGAGCCGCGACGGATCGTCGGTCGCCTGCGTGCGCGGGAGGTGGATGCCGCCCGTGCTGCTCTGCACGCGCAGTCCGGCCTCGCGCATCGCCGCAAGGTGACGACCGCGCGCGATGAACGTGACGTCGTGCCCGGCCTGCGCGAGCCGCGCGCCGAAATAGCCGCCCACGCCGCCGGAACCCATGATCGCTACACGCATGCTCGAATCTCCGGATGCGCACCTGCCAGGGGCCGAGGCGCGCGCCCCGGCCCCTGGCAGTGGTGCTAATACCGATATGCCTCGGGCTTGTACGGTCCCGCGATATCGACGCCGATGTAGCGCGCCTGCTTCTCCGACAGCGGCGTGAGCATCGCGCCCAGCTTTTTCAGCTGCAGCCGCGCGACCTTCTCGTCCAGGTGCTTCGGCAGCACATAGACGCCGACCGGATAGCGCGCCGGGTTGGTCCACAGCTCGATCTGCGCCATGACCTGATTGGCGAAGGACGAGCTCATCACGTAGGACGGATGACCCGTGCCGCAGCCGAGGTTCACCAGCCGGCCTTCGGCGAGCAGGATGATGCGCTTGCCGTCCGGGAAGATGACGTGATCGACCTGCGGCTTGATGTTCTCCCACTTGCACGTCTTGAGGCCGGCGACATCGATCTCGTTGTCGAAATGGCCGATGTTGCACACGATCGCCTGGTGCTTCATGCGCTTCATGTGCTCGAGCGTGATGACGTCGATGTTGCCGGTCGCGGTGACGAAGATGTCGGCCTTGTCGCAGGCGTAGTCCATCGTCACGACGCGATAGCCCTCCATCGCCGCCTGCAGTGCGCAGATCGGGTCGACCTCGGTGATCCACACCTGCGCCGACAGCGCACGCAGCGCCTGCGCCGAGCCCTTGCCGACGTCCCCGTAACCGCAGACGAGCGCGACCTTGCCGGCGATCATCACGTCGGTGGCGCGCTTGATGCCGTCGACCAGGGACTCGCGGCAGCCGTACAGATTGTCGAACTTGCTCTTGGTGACCGAGTCGTTGACGTTGATGGCAGGGAAGCCGAGGCGGCCTTCCTTGTGCATCTGGTACAGGCGTTTAACGCCGGTCGTCGTTTCCTCGGTGACGCCGCGAATGCCGGCCTTCAGGCGCGAATAGAAATGCGGGTCTTTCGCGAGGCGCGCTTCGATGGCGGCGAACAGCGCGGTCTCCTCTTCGCTCGTCGGGTGCTTGATGCACGCTCTGTCGGTCTCGGCCTGCGTGCCGAGGTGCACGAGCAGCGTCGCATCGCCGCCGTCGTCCAGGATCATGTTCGGACCGCTGCCGCCGCTCCAATCGAAGATGCGGTGCGTGTACTCCCAGTAATCGGTGAGCGACTCGCCCTTGTACGCGAATACCGGTGTGCCGCGCACGGCGATCGCCGCGGCGGCATGATCCTGCGTCGAATAGATGTTGCAGGAAGCCCAACGGACCTCGGCGCCGAGCGCCTGCAGCGTCTCGATCAGCACGGCGGTCTGGATCGTCATGTGCAGCGAGCCCGCGATGCGCGCCCCGCGGAGGGGCTGCCCGGGCGCGAACTCCTCGCGGATGGCCATGAGGCCGGGCATTTCGGTTTCGGCAATCGCGATCTCCTTGCGTCCCCAGTCGGCGAGCGACAGGTCGGCCACGTGGAAATCCTTGAAAGCCTTTTCGGTGACAGCGTTCATCATCGAGTCTCCTCGTTGGCGACCGCTGCGCGACAACGGCGTACTGGCCCGTCGTCCCGTGAGCGGTCACGGTTAACGAGCGCCGTTGCAAAATCGCGGCTCCGAGCCTGGTCCGGCGTTCGCCGGATTGCAGCGCTCCTCGGAGCGATGGGAAGGTCAGATTCTACGCGATGCGGCTGCGGCGCCGCGCACGCGCTTTAGTGGCGCCAGCGCGCCGACGCTCGATCATCGGGCATCGCCCGGCCCCGGCGCCTGCCGGGTCAGCAGCGCGTTCGTGGCGCCTTGAGATCGCAGCTGCGCCGCGCGCTGCGGGTGGCGTCACGAAAAACAAAGGCCGCTCGCGCGGCCCGGGTCCAGCGAAAGCGATGTGCTTCAGATCTTCTTGATCTTCTCGAGCATCTTGAAGATGCCCTTCGGCGAGCCATGGAAGAGGCGCTTGTAGGACTTGCCCAGGCAACGGCGCTCGAGCGTGTTGCGACGGGTGCGGGTACGTTCGGCCATGCGAGGCTCCGGTGCGACTGCGGTGGAAAGCCTTGGATCTTAACGCATTCCGGCCGCCGCCGAAAGCTCGGCGACGTTCAGCGCTGGCCCGTTGTCGTGTCGCCGAAAACGCCCGGGGCGTTGCGTGGCGGCGCCCGCCAGTACTGCCGCGGGGCCTGGACGGTGCCGCGCAGTGTGGCGGCGGCATGCCACGCCCAGCGCGGATCCCACAGGAACGCGCGCGCCATGGCGACCAGGTCCGCCTCCCCGGTGGCTACGATCGTCTCCGCCTGGATGGGCTCGGTGATGAGGCCCACCGCCATGGTCGTCAGGCCGGTGCGGCGTTTGACCTCGCGCGCAAAAGGCAACTGATAGCCGGGGCCGACGGGGATCTTCTGGCGCGGGGAGATGCCGCCGCTCGAGACGTCGACCCAGTCGCACTGGCGCTCCTTGAGCCGGCGGGCGAGCTCGACCGTCTCCTCCGGGGTCCAGCCCCCCTCGACCCAGTCGGTGGCAGAAACGCGTACGCCGAGCGGCCGACGCTCCGGCCAGACGCTGCGCACCGCGTCGAACACCTCCAGGGGGAAGCGCACGCGGTGCTCGAAATTGCCGCCGTAACGGTCCGTACGCCGGTTGGCGAGGGGCGAGAGGAACTGGTGCAGGAGGTAGCCGTGCGCCATGTGGATCTCCAGCGCATCGATTCCGATCCGCTCGGCCCGGCGCGCCGTGTCCACGAAGGCGGCCCGGGTGCGCTGCAGGCCGGCGTCGTCCAGCGCGATAGGTGAGGGCTCACCTTCGCCGTGCGCTATGGCGGACGGGGCCACAGGGATCCAGCCGCCCTCCGCTGCCGGAACCAGCGACCCCGCTTCCCAAGGCGGTCGCGACGAGCCCTTGCGGCCGGCATGCGCGAGCTGCAGGGCTACCGCCGTCGGTGTGGCCTGCCCGCGCGCCCGCGCGAGGCGGTCGCCCAATGCAGTCTCGCTCGCATCGTCGTACAGACCGAGGTCGGCGGGAGAGATGCGCCCCTCCGGATTCACCGCGGTGGCTTCGATGCACACGAGGGCGGCCCCGGACTGCAGGAGCTGCCCCCAATGGACGAGGTGCCAGTCGGTCGCGCAGCCATCCACCGCGGAGTACTGGCACATCGGCGATACGACGATGCGGTTGCGCAGCTCGAGGTGGCGAAGCTTGAGCGGCGTGAAGAGGGCGGACATGCTCGGGGACTCGTCGGGATGTCGAGGCGCGGTCAGGACCGGACAGGCGGCGGGCCGGAAAGGACCACGTGACGGAAACGCTCGAAGCCAGCGTCGCGATCGGTGAAGCGCGAGCGGATGGCCTCCTGTTCGCGCGCACGCTCGGCGGCGATGAACGCATCGACGCCGGCGCGCTGATAGGGTTCCAGGTTGCGGTCGCCATCGCGCAGGATCTGGGCGGCCAGCGCACCGTCCACTTCATCGAGGTTGGCGAGGTAAAGGCGGGCCGACGGCGGCAGATGCACGAACAGCTCGGCGAGGGCGTTGTCGGCGGCCGGCGAGCCGATCACGACGATCTCGGGCCAGCGTGCCAGTCCTGCGGCGGCCGGCGGCCATGCCGCGCCGAGGAAATGATCGGGCGTATGCACGGTCACGCCAGCGACTTCGGTCGCGGCCGCGGGCACCACCCGCGCCACCAGCCCGGCCCAGCACGACGGCTCGAAGCGCCCGGCAAGGCGACGCAGCCAGGGGCGTGGTTGCGCCGCGTCCGTCATGTGGCGATCAGACCGTCGCCGGCGCCCGGATTTCCGCGCGCAGGATTTCCGTCTTGTCGGTTGCTTCCCACGTGAATTCGGGCTCGTCGCGGCCGAAGTGGCCGTACGCCGCAGCCTTGAGGTAGATCGGCCGCAGCAGGTTGAGCATCTGGATGATGCCCTTCGGGCGCAGGTCGAAGTGCTCGGTCACCAGCGCGGCGAGCCTTTCGTCCGACAGCTTGCCGGTACCCTCGGTGTAGACGGTGACGTTGATGGGGCGCGCGACGCCGATGGCGTACGAGAGCTGCACCTGGCATTGCCGGGCGAGACCCGCCGCGACGATGTTCTTGGCCACGTATCGCGCCGCGTAGGCCGCGCTGCGATCGACCTTGGACGGGTCCTTGCCGGAGAACGCGCCGCCACCGTGCGGTGCGGCGCCGCCATAGGTGTCGACGATGATCTTGCGGCCGGTCAGGCCGGCGTCGCCGTGCGGGCCGCCGATCTCGAAGCGACCGGTCGGGTTGACCAGATACTTGGTCCCGTGGAGCATCTTCGCCGGCAGCACCGGCTTGATGATCTCCTCGATGACCGCCTCGGCGAGCTCCTGCTGCCGCTCGTTCATGCTCGGGTGATGCTGGGTGGAAAGCACGACGGTGTCGATGCCCGCCGGCTTGCCGTTCTCGTACCGCACCGTCACCTGCGATTTGGCGTCCGGCCGCAGCCACGGCAGGCGGCCGTCCTTGCGCACTTCGCTCTGCCGCTGGACGAGCCGGTGCGCGTAATAGATCGGGAAAGGCATCAGCGCGGGGGTCTCGTCGCAGGCGTAGCCGAACATCAGGCCCTGGTCGCCGGCACCCTGATTGAGGTACTCGTCCGAAGCATGATCGACGCCGCGCGCGATGTCGGGCGACTGCCTGCCGTAGCAGACCATCACTGCGCAACCATCCGCATCGAAGCGCAGCTCTGGATCGTTGTAGCCGATGCGGCGGATCGTCTCGCGCGCGATGCGCGCGTAATCGTGCGTGACATGCGTCGTGATCTCGCCCGACATGACCACGAGCCCGGTCGAGACCAGCGTTTCGGCCGCGACGCGGGCGTGCGGGTCTTGCTCTAGAATCGCGTCCAGCACGGCGTCCGAGATCTGGTCCGCCACCTTGTCCGGATGGCCCTCCGAAACCGATTCGGACGTGAACAGAAAATCGCTCATGCTTTCCCTTTCGCCTGTGCCTGTACTTGTCGCGCGCTACGGCGCACGAGGGGTTGACGTGCCGGCTGATCTGTCGCTGCGCGCCGTCCGCGGACGTGCGCATGAGGTGGGCGATTCTAGCAGACAGGGGTGGGCCTCCCGGCTCGGCCGCAGGCGTCCTGCCCTGCTGCCGAAGGCGATGCATGGGACATGTGCAGCCATGCAGCGCGCCCCGTGATCTCACCCGCCGACGACCTTGGCCTTGCCCGTGCCGTCGCGCTGCTGCGTCGCGGCGAGCTGGTCGCCTTTCCCACCGAAACGGTCTACGGGCTCGGCGCGGACGCGCGCAATCCGGCAGCGGTCCGGGCGATCTTCGCCGCGAAAGGCCGTCCCGCCGACCATCCGGTGATCGTGCATCTCGCGAGCGCCGACGCCTTGCCGGATTGGGCCGCGCAGGTGCCCGAGTCCGCGTCGCTGCTCGCCGCGGCGTTCTGGCCCGGACCGCTGACGCTGATCCTGCCGCGCGCGGCGCACGTGCACGACGTGGTCACCGGCGGCCAGGACACTGTCGGCCTGCGCGTGCCCTCGCACCCGGTGGCGCAGGCGTTGCTGCGCGCGTTCGGCAACGGCATTGCCGCGCCGTCGGCAAACCGGTTCGGCCGGATCAGCCCGACCCGTGCAGAGCATGTCGCGGAGGATCTCGGCGAGCGCGTGCCGCTGATCCTCGATGGCGGAGCATGCGCGGTCGGCATCGAATCCACGATCGTGGCCTGCCTCGACGACGCGCCGATGCTGTTGCGTCCAGGCGGCGTGAGCCTCGACGCCCTCGCGCGGGTGCTCGGCCACGCGCCACGCCTGCGCGACGACCATGCGCCGCGCGCATCCGGCACCCTTGCTTCGCACTACGCGCCGCGCACGCCGGCACGCCTCGTGGGCGCGGCGGAGCTGCGCACGCTCGTCGCTGCGCCGGCGACGACGAGACGCGGGTTTCTTGCGCGCAGCGTGGCGAGACCGGCGGGTTTTGGCGGCCTGTGGATCGCGACGGCGATGGATGCGGCGGCCTACGCGCAAGCGCTGTATGCCAACCTGCGCGCGCTCGATCGCGGCGACGCCGACGAGATCGTCATCGAGGCGCCGCCCGATGACGAAGCGTGGCGGCCGGTGCGCGATCGCCTGCTGCGGGCGACGCACGCCGCCGCGGACGACGATACCGAGGACATGGACTAGCCGCTCGACGGCAGGGTCAGCAAGCGCCGGCCATGGCGTGGTCGAGGAAGCGCACGATTTCCTGCGCCAGCGCCTTCTCGCTGCCTTCGAAGTAGTGATCGGCGCCGGGAACGACGATCTGTGCCGAGCAGCCATCATGCGGCAACCGCTGCTTGCGTGCCGGCGCGGAGGCCAGCACCGCCGTCAGATCGCGTGCCGCCATGACGTCGAGCACCGGCTGGCGCGGCGCCGCGGAGAACGCGGCCAGCATGCCCACGGTGACCCACCCATCGATGCGCACTGCACTCCCATGGGCAAGGTACGCGTCGGTCATGCTCGCGCCCATGCTGTGCGACACGATCGCGACGTGTGCGGCACCGCCCTCGCGCACATGCGCCACCGCTGCCGCCAGGCGCTCGCCCGCGTCGGTGAACGTGAAGCGGTAATCCTCGCGCGGAGCATCGGCGGCGAGCACCGGCATCTGCACGGACAGGGTCGTGTACCCGGCGTCGGCGAGCAGGCCACGCAGCACGCCGATCATGCCGAAGTCGGGATGCACGCCCAGGCCGTGCACGAGGATCACGCCGCCTTTGGGCCCGCCGGTCGCGCGCGTCTCGAGCGCCAGCACGCGAGCACGGGACGGGGTGCGCAAATGGATTGCCTCGCCGGTCATCAGCGACGGCACGATCTCCTGCGCCCAGCGCTCCTCGCGCGCGTAATCGGCGCGCGCCTCGGCGTGCGCGGACCCGGCCGCAAGCAGCCATGCGATGACGACGAACCAGCGGCACGGAAGCAAGCGGAACCTCGTTGCGGTCGGAAGGTGAGACCCGGCACAGCGCCGGGCGATCCCTGGTGGCCTACGTTAAACTGCGGCGGCCATCCGCGCAAACCACCATGCCGGTCATCGTCCTCGCTCCCGACAAGTTCAAGGGCTCGCTCACCGCACAAGAGGTTTGCGCTGCGATGGCACGTGGCCTGCTGCGCGTCTGGCCAGATGCCGAGGTGCGCGCCAAACCGATGGCCGACGGCGGGGACGGCACCCTGGACGCACTGCTCGCGAGCGGCGGCGAGCGCGGCTTGGAGGTCGTCGCAGGCGCGGAGGGACGCGCCCGTCCACGCCCTTACGGCGTGCTGCGCGATGCGCGCGGCGAGATCGGCGTGCTCGAAGCGGCGAGCATCGTCGGCATCACCGACCCGGAGGGGATGAAAGCTCCGGTGCTGGCGCGCACGACCCGCGGCATCGGCGAATCGATGCGCGCTCTGATGGATCGCGGCATCCGCCGCTTCATGATCGGTCTCGGCGGCAGCAGCACCAACGACGGCGGCGCGGGACTGCTCGCAGCATTGGGGCTGAAATTGCTCGACGTGAAGGCGGTTCCCGTCGAACCGGGTCCGCACGGCCTCGCCCGACTGGATCGTGTCGATGCTTCGACGATGGACGCGAGGATTGCCCGCTGCGAGATCACCGTGCTCTCGGATGTCGATAACCCTCTCACCGGCCCGCGCGGCGCGACAGCAGTATTCGGCCCGCAAAAAGGCGTCGCCGCAGCGGACGTGGCGGGCGTCGATGCCACCCTCGCACGCTTTGGCCAGTGCGCGGAGCAGGCTCTTGGAAGGTCGGTCGCGAATGCAGCGGGCGCGGGCGCCGCGGGCGGCCTCGGTTTTGCCCTGCTGCTGCTCGGTGCGACGCTGCGTCCGGGCGCCGAAGTTGTCGCCGACCTGATCGATCTCGACGGCGCGCTTGCCGGCGCGGACTGGCTCATCACCGGCGAAGGGCGCAGCGATGCCCAGACGCTCGCCGGCAAGGCGCCCTGGATCGCGGCGCTGCGTGCGCGACGCGCGGGCGTTCCCGCCACGCTCGTCGCCGGCGCACTCGATGTGCAGGCGCTGCCCGAGTTGTCCGCCGGATTTGCGGGCTGCTTTGCCTTGCCGGACGCGCCGATGACTCTCGCCACGGCGCTCGCGCGTGCCGACGGTCTCCTGGCGGATCGTACCGAGCAGGTGGCGCGTCTGTGGCACGCCGCGCGCGCGCCGTAGCCCAGCGCACCGCCGTCGCGCTACCTGCCGACGAGCGCCTCCGGCGCCGCGAGGTCGGCAACCTTTGCCATACGTTGCACGCCACCCACCGCGCTCACTTTCCCGGGCCCATGATCCAGTTCGGAAAGGCAGTCGCGATCTGCGGGAACATGCAGATCAGGAAAATCGCCAGGAACATCAGGGCCACGAACGGCAGCACCCCGAAGATGATGTCGCGCAGCGGAATGTCCGGCGCGATGTTGCGAATGACGAAGATGTTCAGCCCGACCGGCGGATGGATGAGCCCCATCTCCATCACGATCGTCATCAGCACGCCGAACCAGATGAGGTCGAAGCCCGCGGCCCGCAGCGGCGGCAGGATGATGGGCGCGGTCATGAGGATGATGCTCACCGGCGGCAGGAAGAAGCCGAGCACGATGACCAGGAGCAGGATCGACGCCAGCAGCAGCCACTTCGACAGGTGCATGGCGACGACGGCCTCGGCCGCCGACTGGCTGATGTGGAGGTAGCTCATGACGTACGAGAACAGGAGCGACATGCCGATGATGAACATCAACATGGTCGATTCCTTGAGCGTCGCTCCGAGGATGGGCTTGAGGTCGGTGGGCCGCCATACGCCGTACACGAACGCGATGAGAAGGAGCGCCAGCACGGCACCGAGGCCGGCGGTTTCCGACGGCGTCGCGTAACCGCCGTACAGCGCCGCCATCACGCCGATCAGCAGGATCACGAAGGGCAGCACGCGTGGCAGCATCTCCACGCGCTCGCGCAGGCTGTATCGCTTCGCGTCCAGGTACGCCGACGCGTGTCCGTGATCGCGGAACGCAACATGCGCGGCCGCATATTCCTTGCGGAAGCGGTACACCGCATAGGCGGCAAAGAGCCCCACGAGCAGCAGCCCCGGCCCGATGCCCGCGAGGAAGAGCCGGCCCAGCGATACCTCTGCGGCGACCGCGTACAGGATCATGGTGATCGAGGGCGGCAGCAGGATGCCCAGAGTGCCACCGGCGGCGATGATCCCCGCCGCGAATCCCGGCGAGTAGCCGCGCTTGCGCATCTCCGGTATGCCGGCGCTGCCGATCGCCGAGCACGTCGCGGGACTCGATCCGGCCATCGCCGCGAAGAGTGCACACGTGAACACGTTGGCAATGCCGAGCCCGCCTGGCACGCGCTGCATCCACGCGTGCATGGCGAGGTAGAGATCGCGGCCCGCGTCCGAGCGTCCGATCGCCGCGCCCTTGAGGATGAACAGCGGGATGGAGAGGAGCGTGATGCTCGCCATCTCCTCGTACACGTTCTGGGTCACGGTATCGAGCGACGAGGCGGGCATGAAGAAATACATGAAGCCGACCGCCACGGTGCCGAGCGCGAACGCGATTGGCATGCCCGAGAACATCACCACCAGCGTAACGGCCGTGAACAGCAGGCCGAGCGCAAGCACGCTCATCCGGCGCTCCGCCGGCCGAGAGCATGCGCGAGGCATTGCAGCACGAGCTGGAGAACGAGGATGGTCATCCCGAACGACATCAGGCCGTAAGGGATGGCAAGCGGCGGCGCCCAGGTCGACGAGGTCGTCTGATGGTCCACCCACGCCTCGCGGAACAGCGTCCACGACTTCCAGGCGAAGAAGCTGCAGAAGGCCAGGCTGAGCACGTCCACGACGATACGGCGTACGTAGTCGATGCGGCGCGGGAGAACACTGGCGATGGCCTCGATCCCGATGTGGCCGCGCTGCGCCTGCACCCACGCGCCGCACAGGAAGGTCGCGCCGACGAGACAGAACACGGCAGCCTCGTCCTGCCAGTCCGTGTTGGCATGAAGGAAATAACGCGATACGACGCTGTAGGTGAGCACGAGAGCCGCGGCAAGGAGCCCGAGCATGCCCACGAACAGCGCCGCGCGATTGATCCAGAGCATCGCGCGGTCGCCGGCCCCGAGGAGGCCGCCCGCGTGGGGCGCGGGCTCGGCACTCGTCAGTCCGGGCGACTCACCCGGTCCGGTCACAGCAGCTTCTGGGCCGCCGCAAGCAGCTTCGCGCAACCTTCGTTCTTGTCCGCGTAGTCCTTCCACACGGGGCGGGCGAGCGCCTGCCATTTGCCCAGCGTGGCGTCATCGAGGTCGTACACCTTGGCACCGGCCTTGGTGTACACGTTGGCGACCGCAATATCGTCGGCTTTCGCGCTCTCGACCGCGAACTTCTCCATGTCCGCACCGACCGCCATGATCGTGTCCTGCTGCGACTTCGGCAGCTTGTCGAACACCTGCTTCGACATGATGAGGGGCTCCAGCATGAACCAGTAGGAACGGCCGCGCCCGCTGGTCAGGAACTTGGACACTTCCTCGAGCCGGAACGAGATGAGGCTCGTCGACGACGTGAGCGCCGCATCCATCGCACCGGTCTGCATGGCGGCGTAGATCTCGTTCGACGGCAGCGAAAGCACGGAGGCCCCGGCGTTCTTGAACATCATGTCCATCTCGCGGCTGCCGCCCCGGATCTTCATGCCTTTCGCATCCTCCGGCTGCACCAGCGGCTTCGAGCGGCTCGCCACGCCCCCGGCCTGCCAGATCCACGACACCATCACGATGCCCTTCTCGGCGAGCATCGTGGTAAGGAGCTTGCCAACCTCGGCGTCCTTCCACCGTGCACCGACGTCGTAGGACGGGACCAGCGCAGGGAGGAGGCCGATGTTGTTCTCCGGCACTTCGCCGCCAGCATAGGAGATCGGCACCAGCGACAGGTCGAGCGCGCCGCGACGCAGCGCGCTGAACTGCGAGTTCACCTTGACCAGCGACGAGTTGGGATAGACGTCGAACTTGAGCGCGCCGCCGGTGCGCTTTTCCACGTCCTGGGCAAAGCGGCGGCAGAGCCGATCGCGGAAGTCGCCCTGATCGATGGTTCCACCGGGGAACTGATGCGAGATCTTCAGGTTGCCGGTGCCCTGCGCGAGTGTTCTTTGGCCCGCCAGGACCAGGGGAACGGTGGCAAGTGCGCCGGCGACCAGCCTGCGTCGATGGATGTCCATGTTTCCTCCGTAGGATGGCGCCGGCTTGCGGCGCAGGAATGACGTGCGTCCAGCCTCTAATTGTGTGCCGACACCATAGTGGGATAGGCCCCGAAGCGCAAGCCGCGCGCGCATTGCTGCGGACGGGGGAAGCCACGATGTGCTGTGAAATAATGCCTGCCCGTTGCTCTTGCCCGTCCGACCGCCGCTGCCATGAACGCGAACCTCTATTCCCTTTTCGCGAGCCACTTCGGGGACGAGCCCGAGCAGCCGTGCGTCTTGATACCCAACGGGCCGGTCGTGCATTACGACGAGCTTGCGGCGCTTTCCGCGCGCTATGCGCACGTCCTGCGCAAGGCCGGCTGCCTGCCAGGCGACCGCGTCGCCGTGCAGACGGACAAGTACTGGCAAGTGATCGCGCTGTACCTCGGGTGCCTGCGCGCCGGGTGCGCATACCTGCCCCTGAACACGGGCTATCAGCGCGGCGAGCTCAGCTATTTTTTCGAGAACGCGGAACCGCGGGTGATCGTCTGCCGGCCCGAAGCCGAGGCCGTCCTCGCCCCACTCGCGCCCGGTGCCAGGGTGCTTACCCTGGGCGCCGCGGGCGGTTCGCTGGACGAGCAATCGCGCGACCAGGAGCCTTCGTTTCAAACCGTAACCTCCGCGCCCGACGATCTCGCCGCGATCCTGTATACGTCCGGCACGACGGGCCGCTCGAAGGGGGCGATGCTCACCCACCGCAATCTCGCATCCAACGCGCTCGCGCTGGTCGAGGAGTGGGGCTTCGTGCGCGGCGACGTCCTGTTGCACGCCCTGCCGATCTACCACGTGCATGGGCTGTTCGTGGCGATCCACTGCGTGCTGCTTGCGGGCGCACGCATGCTCTGGTTGCCCAAATTCGACCCCGCGCAGGTGACAGCATTGCTGCCGCGCGCGACGGTGATGATGGGCGTGCCGACGTTCTACACGCGCCTGCTCGCCGAGCCCGCATTCGACCGCAACGCCTGCAGCACCATGCGTCTTTTCGTATCCGGCTCGGCACCACTATTGCCGGAAACGTTCGCGGCGTTCGAGGCGCGCACCGGTCACCGGATCCTCGAGCGCTATGGCATGACCGAGACGGGGATGAATACGTCGAATCCGCTCGATGGCCCGCGGCTCGGCGGCACCGTGGGACGGCCGTTGCCCGGCGTCGAGCTGCGCATCGTGGATGAAGCCGGGCAGGCGTGCGCACCAGGAACGATTGGCGCGATCGAGGTGAAAGGGCCCAACGTGTTCCCGGGCTACTGGCGCATGCCGGAAAAGACGCGGGAGGAGTTCACTGCCGACGGCTACTTCCGGACCGGTGACATGGGCACGTTGACCGCCGAGGGGTACGTGCAGATCGTCGGGCGCGCCAAGGACCTCATCATCACCGGCGGGCTGAACGTTTATCCGAAGGAGATCGAGGAGCACATCGACGCGATCGACGGCGTCGCCGAAAGCGCGGTGATCGGTGTTCCGGATGCAGACTTCGGCGAAGCGGTCGTGGCCGTCATCGTGCCCCGGTCGGGACGGCAGCTCTCGGAACCCGGCATCATCGCCGCGTTGAAGCGGGAGATCGCCGGGTTCAAGGTGCCGAAGCGCGTCCTGTTCGTCGACGAGCTCCCGCGCAATGCGATGGGCAAGGTGCAGAAGAACGTGCTACGCGGCCGGTACGCCCCCGGAGGCGACTGACGGCGTTGCGGCTGGCATGCCATCGACCGCGCCGCGCAGCGCGCCGTACTGCGGTGTGGCGCGCGCGGCGGCCAGCTCGACCGCTCCCGCGCGCGGTTGAGACGTCTGCGCCAGAGCATCGGCCAGACGTTTGGTCAACGCGAACACCGCATCCAGATGGGGGGTCGAACTGTCGGTCAGGCGCGCGAGCTCGACGACCGACCCGAGCAGCGCATCGATCTCCGGCTCCCGGCCGGCTTCCACGTCCTGCAACATCGATGTCTTGTGCGCGCCGACTTTCTCGGCACCCGCGATGCGCTTGTCGATCGACACGCGGAACGTGATGCCCAGCTTGCCGGCGACGACCTGTGCTTCCGTCATCATGGCGTGCGCAAGCTCGCGCGTGAGCGGATCGCGGCAGATGTCCACCAGCGTCGAGCGCGTGAGCGCGCTGATCGGATTGAAGGTCAGGTTGCCCCAGAGCTTGAGCCAGATCTCCGCACGGATGTCGTCGAGCACCGGCGCCTTGAGGCCCGCGCGAGTGAACGCTTCCGCGATGCGGGTCACGCGCGGTGTCGTTGTGCCGTCGAGCTCGCCAAGGGGAAACCGGTTGCCTTCGACGTGCCGCACCACGCCGGGAGCGGCGAGCTCGCACGCCGGGTACACGACGCAGCCGATGACGCGTTCAGGCGGAATATGACGCCCGATCATTCCTGACGGATCCACGCTGCGTACCTGCGTGCCTGCCAGTGCACCCCCGTGACTGTGGAAGTACCAGTACGGAATCCCGTTCTGCATCGTCACGATCGCGGTGTCGCGCTTGCAAAGATGCAGCACGCCGGGCGCGACATCCTCGAGCTGATGCGCCTTCACCGCCAGAATCACGAGGTCCTGATGCCCCGCCGCGGCATAGCTCTCAGTAGCTGCAACGCTCTTCACCACATGCTGGATGCCGCCCTCGATGAGGCGCATGCCGTGCGTGCGGATTGCGTTCAGGTTCGCGCCGCGCGCGATGAACGTTACATCCTCCCCTGCAAGCGCGAGTCTTGCGCCGACGTAGCCGCCGACGGCCCCCGCGCCGATGATCGCGATCTTCATGAATGTTCCTCGTCACGCCCGGCTGCCGCTCTCGTGGCCGGTGCGCTGGTGCGTCGCAAAAATCGATGCCGTGTGGAGCTTCTGCACGGCGAGAGCATCGCCGAGCTTATCGTATGCTGCGATGCAGCATACCGCATTGACAGCCATCAAGCGCGGGCTTTCAGCAGCCCAGAAACGCGACTGATCGCCGCAGCACCTTGCCGCGCGCCGCCGCTGATGCGGCGAAGCGCACTGGGTACAATCGGCGGGTGCTGTGAAAAACGCCGGAAGCGATGAATGCAATGACAGACCTGCCAGATACGATGCGCTACATCGCCGCGCGCGAGCCCGGTCCGCCCGAGGTGCTGGCACCGGCGCAGATGCCAGTGCCGCGGCCCCGGCCAGGCGAGGTGCTGATCGCGGTGCGCTACGCGGGCGTCAACCGGCCCGACTGCATCCAGCGCACCGGGGCCTACCCGCCGCCCCCCGATGCGTCGCCGGTCATCGGCCTGGAAGTGGCCGGAGTCATCGCCGCGGTCGCCGACGACGTGACGCAATGGCGTGTGGGCGACGCAGTGTGTGCCCTCGTGCCCGGTGGCGGCTACGCTGAGTACTGCACGACGCCTGCCGGCTTCTGCCTGCCTTTGCCCGACGGGTTGTCCATGCTCGAGGCGGCGAGCCTGCCCGAGAATTACTTCACGGTCTGGCACAACGTCTTCGAGCGTGGCCGCCTCGCGCCCGGCGAGAGCATCCTCATCCACGGCGGCTCGAGCGGCATCGGCCTGACCGCCATCCAGCTCGCCAAGGCCTGGGGCGCGACGGTCTACACGACCGTGGGCAATGCCGACAAGGCGGCGTTCTGCCGGAAAATGGGCGCCGACCACGTGATCAATTACCGCGAGACCGACTTCGCGAAGGAGATGGCGCGCCTGACCGACAAGGCCGGCGTGAACGTCATCCTCGACATGGTGGGCGGCGACTACATCGAGAAGAACTTGAAGTGCCTCGCGCTCGAAGGCCGCCTCGTCATCATCGCCTTTCTGCAGGGGAGCAAGGTCGAGGCGGACTGGCGCTTCATCATGATAAAGCGCCTCACCGTGACCGGGTCGACGCTGCGCGCAAGCCCGACGGCACGAAAGATCGCGATCGCCTCGGCGCTTCGCGAGCACGTCTGGCCGCTCTTTCCGTCAGGACGCCTCAAGCCGGTGATCTTCCGCGTGTATCCGCTGGAGCAAGCCGCAGCTGCGCACGCACTGATGGAGTCGTCCGAGCACATCGGCAAGATCATGCTCGAGGTGCAGGCCGCGTAGCGATTAATGGGGTCAGTGTAAGTTATCGGCCGAACGGCGCGCTCCGGCAGCGGGTCCGCTTTCGATAACTTACACTGACCCCATTACCTTTCATTTCTTCTTTGCGCTCGGATTGAGGCTCGTGATGCGCCCGCTTTCCGTGCCGGCGGCCTCGTCGATGACGGCATTGATGAGCGTGGGCTTGCGTGAGCGGATCGCTTCTTCCATGGCCTTGCGCAATTCGGCCGGCGTCGTGGCGTGCACACCCACACCGCCGAAGGCCTCCATCAGCTTTTCGTAGCGCGCGTCCTTGACGAACACCAAGGGTGACGGATCGCGGCCACCGGTCGGATTGACCTCATCGCCGCGGTACACGCCGTTGTTGTTCAGGATCACCACGCAGACCGGCAGGTTGTAACGGCAGATGGTTTCGCATTCCATGCCGGAGAAGCCGAAGGCGCTGTCGCCCTCGATCGCGATCACCGGCTGGTCCGTGACCACCGCCGCGGCGACGGAGAAGCCCATGCCGATGCCCATCACGCCCCAAGTGCCGACGTCCACGCGTTTGCGCGGCTTGTACATGTCGACGATGCTGCGGGTGAAGTCGAGCGCATTGGCGCCTTCGTTGACGAGCATGGCGTCCGGGTTCGCCTTGACGATGTCGCGCACCACGTTGAGCGCGCTGTGGAAATTCATCGGCGACGGATTCTTGGCGAGCGTCTCGGCCATCTTCGCGACGTTCTTGGTCTTGCGCTCCGTGATGGCGTTCAGCCACTCGGCCGGAGGCTTCGCCCAGGTGCTGCCAAGGCCGGCGAGCAGCGCCGACACGCACGAACCGATGTCGCCTACGACCGGCGCTTCGATGCGGACATTGCTGTCCGCTTCCTGTGGCGAGATGTCGATCTGGATGAACCTCTGGCCGCCCCACTCCTTGGAGCTCTTGCCGCCCCACGTCTTGCCCTTGCCCTGCGAAAGCAGCCAGTTGAGCCGCGCGCCGATCAACATGACGACGTCGGCTTCGGGCAACACGAAGGAACGCGCGGCGGAGGCCGACTGCTCGTGCGTGTCGGGCAGCAAGCCTTTCGCCATGGACATCGGCAGATAGGGGATGCCGGTCTTCTCGACGAGCGCACGGATATCCGCGTCGGCCTGGGCATACGCAGCACCTTTGCCGAGAATGATGAGCGGACGCTTGGCGCCCTTCAACAGCTCGAGCGCGCGCTGCACCGCATCCTGCGCCGGAATCTGACGCGGCGCGGGATCGACCACCTTGATCAGCGACTTCTTTCCCGCTTCCGCGTCCAGCGTCTGCGGGAAGAGCTTGGCCGGAAGGTCGAGGTACACGCCGCCGGGGCGGCCCGAAACCGCGGCGCGAATGGCGCGCGCGATGCCCACCCCGATGTCCTCGGCATGGAGCACGCGGTACGCGGCCTTGCACAGCGGCTTTGCGATGGCGAGCTGGTCCATCTCCTCGTAGTCGCCCTGCTGCAGGTCGACGACCTCGCGTTCGCTGGAGCCGCTGATGAGGATCATCGGGAAGCAATTGGTGGTCGCGTTGGCGAGCGCCGTCAGGCCATTGAGGAAGCCGGGCGCAGACACCGTCATGCAAATGCCCGGCTTCTGCGTCAGGAACCCCGCGATGGACGCGGCATAGCCGGCATTCTGCTCATGGCGGAACGAGATCACGCGCATGCCTGCGGCCTGTGCCTTGCGCGTGAGGTCGGTGATCGGGATGCCGGGCAGGCCGAAGATCGTGTCGATGTCGTTGAGCTTGAGGGCATCGATGACGAGATGAAAACCGTCGATCTCTTGTGCTTGCGGATTGGCCACCGCCTGGCCGCCACTGGCCATCTCCTGGGTCGCCTGCATTCCGGCGGGTGCCGGTTCCTTGCGCGCTGTGGTGACGCTGTCCATGTTCGCTCCTCAGAAAGCAGATTCGAGGTGGCGCGCGGCAGCGCTTGCCACCTCGGTTCCAATCTATTTGATCAATCCCGCGCCGCGCGCCCACTTGTACTTGGCACCCAGCACGGCAACGGGCATTTCCGTGGAATACGGATAGGCCGGAACGCCGTGATCGAACAGGTATTCCGCGGCTTCCTCGACCTCGACGTCCCCCGCAAGCGAGGCGACGATCGGCTTCGAGATGCCCCTGGCCCTGAACTCCTCGACGACTTCGGCGACGAGCTTCGCGAACACCATCGGCGGCGTGATGATCGTGTGCCAGTAGCCAAGGATGAGGGCGTGGATGCGCGGATCCTCGAGCCCCAGGCGGATGGTGTTCTGGTACGTCTTCGGCGGCTCGCCGCCGGTGATGTCCACCGGGTTTCCCGACGCGCCGAACGGCGGGATGAACTTCTTGAAGGCCGCATCGAGATCCGCCGGCATGGTCATCAGCTGCAGGTCGTTGTCGACGCAGGCGTCGGACAACAGCACACCCGAGCCGCCCGCGCCGGTGATGATCACCACGTTCTCGCCCTTGGGGGTCGGCAGCACGGGAATCGCGCGCGCGAACTCGAGCAGGTCGCGGAGGCTCCGCGCGCGGATCACGCCCGACTGCTTCAGTACGTCCTCGTAGATCTTGTCGTTGCCGGCGAGCGCACCGGTGTGCGAGCTCGCCGCACGCGCGCCCATGCTGGTGCGGCCGGCCTTGAGCACCACGACCGGTTTCTTCTTGGAGACGCGCTTCGCCACCTCAGCGAAGGCGCGACCGTCCTTCAGGTCCTCGCAGTGCTGGGCGATGATGTGCGTGTTCTCGTCCTGCTCGAAGAACGTGAGGAGATCGTCCTCGTCGATGTCCGACTTGTTGCCGAGGCCGACGATCGCCGACACGCCCATCTTGGCGGAGCGCGAGAAACCGATGATCGCCATGCCGATGCCGCCCGATTGCGACGACAGCGCCGCGTGCCCCTTCACGTCGTACGCCGTGCAGAACGTCGCGCACAGGTTCTTCCACGTGTAGTAGAAGCCGTAGATGTTCGGGCCCATCAGGCGCACGCCGTACTTGCGACCGATTTCCTGGATTTCCTTCTGGCCCTCGACGTTGCCGGTCTCGGCGAACCCGGAGGGGATGAGCACCGCGCCGGGGATCTTCTTCTCGCCGACTTCGATCAGCGCCTGGGCGACGAACTTGGCGGGAATGGCGAAGACGGCGACGTCGATCGTGCCCGGCACGTCCTTGACGCTCTTGTATGCCTTGCGGCCCATGATCTCGCCGGCCGAGGGATGGATCGGGTAGATCTCGCCCTGATAGCCGCCGTTGATCAGGTTCTTCATGACCGAGTTGCCGATCTTGCCGGCCTCGTTCGACGCGCCGATGACCGCCACCGCATCCGGCTTCATGATGCGGTTCATGTCGCGGACGATGTCCTCGTGCTTCGGACGGAACCGCGCGGGCGCAGGATTCCAGTCGACCACGATGCGCACGTCGGCGGCGATGGCACCTTCCTTCGTCGCGAACACCGGATTCAGGTCCATCTCGGCGATTTCGGGAAAATCCGAAACCAGCCGCGACACGTTCTCGATCAGCGCTGCGAGCGCCTCGCGATTGACCGGATCGGCGCCGCGCACGCCCTTGAGGATCTCGGCCGCCTGCACGCCGTCGAGCATCGACAGCGCATCCTCCCGCGACGCGGGTGCGAGACGGAACGTGATGTCCTTCAGCACCTCGACGAGCACGCCACCGAGGCCAAAGGCCACGAGCTTGCCGAACGACTGGTCGGTGACCGCGCCGACGATCACTTCCTGGCCGCCCTTCAGCATCTGCTGCACCTGCACGCCCAGCAGGTTTGCCTTCGCGTCGTACTTCTTCGCGTTGGCCATGATGGTGTCGAAGCCCTGCTCGGCTTCCTGCGCGGACTTCACGCCGACCAGCACGCCGCCGGCTTCGGTCTTGTGCAGGATTTCCGGCGAGACGATCTTCAGCACGACCGGGAAGCCCATGCTGCTCGCGAGCTGTGCGGCCTGCTGGCGCGAAGTGGCGACGCCTTCGCGCGGCACCGGGATGCCGTACGCATCGCAGACCAGCTTGCCTTCGGGCGCGGTGAGCGAGGTGCGTCCCTCCGCCTTCACCTTGTCGAGAATCTGCCGGATCGCCGTCTTGTCTTGCGTCATCTTGCCCCCTGAATGCTTCTTGTCTTCGGCCATGTTGATCGTCCCTTCTTCGTCATTTCTCGAAATCATCGTGATGCAGGTGCCGCCTCAGTCCTGCGCCCGGTCAGGCCGGAGCCTGACCGGCATGCCTCGCGCCCCGGAGCCGTTACCCGCCGGATCCGCCACCGCTGATCGTTGCCCTCTTACGCCGTCTGCGCTTCGGGCAGGACGTGTCCGCCGCCGAAGCTCATGTGCTCCTCGATCGTTCCGCCGGCATGCACACGCACGGCGCAGTACTTGAATTCCGGGATCTTGCCGAACGGATCGAGGGCAGGATTCGTCAGCATGTTCGCCGCTGCCTCGTAATAGCAGAACGGGATGAACACCGCGCCGGCCGGCGTGCCCTCGTCGGCACGCGCATAGAGCGAGATGCGGCCGCGGCGCGATTCCACGGTGATGACGTCACCCGGACGCACTCCCAGGCGCGTCAGGTCGCCCGAATTGAGCGAGGCCACGGGCTCGGGCTCGATCGCATCGAGCACCGACGCGCGCCGCGTCATGCTGCCGGTGTGCCAATGCTCGAGCTGCCGCCCGGTGATCAGCACCATCGGATATTCCGCATCCGGACGCTCGTTGGCGGGGATGAGATCCGCGGGAACGAGCCGCGCGCGATGCGTCGGGGTCGGAAAATCCTCGGTGAAGACGACCGGATCGCCGGGATCGCCCTCGTTCACGCACGGGTACGTCACCGCCGATTCGGCTTCCAGCCGCTCCCACGTGATGCCGGCGATCGACGGCATCGCCTTGCGCATCTCGTTGAACACTTGCGACGGGTGGGTGTAGTTCCAGGCGAGGCCGAGACGTCGTGCGATCTCCTGGATGATCCACAAGTCCGGCTTGGCTTCGCCGGGTGCATCGAGCGCCTTGCGCCCGAGTTGCACGAGACGATCGGTGTTGGTGAACGTGCCCGTCTTCTCGGGGAAGGCCGTCGCCGGCAGGATGATGTCGGCGAGATAGCAGGTCTCGGTCAGAAAGATGTCCTGCACCACGAGGTGCTCGAGCTTGGCGAGCGCGCCGCGCGCATGGTGCACGTCCGGGTCGGACATCGCCGGGTTTTCGCCCATGATGTACATGCCACGGATCTGGCCGGCGTGCGTGGCATCCATGATCTCGACCACGGTGAGCCCGGGACGCGGATCCAGTGGCGTGTTCCAGAGCTTCTCGAACCGCGCGCGCGCTTCCGGGTTGTCGACGCGCTGGTAGTCCGGGAAGAACATGGGGATGAGACCGGAGTCGGACGCCCCCTGCACGTTGTTCTGCCCGCGCAGCGGATGGAGGCCCGTGCCCGGCCGCCCGATCTGGCCGGTGATCATCGACAGCGCGATGAGACAGCGGGCATTGTCGGTGCCGTGCACGTGCTGCGAGATGCCCATGCCCCACAGGATCATCGACGCCCGCGAGGTGGCGAAGAGCCGGGCGACCTCTCGGATCGTCTCGGCGGGAATGCCGCAGATGGGCGCCATCGCTTCGGCGCTGTAGCCCTCGACGTTCCGCCGCAGCTCGTCGTAGCCGTTGGTGCGATCGGCGATGAATGCCTGGTTCACCAGACCTTCGGTGACGATGGTGTGCATCATCGCGTTCAGGAGGGCGACGTCGGTGTCCGCCTTGAACTGCAGGTAGTACGACGCATGACGGGCAAGCTCGGACCGGCGCGGATCGGCCAGGATAAGCTTGGTGCCCTGCTTCGTGGCGTTCTTGATCCACGTGGCCGCGACGGGATGATTGACGATGGGGTTCGCGCCGATGAGCAGCACGACCTCGGCCTGGAGCACGTCCATCACCGGGTTGGACACCGCACCGGAGCCGATGCCCTCGATCAGCGCGGCGACGCTCGACGCGTGGCAAAGGCGCGTACAGTGGTCCACGTTGTTGCTGCGAAAGCCCGTGCGCACGAGCTTCTCGAACAGGTACGCCTCCTCGTTGCTGCCCTTGGCCGAGCCGAAGCCGGCGAGCGCCGCCGGACCATGATCGTCACGCAGCTGCCGCAGCCTGCCACCGGCCAGCTCGAGCGCCTCATCCCATGACGCTTCGCGGAACACGCGCATCACGTCGTCCGGATCCATGATGAAGTCGGCGGACTTCGCCATGCCTTCGCGCCGGATCAGCGGCCGCGTGAGGCGTTGCTTGTGGTGCACGTAGTCGAAGCCGTAGCGGCCCTTGACGCACAGCCGGCCATGGTTGGCAGGGCCGTCGCGGCCCTGGACGCGCACGATCCTGTTGTCCTTGACGTGATAGGTGAGCTGGCAGCCCACCCCGCAATACGGGCACAGCGAGTCGACCGTCTTGTCGGCGTCGATGAGACCGGCTTCGCGGGCGGGCATCAGCGCTCCCGTCGGGCAGGCCTGCACGCATTCGCCGCACGCCACGCATGTCGACGCACCCATCGGATCGTCGAGATCGAACACGGGAGCGGAATGATCGCCGCGATAGGCGAACCCGATCACGTCGTTGACCTGCACCTCGCGACAGGCGCGCACGCAGCGCGTGCACTGGATGCACGCATCGAGATTGACCGCGATCGCCGGATGGGAGAGGTCGGCGTCGGGCGACAGGCGCGGGGCGAACCGGGGCGTGCCGATGTCGAGCTCGCGCACGTAGTGCTGCAGCTCGGAATCCAGCCGGTACTGGTGCGGGGGCATGTCGGACTGCAGCAGCTCCAGCACCATCTTCTGCGCGTGCAGCGCGCGCGCGCTGACGCTCGACACGACCATGCCTTCCTTGGGCGCGCGGCAGCAGGACGGCGCCAGCACGCGCTCGCCCTCGATCTCGACGACGCACGCACGGCAGTTGCCGTCCGGGCGCATGTTCTCCGCATAGCACAGATGCGGGATGTCCACGCCCTGGCGCGCTGCGGCCTGGATGATGGTCTCGTCCGGCCGCGCGTCGATCACCTTCCCGTTCAGGGTGAAGGCAATCGCCTTCTGCGCCGCCGCAATGCCCGCCATGTCGTTCATATCGCTTCCTCTTCCGCCGCGACTCGCGTCAGGCGATCTCGTGCGGAAAGTACTTCATGACGCAAAGGATCGGGTTCGGCGCTGCCTGCCCGAGGCCACAGATCGAGGCGTCGGCCATGGCCTGCGACAGCTCCGCGAGGAGCGGCTGGTCCCAGCGCGGTGCCTGCAGCAGCGTGACCGCCTTGGCCGTGCCCACGCGACACGGCGTGCACTTGCCGCACGACTCCGCGGCAAAGAACTCCATCACGTTGAGGGCGGCATCGCGCGCGCGATCGTGCTGCGACAGCACCATCACCGCCGCCGAGCCGATGAAGCAGCCATGCGCGTTCAGGGTGTCGAAATCGAGCGGGATGTCGGCCAGGCTCGCCGGCAGAATGCCGCCGGATGCGCCGCCGGGCAGATACGCATAGAGCTCGTGCCCCGGCAGCATGCCGCCGCAGTATTCATCGACGAGTTCCCGCAGCGTGATACCCGCCGGCGCGAGGTGCACGCCCGGCTTCTGTATGCGGCCTGACACCGAGAACGAACGCAGGCCCTTGCGGCCATTGCGGCCCTGGTCGGCAAACCACGCGGCGCCCTTCTCGAGGATGTCACGCACCCAGAAGAGCGTTTCCATGTTGTGTTCGAGCGTGGGCCGCCCGAAGAGGCCCACCTGCGCGACGTACGGCGGACGCAGGCGCGGCATGCCCCGCTTGCCTTCGATGGATTCGATCATCGCCGACTCTTCGCCGCAGATGTAAGCACCGGCGCCGCGGCGCAGGTGAATCGTCGGCAAGGGACAAGGCGGATCGGCGGACAGCGCTTCGAGCTCTCGCGCCAGCAGCTCGCGGCAGCCCGCGTACTCGTCGCGCAGGTAAATGTAGATCTCGGCGATGTCGACCGCCCACGCCGCGATCAGCATGCCTTCCAGAAACCGGTGCGGGTCGCGCTCGAGGTAGTGGCGATCCTTGAACGTGCCCGGCTCGCCTTCGTCGATGTTGACCGCCAGGAGCCGCGGCGCCGGCTCCGCACGGACGATGCGCCACTTGCGCCCGGCCGGGAACCCCGCGCCGCCGAGGCCGCGCAGCGCCGAGCTTTCCATCGTGCCGAGCACGTCGTCGAGCGTCCGCTGGCCGGAAACGCACTCGACCAGTGTCCGGTAACCCCCGGCGGCGCGGTACTGGGCGTAATCGATATATGCCGCCACCGCCGGGCGGAACGCGCCGCTCGCGACGGCATCGCCGACGGAATCGACGGTCGCGTGGTCCACCGGGTTCCAGCCAACCAGGGCGACGGGCGCCGCGTGACAGCGCCCGACGCACGGCGCGGGGACGACGCGCACGTTCTCGCCCAGCCGCGCAGGCAGCTCGTCCAGGAGCCCGCGGGCGCCGGCCATCGCGCAGGAGAGCGAATCGCATACGCGCACGGTGAGCTTCGGCGGCGCGCGCTCACCCTCCTTCACCACGTCGAAGTGATGATAGAACGTCGCGACCTCGTAGACCTCCGTCATCGGCAGGCGCATTTCCGCCGCGAGCGCGACGAGATGCGTGGCCGGCAGGTACCCGTAAGCATCCTGGATGCGGTGCAGGTGCTCGATGAGCAGATCCCGGCGCCGCGGTGCATCGCCCAGCAGCGCGCGCACCTCTTCCATGGCGGCCGGATCGACGGTGCGTCCCTTCGACGTCCCGCGCACCTTCGGTCCCTGCCGGCGGCCGGTGCTCGCGATGGGGATGACGCCCTGCCTCGTTGCAATCGGTGAGTTCAACGCATTTCCATCAATATGACCATGGACGCCGTGCGCGCTCCGCCCGACGCGCGGGCGAAGCACCGCGCGTACATCAGGCGGGAACCTTCTTCGGTGCTTCCTTCGAGAATGCGCCGGCCTCGCGCATGCGCGCGATCTCCGCCGCCGGCATGTCGAGCACTTCCTGCAGGACCTCGTCGGTGTGCTCGCCCAGGGTGGGCGAGCGGCGGATCTCCGCGGGCGAATCGGACAGCTTGATCGGCATGCCCACGTTGTACCAGGTACCGCGCTGCGGATGGTCGAGCTCGACCATCATCTGCCGCCCCAGCACGTGCTCGTCGTGGAACAGATCCTCGGTCGACATGATCGGGCCACACGGCACGTCGAGCTCGTTCAGGATCGCCATGAACTCGCGCTTGGTGTATTTGAGCGCCAGCTCGCCGATGAGCTCCCACATGTCGTTCTGGTGGTTGCGCCGCTCGGCGATGGTGGCGAAACGCGGATCGTTGACGAGGTCCGGCAGGCCGAGTTCCTGACCGATGCGCTTGGCGAGATCCGCCCACACGACTTCCTGCACGACGATGTAGATGAAGTCGTTCGGACCGCCTGGCTTGCAGCGGATCGCATTGCCGAGCTGGCCTCCGCCGGAATCATTGCCGGCGCGGGGCACGGCACCCATGCCCTGGTGCGTGCCCACCGAGTATTCGGCGAGCGGGCCGTGGAAGAGGCGCTGGTGATCGCGAAACTTGACGCGGCAAAGATTCATCACCGCGTCCATCATGGCGACCTCGACATACTGGCCCTTGCCGGACTGATGCCGATGCTGCAGGGCGGCGAGCAGCCCGATCACGAGATGCAGGCCCGTGCCCGAATCGCCGATCTGCGCGCCGGTCACGAACGGCGGGCCTTCCGGCACGCCGGTGGTGCTCATCGCGCCGCCCATCGCCTGCGCGACATTCTCGTAGGCCTTGAAGTCCGAGTACGGGCCGTTCGAACCGAAGCCCTTGATCGAGCCCATGATGATGCGCGGATTGATCTCGTGGATCTTTTCCCACGTGAAGCCGAAGCGGTCGAGCACGCCGGGGCCGAAGTTCTCCATGATGATGTCGCACTTCTTCAGGAGCTCGATGAACACCTTCTTGCCTTCGGCGTTCTTCATGTTCACGGTGATCGAGCGCTTGTTGCAGTTCAGCATCGTGAAATAGAGGCTGTCCGCATTCGGCACGTCGCGCAGCTGTGCGCGCGTGGCGTCGCCAACCGGGTTCTCGAACTTGATCACGTCCGCGCCCATCCACGCCATGAGTTGCGATGCCGTGGGCCCGGCCTGCACATGGGTCATGTCTAGAATGCGGATGCCCGACAACGCTTTCATCTCGTCTCCTTGTATGCGTTTACCCGGCGCGGCATGTTCGCCGCGTCGACTTCAATCGACCGGCGCAAGGGCCGGCCCTTTGCAGCATCGTGTCACGAAAGACGTGTTCAACGGTGCTGGCATAGCACCTGTGCCACCAGCAGCGCCGCCATCGCCCACAGCACGTTGCGCAGGAGCAGCCGGAACACGGCCGGGCCCGCGCGGGCTTGCAGTCGCATGCCCACGAAAAGCGTCAGCACGGCAATCGCGGTGAGGGGCAGCGTGCCGGCAAACGTCGACCAGCCGAGCTTGCCGGCCATCGCGAGCGTCACCGGCTGGGTCGAGCGGCCGACCAGGAAACACAGGTTCAGGATTTGCGTCATGGCGACCGGAGCGAGCCCGAGCGCCATGAAATAGATGACGAGTGGCGGCACGGCCACGTTGACGGTGCCCGAAAGAAAGCCTGCGAGCAGCCCGAACATGAGCGACGACGCGTGTGGGTGCCGCTGCAGCCACGACCAATCGAGGCCGCGCAACCGGTGCTGTTGCAGGTACACGACGAGCATCGCCGCCAGCAGCAGCTTGATCGGTTTGGGATCGGTAAGCAGCAGCACCCGCGTGCCGATCACCGTTCCGACCAGCACGTACGCCGCCACGGGCCAGTAGCGGGCGATGCTGTGGCGCCAATCGCCGCCACGCACCATGCTGACGAGATTGACCGCAACGTTCGGAAACAGCGTTACGAGCACCGCCGTCTGCACGTCGGTGAGGAGCGCCACCATCGGCGTGGAGATCACCGGAAACCCGAAGCCGAGCGTCCCGTGCGCGAGCCTTGCCACGATCATGATCGCCAACACCGCAGCACGCCCAGGCGAGCCCATCAGGGCATCGACCGGGTTCATGCGCGGTACGTCGCCGCGCGGCGGCTGCACGGTCGAATAAACATGTGATGAAAACGGAGTAGCTCACGGGTCGAGTGCGGCGCGGGCCTGCCGGAGCACCTCGACGGACGATGCTCCAGCGGGGCCCACACACGGCGCTATGCGGGTTGCGGACTGCCCGCGACGATCGGCTCGGCCTTGCTGTTCTCGATGACCGCTCTACGCATCGGCCGCAGCACGAACCAGGCGAGCAGCGCAGCCAGGATGTTGAGCGCCGAGGCTGTCACGAACACCGCGTGCCAGTTTCCTGTCGCGGCGGTCAGCAGGCTCGAGAGCGGCACCAGCAGCGACGCGGTGCCCTTGGCCGTGTACAGCAACCCGGCATTGGCGGTGGCGTACTTGCTGCCGAAGGTGTCCGCGTTGGTGGACGGAAACAGGCTGTAGATCTCGCCCCAGGCGAAGAACACGAGGCCGCTCAACACCACGAAAGCCACGGGATTGTGACCAAGCTGGTACAGCGCCATGATCCCCACGCCCTCGGCGAAGAACGCGAGCAGCATCGTGAGCTCGCGCCCGATGTTGTCCGACACCCAACCGAAGAATGGGCGGCAGAAACCGTTCAGCACGCGATCGATGGTGAGCGCGAAGGTGAGCGCAGGCAGCGTCAGGCCCAGGATGCTGACCGGGACGTCGCCGATCTTGAAGTCCTTGGCGATCGGCGCGAGCTGGGCCACCGCCATGAGGCCGCCGGCAGCCACCATCACGAACAGGAGATACATGACCCAGAAGACCGGCTCGCGGATGATCTCCATGGGGCGATAGTCGCGCTTGGTCTGCGGGACCCGCGTATTGGGCGCCTTCATTGCCTGGCGCGCGACACCCGGATTCACCACGTGCCGCGGATCGATGAGCATCAGCGCCACCAGCATGACAACCAATCCCTGGCCGATGCCGAAGTACATGAACGCGGTCTCATAGCCCGACGCTTTGATGATGGCCTGGATGGGCAGCACCGTCAGGGCCGAACCGGCACCGAATCCGGCCGCGGTGAGGCCCGCGGCGAGGCCGCGTCGGTCGGGGAACCACTTGAGCGCGTTGCCGACGCACGTGCCGTACACGGCGCCCGCTCCGAGTCCGCTGATCGCGGCCGCGAAGTACAGCATCGCCAATGAACTCGCGAGGGAGTTCATGATCCAGCCAAGTCCGCAAAGCAATCCGCCGACGAGCACCACGGGGCGCGGTCCGAACCGGTCGACGAGGTAACCCTCGACCGGAACCAGCCACGTTTCGAGCAGGACGAAGATGGTGAACGCGACCTGGATCGAAGCCTTGGTCCAGCCATACTTGTCCGCAATGGGGTTCACGAACAGGGTCCAGCCGTACTGCAGGTTGGCGATCATCACCATGCAGATGATCCCCAGGAACAACTGAATCCACCGGTACGAGCCTCGCGACGCGAATGCCGCGTCGCTGCGTTGCTGCGCAGTCCCGTTAGCCATCTGGCTTTCCTCCTAATTGAAGGCCTGCAGCGCGGCCCGTGATCTTGCGACGAGTGGTTTTCTTATGGGAATGCACTCTTGCTGTCCGGCATGCAGGATGCCGCCGATGCTTGCGCGGGCAAACCGAAGGCTGGACGCAGAGTGATTTTGTTTCAACAGGTGCGAATCGTGGACCACGCGGATGGCGGTTCGATCCGTGCTGTCGCCACCGCGCTGTCGCGATGCCGACCGGACCCACGCTCGCTTGCCCGCGAACTGGTGCTGCCGTGGCGAGCAGCCCAAGCTCGCAGCGTACAGCGGGGGGCACCATAACGACTAATCAGAACTTCGAATCGTAGCTATAACCTATACCTTATATGAACCCGGCTCGGGACCGCCGCGATCCGGCTCGGGCTCTCGTCACTCCTCGCCCGCCGCCGCTTCCCGATAGCGATGCGTGGTGCGCATGGTCCGCAACTCGTTGTCGACGCTCTGCACGCCCGGCACCCCGCGCGCCACGGTCGACGCCATCTGCCGCTCGGCTTCGTTGACGACCACCCCGCGCAACACCACATGGCCGCCGTCGACTTCGGGGGTGATGGTGATGTGGGTTTCAGGGTCGTGCGCTCGCAGGGCCGTCTGGATACGCGCCTGGAGGGCGAGGTTGCGCAGGCCCGCGACGCTCTCTTCGGTGGGCTGGAACTCCGGGCGGCGCGCCAGTCCGACGATCTGTTCGATGCAACTCGCGATGGACACGCGACCGGTGTTGAGCACCATGTCGTACAGCAGCGGGTCGCCGAGCGTGACGCCGAACGCATGCTGGATGCGTGCCGTGTGTGCGGCATCCGACCGGTCGATCTCGTCGCGGGCAACCTGCGGGTCGTCGGTGTCGAGGCGCTCCATCAGCCAGCGCACCCGGTTTTCCAGGGGCGCGCACACCCGGATGCAGGGCACGTGCCGCACGCCGTAGAGCAGCAGCGTCGCTCCCCAGCCGCGGATGAGCACGTTGCCTTCCAGTGCATGCTCGTACACCTGCTCCGCCGTGAACAGCGCCAGGCTGCTCTCGTCCACCCGGCGCTTCTCGAACCAGCCCACCTGGCCTTCGCGAAAGCGCCGGATGAGGCTCTTCTTGACACGCATGCGGTCCGCGGCCGCGTCGCCGATTTCATGGCGCACGAGTCCCAGCCCGAGCGCCTGTGCCACCCCGGCGGCGACATCCCGGCCGAGCGTGCCCATCTCCTGCGACATTGCGATGACGGTCATGTGTCCACCCAATCGGCAGTCCCTAGGTCGCGATCTCCGGCGTGCCGGCACGCACCCGCGCGATGAGGCGGGAGATCAGCGGCCACACCAGCAGCAGCAGCGCGAGCGCGGTGATACCACCCACCAGCCCGTTCGAAAAGAACACGCGCATGTCGCCCTGCGAGATCAGCATGGCCTGCCGGAACGAATTCTCCGCGTTGTCGCCGAGCACGAGGGCAAGCACCAGTGGCGCGAGCGGGTAGTCGAGCTTCTTGAACACGTAGCCGATGACGCCGAAGAGGACCATCAGCCAGATGTCGAGCATGGCGTTGTGGACGGTGTACGCACCGATGGCGCAGATCACCACGATGATGGGCGCGATGATCGAGAACGGGATGCGCAGGATGGCGGCGAAGAAGGGCACGCACGTCAGCACGATCAGCAGGCCCGCGATGTTGCCGAGGTACATGCTCGCGATGAGACCCCAGACGAAGTCCTTCTGCTCCACGAAGAGCAGCGGCCCGGGCTGCAGGCCCCAGATGAGCAGGCCGCCCAACAGGACGGCGGCGGTTGGCGAGCCGGGAATCCCCAGGGCGAGCATTGGCAGGAGCGCCGAGGTGCCGGCTGCGTGTGCCGCGGTCTCGGGCGCCACCACGCCTTCGATCTGCCCGGTGCCGAACTTGCTGCCGTCGCGGGACACGCGCTTGGCCACGCCATAGCTCATGAACGACGCCGGTGTCGCGCCGCCGGGCGTGATACCCATCCAGCAGCCGATGACGCAGCTCCTGAGCGACGTCACCCAGTAGCGGGGGAGCTTCGCCCAGGTCTGCAGCACGACCTTGGGGTTGATCGTCGCCGTCTTGCCGGTGAAGGACAGACCCTCCTCCATCGACAGCAGGATCTCGCCGATCCCGAACAGTCCGATGACCGCAATCAGGAAGTCGAAGCCCCGCATGAGCTCGGTGAACCCGAAGATGAGCCGCAACTGGCCGGTCACGGTGTCCATGCCCACTGCGGCAAGCGCGAAGCCGAGCATCATCGAGACGAGCGTCTTCCAGGGCGAGCCCTTGCCCATGCCGATGAAGCTGCAGAAGGTGAGCAGGTACACGGCGAAGAACTCGGGTGGACCGAAGCGCAACGCGAACTTCGCCACCATCGGAGCAAGGAAGGTGATCATGACCACGGCGACGAACGCGCCGACGAACGACGACGTGAAGGCGGCGGTGAGGGCCTCGCCCGCACGGCCCTGCTGCGCCATTGGATAACCGTCGAAGGTCGTCGCGACCGACCATGGCTCGCCGGGGATGTTGAACAGGATCGAGGTGATGGCGCCACCGAACAGTGCACCCCAGTAGATGCACGACAGCATGATGATGGCCGAGGTCGGCGGCATCGAGAACGTGAGCGGCAGCAGGATGGCGACGCCGTTCGCGCCGCCGAGGCCGGGGAGCACGCCGATGATCACGCCGAGCACGATGCCGATCATCATCAGCAGCATGTTGAACGGCGTCAGCACCACCGAGAAACCATGGAAGAGTGCGCTGAGTTCTACCAACTTCGTCTCCTAGGGTGAGGCGTGCGCGGACTCAGTAGCCCAGGAACCCGAGCAGGTTGAGCTCGCCCTTGAAGAGCGGCACCTTGAACCAGACCTCGAACATCAGGAAAAACGCGACATTCACACCGACGCCTACCAGCACGCTGCGCAGCCAGGAATAGTGGCCCAGCCACACCATGAAGACGGTGATGTAGATGGCGGATGCGATGTACAGGCCGATGTACTGCACCGCCAGCACGTAGACCACCGCGGGGATGAGCACCGTCAGCACGAGCTTGAGCGGCCCCCACGTCACGAAGAGCTCGCCCTTCATGGCCGAGTTGACGATCGCCTGTGCACAGATGACGCCGCTCGAGATGCACAGCAGGACGCCGATGTAGAACGGGAAGTAGCCGGATTCCGGACCGTCGGCGCCCCACTTGGAGCCGAGCCGGTAGCTGTCGAAGACGACCAGCGCTCCGAGAGCGAAGATGAGCAATGCGACGGCGATCTCGACGCTGCGGGCCGAGACGCCGCCTTCCTGCGCGACATGAGGTTGTTCGTTCATGACCAGCCGTGGCTTGTTGAAGGCGTACGCGCGAGAGGCGCGCAGCGACAAAGGGCCGCCGGGGAGTACCCGCGCGGCCCTCGCGATACCGCTGCTACGGCTTGGCCAGGAAGCCGGCTTCCTTCATCAGTTCGCGGTGCGTCGCCTCGGCCTTCTCGACCCATTTGACGTACTCGGGACCGGTCATGAACGTCTGCGTGAACGCGCCATCCTGCATGAACTTCTTCCAGTCGGGCGTCTCGCGAACCTTCTTGAACACGTCCACGTAGTAGTTCACCTGATCCTGGGTGACGCCCGGGGACATGAAGATGCCGCGCAGCATCTCGTAGTCGATGGGCACCCCGGCCTCCTTGCAGGTCGGGATGTCGTTCCAGGACATCTTGTCGGTCACCTTGTCCTTGTACGGCATGCGCGCGGCGCCGAACACGCACAACGGCCGCAGCGCGCCCGCCCGCCATTGCGCGACGGCCTCGATCGGGTTGTTGACCGATGAATCGATGTGCTTCCCGACGAGTTGCACAGCGACATCGCCGCCACCCTTGAACGGAATGTACGTCATCTTCACGCCCGTCGCCTTCTCGAGCGCAACGGTGATGATCTGGTCCTCCTGCTTGGAGCCGGTGCCACCCATCTTGAACTTGTTCGGGCCGCCTCCCTTGATCGCGTCGACATACTGCTTGGCGGTCTGATACGGCGTATCGGCGTTGACCCAAAGCACGAAATTGTCGAGCGCCAGCATCGCGACTGGCGTGAGGTCCTTCCAGTTGAACGGGACGCCGGTCGCGAGCGGAGTGGTGAAGAGATTCGACAGGGTGATGATGATCCTATGGGGATCGCCCTTCGAGTTCTTGACGTCGAGGAAGCCTTCCGCGCCCGCGCCGCCCGACTTGTTGACGACGATGAGCGGCTGCTTCATCAGGTTGTTCTTGGAGATGACGCCTTGCAGCAGACGCGCCATCTGGTCGGCACCACCGCCGGTGCCGGCAGGCACGATGAACTCCACGGGCTTGGTGGGTTCCCACGCGAACGCGGGAGAGGCTGCAGCTACGAGTGTTGTGGCCGCGAGGGCGACAGCCGAGCGCTTCAATGCAGATGTGATCGACACGATTCCTCCAGGAGGTGACTTGAGAGGTGACGGGCGACCGCTGCTGCGGTTCTGCTTTGCGTCCAAATGCCCTGTCACTACCGCGGTCTTGTACCTGTTCGGACGGAGCCGCGTCAATAGGCGGATGACTGAAAATGCGCGGGCGGAACGAAGTCGCGCGCGGAAATTTGCTAATGGCGGACGCACGCAAACCTGCGCTGCATTGCGCAGCGCAGGAGACGTTTTGGACAGTGGCGGCGCGGGGGCCGCGGGCCGTCAGAAGCCCGTCTGCCCCTGAGCGTATTCGGCGCAGTCCGCGCTGCGCGCGCTCCGTGCCGCCGGCGGCGCATCGCGGCGAAATGCTTCAGCCTTCGCGGCGCACACCGCGCCGACCAGGAATGCCGCGTCGTACGCCTTGAGCAGGTGCTGCTCGCGCGTCTCGATGTACGTGCGCACGCGATCGCGGTCGTCGGGGATGCGCTTCAGCTTCTGGAACAATGCGGCGTCCCAGTGCCAGCGCAGCCCGAGCTCGCGAAACGCGGCGTTGAATGCGTCGCGCTCGAGGCCGTCCGTCTCGGGTTCGTGTTGCAGAGCATCGCGTCCGTGCTGTGATCCCATTGCTGCCTCGCTGCGGTCATTTCCGTGGCCGCCCACACGGCGGTCACTCGATGGCGAGAGATTAAATCGCGATGATCATAAGGGATAGTCAAAGTTTTTGATCGATACGATAATGTATAGGTTATCGACCAGCCAATCACGCCCTTGCGATGAAGAATGCCACGCTGCGCCAGCTCAAGGTCTTCGAAGCCGTCGCCCGGCGCCTCAGCTTCTCGCGCGCCGCCGAGGAGCTGCACCTCACGCAGCCTGCCGTGTCGGCGCAGGTCAAGCAACTCGAGCTGCACGCGGGACTGCCGCTGTTCGAGCAGCTCGGCAAGAAAATCTATCTGACTCCCGCCGGCCGCGAGATGCTGCACTACAGCCGCGCCATCATCCAGCAGTTCCACGACGCGGAGGCGGCGATGGCACAGCTGAAGGGAGTGGCCGGCGGCACCCTCAATGTCGCCGTGATCAGTGCCGGCGACTATTTCTTTCCGCGTCTCCTGGCGGAGTTCACGCGCGGCCATCCCGGTGTCACGCTCAACCTGCAGGTGCACAACCGGGAGGCACTGCTGCGCGAGCTGCTGGAGAACCGCACGGATCTCGCCGTCATGGTGCGCCCGCCGCTGGATCTCGACACGATCAACGAGCCCTTCGCCCCGCACCCGTACGTGATCGTCGCCCCGCCGCAGCACCCGCTCGTCGGCAAACAGCGCGTTCCGCTCGCCACTATCCTGCGCGAGCCGTTCGTGGTGCGCGAGCAGGGGTCCGACACGTGGAACTCGATGGGCGAGGCGTTCGGCGATAAGCTGCGCGCGCTCAATGTGGTCATGGAGCTGCGCAGCGCGGAAACCATCAAGCAGGCGGTGATGGCCGGCATGGGTCTCACGTTCCTGTCGGCCCACACGATCAGTCTCGAGCTCGCGGTCGGCAGCCTCGCCGTGCTGGACGTGCAGGGGTTCCCGCTGATGCTGAACTGGTACCTCGTGCACCGGCGCAACAAGCGGCTGCCGCCGGTGGCGCAGGCGTTCCGCGAGTTCCTGATGACCACCGGGGGCGCGTTGATCCGCGAGATCACCGGCATCGAACCCGATGGCGGCAGGCGCAAGCCGCCACGGTCGGGCTCGGGACCGAAAACGTCAGCGACCCGACGGCACACGGCGCGCTAAAGGCGCAGGGTCTTCCACACCATCGATCCGGCAAGCACGTACAGCAGACACGCGAACGCCCGGCGAAGCGTGCGCACGGGCCAGCGATGCGTGAGGCGCGCGCCGACCGGCGCGAGCAGCACGCTGCCGATCACGATGGCCAGGAGTGCCGGCAGGTAGATGTAGCCGAGACTGTAGGGAGGCATGTCGACCGCGTCGCGGCCGGCGATCATGAATCCGATGGTGCTCGCGACGGCGATCGGCAGACCCACCGCGGCCGCGGTAGACACCGCGCTGCGCAGATGCACGTTGCACCAGACCATGAACGGCACGCTCAGGAACGCGCCGCCCGCGCCCACCATGCTGGACACGAGGCCGATGCCCGCGCCGACCGCAGCCAGGGCGGGCCTCCCAGGCAGTTCCCGCGTGGGGTGCGGCTTGCGGTCGAGAAGGATCTGCGTCGCCATCGCCGCCACGAACACGCCGAAGAACATCGCAAACGCGGCGGTGGACAGCCCCTTCACGAGCTGCGGCCCGACGATGGACGCGACGATCACGCCGGGTGCGAGCGCGCCAACCACGGACCAGAGGACGGCGCCATGACGATGGTGCTCGCGGGCGGAGGAGATCGATGTGAAGACCATCGCCCCCGTGGCCGTGGCGACGGCAGCGTGCACGACGTGATCGACCGGGAAGCCTTCGCGCGCGAAAAGCAGCGTCAGCAGCGGCACCATGGTCAGCCCACCGCCGATGCCAAGCAGCCCGGCCAGAAATCCCACGCCGGCGCCGAGCACCACGAGCGTGGCGAAGAGCTCGGCGTGCATCAGGCACTTCAGCCCTTGCGGGCCGCGAGCTCCAGGATCACCGACCATTCGGCGGGGTCCACCGGGGTGATGGAGAGGCGATTGCCCCGCTGCAGCAGGCGCATGCGGGCGAGTCGCGGTTCGGCACGCAGCTCGGCGAGCGAAACGAGGCGCGTCTTCTTCACGAACCGGACGTCCACATTGACCCAGCGCGGCGCCTCGCGCGACGCGCCGCGGTCGTAATAGGGGCTCTTGCGATCGAACTGCGTGGCGTCGGGATAGGCCGGGGCGCTGATCTCGCAGATGCCGGCGATGCCCGGCTCCGGGCAGCTCGAATGATAGAAGAACGCGCGGTCGCCGACGCGCATCGCGTCGCGCATGAAGTTGCGCGCCTGATAGTTGCGCACGCCGAACCACGCGGTGGTCCGATCCGGTGCCGCCGCGAGATCGTCGATCGAGAACTCGTCGGGCTCCGACTTCATCAGCCAGTACGCCATGGCGATCTGATGCCTTTCGAGCGCACAAAAAATCGCGGCGCACGAAACCGCCGCTGCGCCGCGCCTGTCCGGGATTCGCGCGCGACGGGAGCCTTGCCGCCTCGCGTGGGTGCTGCCCTGCTGCCCTGCACGCACCTCGTCGTGTGCGCTGTGAAAGGTGTCCCCCGCCTGTGCCGTACCGTCCGTCATCTTGAACCTAGGTTCAAGAGTGGTCACCTGCCAGGGCCTTAAGGCGCTTCCGCATGGGAGCGCACACCAGCCCAAGATGGCTCGGCAACCGCGCTAACTTAGCATTGGTTCAAAGAGTGTATGGACGATTCGAACACCGCAGGGAACATTGATGGATGCCGTCGCTTGCGCGAGGCGGCTGTTGCATGATCAGGCGCCGGCGAGCACCTGGTCGATCGCGTTCTTCATGACGTCGATTCTACGCCGTGCCGACACCTCGTCGAAAGGTGTGACTGCGGAATGGTCGGCGGGTTCGCGCCGCGCCCGCAAAAATTCGTTGGCGATGTTGAGCGCCGCCATCACTGCAATGCGCTCGATCCCGGAAATGCGCCCGGCATCGCGGATCTCGCGCATGCGGCGGTCGAGAAAGGCCACCGCTTCGACGAGCTCGGCGCGCTCTTCCTCGCGACAGGCGACCTTGTAGCTGCGCCCGAGCACCGTCACGTCGAGGGTGATCCCCCGATCGTTGTCGGCAGCCGGCTGCCCGTTCACTCCGTCACCTCCGGAAGCCGCGCCACGAGCGCGTCGATGCGTGCGCTCGCCTCGACCACCCGCTCCGCCAACGTGCGATTGCGGGTCTGCGCCGTCGCGAGATCGCGGCGCAGCGCCTCGTTCGCCGAGCGCAGCGCGCGCACGTGGCTGATGAGCGATGCCAGCTTGCGCTCGAGCACATCGAGCTCTGCCTCAAGTCCTGCGTCGGCCGCAGCATCGTCGAAGGGGAACAGGGAAGCCATCGAAGGACTATAGGTGCTGCGTCGGCGCCGCGTCAACCGTTTGCTGCGCCAGCGGCATCATCGCCGGTCGCCAGCGGAACGTAGCGCACGGAAACCACCTCGAGCTCCTCGGTTCCACCCGGCGTGCGCAACACGACAGTGTCGCCTTCACGCGACTTCAGCAGCGCACGGGCCATGGGCGACACCCAGCTGATGTACCCGCGCGCGGTATCGATCTCGTCGACCCCGACGATGCTGATCGTGCGTTGCTCGCCTTGCGCACTGACCGTCGTCACGGTCGCGCCAAAGAAGACCCGGTCCTCGTCGCCGGCATCACGCCGCGTCAGCGGGTCGACGACTTCGGCGAGATCGAGGCGACGGATGAGAAAACGGATGCGGCGGTCGATCTCGCGCAGCCGGCGCTTGCCGTAGATATAGTCGGCGTTCTCCGACCGGTCGCCGTTGGATGCCGCCCAGGCGATCGTCGCGACGAGCTCCGGACGATCCTTCTGCACGAGCCGGTCGAGCTCCGCCTTGAGCTTGGCGAAGGTTCCAGGGGTCATGTAGTTGCGCGTGCCGGAGGGCAGCGGTGCGGCCTGCTCGAGTTCGTCGTCCTCGAGCGTGTCGTCGGTTTCGCGCGTGAATGCCTTGCTCATGGTGTCTTGCGCACGTTGCACCCGTGCGACCCCTATAATGACACCGCCACGCCGCGTGCGTTCATCCCCGACGACGTCCATGTCTTTGCGTCCAGTCCTGCGCACGCCTGCAAGCGTCATTGTCCTCCTGCTCGGCCTCGGTCTGGTCGCGGCTGTTGCGCTCGCCGTCGCCTTGTCCGTCGGCAGCGTGCGTCTTCCTGCCGCGCGGATCATCGAAGGCGTGTTCGGCAGCGCCCCGGACATGGACCTCGCCATCGTGCGCGACCTGCGCCTGCCGCGCGCGTTGGCGGCGTTCGCGACGGGCGCGCTGCTGGCGCTCGCCGGCGCGTTCATGCAGGTACTCCTCCGCAACCCTCTGGCCGATCCGTACGTGCTGGGACTCTCCGGTGGCGCCGCCGTTGCGGCGCTGACCGCCATCGCGTGCGGCTACGCCGGGTTCGCGAGCCCGGCGGCATTCGGTGGTGCCGTGCTGTCGACCACGCTCGTGTTCGGTCTCGCTCGGGGGCGTGCGCAGCAGTCGCCGTGGACGGCCAATCGCCTGCTGCTGACGGGGATCGTCGTTGCCTCGGGCTGGGGCGCGCTGATCGCGCTGCTGCTCTCGCTCGCCCCCGAGGTGCAGCTGCGCGGCATGCTGTTCTGGCTGATCGGCGATCTTTCGTCAGCAGGGCCGGCGTGGCCCGCGTTCCTGGTTCTCGCTGTCGTGATCGCCGGCGGGCTCGCGCTCGCCGGCGATCTCAACGTGCTGATGCGCGGCGCCGCCGTCGCGACGAGCCTCGGTGTGTCCAGCGAGCGCGTCACGGTGGCCCTGCATGCGCTCGCCGCCCTCGCGACGGCGGCGGCCGTCACGACTGCCGGCAGCATCGGTTTCGTCGGCCTGGTGGTGCCGCACGCGCTGCGGCTCGTGGTAGGCAATGATCAGCGGGTGCTCCTTCCTGCGTGCGCGCTCGCGGGCGGGGCGTTGCTCGTGGTCGCGGATACCATTGCCCGCAGCGTGCTCGCGCCGGTGCAGCTGCCCGTCGGCGTGGTGACCGCGATCATCGGCGTGCCCGTATTCCTATGGCTGCTGGGGCGACAGTGAGCACCGCGCGCCTCGCCGTCACCGGCCTGACGGTGGGCATCGCCGATCGCGTGTTCTGCGAAGGGCTCGACTTCGCCATCGCGCCGGGCGAATGCGCCGTCATCGTCGGCCCCAACGGAGCTGGGAAGACGACGCTGCTCGGCACGCTTGCGGGCTTGTTGCCCGCGTCGCGCGGCAGCATCGCCTACGACGGGAAGTCCATCGACGCTCTCGATGCGCGGGAGCGGGCGCGCCGGCGCGCATGGCTGCCGCAGTACGATCATGACGCGTTTCCGGCCACGGTGCTCGAAACGGTCCTTGTCGGCCGCCATCCGCACGTCAAGCCATGGCGCTGGGAGTCGGCGGACGACGTCGACAAGGCCCGCGCCGCGCTCGCGAGCGTCGGCCTCGACGCACTCGAGGCCCGCGAGGTCGCGACGCTGTCCGGCGGCGAGCGGCGCCGCGTCGCCATCGCCGCGATGCTCGCGCAGGACGCGCACCTGCTGCTCCTCGACGAGCCCACGGCGCATCTCGACCTGCGGCACCAGATTGGCGTCCTCGACCTGCTGTCGCGGCACAAGCGCGAGGCACGCACGGCACTGGTGCTGGTGTTGCACGACCTGCATCTCGCGTTGCGTTACGCCGACAGCGCCATCGCCATCGGCCACGGCCGGGCGCGTTTTGGCACCGCGCGCGACGTGCTTGGCGCGAAGGACCTTTCCGAGCTCTTCGGACAGCCGCTCGTGGCGGTTGGCGAAGAGCCCTACCGTACGCTGCTTCCAGCCTGAGCCATTGCGTCAGGGAGCGGCCGTCGCCCGAACGCGATGCGCGCGCGCCTGTTCGAGAACGTCGCACAACTCCGCCACGCCATCGACAAAACGCGGGCCTGACCGATGCAGGAGGTCGGCGTTCACGGCGAAGAGATTCCCGTGCGCGACCGCCGGCAGGGCGGACCAGCGGCGCCAGTCGTCGAGCCACGCGGGCCGGCGGCCACCATCGGCACCGGCGACGATCGCCTCCGGTCGCGCTTCCAGCACCGCCTCGATGCTGACGTTCGGCGCCGGCGCGTCGAGGGTCGCGAACACGTTGCGCCCGCCGCACGTCTCCAGCGCCCGGCTCACCAGGTGGCGGCCGCCCAGTGTGACGAGCGGCGTCGGCCAGACCTCGTAGAACACGCGCACCGGCGGCCGCGTCGCGAAGCGGTGCTGCAATTCGTCTTCGCGGGCGCGCACCGCTGCAGCTGCAGCCTGCGCGACGGCGGAGGTTCCGAGCAGGATGCCAAGCCGTTCGACGTCGCCCGCGATGTCCTGCACCGAACGCGGATCGATGGTGAAGATCGGTATGCCGCGGGCCCGCAGCGCGGCAAGCTGCGTCGGCACGGTGTAAGGCCACGTCACCACCAGGTCGGGTTGCAGTGCAAGGATTCGCTCCAGGTCGAGGCTCGCTGCATCGCCGATCCGCGGCAGCTGTCGCGCCGGCGGCGGAAAATCGGACGTGGCGACCGTTGCCACCAGCCGCGGTCCCGCACCCGCGGCGAAGACCATCTCGGTGGCGTTGGGCGCGAGGCTGACGATGCGCTGCGGCGCGCGCGCGACGGAGACGGTGATGCCTGTGTCGTCGGTGACGCTGATCTGCGCGCTCGCCTCGAGCGGCGCCGCCAGTATCGCTGCCGCGAACAGCAGTGCGCGCAGCGTCATCGTGGCAGCCAGCGGAGCGCCGCGAACACCGTGGCGCCGCCCGTCGAGTAATTGGCGGCGAGCTCGTACTGGCGGTCGAACACGTTGTCGCCGCGCACCAGCAGAGACCAGTCGCGCGCGAACGCCCACTCCGCGGTGACATTCACGATGCCGTAGCCGCCGAGGCGCCGCACGTTGTCGACGTCGTCGAAGCGGTGGGAGGACGCGACGAACTCCGTCGTGAGCGTCACCGGGCCCCACTGCCGCGCCAGCTTGATCACCCCGTGCTGGCGCGCACGCCGCGGCAGCAGGAGATCGGTGCGATCGTCGCGCGGGTCCTGCACGTCGAGCGATGCCACCATCGACGTGCCGCCATGCCGCGCATCGAGCACGACGGTCGCGCCGGTGAGCGTCGCGTCCGCGACGTTCTGCGGCGCGCACACGAATTGCGCGTCGCACTCGAATACGATCAGGTCGCGTACGCGATTGCGGTAGGCCACCGCTCTCGCTTCCCACGCGAATGCACTCCCGGCAAGCATCGTGCTCGCGCGCCACGTCGCGCCCGCTTCGACGTTGCGCGCCGTTTCGGGCCGCAGCGCCGGATTGGAAAAGTCCGGGTAGTAGAGATCGTTGAAGGACGGCGCCTTGAACGCGGTGCTGGCCGCCGCCGAAAGCTCCAGCGCAGGCGAAAGGCGATACGCGTAACGCACCCCGCCGGTCGTGCGCCCGCCGAATTGCGAGGAGTCGTCGTAACGTACGTTGGCCTGTGCCGCGTGCGCGCCTCCGCGCCACTGGTACAGCGCAAGGACGGCATTGGTGTCCCGCCCGGTGACCGCGAATCCCGCATCGGCGGCGACGCGCTCCTCGCGCCGCTCCGCACCGAGCGTCACGGCACCCGCCAGGGCTTGCACGTCGTTGAGCCAGGCGTACTGGCGCTCCCGCGTGCGGAACGGAAAATCGCCGAACCCCGTGCGCGACACGCTGTCGTCCGTGCTCTCGCCGATCGTGATCCGCGACAGCCAGCGTGGCGCAAGCCGATTGTCGCTCGTGAGCCGGGTCGTCTCGATCACGGTGATGGTGCGGTCATCGTGCCCCGGCCCGCCGTCGTATTGCGCGTCGACGCGGCTACGCAGGTACCCGCCGCCCAGCACCTGTCCCGGAGCCCACGTCCACTGGGCATTCGCGCTGCCACTGTCGGCCGCGTAACCGTCACGGTCGGGGTTGAAGTTGAAGTCGTCAGGGTTCGTCACGGCATTGAAACCGCGGCTCGTCCGGTGCGATCCCGAGACCGCGAAGCGCACCGGACCCGCCGCCCCGGCGATGCTGCCGGACGCCTCGCGCGTGTCGTAGGTGCCGTAGCCCGCCTGCGCGCCACCCGACAGCGCGTCGCCGCCGCGCCGCGTGAATACCTGGATGACGCCGCCGATCGCATCGGCGCCATACAACCCCGACGCCGGTCCGCGGAGGATCTCGATGCGCTCGATGTCGGTGAGCGGAATGGCCTCCAGCGTCGCGGCGCCGGTGCTGGCCGACCCGACCCGCACCCCGTCGATCAGCACGATCGTCTGGCCGCGGTTGGTGCCGCGAAGGAACACGCTCGACACTCCGGCGGGCCCGCCGTTGCGCGTGATCTCGACACCCGGCTGGCGCTGCAGCAGCGCCGCCAGTCCGCCCGGACCGGCGCGCGCGATCTCGTCCTGGTCGATCACCGTGATGTCGGCGAGGGCGTCCTCGGCACGCTGCGGCGATCGGGTGGCCGTGACGACGACCGGGGGGAACACGGCTGCTGCGAGTGTCTGCGCGTATGCCGGCGGGGCGGCGGCGAGGACCGACAGCAACGCGAAAACGCACGATGGCGTCGCACCACGCGGGCGGGCGAGGGAAAAGGGCATGCTGCACTCCACAAGCCATGCGACCCCGCACGGCGTTTCGACGTGGAGCGGACGGCACGCGAGCGCCGTCCGCGCGAACCGACCGTCCCGCAAGCGGGCGATCGGGCGCAGGCCGGTCTCCGGGCTCGCCAGCCTTGGACGCCCGCCTTCCCATCCTCGTGCCTCGCGGCGCGACGACAGTGGCGTCGTGGACGTCCCACGCTGGCCTACCGTTGCGGGGGCAGCCGCGGCTTGGCGCGATGATCTCGCGCGACACCGCATTCCCGTTTCACCCGCCGCGCCGGAACGCGCAGCGGACACCTGCTGTGGCGAATGTTAGCGCATCTGCATGACGCGCACTGGCAGGCAAATGCGATCACCCTGCCGCTATCCCGGGTACTGGATCAGACAGGCGGTCGATACGAAACGACGCGCGACCGACAGACGCAACTGCGACATTCGAGTACACTTGTGGGACCCCCGCTTCGACGCCGTTTGTCCTCCCCTGGACCGCGGCGATGTCCGTGAAACGCAAGCTGTACATCCGCACCTTCGGGTGCCAGATGAACGAGTACGACTCGGCCAGGATGGCCGAGGTGCTTGGTGCGTCCGACGGGCTGGCGCTTACCGACCAGCCGCAGGACGCCGACGTCATCCTGTTCAACACTTGCTCCGTACGCGAGAAGGCGCAGGAGCGCGTGTTCCACGATCTCGGACGCGTCCGCGCCCTCAAGGCGGAGCGTCCCGACCTCATCATCGGCGTGGGCGGCTGCGTGGCGAGCCAGGAAGGCGCGGCCATTGTTCGCCGGGCGCCCTATGTGGATGTGGTGTTCGGGCCGCAGACGCTGCATCGGCTGCCGCAGCTCATCCGCGAGCGCCGCGCGAGCGGCGTGCCGCAGGTGGACATCAGCTTCCCCGAGGTGGAGAAGTTCGATCACCTGCCGCCGCCGACGGTCGACGGCGCCAGTGCATTCGTGTCGATCATGGAGGGGTGCAGCAAGTACTGCTCGTTCTGCGTGGTCCCCTACACCCGCGGCGAGGAAGTCTCGCGCGCCTTCGACGACGTGCTCACCGAGATCGCGGACCTCGCCGACCAGGGCGTGCACGAAGTGACGCTGCTCGGCCAGAACGTGAACGCCTACCGTGGACCGGCGACGCGAGGCGCGGCCGATATCATGGATTTCGCCACCTTGCTCGAGACCGTCGCCGAGATTCCCGGCATCGAGCGGATCCGCTACACGACCTCGCACCCGCGGGAAATGACGCCGCGGCTGATCGCGCTGTACGGGCGGCTCCCGAAGCTGGTATCGCACCTGCATCTGCCCGTGCAGTCGGGTTCCGACCGCGTGCTCGCCGCCATGAAACGCGGCTACACGGCGCTCGAGTACAAGTCGATCGTGCGACGGCTGCGCGCCGCACGCCCCGATCTTTCGCTGACGTCCGATTTCATCGTTGGCTTCCCCGGCGAGACGGAGCCGGACTTCGAGCAGACCCTGCGCCTCGTCGAGGACGTCGGCTTCGACGGCGCGTTCAGCTTTGCGTACAGCCCGCGGCCGGGTACGCCCGCCGCCGAGATGGCCGAGCAGGTCCCCCCGGCCATGCAGCAGGCACGCCTTGCGCGTCTGCAGCAGTTGCTGGACGCGCAGTACCGCGCCCGGAGCGATGCGATGGTCGGTTCCCGCCAACGCGTGCTGGTTACCGGCGCCGCAACCAAGGACAAGACGGAGCTCGCCGCGCGGACGGCGAACAACCGCGTCGTCAACTTCGCGGGCGGCCGCGAGCTCGTGCATCGCTACGTCGACGTAGCGATCACGGCTGCCCACCCGCACTCGCTCCGCGGCGAACTTTGAACGCCACCGCATGCAGCAGGCTGATGAGGGAGAGTGCATCAGCCCGTGGAAAACGGCCGATTGTGACCAGAGCCGTGCGGCGAATCTTTGCCACCTTCGGTACCCGCCCAACCGGGATGCCGAACATCGTCGAGGTCACGACATGCAGAGCACCCCCGCTCGCTTCAGCTCCTTGCACCTGCGCCGCTCGGCGCTCGCACTGATCGCCGCCGGATCGTTGCTTTCCGGCTGCGCGTCGATTCCGATCGACCGCCTGCTACCGGCGTCGAACGCCGATGCGACGGATGCCACCAAGACCGGCATCGCCGCTGCGCAGGCGGCGACGAATGCGCGCAGCGCGCACAATCCCGGCGGCAACGCCCAGGCGATGCCACCCGCCGCTGCCGCAGCAGCCGCTGCTGCCGCCGCCGCCGTGTCACAGGGGCAGCCGCGCCCGTTCGCCGACGTCGTCAGGGATGCGAAGGAAATCCCCGGCTACTTCCGCATGTGGCAGAAGGACGAGAAGATCTTCATCGAGATCGCGGAAGACCAGCTCAACGTTCCGTTCCTGTTCCAGCTGAATCATGTCCGCGGCATCGGCGAGAAAGGCGTCTACGGCGGCATGATGGGCTTCAGCCAGGTCGCGCGGTTCAAGCGTGTCGGCAACAACGTGCAGCTCATCGCGAGCAATACGCAGTTCACTGCGAAGGAAGGCACGCCCATGGCGCGCCTCGTGCACGAGAGCTACTCCGACAGCCTGCTCGCGTACGCACCCGTGCTGAGCCAGCCGCACCCCACCCGCAAGTCCGTGCTGGTGGAGGCCAACATGCTGCTGCTCAATGACCTGCCCGCGGTGTCGCGCTTCGCGGAAGGCGTGTACAAGCGCGGTTATTCGTTCGATCCGCGCAACTCGAGCATCGAGAAGGCGTACGGCACCCATGAGGAAAGCTCGTTCCTGGTGCTCGCGCACTACAGCAGCAGCAAGGGCGGCGGCGGCGGGCACGGCATGGCCGCCTTCGAGAACCTGCCCGATGCGCGCAGCCTGTTCCTCGGCATCCAGTACAGCTTCGCCGAGCTTCCTCCGCCGATGACGCCGCGCATCGCCGATCCGCGCATCGGGCACTTTGCGTCCGAGGTTTCGGACTACACCGACGACCTGCATTACACGGCGCGCAAGCATTTCGTCGATCGCTGGCGCCTCGAGAAAAAGGACCCCGCCGCCGAGCTCTCGGACCCGGTGAAGCCCATCACGTTCTGGATCGACCGCAACGTCCCCGAGAAATACCGCGCCGCGGTGCGCGAGGGCATCCTCGAGTGGAACAAGGCGTTCGAGCGCATCGGCTTCAGGAATGCCATCGTGGTCGAGCAGCAGCCCGACGACGCCGAGTTCGAGACCGCCGACGCCCGGCACGCGACCGTGCGGTGGTTCTCGGGCACGGACGTCGGCTTCGCGATTGGCCCGAGCGACGTCGACCCGCGCACTGGCGAGATCCTCGACGCCGACGTGGCGATCCCGGAAAACTGGGCGCGCGGCGACCGCCGTTTCCTGCGCGAGGAGCTCGGCACGGCAGCATGGCCGGCAGCGCAGGCGGCCATGGCCGCCAAGGATCGTCGCGCCCGCAACGACCGCTCCTGCGATTACGCCGCCGCGGCGCTCGACGAGACGCAGTTCGGCCTCGACCTGCTGCTCGAGCGCGGCGACATCGAGGCGGACGGTCCCGAGGTCGAGGCGTTCGTGATGGGCGCCCTCAAGGACGTGGTGATGCACGAGGTCGGCCACGCGCTCGGACTGCGGCACAACTTCCGCGGCTCGACGGCCTATCCGCTGGAAAAACTGTCCGACCGCGAATTCACCTCCAAGCACGGTCTCGCCGGATCGGTGATGGACTACGCGCCGGTCAACCTCGCGCTCAAGGGCGAGCCGCAAGGCGAATTCCACCAGTCCACGCTCGGTCCCTACGACTACTGGGCCATCGAGTACGCGTACAAGCCGCTCGATCCCGCCACGGAGAAGGCAGAGCTCGCCAAGATCGCCGCCCGCGGCTCGACCGAGCCGGATCTCGCGTTCTCGTCGGATGAGGAGTCCTCGTCGGGGGTCGATCCGGACGCCAGCCAGTTCGATTTCGGCAGCGATTCCCTGGCGTATCTCGACCGCCGCTTCAAGCTCACCGACGAGCTCTGGGCGCGACTGCAGAACAAGCACCTGTCGGCGGGACAGCCCTACGACGTGCTGCGGCGCAGCTTCGACTCCGGCTTGCGCCAGACATTGCGCGCCGCGCAGGTCGCGTCGAAGTACGTATCGGGGGTGTCGTACGTGCGCGACTACGCGGGCACCGGGCGCAATCCGCTGACCCCCGTTACACCGGACAAGCAGCGCGCTGCGTTGAAGCTCCTCACGGACAACATTTTCTCGGCCGACAGCTTCCGCTTCCAGCCCGAGTTCATGCAGCGCATGGGCGTCGACTATCTCATGGCGTCGTGGCCAACGAATCCGGACTTCAGCCTCACCAACCGGGTCCTTGCGCTGCAATCGGGCGCGCTCGGCCAGCTCATGGATCCCGCGGTGGCGACACGCCTTCTCGATTCCGAATCGAAGGTCGCCAACCCCGAGCAGAGTCTTCGCCTCTCCGAGCTGTATGACGCATTGCACAACGCCATCTGGAGCGAGCTCAAGACCCGCCGCGACATCAACCTGTTCCGCCGCAACCTGCAGCGCGAGCACGTCAACCGCATCGCCATGGCGCTGGTCCGCCCGGCAGCCGCGGGGCCGGCCGATGCGCGTGCCCTGCTGCGTGAAGAGGCGCGCGACCTGCGCGGCGAGATCCTCGCTGCGCAGAACAAGCCCTGGCTGTCCAAGGAAGCGCGCGCGCACCTGGCCGAGTGCTACGCCACGCTGGACGAGGCGATTCGCGCACCCATCGTGCGGCCCGGGGTATAGGCCGGGAACGGGCGCGGCACCGTACGCCGCGCCCGGGCTGAACCGAACAGGCGCCCGGATGCCATAATCGGCATCCATGGCTGCTCCCCGCGAACAGGTCGAGCTCTCGTTCGACCCCCTGGATAATCGCGCGCTCGCCAATCTGTGCGGGCCGCTCGAGGCGAACCTCCGCCAGATCGAGGCGGCGCTCGACGTCACCATCGCGCATCGTGGCGGTGCCTTCGTGCTGACCGGCACGCAGGGGCAGGCGGCGCTCGCCGCCGACGCGCTCCGGCGTTTCTACGCCATGGCCGAGAAGCCGCTGTCGGTCGATGACATCCAGCTCGGCGTGATCGAGCTGACCACGCAGGCACAGGCCGCCGCGGCCTCGGCGGCGCCCGCGACCGACGACGAAGGCACGCCCATGCTGCGCACGCGGCGGGCAGACCTTCACGGCCGCACGCCCAACCAGAACGTGTACCTGCGCCACATCCAGGAACACGACATCACGTTCGGCATCGGGCCGGCGGGTACCGGCAAGACTTACCTGGCCGTCGCGTGCGCGGTCGACGCGCTGGAGCGCGACGCCGTGAAGCGGCTCGTGCTGGTGCGGCCCGCCGTCGAAGCCGGCGAGCGGCTCGGCTTCCTCCCGGGCGATCTCGCGCAAAAGGTGGATCCGTACCTGCGGCCGCTCTACGATGCGCTGTACGACCTGATGGGCTTCGACAAGACCGGCAAGCTCTTCGAGCGCGGCACCATCGAGATCGCGCCGCTCGCCTACATGCGCGGCCGCACGCTCAACCATTCGTTCATCATCCTCGACGAGGCGCAGAACACCACGCCCGAGCAGATGAAGATGTTCCTCACCCGCATCGGTTTCGGCACCAAGGCCGTGATCACCGGTGACGTCACCCAGATCGACCTTGCGCGCGGCCAGAAGAGCGGCCTCATCGAAGCCGACCGGATCCTGGCCGGCGTGCGAGGGATCGCGTTCACGCGGTTCACGAGCGCCGACGTGGTCCGGCACCCTCTCGTCCAGAAGATCATCAACGCCTACGAACGCGACACCGAAGCCCAGAAGAACGCGGGGACCGCGGACCGCTAGCGCCGGCACGGCGGGCGGGCGGACGCCGGCACCGCGCCTCGTCCTGCGCGTCCAATATGGCGTCAGCGCGGCGGCGTTGCCGTCTGCAGGCATGGTGCGCCGCTGGGCGCGCGCAGCGGTGGAGCGGGACCTCGACGTCACCGTACGCTTCGTCGGCGAGGCGGAAGGGCGGCGGCTCAACCGCGCGTATCGCGCAAAACCCTCGGCGACCAACGTACTTACCTTCGTGTACGATGATGCGCCCCCCCTCTCCGGCGACGTCGTGCTCTGCGTCCCGGTGCTCCGGCGCGAAGCGCGCCTCCAGGGCAAGTCCTTGACCGATCACTGCGCCCACCTCGTCGTCCACGGCATGCTGCATCTGCAGGGCTACGACCACGAGCACGATCCCGAAGCGCACCGCATGGAGGCGCGCGAGACGCGCATCCTCGCGCGCCTCGGCATTGCCGATCCGTACGCTGCGCCCGCCGCGCCGGCGCTCGCAGCGCCGCGCCGCGGCGCCTGAATCGCCATGGCCATCGACGACGCCAAGCCAGAATCGCGACCGACGCTGATCGAGCGCCTTTCCGCATTCCTGACGCGCGAGCCCGAGGACCGCGAGGAGTTGCTGGAGCTCCTGCACGGAGCGTTCGAGCGCAAGCTCCTCGATGCCGACGCACTGTCGATGATCGAGGGCGTCATGTCGGTCTCCGAGATGACGGTGCGCGACATCATGATCCCGCGGGCGCAGATGGACGTGGTGTCGCTCGAGGACGAACCGGCGGAGTTCATTCCACTGGTGCTCGACACGCGCCACTCGCGCTTCCCGGTCATCGGCGAGAACAAGGACGACATCGTCGGCATCCTGCTCGCCAAGGAGCTCCTCAACTACTACGCCAATCCGGAGGGCTTCAACCTGCGCGACACGCTGCGGCCGGCGGTGTTCGTGCCGGAGTCGAAGCGTCTCAACGTGCTGCTGCGCGACTTCCGTGCCAACCGCAACCACATCGCGATCGTCGTCGACGAGTACGGCGGCGTATCGGGGCTCGTGACCATCGAAGACGTGCTGGAGCAGATCGTCGGCGACATCGAGGACGAATACGACTTCGACGAGAACGAGGACAACATCATCGCCGAGGCGAACGGCCGCTACCGGATCAAGGCGCAGACGGAGATCGAGGACTTCAACACGCGTTTCGCCGCCGATTTTCCGGACGACGAGTTCGACACGGTGGGCGGCTTGGTGCTGCAGGCATTCGGCCGGCTGCCCAAGCGCGGTGAAGCCGTCACGATCGGGGACTTCCGCTTCCGCGTGATTCGCGCGGACAGCCGCCGTCTCTACACGCTGCACCTCGAGCCGCTCAGGCCGGTCCCGGGCAGCAACGGCGAAGGCGCCCCCCGCCCTGCGCACCGGTGAGCGCTGCGCCTTCGCCGCGTCGCCTTCGTCGCTGGAACTGGATCACCGGGATCGCTCCGGCGCAGCAGCGCGGTTCGCTGATTCTCGCGCTCGCTGCGGGTGTCGCAACGGTCTTCGCGTTCGCGCCCTTCCGCCTCGCGCTGCTCCCCGTCGTCACGCTGGGGGTGCTCTTCCTGCTGTGGCAGCGGGCAACGCCGCGCGAGGCCCTGCGGCTTGGCTTCGCGTTCGGCGCGGGACTCTTCCTCGCCGGCGTGTCATGGGTGTATGTCGCGCTCAATACGTTCGGCGAGATGGATGCCGCACTCGCGGGCCTCGGGACGACGCTCTTCTGCCTGTACCTGGCATGGTTCCCGGCGCTCACTGGCTATGTCGCGGCCCGCATTGCACCGCCCGGGAGCATCGCGCGCCTCGCCGCGGCGGCGGCTGCGTGGACGCTGTCCGAGTGGCTGCGGAGCTGGCTCTTTTCCGGCTTCCCGTGGCTCAGCATCGGCTATGCGGCGCTGCCGTTGCCGGATAGCAGCGCACTGGCCGGTTACGCGCCCCTGGGCGGCGTGTGGCTGGTGGGCGGCGCCTACGCGACCATTGCGGCGGCGTGCGCGGCCGGCGTGGATGCCCTCGTCGCACGAAGGCGCTTGCAGGTCCTCGCCGCCGGATTGACGGTCGTCATCGTGCTCGGCGCGGGTGCCGCGTTGAGCATCCTGACGTTCAGCACGCCCGTTGGCGCCCCCCTCGCCGTGTCCCTCGTGCAGGGCAACGTGAGCCAGGACGTGAAGTTCGACCCGGCGATGCGCGGTGAGACTTTCCGCCTGTATACCGATCTGGTGCGGCAAAGCCGCGGCCGCCTCGTGGTGCTGCCGGAAAGCGCACTCCCTGCGTTCGCCGACGAAATTCCGCGCAACGTCCTGCTGGATCTTCTCGGCGTGGCCGCCGCGCGCCAGGGAGCGGTGATGACGGGACTCTTCACGGTGGAGCCGCCGGAACCTGGCCAGCGCGGGTTGCGCTACTACAACAGCGTGATCAGCCTCGGCGTGGCCGAGCCGCAGGTCTACCGCAAGCGCCATCTCGTGCCGTTCGGTGAAACGATTCCGCTCGAGCCGATCGTCGGCTGGTTCATCCGCTCGGTACTGTCGATCCCGCTCGCGAATCAGAGCGCGGGCGCCGCGGATCAGCCCGCGTTCGACGTCGCCGGTCAGCAGGTCGCGGTCAATATCTGCTACGAGGACGCGTTCGGTGCCGACATCCGGCCCCAGGCCGCCGCCGCCACGATGCTGGTGAACGTCACCAATGACGCGTGGTACGGCCGCTCGCTCGCGGCCGAGCAGCACAACCAGATCGCTGCGATGCGCGCTCTCGAAACCGCGCGGCCACTGCTGCGCTCGACCAACACCGGCATCACGTCCGTCATCGCCCACGACGGCCGCGAGATCGCCCGCCTGCCCTGGTTCACCCGGGGCACGCTGGAGATCACGATCGACGGCAGACGCGGCGAAACGCCGTACGTACGCTGGGGTGACGCAACAGCGGTCACGCTCGCCTTCCTCGTGCTGGCAATGGCACTGCTCGCCGCCATGCGCACCGCGCGCCGGGCGGTGCGCACCGGGGATGCACAGGCCGCACGCTAAAATAGCAGTTTGGACGCTGCCAGCCCGCGGGCCACGCGTTTCACGCAACCATGCTCACTTTTCAGCAGGTCATCCTCAAGCTGCAGGACTACTGGGATCACCAGGGTTGCGCGCTTTTGCAGCCCTACGACATGGAAGTGGGCGCCGGCACGTCGCACACGGCCACTTTCCTCCGCGCCTTGGGACCGGAGCCATGGCGCGCCGCGTACGTGCAGCCCTCGCGGCGGCCGAAGGACGGGCGCTACGGCGAGAATCCCAATCGCATGCAGCACTACTACCAGTATCAGGTCGTGCTGAAGCCGTCGCCGCCGGACATTCTCGATCTCTACCTGGGATCGCTTGCCGCGCTCGGCTTCGATCTGCGCAAGAATGACGTGCGCTTCGTCGAGGACGACTGGGAAAACCCCACCCTGGGGGCTTGGGGCCTCGGCTGGGAGGTGTGGCTCAACGGCATGGAGGTGACGCAGTTCACGTATTTCCAGCAGGTCGGAGGCATCGACTGCAATCCCATCACCGGCGAGATCACCTACGGCCTGGAACGCCTGGCGATGTACCTGCAGGGCAAGGAGAACGTGTTCGACCTGGTCTGGGCGACCTGGGAGGAACGCGGGCCAAACGGAAAAAGGGAGCGCACGCTCACCTACCGCGACGTGTTCCACCAGAACGAAGTCGAGCAGTCGACGTACAACTTCGAGCAGTCCAACGCGCCCGAGCTCTTCAAGCTGTTCACGTTCTTCGAGAGCGAAGCGAAGCGCCTGCTCGAGGCGAAGCTGCCGCTGCCCGGCTACGAGATGATCCTCAAGGCAGCGCACACCTTCAACCTGCTGGATGCGCGCGGCGCCATCTCCGTCACCGAGCGCGCGGCCTATATCGGGCGCATCCGGAATCTGTCGCGCAGCGTGGCCCAGGCCTATTACGAATCGCGCGAGGCGCTCGGCTTCCCGATGCTCGGTGCCGCCGCTGCGAAAGCCGCGTGATGCCCACGACTGCCACGCTCGTCGTCGAGCTGCTCACCGAGGAACTGCCGCCCAAGGCTCTCAGGCGCCTCGGCGACGCGTTCACCGAAGGCATCCGATCGGGCCTCGCCGCGCGCGGTTATCTCGACGCCGGCAGTGTCACCACCGGCTTTGCCACACCGCGCCGGCTGGCAGTCCGCATCACCGAGGTACTCGACCAAGCGCCAGACGCGGAGATGATCGAGCGGCTGATGCCCCGCTCCGTGGCCGAGGACAAGTCCGGGCGGCCAACCGTCGCACTCGAACGGCGCGTCGCAAAGGTCGGCCGCACCGGCCTTCTCGCCGATTATCCCAATGCCTGGGACGGCCCCGACCATCTCTACGTGGGAACCGACGGCAAGTCCGAGTACGTCTGGCTACGGACGCTTGCCAAAGGCCAGTCGCTCGAGCGCGGCCTGGCCGAAGCCCTCGACGACACCCTCGCGGCATTGCCGATCCCGAAGGTGATGAGCTATGCATCGCCCGCCTCGTCCGGCCAGAACGACGTGAAGTTCGTGCGGCCCGCGCACCGCCTGCTCGCGTTGCACGGGGCCGACGTGGTGAACACGTTCTGCGAGCGCCTGCAGCTCACGGCGGGGCGCACGACGAGCGGACATCGCTTCCTGAGCCGGCCCGACCTCGAGATCAGGACGGCAGAGGCGTACGAGGAAACGCTCGAAGCGGAAGGCAAGGTAGTGCCCCGTTTCGGCGAGCGGCGTGGCCGCATCATCGCCGCACTGCAGGACGCTGCCGGCGGTGCGAGCGTGATCATGCCGGATGCCCTGCTCGACGAAGTGACGGCGCTCGTCGAGTGGCCGGCCGTCTACGCGGGGACCTTCGACCCGGCATTCCTCGAGGTGCCGCAGGAATGCCTCGTCCTCACGATGCAGCAGAACCAGAAGTATTTCGCGCTCGCCGACATCGACGGCCGGCTGCGCAACCGCTTCCTCCTCGTGAGCAATCTCGCCACCGACGACCCCTCCGCGATCATCGGCGGCAACGAGCGCGTGCTGCGGGCCCGCCTCGCGGACGCGCGCTTCTTCTACGACCAGGACCGGCGGCAGTCGCTCGCCGACCGTGTGCCGCGGTTGGCGACGATCGTCTATCACAACAAGCTCGGCACGCTGGCCGAGCGCATGGAGCGCGTCGTCGCCCTCGCGGGAGCCATTGCCGAGCGCATCGACGCGGATGGCGTGTTCGCGCAGCGCGCCGCGCAGCTCGCCAAGGCCGATCTCCTCACCGACATGGTCGGCGAATTCCCGGAGTTGCAGGGGCTCATGGGCCGCTATTACGCCGAGTACGACGGCGAGCCCGCTCCGGTCGCCCGCGCCATCGAGCAGCACTACTGGCCGCGCTTTGCCGGCGACGCGTTGCCTGGGGACGCCGTTGCCCAGTCAGTCGCGCTCGCCGACAAGATCGAGCTCCTTGCCGGCATGTTTGGCATCGGCGCGCAGCCCACGGGTGACAAGGATCCGTTCGCATTGCGCCGCGCCGCGCTCGGCGTGCTGCGCATCCTGGTCGACGGGCAGCTCGCCCTGCCCTTGCCGGAGCTGATCGCGCTCGCCTTCAGCGTCTTCGACGGCGTTCCGGCGATGCAGGACGCGCAGGGCGAGGTCCTTGCCTTCATGTACGAGCGCCTGCGTGGCTACCTGCGCGAGCAGGGCTACACCGCGAACCAGATCGCCGCGGTGGTCGACGCCATGCCCCCCGAAGTGCATCTCGTGCCGGCACGGCTCGCTGCGGTGCAATCGTTCGAAGCCCTGCCCGAGGCGCAGACGCTGTCGGCCGCCAACAAGCGCATCGTGAACATCCTGCGCAAGGCGGAGGCCGAAGCCGCCATCGCCGTCGACCGCGGGCGTCTGGGCGAAGGCGCCGAGCACGATCTCTATCTCGTGTTCCAGAAGCTCGAGCCCCTCGTCAGCGAGCGCTGCGCGGCAGGCGACTACGCCGGCGCGCTCACGGCGCTCGCCACCGCGAAGCCGGCGGTGGACCGCTTCTTCGACGATGTGATGGTCATGGACGACGATCCCGCCATTCGCGGTAACCGGCTCGCGCTGCTGCGCGGCGTGGCGGCGACGATGAACCGCGTCGCCGATATTTCCCGACTTGCGGTCTGAAGCGCGGTCGCGCGAGAGAGCCTCCGCCCCGATGCCTTCCCGCGCCGCCAAGCTGATCGTGCTCGACCGCGACGGCGTCATCAATCACGACAGCGAGCAGTTCATCAAGACGCCGGATGAATGGCGCGCGATCCCCGGCAGTCTCGAGGCGATCGCCCGCCTGCACCATGCCGGGTATCGCGTCGTGGTCGCCACCAACCAGTCGGGCATCGGGCGTGGGCTCCTCGACATGGCTACCCTCAACGCCATCAACGAGAAGATGCACCGCGCGCTGGCCCTCGCGGGCGGACGCATCGACGCGGTGTTCTACTGCCCCCATACCGCCGAGGCGATGTGCGAATGCCGCAAGCCGAAGTGCGGCATGCTGAAGGAGATCGGCGTCCGCTTCGGTATCGACATGGCGGGCGTCCCTTGCGTCGGCGACAGCCTGCGCGACCTGCAATGCGCGGAGGGTGTGGGTGCCCAGCCCATGCTGGTGCTCACCGGCAAAGGCGAGAAGACGCTGCGCGAAGGCAACTTCCCCAAGAACACGCTGATCTTTCCCGATCTGGCGTTTGCGGTATCGGCACTGCTCGCAGGCGAGTAGTCCGCACGGATGCGCTCCCTGTTGTTCCTCGTGTACCAGATGATCGTGACGCCGGTCTACGCGGCGCTCATGCTGCTCACGTTCTGGCTGCCGCGCATCGGCCGCTACCGTCTCGCCGCCAGCTGGTGCGCCGTGAATCTCTGGGGGGCCCGCGTCATTTGCGCGATCGGCTGGCGGGAAGTGGGGCGCGAGAACATTCCATCCACGGACGCGGCGCCGCACATCGTGATGTCGAAGCACAGCTCGACCTGGGAAACGCTCGCCCTGACGCGCTACTTCCCGCCGCTCGCTTACGTGGCCAAGAAGGAGCTCCTGTCGATACCGTTCTTCGGCTGGGGCTTCGCGCTGGCCTCGCCGATCACCATCGACCGCAAGGCGGGGACGACGGCGATGCAGCAGATGGCCGAGCAGGGGAGGCGACGCTTTGCGCAAGGCTTCTGGATCGTGGTGTATCCGGAAGGGACGCGCATCAAGGCAGGAACGCGTGCCAAGTACAAGACCGGCGGCGCCCGACTCGCCCTGAACCTCGGGGTGCCCATCGTGCCGGTGGCGCACAACGCCGGATACCTGTGGCCGAAGGGCATCTTCGGAAAACGGTCCGGAACCGTTACCATCTCGTTCGGCCCGCCGATCAGCTCGACGGGCAAGGACCATCAGGCGCTCACGGCGGAAGTGGAAACTTGGATCGAGAACGAGGTCGCGCGACTCTCCGTTCCCCGCTGACCGGCGGCGGACGGCGCAACAACGGCGAAGGCGAGACCCGACGCGTCGTGCTTGGCGGCGAAGCCGTCGACTACCGGCTCTACCGCGCCCGCCGCCGCACCATCGGCATGCAGATCGGGCTGTCCGGCCTCACGGTGCGCGCGCCGCGGTGGATCACCCTCCACGAGATCGAGGACGCGCTCGTGGAGCGCACCGCATGGATCCTGCGCACGCTGCAGGCGTGGCGAGCGCGCCGGCGCGACGTGCTGCCCAGGGAATGGAAGAGCGGCGCCTCCATCCTGTTCCAGGGCTCGGAGCTTGCGCTCGCCGTGTTCCCGGCGCGCAAGAAGGCGATCGAGGCCGATCTTTTTCACGTCACGGTGCGCCATCCGCAACCGCACGAGCAACCGCTGCTCGCCGGTTTCGTGAGTCACTGGCTGAGGGAGGAAGCGCTTCGGCTGCTCACCCCGCACGTGACGCATCTGGCCGCGCGCCTGTCACGCCGTCCGGCGGCGGTGAAGCTCACCAACGCGCGCACGGAATGGGGAAGCTGCAATCACAAGGGCGAGATCCGCCTCAACTGGCGGCTGATCCATTTGCCGCCTTCCCTCGCCCAGTACGTGGTCGCGCACGAGGTCGCGCACCTCGTCGAGCTCAATCATTCGCCACGCTTCTGGGCGGTGGTCGAAGCCCTCTTTCCCGGCCACGTCCACGCGCGGCGCGAGATCGGCAACTGGACCGCGCTCCTCGAAGCCTGACCGGCGCCCCGGCGTCAGGCCGCTGGAGCGCCGAGGCGCGGGAATGCCGGCTCGAGATGTGCCTGCGCCAGGAGCAGCTTGCGCAACGCACCGGCAAGCTCGTCACCAGAGCGCGTGTCGCGCCACAGTCCGGCATCCGCGCGAAAGTGAAAGCCGCCGGCACGCGCCGCCACCCAGATCTCGCGGTTCGGCACGTGCCGGTTCACGATGAGCTTGCTGCCATCCTCGCATTCGATCTCGAGAATGCCATCGTTGAGGCTCCAGTCGAGATCGATGTCGGAATCGGCGAGGGCCTGGTCCAGCGCGTCGCCGATGATCGCGAGCGTTGCGTCGGCGGCGGCGATGAATTCGGAATCGGTGAGCATGAGGGCTCCGTAGCGGGGCTGCACTGCCAAAATGACGTGCATCGGCGTGCTAGCATCTTCACCATGTTACGTGATCACCGAGGCGCAGCGCGCGCCCACAGCAGGTCTGTCGCGGCGGCTCTGCTCGCGCTCGTGAGCGTGTCGATCCTGGGGGCGTGCGGCATCAAGGGTCCCCTCAAGCCACCGCCCGCTGCCACGCCGCAGCAGACTGCGCCGTCGATTCCGGACGCCGTGCCGGCGCCGAACGCGCCCGCACCGGCACAGGTGCCGCCCCCTCCGGTGAACCCGGCCAGCCCGTCGCGGCCGTGAGCGCCTTCTCGTATGCGCGCGGCGAACTCTGCGCCGAGCAGGTCCCTCTGTCGGCGATCGCGGCGCGCTTCGGCACGCCGTGCTACATCTACTCCCGCGCAGCCCTGGAGGCGGGCTATCGCGAGTACGACGACGCGCTCGCTTCGCATGCGCACCTCGTCTGCTATGCCCTGAAGGCCAACTCCAACCTGGCCGTGCTCAACCTGCTCGCGCGGCTGGGTAGCGGGTTCGACATCGTCTCCGGCGGCGAGCTCGCGCGCGTCGTCGCGGCGGGCGGCGATGCCGCGAAGGTGGTCTTCTCGGGCGTCGGCAAAACTGCCGCGGAGATGGACGCCGCGCTTGGTGCGGGAATCCTGTGTTTCAACATCGAATCGGCGAGCGAGCTCGAGGCTCTCGACGGCGTCGCGGCACGCCGGGGCGTGCGCGCGCCGGTCAGCTTCCGCGTCAATCCCGATGTCGATCCAAGGACGCACCCGTACATCGCGACCGGATTGTCCGAGAGCAAATTCGGTGTCGCCTTCCCCGAAGCCAGGGCGCTGTATGAGCGCGCCGCCTCGTTGGCGCACATCGCGGTGCGCGGGATCGACCTGCACATCGGCTCGCAGATCACGAGCCTCGAGCCGTATCGCGAGGCCGTCGGCAAGGTACTGCAGCTCGTCGATGCGCTGGCTGCCCAGGGCATCGTGCTGGAACACATCGACCTCGGCGGTGGCCTCGGCATCCGCTATCGCGACGAGACACCGGTGCCGATGGCGGCGTACGCGGCGATGATCGGCGAGCTCTTCGCTGGCCGCAACGAGCGCCTGCTCGTCGAACCCGGGCGGCGGATCGTAGGCGCCGCCGGCGTGCTGCTGACGCGGGTGCAATTCCTGAAGCCGGGCCGGGAGCGCAGCTTCGCGATCGTCGACGCCGCGATGAACGATCTCATCCGGCCGGCACTGTACGAGGCGTGGCACCCGGTCGATGCGGTGCGTCCGCGCCCGTCGGAAGCGCGCTGCTGGCAGATCGTCGGCCCCGTCTGCGAGAGCGGCGACTTCCTGGCGCAGGACCGCGACCTCGCGCTCGCCGAGGGTGACCTGCTCGCCATCGGCGCCGCCGGAGCGTACGGATTCGTGATGAGCTCGAACTACAACTCACGCCCCCGCGCGTGCGAAGTGCTGGTCGACGGGGCGGCCATGCACGAGGTCCGCGCACGCGAGACCGTGGCATCGCTCTTCGCCGGCGAATCGATCCTTCCGTAGTGCTGCGCCGATGGCGCGAGAGCGCCGCGCGCGGTCGGCGCAAGCATCCTCGCCCGCTCGCATCCGGAGGCGCGCCGTGCACGGTGCAGCGAGCGCGTGGGTGCACGCATCGTGCAGCACGTGACGCCGGACCGGCGTGCAGCGCACGCGAAAATCGATGTGCGAATACGCAACATCGCGCCGATCACGGCATGCAAACGCGGCAGAATTCTTGCAATTCAATAAAATGTGGCTAGAATTCAGGCAGCAGGTAGCAATGGGTTTGTCAAGTGGTCCCAGAAACAAAACGACAGCCCGTGCTCCTGCGGCAAAGCAGTTAAAACAGTCAAAGCAACTCAGACAGGAGAATGAAATGGCTGACATGATGTCGATGATGACGCCGACGGCTGCGGCCCCGGCGAAGGCCCCGGCGAAGAAACGCTCGTCGGGCAAAAAGGCCGCTGGGAAGAAGACCGCAGCGAAGAAGCGCGGTGGCGCGAAGAAGACGGCGGCCAAGCGCGCCGGTGCCAAGAAGTCCGCAGCGAAGAAGCGCGGCGGCGCCCGGAAGACGGCCGCGAAGCGCGGCGCCAAGAAGTCCGCAGCGAAGAAGCGCGGTGGCGCCAAGAAGTCCGCAGCGAAGAAGCGCGGCGGTGCCAAGAAGTCCGCAGCGAAAAAGCGCGGTGGCGCCAAGAAGTCCGCAGCGAAGAAGCGCGGCGGTGCCAAGAAGTCCGCAGCGAAAAAGCGCGGCGGCGCCAAGAAGTCCGCAGCGAAGAAGCGCGGCGGCGCCCGGAAGTCGGCGAGCCGCAAGTAATCGCGGCATCCGTCGGCCGCTCTTCGGAGCAGCCGGACGAAAAACAGGCGACGCAGCATGCGTCGCCTGTTTTGTTTTGGGCGCTCGCTAGGGGTGCAGGCTCCTGCCGCCGTGCTTCCGGCGCGGCTGCAGGCCCGGCGGATCGGCCGCCTTCTGCAGCGACGGCGCAGAGTTCTTTCGTGACCGCCCGCCAGCCCTCGGCGCAGAGGCCTCGGCGCCCCCGTTCTGCCGCGCCGCAGACGCCTTGGCCGCACAGCACGACGCGGGCCTGCGGGCCGCAACACTGCGCACCGCCTTCGCATTGCCGCGCTTCGCGACGACAGTTTGGGGGGCCTTGTCGCTGGTGATGCGCAGCTTCTGTCCCGGCCGCACCTCGGACCTGGAAAGGCCGTTCCAGCGCTTGATATCGGCCGTGCTGACCGCATAGCGCGAGGCGATGGTCGCCATCGTATCCCCGCGCGTCACCCGGTAGTAGAAGGTGCGTCCCTGCGGAACCGTGGTGAACACGGCGTGGGTCAGGCTCTCCGCAGATTCCCGCGAGCTGCGCTGCGCGGGGACGAGCATTGCGTGGCCAGTAGGCACCATCGAGCGTGCGCCGATCCCGTTGACCGCTCGCAGCGCTTCCGCCGTCATCCCATACCGGACAGCGACGCTCTGGAGCGTGTCGCCAGGACGCATGCGGTACGCCTGCCATGAAACCAGCGGCTGATCGATGAGGTCGAGCTTCGCGGCGAACAGCTCCGCCTTGTCGATCGGCAGCAGCAGCGTGTACTCATCGGCCCCGGCGATCACCGGCCGGTTGTGGTGCGGGTTCAGGTACTGGAATTCGTCGACGGACATTTCCGCGAGCTCGGCGGCACGCTTCAGGTCCATCTTCTTGCTGGTGCGGACCACGGCAAAGTACGGCGCGTCCGGGATGTCGCCCAGCTGCAGCCCGTATTTCTCCGGGTTGCGAATGATGTTCTTGACCGCCTGCAGCTTGGGCAGGTAATTGCGCGTCTCGTCGGGGATGGCGAGGCTGGCGTAAATCGGCGGCAGCCCGGCCCGGCGATTGCGCTCGATGGCCCGCGCGACGTTGCCCTCGCCCCAGTTGTATGCCGCGAGCGCGAGCTGCCAGTCCTCGAACTGGGTGTGCAGCTTGTCGAGATAGGCGAGTGCGCTCCCCGTCGCCGCGAGCACGTCGCGGCGTGAATCGAACCAGAAATTCTGCTTGAGGCCATACATGGTGCCGGTGGACGGGATGAACTGCCACAGGCCCGAGGCGCGGCTCGTCGACATCGCGTTGGGGTTGTACGCGCTTTCGATCATCGGCAGCAGCGCAATCTCGGCCGGCATGTTGCGCTCTTCGACTTCCACGACCACGTAGTACAGGAACCGTCGGCTCCGATCGATCATGCGCGCCACGTAATCGGGCCTCGCGGCGTACCACTGCTCCCATTTGGCGACGTCGGCATTGTCGATCTCGGGGAGACCGAAGCGCGCCTTGATGCGATCCCAGAGGTCCTCCGCGGGCACCGGCAGTTCCTCGAGTGCTGCCGCGGCGCTGGGATGGAACGGTTCCGAAGATGGCGCCCCCGCAGCAACCGGTGCGAGCGGCGGGGTGGCAATGACGATGGGTGGTGGAGAAAGCAGCGGCTGGGATGGAATGCCGGCGCTCGCGGCAGCGAGCACCGCTGCGGTGGAGACTTCCGGCGACTGGGGCGCGGTGGCGCAGGCAGCGAGCGCGAGGGCCGCGATGGCCGTGAAGAGGAGTCTTTGTATTCGCAATTCGATCGATCCTCGCAACGGGCAATGACGGAGGTATTGCTGAAAAATGAGGCGATGGTAGGCGCGCACGCAGGGAGCGTCAACCCGCATCGAGGGGTGCGGCGACCCCGCGCATCGCACACCGGGTACCGCTCAGAATCGGTCTTTCCAGGCCCGCACCACCGCGAACGAATCGACGGCATCGACGATTGGCCGCCCGGCACGTTCCGCCGCCGCGCGCATCACCGCCGGTTCCGCAGCACGCAGGAACGGGTTGGTCGCCCGCTCGTCGCGCAACAGCGCCGGCACCGTGGGTTCGCCGCGTGCACGTCGCGCCTCTTCGCACCGGACGCGCGCCTCGACGGCGGCATTGCCAGGCTCGACGGCGCGGGCGAAGCGCAGGTTCGAAAGGGTGTATTCGTGGGCGCAGTAGATGTGCGTGTCGTCGGACAACGCAGCGAGCTTGGCGAGCGAATCCGCCATCTGCGCTGGCGTGCCCTCGAAGAGACGCCCGCAGCCGGCAGCGAACAGCGTGTCACCGACGAACGCAAGCGGCCCGATGCCATGCTGCGCATCGCGCATGACGTACGCGATGTGACCCGCCGTATGTCCGGGAACATCGCGCACCTCGAGGGTCAACCCGATGCCGGGCACCTCGATGCGCTCGCCTTCGCGCAGCGGCTGCGTGATGCCCGGAATGCGCTCGCGTGCGGGCCCGAACACCGGCACGGGCGCGTGCGCGAGCAGCGCCGCGTTGCCGCCGACGTGGTCGTTGTGATGGTGCGTGTTCAGGATCGCGGTGAGCTCGAGGCCTTCGCGGGCAAGGTAGTCGAGGACCGGCTGCGCATCACCCGGATCGACCACGGCCGCGCGCGTGCCCTCGCGAATCAGCCAGATGTAGTTGTCCGCGAACGCCGGGATGGGGATAATCGCCGCCATGGAAGCATCTTCGGGAGCGCCGGTACCGATGTCAACGACGCTCGCGGAGTGGTTGACCACGCCCACGGGTCGCTACCTGCTCGCACGCGAGCAGGCATGGTTCGACCGGACGGTCGCCGACATCTTCGGCTTTCACGCCATTCAGATGGGGCTTCCGGGCTGCGAGTTCCTCGCCCAGAGCCGCATCCCTACGCGTTGGCATGTCGACGTGGCGGGGCCCGTCCAGGTGCTCGCCGATCCGCATTGGCTTCCATTCCCGGAGAACTCGCTCGATCTCATCGTGTTGCCGCACGCGTTGGAGTTTTCCGGCGAGCCGCACCGCTTGTTGCGCGAAGTGCATCGCGTCGTGCGTCCCGAAGGCCAGCTCCTCATCTCCGGCTTCAATCCGTTCAGCCTGTTCGGCGCGAAGCGCTATTTCGGACGCGAGCAAGCACCGCCGTGGAACGGCAATTTCATCGCGCTTTACCGCCTCAAGGATTGGCTCGCCCTGCTCGGCTTCGAAGTCACCGGCGGCGGCCTCGACTGCTACGCGCCGCCGTTTGCGCAGGAAAAATGGCTGCGCCGCTTCGGATTCTTCGAGCAGGCGGGCGATCGCTGGTGGCCCATCGCAGGAGGCGCCTATTTCCTGCGCGCGACCAAGAAGGTGCTGGGCATGCGTATCATCACGCCCGCCTGGGAGAGGGCGACCCGCGGCCTGGCAACGGCACCGCGCCAGGTGCGCGAGTGCATCGAAAGCGTGGAGTGAACACAGTGCCGTCGATGTTCAAGGGCACGGCCTTGCATCGCCGCGGCGCGAACCGCCGCCGGCCACGATGAGCGGACTGGTCGAGATCTACACCGATGGCGCTTGCAAGGGCAATCCCGGTCCCGGTGGCTGGGGGGCGCTGCTCGTGTGGGGCGATCACGAGCGCGAGCTCTTCGGCGGCGAAGGCCACACCACCAACAACCGCATGGAGCTCACGGCCGTGATCCGCGCGCTGGAGTCGCTCAAGCGGCGCTGCACCGTCGATCTCTACACCGACTCGCAGTACGTCAAGAACGGCATCCAGCAATGGATACATGGCTGGAAGCGCAACGGCTGGAAAACGGCCGACCGGAAGCCCGTGAAGAATGCCGAACTGTGGCGCGAACTCGATACCCTGGCGGCGCGCCACGAGATCCGCTGGCATTGGGTGCGGGGGCACAACGATCACCCGGGCAACACGCGCGCCGACGCCCTCGCCAACCGCGGGGTGGAGACGATCCCGGGACGGGCACCGCCGTAGCCGCGCTACGACTGCGCGCCGGAAGCGCCTTCCGGCGGACCCGCTTCCGAGCGGGCGCGCTCGATGCGACGCGCGAATACGCGCATCTCCTTCTCCGCCTGCTTGTCGCCTTTCGCGGCTGCAACGTCGATGCCCTGTCGATACGCCGCCAACGCATCGTCGGGACGACCGGCGTCGAGCAGCGCCTTGCCATACATCTTCCACGCTGCCGTATAGCGCGGATCGAGCTCGACCGCGCGTGCGAGGTGCTCGACCGCAGCGAGCGGATCACCTGCCTTGAGCAACTCGTTGCCGAGCGAATAGCGCAGCAGCGCGCCGTCCTTGCCCGATTCCAGCATGCGCCGGAAACTCAGCAACGCGGCGGAAGGCAGCGCCTCGGTCATGATTACTTGCGGATGAACTCGCCCGTTTCGCAATCGACGCGACGCATCGGGTAGATGACCTTGCGCTCGGCGCCTTTCACCTTGCCCTCGACCTCGGTGTAGAGCCATCCCTCGCTCGCGCGGCGGTAGCCGATGCGCTGCGGAAAGTCGCGCGCGGGATCGAGGAACACGAACGTATGTGCATCGTCCACGTCGACGAGCTCGGACGTGAGCTTGAACGCCTCTTCGGGCTTGCCCGGCGGCGAGGCGACGTAGTACACGCCATCCGCGCGCGGCTCGACGCGCAGGTATTCGTAGTCGAGCGTCTGGTCGCCCGAGACCGTCTGGCTCACTCCGATCATCATCCCGCCGCGCTGCGGCAGCCACACTTCGCGGAAGTCGCGCTTGTTCACGCTGCCCTGCCAGCATCCCTCGAGCCACTGCAACGAAGCGAGCGTCGGGGGTACTGCAGTGGGCTTGCCGGAGCTGTCCGCGGGCAGCGGCACCTTGGGCACGGTCGGTGGAGAATTGGATTCCGGGGTGCTTGCTGCCGGGGCCGGCACGATCGACGGGCCCGGCGCCTGGGCGAGAGCTGCCCCGGCAGTGATGACGAACAGGGCGCCGAGGGCTGCGGCGCCGAGGCGCAATGCTGCAAGGGTCTGCGGAGGTTGCGATGGTGAATTCATTGTGTCGTTGCCAAGGGAAGGTTCAGGAGCAGATTCTGTGGTTTCAGCCGTAACGTTTGCCGGTTGTCGATGGCCATGGCCAGGTACACCGGACGCCCCGCGATGGCCGGACGCATGTCGGCGGGATCTTCGAAGCGCAGCTCGAACAAGCACAGCAGGCGCCGGCTGCGCTCCTCGTCCACCTCGGCGCGATTGTAAATGTCGTTGAGGAGCGCGCTTGCTTCGGCATCCAGCCCCACGTGCCATACCCAGCGCCTGTCGTCGATCTCCCGCTGCGGCTTGATGGACACCCGCACGCCCAGAAAGTGCGCAATCCAGCGCTCCAGCACCCGGCAAAGTGCAGTCAGCGCCGGCTGGCCGCGGTTGAGGCTGATGGCCATATCGAAGCGCTCGTCGCGCGACCAGTAGTCGTCGGCATTGTCCGGGCCGAGGACATCGAGATCGACGGTCCTGGTGGGCGTGCGACTGCGCTGCAGCAGCTCGCCCAGGTTGCCGAAGCTCCCGATGGTCGCGTGCGAATCCACGGTCCCGGCATCCGCCGCCATCACGGCGCCGTCCTCGAGGATGGCAACCTTTTGCGGGCGAAACAGCATCTCTGCGACGCGCACCTCAAGACCGTCCTCCGCGTCACGGAGAATGTGCCGCAGCACGATCTGGGTCAGCTGATGCACGAATACGGGCGGCACATCCACGCCGTCCCGGAAGAGCGCCACGTACGCCGCTTCGAGCGTCGGCGCAGCGAGCAGGCGGTCACGAAAGCGCAGCCAGACGCGGTAGTTGTGCTGGACGTCCTCGTCGCCAAGGCCGGTCAGCACCGCGTCCGCAATGACGGCGCGCGGATGTGCCACGAGCTCCTCATGCAGCGCGAGCTCGGCCGCGGAGGAGCTCGATATCGGGGCAAGCTCCGGCCGCAGGAGGGCGGCGCGAAGGAAATCATCGGTGAGGCGAAGGCGGCCGTCGGGCGCCATCGCGAGGAGCCGATAGTTCGACGACGCCCAGAAGTCGTGCTGGCCCAATCCTGCTCCCGTGCCATGCGTGCGAAGGCGATCAGCCGCCCAGCATCGCCTTGCGGAGATCCGCCTGCACCGGGCGATCGCCAAGCCACACTTTCATCAGCGCCTTGTTGAAGGCTTCCCCGGCAATCGTCCCTTTCGTTTCGCCGTTGAATCCGATGCGCGTTCCCCCGTCGACGAAATCCATGGTGACGACATCCTTGTCGTGCACTTCCTTGAAGGCCCTCATGATCGAGGCCAGCTGCTCCGTCTCTGGCTTGATGGCCGCCAGCTCGGCCTCGCTATTGTTGTCCTTGAGGCCATCGTTCAGCGCATCCACGAGCTGGTCTGCCGACAGCGTGCGCAGCAGGTTGAGCTGCACGCGACGCGGACTTGCGGCGAGAGCGCTCGTCGCATCCGTCACTTTCGCCGGAAGGTAGAGGCCCGCCACGTAAACCTTGAAGAAGGCGCGCGTGCGGATGCCGGCGCCATTGAGCACCAGGTCCTTTCCGCCCACGGCAACCTTGTCGTCGAGCTTGACGCCCGCCACCTCGGTGGCAAGACATGCCCCGGTGCCGAGCAGCAGGATGATCGCGAGCAGCGTATTGCGCATGATTGATTCTCCTTGGGCGGAAATGGCCGGATCGTCAGGATGAAACCTGACCTACGGGCAAACTGCGGTGGGTGCTATAGCAGAGATGTGCGGAGCATAGCGAGCAGCAACGATGCATGCGTCCTGTTCGCGCGAGCTACACGGCCTCGAACAGGCCGGCGGCGCCCATGCCGGTGCCCACGCACATTGTCACCATTCCATACTTTTGCTTCCGGCGGCGCAATCCATGGACGATGGTGGCCGTGCGCACGGCACCCGTGGCACCCAGCGGATGTCCGAGAGCGATCGCGCCGCCCAGCGGGTTCACCTTCGCGGGATCCAGATCGAGGTCGTTCATGACCGCGAGACTCTGCGCCGCGAACGCCTCGTTGAGCTCGATCCAGTCGATGTCGTTCTTGGCGACCCCGCTCAGCCGCAGCAGCTTGGGGATGGCGGCGATGGGACCCACGCCCATGATTTCGGGAGCCACCCCGGCGACAGCGTATCCGACCCAGCGCGCGAGCGGCGCGAGGCCGAGCTCGCGCACGATGCGCTCGCTGACCACGATCGAGGCGCCGGCGCCGTCCGACATTTGCGAGCTGTTGCCCGCCGTCACGGTGCCCCGCACGGCGAACACCGGCCGCAGCTTGGCCAGTCCCTCGCCCGTGGTATCCGCCCGCGGCCCTTCATCGCGATCGAACGCGCGTGCGCGATGCGCGATTTCGCCGTGCTCGAGATCGGGCACGTCGTCGCGCACGGGGTAGGGGGAGATCTCGGCGGCGAACTCGCCGCTTGCCTGCGCCGCCAGCGCTTTGTGGTGACTGGCGAGGGCGAATGCATCCTGCGCCTCGCGCGAGACGTTCCACTGCTGCGCGACCTTCTCGGCGGTAAGGCCCATGCCGTAGGCGATGCCCAGATTCTCGTCCCGCGCGAACACCTCCGCGTTGAGCGCAAGCCGCCCGAGCATCGGGATCATGCTCATGCTCTCCGTCCCGGCGGCGATGACGATGTCCGCTTCACCGGTGCGGATGCGATCGGCGGCGATCGAGACGGCATTGAGGCCCGATGAGCAGAATCGGTTGATCGTCATTCCGGGCACGCTGTCCGGGAGTCCCGCGAGCAGGAGCCCGATGCGCGCGACATTCATGCCCTGCTCGTATTCCGGCATGGCGCAGCCGACGATCACGTCATCGATGCGCCGCGGCTCGATGGCGGGCGCCTGCGCGAGCACGGCGCGCAGGACGTGGGCGAGCATGGAATCGGGTCGGGTATGGCGCAAGGCGCCGCGGGGCGCCTTGCCCACGGGCGTTCGCGTCGCCGCGATCACGTACGCATCCTGCATCTGGCGTTGCATGTGGAACTCCATTCAAAAACACGCAGTCTCGAAGTGCTTGGTCCGGAACCAGGCCGCGTGGTTCCGCAGCCGCCGTGACGGCATCAGTTGCGCAGCGGCTTGCCCGTGGCGAGCGTGTGCGCGATGCGCTCCTGCGTACGCGGATTGCGCACCAGATGCATGAATTCCGTGCGCTCGAGCTCGAGCAGCCACTTCTCGTCGACGACGCTCCCCGGCTCCACTTCGCCGCCGCAGAGCACCCGCGCCACGCGCAGGCAGACCTCGAAATCGTAGGCGGAGATGAACCCGCCGTCGCGCATGTTGACGAGGAGCATCTCGAGGGTTGCGATGCCGGTCTTGCCCGCCACGGGGATGCCCGCCATCGGCAACGGGGGCCGGTATCCCGCATCCGCAAGCGCCCTGGCCTCGGCATGCGCGACGAAGAGGAGCTCGTGCGGATGCAAGATGACCACGTCGGCCGGCCGGAGGTAGCCGAGCTCCTTCGCCTCCAGCGCGCTCTTCGATACCGTTGCCTTGGCCATCGTCTGGAAATACGTGCGCAGGAACGGGAACTGGTCCATCTGGCTGCCACTGGCGCCGCGCGCACACTCCTGTACGGCGCGCATCGCGAACTCCTTGCATCCGCCGCCGGCAGGCAGCAGTCCGACGCCTACTTCGACCAGACCGATATACGACTCGAGCGCGGCGACCGTGCGGTCGCAGTGCAAAATGAACTCGCACGAGCCACCAAGCGCCATGCCGCGCACCGCGGCAACGGTCGGCACCAGGCTGTAACGCAAGCGTTGCGAGGTCTGCTGGAACTTGGCCACGACTGCCTCGACCGCACCCCAGCGTGCGGCCTGCACGTCGGGCATGACGGCCTTGAGATTCGCACCCAGCGAGAACGGCTCGCGCGGCTGCCAGATCACGAGGCCGCGGAAGCCGCGCTCGGCGCGCTCGATCGCATCGAGCAGGCCATCCAGCACGTCCTCGCCGATGGTGTGCCCCTTGGTCCGGAAGGAGACGATCGCGATGTCGTCGGCGAGATGCCACGTGCGCACCGCGGCAGTCTCGGCAATCGTGGTGCCGCGCGGCCAGCGCTCGCCGAGGACGGGATCGGGAAAGTACTGCCGGCGATAAACCGGCAAGGTCGATCGCGGCACGAACGTGCCGGTCGATGCGCTCCACGCCCCTTGCACCTGGTGCACGCCGCCCGCCGCTGGTCCCTCGCGTACCCACGCCGGCAGCGGCACGGACGCAAGCGTCTTGCCGTCGGCGATGTCCTTAGCGATCCACTGGGCGACGTCCGTCCAGCCCGCCGCCTGCCACAGCTCGAAGGGCCCCATCTGCCACCCGAAGCCCCAGCGCAGCGCGAGGTCGACGTCGCGCGCGCTGTTGGCGATGGCAGCGAGGTGGTACGCGCAATAGTGGAACAGGTCGCGGAAGATCGCCCACAGGAACTGCGCCTGCGGCTCGCTCGACGCGCGCAGCGCCGCGAGCTTCTCGCGCGGCTCGTCGATGGCGAGGAGCTTCTGCACCTCGGGGGAGATGGCGCCGGCGGCGGTGCGGTAGGTGCCCGATGCCGGATCGAGGACCTGGATCTCCTTGCCCGACTTGCGGAAGAACCCGGCCTTGCTCTTCTGACCGAGCGCACCCTGCGCAACGAGGCCGGCGAGCACCGCAGGCGTCTCGAACAGCGCGTGCCATGGGTCATCCGGCAGCGTGTCGCGCATCGTCTTCACCACGTGCGCCATGGTGTCGAGCCCGACGACATCGCTGGTGCGATAGGTCGCGCTCTTCGCGCGGCCGATGGCCGGGCCGGTGAGCGCATCGACGACATCGAAGCCGAGCCCGAACGCCTGCGTGTAATGCATCGTCGCCAGCACCGAGAAAATGCCCACCCGGTTGGCGATGAAGTTCGGGGTGTCCTTCGCGCGCACGACACCCTTGCCCAGAGTGGTCGTGAGAAAGGTCTCGAGAGCATCGAGCAGGCCGGCGTCGCAGGCGGGCGGCGCGATCAACTCGACGAGATGCATGTAGCGCGGCGGATTGAAGAAGTGCACGCCGCAGAAGCGCCCGCGCAGAGCAGCCGGCAGCGCCTCGGCCAGCGCTCCGATCGACAATCCTGAAGTGTTCGAGGCGAGCACGGCATGTGCGGCGACGTGTGGCGCGATGCGCTCGTACAGATCGCGCTTCCAGTCCATGCGCTCGGCGATCGCCTCGATCACGAGGTCGCATTCACGCAGGCGCTCGAGGTCGTGGTCGTAGTTCGCCGCCTCGATCGCGGCGAGCCGCTCTTTGATCGCGAGCGGCGCCGGCTCGAGCTTCCTGAGGCCATCGAGTGCGCGCCCGACGATGCCGTTGGGATCGCCCTCGCGCGCGGTCAGATCGAACAGCACCACCGGAATGCCGGCGTTGGCGAGGTGGGCAGCGATTTGCGCGCCCATGACTCCGGCGCCGAGCACGGCGGCGCGGCGAACGAGAAAAGTGGATGTGGACATGGTCGGAATCCTGCAGTGCAGGCCTGCGGCGGGTGGTCGCGTGCCTGCGCGCGAAAGTAAGCGCGGCCGGGGGATCGCCTCGGCCGCGCCTGTTACTGCAAAGCCGTGGACGTCAGAACGAGTAGGCCGCCTGGACCGAGAAGATCGTTGCGCTCACGTCGTAGTTGCCTTTGATGAGGCCGTTAAGTGCAGTGCTGCCGTTGTTCTGGTCGATGCTGGCCTTCTTCGTCCCCTGGATGTAGGTGAAGGCGCCATCGACCTTCAGTTGCGGCGTAACCGCGTATTGCGCGCCGACGGCGATCCAGACGCGATCCACGTCGGGCAGGCGCGGCGTGCGATCGCGATCGATGGCCGGCCCCTGGTCGTACGCCAGGCCGCCGCGGAGCATGAGCCGATCGTTGTAGTGATAGTTCGCTCCCAGCGAGAACCGCCACACGTCGTCCCAGTTCTCCGGATTGCTGCCGAGCACGGCCCCCGTCGTGCGCGTGAACGTCAGGGTCTGGAAGCTGCTCCAGCCCGTCCATTGTGCGTCGGCCATGATGTCCCAGCGATCGTTCAGCCGGCGGAAGTACGAGATGTTGGCGGTCTCCGGCTCTTCGAGGTCGCCTCGCACCCCGCCGTCGAACAGCGCGTTGTTCACCGCCGTGGACAGGGCCGCGCCGATGGGCGCGAGCGTCGGCGGCAGCGCCGGCAGGGGCGGGTGGTCGAACGAAACGTTGCCGGCAACGTTGTACTTGATCTTGGATCGGTACTGGGCGCCGATGCGCGAGTTGCTGTCGAGGTCGAACAGGATGCCGACGTTCCAGCCCCACGCGCTGTCATCGCCGTCGATCTTCACGCCCGAGTCGAGCCCCGACGTGGCGCCGATGAAGGCGGGCACGGCAGCGGCGGGGATCTGGCCTGCAGTCGCCGCCTGCTGCGCGGCTTGCGCGAGCGCGGCGGAATAGTTGAAGCGGCTCGTCAGCTTCGCGTCGATGCGCTGGTAGCTCGCGCCGATGCCGAGCGCGACCCTGTCCGACACCCTCCACGACAACGCCGGATTCACGTTGATCGTCTTGATGTTCGACTCGATGGCCTGGAAGCGGCCCAGCCAGCCTTCCCCATAGTGCGTCACGAGCCCGTACGGCGCATTCATGCCGAGGCCCAGCGCAAGCTGCCGGTTGATCGGGGCGACCAGATAGGCATTCGGAACGAAGTTCACCGTCCCGGCGTCACCACCGTTGTGCCCGAGCGGCTGGAACTGCGCGGCGAGCGAACCGTCGTCGTGGAACTTGAACGAAGGGGTGATGATGTGGAGCGCACCGACGATCTGGTACGAGCCGATGCGCGACATGCCGGCCGGATTGGACCAGACGGTGCTGGCATCCTCGGCTGCCGCCGCGCCGCCGGCGAAGGCATTGCCGAGGCCGCTGGCCGACGTTTCCTGCAGGGCAAATCCGCCGCCGTAAGCCTGTCCGGCGCCGAGCGCGAGGGCGACTCCGCCGATGGCGAGCGCGACGCGCGTGCGACTAAACGGGATGCTCATGATGCCTCTCCTCTGGTTTCTTGGTGGCGCGACCAACACCGTCAGCGCCGGTTCGTTGTCCTTCGAACGGTGGCTATCGCTTTTTGGACAAACGGTTAGCGTATCCAATATACACGCGCCGGCGATCGACCGCACCGTGCCTTCTGTCCGCGGAACCGTTGTTCGACAGTGAGTGTTGCATCCATGCGATGGGGCTATGGTGTAGTGCGGCAACACCGCGCACGCCATCATTCCGGCGGCAGTTCACGCGGCTTCCGGTCAGGGCCGACGGCCACGTACGTCAGGCTCGCTTCGGTCACCTTGACGCAAACCTCATCGGTCGGATTGCGCTGCGCATACACCTCCACGTCCACGGTGATCGAGGTGCGACCGACGCGGCTGATGCGCGCATAGAAGCTGACCAGATCGCCGATCAGCACCGGCTGCTTGAACACGAAGGAATTCACGGCCACCGTGGCGAGACGCCCGCGCGCGCGACGCGACGCCGGCACCGAACCCGCGATGTCCACCTGCGACATGATCCAGCCGCCGAAGATGTCGCCGTGGTAATTCGCGTCGTGCGGCATGGGCACGACGCGTAGCGCCGGCTGCTCGTCGGGAAGGGCGACGTGCTCGCCCGTTGCGGAAGCATGGCCGGCGGCACTCATCGGTCGGTGTTCCCAATGGTCATGCCGCTTGCTTGGCCTCGTCGCGCAACTCGCGCCGCAGGATCTTGCCCACGTTGGACTTCGGCAGGTCGGTACGAAACTCGATGTCGCGTGGGACCTTGTAGCCGGTGAGGTGGCGGCGGCAATGACCGAGGATGTCCTCGGCCGTCACCTTCTCGTCGCGCTTCACCGCGTAGAGCTTGACCGCTTCGCCGGACTTGACGTCGGGCACGCCGACCGCCGCGCACTCGAGCACGCCCGGATGCATCGCCACCACGCCTTCGATCTCGTTGGGATACACGTTGAATCCGGACACCAGGATCATGTCCTTCTTGCGATCGACGATCTTGACGTAGCCCTTCGCATCCATGATCCCGATGTCGCCCGTGGCGAACCAGCCGTCCTTGTCGAGCACCTTGGCGGTCTCATTCGGATGCTGCCAGTATCCGGCCATCACCTGCGGGCCGCGAATGCAGATCTCGCCGGGCTCGCCGATGCCGACCGTGCTCCCGTCGTCGTCACGCAGGATGAGCTCGGTGGACGGAATCGGCAGCCCGATCGAGCCGTTGTACGCCGGAAGATCGAGCGGGTTGATGGTCGCCGCGGGTGATGTCTCGGTGAGACCGTACGCCTCGATCAGCGGCACGTTCGTCGTCTGCTTCCACCGCTCCGCCACGGCTTCCTGCACCGCCATGCCGCCACCCAGCACGAGCTTGAGCGACGAGAAGTCGACCTTCGCGAAATCCGGGTTGTTGAGCAGGGCGTTGAACAGCGTGTTCACGCCGGTGATTGCGGTGAAGCGACGCCGCGCGAGCTCCTTCACGAAGCCCGGAATGTCCCGCGGATTGGTGATCAGCACGTTCTCGCCGCCGAGCGCCATGAACACGAGACAGTTCGCTGTCAGCGAAAAGATGTGATACAGCGGGAGCGGCGTGATGATGATATGGCGCTCGTCGCCCAGGAAGGGCTGCACCCACGCGCGGGCCTGCAGCAGGTTGGCGATGATGTTCCGGTGCAGCAGCATCGCGCCCTTCGCAACACCCGTGGTGCCTCCGGTGTATTGCAGGAAGGCAATGTCGTCATGTCCGAGCGGCACGTCCTCGAGCTTGCGCCTGCGGCCCTGCGCCAGCGCGCTCGAGAGGCGCACGGAGCCCGGCAGCGACCATGCGGGAATCATCTTCTTCACCCGCCGCAGCACGAAGTCGACGATCAGCCCCTTGAAGCCGAGGAGCTCGCCGATGCTCGTCATGACCACCTGACGGACCTTCGTGCGTCGCACGATTTCCTGCAGCGTGCGCGCGAAGTTCTCGACAACCACGATCACTTCCGCGCCGGAGTCGGTGAGCTGGTGCTCGAGCTCGCGCGCCGTGTACAGCGGATTGACGTTCACGACCGTGCATCCTGCACGCAGGGTGCCGAAGAGGCAGATCGGGTATTGCAGGATGTTGGGCATCATCAGGGCCACGCGCGTGCCCTTCTTGCATCCGATGCCCTGCAGGTAGGCGGCGAAGGCGCGCGACAGCACCTCGAGGTCCGCGAACGTGATCGACTTGCCCATGCAGGTGAATGCCGGGCGGGCGGCGAAGCGCGTGACGGTCTCATCGAACACGTCGCGCAGGGACGCGTACTGATTGATGTCGATCTCGGCCGGAACGCCAGGCGGGTACTGCTTCAGCCAGATCCTGTCCACTGGACTCCTCCTCGGAACGGCAGTCGCGCCGGTTGCTGGCCCGGCCTTGATCGGTGACTCGCCGATTGTGTGGCGGACGATCATTTGCTCATTTGCAGCGCATGCTACACCGACGACACGCCCTTGCCGCACCGGGCGTCCGGACGGCAGCCCGTTGCCATGCGGCGTTGCGCCGCGTCACGCTCCCGCAAGCCGCGCCGAAGCAGGCCCCTGCTCCTGCGCATAATGCAAGGGACCTCCGCGAAACGGTGCGAAGCCGGTCCCGAAGATCGCGCCTGCATCCACGAGGTCGGCATCGCCGACGATATCTTCCGCGAGCGCGGCCTTCGCCTCGTTGACGAAAGGCAGGATCAGGCGATCGGCGAGACCGGCGGGTGGCGTGCCGGCGCGCCCTTTCGCGGCCTTGCCGCTCGACCAGTCATAGAAGCCCGCTTTGGACTTCTTGCCGAGCTTGCCCGCGGTGACACGCTCTGCGAGGCAGCGCGGGGGAACAGCGTCCGCGGCGAGCATCCGGCCCACGGCCATGCAAATGTCGAGGCCAACGGTGTCGGCGAGCTCGAGGGGACCCATCGGCATCCCGAACGCGAGTGCCGCCTCGTCCACGACCTCGGGCGCGATGCCCTCGTCGACGCAGCGCATCGCGGTCATCAGGTAGGGCGCGAGGATGCGGTTCACGAGGAATCCCGGCGCGCTCCTGACTGGCAACGGCAGCCTGTCGATCTGGCGGACGAACGCAGCGGCACGCGGCAGCAGCGCGGCGTGCGTCGTGCGGCCGGCAACGATCTCGACGAGCATCATGCGCGACACCGGGTTGAAGAAATGCAGACCCACGAGGCGACCCGGGTCATCCAGGACGGTGGCGATGCTCTCGAGCGGAATGGATGACGTGTTCGTCGCCAGGATGGCGTCGGGCCTCGCCTCGCGCTCGAGTTTCGCGAACAGCGCCTGCTTCGCTTCGAGGTTTTCGAAGATCGCCTCGATGATCACGTCGGCGCGCCGCACGCCGGCGCCGGCGACATCGGGAATCAGCCTGTCCATCGCATCGCGGATGCGGCGTGGATCGCGCAGCCGTTCCTTGAAGAGCTTCGCGGCGCGGCCCATCGCCGGAGCGAGGCGTTGTGCATCCTGGTCCTGCAGCGTCACGCGGAGGCCGCGCAACGCGCACCATGCCGCAATGTCGCCACCCATGGTGCCGCCGCCCACCACATGCACGTGCGCCGCGCGGAAATCACCTTCCTTGCCGAGGCTCTTCAGCCGCTCCTGCAGCCGAAATACACGGATGAGATTGGCCGCCGTTGGCGAGCGTAGCAACGACGGAATGGATGCCGGATCGGACGGAGGCACGGCGAGCGCATTGCCGTCGTAGCGGGCGAACACCTCGAGAATGGCGTACGGCGCCGGATAGTGTTCGCGGCGTGCGCGCTTCGCGACCTGCTTGCGCGCCTGCGCTGCAATCAGCGGCCGTACGAGCGGGTGCAGCGTCAGGGATAACGGGAACCCGAGCCTGCGCGCCGGCGGCTTTGTACGCAGCACGCCGTGCACGGTGTTGTCCATGATGCGCACCGGCACGCATTCGTCGACAATCCCGAGCTTCCTTGCCTTGCGTGCATCGACCGTCTTGCCGGTCAGCAGGAGATCGAGCGCCGCCGGCGCACCGGTCAGCCGCGGCAGGCGCTTGATGCCGCCCCAGCCTGGAAGAATCCCGAGCATCACCTCGGGCAGGCCCAGTCGGGTGCCCGGTTCATCCACCGCGACCCGATAGCGGCACGCCAGCGCCAGCTCCAGCCCGCCGCCAAGACAGAAGCCGCGAACGAGGGCGACCGTGGGATACGGCACCGTTGCGAGCCGCTCGAAGGTGTCCCAGCCCCGACGCACGAGCGCCAGCGCGTCGGCTTCGGACCGCACGTCGCCGAATTCGTCGACATCGGCACCGGCGATGAAACCATTGGCCTTGCCGGAGGCGATGATCAGGCCGGCCGGCGGGTCGCGCGCCAATTGATCGAGTGCGCCGTTCAGTTCCGCGAGCACGACCGCGGACAGCGTGTTGGTGCTCGCGTCCGCACGATCCAGCACGAGTCGCGCGATACCGTCATGCTCGCGCGTCAATCGCCAATGGCGCAGCGGCGCAGCGGCGTTATCCGTTGGCAGTACCGGGGAGCGATCGCTGATCGGCGTCGCGGCGCGTACGCGGGTTTCGGCGGGAATGGTGGCCACTGCAGTTCCTCCTTCGCCTTACGTGCGCTCGACCAGCATCGCGCCACCCTGACCGCCGCCGATGCAGATGCAGGCGATGCCGCGGCGCCCACCGGTGCGCTCCAGGACCTTCAGAAGATGCAGCACGATGCGTGCACCCGACGCCCCGACCGGGTGTCCGAGTGCGATCGCGCCGCCGTCCATGTTGAGCTTCGACTCGTCGAGCACGCCCAGCGCGCCGTCGAGGCCGAGCTCGGTCCGGCAATAGTCGTCGGATGCCCAGGCGCGTTCGCACGCGATCACCTGCGCCGCAAACGCTTCGTTGATCTCCCAGGCATCGAGATCGTTCAGCCCGAGACCGTGGCGGCGCAGGATCGGCGTCGCCGAGTGCACCGGCCCCAATCCCATCTGCGCCGGGTCGAGCGCCGCCCACTCGGTGTCCACGATGCGGCCGATGGGGGTGAGTCCGCGCTCCTTCACCGCGCGTTCCGACGCGAGCAGCAGCCACGCCGCGCCATCGGTGACCTGGGAGCTGTTGCCCGCGGTGACGTTGCCATACTTGCGGTCGAAGAACGGCTTCAGCTTGGCCAGGTTCTGGGGCGTCGAATCCTGGCGCACGCCATCGTCCTGCAGATAGGCGTTGCCCCTGTCGTCGAAGAGCGGCACCACCTCGTCCGCGAGATGGCCCGCCTGCTGCGCTGCCAGCACGCGCTGGTGGCTGCGCGCCGCGAATACGTCCATGTCATCACGAGTGATACCGAAGCGGTACGCCAGGTTCTCCGCCGTCTGCCCCATCAGCAGGCCCACCATCGGATCGGTGAGGCCCTTCATGAGCCCGATCACCGGCGCGAGATGCTTGAGCCTGAGCTGCCCGATGAGCGCCGCGCGCTGGCCCACCGATCTGGCGGCATACCAGCTCGACAGCCACAGCACCATCGCGTCCGAGAACAACAACGGCGCGCGGGAAAGCGCATCCACCCCGCCGGCCAGCACGAGGTTCGAGCGGCCGACACGGATGTTGTTGATGGCGGAATCGATCGCCTGCATGCCGGACGCGCAGTTGCGCATTACCGTCCAGCCGGGAACCTTGTTGCCGCAGCCCATGCGCAACGCGGCCACGCGGCCGATGTTCACCTCATCCACCGAGGGCGCCGCACAGCCGAGAATGACCTCGTCCAGCTCGGTCGGGGCGAAGGGCTGCCGCACGAGCAGTGCGCGGCCGGCCGCCGTCGCGAGGTCGGATGCCGCGAAGGGGCCGGGCCGGTTGCGCGCCTTGAGGAACGGCGTGCGTGCACCGTCGATGATGTAAGCGCGTCCGTTCATGCCATGCCTGCCTTTCGCCTGGCTACGCCGCGGCCTTTTGCGCGCGGGGCGTGCCGCCCTCGACAGGCGTGACGCGCGCCGCCGCAACCGGCTGCACGAACGATGAAAGGTCCTGCGGAAAATCGTCCACGCGAACGACTTCGGCAGTGAGGGTTCGCGCCAGCGTGAGCGCGTCGAACTCCGCGGCATCGATCACGCCCGCGGCGCGCGCCCGGCGCGCCAGCTCAGCCGGATCATTGGCGCCGGGAAGCGTCAGATCGATGCGTCCGGCCTTGGCGGCGGCGCGGATCTTCGCCTCGATCGGCTCCGCGGCGACGGTCGCGACGAGCGCACGCTCGAGCAGCGTCACCGGATCATGCACATTGCGCGGAATGTGCACGCCGTCGGTGAGGCGGTCGCGCGTGGCGGAGGGATCGATGAGCAGCCGCGCCACCTTGTGCCCAAGATGATCCGAGGGAACGACATAGGGCCGTCCGAGCGGAAACACCAGCGCTCGCATCAGGACGGCCACGGCCCGCAACGGGAAGTTGGAGATCACGCCTTCGAGTGCGCTCTGCGCCTTGAACATCGCGTCCCAGATCGCCCAATGCATCAGCGGGGCATCGGCTGCCTGGCGTCCTTCGCGCTCGAAGCGCTTGAGCGTCGCCGAGCAGAGATAGAGCATCGAGAGCACGTCGCCGAGGCGGGCCGACAGCTTCTCCTTGCGCTTGAGCGCCCCTCCGAGGGAGCCCATCGACACGTCCGCGAGGAAGGCGAGCGCGGCGGAAAAGCGCGTGAGCTGCTGGTAGTAGCGGCGCGTCTCCGGCGCCACCTCGGCGTCGATGCGCACGAAATGCGATCCGGTGAGCCCCATGACCAGCGTGCGCGCCATGTTGGAGAGCATGAAGCGCACGTGACCGAACAACGCCGCATCGAACGCTTCCGAGGCCCGTGCGCGGTCGGTCTCGCGCGTGGCTTCGATCTCCTTCAGCACGTAGGGATGACAGCGAATGGCGCCCTGACCGAAGATGATGAGGCTGCGCGTCAGGATGTTCGCGCCCTCCACCGTGATCGACACCGGGATCTGCATGTATGCCGCGCCGAGAAAGTTCGACGGCCCCATGCAGATGCCCTTGCCGCCGACGATGTCCATGGCATCGTTGACGATCTGCCGGCTGCGCTCGGTGAGATGCAGCTTGGCGATGCCGGAAAGCACCGCCGGCTTTTCGCCGAGGTCCACCGCGGCCGCCGTCAGCACGCGCGTCGCATCCATCATGTAGAGGCTGCCGCCCATGCGCGCGAGCGGCTCCTCGATGCCCTCGAAGCGGCCGATCGCCGTCTTGAACTGCGTGCGCACGCGGGCGTACGCCCCCGTGGTGCGGACGGCCAGCTTCGCCATGCCGGTGTTCGACGAAGGCAGCGAGATCCCGCGACCCGCCGCGAGACATTGCATCAGCATGCGCCAGCCCCGTCCGAGCATGGGCTGTCCGCCGATGACCCAGTCCATGGGGATGAACACGTCCTGGCCGCGATTCGGCCCGTTCTGGAACACGCAGTTGAGCGGCATGTGGCGGCGACCTATCTCGACGCCGGGATGCGTCGTCGGGATGAGGGCGCAGGTGATGCCAAGATCGTCCTTCTGTCCGAGCAGGTGGTCGGGGTCGTACGCGCGAAATGCGAGGCCGAGCAGGGTTGCGATCGGGCCGAGCGTGATGTAGCGCTTTTCCCAGGTGACGCGCAGCCCGAGCACGCGCTTGCCCTCGTGCTCGCCCCACGCGACGATGCCGATGTCGGGAATCGAGGCGGCGTCGGAGCCGGCGTTGGGGTTGGTGAGGGCGAAGCACGGCACTTCGAGGCCCTTCGCGAGGCGCGGGAGGTAATGGCGCTTCTGCGCTTCCGTGCCGTAATGCAGGAGCAACTCTCCTGGCCCCAGCGAATTCGGCACGAGCACCGTCACCGCGACGGTGCCGGAGCGCGTGGACAGCTTGGTGATGACCTGCGACTGCGCGTACGCGCTGAAACCGAGCCCGCCGTATTCGCGCGGGATGATCATCCCCAGAAAGCCGCGATCCTTGATGAACTGCCACACTTCGGGCGGCAGGTCGCGGTAGACGTTGGTCGTCTCCCAGTCGCTGACCATGTCGCAGAGCTCGGTGACGTCGTGATCGAGGAAGTGCTGCTCTTCCCGCGTCAGTTGCGGCACGGGCGCTTCGAGCAGGCTCTTCCAGTCCGGCCGCCCCGAGAACAGCTCGCCGTCCCACCAGACGGTGCCGGCCTCGAGCGCCTCGCGCTCGGTGTCGGACATCGGCGGCATCACCTTGCGGAAGCCGGCGAGCACGCCATCGCTGATGAGCTTGCGCCGCAGCGACGGCACGTTGAGGGGGATGGCGAGCAGCACGAACGCCAGCGCACCCACCATCGTCACCAGCGGATGCAACGCGTGGGCCACCCACGCGGCAACCAGTGCGGCGCCGATGAAAGTGGTCCAGAGCCGCCCGGGCGCATTGATGTATGCGAGGGCTATCGCCCCCGACAGGAAAACGACAACCCAGAGTGCGGTGATCATCGGTGACTCCTTCTCGTGCTGGGAATCCGCGTCAGGAACGCGCGTGCGGCCCGTCCCGCTCGAGCGCGCGCGTCACTTCGGACAACTCGGGCAGCGGCGCAGTAAGGCCGCCAAGGAGAAACGGCGCGAGGCGCCGCAGCAGGAGCTCGTCGTTGGCACCCTCGCCGGGCGCGAGCTCCTCGATCATGCGCAATGCGTCCGTTCCGGCCAGGGTGTAGGAAAGCGCACCCATCATGAAATGCAGCCGCCAGGACAGCTCGCGCGGCGGCAACGAAGGCAGCGCGCGGCCGAAGGCGGCCTTGAAGCGTGCAATCATCGCGGCGTACTGATCGGACAGGAATTGCCGGATGAAGGGCGCCGGGTCCGCATAGGCACGGCCCAGGAGGCGCAGGAAGTTGCTGCCGCCGCGCGCCGGGTCGCGGGCAAGCCGCAGCGCCGGCACGAAGAGCGCCGTGAGGATCTTCTCGCACGATGCGGGTCCCGGCGCGGAGTCGCGTTCGAAATGGGTCAGGAGATCCAGCCGCGCCTGGTTCATGGGATCGAGGCGCCGCCGCAGGACGGTCTCGAACAGCTCTTCCTTGCTGCCGAAGTGATAGTTCACGGCCGCGAGATTGACGCTCGCCGCAGTGGTGAGTTCGCGCAGGGAGGTCGCCTCGAAACCCTGGGCCATGAAAAGGGCCTCGGCGGCGTCGAGGATGCGGTCCTTGGTCAGGGCCGGGCTGCGTTCGGTAAACGGAATAACCTTGCTGTCCATGGGTTGCCCTGGGGGTAAGCGCACGCTCACAACCGTGTGCGCACTCCGGCTTAGCTGGCTTTCGAACGTTCGTTTAAATCGTACGTCCGACGATTGGTGATGTCAAATGCGACGGATCCGCCGCAGTCGTATACTCCCGCGCCATGGCAACGCTATCGATCGTCAAGCAGCACGGACTGAGTCACGCGAAGGCGCGGCAGGCGGCCGAGAAGGTCGCCGAGGACCTGCGGGCGCGCTTCGATCTCCAGTACACCTGGGACGGCGACCGCATCGAGTTCCGCCGGCCCGGCCTGTCGGGTGAGCTCACCGTAGGCAAGGACGACGTCCGCCTCGACTGCACGCTCGGCTTTCTGCTGTCGGCCCTGAAGCCGGCGATCGAAAACGAAGTGCACAAGGAATTCGACAAGCGCTTCAACGGTCCCGTCGCCTGAGCGCGCGCCGGTTTTCGCGCACCGGCCACTCCTTGGGGCCTGTTACCCCGCGGCGTCGACCGGATCGCTCCCCGGATCCGCAAAAGGCGCGTCGTCGCCTGCGAAGATGCGGTCCAGCAAGGCCGTTTCGCGACCGGTCACCGTCGCCAGGAATTCCTGGGCTCCATCCATCGACCGGAACGCACTGAAGCCGCGCTCCAGGAAATCGTGGAGGGCGCCGAATCCGGCGAGACGTGCCGGCCGTCGCATCATCGCAAGCGCGCTGCGGATGAGCGGCTTGCGCACGTGCCCTTCGAGGGCCGCGCCGACGGCCCCGATCAGCTCGATCTGCCGCCTGCGCTCGTCACGCCGCTGCGCGGTGCGATAGGCCACGCAGTACTCGGCGACCGAGAAACCCTGCGTGCGCGGCAGCCGCGCCGCCAGCGCCGCGTCGAGCTCGTGCGACAGCGCATTGAGCTCCACGGCCTGGGCCACCGTCGCGATCACCCGCTCCGGCAGCATGCGCACCATGAGCGGCACGACGCGGGCCAGATCGGCATCGCGCCGCGCGAAGTCACCGCTGCCGTAGAGATCATTCTCGAAGAAGGTGATCGCGGCGGCATAACGCGGTTGCGCCGCCAGGTCCGCGTACGTCTGGCGCAGCCGTCGTGCCTGCCAGCGCGCGATGTGCTCGAGTGCGCGCGCGAGCTCGGGATCGTCGCGGCGCACGCCGTGCAGTCGCGCGACGCGTCCCAGCTGCTCCTGCAATGCGGCATGTGCGGCGTGATGGGGCGGATGCGTCGATGTCGAGGACACGTTCGGCAAACTCGTTGACTCGGGCAGCCGCGAGTCTAGCGCGGCGCCCTGGGGATTCGCGCGACCCTCAGCGTGCCGCAGCAAATTAGGTTGTTTCATCTAAAGCCTGCCGCTAGATTGCATGGGCGCGCCGATCCTCGGCGCGCCCATGTCCATGCCGACGCGCCGCACATTCATTCTCACCGGCCTCGCCGGATCCGCCGTGCTCGTCGGCGCGTACTGGCTGCGGGGGCCGATCGCGCGGCCGGGCACCGCGGCGGCACGCGCGGCCGAGACGGCAACGATCCTGCGGGCGATGATTCCGGTGTTGCTCGACGGCGCGTTGCCCGCCAGTCCGGCCCAGCACGAGGCGGCGCTGCAAACGACGGTAGCGAATGTCCAGGCCGCAATCGCCGGCCTGCCGCCGGCTGCGCAGCGCGAGCTCGGGGAGCTGTTCACGTTCCTCGGGTGGGCACCGACGCGGGTGGCCTTCGCGGGGCTCACCAGCGGATGGGAGCACGCATCGCGCGAAGAAGTCACCGCAGTCCTCGAGCGCTGGCGCACGAGCCGCTTCGACATGCAGCGCACCGCATACGACGCATTGCATCAACTCGTGCTGGGCGCGTGGTACGCCACGCCGGACTCCTGGGTACGCATCGGCTATCCGGGCCCGCCGGAGCTGCCGGCATGATCGCCCGCAACCGCGCCGCTCCCGATGCGTACCGCGACGCTGGCTCACGCTGGCATGTGGTCGATGCGAGCGCCGCCGGGCCCGACCTCACCCTGGAATGCGATGTCGCCATCGTGGGCACGGGTGCCGGAGGGGGGACTGCCGCGGAGATCCTGAGTGGTCGCGGCCTGACGGTCGTCATGATCGAGGAGGGGCCGCTGCGCAGCACCGGCGATTTCCTGATGCGTGAAGCGGAGGCGTATCCCGAGCTGTACCAGGAATCGGCAGCGCGCAAGACGCGGGACAAGGCGATCAACATCCTGCAGGGACGCTGTGTCGGCGGCGGCACGACGGTCAACTGGACGAGTTCCTTCCGCACTCCCGGGCGCACGCTCGAGCACTGGGCGAAGGTCCACGGCGTGCGCGGGTTCGGTGCCGGGGATCTTGCACCGTGGTTCGAGCGCATGGAGGCGCGCCTCGGCATCGCTCCATGGACGGCAACGCCGAACGAGAACAACAGCGTCCTCGCCCGGGGCGCTGCCGCGCTGGGTATCCCTACGGGGGTCATCGCGCGCAACGTGAAGGGCTGCCTCGACCTCGGCTATTGTGGCGTGGGCTGCCCGGTGAACGCGAAGCAGTCGATGCTCGTCACCACGGTGCCCGCCGCTCTGGAACACGGCGCCACGCTGCTCACCCGCACGCGTGCGCTACGGCTCGAGGCGCGCGACGGGCGCGTGGTCGCGTTGCATTGCATCGCGCTCGATGCCGCCGGCGTCGTGCCCGCCCAGCGGCGGATCACGGTGCGTGCGCAGGCATTCGTCAGCGCCGCCGGCGCGATCGGCACGCCCGCGCTGCTTCTGCGCAGCGCGTTGCCCGACCCGCAGCGAATCGTTGGCAAGCGCACGTTCCTGCATCCGGTCGTCGTTTCCGCCGCGCTGATGCCGAATACCGTCGCCGCGTACGCCGGTGCGCCGCAGTCGGTGTATTCGGATCACTTTCTCGACAGCATGGCGCTCGATGGCCCCATGGGTTTCAAGCTGGAGGCGCCGCCGGTGCATCCGGTGCTGGCGGCGATCACGTTGCCGGGTCACGGCACGGCGCACGCGGCGTGGATGCGCGACCTGCCGCGCATGCAGGTGCTGCTGGCATTGCTGCGCGACGGCTTCCACCCGGAAAGCGGCGGCGGCACCGTCATGTTGCGCGACGACGGCACCCCGGTTCTCGATTACCCGCTCACCCCGTACCTCTGGGAAGGCGTGCGGCGCGCATTCTCCAGCATGGCGCAGATTCAGCTCGCTGCGGGTGCGGTGCGGGTGATGCCGGTGCACGGTCGGGGCGACGTTTTTCACGCGTGGCCCGAAGCGCGTGCCGCCATCGCGGAGTTCGACCTTGCGCCGCTGCGCACACCGGTGGTCAGCGCGCACGTCATGGGCGGCTGCCCGCTGGGCGCGGACCCGATGCGTGCCGTGGTGGATCTGCAGGGGCGCCATCATCACGTCGCGAACCTCTATGTGATGGATGGTTCGCTGTTCCCGACGTCGGTCGGAGCGAATCCGCAACTTTCGATCTACGCCATCGCGGCGCGCCTCGCCGACGGTCTTGCGCGAAGCCTTCAGCCGCAGCGCGATTAGGGTGTTTGCTCTAACGCTGCCCGCTATCATGGGTTCACTCGCCGATGGGCGAGCCTCTCATTACCGCAGGAGTAGAACATGCGTCTGCAAGCCACGCTGAAATACAAACCGAACGAACTCTCCGGAGCCGCGCTGGCCGCATCGCGCCAGGTATGGCTCGCCGGGCTGGGCGCTGCCGTCGTCAGCCGCGACTGGATCCAGGCCGAAGCCGGCAACACTTTCCGCACCCTGGTGAAGGAAGGCACGGTGGTCGAATCGCGTGCCATTCGCTTCGTCGGCGACCAGCTGGAAACCTCGATGACCCGCGCGAACGCGCTGTGGAAGAAGACCCGCGCCACCGTACAGAGCACCGTGCGCCAGGCCGCCGACTCCGCCGTGCTGCTGGTCAAGGAGACCCTGCCCCGCTCGCTGCCCAAGATCGCGCTGCCCGCGCCGGCGACTGCGAAGCGCCGCAAGCCGGCCGCCAAGCGTGCGGCGAAGGCACCCGGCAAACGCGGTGTGAGCAAGACCGCAACCCGCGGCGCGAAGAAGCGTAGCGCCGCACACGCGTAACGCGGTGTCGTTAGCCGCGCAGGTACACGCATGCGGGAATCGAGGGTGATCGGGCGCGCGGCACCGTCGCGCGCCCGCGGTGCTGCACACTCGCGGATCGGCCTCGCGCTCGCCGGCGGCGGGCCACTGGGCGGCATCTACGAAATCGGCGCGCTGCTCGCGCTGACCGATTCGCTCGACGGCATCGACTTCAACGAGCTCGACGTCTATGTCGGCGTGTCGTCGGGCAGCTTCGTCGCCGCCGCCTTGGCAAACGGGCTCTCGCCCGCGCAGATGTATCGCCTGTTCATCGCCGACAGCGATGATGCGAGGCTCACGCCGGAGCTCTTCCTGCGCCCCGCACTGCGCGAGTTCAGGCAGCGCGTGTTCACGCTGCCGCGTCTGATCGCGCGCGTCGTGCGCCAGTACGCTCAGGATCCACTGCATCACAACATCATGGAGTCGCTGTCGATGCTCTCGCGGGCGATGCCGACGGGACTTTTCGACAATGCGGCGATCGATGCCTTCCTCGGCGGCCTCTTCGCGGCGCCCGGTCGCACGAACGATTTCCGCGCGCTGCGCCACAAGCTCTATCTCGTCGCCACCAACCTCGATTCGGGTGCTTCCGTCACGTTCGGCGGTCCCGGCTTCGATCAGGTGCCGATTTCGCGGGCCATCGAGGCATCGTCGGCACTGCCCGGCCTCTTTCCACCGGTAGCCATCGACGGCGAGCACTACGTCGACGGCGCGCTGAACAAGACCCTGCACGCCTCCGTGGCTCTGGAGCAGGGCGTCGACCTCCTCCTGTGCATCAATCCGCTGGTCCCCTTCGACGCCAGCAAGGCGAGCCGCGTCGGGCGCCTCACGATGGAGAAGCTCAACGAAGGCGGATTGCCGCTGGTCTTGTCGCAGACGTTCCGGGCGATCATCCATTCCCGCATGCGGGTCGGGATGGAGAAGTACGACCGGCAATATCCGGATGCCGACGTGGTCCTGTTCGAGCCGGATCGGGAAGATGCCGACATGTTCTTCGCCAACATCTTCAGCTATGCACAGCGGCGAACGCTCTGCGCGCATGCGTTCGCCAAGACCCGGCAGGGGCTGATTGCCCGCGCGCCGGAACTCGCAGCCGTGCTCGCGCGGCATGGGATCGAAGTGCGCACGGACCGGCTGCACGCCGGCCACCGCCACGTCGACGACGCCCTTGCCGATCCACGGCCGCTGCGCACCTCGCCGGCTGCACGACTTGACGTGCGCCAGGCGACACGCGACCTCGCGCACACCCTGGACATGCTGGAGCGTTGGCTCGCACGGGCCGCCTGACCCCACCAGGCGCCGTGCGGCGGATGCCCCGCCCTCGCGGGGGCGCGAGGTGCCTGCTAGACTCTGCGCACCCCGCACGGAAGGTCCCCGAAGGCCCTGATGGCCGAACGCAAGCGTCCCCGCCGCACCCGCGAACGCATCCTGGCAACGAGTCTCGACCTGTTCAATCGTTTCGGCGAGCCACGCATCACCACGGCCGACATCGCCAACGAAATGAACATCAGCCCGGGGAATCTCTACTATCACTTCCGCAACAAGGACGAGATCGTCGTCGAGCTTTACGCCGCGTTCGACGCGGAAGTGCGGCCGCTGCTGAGCGCGCCCGAGGGCCGACGCATCGACGTCGAGGATTTCTGGCTGCTCGTGCATCTCCTGCTCGAGCGCATGCAGGCGTACCGTTTCCTGTATCGGGACGTCGCCGATCTCGCCCTCCGGCAACGGCCCCTCGGCAGCCGCTTTGCCCGCCTGCTGCGCGACGGTGAGGCCACCATGCGCGCCATTTTCGCCGGCATGCGCGACGCCGGTGAGCTCGACGCCTCCGATGATGCCCTGGCGGCTCTCGCGCGCAATGCCATGCTGAACATCACCCAGTCGATGACCTACGAGCGACTCTGCCATGCCGATCGCGCCGATGCCGGGGACACCAATCTCAATCGCGTCGCCCATCACGTGCTGATGCTGATCGAGCCGCATCTCGTCGGACCGGCAAGGGCGCTGATCAGCCGCATTTCACGGGACTATCTCGCCGTCGGAAGTCCCTCCCGCGGCAACGCCGGAGCGGTGCAATGACCAGGAAATGGACGAAGTTTCCGTACGCGGATGCAGCATATGCCTACGATGCGGCAGGCCTGAAAAAGCACTGGGGCCGTCTGCATCGCGGCGACTGCGAGACGCTGCCCAAGAGCGGCGATGCGCTCGAAGCATGGCGCCTCTTTCACGCGGGCGAGTTTGGCGCGGCAGTCGAGCGCGGCAGGGCAGCCGGTGGCGCCGCGATGAATGCGGCCATCAAGGCGCAGGGCATTTACGCGCACTATCTCGAGAAGAGCGAGCAGACCAGGCTGGCGCTCTTCGAGGAAGCGGCGCAATGGGCCGATGCGCGCCGCGCGGAGGCGCCGAAGGATGCCAACGCGCACTACCTCTACGCGTTCACGCTGGGTCGCTACGGCCAGGGCATTTCCATCGCGAAGGCGCTGGCGCAGGGCTTCGGCGGCAAGATCAGGGAAGCGCTCACCACTGCCCTCAAGCTCCAGCCCAAGCACGCGGAGGCACATACGGCCTACGGCGCCTACCACGCGGAGGTGATCGGGAAGGTGGGCGCGCTCGTCGGCGGCATGACCTACGGCGCGAAGAAGGATGCCGCCGTGGAACATTACGAGACGGCGATCAAGCTTCATCCAGAATCGGCGATCGCGCGCACCGAGTACGCCAACGGCCTCCTGCTGCTATTCGGGAAGTCGCGTCTCGCCGACGCCGAGAAGCTCTACCAGGCCGCCAGTGAATGCCGTCCCACGGATGCGATGGAGCGCCTCGACGTGGAGCACGCACGCGCCGAGCTCGACTGACGCGGCACCGGGATCGTCAACGCATGCCCGCGGCCGCGGCGGCGAGCGCCGGGTCGAGATCACCTTCCCATGGCCACGGCGCCATCAAGGTCGTGAGCACCAGCGCCTCGAAGGCGCGCGTGAAGCCCGGCACGATGCGCTCCGGTTCCGCACAGATCTCGTGATCGGTGATGAGTCCGAACTGCACGCGGCCATCGTAGGAGATGATCGAGGCGCCCATGCCGATATTGCCGGACTGCGGCACCCAGAACATCATCGCGTCGATGGCGCTGCCGGCGAGATAGAGCTTCTGCTGCGGGCCGGGCACATTGGTCATCACCGCCGTCGCATTCTTCGCCAGCGTCTCGAGGAGCTGATCCTGCAGCATCTTCGGCCCGGCGCCCACGGCCGCGAGCAACCCGAGCGTCAGCACCGGCTGATACGATCCCTTCAGCGCACGCATGTTGGCACGCACCGCGTAGAGGCGCTCGACGGGATTGCGCAGCCCCAGCGGCAGATCGAGGAACACCAACCCGAACTGGTTCCCGAGTTGATACGTATGCGCCGGCGGGCGCAGGTTGACCGGAACGAGGGCGCGCATCATCACCCCGTGCACAGGATCGTTCCGGCTGCGCAGATACTCGCCCAGCGCCGCCACGGCGCACGAGATGAGCACATCGTTCACCGACGCCCCGAGCGCCTTGCCGATCGCCTTCACTTCGTCGAGATCGAGGGGATCCGCCCAGGCGACGTGCTTCTTGCCGCGCGGCACGGCCTTGAAGCGCGTAGGCGAGTCTTCGCCCATGAGCGCCAGGTTCGCAATCTCGCGCGCGAAGGCGCCGCCCTGCTGCGCGAGGTCCACCGCCTTGAGCGGATTGGCCCAGAGCTCGACACCCTTCTCCAGCAGCGTGCTCCCGATCTTCGTCGCGAGGCGCAGTGCGCCGTCGATCGGCTGCGTGAGCCAGTTCAAGTCGTCGCTCGAGTGCGCACGCGATGCGCGCCGCGGTGGTGGAGGGAGTGCGGCCGGCCCGTGTGGGCCCGCATCGGTCATCGACAGCACGACCTGGGTGAGCGCGATTCCGTCGGCGTAGCAATGGTGCATGCGCACGACGAGCGCGGTGCCATGCCGATAGTTGCGCACGAGCAGAAACTGCCACAGGGGCCGGTCGGGATCGAGCGGCGTGCCGGCGAGCGCGCTGACGAGATGCTGCAACTCGGGCTGGCCGGCGGGTTCGGGCAGCGTGGCTTCGAGGACGTGCCGACGGATATCGAACGCCGCGTCGTCCTGCCAGAACGCCGCGCCATTCTGCTGGACCGGGCGTTGCCGGAACCGGCCGAAGCACAGGAATCGCTCGTCGATCGTGCGCCGCAAGCGCGACAACGGGATGCGGGAGCGCAGCAGCCACACGCCGCAAATCATCATCGGATTGCCCGGCCGGTCCATCCGCAGCCAGGCGGTATCGACGGCGGAGATCTTTTCGCGCCGAGGCATGGGGTGGAGAATGGGTTGGGAGTGGCGAGGCGCGCAGCGGGAGCGCGATTGCCTGCGTTTTCGTGTTCGCGCTAAAGTAGCACAGATGCCCGATGTGGCACGCAGCCCGAGGAACCCATGGCGACCGCAGCGAAAAAACCCGCAGCGAAGAAACCCGATCTCAAGGCCCAGTTCGAGGCCGCCGCTGCGGCGGCGAAGCAGACGAAGAAGCGACCGGACAACGCGACGCTGCTCAAGCTGTACGCGTTCTACAAGCAGGCCAAAGAAGGCGACGTGAGGGGCGAACGGCCCGGCGGGTTCGACTTCGCCGGCGGCGCGAAGTACGACGCATGGACCAAGCTCAAGGGCATGAGCAGTGAGGATGCCATGCAGAACTACGTGAAGCAGGTGGAGCGGCTGAACCGGGACTGAGTCGCGATTGCCCGACGTACATCCAGCTAAAAAGGCCCGCATGGCGCGGGCCTTTTTAGCTGCGTGCAGCGCCTGCCCGTCAGCCCGCAGGCGTCTTGGCGGCGCCGGCGGATTTGCGTCCAGCCCCGGTAGCCTTCTTCGCCGCCGCTCGGCGCGCCTTTTTTGCCGCACCGGAGTCCTTCGTCGCCGGTGACGCTCGGCGCCGCGTGCCCGAACCCGCGGCCGTGCCCGGCGCGTTCACGAGGCGATTCACGGCTTCACTCAGCGCATCGACGCGCTCGGCCAGCCGCTCGACATCGTTCTGGGTGTAGACGCCGAGCTTCGACAGCGCCCGCGCCACGCGATCCTCGAACACCTGCTCCAGCTTGTCCCACGTACCGCCAGCCATCTTCTGCATCTCCTTCGCCTTGGCGCTCGCGGCGCCGCGCGCCGCCGTTGCGGTATCTGCGGCAGCCTGTCGCGTGCGCGTTTCGAGTTGCTGCCCCTGCCGCACCAGCGTCTCGAACACCTTCATCCCCTCCTGCTGCGCCCGCGCAAAGGCACCGAGCCCCGCGAGCCAGATCTGGTGCGACGAGTTGAGCACCGACTGCGAAAGCTCCTTGGCCTGCTCGACCGGTTTCGCGCCCGCTTCCGCCTTCGCCTTCTTCAGCATTGCTCTCTCCCTTGATGTCGCGCAATGTGCATTGTAGGGCGCGGCGTTAGAGCAATCATACTAAAGCGCGCGCCGTATAATCCGCGCGACCCACGCAGCCGCGACGCCCGCAGTCGCCCGCTGCCGAAACCGAGGAGCGAGCCATGTCTTATTTCGTCACCGGCGCCACCGGGTTCATCGGTCGCTTCCTCGTCGCCCGGCTACTCGAGCGGCAGGAAACCGTCTACGTGCTGGTGCGCAAGGGCTCGCTCGACAAGCTCGCGGCGCTGCGCGAATTCTGGAATGCCGACGAGCGCCAGGTCGTCCCCATCATCGGTGACCTCGCCGAGCCGCGGCTGGGAGTCTCGGCCGCCGACACCCGCAAGCTCAAGGGCAAGGTGCGCCATTTCTTCCATCTCGCCGCGATCTACGACCTCGCAGCGAGTGCGGAGGACCAGATGGTCGCCAACGTCGATGGCACGCGGCACGCCGTCGAGTTCGCGGAGGCGGTGCAGGCTGGATGTTTCCATCACGTCAGCTCCATCGCCGCCGCGGGCCTGTACGAGGGCGTGTTCCGTGAGGACATGTTCGAGGAGGCGGAGGAGCTCGACCATCCGTATTTCCGCACCAAGCACGATGCCGAGCGCATCGTCCGGCACGAGTGCCAGCGGCCGTTTCGCATCTACCGTCCCGGCTTCGTGGTGGGCCACTCCAAGACCGGTTACATCGACAAGGTCGACGGGCCGTACTACTTCTTCAAGCTCATCCAGAAACTGCGCAAGGCGCTGCCGCAATGGATGCCGACCATCGGCATCGAGGGTGGCCGCATCAACATCGTGCCGGTGGACTTCGTCGCCTCCGCCCTCGACTTCATCGCCCACAAGAAGGGCCTCGATGGCAGGACGTTCCACCTGACCGACCCCGCGCCGCACCGTATCGGCGAGGTGCTGAACATCTTCGCCAGGGCGGCACATGCGCCGCAGATGACGATGCGGCTCAATGCCCGCATGTTCGGCTTCATTCCGGCGCCGATCCTGTACGGCCTCGGCTCGCTCTCGCCCGTGAAGCGGATGTTGCGCGCGGTGCTCACCGATCTCGGCATCCCGCGCGACGTGTTCCAGTTCGTCAACTGGCCCACGCGCTACGACAATCGCGAAGCGACCAAGGCGCTCAAGGGGTCCGGCATCAGCGTGCCGCACGTGGAAACGTACGCCGCGCAACTCTGGGATTACTGGGAGCGCAACCTCGACCCGGATCTCTTCATCGATCGGTCGCTCTCCGGTCGCGTGAAGGGCAGGGTGGCCGTGGTCACCGGCTCGTCATCGGGCATCGGCCGCGCGACCGCGCTGCGGCTGGCGGATGCCGGCGCGCACGTGGTTCTCGTCGCGCGCGGCGAGGAGAAGCTGCTCGAGACCAAGCAGGAGATCGAGAAGCTCGGCGGCAAGGCCTGGATCTACACCGCGGACCTTTCCGACATGGCATCGTGCGACGCCCTCGTGGCGCGCGTTCTGGACGAGCACGGCGGGTGCGATTACCTCATCAACAACGCCGGGCGCTCGATCCGGCGCGGAATCATGAACTCGCTCGATCGCTTCCACGACTTCGAGCGCACGATGCAGCTCAACTACTTCGGCGCCGTGCGACTCATCCTCGGGTTCATGCCGAAAATGGTCGAGCAGCGGCGCGGCCATGTCATCAACATCTCGTCCATCGGCGTGCTGTCGAACGCACCGCGGTTCTCCGCCTATGTGGCATCGAAATCCGCGCTGGATTCGTTCGCGGCGTGCGCGGCGTCGGAATTCCTTGACAAGGGCATCAACTTCACGACGATCAACATGCCGCTCGTGCGCACCCCGATGATCGCGCCCACGAAGATGTACGAGAACGTGCCGACCCTGTCGCCCGAGGAGGCCGCGGACCTCGTCGCCGAGGCGATCGTCTACAAGCCGGTGCGCATCGCCACGCGGCTCGGGATCTTCGGCGCCGTGTGCCATGCCGTCGCGCCGAAACTCACCCAGATCCTGCTCAACACCGCGTACAACATGTTCCCCGATTCGCCGGCGGCGCTGGGGCGCAAGGAAGGCGAGGGACCGCAGCAGCTCACCGCCGAGCAGATGGCCTTCGCGCAACTCACCCAGGGCATCCACTGGTAGCGCACGCGACATCCGACGGAGCCAGTTCGCCGTGCAACGCCTCGGCCACCAGTCTGGTGACGTCGGGCTCGCGCAGCAGCGCGTTGTGACCGACGCCCACGAGGGCGATGTTGCGCGCCCCGGGTAGCGATGCGGAATCCTGCGGCGCGACCATGGAGTCGTGCCAGGACCAGATCGACAGCATCGGAACGTCCGCGCGACGCGCCGCCATTGAGCTCCTGCAGCCAGTCGTTGCCCGGTCGAAGCTGTGCGAGGCTCCTGCCGAGGAACATCCAGGCATGCACGCTGCCGCGATGCGGCGTGCCGATGGTAACGAGGCGCGCCACGCGGCCGCTGCCGTAGCGCCGCAGGTAGGCCCGGGCGACCAGCCCTCCCATGCTGTGCCCGACGAGGGCCACGCGCGGCGCTCCGGTCGCCGCGACGATCGCGTCGATGCTGCCGGCGAGCTGGGCGGCGAAGCTGTCGATGGATGCCAGAGGCGGCCCGTACGTGATCGTGTAAACGGGACCGATGCCGAGCCGGCGCAGGGCGCCGCGCATGCCCAGCCACACGCCGGCATTGCACAGCACGCCATGGATGAGCAGCACCGGCGCGGCGGCCACCTGCGGCGGTGGCTCGCGCATGAACCACCAGCCGAATCCCATGCGCAGGCCCGAGCCCATCAGCGTGGTCCACTCGCGCCAGAACAGGCGCACGGTGCCGCGCACGCCAAGCTGTGCTTCCGGGGGCCGTTTGCTGCGGTAGATCCATGCGAGTGCAAACCAGAGGCCGGTGACTGCCGCGAAGATCGCCATGTAAGCGAGCGGCAGGGCGACCACGACGTGGAGCGGATCGGCACCGGAGCGAATCGCGGCAACCGCCCACAGGAAGTATCCGCCGAGGCCGCCGACGAACAGCAGCATCAGCGAGAGTGCAGTCACCACGCCGCGGCTGCTCCGTCCATGCGATGCGCCGCACTTGCCGCGCAACCCGATCGTGCCCGGGCGGCGATCACGCGGCGCCGAGGAACGGCGCTGCCTGTGCCCAGTGCGCGCGCCAGCTCTTGAGTGCGCCTGCGGTCGCCGCCAGCTCGGGGATGAGCACGACGCCGGGAAGCGTCTTGCGCACGCGACGCGTCATCTCTCCCCCCGCCCACAGCGTGGTCGTGGGTGGCAGCTCGCGCCTGAGCGCCGCGAGCCCATCGCTCGCCTGGCGCACCGGAAAACCTGCCGAGAAAGACAACGCAACGAGGTGCGCCTTGTGCGCGATCACGGCGCGCCGCACTTCCTCGAGCGGCGTCTCGGTGCCAAGCGAGACGCAGAACGCTCCTTCCGTCACGAGCACGGCCTCGACCATCAGCAGACCAAGGCCATGCTGCTCGCCGGGAAACGTGGTCAGGAGAACCCGGGGCGTGCCCTCGGACCGCGGGAACGCATTGATCGCGCTGCGCAGCGCGCTCTGCATCTGCTCGGTGTACAGGTGCTCCTCGAAAATCTGCAGCTCGCCGCGCATCCAGCCGTCGCCGACGGCGCGATTGAGCGGCGTGGCCGTCTCCAGAACGAAGCGCTGGACGCCCTGGCGCATGATGAGATTGGCGAGCGCATGCTTCAGGCCCACGACATCGTGGTTCCGCAGGAGATCGATGATGTCGCGCTCGAGCGCAGGGGCAACTGCCTCCTGCCGCGGCTCCACGCGCGCGTCGGCCAGCGCGTTGAGTTCGTCGAGCGAACATTCGATGAGGCGTCCCGGACGCATGCCGATGTCCATCAGGCGCTTGACGGCGCGCAGCTTGGAGACGTCGGCCACGGTGTACTGCCGCTCGCCATTGTCGTCGCGGCCCGGCCGCGGGAAGGCGTAGCGGCGCTCCCACATCCGGAGCACGTCCTTCGAGAGGCCCGTCTCCCGTTCGACCGCGGAGATATTGAGCGTCATGCCGTGATGGACCATCGCCACTCGTCTGTCCTCGATTGCGCTTCGCCGTCCCGATTCTAGCCGTTGCCCCGGGCGCGTGCCCGGGTTGCCGCGCGATGGGTCATGTCTCACGCAGGCTCGCCACCGCGCGCGCCACGAGCAGCGATCCGTTGGCGATCAGCAAGCCTGCGATGAGCTTCATCACGCCGGTGCGCGACAGGGCGTGGTGCAGCCGATTGCCGCAGGCATAGCCCGCGAACATGAGCGGCACCATCAGACCGGCGGCCACCAGCAGGCCGCGCTGCGTCAGCAGCCCCGAGACGATGAATACCACCATGCGGATGAAGACGCTCACGGTGATGAGGAGCGATGACGTCGCACGCAGCTCGGACTTGTCGTGGATGCGCGCGGACAGGTAGACGATGTAGATCGGCCCGCCGGTCCCGAACAGCACGCTGAACGCGCCGCCGATGAAGCCGATCGGGATGGCCCAGGCGCCCCTGATCGTCTTGCGCTCGCGCGGTCCGAGGAGCAGGTAGAGCCCATACGCCGTGACGAACGAGCCAAGCGCGAGCAGCGCCGGCGCCCGCGGCAGTCGGACGAGCAACGTCGCGCCCGCAAGGATGCCCAGCAGCAGGGTCGGCAGGAGGCGCCTGAACTCGTCGAAGCGCGCACGGCGCCATTGCCGGTAGCTCGCGGTCGTGGTGGCCACGCAGTCGAGCGTGGTCACCAGAGGCACCGCGAAGGTCAGCGGAAACGCATGGGCAAGTGCCGGCACCGCAATGATCGACGAGCCGAACCCCGTCGCGCCGAACACCGTGTACGCGATGAGAATCACCAGCGGCAGCAAAGCAAGGACGTGCCACGGCGCGTCGGGCAGCCATTCGAGAAGCACGGATCGGGATGTCGTCGGCGGGCGGGCTGTGGTGGCGCGGCGCACTGGGCGAAACCGGTGCGCCTCTTTTGACCAGTGTCGGCCGGTTCGCCTATAATTGCTCCCCCTTGGCGAACTAGCTCAGCTGGTTAGAGCAGAGGAATCATAATCCTTTGGTCCGGGGTTCGAGTCCCTGGTTCGCCACCATCATATCGCAAGTGATTGACCCTACGAATCAATCACTTGTAAATCGCGGCGCGGCCTTCAGGTGCAGCACTCAGGTGCCTCGCCTGGGGGCGACATGGCTGCGGATTTCCTCCAACGATCGCGGCATAAGAGCGTCGTCTATTCTCGACGCCGCGTTCCTGGCGACCTCCGCCGTCGCACGGCTCGCGTTCAGATTTACCGATCGCTCGGCACCTGCGACCTGCGCGAAGCACGCGTCCGCCGCCGCGTGCTCGCGGTCGAATCCGACCGCCTCTTCGGCGCACTGGGGGCAACGGCGAGAAGGACGACTCCGTCACTGCAGGCTGCCAGCTGCAGCTTGAGCCCGACGAGTCCGGCAGGCTGTCGGAGGTCGCCGTCGATGCCGAGTCCAACGAGCAAGACGCGGTCAACAGCGCCATCGCGACTGCCGCACAATCCCGCTTCGCCGACTATGCAGCGGTGATCAACGCTCAAGGCCGCCGAATTGTTCGTTGAAGGTCTTCAGGATGTTGCCGAGACGGTCTTCATGGCGCGTTTACTTCATGGTCCGCCAGCCGCCTTGCGTCGACGATACGGATGTCGCGCCCGTCGACCTCGATCAACCCCAGCACTTCGAGCTCGTGCAGCACCCGCGAGAAATACTCGGGGGTCAGCGAAAGCCGGGACGAGATCGTAGCCTTGCTGGCCGGCAGCGATACCGTAGGCAACTCGGTGGCGTCGCGGTTGGCGACGATCTGATCGCGCAGCAGATAGCGGATGACGCGCTGCCGCCCCGAGTGCAGCGCGTACGTCTCGACATCGCGCACCAGCCCATGCATCCGGCGGGACATGCCGCCAAGCATTCGCAGCGCGAAGCGGTGGTCGCGCACGATCTCGGCAATGACGGCCTGCTTGGAAACGCTCAGGAGCAAGCTATCGGCGAGTGCCTGCGAGTTCAGGAAGTAGGGCTGATCAGTGAACATGATCGCTTCGCCGAAACTCTGTCCGGCGCCCATCAGCTCGACCACCTTCTCCTGCCCGCTGGATGCCAGCATGAACAGCTTGACCTGGCCCGTGACGATGACAAAAAACTCGTTGCAAGGCTCACCTGCCCGAAACACGATGTCCCCACGTGTCAGCCGCCGCAACGTCGAACCCGCAGCCACGTCACGCAGTTCGTCCGGGCTCAAGGCGTTGAAAAGCGGCAGCATCGCGAGGTATTTCGGTACATCGAACGCGCGAGCCTCCATAACCGCCTCTACTTTGGTTGGGCGGTCCCGATTGTACTGGGGTAGAGGCGGCGAGGGTCGTCTCGACTCAGGCCAAGCGCACCACGGTAGCCAGCAGCATTGCGGCGACGACGTTGTGAGCCAGCGCCAGTGCGAGTGGCAACGCCGTCGCCACCGCCAGCCATCCCAAACCAAGTTGAAGCACCAGAAGCGTCAGCAGCGCGGCGCCGTCGGCTGCCCTCTGGCCACGTAGCGCAGCCACGCCCAGCGGCATCGCTACCAGGAGCGCCAGCAGCGCTCCACCGCGATGAAACACCTGCACGAGCGCCCCGCTTGGGTTGAGTGGCATCGGCGTCGCGGCGAACACCGGCTCGCGCCAGGGGTTGAGAGTCTGCCAAGGCCAGCCAGCTGCCTCGGCGGCGCGCAAGCAATCACCAAGCGCCGCGCAGCTCAGGCCCGCGTAGGACGTGCTCACCAAGGCGCCGAGCGCCACTTGGGTGAGCAGCACGGCTACGACCACCCAAGCCCACATCCGCCGTATCGGCCGGCCAGGCTCGGTCACCGGGGCGGTCAGCCGCCAGCTGAGACCCAGCATCACCATGCCACCCAACAAATTCGCGATCGCGACCGCGGGTATCCGTGCGCCGGCGGTCCACCGCCCGAGCACAGCCAAGCCGATCGCCAGGGTCAGCATCACCAGCGCCAGCACGCCTTCGCGCAGTAGCAACGGCCGGGTGCCAAAACACACCAGAGCGATTGTGGCTATCGCCAGCAGAGCCAACACGGCGACCAGCCGATGTGCCAATCGCGCGACGTTGACGGTATCACCGTCTGCAGCGGCGGGCTCGCGATTTTGCTGCACTGCACGCAGCCGACTGCCGTAGCACTCCGGCCATTCGCTGCAGCCGAAACCAGCGTGCGAGAGGCGAATAAAGGCGCTGAGGCTCGTGATGGCGAGCACCAACGCAGTGGTCATCACCGCCAGACGGCGCAGCCACGTACGTCGTCGCTCCGTGAGATTCATTTCGGGCCTGGACAAGGGGGCTCGGGCGCGGAGCGTAGCAGGTGCCCGCGAATCAGCGCAGTCGCGCGATCGAATTTTCTTATCCTAGTTCAAATAAATCGCTTCGCGCTCGTCCCAGACTCTGGCACGGTCGGGTCGATCGTCAAACGGAGGTGCCATGAGCGACATGATGCAAACCGAGGAGAAGGTGCCGCTTGTGCAGCAACTCCTCGACAATCCCTTTCTTCTCCTGTTCCTGGGCGTGCTGATCCCGATGCTCGTCTACACGTTGTGGGGCGTGATCGATATCCTCACCGTGCCGCTGGCACGGTAACGGGACCCGGACCATGAGCGCCATCCTGCCCCCCGCTGACCGACTTTGGTGGAAGCATCCGTTGGACCGTGTCGAAGGCACGTGGATCGTGATCGCGTTGATCTGGTGCCTGATCATGTTCGCGATGATGGTCGGCTGGCACGTCTACGGGAAGCAGAACCTCTCGACCGAAACGTACCGGACCACACCGGAGCAATTCACCGCCAAGGCGCAGGCCGTCGTCGACAAGTACACCGTTCGCACCGAAACGGATAACAAGACGCCGGTCGTCGCGCCCCCTCCGGGTGCCGATGTCTACATGCTCGCGCGGCTATGGAGCTTCTGGCCCATCCTCGAGCTCGAGAAAGACAAGACCTATCGGCTGCACCTCACGTCGATGGATTACAACCACGGGTTCTCGCTTCAGCCGGCGAACATCAACATCCAGATCGTTCCCGGATACGAGCACGTGGTGACCGTTACGCCCAACCGTGCCGGCACCTATTCGGTGGTGTGCAACGAATACTGCGGCATCAACCATCACACGATGGTCGGCCGCATCTATGTCAAGTAAGGCGGAGGCCACCATGACCGGTACTACGACGTATCGCACCTGCCCCCGTTCGGGCCTGCAGTTCGAGGCGCAGGCCGAGAAGCTGATGATCGCCAACGCGGTCGCAGCCGTGGTGTTCCTGCTGATCGGGGGCATCCTGGCGGTCGGGGTCGTGTTGACCCGCTGGCCGGCCATCCACTGGCTCGAGGCCGACACCTTCTATCAGGTGCTCACGGCGCACGGCATCGACATGCTGATCTTCTGGATCATCTTTTTCGAGATCGCGGTCCTCTACTTCTGCTCATCGACGTTGTTGCGCTGCCGGATCGCCACGCCCAGAGTGGCGTGGGCGGCCTTCGGCCTGATGGTGATCGGCGCGGTCATGAACAACGTGGCCGTCTATCAGGGCAGTTCCAGTGTGATGATGACATCGTACGTGCCGATGATGGCCGCGCCATCGTTCTACCTCGGGCTGATCCTGTTCGCGGTGGGTGCACTGATTGGCTGCTTCGTGTTTCTCGGCACGCTGGTGATCGCCAAGCGCGACAAGACGTACACCGGCTCGGTACCGCTGGTGACGTTCGGTGCGACGACCGCTTGCATCATCGCGGTGTTCACGATTGCGTCGGGTGCAATCATCCTGATCCCCACGTTCCTCTTGTCGGTGGGCGTGATCAAGGCAGTCGATCCGCTGGTCTACCGCACCATCTGGTGGGCTTTCGGCCACTCTTCGCAGCAGATCAACGTCGCGGCGCACATTTCCATCTGGTACGCCGTGGCCGCCATCGCGTTCGGCGCCAAGCCGATGTCCGAACGCGTGAGCCGCGGCGCGTTCCTGCTGTACATCCTGTTCCTGCAGCTGGCGAGCGCGCATCACCTGCTGGCCGACCCGGGCCTTTCGACCAGCTGGAAGGTCGTCAATACCAGCTACTTCATGTACTTCGCGGTATTGGCCTCGATGATTCACGGCCTGACGATTCCCGGCGCGATGGAAGTGGCACAGCGCAAGAAGGGGTTCAACAAGGGCCTCTTCGAGTGGCTGCGCAAGGCGCCGTGGGGCAACCCGGTGTTCTCGGGGGTGTTCATCTCCATCATCGGGTTCGGCTTTCTCGGCGGCATCTCCGGCGTGATGATGGGAACCGAGCAGCTGAACATGATCATCCACAACACCATCTACGTGCCGGGGCATTTCCACGCCACCGTCGTGATAGGCACGACGCTCTCGTTCATGGCATTGACGTACTTCCTGATTCCGGTGTTGTTCAGGCGCGAGATGATCTCCCCGGGCCTTGCGAAGTGGCAACCCTATCTTTTCGGCCTCTCGATGTACTTCTTCTGCCTGGTGATGATGGGCGCCGGCACGCTGGGGGTCTCGCGTCGCCACTGGGATATGGCCTTCAACGGCTCGCCACTCGCCTACGAATGGCCCGGTGCGGCCTACCTGATGATGGGGCTGGTTGGGATCGCCGGCGTTTCGGCCATTGTCGGCGGGGCGATCTACATCTATGTCACCGTCGGCTCGCTGCTGTGGGGAAAGCGTCTGGATACCGGCGTGCAGAGCAAGATGTTCACGCCGATTCCGCCGACCGCGCCAACGGCGGCGGTGCAAGGCTATGGTTCGATCGGTTTCGCAGCGCCCGGTACCTTCACGCTGGCCATGGTGTTCCTCGCGGCGTTCGTGCTCTATTACTTCATCAACTGGAAGTATCTCTCCCAGGTCTGGGGCCTGAGCTGACGTGATCATGCGCAGACTTGCCCGCTCCGCGGGCGCGCGGATGACTCAAAGGCCAAACCGCTCATATGCGGTGACCGCATGCCCGACAGGCCTCGGAGAGGTTGCCCAATGCGCGGCAGCGGCGCCCGCCGCAACCCGAGCAGCGGGCGGCCTTGTTCGCACGGTCATGGGGCTGTTCAAGCTGCGCATCGGCGTGATGATCATGTTTACCGCGTTGGTCGGAATCGTCGTTGCGCCAGGCCCGACACTCGGCGTCGCGCAGGTGGTCGTGCTGGCGCTGTCGGTGCTGGCGTCGGCAGCGGCCGCGGGCGCTTTCAACCAGTACGTCGAAGTCGATACCGACCGGCTCATGGCGCGCACGCGCGGTCGCGCCTTCGTCACCGGCGCGCTGCCACACTCGCCCGCTTGGCTCGTGCTGATTGCGCTGTTGCTCGCTGGCGCCGTTGGGTCGGCGTGGGTCGGCCTGAACGCGTTCGCTGCGTTGTATACGTTTCTCGGCGCGTTCTTCTACGGCGTCGTGTACACGCTGTGGTTGAAGCGGCGCAGTTGGCTCAACATCGTGGTTGGCGGCCTCGCCGGGAGTTTTGCCGTACTGGCGGGCGCGGCCGCGGTCGATCCGCAGATCGGTCCGCTGCCGCTGCTACTGGCTCTGGTGCTGTTTCTGTGGACGCCGCCCCACTTCTGGAGTCTCGCGATTGCCAATCAGGCCGACTACGCGGCCGCCGGCGTGCCGATGCTGCCGGTGGTAGTCGGTGCGCAACGCGCGGCGCATATCGTACTGGGCAACACGGTGGCTCTGGTCGCCGCATCGCTGCTGCCCGCGTTCTTCGGTGCGGGACCGATTTACGTGATCGGGGCGGCGGTGGGTGGCGCGCACTTCGTTCACAAGGCTTGGAGACTATCCCGGGCGCCGAGCCGCAAGACAGCCATGGCGGCGTTCTTCGCATCCCTCGCGCAACTGAGTCTGGTACTCGCTGCCGCCACGATCGACGGCTTGTTGCGATGAGCTTTTGGGCTGTGTTGGCGCTGTTGTACGCCATGCTCGTTTCGCCACCCGCCACTGCGCAGAAAGATGCGGCCAGCGCGTCCGGGCTCGACCCGGCCACCGCGCTGCGCGCCAGCGACGCCGCGATCGGTCGCGCCGTCGGGGACCATCTGCTGCTGGATCGTCGGGAGCGGCCGGTGCGCTTGAGCGATTATCGTGGCAAGCCTTTGCTCGTGAGCTTCATCTACACCGGGTGCTTCAAGGTCTGCCCCACGACGACTCAGTCGTTGTCCGTAGCGGTCGGGCAGTTGGCCCAGGTGTTCGGCGCCGACAGGTTCAACGTCATCAGTGTGGGCTTCAATCAGCCCTTCGACTCGCCGACGGCGATGCGAGCATTCGCCGCACAAATGCGCGTGGGAGCATCCAACTGGGACTTCCTCAGCCCGACTCCAGGCACGGTCGAGGCACTGTTGAGCGACTTCGGGTTCCGGTACGTCGCGACTCCCGCCGGTATCGACCATGTCCTGACGGTGTCGGTGCTCGATGCACAGGGTCGCATTTACGCGCAGGTTTACGGCGAGCGGCTGTCGCGCGACCAGCTTGGTGAGCCACTGCGCCGATTGCTGAATGTGGCACCCTTGCAACCCGGCACCTCGTTGGCGGAAATGGTGCAGCGCGTGCGCATTCTGTGCACGGTGTACGACCCGACCACCGGGGAGTATCGCTACGATTACGGGCTGATCCTCGAAATCGCCGGCGGCGTAACGTTCGCGGTAGCCATGGCCTGTTTCTTCCTGCTCGAGTGGCGCAGCCGGCGGCAGATGCGTCGTATCGCCCGACAAGTCGCCGCTCCGCTGGCCGCCACAACGCACTGAGGTGCCATGCACCCGCTGCGCGCCATCCGCCTTCATGCGCTGGCTGGCTTCCGCCGGCTCGACCGGGTATTCGACTCCGCGTTCGGTTCCGGCCTGAATCCGTTGCGCCGCCTCGGCGCGCTGGGCTTCATGCTGTTATGGCTGCTGACCGTCAGTGGCATCTACCTGTATGTGGTGCTCGAGCCCTCGGCAGACGGCGCCTATCGCTCGATCGCCAGGCTGTCGCGCGAACCATGGCATCTCGGCGGCCTGTTGCGCAGTCTGCATCGCTATGCGGCCGACGGGCTCGTCGTCATCACACTTGCTCATTTGTTGCGCGAGGTAGTGTATGGTCATTACACTGGCTTTCGCCGCTTCTCGTGGCTGACCGGCATTCCGTTGCTGCTGCTCTGCTATGTGAATTCGATCGGCGGCTTCTGGCTCCATTGGGACCAACTCGGCCAATTCTCCGCCGTGGCCAGCGCCGAATGGCTGGACCGGTTGCCTCTGTTCGGCTCGCCATTGACCCGCAACTTCCTCGGTGCGGACGCCGTGAGCGACCGGCTGTTCTCGCTGCTCGTGTTCGTGCACATCGGCGTGCCGCTATTGCTGGTATTCGGCTTGTGGTTTCACATCCAGCGCGTCGCGCACGCGGCGGTATTCCCGCCGCGGCGACTGGCCATCGGCACGGCGGTGACCCTGTTGGCGTTGGCGCTGGTGGCGCCGGTGGCGAGTCAGGGACCGGCCAATCTTGCCGTGGCGCCTACAGCCTTGGCGTACGACTGGCTGCTGCTGTTCGTGCATCCGCTGACTTACTCCACCTCGCCCACATTCGTCTGGCTGGCATTGGCGGGCACGCTGCTGGCGTTGTTCGCGCTCCCGCTCACGTCGCAGCCCGCGCCAGTACCGATCGCCGTAGTCGACCCGGTCAACTGCAACGGCTGCGGGCGCTGTTTCGACGACTGCCCGTACGCCGCCGTCACCATGGTGCCGCACCCGATGCGAGGCGTACGCCAATTGGCACAGGTGGACGCCGACCTGTGCGCAGGTTGCGGCATTTGCGTCGGTGCCTGCCCGTCCTCGTCGCCCTTCCGCAGCGTGGCTGAGCTCGTGACCGGCATCGACATGCCGTCGGCGCCGATCGGCATGTTGCGCCGCCGACTGGTGAAAGGTCTGGCCGCGCGCGGCGAACAACCTTGCAAGATCGTTGTCTTCGGCTGCGACCACGGCGTCGATGTCCGGCAGCTGGCCGCCCACGACGTGGTGCCCGTCAGTCTGATGTGCTCCGCGCAATTGCCGCCATCGTTCGTCGAATACGCGTTGCGCGATGGTGCCGCCGGCGTGCTGGTCACCGCCTGCGCCGAAGACGGTTGCGAATACCGCCTTGGTCAGCGCTGGACCGCCGAGCGGCTGCTGGGAACTCGCGAGCCGCACCTGCGCGCCTCGGTGCCGCGGGAGCGACTCGCATTGGCGTGGGCCGGCGTTGGCGACGAACCCATGGTGCGCCAGGCGCTGCAATCCCTCCGCCAGCGACTCACCGCTGCGGCAGGGCCAACCTCGGCCAAGGCAACGGCGGCCCATGGCTGACCGTGCGAAATCGGTACCGGTTGCCTGGATTGGCCAGGTGCTGCTGTACGGCGTTTTCGCCCTGGTCATCGGCGTGTTCTCCAGCTGGCCCCCATACCGTCACCTGCCACCCGACCAAGCGCTAATCAAGCTGAGCTTCAGCCACCAAGGGAAGCCCGTGTCGGATTGTCGGAGCGCGACGCCGCAGGAGCTGGCCAAACTGCCGCCCAACATGCGCGCGCCTCAGATCTGCCCGCGCGAGCGCTCGCCGATCACGGTCGAGCTCGACTTGGACGGTGTAACCGCAGTGCGCCACGTGGCAAAGCCGTCGGGGTTGTCGCACGACGGTGCGTCGGCGTTCTACCACCGTATGCAGGTCGCTGCGGCCACGCATCGCCTGGTGGTCCGGCTCAAGGACGACGTGCGCAGCCCCGGTTTCGATTTCATGCGCGAGGCGACCGTCACGCTCAAGCCGGCGCAGATCCTGGTGATCGACTTCGATCCGGGCAAAGGTGGGATCACACTGCAATGACCGACCCGCACGCTACGCACGTTCGTCCCCCTCGGTGGGACGTTTTTCGCCTGCGGGGCGCCGCGGCGGGCGCCGACATCGAGACGCCCATCGAGCCCTGGTCCCGCCGCGCTCTCAGCACGTTGCCGCCGGTGCGCTCGGACGGCAATCGTTATTCGCTCGCCGTACCCGCCGGCGGCCAGCGCCAGCTGGCGCGCGGTTGGTTGTGGCTTGGACTGTTCGCACTCGTTGGCTCCGGGCTGTTTTCGGTACTGCTGGTACTCTCGCGCACGCCGATGATCAACCAATGGTTGCCGGGAGTTGACTTCTTCCGCGTGGCACTCGTCGTCCATGTCGACCTGTCGGTGCTGGTCTGGTTCGTCGCGTTCGCTGGTGTGCTGTGGAGCCTCAACGGATCGCCGCGCGGACTGGCCTGGGGATGGGCGGCATTGGCTCTTTGCGGGACCGGAGCGACCCTGATGTCGCTGTCGGCGTTCGCGCGGCACGGCGAGCCGATCATGGCCAACTACATTCCGGTCCTCGAGCGACCGCTATTCATGGCCGGGTTGCTGGCGTTCGCAATGGGCACGGCAGTGCTCGTGCTGCGCAGCCTTTTCGTGGCGCCCAAGCTCGGTCTTTCGTTTGACGGCGAGGGCGTGCTGCGCTTCGGGCTTAACGCCTCCGTCGTTTCCGCAGCGGTAGCGCTGCTGGCATTCGGTTGGTCGTACGCGGCGGTGCCTACGACGCTGGTCGGGAAGATGTACTACGAGGTGTTGTTCTGGGGCGGCGGCCATGCGCTGCAGTTCACCTGGACGCTGTTGATGCTCGTGGCGTGGCTCTGGCTGGCCGACGCGTGCGGCGCCCGCCTGCGCCTGAGCCCGCGAGTCACGTTGTTGATGTTCGTGCTGGCGCTGGTCAGCGTGTTCGTGACGCCGTACGCCTACCTGGCGCATTCAGTCGCTTCGGTCGAGCACCGCAACCTGCTTACCTGGGCAATGCGACTAGGTGGCGGCGTGGCGATTGCGCCCATCGCGCTTGCCGTGCTATTGGCACTGTCGCCGCTACGACTCCCTGCCACCGATACGCGTGGCTTGCGCGCAGCGCTGGTCTGGTCGATGGTGCTATTCGTGTCCGGTGGGCTCATCGGTGCCTTCATCAACGGCGCCGACGTACGCATCCCAGCGCACTACCACGGCTGCATCGTCGGTGTCACCCTCGCGCTGATGGGCTTGGCTTACCACTTGCTGCCACAACTGGGCTATGCAGCACCCAACAGCCGGCTGGCGGCGCTGCAGCCGGCTCTTTATGGGGCAGGACAGCTGATGCACATCACGGGGCTCGTCTGGTCCGGCGGCTACGGCGTGCAGCGCAAGGTGGCGGGAGCCGAGCAGGTGTTGCGCAGCAGCGGTGAAATCGCGGGCATGGGCTTGATGGGCCTCGGTGGCCTGGTGGCGATCGCCGGCGGATTGCTGTTCGTCGTGCTGATGGTGGGCGCCGCACGCCAAGGTCGTGCGTGATCAGGCGCCTGCAGTTCCTGCTGCGATGGGTGTTCATGCGCGTAGACGCGCTGTTCAACACCGCCTTCGGGGAGCGGCTCAATCCGCTCTACCACCTTGGCTCGATCACGTTCATGTTGTTCTGGCTGGTCGCCGGCAGCGGACTGTACCTCTATGTATTTTTTGAGACCGGCGTCGCGGGTGCTTACGCGTCGGTCGACGCGCTGACCCACCACCAGTGGTACGCCGGCGGCATCATGCGCAGCATGCATCGCTACGCCTCCGATGCGATGGTGCTGACGATGCTGCTGCACATGCTGCGCCACTTCGCGTTCGATCGCTTGCGTGGCTTCCGCTGGTTTTCGTGGGTCAGCGGCGTGACCCTGATCGGGGGGGTTTACGTGTCGGGCGTCAATGGCTATATGCTGCCATGGGACCAGTTGGCGCAGTTCGTCATCGTCGCGTCTTTCGAGTGGCTCGACTGGCTGCCTGGTTTCGGTGGCACCCTGATCCGCAACGTTATCTATCCGTCCAGCGTCAACGACCGATTCTTCTCGCTGCTGTCTTTCATGCACATCGGCATCCCGCTGGTCGTGCTGCTGCTGATGTGGATACACGTGCAACGTGTTCCGAAGGCAAAGACCAGCCCGCCGCGACCGCTAATGTGGAGTGCTGTACTGGCGCTGCTGGCGCTGTCGCTGGTCAAGCCGGCGCTGAGCCAGGGAGGCGCGGCCAGCCTCGGAGTCTCCCCGGTCACCCTGCAACTCGACTGGTACTACCTTGCAATCTTCCCGCTCCTTTACCTGTGGCCGCTGGGCCAGGTTTGGGCCGCGCTGGGTGCGGCCACCGCGCTGGTCCTGGCGCTGCCTTGGCTGCCGCCGCGCTTCAAGCGGAGCAAGGCTGGCGAATTCCGCATGACGCTCTCCGATATCCCGCAACCCGTGATGGTACGCGCGGGCGAGACGCTACTCGACGCCGGCCTGCGTCAAGGTCTGGCGCTGCCGTACGAGTGCCGCAACGGCGGCTGTGGAGTCTGCCGGTGCACGGTACTGCACGGAAGCGTCGACTATGGCGCGTATCAGCGCAGCGCGTTGCCGGACACGCTGCGTGCACAGGGCGAGGCCTTGATGTGCTGTGCGACGCCACTGTCGGACATCGAGATCGAGGTGGTGCGCACGACAAGCGTCGCGCGAGCGGCGATCAACACGTATGTGGGCCGCATCGACGTCCTCGAACGGCTCAACGAGGATCTGATCCGGCTGAAGGTATCGCTGCCCCGCGGCGAGCGCATCATCTTTGCCGCTGGCCAGTACATCAACATCGTACTCGCCGATGGTCAACGGCGCGCATACTCGTTCGCGAATGCCCCACACGACAACGAGCGCATCGAGTTGCATGTGCGGCGCATTCCGGGCGGCCGCTTCACAGGACATGTGTTCAATGAAATGAAGGTCGGCGATGCCCTGCGGTTCGAGGGCCCGCTGGGCGGCTTTACACTGCGCGAAAGCGAGCGGCCGATCCTGTTCGTTGCCGGCGCGACCGGCTTCGCGCCCGTGAAGAGCATCGTCGAAGACGCCTTCCACCGTGGGCTGCGTCGGCCGATGTGGCTGTACTGGGGTGTGCGCCGGCGCCAGGATCTCTATATGGCCGACCTCGCCGAACGATGGCAGCGTGAGCGCGACAACTTCCATTTCGTGCCTGTGCTGTCGCACGCTGAGCCGGCCGACGCCTGGAGCGGCCGACGCGGCCTGGTCCACGAAGCGATGCTCGCGGATTTTCCCGACATGAGCGGCTTCGAGGTCTACGTGTGCGGTTCGGTGAAGATGGTCGAGGCGGCGGTGCCGGCGTTCATCGAACATGGATTGGGCGAGGACCTTTGTTTCTTCGACGCCTTCACGCCATCGGCGCCACCGCTCGCACCCGATCAGGCGGCGCGAGCCTCGCCAACCTCCTCGTAGGTACTCGTCCCGAATGGGGTAGATGCGCCGGAAGGTCGGGACGATCGTTTGGTCGTGCGTGACAACGATGATCGCGGTCCCGAACCGCTGCGACATTTCGTTCAGAATGCGGACGACGGTCAGCGCCCGCCCGCTGTCGAGCGGCGCCGTTGGCTCATCGGCGCATCGGCGAGGATGATCGGGGGCTGGTTGACCAGCGCGCGATGACCGACATCAAGCCTATCTTTTGGGTTGGCTGATACGCGCAGTCGTGGCGACTGCATTGCAGTCAACGGGGCACTGGAGTGGGCTGCGCGGAGAACACTTGCCACGCTACTCCTTGACTCCGGTGAGCTGGCATCCGAAAGTGCATATCACGCGCACCAGGGTGTAGCACTTTAGTTCGCCTGAGGGAAACATGGCTGCAGAGTTCCTCCAACATCGCGTCATAAAAGCGCCTCTTACTTCCGGCGCCGCGTGCAACCGGCGCACTCGTCCGGCGAAGCCATCGAGTGCTACGTGAAAGGCGTGACAACCGGCCGCTTTCCGGGTTCGGAGCATTCGTTCAAGTAATCGCAGCGCGCGTCTGCGCTGCGTCCGCCCGACTAAAGATTCGGGGTGAGTCGAAGCGCGCCACGCAGCGGCGCGTGGTAGCCGCGGTCAAACGAGCTGCGTGCCCAGCTCGACCACTCGGTTCCCCGGAAGCTTGTAGTACGGCGCCACACCTTCGGACTGGCGATTCATCCAGCCGAACAGGGCGGAACGCCACCCACGCATGCCCGGCTGCCGTTCACCAACGAACGTGCGCGCAACGAAATAGCTCGTGTCCATTGGCTCGAGCTCCAGCCCGAGCGGGCGCGCGGCATCGAGGCCCTTGGGAACATCTGGCGTCTCCCGAAAGCCGAAACGCAACGTAACGGTGTAGATGCCCGGCTCCGGCTGCGCGAGATCGATCCGACGCTGTCGATCGACCACCGGCACGTCTTCCGTGATCACGTGCACGAACACCGTTCGCTCGTGCAGGACCTTGTAGTGCTTCAGGTTATGAAACAGCGCGCTGGGAACCGTGTTCGGGTCGGAGGTGAGGTACACGGCCGTCCCAGGCACCCGCGGTGCATCGGGCTGCGGTCCGGAGAGAAAATCCTGCAACGGAAAATCGATGCGGCGGCGTTGCGCGGCAATTTCGTCCGCGCCGCCCTTCCACGTCCTCAGCATCAGGAAGATTCCGGCGCCGAGCACGAGTGGAAACCAGCCGCCGTGCAGGATCTTGGTAAGGTTCGAGGCGACGAAGAGAAACTCGGAAATCGCGAAGACTGCGAGTGCTGAAGCGACGACCCACCATAGCCGCTTGCGGGCACTGACCGTGATGAATAGCACCAGCAGGGTCGTAATGACCATCGTGCCCGAGACCGCAATGCCGTAAGCAGCGGCGATGGCATTCGACGAGCCGAACTCGATCACCAGAATGACCACGGTGATCATCATCAGCCAGTTCACGGTTGGTACGTAGATCTGGCCGCGCTGGACCTCCGACGTGTGGAGCACGCGTACGCGCGGCAGGAAGCCCAGTCGGGACGCCTCCACGGTGAGGGAATAGGCGCCCGTAATCGTAGCCTGCGATGCGATCACGGTAGCAGCGGTCGCGAGGAGCACCAAGGGCACGAGCAGCCAGCCGGGCGCAAGAAAGTAGAACGGATTTTCGACGGCAGCCGGCTGCCGCAGCACCAGGCTGCCCTGGCCGAAGTAATTGAGCAGAAGCGACGGGCAGACCAACCCGTACCACGCGATCCGGATCGGCTTGGCACCGAAATGACCCATGTCCGCGTACAGGGCCTCGCCGCCGGTAATCGCGAGGAACACGGCCGACAGCAGCAAGAACGCCGCCTTGGGTTGCTCGAGGGCGAATGCCAACGCGTAAAGCGGGTCGACGGCGCGCAGCACACCCGGCGATTCGATGATGCTGAGGATGCCCAATACAGCGAGTGTGACGAACCATACGATGGTGATCGGCCCGAACAGCGCGCCGACTTGCCCCGTGCCGCGCCTCTGTATCAAGAACAGCGCAATCAGGACGACGCACGTGATCGGGATGACGAAGTGCTCGAAACGAGGCGTGACAACGCTCAATCCCTCCACTGCCGACAGAACCGAGATTGCCGGCGTGATCACCGCATCGCCGTAGAACAGTGCTGCCGCGAAGATGCCGGCGGCGATGACGTAGCGAGTCCCGCGGCCGACTTGCTCGGCCACGCGATGCGCCAACGCTGTTAGCGCCAGCACACCGCCCTCGCCGTTGTTATCGAATTTGAGGACGATCCAGACGTATTTCGCAGAAATGATCAGCATTACCGCCCAGAAGAGTGCCGACAGCGTCGCGAGCACGTTGGCTTCCGTTGGCGCGAGCGCGTGCGGGCCGGTAAAGGCCTCCCGAAAGGCGTAGAGCGGGCTTGTACCAATGTCGCCGTACACCACGCCGAGCGCGGCGAGGGTGAGCATGGCCAGCCGGGATGGCGGGTTGCACTCCCCGGTGCCGGCGCCGGGCATTGGAGCGGAAGCTTCATCGGTCATAGGTCCCATCCGTGTGGCCGCCTAATGATGCCGATCGAGGCAGACTCGAGATTCGGAGGCAACCAATAAACATAGACGAATCCAGCCGGTTTGGGATCTGCAGTAGGTCTCCGGTCGCGATTTTTACGGGTTGTTTACACCGTAAGCGCCAGTCTCCTCCGACCGTGTATCGACGGGTGCGCGGCTAGCGTGACAGAACGACGCTGCCTCGGCTGCAACGCCCGCCTGCATTGCGAACCGTCAAGAATTGACGCGCTGTTAACACTGGCCATGGCCTTATTAACACCATTTTTATGTCACGCTCCTTACGATTCAAGTCGTCGACATTTCAAGCTGTGTGCTGGCGATCACCAACTCGTCCCAGCAACGGCATCTTCCTACTGAGGAGAGCTGCATGGATTTCGCATTCCTGCTACTCAGCGCGGCGCTCGCCGCTTTGACGCTGGGCCTCATCTTCGCGTTTGAACGGTTGCGGGGATCGAGATGACTGCGATCTATTTGCTTGGCACGCTGGTTGCCATTGGGCTGTTCGTTTACCTCGTGGCTGCGCTGCTCAAACCGGAGTGGTTCGAATGACTGCCAACAGCTATTTGCAACTGAGCGTCTATGTGGTGATCCTGCTCGCCTTGGCGAAGCCGCTGGGGGCTTACATGGCTCGCATTTACGAAGGACGGCCGGCGTTGCTCAATCGCATCGGCGCGCCATTTGAGCGCCTGCTCTACAAAATCTGCGGCATCGACTCCACGCGCGAAATGCACTGGACGGAGTACGCCGTTGCGGCGATCGTGTTCAACGTCGCCGGCCTGCTGGTCGTGTATGCACTGCAGCGCCTGCAGCAATGGCTGCCACTGAATCCCCAAAGCATGGGTGCGATATCGGCCGATTCGGCGTTCAACACCGCGGTGAGTTTCGCCACCAATACCAACTGGCAAGGCTATGGCGGCGAGACCACGATGAGCTACCTGACCCAGATGCTCGGGTTGACGGTGCAGAACTTCGTCTCAGCGGCGACCGGCATGGCGGTGCTGATCGCCTTCGTGCGGGGCTTCCAGCGGGCCTCCGCCAGCACGATCGGGAACTTCTGGACCGATCTCGTGCGAACGACGCTTTACATCCTGCTGCCATTGTCTGTCGTCCTCGCCGTCGCGCTCGTCGCGCAGGGAACCGTACAGACGTTCTCGGCTTACAAGACGGTCGAGCTCGTGCAGCCGGTGACCTACGACAACGCAAAGGTCGATGCCGCCGGCCAACCGGTCAAGGACGACAAGGGCAATGCTGTGACCGAGCCGGTCACAGCGCGCGAGCAGGTCGTCGCCGTCGGACCCGCGGCGTCGCAGATTGCCATCAAGCAGCTAGGCACCAACGGCGGCGGCTTCTTCAATGTGAATAGCGCGCATCCGTTGGAGAACCCGACGCCACTGTCGAACTTCCTCGAGATGCTTTCGATTCTGCTCATTTCCGCGGCACTTTGCTACACGTTCGGGTCGATGGTGAAGGACACGCGGCAGGGATGGGCGGTACTAGCCGCCATGACCATCGTCTTCGTGGCGCTGTTGGCAGTCGCGGCATGGGCGGAAAGCCAAGGCAATCCGCTGCTCGCGGGTGTCGGTGTCGATCAGACAGCGAGCGGCGGCCAATCCGGCGGCAACATGGAAGGCAAGGACGCGCGTTTCGGCATCGCCAATTCGGTGCTGTGGGCGACCGCGACGACCGCCGCCTCGAATGGCTCGGTCAATGCCATGCACGATTCGTTCACGCCACTCGGCGGTCTCGTCCCGATGGCGTTGATGCAACTCGGAGAGGTGATCTACGGGGGCGTGGGGTCAGGACTCTACGGCATGCTCGTATTCGCCATTGTCGCGGTATTCGTGGCGGGATTGATGATCGGACGGACGCCGGAGTACTTGGGCAAGAAGATCGAGGCGTTCGAGATCAAGATGGCCTCCATCGCGATCCTGGTGCCGCCGTTCGTGGTGCTCAGCGGGACCGCCATTGCTCTGTCGCTTCCGCAGGGGCTATCGAGTCTCGCCAACCCGGGCGCCCATGGGTTCTCCGAAATCCTGTACGCGTTCTCATCGGCGGGCAATAACAACGGCAGTGCATTCGCGGGACTCAACGCCAACACGCCGTTTTACAACACGGCGCTCGGCATCGCGATGTGGTTCGCCCGGTATTGGCTGATGGTGCCGGTGCTCGCGATCGCGGGTTCGCTCGCCGCAAAAAAGACCGTTCCAGCGGGTTCCGGCACGCTCCCCACGCACACACCGCTGTTCGTGGTGCTGCTCGTGTTCACCGTGCTCCTGGTGGGCGCACTGACCTTCGTCCCGGCCCTCGCCCTCGGGCCGATCGTCGAGCACCTGCAACTTTATGCGGCACATTAGGAGAGCCGGCAATGACGCGCAAGCACCTTCCGCTATTTGACCGGGCGCTGCTCGGCCCGGCCGTAACTGATTCGTTCCGCAAGCTCGATCCGCGTGCGCAAGCGCGCAATCCCGTGATGTTCGTCGTGTTCGTGGGGAGTCTGCTCACGACGTGGCTTTGGATCGACGCACTGCGCGGCCACGGCGAGGCGCCGGCCTGGTTCATCGGCAGCGTCGCGCTCTGGTTGTGGTTCACGGTGCTGTTCGCCAATCTCGCCGAGGCGCTGGCCGAAGGCCGCAGCAAAGCCCAGGCCGCCGCCTTGCGTGGCATGCGCCAAAGTGTCTGGGCGAAGCGCCTCAACGACCCCCACCACGGAACTGCCTTCTGGACACAACCCGCGGACGAGTTGCGCAAGGGCAATGTCGTCGTCGTGGAGACGGGCGACCTCATTCCCTGCGATGGCGAAGTGATCGAGGGTGTCGCCTCTGTCGACGAGTCGGCAATTACCGGCGAATCTGCGCCGGTGATTCGGGAATCGGGGGGCGACTTCTCTGCCGTCACGGGGGGCACGCGAGTGCTCTCCGATTGGATCGTGGTGCGCTGCACGGTCGACCCGGGCGAGACTTTCGTGGATCGCATGATCGCCATGGTGGAGAGTGCCAAGCGGCGGAAGACGCCGAACGAGATCGCGCTCGAGATCTTTCTCGCGGCGCTGACGCTCGTATTCCTGCTCGCGACCGTCACTCTGTTGCCGTTCTCCCTATACAGCATCGACGCCGCCAAGACCGGGCAGCCAATTTCGATCACGGTGCTCGTTGCCCTCCTCGTTTGCTTGATACCCACGACGATAGGTGCCCTGTTATCTGCGATCGGCGTTGCCGGAATGAGCCGTATGCTTGGGGCCAACGTGCTCGCGACCTCGGGTCGCGCAGTCGAGGCGGCAGGCGATGTAGACGTGCTGCTGCTGGACAAGACCGGCACGATCACCTTGGGCAATCGGCAGGCGAGCAAATTTCTGCCGGCGCAAGGCGTATCGGCGCGAGATCTGGCCGATGCGGCGCAGCTCTCGTCGCTGGCTGACGAGACGCCGGAAGGACGCAGCATCGTCGTTCTTGCGAAGACCGAGTTCGGATTCCGCGAGCGCCAGATCGCCGAGCTAGGCGCGATCTTCGTCCCCTTTTCGGCGCACAGCCGCATGAGCGGCGTCAACATCGGCGACCGGTGCATCCGCAAAGGGGCGTCCGACGCCATTGCGGCCTATGTCGAATCACGGGGCGGCAACATGCCCGCGGCCATCGAGCGTCTGGTGGAGGATGTCGGTCGCCGCGGCAGCACCCCGCTCGTAGTCGTGGACGGCGAGCGAGTTTTGGGTGTGGTCGAGCTCAAGGACATCGTGAAGGGCGGCATCAGGGAACGCTTCGCCGAGCTGCGCCAGATGGGCATCAAGACCGTGATGATCACTGGCGATAACCGGCTGACAGCCGCGGCCATCGCCGCCGAGGCCGGCGTGGATGACTTTCTCGCCGAAGCGCGTCCGGAGGAAAAGCTTGCGCTCATCCGGCGTCACCAGCAGGAGGGCCGGATGGTCGCCATGACCGGCGATGGCACGAACGATGCGCCCGCGCTCGCTCAGGCCGACGTGGCAGTCGCGATGGGCAGCGGCACCCAGGCCGCCAAAGAGGCGGGGAACATGGTTGACCTCGATTCCAACCCGACCAAGCTGATCGAAGTTGTCGAGATCGGGAAGCAGATGCTGATGACTCGCGGCGCCCTCACCACGTTCTCCATTGCGAATGACGTGGCGAAGTATTTCGCGATCATTCCGGCGGCGTTCGTGAGTACCTACCCGCAGCTTGCGGCCCTCAACGTCATGGGGCTCGCCACCCCGGCATCGGCCATCCTTGCCGCCGTGATCTTCAACGCGCTCATCATCATCGCCCTGATCCCACTCGCGCTCAAAGGCGTGCGCTACCGTCCACTCGGCGCCGGTCCGCTGCTTCGCAATTTCCTGCTGGTGTACGGCGCGGGCGGCATTGTGTTGCCGTTCATAGGCATCAAGCTGATCGACCTCGTGCTGGTCGCGGTCGGTCTCGTCTGAGAAGGAGAAGAGATGCTCCGCATATTCCGAGACGCCGTGTTCATGCTGATCGTGCTGACCGTGATCACCGGCGTGGCGTATCCGCTGCTCGTGACGCTGATCGCGCAGGCGGTGTTTCCTGCGACCGCCAACGGGACCATCATCGAGCGCGCCGGCAAGCCGGTCGGTAGCGCGCTCATCGGCCAGCCCTTCAGCGATCCGAAATACTTCTGGAGTCGTCCGTCTGCGACTGCGCCGATGCCTTACAACGCCAGTGCCTCGAGCGGCTCGAACCAGGGTCCGACCAATCCGGCGCTCGTGGACGCGGTGAAGTCGCGGATCGCAGTGTTGCGCGCCGCCGACCCGGACAACACGGACCCGGTACCCGTCGATCTGGTCACGGCGTCGGCCAGTGGCCTCGATCCGCACATCAGCCCTGCGGCCGCGGCGTATCAGGTCGGACGCGTTGCGAAGGCGCGCCACCTGCCGGCAGATCGGGTCCGTACGCTGGTAGCGGAGCATACCGCGCCTAGACAACTTGGCTTTCTCGGCGAGCCGGTCGTCAACGTGCTGCAAGTCAATCTCGCCTTGGACACATTGCGCCAATGACGGATGGTCGCGAGGGCGAGCGCCCCGACCCGGACGTGCTGCTCGCGCGCATCGGCGAGGCAGCGGCACGTGCGCAGCGGGGGCGACTCAAGGTGTTCTTTGGCGCCTCGCCGGGTGTCGGCAAGACCTACGCCATGCTCAACGAGGCGCAGCGACTGCGCGATCAGGGGCGCGATGTAGTCGTCGGCCTGGTCGAGACCCATGGTCGGGGAGACACGCTACGGCTGCTTTCGGGCTTGGAAGTGCTGCCGCGCCGGCGCCTCGAGTATCGCGATCGCCCGCTCGAGGAGTTCGACCTCGATGCGGCGCTCGCGCGCAAACCCGCGGTGCTGCTGGTCGATGAACTCGCTCATACCAATGCGCCCGGATCACGGCATCCCAAGCGGTACCAGGATGTTCAGGAACTGCTTAGTGCAGGCGTCGATGTTCACACGACTATCAACGTTCAACATCTCGAAAGCCTCAACGACATAATCGAAGGCATCACGGGCATCAAGGTCCGCGAAACCTTGCCGGATCGCGTGTTCGACGAGGCGGACGAAGTGGTGCTCGTCGATCTCACCCCAGACGACCTGTTGCAGCGGCTCAAGGAAGGCAAGGTGTATCTCGGCGAGCAAGCCGAGCGTGCCGTCCAGAATTTTTTTCGCAAAGGCAACCTGCTGGCGTTACGCGAACTTGCGCTGCGGCGGACTGCCGACCGCGTCGACACGCAGATGCGCAGCTACCGCGTGGAGCATGTCGCGCGTGGCCCGGTTTGGAACGCACAAGATGCCTTGCTCGTAGGCGTCGGCCCGCGAGGGGGAGATGAGACGATCGTGCGGGCTGCTGCCCGGCTCGCAAGCGCCCTCAATGCACGCTGGCATGCGGTCTATGTCGAGACGCCCACGCTGGCCAGACTCCCCGAGGGACGACGGCATGCCGTCCTGACCACGCTGCGGCTTGCGCAGGAGCTTGGCGCGCACGTCGCCACCCTTAGTGCACCGGAGCCCGCTGCTGCGCTCGTCGAGTACGCGCGCACGCACAATCTCGGCAAGATCGTTCTAGGCCGGGCGTCGACCGAGCCGCACCTGTTGTTCCGCTTGCGCCGAAGGACGACGCAGCAGGTCAACTCCCTCGCACCGGATCTCGACAGCATCCTCATCGGTCGGGAAACTGTTCGCCCGGACGGACAGCCGCAGCGGCCCACTCGTTCTCCGACGACGCCGGGGTGGCGCCGCTACTTCGCAGCGCTTGCACTGAGCGCCGCCGTCACCATGCTCGCCGTTCCGCTTCAGCACGCCTTCGACCTGTCCAACATCGTGATGCTCTTTCTGCTCGCCGTCGTTGGGGTGGCCAGATGGTTCGGACGCGGCCCGGCCGTCATGGCAGCCGTCGTGAACGTGCTGGCGTTCGACTACTTCTTCGTGCCACCGCACTTCACCTTCGCAGTGTCGGACGTGCAATACGTCTTCACCTTTGCGGTGATGCTAATCGTCGGCTTGGTGATCGGACAGCTCACGGCCGGGATGCGCCATCAGGCGAGGTTCGCAACCGAGGGAGAGGAGCGGGCGCGACGCCTGTTCGAGATGGCGAGCGAACTCTCCGGCGCGCTGGCTCCCGAGCAGGTGGCAGAGATCGGTGAGCGCTTCGTCGCAGGGACCCTTCGCGGCAAGAGCGCCGTGCAGATCCTGGAGGAAGACGAGACATTGCGACCCGTGTCCCCCGGCCCAGACCACCCGGAGGTCGACATGGCGGTGGCGAGGTGGTGCCTCGATCACGGCGTGCCGGCGGGCGTCGGGACGGATACGCTCCCGGGTGGCGACAGGTTGTATCTGCCACTCAAAGCGCCCGTACGCACGCGCGGCGTTCTGGTTGTCGAGCCCATTGAGCCCGAGCAGCTGATGATTCCGGAACAACGGCGGCTACTCGAAACATGTGCCGCGCTGATCGCCATCGCACTGGAGCGAGTGCACTTCGTGACCGTCGCTCAGCGAACCCTAGTAGATATGGAATCGGAGCGGTTGCGCAACTCCGTTCTGGCGGCAATCTCGCACGACATTCGCACGCCGCTGACCGCGCTTGTAGGCATGTCCGAGAGCTTGGCGCGCAAGATTAGCGACCCTGCAACTGCGGACGATGCCCTCATTGTTCGCGATCAGGCGCGACGGACCGCGCAACTGGTCGAGAAGTTGCTCGATATGGCTCGGCTCGAGTCAGGCCAAGTGCAATTACGTAAGGACTGGCAATCACTGGAGGAACTCGTCGGCAGCGCCCTGAAGTCGCTGGAAACGACACTGGTGGGGCGGCCGATCGTCGTTGCTTTGCCGCCGGACGTGCCCCTCCTGCAGGCCGACGCGGTGCTGATCGAGCGCGTACTCGTTAACCTGATCGAGAATGCAGCCAAGTACACGCCTTCCGGCAGCGAGATTCGCATCGCCGCACGCGTCGAACAAGAACGGATCGAGGTGATGGTGGAGGACCGTGGCCCGGGGCCTCCCGCAGGCCGTGAGAGCTCCATTTTCGACAAATTCACCCGCGGCGAGCCGGAATCAGCGATTCCCGGCGTGGGACTCGGCCTCGCCATTTGTCGCGCGATTGTCAGTGCGCATGGCGGCAGCATCAGGGCGGAAACCCGCCAAGGTGGAGGAGCGCGCTTCGTGTTCACGCTACCGTTAGCGACGCCACCCGCGCTCGAGCCTGAAGACGAGCCCGATGTCGCTGCGGAATCGTAGGTTGGTATGGATGCCGGTCCGCAAATTCTGATGGTCGAAGACGAGGAGCAGATCCGCCGCTTCGTGCGCGCTTCACTCGAATCCGAGGGCTATCGCGTGTGCGAGGCCGAATCGCGCAAGCGCGGTGCCATCGAGGCGGGCACTCGTAAGCCGGATCTACTCATCGTGGATCTCGGACTACCCGATGGCAGCGGAGTCGATTTGATCCGGGACGTGCGGACTTGGAGCAATGTGCCGATCCTCGTTTTGTCGGCGCGCATCGAGGAAACGGACAAGATCGAAGCGCTGGACGCCGGTGCCGATGACTACCTCACGAAGCCCTTCGGCACTGGTGAGCTGTCTGCCCGGGTACGAGCGATGTTGAGGCGCACGTCACGCACTCCGGAAAGCTCGGTGACGGTTTGCCGCTTCGACGATGTTCGCGTGGACCTTGGTCTTCGTACCGTAGCACGCGGCGGCGAGACGCTGCATCTGACTCCGGTCGAGTTCCGGCTACTTGCTTACCTGATTACCCACGCTGGCAAGGTGCTGACTCACCATCAACTGCTGAGAGAAGTCTGGGGCCCGGCCCACGCGGAAGACAGTCACTACTTGCGGGTCTACATGGGCCGGTTGCGGCACAAGCTCGAGCGTGATCCAGCGCAACCGCGGCATCTGATGACCGAAGCAGGGGTTGGATACCGTTTCATCGCGCGTCAACCCGCCGACGCGGCATAGCTGCGACCCGGCGAGCCCACGGTCATCGGCGGACCGTCGGAGAGCTTCAACCCGTTCCGCGGCAAGCAGGCGGCGCTCGCCGTCAAGGCACGTTCTGAGTTACGTCTTGACCCGGGTGCGATGGCATCCAAAACTGCATATCACCCGCACGGGGGTGTAGCACTTTAGTTCGCCGCCACCGCGAGGCCGGCGGCGCCTACCAGAGGATTCAACGAGTTGCGGCCGCGCACGCGGCAGCTTGGCCGAGTCCCTGGTTCGCCACCACACAGATCAATGGCCTGCTGCGTGGCAGGCCGTTTTCATTCGCGGCTTCGCCTCGACACGAGCACCTGGGGTCGCGCGCGGCTAGTCGCGCAGGGCTTCGCAGGTCGCCAGCGTCACCTCGGCGGTGGTGGCTTCGCCGCCCAGATCAGGTGTGTGAATGCCGCGGGCCGTGACGGATTCGATTGCGCGCATGAGCCGCTGCGCCGCAGCGGCCTCGCCGAGATGCTCGAGCATCATCACTGCGGTCCAGAACGTCGCGACCGGATTGGCGATGCCCTTGCCGGTGATGTCGAAAGCCGACCCGTGGATCGGCTCGAACATGGACGGGAACTGCCGCTCCGGGTTGAGGTTCGCGGTAGGCGCGATGCCGAGGCTCCCCGACAGCGCCGCGGCGAGGTCCGACAGGATGTCCGCGTGCAGATTGGTCGCAACCAGCACGTCGAGGCTCTGCGGCTTCATCACCATGCGCGTGGTCACCGCATCGACCAGCTCGCGATCGGTATCGACGTCCGGGTATTCCCGCGCGACCTCGAAAAAGATCTCGTCCCACATCACCATGCCGAACCGCTGCGCGTTGGACTTGGTGACCAGCGTGAGGTGCTTGCGTGGGCGCTTTCGCGCGAGCTCGAACGCGAACCGGTGGATGCGTTCGACGCCACCCCGCGTGAACACCGCCACTTCGGTCGCGACTTCCAGCGGCAGCCCGCGATGGGCGCGCCCTCCGTGGCCCGCGTATTCGCCCTCGGAATTCTCGCGGATGATCACCCAGTCGATCGCCTCGCCATTGCGCAGCGGGCTCCTTACGCCCGGGAGCACCCGGGCCGGGCGCACGTTCGCGTACTGATCGAATCCCTGCGCGATCGGCAGGCGAAGGCCCCACAGCGAGACGTGATCGGCGACATCCCTGCTGCCCACGGCACCGAAAAAGATGGCGTCGAAGGTACGCAGCCGTTCGAGGCCGCCGTCCGGGATGTAGGTGCCGTGCGTCAGGTAGTACTCGGAGCTCCAGGGAAAGTGCTCGACCTGCAGGCGGAAGCCGCCGTCCTGGTGCGCGACGACGTCGAGGACCTGCAGGCCGGCCGCGATCACCTCGGGGCCGATGCCATCACCGCCGATCGCGGCGATTCTGTGGTGGCGCATTCCATTTTCCGGTTGGGTTCACGCCGACTGCGTGCAGGACCGCGCGTCGGCAGTCGCGCACTCGTTCGCAAAATCCAGGCTTCGGCCGTTCGCCGTAGAGGTTGTGGCGCGAAGGGCCCTTCTCGCCGGGCAATGCCGCGATTGTAGTATTCCCCGGCTGCGCGCGCGAATCGCGCCGTCCGTACGCATCGTGGTGGGACATGGGTTTGTGTAGTCCGTATCCGACACGGCCTATGTCCGGACGCCTATGGCGCTCCGCCGGAACGCGTTCTACAAGGAGAAGTCTGCCCTAGCTCGCCAGGTTACCCATGATCACATTGCAGCGCGATGGTCTGCGCATCGAAGCAGCAGCGGTTCCCGAGCCGGACGGGTCCTGCTGCGTGACAGCGGAAGTGTTCCGCGGGCGACGGATGATCCGCGGTTACTACCGGCGCATGCAGATTCCTGCTGCCGGGTACTTTCAGGCCGAACGCGAAGTGGCGGAAGAGCTCGCCTGCATGTCCAGCGAGGCGGAGTGACGGCCCGGGCAACACCGCACGACGCGCGGGAGCGCGCGCCATCGCTTGGCGCGACCTGCCGCATGATTGCGCCATCAGAGCGTCACCCTACCGGCTGCAGCGCGGTCAGGACTGCTGTCGCCCCGTGAGGAACATCCAGAGCACGAGCGCGATGCAGAACACCACCACCGCGAGCACGGCACCCGTGTAGAAGATCGCGGGTACGACCGAGGGGCCCGTGGCGGCCTCGGCACCCTGCGCTGCCAGCGCGGTCGCTGCGGTGCAGGCGAGCCAGCGCCCCATGTATGTGGGCAGGCAACGGCGCATCGCGAGGTTATGGCGCCAGGAGGCGCTGCGTCGCAGCAGGTCGCCCTGATTCACGTCACGGAACAGCCAGTCCCAGAAGAAGTAGCGATACAGCAGCGACCACAGGGGCTCGCGCGCCGTGCCGAAAAGTCGTGGATCAGTGCGCCACATTGCGCGTATATACCGTGCCAACCCACCCGTCGGCAAGACGTCGCCGGGTTAGGACTCGAGCGCAGCGATGCGGTTCCGCAATGCCGATTGGCGCGCGAGGCGGCGATGCGGGAGTTGTGATGTCGTGCCGGACTAGACTCCCGGTCCGGCCTTGGCCGGGATGCCTCCACCGTCGACATTGCTCGCATCGCTGCCGCCGTCGCTCGCCGCCATCGTGATCAACGCGACGAGCAGTGCGCCGGCGTAGCCGCCAACGACGAATGCTCCTACCACCCACCAAGCCGAAACGTCCATCGCGCGTCCCTGTGGCGTTTTTCTCTTGACCGTTCTCGCCGATGAAAGCAGCGCTAGCTGTTCGCGGATCGTAAGCAACCAGCGACTAGATTCGGGAGCGATCTCAAGGGCGCACGCTACTGCGCAAGAGGTATGCCACGCGGAAATTCTTCAATGGCAGCGCGCGGTTACTGCTGGCGCTGACACACGGCGACAGGCACGTGTAAAGCTGGCCGACTGCTGGAACGCCGCATCGCGCGGACGCCCCAGCGCCGGATGGCACCCTCAAGACTGGGTCTTTTCGCCGGGACGGCGCTTGCCCTTGAGGAGCGCCGGGTCTTCCTCCTTGGCGTGGCTGCGGCCGATCTCTTCCGCATCGGCCATCTCCGCCGCCTCGCGGGCGTCGTGCGGCGCCGCGTTTTCGGCGGCCTGCTCGACCTGGCCCGATTCGATGAAGCGCTTGGTGCGGTCGTTGTAGTCGCGGGTGGCCTTGTAGTTGCCCTCGCCGTGTTCCTTGTCGTCCTTGTTCATGGTCATGATCAGCTCCTTGTGATAGCCGCGGGGGCGGCAGCAAACGGGCGGGCGAGCTGGCGCTCGTCCTCGACCAGCCATCGTAGGCGCTGCTGCCGCCGTGCTCGATCAGCGGGGCGCTGATCACCGCGTATCGCGTCGTCCTACACCACGCCGGTCAGGACGGGCGCCCGGCCCGGTGCTCCGACCCGGGTCGGCGCACTGCAATTTGTTCTCTTCGGACGGAAAATTCGCTAGGCACCGCTGGCCGCTTCACCCAGATCCGAACGCGGCATCACCGGATTGCCACCTTCGCCTTCCCATCGTGTGGTCTCGTGCGAGTGGCGCCTGCCATCGCGGCGCTGCCGCTCCTCGCGGATCGCCGTGGAAAAGAACCGGGCCGCGCCAATGGCCGCCGCCCCCATGCCCAGCATCAACAATCCCTTCACCATTCGCTCTCTCCTTTACCTTGCCGACATTCGGCGCGGCTCTGACGTTGCAGCAATCGTGCCGTTGCGGACAGCCGGGAAAAAACGCGGCGCCGGTTTGCCGTTTTTTCCCGCGCAACGATGTGCGGACACTGCAAGTGCCTGGAGCGGCTGGAGTTCCGGTGGCACGTGCAATGCATGCGGGCAATGCATCGACAACGACAGCGGGGGCGGCGCATGAACTGGGATCGGGTGCAAGGCAACTGGAAGCAATTCAAGGGCAAGGTCAAGGAGCAGTGGGGCAAGCTCACCGACGACCAGCTCGATGTCATTGGCGGGAAGCGCGAGCAACTCGCTGGCCGCGTGCAGGAAGTGTATGGCGTGTCGAAAGACGAGGCCGAGCGGCAGGTCAGCGACTTCGAGCGGCGCAACGCCGACTGGGACCCGGACGCGCCGACGGCCGTCGGCAGGGGTCGCAGTACGGGCGGTTCGTCGAGCTTGTAGGAGCCGCCATGAAACGATTCTGGAAGCGACCGGAACGGCTGCTGGATGCTCTCGTGATCGGCCTCGCGGTGCCCACCATCGCGATCGCGGCTGGCATGACGAGTGCCGAGTACAACGCGGCCAAGGACCGCGCCACGGCGAATTCCAAGGCCGCGCAGGCGCAATGCGCCGCCGCGGCCCGAGGCGGGGAGCGCGACGTTTGCATTGCCGAGGCGAAGGCGGCGGAAAGGAAGGCCAAGGCGGAGGCCGAGGCCGCCTACAAGAACACCGACAAGGCGCGCCGCGACGCCCGCCTGCAGATCGCCGACGCCGACTACGACGCGGCCAAGGCGCACTGCCGGCTGAAGCGCGGCAACGAGCAGGACGTGTGCATGGCGGAGGCCGGAGCTGCAGCCCGGCGCGCGCAGGCCGACGCGAAGGCCAGTGCGCGCATCGCCGACGCCCAACGTGACGCGGCCGACGAGAAGCGCGATGCCGCCTACAAGGTCGCGACGGAGCGTTGCGACGCCCGGTCAGGCGCGGAAAAGACAGCGTGCCTCAGCGAGGCCAGGGCGCGGTACCAGCACTGACGGTGTAAGCGCCCGCCTACGTGCGATCCCGCCGGCGTCCGATGCCGGGCGCGAGCCATGGCCGTTACGATGGCATGCTCAAGGAGAGCCCGCGTCATGTCACGTTCGACCATCCACGACTTGCCACCGCGATTCATCTGGGTCGCGGCGATGATTGCAACCGCATTCGCCGCCATCGGCACGCTGATCATCGCCGGCGCCGGTCCGACGCCGCTGGGTCGCGTCATGGCGGTCCTGGTCGGCTTCCTGCTGCTCGGCGCGGGCGCGGTGGTTGCGCTTGCCATTGCCGTGCGCGACGACACCTGGCACGGCGCGAACGACGACTCGCCCTGGTGATCCCACACAACAAGGAAAATGCATGAGCACCTCATTGCGTCGCATCCGATGGACCCTCGCGCTCTGCGCGTTGGCCGGCCTTGCCGCGTGCCAGCAGGAACGCAATACGAACGCACCGGTGAGCTCGAAGCAGGACGTGCCACCCGCCACCGCCGCGGCCGCGACAACGGCGCAGCCGGCGCAGGTGCCGGCGGGCGACCCCTCGCTGCCGCCTGCCGGGACGGCGAATGCAGCGGCGAGCGGCTCCGATGCTACCCACACGGCCCTCACGAAGGGCGAGCGCGACTCGGCGCTGCCTCTCGAAGGTCAAGTCAACAATTACAGCTCTGATGCGTTTGCCAAGCGGGGCGACGAGCAGATCCCGCGCGGATCGCCGGATGCGCCCCGCGGCAACGAAGCGGTATCGACACCCAACTCGTATCCCAAGGAATCCAAATGAAACTGCGTCAGCATCTGCTTTCCGCCGCGCTGCTCGGCAGCGCGCTGGTCCTGGGCGCATGTGCGCCCTACCCGTACTACGGCCCGGCTGCGACGGTCGCGCCGCGCGTGCAGTACGGCGTGGTCGAGAACATCGACATCTTTCGCACTGACGGGTCGGGGCCCGTCGGCGTCGGGGCGCTGCTCGGTGGCATCGCCGGCGGCGTGATCGGCCACCAGATCGGCAGTGGCAGCGGCAACACCGCCGCGACGATTGTCGGGGCGGTGGGCGGCGCGGTCGTCGGCAACGAGGTCGAGCGCCAGAACCGGGTCGAGGGCAGCCGCTATCGCATCACGGTGCGCACCGATTCCGGGTCGCTCCTGCAGCTCGACAATTCCAACGACCTCAATCTGCGCGTCGGCGATCGCGTGCGCATCGAAGGCAACCGCGTCTACCGCATGTAGTTCGCGCCGCAATCGCCATGAAAAAGGGCGCGGTCCGCGCCCTTCTTCTTTGGGGCCGCCGCGCAACCGGGGTCATCCGGGGCGAGGTGCAACTAGGCTACCGGCCTCGTGCGCTTCGAGCGACGCTGCGGCGAATTCCGCGCCCAGCAGGAACACCTGGGTGGAAAAATAGATCCAGAGCATCAGCACCACCAGCGCGGCCGCAGCGCCGTACGCCGCTGCCCCGGTGGCGCGGCCGATGTACCAGCCGATCGCAAATTTGGCGACTTGGAACAAGGCGGCGGCGACAAGGCCACCGCGGACGGCGAATCGCCAGGGAACGCGCCGATCGGGCAGCACCTTGAGCACCAGGCCGAACAGCACCGTCGCGACCACCAGCGTGATGATCTCGTTGGCCGCGAGTGCCACCCATTTGGTCAGCCGTGGGGTGCTATCGAACCAGTCGAGGCTGCGACTCACCAGCGCGGTGAGCGCCAGGGATGCGACGAGCACCACGCCGACGCCGATGACCAGCAGCAGGGAGGACAGTCGAGCGGTGACCGTCGCGCGCAAGCCGTGGCGCGCGGGCACGCGAAATACCTTGTTGAGTGATTCCTGAAGCTCGGCAAAGCCGGCCGTTGCTCCCGCAATCGTGCTCACGATGCCGATCAGCGCAGCCCAGCCTTTCGCGGGCCCCGAACTGCCGCCGGCAAGCATTTCCTTGAGCAGCGCCCCACCCTGCGTGCCGACCACCGCGCCGCTCTGGTCGACGATATAGCCGCGGGCCGCGTCGGCGCCGAGGAAGAACGCCGCGACGGTTGCGAGCACGAGCAGGAACGGCGCCAGGCTGAGGGTGGTGTAGAACGCGATGGCCGCGCCCTGGCGGCTTGCGCCGTCGTCGCTCCAGCGGCGGCAGGCGCTCCCGAGCAGGCGGGCGGTGGTGCGCCAATGCGCGCCGCTGCGCATGCTCACCCTTCAGCCGCCGAGAAATTCGGCCCAGCCGGCCATCGCCTCGGTGTGCTGCGCCCAGACCTTGGCGATGATGAGGATCGGGATCGCGACGATCATCCCGGGGATACCCCACAGCCAGAACCAGAAGAGCAGGCCGACGAACACCACCACCGGGTTGAGCTCCACGCGGTGCCCGACGATCATCGGCGTGAGAAACTGGCCCTCGATGATCGTGATCCCGGAGAATGCGATCGGGACCAGCAGGATGTCCGCAAGATTCGAGAAGTGCGCCGCCGATGCGGTGGTGAGGAGGCAAAGGCTCACGAACGGGCCCACATAGGGGACGAAATTCAGCACCCCGACCACCGTGCCCCACAGGATGGCATTCGGGAGACCCAGGTACCAGCAGACGCCGCCGACCACGATACCCAACGCGGAATTGATCATGGTCACGGTAAGCAGATACCGGCTCACCTCCTCCTGGACCGTACGCACGATCTTGAGCGCATTCACCTTGTCCCGGATGCGCGGAATCACGCGAATGAGCTTCTGCAGGAAGAGATCGCCGCTCGCGAGCAGGAAGAACGCCAGCACCAGTACCGTTGCGACCCCGAGCGATGCCGTCAGCAGGCGGCTGAACAGCACCGCCGACGCGGCGCCCTTGCCAGCGGCGGTCCACTCCTCGAATCGGGCCGCCACCCATTCGGCGAAGGGCGCTCCCATCGTGTAGCGCGCGACGCGCAACGTGCGCCGCACGAGACCTTCCATCGCCGGCACCTGATCGAGCGCCCGCGCGAGAGGTTCGAGCAGCGCGTCGATGGCGAGGAACAGGAGGCCGACCACGCACAGGATGACCACGAGGGAGGCGGCGATGCGCGGCAGGCGCAGGCGCTCGATCTGGGCGACGATCGGTGACAGCAGCATGGAGAGCAGCGCCGCCGCGACGATCGGAAAGAACACTTCGCGCGCGAGGGAGAGGACCGCGCCCCCGGCGATGACCGCCAGCAGGATGGTGGCGATCCGTGCCGCCTGGGCAGATCCACGGGCGGTGACGCGTTCGGCCACGGCCTCCACGGCCGCCGCCGCGGCGGCGCTGGCGGCCGCGGCGGCGTTGCTGTCGCTGCCGGACTCGTCGGCGGCAAGAACAGGTGCCGCGCGGACGCTGCGCGCGCCGGCAGCATCGGCGACCGTGGCTATGCTACCGGCGGCCCCCGCCCGTCTGTTCTCGGGGTCGCCGGCCGGTGTCATCCCCGCGCGGCGCGCGCGAGCGACGTGTCCGCCCCCAGGAGGCTCGCGAGATCCTCGGCGTGCTCTTCCTCGACCGCCAGGATCTCCTCGAGCATGCGACGCGTGGTCGGGTCGCCTTCGCCGATGAACAATGCCATCTCGCGATAGCTGTCGATGGCGATCCGCTCGGCGACGAGATCTTCCTTGATCATCTCGACGAGGTCCTTGCCGGCGACGTACTCGGCATGACTGCGCGCGGTCAGCGTGTCGGGCGAGAAGTCGGGCTCACCGCCGAGCTGGACGATGCGCGCGGCAATCTGGTCGGCGTGCTCCTCCTCCTGCTTCGCGTGCTCGAGAAACTCGGCCGCCGCGGCGTCGGAATTCGGCCCCGCCGCCATGTAGTAGTGCCGCTTGTAGCGCAGCGCGCACACGAGTTCCGTCGCCAGCGCCTCGTTGAGGAGCTTCAGCACGACCTCGCGATTGGCGCCGTAGCTTTCGGTCACGGCACCATTCTCGATGTGCCGGCGCGCGCGCTCGCGCAATGTGCGTACGTCGGTCATGGCCGGCGTGCTCGCCTGGGCATTCGGCTGCTGCCACTGTCCCTGCTGTGAAGGTCCTTGCTGCGTGTTCATCATGTTCCTCTTCGGTACGCCAATCGGAAATCCAGAAACCGGCGCAGGTACTTCCACATCGCCAGGCCGAACATCGCCGGACGCACGAGACGTGCCGGGCCGTAGCGCCGCAGGAGCCACACTGCGCCGCCCAGCGCCCCCAGCGGCAGGACGGCGCGAAAGCCGCGCGTGATCCCGCTGATGCGCCTTTCCTGCACGTAGGTTTGCCGCTCGAGCGCGCGCCAGGCCTCGGCAAGCTCGACGCGCTGCTGCGCGAGCCGTCTCTCCACGCGCGTGCGCCGCTCGAACAGCGGCTCCTTGCGCGGCTTCGGATCGTGCGCCATGTCAGCTCCGCATGGCTTCGGCGTCGTGCCGCAGCTCGCGCAGGCTGTCGCGGAACAGCGCGCTCTTCTTGCCGATGAGGCTGCGCAGCCAGAACCACGATCCGATACCGATCGCCAGGAACGCCACCGGAATGATCCACGCCACCACGTTGCGGTACCCGGTGTCCCAGGAGAGCACGAGTGCCAGCACGCCGGCGAACACGATCACCATGCCGGCGCACAGGAGCAGGAGCCCTGCGGCAATGAGCGCGTGGATGAGCCGCTGCTTCTCCTCGGCGAGTTCGACGGCGAGCAGCTCCCCGCGCGTGGCCACGTGTTCCAGCAGGGCGCCGGAAAACCGCCGCGCGCGGGCCAGCAGCCCGCCTTCCGCGGGCGACGACGCCCGCACCGTTTCGTCGAGGTCGCCGTTCACGACCGCCGGCTCATCAGGGCGCCGATCAGGAACCCCACCCCCGCCGCCACACCGATGGCTGCCCAGGGATTGTCGTGCACGTAGTCGTCTGCCATCACGGCGGCCTCGCGGCCGCGCGCGCGGGCCGCGGCGGTGTAATCGCTCGCCCGCGACTTGGCGGCCGCGAGCTGGGTGCTGAACTTCTCCCGCGCCGTGGACAGCGCCTCGCCCGAAAGATTGGAGGTGGCGCGCAGCAGGCTCTCGCCCTCGGCAATCAGGTTGCGAAACTCGCCCATGAGGTTGTCGCGCGTGGTCTCCAGCGTGTCCGCGGCGTCGTGCGCGAACTGCGAGGCCTGGTCACCGAGCCTTTGGGCGTCGTCGCCCATCGTGCCCGCGTTCATGTTGTTTGCCATGGTGATTCGCTCCGTCTATGTGGTTGTCGTTGGCTTCACTTGCGCGCAATCAGCCCATAAGCAAGGCTGACGATGAACAGGACGAGGAAGAGGTAGAACAGAACCTTGGCGATCTCCGCCGCGGCCGCGGCGATCCCCCCGAAGCCAAACAATGCGGCAACGAGCGCGATTACGAAGAAGATCGCTGCGTAACGCAACATGGACAACCCCTGCCTGGCATGGACGACCTGACCCGCCGCCGTCGCCGCGCGCCCGGCTTCTCGAGCAGGCTTCGTGCCACCGGTACCACGATGTCCAGTCCACGCATCAGCCCGGGCACCGCAGGCTTTCTCTGCGCCGATGCCCGCTCGAGGCGCTGCGATGCGGGAACTTCATGCTACCGGCGCGGAAAAAAGTACACCCACCCCGGCGCGTTGCCAACTGCGGTCGTTGGATCACTGACAATCTGCCGCAGCACGCCGCGCGGCGCACCGGTCACATCTGCTGGCGCAAGTCGGACAGCAGCGTCTTGACCGAACCGAACTGGGTGGATTTGTCGAAGAAGAAGTCCGCCCCGCGCTCGCGGCAGGCGACCTCGTATTCCGGGAAAGCGTAGTTGGTGAGCACGACGATGGTCGGCGGTGATCTCGGATACTGCGAGCGCAGCGCGGAAATGACGCCGAAGCCGCTGCCGGCCTTCAGGTTGAGATCGACGATTGCGACGTCGACGCGCTCCTGCGCGAGCCGTGCGACGGACGCCGCCTCCGTCTCGGCATAACCGACGATCTCGACCTCGCCGGGCTCCGAGAGGAAGTCCATCAGGCGCTCGCGCACCGACACCGAATCCTCCACCAGGAAGACGCGAAGGGGCCGCTTCTGTCCCGTAGCTGCGCTGGGCTGCGCCACGTTCGCCGGTTCTGTGCCATGACCTTCCACAGCGCTACTGGATCAAGCCGTTCTTGATGGCGTAGTAGGTCAGATCGGCGTTGCTCGCGAGGTTCATCTTCTCGAGGACGCGCGTCCGGTACGTGCTCACCGTCTTGTTGGACAGATGCAGCTCTTCGGCAATGTCGCCCACCGACTTGCCGGCAGCGAGCTTGCAGAAGATCTGGAATTCGCGTTCCGACAGCGCGGAATGCAAGGGGCGGCCGTCGCCGTCGACGTCCCCGGCGAGCAGTTGTGCCACTTCGTTGCTGATGTACTTGCGCCCGGCGAGGAGCGTGCGCACCGCGACGATCACCTGCTCGGGTACGGCATCCTTGGTGAGGTAGCCGCTCGCGCCCGCACGCAGCAGGTTCACCGCGTATTGCTGCTCGGGATACATGGACAGGATGAGAATCGGCAGCGTCGGCTTGTGCGGCCGGATCTGCCGCAGGATGTCGATGCCGGTGCGGTCGGGCAGCGAGATGTCGAGCAGCACGGCGTCCCAGTGCTCGTTGCGCATGCGGCGCAGGGCTTCGTCGCCGGTCGCGGCCTCACCGGCCACGTCCCAGTCGGTTTGTGCTTCCAGGAGCGAGCGGACGCCTGCGCGGAAGAGCGCGTGGTCGTCCGCAATTAGAATTCTCGGTTTCGCGTTCACCAGTGTCCCGGTCGGTTATGGCAGGCGGCGCTCTGATTCTAGCGCCGATACCCGGGTCAGCAAAGCTGCCAGATAAGCACGGCCAGCAACACGACCAGCAGCAATCCGGTCCCGGGGCCATCGCCCGCGACCGGATTCAGCGCCCGGTGCCACATCCCGGGGTCCCCCAAGTCGGCGGTCAATTCGCGGCGGCGAGCCTCAGCGAGCCGTCGGTCATGCCGTATTCGGCAAGCTTGTTGTAGACCGTCTTCACGCTGATGCCGAGCACGTCGGCGGCCTTGCGCTTGTTACCGCCGCAATGATCGATCGTTGCGAGAATCATCTCGCGCTCGGCGTCGGCGACCGTGGAGCCGAGCGGCACGCGCACGCAACCGTCGGAGCCGACGCGCGGCCCGGTCGTGGGCGCGGGACGCGTGATCTCGAGCTGGATCTCGTCATCGGAAAGAATGAAGCTGCGCTCGACGCAGTTGCGCAGCTCGCGCACGTTACCGGGCCAGTGATGGGCGCGCATCTGCGCCACCGCGGCAGGGCTGAAGCGCTTGTTCGCGGAGTACTTCGCATTGAGCTTGTCGAGGAAGAACTCGGCCAGGCGCACGACGTCGTCGCCGCGCTCACGCAGCGCCGGCAGGTTCAGCGGGAACACGGCAAGCCGATACAGCAGGTCCTCGCGCAGGCGTCCATCGCGCACGGCCTGGTACGGGTCGCGATTGGTCGCCGTGATGAGACGCACGTCGACATCGATCTCTTCGCTGCCGCCGACACGCACGAAGCGTCCGGTCTCGAGCACGCGCAGGAGCTTCACCTGCAGCTCCATCGGCATCTCGGTCACTTCGTCGAGGAACAGCGTGCCGCCGCTGGCGCGCTCGAAATGGCCGATGTGCTGGCGCTGTGCGCCGGTGAACGAGCCCTTCTCGTGACCGAACAGCTCGGCCTCGGCGAGGTTCGCCGGGATCGCGCCGCAATTGACGGCGAGGAAGGGTCCGCGACGACGCTCGGATAGCTGGTGGATGGCATTGGCCGCGAGCTCCTTGCCCGTGCCCGATTCACCGATGATCATCACGGTGACGTCGGCGCGCGCAACGAGACGGATCTGGTTGAACACTGCATTCATCACCGGCGAGTCGCCGACCATGCCGGACAGCTCGTTTCCTGGGCTAACATCGGGCTTGTTGCGAACGAGCCCGCGTACCCCGCGCGTTGCGGGGCGCGGAAACGTGGCGATCACGACACCATCCTCGGAGCCGCCTTCGGCGGCGGTGAAGGGCTCAAGGGCGAATGCATCGTCGTTGCAGCGAAGGACTTCCATGTTCGCTCCTAATTAGTTGTTCAATGCTGCCGTAGCGGCATGTGCACGCATCATGGAGTCAGCGCCAAGCGATTGAAGTAGGATGCCGGACGAAAACCATGTAGCGAAACTCCGTCGGCCCTGTAGGAATCGTCCTACAGACCGAAACCATCTCCAAATGGCCCCACGCAACGACTTGATTCCGCCTTCGGGCTCGCTCAAACGCGTCTCCGCGCAACTCGGGTTCGTCGTCCTCGGCCTCGCCGCGTTGTTCAATCTCGGCGCGCTTTCCGTCGCCGAGCGCGGGTTCGAGCAACTCGAGGTGTCTTCGAATGCCGTCGTGCAGACGCAAAGCGTCACGCACGCGATCGCACGGGTCCGCACCGACCTGCTCGACGCGGAAACCGGGCAGCGCGGATTCCTCATCACGGGCGACGCCGCCTATCTCCTTCCCTATCGCCAGGGGCAGCAGCGCATTTCGGGCGATCTCGACACGCTGGAGCACCTCGTTGGAGACAATCCCGTGCAGACGACGCAGCTCGCGACGATCCGCCGTCTCGTACAGGAGCAGCTCCAGCACATCGAGGCGACGATCACGGCACGCGGGACGGGTGGCTTCGAGGCTGCGCAGGCGCTCGTGATGACGCACGCCGGCAAGATCACCATGGACACGCTCCGTGCCGCGCTCGACGGAATGATCGAGGAAGAGTCGCGCGTGCGCAGCCACCGCATCGGTGGCCTCGCCTCGCACCAGCGCGCGATCCGGCTCGGGTTCTTCGCCGAGGCATCGCTCAATCTCCTCCTGGTCACCCTGGGTGCGCTGTTCCTCTGGGGCGACCTGCGCCGGCACCGCCGGGAACGCAAGGCGCTGCAGGAGCGTGGTGCGACGCTCGAAGCACAGGTGCGCGAGCGCACGGCGCAACTGACGGAGCTGTCGCGTTTTCAGGAGAGCGTGCGCGAAGATGAAAAGAAGCGCGTCGCCCGCGAGCTGCATGACGAGCTCGGCGGCACGCTCACGGCTGCGAAGATCGACCTGCAGCTCATCTCCGACCGGCTTAAGACCGATGCCGCCACGGCGCCACGCCTCGCGCGCATCAGCGCAGCTCTCGACGACGCCATCGCGGTGAAGCGGCGCATCATCGAGGACCTGCGCCCGACGCTGCTCGACAACCTGGGCATCTGCGCGGCGCTGCGCTGGCAGTGCGAGGAATTCGCGAAGCGCACGGGGTGCCCCTGTCACGCCACGTGCCCGGATGGCGACGAGCAGCCGACCCCCGAGCAATCCGTTGCGCTGTACCGGATCGTGCAGGAAGCGCTGACCAACATCGCGAAGTACGCCGGCGCGAAGGCGGTCGACGTGGATCTGGCGCGCGACGGCGACCGGTGGCGCCTGCACGTGCGCGACGACGGCGTCGGCATGGATCCCGACAAGCAGCACCACCCCACCTCCCACGGTCTCATCTCGATCCGCGAGCGCGTGCACGGCCTCGGCGGCGAGGTCGTTATCGATGGACTTCCCGGTAAGGGAACGACGATCGTGGTGACGCTGCCGATGATTGCCGTCGAGTCCGCCGGGTAGTCCACCGCTTACACGCGAGTCAGCAAAGAGCCGATTGGCCGCGCTCGCCGTTACGTGCATCTTTCACGTCATGAGCGCCATGCCCCGATTCTTCGTCCTCACCGCCCTCGCCGGATTGGCGTTATGGCTGACCGGCGCACCGTATCCATTCCCGCTGCTCGCGATGTTCATCATCGGTGGCAGCATCGCGGGATTCATCCTCTCGATCACGTACGTGCATTCGTTCATGCCGTGGCAGTGGCGCACCAAGCTGGCCGCAATGCGGCGACTGTGGCGCTCCCTGTCGCACCATCCGTCCGCGCACTGACGAGGCGGATGCCTGTCGCAAGGCGGTGAACGCGCCGTGCGGCGCACGCAAAAATGCCCCACCGACCACATGAGGCATTTTTGGTGACTAAGTCCGCGCGCTTCAGCGAACGCGCGCCTGGCCGTGGCGGCTGACGTCGGACTCCTGCGGGACCAATGCGTCGAGGTCCGCGAGTCCGATCTCGTCCATGAGCTCCGCCTTGCGCTGCGCTAGCCGTTTGCCGAGTTCCACGAGATCCATGCCAGCCTCCTCCACCTTGGGGAAGAGCGCGTTCTGCTCCTCGTCGACGTGGTGCTTCACGTACTCGCCGAGCACCTTGACCTTCGCATCGTAGAGCTCGTCGCCCGGCTCCATCTCGCCCAGCTGGGCAATGAGGTCCTTCGCCGAGGCGTGCTCGACCGTGGCCTCGTCGAAGAGGTCGTCCTCGTCGACGGCTTCGCGTGCTTCCGGATAGAAGATTTCCTCCTCGACGGCGGTGTGCACGATGAGCTCACCACAGATACGCGCGACCAGAGCGTCCTTCTCCTGCTCGTCCACATCGTCCTTCATCTGCTCGAACTGATCGAACAGGTCGATCACCCTGGCGTGATCGGCGCGCAGCAATGAAAGCGCGTCGCCTGCCGTTTCCTGGGTTTGGCGCGATGGCATGGTTGTCCTTTTCTGGGAATGCGAAAGGGGCGGCCGCGAAAGGCCGTTCGGCCGGACGGCGGCGCCCCTGAAACCTGGGAATGGAATGGATCAGGCGAGCTGGCGCTCGGCCGAGCGTGCACCCTTGCGCCGGAGCTGGTGCAGCGTCGCCACGGAGCCGGCGCGCGCACGAACGCTCTTCGCCGCGCGCGGCTGCGCACGCTTGCTTGAACGACGGGTGGCGAGATCGATCACCTCACCGTGCTTGCGGACCGGCGAGATGCGCGCGGCCGTCTTCGGAGTTTCGGCGACCGCCGCGAGAGGACGACGCCGTGCGCCTTCGTGCGGCGCGACAGGCGTCAGCACCCGGGCTTTCGGTTGTGCCGTCGCGCTCACCCGCTGTTCCGAGGCGGCGCGCTTGCCGGGGACGAGATGGCTGGCAAAGCGCAGCACGTTCAGCACCAGCGTGCGTCCGATGGGAATCACCGCCGCGAGCGCCTGCTTCTTCTCGATGACCACGGAAGCGAGGCCCACCTTGCGCGTGCGGTGCATCGCCTCGCGCAGCACCTCGTAGGCCTGAGTGTCGTCCTTGCCGGGCTCGAGACGGTACGGCTTGTCGTAACACGCCGGCGGAATCACCTCTCCGTCGACAAACCCCATGATCCTGATCGGCTGCGCTGCATCGCTCTGGCTTTGCGCGACGTTCACGGCTTCATGTTGTTGGCGTTCTTTCTCCACGGTCTGCTCCCATTCCCGCCGTCGCGCGACGGCATGTTGATTCAAGCGATCGCGTGCTTGCAGTACGGATCGCGACAATTTGAACGGCAGGGGAGAACACGCGGACGATGACCAGACCCCACTGATCATCCATTTCGAGAACACCCCCACCCCCGGTGTTCTCTCCTGCCAGTGCGAAGATTGCGCTTTGCCGTCAGGGGGGGTATGTCGTCTTTGCCCACGAATTTTTGTAGGATGCGGCCTACTGGATGCACAATGCCCTTTCCCTTGCAGCCGAGCATGCGTCCAAATGCGTCGCCGTTGCGTTGTTCGCGCCTCTCCGCGTGCAGCACGAGGCACGCCGCCACGCGCGGGTGGGCATCGGCGCCTTGTTCACGCCACGAGTCCTGACAGTCGCACGGACATCCGCGAAGGGCAGGTGTGCCGCCATGTCCGGTGCCGTATGATGCGCGCTCCGCGAGTATCTGATACTCATGGCACAAACCGACTTCACCGCGCAGCTCGAGCGACACCGCACGTACCTGTTTCGGGTGGCGCAACTGCAGCTGCGCGACACCGACGCCGCGGAAGATGTCGTGCAGGAGACGCTGCTCGCTGCGCTTGCCGGCAGTGGCTTCTCCGGCAAGTCGAGCCTGCGCACCTGGCTCACCGGGATCCTGAAGCACAAGATCGTCGACGCTATCCGGCGCAGGCAGCGCGATGCGGTGCCCGCGACCGCGCTCGGACCGTCCGGCAGCGAGCTTGATGTCGAGGACCTCGATGGGCTGTTCCGGGAAGACGGTGGCTGGGATGTCCCACCGGCCGCGTGGGGCAATCCCGATGCGGCACTCGAACAGCGGGAGTTCTTCGACGTCATGGATCTGTGCCTGGAGAAGCTCCCAGCCGCAACGGCACGGGTGTTCATGATGCGCGAGGTGCTCGAGCTCGATACCGACGAGATCTGTAAGGAACTGGCGATCACCGCGAATAATCTGTGGGTGATCCTTTATCGCGCCCGGGTCGCGCTGCGCATGTGCCTCGAGCAGAACTGGTTCGCCGGGCAGCCCGGACGCTGACGGCGGCCAACAAAGACATGTTCCTGCACCGGCTCACGCACATGGTCACTTGCAGGGAGGCGACCCGCCTTCTGTCGCAGATGCAGGACGTGCCGCTCACCGGGGGCGAGCGCCTGCGCCTGCGGCTTCACCTGGCGGTGTGCAACGCCTGTTCGCGGTTCGCGCGCCAGCTGAAATTCCTGCGCCGCGCGATGCGCGCGTATCGTTCGTAAGTCTGGCGGCCCGACAGCACGATCCCTCCGCACCCGGCCGGTGACCGTGTCGACGAAGGCGGCAGAGTGATAGCATCGTCGACATGCCCCCAGCCCCGGCCATCGCAGCGACCGTCCACGTCAACGTGAACGGGGCGGCTCGCACCATCGCCGCCGGCGCGACCGTCGCCGATCTCGTGCAGGAGCTTGCGCTCACCGGGAAGCGCATCGCCGTCGAGCGCAACGGCGACATCGTGCCGCGGAGCCGCTACGGTGAAACCCCGCTGCAGGACGGCGACTACCTCGAAATCGTGGTCGCCGTCGGCGGCGGCTGACGCAACGTCGCGGGCGTAAAATGCGCCCATGAACGCTCCTCACACTACGGCACAGACCGCCCCCGCCGATCCGCTCACCATCGCGGGACGCACCTTTCATTCCCGCCTGCTCGTCGGCACGGGCAAGTATCGCGATTTCGCGCAGACGCGCGACGCGGTGATCGCGTCGGGCGCCGAGATCGTCACGGTGGCTATCCGCCGGACCAACATCGGCCAGGATGCGAATGCGCCGTCACTGCTCGACGCGCTGCCGCCCCGCGAATTCACGTACCTGCCGAACACCGCCGGCTGCTACACCGCCGAGGAGGCCATACGCACGCTGCGGCTCGCGCGCGAGCTCCTCGATGGCCATCGCCTGGTGAAGCTCGAGGTGCTCGGCGATCCGCAGACGCTGTTCCCCAACGTTCGCGAGACGCTCAAGGCCGCGGAGGTGCTGGTCAGGGATGACTTCGACGTGATGGTCTACACGTCGGACGACCCGATCGCAGCACGTGAACTGGAGGCGATCGGCTGCGTGGCGATCATGCCTCTCGCATCGCTCATCGGTTCCGGGATGGGCATCCTCAATCCATGGAACCTGCGCCTCATCATCGATCAGGCCAAGGTGCCGGTGCTCGTCGATGCCGGCGTCGGCACGGCATCCGATGCCGCGATCGCGATGGAGCTCGGGTGCGCCGGCGTGCTGATGAACACCGCCATCGCCCTGGCGAAGGACCCGGTGCGGATGGCGCGCGCAATGCGTCTCGCGGTCGAGGCCGGGCGCGAGGCGTATCTCGCTGGCCGCATGCCGCGCAAGCTCTACGAGGGCAGCCCGAGCTCGCCGACCGCCGGGCTCATCGCCCGCAGCTGAGCATGGGCCGCATGCACCGCACCGCGGGAATCGCTGCGGCGGCGCTCCTTGTGGCACTGCGCGTTGCGCCCACCGGCGCCGTGGCGCTCACGCCGCAGGAAATCGCCACCGCCTGCGACGGCGCCGAAGGCATCGCGCACTGCGGCCGGCGCGTCGAGGAGGTGCAGCTGAAGCGCCTGCCGGGCCTCGCGACCCGCGAGGGCGACGTGCTGCGCGTCTCGCTCTATCCGGACGGACAGACCTCGTTCACCGACACCGTCGCGCCGAATGGCGGGCGCTCGTATGCGTTGTGGGATTACCTCGACCGCGTGAACATGGCCGTGATCTACGCCACGCAGGGCGACGACGCCACGTTCCTGCTGCTCCAGCGCACGACCGGACGTACGTTCGAGGTTCCTGCCGAGCCGAAGCTCGCGCCGGACCGGCAGCGTCTCGCCACCGCGGATTTCTGCACGCAGGGCTGCAGCAACGCCGTCGCCGTGTGGCGGATCACGCGCGATGCCGTGCGCAAGGAGGCGACGTGGACCCCGCCGGAGCGCTGGAGCGATGGGAGCGTGCGGTGGAAATCGGCCGACACCCTCGAGATCGAATACTCGCGCCCCGGGGAGTCGGCCTCCCACACGATCGAGCGGCGACTCGACGAGCCCGGCTGGGGCCGCATTGCGCAGCCCTGACCCGCCGGACGAGGCCGCTCCCGAATCGACGGCGGCGGCGCGCAGCGAGGACGGCCGTCCGCACCGCAGCGTGCGCAGCTACGTGCTGCGCCAGGGACGCATCTCGCCGGCCCAGCAACATGCGCTGACGGCGCTCTGGCCGCGCTTCGGCGTCGACTACACGCCACGCCCGCTCGACTTCGCGCAACTCTTCGGGCGGCAGGCACCAGTCGTCCTGGAGATCGGTTGCGGCATGGGGGAGACGACCGCCGCCATCGCCCGGGCCCAGCCCGATGTCGATTTCATCGGCGTGGAAGTGCACGCGCCGGGGGTGGGCAGTCTGCTGCGCCAGGCAGCGGCCCTCGGGCTCGGCAACCTGCGCATCATCCAGCACGATGCGGTCGAGGTCGTCGCGCAGATGATTCCGCAAGGTTCGCTGCGCGGGGTGCAGGTCTTCTTCCCCGACCCGTGGCCGAAGAAGCGCCACCACAAGCGCCGGCTGCTGAAGCCGATCTTCGTCCATGCATTGGCGCTGCGGCTCGCGCCGGGCGGCGTGCTGCACGTCGCCACCGACTGGGAGGATTACGCCCAGGAGATCCTTGCCACCCTGAGCGCCGAACCGCTCCTGGCGAACACCGTGAGCGATTTCGCCCCGCGCCCGGCGTGGCGTCCGCGCACCAAGTTCGAGACGCGCGGTCTTGGTCTCGGCCACGGCGTGCGCGACCTGCTCTTCATGCGGCGCTGACGAGCTCCTTCGGCGGCTGCTGCGGCGTGCGCCGGTGCGCACGCGCGAGGAGGGCAGCCAGCCCGGCGCGCGCCACGTCGCGCGAAAAGTGCTGGCGAATCACGGCGCGCCCACCGTCGGAGATGCGGTGCCAGAGGACCTCGTCCCGGTAAACGCGCGCAATGGCCTCGGCAAACGCCTCCGGCTCGTCGGCCACGAGCACGTCGACCCCCGGCGTCAGATGCATGCCCTCGACCGATGCCGTCGTCGCGACGACAGGCACGCCATAGCTCAGGGCCAGGTTCACCTTGCCCTTGACCCCGGCGCCATAACGCAGCGGCGAGATCGACACGCGACAGCGCGTGAAATAGGGCGCCACGTCGGGCACATGCCCGGTGACCACGAAATCCTCCGCACTCAAGTCACGAATCGTGGCCGGCGCGTCCGCACCGACAATGTAAGTGCGCACTCCAGGCAACAGGCGCCGGACGTGCGGCAGCACCTCGTGCGCGTACCAGAGCACCGCATCGGTGTTCGGCGGATGCTGGAAACCGCCGATGAACACGAGCCCCTCGCGGTCGGCGAACGGCTTGCCGCCGGGGATCGGCTCGTGGATGTTGGAAAGGATCGCCACCTCGGCCTCCGGCACGATGCGGGCGAGCAACTGCTGCTCGATCGGGCTCACGACGAGGGTGACATCGGCTTTGCGGATCAGCGCCAGTTCCTCCTCGCGCTTCGCTCGCGCCGCCGCCTTCGCCATTGCGCCGCCTTCGAGCTCGGCGAGGCGTTCCGCGCGCAGGAAGTGCAGGTCCACGGTGTCGAATACGAGCAGCGCCTGCGCCGCGAACGTGCGCACCGTCTCGATGTGCTTGTTGGCGATGTAGTGGCGCGACAGCACGATCGCATCGAACTCCGGGCCGCGTTCCGCGAGCAGCGCGGGGATGCTGCGGACGTAGGGATGGAACAGGACCTCCACACCGCGCTGCTGCAGGTCGCCTACGTAGGGCTCGCGGTGCTCCAGGCTATCGGCCACGAACGTGACCTTGCAATGGAGGTCGATCAGGATCTCGAGCATCGCCTGCATGCGCACGGACCCGGAATCCTGGTCCGGGGTCAGCATGCAGGCGTCGATGACGAGCACGCGGTGCCGCGCCCAGCGATCGCGCTCGAGCTGCGGGTCCACGCCATTGGCACGGTGGGCGGCGAGCATTCCCGCCCATTTTTCGGCAAAGCGCTGCTGGTTCACGACCTGGTGCTGCTTCATGCCGGTGTCGAGATCGGTGCCTGCGGTCTGGCCTTCGAAGTGGATGACGGTTGCACGGGGCTGATACACGACCTTGCGGCCCGCCGCCCGCACGGCGAACGCGAGGTCGGTGTCCTCGTAGTAGGCCGGGGCATAGCGCACGTCGAAGCCACCGACGGCGCGGAACACCGCGGATGGAATGGCGATGCACGCACCGGAGCAATAGTCCACCTCGCGCACGTAGTTGTGCTCGGGGCGCTCCGGATCGTCGTTGCGTCCGCAGTTCCACGCCGAGCCATCGCGCCACACGATGCCGCCCGCCTCCTGCAGCCGTCCGTCGGGATAGACGAGCTTGACGCCGACGAGACCCGTATGCGGGCGGCGCTCGAAGGTCTGGAGGATCGCCGGCAGCCAGCCGGCCGTGACGATGGTGTCGTTGTTGAGGAAGACGAGCACCTCGCCCTGCGCGATCGCCGCACCGCGGTTGCAGCTCGCGACGAATCCCATGTTGCTCGGATTGCGCTCGATGCAGGCACCGCGCACCTCGCGCAGCGCCTCGGCGACGGGCTCCGGCGATGCGTCGTCGACGACGATCACCTCGTAACGCCCGGCGGGGGTGTGCGCGAGGATGCTCTTGAGACAGGTGAACGTCAGCAGCGGGTTGCCGAATGCCGGGATGACAATCGACACCCGGGGCGATGCCGGCGCCATGGGCGGGAACGTCAGCGGTCCGGCGACGATCTCCTGGGCATAGCGCGTCACCGTGGGGGGACGGAAGCGGCGCCGGCCCGAGAGCTTTGTCCACACGCGCGTCCATAGCGCCACTGCGCCATGGTCGCGCAGGATCGTGCGGGCGATGTCCGCCTGGCGGGGCACGTGCCGCGCCGTGGCGTAGCTCGCCCGGAAGCGCGCCTGCAGGAGCTTCCAACGGTGGCCGAGGGCGCGTACGGGCGCAGTGAGACGCCACGACGTCGAATGCTCGAACTCCTGGAGCCGCGCATGGGCAACGCGCAACGCATGTTCCACCTGCTCGACGCGTCCCTGCGCCGCCTGCTGCTCGGCCATGGCCGACTCGCGCAACGCGACGAGCTCGGCGCGCTCTTCCTCGATCGCGTCAAGGCGCCGCTGCAGTTCGGTCCGTGCCTCGAGCTGCCCGCATTCGATGCCGAAGCGGTAAAGGTCGATCAGCGAGAGCGGCCCCGGCCCGATGTCGCCGTGCGGCAGCTCGAGATGGCGCGCGTCGAGCTCGATCTCGGGACCGAGCTCCGGCGCGGTGCCGGGCAGGGGTTGCAGGTACCAGGCCCGATAATCCGCGGGGGCGCTGCCCGTCGCCACCGCTCGCCGCGACTCGGCCGGTACCGCGACGCCTGTGCAGCGCAGCAGCGCGTCGTTCCATTGCGCCGGCGCTGCATCGTGAGGCAGCAGTGTGGCGTTCGCGACCCCCGCGAGGCGCTCCACGTAGGCGCCCAGGGCCGACGCCACGATCGGCAGGCCCGACGCGATCGCGGCCGACAGCACGTAACCGTAGGTCTCCGGCACCTGCGTCGGCAACAGGATCGCGTCGGCACCCTCGGCGGCGAGCAGGCGTTGCAGGGCATCTTCCGGATATTCGCCCGAAACGCTCAGCGGCACGGACGGCGTCTGCAATACCGGCTCGGTGGTGCTGCCGAGCACACGGAAGCACAGCGGCAGCTCGTTTTCGCGTGCGTGCAGCGCGCAGGCCGTCAGAACGTGCAGTCCCTTCGCCGGCGATATGCGCCCCGGTACGATCGCGCGCGCCATGCGGGCGACGGGCAGGGCGGCGGCTTCCGGATGCGGCCACGTCAGCACCGCGAGTCCCGGCCACATGCCGGCGTAGCGCCGCGCGACGTCGTGCGACGGCGCGATCACGCGTGCCGCGCCGCGCAGGAACGCGCCGAACATGGCGCGCCACTCGGTCAGCGAAACCTCCCACGGGAGCGCATCGTCCGGCGCCGATGAATCGGTGGGCCCGGTCGCGTCACCGCCCTCCTGCACCGGCCGCGGATCCATGGCGTAGTAGTCGTGAAGCGTGACGTCGTAGGGGAGATCCAGCATGCGCGGCAAGTCGAGAATCGAGCGCGGCAGGCCATGCACGTGGTGATAGTGGATGCGCGACACGCCGATGCTGCGCAGCAACGCGAGGAACGTCGCGGTCTCGGCGGGAAGGGCGAAATACGCGCGCGGCACGGTGGCACCGGTGCCGAGCTCGACCCGCACCGTCCCTCCCGGCCCGGGCGCCAGCGTGATGACGTCGCACGCATCGGCAACGAGCGCGGCGAGATCGTGCATGTGCCGCCGCACGCCGCCGCCCCAGCCGTGGCCGATGAAGAGCAGGCGCGGGCGCGGCGAGCGGCGCAGCGTGCCAAGCGCCGCGTTGACGGTGTCGGACGGGGGATTCGATCCGGGAAGCATGGGGAGATGAGCGCGCCGCGGTTCGGCGGCCCGACATTTTACGGCCCGTCCCTGACGCGACGGAGCATATACTTGCCGCGCCGCCATCCTACATCCCCACGCCAATGACCGGCGCCGTGCTGCACATCACGTCCGCGCCCGGTGGCGGGGTAGACCGCCACATCCGCGACATCGCGGCGACGGTGCCCGGACGGCATCTTGCCCTCCACGTCGGACCGCAGGTCGACGTGCTCGAAGACCTCGGCCACGCCCGCTGCTGGCCCCTTGCGCCCGGCGCAGCGCCGGATGCCGCGATGACGATCGGCACGCGCCTGCTTCATCTGCACACGCTCGACCGCCTGTCGCGCGAGCGCGCCGCGGCGATCATGGCCGCTGGTGCCACGGCCATGGTTGCGACGCTGCACGACATCGGCTTCCTGCACCCGGCGCTTTTTGCCGACGCGCCTCTGGGGACACCGGATCGGGCGTGGGTCGGCGAAGTGCACGACACGCTGGCGCGTGCGACCACGGTGATCGCACCTTCCGACTACATTCGGGGCGAAGCCATGGCGTGCATGCCCGACCTGCCGGTCGCGATCATCGCCCCGGGCGTGCCGCGCCGGACCGTGGCAGCCATGGATGCGCCCGCCGCCTTCCGCGATCATGCCCCACGCCATGTGATCGCCGCGCTGGGCGCGATCGGACCGCACAAGGGCAGCGGCTTGCTGCGCGATGTGGCGGCCGGCCTCGCCGCCTGCGACGCCGCGCTGGTGGTGATCGGCTACACCGACGACACCCTGCAGCAGGGTTGGCTTGGACCCGGATTGTTCGTGCATGGACCGTACGCGGACCAAGATCTGCCGGGCCTGATGGCCGCTTACCACGTGTCGGCGGTGCTTTTCCCGAACCGGATCCCGGAAAGTTTCAGCTATGCGCTTTCGGAAGCCTGGGCTGCGGGCACGCCGGTCATCGTGCCCGACGAGGGCGCCCTCGGGGCGCGCGTGCGGGCCCACGGCGGCGGATGGCTGCTGCCCGCAGGCTTCGACGCCGGGGCGGCGGTGCGCCAGATCGGCCGCCTGCTCGAGGCCGGCGAAGCCGAGTGGGGCCGCGTAAAATCGGCGATCGTGGCCGCTGATCCCACCGTGGTTCCACCGCTGTCCGCGATGGCGGAAGCGCTCGCTGCCGTCTACGCGCAATTCGAGCTCGCGCCGTCCGACCCGCCGCCCGCCGACGTGCTCGATCACCGATTGCAGCGCCTCCTCGCCGCGAATCTCGATGGCTTCGTCTTTCGGCAGGAACTCGTGCGGCTCGCCGCAGCCCTGCGCAACGCCGACGAAGGAGCGCGCATCGCGAAGGCGACTGCCGATGCAGCCCAGGAATGGGCCACGCGCTTGCAGGCTGATGTCGATGCCGCGAAACAGTGGGCCAGGAAAGTGGAGGCCGATGTTGCCACGCTGACGTCCGCGCTGCAGGCGCGCGACGCCGATGCCGAGCGCATGCGAGCGCAAGCCGAGCGCCTGGCCCTCGACCACGCCGCACTGGAACGGTTGCCGCGCTTCGTGCGCAGGATCCTCCGGCACCGGGCGAACCGTGACCGGGGTTGATGTCAGCATCGTCACGTTCGAGCCCGACGAGGCGCTGCTCGAGTCGCTTCTCGCCAGCATCGCAGAGCAGAGCGCCGGCCGGGACGTGCACCTCCGGGTGCTCGACAACACGTTGCATGGCGCCGCCGTGCCGAAGATCGAGACGCTGCCGTCGCTGCGCATGCCGCGGCCGTTCGCGAGCGTCCGCATCCAGGCCGCGCCGGTCAACCTGGGGTTCGGCCGGGGCCACAACGCGAATGCAGCGAGTGGATCGGCGCCCTTCCTGCTGGTCCTGAACCAGGACTGCATCGTCGAGCCCGGCGTCCTCGCGCCGCTCCTCGACGCCGCAGCGCAGGACGATCCGCAGGTCGCGGCGTGGGAGCTCCGGCAGCTGCCGTACGAGCACCCGAAGGCCTACGACCCCGTCACCCTTGACGTGCCTTGGGTCAGCGGCGCCGCGACGCTGTTCCGCCGCAGCGCCTACGACGCCGTGGGGGGTTTCGATCCGCGCATCTTCATGTATGGCGAGGACGTCGACCTCTCCTGGCGGTTGCGCGCTGCCGGCCATCGGCTGCGCTATCTGCCGCGCTTCGCCGTGGTCCATCGGACCTATCGCCATCCAGGCGAAGTGAAGCCGCTGCAGGCACTCGGCGGCGTGGAGACCAACCTGTGCCTGCGGGCTCGCTTCGGCGGCGTCGCCCGCACGGCGCAGGGGATATCGATGGTCTTCGCGGAGATGCTCGCCCCTCCGGACTTCCCCGGCCGTCGCTGGGGGTTGCTGCGTGCGCTGGTGCGCTTCCTCGCGAAATGGCCGCAGTTCGCTGCCACCAGGGTGGCGCCGACGCCGGACTTTCGTCCCGTGTTCAACGGCTGGGGTTATGAGCTGCGTCGTGACGGCGCGTTCGTGGCGATGCGCTCCCGCCGGGACGAGCCGTTGCCGAGCATCCCGCTGGTGTCCGTGCTCATCCGCACGATCGGCCGCACGGCATCGCTGCGGCAGGCACTCCATTCCGTAGCCAACCAGACATGGCCCGCCATCGAGGCGATCGTGATCGAGGACGGTCCGCCCACGTCGCAGGCCCTCATCGAGAGCTATCGCGACCGCCTGCGCATCCGTTACCAGGCGACCGGGCAGCACGTCGGACGTGCGCGGGCCGGCAATCTCGCGCTCGCCGCAGCCCGTGGCGAATGGTTCAATTTCCTCGATGACGACGACGTGCTATTCGCCGATCACGTCGAGGTGCTGCTGGACGCCGTGCGCGCCGGCAGCGCGATGGGCGCCTACGGCCTCGCGTGGGAAACGCACATGCACGTCGTCGACAGCGCGAATGGACGGCTCGCCGAGATCGCCCACGTCACGCGGCACCGCCAGCCGTTCGATCGCCTGACCCTCTGGCATCACAACTACCTGCCGATCCAGGCAGTCCTCTTCCATCGCCGGCTCTACGAGATGTACGGCGGCTTCGCGGAGGACATGGACCAGCTCGAGGACTGGAATCTCTGGACGCGCTACTCGCTCGAGCACGCGTTCGTCATGGTCGCGAAGACCACGTCGAAATATCGCGTGCCGGCCGGAGTGAAGGAAGCTGCCGGGCGCCAGGAGCTGCTCGATCGGGCGTATCGGGATGCCGTCGAGCGGCAGCGGGCGATGCGCATCACCCTCTCGCCCTACGACATCTCGCGGATGGCCGAGGAGTACATGCGCACCCAGTCGCTCGTGCTGGTGAGTCGGCACGACGTGCGCGAGTTCGTGATGCTGCGGCCGTGGCTCGCGCGGGCGGCGGCGTGGCGCGGTCCTTTGCGCCGGCTGATCAGCGGACGCCGGGCGATCCGGTGAGCACGTTGCCCTTCACCGGCGAGCGGTTCGTTCCCGGTGCCGCGGGCGAGATCTGGTACGAGCACTGGCACCGTTACCACTTTGCCGTGCCGCTCGCAGCGGGCCGGCGGGTGCTCGACATCGCCTGCGGTGCAGGCTACGGCAGCGCGCTGCTCGCGCGTCACGCGGCACACGTCACCGCGGTCGACATCGCGCCGGAACCCATCGCCCACGCCCGAACGGTGTATGCGGCGGTGCCGAACCTCGCGTTCGAAATCGGCGACTGCGCGGCGCTTCCGCTGCCCGACAACGCCTTCGACCTCGTCGTGTCGTTCGAGACGATCGAGCACATTGCTGCGCAGGATGCGTTCCTCGACGAGATCCGCCGCGTGCTGCGCCCCGAAGGCCTGCTGGTGCTGTCGTGTCCGAACCGGGCCGAGTACACCGATGCGCGCGGCGCCGTCAATCCGTTCCATGTGCGCGAACTGTACCGGGAAGAGCTCGCCGCGATGCTCGAGGAACGCTTTGCGCACGCGGCGTGGTTCGGCCAGCACGTGAGCTTCTTTTCGGTGCTCGCGCCGGAGCGCGATGCCACCACGGGCGAAATATTCGAGCTGCACGAGACCGACGCCGCGAACCGCCGTGATGGCCATGCGCACCCGTTGTACTTCATCGCGATCGCCAGCAGCGACGCGGCAGCCCTGTCACGGGTACCACGTCCGGTATCGGTGCTCGCCGACGCCGGGGAATGGGTACGCCGCGATTACCAGAAAGTCACGCGCGAGCTGCACGACGCGCACGCGCGCGGCAATGCATTGGAGCGGGAGGTCGCCGCCTGGCAGGCCCATCACGCCGAAGCCGTGCGGCAGCGGGATCGACTGCAGGCGGAACGTGCGGACCCGGTCCGGCACCTGCAAGCCGAGGCGACGCAGCTGCGCGCCGTCGTCGCCGCGCGCGATGCATCCATCGCGGCCGCGGATGCATGGCGCCGGAAGCTCGAGCGCGACATCGCGGCGCTCAACGCCGAGGTCGAGCGTCGCGCCGGATGGCGCTGGTGGTGGATGTCCTTGTGGCGACTGCTCGCGCGGTCGCTGCGCGGCCGCGGCTCGACGCAGTAAGGCGACCGGCGAATCAGGACAACGTGACGATCACCGGCTGGTGATCGGAAGCCTGCGTTTGCTGATCGACCCGCAGTGAGCGCAGGCGCTGCGCCAGCGGCGCGTTCACGAACACGAAGTCGCAGTGTTGCTCGGGCTCGCCGGGCACCGTCTTTTCATGGATCTTGAAGGTCGAAGCGTGCGGTTCTCCCGGATGGGTGAGCTCCCACGCATCGTGGAACGGCGGCGTGCCATCGTCGAACGGCGCGAGCATGCGGTCATGCAACGCGTCGTTGGGCTCGAGATTGAAATCGCCGCAGACGAGCGTTGCCTCGGGACGCAGGTAGGTGTGAAACGGGTTGCCGGAGATATCGGTGACGGAGCCCTGCCTCGCGTGGGCATGGCCCTCGGCGTAGAGCGCGCGCAGCCCTTCCACCTGGCTGCCGCGCTGCCGCTGCGAGTAATACTCGAGATGGGTGGTGATCACGCGCACGTCGCCGAATGGCGTCCCGACGACCGCTTCGACCGCGATCCGCGGCATACCCTTCACGCCGGGATCCACAGGGAATGGCAGGAGCTCGCGGAATGTCTGCCGCACCGGAAGGCGCGACAGGACCATGTTCCCGAAGCGCCGGCGCCGCGTGCCTTCGGCGGGATGATCGACCGCCGGTCCGGGCACCGCGGTGAAGTCCGGCAGCAGCGTCGCAAGTTCGCCGAACTGGTCCTCGCCGGCGCTGCCGGGCAAGCGCGGATCGGGAAAGTTGTCGGCGATCTCCTGGAGGCAGAGCACATCGAAATCGGCGAGTCGCCTGGCTTCGCCGACGATGCGCGCCGGATCGACACGGCCATCGACGCCGCGACACCATTGCACGTTCCAGGTGATCAGAATCATGGCATGGCCTTTCGGGTGTGGGCACGACGACAGAGGGCCCAGGCTGTAGGAAGCTCGTGATGACTCGACTCGGAGCGGCGGGCCGCGAGGTGTCGGGCCGACATTGTCGATGATGGCCCCGGAGATGGGGCGCAGGCGAGGCGCAGCGGAGATTTCGAGCGGAACGTACACGCAAGTACGTGAGCACCGAAATCGAGCAGCAACGAAGCATGCGCCCCATCTCCGCCGGCCAGCGCGGCAATGTCACCGGATGCCGGCGCGCATGAAGGATTGCACGAACTGCCGCTGAAACAGCAGGAAGGCGACCAGCAGCGGCGCGACCGACAGCAGCGTGGCCGCCGTGATGATCGCCCAGTCGATGCCCTGGTCCGTCGCCGAGAACACCTGCAGGCCGACGGTGACGGGTCGCGACTCCACGGAGTTGGTGATGATCAGCGGCCACAGGAAATTGTTCCAGTGATACGACACGCTGACGAGCGCGTAGGCAAGATACACCGGTCGGGCGAGCGGAACGTACACCTTCCACAGCACCTGCAGCGAGCTGCACCCCTCCACCCGCGCCGCTTCGTCGAGCTCGCGGGGCACCGTCTTGAACGTCTGGCGCAGCAGGAAGATACCGAACGCGCTCGCCATGTACGGCAGTCCGATGGCGAGGATGGTGTCCTTAAGCCCCAGCGCGGCCATGGTGCGATAGTTCTCCACGATCAACACGTCCGGCATCACCATGAGCTGCACCAGCACGAGCGCGAACAGGACGCCACGACCGGGGAACGTGTAGCGCGCGAACGCGTAGGCGGCGAGGGTGACGAGCACCAGCTGCGCGGCCAGCACCATGGTCACCAGCAAGAGCGTATTGAGGAAGTAGCGCGCAAACGGCGCCGCGTGCCACGCCGCAATGAAATTATCGAGGGTGACCGGCGCGTCGAGCACGAAGCGGGTCGAGAACTCGCCTGGATGGAATGCCGTCCAGAACGCGTACGCGAGCGGCAGGATCCAGAGCAGCCCGAGCGTCCAGGCGGCCGCCGTCTCCAGCGCGCGCACCCACGGCGGCGATACGTCGAGCGGCGTCACTGGTAATGCACCTTGCGCTCGAGAAAGAAGAACTGCAGCAGGGCGACCGTACCGAGGATGGCGAGCAGCACCACGGTCAGCGCCGCGGCATACGCGGAATCCCAGAAGCGGAAGCCGATCTCGTACACGTAGAACAGCAGGAGCTCGGTGGCGTTGTCGGGGCCGCCACGGGTCATCACCACCACGTGGTCGACGAGGCGGAACGCGTTGATCACGGCATTGACCAGCACGAACAGCGTGGTGGGCATCAGCAGGGGAAGCGTGACGCGTCGGAAGAAATACCAACGCGACGCACCCTCGATCGCCGCCGCCTCGGCGAGGTACGGGGACATCGACTGCAGCGCCGCGAGGTAGAAGATCATGAAGAAGCCGGCTTCCTTCCACACCGCGACGATCATCAGGCAGCCGAGGGCGGTGCTGTTGCTGCCAAGCCAGTTGTGCGTGCCGAAGCCGAACGCGCCGAGTACCTTTTCCAGGAGACCGTATTCCGGCGTGAAAAAGAAGAGCCAGATGTTCGCTACCGCAATCATCGGCAGGATCGTCGGCGTGAAATAGGCGAGCCGCAGGAAGCCGCGGCCGGCGATGCGCTTGTTCACCCATACCGCCATGATCATCGCCAGCACGACGGACAGCGGGATCGTTCCCGCAGCGTAAATCAGGTTGTTGGTCAGCGACCGCCAGAAGATCGGGTCTTCGGTCAGCTGCCGGTAGTTGTCGAAGCCGGCGAACTTCGCCGGCCGACTTCCTTTGGGTGTCGTGAAGAAGCTGTGCCACAGGGTGGCAATCGCCGGGTAATGGGTGAACAGGCCGAGCAGTGTCACCGCCGGCAGGAGCAGCAGCCACGCGTGCACCCACTCGCGCGAGCGCACCAGAACCGGCGCGCGCAACACCGGCAGTGTCGATGCGACCGTGGACACGTTCAGGGCGCCTGCCGCAGGCCGGACCCGGCGCGCCGGATTGCAGTCCGGGCGTCAGCGTTCGGCATCGGCTTCGGAAGCGCGAATCTCAACGATAGGAGCGCAGCAGCCGATCGGCCTCGCGCTGCGCATCCTTCATCGCCTGCTCGGGCGTCTTCGTGCCGGTGAGCGCCGCCTGCAAGCCGTCGTTGAGCGCCTTGGTGACGCGCTGGTTGTCGTGCGTCGAAAGCTCCGCCTTCGCGTACGGGAGCTGATCACGAGCAACCGCCGCCGCGGGAAACCCCGCCACGTACTGCTTCATCACCGGGGTCTCCCAGGCGTCCGCACGAACTGCGACGTAGCCGGTGTCGATACCCCACTGCGCCGCGCGCTGCGGCGAGGTCGCCCACTTGATGAACTTGAGCGCTGCCTCGCGCTGCTGCGGCGTGCTCTTCTTGAAGAGATAGAAGTTGCCACCGCCGGTCGGGCTGCCGCGCTGCTTGCCGGCCGGGAGCATCGCCACGCCGAAATCGAACTTCGCGTTGTTCTTGACGTTGGTCAGGTTGCCGGTGGTCGTCCACATCATCGCGACCTTGTGCTCGAAGAAATCCTTGGGCGTGGTGCCCCAGTCGACGATACCTTCGGGGTGCACCTTGTATTTCCTGACCAGGTCGACCCAGTACTGCAGCGCATCGACGACTTCAGGCCGATCGTAGTAGGTCTGGGTGCCCGCTTCGTTCATCAGGTTCACGCCGTTCTCGATCGCCAGCGCCTGGAAGAGCCAGTACGGGAATCCCGATGACGGGATCTGGATGCCCCATTGCGTCACCTTGCCCGAAGGGTCGTGTTTCGTGAGCTTCTGCGCATACTCGGTCATTTCCTTCCACGTCGCCGGCGGGCGGTTGGGATCGAGCCCCGCGTCCTTGAACATCTCCTTGTTGTAGTACAGCACGATCGTCGAGCGCTGGAAGGGGATGCCCCACGTCTTGCCGCCGGTCTGGCTGTTCTCCATGAATGCAGGGTAGAAGCTCTTGAGCCAGGCGCGATCCTCGTTGGTCCGGATGAGATCATCGAACGGCACGATGGCATCTTCGTCGATCAGCGTGAACATGTCTGTCGAAAGCAGGATCGACATCACCGGCGGCTCGCCGCTTTTCACTGCCGTCAGCGCCTTGGTGATGGAATCCTGGTAGCTGCCCGAATAGATCGGCCGCAGCCGGATGCCGGGATTTTCCTTCTGGAAGTCGGCGGCATAACCATCGATGATCTTGGTGATGGGACCACCGACCGCGACGGGGTAATAGAACGAAACTTCCACCGGCGCCTGCGCCGATGCCGGCACCAGCGTCGCGACCAGCATCGCAACCCCGGCGATCACACGTACCAGCAAGCTCGAGAACATGTCCCCTCCTCCGTGACGAAACTTTTCAGGCAAACAGGGTGACCGCCGGGTCGGGCTCGCGCTGCGCGATGCGCGCCCCGTCGGGACCGAAGAAATGCTGCGCCGCCGGCGACCACGTCAGCCACGCCGCATCACCCGCGGACAATGCCACGCGTCCGGCGGTGCGCACGGTGACGATCGCCGATCCGACCCTGCAGCTCAGCAGCGAATCGGCGCCAAGATATTCCGTCGCAAGCACCTGCGCGCGGACCCCGCGCTCGAAGGCTAGACTCACATGTTCCGGACGCACACCGAGCATCCATCCGGTGGCGTCCACGGGCGCGAATGTCGGCCCCGTCGTCCCGGCGATCACCGCGCCTTCACCGCCGGGCGCCAGCGGCAACAGGTTCATCGGGGGCGTGCCGATGAAGCGTGCGACGAACGTATTCGCCGGCATGTCATAGAGCTCGGCAGGCGCGCCGTTCTGCTCGATGCGGCCGGCGTTCAGCAGCACCACGCGATCGGCCATCGACATCGCTTCGACCTGGTCGTGCGTCACGTACACCATGGTGATGCCGAGCGCACGCTGCAGCCCCCGGATTTCCGCGCGCATCTCCTGGCGCAGCTGGGCATCGAGGTTCGACAGCGGCTCGTCCATCAGGCACACGGGCGCTTCGGCGATGATCGCGCGGCCCAGCGCCACCCGCTGCTGCTGTCCGCCGGAAAGCTGGCCCGGCCTGCGGTCGAGGAGCTTGCCGAGACCGAGCAGACCCGCAACCTTGTCGAGCCGCCGCGTACGGTCCGCCGGAGCGACCTTGCGCACGCGCAAGCCGAACACGATGTTCTCCGCCACGCTGAGATGCGGGAAGAGCGCGTACGACTGGAAGACCATGGAGATATTGCGTTGGGCCGGCGGCAGGTGCGTGACATCGCGTCCCGCGATCTGGACGCGCCCGCCGTCGGCCTGCTCGAGCCCTGCGATGAGGCGCAGCGTGGTCGACTTGCCGCAACCCGAAGGCCCCAGCAGCACGTTGAGCGTGCCTTCGTCGAACGCGAAGGACACGGCATCGACGGCGCGGACCTGGCCTTCGGCGGTGGTCCAGTGCTTGCTGAGTTTTTCGGCGACGATGGCCGACACGGCGTTCGAAAGTGAGATTGAAACGGCGTCGATGCAACGCGCCGTCACCTTCGAGCCGATGCGGGCAACAGAGGACGGCAGCGGATCATACACCGCGACGCGGGTCCGAGCATCGCATCGGTGGCCACCGAATCCCCATTGCGATCTGGATGCACGACGTGCTACGTTCGCCCGAACCACGCCGTGCACGCAGCGCAGGCGAGGGGACCGTGCCGCCCGATGGCACCGATTCGATCACCGCCATCGCGAGGTGGGCCGGATGCGCGATCTTCTTGCAAACGGGTGGAAGGTGTGTGCCCGGCTTTGCCTTTGCACTGCAGCGTCCTGCGGCGCGGCCGAGGCGAGCAACGGGCTCAATCTGATCGGCTTCGGCACCGAATCCGCGATGATGGGCGGTGCCGACGTCGCCGTCGCGCGCGACACCACCGCGCTCAATACCAATCCCGCCGGCCTGAGCCAGCTGGCCCGTCCGCTGCTGGACGCGTACACGGCGACGGCCTATTCCCTCGACGTCGGCCATCGCGATGCGCTCGGCAACGATCTGGAGGTCTCCAACCGTTTTATTCCCTTGGGCGGCGGTGGCTACGCCCGTCCGTTCGCTCATGGCTTGACGGTCGGTGTCGGCATGTTCGCGCAGGGCGGAGCCGGCAACGTGTTCAAGAGCGTGCAGACCGGATTCGGGACCACCGACGAGCTGTCGGCGCTGTTCGGAATCCTCAAGCTCTCGGCCGGCGCCGCGTGGCAGGCCACCGAGACCTTGGCAGTCGGCGCAAGCGTAGCCGCGATCTACTCGCGAGTCGACCAGAAGATCTTCCCCGATACGTCGATCGCCACGCCGACGCCGTTCTTCGGGCTGCAACTCAAGGGAGTCGACGGGGTCAACGGCTCGATCAAGATCGGGATGTTGTACACGCCCAGTGCGCGCTGGACGTTCGGCGCATCGTTCACGCCCAAGGCGCCGTTGACCATGGATGGCGGTCGCGCCGTCGTCAACATGACGGCGCTGGGTCTGGGGAACGTGACTTATCGCGACGTCCGGGTGGAAGGCTTCGCTCTGCCACGCGAAATTGCGGTAGGGGTCGCGCTCCACGCGACCGAGCGGATGCTGATCGCGATGAAGATCGACCGTCTCGAGTGGTCGGACGCCCTCGTTGTGTCCTCGCTCCGTCTCTCCGGGCCTGACCATCCGGCGGCTCCCGATGTCATCGCGAGTTCTTCGGAGCTGCGGTGGCGCAATCAAACGGTCTTCGCCATCGGCGCTGCCTACACGATGAACGACGGCACGACGGTGCGGGCCGGGTTCAACTACGGTCACAATCCGGCGCCAGCGCACACGATGAGTCCGTTGCTCGCCTCCATCGGCGAATGCCATTTCACGGCTGGAGCGAGTCACCGCTTCAGCGGCGGATGGGAAATCGGCGCCGGTGTCGAATTCCTGCCGACCGCGCGAGTGCACTACTCGAATCCTGGGGCACCGCTCGGCGTCGATGCGGAGGAGCGCACCAGCTACGTCGCGCTTCATACCATGCTGAGCCGGCGCTGGTGAGCGTGACATGGCGCGACCGACATCACGGCTTGCGAAGCTGACGCGCCCCGACACCGGCGGACTGCTGGCGCGGGAGCGGCTGTTCCAGCTGCTCGACCGGATGCAGGACGGCCGTTTCGCATGGATCTCGGGCCCTGCCGGGGCTGGCAAGACATCGCTCGCGACGAGCTGGCTGGATCGCCGCGGCGACGCCGTCGTCTGGTACAGGGTCGACGCGCTCGATCGGGATCCGGCCACGTTCTTCCATTATCTCGCCCTATCAGTCCCGGGAGCCGCCAACGGGCGCAAGCGTGCGTTGCCGCATCTGACACCCGAATATCTCGCCGGTCTGCGGGATTTCGCGCGACGCTACTTTCGCGATTTCTTCGCCCGCGTTCCAGCATCCTGCGTGCTGGCGTTCGACAACTGCCACGAAGCTGCCGACTCGCCATTCGACGACCTTGTCGCGTGGGCGCTTGAGGAAGCCCCGCCGGGCGTCACGATCCTCGGCATCAGTCGCCGGGAGCCCGGGGCACCGCTCGCGCGGTGGGTCGTTCGCGACCGGTTCGTGCATGTCAACGCAGACGAGCTCCGCCTCGACAAGGAGGAGGCGAGCGCGATCGCCCGGTCCCGAGGGCACGAGGACAGCGCGATCGGCCCGCTGCTTGCCCGCGTCGACGGGTGGACCGCCGGGTTCGTGCTGTTGCTGCGCGCACAGACGACTGCCGTCGCTGCGTCGGACATCGTCGCCGCCGGGTCGCAGCGGGCCCTATTCGATTACTTCACCCGGGAGATCCTCGCCGCGGCGGATAGCCGGCTGCGCGAGTTCCTCCTGCATACGGCGGTGTTGCCGATGGTGGCACCGTCGCTCGCCGCGCGACTGACCGGCTTGGACAATCCGTCAGCCATTCTGGAGGAGTTGCACCGCAATCACTTCTTCACCGAGCGGCGATCCCAGCGGCGCGACGAAAGGCTGTACGAATACCACCCGCTCTTCCGTGAGTTCCTGCTGGCGCAAGCCCGCGCGGAATTTGGCGAACGCGCCTTCGCCGCACATTGCCGGAAGGCGGCTGCGCTACTGGACGAGAGCGGGCGCCCCGAGGCGGCAGTCGCGCTGCACGCGATGGCCGGCGACTGGCCGGCACTGACCAGTGCGATATGCGCGCAAGCCCAGGAGCTCATGCAGCAGGGACGCTGGCAGATCCTGCGCGACTGGATCGAGGCGCTGCCCGCGGACATCGCGGCGGCACAACCGTGGATTCTCTACTGGCGCGGGACCTGTCGCTGCATGGTCGATCCGGCAGCGGGGAAGGTGGATCTCGCGGCAGCCCACCGGTTGTTCGAGGCTGAGGGAGAGCCGATGGGCGCACTGCTCGCCTGCGCCGGCGCGCTGGAAGCAGGGTACTTGGAGCTCGGCGATCAGACGCCGTCCCTGCCTTGGATCGAGAAGCTCGACCGCGTGCTCGGCGACTCACCCACCCTGCCGCCACCGATCGAGGTGCGGGTGATTCACTCGCTCCTCGGAGCCTGGTTCGCGCAGCCGCAGCACCCGATGCTTCCCCGGTGGGCCGCGCGGGCCGCCGAGTTGCTCACCACGCTAGCCGACCCGCGTGGCAAGGCTGGCGTCATCGCCTTTGCGGTTGGCTACTACGTCTGGGCCGGCGACTTCGCCACCGCCTCCTCCGTGATCAACCGCTTCGACCTCGATCGTCGACGCGCCATTGAGGATGACCCGATCAGCGGCCTGATGTTGTGCATCATGAAGTCGGGCGTGCACTGGCAGGCCGCCGAGCACGAAGCCGCTTACGCGATGACGGATCTCGCGAAGAAGATCGCCGTCGATTGCGGTGTGCATATCCTAGACTCGTTCGTGACGGCACAAGCCATTTACACGGCTCTCAGCGCGGGAGACCTCCCCCGTGCCGAGCAGGAGCTGGTTCGACTCCAGGGCATGGTCGATCCGCGACGCCGGCTGGACGCAGCGAATTACGGGGTGCTGGCGTCCGGGGTCAGTGCGCTCGCGGGCAGAATCGACGAAGCCGTGCAACTCGTGCAACGCGAGGTCCCCGTTGCCGACGCGATGGGAGCTCCGTTCCAGTCGGCCACGTTTCGTCTGCAGTGCGCGCAGCTTCTGATCCTCAACGGCCAGCACCCGGATGCCGTGGAACTCTTGCAAGACACGCTGACATTCGCGCGAACCATGCCGAGCACGATCGTCGAGTTCCAGGCGCTCCTCACCCTCGCCTGGGCAGGGTTGCGCGCCGGCGAGGAGGCGCACAGCCGCGACCTACTGCGCGAGGGTCTGACCATAGGCCGCGCCCACAACTACATGAACTGCCATCCGCTGTGGATACCCGAGATGATGCGGGAGGTCTTCGCACAGGCGCTGGAAGCGGATATCGAGACGGACTACGTGCGCCGGTTCATCCGTTACCGCCGGCTCGCCCCAGGCGCGTCGCGATCACCGAAGTGGCCGTGGCCGGTGCGCGTCTACACGCTCGGCCGTCTGGAAATCCGCAAGGACGACGTGCCGCTCCCTTCGGCAGGCAAGGCCAAGCAGCGGGTGCTGGATCTGCTCAAGGCGATCATCGCCCACGGGCCGAACGGCGCTCCCGTCGATGCGCTGGCTGAACTCCTGTGGCCCGATGCGGAGGGTGACGCCGGGCGGGATGCCCTGAGGGTGGCGCTCCACCGCCTGCGCAAGCTGCTGGGCGACGAGCAGGCGGTGCTCGTCGCCGAGGGGAAGGTCCTGCTCAATCCCGGGTGGTGCTGGGTCGATGCATTCACGTTCGAGGACGCGATCGACGCCGCACGGGCGGATCCGGCGGCCGCTGCGCGGGCGCTCGAAATCTACCGGAGTCATTTTCTGCTGGAGGATGGGGAGCGGCCGTGGCTCGTCGCCACGCGGGACCGCCTCCGCAGCAAGTTTCTGCGTGCCGTCGAGGTTGCCGGTCAGCGCCTCGTGCAAGACGGTGCCGTGGATGGAGCCATCGATCTCTACCGGCGCGCCACCGAAATCGACCCCTTGGCAGAGGGCCTGTACCGCCGGCTCATGGACTGCTACGCGCGCCAGGGCCGACAGGCCGAAGCCATCGAAGCGTACCGCCGCTGCCGGCAGATGCTCTCCGTCGTGCTTGGGGTCAAGCCAAGCCACGAGACCCAGGCATTGCATGCAGCCTTGTTGGCCATCGAGCCACGAGCGCCCGATGCCGGCGCCTGAGGACCACGCTATCGCGCGGCTCCCGGCGACCCACCGGCAATGGCGGCTGCCGCAGGTTCAATGGGTGCACTGCCGGCCCGGTAGGTCGCGCGTCGCTCCGCCATGACCTGGCGGCGATGCGCCTCCTGCCGGATCGGCGTATTGAGAAACGGTCGCGACGCTGCGGCGATCTGCGTGCGCGTCCCCGGGGCCTCCTCGTCCTGCGGCCCCAGCACGAGCACCATCACCAGCACAGCGAGACCGACGGCGCAGGACAGCAGCGTCCCGCGGCCCGCCGAAAGCGGCCCGGACATGCTGCGGACCAGCCTTGCGCGCTCGGAGCTTTGCATTTGCCGGCCTCCCTACGTGACAAGCATAAATAAACCCGGCGCCCCCGACAGAAGGCGGCGCCGGGTGGAGGAATCGAATCGGGGCGGCATGCGCGGACGCATCGCGTCAACGGATGCTGCTGATTGTCACTGCCGCTGCGCGGGGCCCGTCAGGCGCCCGGCGCGGTAGCGATCCACCGCAACCGCCGTCCACCGGTCCGCTTCGGCTTCGTCCGCACGGACCTGATCGCCGTAAAGCCGCTCGCCCATCCGGTACATCAACGCCAGCACGCCCGGTGAGCGCGCGTCACCCAGCTCGGCCGCCAACCGGAAATGCTCGATGGAGCGGGCGTAATGGCCGCATTCGTATTCGAGCAGTGCACGCTGGTACGCCGCCTCCACCTCGGTCGCCCCGGCTGGCGCAGCCAGCGGTCCGCAGGCAGCGATCACTGCCGCGTACGCCCACTTCATGGCGCTACGCCTGCCGAGCGCTGCACCGGAGCGCGTGGCACGGCGACGTTTTCGAGTCCTGCGCCGGCCGCCAGCATGGCGTGCGCCTTCACGGGAACGCGTGAAGTGGCAACTCCTTTGCCTTGCGCAGTCGCAGCGCCGTGGGATATCGCGACGGTCTTGACGAGGGCGGCCGGTCCAGCGACCGTCCTCGCGGGTTGCGTCGCCATGTTCGCACTGGTCGGGGTGCGCGCCACGCCGTCAGCGTCGGCGACCGGCATCGGGTCGTTGCACTCGTTGCCGGTGATATCCATCCCCCGACCGAAGCCGCCCGCACAGCTATCCGCATGCAGGGGGCCGGCGATCACTGCCAGCCCGGCAAGCCAAAGCAGTTGGTGCATCCTCATGGCCACCTCCGCGCGCGGGGTGCCTTCGATCGATTTCGAGGCTCGCCGCGTGAGGTGCCAAGCTACGCGCCGGGACGTTACCGATCCGTTTCCGATTCGAGGAATGGTGCCAAACGGTGGGCGTGCGCCCCAACGCGGCAGCGCCGCAAGCCGCACACCGATGCAGCCTTCCGTGCTCTTGGGCAGGGCGGGTGTCAGCCGGGCGCAAAGATCGCGCGCAACGCCGCGCCGGGATCGGGTGCGCGCATGAACGCCTCGCCCACGAGGAACGCCTCGACGCCCTGGGCACGCATGCGCGCGACGTCGGCCGCGACGTGAATGCCGCTTTCGGTGATGACGAGGCGATCGGCCGGTATGCGCGGCAGGAGATCGAGGGTGGTCTCGAGGCGGACCTCGAAGGTGCGCAGGTCGCGGTTGTTGATGCCGATCAGCGGCGTGCGCAGCGCGAGCGCGCGCTCGAGCTCGGGTGCATCGTGCACCTCGACCAGCACGGCGAGGCCATAGCTTTCGGCCGCATCCTCGAGCGCTCGCAGTGTGGCGTCGTCCAGTGCGGCGACGATGAGCAGCACGGCGTCGGCACCCATCGCTCGCGCTTCGGCGACCTGGTACGCGTCGACGATGAAGTCCTTGCGCAGCGCAGGAAGGCCGCTCGCCGCGCGCGCCATGTCCAGATACTCAGGCGCGCCCTGGAAATATTGCCGGTCGGTGAGCACGGAGAGGCACGCAGCGCCGCCTTCCGCGTAGCTCCTGGCGATCGCGGCGGGATCGAAATCGGGCCGCAACAGGCCCTTGCTGGGACTCGCCTTCTTCACCTCGGCGATGACGGCCGCCTTGCCAGCGGCAATCTTGCGGCGCAGCGCGCCGTGGAAGTCGCGCAGGTCGTTGCGCGCACGCGCGGCGGCATCGAGCGCCGCGAACGGCCGTTGCGTGCGCGCGGCGGCGATCTCCTCCGCCTTGGTCGCCAGGATGCGGCTCAGGATGTCGCTCATGAAGGGCGGAAGCGCGAAGATGCCGGGAGGGGCGGGACGCGTGGGTCCATCACCCGCCGAGCTTGCGGGTGGTCTCGACGAACTGATCGAGCTTCCGGCGCGCACGACCGCTCGCAACCGCCTCGCGCGCCAGCTCGATGCCTTCCGCAATGGAGCCCGCCACGTCGGCGGTATACAGCGCTACGCCCGCATTCAGTACGACGATCTCGCGCGGCGTGCCCTCCAGCGCGGACAGCGCTTCGAGCACCATGTCCTTCGACTCGATCGCGTCGGCGACCTTGAGGCCGCGATTGCTGATCATGCGCAGACCGAAATCCTCGGGATGGATCTCGTACTCGCGCACCTCGCCGTCCTTGAGCTCGCCGACCATCGTCGCCGCGCCGAGCGACACCTCGTCCATGCCGTCCTTGCCATACACCACGAGCACGTGACGGCTGCCGAGCCGCTGCAGCACCCGCACCTGGATGCCGACCAGATCCGGATGGAACACGCCGAGCAACTGGTTCGGCGCGCCCGCAGGGTTGGTGAGCGGACCGAGGATATTGAAGATCGTGCGAATGCCGAGCTCGCGGCGCACCGGCGCAGCGTGCTTCATCGCCGTGTGATGGTTGGGCGCGAACATGAAACCGATGCCCGTCTCGGCGATGCAGGTCGCTACCTGCTCGGGCTTGAGGGTGATATTCGCGCCGAGCGCCTCGAGCACGTCGGCGCTTCCCGATTTCGACGACACGGAACGTCCCCCGTGCTTCGCCACGCGCGCGCCGGCGGCGGCGGCGACGAACATCGAAGCCGTCGAGATGTTGAACGTGTGCGCCGAATCCCCGCCCGTGCCGACGATGTCGACGAGGTGCTCGTGATCCGGCACTTCGACCCGGGTCGCGAATTCGCGCATGACCTGGGCGGCGGCGGCGATCTCGCCCACGGTCTCCTTCTTGACGCGCAGGCCGACGGTGAGGGCCGCGATCATGACCGGGGTCGCTTCCCCGCTCATGATTCGCCGCATGAGGGAGAGCATCTCGTCATGGAAAATCTCCCGGTGCTCGATCGTGCGCTGCAAGGCTTCCTGCATGGTGATGGGCATGTCGTCCTCTCTGGCGGGGGCTGTGGTCAGGCGGTGGTCGCGGCCGCGTCGGCTGGCGTGCGCGCGGGCATGTCGAGGAAGTTCTTCAGGAGCGCATACCCCTGCTCGGTGAGGATGGCTTCCGGGTGGAACTGCACGCCTTCGACCGCGAGCGTGCGGTGGCGCACGCCCATGATCTCGCCATCGTCGGCGGTCGCCGTCACTTCGAGGCATGCGGGCACGCTGCCGCGGTCGATCACGAGCGAGTGGTAGCGCGTCACCTGGAAGGGCGATGGCAGGCCGGCAAACACCCCGCGCCCGTCGTGCGTCACCGGCGAGAGCTTGCCGTGCATGACGTGCCGCGCGCGCACGATGCGTCCGCCGAAGGCCTGACCGATCGCCTGATGCCCGAGGCACACGCCGAGGATCGGGATCACGCCGGCGAAACGCTGGATGGCGGCGACCGATATGCCCGCTTCGGCGGGGGTGCAGGGTCCGGGAGAGACGACGATGCGCTCCGGCTCCCACGCGGCGATCTGTTCCAGGGTGATGGCATCGTTGCGGTGGACGTGCACGTCGGCACCGAGCTCGCCCAGGTATTGCGCGAGGTTGTAGGTGAACGAATCGTAGTTGTCGATGAGCAGGAGCATGTCACGCCTCCGCGGTGGATCGGGCACTGGCCATCGCCGGGGGAGCCACGTAGCGCAGGAACAGATAACCCACGAGCGCGGAGACCATCGAGCCCGCGATGACGCCAATACGCACGCTCGCCTGGTACCGGTCGCCCTGCGTTTCGACGGCGAGCGAACCGATGAAAAGACTCATGGTGAAGCCGATCCCGCAGAGCACCGCAACGCCGTAGATGTGCGACCAGCGGGCGCCTTCCGGCCTGCTCGCAAGCCCCAGCTTCACCAGCACGAGCACCGTCAGGAACACGCCGACCTGCTTGCCGATGAAGAGGCCCGCGGCGATGCCGAGCGGCACGCGCTCGATCAGATCGCCCGGCGACACCCCTGAGAAGTCGATCCCGGCATTGGCGAACGCGAACAGCGGCAGGATCGCATAGGCGACCCACGGGTGCAGGCTTTCCTCCAGCGTGCGCAACGGCGACGGCTCGGACGCGCGGCGGGGCTTGAGCGGCACGAATGCCGCGCACAGCACTCCCGCGAGCGTGGCGTGCACGCCCGATTTGAGCACCGCCAGCCACAGCGCAATACCGACGATGTAATACGCCGTCGGGCGCATCACGCGCCCTACGTTGAACGCGAGCAGCACGACCATCGCGACCGCCGCAACGAGCAAAGCCAGTGTCGACAGCTTGCTCGTGTAGAACAGCGCGATGATGATGATCGCCCCGAGGTCGTCGATGATTGCGAGCGCGAGCAGGAAGATCTTCAGCGAGGCCGGGACGCGGCTGCCGAGGAGCGTGAGCACGCCCACCGCGAACGCGATGTCCGTCGCCGCGGGAATGGCCCAGCCGGTGATCGCCACGGGATCGCCGGCGTTGAGCAGCGCGTACACCGCTGCCGGCACGGCCATGCCGCCGATGGCTGCCGCCGCCGGCAACAGCACCTGGCCGCGCGTCGAGAGCTCGCCTTCGAGCAGCTCGCGCTTGAGCTCCAGCCCGACCAGGAAGAAGAAGATCGCCATGAGGCCGTCGTTGATCCAGAGCAGCAACGGCTTGGCGACGCCAAGTTCGCCAAACTGCACGGTCACGGGCACCTGCAGGAACGCTGCGTACGCGCCCGCCAGAGGCGAATTCATCACCAGCGTGGCAAGGACCGTCGCGCCGACGAGCAGGATCCCGCCCGCCGACTCGAGCTGCAGGAATCGCTGGATCGCCGATTGCACGACCCGCAGCGGGGCCATGCCAGCGTCGCCGTCGGTCCCGGGCGTGCTCATGTGAGATCGAGGCCGCGCTGGACCATGTCCGCGGCGCGCAGGACCGCACGCGCCTTGTTCAGGGTCTCCTGCCACTCGGACGCAGGCACGGAATCGTGCACGATGCCCGCGCCCGCCTGCACGTAGAGCGTCTTGTCGGCGATGACGGCCGTGCGGATCGCAATGGCGGTGTCGAGGTCGTCCTGGAAGCTCAGGTAACCGACCGCCCCGGCGTATACCGCGCGCCGGCTGGTCTCGAGCTCGTCGATGATCTCCATGGCCCGCACCTTGGGCGCGCCGCTCACCGTGCCCGCGGGGAAGGCGGCCCGCAGCACGTCGAGTGCCGACAGGCCGGGACGCAGGCGTCCTTCGACGTTCGACACGATGTGCATCACGTGCGAGTAGCGCTCGACCACCATGCGATCGGTGACGCTCACGCTGCCGATCTGCGCCACGCGACCGACGTCGTTGCGGCCGAGGTCCACCAGCATCACGTGCTCGGCGATCTCCTTGGGATCGGCGAGCAACTCGGCGGCGTGGCGCTCGTCGGCATCGCGCGTCGCCCCGCGCGGCCGCGTGCCGGCGATCGGCCGCAGCGTGACGGTCGCGCCTTCCTTGCGCACGAGGATCTCCGGCGACGCACCGACCACATGGAAGTCGCCGAAATCGTAATAGAACATGTACGGCGAAGGGTTGAGCGAGCGCAGGGCGCGATACAGCGATAGCGGCGACTCCTCGAAGGGCCGCGACAGGCGCTGCGAAAGCACCACCTGCATGACGTCGCCGGCGGCGATGTACTCCTTCGCACGCGTGACGGCCTGCTCGAACGCGGCCTGTCCCATGCTGCTCTGCGCCTCCGTGACGTGGGTCGCGGGCTGCAGCGGCACGGCCACCGGCGCTCGCAGCCGGCTGCGCAACTCATGGAGTCGCGTCTGCGCCCGTGCATACGCGTCGCGCTCGGCCGGATCGGCATAGACGATGAGGGAGATCTTGCCGGCGAGATTGTCGACGACCGCGAGCTCCTCGGTGAGCAGGAGCAGCAGATCGGGCAGCCGGTCGATCGGCTCGTCGCCATCGCGCGCCCCGGCTGCGAGTCGCGGTTCGATGTTGCGGACGATGTCGTAACCGAAGAGCCCGGCGAGGCCGCCGCAGAAGCGCGGGAGTCCCGGCCACGGTGCCGCACGGTAGCGGCGCATGAACGTTTCCACGAACGCCAGCGGGTCGCCGTGATGATGCTCCAGCACCTGCCTGGGGTCACGCACCTCGATCTCGGTGCCGCGCGCACGGATGCGCACGTTGGCGGGCAGCCCGATGAACGAATAGCGCCCGAACCGCTCGCCGCCGACGACCGATTCGAGCAGATAGCTCATCGGTCCGTTGGCCAGCTTGAGGTAGAGCGACAGCGGCGTGTCGAGGTCCGCGAAGGACTCGAGCACGAGCGGGATGCGGTTGTAGCCCTGTGCCGCGAGCGCGCGGAATTCGGCTTCAGTCAAGGGAACCTCACTTCGACGAACGTTGCAACGGATGCTGCATTGCGCCGCCGTGCTTGCGCGGGGCGCGCGCGCGAACGGTCAGGAGCGCCAGCGGCGCCAGTCGTTCGCCCGCCACCACTGCATGGCAGCGATGGTTTCGTTGCGGAAGGTGAGGTCGAGGCTCATCGGGAGGTGGGCATGGGACGGATGCAATCGGCGACCGCCACCAGCGAAGGAACTATACCATCGGCGTCGACCGTTTGCACCGGCTCGCCCTCGTTGTATCCGTACGGCACCATCAGCACCGGGCAGCCGGCGGCGCGCGCAGCCTGCGCGTCGTTGACCGAATCGCCGACCATGAGCAGGTGCCGGGGCGCGACGCCGAATGCGGCGGCCACGTGCAGCAGCGGGCCCGGATGCGGCTTTTTCGTCGGCAGGTCGTCGGCGCCGATCACGATCCGGAAATAACGCTCGATGCCCGACTGGACGAGGTGGGGGCGCACGAAACGGCTGGCCTTGTTGGTCACCACCGCCAGCGGGAGGCCCATCGCGGCAAGGCGCCCGAGTCCCTCGCGCACACCCACGAAAATGCGCGTGTGGCGGCCGAGGATCGCGTGGTAATGGAGCTGATAGCCGGCGAGTGCCGCGCGGGCTTCCTCCTCGCCGATCGCTTCGGGCGGAACCTGCCGCGATTCGGCCAGGGCGCGGCGCACGAGATTGCCCATGCCCTTGCCGACCATGGCTTGGACGCGCGCGGTCGGTAATGTGCTCTGACCCCATTCGAGGAGGAGCGCGTTCACCGACGCGGCGAGGTCGTGCACCGTGTCGAGCAGCGTGCCGTCGAGATCGAGCGCCACCGCGCCAACTTCGAACTGCCGCGCCGGAGGCGTCATCGCGCCGTGACGGTCGCGCCGGCCGCAGTCGCGAGCTCGCGTCGCATGCTGGCGATCGTGCGGCCGTAATCGGGGGTCGAAAAGATCGCGCTGCCGGCGACGAAGGTATCGGCACCGGCGCGCGCGATGGCGCCGATGTTATCGACCTTCACGCCGCCATCAACCTCGAGCATGATCTCGCGTCCGGTACGCGCGTGCACGTCGTCGATGCGCCGGCGCGCGGCGACGATCTTGTCGAGCGCGGAGGCGATGAACGATTGCCCGCCGAAGCCGGGATTCACCGACATGATCAGCACGAGATCGAGCTTTTCCAGCGTGTAGTCGAGCCAGTCGAGTGGGGTCGCGGGATTGAACACGAGCCCGGCCTTGCAGCCCGAATCATGGATCAGCGCGATGGTGCGGTCGACATGCTCGGACGCCTCGGGATGGAAGCTGATGATGTCGGCGCCGGCCTTGGCGAAGTCCGGCACGATGCGGTCCACGGGCTTCACCATGAGATGCACGTCGATCGGAACCCGCGTATGGGGGCGGATCGCCGCGCACACCAGCGGGCCGATCGTGAGGTTGGGAACGTAATGGTTGTCCATCACGTCGAAATGAACGAGGTCCGCCCCCGCGTCGACGACGGAAAGCACTTCATCTCCGAGCCGCGCGAAGTCCGCGGACAGGAGCGACGGCGCGATGCGATGGGCGGGCATGGCTTATAATTTCCTCGTGACTGACGCAGGTTCAATGATGGAAGAAGTCAATCGGAACGAGATCAACGTCGACGTCAGGACGACCTACCTCGCGGATCGCAGCGAGCCCTCCCGCAACCAGTACGTGTTCGCGTACACGGTCACCCTGACCAACGGCGGCAAGGTGCCGGCGCAGCTCATCAGCCGGCATTGGGTCATCACGGACGCCGACAACAACGTGCAGGAAGTGCGCGGACTGGGCGTGGTGGGACAGCAGCCGCTGCTGCAGCCCGGCGAGAGCTTCGAGTACACCAGCGGTACGACCCTTGCCACCGCGATGGGCACGATGCACGGGAGCTACCAGATGGCGGGCGAGGACGGACGCACGTTCGAAGTGCCGATCCCGCAGTTCACGCTTTCCGTTCCGCGCGTGCTCCACTGATCAACCCTCCCCGCGATCATCCGGGGCTACGCCGTTCGGGGTTCCGGAGGATGCATCGCGGCGGCGCGGCGGGCGCATCGTCCACCACACGATGAGACCGGCGATGAGCAGTGCCACGCCCGATTCGAGCAGAAACCATTCCATGGCAAGCTTCCAATCATCGCGCAATGTGCGCTCGATGCGACACGCGCGCTGGCTGCCGCTCCTGCTCGTCACCCTCCTCGCCGCTTGCGCGGTGACGCCTCCGGCCCCCCCGCCGACGCCCGCACCCGCGGTGCCTTCATTGCCGGCCCTGTACCGAGCGGTCTCGTTCGATGCGCTGCCGGGCTGGCGCGACGACCCCGTCGAGGCCGCGTGGCCCGCGTTCCTCGTCGGTTGCAAGGCGCTGCTCGCCGATGCAGCGAAGGCTCCGGCCTGGCAGGTGCCGTGCAGCGCCGCCACGCTGCTCACCTCACCGGATGCGGCGACGGTGCGCGCGTTCTTCGAGCAGCATTTTAGCCCATACCAGATCACCAGCCAGGACGGGCGGGACACCGGACTCGTCACCGGCTACTACGAGCCGCTGCTCTTGGGCAGCCGTACGCGCAACGGACGCTTCGCGGTGCCGCTGTACGCACCCCCCGACGACCTGCTCACCATCGATCTGACCGAGCTCTATCCGGAACTCAAGGGCAAGCGCCTGCGCGGTCGCGTGCTCGGCAAGCGCGTGGTGCCTTACTGGGATCGCACCGGCATCGATGCAGGGCTCGCGCCGGTTGCCGGGCACGAGCTGGTGTATGTCGAGGATCCCGTCCAGGCCTTCTTCCTCGAGATCCAGGGCTCCGGACGCATTCAGCTCGAGGACGGCCAGGTGCTGCGCCTCGGGTATGCGGATCAGAACGGACACCCGTATCGGGCCATCGGCCGGGTGCTCGCCGACCGCGGCTACATCCCGCTCGAGCGCACGTCCCTGCAGAACATCCGCGCATGGGGACTGAGCAATCCCGAGAAGCTGCCCGAAATCCTCGAAAGCAATCCGAGCTACGTGTTCTTTCGCGAAGTGCCGCGATTCCCCGAGGGCACGCTCGAGGCGATGATCGATGGGCCGATCGGCAGCCTTGGCGTGCCGCTCCTGGCGCAGCGCACGGTTGCCGTCGACGTGCGTGCGGTGCCCCTCGGTGCGCCGGTGTTCCTCGCGACGACGTACCCGTCGACGACGCGCCCGCTTGCGCGTCTCGTGATGGCGCAGGATACCGGTGGTGCGATCCGCGGTGCGGTGCGTGCGGACTTCTTCTGGGGCTTCGGCGATGATGCGGGGCGTGAAGCCGGACGGATGCGCCAGGAGGGCCGCATGTGGCTCCTGTGGCCGAAGGGTGCGCCGCTGCCGGGTGCGTGTTGCGGCGCTGGAAAAGCGTCAGGCTGAAGCGGAACCACGGAAATTTCAGGCGGTATCGCGGATACCGATCGTGGATACGTCGGGCTGAACCCTGACCTAAACGATCGAACGAATCTTCCGCGCTGCCAAGATCTGGGGATCAGGGTTTGGCCTGACACCAGCGTCGATTTCGGCAAACACGACAACCGCGTGCTTGCGTCAGACGTCGCGCTGGCGTTCCGTCGCGAGCACTTCTTCCGCCTGCCGATCGGCATGGTACGACGAGCGCACCATCGCCCCGCATGCCGCGTGCCGGAACCCGAGCTCGTACGCGCGGCGCTCGAACATCGCGAACGCATCGGGATGCACGTAGCGGCGCACCGGCAGGTGTGCGCCACTGGGCTGCAGGTACTGGCCGAGCGTGAGCATGTCGATCCCGTGCCGGCGCATGTCGGCCAGCACCTCGAGAATCTCGTCGTCGGTCTCGCCGAGCCCGACCATCAGTCCGGACTTCGTGGGGATGTGCGGGAATCGGCGCTTGAACTCGCGCAGCAGCGTGAGGGAATGCGCGTAATCGGACCCCGGCCGCGCCTCGCGATAGAGCCGCGGCACCGTCTCGAGATTGTGGTTCATCACGTCCGGCGGCGCGTCCGCGAGAATCGCCAGCGCGCGCTCGAGCCGGCCGCGGAAGTCCGGCACGAGCACCTCGATCTGCGTCTGCGGCGAGCGCAGGCGCACGGCGCGAATGCAATCGACGAAATGCTGCGCACCGCCGTCGCGCAGGTCGTCACGATCCACGCTGGTGATCACCACATAGCGCAGGCGCATGGCGGCGATGGTGCGCGCGAGATTGTCGGGCTCCTCGGGGTCGAGCGGCAGCGGCCGCCCGTGGCCCACGTCGCAGAACGGGCAGCGGCGGGTGCACAGGTCGCCCATGATCATGAACGTCGCCGTGCCCTTGCTGAAGCATTCGCCGATGTTCGGGCACGAGGCCTCTTCGCACACCGTGTGCAGGCTGTTGTCGCGCAGGATTCGCTTGATCTCCGCAAAGCGCGGCGACGATGGCGCGCGCGCCCTGATCCATTCAGGCTTGGCGAGACGCTCGGCCGGAACGATCTTTATCGGGATGCGCGCGGTCTTGCTCTCGCCCTTCTGCTTGATGCCGGGGGCAGTCGCGAGGGTAGCGGCGGGCTTGTCCATCAGTGCCCTGCGCGCGCGACGTGGCTGGCGACGTGCTGCGCCAGCTCCTGTCCGGCGCGCTCGAGGGACGGAGGGTCGACGAAGTCCGCGACCTGCGTCACGGCGAGTCCGGGATAGCCGCAGGGATCGATGTCCAGGAAGGGCGCGAGGTCCATGTTCACGTTGAGGCTCAGGCCGTGGTAGGTGCAGCCGTTCCTGACGCGCAGGCCGAGTGCGCCGATCTTGGCTTCCGCGCCGCCGATGCGGGTGTACACGCCAGGAGCGCTTTCCTTCCCGTAGGCGGCGATTTCCTGCATTGCGAGCCAGTCTATCACTGCGCCTTCCAGCGCCCGCACCAGCGCGCGAACGCCGGTGCGCGAACGCCGCAGGTCGAGCAGCACGTACACGATCAGCTGGCCGGGACCGTGATAGGTCACCTGGCCGCCGCGATCGACCTTGAGCACCGGGATGCCCCGCGTGTCGCGCACGTGCTGCGGCCGTCCGGCCAGCCCCAGGGTATAGACCGGCTCGTGCTCGGTGATCCAGATCTCATCGGGGACCCCGGGCGTGCGGCCGGCGGTGAAGGCCTGCATCGCACGCCACGTCGATTCGTACGGGGTGCGGCCGAGCGGGCGCACCCGAAGGTCCGTTTCCGCCAGCGCGACCTCGTCCCGCGCCGAGGCATTCATCGCGCCGGGCGGACCGTCACCTTCACAGGACCATCGTGACCATGGGGTGCGACGAGAGCTCGCGATAGAGCTCGTCGAGTTGCTCGCGCGAGATCGCGTTGACCGTGCAGGTCAGCGAGAGGTACTTGCCGGCCGTCGACGCGCGCATCTCCAGCGTTCGCGCGTCGAAATCGGGCGCGTGCTTCTGGACGATCTCGACGATCGTCTGCGCGAAGCTGTCCTGCGTCAGTCCCATGATCTTGATCGGGAACGCGCACGGAAACACCAGCAGGGACTCGCCAGGAGGGGATTGCAGGGTGGGCAGGATAGGCATGGGCGGCTCCAAAGCTCCGATGTGGGGTCGGACCGCGGGAATTCCAGCAGGTGCCCTGGAGCGCGCCGTCCACCGCGCGCCCCGCATCGGCTCACCGGTACATGTACTCGCGCGTGAACGGATGGGGCAGGCGTCCGTCCGCGTGCGGCTTGCCGGCGAGCAGCTGGAAGAGGTTGAGCCAGCCACGATCGAAGGCGTGCGCCGAGCCTGCGAGATAGATGCGCCAGATCCGGAACTTCTCTTCCCCGACTTCCGCGCGCGCGGCTTCGGTGTTCTGTTCCAGCCGATCGACCCAATGCCACAGCGTGCGGCCGTAGTGCTCGCGCAGCGCCTCTGCGTCCAGGAGCTCGAGCCCCTGCGCCGCGAGGCCGTCGATCACCCTGGACACGTGCGTCAGCTCGCCTCCAGGGAACACGTACTCCTCGACGAAATCACCGATGCCGCTGCCGAGGCTGGTGCTTCCCAGCCAGTTGTGCGTGATGCCGTGATTCAGGACGAGTCCGCCCGGCTTCAGCACGCGGTTGATCTTGCCGAAGTAGCGCGGAAACCGAGCCACGCCCACGTGCTCGAACATGCCGACGCTCGCCACCTTGTCGTAGAGCTCCGACTCGGGCAGCTCGAGGTAGTCGAGCAGCTGCACCTCCACCTTTCCCGCCAGGCCGCGGGCTTCGATCTGCGCGCGGACATGATCGAACTGGTTCTGCGAGAGCGTGATCCCCTTGGCGCGTACGCCGTAGTTCTCGGCGGCCCAGAAAATGAGCCCGCCCCAGCCGCAGCCGATGTCGAGGAATTTCTCGCCCTCCTGCAGCTGGAGCTTGCGGCAGATATGGTCGAGCTTCTGCGCCTGCGCCTGGTCGAGCGTGTCGGACTCCGCGTGGAAGTATGCGCAGGAGTAGACCATGCGGGCGTCGAGCCACAGCCGGTAGAAGGCGTTGGAGACGTCGTAGTGATACTGGATGTTCTTGCGGTTGCTGCGACGCTGGTGCACGAGCTGGCGCCAGCGCGCACTCACCGGCTCCTTGCCGTGCGTCACGCTGCCGACGATCGACTCGGCAATGCCGAGGATGCGCCGCGCGCTGCCGGAAAAATCGATCTCGCCATGCACGTAGGCCTTGGCAAGGCTGCCCAGTGCAGGCGCCGCGAGCGCCTTCAGGCCCCGCCAGCTGCGCGCCGTGATCTCCACCTCGGGGCTTGACGACAGGGGCAGTCGTCCTCCATCGGGCAGCACCAGCGCAATGGGCAATTCCTTGCCGGCGTACCGGCTCGCAATCATCTTCTGCAGTGGCTCGGGCATGTCGGTGGATCGCCTGTGGGAAACGGGCCCCGCATCCCATGGGGGCAAATGAGTTTAGCAGCCTCGGCGCCGGCGCGCAGTCGGCCCTGTCCTACAAAGATCAAGGAGCCGCGTAGTTCTCCCCGGCCCCCGTCGCCGGCGGGGCGTTTTGACACCCGGGATGGCGCTGCCTACCATCGGGCTTCAACCTGCTCGCCTTCGGGCGCCTCGCCCTTGTCCACCTTGCCTCCCGATGCCGCGTCCCCGCGTCTTGCGCCAGCGTTCTCCGAACGTCAGTTCCGCGACGCGCTGGCGCAGTTCGCCACCGGCGTGACGGTGATCTGTGCGCGCGCCCCGGACGGCGGCTACGCCGGGTTCACGGCGAACTCCTTCAACGCGCTGTCGCTCGAGCCGCCGCTCATCCTCTGGAGCCTGCACCGGCGCGCGAACACCCTTGCGGCGTTCGAGAGCTCGGACCGATACACCGTCAATGTGCTGGCGCACGACCAGGTCGAGCTCGCCCGACGCTTTTCCGAGCCGCACGAGGACCGTTTCGCGGGCCTGGCGTACCGGCTGGGCATCGCGGACGTCCCCCTCATCGAGGGATGCGTGGCATGGCTGGAGTGCCGCCACTTCGCCCGGCAGCGCATGGGCGACCACGTGCTGTTCGTCGGCGAGGTCGAGCATTGCGAGCGCCGGCCCGGGGTCGGGCTGGTGTTCGTGCATGGCGGCTATGCCATGCCGCAGGACCTGCCGCCGGTCTAGCACTACCAGGGCAGATCAGGCGTGGGCCGCTGCCGCGCGGGAGCGCATCTTGGCCTGCTGGAACAGCGCGTGGACACGCCGGAACACCGGGCCCGGCACGCCGGATGCAAACGGCTTGCCGTCGACCGTCGTGACCGCCAGCACCTCCTTGGTGGAGGACGACAGCCACATTTCGTCCGCGCGCAGCGCTTCCTCGCGCGTGACCGGGCGAATGGCGAACGGAACGCCACCCTCGCGGGCGAACTCGATGGCCGCGTCGTAGGTGATGCCCGGGAGGATGAGGTTGTCCTTGGGCGGCGCGACGATGGTGCCGGCGATCACGACCAGCACGTTCGACGCCGAGGCTTCGGTGAGATAGCCGTTGCGGAACATGACCGTCTCCGCGGCCCCCGCTTCCGCCGCCAGCTGGCGCATCAGGACGTTGCCGAGCAGCGAGATCGTCTTCAGGTCGCAGCGCTGCCAGCGATTGTCCTCGGCCGTGACCACCGCGACGCCGCGCGCGACCTGCTCCGCGGTCGGGGTCGCCAGCGGATTGCTCATCATGAACACCGTCGGCGTCACGCCGACCGGGAAGGCATGGTCGCGCTTCGCGACCCCGCGCGTGATCTGGAGATAGACGCCCTGGTCATCGAACGGCTGCTCCGCGATCAGCCGCCGTATGATGCGCTCCCATTCGGCATCGGAATGCGGGTTGGCGAGGCCGATGCCGCCGAGGCTGTGCTGCAGGCGCGCGAGATGGTGCGGGAGGCGGAAGGGCTCGCGCCCGTAGACCGGAACGAGCTCGTAGACGCCGTCGCCATAGATGAAGCCGCGATCGAGCACGGAGATCTTCGCGTCTTCCAGGGGCAGGAAGTCGCCGTTGAGGTACACGATCATGGCCGGTCCTTGAAAGTTATCGCGAAGCGGGAGCGCCCCGCGTGGCCGCAAGTCGTCACTTGAACCATAGGCGCACGGTGTCCCACGCACGCCCCATGATGTTGCCGAGCGGCACGTCCTGGAGGGCGACGAGCGGGAATTCCGTCACCGGCCGCCCCTCGAACGCCACCTTCACCACCCCGACCCGCTGGCCCTTGGTCACCGGTGCGGTCAACGGCTCGACCGCCGTCATCGAGAGCGCGAGCTTGTCGGTGCGCCCCTTCGGCAGGGTCATGTAGTGCTCGGCGATGAAGCCCGCCGGCACCTGGCCCTGCGCCCCTTTCCAGACACGCAAGGTCGAGATCGGCTGTCCGGTCTGATAGAGCTGCACCGTGTCGAAGGCCTGGAAGCCGTAGTTGAGGAGCTTCTGGCTCTCACTCGCCCGGGCATTGTCGGAGGTGGCGCCAAGCACCACCGAAAGCAGGCGGCGCTCGCCGCGCTTGGCGGACGCGATGAGACACCAGCCTGCCGCTTCCGTGTGACCGGTCTTCATGCCGTCCACGTAGGGATCGGTCCACAGCAGGCGGTTGCGATTGGGCTGGGTGATGTTGTTGTAGCGATACTGCTTCGTCGAATACAGGGGGTAGTACTCCGGAAAATCCCGGATCACGGCAGCAGCGAGGCGCGCGAGGTCGGCGGCGGTCGAATAGTGCTGCGGATGCTCGAGGCCGGTCGCGTTGCTGAAGTGCGTGTTCGCGAGCCCGAGCCGCTTCGCTTCCGCATTCATGCGCTCGGCGAATGCGGCCTCGGAGCCCGCCACGAGCTCAGCGATCGCGATCGAGGCGTCGTTGCCGGACTGCACGATGATCCCGTGCAGCAGCTCGTCGACCGACACGGCCTTGCGCGGCTCGATGAACATGCGCGAGCCCTCCGCTTTCCACGCCGCGGTCGAGACGTTCACCATCTGTGACGGCACGATCGTCTTGTCGCGCAGTGCGGCAAAGGCAACATACGCGGTCATCAGCTTCGTGAGCGAGGCCGGTTCGCGGTGCTCGTCGGCATTCTGCGCGACGATCACCTGGCCGCTGGTCACATCGAGCAGCACGTAAGCGGCGGCGGCGATCGCGGGGGCCGGCGGAATGGGGGCCGACGGCGCCGGTGCAGCGGACCGCGCGGGCGAGAAGGAGGCGGAAAACGCCAGGAGGACAGCAAGGAGGAGACGGATCACGGCGACGACGCTGATGCAGGAAGAACGCGATTATAAGCGGACCAGCGACACGCTCCGGATGTCCTGATGTCGCCGAGGACCGGCGTCAGGCAGCGCACGACCACGACGCGATCGCCCCTGCCCCGGTCCGCGTCGTCGCATCTGCGCAGGTTGCGTCGAGGCGCAGGCCGCGTCACTGCAACCGCAGCAGGCGCTCGATCTCCTCCGGCGCGACGGCCGCACTCATCAGGTGGCCCTGCACGCAATCGCACTCGTGCTCGCGCAGGAAGCTGAGCTGACCCTCGGTCTCCACGCCCTCGGCGACGACCCGCAGGCCGAGGCGATGTGCAAGCGCGATCATCCCTGCGGTGATGGCGTTGCTGTTGGGATCCTCGGGGACATTGCCGATGAAGACCCGGTCGATCTTGAGCGTGTCGACCGGGAGGTGCTTCAAGAGGCTGAGGGAGGAATACCCGGTTCCGAAATCGTCGATGGCGACGCAGACCCCGATTGCATGGAGCCGGTCCAGCACCTCGGCGCTGCGCTCGATCGACTGGAGCACCGTCTCGGTGATCTCGACCTCCACGAGCACATGCCGCGCCTGGAGATCGTTCTCGTCCATCGCGGCTTGCAGCATCTCCACCACATGGTTGTCGAGGATCTGCCGGCCGGACAGGTTGATCGCGATCCGCTTCGGTTGCAGGCCCGCGTCGAGCCAGAGCCGGGTCTGCGCGCAAACTGCCCGGATCACCCATGCGCCGACCAGACTGATGAGCCTGCTCTCCTCCGCGATCGGAATGAAGGCGTCGGGGAGCATGAGGCTGCCGTCGGGCTGGCGCCAGCGCACGAGCGCCTCGACGCCGACGATCTCCTTGCCGGCGATGCTGAACTCCGGCTGGTAGTGCAGCACCAGGTCGCCCTGGGCGAGCGCGCTGCGCAAGCCGTGCTCCACGCGCAGACGCTCTCTGGAGCGCGCAGTGATTTCGGCGGTGTAGAACTCGAATGTCTGGCGACCTCGCTCCTTGGCACGATACATCGCCGCATCGGCGGCACGCGTGATCTCCATGGCGGTCGTTCCATTCGCCGGATAGAGGGCGATGCCGATGCTGGTCGTGGTGACGATCTCCTTGCCCTCGAGCAGGACGGGCTCCGCCACGGCCGCGAGAACCTTCCTGGCGAGCTGCGCGGCGCCCTCTGCGGCGGCGAGGTCCTCGAGCACGATGACGAACTCGTCGCCGCCCACGCGGGCAACCACGTCCTCTGCCCGTATGGCGCGCTGCAGCCGCCGGCCGACTTCGACCAGCAGCTGGTCGCCGGCGGGATGGCCGAGCGAATCGTTGATCACCTTGAACCGGTCGAGATCGAGGAACAGCAGAGCCACGAGCTGCCGGTGCCGGCGTGCGCGCTCGAGCGCGTGCTCGAGAGTCGCGGTGAAGAGCAGACGATTGGGCAGGCCGGTCAACGGATCGTGATGCGCGAGGTGGTCGAGCCGGTCGGCAACCTCCTTCATCGCGCTGATGTCGGACAGCAGTGACACGTAATGGGTGACGCGGCCCTCCTGATCCTTGACCGCGCTCAGGTTCATCCACGCCGGATAGATGTCGCCACGCTTGCGCCTGTTCCAGATTTCGCCCTGCCACTTTCCGGTCTGGTTGAGTGCCGCCCACATCGCCTCGTAGAACGCCGCGTCGTGCCGCCCCGATTGCTGGAAACGCGGGTTGCGGCCCATGACTTCATCCGGCGCGTAGCCGCTGATCGCGGTGAAGGCGGCATTCACCGCCACCACCTGCGCGTGGGCATCCGTGATCAGGATCGCCTCGGTCGTCCCGTTGAAGACGATGGCCGCCTGGCGCAGCTCGGCCTCCAGGCGCTTGCGCCGGGTGATGTCGCGCACGAAGGATTGCCAGCGGCCATCGCGCAGGATCGCCGAGCTGATCTCGACGGGGAGATAGCTGCGATCACTGCACAGCAGTGACCACTCGCCGACCTGGGTGCCCCCGTTCATCAACGCAGCCTTCCCCCGCCGGAAGCGTTCGGCGTCGGCGGTGGGAAGGAGGTCGATGATGCTGCGGCCCACCGTCTCGTCGCCGGCGTAGCCGAGCATGCGACGGCCCGCGTCGTTGACGTCGGTGATGCGGCCGTCGAGATCGGCGATGAACACGCCCTCGGGCGCCTGGTCGAAGAGCGCACGGTAACGCTGCTCGCTGCGCCAGAGCCGATCATGAAAGACGCTGAAGAGCACACCGGTCGCCGCGAACACGCCAGCCGGGAAGAGATAATGCAGGTCGGGCTTGAGGAAGGAATGTTCGGGCGGAACGAAGAACCACCAGACGAGCAGCGTCGACAGTCCGGTGGCCACGAGCCCGATCCGACGGCCTCCGATCCAGGCGCTGATGAACACGGCGGGATAGAACAGGAACCAGACGAAGGGCCGGATGAACGGCCCGAGCGACCATTGCGCAAGTAGCGCTGCGAATGGCGGCAGCAGGGCCAGGATCAGCTGCAGCGACTTCCTTCTGGCATTCAACGCGCGAGCTGACACCATGGCTCCCCATCCATGCGCTCCCCGAGGCCCGGGGCGCGTAACGCAGGCAGATGTGCGGGCCCCGCTGGCGAGCTGGCGCTCCGGGTCAGGGCCAAATAGCTGCCCACGCCTTCTGCAGTACGTATCGACAACGTACGCCGAGCCTATCGCCGCCGGTTGACGGGAATCAAGCCAATGTCGTCGTCGTCCATGGACAAACATATCCCTGGGGGCCGTGTCGGCTCGGACAAGCGCAATGGCAGGGCATCCCTCAGCGCGGTGCGGGCCGGGCCCGCTCTGCACTCGGCGTCACCAACCAGGTGGTCTGCGGCTTGCGGCGCAGTGCCGGCTCAACTGCCGACTGGGGTGCCGGCCTTGTCCGCGTGCGTCCTGGCGGATTCCGTCGACGACCTTGCCAGGCGATCGAGCGCTTTCAGATCGGCGGCGATGGTGGCGAACGTGACCTTCTGCGCCGCGATCCAGTCGGCGATGAAGGAGACCGGAAGCTCTCCCTCCTGCCGCCATTGCTCCTGCGCCGCTTGCAGCGTGACGAGGAGCGAGCGCTGGAACGGCGTCAGCTGCAGATCCCCGCCTGCGCCCTGCTTGATAAGCCGCACGATTGCGTCCCAGTCGTAGCGTTGCATCAGGTACTGGAAGGCGATTCCCGCATACGTGTGCAAATCCAGCTCGCCCGGCTCCGGCAGCACGGACCTCAGCACCTTCCGCAAGAGGCGCGACCGTGTCACCCAATTCCATGCGCGCTGGAGTGTTGCGCCGGTCTCGAGCACCGATTCGAAGACGCGGTCGAGGCGGATTCGGGCCGCGTCCGAGGGAAGGTCTGTCCGCAGTACGACACGACCGATCGACGGGCCGGGAACGCTCGCTCCGATTGCACGATCGACAGTGTCCTGGCCCGCTACCCTCGAGTCCTCCGTCGGGACGTCTTCCCAGGTGAGCCACACCGGCGAGGACAACACGTTGCCGGCAAGCGTGAACGGCATGCGACGCGCGACTGCGGGATTGGTCGAAGCGTTCACCGCCGCGATCAGATAATCCCAGCTCAGGCGCAGCATTGGCGGCAACTGCACTTTCTCGAGGAGCGGATTCGCGAGATCGGCAAGGACCTTGCCGCTGCCCCGGCAGCTCGCGGCCCGCCACTGGAGCGCGACGAGATCCGGATGATCGTTGCCGATGAGCTGACCGGTATTGGCGATGATCGTGTCGACGAGCGCCAGATCGGGCGCGCGGTCCAGCAACAGGAGATGCGCCGCGATGAGGCCCATCATCGGATTCTCGAATTTTCCGCCCAGAAGCTCGTCCATCACCGGCCCGGCCATCACATTGTTTCCGCCCTCCAGCGCCTTCCTCGCCACTTCGAGCACGCGCAAGTCGTGCCGCCACGGCGCGAACGCGGCGCCGGGTCGATCGAGAACGATCGCCGCGTCGTCGAGATCGATCCTTCGCGCCAGCGGTTCCGAGGCCTGGTCCAGATTCACGTAGAGTTGGGTGGCCCAATGCGGTGATGCGATCAACCCGACGCAACGATCCGGCCGCCCGGGCACCTCGGCGGCGATGAAGTACGCGCCCGGATCCACGTCGGCCTCGACAAGCAGATAACCCAGACGCGGCTCGAACGTGCCGACCTCGACCAACCGCTGGTTCAGCCGCCCGCGCCAGTCGCGCAGACGGAGACCGCGGTAGTTTTCGGAGTACGTCCGCAGGGCATCGCCATCGAGTCCCCGCACGATGTCGGCCGGATCGCGAAAGAAGAGGGCGAGCTTCGCCCCGGTGCCGAGCTTCAGGATCCGCCCCGGCTCACTCGCCGCCGCCTGCGCGGCACCTTGATGATATTCATGGGTCGTGGACGTCTGCGCCAGCGGAATCGGCGACGCGAACTCGGGTGCCTTTACGGCGACGAGCTTCCCCGCCGCATCCGCGGCGTCGAGCACGAACAGTTCCTCGTTCTGAAGTTCGCCAATGCGCGCCTTGGCGCGATAGATGCCCGGCGGCACCGACACCGTCGCACGACCGATGCCACGCACCAGCACCCGGAAGTCGCTGTCGACCAGAAAGACTTCGGCAGCGTCGTCGGAGGCGGCCACGGTGACCGGCAGCTTCACGGTCGGCGCGCCTGCGCCGCCGACGGAGATGTCAGAGGTCGACATGAGTCCCGCCCTCCACGGCAAACAGTGCCTGTTTCTCCAGCCCGCCCGAAGCGACGTACTTGTAGAAGCCGGCGGGAAGTGGCAGGAAGAAGTGATCGCCGTCGAACTCCATTCCTTCCTGCCCGCCGCTCGCCCACTCGACCGTGGACGGCTGCGGTGGCACGCGCAGTGCGCAGCGGGTCACGGACCGCGCGCGACCATCCAAGATCTGCAGGCTCACATCCGCTGATGGCCTGCTCAAGAACCGGAATTCCTGCGTCACGCCTTTGCTCGGCGAGCGGAAGTAGAGCTCGTCACCGGTGGGCAGTACGATCTCTGGCATCGGCGCCGGAATGTCGCCGCACACCGCAGGCCACGTTTCGAGCAGGTGCCGCTTCAGTGCCGCGGTGCTGATGCGGGGTGGCGCGTCGGGGGTCGCTTCGGCGAGGGCCTTGAGCAAGGCATGGGTCAGCAGCCCGCACACCTGGCTCTGGCGCTCGGGAATCGCTCGTTCCTGCGCCTTGCCGCCCTTTGGCGCCGCATAGACGCAGAACAGCTTCACTCCTTGTGCCGCGGTAACGCCGGCGCCGCTCAGCGCCGGCACTTCCGCAATGCGATTCACCTCCGCGTCACGGCAGCAGTCCATGACGAGGACGATCTCGCCGAACAGCGCGTTGTCCTTGGCGAACTGCGCATAGTACGTGCCGAAGATGTTGTCGCTGAGCATGCGCGTCGCGTTCGCGGCGTACAACGCGCCCTGCGGCGTCAGGCTCTTCTTCTCGCAGAATCCGTGCCCTGAAAAATACAGGTACAGGCGTCCGGACCGGTTGATGAAGCGGCCGCGTTCGTCCGTCACGAGCCGCTGGAATGCACGCTTGAAGTCCGACGTGACCGGCGGCACGCTGTAGGGATCCGTGCCTGCCGGGATGGCGGATGGACTCTCGATGACGGTGATGTTGCCCGGGTCGGCGATATCGCCCCCGTCGGGAGATTGCAGCCAGGCCTTGAACAGCGCGACGTCGTTCGGGGGGCCGTGCAATTCGCCGAAGGCGCCGTCGGCATACTTCGAGATGCCGACAAGTATCGCGTAGTCGTCCGCGGCCACGATCAGTATCCGTGCTGCAGCACCCACAGCACGCTGGCCACCGTGGACTCGTTGTTGTCGAAATCGCCGTGCTTCCTCGCGTTCGACTTGAGGCCGTCGCCCTCCAGCGATTCGGACCATACGGCGCGGTGCGCGGCGCCGGCAAGGAAGCGCCGGCCGGTCTCCACCGCCGGAAAATCGTCCGCGTTGAATACCGTCGCGTCGTCGAGGTAGCGGCGCATGCCGACCAAAGGCGCGTCGATCTGTTCCACCCAGCCGTCGCCGCGAGCCTCGCCCTCGAGGACCCCCGACACGAAATACAGAAGCGAGCGCGTGTAGATGATCGGCACCAACGCATCGTTCGATTCCAGATCGTCGCTCATCGCGAACATGCGGAAATCGCGGATCCGCGATGCATGGCGCGCGAGCGCTCCCGCGAATACGTCGTATGTCACTGCCGGCGCGAGATAGATCACGTCGAATTGCGCGTTGGGCACGTGCTTCGCCGCCGCATCGAGAAAGTGGCAGATATAGATCGCCCCGGTGCTGTGGCCCACCAGAGTGATCCGCGGGAAGCGCTTGCCCGCGGCATCGAGCCTGGCGAGCGCCTTCACCACCGCCGTGCCGCAGCAGGCCGGATCGTCGCGGAAGCTCTCGGCCGTGTCGCTCTTCATCTGATTCCAGATTACGGTGCCGGCCGTGCTGAAGTAGGCTGCGCGCAGGACTTCTTCGACCACCGTGCAATACATGCCATGCGCGCGGTTCCCGGCGTAGCGCCGAATGACGGCAAGCACGACCTTGGCAACGAACTTCGCCACCGTGAACCACACCAGGACGCCTTTGGTCGCCGCGGTCTGATCGGGGAACATCTCCCGCAACGCGCGCTCGTCGACCATTACCCGCTCAGCCGGAGGCGCGATGCCTCCGCCGCGCGTGGCCGCCTTGGCTGCGAAACTCGCGCTGTGCAGACGGCCGAGCGCATCCTGGAAATCCGGATCGTTGTCGAGCTCTGCTTCGATGTCCTCCGCGAGCCGATCCTCGTCCAGATCCGCGGCGCCTTTCACGGCCGGTGACGCGACACCCGCGTCCTTTTCTGGCACGGGGGGTGAGGGCCGCTGACCGGCGAACCAGGCATCGTATTCCCGGCGCAGCGCGAGCTCATCGATGGCCTGACCGGGTCCACCCTTGAAGCCACCGCCGATCTGCCCGCCGATCTTCTTCAGGACCCATTCCGAGACTTTCTTGGTGAGCTCCTGGAAGGCCTTGTCCTCGAGGATGTCGCCGAGGTTGTTCTGAATGCTCTCGACAAGGCCGGACTCCCAGACGAAGAAGAGCGGGTAGGTGTCGGCCGAGGCATACATCGGTACGAGCCGGTCGGCGATCTCCCGTCCTGTCTTCTCGCTGACCAGCCCACCGTGGAAGTGGATCAACAAGCCGTTCGTGTGGTTTTCCGCGACGGCCTGATCGAGAATGCGGACGACATCCGCCGGCTTGCTGGTGTTGTCACCGAACTTGCCGCTTTCGGAATGCAGAACATGGTCCTTCCGGATGTCCATGCGCCCTCCTTGTTACGTGGACGACGGTCTCCCTGCGGCCCTCGCGTTCCCTTCACACGGTTCGCGCGCACAAGCGCCAGGCCAACCCATTGCGCAGCGCGCCGCCTTTGCGTCCGGGCCGACGACTGCAGGCTACTCGTGCCGCAACTTCAAGCGCTTGTGAAATATCAACGTCCGAACCTGCCGGAGAGCGCCCGCGACCGCCACACGTCACTCGCTGCCACTCGCGGCGCCACACAGGATGCGCGCGCGCCCACGGCGCACGTGCCGCTCCTCTACGTGACGATGAAGTGACCTGCGTTCCGACGGCGCGCGGGAGCGCGGCGCCCTGTCCTGCGGCGTGCTACTTGGACTGCACGTAGGCAGCGACGCTCTGGATCTCCGCGGGCGTCAGGTCCTTGACGATGCCATGCATGACCGGAGCCTTGCGGACCAGTGACTGGATGTACTCGATCTGCTTGACGATGTACTTGGCGTGCTGACCTGCGAGGCGCGGGAAATCGGCCACGCCGGCGGCGTCCGCGCCGTGACAGGTCGCACACGCCGGGATTCCGCGACCGGGCAATCCCTGCTCGAACAGTTCCTTCCCTTTCGCGATCAGCGCGGGATCGCCCGGTCTCCCGGGGGCCGGCGGCTGCGCCGCGTAGTAGTGGGCGACCGCGTCGATCAGCTTGTCGTCGAGATTGCCGGCGATTCCCCACATGAAGTCGTGGGCAATCTTTTCCTCGCGCGTCTTCGCGCGGAACGCCTCGAGCTGCGCTTCGAGATAGCCCTGCCGCTGCGCCGCGAGGATCGGAAACTCCGGGGAGGTGCTGATTCCGCGCGGCCCATGGCACGTCGAACACAGGTTGACCGCCCGTTCCTCCCCGGCCTTCAGCTGCTCCGGGTCGGTCGGCGGCGTCTGCGCGCGTGCCCCGGTGATTGTGACGGCCAACGCCATTACGATGATCGACCCGACGATATGGTTCATCGCGCAATCCCTCTGTTCGTCCGTTGCGTCCGGAGCGCTTCGCGCCCGCCTGCGGCTTCACTTCCGCTGGTCGCCAGCGCGCTCAGAACGCCACCCATACGTTGAGGAACGCCGTGTTGTTGTCGCCGGCGTTGCGGCCGTTCCCATCGTAATTGGTCTTCGCACCGTCGAACTTCATGTAGCCGGTGTACTGCAGCATCAGGCGCACGTTCTGGATCGGCAGGTAGTCGAGCTCGACCACGTAGCCATTGCTGTTGGGCGACCGGGCGTTCCCGTCCGCATCGGCACCGTAAAGACCCGCGTCGGCGCTGCCCGTGGTGGAGAAGTAGGCCAGCGTGCCGCCGTACTTCCGGTCGCGATAGTACGTAGCCTTGATCTTGAACGTCTTCAGAGTATCGCTGGAATTTTCCGGCGTCGGTCCCGCGCCGATGCCTTCGCCGGTGTCCTGGACTGCCGCGTAGCTGGCGTTGTACGACTGCCTTTCGTGGATATAGGTCGCCTGCGCCGTGAAGGTGTGTGGATCGGTGATGTACTGGTATTGCGCGTCCACCGCGATGTCACGATAGCGATCGGTCGCGGTCGACGTGTCCAGGTTGCTGGGGTACCGGTTCACGATCATTCCGTATGTACCGAGCATCACCGAATGCGCACCCCAGTCGCGGCTCAATGCGAAACGCCAGTACGGGTTGTCCCAGCGCTGCACGGCAGCGACGCCGCCGTCGGTATGGATGTCCTGCCCGGCGCGAAGGAACGAGAACGGCCCGGTGGCGGTGCGGTAGAACGACACCTCGCCATAAACCATCTTCTTCCACCACAGGTATCCACCCACGCCGGCCACCTGTTGCGCCAGCCCGCCGTCGATCTGCGTGGCGGCAGCGGGCGTCTGCGCCAATGGCGACGAGGTGTACGGATAGCCGAAGGCGGGTGTGCTGTTCCACGGGTCCTGCATCGTGGGATTGTTGTTGAGGGTGAGCCCGTAAACCAGATCCGGCTCCGCCGCGCCCACGCTGCTGTACTTGCCGGCCGCGCGCAGATCGGTGTTGTCGATGCCGCTGTGGCCGCCAAGCGAGCCGTCCGCGGTGGTGGCCAGGTTGTCGTAGGACCACTGGATGAAGCCGCCGACGTAATCGTTGACCTTGGTGGCGAGAAACACGCTCGCGCCGGAGAACACCGCGCTGTTGTTTCGCGGGTTCACCGAGACGGTGTCACCGGTGTCGGGGTCCGTGGCGTGATTGTTCCTGGTATTGGTGATCGAGGCCTGCGCCATCACCGCCAGCGGGATGTAATTGACCCCCGTCGACGACGCGAAGGTCCTGCCGATGGTGTACCCGGTCAGCTTGAAATACCGACCGTAGGGGGTGAGCTCGGGGAAGCTTACGTGACAGGCAATGCACTCTTGCCCGGTTTGTCGTGCAAAGGACGGGACCGCCAGTGCGGGATCCACCGCCGTGATGGCGAGCAGCCACAATCCCGCCGTGACCGCCATCCTGGCTGCCGTGAGTTTCCTGGTCATGACGCCTCCGGAACTGTCGGACAACACCGGCATCCGTGTGGATCCGGTGGCAGCGGAGTCGTCATTCCCCTAGACAGCGAGTCCGTAGCGCACGGTACGCCTCGCCGGTTCAGGAAGTCAATCTGGCCCCCCACCTGCCCCGGGCGACGGGAGCATGTGGCGCCGCACGTGCTTTTGATGCATCGTGTCCGGGGTCGCAGCACTCCATCAACCGGCGTGAGGAATCCATGCGCCCGATACCTGTCGGAACCCGGGGATCATTCACGCTCGTCGTATCCAACGAGCATCTGGCGAATCGGTTCAAGGACGCGATGCTGCCGGCGGTGCTCGCGACCCCGGTCATGATCATGGCGATGGAGAACGCCGCGCTCAACGCCGTGAAGCCTTATTTCGACGCCGGCGAGAGCGCCGTCGGGACGAGCGTGGACGTGAGGCATCTCGCGGCGACCCCGGTCGGCAGGAGCATCACGGCGTTCGCGGAGGTCACGAAGGTGGCCGGCCGGCACATCGAATTCGCGATCCGGGCAGTCGATGGTGCCGACGAGATCGGCAACGGCACGCACGCGCGCGTCGTCATCGACCTCGCCAAATTCTCGGCTCAGCTGGCAGCCAGGTACGGGACGGGACCGACCTGATGACTCGGGTGCGGTCGGACGCGCCGTCCCAAGTTCAGCCCGCGGTGAACGCGAAATCGACGTCCGGCGCCCGGCCGGATACGATATCCGCCAGCGCGCGCGCCGATCCGCACGACATGGTCCACCCCAGCGTGCCGTGGCCGGTGTCGAGATACAGGTTGCGATAGCGCGTGCGCCCCACCAGGGGCATGTTCGACGGCGTGGCCGGACGCATGCCCGCCCACATCTCCACGCTTCCGCGGTCGCCGGCGTCCGGAAATAGATCGAAGGTGCGCCTGACGAGCGCCGCACCGCGGACGGGATTGAGCGAGGTATCGTAGCCGGAGAGCTCGGCGGTTCCGGCAACGCGCAAGCGATCGCCGAGGCGCGTGAGCACGATCTTCCATGCGAGATCGGTGAGCGATACCGTCGGCGCGCCGGCATGCCCGTCGACGCGAATGGTTGCGGAATAGCCCTTGGCCGGATAGATGAGCGCCGGCACGCCGACGGGCCGCAGCAGGAAGGGGCTGTAGCTGCCGAGCGCGACGACGTAGGCATCCGCCACGAGGCTTCCGGGGCCATCGGCGCCGGAGCAGCGCACGCTCGCGATGCGATCGCCCTCGCGTTCCAGCGCCTGCACGCTCACGTTCCAGCGGAAACGCACACCGAGCGCCGCGGCACGCTCGGCGAGCGCGACCGCAAAGCGATGCGCATCGCCCGACTCGTCGCTCGCGGTGAAGATGCCGCCGGCAAGGCGCGGCCGGGCGTGCGCGAGCGCGGGCTCGATCGCCACGCATTCGTCGGGTGTCTTCACCGCGCGGTCGCAGCCATACGCGCGCATCAGCGCGGCGGCGGCGACGCCATGCTCGAAGTCCGCGGCATCGGTGTAGAACTGCAGGATGCCGCGCTGCAGTCCGTCGTACTCGATGCCGGTTTCCGCCCGCAGCGCACGCAGGCAGTCACGCGAGTAGAGCGCGAGATTGAGGCACTGCACCGTGTTGTGCCGCGTGCGGTGCGGCAGGCATTCGAACAGGAACTGGAGTCCCCACTGCCATTGCCGGGGGTCGGCGCGCAGGCGGAAGAGCAGCGGCGCATCCTCGCGCCCGAGCCATTTGAGGATCTTCGCCGGGGCTTGCGGGTTGGCCCACGGTTCCGCATACGAGGCCGAGATCTGGCCGCCGTTGGCGAACGACGTCTCGAGCGCCGCGCCGGGCTGACGGTCGACGAGCGTCACCTCGTGTCCGGCGCGGGCGAGATACCAGGCTGCGGTGACCCCGACGATGCCGCCGCCAAGAACTGCAACGTGCATCAGGTCGCGGCGAGCGCGGCTGGCGCCGATGACGCGGTTTCCGTTGCCGAAAAGTCACTCACGGGGACGCAGCTGCAAAACAGATTGCGGTCGCCGTACGCATTGTCCACGCGCGCCACCGGCGGCCAGTACTTCGCGTCGCGCAGCGCCGGCACGGGATAGGCGGCAAGCTCCCGCGCATAGGCATGCGGCCATCGGTCGGCGCAGACCGCCTGCGCGGTATGCGGCGCATGCTTCAGCGGGTTGTCCTCGCGGCTTGCCGCACCCTCCTCGATCGCCCGGATCTCGGCGCGAATCGCGATCATCGCCTCGATGAAGCGGTCGAGCTCCGCCTTCGACTCGCTCTCGGTGGGCTCCACCATCAGCGTTCCGGGAACGGGGAAGCTCATGGTCGGCGCATGGAAGCCATAGTCCATCAGGCGCTTCGCAACGTCGTCCACGGCGATGTCCGTGCTGTCCTTGAGCGGTCGCAGATCCAGGATGCATTCGTGGGCGACGAGGCCGCCATTGCCGGAATAGAGGACCGGGTAATGCGCGGCGAGGCGCCGCGCCACGTAGTTGGCGGCGAGAATCGCGTTCTCGGTCGCACTGGTGAGGCCCGCCGCGCCCATCATCGCGATGTACATCCACGAGATCGGGAGGATCGAAGCGCTGCCGAACGGTGCCGCGCTGACGAGGCCAACGCCGTCCGTGCCCGCGGTGCCGATACGCGTGGCCGGCAGGAAGCGCGCGAGGTGGGCGCGCACGCCCACCGGACCAACGCCGGGCCCGCCGCCGCCATGCGGAATGCAGAACGTCTTGTGCAGGTTGAGATGCGACACGTCAGCGCCGAACTCGCCGGGCGCCGCAAGGCCCACGAGGGCATTCAGGTTGGCGCCGTCGACATACACCTGCCCGCCATGCGCATGCACGATCTCGCACAGGCGCGTGATGCCCGCCTCGAACACACCATGGGTCGACGGATAGGTGACCATGATCGCCGCGAGCGCATCGCGATGTTGCGTCGCCTTGGCCTCGAGGTCGGCGAGGTCGACATTGCCCTCGCGGTCGCAACCGACCACGACCACGCGCATGCCTGCCATCTGCGCCGACGCCGGATTGGTGCCGTGCGCGGACGCAGGAATCAGGCATACGTTCCTGTGCGCCTCGCCACGGCTGCGGTGATACGCGTGGATGGCCAGCAAGCCTGCGTACTCTCCCTGCGATCCGGCGTTGGGCTGCAATGAAAATGCAGCGTAGCCCGTGATCGCGCACAGCATGCGCTCGAGATCGTCCACCAGCTCGCGATAGCCCTCCGCCTGGTCGGCCGGCGCGAACGGGTGCAGGTGCGCGAACTCGGGCCAGGTGATCGGCAGCATCTCCGCGGTCGCATTGAGCTTCATCGTGCACGAGCCGAGCGGGATCATCGAGCGGTCGAGCGCGATGTCGCGATCGGCGAGCCGCCGCAGGTAACGCAGCATCTCCGTCTCGGAGTGATACCGGTGGAACGTGGGATGTGTCAGGAAGGACGAGGTCCGCCGCAGCGTTGCAGGCAATGCATCCGCGGCCTCGGCATCGAGCTCTGCGACGGTGAAGCCGGGGTCCGTACCGTGGACGATGCGCCAGATGCGCTCCACGTCGGCGCGCGTGGTCGTCTCGTCGAGGGCGATCGACAGCGTGTCCGCCGTGGCGTGATGAAAGTTCATCGCCGCGTCGCGCGCGCGCTGCAGGATGGCGTCGGTGCGTTCCCCCGTCGCGATTGTGAGGGTGTCGAAAAAGGACGGCGCCGTGGCGAAGCCCAGACGCGCGAGTCCGCGCGCCAGGATTGCGGCGAGCCGGTGCACGCGCCGCGCGATATCGATCAGGCCCTGCGGCCCGTGATAGACCGCATACATGCTTGCCATCACCGCGAGCAGGACCTGTGCCGTGCAGATGTTGGACGTCGCCTTTTCCCGGCGGATGTGCTGCTCCCGCGTCTGCAGGGCCAGGCGGTACGCGGGATTGCCGGCCGCGTCGATGGTGACGCCGACGAGGCGCCCGGGCATCGAGCGCTTGAACTCGTCGCGCGTCGCGAGATACCCCGCGTGCGGCCCGCCGTAGCCCATGGGCACGCCGAAGCGCTGGGTGGTGCCCACCACCACGTCGGCGCCCCACTCGCCCGGCGGCGTGAGCAGCGTCAGCGCGAGGAGATCGGCGGCGACGATGACGAGTCCGCCCGCCGCATGGACGGCATCGACCAGCACGCGATGATCGTGCACCGCGCCGTCGGCCGCCGGATACTGCAGGAGCACCGCGAACGCACCGCTCTGCGCCGCCCGTTCCGCCGGGCCGACGACGACGTCGAGACCGAGCGGCAGCGCGCGCGTGCGCACGACCTCCAGCGTCTGCGCGAACACGTCCGACGCCACGAAGATGCGATCGCCCTTCGTCCGGGCCACGCGATGGCAAAGCGTCATCGCCTCGGCGGCCGCGGTCGCCTCGTCCAGCATCGAGGCATTGGCGATCGCCATGCCGGTGAGATCGGTCACCATCGTCTGGAAGTTGACCAACGCCTCCAGTCGTCCCTGCGAGATCTCCGGCTGGTAAGGCGTGTAGGCCGTGTACCACGCCGGGTTCTCGAGGATGTTGCGCGCGATGACCGGGGGCGTGACCGTGCCGTAATAACCCTGCCCGATGCACGAGCGGAACACCTTGTTGCGCTTCGCGATGGCGCGGAGCCGGGCGAGCGCCTCCGCTTCGCTCATCGGGCCTGGCAGGGCCATTGGCGTGCTCCGTCGAATCGCGCGCGGCACCACGGCATCCACGAGCGCCTGGCGCGAATCGAACCCGAGCACCCGCAGCATTTCTGCCTGTTCCGCCGGCGCCGGGCCGATGTGCCGTGCCTGGAAGGCATCGTGGGCTTCGAGGGCTTCGAGCCCCGACGTGCCGGGCGCGTCGCCCGCGCCGGACTGCAAGTCGTTCATCTTCATCATCGCTGCGCGGTGCTCAAGCCTCGCCGATCGCCATCTCGTACGCCTTGGCGTCGAGGAGCGACGGCGCGTTCGCCTCGACGGAAGCGTCGGGCCGCAACCGGAAGAACCATGCCGCGTACGCATCCTCGTTCACGGCCTCCGGGGTCGCGGTGATCGCATCGTTGACGGCGACGACCTCACCGGTGAGCGGCGCGTACACGTCGGACGCCGCCTTGACGGATTCCACGACCGCGCACGCTTCCCCGGCGGTGAGCTTGCGCCCGACCTGCGGCAGCTCGAGGTAAACGAGATCGCCGAGGGCCTCCTGCGCGTGGTCGGTGATGCCGATGGTGACCGTGCCGTCGCTCTCGTGCCGCACCCATTCGTGCGAGCTCGTGTACTGCCGGTCGGCGGGGATGTTCATCGAACCTCCTGGGGTTGGATCAGACTCTTGCCGTTGCGCACGAAAGGCGGCTTCACCACGCGCGCCGCGAGCAGCTTGTCGCGCACGCCCACGTGCACGGTGTCGCCCACTGCAACATCGCGCGGCACGCGGGCAAGGGCGATGGAGCACTCGAGGGTAGGACTGAACGTTCCGCTCGTGATCTCGCCCGCGCCATGAGCCGTCTGCACGACCTGGTGCGCGCGCAGCACGCCGCCCTTGTCGACCAGAACGAGGCCGACCTGCTGGCGCGTCACGCTCGAACGCGCCAGCGCCGATTTGCCGACGAAGTCACGCGGACTGTCGAGATCGACCGTCCATGCGAGGCCCGACTCGAGCGGCGACACGGCTTCGTCCATGTCCTGCCCGTACAGGTTCATTCCGGCCTCGAGGCGCAACGTGTCCCGTGCACCCAGGCCGCAGGGGCGCACGCCGGCCGCGGCGAGCGCATCCCACAGCGATGCGGCGCGCTCGACAGGGACCATGATCTCGAAGCCGTCTTCGCCGGTGTAGCCGGTGCGGGCGACGAAGAGGTCGCCCACCGCCACGGCATTGAACGGCTTGAGCGGCTCGGTCGGCGCGCGCGTATCGGGCAGCACACGCCAGACCGCATCCCGGGCGGCCGGTCCCTGCACGGCGATCATCGCGAGATCGTCACGCTCGCGCAGGCGCAGCGCCGGCGCCCGCTCCGCCAGCAGCGAGCGAAACCAGGCAACGTCCTTGTCCGCCGTGCCCGCATTGACGACGATGCGAAACCAGTCCTCGCGGAGGAAATAAACGATGAGGTCGTCGATGACGCCGCCGTCCGGGCGAAGAAGGCAGGAGTACAGGGCCTTGCCGGGCGTCTGCAGCTTGTCGACGTTGTTGGCGAGCGCGTAGCGCAGGAAATCCCGGCCGCCCGGGCCCTCCAGATCGAGCACGCGCATGTGCGAGACGTCGAACATGCCCGCCGAACGGCGCACCGCGTGGTGCTCGTCGATCTGCGAGCCGTAGTGGACGGGCATGTCCCAGCCACCGAAATCGACCATGCGCGCATGCGCGGCGCGATGCGTGGCGTTCAGTGGCGTTTGACGGAGCACGCGTTACCCCCGGGCAAAGAAAAAGGGCGAGAGCGCACGATGCGCTTCGCCCGTCTGTCCTTTTACCTGAGAGATTGCGACCGGCGCCGATGATCGGTGCGCGGCCGGTGCCCCTTCGGTGGGCCGGCGCCGTTGTTCCAGCGCGGCCTCTCTCCAGAGTTGCTGTGCGTCCGGCAGTCCTTTTGCCTGAGCGATTGCGGGAGTTGCGCCTTCGGCGGCACGCCGGAGATGAACCGGCCTGCACTCTCCTGCACGGACCGCCGTAGGTTACCGGCTCTGCCGGCCAGCGTCAAAAAACGTGCGCCACCCTGCGGGGACGGCGCCAATGAAAACGGCCGCGATGAGCACCGCGGCCGTTCGCATCGAGAGCAGGGGCTTACTTCTTCAAATTCAGGATGAACGTGATCATCGTCTTCAGGTCGGCGGGGCTCACTTGCGGGTTCGGCGGCATCGGCACCTGCCCCCACACCCCCGAGCCACCCTTCTTCACCTTGTCCATGAGGCGCGCGGCCGCGCCGGCATCGCCCTTGTACTTGGCGGCGACGTCCTGGTACGCGGGCCCGACCACCTTCTTGTCGATGGCGTGGCAGGCCGTGCAGCCGTTCTTCTTGATCAGGTCTTCGCCCGACTGGGCGCTGGCCGCGGTGGCAGTCGCGACGCCCGCGATGGCGAGCAGGATGGCAGCGATCTTCATTGGGTCTCCGTTGACTGGGTCGACTAGCGGCCCGAATGTTACCGGAAATGGCGCGCTCGCGGCGCCCCCGCTGGAAGACGCTTAACGTCCCGACCGGTGCCGCGTTGACGCTTGCAGACCTCTCAGTCGGCGGATGCGAGCCGGGTTGCGAGCTCGTCCAGCGAAGACACGCCCGGCAGGCAATGCGTTCCACGGCAAAGCCAGGCCGTGGCGCCCTCGGTTGACGGCACACCTTTCGCCAGCTCGGGCGGGAGGTTCAGCCTGCCGACGTCGAAAATCCGCACCGTCGGCCGGAGGGTCCGTTCGAGTTCCTGCTGCCAGGCGGCCGTCGTCTGCGGATCGCCCGCGAGCAGCACCGTGGCCGGCGGACGCTCCAGGTCCTCGAGCGCGCTGAGCAGGGTGGAGAACCCGCCCGGCGCGTCGCGCATGGAGCCAGCGAAGGCCCGTACCGCGCGTTCTGCAGATTCGACGTAGTGCGGCGCCGACGCGAGGTGGCCGAGCGCGATCAGGGCCTGCGCCGCCACGCCGTTGCCCGAGGGCGTGGCGTTGTCCGGGCCCGGCTTCTGGCGCTGCAGCAGCGCTTCGTGGTCATGGCTCGTGAACCAGAACCCGCCGCCGGCACGATCCTCGAAGTGCGCGAGCATGACGTCGGCGACCTCGCGCGCCCAGGTGTAATCCTGCAGCCGGAAGCGCGTTTGCATGAGCTCCAGCAGCGCGGCGAGAAGGAACGCGTGATCGTCGAGATAGGCGTTGAGATGCGCGCGTTCGCCCTTGCGCGTCGCGAGCAGGCGCCCGTTCACCCACTGCGTCCGGCGCAGCGAATCGACCGCGGCGATGGCCAGGTCCGCCCACGCGGGCTCGTCGAGCGCGCGCGCGGCTCGCGCCAGGCCGGCGATCATCAGGGCGTTCCAGGACGTGAGGATCTTGTCGTCGAGCCCTGGCCGCACGCGTTTCGCGCGTGCTGCGAAAAGCGCTGCCTTGGCCGCGACCAGCCGCATCTGCGCATCCGGCAGGCCGATGCCGAGCCGGTGCGCGACAGCGTCGAGCGCCACGACGACCCTCAGGTGCCATGCCGTGTTCTCGAAATTCGGCGGCTGGTCGAGCCCGAAGTGCGGCGCGGCTACCGCGTACTCGTCTGCCGAGAGCACGCGGTGCACTTCATCGCGTGACCATACGTAGAACCTGCCTTCCTCGCCTTCGCTGTCGGCGTCGAGGCTCGAGTAGAACGCACCATCGGCGGCGCGCATCTCGCGCACGGCCCAGCCGACGATGCCGCGCGCGACGCGCGCCATGGCACTCTCGCTGCCGCCGCGCGCCAGGTCGGCGTACAGGCCGAGCAATGGCCCGTTGTCGTAAAGCATCTTCTCGAAGTGCGGGATCGTCCACTCGGCATCGACGGAGTACCGGCAGAAGCCGCCGCCAAGCTGGTCGTGGATCCCGCCATCGGCCATCGCGGATAGCGTGCGCTCCACGATGTGCAACGCTTCCGCATCGTCGTGCAGTACCGCGGCACGCAGGCAGAACTCGAGCTCGGCCGGATGCGGAAACTTCGGCGCCGCGCCGAACCCGCCGTGCTCGGCGTCGAAGCTGGCCTTGAGGCCCTTCAGCGCGGCACCTGCCGCCCCCGTCGGGGGCGATCCAGCGGAGGCCGCGGGCGCGAGGCTTGCGAGCGCCTCTTTCAGCCGAGCGTTCTGCTCGGCGATGGCGGGCCCCTGCTCATGATAGGCGGCGGCGAGCTTCGGCAGCAGGTCGCGGAATCCGGGCAGCCCGTAGCGCGCCTGCTTCGGGAAATAGGTGCCGCCGAAGAACGGCTCACCCGCCGGCGTGAGCACCATGGTCAGCGGCCAGCCCCCGCCGCGCCGCGTCAGCAGCGCGTGCGCGAGCTGGTACACCTGATCGAGATCCGGCCGCTCCTCGCGGTCGACCTTCACGTTCACGAACAGGCCGTTCATGACCCGCGCGACCTCCGCGTCCTCGAACGACTCGTGCGCCATCACGTGGCACCAGTGGCAGGCCGAATAGCCGATGGACAGGAGGATCGGCTTGTCTTCGCGTTTGGCGCGCTCCAGCGCCTCCTCGCCCCAGGGATACCAATCGACGGGATTTTCCGCGTGCTGCTGCAGGTAAGGGCTCGTCTCGCTCGCGAGTCGGTTGGCCATGCCGGCCTCCTTCGTGCAATGGCGGTACGAGCGCGGGGATGACCGTGCAGTTCCCGCGCACCGGCCGGTGCTGCTGCTCGTCGGGCCGGCCCGCGCTCTAGGCTTCGGCAGCCTCGAAGGCGACGCGCTCGAAATCCCCGCCGCGCTGCAGCAGGCGCGTGAGGCGATACGTGCGCTCGGGACCGCCATCCATGGTGCGCACCACGCGGCTTGGCGTGAACGTACGCGGCGGCAGGATGAGGCTCGCCTTGTCGTCGGGCATCTCGGCGAGCAGCAGACACGGCACGGGCGGATCCTCGGCAAGCGCGGTCGACACCGGCCGGACGGCGAGCGCCTGCGGCTTGCCGGAGAAGAGGCGCAGGGACATGTGCAGCATCGCCCCGTCACCCTGGGCCACGCGCGTTACGTAGCCCAACCGCAGCAGGTCGTCGTCCTCGAGAACGACGAGCTGCTCGAGGAACCAGCGATGCAGCACGTTGCCCGTGCGCATCAGGACGGCATCCCGGTGCTCGTAGGTGCCCTCCCACTGTTCCCAGGCCCATTTGCGCTCGGCTTCCTCGCGGCCCCGATCGTAATCGGTGACGGCCCCGAGCGTCTGGAGATGCAACCCCCGGGTGCCGCCCTGATACGTCGTGGTGCGGCCGAGGGGATCGCTGCGCTCGAAGGTGCGGCCGCTCGCGCGGAAGAACGCCGCGGAGAGTCCCCCGCCGCATAGCGACACGACGCCGGTCGAGAGCCCGCTCATGCTGCGCGGCAGCTGATACCACTTCGCGTCGAGGTGGCTGAGCAGCGTGGTGCACTGCTCGATCCCGCAATCGCGTCCCAGCTGCAGCTCGGCGGGATCCGCGCCGCTCTGCAGGCGCTTGAGCCGCCCGCGCACCGATGTCGACAGCTTGTGCGGATAACCGAAGCGCATCGAGTCCGGGAGCTGCCGCGGTACCGTCGCAGCAAGCGTTGCGCCGATGCCGGCATTCAGGTCGACGAGCAGCACGGGACCTTCCGCCGCGCGTGGTTTGCCATAGGGGCAGACCTTGCGCGCCCACATCTGCAGCCACCGATCGGTGAGCTCGATCTGCTTCACCGTGAGCGCACACGGGTCGGCGAGCGCAAGCAGCAACGCGTGGACGTAGGTGGAGTAGCACGACAGGCCGACCGCGGCCGGCATGAGCTCGTCGGAAACGGCGGTCCCCGTGCACTCGAGCATTTCGGCCAGGCGGTAATACGCGTGGATCTCCTGCCAGAGTTGCGGCGGCGGTGCGCGGCGCGCAAGGCCGTACACGAGCACGAGCTGCTTGCCGACGTACAGTCCGCGCTGCAGCACCTTAGCCTTCACGCCTTCGAGCTCGGGGTCGCCCTCGAGCAGCGGCTTGAGGCACGCCGAGTATTGCTCCCAAAGGGCATGCCACAGCGCGATGGCCTGATCCGCCGCGTCGAGCTCCCGGTCCCCCGCCGGCTGCGGCTTGCCCGCATAACGGCGGGCGAGCTCGGTGTGCACGTGGGCCACCTGCTCGCGGATCACCTCGGCGATGCGCGCGCGTTCGCGCGGCACGAACTCCAGCAGGCTCATGGCGCGCAGTTGCGCCAGCAACGCGGACGCGAGCTGCGTTGCGTTCGTCAGCGGCAGGGACTTGATCCAGCGTACCGCGCCATCGACGTCGGCGAACGGTACCTCGGGATCGGGTTGCTCGGGGGGCGGGGCTTCCCGCACTGGGACCGCCACTTCGGGCGGCGCTGCTTCAGGGGTCAAGGTGTGCATCCGCGCGGCCTTCGCATGACATCCGGCTCATGCTGACTTATCGGCATCCGGCGCTTATAGCACAGGGGTGTGCTCACTCGCGGACGCGTCAGGGGAACGGCGGCCACGATCTGCCGAACGCGTGAATTTTCTGCAACGCGGATGCGGAATGCTCACACGCGCGAGGATGGCGGAGCGCGCGAAGCTGGAGGCAATCGCGTCGCTCGACGACAGCGCTTGCCTCCACCCGCCGTGTGCAGCATCAGCCGGCGGGCTTTTTTTGGGCGCGCCGCCAATGCGCGCGGAGCGCTTCTTCAGTACAAGGTGTAGCGGACAGGTGCGCGGATGCGCGCAGCGTCGGATCTACAGGAGCACGCGCTCGATGCCGCCGTTGTTCGCGGCGGTCACGTAGTCGGCCATCCAGTTCTCGCCCAGCAGGTTTCGCGCGAGCTCGACCACGATGTAATCCGCCTTCGTGCCCGCGTCGTTGTCGAACCGCGACAACCCCTGCAGGCACGACGGACACGAGGTCAGCACCTTCACCTCGCCCGCGAAGCCGTCCTCGCGCGCCATCGTCGCGCCCTTGCGCATCTCCTCTTCCTTCCGGAAACGCACCTGGGTGGAGATATCCGGCCGCGTCGTGGCGAGCGTGCCCGATTCGCCGCAGCAACGGTCGTTGAGTGTGACCTTGGTGCCCATCAGGTCGTTGACGACCTTGAGCGGCTGGTATTGCTTGATCGGCGTGTGGCAGGGGTCGTGGTACATGTAGCGCACGCCGTTCACACCCTCGAGCTTCACGCCCTTCTCGAGCAGGTATTCGTGGATGTCGATGAGGCGGCAGCCAGGGAACACCTTCTCGAACTCGTAGCGCTCGAGCTGATCGAGACATGTGCCGCACGACACCAGGACGGTCTTGATGTCGAGATAGTTGAGCGTGTTCGCGACGCGGTGGAACAGCACCCGGTTGTCCGTGATGATCTGCTGGCCCTTGTCGTGGTGCCCGGCGGCCGTCTGCGGATAGCCGCAGCACAGGTAGCCGGGCGGCAGCACGCATTGCGCGCCAACGTGGTACAGCATGGCCTGCGTCGCGAGACCGACCTGCGAGAAGAGGCGCTCGGAACCGCAGCCTGGAAAATAGAACACCGCCTCCGATTCTTCGCTGACCTTCTTCGGATCGCGAATGATCGGCACGATCTTGTCGTCCTCGATGTCGAGGAGGGCGCGCGAAGTGCGCTTCGGCAGCCCGCCGGGCATCGGCTTGTTGATGAAGTGAATGACCTGGGCGACCACCGGCGGCTTGCCGGTGGTGGCCGGCGGGCGCCTGGTCTGCGATTGCGTCAGCCCGAGCCGCTTGGCCACGCCATGCGCGAGGCGCTGCGCGCGATAGCCGATGTCGATCATCGCCGTCTTGGTGAGCTTGATCGTGGTCGGGTCGGTCGCGGACAGGAAGAACATGGCCGCGCTGGTCGCGAGGCTCGTCTCCTGCTTGCCTTCGCGCCGCAGCAGGTTGCGCATGGCGATCGACACGTCGCCGAAATCGATGTCGACCGGGCAGGGCCGCTCGCACTTGTGACATACCGTGCAGTGCTCCGCCACGTCGCGAAACTCGTCGAAATGCCGGAGGCTCACGCCGCGCCGCGTCTGCTCCTCGTACAGGAACGCCTCGATCAGCAGGGACGTCCCGAGGATCTTGTTGCGCGGGCTGTAGAGCAGGTTCGCGCGCGGCACGTGCGTCGCGCACACCGGCTTGCACTTGCCGCAGCGCAGGCAGTCCTTGATCGAATCGAGGATGTTGCCGGTTTCGGAGTGCTCGAGGATCAGGCTTTCCGCGCCGAGCAGGCTGAAGCTGGGCGTATAGGCATTGCGGAGGTCGGCGCCGGGCAGCAGCTTGCCGGCGTTGAACCGGCCCTTCGGATCGACGCGCTGCTTGTACTCGGCGAACGGCGCGATCTCCTCGGGCGTGAGGTACTCGATCTTGGTCACGCCGATGCCGTGCTCGCCGGAAATGACGCCCCCCAAGTCGCGCGCGAGCCGCATGATCCGCGCCACGGCCGCATTGGCCTCCTGCAGCATGCCGTAGTCGTCGGAGTTGACCGGAATGTTGGTGTGCACGTTGCCGTCGCCCGCGTGCATGTGCAGCGCGACGAACACCCGGCTGCGCAGGACCTCCTTGTGGATCGCCGCGTAGCGAATGCGGATGGCGTCGAAGGCAATGCCGGAGAAGATCTCGTCGAGGCGCGCCTTCAGCTCGGTCTTCCACGACACCACGACGGAATGGTCCTGCAGCGCGGGGAACGTCTCGTCGATGCGCTGGAGCAGGTCCTGCCACCGCTCGCGCGTGGCCTCGACCAGGGCGCGCGCTTCCTCGACCTTCGCGCTGACGATCTCCTCGGCGGTGCGCTTCTCGTCGCCGACGTCGGGCATCGGGCCGCGGAAGAACGCCGCGAGCGTGTCGCACAGCCGCAGCTTGTTCCGGATGGAGAGCTCGATGTTGATGCGCTCGACGCCGTCGGTGTAGTCGCCGAGGCGCTCGAGCGGTATCACCACGTCCTCGTTGATCTTGAACGCGTTGGTGTGCTTCGCGATCGCCGCCGTGCGCGAGCGGTCGAGCCAGAAGCGCTTGCGGGTCTCCGGCGAGACGGCGATGAACCCTTCCGCCCCGCGCGCGTTGGCGATTCGCACCACGTCGGACGCCGCCTTCGCGACGGCGTCCTCGGTTTCGCCGACGATGTCCCCCAGCAGCACCATCTTCGGACAGCCATGCCGCTTGGCCTTGGTGGCGTAGCCCACCGCGCGCACGTAGCGCTCGTCGAGATGCTCGAGGCCCGCGAGAATGGCGCCATGCGGCCGGCCGTCGAGATAGTTCTTGATCTCGACGATCGCGGGCGTGGAATCGCGCACCTGGCCGAAGAACTCGAGGCACACGGTGCGGATCGCGGGGGGCATTCGGTGCAGGACGAAGCGTGCCGACGTGATGATCCCGTCGCAGCCTTCCTTCTGGATGCCCGGCAGCCCTGCAAGGAACTTGTCCGTGACGTCCTTGCCGAGTCCCACGCGGCGGAAGTCGCGACCGGGCACGGCGAGCGTCTCGCGCCGCCTGGCCGTCTTGCCGTCGCGCTCGTACCAGACGAGCTCGAAGGTCGCCGACTGCGCATCGTGGATCTTGCCGAGGTTGTGGTCGACGCGCGTGACTTCGAGCCAGTCCGCGTCCGGCGTGACCATCTTCCACGACAGCAGGTTGTCCAGCGCGGTGCCCCACAGCACCGCCTTCTTGCCGCCGGCGTTCATCGCGACGTTGCCGCCGATGCACGACGCATCGGCGGACGTGGGATCCACCGCGAACACGAGCGACTCCCGCTCGGCGACGTCCATCACGCGCTTGGTGACGACGCCCGATCCTGCTTCGATGGTTGGCACGGGCTGCGCATGTCCGCGCAGGGTGACGCGCTCGACCACGGACAGCCGCTCGAGCTTTTCGACGTTGATCACTGCGGCACGCGCGGTGAGCGGAATCGCCCCGCCCGTGTAGCCGGTGCCGCCACCGCGTGGAATGATCGTGAGGCCGAGCTCGATGCAGCCCTCGACCAGGCCGCGCACCTCGGCCTCGGTATCGGGGAGCAGCACGACGAACGGATATTCGACGCGCCAGTCCGTGGCATCCGTGACGTGCGACACGCGCGCGAGGCCGTCGAAGGCGATGTTGTCGCGTGCGGTATAGCGTGAGAGCACCTGCCGCGTCCGGCGACGCAATTGCGCCGTTTCGGCGAAGGAGCGTGCGAACCGGTCCACCGCGCCGTGCGCGGCGTCGACCAGGCGCCCGACCTTGATATCGCGCTCGGGATCGTCACGCGCGTTGTCGATCCGGCGCTTGTCGATCTCGCCGAGCCGGTGCCTCAGGGCGTCCACGAGGAGCCGCTGGCGCTTCGTGTTCTGCAGCAGATCGTCCTGCAGATACGGATTGCGCTCGACCACCCAGATGTCGCCGAGCACCTCGAACAGCATGCGTGCGGAACGACCCGTGCGCCGGGTGCCGCGCAGTTCCTCGACGGTGCGCCACATGTCCGCGCCGAGCAGCCGCATCACGATCTCGCGATCGGAGAACGACGTGTAGTTGTACGGGATCTCGCGCAGGCGCGGCGCGTCGGCTTGCCCCGCTTGCAGGAAGCGTTCCGTGATGGCGTTCATGGGGACAGTGGAGTATAGCGGAGGCCCCGCGCCCGTCCGGACGCTGCGTTCGGGGGACAACCGATGCTGGGCCGGTACGGGTGGCGCCTGATGGCGAGTTAGAGGACGACCAGGGGAAGCGGTTCACCCTCGCCAGAAAGAGAATGGGCCCGGGGAGGGCCCATTTGCAGCTGCTCCATGCAGCACTCGCGGCGCGGCCGCGTGTGCGCGTGGCTCAGGTGCGTGCTTGAGGCAGTTGCGTCACTCCACCTTCAGGCCGGTAGCCTTCACGACGCGGCCCGTGGACTCCATCTCGCCCTCCACGAGCTTGCGGAACTCCTCCGCCGTGTTCGTCACGACCTCAGCGCCCTGCTTCGCGAATCCTTCCCTGACCTCGGGCAGGCTCACGGTCTTCAGCAGGGCCGCACGCAGTTTCGCGATCACGGCCGGCGGGGTGCCCTTCGGCACGATGAGGCCGTTCCACGCACTGTAGGCGTAGCCCGGCACCGTTTCGGAAACGGCCGGGACGTCCGGCAACAGCGGCGTGCGCTGCGGCAGGCTTTGGGCGATCGCGCGTACGGTCCCGCTCCGCGCCTGGCCCACGACCGACGATGCCGGCGTGATAGTCCATTGCGCCTCGCCGGAAATGACCGCGAGCACCGAAGCGCCGCCTCCCTTGTAGGGCACGTGCACGGACGGGAAGCCACCCATCTGGGTGAGCATTGCACCCGCGAGATGGCTTTGCGACCCGGGCCCTGCCGAGGCCATGAAGACATCCGACTTCGCGTTTTTCGCGTACTCGATCAGCTCCTGCAGGTTCTTCACCGGCAGGGACGGCGTCACCACCAGCATGTTCGGGAGCACGGCGTACGTGGAGATGTACTGGAAATCGTTCAACGGGTCGTACGAGAGCTTCTTGTGCAGGTTCACCGCGATCGAGGTGGCGGCCGGCGAGGCGGCCACGATGGTGTAGCCGTCGGGCGGCGAATTCTTCGCGATCTCCATTCCCACGACGCCGCTTGCCCCCGCGTGGTTCTCGACCACCACCGGCTGGCCGAGGGTTTCGGAGAGCTTGAGCGCCAGGATGCGCCCCAGCACGTCGTTGGAGCTGCCCGGCCCGTTGGGCAGGATCATGCGAATTGCGCGCTTTGGATAATCGTCACCTTCCGCGGCGCTTGCACCCCTGGCCCCGATCACCAGCCCGACCGCCGCCATGGCGGCGCACAGCATTGCCTTGCGCATGATGCCTCCTCCTCGTTACGTGTTGATCTGATGTGGACGCGAATGCCATCTAATGGTGCGAATCTGCGGGTATCGTTGCCGCACGCGGCCGCACGGCCTCCGCATGCGGTTCCAGGAGCCGCATGACTTCGGCGCCAGCCCTCGTCGACTCTTCGCGCATGATGGCCTCGGCACGCTCGGGGTCGTTCGCTTTGGCAGCGGCGAGCAGCGCCTGCAGCGCACGGATGCTCTCGCGCGAGCGACGCTCCGACCGGTTGGGATGGCCGAGACCGAGCGCGCGCCAGCGCCAGATGCGGGCGTGCAGCATGCCCAGCATCGACGAGAGCGTCTCACTGCCTGCGCCATCGAACAACCGGCGGTAGAACTCATTCTTGGCGCGCAGCACGGAGTCGGGATCGCCGGTCCCGTAAGCGCGCACCGTCTCCTGCAGTGCTTCGGCGAGCGCCTTGCGCTGCACCGTCGTCGCATGCTCGACGAACAGGCGCGCGGCGAGCCCTTCGAGCAGCGCGCGAATGGCGTAGAGGTCGCGCGCCTCCGCGGCGGTCAGCGCGCGCACCACCATCCCCTTCCTGGCGTCGGTCGCCACCAGCCCTTCGGACTCGAGCTGCCGCAGCGCCTCGCGCACCACCGTTCGCGATACGCCGAGCATGTCGATGAGCGAGCGCTCGATGAGGCGAGCGCCCGGCTCGAGGCGGCCGTCGATGATGGCCTCGCGCAACTGATCGAGCACCTGCTCGCGCAACGGCGCAAGCGAACGCCGCACCACGGGCAGCGGCGGTGACGCGGGCAGCGGATTTGACCGGTTCGTCATACGATCATATGATAGTACAACCCTGCGCGCCGGAACGTCCAGCGCGCACCCACGAAACCGGGAGATCGCATGGCCGCAGGTCCAGTGAAGGTAGGCATCGTCGGGCTCGGCCGCTGGGCCAAGGTGCTCACGCGTGCCGCGAAGCAATCCGACAGGATCCAGGTGGTGGCGGCCTTCAGCCGCTCCGAGGAGAAGCGCCGGGCGTTCGCGAGCGAGACGGGGGTGCCCGCGGTCGGTGAGCTGGCGGAAATGCTCGCGAATCCCGAGATCAGGGGCGTGATCCTCACCGTGCCGAACGAGCAGCACCTGCCGGTTGCGGAGCAGGTCGCACGCGCCGGCAAGCACGTCTATACCGAAAAGCCGATCGCCCATACCCTGGAGGATGGGCTCAAGCTCGGCGCGCTGCAGCAGCAATACGGCATCACGGTCACGGTCGGCCACAGCGCGCGCCTGATGGCCGGCATCCGGATCATCAAGGACATGGCCGAGCGCGGCGAGCTGGGACGCGTAGCGTTCATCGAGGCGAACTTCTCCAACGAGCGGGCACTCGAGCTCACGCCCGATACGTGGCGCTGGTACAAGAGCCGCGCGCCCGGCGGGCCGCTGTCACAGCTCGCAATCCACCAGTTCGACGTGCTGCATCTTCTCGGCGGCGAGATCGCCGAGGTGTCGTCGATGGCGTCCAAGCTCTCGCCGGTGGGCGCGGAGGTCGACGACCAGTCGATGACGCTGCTCAAGTTCGCCGACGGCAAGGTCGGCTACGTCGGGTCGTGCTGGACGTCGCCGGGGGTTTTCGCGGTCCGCGTCTTCGGCTCCAAGGCGCTCGTGCATTACGAGATCGACTTCGGAACCTGGGACACGCCGCATCTGCTGCACCAGAGCTCGACCCTGTACGTGCAGCGCGGCAAGAACGGCTATGCGAAGCGCGAGGAAATCGCGCTGCCCGAGAGCGACATGTTCCGCGCCGAGCTCGAGATGTTCGCCACGAGCTGCGCGACCGGTCGCGAGAACGAGCTCACCGCGTACAACGGCAACGTTGCGGTGGCGGTGGTGAACGCTGCACTGCGCTCGATCGATCGCAAGGGCCAGGCGGTGCGCGTCGCCGACGTCCTCGACGAAACGCGCGCGAAGATCGGGCTCGAGCCCGTGGCCGCATGATGGGCGACGTACCCGCGAGCCGCTACTTCCAGGAGCTCACGCAGCCCGAGATCGCGGCGCAGTTCGCGCGTCACCCGCTGGTCATCCTGCCGGCGGGCAGCGTCGAGCAGCACGGGCCGCATCTGCCTACGGGCACCGATATCTTCGCCTCGAACGTGATCGGCCACGCCGTCGCCGAACGCATGGACGCCATCGTGCTGCCCGGCGGACCGCTCGGCGTCACGCCGATGCACATGCCGTTCGAAGGCACGATCACCCTTACGCCAGAAACCTATCAGCGGGTGGTCATCGAGACGTGCAGCTCGACGGCGAAGCATGGCGCGAAGTACCTGCTGATCCTCAACTGGCACGAGGGCAACATCCCGTCCCTCGCGATCGCGGCCGAGGCGTTGCACCGCGAGCATCACATGAGCGTCCTGACGGTGCAGGCCTGCTATGTCGCCGCGGAGCTCTACGGGCACGACTGCGGCGGCCTCACCCACGGCGGCGAGATCGAAGCGCTGGCGGTACTGGCGCATCGCCCCGACCTCGTGCACCTCGACCGGATCGATTACTCGTCCGACCCTGCGCAGGGCCGCAAATGGGACAAGCTGCGGCGCACGCGCAGCTACCAGCCCGTGCTGCGCGACATCCGCACGATCGCACCCACGGGCTGGTACGGCGCGCCGCAGCATGCCACCGTCGAGAAGGGCTTGCGCATGCTGAACGACATCGCCGACGCGATTGCGCGGGAATCCACCGAGCTCTTCCGCCTCCTCGACGAGGCGCAGGGCGGGACCGCGGAGATCACGCGGTTGCGCCAGGTCGGGTGACATGCGCGTCATCCGGCTCTCCGAGGCCAAGCGCCTCGCGCTGCCCGGTCGCACGTCGCACGAGATCGTCTCGGCGGCGCAGGGCGCCACCGGGGTCACGCTGCGGCGGGTGGAGATTCCCGTCGCCACGTCCGCCGATGCTGCACGGGCGAAGCATCGCCACGCCGACTTCGAGGAATGCATCCACGTGCTCTCCGGCCATGGCATGACCTCCTGCGACGGCAACGACATCGCGGTGGGTCCGGGCGACACCATTCTCGTCCCGCCGGGCGAGCTGCACGCCACGCGCAACATCGGCGAGGAGCCACTGGTGCTGCTCTGCTTCTTTCCTGTCGGTGACATCCGCCCGGGCACCGACGAGCCATCGCCCACCGCCACCAAGGCCCCCTGATGCCCGAAGTCCTTTGCCTGCGTCCCGCCGCGGACTTCGCCCGCGTGGGTGTGACCCCGCCGTTCGATCTCGACGTGCATTACCGCGCGCCGGCGGATGCGGACGTGCCCGCGCTGATGAAAAGAGTCGCTGCGCTCGTCATGCCGGCGGTGGGGCCGAAGCTCGCGGCCGATCTTTTCGCCGGCGGGCGGCTTTCGCTGGTGCAGGTCACCGGGGCGGGCGTGGATCGGCTCGATCGGGCGGCACTGGTGGAGCGCGGCATCCCGGTCGCGAACGTGCCGGGAGGCAGCAACGCCGCCGTCGCCGAATACGCCGTGACCGCGGCGACCTCCCTGCTCCGCCGGCTCGCGTGGTCGAACGACGAGGTGCGCGCCGGGAACTACAACGCGTTCCGCACTCGCCTCCTCGCCGACAACGTCGGCGGCCTCGAAGGATTGCTCGCGGGCATCGTCGGCATGGGCACGATCGGCAATGCTGTCGCGCAGGCCTTCCATCGCGCCGGCTGCAGGATTGCGTACTACGACCCCGCGCCGCGCGAGGACGGCGAAGGCGTTCCGGCGGGTGCGCAGCCGATGCCACTGGACGAGCTCCTCGGTGCTGCGGACATCGTGACGCTCCACATGCCGCTCCTCGACGAAACGCGCGATCTGATCGATGCGGTCGCGCTGGCACGCATGAAGCCGGCCGCGGTGCTGATCAACGCGGCGCGCGGCGGCATCGTGGACGAAGCGGCGCTGGCAGCGCGTCTCGCAGAAGGCAAGCTCGGCGGCGCCGCGGTGGACGTCTATGCCACGGAACCGCCTGCACCGGACAATCCGCTGCTGACCCTCACCGGTGAGGCCGCGCACCGGGTGCTGCTCACCCCTCACATCGCCGGCGTGACGCGCCAGTCGGCTGCCTTCCTGTTTCGCGAGGCCTGGAAGAACGTGGAGCGCGTGCTGCTGCATGGCGAGGCGCCGCGCTTTCGCGTGTACTGACCAGGCGCGCGCCTCTGTCACGCTGTCCCTCGCGCGACCCCGGATGTGGTCAGGCCGCAGCGCGATCGAAGCGGCGGTAAGAGAGCGCTTCCGATACGTGCGCCGTAGTGACCGGCGCACTTCCATCGAGGTCGGCGATCGTCCGCGCGACCTTCAGCACCCGATGGTAGCTCCGCGCCGAGAGCGACAGGCGCGCCATCGCGCCCGCAAGCACCGCGCTGCCCTGCGCATCCGGTGCACACCAGCGCTGCACGTCCCGCGCCTCGAGGCATGCATTGGTGCGGCCCTGGCGCGCCTGCTGCAACGAACGTGCACGACAGACCTCCGCGCGTACGCTGTCGGAGGTGGGTGAACCCGCGGCATCAGCGCCGCGCGCGAGCACTTCAGGCTCGACGGCCGGCACTTCGATACCCATGTCGATGCGATCGAGGAGCGCACCCGATACGCGCGAGCGGTAGCGATGCACCTGGTCCGGCGTGCAATGACACCGGCCCGTAGGATGCCCCAGCCAGCCGCACGGACATGGATTCATGGTCGCGATGAGTTGGAAGCGCGCCGGAAACGTGCTCTGGCGCGCAGCGCGCGAAATGTGGATCTCGCCGGATTCGAGCGGCTCACGCAGCACCTCGAGCACGCGGCGGTCCCACTCGGGCAGCTCGTCGAGGAACAGCACCCCGTGATGCGCCAGGGAGATCTCACCCGGTCGGGGATCACCGCCGCCGCCCACGAGCGCCACGGCACTCGCCGTGTGATGCGGCGCACGAAACGGAGGGATGCCCCAGTCCTTCGGCGAAAAGCGGCCGGCAAGCGACGCAATGGCCGCCGTTTCGAGCGCCTGATCCTCCTCGAGCGCCGGCAGGATGCCCGGCAGCCGTTGCGCCAGCATCGACTTGCCCGTGCCCGGCGGGCCGATCATCAGCAGGCTGTGTGCCCCGGCGGCCGCAATGACCAGCGCGCGTTTCGCGTGACCCTGTCCGCGCACATCGGAAAGATCGCCGCCGCGCGCAACGTGTGCCGGTGCGGCATCGCGGGCGAGCGGCTCCAGTGGGGCATCGCCCGCGAGATGTGCGCAGACCTGCAACAGGTCGCGGGCGCCGAAGATCGCAGCGTCGCGCACGAGGCCCGCCTCGACGGCGCTCTCCATCGGCAGGACAAAACTGCGTCCCGCGCGATGCGCTGCAATGGCCATCGGTAGAGCACCGCGCACGGGACGCAACGCGCCCGTCAACGCGAGCTCGCCCGCAAACTCGAACGTGTCGAGCGCCCGTGCAGGCAGCTGGCCCGTCGCCACCAGGATGCCCAGGGCGATGGGCAGGTCGAAGCGACCCGACTCTTTCGGCAGATCCGCCGGCGCGAGATTCACCGTGATCTTCCGGGCCGGGAAATCGAAGCGCGTGTTGTGCAGCGCGGCGCGCACGCGATCGCGCGCCTCCTTCACTTCGGTGTCGGGCAGGCCGACGAGGTTGAACGCCGGCAGGCCCCCGGAGAGGTGCACCTCGACGTCGACCGGAGGCGCGTCGACGCCGGCAAGGGCGCGCGAGTGCAGCACGGCGAGCGCCATGGCGCCGGTGCTCGCCGGGTCGGATGACGGTCGTCAGTCGCGCCGGTTCAGCCGCCCGAGCCCGGCGGCCGCTGGGAATCGAAACCCGGGCCGCCCGTCGGAGGCTCGCTCACGCTGCCCGGGCCGCCCATTGCGCCACCCGCGGGGCCGGCGCCGCCGAAACCCTGCTGACCGCCCATCCCGCCCTGCGGGTTCATGTACGCGCCGCCGCCCATCGGCGCGGGCGCAACGCGCGACTCCAGCTCGGCGAGACGTCGCTCCAGCGCCTCGAGCTTCTCCCGCGTGCGCAGGAGCACCTGCGCCTGCACGTCGAACTCCGCGCGCGGCACCACGTCGAGACGCGCGAGGCCGTTCGTGAGCAGCTGCTTGATGTTCTTCTCGATGTCCTTGGCGGGACTGTTCTCGAACGCCTGCCCGATGCGGGCCGCGAGTTCATCGAGAGGTCGGCTGTTGAGCATGGCGCACTCCGGTTGACGACGATCTTCGAAAGACGCGAACCAGTCTAGCAAAGTTCAGCGGGCGCAAGGCTCGCCCGAACGGCCGAGCGCCCCAGGGTCGTGCACGCGCGCGGCACCGCGCACCGAAATCGCCCAGCCCGCCGCCCGCCGAACACCGGGACGTCGCCGTGCATCGCGCAAGTGTCTGTCGCGAAACACCATTCGACAGGTGGCACACCAAATGCTGAAAGAAGATGCAGGAACCCCCCAACAAAACCCAAAGGATTTCCATGCTGGCCCCATCGCTGCGTCTCTCCGTCGCTGCAGGCGCACTTGCCGCAGCCCTGTCCCTTCCCGTCGCTGCACAGACTGCCGCGTCCGCTCCCGCGCCCGAGCCCGACTGGACGTTCACCGGCAACGTCGGCATCTACAGCCAGTACGTGTTCCGCGGCGTGTCGCAGACCAATGAGAAGCCCGCGTTGCAGGGCGGCTTCGATCTGGGACACAAGAGCGGGTTCTATGTCGGCACGTGGGGTTCCAACATCAGCTGGCTGTCCGATGCGACGCCCGGCGTTTCCGCGAGCCTCGAATGGGACATGTACGGCGGATACAAGGGCTCGCTCTACGGCGACCTCGGCTACGACATCGGTCTCCTCTATTACTACTATCCCGGCACGTACCCGGGCGGCTACACGAAACCCGACACGCTCGAAGGCTATGCCGGCCTCACGTGGAAGTTCCTCTCGCTCAAGTACAGCTACGTACTCGGCGACAAGACGTTCGGATTTCCGGATTCGCGCGGCAGCGATTACATCGACCTGACGGCGAACTACGACGTGATCGAGAAGGTGAGCGATGTCATCGGCAAGGTCACGCTCACGGGCCATGTCGGGCACCAGCGCTTCAGGCACTTCGGTGACTTCAATTACACCGACTGGAAGGTCGGCGCGTCGACCGAGATCTATGGTCTGACGACCGGCCTCTACGTCACCGGCACCGACGCGCACGACGAGCTCTACACCAATCCGTTCGGCAAGAAGATCGCCGACACGCAGGTCGTGGTGTACGTGCAGAAGACATTCTGAGCGGCCACAGCATTCTTCACCCGGAGGCACCATGAAACTCATCACCGCCATCATCAAGCCCTTCAAGCTCGACGAAGTCCGCGAGGCGCTGTCGTCGATCGGCGTGCAGGGCATCACCGTGACCGAGGTGAAAGGCTTCGGCCGCCAGAAAGGCCACACGGAGCTTTACCGCGGCGCGGAATACGTCGTCGATTTCCTGCCGAAGGTGAAGATCGAGGCCGCGATCCGCGACGATCTCCTGGAGCGCGCGATCGAGACGATCGAACAGGCTGCCAACACCGGCAAGATCGGCGACGGCAAGATCTTCGTGTTTCCGCTGGAGCAGGTCGTGCGTATCCGCACCGGCGAAGTCGGCGCGGAAGCGCTTTGAGGGGAACGACATGAAACGAATCATTGCAATGATCCTGATGGCGTCCGGGTGCGCGCTCGTCGCGCCCGCCGGCGCGAACGACTTCGCGAGCGCCGCGGCAGCGCCGGCCATCGAGCGGATGATGCTCGCGCAAGCGACGGCACCAGCGACTCCTCCCGCTGCGGCTCCGGCCGCAACTGCGCCAACGACCGTGGCACCTGCCGCTGCTGCGGCCGCCGCGGCACCGGCCGCTGCAGCACCCGCCGCGGCGGCACCGACGCCGAACAAGGGCGACAACGCGTGGATGATCGTCGCCACGCTGCTCGTGATCATGATGTCGATTCCGGGCCTTGCGCTGTTCTACGGCGGCCTCGTGCGCTCGAAGAACATGCTGTCCGTGCTCATGCAGGTGTTCGTGATCTTCTCGCTGATCACGGTGCTGTGGGTGGTGTACGGCTACAGCCTCGCATTCACGGAGGGCAACGCGTTCATCGGCGGCGTGGATCGCCTGTTGCTGAACGGCATCTTCACCCTGAAGGACGGCGTGGGCACCTTCGCCACGGCCGCCACGTTCAGCAAGGGCGTGGTGATTCCCGAGTATCTGTACGTCGCGTTCCAGGCGACGTTCGCGGCGATCACCGTGGGCCTCATCGTCGGCGCGTTCGCCGAGCGCGTGAAGTTCTCCGCGGTGCTGCTGTTCGCGGTGCTCTGGTTCACCTTCGCTTACCTGCCGATCGCGCACATGGTCTGGTTCTGGCCCGGTCCCGATGCGTTCACGGATGCCAAAGCCGCGGAACTTGCGACTGCCAAGGGCGGCTGGCTGTGGGCCAAGGGCGCGCTGGACTTCGCCGGCGGCACGGTGGTGCACATCAATGCCGGGATCGCGGGCCTCGTCGGTGCCTACATGATCGGCAAGCGCGTCGGCTATGGCCGCGAGGCGATGGCCCCGCACAACCTGACGTTCACGATGGTCGGCGCCTCGATGCTGTGGGTGGGCTGGTTCGGTTTCAACGCCGGATCGGCACTGGAAGCGGGTGATGTCGCGAGCCTCGCGTTCATCAACACGCTGATCGCCACGGCCGCCGCGGTGCTGTCGTGGATGGCCGGCGAATGGATGACCAAAGGCAAGCCATCGATGCTCGGTGCAGCTTCCGGTGCGGTGGCCGGACTGGTGGCGATCACGCCGGCCTGCGGCTTCATCGGCACCGGCGGTGCACTGGTCCTGGGCCTGCTCGCCGGCTTCGTCTGTCTCTGGGGCGTCAACGGCCTGAAGCGCATCCTCGGCGCCGATGACGCGCTCGACGTGTTCGGCGTGCATGGCGTCGGCGGGATCCTCGGCGCCCTGCTCACTGGCGTCTTTGCGGCGCCGAGCCTTGGCGGCCAGGGCATCTACGACTACGTCGCGAACAAGGTCGGCGACTACGACATGGCGCACCAGCTGTGGGTGCAGGCGCAGGGCGTGCTGACCACCGTGGTCTGGTCCGGCGTCGTGGCGTTCGCCGCCTACAAGGTCGTCGATCTCACCATCGGGCTGCGCGTTGCCGAGGAAGAGGAACGCGAAGGTCTCGACATCAGCTCGCACGGCGAGTCGGCGTACCGAATTTAGCTCTAAAGGCTATGCGGGGCCGGCCACTCACCGGCTCCGCATGGACCGGAGACCTCCTCCCTCCGGCGCAGTAAGGCAGGGCTTTCCTGCCTGGCAGCAAGCGAGGCTCCCGCCTCGTGATCTTGTCCTCAGTGGCCATTCGGGGCGCCCGCAAACGGCGCCCCTTTTTTGGCGCGTTGCCCATGGCCACACGACGTGTCCGGCGCACTCGCGCACGGGTCGCGCGGCACCTGCCGACGCGTCGCACCCCGGCCCAGGCCGCGCGAGCGTATCGGCTACAATTCCGCGCTTTGCCGACGCGCCATGATTCCGCATCTCACCACTGCCCTCACCGGCCCGCTCCTCGATCTCGAGCAGCGGTTTCTGGACAGCATGCCCGACACCGAGCGCTGGCTGCGGACGCAGTGGCAGGAACATGCGGTGCCGTTCTACGCCTCCGTCGACCTGCGCAACGCCGGCTTCAAGCTCGCGCCGGTCGACACCAACCTCTATCCCGGCGGCTTCAACAACCTCAACGGTGCGTTCATACCCTTGTGCGTCCAGGCCGTGCAGGCGGCGGTGGAGCGCATGTGTCCCGACGCACGCGGGGTGCTGCTGGTGCCGGAGAACCACACCCGCAACATGTTCTACCTGCGCAACGTGGCGACGCTCGAGAGCATCCTGCGCCAGGCGGGCATGCGCGTGAAGATCGGCACGCTACTCCCCGAAATCACGGAATCGACGCGCATCGAGCTGCCCGGCGGTGGGGCGCTGACGCTGGAACCCATCGTGCGCAGCGGCCGTCGTGTCGGCACCGCCGGTTTCGACCCGTGCATGGTGCTGGTCAACAACGACCTGTCGTCGGGCGCGCCGGCAATCCTGCAGGACATCGACCAGCCGGTCGCGCCGCCGCTCGAAGCGGGCTGGTACAACCGCAAGAAATCCCATCATTTCCATGTCTACCGCGACGTCGCGCGGCGCTTCGCCGACACCCTTGGCATCGATCCGTGGCTCATCGACCCTTACTTCGGCGTGTGCGGCGAGATCAACTTCCAGGATCGCGCCGGCGAGGAGTGCCTCGCCTCCAATGTAGCGATGCTCCTGCATCGCATCGAGGCGAAGTACAAGGAATACGGCATCACCGAAAAGCCCTTCGTGATCGTGAAGGCCGACGCCGGCACGTACGGGATGGGCATCATGACGGTGCGCGACGCGACCGAGGTCACCGGCCTCAATCGGAAGCAGCGCAACAAGATGGCCATCGTGAAGGAAGGCCTCGAGGTGACCTCGGTCATCATCCAGGAAGGCGTGCCGACGTTCGAATCGATCAACGAAGCCATTGCCGAGCCCGTCGTCTACATGATCGATCGCTTCGTCGTCGGCGGCTTCTATCGCGTGCACACCTCGCGCGGCAAGGATGAAAACCTCAATGCGCCAGGCGCGCAGTTCGTGCCGCTCGCGTTCGAGACCCCATGCATCCCGGACCTCGGCGGCCCGGCAGGGTGTCCGCCCAATCGCTTCTACGCGTACGGCGTGATTGCCCGGCTCGCGCAGCTCGCCGCGGCGATCGAGGTGGAGCAGCTGGCCAACCCGGCATGATCGCCCCGGAATATTGCCAGGTCATGGCGCGCTACAGCCGCTGGATGAACGAGCGGCTGTTCGCGACGCTCGCCGCGCTCGATGACGCCGAGCGCAAGCGCGACCGCGGCGCTTTCTTCGGCTCGATGCACGAAACGCTCAACCACCTGCTCTGGGGCGATCGGATCTGGCTCGGTCGCTTCCTCGATACGCCGTGCGCGGTCGCTGACTATGGCCGTGGCATGTACGACTCTTTCGACGTGCTGGCGCGCGAGCGCGAGGCCACCGATCGCGACATGCTGCAGTGGGCGGCGAACGTCACACCCGAATGGTTAAGCAGGACGGTACGCTACACGAGTCGCGTGGATGGGCGCACGCGCGAGATGCCCGGGAGCATCGCGGCCGTGCATCTTTTCAATCACGGTACGCATCACCGCGGCCAGCTCACGACGCTCATGACGCAGGCGGGCATCGACCCGGGTCCGACGGACCTGCCCTGGCTGCCGGGCGTGGTGCGCGTGCTCGACGACGCACCGGACAGCGCGCGCTGAACTTGCTTCAAGCGCGTTCGTTGTCGGTCGCGGGTCGGCGAACCTGCTCTCGCCCAACGCCTCGCCGGGGCCTACTTGCGCTTCTTCGCACGCGGATGCGCCGCGTCGTAGGCCTTCGCGAGGTACTGAAAATCGAGGTGCGTGTAGACCTGCGTGCTCGCGATGCTCGCGTGCCCGAGCATCTCCTGCACGGCGCGCAGATCGCCCGACGACTGCAGCACGTGCGATGCGAACGAATGCCGCAGCATGTGCGGGTGCACGTGGCGGTCCAGCCCCTGGCGCACCGCCCAATCGGCCAGCCGCCGCTCGATGCTGCGCGGCGTGATGCGCTGTCCGCGCCGGCCGACGAACAACGCCGTCTCGCCGGCGGCTACAAGCGTCTCCCGCGTTTTCAGCCACGTCGCGATCGCCTCGCGGGCCGGGGCGCCCACCGGAACGATCCGCTCCTTGGCGCCCTTGCCCCATACCCGCACCTCGCCGGTCGTCAAGTCCACGCGGCCGAGATCGAGGCTGGCAAGCTCCGACAGGCGCAGACCGGAAGAGTAGGCAAGCTCGAATAATGCGTGATCCCGGATGTCGAGCGCATCGTCCCCGTGCATCGCGACGAGTTGCACGGCTTCATCGGGAGACAGGACGGAAGGCAGGCGCCGGGCCGCCTTCGGGGGCTTGAGGCCGGTGCACGGATTGTCGCGCGCGGCGGGATCGCGCTCGATCAGGTAGCGATAGAACGCGCGCCACGACGACAGCGTGCGCGCGAGACTGCGGCCCGACAGTCCGCGTCCATGCAGCGTCGCCAGCATCCGGCGCACTTGCGCTGCCGTGAGGTGCGCGAGATCGTCGTCGCCGGCCAGAGCGGCGAGCGTCCGCACGTCGCGAACGTAGGCGCTGCGCGTGTGCTTCGGCCGTGTTTCGAGATGCCGGTCGAACGCGTCGACGAGCGTCGCGTTGCGCGGGCTCACGGGCGGCGACGCGCTGCCTTCCGGTGTGCGTCGCGCGTCCCGCATGCGTCGTCCGCGGTCTCAGGCAGGAGGCAGGTACCGCGCCGTCGCGACGCTCGCGAGCTCGGCGAGTCGCGTCAGGTACATCGTGCCCATCCCGGCGTAGAAACGATCGGGATCGTCGCTCGCGAGCCCCAGCAGACCGAAGGTGTGTGCCGTACGCAGCGGCAGGAACGCGAACGACTGGCATTCGCCGCCGTTGTCGAACCAGTCGCGCGCCTCGAAGGGCGGATTCGGCCCGCAGTAAGGCGCCCCGAGCTGATCGGTGTACTGCCGCAGCTCGTGACTGGTCGCGGCAAGCTCCGGAAGGTAGGACTGCTCCGGCACCTTGCCCCACAGGCGGCACGCGACCTGCGGCACGCCGAAATCCTCGGCGAGGCTTTGATACAGGACAGCGAGGGTCGTCTCGAGATCCGGCGCAGCGAACAAGGCAAGAGTCGAGCGGTGCAGCTTCTCGCTGATGGAATCGTTCTCGCTGCCAAACCGGATGAGCTCGCGCAGCCTTTGATCGAGCTCCTGGTTACGCTCGCGCAGGGAGATGATCTGGCGCTCGGCGATGGGGATCGCATGGCCGCCGTGCGGGTGCGGGACAAAGACTTCCGCCATGAGGTCCGCGTAGTCTTCGAAGAACTGCGGGTGCTGCTTGAGGTATTCGGCAACCGCTGCGGCATCCATCCGGTGGGTCCTATCCTTCTTCGTTTTGGCCAGGCGAAGCAGTGGCGGCAACCGGCCATTCGCCTTCGAACACCGTTTCTGCCGGGCCCGTCATGAGCACGCCTTCTCCGGACCCCGCCCACACGATCACCAGCGCTCCACCACGCGTGTGCACCGTGACGCGCCGGTCGAGCAGCCCGCGACGGATGCCGGACACGACGGCGGCGCAGGCGCCCGTGCCGCATGCGAGCGTCTCGCCCGCGCCACGCTCCCACACGCGCAGCCGAATGGTAGCGCGATCGACGATCTGCATGTAACCCGCATTCACGCGCTGCGGAAAACGGGGATCGTGCTCGAGGCGCGGACCCTGCGTCGCGACCGGCGCGCGCTCGATGTCGTCGACTGCCTGCACGGCATGCGGATTGCCCATGGATACGACGCCGATCTCGACCGTTTCGCCGCCGAGGTCGAGGTGATAGGTGACGCGCCCGTCCTCGGCAATGAAGGGAACGTCACGCGGAGCAAAACGGGGCACCCCCATGTCGACGGTCACGAGGCCATCGTCGCCGAGCGACGGCGTGATGATGCCGCCCGCCGTCTCGACGCGGATCGTGCGCTTGTCGGTGAGCCCGCGCTCTCGCACGAACTTCACGAAGCATCGCGCACCGTTGCCGCACTGCTCGACCTCGCCGCCATCGGCATTGAAGATGCGATAGCGGAAATCGGCGTCGGAACCGGTCGCGCGCTGGACCAGCAGGACCTGGTCGCACCCCACGCCGAAGCGGCGGTCCGCCAGCAGGCGCAGTTGCGCCGCGTCGAGCGCGACGTGCTGCGTGATGCCATCCAGCACGACGAAATCGTTGCCGAGCCCCTGCATCTTGGTGAACCGCAGCGTGGTCATCGCAGCCGCCGAAGCAGATCGGCGATCGGCAGGTCGCCACGGCGGCGGAAATCGAGACGCATGCCGTCCTGGATCACCGCCGAGCCCGCGACCTCGTAGCCTGCGCGCAGGTTGCGCAGCAGGCGTTCGACGACCTGGCGCAAGGCCGCGATGTCGGGCCGTGCCTCGACGTCGAGCATCGTTCTCCCCGAGGCAACGAGCGTCACCGGGGCGGGCAGTGACGCCACGGCGATCGCCACGTCCTCGACCCGGATCGTCGCGTCGATGCTTCGGATCGAGACCGGGAACGCATTGGGATTGTCGACGCCGAGGCGTACGTCGACGACCGGATCACCCGAGGCCCCCGCGGCAAGGCGCACGCTTTCGACCTCGACCCTCGGCGGCAGCGGACGCGGGCCGACGGCCGCACACGCGGCCAGCGACAGCATTGAAGCGAGGACGAGGCCATTGCGCACGCGCAGCGCGGTCGGCGCGGCTGGATCGCGCCCGCAGGAGGATCGGGCGGACATGTCACGCATGCTGGGTTGCCGGTCGGGTCGGCTGCAATACCGCGGGGCATCGGGCGAGCGTCAAATGGAATGCGCTTCGTTCCGCGCCGCCGCGCTGCTCGCATCGGCCGAGAGAACGCGAAGCGAATGTCGCACTATTAAACCACGGTACGGCCGCGCCTCACGATCAGCGATGACGGAAGGTCTCGCGCGGCGTGCTGGCGGTCAGCTACTGCGAGGGCCTTTCGATGCATTCGCCCGGCAGCGCGCACATCACGCACGCCGGCCACAGCCCCATGAGCCAGCGATGGCGCGTTGGCGTGTTCGTTCCGATCATTGGCATTGCGCTCCGGCTTTGCCGGGGTATGTCGGCTTCGTTGCCTGCGGCCCGGCGTAGACACGCGTGGTCGTGTTGGTGATGCGCCGATCCATGGCGCCGACGATCCAGCCGCGCGCCTTGTTCCGCGCCTCGTTGTCGAGACTCGGGAGTTGCGAGGGCCGCACCTGGCCTTCGTAATGATCGGTGAGGGTGCAGCGCCTTCCCCCCGCGCCGGTCTGCTCGTAGTCGACCTTCACTTCGATGCCGTACCAGGCGGGCGCGTCCGTGGTCGTGGTTGCCGGCGGCGGGACCACCGGCGGCGTGACGACGGAGGGACCCGTGCCATCACCACCCGTCGTGCCCACGCCATCGTCGTGCCGCCCGTCCGGGTGCGGCGTTCGCGATCCCGCCCCTGCAGCGATGCCTGCGTCACGCATCGCCTGCTGCAGCGATTGCGATCCGAATCCGTCCGTTGCGGGTACGCTCGCATCCGTGCCCGAGGTGCTGGACGTGCCCGCCGCACGGCTCGCCTGCCGACTCGCCTCGCGCTGGCCGAAAAGTGCGAGAACGTCGCCGGGCGGAACTTCGATCGGCTGCCCGGACGTCGTGTTCTCGATCGGCCGGTTGCCGGGAAGGCAGCGGCCGTCGCGATCGCAGCGCCAGGACGGGCACTTCTGATCGGCCCACGCGCGCGCATCGATCTCGGCGAAGAGGTTCTCCGCCCAGATCCACTGATTGACGCGGTCCGGGTATTCCGTGAGCACCACCCCGCCGCCGCTCTTGCTGCAAGCCACTGCCCACTTGCCCCCGGTGCGTGCCTGCCCCGCAGGCGCGCAGCTTCCACCCTGCACACAGATTCGCGCAGCACAGTGGCGCTGCACCCACAGGTCGGCTTCCGGCGCGCCGAGCAGGCGCTCCTGCAGCACCCAGTGCCGGGCGAGATCGACCTCGCGAGTGGTGTAGATGCGCAGATCCCGCTTGTCGCACACCACGCTCCAGCCGGGCATCGGCGAGTACGCAGGGTCGGTTGCACAGGCCCCCGAGGTCGTGCAGCGCCAGCGTGGGCAATTCTGGTTGATCCACGCCTCCGCATTCCTCGGCCCCGGGAACGGGCCCTGCATGACGCGAAATTGCGTGCGATCAGGGTTCTCGGCGTAGAGCACCTCGCCGTCCGCCGTCCTGCACACGGCGAACCACGTGTAATCCGCGGGACCCGGCTGTTCGCCTCGGGCGCCCAGGTCATCGGCGTGGCTCATCGGCGGCGACCACGACGGCGCGAGAGCATTGACGGTGGCGCGACCCTCGCACGCATCCAGGTGCGCCGTGACGGTCACGCGTTGATTGAAGCGCAGGTCGGCTGGCACGGTGAACACGTTTCCGGGGCCCGGCTGCCAGGTCGCGCGCGCGGTCACGTCTTCTTCCGATGCATCGGTGTACACGGCGATCGCGCGGAACAAGGTCTGCCGACCCGCGCCGACCTCGATGCCGTCCGGGGTGATTCGGAGGTACCGGCACTCCCGAGGACGCACCGGCGGCTCGTCGCCCGCGCCTGGCGCATCGCGCGGTGCAGTCACGTCGTCGATCCATACCTTTGCCGTTGCATTGGGTCCGAGGCGAGCCGAACCGCTGGGATTGCCGAGGTGCACGGAAAAATACTCGCGGCCTTCGCGCAGGCCATCGTCGGTGACGGGAATGACGATGGAGGCTGCCGCGGCCTGCCCGTCGGCCCAGTTGATCACCACATTCACCGCGCCGTAGTCCTCCGGTGCACGCGCCGTGCCGTCGGCGTTCGTGACGGTGACCGCGACGGCGCCATCGGCATTGCCCGAGCGCAGCACCTGGACGGTGACGCTTCCTGCACTTTCGCTGACCTGATACTCCGCCTGGCCGAAGCCGATCACGGCCGGCGTCGATGGCGGCGCGACCTGCCAGGGCTTCAGGCCGAGGATCGTTGCGCAGATCGCCTTGTAGCGCGGGAAATACGAGCGGTCCGCCGGATTGGCCGCCGTGCCCTGAAGGCTTTGCAACTGCGCCCGCTGCTGCTTCAGCAGATCCTCGCGACCAGGGATGACTTCGCGCATCAGGAGCTGCCGCAACTCCTCGAGGAAGCGGCGTTGCAGCGCGGCCCTCTTCTCGGCGTCCTTCTGGATCAGGTGCAGATATTCCTCTGCGGAGTGCAGCGGCTGCCCCTGCTTGGCCGAGGTGAAATACGTGTCGTGGATCCACGTCGCGACGCGCTGGTCGATCTCGGCCTTGTGGGCGTTGTACAGCTGCCGGACGCGCGTGCTCTGCGTCTGCAGCGATATCGCGGCCTTGGGATCGCCCGCGGGAATCTTGATACCCGGCGTCTGCGGCAGGATGAAATCCAGCACGAGCTCGTTGACGCCGCTGGCAATCTGCGAGAGCCCCATGCTCGGCGCCCCGCCGATGATGGTCACGGCGCGCGTCATCGCCTCGATGCTGAGGCCGGTGAGGTTCAGTGCCAGATTGCCCTTGATCTTGTTGGTGAGCGTCTGGCGCAGCGCCTTCGCTTCCTTCAGCTCCTGCTCGACTTCCTTGATGGCCTGCTGCAGGCGGTCGATCTCGTCGCGCTGGCGATCCGCAAGTGCTGCACAGGCCGCACGGATGCGCGACAGGTCAGGCGGCGGGATGCTGTGCAGGTGCGCGTTGTCCGCGAGCTGGTGATGCGTCATCAGCGCACCCGCCACGGCATCGACGAGGTCCCGGTCCTGATCGGGGTTGTCCGACATGGAAGCAGTGAGGAGCTTCGCCGCGATCTTCTGCAGGGCCTCGTCGAGCTGTGCTGCGGCGCGCTCGTAGGGGTCGGCGGAAGTGCTCGTGTAACTCGCGCCGTGCGCTTCCTGCAGCGGCGCAACGAGGGCAGCGAGGATGCACAGCGCGCCGAGCGCGACTTGCCCGGCAATGCGCAGCCAACGCGCACCTGGCAAGCAGAAGCACGCGAACCGCGGGTGCCGCGCGAAAGGCAGCATTCGCGACGTGCCGTGCGCGGACGGCACGGCGTGCGAGCACCGCGGCGACCCGGCCATCCGGTTGGCGTTCTCCCCTGCATCGCGCACGAGCCACACGTCGGTATCCGATCATTGCAGCGCCTGTGCCGAGTCTAGAAGCGGGCACGCATGACCTCTTGAGAAACGTCAATGCAACCGACTGCCGTCGGCTCGACGATCTCGCGTTCAAGGGTGGATCGCGGCCGCGGCGCACATTCCGTGGCGGCATGCGCCGTCGGCCTGTTGCGCATGTGGGCACGCACGCAACGCGAACCTGCGTCGTGAGGGCGTACGTGGCAATCAGCCGCGGCGATGCTGCCGCAGGGCAGCGCTCAGACGTTGAACCGGAAGTGCATCACGTCGCCGTCACGGACCACGTAGTCCTTGCCCTCGAGACGCATCTTTCCCGCTTCCTTCGCGCCGTGCTCGCCCTTGCAGGCGATGTAATCGTCGAAGCCGATCACTTCCGCACGAATGAAACCCTTCTCGAAGTCGGTGTGGATCACACCAGCGGCCTGGGGCGCGGTGTCACCGACATGGATCGTCCATGCGCGCACTTCCTTCGGCCCGGCGGTGAAGTAGGTTTGCAGCCCGAGCAGCTTGTAGCCCGCGTGAATCACGCGGTCGAGCCCCGGCTCGGAGAGACCGAGATCGGCAAGAAAGGCGAGCTTGTCGTCGCCCTCGAGATCGGCGATCTCCGCTTCCAGCGATGCGCACACCGGGACGACGGGTGCCCCTTCCCTCTGCGCGTATTGCACCACCGCGTCGAGCAGCGGGTTGTCGTGGAAGCCGCGCTCCGCGACGTTGGCGACGTACATCGTCGGCTTCATCGTGAGCAGGAACAGTGGCCGCAGCACCACCAGCTCCTCCGCATACAGCTCCGCGGTGCGCGCGGGTCGGCCCTTGTCGAGCACCGCCTCTACTTTCTTCAGCGCGGCGACCAGGCGCTGCGCCTCCTTGTCGCCGCCGGCGCGCGCGGCCTTCTCGTACTTCGCGAGCTGCTTCTCGACCGTCGCGAGATCGGCGAGCGCGAGCTCGGTGTTGATGGTCTCGATGTCCGACACCGGGTCGACCTTGCCGGCCACGTGCACGACATTGTCATCGTGGAAGCAACGCACCACGTGCGCGATGGCATCGGTCTCGCGGATATTGGCCAGGAACTGGTTGCCGAGGCCCTCCCCTTTCGAGGCGCCCGCCACCAGTCCGGCGATGTCGACGAACTCCACGACGCCGGGCAGCACGCGCTCGGGTTTCGCGATGGCCGCGAGCGCGGCCAGGCGCGGATCGGGCACCTCGACGATGCCCACGTTGGGCTCGATGGTGCAAAACGGATAGTTCTCGGCGGCGATGCCGGCCTTGGTTAGCGCATTGAACAGCGTGGACTTGCCGACGTTGGGCAGGCCGACGATGCCGCATTTGAGACTCATGGCGTTTCCTTGCGGGTATGCAGCTCGAGCATGGCGCGTTCCATGTCGCCCGCGGCAATCGCGGGCCAGGCATCGAGACCGCGCTCGATTGCGGCAGCGATCGGCGCGCGCTCCTCGCTGCGCGGCGGGCGCAGCACGTAATCGACCACGGGCTGCTGGGGGAATTCGGAGTCGCGCGGGTGGCCGATGCCGATACGCAGGCGCCAGAACTCGGGCGTGCCGAGTTGCGCCGTGATGTCGCGCAACCCGTTGTGGCCGGCGTTGCCGCCGCCGAACTTCATCTTCACGCTGCCCGGCCGCAGGTCGAGCTCGTCATGCACGACGACCATCTCGTCCGGAACCGATGCCGAAGAAGCGCGCCAGCGCCGAGACCGACCGGCCCGAGAGGTTCATGTAGGTGCCGGGCTTCAGGATGCGCAGGTCGCCATCCCCGCGCGCAACCAGTCCATGGAAGCGCCCTTCGCTCACGAACCCTGTCCCGAGCCGTCGCACGAGGGCATCGGCAAACCAGAAACCGGCATTGTGCCGGGTCCCGTCGTGCTCGCGCCCCGGATTGCCGAGGCCGACGAGAAGGCGAATGGGCGCAGCCATGATGGATGAGCGACGGTACGTTACGAAATGACGGAGATGGAATCAAAGGGCTGCAGCACCAGCTCGTCGAACGCGGCATGCGCTGGTGGCGTTCGGACCGCACCAACAAAAAGGCCCGCCAGCTTCACGCGCGGACGGGCCCTTGCTGCCGGCGCAGCGGTGAAGATTACTTCTTCTTCTCTTCCTTGGCGGCTTCCTTCTTGTCGCCGGGCTTGGCTTCCGCCGCCTTCTTGTCGCCAGGCTTGGCTTCCGCTGGCTTGGCAGCTGCGGCCGCCTCGGCCGGCGGTGCCGCTTCGGCGCCCGGGACGGCCTCTTCGGTTTCCACCAGGCCACGCGGTACCACGGCGGCAGCGACCACCGGATCGGTCCTGCCATGCGGCACGGCGGTCACGCCATTCGGCAGCTTCAGTGCCGAGAGGTGGATCGAGCCGCCCGCCTCGAGCGTGGACAGGTCGACCTCGATGAACTCGGGCAGGTCGCGCGGGAGGCATGCGACGTCGATATCCGCCATGACGTGGCTGACGATCGCACCCGCGAGCTTCACGGCCGGAGACGCTTCGCCGTTCACGAAGTGCAGCGGCACCTTCATGCGGATCTTCTTGCTCTCATCGACGCGCTGGAAGTCGACGTGCAGGATCTCGTTCTTGAACGGATGCATCTGCACGTCGCGCAGGAGCACCTTGCTCGTGGCGCCGTCGATCTTCATGGTCAGGATCGACGAGTGGAAGGCTTCGTTGCGCAGGGCGTGGAAAAGGGCGTTGTGGTCCAGCTCGACAGGCTGCGGCGCGTTGGCGCCGCCATAGACGATGCCGGGGGCACGACCCGAGCGGCGCAGGCGCCGGCTGGCGCCGCGGCCTTCGGTGCCGCGCGGAAAAGCGGTGAACTCGAATTGCATGATGCTGCTCCTGGTCTGCGGCCTTCCGGTCGCAGCTCCTCATGGCTGTTGCCACGGGAGCCGCCGGTCGTCCGCGGTGGCGACGGGAAAGCCTTGAATTATAACAGGATGAACGAAGCCGCCGCAACGCGGCGGTGAAGGCCGGGGCTGTTACTCGGTGAAGAGCGAGCTCACCGACTCCTCGTTGGAGATCCGCGACATCGTCTCGGCCAGCAGTTGCGCGCAAGACAGCTGGCGAATGCGCGGCGACGCCTTGGCTTCCTCGGTCAGCGGAATGGTGTCCGTCACCACGATCTCGTCGATTTCGGACGCGTCGATGCGGGGAACCGCGCCGCCCGACAGCACGGGGTGCGTGCAGTACGCCACGACCTTCTTCGCCCCGTGCTCCTTGAGCGCGGTCGCCGCCTTGCACAGCGTGTTCGCGGTGTCGACGATGTCGTCCATGATCACGCAGGTGCGGCCCGCGACGTCGCCGATGATGTTCATGACTTCGGACACATTGGCGTGCGGGCGCCGCTTGTCGATGATCGCCAGGTCGGAGTCGAGGCGCTTGGCGATGGCGCGCGCCCGCACCACGCCGCCGACGTCGGGCGACACCACCAGCAGATCGTCGTAATTCTGCTTCCACACGTCGCCGAGCAGGATCGGCGTCGCGTAGATGTTGTCGACGGGGATGTTGAAGAAGCCCTGGATCTGGTCGGCGTGCAGGTCCATCACCATCGCGCGGTTCACGCCGGCCGTCTCCAGCATGTCGGCGACGACCTTGGCGGTGATCGGCACGCGCGCCGAACGCGGGCGACGATCCTGCCGGGCGTAGCCGAAATACGGGATCGCGGCGGTGATCCGTGCGGCCGACGCGCGCTTCAGCGCGTCGACCATGACGAGGATCTCCATCAGGCTGTCGTTCGTCGGCGCGCACGTCGACTGCAGCACGAACACGTCGCGGCCGCGGACGTTCTCGAGCAGCTCGACCATCACCTCGCCATCCGAGAAGCGCCCGACGATGCAGCGGCCGAGACCGATGTTCAGGTGACGGCAGACGGCTTCCGCGAGTTTCGGGTTCGCGTTGCCGGTAAAGACTCTCATGCGCTCGAAGGCCATGTCGAAGGTGCCTTCAGACGCGGCTGCGCCGGGGTGGCGAGCAGGGAAGAATGGCTGGGGAGGTAGGGATCGAACCTACGAATGCCGGAATCAAAATCCGGTGCCTTACCACTTGGCGACTCCCCAACGGAAAGCTGGTCCGTCGATCGCGGGCGTGAAGCCCGCGCGGATGCAATGTCATTCCGAACGTCATGCGAAATTGGCGAGCGGGTGGCGGCCGAGCACGCGGGTCACGATGCCGCGCATTGCCGGCACTCCGCGCAAGGTCGCGGCGACTGCCGCTTCGGCCGCGCTGCGCGACGCGAATCGCGCAAAGACGCACGCCCCCGATCCCGTCATGCGCGCCTCCGGGCCGTGGCGTGCGAGCTCCGACAGCGCTGCTGCAATGGCAGGAAAACGCGCCGCGGCGACGGGCTGCAGGTCGTTTCGGCCATAACTTTCGGAAAAGACATCCATTTTCGCCGACGGCGTGTTGCGTGTCAATTCGGCGGCGGCGAAAATCGCGGCCGTCGCAACGTGCGCGGGCGGCACGACCAACGCAATCCAGTCGCGCGGCACGGTCACCGCGGCGAGCTCGTCGCCGGTCCCGCGCGCGAGCGCCGGCTCGCCGAACACGAAGAAGGGAACGTCGGCACCGAGCGTCGCACCGATCCGCGCCAGCTCGTGCCGCGAGAGGCCGCTGCGCCACAAGCGGTTCAGGGCAAGCAGGACGCTCGCCGCATCGGAGCTGCCGCCGCCCAGTCCACCCCCCATGGGGATGCGCTTGTCGATCGCGATTGTCACGCCGCGGACCGAACGCGTGGCTTCCTGAAGCGCGCGAGCCGCGCGCACCGCGAGATCGTCCTCCTCGGCCACTCCGGCCATCGTCGCCGGACGTGTGATCACGCCGTCATCGCGACAATCCAGCGTGACCGTGTCGCAAAGATCGATCGGCACGAACAGCGATTCGAGGGTGTGGTAGCCGTCGCTTCGGCGTCCGGTGACGTGCAGGAAAAGGTTGAGCTTGGCCGGTGCAGGCACGACGATTCGTTCGCGTTCCATGCCTGCATTGTGCCGCGCCCGCACGCGGCGCGTGCCCACCGCTATTCGAGGCGATCGACCACGAGCCTGATCTCCACCCCGCCGGGGTAGGTCATCCGCAGGCGTGATGGCCGCGCTTCAGGCTGGCCGGCGTAGTCGAAGACGATCTCCCAGCCGTCCTGGCGGAGGAGGCCAATGCGGCCGCCGCCGCCCTCGGATTCGGTCGAGAACGCGGACCCGGCGTGCGGTCCCCCGCGGACCCAGGCGGCAAGGCCGATGACTGGAATCGGAATGCCCAGCGCGCGCTCGGTGAGTGCCGTCCAGTCGGTGGCGTCCAGCGTTTTTCCATCCGGCAACCGCACTTCGGCGCGACTCGCGTCGCCGTCGAGCTGCGCGACGGTCTGTCCGAGCGGCGTTGCGAGCTCGAGTTGATCGCGCGCGGCGGTGTGTTCCCAGCGGAAGTTGGCGCTCACCGCGTCGTTGCCGTGACGCGCGGAGATCCGGCCATCGGCGGTGAACGGCACGTCGGCAAGCGGCTGCACCGATGGCGCGGGGGGTACCGGCACGGTGGCGCAGCCGGCCATCAGGAGAAGAAGCGCAACGCACGCGAAGGCGCCACGCGCCTGCGGCGAAAGGACGACCATGGAGAAACCGCCGGTCAGCGCGCGAGGCGCCGCACGGTTTCGAGCAGCACGGGATTGTCGGGCGCGGCCTTGAGTTGCGACTGCCAGATCTCCTGGGCGCGTTCGCGCTCGCCCTTCACCCACAGCACTTCGCCGAGATGCGCGGCGATTTCCGCGTCGGGCCGTCCGGCAATGGCGCGCCGCAGATAGCGCTCCGCATCATCGAGCTTGCCCATGCGGTAATGCGCCCAGCCCATGCTGTCCAGGATGAATGCATCATCGGGCGCGAGCTTCAGGGCGCGCTGGATGTACTCCATGCCTTCCGTGTGGCGATCGGTGCGGTCCACGAGGGTGTAGCCCAGCGCGTTCCAGGCCTGCGCGCTTTCGGGCCGCAGCTCCACCACGCGCCGGAGACGTTTCTCGGCGTCGTCGACGCGATCGAGCTTCTCCGCCATCATCGCCGCGTCGTAGAGCAGGTCAGGATTGTCCGGGTGCTCCTCCAGCGCCTTTTGGAGGACCGCGTAGGCGCCGGGGAAGTCGTGCGCATCGCGATAGAGCTGCGCCTCGGTCTGGCGCACCTGCACCCGCTGCTCGATGGTGACGGCGGGCAGGTCGGCGAGATGGCGGCGAGCCTCGTCCATGCGGTGCATCTTGCCGAGCACGGTTGCGATGCGCAGCTGCGCCGCCCAACCCCGCTCGCCTTCCGGGATCGCGTGATAGCGCTCGAGCGCCAGCGGCAGCCGGCCCGATTCCTCGGCAATCTCGGCCAGATAGAGCGCGATGGATCCGTCCTGGTCGCCTTCGCGCTGCAGTGCCTGAAACTGCGCCTCGGCCTCGCCCCAGTCCTTCATCTGCATGGACAGGGCGGCGCGGGCGAGGCGGATCTCGCGGCTCGACGGATCCTGCGCAAGCATGGCGTCGAAGATCGCGCGGGCTTCGGGATACTGCCGTTCCTGCACGTACAGCTGCGCCAGTGCCGCGTTCGCGGGGCGGGAGTTCGGCTGCGCCTTCACGAACGCCTGCAGCCAGGCAACGGCGGACTCGGCGGACTGCTTGCCGAGGATCTCGGCCTTCAGCAACGCCGCACGCTCGGAGGTCGGATCGAGCGCGATCGCGCGGTCGATCTCCTTCATCGCGAGCGTCGCCGTCGTCATGTCGGTCATGCCCGTGCTATAGGCGGCGAATGCGACGACGAGATGCGCCTCCGGAACGCTGTCGTACGGCGCCGCAAGCGCCTGCGCGAGCTTCAGCGCCGCCGCGCGGTCGCGCTCCTGCGCGAGCAGCCGGTTGAGCTGAAGGAACGTGTCGCGGATCTCCGGCCCCTTCTTGGCGGCATCGGCGAGCAGGCGTTCCAGATGACCCTGCAGCGATGACGGGTCGGTGATCGCGGCAGCGCCGTCGACGCCTTCCGTCTGCAGTGCCGAGATGACCTGCTTCGGACGCTCCGCCGCGGGATCGAGCTCGCTCCATAGTCGTGCCGACTGCAGCGCGATGCCCTGCTGCCGTGATGCCAGCCCGATTTCCGTGGCGCGCCGCGCAAGCAGCGGATTGCGCGCTTCACGCGCCGCTTCGTAGTAGGCGCGCGCGGCAAGCGCCGGCTGCCCGCGCTGCAACGCGATGTCGCCCACGAGCAGGCGATACATGAGTTCCGGGCTCAGCTCCGCGGCATTCGCGTTCGCAGCAGAGGCGGCCGGCTGCTCCGTCGCCGTCGCCTGTGTCCACCCTGGCACGGCGAATCCGGCGATGAGCGCAGCGAGAATCCAGCGCGAAAGGGTGGCGGGCCGGCGCAGGCCAGCGTTGGAACGCATCGACGTATCTCTGGGGCGGGTATTCACGGTTGCGGAGGGCTGGGCGGCAGGCCTCGAGGTGCCTGCTGCATCTTAGGTTATATTCGACGGCGCAACAAACCGCCGAAACTGCAGCGCGCCGTCCTTCCGCATGCCCGAACTCCCCGAAGTGGAAACCACGCGCCGCGGCGTAGCACCGCACGCAACGGGGCAGCGCATTCGCGCCATGCGTGTATACGACCCCCGACTGCGCTGGCCGGTTCCCCCCGATCTGCCCGCGCGGCTCGCCGGCCGGTCGATCGACCGGGTCGAGCGTCGCAGCAAGTACCTGCTTTTCCGCATGGGCGACGACACGCTGCTCGTGCATCTCGGCATGACCGGCAGCCTGCGGGTACATCAGCAGGCCCCCGCGCGACGCCTGCACGACCACGTCGACATCGAGCTCGAGTCCGGGGTCACGTTGCGTTATCACGATCCGCGCCGCTTCGGGGCGGTGCTCTGGGTGGAGGGCGCCGCCGAACGGCACCCGCTTCTCGCGGCACTCGGTCCGGAGCCGCTCGAGAGCGGCTTCGACGTCGAGCACTTCTGGCGGGCGACGCGCGGACGCAAGGCGGCGATCAAGCTGGTCCTGATGGACAACCACATCGTGGTCGGCGTCGGCAACATCTACGCGAACGAGGCCCTGTTCCGCGCGGGCATCCGGCCGACGATCGCGGCCGGCCGCGTGTCGCGCCCGCGACTCGCGCGCCTTGTCGAGGAGGTGCGAGCCACGCTGACCGACGCCATCGCGAAAGGCGGTTCGACCTTGCGCGACTACGTGGACAGCGCGGGCGAGCCCGGCTACTTCCAGCTCGAGTACTTCGTGTACGGCCGCGAAGGCGAGCCATGCCGCGTGTGCGGCCGCGCGATCAGGACGGTCAGGCTCGGCGGCCGCGCGACCAGTTATTGCCCGAACTGCCAGCGCTAGTCGGCTCCAGCTGTCCGTATGCCGGACGGCTGCCGTGAACCCCTGCAGGCCCGTGCTAGATTGCCCGCGGGTTGCCCCCACGCATCCGGAGCCGGCATGGCGCACACGCGCGAGCTCGCTGCACGTTTTGAAGCCTACAGTGACTGGCGCAGACGACTGGCGGGCCGGATCTCGTCCCTGCACGAGTGGCTCGCGGATCAGGAACTCGCGAGCGCTCCGCTCGAGAACAGAGTCCAGCACCTCCTGGAGCGCCTGAGCGAAGACCAGCTCGTCGTTGCGTTCGTCGCCGAGTTCTCGCGCGGCAAGTCCGAGCTCATCAACGCCATCTTCTTCGCAGATTTCGGACAGCGCCTCCTTCCCTCGTCGGCAGGACGCACGACGATGTGTCCGACCGAGCTCCTGTACGACGCGTCGAGGCCGCCGTCCATTCGCCTGCTGCCGATCGAGACCCGCCTGGGAGAGGCCTCGGTCACCGAGCTCAAGGGTTATGCCGACGAGTGGCTCACGCTGCCGCTCGACCTTTCGTCGGCGGAGCGCATGAGCGCGGCGCTGACCCGCGTGTCGGAGACCAAGCGCGTCGAGCTGGCCGTTGCGCGGCGCCTCGGACTCGACGACGAGGCCGACTCGGCGGCGCGTTCGGGCGGCGACGGCCATGCCGACATTCCCGCGTGGCGCCACGCCATCATCAACTTCCCGCACCCGTTGTTGCAGCAGGGGCTCGTGATCTTCGACACGCCGGGGCTGAACGCCATCGGCGCCGAGCCCGAGCTGACGCTTTCGCTGCTGCCGAACGCGCACGCGGTCCTGTTCATTCTCGCCGCCGACGCCGGCGTCACCAAGAGCGATCTCGAGGTCTGGAACCAGCATCTCGCGGGCGCCGACCCGGCGCAGAAAGCCGGCCGGCTGGTGATCCTGAACAAGATCGACGGCCTGTGGGACGAGCTCAAGACGCCCGCGCAGGTCGACGCCGAGATCGCCAGACAGGTCGCAAGTGCCGCGAGCACCCTCGAAGTGCCCGCGGCGCAGGTCTTCGCGGTGTCGGCGCAGAAGGCCCTCGTCGCACGCGTCAACGGCGACGATGCGCTGCTCGAGCGCAGCGGCATCGCCGTCCTGGAAGAGGCGCTGTCGGGCAACCTCATTCCGGCCAAGCGCGAGATCGTTGGTGCCGCGATCCGGTCGGAGGTACGCGCGCTCGCCGGCGCCGTGCGGGCGACGCTGGAGGCGCGCGAGGCCGGATTCGCGGCGCAACTCGCGGAGCTTCGCGCGCTGCGCGGCAAGAACCAGGACGTGGTCGGTCACATGATGGGGCGCGTGCAGCAGGAAAAGGAGCGCTTCGAACGCGGGCTCCAGCGGTTCACGGCGCTGCGCAACGTTCTCACGCAGCAGGCGAACGCGCTGTTCGATCACATCGGCATGGAAGCCCTGCGCTCCAACGCCGGCAACACGCGGAGGGAGATCGAGGCGAGCCCCTTCACGCGAGGGGTGCGCCTCGCGATGGATGCGTTCTTCACCTCGCTCCGCGCGGATTTCGACAAGGCGGCGGGCAAGTCCGTCGAGCTGCACGAGCTCATGGATGCCATGTACGCGCGGTTCGCGCAGGAATACGGCCTCGAGCGCTTTGCGCCCCCGCCGTTCTCGATGCTGCGCTACCAGAAGGAGATCGATCGCCTCGAGCGCGCGTACAACACGCACTTCAACACGCTCTGGAACATGCTGAGTCGCGCCAAGTTCGCGCTGATGAAGCGGTTCTTCGAGACCATCGCCTCACGCGTGCGGCACGTGTACAAGATCGCCAATCGCGACCTCGAGTCGTGGCTGCGGGCCGTGATGGCACCGCTCGAGACGCAGGTCAGGGAGCATCACCTGCAGCTGCAGAAGCGGCTGGACAGCATCCGGCGCATCCATCACGCGAGCGGCGAGCTCGAGGAACGCATCGTGGAGCTGGAGGACGGGGAAGAAGCCCTGGCCATGCAGCTCGCGGGGCTCGTGCGCGAGCTGGCGGAGATCGATTCCCTGCTCGACGCCGCGGAGCCGCTGCCGCTCGCCGCGAACTTCTAGCTCAGCCGGACTTCACCGCGTCGCGAACGACGCGTATGGCCATCAACCCCTCGTACTTGAGGCGCAACGCCTCGGGGCTTTCGACGCAATCAGGGTTCACCGGGATGCAGTCGACGGGGCACACCTCGACGCACTGCGGCGTGTCGAAGTGCCCGACGCATTGCGTGCATTTCGCCGGGTCGATCACGTAGATCTCGAGGCCCTGCGAGATGGCGTCGTTCGGGCACTCGGGCTCGCACACGTCGCAGTTGATGCATTCGTCGGTGATCATCAGCGCCACGGTGGCGCCTCGCTACGGCAGGAGGTCATTGCGGTGCAGGCTGCGCGGCAGCCTCTCAGGTGGGCAATCGTGAGCGATTGGCGGCGACTTTCTCGCGCAAACGCTGCGCCACCACGGGGTGCACGAACTGGGAGACGTCGCCGCCGAACTTCGCGATCTCCCGCACGATCGTCGCCGAGACGAACATGTACTGCTCGCCCGGCGTCAGGAACAGCGTTTCGACCTCGGGAAAGAGGTTGCGGTTCATGCCCGCCATCTGGAATTCGTACTCGAAGTCGGAGATGGCGCGCAGGCCGCGCAGGATGATGTTCGAGCCCTGGGCGTGCACGAAATCCATCAGCAGCGACGAGAACGGCACCACCTCCACGTTGGGCAGCCCCGCGAGCACCTGGCGGGCCATGTCGACCCGCTCCGCCGTGCTGAAGAAAGGGTTCTTGGAGGCGCTGTCCGCGATGCCCACGGTGACCCGCTCGAAGAGCTTCGCCGCACGACGCACGAGGTCCTCGTGACCACGCGTGAACGGGTCGAAGGTGCCGGGGTACACGACTTTTGACATGTGGGCTCGCTGGTGGCGGCGCAAGCCTTAGCCCGCGCGGGCGAGCAGATGATAATGCACCTGCCCCGCACGCGCGTGGCGGTGCACGGCGAGGCCCGCCGAGGGCCGGATCTCGTGCGCCGCCTCGGCATAGATGAGCCCCTGGTCCGCAAGCCGCGCCTCGCACGCCGGCAGCAGCGCTTCCCAGGGTTCTTCGGTGAACGGTGGATCGAGGTAGATGACGTCGAATTGCCGCGCCTCGCGCGCGAGCCAGGCGCGCGCCTGCGCGACATGCAGCTCGAGCCCCGTGACGCCGAATGCGTCCGCGGTGGCGCGCAGTGCATCGATCACGCCGCGGTGACGGTCCACTGCAACGGCAAGCGCCCCGCCGCGGGAAAGGGTCTCGAGGGAAAGCACGCCCGTCCCGGCGAAGAGCTCGAGCGAACGCACGCCCTCGAGCGACTGCCCGAGCCAGTTGAAGAGTGTTTCGCGCACGCGATCGGGCGTCGGCCGCACGCCCGGCACCGGCGGGAACCGCACGACACGTCCGCGCAAGGTGCCGCCGATGATGCGGACGCGGTGAGCTGCTGGTGCAGGCAAGGAGATCCTTGTAGTACCGCGGCAAGTGCGCAGCGCCGGGGCGGGTAAAATTATAGTTTCCTCCCGTAGCGCCTTGCCGGGCCGCGATTCGCCGCCGGCCCGCCCACTCCATGTTCGATTTCTTCAAGCGCAAGAAGCCCGAAGCGCCGCCGGCACCCGAGCCTGCTCCTGCAACGCCGCACGACGAGGGCGCGGCGATGCCCGAGCCCGCCCGCGATCTGCGCGACTTCGCGCCGGCGCCCGCTCCTCGACCGGCTGCGCCGGCCGCGCCATCCGCCGAGATCGCGGAAGTGGCCATGCCCTCGCCACCAGCCCCGGCCGCGGAACCCGCACCCGAGCCGGCCGAGAAGCGGTCCTGGAGCGATCGCCTGCGCCAGGGGCTCGGTCGCTCGCGCGAGAAGCTCGCTGGCGCGCTCACCGGGGTATTCAGCCGCAAGACGCTCGACGAGGAGACGCTCGAGGAGCTCGAAAGCGCGCTCCTGATGGCCGACGTCGGCGTGGCCGCCACGCAGCATCTCCTCGATGACCTGCGCGAGCGGTTCCGCCGTTCGGGCGGGTCGGGCGACCCCAGGGCACTCCTGAAAGCAGCGGTGCTCGACCTCATCGCGCCCCTGGAGCGCCCGCTAGAGATCACCGCTGCGCGCCCGTTCGTGATCATGATCGCCGGCGTCAACGGTGCGGGGAAGACGACCTCGATCGGGAAGCTCGCGCGCTATTTCCAGGAGCAGGGTCGCTCGGTGCTCCTCGCCGCCGGCGACACGTTCCGGGCCGCCGCCCGCGAGCAGCTCGTCGTCTGGGGCGAGCGTAACAACGTTCCGGTGATTTCCCAGGCAGGCGGTGACCCCGCCGCCGTGATGTTCGACGCGGTCGGCGCCGCCCGCAGCCGCGGGATCGACATCGTCCTGGCCGACACGGCCGGGCGCCTTCCCACGCAGTTGCACCTCATGGACGAGATCCGCAAGGTGCGCCGGGTGATCAACAAGGCGGACCCGACCGCGCCGCACGAGACATTGCTGGTTCTCGATGCCAACACCGGCCAGAACGCGGTGGCCCAGGTCAAGGCGTTCGACGAGGCACTCGGTCTCACCGGCCTTGTCCTGACCAAGCTGGATGGCAGCGCGAAAGGTGGAACGGTGTGCGCGATTGCCAAGGAGCGTCCCGTGCCGCTGCGCTTCATCGGTATCGGCGAGGGGATCAGGGACCTCCGGCCCTTCGTCGCGAAGGACTTCGTCGACGCACTGCTCGACTGAGGCCGCGTGGCAGTACCGGGCAAGTTGGTAGCGTGCGCTCACTCTGTGCCGTCGGACCCCGACTGAACTGTCCCCTTTGCCGTCGGTCGAATGAATACCCGAGCAAATTGATCAGGTACAGCCGCGCCTTCGAGATCGCTGGTACCTGACTAAATCACTCGGGAACTGGTGGCGCTTTTAGCACTCTTATTGACGGAGTGCTAAGATAACTTGGCTGGGCCATCCGACAATGGTCATGCCAAGGTGATGAGGAGATCCTGAATGTCTGTAACCGGCCTTTCGTTTCCAACCCCCGCCTCGCTGGGCAGTCTGGACCAATACATCCAGGCCGTGAACCGCTTTCCGCTGCTCACCGCCGAGCAGGAGGTCGCGCTCGGCCGCCGCCTGCAGGCCGAGAACGACCTCGGTGCGGCGCGCGAGCTCGTGCTGTCGCACCTGCGTCTGGTCGTGGCGGTGAGCCGCAATTATCTCGGGTACGGCCTGCCACAGGCGGACCTGATCCAGGAGGGCAACGTCGGCCTGATGAAGGCCGTCCGGCGGTTCGACCCGGAGCGCGGCGTGCGCCTGGTCTCGTTCGCGCTGCACTGGATCCGCGCGGAAATCCACGAATACATCCTGCGCAACTGGCGCCTGGTGAAGATCGCCACCACCAAGGCGCAGCGCAAGCTGTTCTTCAACCTGCGTTCGATGAAGACGAGCAGCGCGGCGCTGACGCCGACGGAAGCCGCGGCCATCGCCAAGGACCTCGGGGTCAAGACCGAGGAAGTGTTCGAGATGGAAACGCGCCTCACCGGCAAGGACGTCTCGATCGACCCGCAGCCGAACGACGACGGTGAAACACCGGTGGCGCCGCTCGCCTTCCTGACCAACGAGGAAGACGAGCCGGCGCAGATCCTCGAGCGCGCGGAGACCGCCCGGAACCGCAGCACTGGTCTGCATACCGCGCTGGCCAAGCTCGACGACCGCAGCCGACGCATCATCGAGGCGCGGTGGTTGCGCGAGGATGACCACGCGACATTGCAGGACCTCGCCGACGAGTACGGCGTGTCCGCCGAGCGGATCCGCCAGATCGAAAGCAAGGCGCTCAAGTCCATGCGCGTGGAGATGGGAGCCGTCTGACGGAGGGCTGATCGGCCCTCCGGGCATCACCTGGCACCAGGAACGCCGGCACGTCGCCGGCGCTTTTTTTTCGTCGGGAAGGCGAGCGTTAGAGCTCGACCTGCGTGCCGAGCTCCACCACCCGATTGGTGGGCACGTGGAAGAAGTCGCTGGCCTTGACGGCGTTCTTCGACAACGACACGAACAGCCGCTCGCGCCACATCGCCATCCCGGGGGCGACGGTCGGGATCAGGGTCTCCCGCGAGACGAAGAACGAGGTGTCCATCATGTCGAAGGCGAGGCCGCGCACCTCGCACAGTTCCAGTAGCGCCGGAACGTCGGGGTTCTCCACGAAACCGTAGGATGCCTCGATCCGCCAGAACGAGCAGCCCAGCTCGTCGATCTGCAGGCGCTCCGTCACGGGCACCCGGGGGATGTCGCGGGTCACGACCGTGAGGAACACGACCCGCTCGTGCAGCACCTTGTTGTGCTTGAGGTTGTGCAGCAGTGCGTGCGGCACGCGATTGGGCGTCGAGGTCAGGAAGATGCCGGTTCCGGGGACGCGCACCGGCGGGTTGTCGCGGATGCTTTCGATGAACGGTTCGAGGGGCATCGAATCCTCCGCGAGACGATCCATGAGCACCACCCGCCCCCGCTTCCAGGTGGTCAGCAGCGTGAACACGATGCCGCCGATCAGCAGCGGAAACCAGCCGCCTTCCGGGATCTTGAGCGAGTTGGAGCTCAGAAACGCGAGATCGATGAAGAACAGCGGCACGGTGATCGCCAGCGCGATGGGCTTCGACCACCGCCACAGGCGGCGCATCACGAAATAGATCAGGATGGAATCGATGAGCATGGCGAGCGTCACCGCGATGCCATACGCCGCTGCGAGGTTGTCCGAGGTGCGGAAGCCGAGCACCAGCAGCGCCACCGCGATGAACAAGGTCCAGTTGATGAACGGCACGTAGATCTGCCCCATCTCCCGCTCGGAGGTGTGCTGGATCTTGAGGCGTGGGCAATAGCCCATCTGTACCGCCTGCCGTGTCAGCGAGAACGCGCCCGAGATCACGGCCTGCGAGGCGATGACGGCGGCCGCCGTGGCGAGGATCACCAGCGGAAAGAGCGCCCAGTCCGGTGCCAGCAGGAAAAAGGGGTTCTTGACCGCTGCGGGCTTCGCCAGCACGAGCGCTCCCTGGCCGAAGTAGTTCAGCACCAGGGCCGGCATGACGAAATAGAGCCACGCGCGACGGATCGGCACCGGCCCGAAATGACCCATGTCCGCGTACAGCGCTTCGGTTCCCGTGACGGCGAGGACGATGGCGCCCAGTGCCAGGAATGCGGCGAGCGGCTTGTCGACAACGAAGGTGATCGCGTGCCACGGGTTCATCGCCGCAAGGATCGATGGGTCCTCCGCGAGCTGCAGGATGCCCAGCACGGCGATCACGACGAACCAGACCGCCATGATCGGCCCGAACAGGCGGCCTACGGAGGCCGTGCCACGCTTCTGGATGCTGAAGAGCCCGATGACGATGGCGAGCGCGAGCGGCACCACGAAGTGCGCCAGCCGCGGGGCCATCACCTCGAGACCTTCGACCGCACCGAGCACGGTGATCGCGGGCGTGATCATCCCGTCGCCGTAGAACATGGCCGCCCCGAAGATGCCGAATCCGACCAGCCACCATCGCAAGCGCGACTGGTGCTCGACGCCACGCGAGACGAGCGCCGTCAGGGCGAGGATCCCGCCCTCCCCGCGGTTGTCCGCACGCATGATCAGGGTCACGTACTTCAGCGTGACGATCAGGACGAGCGCCCAGAACACGATGGACAGCAGGCCGTACACGTTGGCCGTGGTGAGCGCGAGACCATGCTCGCCGGTGAACACCACGCGCATCGTGTACAGGGGCGAGGTTCCGACATCGCCGTAGACGACGCCGATCGCCCCGATGACGAGCGGCCCGAGTCGACGCTCCTGCGCGGGCTGGGTCATCGCGGGAACGCTCCGGTCAACAGGCGGGTTCTTCGCCGCGACGCGCAAAGCGGATGTTGAGCTGCTTCAGCTTGCGATAGAGATGGGTGCGCTCGAGGCCGGCCTTGTCGGCGACGCGGCTCATGTTGCTTTGCTCGCGGCCGAGGAGCTGCTCGAAGTAGATCCGCTCGAAGGCTTCGCGCGCCTCGCGCAGTGGCAGCTCGAAGAAACGCGCCGTGATCTCGGGCGCAACGGCGTGAGGCGCAACGGCCGCTTCGCCGAGCAGGCGCTTGACGTGCTCCGGCGTGACGTCGCCGGGCCCCGGAAGGAGCGCGAGATTGGTCACGACATTCTGCAGGTGCTCCAGGTTGCCTGGCCAATAAGCGCTCGTCAGGGTCGCGATGGCCGTCGGCTGCAGCGACGAAAAGCCGCGCATCACGGCCTGCTGCGCGTCCTGCTGCGCCGACACGACCTCCTGCCAGTAACGTTCGATCAGCGGCGGAATGTCCTCACGGCGCGCGCGCAACGGCGGCAGCAGCACGGCGCCCACGGACAGCGCGGCCAGCAGCGCGGCGTCGAAACGGCCCTCGGCGGCAAGATTGCCGAGCGGTTCGGCGCTCGTGCACACGAGCGCCACGCTGGCGCGCTCGAGCTTCGGCAGCAGGAACGCGAGTCCCTTCTGCTCGCTTTTCGCGTACTGGCCGATCTCGGCGCAGTAGAGCGTGCCCTCGCGCGCCTCCTCGAGCACGGCCAGCGGATTCGACGCGAGGCGCGCGCCATTGGCGAGCGCGACCCACGGGACGTCCGGCAGTCGCAGTGCCTGCGCAGCCGCGTCGTGGCCCGTGCCGGATTCACCGAGGATCAGGATCGGCTTGCGCGCGCCAAGCAACATCTCGAGCTGGCGCTCGACTTCGCGCACCGCGGTGCTCGACCCCAGCGCCAGAAGCGATACGCGGCGCGGCTCCTTCGCGAGCGCGAGCTTGAGCGCGCGCGTGACGGTGCCGAGGAGCTTCTGCAGCCCGACAGGCTTCTCCAGGAAGTCGAAAGCGCCGATCTTGGTCGCTTCGACGGCGGTTTCGATGGTGCCGTGGCCGGACATCATCACCACCGGCATCGTCAGCAGGCCCGAAGCGGCCCACTCGCGCAGCAGCGTCACGCCATCGGTGTCCGGCATCCAGATGTCGAGCAGCACCAGCGCGGGCTGGGCGCGCTGCCGGTACGCTCGCGCCTGCGTCGCGTTCTCGGCGACGCTGACCCGATAGCCCTCGTCCTGCAGGATTTCGGACAGCAGCTCGCGAATGCCGACTTCGTCGTCGACGATCAGGATTTCCCTGGCTGGATTCATCGGAGTCGTATCCTACGCTACGCGGACCCGGGGATCCGTGGAAGAGTAATCGTGATCAGTGCACCGCGCGGCTGCCGGTTGTCCACATCGACCCGGCCATGGTGCTCGTCCACGATCTTCTTGACGATCGCGAGACCGAGCCCGGTGCCCTTCGCCTTGGTCGTGACGTACGGCTCGAAGGCACGCGGCAGCACGTCGTCGCCGAAGCCCGGCCCCGCGTCAGCAAACGACAGCACGGCCTCTTCGGCATGCGCCGTAAGCGTGATGTCGAAATGCGGCTCGGCCACGTCGGCCTGCGCATCGATCGCATTCTGCAACAGGTTGTGGAACACCTGGCGCAGCCGCGTCGGCTCACCGTGCACCATCACGGTCTCGGATGGCAGCGACAGCGTGACATGCGGTCGCAGATTGTCGTACAGGCCGAGCACGTCCAGCAACAGCGCCCCGAGGTCGACCGGCTGCGGCTTTCCGGGCCCCGCCTGCCGCGCATACACCGCAAAGTCGTCCACCATGTGCTTCATCGCCGCGACCTGCGCGATGATCGTGTGCGCACCACGCCGCAGCGTTTCCTGATCCGCGACGTCGAGCTTCGGCGCGAGCTTGTGCTCGAGCCGCTCGGCGGAGAGCTGGATCGGAGTGAGCGGATTCTTGATCTCGTGGGCGAGCCGGCGCGCCACCTCCGCCCAGGCGGCGTCGCGTTGCGCCCGCGCGAGATCGGTCACGTCGTCGAACACCACTACGTAGCCTGCGACCGGTGATACCGGCAGGCGCGAGCCGCGCACGAGGAGCACGCGCGTGAGGTTCGCGACCGAGAGCTCCGCCTGGCGCTGCCAGTTGCCGTCGCGACTCCCACGGAATCCCGATGCGATCAGTTCTGCGAAAGGGGCGAGCGCGGGCAGCCTGGCCTGCCATTGCTCCAGCTCCATGCCGGTGAGATCGGTGAGCGGCTGCTGCAGCACGACAGCGGCGCTCGCATTGGCGATGCGCAGGCGGTAAGCGTCGTCGAACGCGAGGACGCCGGCCGACAGGTTCCCGAGGATGCTCTCGAGATAGGCGCGTGTCGTTTCGATCGCGCGGCGCGACTCCTCGGTCCGGCGTTGCGCGTCCGCGAGTTGCTCGGTCATCGTGTTGAAGGATTGCGTGAGCACGCCGAGTTCGTCGGTGGAGGTGACCGGTTCCCGGCGCGTGAAGTCCCCCTGCGCCACGGCGCGCGTTCCCGCAGCGAGCACGCCGAGCGGCGCCGAGAATCGCTCGGAAAGCACGACCGCGAGCCCCAGCGCCGACGTCAATGCAAGCAGGAGCGTGAGGGTGAGCGTCAACGCGTAAAGCCGCTTCAGCGCCTGCCGTGAAAACGAGATCTCCTGGTAATCCCGGTAGCCCGCCTGCACCTTCTCCATGTCCTGCGCGAAACTACGCGGCACCGATTCGACCACCTGCAGCACCCGGAGCGGCTCGAGGGCATCGTCGCTGTTCACCGGGACCACGACGCGCAACAGGATGCTGCCATCGGTCTGCTGCTCGACCGCGGAGGTCGAAAGCTGCAGTCGCGCACGCCGGAGTGCCTGCGACCCCGGCGGATCGGGCGGCGCCGTCGATCCACTCACGCCGGCGACGGCGATCACATTGCCCGTGCTCGTGAACAGCACCGCTTCGGCGATGCCCGTCTGCTCGGCAACGCGATTCAGGCGAGCGCCCATTCCCGAGGACCCTGCCTCCGCCAGCGTGACGGCGATCTGGCTCGCGCGATTCGTCGTTTCCTTGAGCAGGTAATCGAGTGCACTGCGTCCGAGGTTGAGGCCGCCGTCGAGCGCCCGGTCGACGCGCACGTCGAACCAGCTTTCGATGCTGCGGCCGAGGAACTGCACGGAGACCGCATAGACCAGCGCGCCCGGCAGCACCGCGACCAGCGCGAACAGCAGCACCAGCCGGACCGCGAGGCGGGAGCCGAACACGCCTGCCTTGAGATTGCGCCGCAGACGCCAAAGCTGGTAGCCCACCAGCAGCATGAGCAGAACGACCAGGGCACCATTGAGGACGAGCAGGACGTCGTAGCGGCGCGCGAAAAGAACGGTGTTCGACGACGCAGTGGCAAGCAGGAACAGCGAGATGGCCGCGAGGCAGGCGAGGACCAGCAGCATCCAGCGCGTGCTGCGCGAAGGCAGGAGGCCGGTCACGTTCCAAACTCCCAGCGGTACCAGTCCGACTGCAGCGACCATTCGCGCGAGGCCAGCGCGTACACCTGGAACGGCTTCGGCAACTGATTCACGTCGAGACGCAGCCGCACCGCGGCTTCGAGATGCGTGTTGCGCGGAAGCTGGTCACGGCGCGCCACCTGCCGCGAAGTCACGCGCGAGAGCAGGCGCTGCACCTCCTCGAGGGAATCGAAATTCTGGTTCAGCAGTCCCATGGAAACGCGGTACTGACGCGTGAGTGGCGTGTACGACACCCGATACTGCGTCGAGTACGTGATGATCTTGTCGTCGAACCAGTACCAGCGCGGCCGCGTCACCTCGAACTCGAGCAGGAAGTAAAGCGGCACGCCCTTGTGCAGCGCCTCCTCCAGCGTCGGGTTGATGGTGAAGTCGAAGTCGGCGTTGAGGTAGTAGCCGTCCTCCTCGATGCGCACTTCCGCGGACTGCACGGTGATCGTGTCCGCATGCGCCGCTGTCGCCAGCAACGCGGCGAGCAGCAGCGTCTTCAGGAAGCGGGCGAGCGCAGCGCGCACGTGCACGGCCCCGCGCGGCAGGCGAAGGGCGAACGTGCCGACGATGAGCAGGGAGGGGAGGGGCAAAACGGCGAGCCGGCAACGCCGGCGTTCATTCGGGCGCTGCGATGATACGCTGCCGCACGGGCGGCGAGACAGTTCAGGCCTTGCGCAGCAGGGCGTAGAAAAAGCCGTCCTGATTGTGGACTGCGCCAGGGAGCGAAGGCAATAGCTGGCCGCCGCGATGCAGCGCTTCGGGGGGCAGCCGCAGCGGCTCGCGCACGACATCGGCATGCTGCTCGAGGAAACGCGTGACCTGCGCCTCGTTTTCTTCCTCGAACAGCGAGCAGGTTGCATACAGGAGGAGCCCGCCCGGGGCGAGCAGCGGCCAGAGCGCGTCGAGGATGCGCGCCTGCTGGCGCGCGAAGCCGGCGATGTCGCTCTCGCGCCGCAGCCATTTGCCATCGGGGTGGCGGCGGATCACGCCCGATGCGGTGCACGGAACATCGGCGAGGATGCGATCGAACGGATGCCCATCCCACCAACCTTGCGGCGCGCCGGCATCGCCCTGCCTGACAGTGATGTCGCCACCGAGCTGCAGGCGGGCGAAATTCTCCCGGATGCGCGGGAGCCGCGAAGCATCCTCATCGAGCGCAACGAGCGACACGTTGGCGAGCTCCGCGATGTGCGTGCTCTTTCCTCCCGGTGCGGCGCACGCATCCAGCACGCGCAATCCGTCGCGCAGGTCGAGCAGCGGCGCCGCGACTTGCGCGCCCGCGTCCTGCACCGAGAATCGTCCGCTGCCATAGCCGGGGAGCTGCGGCACGGGTTTCGGCGGGTCCACGATGATCCCGGTCACGCCTACCGGAAGGCCCACGAGACCCGCGGCCGAGAACTCCACCAGCAGCGAATCGCGCGTGCCGCGCCGCGAATTGGTGCGCAGCGTAAGGGGCGGACGTTCGTTGCCGGCGCGCAGAATGTCGGTCCAGTCGTCGGGATACTGGTGCTGAATGCGCTCTATCCACCAGCGCGGATACGACCACTGCGCGACCGGATCCTTGCCCACTTCGGCGAGCAGCGCCTCGCGCTCGCGCAGGAAGCGGCGCAGGACCGCATTGACGAGTCCCTTCGCCTGGGGACGGGCAAGCCGCGCCGCGGCGGCGACTGCATGATCGACGATTGCAAATGCGGGCGCGCGGCTGTGCTGGAGCTGGTATAGCGCGACGGCGATCAGCGCCGGCAGGGCGGGATCGCTGAACGGCTTTCTCGCGAGCGCGCTCACGAGCGCGTCGAGCGTGCCCCAGTGCCGCAGCGTTCCGTACGTGAGTTCCTGCACGAGCGCACGCCGGCGGCCGGCCTCGTCTGCGGAGCCGCCCTCGCTCACCGCGGCGAGAGCAGTGGAGATGGTGGCGCCGGCAATGACGCGCGCTACCGCAAGTGCCGCCTGTCGCTGCGCTTCCTCCACCGCCCTGTCCCCGCGATCAGTGCGCCATCGCCAGCAAGCGCGCGATCCGCCCTCGCGTCGACGGATGCGTGCTGAACAGACCACGGACTCCGCCGCCCGAAAGCGGATCCACGGTCATCCTCTGCGCCGTTGCGGGATGCACGGGCTGTGCGCGGTAAAGCCGGTGCACCACGTGGTCGGAGAACAGGAAGGCCCAGGCATTCATGGCGCAAGCGCAAGTGCAAGCAGCGTCCCCTGCGCGCCGCCGAGCAGCAAGCCGGCCGCGCCGAAGAGCGCCACGATCGCTGCCATCAACACCCCATCTTCAGAGAGTTACCGAGCATCAAGTGTCAACGAAGCGCCGGCTCAGACCGGCACGCGCTAGATGGAGGAGGGTAGCCCATTCGATGTCGGTGGGGTCGGGCGAGGACCACACGCTCAGACCGACAATGCATCGAAGCGATCGCCGGCCCGCAGGCGCCTCCCGGCGAGCACGGCGGCGGCAGCAAGACGCTTGCCCCCCGCGGGTTGCAGCTCGGTCACGGCGAGCGCACCCGCTCCACAGGCAATCACGATGGCGTCGGCATCGCTCTCCAGCACGGTGCCGGGCTCGGCGTGCGCGGCTTCCTCGAGCGGCCACGCGCCCCAGATCTTCCAGCTCTCACCTCGCAGCACCGTGCTCGCGCCGGGCACCGGATCGAAGGCCCGGACCTGACGGTCGATCGCCTGCGCGGAAGCGGACCAGTCGATGGCCGCCTCGCGGCGATCGATCTTGGCGGCGTACGTCGCACCATCGTGCGGTTGCGGCGTGCTTGCAAGCCTCGCCTCGCTGGCGAGATCGTGCAGCACCGAAACGATCGCGGCGGCGCCCACCGCCGCGAGCTTGTCGTGCAGCGAACCGGCGGTCTCGCGCGCGGAGATGGGAACAGGGATGCGTCGGAGCATCGGCCCGGTGTCGAGGCCCGCGTCCATCTGCATGATGGTCACGCCGGTCTCGGCGTCGCCGGCGAGCAGGGCGCGCTGGATCGGGGCCGCTCCCCGCCAACGCGGCAGGAGCGACGCGTGGATATTGATGGCGCCGTGCCTTGGCCAGTCGAGCACAGCCGGCGGCAGGATGAGTCCATAGGCCGCAACCACCAGGACATCGAGCGGAACCGCGACCAGCGACGCGCTCGCGTCGGGGACCTTGAGCGAGGCGGGCTGGGCGATCGGTATGCCGCGCGAAAGGGCGGTGGCTTTGACCGGCGAGGGTTGGAGCGCCAGGCCGCGGCCGCGAGGCCGATCGGGCTGCGTGAGGACGAGGGGAACGTCGAAACCAGCTGCGCAGATCGCTTCCAGCGCCGCAACGGCGAAATCGGGTGTGCCGGCGAAGCCGACGCGCATCAACCGGCGAGGCGCTGTTTCTTGCGCAGCTTGGCAGATAGCCTGGCCCGCTTGAGCGGCGACAGGAGGTCGACAAAGACCTTGCCGAGCAGGTGATCCATCTCGTGCTGGATGCACACGGCGAGCAGGCCGTCCGCCTCGACCTCGAAGGGCGTGCCGGCGGCATCGAGCGCGCGCACCCGCACCTGTGCCGGACGCACTACCTTGTCGTAATAACCGGGGACGGACAGGCAACCTTCCTCGGCCTCCGCTTCGCCCTGGGCGTCGAGGATCTCGGGATTGATGAAAACGCGAAGTTCATCCCGCGCCTCGGAAAGGTCCATCACGATGACGCGCTTGTGTACGTCGACCTGCGTGGCCGCGAGCCCGATGCCCGGCGCCGCATACATGGTCTCCGCCATGTCGCGGACGAGTTTCTGGATTTCCGGCGTGACCGCTGCGACGGGCGCGGCGACCCTGCGCAGACGGGGGTCGGGGTATTCGAGAATCGTCAGTAGCGCCATGGCGACAGCTTGCAAAATGCAGATTCCAGATGCAGAATCAAATCTAACCCCTTATTTTGCGGCGGTTTAGGACGATAGCAAGGCCCGCCTCCACCGGAAGAGGTCTTATGCGTCAGAAGTTTAGCATAGCGGTACGGATGCTCGCCGCCGCGGCGGCAATCCTCGTTCTTGCGGCCGCCGCCAGCCCTGGCGACGACCTGAAAGTCGCGGATCGGGCGCCGGACCGCTATACCGTGCAAAAAGGAGACACCCTCTGGGGTATCGCCGCCCGTTTCCTGCGCGATCCGTGGCGCTGGCCTGATATATGGAGGCTCAATCGCACGGAAATCAAGAACCCGCACTGGATCTATCCGGGCGACGTGATCGTGCTGGATCGCCACGCCGGGCCCGACGGGACACCCATGCTCCGGCTCGAGCGCTCCACGGTTCGCCTGAGTCCGAGCATCCGGGTCTCGCCGCTCGAATCCGAGGCCGTGCCCAGCATCCCGCCGGGGGACATCGAGCCCTACCTCACCCAGCCGCTGGTGACCGGTCCCGAGGGACTCGCCGGGACCGCAGAGATCGTGGCCGGCCGGGATCAGCGCGTGGTACGGGGGCAAAGCGATCTGGTCTACGTGACCGGGATCGACCCTGCGGCCGGCGACCTCTGGTACATCTACCGGCCCGGCCGCACGTTTGTCTCACGGACCAAGGAGATCCTCGGCCATGAGCAGCGTTTCCTCGGCACCGCGCGTGTGGAACGCTTCGCGGAGGTGTCCACCGTCCGGATCGCGAGCGCCAACGAGGAAATCCAGATCGGGGACCGGCTGGTGCCCGCGCCACGCGAGCAGCTCATCAACTACGTTCCCCATGCGCCTCAGCAGCCCATCAATGGCCAGATCATCGCGACCGCGCAGGACTCCGTGGAGGTGGGTCGCGGATGGGTCGTGACACTCGACAAGGGTGCCCGCGACGGCCTGGACATCGGGAGCGTGCTGGCCACGTACCACATCGTGCCGCCCATCCCCGATCCGCGCCCATCGAAGGAGCCGGATCGCATCGCGCAGCTGCTGGAGCAGACCCACTTCTACCAGCCGGATCGCTTCGTGAAGGTGCCCGCCGAGCGCACGGGACTCGTCTTCGTATTTCGTGTCTTCGACCGCGTGTCCTACGGCCTGGTGCTGAACACGACCGACGCGGTCAGCATCGGCGACTGGGTGCGCCAGCCCTGATCCATGCGCGGGCGTATTGCGCCCGCTCCCACCGATGAACATCGATGCCCGGGCGGAAGCCTGGGTACGGCTGCACGCGGCCGGCGTGCCGGCGCGCGCGCTCGTCGCACTGTTGCGCGCCTTCGGCTCGCCGGAAGCGGTCCTCGACGCGCGCCCGGCGCAGCGAGCACCCCATGTCACGGCCGCGGCAGCCGAAGTCCTCGCGACGCCGCCATCCACCCAACGCATCGACGCGGCGCTGGCCTGGCTGGAGCACCCGGCGCATGCCTTCGTGGCCTGGGACGACCCAGACTATCCGGCACTGCTGCTGGAGACGGCCGACCCGCCACCGCTGCTGTTCACGATCGGCGATCGTTCCCTCCTCGCCCGGCCGGCGCTCGCCATCGTTGGCAGCCGCAACGCTACGCCCCAGGGCTGCTCGGATGCGGAAGCCTTCGCGGCGGCGCTGGCCGCGGCCGGGCTGGCGATCGTCAGCGGCCTCGCGCTCGGCATCGATGCGGCCGCGCACCGGGGTGCGCTACGCGCGTCGGGAGCCACCATCGCCGTCATCGGCACCGGCCCGGATCGCGTCTACCCGGCACGCAATCGCGCGCTCGCCCACGAGATCGCGCAGCGCGGCCTGGTGCTCAGCGAATTCGGGCCCGGCACGCCACCGCTGCCGGGCAACTTCCCGCGGCGCAATCGCGTGATCAGCGGCCTCGCACGCGGCGTGCTGGTGGTCGAGGCGACCGTGTCGTCAGGCTCGCTGATCACCGCGCGCATGGCGGGCGAGCAGGGGCGCGAGCTCTTTGCGATCCCGGGGTCGATACATTCGCCCTTCTCGCGTGGATGCCACAAGCTGATCCGCGAAGGGGCAAAGCTCGTGGAAACCGCCGAGCACATTCTGGAGGAGCTGCGATTGCCTGCGCCGAATGTGAGCGCGCACACTGCGACCGAATCCCGCACGGAGCGGTCGCATGCGCGCCATCCCGACGAAGACGCCGTGCTCGCCGCGATCGGCTCGGATCTCGTCGACGTCGACACGATCTCCACAAGGACCCAACTGCCAACACAGCGCATACTCGCGTGCCTGACCTCGCTCGAGCTCGAGGGCCGCATCGCGCCGGTCGCCGGCGCGCGCTGGCAGCGACTTGCATGATCGCGTCGCACTTTCGCGGCGGCCGCTTGTCATGCCTTCGCTGCCTCGCGTGCGTGCGAGCGCGTACGCTCACGCGCGTTGGGTTGCGCTACGTCAAAAGTAGCCTTGCTTGCGCTCTCCGTCCTTCGGTACTATCTGCCGCTCTTCGCCGCCGCCCCTATCCGTGAAAAGCCTCATCATTGCCGAGAAACCCTCCGTCGCCGGCGACATCGCCAAGGCGCTGGGCGGTTTCACCCGTCACGACGATTACTTCGAGAGCGACCGGTACGTCATCTCGTCGGCGGTCGGCCATCTGCTCGAGATCGGCATGCCCGAGGAGGAGGAGGTGAAGCGCGGCAAGTGGACGTTCGCGCATCTGCCGGCGATCCCCTCGATTTTCGCCCTCAAGCCGATCGAGAAGAACGAGAACCGCCTCAAGACGCTGCTGAAGCTCATCAAGCGCAAGGACGTCGACGAGCTCATCAATGCCTGTGACGCCGGGCGCGAGGGCGAGCTGATCTTCCGTTACATCGTGCAGTTCGCGAAGGCTTCCAAGCCGATCAAGCGCCTGTGGCTGCAGTCGATGACGCCCGCCGCGATCCGCGACGGCTTCGACCACCTGCGCACGGACCAGCAGATGCGGCCGCTCGCCGATGCGGCGGTCTGTCGCTCCGAGTCCGACTGGCTCGTGGGCATCAACGGAACGCGCGCGATGACCGCGTTCAATTCCAAGTCCGGCGGCTTCCAGTTGACCACCGTAGGGCGTGTGCAGACCCCCACGCTGGCCATCCTCGTCGAGCGCGAGGAGAAGATCCGGGCGTTCCGGCCGCGCGGCTACTGGGAGGTGCAGGGCACCTTCCGCGGGAGCGGCGGCGAGTACAACGGCCGGTGGTTCGACGAAGCGTTCCGCAAGTCCGACGATGATCCGGATGCCCGCGCCGAGCGGCTGTGGGACGAGGCCCGCGCACTGGCGCTCGTCGCGAAATGCACCGGCCAGCCGGGCGAGGTCAGCGAGGAATCGAAACCGTCCACCCAAGGCGCGCCGCTGCTGTACGACCTGACCAGCCTGCAGCGCGAAGCGAATGGCCGTTTCGGCTTGTCGGCACGAACGACGCTGTCGCTCGCGCAGGCGCTGTACGAGAAGCACAAGGTATTGACGTACCCGCGCACGGATTCGCGCGCGTTGCCGGAGGATTACATCGGCACCGTGACCGCCACGATGGAAGCGCTCAAGGAAACCAACGCCTACGGCGGATTCGCGCGCCAGGTGCTGAAGCAGAAGTGGGTGAAGCCCAACAAGCGCATCTTCGACAACGCGAAGGTGTCGGACCACTTCGCCATCATCCCGACGCTGGTTGCGCCCAGGCACCTGAACGAGCTCGAGGCCAAGCTCTACGATTTCGTGGTGAAGCGGTTCATCGCCGCGTTCTACCCCGCGGCCGAGTTTCTGGTCACGACCCGCATCACCCGGGTCGCGGCCGAGCCGTTCAAATCGGAAGGCAAGGTGCTGGTCAACCCGGGCTGGCTTGCGGTCTACGGGCGCGAGGCGCAAGGGGACGAAGGCACGCTGGCGCCGGTACGCGAAGGCGAACGCGTGGCGACGGAAAAGATCGAGGCCGTGGCCAATACGACGCGGCCGCCGCCCCGACTCAACGAAGCGACGCTCCTGTCCGCCATGGAAGGCGCCGGCAAGCTGATCGAGGACGAGGACCTGCGCGAAGCCATGCGCGAGAAGGGTCTCGGCACGCCGGCGACGCGTGCGCAGATCATCGAGGGTCTGTTGCAGGAGAAGTACATCTACCGCGAAGGCAAGGAGCTCGTCCCCACCGCGAAGGCCTTCTCGGTGATCGCGCTCCTCCGCGGCCTGGGCGTGCCGGAGCTGTTCTCGCCGGAACTCACCGCCGAGTGGGAATTCAAGCTCGCGCAGATGGAGCACGGCAAGCTGCAGCGCGGCGAGTTCATGCGCGAGATCGTCGACATGACCCAGCACATCGTGGGCCAGGCGAAGAACCACGAGAGCGACACCATTCCCGGCGACTTCGCGACGCTGTCGGTGCCGTGCCCGAAGTGCGGCGGCGAAGTGCACGAGAACTACAAGAAGTTCCAGTGCCAGAAATGCGATTTCGGCTTCTGGAAGATCATGGGCGGCCGCCAGCTCGAGGCGTCCGAAGCGGAGACGCTGTTGCGCGAACGAAGCGTCGGCCCGCTCGAGGGCTTCCGCAGCCGGCTCGGGCGCCCGTTCACCGCATCGATCAAGCTTTCCGACGACTTGCAGGTGGGCTTCGACTTCGGAGAAAAGGCGGACGACGACACCGAGGCGCCGGATTTCTCGGGGCAGGAACCGCTCGGCCCATGCCCCAAATGCCGCTCCAGCGTCTACGAGACGCCGCAGTCCTACGTATGCGAGAAGGCCGTCGGCCCGGACAAGACGTGCGACTTCCGTTCCGGGCGGGTGATCCTGCAGCGGCCGATCGAGCGCGCGCAGATGCAGAAGCTGCTTGCCGAGGGCCGCACGGACCTGCTGCAGTTCATATCGGCCCGCACGCGGCGCGGCTTCTCCGCATTTCTCGTACGCCAGCCCGACGGCAAGATCGGCTTCGAGTTCGAGACCAAGGACGCGAAAGGCAAGGGGGCGCGCGCACCGCGGCCGGGCACGGCGATGCGCGTGCTGGGCATGCATCCGCGCGACAAGCGCCCGGTCGAGTTGCACGCGGGACGCTACGGTCCGTACGTGAAGCACGGCACCATCAACGCGACGGTGACCGACCGCGACCGGGTCGATGCCCTCACGCTCGAAGAAGCGCTCGCGTTGCTCGCCGAGAAGAGCGGTCGCGATCAGGGGGCTGCGAAGCGCGCACCGCGCGTCGGTGCTCGAGCGCCGGTGCGGGCGCCGGCCGGCACCGCCGCGAAATCCGTCGCTGCCAAACGAACCGTCGCCGCGGAGGACGCGGGCGAAACGCGCACCGCGACCAAGCGTGGCGCGACCAAGCGTGCCTCCGTGAAACGCGCTGCCGCCAAAGCTCCCGCGGCGAAGTCGCCGGTGAAGCGCAAGGCGGCCACGAAGTCAGCCACCGCGCGTCGCAAGTAACGCGCCGCGCACCGGTAGCGCCTGCCTAGGCGCGCAGCAACGCGCGAGCGCCAGGCACCGGCCGCGGCCTGCTCCAGTTTTACCGCAAGACCGCTGCTGACGTTCTCGCGGCGCGCGGCGGCCTCATTGCGGCGCGCACATCACCACGAGATCGGGGCCGTCACCTTCGGCGAGCCACCCGCGCGCCACCATCGCATCGCGGAGGGCGCGATCGGTCATGTAGCGATGATTCGCGTCGGGACGGTTGCTGAACACACGGTAGACGGGCAACGTCCCGACAGCGCACACGCCGTTGACCGGCAGCACGACGTCCATGAACTCCGCGGACTCGAGCTCGAACCCAGGGTTGCGCAGGCCCGTCTGGTCGCACTCGTACGTGCCGCGGCCGAAGAAGTGCGAATCGCCGTACGCCGGCGGCAGGTAGTAGCGGCACACCGGCGAGCTTCCCGGCTGGGCACCCGGATAGACGTTGAACGTCGCCCCGGTGCGTTGCCATCCGCGCAGCACGGTGCCGGCGTCGAGCGCCGCGATCTCCGCCGGCACCCAGGTGATGAAGTAATGATCGAGCGCCGCGTTGTAGTACTCGATGACCGGCACGGTGAGGGAGGGGGGCGCCATCGCCTGTGCGGCGAGAACGGCCGCGTGCGCATTGACGATCCCTGCGCCGCAGATCGCAGTGTTGCAGGTGGTTCCGGCAGGGAACGGGCGCACGGTTGAAAGAACGATCGAGCGCACGTCATCCGCGGTGAGGTGCGGATTCACCGCGAGCATCAGGGCGATCGTGCCCGAGACCATCGGGGCCGCAAAGCTCGTGCCGCCGCCGTTCCTCCAGGAGTCGGCTGTCGGCGTGGTCGTGCCCGCGTTCGACAGGACCAGGATGCCGTCCGACGACAAGGCGTTCGGTGCGTACTGGCCACCGGGTGCGGAAAGCGTGATCCCCGAGCCCATGTTGCTGTAGCGCGCGAGACTTCCGCCAGTCGTGGTCGACGCGACGGCAAACACGCCAGGGCAATTCGCCGGATCGTGCCCGGCAACGTCCTCGCTGTCGTTGCCCGCCGCCACGACGATCGCCTTGGTGCGGCCCGCCGCGAGGGCCGCGGCAATTACCGCCTGGTAACCAAATCCGCACGACCCAGAACCGCCCAGGCTGAGGTTGATCACTGCTGCCGGCGTTGGATTGTCCGGAACGCCGGGGACGTGCAGGCCGGCCGCCCAGGCGATGCCGTCGATGATGTCCGCATCGGTGCCGCCGCATTTGCCGAGCGCGCGCACGGGCAGGATCTTCGCCTGCCAGTCGAGCCCTGCGACCCAGGCCCTGTTGTTCGTGTTCGCGCCAATGATGCCGGCCACCGCGGTGCCGTGCCAGGAGCTCGTTCTGAGATCGCAGTTGGCATACGGCGCTTGCGCCTGGTCGGCCGTGCTGACCCAGTCGCCCGGATCCGAGGGGTCCGGGTCACGTCCATCGCCGTCATTGGAGTACGTCGGGACGCTGATGAAGTCATAGCCCGGCAGCAATCGGCCTGCCAGGTCGGCGTGGGGAAGATAACCGGTGTCGACCACGGCGACCACGGTCGCTGCGGAACCGGTGGTGATGTCCCATGCGCCATACGCATCGATGCCGGCTCGATTCGGGCTGAGATAGGTCTGGCCATTGATGAACTCGTCGTTCGGGACGAGCTGCGGATACTTCCTGCGGTCTGGCTGCGCCCATTCCACGTCGGGGTGCGTCGCGAGCTCGGCGGCCAGCGACTCCGCGTCTTGCGCAGCGTCGGCACTCACCACCGACATGCCGAGGGCCATCGGGCGCTCGAAGCGCAGCGGCATCCGCAGGTCGTCGGCGACCCGCGCAAGCCGTGCCGTTGGCGCGACGAGGGCCTTCGCGCCGGTGTCCTTGAACTTGACGATGAGGCGCGTTTGCGCACTGGCGGTGCCGGACGACGCACTTGCCGCGATCAGCGCGAAGACGAGAAGCGCAGCGCGGGCGCGCAGCCACGACGCAACGGGAAGCTTGATCATGGAGACTCGCTCGTGAGGCGACCCATTTAAGCACAGCGCACAGGCGACATCCGCGCCCGCTACCGGGTCATTGGCCGGAATTGCGCCGTCCGAATGGCTGGATTCGCGAACGGTCCGCCGACCGGCACAGTCCCACCCGCGAAAGTGCCCTCAGACGTCGAGGTTGCGCACGCCGAGCGCGTTGTTCTCGATGAACGCGCGGCGCGGCTCGACCTGCTCGCCCATCAGCGTCGAGAAGATTTCCTCCGACGCGATCACGTCGTCGATCTGCACCTTGAGCAGGCGCCGTACTGCGGGATTCATCGTGGTTTCCCAGAGCTGCTCGGGATTCATCTCGCCCAGACCCTTGTAGCGCTGCAGGGTCACGCTGCTGCGCGCTTCCGCGAGCAGCCAGTCCAGCGCCTCCTTGAACGACTTGACGGCCTGCTCCTTCTCGCCGCGCTTGACCGATGCGCCCGCCTTGACGAGGCCGTGCAGCACGTCGGCGGCGGCGCGGATCTGCGCGTAATCGCCACTGGCCAGCAGATCGGCGTCGAGCGCGGTCGCGTGCGGCGTGCCGTGATGCGTGCGGATCACCACGATGCGGCGGGTCTCGGCCAGCGCGTCGTACCGCGCTTCCACCCGGACTTCCTCGTCCTCGATCGCGGCCTGCAACGCCGCGGCACTGCGCGTGGCGGCTTCTTCGCTCGACAGATCCATGGGCGCGCCGGTCAGCAGCGCATGCAACGCCGCCGGGTCGACCACACGCGCGAGGCGATCGATCACCGCCTCGGCAAGCAGGTACTCGCGTGCGACGGTGGCGAAGGTCTCGGCCGCGAGCGGCGCTTCGTTGAGACCGGGAATCAGCTCGGCGCCCTTCAGCGCGACCTTGAGCAGATGCTGCTTCAGCTCGTGGTCGTCCTTGAGGTAGACCTCCTCCTTGCCGAGCTTGACCTTGTACAGCGGTGGCTGCGCGATGTAGATGTGGCCGCGCTCCACGAGCTCCGGCATCTGGCGGTAGAAGAACGTGAGCAGCAGCGTGCGGATGTGCGAGCCGTCGACGTCCGCGTCGGTCATGATGATGATGCGGTGGTAACGCAGCTTGTCGGCGTTGTACTCGTCCTTCTCCTCCTTGTTGCCGTTCACCGGCCGGCCGAAGCCGGTGCCAAGGGCCGTGATGAGTGTCACGAGCTCCTGCGAGGAGACGAGCTTGTCGAAGCGCGCGCGCTCGACGTTGAGGATCTTGCCGCGCAGCGGAAGGATCGCCTGGAACTTGCGGTCGCGCCCCTGCTTCGCCGAACCGCCCGCCGAGTCGCCCTCGACCAGATAGAGCTCGCACAGTGCGGGATCGCGCTCCTGACAGTCGGCGAGCTTTCCCGGCAGGCCGAGACCATCCAGCACGCCCTTGCGCCGGGTGAGCTCGCGGGCCTTGCGCGCTGCCTCACGCGCCCGCGCCGCCTCGACGATCTTGGTGCAGATGATCTTCGCGTCCTGCGGATTCTCGAGCAGGAAGTCGGCGAGCTTCTCGGCGACCACCTCCTGCACGATGGGCATCACCTCGGACGACACGAGCTTGTCCTTGGTCTGCGACGAGAACTTCGGCTCGGGCACTTTGACCGACAGCACGCAGGTCAGGCCTTCACGCATGTCGTCGCCGGACGTCTCGACCTTGGCCTTCTTCGCGACCTCTTCCTTCTCGATGTAGCTGTTGAGGGTCCGGGTCATCGCCTGGCGAAGGCCGGTGAGGTGCGTCCCCCCATCGCGCTGCGGAATGTTGTTGGTGAAGCACTGCACGCTTTCGGCGTACGAATCGTTCCATTGCATCGCCACTTCGACGGTCGTGCCTTCACGCTCGCCGATCGCGTGGAACACCTTCGGGTGCAGCACGCTCTTGCTGCGGTTCATGTACTCGACGAAGCCCTTCACGCCGCCCGAATAGGCGAAATTCTCGCTCTTGCCGTCGCGCTGATCGACGAGCTCGATCTTCACGCCATTGTTCAGGAACGACAGCTCGCGAATGCGCTTGGCGAGGATCTCGTAGTGGAACTCCACCCGCCCGAACGTTTCCTGCGACGCCATGAAATGCACTTCGGTGCCGCGCCGGTCCGTCGTGCCCGCAACGGCGAGCGGTGCCATCGGCTCGCCACGACGGAATTCCATCTGGTAGACGTGCCCGTCGCGCCAGATCCTGAGCTTGAGCCACTCCGACAATGCATTCACGACCGACACACCGACCCCGTGCAGGCCGCCGGACACCTTGTAGCTGTTGTTGTCGAACTTGCCGCCGGCGTGCAGTTCCGTCATCACGATTTCCGCGGCGGAGCGCCGGAATTCGTCGTCCTGCTTGATGTCGGTGGGAATGCCGCGTCCATTGTCCACCACGGAGACGGAGTTGTCGGCGTGGATCACCACCTTGATGTCGTCGCACCAGCCCGCCAGCGCCTCGTCGATCGCGTTGTCGAGCACCTCGAAGACCATGTGATGCAGCCCGGTGCCGTCGGAAGTGTCGCCGATGTACATGCCGGGACGCTTGCGGACCGCGTCGAGGCCCTTCAGCACCTTGATGCTGTTGGAGTCGTAGTCCTGGCCGTTGCCATTGTGGTGCGGCATGACATTGCCCGGCAGGGAATGGGAGGAGGGAAGGGAATCGGCTGGGGTCATCGTGGCTTTCGCAATGCTCTGGCGCCGGCACGAACGTGTGCAGGCGGTGCTGCCACCGGCGGCGCGCTCCTGGCGGGCCGCGGTGCGGCGATGCGAGCGCGGTTCACGCGTGCTCGCATCCCCTCACGTCAGATGCGCATGGGCATCACGACGTACTTGTAGTCTTCGCGCTCGGGCACCGTGACGAGCGCGCTCGAGTTCGAATCGCCGAACGCCAGCCGCACGTGATCGGTCGCGAGGTTCTGCAGCACGTCGAGCAGGTAGGTGATGTTGAAGCCGATGTCGAGCGGGTCGCCCTGATAGGCGATCTCCAGCTCTTCCTCGGCCTCCTCCTGCTCCGAGTTCGTGCAGATGATCTTGAGCTGGCCCGGCGCCAGCACGACGCGCACGCCGCGGAATTTCTCGTTCGACAGGATCGCCGCGCGCTGCAGGGCGCCCAGCAGCTCCTGGCGCGAGAGCTCGATGATCTTGGCGTGTCCCGTCGGGATCACCCGGTTGTAGTCCGGAAACTTGCCGTCGACGACCTTGCTCACGAGCTCGACGTTGCCGAACCGGAAGCGCACCTGGTTCGCGAGGATGTCGAGCGTGACGGGATCCTCGACATCGCCGAGAAGCTTGCCGAGCTCGAGCACCGTCTTGCGCGGCAGGATCACTTCCTGGCGCTGGTAGCTGCCGGGGATTCCGAAGCTCGCCCACGACAGCCGATGGCCATCGGTCGCAACCGCCTGCAGCGAGCTGCCGTCGAGCACCAGCAGCATTCCGTTGAGGTAGTAACGGATGTCCTGCTGCGCCATCGCGAACTCGGCCGACTTGATGAGGCTGCGCAGATGCCGCTGCTCGAGCGTGAGTGTCTGGAGCTGCTCGTCGCCCACGCCGATGCGCGGATAGTCCGCCGCGGGAAGCGTCTGCAGGTTGAAGCGTGAACGTCCGGCGCGAACCGTCATCTTGCTGCCGGCGGTGTCGAGATTGATCGTCGACCCGTCGGGAAGGGCGCGCAGCAGGTCCTGCAGCTTGCGCGCGCCGACGGTGACCGCCTGCGCTTCCTTCCCGCCGAACTCCGAGTACGCGGTGATCTGCATCTCGAGATCCGTGGCCGTCAGATACAGCCGGCCGTCCTTCTGCTCCATCAGCACATTGGCGAGTATTGGGAGGGTGTGCCGACGTTCGACGATCCCGGCCACGGCTTGCAACGGTTTCAACAGCGCATCACGGGTGATTTGCTTTAGTTGCATTGTTTAAACCGTATAACAGCTAACAGGAGGTCGCGGGTTTCGTGTACGAAAGCGAAACCCTTCGTTCCATCAGCGGGTTGGGCGGAAGTGAAGGCTGTGGACAACGCTGCCTGGCGCGGTGTATCGATTGGGGGCTTTTTGGCCATCGCGAGGAAAGGCCGGTTAATCCACAAATTATAGCCTGAAAACCCCGCCTTTTCCAGTCCGGAATGCGCCCGAATCGGCGGTGAAAACCGTTCCTTCGGGCACGACCGGCAAACCCCGAGCGGGGCGCGTTTCCGGGTCAGTTGCGCAACACCTGGAGCAGAAAATTGACGTCATGGTTGATTTCGGGAACGGTGTCGCGGAGCTTCGCGATCTGGCGGCACGCATGCAGCACCGTGGTGTGGTCCCGGCCGCCGAAATTGCTCCCGATCTCCGGCAGCGAGAGCTGGGTCAGCTCCTTCGCGAGCGCCATCGCCACCTGCCGCGGCCGCGCCACGGCACGCGAGCGCTTCTTCGAGTGCATGTCCGAGATGCGGATCTTGTAGTAGTCGGCCACGGTCTTCTGGATGTTCTCGATCGAGATCTGGCGGTTCTGCACGGCGAGGAGGTCGCGCAGCGCTTCCTTGGCGACCGCAAGCGTGATCTCCTGCCCGTGGAAGTTCGAATAGGCGGCCACCCGCTTGAGCGCGCCTTCGAGCTCGCGCACGTTGGACCGGATGTGCTTCGCGACGAAGAACGCCACCTGCTCATCGAGTCGCATGCGGGTGGCGGCGGCCTTGGCGAGCAGGATCGCGACGCGCATCTCGAGCTCCGGCGGCTCGAGCCCGACGGTGAGTCCCCAGCCGAAGCGCGAGATGAGGCGCTCCTCGATTCCGGAGATTTCCTTGGGGTACGTGTCGCACGTGATCACCACCTGCTTGTGCGCCTCGATGAGCGTGTTGAAGAGATAGAAGAACTCTTCCTGGGTGCGGCTCTTGCCGTTGAAGAACTGGATGTCGTCGATCAGCAGGAGATCCAGCGACCGGTAGTGACGCTTGAAGTCGTCGAACGCCTTGTGCTGGTACGCGCGCACGACGTCCGAGACGTACGTTTCCGCGTGGATATAGCGGATCTTCGCGGCGGGGTCGCGCTGCAGGATCGAGTTGCCGATGGCCTGGATCAGATGCGTCTTGCCCAGTCCGACGCCGCCGTACACGAACAGCGGGTTGTACGAGGTCGGGTGATCGGCGACCTGCATGCCGGCGGCCCGGGCAAGCTGGTTTGCCTTGCCCGCGACGAACGTCTCGAAGGTGAACGTCGGATTCAGGCTCGTCTGCTCGTGCCGGCGCTGGATCGGCACGCGGCTGACCGCCGAGCTGGGCTCGACGGACAATGCGGCGCGGGCCTGCACGGCAGGCGGCGGGACCGCCTCGGTAACCGGGCTCGGCATCGGGCTCGAAGTCATGCCTGGGGCCGGGGCGGGCGGGTTGCGGGGCGCAGGCTGGGCCTCCGGCGCGTCCGCGACGCCCAGGGCGATGCTGACCGGCTCCCCTTCGCTCGCGTGCGCAAGCTCGGTGATGCGCTGGGCGAAACGCTCCTTCACCCATTGCAGGACGAAGCGGTTGGGCGCGAGCAGCCGGTAGCCGTCGTCCGCGCGGACGATCGACAGCGGGCGGATCCAGGTGTTGAACTGCTGGGGGGTGAGCTCCTGGCGAAACGACTCCAGGCAGTGTTGCCAAAACGCGGGAACGGACGACATGCCGAAGCGGTCCTTCAGGGGCGCGCTGCCTGTGGCGGCAGCTTGTAGGCGCCGACGGACAGACGCCCGACGGCGATTCATCGGGTCGCGGGCCAGCGGCCGCGAGAGGCGGCGAGACGCGGGCGGAGATCCGTTGCGGCCATTGTAGCGCGGCCTCCTTGACTTATCCACAGGCGGCCGCGATCGCGCTGCCGACGGTCTCGGCCGTTCGAATGCGGTTGACAGGCAGGTACTTAACGCGCTCTAATGTAAGGCTTTTTACATTAGGCGACGCCATGAAACGTACTTATCAGCCCTCCGTCGTCAAGCGCAAGCGGACGCACGGCTTTCGCGCCCGCATGAAGACCGTCGGCGGTCGCAAGGTCATCTCCGCGCGGCGTGCCAAAGGCCGCGCCCGCCTGATTCCCTGACCGCCACGGCGGCGCCGGGACCTGTCCCGCGGGGCGCACGCCGCTACCGCCTCACCGGCACGGGGGCATTCGATGCCGTGTTCCAGACCGGTCGGCGCCGCGAGGGGACCTACCTGCAACTCGTCTATGCACCGGCACGCGCTGCGCCCGGGCGCGTCGGCTACGTCATCGGCAAGAAGGCACTGCCCCTTGCCGTCGACCGCAATCGCGTGCGGCGTATGCTGCGCCCGGTGGTGCAGGCGGCGCGGCCGGCAATCGAGGCCTATGACGTCATCGTGCGCTTGAAGAAAGGTTGCCCGCGCTCCACCTTCCCGGTGCTGCCGCGCGAGGCCGCGCGGCTGCTCGCATCGCTGCCAGACAGCGGGGAGGCCGCGTGAAACATGTCGTGCTCGCGCTCCTTCGCGCGTACCAATATCTCCTGCGGCCGCTGCTGGGCGCGAATTGCCGCTTCTATCCGAGCTGCTCCGATTACGCTCGCGAAGCGGTCGAGCGGCACGGCGTCCTGAAAGGTCTCTGGCTCGCGCTGCGGCGCATCGGCCGGTGCCACCCGTATCATCCCGGCGGATTCGACCCGGTGCCCTGAAGGCACGGGCCGCCCCGCTCACAAGGTCCTCATGGATACGCAACGCCTGATCCTGTTCGTCGTCTTTTCCTTTTCGGCGCTGTTCCTGTGGGAAGCATGGCAACGCGAGCATCGGCCGCCCGTGCCGACCACGGCCGTCGCTCCCGCAACCACCAGGAGCGGTGCCGAGGCCGGACCAGGCGCCACGCCACCCGTACCGGGCGCGCCGGGCCCCACCGCGGGCCCGCCCGGCACGACACCCGGCGGGACGGCGCCGGCCGGCCAGCGCATCACCGTGCGTACCGATCTCTACACGGCGGAAATCGATACCGCGGGCGGGGTGATCGAGCAGCTGGCGCTTGCGAAGCACGCCGATATCGTCGACAAGTCCAAGCCCTATTACCCGCTGCTCCATACGCCGGACCGGACACTGATCGCGCAATCGGGTCTGCTCGGCGACGGCCTGCCCACGCACCGCACCGTGTACGAGCCGCTGCCCGGACCGCGCGAGCTCGCGCCCGGACAGGACAAGTTCGAGCTGCGGCTTCAGGCGACTGCGGCCAACGGCGACAAGGTCGTCGAGGTGCTGACGTTCCATCGCGGCAGCTACGTGATCGACGTCGCCTATGACGTCACCAATGCGGGGTCGGCGCCGATCACGCCGTATGCCTACTTCCAGTTCACGCGCGACACCGTGCACCAGGGGACCAAGAGCTCCATGGCACCCGCGTCGTACGTCGGGCCGGTGATCTACAACGAGGCCGACAAATACAAGAAGGTCGAATTCAGCGACATCGACAAGCTGGCGGCCGACCCGACGCGCAAGCTCCCGTACACGAAGACCACCGACAACGGCTGGGTGGGCATGGTCGAGCACTACTTCGTGGCGGCTTGGCTGCCGCCGGACGAGCCGAAGACCACGCGCGAGTTCTACACCCGCAAGCTCGACAACGGCCTGTACTCCGCCGGCGTGATCGTGCCGGTCGGCACCATCGCGCCGGGCGCCACCGGCGAGGTGCGGGTGCCGCTCTACGCCGGCCCGCAGGAGCAGGACGTGCTCTCGAAGCTCGCCAAGGGCCTCGACCTCGTCGTCGACTACGGCATCTTCACGGTCATCGCCGCGCCGCTCTTCTGGCTCCTCAAGTGGCTGCACTCGCTGATCCACAACTGGGGGTGGTCGATCATCGTTCTCACCATCCTGATCAAGGGCGTGTTCTATCCGCTCAACCACGCAAGCGCCAGGTCGATGGCGAAGATGAAGGTGATCGCGCCGAAGATGAAGGCGCTGCAGGAGCAGTACGCGAACGACAAGCAGCAGCTCCAGATGAAGATGATGGAGATGTACAAGACCGAGAAGATCAATCCGCTCGGCGGCTGCCTGCCGATCGTGGTGCAGATCCCGGTGTTCATCGCCTTGTACTGGGTGCTGCTCTCCGCGGTCGAGCTGCGGCATGCGCCATGGATCGGCTGGATCCGTGACCTTTCCGCGCCGGACCCGTGGTTCGTGCTGCCGGTGATCTACGCCATCACGGCGTACCTGCAGGTGCGCCTGTCGCCCACGCCGATCCAGGACCCGGTGCAGGCGAAGGTCATGCAGATCATGCCGATCGCCTTTTCGGTGATGTTCCTGTTCTTCCCGGCCGGCCTCGTCCTCTACTGGCTGATCAACAACACCCTGCAGATCGGACAGCAGTGGCACATGAACCGGGTGCTGCAGAAGGAAGCGGCGGTCGCGGCCGCCAAGCGCCGCTGATTCGCATGGCCGCGCGGTGCCCGGCGATCGTACGGGACTGCGCGCCATGAACGCGCCGCGCCCGACCATCGCCGCGATCGCCACGGCGCCCGGGCGCGGCGGTATCGGCATCGTGCGCATCTCGGGCGCCGACGTGCCGGCCATGGTCCAGCCGTTGCTCGGGCGCGCCCTGGTGCCTCGCCTTGCCACGCGCTGCACCTTCCGCAGCAGTGATGGCGCGACCATCGACGAAGGCATCGCGCTCTATTTCCCCGCCCCGCACTCCTACACTGGCGAGCACGTGCTCGAACTGCACGGCCACGGTGGTCCGGCGGTGCTCGCGCTGCTGCTCGAACGTTGTCGCGCCTGCGGAGCTCGGCTCGCGGCCCCCGGCGAATTCACGCTGCGCGCATTCCTCGAGGGGAAGCTCGATCTCGCGCAGGCCGAAGCCGTCGCCGACCTGATCGAAGCCTCGACCGGCAGCGCCGCCCGCGCCGCCGCGCGCAGCCTGTCAGGGGAGTTCTCGCGGGAAGTGCATGCGCTCGCCGATGCGCTGCTCGAGTTGCGGATGCTGACCGAAGCCTCGCTCGACTTTCCCGAAGAGGACATCGATTTCCTGCGCACGGCCGACGCCGCGGGACGACTCGCCCGCGTGCGGGCCGCGCTTTCCCGGCTCGCCGATCGCACGCGCCGCGGCGCGCTGCTGCGCGACGGGCTCGTGCTGGTGCTGGTGGGTCGCCCGAACGTGGGTAAATCGAGTCTGATGAACCGGCTGTCGCGCGATGACCTCGCCATCGTGACCGAGATTCCCGGCACGACGCGCGACGCATTGCGCGCGCAGATCGAGATCGGCGGCATCCCGGTGACGGTGGTCGACACGGCCGGGCTGCGCGCCACCGACGATCCCATCGAGACGCTCGGGATCGAGCGCACGTGGGCGGCAGTGGGGCAGGCAAGCGTCGCCTTGGTGATCGTCGACGCGCGAGCGGGCGATGCCTTGGCTGACGAGGACGCCGCACTCCTGGCGCACCTTCCGGCGACGTTGCCGCGCATCGTCATCCACAACAAGATCGACCTGACCGGCGACGCCGCGCGCAGCGAGGACGCGCCACAAGGAGTGGGCACCACCACGCACCGGAGCGTGTGGCTGTCGGCGAGAACCGGAGCCGGCGTCGAGTTGCTGGAGCGCTGCATCCTCGATCTCGCGGGGGCGGAGCAAGGGATGGAAGATGCTTTCCTCGGCCGGGCGCGCCACGTCGAAGCGCTCGCCGAAGCGGCGCAACACATCGACGCCGCGTGCATCGAGCTCGAGCAGCCGAACCCGGCACTCGAGCTCTTCGCGGAAGCGCTGCGGCTGGCCCACCATGCACTGGGCACCATCGTCGGTACCGTCACGGCAGACGACGTGCTGGGCGCGATCTTCTCGCGCTTTTGCATCGGAAAGTAGTCCGTGTCCCAGCGAGGGCCAATAGAGACCTCAGCGAAGCAAGGACGCACGCAGTTTTTCCGCAGGATGCTCGCTGCGCCTAGCCGCAGCAGTGAACGAGGCGTGATCGTTCACAAGATTGATCGCCGCGCCGGCGGGGCCGGGCCGACCTTGGGTGGATTGGTCTGCAGTAGCCGAGATTCGTTCTGACAGACAACGTGAGACAGCGTCGAACTGCGCTCGATTCAACGACCGCGTTCGGACCCTAGCGACGTACTTGGCATTCGAATGCAAACGCACAGGTCATTCGATCGCCGGGGTCGTCCGCACCGAGAGCGGACATTGGGTTTGCGGCGTTGGGGCGTTGACGTAGGTCAAAGGCACGACGCGGGTGCAGACGATACTAGCCGCGTGGAACCGACCATCGGATTCGATCTCTATTCGCCGAGGGAAATCGCCGAACGCGTGGAGGGTGTTTGCATCGCCAAGGCGAGCACGCCGCTGCTGTCCCTGATCATGCTGGGAATGCTTGCGGGCGCATTCATCGGCTTGGGATCGCTGTTTTATGTCATCGTGATCAGCGATTCGAGTCTGGGGTTTGCCGCTTCGCGCGTTCTCGGCGGCGCGGTGTTCTCGCTCGGGCTGCTTCTCGTGGTAGTGGCGGGCGCCGAACTCTTCACCGGCAACAATCTGCTTGCGATGGGCTGGGCGCACGGCTGCATCACGACCCGCGGGGTAATCCATAACTGGGTCGTGGTATGCGCGTCCAACTTCGTCGGCGCCGTCGGGCTTGCGGCGATCGTGTTCCTCTCAGGGCACACGGATATGAACGAGGGCGCGATCGGCAAGACATATCTTCAGATCGCGGCGGCGAAATCGTCGCTGCCGTTCTGGACCGCGTTATTTCGCGGCGTGATGTGCAACGTCCTGGTGTGCATGGCGGTCTGGATGACGCTCGCCGGTCGCAGCGTAGTCGACAAGTTTGTGGCGATCCTCATGCCGATCACGGCGTTCGTGGCCGCCGGTTTCGAGCACTCGATCGCCAACATGTACTTTCTGCCACTCGCGATGATGCTGCAGGCGGCAGCAGGTGGACCGGTGCAGATTTCCGGTCTGTGGAGAAACCTCGTCCCCGTCATCGCTGGGAACATCCTCGGCGGCAGCGTGCTGGTGGCGCTCGTCTACTACGTCATCTACCGCCGTCCCGCAAGAACTGCATCAGGCCGGCCATCGTCCACCGGAAGCAGGCCAACCTGAGCTTCGTCCCCACCGGCCCGCATAGACCGGAAGGCCGCGGGGCGCGAGAGGGATCGAAGATCCGACCGCGCGAAGCGGACGGTTCGGGTCGACCAACCCGCAGCACAGCTCGCCCCAGCCTACGCTCGGAGCAGCACGAGCACGGCGCGGGCATCGTGCGCGCGGTCTGGGGGAGATGACATCCTCCGATCAGGCGTCATGATTCACCAACGCGAAATCGACGGCCTGCTCTAAACACTGAACGCTTGGCGCGGATCGTGCGAGTGGCACTCACTTCGTGAGGACGCCACGGCGAACGACGCCAGCGACAACGATCGACGGAAAGTAGCATGATCTTTCACGATTACTTTTCGCTTGAAGCAGATTCGCAGCCCCCACCCCGCGATCAGTCCCGAGGAGGACCACTGTTCAATGCAAGCAAACACTCCAGCTGACCGGAGCTGCCTCCGACTGAAGCGCGGTACTCACATCAGCGACCGCCACCGGCCGTGCGAGCAAATCACCTTGACCGATGTCGCAGCTTTCCCATTTGAAGAACTGCAGGTCCCGCTCGCCCACGATGCCGTCAGCGATCACCGTCAGTCCCAATGTATGCGCAAGCGCGATGATTGAGCGGGCGATCGCGGACCGCTCCCGGTCCTCCGCCACATGACGCACGAACGATTTGTGGATCTTTACGCGACTCGGCAACAACCGCTGCAACTGCGGCAGGGACAGCAGCCCCAGTCCGAAATCGACCAGCGTGACGGAAATGCCGAGCGAGTGCATCAATGCAACCGCATCCCGTGCTTTCGGGCGCTCCCCGAGCAGCGCCGTTTCCGGAACCTCCAAGTCCAATGTATCGCGAGGAACCATGAGGCGGGAAAGGTGCTGTTCGACGATTGAAAGCATCTCGCGGCTCCAGATGTTTTCGGTCAAAACCGGGAGCGAGATGCGAAATCGTGGCAGACCAAGCGATTGCCACGACTGCGCCCAGGCACACCCCTGACGAAGGAGCCAATCGTCGAACTTCAGGCGCAACTCGGGATCGCGAATCTGTTCTGTGAGCTGCGCCGGGCCAAGTATGGTGTCGCCTCTTCTCCAGTTCGGTATGATCTCTATCGCGGCAATTGCGCCGGAGACAAGAAGGACTTGGGGCTGCGCAAGCAAATGCAGCGCATTGGTCTCAATGGCGTTCGCGAATTCTTCCGCTATCGCAACCTGCTGGTAGCCCTCGAACGCACCCAGTTGCGGCGAGGCCGCACTCGCCTGGCGTGGCTGGAGGGTCTTGATATATTTGTACGCCCGCAGCGATGAGATCACGATCGAGCGCAATTTCTGCGCGACCATCTCCGTTTTCAGGAAGTAACCATTGATGTCGTACTCCGGAATCACCTCACGCTCCGGCGCCATGCCGGGCTGTCCCGTGCGCAAGACAATCTGCAGGTCCGTATTCCCTAGCTGCTCCCGCACGTAGGTGACGAGCCGCAGCCCCGCATCATCCGTCTCCATGACGACATCGAGCAGCATCAGCGCCGTGTCGCGATGACATTCGAGAAAGGTCTTCGCTTCGGAAGCCGAATAAGCACTGTGCAGTTCCACGGGGATCCCGGCAAACGACGTATCGGCGAGCACGAGCTTCGTGATCTGGTGGATCTCAGGCTCGTCGTCCACCAACAACACGACCCACGCGTCCCGCGCGTCCCGCGCTACCGAATCATGCTGGCCAGGCACGCCAATTTCTGATGCGTCGTCGTGCGAAGCATTCGGGTTCATTCGGGGCTCCGTGGGGCAGTGCGGAGTGCGCTTGCCAGACTGGATGTGGGGCCGGTAGCGCGCGGCATGCGGATGACAAACAGCGTTCCACCGCCGTCTCGCGCCTTGACCTCGATGGAGCCGCTGAGGCGAATGGTCACGATGTTGTACACGAGGTGGAGGCCAAGTCCGCTGCCTCCATGTCCGCGCCTGGTAGTGAAAAACGGTTCAAAGATCTTGTCGTGTAGACCTTGAGGGATGCCACGGCCGTCATCCTCACAATAGAGGATCACTTCGTCGCCGTCGGCTGGGTGTGCGCCAATTCGTATCGTACCGGGCGTGCCCGGCGCGAACCCATGCTGCAGGGAGTTAAGGACGAGGTTCGTCACGACCTGTGCCAAGGGTCCGGGGTAACTATCCATTTCGATTCCGGCTACGCAATCGAGGCGGACTGCCACGTGTGTTCCGTTGAGTTGGGGCTGCAGGCTGAGCAGCGTCTGCTCGATGTATTCGCGAAGGTCGAAATGCCGCCTCTCGTCGCTGGTCTGATCTACCGCTACTTGCTTGAAGCTTTGCACCAGTTGACCGGCTCGATTGGCATTCGACAGCAAGAGTCGCGCCGACTGTGCCGCGTCATCGAGATAGGATTTTAGATCCACCTGGGTGAGGGCGCCGCGCTCGAGTTTTTCTTTGATGGCGGTGGTTCGATCTTGCAGGTACGACGCGGCACTCACGGCAATTCCAACCGGAGTGTTGATCTCGTGAGCGACGCCGGCAACCAGGCCGCCAAGGGATGCCATCTTCTCTGATTCGACAAGATGGTCTCGCGTCATCTCAAGGTGGTGCAGCGTTCGAACGAGCTCGCCTTCGGCAAGTTCACGGCTGTCGTGTGAGAGCACGATCCACCACGTTCCGATAGCGATTACGACCAGCGTGGCGACGTAAACGCGGATGAGTATGTTCACCAAGTCTAGGTTTGCGGGCGCGGCTTCCACGCTGAGCAAGCGGTAGGACAGGAGGAAGACGACGCCCATCAATGTGGAAGCGATGCTGAATAGGGCAAAGAACCGACCCAGGCGACGACCGAGGTGCGGCTTGAAGGTCGCCGCTCCGGCGGCGAGTGCATCGTATGCCGCGGTCTTCCTGGTAGCAGGGCTCTTGCACGAGTCGTGACAGTGGTTCTCCAGACCGCAGCAGAGCGAGCAGATTGCACCCTGATAGAAGGGACAATGCGCCATGTCGCGCGGCTCGTAGCGCTTCTCGCAGATACAGCACTGCACTAGCGCCGGCTGTGCTCCGCTGCGGAAGTGAGTGTCGGCCCTGGCGATGTAGTACTTGCCCCGCGTCACGTAGCCGATGGTTATGGCGCTGATGAAGGCCGTCGCCAACGCGATGAAGGCCGCAAAGGCGCGGCACGCCTCGCCTAGCAATCCGGCGTAGGCGCTGATCGAGATCACCGACGCTATCAGCATGGCGCCGCATCCGACCGGGTTGATGTTGTAGAGGTGAGCCCGCTTGAACTCGATGTATGGGGGACTGATACCGACCGGCTTCAGAACAACGAGGTCGGCGATGAGCGCCCCGATCCAGGCGACTACGACGTTGGAGTAGACGCTCAGCACGGCATCGAGCGTCGCAAAGATACCGAGAAGCATCAGGACCAGGGCGATGAGCACGTTGAATATCAGCCAGACGACGCGGCCCGGGTGGTAGTGGGTCAGGCGCGCGAAGCAGTTGGACCACGCGAGCGATCCGGCGTACGCATTGGTGACATTGATCTTGATCTGGGAGATCACGACGAACACCGTTGCCGCGACAAGCACCAGGACACGATCGTCGAAAACGTATTCGTACCCCTTGATATACATTTGTATGGGAACGACGGCGTCGCTTGCCGCTACCCCGGCCCGTATTGCCAGGAAGGCGAGAAATCCACCCGCCAGGATCTTCAATCCGCCAATGAAGATCCAGCCGGGTCCAGCGAAAAGCAGGGCGGCCCACCAGGAAATCCGGTTCTGCGCATTTTTCTCCGGCAGGAAGCGCAGATAGTCGACCTGTTCCCCGATCTGACCCGCGAGGGAGAACAGCACTCCGGTGGCCGCGCCGAACGAGAGCCAATTGAATTGGCCATCCGGGGTTGCGTTGCCCGGATAAGCCGACCATGCGGCCACGGTGCTCGGCTCCCGATAAAGAATGAATGCAAAGGGAAGCATCAACAGGATCGCCCAAACGGGCTGTGTCCATTGTTGCAGCCTGTTGATCAGCGTCACACCATAGAACGCGAGCGGGATGATTATGAGCGAGCACACCAAGTACCCAGCGACCACATTCAACCCGATGCTTATTTCCAGCGCCTGCGCCATGATGGCGGCCTCGAGGGCGAAGAATATGAAGGTGAACGAGGCGTATATCAGGGAGGTGACCGTAGAGCCGATGTATCCGAATCCGGCGCCACGGGTCAGGAGATCGATATCGACATTCGCAACGCTTGAGTAATAGGCGATAGGCATGCTGATCACGAAGATCAGAATCGAAACGAGGATGATCGCTGCGAACGCGTTCTGGAATCCGTAATCGACGGTGAGGCGTCCGCCGATTGCCTCAAGCGCGAGAAAGGAAATTCCGCCGATCGCCGTATTTGCGAGTACGCCCGGCGCCCAACGTCTGTACGACTTTGCGGCGTAACGCAGGGCGTAGTCTTCCAGAGTCTCGTTCGCGACCCAGGACTGATACTCTCGTTTGACGCGGATCACGGCGAGTGTCGGGGGCAGTCTGTAGGGTGCCGGGCGGCGGTTCGGGGCGCAGGCGATTATTCGCCCCAACGAGTTCTGGCACAACCAATCCACGTGGTCGGTTTCGCCGGAGCGAAACTGCGATACCACATTGGGGAAACGCGGAACGCATCGGCGGACGGTCGCCCCGACAGATTCGTCGCCAGGATGAGCTCCGGGCCATGGCGAGGCAGAATGGGGCGCTGCCGGAACCAGTTGAGCGGCGACCGCACTCTGCGCGGGGAGTTGACTTTGCCGGCGAGAGCGGAAAGACTAATTAGCCGCCAACGCAACGGGCGGTTGGGGCCAGGGCGTGAGCGCTTCCCGGCGTCACCGCCTTGATCCGTCCGCTGCCGGAGGTCGTTCTTGAGGGGGGGCTGCCGCGGTCATGGCGCAAGCGCATCGGGTGGGCAGATCGAAGCCCAGCCTCGAATCCCTCCTCTACAGAATACACTCGTTGACCGACGCGAACGGTGACTGGAGCGACGTTCTGGCGTTGCTGCGGGATCGGCTTGACGGCCAGTTGGCGACCCTTTCACGTCATCATTTCGCGTCCGGGCAGGGTGCGGTCGTTTGCGAATTTCCGGAGACTCCGGGTTTTCGCGAGGCCTATGCGGAATATGCGTCTCGCAACCCTTGGTTCCTTTCGAGCGACGAGTATAGGGCCGGCCGCGTCGTGACCGGTGACGAGCTGCTGAGCAACAAGGATCTGCTCAAGACCGATTTCTACCGAGGTCTGCTCGAGCCGCTTCGGCTGTTTCACTGCATGTCCGGCGTGGCGGTTCGGCGCGGACAGCTGATCTACTACATCAGTCTCCACCGCGGACAGGACCAGACGGGATTCGGCGAACGCGAGAAGTCAGGCCTCCGAGCGGTCCTCGCGCACGTCTCGCTTGCGCTTGAAAATCGCTGGCGGCTGCGCCAGGCAGGTGACCTCAACGAGGTCATGGTGCGGATCGTCGATCGGTACCCGCATCCGTCGATACTCGTGGATGCGAGCGGCCGCGTGGTGCATTGCAGCAGAAGTGCATTCGCACTCTCCGTGCCAAGTGCCGGCCTTTGCATCGAGGCAGGCCGGCTTGCGGCGGCAACCCCTGTGGATCGTGCCGCCCTGTGCGAGGCGATCCGCGACGTCGCTGATGCGGCGGCGCGTGACGCCAGCGACAGGACACGAGCGGTGACGCTCTCCGTGCCCGGCGGCCAGCATCCCACCGTCGTGTCGATCTACGCCGCCGGCAAAGTTTTCCAGGCGGAAACGGGCGAGGTCGTCGAGCTCGTTCTCGTCACGGCAAGAAATCCGCATGTCGAGCATGACATCCACGCGTGTTCGTTTGTTAAGCAGTTCGGATTGAGTCCTGCCCAGGCACGGGTGAGCGCGATGATCATTGCCGGGCACTCGCTCGTGGATACGGCCCGAAAACTGCACGTCTCGGAGAACACTGCCCGCAGCCACCTCAAGCAAATTTTCCAGAAGACCAATACGCACGGACAGATGGAGCTCGTGCACCTCCACACCAGAAGCTGCGTCGACAACGACTAGCCGTTGTCGTTGCCGCCCTGGTTTGCGACCGCCGCACCGCGCGTCGCTTCGCGGCTCACCTCGTTACGAATAATCGCGACAGACGCTCGCTGGGCCAGGCGCGATCGTCGCGGAGCCGTGCGCAAGTCGACAGCTATCCTTCAATGCTCCGGTGAGCCGTTGACGCCATAGGCCAGCCGGCGAAGCCCAGTTCGTCCAGTAGCGCGCTCGCGGCCGGTTGAATGCGGCCCGCGCTGCGTCGGGACGCCGGCAATGCGAACCCCGACGTATCCACCTGTCCGGGCGCTCCTTTCGGCATGCGTGCGCGCGCACGGGGTTCACCTCACCGCGCAGTCCCGCTCACACCATCTATTCAGGTGAATGCCTGCTCACCCGATCAGGTGAATCAAGAATCATCGATTCAGGTGAATTTAAGTTCATCGATCAGGGTGAGCAGCAATCGCCATTACAAGGGATTCGCCGCTTTCGATACGCTCCTACGATTTGTGCTGCCAACGAGGTCCACGGCTGGCTCACGCGGCTGTGTCGAATGAAACCGCGGTGGTGATTCTCATGGCGAAATCGGCACTTGAGCTAGAGATAGGCGAGGCGCCGGAATGTGACGTCGTTGACCGGGAAGGAGGAGCGCGGTGGCCATATACGAGTATCGGTGTGACCAGGATGGTGTGTTCGAGGTAACCCGGCCGCTCGGTACGGCGCCGGAGTCGGTGACCTGTGCAGTGTGCGGCAGCGAGGCGAGGCGAATCATCTCGATACCCATGGTGAGGTGCGGATCACGCAACGCTTTGACTGCGGCAATGGATCACGCGGAGAAGAGCCGCCATGAGCCGGACGTCGTCACCTCGCTGCCTTCGACCGGCGCACGGAGGCGAACGCCAGTGCTCCCGCTGACCCCCACCCTCGCGCGCCTCCCCAGGCCATGACGATCACCGCCGAGCTCGCGATCGCAACGCAATCGTCGGGATCATCCTCTACGTCAGTAGCGGCCGGACGGCGAAGTCGAAGGACGCTTGCGTAACAGCCCGGCCTACGGAGTTGGGTCTGCCAGCCGCCAAAGCGTGTATCAGCTCAATCTACGAAAGGAGAGGGTATCGGTGGATCAACGTGCACACGTGTCGGACTTTCACGACGGACGGTCAGCAACCAACGAATGAGAGGTCTCGATATGCCTAAGAATCTGTTCCCGATGGACAACACCAAGAAGTTCAAAGACCAGAAACTTGTTGGCCACAATAGATGGCACCCAGATATTCCCGCCGCCGTAACCATCAAGCCGGGCGAAGTCTTCCGTGCGGATATCCGTGAGTGGTTCGACGGTGCCATCAAGAACGATGACTCTGCAGACGACGTCCGTAATGCCCCACTTCCCTCGGTGCACGTCCTCACTGGGCCCTTCTACGTCGAGGGTGCCGAACCTGGGGACTTGCTGATCGTCGACATTCTGGAGATCGACTGCTGCGATCAAGAGGACACAGGCCCATTCTCCGGAATGGGTTGGGGCTACACCGGCGTGTTCGCCACCAAGAACGGCGGGGGCTTTCTCACGGAGCGGTTCCCTGATGCCTACAAGGTAATCTGGGACTTCAGGGGCGACGTTGCCACGTCGCGTCACATTCCTGAAGTCTCGTACGTGGGCATCCACCACCCGGGCCTGATGGGCACCGCACCGTCAGCCGCTCTGCTCGCGAAGTGGACGAAGCGCGAAACCGACCTGATCGCGACCGACCCCCATCGTGTGCCGCCGCTGGCGCTGCCACCGAACCCCGACAGCGCCATCCTGGGGTCGCTCAAGGGTGGCGAGTTCGATCGGGTCGCTCGCGAGGCAGCACGGACCGCTCCACCGCGTGAGAACGGCGGGAACCAGGACATCAAGAACTTCACCGCGGGGACTCGGGTCTTCTATCCTGTCTTCGTCCCCGGGGCGAAGCTGTCGTTTGGTGACCTGCACTTCTCCCAGGGCGATGGCGAGATCACGTTCTGCGGCGCGATCGAGATGGGCGGGTTCATGGACCTGCACGTCGATCTCATCAAGGGCGGCATGGCCACGTATGGGGTCGGTGAAAATGCGATCTTCATGCCCGGCATCCGCGATCCGCAGTACTCCGAGTGGCTTGCGTTCTCGGGTGTCTCGGTAGACCGCAATGGCAAGCAGCACTACCTGGACTCGCAGTTGTCTTACGCGAACGCCTGCAACCACGCCATCGACTACCTGATGAAGTTCGGCTACACCGACATCCAGGCGTACATGATCCTGGGGTCAGCGCCGGTCGAGGGACGGTTCTCCGGTGTCGTTGACATCCCGAACTCGTGCGCAACGATCTACATCCCCAGGGCGATCTTCGACTTCGACGTCCGCCCGTCTAAGGCCGGCAAGCCGCACCAGGTGAAGCAAGGCATTCAGGTACCGAGATCGCCGAACTGACGTCGCAACACGTCACACCACGACGGCATTCAAGGTTGTTTGAAAGTGTCCAAGCTCGTCCTGACCCCGGGGCCGAGACGAGCTTGGAATGGCTCGGTGGCTGACTGAGGAGAACTCACCATGCTGTTAGGACTGGCTTTGTTCTATGTTGGCGCCGTACTTTGTTTAAACGGCCTTTGGCTGCTGGGTCGGATCGGCGATAACGAGATCTCGGTTATCGATATTTTCGTTGGCGGGATTACGCTGCTGATATCGTTGTATCTCGCATTCGGGCCCGGCGCTGATTTGGCATCAATCAAAGGGGCTGCGCTTACGCTTCTCTTCACGTTCACCTACTTCTGGGTTGCACTCAATCGGTTCAACGGTGCGGATGGTCGTGGATTGGGTTGGTTCTGCTTATTCGTCGCGATCACCGCCGTTCCGGTAACCATTCAGACTCTGCAAGGCGCAACGACGACGTGGGGCGTCTGGTTCGGTCTGTGCTGGGCTGCGTGGGGGGTCTTGTGGTTCTTGTTTTTCGTGCTTCTCGTAATGCAGAAACCAATTGCCAGGTTTGTCGGGGCCGTCACGGTCGTCGAGGGGGTTCTTACCGGCTGGATTCCCGGCTACATGCTGCTCAACGGCACCTTGAAATAGCTCGGCCCGTTTCCTTTTCCTGTTTGATTCTTGCGAGGAGACCCGGTTATGCCGCTTTATGACTACCGCTGCGCAAGCTGCGGTGATTTTCGAGAGTTTCGACCAATGGCGGAATCGAGCACATCGCGGGTGTGCCCGGTCTGCGGCGCACCGTCGGAAAGGGTGATTGCGGCGCCCTTCCTTGCGGCCATGGATCCAAATAGCTCGATTGCGTACCGGCGTAACGACCAGACCAGCATCCCACGTGCATGCGTACACGCCCACGGCTGCTCGCATGCGCATGGTGCCTGACACCACGGCCACGGGGACGGTGGGTAGAACCGGGTGCGCTCGAGTCGAGGGACAATGATCGGGCACTAGCGGCCCGCGGCTTCGGGGCCGCCGCAGATGGCATGCGGTGGTTCCGGATGTCCGCTCGCGCATCCCATGGACGTTCGGCCCCTTCGATGAAGGAACTGCTGCTCGTCGGCGTTGGCGGTGCGATCGGTTCAGTCGTGCGATATCTGGTAGGTATCGCCATCATTCGCGTCATGGGGGTGGCGTTTCCATTCAACACGCTGTTCGTAAACGTGGTCGGGTCATTCATCATGGGCGTAGTGATCGCGGCGCTGGTGAAACTCGACCTGCCACCGGCGTACGCCACGCAGGTCAGGCTTTTTGTGGCGGTGGGGCTGCTCGGCGGGTTCACTACTTTTTCCAGCTTCTCGGCCGATGTGGCGACGCTCTGGGAAAGGGCGTCGTATGCGGAATGCGCACTGTACGTGGCGGCCTCCGTGACGCTATCGATTGTCTCCGTCTTTCTTGGGTTGTATCTGGTCCGGCGCGTAGCGGGATAGAAAAAGCAGCCGGCATGTCCATCGAGGCGGACCATGCGCAGTGGGGCATGTGGCATGACGCCGGCGTACCGATCCAACCGTTGGCCCCGTCGGTGCATATCAGGTCCGCGCCGACGTTCAGTGAGCACACGGCGATCTTTTCCGCGAATTGTTCGAGTCGTACGAAGCTGCGATCGCCGGATGCACGACCTCGGAGCGTTCTGCACGGTTGCACCCACGCAAAGGGCTTGCAACCAATGCGTGATTGAGGCCGCGAACGCGGCTGTGCCGTGGACGATCCGGTCGCCAGCGCTTTGTTGAGTAACGACCGGACAGGGAAGGAGCAAACCCTGCCCTGTTTCATCTATCGCGTGGTCCGATTCCGCCGCCTCGATACGGCGGACGAGGCGCCTTCATACGACCGAGCCTTGGGTCGGGCGAACGCGCTGCGCGCCAGGCCGAATGGGCGTGCCGACTCCACGGTCAAGGTGATCTTTGCCGAGACTGAATACCAGGCCGAGATTGCTGCGTGCAAATGCGCGCAGTGCCCGGGAAAAAACTGCCGCTCCACTCCCCGCGCCGTGGCGCACGCTGCAGCGAAGCACGTGGCACGGAGCTTGCGCCGGTGTTGCTCCGGCCAGCGGCGGCCGTGCAAGGTGCGGAGTCCTCATGCGCGAAGAAGCGAAGCACGTCATCACCAATCCGAAGGAGCTGTGGAAGCTCATCCGGACATCGGTTTCCTCATGGATCGACGATTTCGCACCCAGCATGGGCGCCGCGATCTCCTACTACACCGTCTTCTCGATCGCGCCGCTGCTGCTCATCGTGATCGCAGTGGTCGGCTTCTTCTTCGGCCGCGAGGCCGCTCAGGGCCAGATCTTCGAGCAGCTGCGAGGACTCATGGGCGATGACGGCGCCGCCGCCATCCAGGGCATGGTCAAGAGCGCGAGCGATCCCGGCAAGGGGGTGCTCGCGACGGTCATCGGTGGCGTCACGCTGCTGTTCGGTGCGACGACGGTGTTCGGCGAGCTGCAGTCCGCGCTCGACCGCATCTGGCGCTCGCCGGCTGTGGAAAAGAACGAGGGCCTCTGGAACCTGATCCGCACCCGCGTGCTGTCGTTCGGCATGATCCTGGGCATCGGCTTCCTGCTCCTCGTGTCGCTGGTCGTCAGCGCGGGAATCTCGGCGGTCGGGACGCTGTGGGGCGCGTGGTTCGGCGGCTTCGAAGTGCTGCTGCAGTTCGCGAATTTCGCCTTCAGCTTCGCGGTGGTGACCGTGCTCTTCGCGCTCATCTACAAGTTCCTGCCCAGGGCGCGGATCAGCTGGCACGACGTGTGGATCGGCGCGGCCGTGACGGCACTCCTGTTCTCGATCGGCAAGTTCCTGATCGGCCTGTACATCGGCAAGAGCAGCGTGGTCTCCGGATTCGGTGCGGCGGGTTCGCTGGCGGTCGTGCTGGTCTGGGTCTATTACTCCGCGCAGATCTTCCTGCTGGGTGCGGAGTTCACATGGGTGTACAGCTACGAGTACGGCTCGCACAAGGGCGAGGCGCGGCCCGTGCCGGCCGGTGCGATGGCGACGAAGGCGGCCGACGAACGTCCTGCTGCCGGCCGCGCGATTCCGGCGAAGAGCGTGTCGTCGCGCCAGCACGCGCCGGCGCAACCGATGGCGCGCGCCGCGCGCAGGGCCACCGCCCTCCTCGACCAGCATCCCCAGGCGGGACTCGGGCTTGCGGTCCTGCTCGGCGGTCTCGCGGCGCTCGCGGCCCGCTGGACGGGTCGCTTGCGCTGCGCGAAGCGATCAGCGGAGCTGCTGCAGAGGTGATGCGGCGCGCGCGGCGGACGCCGTGAGCCAGCGCGCCATCAGCCACACGCCGGCGATGACGTACACGGTGCCCCCCGGAATCCACATGATCAGTCCGCCGAGCTGCTGATCCTCCAGCGGCGAGAGTCCCCACACGGCCGCGCGCACCGCATCGGTCGTGTACCAGGGCGCATTCGACAGCGCGAGCAGCGCGCCGAGCGCGCCCGTATGCAGCATGGTGGCGAAGAGATACAGCACCGCGACGCCATCGTGCATGCGTGCATTGCCGGGCCGGAACATGGCCCACCAGAACAGCAGCGCGGAGAACAGGAAGCTCGCGTGCTGGAGCGCGTGCACGGCCTCGTTGGCGAGTGCCGCCTGGAACAGCAGGGGAAGGTGCCAGATCCACAACGCAGCCGCGTGGATCGTGAATGCGCCGAGCGGCCGGGTGATCACGCGCCACGGCGTGCTTACCGCGCGGTGTCGAGTCCACGCCCCCACCTGCGGCAGCATCCGCGTCGGCAGGGCCCACGCCCAGGTCGCGAGTGGCCGGCCAAGGACGAGCAGCGGCGCCGCCACCACCATCAGCAGCTCGTGCTGGACCATGTGTGCCGCGAAGAGATCGGCGCCCAGACCGTCGAGTGGGGAGCACAGGGCCAGCGCCAGGATGATCCAGCCCACGGCGAAGGCGCCGGCTTCTGCGCGCGTGACGCCGGCGCCGCCATGGGCGTGCCGCCACAGGCGCGTGAGACCGATGCCATAGCCGATGACCGATAACGCGAGCAGCACGACCACCCACGGTTCGCCATGCCAGGGCAGCGTGCCGGGCGTGTGGCTGCCGTGCGCCGCGGCCTGCGATGGCGCCGCAGCGAGCGCCAGCGCCATCAGGCCATGCAGGGCGGAACGACGAAGGCGGTGAGCCATTGGGCAGCGATGGCGAGGAAGATCGCCTCGACGAGGTGCAGCACGCCGTGGCGCTGATTGCCGCACACCCACGACACCATCGGGTACGTGATGAACAGATTCACGAAAAACGCGAGCGGCACAGACTCGTTGCCCCGCAGATTCCGTGGAGAACGTGAATTCGAAGCACAGATTCCCGACGTTCGAGGGAGTGATCTCGCCGAGCTCGCTGAAGCGCGTGTTGGCGTAATCCTTGGTCGCCAGCGGCCATCCGCCCGGCGCTTGCTGCGCGCCCGCCGGCATCGCGGCGAGGGCGGCAATGAAGGCCAAGGCCAGGCGGTGCCCAGGCGGACGGGGAGTGCGGCGCGGTTCATGGGACGCCGGCGCGGCGGAATTAGTTGTGGGCCAAACCTTCAGCAAACGTCGTGCCGACGTCTTCGAGGAGCATCGAATCGCTATGGCAACACCCGGCCCTGCGAATGCTTTTGGCGGGCGGTCGTGGAAATCTTGCACGGGGGTGTATTTTTTGCGGGCAGGGGTGTCGACGCGCTGCATGCCCACCGCGGGGGACGTGTGGTAGCGTGCGCGGCGCAGCGTGGTGGTGCCCCGCTGCCGAACGCTGAATGCACGTACCGATGACCTGATGGCGTTGCCTTGTCCGATGTCCGCTGCACTGCCGCGTAACGCTTCCCGGCGCCTGGTACGCAGTGTGGCCGGTGTTGGCATTGGCGCCCTTGCAGGGTGGGCCTGCAGCCGGATCGGCACGCCCATCCCGTGGATGCTCGGCCCGTTGTTCACCCTTGCGCTTCTGCGCGTCAGCAACGTGGATGTACCCCCGCTGCCGGGCGGCCGCCAGGTCGGGCAGTGGGTGATCGGTACGTCGCTCGCGCTCTACTTCACGCCGCACGTGGTGCACGAGGTCGCCGGGCTGTGGGTCCTGCTCGTCGCGGGCGCATTTTTCGCCATCGTCCTGGGGTACGCGGCCGGATTGGCGCTGTCCCGCCTTGCAGGACTCGACCGCACGAGCGCCGTTTTTGCGTGCGTGCCGGGAGGCGCAGCGGAGATGTCCGTGCTCGGGGAGCGTTACGGCGCGCGCGTCGATCGCGTGGCAGCAGGGCAGAGCATCCGCATCCTGATCGTGGTGATGGTGGTTCCCGCCGTCTATGCCCTCCTCGGCGCGCACGGCGCGGACTTGTACGTGCCGGGCACCAGCCGCTTCGACCCGGCCGGCCTCGTCATCCTCCTTGCCGCGACATCGGTCGGCGGCTTCGCGCTGCAGCGGCTCGGCATCCCGAACGCCTTCGTGCTCGGACCGCTCATGATCGCGATACCCCTGACGGCGATGGAGATCAATCTATCGGCCGTTCCGACGTGGGCCTCCAACGGCGCGCAATGCCTGATCGGATGCGCGCTCGGCAGCCGTTTCGAGCCCGATTTCCTGCACGGTGCGCCGCGCTTCGTCGCCGCGATGGTGTTCACGTCCCTGGCGGCGATCGTGGTCTCCGCGCTGTTCGGCTGGAGTCTGGCATGGGGCGCGGGGCTGCATCCGGCGACGATCATTCTCGGAACGACGCCGGGCGGGATCGCCGAGATGTGCATCACGGCCAAGGTGTTGCAGCTCGGCGTGCCGCTCGTCACCGCATTCCACGTCGCGCGCGTGGTCGTGCTGCTGCTCGGCACCGGCCCGCTGTTCGCTTCGGCGAGGGCATGGCGGCGCCAGCGCCGCCGCGCATAGCAGGACGTCCGCGAGCGAACCTCCCGCCTCGTTCCGCATCGCGGAGCGCCGCGCGAATGCGCTCGCGCGCATGATAATCTCGCAGGTTCCGCGCAATCGCCTGTGGCGCGGGCACGTCATCACGCTTCGAAGAGCCCAGCAATGAATGCACCGGATAACCTGTCGAGCCTCGCTGCAGCCGTTGCGGCGCCGTCGCACATACGTCACGCGCGCTTGCTGAAGTGGGTGCGTGACGTTGCCTCGCTGACCAAGCCCCAGCGCATCGTGTGGTGCGACGGCAGCGAGGCGGAATACGACCGCCTGTGCGCGGAGATGGTGGCAAGCGGCACGCTGAAGCGCCTCAATCCCGCCAAGCGACCAAACAGCTATCTCGCCTTGTCGGATCCTTCCGACGTGGCGCGCGTCGAGGACCGGACCTTCATCTGCAGCGAGCGCGAGGAGGACGCGGGTCCCACCAACAACTGGGTGGCTCCGCCCGAGATGCGCAAGACGCTGCAGGGCCTCTTCGACGGCTGCATGCAAGGCCGAACCATGTACGTCGTGCCGTTCTCGATGGGGCCGATCGGCAGCGACATCTCGCACATTGGCGTGGAGGTCTCGGACAGCCCGTACGTGGTCGTCAGCATGAAGGTGATGACGCGCATGGGCAATGCGGTGTTCGAGGTGCTCGGCGACGATGGCCCGTTCGTGCCCTGCGTGCATTCGGTGGGGGCGCCGCTCGTTGCCGGGGCACGCGACGTGCCATGGCCGTGCAACGCGGAGCACAAGTACATCGTCCACTTTCCGGAATCGCGCGAGATCTGGTCGTATGGTTCGGGCTACGGCGGCAATGCACTGCTCGGCAAGAAATGCTTTGCCCTGCGCATTGCCTCGGTGATGGGCCGCGACCAAGGCTGGCTGGCGGAGCACATGCTGATCCTGGGGGTCACGGCCCCGACCGGCGAGAAGAGCTATGTCTGCGCGGCCTTCCCGAGTGCCTGTGGCAAGACCAACCTGTCGATGATGATCCCGCCCAAGGAGGGCTTCGTCGGCTGGAAGGTCACCACGATCGGCGACGACATCGCCTGGATCAAGCCGAGCGCGGACGGCCGCTTCCACGCCATCAACCCCGAGGCAGGCTACTTCGGCGTCGCGCCGGGCACCTCGTACGATTCGAATCCGAACGCGATGGAGATGCTGAAGAAGAACGTCATCTTCACCAACGTCGCGCTCACCGACGACGGCGACGTGTGGTGGGAGGGCCTGACGGCCGTGCCGCCAGCGCACCTCACGGATTGGCAGGGCAAGGACTGGACGCCGGACAGCGGGCGCAAGGCCGCGCATCCGAACTCGCGGTTCACCGTGTCCTCGCGGCAGTGCCCGTCGCTCGATCCGGATTGGGACAACCCGGCCGGCGTGCCGATCGACGCGTTCGTTTTCGGCGCGCGGCGCAGCGACACCGTTCCTCTGGTCGTCGAGGCGGCCAGCTGGGAAGAGGGCGTGTACAAGGCCGCCACGATGGGCTCGGAGACGACCGCCGCCGCCACAGGCAAGGTCGGCGAAGTGCGCCGCGATCCCTTCGCGATGCTCCCGTTCTGCGGTTACCACGTCGGCGACTATTTCAGCCACTGGCTGCGGATGGGCCGCGCCGTCGCCAAGGCGCCACGGATATTCAACGTCAACTGGTTCCGCACCGACGATGCCGGACGGTTCGCCTGGCCAGGGTTCAGCCAGAACATGCGGGTCCTGCAGTGGATCGTGGAGCGGTGCCACGGCCGGGCGCACGCGGTGCAGACCCCGCTGGGGCTTGAACCGGACTACGGAGACCTCAACTGGACGGGGCTCGATTTCCCACCCGAGAAATTCGCGCAGGTGATGCGTGTCGACGGCACCATGTGGCGCCGGGAACTCGCCGCCCACGACGAGCTGTTCTCCAAGCTTGGGCACAAGAAACCTGAAGCGCTCGCCCGGGAACGCGCGCGACTCGGCGAGCGGCTTGGCGTCTAGCGCATGTGAGCACTCACCATAACGGGCCTGTGTTCCACGTGGAACACTACCGGCGGCCAGTGAATTCGTTGTTTCACGTGAAACATCCGTAGTGAGCCGATGCGTTTTCCGGAAATCTTCGAGGTTATTGTTGTCGGCGGCGGCCATGCCGGGACCGAGGCTGCGCTCGCGGCCGCCCGCATGGGTCGGAAGACGCTGTTGCTTACGCACAGCATCGAAACGCTCGGGCAAATGTCGTGCAACCCGTCGATTGGCGGCATCGGCAAGGGCCACCTCGTCAGGGAGGTCGACGCCCTCGGGGGCGCGATGGCGCTGGCGACGGACGAGGCCGGCATCCAGTTCCGCACCCTCAACGCGAGCAAGGGTCCGGCGGTTCGTGCCACCCGGGCGCAGGCCGACCGCATCCTGTACAAGCAGGCCATCCGCAGCCGCCTGGAAAACCAACCCAACCTGACGCTGTTCCAGCAGGCGGTCGACGATGTGGTCGTCGAAGAGGGCGCCGCCGGCCCGCGCGTCACGGCGGTCGTGACCCAGGTGGGAATCGAGTTCGTGGCCCGGACCGTTGTCCTGACCACCGGCACCTTTCTGTCAGGCTTGGTGCACGTCGGGCTGTCGAGCTACGAGGCCGGGCGCGCCGGGGATCCTCCGGCGAAGCGGCTCGCCGCCCGGTTGCGCGAACTCCAGCTGCCCGTTGGCCGCCTCAAGACCGGCACCCCGCCGCGCCTCGACGGGCGCACCCTGGATTACTCGGCGTTCGAGACACAGCCTGGCGATGCGCCCGAGCCGGTCTTCTCGTTCCTGGGCAGCCGCGGCATGCATCCGCGGCAGGTGCCGTGCTGGGTGACCCATACCAACGAGGCCACCCACGCGATCATCCGCGGCGGCTTGGATCGCTCGCCCATGTTCACCGGTGTCATCGAGGGCGTCGGGCCGCGGTACTGTCCATCCATCGAAGACAAGGTGACGCGCTTCGCCCACCGCAGCAGTCACCAGATATTCCTCGAGCCGGAAGGGCTGACGACCCACGAGATCTATCCGAACGGAATCTCGACGTCGCTGCCGTTCGATGTCCAGCTGCAACTGGTGCGCTCGATGCGTGGTTGCGAGCAGGCGCACATCCTGCGGCCGGGCTATGCGATCGAGTACGACTTCTTCGATCCGCGCGCCTTGCGGCCGACCCTCGAGACCAAGGCGATCGCCGGGCTGTTTTTCGCCGGCCAGATCAATGGCACGACCGGGTACGAAGAGGCGGCGGCGCAGGGATTGCTCGCTGGCATCAATGCCGCCCTGGCGACAAGGGGCCACGAAGGCTGGTATCCGCGGCGTGACGAAGCCTATCTCGGCGTGCTGGTCGACGACCTCGTCACGCGCGGCGTGACCGAGCCGTATCGCATGTTTACGTCGCGCGCCGAGTATCGGTTGCAGTTGCGGGAGGACAACGCCGACCTGCGACTGACCGAGTGCGGCCGGACCCTCGGCGTGGTCGACGACGCGCGCTGGACGGCGTTCTGCCGCAAGCGCGACGCTGTCGCCGCGGAGCTGGAGCGCCTGAAGAGCACCTACGTCGACCCCGGTGTCGTTGCCCGGCATCAGGTCGAGTCGGTACTGGGGCAACCCATCGATCGCGAATACTCGCTGGCGGACCTCCTGCGCCGCCCGGGGGTCGGCTACCGCAGCCTGATGACGCTCTCCGGCCATGACGCCGGGGTTACCGATGCGGACGTGGCGGACCAGGTCGAGGTGACCATCAAGTATGAAGGGTATATCGCCCGGCAGCAGGTGGACATCGTGCGTGCCCGGGCGCAGGACGACCTTCGGCTGCCCGACGGCATCGACTACGGTGCCGTGCGCGGGCTCTCGACCGAAGTGCAGCAGAAGCTCAACCAGCATCGCCCAACGACGCTTGGCGAGGCAGGGCGGATCTCGGGCATGACGCCGGCAGCGGTCTCCCTCCTGCTCGTGCATCTCAAACGCGGGCTGGCGGCTGCGCCGCGCCGCCGCTCGGCGTGAGCGGCGCGACCGCGATGGCCGACGGCCTGCCGGCCCTGGCGCTCTCCGGCGTCGAGCTGCCCGCCGGTGCCGCCGCGCAGCTCGAGCGCTACCTGGACCTCCTGGAAAAGTGGAATCGCACATACAACCTTACCGCAGTGCGCGACCGGTCACGCATGGCCACCCACCATGTGCTCGACTCGCTGGCGGTCCTGCCTTATCTTCCCGACCGCGCCGATCTGCGCCTGCTTGATATCGGGAGCGGCGCGGGGTTGCCCGGAATTCCGCTCGCGATCGCGCGGCCGGACTGGCGGGTGACGGTCGTCGACAGCAATCACAAGAAGGGCGCTTTCATGCGGCAGGTGGCGGGCGAGCTCTCGCTTGGCAACGTCGAGGTCCGTGTCGCTCGGGTCGAGGCGCTGGATCCTGACGGGGGCTTCGACGTGGTGATCTCGAGGGCATTCTCGGATCTGCGTACGTTCGCCGAATGCGGCGGGCGACTGCTGGCCCCGCGCGGGCAGCTCGTCGCCATGAAGGGCGTTCTGCCGCACGAGGAGCTTGCCGACGTGCCGCCAGGCATTGCGTGTCACCGCCACTCACCGGCTCACCGTGCCGGGGGTGGATGCGGAGCGCCATCTCGTGGTAATGGAGGCGCTATGACCCGAATCATCGCGGTGGCGAACCAGAAGGGCGGCGTCGGGAAGACCACGACGACGGTCAACCTCGCGGCAAGTTTTGCGGCCATGAAGCGCCGCGTGCTGCTCGTGGACCTCGACCCGCAAGGCAACGCAACGACGGGGTCCGGCGTCGATAAGCGTGCGCTCACTGCTTCCGTATACCACGTCCTGCTTGGAGAGCGGAAGATCGATGAAGCCCGGCAGACATCGCCCAGCGGTGGCTTCGATGTCCTGCCGGCGAACCGCGAGCTCGCCGGCGCGGAGGTGGAACTGGTGGAGTTTCCCGAGCGGGAGACGCGCCTCAAGGACGCGCTCGCCGAAGCGCTGCAGCAAATGCGCGCCGCGATCGACGCCGTTGCGGACGAATACGACTTCATCCTGCTGGACTGCCCGCCGTCGCTGTCGCTGCTGACCCTCAACGGGCTGTGCGCCGCGGATTCGGTGCTGATCCCGATGCAGTGCGAGTACTACGCTCTCGAGGGGCTCTCCGACCTCGTGCAGACGCTCAAGAAGGTGCGGGCGAACTTCAATGCGCGGCTGGAGATCGAGGGCCTGCTGCGCACGATGTACGACCCGCGCAACACCCTCGCCCTCAACGTTGCGGCCGAGCTCGAGCGCCATTTCGGCGAGAAGCTCTATCGCACGGTCATTCCGCGCAACATCCGCCTCGCCGAAGCGCCTTCGCACGGCATTCCGGCGTTGTATCTCGACAAGAGCTCCAAAGGCGCGCAGGCGTATCTTGCACTCGCCGGGGAAATGCTCCGGCGCATGGAAACCAAGACCGACGCGCCGGTCGCGAACGCCGCGTGAGCGCGGCAGGACCACACCACCCATGATCCGACCCAAGGGCCTCGGCCGCGGGCTCGATGCGCTGCTGTCGAGCGCCGACGACGCACCCTCGCAGGACTCGCTCCAAGCCATCGGCATCGACCGGCTCGTCACGGGCAAGTACCAGCCGCGTACGCGCATGGACGATGCTTCGCTCGAGGAGCTCGCGTCGTCGATTCGCGAGCAGGGCGTCATGCAACCGATCCTGGTGCGGCCGGTGGGCGGCGGACGCTTCGAGATCATCGCGGGCGAGCGCCGCTGGCGTGCCGCCCAGCGCGCGGGTCTCAAAGTGGTCCCGGCGCTGGTGCGCCCGGTCGCCGATCAGGCAGCGCTGGCGCTTGCGCTCATCGAGAACATCCAGCGCGAGGACCTCAATGCCATCGAGGAAGCGAACGGACTGCAGCGGCTGATCGAGGAATTCGGCCTCACGCACGATGCGGCGGCGAAGGCCGTCGGCCGTTCGCGCAGCGCCGTGTCGAATCTGCTGCGCCTGCGCGATCTCGCGAAGCCGGTGCAGGAGTACCTGCTGGCCGGCGACCTCGACATGGGCCACGCGCGTGCGCTGCTGCCGCTTGCCGCCGCGCAGCAGACCGCGGCCGCCACCCGCATCGTGGCGCAGCGGCTGTCGGTGCGCGAAGCCGAGCGGCTGGTGCACACCATGACCGCCGGCACGAGCGCACACGCCGCGAAAAAGCCGCGTGCGAGCGACCCCGACGTTGCGCGACTGCAGGAGGAGCTCGCCGAGCGCCTCGGCGCACCGGTGCGCATCGAGGCGCGCGGCAAGAGCGCGGGGCGCGTGGTGATCGATTACACCACGCTCGAGCAGCTCGACGGCATCATCGCCCGGCTGCGGCCGGAACACTGACGCGCGCGCCAGCCGTCCGCGCGGATGCGCGCCGGCATCCGCGCACGTCCGCCTAGCCGTGTCAGGCGAGCTGCGCCAGGATCGTGTCGGCGCCGGAGACCTCGAACTTGCCGGGCGCTTCGATGTTCAGCGTCTTGACCACGCCGTCGTCCACGAGCATCGAGAATCGCTGCATGCGCATGCCCATGCCGCGTGGCCCCAGGTCGAGCTCGAGGCCAAGCGCCTTGGCGTACGCGGCACTGCCGTCGCCGAGCATGCGGATGCGGCCATCCACCTTCTGATCGCGCGCCCACGCGCCCATCACGAATGCGTCGTTCACCGACATGCACACGACCTCGGCGACGCCCTTCTTCTTGAGCTCGCCGATGCGCGCGAGGTAGCTTGGCACATGCTTCGCCGAGCACGTCGGCGTGAACGCTCCCGGCAGTCCGAAGATCACCACTTTCTTGCCGCGAGTGAGCTCCTGCACGTCGACCTCGACGGGCCCGATCGGACATCCCGGCGCCTCGGTTTCATTGAACTCATACAGCTTGCCCGGCGGGAGCCGGTCGCCCACTTTGATCGTCATGATGTCTCCTCGTTGAAGGTGCCCGCCCTGCCGTACGCAATCGGCGCGCGCGAGTGCCCAAGGTTACAGTGCTTTGCACCGCCGTCGCCGTGTGCTCTTGAATGCGCCGCGCAGCGGGGTTAGGGTATCGCCCTCGCGGTGCTGACGGAGAAGCGCGTGGCAACGACCAAGAAGAATACGACGACCACCCGCAAGCGATCCGCAGCCACGACGTTGTGGATCGCGACCCGCAAGGGCCTGTGGTCGCTCGCGAGCGATGAAAGCCGGCGGGCGTGGGCGCTTGCCGGTCCGCATTTCCTGGGGCACGTGGTGCATCACGCGATGCTCGACCCGCGCGATGGACGCACGCTGCTCGTCGCTGCGCGAACGGGCCACCTCGGCCCGACGATCTTCCGCTCGATCGATCGCGGCCGCACGTGGAAGGAAGCGGCGCGGCCGCCTGCATTCGCAGCGGGCAACGGACGCATCGTCGATCACACGTTCTGGCTCACGCCCGGTCACGCGAGCGAGCCCGGAGTGTGGTTCGCCGGCACCTCCCCGCAGGGACTGTTCCGGTCCGACGACGGCGGCGCCACGTGGGATGGCGTCGCCGGCTTCAACGAGCACCCGCAACGCAAGGCCTGGTGCGGGGACGACCAGGACGGCACGCCGGATGGCGCGAAGCTGCATTCGATCCTCATCGATCCGCGCGACCCCGCCCACATGTACATCGGGATGTCGAGCGGCGGCGTGTTCGAGTCGACGACCACGGGGCGCGACTGGCGCCCGCTCAATCGCGGTGTGCGCGCTGATTTCCTGCCCCAGCAGGATGCGGAGTTCGGCCACGATCCGCATTGCGTGCGCATGCATCCGCTGGCGCCCGATCGGCTGTATCAGCAAAACCACTGCGGCATCTACCGCCTCGATCGGCCTGCCGAAACGTGGACCGAGATCGGCGCCACCATGCCCAAATCGGTGGGCTCCATCGGCTTCCCGCTCGTGGTCCATCCGCACGATCCGGACACGTTCTGGGTGTTCCCGATGGATGGCTCGAGCGTCTGGCCGCGCGTATCGCCGGGCGGCAAGCCCGCGGTGTATCGCACCGTGAATGGCGGGCGCACATGGCAGCGCCAGGCCACCGGCTTGCCGGCATCGCAGGCGTGGTGGACCGTGAAGCGCCAGGCGATGAGTGCAGACCGCGCGGCCACGACCGGCGTGTATTTCGGCACCACGGGCGGGGAGGTCTGGGGTAGCCGCGACGAAGGTCGTTCGTGGCGGCCGCTGGCGCGCCACTTGCCGCATATTTACGCCATCGAAGCCTGTTGAGCGGAGCATGCTGGTCCGCATTCCCGGCCTCCTGCGCTCGTACACCCGTGACCAGGCGACCGTGCATGTCGACCCTCCGCCGCGTGCGACGCTCGACGATGTGCTGCGCGAGCTCGATCGCCGCTATCCCGGGGTGCGCTTCCGCCTGATCGACGAGCAGACGCAAGTGCGGCGGCACATCAAGCTGTTCATCGACGGTGCGCTCGAGCGTGATCTCGGCGCGCGTATCGACCGCGCTGCGGAGCTGATGATCGTCGGTGCGCTTTCCGGCGGCTGAGCGCGCTGCAGGGGCGACATTGCACCGCAACACGGAATTGCGGCGCGCCGCGCTTCCACGCTATAATCGACAAGTTTGCTGCAGCCCGTCCGCGCGCCGAATCGCGCGCACGAGTGTCCCTTCTGTCGATTTCCCGGCCCATCCGCACGGTCCTGAGGTGGCAGGTCATTACGACTGCCGTGTTGGCCCTCATCGCCGGTGCGGTCCGCGGATTCGACGGGGCGTTTTCCGCGATTCTCGGCGGCTCGATCAACGTGGTCGCCGGGCTCGTGTACGCCGTTCTGCTCGTCGTGGGCACGGCGGGCGGAAAGGCCAAGGGGGCGCACGTGGCCCTCATGGCGATGTTCCGGGCCGAAGCAGGCAAAGTGCTGGCGATCATCGCCCAACTGTGGCTCGTGCTCTCGATGTACCGGGACGTTGTCCCCGCGGCTTTCTTCAGCGCCTTCGTGATCACGGTGGTCGTGTTCAGCATGGCGTTCTTTGTCCGCGATTGATTCGTTTCCTGGGATGAGGCGATGGCCGCCGAGCATGCCGCAGCAAGTACCGACCTGACCCCGACCGAGTACATCCAGCATCACCTCACGTTCTTCACGCGCCCGGTAGGCGCCGAAGGCGACGGGGCGGGTTTCTGGAACGTGAACGTCGACACCCTCGTCACCACGCTGGTCATCGCCGTCCTCGCGTTCGGCTTCCTCTGGTCGGTGACGCGCCGCTCGACCCCTGGCGTGCCTTCACGCCTGCAGGCGTTCGTGGAGCTCACCTTCGACTTCATCAACGATCAGGTGAAGGGTATCTATCACGGCGAGAGCAAGGTCGTCGCGCCGATCGCCCTGACGACCTTCGTGCTGGTGCTGTTCCTGAACGCGATGGACTTCCTGCCGGTGGACTGGATGTCGCACATCTTCGGCTGGCTGGGCTTCCACAACTGGCGCCCGGTGCCCACCGCGGACGTGAACACGACCTTTGCGCTGTCGCTGTCGGTGTTCGCGATGATGATCTTCTACAGCATCAAGGTGAAAGGCGTCGGCGGCTGGCTGCACGAGCTCGTCGCGGCGCCGTTCGGCCTGAAGCCGGTATGGATGTCGCCGCTCCTCATCGTCTTCAACCTGCTTTTCAATGCCGTCGAATACGTCTCCAAGCCGCTGTCGCACAGCCTGCGTCTGTTCGGCAACATGTACGCCGGCGAACTGATCTTCATGCTGCTGGGCCTGTGGGCCGCAACCGGCATCGCCGGCACGGTGTTAGGCGGCGTGCTGAACCTCGGCTGGGCGATCTTCCACATCCTGATCGTCGGGCTGCAGGCCTACATCTTCATGATGCTCACCGTCGTGTACATCGCGATGGCGCACGAAGGTCATTAGCAATTCGCCGCACCAATCCTAAAACCGTTCCAGAAGGGAGATGTAAATGGAAAAGCTGCAACTGCTCGCGATGATTCAGGCCTACACCGGCGTGGGGATCGGTCTCATGATCGGTCTCGGTGCGCTGGGTGCGTGCGTGGGCGTGGGCATCATGTGCTCGCGCTTTCTCGAAGGCGCCGCGCGCCAGCCGGAGCTGATCCCGCAGCTTCAGGCAAAGGTGTTCCTGCTGCTCGGCCTCATCGACGCGTCGTTCATCATCGGCGTGGGTCTCGCGATGCTGTTCGCGTTCGGCAACCCGCTGCTAGCGGTCGTTCGCTGATCATCGTCGAAGCTGGTGCGCGGATGATCCTCCGCGCCGGGCATCCAGGAGACATACGATGAATATCAACCTGACGCTCGTCATGCAGGCAGTGGCGTTCTTCGCGTTCATCTGGTTCTGCGCCAGGTTCATCTGGCCGCCACTGATGCATGCGATCGACACGCGCCAGAAGCAGATCGCCGAAGGCCTTGCCGCGGGCGAGGCGGGCAAGCAAAGCCTGGCGACCGCCGAGAAGCGCATCGCGGACATGCTGGCCGAAGCCAAGACGCGCTCGTCCGAGATCATCGCCCAGGGCGAGAAGCTCAAGACCGAGACGATCGAGGCCTCGAAGTCGGACGCAAGGACGGAGGCCGACCGCATCATTGCCGGCGCGAAGGCCGAGATCGAGCAGGAGATTGCCCGCGCGAAGGAGGCGCTGCGCAACGAGGTCGCCGATCTCGCCGTTGCAGGTGCGCGCCGGATCCTCGAGCGCGAGATCGACCCGCGCGCGCACGCCGAGTTGCTCGCCGCCATCCAGCGCGACTTGTAGACGCGGCAAGCCATGGCAGAACTCACCACCGTCGCCAGGCCGTACGCCGAAGCTGCGTTCCGGATCGCCCGCGAGGAGAACGCGCTGCCCGTCTGGAGCGAGATGCTGCGCTTCCTGTCCGGCATCGTGACCGATGCCCGGGTGGCCACGGCGCTCGACAGCCCAAAGCTCGGCGCTGCCGACAAGGAAGCGCTGCTGCTGTCCATTGCCGGCGACCGGCTGTCCGGCACCGGGCGCAATTTCGTGCGGGTGCTGATCGAGGCCGAGCGCGTCACGCTCCTGCCCGAGGTCGCCCGGATGTTCGACACGCTGAAGGCCGGGGCCGAAGGCGTTGCCAAGGCCACCATCGATTCCGCGTTCCCGCTGGACGAGACCCAGGTGCGGGAGCTCACGGTGGCGCTGGAACGCCGTTTCGGCAAGAGGATCGAAGCGAGCGTGAACGTCGATCGCTCGCTCATCGGCGGCGTGCGCATCGCCGTAGGCGACACGGTCATCGACGGCACCGTCAAGGCCAAGCTCGACGCCATGCACGTGCAGCTGCGCGCCTGAACCAATCAATGAAAGCCGGCGTAGCGCCGGCGCCATGCGAGGCAACCATGCATCTCAATGCTTCTGAAATCAGCGAACTGATCAAGTCCAAGATCCAGAACCTGGACACCGGCGCGACGGCGCGCACCCAGGGCACGGTGGTCTCGGTGACGGACGGCATCGTTCGCGTGCACGGCCTGTCCGACGCCATGGCGGGCGAGATGCTGGAGTTTCCCGGCAACACGTTCGGCCTCGCGCTGAACCTCGAGCGCGACTCCGTCGGCGCGGTGGTGCTCGGGGAGTACGAGCACATCACCGAAGGCGACGTGGTCAAGTGCACGGGCCGCATTCTCGACGTGCCGATCGGCCCCGAGCTGATCGGCCGGGTCGTCAACTCCCTCGGCCAGCCGATCGACGGGAAGGGACCGATCAACGCGAAGCTGACCGACGTCATCGAGAAGGTCGCTCCGGGCGTGATCTGGCGCAAGTCGGTGTCGCAGCCGGTGCAGACGGGCTTGAAGTCCATCGATGCCATGGTGCCGATCGGCCGTGGCCAGCGCGAGCTCATCATCGGCGACCGCCAGACCGGCAAGACGGCCGTGGCGGTCGACACGATCATCAACCAGAAGGGCAAGGACCTCGTCTGCATCTACGTCGCGATCGGGCAGAAGGCCTCGACCATCGTGAACGTGGTGCGCAAGCTCGAGGAGCACGGCGCGATGGCCTACACCATCGTCGTCGCCGCGAGCGCCTCGGAATCGGCCGCCATGCAATACATCGCCCCGTACTCCGGTTGCACGATGGGCGAATATTTCCGCGACCGTGGCCAGGACGCGCTCATCATCTATGACGACCTGACCAAGCAGGCGTGGGCCTATCGCCAGGTATCGCTGCTGCTGCGCCGCCCGCCGGGCCGCGAGGCGTATCCCGGCGACGTGTTCTACCTGCACTCGCGCCTGCTCGAGCGCGCCGCCCGCGTGAACGAGGAATACGTCGAGCGCTTCACCAAGGGCGAAGTGAAGGGCAAGACCGGATCCCTCACCGCGCTGCCGATCATCGAAACGCAGGCCGGCGACGTTTCGGCGTTCGTGCCAACCAACGTGATCTCGATCACCGACGGCCAGATCTTCCTGGAGACGAGCCTCTTCAACGCCGGCATCCGGCCCGCCATCAACGCCGGCATCTCGGTGTCGCGTGTTGGCGGCAACGCGCAGACCAAGATCATCAAGAAGCTCTCGGGCGGCATCCGGACGGACCTCGCGCAGTACCGCGAGCTCGCGGCGTTCGCCCAGTTCGCCTCGGACCTCGACGAGGCGACGCGCAAGCAGCTCGATCGAGGTCGCATGGTGACGGAGCTCATGAAGCAGCCGCAGTACGTGCCCTTGCAGGTCAACGAGATGGCGCTGACGCTCTTCGCCGTGCAGCGCGGGTTCTACGATGACGTGCCGGTCGATCGCGCGCTGGCGTTCGAGGCGGCGCTGCGCGCCTTCATGAAGAGCAAGTACGGCGCGCTCATGGATCGCATGGAGAAGAACAAGGAAATGAGCGGCGACGACGAGAAGGAGCTCGTGGCCGCGATCCAGGACTTCAAGGCGAACAGCACGTACTGAGCGGCCGACAGCATCTTCTGATACCTGACCTCTGACCTCTGATACCTGAACATGGCAGGCTCGAAAGAGATACGCAACAAGATCAAGAGCGTGCAGAGCACGCGCAAGATCACCAAGGCGATGGAGATGGTCGCGGCCTCGAAGATGAAGAAGGCCCAGGATCGCATGCGCGCATCGCGACCCTACCTGATGCGCGCCTTCCAGATCGCCATGCACATCGCCAAGGCCAACACCGAATATCGCCACCCGTTCCTCGCCCGGCGCGAGAACGTGCGGCGGGTGGGTGCGATCGTCGTGACCACCGACAAGGGGTTGTGTGGCGGCCTCAACACCAACGTGCTGCGGCTCGTCATGCAGCAGCACAAGGAATGGCGCGGTCGCGGACTCGAGGTCGACTACGTGGTCGTCGGCTCGCGCGGACAGGGTTTCCTGCAGCGCATGGGAGCGAACGTCGTGTCGAGCGTCGTCCAGATGGGCGACCGGCCGCACCTCGAACGCCTGATCGGCGCCGTCAAGGTGCTGCTGGACAAGTACGTGGACGGCACGGTGGACGAAGTGCACATCTTCTTCACCACGTTCATCAACACGATGCGGCAGGAGTCGCGGCACGGCGTGATGCTGCCGATTCCGGAGGAATTCCAGGCCCCGACCGGCGACATCAAGGCGACGGTCGCCGAAGGCTCGTGGGACTACATCTACGAGCCGGACGCGCGCGAGCTCCTCGACGGCATGCTGCGCCGGTACGCGGAGGCGCTCGTCTTCCAGATGGTGAACGAGAACATGGCGTCCGAGCAGTCGGCGCGGATGGTCGCGATGAAATCTGCTTCCGACAACGCCGAGAACATCATCGACGAGCTGCAGCTCATCTACAACAAGACGCGCCAGGCGGCGATCACCAAGGAGCTGGCGGAGATCGTGGGCGGCGCGGCAGCGGTGTAGCGGCAAAGGATTCCGGACGCGGCGCGACGAAGGCTTTCGGGCGCGGCGGTTCTAACGGTTCACAGGTCTTCGAGGGATTGAAATGGATACGATGGTGACGGGCCAGGGAACGGTGGTGCAATGCATCGGCGCAGTGGTGGACGTGGAGTTTCCGCGCGAGAACATGCCGCATGTCTATGACGCCCTCGTGCTCGAGGCCGAGGCCGGCGACACGCTGGTCGAGCAGGGCCTCACGTTCGAGGTGCAGCAGCAGCTCGGTGACGGCATCGTGCGCACCATCGCCATGGGCTCGTCGGACGGCCTGAAGCGCGGCATGCGCGTGCGCAACACCGCCAAGCCGATCAGCGTTCCCGTCGGACCGGGCGTGCTCGGGCGCGTCATGGACGTGCTCGGACGGCCGATCGACGAGCGTGGTCCGGTGCTGGGCGACGAGCGCCGCTCGATCCATCAGCAGGCACCGAAGTTCGATGAGCTCTCGCCTTCGGTCGAGCTGCTCGAGACCGGCATCAAGGTGATCGACCTCATCTGCCCGTTCGCCAAGGGTGGCAAGGTCGGGCTCTTCGGCGGCGCGGGCGTGGGCAAGACCGTCAACATGCTCGAGCTCATCAACAACATCGCCAAGCAGCACTCGGGTCTTTCCGTGTTCGCGGGCGTGGGCGAGCGCACACGCGAAGGCAACGACTTCTATCACGAGATGTCGGATGCCAAGGTCATCGTGCAGGAGAACCTGGCTGAGTCCAAGGTCGCGATGGTGTTCGGGCAGATGAACGAGCCCCCGGGCAACCGTCTGCGTGTCGCGCTGACGGGCCTCACGATGGCCGAGCGCTTCCGCGACGAAGGCCGCGACATCCTGTTCTTCGTCGACAACATCTACCGCTTCACGCTGGCCGGCACGGAAGTGTCCGCACTGCTCGGCCGGATGCCTTCGGCCGTGGGTTACCAGCCGACGCTCGCCGAGGAAATGGGCCGGCTGCAGGAACGCATCACGTCGACCAAGACCGGCTCGATCACCTCGATCCAGGCGGTGTACGTGCCTGCCGACGACCTGACCGATCCTTCCCCGGCCACCACGTTCGGCCACCTCGACGCCACGGTCGTGCTCTCGCGCGACATCGCCGCGCTGGGCATCTACCCGGCTGTCGATCCGCTCGATTCCACGTCGCGCCAGATCGACCCGAACGTCGTCGGCGAGGAGCATTACACCTGCACGCGCAAGGTGCAGGCCACGCTGCAGCGCTACAAGGAGCTGCGCGACATCATCGCCATCCTGGGCATGGACGAACTGTCGCCCGACGACAAGCTGGCCGTGGCCCGCGCGCGCAAGATCCAGCGCTTCCTGTCGCAGCCGTTTCACGTGGCCGAGGTGTTCACCGGCTCCCCGGGCAAGTACGTCTCGCTCAAGGACACGATCAAGGGTTTCAACATGATCGTCAACGGCGAATGCGACCAGATCCCGGAGCAGGCGTTCTACATGGTCGGCACGATCGAGGAAGCGTTCGAGAAGGCGAAGGCACTGCAGTAGGACCGACACCTACGTTGTCCAATGAGAGGCCGGGGATAGGATTCGACCGGAACAGCGGCTCCTACGCGCGTACCGCTGTCACTATTTCTTCAGAAAACCGTCGCATGGATGATGTTGCAGACAGGGCGGTGCAGGTTTCGACCGGATTGGCGGCGCTTGCGCGCTTAGCGCCTTAACCGTTTCCCGACAAAACCGTCGGGTCGCGCAGGAAACAAAGATCGGGGTTGCATCATGGCGAACACCATCCATGTAGACGTCGTTAGCGCCGAGGAGCAGATCTTCTCCGGCGAAGCGGAGTTCGTCGTCCTGCCGGGCGTGCTCGGTGAACTCGGCATCTACCCGCGGCACACGCCGCTCCTGACGGAGATCCGGCCGGGCGCCGTGCGCATCATGACGGCCGGCGGCACGAGCGAGGAACTCGTGTTCGTGCAGGGAGGTTTCCTGGAAGTGCAGCCGCACATGGTGACGGTGCTCGCCGATACCGCGATTCGCGCCAAGGATCTCGACGAAGCCAAGGCGCAGGAAGCCAAGCGCGCCGCCGAGGAGGCGATGCAGAACAAGACCTCGAAGGAAGAGATCGCCAAGGCGGAAGCCGAGCTGTCGGTGGCCATCGCGCAGCTCGAGGCCATCCGCAAGCTGCGCAACCGCGCCGGCTAAAACTTAAGCGCGCGGCCGTCCGCACGCGCAGCGAAAGCGGCCTCCGGGCCGCTTTTTGTTTTTGGTCGTGCGCTACGGGCGCGCATGGCCGAACCGTGCCCGCAGAGGCCTTTCGTGAAATCCGTGGCGCGGACACGTGATGCACGCATCGCGACGCTGAGCGCGTACGATCGATGTCGTGGACACGCGCTGGCGAGTCCGGGCATGTGCGCCCCCTCCGCCAGTTCGTGTCGATGGCTCGACTTCGACACTCAAAGAATGTGTCCACCCCAAGGGCCTCTCCCGCGTTCAGGGGGTGCGCGCAACGTGCGCGCCGTGAGGTACCCGCGATGCTCGATACGCTCCAGCAAACGTTGAGCACCAATCAGCTCCTGTCCGGCGGAGTCGCCCTGGCATTGCTCGGCGTCGCGGCGATGTGGCTGCGCGAGCTGCCGGGCAAGTTCCTGCCGTGGGCGAAGCATTTCGTCGTCACGACGCTGACGCTCGACAGTCGCGACGAGCTGCTCTTTCCGGCACTCGTGGAATACATGGACAGCCGCGACGCGCTGCGCCGGATCAACAACTTCACCATGCGCACCGTGCGCCAGAACACGAGCGCGTACCAGAGCCTGCACGACGAGCTGCAGCAGGGCGGGCGGCCGGCGACGGTCGTCTCCCCGGGCGAGGGCTTCCACCTCTTCGTGCTCGACGGGCGCCTCATGTGGATGCGCCGGGAAGTGCAAGTGGCGACGTCGGTCATCGAGAAGATCAGCCTCTCGACGTTCGGCACCGACAAGCGGCCGCTGGCGCGCATGGTCGACGCGGCACTGGAGCAGCGCATTTCGCGCGAGCTCAACCGCATCGCCATCTACGTCCCGAATCCGTACAACAATGAATGGTCGCGGGCGCGTCTCGGCAACAACCGCAAGCTCGACTCGGTCGTGCTCAAGGCGGGCCAGAAGGAGTCTATTCTCGAGGACCTGCGGCGCTTCTTCGCCTCGCGCGAGCGCTACGAGACCCTGGGCATTCCATGGCGGCGCGGCTACCTGCTGTACGGGCCGCCGGGAACCGGCAAGACGTCGCTCGTGACGGCGCTCGCGTCGGAGCTCGCGCTCAACGTGTGCGTGCTCTCGCTCGCATCGCCCAACGTCACGGACGAGAAGATCGGCGGCCTGCTCACCAGCGTGCCCCGGCGGTCGGTCATCCTGATCGAGGACATCGACGCGTTCTTCGCCCAGCGCGAGAAGGCCGACGTCTCGGTCAAGGTATCGTATTCGGGCTTCATCAACGCGCTCGACGGCGTTGCGGCGCACGAGGGATCGGTCGTGTTCCTCACCACCAACCATCCGGACCGGATCGACGAAGCCGCCATCCGCTCCGGGCGCGTGGACTTCCGCATGGAGCTCGGCCTGTGCGATCGCGACCAGCTCGAGTGCATGTTCGGCAAGTTCTTCGCGGACGAGGGTGCCGCCGCGCGCTTTACCGAAGCCGCGGCCTGCAACACCTGGTCGCCGGCCCAGGTGCAGGAGCGGCTGCTCAAGGCCGGCACGCCCGACGAGGCCATCGCGCTGTTCGCCAGCACCGCTCCGCTGCGCCGGGCTGCCTGAACCCGTCGCGTGGGTTGATGCCCGGGCGGCTCGCGCGTAGGCAACCATCGTTGATCGCCGCCAGCCTGCCGCCAAGCGCCGCGGTGTACCATTGCTGCGTTGCAACAAACCGGCTGGCCCGCCTTCATGGCAGACATCAACGTGACAATCGATCGCGCGACCCAGATCGCGCGCAATGTGGCCGCGACTTTCGACCGGCGCTTGCGCGTCGCGCAGGCGCGTTACACCCGGCGCGTGCAGGACGCGCAGGCTGCCTACCTCGCCTCCGCCGCCTGGGCGCGGAACCCCATCGAGGCGTGGCAGGATGCGCGCGATTATGCGGTGGACGCCGTGCAGCGCTCGATCCTCTTCTGGGACACGCTGCGCCAGCGCGGCAACAACTACCTCGAGCACGAGCGCGCCGGCAAGCCGCCGCTCCTGCATTACCCGTGGGAGATGATCGCCGACGGGCGTACGTACGACAGGCCGGTCAACCACGCGCTGGTGCGGATCATCCCACCCCCCGACCTGGCCGTGCGCGAGCGGCTGCGGCCCTTCGTGGTCATCGATCCGCGCGCCGGTCATGGCCCGGGGATCGGCGGCTTCAAGGAGGATTCGGCGGTCGGTGTGGCGATGAAGGCGGGCCACCCCGTCTACTTCGTCATCTTCTTCCCGGAGCCCGAGCCCGGCCAGACGGTCGCCGACATTTGCGACGCGGAAGCCGAGTTCGTGCGCGAGGTCGCGGCGCGCCATCCGGCGAGTCCGAAGCCCGTGCTGGTAGGCAATTGCCAGGGCGGCTGGGCGGTGATGATGCTCGCCGCCTCGCGCCCCGACATTGCGGGTCCCGTGGTCATCAACGGGGCGCCCATGTCGTACTGGTCCGGCAACGACGGCGAAAACCCGATGCGCTACGCCGGCGGCCTGTCCGGCGGGTCGTGGGTAAGCCTGCTGGCGAGCGATCTCGGCGCCGGCAAGTTCGACGGTGCCCACCTGGTCGCCAATTTCGAGAACCTGAATCCTGCGAACACGTTCTGGGAAAAGTACTACCACCTGTACGAGAGCATCGACACCGAGGTGCCGCGTTTCCTGGAGTTCGAGCGCTGGTGGGGCGGCTTCTACCTGTACAACGACGAAGAGATACGCTGGATCGTCAACAACCTGTTCGTCGGCAACAAGCTCTCGGCCGGCGAGGCGAGGCTCGGTCCCGGACGCTTCTTCGACCTCAAGTCGATCAAGTCGCCGATCATCGTGTTCGCGTCCATGGGTGACAACATCACCCCGCCGCAGCAGGCCTTCAACTGGATCAGCGACGTGTATTCCTCGACCGAGGAGATCAAGGCCAACGGCCAGACGATCGTGGGACTGCTGCACGAGGACGTCGGGCATCTCGGCATCTTCGTGTCCGGCAAGGTCGCCAAGAAGGAGCATGCGCAGATCGTCGAGCTGCTGAAGGACATCCAGCAGCTGCCGCCCGGCCTGTACGGCATGCAGATCAAGGAGCTGACCGGGCAGGGAGGGACCGTCGAGTACGAGGTCACCCTGCACGAGCGCAACCTCGAGGACCTGCGCAAGCTGCAGAAGTACGATCGCGTGGACGAGAAGCCGTTCGAGGCGGTGGCGGCGCTGTCGGAGCTGACCGAGCGCGCGTACGAGCTCCTCGTCCGTCCCGCGATCCGTCCCCTGGTGCCCGACTGGGCCGCCAAGATCGCCCGCGAGCTGCACCCGTTGCGCGTGCAGCGCTGGGCGCTGTCCGATCGCAACCCGTGGCTCGCCGGATTGCCCGGTCTTGCCGCAATGACGCATTCGACGCGCCAGCCGCGCAGCGATCGCAATGGTCTCGCGAAAATGGAACGGCTCGGCTCGGAGCTCATCGCGGCCGGGCTCGACTTGTACCGCGACCTGCGGGATGCGGCCAGGGAAGCCGCCTTCTTCCAGTTGTACGGGAGCATGATGTCCCTCAACATGGCCGATCAGCAGCGTGCGATCCGGCGGGCGTCGAAGTTCGATCCGCGGGCGGTCCCCGCGGTGCGGCAGATCCTGGACACCATCGAGGAAGGCAGTCCCATCGAGGGCATCATGCGCATCGGGCTCCTGATCGCCAAGGCAGGCGGCGGCAAGCGCAAGCTCGCGCAGATGGAAGGCGTGCGCGAGCTCGTTGCCCCGAGTCATCTGCTCGACGGCGTGACCGAGGACGAGTTGCGGCGGCTGCTGCACGAGGAAACGATCGTGGTCGAGTTCGAGCCGGATCGCGCCAAGCGCGCACTGCCGAAGCTGCTGCGCACGAGCGCCGACCGCCGCGCGGCGCACGCGCTGCTCGACGCGATGGACGGGCTGCGCCTCGAAGAGCGGCAGCGGGTGCTCGGGGCCGAGTTGCGCGAGCTCCTTCCGCTGCACGCATCCACGGCCGACAGGAAGCCTGCCGGTCGCCGGCTCACGCGTCCCCGCGCCAAGATGGCCGTGCGTACCGCCGCCTGACGCGCCTCGTCCATCGGGCATGGCCGACTACAGCAATCGCACCTTCGACGAGATCGCCATCGGCGACACGACGTCGGCGACGCGGACGCTGACGTCCAACGACGTCGAGGCCCTCGCGCTGGCCGCCGGTGACGTGGACGGCTACCACGTCGCCTCCCGAACCGTCGACGCCGAGGATCGGCTGTGCGCGCAAGGCGCGGCAGCGGTCGCGATGGTTGCCGGACTGATCAACCGGCGACTGCCCGGGCCGGGAGCGGCCATCTGCGGCACGGCCTTCCGTTATGCGGGAACGGTGTTCGTCGGCGACACGCTGACCGCGACGGTCACGGCCAAGGCCAAGCATCCCGACCGGGGCGTCGTCGACTTCGATTGCCGCTGCGTCAATCAGGCCGGGCTGGTGCTCGTCGACGGCATCGCCAGCGTGCGCGCGCCGACCGCGCGGCTCGCCTACAGCGACTTTGCGACGCCCGAAATCGTGCTGCGTCACAACGATGGTTTTGCGAAGCTGCTGCGCGCCTGCGAAGCTCTCGAGCCGGTACGCTGCGCCGTCGTTCATCCCTGCGATCGCGAGTCGTTGCGCGGCGCTGTCGAGGCCGCGCGCCTGAAGCTCATCGTGCCGGTGCTGGTCGGGCCCGAAGCGAAGATCCGCGCGGTCGCCGCGGCCGAGCATATCGACATCACGCCGTACACCCTCGTGCCCACGGAGCACAGCAACGCCGCGGCAGCGCGCGCGGTTGCGCTGGTGCACGCGGGCACGGTCGAAGCGCTCATGAAGGGCAGCCTGCACACCGACGAGCTCATGGCCGAGGTCGTTGCGGCGGAAGGCGGGCTGCGCACGGGCAGGCGCATCTCGCACGTGTTCGTGATCGACGTGCCGACCTACCCGCGGCTGCTGATGGTGACCGACGCGGCCGTCAACATCGCGCCCGATCTCGCGAGCAAGGTCGACATCTGCCAGAACGCCATCGACCTTGCCCACATCCTGGGAGTGGAGCAGCCGAAGGTGGCAATCCTCTCCGCCGTCGAGACCGTGAATCCGAAGCTTCCCGGAACGGTCGACGCCGCTGCGCTGTGCAAGATGGCCGACCGCGGCCAGATCACGGGGGGCATCCTCGACGGCCCGCTCGCGTTCGACAACGCCGTGTCGCGCGAAGCGGCGCGCACCAAGAACATCATTTCGCCGGTTGCGGGCGAGGCCGACATACTGATCGTGCCCGATCTCGAGGCCGGCAACATGCTTGCCAAGCAGCTGCAATACCTGGGCGGCGCGGATGCCGCGGGCATCGTGCTCGGCGCGCGCGTCCCCATCGTGCTGACGTCGCGCGCCGACAACCTGCGCTCGCGCCTCGCGTCGACGGCCGTGCTCAAGCTCCTGGCGCACGCGCGCCGGAGCAAGATCGCCGTGGGCGGGTGAGTCGATGCGCGAAGACGCGGTTCTCGTTCTCAACGCCGGCTCGTCCAGCCTCAAGTTCTCGCTCTTCACGATCGGCGCTGACGGGCCGATGCTCGCGCGTCACGGCGAGATCGAAGCATTGCCGACGGCACCGCATTTCATTGCCCATGACGCGGCAGGTGCAGTCGTCGCGGAGGCAGCCTGGCCGCCCGGAAGCACCCTCGATCACGAGGGCGCCACGGCCTATCTGCTGCAGCATCTCAAGGCCGAGTTGCAGCACGTGCGTCTGGTCGCGGCCGGGCATCGCGTGGTGCACGGCGGCATGCGCTTCGATGCGCCGGTGCGAATCGATGCCGGCGTCGTCGCTGCGCTCGCGGCGCTCATCCCGCTGGCGCCGCTGCATCAGCCGCACAACCTGACCCCCATCCGGGCGCTCCTCGCGTCGATGCCGCGCTTGCCACAGGTCGCGTGCTTCGATACGGCGTTCCATCGCGCGATGCCCGAGGTGGCGCAGGCGTATGCGCTGCCGCGCTCCATCACCGAGGGCGGCGTCCGCCGCTACGGCTTTCACGGCCTCTCCTACGAGTACATCGCGTCGGTGCTGCCGCGACACGATCCGCGCGCCGCAGCGGGCCGGGTGATCGTGGCGCATCTCGGCAACGGCGCCAGCATGTGCGCGATGCAGGCGGGCCGCAGCGTCGCTTCGACCATGGGCTTCACCGCGCTCGAAGGCTTGCCGATGGGCACGCGCAGCGGCTCGCTCGACCCGGGCGCGGTGCTCTATCTGCTGCGAGACCGCAAGCTCGATGTCGATGCCATCGAGCAGCTGCTGTACCACGACTCGGGCCTGCTCGGCGTCTCGGGCGTATCGAGCGACATGCGTACGCTGCTCGCGAGCGACGAGCCGCAGGCGCGCTTCGCCGTGGACCTCTTCGTGTACCGGATCGGCCGGGAGCTCGGCTCGCTCGCGGCCGCGCTTGGCGGCCTCGATACCCTGGTGTTCACCGCCGGCATCGGCGAGCACGCCGCACCCATTCGCGCGCGGGTGCTGGAGCAGGCGCGCTGGCTGGGGCTGACCTGCGATGCCGATGCCAATGCGCGGCATGGCCCGCGCATCTCCCGACATAGCGGGGCCCCGTCCGCCTGGGTCATCCCGACGGACGAGGAGCTGATGATCGCGCGGCACACGCTCGACGTTGTCGGCGTGGGCTGCACGCCGTGATCCGCCGGAACGAGGTCTAGGCGGCCTTGCGCACCGCCAGACCAGCCAGCTGCTGCTCGGCGAGGGCGACCCAGTAACTCGCGCCGATCGCCAGCGCATCATCGTTGAAGTCGTAGTGCGGGTTATGCAGGCCCGGACAGCCCGGACCGCTCCCCGCGCCCAGCCAGACGTAGCAGCCCGGCCGTTCCTGGAGCATGAACGCGAAGTCCTCGCTGCCCATGTTGGGCACCGGATCGGTGTCGACGTTGCCCGCACCGACGACGCTCGATGCGGCAGCGATCGCGTGCCGCGTCTCCGCCGGCGAATTGACCGTCGCCGGGTAGCGGCGCTCGTAGCGCAGGGTCGCCGCCATCTCGAACATCGCCGCGGCGCCGGCGACGATCGTGCGCATGCGCGATTCGATCAGATCCTGCACCTCGGGCTTGAAGGTGCGTACGGTGCCGCGCAGCATTACCTCTTCGGGGATCACGTTCCACGTGTCGCCGCCGTGCACCTGGGTGACGCTCACCACCCCCGCATCGAGCGGGTGCAGGTTGCGCGCAACGATCGTCTGGAGCGCACTGATCGCGTGCGCCGCGAACAGCATCGGGTCCTTGCCTTCGTAGGGCATGGCGGCGTGGGCGCCCTTGCCGGTGGCGACGATCTCGAACACGTCGTAGGCGCCCATCAGGGGGCCCTCGCGCATGGCCATCTTGCCGACCGGGAGGCGGGGCCAGTTGTGCATGCCGTACACCGCGCTCACCGGAAAGCGTTCGAAAAGCCCCTCCTCGACCATGAGACGCCCGCCTCCCTCGTTCTCCTCGGCGGGCTGGAAGATGAAATACACCGTTCCGTGCACATGCCGCCGGCGCTGCAGCGCCGCGGCCGCCGCGAGCAGCATCGTGACGTGGCCGTCGTGGCCGCACGCGTGCATCCTGCCTGGCTGCTGCGATGCGTGCGCCACGCCCGAGCGCTCGTGGATGTGCAGCGCGTCGAGATCGGCCCGCAGGGCGATGGAGCCGGCCGCCCCGCCATCGGCCTCGGTGCCGCGCAGCACGCCGATGACGCCAGTCTTCGCGATCCCGGTATGCACCTCGAGTCCGAACGAGAGCAGCTTCTCGGCCACGAAGGCGCTGGTCTGTTCCTCCTCGAAGGCCGTTTCGGGATGGGCGTGCAGATGATGCCGCCACGCCTTCATGTCGGGCAGCTGCAGCAGCACTTCGGGCGCGAGCTTCATGGCAGTCCTTGCGGGTTGGTTCCCCGATCCTAGCGCACCATCGCTGCGCATGACAGAGCGCGGCCGTGCGAACGCGCTGCGGTAGAATGCGGCGCCCGAGCCCATGTCCAACCAGAGTTCCCCCTACGACCTGCTGATCGTGGGCGCCGGCATCAACGGCGCCGGCATCGCGCGCGACGCCGCCGGCCGCGGCCTCAAGGTGCTCCTGGTCGAGCAGGGCGACATCGCTTCGGCGACGTCGTCGTGGAGCACCAAGCTCGTGCACGGCGGCCTGCGCTATCTCGAGCACTACGAATTCCGCCTCGTGCGCGAATCGCTCGCCGAACGCGAGGTGCTCCTGCACGCCGCGCCCCACCTCGTGCAGCCCCTCGCCTTCGTCCTGCCGCATGAGCCGCACCTGCGCCCGGCGTGGATGATCCGCGCGGGCCTGTTCCTCTACGATCATCTCGGGCGGCGCGAACGCCTGCCGGGCTCCTTCGGCGTGGACCTATCGGCAAGCGCATGGGGCGCGGGTCTCAAGCCGCGCTTTCATCGCGGCTTCGTCTATTCGGACGCCCGCGTGGACGACGCGCGGCTCGTGGTCGCGAACGTACTTGCGGCCCATGCGGCCGGCGCCGACGTGCGCGTGCGCACCCGCCTCGAAGGTGCCCGGCGGGAGCGCGAGCTCTGGGCGGCCGATCTCGTGGATGGGCGCGGCGTCCGCAGCCGCGTTGCGGCGCGTGCCATCGTCAACGCCGCCGGACCGTGGGTGAAGCGCGTGCGGGATGCCGTGTCGCCGGCGCCCTCGCGCGAGAACGTGCGCCACGTGAAGGGCAGCCACATCGTGGTGCCCCGCATCCACCCCGAGGAGCACGCCTACATCCTGCAGAACGCCGACAAGCGCATCGTTTTCATCATTCCGTACCAGGAGCGCTTTTCGCTCATCGGCACCACGGACGTGCCGGTCGAGGAATACGAGGAACCGCATATCTCCGACGACGAGATGGACTATCTCCTCACGCTTTCCAATGCCTATCTTGCGCGCCCGCTCTCGCGCAAGGACGTGGTCTGGACTTTCAGCGGCGTGCGCCCCCTCTACGACGATGGCGCTTCCGATCCGTCCGCCATCACGCGCGACTACGTGCTGAAGCTCGACCGCGCCGCGGAAGGCGGTGGCGCGCCTGCGCTTTCGGTCTTTGGCGGCAAACTCACCACCTATCGCAAACTGGCGGAGCAGGCGCTGGCGGAATTGCGGCCATTCTTTCCGGACATGAAGCCGGACTGGACGGAGGGGGCGACGCTTCCCGGCGGCGACCTGCCCAATGGCGACCTCGCACCGTTTCTCGCCGACATGGCGCGCCGGTACGCCTACCTGCCCGCCGAGGCGGTGCGCGGCATCTTTCGCCGGCACGGCACGCGTGGCCTCGACCTGCTCGGTGGCGTGCGGCGCGCGTCCGACCTCGGCCGCCAATTCGGCGAGGGTCTCACGGCGCTCGAAGTGGACTATCTGATGCGCACCGAGTGGGCGAGGACCGGGGAGGACGTCCTGTGGCGGCGCACCAAGGCGGGACTTGGCATGACCACCAGCCAGCGCAATGCCGTCACCGCGTACGTCGAGCGCACCATCGCCCAGAGCAGTCCGGCATGAGCGCCGCGGCGTCAACCGCGGGCCCGGGAACGCCATGACCGAGCGCCTTGCGCCGCTCGAGTCGATGCCCGCCGGGGAACGGCGTGCGCTGCGGGGCGTCTTCACCGATATCGACGACACCCTCACCACGCACGGAAAGCTGACGGCCGAAGCCTACGGCGCGCTCGAGCGCCTGCGCGCTGCAGGATTGCTCGTCGTTCCGGTGACCGGCCGGCCGGCGGGCTGGTGCGACCACATCGCCCGCATGTGGCCCGTCGACGCGGTGATCGGCGAGAACGGTGCGCTTGCGATGCGCTATGACGACGCCTCCCGCCGGCTCGTGCGGCGCTTCGCTGTCGGCGATGCCAAGCGCGTGATGCAGCGCGCCCGGCTGTACGACATCGGGCATCGCATCGTCCGGATGGTGCCCGGATGCGCCTTCGCTTCCGACCAGCGCTACCGCGAAACCGACATCGCCATCGATTTTTGCGAGGACGTGGCGCCGCTGCCGCGGCACGCGATCGACCGCATCGTGGAACTCATGGAAGCCGAGGGCATGACCGCGAAGGTGAGCTCGATCCACGTCAACGGCTGGTTCGGCCGCTACGACAAGCTGGCGATGGCGCGCAGCTTCATGAGCGAGTCGTTCGGCATCGACCTCGATCGCGAACGCGAGCATTTCGTGTTCGTCGGCGACTCGCCCAACGACGCCCCGATGTTCGCATTCTTCCCGCTGTCCGTTGGCGTGGCCAACGTGCGGGCGCATGCCGATCGCATCGACACCCTGCCCGCGTACGTCACCCGGCACGAAGCAGGCGCGGGATTCGCCGAGCTCGCGCGGTTCCTGCTCGAAGGAACTACGGCGGATTGATCCTGTTCCAATGCCCTCCACCCACGGAGGACGCATGGCGCAACGGATATTGATCGTCACCACCTCGCACGATCGTCTCGGCGGGACCGGCAAGCCAACCGGCCTGTGGCTGGAAGAAGTTGCGGCGCCCTTCTGGGTCTTTCGCGATGCCGGTTGCGAGGTCGACATCGTGTCGATGGCGGGCGGCAAGGTGCCGCTCGATCCCCGCAGCCTGGACGAAGCCAGCCGACCGCCGAGCGTCCGGCGCTTCCTGAGCGATGCTCGGGCGATGGCAGCGATCGAGAACACGCCGCGCCTCGCCGGGCACCCGACGGCAGACTACGCCGCCATCTTCCTGCCCGGCGGTCACGGCACGATGTGGGACCTCCCGGCCGACCAGGATCTCGCGCGTGCCGTGGCGGCGGCCTATGACGACGGCCGCATCGTGGCCGCGGTGTGCCACGGTGCTGCAGGCCTGGTCGGCGCCGTGCGCGCCGACGGCAAGGCGCTGGTCGCAGCGCGCCGCCTCACCGGGTTCACCAATGCCGAGGAAGCCGCCGTCGGGCTGACCGACACGGTGCCGTTCCTGCTCGAAACGCGGCTCCGCGAGCTCGGCGCGATTTTCGAGGAGGCGCGGCCATTCACGGCGTTCGTCGTCCGCGATGGCAATCTCATCACCGGCCAGAACCCGCAATCGTCCACCGCCGCCGCCGAAGCGATCGTCGCCGCGCTGGCTGAGCCGCGGGACGAACCGGCCGTGGCAGCGCGTGAAGCGGGGCTCAGCGTCCAGCACGGCGCCCGCGCGTAAATTGCCGGAGGGGGCGCTCACATTCCGCCGGTTGACCGTTACAGGCCGAAGCCGCCCGCAGCGAGCTCGTCGACCAGCGCCTGGTGATCGAGCGCGCCGGTGCTTTCCGGCGCATGCCGAAAGACGTCCAGCCCGGCGAGCGGGCTTTCCGCGACCTCGACGGCGGCGCGAATGCGCGTCGCGCAGATCTCGCCCACGGGCACGGACGCCTGCAGGCGCTGTACCGCCTCCTCGCTCATCCGCTCGCCCGCCGTGTAACGCGTCAGCACGTAGCGCCGGGGCACGTGTTGCTTCAGTACGGGCTCGAGCGCATCGAGCGCGCGTCCCACATCGGCGGCACTGCGCACCGCAAGGAATTCGCACGACACCGGCACCAGCGCGAGGTTGCAGGCCAGCAGCGCGTTCAGGGTGAGCACGTTGAGCAGCGCAGGACAGTCGATCACCACCGGGTCCGTTGCGACGTCCGGCTGGCGGAGTGCGGTCCGCAGGCGCATGACGACATCAAGGCTGCGGCCGAGCACGGCGTCGAGCTTCGCGAGCTCCGCGTGACCGGGACACAGCACCACGCCGCTGCGCGTGATCTGCGCGATGTCCGCCAGCGACACCCCATGCGCGAAGAACGCGTACATCGACTCCGCGGCGCGCGGGCGCACGTCGAACACCTGCGACAGCTGGGCATTGGGGTCGAGGTCGATCCCCCATGGCCGCCGGCCGCGCTGGGCGATGGCAGCGAGGACGTTGAGCGTCGTCGTCGTCCTGCCGACGCCGCCCTTCTGGTTGAAAACGGCGATGGTCGCCATACGGCGCAGGATACCGGAGCACATGGTGCGCCCCGCGGCAACACTCGACCGCGCCCGGCGCGGCGCGCGTTTCCATCGTCGAAGGATGCGCTGGCGCAACGCGGTCACGACGATTCTGGCCATCACGACCAGCTCGCCGACGATGGTGACGCGGATCATCGCCCGGCCGGACGGGCTGAGCGGCACCGGTTGTCAGCGACAAGCCGCCCGCGCGCGCCCGGGCTCCGCAGGTCAGGCACCGCCAGGGCGAGGAGCGCGATGACGTATCATCACGGCTCCCCTTTTCGTTGCTCCGCAGCTCGTGTCGCTTCAACCCCTCCACGTCGTCGTGCTCGCCGCCGGCCAGGGCAAACGCATGCATTCGGCCGTGCCGAAGGTTCTGCATCGCCTCGCCGGCCGGCCCATCATCGAATACGTGCTCGGCGCCGCGCGCGCCCTCTCCCCGCAACGCGTTGCTCTGGTCATCGGCCACGAAGGCGACCGCGTGCAGGCGGCGCTCGATACCGCGGAACTGGTCATCGTGCGTCAGGACCCGCCGCGCGGTACCGGCGACGCAGTGCGGCACGCGCTGGCTGCACTCCCCGAAGGAGGCGTGACGCTCGTCATGATCGGTGACGCGCCGCTGGTGCAACCCACCGATCTCGAAGCTCTGGTCAACGCCGCCCGCAGCGGCGGTCTCGCGCTACTCACCGCCCGCGTGCCGGATCCGCGCGGCCTCGGCCGCATCGTGCGCGACGAGAGCGGCAATGTCCGCGCGATCGTCGAGGAAAAAGACGCCGGTCCGCGCGAGCTCGCCATCGACGAGATCAACAGCGGGATGCTGGCGGCGCCGACGCGCCACCTTCGCGCCTGGGTGGCAGCGCTGCGTGACGACAACGCGCAGCGCGAGTTCCTCCTGACCGACATCGTAGCCATGGCCGTGCGCGACGGCGTGCCGGTCACGTCGCGGTGCGTGGCGGACGAGCGTGACGTGCGCGGCATCAACGATCGCGGCCAGCTCGTCGGCCTGGAGCGGATCCTGCAGCGCCGTCGCGCCGACGCGCTGCTGCTGGCGGGTACCTGGATCGCCGATCCGGAGCGCATCGACATTCGCGGGACGCTGCGCTGCGGTCGGGACGTGCGGATCGACGTCGGCTGCGTGTTCGAAGGCGAGGTCGTGCTCGGCGACGGCGCGGAGATCGGGCCGCATTGCGTGCTGCGCGACACGTCGGTCGGACCGGGAACGGTGATGGCCGCGTTCTCGCACGCCGACGGCGCGACCATCGGCGACGATTGCCGCATCGGCCCGTATGCCCGCCTCCGGCCGGGTGCCGCGCTCGCGGCCGAAGTGCACATCGGCAATTACGTGGAAGTGAAGGCGGCCAGCATCGGCCTGCGCAGCAAGGCGAACCACCTCGCGTACGTCGGTGACGCCAGCATCGGTGCCGACGTGAACATCGGCGCGGGCACCATCACGTGCAACTACGACGGGGCGAACAAGCACCGCACGGTGATCGAGGATGGCGCCTTCATCGGCTCGGACACCCAGCTCGTCGCGCCGGTGACCGTCGGGCGCAACGCGACGCTCGGCGCCGGCACGACGCTCACCAAAGATGCGCCGCCTGATGCCCTCACGATCTCCCGGGCGAAGCAGGTCACCATCGCGGGCTGGAAGCGTCCGGTGAAACGGAAGGCATGATGCGAACCTTGCGCATGGACAACCTGCGGGCGCTGGCATGCGCCGCCGCGCTCCTGGTGAGCGGCGGTGCCGCGGCCCAGGTCGACTGCAGCAGCCTTGCGCCGGCGCTGCAGGCGCGCTGCGAAGGCGTCAATCGCATGCACGCCATCTGTGCTGGCCTCGAGGGTGCGGAGCGCCGGACGTGCGAGCGCGAAAACCGCATCGTTCCCATCGTGGAAGACTGCGGCAGGGCGCCACCGGCGGCGAGGGCGATGTGCGAGGCGCACAATCGGGCAGCGAGAAAGGCCGAACTCTGCAATGGCCAGGTTGGCGCGGCCTTCGCCGCATGCCAGCGGGCCAACGGCATCAATCCACCGACCGTCAGGCAGCAATGAGGCGCGGCCCGATGCGCGCCATGGGCCATCGGGTGCGCGTCCTGGAGAATCCATCATGTGCGGCATCGTAGGCGCCACCTCTCTCCGCAATGTCGTGCCGGTCCTGATCGACGGCGTGCGGCGGCTCGAATATCGCGGTTATGACTCGACCGGGCTCGCCATCCTGCGCAACGTGAATGGGGCCGCGCTCCCCGGCATGGAGCTGTCGCGGCTCGTCACGACCTCACGGGTCGCCGATCTCGCGAAGCAGGCCGAGCTTTCCGGACTCGCGGGCACCACCGGCATCTCGCACACGCGCTGGGCCACGCACGGGGCGCCGACGCCGACCAATGCCCATCCGCACGTGTCGGGCGACGAGATCGCCGTGGTGCACAACGGCATCATCGAGAACTTCGAGGTGCTGCGCACCGAGCTCCAGGCACGCGGATATACCTTCGCCACGCAGACCGACACCGAAGTCATCGCGCACCTCGTGCATTCGCACTGGCATGCGCCGGGCGGCGGGGATCTCCTGCGCGCCGTGCAGGCCGCCGTCGCGCAATTCCATGGTGCCTACGCGATCGCCGTGATCTCGACGCGCGAACCGGGCCGGGTCGTCGGCGCGCGCCAGGGAAGCCCGCTGGTCGTTGGCATTGGCGAGGACGATCACTTCCTGGCGTCCGATGCCGCCGCACTGCTGTCGGTGACGCGGCACGTGGCGTACCTCGAGGAAGGCGACGTCGCCGACATCTGGCGCGATGGCTACACGATCTACGACGCGAGCGGCGCGCCGGTGGAGCGCCCGGTGGTGAACATCAGTGCGTCGAGCGATGCCGTCCAGCTCGAGCCGTATCGCCACTACATGCAGAAGGAGATCTTCGAGCAGCCGCGCGCGGTGGCCGAGACGCTGGAAGGCATCGTGCGCATCGAGCCTGCGTTGTTCGGCGCGAAGGCGGCCGACATGCTCGCGCGCATCGACAGCGTGCTGATCCTCGCGTGCGGGACGAGCTACTACTCGAGCCTCGTGGCCAAGCAGTGGATCGAGTCGCTGGCCGGGATTTCCTGCCAGGTCGAGATCGCGAGCGAATACCGCTATCGCGACACGGTGCCCAACCCCAAGGCGCTGGTGGTCGTGGTGTCGCAATCGGGCGAGACCGCCGACACGCTTGCCGCCCTCAAGCATGCGAAAGCGCTTGGCCATGAGTGCACCCTGGCGATCTGCAACGTGGCGACGAGCTCGATGGTGCGCCAGACCGCCCTCACCTTCCTGACGCGCGCCGGTACGGAAATCGGCGTCGCCTCGACCAAGGCCTTCACGACCCAGCTCGTCGCGGAATTCCTGCTTGCGCTCACGCTCGCGAAGCTGCGTGGCCGGCTCGACGAGGCGAGCGAGCTCGACTGGGTGCGCCGGCTGCGCCATCTCCCCGCTGCGCTACAGGGCGCGCTCGCGCTCGAGCCGCAGATCATCGCCTGGGCGCAGCAGTTCGCCCGCAAGCACAACGCCCTCTTCCTCGGCCGTGGCCTGCATTACCCGATCGCGCTCGAGGGTGCGCTGAAGCTGAAGGAGATCTCGTACATCCATGCCGAGGCGTATCCGGCCGGTGAGCTGAAGCACGGACCGCTGGCGTTGGTCGATGCGGCGATGCCGGTGGTCGCCATCGCCCCGAACGACGCCCTTCTCGAAAAGCTCAAGTCCAACCTGCAGGAAGTGCGTGCGCGCGGCGGCGAACTGTACGTGGTCGCCGATCTCGACAGCCACCTGCAGCCTTCCGAAGGCGTCCACGTCATCCGGCTGCCGGAGCACCGTGGCCTGCTTTCGCCGGTGGTGCACGTGATTCCCCTGCAGCTGCTTGCGTATCACACGGCCGTCATCCGCGGCACGGACGTCGACAAGCCGCGGAACCTCGCCAAATCCGTGACGGTGGAGTGACGCGCGGGGGGCCGGTGCGCGTCGTCGTCGTGGAGGGCCGCCTCAGGTCCGGTGCAGCAGGATCGTGATCAGGAGGAGCGCACCCGTGACGGCCTTGAGGCCATGCGGTTCGCGGTCGGCAAGATAGAGCATCGTGCCGGGCGTGAGCCGCCCGGTCTTGCCAAGTGCGCTGAACTCGACCGTGCCTTCGAGACATTGCACCACCATCAAGCCTGCCGCGGTGTGCACGTCGACCACCTTGCCGGCGGGCACCGCGTAGCGGAAAACCTCGAGGTGGTCGGTCCTGATCAGCGTTTCCGAGTTCTCAGGACCGATGGTCCCGACCGCGCCACGGATGTCGATGATCTCGCCTGGGGCGGCGTGTGGAATGGCCATGACTATGCCTCCGGCGAAACTTTGGTCGGCGCCGTGCCTGGTCGCGGCTGATAGCTGCCGGGCGTCGTGCCGAAGGCCACGCACAGCCGGTTCCATCCATTGATCGCCACGAGCGCGAGGGTGAGATCGACGAGCTCGGTCTCGCTGAACTGCGCCCGGGCCGCGGCGTAGTCGGCGTCCGGGACGCCATGCTCGCCCATGCGGGTGACGATCTCGGCCCAGGCGAGCGCAGCCCGCTCCCGGTCCGAGAAGAACGGCGTTTCACGCCAGGCGGACAGCGCGTACAGGCGCTGCTCCGTCTCGCCGTGCGCGCGGGCATCCTTGGTGTGCATGTCGATGCAGTAGGCGCAGCCATTGATCTGCGATGCGCGCGTTTTCACGAGCTCGAGCAGGGACGCATCGAGCCCGCTCTGGCGCACGTACGCCTCGAGCCCGCGCAGTGCGGCGACACCCTTGGGCGCGACGGCAGCATAGTTGAGACGGGATGCCATGCGGGCCTCCTCTAGTCGTGGCCGCCGGACCTGACGGCCACGCGGTTCATCGCATCGAGTGCAATATTGGCGTGCGCGTATGCGCCGCCCGCGCGCATCTCGGCCGCCACCCAGATCGCTTCCATGACCTCCGGCTCCGTCGCGCCCTTGCGCAGCGCCGCCTGGGTATGGCCGCGGATGCAATACGGGCACTGCGTCACGTGTGCCACGGCCACGGCGATCAGCTCCTTCGTCTTGGACGGCAAGGCGCCATCCGCGAACACGCGCTCGTTGAAGGCCCTGAACGCGGCGTAGATCTCGGGCGCGAGGGCTTCGCGCTTCTCGTGCAACTCCCGAGTCGCATCGGGATACATCGGCTTGTCCATGGGGAGCTCTCCGTGGTCGGGGTTCGTGGAAGGCGAAGACTGGCTCGCGCCGCGTCGGCAGCATGCCTGCGACCGGACGATGGGGTCCCGCAGAATCTGGCCGCGCCGGCCAGTCGTGCTTCAGTGTGGAGCAGCGATCGGCCATTCGCCAGCAGATCATCGTGGGCCGCAGCTCCTGCACTGCAGCATTGCAGCCCGTCTGGGGGTGGACATCCGGACGATGGAACAGGTTCGATGCCGATCCCTTCGACCGGCAACTGGCGAATTTCTGCTGCGGGGGACCAGTCACACGCCAGGCGACAAAGATCAAGGATTTCCGCCGTGCCGAAGCGCAGGATGTTTACAGACGTTCTGCAAGGAGGCGGTCATGGCAGTCGGGCTCCTCGGCTTGGTCTGCATCTTCGCGGTCGTGTCGCTGGCGGGCATCCTGGTTCGCCGCGACGGCCACATCCTCTTCCATCACGGGTAGTCGCCGCCTGCAGGCGCGGCGTGCCTGAAGGTCCGTAGCCCGTTCCGGTTGCGGCGACAGCGGCGCGATGAGCGCTCGCCGCGTGCAGCGGACCGGGTGCGGTAGCATGGTCGGTCACGACATGCTGCCGCCGCCATGGACTTTGCCTTCATCCTCGACCCGCTGCTCTCGCTCAAGGCTTACAAGGATTCGAGCGTCGCGATGATGCGTGCGCTCGCCGCGCGCGGGCACGTCATTCACGCCTTCGAGCCCGCCGACATGGTGTGGGACGGGCACGGCACGCGCGCCCGCAGCGCGCCGATCACTCTGAGCGACGACGACAACACGTGGCACACGGTCGGTGAAACCCGGGAGCGGGCATTGCGCCACTTCGACGCCGTCGTGATGCGCAAGGATCCACCGTTCGACATGGAATACGTCTATGCGACGTATCTTCTCGAGGCGGCCGAGCGGGAAGGGGCGCGGGTGTTCAATCGGCCGCGCGCGATTCGCGACAACAACGAGAAGCTGGCGATCACGCGATTCGCCGAGTTCATCGCGCCGACCCTCGTGAGCCGCGACATGGCGCAGGTCAACGGCTTCATCGACGATCACGGCGACGTGATCCTGAAGCCGCTCGACGGCATGGGCGGATCATCGATTTTCCGGGTGCGGCGCGACGATCCCAACCGCAACGTGATCGTGGAGACGCTCGGCCAGCAGGGTGCGCGCACGATCATGGCGCAGCGTTACCTTCCCGAGATCGCCGACGGCGACAAGCGCGTGCTGGTGATCGCGGGCGAGCCGGTGCCCTATTCGCTCGCGCGCATTCCGCGTCCTGGTGAAACGCGCGGCAATCTCGCAGCAGGTGGCCGCGGCGAGGCGCGTCCGCTGACGACGCGCGAGCGCGAGATCGCCGAGAGACTGGGGCCGCAGCTGTGGGCGGAGGGCTTGCTCGTGGTTGGCCTCGATGTCATCGGCGGTCATCTCACCGAAGTGAACGTGACGAGCCCCACCTGCTTCGTCGAGATTGCGCAGCAGACCGGCTTCGACGTGGCGGGCATGTTCGCGACTGCATTGGAGCGCGCGAGCGCGCCGGTGCGCTGACGGCGTCATCCGCGCAGCGCGCGGCGTCCAACACGGACACGGGCTGCGAGGAGTCACCCGCACCACCCCGCTGGTGAGTGCGTGCTACCATCGTAAGCGCGTCGGCGCGGGCCTTTGCGCCGTCACGACCCAACATGATCGGCGTCCTAATCATCGCGCATGACAGTCTTGGCGAGAGTCTCGTCCGCGCCGTCACGCACGTGCTCGGGACTCGCCCGGCCCAGTTCGAGGTGCTGTCCGTCGCGGCGACGGACGACCCCATCATGCTGCTCCCGCGCGCGAAAGAGCAGGCCGCGCATCTCGACACCGGCGAGGGCGTGCTGGTGTTCTCCGATATTTTTGGCGCCACCCCCTCCAATCTCGCGGTCAAGCTGGCCCAGCCGGGGCACGTGGAAGTCGTCGCCGGGGTGAACCTGCCCATGCTGGTGCGGGCATTCACGTACCGCACGCGTGACATGGACACGATGGTCACCAAGGCGATCTCGGGGGGCTGCGAGGGGGTTTTGCGCATCGAGGTGGATCCCGCGTATGCAGCAACGCGAAGTTGAGATCATCAACAAGCTCGGCCTTCACGCGCGCGCATCGGCCAAGCTCACGCAGCTCGCAGCGAAGTACCAGTGCGACGTGTTCATGGCGCGCAACACGCGCAAGGTCAACGCCAAGAGCATCATGGGCGTGATGATGCTGGCCGCGGGCCGCGGCTCGAAGATCACGCTGGAGACAAGCGGCCCGGACGAGGAGCAAGCCATGGACGCGCTCATCGCACTGATCAACGATTATTTCGGCGAAGGCCAGTGAGCCCGCGCCCGGCCGGTCAAGCACGTCCCCGGCGCTCGTGCCATGGGAGCGCGCGAGCGCTGCGAGGCGTCGCCGCCTTGCCTCCCGATCCGGCGGGCTAGGGGCTTCCGGTGACGAGCTTCGCGCTCCATGGCATCGGCGTATCGCGCGGGATCGCCATCGGGCGCGCCCAGCTGATCTCGCACGCCACCCTCGAGGTCGCCCACTACGGCATCGCCGCCACGCAGGTCGAGGCGGAGGTGGCCCGCTTCGTCAACGCGATCACCGAGGTGCAGCGCGAGCTCGCCAGCCTGCGCGAGTCGCTCGGCGGCGATGCACCCGCCGAATTCGGCGCCTTCCTCGACGTGCACTGGATGATCCTGCATGACCCGACGATCGCCGACGCGCCGCGCCGGATCATCGCCGAGCAAAGGTGTAATGCAGAGTGGGCGCTTACCCAGCAGATGAACGTGCTGGTCGAGCAATTCGACCAGATCGACGATCCCTACCTGCGCGAGCGCAAGGCCGACGTCGTGCAGGTGGTCGAGCGTGTGCTCAAGCGCCTGCTGGGCAAGCCCGGCCCGATCGTGGCAAAAGGGGCCGAGCAGCACACGATCCTCGTCGCCCATGACCTCTCCCCGGCCGACGTGATCCAGTTCAAGCAGCATCGCTTCGCGGCGTTCCTGACCGACCTCGGCGGCGTCACTTCGCACACCGCCATCGTCGCCCGCAGCCTCAGCGTGCCGGCGGTGGTCGCGGCGCACAACGCGCGCCAGCTCATCCGCGAGAACGAACTGCTGATCGTCGACGGCAGCAACAATGTCGTCATCGTCAATCCCGACAAGTCGGTGCTCGCCGAGTACCGGGTGAAGCAGACCGAACTCGAGCTCGAGCGCGTCAAGCTGAAGCGCCTGAAGAGCAAGCCGGCCACGACCCTCGACGGCCATCACGTCGACCTTTGCGCCAACATCGAGCTGCCGGAGGACCTCGCCCAGACCATCGAGGTCGGGGCGGACGGCGTGGGCCTCTTCCGGTCGGAGTTCCTGTTCCTCCATCGCGACGGCCTGCCGACGGAGGACGAGCAGTTCGAGGCCTATCGCACCGTGGCCCAGGGCATGGCCCCGCGGCCGGTGGTGATCCGGACGTTCGACCTCGGCGCGGACAAGCAGAAGGAAGGGCTCGACGGCCTCGCGCGCGTCGCGCCCAACCCGGCGCTGGGGCTGCGCGCGGTCCGCTTCTGCCTCGCCGAGCCGAAGCTGTTCCTGACGCAGCTCCGCGCAATCCTGCGCGCGTCGCGGTTCGGCAAGGTGAGCATCCTGGTGCCGATGCTCGCGTCGGTGTCCGAGATCGACCAGACGCTCGCCATGATCGCGCAGGCCAAGGAGACGCTGCGCGAGCAGGGCGTGGCATTCGATCCCGACATCGAGGTCGGCGGGATGCTCGAGATTCCGGCAGCGGTGCTGGCGATCTCGTCGTTCCTGCAGCGTCTCGATTTCGTGTCGATCGGCACCAACGATCTCATCCAGTACACACTCGCGGTCGACCGGTCCGACGACGCCGTGGCGAACCTTTACGATCCCCTGCACCCGGCGGTGCTTCGGCTGATCGCAATGGCCATCGCGGCGGCGAACCGCGCGAAGGTGCCCGTCGCCGTCTGCGGCGAGATGGCCGGCGAGCAGCGCCTGACACGGCTCCTGCTGGGGCTCGGCTTGCGCAATTTCTCCATGCATCCGGCGCACCTGCTCACCGTCAAGCAGCGCGTGCTCACCACCGACGTGCATGAAATCGCTCCCATCGTCGCCCGCATGCGCCGCAGCGACGAGCCCGGCCGCCTGGCGGCGCTGCTCGACCGCCTGAACGCGTGAGGCGCGGAATAGCGCTACCCGCTGCTATGTTGACCATCGGGCGGGCCTTCCGGCCGCGCCGCGCAACGGGCTCCATCGCATGACCCAACTTCTCGCACGCTTGCTGCGGGTCGCGGTGCTGTGCATCGCGGCGCTCGGGAGCACGCTCGCGTCGGCGATCGGCACCGGCGAGCCCTCGCCCGGCTTTGCGCTGCTGAACGCGGCCGGTGAGCTGGTCGCGCTCGACCACCTGCAGGGAAGGGTCGTTTACGTGGACTTCTGGGCGTCATGGTGCGGACCCTGCCGGCGCTCGTTTCCGTGGATGAACGAGCTGCGGCAACGCTATCGGGATACGGACCTGGTGATCATCGGCATCAACGTCGACAAGCGCCGCAGCGATGCCGATCGTTTCCTGCTGCAGACGCCGGCCGCCTTCACCGTCCTGTTCGACGCCGCGGGCGTCACGCCCTCCGCGTGGGGTGTGCGCGCGATGCCGAGCTCGTATCTCATCGACCGCCAGGGCAAGGTCGTCGCGGTCGAGACGGGCTTCGACGACGACCGCAAGAGCGTGGTCGAGGAGCGCATCCGCAAGCTTCTCGAGGCGCATTGAGCGCCGGCGGCTGCCATGACCAGCCGGCGCATCATCGGCGCGCTTGCCTTCCCGATCCTGATCGCCCTGGCGGGATGCGCAAGTCTCACGCCGCCCCGGCCGTGGGAGAAGGGTGATCTCGCCCGCCCCGAAATGCAGCTCGATGCCGACGCTCTCGACGCCAAGCTGGAGCAGCACGTCTACAGCAGCAAGGAAGCGGTAGGCGGCGGATACGGGGTCGGCGGAGGCGGGTGTGGATGCAACTGAGGGCACTCGGTTGCGCGCCGATCCCGGCGCTGCCGCCTCACGACTGACCACTTCGTCCAGCGCACTGCTCGCCGCGGCGGTAGCCCTGCCTGGCGTGGCGCCGGGCCTGGCGCATGCGCAGGCCGCACCCGAAGAAGGCGTCATCGCGCTCAAGTATCTCGACTATCGTGACTGGCAGCCGGGAGCGGAACGCATGCGCGTGCGCTCCCCTGGTCTGTACATCCGCAAGTCGCTATCGGACTCCCTCGCGGTCGAGGGCACGCTGGTCTACGACAGCATCTCGGGTGCGTCGCCGCTCTACTTCAACACCCTGTCAGGCGCCTCCGGAACGGGCATCACCGAGTACCGCACCGCGGGCGACGTCAAGATGACCAAGTACCTCGGCAGCTATGCGGTCGGGGTCGGCGCCGCGGTGTCGTCCGAGCGTGACTATCTCTCCCACGCCGTGTCGCTGGACCTGCGTCGGTTCAGCGACGATCGCAACACGACATGGGCATTCGGCATCGGCGGCGCGTCGGATCGGATCGACAGCGTCAACGCGGTCGCGGTCGGCGCAACGCGCCACACGCTGGACTTCCTCGTCGGCATCACGCAGGTGCTCTCGGCCGAGGACATCGTCCAGTCGAACGTGACGTACTCGACGGGCCACGGCGATTACTCGGATCCGTACAAGCTCATCGATGCCCGTCCCGACCATCGCCGCACGCTCGCCTGGCTCACGCGTTACAACCACCACTTCCCGGGACCCGACGCCACGGCGCGCGTGACGTATCGTTACCTGCGCGATTCCTTTGGCAGTGATGCGCACACCGTGGAGGTCGCGTGGGTGCAGCCGCTGCGCGATGGCCTGTCGATCACCCCGGGCATCCGGTACACCACGCAGAGTGCCGCCGATTTCTACTTCGATCCGCCCTTCCCGCAGGGCTTCGTGCACGGCAGCCTCTACAGCGCCGACACGCGCCTGTCGGCGTTCGGCGCCATCACGCCGGCAGTGCGTTTCGACGCCGACCTGCGCGGCGGCTGGCACGCCGATCTCAAGCTCGAGTGGTACCGCCAACGCGCGGCGTGGCATCTCGGCGGTGGCGGCAGCCCGGGCCTGGAGCCGTTCTCCGCACGGTGGATCCAGCTCGGCATCGCCAGGACGTTCTGATCGGCGCGGGGCGGTGATCCTGCACCGGTTCGAGTTCGCCGCCATGGCGTCGGCCTGCGAGCTGCAACTCTGGGGCGAAAGCGAAGGGCAGGTGCGCACGGCGGCGGACGCCGCGATCGCCGACATCCGCCGCATCGAAGCCAAGTATTCGCGCTATCGGCCCGACAGCGTGACGAGCGCGATCAATCGCCGCGCCGGCGGCGCGCCCGTACCGATCGACACCGAGACCGCCGCCCTGCTCGACTACGCCGATGTGTGCCATCGCCTGAGCGGCGGCGCGTTCGATCTCACTTCCGGCGTGCTGCGGCGCGCGTGGGACTTCCGCGCCACCTCGTCCCGGCTGCCGGACCCGGCAGCGCTCGACGAACTGCGCGCCCTGGTCGACTGGAGCGCGGTGCGCCGCGACGCGACGTCGATCCAGCTTCCGCGTGCGGGCATGGAGATCGACTTCGGCGGCATCGGCAAGGAATACGCCGCGGACCGTGGCGCGACCTGCTGCGCGGAGCGCGGCATCCTGCACGGCCTCGTCAATCTCGGCGGCGACGTGCGCCTCATCGGTGCGCAGCCCGCCGGCGCGCCATGGCAGGTGGGCATCCGTGCACCGCGTGCGGAAGGTGTCGCCTCTATCGTGGGCCTCACCGCGGGCGCACTCGCGACGAGCGGCGATTACGAACGCTATGTCGAGATCGATGGCCGGCGCTATTGCCATCTGCTCGACGCACGCTCCGGGTGGCCCGTGTCCACGTGGGCGAGCATCACCGTGCTCGCGCCGCTGTGCGTCGCCGCCGGAAGTTGTGCGACGATCGCGATGCTCCTCGGCGAACACGGCATCGATTTCCTGCGCGCGCAGGGCATGCCATTCCTGGCCATCGCGAACGACGGCACCGCGATCGACGCGCTCGCGCCTGACGTGCGGCGATCGCGATGCAGCGTCCCGGAAGGATCGGGGCATGGGGAAGGCGCGGCGGCAAAATAGGGAGCGTCCGGTATACCATTGTCATAACGTGGGCCGGGGTGCGCTTCGTCAGGCAGGACGATTCCGGCCACGGGGTGGTACCACCGACGCCTCCTTGAACCCGGACCGTGTCGGCAGGGAGTCGGGCCGGTTTCGCGCTACACTTCGATTGCGCCGATTTGCACCAGCTTGCGGGCGCCATACAAATGCGGCTAAAGCGGTCGGCCCGACCCGATTAGCGCCCAAGCTGGTCGGGTTTTTTGTTGGGCAGACATCGACGCAATGGCCTCCTTCGCAGCCACCACCGGCGGTACCGCAGTGATCGACACCGGCAGGTCGGTGGGACCGGTCGTGCCACAGCGCGCAAGCTTCGACACGCCGCTGCCCCTCGCCTGCGGACAGGACCTGCCTGCCTACGAGCTCGCGTACGAGACCTACGGCAACCTGAACGCGGCCCGCTCGAACGCGGTCCTCATCTGCCACGCGCTGAACGCTTCCCATCACGTCGCCGGTTATTACGCGGACGACCCGGAGAACATCGGCTGGTGGGACAACATGGTCGGGCCGGGGAAACCGCTCGATACCGATCACTTCTTCGTCATCGGCGTCAACAATCTCGGCAGCTGCTTCGGTTCGACGGGGCCGCTATCGGTCAACCCGCGCACCGGGAAGCCGTGGGGCGCCGATTTCCCGCTCGTGACCGTCGAGGATTGGGTCGATGCCCAGGTGCGTCTGGCCGATCGCCTCGGCATCACCCAGTTCGCGGCAGTGATGGGCGGCAGCCTCGGTGGCATGCAAGCCCTCGCCTGGGCGGTGCGCTACCCGGCGCGGGTGCGTCATGCGATCGTCGTCGCGGCAGCGCCCAACCTGTCAGCGGAGAACATCGCCTTCAACGAGGTCGCGCGCCAGGCGATCATGACCGATCCCGAGTTCCACGAGGGACACTTCTACGAGCACGGCGTGAAGCCCCGCCGCGGGCTGCGCGTGGCCCGCATGATCGGCCACATCACCTATCTTTCCGACGAGCAGATGGAGACCAAGTTCGGTCGCCAGCTCCGCGAAGGCCTGCGCTTCAGCTTCGCGCCGGAGTTCCAGATCGAGTCCTACCTGCGCCACCAGGGCGAGAAGTTCGCCGACTATTACGACGCCAACACCTACCTGCGCATCACCAAGGCGCTGGACTATTTCGATCCCGCGCTCGCGACCGCGGGCGACCTGCCGAAGGCGCTTGCACCCGCGGAGTGCAGCTTCCTGGTGGTGTCGTTCACGACGGACTGGCGCTTTCCCGCGGCGCGCTCGCGCGAGATCGTCAAGGCGCTGGTGCACAACCGCCACGACGTCTCGTACGCCGAGATCGAGGCGCCGCACGGTCACGATGCGTTCCTGCTGGACGATGCCCAGTACCACGCTGTCGTGCGCTCGTACTTCGAGCGCGTGGCGCGCGACGTCAAGGAATACTCGACCTTCCGCTTCGGCGCCTCCGTCGCGGAGCGGCTGGAAACCGAATCGCGGGCCGCCGAGCGTGCCGACTACAAGGCGATCGCCGGCTGGATTCGCGAAGGCGCCAACGTGCTCGACCTCGGCTGCGGCGATGGCAGCCTGCTCGCCTTCCTCATGCATCAGCGCCGGGTGCGCGGTTACGGCGTGGAGATCAGCGATGCGGGCGTGCGCGCCAGCCTCGAGGCCGGCGTCAACGTGATCCAGCGCGACCTCGAGGGCGGCCTCGCCGGATTCGAGAACGATTCCTTCGATTGCGTGATCCTTTCGCAGACGCTGCAGGCGATGCGCAACATCGAGGCCATTCTCGCGGAGATGCTGCGCGTGGGCAGGCAGGCAATCGTGTCCTTCCCGAATTTCGGACATTGGTCGCACCGGCTGCAGATCCTGAAGGGTCGCATGCCCGTGTCGCGCAGCCTGCCCTACCAGTGGTACGACACGCCCAACATCCACCTGTGCACGGTCACGGACTTCGACGTGTTCCTCGCGCGCCGCGGCTATGCGGTGGACGATCGCGTGGTGCTGATCGGCGACCGTCCGGCGAGCTTCCTGCCCAACCTGCGTGGCCAGGTCGCCGTCTACCGTTTTCGCAAGGCTTAGCGCGCGCGGGGCGTGTCGTGCTTGCATGCGCAGGCGCGGCCCGCACGCATGCGAATGCCGTTAGAATCAGGCCATGCCCGAGGTGCGCGCGAGCCCCATCACTGCGACGAGCTGCGCGCCGGAAATTCCCGTGACGGCCGCATCGCCGCCAACCTGGCATGCCGCGCTGTTCAACCGGCGGATGCTGATCTGCATCTTCATCGGTTTCTCGTCCGGCCTGCCGCTCTACATCCTCATCAATCTGCTGCCGGCGTGGCTGCGGACCGAGCACGTGGACCTCAAATCCATCGGGCTCTTCGCGTTGATCCAGCTGCCCTACACGTGGAAATTCCTGTGGTCGCCCTTGATGGATCGATACGCCCTGCCGATGCTCGGCCGGCGGCGCGGCTGGATGCTCATCACGCAGCTCGCGCTGCTGCTGTCGGTTCCCGCGTTCGGCGTGATGCACCCGCAGCTCGATCTCTGGTCGATTGCCTATCTCGCGGCGGCCGTTGCCTTCTTCAGCGCCAGCCAGGACATCGTGCTCGACGCGTACCGGCGCGAAATCCTGCCCGATGCGGAGCTCGGCCTCGGCAACGCCATCTACGTGAACGCGTACCGGCTGTCGACCCTCGTGCCCGGGGCCCTCGCGCTGGTGCTGGCCGATCATTTTCCGTGGCAGACCGTCTTCACCACGACCGCAGTGTTCATGCTTCCCGGCATCGCGCTCACGCTGTCGGTCGACGAGCCGCCTGCGTCGGGCCACGCGCCCAAGACGATAACGGCCGCGGTCGTCGAGCCGTTTCGCGAGTTCATCCATCGCCGCGGCTGGAAGCAGGCGCTCCTCGTGCTCGCGTTCATCTTTCTGTACAAGCTCGGTGACAGCATGGCGACGGCCCTGGCGACGCCGTTCTACATCGATCTCGGGTTCACCAAGACCCAGATCGGCCTCGTGGCGAAGAACGCCGGCCTGTGGCCCGCCATCACCGGTGCGCTGATCGGCGGCATGTGGATGCTGCGCATCGGGATCAATCGCGGCCTGTGGCTCTTCGGCGTGGTGCAGGTCGTGTCGATCCTCGGCTTCGCGTGGCTTGCCCACGAGAACCGGCCGGACACCGTGCTGCTCGCCGGCGTGATCGGGTTCGAGGCGCTGGGCGTGGGACTAGGCACGGCGGCGTTCACGGCGTACATCGCCCGGGCCACCGATCCGCGCTATACCGCGACGCAGTTCGCGCTTTTCACGAGCCTCGCCGCCGTTCCGCGCACCGTGGTCAATTCGACCACCGGCTGGATCGTCGAGCAGACGGGCTGGTTCAACTTCTTCCTCCTGTGCACCATGCTCGCGCTCCCGGGCATGGCCCTGCTGTTCCGGGCCGCGCCATGGAACGAGCCGCTGCCGCAGCGGGACGGAGCGCCATGAGTTCAGCGTGATCGCCCACCGCGATCACGACGGCGATTTGCGCTGGGGCCACGGCACGCTTGGCATCCGGTGCCATCGGTTCCTGCGCCCCTGAGCGGTCGCGCTCAATCCTCGAGCCCTTCGAGGGACTCCGAGATCGCGAGCCAATCCGCTTCCAGGCGCGCGAGCTCCCACGCGAGATCGCCCTGGCGCGCGAGGCGTGTCTTCAAGAGCTCGCGCTTGTCCGCACCATAGGCCTCTTCCGTCGCGAGCCACGCCTCCAGCGTACGCTTCTCGTCGAGCAGCGCGCTCATGCCCTGCTCGATGCGGGCGAGCTTGTCGGCGAGCGGTTTGCGCCGTGCGTAGCGCTGCTGGCGGGTCGCGGCTTCGAGCCGGCGCTGCTCCTTCCGGTCGGCTGCCGGCGGCGCGGGCGTCGCGTCGTGCACGGTGCCGGCATCGGGCGGCCGCCGCCGCGCGCTCAGCACCCACTCGCGGTAGTCGTCGAGATCGCCGTCGAACGGCGCCACCTTGCCATCGCTGACCAGCCACAAGGCGTCGGTGGTTGCGCGCAGCAGGTGCCTGTCGTGCGCGACCACGATGAGCGCGCCGTCGTAGTCCTGCAGCGCTTCGGCCAGCGCCTCGCGCATCTCGATGTCGAGGTGGTTCGTCGGCTCGTCGAGAAGCAGGAGGTTCGGCCGCTGCCGGACCAGCAGCGCCAGCGTGAGGCGTGCCTTCTCGCCGCCGGAGAGCGTGCGCACGGGCATCGTGACCATGTCGCCGCGGAAATCGAAGCCGCCCAGGAAGTCGCGCAACTCCTGCTCGCGTGTCTGCGGCTCGAGATGGGTCAGATGCCACAAGGGGGTTTCGTCGCCGCGGAGCTGGTCGAGCTGATGCTGCGCGAAATAGCCGATGCGCAGGCCCTGGGCGGCGTGGCGCTCCCCCTGACGCGGCGCCAACAGGCCCGCCACCGCCTTGAGCAGCGTGGACTTGCCCGCGCCATTCGGCCCGAGCAGGCCGATCCGATCGCCCGACAGCACGCTCCAGTCGATGTTCGCGAGCACCGGCTGGTCACCATAACCGAGCGTGACATGCTCGAGCCGGATCAGCTGTCGCGCCGTGTTGCCGACCGGCGCGAACGCGAACGTGAACGGACTGTCGACGTGCGCCGCCGCGATGCGTTCCATCCGCTCGAGCGCCTTGATGCGGCTTTGCGCCTGCTTCGCCTTGGTGGCCTTGGCGCGGAAGCGGTCGACGAAGGACTGCAGGTGCGCGATCTGGCGCTGCTGCTTGGCGTATGTCGCCTGCTGCAGCGAAAGCTGGGCGGCGCGCTCGCGCTCGAACTGCGAGTAATTGCCGGTGTAGGTCTTCAGCGCCTGGCGATCGAAGTGCACGATCGTGCCGGCGACCGCGTCCAGGAAGTCACGGTCGTGGGTGATGAGGAGCAGCGTCCCGGGATAATGCGCGAGCCAGTCCTCCAGCCACAGCACGGCATCGAGATCGAGATGGTTGGTCGGTTCGTCGAGCAACAGGAGATCCGAGCGGCACATCAGCGCCTGCGCCAGGTTGAGGCGCATCCGCCAGCCGCCGGAGAACTCGCGCATGGAGCGCTCATGACGCTCGTTGCTGAAACCCAGTCCCGACAGCAGCATGCCGGCGCGGGCGCGCGCCGCGTAACCGCCGATGGCCTCGTACCGGTGATGCAGCTCCGCAAGGGCGTGTCCGGCCGCCTCATCGTCGTGCGGCGCTGCCTCGGCCGCAGCGAGCCCCGCCTCCACCTCGCGCAGTTCGCGGTCGCCGTCGAGGACGAAATCGATGGCCGAGCGGTCCACTGCGGGCGTCTCCTGCGCCACGTGCGCGACGATCCAGCTCGCCGGCAGTTCGACCGTTCCCGCCTCCGGCAGCAGCTCACCGCGGATGAGCGCGAACAGGCTCGACTTGCCGACGCCGTTGGGACCGACGAGGCCGACGTGATGGCCGGCGTGCACGGTGAGCGACGCGCCATCGAGCAGGCGCTTGGCGCCGCGGGCGAGCACGACATTGGCAAGGCGCAGCATGGGATCGGGCGAGGGTGTTACGCGCGCTCAGCGCAGCTCGTAGTCGTAGTCGACGATGACCGGTGCGTGGTCACTGAAGCGGCGCGTCGTGTAGATCTGCACGGCATGCGCGCGGGCGGCGATGCCGGGCGTGGCGATCTGGTAATCGAGGCGCCACCCGACGTTCTTCGCCCAGGCCTGGCCACGGTTGGACCACCACGTGTACTGGCCGGGGCGCGCGTCGAGCCGGCGGAACACGTCGACGAAGCCGATCTCGTCGAAGACCCGCGTCAGCCAGGCGCGCTCCTCCGGCAGAAAGCCCGAATTCTTCTGGTTGCTGCGCCAGTTGGTGAGGTCGATCGGCTGGTGCGCGATGTTCCAGTCGCCGCACAGGATGATCTCGCGCCCGGCGCGGCGCAGCTTCGCGAGATGCGGCAGGAACTCGGCGAGGAACCGGAACTTCGATGCCTGCCGGTGCGGTCCTGCCGACCCGGAGGGCAGGTAGATGCTGATGACCGTCAGCTCCGCGAAGTTGGCCTCGAGGTAACGCCCCTCGTCGTCGAACTCGCAGCATCCGAATCCCGTGGTGATGCTGGGTGCGACGCGCGCATACACCGCCACGCCCGCATAGCCCCGGCGCTGCGCGGGATAGAACGCGGCGTGCGTGCGCCGCGGCGCACGCAGGATCGACGGGACCTCCTCGTGCGCGCACTTGATCTCCTGCAGGCAGACGACGTCCCACGGCCGGCCGCGGGTGAGCCAGTGACCGAGGCCCTTGCGCGCGGCGGCGCGCAGGCCGTTGCAGTTCAGCGTGATGACGCGCACGAAACTTCACGAAACCGAAAAACCGGCGAGTGTACACGCCCGTCGGCTCCGGTCCGGCCGCTGCACGGGGTCGCACTGCAGCGCGCGTATACTGCGCCGCCATGGAGATGTCGACCACAACCGCGGATTTTCGTCAGGAGTTCCTCGCGTTCGCGCTGGCACGTCGGGTGCTACGGTTCGGGGAGTTCGTGACGAAGGCGGGCCGGAAAACGCCGTATTTCTTCAATGCCGGCCTCTTTGACGACGGTGAAAGCCTGGGGCGTCTGGGCCGGTTCTATGCGCAGGCGCTGCTGGCATCGGGGATGGCGTACGACCAGCTGTTCGGTCCCGCGTACAAGGGCATCACGCTGGCCGCGGCCACGGCAATTGCGCTGGCGGAAAAGGGTCACAATCTGCCGTTCAGCTTCAACCGCAAGGAGGCGAAGGATCATGGCGAGGGCGGCACCATCGTGGGCGCACCGTTGCGCGGTCGCGTGGTCATCGTCGACGACGTGATCACGGCCGGCACCTCCGTGCGCGAGTCCGTGGACATGATCCGGGCCCATGCCGCGACACCCGCGGGGGTGCTGATCGCCCTCGATCGCATGGAGCGCGGGCAGGGCGAGCGCTCGGCCGTCGACGAGGTGCGCGAGGCGTTCGCGATACCGGTGGTCGCGATTGCGACTCTCGATGACCTGATGCGCTTCATCGCCGGACGCAGCGAGCTCGCGGATTACGCCGACGCCGTGGCGGCATATCGCAAACAGTATGGTGTGCAAGGAGCGGTGACAGCATGAGACGCCTGCCAGCAGCGGATTCGATGCCGACCCGGAGCGCGCGTCGCCGTGGCGCAACCGGCGCCAAGGCGGCGGCCGCCGTCGCACTCGCAGCACTGGCCTGCGGGACGTATGTGCCCGCGGCGTCCGCCGCCACGTACAAATGGGTGGACGACAAGGGCGTGGTCCATTACACGGACAAGGTACCGCCCGAAGCGGTCAACCGCGGCAATGTCGAGCTCAGCAAGGATGGCGTTCCGCTGCGCAAGGTCGATCCGGCGCTGACGCCCGAGCAGCGGCGGGCCCGTGAGCAGGAGGAGGAACGCAAGCGGCAGGTCGCCAAGCAGCAGGAGGAGACCGCGCGCCGCGATCGTGCGCTGCTTGCCTCGTACGCGAGCGAGAGCGAGATCGATCTCGCCAAGGCGCGCGCGCTCAACACCATCGACGCCGTGCTCCAGTCCACCACTGCCTACACCGAGCAGCTCACCAAGCGCCGCGTCGAGCTCAAGGCCAAGATGGAAGGCTACAAGAATCGCCCCGTGCCACCGGTGATCGAGCGCGAGCTCGAGGGCCTCGACGAGGAGCTCGCGCGCCAGGCCGAGGTGGTTGCCGCCAAGCGCAAGGAAATCGCCGGCGTCACCGCGCGCTACGATGCCGACAAGACGCGCTACCGCGAGCTGACGGTGGGCAAGACGCCGGGCGAGATCGCCGCCAGCACCGGCATCACCCAGACCAGCACGCACAAGTAGCGCAGCACGTTCCCGCCAAGGCGGCCTGCGGGCCGCTTTTGCATTGCGGCAGGCCCGTCGCCCGCCTGCGATAATCCGCGTTTTCCCCCTGCAGAACACCATGGCCCAGTACGTTTACACGATGAATCGCGTCGGCAAGATCGTGCCGCCGAAGCGGGTCATTCTCAAGGACATATCCCTGTCGTTCTTTCCGGGCGCGAAGATCGGCGTGCTCGGCCTGAACGGCTCGGGGAAGTCCACCCTGCTGCGCATCATGGCCGGCGAGGACAAGGAATACGAAGGCGAAGCGGTGCCGATGCCCGACATGCGCATCGGCTACCTGCCGCAGGAGCCGCAACTCGATCCCGGGCGCACGGTGCGCGAGATCGTCGAGGAAGGCCTGGGCGAAGTGCTGCAGGCCCGCGAGAAGCTCGAGGCGATCTACGCTGCGTACGCCGAGCCCGACGCCGATTTCGACAAGCTCGCGGCGGAGCAGGCGAAGTACGAGGCCATCCTCGCGACCGCCGGCGGCGGCAGCGATCTGCAGATGGAAATCGCGGCCGATGCGCTGCGGCTGCCGCCCTGGGACGCGCGCATCGAGCATCTCTCCGGCGGCGAGAAGCGGCGCGTCGCGCTGTGCCGGCTGCTGCTGTCGAAGCCCGACATGCTCCTCCTCGACGAGCCCACGAATCATCTCGACGCGGAAAGCGTCGACTGGCTCGAGCAATTCCTGCAGCGCTTTCCGGGCACCGTCATCGCCGTCACGCACGACCGGTACTTCCTCGACAATGCCGCGGAATGGATCCTCGAGCTCGATCGTGGCTATGGCATTCCGTGGAAGGGCAACTATTCGTCGTGGCTGGAGCAGAAGGAGCAGCGGCTCGCGACCGAGGCGAAGCAGGAAGCGGCGCGCATCCGGGCGATGCAGAAGGAGCTCGAATGGGTGCGCACGAATCCCAAGGGACGCCAGGCCAAGAGCAAGGCACGCATCGCGCGCTTCGAGGAACTGTCGTCCTACGAGCACCAGAAGCGCAACGAGACGCAGGAGATCTTCATCCCGGTCGCGGAGCGCCTCGGCGACCAGGTGATCGAGTTCGAGGACGTGAGCAAGGGCTATGGCGATCGCCTGCTCATCGATCATCTCAGCTTCAAGATCCCGGCCGGTGCGATCGTCGGCATCATCGGTCCGAACGGCGCCGGCAAGTCGACGCTGTTTCGCATCATCACCGGGCGCGAGCAGCCCGACTCGGGCAAGGTGACGATCGGACCGACGGCCAGGCTGGCGGTCGTCGAGCAGTCGCGCGAATCGCTGCCCGACGACAAGACGGTATGGGAGGCGATCTCCGGCGGGCGCGACATCCTCACCGTCGGTCGTTTCGAGATGCCCTCGCGCGCCTATCTCGGCCGGTTCAACTTCAAGGGGGCCGACCAGCAGAAGATCGTCGGCCAATTGTCGGGCGGGGAGCGTGGGCGGCTGCATCTCGCGGCGACGCTGCTCGAGGGTGGCAACGTGCTGCTGCTGGACGAGCCGTCCAACGATCTGGATGTGGAAACCTTGCGCGCGCTCGAGGAGGCGCTGCTCGAGTTCGCGGGCACGGTGCTCGTGATCTCGCACGACCGCTGGTTCCTCGATCGCATCGCCACGCATATCCTCGCCGCCGAAGGCGAGTCGCAGTGGCGCTTCTTCGAGGGCAATTACCGCGAATACGAGGACGACAAGAAGAAGCGGCTCGGCGAGGAAGGCGCGCGGCCGCATCGGCTCCGGTACAAGGCGTTGCTGAGCTGACACCTCGGCAACTGCTGCGGGTCGCCCTTCAGCCTGACGCGATGCATGATCGCGCGTCGGACCTGGACCGGGACAGGACGAGGGCTAAGAAGCCTCGACCGTGCCGAGCCTGCGCTTCAGGATCGCGTTCACCTGTGCCGGGTTGGCCTTGCCCTTGGTGGCCTTCATCGCCTGCCCGACGAGCGAGTTGAATGCCTTTTCCCTGCCGGCGCGATATTCCGCAACGATCGCGGCATTCGCCGCCAGAACCTCGTCGACCACCGCCTCGATCGCTCCTTCATCGGAGATCTGGCGCAGCCCGCGCGTGGCGATGATCGCATCGGCATCGCCTTCGCCGGTCCACATCGCGTCGAACACGTCCTTGGCGAGCTTGCCCGATATGGTGTTGTCCTCTATCCGCCGTAGCAGTGCAGCGAGCGCAGCGGGCTTGACGGGTGCTTCAAGGACGTCGAGCTCCGCCCGATTGAGCGCGGCCGAAACTTCGCCGAGCACCCAGTTGGCGGCGGACTTCGTTCCGGCGCCCGCCTTTACCGTCGCTTCGTAATACTCGACGAGCTCGCGGCTCGACGTGAGGGCAAGCGCATCCTGGCGCGACAGATGCTGCTGCGCGACAAGTCGCTCGCGCAGCGCCTCGGGCAACTCGGGCATCTCCGCGCGCACCCGCTCGATCCACGCCTCGTCGATCGCAAGCGGCGGCAGGTCCGGATCGGGGAAGTAGCGGTAGTCCTGCGCATCTTCCTTGCTGCGCATCGGGCGCGTCTCGCCGCGGTCCGCGTCGTAGAGCCGCGTTTCCTGCACCACGCGGCCGCCGTCCTCGATCAGCTCGGTCTGCCTGCGGACTTCGTACTCGATCGCCTTCTCGAGGAACCGGAAGCTGTTGAGGTTCTTGATCTCGCAGCGCGTGCCAAGCTTCGTCTCGCCGAGCCTGCGCACCGAGACGTTGGCATCGCAGCGGAAGCTCCCTTCCTGCATGTTGCCGTCGCAGATGCCGATCCAGCGCACCAGCGTGTGCAGCGCCTTCGCGTACGCCACCGCCTCGTGGGCGCTGCGCATGTCGGGCTCGGAGACGATCTCGAGGAGCGGCGTCCCCGCGCGGTTGAGATCGATTCCTGTCATGCCGTGGAAGTCCTCGTGCAGGCTCTTGCCGGCATCCTCCTCGAGATGCGCGCGGGTGAGGCGCACCGTCCTCTCGCCCTGCGCGGTGGCGATCGTGATCGTGCCGCCTTGCACGACCGGGATCTCGTACTGGCTGATCTGGTAACCCTTGGGCAGGTCCGGATAGAAGTAATTCTTGCGCGCGAACACGCTGCGTCGGTTGATCGTTGCGCCGGTGGCGAGCCCGAACCGGATCGCGCGCTCGACCGCGCCGCGATTGAGCACCGGCAGCACGCCCGGCAAGGCGATGTCCACGGCGGACGCCTGCGTATTGGGCGCTGCGCCGAACGCGGTCGGCGCGCCCGAAAAGATCTTCGAGACGGTCGAAAGCTGCGCGTGCGTCTCCAGGCCGATGACGACTTCCCAGGTCATTGGACCTCCCCAAGGCTGCGCGCTGCGCGTTTCGCCAGCGCCCTCCGGCGGAGGGGGGGAGCGCCTTCGGGCGACCGTGCGGCGCTCATCGCGCGATCTCCGGGGTGCGGCGATGCCAGTCGGTGCCCTGCTGGAACCGGTGCGCGATGTCCAGCAGCAGCGCTTCCGAAAAGTGATTGCCCTGCAGCTGCAGCCCGATGGGCAGGCCGCGGGCGTCGAAGCCGCACGGGATCGACATCGCCGGGCCGCCGGTGAGGTTCCCCGCAACGGTGAAGATGTCGTTCAGGTACATCGCGACCGGGTCCTCGGTCTTGGCGCCGATCGCGAAGGCTGCGGTCGGGGTTGTCGGCCCGACGATGACGTCGCATCGCGTGTACGCCCGCGTGAAGTCGTCGGCGATGAGCCGGCGCACCTGCTGCGCCTTGAGGTAATACGCATCGTAATAGCCGTGCGAGAGGACGTACGTGCCGACCAGGATGCGCCGCTTCACTTCCTCGCCGAAGCCCTCCGCGCGCGTCTTGCGGTACATGTCGTCGAGATCGGTGTAGCTCGCGGCCCGATGACCATAGCGCACGCCGTCGAACCGCGCGAGGTTGGACGACGCTTCCGCGGGCGCGATGACGTAGTACACCGGCACGGCGAGGCCGACGTTCGGCAGCGTGACCTCGACCGTGGTCGCGCCGAGGCGCCGGAGCTCGACCAGAGCCTCTTCCACGGCGGCCGCGACATCCGCGTCGACGCCGTCGCCGAAGTACTCGCGCGGCAGCCCGAGGCGCAGCCCGGCGAGCGGCGCGCCATCGCGCGCCGTGCGCAGGCGTGCGGTGTAATCCTCGCGCTCGCGCGCCACGCTGGTCGAGTCGCGCGGATCGTGGCCCGCCATGGCATTGAGCAGCAGCGCGCAATCCTCCGCGGTCTGCGCGAACGGGCCCGGATGATCGAGGCTCGACGCGAACGCCACGAGGCCGTACCGCGAGCACAGCCCGTAGGTCGGCTTGAGGCCGCAGATGCCGGTGAACGCCGCGGGCTGGCGGATCGAGCCGCCTGTGTCGGTGCCGGTGGCTCCCGGGACGATGCGCGCGGCGACTGCCGCTGCCGAGCCCCCCGAGCTGCCGCCCGGAACGCAGGTTGCGTCCCATGGGTTGCGCACCGGTCCGAAATGCGACGTCTCGCTCGACGAGCCCATCGCGAACTCGTCCATGTTGGTCTTGCCCACCAGCACCGCCCCGGCGCGCCGCAGGCCCTCCACCACGTACGCATCGTAGGGAGCGACGAAGTCGGCCAGCATGCGCGATCCGCAGGTGGTCCGCAGCCCCGCCGTCATCAGTACGTCCTTGTGCGCGATGGGAATACCGGTCAGCGGGCCGGCGCTGCCGTCGTGCACCGCCGCATCCGCGGCGCGCGCGGCGGCGAGCGCCCCGTCCGCATCCACGGTGATGAACGCATTGAGGGTGCGATCGTGCGCCTCGATCCGCGCCAGCGCGTCCTGCGCGAGCTCGACGCTGGATACCTCGCGGGCCCGCAGCGCGCGACCGAGCCCGGCAATGGTGGCGCCCGTGTTCATGCTGCAGCGTGACGCATCACTCGATGACCTTCGGCACGAGGTACAGGCCGCGCTCCACGCTGGGTGCGACCGCCTGGAAGAGCGCGTGCTGTTCCGGCTCGGTGATGCAGTCCTCGCGCAGAGGTGCGGTGACGTCCTGCGCGTGCGCCATCGGCGCGACGCCGGTCGTGTCCACCGCGGCGAGCTGGCCGATCATGGCGAAGATGCCATCGAGCTTCGCACGCACGGCGGCGACCTGCGCGGCATCGATGTCGATGCGCGCAAGGTGGGCGAGACGATGGACGTCCTCGGGCGAGATGGTCATGGCTTCAGGCACGGCAGAAAGGCGCCGGCACGCGGCGGCGCAGCCGTCCGGGCCGCAGCCCGGCGGCAGGAGGCTGCCCGGACGCACAACCCGGCCGGATGTTGAAATTGGTGGGCGGGAACGGGTGCAGCGGCTAAGCGCAGTAGGGTATCATAATGTCATAATTTCTCGCAGCAGCCGGGGCTGAGGACGCTCCTGCGGCTGCTCTTTTTGCGCCTGTTGCGCGGGCTCGGATCACACTGATCGCGGATTTCATGCTCCAGTTCTTCAAAGGTTACTTCTCCAGCGATCTCGCGATCGACCTCGGAACCGCCAATACCCTCATCTACGTCCGCGGCAAGGGCATCGTGCTGAACGAGCCGTCCGTGGTCGCCATTCGCCAGGAAGGCGGGCCCAACGGCAAGCGCGTGATCCAGGAAGTCGGGCTCGCCGCGAAACAGATGCTCGGCCGCACGCCCGGCAACATCACGGCTATCCGGCCGATGAAGGACGGCGTCATCGCCGACTTCACCGTCACCGAGCAGATGTTGAAGCAGTTCATCAAGAAGGTGCTCGACTCGCGGCTCTTCTCGCCGTCGCCGCGCATCATCATCTGCGTGCCCTGCGGATCGACCCAGGTGGAGCGCCGCGCGATCCGCGAATCGGCGCTCGGCGCCGGCGCCTCGAAGGTGTATCTCATCGAGGAACCGATGGCCGCGGCGATCGGCGCCGACCTTCCCATCTCGGACGCCACGGGCTCGATGGTCGTCGATATCGGCGGGGGGACGACCGAAGTCGGCGTGATCTCGCTGGGCGGGATGGTGTACTCCGGCTCGGTGCGCGTCGGCGGCGACAAGTTCGACGAGGCCATCGTCAATTACATCCGGCGCAACTACGGCATGCTGATCGGCGAGACCACGGCCGAGCAGATCAAGAAAACCATCGGTTCCGCATTCCCCGGGTCCGAGGTGAAGGAGATGGAAGTGAAGGGCCGCAACCTCGCCGAGGGCATCCCGCGGAGCTTCACCGTCTCGTCGAACGAAATCCTCGAAGCGCTCACCGACCCCTTGAACAGCATCGTCTCGGCGGTGAAGAGCGCGCTGGAACGCACACCGCCGGAGCTCGGCGCCGACATCGCCGAGCGCGGCATGGTGCTGACGGGTGGCGGCGCACTGCTGCGCGATCTCGATCGCCTGCTGATGGAAGAGACCGGGTTGCCCGTCATCGTCGCGGACGATCCGCTCACATGCGTCGTGCGCGGTTGCGGGAAAGCGCTCGAGAACATGGAAAAGCTGTCCACCATCTTCACCACGGACTGAGCTTCGCGAAGATGCGCCCGGTACCCGGCGCCGCCGTACACGTCCACCGCATTGCCCACGTGATGCCGCCGCTGCGGCGCAGGTGCCGGACTCCCGATCGCGTGCCTGCTGTCGCCCCCCGCTTCACCCCTCGCTGAATGCGCCACATCCCGGTCGAGCCGCCAGCGTTCTTTCACCGCGGCCCGTCGCCCCTTGCCCGAGTGACGTTCTTCGGGCTCGTGTCCCTGGCACTGCTGTTCGCCGACACGCGCTTTCGTTACCTGGAGCACGTGCGCTACGTGGTGGGGGTCGTGCTCGCTCCGGTGCAGCGGACCATGCTGATGCCGCGCGACGCCTTCAACCAGGTCGCGGAATACTTCCGCAGCCAGCACGATCTCACCGAGGCCAACGCGGAGCTCCAGCGCACGCTGCTGCGCGACGCACCCCTGATGCAGGGCTACGCCGTGCTGCAGCAGGAAAACGAGCACCTCAAGGCCCTCCTGCAGATGCAGACCCGGTATGCAGGAGCCGCGACGGCGGCCGAAGTGCTCTACACCGGCCGTGATCCGTTCTCGCAGAAGCTTTTCATCGACAAGGGTGGGGAAGCCGGTCTCACGCCCGGCCAGGCGGTCATCGATGCCGAGGGTGTCGTCGGCCAGCTCACGCGCGTGTATCCGCTGATGGGCGAGGTCACGCTGGTCACCGACAAGGACAATGCCGTGCCCGTCAAGGTGGAGCGCTCCGGCGTGCGCTCGGTGCTGTTCGGCTCGGGCGCCGGACGCCTGCCGGAGCTGCGCTTCATGGCACCGAATGCCGACATCCAGATGGGGGACGTGCTCGTGACGTCGGGCATCGACGGCACCTATCCGCCCGGCCTTGCGGTCGCGACCGTCGTCAGCCTGGAACGTGAGACCGGCCAGATGTTCGCGCGGATTCTCGCGCGGCCGCTGGCCGGCGCGGACCGCAGCCGCTACCTGCTCGTGCTCGGCAAGGTCGCCGCGCTGCCTCCCATGCCCGAGGAGCCGGTCCAGGTGGACAGCGCGAAGCGCGGGCGGGGCAAAGCCCGGCGCGGAAAGGAATGATGACGGGCGCACTTGGCGGTAGCATGATGCAGCGCCCTTCGCGCCGCAGCGCACGCAGCGTCGGCGCGCACTGCCGGGTTGCGAGGTCGGAAATGTTCTTTTGCGAAGGCCATGAACGGAAGGTCGGCCGATGATGGCGTTGCCGCGCGTACCACCCCTGTTGCCCGCCAGCCCCGAGGTCATCCTCAAGCCAGCGAGCCCCTGGTTCGTGCTGTTCACGATGCTGCTCGCGTTCGGAGCCAACATGCTGCCGCTGACCGGACGGGTGCTCGAGCTGCGGCCGGATTTCCTCGCGCTCGTCCTGCTGTACTGGTGCATCCAGGAACCCCGCCTGGTCGGGGTGGGAAGCGCGTGGATGGTCGGGCTGTTCGCGGACGTCGCCGACGCCACCGTGTTCGGTCAGCATGCGCTGGCCTACGCCGTGCTGGCCTACGCCGCCGATTACTTCCGCCGCCGCGTGCTGCGCTTCCCGCTATGGCAGCAGGCGGCGCAGGTGTTCATGCTGCTGCTGCTGTGCGCGGGCCTCGTCGCGCTGGTGCGCGTGGTCGGCGGCGCGCCCGGGCCGCATTGGGTCTACCTTGCCTCGCCGGCACTGGGAGCATTGCTGTGGCCGCTGGTTTCGGTGCTGCTGCAGACTCCGCAGCAGCCGCGGCGCTCGGGATCGGAGTTCTGAGGTCGCCGTGAACGATTCGAGCGGATTGTCCGATTGCCCCGCACCGGGCCGTCCATCGTGATCAGGTTCCGTCGCCGCGCCCGCTACGACGCGCCGAGCGCCTTCGGCTCGCCGGAGCTCCGCAATCCCGAGCGCGAGGTCTTCCTCTTCCGCCGGCGCATGTCCGTCGCGGCGGTCGTGATCCTGCTCGCCTTCGGCGGCCTGCTCGCGCGCTTCTTCTATCTGCAGGTCGCGCAGCACGCGCATTACCAGACGCTCGCCGAGACGAACCGTATCGCCATCGTCCCGATCACGCCGAATCGCGGCGTCATCACCGATCGCAACGGCGTCGTGCTCGCGCAGAGCTATTCGGCGTACACGCTGGAGATCCAGCCTGCCCGCGTGCGCAACCTCGAGGAGACGATCAATGGTCTCGCCGAAATCATCGACGTGCAGCCGCGCGACCGGAAGCGCTTCCGCAAGCTCCTCGACGAATCGAAGAACTTCGAGAGCCTGCCGTTGCGCACGCGCCTCACCGACGAGGAGGTCGCGCGGTTCGCGGTGAATCGCTACCGCTTCCCCGGCGTGGACATCAAGGCGCGGCTCTTCCGCCACTATCCGCTGGGCGAGATCGCGTCGCACGTCGTCGGCTACATCGGCCGCATCAACGAACGTGACCTCGAGCGCATCGAGGAATGGGACGAGACGGCCAACTACAAGGGGTCCGACTACATCGGCAAGGTCGGCGTGGAGCTGTCGTACGAGCGTGAGCTGCACGGCACGACGGGTGTCGAGGAGGTCGAGGTCGACTCCGGCGGGCGGGCGGTGCGCACGCTGTCGCGCACGCCGCCCGTCTCCGGCAACGATCTGCGGTTGTCGCTCGACATCAAGCTGCAGCAGGTCGCGGAGGAAGCATTCGGCGACCGGCGGGGGGCGCTGGTTGCGATGGATCCCGCCAACGGCGACGTGCTCGCGTTCGTCTCCAAGCCGGGGTTCGATCCGAACCTTTTCGTCGATGGCATCGATCCGGCGAACTGGGAGATCCTCAACGACTCGCCCGACAAGCCGCTGCTGAACCGTCCGCTGCGCGGCGCCTACCCGCCCGGGTCCACGATCAAGCCGTTCCTGGCACTCGCCGCCCTGACCTCGGGCAAGCGCACGCCAGGCCAGACCATCCACGACCCGGGGTTCTTCCAGATTCCCGGCCAGGCGCACCGCTTTCGCGACGACAAGCCGGGCGGGCACGGCACGGTCGACATGTACAAATCGATCGTCCAGTCGTGCGACACCTATTACTACATGCTCGCCAATGACACGGACATCGACGATACCGCCCGCTTCCTGTCGCAGTTCGGCTTCGGTCAGCGCACGGGTATCGACATCGAGGGCGAGCTCACCGGCACGCTGCCGTCGCGGCAATGGAAGCGCACGCGCTACTCCGGCCCGCAGTTCCGCGAGGAGCACCGCAAGTGGTATCTCGGCGACAGCATCTCGGCGGGCATCGGGCAGGGCTACAATGCCTTCACGCCGATCCAGCTCGCCCACGCCATCGCGGCGATCGCCAACGACGGCGTCTCGTATCGGCCGCATCTCGTCAAGACGGTCCGCAACACGCGCACCGGCGAGGTCACGGAAGTCGTGCGCGAGCCGGAGCGCGTGATTCCGCTCAAGCGCGAGAACGTGGCGGTCATCAAGAACGCCCTCGCCGGAGTGCCGAAGGAAGGCACCAGCGCGGCGGCGTTCCGCAACACGGCGTATGCCAGCGCCGGCAAGACCGGCACCGCGCAGGTTTTCTCGCTCAAGGGCGAGAAGTACTCGGAAAGGCATGTCGACGAGCGCATGCGCGACCACGCCTGGTACATCGCCTACGCCCCGGTCGACAAGCCGCGCATCGCCCTTGCCGTGCTGGTCGAGAACGGCGGCTTCGGCGCGGCGGCGGCGGCGCCGATCGCACGGCAGGTCTTCGACTATTACCTCACCGGCGAACAGAAGCGCGCCGACGGGCAGCCCGCACCGACCGCACCCGACAGCGAGGACGAAAGCGACTGATGGGCACCATGCTGACGCAACTCTGGGAAGTGCTTACCCGGCGCGTGGACGCGTTCCTGTTCGCGATCGCCCTGTCCATCGTCGGCGTGGGGCTCATCACCCTTTTCTCCGCATCCGATCAGAACGTCGCCCGGGTGATGAGCCAGGCGGGCAGCCTCGGGTTTGCGCTGGTGCTCATGTGGCTCGTCGCCAACGTGCCGCCGCAGACGCTCGCGCGCCTCGCCGTGCCGCTCTACGTGGTGGCGATCGCGATGCTCGTCGCCGTGGCCCTCTTCGGTACGGTGGTGAACGGCTCGCGCCGGTGGCTGAACCTGGGCGTGGCGCGGTTCCAGCCCTCGGAGCTCATGAAGGTCGCCCTGCCGCTGATGCTCGCGTGGTACTTCCAGAAGTTCGAAGGCCGCATCCGCTGGAAGGATTTCCTGATCGCGGGGGTGCTGATCGCGGTGCCGGTCTTCCTGATCAAGCGCCAGCCGGACCTCGGCACGTCGCTGCTGATTGGCGCGTCGGGCTTCTACATCCTGTATCTGGCCGGCCTGTCGTGGAAGGTGATCGTGGGCCTGATCGCGATCGCCAGCGCTGCCGCGCCGCTCGTTCTGCAGCACCTGCACGGCTATCAGCGCGAGCGCATCCTGACCTTCCTGGATCCGTCACGCGACCCGCTCGGCGCCGGCTACCACTCGACGCAGGCCTCCATCGCGCTCGGTTCCGGAGGCGTGATCGGCAAGGGCTGGCTGAACGGCACCCAGACGCACCTCGATTTCCTGCCGGAGAAGCACACGGACTTCATCTTCGCGGTGTTCGGCGAAGAGTTCGGGATGATCGGCGCCACGGTGCTCCTGCTGCTGTACCTGCTGCTGATCGGGCGCGGCATGGTGATCGCGGCGAACGCATCGACGCTGTTCTCGCGCCTGATGGCCGGAGCGGTCACGCTGATGTTCTTCACCTATGCATTCGTGAACATGGGCATGGTGAGCGGCCTGCTTCCGGTGGTCGGCGTACCGCTCCCGCTCGTGTCCTTCGGCGGTACCGCACTCGTGTCGCTGTTCATCGGCCTTGGCATCCTGATGAGCGTGCAGTCGCACCGCAAGCTGGTGAACACCTGAGGCGCCCGACCGGGGCGCGGCCGCGCGCCGCTTCAGAGCGTCCCGAGCACCTGCGCGCGAATCACGATCAAATCCTGCACGAAACGCCTCGAGCTCGGCGCGGTACCGCCGTCGTTGGCGCGCAGGGGAAGAAGGATCTGCACCAGGAACACCGGTCATGCCTCCGGGGCTGTGGCGTCCGCCAAGGCATAGGTGAGGCGGCCGCCGACGATGCGCGCGGGACCGGTCATCGGATGGGGCGTGCTGCGGCCCGGCGCGGTGATGTGGAACACCACAAAACCGGCGACTGTCAGCACGTCGGCGATCAGGCTGCGATGGCAGCGCCACCACAGTGCCTCGGAGCACATGATGGCGGTCCGCAGTCCGCAGGCGAGTGCAGCGAGCTCGTCCAGTCCGACGGCGAACTCCTCGGTCGCGAGGTAGTCGGCGTACGCGCGAAACGACGGATTGCGCCAGGCAACATTGATGCTGTCGGGCTGGCCCTTTCGGCGTCCGCCGAGCGCCGGGATCCACCGATAGGCGATGCCGTGTGCGTCGAGCGCCTCCCCGAGCGCCGGCGTGCCGAATTGCGGCCAGCGCCGTGATCCCGGAAACCGCCGCACGTCGGCGATCGCCTCGATGTCGAAGCTGCGCAGCAGCGCGATGAAGTCGGCAATCGGGCGGTTCGAGTGACCGACGGTCCACACGGGGTGGCGGTCCGGCGATTGCAGGCGGCGCGGCATCAGGCGAGTCGACGATGACAGTGCAGAGCGTGCGATGTTAAATTCCCCCGCCAATGATAACGACGTCCATTGCCCGGCTCGCGTGCGCCGCTTCCCTCGCCGCGCTGCTCGTCGCCTGCTCGGGCGCGCCACCGCGCGACACGACGCCATCGCGCACGCCGGCGCCGGCGCAGCGCGGGTACTACAAGGACGACGGGCCGGCCGACGTCACCCCCGCGGACCTCGACGCGATTCCCGATGCCGTACCGCGGCGCGAGCCGCTGCATCGGTTCGCCAATCGGCCGTACATGGTCTTCGGACGCGAATACGTGCCGGCGACCAGCCTGCGTCCCTACCATGAGCGCGGCATTGCATCATGGTACGGCCGCAAGTTTCACGGCCAGAAGACCGCGATCGGCGAGACCTACGACATGTTCGCGATGACCGCGGCACATCCGACGCTGCCGCTGCCTTCTTTCGCGCGGGTCACCAATCCCGCGAACGGCAAGAGCGTGATCGTGCGCGTCAACGACCGCGGTCCGTTCCTGCACGACCGGGTGATCGACCTGTCGTATGCGGCAGCGCACCGCCTTGGCGTCGCGCAGAACGGCAGCGGCGAAGTCGAGGTGGACTCCCTGCTCCTCGACGACATGCTCGCGAGTGCAGCGCCTGCGTTGCCGCCGGTTGCCAGCGTTGCCGCGACCATCGGACCCGCGACACAAACGCCGGCCTCCGCGGCCCAGACCGCGCCCTTGCCAGGTGCGCCCCCGATCGCCGGCACGGCGCTGCCCCAGGCGACGCCGGCGGCGCTGGTCGAGAGCGTTCCCGTCGCCGCGAGCGGGACGGGGTATGTCGTGCAGCTCGGCGCCTTCGGCAGCAATCCCAACGCGCAGGCGTTTGCCGGGCGCCTCGCGAACCAATTGCCCGCGCTGGGGGTCCAAGCGCACGTTCGTCAGGTCAACGGATTGTTCCGGGTATTCGTTGGGCCCTATACCATTCGTGAGGATGCCCGGCGAATGGCGGAGCGCATCCGTGTCGAGCTGGGACTGCCGGCGACGATCGCTGCCCACTGACGACGGATCCACGCACCGCAGGCCGGGCCGGACGACGCGCTCGTTATAATTCCAATTGCATCCGCCTTTCCCAACCCGCAACACCCCATCTTTCCCGTCTGCCTTCATTCGTCGAGGCGCTTTCGTGCATCGTCTTTTCCGCCTGCTTGCTCCGTTGCTGCTCGGTTTCCTGCCGGCTCTCGCGCAGGCGCAGCTCACGATCGAGATCGTGGGCGGCGCCGGCAGCACCGTCCCGATCTCCATCGTCGGCTTCGAGAACGAAGCCAACTGGCCGCTCGGCATCACCGGCATCGTTGGCGCTGACCTGTCGCGAAGCGGCCTGTTCCGGCTCGTCGATGCGTCGGGCATCGTGCCGCGGCCATCGCGTGCGCAGGAAATCCGCATGGCCGATTTCCGCGCGCGCGGCGCGGATGCCATCGTCGTCGGCAGCATGACGCCGGTCGCGGATGGCCGCGTGGATGTGCGCTTCGCGCTGGTCGATGCGGTCAAGCAGGTGGAGCTCGCGAGCATGAGCTATGTCGTCACGCCGCAGCAGTTCCGCGCGACGGCGCACAAGATTGCCGACATCATTTACGAAAAAATCACCGGCGACGTCGGCGTCTTCAGCACGCGCATCGCGTACATCGCGAAACAGGGCCCACGCTTCCAGCTGCAGGTTGCCGACGCCGACGGGTTCGGACCGCAGACGATCGTCACCTCCAACGAGCCGCTGCTCTCGCCTGCGTGGTCACCCGACGGCACGCGGATTGCTTATGTCTCGCTCGAAAACCGCAAGCCCGTCGTGTACATCCAGTCCCTCAGCACCGGGCAGCGGCAGGTGCTGGCGAACTTCCGCGGCAGCAACAGTGCCCCGGCGTGGGCACCCGACGGACGCCGGCTCGTGGTCACGCTCACGAAGGACGGCGGCTCGCAGCTGTTCCTGATCAACGCGGACGGCAGCGGAGTGCAACGATTGCTGTCGTCGGGAAGCATCGACACCGAAGCGAGCTTCGCGGCGGATGGCAAGAGCCTGCTGTTCACCTCGGACCGTGGCGGCTCCCCGCAGATCTATCGACTGACGCTCGGGTCCGGAGCGGTCGAGCGCCTCACCTACGAGGGCAACTGGAACGTGTCGCCGCACGCCACGCCGGATGGCAAGTCATTCGTTTTCATGCGGCGCGAAGGCGGCCGTTTCCAGATCGCAATCCAGGACCTCGCGACGCGGCAGGTACAGACCCTGACGCCGGGACCGCTCGATGAAAGCCCGAGCGTGTCGCCCAATTCGAGGATGATCCTCTACGCTGCCGAGCAAGGGGGGCGTGGTATATTGGCCGCGGTCTCTTCCGACGGTCGCGTGAAGCAACGGCTCGTCGCACCTGCCACCGATGTGCGCGAGCCGGCCTGGGGTCCGCTGCCGCGCTGATCAATGGCGCGGCGTCTGCATCACCATTCGTCGTCAAGGAGGCAATAATGCGGAAGTTGATTTTCGGCGCGTTCCTGATCGCGCTAGTAGCTGGCTGTTCGACCAATCCCCAGCAGTCGGCGCCGGTAGAAGACCGCTCGCCGGCGACAACGGCGCCCTCGGGCGGCACGGGCGCGGGCGCTACCACCGGCGGCGCCGGGGGCAATGGTGTCTCGGGCAGTGCGACGGGGAGCGCCACCGGCGCTGCCGGCAATCCGCTGCGCGACCCCAACAACATCCTGTCGCGGCGCTCCGTGTACTTCGATTACGACAGCGATGCCGTGAAGGACGAGTTCCGCGGCCTGATCGAGGCGCATGCCCGCTATCTGCAGAGCAACCGCAATGCGCGCATCACCATCCAGGGCAATACCGACGAGCGGGGCAGCCGCGAGTACAACATCGCGCTCGGCCAGCGCCGCGCCGATAACGTGCGCCAGCTGATGAAGGTGCTCGGTGCCACCGATACGCAGATCGAGACGGTGAGCTTCGGCAAGGAGAAGCCGCGCAACCCCGGTCACGACGAAGCGGCGTGGGCGGAAAACCGTCGCGCCGACATCGTCTACGCAGGCGAGTGAAGCGCAGCGCGCGCCAGCGTTCGCTCGCCACCGCACTCTGTGCCGGGCTGCTCGCGCTCGGCACGGCGGCGCCGGCGAGCGCCGCGCTGTTCGACGACACGGAAGCTCGCCAGCGCATCGAGGCGACCAACCAGCGCGTCGAGCAGCTGCGCCGCCAGCTCGAGGAGCGCATCGTTGCGCTCGAAACGCAGATCCGCAACCAGGGTCTCGTCGACATCGTCAACCAGATCGAGCAGCTGAAGCGCGACGTCGCACAGCTGCGTGGTCAGCTCGAGGTCATCACCTTCGAGCTTTCGGAAGCGCAAAAGCGCCAGCGCGATCTCTACGTCGATCTCGATTCGCGCATGCGGCGGCTCGAAGCGGGTGCGGCAGCGCCGCAGGGCAATGCGGCGCCTCAGGGCCCGCCAGGCGGTGATGCGACCCCGCCGCCGGGCGCCGCGGCCGCACCGCCGGCTGCAGCAAGTCCCGGCGGACCCGCGTTCGGTCCCCCTCCCGCCGCTTCCGGGGTACCCGCGCCCGGCAGCCCGCCCCGTGCTGGTGCCGGCGGTGATACCGGCAGCGAGCAGCGCGCGTACGACGCCGCGCTCGATCTCTTCAAGAGCGGCAATTACGGCGCGGCGGTGTCGAGCTTCGCATCCTTCGTGCGGACGTATCCACGCAGTCCGCTGGCGGCGTCGGCGCAGTACTGGATCGGCAATGCCCAGTTCGCGCTGCGCGACTTCCGTGCGGCGATCACTTCGCAGCGGCAGCTCGTAACCAACTATCCCGACAGCCAGAAAGTCCCGGACGCGATGCTGAATATCGCGACGAGCCAGTTCGAGCTCGGCGACGGGGCCGCTTCGCGCCGGACGCTGGAAGATCTCATCGCGCGTTATCCGCAGTCGGAAGCCGCGGCGAAGGCCCGGCAGCGCCTCGCCATTCGCTGACGCGATGCCCGACCGGCGCGGAAGCATTGCTGCGCCCGCGCCGGCTGCCTTGCCTGCGTTCGCCATGCGCGTGACCGCGTGGCACGAGCGTCACGGCCGGCACGATCTGCCGTGGCAGAACACGCGCGATCCGTACCGCATCTGGCTGTCCGAAGTGATGTTGCAGCAGACGCAGGTCGCTGCGGTCATCGGCTATTACCAGCGCTTCCTGGCGGCGTTCCCCGACATCGCTTCGCTCGCCGACGCCTCGATCGACGCCGTTTACGCGGTGTGGAGCGGCCTCGGCTATTACCGGCGCGCGCGGCATCTGCATGCGGCGGCAACGATCATCGTGCGGGAGCACGGCGGTGCGTTTCCGCGGGAGCTCGCGCAGATTGCGCAGTTGCCCGGCATCGGCCGCTCGACCGCTGCGGCGATCGCCGCGTTCGCGTTCGGCGCGCACGCCGCGATCCTCGACGGCAATGTCAGGCGGGTGCTCGCGCGGCATCGGGGGATCGATGGCTTTCCCGGAGACTCCGCCGTGGAGCGGAAGCTGTGGTCCGCGGCCGAGGCGCTGCTTCCAGACGAGCGGATCGAAGCCTATACGCAGGCGATGATGGACCTCGGCGCCACCGTGTGCGTGCGCAGTCGTCCGCGATGCGACGCGTGCCCTGCCGCGCAGGACTGCGTCGCCAACAACACCCAGCGCGTGCACGAGTTGCCGACGCCACGACCGCCGCGCACCCTTCCGCAGCGGACCATCCAGGTCGCAGTGCTGGAGCACCACGGTGCGATCCTTTTCGAGCGGCGTGGCGCGACGGGCGTGTGGAGCGGCCTGTGGAGCCTCCCGGAGTTCGCGCCGGACGAGGACATTCTCGCTGCCAGCGGCGTGCGCTATGGCGTCGAAGCGATGCGGGCGGAGCCGCTGCCTGCGATCGAGCACGGCTTTACGCACTATCACCTGACCATGCTCCCGCGACGCGTAGCGCTCGCCGGTCTCTCGACATTGCAGGCGCCGACGCGCGTCTGGTGGACCATCGACGAAGCACTCGCCGCAGGTCTGCCGGCGCCGGTGAAGCGCCTCCTGCGCACGCTGCAAGTGGAGCCCATGCCGCTCTTCGAGTGACGCAACGCCGGACGCTTGTGGCGCGGGCGGGCGTTGCGCTCGCGGTCTCAGACCAGGGTTCGCCGGCGACGTGAGCGCGCTTGCTCCGCAGCTCGCAGTACGAGTGTGAGCATTCACTTAGTGCGGCCGCGCGCTCCGGTCCATTCTGAGGATACATTCTTCGCTCCGCGAGGGTACCTCGCTGCGAATGGCGCATCGCCGAACCGGGGTGAGCCGCCGCGCCGAGGGTGTCGCGGACGTGCGTGCGATAATTTCCGCATGGTTGATGGCGCACAGTTGTCCCCGCTCGTCACGGGGCTTGCGTTTGCCCTGGCAGTTGTCTTCGGCGCCGTGGCCAACCGCGTGAGCTTCTGCACCATGGGCGCGGTGACCGATTTCGTGAACTTCGGCGACTTCCGCCGGATGCGCATGTGGCTCCTCGCCATCGCGGTCGCGATTGCAGGTGCCGGTGCATTGCAGGTTTCCGGCCTGGTGGACCTCGGCAAGACGATCTATACCAGCCCGCGCATCAGCTGGCTCTCGCTCCTCCTGGGCGGCTTCCTGTTCGGGTTCGGGATGACACTTGCATCGGGCTGCGGCAGCAAGACCCTGATTCGCGTTGGCACCGGAAACCTGAAGTCGCTGATCGTGCTGATCTTCCTCGGCCTGTCGGCATACATGACCCTGAAGGGGCTCTTCGCGGTCTTTCGTGCCAGCGCGCTCGATCCCGTTCGGTTCGATGTAGGGACGCTGGGAGCCTCGACGTCCGACCTGCCAACGATCCTGGCGGCGATGGGTGCCCCGGCCGCGAAGACGTGGGTGCCGTTCGCGTTCTCGGCGGTCCTCGCCGCATTCATTTTTGCAAATCGCGACTTTCGTCAAAGCCGGGAGATGATCATCGGCGGCATCCTGATTGGCGCCGTCATCGTCGCCGGCTGGTACGTCTCGGGGCACCTAGGCTATGTGCCGGAAGATCCCAATACGCTCGAAGAAAGATTCGTGGCCACGAACTCCGGTCGCGCGGAGTCGTTTTCCTTCACCGCACCGGTGGCCTACCTCCTGGAGCTCCTGCTGTTCTGGAGCGACCAGTCCCGCGTGCTCACGTTCGGCATTGCCGGGGTGCTGGGAATGATCGTCGGCTCGGGCGCCATGGCGCTCGCCACGCGCACGTTCCGGTGGGAAGGGTTCACTTCGGTGGAAGATCTTGTGCATCACGTCATCGGTGGCATATTGATGGGATTCGGCGGCGTGACGGCGCTCGGGTGCACGATCGGTCAGGGCCTCACCGGCGTATCGACGCTCGCTGTCGGCTCCTTTCTCGCGCTGGGTGCCATCATCGGCGGCGCGGTCGCCGCGGTGAAGTACCAGGTGTGGCGGATCGACCGGGCAGGTTGAGCGAGGGGCAACGGCCCTCCTGCCGATACGTCAACAAATCATGATCATCTTCGATCTCGCCTGCACCAACGGTCACCGCTTCGAGGGCTGGTTCGCCTCGACGGACGATTACGCGCGGCAGTCGGAACGCCAGCTCGTGCGCTGTCCGGTGTGCGATGACGCAGGCGTGGCGAAGATCCCTTCGGCCAAGGTTCATACCGCCAAAGCCCCACCTGCGGCCACTACCGGTGCACCCGCCACGCGCGCGCCCGAGGCGCTGCCGATTCCGGCGGAGATCGTCCAGCACCTGCGCGCCATGGTGAAGCGCGCCGATGATGTGGGTGCCCGATTCCCCGAGGAAGCGCGCAAGATCCATTACGAGGAGGCCCCGGCGCGCGCGATCCGCGGACAGGCCTCCGCCGAAGAAGCCGATGCGCTGCGCGAGGAGGGCATCGACTTCTCGAGCCTGCCGTCGTTCCTGGTGGACGAGTCGCACTGAGCTTGCGGGCAGCGCGGCGGGTCCGCTTGGTCCATCCGCTATAATTTCGAGCTCGGTGGGCCGTTAGCTCAGTTGGTAGAGCAGCGGACTTTTAATCCGTTGGTCGCAGGTTCGAATCCCGCACGGCCTACCACCTTCCCAGTCAAGCACCGGCACTCACTAACAGCGAGCGCATGCATCCATTTATCGGCTCATCAGCATTTTTGTTCGAGAAACGGGTTCGTGCGAGGGTAAGGTAACTGGCATCGCCAGAGGCGCTTCATCGTCATGTCTTCTCTTATATCCCCGCATGGTGGCGGTGACCTGCGGCCCCTGCGGTTGCAGGGCGAGCATTGCGCGCACGAAGCAGCCCGAGCGCAAACGCTTCGCAAGCTTCGCATCACGTCTCGCGAGAAGGGCGATCTCGTGATGCTCGGCATCGGTGGCTTCACGCCGCTTGGCGGATTCATGACGCACGCCGATTGGAAAGGCGTGTGCGACGAGATGCGCACGGCCGACGGCGTGTTCTGGCCGATACCTATCACGCTTTCGACGGACGATACGACTGCCGATGCGATCGCTGTTGGCGAGGACATTGCGTTGATCGACCCGGACGACGATAGCGTGCTCGCGGTGCTCTGTGTCAGTGAAAAGTACCGCATCGACAAGGCCCACGAATGCTTGTCGGTGTTCAAGACGACCGATGCGGCGCATCCCGGCGTGCAGATGGTGATGCAGCAGGGTGACGTCAATCTTGCCGGTGCGGTTCGCGTGCTTGGCGATGGCGGATTCAGGTCAAGGTACGGCGCGCTGTTCATGACGCCTGCCGAGACGCGTGCAGAATTCGCACGACTCGGCTGGTCGCGCGTCGCCGCATTCCAGACCCGCAATCCGATGCATCGCTCGCACGAATATCTCGCGAAGATCGCGGTGGAGGTCTGCGACGGTGTTCTCGTGCATTCGCTGCTCGGCAACCTCAAGCCCGGCGATCTTCCCGCCGAGGTCCGTACTCGTGCGATCGCTGTGCTGATCGACCGGTACTTCCGCGCCGGCACGGTGCTCCAGGCGGGCTATCCGCTCGACATGCGATACGCGGGTCCGCGCGAGGCGCTACTGCACGCACTCTTCCGTCAGAACTACGGATGCGCGTATCTGATTCTTGGCCGCGATCACGCCGGCGTCGGCAGTTACTACGGTCCGTTCGATGCGCATCGCATCTTCGACGAGATCCCGCGTGATGCCCTCGCTATCGAGCCGATGAAGATCGACTGGACGTTCTGGTGCTACAAATGCGTGGGCATGGCGTCGGCGCGCACATGTCCGCATGACGATGCGGACCGTTTGCTCGTTTCGGGCACGAAGCTTCGCAAGTGGCTCTCCGAAGGCAGCGACGTACCGCCGGAATTCAGCCGGCCAGAAGTACTCGAGATCCTGCGGGCGTATTACGCTTCGCTCCAGGCGCACGAAAAGGTCGAAGTGAAGCTCAGTGGGCACTCCGCGCGGTAGCATTCTGCCGCAGCGGTGCCACCGCTCGACTTTGCGCGATCAGTCGGTGCCGAGCCGGCTTTCGCTCGCCCGCGTCGCAGCGAGCTTTTCCTTCGCGAAGCAGACGAAGCCGTTGACGACCTTGGAGTGAAACCGCTCCTTCGGATATACAACGGACAAGTGGCGGATGAGCGGCGGGGCGAGGCGTATCTGCACGAGCTCGCCAAGACGCACCTCCTTCTCCGCCGTCGCGCGGGACATGATCGCAAACCCGAGCCCGGTCGCGACCATGCCCTTCAGGGCCTCCGGGCTGCTCGCTTCCATGACGATCTGCAGCGAGTCGATCGAAAGACCGCACTTTTGCAGGTAGTGATCGATCACCTCCCGCGTGCCGGATCCGGCCTCCCGGCTGATGTACGCGTGCTCGGTCAACGATGCCAACGTCACCCCTTGCCGGCGTGCGAGCGGATGCGAAGGGGCGCACACGACCTGCAGCTCGTCCTCGCAGCACACGTCGGTGACGAGCGTCGGCAGGTGCGAGTCGCCTTCGATGAAGCCCAGGTCGAGGCTTCGCCCCGCCACACGAGCCTGTACGACTTCGGAGTTCGCAACGCTGAGTCGCGGCACGATCCCCGGGTGCTGAACCTTGTATTCACCTAGGATCTTGGGCAGCAGGAACTCGGCGATCGTCGTGCTGGCGCCAATCAGCAGAGGACCAACCTCCTGTCCACTTATTTCCCTCATCCGCGTATTCAGCTCGGCGTAAAGCGCGACAACCCGCTCTGCATAGTCGAGGGCTACCAGACCGGCCGGCGTGAGCGTTATCCGGCCGTTCGTGCGGTCGAACAGGCGCGTATTGAATTGCTCCTCGAGCTGGCGGATCTGAAACGTCACCGCGGGCTGCGTCATGCACAGCACGTCGGCCGCCTTCGTGAACGACAGGTGCTTCGCGACGGCGTGAAATGCCTGCAGGCGACGATCCGCCATGTGCGCATCCGCTGTGAACGACTGGCAAGCGGGCATTATACGCGGTCGGTGAACACGGCCGGCACGCGACACACTCGATCATGGACAAGCTGCGACCGGACTGCATCACAGGTGCCGCGGGTTTCAACGTCCGCAACGGCGATTCCACGTCTTCCGCGCGGAAGCAGTCATCGTGGGAGCCGGGGTGCGCATGGATTCGAAGCGCCGATAAATGAAATAAGGCATTGCCGCTCCTTTCAGCGAGACAGCAGGAGAGTCGGCTCTCGGCATCGCAGCAGCCCGCGGCTTGCTGCCAGCGGCTTGCTGCCACGACGCCTGTGCATTTACCTCGCTTCGAGTTCTTTGACGTCGAAGCGCATCGCATCGAGGTCGCCGAGGATCCACGTGGCAGGCGCGGCAAGTCCTGCCACCGTGCCGGGATTGACAAGCCACGTCTCGCCGTTCTTCACGTTGCGCACGCGGTCGATGCGTGCCGCGTGGGAATGGCCGCAGCACACGAGGTCCCAGTCGCCCGTGCACGCCATACCGTATGCATACTCAGGATAGTGCACCACGAAGATGCGGCGTCCACCCAGCTCGATCCGCGCGTCGGCGCCGTGGTATTGGACGGTGCCGTCGCTTTCACGCGAGAGGCGGCTGAGCGAGACGGGGTCGCCCAGGTTGTTGCCGTGAATCACATGCAAGGGCAGTCCCAAGCGCATGGCAGCGCGTAAGGTCTGCGTACCGATGACGTCGCCACAATGGATGATTGCGACGGCGCCCTCCGCAGATGCATCGCGCACCGCGTCGGCCAGCGCTTCGGCGCGGTCGTGGCTGTCGGAAACGATGCATATCTTCATCTGCATATCATAGCGAACTGCCGGCGACCTGACACCCCAATTGGTCCGAGATGGCATTGGAGTCCGCGAGCAGGATATGCGTTCTTCGGCGTGCGCTACGCGTGACGCCGCGAATTCCTCCGGGATTGGATTGTCGACTGTGCCGCCGCTCGGTGTTGTACTCGATGCGCCAGGCTTGATCGCGCCACGATCATGGCCCCGCTGGCGAAACGACCAGCTCGCGGGTCTGCGCGGCGGCGGATAGAAATGCGAGGACCTCGATCTATTCCTTCGACTTGTCCTGCGCGGCCCGCGTGATGCAAGTCAAAAGCATCCGCTTCTTCGGCCTCGCTTTGAACCGCATGCCTAGCTTGGGCTGCAATCTTGGCCAGATATTCAAACGCCGTATGGCCGCATAGAAAATTCTGCATTGGCCGGCCAGACGCCTACGTAGAATAGGCGCAGGAGGAGGAAAATTCCATGCTGAGCTTCAATCCGTTCGCCGTCGCGGGCGCGTCGCTGCCTGCCGGCTTCCTGCAGGTCTTCCTGGTGGTGATGGTCCTGGCCGTCGTGGTCGGGACGGTCTTCGACACCGTCCACAAGGGCAGTGCGAGGTATTTCTTCGCCAACATGCGGAAGTCGAAGGACAAGGGCCGCGAGATGGGGGGCGGCGAGCTGGTCTCGATCGCCGTGCAGACCGCGGTAGTCGACGTGCTCGCCTCGGGCGAGTTCTGTAACCCGAAACGCCGGGTGGCGCACCTGCTCGGCATGTACGGGTTCGTCCTCTACCTGGTGGCCACGGCGGTCATGGTGTTCGGCTACCCTAGCGACGCCACGCCCACGCCGGCGATCTGGCCGGTGCTGTGGTGGATCGGCGCTCTCATGGTGCTGGTAGGCGGCTACTGGTTCTGGTTCTTCATCCGCGTGGATGTCGCCGCGGAAGGCCACTCGCCCTTCCGCCTGGTGAAGGCAGACCTCTTCGTCCTGTCGCTGCTGGCGAGCGTGACGCTCGGGGTCCTCTGGGCCGCCACCGGCGGCGGCGTGGGCCTGCTCTTCTGGCTCTACATCATCGCGACCATCGTGCTTTTCGGCGGGGTGCCGTGGTCGAAGTTCGCCCACATGTTCTTCAAGCCGGCGGCAGCGTTCGACAAACGCGTCTCCAGGGCGAATGGCACGGCCGAGAATCTGCCGACGCAGACCCGTGACGATCCCGCGCAACAAGCACGACACTCGATGGAACTGTTGCGGGATGCTCCGACGGACATGGGACTCGGCATCAAGCGCGAGGCACCCCGCCACTACTAGAAGATAGGCCGCAAGCTCACCGCAAGCTCAATCGAAACAGCTCAAGGAGTCGACTCAATGCCTACCTTCGTCTACATGACGAGGTGCGACGGATGTGGACACTGCGTCGACATCTGTCCGTCGGACATCATGCACATCGACCCGACCTATCGCCGGGCCTACAACATCGAGCCGAACATGTGCTGGGAGTGCTACTCCTGCGTGAAGGCTTGCCCCCAGCATGCGATCGACGTTCGCGGCTATGCCGATTTCGCCCCGCTCGGCCACAGCGTTCGCGTCGACCGCGACGAACGCAAGGGTACGATCGCCTGGAGGATCAAGTTCCGGGACGGGACGGAGAAGAACTTCCTGTCGCCCATCACCACGAAGCCCTGGGGCACGGCGATCCCCAACCTCGCCGATGTTCCCGCGCCGAGCAAGGAAATGCGCGACGACCAACTCTTGTACAACGAGCCGAAATACATCCGGCTGGATGAAGGCGGCCTGCGCACGCTCCAGGATGCCGGCCTCAAGCTGAAGAAAGGCGTGTACTACTGATGGCTTACAACACGATCGTCGAAGACGGTATCGATATCCTGATCGTCGGTGCGGGTCTTGGCGGCACGGGTGCCGCATGGGAAGCGAGATTCTGGGGCCAGGACAAGAAGATCGTGATCGCCGAGAAGGCCAACATCGATCGCTCCGGCGCGGTCGCCCAGGGCCTGTACGCGATCAACTGTTACATGGGCACCCGCTGGGGCGAGAACAATCCCGAGGACCATGTCCGCTACGCCCGTATCGACTTGATGGGGCTAGTGCGCGAAGACCTGCTGTTCGACATGGCCCGTCACGTCGACTCCACCGTGCACCAGTTCGAGGAGTGGGGGCTGCCCATCATGAAGAACCCGAAAACCGGGCGCTACATGCGGGAAGGGCGATGGCAGATCATGATCCACGGCGAGTCCTACAAGCCCATCGTGGCCGAGGCCGCCAAGAAATCAGCGGACAAGGTCTTCAACCGCATCTGCGTCACCCACCTGCTGATGGATGAAAGCAAGCCGAACCGGGTCGCCGGTGCCGTCGGCTTCAACGTCCGCACCGGCAACTACCACGTCTTCAAGTCGAAGACCGTGATCTGCGGCGCGGGCGGCGCCTCCAACATCTTCAAGCCGCGCTCAACGGGCGAAGGCGCCGGTCGCACCTGGTATGCGCCCTGGTCGTCCGCGTCCGCCTACGGGCTCATGATCGACGCCGGCGCCAAGATGACGCAGATGGAAAACCGCATCGTGCTGGCGCGCTTCAAGGACGGCTATGGTCCGGTCGGGGCCTACTTCCTGCACTTGAAGACCTATACGCAGAACGCCCTGGGCGAAGAATACGAATCCAAGTGGTTCCCCGCGTTGCAGAAAATGGTCGGCAAGGAGTATCTCGATCCGGAAGCCTCGCACCTGACCCACCGGCCCATCCCGACCTGCCTGCGCAACCATTGCATCATCAGCGAGGTAAATGCCGGCCGCGGTCCCATCCATATGGTGACCATGCAGGCGTTCCAGGATCCTCACCTGGAAGAGGTCGGCTGGGAAAACTTCCTCGGCATGACCGTGGGCCAGGCGGTCCTGTGGGCCGCCACCGACGTGGATCCGAAGAACGAGAACCCCGAGCTGACCACGTCCGAGCCGTACGTCATGGGCTCCCACGCGACGTGCTCGGGCGCCTGGTGCTCGGGTCCCGAGGACGTTTCCCCGCCCGAGTATTTCTGGGGCTATAACCGCATGACGACGGTCGAAGGCCTGTTCGGCGCCGGTGATGCGGTCGGCGGCACGCCCCACGCCTTTTCGTCGGGCTCGTTCACGGAAGGCCGTCTCGCAGCAAAGGCCGCCTGCAAATACATCGACGACCGAAAGGCCGAAGGCATCGTCGTATCCGATGGGCAGATCGAGCGCCGGAGGAAGGAGATCTACAAGCCCCTGGAGCATTACAAGATCTACCGCAATGCGGTCGTGGCGGGCACCGTCAACCCGCACTACATCAATCCGCAGCAGGGACTGGACCGCCTGCAGAAGCTGATGGACGAGTATTGCGGCGGCTATACCGTCGGTTACATGACGAACGAGAAGCTGCTGAACATCTGCCTCAAGAAGCTCAGGATCATGGAGGAAGACCTCGAGAGCCTGGCCGCGAAGGACCTTCACGAGTTGCTGCGTGCGTGGGAGCTGAAGCACCGTCACCGGGCCGCAGAGTGCGTCACGCAACACACGCTGTTCCGCAAGGAGACGCGCTGGCCGGGCTACTACTACAGAGGCGATGTCATGAAGGTGGACGACGAGAACTGGCACGTGTTGACCGTTTCGCGTCGCGATCCGGAAACCGGCGAATACACCATGGAGAAGGCGCCCTGCTATCACCTGGTTGGGGACGACGAGGCGACAACAGGCAGCCAAACGCCTGCGCAGAAGCTCTCCGCTTGAACATTGTCGAAAGAGCCGACGACGAGATACGCGCCATGGCCGATCCGCTGTGGCGCGATCTCCTCAAGCATTCCAACGAAGGCAAGTACGGAGAGTTCGTCAAGGGGTTCGCCAAGTCCCTCGCGCTTGCGATGAATCAAGTTGTAGTGAATCATCAGTTCGCGAACAGCGAGCTGGCCAGGAACCTGTCCGAAGATGCCGACTATCTCGGCATCATCCGCCGTGGCGAACACGTGACGGTTCTTTACCGCCAACGCAGCACCAAGAAGCCGGGCGAATGGCTCGGCAGGCTTGTCCTCGGCTACGAAGATGGCGAGGTCCGGATTTTTGCGGCGTCCATCTTCTGAGCAGCGGGCCCGCGTTCGACATGAGTGAAGCCATCCAGGACGGCAAGTTCGTCGAGCTCATTTACAAGGTCATCGACAGGAAATCGGGGCACGTCCTCACCGGCGTCGAATTCCCGTTGGGCTACGTTCACGGACACAATGAAATCCTGGCCCCTTCCATCCACAAGGAGCTCACGGGCAGGTGCGCCGGCGATGTGATCGAAGTGCCGATCGACGGCAATCGCATCTTCGGCCCGAGAGACGAGTCGCTGGTCTTTACCGATCGCCTCGAGAACGTCCCCGAGGAGTATCGGCAGATCGGCGTCTCCATCCTGATGGAAAACGACAGCGGCAAAACCCGCAGCTTCATCGTGACGCGGATGGACGACGACACACTGACGGTCGACGGCAACAATCCGCTTTGCGGCAGGGAGGTCGTCTTCAGGCTCGAGGTACTGACCGTGCGCGACGCAACGGATGAGGAGATGAAAGCTGGCGGGGCGATCGGCGCGGGGCCCAACATTGACCCATCGATGATGAGACCGGTTTGAGCGGCAGAGGCGAATGGCATCCGACGCCCCGGCTTTGTAGCCTGCGCCTGCAATTCCGACTTCACGAAAAAAAGGGTGACCTATGAGCGAGCAAAAACCAATCACCAAGGTTCCTGACGGCCAGACGCGCTTCTATACGACGCGTCAGAAACCGGCGAACGAAAAGGGTTTCGTCGGCTATGAAACCGTCTGGAAGCCGCTCCAGAAGGAAGCCGAATACAAGACGCCCAAGACGCCTTAGGGGTCCTACCGAGGCACAGGTGAGCAGCCGCTCGAGAACGCTCTGCCACGAGCGCCCCACCGGGTTGACCGCCACGTCCCGGCGTCGCTGAGCCGCCGGCGGTCTTCGGACTCGGGCGTGTCGGCACCGAGCCCGAACGATTCGTTGGCGGGGGTCTCGCTCGAGCGTATTCGCGAGTTGCTGGTGAAGTCGACGGATGCGCCGGTCCCGGCGAAGCCGCGGGCGCGCGAACCGTCGAAGCCTGAAGCCATCCCGTTGTCGCCCGTGGCGATGCAAGACGGCGTGGATGGTGCTCTTAGCGGCCATCCGGATGTCGCCGTTTAATCGGCGCACGAGGCGCTCGCGAATCTTGCGCGCACCCCAATGCGGCTTCTCCTGCTTGAGCGTGACGATCTGGGTTTCGATCTGAGGCGGCACCTGGTTGGCGTACCGCACCGGGCGCCGTGAGCGATCGCACAGCGCTTCAACTCCTTGATCCTTATGGCGAGCGAAGATCTTATCGCCGGCCTTGCGCGAGATGCCGAAGTCCCGGCAGACGTCGCTCATCACGTCGCCGTCCAGCAGCCTCCCCACCAACCGCAGGCGATCGTCCATCACCGAACACTCCTTCCACGGCATAGACACCTCCCGCTCGAAGCGGGAAAGTGTTACCCATGTGTCCGGTACGTTCCGTCACCTATCTCTCGGGCCGCTCACTCAGACAGGGCACTGATTGGTCCTGGGGCCGGGCTGCAGCAACTCGATTTCGGTAGCGCGCCAATCGTCCGCTGCCGCTGGCAGGCCGTGCCCGCGTTCTGCTCTCCTTGTCGCAACTTGGATGCCGCAGAGCGCCGTGGCGCGACGGCATCCCGCTCACCGGCGCCGTACGCCTGATTTCTGTCCCGCCGGAAGGCCTTTGACAAAGCGGAAAGACGGAATAACATTCGCGCCTTGTGCTGGAGAGGTTGACTGGCCACTGCCCGGAAGTGGTTTGATCCACGTCCACGCTTGCCGATCTACGGGGGACGGCAACCGCGAAGGAGAGAACAATGAATTCACGCAGCATGAAGATGGCGATAATCGGTGCGGGCGTTCTGGTCGTTGCAGTGGTCGCGGTTAACGGTGTGCAGAAGCAGAACGACGCCGCCAATCTCCAGATCAAGACAAATACCGCGCAAACAGCACAAACCGCCCAGACCGCTCAGACGGCGAGCACCGCGCAAACCGCTCAGAGTGCTCAGACGGCGCAGACCGCTCAGACGGCGCAGACCGCTCAAACCGCGAGCACTGCGCAAACCGCTCAGACCGCGAGCACTGCGCAAACTGCGAGCACGGCCCAAACCGCGAGCACGGCGCAATCCGCTCTGACCGCGCAAACGGCAGCGACGGCGAAGACGGCCGAAACGGCATTGACGGCGAGCACCGCCCAGACGGCGCAAACCGCGCAAACCGCGCAAACCGCGCAGAGCGCTCTCACCGCAAGCACGGCCCGCTGACCAGTCCCGGCTTGGCCGGCGTCGTCAAGCCGATCGTTTCCTTCGTTCCCGCCGTGCGGCGCACACGAGCCTCTCGCGTGCGCCGCACTTCTGTGCCACACCGGTCCCCAAGACTCGCGGCGCGCCGTATCGGTGGGTCACGCGAGCACCGCGCTCCGGTGCGCGCGCGATTGCCGTCCTCCGCCGGCTCCTGCCTCGACGCTTCGCGCCTGTACGCGTGTTGCTGACGATCCTGCTTGCCGTCGCAGTCCCGCTCACGTTCCTCTACGTGATGCACTGGCTGGACCTCTACGGGTCCGACCGGCCGCGCGTCATACTGGGCTGCCTCGGATGGGGACTCATTGCGTTCCTGCTGTCGTTTCTCGCGAACCGCTTCTGCATCGACATTCTTGGCCTGACGCGCCCGTTCGTGAGCACGAGAACGGCGCCGTTCGTGGAGGAGCTCTTTAAATCAGGCGTTCTGGTATATCTCGTGCGCCGCGGCAAGCTGACGTACTTCGTCGATGGTGCGATCTACGGCTTCGCTTCGGGGATGGGCTTTGCCATCATCGAGAACCTGCGCTACATCCAGCTGTTTCCCGATAATCCCATTGCGCTCGTGGTGATTCGCGACTTCTCCTCGGCCCTCGCTCACGGCACGGCGACAGCCATGACCGGAATCGCCCTCGGTCGATTTGCCCACTTCGCCAAGGGACACGGTCGCGCACGCGGGCTTGCATTCGGCCTTGCCGGAGCCATGGCGCTGCACTACTCGTGGAACATCTTCGCCAATTTTTCGCCGTTCACGCGAACGACGACCGAGTGGGTGCTGGTGAGCATCGGCCTTGCCGGTGTTGCGCTCGTGGCGGTCGCCATTCTGATCGGGTTGCGCAACGAAGGCCGGCGTCTGCGAAAGACACTCGGTACGGCCGTCGGCGTATCGACCGGCGAGGCGAACCTCATCCAGCACATGAGCGACCTCGACCACATGCTGCACCCCGTCCGGCAGCGCTTTGGCGCTTCCAAGTGCCGTGAGGTCTCGCACATGCTGCGTCTCGAGGCGCAGCTCGGGCTTGCGGAAGTCGCGCGTGAGCGCGCCGACGATCTCGCGCCGCGCGCCGAACTCGCCGCGCGGGTGAGAGAGCTCGAGCAGGCCGTCGCCGTCGCGCGCGACAGGGTCGGTATGTACGTCATGCTTTACGTCCGCGCCATTTTCCCGGATACGCAGTGGTCGCTCTGGATGCGCGTGGCCGAGTCGGTTGCGAAGCAGCGTCCGGGTGCGATCGATGTGTGGGCTCGCGCCGGGACGCGTGGCGTCGATGCGGCGCCGGCCATCGACGTCTATCGTGGTGTCGATCGCACGCTACAGCTGCGCGCGGAAACGTCGCGTGGCACCCAGGTCGGGGCGCACGAGCTCCCCGAGGCGCTCCGCCACTGCCTGCATTGGGTCGCGACCGAAGTAACCGTCACTACGCACCACGTTGCGCAGCGTTTCGGCCATGACGAGCACGCTGCGCGGCACATGCTGGAGGAGCTCGTCGCGCGTGGTCTTTTGCATCGCACCACGCACGATGGCGAGGCACGGTTCGAGGCCGCCCAGCCGAACGGGCGCCGGCTTCATCTTTGGCATCCGGCGCACATCGCGGCACACAGCTAGGAACTCAAAGCGTGAAATGCTTTTTCGACGAGAATGATGCGCGCGGCGTCTGCCGCTTCTGCGGCCGCTGCATATGCACGGAGCACGCAGCGAAGCGCATGCCGTACATCACGAGCGTGTATGTCGGTGCCGGCAACACGCCAAAAGCCGTCGTCGTTTCGGACGCGTTGTGGTGCGGCGTGTGCAAACCCGAGGCCGAGCCCGTCTCGATGCCCGAGATCTACTGACGCACGAGGCGTCCTGTTCCGGACGCCGTTGCACGCCGGCTACGAACCAACCTCTCCCTCGATCGGCGGTCCGGGTCGCGCGTAGAGGCGCGCGTGCGTGCGCATGGTCTGGCGGCCGCTGTATCATCAAAGGAATGGCATTCAGCGGAGAAGAACATGCGTAAGGTCGACATTTTCAACCACATCCTGCCGGCGAAATTCTTCGAGCGCATCGGCGACTACAAGGACATCGGCAAACGCATGCGCGAAGTTCCGATGCTCTTCGACCTGGACGAGCGGTTCAGGGTCATGGACCGGTTCCCGGACTACGTGCAGGTCCTGTCGGCGGGCATGCCCCCGATCGAGGCGCTGGCCGGTCCGGACAAGAGCGCCGAGCTTGCGGAGATCTGCAACGACGGCATGGCGGAGCTGTGCCAGCAATATCCGGATCGCTTCCCGACATTCATCGCCTCGCTGCCGCTCAACAATCCCGAGGCATCCGTCCGGGAGATCCACCGCACCGTGCGCGACCTTGGCGCGCGTGGCATCCAGATCTTCTCCAACATCAACGGCAAGCCGCTCGACCTGCCCGAGTTCGCGCCGCTGTTCGACGCCATGGCCGGGTACGACCTGCCGATTTTCCTGCACCCCGCGCGGGGCGCGAATTTCCCCGACTACCTGACCGAGCAGAAGTCGAAGTACGAGCTGTGGTGGGCGTTCGGGTGGCCGTACGAGACGAGTGTAGCCATGGCGCGCATCGTCTTCGCAGGCATGTTCGAGAAGCATCCCGACATCAAGATCATCGCCCACCATTACGGGGCCATGATCCCGTTCTTCGAAGGACGCGTGGGCCCGGGTCTCGACCAGCTTGGCGCGCGCACGTCCGACGCCGACTGGAAGGACGATGTCGCCAAGCTCACGAAGCGACCGATCGATTACTTCCGCATGTTCTACGCCGACACCGCGGTGTTCGGGTCCGTGGCGGCAACGCAATGCGGGCTTGCTTTCTTCGGCGCCGACCGGACCGTGTTCGCGTCGGATGCGCCGTTCGATCCGGAGAAGGGGCCGATGTACATCCGCGAAACCGTGCGGATCATCGACGAGCTTGCGTGCTCGGAGGAGGACCGGGCCAAGATCTACCACGGCAATGCCGAGCGGCTGATGCAGCTCGGCCGGCCCATCGCGGCGGCGGGGCGGGGACGCGCCGCGATGGCCGCCGATTAGCACGCCGCCTCGCACTCCATCAGGGGCGTCTCAGGGCGCCCCTTTTCGTTGCAGGCGCCTGCGATCATCAGCGGCAGGCCGGCGATGGGAGCGGTCTACAGGATCATGCTCACCGACCCGAGTCCGCCGAGCTCGAGCGGATCGAGGACCGCTTCCCGATATGCGATCCGCAGCGCGCCATCGCTGCATCGCAGGCGATAGCGATAGCTCCCCACGTATTCGCGGATCCCCTGCTCGCGCCGGAAGCGGTACACCACGAAGTTTGCCTCGACGCGCAGGTCGTCGCCGGTACGCTCCACGATGCGCACGTTGGTGATGAGCCGTCGCGTGCGCGAGCGCGGAAATTCGGCATGCGCGTTCTTGTCCTTCAGCCGCGTGACGCGTGCCCGGATGCGCCGGATGTCGTCGGCGATCAGGAAAAGCGTATCGGCAGGATCGGCATCGGGCGAATCGTTGGCAGGCACGCGATAGCACGCGTCGTCGGTGAGGAGCGTCAACCACTCGTCGAGTTTCCAGGCATCGAGCAGCGCGGCCTCGTGATACAGGAAATCCTCGACATCGTGACGCGTGACGCTTGCCGGATCACCGAGCATCACCGCTCTCCATGAGCTCCGCCCAGCGAATCCAGAAGGCGCGCAGATGCAGCTCGTCGGTATTGAGCTGCTCGCCTTCCTTGGCCATGCCGCGGGTCATCACCGACCAGGGAATCTCCCGCCATGTCGCGAGCCCCGCCTGCACCGATTCCAGCGCCTCGACGTCGTCCGGAGTCGCGAAGCCACCAGGCCCGTAGAACGTCAGGAAGCTGTCGAGACGAATGGCGCGCGCCTTGGCGGTTTCCCCCATCGGCCCGAGTGCCCATGCCCGCACCTGCATCCGGTCGACGGCGGCGGGCCAGAAGGTCCTGATGGTGACGGATGAACCATCGTTCAACACCAGGTTCGGAAACACCACCAGGTTGCGGTTCGTATCCGCGACGCGTCGGGCGCGCTCCTCACCGAGGCGTTGCACGAGCTCCGCGCGCAGACGCTCGATCTCCGGCTTCGCCTCCTCGCCGTAGAGCGGGATCCACTTCGCCACCGGGCGTCCGCGGAAATTCTCGTTGTCGATCACCGCATGGCCGTTGCCGAGCGCCTTGCCCACGCCGTGCGATGGCATCAGGTGTCCCTTGGCCGGCTTCCTGATCTCCACCCCGGAGCTCTTCATGTAATTGAGCCACGTCGAATGGGTGGTCAGCAGGTGGTAATCGTCGAAGCTGTTCTCGACGAGCAGCTTCCAGTTCGCCCGGATGTCGTACTCCTGCACGCCGCGGATGACCTCCATCTCGCCGGTCGGCGACTGGTCGACGATGAGGTCGATGTATTCCTTCGCGCCCGCCAGGTAATCGGCGAGCGGCATGATCTCCGCGTTGAACGACAGGAACACGAATCCGCGATAGCTCTCGACGCGCGGCGGTTCGGCCAGCCCGAGCTGGCAGCGATCGAACGACACGGGATAGCTCGCCTGCCCCGGCACGCCATCGAGATTGCCGTCGCGATCGTAGCTCCAGCCGTGATAGAAGCAGAAATAGCCGCGCGCGTTGCCGGAGGGCTCGCGCGCGACCATTGCACCCCGATGCCGGCAACTGTTGAGGAAGACCCGCATGCGCGTCTGGCTGTCGCGGCAAAAGATGACCGGCCGCCCGCATACGTTGCGCGTGCGGAAATCACCCGCCTCGACGACCTCGCTTTCGTGCCCGACGTAGATCCAGCAACGGTCGAAGATCTGCGCGCGTTCATGCTCGAGCACCGCGGGGTCGGCGAGCGCGCCGCGGTGCACGCGGAAGTCGGGCAGTGCAGGATCGTTGATGACGTACCGGGAAACGTTCATGGCTGGCTGCGCTGTCGACGCGCGCTCTGGTCAATGGAGCGCGACGCATGCATGGCTTCGCCGCGCGACTTTTGGTACCGTGCGCATCCTACGAGCACGAACGGCGTTCCGGGCAGTGGAACGCCGCCGGGCGTCCGCGCGGGGACCGCACGCGAACCGTCAGCGAAGGATACAACGACAGCATGAGCGATCACGAGCAGTTGCGGCGCCGCCAGTCGCGGCGCGCATTCATCAGATCGGGACTTGCGGCCGCCGGCGCGATCGCAGTCGGTCCCGTGCTGGCGCAAGGACCTGCGTATCCGAGCCGTCCCGTGACGATCGTGGTGCCGTTCACGCCGGGTACCGGGGCCGACACGCTCGCTCGCCTGCTCGAGCCTCGGCTTTCCGCGCGCCTGAAAGAGCCGTTCGTGGTCGAGAATCGCCCGGGTGCGAGCGGCGCCATCGGCATGGAAGCGGTGGCGAAGGCCAAGCCCGACGGCTACACGCTCCTCTTCAGCGCGACCTCGCACGGCACGCTGCCGGCGCTCAAGTCGAAGTTGCCTTTCGATCCGCTCAAGAGCTACACGCCAGTCGCACTGCTCGCCACCAGCGCGCTCGCCCTCGTGGTCGGACCCGAGGTGCCGGCAAAGAATATTGCGGAGTTCGTCGCGCTCGCGAAGGCGAAGCCCGGCGCGCTCTATTACTCGTCGCCTGGCAACGGCAGCGTGCAGCACCTCACGATGGAGCTGTTCAAGCTCGAGACCGGCACGAACATCGTGCACGTCCCGTACAAGGGCTCCGCGGGCGCAGCGACCGACCTCATCGGCGGCCATGTCCAGGCGACGGTGGCGGCACTGCAGACGATGGCTTCCTTTGTCAAGAGCGGCAAGCTGCGCATGCTCGCGGTGCTGAGCGAGGAGCGCTCGCCGGCCTTTCCCGACGTGCCGACTGCGAAGGAAGCGGGCCTGCCGAATGTGATCGTCGACACCTGGTACGGTGCCCTCGCGCCGGCAGGCACCCCGCCGGACATCATCGAGCGCCTCAACAGCGAGATCAACCTGGGGCTGCAGGTCCCCGAAGTGCGCGACACCATGGCCCAGCAGGGGATGGTCCCGGTCGTTGCCGGCCCCGAGCGCATGGGCGCGCTGCTGCGCGACGAGCTCGATCGCTGGAAGCGTGTCGTCGCCGCGGCCAACATCCAGGGCGAGTAGGAGCATGCCATGACCCTCATCGAGGACCTCGTCATCGCGTCGCGCACGCTCGCCGAGCACGGCGTCATCGACGGCTACGGCCATGCCTCGGTGCGCTCCGAGAAGGACCCGCAGCGGTACTACATGGCGCGCGCGATTGCTCCGGAGCTCGTCACGGAAGACGACATCCTCGAGTTCGACCTCGACAGCAACGCGATCGATGCGCGCGGTCGCGCGACCTACAACGAGCGCTTCATCCACGGCGAGATCTACAAGGTCCGGCCGGACGTGAACGCAATCGTCCACAATCACTCGCCGACGGTGGTGCCGTTCGCGTGCACCCATACCGCGCTGCAGCCGATCTTCCACATGTCGGCATTCATCGGCCTCGGGGTCCCGACGTGGGATATCCGCGATGCGCAGCAGGGCACCGACCTCTTGGTGCGAACGCCCGCGCTGGGCCGTTCGCTCGCCGAGACGCTTGGCCAGCATCCTGCCGCATTGATGCGCGGTCACGGCTCGACGGTGGTCGGCGAGAACATCCAGCGCGCCGTGGGACGCACCATCTATCTCGAGATGAACGCCCGCATGCAGCTCCAGGCGCGGCTGCTGGCCGGCGCGGAGGGCGAGATCGTGTTCATGGACGACCAGGAAGTCGCTGCCAACGTCGCATGGCAGAACTACGATCGCGCCTGGAATCTCTGGAAGACGAAGGCGCTCGCCAGGCTCGAGGCCGAACGGGCGGCGCGCCCGTAGTTACGAACGTGGCGCGCAGGCGCACAGGTGCAGGAGCCAAGGGTCAGCGCCGGCCGTGAACCCCGTGTCCACGTGCGGCAGCACGCGGTTGATCGCGCGCGACACGACGGCTCGGTCGCGTGCACAATGCTCGGGAGGCCATACGCGGCGGACGGACCACGCCATGATGCTGGGCAGATTCTTCCTGGGATCCACGGAGGCGCGCGCAATCACGACGTTGCGCGATCTGACTGCGCTCTGCTCGCGCCTGCTCTCCGAATCCGGCGCCGCCAATAGCGCCGCGATCGCCTCGGAGATCATCACCGCCTACGCTCAACTCACGCCGGAGACGAAGGCGGCATTCTTTCGCTACCTCGACACGGACCTCGCGCCGAATGGCGTGCGCGTGGTGCAAACCGCCAACGCGTACGCCCAGGAGCCCACCCCCGAGCACCTCGCCGACCTGCGGGCCGCCGCAGAGCCACCACGGCAGGAACTGCTGCGCCGGATCAACCGTGCCGGCGCAGGCGTCGCGGCGATCGTGGCGATGCGGCGCGATCTCCTGCGGGCCATGGCGTCCGATCCGCAGTTGCGGGCAGTCGACGCCGACTTCAATCACCTGCTCGCCTCCTGGTTCAATCCGGGCTTCCTCAACCTCCGGCAGATCGACTGGAACTCGTCCGCGGCCCTGCTCGAGAAGCTCATCGAGCACGAAGCCGTGCATGCCATCACCGACTGGGCCGATCTTCGCCGCCGGCTCCAGTCGGACCGGCGCTGCTTTGCCTTCTTCCATCCGCAACTTCCGGGCGAACCGCTGATTTTCGTCGAAGTCGCGCTGCTGCCCGCGATTCCGGGCAACGTCGCACAGCTCATCGGTGCCGAGTCGACGGCACCCGAACGCCGCCAGCCGACGGTGGCGGCGTTCTATTCGATCAGCAACTGCGAGCCCGGCTTGCGAGGCGTCTCGCTAGGCAACTTCCTGATCAAGCGCGTCGCCGAGCAGCTCAGGTCCGAGCTGCGGTCGCTGCGGCGCTTCTGCACGCTGTCGCCCATCCCGAGCTTCGCGGCCTGGTTGAGCGCCGGCGATCCGATGCCGCGCCCGACGGGGGCGGAAGTGAGCAGCGCGAAGCGACTTGGCGAATCGCTTGCGCTGCTTCGCGCACGCTATGGCCCGACGCTCGAACGCCTGTGCGGCGCCGTCACCGCCCGCACGCTGCGCGACGAGGAGCGTGCCGCACTGGAGCAATGCGCGGCGATCTATCTCTGTTGCGCGACGACGACCGATCGCGGCGATCCGGTTGCGCGGTTTCACCTGCAGAATGGCGCAAGGATCGAGCGCATCAACGTCGACGCAGATCTCTCGGCGAAAGGGGCCCGGGAATCCTTCGGGGTGATGGTCAACTATCTCTACGACCTCGAGGCAATCGAGGCGAACAACGACCGGTTCGTACATGGACACGTCGTGCGCAGCCGAAGGATCGGCGCCCTCTCGCCCGAGCCCCGCACGCGCGGGTGATCTCCCCCTTCTTGCGCCGCGGCCCCGGTCAGTGCCTCCGCGAAGCCGCAGCCCGCGTACCTTAGCGGCTGCGGATGGCGCGGGAGCGCCAATCCCGCTAAAATATCGGTCCCGCGCGTCCGCGCGGTTCGCTCGAATGGGTCGTTAGCTCAGCTGGTAGAGCAGCGGACTCTTAATCCGTTGGTCCGGGGTTCGATCCCCCGACGGCCTACCATTCAAAACAAGGGTTCGGTGCAAGCGCGGTATGCCGCACCGAACTCTTGATCCG
>CAWEYW010000006.1:0-169534 GCA_963813415.1 uncultured beta proteobacterium | reverse complement strand
CCGGAAGTGAGTCGCTCCTCGACGAAGTGCTCGCGAGTGTACGCGCCGATGAGCTGGCGCCAAAACGCCTGCGCGACTCGATTTTCAGGCATCTGGCCGATCTGCCAGCGCCCATAGTGCAAGTCGAGCACTGCCGCGGCGGTTACCCTTCCAATGCCTTGTCGCCGGTACTTCTTCATTACGAAGAACTGGTCCATCCAGAAGTCGTCGCCGGGAATCCTTACTCTTCTGTCGACCAACGCGAAGCCTGCGAACTTGCCTTCCATCAGAAAAACGTAGGGCCAACAATCGGCGCGCTCCCAGTATCGGTCGAGTGCGTATCCAAACTCACCGTGAACGTCGAGGTCTTGGTCCCAGATGTCTGAGAGGTCGTGCTGGTACAGCTCGAGCATGCGATGCAGCGGTAGTCGCTCACTTGGGGTCGCGACTTTCACCTGAGGAGCGGATGTCATGAGGTGTGCCGTGGTCGTCACGCCTGAGGTCACGGTCAACCGGCGGCGCGCTTGCGGGAGGTCAAGTTTGAACAACGGCTTAGACTCTGGAGCGGTCGATGATAGACCGCTTTGCATTGCGGGCAAAAACGGCCGGTTGTGGCCGCACGCGGCCGAATCGTCAGCAGTCCCAGTACAAAATGTTTGATAGCATTGATGCCGATTTCTCACGATTGAACTTGTTCGCGATTAGCATCCACCAATCGGTCGATGTCAGTCCGGGACTGCAGCAATCATGAAACGTCCTCAGTGGCGAAGGCGAGCACTGCCATGCCCTCGTCCCGCAATTTGGCGCCCTCAGCCAACAGGCTTTCTAGCTCCGCTTCGGTGAGCGCGGCGAGGCCTAGCGCCCGGGCTCGCTCGATGGCGGTAGCTTCGTTGAGCGCGCGGCCCTGTTTGCGTGCGGCATATCCTGCATCCGCGTAGCCCGCCAGACGTACCGCCGCGCGCGGGCGCCTTTCCAACGCGGCCAGCAGCGCTAGGTAGTCGGCCCAATATGGTTGCAACTCGAACGAGAGCCCGAGCGGCAACCCGGTTTGTGCGACGGCGCGCGCCTGCGCGATATCGTCCAGTGCCAACCACGCGGCCACAAGGTTGAGTTGCGCATAGGCAAGAGCTAACTCTTTGCGCGTGCCCGCGAGCGCAGCGACGAGTGCCGCGCCGTTTCGGGCAGCGGCCGCCGCGTCTCCTGCGGCCAGCTCGGCATCGATCAAGTCGCAGAGAGCCAGCGGGCTCTCCGAGCCACTGGCGCGGCTCAGCGCGAGCACTCGGCGAGTCAGGCGCATGGCCTCGGCGGTGTCGCCGCGCGAAGCGGCAACGAACGATTCAGCGCGTGCCCGCCGGACCAAGCGATGAGGTGGCCAAGCCGAATCTTCCATCTCGCGCGCTTCCGCCAGCGCGGTTACCCCCTCGCTAGCATCGTTTGAGTGCGGGGGGAACCTTGCAACGTCACACAGGGCCTTGTACAGAAGAAAACGATCGGGCTCCTGCGCATCGAGCTCGCGTGCGAGGCGCACGGCTTGTTGTGCGGCGTCGTGGCCGCGCCGCCGGTGCCTGTTGACCCATACACGGCTGAGCTCGCCCCAACTGCGACATTGCAGCCTCGCCGGCATGTCCTTCGCGATCAGAGTTGCACAACGCTCGGCCAGTTCGGTGCGCTCCGTGTGAAGCGACTGCGGCAGCGCGAGCAACAACCCAACGACGATCTGCAACTCAAGCGTGGCTTCGCGGGCTTCGCGCGCCCATGCCAGTGCTTCCCTCGTGTTGTCGAGATCCGCGCCCACGGTTGCGAACCAGGCGTCGACGCCGATGTGGCCGCTGAACCGGGCGTCGTAGGCTAAATCGAGCTGTGCCGCCATGGCTACCGCGTGCCGGCGGCGCAATATCTCTTTCTCACCGGTATCGCTCAGCCGCTCCAACGCAAAGGCGCGCGGTGACTCGAGCAGCCGATAGCGTGGGTTAGCCTCGTCGTCATTTGCGAGCAATGCCACCAGCGAGCGGTCGACCAGCGCACCCATCGCGTCCATTACCGCCCACACGTCGAGCTTACCTTCCGGGTCGGGCACCACACGCTGGATCGCTTCGAGCGATGCGCTGCCGATAAATACCGCGAGGCGCCGAAACACTGCCTGCTCGCGCGCGTCGAGGAAGCCGTGGCTCCACTCCAGCGCCGCGCGCAAGGTTTGCTGGCGTGCCGGAGCATCGCGATTGCGGCTGATGTTCAGCAGCTTCAGCCTATCCTTCATCGAATGCGCGAGCCGTTGCACGCCGAGCATGGGCACGCGGGCAGCGGCTAGCTCGATCGCCAGCGCCAGACCATCGAGTTCACGGCAAAGGTCGATCACCACCGGGGCAACGGCATCGGTGAACGTAAAGCGGGCATCCGCGGAACGCGCGCGCTCAACAAACAACGCTACAGCGCTGAAGTTGAGTGCCTGCGCCGCGCCCATCGGGCCCTGCGGCACTGCAAGCGGACCGATGCGGTAGACCCACTCGGCCGCAAGCTTCAGTGGCACCTGCGCGGTGACCAGCAGGCGTATGCCCGGCCCTGCGCTCATTAAGGCCTTGGCGATGGCTGCGACATCGGCGAGTAGACGGTCGGCGGCGTCCAGCGCAACCAACATCTTCAGCGGCGCGACCGCTGCACATAGGCCCTGAAGCGCGTCGCCGGCACCCGGGACGACGCCGAGCGCGGTGGCAAGGGTCGCCGGGATTAGTGCCGGGTCGGAAATGCCACCGAGCTCGACCCAGCACACGCCCTGCGGGTAAGTCTCCTGGCGTGTCTCGAGCAAGTGCTGCGCGAGCAACGTCTTGCCCATGCCGACGGAACCGACCACGCTGACCAACGGGTGCTCGTCAATCAGCGCACCGAGCTTCGCAAGGTCGTCCTCGCGCCCGAGCAACGCGGGCAATGGCCGCGGCAGGTTCGTGTGGGGCTTCGCCGACGGCTCGGCAGGCGCTGCCGGGGTCGATGGTGCATTCACCGCCGCCGCGAACCGGTAGCCACGCCCTGGTATGGTCGCGATCGCTTGCGGTCCAAGCGCCTTCCGCAAGCTGCTGATCTGCACCTGCAGATTGTTCTCTTCGACCACCGCGCCCGGCCAGACCAGGTCGAGCAATTCGTTCTTGGTCACCAGACGATCGCGCCGTTCAATCAACGCAAGCAGAACATCGAACGCGCGCGCACCAAGCGGCACCGGCTTATGGTCGACCAGGAGCTGCCGAGTGGCTGGGCTCAGCTCAATGCGACCGAATCGGTAGGTAGCCATCACGGCGGCGGCTCGAAGCTTTTCAGGGGGACGATCCCGCTGAATCTACTCCGATCCCCAAAATTTCAGAACATTTAAGGCCGCTAAAGGACTAGGGGTGCAACTCGGACGCACATTAACTCCTCAGCAAACAACGCGCTCTTACTTACGACGCCAAACAGACCTAGGAGACCATGATGGATGCCAAGCCGACCTTACCCCGGCTCTCATCGCTCTCGATCACCTTTGCGGCAGCGGTCGCAACATTCATCGCGATCGGCCTTCTCACTTCTGTCGCGTTCCTGTTCCAGCATGACGGAGTACCGATGGGGCAGCTGGCCGCCGCCGAGCGCGCCTGCACGCAAAACGTCTACGTGTCGGAACGCGAAGCCTGCATGGGCGAATGGCTTGCCGCCCGCGCGTCGAACGTCGCCAGCAAATAGCGAAGTTCGAGCACTATCCGGAAGGTCCGAAAAGCATCCCTGGCGCCAGCGAACGGCCGCTCATCGCAAATTTCCGCGACAACCCCGAACGGCAGGAGGTGGCCGATAGTTCCAGTTGATGGGCCGCCACGAAATGACCGCTCGCGCGGAATTGCCACCCTCGGCCGGCGAAGGTAGACGGCGGTCAGGGTCGATGGAATCCTTCCGTGCGAGGACGCAAGCATCGCGGCGGGACGGGTCGGTTCGGGCGCGAAACAGACGTCATGGCCGATCTGATCGCGTTCACACGCGCCAAGGGCGTCTACGGGGCCTCAATCTCGACGGCCCGGTTGTCAGCACGAATGACGGTTGGAACTCGGCATATTACGGACGCAGCGTCCTGCCGCCCGACATCCTGATCCGCAAGATCGTGACGAACCCCAACGCGGCGCCACTGCTGCAGGAAGTTGCGGCCGCCACTCGACTCCAAGAGCGGCCGCTCGACGTCCTCTAACTGAGGTGTGCGTCACCGGGTAGATGATCGCGGTTAATGAGGCCTGGCGCTGAATTGAAGCCGCGTTTTAGCGACCACGCTCCCACGCGGCGTGAACGGCTCGCTGGCGGAGCTGATCGCGGGCGCGAGCGGCGGCGGCATCGTGGGGATCGTGGTCTCGAAGGTTACGGCAGCGAAGGTTACGTGGTGCGCACTTACAGCGTTTCTCGGGCTCGGCGGGCGCCTCGGGAGTGGAGCATCGGCTGGAGGGTTATACGGTCCGAGGCCTGAGACGCGTAGTATGGCGCTCGCAGGCGGACGGCGGCGGCACGAGGCGGCGAATGCGACTTGAACGCAAGCGAAACTAGCGTCAACCGACCCGAGGACAACGGAAATGGGAAGGTCGGCAGCGATCGTGTTCTATGTCGTGACCATGGCCGTCGTCGTGGTCGGCGTGGACCTGCTGTTCTTCAGGAACCGCTTCTGGGAGCGGCTGATGGTGAACGTGGGAATCGTCCTGGTGTTTGCCGCGTTCAATTTGAGATTTCTGAAACATCCATGAGCGGGGGGCCCCGCTCATCGGCCCGTTTGCCAGTCTCTACGCCGGTCGGAGAGCTCTGGTTGCGTTTGCTTGGCGCCGCGATGTAGCGAAGCCCGGCGTCCTTGATGCGCCCGGACGACCCAATTCACATCGCGACGTCCTCAGTCGACGTGCCGCTTCGAGTGCGCGCTATGAAGCCCCGATGGTTACGCCCCCGATCGGAGCCAACATAGTGAAGCGCTTGTTTAAACCGATCGGCGTTCGTTCACGGCTGACACTCGGAATCATTCTGATCGTGCCGTGAGAGGCGACGGCGGCACTCGCCGCGGCCACGGTTCCATAGGGCCGACAGACGTCTCCCTCGGCGGGTCCGTTCCAATCGAAATCGGCCCAGACCTCTTCACCCGCGCCCGCTGAGTCGATGATGCCGTTTTCGTCGGTTCGGCGCGGATGCCACTGGTCGCTCATGTCCAGCCGCATCGTCTTTCCTGCCAACGGGTTCCCGATGTGGATGACTGCATCAGGGCCGCTGCGCATGATGGTCCCGTTGTGAACGTGAATCGGAGCGCTTCCCGCGTCGCCGACGTGATCGGCGGTGTCCGCTCCATAGATGACCGACAGCACCTCGGCGCCGAAGAATGCGCCGTGCCGCTCATTGGCATGCCAGATGACGAATTGCAGCTGACTGCCGTTTGTCGTCACGTAGGTTGAAGGTACGTTGCTGGTGAGCTTGAGTGCTCCGTTTCGGCTCAGTACTCCAGCACGGAACTGAGCGAATGAAATCTCCGGATGCAGCCAGGTGTCGAGCGCCTCGATCAGCGCCATCCCATTATCCTGCAGCACCGCGAGAAAGAAACCAGGCGTGTGCCCAGCACCGTCCGGTACCGAATGTTGATCGACGAAGCTGAACCCAGGCGTTCCTTTGGCGATGCCAGTCCAACTGGGCAGAAAGATCTGGTGCCCGCAAGCAAAGTCAGGTGCGACGCCGTAGTTGATCGCGCAACGCACAGAGGGAAAGACGGCCGGTGCAGGCACGTCGGAAAAACAAGACAACTGGATCAGCTGCTCGGCCCGATTGACCAGCGTTCGAGAGCCGCCGAACAGGGTGGTGGGTATGAACGACGTGGTCATGGCTACGCCGATTTGCTGGTCCTGGTCACCCACGACGAACCCGGCGAACTTGGGATCGATGGCCCAGGTTGCGGCGGCGCCGCCAGCGGTGATCAGGTAACTGGGCGAACTGGCGTAGATCTCCATGTTGTCCGCGTTGCGGTGGCCGCCGACCTCGTTCACCGGTCGTCGATGGAGGCGCTGGAAATAGCGCCGACTCGCGTCTTTGACGAACAGGTCGTGAATCAACGGCGGCAACCGGTACTCGCTCAACACCTCAAGGGAGAGTTCCTGCTGGCTCCCCTCCAAGCCCCAGGTCGTCCACGACGACCCGGTCACGGTGCCTCCGCCAATACCCAATGGAACCTTGCTGTCGACCTCCACGACGCATGAGTGCGTATTGCCGGCCTGGAGAGCGTAGTAGGGCGCGGCAGGATCCGCGCCCGACCCCCCGATCAGGGACACTTTCATAAACCCGTCGCTGCCATGAGCGACCTTGTCGCCCTCGTTGCGGCGTCGAAACGGAATCATCCGACGCAGGTCGTTCGAAGACACGGCCATGTGCGTGGATACGTAGTCGAGCACCATTCGCGCCGCCAGCCGCACTTCCAGGTCGTACGCATAGGAGCAGAGGTTGAGGAGCGCCCAACGGGTCTCTGTTTGATAGCCCTTCGCGTTGTATTCGGAGAAATCGTCACGCAGGATGTTGCGCAACAAGGTGAGCACGAGGCTGAGACACGACGGCGCGTCGTCGCTGCCGTTGCGGCGGTTGTCGTGCGCAACGTCGTGGTCTCGCTGGAATAGCAGCTGGTTAGTCAAATACCGCACCGTCAGCATCATCAGGATGTGGTTTTCAGTCTCGCCGATGTTTTTGTGCCCTCCGAGGGGACTGATGAAGCCGGCGCGCGACCAATCGTTGGGCAGTCGGCCACTGGTGACGAGCTCGGGACGGTTGGGTCGATGGATTCGCCCATGGGCCAGCAGCACCTTGATCAACCGCTCCCGAGATGCAGGCGAGAGCTCATCAAAGTACGCGTAGGCAATGGGGATCAGGTGCATCTGATTCATGTCGTAGTTGCCTTCGGACGGACCGTCGAGCAGGCTTACCGTGCCATCGACCCCCGCCCCGAAGGTGCCGCAGTAGCCGGGGCTCGCGAACGGGATCACCGACGACACGAAACTACGCAGGTTGCTGTAGATGCTTTCCGGAAAGAAGTCGAGGTAGGCCATCACTGAGAGGCATTTGGCGCCTCGCATCAGGTGTACCCCGCTGAATAGTTTGGTGGGCTTGAACTCCGTCAAGTCATAGTCGTGAAACCAAGGCTCCGCCGGCCGGGCCGAGATCCGCGCGCCCACCCAGACGACCGGCGTCCAGAAGCGCAGCTTCGGCCAGGTCTTGCCGCCGACGGTGTTGACGTCGCCGAGACCGGCCGCAGCCGCGATCACCGCAGCCGCTCGATTGTCGAACTGCGCCTGTGCTCGCACTACTGCATCGGGAGAGCCGAAGTCCGGCGTGGGAATGAGTGCGAAGTCCACCCAGCGGCCATCAGACCTGAGGTCAGCCTCAGCCAGCGTGGGCGCGAATTTGCGCCGGCGGTAGTAGGGCTTTGTCGTTGACATTGCCGCGCCTACTGCAGGGCGACCAGGATGGGGACCAGCCCTCGCCCCGAGACCAGTGATTGCAAGGCTTTGCCCAAGACGCAACCCAATGCTCTGGCCGGGTCCGCCTTCATCGCGTGTCCGGCGGTGGGCGAGGTCGTCAACATGTCGCCGACCTCCACCGGCCCGAACGCCGCATCGACTTTGCAGTAGGCCCTACCGATCAGAGCCACCGCGACACCGCCTGAGCAGCCGGGGTGCTTGCCGAGCAGCACTCCGGGCCGAAAGTCGCCGGCGCCGGCGACCACGCCAGCGACCTTGCGGTCATAGGCAGCTTCGCTGGGGGCGAGGCCGCCGCCCGGATCAATCACCATGACGGTTCCAGGCTCGATGCTTCGGTCCCCTGTGCTCGGTCCGATCCTGAACTCCTCAGCGCAGTCGGCGCCGGCAAATTCGATGTGCCCAGTCACGACGACGTTGCCCTTGAAGAACCCGGCCGGCCCTTGCCCTCGATGCTCGCCGTAGACACCTGCCCCCGAACTGCCCGGGTTCAACTGGATCCCGGACACTGCTGAAAATTGGCCCGAGTTCGTTTCGCCGTGAACACCTTCACCTTGCTCGCTCGCGCCCCACACCCCTGTGCCCGTGGTGCTTTGTCCCTCCACCCCGGTCTGGGAAAGTGCAACCCCGACCACTCCACGACCTCCGCCGGGCCGGTCCTCGGGGCCGTAGGCGACGCCTCCGTAGACGCCGATGCCATCCACGGTGTTGCCCTCCGTCCCGGTGTTCCCGACGCTGCTGCCAACCACGCCGCGGCCGTCGATGCTGCTGCCGAATACGCCGATCGCGCCTTCGCCGACTGCGCTTTCACCCCGAATCCCGATGCCGTCTTGGCCTTCGGTGCGGCCCGACACGCCCGTTCCTCCGTTGAATGCGAGATTGGTTCCGAGCAGCGCAGCGTGGTCGGCTGCGGTCGTCGTGCCCGAAACGGCTTCGCTGCTCTCACTGTCTGCTGAGATCGCCACCGCCGCTGGTGCGCTGGCTTTAATCGCCATGCCGTAGTCTGAGCGGCTCTCGATGGCGTTGCCGCGCACGCTGTGCGATGACAGGCCGGCTGCCGAGTTGCTCAAGGTGACCATGCCGGCGCCGGAGTCGCTGAACGCTGAAACTCCCGTGCCGGCTTGACTCGTGCCGACCACTCCCGCGTACGCCGGCCCATCGCCCACCACGGCGGCCCCTTCGTCGCTCTTGGCCAGCACGCCGGTGCCCTTGACGCTTTGCGCGGAGACTCCGGGCCCGGAGTTGCTGACACTGAGCACGCCCGCACCGCTGTCGCTGAACGCAGAGAGACCGGATCCGGTCACGCTACTGGCGGTGACTCCGGCCCACTTCGGCCCGTCACCTGCAACTCCCGTGCCGTTTGGACTCTCGCCCCGGACGCCAAAGCCACTTCCGTCATCGGTCCCCGTCAGGCTCGGCATTAGCTACCCCCTTCGCGTAGTTGTTTCGACCGTACGGCCAACATTCAAAGCGTGTCAAGGTCGACGGCGGACCCCTGTGTGATAACAAGGCGCTGCCGCCTTGCTGCAGTCCGTTGGAGCGGGTCGCGAGCAAGTGCGCCGCGAAGGAGCGATCTGTGTGCAACCTGTCATCGCGTTGACAAGCAGCCGGATCGGGCCAAGATGAGCGAGTGCGCCCACCAGAGCTGACTCCGAGGAATGAATCATGCCGCTGATGCTTCCGACTGTCGTCGGTCCCCTCTCTGAGTTGAGTTCCTCGATCCGGGTACGAGGCCAGGTCGTCGGCGCCACGATCACAGTGGAAAGCGAATCGCGGAAAGTGGCCCAGGGCGTGGCGCTCTCGGGCGATCAGCGCTTTCCTTTGTTGGGTGGTGTGACGTTGTCACGTCATGAAACCCTCTTTGCCGTGCAAAGCATCGGAGGCGAGCAAAGCGATATTCCCTCCGCCAGCCAGCGCATGCCGGTCGCTCCGGCCCCCGCGACCAGCGCGGACTTCGGCGCGGTGCATGTGGCAACGCACCTGTATGCATGCGGCAGATTCGTTTGGGTGGACGGCGCGATACCGGGCGCCACGATCACCGTGTTGGCTGACGGAGCCCCGGTCGGTACGGGCATGGCCGACGAGGGGACGGCGCGGTTGGCCCTTACCAGCGCGATTCCGTCAGCGAGCCTGGTGGCCGTCCATCAGTCGTCGCCAGGATTGGCTCCCGGTCCCAGCGTGAGCCAAGCCGCGGACGAGATCCCGGGTGGCCGGGGCCGTCCATTGCCACCGCCGATCATCGAACTTCCGGTGCGTGGCTGCGATGCGTCGATCCGGGTCAGCGGGGTCTTCGACGGCGCGCTCGTGACGCTCGAGCGGCGCTCCGGGTTCAGCGAGTCGGCCGGGTTCGATCGCAGCGCCGAGCAGCTCATTCTCGCCCGGCAGCTCGACGAGGACGACCAGCTCACGATCCGGCAGGAAGTGGATCTTCACTGCGAGCGTCCGGCCACCAAATCGGCACCCCTGACAGTGGGCAAGCTGGAACCCGTCGATGCACCGCAGATCGTCACGCCTTTGTGTGCCGGTGCAACGGTCGTGCGCGTGACGGGACTGCGTCCTGGCGCGACTGTGCATCTCGCCGCCAGCAAGGCCGTGTATGACGGCACAGCGCCGTCGGACCAGACCTGGCTCGATTGCCGTATCCCGCCGCTGACTACCGACCCGGTAAGCGCAACGCAAGAGCTGTGCGGCGTGACGAGCGCCCCGGCCACGCCCGCCTCGGTTGATCCGCACGAGGCCAACGTGCCGCCTGCGAATGTGCTGGGGCCGCTGTTTTCCTGCGCCGGATCGGTGAGCGTGACCAATGCGCATCGCGGAGCGCTGTTGCAGCTGTTCGCCCGAACTCCGCTCGGCGACATCGCCATCAGCGACCAGGTGATGACATTCCACACCAACATCGTCATTGCAGTGTCGCCGCTGTTGGTGGCAGGCAGCGAAGTGTTCGTTCGGCAGTGGGCTTGCAGCGATACGAGTGCCGACTCGCAACGCGTGCCGGTCGCACCCCACCCTCAACCGGGACCGACGGAGACGCTGGGCCCGATCTTCGATGGCGATCAGGTGGTGAGTGTGCGCGGCGCGATCCCGGGTGCGGTGGTCGAGGTCTACGCCGTCGGAAGTAGCGGCACAGACGAATACCTGGGAAGTGCAGCCACCGACGCGCTGCATCCCGTCACTGCAGTGGGTATGATCCGCGCCCTCCGCTTAGGCGAAATCATCTTTGCCCGCCAGCGCTTGTGCGGTCAGTTGTCGGACCCGCGCAATCGGGTTGTCGTCGTCGCTCAGGTCCACTTCGGGCCACGGCCTTTCTACGTGGTCGGCCACAACCCGAACACGCTCAAGGATGCGCAGCACGCCCTCGCCGCCGGGGCAAACGGCCTGGAGCCCGACGTGCAGGTCTATGAGGATCACACCGATCAGCTGTGCATCAGCCACGGCAAGGGCGAGTCGTCGGCACCGTCGCTGGTTAGCTACCTGCAGGGCTTGCACCAGCTCGCTCACGATCATCCGACGTTGTCGCTCGTGGTCTTCGACTGCAAGCCCGAGGTAACTTCACCCGACCATGGCTTCGAGCTGCTGATGGCGATCCGCACCCATCTCACGTTCGACAACGACTTGAACGTCATCATGTCGATCGGCAACCGCGACGACAACCAGGGCGCCTTCTTCGACCGGGTCGTGGACATCCTCGGGCCGCGCGAAGGGCTGATGATCGACGCCGAGAACGACCCGGGCGCCGTGTCGAACTACTTCACTTCTCGTGGCGTGACGCATCAGGGCTATGGCAATGGAATCAGCTTCGTGAACTTCGTCCTCGGTCCGTACTACCGCTATACGTTGGAAGGCGCATGCGGGATTCGCGCTCAAGCCGGCCGCCCCCGGTTCATCTACGTGTGGACGGTGAACGCACACGACGAGTTACGCGAGTACATCCGCATCGGTGTCGATGGGGCGATCACCGACGATCCGAAGGATCTGCACGACATTGCCGCGGAACCGCAGTTCGCGTCGCAGATTCGTTTTGCGGATCGAGCGGACAACCCCTTTCAGCCCGCGAACTTCGCTTATGGTCTGCACGTCAAGACTGGCGACAAATGGCAGGCCGGAACCGATGCGAACCTGACCTTCACCTTGCACGGCTCTACCGGCTCGTGCTCCAAGACCATCAACGCCAAGCTCATCAAGCGGATGGAAAGCGACGAGTGGAATTGGGTCACGATCCCGAGCGACGACATTGGGGTGCTGCAGTCGATCACCGTGCAGCGAGACAATCACGGCAACGCACCCGACTGGTACCTCGACCGGATCGACGTGCGCAGCGCTCGTTTCGGCACGTTTGGCAGCGCCGTGTTCGATCGCTGGATCGACAGCACGTCGCCGTTCAACGCGACCCTGGTCTAGACGGTTTCCGGCGCCACGTCCTGCCGAATCCGCTGCTGTGGTAATGGTCTCTCGCGGTGCGGCAGCGCCGCGTCGTTTGCAAGGGAACGTCGTTCTTCGTTGACATCGATACCTGCCGGCGTTAGGTTGTCCCCCACAAGCGACACGCTTCGCTTGCCGGCCCCAAGGCGTTCCCCTTCTCCCAGGGCAGTCCGATGCACGCGTTCGGCATTCCGCGACTCGATCCGGGTTTCGAAGGCATCCACCTCGGCTGGTCGTGGCCCGACGTGCTGCCGCTGTCCATCGGTGGCTACGACGTGCAGCGATTGGCTAACCGCGACCAGCGGTGGACCGAACGCTGCGAGACCATCGACACCGCGACCATCGCGCTCCTGCGCCAGCGCAGGGAACTGCCGATGCCGCTCGGGCCACTGCGACTGCGCACCGGTTCGAAATTCGCGCCACTCACAGCACTGACGCTCGTCGCCGCCGGCAACCCGGTCGGCGCACCGCCGGCATCGCCAGCGATGTCCGTCGTGCCGACGAGCTTCGACACGTTCATTCAGGAACTCGATCTCCCGGTCGCGCGCGCGACGGTCAATGTCGACGCGCGGCTTGCGATCTCGATCGCGCTGGCGAAGGGCAAGGCAGTAGCGACGGCCACGAGCGGCGCCGCGCCTGTGACGATGACGCTGGAAGCGCCCGGAATCGACACGATCGTCGTGTATGCGCTCTTCGCGTCGAACCTCAGAATCTGCGTATTCGACCGCCCGCAGGACGACGACGCGCTGTGGAGGAAGGCGCCGTACGTCGCAAGGAGTCTCACGCTGCCCATCCGTGAAGCGGATACGACGCTCGCGACGCCCGCGGACGAGTTCGCGAAAGCCAAGTCGCGGCTGGTTGGGAGCGAGACGCTGGTCGAGAGCGACTTCGACCGCATGGCGGCGACGATGCGCGAGCCGGCAGCGGCGCACATGGGGCGCAAGGGTGAAACGGTTTCGCTGATGCGCGCGGACACCACGCAGGCCTACGAGGAAATACCGTTCGACGTGCAGCTGGGCGTTCTGTCGCTGCACCCCAAGCTGCGGCGCACGCTCGGGTTCGGCTTTGCCGATCAGCATGGGCTCGTCGGCGGGCAGACGTATCTCTACCGAATCACGGGCCGCTTCGACGAGGCCGATCTTGCCGACACGGTGTATGACGTGCATCGCGTCCCGGCGTCGACGCTACTGCCCGCGGCCATTTCGATCCGGGACCTCACGCTGCGTTTCCAGACGCCGGTGAAGGTCGTGCTCGATCCGGCGCCCCCGGCAAGTGCGTTTCACGCGGCGTCGCGGCGCGGCATTTGCATCGACACGGCCGGATACGACAGCTCGTGGCTTCTGCCGTCGTACGACGTGTGGAGCGCGATCATCGGCTTCCCGTCGCCCGTCAAGACCGTCGTGCTCGAGGTGTCGGAGGGCAACACGTTCTCGTACGCCGGTGGATTGCCGTGGGCATTCGGCTCCCCGTTGCTGACCCCCTTGCCCGCAGGGTCGCGCGTGGAGTTGACCTTCGCTGCGCCGATCAGCGAGGTGCGCTTGGCGGGCACTGGGACGCTGTACGCGATCCGCCTGCCCTCGGGCAAGAGCGGCAAGGTCGAGGTGCACGCCTATGTCGGCCCCATCGTGTTCGCGGCGCAACCGCTGCCGTCGCCGCCGCTGCTCTTCTCGATCGCCAACCTGCAACATCCGCCGGTGGTGCTGACCGGACCGATCGACGAGTCGACGCCGGTGCCGCCGCGGCCGCCCGTCGGCTTCCGGCTGACGTGGCTGCCGAGCACGCTCGGCGGGCTCACCTCGTGGCCGGACGATCTCGACGCGGGACCGCCGCTCGACGCGATCGCGTACACCATCGAGCATCGCCGCGTCGAGCTGCCGGCCGCCTACGGTCCATGGGAGCCGATCAACGCCGACGACAACCTGACGATGGGATCGCGCGACCTCACGCCGCCCGAACAGCGGCTCGAATATGGTTGCGACATCGACGCGCTCTTTCCGGCGATTCGTCCGCGCACCACCGATGCGGGCGTGACGTTGCACGTCAGCGACGTGTTCGGCGAGACAGATCCGACCACGGGTGTGATGCGCCCGGCGCAGCCGTTCGGGACCTACCACCAGTATCAGATTCGCGCGGTCGACGCGGCGGGACGGGTCAGCGCAACCGCGGTGCTCTCGAACATCGAGCGGCTGGAGAAGCACGTTCCGCCGCCGATGCCCGTCGGTCCGCAACCGCCGCCCCCGCTCGACGCCCATGGCCACGTCTCCGCTCCGACGGGCCCGCGGGCGCGGGCGATCGTCCGCGGCGCGCCGGGACTTACCGCTACCGACATTGCGCTGCTGGGCGCGCATGCCAACGCGATCGTGCTGGAGTGGGGATGGCGCGCGCAGGAGCGCGATATCGACCCCTCGACGGCGGAGTTTCGCGTGTACGCCACGCGAGCGCCCGATGTCGTCCGGGCGACGATTGCGAGCGTGTCGTCGGCCGCTGCGCATTGGAAGCTTGCCCTCACCACCGATCTGCCGCTCGTTGCGGACGAACTCGTGGGCCAGTGGCTCGACAGCAACGGCTACACCTTCCGCATCGCGCAGAACGACGCGGGCACGGCTCCGTCGATGCTCGTCGACGTCTCGTCATTGCAGCCGGCGACCCAACCGGTGCCGGGCGCCGTCAGCCTCGGGCGTCCGCTGCGGTCGGAACATCAGCGCCCACGCGGCTGGGATCGCCGCGAAGCGATCGTGCCGCTCACCGCGAGCGATACCTATCGCCACACCTTCTACGACGCGCTCACGCTCGACGCGTCGCATCCGCGCGACGGGTTGTGGGTCGGCGTTTCCGCCGCGGACGCCCAAAGCTACGTGCCCGACGAGCGCACCACGGGATCGAACGCGAATCGGCCCGGCAACGAAAGCGCGATTGCCGCGTGCACGGTGGCCGCGCGTTACCGCGGACAGCCGGTGTTCGACGTGCCGCCGCCGTTGGGCGACATCCCCGAGATCGTCACCGACGAGCCATCCGGCCGTCAGGTCCTGGTCGAACTCGATCTCAACGCGATGCTGGGTGGGGCGCTACCCGCCGGTGCCCCGGTTGCGCTCGAACGGTGTTCGGTGGACGACATCCTTTCGCGCGTGTCCGTGGCGGGAAGCGACGTCAAGCTCCGGCATCCTGGGGGCGGAGAGGAGACCATCCCGTTCCTCAATCCGGGCGATCACGCCACCGTCATCGCAGTGTTGAACTCGCACCCCGAGCGCCTTGCCAGCAAGTACATCCTGCATATCATCGTCGCGTCGAGCGATCCGCGGCCGTTTTTCGAGCGCGTCAGTGCTGACATCGTGCCGGTGGGTGCGGTGCGTGACCGGCTCGCCCCGAAACCGGGTCGCTTCTTCTACTTCGCGCGCGCGGCCGATGCCCAAGGCCATCTCTCGGAAGGCGGCGCGATCTTGCCCGTCGTCGTGCGCGTGCCCTCGATCGCCGGGGCAGCGCAGCCCCAGCGGCGCGCGATTGCGACCACCAACACGGGCGTAGCGCTCACCGTCGCGGTGCCGGCCGACCCCGACACGACGCACGCGCTCCTGTTCGCGGCGTTCTCGCCGCCGAATGTCGAGCCGACCGCGCAAGCCGGTGCCGACTTGCTGCGCATTCCGAACCGGCGCGACCTCTATCCGCACGACGGCCTGCGGCTGCGGCTCGCCGACGGCACGTTGCTGGCGCCGGTCGCCGTCAAATCGCTCGCGGATCTCGACGTCACGGTCGAACCCGACGGCACGCGCGTCGCCAGGTTGGCAACCGCGGCGACGCAAGGCGCCTGGGCGACGCTGTGGTGCTACGCCTTGACGCGTGACGGCGTCCCCTCGTTCGTCTGCGGTCCATTCGGCACGGGTGTGCGGGCATGAGCACTTTCGCAACTCCCGTCGCGCACGGCGTGTCGCTGCAACGCATCACTCCGTCGGCGACCGTACCGAACGCGCCGGAATTGCGGTTCGCCCAGGATCCGCTGATGTGGATCGGACTGCCGCCAGGCACGCCCATCGCGGCATTCGCCACCGGCTCGATCGCACGCGCCAGCGGCACGTCGAATGGCGTCCCGGGCAATTCGCCGTCGCCGTGGACGGCGTTCCAGCTCTCGCCGTTGCCCCAGATGGCGCCGGCCGCCTTCAAGGCGATTCGTGGCGGGCTGCCGGTCCAGATCGTCATCGTTGCGGGAACGGCGGGGGCCGCACCGGCAGCCGATGATGCGCTGTACTCCGGCGATGCGTTCGTGACCGCGCCGGCAGGCGCGGGCTCCACCGCGTTCCTCGCGTTCGCCTGCCAGGATCGCCTGTGCCGCGATCCGCTCTCGTGGGCGGAAGCAATAGCGGAAAGCGGCCAGTGCGATGCGAACTGGGCGCAGTTCGTCGCGGATCTCGCGGCACTGACCAACGCGCGCCGCTTGCGCATCCTCGATCACCGCGGCGCCGCGGCGGTGTCGGGAACGTTTTCGATCACGATCGACGGTGGCGCGGCGACCAGCGTCGTGCTCACGCCTGCCATGGACGGCGATACCGGTGTCACCGTCCCGCCCGCCGGCGTTGCCAGCGTCACGTCGACGGGAGGTGGTCATGCCATTCTCGCGACGGGCGAAACGGATGCCGGCAGCTTCGACACGCCGCTGACGTTGCCGGCGGGCAGGCGCCTCGTGCAGGTCCTGCACGCCGAGCAGTGGCTCGCCACTCCGACCCCGGGCGTGCTGCTCAATCGCTGGAATCCGAACAGCTTGGTCGAGCCGATCCAGGAAGGCACGGCTTATTTCACGCGGCTGGTCGAAGACATGCGCGCGGCCAAGTCTGGCGGTGCGGTCGAGCTCGCCGGCTGGGCATTCGTCAAGGGCAGCCTCAACGATTCGAAGGTCGACTGGCCGCTGGTGCCGAGCGACCACGACAGCACGCTGCTGAAGGTCATCACCGACCTGCACGGCAGCGGCGTCGACGTGCGCATGCTGGTCAATCAGTTCATGCAGTTCGACTCGCCGACGATCGACGACTTCCCCGAGCTCATTCCGATCCTGTTCGTCCTCTATGCCTCGCTGTCGCCGCTGCAATCGCTGCTGAAGATGCAGACCGACCCGGCCGGTTATGCCGTTGCCGCGGTCGCCTACACGGCGCTTTCGGCCGTGCTCGCGTCGCCCATCACGCTCGACATGGTCAAGAGCGTGATGGAGCTCTCCAAAGACTTCAAGGACGCGATCGACGCCGTCGATCCGACGATCGCCACCTGGACGCCCTACCCGGCGGCCTTTGCGGACAACCCGCTGGTGACGCCACCGCCGTTCAAGGTCGTCGGCCACACGATCGACGACTTCAGCCACATCGGCGTCTACCACCAGAAATTCGTCAGCGTCAGGAAGGCGGACGGAACCTACGTTGCCTATCTGGGCGGGATCGACATCAACAGCGATCGCGTCGACACCACGTTGCATCGCGCGCAGCATCCGTTCCACGACATCCAGGTGCGCATCACCGGCCCCGCCGTCGCCGATGTCCTGCGCACCTATGAAGAGCGCGCCGGACGCCACGGCGGGTCGGTCTCGATTCCTTCGGCGGGCGCATCACTCGGCAGCCCCGGCTCGCATCTGGTGCAGATTGCGCGCACCTATTTCAAGCAGCAGGCCGGAAGCGCGACGACGCCGTTCACGTTCGCCCCGAACGGGGACGACACGCCGCGGCGCACGCTCATTGCGGCGATCGGGCAGGCGCGCGACTTCATCTACATCGAAGAGCAGTATTTCACGCCGCCGAACGAGTACGTGCAGGCATTGCTCGACGCGGGCGATCCCGCTCGCGGCGTGCGTGGGCTGATCATCACCATGCCGTTCGCTACCGACCAGCCCTACGGCCAGGTGCGTCGATCGCAAGTGCTCGCGGCGCTGCAGGCGCGCTGGGCCGAGCGTCTCCATGTCGGCGCGCCCCTGCGCCGCTATCTCCACGAGACGCCGGCGCTCACCACCAACCTCGGACGGATGTCGCTGACGGCGAAGCTGACCGTGGGAGCCCCCACTGCCACTGTGGCGCCCGTCGTGCACCTTCCGCCGCCGCCATTTCTCGCGTTCATCGGCAACGAGCTGGTACTCGTCCATGCGCTCGCAGGGCCGCCCACCGGCACCGGCAGCGCCGCGACGCAGCAGATCGAGATCGCGCGAGCGGGCGGCGCGCCGAGCTGGGGCGCGCAACCGGTCGAGCACCCGGTTGGTACGCCGGTGATGGCCGTGCAGATCCCGCCCATCTACGTGCACGCGAAGATGATGATCATCGACGACGTATTCCTGTCGGTCGGGTCATCGAATCTCAACCGGCGCGGACTCTATCACGACGGCGAGATGGACTCGTTCACGATCCCGCAGCACCTGCGCGGCGATCCGGCGAATCCCGCGCGCGTCCTGCGTTGCCGCCTGATGGCCGAGCATCTCGGACTGACGCCGGAAATGGGTGAGTCGCTGTTCGCCGACCCGATTTCCGCGCTGCCGTATTTCACCAAACGCTCCTGGTACGAAGGCTCGCGCCGGCAGCCGCTGTCGTTCTTCGGCTCGCTGCCGCCGGACGTGCCGATCGGTACGGGCAGCTCGATTCCGAGCTTCCTGCTGCAGGTCCTGATCGGCTCGCTCGCCGATGCCGCCAAGCCCCAGGTGTGGCCGCTGTTCGCGGATCCGTCCACTCCGCTCGACGCGACGCCGAGCGCCAAAGGACCGGATTACCCGTGAAGGTGACGTATTTCGATCTGCTCGGCATCGATCACACGATCGCGGATCGCGCTGGTGCCGCGGCCGCGATGTGGCCGAAAGACATCCTCTCGACGATTCCCGGATTTCATCTTCCGGATGACGCCGATGCGTTGACGATTGCGAACAATCTCTTCAACGGAACGGCGTTCCGCAACGTGCGTCCCGCCGTCGACGGGTGCATCATGCTTGGCAGCGGCGCAGCCGGTCAGATCGCGTTCGCCGCCGACATGGACATCGTCGGACCGCTCGTCACGAATAACAAGTTCTATCTATCCGCGTTGCCCGACCTGGGCATCCTCCTGAAGGTCACCGACGCGGCGCACCCGGCGACGATCTTCTTTGCGGCGGACGGCCGCGGGCACGAGATCATCATCGATCAACTGCCGGTGAAGCTGTTCCTCAAGGCCGGCCTCGCGTCGGCACTGAGCGGCGCGCCGGTGTCGGTCGGCTCATTCGACCCTACCGCGATCGACACGTTCGCCTACACGCTCAACGACGAGAACCACTCCGCCGAGATCGAATGCTACGTGCGGCTGCACCTCACGGTCGAAGGCGACGTCATCCTCGAGCCGACGGTGCCGATCTCGTTGGGTCCGGTGCGCTGGATGGGGCTGCCGGCGAAGGCCGTGTACGACGTGCAGCTGCTGCCCTCGCCCAGCCGCACCGAGTATCTCGAGTGGGCGCACAACGATCCCGGCTCGTTCTTCGCGAAGCCGCCGGCGAAAGGCGCGCTGGGTTTCCGCAGCATCGAAGTCGACTTCACGCAGCCGCCTTTCTCCGATTTGCGCACGCGCGTGCAGACCGGTGCCGTGCACCTCGAAAACCTGGAGCTCGTGCTCGAGGACGTCGTGGTACCGGTCATGGTGCCGATGCTGCCCATCCCCTCGCACGGGACGTTTGGTTTCCGGCGCAAGATCACCGACCGCGGCGACATCAAGGAGGCGTACTCCCTCAGCGGCGCGCCGGTTCAGATCCCCATCTACGCATCCACGCAGCAAGGGGGCAACGGCGGCTCCTCGCTGACGCTGCAAGTCGAAAAGTTCTTCTTCCGCACCGGCGATATCCACGCGTTCGACCCTGCCGACCAGCCGCAGCTCCAGTTCCAGGCCGCCCTGATCTTCCAGACGACGACAGGAAAGAAGCTGGGCCCGACGATGGGCATCGACGACGAGTGGACGTTCACCGCGGGCATGGTGATCGACATCGCCGACACGCCCGTGAAGATGACGATCGCCGACACGACGGTCGGCCTCGTCGGCCTGAAGCTCGGCGTCTCGGTCGGTCGCCTAAGCAACGGCGTCCCCTTCAAGGACAGCTTCGAGCTCCTGGGCGATCTGTACGTGAGCGGCCTGCCCAGCGGCGGCAGCTCGTTCTTCAAGATCACGTCGCTGACGGGCAAACCCCTCAGCGTGGTCATCCGCGACCTCGGCTACAAGCTCGGCCACTTCTCGCTCGACGGCCTGCAGATGCCCGACGGCATGCAGCTGGTTTTTGCCAACACGGTCAAGATCATCATCGAGGAGCTTGGCTGGGTCGAGGAGCCCAACGGCACGCCGTATTTCTCGTTCAGCGGCGGCGTGGCGATCGGAGGCTCGGGCGGCGGCAAGGCCGTGAAGCCGAGCGGCGACACGACCGACAAGGACGGCGGAAGCGGCTTCGGCATCCGCGTGCGCCGCCTTCGCTTCCGTCTCAATGACGATGGGTCCCAGCCGTTCTTCAAGCTCGACGGCATCTTCCTGAAGCTCGCCTACGGTCCGGTCGACGTCGAGGGCTTCGGCTACATCAGCGATTTCACTGCCGACGGCTGGGCGGTCAAGGAATGGGGATTCGGCGTCAAGGTCGTGCTCAACGCGCTTGCGATGACGTTTTCCCTTGCCGCCGAATTCATCAAGGGCAAGCGCACGAACTTGAGCGATCCCGCGCAGGATTTCGACTACTTCCTTGCCGCCCTCGAGCTCGGCTTCCTGCCGGCCGGTCCGATCGGGCTCTACGACATCCGCGCCCTGGTCGCGGACAACATGGCGCCGAATCTCGACGCCACGTTTCCCGACGGCGAAGGCATGGTGCTGTTGAAGTGGCATCAGAACCACGACAACGCGCTCTCCATGCCGGCCAATCGCACCCTCGCCGACTGGATCGCAGAGAAGGGCTCGTTCGACTTCGGGGTCGGCTGCGGCTTCTCGCTCAACGGTTGCGGCTCGGCGCTGCACCTCTCGATCTTCGTCTTCTTCGCGAAGAGCAAAGCCGATACCGGCATCCTGATCGTAGGTGAGCTCTTCCTGCTGAAGAATCCGAAGCCCATTGCCTTCGTCGCGATCGAATACGACATCGACAAAGACAAGTTCGGCGTGATGATCGGCATCGATCTGAACGTCGGGGACTTCGCATCGGGCAGCCTGCCGAGCTGGCTCGCCAGGATCGCGCAACTGACCGGCACGATGTATCTCGGCAACAAGCCGTGGGCGTTCGCCATCGGCCAGCTCGCCGATCAAAGCACATGGCTTGCGCTCAAGATCGACTTCGACGTCTGGATCACGATCAAGTTCATGCTCGGCGTGTGCGTGCAAATCGTCGACGGCGGCCCCAAGGGCTTCGGCATCGTGATCACGCTCAGCGCCGGCGCGAATTGGGGCATCGGCTCGTTCATCCTGTGGGGCACGTTCGGGTTGGTCTTCGGCACCTGGAAGACGGGTTCGGATGCGAGCGGGCTCGAGTTCTGGATCGAGCTCGGCTTCAAGATCCGGGTGTTCTGGATATTCAGCTTCGGCGCCGAGATCTCGCTCAAGATCACCTACATCGGAAAGCATCCCTGGTACGTCACGCTGCACGCCGAAATCAAGATCGACACGCCGTGGTTCCTGCCCGACGTCACCTTCACGATCGACAAGACGTACCAGGAGCCGCTGCCATTCGACACCTCGACGGTCACGCAAAGCCTGTCCAAGGCCTCGGGCCTCGGCTGCGTCCAGCAGTCGACGCCGCTGCTCGTCCCCGGCCTCGCCGGCGCGCTCGGCGATGGCGCGTTCGTGTACACGTTCAATCAGCTCAACGGTCTTTCCGGCGTTCGCATTGCCGATCCGCACCTGCGCAACGACATCCCGATCGTGAGCGTCGACGCGACCATCGCGATCGATCTCTCGCAGCCGATGTCCAACGATTCCGCCGTCGCAACGTCGACCTACGACGGCACCACCGACACCGGCGTGCAGAAGGTCGCGGATCTCAACCTTCGCTATGGCCTGAAATCGATCGCGGTGCGGCGCGCGCCGCGCTTCGGGCCGACGGCGGGGGTGTGGAGCGATCTGGTCACCGACGCGCAGACGCAGTTCTCGATCGGTGGCGCCGCACCGGAGACGATCAACTTCAGTTGGGACCACGATTCCCGCGCCGACGGCAAGCTCGCGCCGAAGCGCCTGCTGATCAACAGTGCCGCGCCGTATTCGTTCATTACGAAGGCCGCGCAGAACGACGAGGAAGCCGCGCGCAACGATGCCGACTTTCCCTGCTGCGATCGGGAAACGCAGAGGAAATCGCTGCCGCGCGCGCATGTGCTGGAATTCAGCGGCATCGCGATGGGAGCGCGCGTGCCGCGCAACGAGCGCTTCAGCGGCGGTGGCGCCTGGTGGACGTGGGCGACGCCCACGACGCCGGCCGTCATGCCGGGCGATCCCGTGTATCCGGGCGGGCATCTCGCGCGCGTGTCGCCGCGCGCTTCGATGGTGATCGGCAGCGCGGACCTCACCGACCCCGCGATGTCGGCACAACTCGAGTGTTCGTGGGAACGCCTGCCGGCCACGCTCGTGTTCGAGGCCTATTCCGGCGTGACGCAGGTCGCACACCAGAGTGCCGACATGCGTGCCGCCGGCAGCTCGTCGTTGAATCTCACCGTCGCCGCGACCACGACTGGAATGACCCGCCTGGTGCTGCGCGTCGAGGTGGACGAGCACGTCGTTCTCGGTGGCGTCAGCGCCGGATTGGCGAAGGCGTTTGCGGCCGTCGGCTTCTCGGCGCTTGCGCAACTCGGGATCTATCGCGTCAGCTACGTCACGCTCGCCGACGTGCTCCGGTACGTCGCGGCCACGCAGCGCTGCGGGAATGGCGGGGCGGTCGGTCCCCCCGGATCCGATGCTTCGGGCAAGCTCGCGTTCCTACCCAATCACGACTACGAGATCGTCATCACGTCGACGATCGACGTCGGCGCCAAGGCCGCGGGCGCGCGCACGCTGGACGTTTCCGAGGCGTTGTATTTCCGCACCAAGGGCCTGCCGGGCCTCAATGCGGCGGAGAACGTCGGCGACGATATTCGGCCGCACGTCGACATGACCTATCCAGGGCAACGCGCGACGCCGCTCTATCGGTTGGAGCCGTGCGTGCTCGCGTTCGAGAATTCGCTGAGTTCCGTGTTGCCGATCGACCGGACGCCGCTGCCCGGCGATCCGCCCGAGAAGGCGCAGATGTTTCCGTTGGAGCTCAACGTCGATCGCGTCGTCTCGCTCGACGGGCTCAAGCGACTGACCGTGCCGAGCGATGACTGGATCTGGGCGCATCGCGCCAATCCGTATCCGCGCCGATATGCGAAGGCTGCGTCGGGCTTTGCGCAAGCGAAGGTGCGTCGAGCACGATCCCACGACGCGCTGGTGCTGCGCCACGAAGCTGTGAAGCTGGCGTCGCCCGGGTGCGGCCCCGCGACCGTCGATCATGCGAGCCAGGTGCTGTTGCACGAACCGATCGACCGCGACGCCGCTCCCGGCCCATGGGAAGCAACGACCGGCTATCGCGCGACCGTGCGGCAGAAGGATGGCGCGTTCACCGAACGGTCCGGCTTCGACATCTTCGATCTGGGCGCATTCATCAAGCAGGCGGACGGCGGCGCGACGGCCGTGCTCTGGTCAGTCGACGCGCACGGAAACCTGATCGCACCGAGTCCGGGCGGCGGCCGTCACTATGCGACCTGCGGCGAAGCAACGTGGGATCACCTCCAGGTGCACTCGCATGTCGATCTGCGCTCGGCGAGCGCGGCGGGCATCGCGGTCAGCGTAGGCGACGGCACGCCGGTGCCCACGGGGTATGTTGCGACGGTCGAGATCGATGGCGGCGGTCATGCGCTGGTGGTGCGTCTGCGTGACGCCGCGGGCGAACGCGAGCTCGGCCGCGCGGCCGTGCAGATTGACGGAACGTTCCTGCTGACGGTCACGGCGTACGACGACCTGGTGCGCGCAACGGTGGGCAATGTGTCGGTCGATGGGGCGCGCGAGGCGGTGCGCAGCGGGCGCGTCGCGCTGGTCGCCCGGGGCCCTGCCGCATTCGCAGGCATCGCGGTCGGGGCGATCGACATCTACGCTTTCGATTTCGTCACGAGCGCGTACGCGTCATTCAACGAGCACCTGGGCACATACGACGGCCAATTGCCGACGCTCGCGGCCGGCGCGTTCGGCGGAACCCCCACGCCGGTCACCTCTGTTCTTGCGGCGCACGCCGCCGAGTTCGTCGCGCTCATGCAACGCTCCGCGGACCCACAGGAACGGCAGAAGCTCTTCGACGCGGTCGTCGGCGCACTCGGCATTGGCCTGCAGAAAGCGCCTGATAGGGTGACGATCGCGCGGTTGACCGACGGCAGTGGCACCTTCGGGTTCATGCTGCAGTCGCCCGAGCCGATCTCGCTCACGCGTGAGGTAACGCTGACGCTCTCGAAGCACGTCCGGCGTTGGGTTCCGGGTCCGGTCTGGCCGCCGTTGCCCCCGCTTGGCGTATCGACACCGGTTCATGGCGCCTCGACCGGCCTCGGTCCGCTGGAGTCCATTGCGATGCGAGCGGTCTCGGCGCTCGATCAATCCGCCGCGCTACCAGCACCCGCAGCGCTCGCAAGACTGAGCTTCGCAAAGGGCCAGGTCGCGGCGCCAGCGGAAAGCGCGACGTTCGACCCGCAAGCCCGCATCGCGCGCATCATCGCCACTGCGGCAGGCAATCTGGTCGAACTCTATCGCGCACCCGCGGCGACGGCGGGCACGAACGCGAGCGGCGCACTCATCGAACTGGTTCCGGCCACCGAAGCGGCGAAGCGGTCGGAGCTCGCCGCCGTGGCCGCGCTCGATCCGGGCATGATCGCGCTCCTGCCAGGCGGCAGCGGGCCAGTCTGGCACGGGCACTGGATCGAAGAGGACATCACGATTCCGGTCGTGGCCTTGGCGAACGGCGCCGAGACGATGATCCTCATGGTGTCGGCAGGCGGCGCACCGCTCGATGCCGGAACTTATACGCTGCACGCCGTGCTCGATCGGGATCGCTGGCACGCAAGCACGGTGACCGATCCCGAGCAGCACTATCACGACGAGCGAGCGATCGCGCTGCACTGGTAGCGGTCATCGGTACATCCATTATTCCTCGAGGCGCTCAGCTTCGAGCGCAAACCCCATGAAGCGCGTGCACATCCATCTGGTTGCCGGACGCGGCTCGAGCAGATCAAGCAACTTGCTTGGCGCGCTTCTGATCGCCCTTGTCCTCCTGGGCATCGTGCTTCTGGCGCTGGGCTTGTGGCTGTTGCTGGCCGTCGGCATGGTATTTGTGACCATTGCGGCGCTGGTACGTGCCCTCGTGCCAGCGCACCGACGGCGCCGACCCATCGTACAGTCCCGCCCCGCCGTCCGCGAAGGCGCGGCTCTCGTAATCGATGGCAACGAGGTGCAGCGGGGAAGATCTCCCGTGCATGAGGACGAGAGCGCAGGCACACGAGGACAGGACCCTGTGGACCCGTCGTGAGAGACCGTGGGGTGCAGGCGCTCGAGGCCAGTGGATCCATTGCCGCTATCGCGTGCCCATCGCGATGCGCGTGAAGGAGCACCGTGTTGTCACTTAGCTAGAAGGCGCGGCAGATGCGTATGTGGAGGACAATACCGTACGCACATTTCGATACGCGAGAAGCGACCGAAATCGGCTTGACTGACCTTTCCTTTGATGGGAACGGCCGCGCTACCGCGCGCTTCGCGCCGGTATGGCCACCCCTGGTTCTCGGTCAGGAGAAACCGGCTCTTGCTTGCGAGCCGTTTGCGCCATTTCAGCCACCATGCTCAGTACCGCTACGAATAGAAGATCCTTACTGACCGGTGAAAGTCCCTCTAGCTGCGGGCACATTGCTTAGGAAGAAGCGGTCCGAGGGACGTGTTCCGGGGTGCATGCTGCAGGCGATCGCGTACGGTGAAGAATTGAACCTCGTGCATCCGGCGCGTCCGACCAATCCCAAGGTCGCGTGGGAACAACTCTGGACCGTCAGGGTGCGGGTCAGTCCACGGGAATGACTCCGGTCGGGATGGGTGACCCCGACGGCGCCGACGCGCAGGGACGCTCCGGCAACCGCCACAGGGCAGAGCCGACGCAGGAGAAGCGACCGCCGAACGCCCCATCGACGCCGCCGCGGACGCCGTGAACAAGCTCGGGGGACGGTTCAAGTTCTGGGGCGGGTTCCCCATGAGCCGCGCACGCTCGACGCCGTGCATCCGAGTCCAGGCGCCCGCGCACGCATCTTGCTCAGCCAATGGCCTATGAACCCCTCGAGGAGCAGCCGAGGCGTCCGCCAAAGCGGGAGCATGCGTACAGCCTGTAATTCACAAGTGCCCAGCGCGCGCCGCGTGATCACGCGGGCCGCACGGCTTGGTGCTCGCGTAGCTCGTGGCGTCGCCGCTCGAAGTTCGCCGCGCGCGACTTCTCTGGGCCGGGGGCACGCTCAAAGCGCCCTCATCAGATCGTGAAGGAACGCACCACGCTCAGTCAGCGCCTCGCCCGCGAGGTGGACGCGTCCGCGGCCGCGCTGACGAATTTGGGCCCTTCCGTCGCCATTTTCGGCAGTGCCCGCCTCACGCCCGAGAGTCGCTACTACGTCGCGGCGCGAGAAACGGCGCGGCTGCTGTCGGCCCGCGGGATCGCCGTGATCACCGGCGGCGGGCCTGGCATCATGCTGGCCGCGAACGAGGGCGCCAAGGCCGGGTTGCGCGGCCGCAGCGTCGGTCTTCCCATCGGGCTGTCCGCCCACGAAGCCACGAATCCACACCTCGACGTCAAGGTCCAATTCGAGCACTTCGCCTCGCGCAAGGTGGCGTTCTGCCGGCACTCGCGCGCCTTCCTGTTCTTTCCTGGTGGCTTCGGCACGCTGGACGAACTGGGCGAAGTGCTCACGCTGATTCAGTGCGGAAAGTCGCCGCACGCGCCGGTGCTGCTCTTCGACCAGACCTTCTGGCAAGGCATGCTCGATTGGATGCGCGGCCGGATGCTCGGTTCGGGGCTCATCGCCGCCCACGATCTCGACCGCCTGCTCTTCTGCAACCGGCCCGAGGAGGCCATCTCGACCCTTCTGCACGCCGATGGACGCCTGCTCTGCGCGGCCTGAGCGCCGCTTCGCTTGCAGCAGCGTCCAAGGCGAGACCGTCGCGCACGGGGCTCGATACGATCCGGCGCAGCTTGGCAGCGTTCCGCTCGCATGGGCCCGACCGTAATCGCGTTGACAGGCCTCCCCGGCACCGGGAAATCCACCCTGGGCGCAGCGCTCTACCCGTTCTTGCCCCGCGAGTTCGCGTATCTCGATCTCGACACGCTGACACAACCGCTGGTCCGCGCCGCACTTGCGGTGAATGGAGTTTCGCTGGCAGACGCTGCAGCGAACGGTATGCTGCGCAAGTTGCGCGACGCTCAGTACTCCTGCCTGTACCGCCAGGTCCGGGAACTCGTTGCCTTCGAGCGAAGCGTCCTGGTGGTGGCGCCGATGACGTACGAGCTCGAGGATCCCCCTGCGCTTCGCCGCGTCGTGGCGAGTTTTCGCCCGGCGCGTTTCATGCTGATTCGGACATGTGCCTCGCCCCGAGCGGCATACCGCCGTCTCGAGCAGCGCGGCGACTTCCTTGACGCGCTTCGGTTGTCGCGCTGGGATGTCGACTCCCACCGTTACCAGGCCGCCGTCCCGCTGCCCATGCGGGGATTGGAATTGGACAGTTCCGAGCGGCCGCCGCAACTTCTGGCCAAAGAGGCGTTCCGCTGGCTCGCGGTGCAACTCGAGTTCCCGATCCCCTCACGGGCGAAGCACCGGCACGAGGTGCCGACGACTTCGAGGCCGGCATGAGCGCGAGCACGAACCGACGTGTACTGAGCGCCGATGACTGCGACGACGGCAACGGTCTTGGGCGGTCGTTAACGCCAATGCGACGATCACGTCCCCGTCGTCGGGGCGACGGAACACGGCTTGGTATCAAACTCGGCGACGGACGACACCGCCACCGTCAGCATCGTCGACCAAGCAAATCTGAGGGCTTCGGTCACGGTCCTCGCCCAACGATCGCACCCGTCCTCTTCCATACGTTGGCGCATCGGCACTCGGTATCACCCCGGCTTGACGGCGCTCGCCGTCGGACTGCCGGGGCGCGTCGCCTAGCCACTTACGACTCGGCTCGGCGCCCCGAGGTCAAAGAGGTCGCTGCCAAAGATGTTCTCGACCATGTAGCCGTTCGACACTGCGGGCACTAGATGCTGTGACAGCTCCAGCGCGTCGTGCGGAGCAATGAGCAGGTTCGCGGAATGCGCAAGCGCCGCGATGCGCATCCACTTCGTGATACCGCCGCCTTAGACTTCGGCGAACGCGCGGCAGCGCTGCACCCCTTCCGCCGCGCGCCACGTTGGCTTCTGCGACGCATTGAGCCGTCGCCGGCGGCGCATCGAACTGGCGCTTTCGACCCAATGGAGTCGGTCGGCATCTCAAGCAGCGCAGCCGAAAAGCTGACTCGTTCAGCTGCTGGGACGCTGTTTCCGAGCCGTCACCGTCGGCACCGTTTGCGTTCCGCGCTTCACCGTCAGTGTTGTGCACAACCCCCTATTCCGCGGCCCACGCGGCGAGGTATATTCTCTCAATCTCTCAAGATCTCGAGGTTGCCCAGAAATGGGAAAACAACGGTCGCAGGTGGCACGGAACTCGCCGACACAGGCAAGAACCAAGGCCACGCATGCCGTGGCGGCCGCTGAAATCGGCCATTACGCTAGAGTTGTTACGGCTACAGTGGTGCCAAAGACCCGTCAGATCCACAAAGCGGGCGAGGTGAACGTTTCGGCCTACTTCCCGGCCGAGGTGAAAGCTTCCCTGCGCATGGTCCAAGCCAAGACGGGATACAGCCTCAAGGAGTGTCTGGCCGAGGCACTTCGCGACCTCTTCAGGAAGCACAAGGTGCCTGTATCTGTGGAGCTGGGCGAAGGTCGATGACATGGCACAGGTGAAAGAAGGCCTGCCGATCACCCCCGCTGTCGTGCAGTGGGCGCGCGAACGGTCAGGCTACTCGCTCGAAGACGCAAAGCGTCACTTCAAGAAGATCGTTGCATGGGAAGCAGGCGAGGCGCTGCCGAGCTATGTCCAGGTCGAAGACATGGCTCAACGCTTCAAGGTGCCGGTGGCCGTCTTTTTCTTCCCGAAGCCGCCCAAGGTTCCACCACTCGAAAAATCGTTCCGCACGCTCACGGCGGAAGACTTTGCCGCCATCCCCCGCAGGGTGCGCTTTTTCCTGCGTCAGGGCCAGGCGATGCAGCTCAACCTGGCTGAGCTGAATGACGGCAAGAACCCCTCGGACCGCCTTATCACGCGCGATCTCGAGGTGACGCTCAACACGTCGCTCGACAAGATCGCCGTCGATGTGCGCAAGTATCTCGGGGTGAGCGTCGACGAGCAGGCCGGATGGAAGAACATCGATGAGGCCTTGGAAAAATGGCGTGAGGTCTTCGTCACGAAGGCCGGAATCTTCGTATTCAAGGACGCCTTCCGCGCGCCCCACTACTTCGGGTTCTGCCTGTACGACGACGAGTTCCCCGTCATCTATATCAACAATAGTTCGGCGAAGTCGCGCCAGATCTTCACGCTCTTCCATGAGCTGGGACACTTGCTCTTTCATACGAGCGGTGTCGACCTTCTCGACGATCCGTTCATCAAGCACCTGGGCGACGCGGAACAGAGGATCGAAGTCATCTGCAACGGCCTGGCTGCGCGCGTCCTAGTGCCGGACGACCTGCTCGACATGATGCTCAAGGGCATGAAGATCGGCCGGCTTGCGGCGAGCCAGCTCGCCGACCACTTCAACGTCAGTCGTGAAGTGATCTACCGGAAGTTTCTCGACCGTGGCCTGATAGCTGCTGACGAGTACGTCGCGGCGGCCAAAGAGTGGACGGCGCAGATGAAGAAGCCCGACAACAAGGAGTCATCGGGCAATTACTACAACAGCCAACACGCCTACCTGGGGCAGCGCTACATCGACCTCGCTTTCACCAAGTACTACCAGCAGCGCTTTGACCTAAGGCAGCTCGCCGAGTACCTGAACATGAAGCCCAAGAGTCTGCCGACCTTCGCAGAGAAGTTTGCGGGGGGAGGGCTCTGATGTATGTCCTAGATACCGGGGTGATCTCCAATCTGCACAAGAACTACTACCGCAAACGCTTCGTGTCGCTTTGGAAGGAGTTCGACCAGCTCGTCGCCAACGGTAAGATCACGTCGACCCGTGAGGTCTTCCACGAGCTTGGCGACGGATCGCCTGGTGCCGATCTTGAGTGGGCTAAGGCCAATCCCAAGCTCTTCGTCACGCCGGATGGAAAGGAGGGTGCCTTTGTGGCAAAGATCTACGCCGTGACGCACTTCCAATCTAACATCGAGAAGCAGAAGCTCTATAAGGGCGGCCGCAACGCCGACGCCTTCGTCGTGGCTCGCGCCTTCGCGATCGGCGGCACTGTTGTGACCGCAGAGCATTCCAAGCCGAACGCCGTCAAGGTGCCGAATATCTGCAAGCACTTCGGTATCCCGTGTCTGGACCTCGAGGGCTTCATGGAGAGCGAAGGCTGGGAGTTCTAGCCAGCAGGTAGCCGTATAGCGGACGGTCGATTAGGTCCGCTTCTGGCCGGTACTCGTCCGACGACTACCAACAAATAACTTCAGGTGAACAGCGCAGAGCTGCCGTTCGATCTGTCGGGCCGAATGCCCGGGCTCGACCCTGAACAGCGATCGACAAACTCCCGAAGCAGTCGTTCGAATCGCCGGGTGCTCGAAAGGGTGCGCAGACGCCTTGCGCCGCACGCATTTTGCCGGTACTCCACAATTTTCGACCTGGGCGAAGTGCACGTCAGAGAGTCTTATGTGCGATACCGCACCGACCGGCCTTTTGGGGCCAGCTATACACGGTGAAGCACTTAGTTCTCGCGTAACTCACGCGCGCGCCGCGGTCGCGCTGGAGCATGCCGCAGTGGCAAGGTCCGACTCCTTCGTGGCCGATGAGGTATTCCATGCAAGCAGTCAAGGCACAACGAGTGAGGTCAGCGTTCACGATACCGAGACTCGCGGAGATGGTGGAATTGCCGCCAGACATCGCCGCCCGCGATCACACCATCCGACGCCAGACATGCCGCAAGCGCGGGCTTTGCTTCCCGCTCGGACTCACTGACGCGGAGGCGCATCTGCTCGATCCCCTAATCGCGCATCGGACCAAACTCAGAAGAAATGAACCGCTGTATCGCGCTGGGGGGCGCTCTCGCGCGCTATTCACGATTCGGTTAGGGTCCCTGAAGACGAGCGTGCTCGCCGATGACGGCCGGGAGCAAGTCACGGGCTACCACATCGCAGGCGACATGATCGGGTTCGATGGCATTGGCACCGAGTGCCACGGCGCCACGGCAGTGGCGCTCGAAGATACCGAAGTCTGCGCCTTGGCAATACTGGATATCGAGGACCTTGCACGGCGCGTTCCCACGCTGCAGCACTGCCTCCATCAGCTTCTATCGCACGAGGTGATGAACGCGCAGCGCGCGATGCTCGGACTCGGAAGCATGCGCGCAGAGGAGCGTCTCGTTATGTTCCTGCTGAACTTGGCCGAACGCTATCGTGAGCGCGGGTATTCATCCAGTGAATTTGTACTGCGCATGACGCGCGAGGAGATCGGCAGCTATCTCGGGCTGAAACTGGAGACCGTGAGCCGCCTCTTCTCGCGCTTGCAGGGAGAGGGCCTGCTCCAAGTGCAAGGTCGCGGGGTGAAGCTGCTTGACCCGGTGAGACTGAAGGCAATCGTTGGCCAATGTGGCTGAAGTCGCCGTTGATCGAACATGCCGTCGGTACCAGTGCGTGTTCTAACATTTTCGGTTGCGGCGCGCGACTCGCGCAGCGCCCAGCACCTTGTATTGAGCCGAGGTGCTCGTTATGAGGCCAACGGTTACTGGGCAATTGGGTGTTCCAGTCCGCAGCGTGCAGCACGCAGGCGCTCGAGTTCTCCGATCATCGTGAGCACGACGTCGGATTCGCCAGCGATCGCCCTGCATAAAGCGAGCGAAGCAGGCCAGAGGCACTGTTGAATGCCGCTTACCGGGAATGGGTGACCGTCCGCAACTGGCCGGTCAGCGACCGTCGGACCCAGACGCTGCCGATCGCTTGGGTCCGATCGTGCCTATCATTTCGGCTGCGGCTAGAATGGGGTTGCCGTTGTCCCCTGTTCCCACCAAGGAATTCCCATGAACATTTCCATGTATCAGGCGAGCGTTCCGCGATTCGTCAACATCCTCGGCAACCTGTCAAACATCCTTGACAAGGCGCAGGCCCACGTCGACACCAAGAAACTCGACACTGTTACGCTGACTACCTATCGCCTGTTCCCTGACATGCTGCCCATGAAGTCGCAAGTTCAGATCGCCTGCGATACAGCCAAAGGCGTGGTGGCGCGCCTGGCCGGGGTGGAGATCCCGGTGTACGAGGACAACGAGAAGACTCTGTCCGACCTGAAGGCGCGCATCGCCAAAACCATCGCCTTCATCCAGACCGTGACGCCGGAGCAGATCGACGGCACCGAAGACAAAGAAATCCTGGTCAAACGCGGCGAAAAGGAAACCCGCTACAAAGGCATGCAATTCCTGCTCGGCCATGCACTGCCGAATTTCTATTTCCATGTCACCACTGCCTACAACATCCTGCGCCACAACGGCATCGAGATCGGCAAGCGCGACTACTTGGGCAATCCTTGAGGCACTTTGGCACCGGTGGAGTATATGGGCCGCCCGAAGCGCGGTACTCACCGCGCCAGCGCGCGCTTCAGCCGTCCTGGCACTTCTCGACCTCAGGCTAGCAGGACTCGGACTCAGCAGCGGCAATGAATCGTGGCTAATTTAGTAGCAGCAAACACGGCCCCGCCGCGGCAGGGTCGCGTTTGCGCGGCGCCAGTGGTTCTACCTGCAGACGGCGCCGTGGGGTGAGGCGCGGGGTGTGTGGAGAGAAAGCGTCCGACCGTACGCCCTGACCAACAAGCACTGATCACCGAGTGGTATTGAGCGCGATGCGCTAAGGCCGCGTTGAGCCATACAAGATTCTCCGGGTCGACTCGAAGCGGCCGTTTGCGGCATGGATGACTGTCTAACAGGCTGTTGAAATTCGGCTTGCAAAAGGGGCAATTGCGGCTATCGTTCTGGTAGAAGTTCTCACGCCTTCTCCTTCGAGGTTCGAGCGATGCGCGGTCCCGATGCGATGCAAGAGAGCCTGTTCACCGTGGCGAAACTGGACGACTTTGTGCCGGCCGATCATCCGCTGCGGGCGATCCGCGTGCTGGTGAACGACGCGTTGGCGGCGATGAACACCCGGTTCGACGAGATCTATGCCGATAGCGGCCGCGACTCGATTGCGCCGGAGAAGCTGATTCGCGCCCTGCTGCTGCAAGTGTTCTACTCGATCCGCAGCGAGCGGCAACTGTGCGAGCAGCTGCGCTACAACCTGTTGTTCCGCTGGTTCGTCGGGGTGGCGCTCGATGATCCGATCTGGGATCACTCGACGTTCTCGAAGAATCGAGACCGTTTGTTGGCGCACCAGGTGGTGGAGGGCTTTTTTGCCGAGGTGCTGCGCTTGGCCGACAGTCGTGGGCTGCTGTCCAAGGAGCACTTCTCGGTCGACGGCACGCTGATTCAGGCGTGGGCGAGCCAGAAGAGCTATCGGCCGAAGGACGGCAGCGACGATCAGCGGCCGGGTGGTGGCGGACGCAATGCGCAAGCGGACTGGAAGGGGCAGCCGCGCAGCAATGACACCCACGCCAGCACGACCGATCCGGACGCCAGGAACTATCGCAAGAGCCATAACACGGCAGCGCTGCTCTGCTACCAAGGCCATGCGCTGATGGAGAACCGCAACGGCTTGGTGGTCAGCGCCGTTGTCTCCCATGCTGATGGCTTTGGCGAACGCCACGCGGCATTGGCCATGCTCGACGCGATGCCAGCCACGACCGGTCGCCGTAGCATCGGCGCCGACAAGGCCTACGACACCACCGATTTCGTAGCCGGCTGTCGCGAGCGCAAGGTCACCCCCCACGTCGCTGCCAACGATACGCGTCGCGGCGGCAGCGCGATCGACGGGCGTACCACCCGGCATCCGAGTTACCGCATCAGCCAGATCATCCGCAAACGCATCGAGGAGCATTTCGGTTGGGGCAAGACCATCGGCCGCCTCCGGCAAACGGTGTTTCGCGGACTGCGGCGCGTCGATCAGCAGTTCAAGCTCACCATGACTGCCAGCAACTTGGTGCGCCTTGCCCGAATACCGGTGGCGGTGCCTGCGGGAGCGGCAACATGACTGCGCGAGAAGGGGGTCGCGAGCCAAAGCGCGCACTGCGCGACGGGCGCAAACCGCGAACTCCGCGGCGGACCGAGCTTGCGACTCATTCGATGACACGACTTGCGCCATTCTTTGGCCCATTTTCAACAGCCTGCTAACCGAACGAATCGAGTAGCAGGGGCCTGGTCGTGCGATAACGGTCGCCTCCTGGGGGCATCCCTCACGCGCCCAATCCGCGCCCCTATGACGCGGGTAAAGTGATCACATGGATGACGTGGTTGCGGCCCCGCGCATTGCCCTTCTCGCTGGCGCCACCGGCCTCATCGGTCGCGAGCTGTTGCGCATGCTGCTGGCCGACAATCATTATCACCGCGTGCATGTCCTACTGCGCCGCGCGGCGTCGGACATCACGGCCAGTGCAACGCTGAAGCTTCACCAAGTCGACTTCGCTCGACTGCCCGCAGCGTTCCCGACAGTTGATGACGTATTCATCGCGCTCGGCACCACGATTAAGGTTGCCGGCTCCGAAGCCGCCTTTCGCCAAGTCGATTTTGACTTCGTAGTGAATACCGCACGGGCCGCGAGGGCTGCGGGGGCGACACGGTTGGCCGTCGTGTCGGCGTTGGGCGCCGATGCAACGTCGCGCGTCTTTTACAACCGCGTGAAAGGTGACATGCAGGCCGCCATCGCGCAACTCGGCTACCAATCGGTCGTGATCGCGCAGCCATCATTGCTGCTGGGTGACCGAGCCGCCTTGGGACAACCGACGCGCACCGGCGAGATATGGGCGGCACAACTGCTGGGCCCGTTCGGTTGGATCGTGCCTAAGCGGATGCAGCCGATCCCGGCCCGCGCCGTTGCGTCCGCGCTGCTCGCGGCCATGCTCGACGCAAAGCCCGGGGTTCGCGTCCTGAAATCGGGAGCAATGCAAGCGCGCGACCAGTCATAGCGCGTTTCATCACTGTAAACGTTCATCGCATGCCGCGGCGTCCGCTCTAAGTCAGCGGCGCGGCACTCAAGCAGGAGTTGCACCTGCCGTCGCTCTTGGCGGCGAGCCGCCTGATCTCCGACGGTCGCAGTTCGACCCCGAGCAGTCGTCAGCTAGCGGCCGACTTGGGGCCGTCCATCAAATCGAGACTTAGCGACAACCGTTGTCCCGATCTAAGGCGTTCGAATTCCATTACATATTGGAACGTATTCTCGTGCACGCCCTTAGTGAAACAGCTCTCGTACTTTACTGAGAAACGAACTAGAGCGCATATGCTTTAGCGTTGCAGCCCACTTGTCTTCGGTGAGCAGTTTTCTTTGCAAATCTGATTCCTCGTTTTTCATCAATTCTAAGACTTTTGTATCTTCGTCATCATCCAGCCAATACCCGTGTTGATTCTCGCAAAACTCCATTTCTAGATCGTAGAGTCTGTACCTGAATCTCTTGAGGAGAGCGTTACACTCGGGGCATTTGGCGGTTGTGGGCGTAGAACTGAAGACCAGGGTTCCCTTCGCATGTTCGCCGAAGTCAAAGACCTCATCTTCCAGTTGCTCAAGCTCCTGAGACTCCAGCCACATCCCTTTACAGGATTGACAATAGTTGACCTCGATCTTGTGCCGAATTGTTGGCATCAGGTCCGAATTGCATTTAGGGCATTTCAATTTTGCCTCCGCCGACTTCAGTTTATGAGTTCAATTCTAACCATACTACGCCACCCAGCGTGGCTTCGCCGTTGAGTGATTGGTTCTGGCCGATCGCGACGGAGGCCCAGCGGCAACTCTCGACCGCACCGAATCCCGACGGCCCGTTGACGTATCCGACCCGGAGCGGTCATTCGGCCTGCGTGATAGCGGACGTTGTTTGGCACCCACGAGGCGACAAGCCACTTAGCAATGATGCCGAACTACTGTTTGTAGAGCGAGATGAAAGGTCAACCGACTGCAGCGCGAAATATCCCGAGATAGTTACCGCCGGCGATCTTCCCGACCTCTTCAGGGCTGAAGCCGCCGCGGAGCATCGCCGCGACAAGCTGAACCCATTGCGCATAGTCCTGCACGCTCCCAGGCGCAACCTGCTGGTCGGTGCCAACGCAGACATGATCGACCCCCACCACCTCTGCCATCTCTTTCAGGCCGTCGACGTACTTGTCGAGGCTTGGAAAGAAGTGCCAGATGCCGACCGAGCCGCCGGTCTCGGCGATGGCCCGCGCGTGGTCTGGGCTGATCTGCCGGCCAGCGAGGGCTGTGGTGGATCCCATGGCCCGTGACCCGGATAGAGCGGTATGTGACAGCAGAAGAGGCTTGGTGGCGACTTTGACCGCCTGCTTCACCGTGTCCTCGGTCGCGTGCGCAACATCGCAGACGAATCCCAGGCGATCGCAAGCGCGAATCACATCCGCACCAAACGGCGTTAGCCCGCGATGTGTGACCGCCCCAGTCTGAAAGTCGCCGATATCGTTGGGTGCGTAGTGCACGAGCTGAAGGTGCCTAACGCCGCGCTGATGGGCCTCCTCAAGCCGCTCGAGCTTGGTTTCGAGAAAGTCGAGTCCTTCTATATCGCCGACGATCGACGGCTGTCCCGCTGCATGCGCCGCCTCGAGATCGGCCGCCGATAACGCGCGGCGCAGACCATGATTGGTGACCATCTCGTCCATCCAGGCGAGACGCTCGAGATGGTGCTTGTAGAGCTGACCCGACACTGGCGTACGCACTGCAGCAAGGGCGCCAGCTGGATTCCTGCCGAGAATGGGTCCGTCCGGTACGTCAGCGAGACACGCCACCGCCAGTGATCCCGCTCGCATACCCTTCGCGAGATCGCCGTTCGGCGGCGCCTTCGACGTGATTCCCGTTGTCCCCCCATGGGTGTGGACGTCGATGGAAATAGACTTTCGAAGGACGTCGAGGGCTGCGGAGGTTGTTTCGGCTGTCTGCGCTGCGGCAGTTGAACCACGAGGAGATAGACCACCGGCGAGCATAACGCCAACAGAAGCGAGCGCAGTGCCACACATCCACTGTCGGCGCGTGAGCTTGCGAGGGGCGTGTCCACAGCAATCCATAGGGTTCTCCCGACGTTATATGAACGTGGTAGTCAACCTGGGCTGGATAGCTTGCTCCATTCGCCGTGGATTTGCACCTGGAGCGATGTCCGCTTCTGGCCGATAGCGCCAGTTGACGAGCCCGGGTCGAACGGCCGGTTTCGAGCTTGCACGCGTTCGCAGCGCTGCACCCAATAACGGGGGAGTGTCGATCTCGGTCTTTGCATCGGAGGCGCATCGACTTGATCGGACATTGTCCGTCAAGTCGAATTCCGGTTAGGACACTCCCGGTGGGCAAGAGATGATCTGACGATGACTGTTTGATGAAATGCTGGTCTTTGCACTTTAACTGGCGTCTCAGGACTCTAGCGCTGCGCGGAGATGGACGAGCAGTAGGCGGCACGGCACATGCGAGCGCGATTGAGAAACGGCGCCATTGGTAAGAAGGCCCGATGCTGACGATCGTGGACGCATGGCGCGCTCCTGATGTCCTCTTCCTGGTCCATGGCGATCCTGCGGTTTCTCGAGGCGTGTGTCGATCTGTAGCGGGCTTCGCATCATCACCTCCGCTTGAGGGTCTAACAGAGGTTGCGAGCTTCGTGCGCACAGTCGTGCCGTAGGCGACCCGCGCCATCTTGGGCCGCCATGGCAGTCAACGCTTCCGAGCGCCAAGCGCAAGAAGCTGTTGGCCGAGCGCGATGTCGAGATCGAGGTGGTGAACGAGATCAACCGAAGATCGTGAGCCCGCCGGTGCGCCGCGAGCCGGCGCGCCTACGCGTGTGGGCGGGGCATTCCCGAAGCGACCGCCCCTGGGCACGTCGGCGTGGACAGTCAGAGCAAGGTGATTCACTCGGCCGCTGTCACGCGTGCCCATGTCGCCGACCGTGCACAAGACAGCGTGGCAATGGTGCGCTGGCCTAGGCATAACGGCTACGTAACGGCTACGTGGCCTCAAAAATATAAAAGCGGTTGCGCCGAAAAACGCGCAACCGCCTGATTTATTTGGCTCCCCGACCAGGGCTCGAACCTGGGACCTGCGGATTAACAGTCCGTCGCTCTACCAACTGAGCTATCGGGGAACAGCCTTCCATTTTACTGTTTGACGGGCTCCCGGGTCAATGCGCCGGAGCTTGTCATTGTCTGCCCCGTATCGGCAGTTTCCCTTCCTGGAGAACCTGCCTTCTCCGCAACGCCGGCACACCGTACGCGTCACGGAGGGTGAAATGCCCTTGGGCCCGCTTGTTGCTTTTGCTGCAGACCCCTAATGACCTGCCGATCCCCACAATCCGTGTTGCCGTTCAACCATCCATGCGTGCGATCGTCGATCGCGCAGCAACATGGCTGTTCCTGTCCGCGGATCGACGGCGCCGTCGATCCTTCCGGCCGGCACGGTCGATGGCGGGCGCCGGTTATCGCCGGCAAGCGCCGATGAGCGGCCTCCATCCGCGGCTTGCCCGGCAACTGCGACGTCTCGGCATCGGCCACGACGTACTGCCCGACATTCGCAAATGGCCCGCACTGCTCGCGCGCGTCAGCCAGGCCTACGCAAAAGCGCAGCGCGAGCGGGTGCTCCTCGAGTTCACGCTGGAACGCTCGTCGCGCGAGCTCCGCACCCTGAACGACGCGCTGCAGGGGGAGCGCGACTCGCTCGAGGCACGGGTGGCCCAGCGCACCGCGGAACTCGCGGCGAGCGATGCCCGCTTTCGCAGCTTTACATCGCTCGGCTCGGACTGGTACTGGGAACAGGACGACCAATTCCGCTTCACCCTCATCAGCCGCGATCTGGTCGACGTGCTCGGGTCGACCGTGCAGGCGCACCTCGGCAAGCGGCGGTGGGAACTGCCTGGCCTGGAGGAACCCAAGGGTGGCTGGGCCGCGCATCGCGCACAGCTCGAACGGCACGAGACGTTTCGCGATCTCCTGCTCACGCGCACGACACCGAGCGGAGAGATCACGCACGTGCTCGTCAGTGGCGAGCCTATTTTCGACGCCACGGGCGCATTCACCGGTTATCGCGGCGTCGGTCGCGACGTGTCACAGCAGAAGGTCGCCGAAGCGAACATCAGCCGGCTCGCCCACTACGATGCGCTGACGGGACTGCACAATCGTGCCGCATTCCTCGAGCGTCTCGAGCATGCCCTCGCCGTATCGCAGCGCACGCGGATGCAACTCGCGGTCCTCTTCATCGACCTCGATCGCTTCAAGGACGTGAACGATGCCTTCGGTCACCTGATCGGCGACGAGGTGCTGCGCATCATGGCCGAGAGGATCTCCGGGTCGATCCGTACCGCGGACACCGCGGCGCGACTTGGCGGCGACGAGTTCATCGTGCTTGCGGAAACGATCACGGACGAGGTTGACGTCCGCGATCTCGCACAACGCCTGCTCGATGTCCTTTCCGATACCTTTGCAGTGAAGGGGCAGGAATGCCGCCTCGGCGCCAGCATCGGCATCGCCATGTATCCGCAGGACGGCTCCAGTGCCGCGCAGCTCCTCAAGCAGGCGGACGCCGCGATGTACCGCTCGAAGCAGGCGGGGCGAAACGGCCTTGCGTTCTTTTCCGATGTCGACAGCCGCGCGCCCGAGGAACGCATGGTACTCAGCGCGGGAATTCGCCGCGCGCTCGATGCCGACGAGTTCGTGCTGCACTACCAGCCCAAGGTGTGCGTGGCCACGGGACGCATGACCGGCGTGGAAGCGCTGGTGCGTTGGCGGCATCCGGAGCGCGGCCTGCTGCTGCCCGACGCATTCATTCCTTTGGCCGAAGATTCCGGGCTGATCCGCTACATCGGCCGCTGGGTGCTGCGTCGCGCGTGCGCCCAGGCTGCCCTGTGGCAGAACGAGGACTTCGGCCCCGTACGCGTCGCGATCAACCTCTCCCCGCTGCAATTTTCCGACGAGCGCTTCGCGGTCGAGATTCCGCACGCGCTGGCCGAAACCGGATTGCCGGCGGAGCTCCTCGAGGTCGAGATCACGGAAAGCATGATGATGGAGCAGCCGGAGCGCGCGGCGGCGCGCCTGGTCTCGATACGCGAGATGGGCGTGCACGTGTCGATCGACGACTTCGGCACCGGGTTCTCGTCCCTCGCCCGCCTCAAGAAATTCCCGATCGAGAGCCTCAAGATCGACCGCTCGTTCATCCGCGACATCGCCACCGATCCGGACGACGCCGCAATCGTCTCCGCGGTCATCGCCATGGCGCATCGCCTGCGTCTCAAGGTTGTCGCGGAAGGGGTCGAGACTGCCGGGCAGCTCGCCTTCCTGCGCGAGCGTCGCTGCGATGAGATCCAGGGCTACTACTTCAGCCCGGCGGTTGCACCGGAGGCGATCGCCGCCTTCGCCCGTGCGCACGGCGTGATCCGCACGGCGCCGGTATGCGTGCCCTGATCCACTAAGGGGGGTCGGCGCGACTCTCGGCGAGGTAAGGCGCCGCGAGACGCAGGTAGTGGAACATCGACCAGAGCGTGAGGATCGCGGCGACCCATAGCGCGATCGAGCCTATCAGCGGCGTCGAGACGCCGGGAATCACCGGTTCCCAAAGCAGCAGTGCGATGATGGCCGTCATCTGGGCGGCGGTCTTGATCTTGCCCACCATGGCCACCGCGACGCTGCGGCTCTTGCCGAGCTGTGCCATCCACTCGCGCAAGGCGGAGATCGCGATTTCGCGACCGATGATGATCATCGCGAGGTAGGCTTCGGCGCGATCGAGCCAGACCAGCATGATCAGCGCCGCGGCCACCATGAGCTTGTCGGCAACGGGATCGAGGAATGCGCCGAATGCGCTCGTCTCGCCCCAGCGGCGTGCGAGATAACCGTCGAGCCAGTCGGTGATCGCCGCCAGCGCGAACACGGTCATGGCCGTCCAGTTCTTCCCGACGGGCGACAGCAGCGTTGCCGGCAGGTAGTAAACGCCAACGAAGACCGGGATCAGGACGATCCGGAGCCACGTCAGCGCGATCGGGATGTTGAACACCATGGAAACGGGCGCGGAACCGCTGGGCTCCGCTGCGGGCCCCGGCATTCTACGCTCGGCGTCGGCATTCATCCGTGAAGGGTCCCGAAGATGCGCTCGGCCAATGCGCGGCTGATGCCTGGCACGCGCGCAATATCGTCCACGCTCGCCGCCTGAACGCCGCGCAAGCCGCCGAAGTGGGCGAGCAGCGCCTGCCGCTTGCGCGCGCCGATGCCTTCGATCTCCTGCAGCGTGGAGGTCGTGCGGGCCTTCGCGCGCCGCGCGCGGTGGCCCTGGATCGCGAACCGGTGCGCTTCGTCGCGGATCTGCTGCAGCAGATGCAGGCCCGGATGGTCCGGCGGCAGGTTGAGCGGCTCCGGACGATCGGGAAAGACGATGTCCTCCTCGCCGGGCTTGCGTTCCGGCCCCTTCGCGATGCCGATCAACCGTGTCGTGTGCAGTCCCTGCTCGGCCAGCACTTCCGCGGCCACGGCGACCTGTCCCTTGCCACCGTCGATCACCAGCAGGTCCGGTGCCGGGTACTCGCCCGAGACGATGCGCGCGCAGCGCCGCGACAGCGCCTCGCGCATGGCGGCGTAATCGTCGCCGCCCATGGCCGGCGAGACGTTGAAGCGCCGGTATTCGGAGCTTTGCATCGCATGCCGGTCGAAGATCACGCACGATGCGACCGCACGCTCGCCCATCGTGTGCGAGACGTCGAAGCACTCGATGCGTTGTGCCGACGGCGCCAGCCCGAGCGCTGCCTGCAGTGCCACCAGACGGTCTTCCTGGGTGGCCTTCTGCGCCAGCTTCTGCGTGATGGCGAACTCGGCGTTCTGCAGCGCCATGGCCAGCCAGACGCGGCGTTCCCCACCGGGATGGCCGACGATCTGCACCTTCAGGCCCGTCTGCATCGACAGCACCTCGGCCAGCGTCTCGTGCTCGCCGGCACCCGGCGCGATGATCGTCGGCGGCGCCGGACGCTCGACGTAGTGCTGCTCCAGAAACGCGCATACGACGTCGTCCAGCGACGATGCGTCGGCGTGCTGCGGGAAGAACGTGCGATCGCCGACATGCCGGCCGCCCCGGATCATCACGAGGTTCACGGCGACGAGGCCCTGCTCCGCCGACGCGGCGACGACATCGAGGTCGCCCGCCGTGGCACTCTCGACGAACTGCCGCGATTGCAGCTGCTGCAGTCGCGTGACCTTGTCGCGGAGGCGCGCCGCACGCTCGAACTCCAGCTTCGCGCTCGCGTCCTCCATCTGCCGCTGCAGCTGCGTGAGCACCTCGGTGGTCTTCCCCTGGAGGAACAGCACCGCGCTTTGTACGTCGTTGGCGTATTCCTCCTGCGGGATGAGACCTACGCAGGGACCGCTGCAGCGCTGGATCTGATGCAGCATGCAGGGCCGCGAGCGGTTCGCGAATACCGTGTTCTCGCAGGTGCGCAGCTGGAAGACCTTCTGCAGCAGCGCCATCCCTTCGCGCACCGCACCCGCGCTGGGAAACGGCCCGAAATACTTGTGCTGCCGCTCGAGCTTGCCGCGGTGGAAACGCAGCTGCGGAAAGGTCTCGCCGGTGAGGCATACGTACGGATAGCTCTTGTCGTCGCGAAAGAGGATGTTGTAGCGCGGCTCGAGTGCCTTGATGAGGTTGTTCTCGAGCAGCAGCGCCTCGCCTTCGGAGCGGGTGACGGTGGTCTCGACGCGCGCGACCTGGGCCACCATCACGGCGATGCGCGGCTCGTGCCCGGTCTTCTGGAAATAGCTCGATACGCGCTTCTTGAGGTCGCGCGCCTTGCCGACGTAGAGCGTCTCCCCCGCCGCGTCGAACATGCGGTACACGCCGGGCCGATGCGGGAGCGACGCCATGACCTCGCGGGCGTCGAATGCCGATGTGCGCGGTGCGTTGGTCTCGGCGGGTTCGGTGGATGGCATCACGTATCGCTCACGCGGCGCGGGCTGCGCTGCGCGTTCCGGCGGCGGCAAGATGGTCGGCGATGGCGTCGAACACGGCGCGAAACATCGCCGTCGTCAGGCGGCGCGTGTTGGTGTTGTAGCGGCTGCAATGATAGCTGTCGAACAGGGCGATGCCCCGTCCCAGGGGATGCGCCGCCGCGTGCGCGAAGCGGAACCCGCCAGGTTTGACGTGCAGTGCGCGCAATGCGGCATCGTGGGCGACGCGACCGAGCGCCAGGATCGCGCCGCCATCGGGTAGCGCCGCGAGATCGGCGGCGAGGTACGCATTGCATTCGCGGATCTCGCTCGGGAGCGGCTTGTTGTCCGGCGGCAGGCACTTGACGGCGTTGGTGATGCGACAGCCGATCAGCGCCAGCCCGTCGTCCGGGCCCGTGGTGGTGGGCGCGCTGGCAAAGCCGTAGGCGTGCAACGTCTCGAACAGCAGCACCCCGGCGTAATCGCCGGTAAAGGGCCGCCCGCTGGCATTCGCGCCGTGCAGGCCCGGCGCCAGGCCGACGATGGTGAGCGCAGCGCCCAACGGACCGAACGGAGGCACGGGCTTGCAGAAATACGTCGGGTGCTCCGCCTTCACCGCATCGAGGAAGTTGGCGAGACGCGGACAGCGACGGCACCCCGGGTCGTACACGGCGCTGACCGGCAGTGACCGCTCTGGCAGAATGGACGTTTTTTTTCGGGCGGCTAGGGGCATTTGGATACTGCGAAACATCGGGCGCGCCGCTGGCCGGACGGGACCTCAAAGGCCGTAAGCCGCACGGCAGACGCGGCCGCCGGCGAAAACACCGGCCTTGGCTCACGCGGCCGCGCACCGGGGCCGGGACCGCTATTTTGCCAGCATGGCGTGCGGCTGGGACGGCATGCCTGCATCGGCACCGGAGCGGCATGGCCGCGCCAGCGTCCCGGTGCGCCGGGTGCGGGTGCGCCGCGAGCCATTCACAGCAGGGCCTGGCGAGCCCGTCCGAGCGCAGCGCGTGCTTCCCGCTGAGCTTCGTCTCGAGGTGCGCTCGCGCGCGCCGGAGCGCAATGCGTCTGCGCGCATCCGCCCGCCGCTGCTGTTCGTGCATGGCGGTTTTTGTGATGCATGGTACTGGGAGCCCTACTTCCTGCCATGGTTCGCATCGCTCGGGTATGCGACGCATGCGCTCAGCCTTCGCGGGCACGGCAAGTCAGGGGGCGCCGACTCCCTGTTCGTGGCGGGACTCGACGACTACGCCGCCGACGTCGAGCGCATCGCCGCGCAGCTCGACGAGCCGCCGGTGCTGATCGGGCATTCAATGGGCGCTGCCGTGATCGAACGGCTGCTCGCGACCCGTCCCGTACGCGCGGCCGCGCTGCTCGCGCCGATCCCGCCGGCAGGCCTCTTCGTCGTCGCCGGCAGGCTCGCCGCCGAGCGGCCGGAGTACATCATGCAGATGGGCCAGCTCGACCCCGGACGCGTCACCGGGGAAGTGCTGCGCGCCCTCCAGCCGTATTACTTCAGCCGCAACGTACGACCGGAAGTCCTGCGCGAGGCCGTGCGCCATATCGGCAGCGAATCGCCGCGCGCACTGTTCGATCTATCGCTGCGGCTGCACTGGCAACTGCAGACGCGCCAGGGGACGCCGCCGCTGGTGCTTGGCGTCACCGGCGATCGCATCTGCACGCCCGACGACGTGCGCTCGACCGCACATCATCACGGCGTCGAACCGGTCATGGTCGATGGGCTCGCACACATGCTGATGCTGGATAACGAGTGGGAGCGTCCCGCACGCGTGCTCGCGGCGTGGCTGGAGTCGCTGCACGTGTGAGCATCAGGGCCGGGCCGAATCCTGACGTTCCAGAGTGGCAACGACGATGGTTTGCAGACGAGGCTTCCGCATCGCATGCGCTGCATCGGGCTGAGGCCCGGCCTACGGCCATTGCACGAAAGCGCCGCGAAGCCTCGCCTACAGGTTCGCATGATTCGCGCGGGCGAATGCCACGAACGAGTCGGCCGGCAATGGCTGGCTGATCCAGAATCCCTGGAAACAGTGGCACCCACGTTGCTGCAGGAAGTCGAGCTGCGCCTTCGTGCCGACACCCTCCGCGACGACATTGAGCCCCAGCCCGCGCGCGAGTCCGATGATCGCTTCGGTGATCGCGGCATCGCCCGGATCGGTCTCGAGATCGGCGATGAACGAGATGTCGATCTTGAGCGTATCAATCGGAAACTGCTTCAGGTGCGTGAGCGACGAGTAGCCGGTGCCGAAGTCGTCGATGGCGACCGTGAAGCCGATGTCGCGCAGCTCGTGCAGGACCTTGCGGATCGCGTCGAGGTCGTGCAGCAGGCTGGTCTCGGTGACTTCGAGCTCGATCCACGAGGGCTCGCAGGCTACGCTGCGCACGATCTCCGCAAAGCGCCGCGCAAGGTCGTCGCGGTAGAACTGTCGCGCGGACATGTTCACCGACACCCGTATGTCCATCCCGTCGCGGCGCCATTCCATGCACTGGCGCGCGGCCGTGCGCAGCACCCATTCGCCGAGCGCGTGGATGAGTCCCGACTCCTCGGCCAGCGGAATGAACACCGGCGGCGGCACTTCGCCGTGCTCGGGGTCGTACCAGCGCAACAGCGCCTCGGCGCCGATCACCCGCGCATCGTCGATGCGCACCATGGGCTGGTAATGCAGCTGGAGCGCATCGTCCTTCAAGGCCACGCGCAGCGCGCGCTCGAGCGAGTGCTGGCGCACGCGATCGGCGGCGAGGTCGGCATCGAGGAACTGGTACGTGTTGCGGCCGAGCTCCTTCGAGCGATACATCGCCACGTCGGCATGCTTCAGCAGCTCCTCGGGATCGTCGGAGTCATCCGGGTAGACGCTGATTCCGATCGAGGACGTCACATAGATGTCGTGCTCCTCGATCGTGAACGGCTGCGCGATCGTGTCGAGCAGTTTTTGGGCAATGCGGCCGAGGATCGCCGGGTCATCCAGGTCTTCGACGATGACCATGAACTCGTCGCCGCCAAGGCGCGCGAGCAGGTCGCTCTCGCGCACGGCGCTGGCGAGGGCGTGACTCACGAGCTTGAGGAGCTCGTCCCCGATGCGGTGACCGAGCGTGTCGTTCACGTTCTTGAAACGGTCGAGATCGATGAACAGCACGCCGACGCGGCGCGCGCTGCGTTTGGCCATCGCGATCGCCTGCGCCAGCCGCTCGTGCAGGAGCAGGCGGTTGGGCAGGCCCGTCAGCGCATCGCGAGTCGCCATGTACTGCAGGCGCTCCTCGGCCTCGATCCGCGGCGAGACATCCTGCACGAAGGACAGGATCGACGCGAGTCGCCCGCCGTCGTCCATGAGGCATGAGTGGTACCACTCGCACCAGATCGTCGCGCCATCGTTGCGCTGATTGCGCATGAGGCGCGTCGCGCGCGGCTCGACGGCGCTCGTGAGGTTCTCGACCAGGCTCTTTAGCTCCTGCTTGTGGTCGCGATGGACGAGCAGGTTGTCCGTGAACCGCATGCCCAGCACTTCGTCCGCTGCCCAGCCAAAGATGTTCTGCGCCTGCGGCGACCAGCGCACGAGCCGGAAATCGCGGTCCCATTCGAGCACTGCCAGCGGCGTGTTGTTGATATGCGACGACAGCATCCAGTTGGCGCGCCGCAAGGCTTCCTCGTTGCGCTTCTCCTCGTGGATGTCCGTGTGCACCGCGTAAATGCCAACCACGTTGCCTTCCGCATCGCGGTTCGGCGCCAGATGGATGGCTTCCCAGCGCGGCCCGCCGCTGGGCTGCGCCAACAGGCGCTCGGTCGATACCACGTCACCCTGCAGCACGCGCTCGAACAGCGGCCGCAATTCCGCCGTGCGGACCTCGCCCACGACCTCGCTCAGCAGGCGACCGGTGAGGTTCTTCCGGCTTTCTCCAAGCCACTCCTCGTCATGGCGGTTCACGAAGCGCAGGCGATAGCTGCGATCGACATAGGCTACGCGCGCCGGCACGTTGTCCATGATGAGCCGAAGCTCGGCTTCCGACGCCTTCAGGGCTTCCTGCGCCTGCTTGAGCTCATGGATGTCGTTCATCAACACGAACGCGCCGTGGACCTCGCCCTCGGCACCGGCGTCCGGCACGAGCCGGATCGTCATCCAGCGCCGCACCGCTCCGGCGCCGGGAACGAGGCGATCGAAGGTCGTCGCTTCGCCTTCCAGCGCGCGGGTGATCATGGCCTTGGCGCTCTGGTAGATGCCATGACCGACGACATCGCGCAGGCGCAACTCGCCCACCTGCAAAGGGTCGAGCCCGAAGTACTGCAGGAAGCTGCGGTTGACGTAATGACAGCGCTCGTCCGGATCGATGTATGCGACGGGCGCCGGCACGCCATCCATGATCGCGCGCAGCTGCGACTCGCGCGCGGCCAGCGCGTCCTGCGCCTCGCGCAAATCGCTGATGTCGTGCGCGACGATGTAGAGACCGTTGATCGTGCCGTCGAACTTGAGATCGGGGACGATGCGCGCACGCATCCAGCGCGCACGGCCGTTGACGTCGAAGATCTCGCGCTCGTAGGTGACCTGCTCCCCCGCCAGTGCCCGCTGGGCGTAGCGCGCGAGCATCAGCGAGCCGTCCGCGTCATCCTCCTGGAGCAGGTCCTGGCCGATGATCGCGTCCCGCTCGATGCCGGTCAGTGCCAGGAATGCCTCGTTGACGAACAGGTAACGGCACTGCGCATCGAGGTAGACGACGGGCTCCGGGATGTTGTCGGTGAAAAGGCGCAGCTGCTCCTCACGCGCCGCGAGCGCCTCCTCGGTGAGCTTCAGGTCGTGGATGTCGTACTCGGTGCAGTAGAGTCCGCGCACCGTGCCGTTCGCATCGAAGTCCGCTGCAATCCGGCCGTGCATCCACCGGCGTTCGCCGTTGGCAGAGATGGCGACACGTTCGTAGTCGACCTGCTCCCCCGCCTGCGCACGGAGGAGGATCGGCTCGATGAACGAAACGACCTCCGCGGGCATCACCTCGGCAGGCGTCTTGCCGTAGATCTCGTGCTGCGTCGTCCCTGCGGCCTTGGCGAAGGCCTGATTGCAGAACGTGTAGCGCAGATCGGCATCCAGGTACGCGATCGGGCCGGGAATGTTGTCCGCGAAAAGCCGCAGGTGGAGCTGCTGCGAGCGCAGCGCCTCGCGGACCTCGAAGTCGTCCTGGATGTCCGTGAGCACCGCGAACGCACCGACGACACGGCCGCCGTGACGGTCCGGCAGCAGCGACACGCGCGTCCGGCGCAACTCTCCGGATGCCGTACGGTCCTGCCGCTCGTACGTCACCTTCGCCCCGTCGAACACGCGGTCGAGGTGAGCTTGGAGGTCGCTCCACGCGTCGCGCGGCAGCACGGCGTTGATCGGCTGTCCGACGACATCGGTCGTCGTGCTACCGGTGGCCTCCGCGAACGGCTGGTTGGCAAAGCGCACGCGCAGCTGCCGATCCAGATAGAAGATCGCCGAACCGGCGTTGTCGGTGACGAGCCGCAGCCGGTGCTCGCGCTGGCCCGACTCGATCTCGATCCGTTTGAGCTGATCGATGTCCGAGTACGTGACAACGAGACCGCGCACCACGCCGTCGGGCCCGCGATCGGGGTAGTACTCCACCCGTATCCAGAACGGCGGCCGCCCGGGCCCGACCAGCTGGCGCTCGAAGCCCGTGCGCTCGCCGCGCAGTCCGGCCTGCAGGTACGCGTGATAGAGCTCGTGGATGTCGCGGCCGACTACCTCGCTGACCTCGTGGCCGATGACCTCGTCCTGCCGCTTGCCGGTCCATTCGAGAAGCGCACGATTGGCAAAGCGGTACCGCTGGCGGACGTCGACGTACGCGAGCGGCATGCCCAAGGCATTGAGCTTGCGCTGCGACAGCGCTGGAAAAGCGATCCGGTCGGGCATCTCGCCGACTGTCGGGGGAAACGACGGTACGCTCGACCCGTCCGACCGGCTCACGGACATCTCCTGCCCAGGCGGGAGGCATTCCGGGTGGGCGTGCGGCCGGCAGTGGGAGTGGGTGCGTGAAGAAGGGGCGGCATGACCGGATGCTGCATGGGTGTCCTTGGTGTTACGGCAAAGCAAGGAATGGGCCGCTCACCGGGCGAAGCGACAGCCCCGCGGGACCTTCGTGTTCGCTCCATCTTAAGGCGGCGCAGGTGCATTATCGATCTCCGGCGCAACATCAGGGGTCACTTCGGACCGTCGCACGTCACGCGAACATCGTGCCTCCTCGCATCACCGGTAGAAAGTTCCCGTTTTGCCTAGGCCGGATGACCTGTCGAACACCAACAGCAAAGGCGCGGTGTCGGTCCTGTCTTGCGTTCGAACGTTGCCGCGTCTTACACCGGCCGGGCGCGACCCGCTCTACACTTGACGTCCTGCGTTCCGGCCGCGGAACGCTCGCCTCGAGGAGAACTGGCATGAAAGCATGGCTGCGTCTTGCGCTCGTCACGGTCGGTCTCGGCGTCGCCGTCCATGCGGCCGCCCAGGTCACGTTCTACGAGCACGATGACTTTGTTGGCCGATCCTTCACGGTGAATCAGCCGGTGGCGGACTTCTTCAATTTCGGCTTCAACGACCGCGCGTCGTCCGCGATGGTGCGCGGAGGCAGCTGGCAGCTTTGCAGCGATGCCAACTTCGGCGGTCGCTGCGTGGTCCTCACGCCGGGTGACTACCGCTCGCTCAATGCCGTCGGGCTCAACGATCAGGTGTCGTCGGTGCGGCAAGTGGGGGCACCTGGCGGCGTGGGACGCGGTCGCATTGCGTTCTACGGACTGCCACGCTTCCAGGGCCAGGGCATCACGGTCGAAAGCGACGTCGTGAACTTCGACGACATCCACTTCAACGATGCAGCACAGTCGGCGATCATCGAGGAAGGCACGTGGCAGCTCTGCGAGAACGCGGAGTACCGCGGCCCGTGCATCACCCTCGAGCCTGGACGCTATCAGGATCTCGGCGGCCTCACCGGACGCGTCAGCTCGGCGCGCGTGGTCGCCGGCGGCGCGGCCGGACGGCCCGGGCCACGACCTGCGACCGTGCCGGCGCCGCCACCGCACGGGCGTGCCGTGCTGTTCGGGCAGCGCGGCCTGCAGGGGCGATCGTTCGTGATCGATCGACCCGTGGTGCGCGATCTCGCCGATTCCGGTTTCAACGATCGCGCTTCCTCGCTGCGCGTCGAGAGCGGTTACTGGATGTTCTGCAGCGACGCCGATTTCGAAGGCGAATGCCGCACCTTCGGCCCGGGCGATTACCCGGTGTTGCCGCCCGAGCTGCAGAATCGCATCTCGTCCGGACGGCGCATCAGCAATCAGTATCCCTATCGCGAGGCGCCGAACTGGCGCGGGTATTGACGCTGCAAGGCCAGGCTGACTCGCCTGCAGGGACGCGGGGGCCGATGTGCTCGCGACGCCGCTGTCCCTTGCCGGTCGGGTTGCACCCTGACAAACTCGAGGCCATGCCAAGCGCTCAACACGGGACCCCATGGCCCTGATCGACGACATCGCAGGCATCCGGCGCATCCTCGTCACCGCGCGCGTGATCGCCGTGGTCGGGCTCTCGGCGAACTGGTACCGCCCGAGCTATTTCGCGGCCAAGTACATGCAGGACCACGGCTACCGCATCATCCCCGTGAATCCGTCGTACCAGGAGGTGCTCGGTCAGCAGTGCTACGCGCGGCTGTCCGACATTCCCGTCGCGGTGGACGTGGTCGACTGCTTTCGGCGCGCCGAGGAGATGCCGGCGCTGGCCCGCGAAGCGGTCGCCATCGGGGCGAAGGTGCTGTGGATGCAGCTCGGTATCCGCAGTGACGAAGCGGCCGCCATCGCCGACGCGGCGGGACTCGACGTGGTGCAGGATCGCTGCGTGAAGATCGAGCACGCGCGCATTCTCGGCGGCCTCAACTGGGCCGGGGTCAATACCGGCATCATTTCGTCCAGGCGACCGTTGACGCCCGCCTGAGCGCGCCTCGCCTGCCACGCCCTGACGCACCATCGGCGGCGCGTGGCACAATGCGCGCGGGCCGTGCTGCTGCGCCCATCTTCGGGACGCCAGCAGCGCCCTACCCTCACCGTTGCCCTTCCCGCCGTCCATGGCCGATCGCAAGTTCGGGTTCGACACTCTCTGCCTGCATGCCGGACAGATCCCGGACGCCGCCACGGGGGCGCGGGCACAGCCGATCTACCAGACGACGTCGTTCGTCTTCGACAGTGCGGACCATGCGGCCAGCCTGTTCAACCTGCAGACGTTCGGCAACGTCTATTCGCGCATCTCCAATCCGACGGTGGCGGCCCTCGAGGAGCGCATTGCAGCCGTCGAGGGCGGACGCGCGGCGCTCGCCACCGCCACCGGCATGGCCGCGCAAGCGGTCGCGCTGCTGACCCTCGCACGGCACGGTGATCATCTCGTCGCCGCACGCACGCTCTACGGAGGAACGTATTCGCAGCTCGCGGTCACGCTCGCCGATTGCGGGATCACCACGACGTTCGTCGACGCCGACGACCCTGCGGCATTCCGCGCCGCAATGCGCCCGAACACGAAGGCGGTCTACGCCGAAACGCTCGGCAATCCGCAACTGAATGTCGTCGACATCGAGGCGCTCGCAGGCGTCGCGCACGATGGCGGCGTGCCGCTGGTCATCGACAACACGCTGGCCTCGCCGTACCTCTGCCGTCCGATCGAGCACGGTGCGGATATCGTCATCCACTCGGTGACGAAGTACCTGGGCGGCCACGGCACCACGATGGGCGGCGTGCTGGTCGAGTCCGGCCGCTTCCCATGGGACAACGGCAACTTTCCGCGCATGACGGAGGCGTCGCGCGGCTATCACGGCGTGCGCTTCTACGAGACCTTCGGCGACTTTGCGTTCACGATGAAAGCGCGCATGGAAACCATGCGCACCCTCGGCCCGACGCTTTCGCCGCTCTCGGCGTTCCTGCTGCTGCAGGGCATCGAGACGCTGCACCTGCGCATGCCGCGGCATTGCACCTCTGCGCTGGCCGTCGCGCAGCACCTCGCGGCGCATCCGCAGGTGGAATGGGTCAATTACCCCTTGCTCGCCGGGAACCGCTACGAAGCGCTCGCCCGGCGCTATCTTCCGCGCGGCGCGGGCGGCATCCTGACGTTCGGCGTGCGCGGCGGGGCCAAAGCCGGCGAGCGCTTCATCGAGGCGGTGCAGTTCCTCTCGCATCTCGCCAACGTGGGCGATGCGAAGACGCTGGTGATCCACCCCGCTTCCACGACGCACCGGCAGCTCAGCGATGACGAGCAGCGCGCCGCGGGCGTCAATCCCGAGCTGATCCGGCTGTCCATCGGCCTCGAATCGCTCGACGACATCCTGTGGGACATCGACCAGGCACTGGAGAAGACTCAATCATGATGCGTTATTCGGGGATCCCCTGGCCGTGGCTCGGCCTCGCCGTCGCACTCACCCTCATCGGCCACGAGGCGATGTTCGGCACGCTCGGGCCGACCAAGGCATTCGGTCCCACCGCCTATCGCATGGTGTACATGGCGATCGGGGTGATGTGCCTCGCCCTGCTCATCCTGCCGCCGCGGCGCATCGCCTACCTTCTCGGCGCTGCCGTCTGCGCGGGGCTGATGGGGTGGGCCCTGTACCTGCAATATGGGCTCGGGCTCGATCCCTGTCCGTTGTGCTCGGTGCAGCGCATGTGCGTGATCGCGATCGGCATCATCTTTCTGATCGCCGCTGCACACAATCCCGGCCGGCTCGGTGCCGCGATCTACGGCGGGCTGGTGCTGGTGATCGGGGCGTTCGGCACGGTGATCGCCTTCCGGCACGTCTGGATCCAGCATCTGCCGAAGGACCAGGTGCCTGCCTGCGGCATGGGGCTCGACTACATGCTCGACACCCTCCCGCTCGCCGAGGTCATGTCGAAGCTCTTCAAGGGCACCGGTGAATGCGCGGAGGCCGGCTGGTACTTCCTGGGGCTCGCGATCCCGGCGTGGACGTTCGTGTTCTTCGTGGCGATCACGGTCAGCGCGCTGGTGCTCGTCAAGCGCGACTGATCTTCACTTGGGCGCCATGCGGATGGCGCCGTCGAGGCGGATCACCTCCCCGTTCAGCATCGGGTTGACGATGATCTCGCGCACGAGCGACGCGAACTCCGCAGGTCGTCCGAGCCGCGGCGGGAACGGCACCATCTTTCCCAGCGACGCCTGAACGTCGGGCGCCATCCCGGCCATCATCGGCGTCTCGAAGATTCCTGGCGCGACGGTCATCACCCGGATGCCCGAGCGCGCGAGCTCGCGCGCCATCGGCAAGGTCATGCCAACGAGGCCCGCCTTCGACGCGCTGTAGGCCGCCTGGCCGATCTGCCCGTCGAACGCTGCCACCGAGGCCGTGAACACGACGACGCCGCGCTCGCCTTCGGCATTGGGCTCGACCTGCGCGATCGCCTCGGCGGCGAGCCGGGTCATGTTGAACGAGCCGATGAGGTTGATGTTCACCGTGCGCGCGAACGAGGCCAGGGAATGCGGACCCGACTTGCCCAGTACCTTCTCGCCGATCGCGACGCCTGCGCAGTTCACGATGCCGTGCAGGCCGCCGAAGCGCTCGACCGCGCGGCGCACCGCCGCCGCGCCGCTCGCTTCATCGGTCACGTCGGTGCGCACGAACAACGCGCTGGCGCCGAGCGCACCTGCAAGGGCTTCGCCGTCGCCGGTGTTCACGTCCGCCAGCAACGCATTGCCGCCGCCCTCGACGATCATGCGCGCCGTCGCGGCGCCGAGTCCGGAAGCACCGCCCGTTACGACAAAGGTCCTGCCACTGATGTCCACGATCCGTTTCCTTGGTGATCGAATCCGTCGGCCGCCACGCGCTCAAGGTTCCTGCGCGCGAAACACGGTGGTCGCCGCCGACACGAGCCCGGCGATATCGGCGAGATTGGCCGGCACGATCAGCGTGTTCCCCTCCTTGGCCAGGCCGGCGAACGCGGCGACGTACTGCTCGGCGACCCGCAGGTTCATGGCGCCCATGCCACCGGGCGCGCTGAGGGCCTCGGCGACCTGGCGAATCGCCTGCGCCGTTGCCGCCGAGCGTGCGAGGATCGCCGACGCCTCGCCCTGCGCGCGATTGATCTGCGCCTGCTTCTCGCCTTCGGATTGCGCAATGGCGGCTTCGCGGGCGCCGGCCGCGATGTTGATCTGCTCCTGCCGCCGACCCTCGGACGTCGCGATCACCGCGCGCTTCTCCCGCTCTGCGGTGATCTGCTGCTGCATGGCGTGCAGGATTTCCTTCGGCGGCGTCAGGTCCTTGATCTCGTAGCGGAGGACCTTGACGCCCCAGTTCGCGGCCGCCTCGTCCAGCGCGGCCACGACGTGCGCATTGATCTGGTCGCGCTCCTCGAAGGTGCGATCGAGCTCCATGCGCCCGATAATGCTGCGCATCATCGTCTGCGCAAGCTGCGTGATCGCAACGCGATAGTTGGACGATCCGTAGGAAGCGAGCTTCGCGTCGGTGACCTGGAAATACAGGATGCCGTCGACCTGCAGCTGGGTGTTGTCCTTGGTGATGCAGATCTGCGGCGGCACGTCGAGCGGGATCTCGCGCAAGTCGTGCGTGTAGGCCACACGATCGACGAACGGTACGACGAAATTGAGCCCGGGCTGCAGCACCGCGAAGAAGCGGCCCAGCCGTTCGACCACGTAGGCGTGCTGTTGCGGCACGACACGGATGGCCTTCACGACCATGATGATCGCCACCACAAAAATGGCGATCGTGACCAGCGACGAGCCCATCAGCATGCGAGGATCCTCCGTGACGTTCAGGCGACCGGCCGACGGTCGGAAAGCACGAGGACGGACCCGCGCGTATCGACGATGTAGAGCGGTGCGTCGCGCGGGACATCCGGAGCCGCCAGCTCGGCGTCCCACAGCGTGCCGCGGTAGAACACCCGGGCGCCGCCATCCGGACGCCACGTGCGCACCGAGACCGGTTGACCGATGTCGAGGCCGCGTTGCGGCGGCGGCTGCATGCGCTCCACCCGCCAGTGATGCGCCAGGATGGTCAGGACGACGCCCAGGGCCCCGGCGATCAGGAACTGCATCTCCAGCGCCAGCCCGAACCACGCCGCAAGGCCACCGGCCGCCACCGCGACGCCGATCGCCAGCAGATAGAAGGTGCCGGTCAGGAGCTCCGCGCCCACGGCCAGCGCGGCCGCAATCCACCACACCCAATGCAACGCCATTGCAGACCCTGAAACACTCAACGTGGCGAAGCATAAAACACTTTGAAACCTTGGGCGCTGTCCCCACCTTCAAGGGACCTGGTCCATCCGCGTGGTGCACCGCAGCGAAAATCGTCGCGGAGGCGCCGATGGGCTATAATATTTGCTGAGGAATCAAGTGTTTTCGACAGTGTTTTCGATGGCCCCATCCGCCCACTCGCGAGGTTGACATGCCGATCTACGAATACCGTTGCTCGTCCTGCAGCCACGAGCTCGAATCGCTGCAAAAATTCTCCGATCCATTGCTGACGCTGTGCCCGTCGTGTGGCACCGAAGCATTGGTCAAGAAGATCTCCGCCGCCGGATTCCAGCTCAAGGGCACCGGGTGGTACGCGACCGACTTCAAGGGCGGCAGCAAGTCCGGCCCCGGCAAGGACTCGGCCGACAAGTCCGCGGCCAAGACCGACGGCAAGGGCGAGAAAGCCGAAACCAAATCCGAAACCAAGAGCGAGGTTGCGCCCGCAGCGTGCGGCACCGGCGGCTGCGGCGCCTGTTCCTGATCGTGCCCTCCACCCCACTGCGCGGATCGCGATGCGCCGCTATCTGATCGCCGGTCTGCTGGTGTGGGTGCCCCTCGGCATCACCATCTGGGTGCTGCACGCGCTCGTCAGCGCGCTCGACCAGACCCTGCTGGTGGTGCCCGAGTCGTGGCGCCCCGAGGCGCTCTTCGGATTCGCGGTCCCGGGCCTCGGCGTGCTGCTGAGCTTCATCGTCCTGCTGCTCACCGGCGTGGTCGCGGCCAATTTCGTCGGCGCGCGGCTCATCAGGATGTGGGAGGCGGTGCTGACGCGCATTCCCTTCGTGAAGTCGATCTACTCGTCGGTGAAGCAGGTGAGCGATACGCTGCTGTCCGATCAGGGCAATGCGTTTCGCAAGGCACTGCTGGTCGAATTCCCGCACGCGGGCAGCTGGACGATCGCGTTCCAGACCGGTACGCCGGCGAGCGCCGTGGCGTCGGTGCTGGAGGAGGAGCACATCAGCGTCTACGTGCCGACCACCCCGAACCCGACTTCGGGCTACTTTCTCGTCGTGCCGGCCAGCAAGGTGCGCGAGATCGACATGTCCGTGGACGAGGCGCTGAAGTACATCATCTCGATGGGCGTGGTGACGCCGCGCCCGCGCACCCCCGGGCGCTCGCGCCGGCACGCTGCGCCGCCGCCGCTGAGCGACCCCACCAAACTTCCCGCAGCACCGTCCCGAAACTGACTCGCCGTGGCCGCAGCGGGAGGCGTCCGCTGCAGCCGCCGCAGCGACTCACCTGCGATCGTCCTGGAGACCGTCTTGAAACGCACCGACTACTGCGGCCGCATCGACCGCCGCTATCTTTCCCAGACCGTCACCGTCATGGGATGGGTCCATCGTCGGCGCGATCACGGCGGAGTCATATTCGTGGATCTGCGCGATCGCGAGGGACTGGTGCAGGTGGTGTTCGATCCTGATCGCGCCGAAATCTTCGCCAGTGCCGAAAAGCTGCGCAACGAATTCGTGGTGGAGGTTACCGGGCGCGTGCGTCCGCGTCCCGACGGCACGGTCAATCCGAATCTCGTCTCCGGCGAGATCGAGATTCTGGCGCACGAGCTGACCATCCTCAATCCGGCACTCACGCCGCCCTTCCAGATCGACGACGAGAACCTGTCGGAAACGGTGCGCCTCGAGAACCGCGTGCTGGACCTGCGGCGGCCGCAGATGCAGAAGAATCTGATGCTGCGCTATCGCACGGCGATGGCCGCGCGGCGTTACCTCGACGAGCACGGCTTCATCGACATCGAGACGCCGATGCTCTACAAGTCCACCCCCGAGGGCGCCCGCGAGTTCCTGGTGCCCTCGCGGATCCATCACGGCCAGTTCTACGCCCTGCCGCAATCGCCGCAGCTGTTCAAGCAGATGCTGATGATGGCGGGCTTCGACCGCTACTACCAGATCGTCAAGTGCTTCCGCGACGAGGATTTGCGGGCCGATCGTCAGCCGGAATTCACCCAGATCGACGTCGAGACCTCGTTCCTCGCCGAGCAGGAAATTCGCGATCTCATGGAAGGCCTGGTGCGGGTCATGTTCCGCGACGCGCTCGGTGTCGAGCTGCCGGATCCTTTCCCGGTGATGCAGTTCGCGGACGCGATGCGCGATTACGGCTCGGACAAGCCCGACCTGCGCGTGCCGCTGAAGCTCACCGAGCTCACCGATGTGATGAAGCAGGCGGAGTTCAAGGTGTTCCGCACGGCGGCGGAGATGCCCAATGGCCGCGTCGCCGCACTGAACGTTCCGGGCGGCGGCACGATGTCGCGCAAGGAGATCGACGACTACGCCGCCTCCGTGGTGACCTTCGGGTCGCGCGGACTCGCCTACATCAAGGTGAACGACGCGACGAAGCCCAACGAGGAAGGACTGCAGTCGCCGATCGTGAAGTTCCTGTCGGCCGACTTGCTGCAGACCATCCTGCAGCGCACGGGCGCGCAATCGGGCGACCTCATCTTCTTCAGCGCCGATCGCGAGAAGGTCGTGAACGACAGCCTGGGGGCGCTGCGCCAGCGCATCGGCCACGCGCGCGGACTGGCAGAGGCCGGGTGGAAGCCGCTCTGGGTCGTCGATTTCCCGATGTTCGAGCAGGACGATGCGACCGGAGCGTGGGCCGCGCGCCATCATCCGTTCACCGCGCCCAAGGATGGTCACGAAGAGCTGTTCTCGGTCGATCCCGGCCACGCTCTTGCCAAAGCCTACGACGTCGTGCTGAACGGTTGGGAGATCGGCGGCGGCTCGGTGCGGATCCACCAGCAGGAAGTGCAGGCGAAGGTGTTCGCGGCGCTCAAGATCAGCCCCGAGGATCAGCGCAAGAAGTTCGGGTTCCTGCTCGACGCACTGCAGTACGGCGCCCCGCCACACGGCGGGATTGCCTTCGGCCTCGACCGGATCGTCACCCTGATGACCGGCGCCGAGTCCATCCGCGACGTCATCGCGTTTCCGAAGACGCAGCGCGGCCAGGACCTCCTGGTCAATGCGCCCACGCCCGTACCGGAGCAGCAGCTGCGCGATCTGCACATCCGGGTGCGCGCACCTGACGCAGCCAAGGTGTCCTGAAGTGCGCGTCCTGCTGCACTTCCTGGCGGCCGTGCTTGCCGTCGCAAGTCTTGCCGGCGTCCCGCTCGATGCAGGTGCCCGGCCCGTCGCCACGACCGGGAGCGAGATTGCGCTCGGCGAGCTGCCCGCCGAAGCGCGTGACGTCTATGCGAGGGTTCACGCCGGCGGGCCGTTCCGCTACGACCGCGACGGCGTGGTCTTCGGCAACCGCGAACGCCTTTTGCCCGCGCACGAGCGCGGTTACTATCACGAGTACACGGTGCCCACCCGGGGCGAGCGGACGCGCGGCGCGCGGCGTATCGTCTGCGGCGGCGAGAAGACCGCACCGGACGTTTGCTTCTATACCAACGATCACTACCGCTCGTTTCGAAGGATTCGTCCATGAAGGTTCCCGATCTCAGCGATCTCGAGCAGGCCGGTGTGCACGCCTGGTCCGGCGACGCCCATGCTCTCGCCAGTGCTGCTGCCGCCGCCGGACTCACTTACCTCGCGGCCGACCTGCACGGGGTGAACTCGAAGGCGGAGCTGATGAAAGCGCTCGACAAGGGGCTCAAGCTGCCGCCGCATTTCGGTGCGAACTGGGACGCGCTCGCCGACTCGCTCGAGGACGATGACTGGCTGCATCACAGCGGCGCGGTGCTGTACCTGCAGCATGCGGGCCCGTATCGCAAGGCGCATGCACAGGACTGGACGACGCTCGAGGACATCCTCGCCGAGGCCGCCGATTACTGGCGCGAGCTGCGCAAGCCCTTCTGGGTGTTCGTGCACTGAGCCGGCAGGACAGGCCGCTTCAAGGCCGCAGCCATGGGCGGTAACAAGGTACCCGTCTCGACCCTCGTGGTCGTGTACACGCCCGATCTGCGCGTGCTGCTGCTCGAGCGCGCCGACTTTCCCGCGCACTGGCAATCGGTGACCGGCAGCCAGGAACCCGGCGAGACCCTCGCCGAGACCGCGCGGCGCGAGCTGCGCGAGGAAACCGGCATCGACTCCGATCTCTATGGGGGAGTCACGGACTGGGGCATGTCGAATGCCTACGAGATCTACCTGCAATGGCGCCACCGCTATCCGCAAGGCACGACGCACAACACCGAGCACGTTTTCGGCGTCGAGGTGCCGGCGCCCGTGCCGGTGATCATCGCGCCGCGGGAGCACCTGCAATACGCGTGGCTCGACTGGCGCGACGCCGCTGCCCGTTGCTTTTCGTGGACCAATCGCGACGCGATCCTGCTCCTGCCGGAGAAGGCGCGTGTACGCAAGGCGAGTGCATGATGATGAGAAGCCGATTGCTCCCCTGGACGATGCTGGCCGCTACGCTGCTCGCCACCGCGAGCAGTGCGCAGCCCGTATCGCCGACCGCCGGTGCTGCCGTGAGCGTCAGCGCGTCGGCGACGGCGAGCATCGCCAATGACCGCGTGCAGGCCTGGGTGCGGGCCGAAGCGGAGCACGCCGACGCGGCCGCGGCCGCAGCGCAGGTGAATGCGGCGATCGCGAAAGGTCTGGCGCGCGCGAAGGCGACGCCCGGCGTCACGGTCGCGACATCGGGTTATTCCACGCAGCAGATCAGCGAGAAGGGACGCCCCATGCGCTGGCGTGTCACACAGCTGATGACCCTCACCGCCACCGACTTCGCCGCGGTTGCCGCGTTGCTGACGCGCCTGCAGGAACAGGACGGGTTGCTGCTTTCCGGCATGGGCTTCTCGCTTTCGCCGAATGCACGCGAGCAGGCGGAACGCACGCTCATCCAGCAGGCAATCCGCGGGTGGCAGTCGCGTGCGCAAATTGCCGCCGCAGCGCTCGGTTTCGATGGCTGGAAACCCGGCCATCTCGCGGTGCAGTCCAACGATGGTGGGCGGATATATCCCACGATGCGTGCAGCGGGTGCAGGTGTGAGCGCCGACATGGCGCCCGTCAGCGTCGAAGCCGGCGTGACGGAGGTCACGGTGACCGTAACGGGCGACGCCCTCCTGGACCAGACCCGGCCACCACGCTGAACGCGGGCATCCCCTAGGCGGTCTCGCCAAAGCAGAAGGGCCCGCGAACGGGCCCTTCTGGCGTACCTGCGTATCGATCAGCTTGCCGGGGTCGCAGGCGTTTCCGCCGGCGCTGCTGCGGCCGGTGCCGGGGGCGCGGCGGCGTCTTCGGCCGCGGCCTTCATCGACAGGCGCAAACGGCCCTTGTCGTCGGCTTCCAGCACCTTCACGCGCACGATCTGGCCTTCCTTGACGTAGTCGGAGACCTGGTTGACCCGCTCTTTCGCGATCTGCGAGATGTGGAGCAGCCCATCCTTGCCGGGCAGCACCTGGACGATGGCGCCGAAATCGAGCAGACGCAGCACCGTGCCTTCGTAGACCCTGCCCACTTCGACCTCGGCGGTGATTTCCTCGATGCGCTTGCGCGCGGCATTGCACGCATCCGCATTCACCGACGCAATCGTGACCGAGCCGTCGTCCTGGATGTCGATGGTGGTGCCGGTCTCCTCGGTCAGCGCGCGGATCACCGCTCCGCCCTTGCCGATGACGTCGCGGATCTTCTCCGGGTTGATCTTGAAGGTCATCATGCGCGGCGCGTGCTGCGAGACTTCGGTGCGCGCGTGCGGCAGAGCCTGCTGCATGAGATGCAGGATGTGCAGCCGGCCTTCGCGTGCCTGCGACAGCGCAACACCCATGATCTCCTTGGTGATGCCCTGGATCTTGATGTCCATCTGCAGGGCGGTGACGCCGCGATCGGTGCCCGCCACCTTGAAGTCCATGTCGCCGAGGTGATCCTCGTCGCCAAGGATGTCGGTCAGCACGGCGAAGCGATTGCCTTCCTTGATCAGGCCCATCGCGATGCCGGCGACATGCGCCTTCATCGGCACGCCGGCATCCATCAGCGCCAGGCTGCCGCCGCACACCGACGCCATGGACGACGAGCCGTTGGATTCGGTGATCTCCGAAACGACGCGCATCGAATAGGCGAAGTCCTCGGCGGTGGGCAGCACCGCCAGCAATGCGCGCTTCGCCAGGCGGCCGTGGCCGATCTCGCGGCGCTTCGGCGTGCCGACACGGCCGGTCTCGCCGGTGGCGTACGGCGGCATGTTGTAATGGAGCATGAAGCGGTCGGTGTACTCGCCCATCAACGCATCGACGCGCTGCTCGTCGCGCGCCGTGCCAAGGGTTGCCACGACCAGGGCCTGGGTCTCGCCGCGGGTGAAGAGCGCCGAGCCGTGCGTGCGCGGCAGGACGCCCGTGCGGATGGTGATCGGACGCACCGTGCGGGTGTCGCGACCGTCGATGCGCGGCTCGCCCGCGAGGATCTGGCTGCGCACGATCTTCGCTTCGAGCTCGTGCAGGAAATCGCGCACCTCATTGGCGTAGCCGGGCGCGCTGTCGGCGGGGATGCACTCGGTCTCGACCTTGGCCGCGATTTCGCGGATGCGTTGCTGCCGCGCCTGCTTCTGGCGCATGGCGTAGGCCTCGCGCAACGCGGCATCGGCGGACGCGGTGACCTGATCGATCATCGCCTGGTTCTTGGCCGGTGCCTGCCAGTCCCACAGCGGCTTGCCGCCCGCCTCGACCAGCTCGTGGATCATGTTGATGACGGCCTGTTGCTGTTCGTGCCCGTACACCACTGCGCCGAGCATCACTTCCTCGGACAGCTCGTCGGCCTCGGACTCGACCATCAGCACTGCGGCTTCCGTGCCGGCGACGATCAGGTTGAGCTTGGACTCCGTCAGCTCCGTCTTCGTCGGATTGAGGACGTAGCTGCCGTTCATGTAAGCGACGCGTGCGGCACCGATGGGGCCGTTGAACGGCACGCCGGAGAGCATCAGCGCGGCCGAGGCACCGATCATGGCGGGGACGTCGGGGTCGATCTCGGGATCGACGGACATCACCGTCGCGATGACCTGCACTTCGTTATAGAAGCCATCGGGAAAGAGCGGCCGGATCGGCCGATCGATGAGCCGTGACGTGAGCGTCTCCTTCTCGGAGGGACGCCCCTCGCGCTTGAAGAACCCGCCCGGAATCTTGCCCGCGGCGTAGGTCTTTTCCTGATAGTCGACGGTGAGCGGGAAGAAGTCCTGGCCCGGCTTGGCCGACTTGGCGGCGACTGCAGTGACCAGCACGACGGTGTCGTCGAGCGAGACGAGAACCGCGCCGCCGGCCTGACGGGCGATCTCGCCCGTCTCGAGCGTCAGCGTATGCCGGCCGTACGAGATCGATTTCTTGATTGGATTCACAGTGTCCTCGAATTCCGGAAAGGCGATGGCCGCGCTCAACGGGCGCGGCCATCGCGTTGTGCTCAGACGAAGAGCGCTTGCGGCATGAGGTCCAGCGCGCAAGGCAGTGGTGGTGGCATCGTGTTCGCGCTACAGGGAAATGGACCTGCACGACCGCGCTGCGGTCGCGCGTGCGATATGGCCAGTGGACGGCCTACTTGCGCAGGCCAAGCTTCTCGATGAGCGAACGATAGCTTTCCGCGTTGCGCGATTTGAGATAGTCGAGAAGCTTGCGGCGGCGCGACACCATGCGCAGCAAGCCGCGGCGCGAATGGTGATCCTTGGTGTTCGTCTTGAAGTGATCGGTGAGGCCGTTGATGCGGGCGGTGAGAAGCGCGATCTGCACTTCGGGCGAGCCGGTGTCGCCGGTGCCCCGCTGATGGTCGGCGATGACTTTCGCCTTGTCTTGCACGGTGACTGCCATTGCTGTCGTCCTTGTATCGCGTTTTGTCCAGTGAAGAGGCGAATTATAGCCTGAAAAACGCTTACTTTTCAATCCGGTAAGCCGGCGGCAGAACGGCACCCGCCATCCCTGCCGCGACCTGGGCCCGCCGCCACCACGAGCAGCCGCCGGGAGCATACGCGACCCGGCCGGCAATGTTGGCGCGGCGCGGCTTCGTCCTCGTCGCTACAATGCTGCCTGCGCGACACCGCAGCAGTGCGGGCACCGTGCGCGCGGCGAGTAGCAGCAATGGCTCGGCGGCGTGGGACCGATCATGGACCCATGGGTCATCGTCGCACCATCGCCCCCTTTACCGACGGACGCAATCCACACCCCGGAGCCGTGATGCGCGCCACCCGAATCAGCATCGTCTGCGCCGCCTGCGCGATCACGGCGTGGACGCTGGGTCACGTACCCCGATCCGGGACGCCGTGGCTCGGCCCGAACGGCAGCGGCGGGGTCGGGCTGTGGTTGCTCTACATCGGGCCGGACATGCTTCTGCCCTTCACTTCCGCGATCGGCGCCGTGATCGGCGTACTGCTGATGTTCTGGCAGCGCCTGCTGGGATGGGGGCGACGCCTGTGGCGGATCGTGGCACGCCGCAAAGACTGAGTCGGCCCTTGCCGCACAACGCGCCGCTGCGTACCGTGGGATGAGCTGGGCCGGCGCGCTTGCTGCCGCCACAGCGCTGCTCGTGGGCAGCATCGGCTATCTCGCCGGCTATTTTCGCTGGGAGGCGAAGCAGACGCGCGGGCTCGCCTATTTCGGGCGCACTGCTGCCGAGCGGCGGGACGTCAAGCGACGCATCGCGCGCTACTCATGGCCCGCCATTCCCCTCGTACGCATGCTTGCGCTGCTCAACCGCGGCCGGACCATGCCGCACTTCCGATACCGCGACGTCGCAGGCCCGCCGGGCGTCAGCAGTGCGGCGAGCTTCGAGCGCGCCGCACACTATCGACCGCGCCAGGGCGATGTCGTCGTGGCCACGCAGATGCGCAGCGGCACGACATGGATGCAGCAGGTCGTTTATCAGATCGTGACGCGCGGTACCGGCGAGCCCGGCACGCCCGGCGTGCCACACCTGTATGCACTCAGCCCCTGGCTCGAGGCGGAGGACGGCGTACGCGTCGAGGACGCCCCTGCGCTCGGAAAGCCGGCGGTGCGGATCATCAAGACGCACCTGCCGGTGTCGCTATGCCCTTACGACACGGCGGCCAAATACATCTGTGTCGTGCGTGATCCCGTGGCCTGCTTCGCGAGCGTGGCCGATTTCAACCGTGCCCTGGTGGGACCTCTGTTGCCGCCGCTGCCGGCGCTCGCCGACTGGTTCTGCAGCGATGCCATGTACTGGACCCCATGGCCCGCGCACGTCACCGGCTGGTGGCAATGGGCTGCGTCGCGCGACAATGTGCTGCTGGTGCATTTCGAGGACATGGCGCGGAACTTCCCCGCCGTACGCCAGCGCGTGGCGCATTTCCTCGACATTGTCCTGAGCGACGAGGAAGCCCGGCTGGTGGACGAGAAATGCTCGTTCGGCTACATGAGCGCGCACGAGGAGTTTTTCGAAATGGCCCGACCCACGATGTTCTCGGTGCGCGGTGAACGGTTCCTGCGCAGCGGCGAGGAGAGCCGCGCGCGCTCGTTGCCGACCGCCGTTCGGGCGCGCATCGTCGACTATTGCCGCGGTGCGCTCGCCGATGGCGCGTATCCCGCAGCGCGCTTCTATCCCGAGCTTGCCGACGCGTCCATCGCTCCGTCGCCGACGGCACGCAGCGCTCAGGACCCCATGGCGTGACGCAATGACAACAGCAGATCAGACCTCGGCCTTGCCAAAAGCTTCGCCTGCCCACGGCTGGCGCGAGTTCGTGGCGCTTGGCCTGGCGATGGGCATCGTGTACGGATTGCTCGAAGCGCTCGAGTCCTGCCTGCTGGCGCTGGTTCCCGGCGCGCTTGCCTGGCGCAGCGGCAATTCGGCGCGAATCCTGTGGGTCGCACCGATCGTGTATGGCGGCGTCGGCGTCATGCTCGGTGCGCTTTTCTTCGGCTTTTCGCGCATCGCGCGCGGCATCGACTGGATCCGGGTCTTCGTGTTCACTGCCCTGGTCGCCGGCGGCTTTCTCGGCGCGATGCTGCAGGGGCAGGTGTTCTCGGCGTGGGCGAGCATTCTGCTGGCGCTGGGTATCGCGACGCAGCTCACGCGCCTTTTCAGCCGCTGGCGTGGCCGCGTCCAGCCGCTCGCGCGGCGTCTCGTGGTCCCACTCGTCGGCGTGGTCGCGCTCATTGCGATCACCGAGCTCGGCGTGAGCGCCGCCCGCGAACAGTGGGCGCTGGCGCGCCTGCCTGCCGCGCAGCAGCGTCCCAACGTGCTCGTGCTGGTCGCCGACACCCTGCGAGCCGACCACGTGTCAGGCTATGGCTACGGGCGACCGACGACGCCGCGCCTCGACCTTCTGGCTGCGGAAAGCCGCACCTTCACCAATGCGTATTCGGCGTCGTCATGGACGCTGCCGGCGCACGCGTCGCTCATGACCGGCCGCCGCGTGTACGAGCATCGCGCAGGCTTCCAGGGGCATCCCTACCTGGATGGCAGATTTCCGACCCTTGCCGAGGTGCTCGGCGCCGCGGGCTACGCGCCGGCCGGTTTCGTCAGCAACTTCTTCTGGTGCGGACGGCAGACGGGCCTCGACCGCGGTTTCGCGCACTACGATGACCTGTACGGCAATGTCGGCGACGCGCTCGCGCGCACGGTGCTCGGTCGGCTGCTCGCGTACGAGGTGCTTCCGCATGTCGGGTTCGTCGATATCCCTGGGCGCCGCAACGCCGCCGACATGAATGCGCGCCTGCTCGAATGGATCGCCGGCGTGCACGACCGGCCATTTTTCGCGTTCGTCAATTACATGGACGTGCACGCGCCGTACATCCCACCGCCTTCGTTCGACGGTCGCTTCTCGGGCCAGCGCCTCGAGCGCCGCCCCACGCGCATCGAGCTGGGGGACATCAGCCCCGAGACCAAGGTGCTTGACCCTGCACTCCTGCGGGCCTGGATCGATCGCTACGACGAGTCGTTGCTGTATCTCGACGACCAGATCGGCCGCCTGCTCGACGAGCTCGCGCGGCGCGGCGTGCTCGATCACACCATCGTCGTGTTCACGTCCGATCACGGCGAGAGCTGGGGCGAGCACGAGCTCATGTTCCACGGCCACAGCCTGTATCAGGAGCAGGTGCGCATCCCGCTGATGGTTCGGTATCCGGCGAGCGTTGGCCGCGGTGAGCGGGTCACCGAGCCGGTGTCGCTCGACCAGGTGCCGCGCATGATCGTCGACCTTGCGGGCGTGACGGGCACGCCGTTCCGCGCGCACGTCCTCGACGCGAACCCCGCGGACGGCGATGGCGTCGCCGTGTCCGAAGTTTCACGTCGCAACGGCATGCCCCCTTCGTGGCCCACGGCATCCGGTGGGTTGCGCTCGGTGCAGAACGACCGCTGGCAGCTCATCGTGAACGAAACCGGAAGCATCGAGCTGTACGACATCGTCGCGGACCGCGCCCAATTGCACAACCTCGTCGCCGATCCGCGCTACGCGCAGGTCCTCGCCGACATGCAGACGCGCATGCACGCGGAGGTGCCGCTGGGATTCGGGCGGGCACGCGTCGCCGCCCGGCAGTGACGCCCCGGAGGCGCAGCTCGGCTGCGTCGACTACGCAGGCGAAGCCGGCGGCGGCACGCCTTCGCGCAACGCGGCGGTGTCGACCAGCCGCAGTGCACGCAGAACGGAATCACTCGCTTCGACCAGGCCGAGAAAGCGCCCAGCGTCATCGTAGGCACGTAGCCGGCCCGTTGCCGATGTCGGATTGCGCGCCGCGCGACCGTGCAGCACTGACTGCGCGGACTCGGCATCGAGCGTGACGGAAGCCATCGTGGCGAGCGGCGCATCGACCGGCAGCAGGCAACCGCTGCGTTGCCCGGGAGCGATCGCTTCGAGTGCCTCGAGCGTGATGGCATCCTCGACGCGGAATGCGCCGCTCGCCAACCGGCGCAGCCCGGCCAGATGCGCCAGCGTGCCGAGGGCGGCCGCAACGTCCTCGACCAGGGCGCGTATGTAGGTGCCCTTGCTGCACCCGATGCGCAGCACCGCAGTGCAAGGCTCGTAACGCACGAGTTCCAGCACGTCGATATCGATCGGGCGTGCCGGACGCGGAACGTCGATCCCTTCGCGCGCGTACTCGTACAGGTTGCGCCCCTGGAACTTGAGCGCGGCAAAGCGCGGCGGGACCTGCTGCGAAGCGCCGATGAACGTGCGCAAGGTCGCCGCCAGTGCGTCCGGAGCGAATGCCACGGGCGCCTCGCCCGTTACCGCGCCCTCTGCGTCGCCGGTGCTGGTCGAGCGGCCGAATGCGACGGTCGCGAGGTATTCCTTGCGCGCGTCGAGCAGTGCCTGCGCGAACTTGGTGGCCTCGCCGAAACACAGCGGCAGCAATCCGCTCGCCAGGGGGTCGAGAGTGCCGGTATGCCCGGCTTTCGCGGCGTTCAGGAGCCGGCGTGCGCGCTGCAACGCGGCATTGGAGGACAGTCCGACCGGCTTGTCGAGCAGCAACACCCCATCGACGCGGACGCGCGGAACACGCACGGTCATGGCGTTGCCTGCTGCGAATGCGGTCCGATCCGTCACGGCCGGACCAGCGCTATTCGGCCGAGGGCTTGCGATCCGAGGCGACGGCGTCGTCGATGAGCTGCGACAGGCGCATGCCCGTTTCGATCGAGTCGTCGTAGACGAAGTGCAGTTGCGGCACCGAGTAGAGCTGAAGGCGATGCGACAGCTCGCGCCGCAGGTAGCCCGCCGTGTGCTGCATGGCCTCCACCGCTTCGGCGGCGTGCTCGCGCCCGGCGAGGTGGGTGAAGAAAACCTTGGCGTGGGAGAGATCCGCGGACACCTCGACGGAGGTCACCGTGATCCGCCCCACGCGCGGGTCCTTGATCTCTTCGCGCAGCAGGGGCGCCAGCTCGCGCTGGATCTGGTCCCCCACCCGCTGTGCACGTTGAGAATGTTTCTTCATGGCCCATCGAACATGCGGGCGTACGTCCGCATGTTCACGTCCCGCCTATAACGTTCGGGATACTTCGACAATCTCGTAGCACTCGAGCTGATCGCCCTTCTCGACGTCGTTGAAGTTCTTCAGCGACAGGCCGCACTCGAAGCCGGCCTTCACTTCGCGCACGTCGTCCTTGAAGCGCTTCAGCGAATCGAGCTCGCCGTCGTGCAGGACCACGCCGTTGCGCAACAGCCGAACACGGCCGCCACGGCGGATGAGGCCCTCGAGCACGTAGCAGCCGGCCACCGTTCCCACCTTCGAGATCTTGTACACCTCGCGCACTTCGACCAGCCCGAGCTGCGACTCCTTCTTCTCCGGCGAGAGCATGCCGGAGAGCGCCGCCTTCACGTCGTCGACAGCGTCGTAGATGATGTTGTAGTAGCGGATGTCGACGCCGCTGGACTCGGCGAGCTTGCGCGCCGCCACGTCCGCGCGCACGTTGAAGCCGATGACGACCGCCTTCGACGCGAGCGCGAGGTTGATGTCGGATTCGGTGATGCCGCCCACCGCCGCGTGCACGATGTTCACCTTCACTTCGCTGGTGGACAGCTTGGTGAGCGCCTGCGTCAGCGCCTCGTAGGAACCCTGTACGTCGGCCTTGACGATGAGCGTCAGCGTCTTGACGGCATCCTCGCCCATCTGGTCGAATATGTTCTCGAGCTTGGCGGCGTGCTGCTTGGCGAGCTTCACGTCACGGAACTTGCCCTGGCGGAACAGCGCGATCTCGCGGGCCTTGCGCTCGTCGCCAAGCACCATGACCTCCTCACCCGCCAGCGGCACGTCCGACAAGCCCTGGATCTCCACCGGGATGGACGGCCCTGCAGCGGCTACCGCCTTGCCGGCTTCGTCTGTCATCGCGCGCACGCGGCCGAACACCGCCCCGGCCAGCACCACATCGCCGCGCTTCAGCGTGCCCGAATGCACGAGCACCGTCGCCACGGGGCCACGACCCTTGTCGAGGCGCGATTCGATGACGATGCCGCGTGCCGGCGCGTCCTTGGGCGCCTTGAGCTCCAGCACTTCAGCCTGCAGCAGGATCGAGTCGAGCAGGTTGTCGATGCCGGCGCCGGTCTTCGCCGACACCTGGATGAACTGGGTGTCGCCGCCGTACTCTTCCGGGATCACGCCTTCCGCCACGAGCTCCTGCTTCACGCGCTCCGGATTCGCGTCGGGCTTGTCCATCTTGTTGAGCGCGACCACCATCGGCACCGCGCCGGCCTTGGCATGGGCGATGGCTTCCTTGGTCTGCGGCATCACCCCGTCGTCGGCAGCCACGACCAGGACCACGAGGTCCGTGACCTTCGCCCCGCGTGCGCGCATGGCCGTGAATGCCTCGTGACCGGGCGTATCGAGGAACGTGATCACGCCCTTGTCGGTGCGCACGTGGTAGGCGCCGATGTGCTGCGTGATGCCACCCGCCTCGCCGCTCGCCACGCGGGCACGGCGAATCATGTCGAGCAGCGAGGTCTTGCCGTGGTCGACGTGACCCATGACGGTGACCACAGGCGGACGCGGCTCGGCTTCCGCGACATGCGCGTCGGCGCTCCGCTCGAGGAATGCATCGAGCTCGTCGAGCTTGGCGGGAGCCGCCTTGTGGCCCATCTCCTCCACGAGGATCATGGCCGTTTCCTGGTCGAGCACCTGATTGATCGTGACCATCTGGCCGAGCTTCATGAGGGCCTTGATGACCTCGGCAGCCTTCACCGACATCTTGTGCGCGAGCTCGCCCACGGTGATCGTTTCCGGCACCACGACTTCGCGAACGACGGGGCCCGCGCCGGCACCGGCGCCCTCGAGGCCTTCCTCGTCGTGGCGATGGCGGCCGACCTTCGGCTGGCGCCAACCGCCCGCACCAGCCGCGCCGCCCGTGACGTCGCCGCGCAGCTTGAGCGCGCGACGGCGCGCGGCCTCCTCCTGGAAGCCTGCACCGCTCTTCTTCGCCGCTTTGGGCTTCTCGCCCGGCTTGGCCGCGGGACGGTGGAGAGTCGTGGTCGCGACCGGCGCCTTCGCCTCCTTCGGCGGCGCGGCATGGGCCGCATTGATGGCTGCGGCTTCCGCTTGCGCGGCCTGCATCGCCGTCTGGCGCGCCGCTTCCGCGGCGGCGGCCGCCTCGGCCTCGGCCGCTGCCTTCGCTGCCGCCTCTTCGGCTTCGCGCTCCTTCTTCGTCTTGCGCTTGGCCTGTTCCTGCTTCTGCTGCACCTCTGCCTGCTGGCGCTGCATCAGCTCCTGGGCCTTGCGTGCTTCGGCCTCGCGCGCCGCGATTTCCTCGGCGTCGAGTACCGGGACAGTGACCTTCGGCGGCTCCTCGACCACCGGTGCCGCCTCGCTCTCGTCGCGCTTGACGAAAACGCGCTTCTTGCGCACCTCGACCTGGATCGTGCGGGCGCGACCTGTCGAGCCTGCAGCCTTGATCTCGGTGGTCTGCTTGCGAGTGAGGGTGATCTTCTTCTTCGGCTCGCCGGCTGCCCCGTGCTGCTTGCGCAGATAGTCGAGCAGCTTCGTCTTGTCCAGCTCGGACAGCGCGTCGCCTTCCTTCTTGCCTGCGACCCCGGCACGCCCGAGTTGCTCGAGCAGCGCGCCCGGCGGCATCTTGAGCTCGGTCGCGAATTGTTCAATGGTGGTCTGGGCCATGCGCTTCTCCTGCAGTAATGCCTGCTGCCTTAACTTTGTTGACCCACGGCGGGGGTGGCCGGAGCGGGTTGGGGCGCGCTCACCGGCGTTTCTTCGAACCAGTGTGCCCGCGCCTTCATGATGAGTTCGTGCGCGCGCTCGTCGGCAATGCCGGTGAGCTCGACCAGCTCGTCGACGGCGAGGTCGGCGAGCGCGTCGCGCGTGGTGATGCCGTGCGCGGCGAGCGCGCTGGCGATCTCGGTGTCCATGCCTTCGAGCGAGAGAAGCGCTTCTTCGACGTTCTCGACGCTCTCCTCGCGCACGATCGCTTCCGTGAGCAGCGCGTTGCGGGCGCGGCTGCGCAGCTCGTTGACCGTATCCTCGTCGAACGACTCGATCTCCAGCATTTCAGTGATGGGGACGTAAGCCACCTCTTCAAGGGACGTGAAGCCTTCGCCGATGAGGATGTCCGCGACTTCCTCGTCCACGTCGAGCTTGTCCATGAACAGGCCGCGCAACTGGTCGCTCTCCGCCTCGTGCTTCTTCTGCGATTCCTCCACGCTCATGAGGTTGAGCTCCCAGCCCGTGAGCTCGGAGGCAAGGCGCACGTTCTGTCCCAGCCGGCCGATGGCGATCGCGAGGTTTTCCTCATCGACCACGACGTCCATGCTGTGCTTCTCCTCGTCGACCACGATCGACGAGATCTCGGCCGGGGCGAGCGCATTGATGACGAACTTCGCCGGATCCTCCGAGAACAGGATGATGTCGACGCGCTCGCCGGCGAGCTCGTTGGTGACGGCCGTCACGCGCGAGCCGCGCATGCCGATGCACGTGCCCTGCGGGTCGAGGCGCGGGTCGTTCGACTTGACGGCGATCTTGGCGCGGATGCCGGGGTCGCGTGCCGCCGCCTTGATCTCGATGAGCCCTTCCTCGATCTCGGGCACCTCGAGCTCGAACAGGCGCATCAGGAATTCGGGGGCGACGCGCGACAGGATGAGCTGTGGTCCCTTCGCGGTGCGATCGATCTTGGTGACGTACGCGCGAATGCGATCGCCGGCGCGAAGCATCTCCTTCGGGATGAGCTGATCGCGCGGAATGACGCCTTCGATGCGCCCGGATTCGACGATGATGTTGCCGCGCTCGATGCGCTTCACGGTGCCGGTGAGCAGATTGTCCTGGCGCTCGAGGAAGTCGTTGAGGATCTGCTCGCGCTCGGCATCGCGGATCTTCTGCAGGATCACCTGCTTGGCGGCCTGGGCGCCGATGCGCCCGAACTCGACTGGCTCGAGCGGCTCTTCCACGACGTCGCCGAGCTTCAACTCGGGATCGCGGTCGGCGGCATCGGTGATCGCGATCTGGTGCGCGGGCTCCTCGTGCTCCTCGTCGGGTACGACGGTCCAGCGTCGAAACGATTCGTAGTCACCGGTCTCGCGATCGATCGACACACGCGCGTCGATGTCATCTGGAAAACGCTTCTTCGTCGCCGACGCGAGCGCCGACTCGAGCGCCGTGAAGACGATCTCCTTCGGAACGTTCTTCTCGCGAGACAAGGCGTCCACCAGCAGCAGCAGTTCGCGGTTCATGTTGCTTTTCTCCACTCAATCCTCGGGATCAGTCGCGCGCGATCGATTTCGTCGAAGGGGATGTTGCGCATGCCCTGCGGCGTCTCGAGCAGCACGACACCTTCCTCGCAGCCGCGCAACACACCCTTGACGCGCCGCGCGTTATCGATCGGGTTGTGCAAACGCAATTCGGCTTCTTCACCGGCGAAGCGCGTGTAATCCGCCAGGCGCTTCAATCGTCGATCGAGCCCCGGCGAGGAAATCTCCAGCCGGTCGTAATCGATGCCTTCCACCGTGAACAGCCGCGTCAGCTGATCGCTCACGCGCGCGCAGTCCTCGACGTCGACGCCACCAGGCTTGTCGATGAACACCCGCACGAGCCTTCCGCCGGACGAACGCTCCCAGTCCACGACTTCATAGCCCATGGGCGGTACCGTGCGTTCCAGCAGTTCAGCAAAGTCAGCCATTTCCAAAGCGGAAAAAAAAATGGGCTGTGCCCAGCCCATTTCTCATCGTTATCGCATTGAATTCTAGCAGAAAACGCTGTCGATTAGAAGCGTGTGCGCACTTCAGGCACCGTGCCGGTGCAGGCAACGGGGCGGCTTGACCTCTGGCGCCGCCATGCCTCCGGTAACATTCGCGCACGGACTTCATGGAGACCGCCGTGGCGGACCCCCTCATCATTGCCAGAAATGCCCAGACCGAGATCGCCCTGCTGCCGGCGCTCGCCAATCGCCACGGCCTCATCACCGGTGCGACGGGCACTGGCAAGACGGTCACCCTGCAGGTGATGGCCGAGCGATTCAGCGCCATCGGGGTACCCGTGTTCATGGCCGACGTGAAGGGCGATCTTGCCGGCATCAGCCAGGCGGGGGTGGCGTCGCCCAAGCTCGTCGAGCGCCTGAAGCAGATCGGTGCGCAAACCCCCGCCTTCGCGGGCCTCCCGACCGTGTTCTGGGACGTTTTCGGCGAGCAGGGACACCCGGTAAGGGCTACGGTGTCGGATCTTGGACCGCTGCTGTTCGCCCGCATCCTGAACCTCAACGAAGTGCAGCAGGGCGTGCTTGCCCTGGTGTTCAAGGTGGCAGACGACAACGGCCTCCTGCTGCTCGATCTCAAGGACCTGCGCGCGGCCCTGCAATACGTCGGTGACAACGCCGCGCAGTTCACGACCAGCTACGGCAATGTTTCCGCGGCCAGCATCGGCGCGATCCAGCGCGGGCTGCTTTCGCTCGAGCAACAGGGCGCCGAGCGCTTCATCGGCGAACCGATGCTGAACGTCGACGACCTCCTCCAGACGGTCGACGGCCAGGGCGTGGTGAACGTGCTGGCGGCCGATCGGCTGCTGACGGCGCCGAAGCTCTACTCCACCCTGCTGCTGTGGCTGCTCTCGGAGCTTTACGAACGTCTGCCTGAGGTTGGCGATCGGGACAAGCCCAAGCTGGTGTTCTTCTTCGACGAGGCGCATCTCCTGTTCACCGATGCGCCGCGGTCGCTGCTCGACAAGATCGAGCAGGTCGTGCGCCTGATCAGGTCCAAGGGCGTCGGCGTGTTTTTCGTGACGCAGAACCCGCTCGATGTGCCGGAGACGGTGCTCGGGCAACTCGGCAATCGCGTGCAGCACGCACTGCGCGCTTACACGCCGCGCGATCAGAAGGCGGTCAAGGCCGCGGCGGACACCATGCGCGCGAACCCGGCGTTCTCGACGGAAAGTGCCATCACCGAGCTTGCCGTCGGGGAGGCGCTGATCTCCTTCCTGGACGAAAAGGGTCGCCCGGGCGTCGTTCAGCGCGCGTTCGTGCTACCGCCGGCGAGCCGCATCGGCCCGATCACCCCGGACGAGCGCAAGGCGGTGATGGCGGCTTCGCCGGTGACCGGTGTGTACGACCGCCCGGTGGACCGCGATTCGGCCTACGAGCGACTGAAGAGTCGCGCCATTCAATCCACGGCGCCGGGCGCGACACCGCCCACTGGCGCAGAGGCGTCGGCTGGGGTCGGCGATCGCATCAAGGACTCGCTGGGCGGGCTTCTCGGTGGCAGCGGTCGCAAGGACAGCCTGGTCGAGGCGATCGCCAAGAGTGCCGCGCGGAGCGTCGGGTCGACGGTCGGCCGGGAGATCGTGCGCGGCATCCTTGGCTCACTGCTCGGTCGGAGCGGCCGCCGATGACGCCTTCGTCCCCGGTGCAAGAGTGCGGTGGCCGAGGGCTCGACGGAACCACGCTTCGGCTGACCCTGCTGGCGGTGATCGCCGCCGTATCGCTGGCGGCATGCACGACGGCCCGGCCGCCGGCAGCGCCAGTCCAGCCGATCGAAACCACCCCTCCGGGTGCTCCCGTTGTCCGCCAGCCGATGGTGCCCACACCCGCGGCCCAGGCAGGCGTCCCCACTGCGCCGCTGCCGTCGACAGCGGCGCCGCCTGCCGCGGTTGCACCGCTCGCCCTGCCAACGAGCACGCTCTACCGCTGCGTGACGCAGGCGGGCGGGCAGCCCCAGCAGACCGCAATCGAATTCATCCCCAAGGTGCTCGAGCTTTGCCGCCGGCATCCGGAGATGGGCCCCTGCCAGTACGAGCGCGAGATCTGTCGCCGGGCCGGAGGGCGGGTCTTCGCCGCGGACGGCACCGAGATCACCCGCCAGACCGAGGCGGAATACGACAAGCGCGTCCTGCGCGTGCGATTCCGCGGGGACTGAGCGCCGTGCCTCGCCGGCTGCTCATCGAGGGATGGCGCGGCATTCACCACTCGTACGCGCTCGTCGCGCAGGCGCATTGTCTTTGCCTCGTGCGGCGGAGCGATGTATCGCTGCGTTTCCGTGACCTGCCGTACTACTTCGATGCGTGGCGAAAGACGCCCGGCCTGTTCGACCCGGGCGACGAGCGTGCGATTGCAGCGATCGGCGCTCCGGAGCCGTCGTTCGTCCCGGATGCGACGCTGACGATGCAGGCGGAGCGCCAGGATTTCAGCGCCCCCGCGCACGGAACGAAGTTCGTCTTCGGGACCCCCGAGCATCGTGTCCTGCTGAGGCGCAATGTCGGCGCATTTCGCTCGGCCGCCGACGTATCGGAAGACGTGCACGTCATCACTCCTTCGCGATGGACGGCGGTGGCCTACGAGCGATTTGGTCTCCCGCAAGGGCGCATTCATGTCGTGCCGCACGGGATCGACCCGCGCGTGGTGCACCCCGACGAGACCGGCCGCGTCGCAGCACGCAAGGCGTTGGGCGTGGCCGACCAGTTCGTGTTCATGTCGATCGGCGCCATGACTCCGAACAAGGGCATCGATCTCCTTCTCGCCGCGTTCGCCGAAGTGGCTCAGAGCGCTCCGGACGCGCGCCTGCTGCTCAAGGGGGCCGACGGCCTCTACCCATCGCAGGACTATCTCCGGGCGGCGCTCAACGGGTTGCCCGCACGGGCACGCGAACTCGTGGCCACTCGCCTGCTCTACCAGGGCAGCACCCTGTCGGCGCGACAGATGGCTATGTTCATGCGCACGGCGGACGTGTACGTCGCACCTTACCTCGCCGAAGGCTTCAACATGCCGGTGCTCGAGGCCGCCGGGTCCGGGGTCGCGGTCATCTGCACGGCGGGAGGACCGACCGACGAATTCACGGACGAGTCGTTCGCCACCCGCGTGCGCAGCCGCGTCACCCAGGTGCAACTCGGCGAGCGCGAGTATGGCGAATATCTCGCGCCGGACCTCGAACATCTCATCGCTTGCATGCGCGAGGCGACGCTCGACCCACTGCGCGCGCGAACCCGCGGCAACGCCGGCGCGCAGTACGTGAAGGAGCGCTTCACCTGGGAGAAAGTCACCGACGTGCTGCTGGACGCGCTCTTTGCGTCGGCAGCACGGCCGGCGGGCTAAGAGGGAACGGCAGATGGTCAGTTGGTCAGCTGTGTTCGGCGGATGGAATGCAAACGCCCAACCGGTTGGTTGGGCGTTTTGTTTGAGGGTGCCTGACGATGACCTACTTTCGCATGGGAACTCCACACTATCATCGGCGCGCCGCCGTTTCACGGTCCTGTTCGGGATGGGAAGGGGTGGTGCCAGCGGGCTATGGTCGTCAGACGTTGAGCGTCAGAGGTCAGGTAACAGGCAACAGGTAACAGCCAACCCGTCGCCGCATCTGACCGCTGGTGGAAGAAGTAAAGTTGGATTTGATTGCTGCAAACACCGTCTATTGGTAGCAGCGTCGGGCTACAGGTCTGTTCCCTGTTCCCTGACCTCTGTTACCTAACGCTGCGCGATGCGCAGCGTTATGGGGTCAAGCCGCACGGGCAATTAGTATCGGTTAGCTTAAGGCATTACTGCCCTTCCACACCCGACCTATCAACGTGGTGGTCTGCCACGACCCTTCAGGGGGATCTAGTCCCCGGGAGATCTCATCTTCAGGCACGTTTCCCGCTTAGATGCTTTCAGCGGTTATCGCTTCCGCACGTAGCTACCCGGCAATGCGACTGGCGTCACAACCGGTACACCAGCGGTGCGTCCACTCCGGTCCTCTCGTACTAGGAGCAGCCCCCGTCAAATCTCCAGCGCCCACGGCAGATAGGGACCAAACTGTCTCACGACGTTTTGAACCCAGCTCACGTACCACTTTAAATGGCGAACAGCCATACCCTTGGGACCGGCTACAGCCCCAGGATGTGATGAGCCGACATCGAGGTGCCAAACACCGCCGTCGATATGAACTCTTGGGCGGTATCAGCCTGTTATCCCCGGCGTACCTTTTATCCGTTGAGCGATGGCCCTTCCATACAGAACCACCGGATCACTATGTCCTGCTTTCGCACCTGCTCGCCTTGTCAGGCTCGCAGTCAAGCCTTCTTGTGCCATTGCACTATCAGTACGATGTCCGACCGTACCTAGAAGACCTTCGAGCTCCTCCGTTACTCTTTGGGAGGAGACCGCCCCAGTCAAACTGCCTACCATGCACGGTCCCCGATCCCGATAAGGGACCTAGGTTAGAACCGCAATGACACCAGGCTGGTATTTCAAGGTTGGCTCCACGAAAGCTAGCGCCTCCGCTTCATCGCCTCCCAGCTATCCTACACAGGTCCCATCACAGTCCAATGCAAAGCTACAGTAAAGGTGCACGGGGTCTTTCCGTCTTGCCGCGGGGAGATTGCATCTTCACAAACACTTCAACTTCGCTGAGTCTCAGGAGGAGACAGTGTGGCCATCGTTACGCCATTCGTGCAGGTCGGAACTTACCCGACAAGGAATTTCGCTACCTTAGGACCGTTATAGTTACGGCCGCCGTTTACCGGGGCTTCGATCAAGAGCTTGCACCCCATCACTTAACCTTCCGGCACCGGGCAGGCGTCACACCCTATACGTCCACTTTCGTGTTAGCAGAGTGCTGTGTTTTTGTTAAACAGTCGCAGCCACCATTTCACTGCGGCCCCTCTCGGCTCCGGCTGTACGCCTTCACCTACCAGGGGCGCACCTTATCCCGAAGTTACGGTGCTAATTTGCCGAGTTCCTTCTCCTGAGTTCTCTCAAGCGCCTTAGAATATTCATCCTGCCCACCTGTGTCGGTTTGCGGTACGGTCAGCTTGGAACTGAAGCTTAGAGGCTTTTCCTGGAAGCAGGGTATCACTCACTTCAGACTGGCAAGCCAGCCCTCGTCGTCACGCCTCAGCTAAGCCCAGCGGATTTGCCTACCGGGCACGCCTACACGCTTAAACCGGGACGTCCAACACCCGGCCGAGATAACCTTCTCCGTCCCCCCATCGCATTCCAAGCCGGTGCTGGAATATTAACCAGCTTCCCATCGACTACGACTCTCGTCCTCATCTTAGGGGCCGACTCACCCTGCGCCGATGAACGTGGCGCAGGAAACCTTGGGCTTTCGGCGAGCGGGCCTTTCACCCGCTTTATCGCTACTCATGTCAGCATTCGCACTTCCGATACCTCCAGCAGAGTTCTCACTCCACCTTCACAGGCCTACGGAACGCTCTCCTACCATTCAGGCAACAGAGGTCAGGAAACAGGGAACAGACTCAGGCGAGGCTACGGTATAACCCGTTCAGCATCTTGGCGAGCTCTTCATACTCGTCTCGCCAACGCTGCCACCTCGCGTCGTCTGCATACCCCAAATCTCGGCAGTAGCGAACCCAAACACGCATCTCGTCCGCAGACCCAATGCTCATTTGGATGAATCGCTTGAACTCGGCTTTGGAATAACTTTGCTTGCCAAAGCCTTCTGCCAGGTTGGCACAAATGGATTTACTGGCGCGCCGAATCTGACTCGCCAAGTCGAATTGCTCGACTGCTGGCATCGTTTGCGTGAACCGATGGATCTCCAGCGATAGCTTGTAGGCCCGCTGGAACACCTCCAGTTCCTCGAACCGATGCGCTCCCATCTGTTACCTGTACCCTGAACTCTGTTACCTGAATCCGCAGCTTCGGTGCACAGTTTGAGCCCCGTTACATCTTCCGCGCAGGACGACTCGACCAGTGAGCTATTACGCTTTCTTTAAATGATGGCTGCTTCTAAGCCAACATCCTGGCTGTCTGAGCCTTCCCACCTCGTTTCCCACTTAACTGTGTCTTGGGGACCTTAGCTGGCGGTCTGGGTTGTTTCCCTCTTGACCTCGGACGTTAGCACCCGAAGTCTGTCTCCCGTGCTCATACTCTGCGGTATTCGGAGTTTGCAATGGCGTGGCAAGTCATTATGACCCCCACAACCATAACAGTGCTCTACCCCCGCAGGTAATACACGAGGCACTACCTAAATAGTTTTCGGAGAGAACCAGCTATTTCCGGATTTGTTTAGCCTTTCACCCCTAGCCACAGCTCATCCCCTACCTTTTCAACGGGAGTGGGTTCGGCCCTCCACGAGGTGTTACCCCCGCTTCAGCCTGGCCATGGCTAGATCATCCGGTTTCGGGTCTACGCCTACCAACTCAAGCGCCCTGTTCGGACTCGCTTTCGCTGCGCCTCCCCTATTCGGTTAAGCTCGCTGGTAAACGTAAGTCGCTGACCCATTATACAAAAGGTACGCCGTCACCCTAGCTTCAAGAACGCTGTTCTTGAAGCAGGAAACAGGCAACAGGAGACAGGACACAGAACCCATCACCGCGCGCTGCAAGCGCGCCGCAACCGTTCTGTTACCTGTTACCTGACCCTGTTACCTGCTTCAAGCGCAACGCGCTTGAAGCTAGGGCTCCGACTGTTTGTATGCATGCGGTTTCAGGATCTATTTCACTCCCCTCCCGGGGTTCTTTTCGCCTTTCCCTCACGGTACTGGTTCACTATCGGTCGATCACGAGTATTTAGCCTTGGAGGATGGTCCCCCCATCTTCAGACAGGATTTCACGTGTCCCGCCCTACTTGTCTCGCGCCTGGTTCCACATCCCTCGCTTCAGTTACGGGGCTATCACCCACTGCGGCCGGCCTTTCCAGACCGTTCTCCTGAAAGAGATGCTAAATCGCGACGGCTCCTCCCATTTCGCTCGCCACTACTCTGGGAATCTCGGTTGATTTCTGTTCCTCCGGCTACTGAGATGTTTCAGTTCACCGGGTTCGCTCTACCTGCCCTATGTATTCAGGCAGGAGTGACCCTTGCGGGCCGGGTTTCCCCATTCGGATATCTGCGGATCAATGCTCGTTTGCCAGCTCCCCGCAGCTTTTCGCAGGCTGCCACGTCCTTCTTCGCCTGTGATCGCCAAGGCATCCACCACATGCACTTAGTCGCTTGACCCCATAACGCTACGCACTTGCGTGCTCCGCTCCAGGTAACAGCGGTCAGGTAACAGAGGTCAGCACAGCAACCCCTACCACCACACCGCCATCACCCAACGCGTTCGCGTCACGGGTGTTTGCGCTACCCACCGCCCCCGACTAAGGGAACAGCAGGCTTCGATACAATCAAACCCAATCTCGCTCGACCGCGCAGATGACGACCAAAGTCGTGACCCGCCCGCGCGAGCAAGATTCTTTACTTCTTCCGGATTGTTAAAGAGCAACCGATTACTGGCAGAAGCCAGAAGCAAGCGCGGTCGCTTGCTTATGGTCTCTGCATCAATGGTGGAGCTGGACGGGATCGAACCGACGACCCCCTGCTTGCCTTTCAGGAAACAGAGGTCAGAGGTCAGGTATCAGTCACCCACCCACTCCATCAAACCCTGGTGGAGCTGGACGGGATCGAACCGACGACCCCCTGCTTGCAAAGCAGGTGCTCTCCCAACTGAGCTACAGCCCCGCTGATCCCTGTTACCCGTCGCCTGTGCCCTGAGTGGTGGGTCTGGATGGATTCGAACCATCGACCCCCGCCTTATCAAGACGGTGCTCTAACCAACTGAGCTACAGGCCCGCTTGCCAGCTCTACACACTGCAAACAACCGATAGGTTGTGGGCGCTACGGCTGCGGATGGGCATCAGCGTCCGGCCCAGGGCTCGTTACTGCTCCCTGTTCCCTGACCTCTGATCCCTGATTCCGAGAAAGGAGGTGATCCAGCCGCACCTTCCGATACGGCTACCTTGTTACGACTTCACCCCAGTCATGAAGCAGACCGTGGTAAGCGGCCCCCTTGCGGTTAGCCTACCTACTTCTGGTTCACCCCACTCCCATGGTGTGACGGGCGGTGTGTACAAGACCCGGGAACGTATTCACCGCGGCATGCTGATCCGCGATTACTAGCGATTCCGACTTCATGCAGTCGAGTTGCAGACTGCAATCCGGACTACGAACGGCTTTCTGGGATTGGCTCCCCCTCGCGGGTTGGCAACCCTCTGTACCGTCCATTGTATGACGTGTGAAGCCCTACCCATAAGGGCCATGAGGACTTGACGTCATCCCCACCTTCCTCCGGTTTGTCACCGGCAGTCTCCCTAGAGTGCCCTTGCGTAGCAACTAGGGACAAGGGTTGCGCTCGTTGCGGGACTTAACCCAACATCTCACGACACGAGCTGACGACAGCCATGCAGCACCTGTGTTCCGATTCCCTTTCGGGCACCCCCACCTCTCAGCAGGGTTCCGGACATGTCAAGGGTAGGTAAGGTTGTTCGCGTTGCATCGAATTAATCCACATCATCCACCGCTTGTGCGGGTCCCCGTCAATTCCTTTGAGTTTTAACCTTGCGGCCGTACTCCCCAGGCGGTCAACTTCACGCGTTAGCTACGGTACCAAGGAATCGCTTCCCCAACACCCAGTTGACATCGTTTAGGGCGTGGACTACCAGGGTATCTAATCCTGTTTGCTCCCCACGCTTTCGTGCCTGAGCGTCAGTATTGGCCCAGGGGGCTGCCTTCGCCATCGGTGTTCCTCCACATCTCTACGCATTTCACTGCTACACGTGGAATTCCACCCCCCTCTGCCATACTCCAGCCCGCCAGTTTCCATTGCCATTCCCAGGTTGAGCCCGGGGCTTTCACAACGAACTTAACGAACCGCCTGCGCACGCTTTACGCCCAGTAATTCCGATTAACGCTCGCACCCTACGTATTACCGCGGCTGCTGGCACGTAGTTAGCCGGTGCTTATTCTGCCGGTACCGTCAACAACACACCCTGTTAGGGCGTGCCCTTTCTTCCCGACCAAAAGCGGTTTACAACCCGAAGGCCTTCTTCCCGCACGCGGCATGGCTGGATCAGGGTTGCCCCCATTGTCCAAAATTCCCCACTGCTGCCTCCCGTAGGAGTCTGGGCCGTGTCTCAGTCCCAGTGTGGCTGATCATCCTCTCAGACCAGCTACCGATCGTCGCCTTGGTGGGCCATTACCCCACCAACTAGCTAATCGGACATCGGCCGCTCCCATAGCGTGAGGCCTTGCGGTCCCCCACTTTCCTCCGTAGAGCATATGCGGTATTAGCCCAGCTTTCGCTGGGTTATCCCCCACTACGGGACACGTTCCGATGCATTACTCACCCGTTCGCCACTGAATGAAGAGTTGCCCCTCCACCCCGTTCGACTTGCATGTGTAAAGCATGCCGCCAGCGTTCAATCTGAGCCAGGATCAAACTCTTCAGTTGAAAAGCTCGATCTCTTACAAGTAACTCAATCGACGTTGGCCCCATCCCACCCCAACCTCGCGGCCAGAACAGGACAAGACTTTCTTCGTGTGAGCACCTTAGTCCATTCGATCCCCCAAGCCCCAACACAACCAGCAACTCGCGTCACCAGCCACGCCAAAACCCAGGCACCCAGAACCTCAGCGCCCACACCTATCGGTTGTCAGTTTTTTAAAGAACAGGCCGCCCCGGGAATGCCCGCCGACGCATCAGCGGGTTGGAGCAGCGAAGGAAAGTAAGTATAGCGAAACTACCCCGATATTGCAAGCGTTTGCACGCGCTGCAGCATCGTTCAGCGGCACCACGTGCGTCATCCGAGCACGGCACCGGGCATCCACCACTACAGGGGCAAGATGGTGCCGCCGCACCGCCAATTCAAGACATTCGTTCGGCCGCGCCGGTCCGCTCGTCGCCCATCCGACCCCGTGGTGAGCGGGCGCGCTTTCAGCACTTCGCCAGGCTCGTGCGCGCAGCTCGATTCCGCGTCCCGAACGCCAAGCGTGCTTACTGTGTCGCGGTCTCCTCGGCCTCGCGCGCCTGCGGTGCCGAAGTGGGCTTCGGGTACTTCCATTTGCGATGCACCCAAAGCCAGTCTGCCGGGCTGGTGCGGATTTCGGCCTCGAGCGCGCGCGCATACGCCTCGATCACCGCGCCCTCGCTCTCGGCCTGGTAAGGAGGCTCGGACAACAGCTCGAAACGGGCGCGATACTGTCCCTTCGCAACGCGATGCATGGAAACGAAGAGCACCGGGGCCCGGAGGATGCGCGCGATCTTCCCGGCGCCCGTGTAGAACGCGGTGTCACGGTGGAGGAACACTGTCCAGTGCTTGTCTTCCTGCCGCATCGGCGTCTGGTCCGCAACGAGCGCGTAGGCTCGAGCGTCGCGCCGGCGCCGGATCACCTCATGCAGGAATGTCTTCACCGGGATCGGGTTGCCGCCGAAGCGGCCGCGCGCCTCGCGCAGGAACCGGTCGACGGCCTTCGCACGCTGCGGTTTGTATACCGCGTCGATCGGAATGCCCAGCCCCGCTGCGGTGCCGCTGAGCAGCCATTCCCAGTTGCAGAAATGTCCGGTCAGCAGGATCACCGACTGGCCGCGTTTCACGTAGCTCAAGGGCAGCTCGGGATTCTCGAGCTTCACGCGTTCGAGGATCTCCTCGCGTCCGGCACCGAAGCCATGGATCGCCTCGGCAATCATCACGCCGAGGTTGCGATAGGATTGCCGCAGCAGCCCGTCGATCTCCTGCTCGGATTTCTCCGGAAAGGCCCCGCGCAAATTCGCGCGTGCGAGATCGCGGCGCCAGCGCAGCATCTGGAAGGCGAGGAAGTACGCGAGCCATCCGACGCCGTACAGCACGGTGAGCGGCACCCGGGTCAGAGCATGCAACAGGAAGTCCATCGTTACGGCACGAATGTGTGAGCCGGAAAAGAGAGTGTTTTGAACGATCACGGAACGACTCGGCAAAAGCTATCGGACACGCCCGCTCCGAGCAGGCTTCCGTACGCAGCGCTTGACGGGGTAGTCGCGCTATGGTGTCTTCGCCTGCATCCGGGCGTGCCGGGCTTGCAGTCCGTCGCGGCGTGGCTGTCGGAGCAGGAGCGCGCGCGCGCCGATCGGTTCGGGACCGCCGCCTTACGCGAACGATACATCATGGGGCGCGCGGCCCTTCGGCTGCTCCTTAGCAACGTGCTCGGCACGAGCCCGGAGGACGTGGCGATCGCTCGCGGCGAGCGGGGCCGTCCGGAGCTGGCCGGCGGCCGGCGAATCGATTTCAACGTCTCGCACACCGCCGCGTTCGCGGTCTATGCGATCGGCACCGGGCTTGCGCCGGATCTCCGCGTCGGCATCGACGTGGAACACGGCGCGCGGGCATTCGGCCTTGAGCGGCTGTCGCGCAAGCTCCTGACCAGCGCCGAGCGCGACCGTCTCCACGCCCTGGATCCCGAGCTGCAACGCGGTTATTTCCTCCGGACGTGGACGTGCAAGGAGGCGATGAGCAAGGCGACGGGCGACGGCATCGCGGCGCCGTTCGGGCGCATTGCAGTCGACCCGGACGATCCGCCGCGCGTGCTCGCCGGTCCGCCACCCTACGAGCCGGCGCGCTGGCAACTGCACCGCGTGCCCGCGCCCGACGGGCACATCGTCTCGGTTGCGCTACATCAAACGTGATTTCGATCGCCGCGGCGTGTTGCCGCAAGACGCGGCTGCACGCAATGCACCAAGCCGATAATCTGCACACGCCGACGTACGCTCGATGGCGATGCAGGAGCTCTCGGGGCAAGTCGGAACCTCAACGGAGATGACATGAAACGCATTCTGATCGCCGCTGCCGTGGCCTTGGCCGTGACCGCTGCCGGAACCGCCCAGGCATCCGAGGAGCTGGCGAAGAGCAACGGCTGCATGACGTGCCACAACGTCACCGGAAAGAAGATGGGGCCCGGACTGAAGGACGTCGGCGCAAAGTACAAGGATCCCGCGGACCAGGCCAAGCTCGTCGAGAAGCTCGCGAATGCGAAAGGTCACCCGTCGGTGAAAGCCAAGCCTGAAGATCTCAAGAAGATCGTCGCCTGGCTCGCTTCCTGAGTTCGCGTTGCCACCGAAAAGAGGCCCCGCGGGGCCTCTTCTGTTTTCGCGCGCAGGAAAGTGCGAACGGCGCCGCGCAGCTCACGCCGATCCCCGCGACCGCCGACGGCGCGCGCCCGTCAATCGGTACCCTGGATCGTGCGGATCGCGTCCTCGGTGCGTGCGCGAATGACGCCGCCGCGACCCTCAGCTGCGATGGGTTCGTCGGGCAGCACCACCCAGGACATGAGGTCGCGGATCGACACCAACCCCACGGGCCCGGACGCCTCCTCCACGAGCAAGTGTCGATACCCGTACTCGACCATCAGCCGCAGCGCTTCGTCCACCGTCGCCGACGATGGTACATGCCGCACGTCCCGGCTCATGACGGCGCCGATCAGCGTCGTCCGCGGATCGCGGCCCTCGGCCACGACTCGCCGCATCAGGTCGCGCTCGGTGAAGATGCCCTCGACGACCGCGCTGCTGCTGCGCACCACGACGGCGCCAACGCCGTTGGCCACCATCAACGACACCGCCGTGGCGATGGTGGCGTCGTTCGCAACCGCCAACACCGACTGGATGCGCTTCGTCCGAACGATTTCGCCGACGGGCTTGGTGAGCATGATGCCTCCGGGTGATTGACGCACGCGCTTCTTGCGTGCCCGGCGGCCAGTAGACGCCGCGACGTCGCGCCTCACCTTGACCTGCCTCAGCTTCGATGCAGATCAAGCGGCGCATGCCTGACATCGCCGGTGCCAAACGGGCCCCGCGGGCCCGCTCTCCTTCCATGGCTCGCACCAAACAACCGCGGCGGCGTCGAGTTGCGACGTTGACAGCACCGTGTAGGACGAGTATCCACGCTCTTCGCGGCTCACGCACGCCATTGCCGGACCCGCAGGGAAGAACGTCATGCAAGCACTCGCGGCTCTCGCTGCAATGATCCGTCGCCCAACCGGGCTCCGTACCGCGATCGGCCTTGGCGCACTGCTGGCCGCGCTACCGATCGGGATTGCTGCCCAGGACCTGGGGCGGGCCCCGGTGCGCGTCGGTGCACCGGAGAGCGCACCGCCGTGGCAGCTCGAGGTGCGGCCCAAGGCAACGGTGACGCGCGACGGTGTCATCGCGCTGTACCAGTCCATGTACCTGCCCGGCAACGCCGTGCCGCTCGTCTGGACCGGCGATCTCGCCTCGTGCAACCCGGGCACCACCAACATCGAGCATCAGCAGGCGGTGATCGGGCGCGTCAACTATTACCGTGCCCTGGTGAATCTGCCACCCGTGACATTGCTTTCCGGCACGGAGACGGCGCAGGCGCAGGCCGCGGCGCTCATGTTCTCCGCGAACAACGCGCTCGACCACTCGCCCCCCACGACGTGGACCTGCTATTCGCAAACCGGCGCAACGGGGGCGTCCAGCTCCAACATCTCGCTCGGCGCGCAGGGCGTGGCCGCGGTCGATAACTTCATGGAGGACTCGGGAGCTGGCAATAGTCCAGTCGGACACCGGCGGTGGATCCTGTATCCGCCCACTGCGGCGATGGCGACTGGCGACGTCCCGGGAGGCAACAATCCGCCACGGGCGGCCAACGCCCTGTACGTATTCGGCCCGACGACGACCCGAACCGCGACTCCCAATGGCGTCGCCTGGCCACCCGCCGGGTTCGTGCCGTACCAGAACCTGCCGGCGAGATCGAATCGCTGGTCCATCTCCTACCCGGATGCGGACTTCACGAATGCCACGGTGGCCATGTCCGGTCCGGACGGTCCGATCGCGGCCGCCTACGAAGCCGTCAACCCGGCTTTCGGCAGCGGCTTCTACATCGGCGACAACACGCTGGTCTTCCTGCCGAGCGGAGTCTCGTATACCAGGCCCGCAGCCGACACCACGTACACGATCGTCGTCTCGAATATCCACGGGGCTGGCGTGCCCGGCACGCTGCAGTACTCCGTCACGGTGATCGACCCCGCTGCGGCGCCGCCGAGCCCCGCTACCGTCACCGTCGTGGAGTATTACAACGTGGTGCTCGACCACTACTTCATCACCTGGCTGCCCGGCGAGATCGCCAATCTGGACGCGGGCCTCACGCCGACGCGCTGGACGCGCACCGGCTACACCTTCAAGACCTTCACGGCCGCACAACCCGGCACGTCGCCGGTGTGCCGGTACTACATCCCTCCGGGCAAGGGCGATTCCCATTTCTTCGGTCGCGGCACCCAGGAATGCGACGCGACCGGCGTCGCCCACCCCGACTTCATGCTCGAGGAGCCGAACTTCATGTTCATGTACCTGCCGACCGCGGGCGTCTGCCCAGCAGCGACGGTGCCGATCTATCGCGTGTTCAGCAATCGCGCGGACGCCAACCACCGCTACATGACCGATCCGGGTGTGCGCGACTTCATGAGCACGCGCGGGTGGCTGCCGGAAGGCGATGGGCCGAACCTGGTCGTGATGTGCGCCCCGGCGTGAAGCGCGGCCCGATGCACCGCGCTCTACGGCCTGTCGCGCCTCGCGGCGATCAGGGCGCCGCGAGCGCCTTGCCAAGAAACCGCGTCACGCGCTCGTAAAAGTCGAAGCGATTGGCTTCGAGCTGGAATCCGTGACCCTCGTCGGGGTACACGATCCACTCGACCGGGACGCCCCGCGTCGTCAGGGCGTCGCGCATGCGCTCGCCATGGATGAGCGGCACCCGCCGGTCAGCGGCGCCGTACGCCATCAATACGGGCTTCGAGATCCTCGCCGCGTTGCGCAGCGGCGACGTCGCCTGGAGCCTGGCAGCGTCTGCGTCGGGGTCGCCGATCATGTCCTTGGCCGAATAGCGAATGAAATCGGAGCCGGCCATGTCCGACCAGGTCACGTCGAACATCAGGTTGATGTCGGTGACGCCAACGTAGTCGACCCCGCACCGCCACCGGTCGGGATCGCGTGCGAGGCCCATCATCACGGCGTACCCGCCATAGCTCGCACCCATGATGCACGCACGCTTCGGATCGATGGTGCCCTGCGCAGCGAGCCAATCCATGCCGTCGTTGAGGTCGTCCTGCATGGCCAGGCCCCACTGCTTCCACCCGGCCAGGTACAGCTTGCGGCCCCAGCCAACACTGCCGCGGAAATCGGGCTCGAGGACTGCATAGCCCAGCGAGGCGAGGTAGGCAGGTTCCGGGCGCCAGCGCCAGTACCCGCCCCGCACCCAAGGTCCGCCATGCACGTACAGGACGAACGGCAGTCCTTTGGCCTCCTTGCCCACCGGAAGGGTCAGGTATGCCGGAATTTCCAGGCCATCGCGCGCCTTGAATCGCACGAACTGCCGTTTCGGCATCGCCGCCGGGTCGATGGCCTTGCGGCGCACGCCCACCGGCTCGATGCGTCGCTTGTCGAGATCGAGCAGGTAATAGGTGCCGGGATCCTGGTCGGAGAATGAATCGATCAACACGCGATCGCCACGGCGAACGATCGTGTTCACGTGACCAGGCAACGCCGTATCCACGGTTTTCTGCAGCCGCGCCCAGTCGCTGTCGAACCAGGCCGAACCGGGACGCTCGCCTTGGTAATGGATGCCCACGATGCGGCGCGTCTTCGGATCGCGCACGAGGCCCTCCGTCAGATCGGCTTCAGCGTGCGCGGCGACGACCTCGCCGAGAGCCTTTTGCTGCGCGTCGTAGCGATAGATTGCCGCGGTGTCGCGGCCGATGTCGCTCGCTACCAGGAGGGTGCCGTCGGCATCGAATGCAAGCGGCAGCATGTGTGCATCGCGAATGCCGTACGCGCCGAGCTCCACCCACGCCGCGTCCGCGGAAACGCGCGAGAACACCCGCTGCGTCGTGCCATTCTCGATCGTCACCGCGCCCCGCACCGCGCCTTTGTCGTCGGCGACCCAGTGGACGACATCTCCCGGCTTGCCCGCGGTCAGCAGCTCCCGCCGCCCGGTCCTCGTGTCGAGCCGGTAGACATCCGGGAACCGCGGATTGTGATCGTTGGAAAGGACGAGAATGTCGTCGCTGGATCCGTCCAGGACCTCGAGCAGGTGCGTATAGCGGTAAACGAACTGATTTGCGTCCTGGAGTCGCTTGAGCGTTGGCCCGAGCTCGCGCAACTCCGTGCCATCGCGATTGACGGCGAAGAGCCCGCCGCCGAATTGCGCGCCAAGGCCGGCCTGCAGATCCGTCAGGCTGAAGATGAGGCGTCCATCGTTCACCCACCGAATGCCCTGAATGTCCTCCCCATCGATCGCCAGTGCGATGCGGCTCGTGCCGGCGTCCAGGTCGACGATGGCGAGCCGCAGCCGCCCTTGGACCGGCACCGCCGCGGCCAGGTATTTGCCCGACGGCGAAAGTTGTACCTCGTTGAAATCCGCGTGAGAGAAGAACATCTGTACCGATGGCTTGGCGAGGTCGGCCGCGACCGCGCACGACCAACCGAGTAAGGCACCGGCGAGGAGGAACAGGCGAAGAATCAGGAGCCTTGGAATCATGGAGCCGCAGGTATGAGATGAGCCAAACGACCGGCGGCCCGCAGGGCGACGACGCCCAGGCGCAGATCGCACGCGCAATGTTAATGCAGATCCAAGAGATTGAATCCCGGCGCAGCTCAGCGGTCCAAATGCCGAGAGCCGCGAGCAGCGGCTCGGCAGTACGCTGCTCGCGGCCTGGGTTCTCGAGGGCGTGGGCCGGCATTCGGCGGCGGCACGCAACGCCGCACCGTTTTGCGACCAATGCACTTGTGCGTTGACTAAAGGCACATTCCGCGCACGGCGGAGTTGCATGGGCGCTGGCCCGGTGATGAACTACAGTGCGTGCGCAGGATGAATGTAAGGCATCTCCTACGGCCGAATCGGTCCTCGGAGCGTGGGAGCGGGGTGCGCAAACACCTATGCTGCGTCATCACCCATTGCAGTAACCGCTTCGCCATGACCAAGACCCATCGCATCACGCATTCCAACGCCTTCGAGCGCCTCCGGGCGCGCCAGATGCCGGCGTCGACCACGGCGCAACGCGACGCGCAGGACCTGCTGGAACGCGCGCAGGCGGCGCGAATGGGCTTCGAAGCGCTGTTCGACAGCTTCGACGATTTCGATGAACTCGTCCGCGAGTGCATCCCGACGTGCGACGACGTCGCGGCCGCAAGCGCGCCCGTCAAGCGCGAGCGCAGTGCCGGCACCCGCGATCACGCGGGACGCCGCGGCCGCAGCCGCTCCCGGGCTTCGCTGACGAATCCCGGCGCGACGTCCTCGTACGGCCACTCCCGGCGCTAAGCCACTCGTGCACCGCTGAGCGGCCGCCCCCGGCTGCTCGGGCCCAGCCGCGGCGGGTTCCGCGGCGCACCTGCGCGTCCGGCGATTGCCAGCGATCGCCGTTCCCCATATCTTATGTTCCCCGGCCGATCACGCCCGTGATTCGGCCGTATGGACATTTGCGTCCCCCGCTAAGGAGTAGGTCATGGATCGCGTTCTGCGTGCGTCGTCCTGGTTTCTCTTGGGTGCTCTGGCTTTCATGGTGTCGTCCCTGGGCTTCGCCGGGGATAACCGGATCTTCGCGAGCGCGAAGGACGTTCGCTGGGGCGCCGCGCCCCCGACATTGCCGAAGGGGGCGAAGATCGCGGTCCTGCACGGCGATCCCGGATCGCAGGGGCCCTATGTGCTGCGCCTGCTGGTCCCCTCGGGTTACCGGATCGCGCCCCATTCGCAGCCGCAAGAACGTCAGATCACCGTCATCTCCGGTGCGTTGTACCTCGGATACGGCGACGACTTCGACCCGAAGCACGCGAGCGTCATCAAGGCCGGGGGGTTTTACAGCATGCCGGCGGACGAGCGCTGCTATGCCTTCACCAAGGGCTCGACGATCATCCAGATCGAAGGTCAAGGGCCGTTCGAGATGAAGTACGTGCACGCCGAGGACAATCCCCAGACGGCCGGGCTGCCGAAGCCGTACTACTTTCCTTCCCAGTACAAGCTGGACGCCCCCGAGCCGGGCGAGCCGGTGAAGACTTTCTGACGGAGCGCCGGCCAAAAAACGGCCGGGCCCCGGAAATCCGAGCCGGCGCGGCCTGAAGGCCCGTGCTCAGTTGCGCAAGGTCCCTTCCCAATGGCAGCCCAGGCCGAGACACTGGTAACGGCGGACGGGACTTACCAGGCTTCGCAGGCGGTCGGTTGCGGTCCGGCGCACGCGGCGCAGCGGCATACCGCAGCGGGGGCAATGCCGCTCGACTTTGGAACTGCCGACGACAGGATGAGGTATCCCGTCGCGGGGAGATTCGCCGGTGTCGGCGTCCATGATCAGGCTGCGTGACATGCAATGTTCTCGGTTACAAAACCGATAGACAATGCAGCGCCGCAAGGGTTCTGCGCCGGCGTGCCACGGCGTCGGTCGGAGAACGCCAAGGCCACCACGCGCGCCATGCCGGCCCCCGGAAAGTCCTGCGATGCTGTCGTGTGATTCGCGCTCTGGTAAGAAGACGGCTGCATCCGCGTTGGAGGAAGTACTCCGCCACCTGACGCCACCGCCGGCGCCATTCCATTCCCCATTCCCCATTCCCCGCTACGGCCGCTGGCGTGTACCATCGTTGTGCTGCCGCATGTCCGGTGCAGCGGTTCAAGGTCGCCGGCCTGTTCACCCTGACCGGGCGCGCACGCGTGAGTCGCGCGCCGGTGGCATCCGCCATGCGCACAACCGGCCGGTCCAGCGCAGCCGAGGCGGCTGAGCGGTCGAGTCGCGATGTCGCCGCGAGCACTGCGCGGCGCCAAGGCACATGCTCAGTACCGCGCGATCGGCCGAGCCGAATCCCTGTCCCCATTTCCATGCCCAATGGTTCCGCCGATGCAGCTTCGTGAGTACATGAGCCCGAGTCATTGCCTCCCGTCCGACGCCAAGCGCGCGATGCTCGTCGGACGTGCATGGTCGCCCACGGCGGACGGCCCGGTCCTCGCACTCGTCAGGAACGACGCGCTCTACGATGCCTCGCGCGTAGCGCCGACCATGCGTGACCTGCTCGAGCTGGCCGATCCGGTTGCGGCGATGCGCGACGCGGGCGACCTGCCGCGCATCGGCGGCCTTGCGGAGATTCTCGCCAATGCTTCCGAGCACGACCGCAATCCGGCGACCCCCTGGCTGCTCGCTCCCTGCGACCTGCAGGCGATCAAGGCGGGTGGCGTGACGTTCGTATCGAGCATGCTGGAGCGGGTCATCGAGGAGCAGGCCCGCGGCGACCCATCGAAGGCGGAAGCGGTCCGCCAGTCGATCGTGGCGGTGATTGGCGACAACCTGTCGACCATCCGCCCCGGGTCGAAGGAAGCCGCGCGGGTCAAGGAAGTGCTGATCGAGCAGCGCCTGTGGTCACAGTACCTGGAAGTGGGCATCGGTCCTGACGCGGAAATCTTTACCAAGTCGCAGCCGATGTCCGCGGTGGGCACCGGCGCGGACATCGGCATCCATCCCGAATCGGAATGGAACAACCCGGAACCCGAGATCGTCCTGGTCGTGAACAGCCGCGGCGAGGTGCTGGGTGCCACGCTTGGCAATGACGTGAACCTGCGCGACTTCGAGGGACGCAGCGCACTGCTGCTCGGCAAGGCCAAGGACAACAACGCGTCCTGCGCGATCGGCCCCTTCATCAGACTCTTCGACGACCATTTCGGCATCGCCGACGTTCGCCGCTGCGATCTCGACATGCGCGTGGACGGCCCCGACGCCTTCGAGCTGACGGGCCACAGCTCGATGGCGATGATGAGCCGCGATCCTCTGGACATGGTTGCGCAGGCGATCGGCTCGAACCACCAGTACCCCGACGGCTTCGTGCTGTTTCTCGGCACGATGTTCGCGCCGACGAAGGACCGCCTGGCACCCGGACAGGGATTCACGCACGTCGTGGGCGACATCGTGACGGTATCGACGCCGGCGCTCGGTGCGCTGGTCAACCGCGTCAACCACTCGGACAAGATTGCGCCGTGGACCTTCGGTGCAGGCGCCCTGATGAAGAACCTCGCGCGGCGAAAACTGCTCTGAGCAGTGGGTCCGCGACACATCGGACGCAACAACGCCGCGACAGCATTGCCGCACAACCAGCTTTCATCGAGAGTCTATCCATGAGCACGTTCAGGAATTACATTGCCGGCGAGTGGGTCGCTGGCGCAACGACGACCATCAACCGCAATCCGTCGGACGTGACGGACGTGATCGGCGAATACGCGCAGGCCGATGCGGCGCAGACCACGGCGGCGATCGCCGCGGCCAAGCAGGCCTTTCCGGGGTGGGCCACGGGCTCGATCCAGGAGCGTTCCAACATCCTCGACCGTGCCGGCACCGAAATCCTCGCACGCAAGGACGAGCTCGGCCGGCTGCTCGCGCGCGAAGAGGGCAAGACGCTCGGCGAGGGCGTCGGCGAGGCAATGCGCGCAGGGCAGATCTTCAAGTTCTTCGCCGGCGAAGTACTGCGCCTGGCGGGTGAGAAACTTCCGTCCGTGCGGCCCGGGGTCGACGTCGAGATCACGCGCGAGCCAGTTGGCGTGATCGGGCTCATCACGCCCTGGAATTTTCCGATCGCCATTCCAGCGTGGAAGATCGCGCCCGCGCTCGCGTACGGCAACACCGTAGTCTTCAAACCGGCGGACCTCGTGCCGGGATGCGCCTGGGCACTCGCCGAGATCCTGGTCAAGGCAGGGGTTCCGTCAGGCGTGTTCAATCTGGTGGTCGGGCGCGGCTCGGTGGTCGGCGAGGCGATCGTCAACCACCGCGACGTCGCAGCCATCAGCTTCACCGGCTCGGTGAGCACCGGCCAGGCGATTGCCGCCAAGGCGATATCGCGCATGGCCAAGATCCAGCTCGAAATGGGCGGCAAGAATCCACTGGTGGTGCTGGACGACGCCGACCTCGCCGTGGCGGTCAATGCAGCCGCGCAAGGCGCGTACTTCTCGACGGGGCAGCGGTGCACCGCATCGTCACGTCTGATCGTCACCGCCGGGATTCACGATCGCTTCGTTGCGGCGCTCGCTGATCGGCTGAAGGCGCTCAAGGTGGACGACGCGCTCGCGGCGGGCACCGAGATCGGACCGGTCGTCGACCAGAGTCAGCTCGAGCAGGACCTGCGCTACATCGAGATCGGCAAATCCGAATCGGCGCGGCTCGTCACCGGAGGCGAGCGCGTGAAGCGCGCGAAGGACGGTTATTACTTGGCGCCCGCGTTGTTCGCCGAGGCGACCAACACGATGCGCATCGCCCGCGAGGAGATCTTCGGCCCCGTGGCATGCGTGATCCGGGCCCGCGACTACGACGAGGCACTCGCACTCGCCAACGACACCGAGTTCGGCTTGTGCGCGGGCGTGGTGACGACGTCGCTCAAGCACGCTTCGCATTTCAAGCGGCATGCGCAGGCCGGGATGGTGATGGTCAACCTGCCCACGGCGGGCGTCGACTATCACGTGCCGTTTGGCGGCCGGAAGGGTTCGAGCTACGGCTCACGCGAGCAGGGCCGGTATGCGGCGGAATTCTTCACGACGGTGAAGACCGCGTACACCGCACCCTGAGGTCGGTAGCCCACTCCGGACGACGGTAGCCGATCCGGGGAGCGGGACCCAAAGGCGCGCCGAGCAGCAATCCGCCTCGACGATGGCAGGGCTCGAGGCTGGGCGGTTAGCGGTGGGCCGCACCCGTCTCGCATCGCATCGCGCGGGGAAATTGTTGCGTCTTTTTAAATTTTGCATACAATGTTATGCATGCAATTGGGGATGCTCCGTCGGCATGCCGCCGGCGGCGCCTCGCGTCATGAAAAGACCCGGCAAGGGCGTCAGGCGTTCATCGAGGAGGATGCAATGAACAAGCTGCTTCGGGTGTTGCTGCTGTGCGGGCTCGCCATCGCCGGCAATGCCGTTGCCGAAACCATCACCGTGGCGATCGGTGCGGCCGCGTCGTCGCTGCAGGGCATAACCTCGGCCGAGTTCGCCAAGCGGCTCCAGGAAAAGCTGGGGCCCGAGCACCAGGTCAAGTACTACGCGGACGGCCAGCTCGGGGACGAGAAGGAGCTCGTGCAGAAGCTTCGCCTCGGCACCGTGAATTTCACGCTGGTGTCCTCCTATATGTCGTCGATCACGCCGGAGTTCGGCCTGTTCGACATGCCCTTCGTGGTGAAGGACCGCGCCCATGTGCTCGCAATCGATCGCGGACTCGTCCAGACCACGCTTGCGCCGACGCTTCTTCCCAAGGGTGTCAGACTGATCTCCACCTGGGAGAACGGCTTCCGGCACATCACCAACAGCATGCGTCCGATCAACAAGCCGGCCGATCTCGCGGGAATCAAGCTGCGCGTTCCGGAGGGTGTGTGGCGCATCAAGATGTTCAAGGCCTGGGGCGCGAACCCCACCCCGATGGGGTTTTCGGAGCTGTTCGTCGCCATGCAGACGAAGGTCATCGATGGGCAGGAGAATCCGCTGACGAACGTTTGGGGTGCGAAGTTCTACGAAGTGCAGAAATACCTGTCGCTCACCAATCATCTCTACTCGCCGGCGTTCCTGATGACCGGCGCGGCGAGCTGGAATAAGCTCCCCGACAAGGTGAAGCAGGCCGTGCTGGAAATCGCGCCACAGATCCAGAAGATGGCGCTCGACGAGGGCGCCCGGCTCGACGCCGATCTGCTCACGAAACTGAAAGCGGCCGGCATGGTGGTCAACACCGCCGATCGCGAGGCCTTCGTGAAGGCGAGCGCACCGATCTACGAGGAGTTCGGCAAGGAAGTGCCCAACGGGAAGCAGCTGATCGACAAGGCCCTGCAACTCGCCCACTGAGGCGACGGCGCAGCCGATCCATGAGCGTCTTTCGACGCGTGCTGGAGCGCACGCTGGAGATCATCACCCTGCTGTTGCTGGGCGCCCTGCTGCTCACGGTCATCGGCGGGGTCGTCTTCCGGACCATCGGAGCCTCGCTCACATGGTACGACGAGGTTGCCTCGGTGCTGCTGTCGTGGCTCACGTACTTCGGCGCCGCACTCGCGGCGCTGAAGCGCGTGCATCTCGGCTTCCCGGAGCTCGTGCTGAATCTCCCGCCGACCGTGCGCGTGTCCCTGTTCGCGATCGCCGAAGTCGTCGTATTCGCGTTTTTCGCGGTCCTGGGGTGGTTCGGCTGGACCGTGCTCGAGGTGCTCGCGTTCGACCATCTGGCGAGCCTGCCCTGGGTTTCGCAGGCGGCGCTCCAATCGATCATCCCGATCGGTGCGCTGCTGTTCATGGTCGCCCAGGCGATGAGCCTCCCGGACAAGCTCGCGCAGGTTCGCGCCGGCGTGAACCCCGAGGAAAGGGCGCGCGAGGAAGCAATCCGGGAGGCCATGGCGCACCAGCCCGTGGTGGAGGCGGAATAGATGGCGGCCGCACTCGTGATGCTCGGGATGGTGACGCTGGTGATGATCGACGTGCCCATCGCCGTCGCCATCGGCGCTGTCGGGATGGCTGGCATCGTCCTCAGCATCGGGCCGGCCGCGTTGGTCGATGTCGCCCTCACGATGTACAAGAGCTCGACCAGCTTTCCGTTGCTGGCGGTTCCGCTGTTCGTCCTGGCCGGCGCCCTCATGAACACGGGCGGCATATCGCAACGTCTCGTCAATCTCGTCAGTGCGATGGTGGGCTTCGTGCGCGGCGGGCTCGCGATCGTCAACATCGGCGTCAACATGTTCTTCGCGGAGATCTCGGGGTCAGCCGTTGCGGATGTGGCCGCGGTGGGCTCCGTCCTCATCCCTTCGATGAAGCGGCGCGGCTACAGCGGCGAGTTTGCCGCCGCGGTGACCTCCAGCGCAGGATCGCTGGCGATCATCATTCCGCCGTCGATCCCGATGATTCTCTATGCGGCCATCGCCGACACCTCGGTGCTGAAGCTTTTCCTGAGTGGCGTGGTGCCTGGCGTGCTGGGCGGCTTCGGTCTCATGGCGGTGTCGTACTACTACGCGGTGAAATACAACCTGCCTCGCGAAGCGGCCTTCAGTCTGCAGCGTCTATGGACAGCCCTGCGCGAGGCCGGCTGGGCGTTGCTGCTGCCGGTCATCATTCTCGGCGGCATTTTCGGCGGCGTAGTCACCGCAACGGAGGGGGCCGGTCTTGCGGTGCTTGCGGCACTGCTGGTGAGCGGCGTGATCTATCGCGATCTCAACCTGCGCCAGTTGTACCGCGCGGCAGTCGATGGCGTGCTGCAGACCGCGACGGTGATGCTGCTCGTGGCGGCGTCCGCCGTGCTGGGGCTGTATCTCACCAAGATCCAGCTCCCGCAGGAGCTCGCGCTGGCCATCACGCAGATGACCCACGAGAAATGGCTGGTGCTGCTGTTCCTGAATGTCTTCCTGCTCGTCATCGGGATGTTCCTGCACAGCGCGGCGGCGATCATCCTGGTGGTGCCGATCGTCCTGCCTCTGGTCCAGGCCGTCGGCATCGATCTCGTGCATTTCGGCATCATCGTCACGCTGAACCTCGCCATCGGGCAGCAGACGCCGCCGGTGGCAAGCGTCCTCGCGACATCGTGCTCGATCGCAAAGACCGACATGTGGCGAACCACCAAGGTCAATTTGCCCTTCATCGCGGTGCTGCTCACGGTTCTTGCGCTCGTGACCTATGTTCCGGTGGTGGCCCTGGGCCTCGTGGACTGGGCTTACCGATAATGGCTGCACGCGTGCGTCCCCAACGACTGGCTGCGCCGACGGCGATCGAGGCCGCCGTGGCCCCATCGCTGGGCATCGAGCGCCAGACGCTGGCAGGACGCGTGGCCGAGCGGCTGCGTGATCTCATCGCCGAGGACGTGCTGCAGCCCGGCGAAAAGCTCAACGAGCAACGCCTCGCCGAAAAGCTGCACGTATCGCGCACGCCATTGCGCGAGGGCATCAAGCTGCTGGCCAGCGAAGGATTGGTGGACCTCGTGCCAAATCGCGGTGCGTACGTCGCCAATCCCGATGCCCGGGAAGTCGAGGACATGCTGACGGCACTGGGCGCGGTCGAAGCCGCTGCGGCCGAGCTGGCCTGCCACGTCGCGAGCGACGCCAAGATCGCCGAGCTGCGCCAGAAACACGCCCTGATGCTGAAGGCGTATCGCCGCCGCGATCGGCTGGAGTACTTCAAGCTCAATCAGCAGATCCATCTCGGCATCGCGGGTGCTTGCGGCAACGCGACCCTGCAACGGCTGCATCAGACCCTCAATGCGCGCCTCTATCGTGCACGCTTCCTGTCCACCAGCAGCGCGCTATGGGGCGAGGAGCGCTGGAGCAGCGCCATCGCCGATCACGAGGCGATCATGGGCGCCCTCGAACGACGGGAGCCCGCAGTCCTCGCCCGCGTGCTCAAGGCGCATCTCGGACAAACCTGGAAAGCGCTGGAAACGAGCACGGTGCGTCGCACCGCGACCGTTCCCGCAAGGAAGAAAGCATGAAACCACGCATCGGAGTGCTCCTGGGCGATCCCAACGGAGTGGGACCCGAGGTTGCGGCCAAGCTGCTCGCCATGCCGCAGGTTTACGAGCGCGCGGACATCGTGGTCCTCGGTGCACCCGCCGTGTGGGAGATGGGGCAGCGCATCGCCAACGTGCGTCTCGACGCGGTGCGCTGCGATGATCTCGGTCACCTTTCGTTCGCGTCCGGCCGCCCGAGCTTCGTGCCTCTGCCGGTCATCGATGTCGCGGCGATCGAGTGCGGCAAAGCCACCGCGAAGGCTGGACGATCGGTCCTCGCCGTGCTGGAAGCTGCCGCGCGGGCGCTCACTCGCGAGCAAGTCGACGGCGTGCTCTTCGCACCACTCAACAAGCAGGCGATGCGCCTCGCGGGTCTCGACGTGGAGGACGAGCTCGAATACTTCGCCAAGCAGCTCGATTTCCACGGCCTTGGTTGCGAGCTCAATGTCCTCGACGGACTCTGGTCCTCGCGTGTCACGTCGCACATCGCGTTGCGCGAGGTCGCCGACCAGATCACCATCGACGCGGTGTGCAACGGTGCGTATATCATCGATGGTGCGCTCAAGATGAGCGGCGTCGAGCGACCGAAGCTTGCCGTCTGCGCGCTCAACCCGCATGGAGGGGAAGGCGGCACCATGGGACGCGAGGAGATCGATGTCATCGCCCCCGCCATCGCCCGCCTCCAGAGGGAAGGCATCGATGCGCGCGGCCCCTATCCTGCCGACACCGCTTTCCTGTTGGCGCGGCGCGAACGCTTCAACGGTGTGCTGACGATGTACCACGACCAGGGGCAGATCGCCATGAAGACGATGGGCTTCGAGCGTGGCGTGACGGTGATGGGCGGCCTGCCCGTGCCGATCACGACCGCCGCACAGGGGACCGCTTTCGACATCGCCGGCAAAGGGATCGCGAGTCCCGAAGCGCTGCACCGGGCGTTCGACATCGTGGTCGACATGGCGTTGACGCGCTTGCGCCGATCCGGAAGCGTACGTCCGGAACGCGCGGCGTGATCGTCCCGCGTTCGCAGGCGCTTTCATCACCCACAGCAGGCATCACGTCCGTGGCCGATCCCGCAATCTTCCGTGGCGTTTTTCCGATCGTACCCACACCATTCAACGAAGCCGGCGACGTGGACCTCGATGGGCAGCGCCGCGTGCTGGATTGCATGATCGACCAGGGTGTCGACGGCATCTGCATCCTCGCCAACTATTCCGAGCAGTTCCTGCTGGACGACGACGAGCGGGACATTCTGCTCGACCTCTGCCTGACCCACGTCGCGGGGCGAGTGCCGGTGATCGTGACCTGCAGCCACTTCAGCACGCGCGTCGCGGCGGAGAGGGCGCGGCGCGCTGCCGTGGCGGGGGCCAGCATGCTGATGCTGATGCCGCCCTATCACGGCGCCACGCTGCGCGCCGACGAGCAGGGCATGATCGAGCATTACGCGAGCGTGGCGAACGCTGCGGCCCTGCCGATCATGGTGCAGGACGCCCCGTTGAGCGGCATCACGCTGTCGGTTCCGTTCCTCGTCCGGCTCGCCCGCGAAGTGCCCCTCGTGCGCTACTTCAAGGTCGAAGTGCCCAACGCGGCGATGAAGCTCCGCAGCCTGATCGAGGCCGGAGGGACTGCCATCGCAGGCCCGTTCGATGGCGAGGAATCCATCACCCTGATGGCGGACCTCGACGCGGGTGCCACGGGGACCATGCCGAGCGCCCTGCTTCCCGATCTCATCAGGAGGGTCGTCGCGTTGCACCGGGACGGCCGCAGAGCGGAGGCCGCAGCGGCGTACGCGCGCATCCTGCCGCTCATCAACTACGAGAACCGTCAATGCGGATTGCGGGCGACCAAGACGGTCATGGCGGCGGGCGGCGTGATCCGGTGCGACGCGGTGCGCCATCCGCTGCCGCCGCTGCACCCCGCCACGCGCGCCGGATTGCTCGAGCTCGCGCAGGAAGCGAACCCGCTCGCGTTGCGCTGGGGCAAGTCCTGACACGCTGACCGCCTTCGCGACGCGCTTGCCTGCAGGTCGCGCTTCAGTCGAACATCGCGAGGCTGGGGTCTCGCCTACGAGGATTGCGCGTCAATGCCCCACGGACGCGCCCAGCCGAGGCCCTCGCGCGTTCCTTTCGCCGGGCGGTATTCGCAGCCGACCCAACCCGCGTAGCCGACCTCGTCCAGCACACCCAGCAGGTGTGGGTAATGGATCTCGCCGGCGTCGGGCTCATGGCGGTCGGGAACGCCTGCAATCTGCACGTGCGCATACCGACCCGAGAGATTGCGGATGTGCACGGTGAGGTCGCCTTCCATGATCGCGCAATGGTAAAGGTCGAGCTGCAGCTTGGCGTTCGGGCGCTCGACTCGGTCGATCAGGGCGAGTGCGTGGGTGGTCGTGCTGACGAGGTATCCGGGCATATCCCGAACGTTGAGGGGTTCGATCATGACCGTGATGCCGTGCGGTGCCGCGCGATCGGCCGCACGCTGCAGGTTGCGCACATAGACGTCCTCCAGACGCTCGCGTGACGCGCCGTCCGCGCGGATGCCAGCCATCACGTGCAGGAGCCGGCAGCCGGTGGCCACCGCATATTGCAGCGCACGCTCGAGCCCGGACTCGAACTCCTTTTCCCGTCCTGGCAGCGCCGCGATGCCGCGCTCACCCGCTGCCCAGTCGCCGGGCGGCAAGTTGAAAAGCGCCTGCGTCAGGCCGTGGTGCTGCAGCCGCGCCGCAATGTCCTCGGCCGGGTGTTCGTAGGGAAACAGGAACTCGACGCCACGAAAGCCGCTTTCCGCAGCGGCAGCGAAGCGATCGAGGAAGGGCAGTTCCTGGAACATCATGCTCAGGTTGGCGGCGAGCTTTGGCATGTGCGGAGGCGGCGGCAATCAGGAAAGTCTGGCGATTTCGTCGGCACTGAGCGTGCGCACCGGCAGACCGCGCAACAGCAGGAACAGCTTGGCCGTCTGCTCGAGCTCCTCGATGGCGTTGGCGGCGATGTCGAGCGATGCACCCGCAACGATGGGACCGTGGTTCGCGAGCAGGATCGCATGTGCATGCACGGCAGCGTCGGCGACTGCCTGCGCGAGCATCGTGTCCCCGGGCCGATGATAGGGGACGAGCGGCAAGTGCCCCACGCGCATCACGTAATAGGCAGTGATCGGCGGCAGGACATCGGCACGATCGGCATCGCGCAGGCACGACACCGCGACGGAGTACGTGGAATGCAGGTGCACGATCGCCTGCTCGTGCGGGCGGGCCGCGTACATCGCACGGTGGAGAAAGCTCTCCTTGGTGGGCGGATCGCCGGACACGCAGCGGCCCTGCGCGTCGAGCTTCGACAACCGCTCCGGCTGGAGCCGCCCCAGTGATGCGTTCGTTGGCGTCATCAACCACCCGTCGGGCAGGCGCACGCTGATATTGCCGGAGCTTCCCGAGGTCAGGCCGCGGCTGAAGAGCGAGAGCCCCAGCGCGCATATCTCTTCACGAAGGTCGGATTCGCCGCGCGACATTGCACGATATTGATGGAGCGCCTTGGCACGCGGGCGCGAGACCTGCAATGTAGCATCCTGCCTGGAGCCGGGTATCATCGCGTTGCACCTCCGCGATCGATCACGCTGATCGGTCATACCTCCTATCGGTTCAATCGCCATTCCCATGCTGCTCGGTTCCATCGCCGATGACTTCACCGGCGCCACTGACCTTGCCAATACCCTCGTTCGGCAGGGCCTGCGCACGGTTCAGCTCATCGATGTTCCGGCTCCGTCCATGCCGGTCCCCGACGCCGACGCCGTCGTCATCGCCCTGAAGAGCCGGACCATCCCCGCGGCGGAAGCGGTGCGCCAGTCGCTTGCCGCACTCGCGTGGCTGCAGGACGCTGGCGTGCGACAGGTGCTGTTCAAGTACTGCTCCACCTTCGACTCCACCGATGCCGGCAACATCGGCCCCGTCGCCGATGCGCTCCTGGACGCAATGAAGGGCAGCTTCACGATCTTCTGCCCGGCGTTCCCCGAGAACGGGCGCACCATTTACAAGGGTTATCTCTTTGTCGGCGATGTCCTGCTCTCCGAATCGGGCATGCGCGATCACCCGCTGACTCCCATGCGCGATCCTTCGCTGGTCCGCGTCCTGTCCAGGCAAACGCGCCATCGCGTGGGCCTGGTTCCACGCGAGATCGTGGCGAAAGGACCGGTCGCGATTCGCGAAGCATTCGCAGCGCTGCAAAGGCAACACGTCCGCCATGCCATCGTCGATGCCCTGACCGATGCTGACCTGTACGCCATCGGTAGCGCCGTGCGCGACCTTCCTCTCGTCACCGGCGGATCGGGTATCGCCCTTGGCCTGCCGCAGAACTTCAGCGGCATTGCATCGCCCGGCGCAGCCGTGGGCGAGGCTGCCCGGTTGCCTCGCATCGGGGGATATGCGGCGGCGATCTCCGGCTCGTGTTCGACGGCAACGCTGGCCCAGGTGGAAGCAATGCGCCGGCAGCGCCCCGTGTTCGACATCGATCCGCTCGCCATTGCCGGTGGGACCGATGTGGTGGCGGCTGCGCTCGAGTGGGCCGCCGCACGCCTGGTGCAGGGGCCGGTGCTGGTATCGGCGTCTGCATCGCCCGAGCGGGTTGCGGCGGCACAGACGTCGCTCGGACGCGAGCGCGCCGGACTCCTCGTCGAGGAAACCCTGGCCAAGATCGCCCGTGGTCTGGTCGATCGCGGGGTGCAGCGGCTGGTGGTGGCCGGCGGCGAAACTTCCGGCGCCGTGGTCAAGGCGCTCGGAATCACCGCGCTTCGCATCGGTCCGCAGATCGACCCCGGTGTGCCGTGGACGGCGACTTTGGGACACGAGCCGCCGCTGGCGCTGGCCCTCAAATCGGGGAATTTCGGCGGCGCGGATTTCTTCCTGCGCGCATTCGATGTGCTCGACGACCAATCCTGAACGCCACGCGGCAGGGGCCGCGCACTCGGTGCGCGAGGGCCGAACCGCCGGCGTGCGCGGCCGCGCGGCGCTGACGCGGTCCTTGCGGCTTCGGGTTTTGCCGTGAGTCAGCGGTCTGGCGGCTCGGAGCGGAGCAGCGGCAGCAGAGAAAAAAGCCCGAACAGCGGTCCGAATGCCAGGCAAGCAAACAGCCAGCGCACCTCGATGTGTGCGACGAGCACGTTGAGGACCTGCAGGGCGACGATGGTAATGGCGAAGCCGATGCAGTTCGCGATGGTCAATGCCGACCCGACGAGGTCGCGCGGTGCACTTTGCGCGTTCAACGCCGAGAACTGCGGCGAGTCGCCGACGACCACCACGCCCCAAAGCGCGAGGAAGCCATGGAACAGCGGAGTGGGCGCCGTGAACAGCCACGGAGAAGCGAGGCAGCACACGCCCGAGGCCGCGAGCTGCACGAAGGCGACGCGAGCGCTGCCCACGCGCAATGAAGCCAACCCTCCGGCAGCGCAGCCGACGAAGCCAGCCGCGATCACGAAGAACGATACGAGCGACGCGTTCACACTTTCCGTACGCGCATGAGCGTGCGCGGCGATGAACACCGGCAGAAAGGCCCAGAACGGGTAGAGCTCCCACATGTGTCCGAAGTAGCCGAAGGCTGACGCCCGAAAGCGCGCAGACCGGAAAATCACGGCAAGTGCGCGCAGATCGAATCGCGGGCTGATGCGCAGGTAGGGTCCGTCCGGCACCAACGCCAGCATCAGCACGCCACCGGCGGCGGCCACGGCCGACACGATCACCGTTACCTCCTGCCAGGGCAGGCTTGCGCCCATGCCCCGAAGCCAGTGCGGGAAGGCCGTGCCCAGCACCAGCGCGCCCACGAGAAGGCCGATCGCGTGCCCCAGCCCGCGCTCGTACCAGCCGGCCGCGATGCGCATTCCCACCGGGTAGATCCCCGCGAGAAAGAAGCCCGTCAGGAAACGCAGCGCGAGCAGCGACCCGTAACCTTGCGCGAAGAGTGCCACGGCGAGATTGGCCGCGGCACCGGCGAGCGAACAGGCGAAGAACACCCGCCGCGGCGAGAACCGATCGGCAATGGTGAAGAATGCGAACACCAGCGTGCCGATGATGAAGCCCAGCAGCACCGCCGTCGTCACATGCCCGAGCGCGGATGGGGCGAGACCCCACTCGACGGGCAGGTCGGCGAGCACTGCGTTGCCGGCGAACCACAATGAGGTGCCGGCAAACTGCGAGACGATGATGACCGGCAGGATGCGCCGTGGCTTGACCACCGCTACTGCGCTCCAGGCGGCAGATTCGCTGGCAGCACGGGGGCAGCTGGGGCAGCCAGCGCGATGCCGAGTGCGGCACCGAAGCGTCGCTCCATCGTCGCCGCCATCGACAGCAGCCGGTGAGAACAAGTCAGGGCGAGCGAGACGGCGCTTGCCATGGTCACCGGCAGTGCGAACGAACGCGAGGTTGGAATGGGGAGACAGCGGCCATGAGGCGACGGGCCACACCAGGGGGGAGGCCACGCGAGCGCGATCATGCCACCGATCCGGCGGCAACAGCACGTCAGACCCAAGCCATTAACGATACGGGCGCAGTTAGCCTGGATCGTTTCGCCGACGTCGGGCAGGCGGCTGGGGTACGTCCACGAGCCGCGGGGGCGGGGGCGCACGTCATTCCGCCGGCACTGGCGGACTCAACCGGAATATTGCGTATTCGTATGCGTGGTCGCCATGATAGGAATAACGGTTAGCCAGTAGCGGTATGGCGGCCCTGAAAATGCACAGAACTTGCTGCGCAATGCCCGGCGACCGGACGCGATGCGCGCATCGCAAAGCACCCGCGGCGCCGCTGGCGTGGCGACGACGTGAATCGGCCGGAGCAACAGGCAGCAACCCCGTTGCCCCGCTTGCCGCGGTTACGCTTTCTTCAAATACGGGATCGTGCCGGCGACATCGGTGTCGTCGATGAGCTGAAAACGGCTCTCACTGCCGGCGCGACGGGATGCGGCGTACGGTGCGTAGGAGGGATCGCTGAGGAACGCCTCTGCTTCCTTGGCGGATGGAAACGCCATGATGGCCATGAGGCTGGTATCGAGAGGGTTCCCCTCGAGGGTTTTCACGTTGCCGCAACGGGAGAGATATCTGCCCCCGTGCTTGTGAACAAGCTCGTGCACGGATGCCGCGTATGCCGGCACCCATTTACCGTCGGTCACCTTGACGTCTGCGATTACGTAAGCGGTCATTCTCGTTGACTCCTGTGTCGTTTGTGGCAAAGGCTCGTCCCATGCCTGCCCGCAGCTTTGCAGGCAGCGCCGCGGTGGTCCAGTGCAGAATCTGTAGCGGGGGTAGTACAGACTCTGTACTAGCTGGACCGCTGGCGGCTGCCTAGAATCAAGCATCCCAAGGAGACTCGAGCTATGTCCCAGCCCGGATACAAGCAGTTCTGTCCTGTCGCGATGGCCGCTGAGTTGCTGTGCACGCGCTGGACGATGGTGCTGCTGCGTGAGCTGGTGGCCGGATCGACGCGGTTCAACGATCTGCGTCGTGGAGTTCCGAAGATGTCGCCGACACTGTTGTCGCAGCGTCTGAAAGAGCTGGAGCTGGCCGGTGTCATCGAACGGCGGGAGCTCAAAAGCGAAAAGGGCGTCTTCGAGTACCAGATGACGGAGGCAGGCAAGGACCTCCGGCCGGTCGTGGAGGCGCTCGGCTTTTGGGGCCAGAAGTGGGTGGAGGCAAGGCTGTCGCTCAAGAATCTCGACCCGTCGCTCCTGATGTGGGACATGCGGCGGAACCTGAATCCTTCCCCGTTGCCGCGGCGACGCACCGTAATACAGTTCCTGTACCGGGAGCTGCCCGTGTCGAAGCGCTTTTGGTGGCTGGTCGTCGAACCTCAGGGGGCAGTGGACCTTTGCTGGTTCGATCCAGGCTTCGACGTGGACCTCTACGTCTCGACCGATCTCCACACGATGACGGCGATCTGGATGGGGGTCACCACGGTTGCCAAGGAACGCGCACGGCTTGCGCTGACCGGCGATCAGGACATTGCCGGCAAGATGCAGGCATGGCTCGGGCTCAGTCCATTTGCCGTCGAACGCAAGCGCACCGGTGCGTGAACCGGACTGCTCATCGGCGCGGTGCGCCGTGCCGCTGCATCACTGCGAGGTTGCTGAACACTCTGCCGATCGCCACGAGCGACTCCCGCAGAGTTCGCGAAACCGGTGTATCGATACCTACAATTTCCGGGAGAAACGCAACCGGGTGCACTCGGCCTGGCCGGTGGCTTCCGCAACGACCGCTGCTATCTCGTCTCGGCTGAAGCCATGTCGTGCAGCGTAGCATCGTCCACCTGACGGATTGATTTGCCTGATGGCGGTCGCGACGCTGTTCACTGGCGTTTCCGCTGCGATCACCCCGTTACCGTCCGGTGGGCAGCTTGGACGTACGGTTATCGAGCCCGGATATGACGACAGGACCGGTCGGCTGATCTACGTCATGACCCCCAGGGGGCGCCGCTGCCGTCTCATGCGGACGCGCATGCGATCTCCCCGTTGTTCGTGATCGTGTACCCAATGTCGGCCGCCGACGCCGTCGGCACGCAATTGTGCGCACGCAGGGGGCGACAACTGTCCGGATCACGGTCCCGATATTGCCGCCCTCGCAGAGGCTGCCGTGCCCGAGGTCCATGCCGACGGCGTGTGCGGACACGATCGCGTCATGGACGGTCCCGGTGGCAGCGACTTCCATGTCGTGTGGCAGGTGGGGCGCTCACCGCGGAATGAGTCTGGCAGGCTCCTCACCCAAAGGCGTCGGCGCGAGCGCTTCGCCTCGGCATGAAGCACTGCAGCGTCATGCGTCCGGTTGGCCGGCGTTGGGGTAGAACAGCTGTTCGCCGCCGATCTTGTACCCGGCGATGGTCTTCTGGCCCTCGGGTGAAACCAGCCAATCGATGAAGGTCTGTCCGAGCTCCCGCTTGACGTCTGGGTGCTTTTGCGGATTTACCAGCATGACGCCGTACTGATTGAAGAGCCGCTTGTCGCCTTGCACAAGGATGGTGAGATCACCACGGTTCTTGAAGGCGAGCCAGGTCCCGCGGTCGGCAAGGATGTACGCGTTCATCGACGATGCCGTGTTCAGCGCGGGTCCCATACCCTGCCCCGTATCGCGGTACCAGGGTCCCTTGCTCTTGTCCAAGTCGATGCCTGCGGCTTTCCAGAGCGCGAGCTCGGCGATATGCGTGCCACTTCGGTCACCGCGGGACACGAACGGCGCCTGCGTCGCCCGGATCTTTCTGAGCGCTTCGAGGATGTCCCTGCCGCCGCCTATCTTCGCAGGATCGCTGCCGGGTCCGATCAGCACGAAGTCGTTGTACATGACCGGAAATCGCTTTACTCCCTCCCCTTCCGCGAGGAACTTCTCTTCGGCCGATCTGGCATGCACGAAGACCACGTCGGCATCGCCGCGGCGGGCAAGGTCGAGCGCCTGTCCGGTTCCGAGCGCCACCACTCGCACCTGGATGCCGGTCTTGTGCTCAAAGATCGGCAGGAGGTAGCCGAAGAGCCCCGACTGCTCGGTCGATGTCGTGGAAGCAACGGTGATGAAGCGATCCTGCGCGTGCGCCGCGCATGTGAACATCGCGATGACGAGGGCAATGCATGCCCGACGGATGATTACCATGGTAGTTCTCCTTCCAGGAATTTGGCAGCTTCGGACGAAGCCGGGTGCTTGAAGAACGCGTCGGCCGGAGTGCGCTCCACCAGTCGCCCAGCATTCAGGAACAGGATTTCGTCGGCCAGACGCCGTGCCTGCCCGAGGTTGTGGGTAACCAGCACGATCTTCGTACCGGCCGCGTTCAAGTCGGCGATCACATTTTCGATTTCGTGCGTTGCGCCGGGATCGAGGCTCGCCGTGGGTTCGTCGAGAAACAGCACCTCGGGTCGCAGGGCCCACACTCGCGCCAGCGCGAGGCGTTGCTGCTCACCACCGGAAAGTACCCGTGCCGAGTGATGCGCGAACGCGGCGAGCCCCACTTTGCGCAACGCCTCGCGAGCCAGCTCGCGCCGCACGCCGAGCGGAACACCGGCGAGTTGCAACGCATACGTCACGTTCCCGAGCGCCGACCGGCGGAGCAGCACAGGCCGCTGGAAAACCATCGCCTGCCGGCGCGGCCCGCCGGCAATTTCCGGGGAATTCCACTCGATGGTTCCGGCTGTAGGCTCGAGCAAGCCGTGGCACAGCCGCAACAGGACGCTCTTGCCCGCCCCGTTCGGTCCGAGGATCACCGTGCGCGATCCTCCGTCGAGCGTCAGTGAAACACCATCGATGATGCGACGCTGTCCGACCGCAAATACCACGTCGGTGAGGCAAAGCGGCAGCAGGGAGACCGTAGCGCGCATTTCCACGTCAGCCATCACCCGTAGTGCCGCTGCGCCGTCTCCTTGACGGCATGCGCACCGGCATTGAGCGCGAGCACGATGGAAAGCAGGATGAATCCGAGCCCTAGTGCCAACGGCAGATCGCCCTTGCTCGTCTCCAGCGCGATGGTGGTGGTCATGACACGCGTCACGCCGTCGATGTTGCCGCCGACGATGATCACCGCGCCCACCTCCGCCGCCGCCCGGCCGAAAGCGGCCATCACGATCGTCACCAAGGTGAAGCGCAGGTCCCACAGCAGCGTTGCAGCCGCACCGACCTTGGTTTCGCCAAGTGAGCGCAGCTGCTCGCGATACTCGATCCACGCGTCCGCAACCACCTGGCGCGACAGCGCAGCCACGAGCGGCGCAATGAGGATGGTTTGCGCGATCACCATCGCCGTCGGCGTGAACAGGATTCCCAACGCACCCAGAGGGCCGGCGCGCGACAGCATCAGGTAAACAAAGAGTCCGACGACTACCGGTGGCAGGCCCATCAGCGCATTGAGGAAGATGATGACCAGCCGCTTGCCGGCAAACTCGTTCACCGCAATGGCCGCGCCCAGGGGCAGGCCGATGACGGAGGACAACGCCACGGAGCTGAGGCTGACCTCGAGACTCAGCACGACGATCTGCACCAGGTGCGGATCGGCGGTTGCCACCAGCGCCAGTGCCTGCGCCACCGCTTCGGCGATGCTGTTCACGTGACGACGCGCTCCTTGAGGCGCGGCGCATAATATGCAACGATCTGCATGTCCCAGGCATCCTGTGGCGAAGCGGCGATGATACCGTGAGGGACGTTCGGTAATGAATATGTTCCTATTTGCATAAGTGCGCATCCTGCCCACTCTGAGTTGGGAGCTGGAAGGGGACGTGGTCGAGCCGCTCGATCCTCGGCTGCTGCCCCTGCTGCGGGCAATTGCCGACTCCTCGTCGCTGGCCGCCGCGGTGGCCGATCGCGGCATGTCGTACCGCGCAGCGTGGGGATTGCTGCGGGATTACGGGCGGAAGCTGGGAGAGCCGCTGGTCCTGCTGGAGCGCGGCCGCGGTGCCACGCTCAGCCGTTCCGGAGAGCGGCTGGTCGGCGCCGCGAACGCCGCGAACCGGCGGTTGGCGCGGATCCTGCCCGAGCTGGCAGCGGACATCGGGAGCGCGCGTCCCATGGAAGGCCATCCGGTGCGGCAACTGCTGCGGGTGGCCGCAAGCCACGACTTGTTGCTGAGCGCGCTCGCCAGTGAGCTCCCTTCGCGGTACGCGCTCGACCTGGATCTCTCGTTCATGGGCAGCGTGCCCGCGATCAGGGAATTCGTTGCCGGCCGCGTGGAGATGGGCGGGTTCCACGTCCCGATCGCCGGGCTGCCTCGTGCCGAGCACGCCGTCATGCTGCGGGGCCTGCGGGCAAGTCGCGACCGGCTGATCCGCTTTGCCGACCGTGACCAAGGGCTCATCCTTCCGCCGGGAAATCCGATGAAAGTGAAGAGCTTTCGCGACATCGCCGTTCAGCGACTGCGATTCATCAATCGTCAGCCCGGCTCCGGGACGCGATTATTGATCGATGCCATGCTCGACCGTGACGGCGTCGATCGATCCAGGATCCTCGGCTACGGCAATGCGGAGTTCACCCACCGCGCCGTTGCTGCAACCATCGCCTCGGGGGGCGCCGACGTCGCATTCGGGCTGCGCGCGGCAGCGGCCGAGCACAGGCTTGCCTTCATTTCCCTCGTTCGGGAGCGATATTTTCTGGCGGTGCGCGCCGGGTCAGTGGAGAAGCCGGGGGTCGCCCGGCTGATCGACGCGCTGCAAAGTGCGCTATTCGCCCGCATCGCGAAACGGTTCGCGGGTTACCAGACTCCCGCCGCCGGTTCCATCGTGGGCCTCGACGCGATCGCGGTGAGCGATCGCACATGACGATGCGGATCAACCCGTGCTCGACCACGTCGATCCCATGCAGGCGCTTCTCCTTCAGCTCCCCTGCAGGTCGTACATGTTCGGGAAGAACATGTCTTTCCAGGACCCGGGCTTGGCCTTGATGGTGCCCGACTTGTACATGAAGTCGACCATTTTCATCGTGTTCCGGGGCTGCAGCGAGTACTGGATCTCCGGATCGTTCATGATCTTCAGGATGTCATCGATGGGACTCTTGTCCTTGGTCATCCGGATGTAGATCTCCGCCGCAGCACGCTTGTCGCGATTGATGAAATCGGTGGCCTCCTGCAGCGAGCGCATGAATACCGCGTAGAGCTTCGGGTTCTCGTTGTAGAACTTGTTCGTCGCGGCGACCACGTTGAAGGAGATGGGACCGCCCAGCACGTCGGTCGAGCTCAGCACTTTCACGATGCCCGGCTTCTCCATCTCCTTCTGGATGAATGGCGGGGAAGTGAAGTGGTTGTTGATCTCTCCCTGCCCGGAAAGAAACGTGGCCATGCCATCCGGATGGGCCATCGAGACCGTCAGGCCGTCGAGTTTCGTATAGTTCGCTTCCCCGAAAGCCTGGGCCGCCGCCATCTGCAGGATGATCGCCTGCATCGACACCTTCACCGCCGGCAGGGCGATCTTATCGCTGGCCGTCAGGTCCCGGATCGTCTTGATCTGCGGGCTCCGGGTGTTGAGCTGGAGCGGCAGGAAATTGAAGCCCGATGCGGCGCGAACCTCCATCGGCGTGCCCTTGGTCTTCGCCCAGATCGTGGCAATGCCGGGAATGCCGAGGCATACGAAATCGACGTTGCCTGAGAGCAAGGCATCGTTCATGACGTCACTGGACCGAAACGTCGCCCATGTCAGCTTCACGTTGCCCAGACCTGCGGCGGCGGCGTTCTTCTCGACGATCTTCTGGTCTTCCATGATCATCATCTGCAGGTAGCCCAGTCCGTATTGCTTGGCAACGCGAAGCTCCGCTTGCTCGGCACCAGCCGGAAGCGTTGCGCCAAACACCAGCCATCCGGCGAGCGCGACGCGGCCGAGCCAGCCTGACGATCCGATCTTCTTCATGTCTTCTCCCTTGACCGACAATGCTTCGATGTGGGCATCCCGCGCCACCGAGGCTCGCGACCCGGCGAGAACTTGTCCGGGGCCGCGGTGTAGTTGCCGAGCTCGTGCGCTCGGTTCTGTTCTGCAGTTGGCGCGTTTGTGCGACGTGCCTGCGAGGATAGGTCGTATCAGGCGAATCGCGCAACTCATCGGCCGCGCCGTGCGATCTCACCGAAGCCATGCGAACCTGCGGCGCTTCAGCGCTGGCCCCGCCGCACTCCCATCGGCGGACACGAAGCGCGGATCGAGGCTCCAGGCCCATCGTCCAACGTCGCCACGTTCGGGGGGCCCCTTGGGACCGCACCCGGCGCTAGCTTGGCCGGAGGTCATGGGCGATGCCTGACTAGCCTTCGTTCGAAGCGTCAACCGACCGGTGCGCTCAGAGTGAGCGCACCACCACCTTTCCCCTCATGTACGGATGCACCGGGCAAGCGTAATCGACGGCCCTGCAAGGTCGTACGTACGGCTGAAGGTTTCCCCCGGAAGCAACGGGTTGACGCCGTCCGCCCCGTCCTCATGGGCGACGCCGTGGGGCGCACCGTCGTCGTTGCTCCACGTCACCGTTTGCCCGGGTTCGATGGTGAGCACAGCCGGCGAAAAGGCGAAATGGGCGATCGAGATCTTCGCGCCTGCGCCGACAGGCGCCGCGGCTTTCGCACTGCGCTGTATCACCACCTTGCGCGGCGCGGCACCGACCGGAATGGTGCGGGTGCGTGCGGTTGCGATGTCGATCACCGTGACATCGTTCCCGCCCTCGTCGGTGACGTACAGCTCTTTGCCGTCGCCGGTGGGCGCCATCCAGTGCGGCTGCTTGCCGACGCGGATCGAGCGCAGCGGGGCATTGGTCGCCGCGTCGAACAGCAGCACTTCGCCCGGCCCCTGCACCAGCGCCGTGCCTGCCGGCACCCTGCGGAAGTGTCCCGCGATGTGCGGTGACTCCCCTGTCGGAATTGCGCCGATGATCCGGTCGCTGGCCGGATCGAGCACCTGCACCGCGTTCACGCCCGCCAACGTGAAATAGAGCACCTTGCCGTCGAAGCTCCATTCGGGATCACGAGGCGGCTTGTCGAGCGCCACCGTGCGTATCACCGCTCGCTTGGCGAGATCGATTACCACCAGGCCGAAGTGCCCTGGCTCCTGGGAGGCCACATACGCAACGCTGCCGTCGGGCCTGATCGCTATCGTGTGCGGCTTGAGCACCGGCACGCTGCCTGTCACGGTGCGCAGCGCCGGGTCGACGAATACGACGCGATCCTCGCCGTACACGGCCACCAGTACGACGCGTCCGTCGGGCGCCATCGTCACGCCGTGGGGTGTCTTGCCCACCTCCACGTTGCCGACGACTTCGTCCGTTGTCGTATCGATGACACTCATGCTCGACGACCCCTCGCCGGCCACATAGAGCTCGCGCCCGTCGGGCGCCAGCGCCATACCGTGTGGTCCTTTCGCGACGGGCACGGTCGCGATCACCGCGCCGGCACCGGTGTCGATCACGCTGACGGTGCTGTCCTTGAAGTTGCCCACGAAAGCCTTGGGCGCGGCGAGCGCACTGCCGACTGCAAAAGCCAGCGGCAGAAGAAAGCAACGGAATCGTACTGAATGAATCGGAAGCATCGCGGTCTCCTGGGGTGACGGGAACGGCAACGCCACGCTGCGGCGAATGGCACGAGCGAAGGCGCATTTGCCTTACCGCGCAACCGCCCGGCAATATTCCCCTTGGCCCAGCGGGAATAAAATGCGACCCCGGCGGGTAAGACGGGCAGGAGTGTCCGGTGACCGACAGGCCGGCGTCGCGCAAACTTGCCTGGCACGACGCCGTCCTCTGATCCCACCTGCCCCTTTACGGGGCCGCATGGCGAATCGTTCGGGTTCGGTTGCACGGGCAGCGCACTGGGTTCGCTGTACTACAAGGCGCTGGGCTTCGCAGCGCCCGATACCGCCGTTCCGATCCCCGGCACCACGACCGGGCCCTTCAGCAATCTCCAGCCTTATCTTTACTGGTCGCAATCGAACAACAGTCAGACCGGCTCCGGCAACTACACCTTTTCGTTCAACAGCGGATTCAAGGGCTCCAATACCGTGCCCAATTTCCTGTACGTGCTGCCGATGATCGAAGGCAAGATACCTGGAACACCGGCCGCCACAGGCACCGGGCTGCAAGTCAATCCCGGCGGGCAGACGGTCTACGACCCGGTGACCAATGTGACCTGGTTGGCCAATGCCGATCTGGCGGCCACCAACAGCTTCGGCTTGCCGCCGTGCAAGGCTCCCGGCAACCCAAAGCTATGCGTCAACGACGACGGCGCAATGAACTGGGATTCCGCGAGTCAATTCGTCGCGAACATGAATAGTGGCGCGGGGTACCTCGGCCAGACCAATTGGGAGCTGCCCCCCATCGACTCGAGCTGCGACGGCTATGACTGCAGCGAAAGCGGCAACCCGATGGGGGAACTGTTCTATCGCCAGCTTGGCTTGAGCCGGGGCATGCCCGCGGTGACGGCGCCCAACATCGACGTCGGTCCATTCAACCACCTGCAGCCCTATCTCTATTGGGGATGCCTTGGCGCCACGATTCAGGGTCCCTGTCAAACCACCGGTCCAGTCTCCGGGTTCGAGTGGAGTTTCTCCTTTGGCAATGGGTTTCAGGGTACCGACATCCTGGCCAACGACCTGTATGTCACGGCCTATTTCGCCGGTGCCGGCACGCAGTGATCGGGGGCCGGCAAGGCCCAGGGAGTGCGGCCGACCGGTCCACCGGCTCGTTGACGGCGGTGATCCTCGAGGCGACAGGGAACCGACTGCCGGCCCTTCGCTGCACGACTACTGCGGTTGACGGTTATCAACAGTAGCGTCCCACCCGGGAGTAGATTTACCGAACGCAGCAGCCGTAGTGGGCTGTACGGGGCGGGCGCCTGAAGGTGCTCGCATGCGTCGTTCCTCCCGGCGCGGGCGGGATCGCCTTCACGGCGGCCGCCACCCTCTTCTGCCGCCCGCGGAGCCTGCCGTTGACCAAGGGGATAGCCGTGCACGCCCCGAACTTCGTTCCATCGCAGAAATCTTCCCACGCCTTGTTGCATGCCCTGTGGGCAGGCGGTTCCTTCACCGCGCGCTGGCTGAAGCGCACCGTGCTGGCACTCGTCGTCCTGCTCGTGCTGCTCATCCTCGCCGGCTTCTTCCTGGTGCCGCCGCTTGCGAAACGCCAGATCGAGGCGTTCGGGCCCGCCGAGATCGAGCGGCCCGTGTCGGTCGCATCGATCGAGTTCAATCCCTTCAAGCTCGAAGCGAGGGTGCGCGGCCTCGTCATCGAGGACAAGTTCGGCCCGCAGCCCCTGCTCACCATCGACGAGGTGTTCATCGATTTGAGCGCCAAGTCGATCGTGCACTTCGCGCCGGTCGTGAAGCGGCTGCAGGTCACGCGACCCGTTGTCAGCGTGGTACGGCTCGATCCGACGCGGTACAACTTCACCGACATCGTCGAGAAGCAGCTCGCGAAGCCGCGCCCGCCGGACGAACCCGCCACACGCTTCGCGTTGTTCAATCTCGAGATCCTCGACGGCCGCGTGGATTTCGATGACCGGCCGGAAAAGGTCAAGCATGCGGCGACCGACATCCATATCGGCGTGCCGTTCCTGTCGAGCCTGCCGGCGGATGTCGACGTCACGGTACAGCCCGTGCTGGAGGCACGGGTCAATGGCGACCCGCTGCGCATCACCGGGCAGACCACACCGTTCAAGGACACGGTGCAGACGACGCTGGATCTCGACTACACCGATATCGACATCGCTCGTTACCTGCCTTACTCACCCGTCGACCTTCGCTTCCGTGTCCCATCCGGCAGGCTCGATACCAAGCTGCACGCGCTGCTCGTCACGAAGGGTGGCAAGCCCGAAGCCCTGACCATCACGGGCACCGCGGGGATGCGCGATCTCGCCGTGCAGCACGCCGATGGCACGCGCGCCATCGTGGTCAAGGCGATCACGGGAGAAATCGACCGGGTCGAGGCGCTTGCCCGGCAGGTGGCACTAAAATCCGTACGCATCGAATCACCCGAAGTCAACGTCGTGCGCCGCAGCGACGGCGCGATCAGCGTGATGGATCTCATTCCATCGAGCCCGCCGCGCAAGGCGGCGGCGCCGGCTGCAACGCCAGCGAAGCCAGTCACGTTCTCCATTGGCGAGATCGTGGTCACGGGTGGCCGTGCGGAATTCGAGGACCACGGCGCGCAGCCGGCATTCAAGACGGTGCTGGCTCCGATCGACGCCACCGTGAAGAAGCTGAGCAACGCCCGTGGCTCGCAGGCGGAAGTCGTCATGACGCTCGCGACGGATCTCGGCGCCAAGGTCGAGCATCGCGGGCTTGTGGCGCTCGAGCCGCTGTCGGCTCGCGGTCACGTGGTCATCACGGACATGTCCATTGCGAAGCTCCAGCCCTACTATGCCCCGTACCTGAACCTCAAGGTCGCCGAAGGCAGTGCCGACCTCGCCTCCGACTACACGACGGGCGAGCCCGGTGGGGACATCGCTCCCCGGCTGGAGAACCTCGAGATCGCGCTCACGCAGCTGCGGCTCACGATGCCTGGTTTGAACACGCCGGTATGGCGCATGCCGCGCCTCACGATGCGCGGTGCGTCGGTCGATGTCGCGCATCGTCAGATCGAGCTCGGCGACGTCACCACGACGGGCGCGGTGGCCTACGTGCTTCGTACCGCCGACGGCAACACGTACTTCGACAGGATCATCAAACGCGTGCCGCCAACACACTCCGCGGTTGCCACCACGGCAGCGGAGCCGCCCTGGGTCGTGCACGCCAGGCGCATCGCCGGCTCTAACACTGCGGTGACCGTCGAGGACCGCGTGCCGTCACCACCCGTCGTCACTCGGATCACTGCGCTCGACGTGTCGTTGCAGGATGCCTCGAACGTCAAGGGCCACACCTCTGCGGTAAGCCTGCGGGGCACCGTCAACGGACGGGGCACGTTCAACGTGACCGGGCCAATGAGCGGCATCCCACCCAAAGGGCGTCTCAGCGTGCGCACCCGCAACGTCGCTCTTGCGCCGTTCCAGCCCTATGCCGGCGACAAAGTGAACCTCGCGCTTAATGCCGGCTCGATCTCCAACGCCGGAACGGTGATCTTCGACGCCACACCCGGCAGGCCGCTCGCGCTCGTGTACCAGGGCGACGTCACGGTCGCGGATCTCGCTGCGGTCACGAAGCCCGAGCACCAGGATCTCCTGCGCTGGAAGTCGATGCGCGTTGCCGGACTCAATTTCGTCCTGCAGCCGCGCAAGGCCGACATCGAGAGCATCGCGCTCGACGATTTCTACGCGCGCGTGATCCTGAATGCCGATGGCGTGTTCAACCTGCAGCAGCTCACAGGTGCCCAGCCGCCGGAGGTGTCCCCGGCGGCAGCGGGCACAGCCACGCCCGCCCCGGCTGGATCGGCAGGCAGGCGCAGCATCGAGACTGCCGCACAAGCTGCGGCCGCGAAGGCCTTGCCGCCGGCCAACCTGCGCCTCGGCAAGATCACGTTCACCAACGGCAACGTGAATTTCAGCGACTTCTACATCAAGCCGAACTACACCGCGAATCTCACGGGATTCACCGGTACGGTCACCGAGATGACGCCGGACAAGCCCGGCGACGTGGCCATCCGCGCGAAGATCGACGACGCCGCGCCGGTGCAGATCGATGGTCAGGTGAATGCCCTCTCGCCCGATCTATTCCTGGACGTCAGCGCGAGCGCCAAGGACATCGACCTGCCGCCGCTGTCACCGTACTCGGCGAAGTACGCGGGCTATGGCATCCAGAAGGGCAAGCTGTCGGTAAACGTGAAGTATCACATCGAGAACCGCACGCTCGCAGCGCAGAACAACGTCTTCCTCGACCAGCTCACGTTCGGCGAACGCGTCGAGAGCCCCAGCGCGACCAAGCTGCCGGTGCTCCTCGCGGTCGCGCTCCTCAAGGACCGCAACGGTGTCATCGACATCAACCTGCCGATTTCTGGATCGCTCGACGATCCGCACTTCTCGGTGGGCGGCCTCATCGTGCGGGTGATCGTCAATCTCATCACCAAGGCGATCACGGCACCGTTCGCGTTGATCGGCGCCGCGTTCGGCGGTGGACCGGAGCTCTCGTTCATCGAGTTCGACGCGGGCAGTGCCGTCCTGAACGACGGCGCGCTCAAACGACTCGATGCGCTCGCGAAGGCTCTGGACAGCCGTCCCGGGCTCAAGCTCGAAGCCTCGGGACGCGTGGACCCCGAGCCGGATCGCGAGGCGCTGAAGTCCATGGCGCTCCAGCGCAAAGTGAAGGCGCAGAAGGTCCGGCAGCTCACCCGCGAAGGCGTCGATACGCCGTCACCCGAGGGCGTCGTGGTGGCGCCGGCGGAGTACGAACAATTCCTGAAACGTGCCTACCGTGCCGAGGACTTCGACAAACCGAAGAACATGCTCGGGTTTGCCAAGGACATTCCGGTGCCAGAGATGGAAAGGCTGATGCTCGCGAACATCCAGGTGTCCGACGAAGACCTGCGCGTGCTCGCGAACCAGCGCGCCCAGGCTGCCAAGTCGTTCCTGGTCGACAAGGGACAGGTGGCCGGCGAGCGGATCTTTCTCGTCTCACCGGTGCTGACTGCGCAGGGCGTGAAGGAAGGAAAGCCGGCGCGGGTCGATTTCTCGCTGAAGTGATGGACCAGGCGCGTCCGCGCGGCCCCAGGCCGTGATCCACGGGCGTTGCCCCTCGCAGACCGTCGAATGACACCGCGGTCCATCTACCGGAATCCGTGAATCGGGTGGCGAGACCTTCGCGTCGGGAAGCCGCCGCGGATAGGTTCAAGCAACCGGAGCGATCGCGACATCCAGTATTGCGTTTCTGATTGCCTCCCAGTGACGGATCGTCACCATCACGAAGGCGTATCCGGTGTCGGATCCTTCCCGCCGCCTCGGCGGCATCCGCCAGCCGCGCCGGCGTCTCGATCGCCAATTCACGCCGATGAGGGCGACGACGGCGGTCGTGCAGATTTCCCATCGCGGCATTGTCCGACCTTGCAAAACTTCCGGGATTGCCTCTACCATCGTCGGAAACAAAACCACACCGACAGTCGATGCCGCACGGCGCTTCGGCGGAATTCAGGAGCGCGTACGGGTGCGATGCGCGCAGCACTGCATTCCAGGCGCACGCCTTATCGGCCGGATGCGGATGCTGCCGGCAGACTTCGAGATCGCGCCCGGCACACGTGGCCCAAGAGGAGGACGCAAGATGAATGACACCGAGCCGCCGTTCCCCAGACCAGTCCACCTGAGACCTACATTGCGCCGCAGGTGGTTCGTCGTGGATGTGATCAAAGCGCTGCTCCTGGTGATCGGCGCGTTCGCTTTTGCATGTTCGACCGTCTCGATGTTCTTTCGCGCGTCGGACGATCACGTCGTCGTCGGGGCGATTTTCTTTGGCACCTTCTCGGTATGTGTGGTCGGACTCGCCATCGTGGCGGCGCTTCACCGCGTGTTTATCGCGGTTGACGAGCTGATCGTATCGAGGGAAATGAGCCAAGTCGGAGGCGCTTCGTCCGTCCGAACGTGAGCCCCTGATTGTCCGGTTGCGAGGGCTGCAACCGGACCCGTCGATGAATCGCAACCAGGCGGTTGTGGCTACGGACGCGGTGGATGCGGTCCGGCACCACGATTGCTAGGAGCGGTACGTGACCGTGAGGTCGCCGACGCCATCCACGTGGCCTTCGAGCTTGTCGCCGGACTTGATCGGCCCGACGCCCGCGGGGGTACCCGAGAAAATGAGGTCACCTGGCTGCAGGGTGATGAGGTTGGAGAGGTAATTGATCTGTTCGGGCACGCTCCAGATCTGCATCGCGAGGTCGCCCTGCTGCTTCAGCTGCCCGTTCACCTTGAGCCAGATGGCGCCCTTGGCGGGATGACCCACCGCGCTCACCGGCTTCAGGGCCGAGATCGGCGCGGACTCGTCGAAGCTCTTGCCCATCTCCCAGGGGCGGCCCATCTTCTTCGCCTCGCCCTGAATATCCCTGCGGGTCATGTCGAGGCCGACGGCGTAGCCCCAGACGTGCTCGAGCGCCTTGTCCACCGGGATGTTCCTGCCGCCCTTGGCGATGGCCACCACCATCTCGATCTCGTGGTGCACGTCCTTGGTGCCGACCGGGTAGGCGATGGTCGAGCCATTCTCGACGATCGAGTTCGCCGCCTTCATGAAGAAGAACGGCGGCTCGCGGTCGGGGTCGTGGCCCATCTCGCGCGCGTGCTCGGCGTAGTTGCGCCCGACGCAGTAGATTCGGCCAACAGGAAAGCGGGCGTCGCTGCCCTCCACGGCCAGGGAAGGCAGCGGTCCGATGTCGATGACGTACTTGGCGTTGCGATTATCTTGTCCCATGCTCTTTCTCTTTGATTGAATGCCAGCCTGCACATTTTACTAGGTGGTCAGGTACTGCGTGCGTACTCGAGGATGTCGACGCCCTGGTTGCGATCCAGCAGGTAGATGAGGCCGCGGTCGTCCACGTCGACGTCGTTCGACTGCGGGCTCGAATGTCCGCCGGTGGGCTCCGGGATGAAGTGCCCCACCTCCACCGGCAGCGCGGGATCGGCGATGTCGATGATCCGCAGCCCACCGCTGAACCACGTGGCGTACACCAGGGTGTCGCTCATGTGCTCGGCGGGCTGGTGCGCGCCGAAGCGTCCGACCCGTGCCCAAGGCGAATCGAGCTCGCTGACATGGAACATCGAAAGCGGTCGGATGTCGGCCACGTCAGTCACGTCGAACAGCCACATGCCAGCGTGCAGTCGACCCGGCACGTGGTCGTGCTCCTCGTCGAACACCACCGCCACGTCGCGGCCGCCCACCTTGAACGGCACGGGGAGCACCGTGTGCGTGGGCTCGGGAAACGGCGGATGGTAGTCGTACGCGCCCACCGTGCGCGGCGTGCGGATGTCGCTCACGTCGATCACCCGAAGCCCCGCGTGCCAGCACGACGCCCATAGCTTGTCGCCCACGCGCAGCGCGTGGTGCAGGCGATTCCTGTAGCCCGTCCACGTCGGCTGCTCGCCGGCCGCGGTGTGCTGGCCCGGCATCCACCAGCGCGCCACCTCTTCGGGCTTCTCCGGCCGTGCAAGGTCGTAGATGACCAGGATGTTGCCCACGAAGCCCTCCATCTCCGTGGAGATGTAGGCGTAGCGCTCGTCCATGTCGAACCGGTGCACGCCGAAGCCGAAGGTCTTTTCGTGATGCAGCAGCCGCGGGCGGGACTTGTCGGAAATGTCCCAGATCTTGAACCCGCCGTCGCTGTAGCCTGTCCGCACGAAGTCGCGGACGAGCGCGATCTCCGCGGGCTTCACCTTGAGCTCCGTGGCGAGCTCGTCGTCGGTGGCCGGACGTCCGAGCGACTGCGCGAGCCGCGCCTCGGCGTCGGCGAGACGCCCCGCCCCTCGGCGCAGCAGGTGCCGGTTGTTCAACTCGACATTGGTGATCATGACGTCGCCGGCGACGCGCACCTTGTGCGTGTGCGAGCGCGCATCGTCGAGCGCGACGGTGGCGATCACGCGGGGATTCGCCGGATCTCCCACGTCGACGATCGTCGTGCCGTGCGGCGGCTTCATGTGGCCGACGAAGGCATGACGTCCCTGGACCACGACCTGCCCGCCGCCTGGAATTTCCAGCCGCGAGAGGCGTCGCACGTCGCGCGCGAGCTGCGCCGGTGGTGGATTCGTGTGAGCGCTCATGGGGACGCCTTCAGCTTGCGGCGCCACGCGCGCAGCGCCGGAAACAGGAGCGAGAGCACCAGCAGCGCCCAGAGGGAATTGCCGATCGTGGAAGAGAACAGGATCATCGGATCGCCTTCGGAGAGGCGCAGGGAGCGCACGAGGTACTTCTCGAAGATCGGGCCGAGGATCACCCCGATGAGGATCGCCGCCACGTGGTAGTCGGTCTTGTTGGCGATGTAGCCGATCACGCCGAAGACGATCGCCACTCCCATGTCGAACGCGTACTGGCGCTCCGAGAACGCCGCGACGACGGTGACCAGGATGATGATCGGGACGAGGTACGTCGTCTCGATCAGCACGACACGCGACATGTAGCGGGCCATGGGGATGATGGTGAAGATCATGAAGACATAGGACAGCGCCATCCCGACGAACACACCGTACGCGAGCTGCGGGTTAGTGGTGAAGAGCTGCGGCCCCATGACCATGCCGTGGTACTGCAGCACGATCATCATCACCGCCGCGGTGCTTCCGCCCGGCACGCCGAGCGCCATCATCGGGACGAGGGTTCCCGAGCAGACGCCATTGTTGCCGCCTTCCGCCGCGATCACGCCGTCCGGGTGGCCGGTCCCATACTTCTCCGGCTGCTTTGCCCACATGCGCGACTGCTGGTAGGCGACGAAGGACGCGATCGACGCGCCCGCGCCGGGCACGATCCCGATGATGAGCCCGATGAAGCCCGTCCACACGATGTGCCACCATCGCTGCGCCGAGTAGCGCAGCGCTTCCAGAGTCTGCCCCCAGTCGTGGCCGGAAGCGCGCTCGCGCGACTCGCGACCGACGATGAGCTTGCGCTCGGCCATCATGAGGGCTTCTCCGACCGCGAACAGGCCGATGAGCACCGGCACCAGCGGAACGCCGTCGTAGAGCTCGAGGAAGCCGAAGGTCGCGCGCGGCGTGTTGTAGATGTGGTCGGCGCCGATCATCCCGATCATGAGCCCGAAGAGCCCCGCGATGAGGCCCTTCAGCACGTCCTTCGCCGCGATCACCGCGATGAGCGTGAGGCCGAAGAGCATGACCACGACCATTTCCACCGAGCGCAGGTACAGGCCCATCACCGAAAGCCACGGCAACAGGGCAAGCGTTGCGATGGAGGTGATGAGCCCCGAGAACACCGACGCGACGAACGAGAGCACGAGCGCGAACTGGCCCCGCCCCTGCTGCGTCAGCGGGTAGCCGTCGAGCATGGTCGCCGCGGCGCCCCCGGTGCCCGGGATGCGCACCAGGATCGCCGGGATGCCGCCTCCGAGGTGCGTCGCGCAATAGAGCGAGGTCATGAACGCGAGCGCGTGCTCCACTGGCATCGCGAGCGTCAGCGGCAGCAGCATGATGAGCGTGTTCTCCGCGTTGAAGCCCGGGAGGAAGCCCACGACGATGCCGAGAACGATCGCCGGCCAGATGATCCACCACAGCGACAGCTGGGCGCCGAGCAGTTGCCCAAGGAGGTCCCAGGTCATGGCTCCCTCCTAGCGTCGCAGGTACGCGATGAAGTTCTCCACCGGCCCGCGCGGCAGGCTCGAGTCGAGCGCGACGACGAAAAGGAGCGTGGCGATCAACGCAACGACGAACGAGATGCCGGCGACGCGGCCTGCGCCGCGCACACCCATCAGCGTGAAAGCCGCCGCCAGCGCGATGAAGAGCCCCAGCCCCAGGCCGAGCCACGGCACCGTCGCCACGAAGGCAATCGTGACGGCAAGCATGCCGATGCGCTTGCGCAGGGCATCGGCTGGCTGCAGCAGCGGGGCGAAGCCCAGGTTCGCGCGTCCGCCGGAGACTGCCAGCCCGATGCGCACGAGCTGCACGCCGATGAGCAGCACGAGCAGCGACCCGATGATCACGCCGTTCGCCTTCGCCTCCCACTCGAGGCCGGCGATCGAGACGAAGAAGTAGCCGGTGAAGGCCAGGGCGAGGACGGGAATGACGAGGTCGGCGCCGAGCGCGGTGCGCTTCGCCATCAGGCTTTGCTTTTCTTCTTCGCGGTGAGCAGCTCGCGATATTCGTTCGCGAGCTCGACCATGTGGTTCGCGTAGGCGGTGCACAGCGCACGGTCGCCGTACTGGATGGTCTCCACCGGCGCGCCCGTCCTGGCGTACTCCTCCTTGTACTTCGGATTGTCGAAGACCTCTCGCGCGGTCTTCTCGAGAATCGCGAATTTTTCCGGGGACTTCTCGATGAACTCGGTGTGCATCGCCCAGGAGCGCGAGGACGGCAGCGCCGGAATCTTCGTGCCCGCCACCTTGTTCACCGCCGGCGCGTCGGTGTACTTCGCCATCTTGTGCTCGTCGTTGAAGATGCCGAGCACCTTGAGCGTGTCCTTCTGGGTGATCACGCCCGCGATGGGCAGCGCGCCGATATCGCATTCGCCATTCAGCACCGCAATGCTCGTCGGATGCCCGCCGCCGTAGGGAACCAGGTTGAACTTGCCGCCGATGGCCCGCCCCAGCGCGAGCAGGCATATCGACGCGGGATGCGGAAGCCGGCTCACGGCGACGTTCAACGTGCGTTTCTTCGACTCGTCGAGCACCTGCTGCAGGGTCTGCAGCTTGCCCTTCTGCGCGCCGAAGATAATGCTGTCGTCGACGTCGAGCCGGCAGAAATACTGGTAGTCCTGCGGAAACCGGTAAGAGGGCTTCTGCAGGACGTACATGATCATCTCCGGCCCCATGTTGCCGAAGAGCAGGTGCTGGCCGTCGCGCGGCATCTTGCCGATGTACGTCTCGTACCCCACCTGGCCGGCCGCACCGGGCATGAACTGGTACTCGAAATGCGTGCCGAGGAGCGAGCTCCAGAAGTCGTCGAACACGCGAGCGAGACGGTCGGCGGACCCGCCCTGCCCTGTCGGAACGATCACCCGCAGGTTGCCCGACGGATACTTGTCCTGGGCGAACGTGAGCGGAACCCGCGAGAGAGCCATCGCGCCGAGCGTACCCTGCAGCAGACGACGCCGCTTGTTCGAGTGCATCATTCGAGCCTCCTCCTTTGATTTGGGTCGATTATTGCGGCGAGACGTGCTGCGGTCAAATGAACCGAACGGCGTTCCGCTATGGCGGACACTTCTCGCAGCTGTCGCGTCCGAAATCGGTCGCCCCCCCCTTCGTGGCCCGAGGAAGGCGTGCGCGACCAATCCGCTATCATCGCGGTCAACCCACGTTAGCCTCGAGCAGACCGCATGGCACACCTCACCCTTTCCATCGCGACAACGGACTACGATCATTTCCGCGATTTCCGCCTGGGTGCCGTGAAGGCCGAAGGGATCGAATTGAACTGGCTGAACCTGGGGCACCATGAGTGCTTCGCGCGCTTCACGGCCAATCGCGAGTTCGACTTGTCCGAGCTTTCGTTCGCGAAATTTGCGACCCAGGTGACGCGCAAGGACAGTGACATCATTGGCCTGCCGGTCATCTGTTCGCGCCTGTTCCGCTTCAGCTCGTTCTACGTGAACAAGAAGAGCGGGATCAAGACCGTGCAGGACCTGAAGGGCAGGAAAGTCGGCTCGCCGGAGTGGGCCCATTCGGCAGCCGTGTACATGCGGGGCTGGATGCACAACGACATGGGCGTGAAGCTCACCGACGTGCACTGGTACCAGGCCGGCGCCAACGCGCCGGGCCGCGAGGAAAAGGTCGAGCTCAACCTTCCCAAGGGACTGAAGCTCACGCGGGTCGCGGACAAGTCGCTCTCCCAGCTGCTGGCCGCGGGCGAGATCGACTGCGCCATCATCGCGCGCCCACCGACGTGCTTCCTGGAAGGTCATCCGGACGTGGTGCGCCTCTTTCCGGATTTTCTCGACATGGAAGAGGAGTATTACCGAGCGACCAAGGTCTGGCCGATCATGCACATCATCGCGATGCAGAAGTGGATCGTGGACGAGCATCCCTGGGTGCCACGCAACCTTTTCAACGCGTTCCAGGAATCGAAGCGCCGCAGCATCGAGCGCCTGCTCGATCCCGCGGTGTCGCGCTATCCCCTGCCATGGCTCGCCTCGTACGCGCGCAAGATGCGCGACATGTTCGGCGGTGATCCATTTCCCTACGGCATCGAGGAAAACCGGGCGACATGGGAACAGATGGCGCTGTACACGTGGCAACAGGGGATCGCGCACCGCCAGTTCAAGCCCGAGGAGATCTTTCCCGCGGGCATCATGACCAAGGTCGTGATCTGAATACTGGCTACTCCAGGAGAAAGTGATGCCATCGTCGGAGCAATCAGCACCTCAGGCTGCAGCCGAACCCGAGCTGAAGCAGCAACTCGTCGACTGCATTCGCATGCTGGAGCAGAACGACATCATGGACTACAACGGGCACGCCAGCATCCGGCTCGACGACAACCGCATCCTGATCAACAGCGGTTCGTGCCAGCGCAGCCGGCTCACCGTCGCGGACATCTGCACGATCGACCTCGAGGCGAATCAGCTCGCGGGCAACGCCAGTGCACCGCTCGAGCGCCACCTGCACTGCGGAATCTACCGGGTGCGGGCCGACGTCAAGGCGATCGTGCACTGCCATCCGAAGTGGTCGACGTACCTGACCATGGTCGGCAAGAGCTACGAGCCGGTGTATGCGCAAGGATCGCTGGTGCATCCGGTACCGCTCCTGGATTCGCCCAATTCGATCAACAATCGGCAGATGGCCGACCGGTTGGCGGCGACCCTCGGGGACCGCCCGGCGGCGCTGCTGAAGTCGCACGGTGCCGTGACTGTTGGCAAGGACATCGTCGAGGCGTTCGTGCTGCTGAATTACATGGAGGAGAACGCCATGCGGCAATACATGGCGCTGCAGATCGGCGAGCCCTACGTGTTCGACGATGAGGAGATGCGGCTCTGCCGCGAGAAACTGTGGAATCCGAATCTCTTCCAGCGCGCGTGGGACCATTTCCGAGCGAAGCTCCGGTAACAGTCGCCGTGCAGCCGTTCGCTCTCGCCCATCTCACCCTCGGTGTGCCGCCGACGGAATCGATCGCGGCTGCCAGCGCTGCGGGCTTTGAAGCCGTTGGCATCCGGATTGCGCCGCGGCGGCCGGAGGAGCCCTATCCGATGCGCATCATCGGCGAACGGGAAACCATTCGTGCCATCCGCGGCCAGGCCCGCGATGCCGGCATCGCGATCTCGAGCGTGCAGGCATATCAGTTTTTTGCCGACACGCGTTGGGAGGACATGCAGTCGGTGGTCGCCACGGCGCACGAGCTGGCTGCGCCTGTCATCCTGGCCTATAGCTTCGACCCGGACGAACGCAGGTTCGTCGATCTCTTCGCGCGGTATTGCGAGGAGGCGCGTGCTGCCGGCATCCGGATCGCCGTCGAGTTTCTCCCCTACAGCCGTATACGGAATCTGGACAGTGCGGTCGACATCATCGAGCGCAGCGGTGCTTCGAACGCCGGCGTGGTCGTCGACGCGCTGCACCTCGATCGCTCTGGCGGACACCCAACCGACATCCGACGCATCGATGCCAAGCGGATTGCGATGCTCCAGCTGTGCGATATCCGTCGTCGGACGGGGCCGATGACCGACGAGGAGCTGATGACCGAAGCGCGCACGGCGCGTCTGCCCCCCGGCGAAGGCGACCTGCCGCTATTCGAGTTGCTCGACGCGCTGCCGGAGGATCTCGAAATCGAGTATGAGGTCGCACCCGCGGCCAGGGCCGTTTTGTCTCCCGTCGAGAAGGCGCGTGCCGCGCGAGGTGACGCCGATCGCTTCATCCGCGCGTATGCCGCGCACCGGGATCGCATGGCGCGCGGTGCGCCGTCCGGCCGCGTCTGAGCACGGCCGCATCGCAGCACACCCGATGGACGAGCCGCGCTTCGGCGCTGCGCTCAATGAGCCGCGCGGCGGGAGGGCTGCCTCCAGCGCGAGGCCGATCACACCGCTGCCTGGAAGCGCTCCACGACAGTTGCCATCACATCATCCGCCGGCCGTTGCCACCAGTTCCGGCGAGAGAAGATTTCGACCTCGATGGGGCCATGGTATCCGGCCTGGTCTACACATCGGCGCAGTCCGTGAATGTCGATGACGCCGTCGCCCATCATGCCACGATCGAGGCGCAGATCCTGGGTATCGGCGAGCCAATCGCTGACATGGAACGCGCACACGCGCTTGCCGGCCCGTGCGATTTCCGTCTCGACTTCGGGATCCCACCACACCGCGTAGGTGTCGACCGCGATGCCGACGATGTCCTCGGCTCCGAGCGCATCGCACCAATCGTTGGCAAGCCCCAACGTCGACAACACCGACCGGGTCGCGCAGATCATGGGGTGCAGCGGTTCAAGCGCAATCTTGACACCAGCTTGCCTGGCGTGAGGAATCAGCTCCGATAAGCCTTCCATCACGCGTGATCGGGCGCCTGCGACGTCCTTGTCACCGGCGTCGAGACCGCCTGCGACGAAGACAAGACACTGCGCGCCGAACATCGCTGCCTCGTCCAACGCGCGCCGTGTGTCGTCGAGCGCCGTCCGGCGAGCGTCGGGGTCGCGAGACGACAGGAGTCCTCCGAAGCAATACCCCGATACGGCCAGGCCGCTTCGCTCGACGAGCGTACGGCTCCGGGCCACGCCGTACTCCTGCACCTTCGCACGCCACAGGCTCGCGGCGCGAACAGCGTGCCGGTCGAGCAGGTCCACGAATTCAGGCAACGAGCACTGCTCGAGCACCGTGACGTGGTTCACGGAGAGACGTGCGGGATCGGCCATGGTAGGAAGTCTAGATCTGCAATGCCTTGCGCGCCGCCGCGCATGGATGGCTCCGCGACGGCGCGGCGGATCACGGACAGCCGCGGCGGTGATTCCATGCGAAGGCTATCACGCAGCAGCGCCACCCGCTGGAGCGCAAGGTGCTTCCGACTCTTCGTGTTCGCGCAGGTGGTACCCAGCGCCCACGCAAAACGGCTTACCCGAAGGTAAGCCGTCGATGTATTGGTTGCGGGGCCTGGATTGGTATTTGAAAGTCAGGCGCGGCAGCCGTGAAAGGGGTTCGCATCACCTAAGTGGTGCGCCGGTACACCCAGCCTAACGCGGTTACTCACGGGTCATCGGGCGCCGCGATCCCTAGCCGCCGCATACGCTCCCAAAGGCTCTTTCGACTTATCGCAAGCACCTTCGCGGTGGTCCCGATCTGCCACCCATGTCGCTCCAACGTTTCGAGGATGAAGTAGCGCTCGCAGCGCTGCAGGTAATCATTGAGCGCTGAGTCGCCCGGCTCCGGCACCGCAGATGCTTCGCTACCCGGCTGCTCAAAGAGGTCTGGCGGCTCGATGGTCGACCGGCGCGTCAGGATGCATGCGCGCTCGATCGCATGCCGCAGCTCACGGATGTTTCCTGGCCACGAGTGTCCGAGCAGGGCAGATTCCGCCACGACGCTCAACCGCTTCGCATTCCCTTCTGCGGCCGTTCTGTCGGCGAGGAATAGGCGCGCGAACCAGAGAATGTCGTCGCGACGTTCGCGGAGAGGCGGAATCCGGAGGTGGATGGTGTTGATGCGGTAGAACAGATCGCGGCGGAAGCGGCCCTCGTCTACCAACGCCTGCAGATCGCGGTTGGTAGCGCACACCAGGCGCAGCTTGACCGCGATTCGCTTTTCTCCCCCAACGCGCACGATCTCCCGTTCCTGGATGGCGCGCAGGAGCTTGGCCTGCATCGCCGGCGTCATCTCGCCGACCTCGTCCAGGAATAGCGTCCCGCCTTCGGCTTGTTCAAAGACGCCCCGCCGCGCCCGAATGGCGCCCGTAAACGCCCCCCGTTCATGGCCGAACAACTCGGCCTCCAGCAACGACTCACTCAGAGCGGCGCAGTTCACCGCGATGAACGGCGCGCTCCCATCTGGATCGCCAAACCTGTGCAGCAACTGCGCGACGCGCTCCTTTCCGACGCCCGATTCTCCGGTGATGAGCACCGCGTCTGCACGTTCCGAGATACGCGGCAGCAGCTCCTCCATGCGGCGCATGGCCTCAGACGTGCCGAGTTCACACGGCGACTCACGGAGAGGAGTTGGCTGCGGCACTTCCGCGAGCACCCGCAGCTTCCCGATGAGTCGTTCGACATCGAACGGCTTCGTCACGTAATCGGCTGCGCCGAGCTTTAGCAACTCGACCGCACGGTCGATGGAGCCGTAAGCGGTGACGAATACGAACGGGGGCGCGTGCGGAGTGATCTCCAGCGCCCGGCGGAATACCGCCTCTCCCGAAAGGTCCGGCAGGCGGATGTCGGACACCACCGCTGCATACGCCTCGTGTCCGAGCGAGTCGAGCGCGGCGGTGCCAGTGCGGTGCCAATCGCACCCAAATCCCTCGAGCAGCAGCCGATCGTGGAGCGATTCCCCCATGATTGGATCGTCTTCGATGAGGCAGAGCTTCGCGTTCATGCAGCAACACCGACCGGCAATGCCACCGAGAATTCCGTTTCCGGCGGACCGGGTCGCACCTGTATCGTGCCCCGAAGCTGCTCGACGATCTGATAGGTGACCCAAAGGCCGAGTCCGCTTCCACTGCCTGACGCGCTGGCGAAGGGCTCGAACATGTGGTCAAGCTGCTCCGCCGGAATCGTGCGGCCGTCGTTTCGCACTCGAAGCGACAACGCCGAGCCGTCGGCTGCAATTCGACACGACACCTTGCCGTCCTCACCTGCGGCCTGGATGGCGTTCAACACGAGATTGATAAGGATCTGGCGGATGGACGTGGACGGCAGTGGAACGGGTGACTTCAGATCGTTCTCCCACTCGAGTCGTTGATTGCGAGCCTCCGCCTCGGGTTCGAGGAGCGTGCGGACATCGTTGATGTCGTCTGCCGTCAATGCTCGAGTCTCCAGACGGGCTTCAACCAGCAATGCACTGACGGTGTGCCGGATCTGCTGCAGGCCACGCTCGATCAACGAGAGCGTCTTGGCCACGCCAGCGTCCGGATGCCCGTGCTTGCGCGTCGTGTCGATGGCGGTCAGCATGCCGGCAAGCGGGTTGTTGATTTCGTGCGCGATGCCGGCGGTCAGGCGTCCGATCGCAGCGAGTCGATCGCCCGCCAGCATCTCGCGCTCCAGACGGCGCTTGTCCTCGAGCTCATGCAGCATACGTTCGAAGCGCGCACTGAGGCGTCCGATTTCGTCGCTTCCTTGATATAGCCCTTTGGTGACCTCGCCAGGCCTCGCATCGCCCACGCGCTCCATCGCACCCTCCAGGTTCACGAGCGGCGCCGCCATCTGGCGTCCGAACAGCCAGCCCAGCGGGAGCAGAACGGCCAGCGCCACCAGCGCGGACAGTACGACGCGCCGTACCGTCGAGAAGAATCGCGGAACGAACACCTCGCGCGAAAAGCTGAGGATGACGTGCCCGAGGCGTGCACCATCGTCCGCGACGACGGGCACGGCGACCAGGATTGCATCGCCGGCCGGATCGTCAGCCACCCGGGCTTCACTTCCTGGTTCCGATCTCAACAGGTCTTGAGTTGCACCCCCGACCGCCTGACCGGCACCGCCCAACATCGGGAACCTCGCGGGATCCGACGATGCATAGACCCGGCCGTCGGCATCCAGCACCGTAATGGAGCGGTGGGGATCCTTCGGTGCCCCTTCCCCGCCCAAGGGCGCCATGATTGCTTCGTACGCCTGCCAAACGTCGTCGCGCAACATGATGGGCGTCAATGCGCGCGATAGCGTGCGCCCCAGGCTCTCGGCATTGGCGAGCAGGTCGGCGCGTGCATCGGTATAGATTCTGGCGCCGAGGATCGCCGCCATGATCGCGGCGACAGCAACGATCACCGCTGACAGCGCGAGCGGCACTTTGATCTGGTAGCTCAGGTTACGAAGGGCATGCACGGTCATGTCGGCAGCCGTTCGCGCTGAGCGACGAAATCAAGCACGCGCGCGATGCCCGCGAAACGTGAATCGTCCGGCGGCAGGAAGCCCTGCAGGTTCAGCTCCTGCAGGAGCTCGCGACCACGCGCGTCCTGCGGCATCGCCAGCAACGTGTCACGAAAGCTTTCGTACGTCGTCCGGTCGATCGAGCGCCGGGCCACGATCGGCGGAAAGCCGTATTCGTCCGACATGTGCGCCACCCGGGTCCGGTTGGTGAGTGCCGGTACGCGTAACGCCAACGTTTCCCACACGTACCCGTCGACCGCACCACCGTTGGCGACCCCATCGGCCACGGCACGCACGACCTTACGGTGTGCATAGGTGAAAAAGGCCTTGCGAAAGTGCGTAGGCGGTTGGACGCCCTCGCGGAGCATCTCGTATTGCGGCACGAGGAATCCCGAATTGGAATCCGGATCCGAGTACGCGAAGATCTTCCCGCGAAGCTCGGCGAAGCTTTGCGTCGAGACGTCGCTCGCCGGGACGATGAGGTACGACCGATACAGCGGCGTCCCGCGATAGTTCGGCAGCGCCACCAGCTCAAAAGCCTTCCGATGCCGGACGTAAGGATAGCCGCAGACCCAAGCGAACTCGAGCTCGTCACCCAGCAGCATCGACGAAATCTCGCGATAGCTGCCACGCTGCACGAATGCGACGGGGCGACCCAGCTTCGGCTGCAGATAGTCGCGCCACGCCCGCATGAAGCCGAGCTGGTCGTCCAGGATGACCGCGGTGGTGCCGATCCGGATCACGGGGTCGGACCCGCGCGAAAGGCCGGGCACCATGCCGGCTGCGGCGATCAGCGTCGAGCAGAATCGGCGCCGCGACATGCCCCGTCCGAGAAGCGCGGGTGCAGCGATCGCCTGCGATGATTGCATTGTCTCTCCGGGTGAGCTGGACGCACGGATCACGACATTTCAACGTCGCGTTACCGAGCGGTGACACGCGCATTATCGAACACGCCTGCGATGGTTACCAGCCGGTAACAAGCCACGCCGCTGTGTTCGCAACGCCCTGTTTTCACAGCGCGGCGGGCTGGGGCAAGGACAGGTACACATCCTGCATTGATTGCCACTGCCATCGCCGCGTTGGCGATCGGACCATAACACTCCCGGAGGAAGAACGATGAGCGAAAAGCTCTCGCGGCGGCATTTCTTCAAGGTTTCAGGCGGGCTTGCGGCGGGTGCCGGACTGGCGACCGGCGCCATCCCGAACACGGCCCAGGCGGCCACGGGCGCGGATGCGGGGAGCACTGTGCTGCCCTATCCGCGCAAAGCGCTCGGCGCCGCAGCCCAACTCAAGGTGGGGCAGGCGGTCGCATTCACCTACCCCGACGCGTCATCGCCCTGCACGCTGCTGAAGATGGGCAAGGCGGTCGAAGGCGGTGTCGGCCCGGAGCGCGACATCGTTGCCTATAGCACGCTGTGCACGCACATGGGCTGCCCCGTATCGTTCGACGCGCAATCCGGGTGCTTCAAGTGTCCCTGCCACTACAGCACGTTCGATGCGGAGAAGAGCGGCCAAATGGTCTGTGGGCAGGCGACCGAGGACCTTCCCCGAATCGTCTTGCAATACGACAGCAACGGCGGAGCCGTCACGGCGACCGCGGTCGAAGGCCTGATCTACGGCCGTCAATCCAACATTCTCTAACGGAGGCGACACCATGGCGCAATACAAGGACCGCGTGCCGCTTCCGCCGGTGAACGCACAAAAGACCAATCTCACCTGCCACTTCTGCATCGTCGGATGTGGCTACAACGTCTACAAGTGGGACGAGAGTCGCGAAGGCGGCCGGGCGCCCAATCAAAACGCGCTCGGCGTCGACTACCGCAAGCAGGTGCCGCCGCTCACGCAGATCATGACGCCGGCGATGCACAACGTCATCGAGGACGGCGATGGCCGCCGTTACAACGTCATGATCGTTCCGGATAAGGGGTGCAGCGTCAATCAGGGGCTGTCGTCCGTGCGCGGTGGACAGATGGCGACATACATGTATACGCCCGACGGCGACGCCAAGGCGCGGCTCAAGCAACCTCGGCTATTCGCGGCAGCGCAGTGGGTCGACACTACTTGGGACGAGGCGCTGGCGATCTACTGTGGTGTCGCCAAGAAGATTCTCGACAAGGAGGGTCCGTCCGGGCTGGTGTTCAACTGCTTCGATCACGGTGGCGCGGGCGGCGGCTTCGAAAACACCTGGGGTACCGGCAAGCTGATGTTCACGGCGTTGCAGACGCCAATGGTGCGCATCCACAATCGGCCCGCTTACAACTCGGAGTGCCACGCGACGCGGGACATGGGCGTTGGCGAGCTCAACAACTCGTACGAGGATGCCGAGGTCGCCGACTGCATCATGGGCATCGGAGCGAACCAGTACGAGACGCAGACCAATTACTTTCTCGCCCACTGGATCCCCAACCTGCAGGGTGGAACCGCCGACAAGCGCAAGAAGTTTTTCCCCAATGAGCCGCTGCCCGCCGCAAGATTCATCTTCGTCGATCCGCGCCGCACGAACACGATCGCGATAGCTGAGTCGATCGCCAAGGACCGCGTTCTGCATCTCGACATCGAGCCCGGGACGGACATCGCCCTCTTCAACGGTCTTTTCACGTACGTCGTCGACCAAGGCTGGGTGGACCGCGATTTCATCGCCAGGAACACGACCGGCTTCGACGCGGTCGTGACCGCCAACAAACTGTCACTGGATGAGTGCAGCAAGATTACTGGCGTCCCGGTCGCCAAGCTTCAGCAAGCCGCGGAGTGGGCCTACAAGCCGAAAGCGTCCGGGGTGCTGCCCCGTACGATGCATGCGTACGAGAAGGGCATCATCTGGGGCAACGACAATTACCTGATCCAGTCCGCGCTGGTCGATCTGGTGCTCGCGACCCACAACGTCGGTCGTCGTGGCACCGGGTGCGTGCGCATGGGCGGGCATCAGGAGGGCTACACACGGCCGCCCTATCCTGGCAACACCAAGATCTTCATCGACGAGGAGTTGATGAAGGGCAAGGGAAAGATGCTGACGGCTTGGGGCTGCAACAACTTCCAGACGACGCTCAATGCGCAGGCCTATCGCACCGAGATCCACCGCCGAGCGAACATCGTGAAGGACGCGATGGCCAAATCGCGCGGAGCGACGACCGCCCAGATGGTGGACGTGATCGTCGACGCATGCGACAAGGGCGGCCTGTTCGTCACGACGATCGACCTTTATCCGGTGATGTTCTCGGAGGCATCACACCTCCTGCTTCCGGCAGCCCATCCAGGCGAGATGAACCTGACCTCCATGAACGGCGAGCGCCGCATCCGCCTGTCGCAGAAGTTCATGGACCCGCCCGGCACAGCGAAGCCCGATTGCCTGATCGCGGCAGCGATCGCGAACAAGCTGAAGGCGATGTATCAGGCCGAGGGGAACGCGGCCATGGTTGCCCGCTTCGATGGATTCGAATGGAAGAACGAAGAGGATGCGTTCAACGATGGCTTTCGACGTGCCGGTCAACCGGGCTCGCCTCCGATCGACAGCCAGGGCGGCGGCACCGGCAATATCGCTACCTACGAGCGTCTACGCGTCATGGGCAACAACGGCGTGCAGCTGCCCATCAAGGAGTACACGGACGGCAAGCTGGTCGGTACCGAGATGCTCTACACCGACAACAAGTTCGATACGAGCGATGGTAAGGCCAAATTCCTGCCGTCGCCCTGGCCGGGACTGCCGCAAGCCAGTCGCCGACCAGAAGGCCAAGCACAAGTTCTGGATCAACAACGGCCGTGTTAACGAGGTGTGGCAGACCGGTTACCACAACAAGTACAACGCGTACATCCGCGGCCGGTACCCGATGTCGATCATCGAGATGAATCCGCAGGACATGGCGGCGTTGAAGGTCGAGGGTGGCGACATCGTCGAGGTTCTACAACGATTGGGGTTCGACCTTCGCGATGGCGTACCCGGAGCCGGACCAGAAGCCGGGCCAGACCTTCATGCAATTCGGCTACGACAACGGCGTCCAAGGCGACGTGACGACCAACTGGACTGACCGCGAACGTGATTCCGTACTACAAGGGCACTTGGGCCGGTCGACGCGTACCGCGCCGCGCGACGCGACGTCAGCCTTCATGAGCATCTGACGCGGCGTGCAACGGAAGCTCCGCGACGTCGTCGCGATCGATCAGGCAGGCACGGGCGATCAGGCTGAACATCGCACCGATGATAGGAGGATTCCGCCAACGCGGCGAGGCTGCTGGCAATGCTCGGGCACCCATTGCAGAACATGATCGTCGAGAAACGCTCGTTCACGTTCGATCCACGCCATCGCCGCAACACGATCTGCCGCTTGCCAGGCTTCGCTTTCGCGTTGGCAAAGCAGCGCAAGAAATCGCAGCTCAGCCCCGAGATGATCCGCCGGCCCGGCTTCCGGCGCGGGTGGCGCGACGCCCGGCCTCGGCATACGCCGTGGCGACCGCGATGGACGACTCGCCAGGAAGCTTGTTCTCACGGAAGACCGACTCATACGGCGGCGCTGCGCCGTAGTTCGCGGCGAGTCCGGCGAGGAGCCGCGTGCGCTCGACGGCGAGCGCTCTGAGCGACGCGGGGTCCGCACGGACCTTGCGCACTGCGTCTCTGAGCGCGACGCGTTTCCGGCCCCAACGGCGATTCGGCATCCAAGCTGCTGCCGTCGAGTGCGCGCCGAGCGCAGAAAGCAATCGGCGCTTCTGGCGCCTCGAGAACGAGGCGCGATAGAAGCCAGTAGGTGCGAGCGCGGCGTTGGGCGATGTCGGCGAGCGCCGCGAGCTCCATCAGTGGGCGGTGCCGTACCACGCCGGCTTGGCCGGCGCCTGATGACATCCGGCGCAGGTCGCACGGTCGACCGGCCCAGGACCGCTGGCGTCCACTTCGGCCCCGCGCAGGAACAGCACGTCCTTCAGCCTCGGTTGCGTGGCACGTGTCGCACGTGAGCTTGAGCTTCTGCGTATGTGTCCGGTGGAACGCGCCCTTCACTGGGTCCAGCGACTTCATGCTTGTCGCCGGCTTTGACCGGCTTTTTCGCGGCGTCGTCGGCAGCCGCGAGCGGGGAGCGCGAAGATTGACAGGCCCACCACGACCGCTGCGATCAGGCGCCTCATGACTTCGCTCCTTCGGCCAGCACGTAGTACACCTGCGGACCGGTTCCAAACTGTTTCTTGAGCTGCACCGCCTTGGTCGCAGCGATTCGCTTCGAGACTTCCGAATTCGGATCGTCGCCGTCGCCGAACACGCGCGCCTGCACCGGGCAGACGAGATCGCAGCTCGGTGTGTACGCCTGATCCTTGCCGATGCGATCCTCCTTGCCATCCTTGATTGCGGCTTCGAGCTTGTGCCAGCAGAACGTGCACTTCTCGACCGTCTTCGCCTTCTTGCGATGCGTCGGATTCCGATCGGCGTAGGCGATGTTCTCGGAGCCGATCTTGCCCTTGCCCGGATCGAGCGCCTTGAGCTCGCCGTTGAGCTGCGGAACGCCATACGGACAGACCGCCGCGCAGTAGCCGCAGCCGATACACTTGTCGTAGTCGACCAGCACCACGCCGTAGGCGTTCTTGCTGATCGCCTTGGCGCCAACGTAGTCGCACAGCGGCCTTGCACGACGGCTGCTCGCAATGCATGCAGTTCATCGTGTTGTAGATCCGCTTGACCTTGCGGGATACGTGCCGACCTCGTATTCCACCATCACGTTCCACGGCGCATCCGGGGTGAAGTGATTCTCGACCGCGCAGGCGGCCACGCAAGCGCGACATCCCATGCAGCGGGTCTGGTCGATGAGTCTTACGAACTTGGTCATGATCGTCGTCTCCCGCTACGCCTTGTAGACCTTGCACTTGGTGTCGTTGAACGAGTTGTGGCCGGAGATCAGGTCCGGATGATGCTCGAGCACCTGGTTGATCGCCGTGCCCTGGCGTGCCGAGCGGCGACAAGCCAGGACTCCATTGGCCGTAGTGGTACGAGACGGCGATCGTGTCCGGACGGATGCCCTGCACGACCTGCGCCGTGCCCCTGATCTTGCCCACCCGCGTCTCGATCGCGACGTTGTCGCCGGTCTTGACGCCGAGCTCGCCCGGCGGTCACCGCGTTGATCTGCACGTAGTTGGTCGCGGCATCCGGCCCCAGCGCCTGGTTGAGAATCGCGTTGTTGACGGTGAATCCCGACTGGTTGCGGTACATCCGCTTGTGGGTGACCAGGTAGAACGGATAACCCGTCGCTTCGCGATGCGGCGTCGGGAACGCGTGGTCCTTATTCGGCAGCGGCGCGTAGGCGATCTTGTATTTCGCGCAGATCGATCTTCGCCAGGTTGTTCTTCTTCGCGATGCCCTCGACCTTGTAGTACGTGTCGATGAGCTGGTCGGCGTAGAGCTTCATCTTCGGCTTGCCGGGACCCTTGAACTTGTCCTCGGCGCCGCCCAGGTACTTGCCCTTGACCGCCTTCTTGCTGCCGACGAAGCCGTTTTCGACGGCAACCGAGAAGTCCTTCTTCGTCTTGTCCGCCCAGATCACCTCGACCCCTTCGCGCTGGGTGTAGTCGCGTCCGGGCTTGAACATCACTTCCTTCAGCCCCCACGCCTTGTTGCATTCCTCGGCAAACTTGTCACGGAAATCGAGCCGCTTCGAGATCTCCCACAGATCCCGAACGCGTCCCACTCGAGGTTGTACGGATTGGTCATCGGCTGGCGGATCGCGTTGTGACCCGCCTCCGGCGTCCCGCGCGTCGGGGCGTAGTGCCACGACTCGAGGTAGGTCTTGTCCGGCAATACCATGTCGGCGTACCAGCAGTTCTCGGTCATGATCACGTCGATCACAACGTTGTACGTCTTCTTGAGGCCCTCGAACTGCTGCCCCGAGTTCGGAATCGACATCGGCCGGTTCGCTGCCGTAGTAGATCTGCACTTCCGGCGTGTAGGCGAGCCCGTACGCTTTCGGGTCCTGCACGGTGATGTTGGTCGTTTGCGCGATGTGGTGATTCGAAGTACGGGAAGAACACGCTCTGCGCGAGGTCGGTGCGCTTCGGCGGGTACTCGCAAACGCTGACGTCGAAGTACTGCGGTCGCGCGTACGCGCCGCCCAGCATCAATCCGCCGACGGCGTCGATGTTGCCGACCAGCATGTTGAGGATCAGCCCCGTACGCCAGCCCTGGACGCCGTATTCCTTCGCCGACAGGCCGCGGAAGGTGTACAGCACCGCGGGGCGATATCGCAGCCTGTTGCCGTCGATCTCGATCGTCTCGCCGATACGCGCTTCCTTGGCGAACGTCTGCGCCAGTCGCACCACCGTCGCTGCCGGGATGCCAGCGACTTCCTCGGCGTACTGCGGCGTGATGTCCTTCAGGCTGTCCGACGAGCACCTGGAACGCCGTCCGCATCGGCTTGCCGTCGACGGTGTACGTGCCTTTCAGCGTGGGCTTACGCCGGCGACGTAGGGCTTCGCCGAGCCGCGTGGCCGTGTCCCACACCAGCGGCGTCTTGCCGTCCTTGTCCTTGAGTATGATCCCGGCTGTCATCCACGAGTTGCGGCGCGTTGGTGAACTCGACCAGAAACGGCTCGTCGATCGTGTTCGCGTCGATCAGCACCTTCGCCATCGCGAGCAACATCACGGGGTCTTTGCCCGGACGTACCGGCACCCATTCGTCCGCCTTCGCCGCCGTGCCCGACAGCCGCGGCTCGATCACGACCGTCTTCAGGCCGTTCTGATCGCGGCTCGTGACCGTCTGCCAGTCCAGCCAACGCGACGCCTGCTCGCCCTCGTGATAGTTCGCGCCGAAGTTGAGCAGCAGCTTCGAGTACTTCAGGTCGGGCAGAATGCCGGCGCTGGCCCAGGTCAACTCGTCGGCGACGTGACGCGCGGCCTCGCACGCCGTCGTCCGGTGCGACATGTTCGGCGTACCGAACGCCTTGGTGAACGCGACGCAGAACTCTTCGCCGATGAGATACTTGCCCTGACCGTGCTGCCACGCGAGCTTCGAGGGATTGTCGGTGCGAATACGAGCAAGACGTCCCGACATATCGTTGAACGCTTCGTTCCACGAGATTTCGACCCAGCTCGGATCTTCGTTCGGGCCCTTCTTCGGATTGGTGCGCTTCAGCGGCTTCTTGAGCCGATACGGGTCGTAGGTGTTGAACATCCCCGATGCGCCCTTCGGGCAGATGCCATGGTTGTAGAACTCGGCGCGTGCGGCGTCCGGATAGATCGTGCGCACGATCCCGTTCACGACCGTCGCGTCGATGCCGCAGAAGTTCGGGCAGATCGCGCACCCGGACTTGACGTGCTTCACTTCGAGCGCGGCGGCGCCTGTCTTGGCCGTGCCGCGGGCGGCGTTGCGGCCGGGCTTGGCGACGGACTGGGCCAGCGCCTCAAAGCTCATTTCGGTGCCGGCGATGGCGCCGAGAGCACCCATCCCTTTCAGGAAACTACGGCGGCGGAGTTCCATGCAGCATTTCTCCCGTGACTGATACGCTCGTGACCGGCGGCGGCCACGACCGTTGGAATTGTCGCGGCTCCATGAAATCTCCCGTTGACTGGCGTCAAAAGCCGCGCGATCACAATGGTCATAATGCCGCAGTTTCATATCCGAGTGATTCGCTCTGAATTCTGAGCACAACCATCACCGAAGGAGAATCAATTGGCACGAAAGCCTCCCAAGTTCTATCGGCGATTGCGTAAGGAATACCCTGCGTTCTTCGACGCGTGGGACGGTGTCGGTACCGCGGTACGCGGTGCGGGCCCCATCGACAGCAAGACTACGCACCTGCTCCAACTCGCGGCGTCAGCGTCCATACGATCCGAAGGCGCTGTGCACAGCCATGTTCGTCGGGCCCTCGAAGCGGGAGCGACAAAGGCCGAGATCCGGCAGGCCGTGATGTTGATCGCGCCGACGGTCGGATTCCCGAACGTGATCGCCGCACTTTCTTGGGCCGAAGACGTGTTCAGCACGTTCGACACCAAGGCCGAGGTTTCGAGCAAGACGGCCGGCAGAAAGCGCACGGGGTAAGGGTTACGCACGGTGCGCCCTCGTGCACCGTAAGTCGGGCCCTCGGTGACCCAAGCCAAGCGATTGCGCCAAGACCTGGAGCCATGCTACTTGCAACGTTGCAAACATCCTTGTATCGTTGCACATGGAAAAGAAGACCGCTACCGGATCTTCGAATCATTGGCGTCCGGCATCCGTCTCGACGTCTATCGGCTGCTGGTCAAGGAAGGCAGCACGGGCATGGTGGCCGGCCAGATCGCCTCCGAGCTCGACCTCCCCGCCACCAACATGTCGTTCCACCTCAAGGCGATGACGCAGGCCGGACTGCTCACGGTCGAGCAAGAGGGCCGATACCAACGCTATCGCGCGAACTTCGCGCTCATGCGTGACCTGATCGCGTACCTCACGGAAGAGTGCTGCGCCGGTCACCCGGAACAATGTGGGGTTCTGCCCAAGTCCGGCGTCGTGAAGATCCGCCGCAACGGTAAAGCAACGCTTGCTGAAAGCAAGGCGGCAACGATGAACGTACTGTTTCTTTGCACGGGCAATTCGGCCCGCTCGATCCTCGCCGAGGCGACGTTCAACCATCTTGCGCCGTCCGGTTGGCGCGCCATGAGTGCCGGCAGCCATCCGACCGGCGCGGTGAATCCCCACACCCTCGCATTGCTGCGCGCGCGAAGGGATCTCGACCGAGGGCTATAGCAGCAAGACCTGGGATCACCTGCCGGTCACGCCGGATGTCGTGATCACGGTGTGCTCGAGCGCCGCCGGCGAGACCTGTCCCGCCTATCTGGGTCCCGTGCTCGCGCGCATTGGGATGTCGACGATCCGGCGAAGGTGACCGGAAGCGACGCGGAGGTCGACGCCGCATTCGACAAGGCGTATCGGCATCCTGCGCACTCGCATCGACGCCTTTCTCGCGCTGCCGCTGCAGGAATTGCAGCACGACCGGACGCGCTTCAAGGCCGAGCTCGATCGCATTGGGAACATCTCGGCCTGACCTATTTCGTATTTTCCGGAGACACGTAATGACGAGCATCCAGGTATTCGACCCCGCACTGTGCTGCAGCAGCGGTGTATGCGGCGTCGACGTCGACGAGGCGCTGGTGCGTTTCGCCGCCGATGTCCAATGGGCGACGCAAGCTGGTGCCCGCATCGAGCGCGCGAATCTCGCGCAGCAACCGCTTGCCTTTGCCCAGAATCCCGTCGTGAAGGGATTTCTCGACCGGTCGGGTGCCGAAGCGTTGCCGTTGATCCTGGTCGACGGCGAAGTTGCTCTGGCGGGCCGCTATCCAAATCGCGCCGAGTTGGCCCGCTGGACGGGCCTGGACAAGGCGGCGGAGCCGAAGGCGGCCGCCGCCTGTTGCAGCGGCGGGCGTTGCTGCTGAGCGGGTCGGCAGCAACCCGAGCGACCGTGAAATTTCTCGACCAGCCTCCGCGCTATCTTTTCTTCACCGGCAAGGGTGGCGTGGGCAAGACGTCGATTGCTTGCGCTGCCGCCGTACAACTCGCCGATGCGGGTCGCCGCGTATTGCTGGTCAGCACCGACCCGGCCTCCAACGTCGGACAGGTGTTCGGCATGGCAATCGGCAACCGCGTTACCGCCGTCGACGATGTGCCGAACCTCAGCGCGCTGGAAATCGACCCGCAGGCCGCTGCCCAGGCTTACCGCGATCGCATCGTCGGCCCCGTGCGTGGCGTGCTGCCCGAGAACGTCGTCAAGGGCATCGAGGAGCAGCTTTCCGGCGCCTGCACCACGGAGATCGCCGCCTTCGACGAGTTCACCGCGCTGCTCACGGACCCAAGCCTGGTGCGTGAATACGACCACATCCTGTTCGACACGGCGCCTACTGGGCACACGATCCGTCTGCTGCAATTGCCGGGCGCATGGAGTGGCTTCCTCGAGGCGGGCAAGGGCGACGCCTCGTGTCTAGGCCCGCTCGCCGGGCTCGAGAAGCAGCGTGCGCAGTACCTGGCCGCCGTTGATGCCTTGGCGGATCCGACCCGGACGCGGCTGATTCTGGTCTCCCGCGCACAGCAGGGCACCTTGCGCGAGGTCGCGCGCACGCACGAAGAGCTGGCCGCGATCGGACTCGGCCAGCAGTTCCTGGTCATCAACGGCGTTCTGCCGCCGGACGAGGCCAAACTCGATCTGCTCGCCGCGGCGATTGTCCGCCGCGAGCAAGCGGCCCTCGGCGCGATACCGCAAGCCATCGCAAAGCTGCCGCGTGATCAGATCGCGCTCAAACCGTTCGATCTGGTCGGCTTGGATGCGCTTCGAAAGCTATTCGCCGCGGCTGCGGCGCTACCCGATCGAGTCTGGTGAGCCATCGGAGACGCCGGCCCTCCCGGATTTGCACGCATTGATCGACTCGATTGCCGCCAACGGCCACGGTCTTGTCATGGTGATGGGCAAGGGCGGCGTGGGCAAGACCACGCTCGCCGCAGCCATTGCCGTCGCGCTCGCGCAGCGTGGGCTGCCAGTGCATCTCACGACATCCGACCCCGCAGCGCATTTGACGGAAACGCTCGCCGGTACGGCGGAGCATCTGACGGTGAGCCGGATCGACCCGCACCTCGAGACCGAACGCTACCGCCAGCAAGTATTGGCCACCAAGGGCGCGAAGCTCGATGCCGAAGGCCGGGCATTACTCGAAGAGGATCTGCGCTCCCCCTGTACCGAAGAAGTCGCGGTCTTCCAGGCCTTCCGCCACGTACTCCTCGAGGCAGGCCGCAAGTTTGTCGTCATGGACACCGCACCGACCGGACACACGCTGCTGCTGCTCGATGCGACTGGGTCCTACCACCGTGAAGTCACGCGCCAGATGGCCGGCTCCGGACTGCACTACACCACCCCGATGATGCAGCTGCAGGATCGAGAACACACGAAGGTTCTGATCGTCACCTTGGCCGAGACCACGCCTGTGCTCGAGGCCGCCAACCTGCAGGCCGACTTGAGGCGGGCCGGCATCGAACCGTGGGCCTGGATCGTCAACCAGAGTGTGACAGCCAGTACAACGATGTCGTCATTACTGCGCCAGCGTGCCGCCAGCGAGTTGCCGCAGATCGACGCGATTGCGACACGCCACGCCCACCGTTACGCGGTGGTACCGCTGCTGGCGCAGGAGCCCGTCGGCATCGAGCCGCTGCTGGCACTTGCGGGAGCGCGAGTCCCCGTGACCGAAGAAGCGTGAAGTGGCGATGCCAATCTGCAACGTGCTTTCCATCTGCGATCGGCCCGCTGGAAGCCGCGCACACCCACCTGCTCAGCCTGGCGACCATCCATGAGTGCCATCACCAGAAAACTGTCGTTTCTCGATCGCTATCTGACCGTCTGGATCTTTGCGGCCATGGCCCTGGGAGTCGGCCTCGGTTTCTTCGTGCCAGGCATCGAAGGCTTCATCAACAGATTTCAGGTCGGGACGACCAACATTCCGATCGCGGTCGGGCTGATGTTGATGATGTACCCGCCCTTCGCGAAGGTGCGCTACGAGGAGCTGCCCGACGTCTTCCGCGACAAGAAGGTATTGGCCCTTTCGCTCGTGCAAAACTGGATCGTCGGGCCGGTGCTGATGTTCGCACTTGGCGATCATTTTCCTGCACGACAAGCCGGAATACATGGTCGGTCTCATCATGATCGGTCTGGCGCGCTGCATTGCGATGGTCATCGTCTGGAACGAACTCGCCAAGGGTTCCACGGAGTACGCCGCGGGCCTCGTCGCCTTCAACTCGATCTTCCAGGTGCTGTTCTTCAGCGTGTATGCCTGGGTATTCATCACCGTGCTTGCCGCCATACTTCGGAATGTCCGGGGTCGGTCGTCGATATCTCGATCCGGCAGATCGCCGAGAGCGTGTTCATCTACCTCGGCATTCCGTGCATCGCCGGGGTGTTGACGCGTGTCATCATGCTTCGCTTTGTCTCGAAGGATTGGTATCACACCCGTTTCGTGCCGAAGATCGGGCCGATCACGCTGCTTGCGTTGCTGTTCACGATCGTGGTCATGTTCAGCCTGAAGGGCAAGCTGATCATCAGCATTCCGCTGGACGTGGTCCGGATCGCCATTCCGCTGCTGATCTACTTCGTCGTGATGTTTCTGATCTCGTTTTTCATGAGCAAGCGCTTGGGCGCGAGCTATGAAAAGAGCGCCACGCTGTCCTTCACGGCGGCAAGCAACAATTTCGAATTGGCCATCGCCGTTGCCGTCGCGGTCTATGGCATAAGCTCCGGAGCCGCGTTTGCAGCCGTGATCGGGCCTCTCGTCGAGGTCCCGGTGATGATTGGCCTCGTCAATGTCGCGCTGCTGTTTCAGAGGAAGTATTTCGCTTCGGGCTCGGCGGTACGACTGCCCACCCTGTCAACGGGAACCCGAGAAGGTTGACGGGACCCGGCCCATGAACTGCCTGATGACCGCCTGGCACGAGAATGAAGCCGAGCTGCGCGGCTGGCTACGACATCGTCTCGGCAACCCGGTCGATGCCGACGACATGCTGCAGGATCTGTTCATCAAGGCGATGCGCCAAGGGGAAGGCTTCTGCGCAATCGGCAATGCCCGCGCCTGGCTATTCGAAGTGGCGCGCAACGCATTGGCGGACCGGCTGCGCCTCAAGCGCCAACTGGTCGAGTTGCCCGCGGATCTGGCCTACGAAGCCGACGAGCCCGCAACGGTCGACAGCCTGGCCGCTTGCCTGCCACGGGTGCTCTCCGAATTGAGCCCCGACGACCGCGAGGCCATCACCCTGTGCGATCTCGAGGGGCTGCCACAGGACGAATACGCGCATCGCAAGGGCTTGAGTCTCCCCGGAGCCAAGTCCCGGATCCAGCGCGCTCGCAAGCGGCTGCGTGAGCGCCTCTCGCAAGGCTGTCAGGTCCGTCTGGATGCCGCCGGGCAGGTCAGCGATTTCGTACCGCGCCCGCCGCTCGCCTGACGAACCCAATGATCGCGCCTATCGACGCTGGGATCTCCCGGCGGTACGCGGCAATCCGCCGCGCCCTGATTCCCGGCGTCTGATCTTCAAGCGCTACCCGAGGGGGCGGAGTTGCCGTTGGCGCGATCGCGCCCTCGTGCCTGCATCTTTCGGCGTGGTCGTTCGTCATCGTTGTATGGGGAGCAATTCGTACCCCGGCCGAACCGACGAAGGAGCCACCTGATGAACGCCGTGCTGGCCCCACTGAAGCGCTGGCCCGACCAGCGGCCACTCCTTTTCCTGCTCCTGGCTGCCGCGGCATGGTTCGGCCTTTACCAGTCCCTGGGGCCGGCGTCCGAAGCGCTGGTGGCGGCACTTCCGGTGGACCGGGACAGCCACTTGGGCGGCGCGCTGCAGTTCTTCCTCTACGACACGCCGAAGGTGCTGCTGCTGCTTACCGGCATCGTGTTCGTGATGGGGATGATCAATTCCTACTTCACGCCCGAGCGTACCCGCGCCCTGCTCGCTGGACGCACCGAGGGCGCCGCCAACGTCATGGCAGCGAGTCTCGGCGTTGTCACGCCGTTCTGCTCCTGCTCGGCGGTGCCCCTATTCATCGGCTTCGTGCAGGCCGGCGTGCCATTGGGCGTGACCTTCTCGTTCCTGATCTCGGCGCCGATGGTCAACGAGGTCGCGCTCACGCTGCTGTTCGGCCTGTTCGGCTGGAAGGTCGCCCTGCTCTATCTCGGCCTGGGACTGACGGTGGCGATCGTGGCGGGCTGGGTCATCGGTCGGCTGAAGATGGAAGCGTACCTGGAGGACTGGGTACGCGAGATGCCGCATACCGTCGCCACGGTTGGCGAGGCCAAGCTCACTTTGGGCGAGCGCGTGAGCGCCGGCTTCGCCTCGGTACGCGAGATCGTCGGCAAGGTCTGGCCGTACATCCTGGTCGGCATCGCCATCGGTGCGGGCATCCACGGCTATGTGCCAGAAGATTTCATGGCGAGTTTCATGGGCAAGGATGCCTGGTGGGCCGTGCCGCTGGCCGTGGTCATCGGCGTACCGATGTATACGAACGCGGCCGGGATCATTCCCATCGTCCAGGCATTGCTCGCGAAAGGCGCAGCACTGGGAACGGTGCTGGCGTTCATGATGAGCGTGATCGCCCTTTCGTTTCCCGAGATGGTGATCCTGCGCAAGGTGCTGAAGCTGCGGCTCATCGCTACGTTCATCGGCGTGGTTGCGAGCGGCATCCTGATCGTCGGCTACGTCTTCAACGCATTGCTTTGATACCGGGCGAACGTTGGGCAGGCTGCGCATCCAGGGAACAAACCGCATCGGGTAGTGATCGTACAAAGGAGATGATGATGGAACTCAAAGTCCTCGGTACCGGCTGCGCGAACTGCAGGAACACGATCGCGTTGATCGAGCAGGTGGCACAGGCGAAAGGAACACCTGTCACCGTGCAGAAGGTTCAGGAGCTGCGCGACATCATGAGCTACGGCGTGATGTCGACACCCGGCGTGGTGATCAACGGCAAGGTCGTCCACGCCGGAGGGGTCCCCAGCCGCGAAAAGGTCGAGCGCTGGTTCTCGGAGACCCCGGCATGAGGGTGGGCGAACGCGCGTCTCGCTGACCAGCACTGTTGCTGACCAAACAGGGCATGACGCACCGCTCTAGTACTGATCTTCTGCTGCCGACGGGCGACGCGCCTCCGATCGCCGGGATGACGTTCATCAAGCTCAGATTCGGAACCCATCCTATAGTGGAGTTCGGCCTTCGAGTCGAGGGAGTAGTGTTTCGTTCGTGCACGGCGAAGCAAGCTGACGCGAGTTCGACACGATTCAGCCCGTTCAGCCAATTCAGCGTGTAGGAGAATCGCATGAGCAAGATCGAAGTCGTACTGTGCAACCCTGTCCGCACTGCTATCGGCACATATGGGGGCGCGCTCAAGGACATGCCGGCACCAGCCCTTGGCGGGATCGCCATCCGCGAAACCTTGAAGCGCTCGGGCCTCGCGGCCGACAAAGTGCAGTCGCTCGTCATGGGTAACGTCATTCAGGCGGGCGTCAAGATGAACCCGGCGCGGCAAGCCGGCATCGCAGGAGGCCTGCCCGTCGAAGTTCCGGCCCTCACCGTCAACCGGGTGTGTGGTTCCGGTGCCCAAGCCATCGCCAGCGCCGCGCTGGAGATCTGGTCCGGCATGACGGAATGCGCAATTGCGGGCGGCATGGAGAACATGGACCGCGCGCCGTACCTGTTCCCGCAAGGACGCTGGGGTGCACGGATGGGCGACGTGACGGTCTACGACAGCATGCTGCTCGATGGCCTGAACGACGCCTTCAGCGGGCAGCATTCGGGCTGGCATACGGAGGACCTCGTGCAGAAGCACGGCATCTCGCGCGAAGACCAGGATCGCTGGGCACTACGCTCGCAGCAGGCGTTCTCGAAAGCGCAAGCGGCCGGTCTGTTCGAAGCGGAGATTGCGCCCGTGGAAGTGCCGGGTCGCAAGGGCCCGGTCGCGTTCGCCAAGGACGAGCACAACCGCCCCGACACCACGGCCGAATCTTTGGCCAAGCTGAAGGCGGCGTTCCGAAAGGACGGCACCATCACCGCCGGCAACGCCCCGGGACTCAATACCGCTGCCGCGGCGATGATCGTCGCGGAGCGTGGTTGGGCCGAGCGCAACGGCCTTGCGCCGATGGCGCGGTTGGTCAGCTATGGCTTGGGTGCCGTCGAGCCGGGCTTTTTCGGTCTGGGTCCCATACCTGCCGTGCATCAGGCACTGGCCCGCGCTGGATGGTTGGTGCGCGACGTCGACCGCGTCGAGATCAATGAAGCGTTTGCCGCGATCGCGCTTGCCTGCTTGCGCAAGCTCGAGTTTCCCGAAGACATCGTGAATGTCGAGGGCGGCGCCATCGCACACGGCCATCCGATCGGCGCGAGCGGCGCGGTGCTCGCCACGCGACTCATGCACTCGATGCGACGCGATGGCAAGAAGCGCGGCGTCGTGACACTCTGCATCGGCGGAGGCCAGGGCATCGCCTTGGCCTTGGAGATCATCTAGCGCGCCGTAAGTCGCCCGGCCACCGCCTCAGGACGGCGGCGCCTGCCATCTTCGCGCTGACGCCGACAGTCCATGAGCAACGATCACGACCATCACATCCCCAGTCCCGGCTGGTCGCTGATAGTCGCGATAGGGCTGACGCTCTGTTTCGCCGTGGTCGAAGCGGCGGCAGGATGGTGGTCGGGCTCTCTCGCGTTGGTGAGCGATGCCGGGCACATGCTCACCGATGGGGGTGCACTGGCACTGGCCGGCGCCGCCGCATGGATCGCGAAACGCCCTCGGTCGCACCGTCACACCTACGGCTTTGCCCGCGCAGAGATTCTCGCAGGCTTGCTGAACGCATTGTTCATGCTCGCCGTTATTGCTGCGATCACGGTGGGCGCAATCGAACGCCTACGCTCTCCTGGTCCGGTTGCCGGCGAGACGGTGACCGTCGTGGCCATCATCGGTCTCATGGTGAATCTCGCCGTCGCATGGGTGCTTTCCCGAGGCGAGCGCAACCTGAATACGCGGGCCGCCATGCTGCATGTGCTGGGCGATCTGCTCGGATCGGTGGCCGCCCTGATCGCCGGCGTCGTCGTGACTTTCACCGGTTGGACGCCTATCGACCCCATTCTTTCGATGGCCATCGCTGCGCTGATCCTCGTTTCCAGCCTGCGGTTATTGCGCGAGGCGTTGCACGCGCTCATGGAGGGTGCCCCATTGCACCTGCCGATCGAGGAGATCGGGCGTGCGCTCGCTGCCTATCCGGGCGTGAATGCGGTGCATGACTTGCACGCGTGGACGATCTCCTCGGACATGATCTCGTTGAGCGCTCATGTTGTCGTCGATGACATGGCGCAGTGGGGAGAGCTGCTGGCCGAGCTCGGTGGACTGCTGCAGCAGTACGGCATTGACCACTTCACGCTGCAGCCGGAGCCAAAGCTGCGGAAGGTGTACTGGCGCAGCCGGGATACGCCGAAGCCAGGTATAGCGAGCCGATGACGCCGTGATGCTCGCGATCGCCACCGTCGTCACCTTTGTTCTAACCGCGATTTTCTCGATGGCCGGCGTTGGCGCCGCCGCCGTCCTGGTCCCGGTCTTTCTCGCCCTTGGAGTCGACATCCACACGGCGATGGCGACCGCGCTGCTCCTCAACGCCATCGGCATGAGCATCGCCTCGGTGACGTTCATCCGCAAAGGCTTGGTGGAGTGGCGTCTGGTCATTCCCATGCTCATCATTGCGGTTCTGGCATCGCCGCTCGGCGTCTGGGTGTCACGAGGGATGGAGCGCACTCCGCTGCTCTGGCTCTTCGTGACGTTCCTTGTGTTTGCCGGTGTGACGATGCTGTTCTATCGACCAACACCGCGAGCCGAACGCCGCACGATGCGGCAGGGGCTTGCCCTCGGGTTGCCGGTAGGCGCCTTGGCAGGGTTCGTCGGCGGCCTGCTGGGCGTCGGTGGCGGCAACATCATCGTTCCGGCACTGGTGGCAGCCGGCCTCGAGCCCAAGCGAGCATCGGCGAGCGCCTCGTTCGTGGTCATTTTCGCCTCGCTGTCCGGATTTCTGGCCCACGTCCAGACCGCACACATCGGGCTCGACTTGCTCGGCACCACTGCCGTTGCGACCGCGGCCGGCGCCGCCCTGGGCGCATGGCTAGCAAGCGAGAAGCTGCGTAGCGATCAACTCAAACGCATCATCGCCGTCGTGCTGATAGCGGTGGCTGTGAAGACCGCCTGGAGCCTGCTGTGACCGGACCCCGTCCGATGGGGACAGGTGACCTCAGGCAAACGATCCAATCGTCGTCAAGGGCTCGGCCGCTTCGAGCCATTCTTCCTAGGAAACGATCATGACAACTCCTTACATCCCGCCCGACTGGGCATTCGAATTTCACGGCCACCAATGCCCATTCATGCCGCTTGGGTATCGGATGGGCCGCATCGCCATGGAGAAACTGGGCGTCGAGCGTGAGAAGGACCATGGCTTCTTCGTCTTCCCCGAAATCGGCGAAGGTCATCCGCAAGCCTGCCTGATGGACGGCATCCAGGCGGCCACGGGGGCTACCTACGGGAAGTTGCTCATGGCGAAGACCTCCTACGGCAAGCTCGCGGCGGTCTTTCATCATCCGGCCAAGGGTTCGGTGCGCTTGTCGCTGCAGCCTGCATTCATGGATGCGATGGGCAAGTTCGATTTCTTCGTCCATCGCAAGAAGGGGCTCGAACCCTCGCAGATTCCGGCGCCGGCACGGGAAGAAATCATCAAATGGACTTACGAGCAGCCGGACGACGCGGTGTTCAAGCTTGAACCCAAGCCCGACTTCAAGTTCACGCCTGTCAAAGGCTCGTTCAACAAGTCCAAATGCAGCACATGCGGCGAATATGTGTTCGATCGCTACGTGCGGATCAAGGATGGGCAGCCGGTCTGCATCCCCTGCTCCGGCTATTGATCACAGTGCTAACTCACCGTCCTCGAGGCGAGGCATCCGGCGTTGCGCCGGATGCCCCGCCCGCGTCGATCAGCCGGCGCGCCGGCCGAATCTCATCCCGCGGTGGCCCATCATCCCGACGTTCTGATCGGCGATGGCCTTCTGTTCGGGAGTCAGCACGGCATACAGCGCCCCGAACGCGTTGCTCATCGTTGTCATCCCCGCGGCGCGCTGCTGCATGACGGCGGCGCGCTGCCCCATTTGTTCCGGAGCGGTTCCCGCGCCCTGCTGCATTTGGGCGCGCATCGCCTGCATGCTTGCCGCTTGCTGCTTCGCCTGGGTGGCGAAGGTCTGCCACGCGCCTTCCTGCGCCGCCGTGATCTTCAACTGCGCCTTCAGGTCGGCCAGGTGAGAGTCCGCCACGGCCGCAGGATCGACCCCTGCCATTCGTCCGTAACCGGACCCCATGCCCATTCCGGGGCCGAAGCCGTGGCCCATTCCGCCGTACGGTTGGGCATACGTCGCGGTAGCGGCTGCCAGCACGATACCGGCGACGACGCCGGTGATGAGGGTATGCGTTCTTTTCATGATGCGTCTCCAATGTGCGGTGAGAGGTTTGTCCAAAGGGTCCGGAGCTTTGCCGATTGCCCTTTGCAACCGCTATGATTTCATCACCGTTGTGTAAGCGCAGGATGTCACGGAAGCTCCTTTTGGTAGCGCACTGCAACCAACCCGCCGGATGACACACTGCGTTACTTTTTTCTTTTCCGGACCAGCTGAAGGCACCCCAGAATTGCGTCATGGAAGCGCCCGACCATATCCTCATCGTCGATGACGACACGGAAATCCGCAGCCTGTTGAGCCAATATCTGGTGAAGAACGGCTTGCGCGTAACGGCTGTCGCGGAAGGTCGAGGCATGTGGCAGGCGCTCGACGCCGGACGGATCGACCTGATCGTGCTCGACCTGATGCTCCCCGGCGACGACGGCTTGACGCTGTGCCGTAACCTGCGTGCGAAGTCTGACATCCCGGTCATCATGCTGACCGCGCGCGGTGAGGAGACCGACCGCATCGTGGGCCTGGAAATGGGCGCCGATGACTATCTGGCCAAACCGTTCAGCGCGCGCGAGCTGCTGGCGCGGATCAAGGCGATCCTGCGTCGTGCACGCAGCCTGCCGGAGAACCTGCAACCGGACAGCATCCGGAATATCCGCTTTGCCGACTGGGTGCTCGATACCGCGCATCGACAGCTCATCTCTGCCGCGAACGTCGTCACACCATTGAGCGGCGCCGAGTACCGGTTGCTGCGGATCTTCCTCAGCCATCCGAATCGCGTGCTCAATCGTGACCAGCTGGTGGATCTGACGCAGGGCAAGGAGGCAGACCCCCTCGACCGCAGCATCGATGTGCAGGTGAGCCGCCTGCGACACCGGCTGGGCGATGATCCGCGCGAGCCGCGCCTGATCAAGACAGTGCGCGGCGAAGGCTACGTGCTTGCCGTGGCGGTGACGGAGGAGCCGTGATGCGTCTGTTGCCGCGGTCACTGTTCGGCCGGCTGATGCTCGTGCTGGCAAGTGGGCTCGTCGTCGCCCAGTTGCTCAGCGCGGCGATCAACCTGGTCGAGCGCGATTCCGTGCTTCTGCGGGCAAGCGGCATGCAACCGGCGCAACGGATCGCCGACATCGTCACGCTGCTGGATTCGCTGGGTCCGGCCGAGCGCGAACGTATCGTGGGCGTTCTGAACCTGCCACCGCTGGTGGTCTCGCTGGATCGCACGCCGCCCTCCGCGGACTCGGCAGCGACGGGAGGGGCTCGTGCGGCGATGTTTTCCGCGTCACTGCACGCCGTGCTGGGCGATGATCGGCCGATTCGGGTTGCCATGAGCACCACGCCACGGGAATGGTCACCTGGCGCGGGACGCGGGCGCGGTCTGGGCCCCATGGCGGGCGGACCCATGGGCGGACCGGGAATGCACCGATTTCCGTCGGACGCAATCTCGTTCCTGATCCAGGTGCGTCTGCAGGACGGAACCTGGGCGACGTTCGACACCCAAGTCACCCGGGAATCGGCGACCCTGCCGTGGCGAGTGCTGCTGACCCTCGCAACGCTGCTCGCTGCGGTGCTGCTCCTTTCCTACATTGCGGTGCGTGGGGTTACGCGCCCGCTGCAACTGCTCGCTACTGCGGCCGACGAACTCGGCCGCGACATCAACCGCCCGCCATTGCCGGAAGGTGGCCCGGTCGAAGTCAGCCGGGCCGCCCGCGCGTTCAATACCATGCAGACGCGCATCGTCCGGTTCATCGACGAACGGACGCGCCTGCTCACCGCCATGTCGCACGACCTCAAGACACCGTTGACCCGCATGCGGCTACGTGCCGAACTGCTGGAGGACGCGAACCTGCGACAGAAATTCGAAGCGGATCTGCTGGAAATGGAAGCGATGGTGACGCAGACGCTGGAATTCATGCGGGGCCTCTCCAGCCGTGAGCCGACGCAACTGGTCGACATCATGGGTCTGCTCGAGAGCCTGCAGGCCGACAACGAAGCGATGGGGCGGACCATCACGATCGCCGGTCTCGTCACCAGACCCCTGAAGGGCATGCCCCAGCTGCTCAAGCGTTGCCTCTCGAACCTGATCGACAACGCGGTCCTGTATGGCAAATGTGCGGAAATTCGCGTTGAGGACGGCCCAGACCAACTCTCTGTTCACGTGCGCGACCACGGTCCCGGCATACCGGAAACCGAGCTCGAGAAGGTATTCGAACCGTTCTACCGTCTCGAAGGCTCACGCAGCCGTGAAACGGGTGGAACGGGGCTCGGCCTCAGCATTGCGCGCAACATCGCACAGGCGCATGGAGGGGACGTTCGCCTCCGCAATTGCGAGGGCGGTGGCGTGGAGGCGATCCTGACCCTGCCGCGGATTCAGGAGCACGGCGGGTCTATCGAGCAGGCTGCAGCGGCCGGAAGCTCCGCAGTGAATTCGCCGGGAACCATCAAGGAGGCGTAGTTGCGAATCGGCCACCTCGTCGCAGGATGGCCGCCGACGCCTTCATGGGGTCAACCGGAGCACAAGATCCTCAGCACGGGTGTGACGACGGAGAACAGCAGTTGCTTATACCGGCGGGGGTTTCCGCGCCGGTATTCCGCTCGACTACTGCTTGGCAGGCTTCGTCGCGCGCACGAACGCGCTCATGAATTTGCCATCGACATCACGGCTGATGGCCTCCTCCGATAGTCCTTGGTCCTTCAGGAACGACTGGGCGTCCTCATACCGGTAGACCCGCGTGGGCTCGAGCGACACGTCCACGAAGCCGGCACTGGTCAGCTTGGCGCGGTAGTCCGCCTCATCCAGCGCTCCCGCGACGCAACCCACCCAGAGAAGCATGTTCTCGCGGATCTGCGGATGGATGTCACCCCGCGTCACCACATCCGACACCGCGAACCGGCCACCGGGCTTCAGTACCCGGAACGCTTCGCGCAGCACCTGGTCCTTGTCGGCGGACAGGTTGATCACGCAGTTCGAGATGACGACGTCGACCGCGTTGTCCGGAAGTGGAATGTGCTCGATTTCTCCCTTGAGAAACTCGACGTTGGTGACTCCGGCTTGTTCCTTGTTGCGATTGGCGAGTGCCAGCATGTCGTCGGTCATGTCGAGACCATAAGCCTTGCCGGTCGGTCCGACCCGGCGTGCCGACAGCAACACGTCGATGCCGCCTCCCGAACCGAGATCGAGAACGGTCTCGCCCGCCTTCAATGCGGCGAGCGCGGTGGGGTTGCCGCACCCGAGCGATGCCATCACCGCCGCCTCAGGCAGCCCACCGACTTCTGCGGACTCGTACAGGTTGCTCGTGATGGGATCGGCGCCGCCCGTCGCCCGGTCGGTACCGCAGCAGGACGTCGAGCAGCACGACGTTCCGGTCTCGCCGGTCACCCGCCGAGCAGCCGCGGCGTACCTCTCCTTCACCACTTCCTTGATGTCTGGTGCGTTCATGTTGTCTCCTTTAGCAGCAACTCTTACGCAGTGAACTGGGGCTGACCACCTTGCTACGGGTGCAGCACTCCGAGTACAGGAATCCGAGCAGGTTCTGCAACGCCGGAGCGTTCGCTCGGTACCTGAGATACGTCCCCTCACGCTCCACCGTGACGAGATTCTCGTTCTTGAGCTTGTCGAGATGATGAGAGAGGTTCGAGGCCGACAACGGCAACTCTGCCTGTATCTCACCCGCGACCAAACCATGAGGATGCGCGGCGAGGAGCAGACGCAATATGCGCAGTCGCCACTCCGAACCGATTGCCGCGAACATGTCGGCGAACCGGACGACGTTCTCACGATCAGGGGTATCAATTGCAGATGGCATGTTTCAATTGTTATTGAACAATAGAATGATGTCAACCCCCTCCTGGTCTGCGGCTCGACCCGTCCGGTAGCCCCGTCGTGGGCTATGCCGCAAGCCGGTCCGTCGCCTCCGTATGGTCGGTGATCCGGATCGTGCCAGCCGGCTTACCGCGAAGCTCGCTCGGCACCGCCAGGTCGGCCTACGATCTCCTTCCAGCGCGGCCACGGCTGGATAGCCGAGGGTAGCGGCGTCGGCGCGGTCGGCTGCGCCGCCCCGACCGCATGAGGTAGTACCTGTCTGACTATCCGCGATGCGACGCGACCCGTTGCCGCATCTTCGCGGTACGAAGTCGGGCGCTCCGGACGCCCCGCCAGAAGGCACCGGAATGTCGCCTCCCTCGGTACGGCGACCCGCGGGCATCCGAACGGTGGCGGAATGCACGTCGAACGATCGGCGCGTGCGTAGAATGTACTCTCGGCTCTCGCACTCCACACGGGGACACGCTATGAATCCGCAACAGTATGAGAAAGTGAAATCCGCCAAGGGCTTCATCGCCGCGCTTGACCAGAGCGGCGGCAGCACGCCGAAGGCACTGAGCCTGTACGGCATCAAGCCGGACACCTATTCGGGCGATCAGCAGATGTTCGACCTGATCCACGCGATGCGCACGCGGATCATCACCAGCCCGGCGTTCAACGGCGATCGCATCCTGGGTGCGATCCTGTTCGAACAGACCATGGACCGCGAGATCGAGGGACGCGGCAGCGCCGACTACCTCTGGTCGGTGAAACAAGTGGTTCCCTTCCTCAAGATCGACAAGGGCTTGGCCGACGAGGCGAACGGCGCGCAGATGATGAAGCCGATGCCCAACCTGGATGACTTGCTCGCGCGTGCCAAGGCCAAGGGCGTATTCGGGACCAAGATGCGCTCGGTCGTGAAGCACGCCGACGGCAAAGGCATCGAGGACGTCGTCGCTCAGCAATTCATGATCGGCAGACAGATCCTGGCGACAGGCCTCGTTCCCATCCTCGAGCCGGAGGTCGACATCCACGCCCCGGACAAGCAAGGCGCTGAGCAGCTCCTCAAGGCGGCGATGCTCAAGCACCTGGACACCCTGAGCCCGCAGCAGCCGGTGATGCTGAAGCTCACGATTCCCTCCGTCGACGATTTCTACGCAGATCTCATCAAGCATCCCAAGGTGCTGCGCGTGGTCGCACTGTCGGGAGGCTACTCGCGCGCCGAGGCGAACACGCTGCTGGCGCGCAACCATGGACTGATCGCGAGCTTCTCGCGGGCATTGACCGAAGGTCTGACTGCGCAGCAGAGCGACGAGGAATTCAACAGGGCGCTGCAGGCGTCGATCGCCAGCATCTACCAGGCTTCGATAACCTGATCGCAAGAGCCGCGGCTCGCGCGGGTGCGACTCTCGAGAAACTTGGCTCGGTGCCAAGGGCGATCGCGAATCTCATCCATGGGGCCGCGGCATCGCCGAGTCGAGCCGCGCTACCTGGTCATTCGATTTGGCTCCTTGGTACTCGATGCTGCCCGGACCACGAGTCTCGCGGTGGCATTGCGCAGGGCTACCACGATGCCTTCATTCGCCGGCTCAACCTGACTTATCGCGCGCGCCGCAAGGCGCTGCTGGACGCTCTGGCCGAGTACCTCCCGCAGTTCGAAGTCTCAAGGTCGATTGGCGGCTCGGCCGTCTGGATTCGCACGCCGCGCGGCATCGATACCGACCTGCTGGTCCGCGAAGCCGGGTCCGCGGGCGTCCTGATCGAGCCGGGCAGCGTCTTCTTCGCGCACGCGGCCGGACCTTGTCGTCACTTCCGGATGGGTTATTCCGCCATCGCCGAGCCGCTGATCCGGGACGGGGTTCGGCAGCTCGCGCGGCTGGTGCCAACCCGTCCGCCCGCACGTCGGCCCAGGAGTTTGTTGAGCAACGTACAACCAACGGATTGAGAGAACAGGGCATCCGCGCCGTTGACGGCGAAAGCTCAAGAAACGTAACGCGATTTCGTGTGCGCACGACAGCGTGCACGCACGAACTCTCCCAACCCATGCTCTGGCGGCGTTCGACTTTGCGGTAGCGAGCGCAGCACCGTCGCCACTGGGGGAAGCAGCAAAGGGAACAGCAGCAGTGCGGCCCCGCTACTGCGTTCGAGGCTTCACTTCGCGCGACCCTCCCGCCTGCTGGGAGCACCGCTGCCCAACAGGTGGCCGTTGACGACGGTGCCGTACAGCGAGTCCGCAGAATCGTGAAATTTCTTGCGTGTTTCGGGAACGGAACCCGCGTAGCGTGGATCCTGCGGGCGCTCGTGGGCATTCATGAAGTACGCTACGTCCCAGGCCTCTTGATCGGTAAGCGTGCCGCCGAGGCCTAGCGGCATGTTGGCCTTGATGAAGCCGGCGGCGTTGTTGATCTGGTGCATGCCAGCGCCCCAGTTGAACGAGCGCGGACCCCACAGCGGCGGAAACACCTGCGTCGCGCCCGCTTTCTGTCCCTCTCCGTTTGCGCCGTGACATAGCGCACAACGCTCGGCGTACACCGCCTGACCACGGGCGTAGTCCGCCGGTTGCAACGGGGGCGAAAGCTTTGGATAGCCGCCGCCCTGCAGCTTGCTGTTGACCGGCGCGCCCGTTGCCATCCAGTACGCGTACACCTCGAGTGCCACCAGCGGCTCGCTGCCCAGCGGCGGCGCCTTGCCGTTCATGCTGTACTGGAAGCAGCCGCGCAAACGTTCCGCGAAGGTATCGACTTCCTTGGTCTTCGAGCGATATTGCGGATAGGCGACATAGGCCGCCCACAGCGGCGCCGAGTCGCGCAGGCGGCCCGCATCGAGATGGCAGTTGCTGCACCGTAAATCGTTGCCGACGTACTGCGCCGCGTGCGATTTCGTGTCGGTGAAGATCGCGCGCCCGAGGCGAACGAGCTTTCCGAACTCGTTGTCGGGAATCGCGTTGTCGCTAGGTGGCTCGAAACGTATCGCCAGAGGCTTGCCCGACGGATTCGCGGGTCCGACGGGTGCTGGCAACGCCGCCGGCGCTTGCGTCTTCGCGGTCTCCGCCGCGAGTGCACTCGCCCCCACGGCTGCGATGCTGATCCCGACGAGCAGCCAAGATCTTCCAACGTGAGGACGCTTCATGGCTTGCCCTTGCCCTCGGCAGTGCTGGGTCTCATGCCGCCGAAATACTTCGCTACGGCATCCATTTCGGCCGGCGAGAGCTTGGTGGCGACGGCCTGCATCAGGTTGAGCGGACCGGGAGGTCGGGTGCCTTGTTGCCATGCGCGCAGCTGCTGCGCGATATACGCTGCCGATTGCCCGGCGAGTGGGGGAAAGGCATCGCCGACACCCACGCCGTCCGGTCCGTGGCATTGGATGCATCCTGGGACCAGGCCGTTCTCCCAGCGGCCTTGTTGCGCCAGCATGGCCCCCTGCGCCGGTGCGTCGGATGCGGGCGAGAACCGTGCGGGTGCGGGAAGGCGCGCGTAGTAATCGGCCGCGGCCGCGCGCTCTGCGGGTTGCAGCGCCTTGGCAATCGGCGCCATCACCGGATTCTGTCGCTGACCGCTCGCAAACCCCTTGAGTTGCCGCTCGACATAGCCCTTGCCCAATCCGGCAAGTCGCGGAAAGCCCGCTGTCGGATTGCCCTCACCTGCCTGTCCGTGACACGTGGCGCAGGCGAGCGCGCCATTGGCGTTGCCGCGCTGCGCGAGCACGGCGCCCGCGTCTGCCGCTGTCGCTGTGCTGCAAGTCAACACGCAGCAGAGCCCGGTGACGATGACCCTCAGCGATCGCAGCATCGTGGTCCTATCAGGTGTGCCACAGCGTCGCTCCGACGATTCAGCCGCCCGTCCCGTGAATGGGCGAGTGCTCCTTTTGCGCCGTCCGAAGGCCCTCGACAACGACGGCGAGCTCCGGACGCGCAAACGGCGCGTTGGAGACATTGATCACTTGCGTCTGACCGGCCGGATTGATGACGAACAAGGCAGGCTCGGCGAATGGACGGTCCGTTTCCTTGGGCGAAGTCGGCTCGGAAATGTACAGGCCGAGCTGATGCATGGCGTCGACCGAAAGATCGTACGCTGCCGAAAAATGCCAGCCCTCTTCCCGGGCCTCGGTTTCCGCCTTCTCGCGCGAATCGGCCGAGACCGCCGTGACGTCCACCCCGATATCGTGAAACTTCGACAGGAGTTCGTTGAGGCTGCGCAGATATTTCCGACAGAGCGGGCAATGCTTGCCGCGATAGACGACGAGGAGCCGCCAGCCTGGGTGGGTCGAAAGCTGCACCGTCCCGCCCCCGACCTTCGGCCAGGTCATTGCAGGGAAGGGATCGCCGGCAGTGAATTTGCGGGTATTTTCCATCGAGGTGGGACGTGTAATGAAACAGTGCCGTCTGCTGGTGAGGCTGCGGTTACCGTGCCGCCGTTCGCCCATATCTCGAGCACACACCTGCGATTGCTGCATCAAACTTAGCAAGGAGCGTGCCGCCAATGACGCACCTCCTTGTTGACACGGTCAAAGCGATACCGGTTTTCTTCGTAAGACGTGGTCGATTCGCCGCGGCGGTGGGGGCGCCCTCGGCGAAGATGGACAGTTGTTCCGAGCCTGGCAGCGGGTCGCCCGTGGTATCGCCGAGCTCGTAGAGGAAACGCACGGGACCGAACGGCTGCAGGACCACCACAGGAATCGCATCGGCCGCAACAGCGCGTCCCTTTTTCTCCCACTCCCGCCGACTGCCAACGGCAGTGGCGCCCGGCCGTTGAATCTGGACGAGCATCGTGTTGTAAATGGAAAGATTCGTGAAGCGCGCGGCACACTCGAGAAACTGCTGGAGTGCCACTTCGCCACGCGACGCCACTGCGTCGGCGAACAGTTGGTCGATGGCGGAGCGACAATCCTCGAAGTGCAGCAGGCGCGAGTCTGCGGCGGTGCTCGTTCGGTCGTCAGGCACGAGACGCTCTCTCTTTCGAGCTCTTGAAGGCGCGTCAGAAGGCTGGCGAACCCATACGGTCCGGCAAACCGTGTGTGACGCCATTGATCCGCCATGCGTCCTCGGTGGTGCCGGCGAGTGCCTGGCTCAGTCGCTGCATCAGGGGTTCTAGCTCAGCATTCCGGTGGCCGACCAACGCGCGGATCGCCCTGCGCACGTGTCGGTTCACGAGCGACCACTCCGCGATCACTGACAGCATCGCAACCAGCACGTCATCGCGTGCGTTCGTCGTCGCCAGTACCGCGACGAGATCCGCCAGCTCGCGTGGCAGTGTTCCTTGACCAAGATCCACAATGAAAGGCATTACCTGGCTTGGTTGACGAATATGCGAGTTGATCAAAGCGGCGAGCTGACTTGGCGAAATAGGTGCCGTGTCGTGGACGAGAATTGACGGGAGCATCTTGTCTAACGTTCCACTACCGGCAGTCACACGTCGACGCATTACTGCCGTATGGCGCGCGAAGACCGGAGGGGTACTCGCCGATGCGACGCTGTCGTCAAAATCGTCGCAAGCAAGAGCGTACCTCCTGACGCTCAAATGACGCACGCTACTCGTGGCGCCCCACCCTGCTGCGAGCATCTGCGGGACGTTTTGCAAATATGGGAGTTCGGTCAGCAGCACGCCGTCAGCACGCTCGTGCACCGCGACGAGGTTGGTCTGATCGGTGACCAGCTGGTAATGCAGCGCGAGCTGTAACGCGTCCTCGGGCGTAGACGACTTGATGCGTTCGGCAGCTGCGATACGATCGAGCGCAGTTGGTCCTTCGACTTGCTGCAGCAACTCGCACGATACGGCCACCACGCCGTGCCCACTCGTGGCGGTCAAGGAGGCGCGGCCGCGTGGCGGTTGCGCGAACGCAGCGAAGACGTGCAGCGTTTCGCCCGGGAAGGCACTGCGTGGGAGCGGGGTGGTCCACTGCGGGGTCTGTGGCCATGCGATGGCGGCATTGCGCAGGCGCGGTGACGCGATCTTTTGATACATCCGCACGATGGCTGTCGCAATGTCTTCGTTCGGAGTGACCAGCTCGCATGCGCCACCGGTTTCGTCCGCAAGGCGCCGTAACAGCGACTCCGCCGGCGCGCTGCCTACGCCGATGGCGAAGATGCGATGGCCGGAGCGACGCGCAGCGGCTACCAGCGATTCCGACGCCCAGACCTCCCCGTCCGTGATCAGCAGGACGTCGGCACCCTCGCTGGGCGCGGTCAGGGCGAATACGCTGTTCAACGCAGGGACCATCTCAGTCCCCCCAAGGTTGGCGTCGAGCGCGGCGATGACTTTTTCGAGGGAACGAACCGCAACCGCGTGACCAACCTCGAGCGACGATACTTCGTGCACGACGCGCGTCCCGAACCGGCTCAGCGTGAAGTGGTCTGCCGGGCGCAGCGTGCCTACGAGCCGCTGCAGGCCGCGCTTAGCCGCCGCGATGCTGTCTCCGGCCATGGAACCGGAACAGTCGATCAGGATCTTCAGCACGATCCCATCGCTCTCGTGCTGACCGGAACAATCATCCGCGAGCTGTCCATCGCTATCACCGACGAGGAAGGTGGCGAGCGCGAGGTAGGCATCGCCGTCACGGCCGAGGGTGGCGTTGGTCCACAGGCGCAGATCGTCGATGCACAGCACGAAATCGCGGTCGAGAAAGCCGCTTCGCGCAAGTCCAACCACCCGTGCCGTCTCGGTCCGCCGCAGATCAATGGCGTGGGTGGGCGAAAGCACGCGACCGGCCGACAGCTCGCCCACGATCTCGATCGATAGGGAAAACGGGTACGCTGCACTGAGGCTCGCGTCGGCCGACTCGTGCAGTCCGAGTCCGCCGTCTTTGACCGGGTCGCCGTAACGCGGTGCGATCGTGGTGGGTATCGCGACGCGGATGCCCGCCTGCTCGAACCGCAGCAGCTGCGCCCAGCGGTAGCGGATGACGGCCTCTTCGCCAGACTGCAGATTGCCGACATTGGCGGTGAAGAGTCCATGCGCCGAGCGCTCGATCATGACCGGCAGGTCACCCTTCTCTATTGCATCCTCGTAGGTGCGCTCGGCCTGCGCCTTCGGCATCACCACACCGGCGAGCCGCCGGTCGCCAATGCAAAGCTCAACGCCAAGGAGGACTGCCGCGGGCGGCAGTGGGAAGGTGTACACCACCTCGAGATTTCGACTCGTGTCGTTGCGATAGCGCTGCTCGACGGCACATTCGAAGGTCATGCCGGACAGCCGTCCGTTCGCGGATACGCCGAGGAGCGCCACACCCTCGCCTTCCCGGGTGTTCAGGATTGCTTCGCCTTCAGGCATCGTTGTTCTCCCTGATTCTCGAATAGGTGGCGAGCACCGCGGCGAAGAGCGCGCGCGTCTGCTCAGGTGTTAGCCCGGACCGGCCAGGCTCCAGCATCAACTCAACGCCATCGGCGACAACGAGATGGCTCCAGACCTCGACGGTTCCGGCGCCCCGCGGCTTCGCCGGGACCGGCGCATTCGTCGACTTCACCAGCAACTCGCGAATGCGCTCGAGCGAAACCCCCGCCTCCGTCCACTTCCTGATCTGGATAAGTTGCTCCAGATGGTGGCTCAGGTAGTGAGCCGCCCGCGTTTCCCCGATGGGCCGGTCCACGAGACCGATCTGAATGTAGTAGCGCACCGTGCGCTTCGGGAGATCGACCAGGCTGCAGAGCTCGTCGAGGGTGTAGGTCCGCGAAGAGGTGGCGGCTTTCATACAGCTTATATTGACAGTTATACTGTACGTGTCAACGCCGCTGGTCGGCTGGGCTATCTCCGAAGCAGAGGAGGAACGGTGGAGCGTCACGACGGCGCAGGTACGTGCCTCGTCGCCGCGGCGTGGGTGAAACAGCGGGCTACCTTCAGAAGCGGCGCCCAGCGCCGAGATATCACGATATGAGCGAGCTCGCGCATAACCGTTTGTATGCCAAGCCAGTTGGCGATGCTGGCAGCAGCCGCCCATTGCCTCGCGTGCGGGTCAACGACACGTTGTCGCGCGGGCTCGCCACTCGAGCGCTCGCGGTGCTCGGAGCGCAAGGGGCCAGATACCGCGCCGGGCTGCTGGACGTCATTCGTCCGCGGGTGTGCAACAAGAAGGCCATTACTCGTGCTACCCACGAGTTCACGCAGCTCGGCGAACGCACGAAGCTCATCCAGGTGATTGGCGCGACACCTAACCAGCGTCAGATCACCGTATGCCAGTTCGTGCCGGATGTCCTCGCCGGCGACGGGCAGCGCCGTCCGGCCCTGCGGGTCGTGCTGCATCAGTTCATGATCACCCGGCGCGGTATCCAAGCGGGTCCGGATTTTGGCGTGGCCTTGATCGCCACCGACCATGCGGTCGAGCGATTGTTTCTCCGACTCAATACGATGGACTTGGGCGCCGTCGTTGCCGAGCTGCACGACGCCATGCTCTTGGCGTTGCCCTTGTGGGCAGTCGGATTACCTTTGTGCCTACGCCAAGTGGCGCTGCCAACTTCAAGCGGGACGTTCCTGTGTGACCTCGACCCGCAGCGCTCTTTTCTGTGTGCCAAGACCTGGATCCCTTATTCAACGCTCGGGCCGCGATGGGCTCCCGTGGCCACGGCGATAAGCAGCGCGGTAGCAGCCGCAGGTGGGCCGGCAAGTGTCGCCGCTACGCTCTCGGTGGGAGTCGCGCAATCGCTCGACGATGAAGACAACGCGTTGTTCGGGCAGCTCGGTGACGCGTTGGCGAGCTATCCGTGGCTGCGCGAGACCTACGCGCCGCGCTCCGATCCACTCAAAGATGCCTGGAAGGCGCACTCGGGTGCGCAATGCAGTACAAGTAACTGAGGAGCATGCGGCACATCACTGTTCCGAGATTCCATGTCACAACAACGAAAGGGGCACCAAAATGAAACGCTCCATCGCCGCTGGATTCGCTGTAGCAGTGCTGTCCGCCAACGTCTTCGCTGCCGATGCTGGTGACCGGCGATTCATTCGCGAAGGAATGTCAGAGGGAGAAGTCCTGCTGAAGATTGGCAAACCCGACTCGCAGAGCGAGGACACCGGCGGGGGCGCCAAGGTTACCGAGAAGCGGTGGATCTATTTGCCAACATCCGGAGACTCGCAGACGATGACCACTATCGTCCTGAAGAACGGCAAGGTCATGGAAGTTTCGCGCCAAGTTTCACGGTAATCGCATCGCTTCGAGGCGACGAGCAAGCCCAAAGACCACGGTGACTAGGTTGTCAGGACAAGCATTTCATCAAAAGGACATCGTCAGATCATCTGTTGCACACCGGCAGATAACGGCCAGGAGCAGCCGGACCACGTCGCTGTCCAATTTGCGGTCATCGCGGAGCCCGACGGACCTCTCATCCGCCGGTTATCATGCAACGGTCTTAGGCACCACAAAATGGCGCTGGGTCGTTGATTACCGTGATCAATTCACAGGTCGGCCACGCCGTTTACTGCTGTCGTGACGGAGTTTTCTCCGTCCTTTAGGCAAGCCATTTCTTGTTAGGCGTCCCAATGAACGCTGTTGACCAAGTTCTGCGCTTCCTCGGAGAGGTAGTTGTCTACGGCGGAGGAAGCGCGGCTGTTGCGTTTCTGCTGTTCCAGTACCTGGGCAAGGGTTGGAGAGACGCAAGATTCGCCGAGCGGCTTGAAGCGTTTAAGCACGAACAGGCCAAGGAGCTTCAGCGGATGAAGGTCGAGGTTGAATCAGTCCTCAGTGGAGCGCTGAAACTCCAAGACAGAGAGTTCACCGTGCTACCCGACGCTTGGCACAAGCTCAATGAGGCGTACTCCCTGACGGGCTGGGTCGTCTCACCAATGCAGGAGTTCCCAGCTGTCAGCCGGATGGCGGATGACGAGCTCGAGGAGTTCTTGAAGGACTCCGAGCTTCTGGAATCACAGAAGACACGAGTTCGAACCACGGACTCCAGATACCGAGACAAAACATACCAGTCTCAGATTTTTTGGCATCGCCTGGCGCGGGCGAAGAAGGCGGTTGGTGTACTTCAGACCTATGTAGCTTCGCAAGGTCTATTCCTGCCCCCTGCGCTCAAGAAACAATTCTCAGAAATGCTTCCGATCCTATGGAGCGCCCTGACGTCGAAGGAAGTTGGCCATGAGGCCGAGGATTGGAAGATGCAGTCCGAGGGATGGAAGGAACTGCAGGCGAAGGGCGAGCCGCTACACAAGCTTATCGAGAAGGCGATTGAAGAATGACTCCACTCCCACGGGCCCGGCAGCAGGGGTGCCTAACCCTGCGTTCGAGCGGACGCGTCGGTTCATGCCTTCGCCTCGGTCGCGCTTCTACGGCGCGCCGCTCAACTAATTCGTTGAGCGGTCGCAGTCGCGTGCTCGTGGTTGACGAGCTGAGGATCGGGCGACGTTGCCCGCCTCTGGGGCCACAACGTCCCGGTTCCATCGGTTTAAGTGGCCGCTTGCTGCTCCGCCCCGCGTCGGGATCGAGTCCGGTACGGTCTGTTGCTTCGTTGTGATGAGCGGCTGCTCCGCCGCGGGAGCGGACGTGTTGCTGCGGCTCGGGAACTGGGGCTACCGGCCAGAAGCGGTCGCACGGCGAGCGCGCGGCAAGCCGTCCTTCGCGGCGGCATGAAAATGATCTGTGTGTGATTCGGCGCAGCTATGTGACACTGTGACCGATCATGGCCAGCGTGGCTCGCATAACCAAACTTTTGCTGTTGAGCGTCGGCGCATTCGTCTTGCTCTTGGCCGGATCGCTTCTCGGTCTTCGTGCTTATCAACAGCACAGGACCGCAGAGTCAATCGTGATCCGGAGTCAAGCAGGGATCCACGAGGCAATGTATGTCAAGATCGGCGGCATCGACCAGTGGATCCAGATTAGGGGCGAGGATCGCGACAACCCCATTCTCTTGTGCGTGCATGGTGGACCCGGCGCTACCTGGACACCGCTCACGCCCCTCTTCCTTTCGTGGGAGAAGGCCTTCACTGTGGTGCAATGGGATCAGCGCGGCGCGGGTAAGACGTTGGAGTCGACCGGCGCATCGGTCACATCGACGATGTCCATCGATCGCATGGTGGAAGACGGTATAGAAGTCGCCGAATATCTTCGCGCTCGTCTGCATAAAGAGAGAATGATTCTGCTCGGCCACTCATGGGGGTCGATTCTCGGCGTGAAAATGGTGCGACGCCGGCCGGACCTCTTCTACGCCTACGTGGGAACGGGTCAGGTAAGCAACATGCCCAAAGCTCTGCAGATGAGCTACGGCGACATGCTCCAGAAGGCGCGAGCGGGCAATGATCTTCGCGCGGTCGGCAGACTCGAGCAGCTCGGTCCTCCACCATTCGCCGATATGCTGAAGATAGCAACTTACTTCGGGCTCCTGGGATCGTATGCGCCAGAGGCAGACCAGAGAGCTGAAGCAAGCTTGGGCCGGCTTCTGCTGACTGCGCCAAACTACTCGCTGTGGGACGTCTACAACCGATTCCAGGGATTTGCGACCGTTCCTTCTTTGGAGCTTTATCGCTCCATGCTGTCGACAGACCTCTCCTATGAGAACTATCGGTTCGACGTGCCCGTCTTCTTTATTCAGGGGACCAAAGACCTGATAACCCCGGCCGCACTCGCCATGGAGTATTTCGAGAAGATCGAAGCACCGCACAAGGAGTTTGTGCCGCTCACCGATGGAGGTCATTTCGCGGTGTGGACCATGGCTGATCGATTCGGACGAGAGCTCGCTGCGCGTGTGCGTCCGTTATCGCGGCGCTCATCTCCATGATCCATTAGCTACGACGCTCCGCTTTTCTGCGGCTTCAGAGACTGCAAGGGGTCGTGAAGCGCCGGTTGCGCATCCGCCGGGTTCGGCCATGAGCAGCCGGTCAGCTGTTCTCGGCACTCGCGCTGCTCTTCGGTGCGCAGCGTCTGCACCGGCGTCCGAAAGCCAGTCTGAGCCGGAGAGCACGACGGCAAAACAGTAGGTGGTACGCGAGCAGAGATCGCAGCTCGTCATGCTTCGATACCTCACCGGCCGACTAATGGTCGGTGCCCGATTTCCACGACGTCGAAGCCTTCGCTGGGACGGCTTCTACTGACAACGTGAAGGTGCAGTGCTGGTTCGGACTCATCGCTCCGACACCGATGAGCTTGTGAGCAACCTCTTCGTTGCGTTCATTGTGGATCGTCACCACAACGGTGTATTCCCAGGGATGGCCCTCAGCAGGGTGCCGGATGCTGCCTTCGATGCGTAGCGCGCTGAAAGCGTCGGGCTTCGGTGCCGCGGCGGAAGTATCGAAGCGCAGGTAATGCCGGCACGACGGACAGACAGCCGCGCTCTGCAGAATGATCTCGCGGCAGTGCGGACATGCGCGGGTCGCGCCGGGACCCGGCGTCGCGGCGCGATTCATCGTTGGGCGCGGCTAGGGTCCGCCTTGCCGCGATTCATGATCCGGCGCTGCGCTCCGCCGTACTGTCGCTGCTGTGCTTGACGACCTTCGAGCCTTGACGCTCATCCCAGCCGAAGGTAGTCTGGCCGCGCATGCGGGCGCCTGCTGCGACGGTCAATGATCCCGCGTTCAAGTCGCCGGTGACCATGCCAGATGACGTCAGATCAACCCGGGTGGCCTGTTCGACGTTGCCTTCCAGCTCGCCCGCGATGGTCACATTGTCGGCACGGACACCACCTGTCAGCTTTGCGCCGACCTCGATCGTGACATCACCCTGAACACTCACGTCGCCCTTGAACTTACCGGCGATGCGCACGCTGCCGGCACCTTCGATCTTGCCTTCGATGGTGATGTCGTCGGCGATCAACGACTCCTTGCGGGTCGGCGCGGACTCGGACCGTGGGGCCGGAGCGATGGTGGGCTTCGCGGGGACGTCGGCGGCTCTTAGGGGAGCATCGAAGCGGGGCACTTCCCGCGGCTCGGGGGCTGGAGTTGGAGTTGAGGGTTGCCGTACCGCGGTATTGTCTTTCCACATGGACATGACGTAGGACCTCCAGTATCGACTTGAGCTGGCTTGCAGACCGGGTCAGTGATTGAACGGTGATCCGTACAAGTTGACCCGGTTGATCAGAGACACAGTGTCGATCCTAGTCCGGCATCGTGGGGTCGGTCCGTCGAACAAAGCCGATTTCCCCCCCCAATTCCGATACAACGAGAGAAGCGAGATCGCGAGAACTTGAGCGCTGCCCGCTTGCTCGGCTACCTCCGGCGGCTCAACGTCCGTCTCGATCCACTCGCCCAAGCAGCAGAAGCGCCCATGCAGTCGCTCGGCGAGGCAATGACAGGCGCGGCATTGGCGCCCGACGAACTGGCGCGCCATATGGCCGAAGGCGCTTGATGCTCAGCGTGCGTGCGAGGATGTAGGCAGCGAAAACTCGGCATATGTCCGTCGGTTGCCGGGCTTCAGGAAATCGAACCGGTGCCGCGCGCGCGACTGCTATTGTTCTTCTGTGGGGCGACCGTCGTTTGCGCAGGTTCGAGTTCCACACGCACCCGGTGCCCCGTTGCCATAGCAAGATTGACGAGCGCATCGAGGGAGAACTTGGAGAGCTTCCCGCGCAGCAGGTCATTCAAGCGCGGCTGACTAATTCCTAGGCGCTGTGCCGCGTTGGCTTGGGTCCACCCGGCCTCCTTCACCGAATTTTGCAGCACGCGCATGATTTCTGCCCGCGCCAGCATATTGGCGGCCTCTGGTGCGCTGTCGTTGATGGCGTCGAAGACGCTGTCGTATGTCATGCCTTTGGTTTTTTTAAGCGGGCGACTTGCAGCGCCCGATAGCGCTTTTCCGCCAACTGCAGATCGGCCTGACGGGTGGCTTGTGTCTTCTTTTGAAGCGCGTGGAGCACATACACCGCCTCCGGCAGACGCGCGACGTAGAGCACCCGAAACGTTCCTTCGTCCGTCCATATCCGAATCTCCTCTACCCTTTACCAAGGGCTCCCCGAGGAATCGTCCGGCTGCTCGCCGCGCTGCAGCTTGTGGACTTGGTAGCCCGCATCCTGCCGGCCGGCCGCGGGAAAGTTGCGCAAGGCGGGGAGCGAATCACCGACGAACGTTACCGGTTTGACCTTGGGCAAATTATATCCGTATTGATATAGAAGGCAACGGGCCCGTCGGACGCGACACGCCTGCGCGCCACGCGCCCGAGATCGCCGAGCACACAGGCGGGAAAGCGATACTGGCGCGATCTGTACAGCGTAGTGCGCCACTCCGAACTGCCCCACTGCCTGCGGACGTGGCGAGCAGGCCTCCGCCGGCGCCCTCCTGCGGCGGATAGCCGACGCGTTGCCATTGCGCTGAGCGGCGAAGGCCTCGGCCTTCGGTGGTAGTAGCAATCGCGCCGCAAACATTTTGCCTTTTGTCTGGTCCGGGCGCGCCTCTTTCCGCGGTTAGCATCGTTCACAACGTCGGTCCTCGGCGTTACTGAGAGGTTCAAGGACATCGCCGCGATGCTGCGCGCGCGGCGGATTCCAGCAGCGACGACCGACAAATTAGCGGGGCAAATACATGAGCGAGTGGGCAAGCCATTCAACAACGATCAGGCAGAT
>CAWEYW010000005.1:0-413000 GCA_963813415.1 uncultured beta proteobacterium | reverse complement strand
CCGATGCTGCCGGTCGAGCGCTCGAACAGCGGTCGTTCGCGGACTTCACCAACCGGCCCGGAAGCGGTCATAGCATTTCACGAATGCAAGTGGGGCGTTCAGCGGCCGAGGACGCGAAGGCTGGTAGAGCGAGGAGGTAAGCGAGATGAGTCAACGGGATCGAGCCGATACTCTTGAGCTGCGTCCTCGTCTCGGCTCCGATTGCTACGGCTGACCTGGAATTGTCAATATCTGCTGGACCTCGATCCTGAACGTGCCTGTGAATTCCCCGGGGATGATTCTGATTTGGCTGATCTCACCGCCTGCATCCATGAACCCGCGGATGAAGCCGGCGTTGTAGGTCGGCGTCCACCCCGATGGCACATCGAGCGTGACGGTTCCGGCCGTCGCTCTCACGTAGTTGACGTTGTCGGGAAACTTGCCGATCACGAGTTCCTGATTCGCCTCCGCGGCCGCCGTTCCCCGGTAGTACCCGTTACTGTACGTAAGGTCTCCGCGTGCAGCATTCGGAGGAATTCTCGAGCCGGCGCTGAATCCTGATCGTGTGCCTGCCGCGCCGGTCTGCATCATCGCTCCCGAAAGCGACATGGCTGTGCTTAAGTATCTTGCAGCCTCCTCGTTGATCCGGCTCATCGCGACATTTGCGTGAGCGGCGTTGTAAACATCGCGCGCCGCGAAGTATTCGGGGCCGGTTCGAGCGTTTTGCATCCCGGCCCGTGACACCTCGGTCTTGACGTAATAGCTGGGAACGCCCACGCCTGAGAACGGAACGGCCAGTAACCTCTTCCACGGATTGTTATAGTTGTCGACTGCCGAATTGTTGTCACAGAAATTGGACTCTGGATCCTTTCCGCATATCCGCGCCTGCTCAGCCTGATACATCGCCTCGTCGTGGAGGGCCTTGGCGAGCGCGGGATTGATCGGGGGCGCTGCCAGCGGCCCACCGGAACCTCCGCCGAAGAGCGAACCGATGGCGTTGATGATCGTTCCGATGGGGACGATGGGAATGTCCGGATTGCATTCCTTGCCCATGCAGTTGTCGAGCCAAGCGTCGAGCCCGCTGGGGTCGGATGAATTCAAGGGGTCATTCATCGCGAACGCATAAGGGTTTGTCGTCGACGCGGCGCGCGGGATCAGCAGCGGATCGCGGCTTAAGAAGCGTCCGATCACGGGATCATAGAGGCGCGCACCGAGGTGCGCGAGGTTGAACGACGCGAGTGCATCGCCTCCGTTCCATTGATAGTGCGTGTACTTCACCGACCCAGTCGGTACGCCGCTCGAGTTCGACTCCCCGAAGGGTTGGTAGTCGACGTCCTGCACGAACGCTCCGCTTGCATCAGTGAAGAAGCGATTGCCGCGATTCTCGCTGAACTGGAATACCCACTCGTCGCCTGCGCCGCGTCGGCTTGCGATGATACCGGTCGGCCCGGGAAACTGGCGCACGAGGATCGACTTCGACGACGTACCGATTATTTCGTCGTGGCGCTCGAGCAGCCGGCCGTAACGGCGATCATGCCGCGTCTCGGTAGCGTTGCTTCCCTCTACGTTGAGTTCCTGCACCATGCCGAATGCGTCATAGCGGAAACGCGCCTGCATGCCCGGCTGGTCGATCGCTCGCACACTGCCCGAGGCAAAATAGGCGAGCTCGCGGACGCCGATGCGCGTTGGTTCCCGCACGACATTGCCGAGCACGTCGTGTGCGACATTGCAGGCGCTGCCGCCAAGCCCCCCCTGGCCGTAGCCGATGCGGCACGCGCGATCGCGATCGACAAGGCGATAGCTGAGCGCCGCTCCGGCGTTTCCGACCATATCGTTCAGCGCGACCACATTGCCCAATCCGTCGTAACTGAAATTCCAGCTCGACAATGTCGTCGGTCCATCGGTCTTGACCGCATTTGCGAGTCGTCCCAGCGCGTCGTACGCAACGTTGGTCTTCGGGCCCGGGGCCCCACCATTCTTGATCTCGCGTCGCGACACCTCGCGCCCTAGCGCGTCGTAACTGAGGAAGAGCACTTGTCGAGCGCCGGAGGACGACTCGACACGGGCCTCGTTCATCAAGCGGCGGCCCTCGTTCGAGTAGTCGGCCAAATAGATCGAACTGCCGCCGTACAACGCCTTGCGCACACGGCCGAACGGATCGATGGCCTCGGCGCGATAAAGCTCGCGAGCGCCGGTTACGTCGGCGTGCATGATCGTACGCACGCGACCCGCCGAGTCGTACGCGTACTTCACGGTTTCCGGAGCATAGCTCGCGTCGGGCAGATCGAATTCGAGAAACGCGAGCGTGCCGTCGGCGTGATGCTCGGATTTCTGGACATAGATGCCACCCTGCAAATCGGCAAAGGTCTGCGCATTCACACGGCCAAGGCTGTCGTAGCTGAATGCGACTTGGCCGCTCGGGGAGCTGGCGCGGGCAAGCCGGCCGAGCACGAAGGTCGGCGTCACTTGCGGCGAGAGCTTGACGCCGGCGTCGTAGTCGTACGTCGTGACGGTTTCTGGATCGGCGATTCCATCGGCGCGCTCTTCGGTCGCTGTCAGCCGTCCCATCGCGTCGTACATGCGGACGAGTTGCCGGTTGATCGCACCATCGGTCCACTGCGTTTGGACAGGCTCGCCCCAATCACTATAGGTGTAAGCGCGTGTCGCGGTTTCCGGGCCGGTGAGCTGCAGCATCTGTCCAGCGGAGTCGAGTCGCCACGACCACTGCACCGGATTCGTGCCGATAGGATTCAGAAACCGCGTCATCGAGGTTTGCTGACCGAGTCGATCGTGCGAAAACGTGACGTAGTCGAGCCGGTTGCCGCCCTTGATGATCGAAGCCTCGATCGGACGTCCGATGGCGCTGGACACTGCACGCTTCAACACTCCCGCTTGCAACGAGCCGACCTGCAACGATGCAGCGTCGCGCACTTCGATAGTCTCGACATGGTTGCCGAAATAACGATTGAAGCAGGTGGGCAAGCGCTCGCTCGCAAGGTCCGTCGACATGTTAAGCGCCTGCGGTCCGCGACCCCGGATGATGCAGTTCAAATCGCCAGTGTTCTTGTAGTGATAAGTGGTGCCATAGGCGGTGGTCGGGTCCTGACTGATCGGATACGTGTCGGCTGCAAAGACGACCCGACCCAACGCGTCGTAAATGCTAGAACCCACAACGAGGAGTTCGTTGGCGTAATCGCTCCCGAGTGCGAACTCGGTCCGTCGTGTGCGCCCCAGCTCGTCGAAGAAGACGGTGCCGATGCGGCCGAATCCGCCCCCGATGTCGGCGGGTGCCACGGGATCGCTGAACGCGGTAATCGCAACTCGTCGTCCGTTCGGATCGCCGCCGCCGAAGCCCTGGTAGCTGATCGCTGATAGCACGCCGAGCGGGCCACCGGGTGGCGTTACCGTCGAGCGGACCAGGCGGAGGAAGCCATCGTAGTCGGACCCGTGCTGCGTCTGGTTGGCGTCTGTCGTGCCGACCGGCACGAGACTCACCGGGTCGTACGTTGCAGACACTTCGAGCGAGGCAACGCCAGTGGCGTCGATCTTTGAATGGACCGGCACGAGGCCGAACGCGTCGTAGTCCAGCGTGACCGTGCGCATAGATGTATCGCGCTGCGTGCTCACGGTGACCATGTTGCCCGCCGAGTCGTAGGTCGCGTCGAACGCGTGCACTGTGCGCAGCAACGCGCCGTTGTCCGTCGCGCGTCGTTCTATTGAATGCGATGTCGCGAAGCCATTGGACACAGCACCCGCGGGCAGACCGTCGTAGGTCCATGTCTGCGCGGCGAAGATCGTGCGCTTGGCACAGTCAGTAACTCGCCAAGAAGCAAGCGCGGAGAGCACGCGCGGCAACGTCCCGTTTGGCGTGGCGTACTGGCTTTCGACGCAGACGTCATCGTCGCCGCGGAAAACATCGCCCGCGTACTGGGCGAGCACGACACGGCCGAAATCATCGACCTCGAGCGCCCTCGACGCCGTCTGAATATTGTTCGCGCTTGGCGGCGCCGACGCACCGTACCAGGTGTCCGTGGTGGTGCCGAATGCAAACCCGTGCGTCCGGCACGCGTCGATCCCATTGCTTCCCAGGTTGTTGCCGAACGAGAGCGCGAAGTCGAGCGGCAAGAACATGTCGAGGCAGTCGATGACATTCTCGGTCGAGTCAGGCGGCGCCTCGTAGAGTTTAGCGTCGTACTCATGATGGACGACGCCGATCACGCGCCCATCGTTGACATCCACGCCCAGCAACGTCCACGGATCGGCATCGGCGAACCCGCGCAGCGTGAAGACATCGCGTACGCGGCCGGCGCGCTGCTCGCGCACCCAGCGTTGCTGCTTGGTGAGACCGGCGTTGAAAGGTGTCAGCGGCCAAGTGTCGGTGATCGTCGCGGCACCCATGAGCCTTCCATTCGCAGCCGATGGCGGTCCCACTGGAAGGTCGAACAGCCCGACCTGGACCCGGCGCCGGTAGCCGGGGAACGAGAAGCGATCGAGCGCCGAGTCGAAGACGAGCTCTGCGTTGCTGTAGGCGTAGCGGGAACCTGCGAGCATGGCGCCGGGATTCTGGGTCCCGGTGGTAATGACCGAGCTCACGACGATCTCGGGGAATGGCACCGGGTTGTCGGTGAATCGTTTGGCGGACACGTAGGCGATGCTCGTCTTGGCGCCATATCCATTGTCGATTCCGACCAGACGACCCGCCTCGGGAGCGCCGGTCGACTGCGTGCCAACAAGGGTCGAAACGAACATGGCGTTGCCGCCGAGACCGATCACTTCGGGTCTACCGTCACCGTCGATGTCGAACAGGCCGCCATCGGTGTTCGAACTGTCACCGTTGCACGTTTCTGTCTCGTGCGAGAAATTGAAATTCGCGCCGGACGTCGCGATGTCGATCGGTTGACGGAACCCGGTTCCCGTTCCGATCCACACCTGGCCATTGTCGAAGTAGTCGGGAATGCCGTCGCCGGTCAAATCGCGCATGCCTTGCGTCTGGTTGGACGTCGGTTTCTGACCGCCGCCTATGACGCATTGCTGCTTGTGGTTGTTGTGCTGCGTCTGCAGCGAACCGGGCAGCGTGATGTAGACATGCGAGAACGCAACCGCGGTGCCAGCGTAAGCACCGAGATAGGCGCGGTTGCCTACAACGCGGTCGACCAGCCCGTCTCCATTAACGTCAGCGAAGCCAACGAACAAGCTCTGGAAACTTTCGTCGCATGGCGCATCGGTCGTAGCTCCTACGCATCTCCATTGACCCACGCCCTGTTCGGCGGAGGCCGCAGATAGGTTGAAAGACTGCGCGAACGGATCGGCATCGGTGTCGAAACGCACGCCCCGCACGTTCAACGAACCGCGCACCTCGTTGGTCGGTCGCGGACTGAAAGGCTCCCAGAACGGGCCGCCGACGCCGAAATCAGTTGGCCAGACTGCACCGGTAACCGGTGTCGGCGTGCTCGGCGGTGGACGTAGCTGGAAATCGACCGGTGAGGAGTTGAAGACAAAGTCGGGATAGCCGTCGCCGTTGAGATCGACGAGTTGCCACTCAACAAAAGTCCGTTCTGAACCGCGCTCCACGACCTGCTGTTCGACCCCTTCACACCGATGGTTGGAGAAGCCTTGCGAATACCACTGCCACTGCGTTCCGTTCCATCGCCAGCATTCCCATATCTTGATGTCAGTACCGGTCGCCCGCCGCGAAAGTGGAACGTAGGGACCCTCGATGAGGTGACCGCTGCTCACCAGTGTCTCGCGCAAGTGAATCACTGAGAACGACCGGCGCACCCACTTCACGCCGTTTGGGTCGGGCGTGTTGAGATAGACGACCCAGTGATCGGGTTGCTCTGCGGCGTCGATGATGTCGATCCGGCCGTCGCCGTTCACGTCGATCGCCTGCCGCCATTCGTTGGTGGTGTTGCGGTTGGCCGCCGCGTAGTCAAAGCGCCGCATGACGCTCGTATGCGTCGCGAACGCTCCGCCGGAGAACGTGGCATCGGCGAGCTGAACGACGCCTTGGACGCCCACGCCCAGGGTCGTGTTGCCGTTGGCGCCGGGGCGGTTGAACGCGACCCACAGCTTGTTGTTCTTCTTAAATACAAGGTCGGGACGACCGTCGCCGGTGACGTCGGTGAGCGTCTGCCACATCGCGTATCGATCGCCGCCCACGGGCGCATTGACCGAGGGATCGAGCGCCGTGCCCGAGACCTGATTGCTCAGCGCGCCCGCCGGCAGCTGGATCGTTTGCGTCGTCTGGTACTGCAGGACGCCGTTGCGCGTCGCGCTTCCGTAGTCGTAAGTCGCGATCGGCAGCGCGGTGTTTTCCTCCATAGTGCCCTGTCGACCGAACATCTGTACCGCATGCAACCGCGGCAAGCCGGTGTCCGTATCGGGCTCATACTGGAAGTCATAGCGGCGCAGCCGTTCGAACGGCGTGACACAAGTCGCGCGAGCGCTGACATCGACGTGCGTGAGCGTATTCTTCCGCACAATGACCTTGTCGCCGAGGATGGACATCGACACCGGCGTGATCGACCCGTTGCCATAGGTCAGCGCGATCTGGTTCTTCGTGCAGCCTGCCACCGGGTGCGCGTTGTAGTCGATGCGGATAAGATCGATCGCAGTGCCGATCCCGCCGTCGAGCGGCCACGTCGTGATCTGGTAGGTGAGATCGATAGCGGCCAGGCCCGGCATGCTCACGGACTTGAGCAGAAATAGTCCTGTACTGTCCAAGCCCGGCGGACGCTGGAATGTGTAAGTCGAGCCCTTCCCGTCATAAACCGTCCAGGTGCCTGCGCTTTCTCGCGCCGTCAGCTCGAGCGTACCGGACCGTGCGACCCAGCCGTTCCCGTTCGCGACCAGATCGGCGCTCTGGCCGAAGAGCGAGAGACTCGCGCGACCGCGAGGCGCAGGCAGTTCGCCAGCGTTGGAGGAGGGGCGGCGATGCGCGAAAGTCCTGTTGTGCTGAATGAACGACAGCGGCAGATCCCATCCCAGCCCCGCCGCCCCGACACCACGCGTGCCATACGCGATCTGTAGTGGTACCGGCAACCCTCCGCGCTCGGGCGAAAATTCCAATGGGATCGTGGCGCCGATCGTTGCTGTCGCGTTGACGACCGTGCCGCCGTATCCTGTATCCGAAGGTCGGCCGGCATAGTGCTCCCCAGTAGGAGCGAGCTGCGCCGTAGCATGCTGGACGGAAGCGAAGACAAGCGCCGATGCCAGGCACTTCATCGCGGTCGTCATGACAAGTCCTCCCCGGTGAACCCGTGGCGGCGAAACCCTTACTTCATCGTACGCTTCACATTCAAGCGACGCAATTTGATCGAAATGTCGTGTGCAGAGATTTCCTTGCGAGAGCGCACGATGGGTGTGCGCTGAGCTGTGTTCATCAACGCAACCGCTGCCGTGAAGGAGGTGGTCGGCGCTCTCGTGCCGGCAGCAAGACTATCCTCCTGACTTCCTCATGGGGAATCGGCGGGGCACACATTTCGCTGAGCTTTCGCCGAAATCAAGCATGGCAACCTGGAGATCCGCAAGCTCTGTTAAATGGCCGGCTTTCGGAAACAAGGCCAAACGACATGGGAGTCTCCCTTCATGCGGGTAATGGGACCCTTGCCTCAACTACGCGAAAATGCTCGAACCATAACTGAAGCAGATCGCTGGTCTATGACGGATCGCATCGCGCAGCGATTGAGGCGAAGTACGGCGAGGAAAGTCCGCTTCGCATAGACAGCGCCATCGAACGACCGCAATCGGCGCCTTCGCCTTGCGGCCGCTCGTGGCCGCGAGCTGAGATTCCCCCAAGTCGCCGATAGCCGCCGTCGGAGTTGTCAGCCTCTACCGCGAACGGCGGCTAACGGGCGTCGTTGGGAACTCACCCAATCGGCCAAGAGCCGCCACCCGGCCAAGTCTCCGAAAGCGGTCGTTCGCGGGCCTTATCCCTGCGCAGAGTTTCAGCGACTCGCGACGTTTTGGACACGCGATGCAGCAACGGATAAACGCACGCAGGCCTCGCGTTCAGAGATGAACGCATGATTGGCGCAGGCGTGTTCGGCGATCACGACTTGCTCAAACGGAGCGCCGTCGCGCTGGATTAGGCCGGTGACGGCAGTAAGGAGTCCGATCGCGATGACGGTCGACAGCACGGCGGCGGCGACAGTCGTGACGACGCGGGGGCGGGCTAGCGTGAGCTTGGCGTTCATGGCAGTCTCGTTGCGGTCGATGGGAAAATCTGGTGTTGCTGGGACGTACTTTCCTACTGGCATGGCGCTTCAGTCCTTTAGCCGGGCTTAAGCGTTCTGAAAGACACTTCAGGAGCAGCCCACGTTGGGGTAAATTCGCGGCAAATCCTCCCGACGTGCCGAACCATGGCCCCCGCCTACCGCTTTGCCTCGTTTGAACTGCGACCGAAGCAACGCCAGCTGCTGGCTGACGGCCACCCGGTGGCGCTCGGTGACCGGGCGTTCGACGTGTTGCTGGCCCTGGTCGAGCGCGGGGGCCAGCTGGTCACCAAGGGCGAATTGCTCGCCCTGGTCTGGCCCAACCTGGTCGTAGAGGAGAACAACCTGCAGGTACAGGTCTCCACACTGCGCAAGGTTCTGGGGGTGGGTGCCATCGCTACCGTCGCGGGCCGCGGCTACCGGCTTACGCTGGAAATCGAGCCTGCCAGCGAATCGTCATCACCGCCCGTGGCAAAGCGACACAACCTGCCGCAGTTGCTAACGAGTTTCATCGGCCACGAAGAGGATCTCGACGAATACGCCATTCTGCTGGGCGAGACGCGGCTGCTCACCCTGACCGGTATCGGTGGCTGCGGCAAGACGCGCCTCGCAATCGAACTCGCTGAACGGGCGCTGTCCTCGTTTCCGGACGGCGTGTGCTATGTCGATCTGGCGCCCCTCCTTGACGCGGAGCGCGTGGCACTGACGGTTGCAACGCTGCTCGGGCTTCGAGACGAGAATGACCGGCCGATCGTCGACACGCTTTGCGACCGCCTTGCTAGTCAACATAAGTTGCTGGTCCTCGACAACTGCGAGCATCTAGGGGCGGCGTGCGCGGCTCTGGTACAGCGGGTGATTGGCGCCGCCCCAGGCGTGCGCGTGTTGGCGGCCAGCCGCGAAGGACTAAGTGTTCCCGGGGAGCGCACAGTCACTGTTCGTTCGCTGTCGTTTCCACCACCTGGATCGAAACTTGACCCCCGAGCAGTGGATGCCTGCGAGGCGGTGCGCCTCTTCGTCGAGCGGGCACGACTATCGGTCCCCAAGTTCTCGCTGGGAGACGACAGTCGTGATGCCGTGACCGAAATCTGCCGACGACTGGACGGCATTCCGCTGGCGATCGAACTGGCCGCAGCCCGCGTGAAAATGCTTTCGTTGGAGGAAATCCGCGCCAGGCTCGACGACCGGTTCCGGCTGCTGACGGGAGGCAGCAAGATCGCCATGGCGCGGCAACAGACGCTGCTGGCCACGATCCAGTGGAGTTACGACCATCTTGCGCCCGACCAGCAGCAGCTGTTGCAGCGGCTGTCGGTATTTGTCGGTGGCTGGACCCTGAGTGGTGCAGTGAACGTGGCCGGTGAGTCACCGGACGAGTATGCGATGTTGGACCTCCTCTCGCGTGTGGCCGACCACTCACTCATTCTCACGCACCGTGTCGAGGGGGGCACGACGCGCTACTCGATGCTGGAAACGGTGCGCCAGTACGCGCAGGACCGGTTGCGCGAGGCCGGCGGGGACGAGGCGGCGCGTAATCGCCATCTCGAGTTCTACGTGGCGCTCGCGGAGGAGGCCGAATCGGAGCTTACCGGTCGGGAACAACGCGCGTGGTTCGCACGGATTGACCAGGAGCGCGAAAACCTTCTGGCGGCGCATGCTTGGTGCGATCACGCCAACAACGGCGCCGAGCTGGGGTTGCAGCTGGTCTTCGCGCTGCGTCAGTACTTAGTGCATCGCGGCCTGATAGCGCTGGAACATCGGGTGGCGACAGAGGCCCTGGCGCGGCCTGGGGCGCAGGGGCGCAACCTCGCTCGGTGCCGCGCGCTCTGGCTTGCGGGCGACGCCGGCTATTTTATGGGCCGTTACGGAGAGGCCAAAGATCACGGGGAGATGAGCCTGTCTATCGCCAAGGAGATCGGCGACAGGGGAAGAGAGGCCGAAGCGCACCGGTTGCTGGGGTGGGTGTTCGTCGCCCAAGGGATCTTGGCCTTGGCGAAGGGACATATGCAGGAGGCGCTTACACTTTCGCGACAGATGGGAAACAAGCGTCAGCTCTCCAGAGCGCTCAGCGGGCTTGCGGATCTGCACCTTGCGGAGGCGAAACTGGATGAGGCGCGGGCGCTATACGATGAAGCGTTGGCTCTTGACCGTGAGCGGGGAGATCTCGCGATCGTTGGCATCGATCTTTCCAACCTCGCAATGACATCGATCAGTCTCGGATTGGGGGACCGCGCCCGCGGGTTGGTGCGCGAGGGGCTCGCCATCGCCGAGGAGATCGAGTCGAAGCGGGTTGGCGTCGCACAGGTGGTGTGCTCGGCTGGGCTTGCGGCGTCATTGAGTGAGTGGAAGTGCGCCGGATGCCTCTATGGAGCAACCGAGGCGCTATGGGCACAAATGGGTTTTCACCGCGAGCGGGCGGACGAAGCGTTCTTGGCGCCCCTCATCGCACGGGCGCGAGGCGCACTGGGTGACGCGGCGTTCACCGCCGCCGAGTCTGCGGGCCGCTCACTTTCATATGAGGAGGCGATCGCCCAGGCGCGTGCGTGGTTGGATGAGGGTTCCTGACTATTAGTTGACACTGGGCGCGACGGTCCGCTTTGCCGCGGCACGTATGGCTGCATCGGGTCGAAAGCACTGGTTCGATTCGTTGGACAGCGGCCGTTCGCTCTGGCTTCGTGCCTCTTGGCGGCCCTGAATTTTTGTACGTCTGCTTTAGGGAATTCCTCGTTGCGCTTGCGGAGTCCACCTACGTCCGTTGTACCCTGAGACCGGCCATTCCCGACGTGAGAATTTCTGCCGGCGAACTGCCGGAGATGGCCGGTACTCGTCCGACGACTACCAACAAATAACTTCAGGTGAACAGCGCAGAGCTGCCGTTCGATCTGTCGGGCCGAATGCCCGGGCTCGACCCGTTGCGGCCGCTCGTGTACGAAGAAGCAGACGTTCGCGAATTGCGCTGATTGGCCGCGAACGGCCATCGGGTGATTGCGCGACCAGCCGCCGCACGATGCTATGCTCCGCCTCTCCCAAGGATCCGCGGATCCGCCCAAGCAGACCCGTGAACGATCCTCGTCACGCTCGCCAACCCACTCGGACTGCGCGCCCACGCGCGAAGTGGCGTGAATGGGTGGTGTTGTATACGTTCGTCACCGTGCTCTGGCCGGCACTGGGACCGCTGCCATGGATGGTGGCCAATGACGCCCCTCGGCACGCTCATGCGGTTCTGCACGAGCATGGGCATGAATCCGCCGAGCATGCCCATCACTCGGATGTTCCGGGAAGCCCAACGCATCCGGCAGACCACGATTGCGCGGCGTGCCAGGTGCTTCACTGCCTCGCGCACTGTGTCGTTGCGCTGCACGAGTCTCCGCGCGTAGCCGTTCAGGTTGTCCTCGCGACGGCGCATTGGCTGCCGAGCCAACCACCCACCGTATTCGCGGTAACGCCGCCACAGCCCGCCCGCGGGCCTCCCGCACGACTCGCCTGAACGATTTTTGCGAATAGCTTCGGTGCTATCGCAGGCGTGACAGCCTGCGACGAAAGCAGCCGAGCGCGTTCTTCCATCGTGCTGTCCTTGGAGTTCCTGCGATGACGCATCTTCGTGCGCTGATCCGTGCTGGCCACGCCGTCCGCCGCGGCCGAACGATGGCCTGTGGTCTAGCTGCAACCGTACTGCTTGCCGCGCCTGCTTATGGCCATGGCGTGATCGGCAAACGCTTCTTCCCCGCAACGCTGGCGACCGACGATCCCTTCGTAGCCGACGAGCTATCGCTCCCGACCTACGATTGGCGCAAGCTGCCCGCATCCGGCGATGAGCCCGCGACGACCGAATCGGGCGTGTCGGTTGATTTCAGCAAACGCATCACGCAGGACTTCGGAATTGGCATCGGCGCAAGTTACAGGCAGAACGCGGTCGAGGGCGGCGACAAGCAGCGTGGCTTCGACAACGTTGCGCTGAGCGCGAAATATCAGCTCTGGACGAGCGAGGCGCGCGAGGCGCTCGTGTCCATCGGCTTGGATTGGGACATCGGCGGCACTGGCGCCAAGCGCATCGGTGCCGAGTCGTTCAGCACCGTCACGCCGGCATTCCTGTTCGGCAAGGGACTCGGCGACTTGCCGGAAAGTGCCAGGTACCTGCGCCCTTTCGCGTTCACGGGCCAGCTCGGCTTGGGTCTACCGACCCGCGGCAGCACGCGCTCGATCAACGACGAAGGTGAAGAGATCGTCGAGCAACATCCGACGACGTTGCAGTGGGGTGGCTCGCTCCAATACAGCATCCCGTATCTGCAGTCGAGCGTGGCGGACCTGGGCTGGCGCGAGCCCTTCAATCGCCTGATCCCCATCGTAGAGTTCGCACTCGAGACCCCGCTCAACCGAGGTCGTGGTGGCACAACCGGCACGATCAATCCCGGCATTCTATGGGCGGGGCGGTACGTTCAGGTCGGGATCGAAGCAGTCATCCCCGTCAATAGCCGCAGCGGCAGTCACACGGGCGTGATTGCGCAGCTCCATTTCTTCATCGACGACCTGTTCCCGAAGTCGATCGGTCGCCCGCTCATCGATTGGTGATGAACATGCGCACACTTCTCGTCGTCGTATTCCTCGCCGCAAGCCCACTCGCGAGCGCGCACGCGTTCCTCGATCATGCGTCGCCGGCGGTCGGCAGTCAGATCCGCGGCGCGCCTCCGGCGGTGACGCTGTGGTTCACCCAGGAGCTCGAGCCCGCATTATCGACCGTGAAGGTGCTCGATGCTGCGGGTCACCAGGTCGATCGCGGCGACAAGCGCATCGATGGCGGCGATGCGACAGTGCTTCGCGTGTCCGTGGCACCCCTTGCACCCGGCAAATACCGTGTCGTATGGCACGCGCTCTCGGTGGACAGTCACGTCACCGACGGCGACTTCACCTTCACCGTCGTGCCGTAGGCCGCGACCCTCCCGTGCCAATGACAGCGCTGGCGGCGGTCCGAGCGATCCACTACGTCGCGATGGCGCAGATGTTCGGCGCCGCGCTTTTCGCCACGTTTGTTGGCAAGCCGGTACTGACCTCTGGCGCGGTGGCGGATCGCCTGCAAAGCCGCCTCGCGACCCTGCAGGGCTGGAGCACGGCCGCGGCGTTGCTGTCATGGATCGCCTGGTTCGTGCTGCAGGGTGCGGCCATGACGGACGGATCGGTCGGCGGGCTTGGTGGATCGGCGTTGGTCACCGTGCTCCAGGCGACGACGTTCGGTCATGTTTGGGTGCTGCGTTTTGCAATCCTCGTCGTCGCCGCGATCCTCGTCATCGGGCAGAGAGCTCCGGTCGCAACCGAGCGCGGCAGTCTTCGTGATGCCTTCGCCACGCTCGCCGGCGTTGCCGCCTTGGCAATACTGGCCGGTATTGGTCACTCGGCCGCAGATTCCGGGTCCGACAAAATCATCCACATGAGCGCCGATGCCGTGCACGCTCTGGCTGCCGGCGCGTGGTTGGGCATGTTGCTGCCGTTGGCAGCGGTGCTTTGCTCCGGTGCAGACATCTTGGCGGTCAACGCCGTAGTCACACGCTTTTCGGCAATCGGCATCGTCGCGGTCACCTTGCTGCTCTTGAGCGGAGTCGTGAATTCGGTGTATCTCGTTGGGAGCTGGCCAGCGCTCTTCGGCACGCCGTACGGCGAGCTGTTGCTGCTGAAACTGGGTCTGTTCGCCGTGATGATCGTGCTGGCACTCGCGAATCGACTGCGTTCGACACCCCAACTCCTGCGCATTGGCGTTGCGTCATCACGCGCTGCGGCACGCGTCGCTCGCAACGCGCGGCTCGAGGCGGCGCTCGGCGTTGCGGTATTCACCGTCGTGGGTGTGCTGGGGACATGGATTCCGGCCGCACACGACGACGTGTGGTGGCGGTTCCCTTTTCGGCTTGAAACGGAAGAGCACCATCTCCCATCCGTGGTGCCCGCCCATCCAACGACGTACTTGCGCTCACCAAATCGGTACACCGCTACGTCGATCGTTCGGGGCTCGATGGTCTACGCGGCGAACTGCCAAGCGTGTCATGGCCCAGATGGACACGGAAATGGGAGAGCGGCTGCCGAACTCACCGTCAAGCCTGCTGATCTCGCGGCGGAACACGTCCTCGGCCACACGGATGGCGATCTCTATTGGTGGATTACACACGGGATTGGGGGCACGCCAATGCCGGCATTCGAGGCAACGCTGGACGAGCGCTCACGCTGGGATGTTGTGGAGTTCGTGAAGACGGTGGCGGCCGCGGCCGCGATGCGCACCAGCACGCCCATGGCAGAAATCCAAGCGCCAGAGTTCACATACCAGATTGGATATGGACCGCAGCAAACCGTCCCAAGCACGACCGAAGGGGCAGCCACCCTGCTCGTGCTATACACGCTTCCACGCTCCAGTGAGCGCCTAGCCGAGCTTGCCGCGAGCGGCCGACTGCGCGACGTCGCGGTTCGACCCACACCTGACATCGGGTCGTACCGGAAGCGGCCGTTGATCCTTCGAACCGGTGGTTCCGATGCCGGCAGCGAGCGATGTGGTCGGCGCGAGCGCCGGAGGCAGCTGGGAGCGTGGTCATCCCGCGATCCCGCGTTGCCGATTCCGTTGCGGAGCGGCAAGCACTCCGATCAATGGCCGCCTCAGTTGGCGAAAGTCTTCTTCAGAAAGCCAACCGCCGCCTGTGCGGCCTTGTCGCGTGCCCGGTTGCTGCCCTCGACGGTGGCGCCGACCGCGCTGCAGTTCTTGAGCGCTGCTGTATATGCCTCGCCCTGCAGTCGCGCTCCGCTCGTGCGGTCATACGCGTACAGCGTGTCGATGTCGATTTCTAGCGGGCACTCGGCCTTGGTGTGCGTTGCGCCGCGGAGGTAGTAGCGCTTGAGGTCGTCCGCATCGAACTTATGTTGCGCCCCTTCAATCACCACGAATTCGACCGGCGTGCCGGCCTTGCCGATCTTGTCCGCATAGTCCTGGCAGGGGCCGATCGGCGTGTAGTCATCCGCGTCGCCGTGGATGAACAGGATCGGCGCCTTCGCGAACACGCCGGGCCTCACCACCAGCCGGAAGATGCCGGCGCATGACCCGGCGTATGTCGGAATGACGGCCGCGTAGCGCAGCCCCTCCGGCAGCTTTTGGGAGGCGATGATCTTCTCGACGTCCGAGCGCAGCGCTGCGATGCCGCCGCGCGAGAAGCCCATGATTGCGATACGCTTCGCGTCGATGCGCGGGTGCGTGGCGACGAGCTTCAGCGCCGCGAACGCATCGGCAACGTCCGCCGCGAACGGCACCTGCGACTGGTCCTCGGCGGTGCTCTGCACCCCGCGCGGACCGAACATGTCGAGCGTGAAGACCGCGATGTCGGCGGCGTTGAACTGCTTCGGCCAGAAGTCGAGCTCAGCACTGTAAATGCCGCCGGAGCCGTGCACGAGCACGACAGCGGGCACCTTGTCGGTCCCCGGGGGCAGGAACAGGTGGCCGACGATGTTGACCGCGTCCCCGCTCGCCCTGCCCTTCATCAGATCAGGGAGCGTCTTCGGCGTCCAGCTGGCGAACGCGTATTTGCCGGACGCCGGACCGGTGGCGAAGGTGGTTACGACCTCAGGGGCCTGCGAGTGCGCTGCAAATGCCGTTAGCGTCCATATCAACGCAAGCGAATTGCGAATAGACCGGAGCTTCCTGCCCATGGCACCCTCCCGCTTGTCCCTAGAGTCTTACCCATACAACATTAGTGGTTATTATAGACAAGGCAAACGCATTTCCAAGCGTCTTTCGGCTGCCCGTGTCCACTCCAGGTGATGCGAGATTGAGGATGTGTCGAATCGTCTCCGGCGCTGGCCGTTCGGAGAAAGCCGGGAACGACTGCATCTCCAGCGCTCGACGGACCACAACGGGAAGTACAGCAGCCCTTGGGCGCGTGCAGTTCTTGGCCGAACTCGGCCGGATACCGGTCCCACAGTTCGACGCAACTGAGACGCTCCCGCGTCGGCAACCCACAAGTCTCTGCATTGCTCCAGCGTAACGCTAACGAATGCGGCGATTGAGCGTCGCGAATGCCGCTACACCTTCGGCGCGTCGCGCAACTCGCGCCGCAGAACTTTCCCGATCGGCGTCTTCGGCAGGGCGTCGCGGAATTCCACGTAGCGCGGAAGCTTGTAGCCGGTGAGATGTAGTTTGCAGTGCGCGACCACCGCTTCCTTCGTGAGTTCCGGGTCCTTCTTGACGATCACCACCTTCACCGCCTCACCCGTCTTCATGTCGGGGACGCCCACCACTCCGCATTCGAGCACGCCGGGGTGCATCGCGACCACGCTCTCGATCTCGTTCGGATAGACGTTGAAGCCCGACACTAGGATCATGTCCTTCTTGCGGTCGGTGATGGTGACGTAGCCCTCTGCATCCAGATGACCGATGTCGCCCGTCTTCAGCCAGCCGTCCTGCAGCACCTTGGCGGTTTCCGCGGGATTGTTCCAGTAACCCTTCATCACCTGCGGGCCGCGGACGCAGAGCTCGCCGGTGTGTTTCTCGATGTCGCCCTCGCCGGTCCACACCGGCAACTCGTTGAAGGCGTCATCGCGGATCGACACCTCGGTGGAAGCAAATGGCAGGCCGATGGCGCCGTTCCACGGCGTTTCCGGAGGATTGGCGCAGACACCCGGCGAGGCCTCGGTCAGGCCGTAAGCTTCCATGACGCAACGTCCGGTCAGCTTCTGCCAACGCTCGGCCACCGGCTTTTGCACGGCCGCGCCGCCCCCGACCACCACCTTCACCGAAGAAAAATCGAGCCGGTCAAATCCCGGCGTATTCATGAGGCCGTTGAACAACGTATTGACGCCGGTCATCGTGCTCCACTTCCACTTTCCGAGCTCCTTGACGAAGGCCGGCAGGTCGCGCGGATTGGTGATGAGCACGATCAGGCTGCCCCATTTCATGAACGCCAGCGTCGAGGTGAGACAGAAGATGTGGTACATCGGCAGCGGCGCAATGACGATTTCAGTAGCTTCCTTGAAGGGGCCCGAAATCCAGGTGCCCGTCTGCTCGAGATTGGCGAGCATGTTGCGGTGGGTGAGCATCGCACCCTTCGCCACACCCGTGGTGCCACCGGTGTATTGCAGGAACGCGATGTCGTCACGCGTCACCTCGACCGGCTTCACCGCCGCCGCTTTGCCCCGCGCGAGGGCCGCACGGAATTTCACCGCACCGTCGATCCGCCACGCGGGCACCATCTTCTTCACCTTCTTGATCACGAAGTTGACGATCCAGCGTTTCTGGGCCGGCAGCAGGTCGCCGACCTGGGTGGTGATCACGTGCTCGACCGGCGTGTTCTTCCGCACCTGCTGCAGGGTATTGGCGAAATTTTCGAGGATGACGATGGCCTTGGCGCCGGAGTCTTTCAGCTGGTGCTCCAGTTCGCGCGGCGTGTACATCGGATTGACGTTGACCACCGTCATGCCGGCACGCAGGATGCCGAACAGCGCCACCGGGTATTGCAGCAGGTTCGGCGCCATGATGGCGACGCGCTCCCCCTTGGCCATCCCCGGCAGTCCTTGGAGGAAGGCAGCGAAAGCGCGCGACTGCCCCTCAAGTGCGGCATAACTCATGGTGTGACCAAGGTTGTGAAACGCCGGTTTGGCGGCAAACTTGCGGACAACATGCTCGAAAAAGTCCGCGATGGACCGGAATTGGTCGGGGTCGATTTCGGCGGGCATGCCGGCCGGATAGGTCTTGAGCCAGATCTTGCTCACCATGATCTTCTCCTGCTGCTGCTTATCGAGTGGCTTTGGTCCAACTTGGAGCGATCCCTGCCAGGGCAGCACACACCACGACAATCACAAAACTTAGGTCGCCATGTCGAGGTTCCAACCTACGAGTGCGGCGTGGCGGTGGGCCTCGGGGGTGGCGAAGTCGCGACTTCACCGGTTCGATGACCGGTCTCCCGCAGCGGAATCGCTGCCACGAACGCCTCAAAGGGTCGCTACGCGGAACCGGCGCACGGCATCAATTGCTATTCATTGGGCGCCCGTGGTCGGTGGCGCGGCTTGACCGCTGTCAACGAGGCTGTCGATACGTTGCTCCGCGGTATTGGTGAAACGCGAATTGAACTTGCTCCGCACCGACCGCGCCAACATGCGCCCGGCGGACCGGCGACGCGACCACCATCGCATATACCGCCTACACCAATGTCTGCTTATAGGCGCGTCGGACAAGGACCGCTCGTGGCCGGTCAGGGACAGACGCATCCCTGATCTCAACGTCTGCAATCACGGCGAAGCGGACGGCGAGCGTCGTCGGGCGTATGACGGAGAAGGGTCGCTCGGTCGTCCACAGGTCCACAGCGCGGTTGCAATCTGATCGGACATTGTCTGTCAGGTCCAACTCAGATCAGGACACCTGATCATCGACGGTCGCCGTTCGACCCAGGACGGTCATGCGTCGCGAAGCTCGAGTCTCGCGCGTTCCGCCCCTCCCGCGCTGCCAGTCAGCACGATTGAAAGGAGCCGCATGCGAGAAGGTCAGTAGCAGTGCTCCGCGGAAGGAAAGCTGTTGTCCTTGACTGCAGCGACGTAACGCACCACTGCATCCTCAATGCTGGCCGCACCATTCATGAAGTTCCGCACGAAGCGCGCTGTCTTGCCGGGGAAGATCCCGAGCATGTCATGCAGCACCAGAACTTGGCCGTTGCAGTCAGGTCCTGCGCCGATGCCGATGGTAGCCATCGAGCTCAGGCTGGTGGTGACGTAGCTAGCCACAGTGGCCGGGACCATTTCCATCACCATCATCGCTGCGCCGGCCTGCTGCAGGGCCAGCGCGTCGGCCTTCAGGCGCGCTGCGTCCCCCTCGGTGCGACCTTGCACGCGGTAGCCGCCGAGCTGGTGCACCGCCTGTGGCGTGAGCCCGATGTGCGCGCATACCGGCACCCCGCGCTCAATCAGGAAGCGCACTGTCTCGGCCATGAATTCGCCACCCTCGAGCTTCACCATCTGCGCACCGGCAGCCATCAGCTGCGCGGCATTGCGCATCGCCTGCTCGCGGCTTTCCTGATAGCTGCCGAACGGCATGTCGGTCACCACGAACGACGGGCTGTGGGCACGCGCGACACACTCGGTGTGGTACGCCATCTGTCCGAGCGTGACTGGCAGTGTCGACTTCTGGCCCTGCAGCACGTTCCCCAGCGAGTCGCCGACCAGGATCACATCGACGCCGGCGCGCCCGCACAGTGCCGCGAAGCTGGAGTCATAGGCAGTGAGCATGGCGATCTTGCGGCCTTCGGCGCGCATCTTGCCCAGCTCGAAGAGCGTGATGGCTTTTCGGTCCTGGAGGTAGCTCATTCGTCACTCCCGTGAGCAGGCCGGCGTTGCAAGCGAACCAAGTGGCGATCTCGATGCGAAGCTGTGCATCCCTTTTGCCCAACAGATGCGCCACAGACGCCGGGTGGGTGCCTAATGTTTCAGGAGGTTGCTGGAAGCGAATCTGGCGGATGGGGTGGGATTCGAACCCACGAGCCGCTTGCGCGGCTGCCGGTTTTCAAGACCGGTGTATTCGACCGCTCTACCACCCATCCTTGGACACCTTGCCCGGACTGGCTTCGCCGCCAGTTGCGGCGCCGGCCGGGCGTGCCCGCCGCTCACTGCTGCGGCGAGTTGACGCACGGCGCGAGGAGAGTACATGCGCCCTCGGCATTGAATCCGCGCGCGGCGGCCGCATCTTAGCATCCGTGTCTAGCCCCGAAAAAGCTGGGAACCGCGTTGAAACTTCGAAGTTTCCTGCTAGTCTAAGCAGTGCCCCAACACCCCGGGGCCGCCTTCTGGAGGAAGTATGGAACGCAAATTCGAGCCGGTAATGTCGCCTGGTACGCAGCAACCGCTGCCGAACCGGGACGTCCCCGGCTTCGATCGTGGCACAGTCGCTGTCGATCAGAATCGCGTACTGCGCAACACGTATTGGCTGCTTGGCCTTTCGCTGCTCCCGACGGTCGCGGGCGCGATGGCCGGCATGTCATTCAATTTCATCGGGTTGTTCCGCGCGGCGCCCGTCATGACGCCGATCCTGATGTTCGCGCTGATGCTCGGGTCGCTGTTCGTCGTCACCCGGCTGCGCAACAGCGCGTGGGGCGTGGCGGCGCTGTTCGGCTTCACGTTCATCGCGGGCCTGATGCTGACGCCGATCCTCACCGTCGCTGCGGGGTTCCGCAACGGCGGTCAGCTGGTCGCGCTCTCTGGCGGACTCACCGCGGCGGTGTTCTTCGCGCTTGCGGGCTACGCCACCGTGACCAAGCGGGATTTCAGCTTCCTGGGCAAGTTCCTGTTCGTGGGCCTGATCCTGCTGATCGTCGCGTCGCTCGCCAACCTGTTCTTCCAGGTCCCTGCGGCATCCGTGGCGATCTCCGCGATCGCGGTGCTGATCTTCTCGATGTACCTGCTGTACGACGTCAGCAACATCGTTCGCGGTGGCGAGACGAACTATGTCATGGCCACGCTGAGCCTGTTCCTGGACGTATACAACATCTTCATCAGCCTGCTGAACATCCTGCTGGCCTTCTCGGGTCAGCGCGACTGACGCGAAAATCCAGTCGGGCAGATTCAAGGGCGGCCGCGAGCCGCCCTTGGTTTGTCTAGCGCTCGAACACCGCCATCGATTCGACATGGCCGGTGTGCGGGAACATGTTGACGACTCCCGCGGCCTCGAGCCGATAGCCGTGGCCGCTTACGAGCACCGCGGCGTCGCGCGCGAGCGTTGCCGGGTTGCACGACACGTAGACGATCCGGCGCGGCGCGCCGTCCCCGGGCAGCGCCTTCACCACTTCGATGGCGCCTTCGCGCGGTGGATCGATCAGGATCTTGTCCAGCGTGCCCAGGCGCTCGATGCTTTCCGCGGTGGATTCGAACAGGTTGGCGACGGCGAAGCGCGCCAGCTCGCCGAGGCCGTTGCGCGCTGCGTTTCCCCGCGCACGCTCGACCAGCGGTCCGCTGCCTTCGATGCCGACGACGCTCGCACCGCGCCGAGCGATCGGCAACGTGAAATTGCCGAGGCCGCAGAAGAAGTCGGCGACGCGCTCGCCCGGTGCTGGTTCCAGCAGGGCGATGGCACGGCGCACCAGGACGCGATTGATGGCGCCGTTCACCTGCGTGAATTCGGTGGGCGAAAACGGAAACACCAGCCCGAATTCCGGCAGGGTGTAAACGAGCTCCGGGCCCAGCGGATGGAACGGCGTCGCGGTGTGCGGGCCGCCGGGTTGCAGGTAGAGCTGCACGCGATGCTCGTCGGCAAAGCGGCGCAGGAGCGCCGCGTCTTCATCGCTGGGCGGTGCGAGGACGCGCAACACCAGGACATCGAGCGCGCGCCCTGCCACGCGCCCGTCCGTCGTGCGTCCATCTTCGCCGACGGCTAGCTCGATCTGCGGCAGGCGATCGCGAATGGAGAGCTGCGCCACGAGCGCGCGCAGCCTGGGCAGGAGGTCCGAGATGTTGGGGGGCAGGACGGGGCACGCGAGCATGTCCGCGACGTAGCTCGATTTGCGCTCGTGAAAGCCGACCAGCACGCCGCCTTTCTTCACCACGTGCCGTACCGACAGGCGTGCCCGATGGCGGTACCCCCACGATGGTCCGTAGATCGCGGGCAGCAGTTGTGCCGGACGCACGTGGCCGATGTGCCAGAGCGTGTCTTCCAGGGCGCGCTGCTTGGCGGCGACCTGCGCGGCCGCGTCGAAATGCTGCATCGTGCAGCCGCCGCAGACGCCGAAATGCGCGCAATGCGGCTCGACACGCGCCGCACTCGCGTGCAGCACCTGGTCGACACGCGCAATCTCGTAGCTCGGCTTGCGCTTGAGCGTGGTGAGCGTGACCTCTTCGCCCGGCAGCGCGCCTTCGACGAACACGGTCTTCCCGTTCACGCGTGCGATGCCGCGCCCTTCCTGATCGAGGGACTCGATGGTCACGGGGGATGCTGCAGTGGCGGGCGGGGCTTCGGGCACGGGGGGATAGCGCACGGAAAAACTGACCATTTTACCGTTCCGGCGTGGCCTCGCTGAAGCCGCCAGGCGATTGCGCGGCCGCCATTTCCGCGGGTCGCGGGGCTCGCGTAAAATCCGCCGATGCGCATTCTCGCGTTCGACACTTCGACTCCATGGTGCAGCGTCGCGCTCGGCGACGGCGACACGTGGCTGCAGCGCGACGAGCCCTTGGGCCAGACCCATTCCGAGCACCTGCTGCCAATCGCGCAGTCATTGCTGGCGGAAGCAGGATGGACCCTGGACGACATCGAAGGCATCGCTTTCGGGGCCGGGCCGGGGTCGTTCACCGGTGTGCGCATTGCATGCGGCGTGGCCCAGGGACTGGCGTTCGGCCTGGACCGGCCCGTGCTTGGCATCACGACGCTGCACGCCGTCGCCCAGGAGGCCTGGCGCGTGCACGGCACGCCCTTCGTGCTTGCGGCGATCGACGCCCGCATGCGCGAGATCTACACGGCGGCTTATCGGCGGGAAGGCGGCAACTGGCACGAAGCCAGCGCACCCGCCGTGCTCACACCATCGGCTCTGACCGTGCCCGACGATCAGCACCCGTGGGCGGGTGTCGGCAACGCCTTTGCCGCGTTGCCGGAGCTTGGACGAGCCTATGCATTCGCGCAGGTGTTGCCCGACGTGCGCGCCACCGGACGCGCGATCGGCGAGCTCGCGCTGCCCCGCTTTGCCAATGGCGAGGGTGTCAGCGCCGACGAGGCCCTGCCGCTGTACGTCCGGCATCGCGTTGCGCTCACCACCGCCGAGCGCGATGCCGGACTGCGCCTCTGACGCGACCGGCATGGCTTCACTCGCCCGCAGGCTGCACGAGCCCGACCTCGTCTGGCGCCCTTTGCGCGAAGGCGATCTCGCGTACGTCGCCGCACTGGAAGCGCAGATTCATGCCGCACCGTGGACGCAGCGCAATTTTCGCGACGCGATCGCCGCCGGCTATTCCGCGTGGGTCGGCGAGCGCGAAGGGCGGGTGGTGGCGTACGGCGTGCTCATGCTCGCCCCCGGTGAAGCGCAGATCCTGAACGTGTCGGTGGTGCCGGACGCGCGCCGCCAGGGCCTCGGGCGAGCGTTGCTGCGGCGCTTCGTGGCCGATGCGCAACGGCTTGGGGCGGAGCAGGTATTCCTGGAAGTGCGCGTCAGCAACGCCGCTGCGATCGCGCTCTACCGCAGCGAATCATTCGTTCCCGTCGCGCGCCGCAAGGAGTATTACCCCACGCGCACGCCCGACGAAGTGCGCGAGGATGCAATCGTGATGCGTCTCGAGCTCGGTCCTCCTACGGTGGCGAAAGAGGTTCGTGGCGACGCGTGACGAGATCCTGGTCGAGCTTGGCCTTGCGCCGGTATGGCGGCTGCGCGCAGGGCGGCGCGGCGCCGCGCCGGCCTCGACTGCATACCCGCCCGACGCCGACGGCGACGCCCCGCCGCCGGTGTCCGCGCTGGTCGACCTGCGCCACGCACGCATCGCGAGCCTCGACTGGGATGCGCTGGTGGCCGACATTTCCGCGTGCACCGCATGCGGGCTCTGCCGGACGCGCACGAACGCGGTGCCCGGCGTGGGCGACCAGCAGGCCGAGTGGCTGTTCGTCGGCGAGGCACCGGGTGCAGAGGAGGATGCCCGGGGCGAACCCTTCGTCGGCCAGGCGGGCAAGCTCCTCGACTGCATGCTCGCGGCGCTCGGTCTGCAGCGTCGCAACGCGGTCTACATCGCCAATGTGCTCAAATGCCGCCCACCCGGCAATCGCGCGCCGGAACCGCTCGAGGTTGGCGCGTGCAAGCCCTATCTCGACCGGCAGATCGCGTTGCTGGCCCCGAAGCTGATCGTCGCGCTGGGCAAGAGCGCCGCGACGACGCTGCTCGGCACCGAGGCGTCGATCGCCAGCCTGCGCGGACGCGTGCATCGCTACGCCGGCCGTCCCCTCGTCGTCACGTATCATCCTGCTTACTTGTTGCGCAATCTGCCGGACAAGGCGAAGGCGTGGGAGGACCTGTTGTTCGCCCGGCGCACGCTGCGCGAGGCGCAGGGTGCGTGATGCGGCCCCTGGCTATGCGCGGGAGACCGTGCGGTGGCAAGCCGCCTCTTGTGCATGACCGTAATGCCCTCATGTTGCGGAACGCGGACGTTCCGCCCTTTCCACGCCTCGGAGGAAACGAAATGTTGCGTCGCATTGCTGGGCTGCTCGCGGTCCTCGTCACCGTTCTGCTTTCGGGCTGCGGCTACAACGACCTGCAGCGGCAGGACGAAACGATCAAGGCATCCTGGTCCGAAGTGCTGAATCAGTACCAGCGCCGCGCCGATCTCGTGCCCAATCTGGTGAACACCGTGAAGGGCTACGCGGCGCACGAGGAGCAGGTTCTGACGGAAGTGACGAATGCGCGTGCCAATGTCGCGGGCATCAAGGCAACGCCCGAGCTCGTGAACGATCCGGAAGCGTTCGCCAAGTTCATCCAGGCGCAGAACCAGTTGCAGGGCGCCCTGTCGCGGCTGCTCGCGGTGGCCGAGAACTACCCGAATCTCAAGGCGGACGCACTATTCCGCGACTTGCAGGCGCAGCTCGAAGGCACCGAGAACCGGATCGCCGTCGCGCGCAACCGCTACATCAAGAGCGTGCAGGAGTACAACACGACGGTGCGCTCGTTCCCGACGAATCTCACGGCGATGGTCTTCAAGATGCCGGTGCGGCCGAATTTCACGGTCGCGGATGAAGCCGCAGTGAGCACGCCGCCGAAGGTGGATTTCGGCCGGCCGCAGGCGGGTTACGGACCGTCCGTGTCGCCGCCGGCCACGCCGGCGCCGACCAGCCCCGCACCGACGGCACCCGCTCCGGCGCCGAAGGCCGACAGCCCGGCGAAGACGTCGTGGCTTGCGCTGGGTCCGGTGGCGGCGTAGCGCGCTTCCGGCCGCCGACCCTTTGCGTCCCGACGCGATTGCGCGCGGAGCTCCGCCGGTCATGATCACGCACGCCGGTGCCGTGCAGGTGCGCTCGACGATGCGCTCGTGGATCGCCGGCCTGTCGCTGCTTGCCCTGCTCTTCCTCGCCGTGGCGGTGCATGCCGCGGCATGGGAGGGCACGACGGATGCATTGCAGCCGGTGCCGCCATTGACCGGCCGCGTCGTCGATCTCACCCAGACGCTCAACGCATCGGAGCGGCAGGCGCTGGAATCGCGCCTCGCCGACTGGGAAGCGAGCACGACCAATCAGCTCGTCGTCCTGATCGTGCCGACCACGCAGCCCGAACCGATCGAGTCGTTCTCGCTGCGGGCTGCCGAAGCCTGGAAGATCGGTCGACGCGGGAAGGACAATGGCGCGCTGTTCCTGGTCGCCAAGAACGACAAGAAGATGCGCATCGAGGTGGGGTATGGTCTCGAGGGAACGCTCACCGATGTCACCTCGCGGCGCATCATCGCCGAGGACGTCGCGCCGCTATTCAGCAAGGGCCAGTTCGCCGCCGGTATCTCCGCCGGCGTGGATCGCATCATCGACGTCGTCGGCAAGGGCGAGCCGCTGCCCGCCAAATCCGAGCGGAAGGCGCCGGCGCCATCGGGCGGATTCGACATCGGCACGCTGTTGCTGCTGCTGTTCATCGTCGTGCCGATCGTCGGCGGCATCCTGCGGCGCATGTTCGGCAAGCTGCTCGGATCGACCGTGGGGGCGGGAGTGCTGGGCTTCGCCGCATGGACCCTGGCAGGGTCACTGGTAATCGCCATCCTGGCGGCCATCATCGGCTTCGTCGTGATGATCTTCTCGGGCATCGGCACGGGGCTCGGTCGCCGGGGCGGCGTCTTCTTTCCCGGCGGATTCGGCGGTGGCGGCTGGGGTGGCGGCGGTGGCGGGGGTGGGGGCTTCTCGGGCGGCGGCGGCAGCTTCGGCGGCGGTGGTGCGTCGGGCGGGTGGAACTAGGATATGGACGGCACACCGCGCAAGGGCCGCTGGCTGCGGCATCTCGCGACCGACGAGCGCGCCGTGCGGCGGCTGTTCGGCGACGACGGACTGCGCCGCATCGAGGCGTGCATTGCCGAAGGCGAGCGCGTGCATCGCGGACAGGTGCGCTTTGCCGTCGAGGCCGCCCTGCCGCTGCAGCGGATCGCGAGGCACGTCACGCCGCGCGAGCGTGCCCTCGAGGTGTTCGGGTTGTCGCGCACCTGGGACACCGAAGAGAATTGCGGCGTGCTGGTCTACCTGCTGCTCGCGGACCGCGATGTCGAGATCGTCGCCGATCGCGGGATCCATCGCCGTGTCGGCGAAGGTACCTGGGAAACGATCTGCAAGAAGATGGAAGCCGCGTTTCGCGCCGGACGCTTCGTGGACGGCGCGGAGGCGGGAGTCCGTGCGGTCAACGACGTGCTCGCGCAGCACTTTCCGCGCACCGGAGGGCAGGGTGCCAACGAGCTTCCGGACGTGCCCATCGTGCTCTGATTGCGTGGGTCAGGCTTCAGCGTGACGCTCACGTTGCGAGGCTGACGCCTGGTCTACAACCAGATCGCTGCAGCCGCGCCAACCTGGATGTCGGAAAAAAGGAGCGCCACGGCGCTCCCTTTGCGCTGACGTTGCCCCGCCTTAGCGCAGCTCCGCCACCGTACGCAGATACGGCTTCAGGGTCTTGAACCCCTTGCGGATACCGCCCGCGCGGGATTGGCGCGGGCGGTGGTCAAATCGGCTACCGGCGCCGGCCGGTGTCAAGACGTCGCAGCCAGCGGCTCAATGCCCGCTCTTGCTGATGCCGATGAGGTGCAGCGAATCACCGCGAGCCTGGTTGTAGCGATGCTTGACGAGCACCAGCCCCATCGTGCCCGTCACGAACACCGCGAACGCCACGATCGCGAGTCCAATCGAGAATCCGGTCTGCAGCAACACCGCGTAGAGCCCGACCATGACGAGGATGCCGATGTTCTCGTTGAAATTCTGCACCGCGATCGAATGCCCGGCGCCCATCAGCACGTGACCGCGATGCTGCAGCAGCGCATTCATCGGCACCACGAAGAATCCGGCGCAGCCGCCGATCAGCACCATGAGCACGATGGCGAGCGGCAGGCTCGTGACGAAGATCATGCTGATGACGATGACGCCCATGGCCATGCCGATCGGCAGCACGTTCACCGCGCCGCGCAGCGACACGATGCGCGCGGCAAGCACGGCGCCGGCCGCAATGCCGACGGCGACCACGCCCTGCAGCATGGACGCCTGCGACAGATTGAACCCCAGCGACTTCGCGGCCCAGTCGATCACGATGAACTGCAGCGTCGCCCCCGCACCCCAGAACAGCGTGGTCGTGGCCAGCGAGATCTGGCCGAGCTTGTCGCGCCACAGGAGTGCGGAGCAGTGCGCGAACTCGCGGATCAGGAAAAACGGGTTCTTGTTCACCATGCGGTGATCGACGCCGGTATCGGGAATGAACCAGTTGAAGATCCCGGCGATGACGTAAAGCAGGATGATCAGGGCGATGGCCGCTTCGGGCGCGGTATCGATCCCCGTCTCGAATAGAGGCAGGTCGAAGCCGAGCAGGACGTGCGCGATGCGCGGCGTGATCAGGGCGCCGCCGAGCAGGACGCCGAGGATGATCGACGCCACCGTCGTGCCTTCGATCCAGCCATTGGCGATGACGAGCTGCTGCGGCGGCAGGAGCTCGGTGAGGATGCCGTACTTCGCGGGCGAATAGGCCGCGGCGCCGAAGCCGACCACCGCGTAAGCAAGCAGGGGATGGATGTCGAGCAGCATCAGCGCGCACCCGATCACCTTCACGGCATTGGTGATGAGCATCACGCGACCCTTGGCCATCGAATCGGCGAAAGCACCCACGAGCGGCGCCAGCAGCACGTAGGAGATCACGAACGACATCTTGAGCGCCGGGGTCATCCAGGCCGGCTCTGCGGATTCGCGCAGGAGCGCGATGGCGGCGATGAGTAGCGCGTTGTCGGCGAGCGACGAGAAGAACTGCGCCGCCATGATGGTGTAGAAACCCTGCTTCATCGTCCTCCACGATTGCGCGGACCCCCGTCCGCGCGGGCCGGTCGGGCCGGGCGTTCGGTATAATTCTTGAGCAGTCGCCCGGGCCCGGGCTTTATACCACGACCCAGCGCGCCTTCGCCCCAGCTAGCGGCGCCCGGCTTACCCGCACAACACCCCTCATCACGCGCACCGCGCCCATGGCCCGCCCCCTCCATGCCGAGGTCAACCTCGCTGCGCTGCGGGCCAACTTGGGCTTCGCGCGCAAACGCGCTGCCGGCGCGCAGGTGCTAGCGGTGGTCAAGGCCAACGCGTACGGGCATGGGTTGCAGCGCATCCTGCCCGCGCTCGCCGAGGCCGACGGGCTCGCGCTGATCGAGCTCGATGCGGCCATTGCGCTGCGCGACCAGCGCTACACCCGGCGCATCCTGCTGCTGGAAGGTTTCTTCGCCGCCGACGAGCTCACCGAGATCGCGCACAAGCGGCTCGCCGTGGTTGTACACCACGCCGACCAGATCCGCATGCTCGAAACCGCGCGCCTGCCGCGACCGCTCGAGGTGTTCCTGAAGGTCAACACCGGCATGAACCGCCTCGGCGTCCGGCCCCAGACCGTCACCGGGCTCGCGGAACGCCTGTCGCGCTGCGAATCCGTCGCCGCGCTGCGACTCATGACCCATTTCGCGCGCGCCGACGAGGACGACGGCATCGCCGAGCAGCTCGCCATCTTCGACGACGCCTGCCGGGGACTCCCGCATCCACGCTCACTCGCCAACTCGGCCGGCGTCATCCGGTTCGATGAAATCGGCGGCGACATCGTCCGACCCGGCATCATGCTGTATGGTTCCTCGCCGTTCGCATACGAGAGCGCCGCGGACATCGGCCTTGCGCCGGTCATGACCCTCCACTCCGAGATCATCGCGGTCCAGCAGCTCCAGCGTCACGAATGCGTCGGCTACGGCGGCACGTACAGCGCGGCGCACCCGCACCGGATCGGCGTCGTCGCTTGCGGCTATGCCGACGGCTATCCGCGCCACGCGCCCAACGGAACGCCCGTGCTGGTGGGCGGACGCCGGGTGCCCATGGCCGGGCGCGTATCGATGGACATGATCACCGTGGATCTTTCCGACGTGCCCGATGCGCGGGTGGGGACGCGCGTGGTCCTCTGGGGTGAGGGACTCCCCGTCGACGAGGTGGCGGCCGACGCGTCGACGGTCGGTTACGAGCTCCTCTGCGCGGTCGCGCCGCGCGTTCCGTTCACCGTCAGTAACTCGCTGCGGGTGGACCTCGAGGTCTGATCCGTTTCCTTCGCGGAGCACACGTGTACATCGTCGTCACCGGCGCGGCCGGATTCATCGGCTCCAATCTCGTCAAGGCACTGAACCTGCGCGGCGAGCGCGACATCATCGCAGTCGACAATCTGGCGCGGGCCGACAAGTTCCGCAATCTCGCCGATTGCGACATCGCCGATTTCGTGGACAAGGATGATTTCCTGAACGGCATCCTCGGTGGCGATTTCGACGACGATCTCGTGGCCATCCTGCACCAGGGCGCGTGCTCCGACACCATGGAGACCGACGGCCGCTACATGATGCGCAACAACTATCGCTACTCGGTGACGCTGCTCGAGTGGTGTCAGGACAACGACGTGCCGTTCGTCTATGCGTCGTCGGCGTCGGTGTACGGCGCCGGCCCCGTGTTCCGGGAGGAGCGCAGCCACGAAGCGCCGCTGAACATCTACGGTTACTCGAAATTTCTGTTCGACGAGTACGTCCGCCGCCTGTTGCCCGATCGCACCTCGCCGATCGTCGGCTTCCGGTATTTCAACGTTTACGGGCCCCGGGAGCAACACAAGGGGCGCATGGCCTCGGTGGCCTATCACTTCGTCCAGCAGTACCGGAGCGAAGGCCGGGTGAAGCTTTTCGAAGGGTCCGACGGCTATGGCTCCGGCGAGCAGCGTCGCGATTTCGTGTCGGTGCATGACGTCGTGAAGGTGAACCTCGATTTTCTCGATCACCCGGAGCGCAGCGGGATTTTCAACCTGGGCACCGGCGCGGCGGCGACCTTCAACGCGGTCGCCGTGGCGGCGGTGAATGCGGTGCGTGCCGCGGCCGGCCAGCCGGCGTTGTCGTTGCAGGCGCTGATCGACGGTGGCGCGATCGAGTACATACCGTTCCCGCCGGCGCTCGTCGGCAAGTACCAGAGCTTCACCGAGGCCGACCTGACGCGGCTGCGTGCCGCGGGCTATCACGAGCGCATGCAACCCGTCGAGGAGGCGGTCGCGAGCTACGCGACGGCCTTGCTGCGGACCGGTGTCAACCCGTAACATCGCCGCCGCGTTCTTGGCGCCTCCCCGGCTGATCCGGCCGAGGTGGTACGGATCGCTTTCCACACACAGGAGATGAAGATGAAACGCATGCTGCTGCTGATTGCAACGCTGTTGTTCGCGGGTTGGGCCGCGGCTGCGGTGAACATCAACTCTGCCACCAAGGAAGAGCTGGAAGCGCTGAATGGCATCGGTCCTGTCAAGGCGCAGGCGATCATCGACTATCGCAAGGAAAACGGCCCGTTCAGGACGCCCGAAGACATCATGAAGGTGAAGGGCATCAAAGAGGGCGAGTTCGGCAAGATCAAGGGCGACATCAGCGTGTCCGGCGCGACGCGCATGCCCGCCGGCGCGATGAAGGCCGAGTCGGCCCCGAGTGCGCCCGCGAGGGCCGAACCGGCGATGAAGGCCGAGTCCAAGGCGGCGCCTGCGAAGGCCGAACCAGCGATGAAGTCCCAGCCCACGGCGGCGCCCGCGAGGGCCGAACCGGCGATGAAGGCCGAGTCCAAGGCGGCGCCTGCGAAGGCCGAACCAGCGATGAAGTCCCAGCCCACGGCGGCGCCGGTGGTCCCGCCTGCCAAGGCCGAAGCGCCTGCCAAGGCCGATGCCAAGGCGGAGAAAGCGGCGAAGGCCGAGAAGGCGAAGGCGGAGAAGGCGGCGAAGGCCGAGAAGGCCAAGGAGGAGAAGGCCGCCAAGGCCGAGAAGGCCAAGGAGGTAAAGGCCGCCAAGGCGGAGAAGGCGAAGGCCGACAAGGCCGCGAAGACGGAGAAGGCCACCGCCGATAAAGCGGCGAAGGACGAGAAGGCGAAGAAGTAACGTCGAGCAGGATCCGATCGCATCGGTCGTGCGTTTGCGCGCGAAACCCCGCCCACGTGGCGGGGTTTTCATTCGTGGCCACGCGGGCACCAGGTTGGCGTAGGCGCTCCGCTACAATAGAACGTTCACCGCGCCTGCACTCATGTTCCCCACTCTCGAATCGACCGTCGGCAACACGCCACTCGTGCGCCTGCAACGCCTTCCCGGCGCCAGCAGCAATGTCATTCTCGGCAAGCTGGAGGGCAACAATCCAGCCGGCAGCGTGAAGGATCGGCCGGCGCTGTCGATGATCGTCGAGGCCGAGCGCCGCGGCGAAATACGCCCCGGCGACACGCTGATCGAGGCGACGTCGGGGAATACCGGCATCGCACTCGCCATGGTGGCTGCGATGCGCGGCTATCGACTGACCCTCATCATGCCGGACAACCAGTCGCTCGAGCGCCGGCAGGCGATGCGCGCCTACGGTGCGGAGCTCGTGCTCGTGCCGAAGCCGGGAGGCATGGAGCGGGCCCGCGATCTTGCCGAAGAGATGCGCGCCGCGGGCAAGGGCACGATCCTCGATCAGTTCGCCAATCCGGACAATCCACTGGCGCACTACCGTGGTACCGGCCCGGAGATCTGGCGCGATACGCGGGGCACGATCACGCATTTCGTATCCGCGATGGGTACGACGGGCACGATCATGGGTGTGTCGCGGTACCTCAAGGAACAGCACAGCGGCATCACCATCATCGGTGCGCAGCCGGAAGAAGGCTCGCAGATCGCCGGCATCCGCAAGTGGCCGGAGGCGTACCTGCCGAAGATCTACGATCCGCGCCGCGTCGACCGCATCGAGAACGTCAGCCAGGCCGATGCCGAAGTGACCACGCGCCGGCTCGCGGCCGAGGAGGGCATCTTCTGCGGCGTCTCCGCCGGTGGCGCGTGTGCGGTCGCCCTGCGTGTCGCACGCGAGCTCGAGAACGCCGTGATCGTGTTCATCGTCTGCGATCGCGGCGACCGCTACCTTTCCACCGGCGTATTTCCGGACTGACATGCGCGGACTGACTGCAGCGCGACGCGAGCGCCGATGACACCGATCCTGGTGTTCGACATCGAGACCGTTCCCGATGTCGATGGCCTGCGCCGCGTGCACGATGTTCCGGCGGCCGTCGACGACGATGGCTTGCTCGCCTGGATCACCCAGCAGCGACGCGCCCACAGCGGCAACGATTTCCTGCCGCTGCAATATCAGCGCGTGGTGGCGATCTCCTGCGCCTTGCGCGAAGGCTCGACCTTTCGCGTGTGGTCCCTCGGCGACCTCGAGGATCCGGAGCCGGACCTGATCCGCCGGTTCTTCGACGGCATCGATCGCTACACGCCGCAGCTCGTCTCGTGGAATGGCGGCGGCTTCGATCTTCCGGTGCTGCACTACCGGGCGCTGATGCACGGCATCTCCGCCCAGCGCTACTGGGACTGGGGTGATGACGACAAGGAATTCCGTTACAACAATTACCTCAACCGCTACCACACGCGCCATCTCGACCTGATGGACGTGCTCGCGGCATTCCAGCCGCGCGCCGCGGCGGGGCTCGACGTGATGGCCCGCCTGTGCGGCTTTCCCGGCAAGCTGGGGATGGACGGCAGCGCGGTCTATGCGGCCGTTCGTGCCGGTGAACTCGACGCCGTGCGCCGCTACTGCGAGACCGACGTCATGAACACGTACCTGGTATACCTGCGCTTCCAGCTCCTGCGCGGAGCGATGTCGGCGGGCGAGTATGCCAAGGAAGTGGCCTTCGCGCGGGAGCGCATCGGCAGCACCGGCGCCGTGCACTGGCTCGAGTTCATCGCCGCCTGGGACGCAAACACCGGCCGCTGAGTGCGGTCCGTGCCGGCGGGCTGCAAACCCCTGAACGCAGCTTCAGGCGCGCAGGAAGGGCACCGGCCGGAAGGATCCGCCGAGCGCATTGCGCGACGGCACGCCCCACCAGCGCTCCAGCACCGTCGCATATATCTCGCGGAAATCGAGCGCGTGGGCGACGTTGCCGTTGCCATCGAGGCGATCGAGCACCGGCGCCGCGCCATGCATGCCGCCCTCGACCCTGCCGCCGCAGGCGAAGTGCACGCTGGCCGTTCCATGGTCCGTACCCTGCGACTGGTTCTCTTTCGGCCGCCGGCCGAATTCGGCGTAGGTGAGCACGAGCGTGCGGTCCCAACGCCCCAGCTCCGTCATGGCCGACCGCAGCGCGGCGACGCCCGCCGCGAGCTCGCCGAGGAGACGCGCCTGCGTGGCAGGCTGGCCGCTGTGCGTGTCGAATCCATTGAGGGTGACGCGCACGACGGCGACGCCCGCCGGGTTGGCGATGACCTGTGCCGCGGTGCGCATCGCGTTGCCGAATCCACTTTGCGGGAAGGCCGTGGCGAATTCGTGATGACCCTCGAGGCGCCGTGCTGCCTGCACCACGTCGCCTTCGACCTTGAGAATATGCGCAAGCGCCTTGTTGTGGGCTTCGCCTTCGTCGGCCGCGAGCTTCGCCTGCTGCACGAAACGATCGGTGTTCGACAGCGCGATGGCCCGCGTGCCGCTGCCGGATAGCGGACCGAGGTCGTTCGTGCCGATGATGACGCCATCGGCGGCGAAGCTGCCCGGCGCCGGACGGGTCGCAAACGCCCGCGTCAGCCAGCCATCCTGCAGATACGTCGCGCTGTCGGACGCGGTGTCCCAGATCTCGATCGAGCGGAAATGCGACAGATTGGGGCTGGGATAGCCGACCCCCTGCAGCACGGCCAGTTCGCGGTCCTTCCATAAGGGCAGCAGCGGCGCGAGCGCCGGGTGCAACGCTGCCGCATCCGACAGCACGAGCACGTCGTCCCGCGCCAGGCCGATGCGGGGACGCAGGCTGCGATACGCGGGGTCGGCGTAGGGCACGAGCGTGTTGAGTCCGTCGTTGCCGCCCTTCAGCTCGATCAATACCAGTACATTCTCGTAGCTCCCCGGGTTGGGCGCGGCCCAGGCGACGCTCGCGCCGTCGAAAATGATGTCGGTGCCGGCGAGCGCCGCGAGGGCAACGCTGCGGCGCAGGAAGTCGCGTCGATGCATGGGACACTCACTTCAGTTCATAGGCGGCGTCGAGCAGCACCGAGCGCACGAACGTCAGGGAATCGGCGTTGCGGTCGAGCGGGCGTTGCGGTGCCGTTGCGAGCAGCAGCTGCGCGGCCGCCGCATGGCGCTCGGCGGGGGTCGCTCCGGGAAAGCCGGCGAGGAAACGGGCACTGTCGAAGCGCACGTCGGCCAGGCTGCGCTGCATCTGCAGCATGAGACGCTGCGCGCGCGGCTTGTCGCCATCGGCCATCCCGTCTGCGGCGAATCCCTGCCGTGGCACCGCCATCGCGGTGCGATCCCCTGGCAACGCCGCACCGGTCATCGCTCCCGGCATGGCCGGCGCGCTGCGCTCGTCGATGCGCGTCAGGCGCGCGAGGAACTGCTTGCGCGCGAGCAGCGTGCTGGTGTTGATCCATGCTTCGCCGCCGGGCCAGCCCTTCACGTTCGGCGGCGAGAAGAGATTCTGGCCCATGCCTGCGCTCGCCAGGGCGAAGGGCAGCGTCTGGTGGGTTTCCACGCCGAGCTGGCGCAAGGTCCCGACGACGATCTCGGCCGGCGATTTCACGAGCACGCCGCGATTCTCCGGTGCGAAGAACGCGTCGGAGCGCAGCAGCGCGCCGAGCACGACCTTGATGTCGTAATGCGCGTCGCGGAACTGGCGCGCGATGCGCGTGACCTCCGCGGGGTCGGGGTCGGGCGAGACGAATTCGCGCCAGAGCTTGGTCGTGATGAACTCAGCCGTCTCCGGCCGGGCGAGCAGCAGGTCCAGCACGTCGTCCCCGTCGAAGTGCCCGGTCTTGCCGAAGATGGTCTTTTCGCCGTCGTCGTGCACGCCACGACGGAACACGAACGAGCCGGTCTCGCGGTCGATGCTCCAGCCCGTGAACGCGCGCGCGGCCTCCTTGATGTCGCTCTCGCTGTAGCGCCCCTCGCCGAGGGTGAAGAGCTCCATCACCTCGCGCGCGAAGTTCTCGTTGGGCACCCCCTTGCGGTTCTGGGCGCCATCGAGATACAGGATCATCGCGGGATCCTTGCCGATCGCGTGCAGGAGTGTGGCGAAGTTGCCCAGTGCATTCGCGCGCAGGGTGGCGTTCTGCGCGAGCATCAGGCGCGTCACCCGCACCTTGGGCTGCGCCGAGACGAAGTGGTTGTGCCAGAACAGCGTCATGCGCTCGGTCAGCGGCGATGGCGTCACCAGCATTTCCTGGATCCACCAGGCGCGCAGTGCGAGCCCGTCCTGCACCTGCTCCCGCACGAAGGCCTTGCGCTCCTCCGGCGTTGCGTCCGGACCGCGTGGCGGGCGCAGCGGCCCCGCTGTCGTGAGCACGGCGGGAACAGGCGTGACCGCGGTAGTGCGCGCGCTGTCGAGGAGCCGGCCGACGGCTTCACGCCGGGACAATCCGGCGAACGCGCGCACCTCGGCATCCGTCGGGCCGAAGCCGGTGCGCACGAGGAGGTGACGCGCGTCGTCGTAGGTGAGGACGTCGCGCTCCGCGGCGAGAGCGTGCTGGGCGAGCCCTGCCGCCGCGCCCACGGCCACGATCGCGCAAGCGAGCAACCGCGACCGGACGTGCGTTGCGCCGCCGGCGCGCCGCCGATGGTCAGCGGTGCTGGGCATCGTGCTTCTGGCGGTGGATGTCACGGCTCGCGACGTTGAGGTCGCGCTGCAGCTGGCGACGCTCGGCGCGCGTCAGCTTGCCGTCGCTCTTGAACGCACGCTCTTCCGCGCGAATGCCGCGCTGCTCGACCGCCAGGCGATGCGTCTCGCCAGGGGTCAGGTCGCCCGACGCAACGCCCTGCGCGATGCGCCCGTGCTGCGCCGCCTGCCGCGCGTTCACCCCCGGATCCGCGGTGCCGGCGAGGGCACAGCCCGCGCCCAGGAGCAATCCGACTGCAACCAGCATGGTGCAAGGTTTCATGCGTGCCTCCCGTTTGTCGTTGGTCGACGATGTGCATCGTCAGGCCATCAACGCCGAAGGCAGGTCGGGTGTTGACGGATTGCGGCCGCCCATTTGTAACGAGGCGTTGCGCGGGGTGCCAAGGCCGACGCTGCAGGCTACAGCGCCCCTCTACAGATCGATGGTTCCGCGACCGAGCTCGAGCACGCGCCCGGAGACGAGGATGCGACGGTCGGCCGTCACGTCGAGGAGCAGCCGGCACGGGCGGTTGACGGCGCCGCCCTGGGCAACGCTGATCCGCCGCGGCAGCGGCGCGCCCGTGGCGAGCAGCCATCCGCCAAGATTGGCGCAGGCGGACCCCGTGCCCGGATCCTCGATCACGCTGCCGTGCTTGGGAAAGAAAAAGCGCGCGGTAACCGCCTCGCGGTCGTTGCCGCGCATCCCGCCGTCGGCATCGCGGGCCCACACATAGGCCATCGCTCGCTGGCCGTTGCTGCCGTGCACGAGCAACAGATCCGGTCGTGGCGCCGCACGCCGCACGGCATCGACGCTTGCCAGCGGAATGATCAGCTGCTCCGAGCCGGTGTCCACCCACAGCGGCGGCCCCTCGCCGAGATCGGCTGCGTCGAGACCGAGCATCGCGGCGAGATCGGCACGGCAGGCATCCACGGGCCGGTGTCGCGGCGCATTGGCCTGCAGCGTCCACACGTCGCCGTCGGCCGTGACGGGGATGATGCCCGCCTTCATGTCCAGCGTGACCGCGGTCGCGCCCGACAGCGCCCCCACGACGTGCGCCGTCCCGAGGGTCGGATGTCCCGCGAAGGCCATCTCGAACGTCGGCGTGAAGATGCGCACCTGGGCCGTCGCGCGCTCGGAAGGCAGGATGAAGGTCGTCTCCGAGAGATTGAACTGCAGCGCCAGCGCCTGCATGGTTGGTGCGTCGAGCCCGAGCGCATTTTCGAATACGCACAGGGGATTGCCGGCGAGCGCAGCCTCGGCGAACACGTTGACGATGCGAAAGGCGTAGGTGGTCATGCGGGATCCATCACGAGAGGGGACGGGGCGGCGAGGTCCTGCGCGATCAGCGCCCGCGCGAGCTCGCGATAATGCGCGACATCGATCGCCTGTGGGCGCACGCTCCGCGCCTCGTGGTGGCGCGGGAAGTTGCGCTCCATCGAGCGCGTGTACGTCGGATCGTAGTGCAGCGCCAGCAACTCGCTCACCAGCAGGTCCCAGTCGGCCGCGCGTGCAGCGGCATCCCAGCGCTCGATGGTGGCTTTGCCGTGCAGCGGGGTGAGCGGCGCGAGCTGTCGCGCCAGTGTTTCCGCATCGTCCAGGAAGTGCGCGTATTCCTCGCGCAGCAGCGCCACGCGCAGCTCGGGCGCGAGATCGACCAGCACGCACGACGCCCGGCGCATCGCGTCCAGCAGTGCATCGGGCACCTGCAGCGTGCCGATCCGCTTGCTTTCCGATTCCACGTACACGGGACGATTCGCATCGAGGTGCTCGAGCGCATCGAGGATCGTGGTCTCGAAATGCTTCTGCGAAGGTTGCGGCAGGTCCGGAAGATCGCCGAGAAGCGATCCGCGATGGGCGGCGAGGGCCTCGAGATCGAGGACCTGCGCCCCTTCGAGTGCCAGGGCCTGCAGCAGGCGGCTCTTGCCGGAACCGGTGAGACCGCATACGACGCGCAGGTCGAAGCGCGCCGGAACGGTCTCGAGCTGCGCGCGCACGTGCCGCCGATAAGCCCGGTAGCCGCCTTCGAGCTGCACCGCCCGCCAGCCGATCTCGTTCAGCACGTGGGTGAGAGCGCCGCTGCGCTTGCCGCCGCGCCAGCAGTAGACGAGCGGGGCCCAGTCGCGCGGCTGATCGCGAAACGAGGTCTCCAGCATGCGGGCGACGTTGCGCGCCACGATCGCCGCGCCGGCGCGCTTGGCTGCAAACGCCGAATCGCGCGCATGCAGCGTGCCGACCAGCGCGCGCTCCTCGTTCGAGAGCACTGGCTCGCTGACGGCACCGGGAAGATGATCCTCGGCGTACTCGGCGGGACTGCGCACGTCGATGCGCTCGGGATACGCGGCGAGCGCCCCGACCGTGACCATGCGTGTGCCGGCAGCGCTCACCGTCGGCGGTCCAGCAGTGATTTCAGCGTCGGCCAGATGTTATCGAGCAGGCGCGGCTGTGCGGCGGCGGTCGGGTGGATGCGATCGGCCTGGAACAGCTCGTTGGACTCGCCGAACCCATCGAAGAGGAACGGCACGAGAGGCACCTTGTGCGCGCGCGCGACATCGGCGTATGCCGCCTCGAACTGGCGGGTGTACGCAGGTCCGTAATTGGGCGGCATGCGCATGCCGACGAGGAGCACGCGGGCGCCGGCCTTGAGCGAGGCGGTGACCATGGCATCGAGATTGTCGCGCATTGCACGCAGATCGCCCCCACGCAGGCCATCGTTGCCGCCAAGCTCGACCACGACCACCGCCGGGCGATGCTGCCGCAGCAATCCCGGGAGCCTCGCGCGCCCGCCCGAGGTCGTGTCGCCGGTGATGCTCGCGTTGACCACCTGATACGGGTAGCGCTCCGATTGGAGCCGGCCGCGCAGCAGCTGCACCCAGCCGCTTTCCATGCTGAGCCCGTAGGCGGCCGAGATCGAGTCGCCGACGACGAGCAGCACCGGCGCCGTGGATTGGGCGCCGGCGGCCGGATGGACACCGAGGAGGATGATCGCAACGAGCGCCAGCAGACGGGCGGCCGCGCGCGAAAGCAGCGTAGGCATGGACAGAATCGGGGATTGTAGAGGGAGAGACGGCGCCACGCAGCACGCGGCGTAGAATCGCTGATTCACAGACCGCGCGCAGGCGCGTTCGTTCCTCGGGTGCGCCGCCCATCGGCGGTTGCGTGCAGCGCCGGTCGCCCCCACGTTCGGGCAATGCGGAGGCACTCGCCGCCGCAGCGGCCATCGAACCTCCCATGCCACAACCCATTCTCAGCGCCGAAGTCCTGAGCAAGACCGTGGTGAGCGGCGATAACCCGCTCACGATCCTCGACCAGGTGTCGTTCACGGTCGAACCCGGCGAAACGCTTGCCATTGTCGGCGCATCGGGCTCCGGCAAGACGACACTGCTCGGCCTCCTCGCCGGCCTGGACCAGCCGTCCTCGGGCGAAGTTCACCTCGCGGGCGAAGCGCTCTCGACACTCGACGAGGATGCGCGCGCGGCGCTGCGCCAGCGCGTGCTCGGGTTCGTGTTCCAGTCGTTCCAGCTCCTGCCGGCGCTCACCGCGCTGGAGAACGTGATGCTGCCGCTCGAGCTTGCGGGCGCCCCCGACGCCGCGAGCGTGGCCAAGGGTTGGCTCGATCGCGTCGGCCTCGCGCAACGCGGGCATCACTACCCGAAGCAGCTGTCCGGCGGCGAGCAACAGCGAGTTGCGATCGCCCGCGCGTTCGCGAGCGAGCCCCGGTTGCTGATGGCCGACGAGCCCACCGGCAATCTCGACGTGGCCACCGGCGCGGAGATCGCCGATCTCATGTTCCGCCTCAACCGGGAACATGGCACGACGCTGCTGCTGGTCACGCACGACCGGGAGCTCGCGGGACGCTGCGCGCGGCGCCTGTCGCTGGCAGCGGGACGCGTGATCGGCGACGAACGGGTCGCCGCGTGATCCTGTCGGCCCCCCGCGGTTGAACGGCCTGCCGCGATGAACGTATTCCGCCTCGCTTTGCGCATGCTGGCACGCGACTGGCGCGCCCGCGAGCTCAACGTGCTCGTCGCCGCACTGCTGCTCGCGGTTGCGAGCGTGGGCACGGTGGGCTTCTTTGCCGATCGCGTGAAGGGCGGACTCAGCCGCGAAGCGAACCTGTTGCTCGGCGCCGACGTGCTCGTCTCCGCCGACCGGCCATTGCCTGCCGCGTTTGCCGACGAGGCGCATGCGCGCGGCCTGCGCACCTCGCCTGCGGTGAAATTCATCACCATGATCCAGCGCGCGCCCGATCGCGGCGGCGACGCGCTCGCACCGGTGCTGGCCGATGTCAAGGCGGTGGCCACGTCGTATCCATTGCGCGGCGCGATCACGCTCGACGCGCCAGGGCAAGCCGAAGGCGTGCCCGCCGGGCGCGTACCCGCCGAGGGCGAGGTGTGGCCCGATACGCGTCTCGCTGCCCGACTGGGAGTGAAGGTCGGCGATCGTTTGCTGCTCGGCGAAGGCACGTTTCGCGTCGGCGCCATCGTCCAGCAGGAGCCGGAAGTCGCCAGCGGGCTGCTCGCCATCGGGCCGCGGTTGCTCATGAACCTGCAGGACCTCACGACGACCAACCTGCTGCAGCCTGGCAACCGGGCGACGTACCGGCTGTACGCGGCCGGCGAGCAGGCTGGCAAGGTCGCGGGCTACGTCGCGTGGGCGAACGGAGCGACCAAAGCGGGGCAGCGCGTCGAGAACGTGCGTGATCTGCGGCCCGAGGTCCGGCAGACGCTCGACCGCGCGGAAAAATTCCTCGGCTTGTCGTCGCTCGTGGCGGTGATGCTCGCAGCGGTGGCGATCGCGCTCGCGGCCTCGCGCTATCTGCGGCGCCATCTCGATACCGCGGCCACGCTGCGTTGCCTCGGGGCGTCGGAGCGGCGCGTGCTGACGCTGTTCGTACTGCAGTTCGCCGTGATCGGCATCGTCGCGAGCATCGTCGGCGTCGCGCTGGCTCTCGTGGGCCAGCAGCTGCTGGTGCAGTTGCTCATGACGCTGTCCCCCACCGAGTTGCCACTGCCGGGGCTCGCACCCGCGTCGGCGGCATTCGTCACGGGCGTGCTGCTGCTGTTCGGCTTCGCCTTGCCGCCGCTGGTCGCGCTCGCCGGCTCGCCGCCGCTGCGCGTCCTGCGACGCGATCTGCCGCGGCCGCGCGTTGCGGGCACGCTCGCGTACGGGCTCGGGGCTGCGGTGATTGCACTGCTGATTGCCTGGCAGGCGCAGGACGCCAAGGCGGCCGGCATCATGGTGGGCGGCATCGGTGCATTGATCATCGTTTCCGCGCTCGTGGCGTGGCTGCTGCTCGCGCTGCTCAAGCACCTGCCGCAGCGCGGCGTGACGTGGCGCTTCGGTCTCGCCAATCTGCGGCGCCGGCCGCTGGCGTCGAGCCTGCAGGTGAGCGCGCTGGCGCTGGGGCTGATGGCGCTGCTGCTGCTCACAGCGGTACGGGGCGACCTCATCAGCAACTGGCGCGCGAGCCTGCCCCCCGACGCACCGAATCATTTCATCCTGAACGTGCTCCCCGATCAGGTCGAAGGCGTGCGCACATCGCTGCAGGCCGCGACGGGCACCGAGGTGACGCTGTATCCCATGATCCGCGGTCGCCTCGTCGCCGTGAACGGCAAGGCGCTCGACGCATCCCGCTTCGACGAGCCGCGCACGCGCCGTCTGGCCGAGCGTGAGTTCAATCTGTCGTACGTGACCACGCTGCCGCCGGCGAACCGCATCGTCGTGGGCACGTGGTGGGACGCGCACCCGTCCGAGCCGGTGCTGTCGATGGAGCAGGGCATCGCGGACTCGCTGCACGTGCGCCTCGGCGACAAGCTGACGTGGGATATCGCGGGAACGACGGTGAGCGCACGCGTGACGAGCCTGCGCAAGGTCGACTGGGACAGCTTCCGACCGAACTTCTTCACCCTGTTCGCGCCGGGCGTGCTCGAGAACATGCCCCAGACGTACCTCGGCGCCGTGCGCGTGGAAGGCACGACCGGATCGCAGGCGTGGCTGGCCGACCTCGTCCAGCGTTATCCCAACGTGCTCGCGATCGATGTCGGCGAGATCATCCGCCAGGTGCAGACGATCATGGATCAGGTCGCGCGCGCGGTCGAGTTCGTGTTCCTGTTCACGCTCGCGGGCGGGCTGCTCGTGTTGCAGGCGGCGATTGCCGCGACGCAGGACGAGCGTCAGTTCGATGCCGCGATACTGCGCACACTGGGCGCGTCGCGCGCGCAGCTCACGTCGGTGCAGCTCGCCGAATTCGCGGTGCTCGGCGCGCTCGCGGGCGCGCTGGCCGCCGCGGGTGCAACGATCACCGGCTATCTTCTCGCCGACCGCGTGTTTGCGATTCCCTACGTGGCCAATCCCTATATGTGGCTGTTCGGCATCGGTGGGGGCGCGCTGGCGGTTACGTTCGCCGGGTGGCTCGGCACGCGCCGTACGTTGCGGACGCCACCCCTCGCAGTGATCCGCCAACTGGGATGAGCGGCGACGCGCATGCCAACCGCGACGGTGCACCGACGCCGTACGTGCAACTCGGTTGCGATGCCGGCGTGCGGGCGCTCGTCGATCGCTTCTACGATCTGATGGAGTTCGATCCGGCCTACGCGGGCATCCGGGCGCTGCATCCGGAGCGCATCGACGGCTCGCGCGACAAGCTCTACATGTTCCTCAGCGGATGGCTGGGCGGGCCCGGGCTTTATGTCGAGCGCCACGGCCATCCGCGGCTGCGCGCGCGGCATCTGCCGTTCGCCATCGCCACGGCGGAGCGCGACCAGTGGCTCGCGTGCATGCGCCAGGCGATGAGCGATACCGGCGTGCCGGATGCGCTGGCCGCGAAGCTCATGCAGGCCTTCTTCGAGACGGCTGACTGGATGCGCAACCGCGCGGAATGATCCGGCCAACCGCTGGCAGCACGTTGCCAATGCGGTGAGGCGAGGCGACGCGCGACAGGTCCGCACTCCGCTCCCTCGCTGGTGTCGGCAGGCTCCCGATGCGCGTTGTTGAGCATTGTCAATTGCGTTCATGGGCACGCGAATACATTGAGCGGATTGGCGGTTGTGCTCGAAGGCTTGCGCTTGCGCGCCGCGACGGACAGGAGTGACATGGACACGCCGCTGGACTACGCACTGACGGTATTGCTGATCGTCGCGCTCGCCCTGCTGGTACGGGGTACGTGGCTGTGCATCGCGGTGGTGAAGGAAATGCTCGCCTTTCGGGCGATCCGTCTCACGCTGACGTCGTCGTCGCCCCGCCCGAAGACCTGACGTCGTGCCGGCCTGTGCAGATGCCGGCCCAGGACGTCACCGCCCCGCGAGTACGCTCTCGCGGGACAACAGCCGCGCGACCGCCCAGAGGGCGATCGCCGTGACGAGGAGCGGCGCCGCGTAGGACTGCGCCAGCGCTGCTGCCGGGATGCCCTCGCCGCGCAACGCACGGTTCAGGAGCGAGTATTGCGCGGAAATCGGCACCCACGCGAGCCACCACGGCTCGCGCGCCTGCATCACCATCTGCACGACCGGAATGACGGATACGACGAACAGCACGATCGACGTGTTCGCCTGTGCCTCCTTGAACGTGCGGCCTCGAGCGCCGATGTAGAGGAGCACGGCTGGCATGAGGAGAATCATCGGCAACAGCACGGCGATGAAACGGCCGAATTCCGTGGCGCCGAAAAGAAACGGCACACCGACCGACGGCAGCGGGCCGAAGCGCAAGGTGAGGTAGAAGCCTGCGAGGGTCACGATGACGACCGCCGCGCTCAGGGCAGTCACCGCCAGCCACTTGCCGATGACGAGTTCCAGAGGCCGCGCCGGGGTGATGAGCAACGGCTCCAGCGACTGGCGCTCGCGTTCGCCAGCGGTCGTGTCGATGGCACTAGCCATGCCTCCCATGACCGCAGCGAAAAGGCCGTAGTAAGCGACCATGAACAGGATCAGCGAACCGGCGCTCTGGGGGGTTGCGAGGTCGTGTGCCTCCACCTGCAACGGGTTGGCCACTTCGGGTGCGACACCACGCAGGAGCAGGCGACCCTGGCCCCAGTCGCGGTTGTACTGGCGCAGCAAGTTCTCGGTCTGGTCGATCGCAGCCCGAGCCCGATCGCGCGAGCGGTCGTAGACGAGTCGCACGATTGCCGCCTTGCCCTCTGCAGTGTCACGCGCGAAGTGCTCGTCGATCTCGAGCACGACGTCGAGTTCGCCATTGCGAATGGCTGCTTCGTACCCTGCGGGTGGAGGCAGGATTTCCACCTCCTGGCGCTTCAGGTACGCGACGAGTGCCGGCGCATTGTCGGCACCGGCGACCGGAAGTCGCAAGAGGCGCGCACGATCGGCCTGGCCCGCGACCAGATTCATGACCAGCATCAGAAGCAGCGGGCCCGCAGCGACGGCGGTCACCAGCATGACCACGAGCGTGCGTCGATCGCGCAGGCTGTCGATGAGCTCCTTGTGGGCGACGGCGACGATGCGGGGGAGCATCAGCGGCGATCCGGGGTCATGGGCCTCACGATGCCGTTCCTAGGTTCACGGCCACTCGGCCTCCGCACTGTCGCTGGTCGTGCAGCATTGGTGGGTCGGCCTCCCGCGTCGATTCGGCTCGCTGCGATCCCCGCGCCGCAAAGCGCGCGCGGGGTCCCTCTCCGCGGCCTCACGACGCCGCTCCTAGGCTCACGGCCACTCGGCCTCCGCACGGCTGCCGCCCCGCGACCGCTGGGGGAGTCGGCCTCGACTGTCGATTCGCCCCAGTCGCATCGGCAGCGGGCCCCGTCGGCCTCCGCACTGTCGCTGGTCGTGCAGCATTGGTGGGTCGGCCTCCCGCGTCGATTCGGCTCGCTGCGATCCCCGCGCCGCAAAGCGCGCGCGGGGTCCCTCTCCGCAACCTCACGACGCCGCTCCTTGCCTCACGCCAATCCTTCCCCTGAACCAAGCAGCCGCATGAAAGCCTCCTCCAGACTCGGCGCACCGGTCATGCGCACGAGCTCGGCGGCGGTCCCGGTGGCGATGACGCGCCCGTGACCGAGTATCACGATGCGATCGCACAACGCACTCACCTCCTGCATGACGTGTGACGAGAACAGGAGGGACTTGCCCGCTGCCCGCAATCGCAGCAGCAACTCGCGCAACGCGCGGGTGCTCATGACGTCGAGGCCGTTCGTGGGTTCGTCGAGGAGCATCGTATGCGGGTCGTGCACCAGGGCCCGCGCGATGGCGACCTTCATGCGCTCGCCCTGCGAAAAACCCTGTGCCCGACGCTCGGCGATCGATTCGAGGCCGAGCGCGCCGATGAGTCCTGCCACGCGCTTCTTCAGGAGGGTTGCATCGAGGCCCTGCAGCACGCCGTAATAGGCGATGTTCTCGCGCGCGGTGAGGCGCGGGTACAGGCCGCGCGCATCGGACAGGACGCCGATGCGCTGCCGCACCGCATAACGGTCGCTGCGTACGTCGAGGCCATCGATGGTCGCGGTGCCCGCCGTCGGCACGACCAGGGTCGCAAGCATGCGCAGCAGCGTGGTCTTGCCGGCGCCATTCGGCCCGAGCAATCCGGTGATGGCGCCGTCCGGCGCGACGAAGCTGACGCCGTCGACGGCACGCACCGGCGATTTGCCGCCGAACGTTTTCACGAGATCGCGGATCTCGATCAAGGCTGAGGGCCCAGGCGGTCGGGCCACAGCGGCGGACGTGCGCTTTGCTCGAGATGCGCCACGCACGACGCAGGCAGATGGATGAATCCCGCATCCTCGATGAAGGAGGCGATGAGCCGTGGCGCGCAGCCATGGGGCGAAACGTTGTGCCCGTACCCTGTCGCGACGATGTGCCGGCTGTTGCGCAGCGTTTTGGCGACGTCGGCCGCATACGCCGGTGGCGTCACCGGATCGAGACCGCCGGAGAGCAGCAGCGTGGGCACGTCGCTCGTCACCGGTGCATCGCTGTCCGCGGCGCGCCCGCCTTTGGGCCATACGTCACAGACAGCGAGCCCGCGCTCGGCGAGAGGGCGCGAGCGCAGGCCGGCGAGCTTCGCCTCACGGTCCTGCACGGTGATGCGCGGGGTGTCTTCGGCACAGGTCACCGAGTAGTACAGCGCGCTGTTGAGCTGCTCCGCGAGCCCGCTCGTCATGGCGAGCGCGGTCGCATAGAGGGGACCGAGGTCGCCGCGCCCCGCCTGGTGCAACGCTTCGGGAACGAGGCTCGCGAACTCCGGTAGATAGACTGGGGCCTGCATTGCGGCAATCACGTGCTCGAAGGTGATGTGGAGCGCGCGCGGATTGCCGGTACGGGGATCGGTGACGGTGAGGTCGCGACCGCCGCCGCCGAGCTGCTCGTCGACCGCGTTGAGCTCGGTCGCGAGACTCCCATGATTCTTGCGGCACGTCGGTGACGCCGCGCATGCGTCGAACACCGCAGCGAGCGCCGCCTCGCGTGTGCGCCAGACGTCGAGGGATACCTTGAGCCATGGCGGCGCGACGCCATCGAGGGTCATCGTGCGCACGTGCTGCGGGAAGTGCCGCACGTATTCCAGCGCCGCGCGCGTCCCGTACGAGCCGCCCCACAGGTTGACGCGCTCGTAGCCGAGCGCACCGCGCACCGCATCGAGGTCCGCGATCCACGCGGCCGTCGTGTACTGCGATGCATCGACGCCGTGCGCCTTGAGCTCGGCCACGCATTGCGTCGCACGCGGCACCGGATCGAGCTCGAGCGCCGCTTCGGCGGATGCGACATCCTTGAACGCGGCGCAGTCGAGCGGTGACGACCGGCCGGTGCCGCGCTGGTCGACGAGCACGATGTCGCGGTTGCGCCGCACGGCAGTCAATCGAGCGGCAAACGGGCCCAGTGCGCTGGCGGCCTGCCCGGGGCCGCCCGCGAGGATGAACAATGGATCGGGCGCAGGGCTGAGGGTGTTCGCCGCGAGCACGGCCACGGCAATGTTGATGCGGCGTCCCTGCGGCTGCGTGCGATTCTCGGGGACTTCGAGCGCGCCGCATTGCGCGGCAAGCGCGACGTGCGCCAGGCGGCATTCGTGCAGGGCGAGGGTGCGGCCAGGTGGCGTGCGGGGCGTGTCGCAGGCGCCGAGCACGGCCACCGCCGAGAGGACGACCATCCACCGCAGCCCGGCGGCGCGCGCGTTGGAGGGTGTCACCCGGCGCATCATCGCTGCGCATGGTAGCAAACCCGGGCAGTGGCGGTGGATCGCGCTGCGGCTGCGCTGCGGCCGCCGCTATACTGGGCTTTTGCATCGAGGTGGCCATGAGCGTGCGTGAGCTCGAGCCAGGCATCGTCACCGATCTGCACGATCGCCTGACCTATGCGGGATACTTGCGTCTCGATCGCCTGCTGAGCGCCCAGGAGCCGCTGTCGGGACGCGACGGGGCGCCGCCCCGCCACGACGAGATGCTGTTCATCATCCAGCATCAGACGTCGGAGCTGTGGATGAAGCTGATGATCCACGAGCTCAAGGCGGCGATCGCCTTCGTCCGCGAGGATCGGCTGGAGCCCTGCTTCAAGATCCTCGCGCGGGTGAAGCTCATCCAGAAGCAGCTGTTCGAGCAGTGGGGCGTGCTCGAGACGCTCACGCCTTCCGAGTACGAGCAGTTTCGCGCGACGCTGGGCACCTCCTCGGGCTTCCAGTCCGGCCAGTACCGCGCCCTCGAGTTCCTGCTCGGCAACAAGCACGTGGCGATGGTCGACGTCTTTCGCTACGATCCCGCGGTCCATGCCGAGCTGACGGCGCTGCTGCACGCGCCGAGCCTCTACGACGAGTACCTGCGCCTCCTGGCGCGTCGCGGGCTGCCGGTGCCGGCGGAGTGCGCACAACGCGACTGGTCGCAGCCCTATGCGCGCAACGAAGCGCTCGTCGCCGCGTTCAAGGTCATCTATGACGATCCCGAGCACTGGTGGGATGCCTACGAGATGGCGGAAAAGCTCGTCGATGTCGAGGAGTGGTTCGAGCTCTGGCGTTTTCGCCACATGAAGACGGTCGAGCGCATCATCGGCTACAAGACCGGCACCGGCGGCTCGTCGGGCGTGGCTTTCCTGCGCAAGGCACTGGAGCATCGCTTCTTCCCGGAGCTGATCGACGTGCGCACCGTCATTGGCGCGCGATGACCGAAGGTTACGAGACAGCGGAGCGGATCGCGCGTGCGGCAGCGGCGCTGGGCCAAGAGCCGCTCACGGATGATGCGATCGACCGGCACATCCGTCCGCTGTTCGCGCGCGTTCAGCGCGAGTTCGCCGGCCGCGTGTATCTCGCCAACCACTCCCTCGGGCGACCGCTCGACACGACCGAGAGCGACGTGCGCGAGGCGCTCGCCGTGTGGTATCGCGCGATGGGCGGCGCGTGGGATGCGTGGCGGGCCGAGATGGACGCGTATCGCGCGCGCCTTGCGCGTTTGTTGGGCGTCCCGCGACCCGACACGGTGATCCCGAAGACGAGCGCGGGGCAGGGTCTGCGCGCGGTGCTCAACACGTGGAACGACTCACCGCGCGTCGTGGCGACGCGGGGCGAGTTCGATTCCCTCGATGTGATCCTGCGCGAGTATGCGCATCGCGGCAGGATTCGGCTCACGATGATCGATGCCGGCACCGATGGGCTGTTCACGACCGAGGCCATGCTTGCGGCGTTGCGTGAGCCAGCGGACCTGTTGGTGCTCTCGCCGGTCATGTTCCATACCGGGCAGCTCCTGCTGGACGTGCGGGCCATCGTCGATGCCGCGCACGCGCACGGCGCCAAGGTGCTCCTCGACGTGTATCACATGTTTGGTGTCGTCCCCGTCGATCTCGCCCGACTGGATGCGGATTTCGCGGTAGGCGGCAGCTACAAGTACCTGCGCGGGGGGCCGGGGGCATGCTTCCTGTACGTGCATCCGCGGCATCTCGACGCCGGACTGCGCACGCTCGACATCGGCTGGTTCGCCAAGGACGCGGCGTTCGACTATGCACGCCCAGACCCGCCGGAGTACGCGCCAGGGGGGGACGGCTGGCTCGAGTCGACGCCGGCGGTGCTGCCGTTCTACCAGGCGCGGTCAGGCCAGCTCTTCACGCTGGCCCTCGGCGTGGAGCGGCTGCGCGCCTGGAGCCTGGCGCAGCAAAAGCGCCTCGTGGCATTGCTCGCCGGTCAGGGTGTCGCTGCGCAAGGGGGCACCGCCGACCGCGGTGCATTCGTCAGCGTGCGACACCCCGCGTCGCGGCGCTGGGCGGCGGCATTGGCCGAGCGCGGCATTGTCGCCGATGCACGGGGGGAGTCGCTTCGTCTGTGCCCGGATGTCCTGACGACGGACGCCGAGCTCGTGCGCGCCGCCGCGGCGCTCGGGGTGATCGCGGCCGGGCGCTGAACGCGCCGCCGTCAGTGCGCCTGGCCGATGATGAATCGCACGAGGCTGAGCAGGCCGACCACGAGCAGCGCCCCCAGGATGATGCCCACGATGATCACCTGCGCGGGCTTGATCGTCACGGCGTCCTGCCGCATGGCGTTGCCCTTGCGCACGCCGAGGAAGCTCCAGAACACCGCGCCGATGACCTGCAGCAGGGTGGCCTTGCGCGGTTGCGGAGCGCCGGAGTCGGGTTCGTGCGGAGGAGAGGAAGCCATGATGCGGAGTTGCCGGGCGCCTCGTGAGGTGTCATGCACGGGCGGCGGCGACGACAATCCTAGCATGCGCGTAGGCCACGTCTCGCGCCAAGCGCAGCGCTGACCAAGACACTGGTGCCCAGGAAAATTCCACTGCAAGAAACCGGATCGGCATCGTCCGCCGTTGCCCAGTCCGCAAGGACGGTGGCGCGGACGGGTACCATGGCCGATTTACCCACCGTCCGAGATGCGACTGGATGAGCTGCGCGCGCGGTTGCGCGCGCTCGGCGCGAAGCCGTGCCACGAAACCATCGTGCTGCGCGCCTGGATACGCGCGCTGCCGCTCGACGCGGGACCGCGCCGCGCGGAGGATTTCCTGCCGCGCAGGCTGCGCGATGCCTTGCCGCGTCTCGCCGACGAGCTGCGCGCGCTGGCGCGACTGCAGTCGCGACATCCGGCGGAGGATCACGCCGTGCGCTTGCTGGTCGAGCTCGCCGACGGCGAGCCGGTTGAAGCGGTGCTCCTGCCGCGTGGTGGGCTGTGCGTCTCGACCCAGGCAGGCTGCGCGGTGGGCTGTGCGTTCTGCATGACCGGGCGCGATGGTTTGCGGCGCCATCTCGGCAGCGCCGAGATCGTCGCCCAGGTCGCGCTTGCGCGGTCGCTGCGCGCCGTGAGCAAAGTCGTGTTCATGGGCATGGGCGAGCCTGCGCACAATCTCGACAACGTGCTCGAGGCGATCGAGCTGCTGGGCACCGAAGGTCTCGTCGCCCACAAGAACCTCGTGCTCTCCACCGTCGGCGACCAGCGCGTGTTCGAGCGGCTGGCCGGCGTGCGCGTGCGTCCGGCGCTCGCGCTGTCATTGCATTCGACGTTCGCGGCGAAGCGCGCGGCGCTGATGCCGCGCGCCCCGCGCATGGACCCCGGCGAGCTGGTCGAGGCCGGCGAGCGCTACGCCCGGGCCACGCACTACCCGATCCAGTATCAGTGGACGCTTCTCGACGGAGTGAATGACGGCGCCGACGAGGTGGAGCGCATCATCGGGTTGCTGCGCGGCAAGTACGCGGTGATGAACCTGATTCCGTACAACCGGGTGCCCGGGCTTGCGTTCGCCCGTCCCGACGCAAGGGCTGCCGCCGCCATGGCCCTTGCGCTCAACGAGCGCGGCGTGCTGACCAAGTTGCGCAACTCCGCGGGACAGGACGTCGACGCCGGGTGCGGGCAGCTGCGGGCCCGCCTGATTCCGCTGCAGGGGCGGGCGCCACCGCCGCAGGCGCCGACTCACCACGCGGGCGGGCTTGCGGAACGGCCGCCGGGCTGAAGCAGTCGGACGCGAGGGCTGTGTGGGCTGCAGCAACCGCCGCGAACGGCGTCCGTCCTGGGCAAGGCCGTGTCCCGAGCACCGCGGGATGGATCGCGGCGACGCGTTCGCTCTATTGAAAAGGCCCGGCGCTCCCCCATTTCTTGAGAAACCCGACACAACGAGGGGCTTTTTTCATGCGCTTCGACAAACTGACCACCAAATTCCAGCAGGCGCTGGCGGATGCCCAGAGCGCGGCGCTGGCCAACGACAACGGCTTCATCGAGCCCCAGCACCTGCTGCTCGCGCTCCTCAACCAGGACGACGGCGGCACGGCGTCGCTGCTGTCGCGCGCCGGAGTGGCCGTCCCGCGACTCAAGAGCGCGCTCACCCAATCCATCGCCCGCCTGCCCAAGGTCGAAGGTCAGGGCGGCGAGATCGGCGTTTCCCGCGACCTCAACAATCTCCTGAACCTGACCGACAAGGAAGCACTCAAGCGCGGCGATCAATTCATCGCCAGCGAGCTCTTCCTGCTTGCCCTTGCGGATGACAAGGGCGAGACCGGACGGCTCCTCAAGGAGCAGGGCCTGACGCGCAAGGCGCTGGAATCGGCCATCGAGGCGGTGCGCGGCGGCGGTTCCGTGGACAGTCAGGAAGCCGAAGGCCAGCGCGAGGCGCTGAAGAAATACACCATCGACCTCACCGAGCGCGCCCGCGAGGGCAAGCTCGACCCGGTCATCGGCCGTGACGACGAGATCCGCCGCACGATCCAGATCCTGCAGCGGCGCACCAAGAACAACCCTGTCCTGATCGGCGAGCCGGGCGTCGGCAAGACGGCGATCGTCGAGGGTCTCGCGCAGCGCATCGTCAACGGCGAAGTGCCGGAGACGCTCAAGAACAAGCGCGTGCTGTCGCTCGACATGGCGGCCATGCTCGCGGGCGCCAAGTACCGCGGCGAGTTCGAGGAGCGCCTCAAGGCGGTGCTCAAGGACATCGCCGCCGACCAGGGACGAACCATCGTCTTCATCGACGAGCTGCACACCATGGTCGGCGCTGGCAAGGCCGAAGGTGCGATGGACGCGGGCAACATGCTGAAGCCCGCGCTCGCGCGCGGCGAGCTCCACTGCGTCGGCGCGACCACCCTGGACGAATACCGCAAGTACGTCGAGAAGGATGCCGCGCTCGAGCGACGGTTCCAGAAGGTGCTGGTCGGCGAGCCGTCGGTGGAGGCCACCATCGCCATCCTGCGCGGCCTGCAGGAGCGCTACGAGATCCACCACGGCGTGGACATCACCGACCCGGCCATCGTCGCCGCGGCGGAGCTCTCGCACCGGTACATCACCGATCGCTTCCTGCCCGACAAGGCCATCGACCTGATCGACGAGGCGGCGGCGCGCATCAAGATGGAGATCGATTCGAAGCCCGAGTCGATGGACCGTCTCGACCGGCGCCTGATCCAGTTGAAGATCGAGCGCGAGGCGGTGAAGAAGGAAACCGACGAAGGGTCACGCAAGCGGCTCGAGCTCATCGAGCAGGAGATCACCCGTCTCGAGAAGGAGTACGCCGATCTCGACGAGATCTGGCAGGCCGAGAAGGCCATCGTCCAGGGGACGCAGCACATCAAGGAGGAGATCGACAAGATCAAGCTCCAGATGGAAGAGGCGCGGCGCAAGGGCGACTGGCAGCAGATGTCGGAGCTGCAGTACGGCAAGCTGCCGCAGCTCGAGGCGCAGCTCAAGAAGGCGGATGCCACGCAGGACAAGGAGCAGGGCCAGCGCTTCCGCCTGTTGCGTACGCAGGTCGGCGCGGAAGAGATCGCCGAGGTCGTATCGCGCGCAACCGGTATCCCGGTCTCGAAGATGATGCAGGGCGAGCGCGACAAGCTGCTGCACATGGAAGATGCGCTGCACAAGCGCGTGGTCGGCCAGGACGAGGCGGTGCGCCTCGTGTCGGATGCCATCCGCCGTTCGCGCTCCGGTCTCGCCGATCCCAACCGGCCGTATGGCTCGTTCCTGTTCCTCGGGCCCACGGGTGTGGGCAAGACCGAGCTTTGCAAGGCGCTCGCCGAATTCCTGTTCGATTCCGAGCAGCATCTCATCCGCATCGACATGTCGGAATTCCAGGAACGGCATTCGGTGGCGCGCCTGATCGGGGCGCCGCCGGGCTACGTCGGTTACGAGGAAGGCGGGTATCTCACCGAAGCCGTGCGGCGCAAACCGTACAGCGTCATCCTGCTGGACGAAGTGGAGAAGGCGCATCCGGATGTGTTCAACGTTCTGCTCCAGGTGCTCGACGATGGCCGCATGACCGACGGCCAGGGTCGCACGGTCGACTTCAAGAACACCGTGATCGTGATGACCTCCAATCTCGGCTCGCACAAGATCCAGGAGCTGACCGACGCGGGCGAGGAGCAGGCACTGATCAAGATCGCCGTGATGGCCGAAGTGAAGACGCATTTCCGCCCCGAGTTCGTGAACCGCATCGACGAGATCGTCGTGTTCCACCCGCTTGGTCAGGAGCAGATCGCGAACATCGCGCGCATCCAGCTCCGCATTCTCGAGCAGCGGCTCGCGAAGATGGACATCCACGTCGAGTTCTCCGAGGCGGCGCTGCGCTCGGTGGCCCAGGCCGGCTTCGATCCGGTGTACGGCGCGCGGCCGCTCAAGCGGGCCATCCAGCAGGAGATCGAGAACCCGCTGGCGAAGGACATCCTGTCCGGGAAATTTGCCCCGGGGGATACGGTCAAGGTGGGCGCCACCGGAGGCGAGATCGCCTTCGCCAAGGCCGCCTAACGGCACGCCTGCAGCAAGGACGCGCTCCTTCGGGGGCGCGTTTCGCGTTCGGCAACCGGCTGCGTCACGTTCTCGAATCGCGCCGTGTTCGCCATGGGTCGGCGGATGCTCCCCGCGATGCGCACTGCGCCTTTCCATTCTCCGAGTCGCCATGAACTGGAACAACACACCGGACCGCTACGGCGCCGGGCCACGCCTCCTGCATTGGACCATCGCGGCCCTCGTCATCACCGCGCTGATCTTCATCGAAAGCCGCGGTTACGCCCCGCGCGGCAGTGCGCTGCGCCGCGGTTTGCGCGAATGGCATCAGCAGGCGGCGCTCGCCGCCTTCGTGCTGCTCTGGCTACGCCTGTACTTCCGCCTGCGCAACCGGCCGCCGGCGATCACGCCGGCGCCGCCACGATGGCAACAGCAAGCAGGCGCTGCGCTGCACGTGATGTTCTACGTGCTGCTCCTCGTGCTGCCGATCCTGGGCATGATGATCGTCCAGAGTGACAACAGAACCGTGACCCTCGTGGGATTCGCGCTGCCGCGGTTCCTGCCACCCGATCGTGACCTCACGCATCAGCTCGAGCGCGTCCACCGCTGGATCGGCAACGTGATGATCGGGGGGATCGGCCTGCACGTGGCGGCCGCCCTGTGGCACCAGTCCATGCGGCGCGACAACACCCTGCGGCGCATGCTGTGACGTCGGGGTTTGCTAACATCGCTGGCGTGAATCCCGACTCGACTCGCCAGGCGCTGCGCCTGACCGATCACGCGGGTGCGGCACCTCGCACTCCACCGGCGCGCCATGGGTGTTGATACCCCCGCGCCGGCACGACAGGCCGGGGCGCCGTCGCCATGGATCCTGCGTTTTGCGCATCTCGTGCCCGTCGGGGCTCGTGTGCTCGACCTCGCGAGCGGGACGGGACGCCACGCACGCCTGTTCGCGCAACGCGGCTGCAACGTCGTTGCGGCGGACCGGGAGGGCGCCTTGCTCGCGCCGCTGCACGACGTGCCGAATGTCACGACGGAGGTCGTGGACCTCGAGACCGGCCACTGGCCGTTCAGCAGCCAGCGCTTCGACGCGATCGTGGTCACCAACTACCTGCACCGGCCGCTGTTCCCGCACCTTGGGGGCGCACTCGCACCCGGCGGCGTGCTGCTGTACGAGACCTTCGCCGTCGGCAACGAGGCGTTCGGACGTCCTGCCAATCCCGACTTCCTCCTGCAGCCCGGCGAGCTTCTGGAGGTGTTCGGACGATCGACCACGGTGGTCGCGTTCGAGCAGGGGAGAGTGCACGCCGAGGACCGGGATGCGGTCGTCCAGCGTCTCGCCGCGGTCGGGCGCGCAAGAAGCTGGCCGCCGGATCTGGCGAGTGCGGCCGACGCCGCGCTGCGCTAAAGCGAAGCTGCTAGAATCGCGTTTTTCGCCCCGTGTCCTCAATGTTGACCGGCAGCATCGTCGCGATCGCCACACCCATGCAGGAAGGAGGGGCACTCGATCTCCCTGCGCTGGGCCGCCTGATCGAATTCCATATCAGCGAAGGTACCGCCGGCATCGTGATCGTCGGCACCACGGGTGAATCGCCGACGGTCGATTTCGACGAGCACTGTCGCCTGATCCGGACGGCCGTGGAGCAGGCGGGTGGCCGCATTCCCGTGATCGCGGGAACGGGCGCGAACTCCACGACCGAAGCAATCGAGCTCACGCGTTTTGCGAAGGAAGCGGGCTCGGCGGCGGCGCTTTCCGTCGTGCCCTACTACAACAAGCCCACACAGGAAGGGCTGTACCGGCACTTCCGTGCGATCGCCGAAGCCGTCGATCTGCCGCTGGTGCTGTATAACGTCCCCGGTCGGACCGTCGCCGATCTCGGGAATGAAACGGTTCTGCGTCTCGCCGAAGTCCCGGGCGTCGTTGGACTGAAGGACGCCACCGCCGATCTTGGACGCGGCAGCGAGCTGCTTCGCGCGCTGCGCCTGGCGGGTCGCCCGGACTTTGCCGTCTACAGCGGTGAAGACATCACCGGGTTGCCGTTGATGCTGCTCGGCGGGCACGGCGTGATCTCCGTGACGGCCAATGTCGCCCCGGGGCTGATGGCGCGGATGTGCACTGCGGCGCTCGCCGGCGACCTCGCAACGGCGCGTGCGTGCAACGAGCGCCTGCTGCCGCTACATCGACGGTTGTTCGTCGAAGCCAATCCAATCCCCGTCAAGTGGGCCCTGGCCGAGATGGGTCTCATCCAAAACGTGCTGCGGCTCCCGTTGGTGCCGCTGTCCGCCCAGCATCGTGAGACGGTGCGCTCCGCGTTGCGCGAAGCAGGCTGTCTCCACTGAACGTACAGGGTTTTCGCATGCAAGCAGTCAAGCACTGGCGCCCGCTCGGGGCGCTCGCCGCGGCAATGCTCATGACCATCGCGCTTTCGGGCTGCGAGTCGATGAGCACGTCGTTCGGCAAGAAGATCGATTACAAATCCGCCTCGTCCGCCCCGCCGCTCGAGATCCCCCCGGGCCTCTCGACGCCGCAGTACGACGAGCGCTACAACGTCGCCACGGCATCCGCGCTCGCGGCGCGTGATGCAACGCGGCCGGCCACCGGCACCGACATCGCACCGAAGGCCAACGCCGAGGCGCGCATCGTGCGCGCCGGCACCGAGCGCTGGATCGTGGCCAAGGCCACACCCGAGCAGGCGATGAATACCGTACGCCAGTTCTGGACCGACAACGGGTTTGCGATCGCCCAGGAGCAGCCGCAGATCGGTGTGATCGAAACGGACTGGGCGGAGAATCGCGCCGAGATCCCGCAGGACTTCATCCGCCGTCAGCTCGGCAAGTTCATCGACGTGTTCTACACGACCTACAAGCGCGACAAGTTCCGCACCCGCATCGAGCGCGGCACGGATCCCGATACGGTCGAGATCTACGTATCGCATCGCGGCATGGAACAGATGCCCACGGCGATGAGCCAGGGCTCGCCGGTCGCGTTCGCGTGGGCCGTGCTGCCGCCGAATCCCGATCTCGAGGCCGAGTTCCTGACGCGGCTTCTGGTGCGTTTCGGCGCCACCGAACCCCAGGCGACCCAGGCGCTGCAGGCCGCGACCCTGCAGGCCGACCGCGCGCGCCTGGAGACGGCCGCCGACGGCACCAGCCGGCTGATCGTCGACGATTCCTTCGATCGTGCATGGCGGCGGGTGGGGCTGACGCTCGATCGCATCGGCTTCACCGTGGTCGACCGTGATCGCTCGAAGGGCCTCTACTTCGTGCGCTACGCGGATCCCGAGGCGGAAAAGAAGGACACCGGGCTCTTCTCGAAATTCGCGTTCTGGCGCGATCGCACCGAGAAGCCGGAGCAGTACCGCATCGTGGTGACGGAAGCCGGCTCCTCGAGCGCCGTCGTCGTGCAGGATCCCCAGGGCACGCCGGACAAGTCGACCACGGGCGGTCGTATCCTCGCCCTGCTCCGTGACCAGCTGAAGTGACACGCGACACCAGCGCGTCGATGCGTTCAGTGCTCGCGCTGGAGCTCGTGGTGCCGCTGTCCCGGGGCGACGCGAACGTTGCCGGGCCACCGTGCGCTTCGCGTCGCTAGGCAGCGGCAGCGAAGGCAACGGGCTGCTGGTCCAGGCCGGCAGTACCTGTGTGATGATCGACTGCGGGTTCGGCGTGCGTGATGCGGCGAGCCGGCTCGCCCGTCATGGTGTCGGTCCGGAGCAGGTCAGCGCCATCCTGGTCACCCACGAGCACGCCGACCATGTCGGAGGCGTGCCGGCGTTTGCCGCGCGTCATGGCATCCCGGTGTGGGCGACCTTCGGCACGCTGCAGGCCGCGGCGGCCCGCTTCGATGGCTTCGAGGGCGTGTACGGCTTCGACAGCCACGACTGCTTCGCCGTCGGCGACCTCGAGATCCGGCCCTTTCCGGTGCCCCACGACGCCCGCGAGCCGGTGCAGTTCGTGGTGAGCGACGGTGTGCACCGCCTCGGCGTGCTGACCGACATCGGGACGTCCACGCCATACGTCGAGGCGAGCCTGTCCGGCTGCGACGCGCTCGTGCTGGAATGCAATCACGATCGCGACCTGCTCGCCGGCAGCGACTACCCGTTCATGCTGAAGCAGCGCATCGCCGGTCGCTTCGGTCATCTCCACAACGGCGCCGCCGCGGAGATTCTCACCCGCATCGACACTTCGCGCCTGAAGCACGTCGTCGCCGCGCATCTGTCGCAGCAGAACAACACGCCGGAGCGCGCGCGTGCGGCGCTGGCGACGGCACTGCACTGTGCCGAGGAGTGGATCGGCATCGCCGATCAGGCAGCAGGGTTCGGCTGGCGCGATTGCTGAGCCGTCTCGCGCCGGCGTTTCGCACACCTTTCACGCAGGGAGAACGCGATGGAAAAGCGCCAGGAGCTCTACCGCGGCAAGGCCAAGACGGTCTACGCGACGGACGATGCGCACCGCCTGATCATGCACTATCGGGACGACGTGTCGGCTTTCGACGGAGCCAAGCTCGCGAAGCTGGAAGGCAAAGGCGAGACCAACAACAAGATCAACGCGTACGTGATGGGCAAGCTTGCGGAGGCGGGGGTCGCCACCCACTTCGTGCGCGTTCTCAATGAGCGCGAGTCCCTCGTCAAGGCGATGAAGATGCTGCCCGTCGAGTGCGTCGTGCGCAACGTCTGCGCGGGGTCGATGGCCAAGCGCTACGGCATCGAGGAGGGCACGCGTCTGGCGGAGCCGATCTTCGAATTCTTCCTGAAGAGCGACGCGCTGCACGACCCGCTCGTCAACGACGATCACATCCGCGTGCTCGGCTGGGCGAGCGTCGACGAGATCGCGGCGATGAAGAGCCTCACGCATCGGGTCAACGGCGTGCTGAAGCCGCTGTTCGCGAACGCCGGGATCGACCTCGTCGATTACAAACTCGAGTTCGGCCACCTGCTCGAGGATCCCACCGGCCCGATCGTGCTGGGCGACGAGTTCACGCCCGACGGTTGCCGCCTGTGGGATGCCCGTACCGGAGAGAAGCTCGACAAGGATCGCTTTCGACGCGACCTCGGCAGCGTCATCGAGCACTACCGCGAGGTCGCGCAGCGCATCGGCGCGCCGCTGTAACAACGCGGCCTGGCACGGACCCGCCTGCGTCTGAGCAACGCAGGTCCGGCGGCAACAGGGCGGTCGCGGGCCGCGACGCGCTATACTTGGTGCTGCTCATTGGGGAGTAGTCGCCGCCGGCATCCATCACTGGCGGGTCTGCGTCAACATACTTGGCCACCTGGCCATGGCGCAGTCGGCACCGCGTATGCGGCCGCCTGGCGAGACCTTTGGCATTGGCTTTCCGCTCATGGTCGGGCGGGAAGGCCGTTGCCATCGGTTCCATCGCCGCCCGACCAGGTCTGGTCCCCCCATGGAAGCCTTCCTCGTTTCAACTGGCGTCGTCGCCCTCGGCGAAATCGGCGACAAGACCCAGCTCCTGGCACTGATCCTGGCGGCGCGCTTCAAGCGTCCGCTGCCCATCATCGCCGGCATCCTCGCCGCCACGCTGGTGAACCACACCGGCGCCGGGCTCGTGGGAGCCTGGCTGACGTCGGCGCTTGGTCCGGAACCGTTACGCTGGATCCTGGCCCTGTCGTTCATCGCCATGGCGGTCTGGCTGCTGATTCCCGACAAGCTGGACGCCGCGACGGTCCGGCCGGGCCGCTACGGTGTGTTCGTCACGACCCTGGTGACCTTTTTCCTCGCCGAGATGGGTGACAAGACGCAGATCGCCACGGTCGCGCTCGCCGCGAAGTTTCACGACCTGTACGCGGTCGTCGCAGGTACCACCCTCGGCATGATGCTCGCCGACGTGCCGGCGGTCCTCTTCGGTGAGCGCGTTGCACAAAGGGTGCCGCCCCGGGTGGTGCACGCGGTGGCGGCAACGATATTTGCCGTGATCGGTGTCGCGGTTCTCGTGGGCGGGAACATCGACGTCATCGCTGGCATGGCGCGATAAGCCCCGTGCGCCAGCAGGGGCCGTCGGGCTCAGGAGGAGAAGATGGAACAACAAGACCTGTCCGAGTGGACGCACGAGCACGTATTCGACCGGGGCAACGCGGCCGGGGAGCGCGGCACTCGCCTGGTGATGTGGATAACGGCCGCGATGATGGTGGTGGAGATTGCTGCGGGGTGGTGGTTCAACTCCATGGCGCTGCTCGCCGACGGCTGGCACATGAGCTCGCACGCGCTCGCCATTGGCTTGAGCGCATTGGCGTATGCGGTGGCCCGGCGCCATTCACAGGACAAACGCTACGCTTTCGGTACCTGGAAAATCGAGGTGCTGGGTGGCTTCGCCAGTGCGGTCTTTCTGCTCGGCGTTGTCGCCATCATGGTGTTCGCGTCGGTCGAACGGCTGTTCGCGCCACAGGCCATCCATTATCAGCAGGCCATCGTCATCGCCATCGTGGGGCTGATCGTGAATGTCGTATGCGCCTTCATCCTGGGCGGCGCGCACCACGACCATCCCGGGCACGACGAACACGGCGGGCACGAGCGCGGCGGTCATGACGAACATCCTCACGGACATGCCCGGCACGGACACGATCTCAATCTCAAGTCCGCCTATGTGCACGTGATCGCCGATGCCGCCACGTCGGTGCTCGCGATTGCGGCGCTGGCGGGCGGACTCCTCTTCGGCTGGTCCTGGCTGGACCCCGTCATGGGTCTGGTTGGCGCGGCGCTGGTGGCCATCTGGGCGGCCGGGCTGATCCGCGACACGAGCAAGGTTCTGCTCGACCGCGAGATGGATCATCCGGTGGTCGACGAGATTCGTGAGGTGGTGTCCTCCCACGGTGATGCATCGCCGACGCGCATTACCGACCTGCATGTCTGGCGCGTTGGGAAGCAGGCCTATGCCTGTGCGTTGAGTCTCGTGACGCAGGACGAAAGTCTCACGGCACGCGAGGTCCGGGCGTGGCTGTCCGTGCACGAAGAAATCGTCCACGCGACGATTGAAATTCACAACTGCGGCGGATAGCGGCCGGGGCGGAGCATTCCCGGCGGCGAATGTCGGCCCGTTCGCGCCTTGACACGGCCAATCGCCAAAGAAAAAGGCCAGCGTGTGCTGGCCTTTTGCTGCGTGCTGCGACGTGCTTACTTCTTCATTGCGTCTTTGGCCGGCTCGGTCGTCGTCGTGGTCGTGGTGCTCGGCGACGTCGGCGTTGCGGTTGTCGCGTCGCTCGACGGGGCGGCCGCATCCTTCGCGGGCTCTGCAGCCTTGGTCGCGTCGGCCGATGCCGGCGGCGTTGCTGCAGGCGCCGTGGCGGCAGGTGCGGGGGCGGGAGTCGCGGGCGGAGTGGCGGGTTCCTGTTTGCTACACGCTGAAACGGCGAGGGCCAATGCAGCGCCCAGGAGGAGCATCTTGTTCATGTCGGGGTCCCTAAAGGTCGGTGAAATAGTCGTTCTTTAGAACGCGCGACCATGCGCCTAACCGCACGCAGTCCTTCGTCGCGCGACCTGCCCGGTACTATAACACAGATCCTTTTGTTTTAAAAGGGATTGTGCGGTGCGGCAATACTACAGCCCCAGCACTGTTGCACCGACGCCGGATTCGCCGGTTGCCCAGATCTCCTCGAAGCGGCGCACGAGGGGCCGCGCGAGCGTGGGCTCATCGATCGCCAGGGTTGCACGCGGTTGATCGCGATGGAACCGGTGCAGAAAGTGCACGTCGTCGACGATGACCAGCGGATCCATCACCGCGCGCGCAGCCTCCCCCGTTCGATAGATCGTGACGCTCGTCGTCCACTGCCGGTACACGGCGACGAGGCGCGGGCATGCCGACTCGAGCCAACGCGTGTCGTGGACGATGATCTGCACGCGCGCATCCTGCGATGCCCGCAGGAACGCGCTGAGCGCGGCCGCGCGGCCGGGGGCGTTCCAGCCCATCTGCGACAGATCGGTGTCGAACACGCGCAGCGTCTTTCGGGCCAGCGCGACGAGGGCGTCGATCGCTGCGACCTGGGCCGCCACGGTGTCGAGCACCTGCGTGCCGCGCGGCAGTTGCGGGTCAGGAAGCGGAGCCGAGTTGGACATAGCCGTGGCCAAACCAGTCATGGAGGATCGAGACCAGCGCGGGTGCCGCCGCGGTGCAGCTCTCCGCGTCGAGGGCGCGCCGGTTGGCGAGCATGTCGAGGATGCGCGCATCATGCGGCGTCACCGTCTTGCGCGCCATCGCGACACCATTGATGAAAAAGTGCGCATCGTCGTACAGGAGCTGCGTGCGCGCGTCGAGGCATACGCCATCACGGCGCAGGCGCTGGGTGAAGCGCGCCAGCGACAGCGCTGCATCGGGTCGGTAAAAGAACACCTGCGGTTTCGGATCGGAGAGCCAGGACCCGAGGAATCGGGCAACGACGGCTTCGTCCCACCGGATGGCGCGCAGCATGCGATGCGCCTTGTGCGCCATCGTACTGCCGATCCGCGCGGGTTCGACGCTCGGGGCGAGATCCGGATCAGCGTAGCGGCCGTCGAGCGCGAGCTCATCCTCCAGGTATTGCAGGAACGCGCCGGCGATCTCGTTGGCCGAGGGGGCACGAAAGCCGATCGAATACGTCGTGCAGGCGTCGAGCGCCACGCCGTCGTGCGCGAATTCAGGGGGCAGGTAGAGCATGTCCCCGGGCGCGAGCACGGCATCGGCCGTGGGCGTGAAGCGGCGCAGGATGCGCAGCGGCACGTTGGGTCGGAACGTGCGATCTTCCTGGCGACCGTAGCGCCAGCGCCGGCGTCCGGAGCCTTGCAGCAGGAACACGTCGTAGGCATCGAGATGCGGCCCCACGCCGCCGCCCGGCGCCGCATAGCTCACCATGAGGTCGTCGAGGCGGGCATAGGGGATGAAGCTGAAGCGGCGCAGCAGCGCATCGGCCAACGGCACGTGGAGATTGACCCCTTGTACCAGCAGGGTCCAGTTGCGCTCAGGCAGTGCCTGCAGCGTCCTGCGGGAGAACGGCCCGTGCGCGAGCGACCAGCGCTTGCCGTCCCGCTGCACGAGCCGGGCTTCCACGTCGTCCCGGGCAGCGAGGGCGAACAGGTCGGCGCGCGTGAGGAAGCCGTCGAAACCCGCGATCGCGGCGCGCACGAGCAATGGGCGTTTCTGCCAGTGGCGGCGCAGGAATTGCGCCACGGAGTGCTCGCCGAGAAGGCGGGCCGGGACATCGGTTGACCCGGAGGATGGGGCGGCGGCGCGACGACCAGGCCCGACGCGGAGTGACGGCATGAGGACGATTATAACGACGGGTCTGCGCTAAAATATCCGGCTGCCGGTCCTCCGCCCCGCGAACCCTTTGCCGGATCGCGCGTCTCACACCCCATCCATCCCCGAGGTTGCCATGAACGTTTTCTCGAACACCGTCGTCACCCTTACGTTCCAGCTTTACGACGGCGACGGCACCTTGCTCGAGTCCACGGAGGAACCGATCGCGTACCTGCACGGCGGCCATTCGGGCATGCTGCCGAAGCTCGAGGAGGCGCTCGCCACGAAAAAGGCGGGCGACTCGGTGTCCGTGACGGTGGAACCGGAGGATGCGTTCGGTGAGTACGACCCGGAGCTCGTGAAGATCGAGCCCGCCGATCGCCTGCCGCCGGAGGTCGAGGTGGGCATGCAGTTCGAGGCTTACGCCAATCCGGACGACAAGGAAGGGGAAGGCGTCGTGTTCACGGTGACCGACATTGCCGACGGCAAGGTGGTGCTCGACGGCAATCACGCCTGGGCCGGCAAGAGCCTGCGCTTCGACTGTCACATCATCGATGTGCGCCCGGCCACCGAAGAAGAGGTGGCGCACGGTCACGTGCACGGCGCGGGCGATCATCACCACCACTGACCGGCGCTGCGCGCTGAAGCACGGCGACGGCTAGCCCCCGGAACCGATCCGCTTCAGCTCGTACAGCGCGGCGAGCGCGTCGCGCGGGGTCAGCGCATCGGGGTCGAGCCGCTCCAGCGCTGCCAGCAACGCGCTTTCCGCCGGAGGCGCCGAGGCCGACGCGTCGATGTCCGCCGCGGCTGCGGGCGGCGCGAAGAGGTCCGGCTGCGCGGCATCACGGACGTTGAACTTGTCGATGCGCGCGAGATAGGTGCGGGCGCGCCGTACCGTCTCGGCAGGGACTCCGGCGAGACGCGCGACCTGCAGGCCATAACTGCGGTTGGCCGGTCCCTCGGCAGCGGCGTGCAGGAACACGATGCCCTGCCCATGCTCGACGGCGTCGAAATGCAGGTTCGCGCATCCCGTGGTTTCCGCCGGCAAGGCGGTGAGCTCGAAATAATGCGTGGCGAACAAGGCGAGGCACTGGTTGCGCTCGGCGAGATCGCGAGCAATCGCCCAGGCGAGCGCCAGGCCGTCGAAGGTCGAGGTTCCGCGGCCGATCTCGTCGATCAGCACCAGGCTGTGCGCCGTCGCGCGATGCAGGATGGCCGCGGCTTCGGTCATCTCGACCATGAACGTCGACCGTCCGCCTGCGAGATCGTCGGCCGCCCCGATGCGGGTGTAGATCGCGTCGAGCGTGCCGATCGTCGCTGCGGCAGCGGGCACGAAGGATCCGCAGAAGGCGAGCAGTGCGATGACCGCCGTCTGGCGCATGTAGGTCGACTTGCCGCCCATGTTCGGCCCCGTGACGATGACCAGTCTGCGTTCGGGCTTGAGCTCGACGTCGTTGGCGATGAACGTGTCGACCTGCCGTTCGACCACGGGGTGCCGGCCGCCGCGGATACTGATGCACGGTGAGGCAATGAAGGTGGGCTGAACGAGATCGAGAGTCTCCGCACGCTCGGCGAAATTCGCGAGCACGTCCAGCGTGGCCAGCGCCGTGGCGGCACGCTGCAGCACCGGGATCGCCGGGACGAGATCGTCCAGCAGCCGCTCGAACAGGTGGCGCTCGCGTGCGAGCGCACGCTCCTGCGCCGACAGCGCCTTGTCCTCGAAGGTCTTCAGCTCGGGCGTGATGTAGCGCTCGGCGTTCTTCAGGGTCTGGCGGCGGCGATAGTCGTCGGGCACCTTCGCCGCCTGCGCGTTGCTTACCTCGATGTAGAAGCCGTGCACGCGATTGAACTCGACCTTCAGGTTCGCAATGCCGGTGCGCTGCCGCTCCCGCGTTTCGAGCTCGATCAGGAAATCGCCACAGTGCGCATCCATCGAGCGCAGCTCGTCGAGCTCCGGGTCGAAGCCGGTGGCGATGACGCCGCCGTCGCGCAGTTGTGCGGCGGGATCCGGGGCGACGGCTCGCGACAGCAGCGCGGCCCAACCGGCATCCAGGGCGAGTCCCTCGGCCTGGGTCAGCAGCAGCGTCGCGCTCGCGACGTCGGGCAGTGCATCGCAAAGCGCATGCAGCTCCGGCAGCTGCGCGAGCGTGTCACGCAAGCCGGCGAGATCTCGCGGGCGTGCACTGCGCAGGGCAATGCGCGCCGTGATGCGCTCGATGTCGGCACTGCGGCGCAGGAGCGCTACGATCTCACGGCGTGGTGCAGCGGCCTCGCGCAGCAGTGCGACCGCGCGATGGCGCGCTGCCGCATCGACCTGCCGGCGCAACGGGTGCGTCAGCCATTCGCGCAGCAGGCGGCTTCCGGCCGGGGTCGCGCATTGATCGAACAGCGACAGCAGCGTCGGCGCTGCTTCGCCGCGCAGGGTGGTGGTGATCTCGAGATTGCGCCGGGTGGCGGCATCGAGCTGCAGTTCCTCGCCAGGGTCCTGCACGTTCAGGGAACGCACGTGCTCCAGGCCCGCCTGTTGGGTGCTCACCGCGTACTCGAGCAGCGCGCCTGCAGCGCCGATGGCGGCATCCAGCCCGGCTACCCCGTAGCCGGCGAGGTCGTGGGTGCCGAAGTGCCGCGTCAGCGTGCGCTCCGCGACGCTCGCCTCGAAACGCCACGCCGGCAGATGCTGGGTCGGCACGCCATCGAGCGTGGTCGCACAGCCATCGGGCACGAGCAGCTCGGCGGCGTCGAGGCGTTCGAGCGCAGCGGGTGTGTCGGCGTTGGCGACTTCCGCCACGACGAAGCGGCCCGACGCGAGGTTGAGCCATGCGATGCCGGTGCGCAGCTTTCCCGGGTTCACCGCCAGGAGCAGGCTGTCGCGGCGCGATTCGAGCAGGTTCGCATCGGTGAGCGTGCCCGGCGTGACGACCCGCATCACCTTGCGCTCGACGGGGCCCTTGCTCGTGGCGGGATCGCCGATCTGTTCGCAGATCGCAACCGACTCGCCGACCTTCATCAGACGCGCGAGATATTGCTCGGCGGCGTGGTAGGGGACCCCGGCCATAGGGATCGGCGCGCCGGCGGATTGCCCGCGCGCGGTCAGCGTGATGTCGAGCAGGCGCGAGGCGCGTTCCGCATCCTCGTAGAAGAGCTCGTAGAAGTCGCCCATCCGGTAGAACAGAAGCTTGTCCGGATGCTCCGCCTTGAGACGCAGGTATTGCTGCATCATCGGCGTGTGCGCCGCGACGGCGTCGTGGCGATCGTGCGGGGGAGCGGGGCTGGTCGTGCGCGGCATCGCGGCGATTATAGGCGGTGCGGCGCGCAGACCTCCCGATGGGCACGCGATCGTGACGCGCCATGCCGGCCCCGCTCCGTGGAACCCATCCCCAGGGTCGAGTTGGGGCCGAGTTCCTCCTCCAGGTCCCGAACGTGATCAGTGGCGACCTTCATTGCGTTTGTTCGTACCGCGCGATGACTTCGCGGTTGTTCATGGATGCCTTGCAGGTCTCGAGCGTAGCGCTACTGCGATTCCAGGCAGCGAAGCAACGCACGCGTATCGGCCGTTGCTTTCCTGCCGACATCCGCGAAGCTCGTCGCCAGCCACCGCTCGGCTGCATCCCGGCCGAAATCGCGCAGCCCGAGAAGGAAATTCCAATCGGTGTCGCTCTTGCTGGCGTACCCCAGTCCTGCCAGATGCGGATCGTTCTTGATGGCATGAAGATGGATGCGCTTGTAGGGCAGCGCGTCGCCGCCAGCCATGGTCTTGAGTTCGTTGATCGCTTCGATCGCCTCGATTTCCTGCACCAGGGCGGCGTTGAACGTTATCTCGTTGAGCCGGTCCTGAATGGCGCGAGCATCGGTGGGAACGTCAGGCCGGTTGAGCGGATTGACCCAGATGATGAGGAGATCCGGCCCGAGCGCGGGGCTGCGCAATGGATACAGCGCCGGATTGCCGAGATAGCCGCCATCCCAATAGAAGTCGTCCCGGATCTCCACCGCGCGGAACAACGTTGGCAGGCACGCCGAGGCGGTCAATGCCTCGACCCCGAGTTCGCCGGCACCAAAGATCTTGCGGGCGTTCGTCTTCACGTTCGTCGCGCACACGAAGAGGTACGGCATCCTGTGGTCATTGAGGGCGGCGAAATCCGGCAGCGCAGCGCTGACGACGCTGCCCAGCACGTTCTGATAGAAAGGATTGTCATAGGGGGACCAGACCAGCGCCAGTGCCTCGGTCCACAAGGCCACCGGCGACCAGTCCGAGGTCGCCCCGAACCCGGGCAGCGTCCGGCCCGGCTTGAAAGTGCTGGCGCCTGCTTCCGAGATGCGGCGCCAGAATTCTTCCAGTCGGGCGCGTGCGAATTGTCGGCCGTCGCGCTTGAGCGCATCGACCAGGACGGCGCCATTGATCGCGCCGGCGCTCGTTCCGCTCACCGCCTCGATCTCGAGCGACTCTTCCTGCAACAGGCGATCCAGTACGCCCCAGGTGAATGCGCCGTGCGCTCCTCCTCCCTGCAGGGCCAGGCAAACTTTTTTTGTCCGCATAGATCGTCGGCTCCTTCAGGAAGGGATCGAGTGCGAGCCGCTCACGAGGCCCGACACATCGTACTGCGGCGGAACGCACGCGGCACGACACGGTCGCAAAACGTCGCCGTGGTCGCAAAGCGCCGACCGATCGTCCCAACGTCGATCTATGCGGCCAGGAATACGTCGAGGCTGGGGAAGCTCGCGTGCCCTCGAATGCAGTCCCACAGGTAGATCGCCACTCCCGGATCGCCGGTCCAGAGGGAATAGCGCAGTTGACCGTAGCGCGTTGCGTCAGCTGCCGTTTGGGTGATGGCGTGCATGGCGAAAGCGCGTGCGCGCTCGAGCCACTCGATGTCGCCGGTGCGTTGGTAGAGCTTGAGAAACGCGTACCCGTTGCCGCCCGTCCCATGGCACAGGTTCGATCCCTTGTTCAGCGGACCTGCGGCCCACGTGGCCTCGCCGCCGGCCGACAAGAGGTCGTCGAGCGACGAGCTCGGCAGGCCGCCAAGGCACACGACGAACCCAGGCGCCCCGTGGCAGAACTGCATGAGCATCGGCTGCGGTCGGCCCTCGGGCGGGTAGAGCCAGACCCGCCAGTTGGCGTGCGGACCTTCGCGCGTCGCCGTGCGCTGAATCGTGTTGACGATGCACTGTTCCCAGTCATTCCACGCGTCGCTCCCGAGCAGGTGCCGGCCCCGGATAAGCGGCATCGCCGTGGCCACGAATCCATGCACCGCATCCAGATACGTGCCGCGCTGCCCGTACATCTCCTGTGTCCAATAGTGACACGCGTATTCAGCCGACCAACGCAACTGCGACCATAGCTTGCTTGCCGTGTTGCGGAACAGGTCCGCCCATCGCGATTGCGCGGTGCGCTCATGCAGAAAGAGGGCGGCCAGCAGCGTGCCGGGCGAGCCCCACATGAGTTCCCGTGTCGGATTGTCGATGTTCGTGGCGATGAGCTCCTCGAGACGCGCCAACGTTTCCACGGAGGGATTCAGCCAGTAGCTCAGCAGCAGGATTCCCGTATCGCCCATCAAGTAGGACGGGAAATCGGTGCTGCCCGATGCCGTCAGCCATGCCCGGTTGAGCTGCAGCAGGGCATCGACATTCCCCGCATAGCTGCGCCGCAGACGCGCGGCACCGACAGCTTCGAGGTAATGCAGCGCCCAGATGACACCGCACGCCCCGAAATACAGCGCGTGGAACGGGTGTTCTTCGCCACCGTCACCGTCGCGAGGATGAACGGGCCAATACGTCTCGGGCGAAAAGCGTGCCTCGGTCTCGCGCACGATCCGCTCGATCGTGGCGCGCGCAAGCCCTTCATCCCAGGCGTTCTGCCGCAGCGGCTCGTGTCGTGCGGGGTCGTACAGCATCGCGTCAATGCGTCGTTGACAGGACAGGCTTCGCCGCCGGCGGCAGCAACTCGTCGAGCAGACGATCCTTCTCGTCCCAGATCGGGTTGATCCAGGCCTGCACGCCACTCCGTAGCGCAGGATCGCCGACCATGTCGCCACCGGCGAGCTGCGGCGGGATCGGGCGGGCCTGCACGCGCACGACCACTTCCGCCATCCGGCCGCACAACAGGTCCCAGAACGTGGGCGTGCCGCGCGGATAGGCGATCGTCACGTCGAGCAACGCATCGAAGTATTCGCCCATCGTGGCGAGCGCCACCGCCATGCCGCCGACCTTGGGCTTCAGCAGATGACGGTAAGGCGACCCCTGGCCCGCGTGCTTCGCTGCCGTGAAGCGCGTGCCCTCGACGAAGTTGATGACCGAGGTGGGGATGAGCTTGAACTTCTCGCAGGCGCGCCGCGTGGTCTCGAAGTCGCCGCGACCGCCTTTCTTGCCGCGCTTCAGGAATGGGAAGTCGAGCGCCCACCAGGCGAGACCGATCACCGGCACCCAGATCAGCTCCGCCTTGAGGAAGAACTTGAGGAACGGGATGCGCCCGTGGAAGACCTTCTGCAGGACGAGGATGTCGCTCCACGTCTGGTGGTTCGAGGCGACCAGATACCAGCCGTGGGGATCCAGGTTGTCGAGGCCGGCCACGTCCCAACGTGTGCGGCCGACCACGGCCATGATGAGGTCGTTGAACGCGACCCACCGGGACGCGAGCGCCGTGAGCGCGCGATCGCAAACGCGTCGCACGGACCTGGCCGGCACCACGCGCTTGAGCAGTGCGAACGGAATCATGATCGAGAACACTACGATCACGTTGAGGGCGATCGCGACGCTCGCGAGAGCGCCCTTCACGACCTGCAGGACGGATCTGTTGCGCACCGGTACGCCCGGCGCGGGTGCCGGCTTGCTGTCGCTGGCGATCGGGTAATCAGCACCGCGTGCGGAGCCTGCGGTCTGGTTGCGCTCGGCATTCACGATGTCGGTCCGGGGCAGCCGCCTCGCGTAGGCGCTCGGGATTCACGATGTCCATTCGGAGCGATGCAGTCGTGGCGCACCGGCAACCGTCCAGCAGGGAAATGGACGCGTGGTGCGGAGGATGTTGCGTCACTCAGCGCACGGGCAACGGCTGCACGGGGGGCGCAATCGGGCGGACGACAGGCTTCGGCGGCTTCGGGCTCGGCGACGTGTCGTCCGGTGGTGCGCGCTGACCGGTCCGATCCGGTGGAGGGCCTGGCAGCTGCCACCACGGCAGATCGGCGCCTGTGCCTACGGCGCCAGTGGCCGCCTCTTGCTTCGGGGTGCGCTGGCGTGCGGATTGTTCATCGCGCAGCATGCGCGCGGCGTTACGATCGGCAATCGCCTTGCTGGCGGCGCGCGCCGCACTTTGGTCGATTTCGCTCGTGACGTTTGGCTCGATGGCGATCCTGCCGCCGGAGCGTACCGCACACGGGATGTCACGGTATTCGACGCGCCCGTCCGCATCGGTGCAGCGGTACACTTCTGCGGCACCCGCCGGGATCGCGATTGCAAGGAGAATGCAAGGCAGCGCAGGGGATCTTCGCATTTGTCGTGCTCCGGTCGGGTAGTAGTCTACCCCCGTCGATTGCCACAGGCCGCTGTATGTGGCCGTGAAAGGGCGTCGCGGCGGCAGCGGCATCGCCGAACGTCCCCCGCGCGACATGATGCGCAGTTGTCGTGGTTCACCGGTTCTGTGGCGCGGTCGGCGGTGGATAGTTGGGCGGCGGATAATTGCCGGTCGCGGCCTCGGGCGGCGCCGGATAGCCGTAGCCGCGTGATGCCTGGCCTCCGGCTGCCGGGTCGGATGGCGCATACGGAGCAGGCGCGCTGTAGTAACGAGGCGGGGGACCACGGTAGCCGCCAGCGCTCGGCACGAAGTTGCCGCGCGCATACATGCACTGCACGTACGCGCTGTCGTAGTTTCGTTGCAGTGCATACGACGAGTAGCCTGCCGCATTGCTCCCGGCCGCGCTGCCGAAGAGCAGCCCGGTGCCGGCACCGATCGCGGCGCCCTGACCGGCCTGCCCCGATACGGAGCCGATGATCGCACCGGCAGCGGCCCCGATGGCCGCACCCGCCACGGCATTCGCGGCGGCAGCATCACCGGCCGCCTGGCCGGCAGCGGGCCCGCCGATGATCGACTGGGCGTAATTGCGGCACGCGGCGTCATCGTAGCGGAACGCGTCGAAGCTCTTGTGCGAGCCGGGCAGGACCGTAACCGCCGGCCCGGTTGGAACCGTAACGCAGGCGCCAAGCACCGCGGCGCCTACGAGCGAAAGCACCAGTGCGCGCGTGCTCATCATCGCTCCTATCGTATTGGCCATCATTGGGTTGCCGGAGGATTCGGCGTGTCCGCACGCTGCGGGAGCACGGTCATCCAGGGCTTCGAACAATTCTGCACATACGGGTAATAGCCGGCCGGATCCGGACAGTAGTACCAGTACTGGGTCGGCGCCGCGTTATCCGAACGCTCGATGTAGATCGTCGGCTCACTTGGCGCGTAGTAGGGGTATGAATAGGGATAGTAGGAATAGGGCCACGCATAAGGCCAGCCGCCCCACCACAGTGGACTGCCGAGGTACACGCCTACGCTCGGCCCGTACCACCCGCCGTACCAGCCGCCGCCATGCCATTGACCACCATGACCGCCGGACCAACCGCGGGACTGTCCGCCGCCGTGATACGCACCGTACGATCCGCCGTGGCTACCGCCCTGCCATCCGCCGCCATGGGAGCCACCGTAGCTGCCATGCGATCCGCCCGAATAGGCGCCACCGTGGGATGCACCACCGCCGCCTCCACCCCCGTGGCCGCCACCTCCACCTCCACCGCCCCTCTGGGCAAGTGCACCGTCACTGGCGAGCGCGAGGGCGAACAGCCCCACCAAGGCCAACGCGAGCTTCTTCATCATCGTCTCCATGCGAGCGCTGCATCGACGCATCGGATCCGGCAGAGGGCCACCGTACTCGCATCGACCAGCCTGTGATGTAGCTTATCTCTCGACGCGATCGATCATTTGACATTTGATCAACGGAAAGGAAAACCAGCGCCGCGCTCAGAACTTGCTGTGCCAGCCGATACCGACCTGACGCCGCGATAGCTGGATTCGCAATCGCTCGTCGGCGGAAGCCGGCTCGGTACCGTCGCTCGCGCGCAGGCGGAATCCCTGCGAAGCATTCCTGGGAACCCTGATTTCGAAGCTTTCGCCGGCCCGCAGCGATGCGATCAACGGCCGCGATGCCGAAGGCGCTTCACGCGCGCAACCGGTGCTGCATGCGGTTGCGGTGACGTTCGTCGGGGCGAGTCGGACCGCCAGGTGGATGCATCACTCGCATGGCGGGCCCGCACACAGCGCTGCGTGCGGCTGAAGCCTGACCCGCAGGATTGGTGGACGCGACGTCTGCAGGGCAGGCCTGCATGTGCTGCGCCGGGTTGAAGTCCGACCTGCACGATGGGTTCTTTGGATCTCGTCGAGACGGGCAGCGTGCCCGAAGCCGAAGAGCGCGTCGGCAACGCCGTTCGGACAGGTATCATCATCCTCGGGCCAACTGCCGTGCGCGCCACAGCGTGCACGCGAAACGCAACCTGCCGCGTGGCATGACCGGAACACGTCAAATCAACCAACGTCCACGGTCACGCCCCGTGAACAGCACTGATCCCAACGCGCCGAGCCCATCGGTTGACGAGGACGTCGACGATTCGGCGCCCCGTGACCAGCAGCGCGCGACGTCGGCGGCGCCCGAAGTATTGCTCGCATTCCTGCGGCTCGGTCTCACCTCGTTCGGTGGTCCGATCGCGCATCTCGGTTACTTCCGCAACGAGTTCGTCGCACGCCGGAAGTGGCTCGACGAAGCCACGTACTCCGACCTGGTGGCCTTGTGTCAATTCCTGCCGGGTCCCGCGAGCAGCCAGGTTGGCATCGCGATTGGCCTGTTGCGCGCCGGCTGGCTGGGTGGCCTCGGCGCGTGGCTGGGATTCACGTTGCCTTCCGCCGCTGCGCTCATCGCCTTCGGCTATGGCATCACCACGTATGCAGGGCTCGCCTCCTCCGGCGCGGTGCGTGGGCTCAAGATCGTGGCCGTCGCGGTCGTCGCGCAAGCTGTATGGGGCATGGCGAAAACGCTCTGTCCAGACCGGTTGCGCGCCGCGTTCGCCATTGCCGCGGCGTTGGTCGTGCTGCTCTGGCCCGGTGCTTTCGGCCAGTTGGGCGCGATGGTGGCGGGCGGCGTGCTGGGGTGGTGGCTGATCGAATCGCCGCCGGCTGCCGCCGTGTCGCACGCGGGCTTCGGTGTGTCACGTTTCGCCGGAACTGCCGCGCTGACGGCGTTCTTCGGACTGATCGTCGCATTGCCGCTGGTGGCGACTGCGGCCGGGGATCTCAGCGCGGCCGTGGAGCGGTTTTACCGCGCAGGCGCGCTCGTTTTCGGCGGCGGCCACGTCGTCCTGCCGCTGCTGCAGGCGAGCGTGGTGCCGCCGGGCTGGGTGAGCAATGAGGCGTTCCTCGCGGGCTACGGTGCCGCCCAGGCGGTACCCGGGCCGTTGTTCACGTTTGCGGCGTATCTGGGGACCGTGATGAGCGTCGGCCCCGGTGGATGGCAGGGCGGGTTGATCGCTCTGGGCGCGATCTTTCTTCCTGCTGCACTGCTCGTCGTCGGGGCGCTGCCCTACTGGGACGCACTGCGCCGACAGCCCACCATGCGAGCAGCAATGGCAGGCGTGAATGCCGCGGTCGTCGGTGTGCTCCTGGCAGCCCTGTACGACCCGGTGTGGACGAGTGCCATTCACTCGCGCGCCGGATTCAGTCTGGCGTTGGCGTGTTTCGCATTGCTGGTCTACGCGCGCCTGTCGCCGGCCATCGTGGTCACGCTCGCTGCACTCGTCGGCTGGGTGGTTCCGCTCTAGCAGGCGCGGCCAGACAGCGCGCAGGCACTCGAGGCTGCGCGCAAACTCATCGCCCCCGAGCGGGGCGATGCAAATTGCCGTCGAACCGTTCGGATTCGTGCATCGAGCCACTGCACGAACCCAGCCGGCTCGGCGGCTTCATCTCGCGCAACTCAACTGCGGAGCGCGCGAGATCGCGGCACCGAGGCTCGCTACGGAGGACGCAGAATCTATTGCGCCTTCTCGTTCTTCATCGCTTCGGTCGTCTGTTTCTGCTTCTCTGCGGCTGCGGCCTTCTTCTGTTCCGGCGTCATCTTTGCCGTTGCCTCCTTCTTGGCTGCCCTTTCAGCCTTGAGCTTTGCGCGCTCCTCTGCCGATACCGCGGTCGTGTTGCCTTCCGTCGCGATCGGCTGAGTCGTCTTCGCCGCTTTCTTCAACTCCGCGCGCTTTTCCGCGGCGGTTTGCTTCTTCGCCTTGGCCGCGGCCTCTTTCTTCGCCGCCTTTTCAGCCTTGAGCTTCGCCCGATCTTCGGGCGTTACGGTGGTGGTGTTCCCCTCGGTAACCGTCGTCTGGTGGGTGCCCATCGGGGGCGCCTTTTGCTGTGTTGCCTGCGCGGCGGCGAAACCCGAAGCCGCTGCGAAGACCAGCGTGCCGGCGACTATCGTGGCAAGCATCGTTTTCATGGATATCTCTCCGTAGGTAAACGCGAGCGCGAGATGCGCCCCCACTACGCTACGCATGCGTGTCGTCGCGCGTCTTGATCTCGATCACGCGGCATGCAAACGCGTCGCACGCGACATTGTGTCGCATGCAATCAGGCAGAACATCAACACGACGCACGGGCATTGCACACGCGTCGGGCAATGCGGATTGCGCTGCACCTTGGCCGGAGCCATAAGTAAGACGCGGCTCAGCGAAGCACTTCGACGCCGGCGTCGAAGACGTAGCCTGCGCCTCGCTCGGTTCTGATGAGCCGCGGCCGGCTGGGGTCGGCCTCCAGCTTCCGGCGAAGGCGCAGGATTTGTACATCCACCGAGCGGTCGTAGACCTCCGCGGCGTCCAGCCGCGACAGCTCCAGGAGTTGATCGCGGGAGAGCACACGCCGGGGCGCGGCGCAGAATGCCTGCAGCAGCCCGAATTCGCCGTTCGTCAATGCTATGCGCTTGCCATCGGGCGCGGTCAGGCGGCGCGACCGGACGTTGAGCTCCCATCCGTCGAAGCGGTACGCGCGTCGTGATGCGTCGCGCGCCGGCAGCGTTTCGGCATCGGTGGCCGTACGCCGAAGCACCGCACGGATGCGGGCGAGCAATTCGCGAGGACTGAACGGCTTCGTGACGTAGTCGTCGGCCCCGAGCTCCAGTCCCATGACACGATCGGCCTCGTCGCGCCGCCCCGTCAGGATGATGATCGGAATGCTGGATTGCTCGCGGAGCGCGCGGGCCAGTCGCATGCCATCCTCGCCGGCCAGTTTGAGGTCCAGCACGACCAGGTCGATCGCGTGGTCGGCTAGCCCAGCGGACATCTGCGCACCGTTGCTGGCCACGGTCACGCGCATGTCATTTTCGCCCAGGTACTCGGCGATCAGCGCACGGAGCGCGGGATCATCGTCGACAACCAGAATGTGGGGCAGGGTGCTGGACAAGAGCGTACTCAGCCGAGACGCACCAAGGTAGCGCGACTGTGGGCGATGAAATTGTAGTGGATTCCGGCGGCGGAGGTGCATCCGGCTGCTTGGTTACAATCGTAACGAGGGTCCGCCTGCCGGAAATCAAGCCGGCATCGGCCTCCGCTGCAATGATAGGGATGCGACGACGGGCGAGCGCCCCCGTATTCCTGAAACTGCGCACCGTGCCGCAGCGGCGCGCGCCGAAGGCTGCCCGCTATACTGCATGTTCAAGATCCTCGTGTGTGAACCCGACGACCTGATGCGCGTGCTCTTGCGCGAGTGGCTGGACGGCGCGGGTTACGATGTGTTCGTCGCGGAGACGCCGCCGTCGCGTGCCCCAACGCCGGACCTCATCATCGTGAACATCCTTCTGCCACGGCGCGATTGCGCCGCCACCGTCGATGCGTTGCGGTCGCTGTATCCGGCAGTCCCGGTGATTGCGATGTCAGCGAGATTCCGCGCAGGTGCGGGGGATGCTGCGGCCGCGCGGGATGCATTGGGGGTGCGTGGAATGCTGGCCAAGCCGTTCACCCGCGAGTGCCTGCTCGCCACGGTCCGCGACGCGATCGCCACCACGACTTGACCCGGCGCGCACGATGAAGGAGTCCGCGCCGGTGAGGGAGGACGTCGGCGCGTCCGGCTCCGGTCGAGCGTTGCGGGCGCTGATTCTCGGCATGGGCACGGTGTTGATCGTTGCCTTCACCGGCAACGGCCTGTACGACGTCAACCGCAGCCTGCACCAGACGCTCACGGCGCAGGATCGCGAACTCACCAACCTCTCGAATGCGTTGGCCGAAAATCTGCGGGGTAACCTGCAGACCCTCGATCTGCTGCTGCGCGACACCGCAGAGTGGTATCTGACCGAAGGGGTGCATGGCCGTCCCGAGGTGGTCCTCCCGGAGCTGCAGGCACGCGTCGTCGGGTTCAAGTCAGTGCTCGCGCTGAAGATCGTCGATGCGTCCGGAGCGGTGCGGTTTTCGACCGCCAACGATCCGGCACCGTCGAACGACGTCGATGATCATGCGTACTTCACCGCGCAGCGCAACCCGGCGACGCAAGGCCTGTTCATCAGCGACCCGCTGCCGGCTCGCGAAGGAACCGGGTACGTCATCCTGGTTTCGCGGCCCATGCTTGCTGCTACACACCGGTTGGAAGGCGTGGTCGTCGCAACGCTCGATCTTGGCGCGTTCGAGCAGACGTTCCGCAACATCGATCTCGGACCGGGCAGCGCGGTGAGACTCCTTGGCGACGACGGCGTGCTGATCGCGTCGCAGCCGCCCGCGCCGGCGGCGATCGGCCGGGTGATTTCCGAGATCGCCGACGTTCGCCGGCATAACGCTGACGATCCCGTGGAGCGCGTGACGCTTTCATTCGAGCGAACGCCACGGCTCATCGCGACAGCGTCGGTGGCTGGCTTTCCGCTCTTCGTCGCGGTCTCGCGCAAGGAGCAGGACGCGCTCTCCGCGTGGCGCAGTGAGGCGATCAGCATCGGCGTGCGGACGGGAAGCGTAGTGCTCCTGACCGTGCTGCTCGCATTGACGCTCGTGCGCGAGCTTGCCCGCCGGGCGGAGGGCGAGCGGCGCTTGCGCGAAAGCGAGGAGCGGTACGCGCTTGCCATGGAAGGCAGCGACGAGGGGCACTGGGATTGGCACCTCGACGACGATCGACTGTTTCTGTCGCCACGGATGAAAACGCTGCACGGCGATGCGGCCGACGTTGCGGTTGGCACGCGTGCCGAATGGTGGGCGCGGCTCCTGATCGAACCCGGGGATCGCGCGGCGAGTGATGCCGCGATGCGCGAGCACCTCGCCGGACGAACGCCGGCCTACGAGGTGGAATACCGCGTGCGCGGCCCGGGTGGCGACTGGCACTGGCTGCAGTGCCGCGGCCGCTGCCTGCGTCGGTCCGATGGCGCCCCGTACCGGGTGACGGGGTCGGTTATCGACATCACAGCACGTAAGCGTGCGGATGAGCAGCGCGCCCGTCTCGAGGGCCAGCTGCGTCAGGCCCAGAAGGTCGAGGCGCTCGGAACGCTCGCAGGAGGCATCGCGCACGATTTCAACAACATCCTCGGCGCGATCCTCGGTTACGGCGAAATGGCTCAACGCGCCAGCGCGACCGACGGCGCCATTCGCCGCTATGTCGACCAGATCCTGCAGGCCGGAAATCGCGCCAAGGCGCTGGTCGAGCGCATTCTTGCATTCAGTCGCAGCGGAATGGGTGCGCGTGTCCCTGTGCACGTCCAGTCGGTCGTCGACGAAGCGCTCGAGCTGCTGGCGCCGACCCTGCCACCCACGATCCGGCTCGTGCGGAGGCTCGACGCAGATGACGCCGCAGTCATCGGCGACCCGACCCAGCTGCATCAGCTCGTGATGAATCTCGCGACCAACGCGGTGCAAGCCATGCCGGGTGGCGGAACGCTCGACGTGCAGCTCGAGCGCAAGCAGGTCGGAGAACCGCTGACGCTGACGCATGGACGTGTCGCGCCAGGCGTGTATCTCCGGCTGGTTGTAACAGACACTGGCACGGGCTTAGCGCCCGACGTGATGGAGCGAATGTTCGACCCGTTCTTCACCACCAAGTCCGCCGGCGAAGGAACAGGCCTCGGATTGTCGCTCGTGCATGGGATCGTCACGGACCTGGGCGGCGCGATCGACGTACAGACCGAGGCCGGTTGCGGGGCAACCTTTGCTATCTGGTTGCCCCAGGCGGGGGTTGCCATGCCGCCGGCGCCTGCAAACGACCCTGTGCTGCCGCGTGGCAATGGCGAAACGGTCCTGGTGGTGGACGATGAGGAGGCGCTGGTCAGGCTGCTAGAAGAGTGGCTTGCAGAGCTGGGCTACGAGCCGGTCGGCTTCACCGGGAGCCGCCGCGCACTGGCCGAGTTCCGAGCTGATCCATCGCGGTTCGATGCCGTGATCGCCGATGAAACGATGCCGGATCTGACCGGCACGGATCTGGCCGGTGAGGTCCATCGCACGCGTCCCGACCTCGCCATCCTGCTGGTGAGCGGGTTCGGCGGCCCCGAGCTCGCGGGTCGTGCCCGGGCGGCCGGTGCTGCCGAGGTGCTGCACAAGCCGTTGCGTCGTGGCGACCTTGCACTGGCGCTCGCCCGCGCTCTGCGTGCGCGGAGCTGACGGCGATGCTGGCAACGGGAGACGGATAGCACCATCCCCCGCGCCCGGCAATCAGCGGCTTCAGCTCCAGCGCAGACGGCCCGGACTATCACGGCATGAGCAGCGCTTCCGGTCCATCGCCGCCCAGGCATGACGGCTCCGTATTTCATCCGTAACGCGAGCCGGCATTCAGCGCGCGCGATTGCAATGCAGATGGTTTACGGTCCGGGTGTGTGCGCGTGCGGGACATCGCGTGGCGGAGGCCTCTCACGCCGACGAAATCCGGGCGGTTGCCCCGTACGTGCAATTTCTCGAGACGAGCTGAATCCAGCCGCGGCCGTCAGGCCGTCGAAAGCGCCTGATATTCAGCAACGGTGTGGGCGAAGTCACGGGCCCGCTGCGCGCTGGATTGGTGAGCGGGGGCCGGAGCAACCTTCGCCTGTCGCGGCGGTGTGTCGAACGGCACGTCAGAGCTCGATGCGAGCTGCAGCGCGGACTCTTCGGCGGCGAACGATGCGAGACGCTGCTGTGGCGTTGCGGCCCGCGGCAGCGAGCTCTCCAGCACATTGGAAATGGGCCGATGCAGCTGATACATCGGCGATGGCGATGACTCCGACTGGAAGATACGGATCCTCTCGCCCAACGTCGGCGTACCGGTGCGGTGCGCCGGGCCCTGCGCGAGCGCCACTGTCGTACTGCCGGCGAGCGCGAGAGCGATCAATGTGGTGAGGGTTCTCTTCATGATGATTCCTTCGATTTAGTTGGATGAATGGCGTGGGCCGGCTCGGTTGCGCCTCGTGCGCAGCGATGCTGCTCAGCCGCTCCGGTAGGAGTTCTTCCAGTCTCGGCGCGGATCGTTGCGGCGCGATTGCATCGACCCGTCGTTTCGTTTCAGCTGAAACCATAGGGCGACGTCGCGCAATCCTGAGCGCCGAAAATCACCCGCTTCGGCCCCCTGTGAGCGATGACTGCTTCGGCGCTCGGCACGTCATGGGTGCAACCCGCGACATATGAATGACGTCGCTGCATCGACCGGCATCGTCATCAGCCGCTTCAACGTCCGTTGGCGCTGGTCCTGGCGGTGATCGCCGGCCAGGTGTCGCGCAGGTGGTGGGCGCCCATGAAGAGACTGATCCGACCGCCGGCAACGGTCTTCTTCTTTGTGCCGGCGTTTCAGCGGGGCGCCAGGCACTGAACACCTGCTCCTGGAGGATGTCAGCCTGTTCGCCCGCCAGCGGGTACGCCGGCAGGATCGCCAGCTCCGGTCCTCATCGTTGCCGTGCGTTCCAGGCGCCCGAGCTTCCGTTGCAATCGATATGAGGCTTCGCCGCTCCCAGACAGGCAGAAACTGCGGCGGCGACCCGATCGCGCGTCGGGGCACGCACGGCGCTGCCTCAGCGGTGCGCTTCAATCGGATTGCCGTACAGCGGCTTGGCGCCGAACTGTGTACTGATCGCATAAGCGACCCCGCAGGCGAGCATCACCGGGATCGTGAGGTGGAATTGATTCGTCATCTCCAGCACCATGACGATCGCCATCAGCGGCGCGTGCGTCACCGCCGCAAGCACCGCGGCCATGCCGATCACCGCCACTGCGCGTGGATCACCTACCAGCGATGGCGTGAACCACGTGGTCGCGACGTTGGCGATCACGTAGCCGCTGGTGGCGCCGACGAAAAGCGTCGGCGTGAAGACGCCGCCGATGGCTCCGGACCCCGTGCTCACGATCGTGGCAGCCACCTTGGCAAGGAGGAGGAGCGCGACCCACCGCCAGCCGAGATCGCCTTGCAGCACCTGCGACACGACGCTATACCCGTTGCCCCAGACTTCAGGCACACCTGCGGACAACAACCCGACCAGCAGGCCCCCTAGGCCCAGGCGAACAGGCAGGGCTGCAATTCGGCCGAAGACTGTGCGCGCCCGCTCCAGCAGCTTGAGCAGTCCCCAACCGAGGCCGCCGCAGATCACGCCGGCGGCCAGAGCCATGACCAGACTCGTCGGCAACAGCGCCAGCGCAGGCATCACGTACAGCGGCCTTGGCTCGACGAGCCAGTAGATCAGCGCGCTCGACGTGGCCGCGGCAATCAGCACCGGTGCTACCGTGTGCCTCGCAAAAAAACCGAGCGCGAGTTCGACCACGAATACGACCCCGGCCACGGGTGCGTGGTAGGCCGATCCGATTCCCGCCGCGATTCCGCATACGAAAATCGCATTGCGCTCGCCGGCAGGTACTGGAAACACGCGCGCAAGCCATGCAGCGAGCCATGCCGATAGTTGCACCATCGGCCCTTCGCGTCCGATTGAAGCGCCGGTCCCGACGGAGAGCAACGCGGATACGGTCCGGGCGAGCGTTGTGCGATCGTTCAGCACGAAGTCGCCCTTGCGCGCGGCGTCGATGTAATCCACATGGCGTGCGCCGGCGGGGCCGCGCGCCGCCCAGCGCAGGCCCCAATGCAGGGCGAGGCCGGCGGCCGTGCCCCCGAGGACTCCTACGATCACCCGATGCCACGGCGGCAGATGGCTCGCGGCGGCGACGAGACCGCCGACCTGGCCCGTCGCGATACGCTCCACCAGCTCGATGAGCATCCGGAAGCCGGTTGTCGCCAGGGCGGCCAGCACGCCCGCGAGCATTGCCGCGCACCACAACTGCACCGTTCGCGCCGCACTGCCCAGGAGTGGAGGACCCCACCCTGGAGACGACGTGGATGATGCGGCAGGCGTTTCTGGCTCGCGATCCGACGATTCCGTCATCGCGCAGCGCTCGAATGAACGTCGCGGGCGGCTGCTCTCAAGCCGGTTAGGCAGACTTCCCTCACGGCTACGCCGATGCGCACCGGCGGTGACACTCCCGTGCGGGCGACGGCGCCGTCAATCGCCTGCAGCATGGTCTCCATTCTCCGCCTCCGGAGCACCCAGGTGCATGTCCTCTCGTTTCAGCTGTAACGCAGCCATCCATTTGCCGCAACGCGAATGTAATGCGTACGGCCCACGCTTCGAATCATTCGATGCCGCGCCGTGAGCCCTTTGGTACACAGTGACCCCCGAACGGGTCCGCTTAGAGCGCGGAATGCTCATCGCGAATGCGCAGTACGGCCTGCCACGCTGGCCACTTCGTCAATTCTCTTCGTGCACCAGGATCGGGAATGCCCACCCAGCATTGGAAATTCGTCAATGGCCTCAAGAACGGCACGACGCTTCCAATGGTGATCGGCAGCTCGCGATTGCGGTGGGGCGACCGGCAGTATTTTATCGCCTTGGCTCATGAGCTTGCCGCGTACAAGCTGCGCGAAGCGGAGCTCATCGAGGAGGCCGAACGACTGGTCGCCTCGAACCAGACCAAAGAAGAGGCGCTGGCCACGGTTGCCCATGAACTGCGCAATGCGCTCGCCCCGTTCCAGAACGCGTTTGCAGTGATGAAGCGAAGCGAACGCAGCAGCGGCACGAACGCAGAGACGATCCGGCTGATGGAACGACAGATGAGGCAGATCAACCGGCTGGTGGACGACCTCATCGGCGCGCACCGCATCGCGTGGGACATGATGGAGCTTCGATGTGAGCGCATCGACCTCGCGCTGCTCGTTGAACACGCCGTTGAAGCGAGCCGGCCGGCGGTCGCGGCGAGCGGTCATCGGCTGACCGTGACACGGCCTACGGAGCCGGTCCCGGTCGACGCGGATCCAATCCGGCTCGCGCAGGTCTTCTCCAACCTGTTGTACAACGCCGCCAAGTACACCGACCGTGGGGGCCACATCTGCGTGACGGTGGCGCGCCGTGGCACGGATGCGGTGGTGACCGTCGGCGATACCGGCGTCGGCATTCCCTCCGACATGCTGTCCAGGATCTTCGAGATGCACGTGCAAGTGAACGGCACCGCCGGGCGATCGCGCGACGGACTCGGGGTCGGTCTGGCATTGGTGAAGCGGCTCATCGAGCTGCACGGCGGCACTGTCGAGGCGCGCAGTGAAGGTATCGGTCGCGGCAGCACGTTCATCGTCCATCTGCCTGCGGTCCGGTTGCCGGCACCTGCAGCGGATTCGTGCTCGGGTGCGGAATCGGTCCGGACCCCAGTGGACGACGATGTGAAGGATCGATGGTGAACACCACGAAAGAGAACCTGCTACGCGCGCTTGTCGTCATGCTCGGCATGGCGGGCCTCGCCGGATGCCAGCGGCAGGATGCCGCGATGGCGTCGGCGGAACCTTCCATGGTCGCCGCCGAGGAGCGTCGCGCGGCCGCAGTCGACGCGTCCGTACCCCAGTCGACCGGTCAGGCCAGTATCTACACGACGTCGCGGCCAGCCCAAGTCCCGCCAAGCGATCCCTCCCTGCCGTCGGCGAGGGACGCTCTGCAGTGGGATGCCGCCGCGGCCGATGCCAACGCCTCATCGTGACGCCGCACGCGGGTCATGGCGCGGTGGCCCTCGCTCAGGATTTCGTTCGAAGGAGGTGAGGATGTCGTCATCGAAGCTACCGGGATCGACGGAGCATGCGCGTGAGCCGGTGCGAACCTTGGCCCAGCTCGTCGCCTTGGACCCGCCGTCGCTGCCGGCCATGTTTGCAGACGTGTTCGACAAGCTCGGCATCGCGCTCAGGGTGCGATTGTTGAGCCGTCTGCTCGCATCGGTGGGGCCGCTGGCATTGACGGTCCTCGGGGGCGGCGTCTTTGCGAAATATGTTCTGCGCACACGTTGGACGGAGATACCGGTATCGCTCGAGGATGCGGCACGCCTCAGCTCGAACCAGGTCTACGAACTCGCGCGATACGTCGAACAAAGCAACCCGCATGTCCTCGACAGCCTGCTTGCAGCGCTTTCGCAGGACGCCCTGGCGACGACGGCAATCGGCGTGTCGCTCATCGCAATCGCGATCAAGCAGCACTCCCATCGCGGCGCTTCGACTGCGTCTTCTTCGGATTGAGAGCGATGCGTGCGTGACACCGATTCAGCAACGGCAGGCAACAAAAAGGGCCGGCTTCCGCCGACCCTTGCGTCGATGCTCAATATGTCCGCACATCATGCACCATCGAATGACCGGGCACTGTGCACCAGAATGCCGCCGCGATTCTGGTCGGGGTGAGAGGATTCGAACCTCCGGCCTCTACGTCCCGAACGTAGCGCTCTACCAGGCTAAGCTACACCCCGATGGCTGAACATCTGCTTCGCGTCCCCGCGGCGGGAAGTAATGCTCCGCGAGGCTTCACAGTGGGGCATTGCGCCGTGCTGCCGCGGCCCGACCGACGTTCCGTGCTTGACCTTCGACGATGTTGCTTGCTGCGTCGCGCCCGCACGCTGAAGATCAGTAGGATCGATGCGCTGCGAAGGACGCTAATTCTAGCAGAGTTTGTCGGTCCGGAGAATCGGGAAGGGTCTGTACGCAGGCAATGGCGGCCGCGCTCTCGCGCTCGGCGCGCTCGCGTGCATATTGCAGCGCGCCGGTGCGCGCCAGCACTTGCACGACCGGCTGGAAATCGGTGATACCACCGCCCTGGATTGCGCCGCGCACGATTGCGGCATCTTCGGCGCTGCCGATCTCGAGCGCGCGAATGAGCGGCAATGTCATCTTGCCCTCCGCAAGATCATCGCCGAGGCTCTTGCCGATCGCCTCCAGGTTCCCGGAGTAGTCGAGAACGTCATCCACGAGCTGGAAGGCCGTGCCGAGATGCATGCCGTAGCGGGCGAGGGCATCTTCGCGCTCCGGAGAGGCCTGCGCGATCACGGCGCCCAGGCGCGCGGCCGCTTCGAAAAGCTTGGCAGTCTTGCGCTCGATGACCTCGAAATACGCCGCCTCGGTGAGATCCGGGTCGCCGGAATTCATGAGTTGCAGGACTTCACCGGCCGCGATCGTGTTCGTCGTCTGCGACAACACCTCGAGCACCCGCATGGAGCCTACGGTCACCATGAGCTGGAACGCGCGCGAATAAAGAAAGTCGCCGACCAGCACGCTCGCGGCGTTGCCGTAGCGGGCATTGGCCGTCGCGCTTCCGCGGCGCAGGTCCGACTCGTCGACCACGTCGTCGTGCAGCAGCGTTGCCGTATGGATCATCTCGACCACCGCGGCCAGCGTGTAGTGATCGCGCCCGGCGTAACCACAGGCATTCGCGGCCATCAGCAGCAAGGCCGGCCGCAGGCGCTTGCCGCCGGCGTTGACGATGTAGTCGGCCACCTGACGCACGAGTGCGACGTCGGAGTCCAGGCTCTGATGGAGCACGCGATCGACCTCCCGCATGGCAGGGGCGATGGCATTCATCACGAGCTGGATGGGCACGGCGGCGGTCGGTATCTGGAGGTGGCGCGTGCGCTACGCTACGGGCAATGCACGGGCGCTGGCGAGCGCGCGATTGTAACCGAACGGCAGGCGCGTTCGACTGCGCGGCGCCGGTGCGGCCCGGCGCAGCGGGGCGCCGTGGCGAACGCGCGAAGCGCTGTCAACCGTCTGTCCACCCCCGGGCGCTGGCCCCAGGGCACGTAGCCGCCCACGCTTTGACAAAAGGCTGGGTAAGGCTTTATAATTTAAGGCTTTCCGCGATAGGCGCGGGAAGCAGGCAGCAAGGCAAGGAGTCCATCCATGTACGCGGTCATAAAAACCGGCGGCAAGCAGTACAAGGTTGCCCCCGGCGAAAATCTCAAAGTAGAACAGATACCGGCGGACGTGGGCGCACAAATCATTCTCGACCAGGTCTTGCTGGTCGGGGAAGGCGAGAGCGTCCGCCTCGGTCAACCCATCGTCGACGGCGCTACGGTGAAGGCCACCGTAGTGGCGCACGGTCGCGGCGAGAAGATCCGCATCTTCAAGATGCGCCGGCGCAAGCATTACCAGAAGCATCAGGGCCATCGCCAGAACTATACGGAGCTCAAGATCGACAGCATCGACGGCTGAGCGATCACTGAGCGAACCACGCACGGAGCACACTCATGGCACACAAAAAGGCGGGCGGCAGCTCGCGCAACGGCCGCGATTCCCACTCGAAACGCCTCGGGGTCAAGACCTACGGCGGGGAAGTGATCACGGCGGGCAGCATCATCGTTCGGCAACGCGGCACGAAGATTCACCCAGGCATCAACGTGGGCATGGGCAAGGACCATACGCTGTTCGCACTCGTGCCGGGCACCGTGGAGTTCGCGACCAAGGGCAAGGAAAAACGCAAGCTGGTCAGCGTGGTTCCGCAAGCCACCGTCTGACGCTCGCAATATGCTCCACGCAGAAAAGCCCCGGCCCCGGGGCTTTTTTGTTGGGACCGTCCAGTATTGCTCGTCAGCGGCAAGCCTCACCTTCATGACGTCCTCGTGCCAACCGTCCGTGCCCCGCTAGCGTCGCTCCAGCCACCACAGCATCCCCGCCGCAACACTGACGAACACGATCAGCGGAAACACCGCGGAGAAGAGCGGCGGCCAGTCGTTGAGCAGGCCGAGATTGGTGAACAGACGCCCGAGCAGGAAGAACGCAAGACCCAGCATCGTCCCCGCGAAAATGCGCGACCCCACCCCGCCCGAGCGGCGCTGGATGTACGCGAACGGCAGCGCGAGGATCATCATCACCACGACCGCTGCCGGGTAGAACACCTTGTTCCAGAATGCGATCTCGAAGCGCGTCGTCTTCTGCGAGCTGCCGCCGAGGATGCGCATGTTGTCCCATAGCGTGTTGAGCTCGAGGCGCTCCGGTGCGACCTGGTACACCGTCAGCAAAGACGGTCGCAGGATGGTGTCCCAGGTCTGCGTGGGCGCGCTGGTGGTGCGGGTCGCGTCGGCGCCCAATTGCGTCGTCCGCACGTTGATCAGCCGCCAGCGGCCGTCGTCACCGAATTTCCCCGATTCCGCGATCCGCAGCGCCTTGAGCTTCATGTCCGGATCGAACTCGTAGATCCGCACCCCGACCAGCGTCATGTCGGACAGGACGCCGCGGATATTGACGAACGTCTGGTCCTGCTTGAACCAGAAGCCCGAGCGGAACTGTTGTGCGACGACGCGCGGCGCGTCGCCGCGTGCCTGCACGCGCAGATGCTGGGCGAGGCGGTCGGCGGGCGGTGCAACGTATTCGCCCGCGAGGAAGGTCGCCAGCGCAAGCGGGATGCCGATACGCACCAGCGCCCACGAAACCTGCAGGAGTGATGCGCCCGAGGCGCGCATGACGGTGTACTCCGAGTTGGCCACGAACTGGGCCATCGCGAACAGCGTGCCGATGAGCGCCGCGACAGGGAAGAGCTCGTACATGCGCGCCGGCAGCTGCAGGGCGACGAACAGGGCCGCGCTGCCCAGGGTGTAGCCGCCCCGACCGACGTCTCCCAGCTCGTGGATCAGATCGAAGAACGCGAACAGTGACACCAGTGCCGCGAAGATCAGCATCACGGCGGCCAGTACTTCGCGGCCGATGTAGCGTGTGAGGAGCTTCATGCCGCAGGTGCGGGCCGTGTCGCCGGGCGGCGGCGGAACCGCAGCAAATGCTGGCTGTTGAAGAGCACCAGCACCAGCGCTGCGGCAATCGCGTGCGGAAGCACCAGGCCGACCCAGAAATCCAGCCGGCCCTGCGCAATGAAGCTTTGCACGATGTTGAGGCAGTTGCTGTAGACCATGTACAGCAGCGCCGCTGCGACCAGGTTGAACGAGCGTCCCATGCGTGGATTGACGTAGGCCAGCGGCACCGCGAGGAGTGTCAGCACCAGCGCCGAGATCGGCACGGAAAGCCGCCAGAAGAGCTCCGCCTTTTCCGGACCGCCCGGCACCGCGACGAGGGTCGGCGTGGGAATGGCCTTCGTGGACACGGGAATGGCGCGCTGCTCCGCGGGCTCGATGCGCCGCCCGAGCTGCTCGAACTCGACCACGCGGAACTCGGCCGATCCGGGCTGGCCCTCGTAGCGTCGGCCGTCCTGCAGCACGATGAAGCGATCACCGTTGGCCATCTCCTGCAGCGTCCCCGACGCGGCCACGGTGGTGACGTCCTGCCCTTCGTCGATGGAGTGCAGGAAGACATTACGTATCGTGCCATTGAGGGGATTGAGGGCCTCGATGAACACGACCACGTTCGCGCGCCGGAATTCCTTGAAGAGGCCGGGGGCCACCAGGACGAACTCGTCCTTCGTTTCGAGCTGTCGCTCGTATTCCAGCTTGCGCTGCTCGGCCCACGGGGACAGATAGAGCGACAGCCCTAGGATCGCGATAAGGAACGGCGTGGCGAAGAGCAGGATCGGCGGCACCCAGGCGAGCGGGCTCTGCCCGGACGACATCCAGACGATCATTTCGCTGTCGCGGTGCCATCGGGACAGGGTGAGCAGCACCGTCAGGAACAGCGTGACCGACAGCAGAATATTGAAGTAGAACAGGGCGTTGAAGCCCAACAGGGCGACGATGCCCTCGGGGGCCACGGCACCGCCGGCCGCACGCGCGAGCAGGCGCAGGACGAGGTTCGTGAAGAGGATCGCGAGCAGGACGATGAACAGTCCCACCGCCGTCGCCGTGAGTTCCCGGACGAGGCTGCGACGAAAAATCATGACGCGGGGAAGATTTTGACTTTTTTTGCTCTTTTTGCCGATAATGCCGGCCTGTTGGCCTGAGCGCAAAAAAAAGCAACGTTCGGAGCGTGGAGAGCGATGGAATTTACCATAAAAAGTGGGAGTCCCGAGAAACAGCGCAGCGCCTGCGTGGTGGTCGGCGTCTTCGACAACCGCAAGCTTTCGCTGTCAGCCGAGCTCGTCGACCGCGCCTCGAACGGTTATATCAGCGAAATCATTCGCCGCGGCGACATGGAGGGCAAGCTCGGCAGCACGCTCCTCCTGCACAACGTGCGCGGCACCCTCGCCGACCGCGTATTGCTGGTCGGCCTGGGCAAAGAGCGTGACTTTCGCGACAAGGAGTTCCGCAGCGCCATCCGGTCGTCGGTCAAGTTGCTGAACGAAACCGGCTCCTACGAGGCGGTGCTCTATCTCACCGAGGAAAAGGTGAAGCGCCGCGAGGTCGCATGGCGCGTCGAGCACGCCGTGATGGTGGCGATGGAATCCGTGTACCGGTTCGAGCAGATGAAAAGCCAGCCCACCGAAGTGCGCCGGCCGCTGCGCAAGCTGACGCTTTCGGTCCCGCAGCGCTCCGACCTCGCCGCCGGCGAAGCCGCCGCCGAGCGCGGGCTTGCGATCGCCCGGGGCATGGAGCTCACGCGCGATCTCGGCAACCTGCCCGCGAACGTCTGCACACCGACGTACCTCGGCGAGCGCGCGCTGCAACTCGCGCAGGAGCATCCCGATCTCAAGGTCACGGTCCTCGAGCGTCCGCAGATCGAGGAGCTCGGGATGGGCTCGTTCCTGTCCGTCACCAACGGCAGCGATCAGCCGCCGCGCTTCATCGTGTTCGAATACAACGGCAGCCAGCGCAAGACGAAGCCGGTGGTGCTGGTGGGCAAGGGGATCACCTTCGACACCGGCGGCATTTCCATCAAGCCCAGTGCCGACATGGACCACATGAAGTACGACATGTGCGGTGCTGCCGCCGTGTTCGGCACGCTGCGGGCGATCGTCGAGCTCAAGGCCAAGGTGAACGTGGTCGGCCTCGTCGCGGCCTGCGAAAACATGCCTTCCGGCCGCGCGACCAAGCCGGGTGACATCGTGAAAAGCATGTCGGGCCAGACCGTCGAGATCCTGAACACGGACGCGGAAGGCCGGCTCGTGCTTGCCGATGCGCTCACGTATGCCGAGCGTTACGAACCCGAGGCCGTCGTCGACATCGCCACCCTCACGGGGGCGATGGTGATCGCCCTGGGGCACGTCGCCTGTGGCGTATTCAGCAACAACGACGCGCTCGCCCGGGCGCTGATCGCCGCGGGCGACGATGCCTACGACCGTGGCTGGCAGATGCCCGTGTGGGACGATTACCAGGAAGGGCTCAACAGCAACTTCGCCGACTTCGCCAACATCGCCGGACGCGCCGGCGGCAGCATCACGGCCGCGTGCTTCCTGTCGCGCTTCACGAAAAAGTACGACTGGGCGCACCTCGACATCGCCGGCATCGCCTGGAAGGAAGGCAAGGAAAAGGGCGCCACCGGCCGGCCCGTGCCCATGCTCACCACCTGGCTGCTTGCGCAGGCGAATGCTGCCGGGTAGGCGCGCTGCCGCGTGACGACGATCGACTTCTATACGCGGTGCAGTGATCCGCTGCGGGTCGTGGTGCAGCTGGTGGCGAAAGCGTGGCCGCAGCACGGATCCGTGCGTGTGCTGACCGCCGACGAGGAGATGACGGCGCTCCTCGATGGCCTGATGTGGAAATGGCCGGCGACCGGTTTCATGCCGCACTGCCGGCTCGCGAGTCCGCTGGCGCCGGAGACGCCCATCATCGTCGACCATGCCGCGGAACACCGCGGTCCCGCGGCCGTGCTCGTGAATCTGCAGGCCGCGCCACCCGCGTTCTTCTCGCGGTTCGAGCGCCTGGCGGAGATCGTCGGCGACGATGCCGCCACCATGGCAGCTGGCCGCGAGCGCTGGAAGTTCTACAAGGAGCGTGGCTACGAATTGCGCTCCCACGATCTGCGCGAGCGCCCATGACGCCGCCGCGTTGCGTCTGCGCCAAGGGCCCCGCCGCCCCGGCACACTGACATGCCGACCGCGCGCGAGCTCCTCGAAGAAGTCGATGCGCTCATGCGGCGCAACCGCGGCGGCGAAGCGGGCCCGGTCGAGCACGGTGCACCCGCGACGGAAGCGCCGGGCGCGGAGTCCGGATCAGCCCATCCGCTGTCGGACGTTGCGCCGGGCACCGGCGCGCGCGACGCTGCGCGCGCGACGGAGAGCGATGCTGGCGATGTCACCGAGGTCGCCGCAGGAGCGGAGCCGCACGCGGCCGTCGATGACGATATCCCTGTACTGACCGAGATTGCGGGGGCCGACGGCGGTGCCGGTCCGATCATTCTCGACGCGGCTGCGCCGGTGCCGGTCGATGCGCTCCCTGACGATTTTCCCGTCCTCACGGATGCGATCGAGGACAGCGCCGCAGCGGGCCTGTTCGGCATCGCCTCGCAAGCTTCGAGCGAGGCGGCGTCAGCGGAACCAGCCGTAGCGGTTACGGAGCCGGACGCGATCGTGATCGAGGAATTGACGGTCGAGGATGCGGAAGCATTCCCCGCCACCGCGACCTCCCCGTCGGCGTTCGAACAGTTGCGTGCGCCCGATGAGCGTCCGCGGGATGAGGCGATCGATATGCGATCGTTCGGCGGCGGTCCGGTCGTGCATGCCGACGGGACGCGCGAGTCGTTCGAGTTCGATCCCGCCGCGCTGGACGCAGCGCTCGCCGCGGCGCGCGCGAGCGGGGATGTCGCGGCCGAGGACGCTTCGACGCGCACCACGGCCGACGCTGCGGACGAGCCCTCGTTGGCGTCGGTCACGGCAGTTGCCCACCGCGATGGCAACGGGCGTGCCGCGCAAGCTGCCGAAACCGAGCTCTCGGACTGGTTGCGCGATCACACCACTGAACCGGCGGGTGCTGCCGATGCCGTCGTGTCCCTGGATGTTGCGGCAACGGCGGCGCAGGCCGCGAGCGCATCGGCATCGCCCGGTGGGCAGCGCGAAACTGCGGCAATGCCGCGGGAGCAGGCACCCCTCGCCTCCGACGACCCGCGGTGGGCATCGCTCGCCGAGGAGATTCGCGTGCAGGTCCTGCAGCGTGTGGATCTGTTCACCGAAGCCGGGTTGCAGAGCCAGTTGCAGCAGCATCTGCAGCCGATCGTCGATCGCGCCAGCGCGGAGCTTGTCGCGACCATCAACCGCCAGGTGGGCCAGCTGCTGCGCGCGTATGTAGCGGAAGCCATCGAGCGGGAAATCGAGAAGTGGCGCAACGAGGCGCGGTGAGCGTCATCCGATGCATGCAGGTCGGGCGTCCGGCTGACGTCTCCGTCACCGGGATGTTGCAGGCAAGGCTTTAGGCGCGCGGCCGCAATCTCAGGCGAGGCCTGACCCACGAGGCAGGCCGAGGCACCGGCGGTGCTCGGATGCTTCGCTATAATTGCCTGTTTTTCCGCTGCACTTTCCCCGCCTGCCATGGATCTCGCCAAGAGCTTCGACCCCCGCGCCATCGAACAGAAGTGGTACCCGTGGTGGGAATCGCGCGGGCTCTTCAAGCCGTCGATGGACCCGGCGGCACCGCCATTCTGCATCCAGCTGCCGCCGCCCAACGTGACGGGCACGCTGCACATGGGCCACGCGTTCCAGCACACGCTCATCGACATTCTCATCCGCTACCATCGGATGAAGCAGGACAACACGCTGTGGCAGCTCGGTACCGATCACGCCGGCATCGCGACGCAGATCGTGGTCGAGAACCAGCTCAGGGGCGAGGGCAGATCGCGGCATGACCTCGGACGCGCACAGTTCGTCGAGCGCGTGTGGGCGTGGAAGGAAGAGTCCGGCTCGACGATCACGCGACAGATGCGCCGGCTGGGTGCCTCGGGCGACTGGTCGCGCGAACGGTTCACCATGGATGCGGGCCTCTCGGCGGCGGTGCTCGAAACCTTCGTGCGGCTCTACGAAGACGGGTTGATCTATCGCGGGAAGCGTCTGGTGAACTGGGATCCGGTGCTCGGCACGGCGGTCTCGGACCTGGAAGTCGAGAATGAAGAGGAGAACGGCAAGCTCTGGGAGATCCGTTATCCGCTCGCCGATGGGTCCGGTCACCTCACCGTCGCGACCACGCGCCCCGAAACCATGCTCGGCGACGTCGCGGTCGCGGTGAATCCCGACGACGAGCGCTACACGCACCTCGTCGGCCAGCAGGTGCAGCTGCCACTCACCGGACGCACCATCCCCGTCATCGCCGATGCCTACGTCGACAAGGCGTTCGGCACCGGTTGCGTGAAGATCACGCCGGCGCACGATTTCAACGATTACGAGATCGGGCAGCGCCACGGTCTCGCGCCCATCAACATCCTCAATCTCGACGCGACGATCAACGACAACGCGCCGGAACCGTATCGCGGGCTCGATCGCTACGTCGCCCGCCGGCGCGTGCTGGAAGATCTCGCGAAGGCGGGACTGCTCGCCGGCGAGAAGGCGCACCGCATGGTGGTGCCCCGCTGCGGGCGATCCAATGCCGTCGTCGAGCCGATGCTGACCGACCAGTGGTTCGTCGCGATGACGAAGCCCGCGCCGGCGAGCCATCCCTACTTTCCGGGGCGCTCGATGCAGGACGTGTGCCTCGCCGCGGTGAACGCCACGCTGCCCGATCCGGACGGCGGTGCACCGGCGTCGATCCGCTTCGTGCCGGACCACTGGGTCTCCACCTACAACCACTGGCTGGAGAACGTGCACGACTGGTGCATCTCGCGCCAGCTGTGGTGGGGCCATCGCATTCCCGCGTGGTATGACGGCCAGGGCAACGTGTTCGTCGGCCGCGATGTCGAGGAAGCGGCGGCGAAGGCGGGCAGGCCGTCGACGGAGCTGCGGCAGGACGAGGACGTGCTCGACACGTGGTTCTCCTCGGCGCTGTGGTGTCACTCGACGCTCGGCTGGCCGGCAGAGACGCCGGAGCTGCGCACCTTCCTGCCGAGCTCGGTGCTCGTCACCGGCTTCGACATCATCTTCTTCTGGGTCGTCCGCATGATCACCATGACGACCTACTTCACCGGCAAAGTGCCGTTCCGCGACGTCTACATCAATGCGATCGTGCGCGACGAGGAAGGCCAGAAGATGTCGAAGTCGAAGGGCAACATTCTCGACCCGCTCGACCTCATCGACGGCACGGATCTCGAGGCACTGGTGCAGAAGCGCACCTATGGGCTCGTGCTCGAGAAGCAGCGCGAGTCGATCGAGAAGCGCACACGCCGGCAGTTCCCGAACGGCATTCCGGCATTCGGCGCGGACGCCGTGCGGTTCACGTTCGCGAGCCTCGCCACGTTCGGGCGCACGCTCAACTTCGACCTCAACCGCTGCGAGGGCTATCGCAACTTCTGCAACAAGCTGTGGAATGCGACGCGCTTCGTCCTGATGAACGTCGACGGCAAGGACGTGGGGCTCGATCCGGCGTCGCCGGTGACGCTCTCGGCGGCGGATCGCTGGATCCTTGCGGAGCTGCAGGACGCCAGCGAGGCGATTGGCAGCCAGGTCGAGGCGTACCGTTTCGATCTCGCAGCGAAGGCGCTGTACGAATTCGTGTGGGCGACGTATTGCGACTGGTATGTCGAGCTCGCCAAGGTCGACCTTGCGACCGGCGACGAGGCGGCGCAGCGAGGCACGCGTCGCACTCTGGTGCGCGTGCTGGAAGAGACGCTGCGTCTCGCCCATCCCTTCATTCCCTTCATCACCGAAGAGTTGTGGCAGACCGTGGCGCCGCTCGCCGGCAAGACGGGCGAATCGATCTCGGTGCAGCCGTTCCCGCGGCCGGACATGACGCAGCGGGCGCCGGCGGCAAACACGCAGATCGCCGTGACCATGCAGCTCGTCGACAGCTGCCGGTCGTTGCGCTCGGAGATGAATCTTTCACCCGCTCAGCGCGTGCCCCTCAAGGTCGCCGGTGACTGGCCGGGTCATGGCGTCGGAGCGATCACCGAGTATCTGAAGGCGCTGGCCAAGCTGTCGAGCGTGGATCTGGTGGACGAGCTGCCGAACAGCGATGCGCCCGTCCAGGTGGTCGACAAGCTTCGCATCATGCTCGACGTGCCGGTCGATCGCGAGGCCGAGCGCGCCCGCATCGGCAAGGAGCTCGCGCAGGTCTCGGGTGAGATCACCACGGTGCGCGCCAAGCTCGACAACGCGAATTTCGTCGCCCGCGCTCCGGCCGCCGTCGTCGATCAGGAACGCACCCGTCTCGCTGCGCTCGAATCGAGGCTGCGCAACCTGGAGCAGCAGTCCGCGCGCTTCGCCGCGTGAGCACATCGCGGCTCAAGCAGTGAGCCGTTGCGCGCGCCGTGATGCGTTGCGCATGCGCACATGGGCCGCCGCCCGGGGCGCACCCGACGCCCGATCCCGATGAAGCTCCGCAAACTTTTCCGCGCACTGCGCCACCGGAACTACCGGCTGTTCTTCTTCGGGCAGAGCCTGTCGAACATCGGCACCTGGCTGCAGCAGGTCGCCATGAGCTGGCTCACCTACCGGGTGACGGGGTCGGCGTGGATCCTCGGCGTGGTGGCGTTCTGCACCAATATCGGCATCCTGGTCCTCAGCCCGTTCGCCGGCGTGCTCGCCGACCGCGTGAACCGGCGCAGTGCCCTGCTGGTCACGCAGGCGCTGATGCTCGGCCAGGCGATTGCCCTTACCGTCGTTGTCGCCCTTGGCGACGTGCAGGTCTGGCACCTGATCGTGCTGGCGCTCTGGCTCGGGATTGCCTGGGCGTTCGACGTCCCGCTGCGGCAGTCGATGTACGTGTATCTCGTGCCCGACCGCGCGGATCTTCCGAATGCCATCGCACTCAACTCCTTCATGGTGAATGCGGCGCGGGTGATCGGGCCGGCGCTCGCCGGCATCCTGATCGCGGCGGCCGGCGAGGCGTGGTGCTTCGCGTTGAACGCACTCACCTTCCTGGTGGTCATGGTGGCGGTCGCCAAGCTGCAGTGGACGCACGAGCGTGGTCACGTCCACCCTGGCTGGTGGGCGAGCTGGATCGAGGGCGCCCGCTATACCTTCGGCTTCGAACCGGTGCGGATGCTGCTAATCGTGCTCGCCGTGCTCGCCTGGACCATCGCACCGTACTCGTCGATGATGCCGATCTACGCGCGCGACGTGTACGGGGGTGGGCCGGACACGCTGGGCCTGCTCCTTTCGTCGGCAGGCGCCGGCGCGCTCTCCTGCATGGTGTACCTCGCCAGCCGGTCGACGATCCGCGGCCTCGGCCGGGTGATTGCGCTCGCGATCTTCACCTGCTCGCTGGCGCTTGCGGCGTTCGCCTATCTCAAGGTGCTGCCGCTGGCAATGCTGCTGCTGGCCTTCGTCGGCGGCGGCATGATCCTCGCGGCCGCCTCGGCGAACGTGATCCTGCAGACCGTGACCGATGACCGGCTGCGCGGGCGCGTGGCGAGCTTCTACACCGTGTCGTTCCTGGGCGTCGCGCCGCTCGGCAATCTTGCGGCGGGCGCCCTCGCGCGCAACTTCGGCGCGCCGGCCACCTTCGTGTTCAACGGGTGCATCTGCGCGCTTGCGGCGGTCTGGTACTGGCGCGCGCTGCCGCGGCTGCGTGTCCTGATGGAGCCGGCCTACCAACGGCTGGGCGTGGCGAAGGAATGAAGCGTCAATCCTTGCGGGCGAGGTAGCCGGTCACTTCCTCGCGATCGTGGTAGAGCTGGCGCACGCGCAACTCGTAACGCGCCTTGGCGGCTTCCATGGTGTCGCCGATGATGCCGATGCAGCGCATCACCTCGTCGTAGCGCCGCTTCATCGGGAGCTTCAGATTGAAAATACAGCGCCGGGCGTCACCTTCGGCGATCCAGCGCGCGACGAGTGCAGCGATGCGCGACGGCTGCTCGACGATGTCGCACACCATCCAGTCGACGGGGCGGCGCGGACGGTAACCGAGGCCATCGGCGCGAACGTGCGTGACGAGCGGATCCTGCGCAACCTCGCCCTTGAGCGCGCCGTTGTCCACTGCGGTGACGCGAACGCCGCGCTGCGCGAGCTGCCAGCTCCAGCCCCCGGGCGCGGCCCCGAGATCCACGGCGCGCATGCCGGCCCGCACCTGTTCGAGCTCCGTCGCGCCCAGGAATGCGACGAACGCTTCGGCGAGCTTGAGCGTGGAGCGCGACGGCGCGCCGTGTGGCATGCGCAGTCGCGGGATGCCCATCGGCCACGGACTGCCGACATCGGCTTGGCTCGCGCCGACGTAGGCGGCATCGCGCGCGGTGAGGAGCACGTGCAGGCGCGGCAACGCCGGGCGTGCGCTATCGAGCAAGCCGAGCGTGCGCAGCTTCTCCTCCAGCAGGGGCTGCAGGCGCCGGCACATGCCGGAGAGCATCTTGCCTTCGTTGCTGTCCGGGGTTTCCAGCCAGAGCAACGAGAACGGCGCGGGCAAGCAGGTCGCCGACGGATCCCTCGCCATCTCGGCGATGGGTGTGATGCGATCGTTGCCGGGCAGGCTCAGTGGGGAGCCGAGGAAGATCGAGCGGGCAAAGATCGGCGGATGCTCGCGCAGGGCACGCGACCATGCCCGTGCACCGAAGCGTTCGAGAACGCCGGCGCAGAGCGCGTCGGGCGCCGCCGGCTCACGGATGAAACCGGCATGGCTTTCTGCAGCGACGCGCTGCAGATCGCTGGCACATTCGCCCTCGAATCCCGTCCGGCAATGCGCGACGACATGCACGTCCCGCCGCGCGGCGCCGTGCGTTGCGGCCGCCTCAATCACCGTGAGCGACGCGCTGGCCGTCGTGCTGCCGGCGTCCTACGTCGATTCGCGCGCGTTCCGATCCCCGGGCCGCTGCGCGGTCGCGGGGCCTCTCGTCGCCGCTCACACCGTAGGGCTTAGACCTTCTCGGGCTCGGCGACGCGCCGCTTCATCAGCAGCGCCGGCACCGGCTGACGCCGCGCGCCCGGACGATCCGCGAGCCTGGCGGAAGCGGACGAAGGTGTGACCGGCTGATCAGGATTGAGCGCATACGCGCGTTCCCGCTCCTCGCGCCGGGAGAGTTGCGGCGGTACGTCGTGCGGCGCTTCGGGTGCAGGCGTGCCGACGGGTTCCTGCTTCCGCGGTTCGGCACGCGGAGCGCGTTCGCGCGGGGCACGTTCACGCGGGGCACGTTCACGCGGGGCACGTTCGGCAGAGGACGATCGACTCGGCCGCGCGGTTGCAGCGGCGTGGGCGTCGAAACCGGGCGCGCTCGAGATCACGATGGTCTTCTTCAGCAGCTTCTCGATGTCATCGAGCAGCCGCTCCTCGTCCGGGGCCACGAACGAGATGGCCCGTCCGCTGGCGCCCGCACGGCCGGTGCGGCCGATGCGATGGATGTAATCCTCCGGTACGAACGGCAGCTCGTAGTTGATGACGAGCGGCAGATCGTCGATGTCGAGACCCCGGGCCGCGACGTCGGTGGCGACGAGCACCTGGAGCTTGCCTTCCTTGAAGGCGGCCAGCGCTTCCATGCGTGCCTGCTGGCTCTTGTCGCCGTGGATGGCATCGGTGACGAGGCCGTCCTTTTCGAGCTGCCGGGCGAGGCGTGAAGCGCCGTGCTTGGTGCGCATGAAGCAGAGGACCTGCGTCAGGTTCTCCGAGCGTACGAGATGCGTCAGCAGGCCGCGCTTGGCATCCGACGGCACCTTGTACGCCGCCTGCGTGACCGTTTCGGCGGCGGTGTTGCGCTTGGCGACCTCGATGAGCTCCGGCGCATTCAGGAGCGTATCGGCCAGCTTCTTGATCTCGTTGGAGAACGTCGCCGAGAACAGCAGGTTCTGCCGCTTGGCCGTTGCCGGCAGCAGCGCCATGATCCGCTTGATGTCGGGGATGAAGCCCATGTCGAGCATCCGGTCGGCTTCGTCGAGCACGAAGATCTCGACCTGGCCGAGATAGACGCTCTTCTGCTCGATGTGGTCGAGCAGCCGTCCTGGCGTTGCCACCAGGATCTCCACGCCGCCGCGCACGATCGGCAGTTGCTGCTTGATGTCGACCCCGCCGTACACGACGGTCGAGCGCAGCCCCGTGTACTTGCCGTAGGTCTTGACCGCTTCCTCGACCTGAACCGCCAATTCGCGGGTGGGCGTCAGGATCAGCGCGCGCACCGGATGCCGCGCGGGCGACGGGCTGCTGTTCGCCATCGCGATCAGCTTCTGCAGGATGGGGAGGGCGAACCCGGCCGTCTTGCCGGTGCCTGTCTGGGCGCCGCCCATGACGTCGCGGCCAGCGAGGATGACGGGAATGGCCTGGGCCTGGATCGGCGTGGGCGTGGTGTAACCGGCCTCGGACACGGCCCGCAATAGCTCGGGCCGCAACCCGAGCTGTTCAAAGCTCGTTGCGTGCATGCATGCTCCTGACGCGGCCTACCGCCGTGGGCGGTTTCCGGTCCAGGCAGCGGATTGCTGGATGGGTGACGCGGGCTTGGCCCGTCGCGCGAAACGATGGCGACTGGCTGCCGCGGGCTGGGCGGTGACCGGAACGGCCGCCCGAACCGGAAGTATACCGTAAGCTGCGGATTTTGCAACTTTTTGTGGCGCTGCCCAGCCTAAACCAGCTATAATTGACGGTTTTCCGCGCGCCAGGCAGTCCTCGGTCGCGGGCCGCCCCGGCCCGCGCGCGGGCAGCCCCAGAAATGGAATTGGCGCCGGCGCAAAGATCAGGCCCGTCCATGTCCTCGCCCCCGAAGCAGCTACGCAACATCGCCATCATCGCCCACGTCGACCACGGCAAGACCACCCTGGTGGACAAGCTGCTGGTGCAGGCGGGCACGTTCGCCAAGCACCAGCACGTCGCCGAGCGGATGATGGACACCAACGACCTCGAGCGCGAGCGCGGGATCACCATCCTCGCCAAGAACTGCTCGATCCTGTACCACGACACGCGCATCAACATCGTGGACACGCCCGGGCATGCCGACTTCGGCGGCGAGGTCGAGCGGGTGCTGGGCATGGTCGACGGCGTGCTGCTGCTCGTGGACGCAGTCGAAGGCCCGATGCCGCAAACGCGCTTCGTGACCCTCAAGGCGCTCCAGCTCGGGCTGGCGCCCATCGTGGTGGTCAACAAGGTCGACCGGCCCGGCGCACGCATCGAGTGGGTGGTCAACCAGACGTTCGAGCTCTTCGATCGGCTGGGTGCGAGCGAAGCGCAGCTCGACTTTCCCGTGGTGTATGCCTCGGCGCTGAACGGCTGGTCGACGCTCGACGTCGCGACGGCAAAGGCAGGGGTGACGCCGGAAGGCGCCGACATGAAGGCGCTGTTCGAGACGATCCTGGCGCACGTGCCGGCGCCGGTCGGCGATCCGGATGGTCCGCTGCAGTTCCAGGTGAGCGCGCTCGATTATTCGAGCTATGTCGGCCGTCTCGGCATCGGGCGCATCCGCCGTGGCCGCATGGTACCGGGCCAGGAGGTGGCGATCCTGCATGGTCCACTCGGCCCGGACGAGGTGCCGCCGAAAGCGCGCCTGGGCAGCGTGTTCGTATTCGCGGGCATGGAACGCGTGCCCGTCGACGTCGCCGAAGCCGGCGACATCGTGCTGCTCACCGGGGTGGAAGACCTGAGCATCGGCACCACGCTCACCGCGGTGGACGTTCCCGAGCCGCTGCCGCCGATCCATGTCGACGAGCCGACGCTGTCGATGTATTTCCAGGTCAACACGTCGCCGCTTGCGGGCCGCGAAGGCAAGTACGTGACCTCGCGCAACCTGCGTGATCGCCTGCAGAAGGAGATGCTCACCAATGTGGCGCTGCGTGTCGAGGAGACCGGTGACACCGACGCCTTCCTCGTCTCCGGACGCGGCGAGCTGCATCTCACGATCCTGATCGAGAACATGCGTCGCGAAGGCTACGAGCTCGCCGTATCACGGCCGCGCGTCGTGCTGCGTGACATCGATGGCGTGACCTGCGAGCCCTACGAGCTGCTGTCGGTCGACGTCGAGGAAGTCCATCAGGGCGCGGTCATGGAAGCGCTCGGCCCGCGGCGCGGCGATCTCACCAACATGGAATCGGACGCGCGCGGGCGCACCCGTCTCGAATACCGCATTCCCGCGCGCGGACTGATCGGCTTCCAGGGTGAATTCATGAACCTCACCCGGGGCACGGGCCTCATGAGCCACGTGTTCGACGGCTATGCGCCGGTCAAGGGTGACATTCCCGAGCGGCGCAACGGCGTGCTGATCTCGCAGGAGGACGGGGATGCCGTCGCGTACGCGCTGTGGAAGCTGCAGGAGCGCGGCCGCATGTTCGTCGCGCCGGGAGAGAAGCTCTACGAAGGCATGGTGATCGGCATCCATAGCCGCGACAACGATCTCGTCGTCAATCCGATCAAGGGCAAGCAGCTCACGAATGTGCGTGCCTCGGGCAAGGACGACGCCATCATGCTGGTACCGCCGATCCAGCTGACGCTCGAGTACGCGGTGGAATTCATCGCCGACGACGAGCTCGTCGAAGTGACGCCGAAGTCGATTCGCATCCGCAAGCGTCACCTCAAGGAGCATGAGCGCAAGAAGGCGAGTCGCGAAGCTGCGTAGTGCGGTCGGCGGGATCTGTCCCACGCGTGCGTGCACCTTCCCACTCGCCACCTGGACGCGGCGCCACGCTGACGCCTGAGCTTGCCGCGCGGTTCGCCGAGGTCGCGCTGGCGAATGTCGCGCAGGAATATCCGCACAAGCTCGATCACGTGATGACGGGCGACGGCGACGCGTTGCCGCCGCGCGTCCTGCACCCTGCGTTCCACGCAAGCTACGACTGGCACTCGTGCGTGCACATGCACTGGCTGCTCGTGCATCTGCGTCGCCGCTTCCCGGATCTGCCGCAGCGTTCGCGGATCGAGGCGGTGTGCGATGCACACCTGTCGACGGCCGCGATTGGCGGCGAATGCGCGTACCTCGCGCGACCCGACACGGCGTCGTTCGAGCGTACCTATGGCTGGGCGTGGCTGCTGAAGCTGGCTACCGACCTCGCACGATGCACCGATGCGCAGACCACTCGCTGGCACGGACATCTCGCCCCGCTCGCCGACCTGATCGTCGCGCGCTATCTCGCTTACCTGCCCAAGGCCGACTATCCCATCCGCTACGGCATGCATTCCAACAGCGCCTTCGGCCTGGCCTTTGCACTCGACTACGCACGGGGGGCCGGTATCGTCGCACTGACGACGCTGTGCGCCGCCAAGGCGCGTGCGTGGTTCGGCGATGACCGCGACGCCCCGGCGCAGTGGGAGCCGTCGGGCGCGGATTTCCTTTCGCCCGTGCTCATGGAGGCGGCGCTGATGTCGCGCGTCCTCGACCGGGCAGGGTTCGCGGATTGGCTGAGCGCATTCCTGCCTCACCTCGCCGATGGCCAGCCGGCCGCACTGTTTGCGCCGGTCAGCGCCTCCGACCGTGCCGACCCGCAGATCGTGCATCTCGATGGTCTCAACCTGTCGCGGGCGTGGTGCTGGCGCGAGGTCGCGGGGGCTTTGCCTCCCGGCGACCCGCGGGCTGCACGCGCCCATGCCGCACGCATCGAGCATCTGCGCGTCGGACTTTCGGCACTGTCCGACACGCATTTCGTCGGCACGCATTGGCTGGCCTCGTTCGCCGCGCTCGCCCTCGATGATTGCGCGCCCGCAGTCGCCCCCGTACCCGACGCGCACTGCTAGAATTTCACGCAATGGATACCGCGCTGCTCGTCACTGCAACAGCCTGTTCGTTGATCGCCGCAGCGCTCGCGGCGCTGGTGCTGATCCGCTTCGCCAGTGTCGGGCGCGGGCGCGAGACGTTCGAGCGCGAGCTCCGCGCCCTTGGGACGCAGGTCGAGGTGCTGAAGTCACAGGGCGTCGATCTCGAGCGCGACCTGCGGCAGGACTTGGCCATCCATCGCAACGAGCAGGCCAGCGCGGCGCAGATGCTGCGCACCGAAGTGGGTGAGCAGACGGCACGCTTCACGCAGACCACCCAGCAGCAATTCGCGTCGCACACGCAGGCGCAGAGCGAGCAGCTCAAGAGGTTTGCCGAAGGCCTCGCGCAGCTTCAGCAAACGCTTCTGCAACAGCTCTCCACCGCCGCGGCGGCACAGGCGGAACAGGCGAAGCTCGCCGCCGATCGTCTCATGCAGCTCACGCAGTCGAGCGACCAGCGCCTGGACGCCATCCGGGTCGCGCTCGAGCAACGGCTCGATGTGCTGCGGACCGAGAACGCCAAAAAGCTCGATGAGATGCGCGCGACGGTCGACGAGAAGCTCCAGACCACGCTCGAGCAGCGTCTCGGCGCTTCGTTCAAGCAGGTCTCGGATCGGCTCGAGCAGGTGCATCGCGGCCTGGGGGAAATGCAGACCCTGGCCGCCGGCGTCGGCGATCTCAAGCGCGTGCTCACCAACGTCAAGAGCCGGGGTGTGTGGGGCGAGGTCCAGCTTTCCACCCTGCTGTCCGAGGCGCTGACGCCGCAGCAATACGCGGCGAACGTGGAAACCGTTCCCGACACGAACCGGCGCGTCGAGTTTGCGATTCGCCTGCCCGGCAAGGGTGACGACGGCCGGCCATGCTGGTTGCCGATCGATTGCAAGTTTCCGCTGGAGGACTGGCGCCGCCTGCACGACGCCCTGGAGCGTGCCGATCTCGCGGCCGCCGACGAGTCGCGCAAGTCGCTCATGGACTTCATGAAGCAGCAGGCGAAGACCATTCGCGATCTCTACGTCTCGCCTCCGTTCACCACCGACTTCGCGATCCTCTTCGTTCCTACGGAAGGTCTTTACGCCGAGATCATGGCGCGACCGGGATTCGCCGAGATGCTGCAGCGCGAATACCGCGTGATGGTCACGGGGCCGACCAACTTCCTGGCGCTCCTCAACAGCCTGCAGATGGGTTTCCGCACGCTCGCCATCGAGCAGCGTTCGAGCGAAGTCTGGAAGGTGCTGGGCGCGGTCAAGACGGACTTCCTCAAATTCAGCGACATCCTGGCCAAGACCCAGAAGAAGCTGCAGGAAGCGAGCAACACCATCGACGAAGCACGCGGCAAGAGCACCACCATCACCCGCAAGCTGCGCGACGTGGAAGCGCTGCCCGAGGTCGACGCCGTGCAGCTCCTCGAGGGCGTGCTGCCGCCGGAGCTCGCCGATGATCCGGCCGACGAGCCGCGCTGACCCCTGAACCGATGTTTGCCGCCCTTCGGCGCTGGCGCGAGCGACGCGTGTTGCGCGCGTCGTCGCTGCCGGACGAGTTGTGGGACGAGGCCGTCGCCGCATTGCCGTTCCTCGCGATCTACACGGCCGACGAGCGCGAGCGGTTGCGCGCGCTGGTGGTGCTGTTCCTCGATGCAAAGACGATCATCGGCGCCGGAGGGCACGAGGTCACGCCGCTGCAGCGGGTGATCATTGCCGCGCAGGCGTGTGTCCTGGTGCTGAATCTCGGTCTCGCGCTCTACGACGGCTGGGAGAGCGTGATCGTCTATCCGGGCGAGTTCGTGCCGGAGTGGCAATGGGAGGACGAGGCGGGCGTGGTGCACCAGAGCCGCGGGCCGCTCGCCGGGGAATCGATGCCCGGCGGACCCGTGGTGCTGTCGTGGCCGGACGTCGAGGCGAGCGCCGATTGGGGGGCGTCGGGGATGAATCTCGTCATCCACGAGTTCGCCCACAAGATCGACATGCGCAATGGGGAAGCGAATGGGTTTCCACCGCTGCCGCCGGGCATGTCGCCGGACGCGTGGGAGTTGGCGATGCGGGAAGCCTACGTCGACTTCTCGCGTCGTGTGGATCGTGGCGAGGAGACCCTGATCGATCCTTATGCGGCCGAGCATCCGGCGGAATTCTTTGCGGTGCTGTCGGAGGTCTTCTTCGCCGATCCCGTGCTGCTGCAAAGCGAATATCCGGCCGTGTATGCGCAGTTCGCGGCACTCTATCGGCAGGATCCGGCGGCGGCGAACCATTCGTAGGCGAGGCTTCGGTGTCGCGTGGGCATGTCGGGCTGAAGCCTCACCTGCCGCTCGATGGGATGGGTCGCAGGCGAAGCGTTGAGCCTCGCGCGCGTCAGCCACCACGTCAGCCCGGCAGCGAACGCCTCACGATTGCGCGGACGTCCGGTGCGCTCGCGAGCGTTCCGAACACGCCACCGCCAAAGCGCGCGCTGCCGAGCCGGGACGCACAGAACGCATCGGCCACGAAGGCCGGTGCATGCCGCAACAAGAGCGCAGCCTGCAGGAGCAGGGCGACCGATTGCGCCAGGCGCCGTGCATCCTGTTCCTCCAGCTTCCCGCTCAGTGCCGTCGCGAAATCATCCAGCGCAGCATCGAAGGCGCGATGCGCGCCGCGCGCCGTCGCGAGTTCGGTTTGCAGCGCCTCGATGCTCGCCGGCTCGCGCTGCATCGTGCGCAGCACGTCGAGGCACATCACGTTGCCCGAACCCTCCCAGATCGAATTGACCGGGAGCTCGCGATAGAGACGGGGCAGGACCGAGCTCTCGACGTACCCGTTGCCGCCGAGCACTTCCATCGCCTCGGCAGCGAGCGTCGGACCACGCTTGCAGACCCAGAACTTGGCCGCGGGCGTGACGAGCCGGGCCAGCGCGTGTTCGGCCGTATCGGTCGTGCTCTCGAACGCACGCGCGAGGCGCATCGCCAGCGCCGTCGCGCCTTCCGTCTCGAGCGCGATGTCAGCGAGCACGTTCTGCATCAGCGGCTGATCGGCCAGCAATTTTCCGAACGCGATGCGCTGTCCCGCATGATGCAGCGCACGCGCCAGTGCGGCGCGCATGATGCCCGCGCTGCCCAGGACGCAGTCGAGGCGCGTGTAGCGCACCATCGCCAGGATCGTCGCGACGCCTTTGCGCGGAGGGCCGATGCGCCAGGCGAGCGCCGCATCGAACTCGACCTCGGACGAGGCATTCGAGCGGTTGCCGAGCTTGTCCTTGAGGCGATTGATGCGAATCCCGTTGCGGGCGCCGTCCGGCGTGAAGCGGGGCAGAAAGAAGCACGACAGGCCGGCGCTCTCCTGGGCCAGGATGAGATGGGCGTCCGATTGCGGCACCGAAAAGAACCACTTGTGGCCGGTGATCCGGAAGGTGCCATCGCCGGCAGGGTCCGCGTGGGTCCGGTTGCTGCGCACGTCGGAACCGCCCTGGCGCTCGGTCATGCCCATGCCCAGCAACGCGCCGCGCTTTGCATGGATGGGCAGGGACCGCGGATCGTGCGTACGCGCGAGCAGCCGCGGCAGCCATGTGGTGGCGAGCTCGGGTACTGCATCGGCGTGCGCCTGGAGAACCGGAATGCCGGCGAAGGTCATCGTCAGCGGGCACTGCGTGCCGTTCTCGACCTGCGCGTGCAGGAAGGCCTTCGCCGCGCGCGCCACCATCGCGCCGGGCTGGCGGAGCAACCACGGCATCGAATGTTCTCCGGCATCCTTGCCGAGCGCCATCAAGGCGTCCCATGCCGGGTGAAAGGCGACATCGTCGACGCGCTCACCGCCGGCGTCGAAGCTCGCGAGCTCGGGGGCGAAGCGGTTCGCTGCCTCGCCCCACGCCAGCACTTCCGGATCGCCCAGGCGTTTACCGAAGGCCACGAGCTCGGGCGCGAATGTGCCGCCGCCTTCGCGCGTCACGGCCTCGCTCAACGCGCTGTCGTCCAGGAACAGGTTGCGGCCAGCGTACGTGGAGGGCTGGTTCGGAAAGGGCGTATCCATCATGGGCTCCCGCGAGCGGTGCCATTCGCGTCCTGCGGTGCGCGCGCGAGCAGCACGACGGCAAACAGGATGAGCGCTCCACCGACGAGCTGCAAGCCCGCGGCACGCTCCCCCAGCACGACCGCGGCAAGCAGCACGGTGAACACCGGCTCGACGGTCGAGAGGGTGGCGGCCCGCGTCGGTCCGACGCGGGCCAGCCCCGCGAAATAGAGTGTGATCGCCGCCACCGTGCACACAAGCGCAATGCCGATCACCGCCCACCAGCCGATCGCCGTGGCAGGCCAATGCGCACCGCGCACTGCCGTCACCAGCACGAACACCACCGCGGCGCTCGACACCACCACCGCCGACATCGCCAGCACCGGCACCTCCTTGGTGATGCGGGCGCCCCCGACGATGTAGCAGGCGTAGATCACCGCGGCCGAGAGGCCCAGCGCAACGCCGGCGGGTTGTGTCGCGCTGCTGCCATCACCGCTCAGCAGTGACGGCAGAACGGTCAGGAACGTACCCGCTAGCGCGATGGCGAGCGCCGCGATCTTGCGCGGGGTCAGCGCCTCGTGCAGCAGCCACGCCGACAGCAGGGCGACGAGCGCGGGATGCGTATACAGCAGCAGCGCCACGATGCCAGCGGGTGCGTGGCCGAGCGCCGCGAAGAACGTGAACGCCTGCCCGGCGTACCCGATGGCCCCGAGCAGCACCAGTCCAACCAGATTCGCGCCACGCGGAAAGGTCGCGCCGCTTGCTCGAGCCATCGCCACGATGATGATTGCCGCAATGGCGAAGCGCAGCGCGAGCAGGGTCGGAATGTCCACGCCCGACGCGTACGCGATGCGGGCGAGGATGGCCATTGCCCCGAACCCCAGGGCCGAGGCGATGATGCAGGCGACACCCGCGGTGCCGCGCGCCGCCACCGTGGGGCCGGGCGAATCAGCCAGGTCGAGCGCCTGTCGGCGGACGTTGCGCCGACTTCGGCCGGAAGGCCTTGCACACCTCTTCGTGCGTCTCGATGTACGGGCCGCCGATCAGGTCGATGCAATACGGCACGGCGGGGAAAATGCCGTCGAGTGTCTCCTTGATCGCCTTCGGCTGGCCCGGCAGATTGATGATGAGGGCCTGCCCGCGGATGACGCCGACCTGCCGCGACAGGATGGCGGTCGGGACGTACCTGAGGCTCACCTGGCGCATCTGCTCGCCGAAGCCCGGCAACACCTTGTGCGCCACAGCAAGGGTCGCTTCCGGGGTGACATCGCGCGGCGCCGGACCAGTCCCTCCGGTCGTCAACACGAGATGGCAGCGCACCGTATCGACGAGTTCGATGAGCGTACGCTCGATCACGGCCTGCTCATCCGGAATGAGCCGGGTCTGCGTCGACCAGGGGCTGCGCAGCGCTGCCGCGAACCACTCCTCGAGGCCCGGGATGCCCTGGTCCTGGTAGACGCCGGCGGAGGCCCGATCCGAGATCGAGACGAGGCCGATCAGCAGCGCATCGGCGGAGGGGTTCGAAGATGGGTCCATGACGTGATCGGGGGTGTCCGCGCTTCCGGCTGCCGTTGCTCAGTCTTCGGCGTCAGTGGCCGCGGCATCCAGCACGTGCTTGAGCGTGCGGAAGAGATCGCGGTAGGCATGCGGCGGCGCACCGCGGGCTCGCTCGTCCCGCGCCTTGGCGATCAGCGAGCGCAGCTGTGGCCGGTCGAGGTGCGGGTGCTGCGCCACCAGGGAGTCGAGTGCGTCGGGCTCATCCATCAGGCGGTCGCGCCAGCGCTCCAGCGCGTGCTGCCGGGCGGCATCATGGTGCCGCCCCTGCGCCAGCGCATCCAGCCAGTGCACGATTGGCGCCGGATCCACTTCGCGCATCAGCTTGCCGACGTACTGGAGCTGGCGCTTGCGCCCGCCATGGGCATTGATGCCGCGTGCGGTCACGATGGCATCGCGCAGGCGCTCCGGGAGCTCGACGTCGGCGAGCAGCGCGTTGAAATGCCGCGGATCGAGCGTGACGAGCTGTTCCCCGACATCCTGCAAGGCGTGCATCGCCGCCTTGCGTCGCGTTTTGGAGAGCGGCTCGTCCGCGGCGTCGGACGTGCTCGGCACGTTGTCGCGCACAGGTTTCCGGGATTGCTGTTCGTCGGGTCGGGACACTGCTTCACGGGGATCGCCATGCGCCAACAGGGCTGGCTTTCCGATAAGGTACGCGAGGGTCGTTTGCTATGATAGCCCACCGCTCCGCGACGATCATCCGATACCGCGGCGACAACAGTGAGATGGTGGAAGATGAGCATAGGCCGACAGGATTCCCAACCGTCCCGCGACAGGCGCACGACAATGCACGCCACGGACCCCGCTGCTGCCGACGAGCGCTTTCCTCTCGCGACCAGCGAGCTCGAGCGTGTTGCGCAGGCCGTGCTCGATGCGGCCCGCGCGGGCGGGGCCACCGCCGCCGAAACCGATGCCTCGCAGGCCGTCGGGCTCTCCGTCACGGTACGCAAGGGCGAAGTGGAGACGATCGCCTATAACCGCGACAAGGGCATCGGCGTGACCGTGTACCTCGGCCACCGCCGCGGTCACGCCAGCACCGCGGATTTTGCCGCCGATGCCATCCGGTCCACCGTCGACAAGGCGCTCACGATTGCCCGCTACACCGCGGAGGATCCGGCCTCGGGTCTCGCCGACCCCGATCGCCTGGCGCGCAGCTTCCCGGACCTCGACCTGTATCACCCGTGGGATGTCACGGTCGATGAAGCGGTGGCCATCGGCCGCGAAGCAGAAGCGGCAGCACTCGCGGTCGATCGCCGCCTGACGAATACCGAGGGCTCGACGGTGGCGCGCAGCGAATCCGAATTCGTCTACGCCAACAGCAACGGGTTCCTGCACGGTTATCGCAACTCGCGCCATCACGTCGACTGCTCCGTCATCGGCGAGGAGGGCGGCGCGATGCAGCGTGACTACTGGTACACGACGGCGCGCGCGGCCGCCGACCTGTTGCCGGCGAGCGAAGTCGGCCGCATTGCGGGCGAGCGCACGGCGCGGCGCCTCAACGGTCGCCAGCTCGGCACCATGGAATGTCCAGTGCTGTTCGAGGCGCCGGAAGCGGCCGACCTCATCGGTTATTTCGTCGGCGCCCTTTCCGGCGGCGCGCTCTATCGCAAGTCGTCCTTCCTGCTCGACTCGATCGGCCAGGAAGTGTTCGCACCGCACGTGTCCATTCGCGAGGACCCGCATATCCCGCGCGGACGGGGCAGCGCGCCGTTCGACAACGAAGGCGTGGCGACGGCGCCGAGGCAGATCGTGCGCAATGGGGTGGTCGAGGGCTATTTCCTCAGCAGCTACTCGGCGCGCAAGCTCGGCATGACCACGACGGCGAATGCGGGCGGCAATCACAATCTGGTCGTGAGCCATGGCAACGACGACCTCGCCGGACTCATGCGGCGCATGGGCCGCGGCTTGTTGGTCACGGAGCAACTCGGGCAGGGCGTGAACCCGGTGACGGGCGACTTCTCGCGCGGCGTTGCCGGTTTCTGGATCGAAAACGGCGAGATCGCGTACCCGGTGGAGGAAATCACCATCGCGGGTAATCTGAAGGACATGTACCGCAACATCGTCGCGATTGGCAACGACGTCGACCTGCGCGGCTCGCGCCACGTCGGCTCGGTGCTGATTGGTCGCATGACTGTGGCCGGTCGCTGATCCGGCCAATGCATCCATCGGCCGCCACCCACACGATGCTGCAGCCGATGTTCGACTGGTTTCGCGGGTTCAGCGATCCGCTGCGCAACGCGAAGACTGCCGGGCGCTGGATTTCCACGCTCGGGGCCACCGACACGATGGCCATGCAGCGCGAGGCACTCGACCTCGTCGCGCAGTTTCCCGGCAAGCGCCGCGACGTCTCGGTCGGGCAGGTGGAAGCCCTGCTGCGGGTCGACGCGCGCCTCGAGCAGGTACTCGCGCAGCTCACCCAGCAATACACGACGACCTATACCAAGAGCTCCAGCGTCGAATCGCGCCTGTGGCATGCGGTATTCGATCTCGTGAAGGCCTTCACCGCCGCGTACCAGGCCGCGTTGAAGGCCGGCTATCCACACGCCGAGAACAAGCGCTGGCGCGCCATCCTGCCCTGGGTCCTCGTCCGGCTTGCGCACTACAAGGGTGTCGACGGGAAATTCCGGCTGTTCCGTTACGGCCACTGGATTCCGGCCCAGTGGCGCGAGCTGCATGAGCTGTACGAGTTCGCACGCATGCGCGGCTGGCAACGCGAGCAGCTCGTCTTCGGCTCGGCGCCATTCTCGCGGCCCGGTGTGTGCGTCGAGCAGGAGTACCTGCAGACGCTGCTCCTGATGCGCCTCGATTCCGGCAACTTCACCCCCGATCAGATCGAGTGGGTGGCGCGCCAGCTCGAGGATTGGGCGCCATCGCTGGCCCTCGTGCCGCCGCCCGGGACCGGTGCCAGCTTCTACGTCGACCTCACCGGCACGCAGGGATTGCGGCGCCTCGACCGGCCGCACGCCGGTGGGCGATTGCTCTTCCTCGATGCGGGTCCGGTCTACCAGCGCGTGATCGAGCGGATGCGCTGGCTGCCCGAGCAGGATGACGACACCACCAAGCCCGGCGAGATGCCGGCCCGCGAGCAGCGCTTGCTGCTGATGCGCCTCGCGTCGCTGTTCGGACCGGACTCGCTCGCGATGGCCCCGCGCGCACCGCGCTATGCGACCGACGCCGAGGTGCGCGTCGTCGTGGGCCTGCCCGCGTTGTGCCGTGCGATCGCCGAGATTCCGCCATTACCGGAGGCGGCCCGGACTGCGGCGGTACGCACGAGCTACGACGAGATCACGCAGCTCGTCAGCACCACCGTGAATCCCGAGTCGGTTGCCCGGCGCGTGCGGGGCTCGACGTGGAAGATGTCCGATCGGAGTGACAGCGGATGTCGCCTCGCCGCACCTTCCAGCGAAGCCCCCACGCGGCTGGGCGAGCTGCTGGCCGTGAAGGAAGCGGAGACGTGGTCCCTCGCGGTGGTGCGCCGCATGCAGCGGCACCAGGTCGACGAGGCCACCGTGGGCGTGGAGATCATCGCCCGCCGCCTCGTGCGCGTGCTGCTGCGCAACTGGCTCGCACCCACCGAAGCCGAGCGCAGCGCCGAGCGGCCTTTTTTTGGCATCTATCTGCCGGCGCACCCGGAGAACCGCCGCTCGTCGCAGCGCAGCCTCATCGGTCCGGACGACAAGTTCGTGCCTGGCGGGATGGTGGAGCTCGACACCGGCAACGCCCGTTATCTGATCCGTTTCACGCATACGTTCGAGCGCCAGGCCGGGTGGGCCTGGGCGATGTTCACCGCGGTACGCAAGCTCGCCTGAACGCCGGGCCCGCGCTTTCGTGCCGCGGCGGCAGTGTCGGCGCGATCGTGCCCCGATTTGCCTTGATCGGCCGCAGTGGTGCATAGGCCTTCTGCGGCGTGCCGGTTCAGCGCGTCGTCTGCCGGTGGGCCCACTTCGACGGGGCATTCCGCTAGAATTCGCACCAAGCACCCGACCGCTCCGTTGGCCTTGCCGTTGCCGCGTTGCGTGCCACGGCCGGATGCGCGTTCCTCTCCAACCAAACGCAAGGAGCATCATGTCGCGTCGTAAATTTCTTCAAACCGCCGGCGCCGGACTGGCGGCGGGCGCCCTGGCCACACCCGCCATCGCGCAGAACGCCCCCGAGGTCAAATGGCGTCTCGCGTCGAGCTTCCCCAAGAGCCTCGATACCATCTTCGGCGCTGCCGAACTGATTTCAAAACGGGTCGCTGCGGCGACCAACAACAAGTTCCAGATCCAGGTCTTCGCCGGCGGTGAGATCGTCCCGCCGTTCCAGGTCGTCGACGCGGTACAGAACGGCACCGTCGACTGCAGCCATACGGCGCCGTACTACTTCTTCGGCAAGGACCCGACGTTCGCCATCGGCTGCGCGATCCCGTTCGGCATGAACACGCGCCAGCAGAACGCCTGGATGCTGCACGGCGGCGGCCTGCAGCTCATGCGCGAGTTCTACAAGCAGTACAACATCATCAGTTTCCCGGCCGGCAATACAGGCGCGCAGATGGGTGGCTTTTTCCGCAAGGAGATCAAGACGCTGGAAGACCTCAAGGGGCTCAAGTTCCGGGTGGCCGGGGTCACCGGGACGATCCTCTCGCGCCTGGGCGTCGTGCCGCAACAGATCGCCGGCGGCGACATCTACCCATCGCTCGAAAAGGGCACGATCGATGCGGCCGAATGGGTCGGTCCGTACGACGACGAGAAGCTCGGTCTCTACAAGGTCGCCAAGTATTACTACTACCCCGGCTGGTGGGAAGGCGGTCCCGAACTCGACTTGTACGTCAACCAGAAGGCCTGGGACGCGCTGCCCAAGGACTACCAGGCGGCGCTCGAGTCGGCGTGCGCCGAAGCGAACATGGACATGACGGCAAAGTACGACACCGTCAATCCGGCCGCGCTGCGCCGGCTGATCGCGAACGGCGTGCAACTGCGGCCGTTCCCGCGGGCGATCATGGATGCCGCGTACAAGACCGCGCACGAGGTATACGACGACATCGCGAGCAAGAACGCCAACTTCAAGAAGGTCTACGAGCCCTGGAAGAAATTCCGCGACGAGGAGATCCTCTGGTTCCGCGTCTGCGAGCAGAACTTCGACAACTACATGGCCTCGGCGAGCCAGAGCCGCCCGGCCAAGAAATGACCGTTCGCATGGGGCGCTGATCGCGTGCCGCAATCCCGAAGTGCTGCAGCAGGAGCTGAGCTTGTACCGTCGATGTGTTCCACCACCCAACGAAGAACCAGGAGGAGAGTGTCATGTCACGTCGTTCATTTCTGAAAACTGCCGGTGCCGGGGTTGCGGCGGGCGCGCTCGCCACGCCGGCGCTCGCGCAGGGGGCGCCGGAAATCAAGTGGCGTCTCGCATCCAGTTTTCCGAAGAGCCTCGACACCATCTATGGCGGTGCCGAGACCATCTCGAAGCGCGTCGCGGCAGCGACGGGAGGCAAGTTCCAGATCCAGGTGTTTGCCGCCGGTGAGATCGTGCCCGCGTTCCAGGTCGTGGATGCCGTGCAGAACGCGACGGTCGAGTGCTGCCACACCGCGCCGTATTACTTCTTCGGCAAGGACCCGACGTTCGCGTTCGCCTGCGCGGTGCCGTTCGGCATGAACTGCCGCCAGCAGAACGCGTGGATGTATCACGGCGGCGGCCTGCAGCTCATGCGCGACTTCTTCAAGCAGTACAACATGATCAACTTCCCGGCGGGCAACACCGGCGCGCAGATGGGCGGCTTTTTCCGCAAGGAGCTGAAGACGCTGAACGACATGAAGGGCCTCAAGATGCGCATCGGCGGCTTCGCCGGTGCCGTCTTGCAGAAGCTCGGCCTGGTGCCGCAGCAGATCGCCGGTGGCGACATCTATCCGGCGCTGGAGAAGGGCACCATCGATGCCGCGGAATGGGTGGGGCCGTACGACGACGAGAAGCTCGGCCTGTACAAGGTCGCCAAGTACTACTACTACCCCGGCTGGTGGGAAGGTGGCCCGGAGCTCGATCTCTTCGTGAACCAGGCCGCGTGGGACAAGCTGCCCAAGGAGTATCAGGCGATCCTCGAAGCCGCGTGCTACGAGGCGAACGTGGACATGATGGCCAAGTACGACGCGCTGAATCCCGCGGCGCTGCGCCGACTCGTGGCGAATGGCGTGCAGCTGCGTCCGTTCCCCCGCGAGATCATGCAGGCCTCCTGGAAAGCGGCGAACGAAGTGTTCGAGGAAACCTCGGCGAAGAATCCGAACTTCAAGAAGGTGTACGAGCCGTGGAAGAAATTCCGCGACGAGGACATCCTGTGGTTCCGCGTCGCCGAGCAGAATTTCGACATCTTCATGGGTTCGGCGACTCAGACCAGTGGCGCCAAGAAGTCCTAAGCATTCGGCGCTGCATGCAAAAAGCCCCGCAGGTGCGGGGCTTTTTGTCGTCGGCGAGGCGAACCAACAAGGCCGAAGCCGACCTGCACAGCACGCGCCGTTGCTCTACTTCGGAGGTGGGGTTCCGGCCTTCAGCTGATCCTCGAGCGACTGGGCGGCAGCGTTATCCTGCGATTGCGAGTCCAGCTGCTGCTGCAGCAGATCGGTCGACCCGCTGTCCGGCGTCGGAACCGCCGGGGCATTGCCAGGCTGGTCCGGTGGCGCACCGAACGACGGCGGCGACTCTTGCTGTTGCTGCATTTCGTCGGGCGGCAGGATGATCTGTACTTTCGAGGGATCGACCTTGCTCTCGCCCGCCTTGTAGACCATCACCATCTGCGGAAAGACGATCACGAGGCTAACCATGATCACCTGGATGATCACGAAGGGCACGGCGCCCCAGTAAATCTGCCCGGTGGTGACGCGCGCGGTCAACCGGCCGGTGATCTTGTCGAGGTAATCCTTGGCCGGTGCAACACTGCGTAGATAGAACAGCGCGAACCCGAACGGCGGGTGCATGAACGACGTCTGCATGTTGACGCCAAGCAGCACGCCGAACCAGATCAGATCGATCCCGAGCTTCTCCGCAACAGGGCCCACGAGCGGGATGATGATGAACGACAGCTCGAAGAAGTCGAGGAAGAACGCGAGGAAGAAGATCAGCAGGTTCACGACGATCAGGAAGCCGAGCTGACCGCCGGGCAGGTGCAGCAGCAGGTGCTCGACCCACACGTGACCATTCACGCCGTAGAAGGTGAGGCTGAACACCCGCGCGCCCACGAGGATGAAGACCACGAACGTGGACAGCTTGGCGGTGGTGTCCATTGCCTGCCGCAGGAGCTTCCACGACAGGCGGTTGCGCACGAGCGCCATGATGAGCGCGCCGCTCGCACCCATCGCGCCGCCTTCGGTCGGCGTGGCCACGCCGAGGAAGATCGTGCCGAGCACGAGGAAGATCAGCGCCAGTGGCGGAATGAGCACGAAGACGACCCGCTCCGCGAGCAGCGACAACAGGTGCGCCTTGATCAGGCGGTTGATCACCGCGGCGAAAAAGGCGATGCCCGCGCCCACACTCGTGGACACGACGATCAGCTCGTCCGTCGGCGCGTCGGGGGCGTAATAGAGCTTGGCGAACGCGACGGCGCCGATGACGGCGATCACGGTCAGCACGAGCAGGGACCGCGTACCCGTGCTGCCGTCAGGCTCGCGCAGCGTGCGGGCCTCGAGCGGGAGGGCAGGTGCCCAGCTGGGACGAAACGCTGCGACGCCGATCGCATACAGGGAGTAGATCCCCGCAAGGGTGATCCCGGGAATGAACGCGCCCGCGTACATGTCGCCGACCGAACGCCCGAGCTGGTCGGCCATGATGATCAGCACGAGGGACGGCGGGATGATCTGCGCGAGCGTGCCGGAGGCGGCGATCACCCCCGAGGCGAACCGTCGGTCGTAGCCGTAGCGCAGCATGATCGGCAGGGAGATGAGGCCCATCGAGATCACCGAAGCCGCCACGACCCCCGTCGTCGCCGCCAGCAGGGCGCCCACGAAGATGACCGCATACGCGAGCCCGCCGCGCAGCGGACCGAACAGCTGGCCGATCGTGTCGAGCAGGTCCTCCGCCATCCCGCTTCGCTCGAGGATCAGCCCCATGAACGTGAAAAACGGCACCGCCAGCAGCGTGTCGTTCGACATCACGCCCCAAACGCGCTCGGGCAGGGCCTGCACCAAAGATGGCGTCAGCAGGCCGAGTTCGATGCCGAGCAGTGCATAGGCGATGCCCACCGCCGCGAGCGAGAACGCAACCGGATAGCCGAGCAGCAGGACGACGATCAGGCTGAGGAACATCAGCGGCGCGATGTACTCGATGAGAAACGCGGTCATTTGCGGTCCTCTGCCTGTTGCGCGATCTCCCGCGCGAGGTTCTCCTCGCCGCGGGCGCGCAGGATCTCCTCGGCGAGCTCCTCTTCCGCCGTCTTCTTGACGATCTTTTCACTGGGGTCCGGAATCAGGCCCTTGAGGAACGCGATGCGCTTGATCAGCTCCGACACGCCCTGGATCGCCAGGATCGCAAAGCCGATCGGCATCAGCAGGCGCGCCGGCCAGATGATGAGACCGCCCGCGTTGGTCGAGACCTCGTTGCGCTCCCACGTGTCGACGAATACCGGCCACGCCAGCCAGGCGATGAGAACCGCCATCGGCAGGAGGAAAAAGACCGTGCCGATGATGTCGATCCAGGCCTGCGTGCGCTTGGAGAGCCGCCCGGCGATCACGTCGATGCGCACGTGCTCGTTGCGCAGGAGCGTGTAGCCCGCGCCGAGCAGGAACACCGCCGAGAACAGGTACCACTGGATCTCGAGCAGGCCGTTGGAGCTCCAGTTGATGGCCTTGCGCACCACGGCGTTCGCCGCGCTGATGAGCACGGTCGCGAGGATCAACCAGTACAGGCCGTGACCGAGCCGCTCATTCCAGCGGTCGATCAACCGGGACAATGCAAGAAGGCTGTTCAAGAGACCTCCCCCTTGAGCGATGCCGGCGGCGTGGGCCGTGCGTTCGCGTGTGACGGGTCCGCGGGAACCATTTTGCGGGCAGTTGGGCGCGTCGGATTATAGGGGTTTGCCTGCGGCGCGGCCATAGAGCGATTCGGCACGCGTGCCTCGGCCGATGGTGCCGGCACCGGCGTAACGGGGCATTCCGGCCGCGAATGATAAAATCGTACATTCGACGGCCGATTCCCGCGCCCGTTTCTCCGGATGCCATCATGTTTCATCGGTCCCTCTCCCTTGCCCAATCCGACCCGGAGCTCTGGTCCGCCATCGCCGCGGAGACGCAGCGGCAGGAGGATCATATCGAGCTGATCGCGTCGGAGAACTACGCGAGCCCCGGCGTCATGGCGGCGCAGGGCTCCCAGCTCACGAACAAGTACGCCGAGGGTTATCCGGGCAAGCGCTATTACGGCGGCTGCGAGTACGTCGACGTCGCCGAACAGCTCGCCATCGACCGCCTGAAGCGGCTCTTTCACGCCGAGGCGGCGAATGTTCAGCCCCATTCCGGTGCGCAGGCGAACCAGGCGGTTTTCTTCGCCGCGCTCAAGCCCGGTGACACGATCCTCGGCATGTCGCTGCCGCACGGCGGCCATCTGACGCATGGCTCGCCGGTGAACATGAGCGGGAAGTGGTTCAACGTCGTCGCCTACGGCCTGCATCCGGATACCGAGCTCATCGACTACGACGCCGCCGAAGCGCTGGCGCACCGCCACAAGCCCAAGCTGATCGTCGCCGGCGCATCGGCCTACTCGCGCGTCATCGACTGGAAGCGCTTTCGCGCCATCGCCGATTCCGTCGGCGCAGTGCTGATGGTGGACATGGCGCATTATGCGGGCCTGATCGCGGCTGACGTCTACCCGACCCCCGTGGGCGTGGCGCACTTCGTCACCAGCACCACGCACAAGACGCTGCGCGGCCCGCGCGGCGGCTTCATCCTCATGCCGGCCGAGCACGAGAAGGCCATCAACTCGGCAGTGTTCCCGGGGCTGCAGGGCGGACCGCTGATGCACGTGATCGCCGCCAAGGCCGTCGCTTTCGGAGAGGCGTTGACCAAGGAATTCCGCCACTACCAGGAGCAGACGCTCGAAAATGCGCGCGTGCTGGCGAAAGTGCTGCACGAGCGCGGGCTGCGCATCGTCTCCGGGGGCACCGACAGCCACTTGTTCCTTGTCGACCTGCGACCGAAGAAGCTCACCGGCAAGGAGGCGGAGGCCGCCCTGTCACGTGCGCACATCACCGTGAACAAGAACGCCATCCCGAACGATCCCGAGAAGCCGTTCGTCACCTCGGGCATCCGCGTCGGCAGCCCCGCGATCACGACGCGCGGCTTCACGGAGATCGAGACGGAGGAACTGGGGCACCTCATCGCCGATGTGCTGGATGCACCCGCCGATGACGCCGCCATCCGGCGCGTCGCGCAGGGCGTTGCGGCGCTGACGGCGAAATTCCCGGTCTACCGCTGACAGGTATCAGAGGTCAGCTATCAGGTATCAGGTACGAAAAACCGAGCACTTCGACGCGATTCGGCGTCGCTGCCAGACGCTGGTGCGATGGACAACAGTGCTGCGTGCTTGTGCGTGCGCCGCATGTTTCAATGTGGTGTTTCGTATCTGACCCCTGATTCCTGACCTCCGATACCTGATCATGAAATGCCCCTTCTGCGGCAGCGCCGACACCCAGGTGATCGATTCGCGTGTCTCGGAGGCGGGTGACAGCATTCGCCGTCGCCGGCGGTGCCTCCAGTGCCAGAAGCGGTTCACGACGTACGAGACCGCCGAGCTGCGACTGCCCCAGGTGGTCAAGACCGACGGCACGCGCTCGGATTTCGACGCGGAGAAGATCCGCAACGGCTTCACACGTGCGCTGCACAAGCGCCCGGTGCCGACGCAGCTCGTCGACCAGGCGATCGACCGCATCGTGCAGCAGGTGCTGTCGCTCGGCGAACGTGAGATCCAGTCGCGCGCCATCGGCGAGATGGTGATGCAGGAACTCTACAAGCTCGACAAGGTTGCGTACATACGCTTTGCCTCGGTGTACCGCAGCTTCCAGGACGTCGAGGACTTTCGCGATGCGGTGCGCAACCTCAAGCAGCCGTAGCCCGGCTCTCGCCGACTGGGCATATGCCCTCTGCCACGCGTAAGCGGCCATGAATTCCGCCGTACCCGATTCATCCGGACAGCACCCGCATGCAGCGAGTCCGGACGACGCGCGGTACATGTCACGCGCGCTTGCATTGGCGGAGGAGGGGCTCTTCACGACGTCGCCGAATCCGCGCGTCGGATGTGTGCTGGTGAACGCGGGCCGCATCATCGGCGAAGGTTTCCATGAGCGCGCCGGTGGACCCCACGCCGAGGTGCGAGCCATCGCCGAGGCGCGCGTGCGTGGCGAAGCGACCCGCGGCGCGACGGCGTACGTGACGCTCGAACCGTGCAACCACCATGGCCGCACCGGTCCCTGCACCGAAGCTTTGATCGAGGCTGGAGTTGCGCGTGTCGTTGCTGCCATGGCGGATCCCAACACCCTCGCACGGCACGGGAGCGAGCGGCTGCGCGCGGCCGGGATCGACGTTACGGTCGGCGTGCTGGAGGCGCAGGCGCGTGCGCTCAACCCCGGTTATCTCTCGCGGCTGCAGCGGGGACGGCCGTGGGTGCGTCTCAAAGCCGCCGCGAGTCTCGACGGCCGTACCGCGCTCGCCAACGGTGAAAGCCAGTGGATCACCGGTGCCGAAGCGCGCGCCGATGGGCACCGGTGGCGGGCCCGCGCCTGCGCCGTTCTCACCGGCATCGGCACCGTGCGGCACGACGATCCCCAGCTGACGGTGCGTAGCGTCGCGACGCCGCGTCAGCCGTTGCGCATCGTCGTCGATCGCAATGCCCAAACCCCTGCGGATGCGCGCGTGCTGCAGGGCGCGCCCACGCTGGTGGTCACCGCAGGCGCGCGCAATGCGGCCTGGCCGGACTCCGTCGAAGTGCTCTCGCTACCCGATGGCGATGGCCGCATCGACCTTCCGGCGCTGATGGGCGCACTAGCGGAGCGGGAGCTCAACGAGTTGCACGTCGAGGCTGGCGGCGGGTTGAACGGCGCCCTGCTGAGCGCCGGGGTCGTGGACGAACTCCTGCTTTACCTCGCACCCTGCCTGCTGGGCGACCCTGCACGCGGCATCGCGGAGCTCGCGCGCGGCGGGCTCCCATCCCTCGATCAGCGAGTCGCGCTGGAAATTTCCGCCATCGATCGCGTCGGTCCCGATCTGCGTGTGCTGGGCCGCATCGTCGAAAGGAAGCACTGATGTTCACCGGTATCGTGGAGGCGGTAGGGCAAGTCGTCGCGATGACACCGCAAGGCGATGGCCTGCGCCTGGTGATCGATCCCGGCACCCTCGCGGTGAACGATATAGCGATCGGGGACAGCGTCGCCGTGAATGGTTGCTGCCTTACAGTCGTCACGCGCGACAAGTCCCCGCCGCGCCTGGCGTTCGACGTCTCCGGGGAAACACTGCGCTGTACGGTGGGGCTCGACGGCGGCTCGCGGGTCAACCTCGAGCAGGCATTGCGCCTCAGTGACCGACTCGGCGGACATCTCGTCAGTGGTCATGTGGATGGCGTCGGACGCGTGCTGCGATTCGAAGCTGTATCCGCCCCGGTGGGCGGCGCGCCAAGCTGGACCCTCGAGATCGAAGCTCCGGCGGATCTCGCGCGTTTTATTGCCGCGAAGGGCTCGATCGGGGTCAACGGGGTCAGCCTCACGGTGAACGAGGTGCGCGGTTCCGCCTTCACCGTCAACCTCATTCCTCATACGCTGGAGGTTACGACCTTGTGCGATCTCGCCGCCGGGATGCGCGTGAATCTCGAAGTCGATCTGGTGGCGCGCTACATCGAGCGCATGGTTCAGAACGGGCCGGCTCGCTGAGCACCTGACGCACGACGGCACGGACTGTGGCGACATGGTCTCGCCCGCTCATAGGGACTGATAGCCCAGATAGGGTCGTTGTTCCGGTATCGCGCTACCGAGTGACGGGACGTAACACGTCGCTTAGGATGGCTATTCTCGTTAGGCCGCAGGTCACATTGACGCCCCGCAGGGTATTTGCCACGATCATGCAATGTACTTCGAGCTGGTTGGTCCACTTTCGGCCGTTGAAACCATCGCCACCGGATCGCGAATTCGGGAACTCACTCGCTTACGCAAGCGCTACGGCCGGGGACGTTGGCGAAAGCGTAAGGGAATCGGGAAAGTGAAACTGAGCGACGGAACGATTGGCCTCGCCGAGGTTCATTGGTACGAGGCTACCGGCATCGGAAAGCACGAGTTCAAGATCAAGCGAATTTTGGAGTGGTGACATGACTAGAGCGGCGAAGCGACTTGTGATTTGTGTGAAAAACGAAGGCTACGACGTGTCGCTGGAGCGCCGGAAGATCTACGTGGCCGTGCGGGACGAAGTAGCGGAACAGCACGATCAACTTCGGATTGTCGACGAATCTGGCGAGGATTACCTCTATCCCAAGCAGTTCTTCGTCGCGGTGGAGTTACCAGCATCGGTTCGTCGTGCCGTGCTGCATGCGGCCTAACCCGGCGTTCGAGCGGACGCGGATCAGCGTTTCTTGTAACCAGTCGGCGCTTTTCCCGCGCCGCTCAACTTAGGCGTTAGGTTGCATGCCATCCGTGGGCGTATTCTTCAAGACCATGGCTCATGACTACCAAGCGACATTGATCGGATCTGTTGGTGTAGCCGTGTTGCTAGTCGCGTTCCTTCTCAATCTGTTCAAGGTTCTGCGGGCGGATGGTTACCTCTACATGGGTCTCAATCTCGTGGGTGCCGGTCTGGCGTGCTATTCGTCGTATCTAATCGGTTTCATGCCCTTTGTTGTTTTGGAAGGCGTATGGGCCGTGGTCGCCCTGGTTGCAATCGCACGACTGTTAGTCTTGGGTGCGAAGACCACCTCCGGCTAGGAATACCTGTGCGGCCTAACCCTCCGGTCGACCGGACGCGGCGGTTCATGACTTCTAAGTGGCATGCGTCACCGCGGCGCGCCGGTTACCTTGCACGTTAGGCGCCGCCTATGCAGAAACTCCTCATAATCGCTATCGTTGTTAGTCTCGGGTGGTATGGCTATGGCAAGTACCAGACGTACATCCGCGCCAGTACCGTGAAAGATGGATCGGCAACGGCAGAATCCCTCCCGCTGAGTGCCTCGCCCGCTACTGGCGCCGTGTTCCGGTGCGATGGGCGGACTTATTGTTCGCAAATGACGTCTTGCGCCGAGGCCACGTATTTCCTGAACAATTGTCCGGGCACCAAAATGGACGGGGACCACGATGGCATACCGTGCGAGAAGCAGTGGTGCAAGTAACTGCGTCGCAGTGGTATGCGCGGGCTAATCGCGCTTCGAGCGGACGCGGGCCGGGGTCGCTGCGGCCAGTCGGCGCTTCTTCCGCGTCACCCGACCCATTCGTTAAGGCGGACTACCCGATCCCGTTCGCGGAGTGCGGGCTGGCCAGGAAACGATTTGCCTCGAACGGGTCTGGAAGCTTTAGGAGGAGCACATGAAAGGGTCGGCTTCAACCGAGGGCCTGCCGGCGTCTGAGCTGATTGACAAAAAAATCGCCGAACTCGGGGACTGGCGTGGGGAGACCTTGAGCAGGATGCGCATGCTCATCAAAGAGGCCGACCCGGACGTCGTGGAGGAGTGGAAGTGGATGGGGACACCCGTGTGGTCCCACGATGGGATCATCTGCACCGGCGAGTCTTACAAATCGGTTGTGAAGTTGACCTTCGCGAAGGGGGCTTCGTTGAAGGACCCAGGCAAGCTCTTCAACGCGAGCCTCGACGGGAACGTAAGGCGTGCGATTGACCTCCATGAGGGGCAGGAGGTCGACGCGGGCGTGTTCAAGTTGCTCATCCGTGCCGCGGTCGCCCTCAATCAATCCGGCGAAAAGGCAACGTCAAGGCGAGCGAAGTAGGCTACGGGATTCGCGCCCTCGCTGGACCGAGTAGGCTGTCCGCGCATGCCGGAACGCTGGGATACCATGAACGAATTCTGACGAAATGAGCGATCCCCAAAAGCATCGTGATGACACGCCGCGGTCATTCGGGCTGAAAGGGGCGTGTTGGGGCGGTCTGGTCGGCGCTGTCTTCGCCGCAGGCCTGTTCTGGCTAGCTGACAGCTATTGCTTGCTGACAGCGGTACCCATCGTTGCACTGTACGGGTACACGTTGCGTCCTGGGATACGCGAGCCGGGCTTGAAAAGCAGATGGTAGACGCTATCGTTCGTACCTCGCGTAACCCGGCGTTCCGGGGGACGTGCCAATTCATGGTTTCGGTGATGTCTGCGTTTCCTTGGTGTGTCGCTCAACGGGTCCGTTAGCACGCCGCGCACCCGCTCGCACATCCTGGAGCAAACCCATGTACACGAAGACGCTTTATGCCGGTTGGGGTGACATGGACTTCAACTCCCACATGAGGAACACGGCATACCTCGACAAGACTGCCGACGTACGGCAGATGTTCCTGATCGAGAATGGCTTTCCTGTCGAAGAATTCCTGCGGCTCAGACTTGGCCCGGTGGTCATGAAGGACGAGGTCGAGTACTTCAAGGAGGTCCGGCTGCAGCAGGAAATCACGGTGACGTACGCGCTCGCGGGCCACGCATTGGACGGCAGCCGCTTCCTCCTTCGGCACGAGATCTTCCGGCCAGATGGCCAAGCTCAGCGCGCGAGTCACGAGCGCTGGAGGGTGGATGGATCTGGCGGAGCGAAAGCTCATCGCGCCGCCGCCGAAGCTCCTGTCGGTCATGAATCTTCTCGAGAAGACGAGTGACTTCATGATCCTGCCGTCGAGCATCAAGGCGCGCGTGTAACCTTCCGGCGCGATGACACCCCACGGCAGACCGCGGGCAGCATCTCATCAAGCATTGCATGGCTCGGCCGTGCCAGTGATCCAGCAAGGAGAAATGCAGTGTCGAGACTCCGCGTTCAAAGCTTCGCCGTATCCATCGACGGCTACGGCGCTGGGCCCAATCAGGATCTCCAGCATCCGCTCGGCGTCAACGGTCCGGAGTTGATGGAGTGGTTCTTCCACACCCGCGCGTGGCGGACCATGCATGGCCACGACGATGGAGAAACAGGCGTCGACAACCAAGTTGCGGAGCAGGGTTTTGCCGGGTTCGGTGCCTGGATTCTTGGACGTAACATGTTCGGTCCTGTCCGGGGCCCGTGGCCGGACGACAGCTGGAAGGGCTGGTGGGGCGAAGAGCCCCCCTATCACACGTCCGTGTTCGTGCTCACCCACTACCCGCGGCCGCCGCTTCGGATGGCGGGCGGTACCGAGTTTCATTTTGTGACGGAGGGCATTCACGCAGCTTTGGCGCAGGCGAGCGCGGCGGCGGGCGGCCTTGACGTCCGCCTCGGTGGCGGCGTATCCACGGTCCGTCAGTTTCTGCGCGCTGGCCTGGTTGACGAGCTGCATCTCGCCATCCGACCGGTCTTGCTAGGGTCGGGGGAGCATCTCTTCCACGACATCGATATGCGCAGTCTGGGCTACGAGTGCGCGAAGCACGTCGCGGGCGAACGTGCGACCCACGTATTCTTGCGCAAGCGCACGTGAACCGTGCCTCTCACGAGAGCGTAACGTTGCGGGGGCGGGCCACGGCGGACAGGAGCGAAAGACCTATGCTTGGAATGAAGACCTGCACGCGAACCTGCATCTGCGTGGCGGGGGCCTGACAGGGCACCGCTCCCCGACGCGCGGGAACCGTTGCCGGGACTTTCGTCTATCGCTGGTGCACTGGAGGCGATGCATGCTCCTCAAGGGCAAATGTCACTGTGGCAACCTATCCGTGGAATTGGAATGGCCGGGCAACCCGCCGGTCATTCCGGCCCGTGCATGCGGGTGTTCGTTCTGCGTGAAGCACGGTGGCGTCTGGACATCCCATCCAGGATGCCGGCTCGCCGTCGCGATCCGTGATGATTCGCTCGTCTCGAAATACGCTCACGGAACCCGCACGGCAACCTTTCACGTCTGTTCCAAATGCGGCGTGGTGCCGTTCGTGACCAGCGAAATCGCGGATCATCTCTACGCCGTGGTCAACGTCAACGTGCTGGAGAACGTCGAGCAGTCGTGGCTTCGCCGGGCAAGCGCCAGTTTCGACACCGAGGACGTTGAGACGCGTCTCGCGCGCAGGCGGCGCAACTGGATCGCCGATGTTCGGATCGTCGAAGCGGCCGCGTGACCAGGTGTTCGAGACGACGGCACGCCTGCGCCGCTTGCGTTGCTCGGCGGTGGACTTGCATCGGTGCCTCGCATCTCGTCCGCGCTACTGCGGCGACGCCCGATGCCGCTTCGTGATGGGTGATCGCCCGGATAACCACGAGCATGCAGTCTCAATCCTCGCTGCAGTCGCCTGCTAGAAGGAGCCCGGTGTGGAAATGTCAGGCATCCCGTTCGGTACGACGGACTGGTCCCGGATAGAACGAACGGAGCATCGGGGCGAGAGAGGGGTCGCCTACTGGCGGACCCGATCGTTCGGGGACATTCGCGTTCGCATGGTCGAGTACACGCCCGGCTATGTTGCGGATCATTGGTGTACCAAGGGACACGTGCTGCTCTGCGTCGAAGGTGAGCTGCACACCGAGCTGATGGATGGGCGCAAGTTCACGCTGCGCCCGGGCATGAGCTACCAGGTCGCCGACAATGCGGAGCCCCACCGTTCCTCCACGGGAACAGGCGCCACGCTGTTCATCGTGGATTGAGGTCGGGACTGAGCCGGTGCGACAATGGCGGTTGGAAGCGCTTTCGCGGGATCACCCCGGTCGGGCCTTGCCGAGCTGACCGGCGTCGGCCGCTGCATCGCGCGGCTCGACGCACGCCCGGGCGCATCGCCCCAGCAGAGGAGCAAAACGATGGACCTGACCACACTCGACCGCCTGCCGCTCTGGATTGGCGGCAAGACCGTTGCTGCGCTAACCCAACGCTATGGCGAGGTGACCAATCCGGCGACCGGCGAGGTCATCCGGCACGTGCCGTTCGGCAATCGCGACGATGTCGACGCCGCGGTGCACGCAGCGCGCGCTGCGCTGCCGGCCTGGCGCGCCGCGCCGCCGTTGCGGCGCGCACGCATCCTCATGCGCTTTCGCGAGCTGATGGAGGCGAACAAGAAGGTCCTTGCCCGGGTGATCACCGAGGAGCACGGCAAGACGCTCGACGATGCCGAGGGATCCATCACGCGCGGCATCGAGGTGATCGAATTCGCCTGCGGGATCCCGCATCTGCTCAAGGGCGAGTTCAGCGAGAACGTTGGGGGGCAGGTCGACAGCTGGTCCATCCGCCAGCCGGTGGGCGTCTGCGCCGGGATCACGCCGTTCAATTTCCCGGCGATGGTGCCCATGTGGATGTTTCCTGTCGCGATCGCGTGCGGCAACACGTTCATCCTGAAGCCATCGGAGCGCGATCCCAGCTTTTCGCTGCACATGGCCGAGCTGCTCAAGGAGGCGGGACTGCCGGACGGCGTCTTCAACGTCGTGCACGGAGACAAGGAAGCGGTCGATGCGATCCTGGAGCACCCCGGCATTCAAGCCGTTTCATTCGTCGGCTCGACTGCGATCGCGCGTTACATCTACGAGACCGGTGCACGCCACGGGAAACGCGTGCAGGCGTTGGGCGGCGCGAAGAACCACGCCATCGTGATGCCGGACGCCGACCTCGACTTCGCAACCGAGGCAATCATCGGCGCCGGCTACGGGTCCGCCGGCGAGCGCTGCATGGCGGTGTCGGCGGTGGTGGCAGTCGGCGATGTCGGCGACGCACTGGTCGAGCGCCTCGCGGCTCGCGCCCGGCGCGTTCGCACCGGAGCGGGGACGGATCCGCAGTCCGAGATGGGACCGGTCATCACCTGCGCTGCCCGCGATCGCATCATGGGCTACATCGATCGCGGCCTTGAGGAGGGCGCCGAGCTGGTCGTCGACGGCCGCAAGCTCGCCGTGCCCGGGTACGAAGCGGGCTTCTTCGTCGGGCCAACGCTGTTCGATCGCGTCGAGCCTGGCATGAGCATCTACCGCGACGAGATCTTCGGGCCAGTGCTCGCGGTTGTGCGCAGCGAATCGCTGCAATCGGCGATCGAGCTCCTGAATTCCAACCCGTACGCGAACGGCGCGGCGCTTTTCACGCGCTCCGGTCACGCGGCGCGGCGCTTTCAGCAGGACGCCGAGATCGGCATGCTCGGCATCAACGTGCCGATTCCCGTGCCGATGGCTTTCTACTCGTTCGGTGGCTGGCGCAACTCGCTGTTCGGCGACCTGCACGTGCACGGCATGGATGGCGTGCGCTTCTACACGCGCGGCAAGGCGATCACGGCGCGCTGGCCGGACGATGGCAGCGCGGCGCCGGGGTTTCACATGCCGCTGATGGGCTAGGCAGTACAGCCGCGTCGCCGCGATCGTGCCTTCGATTCCGCTCGGCGTGGGCGCTGATAACTTACTCTGACCCCATTGTCGGGCGAGTGCCCGGCGCAATGGCGAACACGAACTCGACCACCGTCCAGTACGGCACCGGATGGGTGGCTACTTCTGCCGGCGTGAACCGCACCTCCTTGAGCGCTTCAAGGACCGCCGGCCCGAACATGGGCTGGTCCGGCACGAGCGTCGTGCTGGTGACCTGGCCACGTTCATCGATCTCCATCACCGCCGCGATGCGACCGCTCGCGTGCGCCTGTTTGGCCGCTGGCGGATAGGGGACGATGAGGCTCCCGATCATGCGCGGCTCCTTGTCGACACGGGGCGGGTAACGATCGCGCGTGGCCGCGAAGCCGGACCGCGCTCCGGCCGCGCCACCTTCGATCACGCCGATGGTGACGCTGCCGTTGGGATCGGTGGACGTGATCATCGTGGGTGCGCTTGCCGCGGGCGCAGGCGGCGCGACCCGCAGCTTCTCGATCTGCGTCGGCATGGGAACCGGGACAGCGAGCTCCGGACCTGGTGTCGTGATCAGTTCGGGCAAGGCTTCGGGAGGCGCCTGCACCTCGAGTGGCGCAACCTCTGCCGGCGCTTGCTGCAGCACCGCCTGCAGGACCACGCCACTTTCCGACGGCGGCTCGCGGGACGGTGCCAGCGCAATCAGCGCGGTCGCAGCCATGGCAATGGCCGCGTGCAGCAATCCCGAGCACAACAGCGCCACGGTGACGCGGCGCTCGTGCGGCACTTTGGGAAACACGGACTGGCCAGCAGAAGCGAAGGAGACGAACACGGTCGTTCATCGCGGCGGCCGTGGGCAGCCGCCGCGACGCTCAGGCAGGGCGCGACATCATTGCGACAGCAGGCGCCATGACATCCGGTGCGCAGCGAAGAATGCCGGAGGCTGGATCTTGATCGGCTTCAGCTTGCCGGTCGTGCCCAGCGTCAGGCCTACCACGATGTTGGGTACCTCGGCGCCGTTGTTGTCGAGCGCCAGCAGCTCCAGGCCCACACCGCCTTCGGCAGAGTACACGCTCTCGATGATGTTGCCGCCGTCGTCCAGGAGGAGCGAATCGCCGCGGGCGTACTCGCGTGCATAAACCGTCGCGGGTTGCCCGGTGAGGCACGGGTCCGTCTGCGGCGACGTGCCCGCATACGCCACCGTCGATAGCGCAGCCTGCGGCGGCACCACGATGCGCTGTCCCGCGGGCAGATCGTCGTACCAGCCGTTGTCCGGCTTGCCGTCGAGCCCGGTTGCGTCCGTCACCGCCTTCAGGTCCGCACGCGACAGTACCGTGGCGCGGGTTTGCGGGACCGTCGTCGTGCCGTCGCGGATGGCATACATCGTCTGGATCTGCATGTTGCTGAGATCGCTCTCGTGGTAGAGCTTGCCCGTGCCGACGAACACCCACCGGTCGACACCGTTCGTCACGTCGATCTCGATCTGCGGTGGCGTCGTCACCGGTTGCGGCGTGCCGCCCGGATCGGTGAGCGTTGCGAGTTGCTGGACCTTCCACTTGCTGTCGTTCGGGTCCGAGATGTCGAAGCGCCAGAAGTTCCCCAGGAGGTCGCCGCCGTAGACCTGTTCGGTCATCTGGTTGCGGAAGTCGAGCGTATAGCCGGCGATATGTCCCAGGCCCGACGGCGTTGTTCCGCTCCCCGCGCCGGTCGACATCGTCTTCAGCAGCGTGCCCGAGGCCGCATCGACGAAGAACAGCTTGCCTTCACCGCTGGCATTGTTGTAGCCGGCCGGGATGATGACGACCCACTTGTTACCCCACGCACTGTTGTGGGTCTTGGTCACGATGGGCTTGCCATAGCTGTAGCCCATGTCGGGATCGCTGAATTCCCACACGATCTTCTTCGCCACCGTGGCTTCGTCCGTGAACGACGCCGGATCCGTCACGTCGATGGCGTAGTACGAGTGTCCACCCTTGCCGAGCCCGCCGATGAGCAGCGAGCGCCAGTCGCCGCTGCCGGCACCGAAGTCGACGTCGACCACCTTGGGTGAGCTGTCCACGTAGAAGTGGTGCTGGAACGCGGGCAGTGCGCCGTCCTGGTACGACAGCGCGCCCAGCCCGGTGTTGTCGGAGCGGTAAAGCGCCTGCGGGACGTACGCGAACATCTCGTTGCCAGTGGCATCGTCGAAGGCATGCAGCATGCCGTCATTGGCGCCAACGTAAACGCGCGCGGCGCGGCTTGCGTAAGTCGTCTTGAACGACTGGTATCCCGGGTCGTTGCGCGTCGAGATAAGGCGCATTCGGAGCACCGACGAAGATCGCCTGGGAATCCACGATGTCGCCCAGCGGACCGGCGCGCACGCGGAACTGCCCGACCTTGGTTCCTTCGTTGGTCCGGTTGCCGCGCAGGAACTCGAGGATTGCCTGCGCGCGCTTGGGCTTGCCGGGCGCGAGCGAGCTCTGCTGCGTCGCGCTCAGATTGCCCCAGAGGAACGGCACGTGCTTGCCGGTGCTGTCAGTAGTGACGATCTTGCGTTCGGTGAACCACGGCGTGTCCTTCACACCCTTCACGACCAGGAGCTGTGCGGTGAGCTGATCCGCGGCGCGCCACGCTTCGCTGATTTCGTCGCCCGTGGCGGGATCGATCTCCACCTTGGAAAGGCTGCCACCCCAACCGGGCTCGAAACGGACGCGGTAAATGTAGCGATTGCTGCCCGAGAGGTTCACGCTCTGGAACGCAACACCCGAGCGCGATCCGGCCTGGTTGGTGATGTCCTGCAGGATCTGCCCCATGCCGAGCTTGAGCTCGTCCGCCGAGTCGGCGTTGACGAAGCGCCCGCGGCCATTGATCGCGGCGTGCCACAGATCGTCGACGCCCGATTCGTCCGGCTGGTAGACGTTGGGGTAGGGCTGCGGCCACACCGCGGCACCGGTCTTCAGCTGGTCTTCGGTCACGGACTGGTTGCCCGCCGGCAGCTTGCCTTCGGTGCCCAGCGACATCGCCGCGAAGTTGACGTGCTGCCAGCTCGCCGGATCACGATCGCTCACCGGCACGTTGTTGGGCGAGGCAGCGCCGCTGGTGCGGATGTCCGTCACCCAGTAGTACGTGATGTAGTCGGATGCGGAGTTGGACGATGCCGAGGGATTCTCGCGATACAGCGGCGGCCATGGATCGCCCGGGTTGAGGCCGAGCACCGCGACCGGCAGCGGCGGGATGGTCTGATCGGTATCGCCCACCGTGACCGTCGGCAGCTTGTCCTGGTTCGTGAGGCCGTCGGTGAACAGCATGTGCCAGTTCTTCTGGCAGGACAGCACGATGGGATCGGTCGCGCCGGAGAGCTCCGCACTGCTGCCGTTCTTGTAGTACTCGCCGACACGCGTGATCGCATTCAGCGTCGGCGTCTCCTGGTTGAGCTTGATCGCGATGCCGAAGAGCTGCGCGAACCACGCCTTCTTCTGGGTCGCCGTGAAGTCGGCGACATCGACGAACGACGACGTCGGGTTGTTCGACAGGGTGTGGAAGCCGACGCGATACTTGTCGTCGAGCTCCTTGAACGCGAGCGAGGTCACCGTCTTCACCGCCTGGATGCGCGTGCGGTAGTACGCGAACCAGTTGGCGTAGTTCTGCATTTCCGCGTCGAAGCTGCGGGTCACGGTTTGCACGGTCCCCGTGTCGTCCTTCCAGGTGTGCGTGTACGACGCGGTCGCGCGCTTGCCGATGTCGAGGTCGACGCGCTGGAATGCGGGCGTGGCGTAGTTGTCCGTTCCCGCATCGGCGCCGAACTGGTAGAAGCGCGGGTAGACGTGCGTGCCGTCCTTGAAGCTCTGGCACGAGCCGCCGGTGGGCGTGCCGTAGCCGACCCACTTGTCGCCCGCCGTCGCGATCGCCTTGTCGCACCACTCGACCGTCGTTTTCCAGTAGTGATGCGGGATGCTGGCGAAGCGCGGCGTCGGGACGCATGCGTCCATCGACGAGCTGCCGGTCTGCAGGGAGGACACTGCCTTGCCGGCGTAGTCCCACGTCACGCGGCCGTTGTAGAGCGTGAAGGCCATGCCGTTGACCGTGTAGCCCTCCAGCCCGACCATGGAGGCCGGCACCGCCAGCCGCACCCACTGTCCCGCGGCGGGCAGCGGACCCATGTAGCGGCGGGAATTCGAGTTATCCGTGCCCCAGGCGATGGAGTTGGTGCCCCAGTACGCGCGATGTTCCCAGCTGCCGTTCTGGTCGTTCCACTGCAGCATGATCTCGCTCGGCAGGTTCACCGGATCGATGTACACGTACACGAACAGGTAATCGCCGACGCCGACGCTCATCTTGGTCGATGCACCGGTGAAGTAGTGCTGGTGTTCGCCCGAGCGGATCACGGACTGGTGCGCGTTGCCCCCGGAATACGGAGCAGGGTTCGAGGTCACCCAGGTCCAGGCTTCGTCGCCGGTCACGCCAGCACCGGCAGGAGCGGCGTCCTCCACCCATACCCACGGCGTGCCCAGACCACCCGTGACCGGCGTGTTGTAGGTCGCATCGGGGTAGTTGAACCGGTTGGCAGAGACCCCGGCGTAGTCCTGATTGTTGCGCCGGCAGACGTCACCGGCACCCGCTGCGTCGGCGAACAGCGTCTTCTTGCCGTCGCTGGTGTTGTCGCTGCACGTGGCATTCGCCGAGGCCGTGGTCACGTTCGGGCAGCTCGCGTTGCTGGTGCAGGCGAGGCCGGTGAGCGAGCACGTTCCTGGGACCGTCGAGCAGTCCGCGTTGCTGATACAGCCGGTCTTCGTCACCGAGCACGTCGCACCGACCACCGGACACTCGGAACTGGCCCCGCACGAATTGTTGCTGAGGCTGCACTTCATGTTCTGGTTCGGGCACTGGTTCGCAGCCGCGCACGTCGTGCCCGTAATGCTGCAGACCCCCGGGATCACCGCGCAGTTGGTCTGGCTCAGGCACGACAGCTTGTCGATGCTGCACACCCCGGCAATCGTAGGACAGTCGGCATTGAACGAGCACGCGGCACCGCTGGATGTGCAGGTGCCGGCAAGCGCGCAATCGGAACTGACCACGCACGCCGCCGATGTCAGCGAGCAGGCGCCGGGGATCGGCGCGCACTGCGTATCGGAAGTGCAGACATTCTTGGTGACCGTGCAGGTCCCGGAAATGACCGCGCAGTCCTTCTGGCTGACGCACGCCTTCTGGTCGGTGCTGCACTTGCCCGGAATCGTCGAACAGTTGGAGCTGTCGTAGCAAATGGCGTTCGACACGTTGCAGTAGCCGTACTTCTCGCAATCGCCGTTTTGCATGCAGGCCTTGCCATCGGCGTCGCATGTCCCTTTGATGGCCGGACACTGAGCGTCCGACGTGCATGCAAGACCCGTCGCCGTGCACTTGCCGGCGTTCGTGCACTCCGTATTGCTCGTGCACGCATTGCCGGTGAGGGAGCAGATGCCGGCAAGGGTCGGGCACTGCGCGTCGGACGTACACACCGTACCGGTCTGCACGCTGCAGTTGCCGACGACCGGGCACGCCTGCTTCAGCGTGCAGGTGCCGCATTCCGGACCGACACAGGTGTTGCAGCCCGGTGGATCGTACGCCCAGGTGCAATTCTGCGTACTGGTGTGGTAGTTGGTGCAGGTCTGGCCCTGCACGTTGTTGCACTGCTGCAGACCGATCGAACCGCAGCTATTGCTGGCCGCGCCCTTGCAGATCTGCGGGTTGTTGCCGTTGCAGGACTGGTTGATGGGGTTGTTGCACGTCTGGTTCGTCGAGCCGCTGCAGTTTTGGGTTTTTGAGCCCCCGCAGGTCTGGGTGGTCTTGATGTTCTGGCAGGTCTGCCCGGTCGCGCTGCACGTCTGGTTGAGCGAGCTGCACGTCTGTTGCGTGCCGCCCCCGCATGTCTGCTGCGTACCGCCGGTACACGCTTGCGCCTGGGCTCCGTTGCACGTTTGGGTGAGCTGGTTTCCGCCCTGGGGCCACAGCGGACTCTTGGTGTTGCACCAGATGACGTTGTCGGTTTCGTAGAAGTACTTGGCGTCCTTGGCGCCGGTCCACGCGGGCTTCAGTGCGTTGGCGTTCGCCGAGTCGACCTTCGAGTAGGCGAGCGAGAGTGCGATGTTCGGGGCGTTGGTCGTGACCATGCCGGTCGGGACCCACGGATAGTTGTAGTCACCGTCGGAGGCCGCCGCGCCGGACGCGGCCGGCGCGATCACGCCGTTGGTGCGGCAGAAGGCGGGATCGCTCACGAAGGGGGTGCCGGTCGCCGGATTGATCCCCTGCGTCCAGTCGGAGTTGCACCATTGCCCCACCGTCACCTGGCTGGTGAGGTCCACGAATACCTGCGTGGTGGCCCATGGATCGGCGGGCACCTTGGTCCAGGTGCTCGTCGTCGTCGCGTCCATCTGCGGGTAGCTCGTTCCGTCGGCGTAGACGGGCGGGTCGTAGGTCAGCGAGGGGTTGTAGTACAGCTTGTTGAACGCGGCGTTGTGCACCGGCGCCGGCCACATCTTCCAGTATTCGTAGAGCTGGCCGCCGAGCGGCGACGTCGTGGGATAGCGCTCGATGCCGGGCGTGACCGTGTTCCCGGCCGTGGGGTCGACGCCGCCGGAGCACCGCGGCGGGAAGCCGCTGACGTCGCAGCCCGCACCCGGACCGCTGTCGTCGTAGCCGGACACGTACGTGGCATAGGGGATCTTCCATTGTTGCGCGACATAGCCCGGCGACATGAACTTGCCGTACCCGACTGCCGAGAAATCGTTGGCCATCCCGGCTTCGCCGCAGACCGCACCCATCTTGCCGGTGCCGTCACGGCAGTACGCCTTGATCACGTAGTCCGGCAGGAAGTCGAACAGCATCGAGGTCGAGTCGTCGACCGTGAGCACGATGTTCGGCTTCGACGAGTTCTTGACGTTGAGAGGCTCGTCGGCAAGCAGGGTCAGGGCGGCGTAGGTCGGCGTGGCGAGCGGACCGAGGCCGACGAGGAAGGCCAGCAAGGCCGCGAGGCGGCGGCCGTGTCGTGAATGGGCGAACGAGGTGCGCATGTCGTAACCCGGGGCGGTGCTCAGCGCAGCGTCGCCTGCGATTTCGTGATGACGGGTCGGGCTGACCAGCCCGTGGTTGTGTAATGCCGGTCGTCCCGATCGCGTGCGGGCCGGGCGCTCGTGGTCGTCACGTCTGCCGCCTTTGCGTCCGGCAATTCCGCTCTTCCCGCCTGTCGCCCAAAGAACGCGTTTTCATTCGTCTCATTCGCCGAGCAGTCGCCATGACATCCGGTGCGCGGTGAAGTACGCCGGGGGCTGCACGTTGATCGGCTTCAGCTTGCCGGTCGTGCCGAGCGTCAGTCCCACGACGATGGTTGGCACATCGCTCCCGCCGTTGTCCAACGCGAGCAGCTCGAGACCGACGCCGCCTTCCGGCGAATAAACGCTTTCCACGATGTTCCCGGCGTCGTCCGTGATCAGCGAATTGCCACGCGCAAACTCGCGGGCGTACACCGTCGCTGGCTGGCCTGTGAGGCACGGATCATCCTGCGGTGACGTTCCGGCGTAGGCGACCACCGAGAGCGCGGCCTGCGGCGGCACGACGATTCTCTGGCCCGGCGGCAGATCGTCGAACCAACCGTTGTCGGGCTTCCCGGCGAGCCCATTCGCGTCCGGAGTCTCCTCGAGGTCGGCGCGGGTCAGCGGCTTGTTGAATGTCTTCGGCACCGTCGCCGTGCCGTCGCGGATCGCATACAGGCTTTGCGTCTGGGTATTGGCGAGATCGGACTCGTGGTAGAGCTTGCCCGTGCCGACGAACACCCAGCGGTCGACGCCATTCTGGATATCGATCTCGATCTGGGGCGGCGTGGTCACCGGCTGTGCCGTGCCGCCCGGATCGGTGAGGGTCGCCACCTGCGTCACCGACCACTTCGCGTCGTTCGGGTCGGCGATGTCGAAGCGCCAGAAGTTGCCCAGGACGTCGCCGGCATAGATCTGCTCGGTCATCTGGTTGCGATAGTCGAGGGTGTAGCCCGAGATGTGAGCGAGGCCCGACGGCGTGGTCGCGCTGCCCGCGCCGGTCGACATCGTCTTCAGCAGCGTTCCCGTTGCGGCATCGACGAAGAAGACCTTGCCCTCGCCGGTGGCATTGTTGTAGCCGGAGGGAATGAGCACCACCCACTTGTTGCCCCACTTGCTGTTGTGGGTCTTGGTGATCACGGGCTTGCCGTAGCTGTAGCCCATGTCGGGGTCGCTGAACTCCCACACCACCTTCTTGGCAACGGCGTTCTCGTCCGTGAAGTCCGCGGGGCTGGTGACGTCGATGCCGAAGTAGGAATGCCCACCCTTGCCGAGGCCCCCGACGAGGAGCGTGCGCCAGTCGCCGGAACCGGCGCCGAAATCGACATCGACGATCTTCGGCGTGGCATCGACGTAGTAATGATGCGCGAAGGCCGGCAGCGCACCGTCCTGGTAGGAGAGGGCACCGAGGCCGGTGGATCCGGCGCGGTACACGCCGAGCGGGATGTACGCCCAGGCTTCGTTGCCGGTGGTGTCGTCGAAGGCATGTAGCATGCCGTCGTTGGCGCCCACATAGACACGTCCCGCGCGCGCGGCGTTGGTCGCCTTGAACGCGGCGTACCCGGGATCGTTGGCATCGAGGTACGGCGCCTTGGGTGCGCCGACATAGACCGCCTGCGAGTTCACGATGTCGCCAAGCGGACTGGCGCGAACGCGGAACTGGCCGATCTTCGTCCCTTCGTTGGTGCGGTTGCCGCGCAGGAACTCGAGAATGGCTTGCGCCTGCGTCGCCTTCGCCGAGAGCGAACCTTGCTGCGTGCCCGACAGGTTTCCCCACAGGAACGGCACCGGCTTGCCCGTGCTGTCCATCGTCACGATCTTGCGGTCGGTGAACCATGGCGTGTCCCGCACGCCCGGGACCACGAGGAGCTGCGACGTGAGTTGGTCGGCTGCGCGCCAGATCTCCTGTACTTCGTTGCCCGTCTTCGGATCGACCTCGACCTTCGTCAGGCTGCCGCCCCAGCCCGGCTCGAAGCGCACGCGATAGACGAACTTGTTGCCGCTGGACAGGTTCACGTTCTCGAACGCGACGCCGGACCGGGCGCCCGCCTGGTTGGTGATGTCCTGCAGGATCTGTCCCATGCCGAGCTTGAGCTCGTCGGCCGATTGCGCGTTCACGAAGCGGCCACGGCCGTTGATGGCGGCGTGCCAGAGGTCATCCACGCCGGACTCGTCGGGCTTGTACACGTTCGGGTAAGGCTGTGGCCACACGACGGTTCCCGTGCGAAGCTGGTCTTCGGTGATCGACTGGTTGCCCGCCGGCAGCTTGCCTTCGGTGCCGAGCGACATCGCGGCGAAATTCACGTGCTGCCAGCTCGCCGGATCGCGATCGCTGACCGGCACGTTGTTCGCCGATGCGCCGCCGGACGTCCGGAGGTCGGTCACCCAATAATGCGTGATGTAGTCGGACGCGGAGTCCGACGTGACAGTGGGATTCTCACGGTACAGCGGCGGCCAGGGATCGCCGGGCTTGAGGCCGAGCACGGTCTCGGGCAGCACCGGGATCGTCTTGTCCAGGTTGCCGACCGTGGTCGTCGGCAGCTTCTGCTGGTTGGTGAGGCCGTCCGTGAACAGCATGTGCCAATTCTTCTGGCAGGAGAGCACGATCGGATCGGTTGCTCCGGATAGCTCGGTGCTGCCGCCGTTCACGTAGTAATCGCCGATGCGTGTGATGGCATCGAGATTCGGCGTTTCCTGGTTGAGCTTGATGGTCACGCCGAAGAGCTGGCCGAACCACGCCGTTTTCTGGGCCGGGGTGAAGTCGCCGACGTCGACGAACGAGGTCTTCGGCGAGTTGGATAGCGTGTGGAAGCCCACGCGGTACTTGTCGTCGAGCTCCTTGAACACCAGCGACGTGACTGTCTTCACCGCCTGGATGCGCGTGCGGTAATACGCGAACCAATTGGCGTAGTTCTGCATCTCCTCGTCGAAGCTGCGGGTGATCGTCTGCGCGCCGCCGGTGGCGTCCTTCCACGCATGCGTGTAGGTCGCCGTCGCGCGCTTGCTGATGTCGAGATCGACGCGCTCGAAGGCCGCCTTGGAGTAGTTGTCCGTGCCCGGATCGGCGCCGAACTGGTAGAAGCGCGGATACACGTGCGTCGCATCCTTGAAGCTCTGGCAGGAACCACCGGTGGGCGTGCCGTAGCCGACCCACTTGTCGCCCGCGGTGGCCACGGCTTTGTCGCACCATTCGACGCTGGTCTTCCAGTAGTGATGCGGGATGCTCGCGAACCGCGGCGTTGCGGTGCATGCGTTCGCGCCAGCACCGCCCGTCACGGGGAAGTTGTAGGTCGCATCCGGGTAATTGAACGGCGCCGCCGTCACGCCGGTGTAGTCCTGGTTGTTGCGCCGGCACACCTGGCCGGCTCCCGCGGCGTCGGCGAAGAGCGTCTTGGAGTTGTCGCTCATCATGTCGCTGCAGGTCGCATTCGCCGAGGCCGTGTTGATGGTCGGGCAATTGGCGTTGCTCGTGCAGGAGAGCTTGCTGATCGAGCACGTGCCCGCGACCGTCGGGCAGTTGGCGTTGCTGGTACATGCTGCCGCAGTCACCGAGCACTTCTGATTGACGATGGCGCAGTTCGCGTTCGATGTGCAGGACTTGCCGTCGACGCTGCAGGTCTTGCTCTGGTTCGGGCAATTCGTGAGGTCGGTGCCGGGCGCGGTGCACGACTTGCCGGTGATGCTGCACGTGCCCGCGACGTTGCCGCAGTTGGCGTTGCTCGTGCACGCGGCGTTGGTCACCGAGCAGGTGCCCGAGAGCGTGGGACAGTTGGCGTTGGACAGGCAATAGGCATTGCTGACGCTGCACCTGCCGGCATTGGCGCACGTTGTCGAGCATGCCGTATTGGTCAGGTTGCACGTGCCGGAAACGGTCGGGCAGGTGGTGGTGCATGCGGCATTGGTCACCGAGCACTTGCCGGAAACCGTGGGGCAGGTGGTGGTGCACGCAGCGTTGGTGACCGAGCACTTGCCAGAAATCGTCGGGCAGTTCGCATTGGACGTGCAGACCGAGCTCGTCTGGATGCTGCAGTTACCCGCATTCGGGCAGTTCGCGCTGCTCGTGCATGCCGTATTGGTCTTGCTGCAAACGCCCGAGATCGTCGGGCACTGCGCGTTGGACGTGCACACGGCATTGCTGATCGTGCATTTGCCCGCGTTCGCGCAGTCGGTGTTGAGCAGGCACGACGTTGCCGTTGCCGAGCAGGTGCCGGCGATGGTTGCGCAGTCGGCATCCTTCTGGCAGGACGTGCCGGTCTGGATGCTGCAGTTGCCGACCAGCGGACACGTCGTCTTCAGGGTGCATATCGGGCACTCGCCGCCGACGCAGGTATTGCAGCCCGGCGGATCGTAGGCCGTCGTGCAACCGGACGTGGACGGCTTGATGTTGACGCAGGTCTGCGTCTTGACGTTGTTACAGGTCTGTGCGCTCATGCCGCCGCAGGTCTGCGTCTGCGCGCTGCACGTCTGCGCGGCGAGGCCAGTGCAGGTCTGGGTCTGCGCGCCGTTGCAGGTCTGCGTTTGGGCGCCGTTGCAGGTCTGGGTCTGCGCGCCGCCGCAGGTCTGCGCGAGGGTGATGTTCTGGCAGGTCTGCGGCTGCGCGCCGTTGCACACCTGGCTTTGCGCGCTGCAGGTTTGGGCGGTGCCGCCGCCGCAGGTCTGCGACGTGCCGCCACCGCAGGTCTGTGTCTGGGCGCCCTGGCAGGTCTGCGTCAGCTGCGCGCCGCCCTGTGGCCAGAGCGCGCTCGACTTGTTGCACCAGATGACGTTGTCGGTTTCATAGAAGTTCTGCGCCTTCTTCGCATCGCCGCTGGTCCAGGGGGCGAGCAGGTTGCCTGATGCATCGACCTTCGAATAGGCGATCGAGAGTGCGATGCTCGGCGAGTTGGTCGTGGTGATACCGGTCGGCACCCATGGGTAGCTGTAATCGGTATCGGCGAGCGCGCCGTTGGTGCGGCAGAAGGCCGGGTCGGTGGCAAACGGCTTGCCGGTCGCGGGATTCGTGCCGAGCGTCCAGTCCGAGTTGCACCATTGGCCGACCGTCACCTGGCTGGTGAGGTCGACGTACACCGGCGTCGACGCCCAGGGATCGGCGGGCACCTTCTTCCACAGGCTGGTCGTCGCGGCATCCATCTGCGGATAGCTCGAGCCATCCGCGTACACCGGCGGGTCGTACGTGAGCGTCGGGTTGTAGTACAGCTTGTTGAAGGCGCTGTTGTGCACCGGGGCCGGCCACAACAGCCAGTACTCATAGGGTTTACCGGATTCCGAAGACGTCGACGGGTGGCGCTCTATGCCCGCCGGCACGGTGCCACCGGCTGTGGGATCGGTGCCTCCCGAGCACTTGGGCGGGAAGTTCTTGAGGTCGCAGCCCGCGCCGGGTCCGCTGTCGCTGTAGCTGCCGTCGTAGGAGCTGTAGGGGATTTTCCATTGCTGCGCGATGAAGCCCGGCGAGGTGAACTTGCCGTATCCCTGCGCGGAAAAGTCGTTCGCCTGTCCTTCCTCGCCGCAGACGGATGCCATCTTGCCTGCACCGTCCCGGCAGTAGGCGTCGACCACGTAGTCGGGCAGAAAGTCGTAGAGCATCGACGTCGAGTCGTCCACGGTGAGGACGATGTTCGGCTTCGACGAGTTCTTGACGTTGAGTGGCTCGTCCGCCAGCAGCGTCAAGGCGGCATAGCTCGGGGTCGCCAGCGGACCCAGTCCAATCAGAAATGAGAGCAGGCCCGCGAGCCAGCGGAAGGAGCGGAAGCGGGTGAAGGAGGTATTCATGGTTGTTGTCCTCCGATGAGCTGCTCAGCGCAACATCGCCTGCAGGAATGCCGTGGTGTTTTGCGGCCCATCGACGCGGACGCTCAGTCGGTAAAACGGGATCTGCGGCAGGGCGGGGGGCGCCGTATCGCCGACGGTCGTGCCTGCCCCCTGCTTCGGAGGCATCATGTCGCAGTTACCCACGGTCGCGGGCCCCGCCGCCATGCACGAGCGCTCGATCATGTAGCGCACCTCGAAGTACTTGTCCTTGTCCGCGTAAAGGATCCGCGGCAGGTCGAAGTTGGCCTTCTTCTGCAGCTTCAGCGGCACGCCGCGGGCGTCCTCGCCCGGCTGCCGCGAGGCGAAGTAGTTCTGCGCCGGCAGGTCGTTGGCCTTGTCGGTGATCGTCGGGACGCCGGTCTTGGCAGCGTCCTTGAAGAGTGCCGCAGCTGCTTCCTCGACCGCGAGGTTCGCCGGCAGCAGCGCCGCCTGACGAAAGGCGAGGTTGCCGACCACGGCCGTGGTCGTCTCGACGGAGCGCACCAGCGCCACCCCGGCAAGGCTAAGGGCGACCATGACGATCAGCGCGATGAACAGCACGACGCCGTCCTGACGGCGTACAGACTCACGGGCATGGGGCGCCAAGCGGCGGGGGCTCATAGCTGCCGATTCCACAGTTGGTTGCGCAGCGGAACCACGGTCTCGTAGATGCGGTAGCGGTAGGCGCCGCCCTTGGGATCGGCCGCGATGGTTCCGGTGAGGCGTCCGGGGCACGTGTTGTCGTGGCTTTCGCAGTCGAACAGCACCCAGTTGTAGTCGGACGTGATCTCGCGATCGAACTGGGCGCTGCGCACGATGAGGCCGATGCGGATGGCCTTCACCTGGTTGATCGCCTGGATGTTCGCGATCATGAGATCGGCAGGCTGCCATGGTGCGGCCGCTGCGCTGACCCAGCCGTCGAGAATGCCGTCGGCGTTGGTGTCCACGCCGTACTGCACCTTCATGTTCACGATATTCGAGGCGAGCGGATTCGGCTTCGCATTCGGATCGACGAGATCGAGACTGCGCAGCACGCCGTTGACGACGTCGTACTGCACGCGCTGGACCCGATCCCACGGCCCCATGTTGAACAGGAGCGAAGAGGCATTGAAGTCCTGGGTGGCCCCGGTGTGGGTGATGGTGACGACACCGTTGGCATCGGGCGCCGAGACATTGGTGACCTTGGTGCGCTCGCAGGCTCCGGTCTGGCTGATGGCGACGATCATGTCGCCCTTGGCAAAGCCGGTTGGGCTCTGCACCTGGTAGGCCGAGCCGGCAGGCGCGGGGGCGACGAACAGCGACGGGTACACCCCTGTGCTCGCCACGCTGTAGTTCACGATGAACGAATCCGGCGTCGAGGCGCTGGCGCCGGCAGTGATGAACACGGGGATGGGCCGCAGCGTCGTGCCGGTGGTGTCGTACGGTGCGACGTTGTTGCAGGTCGCGAGCTCCTGGCCCGACGTGGCGAGGCCGTTGCCTGCGTTGGCGAGCTCGAGGGCGAGCGTGAATGTGGAGAACAGGCCGTTCTGCTGGGCGTCGCCCGCGGCGGTGGTGTTGCGCTTGAAGCCTTCCGAGACGGCGAACGTCTGGAAGATCACGGCCGTCGCGATCAGCCCGATCAGGACCCCCACCAGGATTTCGATCAGGCTGAAGCCGCGCTGCGCGCGCGACAGAGGAATCGGTGGGCGAGCACTCATGGGTTGAGGCCGACTACGGCCATGGTCGTGTAGTTGTGCTGGCACTTCTTGCCGTCGGTGCCGCAGAGCGCGGCGTTGTTCTTGTCTTCGCCGGGCAGGTTCCAGAACACCTGCACGGTAACGAGGCTGCTGCCGACCGCCGGACCATCCTCGACGAGGATCGTCGGCTTGTTGGCGTCGTCGGCGCCATTGGGCAGCGACTTCACCATCTCGCGAAAGGCGTCGTAGCCCGAGCCGCCGGACTGGTACTTGGCGGCGAGCGACGCAGGGTTGTCCGACCACATGCGCGCGATCAGCGAATTCGCGAGGTACACGGCCTCGCCGCGGTACTGCGCGTCGCTCACGTGGCGCATCGATTGTGCCTGCAGGCCGACGAGGCCCAGCACGCCGAAGGAGAAGATCAGGATCCCGATCAGCGCCTCGAGCATGAAGCTGCCGCCCTGGCACCGGCGCGCCGCGTACCGTGGTGACATGTTCACGGCGCGATGACTCATGGGCAGCCGGCGGGGTCGGTGGAGGCGAGCGCGGGATCGCACACCTTGATGCCATACGCGCTGCCGATGACGAGACGCAGGGCGCGCGGATTGGAAATCTTGCCGGTCGTGACGTCCACCTGCGCCAGGGGCACCGTGTCGTCGGTGGGATTCTTGAGCAGGATCCGGCCGAGGCCGTTGAACGTCACGCGGCGCGAGGCACCGACGGGCGTCACCACCGCGTTGGACGACCCAGCCTTGAATTCGGCTTGCTGGATCTCGGCGTTGTCCTCGAGATTGTTCACCTGCCAGCCTTTCGCTTCATCGAGGACGAACTCGACATTGCCGTTGCGCTTGACCGCCTCGGTCTGCGCGAGGCGCACGCCGGTCATCATCGATTCCGTGGCCGTGCGGATCTGGGCGTTGTTGATGAAGGTTCCGTACATCGGTATCGCCATCATCAGCAGCAGCGCGAACAACGTGATCGACGTCATCAGCTCGATCATCGTGAACCCGGCGATGTTGCATCGCTGGCTGCCGGAAAGGCGTGCGTCGGTTCGCATGAGCGGTGCTAGATGCAGCTGCCGTCCTTGCGATTGACCCAGCAGCCGTCGGTCGTGCCGCCGGACCAGCCGGAGGGCAGGCTCTCGGTCTTCTTGCGTCCGTTCTGATCGATCGAATACGTGAAGTCCTTCATGTTCTTCGACACGATCCCGGTGGCCGTCACCTTGTAGTTCCGGTCGTCGGCCGCGACGCACTTCACGTCGAAGGATTCCGCGCCCGTCGGCGTGGGGTCGGCGATCCCGCATTTGGCGCCGGCCGTGTAGCGCCGGTTGTCGAGGAAGAACTGCTCCATGCGCACGCGGAAGTCCGAGAGGCTGTTGGTTGCATCCACGATCCGGCTGCGCTGCACGTACTCCGCGTAGCTCGGGATGGCGATCATCGCCAGGATGCCGATGATGGCGATCACCACCAGCAGCTCGATGAGCGTGAAGCCATTCCGGATGTGCGCCTGTGAATCCCTCGAAATCATGGCGGTTCCTCGTTGTTTGCGGCGATGGTACGGGTCGGGTCACATGCCCCGCAAAGGCTGCCCGACCAGTGGTGGTGGGGTAGGAACGGACGGTGTGACATTGCGCGGCAGAGCGCCCCTGCGGGACACTCCATGCCGGCGTGCGGCACGGGGCCGAGTCGCGAGGTCAGGCCGAAGCCTGAGCTGCAAACATCGAATCAGGGACAACGTTCCGTCGTGCGCTCGACGCGCACGCGCCCTGAGTTGGCGAGCACGACGTGGTAGGCGCGCACGCCGCTGCGGCACACCGTGAAGGTGCCCATCTGCAAGGCGCCGCTCACGAGCCGCGCGTGGCCGAGTGCCGTGAACGACACGTAGTCGGCGAGCGGCTGATTGGCCCGCGCCGTGATGCCCGGCCCTGCGGCGGGCTCGACCCTTACCACGGTTTCGTCGGGGTCGGCCGTACCGTTGGGATCATCGTCGAGAAAGAGCAGCCAGCCGGTCTCCCAGCCGGCCGCTGTCGTGCAGCGACGGCGGTCGGCTGATTTGCACAGCGTGGCGCGGGCGCCGTGCTTGATGGCTTCCGAGCGTGCGTGATCGATGGCGTCGGCGAGCGTGTTGGCGACGTTCGCGACGGAGACTTCGGCGAGCCATTGGCCGTAGGACGGCAGGGCGAGCGCGAGCAGTACGGCGAGCAGCGCCATGGCGATCACGACTTCGAGGAGTGTGAAGCCGGCAGCAGGACCGCTCCGCCATGCGGCACTCGTCGGCGATGCCACGACGGCGGCGGCCAGGGGCGCGGCTGCCTGCCGCGGTGCCGGTGCCCGAGCCAACGCGCGCGCTGCACTCCTCCTCACCATGGGGCGATGCTAGGAGACCGGCTCGCCGGAATCCATCGTCCCGATGGCCGACGCGCAGCAGCCGCCGCCTGGACAAGGGTGCTCAATTCGCCCTTTGGAGCTTGACGGGAATTCCTTGAGGCCTAAACTATCCGCCTCGCCGGCCTGCGCCACCGTCGGCAAACCTCCCGGATGCTCCATGCGTGTGCTCTGCGTCGGCGGCGGTCCCGCGGGCCTCTACCTGGCCCTGCTGCTGAAAAAGGCCGATGCGCGCCACGAGGTCGTGGTCCTCGAGCGCAATCGTCCGTACGACACCTTTGGCTGGGGCGTCGTATTCTCGGACCAGACCCTCGACAATCTGGCGGCGGCCGACCCCGAGACCCACGCGCAGATCCTCGATGCGTTCTCCCACTGGGACGACATCGACGTCCATTTCAAGGGCCGCACGATCACGTCGGGCGGCCACGGCTTCTGCGGCATCGGCCGCAAGCGTCTGCTCAACATCCTGCAGCGGCGCTGCGAGCAGCTCGGTGTCCGGCTCGTGTTCGAGACGGAAGTCAGCGACGAGAGCGAGTTCGGCCCCCAGGACCTGATCATTGCGAGCGACGGCATCAACAGCACGCTGCGCAGCAAGTATGCGCACGTGTTCGAGCCCGCGATCGAGCGGCGCAAATGCCGCTTCATCTGGCTCGGCACCCACCGCCGGTTCGATGCCTTCACCTTTGCCTTCGAGAAGACGCAATGGGGCTGGTTCCAGGCGCACGCGTATCGCTTCGATGCGGACACTTCGACCTTCATCGTCGAAACGCCCGAGACCGTCTGGCAGGCGGCCGGGCTGGATCGCATGGCGGCCGACGAAAGCATTGCCTTCTGCGAGCGCCTGTTCGCGCCGTATCTTCAGGGCGAGCGCCTGCTCACCAATGCGCGACACCTGCGCGGGTCGGCGTGGATCAACTTCCTGCGCGTGTCCAATGCGACGTGGCTGAACCTCGCGGGACCGACGCCGATGGTGCTGCTCGGCGACGCCGCGCACACGGCGCACTTCTCCGTCGGTTCGGGAACGAAGCTCGCGCTCGAGGATGCCATTGCATTGGCGCGTGCGCTGGCGCAGCGCAGCGGCGTGCCCGAGGCTCTGCGCGAGTATGAAGCCGAGCGCATGCTGGAAGTCGTGCGCATCCAGAATGCGGCCCGCAATTCCACGGAGTGGTTCGAGAACGTGGATCGCTACGCCGACCTCGAGCCCGAGCAGTTCGCCTACAGCCTGCTGACCCGGAGCCAGCGCATCTCGCACGAGAACCTGCGCCTGCGTGATGCGGCCTTCGTGCAGCGCACCGAGCGCTGGTTCGCGGCGCGCAGCGGTGTCGAGACGCAGGCGGTGCCACCGATGTTCACGCCGTTCCGGCTGCGCGAAGTCACGTTGCCCAATCGCGTCGTCGTCTCGCCCATGGCCCAGTACTCCTGCCGCGACGGCACGCCGGACGATTTCTACCTGGTGCACCTCGGCAGTCGGGCGCACGGGGGCGCCGGCCTCGTGTTCACCGAGATGACCTGTGTATCGGCCGACGCCCGGATCAGCCCGGGATGCGCCGGCCTGTACCGGCCCGAGCACCAGACTGCATGGACGCGCATCGTCGACTACGTGCACTCGCACACGCCCGCGAAGATCGCGCTGCAGCTCGGGCACGCGGGGCCGAAGGGCTCCACGCAGGTCGGCTGGGAGCACGCCGACGAGCCGCTGTCCCCGGAGAGCGGCGTCGCGAACTGGCCGCTGCTCGCGCCCTCGGCGATCGCCTATGGCCCGCGCAATGCCGTGCCGCGCGCGATGGACCGCGCGGACATGGACAAGGTGCGCGATGACTTCGTGCGCGCCACCGCGTGGGGCGCGGCGTGCGGGTTCGACTGGCTCGAGCTCCACTGTGCCCACGGCTACCTGCTCTCGGCCTTCATCTCGCCGCTCACCAATCGCCGCGACGACGACTATGGCGGCAAGCTCGCCAGCCGGTGCCGTTTCCCGCTGGAGATCTTTCGCGCCATGCGAGCGGTGTGGCCCGCGGAGAAGCCGATGTCGGTGCGCATTTCCGCGCACGATTGGGCGCAGGGCGGGAACACCGCCGACGATGCGGTGGAGATCGCCCGGTTCTTCAAGCGCGCCGGCGCGGACCTCATCGACGTTTCCTCGGGACAGACCACGCGTGACGCCCAGCCGGTGTATGGCCGGATGTACCAGACGCCGTTTGCCGATCGCATCCGCAACGAGGTCGGCATCGCGACCATGGCCGTCGGCGCGATCTTCGAGCCGGACCACGTGAACAGCATCATCATGGCCGGCCGCGCCGACCTCTGCGCGCTCGCCCGGCCGCATCTTGCCGATCCCTACTGGACCCTGCATGCGGCCGCGCAGCTCGGTTACCACGACATGCCGTGGCCGAAGCAGTACCTGACCGGCAAGGCGCAGCTCGAGCGCAATCTCGCCCGGGCGGCGGAGCTCTCGCGCGAAATGCCCGAGGCCAACGGATGAGCACGCCGCGCGCGAAACCGCTTGCGGGGATGCACGCAGCGATCACCGGCGGTGGTCGCGGCATCGGCCGTGCGATCGCCACGCAGCTGGCGGCAATGGGCGCCACGCTGAGCCTGCTCGGCCGCGACGAGGCGCATCTCGCCGATACCGTGGCGGCGCTCGCCCCGACCCCGTGCGTCGGCCGGGTGTGCGACGTCGGCGACCCGGTCGCGGTCGCCGCCACCTTCGAGGCAATCGCGACCGCCGGCGATGGCCTCGCGATCCTCGTCAACAATGCCGGCGTCGCACAGAGCGCGCGCTTCGAGGACACGTCGTCGGCGCTCTGGTACGAGATGCTCCGCGTCAATCTCACCGGCGCCTATCACTGCACGCGCGCGGCGCTGCCGCTGCTGCGGGGTGCGCCGCTCGGCCGGATCGTGAACATCGCCAGTACCGCCGGCCTCGTCGGTTATCCCTACGTCACGGCGTATTGCGCCGCCAAGCATGGCCTCGTCGGCCTCACGCGCGCCCTCGCAGCCGAGCTCGCCGGCACTGCGATCACCGTGAACGCGGTGTGCCCCGGCTATACCGACACGGATCTGGTGCGCGATGCCGTCACGAACATCACCCGCAAGACCGGCCGCACGCACGACGAGGCCCGCACTGCGCTTGCCGCACGCAATCCGCAGCATCGCCTGGTGACGCCGGAGGAGGTCGCGAGCGCGGTCGGCTGGCTTTGCCTGCCCGAGTCGGGTGCGATCACCGGGCAGGCGATCGCCGTGGCAGGCGGAGAGGTGATGACCGGATGACGCCCCTTGCTGCGCATCTTGTCGCCGATCCGGAATCGCGAGTCCATCAGGACCATCACGCATCACTCCGCCTTTGGCTGCGGCTCTTCACCTGCACGGCCCGCGTCGAGCGCACGATCCGCGCGCGACTGCGGGCGCGCTTCGCCACCACGCTGCCGCGCTTCGACCTGATGGCGCAGCTCGAGCGGCATCCGCAGGGGCTACGCATGGGCGAGCTGTCACGGCGCCTGCTCGTGACCGGGGGCAACGTCACCGGCATCACCGATCAGCTCGTGTCGGAAGGCCTGGTCGAGCGCCATGGCGCCCCCGAGGACCGCCGCGCCTTCGTGGTGCGGCTCACCGCCAAGGGCAAGCGCCAGTTCGATCTCATGGCGAACGCGCACGAGCAGTGGATCGTCGAGATACTGAGCGGGCTCGAGGACGCCGATCGGGCGCGCCTGTACGGCCTGCTCGGGCGGCTGAAGCAAGGACTCAAGGATGCGCCGCCCGGCCAGCAGCCGGCAGCGGCGCCGCCACGTCGATCACGCGGAGCGCAGCGATGAAGCCCACGCACGATGCACCTGCTGCCAGGCGTGCCATGGACGTGCGCCACTGCGAGTGGCCGTTCCTCGATCCGGCGCACGTGGAGCTCGCCGCAACCGCGGCGCGCTGGTTGGCCGCGCACGTCCCCGAACCGCACGAGGACCGGGATCTCGACAATGCCTGCCGCGGCTGGGTGCGCGCGCTGGGCGCCGCCGGCTTCCTGCGGTACTGCATCGCGGCAGGGGATGGGGGCGCGCGCCCGGCACTCGACAGCCGATCGTTATGCCTGCTGCGCGAGAGTCTCGCCTATCACGACGGTCTCGCCGACTTCGCATTTGCGATGCAGGGCCTCGGCAGCGCGCCGGTAACGCTCGAAGGCTCCGCGGCGCAGCGCGCGCAATGGCTTCCCCGTGTGGGCCGAGGCGAAGCGATTCCGGCGTTCGCCCTGTCGGAGCCCGACGCCGGGTCCGACGTCGGAGCGCTGCAGGCACGCGCGGTGCGTGACGGCAACGGCTGGGTGCTCGATGGCTGCAAGACATGGATCTCGAACGCCGGCATCGCCGATTTCTATTGTGTGTTCGCGCGCACCCGCGACACCCAGGGGACGCGCGGCATCTCGGCGTTCCTGGTACCAGCCGACGCACCGGGCCTGAGTGTTGCCGAGCGCATCCCCGTGATGGCGCCGCATCCGCTCGGCCGCATCGAGCTCGCGGGCTGCCGGGTCGGCACCGACGCGCTCCTCGGCAAGGAAGGTGAAGGATTCAAGCTGGCGATGCGCACGCTCGACATTTTCCGTGCGTCCGTCGGCGCGGCCGCCCTGGGCTTCGCCCGCCGGGCGCTCGATCTCGCGAGCGCCTACGCCAGGTCGCGGCCGATGTTCGGGGCGACGCTCGCCGATCAGGACCTGACCATCGCGACCCTCGGCGACATGGCCACCGCCGTCGATGCCGCTGCGCTCCTCGTGTACCGCGCTGCGTGGCTGCGCGACGCCACCGGGCGGCGCACCACGGCCGAATCGGCGATGGCGAAGATGACGGCAACGGAGAACGCGCAGCGCGTCATCGATGCGTCCCTGCAGATGCACGGCGGCCGCGGCGTGTGCATCGGCGAGCCGATCGAGGCCCTGTATCGCGAAATCCGCGCGCTGCGCATCTACGAGGGAGCGACCGAGGTGCAACGGCTCATCATCGGCCGCGACCTGTTGCATCGACATCGGGAGGACGCGTGACCAGCACCGCGCACCGCGACACTTTCGTTCGTGATCATCTGCCGCCACGCGACCAGTGGCCGGAATTCCTGTTCGATCTGCCGGAGCTCGCCTATCCGGAGCGCATGAATGCGGCAGTCGAGCTCCTCGATGGCGCACTGGCACGCGGCTGGGGCGAGCGCACGGCGATCATCGCCGCGGACGGAGCGCGCTGGTCTTACGCGGAGCTCGACGCACGGGCCGATGCCATCGCCAACGTCCTGGTTCGAGAGATGGGGCTCGTTCCCGGCAATCGCGTGCTGCTGCGCGCGCCCAACTCGCCGATGCACGCGGCATGCTGGTTCGCGGTGATGAAGGCCGGCGGCATTGCGGTGGGCAGCATGCCCCTGCTGCGCGCACGCGAGCTCACCCAGATCATCGACAAGGCCCAGGTTTCGCACGCCCTGTGCGATGCGCGCCTTGCCGACGAGCTCGACGTCGCGCGCGCCCAGTGCCCGACCCTGCGGCAGGTCATGCTGTTCGGTGACGGCACCACGGGCGCACTGGAAGCACGTGCCGCACGCCAGCCGGCGACATTCACATCCATCGATACGGCGGCCGACGACGTGGCCCTCGTCGCCTTCACGTCGGGCACGACCGGGCAGCCGAAAGGCACCATCCACTTCCATCGCGATCTCATGGCGGTGTGCGACTGCTGGCCCCGCACGATGCTGCGGGCCGCTCCCGACGATGTCTTCACCGGCAGCCCACCGCTCGCATTCACCTTCGGCCTGGGGGGGCTGCTGCTCTTTCCACTGCGCATCGGTGCCGCCACGCTGCTCGTCGAGCGACCGGCACCGGAAGCGCTGCTGGGAGCGATCGCCGCACATCGCGCGACGGTCCTCTTCACCGCACCGACGTCCTATCGCGCGATGGCGGCGCTGGTGCCCGAATACGATCTCTCGTCCCTGCGCAAATGCGTTTCGGCCGGGGAGGCGTTGCCGGCCGCGACGCGGCTGCTGTGGAAGCAGGCCGCCGGGATCGAGATCATCGACGGCATCGGCTCCACCGAGCTCCTGCACATCTTCATCTCGCACGACGAGGCGAGCGCGCGGCCCGGCGCAACGGGCCGACCGGTTCCGGGCTATGTCGCCTGCATCATGGACGATGCGGGACGGCCCCTGCCACCGGGGCAGGTGGGCAAGCTCGCGGTCAAGGGACCGACGGGGTGCCGCTATCTCGACGACGAACGGCAGGCGAGCTACGTGCACGATGGCTGGAACTACACGGGCGATGCGTACGTCGTGGACCCCGACGGCTACTTCGTCTATCAGGCGCGCACCGACGACATGATCATCAGCGCCGGCTACAACATCGCCGGTCCCGAGGTCGAAGGCGCCCTGTTGCTGCATCCGGCCGTCGCCGAGTGCGGCGTCATCGGTGCGGCCGACGAGGAGCGGGGACAGATCGTGAAGGCCTTCGTGGTGCTGAAGCAGGGGATTGCCGCGGACGAGCGCACCACGCGCGAGCTGCAGACGTTCGTGAAGGAAACGATCGCACCGTACAAGTATCCACGCGCGATCCGCTATGTCGAGAACCTGCCGCGTACCGAAACCGGCAAGTTGCAACGCTTCCGGTTGCGGCAGATGGACGCCGACGAACGGCGCATGAGGAGCGAGCCTTGAGCAATGCATGGCAGGTGCTGCAACCCGCCGGATGGGCGCGGCCGCGCGGTTACGCGAACGGCATCGCGGCCCGCGGGCGGATGGTCTTCATCGCGGGACAGATCGGCTGGGACGCGCAGGGGCACCTGGTCGGCGCCGATTTCCTGACGCAGGCACGCCAGGCGCTGAGCAACGTCGTCGCCGTTCTGGCGGAGGCCGGGGGGCGGCCGGAGCATCTCGCGCGCATGACCTGGTATGTGGCCGACAAGCGCGAATACCTCGATCAGGCGCCCCAGCTCGGGCGCGTCTACCGCGAGATCATCGGTGCGCATTATCCCGCCATGACGGCGGTGCAGGTCGCCGATTTCGTCGAGGACGGCGCGCGCGTGGAGATCGAGGCGACCGCGGTGATCCCCGATACGGTGTGAGATTGCCAGGGTGCGCCACACGCGCGGAACCTGATCTGCAGCAAGGTATTGCCGGGGGTGCCCTCGGTTACAATCGTTCGCGCATGCTCCGCGCGCCCGGCAGCGCGTTTCGTCTTCCTTCGCGAGGCTTTCCATGGCGCCCAAAGACAACGGTACGACTCCCCGATTCGTCTGGGAGGACCCGCTGCTCCTGTCCGAGCAGCTCTCCGAGGAGGAACGCATGGTCCGCGACGCCGCCGCGGATTTCGCGCAGCAGGAGCTCATGCCGCGCGTGCACGAGGCCTTCCGGCACGAAACGGTGGACGCATCGATCATCCCGCTGATGGGCAAGGTGGGGCTGCTCGGGCCGACCGTGCCGGCCGAGTATGGCGGTGCGGGCCTCAACTACGTCTGCTACGGCCTGATCGCGCGCGAGATCGAGCGTGTCGATTCGGGGTACCGCTCGATGATGAGCGTGCAGAGCTCGCTCGTGATGTTCCCGATCTTCACCTATGGCACCGAGGAGCAGCGCAGGAAATACCTGCCCCGCCTCGCAAGCGGGGAATGGGTCGGGTGCTTCGGCCTGACCGAGCCCAACCATGGGTCCGACCCCGGCAGCATGGCGTCGCGTGCACACGCCGCGCCCGGCGGGTACCGGATGACCGGCAGCAAGATGTGGATCTCCAACTCGCCGATTGCCGACGTGTTCGTGGTGTGGGCAAAAACGGACGACGGCGTGATCCGCGGCTTCATTCTCGAGAAGGGCATGAAGGGGCTGTCCGCGCCGAAGATCGAAGGCAAGTTCAGCCTCCGGACGTCGGTCACGGGCGAGATCGTGATGGACGACGTGTTCGTGCCCGAGGCCAACCTGCTGCCCAACGTGCAGGGCTTGAAGGGGCCGTTCGGGTGCCTCAATTCGGCCCGCTACGGCATCGCCTGGGGCGCGCTCGGTGCGGCCGAGTTCTGCTGGCACGCCGCGCGCCAGTACACCATGGACCGCCAGCAGTTCGGGCGCCCGTTGGCGGCGAATCAGCTCATCCAGAAGAAGCTCGCCGACATGCAGACGGAGATCGCGCTGGGCCTGCAGGGTTGCCTGCGCCTCGGGCGTCTCAAGGACGAAGGTAAGGCGGCGCCGGAGATAACCTCCATCATGAAGCGCAACTCCTGCGGCAAGGCGCTGGAGGTGGCGCGGATGGCGCGCGACATGCATGGCGGCAACGGCATCGTCGATGAATTCCACGTCATCCGACACATGCTGAACCTGGAGACCGTGAACACCTACGAGGGCACGCACGACATCCATGCGCTCATCCTCGGGCGGGCGCAGACGGGCATCGCCGCTTTCTCCTGAGCGATGAAGCTCTTCGATTACTTCCGCTCCTCGGCGGCGTACCGGGTGCGCATCGCGCTCGGTCTCAAAGGGGTGGCGCCGGAACGTGCGTTCGTGCATCTGCGCAGCGGCGTGCAGCGCAGCGACGATTACCTCGATGTCAATCCGCAGGGGCTCGTCCCGACCCTCGTGACCGAGGCGGGTGACGTGCTGACGCAGTCGCTGGCGATCATCGAATGGCTGGACGAGACGCATCCGGAGCCGCCGCTGCTGCCGCGGGATCCCGCGGCACGGGCGCGGGTGCGTTCGATCGCGCTCGCCATCGCCTGTGACATCCATCCGCTCAACAACCTGCGGGTGCTGCAGTACCTCACGGGCACGCTGGGCCTGTCCGAGGCGCAGAAGGATGGCTGGTACCGGTACTGGATCGACACCGGCTTCGAGGCGCTCGAGCGACAGCTCGCACGTGACCGCGCGACGAGCCGCTATTGCCATGGCGAGGCGCCGACGCTCGCCGACGTATGCCTGGTGCCGCAGCTCGCGAATGCGCGCCGGTTCAAGATCGATCTCACGCCCTATCCGACACTGACGCGCATCGAAGCGGCGTGCGTCGAGCTCCCCGCCTTCGCGGCGGCGGCCCCGGCGCGGCAGCCGGACGCCGAATGAGGACTACCGGAACGAGCCCGGCGCTCAGCGACGAGGAGGTCGAGCGCGGCTACAACAACCGTGCCGCGGTACCGGAGTATCCGCAGTGGTTCGCCCGGTGGGACGAGCTTGCCGACGCCGCGCGGGCGGCGCTTCGTCCCGAGGTCGACGTGCGGTACGGACCGAACGCGAACGAGACGCTGGACATCTATCGTGCCGGCGCAGCACCGCGGGGCACGTTCGTGTTCATCCACGGCGGCTGGTGGCGCTCGCTCGACAAGCGCAATCACGCGTTCGTGGCCCCGGCCTTCGTGACCGCCGGGTACGCGGTCGCCGTGCTCAATTACGACCTCTGCCCGGTGGTGTCGATCGCCACGATCGTCGACGAGTGCCGGCGCGCCCTGGTCTGGATCGTGCGCGAAGGTGCGGCGCACGGACTCGACACGGAGCGGATCGTCGTGGCGGGCCATTCGGCCGGAGGACACCTCGCCGCGATGTTGCATGCGACCGACTGGTCGAAGCACGGACTCGCCCGGCATCCCATCGCCGGTGGCGTTTCGCTCTCGGGCGTGCACGATCTCGTCCCGATGGTGCAGTTCTCGCACAACAGCGACTTCCGGCTCGACATCGCCGAGGCGCAGCGGCTGTCGCCCATCCATTACCCGCCGACGACGTCCGCGCCATTCCTTGTCGCAGTCGGGGCCGACGAGACCACGGAATTCCTGCGCCAGTCGGACCTGCTCTGGGATGCGTGGTCTGCCAACCGTCCGCGGGGGCGCGCCAGCGTGCTGCGGGTGCCGCAACGCCATCACTACAACGTGGTGCTCGATTATGCCGACCCTGCGAGCGAGCTGATGCGCAGCACGCTCGCGCTTTTCCCGACGTAGCCGTACCCATTTGACAACTGACCATCGGTCAGTTAGATTGCTCCCGAAGTGACCCGCGGTCATTTAAAGGGGTGATGGTGATCCGGCAACGCGCCATGCAGGCGATCGACAAGCAGGAACGACACGAGGCGATCCTCGATGGCGCCGAGCGGCTGTTGAGCACCGAGCCCGAGCGTCTCGCCAGCATGTCCGAGGTGGCCGATGAAGCCGGGCTCGCCAAGGGCACCGTGTACCTGTATTTCGCGAGCAAGGAGGAGCTTTATCTCGCGGTGCACGAGCGCAATATCGACGCGTTCTTCCGGGAACTGATCGCCAAGGCCGAGGCGGCCGCGCCACTCATCATCGATGACGTGTTCGCGCTCACCCGGCGGCACATGCTCGAGCGGCCGCTCTTCCTGCCGCTTGCCGCGCGCTGCTTCGGGACCATGGCGCACAACGTGCCGCCCGAAGCCGCGCGCGCGTTCCAGGAGCGCATGGCGGCGCGACTCGGACGTGCAGGGGCCGGCCTCGAGCAGCATTTCCCGCAACTCGCGGCGGGCGAGGGTGTCGCGCTGCTGCGCCACAGCTACGCACTGATCATCGGACTGTGGCAGATGTCGGCGGAGCATTGCCGTGCCGACAGCGTCGACGTGCGTGCCTGTGCCGCGGTCCCCCAGCTTTCCTACGCGACCGATCTGGAGCGCGCGCTGGGCGCGCTGTGGCGCGGCAGCGTCGGGCAGGGTGGAGCACGGTCATGAGCGCCAGGCCCTGGATCGCCCTGCCCGCGGCGGGGCTTGCCGTCCTCCTTGCCGTCTCTGCTTGCGCCCGTCATGAACCCCCTCCCGATCCGGTGCGGCCTGTGCAGCTGCAGCAGGTCACCACCGCGCCGGTGGCGGATCTCGCGGTGTTCGCCGGGGACATCCGGCCGCGGCACGAAGCGGACCTGGCGTTTCGCATCGGCGGCAAGCTCGTCGCGCGTCTCGTGGACATGGGGGCGCGCGTGCGCAAGGGGCAAGTGCTGGCGCGGCTCGATCCGAGCGACGTCGGCTTGCAGGAGCAGGCGGCGATCGCCGCGATGGCCGCGGCCGAAACCGAGCAGCGCTTCGCACAGGCGGAGTTCGATCGCTACCAGAACCTGTTCGCGCAGAAGTTCGTCAGCGCCAGCGCCCTCGACCAAAAACGCAACGCGCTCGATACCGCGCGCGCGAAGCTGACGCAGGCGAGAGCGCAGCGCGACGTCGTGCGCAACCAGGCGGCATACGCCACGCTCGTCGCCGATACCGACGGCGTGGTGACGAGCATCGCCGCCGAGCCGGGGCAGGTGGTTACCGCGGGCCAGACCGTGCTGCGCATCGCCCGCGAGGACGAGCGCGAGGTTGCCATCGCCGTCCCCGAGCAGCGCCTTGCCGAGCTGACCGATGCGGCCGGACTGTTCGTCGTGCTGCTCTCGAAGCGCGACCGCCCGTATGCCGCCCGGGTGCGCGAGATCGCCCCCGCGGTCGATCCCGTCACGCGGACCTTCGCCGTGCGGATCAGCGTGCTCGATCCCGATGCTGCCCTGCAATGGGGGATGACGGTGAATGTCGGCGTGCAGGGCCGCGCCCGCGGCAAAGGCACGCTGCTGCCGCTGACGGCGCTCTATCGCGAGGGCGATCGACCGGCGGTGTGGATCTACGACCCGACGGCCCAGACGGTGGGCCTGCGTCCCGTGCAGGTCGCGCAGTATCGCGAGGACGGCGTGCTCATCGGTGACGGGGTCACCACGGGTGAGTGGGTCGTCACCGCGGGCGTGCACAAGCTGCAGCAAGGACAGAAGGTACGGCCCTACGACCCGGAGAAGGCGGCGAGCAGGGACATGCGCGGTGCGGCACGCGCTGCACGACGTGGATAGGCGATGAGCGAGCCGCCGGTGGAGCGCGGCATGCGCTTCAACCTTTCCGAGTGGGCACTCCGGCATCGTTCGCTGGTGCTGTACTTCATCGTCGTGCTCGCCATCGCGGGATTCGTGTCGTACGAGCGGCTGGGGCAGTCCGAGGACCCGCCGTACACCTTCAAGGTCATGGTCGTCAAGACCAACTGGCCGGGGGCATCGGCGCGCGAGGTCGAGCAGCAGGTGACCGATCGCATCGAGCGCAAGCTCCAGGAGGTGCCAGGCGCCGACTGGGTCCGCAGCTATTCGAAGCCCGGCGAATCGATGGTGTTCATGGCGCTCAAGGATTCGACGGCCGCGGCGGACGTCCCTGAGCTCTTCTATCAGGCGCGCAAGAAGATCGGCGACATGCGCAACACCCTGCCCACCGGTGTGCAGGGTCCGTTCTTCAACGACGAATTCGGCGACACCTACACCAACATCTACGCCGTCACCGGCGATGGCTTCGGCTATCGGGAGTTGAAGAACTTCGCCGATGACATCCGTGCCGAGCTGTTGCGCATTCCGGGCGTCGCCAAGGTCGACTTCATCGGCGAGCAGGAGGAGAAGGTCTATGTCGAGATCTCCAACACCCGCCTCGCGACACTGGGGATCGAGCCGGCGCAACTCTTCCAGGTGCTCGCCACGCAGAACGCAGTGGCCAGCGCCGGCGTGGTCGAGACCGCCACCGACCGCATCTATCTGCGCCCTACCGGCGCCTTCACCTCGATCGACGCGATTCGCGACCTGACGATCCGCGCCAACGACCGCGTGTTCCGGCTTGGCGACATCGCCACCGTCACGCGCGGCTACGTCGACCCGCCCCAGCAGAAGATGCGCTGGCATGCGCAGGACGCACTGGGCGTCGGCATCACGATGGCCAAAGGCGGCGACGTGATCGAGCTCGGCCACGCGCTGGACGCGCGGATTGCGGCGATCAGCCGAGCATTGCCCGTCGGCGTGGAGATTCACGAGGTGGCGAGCATGCCGCGTGCGGTCCAGCGGTCCGTCAACGAGTTCGTGCAAGCGCTGACCGAGTCGGTGCTGATCGTTCTTGCGGTGTCGCTGCTGAGTCTCGGGCTGCGCACCGGGCTCGTCGTCGCGATCGCAATGCCCCTCGTGCTCGCGATCACCTTCATGTGCATGTGGCTCTTCGACATCGGCCTGCACAAGATCTCGCTCGGCGCGCTGATCCTCTCGCTGGGCCTGCTCGTCGACGATGCCATCATCGCCGTGGAGATGATGGCCATCAAGCTGGAGCAGGGCCTCGATCGGTTCCGCGCGGCGAGCTTCGCATTCACCAGCACGGCGTTTCCGATGCTGACCGGCACCCTCGTCACCGTGGCCGGATTCCTGCCCATCGCCACGGCACGCAGCAGCACCGGCGAATACACGCGCTCGATCTTCCAGGTCTCCGCGATCGCGCTCATCGCTTCATGGGTCGTGGCGGTGGTGGTGATCCCGTATCTCGGCTACTACCTTTTGCCTGCGCACGGCCACGCCGGGCCGCCGCAGGTGCGCCGGTGGCTTGCCCGCCTGCTGCGCCGGTCGCCCGTATCGCCGACGGCGAAAGCCGCGGTGATGGCGAATGCCACGGCGATGGCGAATGCACCCAGCGCAGACGCGGTCTATGCGACGCCCTTTTACCTGCGCCTGCGGCGTGCCGTGGCGTGGACGGTCGACCACCGCAAGATCGTGCTGCTCGCTACCGTGGGCCTGTTCGCGGTTGCGATGGCGGGCTTTCGCTTCGTCCCGCAGCAATTCTTTCCCGCCTCATCCCGGCCGGAGCTGCTGGTCGACCTGCGCCTGCCCGAGGGCAGTTCGATCGCCGCCACCCTCGCCGAAGCGAAGCGCATGGAGACCATCCTCGCCAAGGAGCGAGGCATCGACAGCTACGTCGCGTACGTGGGCAGCGGCAGTCCGCGCTTCTACCTGCCGCTCGACCAGCAGCTGCAGCAATCGAACTTTGCGCAATTCGTCGTCGTCGCGACCAGCAACGCCGAGCGCGAGCGCCTCCGCGCGCGCCTGCTGGAGCTCTTCGCGGAGGACTTCCCTGCGCTGCGCGGACGCGTGTCGCGGCTCGAGAACGGCCCGCCCGTAGGGTTTCCCGTGCAGTTCCGGGTGTCCGGCGAGGACATTGCCCGCGTGCGCTCGATTGCACAGGAAGTCGCAGCCATCATGCGGGCGGATGCGGACACGCAGGACGTGCAGTTCGACTGGAACGAGCCCACCAAGGCCGTGCGCCTGGTGATCGACCAGAACAAGGCGCGCGTGCTGGGATTCTCGTCGCAGGATGTCGCCGCCTATCTCAACAATGCCGTCTCCGGGACGACGGTGACGCACTACCGCGAGGGCGACCGGCAGATCGAGGTGGTGGTGCGCGGCACGCCCGACGAGCGCGCGCGGCTATCGCTGCTCAAGGACGTCGCGATTCCGTCGCGCAACGGCAAGGCGGTGCCGATCACCCAGCTCGCCGAGATCCGCTACGAGCTGGAAGAAGGGGTCGTGTGGCGGCGCGATCGCCTGCCCACGGTGACCGTGCGCTCGGATCTCCGGGGCGATGCGCAGGGTCCGGACGTCACACGGCGCATCGATCCGCAGCTCGATGCCCTGCGCGCGCAACTGCCGCTGGGCTACCGGATTGCGCTCGGCGGTGCAGTGGAGGATTCGCTCAAGGGCCAGCGCTCGATCATCGCGGGCGTGCCCCTCCTCGCAGTCGTCGTGCTGACGCTGCTCATGCTGCAGTTGCGGAGCTTCGCGCGCGTGCTGATGGTGCTGCTCACCGCGCCGCTCGGACTCATCGGCGTGACCGCTGCCCTGCTCGCGTTCGGCAAGCCATTCGGGTTCGTCGCGATGCTGGGGTCGATCGCGCTGTCCGGGATCATCATGCGCAACGCCGTCATCCTGGTGGACCAGATCGATCGCGACGTCGCTGCGGGCGCGACCAGGCGCGACGCCATCCTCGGTGCGACGGTGCGGCGCTTCCGGCCCATCGTGCTCACCGCCGCGGCCGCCGTGCTCGCGCTCATCCCGCTGGTGCGCAGCGACTTCTTCGGGCCGATGGCCGTGGCGATGATGGGCGGGATCCTGTTCGCCACCGTGCTGACGCTGGGCTTCCTGCCGGCGCTGTATGCAGCGTGGTTCCGCGCCGAGCGCAGCACTTCCGTGCCGGCGGGTGCCACCTTCGCGTCGGACCCGGCGTGAGTCCCCCGCCTTTGCGGCACGCGGCCGGGGCGAACGCGTTGGCGCGGTAGAATATGGACTCATTGCGTGCGACTGCCATGACCGCCACCATCAGCCCCACTCCAGAGATCGTCGCCGAGCTCAAGGCCGGCCACATGGTGATCCTCATCGACGAGGAGCACCGCGAGAACGAAGGCGATCTCGTGCTCGCCGCGGACTTCGTCACGCCCGAAGCCATAAACTTCATGGCGCGCCATGGCCGCGGCCTCATCTGCCTGACCCTCACGGAAGAGCGGTGCCGGCAACTCAACCTGCCGCTGATGGTCTCGGCAAACCGGTCGGTGCATGGCACCAACTTCACCGTGTCGATCGAGGCCGCGGAGGGGGTCACGACGGGCATCTCCGCCGCGGACCGCGCGCGCACCGTGCAGAGCGCCGTCGCGCCACGCGCGAAGCCGGACGACATCGTGCAGCCGGGCCACATCTTCCCGCTGATGGCGGAGCCGGGGGGCGTCCTCTCGCGCGCCGGGCACACGGAGGCGGGTTGCGATCTCGCGAACCTCGCCGGCCTCACGCCGGCGGCCGTGATCTGCGAGATCCTGAAGGACGATGGCACCATGGCGCGGCTGCCGGACCTCGTCAGCTTCGCCGCCACGCATGGCCTCAAGATCGGTGCGATCGCCGATCTCATTCATTACCGCGCGCGCACCGAGCGGCTGGTGGAGCGGATCGCCGAACGGCCGTTGACCACCCCGCATGGCAGCTTCCGCCTCGTCGTCTATCGCGACAAGCTCAGCGACGCGACACACCTCGCGCTCGTGCGCGGGCCGATCAGCCCCGACGTCGAGACGCTGGTGCGCGTGCACGAGCCTCTGTCGGTGATGGACCTGCTCGATGCCGAAAGCGAGACCCACGCGTGGAGCCTGCCCACCGCGCTCGCGAGCATCGTCGAGGCCGGGCGCGGCGTCGTCGTGCTGCTGCATCGCCCCGAGACGGCGCAGGAGCTGCGCCGGCGCGCGCTCGGCAACGAGCCGCCGATCAACGCCCGTGTCGACCTGCGCAACTATGGCATCGGCGCGCAGATCCTGCGCGACCTGAACGTCGGCAAGATGCAGCTCATGGCGCGACCACGCAAGATGCCCAGCATGGCGGGGTTCGATCTCGAGGTGACCCGCTTCATCGAGCAGCCGCCACTCGCCAAAGCTTCCTGACCGGCCCGCCGGTTTCGCTGCATAAGACCATGCCGATTCGTCGCATCGCCCCCAGCCTGCGCGGCGCCGAGCGCCGCATCGGCATCGTGCTGTCCCGCTTCAATGCCACGATCGGCGATCCGCTGCTCGCCGGAGCGCTGCGTGCGCTCGCCGAAGCGAAGGTCGATGAAGGCGACGTGCTCGTGGTGACGGTCCCCGGCGCCCTGGAGATCCCGCTTGCGCTGCAGCGCCTGGCGCAGAGCGGCGATTACGACGGCCTGGTGGCGCTCGGCGCGGTGGTGCGCGGCGAGACCTACCATTTCGAGATCGTCGCCAACGAATCGGCGGCGGGCGTCGCCAGGGTCGCGCTGGAGTTCGGGATTCCGGTCGGCAATGGCATCCTCACCACCGAGACGGAAGCGCAGGCTCTCGCGCGTGCGGAAACCAAGGGCTACGAAGCGGCGCAAGCGGCGCTCGAGCTCGCGTGCCTGCTGGACGCCATCGATGAGGAGTAGTCCGCGCCACCGCGCGCGCGAGTTCGTGCTGCAGGGGCTCTACCAGCAACAGCTGTCCGGAAATGCCGGGGAGGCCATTCGCGCACAGCTCACCGAGATCACGGGCTTCGCCAAATCCGATACGGAGTACTTCGCCGAGCTATGGGCCGGCGTTGCGCGCGAGCGCGACGATCTCGCGCAGCGGCTTGCGCCGCATCTCGACCGCCCGGTGCACGAGCTGTCGCCGATCGAGCGGTCGATCCTCGTCATCGGCAGCTGGGAGCTCGTGCACCGGCTGGACATTCCTTACCGCGTCGTGATCAACGAAGCGGTCGAGCTCGCCAAATCGTACGGCGGCACGGACGGTCACAAGTTCATCAACGGCGTGCTCGACAAGCTGGCCGCCGTCGTGCGCGCGGACGAGATTCGCGCCGGCGGCGGCGAACGGCGGCAGCGCCGCTCCTGATGGCGCAGTAGCGCGCCAGGCGCCGCAACAGCGCCCGCGACGCGCCCGACATTGCACTCCCCCGCGCCGCTCGTAAGCCACCGCTTGCGTGCGGCGTTCAATTGCGCCATTGTTGCCGCCGCGGTACGCCGCGGGCGATGCTCCGCGGGCAGGCGCGGCGGATCGGTGAGCCATTCGTAAGTCGGCGCCCACCAGAATGGCAGCCGCAGCCAGCGACGCACGCAACGCTCGCGGGCACCAGCGTTGCCGTGGCAACGGTCACACACTGCACGTGCTGTACTTCACAGGGGGAAAGTGATGAAAATCCATTCGACGTTGACGTTGCTCTCGATCGCCATGCTCGCCGCCGGTTGCGCGAGCGACCCGACGGCAATGCGCATGGGCTCGCAGGAGGCGAAGACCACCGCCACCGGATCGGCCGGGGGTGCTGCGAGCAACGATGCGAACTCGCAGCTCGAGCGCTGCGATCGGCCGTACGGCACCATCGCGCTCGTCGAGGACCAGCAGGCCGACTGGTATTACCGCCTGACCCATGAGTATCAGCTGACGTCGACCGTTCCCGTGCTGCGCCTGCTGGTGCAGCAGTCGAACTGTTTCGTGGTCGTGGAGCGCGGCCGCGCGATGGCCAACATGCAGCAGGAGCGCGCGCTGCAGCAGTCGGGCGAGCTGCGCGGCAACAGCGACTTCGGCAAGGGCCAGATGGTCGCCGCCGATTACGCCATGACGCCCACCATCACCTTCAGCGCCAAGAACGCGTCCGGAATGGGCGGGGCGCTCGGCGGTCTCGGCCGCGGGCTCGGCGTCGTCGGTGCGCTCGCGGGCGGGCTTTCGTCGAACGAAGCTTCGACCATGCTTCTCCTCACCGACAACCGCTCCGGCGTGCAGGTCGGTGCCGCCGAAGGCAGCGCATCGAAGATGGACTTCAACATCAGCGCTGCGGTGTTCGGCAGTTCGGCCGGCGGAGGCCTCGGCGCGTACACGAACACGCCCCAGGGCAAGGTGATCGTGGCCGCATTCACCGATTCGTACAACCAGCTCGTGCGCGCGGTACGCAACTACAAGCCGCAGACCATGGGCGGTGGCCAGGGCCTCGGCACGGGCGGACGTCTCACGGTCGATGGTGCGCAACGGCAGCCGGTGCCGGTCACTTCCGCGCCCATTCCGACGTCGACGGGCACTGGAACCATGTCTGTTGCCGATGCGCAACGCAAGCTGGCGTCGCTCGGGTACAACCCGGGCCCGGCGGATGGCGCTGCCGGCGGTCGTACGGCAACGGCATTGCGTGCGTTCCAGAAGGACCACAAGCTTCCGATCACGGGCAAGCTCGATCACGCGACCATGGCCGAGCTGATGAAGTAAGCTTCGACAAGCCAGCACCGCATGATGAAACGGGGCCCGCTGCGGCCCCGTTTCCATTTCGAGCCATGAACGAATTCGAGCTCATCGAGCGCTTCTTTGCCCGCCCGCCGCGGCACGGCGGAGTGCATGTCGGCGTCGGCGACGACGCCGCGCTGCTCCTGCCAACGCCCGGGTGCGAACTGGCCGCCTCCGTCGACATGCTCGTCGCCGGTCGTCATTTCCTTGCCGATGCCGATGCGGCGGGTCTCGGCCACAAGGCCCTCGCGGTGAATCTTTCGGACATGGCGGCCATGGGCGCACAGCCGCGGTGGGCATTGCTCGCCGGGGCCTTGCCGGAGGCCGACGCCGCCTGGATCGGAGCCTTTGCCCGCGGCTTCTTCGCCCTGGCGGATGCGTTCGACGTCGATCTCGTCGGCGGCGACACCACGGCAGGTCCGCTCAACCTCTGCGTGACGATTCTGGGCGAGGTTCCGTGCGGCCAGGCGCTCTTGCGCAGCGGCGCGCGCGAAGGAGACGACATCTATGTCTCGGGTCCGCTCGGGGATGCCGCACTCGGGCTCGCCGCCCTGCAGGGGCGCACGACCCTCGATGATGCCGCGTACGCGCAGGCGCGACAGCGGCTGGATTGGCCACAGCCCCGCGTGGCACTGGGCATCGCGCTGCGCGGGATTGCGAGCGCGGCACTTGACGTGTCCGATGGGCTGACGGGCGACCTCGGTCACATCCTGGAGCGCTCGCACGTCGGTGCTTGCGTGGAACTCGACGCCATTCCTCGCAGCCCGGCGCTCGCCGCGAAGCTTGCCGGAGCCGAGCGGCAGCTCGCGCTGGCATGCCTGCTGGCTGGCGGCGACGATTACGAGCTTTGCTTCACGGCTGCAGTCGCGCAACGGCAAGCCATTGCAGCGCTCGCGACGACGCATCGACCGGCGCCGGTCCGGATTGGCAGCATCACCGGTGGCCGCGAGCTCGTGGTGGTCGATGCGGCCGGGACGCGCCTGGTGCGGCTGCCGCGGGCATTCGATCATTTCGGGGCGAGCGCGTGAAGGGCGTATCGCCGCCGGCGCGCTTCCTCCTGCAGCATCCGGCGCACTTCTACGCGCTCGGCTTTGGCACCGGGCTTGCCCCCTTCGCGCCGGGGACGTTCGGGACGCTGGTGGCGCTGCCCATTGCCATCGTGCTGTGGCGGCACGCGGGAGATGCCGTCTTCGTTGGCGCGATCGCCATCCTCGCCCTGATCGGAATCTGGGCGGCAGCCGTTGCCGGCAGGCACCTCGGCGTGCCGGATCACGGCGCGATCGTGTGCGACGAGTTCGTCGCGTACCTCATCGTGCTGTTCTTCACCGGACCGGACGTCGTTGGCATCCTTCTCGGGTTCGTCCTGTTCCGCATTTTCGACGTGCTCAAGCCGCCACCCATCCGGCAGCTGGACGCCCGCTGGAAAAATGGGTGGGGCGTGATGGCCGACGACCTCCTTGCGGCCGCGTATACACTGCTGGCCTTGGCACTCCTGCGCTGGTGGATCACATGACGGAAGTCCTCGCCGCCGATGCCGCGCGCAGCGCCGGCGTGAGCGCACGGCGCATCGAGGAGGCCGGGCTCAATGCCCTGCAGACCCAGCGCCAGCTCTTCTACGACGGCTGGGTGCTGCGGGTATCGCCGGGCACCGCGAAGCGCGCGCGCAGCGTGAGCGCGCATTTCGAATCGCACCTGCCGGTCGCCGAAAAGATTGCGTACTGCGAGTCCGTGTACGAGCGCTGCGGCTTGCCCGCTTTGTTCCGCATCACGCCCTTTGCCCGCCCTGCCGATCTCGAATCCGCGTTGCGGCACCGTGGCTACGTCGCCTTCGACAGCACGCTCGTGCAGACGCTGCGCCTCGATGCACCGCTGCACGACTGGAGCACGCACCCGGATGGCGTCGTGCGCAGCGTGGATGCGGCGACGTTCGCCGATGCGGCGGGTGCCCTGCGGGGCTCGAGCGCCATGCAGCGACAGGCCCATCTCGAGCGCCTCGAATGTTCGCCGCTGCAGTCGCGCTACCTCGTTGTGCATGCGGGCAACGAGATCGTCGGCACCGCACAGATGGCCGCCGAGGGCAGCGTGGCCGGCGTGTTCGACGTCATCACCACGCGTAGCGCGCAGGGCCGCGGGTTTGCCACGCTGGCGGTCGCGCATCTCCTGGCGTGGGGCTGGCAGCACGGCGTCGCCGTCGCCTATCTGCAGGTGACAGCCACCAATGCACCAGCGCTTGGCGTCTATCGGAAGTTCGGCTTCCGTACCCTCTACGCGTATCACTACTGCGCGCGTGCCCACGAAACCGAGTGACCCGGTGAGCGGAGGAGACCCGGGAGTTCGCGACCGTGCCCGCGTCCTCGGCGCGCGCCTGCAGGAGCGCGGCCTGGTTGCCTGCACGGCCGAATCGTGCACCGGCGGCATGGTCGCGGCCGCGATCACCGACATCGCCGGCAGCTCGTCGTGGTTCGACCGCGGGTTCGTCACGTACTCGAACGAAGCCAAGCAGGACCTCCTTGGCGTGCGCCCGGCAACGCTCGCGCGCGAAGGCGCGGTGAGCGAGGCGACGGCCGCGGAGATGGTCGCCGGCGCACTCGCGCGGAGCCATGCCGATGTCGGGGTGGCGGTCACCGGTATTGCAGGTCCGGGTGGCGGCACCGTGGCCAAGCCGGTGGGCATGGTCTGCTTCGCCTGGCTGCGGCGCGGGCGGGCGGTCCGGGTCGCGACGCACCGCTTCGACGGCGACCGCGCGGCCGTGCGGCGGGCGAGCGTCATGGTGGCCCTCGCGGGGCTGGAGGCCGAGGCGCTGGTCCAGTAGGGGGTGCGCATCTGCAACAAGCTGCTCGTCCGCATGGATTCGGCCGTCCGATGCATTCCATCGAACGATCGTTCTATGCAATAATTTGGCCATGAAGACCCGGTTCACCGGGTCCGACGCATCCAAATACGCTCCCTCCCTCAGGAATCCCATGGAAGACAACAAAGGCAAGGCGCTCGCCGCCGCCCTGGTACAGATCGAAAAGCAGTTCGGCAAAGGCTCCATCATGCGCATGGGCGAGTCCCAGGTGCAGAACGACCTCCAGGTGGTGTCGACGGGCTCGCTCGGCCTCGACATCGCCCTCGGCGTCGGCGGGCTCCCGCGCGGTCGCGTGGTCGAGATCTACGGTCCCGAGTCCTCCGGCAAGACCACGCTGTGCCTGCAGGTCGTCGCCGAGGTGCAGAAGGCCGGCGGCATGGCCGCCTACATCGATGCCGAGAATGCCCTCGACCCGGTGTATGCCGGCAAGCTCGGGGTGAACGTCGGCGACCTTCTGATCTCGCAGCCCGACACCGGCGAGCAGGGCTTGGAAATCGCCGACATGCTCGTGCGCTCCGGCGGGGTCGACATCATCGTGATCGACTCCGTGGCGGCTCTCGTGCCCAAGGCGGAGATCGAGGGCGAGATGGGCGATCAGCTCCCCGGCCTCCAGGCGCGGCTCATGAGCCAGGCGCTGCGCAAGCTCACGGCCAACATCAAGCGTGCCAACACCCTCGTCATCTTCATCAACCAGATCCGCATGAAGATCGGGGTCATGTTCGGCAACCCGGAAACCACCACCGGCGGCAACGCGCTCAAGTTCTACGCCTCCGTGCGCCTCGACATCCGCCGGATCGGCGCGATCAAGAAGGGTGAGGAGGTGATCGGCAACGAGACGCGGGTCAAGGTCGTCAAGAACAAGGTCGCGCCGCCATTCCGCGAAGCGCTGTTCGACATCCTTTACGGCGAGGGCATCTCGCGCGAAGGCGAGATCCTCGAGCTCGGCGTTGCGCACGACATCGTCGACAAGTCGGGCGCCTGGTACGCCTACAAGGGCGACAAGATCGGTCAGGGCAAGGACAACGCCCGCGAATTCCTGCGCGAGCACCCGGAGACCGCCGCGGAGATCGAGGCCCGCATTCGCGAGGCCGTCGGCGTGCCCACGCCCGGGGCGCTGCGCGCCCGCGGCGAGCCGGCCGAAGCGTAACGCGCGGTGCTGCCTGGCCGGCGGCGCCAGGGTGGCGCTCATGGAGCTGCCGGCCAACAGGCTGAGGCAGCTGCCCCCTCGCGCCGACCTGCGCGTACGCTCAAGGCACGCGCCATCGCTTGCCTCGCGCGGCGCGATTACGCACGTGCCGAACTGCGCGACCGATTGCTGTCACGTTGCGATCCCGAGAGCCGCGCCGGTGCGATGGCGGAAGTCGAGACGGTGCTCGACGAGCTGACCGCAGCCGGATACCTGTCGGAGCCGCGCTACGCCGAAGCGGTCGTCGCGCGCAAGGCGGGAAGCTACAGCCGCCGCGCGATTGCGGAAGCGCTGAAGGCGCAGGGCGTGTCGGCGGAGGTGGTCACCGAGGCGCTGGCGCATGCACCTGCGGATGACGCCGAGGCGATGGTCGCGCTGTGGCGCCGGCGCTTCGGCCACGCGCCGCGCGACGAGCGCAACAAGGCTCGGCAGGTGCGTTTCCTGCAAAGCCGCGGCTTCGCGCTGTCGGCGATCCTGCGGTTTTTGCGCGACGCGCCCGACGAATAAGGACGACCTCCGGGCCGGGGCAGCAAGCCCGGCGCGTTGTCGACCGGCATCGTGCCGCAGTGGTCATACTGGGCGCATGAGGGTCGTGTCGTGCGGGCCCGAACGTGCTGCGAGCGATTGGCCTGCCGCGCATTCACGCGTAAAATCAAAAGCTTTGTCGCATCCGGCGCACGCCGGACGACGGCCACCAAGCATTGGATTGCGGACCATGAAAGCCTCGGAGATTCGCAGCACGTTCCTGCAGTACTTTGCCGATCGCGGGCACACCGTCGTGCCGTCGTCATCGCTCGTTCCGGCCAACGATCCGACGCTGCTGTTCGTGAATTCCGGCATGGTGCAGTTCAAGGATGTCTTCCTCGGGATCGAAAAGCGTCCCTACAACCGCGCGACGTCCTCGCAGCGCAGCGTGCGCGCCGGCGGCAAGCACAACGATCTCGAGAACGTCGGCTACACCGCCCGCCATCACACGTTTTTCGAGATGCTCGGCAACTTCAGCTTCGGCGACTACTTCAAGCGCGAGGCGATCCGGTTCGCGTGGGAGTTGCTGACGAAGGTGTACGGGCTGCCGCCCGAAAAGCTGTGGACGACCGTGTACGTCGAAGACGACGAAGCGTTCGACCTCTGGACGAAGGACATCGGCGTGCCGGCCGATCGGTGCATACGCATCGGCGACAACAAGGGTGGGCGTTACGCCAGCGACAATTTCTGGCAGATGGCCGACACCGGTCCTTGCGGTCCGTGCTCCGAGATCTTCTACGACCACGGACCCTCGGTGCAGGGCGGCCCCCCTGGATCGCCGGAGGCGGAGGGCGACCGCTACATCGAGATCTGGAATCTCGTCTTCATGCAGTTCAACCGGGACGACAAGGGCGTGATGCACCCGCTGCCCAAGCCCTCGGTCGACACCGGCATGGGCCTCGAGCGCCTCGCCGCGGTGCTGCAGGGCGTGCACTCCAACTACGAGATCGATCTCTTCCAGGACCTCATTCGCGCAGCCGTCCGCGAGACGCATGCGAGCGACCCGGCGAGCCCCAGCCTGCGCGTGATCGCGGATCACATCCGCGCGTGCGCGTTTCTGGTCGTCGACGGCGTCATCCCCGGCAACGAAGGGCGTGGCTACGTGCTGCGCCGGATCATCCGGCGGGCGATCCGTCACGGCTATCAGCTCGGGCAGAAGCAGCCCTTTTTCCATCGCCTGGTCGACGATCTCGATCGCGTCATGGGCGACGCGTATCCCGAGCTTCGTCGCGACAAGGAACGCGTGGCGCAGGTGCTCAAGGCGGAGGAAGAGCGTTTCGGCGAAACCCTGGAGAACGGCATGCGGATGCTCGACCAGGCGCTTGCTTCCGGGACGAAGACGCTCGATGGCGCCACGGCCTTCACGCTCTACGACACCTTCGGCTTCCCGCTCGACCTTACCGCCGATATCTGTCGCGAGCGCGGCGTCACGGTCGAGCACGCCGGCTTCGACCGTGCCATGGAAGCGCAACGCCAGCGCGCGCGCGCGGCGAGCCACTTCAAGATGGGTGCGCAGCTCGAGTACGCAGGACCGAAGACGCGGTTTCGCGGCTACGACACGCTGTCGAGCGAAGCGCGCGTGAGCGCCCTTTACAAGGATGGTTCGCCGGTGGAGTCGCTCGCGATCGGCGAGCGCGGCGTCGTGGTGCTCGACCAGACGCCGTTCTATGCCGAGTCGGGCGGGCAGGTCGGCGATCGCGGCGAGCTCACCCGGTCGGGGGTATGCCTGACGCTCTTCAAGGTCGAGGACACGCAGAAGATCCAGGCCGACGTGTTCGGTCATCACGGCGAAGTCACCACTGGCGAGCTCAAGGTCGGCGACGTCGTCGCGGCGCAGGTCGATCACGCGGCGCGCGCACGCACGATGCGCAATCACTCGGCCACGCACCTGATGCACAAGGCGCTGCGCGAAGTCCTCGGCGGGCACGTGCAGCAGAAGGGTTCGCTCGTCGATCCGGACAAGACGCGGTTCGACTTCGCGCACAACGCGCCGCTCACCGACCACGAGATCCGGCGCGTCGAGGCGATCGTCAACCGCGAGATCCTGCAGAACGATGCAACGGATGCGCGCACGATGGCCTACGACGACGCGATCACGCACGGCGCGATGGCGCTGTTCGGCGAGAAGTACGGCGACGAGGTGCGGGTGCTGTCCATCGGCACCTCGCGCGAGCTTTGCGGCGGCACGCACGTGACCCGCACCGGCGACATCGGCTTTTTCAAGATCGTTGCCGAGAGCGGCGTCGCGGCCGGCATTCGCCGGGTCGAGGCGGTCACCGGCGACAACGCGCTCGCCTGGGTCCAGGCGCAGGAAGCGACGCTTGCCGCGGCCGCTGCCGCGCTCAAGGCGCCGGCGACGGAGATCGAAACACGCATCGGCCAGATCCTCGACAGCGCGAAGGCGACGGAACGCGAGCTCGCGCGACTCAAGGCGAAGCTCGCCGCGTCGCAGGGCGACGACCTTGCGGCGACGGCCACCGAGGTCAAGGGGGTCAAGGTGCTCGCCGCGGCGATGGACGGCGCCGACGTGAAGGCGCTGCGGGAGACGCTCGACAAGCTCAAGGACAAGCTGCAGCACGCGGCCATCGTCCTTGGCGCCGTGAACGATGGCAAGGTGACGCTGATCGCAGGTGTCACGCCGGATCTCACCGCCAGGGTGAAGGCGGGCGAGCTCGTCAACCACGTCGCCCGGCAGGTGGGCGGCAAAGGCGGCGGACGGCCCGACATGGCGCAGGCGGGTGGTACCGAGCCGGCCAATCTGCCGGCAGCGCTGGCAAGCGTCCGCGCGTGGGTGGGGGATCGCCTGTAGCGCGAACAGCGCGGCCATTCACGCGTCGCGGCGCGAGGGTACGGTGGCCTCGAGGGCAGTTGTGGGCGACAAGTGCCCCTCTCGGTCATTGGTGATCGGGATAAGCACGCCAAGATCATGAAATTACGTCGCAATTCGTGTGGCATGGGGTTTGCACACGCGGAGCGCCATGGATCGCCCTGCGTCCCGGTCCCGGCGTCTCGCCCGGGTTCTTCTTCCTTATGTGACGCTTTGGGCGGCGCTTGCGGCGCTACCGGTGGCGTTCGCCGGTTACGAGATCGTGCGGAGCCGCGAACAGGCTCTCGACACCGCACGCGCGGAACTCGAGAGCGTTGCGCGGCTGTCGAGCGGCCACGTGCGCCAGGCACTGCGCGCCGGGGAGCGGGTGCTTGCGACCCTCGCCAGCATTCATGAGCGGCGGCCAGGCGACGCTCCGCTGCAGCAAGTGCTGCCCGCGTTGCAGGATGACGCCGAGGAGCGGATCTCGCAGTTCGACCGCGACGGTCGCTTCGTGGCGAGCAGCGGCCCCCCCACTGGAATAGCCCCCAATTTCAGCATCGCCGACCGCCCGTATTTCACGGCCGCCCGCGATGCCCCGGAATACGCGACGCGCATCGCCGATCGCGTCGTCGGTCGCAAGACCGGTCGCGTGATGATCCCTCTGGTGCGACCGCTGCACGCTGCCGACAGCAGTTTCGACGGCCTGCTGGTGTCGGGCGTGGATCCCAGGCGCCTCGTCGACACCTACGGCAGCACGCGGTTCGGCGGCAATGCCACGATCGAGCTCCTGCGGCGCGATGGCGTGGTGTACGCGCGGAGCGGCACGACAGCCTGGAGCGCCGCGCGCCCGGACAATGCCGTAGCTGCCTGGCTTCCCGCCGTGCTGGCCGGCGGCGATGGGCAACGAGCCTTCCGCCGCGTCACCATCGACCGCGTGCCCACGCTGCTCGCGATCGACCCCATTCCCGGCACGCAGCTGCTCATCGTGGCTTCGCTCGCCGAAAGCGACGCCTTGGCCGGCCACGTGCGCTACGCGGGCAACCTGCTCGGTTTCGCCGCGATCGCGCTCCTGGCGCTGACGTTTCCGTTCGTGGTGGTGAGCCGGCGCGCCGTGCACGACCTCCGCCATCGACGCGAGCTCGAGCGACGTTACGTCCAGGAGCGACGGCGGGCGCGCAGCGACCAGCTCACGGGCGTCGCGAATCGGGTCGCCTTCGATGACCAGCTCGAGCGCTGCAATCGCACGCTGGCCGAAGAAGGCCTGCCATTCGTGCTCGCGTTCATCGACATCGACCGCTTCAAGGCGCTCAACGACTCGCAGGGCCATGCCGCGGGCGACAACGCGCTGCGCCGTGTCGCCCGCACGCTGGTGGGTTCGGTTCGCGCGACCGACCTCGTGGCGCGGCTCGGCGGCGACGAGTTCGCGGTGCTGATGCCCGGCGCCACCGCGCAGGGCGCCCCGCGGGTGTGCGGCAAGCTGCATGCGGCGCTGCTCGCCGCCGCGGCAAGTGCAGATCTGCGGATCGGGTTCAGCATCGGCGTGGTTGCCTTCGAGCAGGCGCCGGCGGAACCGCGCATCATCACGGCGCTCGCCGACCGTCTCATGTACGACGTAAAATCCGCCGGCGGCGAGGGCGTGCGCTACGGCGTCTACCGCAACGACGGATTGCACCTGGAAGAAGAGCTCAACGCCTGAGGGAAGCGCATGCTGCGCGCGGACGTCACCCTGGAGTCGCTGAACGCGCGCGGTGCGCACCGTTTGCCGGATCTCTTCGGCTTTCGCGTGATGGCGCTCGAGGACGGACTCCTCGTGGCCGAGATGACGATCAAGCCGGAGTTTCTCGCGCCCAACGGCTTCCTGCACGCGGCCTCCGTGGTGGCGCTTGCCGACACGGCGTGCGGCTATGGCTGCATTGCCCATTTGCCGCAGGGCGCGGAAAGCTTCACCACGGTGGAGCTGAAGAGCAATTTCCTGGGCACGGCGCGCGAAGGCGTGCTGGCGTGCGTCGCCCGCCCGGCGCACCTCGGCAACAGCACCCACGTGTGGGATGCCACGGTCAAGCGGCAGAGCGATGGCCGCGAGATCGCGCTCTTTCGCTGCACCCAGATGATTCTCTGGCCGCGCCGCGGCTAAAGCGCGCGATGCTTACCGTCCGGCGCATCGATCACCTGGTGCTGACCTGCCGCGACGTCGCGGCGACGATCCGCTTCTACACCGAAGTCCTCGGCATGACCGAGGTGACGTTCGGGCAGGACCGCAAGGCGCTGGCGTTCGGCCGGCAGAAGCTCAATCTCCATCCGGTGGGGCAGGCGGCGGATGCGGCACGGGGCAACGTGGCGGCCATCGCGGCGCGTCCGACACCGGGATCCGTGGACCTGTGCCTCATCGTCGCTGAGCGCATGGAGGCCGTCGTGGCGCACCTCGCAGCGTGCGGGGTCCCGGTCGAGGAGGGGCCCGTCGTGCGCACCGGCGCACTCGGCCCGATCCAGTCCGTCTACCTGCGCGATCCGGATGGCAACCTGATCGAGCTTGCGCGTTACGTCGACGGCGACTGATGCCGCGCCGTGCCGCCGCACATACAGCGGCTGCGCGCCAACCGGTGCCAACTGTCGCAGCGAACGGCGTGCGAACGCAATTCCGGTGCGGTCCCCTTGACGCCGCCGGTGCGGAGTCCTAGGCTCGACTTCCTGCGGTCGCGCACACGACGAGAAGAAACCCGACCCTGCGGCGTATGCGTGCGGTGCGCGCATGCGCGCCGTGCGAGCGTTCCGAGCATCAATCCCGTCCCGCGAGGAGGAGCCGTGCAGAAAGCGCTTCACATCAGTCCGGACAAGTGCACCGGGTGCCTGCAGTGCGAAATGGCCTGCAGCTACGAGCAGTACGGCATGTTCAACCCGGCGCAGTCGCGCATCAAGGTGTTCGATTTCCACGAGACCGGACGCAAGGTGCCCTACACATGCACCCAGTGCGCCGAAGCGTGGTGCCTGCACGCCTGCCCCGTCGACGCGATCCGCATCGACGCGACCACCGGTGCGAAGCGCGTGCTCGACGACGTCTGCGTCGGCTGCAAGGTGTGCACGATCGCGTGTCCGTTCGGCACGATCAACTTCGTGCAGGCGACCGGCAAGGTGCAGAAGTGCGACCTGTGCGATGGCGATCCGGCGTGCGTGGCGGCCTGCCCGACCGGGGCGCTCGCCTACATCGATGCCGATTGGACCGGCCTGGAGCGCATGAAGCAATGGGCTGACAAGCTTGGCAACCAGCCCCACGCATAGGAGGACAACATGGCCTGGACCGGAAAGATCCTGCGCGTCGACCTGACTCGCGGCACCTGCACTGCGGAGCCGCTCAACATGCAGTGGGCCCGCGAGTACATCGGCCAGCGCGGTCTCGCGACGAAGTACTTTGCCTCCGAGGTCGATCCCAAGGTCGACCCGCTGTCGCCCGCGAACAAGTTGATCTGGGCGACGGGGCCGCTGACCGGCACGCCGGTCTCCACGGGCGGCCGCTACTCGGTGATCACCAAGGGCGCGCTGACCGGCGCGATCGCCTGTTCGAACTCCGGTGGCTACTGGGGTGCGGAGCTCAAGATGGCCGGCTGGGACATGATCCTCGTCGAAGGCCGCTCGCCGACCCCGGTGTATCTGTTCATCGAGAACGATCACGCGCAACTGCTCGATGCCGACTGGCTCTGGGGCAAGTCGGTGTGGGACACGGAGCCGGCGATCAAGACGAAGCATCACGATCCGCAGATCCGCGTGAGCTCGATCGGTCCTGCCGGGGAGACCGGCTGCCTGTATGCGGCGGTGGTCAACGATCTCCATCGCGCGGCAGGGCGCTCGGGCGTCGGCACCGTGATGGGCAGCAAGAACCTGAAGGCGATTGCGGTGCGCGGCACGAAGGGCATCGGCAACATCCGCGATCCCAAGGGCTTCCTCAGCGCCGTCGCCACGGCGAAAAAGGTGCTGGCGGACAACGCCGTGACCGGCCAGGGTCTCCCGAAGTTCGGGACCCAGGTGCTCATGAACGTCATCAACGAGATCGGCGCGTTGCCGACGCGCAATCACCGCGACGTGCAGTTCGACGGCGCCAAGGACATCTCCGCCGAGGCCATGCACACGCCGCGCAAGACCGACGGCAAGCCGAACCTCGTCACCAACCAGGCGTGCTTCGGCTGCACGATCGCCTGCGGCCGCGTGTCGAAGATCGACGAGTCGCACTACACGGTGCAGAACCGGCCGGAGTACTGGGGCGCGTCGGGGGGGCTCGAGTACGAAGCCGCGTGGGCGCTGGGCGCAGCCAATGGAGTGAACGACCTCGAGGCGCTGACGTACGCGAACTTCATCTGCAACCATGACGGGTTCGACCCGATCTCCTTCGGCGCGACGGTGGGCGCCGTGATGGAGCTGTACGAGATGGGCGTGCTGACCAAGGAGCAGCTTGGCATCGAGGCGCCGTTCGGATCCGCGAAGGCCCTCACGTACTTCGCGGAGATCACGGGCAAAGGCGAAGGCTTCGGCAAGGAGATCGCCTTGGGGTCGCGTCGACTCACGGCCAAGTACGGCCATCCCGAGCTCTCGATGAGCGTGAAAAGCCAGGAATTCCCGGCGTACGACTCGCGCGGCATCCAGGGCATGGGCCTCGCTTATGCGACGTCGAACCGCGGCGCATGTCACCTGCGCGGCTACACCGTTGCGTCCGAGGTGCTCGGCATTCCGATGAAGACCGATCCACTGGTCACCGAAGGCAAGGCCGGCCTGGTGAAGGCGTTCCAGGATGCGACGGCGGTATTCGACTCCGCGGGCATTTGCGTCTTCACGAGCTTCGCCTGGACGCTCGCCGATGTGCAGCCGCAGCTCGCGGCAGCGTGCTCCGACGAGTTCACGATGGAGGAGCTCGGTCTCATCGGCGAGCGGATCTGGAACATGGAGCGCGACTTCAACAACCGCGCCGGGTTTACCAGCAAGGATGACAACCTGCCGAAGCGCCTGCTGACGGAACCGGCCAAGACGGGGCCGGCGAAGGGCCTGGTCAATGGGCTCGACAGGATGCTGCCCGAGTACTACGCCCTGCGTGGCTGGGACAGCGAAGGGCGGCTCATGCCGGAGACGCGCACCCGTCTCGGGCTGTAGGTTGGCGGCGTCGTCGGTCGGCGGGCGTTTCCCGGGAAGCGCCCGCCATTCGCGCGGAAGGTCCTCATGCGACACGTGATCCTCGGCAACGGTCCCGCCGGCGTGATTGCCGCCGAAACGATTCGCAGGCATGCGCCTACGGACAGCATCACGCTGATCGGCGACGAGTCCGGTCCACCGTATTCGCGGATGGCCATCCCCTATCTCCTGAGAGGGGCGATCACCGAGGCGGGGATGCACCTGCGCAAGGAGCCGGACCATTTCATGCGCCTCGACATCGCGCTGCGTCCCGGCAAGGCCACGGTGGTCGACACCGTGCGCCAGAACGTGCTGCTCGATGATGGCGCATTCGTTCCCTACGACCGGCTGCTGATCGCCACGGGCGCGACGCCACTCCGGCCGCCGATCCCGGGCATCGATCTGCCGTGCGTGCAGAACTGCTGGACCCTCGGCGACGCGCGGCGGATCATGGCCATGGCACAGCCGGGCGCGCGCGTGCTGCAGATCGGCGCGGGCTTCATCGGCTGCATCATCCTGGAAGCGCTCGCCGCGCGCGGCGTGCGGCTATCCGTCGTCGAGATGGCCGACCGCATGGTGCCGCGGATGATGGGGCCCGCGGCCGGCGGGATGATCCGCGACTGGGTCGAGCGGCAGGGCATCGCGGTGCACACGTCGACGGGCGTGGAAGCGATCGAGCGTGACGCACCGTTCGCCGTCGTGCTCTCCACCGGAGAACGAGTGCCGGTGGACCTCGTGATCTGTGCCGCCGGCGTGCGGCCGAACATCGGCTTCCTCCAGGACTCGCCGATCCGCTGCCTGCAGGGCGTGCTGACCGACGAGCACATGCAGACCACCGTCGCGGGGGTCTATGCCGCCGGCGATTGCGCCGAGGCGTTCGACGTCGCGTCGGGCAAGACCATCGTCAGCGCGATCCAGCCCAACGCCGCCGATCAGGGCTATTGCGCCGGCATGAACATGGCGGGCCGGCGCGCCCAGCTCCCCGGCGTCACCCAGATCAACGTGCTCGATACGCTCGGCCTCGTCTCCACCTCGTTCGGGCAGTGGCAGGGCATTCCGGGCGGCGATCACGCCGAGCTCACCGATGCCGCAAACTTTCGCCACATCCGCCTCGAGTTCGACGGTGATGTCCTGGTCGGGTCGAATGCGATCGGCTTGACCGATCACGTCGGCGTCTTGCGCGGCCTCACCCAGTCGCGCGTAGCGCTGGGCAAATGGAAGGACGAGCTGCTGCGCAATCCGCTGCGTGTGATGGAGGCGTACCTGGCGAGCGCCCAGGCCCAGCAGTCGCGCGGCGCCCGCGTCGACTGAACAGCGCACGCACCAGGGGTGGAGATCACGCTCAAGCTGTTCGCCAACCTGTCCGAATATCTGCCGGTCGAGCACGACGGACGGATGCGGACGTATAACCAGATTCCACTCGACGTCGACAGCGGCGCGACCGTGCAGAGCGTCATCGAGCAGTTTCACGTTCCGGACCGCATGGCGCACATCGTACTCGTCAATGGCGTATTCGTCCCGCGAGGCCTCCGTGCGGCCAGGCATCTGCAGGAGGGTGATGCTCTGGCGATCTGGCCACCCATCGCCGGCGGTTGAGGCGTGCAGGCAGGTTGCGAGACGCAGCGCGAGATGAGTTGCACGCCCAGGGAGCTCGTCGCGTGGCTGCGCGGCGCGGGCTATGCAGTCGACGAGCCTGCCGGGAGCGTGACCGTCGCTGGCGTACCCGTCCCGTTCTCCATGCACGAACGCGCGCCGCGTCGCCTCGGCGCACTGTCGCTGCCGGTTCTGCACGTCACCTTCCGCTTCGATGGCATCAACTCGGGCGAGCGCGATGCGTTTCTGGCACGTTTCGATCTCTACACCCGCCGTGGCGGCGGCTGATGGCAGGCTGCTGCGCCCGAACGCGCCTCAGGATGCCGCACAACCGCCCTGATTCGGCGACTCCCGGTGCCCACGAAGCGAGGCGTAGCGGCCCGGAGCATCGGCCATCCGGCGGGTATGGCGCAGCACCCGCCTGCGGCATAGTCCTAGCACCCGTGCGCTGATGGCGCCCCGCCTCCTTCGGCGGCGCATCGGTGCGATGCACGGACGCCCATGTCCGGCTTGCCCGCCGCGCTCCTCGGCTTCACCGCCGGCACGCTTGCCCTGCAGTGGCAGCCCGTGCTGGCGCCCCCCTGGCCGTCGCTCACGACTGCAGTGGTTGCAGCCCTGGGCGCGTGGCTGGCGTATCGGGCAGCGGGTCGTGCACTGCGCTGGCGCACGGGCCTGGTCATGCTGCTCGCGGCGCTTGCCGGCACGTCGTTGGGCTTCGGTATCGCGACGCTGCGCGCCGAGCTTCGTCTCGCCGACCGGCTGCCGGTCGAGTGGCAGGACGTCGACGTCACGCTCATCGGCGTCATCGACGATCTGCCGCATGCGTCGCCGCGCGGCACGCGGCTGACCCTCGCCGTCGAGCGCCCCGTCACGCCGGACGCGATCGTGCCGACGCGACTGTCGCTCGCGTGGTATCCGTCCCGGCGCGATCTCGTGGCGAGCGACGTGCCCGCGCTGCGTGCCGGTGAGCGCTGGGAACTGACCGTGCGGCTGCGGCCTCCGCACGGCAGCGTCAATCCGCACGGCTTCGATCTCGAGGCCTGGCTGCTGCAGAACGGCCTGCGCGCGACGGGTTACGTGCGCCCGGACGGCGTGAACCGCCGGATCACTGCCTTCGCGGGACGTCCCGGCGACTGGGTGCAGCGTGCGCGCGAAGCGGTGCGCGAGCGTGCCCTGGGCGCCCTGCGGGATGCGCCGTACGCAGGCGTGATCGTGGCGCTGGCGATCGGCGATCAGCGTGCCATCCCCGAAGCGCAGTGGTCGGTGTTCAACCGCACCGGCGTGACCCACCTCATCAGCATCTCGGGGTTGCACGTCACCGTATTCGCAGCGCTCGCCGCGATGTGCGTAAACGGCTTCGTGCGCCGCCTGCCGCGCGTGACATCGGTGATTCCAGCACGTCGGGTCGCGGCCCTCGCCGGAGCGCTCGCGGCGTTCGGCTACGTGCTCCTCGCCGGTGCGCAAATTCCTGCGCAGCGCACGCTGGTCATGCTCGTGGTGGCGGCAGTCGGCCTGTGGCTTGGCCGACCGGGCACGGCTCGCATCGTGTGGCTGTGGGCGCTGGCGATCGTGCTCGCGTTCGATCCGTGGGCCGGATTGACGCCGGGGTTCTGGCTGTCGTTCGGTGCCGTCGGGCTGCTTCTCTACAGCGGCACGGCGCGATTGCACTCGACCGCGCGGTCACGCCCTGACGCCGTCGTGCGGGCGGTGCGCACCGCGGCGCACGCCCAGTTCGTCGTGACGGTCGGACTCGTGCCGATGACGCTCGCCGTGTTCCAGCAGGTGTCGCTGGCAGCGCCGGTTGCCAATGCGCTCGCCATTCCAATGGTCACCTTTGCCGTCGTGCCACTCGCGCTTGCCGCGGTGGTGATGCCGTTCGACTTTCCCTGGCAGGCGGCGCACGCCGTGTTCAGCGTCCTCATGCTGCTGCTCGAGTGGCTCGCGCACCTCCCGGTGAGCACCTGGCAACAGCACGCCCCGGCACCGTGGACGGTGCTGGCGGCGATGCTCGGCGTGGTCTGGCTCCTCGCCCCACCCGGCGTGCCGCTGCGGATCCTCGGGCTCGTCTGGTTGCTGCCGCTCGATCTGGTGCGTCCGCCGCCACCGGCGCCGGGCACCTTCGAGCTCACCGTTCTCGACGTGGGTCAGGGACTTGCCGCGGTGGTGCGCACGCACAGCCGTACGCTGCTCTACGACACCGGGCCACGCTTCAACGACGAGGCGGATGCCGGTGGACGCATCATCGCGCCGTACCTCCGCGCTGAAGGCGTCGGGCGCCTCGCGATGCTGGTGGTGTCGCATCTCGACGCGGACCACAGCGGCGGAGCGCGCTCCCTGCTCCAGACGGTTCCCGCCGAGGAGCTGCTGTCGTCGGTGCCCTTCGACGATCCGCTCTGGGCGGGAAGAGGGGGAGACGTGGTGCGTTGCTGGGCGGGGCAGCGCTGGGCCTGGGATGGGGTCGTCTTCACCATCGTACATCCACAGCCGCAAGGGTACGGGGAGCCGCGCACCAAGACCAACGACCTGTCGTGCGTGCTGCGGGTCGAGGCGGCGGCGGGCAGTGCGCTCATCACCGGGGACATCGAGGCGCGCAGCGAGATGGTGCTCCTCGGCTCGACAAGGGCATTGGCCACCGACGTGCTCGTCGTACCGCACCACGGCTCGCGCACATCCTCGACGGCCGCGTTCATTGCCGCGACCGCGCCGCAGATCGCGGTCTTCGCCGCCGGTTATCGCAATCGCTTCGGGCACCCGCGACGCGACGTGGTCGAGCGCTATCGCGCGGTCGGCGCGCTCCTGCCGCGCACCGACCTGCAGGGTGCCATTCGCATTGTCTTCGACGGCGCGGGCGCGCTGCGCGTCGTCAGCGAACGCGACCGGCAGCGTCGCTACTGGTATGACGTTCCGCGCGACGACGAGGCCCGGTGACGGTCAGCGCGCCGGGTTCGCGCGCCGCATTGGTGGCGCGTGGTGCGACACAAGGAAGCGAGCCGTGCCCCGGCATCGGCGGTGCCTTGCCGACGCTCGGCCGGCGGGTCCGCCTAGAAGTGCCCGATGAGCGCCCCGGGGAAGAGCCCGATGATCCCGGCGCTCACGAGGCACAGCACGCTTGCGCCGAAGGCGAGTCGGCGCGTGGCGGGCTGTGGCGCAGCCGCAGCCGCCGGCGCCATGAACATGTACTGGATCACGCGCAGATAGAAGTAGATGCCGAGGTAACTGCCCACCAGGCCGAGCACCGCGTACGTCGTGTACCCGGCGGCCATGACATTCTTGAAGATGAGGAACTTGGCGACGAAACCCGGGAACGGCGGAATGCCCGCGAGCGAGAGCATGGCCACGCCGATCATCAGCGCGGCGTACGGCCGGCGGTGGAAAAGTCCCTTCATGTTCTCGAGGCGGTCCCCAGCCGCATCGTTCACTGCAGCAGGCAGGCACGCGAAGGCGAGCAGGTTCATGACACCGTAGGCCATGACGTAGAACACCACGGCTTCGAAGCGCGTCGCGCCGTCGCCGAGGAACGCGAAGAAGAGGTAACCCGCGTGCGCGATCGACGAGTAGGCGATCATGCGCCGGAAGCTGTCCTGCTTCATGGCGGTGAGATTGCCCCACACGATCGAGACGAGGGGCAGGATGGCGAGGAGATCCGCGAGCGGGCGCAGCACGGGCGCCACCGAGAACAGGCGCACCGCGGCGAGAAGCACGCCGGCCTTGATGATAGTCGCCATATAGGCCGTGACCGGCACGGTCGCCGCTTCATAGGCGTCGGGGGCCCAGGCGTGGAACGGCACGATCGCCGCCTTCAGGAAGAACGAGACGACGATCAGCGCAACGGCGGCACGCGCCAGGGTATCCGGCGAATCCAGGATCGCCACGAAGCCCGACAGGGCGAGGGAGCCCGTTCCGCCGTAGAGCAGCGAAACACCCATCAGAAACGTGGCCGTTGCGGCGCCGCCGAGCACGAGGTACTTGAGCGCCGCTTCGGGGCTCTCCGGCCGCTGGAACGCGAGCAGCACCAGTACGTATACCGGGATCGACATGATCTCGAGGCCCAGGAACAGCGTCACGAAGCTGTCGGACGAGAGCAGCAGGCAAAACCCGTACAGCGACGACATGAGCAGGATGTGGAACTTGCTGTCGGTGAACTGCTCGCGGGAGAGCAGCAGGACCGGAATGGCGAGCGCGAGCACCACCGCCTTCCCCAGCGCGCCGGCGGGAGCGATCGAGTACTGTCCCGGAAACGGTGCCGCCGTATAGCCCGCCGCGTACAGCGCAAAGGCTGCCACGGCGGCGATGCCGACCACGAGCACCGACAGGACGAGTGCGCCGCGCGGCCGCGCGGCAGCGATCTCCACGATGAGGAGAAGAACAATTCCGAGCAACAGAAAATGCTCGGGAAGCATCGCCGCAAGGACGACTTGCCAGCTCATGGTGCGCTCCGGGTGATGGTGGCTGCCGGCGAGGCCGGTGCGGCGGGCGCCATCGGATCGGCAGGGCCTCCTGCGGTGATGCCGGTGGGCACCGGCGCGGCAATGGCGGTGCCGGTCACACTGGCGGCCGCGGCGTTGCCCGCGGGCAGGGCGGGGCCCGCAGGCGACAGCGCGACCTTCGTCGCATCAGGCACGTGCGTGCTGGCGACGAGCTGCTGATACTGGCGCGCGGCGACCTCCGTCTTCTTCAGCGCGGCGTCGGGATAGAGTCCGAGCACGAAGACCGCGGCCACGATGATGGTGAGAATGGACTTTTCGCGGAAGTCGAGGTCCAGCACCGGCTGATGCGGGGCGCGCACGGCACCGAACAGGAAGCCTTGGGCGAACCGCAGCATGTACAGCGCGCCGAGAACGACCCCGCTGACGGCCGCGACGCTGACGATCAGCGGGAAGGCATAGCCTTGCTCGAAGTGCGGCCAGGCCGCCGTGAACACACCCATCAGGATGAGGAACTCGCCCGTGAAGCCACTCGTGGTGGGCAGCCCGATGGATGCGAGGGTGAGGACCATGAAAAACACCGAATACACCGGCAGCAGCTTCGCGAGTCCGCCGTACGCGCCGAGCTCGCGGGTGTGGCAGCGCTCGTAGATCATCCCCACCATCAGGAACAGGCCGGCGGCAACGAGACCGTGGCTCACCATCTGGATGATGGCTCCCTGGATGCCTAGGAGATTCAGGCTGAGCAGACCGAGCATCACGTAGCCCAGGTGACTGATGGACGAGTAGGCGATGATCTTCTTGATGTCGTTCTGCACCAGTGCGAGGCATGCGCCGTAGATGATGCTCACGACCGCGAGCGTCATCAACGCAGGCGTCAGCACCTGCGTCGCATCGGGGAACAGCGGAAAGCCGAGCTTCATGAAGCCGTACGTGCCCATCTTCAGCAGCACGCCCGCGAGGATCACCGATCCCGCGGTGGGCGCCTCGACGTGTGCATCGGGCAGCCAGGTGTGCAGCGGGAACATCGGCACTTTGATGGCGAACGACAGGGCGAACGCACTGAGAAGCACCACCTGCGTGGAGACGGGCAGCTCCACCTTGTAGAGATCGGCGAAGGCGAAGGAGGTGATGCCCGTGGTCCGGTGCAGCACGTAGACAAGGTAGATCACCGCCGCCAGCATCAGGATGCTGCCGAACGCCGTGTAGAGGAAGAACTTGAGCGTGGCGTAGATCCGCCGCTCGCCACCCCAGATGCCGATCATCAGGAACATCGGGATCAGCATCGTTTCCCAGAACAGGTAGAAGACGAAGAGATCCTGGGCGAGGAAGGTGCCGAGCATCGCGAACTGGATCAGGAACACCATCGCGTAGAAGAGCTTCACGTCCTTGCGGATCGCGGTGAACGCGCCCCAGACCACCAGCGGGCCGAGGAATGCGGTGAGCAGCACGAGCAGCACGTTGATGCCGTCGAGCGCGATGTGGTAGTTCACGCCCCACGAGGCGATCCACGGGATCCGCGTTTCGAATTGCAGGTCCGGCGAGCCGCCGTCGAAGCGCGCATACAGCCACGCCGTCAGCACGAACTGAACGACCATGACCGCGAGCGTCAGCCGGCGGACGGTGTCCTCGCGCTCGGCGGGCACCAGCAGCAAGGCCCCGATGCCCAGAAGCGGCAGGTACAGAACGAAATTGAGAATGCCTGCTTCAGACATGACGCCAGCTCCATGCGAGACATGCGATGCTTCCGAGCAGGACGAGGAAGGCATAAAGGTGCACGTTGCCTGTCTGCACGCGTCCCAGCACACCGGCGCTTCGCTGCGCGAGGCGGGCAAGCCCATTGAGCGACCCATCGAGCACCACCCGGTCGCCCATGCGCAGGAACACCGCGTCGGAAATCCAGTACAGCGGCCGCGCGATCAGGCGGACGTAGAGCTCGTCGATGAAATACTTGCCGTACAGCAGGCGGTGCAGGCCCTCGAGACGCGGCCGCAGTGCGGCGGCGCGCGCGGCGCCCCTGCCGTAGAAGAAGGCAGCGCCGACGAGCCCAAGCAGGGCGACGACGACCGACGCAACCACGACCGTATGCTCGAAGTGCTCGATGTCCGGGCGCGCCGTCGCCAGTGGCAGGATGGGCTCGAGGTAGTGCGGCAGCGCGAGGAAGCCGCCAATGGCCGACAGCACCGCGAGCACCATCAGCACGCTTGTCATCGACAGCGGCGACTCGTGAATGTGATGCTCGACCTCGGGCGCGACCCGCGACTTGCCCATGAACGTGAGCCACAAGAGGCGGAACATGTAGAACGCAGTGAGTCCCGAAGTGACCGCTGCAGTGACGTACAGCAGCGTCGAGCCGCCGGTGGCGCTCGACAGCGAGAACCACAGGATCTCGTCCTTGGAATAGAACCCAGCGAGCGGCGGGATGCCGGCGATCGAGGCCGTGGCGATGGCGAAGGTGACGAACGTGATCGGGATCTTCCGGGCGAGGCCGCCCATCCTGGTGATCTCCTGCTCGCCGGACATGGCGTGGATCACGCTGCCGGCGCCGAGGAACAGGCAGGCTTTGAAGAACGCGTGCGTGGTGACGTGGAAGATGGCCACACCGTAGGCGCCCACGCCGAGCGCCACGAACATCAGGCCGAGCTGCGATATTGTCGAGTAGGCGAGGACCTTCTTGATGTCCGTCTGCACCAGGGCGACGGTGGCGGCGAACAGCGCCGTCAGCACGCCGATCACGGCAATGACCTGCGAGGCTTCCGCGGCGTGCAGGTACAGCCCGTTCATGCGCGCGACGAGGTAGACGCCGGCAGTGACCATCGTCGCCGCGTGGATCAGGGCGGAGACGGGCGTCGGGCCGGCCATCGCATCGGGCAACCAGACGTGCAGCGGAATCTGCGCCGACTTGCCCGTTGCACCGATGAAAAGCAGGATTCCCGCGAGACTCGCCGAGATCGCCGGCGCCGGGCCGCTGGTGAAGGCCGCGTTGATCCTGTCCATGTCGAGCGTGCCGAACGCGAAATACAGCAGGAACATCCCGAGGAGGAATCCGGCATCGCCGATGCGGTTGGTGATGAAGGCCTTCTTGCCGGCAAGCGCCTTTTCCGGGTCCTCGAACCAGAAGCCGATCAGGAGGTACGACGCGAGTCCCACGCCTTCCCAGCCGACGAACAGCACGAGCAGCGACCGGCCGAGCACCAGCAGCAGCATGAAGAACAGGAACAGGTTGAGGTATGCGAAGAACCGGCCGTAGCTCGCGTCGTCCTTCATGTACCCGGTCGAGTAGATGTGAATCAGCGAGCCGATGCCGGTGACGATCAGCACCATGACCGCGGACAGCCGATCGAAGTAGAAGGCGATCTCGAGCGGCTTGCCGGCGAACTGCGCCCAGGTGTACACGGCTTCGATCAGCGGAGCGCCGCCATTGGACTGCAGCCCGACGAAGCAGCGCAGTGCGATCAGGAACGCCACGATGGGCAGCCCGCAGCCGACGATCGTCACGAAGCGCTTCGCGAACGGGCTCGGTGCGAAACGCGTCGCCAGCAGTCCATTGAGTACGGCGCCGATCAGCGGCAGGACGACAATCCAGGTCAGCAGGGCACTCACCGCTATCCCCTAAGGTCGGCGTAGGCGTCCGCGTCGAGCGTGCGCTTCTGGCGCACGATCAGCAGGACGATGGGAATGGCGATGGCGATCTCCGCCGCCGCCACCACGAAGATCAGGAACACCAGCACTGCGCCGACGGCGGTCGCCGTCTGCTGGGCGAAGGTGACCAGCGAGAGATTCACGCCGTTCAGCATGAGCTCCATGCACATCAGCATGACGAGCACGTTGCGGCGCACGATCACTCCGAGGAGCCCGATGGTGAACAGCGCGAGGCTCAGGGAGAGGAGCAGTTGCAGCTTATCCATAACGCTTTCCGGCCCCCTTGATGACGGCGATCGCTGCAACGACGGCGGCCACCAGCAGCACCGAGGTGAGCTCGAAGTACAGCCAGTACTCGTTGAGGAACGCGGCCGAGAACTGCTGCAGGTTGAACGACACGGTGGATTTGGCCTGCGCGTACGTGCCGCCGCCCGCGTCGTAGCCGAGAACCGCCAGGAAGACCACGCAGCCGATGATCCCGGGGATCAGCAGGGGCGAGTAGCGGTGCCTGAACGAGTTGTCGCGCACGTCGAGCAGCATGATCACGTAGACCATGAACACCATCACCGCGCTGACGTAGATCAGCACCTGGAACGCCGCGATGAAGTGCACCCCCAGGAGCCCGTAGACGCCGCCGAGAAACACCATCGTCGAGATCAGCGCCATCGCAACCTGCATGGGATGGCGCAGCACGAGCATCAGCGCGGCGCCGGCGAGGGCGCAACCGGCGAAGAGGTAGAGCAGCAGACCGTCGAGGTGCTGCAGCAGGCTTTCGATCATGCGTGACCCCGGGTTGATGCCGTATCGGCGGGTGCGGCGCCGGCGGCGGGATAGGGCTTGGCAACGTCGCGCTGCGGTTGCCACTGCAGGAGCTCTTCCTTGCCGAGCCACATGCGCGTACGGTCGCCGGAGGGCAGGTTGGGCACTTCCTTCGCCATGCGGATCGCGTCCTCCGGACAGGCCTCGACGCAGAGGCCGCAGAAGATGCAGCGTGAATAATCGATCTCGAAGCGCACCGGATACTTCGGGTGCGCGCGGTCGCTCGGATCGAAGCCGGCGTCGATCTCGATCACCTTGGCCGGGCAGACGGTCGCGCACATGTTGCAGGCGATGCACTGCGGGCGGCCGTCGGGACGCTGCGTCAGCACGTGCTTGCCGCGATTGTTCGGCGCGTAATCGGCACGGATCTCTTCCGGGTAGTAGGCCGTCAATGCGCCTTTGCGCCCGGTCATGAACTTGAACATGTTGCGCAGGAAGACGCCGCCGGTGATCGACAGTCCGCGCAGGATCTCGGGCAGGTACAGGCGCTCGTAGAACGACATCGTCGGCGCGTTCCAGTACTCCTTGCGCACGTGGGGCGCACGGGCGGACACGGCAACCTCCCTCGGGCTCGCGGGCTTCATGCTCCACCTCCGAGGGCCCAGAGGACCACGACGGTGACGACCAGGTTGATGAGCGCCAGCGGGAACATGAATCGCCAGGCGAACGACAGCACCTGGTCGTAGCGGAAGCGCGGCAGCGACCAGCGGATCAGGATCTGGAAGCTGCACATGAAGAAGACCTTCACCAGGAACACGATCATCTGGGTGAGCAGCACGACGCCGTGGCTCATGGCGATCACGTGCCCGCCGGGCAGGGTGAAGCCGCTGTCGTTCATGTAGGGCAGGTTGTAGCCGCCCAGGAACAGCGTGGTGAACAGCGCGCCGATGACGGCGATCTCGATGAACTCGGCGAACATGAAGAGGCCCATCTTCATGGCGCTGTATTCGGTGAAGTAGCCCGAGATGAGCTCCGACTCGGCTTCCGGCAGGTCGAACGGGATGCGCTTGTTCTCGGCGAGCGCTGCCGCAAGGAAGAGCGTGGCCGCGAACGGCTGATAGAAGATGCCCCAGGCGGGCAGGAATCCGAACAGCGTTCCCGACTGCTTCTGCACCATCGTCGTGAGGTCGACGGTGCCGTACACGACGATGAGCCCGAGCAGCGTCAGGCCCATGATCAGCTCGTACGAGATCATCTGCGAGCCGGCGCGCAGCGCACCCAGCATCGAGAACTTGTTCGACGACGACCAGCCGGCGAGCATCGCCCCGATGATCGTCATGCCGCCGAACGCGAAGACGATCAGGAGACCGGCGTCCAGCCGTGCGATCTGCAGCGGATAGGTGCGGTCGCCGAACCATGCCGCGAGCGTCGGCCAATGTGCAAGCAGCGTTTTCGGCACCATCGTGCCGCCGAACGGGATGACCGCGAACACCAGCAGCACCGGCGCAAAGACGACCCACGGTGCCACGGCGTAGGCATACCAGTCGTAGGTCTTCGGCTTGAAGTCCTCCTTCAGCAGCATCTTGAGCCCGTCGGCGATGCCGTGGAACAACCCCATCCAGACCAGCTTGATGTTGGTGAACGGCAGGCGCAGATACGCGCGGTTGGCGCCGATCCGGTCCGCCATGATCGCGGCCTGCTTGCGCTCGACCCAGGTCAGCACGGTGCCAAAGCCCGGCAGCACGGCGAGCGCGTAGGCGATGAACAGCAGCGCAACGACGAGGTCCTGGGTCATGCCGTCACTCCTGCGGTCGCTGCGAGCGCGGCGAACACCGCCTCGGCATCGAGCACGTTCGGCGCCTTGCGGAAGCAGGGTTCGAACCGGCTCACCACACCCTCGAAGTTGGTGTAGCTGCCGCCGCGCTCGGTCTGGATGCTGATCGGCAGGAACACGTCGGCATAGCCGTTCTCCGGCAGCACGTAGCTGCCGAGGAAGATCACCTTCGCGCCACGCGGCAGGCTGGCGAAGTTGAAGCCTTCGCCCCAGACGAAAACGAGGTCGGTCCCGGGCGGGAAGGCGAGCGGAGCGCTGCCGAAGAGCGCCCGCGCCGCGGCGGTGTTGGGGTTCTTGTCGGCGCGGATCAGGAGATCGTCCTCGACCACCTCGCCTGGTGCGGCCGTCATGTCGGCCTTGACGAACGTGGTCATGCGCGGGCCAACCGCTGCCTTGAAGGCGGCAAGCTCTTCGTTGGAGCCCCAGCTCGAGACCAGCGCGACGGGCTTCCTGGCGCTCGCGAGCAGCGTGCGTGCCGCGTCGATGGCGGCGGCCACGGTCGTCGACTTCGCCTTCAGCATCGGCGCATCGGCGCGCGGCCGCTCGAAGATGCGGGCGAGGTCGCGGCCCTTGTTGCAGATCCAGGGTCCGTTCACGTCCGCGTTCTCTCGCGGCGTGACGCGGGCGATGCTTTCGTTCTGCCGCGTATCGAGGGCCCGGATCTGCCATTCGGGCTTGCGATGCCAGATGTCGACGGTGCACCCGCGCGCGCACCCCGGGCATACCGAGGCCGTGGGCTTCAGGTACCACACCCGCGCCTTGTGCAGGAACGATTTCGAGAGCAGTGCGCCGACCGGACAGATGTCGATCACGTTGTCGGAGTACGCGTCGCGTTCGAAGGCGCCATCCTCGGCGGCGCGAACCACCGACACGTCCCCGCGGTCCTTGATCCCGAGGCCGTTCGACAGCGACACTTCGCGGGTGAAGCGAACGCACCGCGAGCAGAGGATGCAGCGCTCGTTGTCGAGCACGATCCGGGAATTGGCGTCGTAGTACTTGGTCGCGTGCACCTTGGCATCGACCGATCCGGTGGCGTCGCCGTTGTAGGTGTAGTGGTAGTCCTGGAGCGTGCACTCGCCGGCCTTGTCGCATATGCCGCAGTCGACGGGGTGGTTCAGCAGCAGGAACTGCAGCGTCATCTTGCGGTGCTCCCGCACGAGCTCGGAGTCGGTGAGCACCCGTGTGCCTTCGGCAGCCGGCATGTTGCACGCGATCTCCACCCATTCCTTGCCTTCCGGCTGCACGACGCAGATGCGGCAGTTGCCGGCGATCGACAGGTTGGGATGCCAGCAGAAATACGGGATGAAGAAGCCGTTGGCGAGCGCCGCCTGCAGGACCGTGTGGCCCTTCTCGGCCTGCACGGACTGTCCGTTGATGAAGATTTCAGGCATGCCCGACTACCTCGAGGTTGCCATCGAAAAGTGACCGCTTGTGCTCGATGAAGTATTCGAACTCGTTGCGGTATTTGTTGAGGATGCCGATGGTCGCGTAGCCGGCGGCGTCGCCCATGCCGCAGATCGTCGTGCCGTCGTTGAACTTGGAGATCTGGTACATCCGCGCGATGTCCTCGGACCGGCCGCCGCCCGCGATGATCCGGTCGATCGTGCGGTGCAGCCAGCCCATGCCTTCGCGGCATGGCGTGCACTGGCCGCAGGATTCGTGGTGGTAGAAGCGCAGCATCACCTGCAGCAGGCGCACCATGCAGGTACCTTCGGCGATGGCGATCATTCCCCCCGATCCCATGGACGAGCCCGCGGCTTCGACGACGCCGTGGTCCAGCACGAGCGGCTCGATCTCGTCGGCGGTGAGAACCTTGGTCGAGATGCCGCCGGGGATCACGCACTTGAGCTTCTTGCCGCCGAGGATCCCGCCGCAGTCGTCGTACAGGAATTTCTTCCAGGGGTAGCCGAGCTCGATCTCGTAGACGCCGGGCCTGGCGACGTGGCCCGAGATGGAGATGAGGCGCGTGCCGGGACACTTCGCGGTGCCGTAGGTGCGGAACTGTTCCGCGCCCATGTTGATGATGCCGGCGACGTTCGACAGCGTCTCGACGTTCTGCACGACCGTGGGGCGCTGGTAGAGGCCCTTGACGGTCAGGCGCGGCGGCCGGTTGCGCGGATAGCCGCGCTTGCCTTCGATCGACGTGATGAGACCCGAGGCCTCGCCGCACACATACGACCCGGCGCCGCGGTAGACGATGATGTCGAGCGAGAAGCCGGATCCGAGAATGTTCTCGCCGAGGTAACCTGCGGCATACGCCTCGTCGATCGCGCCCTGCAGGCGCCGGAACGGAAGGTCGAATTCGCCGCGGATGTACACGAACGCACTGCGCACCTGCAGCGCGTACGAGGTGATCACCATGGATTCGACGAGAAGATGCGGCGCGTTCTCGAGGATCCAGCGGTCCTTGAATGTTCCCGGCTCGCCTTCGTCGGCATTGGCGCAGAGGTAGTGCGGCTGGCCGTCGTTGAGCTTCACGACCGCCCACTTGCGACCCACGGGAAAGGAGGCGCCGCCGCGTCCCTGCAGTCCCGAAGCGGTGATCTCGGCGGTGACTTCCTCCGGCTTGAGCCCGAAGGCTTTCGCCAGGGCGCCGTAGCCTCCGCGCGCCCGGTAATCGGCGAGGAGGTGCGAGGTTGGCGTGACCTCGAACGCGGTGATCAGCTTGCGGCCGGTCATGGCAGCGTCTCGAGCACGGTATCGATCTTTTCGGCGCTCATGCTTTCGTGATACGCATCGTTGATCATCACTACCGGCGCCGTGCCGCACGAGCCGAGGCACTCGACCGTGGACAGCGTGAAGCGACCATCGGCAGTCGTCTCGCCGGGGGTGATGCCGAGCTTCTGCTGCAGGTGCCCGAGCAGTCGCTCGGAGCTGCGCATCGAGCACGACACGTTGCGGCAGACCTGCAGATGCCAGCGGCCGATGGGCTTCGTCCGGTACTGCGTGTAGAACGAAAGCACTTCCTCGATCTGGATGCGCGGCACGCCGAGATATTCGACCAGGCCGTCGATGTCGCTCTCGGCGATGTAGCCGCGGTCCTCCTGGATGCGGCGCAGGCACGGCAGCACGAGGGACGAGTCGAAGCCTTCCGGGAAGCGCTTGCGCAGCGCGTCGAATTCGGGGATGAGGTGTTTCATCGATCGCACTCGCCGCCGATCATGTTGATGGAGCCGAAGGTCGGAACCACGTCGGCCAGCTGGTACCCTTCCAGCAGCTTGTGCACCCCGCCGACGTGCACGAACGACGGCGCGCGCACGTGGATCCGGTACGGCACGCCCGAGCCGTTGCTGACGAGGTAGAACCCGAGCTCGCCGTTGGGACTCTCCTGCGCGGTGTAGATCTCCCCGGCCGGCACCTGCGGGCCTTCCATGATCAGCTTGAAGTGGTTGATCAGGGACTCGATCTCGCCGTACACGCGCTCCTTCGGCGGCAGCACGCAGCGGCGGTCGTCGACGTTGATCGGCCCGTCCGGCAACATGCCGGCGAGCTGCCGGATCATGTGCACCGATTCGTCCATCTCGCGCATCCGCACGTAGTAGCGATCGTAGTTGTCGCCGTTGATGCCGACCGGCACCTGGAAATCGAGCTCGGCGTAGGCGAGGTAGGGAATGTCCTTGCGCAGGTCGCGGGGCACGCCGGTCGAGCGCAGGATCGGACCGGTGTAACCCCAGTTGATTGCATCGGCGGTGTTGATCACGCCGACATCACGCATGCGGTCGATGAAGATCCGGTTGCGGTCCATGAGACCGTGCACCCGGCCGACGAAATCGCTGTACTGCACCAGGATCTCCTCCAGCCGCTGCAGCCAGCCTTCGGGGAGGTCGCGTGCCAGGCCGCCGATCCGGCCATAGCTGTAGGTGAGCCGCGCGCCCGTCAGGTTGGCGAGATGCTCGTAGATGTAATCGCGCAGCGTCATGAGGTACAGGAACGCGGTCATGGCACCCAGCTCCATCACCGCGGCAGCGATGCAGGTCAGGTGATCGGCGATCCGGCTGTACTCGGAGAGCAGGGTGCGCAGGTACTTCGTGCGCGGCGTGATCTCGATGCCCATCAGCTTCTCGACCGCGTCGCAGTACGCGAAATCGTTGACCAGCGCCGAGCAGTAGTTGAGCCGGTCCACGTACGGAATCAGGTTGTGCCACGTGTGCGACTCGCACTCCTTTTCGAACCCGCGGTGCAGGTAGCCCGCATGCACATCGGTCTTGACGACCTTCTCGCCGTCGAGCGCGGCGATGATCTGCACCGTGCCGTGCGTTGCCGGATGCGACGGGCCGATGTTGACCACGACCAGGTCTTCGGACGGGCCGAACGCCGGCCGCACCGGGTTCGGGAATACGAAGGGGGGCGGCAGTTTGTCGGGAGCGTTCATGAACGGTAGGGCACGAGCGGCTGCTCCTGCTCCTTGGGATAGTCCTTGCGCAGCGGATGGCCGACGAAGCCCTCGTACAGCAGGATCGGCCGCAGGTCCGCGTTGCCGCGGAAGGCGATGCCGTACATGTCGTGGCACTCACGTTCGGCGTAACCCGCCGAGCCGTAGAGGCCCGTCAGCGAATCGACCGTGGGATCGGCCTCCGTCACGCGCGTCTTGACGCGTACCCGGGTCAGGTATGCGGTCGAGTAGAAGTGGTACACGACCTCGAACCGCTCCGCATCGCCGGGCCAGTCGACGGCCGTGACGTCGAGCAGCAGATCGAACGCGAGATCGGTCTTGAGCGTGCGCACCAGGGGCAGGAGACCGGCCGGGGCGACCTGCACCACCGGCATGTCGGGGGCGGAGACAATGGCCGTGGCCATGCCGCCGATGCGCTGTTGCAGGGTGTCGAGCGGGAGCATGCCCACGTCAGAAGCTTTCGTTGATGATCGGATGCCGCTGCCCGGCGATCTTGTCCTGCAGCTGCATGATCCCGTCGATGATGGTTTCAGGGCGCGGAGGGCATCCCGGGATGTACACGTCGACGGGCAGGATCTTGTCGATGCCCTGCAGCGCGGCGTAGTTCTGGTAGAAGCCGCCGCTCGTGGCGCACACGCCGAAGGCAATCACCCACTTCGGCTCGCACATCTGCTCCCACACTTTCAGCAGCACGGGCGCCTGCTTGTGGGAGATCGTGCCGACCACCATCAGCAGGTCCGACTGGCGCGGGGTGAAGCGCGGCAGCGCGGCCCCGAAGCGGTCGGTGTCGTACAGCGTCGAGCTCACCGACATGAACTCCATGCCGCAGCACGCGGTCACGAACGGGTACGGGAAAAGGGAGAACTTGCGCGCCCAGCCGACCAGCTCGTCCTTCCGCGTGGAGAGGTACTCGAACACCGGCCGCGCCGGCGTGGCGCGCTGAATCGTCGGTGCGGGCTGGATGGGGATCGGGATAGAGGCCATGATTACTGGGTCACTCCTTCGAGGAGCCGGGCCTTGTAGACGTACAGCAGGATGAGCAGCAGCAGCGCAATGAAGATGCCGAACGTGACCAGCATGAACGTGGTGACCGGCTGCGCCCCCAGCGCCCAGATGAACAGGAACACGGTCTCGAGGTCGAACAGGATGAATACGATCGCGACCGCGTAATACTTGATCGGAACCGCCTTCACGTTGACCAGGTCCACCGGCGTGGCCCCGCACTCGAACGGCTCGAGCTTGGTCGCGGTCAGCGCGGGCTTGGGCCCCAGCAGGCGATTGGCGAGGAGGATCGTGAACACCATCCCCAGGATCGCAACGAGGTACAGCAGGAAGATGGCATAGGGGTTCATGCGCTCGATCTCTGGCAGGGGCTGCTCATTTCGATCGAACCGCTTTCATGCACGTGGCTCGCGGCATATCCCTTGTCCGGCAGATCTCTTGACGGACCACTTTGGCCTTGCGTGTCAGTACGCGTGATGCGGTACGTTCTCGACTGGCGCCTAGACTAAAGCCCTGCGGCTATTCGCCGTTGACTCAGATCAAACGTAGGCGCGGCGGCGACTGCCGCAGCGCAAACAACCGGAATGGAGTATCGCGTGAACCCCAGACGACCACCGAAACGACGAGGATCGGATGCGCCGACACACGCAAGGTGTTCGGCGTGCGCAATGCTGGCGCGGGGTGCGGCGCGAAGGCCGTGCGCGGCAGGACGATGAGCGCGCGGTCGTCATGAGCATCAACATGCGCCCCCGCATGTCCACGCCCGTATCGCGTGCCCTGCTGGCCTGTGCAATGTCGTTGCTGGTCGCGCTGCACGCGAGCGCCGTCGCTGCGGCCGATGCTGTCGCACCGGTTCTGAAGCTCTCCGTTGGCGTCGGCCCGGCGTTCGCGCTGGGGAAGGCAGCCGAACGATGGAGCCAGGCGATCGCGGAGGACTCCGGCGGTACGTTGAACGTGCGCGTGTTCCCGGGCGCAACCCTGGCGGGGCGCGATCCCTTGCGCGAAATGCTGGCGCTGCGCGACGGCACCGCGGATCTTGCGGTGGGCTCTTCGCTGGCGTGGTCGGTCCAGGTGAAGGAATTGGGGGCTGCCAGCCTGCCGTGGATCGCGCCGACGACCGCGCAGCTCGCGGCCCTCGCATCCGCGCCGGTCATCGACCGTTGGCGCGCCGCGCTCGCGAGCCATGGCGTGGTGCTGCTGGCGGTGGCACCGCTGGGCCATCGTGTGCTCCTCGCCACCACCGATCGCGTCCACGACCCCGCCGATCTTGCGGGTCTGCGGGTGCGCAGCCCGGCGATCCCGATGCTGACCGATCTCTACGCCGCCCTGAATGCGCGCCCAACCTGGCTCGGCGCCGCGGCGGCGCGTGAAGCGGCGGCGGCGGGGGCCCTCGACGCGGAGGATGGCACCGTGGCGGCACTCGCCGCGGCACGGGTCGATGCGCTCGGGTTCAAGTACCTGACCCTGTGGGGGGCGACCGGTGAGCTCGCCCTGTTCGCGGTCAACGGCGCGGCGTGGTCGGGGTTGTCGGAGTCGCAGCGGAGCGCATTGCGGGAGACGGCCCGCGCTGCGGCTACGGCGCTCGGGACGCTGGCACGCGAGGAGGAGGATCGGGCGCTCGATGCGTTGCGTCAGCGGGGCGTGACGATCACACGTTTGCTTGCACCCTCGCAGGCGGCATTCGCCGATGTCGCGCGGCCCATGCGCCAGCAATGGACGGATGCTATCGGCGCCGACCTCGTGCGGGAGGTGGAGGCGGCCAGTCACAATGCCGCGCCGTGATCAGCGGATCAGCGCGCGCCCGCGACCAGCGCCGTCGTCGGCACCCGCCGCCCAAGGCGCACGGCGGTCTCGCCGACTCGCGGCCGGCGCGTCGGCATGACCAGCACGCATTCGTCGTAGGGCGTGCGGATCGTCCGCTCGCCGTCGTGCGCGAGCAGCGTGCCGGCGCGGGCGATCACGGCGAGGCCGGCGACGGGCATCCGGAACGCGAATTCTGGCGATGTGATGGTGATGGTGTCGGTGACCTCGACCACGGTCTGCGGTGCCGCGACGGTGCGCGGCCGCCACACCGGATCGACCTGATCGAGGTGCGCGAGAAGTCGCAGTATCGCTTCCCGGGCGACGTCGGGCGCCGCGCGTTCCCAGTGCTGGCCGCATTCGATCAGCAACGCGGTGCGCGGATCATTCGGGTCGTCGAAGAACGCGTAATCGCGCAGGCGCTTGCCCCCGGCATGGCCGTGGTCGACGATGACGTGCTCCGGGATGCCGATGGCGCATGCCAGCGCTACGCCCTTCGCATGGCGGCCGGCGAGGGAGAGCGGCACACAGCTGTCGGACATCGAGTGCAGGTCCAGGAGTACGTCCACCGTGTCGTACACCGGCTGGAGCTGGCGCGCGCGGCGCAGATCCACGCTGTCGCGCGTCCCTGCGAGCACGTCGTGGGTCCACAGGCGGTTGAAGTCCTCCTGCACGCAGCGCGATGCGAACGGATCGGTGGCGTCGAAGGCATGGTAAGCGTCGACGTTGGCGAAGCAGAAGGTGAGGCGGCCGCGCGTGGGACGGATCGCGTGCTGCAGCGCCCAGTCGAGCGCGATGGCCCCGCAGACCTCGTTGCCGTGCGTGAGCGCCTGGATCAGGGTGTGCGGTCCGGCGCGGTTCGATGCGAACGACCAGACGTATGGCACGCCGGTGTTGCCCTCGGCCCAGCGCTCGATCTCCGGAAACCGGACCTCGATTGCGGGCAGCATGCCGGCAGCCGCGGCGTGGGCGTTCATCGGCTGCAACCGTGACAGCGCGGCACGTACCGCCGTGCCGCGGGGTGGATGATCCGGGTCATGCGGCGACGAGCGTTTCGGTCAGGCGGCGCATGAACGACTCGCATTGCGCGAGCTGGTCCAGCGTGATCCACTCGTTCGGCTGGTGTGCTTGCGCCATGTGCCCGGGTCCGCACACGACCGCCGGCATCGCAGCTTCGTGGAAGAGCGCGCCCTCCGTGCCGAACGAGACCTTGCCGCATGTCGCGCTGCCGCTGCAGTGCTTGGCGATGGCGACGATGTCGTCGTGGTCCTGGACCTCGAGCCCGGGCGAGGTGGACAGCTGTTCGAAGGTGATGCCTGCAGCGGACGACACCGCATGCATCTCGGGCAGGAAGCGCTCCGCATAGGCCCGCACCTCGGCGAGCAGCTCCTGCGGGTCGTCGAACGGCAGGTGGCGAACCTCGAACTCGAACCAGCAGTCGCGCGGCACGATGTTGAGCGCCGTACCACCGTGGATCACGCCGGTGTGCACCGTCGTGAACGGGACGTCGTACGCGCCATCGAACCGGCCCTGCTCGCGGAACGCGCGTGCCGCGCCGGTGAGGTAGGTCACGATCTCGCAGGCGATCTGCACGGCGTTCACGCCATGCGGTGTGAGCGACGAATGCACCTCGTGACCGTGCACCCGGCAGCGGAAACTCTGCCTTCCCTTGTGCGCCACGACGAGCTCCATGCCGGTCGGCTCGCCGATGATGCAGCCGGTCGGCTTCAATCCCTGGCGCACGACATCGGCGATCAGGCGGCGCACGCCGATGCAGCCGACTTCCTCGTCGTACGACAGTGCGAGATGCACGGGCCGGCGCAGCGCCGCCTCGCGCCACTGCGGCACGAAGGCAAGGGCCGTGGCGATGAAGCTTTTCATGTCCGTCACGCCACGCCCGAACACGCGCTCGCCGCGCACCACGGCCTCGAACGGATCGGTGTCCCACGGCTGGCCATCGACGGGTACCACGTCGGTGTGACCGGACAGCACGATGCCGCGTTCTCGCGCGTTGCCGTCGTAAGCGGGGAGGGTCGCGAAGAGGTTCGCCTTTTGCCGGTCGTCGTCGAACGTGAGCGTCGATTCGACGCCGAGATCGGCAAGGTACTGCCGCACCCACTCGATCAGCGCCAGGTTCGAATGGCGAGTGGTCGTGTCGTAGCCCACGAGCTTGCGCACGAGCTCCCACGCGAGGAGCGCCGCGGCGCGATCGGCCCCTGCGGCGCCAAGCCGTGCCACATTGTCGGGTGCGTTCATGGGAAAGCCGGAAAAAGTCAGGATAGGGAGCCCCCTTGGCGCTGTCAAATAGCTCCTCCACTGCGACGCCCGCGATCGCTTCGAGCACCTGCCGGGGAAACATAGCCATGCCGCCACCGATCACCGCTCGCCGGCTGCTTGCCGGCGTCGGACTCGTTACCACGCTCATCGCGCTCATCGTGCCCGTTGCCATGGCGCAGCGCGCGTTGCCGCTCGACACCATCAAGCTGCCGCCAGGATTCGCAATCGAGGTCGCTGCCCGCGTGCCGAATGCGCGGGCGATGACGTGGGGCCACGACGGCACGCTGTTCGTCGGCACGATGGGCGAAGGCAAGGTGTACGGCGTCCGGCTCGCGCCGGATTTCGATGCCGCCAAGGCGCGGGTCCACACCATCGCCAGCGGCCTGCGCATGCCCGTGGGGGTGGCATTCCGGGACGGTGCGCTTTATGTGTCCGCCGTCGACCGGATCCTGCGGTTCGACGACATCGAGCGCCGCCTGGACAAGCCGCCGCAACCGGTGCTCGTATCCGATCGCTTTCCGCAGGATGCCGCTCATGGCTGGAAGTTCATCGCCTTCGGCCCGGACGGCAAGCTCTATGTGCCGGTGGGCGCACCGTGCAACATCTGCGAGCCCGATCCGTCGCGTTACGCCAACGTCATGCGCATGAACGCCGACGGGAGCGGATTGGAGGTGTTCGCGCGCGGCGTGCGCAACAGCGTGGGCTTCGACTGGGATCCCCGCACCCGCGAGATGTGGTTCACCGACAACGGCCGCGATCAGCTAGGCGATGACGTTCCGCCCGACGAACTCAACCACGCACCGCGGGCGGGGCTGCATTTCGGCTATCCGTACTGCCATGGCGGTTTCATCGCCGACCCTGAGTTCGGCGGCAAGCATGCATGCAGCGAGTTCACCGCGCCCGCGCAAAGGCTTGGTCCGCACGTCGCGGCCCTGGGTATGCGCTTCTACACCGGCAGGCAATTTCCCGCGGCCTATCGCAACCGGATCTTCATCGCCGAGCACGGCTCGTGGAACCGCAGCAGCCGCATCGGTTATCGCGTCAGCATGGTCACGATCGACAACGGGCGCGCGGTCGCCTACGAGCCCTTCGCGCAAGGGTGGCTGCAACGGGAGAGCGTCTGGGGCCGGCCGGCCGACGTGCTCGTCGCGCCGGATGGATCGCTGCTCGTCTCGGATGACCGGGCCGGCGCGATCTACCGCATCTACTACCGCGGCTGACGCGAGCAGTGATGGCGCGGGTTGCGCCGTCGCTCGCTGCAGGCCGTCAGTGCGGGAGCCATGAGCCCACGGTCACCGAGCGTGCGTCACCAGGGGCGTACGACAACCGGCGCCGAGTAGACCACGCGCGGCGCGGCGTACACCACCGCCGGGCGATAGACCACCGGCGCGCGGTACACGACCGGGGGCGCGACCACCACCGGCGCGGGATAGATCACGCGCCGCACGTAGCCGTGATGCCAGTGGCGAGGGCCATAAAAGCGCGGACCGGCTACGTAGATCGGTTGTCCGGCCGTAACGGCGTATCCGGGGCCTGCGATCGACACGCTCCATGCGGTGCCGGCGCTCGCCGGCACCGAGAAGGCGAGACCGGCAGCGAGCGCGCTGGCGGTGATGACGGGAATCAGGGTGCGCTTGAACACGGAACCTCCTCTTGGTCGGTGATGGCGGCGGCGTGGTATCAGCCGCATCGTGCCGTCATCCACTGAAACGCGTGCTGCGCGCGCGCTGGTTGACGACAGAGTGCGGTAGCCATACGGTTCCGGCCTCGCTGGTGATGCAGTCGGTACGGCTTCGCACCGGTAGATCCTGCATCGCATGTAAATGTTGCCGTCGCTTCCCTGCGGCGTCACGTGGTAGGGCGCGTGAAATCGCGTGCCCGCCGCATCTTCGATGGGACCGCAAGGCTCTGGTGGCTCCCAAAGCGGCTACCGCGGGTCCGGCGGGATGCACTCACAGGGGTTGCAGGGATCTACCGGTGCAGCAGGCGGCGGCTGGGGCGGGCCGCAGGGTGGCTTGGGCTCGCAGGGCTACGGCCGTTGCGCTATGCTCTGCGCAATGCGGGGCCGATCGGTCCCGCCTTCTTCCGGCCGCGGTCTACGGGCCCTGCGCGTTGCGCGCACACGCAATCCGGACCGCTGCTCGACTCGCCAGGAGGATCCATGAACGCGCCGCTCTCGATGGCCCAACTCGTGCGCACGCCCGCCGCGCACTTCATCGGCAACCGCTGGCTGCCTCCCGCGTCCGGCGAGTGCCTCGCCATGATCGATCCGGCAACGGCGCAGCCGTTCGCGACGATCGCGCGCGGCGACGCCACCGACATCGACGCCGCGGTGGGCGCCGCGCGGCGAGCACGTGAAGGTGCATGGGGCCGCCTTGCGCCGGCCGAGAAAGGCCGCCTCCTCGCGTCCCTGGGGCGCGCGATCGCCGATCACGCGGAGGAACTGACGCTTCTCGAAGCGACCGACTGCGGCAAGCCGATGAAGCAGGCGCGCGCGGACGTTGCGGCGTGCGCGCGCTACTTCGAATTCTATGGCGGCGCGTGCGACAAGCTGCATGGCGAGACCATTCCGTACCCGGCTGGCTACACGGTGCTGACGTGGCGCGAGCCGCACGGCGTCACCGGGCACATCATTCCCTGGAACTATCCGCTGCAGATCTTCGGCCGCTCGGTCGGTGGCGCGCTCGCTGCAGGCAATGCGTGCGTGGTGAAGCCCGCGGAGGACGCATGCCTGTCGCTGTTGCGGGTCGCCGAGATTGCCGCCGAGGTCGGCATTCCCGAAGGCGCGCTCAATCTCGTGACCGGGCTCGGTGCCGAGGCGGGCGCTGCGCTCGCGGCGCACCCCGGAATCGATCACATCTCGTTCACGGGGTCGCCGCTGACCGGCGCTGCCGTGGCGCAGGAAGCGGCGAAGAGGCACTGCCCGGTGACGCTGGAACTCGGCGGGAAAGGCGCGCAGGTCGTGTTTGCCGATGCCGACATCGAGGCGGCGCTGCCGGTGGTGATCAACGCCATCGTTCAGAACGCCGGCCAGACCTGTTCGGCTGGCAGCCGGCTCCTGGTCGAACGCTCGCGCTACGAGGAGATCCTCGCGCGCCTCGCGCCACTGTTCGCGGGCTTGCGTGCGGGACCGCCGAGCGCCGACGTCGACTGCGGCCCGCTCATCCGCGCCACGCAGCGGCAGCGCGTTGCCGGCTTTCTCGACGATGCCGAGCGCGAGGGCATTCGTACCGTCGCGCACGGGACGCTTACCGGGGACGCGGACCCGAACGGCTTTTACGTACCGCCGCGCCTGCTGCGGGACGTGCCGCGCACGTCGCGCCTGGCGTGCGACGAGATCTTCGGGCCGGTCCTGTCGGCCATGCCGTTCGATGACGAGGCCGATGCCGTGCGCGTCGCCAACGGCACGCCCTTCGGTCTCGTGGCCGGCGTGTGGACCCGCGACGGCGGCCGCCAGCTGCGCATGGCGCGGGCGCTGTGCAGCGGCCAGGTGTTCGTCAACAACTACGGTGCCGGTGGCGGCGTCGAGCTTCCGTTCGGCGGCATGAAGCATTCGGGCTATGGGCGCGAGAAGGGGTTCGAAGCGCTGTACGGCTTCACCGTGCTCAAGACGGTCGTGCTGCAGCACGGCTGACACCAACACTCCCTGTCATGCACATGAGACTAGACGGCAAGATCGCAATCGTGACGGGCGCCGGCTCGGGCTTCGGCGAAGGCATCGCCACCCGGTTCGCGCGCGAAGGCGCCACCGTGATGGTGAACGACATCAATGCCGAAGGTGGCGAACGTGTCACCGCCGGCATCCGCGCCGCGGGTGGGCGTGCCGCGTTCTGTCGTGCCGATGTCGGTGTGGACGGCGACGTTGCCAATCTCGTCGCCCGTACGCTCGATGAGTTTGGCGGGCTCGATGTCGTCGTGAACAACGCCGGCACGACGCACCGGAACCAGCCGCTGCTCGACGTGCAGGAAGCCGAGTTCGACCGCATCTATCGCGTCAACGTGAAAAGCCTCTTTCTCACTGCGCGTCACGTCGTGCCGCACTTCCGCCGGCAACGCCGCGGCAGCTTCATCACGATTGCGTCGACGGCCGGTGTGCGGCCGCGGCCGGGCCTCACCTGGTACAACGGGAGCAAGGGCGCCGCGATCGTCACCAGCCGTTCGATGGCGGCCGAGCTCGCCGCCGACAATATCCGCGTGAACGTCATCAACCCCGTGGCCGGCGAAACCGGCATGCTCGGCGACTTCATGGGCGAGGACACGCCGGAGATGCGCGCCAGGTTCATCGCGACGATTCCGCTCGGACGCCTGTCGCTGCCTTCGGACATCGCGACCGCTGCGGTGTTCTTCGCGTCCGACGAAGCCGCGTTCATCACCGGCACGTGCCTCGAAGTGGACGGCGGGCGCTGCATCTGAGTACGACCGGAATGCGCACGGCGCCGGCCGTGCGCACGGAGCAAGGTCGGATCCACGCGTGCTGAACCCGCAGCAAGCCGCGACTACGGTGCTGCTGGGCGCACTGATCGCGATTGCGCCGCTCGCCATGGACATCTATCTCGCGTCCATGCCGTCGATGACCCGCGCGCTTGCCGCCACGCCCGAGCAGGTGCAGCTCACGCTCTCGCTGTACATGTACGCGTGGGGGTTCTCGCAGCTCGTCACCGGGCCGCTGTCCGATCGCTTCGGCCGCCGTCCCCTGCTGCTCGCCGGACTCGCGGTGTTCACCGTCGCGTCGGCCGCATGCGCTGCGGCGAGCACCATCGAGGCGCTCATTGCCGCGCGCATCGTGCAGGCGCTCTCGATGGGTACGGTGGCCGTGGTGCCGCGCGCCGTCGTGCGCGACCTTTATGCCGGCGACAAGGCCGCGCACATCCTGTCGCTCATGGGGATGGTGCTCGGCATCGCGCCGATCGTCGCGCCGGTGCTCGGCAGCCATCTGCATGCCTGGCTCGGATGGCAGGCGAACTTCGTGTTCGTCGCGCTGTATGGCGCGACTGCGCTGGGATGCGTATTCGCCGGCCTGCCCGAGACGCTGCAGCACCGCGATGCGCGCGCGACGCATCTCACGACCATGTTGCGCAACTATGCCTGCCTGCTGCGCTCGCGGCAGTTCCTGGGCTACCTGCTGGTCGCGGCATTCACCTCGAGCGGATTGTTCGCCTTCCTGGCCGGTAGCGCATTCGTGTTCGTGACCGTGCTGGGCCATTCCGAGCAGGGCTTCGGGTTCCTGTTCGCGGGCGTGATGCTCGGCAATCTCACCGGCGCCACGCTGGGGAGCCGCATGGTGCGGCGCTGGGGAATCGACCGGATGATCGGGCGGGCCACTGTCGTGATGGTGATCGCCGGCCTTGCGCTCGCACTGCTCGCTTGGATGCGCGTAGCGAGTCCGCTCGCCGTTGTCGCGCCGATGTTCTTCTACATGGCGGCGCTGATGATGACCCTGCCGCAGGCGATGGCGGGCGGCCTGACGCCGTTCCCGAAGATTGCCGGCAGCGCCGCGTCGCTGCTGTCGTTCGCGCAGTTCGTGATCGCGTCGAGCGCAGCGCTGCTGGTCGGGCTCACCTTCGACGGCACGGCACGGCCGATGGCCACCGTCATTGCCGCGGCCGGCGTGCTGGCGTTCCTTGCGTTCCGCTTGCTGGTGCGCGCTGCGGGACGGGCCCCCTGAGCGGGAGCGGATTCAGATGACGCCGCGCTGCCGCAGCGCACCGATGGCGTCGTCGTCGTAGCCGAGCGAGCGCAGCACCGCATCCGTGTGCTCGCCGAGCCGTGGCCCGCCGCCGGTGAAATCGCCGGGCGTGTCGCCGAGCTTCGGCACGACCCCGGGAACCTTCAGCGTTTCGCCATTGGCAAGTTGTACCTGCCGGATCATCGCCCGCGCGGCGTAGTGTGGATCGGCCACGATGTCGGCGATCGAGTAGATCTTCGAGGCAGGCACGCTGGCGGCTTCCATCGCCGCCAGGACGGCCTCGGGCGCCCGTGCCGACGTCCAGCGCTCGATCTCCTCGTCGAGCCACTGCTGCCGCGCCGCGCGGCCGTCGTTGTGCGCGAGCGCTGCATCGCCGGCGAGATCATCGCGGTCCATCGCCTGGCACAAGCGGCGAAAGATCGAGTCGCCGTTCGCAGCGATCAGCACGTAGCTGCCATCGGCGCAGCGGTACGCCGAGGTTGGCGCGATGCCCGGCAGGATCGAGCCGGTGCGCTCGCGGATCGCGCCGAAGGCATCGTACTCGGGCAGCAGCGACTCCATCACGGAGAACACCGACTCGTAGAGCGCCACGTCCACCACCTGCCCGCGGCCGGTGGTACGGCGCGCTTCCAGCGCCATCATCGCCCCGATCACGCCGTACAGCGCGGAGAGCGTGTCGCCGATGGAGACGCCCACGCGCGATGGCGGCCGATCGGGCGTGCCGGTGACGTAGCGCAGGCCGCCCATCGCCTCGCCGATGACGCCGAACCCCGGCCGCTCGCGATACGGCCCGCTCTGGCCATAGCCCGAGATGCGCACCATGATCAATCCGGGGTGCTCGCGCGCTAGGCTTTCGTACGCCATGCCCCATCCCTCGAGCGTGCCGGGACGGAAGTTCTCCACCACGATGTCGCACCGGAGGGCGAGCTCGCGCGCGATGCGCTGCCCTTCCGGCTCGCGCAGGTCGAGAGTGACCGACTGCTTGCCGCGCGACTGCACGTGCCACCAGAGGGAGGTGCCGTCCTTCATGTACCGCCATTTGCGCAGCGGATCGCCCTGCCCTGGCGGCTCGATCTTGATCACCTCGGCGCCGAACTCCGCGAGCACCTTGGTGCAGAAGGGCCCGGCGATGAGCGCGCCCATTTCGAGCACCCGCAAGCCGGCGAGGGGACGGCGATCGTGCGGCGTGGCGGGCATGATTGGCACAGGCTAACGGACGGGCGTGCGCGATCTAGCGGTGATACACGAGGTCCCGCAGACCGAGCGAGAGCACCGGCACGTAGGTGATGATCATCAGGCAGGCCAGCACGACCAGGACGAATGGCAGCAGGCGCGCGATGATCTTGTCGACCGATAGCCGTGCGACCGTGCACGCCGCGAAGAGGTTCACGCCGAAAGGAGGCGTGATCATGCCGAGCGCGAGGTTCACCACCATGATGGTGCCGAAATGCACCGGGTCGACGCCGAAGTGCTGCGCGACGGGCGCGAGGATCGGGGCGAGAACGATGATCGACGCCGACGTTTCGATGAACATCCCGATGATGAACAGCGCCACGTTCACGCCAAGCAGGAACATCGTGGGGGTCTTCAGCCATTCCACCAGCAGCGCGCCGATCATGTCGGGAATGCCGGCGCGGGTGATGAGGTAGCTGAACAGTCCCGCGTTGGCGATGATGAACATGATCACCGCCGAGGAGAGCACGCTCTTGCGCAGGATCGCCGGCAGGTCGCGCACGGCAATCTCGCGATACACGAGCACTCCCACGAAGAGGGCATAGAAGACCGCCGCGACCGATGCCTCCGTGGGCGTGAACACGCCGCCGTAGATGCCGCCGAGGATGATGACCGGCATCAGCAGCGCGAACGCTGCCTTGCGGGTCGCCGTGAGCACGGGCAGCCGGCCTTCGCGGTCGCGTTTGCCGAAGCCTTTCATTCGCGCATAGACCAGCACGAAGGCCATCAGCGCGAGACCGATCAGGATCCCGGGGCCGAAGCCGGCGATGAAGAGCTCGCCGATGGAAACCTCCGCGGAGACGCCGTAGAGGATCATCGGAATGGACGGAGGGATGATGACGCCAAGCTCGGCCGACGTCGCCTGCAGTGCAGCCGCGTACGGCGCTGGATAGCCATGGCGCACGAGTGCGGGAATGAGGATCGACCCGATCGCGAAGGTCGTCGCGACGCTGCTGCCCGATACGGCGGCGAAGATCATGCAGGTCAGCACGCAGGTCGCCGAGAGGCCGCCCTGCACGTTGCCGACGATGGACTTTGCGAACTCGACCAGGCGGTTGGAGATTCCGCCCGACTCCATCAGGTTGCCGGCCAGGATGAAGAACGGAATGGCGGCCAGCGGAAACTTGTTGAGCGCGCCGAACATCTCCTTGACGATGGTCAGCAGATTGACGTTCGCGTTCACCGCGCCGACGATGCTGGCGAGGCCGATCGACACCGCGATCGAGATGCTGAGCGCAAAGCACAGCAGCATCGTCAGGAACATGGGGATCGGCATGGCGCGGAATCAGGTCGCGGTCAGGTCGCCGTCTCGAGCTCGTGGCGGCGCGGATCGATGAGACACGCGACCACGCCAAGCACGCAAAACAGGGCGCCCACCGGAACGGCGAGATAGGCCCAGGTCATCGAGAACGATTCGAGCCCGCTGATCGTCTGCACCCGGGCGCGCCACGCATAATCGAAGCCGTACCGGATCATGAAGCCGATCAGCACCAGCGAAGCGCATGCGGTCACCCAGTCGAGCACGCGCTTCGCCGTCGGACCCGCCAGCCGGTGCACGAGGTCGACACAGACCATGGCACCCTGGCGGAACGCCGCCGGCGCGCCCATGAAGACCATCCAGATCAACGCGAACCGGATCAGCACCTCGCTCCATTCGGCCGGCTGCTGCAGCACGAAGCGCGCGATGATCTGAAACAAGCCGAGACAGGCCGCGATCACGAGCATGGCGCAGGCGATCCACATCGACAGCGCGGTGGTGCGGCGTTCGAGCGCAAGAAAGGCGGAGCGCATCTCAGGGATCAGGGATCAGGGATCAGGGATCAGGGATCAGGGATCAGGGATCAGAGCAGGAAAGCGTGATCCTGTGGCGCCGCGCTGCCGGCGTCGCAGGTGACCGGTGAGTATAGCGGCCGCTGCTGCCGGAAGATCGTGCCGTCGCACCAGCGAAAAGCCCCGGCGCGTGGCCGGGGCTTCGGGCTGCGTGAGCACCGTGGCGGATTACTTGTAGTTGCGGATGCGGTCGATGTTGGCCTGGCCGAACTTCTTGCCGAACTCGGCATAGGTCGGCCCCAGCGCCGCCTGGAACCGCGCCTTGTCGAGATTCTCCGTGACGGTCATGCCTTTGGAGCGCAGGTCCGCCACCGCCTTCCGCTCGTCCTCGTCCACGCGCGCGCGGTTGGCCTTGACGCCTTCCTTGGCGGCGTCGAGGAATGCCTGCTTGTCGGCTGGTGAGAGCTTGTCGAAGGCCGCCTTGTTCATCAGGAACAGCGCGGGCGAGTACACGTGCCCCGTGAGAGACAGGTACTTCTGCACCTGGTCGAACTTGGCTGCAGTGATGACGGACAGCGGGTTTTCCTGGCCATCCACCGTGCCTTGCTGGAGCGCCGTGAACACTTCGGGGAAGGCCATCGGCGTCGGGATGATCCCGAACGCCTTGTACGCCTGGATGTGCACCGGGTTCTCCATGGTGCGCATCTTGAGGCCCTTCAGGTCGTCCGGCGTGTTGACCACGTGCTTGCTGTTGGTCATGTGCCGGAAGCCGTTCTCGCCCCACGCCAGGGCCACCATGCCCTTGGACGGGAACTTCTGCAGCAGCTCCTGGCCGATCGGACCGTCCAGCACGGCGCGCGCATGGGCGTAATCGCGAAACAGGAACGGGATGTCGAGAATGGCGACCTCCGGCACGAAGTTCGGCACCGGCCCCGTCGATGTGAACGTGAGCTCCTGCGTGCCGAGCTGCACGGCCTCGACGGATTCACGCTCGCCCCCGATCGATCCGGAGTAGAACGTCTGGATCTTGTAGCGGCCGTTGGTGCGCTTCTCCACCTCGCGCGCGAAGGTATCGATGGCAACGCCCTGATGCGAATTCTGGGCAATGGAGATGTTGATCTTCATGGTGGTCTGCGCGATGGCAGGGGCCACGGGCATGAACGCGCTCAATGCGGCCGCGGCGGCGAGCGCGATGAGCAGGGATTGGCGACGCATGGTGATTCTCCTGTGGGCAATGGGCGCGGCAACCGCGAAGGCGAGGCATTCTAAGGAACGGTTGTGTCCCTGTACAGGATGACAGCGGCGCGGTTTACAGGCCGCTCCCGGCGTTGGCCCGGAGGGTGCGGAGCGCCACGGGTGGCGATGTGAAATAATCGAGACGGGCGTTGCACGCCACCGCTTGCGTGTTTCCCCCTTTTCATGCTCGATTCAATTACCTGCGCCCGCCTCGCGGCCATCCTGCCTGCCGAAGCCCTGCTCACCAGCGCCGAGGCGACCCGGCCCTACGAGTGCGATGGCCTTTCCGTCTATCGCACCCAGCCGGCGGCCGTGGCGCTGCCCGAGACCGAAGCGCAGGTCGTCGCGATCCTGCGCACCTGCCACACGGCGAACATCCCGGTGGTCGCGCGCGGCGCGGGCACGAGCCTCTCCGGCGGCGCGATGCCACATGCAGAAGGCGTGCTGCTGTCGATGGCGAAGTTCAGCCGCATCGTCGCCATCGACCCGCTCGCGCGCACCGCGGTGGTTCAGCCCGGTGTGCGCAATCTCGCCATTTCCGAGGCCGTCGCATCACTCGGCCTTTACTACGCCCCGGACCCGTCGTCGCAGATCGCCTGCACGATCGGCGGCAACGTGGCCGAGAACGCCGGCGGCGTGCACTGCCTCAAATACGGTCTGACCGTTCACAACGTACGGCGCGTGCGCGGCGTGCTCATCAATGGCGACGTGGTCGAGTTCGGCAGCGACGCCCTGGACAGCCCCGGCTATGACCTGCTGGCGCTGGCGAACGGCTCCGAAGGGATGCTCGCGGTGATCACGGAGATCACCGTGAAGCTCACGCCGAAACCGCAGCTCGCGCGGGTTGCGCTGGCGGCGTTCGACGACGTGGCGAAGGCGGGCAATGCGGTGGCGGCAGTGATCGCGGCGGGCATCGTGCCGGCGGGCCTGGAGATGATGGACCAGCCCGCCACGCGCGCAGTCGAGCAGTTCGTGCACGCGAACTATCCGCTGGATGCGCAGGCCGTGCTGCTCATCGAGGCCGACGGCACACCGGAGGAGGTCGCGGCCGAGATCGTCGAGATCGAGCGCGTCCTGGCGTCGGCAGGGGCCACGGACGTTCGCATCTCGGCCGACGAGAAGCAGCGCCTGCTGTTCTGGTCGGGCCGCAAGGCCGCATTCCCGGCGATCGGTCGGTTGACCCCCGACTACTTCTGCATGGACGGCACGATCCCGCGCCGCGCCCTGGCGCAGGTCCTGCTGCGGATCGACGAGCTTGCACAGCAATACCGGCTGCGCTGCGCCAACGTGTTTCATGCCGGCGACGGCAATCTCCATCCGCTGATCATGTTCGATGCCAATGTCGCGGACGAGCTCGCGCGCGCCGAGGCGTTCGGGGCCGATATCCTCGACCTGTGCATCGAAGTCGGCGGCACCATCACCGGCGAGCATGGGGTCGGCATCGAGAAGCTGCGCGGGATGTGCAACCAGTTCAAGCCGGCCGAGCTCGAGCGCTTCCTCGGCGTCAAGGCCGCGTTCGATCCACCCGGCCTGCTCAATCCCGGCAAGGGCGTGCCGACGCTGCATCGCTGCGCCGAGTTCGGCCGCCTGCACGTCCACGACGCCAAGCTTCCCCACCCGGAGCTGCCGCGCTTCTAGGAGTTCTCCATGAACGCTCCTCCCGCCCATCGCCCGCGACCGGATGCGCGCGAGCTCGCCGATCTCATCACGTGCCTCAGTGCCGAATACGGCGAGCGGGCCGTGACCACGCGCGCGGTGCGCGACCAGCACAGTCACGGCGAGGGCCTCGCCGACGCGGCGCTGCCCGACGTGGTGGTGTATCCGCACACCAATGACGAGGTGGTGGGCATCGTGCGCCTGTGCCATGCCGCCCGCGTGCCGATCATCGCGTTCGGCGTCGGCACGTCCCTCGAAGGGCATGTGGCGGCGCTCTATGGCGGCGTGTCCCTCGATCTGTCGCAGATGGATCGCGTGCTCGAGGTCAACGCCGAGGATCTCGACTGCCGCGTGCAGGCAGGCGTCACGCGCGAGCAGCTCAACGCCGAGCTCAAGGGCAGCGGACTCTTCTTTCCCATCGATCCCGGCGCCAACGCGACGATCGGCGGCATGGCCTCGACCCGCGCGTCGGGAACGAACGCGGTGCGCTACGGCACGATGCGCGAGAACGTCCTGGGACTGACGGTGGTCACGGCCGATGGTCGGCTCATTCACACCGGCGGCCGCGCACGCAAGTCGAGCGCCGGCTACGACCTCACGCGGCTCTTCGTCGGGGCCGAAGGCACGCTCGGCATCATCACCGAAGTGCAGCTGCGTTTGTATGGGGTTCCGGAAGCGATGGCCGCGGCGGTATGCCAGTTCGAAGATCTGGAAGGCGCCGTCAATGCCGTGATCATGGCCATGCAGACGGGCATTCCGGTCGCGCGCATCGAGCTCCTCGACGACGTGCAGATGGATGCGTGCATCCGCTACTCGAAGCTCGAGGGCTTCGCGCCGCGTCCCACCCTGTTCTTCGAGTTCCACGGCAGCGCACGGTCGGTGCAGGAGCAGTCGGAGCACATGCAGGCGATCACCGCGGAATTCGGCGGCGGTGCGTTCGAATGGGCGACGCAGGCCGAGGATCGATCGCGGCTGTGGAAAGCGCGGCATGCTGCCTATTACGCCGCCATGGCGCTCGCGCCGGGCAAGCAGGCGTTCGCGACGGATGCCTGCGTGCCGATATCCCGCCTCGCCGACTGCATCATGGAAACCAAGGCCGACGTCGCGGCGTCCGGCCTCGTCGCACCGATCGTCGGCCACGTGGGCGACGGCAATTTCCATCTCGTCGTCCTGTTCGATCCCGGCCGGCCGGAGGAGCGCGCCAAGGCCGAGGACATCGCCAGGCGTGTATCGCAGCGCGCGATCCGCATGGGCGGCACCTGCACGGGCGAGCACGGCATCGGCGTGCACAAGCTCGACGCGCTGGTCCAGGAGCATGGCGAGGCGGTCGAGGTGATGCGCACCCTGAAACGCGCCCTCGATCCGCTCAACATCCTCAATCCCGGCAAGACGGTCCCGCTGCCATGATCACTCTGTACATCGGCAACAAGAACTATTCGTCGTGGTCGCTGCGCGGCTGGCTGGCCGTGAAGCTCTCCGGCGAGGCGTTCAAGGAAGTCATGGTCCCGCTCGTGGGGTACTACAACGCCGCCAACCGCGCCTTCTCGCCGTCCGCCCGCGTCCCGTGCCTGCACGACGACGGCATGGTGGTGTGGGACTCGCTGGCCATGGCGGAATATCTCGCCGAGCGCCATCCCGCGATGTGGCCCCTCGACCGCGCTGCGCGCGCCTTCGCCCGCTGCGCCTGTGCCGAGATGCATTCCGGCTTCAGGGCGTTGCGCGACGAAATGACCATGTGCATTCAAGAGCGCCTCGACGTGCGCCCGTGGTCATCGGACCTCGCGGCCGACATCGATCGGGTGGTGGAGCTCTGGAACGAGGCCCGGCAGCGCTTCGGCGGCGGCGGTGCGTACCTGTGCGGCGAGTTCTCGCTGATGGACGCGTTCTTCGCGCCCGTCGCCTATCGCTTTCGCACGTATCAGGTCGCACCCGCGGGTGCCGCCGGCGCCTACCTGCAGGCAGTCCTCGCGCATCCATTCCTGCGCGAGTGGGAGCAGGACGCCCTCGCCGAGACGGTCGTGGTCGAAGCCGACGAGCCACGCGTGCTCTATCGCGACAAGCTCGCGGCGACGCAGGGTCAGCGTTCGTGAGTATTGCGCTGAGCGCCGGGAGCGTGAGCGCTGGTGCGCAGGACGTCGTGCAGTCCTGGCAGGCGCGCATTCGCACCGCGGCCGCATCGCGCACGCCGTTGCGCCTGCGCGGCGGGGGCAGCAAGGACTTCTATGGCGAGCCGCCTGCCGGCGAGATCGTCGATACCACCGCCTATGCCGGGGTGATCGACTACGATCCCACCGAGCTCGTGATCACCGTGCGTGCCGGCACGCCCCTCGCCGAGCTCGAGGACATCATGGCCCGACAGGGGCAGATGCTTGCCTTCGAGCCGCCGCATTTCGCTGCCGGCGCGACCATCGGTGGCGCTGTCGCGAGTGGCCTCTCGGGACCGCGGCGGCCCTATGCGGGTGCGGTGCGCGACCTCGTCCTCGGCGTGCGCGTTCTCGACGGGCAGGGCACCGACCTGACGTTCGGCGGCCGGGTCATGAAGAATGTCGCCGGGTTCGACGTGTCGCGGCTGATGACGGGCGCGATGGGCACGCTCGGGTTGCTGCTCGAAGTCTCGCTCAAGTGCCTGCCGTTGCCGCGCACGCAGGCGACTCTGGTGTTCGACCTCGCTGCCGGCGCGGCGATCCAGCACATGAACGCGTGGGGCGGCAAGCCGTTGCCGGTGTCCGCGACCTGCCACCACGGCGGCCAGCTCTTCGTGCGTCTGTCCGGCGCGGCGCCCGCGGTCGAGGCCGCAACCCGTGCGCTGGGCGGCACGGTGCTCGCCGACGACGCCGGCTTCTGGCGCGCGGTACGTGACCAGACACTGCCTTTCTTCCGGGACGCGGGCGCGTTGTGGCGCCTGTCGGTGCGTTCGACGGCGCCGCACTTCGAGCTCGATCAGCCGCAGCTGATCGAGTGGGGTGGCGCCCTGCGCTGGGTCGCCGGCAGTGTCAGCACCGACGCGGCCCGGATGCGAACGCTTGCGTCCGCGCATGGCGGCCATGCCACGCTGTTCCGTGCCCGCGATGCGCGTGCGAACGTGTTTCAGACCTTGCCGCCGGCACTCCTCGACGTGCACCGCCGCCTCAAGGCCACGTTCGATCCCGCGGGCATCATGAATCCCGGGCGCCTTTACCCCTCGCTCTGATGCAGACCGCCCTCGCTGATTTCATCCGCGACACCCCGGAAGGGCGCGAGGCGGATGCCATTCTTCGCAGCTGCGTGCATTGCGGGTTCTGCACCGCGACCTGCCCGACGTACCAGCTTCTCGGCGACGAGCTGGATGGTCCGCGTGGGCGCATCTACCTCATGAAGCAGGTGCTCGAGGGGCACGAGGTCACCCGGACCACGCAGGTGCACCTCGATCGCTGCCTCACGTGCCGCAATTGCGAGACGACCTGTCCCTCCGGCGTGCAATACGCACGCCTGCTCGACATCACCCGGGGCGTCGTCGATCGCAAGGTCACACGGCCAGCCGCGGAGCAGATGAAACGCTGGGGCCTCCGGCAAGCACTGCTGTCGAAGCCGCTGTTCGGCGGGGCCCTCGCATTCGGTCGTTCCCTGCGCGGCCTGCTGCCCGCCGAGCTGCGGGCGAAGCTGCCGCAGCGGGTGCCTGCAGGCACCTGGCCCGCACCACGGCATGCGCGCCGCATGGTCGTGCTGGAAGGCTGCGTGCAACCGGCGCTTGCTCCCAACATCGATGCCGCGACAGCGCGCGTCCTCGATCGGATCGGCATCTCGCTCGTGCGGGCGTCCGGGGCCGGATGCTGTGGCGCGCTGTCGTATCACATGGATGCGGCCGACCAAGGGCTCGACTTCATGCGCCGCAACATCGATGCGTGGTGGCCGCACGTCGAGCACGGCGCGGAAGCGATCGTCGTCACGGCAAGTGGCTGCGGCGTGATGGTCAAGGACTACGGGCATTACCTCGCGCGTGATCCGGCGTATGCTGCCAAGGCGGCGCGCATCGGCGCGCTCGCGCGCGATCCGGTCGAGGTGATCGCCGCGGAATGGCCGCGCATTGCGCCGAAGGTGGCGAAAGATGGCGGTCCGCAGAAAGTGGCCTTCCATCCCCCATGCACGCTGCAGCATGGGATGCGGCTGCAAGGTGCCGTCGAGGAGATCCTGCTGGCGCTCGGTCTCGAGCTCACGCCGGTGGCCAACAAGCATCTTTGCTGCGGGTCGGCCGGGGCCTACTCGATCCTGCAACCGGAGCTCGCGAATGTGCTCAAGGCCAACAAGCTGGCGGCGCTGCAGGCCGGGCGGCCCGAGGTGATTGCCAGCGCGAACATCGGCTGCATGACGCATCTCGCCAGCGGAACGTCCACGCCGGTCCGGCACTGGATCGAGCTTCTCGACGCGCGCATGACCGATGCCCGGCCTGCGTGAGGCGCCATGAATCCCACGTCGTCCCCCGTGTCGCTGCGCCAGGGCTATCGTCATTTCGTGACCATTCCGACGCGCTGGATGGACAACGACAGTTACGGGCACGTCAACAACGTGACGTACTACTCGTACTTCGACACCGCCGTGAATGCGCATCTCATCGCGGCGGGCGGCCTCGATATCCATGCCGGCCGGGAAGTCGGATTGGTCGTGGAAACGATGTGCCGCTTCCACAAGTCGCTGACCTTTCCGGACGTGGTGGAGGCGGGCCTACGTGTCGCGCATCTCGGCAACAGCTCGGTGCGCTACGAGATCGGCTTGTTCCAGCAAGGTCACGACGAGCTGGTCGCCACCGGGCACTTCGTGCACGTGTGGGTGGATCGCGAAACGCAACGGCCGACCCCGTTGCCGCCGCGCATCCGCGACGCGCTCCTGCCGCTGCTCGTGCAGGCTGGTAACCCACCATGATGCCTGCCGCCGCGACCGCCCATGCCGCCAACGGCGCTCGCGTGGAGTGCGCACGCATGACGGCCGCGACGCGTGACAATGCACTGGCTTTGCTCGCGACCTTTCTCGCCGATGACGCGCACTACCGCGCCTCCAGTGCAGCGTATGGCGATGGCGGGCGCCCGGCCCTCGAGCGCGCGCTGCAACTCTTCCTCGCACGTCCGGAGCTCGGGTTCGTGTGGCTGGCTTTCGCGCACCAGGAGGGGGTGCGCATCGCGGTGGGAGCGTGCGTCGCGTGCTATGGAATATCCACCTCGCGCGGCACCCTCGTCGCCAAGCTCGACGACGTCAACGTGCATTCGCAATGGCTGGGGCGCGGCGTCGGCAGCGCGATGCTGCACGCACTCATGCGCGAGCTCGCAGCGGAAGGCGTCACGCGCATCGACAGCGCGTGTCATCGGGAGAATGGTGGCGCCTGGCGGTTCTATGCGCGCCTTGGATTCCGGCCTCTCGACGAGGAACGCATTGCGCTGCTGCTCGCGTGAATGGCCGCGCTGCCGCAACCGCACCGTGCCATGCGCCTGATCGGCCTCGTTCCCGCTGCGGGCGGCGGCTCGCGCTTCGGCGGCGCCGGGCCGAAGCAATACGCCGACCTCGACGGCGCGCCCGTGCTGTTGCGTACGCTGCAACGCCTGGAGAGCGCGCTGGATCTGCATCGACTCTGCGTCGCGATTGCACCCGACGACCGGCGTTGCCGCAACGCGCTGGGCGTGCTCGGTGATCGCGTCGAGATCCTGCCGTGTGGCGGGGAGACGCGCGCATCCACCGTGCGCAATGTCCTCGACGCGATCCACGATGCTTGCGCAGACGACGACTGGGTGCTCGTGCACGACGCCGCGCGCCCGTGCGTGCCCGCCGACGCGCTCCGGCGGTTGGTCGCAGAGCTGCACGCCGACGCGGTCGGAGGCTTGCTGGCGCTCCCCGTCGCCGATACGCTCAAGCGTGCGGCCGGCCCCGGCGTTTCGATGCCTCGTGTCGCCCGGACGGAGGACCGGCAGGGGCTCTGGCAGGCACAGACCCCGCAGATGTTCCGTTTTGGCCTGCTGCGCCGCGCGCTTCAAGCCGAAGGAGCCACCGACGTGACCGATGAAGCCCAGGCGATCGAGCGCCTTGCCGCGCAGGGCGCGTGCGCGATGCCGCGCCTGGTTTCCGGCAGTGCGCTCAATGTGAAGATCACGTATCCCGCCGATCTCGCGCTCGCTGCCGCGATCCTGCGCCTGCAGGAGCAGGGCGCATGAGCGATCATCCGTGCAGGAGGCCCGCATGGCCCTGAGAGTGCGCATCGGGCAGGGCTGCGACGTGCATGCACTGGTCGCCGGGCGGCGGCTCGTGCTGGGCGGCGTCGAGATTCCGTACCACCGCGGCCTCGAAGGCCATTCGGACGCCGATGCGCTGATCCATGCCGTCTGCGATGCCCTGCTGGGCGCCTGTGCGCTCGGTGACATCGGCATGCACTTCCCCGACTCGGATGTGCGCTGGAAAGGTGCCGACAGTCGCGCGTTGCTGCGGCACGTCGCGGGCCTCGTCGGCGCGCAGCGTTATGCGGTGGGTAATGTCGATGCGACCATCATCGCGCAGGCACCACGCATGGCCCCGCACCTTGCAGAGATGCGCGCCAATATCGCGGCAGACCTCGGCTGCGGGATGGCCGACGTGAGCGTCAAGGCGACCACGACCGAGCGGCTCGGATTCGCGGGACGCGGGGAGGGCATCGCCGCCATGGCGGTGGCGTTGCTCGTCCCGCTGGAGGACAGCAGCGGGCCGTAGCGGCCTTCAGGCGGGTGCGGCGGCGGCGGCCACCGGGAGCTCGACGCGCGCAATCGTTCCGCCGCCCTCGCGCATGAGGAGCGTCAAGGTCCCGCCATGCAGGCGCGCGATGCGCTCCACGATGGCGAGACCGAGGCCGGCGCCGGGCACCCCGGCCGCGTTCGCCCGCGCCGCCGAGGCGCGCGTGAATGGCTGCTTGAGACGCTCCGCCTCGCCGGCAGGAATGCCGGGACCGCGGTCGAGCACGTCGAGCACGAAGCGGCCGGCGAGCGCCCGCGTGGTGACCTGCACCGGTGGCGCTCCGTACGCCAGCGCATTGTCGATGAGATTGGCGACCAGGCGCGAAAACGCCGTCGCCCGGAGTGGAATGGCAGCAACGGCGCCGGGCTCGAAATGCACGTCCTTGCCGGCACGCCCATAACGGGCGATGGCCGCGGCGACGATGGCGTTCGGGTCCTGCACCTCCGTGGGCATATCGTGATCGCTGCGTGCAAAATCGAGGAACTGGCCAATGATCCGGTCCATTTCCTCGATGTCGTCCGCCATGCCGCGCTTGACGGTCTCGTCATCGACCCCGATCTCGAGCCCGAGCCGCAGGCGCGCGAGTGGCGTGCGCAAGTCGTGGGAGACGCCGGCGAGGAGCAGCGCGCGATCGTGCTCGAGCTGGCGCAGATTGAGCAGCGTGCGATTGAAACCGCGGTTGAGGTTCGCGATCTCCGACGGGCCCGATTCCGGCAGCGGCTCCGGCATCGCGCCACGTCCGAGAGCGCCGACAGCGGCATCGAGCTCGCGCAACGGCCGGGCAAGATAGCGGGCGAACAGGAATGCGGCCAATAGCAGGCAGAGCGCGACCGTCATGCTCCAGATCGCCGCGCGCGACGGGACGTCCTGCGCCTGCGGCCGCGCGGGCAGCGGAAAGCCTACCCAGTAGGCGCTGCCGCCCGCGGCGAGACGCACCCACAGCAACTGAAGGCGCGGCTGCACCCGCAGCGTCGTGCCGTCGCCCAGCGCAGTGCGCAAGCGGTATTCGAGCTCGGCCATCACTGGTCCCCCCGGCAGGCCGCCTACGGCCGGCCGATCCGCTTCGGCAACGATGCGCACGCCGTATTCGTGTCCGATGCGCCGCAGCGTATCGCGCCGCTCGGGCACCTCGACGGTGGCGAGCGCCGCCCGCAGCGCCTGCAACTGCACGATCATGGTGTCGCCGAACTGGCGTGCGAGCAGCGCCGCGCGATCGTGACGAAACAGCAGGATGGTGACGAGCAGGGCAAGCGCCATGACGGCGAAGAGCAGCAGCGCGAGCCGCCCGAAGAGGGATCGCGGCCAGAGGGTCACGACGGCGGCGCAATCGTCGGCGGCGGCGCGTCGCCGGGCACGAACATGTAGCCGAATCCCCATACAGTCTGGATGTAGCGGGGATTGGCGGCATCCGGCTCGATCAGCTTGCGCAGCCGTGATACCTGCACATCGATCGCCCGGTCGAACACGTCATGGTCGCGGCCGCGCGCGAGGACCATGAGCTTCTCGCGCGCGAGCGGGTGTCCGGGGTGCGCGACGAATACCTTCAGCAGCGCGAACTCGCCCGTGGTGAGATGGATCGTGCGCGTCGCATCACGCAGGGTACGCGTCGCAAGATCGAGCTCGAACGGGCCGAAGACGAACCGTCCCTCGACGGCGGCGGCGCCGGGCACGTGGTGCTCGCGATGCCGCCGGAGGACGGCGTGGATGCGGGCGACCAGCTCGCGCGGATTGAAGGGCTTCGGCAGGTAATCGTCGGCGCCCATCTCGAGCCCGATGATGCGGTCGATGTCCTCCCCCTTGGCCGTCAGCATGATGATGGGGACGTCTTCGCCGGCACCGCGCAGCCGGCGGCATATCGCAAGGCCGTCTTCTCCCGGCAGCATGAGGTCGAGCACGATCAGATGCGGCGGGTCGCGCTGCAGGCGCCGGTCGAGCTCGCGCCCGTCCGGCAGCGCCGCGACGTGAAATCCCTGCTCGCCGAGATAGCGCGACAGGAGATCGCGCAGGCGCACGTCGTCGTCGACGACCAGGATCCTGGCAGGTGCCTGTTTCTGGTTCACGATGGACATTTAACGCATGGTGGCCGCGTCGGTGACACCGGCAAGTCGTAACGAATTGTAACGGCCGCGCCGTCGTGCAATGGCTCGTTGCACCTGCTGCCCTCGGCGCCGGAACTCGCGCGCACCATGACGTCGAATGCAACAGGGAGCGACGAACGACTCCCGGGCTGCAATCACCGTCTTTGAAAGGACATGTCACATGGACCGCACCAACGATCATCGACCACAACCGCGCATCGCGCGCAAGCTCGCCAGCATTGCTGCAGCGCTGGCCCTCGGCATGACCGGACTGGCCAGCGCGCAGCCGTCCGGTCCGCCCCACGGTGCGGGCGGACCGGACGGCATGTTGGGACAGATGTTGCAGTCCGCCAAGGTCCGTCTCAACCTCGATACCTCGCAGCAGCAGGCGTGGGACAACGCGATCGCGCAGGCCAAGTCCGCGCGACAGCAAGCCGTTGCCAATCGCCAGCGCGTGCACGACACGCTGCAGGCAGAGCTCGCGAAATCCGAGCCGGACCTGGCCGCCGTGGCCGCAGCGAGTGATCAGGTGCAGCAACAGAATCAGGCGCTGCACAAGGCCGTTCGGGACCAGTGGCTCGCGCTCTACGGCATGCTGTCCCCGGACCAGAAGGCGATCGTGCGCGACGGCATTGCCCAGCGGCTCGCGCGCATGGAGACTTTCCGCGGCCAAATGCGGCAGCGTTTCCACGGCCCCGGCGGTAACGGCTGAACGGTTCGAAGGGGCACGCGGCGCGTGCCCTTTTTCCGTGCGGGCGGTGTCGGACCCTACCTGGCGGCGGTCGTCGTCCTCGAGTGGCGAGAAGGCGCCCGCTAAGTAGTGTTCGAGTTTATGTGCAGAACCGCCGCTTGAGGAAGGCGGGGATGGTCATGGTACGAGGTTGATTGTGCAGATCAACCGAACCCTGTTGCGGAGGGCCATACCATGACCGAAAGGAAGCTTAAGACAGTTCGCTCGCGGTCAGAAGCCCTGGTTGCCGAGGACCGCGATCTGCGCTTCATGGCCTGATGGCCGTTGCCCGTCGATCCGGCTTCGGGGCTTGCATCACGCCCTTTCGATCACCCGATCGGGCACGGCCGGGAACACCGCCGCACGACGCGGTTGCGAGGCGCGTGCACTCAGCGCGCGTTGCGCAGCCAACAGCAGTGTCGTCGCCATGACCGGCTTGTGCAGCAGCGAGACCCCGGCGCGCGCGACTTCTTCACGAGCCTCGTCGGTGGTGTCCCCGGAGATCACCAGTGCCGGAATATCCTTTCCGGTCGCGCTGCGGAGAGTCGCGATCGCATCGAGACCCGATGCCTGCTCGGCGAGACGCAGGTCGGCGATGACGATGTCGATGGGATGGTCCTTTGCAAGCGGTTCGGCCTCGAGCGCGACCAGCAGGGCTGCCGCGTCTTCAGCCCCCGTCACGCGGGCCCCCCATGTCGCGAACAGCGCTTCCATGGCGGCGATCACGGCGCGGTCGTCATCGATGATCGCGACGCGGCGCCCGGCGAATGGTTGCGGCGATGCGGTGTGCGCTGTCGCTGTCGCAGCCGCGGGCAGTGGGGCCTGACCACCACGTGCGCGATGCGCGGCCGCGCGCGGGAGGATGATCGAAAAACGCGACCCATGCCCCGGCATCGACGCCAGCTCGAGGCGATGGTCGAGCAGATCGGATAGACGCCGCACGATGGCGAGTCCGAGACCCATGCCATGACCGCGACGCAGGCGGCCGGCGGCGCCGGGGATCTGTACGAACTCGTCGAACACGCGCTCCTGATCGGCCGCTGCGATGCCGACACCGGAATCGACCACGTCGAGTCGCACCTCGCTCCCGCAGCGGCGCATGCCAACGACGATCCCCCCTGCCTGCGTATAGCGGATCGCATTGGCGACGAGATTGCGCAGCATGCGCTCCAGCAGCAGCGGGTCCGTGAGCACCGTTGCGGAGGTCATGCGGACGCGCAACGCGAGGCCTGCGGCTTCTGCTTGCGGCGCGAAGTCGGCCTGCATGCGCGCCAGCACGGACTCCAGGGCGACCGGGCGGACCTCGGGGTGCAACGCACCGCCTTCCAGGCGTGACAGGTCGAGCAGTTGCGCAAAAAGCGATTCGAGTGCCTCCACCGACGCATGGATGCTCTGCACGAGAGGCGTCACGGTGGGATCGCGCACGCGTGCGGCCAGTGCGGCGGCGAACAGGCCCATGGCATGCAGTGGCTGCCGCAGATCGTGACTTGCCGCGGCCAGGAACTGGCTCTTGGCACGGTTGGCGTTTTCCGCGGCGGCGCGCGACTGCTCGGCAGCGGCCGATTGCGCCGTCAGGGCGACGATGAGATCGGTGTTCTCGTAGCGCATCGCCAAGGAGTGGGTCAGGAGATCGTTCAGGTGATGCCCGTAGGTGAGCACGAACGCAAGCACCACCAGCAGGACGAGCGCAGTGAAGAGGTGCACCTCGTCGCCCTCCCACGCCACGCGTGCGACGAGCGGAAGGAGCGCGCTCGCTACGAAGCCGTAGAACGCCGGCTTGTAGACGGCAGTGAGATTGAGACCGCCGAGCACGACGCCGAACAGGCAGACGATGAGCAATGCCTGATGCGCCGGGGCGCCCGGAAACATCGCCACGGCCGCAATGCCCCACAGCGCTCCCGCCAGCGTGGAGCCGATGGACCAGTACAGTCCCCAGCGCGCGCTGTCGCGCACGCCGGGGTCGCGCCGGCGGTAGCGCCGCACGAGACCACCCCGCCATGCCTGGTTCGCCATGATGGCCGCGATCCAGCCGAGCATCGCGGCCGACGTGGTGGTCTGCCAGAGCACCGTGCACAGCAGCGCCGCGCCCAGAGCCATGGACACGGTCGTGCGGTGCCATTGACCGTAAAGCGTGTCTACCTGATCGGCACGAGCGCGCCAGAGCACGCCAGGCGCGATGCGGCCGCTCGTGAGCATGGAACTGCGATCGCTTACCGGCGTGCCGCGATCGCTGCCGTGTGGATGCCCCGCCGCGCGAGCTCGGCGACTGCCTGGGTGCGCGACCGCACGCGCAGCGCCTTGAGAATCGCACTCACGTGCACCTTGACGGTGCCCTCCGACAACCGCAGGTCGCGGCAGATCAGCTTGTTGGGCTTGCCTTCGACGAGGAGCTTGAGAACATCGGCCTGGCGCGGGGTGAGGCCGAGCGCCCCGGAGCCGATGCGCACGCCATCGCCCTCGGCAGAAAGGGCGGCGTGCAGGCGTACCGTCTGCGCACCATCGAGGGCCTGGCGCAGCGCGTCCAGCATCGCGCCACCGTGCGCCGTTTTCGGAATGAAGCCGCGGGCGCCGGCCGCCAGCACGGCGTTGACGGTTGCATCGTCGTGCGTTGCCGAGAGCACCACCACGGGCACGCCTGGGTAATCGAGCATGAGGTCGGCCAGGAAATCCAGGCCCCGCGCGCCGGGGAGCGCGAGATCCAGCAGGATCATCGCGACATCGGGCTCGGCATCGAGGATCGCGACGGCTTCGGCCGGATCTCCCGCCGTGCGCACGCACACCTCCGGCTCGAGCTGTGGCAACAGCTGACTCAACGCATCCACGATGAGTGGATGGTCATCGATGACGAGCACCTTCATTGTTTTCTCCCCTGTGGCGACGGCACGCCAACGCATCATCGTGACGCGCGAGAAAACAGTAGTGGAGCGCTGCTGCAGCTGGCCAGCTGCTAGTCGCGACAGGGCGCGACGGCGAGCCGCAGCATGCGCGCCCGCCTCAGCCGTTGCGGGCGAGTGCCTTCTCTTCCTCGAGGTCGCGGCGCAGCGCGTGCAGCCGTGTGTCCACTACCGAGACGACGTAGAAATCACCGTCCTTGGCTTTGGACGCGAGCTCGAGCTGCATGACGGCGCCCTTCAGGTCGCCCTGCCACGCGTAGAACTCACCCTGGTGAAGGTGTTGCTGCATCGACTTGCCGAGCGCCGCGTACGTTTGCGCCGCCAGGCGGTGCAGCGGACCATTTCCCGGCCGACGCGCGATCTCCCGCTCCAGGAAGGCGGCAGCATCCTGCGGCCGCCCGGCCTTCAGCAGCGTCTCGGGATAGTCGTAGACGAGCTGCATCTTGTTCGGGTATTTCGCGAGTCCCGCCTCGAAGCGCGCGAGTGCTGTCTTGAGGTCCCCCGATTCCATGAATACGTGTCCGGCCATCGCATCGATCATGGGATGCGGGGGGGCCATCTTCTCGAGCGTCGCGAGCTCCTGCTTGGCGCGCGGGTAATCGCTCGCGCGGAGCAGCGAAGCCACGAGCCCATAGCGCGTGGCCACCTCGCTGTTGTACTTGCGTTCCTTCAGCGCGTCGCGGAAGAAATTCACCGCCTCCTGCGGCGTCCCCTGGTAGCTGCGGAGCAGCGCACGCACCATGTGGAAATCCAGCGAATCGGTGACCTGCCGGTAAGGCCGGTCCTGCGCACGCGCCTGCGCCTCGGCTATCCGCTCGTAGGTGATGGGATGGGTGCGCAGATAGCTCGGCGCCGTGCTGTCGGAAAACCGCGCGGTCTTCTGCAGCCGCTCCATGAAGGTCGCCATGGCGGTGACGTCGAAGCCGGCAGCGTCGAGGCGTTGGAAGCCGATGCGGTCAGCCTCCTGTTCGTGCTCGCGCGTGTAGTTGATCTGGCTTTGCAGGGCGATCGCCTGGGCGCCGGCGATGGCGGCGGAGGCCGCCTGCCCGCTTGATGATCCACCGCCGCGGGCCGCCGCCAGCGCGACCGCAAGTGCGGCCAGCGAATACAGCATCGAGCGCTGCTGGCCGGCGACGGCGCGGGTCAGGTGATGCTGCGTGACGTGGCTGATTTCATGCGCGAGCACCGCGGCGAGTTCGGACTCGGTTTGCGCGAGCAGGATCAGCCCCGTATTGACACCGATGAATCCCCCGGGCAGCGCGAACGCATTGATCGACGGGTCCCCCACGGCGAAGAACTCGAAATCCATCTGCTCGCTGGGTACCGCAGCGACCAGGCGGTTACCGAGGACGTTCAGGTAGTCGTTGACTTCCGGGTCCTCGAGATACGCGCCGGCAGCACGGATCTGCCGGACCACCGACTCGCCCATCTTGCGCTCCGCTGCCGGGGTGAGCAGTGCCTGCGACTCGTCGCCCAGATCGGGCAGGCGGGTGCTCGGCACCTGGGCCGTGACGGAACCGATCGGCTGCACGAACAGTGCGGCTGCCAGCGTCCAGACGAGCCCCCGGCGCAGTGAGTCCGATCCCGGGGAGCGCACGCGCACACACTGATCCATGCCCGCGGCAGCGGGTTGTTGCGGAAGGAAGCGACGAGTCACGATGCTAAGATCGCGCCGGTTTCGAAAGTTCATCGGGAGGGCCGTGTGGCGCGTTCCGCGAAGAAAACCGGTAGCGAGGCGAGGCGGGCGCGCGGGTCCGCGCCGGGCAATCCTCCAGCGGAGCGAGGCTCCGCCAAACGTTCCCATTTTACCCATTTCGACGGCGCCGGACAGGCCCACATGGTGGACGTCGGCGACAAGGCGGCGACACGGCGCATCGCCCGGGCGGGAGGACGCATCGTCATGGCGCCCGCGACCTTGTCATTGATCGCCAGCGGCACGGCGAAGAAGGGGGACGTGCTGGGCGTGGCGCGCATCGCCGCCATCCAGGCGGCCAAGCGCACCGCGGAGCTCATCCCGCTGTGCCACCCCATCGCACTCACGCGCCTGACGGTCGAGTTCACCCTCGATCACGAGGGGAGCGCAGTCGCCATCGAGGTCGCGGCGGAAACCACGGGTCCCACCGGCGTGGAGATGGAGGCGCTGACGGGGGCGACCGTCGGTCTGCTCACGATCTACGACATGTGCAAGGCGGTGGATCGCGCGATGCATGTGGAGAGTGTGCGGCTGCTCGAAAAGTTGGGCGGCAAGTCGGGTCACTTCCGCGCCGAATAGCTTCAACGCGCGAGATCGCCGTCGCGCCGACATCGGCCGGCCGCGGCGGCGCCAGGTGCCGCGAATGCTTGCGCCACGGATGGAAAAAAAAGCGGGCCTCGCGGCCCGCCCATCCTGCATGCCGACTTGCGCCGGCACTGTAGGCGACCGGAGGAGTCGGTCGGCCGCCTGCAGAGGTCCGTCGGCAGTATCAGCCGATGGTCACCGGGATGAAGATCCGCGCTTCGTCGCGCTGCACCAGCAGCGCCACCGTCTTCCCGGCCTTGTTGATGATGTCGCGCAACTGCTCGACCGAGCTCACGGGCGTGCTGTTGACCGACAGGATGACGTCTCCAGGCTGCAGTCCGGCTTTCGCGGCCGCTCCGCCGACGTTCTCGACGACCACACCGCCCGACAATTCCGTCGCCTTCTTTTCCTCGGCGGTCAGCGGGCGTGCCGCGACGCCAAGCTTGCCGCCGACGGCAGCCGGTCCCTGCTCATTGCTTGCAACGACCGCCTTCTCGTCGTCCAGCGTGCCGACCGTCGTGGTCACCTGCTTCGGCTTGCCGTCGCGCCAGATCTCGAGGTTCACCTTCGAGCCCGGGGTCAGCGAGGCAACGAGGGGCGGTAACTCGCCCGAGCGATTGACCTGCTTCCCGTTGAACTTCAGGATGACGTCACCCGGCTGCAGTCCCGCCTTGGCGCCCGGGCCGGACTTCTGGACCGAGGAAACGAGCGCACCCGTGGGCGACTTGAGGCCGAAGTTCTCCGCGAGCTGCTGATTCACTTCCTGGATCGTGACGCCCAGCAGGCCATGCTGCACCTTGCCGGTCTTCTGGATCTGATCCTTGACGTTCAGCGCCACGTCGATCGGCACGGCGAACGCGAGACCCTGGAAGCCGCCGTTGCGGCTGAAGATCTGCGAATTGATCCCGATCACTTCGCCGCGCATGTTGAACAGCGGTCCGCCCGAGTTGCCGGGATTCACCGCGGCATCGGTCTGGATGAACGGCACGTACGAGTCACCCGGCAGCGAGCGTCCCTTGGCGCTGATGATGCCGGAGGTGACCGTGTTGTCGAGACCGAAGGGCGCGCCGATCGCGACCACCCATTCGCCCACGCGCGCGTTCTCGCTGCTGCCGGTGCGTACCGTGGGAAGGTTGGTCGCGTCGACCTTGAGCACGGCCACGTCGGTGCGCTTGTCGGCGCCGAGCACCTTCGCCTTGAATTCGCGATGGTCGGTCAGACGCACGGTGACCTCGTCGGCGTTCGCCACCACGTGCGCGTTGGTCAGGATGATGCCGTCCGGGCTGACGATGAAGCCCGAGCCCATGCCCTGCATCTGACGGGGTTGCTGCGGCATCGGCAGCCCGCGGAAGAACGGCGCGAGAGGATTGTTCTCTTCGTCGTCACCGAACGGGTTCATGCCCTGCGCGGCGGTCTTTTTCAGGGTACCCGTCACGCTGATCTGCACCACCGCCGGGCCCTGCTTCTGGACGAGGTCCGCGAAATCCGGCAGGGCCGCTGCCGGCGCGCCGCCGACCACGGCTTGCGAGGGGGCGACGACGGGGGGATTGACGGCGGCGTCCGCGGGACTGAAGCCATGGCGGTCCGCGACCATCGTGCCGGTTGCGAAGGCCCCGGCAATTGCCAGGGCAACCAGGCTGCGTTTCAGTGCATTCGTCTGCATAGCGCTCTCTCCAACCAGTTCGTTGCAATGCGTAGTATCCGGAGGCCCCCTGGCCACCGTATTCGGACAGAATCGTACCGGGACACACTTAAGCCAGAATTAAGGCCCGCCGGTCCTGGTTGGCGAAGGCTTCAACCTGGGCGACCGTTCTTCCTCAGTGGGGGCGCACCGCCGCATTGTCAAGGCGCGCGGCGCTCGGGCGCGACGCAGGGCGCTTGGCGTCGGGAAAGCGCACCGTCACGGCCAGACCGTGTTCGCGCCCCGCGGGTTCCGCAGCGGCCCTCGGCAGACCGGGACCGAGCTCGATGGTCGCGTGATGCCGCTCGGCAATGCGCCGGACGATGGCGAGCCCGAGGCCGCTGCCCGGCGCCGCGGTGCCCGGCGCGCGGTAGAAACGGTCGAAGACCCGCGGATATTCCTCCGGTGGCAATCCGGGACCGGAGTCGCGCACCGTGAGAACGGCGGCGGGGCCATCCTGCGCGACGCTCACATCCACGCGTCCGCCGGATGGGGTGTAGCGCACCGCATTGTCGACCAGATTGGCGAGCAGGGTGTAAAGGCCGTCGCGGTCACCGGCCACGATGGCGGGCGCGTCGTGCTCGGTCCCGGCGAAGCCGAGATCGATCGACCGCGCGGCGGCGAGCGGGGCGCGGTCGGCGATGACCTGCTGGGCGAGTGCGGCGAGATCGACATCGGCCAGCGGGCGTTCTGCCACGCCGGGCTCTTCGCGTGCCAGCGTAAGGAGCTGCTCGACCAGCCGCGTCGCGCGCTCGAGCCCTGCGGTGAGCTCGGCGAACGCGGCGCCACGCTCCTGCGCCGTCGCGGCACGCTGGGCGAGCTGCGCCTGCAGGTGGACCGCGGTAAGTGGCGTGCGCAACTCGTGCGCCGCATCGGCGATGAACGTGCGCTGCGCGGAGCGTGCTTCGTCGAGACGGGCGAGCAACCCGTTCAGTGCGTGCACGAGCGGCGTCACTTCCTGCGGCAGCCCCGCTTCGGGGAGCGGCTCGAGCTCACGCGGGCTGCGTGCACTCAATGTCCGCGCCAGGCGATCGATGGGCCGCAATCCGCGGGCGATGGTGATCCACACGAGCAGCGCGAGCAACGGCAGCACCGCGAGCAGCGGCACGACCGTGCGCAGTGCCATGCTGGTGGCGAGCGCGCGCCGCACGCCCATCGGCTGCGCCACCTGCACCACCTGCTGTCCGGCGAGCATGCTGAACACCCGCCACTCACCGGCGTCGGTGGCGACGGTGTTGAACCCCAGTTGCGCGTGCTGCGGCAGGCGGCTTTGCGGCTGGGAGAGATAGACCTGCACGCCGTTGCGATCCCACACCTGCACGACCAGCGCATCGGCGCCTGGCGGCGCCCCGGGCGGCACGCTCGCCGCGATCGGCATGCCGGTCAGCGACGCCGCCATCTGCTGCAGCTGGTAGTCGAACAGCACGTTCGCTTCCTGGCGGGCGCGCTGGTACGTGGCGATCGCGGCGACGGTCCCGGCAGCGACGAGCCCCGCGGCCAGCCAGCCGATGAGCTGGGTCCGTAACGATGGCGCTGGGGCGCTCATCGATGCACCTCCGCAAGCCTTGCCCGCGGCACGGGCTGCGCCTCCACCCTCCCGCGGGGGCGGCAAGCGCCCTCGGGCGGCCGTGCGATGCTCATGACGCCTTGCCGATCATCCAGCCCACGCCGCGCACGTTGCGAATGACATCGATGCCGAGCTTGCGCCGCAGTCCGTGCAGATGCACTTCGACGGCGTTGCTCTCGACCTCGTCCTGCCAGCCGTAGAGCTTCTCCTCGAGCTGCGCGCGCGACAGCACCGCGCCCGGTCGCGTCAGCAATGCCTCGAGGATCGCGAACTCGCGCGGCGACAGTGCGATCGGCTCGCCGTGCACGCGCGTCTCGCGAGTGGCGGGGCGCAGCTCGATGTCGCCGTAGGAGAGCACCGGCTCCGCGCGGCCGGCCTGGCGGCGCAGCAGCGCGCGGATGCGTGCCGCGAGTTCGTCGAGGGCGAACGGCTTGACCAGGTAATCGTCCGCACCCGCGTCGAGCCCCGCAACGCGATCGGCGATGGCATCACGCGCGGTGAGAATCATCACCGGGCGCACGTCGCCGCGACGGCGCATCGCCGTCAGCACTGCGAGACCTTCCTTGCGCGGCAGCCCTAGATCGAGCAGCAAGAGGTCGTGCACCTGCTCCTGCAACGCGAGCTCGGCGGCGCGCCCGTCCTGCACCCAGTCCAGCGTGAAACCATCCTGGCGCAGGCCTTTCTGGATGCTAGCGCCGATCATGCGGTCGTCTTCCGCGAGGAGCAGTCGCACCGGTCGGTCTCAATCAGGCATCGGAGCGCGCCTCACTCGTCCGCCTGCGGCTCGAATGCGAGCGCGGCCGAGTTCAGGCAATAGCGCAGGCCGGTCGGCTGCGGCCCATCGTTGAAGACATGCCCGAGGTGCGCATCGCATGCTGCGCAGACGACTTCGGTACGGCGCATGAAGAAGCTCGAGTCATCCTGGTTGCGCACGTTCTCGGGGGCTAAGGGGGCGTAGAAGCTGGGCCAGCCCGTGCCCGACTCGAACTTGGTCTCGGAGCTGAACAGCGGCGTGCCGCAACAGACGCAGCGGTACATGCCATGCTCGTGGTTGTCCCAGTACTTGCCGGTGAACGCGCGCTCCGTCCCCTTCTTGCGGGTGACGCGATACTGCTCCTGATCGAGCTGCTCCCGCCATTCGGCGTCGCTTTTCGTAACCTTGTCGACCATGCTGTTTCTCCGCTTCCGAGGAATTTCCACGGTGACAGCTGCGCAGAGCAGTCGGTCTCCCGATCCGGCGGTGGCGCGTGCGCATCGTCACTGGAGCGCAAACCGGGTGCAGTATAGTGGAGGGTCTGGCTCCCGACCTTACAACGCCTTTGGATACCGCCATCGCCGGCACGTTCCGGCGCGATGCGAAGGTGATCGGCCTCATCGCCGGCGCGCATTGCCTCTCGCACTTCCTGCAGCTTGCGTTGCCGCCGCTGTTCGTGTTCCTCAAGGTGGAGTTCGACGTGAGTTATGCAAGCCTGGGCGCGCTGATGAGCGTGTTCTACGCGGCCAGTGGCCTGTGCCAGTTCGGGGCCGGCTTCGCGGTCGATCGCTTCGGCGCCCGGCCCGTGCTCCTGGCGGGTGTCGCGTTGATTGCCGGCGGGACGCTGGTCGCTGCGCTTGCTCCGGCCTTCGGGTGGCTCTATGTGGTCGCCGCGCTGATGGGTATCGGCAACGGCGTGTTCCATCCGGCGGATTTCGCGATCCTGAACGGCCGTGTGGCGATGCGCCGGCTCGGTCACGCGTACAGCGTGCACGGGGTCGGTGGCAGCCTGGGATATGCCGTCGCGCCGCTATGCAGCTATGCGCTCGGCAGCGCATTCGGGTGGCGCGCGGCACTGGCCACGATGGGCATCGCCGGGCTGGTGATGCTCGCCATCCTGGTCGTGAATGGCCATCACCTCGAGACCACCGGCCACCGCGGCGTGACCGCCCGCGACGATGTGCGCAGCGTCGATCTTTTCCGGCAGGCGCCGATCCTCCTGTGCTTTGCCTTTTTCGCGCTGTACACGGTCGCCATCTTCAGCGTGCAGACCCTCGGCGCGCCGGCGCTGAATGCGGCGTATGCGATTCCGATGGCGGCCGCCACGTCCGCGATCACCGGATATCTCCTCGGCGCCACGGCAGGCATCGTGACGGGGGGATTTCTCGCTGCCCGCACGCGCCGTCACGATCGCGTGGCGGCGAGCGGTCTTTTCACCGGTGCGGTCGTGATGCTGCTGGTGGCCGCCATACCGGTCGCGCCTGCGCTCGCGCTGCCGCTCTTCGCACTGGCCGGGTTCGCAATCGGTTGCACCGGACCCTCGCGCGACATGATCGTGCGCAAGGCCACGCCGCCGGGGGCGTCGGGGCGAACCTACGGCTTCGTGTATTCGGGCCTCGATCTCGGGGCGACCGTCGGCCCCGTGCTCGCTGGCAGCCTGCTCGATCATCACACGCCACGGCTCGTGTTCGTGGCCATCGCGGCGTTCCTGCTGCTGTCGATGGCCACGGTCGTCGAGGCGCGGCGTCACCGTCCGCTACCCCGCACCGCGACCGCGGGCGACTGACAGGCATCGCGGCGCGCGCGCCGCGATCGCTCGTCACGACAACCGTGACGCATCATCACGAACCGGAAAAGGAACAGCACCGTGGATCTCGGCATTACAGGACGCAAGGCACTCGTCTGCGCGGCGAGCAAGGGACTGGGACGCGGGTGCGCGCAGGCGCTCGCCGACGCCGGCGTGGACGTCACCATCGTGGCGCGCACCGAAGAGACCGTGCGACGTACCGCCGAAGCGATCGGCGCCCGCGCCGGGCGCACCGTGCAGGTCGTCGTTGCCGACATCACGACCGCTGACGGCCGCGCGGCCGCGCTGCAGGCGTGCCCGCATCCGGACATCCTCGTCAACAACGCCGGCGGACCGCCGCCGGGGGATTTCCGCGAATGGGATCGCGACACCTGGATTCGCGCCCTCGACGCCAACATGCTCACCCCGATCGAACTCATCAAGGCCACTGTCGACGGCATGATCGAGCGCAAGTTCGGACGCATCGTCAACATCACGTCGGGCGCGGTGAAAGCGCCCATCGACGTGCTCGGCCTGTCCAACGGCGCACGCAGCGGCCTCACGGGCTTCGTCGCGGGTCTTGCGCGCAAGGTCGCCCGCCACAACGTCACCATCAACAACATGCTCCCCGGCTTCTTCGAGACGGATCGCCTGCGCCAGACCATGCAGGCGCGCGCCAAGGCGTCGGGAAAGTCGTTCGAGGAAACGTGGGATGCGGGGCGGCAGGGCACGCCGGCGGGACGCTACGGCTCGCCCGACGAGTTCGGCGCGACCTGCGCCTTCCTCTGCAGCGTGCACGCGGGATTCATCGTCGGGCAGAACATCCTGCTCGACGGCGGAGCGTATCCCGGAACATTCTGAAGGTGTCGCGATGATCGATCTCTACTACTGGACCACGCCCAACGGGCACAAGATCACGATCTTCCTCGAGGAGACCGGGCTGCCGTACACCGTGAAGCCGGTCAACATCGGCAAGGGCGAGCAGTTCGATCGCGCGTTCCTGCGCATTGCGCCGAACAACCGCATTCCGGCAATCCTCGATCACGCGCCGGCGGATGGCGGCGAGCCGATCCCGGTGTTCGAATCGGGCGCCATCCTGCTCTATCTCGCGGACAAGACGGGCCGGTTCATTGCGCAAACGTTGCGCGGGCGCACGGACTGCCTGCAGTGGCTCTTCTGGCAGATGGGGGGGCTCGGCCCGATGGCCGGCCAGAACCACCACTTCTCGCGCTACGCGCCGCACAAGATCGACTACGCCATCGAGCGCTACGTGAAGGAGACCGGCCGCCTGTACGGCGTCATGAATCGCAGGCTGGCCGATCGTGAATACCTGGCCGTCGAATATTCGATCGCGGACATGGCGTCGTATCCGTGGGTGCAGCCCGAAAAGCAGGGGCAGGACATGCGCGACTTTCCGCACCTCGCCCGCTGGCGCGAGACGATTGCGGCGCGGCCCGCCGTGCAGCGAGCCTACGCGCTGGCGGCGAGCGTCAACACCGCACCCGCCATCCACGACGAGGCGTCGCGCAGGATTCTCTTTGGACAGAGCAAGGACACGGTCAAGTAGCGCGCCCCCGCGCATCGGCCTCGCCTGCGCGGGTCGTGCGCGTCAGTCCAGAGCGTCGGCCGAGTGGAGGGGAATGACGGCCGTGGTCGTTGCGGCCGCCGCCACCTGGCGATCCACCGCGCGCTCCAGCGCAGGATCGACGTCGAACCCGATGTCGCCTTCCACCGTTGCGACGCCCGTCGGACGGACGCCCGCGAAGTCGTGCAGCGTGCGATCGAGCAGGTGCGTTGCGACGACGTTGCCCATCGCATTGAAGATGGACTCGACGCGGCCGGGGTGCTTTTTTTCCCAGTCGCGCAGCATCGCGGTGACCTGCTTGCGCTGCAGGTGCTCCTGCGAGCCGCACAGGTTGCACGGGATGATCGGGAAGGCCATCGCCGTCGCGTAGCGGGCAAGATCGCGTTCGCGCACGTACGCGAGCGGCCGGATCACCACGTGGCGGCCGTCGTCGGACACGAGCTTGGGCGGCATGGTCTTCAGCTTCCCGCCGAAGAACAGGTTCAGGAAGAACGTGGCCATGATGTCGTCGCGATGGTGGCCGAGCGCGATCTTCGTCGCGCCGAGCTCGGTCGCCACGCGGTACAGCACGCCGCGACGCAGGCGCGAGCAGAGCGAGCACATCGTGCCGCCCTCCGGAATCAGCCGCTTCACCACACTGTAGGTGTCCTGCTCGGCAATCCGGAACGGGACGCCCCGCGCGTCGAGATAACGCGGCAGGACGTCGGCCGGAAATCCCGGCTGCTTCTGATCGAGATTGACGGCCACGAGCTCGAACGGCACCGGTGAGCGCGCCCGCAAAGAGCACAGGATGTCGAGCAGCCCGTAGCTGTCCTTGCCGCCCGACAGGCACACCATGACGCGATCGCCCGCCTCGATCATGGCGAAATCGGCGATCGCGGCCCCGACCAGGCGGCGCAGGCGCTTGCGCAGCTTGTTGGCCTCGAAATCGGCCTTCCGCGGGTCGCGGCGAGCAGCCAAGGCGGGGGCCGTTTCGGCCGCAGCTGCGGTGGGGATGGACTCAGTCATGTGCGCATTGTATCGACCACGGCGTTGCTTGCGCCGGGCGCAAGCAATTCGGGCCGAAGCCGGCAGCCGGGTGATAGCATCCTCGCTCCGCCAACTGGATCGAAGCGCGCATCCCGCGCGCGTTGCGCAAGAGTCGCACGTCTTCCCATGCCGCTTTCCATCTCCAGCCACTTCGATGCCGGCGCCATCGAGGTCGATTCAGTCGAGCGCGCGGACGATATCCGCGTGCGCATTCGCGCCGACTCGCATGCCGAGTTCCGGCAGTGGTTCTTCTTTCGCCTGCAGGGTGCGCGCGACGTTGCGTGCCGCGTGCGGCTGACCAACGCCGGAACCTGCACGTATGTCGAGGGATGGCAGGGCTATGCCGCGGTCGCTTCGTACGATCGCGAGCACTGGTTCCGGGTACCGACCAGCTTCGACGGCACCGAGATGGTGATCACGCATACGCCGGCGCGCGACAGCGTGTACTACGCGTACTTCGAGCCCTATTCATGGGAACGGCACCTCGCGTTCCTCGGCCGCATGGAGGCGAGCCCGCGCGTGCGCCTCACCCGGCTGGGGAGTTCCGTCGAGGGTCGCGACATCGATCTCGTCACGGTCGGCGACACTGCGTCGGATCGGCAGCCGGTGTGGATCATTGCCCGCCAGCACCCGGGCGAGACGATGGCGGAGTGGTTCGTCGAGGGTCTGCTCGAGCGACTCGTCACGGCCGACGATGCGTCAGCCCGGACGCTGCTCGAGCGGGCCGTCTTTCATGTCGTGCCGAACATGAACCCCGACGGCAGCGTTCGCGGCAACCTGCGTACGAACGCCGCCGGCGCAAACCTCAATCGCGAGTGGCTCGCTCCAACGCGGGAGCGCAGTCCCGAAGTGTTGCTCGTGCGTGAGGCGATGGAGCGCACCGGCGCGACGGTCTTCCTCGACGTGCATGGCGACGAGGTCCTGCCGTACGTATTCGTCGATGGCTGCGAGCGGCTGCCGTCCTACACGCCCGAGCATGCCGTGCGGGAGCGGGCGTTCGCCGATGCCTTCCATGCCGCGAATCCCGATTTCCAGACCGAGCATGGGTATGCGCGTGACAAGGACACCAAGGTCAACCTTTCCCTCGCGTCGAAGTGGGTGGGGCACCGCTTCGGATGCCTGTCGCTGACGCTGGAGCTGCCGTTCAAGGACAACGCCAACCTTCCGGACGCACGGACCGGATGGAGCGGGTCCCGCAGCCGACGCCTCGGCGCCGACGTCCTGCCTGCGCTTGCGGTCGTGCTCCAGATGCACTCGACGCGCTCCGCAGGCCCGCGATCTCCCCAAATTAGCGTGTCCCCCGCCAGCGCTTCCGAATGAACGATCGCATTGCCCTCCTGCTTCCCACACGGCGGCGCATCGCAAGCCTCCACCGGGTGCTCGAGTCGATCGGCCATACGGCAGCCCGGGGCGCCGACGTGGTCGTCGTGGTGGGTGTCGACGAGGATGACGAGGAGACGCTGGAATTCGCCGGCGAGTACCGGTCTACGATCCGTGTCCTGTGGTCCGTGGCGCCGCGCGAGCTGACGCTGGGACGGCTATGGAACCGCCTCTCTGCGGCCGATCACGGTGCCGACGTGCTCGCCATGCTGACGGACGACTATGTGATGGCGACGCCAGGCTGGGACGACGAGTACCGTCATGCCATCGCGGGGATGCCCGGGGGCTATGGCACGGCGTGGCCCACGGACCCTTTGCACATCGCCAACTTCTGCACGGCGCCCGTCATCACCCGGCGCATGATGGAACGCATGGGATTTTTCGTGCCGCCGTGGTTTCCGTTCTGGTTCCACGACACATGGCTCGAGGAGATCGGTGCATTCATCGCGTGTCGGCGGCCGCTTGCAGCGCGCATCGCTGCGCCGGACGGTCGTGGCGTAACGCAGAACATGCGCGACCTCACGTTCTGGGCGCGGCTGTTCGAAGCCACGCGTCGACTGCGGATGCAGGTCGCGCATGGCATCATCGACGAGATCTACGCCGGCCAGCACTTGCGGCAGGTCGGCTTGAGATCAGGCATGCAGGCGATCGCGGCGTTCTATGCCACGCGCATGGCGCCGCTGCTGGATCCGGATCGGGCGGCGCTGATCGAGCAGCGCCGCGGCAAGGTCGGCGAACCCGGCGCGCGCTATCTCGCCGCGCGACGCGACGGCGAGGCGCTGTTGGCTTCGCTGCTTGGTACCGCCTCATGACGACCCTTGTCGCCGGTGCGGGAGGTTTCATCGGCGGCCACGTCGCCCGTCTGCTCCTCGCCCAGGGTTCGGCCGTGCGGTGCGTGGACTCGAAGCCGTTCGCGCAATGGCACCAGCTTCACGGCGAAGCGGACAACCGGGTGCTGGATCTCGCGCTGCTCGACGAGTGTCGCGAGGCCGTGCGGGGGTGCAGCCGCGTATTCAACTTCGCGGCGGACATGGGCGGCATGGGCTTCATCGCATCGCACCGGGCCGAGTGCATGCTCTCGGTGCTCATCAACACCCACCTGCTGCTTGCCGCGCGCGACGGTGGCGTCGCGCGTTACTTCTTCGCTTCTTCCGCCTGTGTCTACCCGCAGGCGCGGCAGGAGCAGCCGCAAGTTCGGCCGCTCGCCGAAGGGGACGCCTATCCCGCCGATCCGGAGGACGGCTACGGATGGGAGAAGTTGTTCTCCGAACGGATGTGCCGGCATTTCCGCGAGGACTTCGGCCTCGAGACGCGCGTGGCGCGCTATCACAACGTGTATGGGCCGTTCGGCGCGTGGGACGGCGGGCGCGAAAAGGCCCCGGCGGCCATCTGTCGCAAGATCGCATTGGCGAAGATGACGACTCGACACGAGATCACCATCTGGGGCGACGGCGAGCAGACCAGAAGTTTCATGTACATCGACGATTGCACCGATGGCACGCTGCGACTCATGCAAAGCGACGTCACCGAGCCGCTGAACATTGGTTCCGAGGAGCTCGTGACCGTCAACGAGCTGGTCACCATCGTCGAGCGCATCGCGGGAGTCCGCGTGCAGCGGCGGTACGATCATTCTGCGCCGATGGGTGTTCGCGGCAGGAATAGCGATAACACCATGCTACGTGCGCGGCTCGGATGGTCGCCGTCGACCCGGCTGCAAGACGGTCTTGAACTGACCTATCGCTGGATCAGCGATCAGCTACGTGCACGGATGCCACCGGCACTGCTCCGGCAGACCTGATCCGCGGCAAACGTCATCGCGTGGGTGGAGCAGCGAACGGCTGCCGCGCCTGCGCCTGGCACGCGATGTCCTCGACCATCGCCGCTGCGAGACCGGGCCTCGCGGCCGGGCAGTCTGGTCGCCCGCCGGGCACCTTTGGCGCTACCATGGCGGCGGCGCGACGGGCGGTACGATGCAATGTGCCACGCCACCGGCGCTGTCCCGGCCTGCATGCACGCACAACAACTCGCGGTGCCGGTCTCGCATCTTCAGGGAGAGAGTGCAATGCGAACGATCCTTGTCGCCAATCCGAAGGGCGGCAGTGGCAAGACGACCTTGGCCACGAACATCGCCGGCTGGCTTGCCGGCAAGCGGCAGGCGGTGGCGATCGCCGATTTCGATCCGCAGCAGTCCGCCACCGGCTGGCTCTCACGGCGTCCGGCGCTGTTTCCGCACGTCGGCCTCTGGGACCCGCAGGCCCGCCGCGCCAGTACGGAGCGCGCGCTGCAGTGGCTGGTGGTCGACAGTCCGGCGGCAATGCATGGCGACACTTTGCGCGACATCATGCGTCGCGCCGACCTCATGCTGGTGCCGGTGTCGCCGTCGGCGTATGACATGGCTGCGACCGAGCGCTTCTTCACGGCGATCGCGGATTACAAGGCGGTGAAGCAGGGCACGCTGCCGATAGGGCTGGTTGGCATGCGCGTCGACGCGCGCACCCACAGTGCCGCCGAGCTTGACGACTTCCTGCGCGGCTTCGACCTGCCGGTGGTGACGCACCTGCGCGATACGCAGATCTACGTGTACTGCGCGCGCGACGGTGCCGCGGTGTTCGACCTGCCGCGCTCGCGCGCCGAGCAGGACTGGGAGCAGTGGCGTCCGTTGACCCGCTGGATCTCGCGCCAGGCCGTGGGCCGCCAAGCCGCCTAGCGGTCCATTCGGGCTCCGAACGAACGCGGCCGCGCGGCGCGCCCCCTATTTGCCCGGCGTCTCGCGGTTGCGCTGCGCGGCATCCTTGGCGGCGGCGCGGCCACGCTCGGCGGCTTCCCGAGCTGCCTGCACCGCGCGCTCGGCCGCATCCTTCGTCTTGTCGGCGGCTTCGCTGGCGCTCGCGCGTACCTTGGGGGCCGCATCCTTCATCGCGTCCGCGGCCTTGTCGGCAGCCTCGCGTGTTACCGCGCCCGCATCCTTGGCCGCCTCCTTGGCCGCTTCGCCGGCCTTGATTGCAGCCTCGCGCGTCGCTTCCGCGGCCTTTTCCGCGGCGTGCTTCGCAGCCTCGGCAGCGTCCTTCGATTCCGAGCTGCATCCGCCTGCCGTGAACACCGCCATGGCGGCGAGCAGCAGCGTCAATCGTGCATTCATGCGTCCTCTGTCCGGATGTGACCGCGATGGCGATGGGATCGCATCTTAGACCATCGCCACCGTTGATGATCCCTCGGGCGTGATGCCGACCGCAGCGAGCACGCGATGCAGCTCCGAGCCGTTGCGTATCACCTCGTATGCCGCGTGATAGCTCTCGGTGCTGGGGTGCAGGCGATCATCGGCGAAGTAGCGCCGTGGGTCGCGGGAGAACACGTCCTCGCCACGCTCGCGGAAGAGATCGATGTAGGTCACCCCCTCCTCGGTCGAAATGCGGACGAAGAGATCACGCGCCTGCCGCGTGCGCATCGTCAGCAACCAGCTGAAAGGCGGAAAGAAGACCGGACACAAACCGATATTCGGCCCGCTCATGAAGATCACCGTGGCGGTGCGCTCGCGCGCGGCGCGCAGCGTCGCGGCGATGTCTGCCTCGAGCTGCGGCAGCGGCGTCGCGCGCAGGATGTCATTGCTGCCGACGTGCACGAGCACGGCGTGGAAGCGCAGGCCGTCGGGAAGGGCGCGCAGCTGCGCCAGCGCATCCGCAGCTTTCGCGCCATTGCGGGCGCGGTTGGTGATCGCCACGTCGGGGAACTCGGTTGCGAGCAGCCCGGCGATGCTGTCTTCGGGCCGCAGCGCGCCCGTGCCGACTCCGGTGCTGTCACCGACCACGAGCACACGGGCGCGATGCTCGGCGAGCTCGCGCTGGAACGGCCGGCTGCGATTGGCGAGCCGGTAACCCTGGTTGGCATGGAAGAAGAGCGCGGCGACGCGACAGCACGCCATCACGGCTGCCGCCATGCCCGCTCTGCGGGCCCACGTGCCCATCTGCAAGGTGGTCATTGCAACCTCTCCCTGCTACGGTACTCCGATATGGTCGTGGAAACAGCAACAGCCGTGCCAAGGCTCGGTGGTGGGTCCTCCCAGCCGTCCTGCGTACCCGGGTCGGGCGGGCGGCGCCACGGTTTGCCGGAAATGCGTGTCGGCTGGCAACTTTTACAAGAGGCGCCGGCGGTCTCGACCCGCGCCTCCCGTCAGTTGCGCCGGCGCGCCTGCTCCTGCAGTGCGAGCAGGAGCCCGCTCGCCACGATCACGGTGATCCCGACCACCGAGAACGCGTCGGGAAGCTGGCCGAATACGAGGTACCCATACGAGGTTGCCCAGAGCAGCTGCAGGTACATGAAGGGGGTCAACAGCGACGCTGGTGCCAGCAGGTACGCGCTGATGATCAGCCAGTGTCCCGCACCGGCCAGCACGCCCAGCACCAGCAGGAAGCCGCCTTCGCGCAGCGTAAGAAGGGACGGATCCCAGATCCATGGCAGCACGGCCGACAGGCCGAGGGCGCCGACGAGCGCGCTGTAGAACAGGGTGGTGTGGGGGCTCTCGTCCAGCAGCTTGCGCGTGAGCATCTGGTACAGCGCGTTGCATAGTGCCATGCCGATCAGGAGGAAGGTGGCCGGTTGCAGGACAGCGGAACCGGGCCGCAGCATGATCAGCACACCGAGGAAGCCGGTGATGGTGGCGATGTAGCGGCCGCGGCCCGGCCGCTCGCCGAGGAGGGGCCGCGAGAGCAGCACCACGAACATCGGCGCCAGGAAGGTGATCGCGGAGCCCTCCGCGAGCGGCACGAAGCGCAATGCGCCGAAGAAGCACATGGTCGCGACCAGCAGCAGCGCGGAACGCAGGAGCTGCACGCCCGGCTTGCGCGTGCGCCAGAAGCCCGGGCCGGCGCGATGCCATGCGAACGGGGTGACAACCAGCATCTGACCCGCGTAGCGCGCCCAGACCACCACCAGCAGCGAGTGGTCGCGCACGAGGTATTTCGCCGAGGCGTCGAGCGAGCTCAGGCAGAAGCCGGCCAGCAGGAACAGCGGCAGGGCGCGGGCGAGGGGCTGCAGCTGTCGGTTCACGCGCGTGCGTCGGTCATGGGAGGGGAGCGCGAAAAAAGGCCGGCACGTGCAGTGCCGGCCCCGTCTGGTCGCCTGCGTCGTTGCGGTTACGCGGCTTCGCGCACCAGCTCCCGCAGGACGAACGGCAGGATCCCGCCGTGCATGTAGTAATCGACCTCGATCGGCGTGTCGATGCGCAGCAGCAAGGGGACATGCTGGGTGGTGCCGTCCGTGCGATGAATCGCCAGCGTCACGTCCATCTGGGGCTTGAGGCGGCCTTCCAAGCCGATGACGTCGAAGGTCTCGTCACCCTTGATGCCAAGCGATTCGACCGAGTCGGTGCCCTTGAACTGGCAGGGCAGCACGCCCATGCCGACGAGGTTCGAGCGATGGATCCGCTCGAAGCTTTTCGCGATCACGGCGCGCACGCCCAGGAGCTGCGTGCCCTTCGCCGCCCAGTCCCGCGACGAACCGGTGCCGTACTCCTCGCCCCCGAACACGACCGTCGGCACGTGCGCGGCAACGTAGCGCATGGCGGCGTCGTAGATGTACATCTTCTCACCGCCCGGCTGGTACAGCGTCACGCCGCCTTCCTCGCGGGTGCCGTCGGCGCGCGGCGGCAGCAGCAGGTTCTTGATGCGCACGTTGGCGAACGTGCCGCGCATCATCACCTCGTGATTGCCGCGACGCGAACCATAGCTGTTGAAGTCCGCCTTCGGCACCCCGTGCGCGAGCAGCCACTGCCCCGCGGGCGACGCTTCCTTGATCGCGCCCGCCGGCGAGATGTGGTCGGTGGTCACGGAATCGCCGAAGATGCCGAGGGCGCGCGCCCCCTTGACGTCGGTGATCGGCGCCGAATCCATACTGAAGCCTTCGAAGAACGGCGGCTTCGCGATGTAGGTCGACAATGGCCAGTCGTACACCTGTCCGGCCGATCCCTGGATCGCTCCCCACAGCGGATTGGCGTTGGCAAGGTTGCCATACAGGTTGCGGAAGGTCGCCGGATCCTTGGCGTAGTGCATGACGCTGGCGACTTCCTGCGGCGTCGGCCAAACGTCCTTGAGATACACCGGGCCGTTTTTCCCCATGCCGAGCGGCTCGGTGGTGATGTCCTTCAGCACCGTGCCGGCGATTGCATAAGCGACCACGAGCGGCGGGGACGCGAGGAAGTTCGCCTTCAGGTTCGGATGGATGCGTGCCTCGAAGTTGCGGTTGCCCGACAGCACGGCCGCGCACACGAGATCGTTGGCGACGATCGCATCGTTGAACTCGGCGGGGAGGTCGCCCGCATTGCCGATGCAGGTCGTGCAGCCGTACGCTGCGACACCGAACCCGAGCTGCTCGAGGTAGGGCAGCAGGCCCGCCCGGGTGAGGTACTCCGTGACCACCCGCGAGCCGGGTGCGAGGGATGTCTTCACCTTGCGCTTTACCGTGAGGCCTTGCTCCACGGCCTTCTTCGCCAGCAGGCCGGCGGCCAGCAGCACCCCTGGATTGGAGGTGTTGGTGCACGACGTGATCGCCGCGATCAGCACATCGCCATTGCCGATGTCCGCATTGCCGTTGACCGGCGGCTCCACCGCGTCCTCGATGATTGGCCGGTTGTCCACCATCTCGCGCACCTGGCGCTCGGCGCCGGGCGCCGTTCTCTGGCTGTCGCTGTCGGCTGCCACTTCGCCGATTCCTTCCGGGGCCCATTTGGTGGCATAGCGCTGGTTGAGCTTCTCCGGCGCCTGGGAAAAGCCGTTCTGCGCGGCCGGCTTGGAGAACAGCGAGGTGAACTGCGACTTCAGGCTGGCGAGGTCGATGCGGTCCTGCGGGCGCTTGGGTCCCGCCACGGACGGACGAATGGTCGACAGATCGAGTGAAACGGTCTTCGAGTAATCGATCTCGCCCGCGCGCGGAACGCCGAACATCTGCTGCGCCCGGAAGTAGGCTTCGAACGCGTCCACCTGCTCCGGCGTGCGTCCGGTGAAGCGCAGGTAGTCGACGGTGGCTTCATCGACCGGGAAGAAGCCCATCGTCGCGCCGTACTCCGGCGCCATGTTGCCGATGGTCGCGCGATCCGGCACGGCGAGCGTGGTCGTACCCTCCCCGAAGAATTCGACGAACTTGCCGACGACTTTCTCCTTGCGCAACATCTCGGTGACGGTGAGCACGAGGTCGGTCGCCGTGGTGCCCTCCGGCAGCCGGCCTTTCAGCTCGACACCGATGACGTCGGGCGTGAGGAAGTACACCGGCTGGCCGAGCATGCCGGCTTCCGCCTCGATGCCGCCGACGCCCCACGCGACCACGCCGATGCCGTTGATCATGGTGGTGTGGCTGTCCGTCCCGACCAGCGAGTCCGGGTAGTAGACGCCGTTCTTCTCGTGCACGCCGCGGGCGAGGTACTCCAGGTTCACCTGGTGCACGATGCCGATGCCGGGCGGCACGACCTTGAACGTGTCGAACGCCTGCATGCCCCATTTCATGAACTGGTAGCGCTCGTTGTTGCGGCTGAACTCGAGCTTCATGTTGAGATCGAGCGCGTCCGGGCGGCGGTAGTAGTCGATCATCACCGAATGATCGACGACGAGATCGACCGGCACGAGCGGCTCGATGACCTTGGCGTTCTTGCCCATGTCGGCCGCGACGTTGCGCATGGCGGCGAGGTCGGCGAGCAGCGGCACGCCGGTGAAATCCTGCAGTACCACGCGCGCAACCACGAAGGGAATCTCGTCGGTGCGGGGCGCCACGGGCTTCCAGGCCGCGAGCTCGCGGATGTGCGACTCCGCGACCTTCTTGCCGTCGCAATTGCGCAGCACGCTTTCCAGCACGATGCGTACCGACACCGGGAGGCGCGAGATCTTGCCGAGGCCCGCGGTTTCGAGCGCCGGCAAGGAGTAGAACTGCCCCTTGCGGCCGGAGGCGAGCGTGAATTCCTGGAGCGTGTTGAACAGGTTGTGGCCCATGCGTTTTCCTTTGTTCCTTACTTGCGCGCCGGGGCGCCCTTGGTGTCGTAGATGTTCATCTTCATGCCATTGCCCAGGATCATGTCCCCGGGCCGCTGGTCGGCCTTGCATGGGCCGAGCCATTTCGCTTCCATGACCACGCTGCCTTCCTTCATGCCCATCATCGGCGGGTCGTAGGAGGACTTCGTCTCCACGCGATAGGCCGAGTCGAAGGAGCCGGTGAACACCGAGTGGCTCGTCGCCGTGCTCTCGCCGAACTTGCACACGGAGTCGATCGTCATCCGGTTGCCGCTGCGCTTGATCTCGTTCTTGCTGCAGGTTTCCTTGGCCATCCCGGCCGCCTGCTGCTGCGCGACGTTGTCGACCTTCTCGTCGATGCACATCTGCATGGTCGCGCCGCCGCCCTGGGCGCCCGCCGCGGACGAGGATGTCCTGATCTCCCACAGGCCGGACTTGCGTTTGGGCAGGTCGTCCGCAAACACCGATCCAGCGATGCAGGCGGCGATGAGCAGGGGGAGGGTTGATCGAAGTTGCATTTCGGTCTCCAGTCGCGAGGCGGATCAGATAACGAACAGATCGACGAATTCGTGCACCGGCGTCGCGTCGAGCCTGCCAGCGTCGAGCGCGGCGTTCAGGATCTGCTGTTGCTGCCTGGCGGGGAAGCGGCGGGCCAGGTTGGTGCGGAACTTGTCGACCAGCACCGGGATGCCTTCCTGGCGCCGGCGGCGATGACCGATCGGGTACTCCACCACCACCTCGTCGAAGCGCTTGCCGTCCTTGAACTCGATGGTGATGGCGTTGGCGATCGACCGTTTTTCGGGATCGTGATAGTCGCGCGTGAAGGCCTTGTCCTCGACGCAGGTCATTTTCCCGCGCAGCGCGTCGATGCGCACATCGGCGGCCACGTCGTCCTCGTAATCGGCGGCGGTCAGGCGACCGAACAGCAGCGGTACGGCGACCATGTACTGGATGCAGTGATCGCGGTCCGCCGGATTCGAGAGCGGGCCCTGCTTGTCGATGATGCGGATCGCCGACTCGTGCGTGCGGATGGTGATCCGATTGATGTCCTCGACGGCGCGGCCACTGTCGACGAGCTGCCTGTGCAGCTGCATCGCGCATTCGGCGGCCGTCTGGGCGTGGAACTCGGCCGGGAAGCTGATCTTGAAAAGCACGTTCTCCATCACGTAGCTGCCATATGGCCGCTGGAACTTGAATTCCTGGCCCTTGAACAGCACGTCGTAGAAGCCCCACGTCTTCGCGGTCAGCACCGACGGGTAGCCCATCTCGCCGGTGCGCGCCATCAGGGCGAGACGCACGGCGCGCGATGTCGCATCACCTGCCGCCCAGCTCTTGCGCGAGCCGGTGTTCGGGGAATGCCGGTACGTGCGCAGCGACTGCCCGTCCACCCAAGCGAGCGAGACCGCGTTGATGAGCTCGTCGCGCGTCAGGCCGAGAAGGTTCGACACCACCGCGGTGGATGCGACCTTCACGAGCACCACGTGGTCGAGCCCGACGCGATTGAAGCTGTTCTCCAGCGCGATCACCCCCTGGATCTCGTGCGCCTTGATCATCGCGGTGAGCACGGCGCGCATCGTGAGCGGCTTGCGGCCGGCGGCGACGGCGTTGCGCGACAGCCAGTCAGCGGTGGCGAGAATGCCGCCAAGATTGTCCGACGGGTGACCCCACTCGGCCGCGAGCCACGTGTCGTTGAAGTCGAGCCAGCGGATCATCGCGCCGATGTTGAAAGCCGCCTGGACCGGGTCGAGCTGGAACTGCGTGCCCGGGACCTTGGCGCCGTTAGGCACGATCGTCCCGGGAACGATCGGCCCGAGCAGCTTCGTGCACGCCGGATACGAGAGCGCCTCGAACCCGCAGCCGAGCGTATCGATCAGGCAGTTACGCGCGGTCTCGTAGGCTTCCGGGCTGCCGATCTCGTAGTCGAGAACGTAATCCGCGATGTCGGTGAGCACCTTGTCGGGCTCGGGACGGATGTTGCTGATGTGGGTCGACATGAACGTGGTGGATTCGAGAGGTGGCGAGCGGGATCGTGGAGTCGCGATCAGCGGCGATCCGCGATGGGCACGAACTTCTGGTCTTCCGGGCCGATGTAGTTCGCGCTCGGGCGGATGATCTTGCCATCCTCGCGCTGCTCGATCACGTGCGCCGACCAGCCGGAGGTGCGCGAGATCACGAAGAGCGGCGTGAACATCGCCGTGGGGACGCCCATCATGTGATAGCTCACCGCGGAAAACCAGTCGAGGTTGGGGAACATCTTCTTCGCGTCCCACATCACCGTCTCGAGCCGCTCGGCGATCTCGTAGAGCTTCATGTTGTTCGCGGCCTGCGACAGGCGGCGCGCGACGTCCTTGATGATCTTGTTGCGCGGATCGGCGATGGTATACACCGGGTGACCGAATCCGATGATCACCTGCTTCGCCTCGATGCGGCGGCGCACGTCGATCTCGGCCTCGTCCGGCGACAGGTAGCGGTTCTGCACGTCGAACGCCACCTCGTTCGCGCCGCCGTGCTTCGGTCCGCGCAGCGCGCCGATGGCGCCGGTGATCGCGGAGTAGATGTCGGAGCCGGTGCCGGCGATCACGCGTGCGGTGAAGGTCGAGGCATTGAACTCGTGCTCCGCGTAGAGGTTAAGCGACGTGTGCATCGCCTTCACCCACAGCGCCGGCGGCGTGCGCCCGTGCAGCAGGTGCAGGAAGTGCCCGCCGATCGAATCGTCATCGGTCTCGACCTCGATGCGGCGGCCGTTGTGGCTCCAGTGGTACCAGTAGAGGAGCATCGACCCGAACGAGGCCATCAGCCGGTCGGCGATGTCGCGCGCGCCGGGCACGTTGTGGTCGTCCTTCTCGGGCAGCACGCAGCCCAGCGTGGAGCAACCGGTGCGCATCACGTCCATCGGATGGGCGCCCGCGGGGAGTGCCTCGAGTGCGGCACGAACGGGATTGGACAGACCGCGCAGGGCCTTGAGCTTGTCCTTGTAGCCCGCGAGCTCGGCGGCGTTGGGCAGGGTGCCGTGCACCAGCAGGTAGGCGATCTCCTCGAATTCGCATACGTCGGCGATGTCGAGGATGTCGTATCCGCGGTAATGCAGGTCGTTGCCGGTGCGGCCGACCGTGCACAGCGCGGTGTTGCCGGCGACCACGCCGGATAGCGCGACCGACTTCTTTACCTTGGGCGTGGTGACTGCGGCGTCCGTCATGGCGAACTCCTGGGGATGGGCGGGGGCAGGAAGCGAATATCGGCTGCGTGCATGCGGCTAGTCGCGCGCGCCTGGGTTCTGCTGCGCGAACAATTCATCGAGCTTCTGCTCGTAGCGGTGGTACTCGAGGAAATCGTACAGCTCGGCGCGCGTCTGCATGGTCTCGACCACCGCCTGCTGCGTGCCATCGCGCCGCAGCGTGCGGTAGACGTTCAGGGCGGCCTTGTTCATCGCCCGGAACGGCGACAGCGGATAGAGCGCGATCGCCACGTCGGCGGTGCGGAGCTCGTCGACGGTGAAAAGCGGGGTCGCGCCGAACTCCGTGATGTTGGCGAGGATCGGCACCTTCGCGGCTTTCGCGAACTGCCGGTACATGCCGAGCTCGGTGACGGCTTCCGGGAAGATCATGTCGGCGCCGGCTTCGACGCACGCACAGGCCCGGTCGATCGCGGCCTGCAGGCCCTCGACGGCCAGCGCATCGGTGCGTGCCATGATCACGAACGACGGATCGGTGCGCGCGTCGACGGCGGCGCGAATGCGATCGACCATTTCCTGGCTGGAGACGATCGCCTTGTTCGGGCGATGCCCGCAGCGCTTCGCGCCGACCTGGTCCTCGATGTGCATCGCAGCCGCGCCGAACTTGACGAGTGACTTGACGGTGCGCGCGACGTTGAACGCGGACGCGCCGAAACCGGTGTCGACGTCGACCAGCAGCGGCAGCGGGCAGGCGTCGGTGATGCGGCGCACGTCGGTGAGGACGTCGTCGAGATTGCTGATGCCAAGATCGGGCATGCCGAGCGACCCGGCGGCAACGCCGCCGCCGGACAGGTACATCGCGCGGTACCCCGACGCCTGCGCCAGCAGCGCGTGATAAGCGCAGATCACGCCCGGGACCTGCAGTGGTGTTTCGGCTTCGATGGCGGCCCGGAAGAGCGCGCCTGGTGAACTGTCGGCCATGGCGGCTCCCGTCAGTGTGGAGCGACGCCCGCTGGGGAAGCGGTGTCGAAAAACGATTGCGCCTCCGGCGGCAGCGCGGCGCCGGAGGCGCGGGCACGCTGCAGGAGCGCCCAGTAATAGCGGTACGACGCGCGATCGTGCATCTTGCCGTGCCAGGCGATCGGCGCCCATTGCGCGGCCTGCGCCGCGCGCAGCACCGCTCCGGCTTCGATGAGGGCGTCGTGCTCGGGCTGCATGGCGAAGACGATCACCTCGATCTGGCTGGGGTGAATGCTCCACATGCGCAGGAAGCCGAATTCGTCGTGGGCGCGCTTGGCGTCGGTGTACACGGCGTCGTCGTCGTTCAGGACGCGGCTGATGCCATGGGTCGGTACCAGGCCATGGGCGAGCGCCGCCGCGGCGACCTCGGCCTTGGCGCGGCGCACGAGCGCGTGCTCGAACTGCCCCGGACTGTTCATCGCGGACGCCGGAATGGCGCCGTGGTGCGCGCTCACGAAATCGAGGGTGCCGAAGTCGAGGCTGACGAGCCCTGGCAGCGCCGCGATCGCCCAGGCGTCGTGCACCGCCCGCGGCGTTTCGATCAGGACGCTCACCGGCAGCTCGCGCCCCAGTCCGCTGCGGGCCACGGCAAGCAGGACGGCATCGAGGTAGCGCTCCACGTCCGCCAGGCTGTCGGACTTCGGCACCGTGAGAAACGCGAGGCGCGGGCCGGCTTCCCCGACCAGGATGTCGAGCTCCTCGCGCCATGCGGGGTGGGCGATGCCATGGGTGCGCACGCCCATCCGGCCGTGCACGTTCGCGTCGCTGGCGACGAGGCCCGCGACCATGCGCGCATGCTCCCGCTCGGCACCGACCGGCGCGCCATCTTCGCAATCGGCGGCGATGTCGAACACCGGTCCGCGCTCCGCCTGCAACGCGAGCGCCTTGCGCAGGTAACGCTCGGTGCCGGCGTAGTGCACGCAGGGCGCCAGCGGCGGCGGCGAGCGGCCGGGCTCGTGCAGCGCGATGCGCGGGTGCAGCAGCGCGGTCTGAACCGGGCCGTTCACGCCGCCCTCGTCCGTCCGAGGAGGCATCGCTCTTGCGCACCCGGGAGCATCAGGGGCCGCTCAGCCCAGCATCGAGGCGACGCCGGCACGCTCTTCCTCGAGTTCCTTGAGCGTGGCGTTCATCTTCTCGCGCGAGAAGGCGTCGATCGGAAGGCCTTCGACCAGGCGGTACTCGCCGTTCTCCGTCGTCACCGGGAAGCCGTACATGACGTCCTTCGGAATGTCGTACTGGCCATCCGACGCGATCCCCATCGTCACCCACTTGCCCTGGCTGCCGAGCATCCAGTCGCGCACGTGGTCGATGGCCGCATTGGCCGCGGATGCCGCCGACGAGAGTCCGCGCGCCGCGATGATCGCCGCGCCGCGCTTGCCGACCGTCGGCAGGAACGTGTTGCGATTCCAGTCCTCGTCGTTGATGAGGTCCTTGACCGACTTGCCGTTGCTCGTGGCGAAGCGGTAATCGGCATACATCGTCGGCGAGTGATTGCCCCAGACGATCAGCTTCTCGATGGAGCCGACGGGCTGACCGCTGCGCGCCGCGAGCTGTGACAGGGCGCGGTTGTGATCGAGGCGCAGCATTGCCGTGAAATTGCGCCGCGGAAGCGACGGCGCCGATTTCATCGCGATGTAGGCGTTCGTGTTCGCCGGATTGCCGACCACCAGCACCTTGATCTTGCGCGAGGCGACCGCGTCGAGCGCCTTGCCCTGCTCGATGAAGATCTTGGCATTCTCCATGAGCAGGTCCTTGCGTTCCATGCCGGGGCCGCGCGGCTTCGCGCCGACGAGCAGCGCCACATCCGCATCGCGAAACGCCTCGCGGGGATCGGCGCTGCCGGTCATGCCCGCGAGCAGCGGGAAGGCGCAATCCTCGAGCTCCATCATCACGCCCTTGAGTGCCGCCTGCGCCTTGTCGATCGGCAGCTCCAGCATCTGCAGGATCACCGGCTGGTCGCGTCCGAGCATTTCGCCGGACGCAATGCGAAAGAGCAGGCTGTAGCCGATCTGACCGGCGGCTCCGGTCACGGCGACGCGGACGGGTGTCTTCATGGTCTTCAACTCCTCGGGAACGGGACGTGGAACGGTCGCGCAGATCGGGCGAGGGCCGGGGCGCGGACGATGGGCAACATGGGCGGGCGGGGCGGGGCGGCGTCGCGCGCAGCCGGATCGGCATGCCGACGATCACAAAATTGTAGGGCTGCGCCGTCGGAGGTGTCAACGTGGTCCTTTATCTTATAGAAGATATAAGATATGCCCTTGCGGAGCCGTGGCGGATCGCCCGGACGCGATCGCGACCAACCGTCACACCATGTCGACCACGCCCTCCTTCCGGCCGCTGTACCTGCAGATTCGCGACGTGCTGGAGCAAAGCCTGGAGGCCGGCGAGTGGCGGCCCGGCGAGGCCATCCCCAGCGAGCTCGAACTCGCCGGGCGCTTCGGCGTCGCCCATGGCACGGTCCGCAAGGCCGTCGAAGCGCTCGCGGCCGACAACCTGGTGGTGCGCCGGCAGGGCAAGGGTACGTTCGTCGCTACGCACACGGAGGAGACGCCGGTCTCGGCCTTCCGCTTCCTGCGCATCCGCCGGGACGACGGCGTCGATGAATACCCGGCGAGCCGGCTCATCGATGTCCGCCGCGGCAAGGCAGGCGTCGAAGCCGCGCGGCTGCTGGAGGTCAAGACCGGGGACCCGGTCATTCTGCTGCGCAGGGTGCTCGAATACGAGGGCGAGCCCGTCGTTCTCGACGACATCACGCTCCCGGCAAGCCTCTTCCGCGGCCTCAACAGGACCCGGGTCATGGCCTACCACGGCTCCATGTATGGTCTCTTCGAGCGGGAGTTCGGCGTGCACATGCGCAAGGCCCAGGAAAGGTTGCGGGCGGTGGCGGCCGACGCCGCCACCGCCGCCATCCTCAACGTCGAGCCGGGCACGCCCCTGCTCGCGGTGGACCGGGTGACCTTTACCTATGGCGATCGCCCGGTCGAAGTGCGGCGTGGGCTGTGCACCACCCGGCGCCACCACTACCTCAACAGCCTTGGATGACCGGCTGACCGCGGCAGGGCGTCGCCGGGGCCCGACGGCCCGGCCGGCGGACGCGGTATAATTTCTTGCTGTGCACAATGACCCTCCCGGCCCTCGGCAACGTTCGGAAGTCGCCTCCGCGGGCCGCTGTCCCTGCGCGCCGCGCACTGGCGCAGCGCGCAAGGGTCGAGTCGCGTCGCGAAGCACGCATGCAGCGGGGTCGACCCGCGCCATGACTGCGCGCCGTGCGTTGGCGGTGCGCGCCCGCAAGTCCCATCCTGCATGAGCGTGCCTTGGCTACACCCCGCCGCCCTGTCTATCTGAATCTCGTCGAGATCCGGCAGCCGCTGCCCGCGATCGTTTCGATTCTTCATCGCATCAGCGGTGCGCTGCTGTTCCTGGTTGGCATTCCGGTCCTGCTCTCCGTGGTGGGGCGCACCCGCGCGTCGCCGGAATCGTTCGCCACGCTCCAGGAGTGGCTGGCCGCGCCGGTGACGAAGCTGGTATTGCTCGTGCTGCTGTGGGCTTACCTGCATCACTTCTGTGCGGGCCTGCGCTACCTCCTGCTCGACCTGCGTATCGGTGACGATCTCGCGCCGGCCCGGCGCTCGAGCGCCATCGTGCTGTTCGTCAGCCTGGCGCTGACAGTGATCATCGGAGCGCGGCTATGGTGAAGCACCGGCCGCTGCGCAGCAGTATCGGAGCGCACTACGGCTCGACGGACTGGCTGGCCCAGCGGGTCACCGCCGTGATCATGGTCGTCTACACCGTGGTCCTGCTGGCGATCCTGTTGTGGAACGGCGGTCTTTCGTACGTCCAGTTCAGCGGGCTGCTGGCGAACGTGCCGTTCACGATGCTCTCCTTCCTGTTCATGGTCTCCCTGCTGTATCACGCATGGGTCGGCGTGCGGGACATCTACATGGATTACATCAAGCCGGTCGGCGTGCGCGTGTTCGTGCAGGTGGTCTCGATCGCATTGCTCGTCGCCTATCTCGGGTGGACGATCCAGATCCTCTGGGGGGGCCGTTGATTCCGCTCACCAACATCCCGACGCGCAAGTTCGATGCGCTGGTGATCGGGGCCGGCGGTGCCGGCATGCGCGCCTCGCTGCAGCTCTCGGAGGCGGGATTGTCGGTCGCGGTGCTGTCCAAGGTGTTCCCCACGCGCTCGCACACGGTGGCGGCCCAGGGCGGCATCGGCGCGTCGCTCGGCAACATGGCCGAGGACAACTGGGTGTGGCACATGTACGACACGATCAAGGGTTCCGACTGGCTCGGCGACCAGGACGCCATCGAGTACATGTGCCGGATGGCGCCGAAGGTCGTCTACGAGCTCGAGCACTTCGGGATGCCGTTCGACCGCAACGCCGACGGCACGATCTACCAGCGTCCGTTCGGTGGTCACTCGGCCAATTTCGGCGAGAAGCCGGTGCAGCGCGCGTGCGCCGCGGCGGACCGGACGGGTCACGCCATGCTGCACACGCTTTATCAGCGCAACGTGCGCGCGCATACGCAGTTCTTCGTGGAATGGATGGCGCTCGACCTCGTGCGCGACCAGGACGGCGACGTGCTCGGCGTCGTGGCGCTGGAAATGGAAACGGGGCAGGTGATGCTCCTGCAGGCGAAGGCCACGATGCTCGCCACCGGCGGTGCAGGGCGGATCTTCGCTGCGTCGACGAACGCCTTCATCAACACCGGTGACGGCCTGGGCATGGCCGCGCGCGCCGGCATTCCGCTCGAGGACATGGAGATGTGGCAGTTCCACCCGACCGGGGTCGCCGGCGCGGGTGTGCTGATCACCGAAGGGGTGCGCGGCGAGGGCGGCATTCTTCTCAACTGCAATGGCGAGCGTTTCATGGAACGCTACGCGCCCAACCTCAAGGATCTCGCGTCGCGCGACGTCGTCTCGCGGTCGATGGACCAGGAGATCAAGGAAGGCCGCGGTTGCGGTCCCGAGAAGGACCACGTGCTCCTGAAGCTGGATCACCTCGGTCCGGAGGTGATCATGAAGCGGCTGCCGTCCATCCGGGAGATCGCGCTCAAGTTCGCCAACGTCGATTGCATCAAGGAGCCGATCCCGGTGGTGCCGACGCTGCATTACATGATGGGCGGTATCCCCACCAACGTGCACGGCCAGGTCGTCTCGCCGCGCGACGGCGACCCGAACACCGTCGTGCCGGGCCTGTACGCGGTCGGCGAATGCGCGTGCGTATCCGTGCACGGGGCGAACCGGCTCGGCACGAACTCCCTGCTGGACCTGCTGGTATTCGGCCGCTCGGCCGGCAACCATATCGTCGAACAGCGGGCGACGGCAGGCGCCCACAAGCCGCTGCCCAAGGACGCCACCGATCGCCCGCTGGCGCGCCTGGCGCGGCTCGACAGTGCGACGTCCGGAGAGTCGGTGCCGGACATCGCCAATCTCCTGCGCAAGACGATGCAGTCGCATTGCGGGGTGTTCCGCAACCAGGACCTGCTGTCGGAGGGCGTGCGCAAGGTGATGGAGATCGAGCAGCGCGTGCAGCGGGTTGCAATCCAGGACAAGAGCCGCACTTTCAATACGGCGAGAGTCGAGGCCCTGGAGCTCGACAACATGATCGAGGTGGCCAAGGCCACGATCGTCGCTGCCGAAGCGCGGCGCGAAAGCCGCGGTGCCCAGGCGCGCAGCGACTATCCTAATCGTGACGACGTGAACTGGCTCAAGCACACGCTCTGGTTCCGCGAGGGCAACCGGCTGGACTTCAAGCCGGTGAACCTGAAACCCGTCTCCGTGGAAGCATTTCCGCCGAAGGCGCGCACCTACTGAAACTGCACACCCGGCCGCATCCTTCGTTGCTCCCCACTCGCGCGACCTCTTGCACCGCTCCCGACCCCGATGAAATTCAGAATCTACCGTTACGACCCCGAGCAGGACTCGAAGCCGTACGTCAAGGAATACGACGTTGCGCTCGAGGCCACCGATCGCATGCTTCTGGACGCGCTGGTGCGGATCAAGTCGGCCGATGATTCGCTCGCCTTTCGCCGCAGCTGCCGCGAAGGCGTGTGCGGCTCCGACGCCATGAACATCAACGGCAAGAACGGGCTCGCCTGCACGACGAACCTCAAGGAGCTCAAGGAGCCGGTCGAGCTGCGTCCGCTCCCGGGCCTGCCGGTGATCCGCGACCTGATCGTGGACATGAGCCAGTTCTTCAAGCAGTACCACTCGGTCAAGCCGTACCTCGTCAACGACACGCCCCCGCCCGAGAAGGAGCGGCTGCAGTCGACGGACGATCGCGAGGAGCTGAACGGCCTGTACGAATGCATCCTGTGCGCCTGCTGCTCGACGGCGTGCCCGTCGTTCTGGTGGAACCCGGACAAGTTCGCCGGCCCGGCGGCGCTGTTGCAGGCGTACCGGTTCATCGCGGACACGCGCGACCAGGCGACCAACGAGCGCCTCGACAACCTCGAGGATCCGTACCGGTTGTTCCGCTGCCACACCATCATGAACTGCGTCGACGTATGCCCCAAGGGGCTCAATCCGAGTCGCGCGATCGGCAAGATCCGCGAGATCCTGGTCAAGCGGGCCGTATGAGCGCTCCACCTGCGGCGGTTGCGGCGGCCGAAGTCAGGACGCCGGTCCTGCAAGCGGCCACCGGCGACGGTGGGCCGGCGGACCCGCTGCTGACCCCGGTGGAGCTCAATCGCCTGCGCTGGCGCTGCCGGCGCGGCATGCTGGAAAATGACCTCATTTTGGCGCGTTACCTCGTGGCGCATGCCGATACGCTGACCCTATCGCAGGTCGCCGCGCTCGACCGCCTGCTGGCGCTGGCCGACGATGCGCTCTGGGAGGTGCTGTCCGGGCGTGCGGAAATCCACGACCCGCTCGTCGCTCCAGTGCTCGAGGTATTGCGCAACGCATAAGGTGAGACGGTGAACAGACACCGGACGAGGAAGACGGTACGAACGCTTGAGGAGGAGAGACCGTGTGATGACGCGGGCAGCCGTACGAACGGCGATGCCTGTGCGCCACATCGAGACCAACCATGCATGGAGTTCGAGCAATGAAGACCGACCGCACCGCCACCCTGACGTTCTCCGACGGCTCTCCGGCCATCACGTTTCCGATCGTCGAAGGCACCATTGGCCCCGAAGTGATGGACATTCGCGCGCTGTACGGCAAGACCGGCCGCTTCACCTATGATCCCGGCTTCATGTCGACGGCGGCGTGCAGCTCGGAGATCACGTACATCGACGGCGACAAGGGCGAGCTGCTCTACCGCGGCTACCCCATCGAGGAGCTCGCACACCACTGCGACTTCCTGGAGACCTGCTACCTGCTGCTCAACGGCGAGCTGCCCGACGCGGCGCAGAACAAGGCTTTCGTGGGCCTCGTGACCAATCACACGATGGTGCACGAGCAGATGCAATTCTTCTTCCGCGGGTTCCGTCGCGACTCGCACCCGATGGCGGTCCTCGTTGGCGTCGTCGGTGCGTTGTCTTCGTTCTATCACGATTCGCTCGACATCAGCGACGCGCAGCATCGCGACGTATCCGCGATCCGCCTGATCGCCAAGCTGCCGACGATCGTCGCGATGACCTACAAGTACTCGATCGGCCAGCCGTTCGTCTACCCGCGTAACGACCTGTCCTATACCGCGAACTTCATGCGCATGATGTTCGCGACTCCGGCCGAGGAGTACAAGGTCAACGATGTCCTCGTGCGGGCGCTCGATCGCATCCTCATCCTGCACGCGGATCACGAGCAGAATGCCTCGACGTCCACCGTGCGCCTGGCCGGCAGCTCGGGCGCGAACCCGTTTGCCTGCATCGCCGCCGGCATCGCCTGCCTGTGGGGTCCCGCGCACGGCGGCGCCAACGAAGCCGCGCTGAACATGCTCTACGAGATCCAGCGGCACGGCGGGATCGCCAAGGTCGGCGAGTACATCGCACAAGTGAAGGACAAGAACTCCGGCGTCAAGCTGATGGGCTTCGGGCACCGCGTGTACAAGAACTACGATCCGCGCGCGAAGCTGATGCGCGAGACCTGCTATGAAGTGCTGAACGAGCTCGGCCTCAAGGACGATCCGCTGTTCAAGCTGGCCATGGCGCTCGAGAAGATCGCGCTCGAGGATGACTACTTCGTCTCGCGCAAGCTGTACCCCAATGTCGACTTCTATTCGGGGATCGTGCAGAAGGCGCTCGGCATCCCCGTGTCGCTGTTCACCGGGATCTTCGCGATGGCGCGGACGGTTGGCTGGATCGCGCAGTGGAACGAGATGATCTCCGACCCGGACCAAAAGATCGGCCGGCCGCGCCAGCTCTACACCGGTGCAACCCGCCGTTCCGTGCGGCCGTTGAAGGAGCGGAAGGCAGCGTGAGACGGGGAGCAGGGGCCCCGCGCAGCGGGGATGCGACCGGGGCGAACGCTGCGCGAGGCCGACTCCGATGGCTTGACGTATCGGCATGCGGGCGGAGGCCGAGAGCGTGAGACGGGGAGCAGGGGCCCCGCGCAGCGGGGATGCGACCGGGGCGAACGCTGCGCGAGGCCGACTCCGACGGCTTGGCGTATCGGCATGCGGGCGGAGGCCGAGAGCGGGAGACGGGGAGCGGCGACGCGAGCCGAGGAGCAGGGCCCCGCGCGTGTTGGCGCGGGGTGCGACTGAGGCGAGACGGCGCACGAGGCCGACACTCCCAGCGGTGCCTGGGCGCCAGTCGTGCGGAGGCCGAGGGGGCCCCGCGCAGCGGGGATGCGACCGGGGCGAACGCTGCGCGAGGCCGACTCCGACGGCTTGGCGTATCGGCATGCGGGCGGAGGCCGAGAGCGGGAGACGGGGAGCGGCGACGCGAGCCGAGGACGGGGCCCCGCGCAGCGGGGATGCGACCCGGGCGAACGCTGCGCGCGGCCGACACCACGCTCTGAACATGGCGCGCGGTACCGAGGCCGAGGCCGCCTGAGTTTGCCGGAGGACCCTCCCGCCGGGTCCCCGTACATCGATTGCCCTCCGCCGGCGCTCCGGCGTCGCGGGGGCGTACCGTTGCATGAAGCAAGGCGCGTGAAGAGGTATCTTTGATGAGCACGATGCAGGAACTGGAATCCACCAGCACGCTCTTCGGCGGGAACATCCCGTTCATCGAGGAGCAGTACGAGCACTACCTCGCCGACCCGGAAGCCATCCCGGCCGACTGGCGCGCCTACTTCGACTCGCTGCGTGGCGGCGCCGCGGATGTCTCGCACGCGCCAGTCATCGAGTCATTCATCCAGCTCGGCAAGAGCCGCAAGGTCGCCGGTGCGATGGTGGATTCGACGACCATGCACAAGCAGGTGCAGGTGCTGCAGCTCATCAGCAAGTTCCGCACGCTGGGAATGTTTCTCGCCGAGCTCGACCCGCTGAAGCGGCAGAGCAATCGCTACATCCCTGACCTCGATCTGCGCACCTACGGCTTCACCGACGCGGACATGGACACCGAGTTCGACGTGGGCTCGTTCAAGGCAGGTGCGCCGCGCATGCGCCTGCGCGACCTCGTCGAGGCCTTGCGGGAAACGTACTGCCGCACGTTTGGCGCGGAGTACATGTACATCTCCGATACGCAGGTCAAGCGCTTCGTCCAGGCCCGGCTCGAGCCGATCCGTTCGCGTCCGGCCTACACGCCCGAGCAACAGCGCCAGATCCTCGAGCGCCTCACCGCCGCCGAGACGCTGGAGCGCTACCTGCACACGAAGTATGTCGGCCAGAAGCGGTTCTCGGGCGAAGGCGGCGACACGCTCACGCCGATGCTCGACCACCTGATCCAGATCGCCGGCGCCGCCGGCGTACAGGAGACGGTCATCGGGATGGCGCATCGCGGGCGCCTCAACGTGCTCGTGAACACGCTGGGCAAGATGCCGAGCGATCTCTTCTCGGAATTCGAAGGCAAGTACGCGCAGCAGTTCGCTGCCGGCGACGTGAAATACCACCAGGGGTTCTCGTCGGACGTGATCACGCCCGGCGGGCCGATGCACCTCACGCTGGCGTTCAATCCCTCGCACCTCGAGGCGGTCAATCCCGTCGTCGAGGGCTCGGTGCGCGCGCGGCAGCACCGCCGCGAGGATGCCAAGGGCGACCAGGTGCTGCCGGTGCTCATCCACGGGGACGCGGCGATCGCCGGGCAGGGCGTCGTGCAGGAGTGCCTCAACATGGCCCAGACCCGCGGTTACTACACCGGGGGCACGGTCCACATCGTCATCAACAACCAGATCGGCTTCACGACATCGGACCCCCGCGATACGCGCGGCACGCTCTACTGCACGGACGTCGCGAAGATGGTGGAAGCGCCGATCTTCCACGTGAATGCCGACGATCCCGAGGTGTGCCTGCTGGCCGTCGAGCTGGCGATGGAATACCGGCAGGAGTACCACAAGGACGTGTTCATCGACCTCGTCTGCTTCCGGCGCCTCGGCCACAACGAGGCGGACGAGCCGATGGTCACGCAGCCGCTGATGTACAAGAAGATCGCCCAGCACCCCGGGACGCGGAAGCTCTATGCGGACCGTCTCGTCGCGCAGGGCGTGGTCAAGCCCGAGGACGCGGACGCGATGATCGCCACGTACCGTGCCGCGATGGACAAGGGGCTGCACACGAACAAGACCGTGCTGTCCAATTACAAGCCGCCCTTCTCGGTCGACTGGTCGCCGTACAAGGACCGCAAGTGGACCGATGCGTACGAGTCGGCGTTTCCGCTCGACCGGCTGAAGGAGCTCGGGCGCAAGCTGACCGAAGCACCGCCCGGGTTCAAGCTGCATTCCCGGGTCGAGAAGGTCGTTGCCGATCGGCGCGCGATGGCCGAGGGCAGGCTGCCGCTCGACTGGGGCATGGGCGAGAATCTCGCGTATGCAACGCTGCTCGATCAGGGCTACGGCGTGCGGCTCTCGGGCGAAGACGTGGGGCGCGGCACGTTCTCGCATCGGCATGCGGTGCTGCACGACCAGAACCGCGAAAAGTGGGACTCGGGCTCGTGCATCCCGCTCGAGCATCTCAAACCGGATCAGCCGAGCGTCGAGATCATCGATTCGGTGCTGACCGAACTCGCTGTCGTCGGGTTCGAGTACGGTTATGCCACCTCCGACCCGACGCGGCTCGTCGTCTGGGAAGCGCAGTTCGGCGATTTCGCCAATGGCGCGCAGGTGATCATCGACCAGTTCATCAGCTCGGGCGAGGTGAAATGGGGCCGCATCTGCGGGCTCGTGATGCTGCTGCCGCACGGCTACGAAGGGCAGGGTCCGGAGCATTCCTCCGCGCGACCGGAGCGCTACCTGCAGCTATGCGCCGAGCACAACATGCAGGTGTGCGTTCCGTCGACACCGGCACAGATCTTCCATCTGCTGCGGCGCCAGATGCTGCGCACGTACCGCAAGCCGCTCATCATCATGAGCCCCAAGAGCCTGCTGCGGCACAAGGAGGCGGTATCGAGCCTCGAGGATCTCGCGAACGGGCGCTTCGAAAACGTGATCGGCGACACGCAGAAGCTCGCCGCCAAGGCGGTGAAGCGCGTCATCGTCTGCAGCGGCAAGGTCTATTACGAGCTCGCGGCCTACCGGCGCGAGCACAAGATCGGTGATGTCGCGGTGATCCGCCTGGAGCAGCAGTATCCGTTTCCCCATGCCGAGTACAAGCGCGAGCTCGCGAAGTACCCAGCGTGCAAGGAAGTGGTGTGGTGCCAGGAGGAGCCGCAGAACCAGGGAGCCTGGTACCGTTTGCGCGCCTACCTGCGCGCCGACACCCCGGCTGGTCAGGCGATCGCGTATGCCGGCCGTCCGGTTTCCGCATCGCCGGCGGTGGGTTACATGTCCAAGCACACCGCGCAGCAGAAGCAGCTGATCGAGGACGCCTTCGCGCCGAAGCTCGCCATGGGCGAAATGCTGGTTGCAACCTGATATAAAGCTCGAGAAGAAAGCCCCGCCATGCGTCTCGAAGTGAAAGTTCCGCAGCTGCCGGAGTCGGTCGCCGAGGCGACCCTCGTCTCCTGGCACAAGCAACCCGGTCAGCCGGTCAAGCGTGATGAAAACCTCATCGACATCGAGACCGACAAGGTCGTGCTCGAGCTGCCCGCACCCGGTGACGGCGTGCTGGTGGAAGTGCGCAAGGCCGATGGCTCGACGGTGGCGGGACAGGAGGTGATCGCGGTCATCGACACTGACGCCAAGCCGTCGATCGAGGCCGCTCCCGCGAAGCAGCCGGCGGCCGTGCCGGGTGCGGCGCCAGCGCCCGAACCGGCCGCGGAGCCGGCGCCGGCGCGCTTGGTCACGCCACCCGCACCGGGTACGGCGCCCTCGGCCGGTGCAGCGGGCGTGACCCCGTTGCCTGCAGCGCGGAAGCTCATGGTGGAGCGCGGCATCAGCGCCGCCGACGTGCAAGGCACCGGCCGTGGCGGGCGCATCACCAAGAGCGACGTGCTGGCCACGACGCCCGCCAGCCCGCCCGTCACGCCACAGGCCCCGGCCGCCAGAAGCAGCGCGGCCGCGGTGCCGCAACCTGCGCCCGCAGCGCGGGCCCCCTCACCGCCTCCGGCGCCGCTCGCACCCGGTGCACGGCCCGAGCAGCGGGTGCCGATGTCGCGCTTGCGCCAGCGCGTGGCCGAGCGCCTGGTGCAATCGCAATCCACGGCTGCCATCCTCACGACCTTCAACGAGGTCAACATGCAGCCCGTGATCGACCTGCGCAACAGGTACAAGGACCGCTTCGAGAAGGAGCATGGGGTCAAGCTCGGCTTCATGGGCTTCTTCGTCAAAGCCGTCGTGCACGCACTGAAGAAGTACCCTGCTGTCAACGCATCGATCGACGGCACCGACATCGTCTATCACGGCTACTTCGACATCGGCATCGCGGTGGGCAGCCCGCGCGGTCTCGTCGTGCCCATCGTGCGCGATGCCGACCAGCTGTCGATCGCCGAGATCGAGCAGCAGATCGCTGATTTCGGCAAGCGCGCCCAGGAAGGCAAGCTGACGGTCGAGGAGCTGACCGGAGGCACCTACACGATCAGCAATGGCGGCGTGTTCGGGTCGATGCTGTCCACGCCGATCATCAATCCGCCGCAGTCCGCGATCCTCGGCGTGCACGCCACCCGCGAGCGGCCGGTCGTGGAGAACGGGCAGGTCGTGATCCGCCCGATCAACTATCTCGCGCAGTCGTACGATCACCGCATCATCGACGGTCGCGAAGCCGTGCTGTCGCTGGTGGCGATCAAGGAGGCGCTCGAAGACCCGTCGCGCCTGCTGCTCGACATCTAGCGCCGCGAATCATGGCTGATCAATTCGATGTGATCGTCATCGGCGGCGGCCCCGGGGGCTACATCGCGGCCATCCGCGCCGCACAGCTCGGCTTCAACACCGCGTGCATCGACGACTGGACGGGCAGCGACGGCAAGCCTGCGCTGGGTGGCACTTGCACCAACGTCGGCTGCATTCCCTCGAAAGCGCTGCTGCAATCGTCCGAGAATTACGAGCTCGCCGGCCATGCCTTCGCCGAGCATGGCATCGAGATCAAGGGTCTCGCGGTGGACGTCGGCAGGATGCTGGCGCGCAAGGACAAGGTCGTCGCGCAGAACAACCAGGGCATCGCCTACCTCTTCAAGAAGAACAAGGTCACGTTCTTCCACGGGCGCGGGTCATTCCGCGGCGGCAGTGCGGTGGCGGGGTGGCTGGTGACGGTCGACGGCGCCAAGGCGGCGGAGATCACCGGGAAGCACGTGATCGTCGCGACCGGCTCGTCGCCGCGGCCGCTGCCCGGGGCGACCTTCGACAACGACCGCATTCTCGACAACGCCGGCGCGCTCGCGATTGCGCAGACCCCGAAGACGCTCGGCGTCGTCGGCGCCGGGGTCATCGGCCTCGAGATGGGCAGCGTATGGCGCCGCCTTGGCGCCAAGGTCACCGTGCTGGAAGCGCTGCCCGCATTCCTCGGGGCGGCCGACGAGGCAGTCGCCAAGGAAGCCCAGAAAGTCTTGCGCAAGCAGGGCCTCGAGATCCACACCGGTGTGCGCATCACCAAGGTCACGACCGGCAAGGGCGACGTCACCGTCGAATATGACGACGCCGAGGGCAAAGCGCAGCGCGTCGCCTTCGAGCGGCTCATCGTCGCGATCGGTCGCATCCCGAACACCACCGGTCTCAAGGCCGACGCCGTCGGGCTGCGCCTCGACGAACGGGGTTTCGTCGAGGTCGACGAGCAGTGCCGGACGAACCTGCCGAACGTGTGGGCCATCGGCGACGTGGTGCGGGGGCCCATGCTCGCGCACAAGGCCGAGGAGGAAGGCGTCGCAGTGGCGGAACGCATTGCCGGGCAGCACGGGCACGTCGATTTCAACACGGTGCCGTGGGTGATCTACACCTCGCCGGAAATCGCCTGGGTCGGCAGGACCGAGCAGCAGCTCAGGGCCGACGGTGTCGCGTACCGCGCCGGCACGTTCCCCTTCTCGGCCAATGCGCGCGCGCGGGCGCTGGGCGATACGGTCGGTTTCGTGAAGATCCTCGCCGACGAAGCGACCGATCGCATCCTCGGCGTGCACATCATCGGTCCCTACGCCTCCGAGCTCATCGCCGAGGCCGTCGTCGCGATGGAATTCGGTGCCGCGAGCGAGGACATCGCGCGGATCTGTCACGCGCACCCGTCGCTGTCCGAAGCGACGAAGGAAGCGGCGCTCGCAGTCGACCGGCGCTCCCTCAACATTTGAGCCAGGGACCGGCGCAGCGCATGCTTCCGCCGGTTGACCGGGGGGAGGCAGCTACAGGCGACACGAGCCTCATGGCGTGGCTCGCCCCGGTGCTGGCCGATCGCGGCGCGCGCCTCGACCCCGCACAAGACACGGCGGTCGCGCGCCTGCAATACCTTGCCGATGAGCTCGCCACGTTTCGCCGCGCACGGCGGTCCCGGTTGACGCGTCTGCTGCGCGCGCCCGAGGTTCCGCGCGGCGTGTACCTGTGGGGTGGCGTGGGCCGCGGAAAAAGCTTCCTCATGGATGGCTTGTTCGCCGTCGCGCCGATCCGCCGCAAGACGCGCGTCCATTTCCATGCGTTCATGCGCAGCGTGCACGAGGAGCTCAGGACGCTGAAGCACGAGCCGGATCCGCTCGCCACGGTCGCGAAGCGCATTGCAGCGAAATGGCGGCTCGTCTGCTTCGACGAGTTTCACGTCGCCGACATCGCCGACGCGATGATTCTTGGCCGCCTGCTGACGGCGCTGTTCGCGGGTGGCGTGGTCTTCGTGATGACCTCCAACTATCCGCCAACGGGTCTGTACCCCGGCGGGCTGCAGCGCGAGAACTTCGTGCCGACGATCGCCTTGCTCGCGCAGTGGCTCGATGTGGTGGAGGTCGATGCCGGGGTGGACTACCGCCTACGGGCGCTGGAGCAGGCGCAGGTGTACTACACGCCGCCGGGTCCTGCGGCGGAGCATGCGCTCGCCGCGGCGTTCGAGCGGATGCGCAGCCGGCCGGACGAAGACCCGCGGCTCGCCATCGAAGGGCGTACCGTGACGGCGCGCCGACGCGCCGGCAGCGCGGTGTGGTTCGACTTCGCCGAGCTGTGCGAAGGCGCGCGCTCGCAGCGCGACTACCTCGCCCTCGCCGAACGATTCCCCGTCGTCTTCCTCTCCGATGTCCCGCAGCTCGGGCTGACCCGGGCCGACAGCGCACGGCGCTTCACCTGGCTCGTGGACATCCTGTACGATCATCGCGTGAAGCTCCTGGTTTCCGCCGCCGCTCCGCCGGATGCCTTGTACGTCTCCGGCGTGAACAGCCACGAATTCCTCCGCACGGCGAGCCGCCTCACCGAAATGCAGACGCACGAATACATGGGCGAGCCGCATCTCGCGAGCGCCGAGCGCCGCACCGCCTGATCGCATCCTTTATCTTCCGGGAGACTCCTGTGCAGACTTTCAAGGCGTACCGCACGTTCCAGGACAACAACGTCGTGTCGAGCCGGTTCGTGCAGATGACCCCCGACGAGCTCGATCCCGGCGAGGTCGTCGTGCGCACCAAGTACTCGACGATCAATTACAAGGACGCGCTCTCGTACAACGGCGCGGGCCGGATCATGCGCAAGTTCCCGACCAATGCCGGCATCGACATGGCGGGTACGGTGGAGTCCTCGAAGGATCCGCGCTTCAAGCGTGGCGACAAGGTGATCGTGCACGCCTACGAGTTCGGCGTCGCGCACGACGGCGGCTATGCGGAAGTGGTGCGCGTGCCCGCCGACTGGGTGACGCGCCGTCCGGAAAGCATGACCGCGTTCGACGCGATGACGCTCGGCACCGCCGGCTTCACCGCCGCGCAGGCCATCATGCTGATGGAGCACAACGGCCTCAAGCCCGCCAACGGGCCGGTGGCGGTCACCGGCGCCACGGGCGGCGTTGGTTCCGTGGCGGTCGAGATCCTCGCGAAGATCGGCTACGAGGTGGTGGCGATCACCAGCAAGAGGGAGGAAACCGACTATCTCCGGTCGCTCGGTGCCAAGGAGGTCATGGCGCGCAGCAGCATCGACCTCGACAAGGTCAGGCCGCTCGAGAAGGCGACCTGGGCCGGCGCCATCGACAATCTCGGCGGGGACCTGCTCGCCTGGCTGCTGGCGACCTCGCGCATCGCCGGCACTGTCGCCGCGGTCGGGCTCGCGGCGGATCACCGCCTCAACACGACCGTGATGCCCTTCATCCTGCGGGGTGTGCACCTCCTCGGCACGGACAGTGCCAACTGCCCGATGCCGCTGCGCCAGACCATCTGGAACAAGCTCGCCGTGGAATGGCGGCCCGATCGCGTGCACGACCAGGTGCGGACGATCGAGTTCGACGAGCTGCCCACGCATTTCGAGCCCTATCTCAAGGGCATGGTGCGCGGCCGCACGGTGGTGCGCATCGCGCCTGATTCCCATCCCTGATGCCGCGCGGCGGCGCGCCTGCCGAGGCCGGCCGGCCCGCCGCGCGCGGCAACAATCTCGATCTCGTACGCTTCATCGCGGCAGCGCTGGTTCTGGTCAGCCACAGTTACACCCTGACCGGCTACGGCGGTGAACCGGCCCTCTTCGCGTACGGCACCCTGGGCGGCCTGGCGGTGGTGGTGTTTTTCCTGATCAGCGGGTTTCTGGTCACCGCCTCCTGGCAGCGCAATCCGCACCTGCTCGCCTTTGCGCGCAACCGGGCGCTGCGCATCATGCCGGCGCTCGTGGTCGTGGTGCTGCTCTGCGTGCTCGTGCTCGGGCCATGGCTGACGACGCTGCCCCTGGGGGAATACCTCGTCCATCCGCAAACCCGCCAGTACCTGGCCAACGTGACGTTCACGCGCCTGCACTACGCATTGCCCGGCGTGTTCGCCGACAATCCCTACGCCAATGCGGTCAACGGCTCCCTGTGGACCCTGCCGATCGAAGTTGCCATGTACGTCGGGGTGGCCCTGCTGGCGCTGAGCGGTTTGCTGCGCCGGTCGGCGGTGCTGGTTCTGGCGATCGTCCTTGGCGCGCTGTGGTTCGGCGGCGGCAAGGACTGGATCGACGGCGCGGCGCCACATCTGCCTCGCGTCCTGCCGCCGTCGCCGGTGGTGCAACTCGGCCTGTGGTTCTGGACGGGCAGCGTGCTGTGGCTCTTCCGCGATCACGTGCGCTATCGAGGGTGGATCGCCCTGCTGTTGCTGATCGCTGCACGCCTTGCCCAGGGAACGCTGCCCGGCGCGCTGCTACTTCATGTCGCACTCCCGTATGCGGTGTTTTGGTTCGCCCAGGCTGATCTGGGTCAACTTCGCCGGTTCGGACGCCATGGAGACTTCTCGTACGGGATGTATCTGTATGCATTCCCGGTGCAGCAGACGATCGCGCATTTTGGCGGCGCACGCTGGCCCTTCCCGGTTTACATTGCGGTGTGCCTGGCAACCACCCTCGTCTGCGCCGTTGCATCGTGGCACTGGATCGAGGCGCCGGCACTGCGCCTGAAGCACCGCGGCGAGGCGCGCCCGGCCGCCCGCACCACAGGCGAGCCGCCGCGGGTCGGCGCCTGAGCGTGCAGGCGCGCCTTTGCCCCGCATCTTGGAGGAGAAACGATGATTGGTTACCGTGAGTTCCATCGCCGTTCGCTCGAGGAGCGCGACGCCTTCTGGGCCGAGGAAGCGCGGCTGGTGGATTGGCATGCGCCCTTCACGCAGGTGCTCGATTACTCGCGGCCGCCGTTCGCGCGCTGGTTCGTCGGCGGGGAGATCAATCTGTGCCATAACGCCGTGGATCGCCACCTCGCCGAGCGCGGCGAGCAACTCGCGTTGCTGTATCTCAGCAGCGAAACCGGCGAGCGGCGCACCTACACCTATCGCGAGCTCGCGCGGGAAGTGAACCGCTGCGCGGCGGTGCTGCGCTCGCAGGGCGTGGGTCGCGGCGACCGGGTGCTGCTGTACATGCCGATGATTCCCGAGGCGGCCTTCGCGATGCTGGCGTGCGCGCGGCTCGGCGCCGTGCATTCGGTGGTGTTCGGCGGTTTCGCGGCGGCGAGTCTCGCCACGCGCATCGACGATGCGCGTCCGAAAGCCATGATGACCTCCGATGCGGGCATGCGTGCAGGCAAGGCGGTGCCCTACAAGCATCTGGTCGATGAAGCCATCCGCCTCGCGGCCCATCCGCCGGCGAAGGTCATCATCGTGAACCGGCGCATCGACACGCAGATGCCGGTCACGGCCGGCCGCGATGTCGATTACGCGCAGTTGCGCGAGGCGCACCTCGACGCCGAGGTGCCGTGCGCGTGGCTGGAATCCTCCGCGGCATCGTACATCCTGTACACCTCCGGCACCACCGGCCGGCCCAAGGGCGTGCAGCGCGACACGGGCGGTCACGCGGTCGCGCTGGCCTCGTCCATGCGGCGCATCTTCTGCCTCGCCCCCGGCGAGACGATGTTCACGACGAGCGATGTCGGCTGGGTGGTGGGCCACTCGTACATCGTGTACGGGCCCCTCATCAATGGATCGACAACGATCATGTACGAGGGCCTGCCGATCCGGCCCGATCCGGGCATCTGGTGGCGCATCGTCGAGGAGAACCGCGTCAAGACGATGTTCAGCTCGCCGACGGCCATCCGCGTGCTGAAGAAGCAGGATCCATCGTTCATGAAGGCGCACGACCTCTCCAGCCTGCGCTATCTGTTTCTCGCCGGCGAGCCGCTCGACGAGCCCACGGCGCGCTGGGCCGCCGATGCCCTTGGCGTTGCCATCGTCGACAACTACTGGCAGACCGAAACCGGCTGGCCGATCCTGTCCGCGCAGCTCGGGGTCGAGGAGACGCCGCGGAAATTCGGCAGCCCTTCGTTTCCGGTGTACGGCTACGACGTGAAGCTGCTCCACGAGAGCACGGGGGTGGAGGTCGGTCCGAACGAGAAGGGCGTGCTTACGCTGGTGCCGCCGCTGCCGCCGGGATGCATGACCACCGTGTGGGGCGACGACGAGCGTTTCGTCAGCACCTACTTCTCGACCTTTCGCGACCGCGCCGTGTACTCCACGTTCGATTGGGCGACGCGCGACGACGACGGCTATTACTTCGTGCTTGGCCGCACCGACGACGTCATCAACGTCGCGGGGCATCGTCTCGGCACGCGCGAAATCGAGGAAGCCGTTCAGGCGCACGCGGGAATCGCCGAAGTGGCCGTGGTCGGGGTGGCCGATGCCCTCAAGGGCCAGATCCCCGTGGCCTTCGCGGTGGTCAAGGACCCGTCGCGGGTCAGCACGCCGGAACGCGCCGCCGCGATGAGCGCGGAGGTCATGGCGACCGTGGATCGCGAGCTTGGCGCCATCGCACGCCCCGGCGCCGTGCACTTCGTGTCGATGCTGCCGAAAACGCGCAGCGGCAAACTGCTGCGCCGTTCCATCCAGGCGCTGGCCGAGGGCCGCGACCCGGGCGATCTCACCACCATCGAGGATCCGGGGGCGCTGGAGCAGATCCGGGCGGCACTCGCGCGCCGCTGATCGCCCACCGCGGCGTCGCCGCAGTCCAGTTGCCGCCTCCATGGCTGCGGGCAGCGGGCGATAATGCGCGATTACCCTGCCGCCACGCCCGATGATCACCTCCGCGGCGGTCGCCATCCCCGGCGACCGCCTTTCGCGTTCCGCTCCGCGTGACACCGCGCCGCCGCACGTCGCGCTCAGCGTCGTCACGCGCGGCGCGATGGTCGACGCCACCCACTTCGGTTCCGTGGCGGTTGTCGACGTGGACGGCCACGTACTCTGGAGCGCGGGGGATCCGTGGCACGTCACCGCGACGCGCAGTGCCCTGAAGCCTTTCCAGGCGATCCCGCTCGTTGCGGTGGACGGTGTCGAGCGTCTCGGGCTGTCCACGGCACAAACCGCGCTGCTGTGTGCGAGCCACTCCGGCGAGGAGCGGCATGTCGCGGCGGCCGCCGCGATCCTGCGGCGCGGCGGCAATGCCTTGGAGGACCTGCAATGCGGCACGCATGCGCCCGGGTTCTACGAGGTGCGCGGCGAGTTGCCCCCACCACCCCCCTATTCGCCGCTGGCGCACAACTGTTCCGGCAAGCATGCCGGCATGCTCGCGTATTGCACGCTCTGCGGGTTGCCCAAAGGCGATTATCTGGCCTTCGGGCATCCGCTGCAGGCCGCCATTCGTGAAGCCGTGGCGCACTGCCTGGCAACCCCCGTGGAGGCGCTGGCATGGGGCGTCGACGGGTGCTCGGCGCCGAACTACGCCGCGCCGCTGGCGCGCCTGGCCCAAGGCTACGCGCGCCTCGCCGCGGACGTGCCGGACGACCGCTATGGCGATGCCTTGCAGCGGCTCGGGCGCGCGATGCGCACCCATCCGGAGATGGTGTCCGGGGAAGGGCGCAGCGATCTCGCCCTGATGCAGGCCGGCCGCGGGGAGTGGATCGCAAAGATCGGGGCTGAAGGCGTGCAGGCGATCGGGGTGCGCGCGGGGATCGGCATCGCCGTCAAGGTCGCCGACGGGAACCGGCGAGGACTCCTCCCGGCGACGGTGGCAGTCCTCGATCAGCTCGGGCTTCTGGACGACGACCAGCGCGCGGCATTGGCGCCATGGCGGGAGCCCGTCCTGCACAACTATCGGGGTCTCGCGACCGGGCAGGTTCGTCCCGTGGTGGAAATGCAACGCCACGGCAATCTTGTGTTGGATCAAATCGGGTCGCCCGGCGACGACAGACGCTGAACTTCCGTTATGGTGAACGGTCTCTTGTGCAAGCGCGTGCCGAGGGGTCCCGACCGCCTCAAGAGGGGTGGCGGGGCTTCGCTATACTGCCGGCCCGCACCTGCCGTTCGGCGGGATAAGAACGAATGAATCAGGGACAACCCGTCAATGGGTGATCGCGAAGTCGATCAGCAGCTCGTCGAGCGTGCGCAGAGAGGTGACAAACGCGCCTACGAATTGTTGGTCTTGAAGTATCAGCGCAAGCTGGGACGGCTGTTGTCGCGCCTGGTGCGCGACCCCGCCGAGGTCGAGGACGTGACGCAGGAAGCCTTCATCAAGGCCTACCGCGCACTGCCTTCGTTCCGCGGCGACAGCGCGTTCTACACGTGGCTGTACCGGATCGCGATCAACACGGCGAAGAACTATCTCGTCGCGATGGGCCGGCGCGCACCGACGTCGACCGGCTTCGATCACGAGGAGGCGGAGAATTTCGAGGACGCGGAGCAGCTGCGCGACTCCAACACACCGGAGTCGGAGTTGCTGGGCAAGCAGATTGCGACCACGGTGAACAAGGCCATGGACGCGCTGCCCGATGATCTGCGCACGGCGATCACGCTGCGCGAGATCGAAGGGTTGAGTTACGAAGAGATCGCCAACGTGATGAACTGTCCGATTGGCACCGTGCGCTCCCGGATCTTCCGGGCGCGGGAAGCGATCGCAACGGAATTGCGGCCGTTGCTGGGGACCGACAAGGATAGACGATGGTAACGCGCGAGGACATTTCACGGCTGGTCGATGGCGAGCTCGACGAGGAGCAGTTCGATGCCGCCTGCGGCGAGCTCAAACAACGCGAAGGCATGGCCACCTGGGTCTGCTATCACGTCATCGGCGAGACCCTGCGCGAAGGATCGCCCGGCATCGCGCCGGGTTTCTCGGATCGGTTCACGCACCGGCTGGAAGCAGAGCCGATCGTGGTGGCGCCGCGGGTGCGCGTGCAGCGCCCGGCGACCTACGCCTGGGCGGCCGCGGCCACGGTCGCCGCGGTCGCGCTGACTGGCTGGGTCGCCGTCAGCATCATCGTGCCGGGGCCGGGCGCCTCCGCTATCGCCAAGGCGCGCGAGGCGGCGCAGGTGCGCGCCGCGCAGTTCCGCCCACAGGCGGTGCCGCAGGATTACCTGCTGGCGCACCAGGAATATTCGCCGACCACCCAAATCCAGGGGCTGGGACCGAGTCTGCGCCCGATCTCGACCGTCACGCCTGATGGCCGTCCGTAACCGCAGGCCGCAGCGGCCGATGGGCTTGCATTCATGACCGCACGCGTCGTCACCGCCGTGATCCGGCCGCTCCGGCGGCGGGCAGCACCTGCCGTCACACTGGCATTTGCCCTGGCCGCATTGGCTGCGGCACCCGCTGTCCTCGCCCAGGATGCCGCCGCATGGCTTTCCCGTGCGGCATCAGCGGCGCGGCAGCTCAATTACGCCGGAACGATCGTGTTCCAGCACGGCGGGCGGGTCGAGACTTCGCGCCTCGTGCATATCAACGATGCCGCCGGCGAGTTCGAGAAGCTCAACAATCTAGACGGCCCGGCGCGCGAGATCATCCGCAACCAGGGCGAGGTGCGCTGCTATTACCCGGATGCGAAGGTGGTGCGCATCGAGCCGCGCACGTTCCGCAATGCCTTTCCGTCGCTTTCGCCGCAACAGCAGCGCTCGCTCCTGGACTTCTACGACTTCCGCAAGGCCGAGACTGCACGCGTCGCGGGCATCGAAGCGCAGGCATACGTCTTCGAGCCGCGCGACGGCCTGCGCTACGGCCACAAGTTCTGGGCGGATCCAGCCACCGGGCTGCTGCTCAAGGCGCGCATCCTCAACGAGCTCAGCGACGTCGTCGAGCAGTTCGCGTTCACGGACCTCGTGATCGGTGGCCGGATCGACCGCGCGGCCGTCAAGCCGACGTGGCCGCCCGCACCCCCGGATTGGCAGGTGCGCGAGATCGGTCCCGGCGACATCGAGCTCAAGGACACCGGCTGGACGGTGGCCAAGTTGCCGCCCGGCTTCAACAAGATCGTCGAGGGCTTCCGCACCCTGCGCGGCAAGCGCTATCCGGTTGCGCATCTCGTGTTCTCCGATGGCCTGGTCGCGATCTCCGTGTTCGTCGAGCCGTCCGGCGCCGCACCGCACGCGGTGGGCCTCATTCAGCAGGGTGGCACCAACATCTTCATGCGCCAGCTCGACGACTACCTCGTCACCGTGCTGGGCGAAGCTCCTGTGCTCGCGATCCGGCAGATGGCCAACACGGTGACGCATCGCTGATCCCGCTCAACCCACGCCCGTGCCCAAGTCCCGCAAGAGGAATCCAATGAAGCCCGCCTTTCCCGCAACGATCGTTGCCGCCCTCGCAGCACTCGTCCTGTCGTTTGGACCCGCTGCATTCACCCCCGCCGTGGCGCAAGGACGCTCGGTGGCAGGGCTCCCGGATTTCACCGAGCTGTACGAGAAGAACGGCCCGGCCGTGGTGAGCATCGATGTCACCCAGCGCGTGCGTCGCCAGCAACCGCCGCAGGGACTGTCCGAGGACGATCCCTTCTACGAGTTCTTCCGCCGCTTCGGGCAGATTCCGCGCGGACGCGGGAACGGGCCGGAGCGTGACCTCGAGTCGCAGACGGCAGGATCGGGCTTCATCATCTCGGCGGACGGCTACCTGATCACCAATGCGCACGTGGTCGACAATGCCGACGAGGTGACCGTGCGGCTCACCGATCGGCGCGAATTCAAGGCCAAGGTGGTCGGCGCGGACAAGCGCTCGGACATCGCGCTGCTGAAGATCGATGCGACGAACCTGCCGCGCGTCACGATCGGCGATCCCGACAAGTCGAGAGTCGGCGAGTGGGTCGTCGCCATCGGCAAGCCATTCGGGCTGGAGAACACGATGACGGCCGGCATCATCAGCGCCAAGGGCCGCGACCTGCCGCAGGAGAACCTCGTGCCGTTCCTGCAGACCGACGTCGCGATCAATCCGGGCAATTCCGGCGGTCCGCTGTTCAATCTCAAAGGCGAGGTGATCGGCGTCAACTCACTCATCTTTTCCCGTTCCGGCGGCTACATGGGCCTGTCGTTCGCGATCCCGATCGATGTCGCGATGAACACCGTGCAGCAGCTGAAGGAGAAGGGCCGGGTCACGCGCGGGCGCATCGGCGTGCAGATCCAGGAGGTCGCGCGCGAGACCGCAGAAGCGTTCGGCCTGCCCAAGGCAACGGGCGCGCTCGTGAACTCCGTCGAGAAAGGCGGGCCTTCGGACAAGGCCGGGATCGAAGTGGGCGACATCATTCTCAAGGTCGACGGGCGCGACGTGCGCACCTCGAGCGAGTTGCCGCGCATCATCACCATGATCCGCCCGGGGACGAAGGTCAACCTGACCCTCTGGCGCAAGGGTGCGCAGCGGGACGTCGCGGTCACGGTTGCCGAGCTCAAGGAAGACGCGGCGGCAGCGCCGCAGCAGCGCCGCAACGCCCCGGCGCCCAAAGAGAAGGCCAAGCCCAACCGCCTCGGTCTCGCGCTGCAGGATCTCACCGACGAGCAGCGCAAGGAACTCGAGATCAAGAACGGCGTGCTGGTCGAGGACATCACCGGCTCGGTGCGGGGCAACGTGCAGCCCGGCGACGTGATCCTCGCCATCGTGAGCCGCGGCCAGACGACGGAGGTGCGCAGCGCCGAGCAGCTGAACGGCCTGCTTGCCAAGATGGATAAGGGCGCCTCCGTGACGCTGCAGATGAAGCGCGGCGAGACCACCTTCTTCTCGACATTGCGCGTCAACGGCGCCGAGTGACGCCCGACGTCAGCGCGCGATGATCGGCGCCAGCCCGCTGCACCCGCGCGGCTGCCGCCCGGCGGACCGGCGAGCATGACCCGTTCGGCGCCGCCGTCGCGCTTGACGCTCCTGAGTCGCGCCTACTGCAGCCTCTGCGACGCCATGCAGGAAGCCGCGGCGCCGGTGGCCGTTGCCCATGGCCTATTGCTTGAAGTCATCGACATCGATGCCCATCCGCGGCTGGTCGCCACATGGGGCGATCTCGTACCGGTGCTGTTCCTCGGTGAACCCGCCGCGGCCAATGAGCTTTGTCATTATCACTACGACGCTGTGCGCGTCGAAGCGATCCTGACCGGCGGGTGCGGCCGCCTGGCGGGCGCGGTCGCTGGGAGCGGGTAAATCCGCTAAAATCGCGGGTGTAGCAAGGGCACTTCGCGGTGCCCTTTTGTCGTTTGGGCGCGCCGATCCGTGTGCCCGGTACCGCCAGGCACCGCCGGTCCTGAGCTCCCTCCCTAAGGCAATCCGTGCAGGACATCCGCAATTTCTCCATCATCGCGCACATCGACCACGGCAAGTCGACGCTCGCCGATCGCTTCATTCAGCGCTGCGGTGGGCTCGCCGACCGCGAGATGGAGGCACAGGTCCTCGATTCCATGGACCTCGAACGCGAGCGCGGCATCACCATCAAGGCCCAGACGGCGGCACTCGTCTACCAGGCACGCGATGGCAAAACGTATCGGTTGAATCTGATCGACACGCCTGGGCACGTCGACTTCGCGTACGAGGTCTCCCGGTCGTTGGCGGCGTGCGAAGGGGCGCTGCTGGTCGTGGACGCGTCGCAGGGCGTCGAGGCGCAAACCGTGGCCAACTGCTACACGGCCATCGAGCAGGGCGTTGAAGTGGTGCCCGTGCTGAACAAGATCGACCTGCCCTCGGCCGACCCGGACCGCGTCGCCTCCGAGATCGAGGACATCATCGGCATCGATGCGCAGCACGCGATCCGCGCCAGCGCGAAGACGGGCGAGGGCATCGATGACATCCTCGAGGCCGTCATCGCACGCGTGCCGCCGCCCAAGGGCGAACTGGACCAGCCGCTGCAGGCGCTCATCATCGACTCGTGGTTCGACAACTATGTGGGCGTGGTGATGCTGGTGCGGGTCATGGAAGGCGTGCTCAAGCCGCGCGACAAGATCCTGCTCATGGCGACAGGGGCTGCCTACGGCTGCGAGCAGGTGGGCGTGTTCACGCCGAAGGCCGTGGCGCGCGATGCGCTGGGTGCGGGTGAGGTCGGATTCATCATCGCCGGGATCAAGGAGATCCATGCGGCCAAGGTGGGCGACACCGTGACCCTCGCCAATCGGCCAGCGGCGGCCGCGTTGCCAGGATTCAAGGACGTCAAGCCGCAGGTGTTCGCGGGCCTGTACCCCGTCGAGGCCAACCAGTACGAGGCGCTGCGCGACGCGCTCGAGAAGCTCAAGCTGAACGACGCCTCGCTGCACTACGAGCCGGAAGTTTCGCAGGCACTCGGATTCGGCTTCCGCTGCGGCTTTCTGGGGCTGCTGCACATGGACATCGTGCAGGAGCGTCTCGAACGCGAGTACGACATGGATCTCATCACCACCGCACCGACGGTGGTGTACCAGCTCCTGCTGCGCGATGGCACGGTGGCCGAGATCGAGAATCCCTCGAAGCTGCCCGATCTTTCGCGCGTCGAGGAGATCCGTGAGCCGATCATCACGGCCACGATCCTGATGCCGCAGGAGTTCGTCGGACCGGTGATCACGTTGTGCACCGAGAAGCGCGGCGCGCAGAAGAACATGCAATACATGGGCCGGCAGGTGATGCTGACGTACGAGCTGCCGATGGCGGAAGTCGTGATGGACTTCTTCGACAAGCTGAAGTCGGTGTCGCGCGGCTACGCATCCCTCGATTACGAGTTCAAGGAGTTTCGCGCGGCCGACGTCGTGAAGCTCGACATCCTGATCAATGGCGAGCGCGTCGATGCGCTTTCCGTGATGGTGCATCGGTCCAACGCGATCTATCGCGGCCGGGAGGTCGCTGCCAAGATGCGCTCGCTCATTCCGCGGCAGATGTTCGACGTCGCGGTGCAGGCGTCCATCGGCGCGCAGATCATCGCCCGCGAGACCATCAAGGCGATGCGCAAGAACGTGCTCGCCAAGTGCTACGGCGGGGACATCACGCGCAAGAAGAAGCTGCTCGAGAAGCAGAAGGCCGGCAAGAAGCGCATGAAGGCGGTCGGCAGCGTGGAGATCCCGCAGGAAGCGTTCCTGGCGATCCTCCAGGTGGGCGACAAATGAGACAGATCACCACTTTCGGGCGGCGAGTTCCGCCCCTGGCCCGGGCATCGATGGTGCTGCCATGTGACAATGCGGCCGCCGTGTCCCCTCTCAGCGCGGTCTTCCTGCCGCTGCGCACCTGCCGACCATGAACTTTGCCCTGATCCTCTTTTTCGCGACGCTGCTGACCGGCCTCGTCGCGCTCGCCGACCGCCTGTGGCTGGCGCGGGAACGTGCGCCCGGCGCGCCCGAACCCTGGTGGGTCGAATACCCCAAGAGCTTCTTTCCCGTCCTGCTCATCGTGTTCCTGCTGCGCTCCTTCGTGGCGGAGCCGTTCAAGATTCCGTCCTCGTCGATGCGGCCGACGCTGGAAGTCGGCGATTTCATCCTGGTGAACAAATTCACGTATGGCATTCGGCTGCCCGTCATCGAGCAGAAGATCATTCCGCTGGGCGACCCCCAGCGCGGGGATGTGGTGGTGTTTCGCTATCCGGTGAATCCATCCCAGGACTTCATCAAGCGCGTGATCGGCGTCGGCGGCGACGAGGTCGCTTATCGGGACAAGCGCCTCACCGTGAACGGCAAGCCGTGGCCGGTGCAATCGGACGGCAGCTACAGCTATCTCGAGGGGATGCGCTTCGAGACCACGCAGCGGTTCACCGAGACCGTGGACACGGGGCACGGCGAGAAGCAGCACGAGCTCGCCCTGAACCCCGCGGCGGCTCCCGTCTATCAGCAGAACGTGCGGCCATTCCCGGGCCGCGAGAACTGCGATTACAATGAACGCGGTTTCACCTGCCGCGTTCCGAAGGGTGAGTACTTCATGATGGGCGACAACCGCGACAACAGCGATGACAGTCGTTACTGGGGATTCGTGCCCGACGATCACATCCGCGGACGCGCGTTCTTCATCTGGTTCAACTGGGACGACATCAGCAACCTCGCTTTCAAGCGCGTGGGTACGAGCATCAGGTAGGCCCACCAGAACGACTAGAAAAACACCCGGAGGAAGCATGCAAGTCCCACGCCGGCAGCGCGGTCTCACCTTCGGCGGATTCCTCTTCGTGGCGGTCGTGGTCGTCACGGTCTTGATGATCGGTTTTCGCATCACGCCGGCTGTCCTCGAGTATTTCGCCGTGAAGCAGGCGTTGAACGAAGCGCTCGAAACCGTCAAGGATCCCACCGCCGTGCCCGATGTGCAGAGGGCCTTCCAGCGGCGTATCGACGCCGGCTACATCGAGTCGGTCACGAGCAAGGACGTGGAGATCAACAGGGAAGGCAACGCGATCAGGGCGAGCGTCGCCTGGTCGCGCACCATGCATCTCGTCGCGAACGCGAGCCTCATCCTCGAGTTCGAGGCGACCGCGACGCGCTGAGCGGTGCGGGGCGGCGGTCATTGCCGGCGGGATGACTTCTCCTTCCCTGCGTGACCGCCTCGGCCACGACTTCCGGCGTCCGGAGCTCCTCCATCAGGCGCTGACGCACCGCAGTTACGGCACCCAGCACAACGAGCGTCTGGAGTTCGTCGGCGATGCGGTGCTCGACTGCGCGATTGCCGTGGCGCTCTACGAGCGGTTTCCCGACAGTGCCGAAGGCGACCTTTCGCGCGTTCGCGCCAATCTCGTGAACCGCGACACCCTCGCGCGCCTCGCCGGCGCGCTGGACCTTGGCGCGCACGTGCGTCTGGGGGAGGGCGAATTGCGCAGCGGCGGCAAGGGGCGGCCGTCGATCGTCGCCGATGCGCTGGAAGCGATTTTCGGGGCCGTGTTCCTCGATGCCGGCTTCGACGCGGCGCGCCACGTCGTCGAAACGGTCTATGCGGGGGAACTGGCGGGACTCGATCCCGCGGCGTCGGGCAAGGACGCCAAGACCCGCTTGCAGGAGTGGCTGCAGGCCCGTCGCATGCCGGTGCCCGAGTACGGCGTCGTGCGCGTCGAGGGCGAGGCGCATGCCCAGACCTTTACCGTGGAGTGCCGGATCGCTGCGATGAATTCCACGACTGTGGGCACCGGATCGAGTCGACGGATCGCGGAGCAGCGCGCCGCGCAGACGGCGTACGAGCAGCTCACGCGACAACCCTGATGACCGACCTCGCCCCGCCGGCCGCATTTCGCTGCGGCCACATCGCCATCGTGGGTCGGCCGAATGTCGGCAAGTCCACGCTGCTCAATCATCTTGTGGGCCAGAAGGTCAGCATCACGTCGAAGAAGGCGCAGACCACGCGCCACCAGGTGACCGGCATCCGCACGGACGCCGGGGCGCAGTTCGTGTTCGTGGATACGCCGGGATTCCAGACACTGCATCGCTCGCGTCTCAACGTGCGGATGAACCGCGCGGTCACGCAGAGCCTGCTCGACGTGGATGCCGTGGTGGTGGTCATCGAGGCGGGCCGCACGGTACCCGCGGATCGCGCAGTGATCGCCCTCTTGCCCCCGCATGCGCGCGCCGTCGTGGCCCTCAACAAGATCGACGGCCTTGCGGATCGCAATGTCATGCTGCCGCAGATGGCCGAGCTCGCGTCGCTGTTCCCGTTCATCGCGATCGTACCGGTCAGCGCCGAGCGCGATCGCGGGCTTGCCGAGCTTCTTGCAACGCTGCGCCCGCTGCTGCCCGAGCGCGAGCCGCTTTACGAGCAGGACGAGCTCACCGATCGCGACGAGCGCTTCCTCGCCGCCGAATTCATTCGCGAAAAGATCTTCCGCCTGCTCGGCGAGGAAGTCCCCTACGCAACGACCGTCGCCATCGACACTTTCGAGCAGATTGGTGACGTTCGGCGCATTCACGCCACGATCTACGTCGACAAGGCCAACCAGCGCGCCATCCTGCTCGGTGAAGCCGGGTCACGCATGAAGGACATCGCAACCCGGGCACGGGAAGACATGGAGCGGCTCTTCGGTGGCAAGGTCTTCCTCGAGGTCTGGGTCAAGGTGAAGCGTGGCTGGGCCGACGACGAAAACGCCTTGAAACGTTTTGGCTACTAGGCGAAGCGACCGCGGCGCGATGAGTTCCGCTGAATCCGGACCGGTCGACGGACCATTCTGACGATGGCCCGCGCACAACCGCTCCGTCGCGATGACGAACCGGCGTTCGTGCTGCATACGTACGCCTACCGCGAGACGAGTCTCATCGTGGAGGCGTTCACGGGGCAGTACGGCCGGGTGGCGATGGTGGCGCGCGGGGCGAAGCGGCCGCGCTCCGAAATGCGCGGCGTCCTGCAGGCGTTCCAGCCGCTGCTGCTGGGATGGGCCGGACAGCAGGAGCTCAAGACCCTGATGAAGGCGGAGTGGCGCGGCGGCTTGCCCCTGCTCTGCGGTTCCGCGCTGATGTGCGGGTTCTACCTCAACGAGCTCCTGCTCAAGCTGCTGCCGCGCGAAGATCCGCATCCGGCGCTTTTCGGGCACTACGACGCTGCGCTGACCGATCTCGCGACCGGATCGGAGCAGGCAAGCGTGCTGCGACGATTCGAGGTGCGGCTGCTCGCCGAGCTCGGTTACGCGCTGCCGCTCGTGCGCGAAGTCGATACCGGCAAGGCCGTCGAAGCCTCCGCACGGTACCATTACGCCTTCGACCGCGGACCGCGCATCGTGGAAGGTGCGGGCGCGGAAGGGCGCGGCAACGTGCTGCCCGTCGTGCGCGGCGCGACGCTGCTGGCGCTCGCCGACGATCGCTACCCGGACGCGGAGACGGCTGCCGAGGCCAAGCGTCTGATGCGCGAAGTGCTCGATCATTATCTCGAGCAGCGCGGGGTCGAAAGCCGGCGGCTCGTGCAGGACCTGCAGGCGCTCGACGGCGTGGCTCCCCCTGAATCGGCGGTGCGGAAGGAAGACTGAAGTGATCGAGCTTGGCGTCAACATCGACCACGTCGCGACCCTGCGGCAGGCGCGCGGCACCTATGAGCCGGACCCCGTCTGGGCCGCGGTCGAGGCTCATCTCGGCGGCGCCGATGGCATCACCGTCCATCTGCGCGAGGACCGTCGCCACATCCAGGACGAGGACGTGCGCAGGCTGCGCGAGCTGGTCCACATCAAGCTCAATCTGGAAATGGCCGCGACGCCCGAGATGATCGAAATCGCCTGCCGGCTGCGGCCGGAGATGGCGATGCTCGTCCCGGAGGGCCGTCACGAGATCACGACCGAAGGCGGGCTCGACGTCGCCAGCCAGGAAGCCAAGTTGCGCGACGCCGTGCAGCGGCTTGGCGCTTCCGGAATCGTGACCAGCGTATTCATCGATGCCGAAGTGCGGCAGGTGGAGGCGGCCGCGCGCATCGGCGCGCGGGTGTGCGAGCTGCATACCGGTCCGTATGCGCATGCGTTTCACGCCCGCGGCCGCGATCCAGAAAGTGCTTCGGTGATGGAGGAGCTGCGCAAGCTGCGCGAGGCCGGTGCGGCGGTGCTCGCCGCCGGCATGCGCTTCAATGCCGGACATGCGCTCAACTACTTCAACGTGCAGCCGGTCGCGAGCCTCCCCGGCGTGCGCGAGCTGCACATCGGGCACTCGATCGTGTCGCGCTCGGTCTTCGTCGGCTTGCGCGAGGCGGTGCGCACGATGAAGGTGCTGTTGCGCGAAGCGGCCGCACGCCCATCATGACGCTGGACGCCGCTGTCCCGGCGCGGCTCCCGCGCGGCCCGGTCATGGTGGACCTTGGCGGACTCGAGCTCACGCCCGCCGAGCGTGAGCGACTGCTGCATCCGTCGGTAGGCGCGGTGATCCTGTTCAGCCGGAACTACAGTGATCCGGCACAGCTGCGTGCGCTCACGGCGTCCGTTGCCGAGCTGCGCTCGCCGGCGCTCCTCGTCGCGGTGGATCATGAAGGCGGTCGCGTGCAGCGCTTTCGGGACGGGTTCTCCGCAATCGCGCCGATGCGCACGCTCGGTGAGATGTGGGACCGCGACGTCGCCCGCGCGGCACGCGAGACGGCGCAGTCGGGTTGGACGATCGCGACGGAGCTGCGTGCATGCGGTGTCGACTTCAGCTTCACGCCGGTGCTCGACCTCGACTATGGGCGCAGCGGAGTGATCGGCAACCGCGCCTTCCACCGCAACCCGAACGCCGTCGCGCATCTTGCAGCCGAATTGCACCGCGGCTTGCGGGCCGGCGGCATGCCGGCCGTCGGCAAGCATTTCCCCGGTCATGGCTACGCCGAAGCCGACTCGCACACCGACCTGCCGGTCGACGAACGCGAGCTCGCAGCGCTGATCGCCGATGACCTCGTACCCTTCGGTGCGCTGATCGGCCAAGGGCTGGAGGCGATCATGCCGGCTCACGTCGTCTATCCGGCCGTAGATGACCGGCCCGCCGGATTCTCGTCGCGATGGCTGCAGGAGATCCTGCGTGATCGGATGCGGTTCGACGGGGTCATCTTTTCCGACGATCTCGGCATGGCTGGCGCCCGCAGCGCGGGCGACATGCGCCAGCGGGCCGATGCGGCGCTCGACGCCGGCTGCGATGTCGTGCTGGTGTGCAACGATCCCGAGGGCGCCGATGATCTGCTGCAATCGTGGCAGCGTCCCCTGGATGCGTCACTCACCGAGCGCTGGCGTCGGATGGAGGGCACCACGCCCGGACCCGCGCCGGCGTGAGGGCGCACCGTCCGCTCGATCAGCGCGCCGCCGGCACGTGGGCACCGAGGTGTCGCTGCATCGTGCGCGCACCGCGCTGCCCCTGGTCTTCATAATTGTTGTTGAACAGCACGTGGACCATTTCCGTCTTGCGTGACAGGGCGTCGACATCCCGGGCGAGCTCCGCAAGCTCGCCTTCGCTGTAATCGTAGTTGAAGCGCTGGGAGGACGCGCGCAGGCCCTTGCGATTCCACGTCGCGTGATTGCGACCATGCAGGCGTACGACGGCGAGCTCCGGTTGCGTCACCTCCCACACGGCCGGGATGGTATTGGCGATGCCCTGCGGCTCGTCGACCACCACGTTCACGAGACCATTGTCGCGCTCGAACGCCAGCGTGCGCTCGGCGTGTTTCGTCCCTGCGAACCAGGTGCGATTGCGAAACTCCACGGCGAGCCGGAAACCGGCCAGCATCGCGCGACAGTGCTCGATGTACGCGAAGCTCTGCGGATGGAAGGCGACCCAGGGCGCGAACTGGAAATGCACGGCGCCGAGCTTGTCGGCTGCACGCAGGATCTCCAGCACGGCGCGGAATTGTCGCCACAACTCGAGCGCGATTTCGGCCGGCACATCCTTGTCGTAGATGTTCTTCCTGTTCTCGGCGCCGAGCGCGCCGCGGATCTCCTTGGCCAGCGAGGCGACCGGTGTCTGGTGCCGGGTGAACAGGCGGTACGCCTTGATGTTGAACACGAAGCCGGGCGGCGTGCGCTCGACCCAGAGCCGCGCGTTGTCGACGCTGGGGAGGCCGTAGTAGCTGCTGTCGATCTCCACGATCGGAAACTGCGACGCGTAAAACCGAAGGCGGTCCTCGGGCGTGGTCGCCCCTGGTGGATAGAAGCGGCCCGACGCAATGAGCGTCTTGTCGGTCCATGACGACGTGCCGACCAGGATCTTGCTCATACGCAACCGATCGTCGAGAACACGCTGCCTGCGACGCGATGGGCGCATGGCACAATCGCCGCTCGCCACTCTGACCAACGATGACCCGCACGACAACGACCACTGCGGTGGACGACGCCCGCCGCTTGCGATCGGCGCCCGGCGAGGCGGAATCCGGGTACGCCTGGTTTCGCCTCGGCACCACGCTCCTGCTTTCCACGATCGGTGGTGTGGGCATGTGGTCGGTAGTGGTAGCGCTGCCGGCGGTGCAGGCGGAGTTCCATGTTGCGCGCGCCGGCGCTTCGTTCCCCTTCACGCTCACCATGCTCGGTTTCGGGGTGAGCGGGATCCTGCTCGGGCGCCTGTCCGACCGATTCGGGATCATGTTTCCGGTGATGCTGGGGAGCATCGCGCTCGGCGGCGGCTACATCGCCGCGAGCTTCGCGGGCAGCCTGTGGCAATACGCCCTGGCCCAGGGCCTGCTGATCGGCGCCGGGAGCTCGGCGACCTTCGGTCCGCTGCTCGCGCACACCTCGCTGTGGTTCGTGCGCCGGCGCGGCGTCGCGGTGGCGATCTTCGCGAGCGGCAACTACCTGGCCGGGACCGTATGGCCGCCGATCGTCCAGCACTTCATCGCCTCGGTGGGCTGGCGCGACGCCTATCTCGGCATCGGCGTGTTCTGCATGGTGACGATGCTCCCACTCGCGCTGCTGCTGCGGCGCGCACCCCCCTTGACCGAGCTGCAGCCCTTGACCCTCGGCGCGCGCGCGAGTGCGCATCCGCGTCCGGACGCCCTCGGCATCTCCAGCAAGGCGCTGCAGATGCTGCTCATCGTGGCCGGCCTCTGCTGTTGCGTGGCGATGTCGATGCCGCAGGTGCATCTCGTGGCGTATTGCAGCGATCTGGGCTATGGCCCGGCGCGTGGGGCACAGATGCTTTCGCTGATGCTGGGGTGCGGCATCGTCAGCCGGCTCACCTTCGGCTTCATCTGCGATCGCATCGGGGGGCTGCGAACGCTGCTGCTCGGGTCGACGCTCCAGTGCATCGCGCTGCTGCTCTTCCTGCCCTTCGACGGACTCGCCTCGTTGTACGTCATCTCCGCTCTCTTCGGACTGTTCCAGGGCGGCATCGTGCCTTCGTACGCGATCATCGTGCGCGAATATTTCCCGCCGCGCGAGGCAGGCACGCGCGTGGCCAGCGTCATCACCGCGACGCTGTTCGGCATGGCCATCGGCGGCTGGATGTCGGGCGCCATTTTCGACCTGACAGGCTCGTATGGTGCTGCATTCCTCAATGGCATCGGGTGGAATCTGGTGAACGTCGCCATCGCTGCCTGGCTGCTGCGGCGCGCGTTGTGGCGCCCGCCGTTGCCGGCGCCTGCCTGACGGCGGCGCGCCGCTGCCGGCAAGGGAATGCCATTCAGGATCGATATCGCGCTAGCGCGGGTGCGGCGGCACGCTGGATTCGGCCTCGATGAACGGCTCGCCGAGCTCGCGCTGCAGGAGCCGCAAGTTGCGGCGATGCGCCCGGAAGAACACGTCCGCGATATCGCCGGCCACGGGCACCACGCCGATCGCTGCGTCCAGCACCAGATTGCCGATCATGCGGGTCTGCAGCCAGCGTGATGCGCCAAGCTCGCGTGCCTGGGCCACGGCGTACAGCCCGATGATCGCGGAGACCACGTCGCCGGCGACCGGCACGAGGCCCAGCAACGCATCCAGCCCGACGCGCGTGCGCAGCACCGGCACCGCGACGGCCGAATCCATCAGTTGCGCGAGTGCGATCAGGCCCTTACGGGCGCGCTGCTTCCGGGCGGCCCGGTAAACGCTGCTTGCTGCGTGAACGTGCGTCGCCTGGCTGATCATCCGCCCCCCGGAGCTGGCGCACCGGCCGTGCGCATGGTTATGGAGAGGATGGCGCAGCCGAAGGTTCACCGCCCGCCCCACCACAGACACTGCGGCCGGCGCAAGCTGCGTCGGAAATCAGACGTCGAACCGGATGCCTTGCGCAAGGGGCAGGGCGCCGCTGTAGTTGATCGTGTTGGTGGCTCGCCGCATGTAGGCCTTCCACGCGTCGGACCCGGACTCGCGTCCACCACCGGTGTCCTTCTCCCCGCCGAACGCACCCCCGATTTCGGCGCCCGACGGGCCGAGGTTGACGTTGGCGATGCCGCAGTCGCTGCCGGCCGCGGACAGAAAAGTCTCCATCTCGCGCAGGTCATTGGTGAAAACCGACGACGAGAGCCCTTGCGGCACATCGTTGTTGAGTGCGACCGCGTCGTCGAAATCGCGGTAGCGCAGGACGTACAGGATCGGTGCGAACGTTTCCCGCCGCATCAGCGCGACCTGCGCCGGCATCTCGATCAGCGCCGGCCGGACATAGCATCCACTCTCGCACCCCGCGATGCGCATCCGCTCGCCGCCGTGCACCCGGCCACCTTCGGCGCGGGCCTCCGCCAGCGCGACCTGCATCGCGTCGCCGGCCGCGGCGTCGATGAGCGGACCGACGAGCGTACCCGCGTCGAGCGGATTGCCGACCGGGAGCCTTTCATACACGCCGACCAGACGCTGCACCAGCGTGTCGTGGATCGACTCGTGCGCGATCAGCCGGCGCAGCGATGTGCACCGCTGCCCCGCCGTGCCGACGGCAGAGAACACGATCGCGCGAATGGCGAGCTCGAGATCGCACGACGGCGCGGCGACGAGCGCGTTGTTGCCGCCGAGCTCCAGCAGCGTACGCGTCAGACGCGCGGCGCCTGCCTGCGCGACGGCACGGCCCATGCGTGTGCTCCCCGTGGCCGACACGACAGCTATTCGCGGATCGCTCGCCAATGCCATGCCTTGCCGCGCATTGCCGATCACGACCTGCGCAAGGCCCGGAGGCACGCCACCCATCTGATCCATGGCGCGTTGCAGGAGTGCCTGGCAGGCGAGCGCCGTCAGCGGGGTCTTCTCGGAAGGCTTCCACACGACAGCATCGCCACACACGAGCGCCAGTGCGGCATTCCATGACCAAACCGCCACCGGGAAGTTGAAGGCGCTGATGATCGCCACCACGCCAGCCGGATGCCAGGTCTCCATCATGCGGTGACCCGGCCGCTCGGAGGCGATCGTCAAGCCATAGAGCTGGCGCGACAGGCCTACGGCGAAGTCGCAGATGTCGATCATCTCCTGGACTTCGCCAAGCCCCTCCTGCACGATCTTGCCCGACTCGATCGTCACCAGTTCTCCGAGCGCGGTCTTGTGCCGCCGCAACTCGTCGCCGAAAAGCCGCACCAGTTCCCCACGCCGGGGTGGTGGTGTCGTGCGCCACGCGAGGAACGCGGTGTGCGCCTGCACCAGCTTCGCCGCGATGGACGCATCGTCGTCGACGCGCAGCGTCGCGAGCTGACTGCCGTCGATGGGCGTGCGCACGGCGAGATCACCGCCTGTGGCCGACTCGAGCTCGGGCAGGAGCGTGTGGAGCAGGTCTTGGATATTCATCGCTGGGATCCGGGACGCCGCCACTAGTGATAATGCCGACCAAACCGGTTGGCGAGAAAGTCCGGGAGCGCAGCGTGCTCCTGGCGGACGAAGCCGCGCTGCGGGAGCTTGCCCTCGAGCAGGAGATCCACCATCGCGCAAACGCCCGCGGCGGTGGTCACCTGGATGGCCGACAGATGGGTGCCGTTCACGTCCTGGCTGTAGATCTTCTTTGCATACGTTTCCTGGGTGAGCCGCCCTTGGCGCGTCCCGCTCACGGTGATGAAGATGAGCACCACGTCCTGCTTGGTGATCGGGATGGCGGTCTCCAGGACGTCCTTCAGCAGCGCACGCCGCTGGCCCAGCCGCAGATCGCGGATCAGCATCTTGACGATGTCGCGATGGCCCGGATAGCGCACCGTCTTGTAGCTGAGGTTCTCGACCCCACCCAGCAGCGTATCGCAGAGGGTGCCCAGTCCCCCCGAGGTGTTGAAGGCCTCATAGGCGATGCCGTCCAGCGAGAACGCCTCCACTTCCTCGAGCGGCAGCGTCTCGCGGCGGTCGCCGTCGATGATCGCTTCGCACACGTTGCAGTATTCGTTGATCAGACCATCGGTGCTCCACGTGAGGTTGTACTTGAGGGCGTTGGTCGGGTAGATGGGAAGCGCACCCACACGCATCTGCACGTCGCGCAGGGTCTCGAACTGCCGCGTCAGATGGCGGGCGACGATGGAGACGTAACCCGGCGCGAGGCCGCATTGCGGGACGAATGCCGTGCCCGCCCCCTCGGCCAGCGCCTTCACGGCGCGCGTGCTCGCCACGTCCTCGGTGAGGTCGAAGTAATGCACACCGCCGCGCCGTGCCGCCGTGGCGATCGCCGGCGTGAGATAGAACGGCGATGCGGAAACGACGACCTTCTGGCCGTCGAGCAGCTCCGTTAACGCACGCGCATCCGTGCAGTCCACCTGGATGGAGCGCACGCCCGGACGCGTCACGGGCTGCAGCCGTTCGGCCTCGCAGTCGGCGACGGTGATGTCGTAGTCGCCTGTGGCGTGGAGCAGGTTGACGATGGCGTCGCCGATCTTCCCGGCGCCGATCAATGCGAGTCTTGTGGCCATTGGATTCTCCTGGAGCGAAGAGCGTAGCCGGACTGGGCGCCGAATGGCACCCGGCGAACCGTCGGAAGCAGTAGAATTCCCGTCGATTCGCCGGGGTTACCAGACAATTCGCCATGAGCACCGATGATCATCAGCTGCTCGCGCTCCTGAGTGCGAACGCGCGGGAGTCGACGGCCTCGATCGCGCGCAAGCTCGGCATCTCCCGCACGACGGTGCAGGAGCGCATTCGGCGCCTCGAGCGGAGCGGCATCATCGCCGGTTACACCGTGCGGCTCGCCAACCGGCAGGCCGCGAACGTGTCGGCGCAGGTGCTCTTGAACGTGAACCCGAAACAGTCCGACCAGGTCGTGCGGGAGTTGCGCGCCATGCCGCACTGCTCGGCACTGCACGCCGTCAGCGGCGTTTTCGACTATGTCGTGACGGTCGAGGCCCGCACGACGGCGGAGCTCGATCGCTGCCTCGACCACATTGGCCAGCTGCCCGGCATCGAGCGGACGCAGACACTGGTCGTGCTGTCGACCAAGTTCGCGCGGTAGGCCGGGCCGCAGAACGCGCGCCTGGCATGTCGTCCTCAGCCCGGTACGTTGCGCTCGAGCTCGTCGAGCCACACGTTGGCGTTGCCGTCGGAAGGGGCTCGCCAATCCCCGCGCGGAGACAGGTTGCCCCCCGAGACTACCTTCGGCCCGTTAGGCATGGCCGAGCGCTTGAACTGACTGATCTCGAAAAACCGGTAGAGGAACACCGCCAGCCACTTCTTGATCTCGGCCAGCTCATAAGCATGGCGCGCGCTGACGGGAAAGTTCGGCGGCCACGCGCCGCGGTCCAAATTGCGCCACGCATGCCACGCGAGAAACGCCACCTTCGACGGGCGGAGTCCATACCGGGTGATGTAGTAAAGGTGGAAGTCCTGCAGTTCGTAAGGCCCGACCTTCGACTGCGTGCTCTGGATATCTCCCGTCGCACCCGCGGGCACCAACTCGGGTGAGATCTCGGTCTCGAGAATCGACAGCAGCGTTGCGCAGGCCGCGTCGTCGAACTGCTTGGTGTGCACCACCCAGCGCACGAGATACTGGATGAGTGTCTTGGAGACCGAGCTGTTCACGTTGTAATGGCTCATCTGGTCGCCGACACCATAGGTACACCAGCCGAGCGCGAGCTCCGACAGATCGCCGGTGCCGAGCACGAAGGCGCGGCGCTCGTTGGCGAGCCGGAAGAGGTAATCCGTGCGCAGGCCGGCCTGCACGTTCTCGAAGGTGACGTCGTACACCGGTTGGCCTTGCGCGTACGGGTGGCCGATGTCCTGCAGCATTCGCTCGGCTGCCGGCTTGATGTCGATTTCCTCGCCCGTCACCCCAAGAGCGTTCATCAGCGCCCAGGCGTTGGACTTCGTCCCCTCCGAGGTCGCGAAGCCCGGCATCGTGAAACCGAGGATGTTCTTGCGCGGCAGATGCAAAGTATCGAATGCCTTGGCGGCGACGATGAGCGCATGGGTCGAATCGAGTCCGCCGGACACCCCGATCACCAGGCGCTCGCCATTGGTGACTTGCAGGCGCTTCATGAGACCCTGCACCTGGATGTTGAACGCTTCGTAGCAGTCCAGGTCGAGGCGTGCGGGATCGTCCGGCACGAACGGGAAGCGATCGATGGCCCGCTCGAGGCCGGCATCCGCGAATGTCGGCCGATGCTCGAACCGGATGCGCCGAAAAACGTGCTCGGGATGACCGGCGGCATTGACCGCGGCGTTGAACGTCAGCGTGCGCATGCGCTCCAGGCGCAGGCGTTCGACGTCGACGTCCGCGACGGCCATCTGGTTCGCCGCTGGAAACCGGGCGCTCTGCGCGAGCAACGCGCCGAGCTCGTGAATGCTGGCCTGGCCGTCCCAGGCAAGGTCGGTGGTGCTCTCGCCCGGCCCGGCTGCAGCGTACGCGTACGCCGCGAGGCAGCGGATCGACTGCGAGCGGCACAGCACGTCGCGGTCGACGGCCTTGCCGACCACGATGTTGGATGCCGACAGGTTGCACAGGATCAGTGCGCCGGCCAGCGCCCCCTTGGTCGACGGCGGCGCGGGCGCCCAGAAGTCCTCGCAGATCTCGACATGAAAAACGAAATCGGGCAACTCGGCTGCGGCAAAGAGCAGGTCAGTGCCGAACGGCGCCTGCTGCCCGGCGATCGTCACATCGAGTCCCGCAACACCGGCGCCGGGCGCGAACCAGCGGCCCTCGTAATATTCCCGGTAATTGGGAAGATAGGACTTGGGCACGACGCCCAGGATGAGTCCACGCGCGAACACGACCGCGCAGTTGTACAGCCGGCCGTTCCGGCGGACCGGGGCGCCAACGACGAAAACGGGACGCAACGCCACCGACGCGGCGACGAGGCGCGCGAGCGCCGTCTCGACGGCATCGAGCAGCGCGTCCTGCAGCAGCAGGTCGTCGATGGCGTAGGCGCTGATCCCGAGCTCGGGGAAGAGCATGAGGTCCACATGCCGCGCCTCGCCGTCGTGCATGAGCGCGAGCGTTTCGTCGGCGTTGGCTGCGGGATCGCCGACGGCGACGCGCGGCGTGCATGCCGCCACGCGGACGAAGCCCTGCCGATGGTGGGAAAAGAAGCCGTCGTTCATGTCGTGTTGCGGGGACCTTGCCGGGCGACCCTGATGTTCGGCGTTGCCGGCGTCATTATGCCCGGTCGTCGCAGTCCGGTGCGGCGACGCGGTCAGCGCAGGGTCAGAACTCGCCGGGCGCGCACTGCAGGCAGACGAAGCCTTCGGCGCGCCACATCTCGACGACGCGGCTCCGGTCCTCGACGACGAACAGGATCTCGGAACGGTCGAGACCACGCAGCATCTCCTTCTTGGCGATGGCATCGCTGCGCCGGTCACCGTCGCGGCGCAGGCGCAGGTCGTGGTAGCGCACGCCCTCGCGTTCCAGCCACCGCACCGTCTCCTGCCGATACTGCTCCGTCCGGCCGGAGCACAGGACGATGTGCACGCCGGCCGCATGCAGAATGTTGCATAGCCGAACCATGGATCGAATGGCCCGGTCCTGCGCCATTCCCTCGAAGAACGCATCCCAGTTCTTCGGTTTCGCGCGCACGTGATGGATCCGCTCGGAAACGTCCGCGAGGGTCCCGTCGATGTCGAAGATGACGATCTCTTCTGCCATTCCGCGAGGGTACCGTACCTCGTGATGGTGCGGACCAGCTGCATCGCGCTCCAACGGGAGAAGGGGGCCGAGGCGTGCTCCGCCCCGATGATCGGCCTGGCGACCTTTGCGTCGCACGAGCCGCTCGAGGCGCCTCCTTGGGCGTGCTCGCCCGGCACGCGATCGCCAAGCGCAAGACGCGTCGCCCGATTCCACAGGCTGGCCGCGGGGACTACACTCGCAATTCGTCCTGCTCTGCGTTGGGCATGGACGCGCCATGTGCCGATCACGTGCCGCTGCATGCTGCGCACGATCGCGGACATCGTGAACGGCGACCAAGTGCGTGCCGATTACGGAATGCGTTTTGGAGCGCCGACGTTCGGGCGGGCGACGGAGCGGCGATGACGATCGACGGGGGATGCCTCATCAGGCGCATGGAGCCGGGAGAGGTGCCTGCCGTGACGGCACAACTCGCCAGGAACCTGCAACGCTGCGCGCGCGGCGCTCCGATTTCGCTGCAAAGCAAGGAGTCGCTGCTGGCGTGCGGCCTCGTCGAGCCGACTACCTGCGGCATCGAGCCGACGATGAAGGGGCGGCGGCTGCTCCAGTTCCTGAGCGAGCCGGACCCCGACACAACCGTCGAACGCTGACGCGTGCGGTATTCGCAGTGCCGACGATCGCCCGCCCCGAAGTCCAGCGTGTCGTCGCGCCGGTTGCGTGGCGCCGGTGAACCGCTCCGACCGGCGAGACTAGTACGGATGGGGCCAGCGGCCGCCTAGCTTGCGCGTGATCTCTTCGGCCGTGTGCGCCACGAGCGGGCCGAGCTGCTTGATGCGCTCGTCGGGCAGCCGTGTCGCGGGCCCGGCGAGGGAAATGGCACAAAGCGGCTCCGCATGCTCGTCATAGATGGAAGCCGCCACGCATCGCGTCCCGAGCAGATGCTCCTCATCGTCGAAGGACCAGCCGCGCTGGCGGATGACACGCAGCGCCGCCCACATGGTCTCGGGCGCGACAATGGTGCTCTCCGTGATGCGCGGCAATCCGCGCACCTTGAGGAGCGCATCGATCTGGTCATCCGGCAACGCCGCGAATATCGCCTTGCCCACACCGGACGCATGCAGCGGGGCGCGGCTGCCGAGCTTCACGAGCAAGCGCATGATCTCGCGACACTGCACCTGGGCGATGAATACGGCTTCGCTGCCATCGAGCACGGCGAGATTGGCTGTTTCGCCGGATTGCTCCATCAGCCGGCGCATGTACGTGTGGCTTTGCGCAACGAAGTCGCGGTTGCTGAGAAAGCTCGAGCCGACCGCGAACGCCTGCAGGCCGACATACCAGAGCCCGAGATCGCCCGCCTGGTAAACGTAGCCCATCTTTTCCAGCGTGGAGAGCAGACGATGCGTGGTGGAGGCGGGCAGGGTCACGCGATGCGCGACCTCGGTGAGCGTCAGGCCGCCTTCGGCGCGCCCGAGCGATTCGAGGATCTGCAGCCCGCGCGTAAGGCTCTGGACCTGACCGGTCACGGCGCCGGGTTTCGACGGGGTACGGCCGCGGCGCGGTGGCGCGGTGAACCGGTGCGGCATGATGCTGGTTGTCATGGACGGCGAATGGAGTTGTGCTGCCCCGAGGATACCTCGGCCTGCGGCGATCCCGGCTGCCTGATGTCGGTGCCCCGATCGGCGATGTGCGGCGTGATGACGCGGGTCTCCCCATGCTCCAACACCCAGAATGCCGACGAGTCGATCCCCGCCGCAGCGAGTGCCTGCGCAAGCTTGCGCGGCGGTTCGTCGAGCGGCTCGTCGGACAGCGCGAACGTGCCCCAGTGCACGCCGACGGACGCGTGCGCGTGCAGGTCCCTGTGGATCTGCACGGCCTGGGCGGGATCGATGTGCTGCGGTGCCATGAACCAGCGCGGCTCATAGCCGCCGATCGGCAGGATGGCAAGATCGAACCATGGGAAGCGCCGCGCGATATCTGCGAAGTCCTTTGAGTAGCCCGTATCGCCGGCGAAGAACACGCGGGCGCCCGGTGCCTCGATGACGAAGCCTCCCCACAAGGTCTCGTTGCGGTCCCACGGTGTGCGTGCACTCCAGTGCTGGACAGGAACGAGGTGGACCGTCAGGGTGCCATCGATCTGCTCGTCCCACCAGCCGAGCTCGGTCACCTGCGTAATACCGCGTTCCCTGCACCACGCGCCCAGACCGAGCGGTACGTAGAACCGCGGCGGCCCCCCGCGTTGCCGTGCGAGCTCGCGTACGGTGTCATCGTCGAGATGATCGTAGTGGCTGTGCGAAACGATGACGATGTCGACATGCGGCAATTCTTCGAGCGACAGGGCAGGGGGCACCCAGCGCCGCGGCCCGAGGAACGTGAACGGTGACGCGCGCTCGCTGAACTGCGGATCGGTCAGAATGTTGACGCCACCGAGCTGCAGCAGGACCGTGGCGTGACCGATCCATGTCATCGTCGGCGTAGTTGTGTTCGATGCGAGGTATGCAATGTCCGGGTGGCGGACGGGAAAGTGCCAGCCACCTTCAGGGACCGATGGTTTGCCACTCGTCCAGCGCTCCCATTGCCATTTCCAGAAGCCGCCGGGGTTCACGTCGGTATAAGTGTTCTGGAACCGGTGCGACGCAGCGCGTGATGCCGCATCACCCTGCGTCGACGCACCCGGTGGCGACAAGCAGGCCGTCAGGGCCAACACCGTCAGCGCGACGCCACTGGTCGTCAACACCGTGCGACGCCATCGTTTCATGTGTCGCACGCAGGGTAGGAGAGAACGCATTTCGAAGGAGCGACGATCCGCACGCGGTTCGTGAGGCAGCGGAGGGTGGCCTTCCGAAGCCCTGAACTTCGTTCCGGTGACCGCAACTAAGCAACCGGAGAAGCGCTGGACGCAAATCTGGGATCATCTCATGTCGACTGACCGATTGCCCTGCATTGAGCTCGAAACGGGACCACGGCCCGATGCCACCATCATCGTGCTGCACGGGCTCGGTGCGGACGGCAATGATTTCGTCCCGATGGTCGAAGAGCTGAAGCTCCCGGATACTCTCTCGGCACGGTTCATTTTTCCGCACGCACCGGTCCGGCGGGTCACCGTCAACGGCGGCTATCCGATGCGCGCCTGGTACGACATCGCCGACGCCGACCTCGATCAGCGCGCGGATCTCGCTGGTGTTCGCGAATCACAGGCGCAGATCGACGCCATCCTGCGTCACGAAGAGGCACACGGGATTGACTCGACGCGCATCGTGCTGGCCGGATTCTCCCAGGGCGGGGCAGTCGCGCTGTACGCCGGACTGCGCTACCCCAACCCGCTCGCCGGACTGGTCGGGCTTTCAACGTATCTCATCGACGGAGGCCGCCTCGAGGCCGAGGGCAGCCCGGCCAACCGGGAGGTCCCGATCTTCATGGCCCATGGGACGCAGGACCCGGTGGTCCGCCTGGAGTGGGGCGAGGCGTCGCGGAGACAACTGGAAAGGGGAGGGTACCGGGTCCAATGGCGGACGTACCCGATGGGGCACGCGGTGGTGTGGGAGGAGATTGCTGATTTGTCGCTGAATCTGTCCCGACTACTAGCTCGGGGGATCGACCGTTAAGAAGCTTCTGGACATCGGAAGGAAAACGACTGACGCAAGAACTCGAGCACCTCATCAGTTACGGGCAGCGGGGCGTACCTTTCCATTATTTCTTCGGCAATAGCTGTCGAACCACGCCAGCCGGGCTGCCGCAGTCAGCACACTGACCTGTTGGCGCGCCAACGCAGCGACAGCTCCCTCGAGAGCAGTAAGCCGGGCTGATAGCGCGGCGATCGCTAGCGACGAATCGGCCGGCGGCATTGCAGCTCTCCCGGAAAACTTCGCATTGTCCATGATCCTACATAAGAACGCGTTTCACGGCGTTCTCGGTGCACGCTCCGCTACGTCCCCACCGTAAGTGAATGGCCTAGGCGTCGGATTCGGCAGGCTTCACAAAAGGCTTATAAATCAATATGTTGTTCTACAAGCAATCGCTCGAGTGTGTAGCATACATACTGTCGTTTTTCGGCTCCGCGCAGCGTGAAATAGGTACGATTCGACTACAAGGCTAGACGACGCGAGAACAACTCGGTAAATTTCGGACACGCTGTTCGCGACAATCCTTCAAGCAAGCCGCCTGGGGAACCATGGATTCACGACCCGAAGTAAGCCCAAGAGCCGAGGTTCGTTTTCTTCCCCACGCGCAATTCCCTCAGGTTTCCACTCGATTTGACGTTGAGTATGGTGTGCTCTGGGGGTTCATGAACCCCAAACCGCGGCCGAGTTTCAACGTCGCTCTCTTGGGCCAATTGCGAAGCTATATTGAGAGCATCGCAGAAGGCGCCGGTTACGTTAACCATCGCGGCCGGCAGTTTCGGATCGACTACGCCGTAATCGCCTCTAAAGTACCTGGCGTGTTCAACTTGGGCGGCGATCTTTCCCTGTTTCGCGAAGCCATCGATCGGCAGGACCGGCAAGCGTTGGTCCGCTATGGGGAACAGTGCGTAGACAACCTGTACCCGTGGTCTCGCAACTGCGACTTGCCGTTAACGACCATCTCGCTCGTGCAAGGCGATGCACTGGGCGGTGGGTTCGAATGCGCGCTGTCGAGTTCGGTACTCATCGCCGAAGAATCGGTGCGCATGGGCTTTCCGGAGATACTGTTTAACTTGTTCCCCGGTATGGGTGCCTATAGTTTCCTCCTCCGGAAAGTAGGGCGACGCATTACCGAAGATCTGATCACTAGTGGAAACACCTACACGGCGCGCCAACTCTACGATATGGGTGTCGTCGACGTATTGGCCCCTGATGGAGATGGTGAAGCAGCGCTGTATAGTTTTGTGCGCAAGCACTCGCGAGCTGCTAATGGCCGACGTGGGATAGAGCAAGTACGACAAGAGATCAGCCCGGTCACACGCGAAGAGCTCAGCCGAGTTGTCGGCGTGTGGGCGGAGGCTGCCCTCCGGCTGTCTGACCGCGACATGCGTATGATGGAACGGCTCGTCCGCGCTCAAACCCGAGGCTACGAAGTGGAGGACGAAATGCGTGCGCCCCAAAGTGCGCAGATCACTCCACTGCAACGCGCTGTATAGCTATATGCTCGTTTGCTGCCTCTGAACTTCGATGTGACGTTCAAGCAGCCCGAGGGCGATGTCGGTTGCCTTCGCCAGTTCCTCTGTCCACGCAGCAGCCTTCAGGCGGAGTACTTCATGATCCGCCTTTTCGAACCGGGTCGCCATCGTCACCAAGTAAGTAGCTCCGACGCTACCGGCGCCACCCTTAAGTGCGTGCGCTGCATCCTTGACCGCTTCGTAGTTCCGTGACGCGAGCGCATCGGTGATCTCGCCCACGAGCCGTTCAGCATCCGTACGGAACCCACCGAGCAGCCGCGCGATAAAAGTCGGGTCGGCTGAGAGGCGACTCAGATCGCCGAGCACCCTTTCATCGATCGGGGGTACGTCTACGACGCTTAACGACGGACGTTCATCGGGTCGGTTCGGCGCCACAGATATGACGGCGCGATCGACTGGACGTCGACCGAGGTGGGCCTCAATCGCGGCAAGTAGCTTCGCTGGTCGAATGGGCTTGGCCACGAACTCCGCCGCGCCGGCTGCCATGCAGTCCTCTATCACTTCGGTGGTCACGTTGGCGGAGAGGATAAGAATGGGGATTGGATTAGCCGTGGTAAAGCGGTACAGCTTTAACGCATCCATGCCGCTGACCAGCGGCATCGACAGATCGAATAGCGCGAGGTCGTAACCGCCATGTTCCAACTCGTCGAGGGCGGCCTCGCCGTTGTTGACGATGGTTGGGTAGTGCCCACCGCTCTGTAAGACCAGCTCCGCAACACGTTGGTTCGTCGCGTTGTCTTCAGCGACGAGGATTCGAGCGCCGCGCAGCTTGGTAACCGTTGCTGTTGGTCCGTGGCCGGGAATGGATGTCGCGATTGCGACAAATTTCGCCGGTTCCACCAAGTCGGTGATCTGGTCTGGATTCTTGGCCTCTGCGTGCGAGAACGGTATCTCGACCCAAAACATACTGCCGTCACCGAGCGAGCTCTGGACGCCGATGGTGCCCCCCATCAGCGCTGCAAGCTGCCGCGCGATGGTCGTGCCAAGGCCCGTTCCGCCGTATACACGTGTGATGGAATCGTCCGCCTGGGTAAATGGCTCGAATATCGCCGCTTGTTTTTCATACGCGATCCCGATTCCGGTGTCTTTCACTTCAAAACGTACGAGCGTCTCGGCGCCTTCGGTGCGAACTAGCCTCGCGCTTAATTCGACAGATCCTTTCTCCGTAAACTTGACGGCATTTGCCAAGAGGTTGAGGAGCACTTGCCGTAAGTGGTGTGCGTCCCCCTCAAACCATCGATTGACCTCGGCCGCCACTTGTACGTTGAGATTCAATCCTTTGTGGCGCGCTTGCGGCAGGACGAGCTTCACCGTGCCGGTGATCAATTGACCAAGATCGAAAGGATCCTTAGCGATCTGAACCCTGCCTGCCTCGATCTTGGCCATGTCGAGGACATCTTCGATCTGCACCAACAGGAGATGAGCAGACGTACCAAGTGTGTCGACAATCTCGCGCTGGGAATCCGCTAGGTCGGTTTCCCGCAGCACGTCGGCCATCGCGATTACGCCATTCAAAGGCGTACGCATCTCATGACTTACATTCGCGAGGAAACGACCCTTGGCCTTGTTCGCTTCATCAGCCCGCTTGCGGGCTTCGTTGATCCGCTCAGCTAACACACCGACGTAGAACGGCAGAACGACCATTGAAACGATCAATCCGGTTCCTATGGCCAAGTGCTGTGACCAGAAGTCAGACACGCCCAGTACCAGAGAAAATCCGACTAATCCCAACACCTGTGACGCATGAAGATACTTTCGTCCGTACCTGAAGCCGTTTCCGAACGTCACGAACAGGTAAACACCCAGCACAACGGCTCCGCCTTCGCCCATGCGGATCAGGCAATACGAAGTCACTGCGTTGTCGGCGATCATTCCAATGACTCGCCGCGCGACTGAAGATTTGCCCGAAATCACAGTACGCGCCGTAATGGCTACCCCAAATAGGAAGAATGCCAGCGCGACTAAGTCGACCTGGAGTTCATGATCGTCAACGACCCCATCTTTGAAGGTGTAAAGGACCAAGTAGATGAGTACGATGCCCCCGATGAATACCCGGAGGACCGATTGCTCCAACTCCGCCCGAGGGGCTCCGGCCATGAACCGTTGGAGACGAAATATCTCGGCGAGCCGATCCATCGATACAGAAAGGCGTGCACGAGAACCCGTGAGTTCAGTACACTGAATCACGGTGCTCTTCGTGAGAGGACGAATCGTTGATCTTGTCGGCGCGGCAATTTGCAGGTACCACTTGTGTTCCCGAACGGATAGCTGCCACTGACGGTTATCTTCTGGGTGCGCGGCTTTATGCGGATGAGCTCTTATGCGATCCAGCTACGGTCGCCATCGTCAATGCAGGTGCAGGGCTCCGGCAGCGCTATTACGCGCCTTTCGCCACATACCTATCGCAAATCGGCATTCCCACTCTCACCTACGACTATCGAGGTATCGGTGAGTCTCGGCCGGCGTCTCTTAAGGGGTTCGACGCAACCGTCGAAGACTGGGGAAGCAAAGATTGTGCCGCTGTAGTGGACTGGGTGAAAGCGCGATTTCCAGAGGCACGCATCGCCGTCATCGGCCATAGCGTGGGCGCGCTGGTGACGGGTTTTGTCACGAATGGCCGTTTAATCGACAAATTCGTGACGGTGGGCGGGCATACGGGTTATTGGGGTGACTATGACCGGTTGCTGCGACCGCTTATGTTCCTCACGTGGCACGTCCTAATGCCAGCTGTGACCCGAATCGTCGGGTACTTCCCAGGAAGACGATTGCGACTGGGGGATGACCTTCCGGCCGGCGCTGCACTGCAATGGGCAGCCCGGCTGAAACCAGCATTGTGGTGGAAATTGCGTGACAGGTCAGGTGAGCCCGATCACGAACGCATTGCGGAAGTACGCGGTCGTTTTGCCGCACTGCGTGCGGACATTCTGACGATACGCTTCGCTGACGACGCGTTTGCGACAGAAGCAGCAACCAAGAGGCTAACTGGGCTTTTCGAGCATTGCTCGGTGTCGAGCGAGTTGCTGAAACCGGCGGACTTTCAACTTCGCCGAGCCGGGCATTTCGCTTTTTTCCGGCCCGACGTAGCTGACCGAGCTTGGGTTCGTGTCGGTGAATGGCTCTCGGCCTAAGGCACCAATTAATCCTTAAACTGCGCCCGTATACCCTCGATCTTGGCCATATCGGCAAAGAAGGCATCAACGCAGTTCGGATCGAAGTGCTTCCCCCGTTGCGAGCGCACGTGCTCGACGCCCTCTTCGAGGGTCCAGGCCCGCTTGTAGGGGCGTTCGCTGATCAGCGCATCGAAGACGTCCGCCACCGCAACCACACGGGCGACGACCGGGATGTCCTCACCGTGCAGGCCGTTGGGATAGCCTGTGCCGTCGAACTTCTCGTGGTGGCCGAGGGCGATGATCGCGCCCATGCTGAGGTATTTCGACGGGCTGCCTTTCAGGATGTCGTAGCCGATCCGTGGATGCGTCCGCATCACCTCCACCTCGGCGGGGGAGAGCGGACCGCTCTTGAGCAGTATCGAATCGGGGATCCCGATCTTGCCGATGTCATGCATGGGGGCGGCCACTTCGAGGACGTGGACCGTCTCATGGCCCAAGCCGAGATTGTGGCCGATCAAGCCCGAATACTTGGCCATGCGGGCGAGGTGGTTGCCGGTCTGCTTGTCGCGGAACTCACCCGCCTTGGCGAGCTTGGCGAGGGTCTCCAACTCGCGCTCGTGAATCTCGCCGACGGCCTTGTCGACCTGATATTGCAGCACGCGCGCCTGGTCCGACAGGACGATCTTGTGCCGGCGCAGCTCCAGCAGATTGGCGCACCGGGCGCGGGTCTCGTGCTCGTCCAGCGGCTTGATCAGGAAGTCCGTCGCGCCCCCTTCGAGGGCCTGGTACCGGACCTTGCGGTCGTCGACGACGGTGATGACGACGATCGGCACGTCGACGCAGTGAGGCAGGGCACGAAGGCGTTTCACGAGTTCGATGCCGTCGAACTCGGGGAGCTTGTAATCGGTGAGCACCATGTCCACGCGATTGTTGCGCGCGTATTCCAGGGCCCGGCTGGGGGTCTCGAAGAGCTCCAGATTGAGGCGGCTGTCGATCTGCCGCACGATCTCCGCCAGCAGCAGACGGCTGCTGAAGAGGTCATCGATGATCAGGACGGTATTGCGCTGCGCCCGCGCAAGCGAGAGCTCCGACACGACAGCAGCGCTGACGCTAGGTGCCGCAGGACGGGGCTGCGCAGCGGGCATTGGAGTTTTTCCTTGGGCGTCGTATTGCAAGCCATTGATCGGCAAGCACGAGGGCAAAGCAAGCTCCATGCCTCGCTCCGGTAAGACGCCCCGCGCCGCGACCGGCGGCTGGCCGCTGCTACGTCCAGGCAAACGGGTCGGCGCGGCGACACCGGGCCGACCCATTGATTTCTATGGTCGGGGCGAGAAGATTCGAACTTCCGACCCCCTGCACCCCATGCAGGTGCGCTACCAGGCTGCGCTACGCCCCGACGTAAACGGACGATTATAGCGGGATCAGTCCGGCCGTCCTAGCAGCTGCCGTATTTCCTCCAGTTCCTGCCGTATTTCGGCGAGCGAGATCGGCTGAGGAGACCCAGCGGGCGCCCGGAGTGCGGTCACGTGGCTGCCGTTTCCGCCGACGTGGATCTGCGGGGCAGCCTCAGGCTCGGTATCAAGGCGGTGCCGGGCGCCGTTGATGGTGAAGCCTTGTTCGTACAGCAGGTCCCGGATGCGCCGGATGAGCAGCACCTCGTGGTGCTGGTAGTAGCGGCGATTGCCCCGCCGCTTCACCGGCTTCAGCTGGGTGAATTCCTGCTCCCAATAGCGCAGCACGTGCGGCTTGACCGCACAGAGGTCGCTCACCTCGCCAATGGTGAAGTAGCGCTTGGCGGGGATTGGCGGGAGTTCGGCCTTAGCTCGTGGGTGTTCCGGCATGGCTCGCAGCTTCGACCATGGCCTTCAGCTTCTGGCTGGCGTGAAACGTCACCACACGGCGCGCCGTGATGGGGATCTCCTCGCCTGTCTTGGGGTTGCGGCCAGGGCGCTGCGGCTTCTCCCGCAGCTGGAAGTTACCGAAGCCCGAGAGCTTCACGCTGTCTCCTGCTTCGAGCGCGATGCGGATCTCTTCGAAGAAGCGCTCGACCATGTCCTTGGCCTCGCGCTTGTTGAGGCCCAGCTGCTCGAACAGCAGATCGGCAAGTTCGGCTTTGGTAAGCGTCATCGATCCAACCTTACTGGCGAAGTGTGCCCTGGAAGCGATCGACGACGACCTGTACCAGCTCCGTCATGATTACGTCGATCTCGGCGTCGGTCAAAGTACGTTCAGTATCCTGCATAACCACCAGAATCGCAAGGCTTTTTTTGTCGCGCCCGAGCGACGCTCCGCGATACACATCGAACAGCCGGATCAACGCGACGGCGCTTGGGCGCGCGGCCTCGAGCGCGTCCAGCACCGCCTGTGCCGGCACGGCCTCGTCGACGACGACGGCCATGTCGCGACGCACGCGCGGCAGTTTCGAGACGGCCGTGGCAGACGGCACCGGGATGCTCGTCAACGGCGACAATTCGAGCTCGAACAGCACCGGTACGCGCGGGAGCTCGAGCTCGCGCACGAGGCGTGGATGCAACTCACCGAGCCAACCGATCGGCTGTCCGTGCAGCAGGACGTGCGCGCTGCGTCCGGGGTGCAGGGCGGGGTGGAACGACACGGCGGTCTCGAGGCGGGCCGGGGCAACGATGGCCTGCAGGTCGCCTTTGACGTCGAAAATGTCGACGGCGCGCTTCGGCTCACCCCATTGCTCCGCGAGCGCACCACCGTAGGCGAGGCCGCCGAACCTGAGCGGCTGGTGGTCACCGTTGGCCGTGCGCTCGAAGCAGCGGCCCATCTCGAAGATGCGCACGCGTTCTTCGCGACGGGCGAGGTTCGTGCGCAGCACTTCGAGCAAGCCCCCCGCGAGCGTCGTTCGCATCACATCGAGGTGCGCCGCGATCGGATTCAGAACCCGCAATGGTTGTGCAGCCTCTGCGCGATCCGGAAAAAGTGCCTGCTCGGCCATCGCGCTGACGAAGCTGAAAGTCACCACCTCTTGCCAGTCGCGCATGACCAGACGGCGCTTCAGGTCGGCGACGGATCGAAGGGCTTCTGGTGCCGCCAGCATGCGCTGCACGTGCGCGGAGGGCGTCGCCGGGATCGCATCGTAACCGTACAGCCGCGCAACTTCCTCGACGAAGTCTTCCTCGATCGCGAGATCGAACCGGTAGCTTGGCGGCGTCACGTCCCAGCCGTCGCCATGCGTCGCGACGATGCAGCCCAGCCGGCGGAAGTACTCGGTGATGGCATCGGGTGCGATGTCGACGCCCAGCAGTCGGCGCACGCGGGCACGGCGCACGGACACCGGCGAGCGGTCGGGGAGGGCGGCACAGTGGTCGGCCAGCGGTCCGGCGCGCCCGCCGCAGATCGACAGGATCAATTCCGTTGCGCGTTCCACCGCGCGGGGTCCGAGCTCGGGATCGACGCCGCGCTCGAAGCGGTGGCCGGCATCGCTGGAGAAGCCGAGTCGCCGCGACTTGCCCTGGATCACCAGCGGGTTCCAGAACGCGCCTTCGAGGTAGACGGCAGCCGTGGTGTCGCTGATGCCGGAATGCTCGCCGCCCATGATGCCGGCGAGCCCCAGCGGTTTGCGCGCGTCCGCCACGAGCAGCAGGTCCGGCTCGAGGTCGAGGATCTGTTCGTTGAGGAGGGTGAGCTTCTCGCCTTCCCGCGCGAAGCGCACGACGATATCGCCTTCGAGCAGCGCGTTGTCGTAGGCGTGCAGCGGTTGGCCGAGCTCGAGCATCACATAGTTGGTGATGTCCACGATGGCAGAGATCGCCCGGATGCCGCTGCGCTCGATGCGCTCACGCATCCACTCCGGTGTCGGGGCGCGTGCGTCGATGCCCTCGATCACGCGACCGCAAAAGCGCGGGCAGGCGGTCGTATCCTCCACACGCACACCACGTGTCGCCGTGGTTCCCACGGTCGCTGCCTTCACCTCCGGCGCATGCAGCGGTGCGCCGGTGATTGCCCGCACCTCGCGTGCAATGCCGAGCAGGGAAAGGCAGTCGGCACGGTTCGGCGTGAGCTTGAGGGTGATGAGCGTGTCGTCGAGCGCGAGGGCCTCGCGCAGGTCCGTACCCACGGGCGTCGCCGCGGGCAGGGCGAGCAGGCCCGAAGCGTCATCCGCAATACCCAGCTCCTTGGCGGAGCAGAGCATTCCCTGCGATTCGATGCCGCGCATCCGCGCGTGATCGATGGTGATCCCGCCGGGCAAACGCGCCCCCACCAGGGCGACCGGAGCGCGCATGCCGGTCGCTGCATTCGGCGCGCCGCAAACGATCTGCAAGGGAGCGCCCGTCCCCACGTCGACGTGACACACGTGCAACCGATCCGCGCCCGGATGCGTATCGACGCGTTCGATCCTGCCGACGACCACGCCGGTGAACGGTGGCGCCGCGGGTTCCGCGGCTTCGACCTCCAGGCCGGCCATGGTGAGCGCCTCCTGCAACAGCGCCGAGTTCAGCGGCGGATCGCTCAGGGTGCGCAGCCAGCGTTCGGAAAACTTCATCCGGCCGCTCCCGAGGGCCGCGCGAGCGCACCCGCGCGGCGATGGAGAGCCGTGGTGGTGCGCGCGTGATGCAGTGCGCTCATGTCACGCAAACTGCCGCAGGAAACGCAGATCGTTCTCATAGAACAGCCGCAAGTCATTGACGCCATACCGGAGCATCGTCAGACGGTCGGGGCCCATGCCAAAGGCGAAACCCTGGTACTGCTCCGGATCGATGCCTACGGCCCGCAGCACGTTCGGATGCACCTGACCCGCACCGGCGATCTCGAGCCAGCCGTCACCGAAGCTCATGTCGACCTCCGCCGAGGGCTCGGTGAACGGGAAGAACGACGGCCGGAAGCGCACCTTGAGATCGTCCCGCTCGAAGAAGTTGCGCAGGAATTCGGTGAACACGCCCTTGAGGTCGGCGAAGGTCACGTCGGTGTCGATCCACAGCCCCTCCACCTGGTGGAACATCGGCGAGTGGGTGGCATCGCTGTCCACGCGGTACACGCGGCCCGGCGCGATGACCTTGATGGGCGGCGCGTGCGTTTCCATGTAGCGCACCTGGATCGGCGACGTGTGCGTGCGAAGCACCTTGCCACCTTCGACGTAGAACGTGTCGTGCATCGAGCGGGCCGGGTGGTTCTCCGGCGTGTTCAGGGCGGTGAAGTTGTGGAAGTCGTCCTCGATCTCCGGCCCATCGGCGACTTCAAAGCCAAGTGAGCGGAACAAGATCTCGATGCGATCGAGGGTGCGGGTGATCGGGTGCAGACCGCCACTGCCCTGCCCGCGGCCGGGGAGCGAAACGTCGAGCGCTTCCGCTGCGAGCTGGTCTTGCAGCTTGAGCTGTGCGAGCTCCTCGCGGCGCGCGCCGAGCGCGGCTTCGAGCCGGCCTTTGGCGACATTGATCCGGGCACCGGCCTGAGGGCGTTCCGCCGCCGGCAGCTTGCCGAGATTCTTCAGCAGCTCGGTGACCGCCCCCGCCTTGCCCAGGTAGCGGGCCTTGCTGTTCTCGAGCGCCGCCGGATCGGTGCAGGCCTGGAAATCCGCGAGCGCGCTGCTGACGATGCGGTCGAGCTCTTCCATCGCAATCCTCTGCCCGGGAGCACCGGGCAAAAAAAGGGAGGCGGTCTTCGCGCCTCCCTCGGTTCATTTCGCCGGATCAGGCCAGAGAGGCTTTGGCCTGCTCCGCGATCTTGCCGAACGCTGCCTTGTCATAAACCGCCAGATCGGCCAGCACCTTGCGGTCGATATCGATGCCGGCCTTGTTGAGACCGTTCATGAATACGCTGTACGTCAGACCGACCTCGCGTGCCGCCGCATTGATACGGGCGATCCACAGCGCACGGAACTCGCGCTTCTTGGCGCGCCGGTCGCGGTACGCGTACTGCCCGGCCTTCATCACCGCTTCCTTCGCGATGCGATACACCGCATTGCGCCGGCCGCGATAACCCTTGGCCAGATCTAGAACCTTCTTGTGCCGCGCCCGGGCGGTAACCCCACGTTTTACTCTTGGCATGGTGGCTCCTCAGGCGTAAGGCAGCATCGCGTGCACCGACACGATGTTCGTCGCGTGAATCTCGGCGATGCCGCGCAGCTGGCGCTTGTTCTTGGTGGACTTCTTCGTAAGGATGTGGCGCTTGAACGCCATGGAGCGCTTGATGCTGCCGCTCCCGCGCACGCGAAACCGCTTCTTCGCGCCGCTCTTGGTCTTCATCTTCGGCATGATGCTTCCGCTATTTGCTGCCCACGGCGGTGCTCTCCGACGGAGAGGCTTTGTGACCGGCTTCGGGCTTGTTGGGGTGACCTGGTTTCGCCACCGTCTTCTTCGGGGCCAGCAGCATCACCATCTGCCGGCCTTCCATTCTCGGAAATGACTCCACCACCGCGTATGGCTCGAGATCGTTCCGAATTCTTTCCAGCAGGCGAATGCCGAATTCCTGGTGCGCCATCTCGCGTCCCCGGAACCGCAGCGTGATCTTCGCCTTGTCGCCCTCGCCGAGGAAGCGGATGAGGTTGCGCAGCTTGATCTGGTAGTCGCCTTCGTCAGTGCCGGGCCGGAATTTGACTTCCTTGACCTGGATCTGCTTCAGCTTGAGCTTCGCCTCGTGCTGCTTCTTCGCTTCCCGGTACTTGAACTTGCCGTAATCCATGATCCGGCACACCGGGGGCTTCGCCGTCGGCGCGATCTCGACCAGGTCGAGCTCCGCCGCTTCCGCGCGAGCGATTGCATCTGCGAGCGCGACGATACCGAGCTGCTCACCTTCCTCTCCAACTAACCGGATCTCAGGCGAGTTGATTTCGCCGTTGATGCGCGGTGCTTTTTCCTGGGCTATTGTCGATTCTCCGAATGATCAAAAACAAACCGTGCCGGCCATAGCGGGCACGCGTCGCGACCCGTGGTCAGCGACGCGCCGTCGCCTCGTCACGGAGGCGCGCAAGCAAGGAAGCGAAGGGCATTGCCCCGAGATCCTCGCCGCTACGGGTGCGCACGGCTACCAGATTGGCCTGCAGCTCCTTGTCGCCGACGATCAGCTGGTACGGCAACTTTTGCAGGCTATGTTCGCGGATTTTATAGGTAATTTTCTCGTTACGCAAATCAGCGATGACGCGCAGGCCAGCCGCCAGCAACTGCCGCTCGATGCTGCGGGCATAGTCGGCCTGGCGATCCGTGATGTTCAGGACAACGGCTTGCACCGGCGCCAGCCAGAGGGGCAGGGCACCGGCGTAATGCTCGATCAGGATCCCGATGAAACGCTCCATCGAGCCCACTACCGCCCGGTGCAGCATGACCGGGGCCTTGCGGGTGTCGTCGGCGTCGACGTACTCGGCACCCAGGCGCTGCGGCATCGAAAAGTCGACCTGCATCGTGCCGCATTGCCAGGCGCGCCCGATCGAGTCCTTCAAGTGATATTCGATCTTCGGCCCGTAAAAGGCCCCTTCGCCTGGTAATTCCGCCCATTCCGCGCCGCAAGCGCGCAGCGCTTCGCGCAGTGCCGCTTCCGCGGCATCCCAGGTCGCGTCCGAGCCGATCCGCTTTTCGGGCCGCAGCGCGAGCCTGATGGCGATGTCGTGGAATCCGAAGTCGCGATACACCTTAAGCGCGAGCTCGTTGAAGTCCTTGACCTCAGGCTGGATCTGCGCCTCGGTGCAGAAGATATGACCGTCGTCCTGGGTGAACGCCCGCACCCGCATGATTCCGTGCAGCGCGCCCGACGCCTCGTTGCGATGGCAGGCACCGAACTCGCCATAGCGCAGCGGCAGGTCGCGATAGCTGCGCAGGTCGGCATTGAAGATCTGGATGTGCCCGGGGCAGTTCATCGGCTTGATCGCGTAGTCGTGCTTCTCCGACTCCGTGGTGAACATGTTCTCCTTGTAGTTCTCCCAGTGGCCCGATTTCTCCCACAGCGTGCGGTCCAGGATCATCGGGCACTTCACCTCGAGGTAGCCGTTGTCGAGGTACACGCGCCGCATGTACTGCTCGACCTGCTGCCACAGCGCCCAGCCCTTCGGGTGCCAGAAAACCATGCCCGGCGCTTCGTCCTGCACGTGGAAGAGGTCAAGCTGCCGGCCGAGCTTGCGGTGGTCGCGCTTCTCTGCTTCTTCGAGGCGGTGCAGGTAGGCGTCCAGCTCGTCCTTCTTCGCCCACGCCGTGCCATAGATTCGCTGGAGCATCTCGTTGCGGGAATCACCGCGCCAGTACGCACCGGCCACCTTCATCAGCTTGAAGACCTTGAGCTTGCCGGTGGACGGCACGTGCGGCCCGCGACAGAGATCGGTGAACTTGCCTTCGGCGTACAACGAGATGTCCTCGTTGCCCGGGATCGAGGCGATGATTTCGGCCTTGTAGTGCTCGCCCAGAGACTTGAAGTACGCGACGGCATCGTCGCGCGGCATCACGCTGCGCGTTACCGGCTCGTCCTTTTTCGCGAGCTCGGCCATCTTCTGCTCGATGGCCGCGACGTCCTCCGGCGTGAACGGACGCTTGTACGAAAAATCGTAGTAAAAGCCGTCCTCGATCACCGGACCGATGGTCACCTGGGCATCCGGAAAGAGCTCCTTGACGGCATAGGCCAGCAGATGCGCCGTGGAATGACGGATGACGTCGAGACCTTCCGGATCGCGTTCGGTCACGATGGCGACGCTGGCGTCCCGCTCGATGAGGTGGGAGGTATCGACCACGCGGCCATCCACCTTGCCGGCGATGGCGGCCTTGGCAAGACCGGGGCCGATCGCGGCGGCGACTTCGGAAACCGTGACGGGACGATCGAATTCCTTGATCGCGCCGTCGGGGAGACGAATGGCAGGCATGACGGACTCCAGAAAATAAAAAAGTGCGGACGAGCCGCACTTTTCCATTCAACGCTTTGGGCGAAAGACGTGCGAACTCGCGTTCGAGCTAGAAGGGCTCCCACGCGCCGCCGAACGGCCGTCCGAAGGCGGAGCGTGCGCTCTTCGGTACGTTCCACGTTCGCGGTGTCATAACCATGCCTTTCCCTGTCCTGCGTCGTCCAGCGCGGGCCGGACGGTCTGCCTTCCGAAAGCTGGTAGGCGCGATTGGACTCGAACCAACGACCCCCACCATGTCAAGGTGATGCTCTAACCAGCTGAGCTACGCGCCTGCAAGCGTTGAATTATAGCGGAAGCCCCTGATTCGGCAAAGCGACGGCCTGCCGATCGCACGGCCGACCGCTGGGGTGTGGCGAACGCGCATCAATGCCAGCTTACCGTGGTCATGCCTGGCGGTCATCGATCACGCCGGGACGTCTGGCGCGACGTTCGCCGGACGCGCGAGCTCCGCTAGCGCCTTTAGCGTGTCGGCGTCGGCGGCCAGCTTATCCTGCCGCCAGCGCACGATGCGCGGGAAGCGCACGGCAACGCCGCTCTTGTGCCGCTTCGATACCTGGACACCTTCGAAGGCCAGCTCGAAAACCTGCGCTGGCTCGACGCTGCGCACCGGGCCGAATTTCTCGAGCGTGTGCGAGCGGATCCACGCGTCGAGGCGTCGAATCTCCGCATCGTCGAGCCCCGAATACGCCTTGGCGAAGGGCACCAGCGCACCCTCATGCCACACCGCGAAGGTGTAATCGGTGTACAGGCTCGCCCGCCGGCCGCTGCCCGCCTGCGCATAGACGAGCACGGCGTCGATCGTGTGCGGGTCGATCTTCCATTTCCACCAGCTGCCACGCACGCGACCGGCTTCGTAGGCGCTGTCCAGGCGCTTGAGCATGAGACCCTCGGCATGCCGTGCGCGTGCGGCCGCACGCAGGTCGCGTAGCTGTTCCCATGAACCGCCCGCGAGCACCGGCGCGAGCCGCACGACCGGACCGACGTCGGCGAGCAGCCGTTCCAGCGCCGCCCGGCGAACGTGGAGCGGCTCGGCGCGCATGTCGACGCCGTCGCTCTGCAGCAGATCATAGGCGAGCAGGACCACCGGCGCCTCCTGCAGGACCCTGCGGCCGGGCGCCTTTCGGCCCAGGCGCCGCTGCAGCGTGGCGAATGGCGCGGGGACGTCGATGTCGCGCGACCACGCGAGAAGCTCGCCGTCGACGATCGTGCCTGGCGGGAGTGTCCGTGCTGCATCCATCGCCTCCGGGAACTGCTCGCTGACGAGGTCGCCGCCCCGCGACCAAAGGCTGGCACCGGCAGCGTCGACGATCAGCTGGGCACGCACGCCATCCCACTTCCACTCCGCCTGCCATGCCTCACGCGGTCCGAGCGTTTCGATGGGAACGTCGAGCGCATGGGCGAGAAGGAAGGGGTAGGGCCGGTGCGGCGCAGGACCGGATGGCGACTGCGTGCCGCGCAGCCATTCCCAGAAATCGGTGCGCGGCAGCCAATCGCCCGTCAGCCGCTGGGCGACGTCACCCGACGGTATCCCTGCGGCCTCGCCAAGTGCGCGAATGACGAGTTGCGGTCCCGCGCCGACGCGAAACGCGCCCGACAGGAGCTTGCCGAATACCAGCCGTGCGTCGCGATCGAGCCGAGCCCACGCGTCGTGAAGCCGGAGCTCGACCTCACCGGGCGGAAGTCCAGCGAGCGGCGCGACGCGTTGGTCCATCCATTCCGCGAGAGTTTGATCATCCTGATGGGTCGGGGGCGGCAACAGCAGCGCGACGGTTTCGGCAAAGTCCCCGACGGCTTCGTGGGAAGCCTCGAACAGCCAGTCCGGAATGCCGGAGGCCGTGATGGCCGCACGGCGAAGGTCGGCCGTCCGCACCAGCCGTTTCAGTTTCCGGCCGGTGAGGAAGTACGTGGCCCACGCCGCATCGAGCGCAGGTACCGTGCGGAAGTAAGCGCAGAGCGCGGCCACCTTGGCCGTCGTTCTCGTGCTCGCATCCAGGGCCACGTACAGCGCGGTGAACGAACGCATGGTCGCCTCAGCCGCCGATAAGCAGCCACAGCACGCCGAGCAGTACCGGCTGGTGCACGAGATATACGATGAGGCTGTGCCTGCCGAGCCACAACAACCACGCCGGACTGCGGCCGAGCGCAGCGAAGAGACGGAAGTCCGAGCGCAGCAGCGCATGACCGGCCGCGATGCCAGCGAACATCACGCCGGCCCACGGCGCCAGCGGAACATAGTCTTCCGTCGCAGGTTTGTGCGTCATGAAGCCTATCCACGACCACGCTCGGGCGTCGAATACGGGGGATGCCAGCGTGAGTCCGGCGATGATCACGGCCGCGCCGATTGCGCCGGCGAGCATCGGGAAGCGACGCACCGGCCATGCCAGGAGCGACGCGACGGCAATGCAGTGCAGGATGCCGAAGTAGATGAACGTCGCCGGGAACACGAGCCAGCTCGCGACGGTGGCCGCGAGGGCGCCTGCGGCAATGAACCCGACGCGGCGCAGGAACCGTTCGCCCGACATGCCATTGCGCGCCGCGAGAACGAGGCTCACGCCCGCCACTGCCATGAAACTCGACACGATCAGTGCCCGGAAGCCCAACCAGAACGGATCGGTCTCGAAGTCCGCGTGCAGTGCGCCGTAGTAGCGCAGGTCGAACGCGAAGTGGTACACGAACATGAGACAGAGCGCGATGCCGCGCAGGGCGTCGACGCTGGCGACGCGCGCGGTGCGCGCAGCCGCCGGCGCGCGGATCGGCGACGAAGCGGGGGACTTCGCTGCGCTGGCTCGTCGCTTCAGCGACCGGGCCATCGCCATTCGAGGCGCACCCCTTTGCCTTCGGGCGTGCCGATCGCCTGCAGCGCGGCGAGCCGCGGATCATCGGCGCGACGCGGCGTGACGATGCCTCGGACCATGCCGCCGCCATTGGAAGTGATCGTGATCTCTCCGTCGAGCCCCACCTCGCCACCGGAGTTGCGAAGTGGGCCCGTGAGGCGACCGTTGACGAGGCGCAGCGTGGCGGCGACTTCGCCCAGCCCGACATTCTCGCCGCCGGCCAGTCCGATGCGTGCGTCGTGCCAGTGCGCCGATATCGGCGCGCTGGCCGCGGTTGGTGGCCAGTCGAACAGTGCCGACGACAGCTCGACCATGCCGGCGGCGTCGAGGCGCGGGCGTGCAATGGCCGCCGTGACGAGTGCCGATGCTGGAAGCGTGACGGCGAGGTCGCGCACCCGGATGCCCTGCGGGGTGGCCGTGACTTCCCCTCGTGCGGTGGGCATGCCGGACGCGCCGGGCGTGACCGACACCGCGATCTCGCCGCGCAACAGGGACGTCGGATGGACGTGCCACACGATCGGCAGCTGCATTTCGCCGGTGGCGACGGTGCCTTGGCCACGCCACAGCGTCCCCTCGGCGCCGGAAAGCGTCAGGCGATTGCCGGTCGCGTGCTCGACGCGCGCGCTGACGAGGGTCGCCGGCGCCCGCCAGGCAATCGCGATGCCGAGCAGCACCAAGGCGAGCAAAACGAAAAGTCCGAAGCGCTTCATCATCATTTGGCGAGGGTCAGCTCGGCACGGATCAGGCCGGGCTGCACGAGCGCGGTCATGGTTGCTTCCTGGACATGAAGACCGACGTGGCGCTGCACGGATTCCAGCCACGACACCAACCGTGCGAATTCGACACTGCCGAAGGTGAGGCGCACCCGGCCGTCGGGCTGCCAGTCGAGCTGGGCGATGGCACTGCGCAGTGACGTGCGCCTCAAGGACTCCTCGAGCTGGTTCCGCGCGTCGATGGGCGGCGGCAGCGAGGCGCGTGCGAGGCGTGTGGTTTCCTCGACATCGGCCCTTGCCTGCGCCAGGTCGCGCTCGGCGAGGGTGCGTTGTACCGTGCCAACAGCGACCTGTCGCGCGAGAGGCTCCCAAAGCCCGATCCACGCGACCACCGCGATGACGCTCGCAAGCAGCGCACTGACCAGGTACTGTTCGCCGCGTGTCTTGCTGCGCCACCAGGAGCGCAGGGAATGTGCCGGCGTCATCGCGGCGCACCGACGCGAACGCGTGCGCCACCCGGAGCCGCGACGACGAGCGCTTCGAGATCGGCATCGTGCAACTTCCGCTCGACATCGCGGAGCAGCCCCGGATCCTGCAACCCGGTTTCGAACGTCCAGTGGCGGTCCGCGTAGGTGGCGCGCCGGATCGAGCCGGGCGGCAGCCCACCGACGATGGGGCTCATGTGTGCGAGCAGCGGCAGCGCGTCGTCCCGCGCGAAACGGTGTTGCGCGTGCAGCAGGTCGGCGTGACGTTTGGTCAGGGCCGCGCTGGCGCTCGCAGGCGTCCCGAGCGCTTCCCGCGGCAAGCCGGCCGCCAGTCCGAGCGCGGACCACTCGCCGTCCGTTCGCCATGATGCGACGCGCTGGCCCGTCCACTCGCCAAGCGTCGAGAGCACGTGAACGGCGAGCGCCAATGCGAGCAACCATGCGGCGGGCTCGAAGGCGCGAGCCAGGGGCGGGGCCGGGCGGCGCGCTTCGGGGGCAAATTCGCCCTGCAGCAGGTCCGTGCTCGCAGCAAATTGCTGCGGAGTCGCGGTCGCCCATTCCCAGGTCGCGCCCGGCTCGAAGGGCACGTGGTATTCACCCTGCCATCGTTCCAGCATTTGCAATGGCGCGGCCCATTCCACGTGCACGCCGGCGGCGGCGTCGGGTGCGGCGCGCGTCAACGCCAGCGCGAGTTCGGGCGGCAACGCGCCATCGTTATCGGGCGCGCTCACCGCGAACGCCTCACCATTGCTGACGCGCACGAAATCGTTCGTGGAGTTGGCGCTGCGGCACCAGCGCCAGGTGCGCTGCGGCACGGCAAGTTCCGGCTCGGCGATCACCCGCCGCAAGCGCGCGAGTGGTCCCTTGCGCGACGCCACGGCACTGACGAGCGCGCGGGGGCAAACGATGGCCAGAACGGTGCCGTCCGGGCGTTGCGCGGAGATCGCGACATGCGCATCGGTCTCGCCACCGGCGATCTGGTCTTCGAGCGCGAACCGGGCCGCCGCGGACACCCGCGCCGGGGGCAGACGTGGCAGGGCCACCGCGAGGATTCGTACCTGTCCTGCGCTGACCACGGCGTCGAGACCGTCGTGTACGGGCCACGCATTCGCTGCAGCGGTACCAGCATCGACGCGGACGTCCCCGTCGTGAAGCACCCACGGCGTTTCCCGGGAGATATCCCAGCCGTGGTCGATGTGGACCCGCAGCAATCTCACGTCATTGATCCGGTCGATTCGCGCATGCGACCTAGTTTACGCGAGGCCGATCCGATGATCCGCGTCCGCTGCGTCACTCGATCACCTGCCAAACGACAGTGGGCCACCGCCCGGTATCGCGACGAAGCAGTGCGCGGGCCCGTACGACGCTGAGCCCCTGTCGCGCCTCGACGGTCACTTCGAAATAGCGGCTCTTCACGTCCAGTGCCTCTTCGCTGGCGAGCCGGGCACCCTCGGGCAGGCGGGCGCGAAACTCCGCCACTGTCGTGAACGGCTTCAGCGTCCGCGCCGCGACGAGGGCCTTCAGTCCATCGCCGGAGATGGCGTCGATGATCGCCGCGAGCACCTCGGGCGGGGCGGTGTTGACGTTGACGCTCGTGTGCGGCGGCAAGGCGGTCACGAACGGACGCAGCCCGGCAAGAGCCGCGGGTGACACGGCCTTGACGGCCGCAATCTCGGCGACGCGGACGATCGGCAGGTTTGCAGCCAGCACACCGGAAGGTTGCACGCGATACCAGCTGTCTTCGGCGCCTGCTGCGCGGGGAATCGCATCGCGGTCGACCCAGTCGGCAATCGTGTCGAGCGCTGCGGCCGGCACGTGCATGGCGGCAAAGAGGCGGCCGAGTCGCGCGCGTTCCACGCTGGTGCCGGTGACGTCGTCGCCGAGCGCGTTCAGGTTGAGCCGTGATTGCGCATCGGCAATGGAACCGCGGATCTCGCCGTTGTCGAGCGGGATGGGTGGCAGCGTCAGCGCCCACGGCTCGCCGAGATGATCGATCACGCTGCTGCGCGCGTCGTCATCGAGGATCTGCCGTGCCCACTGGATGCCCGCCATGGCGATCGCTTGTGCCTGCACCTGGTCGCGACGGTGCTCGACATTGCGGCTCCAGCGCTGCTGCGCGGCGAGCACCGTCCCGGCGACGACGGCGGCAAGCGCCGCGAGGAGCATCGCCAGCACGATCGCGGCGCCACGCACGTTCGCGCAGGAGTTCCTCATTGCAATGCGAGCAGCCGCTCGATGGTCTCGCCGCCGACGAGGCGCAGCTGTACACGCACCGCGCGGGGCAGCACCGGTTCGCCGAACCGGGGCCAGCGGTCCTGCCAGGCGCCGCGGCTGTCGAGATACAAAAAGGCAACGGAGGAGATGCCGACGGCAAGCACATACCGCGCCGGGGTGCTCGTCGCCGGCACGTCGTAGCCCGGCCAGTACGCGACTTCGAGGGCATCGCCCTGGAGCTGGTACGCGATGCGCTGGCCGGCACTGCCGGGCTCGATGGCAAACTCCGCGCCGGCGCGCGAGAACATCAGCACGCCATTGCCGGCGTCATCCACGCTCCCGAGCCATGCGGGCTCGGTCCGGTCGTCCCGCCGGGCATCGCGCGGAACGGCCTCGCGACAGTCACTCTCGAGGCGCGCGAAAAGATCGTCCAGAGCGCGCCAATGCTGCGCTTCGGCACTGAGTTGCGCCTCGCTGTCGGTGAGGCTCGCCACTGCGCGGTAGCCGAGCACTGCCAGCACGCTGAGGATGGCGAGCGCGATCAGAAGCTCGATCAGCGTGAAGCCGTGCCGTGTTTTGCACGCGGACGCGTTCACCGGGCGGCGCCGCGACCGACATAGCCTACGAGCGTCGCCAGCGCGTAGTCGGGCGTTTCCTGCTGCACGACGACGATCTCCAGCTTGCGGAACGACGGGTTGGGAGTGGCGGTGATCGTCTGTTTCCACGCGAACTGCGCGCCCGCCTGCACGACGCTGCCTTCCTGCGTGCCGACATCGGGCCACGGCACGGCCAACTGGCTCTCCGCGAGCCGGTTCTGCGCGACCCACAGTGCCAGGGTGCGCTGCTTCAGCAAGGTTGCGCTGTCGGTTGCCTCGGCCAGCGCGCGCATGCCTGCCGCGAGGGCCACGGCGACGATCGTCAGCGCCACGAGGATTTCGATGAGGGTGAAGCCGCGGCGATGCCGAGAGTGCATGGGCCTATGAAATCGGTGCCGCACGACGCGCGAGGCTGAAGCCCACCCGGTTCAGCGGGTCGGCGCCGACCACCGCGCTCCAGTCATGACCCGACAGCAGGAAGCTGAACGGCTCGTTGCGTCCACTGGGGCGCAGCGGAATGATTGCATCGGCGGCCACGGCAGCGCCGGCGTAGCGGTCGGGACGGATCGTGAAGCCGTTGCGCAGCGCGCGCGCAGCGAGCACTTCGTCCTGCGCAATAACCTGCCACTCGCCGTCGCCGTCGCGGCGCCAGAACCGATAGCTGCCGCCTTCGGCCGAGATGCCCAGCATCTCGCCTCGCCATTGCGCCAATGCTGCGGCGTGCTCGAGGGCACCGGCGAAACGCTGCGCCTCCTGCTCCAGTGCGCCGTGATCATCCTGGCCGAGTTGCGGAACGAGCAGGGCGGCGGCAATCCCGAGCACCACGAGTACGACCAGCATTTCCACCAGGGTGAACGCGCGCATCGGCGCTCGGGCGAGCGTCCGTACCGCGGCAGAGCTCACAATTCCCACGACCCGACGTCGGCGTCCGCTCCGCTGCCACCCGGCTGACCATCCGCGCCCAGGCTGAACACGTCGATCTCGCCGCGCAATCCCGGATTCAGATATTGGTAGGGATGACCCCATGGGTCGTTGGGCAGGCGCTCGAGATAACCGTTCGGCTTCCAGTTCATCGCCGGCGGACCGGCCGTCGGCCGGGTCACGAGCGCGGCGAGTCCCTGCTCCGCAGTGGGATAGCGCTGGTTGTCGAGGCGATAGAGCTTCAACGCCTGCATGATCGCCGCGACGTCGTTCCTGGCCGCGACCGCGCGCGCTTCGTCCGGTCGCTCCAGCACGCGCGGCACCACCAGCGCTGCCAGGATGCCCAGAATCACGATGACCACCATGATCTCGATGAGCGTGAAGCCGCGTTGTTGTCGGACGCACAACACGGGGCATCGCGAAGGAAAGCGCTGCATGCGGCGATTATAATCCCGGGGCTCTCGTGGCCACCTCTCATGCGCCGCCCCCTTCGTGCCTTCATCTCGTCGCTCGTGCTGCTCGCGCTCGTCGCCGGCGCAGCAGCGCTTTATGCGCGCTGGTGGCTCGAACAGCCGCTGCGTGTCCCGGAGCAGGGCTTCGCGTTCGACGTGCGCGCGGGTGCGACGCTGACAGCGGTGGCGCGCGAGCTGGAAGCCGCTGGCATTCTTCCGGATCGGCGCGTGCTCGTCGCGCTGGCGCGCTTCCACGGTGTCGATCGCAGCATCAAGGCCGGCAACTACGACATCCCTGGGGGCACGACCCTGCCGCAACTGCTGGCGCGTCTTACCGAAGGCGACGTGACGCTCGCGGGGGTGACGATCGTGGAAGGCACCACGTTCGCGGATCTCAAGCATGCGCTGGCGCAGAATCCCAAGGTGGGCAAGACCGTGCTCGAGCTCCCGCCGGCCGAAGTCATGGCGCGCCTCGGCATGCCGGCGGCTTCGCCGGAAGGCTGGCTCTTTCCGGACACCTATTTCTTTTCGTCGGGCGCCTCGGACCTGTCGCTGCTGCGGCGCGCGCACCAGTTGATGCGCACGCGGCTCGATGCTGCGTGGTCGAGGCGCGCTCCGGACCTGCCGTTGAAATCGCCGTACGAGGCGCTCATCCTCGCCTCCATCGTGGAAAAGGAAACCGGCCGCCCTGCGGATCGGCCGCTCATCGCCTCGGTGTTCATCAACAGGCTGCGCATCGGCATGCGTCTGCAGACCGATCCGACGGTGATCTATGGCCTGGGCGAACGCTTCGACGGCAATTTGCGCAAGCAGGATCTCGAGGCGGACACACCGTACAACACCTATACGCGGGATGGGCTGCCGCCCACGCCGATCGCCTTCCCCGGACAGAGTGCGCTCGACGCCGTGGTCAACCCGCCGCGCACCGGGTATCTCTATTTCGTGTCCCGCGGCGACGGCAGCTCGCAGTTCTCCGCCAACCTCGCCGATCATGCACGCGCCGTCACCCGCTACCAGAAGGGCGGGCGCTGACGACATGCGTGCCTTCACCTCATCACCGGAGCCTCGATGAGCGGGTTCGCTGGTCGCTTCATCACGCTCGAGGGCATCGACGGCGCAGGCAAGAGTACGCACGTGCAGTGGATGCGCGAGCGACTCGCCGCCGCCGGGCACGCGGTCGTTGCCACCCGCGAGCCCGGGGGCACGCCGCTCGGCGAGGCACTGCGCGAGCTGCTGCTGCATCAGACCATGTCGCACGACAGCGAAGCGCTGCTCATGTTCGCGGGGCGACGCGAGCACCTGGAGCAGGTGATCCGGCCTGCCCTGGCGCGCGGTGCGTGGGTGCTGTGCGATCGTTTCACCGATGCGACCTTCGCCTACCAGGGCGGCGGGCACGGGGTGCCGCTCGAGCACATCGCCGCACTGGAAGCGTGGGTGCACGGCGACTGTCAGCCGGATCGCACCTTCCTGTTCGATGTTGCACCCGAGGTGTCGCAGCAGCGGCTGCGTCGCGCGCACGTCGACGGACGGGTGGCCGACAAGTTCGAGCGGGAGGACGGGCGCTTCTTCGAGCGCGTGCGGGCGACCTATCTCGCCCGGGCCGCGGCCGATCCGCGGCGATTTCGCATCATCGACGCGAATCGGCCGATCGGGGACGTGCGCCAGGAGCTTGCGCTCCATCTCGCGGCGCTCGAGGCCGAGGCACCACCGGCATGACTCCCACGGCCGACGAAGCTCTGGAGGCCCGGGCACCGGCCCTCCCGTGGTGGTCGCTGTTGCCATGGCAGGAGCGGGGGTTGCGCGAGCTCATGCAACGCCGCAGCGGCCTGGCGCATGCGCTCCTTGTTCACGGTCGGGCCGGAATCGGCAAGCACGTGCTCGCGCTGCACATCGCGCAGGCGCTCCTGTGCGAATCGCCGACGCAGGACGGGCTGGCGTGCGGTGCGTGTCCCGCCTGCCGGTACGCGCTCGCGGGACAGCACCCGGACCTCATGCGTCTCGAGCGCCTGCAGCTCGACGAAGAGACCGGCGAAACGCTGGTGACCGATACCATCGGCATCGACCGCATCCGCGCGCTCATCGACTTCGTGCAGCTCACGAGTCATCGTCATCGGGCGAAGGTGGCGATCATCGCCCCGGCCGAGCGGATGAATCTCGCGGCAGCCAACGCGCTCCTGAAAACGCTGGAGGAACCGCCGGCCGGCACCTACCTGCTGCTGGTATCGGCCCAGGTGGGCCGGCTTCCGGCAACGATCGTCAGCCGGTGTCGCAAAGTGGCGGCGCCGGAGCCGAGCATGGAGGAAGCCAACGCGTGGTTGCGCACCTGCGGGGTCGCGGCTTCGGAGCTGTTGCTCGCTCAGGCCGGCGGCGCACCGCTCACGGCGCTGGCCCTGGCGGATACGGACGTGCAGCAGGAGCGTCGGGCGTGGCTCGACGCACTCGCCAGGCCGGAGAAGCTCGCGCCAGTGCAGCTCGCCGCGCGGATCGAGCTGGGCGGGCGCGACGAGCGCAAGGCCCGGCTCGCCCATGCGCTCGAATGGCTCCTGGCATGGACGGCGGATCTTGCGCGCGCCTCCGCGAGCACCGCCGCGACGCGTAATCCCGATTTCGCCGATGCCATCGCGATCCTCGCCCCGCGTATGGCGCGGGTGCCCCTGTTTCGCTATCATCGATCGCTGCTCGAACAGCGCGCGCTGCTCGTGCATGCGCTGCAACCGCGTCTCGTCGCCGAGACCCTGCTCATCGATTATCGGAACCTCTTCACACCAGGGACGCGTCCATGAACAAGAAGCCCGCAACACCAGCCGCCGGGAATGTCGCCCGACCTGGCGTCCTCTCGCTCAACATTCGCGAGAAGGCGGCGCTGTATGCGGCGTACATGCCATTTCTCAAGGGCGGGGGCATCTTCATCCCGACCTCGCGTCAGTACCAGCTTGGCGAGGACGTGTTCATGCTCCTTTCGCTGATGGACGATCCGAACCGCATCGCGGTGCAGGGCAAGGTCGTGTGGATCACTCCCGAAGGCGTCCAGGGGAACCGCACCCAGGGAATCGGTGTCCAGTTCACGCAGGACGAAACCGGCGCCGCCGCCCGCGCAACCATCGAGAAGGTGCTTGGCGAAACGCTCGCCTCGTCGCGACCCACGCACACGATGTAACCGGGGCCGGTGATGCGGGCCGCGTCCGGCGCGCGGCCGCTCGGCACCTCGGACGACGCGACGCGCACAGGCGCCCGCAACCCGCTCCCCATGTACGTCGACTCCCACTGTCACCTCGACTTCCCCGACCTTCGCGCCGATCTTCCGGGCATCCTGGAACGCATGGCTGCGGCGCAGGTGACGCATGCCTTGTGCATCTCGGTGAACATGGACGACTGGCCGCAGGTGCACGCGCTCGCCGGCGCGCATGCGAATCTCTATGCCACGGTGGGCGTTCATCCCGACTACGAGGATGCGCCCCTCCCGGATGCCGAGACCCTGGCCGACCTCGCCACGCGTCCGAAGGTGGTGGGGATCGGGGAAACGGGGCTCGACTACTATCGCCTCACCGGCGATCTCGAATGGCAGCGGACGCGCTTTCGCACCCACATCCGCGCCGCGCGCCTTGCCGGCAAGCCGCTCGTCGTCCACACGCGCAGCGCAGCCGACGATACGTTGCGACTGATGCGTGAGGAAGATGCAGCACGCGTCGGTGGCGTGATGCACTGCTTCACCGAGACGTGGGACGTGGCGGCCGCCGCCCTGGAGCTCGGGTTCTGCATCTCGCTCTCGGGCATCGTCACGTTCAAGAATGCTGCGGCAGTGAAGGAAGTCGCGCGCCGGGTGCCGCTCGACCGGCTGCTCATCGAGACCGATGCGCCCTATCTCGCGCCGGTGCCGTATCGCGGCAAGCGCAACGAGCCTTCCTTCGTTCCCCATGTCGCGGCCGAGATCGCCCGCCTGCGCGACGTCCCCGTCGAGGACATCGCCGCAGCCACCTCTGCCAACTTCTTCCGCCTTTTCCGGATATCGCCCCATGATCAAGATGCCGTTCCGTGACCTTCGCGTGACCTTTGCAGTCGCGCTGCTCCTCGCTGCCCTGACCTTCGGTTCGACGCCCGCGGCCTTTGCGCAACGCCTCTACGACGACTTCGTGCTGTCGGTCGCGAACGATCGCGCCGGTGAGGTCAAGGGCATGCTGGCACGCGGCATGGATCCCGACACGGTGGATCGCAACGGCGACCCGGTGCTGCTGGTCGCTGCGCGCAACGGCTTTCGGTCGACCGCCGAAGTGCTGCTGGCCGCGCACGCCGACGCGAATCGTGCGAATCGTTTTGGCGATACCCCGATCATGGTCGCTGCATTGAACGGCCATCTCGATGTGGTACGGCTGTTGCGCGAGCGCGGCGCAGCGTTGGAGCGCAACGGATGGACGCCGCTGATCTACGCCGCGACGGGCGGTCAGGACGAGGTCGTGCGCTACCTGCTGTCGCAAGGCGCCAACGTCAACGCCGCCTCGCCGAACGGCACGACGGCACTGATGATGGCGGTGCGCGAGGGACACCCCTCGACCGTCGAGCTGCTGCTTGCCAAGGGAGCGGACGTGAACCGGCGCAACGAGCAGGGTGCCACCGCGCTCGCCTTCGCACAGCGCAACGAGGATCAGACACTGACGGAAAAGCTGCGCCGGGCCGGCGCGCGCTGAGCGCTGACGCCGATTACGGTTCGGAGGCGGGTTGGTCCGGCGAGTCGCCGGCGAGCGCAGAGGCTGGCGCGGCAACCGCTTCCGTGACCAGCGCCGGAACGATGGTCGGCAGCACGCCGATCAGGCGCCGGGCGCCGTTGAAGCGCTTGTGCCAATAACTCTTGTCCAGCGTGGCGATCTCGACGTCGCGACCTGCGGCCGGTGCGTGGAGGAAACGGTTCTCGCCAAGATAGATGCCGACGTGCGAGAACGCAAATCGGCGGGTGTTGAAGAACACGAGATCGCCGGGTTCAAGGTCGGTCACGGCCACCTTCTTGCCGACGCGACTCAGTTCCCTGCTGTTGTGCGGCAGGGTGACGCCGGTGACCTGCTGAAAGACGTAGCGCACGAGCCCGCTGCAGTCGAGGCCGGTTTCGGGCGTGGTGCCGCCCCAGCGGTAATTCACCCCGATGAGGCCGAGCGCGAACATCGACAGGTTTTCCGCGGTGGCGAACGCGTTCGCCGCGGCGGCTTTCACCGTGGCAGTAGCAGTCGCCGCAAGCGACGATTCGTCACGCGATTGCGCCGTGACCGTGGGGGCGGTCAGGGCCAGTGACACGAGGAGACATCCGGCGGCGACGCGTGTCAGGCGGGGGCTGAGAACGCGCACGCGGCGATTGTCCGGGAAACGGCCTCCCGGCGCAATCGCGCGTCAGCCGGTCGCGCTGCCCTTTCGACCGTTCGGCGGGACCTCGCGCCGGCGATGCTCCGCGCGGCGTCGCCGGGCTTCCTTGGGATCGGCAACGAGCGGGCGCCAGAGCTCGACCCGATCACCGTCCTCGAGCAGCGTATCCATGGTGCAGCGCTTGCCGAAGATCCCGACCGCAACCACCGACAGGTCGAGGTCATAGGCGGTCGCGAGGCCCGACCGCGCGATGGCCTCGGCCACCGTGGCAGCGGCGGGCAGCCTCACGGGCACGAGTTCCTGGACCTGCGGCGTCGTCCAGGCGACGGTCACGTGCAGCGTGGCGTCCTTCAATACCGGTTCCCGTAGAGCGTCTGCGCCCGGCGCACGAACGCGTCGATGAACGTGTTCGCGATATGGCTGAACACCGGCCCCACGACCTTGTCGAGGAGCTGCGTGGCGAATTCGTAGGCGAGCTCGAACTCGATCTTGCACGCTGACGCATCGAGCGCACGGAAGCGCCACTCGCCGTGCAGGTGGCGGAACGGCCCGTCGCGCAGGGTGACGACGATCGACTCCGGTCGGCGATCCACGTTGTCGGTCGTGAAATATGCGCGCACGCCGTGATAATCGATCTCTATCCGCGCCGTCTTGCCGTCGGGCCGTTGCGCCAGCACCTGCGCGCCACCGCACCAGGGCAGGAATTCCGGATACTGCTCGACGCCGTCCACGAGATCGAACATCTCCGCATTGCTGTACGGGACGAGCACGGACTTGAGGACGCGCTGCATTCAGGCGTGGGCGAGCGGGCGCCGCATGGCCCTGCGCCAGTGGTCAGGGGCGCGATCGCGCGTTCGAACGTGGACGTTGCGGAACGGATACACGGGGATTGCTAGAATAGGCGCGCACACCCGCTGCGTGGAAAGTGCGGACGGCGCGTCGGTCGCCGCAGCAGCGGAGGCGCTCGACAGGACGCGCGATGAGTATCGTTGACAACAAAAAAGCCTATCACGATTACTTCATCGAGGAGAAATTCGAGGCCGGGCTGGCACTCGAAGGCTGGGAGGTGAAGTCCATCCGGGCCGGTCGCGCGCAGCTCAAGGAGTCGTACGTCGTCGTGAGAAATGGCGAGATCGTGCTCCTCGGCGCGCACTTCACGCCGCTCACGACGGCGTCCACGCACGTGCACGCAGACGCGACGCGCACGCGCAAGCTGCTCATGCACCGCGAAGAGATCAATCGTCTGGTGGGCAAGGTCGAGCGTGCCGGCTACACCCTCGTGCCGCTCAACCTGCATTTCAGCAAGGGCCGCATCAAGCTCGACGTGGGACTCGCCAAGGGCAAGAAGCAGCACGACAAGCGCGAATCCGAGAAGCTGCGCGACTGGAATCGCGAGAAGCAGCGCGTCCTGCGCAACCGAACGGGCAGCGCACGCGCCTCGGCCACGCGGCGGGACCACGAATGAATCGCGCGGAAGCACTGCCCGCGGACCATCCCTTCGTCCGCGACCTCGCGCGCACGCCCGCCAATCACGTGCCGCTCTCGCCGGTCACCTTCCTCGAGCGCAGCGAGGCGGTGTATCCGGACAAGGTCGCGGTCCGGCACGGTCCGGCGCATTTCACATACCGGGAATTCGGCGCGCGTTGTCGGCGCCTCGCCTCGTCCCTCGCTTCGGCCGGCGTGCGTCGCGGTGATACCGTTGCCGTGCTGGCACCGAACATCCCGCAAATGCTCGAGGCGCACTTTGCGGTGGCCGGGCTGGGGGCGGTGCTCAACGCACTCAATTATCGCCTCGATGCAGCGAGCATCGCCTTCTGCCTGCGCCATGGCGAGGCGAAGGTGTTGCTGTGCGACACGGAATACGCACCCATCGTGCGCGCGGCACTGCCGGCTCTTGGCCGCGACATTCTGGTCGTCGACATCGTCGATCCGGAAGCGGCGCCCGCACTGCGCGCCCAGCGCGTCGGCAGCATCGATTACGAGAGCTTCATCGGGGGCGGCGATCCCGCGTTCGCTTTTCCCGGCGCGCTCGACGAGTGGGATTCACTCGCGCTGCTCTACACGTCCGGCACCACCGGGGATCCGAAGGGGGTCGTGTATCACCACCGCGGGGCGTACCTCAACGCCCTCGGCAATGCGCTCGCGTTCGGCCTGTCCCCGGGCAGCGTGTATCTCTGGACGCTGCCGATGTTCCATTGCAATGGCTGGTCGTACCCGTGGGCCGTGACTGCCGTCGGCGCGACGCACGTCTGCCTGCGGCGGATCGATCCCACACTCATTTTCCCCGCCATTCGCGATCACGCGGTGACGCATCTCTGCGGCGCGCCGATCGTGCTGAACCTGCTCGTGCATGCGCCGGTCGACGTCAAGGTGCGCTTCGATCGTGTCGTGGAAGTGGCCACCGGCGGCGCGGCGCCTCCCTCGGCGGTAATCGAGGCCATGGAACGGATGGGCTTTCGCGTGACCCACCTGTACGGTCTCACCGAGTCGTATGGACCGGCGACGATCTGCGCGTGGCAGGACGAATGGCAGATGCTGGATCTCGAGCAGCGTTCGCGGATGATGGCACGCCAGGGTGTCGCCATGCCGACGCTCGCCGGCGTGCGGGTGGCCGATCCCGTATCAGGCCGCGATGTCCCGCGCGACGGCGTGACGTTGGGTGAAGTGATGCTGCGCGGCAACACGATCATGAAGGGATACCTCAAGAACCCGTCGGCGACTGCCGCGGCGTTCAGCGGCGGCTGGTACCGCACCGGTGATCTCGCCGTGTGGCACCCCGACGGCTACATCGACATCAAGGATCGGTCGAAGGACATCATCATCTCCGGCGGCGAGAACATCAGCTCGCTGGAAGTCGAGGAATGCCTGTATCGCCACCCGCAGGTGATGGAGGCTGCGGTCGTCGCGCGCCCCGACGAGCGCTGGGGCGAGAGTCCGTGTGCCTTCGTGACGCTGAAGAGCGGCGCACCAACCGTCACCGAGCAGGAGATCATCGGCTGGTGCCGCGAGCACCTTGCACACTTCAAGGTGCCGCGCACGGTGGTCTTCGGGCCGTTGCCGAAGACTTCCACCGGCAAGATCCAGAAGTATGTGCTGCGCGAGCAGGCCACGGCGCTCAACGGTCCCCACGGGCCGGGATGAACCTCGACGACACGACGCAGCGGCGCGGGGTCGAGCGCTTCCTCGCCAACGCTGCACAAGCGAGCGACGCGCGCATCACGCGTTGGTCGCGCCTGACAGGCGGCGCCATCCAGGAGAACCTGCTCATCGTGTGCGACGTGACCGGCGGTGCGCAGGCGGGCGCCCGCCAATGGGTCCTGCGCACCGATGCGCCGTCGGTCGTGGCGAGCAGTCGCTCGCGCAACCAGGAATACGCGATCCTGCAACTGGCGCACGCATCCGGCATTGCCGTGCCGCAGCCGTTGTTCCTGCACGAGCGTGACACGGAGCTGCCCGCATTCTTCGTGATGGAATTCTGCGAGGGCGTTGCGGCGGCGCACGTGCTCACGAAACCGGGCGCCATCGCCGATCCGGCCGGGTTTCTCCGCGATGCGGGCGCGCATCTCGCCCGTATCCATGGCATCCGCCTCGGCCCTGGCACATTGCCGTTCCTGGGGGAGCGCAGTCGCCACCCCACGCGCGATTTCCTGCTCGGTGCCCGCAGTTATCTCGACCACTGGCGCGAGCGCTTCGGGACTGCACACCCGGTGCTCGAATGGGGCATCCACCGATGGCTGCGTCATGCCGCGGACGATGAGGAGGTCGTTTTCGCACATCGCGACTACCGCACCGGCAACCTGCTGATGGCGGACAGTCGCGTCCGCGCGATATTCGACTGGGAATTCGCGGGCTGGGGCAATCCGCTGGAAGATCTCGGCTGGATCTGCGCGCCGTGCTGGCGGTTCAATGGCCGCCAGCACGTTGCGGGGGGCATCGGCGAGGCGGAAGATCTGCTCTCCGGCTACAACGCCGTGCGCGGCTCCGCGTGGCGGGCCGCCGACCTCGTGCCGTGGGAAGCGCTCGCGCAGGTACGATGGGCGATCATCGCGCTGCAGCAGGCCGAGCGCTACCTCGCGGGCGGCGAGCAGTCGCTGGAACTCGCGCTCACCGGGCGCCTGGTTGCGGAACTCGAGCTCGATCTGCTCGTGCTGCTCGAACGCTGGGAAGGACAATCGACTTGACGGACCGACCCACCGCCGACGAGCTGCTGGCCGTCGCACGCGAGACCGTGCTGCAGGAGCTGCTGCCGCAATTGCCGCCAGCGGCGCACTATGCTGCGCGCATGGTTGCGAATGCGATCGCCATTGCCCGCCGCGAACGGACCGACGCGGCGCTTCCCCAGCCATTGGCGGATGAGCTCGCCGAGCTGGGTGGCGCCCCCTGTGAGGGGTGGGCAGAGTGCGTTGCGCACCGCATTCGTGCCGGCGCGTTCGACCATGACCCGGCGCTGGCGAAACGCCTTGTCGCTGCACTGCATCAGTGGACGTTGCTGCGGGTCGGCATTTCGAATCCACGGCTGCTCGAGCAGCCGCCGGCATGAGCTTCGCATGAGCGCGCACGTGCGGGCGCTGGCGGCGTCTCGTTCGGGTCGTCAGGCGAGCAATCGACGAGGACGCGATGTATCAGGCTGATCTGCTGCAGGGGCAAACGGCGCTCGTGACCGGCGCCTCGAGCGGTCTCGGGCGCCACTTCGCGCGGCTCCTTGCGCGGCATGGTGCGCAAGTCGTGGTCGCTGCCCGCCGCATGCCGGAGCTCGAGCAGGTCGTCGCGGAAATTGCTCGGGAGGGTGGTCGCGCGCATGCCGTGCCGCTCGACGTTCGCGATCCCGCTGCGGTCATCGCGGGCGTGGCGAGCGCCGCCTCGGCTGCCGGACCGATCGACATCCTGATCAACAATTCCGGCGTGGCGATCACGAAGCCCGTATTGCATACCACCGAAGAGGAATGGCAGCGCGTGCTCGACACGAATCTGTCCGGGGCATTCCGCATGGCGCGGGCGGTCGCCGCTGCGCTGCGCGAGCAGAAGCGCGGCGGCGCGATCGTCAACATCGCGTCGATCCTGGGCTATCGCGTTGCCAAGCAGGTCGCCGCGTACGCCGCATCGAAGGCGGCGCTGATCAAGCTCACCGAGGCGCTCGCCCTCGAGTTCGCGGCCTATGGCATCCGGGTCAATGCGCTCGCGCCGGGGTACGTCGAAACCGAGCTCAACCGCACCTTCCTGCAATCCGACGACGGGCAGGCGCTCGGCCGACGCGTGCCGATGCGACGCTTCGGCGTTCCGTCCGATCTCGATGGCGCGCTGCTGTTGCTCGCCTCGTCCGCCGGGAGCTACATGACCGGCACCACGATCACGGTCGATGGCGGTCATTCCCTGGCGTGGCTTTGATCCGCTGCTTTCGCTGAAAGGCATCACCATGGACTTCACGCTTCCCGCCGAACTCGAAAGTTATCGCGCGCGCATCGAGATGTTCGTGCAGGAGCGCCTGATCCCGCTCGAAGGCGATCCTGCGAGCTACGACCCGCACGAGAACATCCGGCCCGAGCTGCTGAACGTACTCCGCGCCGAGGCGAAGGCTGCCGGGCTGTGGGCGTTGCAGGTGCCGAAGGCGTGGGGTGGGCAGGGTCTGCCGGTGGTCGGCATGGCCGCCTGCTACGAAGCCATGAACCAGTCCATTTTCGGACCCGTGGTCTTCAATAGCGCGGCGCCGGACGACGGCAACATGATCGTCCTGTCCAAGGTCGGAACCGAAGCGCAGAAGGAGCGCTGGCTGCGGCCGATCGTCGAAGGCAAGGTCCGCTCGTCGTTCGCGATGACCGAGCCGCATCCCGGCAGCGGCTCGGACCCCGCCATGATGCTGACCACTGCCGAGCGCCGCGGCGACCGCTGGGTCGTGCACGGCCGCAAATGGTTCATCACCGGTGCGGGCGTGGCGCAGCATTTCATTCTCGTCGCCAAAACGTCGGAGGATCCGCGCCGCGGGTTGACCGCATTCCTGTTCGATCGCGATCAACCGGGCTGGAGCGTCGTGCGGCGCATTCCGATCATGGGTCCGGAGGAGCACGGCGGACATTGCGAACTTGCCTTCGACGGCCTCGAGATCCCCGACGAGAATCGCCTCCTCGGGGTGGGTGACGGGCTCAAGGTGACGCAGATCCGGCTCGGCACTGCACGGCTCACGCATTGCATGCGCTGGCTCGGGCTGGCGCGACGCTCGCTCGGCATCGCCCTCGATTACGTGTCGATGCGCCAGGCCCAAGGGCACGCCCTCGCCGAGCGCGAGAGCATCCGCACGATGCTCGGTGATGCGGCCCTGCAGATCGACATCGGCCGCTTGCTCACGATGCGTGCAGCCTGGAAGCTCGACCGCGGCGAATTTGCACGCAAGGAAATCTCGATGGCGAAGGTTGTGGTCGCCGACGTGCTGCAACACGCGGTCGATACCGCGCTGCAGCTCAACGGTGCGCGCGGCTATTCCAAGGACACCGTGCTTGAATGGATCTACCGGTACGCGCGCCAGGCGCGGCTCGTCGACGGTGCCTCGGAAGTCCACAAGATGGTGCTCGCGCGCTTCCTCCTCGAAGAGCGTGATCGCTTCTGGTCGTGGGACGTGGCCCCTTCCTGAGCGACCGCGGGGACACCGGCATGCGCTCACGTGCGCTGCCAGGCCACCGCGCGTGACGCCGTCGCCGCCGCGCACTCGCCCGTCGCCACCGCGGACTCCAGCGTGGCCGGAAAATCCGGGTGGGCGTAGTCGCCCGCCAGGTGAATGCGCGGCGTCAGCGCCCCTGCCACCGGCCGAGCCAGCCCGGGCGTGCACGCATACGTCGCACGGCGTTCGGCCACCACGCGCGAATGCCGCGGCGGCGGGAGCGAGGGCGCCAGTCGGCGCAGCTGCGCGTCGACCATCGCGCTGAGCGTCGACTGGTGCAGCGCGTCGTGCGGTCCGCTCGCGCTGATCACGACGGCGACCAGCCGCGCGGGCGCACCTTCCAGCGCGATGATGCCGCGATCGAAGATCCATTGGCCCGGCTGGTCATCGAGGCGGGCGAGCGGGGCGGGCATGTCCACCGCGTCGTAGGCAAGGTAGATCGTCGTGATCGATTCGTAGGCGAATGCCGCGACCTGTGTTCGCAGTGCGTCCCACGCGCCGGTGGGCTCGCGCACATCGAGATGCCTGATCTGGTGCGGCCCGGTTGCGACAATGACGGCATCGAAGCGCCCGCTTCCCTGCGTGGCCATGATGTCCACGCCGCCTTCGTGCTCCACGACCGATCGCACCCTGGTTCCGAGGTGGACCTCGCCGCCACGCGCGAGCACCGCGGCGCCCGCGGGTTCGGGCAGCACTTCCCCCAGCGGCGTGCGCGCCACCAGGAATTCGCTCGCCGATGCGGGCCCGGTGAATGCGACGCGCAACACGTTCGCGAACACTTTCGCCGAAGCTCGTTGCGGCGGCGTGTTGAGTGCGGCGAGGCATAGCGGCTCCCACAGCGCGCCGAATACCGCGCGCGTGGTATCGGCAAGGCGCATTGCCACCGGCTCGTCCTCGCGGCACAGCGGCGCAGCGGCCAGCATGCGCCGGAAATCCCGCACGACGGTCCAGCGGTCGCGCAATGACAATCGGCGCGCCAGCACGATCGCCGATGCCAGATGCAGCGGCGCAGGCAGTGACCCCGCGACGAACGACGGCGTACTGGCCGCGAGCGTGCCGAACGAACGCAGCGTGAGTGGCAGCGCGCGCAACAGCTGCGAGCGGGCCGCGTGTCCGTGCAGCCGGTCGATGAGCGCCAGCGTCGATCGATAGGCGCCGAGGAGGAGATGCTGGCCGTTGTCGCAGGCGATGCCGTCGACCATGACCGTGCGCGCGCGACCACCAAGCGCACCCGATTGCTCGTACAGCGTCACGTGCACGCCGGCATCGGCAAGGCGCACCGCAGCCGCACAGCCGGCCCAGCCGCCCCCGATGACGGCGACGCGTGGCGAGCCGTGCGGCGCTGCTGCGTCGGGAACAGGGGTCACGCCGCCCGCGCCGTCTTCCAGGCGATCCAGAACTTGCGCAACGGCGTCAGCGCGATCCGCTGCTTCAGCACGGCATAGCGCTCGTGCTCGATCTCGTCGAGCAGCGTCTCGTAGATGGCCGCCATGATCAGCCCCGGCCGCTGGGCCGCGCGATCCGCGGGCGCGAGTTGCGCCAACGCGCGGGCGTACCAGGCGCGCGCCCGCTCCACCTGGAACTGCATCAGCGCCTCGAAGGCCGAGCCGCCTTCGCCGCGCAGGATGGCAGTGGCCGGCACGTTGAAGCGCGTGATCTCGTCCTGCGGCAGATAGATGCGGCCACGCCGCGCATCCTCGCCGACGTCGCGAATGATGTTGGTGAGCTGGAAGGCGATGCCGAGATCATGGGCATACCCCGGCGTTGCCGGTTCGCGAATCCCGAAGATGCTGGCGGACATGATGCCCACCACGCCTGCCACGCGATGGCAGTAACGCTCGAGCTCCGCGAAATCGAGATAGCGGTTGCGGTCGAGATCCATCGCCATGCCATCGATGATCTCCTGCAGGTGCTCCTCCCGCAGCCCGCATGGCTCCAGGAAGGGCTGCAGCGCGCGCGTCACCGGATGGGTGGGGGCGGCCGCGTACATCGCAGCGATTTCGTCGCGCCACCACGCGAGCTTCGTTCTTGCCACGCCTGGATCGCTGATCTCGTCGACCACGTCATCCACCTCGCGGCAAAACGCGTACAGCGCCGTGATGGCCCGGCGTTGAGCGGGTGGGAGGAACAGGAAGCTGTAGTAGAAGCTCGACCCGCTCTGCGCCGCCTTGTCGCGGCAATACTCGTCGGGAGTCATGCGGGCGTTGCGGCGCCCGCGAGCCGATGCCGGCGCGCAGGGAAGAGTGCCTGCCAGCTCACGGCGAGCCAATCCCGGCCGGCGAGCCTCGGACGGTGCCGGAACACGTCGCCCCCGGCCGCATCGATGCCGTCGAGCACGCGATGTGCACCCGCCAGGACTCCGGAGAGCTCGAGCCCGAGCCGCCACGGCAACGTGCGCACCAGGGGGCGCCCGGATTCGAGCTGCCGGCGCGTGCGGTCGGTTTCGAAGGTCATCAGCGCCCGCCACGCGGAATCGACCCGGCCCTCGGCAATCTGCTGCTCGGTGACGCAAAACCGCGCCATGTCCTCGGCTGGGATGTAGATTCGCCCGCGCTGCCAGTCGCTCGCGACGTCCTGCCAGAAATTCGTCAGCTGCAAGGCGGTACAGATCGCATCGGACCAGCCGAGTTGCTGCGCGCCTGCGGCCCGGTAAAGGTGCAGGAGCAATCGTCCGACGGGATTGGCCGAGCGGCGGCAATAATCGTGCACGGCAGCGAGCGTGGCATACCGCGTGGTGGTCACATCCTGGGCGAATGCCGACAGCAGATCGCGCAGGAGCTGGACGGGCAGGGCGTGTGCCCGCACCGCCAGGGCCAGTCCGTAGAAGGGACCATTAGGAGCAGATTCCCCACGCTCGATCCTATCGAGCTCTTTGGCGTAGGCCGCGAGCTGCTCCAGCCGCGCGGCCGGTCCGAGGTCACCCTCGTCCGCAATGTCGTCGGCCCCGCGCGCGAACCGGTAGATCGCGAGCACCGCACCTCGCAAGTGGCGGGGCACGAGGAGGGACGCGACAGGAAAGTTTTCGTAATGACCGGCGGACACGCGAAGCGCGCAGAACGCGCCGAAAAGAGATGTTTGCCTCCGTTGTCGAAGGCCCGCGGGGCCTCGCCGTGGTGGCGAGGAGGAGTGAAACCGGCTATACTGACCCGTTCGGCGAAAGCGGCTGCGAAAGTGGCGGAATTGGTAGACGCACTGGATTTAGGTTCCAGCGGGGCAGCCCATGGGGGTTCGAGTCCCCCCTTTCGCACCAGGGAATCAAAATAGCAAGGATCCGAAGCACATGCAAACCACCGTCGAAGCCACCGGCCAGCTCGAGCGCCGCCTGAACCTGGCCGTCCCGCTCGCGCAGATCGAGACCGAGGTCGAGAAGCGCCTCGCGCGCCTGGCGCGCAACGTGAAGGTGCCCGGGTTCCGTCCGGGCAAGGTGCCGCTCAAGATGGTGGCGCAGCAATACGGGCCCCAGGTCCGCTCCGATGTCATTTCCGACACCCTGCAGGCGACGCTCACGGATGCGATCCGGGCGCAGAACCTGCGCGTCGCGGGCTACCCGCGCATCGAGCCGCGCACCGGCGATACGACCGAGGGTCAGCTCGAATTCTCGGCGGTGTTCGAGGTTTACCCCGACGTACAGGTCGGTGACCTGTCATCGGCCGTCATCGAGCGCCCGGTGGCCGAAGTGACACCCGCGGACGTCGACGAGACCCTTGAAGTCCTGCGCAAGCAGCGCGTGCAATACAACGCGGTGGACCGGCCGGCGGCGAGCGGCGATCGTGTCGTCGTGGATTTCAGCGGCAAGATCGACGGCGTGGAGTTCGCCGGCGGACAGGCCAAGGAGTTTCCGATCGTCATCGGGGAAGGGCGCATGCTTCCCGAGTTCGAACAGGCCGTGACCGGCATGCGCGCGGGTGAGGAGAAAACGTTTTCTCTCACGTTTCCCGAGGATTACCACGGCAAGGAGGTCGCCGGCAAAGCCGCCGAGTTTGCCTTGACCGCGAAATCCGTGGCCGAGCCGGTGCTGCCGGCGGTCGACGAGGAGTTCGTCAAGGCCTTCGGGATCGCCAGTGGCAACCTCGATGACCTGCGCGCCGAGGTGACCGCAAACCTGCGGCTGGAGCTCAAGCGCAAGATCGAATCGAAGCTGAAGGAGCAGGCCCTTGGGGCATTGCGGCAGCAGGCGACGTTCGCCGTGCCGAAGACCCTCATCGACCAGGAAGCCGAGAACATGGCGCGGCAAATGGCCGCAAACCTCCAGCAGCAGGGCATGAAGCCGGAAGACATGAAGCTCTCGCCCGACATGTTCCGCGCCAACGCCGAAGACCGCGTCGCACTCGGCCTCGTTCTGGCCGAGGTGGTGCGGGCACATGGCTTGCAAGCGAAGCCGGAGCAGGTCAAGCAGCTTGTGCAGGAAGCGGCGCAGACCTACGAGCAGCCCGAGGCCGTTGTCCGGTGGCACTATGAGAAGCCGGAGCGGCTGAACGAATTCGAGGCCCTCGCAGTCGAACACAACGTTGTCGAATGGGTGCTCGGCCAGGCACAGGTCGCCGAGAAACCGGGCAGTTTCCGGGAGTTGATGGGGCCTGCGCGAACTTGAGCGACGTAGCCGTCGCCGCTTGTGGTTTAAGATTTCGCACCGACATTCCTGCGCAGGGTGACGCCTGCGGCAAGCGCGTAGCCCTCGGCGCGATGCCCGTCGCGCCGGTCGCCGGTCGGCCACCGGCGGTCATCCCGGGCCACCGGTCCCCCGCAGATGCCGGATGATCCATTCCGCGGAATACCCCACCACGAGGACAGCATGCACGAACCCCAAGGCCTAGGCCTCATCCCGATGGTCATCGAGCAGAGCGGACGCGGCGAGCGCGCGTACGACATCTACTCGCGCCTGCTGAAGGAGCGCGTCGTCTTCATCGTGGGCCCGGTCAACGAGTCGACGGCGAACCTCGTTGTCGCACAGATGCTGTTCCTGGAATCCGAGAATCCGGACAAGGACATCCACTTCTACATCAACTCGCCGGGCGGATCGATCGCCGCCGGCATGGCCATCTACGACACCATGCAGTTCATCAAGCCGGACGTGTCGACGCTGTGCGTGGGCATGGCCGCGTCCATGGGCGCCTTCCTGCTGGCGGCAGGTCAGAAAGGCAAGCGTTTTGCATTGCCGAACTCGTCGGTCATGATTCACCAGCCGCTCGGTGGCTTCCAGGGGCAGGCGTCGGACATCGAGATCCATGCCAAGTACATCCTGGCGCTGCGCGAGCGCCTGAACCAGCTCCTTGCGCTGCATACGGGCCAGGACGTCGAAAAAATCGCCCGCGACACCGACCGCGACCGTTTCCTGACCGCCGATGAGGCCAAAGAATACGGAATCGTGGACCAGGTCTTGCAGAAGCGGGGATCGGGCGGGTAAAGTCGATCCGGACTCCCGGGCCCCGGCAATCGCGGCAAACCAGCAATTTAAGAAAGCTACCTCAGGCAATGGCGGACAAATCACCCGGCGACAAGCTCCTTTACTGCTCCTTCTGCGGCAAGAGCCAGCATGAGGTGCGGAAGCTCATCGCCGGGCCGTCGGTGTTCATCTGCGACGAGTGCATCGAGCTCTGCAACGACATCATCCGCGAGGAAGGCTCGACGGCGGAGGCGTCCCGCGCCGACAAGAACAAGCTGCCGACGCCGCACGAGATCCGCCAGATCCTCGACCAGTACGTGATCGGCCAGGATCTTGCCAAGAAGATTCTTTCCGTAGCGGTGTACAACCATTACAAGCGCCTCGAGCCCGGCAGCCGCGAAGACGAGGTCGAACTCGCCAAGAGCAATATCCTTCTGATCGGTCCGACCGGCTCGGGCAAGACGTTGCTTGCCCAGACGCTCGCCCGGCTCCTGGACGTGCCCTTCGTCATTGCCGATGCCACGACGCTCACCGAAGCGGGGTATGTCGGCGAGGATGTCGAGAACATCATTCAGAAGCTGCTCCAGAAATGCGATTACGACATCGAGAAGGCGCAGCGCGGCATCGTGTACATCGACGAGATCGACAAGATCTCGCGCAAGTCGGACAACCCGTCGATCACGCGTGACGTCTCGGGCGAGGGCGTGCAGCAGGCGTTGCTGAAGCTCATCGAAGGGACGATCGCATCGGTCCCGCCGCAGGGCGGCCGCAAGCACCCGAACCAGGAGTTCGTGCAGGTCGACACCACGAACATCCTGTTCATCTGCGGCGGCGCCTTCGACGGCCTGGAAAAGATCATCCGGCAGCGCACCGCCAAGACCGGCATTGGCTTCGGCGCCGAAGTGGCGAGCCCCGATGACCGCAAGGACATCAGCGCCTTGCTGCGCGAAGCGGAGCCCGAGGATCTCATCAAGTTCGGGCTGATCCCCGAGTTCGTCGGGCGTCTCCCGGTTGCGGCGACGCTGGAAGAGCTCGACGAGTCGGCGCTGATCGAGATCCTGGTCGAGCCGAAGAACGCGCTGCTCAAGCAATACCAGAAGATGTTCCGCATGGAAGGCGTGGAGCTGGAAATCCGCGAAGCGGCGTTGCGCGCGATCGCGCGCAAGGCGCTCGCCCGGAAGACCGGCGCGCGCGGCCTGCGCTCCATCCTGGAGCAGGTGCTGCTCGATGTCATGTATGACCTGCCGTCGCACAACAACCTCTCGCGCGTGGTCGTGGACGAGAACACGATCACCAACGACGGCAAGCCGCTCCTCATGTTCGCCGACCCGCCCAAGGTGGCGTCGGCGCATTCGTAACACCCGTCGGTGCGGCCGGGGCGCCGGCCACGCGTCGGCGGCTTGATTTGACGGCCGCCCGACCGCACCTTTGCCTTACACGGACCACCGAGGCCCCCAATGCCCCCTGACACCATGCTCACCGAAACCATGTCGCTGCCCCTCCTGCCGTTGCGGGATGTGGTGGTATTCCCGCACATGGTGATCCCGCTGTTCGTCGGCCGGCCGAAGTCGATCAAGGCCCTGGACGTGGCGATGGACGCCGGCAAGCACATCCTCCTGGTCGCCCAGAAGTCCGCCGCGAAGGACGATCCCTCCGCCGAGGATCTCTACCCGATCGGCAGCATCGCCACCGTGCTGCAGATGCTCAAGTTGCCCGATGGCACCGTGAAGGTGCTCGTCGAGGGCACGCAACGCGCAAGCATCGTGCGCATCACCGAGACCGGTGATCTTCTGACCGCCGATGCCATGCCCATCGCCGGCGAACCCGGCCAGGCGCACGAAGTGGAAGCGATGCGGCGCGCGCTGCTCGCCCAGTTCGACCAGTACGTCAAGCTGAACAAGAAGATCCCGCCCGAGATCCTGACGTCGATGTCAGGCATCGACGACGGCGGCCGGCTTGCCGACGCCATCGCCGCACACCTGCCGCTCAAGCTCGAGCAGAAGCAGGAGATCCTGGAGATGGGCGATGTCGCGAAGCGCCTCGAGCATCTCCTTGGGCTGCTCGAGGGCGAGGTCGACATCCTCCAGGTCGAGAAGCGCATCCGCGGCCGCGTCAAGCGGCAAATGGAGAAGAGCCAGCGCGAGTACTACCTGAACGAGCAGGTGAAGGCCATCCAGAAGGAGCTCGGCGAAGGCGACGAGAACGCCGACCTCGAGGAGATGGAAAAGAAGATCAAGGCCGCCAAGATGTCGAAGGAGGCCGAGGCCAAGGCGATGTCCGAGCTCAAGAAGCTCAAGATGATGTCGCCCATGTCCGCCGAAGCGACCGTGGTGCGCAATTACATCGACACGCTCCTTGGCCTGCCATGGCGCAAGAAGAGCAAGATCAGCAAGGATCTCGCGATCGCGGTGAAGACCCTCGATGCCGACCATTACGGCCTGGAGAAGGTGAAGGAGCGCATCGTCGAGTACCTCGCCGTGCAACAGCGCGTCGATCGGCTGAAGGCGCCGATCCTGTGTCTCGTCGGCCCGCCCGGCGTGGGCAAGACCTCGCTTGGCCAGTCCATCGCGAAGGCCACGAACCGCAAGTTCGTGCGCATGAGCCTCGGCGGTGTGCGCGACGAAGCGGAGATCCGCGGCCACCGCCGGACGTACATCGGCTCGATGCCGGGAAAGATCCTGCAGAACATGACCAAGGTCGGCGTGCGCAATCCGCTTTTCCTGCTCGACGAGGTCGACAAGATGGGCATGGACTTCCGCGGCGATCCATCATCGGCGCTGCTCGAAGTGCTGGATCCCGAGCAGAACAACACGTTCGTCGACCATTACGTCGAGGTCGAGTACGACCTGTCGGACGTGATGTTCGTCGCGACGGCCAACACGCTCCAGATCCCGGGCCCGCTGCTCGACCGCATGGAGATCATCCGCCTCTCCGGTTACACCGAAGACGAGAAGGTCGCCATCGCCCGGCAGTACCTGCTGCCGAAACAGGTCAAGAACAACGGCCTCAAGCCCGAAGAGATCCACGTCGCCGAATCGGCGTTGCGCGACATCGCGCGCTACTACACCCGTGAAGCTGGCGTGCGCAGCTTCGAGCGCGAGATCTCCAAGATCTGCCGCAAGGTGGTCAAGGCCCTGCTGCTGAAGGAAAGCGAAGGCAAGTCGCGCAAGGCCAAGGGTCCCGTGGAGATCACCTCGAAGAACCTCGACAAGTACCTCGGGGTGCGCCGTTTCACGTACGGCATCGCGGAGAAGAGGAACCAGATCGGCCAGGTCACCGGTCTTGCGTGGACGGAAGTCGGCGGCGATCTGCTGACGATCGAAGCCGTCGCTTTGCCAGGCAAGGGCAAGACCACGTCGACCGGCAAGCTCGGCGAGGTCATGAACGAGTCGATCGCCGCAGCGCTGTCGGTCGTGCGTCACCGGTCCAAGATGCTCGGGATTTCGCCGGACTTCTACCAGAAGACCGACCTGCACATCCACCTGCCCGAAGGTGCGACACCGAAGGACGGACCTTCGGCAGGCACCGCGATCTGCACCGCGATCGTGTCGATTCTCGCCGGCATCCCGGTGCGTGCGGACGTTGCGATGACGGGTGAGATCACGCTGCGCGGCGAGGTGCTGCCGATCGGTGGCCTGAAGGAGAAGCTGCTGGCGGCAGGTCGCGGTGGGATCAAGACGGTGCTGATCCCGGAAGAGAACGTCAAGGACCTGGCGGAGATTCCCGACGAGATCAAGAACCGCCTGGAGATCCGGCCGGTACGCTGGATCGAGCAGGTGCTCGAGGCCGCCCTGGAGCGTCCGCCTGCCGCACTGCAGGAAGCCGCCGCGGAAGCGCCCGCTGTGCCGCCCGCTGCTGCACCTGCAGACGACAAGGCAGCCGTCATCAAGCACTGAGCGCGAACGATGCACCTGAGGCGCGTCCTGCGGGGCGCGCTTTTTTTTGCCGATTGGGTGTGCGCATGCGGCGAATGGTCGTACTACGTCGTTCGCACCGTGCGCGCATCGTGCAGTGGGTTCGACCGTTGTAGAACGGGAATTATTTGCGGCCGACGCAAGACTTGCGCCAGCGGCAACTTATCGCGCGACCGCGTCATCTCGCGTTGCGTGCGCGGCAACATGCATCGATTGCTTGACACGCCGAAATCGCGGTTGCTATAAAGATCGTTCGGGGACTGCATCGTCCTTCCCCACATTCCTACCGTTGCTCATTTCTTCACGCGAGGCCTTCGTGAACAAAGCAGAACTCATCGATGCGATCGCCAAACACGCCGACATCTCGAAGGCGGCAGCCGGACGTGCGCTGGATGCGGCCGTGAATACGATCACGAGCTCGCTGAAAAAAGGAGACATCGTCACGCTGGTCGGCTTCGGTTCGTTCTACATCGGCACGCGCACGGCGCGACAGGGCCGCAACCCGCGCACCGGCGATGCGATCAAGATCGGCGCCGCCAAGGTGCCCAAGTTCCGCGCTGGAAAAGCACTCAAGGATGCGGTAAACTGAACGGCTTCCCCGGAACGTCGCCGGTCACCGCGCTTCATGCAGGGGCGGCGGACGGCGGCCCGGGCGGCGCCAGCCTGGCAGGGGTGCAGGGGTGCTTAGCTCAGTTGGTAGAGCGTCGCCCTTACAAGGCGAATGTCGGGAGTTCGAGCCTCTCAGCACCCACCAACGTGGCGGGGCGCAATGAAGCGAGGGAGTGGTAGTTCAGTTGGTTAGAATACCGGCCTGTCACGCCGGGGGTCGCGGGTTCGAGTCCCGTCCACTCCGCCAGCAACAAGAGAAAGGGCGAACGCGAGTTCGCCCTTTTGGTATCTGAACCGCTGCCGGCCCACCCGGCGCAGACCCGCACCGCGCAGGCGCGCAGCGCAGGGCACGCGAAAGCCTCATCGCCATGTACGATATCGTTCACAAGCACAAGCGCGCAGTGCAAGTCGTGCTTGCGCTCATCACGCTGCCGTTCGCCTTCTTCGGCGTGGACTATTACTTCCACAGCGGCGACACCATGCCGGAAGTGGCTCGCGTGGGCGACCTCAAGGTGACCCAAGCCGAGTTTGCCGAGGCGATGCGTGACCAGACGGAGCGCCTTCGCCAGCAGCTCGGAGCGAACTTCGACCCGGCGATCCTCGACAACCCCGAGGTCCGCTTCGGCATCCTCGAGCAGCTCATCAACCAGAAGCTGCTGCAGAACAAGGCCCGGCGCGATGCGCTTCGCGTGACCGATGCGCAGCTTCAGGAAGTGATCGCGGGCATGCCGCTGTTCCAGGAGAGCGGGCACTTTTCGCCCGAACGGTACCAGCAGCTTCTCGCCGGGCAGAACATGAGCCCGGTCGAGTTCGAGGAGCGCCTGCGCCAGGAGCTCACGCTTGGCCCGCTCTCGGATCCTCTGGCGCTTGGCGGTATCGTCGCCCGGGCGAGCGCCGAGCGCTACCTCGGGTTGCTCGAGCAGCAGCGCGAGGTCGCGGTCGCGGTGATTCCCGCGGAGCCGTTCGCGAAGGACGCGAAAGTCGATGACGCCGCAGTCAAGGCGTTCTACGACAGCAATGCGCAGGCGTTCAAGACACCGGAGCAGGCGCGATTCGAGTACGTCGTGCTGACCCCGGATGCGGTGCTCGCGCAGGTGAGCGTCGATCCGGCAGAGGTGAAGGCGCAGTACGAGAGCAATCTCAAGCAGTATGGACAGGAGGAAGAGCGCACGGCGTCGCATATCCTCATCGCGGTGAAGCCCGACGCCAAGGAAGAGGAAAAGGCGGCCGCGAAGAAGAGGGCCGAAGAGATTGTCGCGCAGGCGAAAGCCAATCCGGCGAAGTTTGCCGAGCTCGCCAAGCAGTACTCGCAGGACCCCGGGTCGGCTGCGCAGGGCGGCGATCTGGGCAGCTTCGCCCGCGGCACGATGGTCAAGGGGTTCGATGACGCCGTGTTCGCGATGAAGGTCGGCGACATCGTCGGTCCGGTTCAGACTGACTTCGGCTACCACGTCATCAAGCTCAACGGAATCACTCCCGCGAAAGTGCGACCGTTCGAGGAAGTGCGCCCGCAGATCGAGGCTGACATGAAGCGGCAGAAGTCGAGCGCCAAGTTCGCCGCGGCCGCGGACCAGTTCCAGAACCTCGTGTACGAGCAGGCCGACTCTCTGCAAGGCGTGGCGAAGGCGCTCAACGTTCCGGTGCAAACGTCGCCGCTGGCAACTCGCGCGCAAGCACAGGCCATCGCCATGAACAGCGCGAAATTCGTCGAAGCGCTGTTCAGCCCCGACTCGGTGCAGAGCAAGCGCAACACGGAAGCCATCGAGGTGGCGCCCAACACGCTGATGGCGGGGCGCGTCGTCGAGTACAAGCCGTCGGCGCCCATACCGTATGACCAGGTGAAGGAAACCATCCGCCAGCAGCTCGTGCGGCGCGCAGCGGCGGAGGCGGCGCGCAAAGCCGGCGAGGAAAAGCTCGCGCAACTTGCGCAGGGCAAGTCGGACAAGGATGCCGGGCTCGTGTTCGGCAACCCGGTGCGGCTGGACCGTAACAAGCCTGCGCCAGGCGTGCCGGCGGAAGCGATGAAGAAGGTGTTCCAGGCCGATTCGTCGAAGCTGCCACAATACGTCGGCGTGACCAACGAGCAGGGCGGCTTCTCGATCTACAAGCTGACGCAGGTGATCGCGCCGCCGCCGCCGGATGATGCCAAGCTGGCTGCGGCCAGCACCCGCATCAGTGATCAGCTGTCGCGCGAATTGTTCGGCGCCTACATCGCTGCGTTGAAAGGCAAGTCCGAGGTCAAGATCAACCAGGCGAATCTCGAGAAGCGCTGACCCCCCGTCCGCGCCAGTCGTGGCGACGGCAGAAACGAAAACGGCGACCCGCAGGTCGCCGTTTTTGCGTTGGCGGGCCGGCTCCGTGCTGTTTCGGGCGCGCGCTCGCGTGCAGGCGCTTCCGTCAGTGCTCCGGAGGGCAGTTGTCGTGCACAAATGCTTCCAGGCGCTCGCGTTCCTGCCGGCGCATGTTGGCGTCCATGATGATCTTCTCGCCGCGCTCGTTGATGCGGAAGTGCTGCACGTTCTCCATCTGCAGACCCTTTACGTTGGCCCGCGCCTGCGTGCAGGCCTGCTGGCGCCGGACGGCGTCGGCCTTCGCCTTGTCCGCCTTGGTCGCATCGTCGGCGCGTTCCATTTGCCGTTTCTTGAGCTCGGCCTCCTGACTCGCGAGCTGCTTGGCGGCGTTGGGATTCGCGGGCGGCGGCGGGCCATTCACCCGCTCGGCCTTCACGTCGCCGGAGGGTTGAATGTCGGAGTACACGACACGGCCGTTGCCATCTGTCCATTTCCACAGAGTGGCCGATGCCGGCTGCACGACGACCGCCGCCAGCAGCAGCAATGCGGCGCGGCAGGTCGAGAGCGTGGGCCGTGCATGCATTCGCGGATACCTCGAAGGTTTGCTCATGTCGATCGGGACGGATTGGGGACCATCGCACGGTAGAGGAGCGCGTGCGGTGCGGTCAAACCGCGCCGGCCGAACGCGCAGTTCAGGCCGCCGGGCGGTGTTGCGGAGACGCTTCGTGCGCCGACTTGGCTTGCTTCGATCCCTGCGCGGGCGCGGGGCCCCTTTCCGTCGACACACGTCGCCTCGGCCTCCGCACGGCTGCTCGGATGTTGGGCTCAGTGGTGTCGGCCTCGCGCGCGGACTCGGCTCGCTTCGATCCCCGCGCGGGCGCGGGGCCCCTTTCCGTCGACACACGTCGCCTCGGCCTCCGCACGGCTGCTCGGATGTTGGGCTCAGTGGTGTCGGCCTCGCGCGCCGACACCGTTCAGTCGCATCCCGCCGCGCTGCGCGGGGCCTTGGCTCGTGGGCTTATGGCGCCTCGGCCTCCGCACGGCTGCTCGGATGTTGGGCTCAGTGGTGTCGGCCTCGCGCGCGGACTCGGCTCGCTTCGATCCCCGCGCGGGCGCGGGGCCCCTCTCCGTCGACACACGTCGCCTCGGCCTCCGCACGGCTGCTTGGATGTTGAGCTGAGTGGTGTCGGCCTCGCGCGCCGACACCGTTCAGTCGCATCCCGCCAATACACCGTGGCGGGCCCCTGCTCCTCACGGTGCGGCGCGGGTATAATCCCGTTTTGCGCCAGGAGAAAACCGCATGCGTGTCGTCCGCAAAGCGCTCACCTTTGACGACGTCCTGCTCGTACCCGCGCATTCCCGCGTCGTTCCCCGCGACGTGAATCTCGCGACCCGTCTCACCAAGTCCATCACCCTGAACGTGCCGTTGCTCGCCGCCGCGATGGATACGGTGACGGAGGCGCGGCTCGCCATTGCGATTGCCCAGGAAGGCGGACTCGGCATCGTGCACAAGAACATGACGCCCGCGAAGCAGGCGGCCGAAGTCGCGAAAGTTAAGCGCTTCGAAAGCGGCGTAGTCAAGGATCCCATCACCGTGCCGCCGAGCATGACGGTGCGCGAAGTGCTGGCGCTCACGCGGCTGCACAAGTTCTCCGGCTTGCCGGTGGTCGAGAACAGACGCGTGGTGGGCATCGTCACCAACCGCGACACGCGCTTCGAGACGAATCTCGATCAGCCCGTGGCCAATGTGATGACGAAGCGCGACAAGCTCGTCACGGTGCGCGAGGGCACGGATCTCGAGCAGGCCAAGGCGTTGATGCACCAGCATCGTCTCGAACGGGTGCTGGTGATCAATGGCGACATGGAGCTGCGCGGTCTCATCACCGTCAAGGACATCCTGAAGGCGACCGAGCATCCGCTGGCCTGCAAGGATGATCTGGGCCGGCTGCGCGTCGGTGCGGCCGTGGGTACGGGCGGCGATACCGAGGCACGCGTGGAAGCGCTGGTCGGCGCGGGAGTGGACGTGCTCGTGGTCGACACATCGCACGGCCATTCGCAGGGCGTGCTCGACCGCGTCGCCTGGATCAAGAAACGTTATCCCCAGGTGCAGATCATCGGCGGCAACATCGCCACGGCTGCCGGTGCGCGCGCACTCGTCGATCACGGGGCCGACGCCGTCAAGGTCGGCATCGGCCCCGGCTCGATCTGCACCACGCGCATCGTGGCCGGGGTGGGCGTCCCGCAGATCTCGGCCATCCAGTTCGCACTCGAAGGAATCGCGGAGCTCGGCATTCCGGCGATTGCCGACGGCGGCGTTCGCTATTCCGGCGACGTCGCCAAGGCCCTTGCCGCCGGTGCATCGTGCGTGATGATGGGCAGCGTTTTTGCCGGAACCGAGGAGGCGCCGGGCGACATCGAGCTGTACCAGGGCCGCTCGTACAAGAGCTATCGCGGCATGGGCTCCCTCGGCGCGATGCAGGAGGGCAGCTCGGATCGCTACTTCCAGGATACGGAAGGCGAGGGCGCGGCCGAAAAGCTCGTGCCTGAGGGTATCGAGGGCCGCGTGCCGTACAAGGGCTCGATCGTGGCCGTGATTCACCAGCTGATGGGCGGTCTGCGCGCGGCGATGGGCTACTGCGGTTGCGCGACGGTGGACGAGCTCCGCACGCGCAGCGAATTCGTCGAGATCACCGCGGCAGGCGTCCGCGAATCGCACGTGCACGACGTGCAGATCGTCAAGGAAGCACCCAACTATCGCGTCGAATGACGCCGCCTCCCGGACCGCGCATCATGGCCCTCGACGCTGATCGCCCCGCAGCCGCTGCATCGCCGCCCTCGAGCGCGGGACGATGACGGCACCAACGCACGACCGGATCCTCATCCTCGACTTCGGCTCGCAGGTGACGCAGCTCATTGCCCGCCGGCTCCGCGAGACGCACGTCTACTGCGAAGTCCATCCGTACGACGTGTCCGAAGCATTCATCCGTACGTTCGCGCCGCGGGGCATCATCCTGTCCGGAGGTCCGAGCAGCGTGGTCGAAGGCGACCCGCCGCGCGCCCCTGGGGCCGTGTGGTCACTCGGCGTTCCGGTGCTGGGGATCTGCTACGGCATGCAGACCATGGCCGCGCAGCTCGGTGGCGCGGTCGAGACCGGCCACGTGCGCGAGTTCGGTTACGCCGAAGTGCGCGCGCATGGGCACTCGCGGCTTTTCAGGAACATCCAGGATCGCACCAACGCCGACCAGCACGGTCTGCTCGACGTCTGGATGAGCCACGGCGACAAGGTCACGGCGCTGCCGCCGGGATTCAAGGTGATCGGCAGCAATCCGTCGTGCGCCATCGCCGCCATGGCCGACGAAGAGCGGCGTCTCTATGCCATCCAGTTCCACCCCGAAGTGACCCACACGCGCCAGGGGGCGGCGATCCTCGACCGGTTCGCGCACGACATCTGCGGCTGCGGCCATGACTGGAACATGCAGGACTACCGTGGGGAGGCGATCGCCTCGATCCGTGCGCAGGTGGGCAGCGAGCGTGTCATCCTCGGGCTGTCCGGCGGCGTGGACTCCTCGGTCGCCGCGGCATTGATCCACGAAGCCATCGGCGACCAGCTCACCTGCGTGTTCGTCGATCATGGCCTGCTGCGCCTCGCCGAGGCCGAGCAGGTTCTCGACACGTTCGAGCGCAACCTCGGCGTGCGGGTCGTGCACGTCGACGCCTCGGACGAGTTCATGGGTGCGCTCGCAGGCATCGCCGATCCCGAGCAGAAGCGCAAGATCATCGGGCGCGAATTCGTGCACGTCTTCCAGCGTGAGGCGGAGCGCCTCGCCGAGCGCGGCGCGGCCGCGAAGTGGCTGGCGCAGGGCACGATCTACCCGGACGTCATCGAGTCCGCGGGCGCGAAAACGAAAAAGGCGCACACCATCAAGTCGCACCACAATGTCGGCGGTCTTCCGGAGACGTTGCACCTCAAGCTCCTGGAGCCGTTGCGCGAGCTGTTCAAGGACGAAGTGCGGGAGCTTGGCCTCGCTCTTGGACTGCCGCGCGAGATGGTGTTCCGGCATCCGTTTCCCGGGCCGGGCCTCGGGGTGCGCATTCTCGGCGAAGTGACGCGGGCGCGCGCCGACATTCTGCGCCGCGCCGACGCGATCTTCATCGACGAGCTGCGGCTTGCGATCGACGCGGGCTCCGGCAAGAGCTGGTACGACCTGACTGCGCAGGCGTTTGCGGTGTTCCTTCCCGTGCAATCGGTCGGGGTCATGGGGGATGGGCGCACGTATGACCATGTCGTCGCGCTGCGTGCGGTGCAAACGACCGATTTCATGACCGCGCATTGGGCGCCGCTGCCGCATGACGTTCTGGCCAAGGTGTCGAGCCGCATCACCAATGAAGTGCGCGGCATCAATCGGGTGGTCTATGACATCTCGAGCAAGCCCCCCGCAACGATCGAGTGGGAATGAGCGCGACGCAGCGTGCAGCGAGGCAACGGTGACGCCGCGCTTCAACGTGAGCAGCGGGACGCCGTGGGAGCCCATCGTCGGCTATTCCCGGGCGGTGCGCGTCGGCAACCACGTGTTCGTTTCGGGTACGACCGCCACGGGGCCGGACGGCTCGATCGTAGGTGAGGGCGATGCCTGCGCCCAGGCCCGCCAGGCGCTCGCGAACATCGGCATGGCGCTCGGCAAGGCTGGTGCGGCATTCAGCGACGTCGTGCGCACCCGCATTTTCCTGACGGACATCGGAGCGTGGGAGGCGATTGCGCGCGCGCATGGCGAAACGTTCGGCGCGATCCGTCCTGCATGCACGATGGTGGAAGTTGCTCGACTGATCGATCCGCGCATGCTGGTCGAGATCGAGGCGGAGGCGGTGATCGGGCTGCAGTCCTCCGCGCCATGAACGGCACGCGCAACGCGGTGGTACCGCTCGCGCCGCGCCACCGCTTCTACAGTCGCATCCGCAACTCGGCGATCGCCTCGATCAGCCTGGTCGGTGTGTCGCTCGCCATTGGCACCGTCGGCTATCACCGATTGCAGGGCGTCGGCTGGATGACGGCCTTCCACAAGGCAGCGATGATCCTTTCCGGCATGGGTCCCGTGGAACCGTTCATGCAGGAGAGCACAGGCAAGCTGTTCGAGGCGGTCTATGCGCTGTATTCCGGCGTCGTGCTGCTCGCGGCGACGGCCGTGCTGGTGGCGCCGGTCTTTCACCGCCTGCTGCATCGGTTCCACCTGGAGGATAGCGGTGGCTGAAGATGTCGTCGGCGACGAGCACATGATGGCCGAGGCCCTCGCACTGGCGCGCAGCGCCGGCAGCCGCGGCGAAGTTCCTGTCGGCGCGATCGTCGTCGCCGACGGCCGGATCATCGGCCGGGGCGGCAATCTGCCGATCGCCGCGAGCGATCCCACGGCGCATGCCGAGATCGGCGCGCTGCGCGAAGCAGGCGCGGCGGTGCGCAATTACCGGCTGCCCGGCTGCACGCTGTTCGTAACGATCGAGCCATGCATCATGTGCGCGGGCGCCATCATTCATGCTCGCATCGCTCGCCTCGTGTTCGGCGCCCGGGACCCGAAGACCGGTGCGTGCGGATCGGTGATCGACGTGTTCGCGGACCCACGACTCAATCATCACACCAGCGTCACCGGCGGCGTGCGCGCGGAGGAGTGCGGCGCGCTGCTCTCGTCGTTCTTCGCGGCACGACGCGGCACGCCGACCATTCGCGACGTGCGCATCCCGTGACCGCGACGCTGGGCATCGGCCTCTTCGCGCCGGCAGGCTACGTGACCAACCCTGCCGCGATCGACCGCGCCCGAGCGCGGCTGGAGAGCCTGGGCCACCGCGTTGTCGTCGACCCCACCTGCAGTGCGCGATGGCAGCGTTTCGCCGGCACCGACGACGAGCGTCTGGCGGCCATCGAGCGCATGGTGCGCGATCCGGCCGTTGAGGTGGTCATCGCCGCGCGCGGCGGGTACGGCTGGTCGCGACTGCTCGGCCGGCTCGACTATCGCGCCATCGCCCACGCGGGCAAGCGGTGGGTGGGCCACAGCGATTTCACCGCCTTCCAGCTCGCCGCGCTGGCGCATGCGGGCATGGTGACGTATGCCGGCCCGATGGCGGCTTACGACTTCGGTGCGGAGGAACCGTCCGGCTACATGCTGGATCGTTTCCAGCAGATGCTGGTCGCCGGTCGCGACACCGTGGAATGCGCGCTCGACGGTCCCGATTTCGCCGGCGAGGGTACGCTCTGGGGCGGCAATCTCGCGATGGTGGCGCATCTCACGGGAACCGCCCATCTCCCGCAGACCCGCGGCGGCATCCTGTTCCTCGAGGACATCGGGGAGCATCCGTATCGCATCGAGCGGATGCTCTACCAGTTGCACTATGCCGGCGTGCTCGCGCGGCAACGCGCAGTCCTGCTCGGGACGTTCAACGGCTACGAGGCGGCGCCGAACGACAACGGCTATACGTTCGCCAGCGTGGTCGAGCACGCGCGTGCCACTTTCGGGGTCGCGATCTTCACCGGATTGCCGTTCGGGCACTGTCCCGACAAGCTGACGCTTCCGGTCGGCGGGCACTGCAGTCTCACCGTGCAGCAGGGTGCTGCACGCATCGCGCTGTCGGCTCCGGCGCACTAGCGCGGATGGTCGGCGCCTTTCGCGTGCGTACCGCGCGCTGGCCCGAAGATGCGCAGATCCTGCGCGACATACGGCACGAAGTGTTCGTGCGAGAACAAAGCGTGCCGCAGGAGATCGAGTGGGACGGGCGCGACGGCGAGTGCCTGCATGCCATCGCGCTCAGCAATGCCGGCGACGCGGTTGGCTGCGGGCGACTGCTCCCGGACGGTCACATCGGCCGGCTGGCGGTACGCGCTTCCTGGCGTGGGCAGGGCGTCGGGGCAGCCCTGCTGCAGCACCTCATCGCGCTGGCCCGCGCGGCCGGACACGACCGCGTGGTGCTCAACGCGCAAACCCATGCTGCGGGTTTTTACCGGCGCTACGGCTTCGTGCCGGTGGGCGACGAATTCATGGAAGCCGGCATCGCCCACCAGGCGATGGAGCGGCACATGCCGCGGGACTAAAGCCCCGCGCGGTGCCCGATGCTGAATTCGAAACGCGCGCTGCCCGTCGCCTTGCCTGCGGCGTCGAACGAACGCTCCTCGAACGAGCACCGGCCGTCTCGGCCGATAAGCACGACCGTCGAGGAGCGCGTCCCGTAGCCGTCGTCGAGGATGAACGCCGCCGACAAGCGCCGCTCGATCTCGAGCATCACCCCGGTGGCGGGCAAGGCGTGGTCGGGCGCGATCGCCCGGGATGCGAGCGCGTCGAACAGCGGATCGATAGCATGCGCGCCATCGGCGCACCAGCGATCGAGCGCTGCCTTGGCCGCGATCACCTTCGGCCACGGGCTGTCCAATGCGGCATTCGAGATCCCGTGAACGCCGCGCGCCAGCCGGCGCGGACCGTCGCTGCGGTTCGAAAGCCAGGCGCCGCCGTGCGGTGTACCCGCGAGCAGGTTGAATCCGTTGTAGACCCCGACCTCTGACACGAGCGTATCGAGGCTCGTGTCGGGTGGCGCAGCATCGGCCAACACCCGGGTGACCAGCGTGCCGCGCGTGGGCGCATCCGGGTTCTTCCGCGCCGGCTCGCGCACGTTCGTGAGCAGCGCCCAGCGCCCGGCGTCCGTTACCCCCAGCCACGTGCCGCCGCCCGCTAGGTCACGTCCCGCGAGCCAGCCCTCGGGCCACCACTGTGCCGGTGCCGTCGCCCGCGCGTGCTGCTCGTCGCGATTCGCCGCAATGACCACGGCGAAGTCGGGATGGACATCGAGGCCGACGACAGCGAGACACATGTCAGGATGCCGATGAGGGCTCGACGGCGACGAAGCATTCCCGGTGACGCAACCCGTGCTCCGCCCACTGTCCGACGCGATGCTGCAACTCGCAGGCGGCCAGTTCGCGCGTGAACTGCGCCACATCGTGCAGCGGTGCGAACACTTCCATCCAGGTGTCGGGATCGTCGCAGCGGCGCAGCAGGCGTCCGCACACGCCGGTGCGCTCTTCGAGAGCGGCCATCATGTCGCCGACCGCGCGGCGCGCGAGCCCCTTGTCGCCGGTGACGCGGTAATAGACGTACATGGTCGCTGCGACCTCGGCCGTGCCACTGCGCGCGTTCACGCCAGGCGTCGCGGTGGCGTCGAGGGTTGCGGCAGCGCGTACGGCAGGGGCAATGGTTCGAGAGCGGCTCCATCGGGAGCGCCCACGCGCACGTCGCCGGCATCCACTGCCGCGAGCTGCACGACGGCGAGCAGGTCGGTGCCGCCTTGTGGTGCCGGCGCTGCGTTCACCACCGTCCCGCAGGCCTGGTCGCCGAATGCGCTGCTGTAGAGCTTCGTGGCCACGCCAACGGACTCCCGCGCATGCCATGCGAACAGGCGCTCTTTCAGCCGGCCGAGGTACTGCGTGCGGGCGATGATTTCCTGTCCCGTGTAGCAGCCCTTGTCGAAACTGACGGCGCCGAGGGCGTCGAGGTTCGCCGTCTGCAGGACGAACTGGTCCTGCGTCGGGGCGGTGATCGTCGGCACCCCCGCTCGGATCAACAGCCACTCCCACCGCGTCGCGTCGGCGGTGATCGTGCGTGCAGCCAGCGACGGGCGCACCGCCTCGAGGGCGGCCTCGGTGCCCACGGCAATGAATCGCTCCGGACCCATGCCCAGGACCCGCAGGTCCCCGGCGGCGAGCACTCCGCCCTGGGCAGGCGCAGCGCCCACGACGTCACGCAGGAGCGCGGCCGCGTGTGGGCCGGCGATGCCGACCCTCGCCGTGCCGGCCGTTGCGTCGGTCACGCTGACCTTGGACCGCAGCACGAACATCGCCAGCCGCTTGCGCACCGGCTCCGCGATATCCAGCGGCAGGAGGGCGCGGTAGCCGGCGCCTTCGGGCCACAGCACCAGATTGGCGAGCAGGCGACCCTTGGGTGAGCTGTAGGTCGTGTACTGCCACTGCCCCGCCGGCACGCGGCGGACGTCGTTGGAGAGCTGACCCTGGAGGAACGTCTGCGCATCGGCGCCGTCGATCGCGAGGAGGCCGTAATCGAGCGTGCACGAAAAGTCGCCGTCGTCCCGGCGAGCCGGCGAGGGCTCGGGTGACCGGTCGATCGAGGAACCGGGAGGAGCAATATCGGTGGGCATGGGCAGGAGATGGAGGCGGCGCGCCGCGCCACAATGGCGGACGGGCGCGCGGCAGCAGGGCGGCAGCCAGCGAAAAGTGCTAAAATTGAATGTTAGCTCGGCTGGGGCCGCGTGGTGCGTCCCCGACCCCGCTCCGGAGCACGCCGCGTCCAGAATCCCGCGGTTCTCGATTCCGGCGCAGGGCCTTCCGGCCGGGCAAATTCGCAGGCCCGCGCACGTCAGGGTGCCTGAATGCGACTCCCGCCGCCAGCGGCGATCGCCTTCGGGCCGACATGCGGGCCGTGGCTCAACCCTGATCGGAGCTTCAAATGGCTGTCACGATGCGTCAAATGCTGGAGGCCGGTGTGCATTTCGGTCACCAGACGCGGTACTGGAATCCCAAGATGGCCGAGTTCATTTTCGGCCAGCGCAACAAGATACACATCGTCAATCTCGAAAAGACGATGCAGCTGTACCAGGAGGCGATGAACTACATTCGCCAGCTGTCCGCCAACAAGGGCACGATCCTGTTCGTCGGCACCAAGCGCCAGGCGCGCGACATCCTCGCCGAGGAAGCCCGCCGCTGCGGCATGCCTTATGTCGATGCCCGCTGGCTTGGCGGCATGCTCACGAACTTCAAGACGGTCAAGGCATCCATCAAGCGCCTCAAGGATCTCGACCAGATGCACCAGGACGGCACGTTCGAGAAGATGAACAAGCGCGAGGCCCTCACGCTGCAGCGGGAGCTCGACAAGCTCAACAAGAGCCTTGGCGGGATCAAGGACCTGAACGGCCTGCCCGACGCACTGTTCGTGATCGACGTGGGCTATCACAAGATCGCCGTCACCGAGGCGAAGAAGCTCGGGATCCCGATCGTCGCCGTGGTGGACACCAACCACTCGCCCGACGGCATCGCGCACGTGATTCCGGGCAACGACGACTCCAGCCGGGCGATTCGCCTGTATGCCCGCGGCGCCGCCGATGCGGTACTCGAGGGCAGGAGCCAGGTGATCCAGGAGATCGTGCAGGGCGGCGATGAATTCGTGGAAGTGTCCGAAGAGGCCTCCGCGTAGGTCTTGCGGCAGCCGGGGAAGGGCGCCGCGTTGGCGTCCTCCCCACCTCCGAATCACGAACGCATCGACGGGTCGCCTGCGCATCAGGTGGCGCTGGCCCGGCCGCTGCGTCAAAGCAAGGAGCAACAGGACATGGCGGACATTTCCGCAAGCATGGTGATGGAACTGCGCCAGCGCACCGGGCTGGGCATGATGGAATGCAAGAAGGCGCTGACGGAAGTCGGCGGCGATCTCGCCAAGGCCGAAGAGGTCCTGCGCATCAAGAGCGGCGCCAAGGCGTCGAAAGCTGCCGGGCGCGTCACTGCGGAAGGCCTCATCGGTGCGTACCTCGCGCCAGATGCAAGGACGGGTGCGCTCATCGAAGTCAATTGCGAGACCGACTTCGTGTCGCGCAACGCGGACTTCATCGCCTTCACGCGGCAACTGGCCAGGGTCGTCGCCGAGCATTCTCCCGCGACTGCGGCGGATGTCGCTAGCCTGCCGCTCGAGGGCGGTACCGTCGAATCGGTCCGTCAGGCGCTGGTCCAGAAGATCGGGGAGAATGTGGCGATCCGCCGCTTCGTGCGCATGAGCACGGAAGGCCGGCTTGCGCAGTACCTGCATGGCGGCGGGCGCATCGGCGTCATGGTCGACCTGCAGGGTGGCAGCGAAGCCGTCGGCAAGGACATTGCGATGCACATCGCGGCAGGCGCGGCCCCCGGCGCGACGCGTCCGGTATGCGTGTCCCGCGATCAGGTGCCCGCGGACCTCATCGCGCGCGAACGCGAGATCTACACGGCGCAGGCTGCAGACACCGGCAAGCCCGCCGATATCATCGCCAAGATGGTCGACGGCCGGGTCAACAAATTCCTGGCCGAAGTGACGCTGCTGGGTCAGCCGTTCGTCAAGAACCCCGACGAATCCGTCGAGAAATACCTGAAGGCCGCGGGCGCGACGGTGAAGGGCTTCGTGCTGTATGTCGTGGGCGAGGGCATCGAAAAGCGGAAGGACGACTTCGCCGCCGAGGTGGCCGCGATGGCCAAGGCCTGAGCATCACCGCTTTTCCTACTCGGGAGCCGAAACGATGAACCCGCCCACCGCAGCGGCCCCACTGGCCCCCTCGGCTGCCGTCGCTCCGCTGCCCTCTGCGCAGCCCGCACCGGCCTACCGGCGCATCCTGCTCAAGCTGTCGGGCGAAGCGCTGATGGGCGATGACCCGTACGGAATCAATCGCGAGGTCATCGATCGCATCGTCGCGGAAATTGCCGATGTGGTGCGCCTGGGGGTGCAGGTGGCGGTCGTGATCGGCGGCGGCAACATCTTTCGCGGCGTCGCACCCGGCGCTGCCGGCATGGACCGCGCGACCGCCGACTACATGGGCATGCTCGCCACGCTCATGAACGCGCTCGCGCTGCAGGACGCGCTGCGCCGCGCCGGTGTGCAGTCGCGCGTGCAATCGGCGTTGCGTATCGACCAGGTCGCCGAGCCGTACATTCGTGGACGGGCGCTGCGGCACCTCGAGGAGCACAAGGTGGTGATCTTCGGAGCTGGCACCGGCAACCCGTTCTTCACGACCGACACCGCGGCTGCGCTGCGCGGGCGCGAGATGGGCGTCGACATCGTGCTCAAGGCGACCAAGGTCGATGGCGTGTACACGGCGGATCCGAAGACCGACCCTGCCGCGCGGCGCTACATGGAGCTCACGTTCGACGAGGCCATCGTCAAGAACCTCAAGGTCATGGACGCCACGGCACTGGCACTGTGCCGCGACCAGAACATGCTGCTGAAGGTGTTTTCCATCTTCATTCCCGGGACGCTCAAGCGCGTGGTGATGGGCGGGAATGAAGGCACGCTCGTGCATTGCTGAGCCGGCGTCGTGACGTGTACGCGCCAGGAAGGAGTGGGAGATTGCAATGATCGCTGACGTGAAAAAAACCGCCGAGCAGAAGATGGGCAAGTCCGTCGACACGCTCAAGCTCGATCTCGGCAAGATTCGCACCGGCCGTGCGCACACCGGCCTGCTCGATCACATCCACGTCGATTACTACGGCACGCCGATGCCTCTCAACCAGGTGGCGAATGTGACCCTCGCCGACGCGCGCACGATCGCCGTGCAGCCCTGGGAGAAGAAGATGGTGCCGGTGGTCGAGAAGGCGATCCGCGATTCCGACCTCGGCCTCAATCCGGCGACCGCCGGCGAAGTCATCCGCATTCCGATGCCGCCACTCACCGAGGAGCGCCGACGCGATCTCATCAAGGTCGTGCGCCACGAAGCCGAGAATGCGCGCGTGGCCGTGCGCAACATCCGTCGCGACGCCAACGAGCACCTCAAGAAGCTGCTCAAGGACAAGGCGGTTTCCGAAGACGACGAGCGGCGTGCGCAGGAAGACGTGCAGAAGCTGACCGACCGTTTCATCGCGGAGATCGACAAGGTCCTGGCCGCCAAGGAAGCCGACCTGATGGCGATCTGATCGCCGCCATTCGGTTCCCCGTACCCAGTCGATCAGGCCACCACGGTGTTCAAGAGCTCCACGCGCGAGATACCCGAGCCGCGCCTCGTCCCGCGGCACGTGGCCATCATCATGGATGGCAATGGCCGCTGGGCGAAGCAGCGGCATCTGCCGCGTGTTGCCGGGCACCGCCGCGGCGTGGAGTCCGTTCGCGCCATCGTCAAGGCGTGCGGCGAGCGCGGGGTCGAGTTCCTGACGCTGTTCGCCTTCTCCAGCGAAAACTGGCGCCGGCCCGCGGACGAAGTGTCCATCCTGATGGATCTCTTCGTGCGAGCACTCGAGCAGGAGGTCGCCAACCTGCACCGGAATGGCATCCGCTTCCGGGTGGTCGGCGATCTCACGCGTTTCGATGCGCGCATCCGCGACCTGATTGCGAGCGCACAGGCGCTGACCGTCAATCACCACCGCCTTACGCTGACCGTTGCTGCAAACTACGGCGGTCGCTGGGACATCGCGCAGGCCGCGCAGCGGTACTTCGGGGATCATCCGGAAGCGCTGCTCGAACGAGAACCGCTGCCGCCCGAAGCGTTCGAGCGCTATCTCGCCATGGCGTATGCCCCCGAACCGGACCTTTTCATCCGCACCGGTGGCGAGCAGCGCGTGTCGAACTTCCTTCTCTGGCAACTCGCATACACCGAGCTCTACTTCACCGACATGCTCTGGCCGGACTTCGATGCTGCAGCGTTCGACACGGCCATTGCCTGGTATCGCGAGCGGGAGCGGCGCTTCGGCCGCACGAGCGAGCAGGTGCAGGCCGCCGCGAAGACCGTCTGACGCGCTCGCCGCGGGCGCCTGTCATCCACGCATGCTGTCGACCCGCATCCTCACCGCAGCGATCCTCATCCCGCTCGTCCTCGCGGCGCTCTTCCTGCTGTCACCCCGCAACTGGGCGTTGGTGACGCTGGCCGTGGTGCTGATCGGCGCTCTGGAATGGAGTGCGCTCGGAGGCTATGGCATCGCCGCTCGCGCCTTGTTCGTGGGCGTCGTCCTGCTGAGCGCGGGGGTGCTGCTGTTCGCGCCCGCATCGGGATTTGCACAGGGGTGGCCGGGGCCCGTGGTGCTGGGCGTTTGCGGCGTCGGCACGCTCTTCTGGATCGTGGTCGTGCCGCCTTGGCTGAAGCACCGGTGGCATGCGCCGTCGGTGCTGGTGAGCGCGATCGTCGGCTGGCTCGTGCTCCTGGCGGCGTGGGTGGCGCTGGTGCAATTGCAGGCCCAATCCCCATGGCGCGTGCTGGCAGCCATGGCCGTGGTTTGGATCGCCGACACCGCGGCGTATTTCGTGGGCCGCAGCTTCGGGCGTCACAAACTTGCGCCGGAGATCAGTCCGGGCAAGACATGGGAGGGCGTCGCCGGCGGGCTCGCGGCGGTCGCGATCTACGCCGTCGCGGTGCTCATCTTCTCCGACACCGGGCGGCAGGCTGGTGCTGCGAACATGGTGTCATGGGTCGTGCTCGTGGTCGCCGTCGCCGCGCTCTCCGTGTGTGGCGACCTCTTCGAGTCCCTGCTCAAGCGCCAGCGCGGCGTCAAGGACAGCGGGCATCTTCTTCCGGGTCATGGCGGCGTGCTCGACCGCGTCGACGCGCTGCTCGCCGCCATGCCTCCGTTGGCGCTGGCGGCCGTGGTTCTCCTCCGATGACCGCGCGCCGCGGCGTCACGATCCTCGGCGCCACCGGGTCGATCGGCGATTCGACGCTGGACGTCATCGCCCGCCATTCCAGCCGCTACTCCGTCGTCGCCCTTACCGCCAACCGGCAGTGGGAGAAGATGGCGGCCCTGTGCGCGCGCTTTCGGCCGCGACTTGCGGCCATGCTCGATGCGCAGGCCGGACAGGCGCTTCAGGAAAAGTTGCGGGCCGAAGGCATCGCCACCGCCGTGACCTTCGGTGCCGAGGCGGTGACCGCGGCTGCGGCGCTGCCCGATAGCGACATCGTTCTCGCCGCCATCGTCGGCGCAGCGGGACTGCATCCGACTCTCGCGGCCGCCCGGGCCGGCAAGACCATCCTGCTTGCCAACAAGGAGGCGCTGGTGATCGGCGGCGCGGCGTTCATGTGCGCGGTGCGTGACGGCGGCGCAACCCTTCTGCCCATCGACAGCGAGCACAACGCCATCTTCCAGTGCCTGCCCCGTGGCTATGCCGGCGACCCGCGGGCAGCAGGGGTGGCGCGCATCATCCTCACCGCGTCGGGTGGGCCGTTCCGGCGCCACGATCCCGCGGCACTGGCACAGGTCACGCCCCGCGAAGCGTGTGCGCATCCGAACTGGGTGATGGGCCGCAAGATCAGCGTCGACTCGGCCACGATGATGAACAAGGGCCTCGAGGTGATCGAGGCGCACTGGCTGTTCGGGGCGCCGCGCGAATGCATCGAGGTCGTGATTCACCCTGAGAGCGTCATCCATTCGCTCGTGCATTACGTCGATGGCTCGGTACTCGCGCAACTGGGCAATCCCGACATGCGCACGCCGATCGCGCATGCACTCGCCTATCCGGAGCGGCTCGATAGTGGCGTCCGCGCCCTCGATCTCCCCGCGCTCGCCCGTCTTACCTTCGAGCGTCCCGATCCGCAGCGCTTCCCCTGCCTTGTGCTCGCGTACGCCGCACTCGAAGCCGGCGGCACGGCGCCGGCGATCCTCAATGCGGCGAACGAAATCGCGGTCGCGGCATTCCTCGACGGGGGCCTGCGTTACGTCGACATCGCCGCGGCGTGTGCGGAGGCGCTGAACCGTGTCGCTGCTGCGCCTGTCAATGATCTCGGCGACGCCCTCGAAGCCGACGCCCGTGCGCGCACACTGACCCGCGCGTGGATCGAAAGCGTGTCGCGTGCGAAGATGGCCCTCTGATGGAAATCCTGCAAAAAGCGCTGTACTTCGTGATCACGCTCGGCGTGCTCATCATCATTCACGAGCTTGGGCACTACGCGGTGGCGCGCTGGGCGGGCGTCAAGGTGTTGCGCTTCTCGGTGGGTTTCGGCCGCATCCTGTGGTCGCGGCGCTTTCGCCCGGACGGCACCGAATGGGCGGTATCGGCGGTCCCGATGGGCGGTTACGTGAAGATGCTGGACGAGCGCGAGGGTGCCGTCAGCGCGCGCGACGTGCCGTATGCCTTCAATCGCCAGAGCGTCTGGAAGCGCATCGCCATCGTCGCTGCGGGCCCGATCGCCAATCTGCTGCTTGCCGTGCTGCTCTTTGCCGGGACGTTCATGGCTGGCATTCCCGGGCAACGCGCGGTGCTCGCGGAGGCGCCGGACGGTACCGCGGCGGCGGCCGCCGGGATACGCGACGGCGATCTTGCCGTCGCCGTCGATGACACACCGGTGCAGAGCTGGCAGGACTTGCGCTGGCGCCTGCTTGCGGTTTCCGGACACGACGCGGCAACTCTCACGATCGAGCGGCCCGATGGCAGCCGCGCCGAGCGCAGCTTGAGCCTGCGCGATGTTTCGAGCAGCGACTGGGAAGCCAACTTCATGTCGGTGCTCGGCCTCAAGGCCGATCTCGGCGCGCCGTTCATCGATCAGGCCGTGCCCGACAAGCCGGCCGCACGTGCCGGTCTGCGCACCGGCGACCGGATCGTCGCGATCGATGGCGAGTCGGTGCGCTCGCCGAGTGACGTGGCCACGCACACCAATGCGAAGCCCGGCATGCCGCTCCGGTTCACGATCGAGCGTGACGGCGCGCGCCTCGACGTGTCGGTGGTGCCCGAGGCCACCGAGATGAATGGCCACAGGATGGGTATTGCGGGGATTCGCCTGAAGGTCGATCCGGCGGTCGTCGAGCGGTTGCGCACCACCACGCGCTACGGCTTCGCCGACTCCCTGGGGCAAGGCGTGCGCAAGACTTGGGAGCTGTCGAGCTTCACGCTCAGAATGCTCGGACGCATCGTCACCGGCGAGGCGTCGGTGAAGAATATCAGCGGTCCGATCACCATGGCCGACTTCGCAGGACAGTCGGCGCAGGCCGGTGCGCTGGCGTTCGTGAGCTACCTTGCGCTCATCAGCATCAGTCTCGGCGTTCTCAACCTGCTGCCGGTGCCGTTACTCGATGGCGGGCATTTGCTGTATTATTTCGCCGAACTCATCAAGGGCAGTCCTCTCTCCGATCGCGCCTTCGAGGTCGGCCAGCGCATCGGCATGGCCGTGCTGGCGGTTCTGATGGCGCTAGCACTCTTCAATGACTTTTCCCGACTGTTCTGAATCGCAGCGTCGCCGTTCGGCGACACGCAACCCCTTCTCGGTCGTTCGCCGCCTGTCCGCGTTGCTCGTGGCGCTCGTCGCGTCCCTGGCGGCGAGCGCGGCATTCGCGTTCGAGCCGTTCGTGGTGAAGGACATCCGCGTCGAGGGCGTGCAGCGCACCGAGGCCGGCACCGTGTTCTCGTATCTGCCGATCAAGGTTGGCGAACGCATCGATGACGAGCGCGCCGCGCAGGCGGTCCGCGCGCTGTTCGCAACCGGCTTCTTCCGCGACGTGCGCCTCGAAGCCGAGGGCGACGTGCTCGTGGTGATCGTGCAGGAGCGGCCCACGATCAGCAAGCTCGAGTTCACCGGGAACAAGGAATTCGACACCGACACGCTGCGCAAGGCGCTGCGCGAGATCGGCATCGCCGAGGCGCGTATCTTCGACCGCTCCGCGCTCGATCGCGCCGAGCAGGAAATGAAGCGCCAGTACATCACCCGCGGCCTCTACGGCGCGCGTGTCACGACCACCGTGACGCCGCAGGAGCGCAATCGCGTCGCGATCAACTTCAGCGTGGAGGAAGGCGAGCCCGCCAAGATCGCGCGCATCAACATCGTGGGCGCGCAGGCGTTCAGCGAGCGCGATCTGCTGCGCGAGATGCAGCTCACGACGCCCGGCTGGCTTACCTGGTACACCAAGAACGACCAGTACTCGAAGCAGAAGCTGCAGGCGGACCTCGAGGCGCTCCGCAGCTTCTATCAGGATCGCGGCTATCTCGAGTTCGCCGTCGAGTCGACGCAGGTGTCGATCACGCCCGACAAGGAAGACATCTACATCACCGTCAACATCAACGAGGGCCCGCGCTATACGGTCTCCGACGTGAAGCTTGCCGGTGAGCTCACGGTGCCCGAGGCAGAGCTCATGTCGCTGGTCAAGGTGCATCCGGGTGATGTGTATTCGCGGGCCCGGCTGCAGGAGACGGCGAAGGACATCAGCGATCGGCTGGGCCAGGACGGCTACGCCTTCGCGAACGTGAATGCGGTGCCGGACGTCAATCGCGAGAAGCGCACCGCCGCCTTCACCCTTTTCGTCGATTCCGGACGGCGCGCCTACGTGCGCCGCATCAACATCTCCGGGAACAACAAGACCCGCGACGAGGTGATCCGGCGCGAGATGCGTCAGCTGGAAGGCGGATGGTTCGACAGCGCCCGGATCGAGCGCTCCAAGGTGCGCATTCGTCGTCTCGGCTACTTCGAGGACGTGAACATCGAGACGCCGCCGGTCACCGGCACCACCGACCAGGTGGACGTCGACGTGACCGTGACCGAAAAGGCGACGGGCAACCTGCTTGCCGGCGTCGGGTATTCGAGTGCCGACGGCATCGTGTTCAATGGCTCGATCTCGCAGCAGAACATCTTCGGCAGCGGCAACGCGCTGATCGCGGCGATCAACACGAGCAAGATCAATCGCACGATCTCGCTCGGCTTCACCGAGCCGTACTGGACCGTGGACGGCATCTCCCGCACCCTCGAGGTGTACCAGAAGAACATCGATCCGACGGCGACACTGTCGGTGTCGCAGTACTCCTCGTCGACGCTCGGAGGCGCGGTCACCTTCGGCGTGCCCATCACCGAGAGCGACACGATCAACTTCGGGGGCCGGTACGAGCACACCAAGCTCAGCCTGCTGGACGAGAGCCCCCCGGTGTACCTCGATTTCGCGAACCGGTTCGGGCTGGTGACCGACAGCATCATCGGCTCCGTCGGCTGGTCGCGTGACACCCGCGACGACATCCTCTATCCTTCGCGGGGCCGGCTGCAGAGCTTCCTGCTGGAAGTGGGGCTGCCGATCGGCGATCTGCAGTATTACAAGGTGAACTATCTTCACCAGTGGTTCGTGCCGGTGTATGGCAACTTCGTGATGATGGCGCGCGGGGACTTCGGCTATGGCGGCGGTTACTCGGGCAAGCCACTGCCCTTCTTCAAGGCGTTCTTCGGTGGCGGCGTCGGTTCGGTACGTGGCTACGAGACGAGCTCGCTCGGTCCGCAGGACATCTTCGGCAACGTCATCGGTGGCAAGCGTAAGGTCATCGGCAACCTGGAGCTGTTCTACCCCATCGTGAAGGGTGACAAGTCCGTTCGCGCGAGCTTGTTTGCCGACGTCGGCCAGATCTACGCCGATGGCAGTCAGCCGCGGTACGAGTCGTTCCGCTATTCGACGGGCGTCGGGCTGGCCTGGAATTCCCCGATCGGCCCGCTGAAATTCAGCTACGCGCTGCCGCTGAAGAACGAGCCGGGTGATCGCCTGCAGCGGTTCCAGTTCCAGATCGGCAGCGTATTCTGACCGCTGCCTGACGTCAGGGAGAGCCCTTTGAACCGCCGTACTCACAAGGTGCAAGGCGCCGTCCTTGCATTGACCACGCTCCTCATGCTGGCTGCGCCGGCCTGGGCGGTGGAATACAAGATCGGTTTCGTGAACTCGGAGCGCCTGTTCCGCGAAGCGGCTCCGGCCAAGCGCGCGCAGCAGAAGCTCGAGAAGGAGTTTGCTGGCCGCGATGCGGAGATCCAGAAGCTCACGCGGCAGGCCCGCGACCTGCAGACACAGCTCGAGAAGGACAGCGTCACGATGTCGGAAACGGATCGCCGCAACAAGGAGCGCGATCTCGCGAATTTCACCCGCGATCTGCAGCGCTCGCAGCGCGAGTTTCGCGAAGACCTCAACCTGCGGCGCAACGAGGAGCTCGCGAGCGTGCAGGATCGCGCCAACAAGGTCATCCAGCAGATCGCCGAAGCGGAGAAGTTCGACCTCATCGTGCAGGAGCCGGTGATCTTTGCCAGCCCGCGCATCGACATCACCGACAAGGTGATCAAGGCGCTGGCCGACAAGTAGTCCAACGCCCCGGCAACGCCGCAGCACCCTCCACCGGGAAGACGGCGCCACGTGTCCATCCAGCTTGCCGAGATCGCGGTGCGCGTCGGAGCCGAGTTGCAGGGCGACGGCGGCGTGGCCATTGCGCGGGTCGCCACGCTCGAATCCGCAGGTCCCGACGCCATCGCGTTCCTCGCCAACCCGCGGTATCGCGCCCAGCTTGCCGGCACGCGCGCGGCCGCCGTCATCGTCGCTCCGGCGATGGCGCGCGCGACCTTGCTCCCGAAGCTCGTCGGCAACAACCCGTACGCGATCTTCGCGAAGGTCGCCATGCTGCTGCACCCGCCGACCACGTTTGCTCCGGGAATCGATGACAGCGCAGTCGTGCACCCGGAGGCGCACGTCGCTTCCAGTGCCTCGGTCGGTGCACAGGCAGTCATCTCCGCCGGTGCGCGCATCGGCGAACGCGTGCGCGTCGGGGCCGGCTGCGTCATCGGCGAGGGCGCCGCCGTGGGTGACGACAGCGTCCTCCACGCCCGCGCGACCGTCTATCACGGCTGCGTCATCGGCCGGCGCGCGGTCATCCACAGCGGTGCCGTGATCGGCGCCGACGGCTTCGGCATGGCCGAGGAGAACGGGCGCTGGCTGAAGATCCCGCAGACGGGGCGGGTGGTCATCGGCGAAGACGTGGAGATCGGCGCCAACACGACCATTGACCGGGGCGCGCTCGACGACACGATCATCGAGGATGACGTCAAGCTCGACAACCAGATCCAGATCGGCCACAACTGCCGCATCGGTGCGCATACGGCAATCGCCGGCTGCGTCGGCATCGCCGGCAGCGCGCGGATCGGGCGCAATTGCCGGATCGGCGGTGCGGCAATGATCGGCGGTCACCTGGAGATTGCCGACGGCGTCACCATCTCCGGCGCCACCTCGGTGTTCAGTTCGATCGAGCAGGCCGGTATCTACACGGGCACGTTGCCGCTGCTGCCGCACCGTGAGTGGATGCGGATGGCGTCCGCGCTGCGCCGGCTGAAGAGCTTCGAGGAACGTCTCCGGACGCTGGAAAACAGCCCCGGCAGGGAGCAGGATGACCATGATGCGCCCGGCACGGCGCACGAGCGGGGGGACCAATGAACGAGCTACCGGGGGCGCTGGACATCAATGCGATCATGGAACACCTGCCGCACCGGTATCCCTTCCTTCTGGTGGATCGCGTCATCACGAGCGAGCCGGGCAAGTTCATCCGCGCCATCAAGAACGTCACGTTCAACGAGCCGTTCTTCCCCGGTCATTTTCCCGGGTTTCCGGTGATGCCGGGGGTGCTCATCATCGAGGCGCTCGCGCAGACCGCGGCCCTTCTCTCGCACCTCTCGCGCACCGCGCGACCGGATCCGCGCTCGCTGATCTTCTTCGCGGGCATCGACAAGGCGCGCTTTCGCCGGCAGGTCGTCCCGGGCGACCAGCTCGTCCTGGAAGCGGAAGTGATCCGCATCGTCCGCGGGGTCGGCAAGTATGCGACGCGCGCCCTGGTCGACGGCGAGCTTGCCGCCGAGGGCGAGCTGATGGCAGCGATTCGGGCAACCGCATCCTCCCCCGAGGGGAACGGCGCACCAGGCGCCATCCCGGCGGCCTGAGCTCGATGGCGCGTATTCACCCGACGGCGATCGTCGAAGCCGGTGCCCGACTCGCGGAAGATGTGGAGGTCGGCGCCTATTCCACCATCGGCGCCGAGGTGAGCGTCGGACCGGGAACGCGTATCGGCCCGCATGCGGTGCTCGTCGGACGCACCTCGATCGGGGCGCGCAACCGCATCTTCCAGTTCACGTCGATCGGCGAGATTCCGCAGGACCGCAAGTACGGCGGCGAGCCGACGCGTCTCACGATCGGCGACGACAACGTGATCCGCGAGTTCGTGACCATCCATGCCGGGACTGCGCAGGACCGGGGCGTGACGTCGATCGGCAATGCCAACTGGCTGCTGGCCTACGTGCACATCGCGCACGATTGCGTGGTCGGCAGCAACACCACGTTCTCGAACAACGCGCAGCTCGCGGGGCACGTGGTGATCGACGACTGGGTCGTGATGGGCGGGTTCACCGGCGTGCACCAGTTCTGCCGCATCGGGGCGCACGCGATGATCGCGGCCGGCGCGATCGTGCTGCAGGATGTCCCGCCCTACGTGACCGCGGCCGGCTATCCGGCCACGCCGCACGGCACCAACAGCGAGGGGCTGCGCCGGCGCGGCTTTTCCACGTCGGACATCACCGCCGTGCGCCGTGCGTACAAGACGCTCTACCGCGCCGGGCTCTCCCTCGACGACGCGAAGGCGGCGCTCGCGGAGCGCGCGCATGCCGAGCCCGTGCTCGCGCCGCTCGTCTCGTTCCTGGAGCACGCCGGACGGGGCATCGTGCGTTGATCGCGAAGCTGCAGCCGGCGCGTACGCCGGGGGGAAGAGGGCCGGTTACGATCGGCATCGTCGCGGGTGAAGCCTCCGGTGATGCCCTGGGTGCAATGGTCATCGCAGCGGTGCGCGCACGGCTGCCGGACGCGCGTTTCGTCGGCATCGCCGGTCCGCGCATGCAGGCGGCCGGCTGCGAATCGTGGTATCCGCTCGAAATGCTCGCCGTGCGCGGCCTGGTCGAGGTGCTCGGGCGCCTGCGCGGACTGATGTCGATGCGCAGGGCCCTCGCACGGCGTCTCGCAAGCGAGCCGGTCCGGCTGTTCATCGGCATCGATGCACCGGATTTCAATCTCGGCCTGGAGCGGCGCCTGAAGCGCCGGCACATTCGCACCCTCCATCTGGTGAGCCCGTCGGTGTGGGCTTGGCGCCGCGAGCGCGTCGGCAAGATCGCGCGCAGCGTGGACCGGCTGCTCGCGCTGTTTCCCTTCGAACCGCCGATCTACGAGGGATCGGGGCTGCAGGTCACGTTCGTCGGCCATCCGATGGCGCAGCACGCCGCCGGCGACACCTCGCGGCGCGAGGCGCGGGAGAGGCTGCGCGTTCCTCGCACCGACGCCATCGTCGCGCTCCTTCCCGGCAGCCGGGTCGGTGAGCTCGACATGCATGCCGACCTTCTGCTCGACGCCGCAGCCGTCCTGCACGCCGAGCGGCCGGAGATGCGCTTCCTGGTGCCGCTGGCGACCCGCGCCACTCGCGATCGCTTCGAGGTGGCGCTTGCCGGCCGCGAGGCCGCGCTGCCGGTCAGCATCCTCTACGGGCACGCCACCGATGCACTGCAGGCGGCCGACGTCGCGCTGGTCGCCTCCGGCACGGCAACGCTCGAAGCCGCGCTCGCCCGCTGTCCGCACGTGATCTTCTATCGCGTCCACGCCCTTACGGCGCGTATCGTCCAGCACAAGCTGCTGCTGCCTTGGGTCGGCCTGCCCAATGTTCTTGCCGGAAGATTTGTAGTTCCGGAGCTTCTGCAGGAAAATGCAACACCGGAAAATCTGGCGCAAGCCGTGCTGAACCTCTTCGACGATTCCCTGATCCGCCACCGCATCGAGCTGCTGTTCGCCGAGCTTGCCGCGACGCTCAAGGCCGACACGGCCGGGCTCGCTGCCGAGGCGGTGGTCGAGGAGCTCAATCGTGCGGGCGTCCCATGCTGATCGTGGGCGTGGACGAGGCGGGCCGCGGCCCGCTCGCCGGCCCGGTCGTGGCGGCCGCCGTCATCCTCGATCCCAAGCGCAAGATCAAGGGCCTGCGCGACTCGAAGGTGCTCCCGCCCGCCGCCCGCGAGCGCCTGGCCGATCTCATCCGCAAGCACGCGATCGCCTGGAGCGTCGGCATCGCGGAGGTAGACGAGATCGACCGCATCAACATCCTGCAGGCCACGATGCTCGCGATGCGCCGGGCTGTCGAAGGTCTCGGTGTCGCACCGACCGAAGCCCTCGTCGACGGCGACCGTAGCCCCGGGCTGTCCTGTCCGACGTATCCCATCGTTAAAGGTGATCGTGACGTCGCGGTGATCTCGGCCGCATCGATCCTTGCCAAGACCACGCGCGACGCGATGCTCGTGGTGCTCGACGCGCAGTTTCCGCACTACGGCTTCGCCGACAACAAGGGCTACGGCACGCCGGACCACCTCGCGGCGCTCAACCGCCACGGGCCCTGCGTTGCGCACCGGCGGAGCTTTGCGCCGGTGCTGCAGTCCGCCTTCGATTTCTAGGCGCCGGCCCATGCCGGTGCGCATCCCAGGAGCTGATCGATGATTCATTGTGTATTGCACGACCCCAACGATTCCGTTGCCGTGGTAGTGGTGGAGGGTGTGCAGGCCGGCATGACGCTGAACGGCCTGATCCTCGACGAGAACCGCACGTTGACGCTGAATTGCACCCAGGACATCCCCATCGGCCACAAGGTCGCGCTCAAGGACATGCAACCGGGCGATACGGTCATGAAGTACGGTGTCGATATCGGCAAGGTCGTCGCGCCGATCCGAAAAGGAGAGCATGCGCATGTCCACAACATCAAGACCAAACGCTGGTGATCAGCATCGTCTTCGGGCGCCATGCGTCGTTGCTCGTCCCGTGCGGTGCTCATGGACTTGCGTGTCCATTCCGCTCCGCGCGTGACTCGCGCCTCGCCTGACACCCGAATACTCGCTGCTCGTCACTCTCGCCAACGCTGTCCGTCAGGACCACGACCGTCGCCCATCTGGCGCGCTGACTGAAACACTGAGCACGCTGCGCGACCGCAAGCAAACTTGAAGGCCCAACATGCAAAACACATTTCTTGGATACCGTCGCGAGAATGGCCGCGTCGGCGTACGCAACCACGTCATCATCCTGCCGGTGGACGACCTCTCGAACGCCGCGTGCGAGGCGGTCGCCAACAACGTCAAGGGCACGATGGCGATCCCGCACCCCTATGGCCGGCTGCAGTTCGGCGCGGATCTCGATCTGCATTTCAGCACCCTGATCGGGACCGGCTCCAATCCCAACGTCGCTGCCGTCGTCGTCATCGGGATCGAGGAGCAGTGGACGAAAAAGGTCGCCGACGCCATTGCCGCAACCGGCAAGCCCGTCGCGGGCTTCGGCATCGAGCTGCACGGCGACCACGACACGATCATGCGTGCATCGCGTGCGGCGCGCGAGTTCGTACAGGCCGCGAGCGAGAAGCAGCGCGAGCGATGCGAGCTGAAGGAGCTGTGGGTCTCGACCAAGTGCGGGGAGTCCGACACGACGTCCGGCTGCGGTTCCAATCCCACGGTGGGCAACGCTTTCGACAAGCTTTATGCCGCGGGGTGCACCCTGGTGTTCGGCGAGACGTCGGAGATCACGGGAGGCGAGGCGTTCCTCGAGGAGCGCTGCCGTGACGGCAAGGTGTGGGAGCGGTTCATGTTCATGTTCAACCGCTACCAGGATATGATCAACCGCCACAAGACGTCCGATCTGTCCGATTCGCAGCCGACCAAGGGCAACATCGCCGGCGGCCTCACGACCATCGAGGAGAAGGCGCTCGGCAACATCCAGAAGATCGGCAAGAAGTGCGTGATCGACGGCGTGCTCGACAAGGCCGAGGTGCCGACGGGGCCGGGGCTGTGGTTCATGGACTCGTCCTCCGCCGCCGCGGAGATGGTGACCCTGGTCGCGGCCGCGGGCTTCGTCGTGCACTTCTTTCCCACGGGACAGGGCAACGTGATCGGCAACCCGATCCTGCCGGTCATCAAGCTCTGCGCCAATCCGCGCACGGTGCGGACGATGAGCGAGCACATCGACGTCGACACCTCTGGCCTGCTGCAGCGCGAGCTCACGATGGACCAGGCGGGCGACAAGCTGCTCGACATGATGTTCCGCACCGCCAACGGCCGGCTCACGGCCGCGGAGGCGCTCGGGCATCGGGAGTTCGTGCTGACCCGACTGTACGAGAGCGCGTGACCCGTGCGGGCGCGTTCGTCGCGCCTGCACGCAGCGATGCTCCATGCTTCAAACGAGAAGGCCCCAAGGGCACGACCTGCGCTGGCCATACTGGCCGCGACCTGAACGGAGGAGACTGCAATGCCGATGAAGCGTTGGTGGATGTTGTTGTTGGCCGCGGGCACGCTGGTGCTCGGTGGCCTGGCGCGTGCCGAGATGAGCGAGATCAAGGTCGCGCAGCAATACGGGATCAGCTACCTGCCCCTCATGATCATGGAGGAGCAGAAGCTGATCGAGAAGCACGCCAAGGCCGCGGGGCTCGACGTCAAGGTCGGCTGGGCGAAGTTCGCCGGCGGCAATGTCATGAACGACGCGCTGCTTTCGAACAGCCTGCAATTCGCGTCCGGCGGCGTCGGGCCGCTGGTGACGCTCTGGGCGCGCACCAGGGGCAACCTGGACGTGAAGGCGGTGGCGGCGATCAATTCGATGCCCCTCTACCTCAACACGCGCAATCCGGCGGTGAAGTCGATCCGCGACTTCACGGACAAGGACAAGATCGCGCTGCCGGCGGTGAAGGTGTCGATCCAGGCGATCACCCTGCAGATGGCGGCGGAGAAGGTGTTCGGCGAAGGACAGCAGAACAAGCTCGATGCGCTGACGGTGTCGATGTCGCATCCCGACGCGCAGGCGGCGCTGCTCTCCGGCGCCTCGGAGATCGACGCGCATTTCAGCTCGCCCCCGTTCCAGTACCAGCAACTCGAGAAGCCCGGCATCCACACGGTGCTCAATTCCTACGACGTGCTGGGTGGTCCGGCGACGTTCAATGTGGTCTGGACGACGGCGAAGTTCCGCACCGAGAACCCGAAGCTGTACGACGCCTTCGTCAAGGCGCTCGATGAATCGATCGCCATCATCAATCGCGACAAGCGGGCGGCCGCGCAGACGTATCTGCGCCTGGCCAAGGACAAGGACAACGTCGACGACATCGCGAAAATGCTGAACGACCCGAACATCGTCTACACCACGACGCCGCAGAACGTCATGAAGTACGTGAACTTCATGCTGAAGATCGGCGCGATCAAGGCAAAGCCCGAGTCGTGGAAGGATCTCTTCTTCCCGAACGTGCACAACCTGCAGGGCGGCTGAGCGATGGCGGCAACCACGCCGCCGGTCCTGGCCGACGTGCTGGAGGCGCGGCGGCGCATCGCACCGTACGTGCGGGTCACGCCCGTGCTGACGAGCGCGCTGCTCGATCATGCAACACGCGCGCAGCTATTCTTCAAATGCGAGAACCTGCAGCACGTCGGGGCGTTCAAGGCGCGCGGCGCAACCAATGCGGTGATGGCGTTGCCCGATGATGTGGTGCGCCGGGGAGTGGTCACCCATTCGTCCGGCAATCACGGCGCGGCGCTGGCGTTCGCCGCCGGCCTGCGCCGGATTCCCGCCTGGATCGTGATGCCGGAGAACGCGCCGGCCGCGAAGCAGGCGAACGTGCGCGCGCATGGCGGGGTGATCCGGTTTTGCGCGCCGAACCTTGCCGCGCGCGAGGCGACCTGCGCGGAGGTGCAGCGCGAGACGGGGGCCACGCTGGTGCATCCGTTCGACGACAACAACGTCATTGCCGGGCAGGGCACCGCAGCGCTCGAGCTGCTCGATCAGGTTCCGGAACTCGATGCAGTGGTGGCTCCGTGCGGCGGCGGTGGCCTCCTGTCGGGTACGGCCATCGCCGTGCGCGGGACGCGCCCCGAGGTACGGGTGTTCGGAGCCGAGCCCCGCGGCGCCGACGATGCGCAGAGGTCGCTGCAGGCCGGCCGCGTCGTCCCGCAGGACGATCCCCGCACGATTGCCGACGGCCTGCGGACCTCCCTCGCGGAGCGTACGTTCGCCGTGCTGTCGCGCGACGTCGACGCCATCGCCACCGCCGGCGAGCCGGCGATCGTCGACGCCATGCGGCGATCGTGGGAAGCGCTGCGGGTCATCGTCGAGCCTTCGTCTGCCGTGCCACTCGCGTGCCTCATGGAAGGCACGCTCGACCTCGCCGGGAAGCGCGTCGGCATCATCGTGAGCGGCGGCAACGTGGACCTTGACCGCCTGCCCTGGCAAGGATCGACGCCATGAGCCTCGCGCCATCCCCGGCCGCCCAGTCCACGCCCACCCCGGCCCGCACCGTCGATGCCGGGCAGCCGCTGGTCGACGTGCGGGGCGTGACGCTGCAGTACAAGACCAAGGATCATCTCGTCACCGCCACCTTCCGGGTCGACTTCCAGGTGTTCCGTTCGGAGCGCTTCATCCTGCTCGGGCCCTCCGGCTGCGGCAAGTCCACGCTGCTGAAGGCAGTTGGCGGGTACCTCAACCCCGTTGAGGGCGAGATTCGCCTCAAGGGCGAGGTCGTGCAGCGCCCGGGCCCCGATCGCATGATGGTGTTCCAGGAATTCGACCAGCTGCTGCCGTGGAAGACCGTGAAGGAAAACGTGCTCTTCCCGCTGTGCGCCACGGGCCGCATGACACGCAAGGCCGCCGAGGAGCGGGCCCGGCACTACATCGCCAAGGTGAATCTCACCAAGTTCGCGGACAGCCTGCCGCACACGTTGTCCGGCGGCATGAAGCAGCGCGTGGCCATTGCGCGCGGCATGGCGATGGAGCCCGACGTGCTGCTGATGGACGAGCCGTTCGCGGCGCTTGACGCACTCACCCGGAGGAAGATGCAGGACGAGCTGCTCACGCTCTGGGACGACACGCATTTCACCGTGCTGTTCGTCACGCACTCCATTCCGGAGGCCATCAAGATCGGCAGCCGCATCCTCCTGCTCTCGCCGCACCCGGGCCAGGTCAAGGCGGAAATCAACAGCCTGCCGCGGGACACCGCCGAGAAGGATCCCGACGCGCTGCAGGCCCTGGAAAAGCGCATTCACGCCATGCTCTTCACCGATTCGGTCGAGGAGCCGCCGCAGGAACCCCACGCATGAACGAGATCGCCGCACGGTCGGAGCGCTACCCGGAGGCGCCCGTCGAGCAGTCAGCCTTCGGCATCGTCGAGAAGCCGCTGTCCACCTGGGAGCGCATCTTCAATCAGGGCGCGGTGCGCAAGACATTGCTCCTGATCGTGCTCGCGGTGGCGTGGGAAGTCTATGCGCGCTGGCTCAACAATCCGCTGCTGTTCCCGTCGTTCTCCGCGATGCTGGAGGCGTTCTTCGAGGCCATTGCCTCGGGTACGCTGCCCGCGCGCGCGGCGGTATCCATCAAGGTGCTGCTGATGGGCTACGCGGCCGGCATCTTCTTCGCAGCGCTGCTCACGATCATCGCGATCACCACCCGCGTCGGCACCGACTTGCTCGAGCTGCTCACCTCGATGTTCAATCCATTGCCGGCGATCGCACTCCTGCCGCTCGCCCTGCTGTGGTTCGGGCTCGGCAACGGCAGCCTCGTGTTCGTGCTCATTCACTCGGTGCTCTGGGCCGTGGCGCTCAATACGCATTCCGGCTTCCTGTCGGTGTCGACCACCATGCGCATGGTGGGGCGCAACTACGGGCTGTCGGGTTTGCGCTATGTCGCGCAGATACTGATCCCGGCGGCCTTTCCCAGCATCCTCACCGGCCTCAAGATCGGCTGGGCGTTCGCCTGGCGCACGCTGATCGCCGCGGAGCTCGTGTTCGGCGTGTCGTCGGGGAGCGGCGGGCTCGGCTGGTTCATTTACGAGAACAAGAACCAGCTCGAGATTCCGGCGGTCTTCGCGGGCCTGTTCACCGTGATCCTGATCGGGCTCGCCGTGGAGAACGTCGTCTTCCGCACGCTCGAAGCCCGCACGGTGCGCCGCTGGGGCATGCAGAGCTGAGCGCCGTGCCGCGTGTGGCCGGGCGTCGCCTGCCGCGACGACGTTTCGCGCGGCCCGTTCCAATCTTCGCTAGCAGGACTTCCCGATGAGCACGCATCTTCCGGCGCCGCAATATCCGCGGTTCCATCTCGCCTTTCCCGTGACCGATCTCGACGAGGCACGCCGGTTCTACGGTGACTTTCTGGGCTGTGCCGAGGGGCGCGCGTCCGAGGACTGGGTCGATTTCGATTTCCATGGCCATCAGATCGTCGCACACAAGGTCCCGCGCAGCGGCATGGCGGACGCGACGAGTCTCGTCGACGGCGACCATGTGCCGGTGCGCCATTTCGGCGTGATCCTCGACATGGCGGCGTGGGCGAAGCTGGCAGCGCGACTGCGCGAAGCCGGCACGCGCTTTGTCATCGAGCCGCACGTGCGTTTCCAGGGGCTTCCGGGCGAGCAGGCGACGATGTTCTTCCTCGATCCGTTCGGGAATGCGCTGGAGTTCAAGGCATTCGCCGACATCAGCCGCCTGTTCGCGAAAAACCAATGAGCCAGGTCGTCATCAGCGAGTTCATGGACGAACGGGCCGTCGCCGTGCTGGCGCAGCGAAATGACGTCCTCTACGAGGCGTCGCTGGTCGATGCACCCGACCGGCTGCGTCGAGCGCTTGCCGACGCCGCGGCGCTCATCGTGCGCAATCGCACCCAGGTGAACGCGGCGCTTCTCGAAGCCGCACCGCTGCTGCGCGTGGTCGGCCGGCTCGGTGTCGGGCTCGACAACATCGACACGGCCATCTGTGCCGCGCGCGGCATCGAGGTCATCCCGGCAACCGGCGCCAATGCCCGCGCCGTTGCCGAGTACGTGATCATGACCGCGTTGCTGCTGTTGCGCGGCATGGCCGGCGTGACGGAGGAAGTAGCGCAAGGCACCTGGCCGCGCAACCGCATGTCCAGCGGTCGTGAGATCGCCGGCAAGACGCTCGGCCTCATCGGCTTCGGCAGCATCGGGATGGAGACCGCGTTGCTTGGGTCCGCGCTCGGCATGCGCGTCGTGGCTTTCGATCCCGCGGTCGCCGGAGACGATCCACGCTGGACGCAAGGCAAGGTGATGCAACGCGACCTCGACACGCTGCTCGCCGAAGCCGATGTCGTATCGCTGCACGTGCCGCTTGCACCGGCCACGCGCAATCTGATCGACACTGCACGATTGCGTCGGATGAAGCCCGGCGCGGTGCTCGTCAATAGCGCACGGGGCGGCGTGGTGGACGAGGAGGCGCTCGCCATGGCGCTGCGCTCGGGCGCGCTCGGTGGCGCGGCGCTCGACGTCTTCGCGCAGGAGCCGCTACCAGCCGGCTCGCCTCTTGCTGGCTGCCCGCGTCTGGTGCTCACACCCCATATCGCCGGGGTGACGGTCGAATCGAACGCGCGCGTCTCGATGCTTGTCGCCGACAAGGTCGCTGCGGCGCTTGCCGCTCTGCAGGAGCCGGGAACATGACCCACTACTCGCTCGATGCGCTCACCGATCTGGCCACGCGCGCCCTGCTGCGGGCCGGGGCCAACGCGTCGATGGCGGACGCAACGGCGCGCGCCCTGGTCAAAGCCGATGCGCAGGGCCTCGCGTCGCATGGGGTGTCGCGCGTGCCGCAGTACGCGACGCACCTGCGCAACGGCCGCGCCGATGGCAAGGCGCTGCCGCGCATCCTGCGTGAGCGGCATGCCGCCGTTCTGATCGATGCGTGCAGCGGGCTCGCGTTCCCGGCGTGCAGCATGGCGGTGACCGAAGGGATCCGACGGGCGCGCACGTATGGCGTGGCCTTTGCGGGCGTTACCAACAGTCATCATTTTGGCGTGGCCGCCGATCACCTCGCCCCCGTTGCAGGCGCCGGGATGGTGGGCTGGGCCATGGGCAACTCGCCGGCCGCGATGCCGGCGGCTGGCGGCAAGCGACCGCTCTTCGGCACCAACCCGGTCGCGGCGACCTTTCCGCGGCGCATCGGGCCGCCGATCACGATCGACCTGTCGCTCTCCGAGGTGGCGCGGGGAAAGCTGATGGTCGCCGCGCGCGAGAAGAAGCCGATTCCGCTCGGCTGGGCGCTCGATCGTGACGGGCAGCCAACCACCGACCCCGCGGCCGGCCTCGAGGGCAGCATGCTCCCATCGGGCGGCACGAAGGGCGCAATGCTCGCGCTGATCGTCGAATTGATGGTGACGGCGCTGACCGGCGCGGCGCTGGGGTTCGAGGCGAGCTCGTTCTTCGTCGACGAGGGCAACCAGCCGCGCATCGGCCAGGCCTTCCTGGTGATCGACCCGGACGCGCTGGCCGGACAGGAGATGTATTACGGGCGCGTCGAGACACTCATCGAGGCAATGCTGGCCGATCCTGCAGTGCGCCTGCCTGGCGTGCGACGGGATGCCCTCGCTGCGGCTGCCGCAACGGCGGGTGTGAACGTTCCGGACACGCTCGCTGCCCAGTTGGAGCGTCTCGCCAGCTGACGCGCGCCACCGCGCGGCTAGTCCGCCACCGCAGGACGGCGCGCTGCCACGATCGCCTCGCGCATCGAGCCGAACAGCACGGGCGTCGTGGCAAAGATCTCCGTGGCGCGCAGGCAGTCGGCGTTGCCGGCGAAATCCGCTACCCGGCCGCCAGCTTCCTGTACGAGGAGAGTGCCCGCGGCGAGATCCCAGCCGTAGAAGCTGGTCGCAAAGAAGCCGTCCAGCCGCCCCGCCGCGAGATAGGCGAGATCCAGTGCGTAAGCTCCCGATCGGCGCACGCCCCCGAATCGCGGCGCCAGCGCCGTGAAGAGGCGGAGGTACGCGGGCAGCAGTGCACTCGTGCGCGCGGGCATGACCGTGCCGACCAGCGCGTCTTCCAAGGCGGTGCACGGCGCGATGTGCATCGGGGTGCCATTGCATTCCGCTCCCTGACCGGCAATGGCGGTGAAGAGTTCGTCGCGCACCGGGTCGAGCACCACGGCGTGCGTGATTTGCGCGCCGCGCGCGAAGGCAATCGATACGGCGTAGCACGGGAAGCCATGGGCGAAGTTCGCCACCGCGTCGATCGGATCGACCAGCCATTTGTAGCCGCTGCCCTCGCGGGCGCGAGGGATATGCCCCGTCTCCTCGCCGAGGATGGCATGGTCGGGAAACGCTGCGCGCAAGGTGGCCACGATCGCGTCCTCGGCCTCGCCATCGGTCTCGGCGACCAGATCGTGCGGCTTGACATGCGCGGGCAGCCGCGCGAGATCGCGTGCAGCGTCCACGACCACCGACGCCGCGCGCCGTGCCGCGCGGATCGCCACTTCGAGCGCTGCATCGCTGCTCATGGCTTCGCCGCCGTGAGCGTTTCCTGCTCCATGAGCAGGTACGTCCCGTAGGCGTTGCCACGATTGGCCTGCTCGAATGCCGGCAGCTTGGCGAAACGTGACCAGTCGACCTGCGCATAGGCTTCGTCGAACGGCGTCAGCTGGGCCACCGCGCGGCCCATCGTTTCGCGCAGGTAGAGGAGATAGTCACGGGTCAGGGCGAGGTCGCGCGCGACGTCGTGCGACGCAGGACCATGGCCCGGGATGGCGACGATCGGTTTCAGTCCGATCACCTTGCCGAGGGCCTTGAGCCAGCCCTTGCTGTCCGCGCTGCCCACGAAAGGCACGCGTCCTGCGAAGACGAGGTCACCGGCGAAGAGCACCTGATCCTGCACGACATACAGCAGGATGTCCTCCGGCGAATGCGCGCCCTCGGAATACAGGATGCGAAACTGCAGCCCGCCCATCCGGAACTCGGTATCGCCGTCGAGCCAGAGATCGGCGGGGACGAGATGCGTCTTCTCGTCGACCCATGGAAACAGCTCCTGCCGCCGCTGTGCCAGGCGCTCGCCGGCGAGGGGGGAGGCAAGGTACTCCTGCGCACGCCGCTGCGCCCAGATCTCGGCGCCGGCTGCCTTGAACGCCTGCAGCCCGTAGACGTGATCGGCGTGGTAGTGCGACACGATCACGCGACGAATCGGTTGCTTCGTGATGCGGCGGATGGCGTCGAGCATCGCCTGGCCCAGTACCGGCGTACCCAGCGCGTCGAACACCACGACGCCGGCATCGGTGACGATGAACCCGGCGTTCGACATGAAGCCCTTGTTGGCAGCGCTCGCCGCGCCGGCCGCACCCTCGAAAAACCAGCAGTGCTCGGAGACGCGCTGCGGCGTGAGCTCGATATCAGCGGCCGCGGCCGCCGCGAGGGTGGACCACAGCAGCGCGGCGAACAGCCACCACCCGCACGATAACCTTCGTTGCCTGCGATGCATCCGCGGATTCTACCCTTCCGTGCGCGCATCATCCGGTGCGCCAACGCGATACCGCGCGATGAATGCACGGTCGATGCGGTCCTTCCAGCGCCACACGAGCCGGCCGCTGATCGCGAGTCCCGAGCGCGTCGCGATCGCGCATTGCCCGCCTGTCGTGACGATCGCCAGCCACGCACGCTGCGGCCGGTAACGTCGCAAGGCACCGCCGTCGACGGTTGCGCGCAGGTTGTGCGCGAGATAGGGGCCCTGGCGCACGGCGAACACTCCAGCCTTCGGACGCGGTGCCCCCATGATCGCGGCGCAGTCACCGCTCGCGAACACGAACGGATGCGACCCCGAGCGCAGCGTGTCGTCCACCAGGGCAAAGCCGTCCGCATCGCACGCCAGTCCGGACGCGCGGATCCATGGGAGCGCGCCCGCCGAGGTCGCCACGAGAATGCGGTCGGCACGCACGACAGCGCCCGAAACCAAGGTGATCACGTCATCGCGCACGTCGACCACGGCGCTGCCGATCGCCAGACGCACGTTGCGGCGCTGGAGCGCGTCAACCAGCGCACGTTGCACTGCGCGGGGAACGCTCCAGCGATCGGACACCAGCGTGAAATCCGGCGCGAGCCCCAGCGCCTTCAGGCGTTGGTGCATCGCGAGCAGCACCTCGATTCCACCGGCGCCGCCGCCGATCACCGCAATGCTGCGAATCTCGCCCGCGGCGATCGCGTCCAGCCATGTGCCCCAGTTGTCGAGCAACGTCTCCGCCGGCTTCACACCAACCACCCGCGCTGCGCTGGACCACGACAGCGATGCCGGAGCGGAGCCGACATCGAGTGAAAGCGTATCGAACCGCAGCGCGGCACCGCTTTGCAGATGAGCGATGCGCGCCTCGAGATCGAGGGCGGCGACGCGGTCGGATGTGAAGTGCGCGCCGGCACGCGCCGCGAGGGCGGCGACATCGATGCGTGCCTCCTCCGGTGCATAGTGCCCGGCGATGATGCCTGGAAGCATCCCCGAGTAGAGGGTGTGGCGGTGGGGGCTCACGACGCCGACGTCTGCAGTGCGGCCGCGGGCAGCAAAGCGGCGCAGCACCTCGACATGACTGTGGCCACCCCCGGCGAGCAGCAGACGATGCGTTGCCACGGACTTCAGGACGAGACGACGCCGATGGGACCGCCGGGACGCGCTGTGCGTCGTGGCATCAGCTCGCGCCGAACGTATGTCGCAGCGTCACCCATGCGGCACGCGGTGCGGCCGGACCGAAGAAGGGCGCGGCCTGTGCCGCCGCAGGCGCGTACGTGCCGCCTTCACCGCGAAAGAGATCGAATCCCAGTGTGCCGAAGGTTGCATAGCGCCGGTCCAGCACGTTCGCGACGGTGGCGACGATTTCCCAGCGCGGGGCGGGATTCCAGCGCAGATCGAGATCCAGCACCGCGTGTCCCGCAACGCGTCCGGCGGGGTCCGCATTGTTCTCGTTGCCGCGCGCGAACTGAACGCTGGCCACGGAAAAGGCGGCGCCAAGCTCGAGGCCCTGCCGCGCGGTCCACCCGACACGCAGCTTGAGGATGTGCGCCGGTACGCCGGGCATCACGTCACCTGGCGCGACGTTGATCGTGCCGTTGGCATCGGCCGCCGCATTGGCCGGGCTGTTGGCCACGAACGCGGAGCGAAAGGTGGCGCGGGTCCAGGCATAGCGGCCGTCGAGCTGTACGGCGCCGAGCGTCACGTTGGCGCCGAGCTCGGCCCCGACGCGCTCAGTCGTGCCCACGTTGGTGAAGTAACCGGAATTGCCGGTTCCCGCCGCGGTCGCGATGAACTGGATGTCGTCGCGCAGGCGGCTGCGATAAACGGCAAAGGTGAGATTGCCGGCGCCCGCGAGGCGCTGGCGCATGCCTGCCTCGATCGTGGTGGCGATCACGGCCTTGAGCGGCGGATCGGCGACGAAAATATTCGGCAGCGAGCAGGGCGCACCCGGGTCCGCGCACGTCAGCTCCATGGCCGTAGGCACGCGCATGCCCTGGCTCCAGGCCATATACAGAGACGTGGCAGGAGAGGGCGCCAAGGTCGCGCCAATGGCCGGGTTGATGCGGGAGAACCGATGCGTGCCGGCGAGCCCCGGTGCAACCCCGCTGCGATCGTCGATGCGCAGCCGAGCCTCCTGGTAGCGTGCCGAGGCCATGACGGTCGTGCGCTCGTCCACTGCGATCGAGTCCAGCGCATACAAGCCGGATTGGCTTGTCCTGGTGTGCGCCGCGGTGGTGCGACGTGCTGCGCCGGCATCCACGATCTCGCGCACGTCGGTGATGACGGCAGGCGTCTGCAGCTGGTCGAAATCGGTTGCGCCGAAATCGCCGGCGGCGCCCGCGGTGAAACGATGCCTGCCCGCGAACCCGGCGGCGGTCCCGGACCATTGCAGCGAGGCGCCCCACGTGCTGCTGTGCGTCGATGAGCGCACGTTGGCCGCGACGGCGGCATTCGGATCGCTCTCGTCGGGTGCGTTCACGTTGCTGTTGAGGCTCTCGTTGTGCAGGTCGCGCGCGTAGCCCTGCACCGTGAAATCGCTATTCGCCACGCTGCGGCGCAGTCGGGCGCTGAACGCAGCGAGCCGATTGCGGGTGATGTCCGGCCACGTATAGGCCTGGCGGGGATTGTCCAGCATGGCGAGAGGGAGCGCCTGGGTGCCTTCCATGCGGTTGTCGGCGAGCGTGCTCGTGACTTCGGCACTCGTGCGTGTACCGCGCCAACGCAGCTTGGCGAACGCCTGCTCGAGCCGGGTATCCGAATGCTCGCGCCAGCCGGGCTCATGCAGGAGATTGCCCGTCACGAACGCGTCGAACGCACCTGAGCTACTGCCGTGCTCCAACGCCAGCGCACGCCGACCGAACGAGCCACCCGTCACGCTCGCCTGCGTGCCTGGGGCGGTGCTGCCGTTCCTGGTGTCGAGCACCAGCGCTCCCCCGAGCGTGTTGAGTCCGTACACGGGATTCGACCCGGGCACGAGGGCGACGCTCGCGAGCGCCGACATTGGCACGAGATCCCAGTTGACGACATCGCCGAAGATTTCGTTGACCCGCACACCATCGACGAACACGGACAACCCTTGCGGTGTGCCGAGCAGGGGTGACGCCGAGAAGCCGCGATAGTCGAGGTCTGTCTGGAAGGGATTGCCGCTGGCAGAGTGGGTCGTGACGCTGGTCGCGCGCTGATCGAGGAACTCCGCCGCCGTCCCTGTCGACGAGCGGCCGATGGGTCCGGAGCCGAAGTGCTGCACGTTGGCGGGGATCTGGGACAGTGGCAGGTCGAGTCCGGGCAGCGGACTGACGCCGACGACTTCCACGGGCGGCAGCCGCACCTCCGGTGGCGTCTCCTGCGCGTTGGACGTCGCTGCAGCAACCAGCAGTGCGCCAGCGACAAGCCGGCGCGGTACGCCGCGCCGGGGCACGATCAGCGGATCACCACGCCCCAAGGCAGTTGGCCGACGGCGACCTCGCCCAGGGACTTGAACTGCACCGCATCGATCACAGCGACACTGTTGGACCGGCCGCACGCGACGTACAGCTTCGCGCCGTCCGGTGTGATGGCCATGTTCCACGGACGCTTGCCCACCGGCACTTCGGCGACGATCGTGTTGGTGGCGGTGTCGAGTACCTGAACCGTGCCGGCCCCGCCGATCGAGATGAATACGTGCTTCCCGTCCGGATGCACCATGATGCCGTTCGAGCGACTACCCGCCTTCACCCGGGCGATCACTTCCTGGCGTTCCGTATCGATGACTGCAACGGTATCGGCGTGCTCCGCTGCGACGTACGCGCGCGAGCCATCCGGCAGGAAGCCGATGCCGCGCGGGCGCTCGCCGACGGTGACGGACTTCACGACCGCCCCGCGCGCCACGTCGACGATGTCCACCGAGTCGGCCTCTTCGGCACTGACGTACAGCCATCTGCCGTCGGGACTGAATACCGCGTGCTCGGGATTCTTGCCTTTCATGCGCACGCTCGTGCGTACCTTCAGGGCGTCGGTGTCGATCAGCGCGACCTGGTCGTTCTCCTCGACGGCAGCCGAGAGCAGCTTGCCGTCGGCCGACAGGTAAACGGCTTCGGGCGATTTGCCGACCGGGATACGCGCCACCTCGGTCTTGCGCTCGACGTCGTATACGATCACGGCGCCGGTGGGCTGGTCGCTCACGTACAGCCGACCGTCCCGCCCGATGGCGATGCCGCGCGGCTTCTGGCCGATCTTGAGCGTGTCGACCACGCGATCGGTCGCGGTATCGATCACCGATACTGTGGCCGAACCCTCGTTCGGCACGTAGGCGCGTGGCGCTGCTGCCGTGACACCCGTCGCGAGGACGAGCCCGATCATTGCGAGTCTGGGGAGCATGCGTTGCACCGGGGTTCCTTCCACTGAACGTCGCGGCGCGAATGGTTTTTCGCCACCGCCGCGCATTCAATTATGCTACAGGGGTGCTGAAAGTCCGACCGATGCCATCCCGCGACCATTCGTCACCGTCCCGTGCGCTCGTGGCCGCCGCCTGCGCTGTTTGCGCCGCGCTTGCCTCCCCCACGGCTTCCGGGCAACAGGCGGCACCCGAGGTCGCCCTCGACCCGATCGTGGTGACCGCGACGCGGAGTAGCGCGCGCAGCTTTGACGTGCCGGCCTCGATCGATCGCATCGACCAGGCCACGCTGCAGGTGGGGCAGCCGATGGTGAACCTGTCGGAAACGCTGGCCCGCGTTCCCGGACTTGTGGCGCTCAATCGACAGAACTACGCGCAGGACCTGCAGATCTCCTCGCGCGGCTTCGGCGCACGTTCGACGTTCGGGGTGCGCGGCATCCGCCTCTATCAGGACGACATCCCCGCCACCATGCCCGACGGCCAGGGCCAGACGGGCAGCGTGAGCCTGTTCTCGGCGCAGCGCGTGGAAGTGCTGCGGGGCCCGTTCTCGACCCTGTACGGCAACGCGGCAGGCGGGGTGATCGCGGTCTACACCGAGGATGGCACGCCGCGCCCGGAGGTGACCCTGAACGGCGGCGCCGGCAGCTTTTCGAGCTGGACGGCCGGGATGAAGATGACGGGCAGCGCGGGGGGCGACGGCCTGCAGGCGCGTTACGTCGTTGCGGGCACGCGCTTCGACACCGAGGGGTACCGGGAGCATTCCGCTGCCCGGCGCGACCTCGTCAACGCCAAGGTCACGTTCGATGCCGGGCAGGGCACGCGGGTCACGCTGCTCGGCTCATCGCAGTACCAACCGGAGACGCAGGACCCGTTGGGCTTGTCGCGCGCGCAGTGGCAAGCGGACCCGCGCAGCAACGATCCCCTGGCGCTGACATTCGATACCCGCAAGACCATTCGCCAGCAGCAGGGCGGCGCGACCCTCGATCAGCAGTTGGGCGGCGGGGCATCCCTGAAGTTGCTGGGCTACGGTGGCGCACGGCAGGTGCGCCAGTATCTCGCGTTCTCCGGGGTCGGCCCCACGTCCTCGGGCGGGGTGACGGACCTCGACCGCAGCTATGGCGGTGTCGGACTGCGCTTCACCTGGCGAGGTGCGCTGGCTGGCGGGCCGCTCACCGTAAACGCCGGGACCGACCTCGACCGCCAGACGGAACGGCGGCGCGGCTTCGTGAACAACAACGGCGCGCTGGGCGAGCTTCGGCGCGACGAGGACGATCGCGTGACCAGCACGGCGCTCTATGCCCAGGCAGAGTGGTCCCCATGGGCGCGCACGAGCTTCACCGCCGGACTGCGCAGCGCGAGCGTGGATTTCCGCTCGACGGACTACTACATCACCGCCGTGAACCCCGACGACAGCGGCGCACGCAGCTTCAGCAACGTCAGTCCCGTGCTCGGTGCAGTGTTCCACGCCAGCGATCGCCTGAACTTCTATGCGAGCTATGGCACGGGCTTCGAGACGCCGACCCTCATCGAGATTGCCTATCGCAACGACGGCTCGGGGCTCAATCTCGGGCTCGATCCAGCGACCAGCCGTGCGGCGGAAGTCGGCATCAAGGCGTTGCCGGGGAACGGGCAACGGCTCAACCTCGCCGTGTTCTACACCACCACGCGCAACGAGATCGTGATCGACGCAGCGACGGGCGGCCGTACCACGTACAAGAATGCCGGGCGCACATCGCGCCGCGGCGTGGAGCTCCTGTACGAGGCGCGCGTCACCCCGGCGGTGACGGCGCTCGTCACCTATACCTACCTCGAGGCGGAATTCGCCGACAGCTTCACGACAGGCATTCCACCGGTAACCGTTCCGTCAGGGGCGCGCCTGCCCGGCGTGCCGGCGACGAGCGCCTATGGCGAGGTGGCGTGGAAGCCCGGCGGGCTCGCCGGATTCAATGCCGCGATCGAGCTGCAGCATCTCGGCCGCATCTTCGTGAACGAGCTCAACAGTGACGCGGCCCCGGCGGCCACCGTCGCCAATGCGCGCGTCGGTTTCGCGCAGCAGTACGCCGGCGTCAGCCTGCGCGAGTTCGTGCGGGTCAACAACATTGCGGATCGCCGTTATGTCGGCTCCGTCATCGTCGGCGATAGCAACGGACGCTACTTCGAGCCGGCGCCCGGTCGCAACTGGTTCGTCGGAATCACCGCGAATGCCGTCTTCTGATCGCTACACGCGCACGGCCGTCGTGCTGCATTGGCTCATTGCGACGCTGGTGGTGCTGCAGTTTCCGTGGGGCTGGTGGATGCAGACGATTCCCAAGCAGCCGGTCGGCCCGCGCGTCGACGCCTACAACCTGCACAAGTCGATCGGCATCACCATCCTGGTGCTCGCCCTTGTGCGACTCGCGTGGCGGCTGAGGCATCGGCCACCGCCGCTGCCGCATCTACCTGGGTGGCAGCGAACCGCCGCCTGGATCAATCACGGCGTGCTCTACGGCGTCATCCTCGCCATGCCCATCATGGGTTATCTCGGCTCCGCGTTCAGCGGCTACCCCGTGAAGTACTTCGGATGGGTATTGCCGGCATGGAGCGCCAGGCACGACGCGCTCAAGGACCTCATGAGCACCGGGCATTTCGCCGTGAGCTGGGTGCTCCTGGCGGCCGTCGTGCTGCACCTCGCCGCCGTGATCAAGCACACGCGCGAGGGCGGCCGCTGGCTCCTAGCCCGGATGAGCTGGGGGAGACCACGCGCCGGGCGGGCCGCCTCACGCCGGCGTGAGGCGGCAGCGTCCCGTAGCGCTATCCCGTCAGCGCGCTCGCGCCAGTAACTCTACCGTGTCGTCGTGATGCGTCTCGCGTGCGATGTCGACGGCGGTCTTGCCGCGGTTGTCCTTGAGGTCGGCGCGAGCGCCGGCGTCGAGCAGCACCTTCACCGCGGAATTGTGCCCGTATCCGGCGGCCCACATCAGCGCTGTCAGGTCGTTGCGGTAGACGGCATTGGGATCCGTGCCATGCTGCAGCAGCGTGGTGACGACGGTCGCATGGCCTTCGCCAGCCGCATAGATCATCGCCGTCTTGCCGATGCGGTCCACCGCGTCGGCGCGGGCGCCGCGCGCGAGCAGGTCGCGCACGAGGTCGACGTCGCCCGCGAACGCCACGGTCATCAGTGGGGTCACGCCGTTGATCGCCCCCTGGTTGACGTCCGCACCGGCATCCATCAGCCGCCGTGCCAGGGCGTAGTCATTGCGCTTCAGGGCCACCAGCAGCGCCGTCTCGCCCAGCCGGTTGCGTGAGTTGACGGCGGCGCCTTCCTTCAGCGTTCGTTCGACGGCCGGGCCATCCCCGGTGCGAACGGCCATCAGGAAGCGGGCGTTGAGGGAGAGATCTTCGTCGGCCGCGTGCCCGGCGACCGGAAGGGCCAGGGCGATGAGCGCGGCCATGAGCAATGCGAAACGCATGGTTGAGGATTCCTTCGGAAGTGGGGGGAGCGCCAGGTGCCGCCGCCATTGACCATTTGCGGCTCCTGCTAGTTTGTACTATAACGCAGGACGCAAACACGGGCCGTGCGGCCACAGGACCCGCGGCAGTGAGTGTGCGTTGCAGCAAAAACGGGAGAACTACAATGGGCATCGCCAAACGATCATCGCTGTTGTTGGGTGCGCTGCTGATGGCAGCCACAGCCGTCGGCGCGCAGGAAATCTCCGGCAGCGCCACCACCGTGGCGCGTCCAATGAGCAAACCGCCGCGCGCCGTATCGCAGGAAATGCTGGACCGCGCCGGCGGCGATGCCGCCAACTGGCTGCATTCCAACGGCAGCTACGAGCAGACTCGCTTCTATCCGGGCAAGCAGATCAACCGCGGCAACGTCGGCAAGCTCAAGCCGGCGTTCGTGTTCCAGACTGCGGTCCTCGAATCGATGGAAACGGCGCCGATCGTCGTCGATGGCGTGATGTTCCTCACGACTTCGTACAACCACGTCTACGCAGTCGACGCGGTGACGGGGGAGGAATTCTGGCACTACAAGCACAAGATGGGGCCGATCACCACCTTCTGCTGCGGGCCCAACAACCGCGGCGTGGCGATCAGCGGCGACCGGCTTTACATGGGCACGCTGGATGCCAAGCTCGTCGCGCTCGACGTCAAGACCGGCAAGCTGCTGTGGGAAACGCAGATCGCCGATCCCGAGAAGGGATACTCCGAGACCATGGCCCCGGTCGTGGTCGAGGACAAGGTCCTGATCGGCACCAACGGCGGCGAGTACGGCATCCGCGGCTTCGTGAAGGCGTTCAATGCCAACGACGGCAAGCTGCTGTGGACGTTCTACACGATCCCGGAGCAGGGCCACGAAGGCGTGTGGGCGCCGAAGGATGCGACCGGTCGTGACATGCATCGCGACATCGCGGCCGAGAAGGCGGCGTTCGCCAAGGACAGCTCGTTCTACCAGACGCTGGGTGGCGGCGTGTGGATGGCACCGGCGATCGACCGCAAGAGCCGCACGGTGTTCTTCGTGGTCGGCAATCCTTCGCCCGACCTCTACGGCGCGATCCGTCCCGGCGACAACCTTTACACCGACTCGATGGTCGCCATCGACCTCGACAAGGGCACGTACAAGTGGCACTCCCAGTACATCGCCCACGACGTATGGGACCTCGATGCGGTCAGCGCACCGATCCTGACGCAGGTGCGCAATGGCAGCGGCAAGATGGTCGATGCCGTGATCCACGGCGGCAAGACCGGCCACGTGTACGTGCATGACCGCAACACCGGCAAGCTGATCCGCTTCTCCGAGGCCATGATCCCGCAGGAAAACATGTGGGTGCTGCCGACCAAGGACGGGGCGCGCATGCTGCCCGGCGCCAACGGCGGGGTCGAATGGTCGCCGATGGCGGTCAATCCGAAGCTGCACATGGCGTACGCGGCGAACTTGCACCAGCCGATGACCTATCACGTGGAGGAGGCACCGTATCCGGGCGGGTCGAAACTCTGGCTCGGGGGCGCGTTCAAAACCATACCGTCCGAGGAGCAATGGGGCCGGCTGGTCGCCGTGAACCTCGACACCGGCAAGGTGGCCTGGGGCGCGAAGACGCCACAACCGCTCATCGGTGGTGTCCTCGCCACGGCCGGTGACCTCGTCTTCAACGGCGAGGCGAACGGCTGGTTCAAGGCCTATGACGCCCAGACCGGCAAGGAACTGTGGAAATACAACTGTGGTGCAGGCGTGAACGCGCCGGCCGTGAGCTACACGATCGGCGGCAAGCAGTACGTCGCCGTCGCCGCCGGCGGCAACAACCAGATCGACGCCAAGCGCGGCAACAGCGTGTTCGTCTTTGCCCTACAGTAAACTCGATGCTTCCGGGGCCACTCCGTGCGCGGGGTGGCCCTTTTCTTTGATGGTGCTCCCGTGAACCGATTCTGCCTCGTCCCGATGCTGTTCGCCCTTGCCGCTGCCGCTGCCGCGCAGACAACCGGGAGCGCTGCTCCCGCCGCGCCCGCCAAGGCCGCGGTGTGCGCTGCCTGCCACGGTCAGGGGGGGAATCCGGCAAGCCCGCGCTATCCAACGCTCGCCGGCCAGACATCGCGCTACCTGTACCTGGAGCTCAAGGATTTCAACGAAGGGCGGCGCAGCGACCCGGAAATGACACCCGTGGCGAAGGAACTGTCGCGCGAGGAGATGCTGGCTCTGGCGGAGTACTTCTCCGCGCAGAAACCCGCCCCCTCCAAGTTCACGGCGGATCCGAAGAAGGTCGAGGCGGGGCGCAAGAAGGCGGACGAGGTGCTTTGCGCGATGTGTCACCTGGGCGGATTTGCCGGCCAGAACGAGATCCCGCGGGTGGCGGGGCAGAGTTATGAATACATCGTCAAGCAGCTGCAGGACTTCAAGGCCAGGCGGCGCACCAACGATGCCGGCAACATGACGAGCGTCGCGCGCACCCTGTCGGACGAGGACATCGAGAACCTCGCCAACTTCATCGCCAACCTGAGCTGAACGCCACCGCGCGCGATCCCTGCGCGCTCCGCCCGAATCGCCCCTTCGGCCGATCGGCTCTCATCGCTACGCCGTTGGCGCGCGCTGCACCTGAATCGACGCGCAGCGGCACCGGAACACGAGGATCTCAGCCGTCCTTGTGTCCCTTGGCCTTGCCATGCTTCCCGTCCTTGCCGCCGTTGCCGTGCCCTTCGCCATGTCCGTGGTGCGGCACGTACACGTTGTCGTACCAATCCTCGCGCACGAAATAGACCGGTTGGGCGCACGCGTTGTATTTGCGGCAGTGCTTGCGCCAGTTCTTGGCGTGGCCGGGGGGTACGTGCAGGTAGACCGGCTGCCGCGCCACGACCACCGGTGCACGCTCGATGATGATCGGCTGCGGATAGACGAGCTGCGGCGGCGGGTAGCCGCCCACATCGATGCGGCCGTAGATGCGCGGCTGCACCAGGGTGACCGATACGTCCAGGTCCGACGCCAGGACGGGGGTGGATGCTGCGGCGAGGACGCACAGGCTCCAGAAGTGATTCATGGGATGAAGATCCTTGGTCGAGCCTGGTTAGGGCGCGCCGGTCGGAACTGGTTCCCCACCTCGGCTGCAATGCTGCCGCGCCGGATGCCAGCCCACGCAGCGGCGACGCAGGCGCACGACGGCGTCTTGACCTTTGACACATACGCGCGGCGCAAGGGGTGTCAAATGAGCTTGAGTGTCAAGCGCGGTAACGGGGTATGGATCATCCGCCCCGCGACCTGTCCGCGCGGATAAACGCTAGCAAGGAGGCGTCATGGACAAGATCTGGCTGAAGAACTATCCACCGGGCATCCCGCATGAGGTAGACACCTCGGCCTACAGCTCGCTGATCGACATCTTCCTGCAGAGCTGCGCCCGCTTTCGCGAGAAGCCTGCGTTCAGCAGCATGGGCAGCGCGCTCACGTACGGCGAGATCGACCAGAAGACGCGCGACTTTGCGGCGTACCTGCAGCATGACTGCGGCCTCGAGCGGGGTGACCGGCTCGCGATCATGATGCCCAACGTGCTGCAGTACCCGATTGCCGTATTCGGTGCGTTACGCGCGGGTCTCGTCGTCGTCAACTGCAATCCGCTCTACACGGCGCGCGAGCTTACCCATCAGCTGAACGACTCCGGGGCGAAGGCCATCGTCGTGCTCGAGAACTTCGCCCACACCGTGCAGGACGTCGCAGGCAGCACGCCCCTGCAAACCGTGATCACCACCGAGATCGGCGATCTGTTCCCGCCCATCAAGGCATTGCTCACCAATCTGGTGGTCAAGTACGCGAAGAAGATGGTGCCGGCGTGGCACATCGACGGCGCCGTTCCGCTGCGCGCAGCACTCGCCATGGGCCACAAGGCACCGCTTTCTCCGGTGACGCTGGGGCCGGACGATCTCGCGTTCCTGCAATACACGGGCGGCACGACCGGCGTGCCGAAGGGCGCGATGCTGACGCACCGCAATCTGATCGCCAATCTGCAGCAGATTTCGGCCTGGGTGGGCTCGGACTTCGTGGAAGGCGAGGAGGTGGTGGTCACGCCGCTGCCGCTGTATCACATCTTCGCGCTGACGGTGAACCTCCTGACGTTCGTGAAGTGGGGCGGCCACAACGTGCTCATCGCGAACCCGCGCGACCTGCCCAGCCTCGTCAAGGAGTTGAAGGACGTTCCGTTCACGGTGATCACGGGTGTCAACACGCTGTTCAACGCCTTGCTGAACGCCCCGGGATTCAGCGAGATCGACACCAGCGCGCTCAAGTTTGCGTTCGGGGGCGGCATGCCGGTGCAGCGCATGGTCGCGGAAAAATGGCAGACCCTCACTGGCAAGCCATTGGTCGAGGGTTACGGCCTCACCGAGACGGCGCCCATCGTCACCGGCAATCCCATGCGAGGCGGCTATACGGGATGCATCGGCCTGCCAGTGCCATCGACCGAGGTCAGCATCCGCGACGACGTGGGGACGGAGCTGGCGCTGGGCGAAACCGGCGAGCTGTGCGTGCGCGGTCCGCAGGTGATGCGCGGCTATTGGCAGCGCCCGGACGAGACCGCCAACGTGTTCACGGCGGACGGCTGGTTGCGCACCGGGGACATGGGCCACATGGACGAGCGCGGCTATCTCAAGATCACCGACCGGAAGAAGGACATGATCGTGGTGTCGGGCTTCAAGGTGTTCCCGAACGAGGTCGAGGAGGTGGTGATGAGCCACCCGGGCGTGCTGGAGGCGGCGTGCATCGGCGTTCCCGACGCGCGCACCGGTCATGCGGTGATGGTCGTGGCGGTGCGCACCGACCCGACGCTCAGTGCCGAGGACCTCGTCGCCTACTGTCGCAAGCACCTGACGGCGTACAAGGTCCCGAAGCAGGTGCGGTGGCGCGCAGAGCCGTTGCCGAAGAGCCCCGTCGGCAAGATCCTGCGGCGCGTCGTGCGCGATGAGGTGGAGAAGGAGATGCAGGCGGAGATGGCTCTCGCGTGACGAGGCACGACCGCTGGCGCACGCCGGCCGATCGCACGGCCGTCGTACTACCTTGATCGGGCCCAGCCTATATGCCTGCCGAGCCGGATGGTCCGGACCGTTCCCCCCGTCCCGCGGAGGTGCGTGTGTCCTGGTGGCGCCGTCTGTCGGTGCGGGGCGCCCTTGTGGCGGCGCTGGTCGTGGGCATGATTGCGTACTGGAGCCGGCACGCGCAGTAATATAGCCGGTCTAGTCACCCCGGTAGCCGGCCATGGACAGCGTCGATCTCGAAGTTCTGAAGCGCAGTACGGAATGGCTCGCAGGCGGCCGCAGGGTGCTGCTCGTCACCGTCGTGCGTACGTGGGGCAGCTCGCCGCGTCCGGAGGGCGCTCTGCTCGCGATCCGCGACGACGGCCTGGTCGAAGGTTCGGTGTCGGGCGGTTGCATCGAGGACGATCTCGTCGATCGCATCCGCCGCGATGGCCTCACGGCGACCGCCTGCGAGGTGGTCACCTATGGCGTGTCGGCCGACGAGGCGCGGCGGTTCGGATTGCCCTGCGGCGGCACCATCGAACTCGCGCTGGAGCCGCTCAGCGCGCGCTCGCAATTGCGCGAAACGCTGACGGAGATCGAAGCCGGACGCCTGGTCGCCCGGCGACTCGACCTCGCCACCGGCGACGCGACCCTCGTCGGGGCGCGTGCCACCGATGGCCTCGCCTTCGATGGCAAGGTGCTCACGACGATTCACGGTCCGCGCTACCGCATGCTGGTGATCGGCGCGTCGCAACTTTCGAAGTATCTCGCGCAGATCGCCGTCGGGCTCGATTACCACGTCACGGTGTGCGATCCGCGCGAGGAATACTCGGCGACGTGGGACGTGCCCGGGGTCACCCTGGTGCGCACCATGCCGGACGACACGGTGCATGCGATGCAGCTCGACGAGCGCTGCGCGGTGGTCGCGCTCACCCACGATCCGAAGCTGGACGATCTCGCGCTGATGGAGGCGCTGAGATCGCCGGCGTTCTACGTCGGTGCGCTGGGCTCGCGCGCCAACAACGCGAAGCGCCGTGAGCGTCTCAAGGAATTCGCTCTGTCGGAGGCAGAGATCGCCCGCCTGCACGGACCCGTCGGCCTGTACATCGGCAGCCGCACGCCACCGGAGATCGCCGTCTCCATCCTGGCGGAGATCACCGCGGTGAAGAACGGTGTCGTGCTGCCGGATGCAGCCAAGGTGGCCACCGCAAAGACGCAGCGGGCGCCGTCCATCGCGTGTGCGATGGCGTAGGGCGAGAATCGCGAGGCGGTGGCGGGCGTCGGTCGGACAGGCACTGCGGGAGGCCGCCGCTCCGTCCGCCCGACGCGATCGACCTGCTACAGCCGCGGGTTCCCTTCCTTCATCGCCGAGCGCAGCGACGTGCGCAGCTCGGGTGAGTCCTGGTGTTGATGCACGCTGACCGCATGCTGCACGGCGGCCTCGAGCAGCTCCTGCTCGGAATCCGCCGATAACGCGATCGTGCAGTTCTGCACGCTGGGGTAGTCGCGGCAATCGACATACTTGCGCATTGCGGTCTCCTCTCGGCAAGCGGTGCCGGGTGCACCGCGGAGCTATACTCTCCGGCAGTCGAGCAACGGGCCGGAATACGCAATATTGCGTATGCGATGGCGGCGGAGGGCGGCATGATGCGTACGCACGCAGCGGGACGCGATCCGGTCTGGCGCGATGCAGGTGATCGCGCACTGCTCACCTTGCGTGAGCTCGAAGTCCTCGGCTGGGTGGCCGCGGGCAAGACCGATGCGCAGATCGCCGCCATCCTCGGCCTCAGCGTGCGCACGGTGCAGAAGCACCTCGAGCACGTGTACGTGAAGCTGGGGGTCGAGAACCGCACCGCGGCGGCGATGCGCGCGCACCGCTCCGGGCTGCTGCGTCGCCGGCGTTGAACCGCAGGTCCTTCAGGCACCCGCCAGCGATTCCTTCATGGCCCGCCAGCGCGCGAGATCCTCCGGCCGATCCACGTCCCACACCATGGCGAGCTCGACCCAGCGCGCGTGCGCTCGCCGCAGCCGCTGGCGCGTCTGTGCCATCACCCGCGCACTGCCCCAGGCGACGCCCTCGAACACGGGCAGGGCGCTTGCGAGTCCGATCAGCACGTAGCCGCCGTCTTCGGCCGGCAGGAACACCGCGTCGGTGCGACGGAGCGCTGCGGCCGATTCAGCTAAGTGCCGCGTGACGAGCACCGGGCAATCGGTGCCGACGAGCACGGGAGTGTGCCCGCGCGCCAGAGCTTGCTGGAGCGCGTTGCGCATGCGCTGGCCGAGGTCGCCACCGCGCTGCACGTGCAGCGTTGCGCCGTAGCGCGTCGCCCAGGCCCGCAGTCGCGGGTCCGCCGCGTCGGGATCGCACCAGAGCTCGATTCCCGAGACTGCACCCTCGCGCAGCGCCGCTGCGCCGACGGCCAGGGTGCGCTCGGCGAGCTCGACATGTACGTCGACGGCCGCCGCCGCACCGATGTGGGCGGCGAGTCGTGTCTTCACGGTACCGGCGACCGGCGCCTTGGCGAACACCTGCAGAACGGCCGTGGGCGTTGCGGGATCGTGCAGCGCATAGCGTCCGGCCAGATCCGCAGGGTCCGCGCCGCGCCAATACGCGAAGCGCAGTCGCCACATGGTGAGCATCGTGCGGAGCACGCCATGACGCAGCCAGCGACGACCCGACGTGCTGACGCGCGCACGCAAGCACAGCGGCGCCCCGGCGCTGCGCTTGAGCCGCCGCGAGAACTCGATGTCCTCCATCAACGGCTGGCTTGGAAAGCCTCCAGCGGCCTCGAATGCCTCGCGCAGCACGAACATCGCCTGGTCACCCGTGGCGATGCCGGTCCAGCGCGAGCGCAGGTTCATCGCCGCGGCAATCAGCATCAGCAACGGCGAGCGCGTGTCGATGCGCACGTCGAAGCGACCCCACGCATGGTCGCCACGTTGCAGCCCGGCGCGCATCGCGGCGATGCCATCGGCGTGCAGCGTCGTGTCGGCGTGCAGGAAAACGAGCACGTCACCCCCGGCGAGCGCCGCGCCGGCGTTCATCTGCGTTGCCCGGCCGCGTCGGCCCATGATCACGCGATCGGCGAGCGGCGTCGCGGCGGCGATCGTTCCGTCGCTGCTCCCGCCGTCGACCACCAGGATCTCGTGGCCCTGTCGCCGCAGTATCTGCAGCGGCCCAAGGGTTGCGGCGATCCGCACGCTCTCGTTGAGCGCCGGCACGACGATCGACACCCGCATGGACGTGGCGTCAGGCGAGCGCACCGCCGCAGCTCGAGCCCTGTCCTGCCGTGCAGCCGTAGCAGTGATCGGCGACGGCGATCGGTGCCCCGGCGGGATCGTCGTGGAGCAGGTCGCGCAGATGCCGATGGGGCTTGCCCGCGATCGTCAGCGGGATGCCGAGCATCTGGTTGAAGTCGCAATCGTAGAGATGACCGCGATAGTCTACGCTGAGGCTCGTGCGGCACATCACGCCGTCGATGTTGCGCGGATTGTGCGCGGTGCGCAGCGCGTGCATGTAGCTCGTGAACTTGCCTTGCGAAACGAGCGTCGAGCCGAAACGCGCGATGGGCATGTTGGCCAGCGTGTACAGCGCGTTGAAGACGATGCCGAAGTTGCGGCCGAGCTCGCGCTTGTAGTCGACCTCCAGCTCGGCCTGGGCCGGCGGCAGGCTCGGGCCAAGCGGGTTGTACACCAGGTTCAGCACGCGCCCGCTGCCATCGTGGCCGTAGCCGAGCCCATTGAGCTTGCGCAGGGCGAGGATCGACGACTCGAACACGTGATCACCGCGCTGCCGATCGACGTTCGCCTGCGAGTAGCACGGTAGCGACGCGGTGATCTCCACCTGGTGGTCGGCGAGGAATGCGGCGAGGTCCTCGAATCCCGGCTCGTTCAGGATCGTGAGATTGCAGCGGTCGATGACGCGCGTGCCCATGCGCCGCGCCTTGCGCACGAGCCCGCGAAAGTGGGGATTGAGCTCGGGCGCGCCACCGGTCACGTCGAGGGTCGGGATGCGCAGTGCGCGCAGCACATCGACCACCTGACCCACGACCTCGGCGGTCATCATTTCCTTGCGGTCGGGACCCGCATTGACATGGCAATGCAGGCACGCCTGGTTGCAGCGGTAGCCGAGATTTACCTGCAGCGTGTCGACCGAACGCCGGTGGAGCGGGGGGAAATCGGTCGCCTTCAGGAGTGGCAGCGTAGCGTGCATGCGAAAGGTCTCAGGGTGACTGGGATTGGTCGTTGCGCGAGCGATGCGCGTACGGGTCGGAAGACAACGACCGCTTCTTCCCGGGAACGTTCGCTGCGGCGTGCCCACCGGTGGCTCAGAGGGCCTCCGGGGACTGCGCTCCCCTCCAGCGCCGGTAGGCGACCGGCACCAGGGCGATGACGCCGAGCAGCGCGAGCGCGAGCAGCGTGGGCGGCGCGAGCAGGTCGCGCGTGGAATCGATTCTCCCGAGCGCCTCGCCGAGGTTGACGAACACGAAGCTGCCGGGAATTATTCCGATGAACGTCGCGAGCACGTACGTCCGCAGCGGCAAGTCGGCGATGGCCGGCGCGAGGTTCACGAGGAAAAAGGGGAAGAGCGGCACGAGGCGCAGGAACAGCAGATAGCTGAAGCCATGCGCCGCAAAGCCGGCGCTGAGGCGAGCGTACCAGTTGCCCAGGCGTCGCCGTGCGAGATCGGCGAACAGGTAGCGCGCGCCGAGGAACAGCAGCGTCGCGCCGGCGGTCGCTGCAGTCACCGTGAGCGCCGTGCCGATCCAGCGGCCGAACAGGAAACCTGCCGTCAGCGACAGCACGGCCGCGCCCGGCACGCTGAACGCGACCACCAGCACGTATACGCAGAATGCGCTCGCGAGAGCGGCGCCATAGTGTTGCTCGGTCAGTGCCAACAGTGCGTCGCGGTGCTGCTTGATGGTCGCGAGATCGAGGTAGCGGGGACCGCCCAGCGCGAAGAAACCGGCGATCCCTGTGATGAATGCAAATGCGACGAGCAGCCTCGGCCAGCGGGAGTGGCGGCGGCGGCCTCCGGGCGCGGTGGCCTTGCTCATGCGCCGCGCAATCGCAGCAGCCGCTTGAGCCACGCGCGTCGGCCGGGCGTCAATGCGGCGTGCAGGCGCTGGTCGGCGACGCGACGATTGGACTGCGCCCACGTCGGATACGCATGCACCGCGGCCGAGATCGCGCTTGCGCGGAGGCCCTGCTGGATCGCCAAGGTGTACTCGGCGATCAATTCGCCCGCATGCGGGCCCAGAATCGCGGCACCGAGGATGCGACCCGTACGGTCGGTGACGAGCTTCGCCATGCCGGCGGTTTCGCCTTCGGCCTGCGCGCGATCGTTCCCGCTGATCGCGAACCGATACACCTGGTGTGCGACCTTGCCGGCGCGCGCCTCCGTTTCGGACAGGCCGACGCGTGCGAGCTCGGGGTCGGTGAACGTGCACCACGGAATGACGGCCGACGGTTTGCTCCAGCGCGAACGAAAGAGCGCCTGGCGCAGGACGATCCCCGCGTGCTGCTCCGCGACATGCGTGAACTGGAGTCCGCCGGTGACATCCCCGATGGCGAAGATGCGTCGGTTGGTCGTGCGCAGCGTGGCATCGAGCACGAGCCTGCCTTCGCGCACCGTGACGTTGGCGGCACCGAGCTCGAGCGTTTCCAGGTTCGCCGTGCGCCCCGCGGCCAGCAGGAGATGCGACGCGCGCAGCGTTTGCGTCTGCCGGGGTCCGCTCGTATCGCACTCGATGCCGTCGGCCGCACGGCGCAGGGCGGTCACGTTGCTTTCCAGAAGGAAGCGCACGCCTTCCCCGGCCAGCAGGACCTGGAGCTCCGCCGCGAGATCGGCGTCCTCGCCCGGCAGGATCTGCGAGGCGATGTCGAGCACCGTGACCTTGCTTCCGAGGCGCTGGAACGCTTGGGCGAACTCGCAGCCGATCGGCCCGGCACCGATGATCAAAAGCGCGGGCACGGGCTCGCGCAACTCGAACACGTTCTCGCTCGTGAGCAATGGCACGGTGTCGAGCCCGGGAATCGCAGGCAGGGCCGGGCGCGAGCCGGTGGCGAGCACGAAGGCACGCGCGGTGAGGGTACGGCCGCCCACGACGAAGGCGCGTGGCGAGACGAAATGACCTGCGCCGAGGATGACCTCCACGCCGAGGGCGCGGAAGCGCTCCGGGCTGTCGTGCGGCGCAATGCCGGTGATGACGTCGGCAACGTGCCCCATCACGCGGGGCAAATCGGGCCGCGGGTCGACGGCGTGCAGGCCCCAGCGCGCGGCTTCGCGCATCTGGTAGGCAATGCGTGCGGACTTCAGCAGGGCCTTGGAGGGCACGCATCCGGTCCACAGGCAGTCGCCGCCGAGCCGATGCTTCTCGACCAGCGCCACTCTCGCGCCGAGCGCCGCGCCACCGGCCGCGACCACCAGGCCGCCCGCACCGCCGCCGATGACGACGAGGTCGAACTCGGGTCTTGCCAAGCATCCTCCGCGTGAAGATGCGGCCCTGCTCGACGCAGGGCCGCACCGGTTGGTCGGGGCCGTGGTGCACAGCTTACGGCATGGGCAGAGCGCAGGCCGGCGTCAATGAAAGTCGCGCGAGCGGACCTGCAGCTCGCCGAGCAGGGCGGAAAGATCCACCAGACGCCCGGCGACGACGTGCACCACACTGCCTTCGCGCTCGACGGTGCCGTACACGCCCATGAGACGCGAGCTCGAGCAGCTCGCGCCGCTGCCGGTCGGACAGATCGCGCCAGACGATGACGTTGATGGCGCCGCATTCATCCTCGAGGGTCACGAAGATCACGCCGCTGGCGGTGTCCGGCCGCTGCCGGCCTATCACGAGGCCGGCCACCCGCACCAGCCGGCCGTGCGGCGTTGCTGCCAGCGTGCGTGCATCCACCATGCGCAGGCGCTGCAGCCGTGGTCGCAGCAGCGCAACCGGATGGCGGCGCAACGTGAGGCCGAGACTGCGATAGTCGGCACGGATATCCTGGCCTTCGGTCGGTGCCGGCAGGGCAGGGCGTGCTTCATCGAAGTCGCTCCCCTGCAGCAGCGCTGGCAGGCGCTCCACGCCCGCAACATCCCATACGGCGCCGTAACGGTGGCCGGCCAGCGTAACGAGCGCGCCGGCGTCGGCCAGGCGATTGAGATCGCGCCGGTCCAGCGCCGCGCGCCGCGCGAGGTCGGCGACGTCCACGAACGTCGCCTGCTGCCGTGCCGCCATGATGCGCTGCGCACCCGCTTCGGAGAGCCCGGCGACGAGACGCAAGCCGAGGCGCAGGCGCGGTGTGGCGTCATCGGCCGACGAGGGCGACGCATCGCGTTCGAGCGTGCAGTCCCAGTCGCTCACCGTGACGTCCGCAGCCCGCACGTCCACGCCATGCCGGCGCGCATCGAGCACGAGCTGGGCCGGCGCATAGAAACCCATCGGCTGCGAGTTGATCAATGCCGCGCAGAACGCAGCCGGCTCGTGGCGCTTCAGCCATGCCGACACGTACACCAGCAGCGCGAACGACGCCGAATGCGATTCCGGGAAGCCGTACTCGCCGAAGCCCTGGATCTGCTCGCAGACCTGGCGGGCGAACGTTTCTGCGTAACCGCGCGCCCGCATGCCCTCCACGAGCCGCGTCTCGAACTTGTCGAGCGCACCGCGGCGGCGCCACGCCGCCATGGACCGGCGCAGCTGGTCCGCCTCGCCCGGGGAAAATCCCGCGGCGACGATGGCGAGCTGCATGACCTGTTCCTGGAAGATCGGCACGCCGAGCGTGCGCTCGAGGACGCCCTTCACATCCGCGCTGGGATAGGTGACGGGCTCGAGTCCCTGGCGACGGCGCAGGTACGGATGGATCATGCCGCCCTGGATGGGTCCCGGACGCACGATCGCCACCTCGATCACGAGATCGTAGAAGCAGGCCGGCTTGAGGCGCGGGAGCATCGCCTGCTGCGCGCGCGATTCGATCTGGAACACACCGGTGGTGTCGGCGTTGCAGGCCATCGCGTACACCGCCGGGTCCTCGGCGGGGATGTCCTGCATGCGCAGGGTGCGGCCGCGGAAGGCGCCCACGAGATCGAGGGCCTTGCGTATCGCCGTGAGCATGCCGAGCGCGAGACAGTCGACCTTGAGCAGTCCGAGCGCATCGAGATCGTCCTTGTCCCATTGGATGACGGTGCGCGCCGCCATCGCGGCGTTCTCGACCGGCACCATGCGCTCCAGCAGGCCGCGCGCGATCACGAAGCCGCCGACGTGCTGCGACAGATGGCGCGGAAATCCGAGCAGCTCGTTGGCGATCGCGACCAGGCGCAGGATCACGGGATTGCCGGGATCGAAGCCCGCTTCGCGGATGCGCTCGGGAGCGACTACGCCGCTGGCGACGGGCCGCCCCGAGCCGGCGGCGTGTGCTTTTTCGTGTATCCCGCCTTCCCACCAGCTCAGCACGCCGGCGAGGCGATCGACCTGCGCGAGCTCGAGGCCGAGCGCCTTGCCGACATCACGCACGGCGCTCTTCGGACGATAGGTGATGAGAGTCGCGGCCAGCGCGGCGCGATCGCGCCCGTATCTGCCGTAGACGTACTGCATCACTTCCTCGCGCCGCTCGTGCTCGAAGTCGACATCGATGTCGGGCGGCTCGTTGCGCTCGCGCGAGATGAAGCGCTCGAACAGCATGTTCATGCGCGACGGATCGACCTCGGTGATGCCCAGTGCATAGCACACCGCGGAGTTCGCGGCCGAACCGCGGCCCTGGCACAGGATCTCCTTGCTGCGCGCAAACGCGACGATGTCGTGCACGGTGAGGAAGTAGGGCTCGTAGCCGAGCTCGCTGATCAGCGCGAGCTCGTGCTCGATCAAGGCGCGCACCGCGGCGCCCACGCGTTCCGGGGCGCCGAAGCGGCGTGCGAGGCCGGCTTCGACCAGCGCGCGCAAATGCGACGCCGGCGTGGCGCCGGCGGGCACGATCTCCTCGGGATATTCGTAGCGCAGGCTGTCCAGCGCGAACGTGCAGCGCTCCGCGACACGCACGGTTTCGGCGAGCCACTCGCCGGGATAGACGGCACCGAGGCGACCGCGCGAGCGCAGGAATCGCTCACCGTTGGGGAACAGCGCATAGCCGCATTCGGCGAGCGGCTTGCGCAGGCGGATCGCCGTCACGGTGTCCTGCAGCGGCCGGCGGGCGCGCACGTGCATGTGCACGTCGCCGGATGCGATGACTGGCAATCCAGTCGCCGTGCCGAGCCTCGTGAACCGCGCGATGCGCGCGTGATCCTGTGCCCGGGCGAACAGTCCGGCGGCAAGCCAGGCACGATCGCCGAACGTGCTGCGCACCCAGTGACCCTCGGCAATGGCATCGTCGTCCTGCTCGCCCGGTGCCGCCGGTGGTATCCACAACGCCAGCAAGCCGTCGGCGAGCGCCATGACATCCTCGCGTGCGAGACGATACGTACCCTTCGCCGCGCTGCGCCGGCCGCGGGTGATGAGCTGGCAGAGGTTGCCGTAGCTCTCGCGATCGGTGACCAGCAGCACGAGGCGCAGGCCATCGGCCAGCGTGAACTCACTGCCGATGACGAGCGCCAGGCCGCATTCTTTGGCGGCGAGGTGCGCCCGCACCGCGCCCGCCACCGAGCACTCGTCGGTGATTGCCAGCGCGCGGTAGCCGAGACCGTGCGCGCGCTCGACCAGCTCCTCCGGATGCGATGCACCCCGCAGGAACGAGAAATTGGACAGGCAATGCAGCTCGGCGTAATCGGGGAGCATGGCGGTGGCTACGAGTACCGCATGAATATACGGTATGCGATACGCCGCTGCGGAGCGACGCTTAACGTGCCGCAACCGCGGTTGCTTGACGCATGCGGCAGGTACCCCGACACTCGGCGCTTTGCGCTTTATCCCGTTTCACTTCACTTTGCGTTGCTTTGCGCCGTGCCATGCCCGCCCTTGCTTTCGATCGCTTCTACCGCTACGAAGAACTGAGCGCGCTGCTGCAGCAGCTCGCGGCCGACCATCCCGATCTCGTGAAGCTGCAATCGATCGGCACGAGCCACGAGGGACGCGACCTCTGGGTGCTGGCCCTCACCAATGCCGCCACCGGGCCCGCCGCCGAGAAGCCGGCCTTCTGGGTCGACGGCAACATCCATGCAACCGAAGTCGCCGCCTCGGCAGCGAATCTCTATTTCATCGATACGCTGCTGAAGGGGTACGGCAACGATCCCGAGATCACGCGGGCGCTCGACACGCGGGCGTTCTACGTGTGTCCGCGCATCAATCCCGACGGCGCCGAATTGGCACTGGCGGAGAAGCCACGGTGGGTGCGTTCCAGCACCCGGCCGTACCCGTACGACGAGGAGGAGATCGAGGGCCTCACCGTCGAGGACATCGACGGCAACGGTCGCATCCTGCAGCTGCGCATCCCCGATCCGAATGGATTGTGGAAGGCGCATCCACAGGCGCCGGCGCTCATGATCCGCCGCGACCCCATCGAAACGGGCGGGGCGTACTACCGCATCCTGCCCGAAGGCACGCTCGAGGATTACGACGGCTTCACGCTGCGCATCAAGAAGCCGCGCCACGGTCTCGATCTCAACCGCAACTTTCCCGCCAACTGGCGGCAGGAATTCGAGCAGCAGGGCGCCGGCCCCTATCCGACGTCCGAGCCGGAGGTGCGGGCGGTGGTCGCGTTCATCACGAGCCATCCCAACATCACTGCGGGCACGACGTTCCATACCTGGAGCGGCGTGCTGCTGCGGCCGTTCGAGCATCTTCCCGACACCGAGATGCACGCCGAGGACCTGTGGTTCTACCAGTCTGCCGGTGCCAAGGGGACCGAGCTCACGGGCTACCCGGCGATCTCCGTCTATCACGAGTTCCGCTATCACCCGAAGAGCGTGATCGGCGGCACGTTCGACTGGATCTACGAGCATCTCGGCCTGTTCAGCTGGGTGGTGGAGATCTGGAGCCCGATGCGCGAAGCCGGCATCGACAAGTACGACTACATCGACTGGTTTCGCGACCATTCGCCGGACGATGATCTCAAGCTCTACGAATGGAACCGCACCACCCTCGGCGGCGCCGCGCACGCCGGCTGGAAGCCGTTCCGGCACCCGCAGCTCGGCGACATCGAGATCGGCGGGTGGGATCGGTTCCACGCGTTCTCCAATCCGCCCCTGCCGCTGCTGGAACGCGAGCTCGCGCGCTTTCCCCGCTGGCTGCTCTGGCAGGCACTGACCTCGCCGCGTCTCGAGCTGCTGCACGCGGGTGCGCAGGCGCTCGCCGCGGACACCTGGAAGATCACGTTCGTGGTGCAGAACACGGGCTGGCTTCCGAGCTACGTCTCGAAGCGTGCGCTGGAACGCAAGGTCGTGCGCGGGGTGATGGTCGACATCGAGCTTCCGGCTGGGGCGACGATGCTGCAGGGCAAGCGGCGTGTCGACGCGGGGCAGCTCGAAGGCAAGGCGTACAAGCACACGGGCGTATCGTTCTGGCCGGATTACGCCGTCACGGACGATCGCGCGAAGATCGAATGGATCGTGCGCGGCCCGCGCGGCGCTCTGGTGCAGATCGTCGCGCGCCACGACCGTGCCGGCACCGTGCGCGCAAGTGTGACGTTGTCCTGACGGAGGGGTGCGATGCTGGAATTGAGGCCCAACTGCGAATGCTGCGACCGCGACCTGCCGCCTGAATCGCGGGATGCGGTCATCTGCTCGTTCGAGTGCACGTTCTGCGTGGGTTGCGCGGAAGAGCGCCTGCACGGCCGCTGTCCCAATTGCGGGGGCGAGTTCGTGCGCCGGCCGATACGACCCGCGGCCGCCCTCGCGCGACACCCGGCATCGACCACGCGCGTGCTGAAGCCGGAAGGCTGTGGCGTGGTGTGAGCATTGCCCATCACGCAACCAGCGACTGGAAGGGGACGCAATGAAGCAGACAGTGGAGGGTCTCGCGCGCGCCGGGATGGCGTGTGCCGTGGCGTTGGTGTTGCTGCTGGGCGGGTGCGCCACCGGGCCGTCTCCCGAGCGCGCCTCGCTGGAGCGCATCCAGCACATCGTCGTGATCTACGCCGAGAACCGCAGTTTCGACCACCTGTACGGGCTCTTTCCCGGCGCGAACGGCATCGCGAATGCCACGCCGGAGCAGTACACCCAGGTCGATCGCGACGGCAAGCCGCTGGCCGAGCTGCCACCATCGTGGAAGGGCAAGCAGCCCGACCCCGCCTTTCCGCACCGCATGCCGAACCGGCCGTTCCGGCTGGATGGGCCGCCACTCAACCTGCCCCTTACGCAGCAGGTGCGAAGCCCGGTGCACAAGTACTTCCAGAACATCGAGCAGATCGACGGCGGACGCAACGATCGCTTCGCGGCGATTTCGGATGCGGGCGGCTACGTGATGGGGTACTACGACGGCTCCGCCATGAAGATGTGGCAATGGGCCAAGGACTATGTCCTCGCCGACAACTTCTTCATGGGGGCGTTTGGCGGGTCGTATCTCAACCACCAGTGGCTCATCTGCGCGTGCACGCCACGCGACGAGCGCGCGCCGGCCAATCTGCGCGCCCAGGTGGATGAGCACGGATGGCTGAAGCGCAAGCCCGATTCCCCGCCCAGTGCGCAGAATGGCGATCTCGTGGCGTTCGATGGCGACGTGACGCCCGACGGCTGGTCGGTCAACACGACGCAGCCCCCGTACCAGCCTTCGCGGGTGCCGCCCGCCAAGGGTGGCGACCCGCGGCTCACCGATCCGGCGCGCCACACACTGCCGCCGCAGACCGGCAAGACGATCGGCGATACGCTTTCGGCCAAGGGCATCTCGTGGGTCTGGTATGCCGGGGCATGGGACGCCGCGACCCGGGACGGGATGCAGCCGCCGGAAGCCAGGCGCGCGGTGATCTATAACGGCAACCAGGGCGCGCCCAACTTCCAGGCGCATCACCAGCCGTTCAACTATTACGCGCGGTTCGCGCCCGGGACGCCCGATCGCGAACAACACCTCAAGGATTACCGCGATCTCGTCGCGGGCATCGACAAGGGCGAGCTGCCGCAGGTCGTCTTCTACAAGCCGCAAGGCACGCTCAACCAGCATCCTAGCTACACCGACGTCGCGCAGGGCGACCTGCACCTCGCCGAGCTCGTCGGCCGCGTCAAGGCGAGCCCGCTTTGGCAGAGCACGGCGATCATCGTGACCTACGACGAGAACGGCGGCTTCTGGGACCACGTACCGCCGCCCAAGGGCGATCGCTGGGGGCCAGGCACGCGCATTCCGGCGATCGTCATCTCGCCATTCGCGAAGCGCGGCGTGATCGATCACACCATGTACGACACGACGTCGATCCTGAAATTCATCACCCGTCGCTTCGATCTCGAGCCCCTCCCCGGCGTGCGTCCCGCGGCCGGTGATCTCACGGCTGCGTTCGACTTTTCGCGCTGACGCTGCGCACGCCGAGCGCATGGAGCATCCCCGCCGCGGGCTGGCCCGCATTCCCCGCGGTGTATGGGCGCTCGGCCTGGTGAGCATGTGCATGGATCTCTCGTCGGAGCTGATCCATGCGCTGCTGCCGCTGTATCTCGCTGTCGGACTGGGCGCCAGCACGCTCACGATCGGCGTCATCGAAGGCATCGCCGAGGCGACGGCGCTCGTCGTCAAGATGTTCTCCGGCGTGCTGTCCGACATGTTCCAGCGCCGCAAGCCGCTCGTCGTGCTGGGATACGGTCTTGCCGCGTTGACGAAACTGGTCTTCCCGCTGGCGCCGACGCTCGGCTGGGTCGTCGCCGCGCGGTTCGCCGATCGGGTCGGCAAGGGCATCCGGGGTGCGCCGCGCGATGCCTTGATCGCCGATCTCACGCCACCGGCGATCCGCGGCGCGAGCTTCGGCCTGCGCCAGGCGCTCGACACGGTGGGCGGGTTCGGCGGACCCTTGCTCGCGCTGGGCGCCATGGCGTACTTCAGCAGCGACTTCCGCGCCGCATTCTGGGTCGCGGTGATTCCGGCATTCCTGGCCGTGCTGCTGCTCGTGCTCGGCGTGGAGGAGCCGCCGCGCACGAGCGCAGCGGGCGGCCAGAAACGCGCTTCGATCCGGATGGCGGCGTTGCGACGGCTCGGTCGCGACTATGCGGTGGTCGTGGGTTTCGCGGGGATCCTCACCCTCGCGCGGTTCTCCGAGGCGTTCCTCGTCCTGCGCGCGACGAGCGTCGGCGTGCCGGTGGCGCAGGCACCGTGGGTCATGGTCTGCATGTCGCTGGTGTATGCGCTGGTCGCGTATCCGGCAGGTGCGGCCGCCGATCATGGCCACGGCGGGCGCCTGCTCGGTGCCGGACTGATCGTACTCATCGTTGCGGACATCGTGCTCGCCCGCGCGAGCAGTGCGTGGGGGGTGTACGCGGGCGGCGCTCTCTGGGGCGCGCATATGGGCATGACGCAGGGATTGCTGGCGGCGCTCGTCGCCGGGGCCGCGCCCGAGGACTTGCGTGGAACGGCATTCGGGTTTTTCAATCTTATCTCGGGGGTGGCCCTGCTGATCGCCAGCGCCCTGGCGGGATGGCTGTGGGACGTGCATGGTCCGGCGACGACGTTCATCGCCGGTGCGGTGTTCAGCTTCGCGGCATGGGTGATGCTCATGCTGTATCGCCGAACCCACGCGCTGCGTCTCGCCTGACCGGCCTACCGGTAAGGATCGGCGAGCCCGGCCGACCAAGGGTGCACGCAGCCAGCATCGCGACAGGAGGATTCATGGAGCAGACGATGACGATCGAAACGGCGCCGGCCACGTACAGCTACGCGCGTCACGCGCTGCCGGTCCGGGTCATGCACTGGATCAACGTGGTCGCGCTGACCGTGCTCTTCATGAGCGGGCTCCAGATCTTCAACGCCCACCCCGCGCTCTACTGGGGCAAGTCGTCGTACACGGGCCGGCCGCCGCTGCTCGAAATGGCGGCGATGCAGACGCCGGACGGCAAGGTCATCGGCATGACGCGGGTCGGCGAGCACGTCTTCGACACCACCGGCGTGCTGGGTGCTTCGCGCGATCGCACCGGCGAGTGGAGTGCGCGCGGCTTCCCCTGGTGGATCACGATCCCCGACAACCGCTGGCTGTCGATGGCCCGCGCATGGCATTTCTTCTTTGCGTGGATTTTCGTGCTGAACGGTCTTGCCTACCTCGCCTACACGATCGGCAGCCGGCACCTGGCGCGCGACCTGTGGCCCACGCGCGCCGAATGGCGCTCGATCGGACGCTCCATCGCCGATCATCTGCGCTTCCGTCATCCCACCGGTGAAGCGGCCAAGCGCTACAACGTCCTGCAGAAGCTCGCCTATATCGCGGTCATTTTCGTGCTCCTGCCGGGCATCGTGACCATGGGCATCGCGATGTCGCCCTGGCTGAATAGCGTCGCCGCGGGCTGGGTCGACCTGTTCGGGGGCCGCCAGTCGGCGCGCACCATTCACTTCATCATTGCGTGGCTGCTCGTGGGGTTCGTGACCATTCACGTTTTCGAGGTCCTGATCTCCGGCGCGTGGAATCACCTGCGCTCGATGATCACCGGCCGCTATGTCGTGCGCGAGGAGGCAGGTCATGACTGATCACGCATTGCGCGGCGCGCGCCGCCGCTTCTTTCGCCGGGTGATCGGCGGTGCCGGTGCACTCATGCTCGCCGGTTGTGACCGGCTGTCGAACACCCAGTGGTTTCCGAAGCTCCTGGGTGTCGCGGACCACGTGAACGCTGCCGCGGCCCGCGCCGTCGGCCGCAAGGCGATGGCGCAGGAATTCACGCCTGCGGATCTTTCCCCGACGTTTCGCAGCAACGGGACCGCCGAGCCGGACAATCCCGCATACCGCGCGCTCGCGCAGGCCGCCTTTGCCGACTACCGGCTGGTGGTCGACGGTCTTGTCGAGCGACCCGGGCATTATTCGCTCGCCGACCTCAAGGCGTTGCCAAGCCGAACGCAGATCACCCGGCACGATTGCGTCGAAGGCTGGAGCGCGATCGGCAAATGGCAGGGCGCGCGCCTCGGTGCACTGCTCGCCGCGGTAGGGCCGACGGCGGCGGCGCGCTACGTCGTGTTCCACTGCGCCGATCCCATGGAAACCGATGGCAGCGAGCCCTATTACGAGAGCATCGACCTCGATGATGCGTACCACGAGCAGACGATCCTCGCGTACGCCCTCAACGATGCGCCGCTGCCCGTCGCCAACGGCGCGCCGATCCGGCTGCGCGTCGAGCGCCAGCTCGGCTACAAGCACGCGAAATACGTGATGCGCCTGGAGCTCGTCGACAGCTTTGCGCATCTGCGCGGCGGTCGGGGAGGCTATTGGGAAGACCAGGGCTATCAGTGGTATGCAGGCATCTGAACGGGATGTGCCCCGCAGTCGTGTTCGCTTGACCCGCGGCGTCCACACCGCGCGCGTCGCGCACGAGCGCGGGGACCTGCCGCCCCGCCTCGTCGAGGGGCCACGGGCCTGGGGCTGGCGCAGGTCGGGCAGCTGTTGCGGCAACTCGGTGGCGATCTGCGGATCGAATCGGAGTTGGGCACGGGCACGACGGTACACCTGCGCTTTTCGCGTTCGAAGGTGACGCCGGGTCTGGCCTGGGTAGATTCTCGAAACGGCAGTCCCGGAGGATGACGGAATGATCAGGAAACTCAAGACCGGCGAATACCGGCTCTACTCGCGCAAGGTGGATCCGAAGACCGGCAAGCGCCGCAACCTGGGCACGTTCAAGACGCGCGAGGCGGCCGAGAAGCACGAGCGCGAGGTGCAGTTCTTCAAGCGCCATTGACCGACCCCTCGCAGCGCGCGCTGCGTCACCTGGCGCTCAGGCAAACATGCCGTGCAGGAACCATTCGCCGTCCTCGCCGTACACGCTGTCGCGATAGATCCACAGCACTTCACCACGCGGACTTTCGGCCACGTAATAGTCGCGGCGCATGTCCGCGCCATCCCACCAGCCCGACTCGATGCGTTCCGGGCCGTCGCGCAGGATCCATGGTCGTGTCTCGAACGTCGCCGCGAGCGGGCGCGGCTCGGTCAGCAGCCACGCAGGGCGCGGTCCGGCAGGCAGCACGCAACGCCGTGCCTCGCGTGCGTGGGCATGGACGTCGTGCGTTGCCGCGCCCGGCGCATCCTCGCGCCAGGCGCGCTCGGGACGATGATCCTCGAGGGCGGCAATGCAGGTAACGGCCTCGTCGCCGAGCCGCGCGCGCAGCCGGTCGAGCAGGGGTACCGCAGGGGTGGCATCGTCGCCCGGCAGGAGCCCGAGATTGCGTCCGGCGAGCGGCGCGGTGGCGTCGCTCAGTACCGTGAGGCTTTCGACCGGCGCCGGTAATTCCACGCGCGCCAAACGCTCACGCACCACGGCCATGAGATGCACGGGATCGCGTGCCGGTGCCGCGAGCGCGAACGGAATCGTCGTCGCCGCCGTCCCCGTGCGCGCGCTGACGTAGCGCTCGTGCTCGAGCGCGACCGAGAGCTGCAGCACGCCGAGGCCGCGCCCGGTTAGCCATCCGGCGAGCTCGTGCACCAGGCGGTTCAGCGCAAAACCAAGCGCCGCCACGTCGTCGACCGGCACCGGCAGCTCGAGGCGACCACGATAGCGCACGGGCGGCACGAACGGCACCTGCGGATCGGGCGCGCGATCGCGTGCACGATCGAGCAAGGCAACGAAGTCCGCACCGACGCGACGCGCCAGCGCATCGCGCGGCAACGCCCAGGCGGCACCGAATGTGGTGATGCCCGCACTGTGCAGCAGCGACACCGCTGCGTCATCGGCACCAAGATGTACCAGCGACAGCGGCGCGAGGGCCTGCTCGAGAGCTTCGGCGCGGACGATCGCCCGGCGTCCGGCGTGGGCGAGAGCGCGCGCGGCGGTGGGTGTCGGCGCACCGGCCGGATGCACGGAATAGCCGAGCGTGGCGATGCCGCGCACGATGCGTTGCAGCAGGGAATGCAGGCCGCCGAAAAGACGCACGCTGCCGCCAATCTCGGCGAGCAACGCCTGCGGTGGGGCAAGACTGACGGTGGGTGTGAATTGCGTGAGCCACGTGGCCACCGCTTCGAGCGCGGCGTGCTCCGCTCGCGGATCGCGATCCCGGAGCACCGCGTCGGGCGCCAGCGCCAGTGCTGCCGAGACGAGCTGTCCCGCGGCGATGCCGGTCGTGTGCGCGGCCTCGTTGGCGGCCACGATGCGCGGATGATGACCGCCGCTCGTCACGGCGAAGCGCAACGCTTCGGGATTCTGCGGTGCCGGCTGCGCGCGCAGAAAAACCTCGAGCGGCAACTCCGGCAACAGCAGACAGATCCACAGCATGACGAAGCGCCGTCGCGCCGCTCAATGCGCGGAGGGCAGGCGCGGCGGCGCGGCAGGACGGCCCGCGCTGCTGCGCACGTCGAGCCTGGCCGGTCCGGGTGCAAGGCGCACACCGCGCTGCGCTGCCGGGTTCACGTCGAGCACGATGGGATGGCCAACCTCGCCGCCGCGGCGTTTCAGCACCTGGATCGAGAGTTGTCCCTCATGGGGCGAGAGAGCGAGGCGCAGCGGCGCAGCACTGGCCCCGGCCCGCTGGCCCGGGCGGCGCCACAACACGCCCCAGGTGCCGCCGTCGTGCGCTGCCACCTGCAGCCGGCGCAGCAGCCGCTCGTCCGGCGTGGCGAGCCACGCGAAGGCAGCGCCGCATTCTGGTGCACGCAACGCCTGTTCGAATGCCCACAGCTGGTCGGTCGTGTTCGGGCAACGCACGATGATCAGACGGCGCAGATCGACGCCGGCAGCGATGAGCGCCGGCGCATAGGGCACGTGCGGCGGCGCAATCCATGCGACCTGCCGTCGTTGCGCCTGCAGGCGCACGAGCGCGGGCAGCATGAGCGAGATTTCGCCGATGCCTTCGCGGGCCACCATGATCTCGGTGAGCGCTGCAGCGGGCCAGCCGCCTCCGGGCAGCACGGCGTCCAGCGGCGCGTAGCCCGTGGCGATTGCCGACGGCTCGGGCGCACAGTCGCTGCCGCGCCACACGGCCGGGTTCTGCAGCACCGCTGCGAGTGAGGGAAGAGCGGTCATGATCCTGCTGCAGAAAAGCACCGGGCGGCCGCGGATCGCGCGGACGCCCGGGCAAAGGCTCCATCAGGACAGGAAAGGAGAACGGCGCGCGATGACGCGGCGCTGGTGCAGCATGTCAGCTCAGCTTGCCGGTGCGGATGACGCCCACGCCGATGCCTTCGATCGCGAACGCCTCGCGCTTGCCCTCGACGACGATGGGCGCGAAATCGGGATTCTCGGCCAGCAGCACGATCTGGCTGCCCTGCCGCTTGAGACGCTTGACCGTGACTTCCTCGCCAAGACGGGCGACGACGATCTGGCCCGAACGCGCCTCGCCCGTCTTGTGCACGGCAAGGAGATCGCCATCGAGAATGCCGGCGTTCTTCATGCTGAGGCCGCGTACGCGCAACAGGTAATCGGCCGCCGGAGTGAAGAGGTGCGGGTCGAGGCGCACATGGGCCTCGATGTGCCCGGTCGCAAGGATGGGATGGCCCGCGGCGACACGTCCCACCAGTGGCAACCCGGTGCCGGGCAGCTCCGTGGATTCCTTCAGCCGCAAGCCACGCGACGCGCCGGGCAGGATCTCGAGCGCGCCCTTGCGGGCGAGGGCGCGCAAGTGATCCTCGGCCGAGCTTGCGGTGCGAAACCCCAATCCCGCGGCGATCTCCGCGCGGGTTGGTGGCATGCCCCTGGTCTCGAGATGCTGCCGGATCCAGTCCAGGATCTGCTGCTGGCGGGCGGTGAGCGGTAAGGCGGAGGCGTCGGCGGGCACCATGGATACCGTATATCGATGCGGCACCGTTATTATAGGCGGCTATGCGCGGCCGTCAACCGCGCTTAGGTTGCCGGCGTGGCCCCGGGCCAATCCTGCGCCACCACCATGATCCGCATCCCTTCCTGCCAGCATCCGTTGGCGGCGCGATGGAGACCGACGACGAGCCGCGCCTGCCGCGAGTGCGCGAAATGCGCCTGCAGGAGCTCCCCGCAGGCTGCCGGCGTCAACACCTCGGCCGGACTGCCGTGCGCGTAGCGGGGTACCGGTGCGATCCATCGCTGGCGCGACAGGAACATCCAGGCCGGCATCCGCTGCAAGCCGCGGGCGAGCCCTGGATCCCCATGTCGGCTCCAGAACAGCGGCTCGCGTGACGGGCCGTCGAGGATGTCGGTGTGCAGGCAGCGAAACACGTGGCCCTGCAAACACGCGCGGGGCGTGATCGTCGTCGCCCGGATTTCCGCGGGCAGGGCTGCGCGCGCCAGCACCGTCTGCGACAGCGGCAGCTGCACGTCCACCATGTGCCGCCATTTGTGATCCAGGCGATCGTCGGGATGCGTGCCGACGAACCGCGACATGTCGTCGCCCGGGGGACAGTGCAGGAAGAACTTGTAACCCGTCTCGAGATGCTGCACGCCGGGCAGATCGGGCAGTGTCACCACGAAGTCGAGCTCGCCGCGCACCCGATGGCCCTCGGTGATGGCGAGTCCGGCAGCGTGCACCTTCGCCCCGGGAAGGTGCAGGAACCAGAAGTGCCACAGGGCTTCCGCATAACGACCGAGCTGGCGCGCGTTGGAGCGTGCGAGGTGCTCGTGCAGCGGTGCGGCGTGCCGGTCGAGCCGGGCAAGCCACGCCGACTGTGCCATGAGCGATGCGCGCCGCCATGCATCGTCGAGCAGCGCGTACGGACTCGCGGCAGGACTGATCAGCGACGGCGCGCAAACGAGCGCAGCCAGGGCGCGAACGTCCGGGGTCTCGAGGCTGTCGATGCGGGAGGCGACGTCCGCTTCCCCATGGTCCCTGCCGGCGACCAGGGCGGGGATCATCGCGCCGGACAGGGCGGCAGCGGCTGCGGAGCGCATGCTGCATTCTATGCCCGAGCCGTCGGACAATGCGGCTGCGCGTCGCGCACCGGCCGGAAGCTTGATTGATGGGTGTCAAGAGGCAGGGGAGGAGGCTCGCTACGATGAAAGCCTCATGGAGCTCATGAATGGCGCTGGCCCTGTCGGAGAGAGCAACGATGCGGGCGATGGTCTTCGACGGACCAGGGCGCCCACTGGTGTCGCGCGAGCTGCCGGTCCCGGTCGCGCGTCCGGGAGAGGTCCTGATCGCGGTGCGCGCCTGCGGCGTGTGCCGCACCGACCTGCATCTGGTCGACGGCGAGCTGCCCGACCCTGCAGCGGCGGTGATTCCCGGTCACGAGATCGTCGGCGAGGTGATCGCGCTCGGGCCGGGTGTATCGAGTCCGGCGGTCGGGACGCGGGTCGGCGTGCCGTGGCTCGGCGCCACATGCGGCCATTGCCGTTATTGTGTATCCGGACACGAGAACCTCTGCGCCGATGCACAGTTCACCGGCTACCAGCGCAATGGCGGGTACGCCGAGTTCGTCGCCGCCGATGCACGATTCGTGTTTCCGCTGCCCGCGAGCTACGACGACGTGCACGCAGCGCCGCTGCTGTGCGCCGGCCTCATCGGCTATCGGGCCTACGCGTTTGCCGCTGATGCGCAGACCATCGGCATTTATGGATTCGGGGCCGCCGCGCATCTCATCGCGCAGGTTGCCCTTGCCGCGAACCATACGGTTTATGCATTCACCCGCCCGGGTGACGGCAATGGCCAGGCGTTTGCACGCGAGCTGGGCGTGCAGTGGGCTGGCGGCAGCGATGCGCTGCCGCCGCAGCCGCTCGATGCCGCCATCCTGTTCGCGCCCGTCGGCGCGCTGGTTCCGGCGGCGCTTGCGGCCACGGCACGCGGCGGCTCCGTCATCTGCGCGGGCATCCACATGAGCGATATCCCGGCGTTTCCGTACCGCCTGCTGTGGGGCGAGCGACAGGTGCGTTCGGTGGCGAACCTCACCCGCCATGACGGCGAGGCGTTTCTCGCCATCGCCGCTGCCACGCCGCTGCGTGTGCATGCCCGCAGTTACGCGCTGGAGCAGGCGAACGTCGCGCTGGACGATCTGCGCGCAGGCGCGATCGATGGCGCCGCCGTATTGACGATGGAGCGCTGACGGCGTGCAATACGCCATCTGCCCCGCTGCAAGCTTCCCGGCCCTGGGTGCAGCATGCCCGCGGCTTTCTTCGTCTCAGCTAAAGGAGCGCAAGGCATGGCCACCAAGAAAGCATCCAAATCCACCTCCGGTCGCAAGACCACCGGCGCCAAGCGTTCTGCGCGCAAGAGCTCCGCTTCGCCAGCCGCAGCCGGTGCAGGCCCGGATACGAGTGCCAGCGCGCGTGCCGCCTCCGCGGCATTCGCGGGCATGGCGGATCCCGCGCAGTTCGCCAAATTCAAGGACATGATGACGCCCGAGCAGGCGTTCGAGCTCTATCGCCAGAATGCACGGCTTGCGCTCGACATCATCGATGCGGCCATCGAAAGCACGGCGAAAATGCGCAAGCTGCAGTTCGAAGGCGAGGAGGAGGCACGCGCATTCCAGAAGCGTGTCGCACGCCGGGCAGCGGAGGCGGAGAACCCGCAGGCGCTGGTCGCCACCAGCCAGAACGTCGGCCAGGAGGCGGTGCACAAGGCCATGACGTACTGGAGCCAGATGTTCGAGCTCGTGGTCGAGATGCAGAAGCGCCTGTTCACCATCATCGAGGAGCAGGTGGAGGACGTGCCCGGCGTGAAGCAGGCCAAGGCGGCGATGAGCATGCTGCCCGACCTCAAGCAGGCGCAGAACCTCGTCAGCGCCATGCAGGGCGTGCTCTCCTCTGGAGGCTCGGCGTTCGAATCGATGCAGCGCGTGATGGGCGATTTCACGCGCATGGCACAGCAATCGATGCCCGGCGCGAAGCGCTGAGGCTGCGGTGTCGTAGACCGCCGGACGCGCATCCGGGCGCCCGGCGGTCTTGTTTCGCAATGCCGGTCCCGGCCGAGCCTGGCGGCACGCGTCGTGCGCACGCGTTGTGAACGTACTACCTTCGGCGACGGTCACACGGCCATGCGATCAGCGCTTATCGTGCTGAATACCCTGCTCGCCACAATGCTTGCAGCGTTTTCGCTTGGCGCCTTCGCTGCGCCCGATGCGGACGATATCGTCGTCAAGGTGGAGCACCGCGGGTCGTGGGTGGTGATCGATGTGGACCTGCCTCTGGAGGTCTCGCCCGACGAAGCGTGGCCAACGCTCGCCGACTACGAACACATGACCGATTTCCTGCCGGACCTCGTCGAAAGCCGGGTGTTGAGCCGCGATGGCAATCGGCTGCGCGTCCTGCAGAAAGGGCGCGCCCGGCGCGGCCCGTTTTCGTTCGCGTTCGAGAATGTGCGCGAAGTCGTACTCGTGCCGCCCATCGAGATCCGTACTCACCTGCTCAGCGGTACGCTCAAGGAGGCCGTGTCGACCACGCGCCTCGTGCCCACGAGGACCGGCTCGCGCTTGCACAACCACGGGGAGTACGTCCCGGCTGACTGGGTTCCGGTCGCGCTTGCGGCCGGGTTGATTGCGTCCGAAGCACGCGAGCAGTTCGCCTTGCTGCGCACCGAGATCATGCGGCGCAATGGCAAGGTCGGGACGCTGCAATAGACAGGCGGTCTGGACCGCAATACCGTCGATAGGTGCCGTGGTCATCGCGGCCGGGAGCACGCCTGCCGCCTCCCGTTGGAGGTAGGCGATGGCGGTGTCGATAGGGCTGTGGGTCGCCACTGCAGCGATCCTCGAGCCTGCTTCCGATCGCACCTTTCTTGACATAATCCGGTGTTGCTGCAACGCCGCTGCGGTGTAGTGTGAAGCTCAAGGTCGTCGTGCAACGCTCGCAGCGGGCCGCGGTCGTCGTATCCCATCCGTCCTTCACCGTGCCTCGATATGGGCTTGCCTTCCTTCCTGCGGCGATGGTCTGCAACGTGGCACGACCTGCGGCCAGGTGGCGTGCGGTTCCTGCCGGCCATCGCTGCCGGAGGATTCGCGCTGGCAGTGCTGCTGGTGGCCGTGGCGGCGTCCCTGAACGATCGTTACGGCGCGTCCATCCAGGATAGCTTCATCGCCACGGGGCAGCAGCGCGAAACCCTGACGGATCTCCTCGATCTGGACAACGCACTCGACGAGGCAACCAGCGGAGCTCGTGCCTTCCTGTTGTCGGGCAACCGGGATCATCTGATTCCGTACACCGCGGCAGCCGCAGCCAGCCGGTCGCTTCTGGACAAGATGAGCGATGGTCCAGGGGTTGCGGGCTCCACCGATGCGATCGTGGCGCAGGCGCGCGCCTATCTGGGATCGCTGGAGTCGATCGTTGCCAGCATCGAGGCAGGGCAGCGACAAGCGGCCCTGGCCGAAGCCGGGCCCGACCTCGGGCGCGCGGCGAACGCAGCGTTGCAGGCCGGCATCAATACGCAACGGGAGCAGCTGACGCGCTCGGTGCTCGAGCGCCGCACATCCATCCTGCGCGAGTTGCAGGAGGCGCGACGCTTCAACCTGTTGGCGGCATTTTCCGTCGCGTCGGTCCTCCTGGCCTTCGGTGCGCTGCTGCGCCATTACATCAAGAGGAACGCGGACGCCAGCCGGGCGCTGGCGGCCGCGAATGCGTCCCTCGGAGACACGATCCGGCGGCGTACTGCCGAACTGACAGAACTGTCGCAGCACCTGCTTTCGGTGCGCGAGGAAGAACGCGCGGAGCTCGCGAGGGACATACACGACCAGATCGGGAGCGAACTGGCGGCGCTCCGTATGGACTGTGCCAGACTCGAAAGCGCGGGCACCGGTCATAACCCGCTCGCGCAGTCGACGTGGCCGCGGATCAAAGTCGCACTCAACGATCTCACGCTGGCGCATCGCCGGATCATCAACTCGTTGCACCCCACCGTGCTCGACCACCTTGGACTCGAAGCGGCCATTCGTGGACTGCTCAGGGAACGGCTGACCAATGCGCCGGTGGCATTCCAGCTTACCGTGCAGGGGGGAATGGACGGCTTGCCGCCCCCTGTGGCCATCGCGGCTTACCGAGTCGTCCAGGAGGCGATCTCGAACGTGCTGAAGCATGCCAACGGCAAGCACATCGCGATCATGTTACGGCGGCGTGCATCCATGCTGACGGTGCATGTCATCGATGATGGGGTTGGCATTGGCGCGGAACGCTCCGACAAGGGCCGGCTTGGACTGGTCGGCATGCGCGAGCGCGCCCACAAGCTCGGTGGTTCCTTTCACGTTGGCGCAGGACCCGGCAACGTCGGCACGCGCGTCACTGCGCGCTTTCGTGTCGGCGCGGCCGGCGGTGAGATGCACGCGGCCACGCAGACATCGCGCATGTGAATGCCGGGCGCGAGCCGTGCCGCCCGGTCAGGGATCAGTCCTGCTCGTCGACTCGCTGCGCAAGGTCGGCGCGCAAGTCGTAGAAGTCGTCGTCGAGCGCGTCTCGTGCCGATACGACACCGAGCGGCCGGTCGTCTTCCATGACCGGCAGATGCCGGAAGCCGCCCTCGTGCATGATCCGCAACGCATGCACGAATGGCTTGTCCGGGTGAATGGTCTGTGGCTGCGGTGTCATCACGTCAGCGAGCCGGGTCTTCCTCGGATCACGGCCGGCGGCGACAACTCGAAAAACCACGTCCCGCTCGGTCACGATCCCGATCAGACGCGTGCCATCGAGGACCAGCAACGCGCCTTTGCCCTGTTGTTTCATCAGGATGGTCGCCTCGAAGACGGTCGCGCCTGCTGGTGCGGCGAGAGGCGGTTGTCCGACAACGACTGAGCGCACGGATCGGATCGGCATATTGGCGAGCTCCCTGACAGGTCGGCGCCTGCATTGAGCGCTCCGAGCGCGACGCGCGTCAAGACTTGCGCCCGCCCGGCCCACTCCGCGCAGAAGTCGTGCTCCGTTTGCCGGCGCTCAAGAGATCGCCGAAAAGAGGCCTCCTGATCACCGATTAGGTGCGCTGGATCAAGCCACGCCTGCCGCGACCACACTTATGCTGCGGGAATTCGGCCAGAACGCCTCATGCTCGATCCCATCCACCCTGACGCGCCGGGACTCGACAGCGCGGTCGACCGCCCCTTTTCCCGGGAACTGTCGATCCATGCTGGCTATGCCACGTTGCTCGTGCACTACCGCGGCATTGCGGTTCGGGTGATCGCCGCGCTCCGGCCGGACGGCGATACGCAGGTCAGCGCGGAGACCGTCAGCCCGATCAGCGGGCGCGAACACACGCACTTCTGGGTCATGCACGAACGATCCTGCGCAGAGGCGGCCGAGGTGGCGCTGCAGGAGACCCGCACGCTGCTCGACATTCTCTTCGAAGACCGCGCCGCAGACGCGGTGGCCGGGGTGCCCGCATAGCGCAGGATGTTCCATGGGTGCGGGGGCCGATCGGCGCGGTGAAGTGACGACTGGAGCCGGAACAGAATTCGACGCTGACGCCATCGGCGGCGGTAACATTCACGCATGCTGAGTCGGGCAACCGAGGGCCGCACATTACTCGAGGCGGCGTTGAAGCACGAGCGCGTCGTTACCACGACGCTGCTTGTCGTCATCCCGCTCATTTCCTGGACATGGATCGCGCTCATGGCGCGCGACATGTACGGCAGCATGCAGGGACTCTCAGCGTGGATGATGACCCCGGTCTGGGACGCTCCGCACCTGCTGCTGCTCTGGGCGATGTGGACGGTGATGATGACGGCAATGATGCTGCCCTCGGCCAGCCCGCTGCTCCTCCTGTATGCCGGAGCGCTGCGCACCAGCAACGATGCACAGGTCGCCCGCAAGACGTACGCGATGGCGGCAGGCTACGGGCTCGTTTGGGTGCTGTTCAGCGTAGCGGCGACGGTGTTGCAGCGAGTCCTGTCGTCCTTCCTCGTCCTGAACGCCATGATGGAGCCGGAGACACCCGTCGCCGCTGTCGCCCTCCTGACCATTGCGGGCCTGTATCAGCTGACACCGCTAAAGCGTGCATGCCTGCGCGTGTGTCGTTCGCCGCTGTCCTACTTGCTGCAGCATTGGCGCCCAGGCACGTGGGGCGCGTTCCGACTCGGCGCCCGACACGGGACTTATTGTCTGGGGTGCTGCTGGGCGTTGATGCTGCTACTGTTCGCCGGCGGTGTCATGAATCTGTTCGTCATCGTGGCGTTGACGCTATGGGTGCTCCTGGAAAAATTTGCCCCATTCGGCGAGCAGACAGCGAAAGCGAGCGGAGTGGCTCTGCTCGCCTTCGCATTGTGGATGGCATTCCGCTGACGGGACAGCGTTCCGGGGCTAGGCGTTTTTCCAGGCGAACGGCGCGTACTGGGCGTTGTTTCGGCCGGAAGCGTCGGCCCACGATACGCCCAGTGCCGCCACGTGGCTGTCCAAGGCCCGCGCGAGAGTGAACGTGTCGACGGCCGGATGGCCGGTGTTCGTCAGCTGCATGGGGGGCGCGTCGGGATTCAAGCCGGTGGCGGGCTTGCCCGCCAGGCGGATCATGTTCGACGCTTTCACCGACCACGACGCGGGATCCTGCTGGAACTCGATCGGCGCCGACTCCACGCCCAGAAACTTGCCGACCAATCCCCCGAGCGCTGCCATCGGCCCGCCGGCGGAGCCACTCGCGATCCCCGTGATGGCGTCGCGCTGCTCGGCGCTCGCGCGCTCGTCCACGACCACGCCCACCGACCAGTTTCCCTTCGCCATTTCCTCGGGTGTGACGGCGACGACGACGAATCCAAGGTCGTCGAGCGGGATGTCGCCGAAGCGGCCGCGCTCTATTTTGAACGCCATCGCGAAGGTGCACGAACCCTTGGTGGGTTTCGCCTGCATCTGTCCGGGCACGCACGGACACACGAAGTCGCAACTGCAGTTCTCGTAGTACTGTCCCTGGACCTGCCACGCGGATGCGGCCATGTCACGCCTCCTTCATCCAAAGGGTGCCGAAAATTATAGGCCGATCAACGATCCGCCGGCAAGGATCTGGCCAAGTGGAGTCGATCGCGAGCCGGTGCTTCGATCTCCGGCCGTGAGCCATCTGCGCTCAGCAGGAGTCGAAGCTGCCACGTGCGAACAACTAGAAGTTTCCGCACGCTACGTCGTTCAGGTCGTACGCATTTGTGCGGTGAAGTGCTACTGACGGGTGACCACTGTTCAACGCTGAAATCACGGTGGCGCTCAGCCGTCCTGATGTCCCTGCGTTAACACCGTGAGGCGCGTACGTGCTCGACGCGGTAAGCTGCGCATGTTGCGTCTGCCACTTTGGAGGTGTCCCGATGGTTCGCCTCGCCGTCAGTTTTCCAGAGCTCATGCTGGTCGCCGGCACGCGCGCGCTTGGCGGTATCGGAGTCGGCCTTCTGGTCGCAGGTCACCTGACTGCGCGCCAGCGGCGCGCACTGGGTTTGGGCCTGCTGGCCATCGGCGCGCTCAGTACGATCCCTTTGGCGGCGCGCATTCTTCCGCGCGTTCTACGCCGTGGGGTTGCGACCGCAGAACTTCGTCCGGCGATCGAGGCTGACGTTAGCTGAAACGAAGCCGCAGTTGAAGTACGGTCACGACGTGCGCTCGTCATTGCAAGTGGGCGGCGCCGTAGGCGTCGTGGCCGCTCGTGTTCTGAATCGCTGCGGCTCGGCGCCGTTGCCGCGGTTAGGTCAGATCAACCGCCGAAGTGACCACCGAAACTTGCGGCCGGGAGTGCATGCATCGACAACAAGTCGCTTCCATTGCAGGCCGAGCGCCAGCGCGTCGTTCCTTGCAGGCCTTACGTCCGTGCGCATTGACACGATGCGGTAACACTGGCGCGCTACGCTGCCCTTCGTCCGTGACGAAGGAGCCAAAATGCGCGCAGCTCGCTCTCGGTTACTTGCCGTCGTAATCGGCTCGGCAGAACTCGGATCGGCAATCGCCGTCCGCCTCACCAAATCGGGACTGGGGGTCGTTCTTTGCGACGAGGTCGATCCGCCCTGGATCAGGCGCGGAATGGCTTTCACCGACGCCTGGTATTTCGGAAGTGCCTGCGTCGAAGGCGTCCAAGCCACGTTCTGTGCCAGCGTGCGCAGCATTCCTACGGTTCTTGCGAACCGGCCGACCGTTGCAGCGACGACATGGTCCTGGCCCGGTGTGGCCGCCGCATTGAATGCCGGGATCGTGATCGACACCCGCTGCCTGCATGCCGGCACATCGCCCGACCTGATTGCTTCGGCGCCTGATGGCGTGCTCACCGTCGGTATCGGACCGTGGTACATCCCGGGTGACAGCGCACACATCACCATTTGTCGTCGTGCTCCCCGAGCGCTGAAGCGTACGCCACCAGATCTCGGCTCGCAGGCATGTGATCCCCTCGCATCCGAGCCTTCTCGTATAGCGCTGTACGCGCCATGCCCGGGCCGGTTTCAGTCCAGAAACACGATTGGCGATTTCGTGGTGACCGGCCAGACAATCGCGGCCATCGGGACTGCCATCCTCACTGCGCCGGCGACCGGCGTGTTGTCCGGACTGGCGCCGCGCGGCTCCCGTCCCGAGATGGGGACTCGTGTCGCTGAGGTCGACACCCGCGGTGAACCCGGCGATTGTTTCGCCATACCGGATTGGTGTGAGTGTCTTGCGGCTGAAGTCGCGGAGAGGGTATTCAGCCCATTGGAGGTCGGCATGGTGGACGCCTCGGCTGACCATGCCGGCCTGCAGCGCGAGACCGCCGATGCCATCGATCTCCCGATTTGGGAGGCATAGGAGCGCCCCGAGGATCGCGTGCCAAATCGTGCCGCCTCAGCCAATGCTCGAGTCGGCCGGAGGCCCTGGAAAAAGCGGATTTCGAGTCCCGCGTCATCTGGGGCGCTCACCTTGCGCAAACGCACGCGTGCAGACCCTGTTACCCGCGGAGCACAGACTGGCTGCGGTTACGACTGATCTGCCGCAGTGCGCAGCGCCTGTTCCAGGATCTCCCGAACAGCCGGTTCCGGAGCCGCGCGGGCGAGGTGGCGTCGCACGATGTCAGTCGCGCGCGCCAGACAGGCAGCATAGTCCTCGTGGCGATCGACAAAGCCCAGCGAACGGGCATCTGTCGGCAAATACACCCGCTCCGAAAGGCACCGGGCCGCGATTTCGGGAGAGTGTTGCAGACGCGCGTTATGCACACGGATGTAGGAAAGCGGTCGTGCGATATAGGCCATCCCGCCCTTGGTGAGTAATCGCAGCCAGAGGGCGAGATCCGCGAGGCAGGTGTACTCGCGCCCCGCGAGGCAGAATAGCCCTCCGGAGCGTGCATCGACATCGGTGCGTCTGAACAAGGTCGCAGAAGGCTCACCGATGAGGTTTTCACTTGCCAGCAGCAACGCGTTGCCGAACCGTCGCCCTTCAAAGAAGCAATTTTTCGGATGAAGGGGGCGCGTAGGTCCGGTGTCAGGCAAGAGTGCGCCAAGTTCGTCGATCGGATGCCGGCGGCTGGTTACCAACGAGATGCGGCTGCCGAGCGCTTCGAACGCCCCGACCATTTCCTGCACGCACTCTGGATGGAGAACGTCGTCGTCGTTGAGGAATTTTATATACCGACCTTGCGCCTGTGCAAGGAGCATTTCGAAGTTGCGATGGAACCCGAGCCGGACGGGATTCCTGATATACCGGGTGCGAGCATCGTGTGCGCTCTGCACAATTGATCGTATCTCGCCCCCCGGCGAGTCATCGCCTACAACAATCTCGACGTTGCGGTACGTTTGCGCTGTAGCACTGGAAAACGCCGCAGCGAAGAACCGTGGGTTGTACACCGGGATCAACAGGGACACCGGGGAGTCCGGTTGGCCTTGCTCCTTCTCGGCCAACGGCTGCGCACGGCCATAGCCATCATCGTCGCCATGAGGTGCTCCAGGCGATCCTCCGCTCACGCTTTGGCCCGGATTTGCCATCGCCTAACGCCCCTGGTGGTAGCCCGCCTCGGATCGTAACCACGACAGACGTTACGGATAGGCACGCGCCTTTGCAGCGAGTTCGAGCTACAGGCACTGACCGCCCGCACCGCATTAGTCGGATGAGTACATCGTCCCTTTGCGCGCACGAGGGATGCCACCCGACCTTGGGTCTGCTTTGATAAGCGCGTCCCGGTGCGTCGATCCGAAGGCTTCGGCGTGAGCATCTGTTTCATGGTGCCCAGGGCGGGGGTCGAACCCGCATGACCCGATTAAAGGTCGG
>CAWEYW010000004.1:0-14942 GCA_963813415.1 uncultured beta proteobacterium | reverse complement strand
TCTCGTTGTAGCGCTCGATCCAGTCCGCTGTGATCTCACGCACCTCGTCGAGCGAGTCGAACAGGTAGGCGCTCAGGACCTCCTCGCGATACGTCCGGTTGAATCGTTCGATGTAGGCATTCTGATCTGGCTTGCCGGGCTGGATGAAGCGCAGCTCGATGTCCTGCTCCTTGCACCAGTCGGTGAAGGCCTGGCTGGTGAGCTCCGGGCCGTAGTACATGCAGAATGCCAGCCATCGAGGGTAGCGGCATCCTTTGGTTTGTCTGTTGACCGAAGGAGGAACCCAAGATGGCTGACAGTGCAAATGCTACGCCTGCGTGCAATCTGGTGGCGATCGACGTCGCCCGGTACAGCAACGCGGTTCTGGTCGAGACTACGAGTGGCAAGCGACACCGATTCAAGATGGCCAACAGCGCCGCAGATTTCAGCCGGCTGCTCGACTTCCTCGGTGGGCTGCCGGGGAGCTGCCGGGTCGGCCTTGAGCCGACCGGTGACTATCACCGTCCCCTCGCACATCGGCTGCTGAGTGCCGGGTTCGAGGTCGTGAGCATCAATTCGGTGGCGCTATCGCGCTATCGCGAAGCGATCTTCAATTCATGGGACAAGAACGACCCCAAGGACGCTGGCGTGATCCTCGAGATGCTCCGTCGCGGCGATGTCCAGCGCTATGTCGATCCGATGGCAGTCGGCACGCATGACCTGCAGGAGCTCGCCAAGACCTATTACCAGGTTTCCCGAGCGCGGACGAAAGTCCAGCACTCGTTGATCAACCATGGCCTGCCGTTGTACTTCCCCGAGATGCATCGGTACTGGGCCACCACCCGGAACGAATGGTTTGTCCGCTTTCTGCTGCAGTTTCCGACGCCGGCACACGTTCGTTCCCTGTCCTGCGCCGAGTTCGTCGACGCTGCCTGGGACGTGGTCGGTCGCAAAGTCAACAAGCAGGCCAAGCTCGAGGAGATCTGGGAGATGGCGGGCGCGACTGCCGCGCTGCCACACGCGACGGACTCACTGGCGGTCGAGACCTTTCGCATCACGTTGCGACGGTACCAGGAGCTCAACACCCTGCGGGCGGAACTCGAAGCGCGCGCCGAGCAGGCACTCGCGACCAATGCCGACTTCGCGCATCTCAAGACCTTGCCGGGCATCGGCTCGGTGATTGCCATGACCATCCTCGCCGAAGGCGGTGACCTGCGCCGCTTCGGCCATCATCGCCAGTTCCTGAAGTACTGTGGCTTCGATCTGGCGAAGAGCCAATCCGGCACGCAGCGCGGTAAGGAGCAACTGTCCAAGCGCGGCAATGCCCGACTGCGCCTCGCCTTCTGGCTCGCTGCGGTGGCGGCCGTGCACATGAAGGAGAACTCGTTCCGGGCCAAGTACGAACGCTATGTCCGCAGTGCGCCCGACGACCCGGACCTGCGTCGCAAAGCATTGACCGCCGTGGCCGCCAAGATGGCGCGGGTGGCCTACGGCATGATCAAGAAGAAGCAACCGTATCGTCAGTTCTTCGAACAGAGTTTACCCAGTGGATCGATCCCTCTCTCGGCTGCCGTTGGGGCGCATGCGACCCCGTAGATAATGCTCGGACCTTCCGCTGGGACCCTATGCTGTTTTAGGTACGGTAAAGATCACGCGAAGAATGCGCTGAATCTTGTGTCCACTATGGTCAGGCAAGGCTCCCCTGCACGACCGCGGAAGACCACTGGTTGATGGGGCGGTACTGCTGTTTAGGACGTCGACCGCGCCTGCGGGTCGATCAGGATTGCTGTTGCTCCTCGATGAACGACGACTTGCATTTAGTACGTTATCACAGCGAATGGCTGCCGGGCGGCCGTGCAGATCGATCATTTGCGCCAGAAACGTGATGACGCGCGCCGCGGGGATGCTCACGGCGACGTCGATGCCCAGCGCACCACGGTTAGCTTCGTCGATGACGTTGAGGGTTCGGAACACCCGACCGCTGTAGAGCGTGTCGCGCATGAAATCCAGCGCCCAGACTGCATTCATACGCGGCTCGACGATCAGCGGTTGCCGTTCGCGTTGGGGAACACGTCGCTTGGTGCGTCGCGGCAGGTTAAGCCGAAGCTGGCAGTACACCCGCCACACTCGCTTGTGGTTCCAGACGTAGCCTTGAGCACGCAGCCGGTCATGGCACTTCCAGAAGCCCCAGCGCTGCTCTTCGATGACGATCGCCTGCAAGGCCACGATCACCTCGGCATCGCGCGCCATTCGGTCGACGCCCGGCTTGTAGTACGCCGCCCGCGATAGCCGGGCAATCTGGCAAGCTCGAACGATCGGCAGATCGTGTTCCGCGGTCATGATCCGGATCACTTCGCGCTTGGCTGACGGCGTCAGATTTTTCGGCTGAGGACGTCCTTGATAGCAGTGTTCTCGAGCGCCAGGTCGGCATACATGCGCTTGAGCTTCGCGTTCTCGGCCTCGAGTTCGCGCAGGCGCTTTAGCTCCGACACGGCAGCTCCACCGTATTTAGATTTCCAGTGGTAGTACGTAGCGGCACTGATCCCGTGCTTCCGGGTGAGCTGGGCGACGGCGACGCCAGCTTCTCCCTCTTTGAGAATCGCGACGATCTGCGACTCCGTGAATCGGGACTTCTTCATTGGACCCTCCCTCCAGGCAAAATCCTGCCAGAAAAGTCCAGTTCACGCTGTCTACCAGGAGGGGGAGCTTACGAGACTTCGTGCTGGATGCCCTGGAGCAGGCTCTGTACGACCGCCGTCCGGGCCCCGGCAAACGCCTGGTGGCGCATTCGGATCGGGGCAGCCAATACACGAGCATCCGGTACACCGAGCGGCTGGCGGAGGCCGGCATCGAGCCCTCCGTGGGCAGCGTGGGTGACTCGTATGACAACGCGCTTGCCGAGACGATCAACAGGCTCTACAAGGCCGAGGTGATCCACCGACGCCGTTGGCCCAGCCGCGCCGATGTCGAATTGGCTACCCTCGAATGGGTCAACTGGTACAACCACCAACGCCTCCTGGAACCCATCGGGAACATCCCGCCGGCCGAGGCCGAGGACCGCTTCTATCAGCAACTTTCTGAGTTACCCATGGCGGCGTAACTCACACCACGGAGCCTCCGGCAAACCCGGCGCGGTTCACTGTGAAATCCCGGGGAACCGGCGACTGGTGCGATTCACAACATACCATCTCCGCGTCAGATTGCGCCTCTCGCGCGGCACTTCTCGCCAACCGCCCTTGTCGGCGTTGCGCGCCACGCAGGCGTTACCCGCAGAAGTTCGCGGCCCGGTCGATTGCTCCCACGGTTGCCAGCTCCTTATCAGCTCTGCTTGCCGTGCTCTGCGCTCCGGTGTCCAGTCGTTCGCCATGAGGGGACGGCGAGCTGCTCGAGCCGATCCTTGAGCTTCAGCGGCGTCATGGCCTTCCCGCTCAATTTCTGAAAGAAGAACTCGAAGTAGCCACGACACTTCTCGAGGAAGCGTTCGAGGTCTTCCTCGCTCCTGACGTACGGCGTCCCTCCAGGCATCACCGACGGCGAGTGGAAGCTGAACACGAACACTCGAATGCCGTCGGCCAGCAGCGCGTGAGTCAGACGGCGCATCTCCGGTTCGCTGTAATCCTCAGGTGACAAGCGAATCCGTTCCATCAGCCGCAATCGCGCCACCGCGCCTGACACCCGCAACCGCCGCAGCCACGGCCGGGTTAGCCGGCGATACAGCGGAGCGCCGCCGGCGCGCAGCCGGCCCACATAGCCTCCGGTGCCGGGCAGCCCCAGGAGGCGCCGGGATTGTCCGAACCAGTAGGGCTGGCTCGTGTAGCCCGAGTAGTCGGGGCCGCCCTCGGCGCTGTAGTCGATCGGCACCGCCGGACTGATGTCCACCTCGTAGCCCAGCGTCTCCAGGATTTGTCCTGTGTTAGGGCCGAAACCGTAGCGACCGGCGAGATAGGTCAGGGGGCGCTTGCCGAACGTGGTGGTGATCTGCTCCGTAAGGAGTCGCAGCTTTTCGTACTCCAGGGCGCGCGGCAGATTGCCCGGAAACGAATTGCGGACGTTGACCTCTTCCTCGAACGGCGGCGATACCCACGGATGGAGATGAGCCCCGATCAGTGCACGGCCGGAGTCGGCGAACGCCTTGAGGGGTGCGAATGCCTCCGGCTTGGTAGCGATCGGGTAGTCGATGACGTAGTTCGGAACGATGCCGAACTCGTCGAATACCGCCTGTGCCCGGTGGATATGTTGCATGTGGGCAACCCCGGTGGCGTGGCGGTCGTGGGGCTTGTCCCAGTCGAACTCTTCCTCGGTATGAATGACCACGACCAGAATTGGCCGGGATTCCGGGGGCAACTCGATGAGCTGACGGTCGATCAAAGGTCGAGCCCGACGATCTCGGAATACAGGTTGCTGATGTCAGCCTCGGTGAGACTGTCACTGCGGAACACTTTGTTGCGATAACCCGCAAGCTCCTTCGCCAGCATTGGCAGCCTTGGCAGGAGGCGCGACTCCACGCGGGTGTACAGGCAGCCGTGGCGCAACAGGTGCGCCCCGAGTGCCAGGCGATATCGCAGGAAGAGCTCGGCGTCACTCATCGCCAGCACTCGCGCGCCGGGGACGCCCTTCAGTCGGTCGGGTTTCCATACGACGTGACAGTAGGCGCCGGGCCGGCCGACCGCGGCATGGCGCAGCCACGGAAGATGGCGGTGGTCACGAAAGACCTTGGCGTCGATCGGCGAAAGGGCGCGTTCGATCTCCTCCGTGAATCGTGAGCGCGCGCACCCCTGCCAGCCGCACCAGGGGCCAGGGAAGGTTCGGCCACACCGCCTGGCGCTCGTTCATTGGCTTGAATTTGAGGAACTGCAGCGTCTTCGACACGACCTCGGTGGGCGTGAGGTCGGTGAAGTGGTAGCCCGCCTGCGAAACGACCGCCATCGCCAGGCGCATGCTCTGCGCGCGATGCGATTCGAGCACGCACCAGCTCGTGATATTGCAGAAGCGCTCCGGCTGGCCTCGGATCGTGCGCTCTGCATAGATCGCCCCGATGCCGCCGACGATGCGTCCTTCCGCGCGCAGCAGGAAGCCATTGTTGGGCTTGACGACACCCCAGTTCTGCCGAAAGGCTTGCGCCCACTGCTCAGGCGTGCGCTCCTTGCTCAAGTGCTCGGTGAGGAAGCGGCAGAACTCGAGCAGATCGTCGTCCCGGATTGGTGCGAGCGCCGGCAGTCCCATCGTGTCGTATCTCGTTCGCGCAGGCGCCAGAGGCCGCGGAAGACGCTATCCCGTGCGGCCTTTCCTCGCGAGGAGGAAATTCGCCATGGCATCGATCGATCCGAGGTTGTCCACATTGACGTCGGCTTGGGCGATCGGGAAGTCATAGGCGGCCTCGAACCACACCACGAGCTCGAGGATCGCGTTGGAATCGAGAAGACCGGTGGCCGGCAGGACGTCATGGTCGGCGACCTCGCTTGCATCCATGTCGAGAGCATGCGCGAGCTCGACCACCTTGGCGCGGATTGCCGCTTTGATCGCGTTACGCTCGAGGTTCATCGTGTTTGTTCCGTTCATGAAATCATCCGTCACGCGGGTGGTCTGGACAACGTCTGCAGCACCTGCACGACATCGAATCCCGACAGGAGCCGGTGGTCGTAGCTTGCGCCGAGCACGGCACGACCGCTGCCCTTCGGTGCCGCGTGGGCGACGATCAGAGAGGTGTGCGGAGGAAGGATGGGGATGTGCCGGCTCACGTTCCAGCGTGCCATGCTGGAGAACGAGAGCGTGGCGCCCGAGGTTTCCTCCGGACCAAGCTTGTGTGCCATGGCGCGGCGCTGCATCTCGCCCAGCGCTTCGATGAAGCGTTCGACGTCCATGTGTTGCGTGTCGCGCACAACGCCGAGGTATAAGGTCTGGCCCGCCTGCACGGTAAAGCCAACGTTCACCGCCGTGTACTGGTAGCGCTGGTCGTCGATGATGGTGGCATTGATCCCCGGCGTATCGCGCGCAATCGTCGCGAGCCGGAACGCCAGGAGTGGCAACAGCGGAGAGAGCATCAGGTTGTGCGCAGCGGCGTATCGCGCGGCATGCTCTTCCCAGGGTGTTGGATCGTATTCCAGCTCCAAATAGGCAGCTGCCGCTCGGTCCCGGTGCCACAGCACGGTGCGCAGCATTCCGGCGGCGTCGGCCGACAAGTCCTGGAGTTCACCCGGGACCGAAGGCGTCCCCTCAGCGACGCGCCGTGTGGTGGACGCACGATTCGCGCTCGCACCCTTACCGCCTGACCCAGCCAGCCATGCCTCGATGTCGGCCACCGTCAGTCGCTCGCCAGCTGCCGGAATCCCCGCCGGATCGATGTCGAGGTCCTTCAGCATCGCGCGAGCCTTGGCGGTGGGTTCGACATCCGTGCTGGAGCGCTGCAAGATCGCCGGCGCTGCTTCGGGCACCGCCTCATCGGCAGTATCGCCGAGCCACACCATGATCGAGCCCACCCGCACTTTCTGCTCGGGCGTGCACTCGATGCGAAGCACGTAGCCGTCTTGCTCCGCAATCACGTCGACCAGGGATTTGTCGGTCTCGACGGCACCGATGACATGGCCGCGGGTAACGAACTCTCCTTCCCGGACGTTGACGCTGACGACCTGCACGACCTCGTCGTTGATGTTCACGCAGGGGGCGGTCTGGGGATATGCCATGGCGACCCCTCAGAACAGCTCGAGCACTTCCGCGACGAGCCGTGCCTCGTCCGGGATGATGCTTCGTTCGAGGCTGCGCGCCGAGGCGATCGGCACCGGCGGCGTGCCGATCCGTAAGAGTCGTCCTTTGAAGCCGGCTTCGAGCATGGCCGCGGCGATCTCCGCGCCCACGCCGAATTCGTGATGCGATTCCTCGACCACGACCACGCGCTCACGCGCCGCGAGATGGGCGATGAGCGACGCCTTGGGCAACGGCGAGAGCAGCGATGGCGTCACGATCTCCACCGCCAATTCCTCTTCGTCCTCGAGCCGTCGCGCCGCGGCCTTCGACCAGCGGAAGCATCCCGCCGTAAGTTACCAGCGTGATATCAGGGTTCGTTGCACCGCGGCGCAGGGTGGGGAAGAGATGCGCCGCAACATCGCCCGCCGCCGGCAGCGCAACGTAGTCTGCCGGGTCCATCGTTTCGCCGTAAAGGAGCTTGTGCTCGAGGAACAGCACCGGGTAGTGCCAGCGCAGGACCGCATCGGCGAGCAGCATGCCGAGATCGTGGCGGTGGCTGCCATATACCACCGTCAGCCCCGGCACGCCGGTGAAAAGATGCTCCGGACTCTGGCTGTGCGTGGGACCATAGCCGCGGCGGCCCTCCGCAGGGCGTGCGGATGACCAGCGGCACCGCCACGTCGCGGAACATGCCGGGAAACTTCACCGCGTGGTTGTAGATCTGGTCCATGCAAAGCGACAGGAAGTCCGCGAACATGACTTCCATCACGGGCAGGAAGCCGTCGAGCGACAGGCCAATCGACGCGCCGGTAATGCCGGCTTCGCTGATCGGCGTGGAGATCACGCGGCCCGGGTACGCGGTGGATAGCCCTTGGGTCACCTTGAAGGCACCACCGTAAGGGTCGTGCAGGTCCTCGCCGAGCAAGAGGGTGCGCGGATTGCTGGCGAGGAGATGGCGAAGGGTTGCATTGAGCGCTTGCCGCACGCTGCTCCCGGCCGGAATGTCGGGATAACTGGGCAATGGTTGCTCGACATACCTCGTGAAGATGTGCGGAAGGGGCTCGTCGAGCGTCGCCTCGGGCGAGTCGTTCGCCTGCTGCCGAACGCCATCGATGAACGCGCGATTGCGCGCTTCAGTGGCCTCCCGCATCGCCGGGGGTAGGTGCCGGCCCAGGGCAACCAGAGGATCGCGCCCGCGGATGCCAGCGAGTTCGGCCTCGTCGCGCAAGTCATCACCTTTGCTGTGCGGACCCATGCGCCGGGTATCCAGCACCAGGAAGCCTGGGCGGCGGCTGTCGCGCACCCGCCGGACCACCGCATCCACGTCAGCGCAGAAATGTGGATCGTCGTCGCGGAACCGCCACGTCGTGAGGCCGAATGCCGCCCCGCGCGCTTCGATGTCGCCTCCCAAGGTGTGCCGACTGTCGGTGGTCTGGGCAATGCCGTTGTTTTCCACGACGACGAGGAGCGGCGCGTTCCATACCGACGCCAGGTTCATCGCCTCGTAGACCAAGCCCTGTCCCAAGGTTCCGTCACCGATGATGGCCGTTACGATGCCGCTGCTGTCGCGGAGTTTATGCGCCAGCGCAAGGCCCGCACCGATGCCCATCATCCCGCCCTGCACACCGTTGCTGTGAAAGTGACGGTATGCGATGTGCTGGCTGCCTCCCCATCCTCGGCACACACCTGCCTCGCGTCCCATGACCTCCGCGACCAGCGCCAGGAAATCACCCGAATACGTCAGGAAGTGGCCATGATTGCGGTGATTCGAGAGAACGACGTCTTCAGGATCGTCGAGGGCTCGTACGACCGAGATCGCGGTCAACTCTTGGCCGAGGCAGGTGTGCGTAGTGCCGGACACGAGCCCGCGCGAAAATTGGTCGAGGATCAGTTGCTCGGCAAGGCGGATCAAGTGGCCGAATGCGTACAGGCTCTCGGGATCGAGGCCGATGCGAGGCTTGCCATGTGCGTCACGGGCGAAAACGGCGAAGCCCTGCGGACTGACAGCCGCGTGAGGTTTCTCGGAAAGAAGGGTTGCTGCGGATTCGGTCATGTTGTTGGCAACAGCAGGCGCGGCATCACATTCGTTATGGGATTCTACGACAGCAGATAGAGTGCGACGTGGGCACGCTTCTAATGTTGCCGCGTCAACCTTGCAGCAGCAGCCTGCCTCCGACGACTGCCAGGACGACGGCGATGGCGTTCCTGACGTAGACGCTGTGAACCCGAACGCTCAGCCGCGAACCCAGAATGATGCCCGGAATGGAGCCGATCAGCAGTCCTCCGAGCAAGTGGAGATCGACGTTCCCCAGGCTGAAATGCCCCAGGCCGGCGATCAGGGTCAAGGGAATGGCGTGGGCGATGTCCGTGCCGACCAGCTTCGGCGGTGTGAGGCGGTACGGATAAAGATACACGAGCATCACGACGCCGAGCGCTCCTGCGCCGACGGATGTGAGGGTCACCAGGAAGCCCAATACCGCGCCGGCAAACACCGTCAGTGCAGGCTGCGCGCGTTTGAAGCCTCCCGGCTTCGTGGTGCGCAGGCGCTGTCCCAACCGATGAAGCGCCGGCTGGAACAGCATGGCCAGGCTGGTGATGGCGAGCGCTACGCCGAGCGCGGGCAGCAGCAGGGCCTTGAGGTCCCGTCCAGGAGGAAAATAACGGATCAGGGCCAACGTGAGCACGGCGGCCGGCAGGCTGCCCAGGCAGAGGCGGCGCAAGACCATCCAATCGATCGATCCGCGCGCGCCGTGCACCCATGCGCCGAATGACTTGGTGATCGACGCGAAAAGAAGATCCGTCCCGATTGCTGTCTGTGGGGCGACGCCGAACAGGAACACCAGCAACGGCGTCATCAGCGCACCACCGCCGACGCCCGTGAAGCCGACGAGCACGCCGACAAGGAAGCCGGCGAGGGGATTGAGCAGATCCATTACGTTCGTTAGGACTGTTTGAACCGCGCTTCGAAAGTCCCCCCAGGAAGCGCTCGACGTCTCCATCCGGAAGGTGATTGATTCCGGCCGCCCGCTTGCGTCCGCCGCCGGTCTCGAAGGTCCGGCAAAGCTCGTCCGCACCCACGGGACGCTGTGTGGGCGCGCGGACGCTTACCACATAGCCGCCGCTAGCCTTCGGACACAGGATGGCAACGGCGCTGTCGGGTTGCGCATGCGTCCATTCGTGGGCGAGCACGCCGACCACCCGTCGCGCCCATGGCGCGTCGGGGAGCACGAGCACCGTTGCGCCCGGAACGCGTCTGGCTGGCTCGAGCTTCCTCGCGAGGTGCATGTCTTCATCGTAGCCGGCACTCAGGCGTGTGTACGCTTCGGATGCACGCACGAAATCCAGAGGATCGTCGAACGGCAGCATGCTTTCGGCGAGCTCGGCAGGATGGAAATGGAGATCGTCGATCGCCTCACCATACGCGTTGTAGTTGAGACAGGTGCCGAGCCGCTCGAGGGCCAGGATTGTTTCGGCCTCGAGTCCGGCGGCTGTCCCCAACCTGCCTGCGACGTGATTCAACCCGTCACCGAATGCTGCCACGATGGCCCACGCGTGGTAGCGATTGCCGATGTGGGCGTCGACGAGAAGACTTGTGCAGACGTCGGGCGATTCGTCGATGTGGCCCACAAAGTGTGGATGCCGTGGCAGTGTGCCGCTGTGGTGGTGGTCGAAGTAGCGAATGAATGCGCCCGCGTCGAGGAGTCGATCGACGTCGCTTCGGTTCTGATCGAGGGAGATGTCGAGCACGGTGATGTCAGCACCCGTGCCCGCGATCACCCGGCTCAGCAGCTTGATGTCGCGCTTGACGCCGGTGACGAGGGTCGCCCTCCGTGGATCGACGAGACGTAGTTGTTGGAGTGCACAAAGGCCGTCGGCGTCGCCGTTGAAAACGTACTGTAGAGTCATATTCCGGTCTTACGTCAGCAACGTGCACGGGCGGTCGGTTGAGTAGGATGTGAGCGGCCGCGGAAGCCTGGCGTCCTGCCGACAAGCGGCACTAGAATAGCCTCGACGATCACAGCGACGCTTGGCGCCAAGCATGCAGCGCTCGATGCCGACCCAGATGAACGCACAGACCATACACGAGTGGGGCATCCGCGGAAACCGGGCGGCCCCGAACTTCCTTCCCTCCCCGGTTCAGCGGTCGAACCGGCGCCGACTCCTGGTTTTCCTGGGGACGCTGATCATTGCTCTTGCGCTGAGCTTGTCCTACACGTTCCTGCGCCCCGCCGAGTACCGCGCGTCCGCCCGTATCGAGATTACTCCCGCCGTCGCTTCTCCACCGCCGATGGCAGCGGCGACCAGTGCGCCGGAGCCGGTGAAGCCATTCCTGACCGAGGTGCAGTTTTTGACGAGCCGACCGGTGCTCGAGCAAGCTTTGCAGGGACTCGAACGGCTGGGATATCGACTTACCGAGTTCGGCCCCGACCCCGTGTTGGGCATTCAGACCCATATCGAAGCCACGGCAGTTCCGAACACCAATGTCGTGGAGCTCATCGGCAGGGCCGAGCATCCGGAGCTGTTGGCGCCCCTTCTCAATGGCATCGTCGAGGTGTATCGCGGCCGTCTCATAGACGCCTACCGGAGCGCATCCAGCGAGGCCACTGCGCAAGCCGACGCCGAGGTGAAGCGGCTCGAGGCGACAGTGGCGGCGAAGCGCCGGGCCGTGGAGGAGTTCCGGACCCGCAACAACATCGTATCGCTGCAACGGGACGAGAACCAGGTGCTGGCGCGTGTTCGCAATCAAAGCACCACGCTAAGCACCGCGAACGAGCGGGTCGCCACGGCGGACGGCAAGCTGCGTGCGCTGATGGATGCGGTCGCAGCAGGCAAGGCAGTGGTGCGCGCGCGCGACAATCCGACGCTTGCCAATATCGAGCAACGTGCGTCCCAGGCGCAGGAGGACCTGCGCGATCTGGAACGGAGCTTCACGCCTGAGTATCTGGCCAAGGATCCCAAGGCCATCGCGTTGCGGGTGCGCCTGGCCGAACTGGAACGGCAGGTCAAGGAACAGCGCCTGGCAAGCCAGCAATCGGCGATCGCCGAGGCGCAGGAAGAACTGGCGAGCGCCCAAGCGGCCGCGCGGCGCATCGAGGCGCAGATGTCGGGCGACCGTCAGGATGTTGCCCAATTCACCGCGCGCTTCAACGAGTACAAGTCGCAGCAGGAAGACCTGACGGAGCTCGAAGGGGTGTACCGCGACGCCGTCCAGCGGCGGGCGAGACTGGAGGCGAGCGAACGGGCACGCATGCCAACGATCAAGGTGTTGGAGGCCGCTGCGCCTCCCACCGCACCATGGCGACCGCTGTATTGGCGAGATGCCGCGATCAGCGCCGGCGGCTCACTGCTGCTCGCGCTGCTTGCCATGTGGCTGGTGGAGCTCTTCAACCGCTCGGATCCGCAGCCGACCTGGCTAGTCGCCCAGCCAGTGGCCGGCTTACCGCTTCAGGGGCTACCCCAGGCCTTGGCCGCATCAGACCCCGGCATGGCGCTTCCCCTTGCTCAGCACGCGTTACTGCCACAGCAGCCCGTCTTGCCTCGGGCGCTGGAGCGCCGCGAAGTCGATGCGTTGCTCGCGGCAGCGGATACGGACGGTCGATTGGCGATGTTGTTGCTGCTGAGCGGCCTGACTGCGGACGAGGCCGCGGGGCTGCGGTGGACCGACGTCGATCTCGCCCAGGGTCTGATCCATGTCGCAGGCGCATCGGCGCGTGATGTCGTTCTGAGCCCGCCCATGCGTGCGATCGCTGGAGGCGCGCGGCACGGCGGATGAGCCGGTGCTCGCGTCGAACGGTCGCGCCATCACGCCGGACGCGATCAACACACTGATTCTTTGTGCCGCGCACGATGCCCGGATCGATCGCGCATCCGAGGTCGATGCCAGCGTCCTGCGCCACACCTACATCGCCTATCTCGTCCAGCAGGGAATTCGGTTCGCCGATTTGCCCCGCATCGTCGGTCAGCTTCCTGTCGGCGTGCTGGGTGCATACGCGACGCTTTCACCGACATCCTCGCCGGTGGCGATGGACGCGATCGATCCGGTCTATCCCTCAGCACCCGCACTGCACGCAAGCGGGCCTGCGGAATGAGCCGGCTGCAGTCGCATGAAGTAGCGTGATGCGCGTGCGCTAAACCGCGTCGAGCAAAGGCGCTGCTCGCCATGTGGCTCGTGCAGCTATTCAACCGCACCGATCCTGCGCCCGCCGTGATCGTGGCCCAGGCGCTGACATCCGGCTTGCCGAACCACGTGATGTCTCAGATGCTGCCGGGTTACGCTTCGTGGGAGGGGCCGCTTCCGGTGGCGTCGCCATCCTTGTTGCCGCAACCAATCGTATTGCCACGGGAGCTTGGGCACGATGAGGTTGCCGGCTTGCTCGCGGCGAGTGACTCGACAAGCCGGTTGATGATGTTGCTGCTACTGAGTGGCCTGAGCGTCGAAGAGGCCATAGCGTTGCGTGGAAGCGACGTCGATCTGGTGCAGAGCGTCATCCGTGTCCAGGGAATTCGCTTTGCGGACCTGCAGCGCATCGTCGGAACGCTGTCGGCGCCTGTGTTGGGCGCCTATGCCAAGCTGTCGCCGACGGGTCCGCCTGCCGCGTGGGAGTCGATCGATCGGGTGCTTCTTTCTGCCCGGTCCCCCGCCTGACTTCGTTGGCTATCGAGGAGCGAACGCCGATGCGTCCAACTGCAGGACCGACCAATCGCACCCTTTCGCGGCCAGAGCGGCATGGAATCCGGCTGGGGCCGGGATTTCGGCAACCCGCCAGTCGGAGAGGGCTCCGCCGTCCTGGTCGTCGATACGCAGCGCATCGTCGTCCATGGGGAGATGCGACACGGTGAAGGACTGTGTCGGATAGCTCAGGCCTTCGCCGCGCGCCTTGACGTAAGCCTCCTTGCGCATCCAGATCCGGTAGAAGGCGTCCCGCCGTGCAGCCGGTGCAAGTGAATTCAACGCCCTGAGTTCTGGCGGGTGAAAACGCTTGTCGTGCGACGGCATCGATATCGACATCGCGCGTAACGGCTTCGATATCGACTCCGACTTCGCGCTGCAACGCGACGCCATCGTCGCCGTATCGTCTGCATGCGATAGATTGAAGCGGATTTCCGGATCCGTTCGCCAGGTAAGGCTTGCCGTGGGCGCCATACCCGACGTCGAGAGAGGCCGGATCGGCTGTAAATAGGCGGAAAGCAGGTGTCTCAGGAATGCACGGGCCAACGATGAAGCGCCGGCGGGCATGCGTGACCCGAAATCGATCTGCCCTGAGCCCGCTCGTCAATCGAGAGAGTCGCGTACCACGACTCCACGCAGTCCCGCTTCGACACGAGTGACGTGGTCCAGACATGAATCCGCGTCCGATCGAGTACGGGCGGCTGCATCCGTGGATTCGATGCGGGTGCTGTTCAGTTGGCGACGATGCTGTCGAGGCGCGCCTGCAGCTTCGCCGCCAGCTCTGCGACAGTCGGTAGCTTGACGAGACTGTCATGGCCACTCGGAAACTGGTGGACGAGGGCCAATCGCTGGCCCAACGGGACCAACCCAGGCCGTCGACGCGCGCGCGATCGAGGGACGCTTCCGGCGACATAGAGATCGACTGGATGCCAGTACGGCTTGGGCCGGTAACTCCAGTGCGCCCAGCGGTGCGCTTCCCCTGTGCTCTGCAATTCGCGCAATGGTCCAGCTTCAGCCGATGCAGGACAAGAAAGGACACGAGTTCCTGCACATTTCGGAAGTTCGACCTGTTTGCGTGGCAGCCGTGCCAGTTCGAACAACAATCGCTTCGCAGTCGCCCGTTGCGGCGCATATGTGTCGAGCAGTGCGAGCAGCGCCACCTGCTCTCCGGCACGGGTCAGCTGCTGCGCCATTTCGTAAGCAACGACGCCGCCACTGGAGAATCCGACTATCAGATAAGGGCCCGTGGATTGCGCCGCGCGCATCGACTCCAGACAGTGGCTGGCAATCGCCTCGATGGTGGAATCGGGACGCCCCGTGCCGAATACCCCTCGTGCCTGCAGACCGTAGACGGCCTGATCGGAATGCAGGTGGCGCGCGAGTTCGTAGTAGTGAAACAGATTGCCGCCGATGGTGTGCACAACGAACAGCGGTCGCCGGGCCCCGCTCTTCATGACCACCAACTCCGGATTTCCGGCGTCGCGGTACTCCTCGCGGATAAGTGCCGCGAGCGCTTCGATCGTACCGCCGCGAAACCAGAGCGTGTCCAGCGGCAATCGTCGGTGGAACAGCTTTTCGATCTGGTCCATCAGTTGCACTGCGAGCAGAGAGT
>CAWEYW010000003.1:0-468637 GCA_963813415.1 uncultured beta proteobacterium | reverse complement strand
GCGACGGCGGCAGGCCGGCATGATGCCGGGCGCGCAGGTGCCGTCTCAGGCGTACTGACAAGCCTGACCGCAGGTCGCATCACCGCGCGCAGGCCACTCGGCTCGCGCGTGGCAACGCACACGGGAGCCTGCAGTCGTAGCCTCCCCGTTTGCTGCCAGTTGCTGTTACTTCCCTGCTGTTACTTGCCGTTTCCGCGACCCGCCGACTGCAGCGGGATGGTCGCCCCTCACGGCCAGCGCGCACCGGAGGCCGGTTGCTGCGCGACGAGCGCGGTCACGGCATCTAGCTGCAAGCTATGCGGCGCGACGCCTTTGGAACGCACGGGCGGCGGCCGGAGCTTTGCGGACACGGAGGCAAGCGCGGTGTTAGTAGGGCACTACCAGTTCAACACCGCGAATTCTGGCGGAGAGATAGGGATTCGAACCCTAGATACGCGTAAACGTATACCTGATTTCGAGTCAGGCGCCTTCGACCACTCGGCCATCTCTCCGGAGGCCGAAATTATACCCGGGCGCTGCGCCCCACCGAAGCCTGCCCGTTCATCCGGGGGCTGAACGCTCCTACAGCCGGTTCGTGGTTTGTCTTACGTGCCGCGCGTCCCGTTGCCGCTATAACACCTGCTGTCAGGAATTCTTACGGCAATTCTTACCGAGGCTGTCTCTTGATGTCGTTTCGCACACTGCTCATCGCGCTCGTCGCTGCCATCGTCACCGGGTGCGCGACCGTTCCCCCGGGTGCGGACGTACCGCGCACCCACAGCGCCGCGCTCGCCGATCCCGCTGCGACGTCGCTCGGCCAGGAGTTCGCCCAGCGGCTGACGGAACACGCCGGCTTGTCCGGCTTCCGGCTCCTGCCTGCCGGCACCGACGGCTTCATCCTGCGCGCCGAAATGGCTGCCAAAGCGCAGCGCACCCTCGACGTCCAGTACTTCATCTTCCATAACGACATCACCGGCAAGCTGCTGCTCGACGAGCTCCTGCAGGCTGCGGATCGCGGCGTGCGCCTTCGCGTGCTCATCGACGACCTGAATCTCGTCGGCAAGGACGCAAAGCTCACCATGATCGCGACGCACCCGAACGTGGAGGTGCGCGTGTTCAACCCGACGCTGTACCGCGGTGGGTTCGCGCCGATTCGGGCGACGGAATTCGCACTCAACTGGAATCGCCTGACCTACCGCATGCACAACAAGCTGTTCCTGGTCGACAACACCATCGGCATTGCCGGCGGCCGGAACGTGGGCGACGAATACTTTTCCATGAGCAAGGATTTCGATTTCGGCGACTTCGACGTGTTCGTCGTCGGCCCCGCGGTGCGGCGGCTTTCGTCGAGCTTCGACGCGTACTGGAACAGCGGCCTGTCCATCCCGGTGAGCGCTCTTGGTAACAAGGCGACACCCGAAGCGCTCGAGGCGTACCGGCAGGAGCTGCGCGAACACCGCGAAAAGATGGCCGACGCGGAATACATGCGCTCGGTCGCGGCCGGCAATCCCCTGTCCATGATCATCGGCGGCAAGGATCCGCTGATCTGGGCCGGCTCCGAGGTTCTTTACGACAGCCCGCAGAAGGAGAAGGTCGAGAACGGAGAAGTCGACGGGCGGCTACTGCGCGAGCGACTCCTCGACGCACTGCGGACCACCAAAAGCGAGCTGCTGATGGTGACGCCGTATCTCGTACCCAGCGAATCGCAGATGCAGCTCCTCCGCGATCTTCGTGCGCGCAACGTCCGCATCCGCATCCTGACGAACTCCCTCGAATCCACGGATGTCCCCGCGGTGCACGCCGGCTACCGCAAATTCCGCGTGCCGCTGCTGCAGATGGGGGTCGAGCTGTACGAGGTACGCACGGAGCTCGGCAAGCCTACCCTCCCCCGTCGCGGCGCTCCGCTCAAGGGCGACGAGTCCAACGTGTTCGCGCTGCACGCTAAGGTATTCGTGTTCGACCGCGCGCGCGCGTTCATCGGATCGGCCAACTTCGACAACCGATCGTTCCGGCTGAATACCGAGGTCGGCCTGATCATCGAGAGCCCGGCCATCGCGCAGCAGGTCGCGAGCCGATTCGAAGCCATCGCGCAGCCGGCCAATGCCTACCAGGTGCTGCTGGGCAAAGCGCCGGACGGCTCGCCGACGCTGATATGGCATACCGAGGAGGACGGCGACAAGGTGGACTACACCACCGAGCCGGGCGCATCGTTCCTGCGCAATCTCGAGGTGGAAGCCATGTCCCTGCTGCCGATCGAAAGCCAGCTGTAACTTCGCGCCGCCACCTCTACCGGGGGCCTCAAAACAAGACAGGGCTGCGCGCCCTGTCCTGATCCGAGCCGAAGCGCGGCGCTACTTCTTGTTCGTATCCTTCGAGGCGTCGGGTCCGGTCGCGGCGGCTGCGGCCCCGGCCGGCTTGGCAGGGCCTTTGGCTTCGGCGGACTGACCGGTGGCCGCTCCCGTGGGCGTGTTGCCCTGGGCCGTCATGACGGCCCCGGTGCCGGTCGATGCCATCGGCGAGGGATGCACCGTGATGCCCTTGGCCTTCTGGTCCGCGATGTAGCGGGCCGCGACGCGGTCCTCGGCCTTGGCGAGCTGGGCTTTGGCGAGTTCCGCCGCGGCAGCGTCCTTCGCCTTCTTTTCCTCCGCTGCCACCTTGGCCTTCTCGTCCATCGGTGGCGGCGGCGGCAGCTTCGCCACTGCCACGCTGAACGTCGCCACGACCAGCCCGGCCGTGAGCACTGCTTTCCATGTCGTCGTCGTCATCGTCCTTCCTTGTCGATCATGCGGCGTGATGGCGCGGCGGCAGGTCCGGGGCCACAGCAAGGCCCTGAGCCGCCTTCTCGTGCATCACTTCCTGGTACCAGTATTCGTGGTGCTCGCGCGCCCAGCTCTCGTCCACGTACCCGTAGCGCATGGCCTCGTAGGCGCCACGCATGCCGATGGTGCCGAGATAGATGTGCGCGCTGGCAAGCGTGACGCCGACCAGTCCGGCGATCATGTGCACCACGTTGGCCAGCTGCATCGTCTGGCGCGTCTGGTTGAAATTCGGAAAGTCGAGAATGAGCCCGGTAACGACCAGCGTGAGCCCCGCCGCGACGACCATGAGCCAGAACAGTCCCTTCTGTCCGGCGTTGGCCTTGCCTGACGGCACGCGAGCCGCGCCCGTGCGGTCGAGCAAGCCACCGAAGCGCTTGATCCAGACCCAGTCATACGCGCGCGGCAGGTTCTCGCGCAGGAACACGACGATCATGATCGGCAATGCCATCGAAAAGATCGGGCCCGTGAAGTTGTGCAGGTTCTTGGCCAGGATGGCGAGCCACGAGAACAGCGTGTATCCGATGAGGGGCAGCAGCACCGCCTTGCCGAAGGTGATCACGAGACCCGTAAGGCCCAGAATGACGAACGTGATGGCCACCGTCCAGTGCACGGTCCGTTCGACAGCGGTGTAGCGGCGGATGAGGTGGCCCGTGGGACGCTCGTGCGTGACGATTGGCCCGCGCCAGGTGTAGAACACGACGATGCCCAGCAGCGCGAGCGCGAAGACGAACCCGCCGGTGGTCGATACCGGAATGCGGGCCGCCCGCCAGGTCTGTCCGCCGGGCTGGATCAGCACATTGGTTTCACGCCCCGGGACACTGGTGGTCTGCGGCAGGCCAGAGCGGACCTCCTTCCACACGGGAGCGTTGTTGTACGGCTGCACGAGCTGGCGTTGCTGCTGTGCCTGCGCGAAGTCGCCTTCCTTCTGATTGACCGCAGGCGACTGCGCCGCGGCGACACTCGCGAAACAGACCGCGGCCGCGACCACCGCCGCCAGTCGGACGATCGAGTTGCTGCGCATGCTTCCTCCAGGACCCGTCAGCCGATCCGCTTGTACTCGTTCTGGTACTGGTTGCGCGTGCGGATGGCGTCATCCCACTGCTTGCGGTCGCCATTGAACGGGGCGCCCTGGTATGCCGGCGTGTCCGGCTTGCCCTGATAGCGCCCCTGCTTGTATTGCACGACCTGCGGGCGCTCGCCACAGCCGCTCAGGAGGAATGCGGTCGCTGCCATCAGCAGCGCGCCGGCGATGATGCTGCGCGTAATCATGATTTCGTGCCTCCGGGCGGAGTCTGGGGTGGCTGCGGCGGCTGTGCGCCAGGCTGGCCGCTCGGCGCGTCGGGACGCCCATACGCGGTCGCCCACCCCCACACTTCAGCAGCCTTGCCGCGCGTCACCACGCGCTGACGGTAGATGTCGGCCACCGCATCACCGTCGCCACCCAGCAGCGCCTTGGTCGAGCACATCTCCGCACAGACCGGGAGCTTGCCCTCGGCCAGGCGATTGCGACCGTATTTCTGGTACTCGGCTTCCGATCCGTCCGGCTCCGGACCGCCAGCGCAGAAGGTGCACTTGTCCATCTTCCCGCGCACGCCGAACGCGCCGGCCTGCGGAAACTGCGGTGCACCGAAGGGGCACGCGTAGAAGCAGTAGCCGCAGCCGATGCACAGGTCCTTGTCGTGCAGCACGACCCCGTCGTCGCTCTTGTAGAAGCAGTCCACGGGGCACACCGCCATGCACGGCGCGTCCGAGCAGTGCATGCACGCCACCGAGATGGACCGCTCCCCGGGAACGCCGTCGTTGATCGTCACGACCCGCCGGCGGTTCACGCCCCACGGAATGTCGTGCTCCTGCTTGCACGCCGTGACGCAGCTGTTGCATTCGATGCAACGCTCGGCGTCGCACAGAAACTTCATTCGAGCCATCGTTCCTTCTCCTCAGGCTTTCCCGTGTGGCGGCGCGTTAGGCGGTAGTCTTCGCGACCTGGCAGAGCGTCGTCTTCGTTTCCTGCATCATCGTCACCGAGTCGTAGCCGTACGTCGTGGCGGTGTTCACGGCCTCGCCGCGCACCACGGGGTGGGCACCCTCGGGGTAGTACTCGAGCATGTCCTTGCCCATCCACCACCCCGCGAAGTGGAACGGAACGAAGGTCGTACCCGGGCCGACGCGATCGGTCACCATCGCCTTGACCTTGATCTGCGCACCGGTGGGCGTCTTGACCCACACGTACTCGCCGTCGCGCACGCCGCGGTCGTTCGCATCCTTCGGATTGATCTCGACGAAATTCTCCTGCTGCAACTCGGCGAGCCACGGATTCGATCGCGTCTCGTCGCCGCCGCCCTCGTACTCGACGAGGCGGCCACTGGTGAGAATGAGCGGAAAGTCCTTGGAGATGTTCTTGTTCTTCTCCTGCACGGTCTTGAAGAGCGTCGGCAGGCGCCAGAACGCCTTCTTGTCGTCGTGGGTCGGATACTTGTCGACGAGATCCGGGCGCGGCGAGTAGATGGGCTCGCGGTGCTGCGGGATGCCGTCGGGGAAGTTCCACACGAGCGCACGCGCCTTGGCATTGCCCCATGGATGCGCACCATGCTTCATCGTGACCCGCTGGATGCCGCCGGAGAGGTCCGTCTTCCAGTTCTTGCCTTCTGCGGCCTTCTTCTCCTCGTCGGTGAGCTCGTCCCACCAGCCGAGCTTTTTCATCAGCACGTGATCGAACTCCGGATACCCGGTGGTGAGCTCGCTGCCTTTGGGGTAGGAGCCGTCCTCGGCGAGCAGATTCACGCCGTCGCGCTCCACGCCGAAGTTGGCCCGGAAGCAACCGCCGCCTTCCATCATCGAGCGCTCGAGGGTGTACAGGTTCGGCGAGCCGGGATGCTTGATCTCCGGCGTGCCGTAGCACGGCCACGGCAGACCGTAGTAATCGCCGTCGCAGGGACCGCCCTTGGCGCGCAGCGTCTTCACGTCGAAGGTCGCCATGTTCTTCATGTGAAGCTTCAGGCGCTCCGGCGATTGTCCCGTGTAGCCGATCGTCCAGCAGCCTTTGTTGATCTCCCGCAGGATCGACTCCGGTTCCGGCTCCTCGAACTTGGCGTCGCCGTCCGGCTTCACCATCTTGTAGTTCTTCACGAACTCGGGGCCGAACCCGAGCTTCTTGGCAAACGCGTACATGAGCGCCTGATCGGTTTGCGACTCGAACAGCGGCGTGATGACCCGCTCGCGCCATTGCAGCGAGCGGTTCGACGCGGTCACTGACCCCGAGGTCTCCAGCTGCGTGCATGCCGGCAGCAGGTAAACGCCGTCCTTGCGCACCATGGCGGCCATCGCGGCGGTGGCCGACGGATACGGATCGACGACCACGATGAGGTCGAGTTTCTGCATCGCCTCGACCATTTCCTTGCCGCGCGTCTGGCTGTTTGGCGCGTGACCCCAGTAGATCAGTCGCCCGCAGATTGGAATCCTGGTCGATCAGCTCGTTCCTCTCGAGCACGCCGTCGATCCACCGCGAGACGGTCATGCCCGGCTTTTCCATCATGCCGGGCGCGAATTGCTTGGCGATCCAGTCGTACGGCACGCCCCAGACGGTGGCCCAGTGCTTCCAGGAACCGGCGGCGAGACCATAGTAGCCCGGCAGCGAATCGGGATTGGGGCCGATGTCGGTGGCGCCCTGCACGTTGTCGTGGCCGCGGAAGATGTTCGCGCCCCCGCCCGATACGCCGATGTTGCCCAGCGCGAGCTGCACGATGCACGAGGCACGCACCATGGCGTTGCCGATCGAGTGCTGCGTCTGCCCCATGCACCACACCAGCGTCGATGGCCGGTTCTTGGCCATCATCTCGGCGACCTTGAACATCTGCGCCTCGGCAACGCCGGTGACGTTCTCCACGTTATCCGGCGTCCATTTGGCCATCACGTCGTCGCGCACCTTGTCCATGCCGTAGACGCGATCGTGGATGTACTGCTTGTCTTCCCAGCCGTTCTTGAAGATGTGGTAGAGCAGCCCGAACAGGAACGCGACGTCCGAGCCGGAGCGGATGCGCACGTATTCATCGGCCTTGGCGGCGGTCCGCGTGAAGCGCGGATCGACGACGATCATCTTGGCGCCGTTCTCCTTCGCGTGCAGCATGTGCAGCATCGAGACCGGGTGCGCTTCGGCCGCGTTGGAGCCGATGTACAACGCGCACTTGGTGTTACCCATGTCGTTGTACGAATTGGTCATCGCGCCGTAACCCCACGTGTTCGCCACGCCGGCGACGGTGGTGGAGTGACAGATGCGTGCCTGGTGATCGCAGTTGTTCGTGCCGAAATACGACACGAACTTGCGCATGAGATAGCTCTGCTCGTTGCTGTGCTTGGAGCTGCCGACCCAGAACACGGAGTCCGGTCCGGCTTCCTTGCGCAAGGCGAGCAGCTTGTCGCCGACCTCGTTGATCGCCTGGTCCCAGCTGATCGCCTGGTACTTGCCGTTGACCAGCTTCATCGGCTTCTTCAGCCGGTATTCGCCGTGCCCGTGCTCGCGGATCGATGCGCCCTTGGCGCAGTGTGCCCCGAGATTCAGCGGCGAGTCGAACACCGGCTCCTGGCGCACCCACACGCCGTTCTCGACGACGGCATCGATCGCACAACCGACGGAGCAGTGCGTGCACACCGTGCGGTGTACCTCGCGCTTCACGGCCTCACCTTCCTTCGCGGCCTCGGCCTTGCCGATGGCGCCATAGGGAAGCTGACTTGCGAACGCCCCGGCCCCGGCAACGAGACCCGAACGCTTCAAAAACGTTCGCCGATCCATCATCGAGAGCTTCGCTCCCGCGAGGCGGCGAAGACGCGGACCCGCTGCCGCAATGTCGTCGCTTTTTTTCGTCAGCAGCATGATCCTTCCTCCTCCTAGTGCTTTGCGGTGCGGTAGTAATCCCGCACGTGTTCTGTTTCGCGGTACCCGGACGACTCCGGAACGGCGTCAGGCGGGGCGGGCACGACCGCCGCCACGGCGGGGAGCGCGGCCACAGTTGCTGCCGCGACGCCGGCCCCGCCCGCGGTGAGCGAGAACAGAAAGCGGCGACGCTTCAAGTCCGCGGAGGAGGACGCGACGAGAGGGGACGATCCGGACGCAGGCGTGCCGGAACCCGGCTTGCTGGGCTTGCTCATTGCAACCTCCGAAGTGACCGCGTGACGTGTTATCAGGACTCGATGGCGAACGAGTCACGTTCGAGCGCCATGAAACTATCAGTGAATTCTGCTACGCGGCGGTAATAGTTGGCAACAGAATTAAGCGATATTGCAGCGCAACATCGCTCGATCCATGGCGCAATGTGCGCTTCGAAGAACATCCGCTGATCGACGACGGGGGACGGCGAACGATCATCATGTCCAGCGACCAGAAGACGCATCGTCTCGAACAGCGCGGCGACGTGATCCTCCGCCATGGTGATGCCGGCCCTGCGGCCCAATCCCAGTCTCGCAAGGCTCGCGCGTACCTCGACCAGCGGCTTGTCCATCATGAAGCCGGTCAGCCAGTGCGAGGCATGCAGGTTGACCTCGCTCCTGCCAACCCCGACGAAGAGATCGGCATATTCGTGGGCCGCCGCTTCGGCATCCATCACGCTGCTGGCGGCGCGCAGCGCGTCCCAACTCCCGCCAAGCTGCGCGGCCTTGCTGTCGAGTGCATCGATCGTGGTCGGCAAACCCATCGGCAATGCGCGCGCGAGCAGATCGAGCAGCGTGGCATCAGGGGGAGCGGCGTACAGCCGCGCCAGCAGCGCGTAGAGGTCCGCGCGCGCCTGATCCTCCGGCGCGAGAGGATGGGCGAGCGAAATCGCGGCCGCGTCAGACATGACGCACGTCGACGCTCTGCTCCGACTTGATGAGATCGATCACCCGGCAGTCGGCACACATCTTGAGGCGATCGAGCGCACCCGGCTCCGCAAACATCGAATGTCCGGCGAGCTTCGCGAGCATCGCGCCGATCAGCTTCTCGGTGCCGAGCGGCTTGGCGCATCGGATGCAATGGAAGATCGCCGCTTCGTTGATGACGCGCGGCGCCTTCGCCTCCGGCTGAAGATTGAGGCGCGGCTCCAGCGCGATCGCCTGCTCGGGGCACGTTGTCGCACACAGCCCGCACTGCACGCACTTGCTTTCGATGAAGCGCAGTTGCGGAACGTCCTGATGGTCGAGGAGCGCACCTTCCGGGCAGCTTCCGACGCACGCCAGACACATCGTGCACGTGTCGCGGTTCACGGTGATCGTGCCGAAGGGCGCACGGGCGGGCAGCGCAATGATGGCCTGCGGTGTGGGTGCATGGCCCGCGAGGTGCTCCACCGCAAACGCCGCGCTTGCGCGCTTGTCGTTGGTGAGCGCAAAGACGGCCGGTGCGCGGACCGCGAGCGCCGGGCGCCAGCTCCACAGGGCGTCGTCCAGCGCACGCGCGTCCTGCGCATCGAACAGCCGGAAGTGCTCGCCCTGGTAGCCAAGCGCTTGGGCGATCGCGTCAGCTACGCGCATCTCGCGTTCGAGCGCCTCGCGGTATTCGGGCGCTTCCTCGCCGGTGAGGAGCACCGCGACCTGGCTCGCGCCATACGCGAGTGCCGCGAGCCACGCGTCGATGCCGAGCGATGCCACGTGATGGACCTCGAACGGAACGAACCGCGCGGGCAATCCCCGATAGCGACGCGCCTGGGTTGCAAGGACGGCGCGTCCGGCCTCGGCATGCACGAGGATGCACGCATCGTGGCCGCCGCCGGCGCCGTAGGTCGCGACGAGCGTCCTGATGCGCCGACCGGTTTCGGACATCGAGGGAAAGGCGTACGTCATGGCACCCGACGGGCATACCGTCGCGCATGCGCCGCAGCCCATGCACAGATGCGGTTCGACGCGCACGTGATCGCCATCGGCCCGGATCGCCTCGGTCGAGCACACGTCGATGCATTGCCTGCACCCCAGCTTCTGCGAGCGACTGTGGGCACAGATGGCGCTCTTGTAGGCAAAGTACTTCGGCTTCTCGAATTCGCCGACCATCGTCGCGAGCCCGGCGACCGCCTGCGCCTGGGCGATCGCATCCGCCCCCGGCGCAAAGTAGCCTTGCGGCGGCTGGTGCATGCGCAGTTGCGGCACACGCTGCAGGTCCAGCACGAGATCGAAGCGTTCGGAGCGCGCCGTATCGCGCCGGCTGAAATCGATCGCCTGCACTGCGCCGCACGCACTCACGCACGCGCGATGCGAGCGGCAGCGCTCGGCATCGATCTGGTAGCTCCAGTCGATGGCCCCTTCCGGACACGCCCTGATGCAGGCGTTGCAGCGCGTGCACAGGTCGAGATCGATGGGATTCTCCTGGCGCCATTCGACCTCGAACGCCCCCAGCCAACCCGCAAGGCGCGTCACGGCCCCCGACAGGACCGGGAACGCACGCTCGGCGGGCAGTTCCGCGCCGGTGGCTCTTCCGGTGACGAGCACGGTGACGCCAAGCTGTTCTCGCAGCACGCCGGCCCAGTGCAGCGCGGCATCCGCGGGTCCGACGATGAGGAGTTGTCCCGCGGAGCGGTACGACACGCCCGGAACGGGTTCCGGCTCGGGCAGTGCGGCCATCGCGAGCAGCGCCGCGATCTTCGGCGTGGCGGCCCGCGCTTCTGCGGACCAGCCACCCGTTTCGCGAATGTTCACGAAGCGCAGGGCGTGCGTGCGCCCCGCCTCCTCGGCGACCTCGCCGAGCAGTCGGGACTCCTGCGTGCACGCGACGATGGCGTCGCCACTGACCGCATCGCCGTATTGCGCGAGCTGGCGTTGACAGAGCGACGTGGCGATCGCCGGCGGAGCATCGAGCCCGAGCGCCCTGGCAAGCCCGTCGGGATCGAGCGGCATCGTGCCATTGCACGAGCAAAGCTGCAGGTTCTTGTCGGTGATGCTCATCGTCGTTTCGATTCGCCCAGGGAAGGTGCGGCATCAGGGGCCGGAAGCGCGGTGTCCTGATCGGCATCGCCGGAGGTCACCTGCTCGGCACACTGCGGCTCGCGCGGATCTGCGCCATCGCCCGCGGGAGCGTCGTCCGCGGCAGCAACGGTTGGTGCGGGCTCGTCGGGGGGCACGTCCTCCACCTCGCCCTGGGCGTTGACGCGGGTGCGCGGCGGATTGAGCGTGAAGCGGGCGTGCAGCAGCTGCTCGATCAGCTCCGGCTCGAGCGGGCTCGGAATGGAATAGTCATCGATGTACACGTCGAGCCCATCCATCACGTTGAAGCGCGGATCGGTGAAGAGCTTCTTGAGCGCCTGCTGCCTCACCGATTGGGCCACCGAGGGCTGCAGGAACGCGGTGAAATCGGATTCGAACGTGAGGGACTCGACGGGCGGCAGCTCCGGTGCGCCGGTGGGCGTATCGGCGGATTTCGCCAGCGGTGCTCCGGCGGGCGTATCGGCGGATTTCGCCAGCGGTGCGCCGCCGGGCGTTTGAGCGACGGTGGGCGCCGGCGCTGCCGGTGCTGCGTCGACTGGCGCTGCGTCGATCGGCACGGAAGGCCCCGGCGTAGCGCGCGCCGCCTCGAGCTTGCGTGCCGACCAGCGTCGCAGCGAAAAACGAACGTCGGACTTTCTGTCCCGCTCGTCGATCACGTGCGCGGTGCCCGGTTGAATGCAGGCGGATCCGTATCATCCGCCAACGGATCACGCCGGCGCACCTTGCGCTTCGGCTCCGGCTTGTAGTGATCCCTGACAAACGGCTCCATCCATTGCCGGATCGGCGTCGGCAACGGCACCGAGTCGACCTGCTCGCCGCCGTCGAGCATGCGTGCCGCCTGGTTGTAGCTCACGGTCGCGAGAAATGGTGCGGCGAGGGGACCATCAGGCGCAATCGCTTCCGGCTCGAGCATGCGCCACATCACGAAGACTTTCGGATCGGGCGCGGAAATGTTGAGGAAATACCCTTCGGCCTCCGTGGGATGCAACTCCAGCTCGAATCCCTCGAACCGCCAACGCGACCCCGCCGGGTCGTCGGGCAACCGTATGACGCAGCGCTGCGACGGCTGTGCAGGCTCGACCGCAATCGGCTCCCAGCGCTCCGACACCCACCGGTTGTGGAGCATCGTGCGCTGCATGATCACCGCCACCGAAAGCCGCACTGTTTCCATGGTCTTCGTCGCGATGAAATCAGCAGAAAAGAAGGATAAGACAAGGGGCGCGCGGATCATACACCCCAAGCTCGCGCGACGGCCCCCTCTGCTAGAATGCCGAGGGTAAAACATTGCGCCATTCTTTCCTATTCCCCGCATGTCCGGCATTGTCATTCCATTGCGCGATCTTCGCGGCACGGCGTCGCTCGAAGCCGCCATCCCCAGCGCGGCGAGCAGCAGCGCCCCGCCGCTCGATACGCGCGGGCGGGGCCTGCACGACCTCCGCATCTCGGTAACGGACCGCTGCAATTTTCGCTGCGTGTACTGCATGCCGAAGGACGTGTTCGGGCGCGATTACCCATTCCTGCCACATTCCGCGTTGCTCACCTTCGAAGAAATCGCCCGTCTGGCGCGCGTCTTCGTCGACCAGGGTGTACGCAAGATCCGGCTGACCGGAGGCGAGCCGCTGCTGCGCAAGAACGTCGAGCGGCTCGTCGAGATGCTGGCACGGCTCGGCGACCTCGACCTGACCCTCACGACCAACGGAGCATTGCTCGAACGCAAGGCCGCGAGCCTGCGCGACGCGGGCCTGAAGCGCATCACCGTCAGCCTCGACTCGCTCGACGACGCCGTGTTCCGCAGGATGAACGATGTCGATTTCCCGGTGGCACGCGTGCTCGAGGGCATCGATGCCGCCGCTGCCGCTGGCCTTGCGCCCATCAAGATCAACATGGTCGTGAAGCGCAGCGACAATGTGGCCAGTATCGTTCCCCTCGCCCGCCACTTCCACGGATCGGGGCACATCCTCCGGTTCATCGAATACATGGACGTGGGTGCCACGAACGGGTGGTGCATGGACGAGGTCGTGCCCGCCGCCGAGGTCGTGCGGATGATCGACGCGGAGCTGCCGCTCGAGCCCGTCGATCCCAACTATGCCGGCGAAGTCGCGGAGCGCTGGCGCTACCGCGACGGCGGCGGCGAGATCGGCGTCATCGCCTCGGTCACCCAGGCATTCTGCCGCGACTGCACGCGAGCGCGCCTGGCAACCGACGGAAAACTGTACACCTGCCTCTTCGCCGATCAGGGCTACGACCTGCGCACGCTCCTGCGCGACGGCCGCAGCGACGACGAGATCGCGCGTGCGATCGCCGGCATCTGGCAGCAGCGCAGCGACCGTTACTCCGAGATCCGCACGGCCAACACGCCGCGCGCAGCGTCGCGCATCGAGATGAGCTACATCGGCGGCTGATGCACGAACGCCGATGAATGCGCCCCACGATCCGTACCGTCCCGTCCTGACGCATGCCGCGCGTCCGTCGACCTACGCCGTGGCGGCGATCGACGAGACGGGCGCGGTGCGCGAGACGCCGATTGCCGGCGAGCATCCGCTGACGCTGTTCGTCGATCGCCAGGAGGTCGTGACGCTCATGACCCTCGGCGCTGCGCCGGAGGCGCTCGCCATTGGCTATCTGCGCAACCAGCGGCTGCTGAAGAGCATCGAGGACGTGGTGGCAGTGCAGGTCGACTGGGATGTCAATGCGGTCGCCGTCACCACGCGCCATGGGCTCGTCGATCTCGAGGCGCGCATGCAGAAGCGCACCCAGACGACGGGATGCGGACAAGGCACGGTGTTCGGGGATCTCATGGACGAGATCGACACCATCGACCTTCCGCGCGATGCCATCCTGACACGCTCCACGCTCTACGCCGTGCTCGAGCGGGTGCGCGTGCACGAAACCATCTACAAGCAGGCCGGCGCGGTGCACGGGTGTGCCCTGGCCACGAACGGCGACGGTGCTTCGGAGATCCTGATGTTCGTCGAGGACGTGGGCCGGCACAACGCGGTCGATGCCATCGCCGGGAAGATGTGGCTCGATCGCATCGATGGGCGTGACAAGGTTTTCTACACGACGGGACGCCTCACCTCCGAGATGGTGATCAAGGCCGCGCAGATGGGCATTCCCTTCCTGGTGTCGCGCTCCGGCCTGACGCAGATGGGGCACGAGATTGCCGAGCGCATCGGCCTCACGATGATCGGGCGGGCGACGAATCGCCACTATCTGCTGTTCACCGGCGCGCAGCGTTTCCGCGCCGCATAGCGCGCCACCATGAGCGAAGTGCCGGCCGCGAGTGCAGTGCGTCACGAGGCGCGCGGGCGCTGCCTGTGCGGTCGCGTCCGGTTCGTCGCGACGCTGCCTTCGCGCTTCTGCTGCCACTGCCATTGCGAGAGCTGCCGCCGTTCGCACAGCGCCGGATTCGTGACGTGGGTCGGCTTTCCCTCCGCGCAGGTGCGCGTGACGGCCGGTGCAGAAGACCACGTGGCCTACGAGTCGTCGCCGGGTACGCGCCGAACGTTCTGCCGGATATGCGGCAGCAAGCTCTTCTTCCAGTCCACGCGCAGCGAGCAGTGGGCCAAGGAGACTCACGTCGCGCTTGCGGCGTTCGAGGATCCGATCGACCGCGCGCCATCGGGCCATGCGTTCTTCGAGGAGCATGTGCCCTGGATTCCATGGCCGGAACCGGCACATGACTGACGTTACCGGACTCGTGCTCGCCGGCGGACAGGGCCGGCGCATGGGCGGCGTCGACAAGGGTCTCGTCGAGCTGCGCGGGCGTCCGATGATCGCGCACGTGCTCGAGCGCCTCGCTCCGCAGGTGGACGAGCTCCTCATCAATGCCAACCAGAACCGCGAGCGCTATGCCGCATTCGGTTGCAGCGTCGTCGAGGATGTGGTGCGGGGGTTCGCTGGGCCGCTCGCCGGCCTTCACGCCGGCCTCGCCGCTGCGCACGGCACGCTGGTCGTCACCGCACCTTGCGACTCGCCGTTCCTGCCCACCGATCTCGTCGCGCGCCTGCGCAGCGCACTGCAGGAGCGCGATGCCGACGTTGCCGTCGCGCGCACGTTCGACCAGCCCCATCCGGTCTTTTCACTCGTACATCGGCGGGTGCTGCCGCATCTGGCGGCATTCCTGGAAGCGGGCGGGCGCAAGATCGATGCGTGGTATGCGACTCTCAAGGTGATCGAAGTGCCTTTCGACGACGTCGCCGACGCGTTTCGCAACATCAACACGCGATCCGAGCTGCAGGACGCGGACGCCGCGCCTGCCAGTAACCGGGCACCCTGAACCCGATACGCCAACGCGATTGCGACCATGACCGCCAAATCCAAGACGCTGCGCGACGCTTCCTGCGCCGATGACTACGACCCGAACTCGATGCCGGTCGACAAGGCGCGGGCGTTGATCCGCGAATTCCTCGTGCCGGTCCGGGGCCACGAGCGCCTGCACATCCGCCAGGCGTTATCCCGGGTGCTAGCGGAGGACGTGATCTCGCCCCTGGACGTGCCCGGCCACGATAATTCCGCCATGGACGGCTACGCACTGCGCTTCGCCGATGTTGCTGCGGATGGCGACACCGTGCTGCGGCGGGTAGGCGAATCGTTCGCGGGCAAGCCTGCGACGGCGCGCGTCGGACCGGGCGAATGCGTGCGCATCTTCACCGGCGCGGTGATGCCGGAAGGAGCGGACACCGTGGTCATGCAGGAGCGCACCCGCGAGCAGGACGGGCAGGTCGTCCTCGAGCGCGGCGCCGTGGGCAAGGCCGGCCAGAACCGGCGCTTCGCGGGCGAGGATCTCCGGGCCGGGCAAGCCGTATTCCAGGCGGGGCAGCGGGTGCATCCGGCAGAGCTCGGCATGATGGCCTCGCTCGGGATCGGCGAGGTCAGCGTGCACCGGCGATTGCGCGTCGCCTTCTTCTCGACCGGAGACGAGCTCAAGTCCATCGGCACCCCGCTCCGCGCCGGCGACATCTACGACAGCAATCGCTACACGTTGCACGGCATGCTCGCGCGCCTCGGCTGCGACATGCTCGACATGGGGGTGGTGGCCGACGTGCCGGCGGCATTGGAGGAGGCCTTCGCCACCGCCGCGGCGACCGCGGACGTGGTGATCACTTCCGGCGGCGTGTCCGTCGGCGAGGCGGACTTCGTGAAGCAGCTCCTCGACAAGCTCGGCGAGGTGCTGTTCTGGAAGATCGCGATGAAGCCCGGTCGCCCGCTTGCCTATGGCCGTCTGGGCGCAGCGCATTTCTTCGGCCTGCCGGGCAATCCCGTCTCGGTCATGGTCACGTTCTACCAGTTCGTGCGCGACGCTTTGCGCGTTCTGCAGGGTGAACGCAACGTGACGCCGATGCCGACCTTCAAGGTGCCCCTGGCGGCGCCCATCCGCAAGGCGCCCGGCCGCACCGAGTTCCAGCGCGGCATCCTCGCAGCCGATGCGCAAGGCGCATGGACCGTGCGCACCACCGGCGATCAGGGCTCCGGCATCCTGTCGTCGATGTCGCGCGCCAACTGCTTCATCGTGCTGCCGGCGAACTGTGGCAATGTGGCCGCGGGGGACGCCGTGGACGTGCAGCTGCTCGAAGGCCTGATCTGATCCCCGACGCGGGGCCGTCAGCGCACATCATCGACGAGCCGGTCCCGCGCAAGGCGGCCGTGCACAGTCTGACCGGCGGGACTAGAGCTGCGCGCCGAACAGCGAGGCTGCGTGCTCGAGCAACTTTTCGCTGTAGGGACGGTGCAGCCATTCCTCGTAGGTGATGCGCCGCGCCCGCGCCAGATCCTGGGCGAACACCTCGACCTGCTGTGCGGCGAACGCACGGTCGAACACATTGAGGTTGGCTTCGTCGTTGAGCCGGAACGACCGGTTGTCGAAGTTGGTCGAGCCGATCGACACGAGCAGCGAATCGACCACCAGGACCTTGCAATGGAACATCGTCGGCTGGTACTCGTACATCTCGGCGCCGGCCTGCAGCAGCTCGCCCCAGCGTGCGCGCGAGGCTTTCCGCACCACCTCGGTGTCGATGTCGTCGCCCGGCGTGATGATCTGCACCTTCACGCCCCGATGCAGCGCCGCAACCAGTGCCTTCGTCGCGAGCTCGTCAGGCACGAAGTAGGAGCTCGACAGGTGGATGGTGTGGTCCGCGGCGGTGATCGCGAGCAGGTACATGAGATGCATGCTCTCGCCGCCGCCCGTGGGTGAGCTCTCGAACATCTGCGCCGCGCCGTCGCCAACGGGGGTGAGGGGTGGAAAATAGTCGATGCCGTGGATGACCTTGCCCGTGGCCTTGGTCCAGTTGTCGAGGAACACCGCCTGCATCTGCGCCACGACGGGACCTTCCGCGCGCACGTGCGTGTCGCGCCAGTGGTCGGGATCCTGCGCATGGCCGGTCCACTTGTCGGCGATGCCCACGCCGCCCGTAAACCCGATGCGACCATCGACGACCAGCACCTTGCGGTGCGTGCGATTGTTCAGCCGCCCGAGGTTGTACCAGCGTGGCTGGTGATACCGTTTCACCTCGACGCCGTTCTCCTGCAGCGTCTGCAGCAGCGCCGGATCCATCTTCGCACTGCCGATCCAGTCGAGCAGCACGTGCACCTTTACGCCCGCGCGGGCCCGCTCCGCGAGCGCTTCCGCGAAGGTGCGCCCGATATCGCCTGACCAGTAGATGTACGTCTCGAAGGTGATGGTGCGTTGCGCACCGCGGATGGCCTCGAGCATCGCCGGGAAGATGGCATCGCCGTTCAGCAGGGTGGTGAAGCGATTGCCTTCCTGGATCGGCGGACCCAGCAGCACGCCCATGGCACGCCGGAACTGGGGATCGCTTGAACCGTAGAGCCGCGGCACGTTCTGCTCGATCTTCTTTTCCCCGGGCATCAAGTTCACCACCACGAGGGTTGCCAGCACGGTCGCCAGGACACTGCAGAGGACGATGACCCACGTCGCGTACCGTCGCGGCCCTGCGCCGGCGTCCGTCGCGCCATGGGTCCCACCCCGGGCCGCGCGGCGCCGGCGCGCGCCCGCCGCTTCGTTCGATCGGATCGCCTTCATGGGGCGAGGGGAACGATACCGGACGGCTCGCGTCCAAACGGCCGCGGCGTCGGCGAGACACGCCTATGCAGGGATTGCATCAATGCACCCATCGGGTCGATCCATCTCCATCGTTTCGCTCGCGCGCCCGCGCGGACCACTGGCCACGCGGCAAACTCGGCGCCCTGTCCATTGCGCAACCGTGCCGCGCGCCGGAGTCCCGGAGTGACCAGCCCGTATCCCCGTCCCGCGAATAAATACCATGCCCTGCGGCCGTGCGACGAGCGCGTTTGCGCCAGCCCGCGCCTTGGTCGCTGTGGTTTCGTGCTCACGGGTCATATCACGCCGCTCGGCGGTCGTAGCGACTTCGTGCTGCGCGTGATCCGCTCGTAGGTCGACGCATGCCCGGCGCCATTCGCATCGGCATCTCCGGCTGGCGCTATCCGCCGTGGCGCGGCGTGTTCTATCCGCCCGGACTCGCGCAACGGCGCGAGCTCGAATACGCGTCGCGCGCGCTGTCGTCCATCGAGATCAACGGGTCGTTCTACTCGCTGCAGCGTCCGGTGAGCTACGAGGCATGGCACACCGAGACACCGCCCGGGTTCGTTTTCGCCGTCAAGGGCAGTCGTTACATCACGCACATGCTGAAGCTGCGCGGCATCGAGCGCGCCCTGCCCAACTTCCTGGCGTCGGGCATCTTCAACCTGCGCGAGAAGCTCGGCCCGCTGCTGTGGCAGTTTCCCCCGAATTTCGGCTTCCACGAGGAGCGCTTCGAAGCCTTCCTCGCGGCCCTGCCGCGCGACACCGAGGCCGCGCTCGCGATCGCGCGCCGCCGCGACGCGCGCATGAAGGGCCGTTGCCGCCTGGCCATCGACGCCGTGCGACCGCTGCGCCATGCCGTGGAGATCCGTCACCCGAGCTTCGTGGACGAACGCTTCGTCGCGCTGCTGCGTCGCCATAACGTCGCGCTGGTGGTCGCCGACACTGCCGGCAAGTGGCCCAACCGCGAGGACATTACCGCCGACTTCATGTATTTGCGCCTGCATGGCGAGAAGGAACTGTACAGCAGCGGATATACCGAAGATGCGCTCGATGGCTGGGCGCAGCGCATCCGCGCATGGAGCACGGGCGGCCAGCCCGACGACCCACGGCTCATCTCGGCGGTGCCGCCGGCGAATCGTCGGGCGCGCGATGTGTACTGCTATTTCGACAACGATGCCAAGGTTCACGCGCCCTTCGATGCGCGGCGGCTCATCCAAAAACTGGGACTGCCGCTCAGCGCCGAGCCGGCACTGCCGCCGGCGATGCTGGTCGCATGAGCCAAGACGCGGCGACCCGGGACGGCAGTCGCTGCGCCTGGTCATCCAACCCCCGACGGCGGCGCGCCCGTCGTTCGCCGTCCGGTCCGCTCAGAACCGGAAGTTCACGCCCGCGCTCAACAGATCAACGTCCTGGTGGCCGGCACCGCGGAAGTCGAAACGGTAGCGATCCCAATCGACGCGCAGTTCGGTGTTGCGCGTGATGGCATAGGTCGCGCCTGCACCATAGCTCAGGCCCCAACCCGACTCCTTGCCGGTCTCGTAATCGGGCGCCGAGGCCCCGGTGTTCGTCCAGCCGTACGTGGTTCCGACCTTTCCGTTGATCCCGAAGCGATCGCCCCATACCGGGATGCCCACCACCAGGCTGATGTTCGCCCCCTGCGCACGCGTGCGGCCCCCCGCGATGTCGGCACGTCCCAGATTGACGTACCCGAGCTCCATCCCGAGGGCGTTGTAAAGCTTGCCGCCGGCGAAGATCTTGAACGCCGTGTCGTTGTTATCGCATCCGTACCCCGACACGCAGCCCAGGTCGTAATCGCTGCGCCCGACCGTGGCGCCAATGTAGTTCCAGAAATTCGCCTGGTACGGCATGCGCCATTCGTCACTGACGCGCGACGTGGTCGTGGTGCCGGTGGAAGCGGTGCTGCCGGTGGTCTGAGCTGCCGCCGGCAGGGCGCACAGTGCCGAGATCGCGGCAACGACGAGGGGGACATGAACTGCTTTGTGCATGGTTCGATTCCTGACCGTAAATGAAGAAGCCTCGGCGGCTGCGCGGGTCGCGTAGCTACCGGGGGGTGCTTGCATTGACAGCCAGTCACCCGCAAAAGTGCGATGCTGCGCGACAACAAGCCTTCGTCGGCGGCGCATTGCGCGACAGCGGGTAATTTTTGCGCGTTGCGGAGCAACTCCCGCTTCTCGGCACCGCCGCGATCGGCGCTCGCCACGGTTGCGGACATCGCGAACGCACGAAGGGGAGTGCGAGCGGAGCTTCGCGCGGCCCGAGCGCGCGCGGGCAACAGCCTAGCGGCGCGCGGCGCCGAGCACCCCAGGAACGTCGCGAATCAGTGCGAGCGCCCGCTGCAGCACATCGAGGCTTTTCACCTCGACGGTGAATGCCATGCGGGACTGCATGTTGCGTGTGAGCGTGTTCGCCGCAGTGACGTTGATGCGCTCGCGCGAGAGGACCTCGGTGACGTCGCGCAAGAGGCCCTGGCGATCGCTGGCCTCGATCACCACATCGACCGGAAAGACTTCGTCGCGCGCCGCGCCCCAGTCGGCGGCGATCAGCCGTTCCGGCTCGCGCGTGCGAAGGCGGCCCACGTTGCTGCAGCCCTGGCGATGGATCGTCACGCCTTTGCCGCGGGTCACGAAGCCCACGATTGGATCCGGCGGCGCCGGTTTGCAGCAGCGTGCCAATCCGGTCAGCAGCCGGTCGACCCCCACCACGAGAATGCCGCTGCCGGACCCGGTCGCCTTGCTCTCCCGCATCGTCAGCGGCGGTGCCTCCGGCGAAGGTACCGCGACGGCCGATGGCTGGGCCACGGCCCGTATCGCAACCTGCAGCTGGCGCGTGTTGATCTCGTCGCGCCCGACCGCTGCGAACAATTCCTCGGCGCGGGAAAAACCCGCTTGCGCCGCGACCGAATCGAGATTGAGCGCCGTCGCTCCCGCGCGCTGCAGCTCGCGTTCGACGGTGCTGCGGCCATGCGCCAGCGTCTCCTCATGCTGCTGCGCCTTGAACCACTGCCGCACCTTGGCACGGGCGCGGTGACTCTGCACGTAGCCGAGATCGGGGTTGAGCCAGTCGCGCGACGGGCCGCCCTGCTTCACCGTGACGATCTCGACCTGCTGTCCATTGCGCAGCGGCGTGTTCAGCGGAACCATCGCGCCGTTGACGCGTGCGCCCCGGCAGCGATGCCCCAGGTTCGTGTGCACCGCATACGCAAAATCGACCGGCGTCGCGCCGCGCGGCAGGTCGATCACCCTTCCCTGCGGCGTAAGCACGTAGATGCTGTCGATGAAGAGACTGCTCTTGAATGCCGTCAGCCACTCGGAGGCATCGGCGACGGAGTCCTTCCAGTCGAGCACCTGGCGCAGCCACGCGATCCGGTCCTCGAACGCCGGGTCGCGGCGCATCGACTGATGCCCGGTCTCCTTGTAGCGCCAGTGCGCAGCCACGCCGTACTCGGAATGCTGGTGCATCTCGAAGGTGCGTATCTGCACCTCCAGCGGCTTGCCCTCCGGTCCGATCACCGCCGTGTGCAGTGACCGGTAGTCGTTCGGCTTCGGCTTCGCAATGTAGTCGTCGAACTCGCCGGGCAACGGCGTCCAGAGGTTGTGCACCACCCCGAGCGCCGCATAGCAGTCCTTCACGTCGTGGACGAGGATGCGCACCGCTCGGATGTCGTACACCGCATCGATGCCCGACTGCTTGCGCCGCATCTTGTTCCAGATGCTGTAGATGTGCTTCGGGCGTCCGGTGACTTCCGCCTGCAGACCTGCGGCCTTGAGCTCGCGGGCGAGCACGCCGATGACATCCTGTATGTAATGCTGGCGGTCGAGCCGGCGCTCGTCGAGCTGGCGCGCGATCGACTTGTACACCTCGGGCTCGAGCGCGCGCAGCGACAGGTCCTCGAGTTCCCACTTGAGCTGCCAGATGCCGAGACGATTGGCGAGCGGTGCGAACAGCTCGAGCACCTCCCGCGCGGCGGCCTGTTGCGGGCCCGGGTCGCCCGCGCTCGACAGATAGCGCAGCGCCTGCGTGCGCTCCGCAAGCTTGATCAGCACGACGCGAATGTCCTCGACCATCGCGAGCAGCATCTTGCGCAGCCGCTCGGCCTGCGCAGCACGCTCCGCACTGCTGCCGGCGTCCGGCAAGGCCCGGATCTCGTCCATGCGGCCCACGCCGGAGACGAGCGCCGCAACCTCGGCGCCGAAGCGCTTTGCGAGGTCTTCCGGATCGTACGCGGGTGTGTAGGGCAGCTCCATCAGGAGCGCAGCGCACACGCTGGCACCGTCGAGCTTGAGGCCCGCGAGAATGGATGCGGCCCCCATCGCGCGATCCAGCAACGGCTCACCGTCACGCGTCACCAGCTCCGCACAGTGCGCGCTGGCATGCTGCAACGCCGCCTCGATGGCCTGCACCTCGTCCGGCGTGTAGCTGGCGCGCAGCGTCTCGAGCCAGGCGGCGACGGCGTGCGGCGCGGCGAGCTCGGGGCGTGCGTGAAGGACGGCGACCATGCTGGGAGTCGGATAGCGTGAAGGGCGTCACCGGCGCGATATGCGCACCTTGGCGACGCGACGCACGCGTGGGAGCGTGCAACGATTATACGAGCGCCGGCGAGGGCGCGGCACCGCTCAGGGTTAGACGGCGGCGGCAGCCACGGCTTCTGCCAGTGCGCGGGCGTGACGGTCCGCGAGCGCTGCCTCGCGCGCTTCGACCATCACGCGCAGGACGGGCTCCGTCCCCGACGGCCGCAGCAATACGCGTCCGGACTCGCCGAGCGCGGCGATGGTGCTGGCCCGGGCGGCGCAGATCGCTGCGTTGCCGTTCCAGTCGTAGCCGCGCGGCACACGGACGTTGATGAGACGTTGCGGAAAGAGCTGCACGTCCTTCGTGGCCTCGGCGAGCGTGCTGTCCTGCTCCACCAGCGCACGCAACACCGCGAGCGCGGCGATGATGCCGTCGCCGGTGGTGTGCTTGTCCAGACACAGCAGGTGGCCCGAGTTCTCGCCGCCGAGCTGCCAGCCGTTGGCTTGCATTCGTTCGAGCACGTAGCGATCGCCGACCGCGGCGCGTTCCAGAGGAATGCCGTGCCGACCGAGTGCCTGCTCGAAGCCGAGATTGGTCATCAGCGTGCCGACGACACCGCCATGGAACGAGCCGCGGCGCCGATAATCCATCGCGATCACATACAGCAACTCGTCGCCGTCGTACACGCGGCCCGCGGCGTCGACCATCACGACGCGATCGCCGTCGCCATCGAGCGCGATGCCGATGTCGGCCTCGTGCTCCGCCACGGCCTTCACCAGGTGCGCCGGATGCGTCGCACCGACGCCGTCGTTGATGTTAAGACCATTGGGCTCTGCGCCCACGGCAATCACGTCCGCGCCGAGCTCGTGGAACACGGGCGGCGCCACGTGGTAGGCGGCGCCGTGCGCGCAGTCGACCACGATGCGCCAGCCCTTGAGATCGAGCTCGGTCGGAAACGTGCTTTTGCAGAACTCGATGTAGCGCCCCGGAGCGTCGCCGACGCGGCGGGCCTTGCCGAGCTCGGCGGAAGTGACGCACGTGAGCGGCTCTTCCATCCCCTGCTCGATTGCATGCTCCATCGCATCGGGCAGCTTGGCGCCGGCTCCCGAAAAGAACTTGATGCCGTTGTCGTCGTACGGGTTGTGCGAGGCGCTGATCACGACGCCGGCAGCAAGGCGCAAGGCACGGGTGAGATAAGCCACGGCAGGAGTCGGCAGCGGCCCGGAGAGGTAGACATCCACCCCGGCGGCGGACAGTCCAGCCTCCAGGGCGGCCTCGAGCATGTAGCCCGAGATACGCGTGTCTTTGCCGATCAGCACCGCCGGGTGCTCGCCGGAATTCCGGTCCGCCGCCGCGAGCACCCGCCCGGCCGCCCAGCCGAGCTTGAGCACGAGCTCGGGCGTGATTGGCGATTCGCCGACCCGCCCGCGGATGCCATCGGTGCCGAAGTATTGTCGCTTCATCGGGGTCTATCGCGTGGATGCGCGCAGCGCGGGAAAGCGCAAGCATGCCACGCCACCGTGCCGGATGTCATGCCGCGCGTCGTCGCCCGTGCGCCAGCAGCTGCTGCGCAGCACGTCACGCCGCCTGGTCGATGGCGTTCCAGACACGCAAGGCGTCTACCGTCTCGCGCACGTCGTGGACGCGCAGGAAGCGCGCGCCGCGAGCCACCGCCGCCAAGCCCGCGGCAAGGCTCGCTGCGAGCCGGTCGTCCACGGTCCGTCCGGTGATCTCGCCAAGCGACGATTTGCGCGACACGCCGACCAGCACGGGATAGCCTGTCGCGGTCAGCACCGGCAGGGCTCGCAGCAGCGACAAATTGTGCTGCAGGCTCTTGCCGAACCCGTAACCGGGATCGAGCACGATCCGCTCCCGCGCGATGCCGGCCGCCACACAAAATTCGGCCCGCGCGACGAGGTAATCGCGCACCTCGGCGACCACGTTGCGGTACGCTGGGGCAGTCTGCATGGTGCGCGGTTCACCCTGCATGTGCATCAGGCAGACGCCGGCGTCGCTGCTCGCGAGCACCTCCAGCGCGCCTGGCGCGGTGAGCGCATTCACGTCGTTGATCATTGCGGCCCCGGCGGCGATCGCCGCGCGCATGACCTCGGGCTTGCGCGTGTCGACGGAGACCACGACATTGTCACGCGCCAGTGCCTCGACAAGCGGCAGCACGCGGGCCAGCTCGTCCTCGAGCGCAACCGGCTGCGCACCCGGCCGCGTCGATTCGCCCCCGATGTCGATGATGTCCGCACCGTCCCGCAGCATCTGCTTCGCGTGCGTCAGCGCGCGCGGCAGGTTGAAGTAGCGCCCCCCATCCGAGAAGGAGTTCGGCGTCACGTTGACGATGCCCATGACGTGCGGTCGCGTCAGCTCGAAGATGAACCGGCCGCAACGAAACACGGGGGCGACGGGCGTCGCGGAATCAGGCATTGCGCTTAGGGAGTCAGGTCAGCTTGACGGCCGTCGCGACGCCACGCGAGCGAGCCGGAATGCGGTCAAGTCAACTTGACCTGACCCCATTGCCGGCCATTACGCCGGGTTTGCCGAGGGCGCCGCGTCCGGGCCCGCACCCGGGCCGATGGTATTCGGCCCTGCCGGCGACGCCGAGGGCTTCGGCGGCCGCGGAGGCTTGCCGGCCATGATGTCGGCGATCTGGTCCGCATCGATGGTCTCGAATTCGAGCAGCGCCTTGGCCATGGCCTCGACCTTGTCGCGGTTGTCCTCGATCAGCTTGCGCGCCACGGCATACTGCGTGTCGATGATCTTGCGGATCTCGCTGTCGACCTTGCGCATCGTCTCCTCGGACATGTTCACGGTGCGCGTGATCGAGCGGCCGAGGAACACCTCGCCCTCGTTCTCGCCGTAAACCATCGGGCCGAGCTCGTCGGACATGCCGTAGCGCGTGACCATGTTGCGGGCGATTTCCGTCGCGCGCTCGAAGTCGTTCGAAGCGCCCGTGGTCATCTGGTTCATGAAGATTTCTTCGGAGATGCGACCGCCGAAGAGCACCGCGATCAGGTTCAGCATGTGATTGCGGTCCATGCTGAAGCGGTCGGCCTCGGGCAGCTGCATCGTGACCCCGAGTGCGCGGCCGCGCGGGATGATCGTGACCTTGTGCACGGGATCGGTCTTCGGCAGCATGCGCGCGACCAGGGCATGTCCGGACTCGTGGTACGCCGTGTTGCGGCGCTCCTCTTCGGGCATGACCATGGACCGGCGCTCGGCACCCATGATGATCTTGTCCTTCGCCATCTCGAAATCGTCCATGTCGACCAGGCGCTTGGTGCGACGCGCGGCGAACAGGGCGGCTTCGTTGACCAGATTGGCGAGATCGGCACCCGAGAACCCGGGCGTACCGCGCGCGATGATGTCGGCCTTGACGTCGGAGGCCATCGGCACCTTGCGCATGTGCACGAGCAGGATCTGCTCGCGCCCGCGGATGTCGGGCAGCGGCACCACGACCTGGCGGTCGAAGCGGCCCGGACGCATCAACGCGGGATCGAGCACGTCAGGGCGGTTGGTGGCCGCGATGACGATCACGCCCGCGTTGCCTTCGAAGCCGTCCATCTCGACCAGCAGCTGATTGAGGGTCTGCTCGCGCTCGTCGTTGCCGCCACCGAGCCCGGCGCCACGCTGGCGACCGACGGCGTCGATCTCGTCGATGAACACGATGCACGGCGCATTCTTCTTCGCCTGCTCGAACATGTCGCGCACGCGCGCGGCGCCCACGCCGACGAACATCTCGACGAAGTCGGACCCCGAGATCGAGAAGAACGGCACCTTCGCTTCACCGGCAATCGCCTTGGCGAGCAGCGTCTTGCCGGTGCCCGGCGAGCCGACCATCAGCACGCCGCGCGGGATGCGGCCCCCGAGTTTCTGGAATTTCGAGGGATCGCGCAGGAACTCGACCAGCTCGGAGACTTCCTCCTTCGCTTCGTCGCAACCGGCGACGTCGGCAAAGGTCACGGTGTTGTTGGCCTCGTCGAGCATGCGTGCCTTGCTCTTGCCGAAGCTGAACGCACCGCCACGACCGCCGCCCTGCATCTGGCGCATGAAGAAGATCCATACGCCGATGAGCAGCAGCATCGGGAACCACGAGATGAAGATCTGCGCGAGGAACGACTGCTCTTCCTCGGGTTTCGCTTCGACGCGCACGCCGTACTTCACGAGATCGCCCACCATCCAGATGTCGCCGGGGCTGTATGTGACGTAGCGCTTCTTGTCGGTGGACATCCACTTGATGGAACGGCCCTCGACCGAGGCGGATTCAACCGACCCGGCCTTGGCCTTTTCCATGAATTCGGAATACGGCACGGCGTCCTTGGTCGCCTGGCGCGAATCGAACTGCTTGACGACCGTGAGCACCACCAGCCCGATCACGAGCCAGATGCCGATGTTCTTGAGGAGATTGTTCAAACGTTGCTCCTTGCGGCAAATCAGCGGTTGCCGCGCACCGTCGGTTGCGTGCCCGGACGTCGGGCGAATAGGGAATTCTAGCCCTTCACCTGTGCCGGAGCCAGTTGAACGGCATCGATTTCGGCGGCATGTCGTCTGTGGACGACAGCCAGACATTCATGCAGCACTGAAACCCTTGCCGACGAGATACAGCTCGGGGCTGCGGTCCCTCGACGATTTGGGCTTGCGCGCATAAGTCTTGTCGAAATATCCCTGCATTTGGCGCTGAAACTCGGGAAACCCTGCACCCTGGAATGCTTTGACGACCAATCCGCCGCCGGGTTGCAACCATTTGACGGCGAATTCGAGAGCCAGCTCGCCAAGATGCACGGACCTTGCCTGATCAGCGCTCGCGATACCGGACAAGTTGGGGGCCATGTCCGACACTACAAGGTCCACGGTGCGACCGGCGAGCGCACCCTCGAGCGCGGCGAGGGTTTCCTGCTCGCGAAAGTCGCCCTGGATGAACGTGACTCCCGGCACGGGGTCCATCGGCAGCACATCGACGGCGACGATGAAACCGGATCGCCCGACGCGTTCGCGCAGCACCTGGGCCCAGCTGCCGGGTGCTGCGCCGAGATCCACCACCGTCATGCCGGGGCGCAGCAACTCATCGCGTTCGGCAAGCTCGCGCAGCTTGAACGCGGCGCGGGAGCGGTAGCCGAGCCGCTTGGCCTCCTGGACCCAGTGGTCGTTGACGTGCTCCTGCATCCACGCCTTGTTGAAGCGGTGCTTGCGGGTTGCCTTGGGGGCCATCTTCTGCAGAACGAGGGTGTGCGGACGTGCGGGCCATCCTACACGGCTCCGTGCAGCCGCCGTGATCCCGGCGCGCACCACAACGGTTAGACTTCGCGCATGCTTACCCTCGATCCCGCGCAGCGCCGCGCCCTGCGCGCCAAGGCCCACCATCTCCGCCCCGTCGTCACCGTCGGTACCCATGGCCTCACCCCCGCGGTACTGCACGAAATCGACGTGAACCTGCTCGCCCACGAGCTCATCAAGCTGCGCGTGTTCAGCGACGATCGCGCGGAACGCGAAGCGCTGCTGGAGCGCGTCTGCGCCGAGCTGGATGCGGCGCCCGTGCAGCATCTCGGCAAGGTTCTGGTGATTTATCGGCCAGCACCGGAAGAGGAGCCGGAGCCCGAAGCCCGCCCTGCACCGCGCACGGGCACATCCTCGCGAGCGGCTCCGGCGACGAAGCGTCGCGTGGTCCGGACCGCGTCGGCACCCGCTTCGAGCCGCGGCAAGGACCGCACCACCGGCGCGGGGCGGCGGCCGGTTGGCCCGGCAGCGGATACGCGGCGCCCGCCGCGCACGGACCGTGACCATCGCGCTCCGACGGGCGGCACGACGGCACGATCGGGCAAGGGGGGCACCCCGTCTGGCGCACGGCGTCGGGCAGGCACGGCCAAGACCGGCAGTGCCAAAGGGCCGGTCGCGGGTAGCAGGCGTCCCACGGGGGCAGCCAGGGTGGACAAGGCAACCGGCGCGAGCGCACGCCAGCCGGTCACCACCGGCAGCGCCAAAGGCCCAGGCGCGCCGCGCGTCTCGGGTGCACCGCGGCCACCGGCGGGGACGCGCCGTCGCCGCGGCTGACGCGGCCGCTGCGTGAGCGAATCCGCGGACGCCTCGGGTCCGCACGCGTCCGCGTTGCCACCGGCGGATGGGTCCGCAGAACGGTTGCCGATCGACCGCGCCGCGGCGCTCACGATGCTCGCGCTGTGCGTCTGCTGGGGTTTCCAGCAGGTGGCGATCAAGGTGGCAGCACCGTGGGTTCCACTGCTGGTGCAGGCCACGTTGCGCTCCACGATCGCGGCGCTGCTGCTGCTCGTGTGGGCGGCCTGGCGACGAATGCCGCTGTTCGTCCGCGATCGAACGCTGCTGCCGGGCGCGCTCGCCGGCGCCGCGTTTGCCGGCGAGTTCGCACTGATCTATGCCGGTCTCGCGCACACCACGGCCGCGCGCATGATCGTGTTCCTGTACACCGCGCCGTGCCTGACGGCGCTCGGGCTTGCATGGTTCGTGGGGGGCGAGCAGCTGCGCATCCTGCAGTGGACCGGCATTGCGCTCGCCTTCGCGGGGATCGCGGCGGCGTTCGGGGAAAGTGCGGCAGGCGCTTCCGGCACGCTGCTCGGCGATGCGATGGGATTCCTTGCGGCCGTGCTGTGGGCGGCGACCACGGTCCTGATCCGCGCCACATCGCTCGCCCGCGCCAGCGCCACCAAGGTACTGCTGTATCAGCTCGCGGTATCCGCGCCCCTGCTGTGGCTAGCCTCCACCCTGCTGCACGAGCCGCCGATCCGTGGCTGGCCGGCGATCGCCCTCGGGAGCATTGCCTTCCAGGCTGCCGTAGTGGCGTTCGCGAGCTATCTCGCGTGGTTCTGGCTGCTGACGCGCTATCTCGCGAGCCGGCTCGCCGTGTTCGCTTTCCTGACGCCGCTCTTCGGCGTGATGTTCGGGGTGGTGTTGCTGCGCGAACCGCTGTCGCCGGCCTTCGGACTTGCGGTCGCGCTGGTCGCCGCCGGCATCGCGCTGGTCAACGTGCGCGCGCGGCCTGCGCCACTACGGCGCGACTGAGCCGCAGCGCTCAGCCGTAGCGCACGCTCAGGATCGCGTACTCGCGCAGGCCACCGGGGGCCTGCACCTCGGCGGTGTCGCCTTCCGTCTTGCCGATGAGGGCGCGCGCGATGGGAGAGCTGACGGAGATCTTGCCATCCTTGATCTCTGCTTCATCGTCGCCGACGATCTGGTACGTCACGTGATCGCCGGTGTCGCTGTCTTCGAGCTCGACCGTGGCACCAAACACCACGCGGCCGTCCCGATCCAGCTCGGCCGGATTGATGATCTGGGCATTCGCGAGTTTCGCCTCGACTTCCGAGATGCGGCCCTCGATGAAGCCCTGCCGCTCCTTGGCCGCGTCGTAATCGGCGTTCTCGGAGAGATCGCCGTGCGAGCGCGCCTCGGCAAGGGCCGAGATCACCGCCGGACGATCGACGGTCTTGAGACGATGCAGCTCCTGCTTGAGGCGTTCGGCCCCGGTTACGGTCATCGGAATCTTCATGGTTGCTCTTCGCCAATGAAACGACCGGGGCGGCGGTCCGCCCCGGCCTGATTGTCAGGAAACGTCGTGTGCGGTTCAGTGCAGTCGTCGATGCAGTGCCTGCATCGAGTAAGGCACCAGATCGCGCATGCGCGACAACCCCAGCGCGGCCGCACGCGCGCCGGCCAGGGTCGTGAAGGTCGGGATCTGGTCGGTGAGGGCCTCGCGACGGATCACGTAGCTGTCCTTGATCGCGGAGCGCTTCTCCTCGACGGTGTTGATCACGAGAGCGATCTCGTCATTCTTCATCATGTCGACGATGTGTGGCCGGCCCTCGGCGACCTTGTTCACGGCCGTGACCGGCACGCCTGCACTGTCGAGGGCGGCGGCGGTGCCTCGCGTGGCGACGAGCGTGTAGCCCAGGTCGACGAGAATCCGCGCGAGCTCGATCACCCGGGGCTTGTCGGCGTTCTTGAGGCTGATGAATACCCGGCCCTTCGTGGGCAGCTTCACGCCCGCCGCAAGCTGCGACTTGAGGAACGCTTCGGCGAACGATTCGCCGACCCCCATCACCTCCCCCGTCGACTTCATCTCCGGCCCCAGGATCGTGTCCACGCCCTGGAACTTGATGAACGGGAATACGGCTTCCTTCACCGAGTAGTACGGCGGCACGATCTCCCCGGCAATACCCTGCTCGGCGAGGGACCGGCCGACCATGCAGCGTGCCGCGATCTTGGCCAGCGCCCTGCCCGTCGCCTTCGACACGTAAGGGACCGTGCGCGAGGCCCGCGGGTTCACTTCCAGCACGTACACGGTGCCGTTCTGGATGGCGAACTGCACGTTCATGAGGCCGCAGACTTCGAGCCCGCGGGCCATCTCCACCGTTTGCCGGCGCAGCTCGTCCTGCACCTCCGCCGACAGGGAGTACGGCGGCAGCGAGCACGCCGAGTCGCCCGAATGCACGCCGGCCTGCTCGATGTGCTCCATGATCCCGCCGATCACCACCTGCTCGCCGTCGCACAGCGCGTCGACGTCCACTTCGATCGCATCGTTCAGGAAACGGTCGAGGAGCACCGGCGAATCGTTCGACACCTTCACCGCTTCGCGCATGTAGCGCTCGAGGTCGCGCTGCTCGTGCACGATCTCCATCGCGCGCCCGCCGAGCACGTACGAGGGCCGCACCACCAGCGGGTAGCCGATCTCCTCGGCTGCCGCCATCGCTTCCGCTTCCGTGCGCGCCGTACGGTTCGGTGGCTGCTTCAGGCCGAGGCGATGCAGCATCTGCTGGAACCGCTCGCGGTCCTCGGCCATGTCGATCATGTCGGGGGAGGTGCCGATGATCGGCACGCCGTTCTTCTCGAGATCGCGGGCGAGCTTGAGCGGCGTCTGTCCGCCGTACTGCACGATGACGCCGTACGGCTTCTCGAGATGCACGATCTCCAGCACGTCCTCGAGGGTGAGCGGCTCGAAGTACAGCCGGTCGGAGGTGTCGTAGTCGGTCGACACCGTCTCGGGATTGCAGTTGATCATGATCGTCTCGAACCCGTCCTCGCGCAGCGCCATCGCGGCGTGCACGCAGCAGTAGTCGAATTCGATGCCCTGACCGATCCGGTTCGGGCCGCCGCCCAGCACGATCACCTTCTTGCGGTCGGTGGGTGCAGCCTCGCACTCCTCCTCGTACGTCGAATACATGTACGCCGTATGCGTCGCAAACTCGGCGGCGCACGTATCGACGCGCTTGTACACCGGCCGGATGCCGAGTGCATGGCGCCGACCGCGCAGCTCGCTCTCCGTCACCTTGAGCAGCGTCGCCAGACGCCGGTCCGAGAAGCCCATGCGCTTCAGGCGCCGCAGCTCATCGCCGGTGATACCCTCGAGCGTGCGCGTCTCGAGCACCAGCTCGACGTCGACGATCTCCTTGATCTGGGCGAGGAACCACGGATCGATCTTGGTGTGCTGGTGCACTTCCTCGAGCGTCATACCGATGCCGAATGCGTCGGCGACGTACCACAGCCGCTCGGCACGCGGGTAGGCGAGCTCGTCGGCCACCTTCTCCGGCTCGACGGTCTTGAGGTTGAACCCGTCGACACCCACCTCGAGCCCGCGCAGCGCCTTCTGCAGCGATTCCTGGAAGGTGCGCCCGATGGCCATCACCTCGCCCACGGATTTCATCTGCGTGGTGAGACGATCGTCGGCCTGCTTGAATTTCTCGAAGGCAAAGCGCGGCACCTTCGTGACCACGTAATCGATCGTCGGCTCGAACGAGGCCGGCGTGGCGCCGCCGGTGATGTCGTTCCTGAGCTCGTCGAGCGTGTAGCCGACGGCGAGCTTTGCCGCGACCTTGGCGATTGGGAACCCCGTGGCCTTCGAGGCGAGCGCCGAAGAGCGTGACACGCGCGGATTCATCTCGATCACGATCATCCGCCCGTCCTGGGGATTGATCGCGAACTGCACGTTGGAGCCGCCGGTGTCGACGCCGATCTCGCGCAGCACCGCGATCGATGCGTCGCGCATGATCTGGTACTCCTTGTCGGTCAGGGTCTGCGCCGGCGCGACGGTGATCGAGTCGCCGGTGTGCACGCCCATCGGGTCGAGGTTCTCGATCGAGCACACGATGATGCAGTTGTCCTTGCGGTCGCGCACCACCTCCATCTCGAATTCCTTCCAGCCGAGCAGCGACTCCTCGATCAGGAGTTCGCGGGTCGGCGAAAGGTCGAGCCCCCACTTGCACATCTCGACGAACTCGTCCTTGTTGTAGGCGATCCCGCCGCCGGTTCCACCCAGCGTGAACGACGGCCGGATCACGGCCGGGAAGCCGATCGTGGCCTGCACCTCCAGCGCCTGCTCGAGATTGTGCGCAATGCCCGAGCGCGCCGAGCCGAGCCCGATGCGCGTCATGGCCGCCTTGAACTTCTCGCGGTCCTCCGCCTTGTCGATCGCTTTCTTCGACGCGCCAATCAGCTCGACGTCGTACTTGGTCAGGACGCCTTCACGGGCGAGGTCCAGCGCGCAATTGAGTGCCGTCTGGCCGCCCATGGTGGGCAGCAGAGCATCCGGACGCTCGCGCTCGATGATGCGAGCCACCATCTGCCACGTGATCGGCTCGATGTACGTGACGTCGGCCATCTCCGGATCGGTCATGATCGTCGCCGGGTTGGAGTTGACCAGGATGACGCGATAGCCCTCCTCGCGCAGCGCCTTGCAGGCCTGCACGCCGGAATAGTCGAACTCGCACGCCTGGCCGATGATGATCGGGCCGGCGCCGACGATGAGAATCGATTGGATGTCGGTGCGTTTGGGCATTCAGGGATCAGGAGTCAGAGGACAGGAATCAGATACGGAACACCAAGCGGTGTGCCGAGCAGACCGGAGTCGTCGATATCGGGGGTGATGCCTTGCAAAGCATTCGGTGGTGCGTAAGGATTGACCAATTGCTGATTCCTGACTCTGATCACTGATTCCCGACAGGGAAGTTCCGTTGCCAGACTCGCGCCACGAACGGCTGGCGCTCCGTCAGGGCGAGCGCGCCCGCGATCTTCGGGCAGTGCCCGTCGATCCACTCGCGCCCGGGGCGCCACCGCGAGAGCATCGCGGCGTACACGTCGAGCGCCGTCATCTCGTGACCGACGAGATAGGGGGCCGGCGTGAGCGATCGTTCCATCACGCTCCAGTAGTGCTGCAGGCGCTCGCGCGCGCCCTGCTTGAGCGCCTCCTGCGCGGCCGTGTCGGCCACCCACCGCTCCGGGAAATCACCGATGCTGATCGCCGGATACAGATTGCCGGCGATGAACACGATCCAGCGCAGCGCCTGCACCCGCGACGGATCGCCCGCGTGGGGCAGCATGCGGGCGGCCGGATGCGCTTCTGCAAGCGCGATGATGATGGCCGCGCTTTCCGACAGCACGGCACCGTCGGCCATGCGCAGGGTCGGCACCTGCACCAGCGGGTTGATCGCTGCGAGCGCGTCGACGGCGGGTCCGGGCTGCCACGGCTCCACTTCGCGCAACGCGTAGGGGACACCCGCCCACTCGAGCAGCGCCTCGACGACCGCCGACCCGCAGCCCTTGCATCCGTGGAGTTCGATCACGATCAGCCCGCGCCGTACAGCGTGCCCGGGCGCTCGAGCATGCGCACGAAGCGATCGAAGAGATGGCACACGTCGTGGGGCCCGGGGCTCGCTTCGGGATGACCCTGGAAGCAGAACGCCGGTTTCTCCGTGTGGGCGATGCCCTGCAGCGTGCCATCGAATAGCGAGACGTGCGTCACCCGGAGATTGGCCGGCAGCGTCGCCGGGTCCACCGCGAAGCCGTGGTTCTGGCTCGTGATCAGCACGTGGCCGGTATCCTTGTCGAGCACGGGGTGGTTGGCGCCGTGGTGACCAAACTTCATCTTGACGGTCCGCGCGCCTGCCGCGAGGCCGAGCAGCTGATGCCCGAGGCAGATGCCGAACACCGGCAGGGCGCGATCGATGAACGCACGAATCGCGGCGATGGCGTACTCGCACGGCTCCGGGTCGCCGGGCCCGTTGGAGAAGAACACGCCATCCGGCGCGAGCGCCAGCACGGAGTCCGGCGACGTGCGCGCCGGCACCACCGTGATGCGGCATCCCCGATCGGCGAGGTGGCGCAGGATGTTGTGCTTGATGCCGTAGTCGTAGGCGACCACGTGAAAGCGCGTGCCCTCGCGTTTGCGGTAACCGCTGCCGAGCGCCCAGGTGCTGTCGTTCCAGGTGTACGACGCCGTGCACGAAACCGTCTTGGCGAGATCGAGCCCGGCCATCGACGGGGTCGCCCTGGCGCGTGCCACCGCTGCGCTCACGTCCGCGTCGCCGATCTCGGCGGCGGCCACGATGCAGCCATTCTGCGCGCCGCCTTCGCGCAGGATGCGCGTCAGGCGTCGCGTATCGATGTCGGCGATGCCGACCACCCGATTCGCCTCGAGATACGCGCCGAGCGTGCCGGTGGCGCGCCAGTTCGAGCACAGGCGCGGCAGGTCGCGCACCACCAGTCCCGCGACATAGGGCAGGTTCGATTCCGCGTCTTCCGGATTCACGCCGACATTGCCGATGTGCGGATAGGTGAGCGTGACGATCTGGCCGGCGTAAGACGGGTCGGTCAGGATCTCCTGGTAGCCCGTCATCGCGGTGTTGAACACCACTTCGCCGACCGTCGATCCCAGCGCACCGATTGCCCGGCCGCGGAACACCGTGCCGTCCGCCAATGCCAGGACAGCCGGCGTGACCGGCGGAAAGAGCACGCCAGGTGCTGCGCGCGTGGCGGGTGCGGTGTTGTCGGGCATGGTCGAACCTGCGGGTTGCCGTGCGGAGCTGGGCGAGGAGCCCGGACGTGCGAAGCGGGAACGCCCCCGGTGGAGGACCGTTCCCGCTTCGAGGTCACCAATTGTACCGGAAACCGTGGTAGGCGGCCAGTCCCGGCGCCCGCGGTCGTGCGCCCTCGTCGACTGCGCTGCCGGTGACGCAATAGGCCGGCGGGCCTCAGTACGCCGCCGAGAACCCGCCGTCGACGTACAGCACGTGCCCGGTCACGTAGCTCGCCGCATCGGACGCGAGGAACACTGCCGCGCCGGCAATCTCCGGCAGCTCCCCCCACCTGCCCGCCGGTGTGCGCCGGCGCACCCACGCGTCGAAGTCCGGATCGTCGCTCAACCCTGCGTTCATCGGCGTCGCGAAGAACCCGGGCGCGATGCCGTTGACGCGGATCCCGCGTGGTGCGAACTCCACGGCGAGGGCGCGCGTCAGCATCCGCAGCCCGCCCTTGCTGACGGCATACGGCACGATGCCCGGCCGGCCCAGGTCGCTCGCCAGGGAGCACAGGTTGATGATGGCACCGCGACCGCGCTGCTCCATGCCCGGCAACGCCGCGCGGCAAAGCAGGAAGGGACCGTCGAGATTGGTGGCGAGCAGCGCGCGCCAGTCGCCATCGGTGAAACTCTCGAACGGCTGCCGCTGGTTGAGGCCGGCGTTGTTGACCAGGATGTCGAGGTGCCCGAACTCGTGCTCGATGCGCGCGATGCCGCCCCGCACGGCATCACCCGCGGTGACGTCGAAGCAGGCAGCGAACGCATCGGCGCCAGCCGCCCGCAGCCGCGCCGCGGCATTTTCCGTCCGCGTGGCGTCGCGTCCGTTGACGGCCACCCGCGCGCCCGCCGCGGCCAGCCCTTCAGCGATCGCCCAGCCGAGTCCACCCGTGGAACCCGTGACGAGCGCGAGCCGTCCCGAGAGGTCGAATGGATGCGTCGGCATGCGAGCCGATGGGCTCAGCGGAGCCCCAGCACATCCTGCATGTCGGCGAGACCGGTCGCCCCCGCCTGCCGACGCGCGCCCACGAACCGTGCCGCACGCAAGGCTCCCGCCGCGAAGTTCTGGCGCGATGCGGCGCGGTGCGCAAGCTCGAGGCGCTCGCCGGTGCCGGCGAAGATCACCGTGTGCTCGCCCACCACGTCACCGCCGCGCAACACCGCAAACCCGATGCTGCCGTCGCGTCGCTCGCCCGTGTTGCCGTGCCGCGCGTAGACCGCGCATTCTTCCAGCGGCCGACCAAGGCCCCGGGCGGCAGCCTCCCCCAGCAGCAGTGCAGTGCCGGACGGGGCATCGACCTTGTGCCGATGGTGCATCTCGACGACTTCGATGTCGTAGTCGGCACCCAGCGCGCGCGCGGCGTCGGTCACGAGCTTCGCCAGGACGTTGACTCCGACACTCATGTTGGGTGCGAGCACGATCGGAATCGTCGCCGCCGCCGCGGCAATGCGCCCACGCTGCATGGTGTCGAAGCCCGTGGTTCCCACCACCGCGCCGACACGATGGCGCAGGCACGCGTCCAGGTGGCGCAAAGTGCCTTCGGGCCGCGTGAAATCGATCAGCACGTCGGCTGCGCCGAGCGCCACATCCAGGTCATCCGTGATGAGCACGCCGCTCGCGTGCCCGATGCGCTCCCCGGCGTCGCGACCGAGTGCGGGACAGCCGGCAACGTCGACTGCCGCGATGAGCCGCAGGTCGGATGCCGCGACGGTCGCCGCGATGAGCGCCTGGCCCATGCGTCCCGACGCCCCGGCGATGGCGACGGCGAGTGGCATCAGTGTTTGAAGATGCCGCGCAACCAGCGCATGAAGGCCGACTCCTCGTCAGGCTCGGCCTTCATCGACTTCTCGGCCGCGCTGCGGTTGAGCTCGGCCGCCGAAGTCGGCAGCTCGTCGCCTTCCCAGCGGGCGAGCTTGTCTTCGTCGAAGAACACGGCGAATTTGCGGTGCTCGACCACGACGCCCTGCCGCTGGAACTCGTACACGTAATCCCAGCGGTTGTCGCGGAACACGCTCGTCACGAGGGGTGTCCCGAGAATGGCGCGCACCTGCTGCTTGGTCTGGCCGGCGTTGAGCCTGTCGACCTGGTCCTGGGTGACGTAGTTGCCCTGGTTGATGTCGAGCTTGTACACGCCGAGCGAGCGGAAGCTCGGCACGTAATTGCCCGTTGTCGAGCAGCCGCCCGCGAGCAATGCGACGAGGAGGACCAGCGGCCCTGCGAACGAGCGAAAGCGAAGAGTAGGAAAGCGCACGTGCCTGTGAATCCTCGGGGCAAATGGCTATTATAGCCGGGCACTCATCCGCGACTGGGCCTGCCACGGTGCGCGAGCTCAGGCGCCATGACCCGGCGCCCCCTGACCGCGATCACCGACCGACACCACTCACCGCCCGTGATCAACGACCGACGCGAGGGTCCATGACCTCCCCCAAAGACCTCAAGGACGCCGGCCTCAAGGCGACTGCACCGCGGCTCAAGATCATCAATCTCTTCGAGACGTCGCGGGTGCGTCACCTTTCGGCCGAGGACGTGTACAAGCAGCTCCTGTCGGAGGGACTCGACATCGGTCTGGCCACGGTCTATCGCGTGCTGACCCAGTTCGAACAGGCCGGACTGCTCGCACGGCATCACTTCGAGTCGGGCAAGGCTGTGTTCGAGCTCAACGAGGGTCATCACCACGATCACCTCGTCTGCATGCACTGCGGCCGCGTCGAGGAGTTCTACGATCCGGAGATCGAAAAGCGGCAGACGAGGATTGCGCGCGAGCGCGGCTTCGAGATCAAGGAGCACGCGCTGTATCTGTACGCCGACTGCGTCAAGCCGCGCTGCCCTTACCGGCGCGGTAGCGACAGTAACTGACGGACTGCAGCTCGCGCGCAGGGCCAAGCTTGGCCGTCCGGTGGGAGTCGCGGCACGAAGTGGTCGCGGCCACGCCTAGATTTCTTCGCCGGACGGCGGTGGTGCAGGCTCGCCGGTCCCCGCCTCGGCGCGGTTGAAATCACGCAGCCGGAAGCCGAGCAGCCACAGCGCGGCGAAGTAGACCAGCACGGCGGCGCTACATACGACAGCGAGCCGTCCGACCCGCGCCCATAGCGACGCGTGCAGCCACCATACCGCCGGACCGGCGATCCAGAACAGCAGCGCCCCGAGCACCCCGAGCGCCACCACGAGGCGCGCGACGAAGCTCAGCCATCCGGCTTGCGGCCGGTACGCGCCGGTACGCCGCAGGAAGATGAACAGCAGCAGCGCATTGAGGGACGCCCCGATCGAGGTGGCGAGGGTGAGGCCCGCATGGCCCAGCGGCACCATGAGCAGGAGCCCGCAGGCGAGCCCGACCAGCACCGTCACGAAGGCGATCTTCACCGGCGTCCTGATGTTCTGGCGTGCATAGAACCCGGGCGCGAGGATCTTCACGAGAATGAGGCCCAGCAGGCCCGCGCTGTAGCCCAGCAGCGCCGCACGCGTCTGCAGCACGTCCTCGATGCTGAAGCGCCCGTATTGGTACAGCGTGGCGATGATCGGCACCGCCAGCAGCCACAGCGCCACGGCGGCCGGCAGTGCGAGCAGGAATGCCAGGCGCATGCCCCAGTCGAGGAGGCTCGAGTACTGCGTCGCATCGGCGTCGGCATGATGGCGTGACAGCGAAGGCAGCAGCACCGTGCCAAGCGCGACGCCCAGCAGCGCGCTCGGAAATTCCATGAGCCGGTCGGCGTAGGTGATCCACGAGATGCGGCCATCGCCGAGGGCGGAGGCGAGCTGGGTGTTGACGAGGATGGTGATCTGCCCGGCCGACACCCCGACGACCGCCGGCGCCATCGCGCGAAGCACGCGGCGCACGCCGGGATCCCGCCAATCGAAGCGCGGCAGCGGCAGCATGTGCAGGCGCGCCAGCGGCACGATCTGCATCGCGAGCTGCGCAACGCCGCCGATGATCACGCCCCACGCGAGCGCCTTCACCGGCGGGTCGAAATATGGCGCGAGGAAGAGCGCCGCGCCGATGATGCCGAGGTTGAGCAGCACCGGAGTGATCGCTGGTATCGCAAACCGGCGATAGACGTTGAGCACCCCGCCGGCGAGCGATACCAGCGACACGAAGAATATGTAGGGAAAGACGATGCGGATGAGCGTCGTCGTGAGCTCGACCTTGCCCGGCGTTCGCGTGAACCCCGATGCCAGCGCATAGACGAGCCACGGCGCAGCAAGCACGCCAAGCGCGGTGACGAGCAGCAGTGCAATCGCCAGCAGGGTCCCGACGCGGCTCACGAGATCGTGCGTCTCGGCCTCGCCGCGCTGGCGCCGGTACTCGGCGAAGATCGGCACGAACGCCTGCGCGAACGCGCCTTCGGCGAACATGCGCCGCAGGATGTTGGGCAGGCGGAACGCCGCCTCGAACGCATCCATCTGGGCGCCGGCGCCGAAAGCCATCGCCTTGAGGCTCTCGCGAGCAAGTCCCGTGATTCGCGACAACAGGGTCATGCCACTGACCGTCGTGACGGCGCGCAGCAGATTCATGCGGACACCGTCTCGGTGAGGCGCTTGCAGTAGATGGCGTTCGCGCGCAGCACGCCATCGGCACCCGCGGCGTAGTCCGCGATGCTTCCGACGTAGGTGTAGCCGGCCGCCCGGTACAGGAGCTCCGCCGGATCGTCGCGCTGCGTATCGAGCACCAGCAGCGTGCGCCCCAGCGCCGCCGCGCGTTCCTCGATGGCAGCCAGCAGGCGGCGGGCATGGCCCCGCCGCCGCTCGGCCGGATGCACGATCAGTTTCTGCACTTCGGCGCGATGGGCGGCATTGGGCTGCCAGGGCAGCGCCAGCTGCACGGTGCCGACGAGCCGCCCCCCTTGCCGCAGCGCAAGCAGCACGCGGGTGCCGGCGACGACCTCCTCGGCCACCGAGGACCAGTAGCGTGCGGCCGTAGCGGCCTCCAGCGGTGCGAGAAAACCGACCGACGCACCGCCGGCGACGGTGTCGCACAGGAGGGCGGTCCATTGCGGGCGCTCGGAAGCGGAGATCGCGCGGACACGCGCGATGCGGGGCGGGGTCAGCATGGGTACGAGGGCCGGTGCGGCGGCAGCTTGCACGCACGCGCCGCGTCTTGCGGATGATTTCTTAAGCTGCTATTATGCTTGGTCTTTTTCGGCACCTCCAGAGCAGGGATCCCTTTCATGGCCAATTCAGCCCAAGCCCGCAAGCGCGCACGCCAGGCGGCGGTCACGCGCGAGCGCAACGCGAGCCTCAAATCGTCGCTGCGCACCGCGATCAAGAAAGTTCGCAAGGCGATAGCCACCGGCGACAAGACGGCCGCAGCGGCGCAACTGCGTGAATCGCAGGCCGTGATCGATCGCATCGCCGACAAGAAGGTGGTGCACAAGAATCTCGCGTCGCGCACCAAGTCCCGCTTGTCGCAGGCAATCCGCGTGCTGCCGTAGGCGGGCTGCCGGGTCCTCGCAAAAAGCGCCTCCGGGCGCTTTTTTGTTGCTTCTGGTCGGCCGCGTTCGCACCTGGATTGGGCAATCGGGGCCGGAAAGGTGCAGATCCAAAAATCACACGGGCTCGCGCGGCTCGCCGCCTGTCGGCATGGAAGGCAGTGCCGGCGGAGTGAGCGACTGCGGGGCCGTGATCGCAGCGACGGACTCGGTGGTCAGCAACTCGTTGTCGCGCGCGAAGTTCACGAGGAATTCGTACAGGCGCGGCTCCTCTTGCTGCAGCTGGCCGCTCACCACGAGAGCGCGCACACCGGCGACGAGCGTCGGGCGGACCAGCGCCGAGTAGCCGAGGCGCTCGTTCAGCTTGAATGCCGCCGTCAGTCCGGCCAGCCGCTCCGCCCAATCGCTCGGGCGAAACGCGCGCCCTGACCGCGTGATGCCCCAGAGGACGATGTCGGGAGGACGTGGCATGGACAAGACGGTGAGCACGACGATTCGGGAAAAGGTGGGGGACCAAACGAAGCTCGGGACGCAGGTGCGCATTTCGGCGCAAAGCACCGGAAAACGGGAGCCGCAGGGCGCGCGATTGTAGCTGTCAACGTGCGGCACGGTACCGCGGTGGACATTCATGGCCGGCGGCACAAGGACTTGCATGGGGCCCGATGCCGTGCCTGGACAGAGCACCCGTCCCCTCCGGATCCGGCATGGCCCTTGCTGCAAGGTTCCGCACACCCCTGCGGCTCGCCCGATGCTCGAAAACGACAACTCCACGATCGAGCGCCTCTGGACCGGCCATCTGCGCAATCCGGCGGCGGCACTCCAGGAAGCGACGACACTGCTCGCGCGCAGCGATCTGTGCCCGCGCGACCGCGCCTGGGTGCAGCTCACGCTCGCGTACCACCAGCTGTTCAGCACAGCGGAGCCCGCCGAGGCGCGCGGCTGTCTCGTTGCGGCGCTGGAAGCGCTGCGCACGGCCGGCGACCGGCGCGGCGAGATTCTCGCGCTCGCCGGTTTCGCACGTCTCCTGATCATCGAGCAGCAACCGCTCGCCGCGCGCGACCAGTTGCTGACGCTCTATGCGGAGTCGGCCGACGTTTTGCCGCCGCGCGACCGGTTCTGGGTGATCAATGCGCTCGGAGCCGCGTATTTCTTCAGCGATCGCATCGACGAGGCCATCCGGTATCTTTACGAGGCACTCGAGACACTGCGCACGATCGAGCATTCACCGCAGCTGCCGATCGTGATGTCCAATCTCGCAGCGGCCCTCGTCACCGTCGCGGATTACGCGCCGGCACGCGAGCTCGCCCAGGATGCGCTGGGACTCCTCCCGCACTACCACAATCCGCAGCTGCTTCTTTTCGTGCGCTCGAACCTCGCCGAGGCGCTGCTCGGCAACGGTGATGCAGCGGCCGCGCGCGCGGTCGTCGACGAGCTGATGCCGGCCATCGAGGCGCCGGAGCCGCCGGCCACGCAGAACCACTTCTGCGCGATCGCCGCCGAGGTCTATGCCGAGCAGGGCGACATCGGGCTCGCGCAGCGCTGCGCGCAACGTGCTGTGGATATCCATCGGCTGCACCCCGGCGGCTACAACGAAGTGCACGCCCGCTGGGCCGAGGCCGCGGTCGCGAATGCAGGCGATGACGACGACCTCGCGCTCGTCGCGTTCGAGTCTGCCCTGGACGTGGCCCGGCGGCTGAAGCATCTGCCGACGCTGTGCAAGGCATCGGAGCGCGCGGCCGCACGGGCCGCACGATTGCGCCGGTTCGAGGATGCCTGGCGCTTCCAGGTCCTGGCGAACGAAGCGCTTGCGACGCGTCTTACCAGCCGCGCCAGCGTGAAGTACTACATGCTCAAGGTGCAGTACGACCTGCAGCACGCGCGGGCCGCGCGCGATCGCGCGGAGCGTCAGCGGCAGGAAAGCGAGGCCATCAACCGGCAGTTGGAGCACCTGAACGACCAGCTGAACGAACGCATGCGCGAGGTTCAGGAACTCCAGTCACGACTCGCGTCCGAGGCCGTGCGCGACCCGCTGACCGATCTCTACAACCGCCGCTATCTGGACATGATGATCCCCGGCCTGCTCGCTTCCGCGGCGCGGCGCGACGCACCCATGGCGGTGGCGCTCGTCGACCTCGACCACTTCAAGCGCGTCAACGATCAGCATGGCCACCCCGTGGGCGATCAGGTGCTCGCGGCGATCGGCCATCTGCTCGGCGATTCGCTGCGACCGAGCGACCTCAGCTGTCGCTACGGTGGCGAGGAATTCTGCATCGTGCTGCCCGACACCGAGGCCGCGGGCGCGAAGCGGGCGCTGGACATGCTGGCCACGAAGCTCGGCGAGCTCGCGATCGCGTGCGGCGATGCGCATCTCGACGGCTTCACCTTCTCGGCCGGGATCGCCGTCTTCCCACGCGACGGGCGCACCTTCCGCGATCTCGTGAGCGCGGCCGATCGCGCCCTTTATGCCGCCAAGAACAGCGGCCGGAATCGCATCTTCATCGCCGCGACGGCGCAGCGCCTGTCGGCATAGCGCGCCACGCTGATCAGCGGGTCGCCGTCGGTGCGGACCGCTGATTCAAGGCGTTGCAGGCAGAGCGCCTGCGGCACTCCCGGTCAGCAGAAAGGCGAGGAGATCGCGTACGGGCCGGATGTCGCGGCCGAAGGGCAGCGCCGCAGCGCCGCGGAAGAAAAGTCCCTTGGCGACGTCGCCGCGGAGCGCCGCTGCTAGCTGCATGTCGATGCAGAATTGCCCGATGCGGGCGATGCCGTCGCGCAGTCCGCACGACAGCAGGCAATCGAACTTGAGCGTGCAGCGGGGCTTGACGTGCGCCACTGCCTGCATGCGAGGCAGGTAACGCAAGTAGTTTTCGAGCCACGGCGTGCGCACCGCGCGTGCCGGCAGCCCGGAGACGCTCATGAATTCCACGATGTCCTCCGGCCGCGCCCCGGCGAGGACCTCCTTGAAGCGCACGTCGGCGTCGCCTTCATCGGTCACGGCGAACGCGGTGCCCACCTGCACGGCGGCGGCGCCGAGTCCCAGCAGCTCGACCAGGCGCGCATGGCTGTTGATGCCGCCGGCGGGAATGAGCGGGATCGCATCGGGCGCGATGCCCTGGGCGGCGAAGAACGCGTGCACTTCGGGCAGGACGCGTTCGAAGTCGAACCGGCAGTCGTTCACATCCTCGACTTTCGCCGCGCCGAGGTGGCCGCCCGCATGGCGCGGATGCTCGATCACGATTGCATCGGGCAGCCGCCCCCGGCGCTGCCATTTGCGGATCAGCAGTGCGATGCCGCGGGCATCGGACAGGATGGGAATGAGCGCGACGTCGGGCCATGGCGCCGTGAGCTCGGGCAGATCGAGCGGCAGCCCCGCCCCCATGACGATGGCGTCGGCACCGCTCGCGCACGCCTGCCGTACCAGATCCGCGTATTGCGAGACTGCCCGCATCACGTTCACGGCAACGAGGCCGCGTCCCCGCGCGAGAGCCTTCGCACCACGCACCTCGCGGTCGAGTGCGATCAGGTTCGCGCGTTCGATGGTCGACCGGTCGCGGCGCCATTCCGGCGTGAGCAGGTCGGGATGATGACGCCGCAGATCGATGCTGGCGATGGTGCCAACGCCATTGTTCGCCGCGACCGTGCCGGCGAGGCGATGGGCGGAAATGCCGACGCCCATGCCGCCTTGGACGATGGGCAGCAGCTCCCGGCCGCGAAGGCGCAACGGCGGGAGGTGCGCAGCCGATGCCGCGTCAGGGAGGAGTGGTGCGGGCACGCCGCGCGTCGCGCAACCTGGAGATGGAGAGGAGCTCATGGCAAAGTGCTGCACAGGCTACTCGCCGCCCGCCCGGCGGCCTTGATGCGGGTCAATGCGCCGGCGAGCACGTGGTAAAATATTGATTCGACGTGACTTCGCCAGCAGCCCTGCGGCCGCCCGCCACGCCGACACTCCAATGACGTCCGCACCGCCCAGGCACTTCCTGCAGTTCCGGGATTTCTCGCTCGAGGAGTTCGAGCACCTGTTCGCGCGCACGCGCTGGATCAAGGATCGCTTCAAGCGCTACGAGCTGTACCAGCCGCTGCGCGATCGCACCCTCGCCATGGTGTTCGAGAAAGCCTCCACGCGCACGCGGGTGTCCTTCGAGGCGGGCATGAATCAGCTCGGTGGGATCGCCATCAACCTCAACCGGCACGATACGCAGCTGTCGCGCGGCGAGCCCATCGAGGATGTGGCACGCGTGGTGTCGCGCATGGTGGACGTGATCATGATCCGCACCTTCGAGCAGACGATCATCGAGCGTTTCGCCGAGCATTCCCGGGTGCCCGTGATCAACGGCCTAACCAACGAATACCATCCGTGCCAGATCCTGGCCGACCTCTACACCTACACCGAGCATCGCGGCTCGATCCGCGGGCGTACCGTCGCCTGGATCGGCGACTCCAACAACGTGTGCAACACGTGGCTGCAGGCGGCGACCGTGTTCGGGTTCAACCTGCACGTCTCGACGCCACCCGGTTATGAAGTGGAGCCCGAGCGCGCCGGCATCTACGACGACAGTCACTACGAATCGTTTCCCGACCCGATGGATGCCTGCCGCGGCGCCGATCTCGTCACCACGGACGTGTGGACGAGCATGGGGTTCGAGGACGAGAACGAAGCACGCAAGCGCGACTTCGAGCATTGGCGGGTCGACGCCGAGATGATGCGTGAAGCCAAACGCGACGCGCTGTTCATGCACTGCCTGCCCGCGCACCGCGGGGAGGAAGTCGACGCCGATGTCATCGACGGGCCGCAGAGCGTCGTGTGGGACGAGGCCGAGAACCGGCTGCACGCCCAGAAGGCGTTGCTCGAATATCTGGTCTGCGGCCGCGTGGTGGAGACGTGACGCCGTCCCGATCGAGTCCGCTGCGTACCGACCCGCATGAGTGACCCCTTCACCACGCGCATGGAGTCATCGATGTCCAGATATTTCTTCCGCCGCCGCACGTTGCTGCTGACGGTGCCCGCCCTCGCCTGTGCGCTCGCGCTGCCAGCGCAGGCGCAAACGTGGCCGGACAAGCCGCTCCATTTCATCGTCGCGGCCGGACCGGGCAGCTCGCTCGACACCCTCGCACGGGTGATTGGCGACAAGCTGAAGGACCGGCTTGGCCAGCCCGTGATCGTCGACAACAAGCCGGCGGCGGGAGGCACGGTAGCTACCGCCGAGGTCGCCAAGGCGGCGCCCGACGGCTACACGATGCTGCTCGGCTTTCCCGGCCCGCTCGCCTTCGGACCGCTGCTGCAGAAGCTTTCGTACGATGTCGAGAAGGACCTCGCGCCGGTCATCATCACTTCGAACCAGCCGAGCGTGCTGGCCGTGAACGCGCAGTTGCCGGTCAAGACGTTCCCCGAACTCATCGCCTACGCCAAGGCAAATCCCGGCAAGCTCAATTACGCCTCGGTCGGCAACGGCAGCTCCTCGCACCTGACGATGGAGCTCCTCAAGTCGATCGCCGGATTCGACGCGGTGCACGTCCCGTTCAATGGCTCGCCGCCGGCGGTGACCTCGACGGTGCAGGGCGAGACACAGATGCTGTTCGCCGTCATGCAGCCGCTGCAGCCGCAGATCCAGGCAGGCAAGCTGCGCGCCATTGCCGTCACGACCGCGAAGCGCTTCCCGCTCTTCCCGGACATCCCGGCCATCGCCGAGACCTATCCCGGGTTCGAGTCCAACGCCTGGAACGGGATCATGGTGCCGGCAGCCACGCCGAAGCCGATCGTCGCCCGACTGAATGCCGAGATCGACGCCGTACTGAAGCAGCCGGACGTCGTGCAGAAGATGAACGCGCAGGGCTTCGACCTGATCGGCGGTACGCCCGACGATTTCGGACGCCTCATCCACGGCGAAGTCGCGCGCTGGACACCGGTGATCCGCAAGATCGGCCTCAAGGTCGACTAGGTGTGAAGCGTCAACAGGTTGTTTCTGCTCCGGCACCGGCGGCCGGATAGGATCTTCGCCCGGCAGTTCGTGATCTCCGCCCGACTTCGGCTAGCGGCTGGAAGGCTCGTCGCCGCTCGTAAGCCGCGGTAGGGGAGATCCCTCCGCGGGCTTGAGGAGCCCGGTTTTCACGTAGGTCATGAGCTTGTCCCGCGTGTCCGCGATGTCGAGATTGCGCATCGTGAGCTGGCCGATGCGGTCCTGTGGCGTGAAGAACGCCTCGCCCTTTTCCATCGTCAGCCGCTCCGGCTTGTACGTGAGATTGGGGCTCGTGGTGTCCAGCAGCGAATAGTCGTTGCCGCGGCGAAGCTCGAGCGTCACCTCGCCGGTGACGGCGCTCGCCACCCACCGTTGCGCGGTCTCGCGCAGCATCATCGCCTGGGGATCGAACCAGCGGCCCTGGTAGAGGAGACGGCCGAGGCGCCGGCCATTGTCGCGGTACTGCTCGATCGTATCCTCGTTGTGGATGCCGGTGATCAGCCGCTCGTAGGCGATGAACAGCAGTGCCATGCCGGGCGCCTCGTAGATGCCGCGACTCTTGGCCTCGATGATGCGATTCTCGATCTGGTCGCTCATGCCGAGACCGTGCCTGCCGCCGATCGCGTTCGCTTCGGTCATGAGCGCGACCTCGTCCGGGAATGTGGTTCCGTTGAGCGCGACCGGGCGACCTTCCTCGAAGCGGACCGAGACGGTTTCGGGCTTCACGGCGACGTCCTCGCGCCAGTGCGCAACGCCCATGATGGGTTCCACGATGCGCAGTCCCTTGTTCAGGAACTCGAGGTCCTTCGCCTCGTGGGTCGCACCGAGGATGTTGGAATCCGTGGAATAGGCCTTCTCGGTACTCATGCGGTAACCGAAGCCCGCGCGCTCGAGATACTCCGACATCTCCTTGCGCCCGCCGAGCTCGTCGATGAACTGCTGGTCGAGCCAGGGCTTGTAGATGCGCAAACTGGGATTCGCGAGGAGCCCATAGCGATAGAAACGTTCGATGTCGTTGCCCTTGAACGTGCTGCCGTCGCCCCAGATGTGGACGTCATCCTCGCGCATGGCGGTAACGAGCATCGTGCCGGTCACCGCGCGTCCGAGCGGCGTCGTGTTGAAGTACGTGACTCCGGCGGTCGAGATATGGAACGCGGCGGCCTGGAGTGCGGCGATGCCTTCGGCCACGAGCGCCGCGCGGCAGTCGATGAGCTTCGCCTTCTCGGCGCCGTATTGCAGCGCGCGGCGCGGGATTTCGTCGTAGTCGGGCTCGTCCGGCTGCCCGAGATTGGCCGTGTAAGCGAACGGGATGGCGCCCTTGTTGCGCATCCAGTGCAGGGCTGCGCTGGTGTCGAGGCCGCCGGAAAATGCGATGCCGACCTTCTGGCCGACCGGAACACCCTGCAGGATGTGGCTCATGGAGACGAATCAGGGAGGCGCAGTGCGCCGAACCTTTGATTCTATCCGACGCCGACCCTGCGCCCGCCGGAACCGTTGCTGCGGGAGAGATAGCAATCCAAATGCCCGCGGGGCGGGCGGCTCGCCGCGTGCGCCACGTCTGCCGGCGCCGCCGCCCGTCACACCCGCGGCGCCGCCGATGCGTGGTTCGTCACCAGCGTGTTGGGTTTTCCTCTTGGCCCGATACCGGGCAATCCGTGGCGGGACGCTAGCGCGAAGACTGGCTGCCCGAAGACTTGCGCGCCCGCTTGCTCGTACCGGCCTTACGGGCGCTGGTCTTGCGGGCGCTGGTCTTGCGGGCGCCGGTCTTGCGGGCGCCGGTCTTGCGGGCGCCGGTCTTGCGGGCGCTGGTCTTGCGGGCGCTGGTCTTGCGGGCGCCGGTCTTGCGGGCGCTGGTCTTGCGGGCGCCGGTCGTGCGGGAGTTGCTCTTCTTCGTTGCGCGCTTCCGTGCGCCAGACTTCGCGCCGGTGGACTTTTTCGCGGCGACCTTCCTGCTCGCGCCGCCCTTGCGGCCACCCTTGCGCTCCGGTTCCTTGTCCTCCTTCCGGCCGCGCCCCGATCCGCTCTTCTTGCCGCCGCCCGAAATCTTGTTGACGGTTGCCCAGGCCCGACGCTCGGCTTCCTTCTTCGGCAGGCCGCGTTTCTCGTAGCCCTCTTCGATGTGATCGGCCTGCCGGTCCTGCTTCCCCGTGTATTTCGATTTGTCACCGCGTGGCATGTTGCGTCTCCAGAGTGAACGGTCACCACCGAACGCAAGCAAGAGCCATTCCGAATGCGCGCCGCATGCGATCGGTGCATCATGCACGACTGAGCCTCGGGCGCTGCGCAGGGAACAAAGCGTCCTGCACCCGGTTCGGCGATTCTGCATCGCACGCTGATATCGGGATGGCGTGCGTTCTACGGCATCGCGGCTTGCAAAAATTACCTATCATTGCGGGCACCGCGGCGGTGTTGTTGCGGCCCGTTTGCGGTGCACATCGCCGCGCGCAACGACCCATGGGGAGAAAGCAATGCCATCGTTCGACATCGTTTCGGAGATCAACCAGGTCGAGGTGCGCAATGCACTCGACCAGGCCAACAAGGAGCTGACCACGCGCTTCGACTTCAAGGGCTCCGATGCCCGCGTCGAGCACGCCGAGAAGACGCTCACCCTCTTCGCCGACGACGAGTTCAAGCTGTCGCAGGTCACGGACATCCTCACGGCAAAGCTCGCGAAGCGCGGGGTGGACGTGCGCGCGCTCAAACACGGCGACGTGGAGAAGGTCTCGGGCAACAAGGTGAAGCAGGTCATCACCGTCCGCGAAGGCATCGAGCAGGAGCTCGCCAAGAAGGTGGTGAAGCTCATGAAGGACAGCAAGCTCAAGGTTCAGGCGAGCATCCAGGGCGATGCCGTGCGGGTGTCGGGCGCCAAGCGCGATGAACTGCAGAACGCCATCGCACTCGTGAAGAAGAGCATCACCGATTTTCCGGTGCAGTTCAGCAACTTCCGCGACTGATCGCGGCGCCCCCGCCATGCTCCCGGTGCGGGTCGCCTACGGCCCGATCGTGCTCCGCGCGTTTGCGCCCGCCGATGCGCCACGCGTGGCGCAGCTTTGCGGCGCCCGCGAAGTCGCGGAAATGACCAGCCTCATTCCGCACCCGTACTCGGAGGCGCTGGCGCGGGAATGGATCGCCACGCACGAGACGGAGGCCCCGACCGAGCACACGTACGCGGTGCTCCGGCGCACCGACGAGATCCTGATCGGGGCGTTCGGCCTACGCCCGCACCCACGCACTGCCGACATGCTCGGCTACTGGATCGGTATGCCGTACTGGGGCAAGGGCTACGCGACGGCGGCGCTCGCAACCGGGCTCGCCCTCGCCTTCTCGTGCCTCGATCTGGAACTCGTGCAGGCCACGCACCTCGCCCGCAATACGGCGTCCGGAAGGGTGATGGAGAAGTGCGGCCTGCGCGAGGTCGGGCGTGAGCGGCGGTCGCATCGCGGCGGGCCGCCGGAATCCCTCTGCATCCGCGCGATCAGTCGCCAGGACTGGGAAGCGCGGATCGAGCGCGGCGGGTAAGCCCGCACGTGGATCGAGCCTGGCCCGCGCTTCAGGCCAGGTCTGCGAGCAGCGCGGCGCGCGTCTCCCGCGGTACCGCAGCGAGCTGCGCGGTATAGGCGGGATGGTCCACGCCGACGCCAAGCGCAACGCCATACTTGAGCGCCGCCACCATCTCCGGCGTGAGCTCGAAGCGGACGAAGTGCACGGCTGACGTCTTCTGCTCGTTCTCGCGCTCGAGATCCTCGTCGGCGATGGCGTACACGCGCGGGCAGCCTTCCACCTGTACGTACACGCGGTCCTCGATGCCCTTCAGCGTCTGCAGCGCGCTCTTGCGCTCCTCGACGTCCTCGTACTCGAGCAGGAGTGTCGCCTTGAAATTCGAGCCATCGGGGATCAGCGGGTTGTAGGCATCCAGCTCGTCCTGGATCCCCGCTTCCTCGAACATCTTCTCCACCCGCAGCATCTCCTGGACCTGGTAGCGGATCGTGAGCTCGTCCTCGAACAGCAGCGTGAGGTGCTCGCCGAGGTGCACGGTGCGCGGCTTCTTGTGCTCCAGCACTTTGGCGCGGAACTCCTTGCGCGCCTTGGCGTAGGCTTCGAGGGTCATGAGGCTTTCGCGCGTGATGCGTGGCATGGCGCTCTCCGTCTGCGTGGAATGCCCGGCATGCCGGGCGCTACGTACTCGTCAGTCCAGGCCGTAGGCGATGCGCAGCAGGGTCAACGGATGTTCCTTGCGCTCGTGATGCGGCGCGCCGGCCAGATCGATGCCGTGCTGGATCCGCCGTCCTGCAATGGGACAATCGGAGGCCACGTAATCCGGATCACCTTCGGCCATGCGCTTGAACACGGGCCGGCCGATCTTCATCGAGTCGCCGTAGTACTCCGCCTTGATCCCCCACGTGCCGTCGTGTCCCGCGCAGCGCTCGACCGTATTCACCGACGTACCGGGGATCCACTCGAGCACCTCTCGCGTCTTCTGCCCGGTGTTCTGCACGCGCGAGTGACAGGGAATGTGATAGCTGACCTTGCCGAGCGGACGCTTGAAGTCCTTCCTGAGCAGGCCGTCCTTGTCCCGCAGCACGAAATACTCGAACGGATCGAACATCGCGGCGGCGACCGCCTGCACGTTCTCGTCCTCGGGAAACAGCAGCGGCAACTCCTGCTTGTACATGAGCGTGCACGAGGGCACACCCGTGAGGATCGCGTAGCCGTCGCGCGCGAATGCCGCGAGCTGCGGGATGTTGATGTCCTTCAGGCGCTCGACGCTCTCGAGATCGCCCAGCTCGAGCTTCGGCATGCCGCAGCACGCTTCCTTGTCAAGAAGGCGATACGGCACCTCGTTGTGCACGAGCACGCGCACGAGATCATGGCCGATGCCAGGTTCGTTGTAGTTGATGTAACAGGTCGCGAAGACGACGACCTTGCCAGGCGTGCGCTGTCCGTCGCGCACGGGCCACGCCAGCGTGGGCTTCGTCGTGTCGCGGAAATGGGCGCTGTCGTAGGGCGGCAGCCGCGCCTCGGAGGCAATCCCCAGCGCCTTCTCCATCGCCTTGCGCGCCGCCGGATTGCCATTCACCGCGTTGACCATTTTCACCACCACCGGAATGGAGGCAAGCTTGCCCATCCGGTCGGTGCTGGTCAGCATCCGGTCGCGGAAACGCGCGCCGTGCTCGCGGAATTTCTTCGCCTTCCCGCGCAGCATGAGATGCGGAAAGTCGACGTTCCACGGGTGCGGCGGAACGTACGGACACTTGGTCATGTAGCACACGTCGCACAGGTAGCACTGATCGACGACCTTCCAGTAGTCCGCCCTGGCGACACCCTCGACGTCCATGGTCGGGTTGTTGTCGACCAGATCGAACAGCGTTGGGAACGCGTTGCAGAGACTTACGCACCGCCGGCAGCCGTGACAGATATCGAAGACGCGGTGCATCTCCGCGTATACGGGCTCGTCGGCCGTGTAATCGGGATGGCGCCAGTCGACCGAATGGCGCGTCGGGGCGTCGAGGCTACCTTCGCGTGCAGCCATGATGAGGGGGTCCGGGACCGCGCTTTGGTCGCGTGGAAAGGTGCTGCGGGATGCCGGCACACGCGCCGCCGGCGGCGCACCGGGCAGGCACGCGCGTCGCCTGCCCCGGTGCGCGAATGCCTCAGTCGGTCAGGGCGTCCAGCGCCTTCTGGAACCGGTTGGCGTGCGAGCGCTCGGCCTTGGCCAGCGTTTCGAACCAGTCGGCGATCTCGTCGAAGCCCTCCGTGCGCGCCGCCTTGGCCATGCCCGGGTACATGTCGGTGTATTCGTGCGTTTCGCCGGCCACGGCGGCCTTCAGGTTGTTGCGGCTGGAGCCGATCGGCAGATCCGTCGCGGGGTCACCGACCTGCGCAAGGTAATCGAGATGACCATGCGCGTGCCCGGTCTCGCCTTCCGCGGTCGAGCGAAACAGCGCGGCGACATCGTTCTGTCCCTCGACGTCCGCCTTGCTGGCGAAGTAGAGATAACGGCGATTGGCTTGCGACTCGCCGGCGAACGCGGCCTTCAGGTTGTCGTGGGTCTTGGTGCCTTTGAGATTTGCCATTGATGCCTCCTCTTTCGTTGCAGGGGCGCCGGCCGATCGGCGGCGCCTGAAAACGACGGCCCTGGAACGATGCACTTTACGCGCGCCACGGACCGTTCGTCCAATCGATTGCGCCGATCTCACCGATAGGCTGCGTCAATCGGCAGCACGCCTGAAGCGTGGTCACTGCGGCGCCGAGCTCGCGGCACGAGGATCAGTCGATGCGTTCGTAGGCGGGCAGCGTCAGGAACTCGATGAAGCTGTCGTCGTTCACGAGGTTGGCGAAGATGCCTGCGGCTTCGTCGTAGCGGCCGGCGCTGAATGCGCCGCCGAGGATCTCGCGAATACGCCCCATTTCCTCCGGGATCATCGCTGCGACCATCACTTTGGTGACCTTGCGGCCATCGTCGAGCACACCCTTCGGCGAGCGGATCCATTGCCACACCTGCGAGCGCGAGATCTCCGCCGTGGCGGCATCTTCCATCAGGTTGAAGATCGGCACCGCGCCCTGGCCGGCGAGCCATGCGCCGATGTACTGGATGGCCACGTTGATGTTGAGCCGCAGGCCCTTCTCGGTGATCGGCGACTCGGGCTCGAACCGCAGCAGATCCGCGGCCGTCACGCGCACATCGTCGCGTCGCTTGAGAGCGATCTGATTCGGTGTGGGCATCAGCCGGTTGAAGGCCTCGAGCGCGACGGGCACGAGTCCCGGATGCGCGACCCACGTGCCGTCGTGGCCGTAGGTGGCCTCGCGCTCCTTGTCGGCCTTGACCTTCGCGAAGGCCTCGGCATTCGCCGCCTCGTCGTTCTTCACGGGGATCTGCGCGGCCATGCCGCCCATCGCATGGATGTTGCGCCGGTGGCAGGTCTTGATCAGGAGCTCCGCGTAGCTCCTCATGAAATGCGTCGTCATCGTGACCAGCATCCGGTCGGCGAGGCAGAAGTCGCGGTTGTTCCGGAATTTCTTGATGCAGCTGAAGATGTAGTCCCAGCGCCCGGCGTTGAGCCCAGCGGAGTGCTCGCGCAGCTCCCAGAGGATCTCGTCCATCTCGAAGGCCGCGACAACGGTCTCGATCAGTACCGTCGCCTTGATGGAGCCGCGCGGGATTCCAAGCGTGTCCTGGGCCATCACGAAGATGTCGTTCCACAGCCGCGCCTCGAGGTGGCTCTCCAGCTTCGGCAGGTAGAAATACGGACCGCTGCCGCGGGCCAGCAGCTCCTTCGCGTTATGGAAGAAGTACAGCGCGAAGTCGAAGATGCCGCCCGATAGGGGCTGGCCGTCCACGCGCACGTGCTTCTCGGGGAGATGCCAGCCCCGCGGCCGCACGAACAGCACGGCCGTCTTCTGACCGAGCGCGTACCGCTTGCCCTCGGGCGACGTGAAGTCGATGCGCCGGCGGATCGCGTCGCGCAGGTTGATGTGACCCTGGATGTTGTTGTCCCAGCGGGGAGTGTTGGCGTCCTCGAAGTCCGCCATGAACACCTGCGCACCCGAATTGAGCGCGTTGACGATCATCTTGCGATCGACCGGGCCGGTGATCTCGACGCGGCGGTCCTGGATGTCGGCCGGCACCGGTGCGCAGGTCCAGTCGCTCTCCCGGATGCCACGCGTCTCGGCCAGGAAGTCCGGCAGTCGGCCAGCGTCGAATTCGGCCTGGCGCGCCGCGCGCCGCGCGAGCAACTGTTCGCGCCGGTGGCCGAAGGCACGCTGCAGACCGACCGCGAACGCGACCGCCTCGGGAGTCAGGATCTCGGCGAATTCGGGCGTGATGCGTCCGGTGATCTCGACGCCGGGGCCGAACTGCGGGCCGGAGCCGGAAGCACCGCGGGCGTGCGAAGGAGTGTCGATGGGGGACATGGCTGGACTCGCGAAGGTGGACGACGGCAGCAGATCGCGGCCGTTATTGCGCTGCAAAATTCTAGCAGAGCGCGCTCTCCCCGGCCGCCCCGGCCGCGCAGCGGGCGTGCGGCGTGCAGGATTCCCGCGGCACCGCGCCGCGGGCATGCGTCACACCGTCTCGGTCTCGGCGTCGCGCTGCGGGTTGAGCCGCAGGCCGGGCGCGTGCAGCTTGTTGAGAGCGTTGAGATAGGCCTTCGCGGAGGCCACGATGATGTCGGTGTCGGCGCCATTGCCGTTCACGATGCGGCCGCCGTGCTCCAGCCGGACGGTCACCTCGCCCTGCGCATCGGTGCCGGTGGTGATCGCGTTGACCGAGTACAGGAGCAGGCGCGCCGCGGAATGCACGAGACTTTCGATGCCCTTGAACACGGCATCGACCGGGCCGTCGCCCTGGGTGTCGGCCTGCAGCGCCTGCTCGCCCGCGGCAATCTTCACGGACGCGGTCGGCACGGCCCCGGTTTCCGACACGACCTTGAGCGCGAGCAGCCGGTAATGCTCGTGCTCGGGGGTCACGGCTTCGTCGGACATCAACGCGTGCAGGTCTTCGTCGAACACCTCGCCTTTCTTGTCGGCGAGCTCCTTGAACTTGCCAAAGGCGACATTGACCATGGCGTCGTCGGTGACGTCGATGCCGAGCTCGACGAGGCGGGTCCGAAACGCATTACGGCCGGAGAGCTTTCCGAGCACCAGCTTGTTGGCGTTCCAGCCCACGTCCTCGGCACGCATGATCTCGTAGGTCTCGCGGTGCTTGAGCACGCCGTCCTGATGGATGCCCGACTCGTGCGCGAAAGCGTTGGCGCCCACGATCGCCTTGTTCGGCTGGACCGGGAATCCCGTGACACCCGACACGAGCTTCGAGGCCGCGACGATCTGCGTCGTATCGATGCGCGTCGTGCACGGGAAGAGATCGCGGCGCGTGCGCACGGCCATGACGATTTCCTCGAGCGACGCGTTGCCCGCGCGCTCGCCGAGACCATTGATCGTGCACTCGACCTGCCGCGCCCCGGCCATGACCGCTGCCAGGGAATTGGCGACCGCGACGCCAAGGTCGTTGTGACAGTGCACCGACCACACCGCACGGTGGGCGTTGGGGATGCGCTCGCGCAGGGTGCGGATGAGCTCGCCGAACTGCCACGGCATCGTGTAGCCCACCGTGTCCGGAATGTTGACGGTCGTGGCACCGGCCCTGATCACGGCCTCGATGAGGCGACACAGGAAATCGGGGTCCGACCGCCCGGCATCCTCGGGCGAGAACTCGACGTCGTCGGTGTAGGCCCGGGCCCAGGCAATCGCCTTGACGGCCTGCGCGAGCACCTCGTCCGGCGTCATGCGCAGCTTCATCTGCATGTGGATCGGCGAGGCCGCGATGAACGTGTGCACGCGACCGGATGCCGCCGGACGAATGGCCTCGCCGCAGCGCTCGATGTCCTGCTCGTTGGCGCGCGCAAGGCCGCACACCGTGCTGTCCTTGATAGTCCCGGCGATCGCATGCACCGCATCCCAGTCGCCCTTGGACGCTGCCGGGAAACCAGCCTCGATGACGTCGATCCGCAGCCGCTCGAGCTGTCGGGCGATGCGCATCTTCTCTTCACGCGTCATCGACGCGCCGGGGCTTTGCTCCCCGTCGCGCAAGGTCGTGTCGAAAACGATCAGATGGTCGTGCACGGCATCCTCCTCCACGCTCAAGCCGTCACGGCGCCGTGCTCGGCGGGCACGTTTGCCCAGCCATGCGCGCAGGCGCGGTCCACGGCGCTGACCACGGCCCGCAGGGTCGCCGTGACGATGTTGCGATCGAGTCCGACGCCATAGGCGGCATGCTCGTGGCCGATGCGCAACTGCACGTACGCGGCAGCCATGGCACCCTCCCCGCTGCCGAGCGCGTGCTCGTGATAGTTGAGGATGTGGATCGGCAGGCCTGCGCCCTCGCGCAAGGCATGCACGAAGGCCTCCACGGGGCCGTTGCCGCTGCCGGTCAGCACGCGTTCACGGCCGTTGATGCGCAACGTGGCCACGAGCTCCTCTCCGCTGCTGCTGTGCATGCGCGTGGCATGGTCGACGTACGCGAAGGGGACATCGAGGCCGATGTACTCGCGCTCGAACGCGGCGTGGATCTGCCGCGCGGTCAACTCCTTCCCGGAAGCGTCGGTCATGCGCTGGATCACCTGGCTGAACTCGATCTGCAGCAGCCGCGGCAACGACAGGCCGTAGTCACGCTCGAGCAGATACGCGATGCCGCCCTTGCCGGACTGACTGTTGACGCGGATCACCGCGTCGTAGGTGCGTCCGACATCCGCAGGATCGATCGGCAGGTACGGCACGTCCCAGTGCACGCCATCGGCGGCATCCCTGGGCCGCACAGCGAGTCCCTTCTTGATCGCGTCCTGGTGCGAGCCGGAGAACGCCGTGAACACGAGATCGCCTGCGTACGGATGACGCGGATGGACCGGCAGCTGCGTGCACTGCTCGGCCGCGCGCACGATCGCATTGATGTCGGAAAAATCGATCTCGGGATCGATGCCCTGCGTGTACAGGTTGAGCCCGAGGGTCACGAGGCAGACGTTGCCGGTGCGCTCGCCGTTGCCGAAGAGGCAACCTTCGATGCGCTCCGCACCGGCCATCAGCGCGAGCTCGGCGGCGGCAACCGCGCACCCGCGATCGTTGTGCGGATGGATCGAGAGCACGAGCGCCTCGCGCCGCGCGAGGCGGCGCGACATCCATTCGATCTGGTCCGCGTACACGTTGGGTGTCGCCATCTCGACCGTTGCCGGCAGATTGACGATCATTTTCCGCAGCGGCGTCGGCTGCCATATCTCGCTCACGGCGTCGCACATCTCCACCGCGTAATCGAGCTCCGTGCCGGTGAAGCTTTCCGGTGAATACTGGAACACCCATTCGGTGTCCGTCTGGGCCGCGGCGCACGCCGCGATCAGCTTCGCGCCGTCCATGGCAATCGCCTTGATGCCGGCGCGATCGAGCCCGAACACCACACGGCGCTGGGTCGTCGACGTGGAGTTGTAGAGATGCACGATCGCGCGACGCGCGCCACGCAACGCCTCGAAGGTGCGGCGGATCAGCGGCTCGCGGGCCTGCGTCAGCACCTGCACGGTCACGCCATCCGGGATGAGATCCCCCTCGATCAGCTGCCGCACGAAGTCGAACTCCGTTTGCGAGGCCGCCGGAAAGCCGATCTCGATCTCCTTGTAGCCCATGCGCACCAGCAGCTCGAACAAGCGCAGCTTGCGCTCGGCATCCATCGGCTCGATCAGCGCCTGATTGCCGTCGCGCAGATCCACGCTGCACCAGGTCGGCGCACGCACGATGGGCGTCGATGGCCAACGCCGGTCGGGAAGGTCGATCGGCGGGAATGGTCGGTACTTGCTGGTCATTTGCGGGTTCATGGCGATCCAGGCTCGATGGCACGGAAACGGGACGACCGTCCGGTTGGGACGGAGCGGGCACGACGCGGCAGGAAGGGAGTTGTTTTATCTGCGCGCGGGGCGCAGCAGGAGCAGCAGGCCACCCAGCAGGGAGGACAGCGCGGGGAGCGCTTGGGGGCCGTGGAGGTGCAAAACGCTGCTCATGCCCGCTAAGTTAGCGCAAAGGCCGGCCACGCGCAAGGCGGGACCGGCTGCATGGCATAATCGGCTGCCGTCGGCGGTCGGTACCTCATGGGCACACTGCCTGACGAGTCCTTCTACACGCTCGCGCCGGCAAATCGGGGCCTGATCGTGTCAGCCGTACCGGTACAACCGCCCTCCGACGCAAGCGAACTGCCGCCTCCGCGCATGCCGTGGTCCGAGCGGGCCGCGCGCTTCCTGCCATTCCTCGCCGTCAGCATCGCTTATGCGACCGTAGCGCTGCATGCGATCACGCTCCCCGGCGTGTACATGGATGCCGTCAATCCGGACTACCTCGTCGTCAAGGTACTGAACCCCGCGCACGCCGACATCGTCGCCTGGGTGCTGCCCGGCAACTATCTGCTGGGCAACCGTGTGCCGTTGCTGATCGCGCTCTATCACGGCACCCAGACGTTCTGGTTCGGGCTGCCGCTGTTCTGGCTGCTGGGGACGAGCGTCGAGAGCCTGCGGCTGACCCACGCGGCGCTGGGATTGTGCGTCCTGGCCGCCATGTATTTCTGCCTCCGGCGATTGCGTCTCGGTCGCTCCGCGTCGGCGCTCACATGCGCCGTGCTGGCGCTCGACCCCGCTTACTCCTACGCCTTCCGCACCCAGAGCTACATCACCCTGTCGGGCTCTGCCTGGATGCTCCTGTCGGTCGGGCTCCTGTGCTCCAGCCAGTCGCGGCGCAGGTGGTGGTTGTCCGGGCTTTTTGCCGGGCTGGGGATGGCGGCTTATTTCGTGCACGGCTTCTTCCTCGCCGCGCTGGTCCCCGCAGTGTGGGTGTTGTCGGCCCGCGAGGGTGCCGTCGGCAACGCAATTTCCGCAGCGGCCGTCACCCGATGGCGCGCGCGCGGCGCCTGGCTCGGCGGATTGGTGCTCGGAACGGCACCGTACATCGTGGGCTACCTGCTGCTCATGAGACGCGTGGGCGGGCCCCGCGCGTTCCTGGACTATTACCGGCAGCAGGCCGGGGCGCTGGAGGTGCTGTCCTCCGGCCTCACGGTGCCCGGTCGCATCGGATTCGCGTGGGACATGCTGATCGGCGTCGTCACCAACGCGTGGCATCACTCGATGATGTTCGGGGAGTGGGTTGCGGTGCCGGGCAGCCCCCTGAAAATCGCACTGCTGATCTTCGCCCCCGTGGCACTATGGGCGTTCGCCGAATGGCGCCGGAATGCCACGGGCGCGCTGCGGCTGGTGTTGGCGATGCCGGTGGCATTCTTCGTGGTATCGCTGATATTCGGAAGCCGGCTGGGCGGGCATCACTACGTCGTGCTGCTGCCCTTCCTGTACGCCGCGCTCGCCCTCGCATGGCGCGACGCGATGTTCAGCGGCGGCGGCTTGCACGGCCGCCGGGCCGCCGGCGCGCTCTCCCTGGCAGCGCTCATGGCCGGCGTGAATGTCGTCGGGCAGGTGGCGGAAGCGCGCGTGCTGGAGAGGACGGGCGGGGTCAAGCTCATGTCCGATGCCATCAACCGTTTCGCTGCGGATCTCAACGCCACGCCGCGCAAGCCGTTTGCCTTCTTTCCCGATTGGGGGCTCGCGCTGCCGGTCGAGTTCCTGACCCGCGGCAACATCGGCATGGACACGCAGCCGGACTTCAAACGGGCGCGCGCCATCCTGTGCGCCGGTCAGGACGTCGGGGTCGCACTGATCGAGGATCGAGCCGCCCGTCGCGCAACGTGGACGCGCGAGCTCGAGGCAGAGCCGTCCGCTGTCATTCCCTACCGGCAGCGCGACGGGACGGTGGTGTTCGACTTCGCGGTGTACGGCGCCGATCCGCGCCACCCGCGATGCGGCCACGGGCACGAGAAAGGCTGATCAGCGGCATTCGGCAGTCCCCTGGCAACTGCGGCAGTGGGCGTTCAGCTCGCCGTGCGATTGCGCGCCTTCCGGCGCTTCCACGCCATCCACGCCGAGCCGACGTAACCGGAAATCCCGTACGCTACGAAGCCCGCGAACAGCACGAGAGCCGGCTGGTACGAGACCAGGGCCATCGCGATGACGATCAGGAACACCGCGACGAAGGGCACGCTGCGCTTGAGGTTGATCGCCTTGAAGCTGTAGTACTTCACGTTGCTGACCATGGTGAGGCCGGCAAACAGCGTGATCGCCCACGCCCACCAGCGCAGGTTGGTCGGATCGATGGCGTAATCGTCGACGATCCAGACGAACCCGGCGACGAGCGCCGCCGCAGCGGGACTCGGAATGCCCGTGAACCAGCGCTTGTCCGCCACCTCGAGCATGACGTTGAAGCGCGCCAGACGCAGTGCGGCACCGGCAACGTACACGAAAGCCGCGACCCAGCCCAGCTTGCCCATGCCCTTCAGCGCCCATTCGTACATGACCAACGCAGGCGCGGCACCGAAGGACACCATGTCCGAGAGACTGTCGAATTCGGCACCGAACGCGCTTTGCGTGCGGGTGAGTCGCGCCACGCGTCCGTCCAGGCTGTCGAGCACCATGGCAATGAAGATCGCGACCGCGGCGACATCGAAGCGCGTATTCATCGCCTGCACGATCGCGTAGAAGCCGGCGAAAAGTGCCGCGGTGGTGAAGAGGTTGGGCAGGAGGTAGATCCCGCGCCGGCGCACCCGGTTCTTCAGCAGCGCGCGCTGGGTGTCGAAATCCGTCATGGTCGTATGCCCCGCTGGTAAGCGACTCGCGCTACGCCGGCAATTCGGCGAGGATGGTCTCGGTCGCCTTGACCACGTCGCCGATGGCAACGCGTGGCGTCGCCTCCGGAGTCAGATACACGTCGACGCGCGACCCGAAGCGGATGAACCCGAAGCGCTGGCCGCGGGTGAGGGTGTCGCCCGGCTTGACGTAACAGAGGATGCGCCGCGCCACGAGGCCCGCAATCTGCACGCAGGTCACGTCCTGGCCGGACGGCGTGCGCAGATGGAGGGCATTGCGCTCGTTATCCTCCGACGCCTTGTCCAGCGAGGCATTGACGAAGCCGCCCACGTGATACCAGGCCTCCACGATCGTGCCGTCCACGGGACTACGGTTGGAGTGCACGTTGAAGACATTCATGAACACGCTGATCTTGAGCGCCTGGCGATTGAGAAAGGGATCGCGGCCCCGCTCCACCTTGAGCACACGCCCGTCGGCCGGGCACAGCACCGCGTTGGCCTGCTGCGGGATCTCGCGCGGCGGGTCGCGGAAGAACTGCACGATGAACACCGCGACGAGCCAGACCGGAACGGCGGCGATCCACCAGTGCAGATAGGTGAGCACCAGCGCGACGGCGAGCGCCAGCGCGATGAAAGGCCACCCTTCGCGGGCGAGGATCGGATGCGGATAATTCGACAAGTGCGGTCCCGGCTATGGCACAGCGCGTCGATAGTAACATCGGCGCCGGCACGCTCTCGCCAGCGGTCGTTGCGCCGAGCGTGCACGTTGGCGCGCTGGAAGCGCTACTTGTCGAGCGCGTCGACGCGCTCCATCGCCTTGGCGTTCTGGCGCAGGACCTCGGCCTCGACCGCCCGCACCCGATCCTGCGGAGTCGTGGGTGAAGCGCTGGCCGCCGCGGACCCGGCGTCAGTGCCCGCGCGGATCGCACCGGCGGCCGCAGACGGACGACCGTCGGTGAGTCCCATCTGTCGCGCCACCGTGCGCATCAGGAAGCCGACGATGACCAGAGCGAGCAGGAGGACGACGAGTCCAGCCCACCCGCGCTGTCGACGCATGATGCCCCTGTCCGCTGCGTGCATGGCCGCCCTTTGCGGGAATCTGCCGGCAGCGTGCCTGCGGGACAGCGGTACGTCAATCCCGCCCCGCGGGCGGACACTGCATCAGTTGCGCGTCTGGTCGACGAGCTTGTTCTTCTTGATCCACGGCATCATCGAGCGCAGCTTCTCGCCGACGACTTCGATCGAGTGCTCGCCCATCAAGCGCCGGCGTGAAGTCAGCGTGGTCGCGCCCGCGCGGTTCTCCAGGATGAAGCTCTTCGCGTACTCGCCGGTCTGGATGTCGCGCAGCACCTGCCGCATCACGCGCTTGGTCTCGTCCGTGATGATCTTCGGACCCGTGACGTACTCGCCGTACTCGGCGTTGTTCGAGATCGAGTAGTTCATGTTGGCGATGCCGCCCTCGTAGATGAGGTCGACGATCAGCTTCAACTCGTGCAGGCACTCGAAGTACGCCATCTCCGGTGCATAGCCCGCCTCGACCAGCGTTTCGTAGCCGGCCTTGATCAGCTCGACGGTGCCCCCGCACAGCACGGCCTGCTCGCCGAAGAGGTCGGTCTCGGTTTCCTCGCGGAAGTTGGTCTCGATCACCCCCGCCCTCGCGCCGCCGATCGCCGCCGCGTAAGACAGCGCCACGTCACGCGCCTTCTTGCTCTTGTCCTGGTGGACGGCGATCAGCATCGGCACGCCGCCACCCTGCGTGTAGGTCGAGCGCACCGTGTGCCCCGGCGCTTTCGGCGCGACCATCACCACGTCGAGATCGTCGCGGGGTACCACCTGGGCGTAGTGGATGTTGAAGCCATGGGCGAACGCCAGCGTCGCGCCCTTCTTGATGTTCGGCTCGACTTCGTCGCGATACACCGCGGCGATGTGCTCGTCGGGCATCAGCATCATCACGAAATCGGCGCCGGCGACGGCGTCGCCGACCTGCTGGACCTTGAGCCCCGCCTTCTTCGCCTTGTCCCACGATGCCCCGCCCTTGCGCAATCCCACGACCACTTTGACGCCGGAGTCGTTGAGGTTCTGCGCGTGCGCATGGCCCTGCGAACCATAGCCGACGATGGTGACCTTCTTGCCCTTGATGAGCGACAGGTCGGCATCCTTCTCGTAGTACACCTTCATCTTCTTTTCCTCTTCTCTGGCGGGCGCGGCCCGCGTTGGGTGGTGATCAGACGCGCAGAATCCGTTCGCCGCGGCCAATGCCCGAAGCGCCGGTGCGCACCGTCTCCAGGATCACGCCGGGCTCGATCGATTGCAGGAACGCATCGAGCTTCACGCCCGTGCCCGTGAGCTCGATCGTGTAGCTCTTGTCGGTGACGTCGAGAATGCGACCGCGAAAGATGTCGGCGAGGCGCTTCATCTCGTCGCGGTCCTTGCCCGCAGCACGGACCTTCACCAGCATGAGCTCGCGCTCGATGTGATTGCCCTCGGTCAGGTCGACGACCTTCACGACCTCGACGAGCTTGTTGAGCTGTTTGGTGATCTGCTCGACGACATCGTCGGACCCGATCGTGACGACCGTCATCCGCGACATGGTCGGGTCTTCGGTCGGGGCGACCGTGAGCGACTCGATGTTGTAGCCCCGGGCGGAGAAGAGCCCCGAAATGCGGGACAGCGCGCCCGCCTCGTTCTCGACCAGGATGGACAGGATATGGCGCATGGAAGTCTCTTCTAGAGTTCTTCGGCAAGAATCATTTCGGTGAGCCCCATTCCGCCGGGCACCATCGGGAACACGTTCTCCGTCTGGTCGGTGATGAAGTCGAGGAACACCAGGCGTTCCTTCTGGGCGAGCGCCTCCTTCAGGGCACCTTCGATGTCCCCCGGCTGCTCGACCTTGATGCCGACATGACCGTAGGCTTCGGCGAGCTTCACGAAGTCAGGCAGCGCATCCATGTACGATTCCGCATAGCGGTTGCCGTAGAAGAACTCCTGCCACTGCCGCACCATGCCCATGTAGCGGTTGTTGAGGTTCACGATCTTGATCGGCAGGTGATACTGCTTGCAGGTCGAGAGCTCCTGGATGCACATCTGGATGGAGGCTTCGCCGGTGATGCAGGCCACGGTCGCACCGGGGTTGACCATCTGCACGCCCATCGCAGCGGGCAGGCCGAAGCCCATCGTGCCGAGCCCGCCGGAATTGATCCAGCGCCGCGGCTTGTCGAACTTGTAGTACTGCGCGGCCCACATCTGGTGCTGGCCGACGTCCGAGGTGATGAACGCGTCGCCCTTGGTGAGCTCGTACAGCTTCTCGACGACCGCCTGCGGCTTGATCAGCGTGCTCTTACGGTCGTAGCGCAGGCAGTCCTTGCGCTGCCAGTCCTTGATCTCGGACCACCAGCTCTTGAGCGCCGCGGCGTCCGGCTTCTGCGGCGACCCCTCGATCAGCCTGATCATCTCGTCGAGCACGTCGGCGACGTAGCCGACGATCGGCACGTCCACCTTCACGCGCTTGGAGATGGACGACGGATCGATGTCGATGTGGATGATCTTGCGATCGCCGCGCGAGAAGTGCGCCGGATTGCCGATCACCCGGTCATCGAAGCGCGCACCGACCGCGAGCAGCACGTCGCAGTGCTGCATCGCCATGTTCGACTCGTACGTCCCGTGCATGCCCAGCATGCCGGTGAACTGCGGATCCGTTCCCGGGAAGCCGCCGAGTCCCATGAGCGTGTTGGTGCAGGGGTGGCCGAGCAGGCGCACGAGCCGCGTCAGTTGCGGGGCGGCGTCGTTCAGCACCACGCCGCCGCCGGCGTAGATCATCGGGCGCTTGGCGTCGAGCAGGAGCTGCACGGCCTTCTTGATCTGCCCCGCGTGGCCCTTCGTGACCGGGTTGTACGAGCGCAGCGAGATCGTCTTGGGATAGCTGAACTCGGTCTTCGCCTGGGTCACGTCCTTCGGGATGTCGACCAGCACCGGCCCGGGGCGGCCGGTGGCCGCGAGATAAAAAGCCTTCTTGATCGTGACCGCGAGATCCTTCACGTCCTTGACCAGGAAATTGTGCTTCACGCAGGGACGGGTGATGCCGACGGTGTCGCATTCCTGGAACGCGTCCTGGCCGATGGCATACGTCGGCACCTGACCGGTGAGCACGACCATCGGGATCGAATCCATGTAGGCCGTGGCGATGCCGGTGACCGCGTTCGTCACGCCGGGACCCGAGGTGACGAGGCATACCCCCACCTTCCGCGACGAGCGCGAGTAGCCGTCGGCGGCGTGCACGGCGCCCTGCTCGTGCCGCACCAGGACGTGCTTGACCTTGTCCTGCTTGAAGAACTCGTCGTAGATGTTGAGGACCGCGCCGCCCGGGTAACCGAAGACGTACTCGACGCCTTCCTCCTGCAGGCAGCGGAGAACGATTTCTGCGCCCGTGAGTTGCATGGCAATGCCTTAAGCGAATTGGTGACGAAGCCCCGGCTCCTGGTCTGAAACCCGGATTCGGAGACGCTTGAGGGAAGCAAGACGCTCCCTCGACTGCATGGCGCGCAACTGGGTGGACGCGCCCACCAAGGCTTGGATCGGGTAGATAGCCGCGATTGAACTTGCAGCGGCGCTGTCCCAAGGGATGGTCCGGAAACGCTTGTGGCATCGCCGGAGGGACTTTGATCGCCGTTTTGCAGCACAGCATCGGCCGCTTCCGGCCGACGCGATACGTTACGCCGGCAGTGAATAACGGTCAAGCGCTGCAGCGCAACATTGGGGGTAATGGGGTCAGAGCAAGTTACGGCCGTGCATTGGGGGCGGCAGCCCGGATCGCACGGCGCCGGGCGAGGTCGACTTACGCTGTCGTCGTTGCCCACTATAATGCCCCGCCCTCCCCCCGCGCACCGGAACCCGAACTGGCCTCATACCAAGAAATTTCCGCCTTTCTCGCCGAAGTCGAGCGCCGCGCCTTCAAGCAGGCCATGTTCGCGGTTCGTGACGAGCACACCGCCTTGGACGTGGTCCAGGACGCGATGCTCAAGCTGACCGAGAAATATTCCGAAAAGCCGATCGCCGAGCTGCCGATGCTGTTCCAGCGCATCCTGCAGAACACGATCCACGATCATTTTCGGCGGCAGAAGGTGCGTTCGACGTGGACAACCCTGCTCTCGTCCATGGGCAAAGGCGAGGAAAGGGACGAAGATTACGATCCGCTCGAAACTCTGGCGGCGAAATCCGGCTCGAATGCCACCGTCGACCCGGCCGAACAGTTCGAGCAGGCCCAGATCGTAGGTGTAATCGAGCAGGCGTTGTCGCGGCTCCCGGCGCGTCAACGCGAAGCATTTCTGCTGCGTTACTGGGAAGAGCTTGACGTGGCGGAAACCGCCGCGGCGATGGGCTGCTCGGAAGGCAGCGTCAAGACCCATTGCTCGCGCGCGGTCCACGCCTTGGCCGAAATGCTCACGGCCAAAGGGGTAAGGCTATGACAACTCAACAACGCGACGACGATCTCGGCCGGAAGATCTCCGGACTCCTGGATGAGGGTACCGCTTCGATGCGAGCGGGGACCGCCTATCGTCTGCAACTTGCCAGGCAGCGGGCGCTGGCCCAACTCGAGGCACCCGAACGCGTCACCACGCCGCAGCTCGCCGGCGCTGCCGCCGGTGGTGGCGGCTCGGTGCGCTCGGGATCCGGCGGACGCGGCTTCTGGCTCAGCGGCAAGCTCTGGCTGGGCATCGCGCTGATCGTCGCAGCGACAGCCGGGTACCAGGGTTACCAGACGTGGCAAGCCGAGCAGCAGACCAATGATCTGGTCGAAACCGATGCCGAGCTCCTGACCTCGGACCTCCCGATCGACGCCTACCTGGACACGGGATTCCAGAATTGGCTCAAGCACCTGGACGACAACTGACCAGGATGCACATGCTCCTCGCCTGGCTGGTGTTCAGTGCGTTTGCGCTCGGCTTCACGGGCGCCGCCGAGGCTGCCGGACCGGGGTGGTCACAACTGTCGCCCGACGAGCAGCGGGTTCTGGCGCCGCTGCGCCCGGACTGGGACCAGCTCGATCCACAGCGCCGCGACAAGTGGCGCGGTCTCGCCCGCCGGTACCCGCGCATGGCCCCGCCGGAGCAGGAGCGCATGCAGCAGCAGATGCGGCCGTGGGCGGAGCTCACGCCGGATCAGCGGCGGGCGGCCCGCGAGCAGTACCGATCGCTGCGGCAACTCCCGCCGGACAAGCGGGAGGAGGTGCGCCAGCGCTGGGAGCAATACCGCACGCTGCCTCCGGAAGCCCGGCGCGAGCTGGCACGCCGTCGCCCTGACCCGGTTCGCCGTCCGGACAACGGTGCCTCCCGGTACCGCGGCGGCCCTGCACCGTACTCCGCGCCGCCGTCTCCGCCGGCGCGGTGAGCGCGGCCGCCGGCCTCCGCCCGGTCGAGCGCGCGAGCATCACGCGGCGCATCGCGGCACTGGCCTACGAGCTCGTGTTGCTGGCGGCGGTGCTGTTCGTTGCCGGCTTCCTGCTCCTGCCGCTGATGCCCCATGCGCCCGGGCAGACCCGCCTGGCCGTTCTCGACACCGGTATGCGAACGCTGTCGTTCCTCGTACTCTTCGCGGTGCTCGGCGGCTACTGCGCGTACTTCTGGACGGGAGGACGGCGCACGCTGGCCATGAGGACGTGGCATCTCTGGCTGGTCGATGCCGAGGGCAGGAACCTGTCGGTCGCGCGCGCGCTTGGGCGTTATGCGGCCGCCTGGATCGGCCCGGCGCTCGCCATCGTGGCATACGCCGTGGGTGCCGGACGCCACGCAACATGGCTCCTCGCCGTCAACTTTGCATGGGCGGGCATCGATCCACAGCGCCAGTTCCTGCACGATCGCATCGCCGGCACGTGCATCGTGGCTGCGCGACGCTAGCGCACCTGGCGACGGCATACGAGCCCGAACAACCACCAGCGGCCGACCGCCGATAACTTACTCTGACCCCGTTACGAGCGTAACAATCGGCAGCGGGGCGCTTTAACTTGCTCTGACCCCATTACGGGATAGCGCGACGCCGACTGCGATCAGCACCATGCCGGCCATGGCCGTGGGACTCAGCGTCTCGCCGAATGCGAGATAGGCCTGCAGCGCGGTGACCGGCGGAACGAGATAGAACAGTCGCGCGACATTCGCTGCTGCACCATGGCGCAGCAGCCAGTACAACAAGCTGATCGCCCCCACGGACAGAACCAGCACGGACCATCCGAGGGCGAACATGAACTCGTGGGTCCATTGAACCGGCACGTGCTCGCGCATTGCGAGCGGCGCGTACAGCAGCGCGCAGGCAGTGAACTGCACGACGGAGCCGCTGCGCAGGTCGACGCGCGAACAGTACCGCTTCTGGTACAGCGTGCCGATGCTGATCCCGAGCAGCGCGACGACGGTGGGCAGCAAGCCTGACGCGTTCGCGGCAAAGGTGACCCGGTGGCTCAGCACGAGCCACACGCCGACGAGGCCGAGCCCGAGACCGAGCCATTGCCGCGCATCGACGCGCTCGCCGAGCCAGCCTCTCGCCAGCAGGACCGTCAGCAGCGGCTGCAGGCCCACCAGCATGGCGACCGTTCCGGCGCTCATCCCGTGCGCGAGCGCGACGAACACGCCGCCGAGGTAAGCGCCATGCACGAGCCAGGCGGACACCGCGATGTGCAGAATCTGCAATGGGGAACCCGGCCACGGCGCGCGGGTCGCGATCGAGACGACCGTCATCAAGGCGGCGACGAGCAGGAAGCGATACCAGAGAAACGTCAGCGGGGGCGCATAGGGCAGCCCGTATTTCGCGGCGACGAAACCCGTGCTCCACAGCACCACGAACAGGGCGGGGAAGACGAGCTGCCGGCGCGCGTGCGCCGCCGCAGCAGCGCAGCAGCCGCTAATGCCGACGTCCCGTGCTGTGGCGGCGCGTCTGCCTCAGCGCTCTGCGGCCGCACCGTCGGAGCCCGCCCGCGCCTCGAAGCGCGCCACGCCGTCGAGAATTTCGCGCTTGGCCTCCTCCGGGCCGGTCCAGCTCGAGATGCGAACCCATTTGCCGGGCTCGAGATCCTTGTAGTGCTCGAAAAAATGCGCGATCTGGAGCGTGGTGAGCTCCGGCAAATCGCGCGGCGACTGGATCGCGCGGTAGAGCGCCGACAGCTTGTCTACCGGCACCGCAAGGATCTTCGCGTCGCCGCCCGCCTCGTCGTCCATCTGAAGCATGCCGATCGGGCGACACCGCACGACGACCCCGGTGATCAGCGGCACGGGGGAAAGCACGAGCACGTCGCAAGGATCGCCGTCGTCCGACAACGTTCTCGGGATGTAGCCGTAGTTGCACGGATAGTGCATCGCCGTCGACATGAAGCGATCGACGAACACCGCCCCCGTTTCCTTGTCGACCTCGTACTTGATGGGATCGCCATGCATCGGGATTTCGATGATGACGTTGCAGTCGTTCGGCAGGTCCCTGCCGGCGGGAACGCGATCGAGGTTCATGGCAGTCCCAGTGAGAGGCGCAACGCGCCGATTGTGCCCGGGGTGCGCGGGCCGGCCGCAGCGTGCATCGCGCGGGGCTTGCGCCGTCGCATCATGCGAGGCCGCGATAAGCGGACGAGTAGCCGATGTAGATGTCGCGAAAGCGCGCGAACGCTTCGCGCTCGCTTGCCTTCACCTCGCGAAAACGCCGCGCGGGACGGCCCGCCCAGATCCACCCCGACTCGACGATCGTGCCCGGCTCGACATAGGACCGTGCGCCGACGCAGCCTCCCGCCTGCACCAGGACACCGTCGGCGAGCTCGGCGCCCATGCCGACCAGTGCGTCGTCGCCGATATGCGCAGCACCGATGCGCGCATTGTGACCAACCGTGACGCCTTCGCCGATCAGGAGATCGCCGCGGACACGATCGGTCACGAGCAGGGAGTTGTCCTGGATGTTCGTGCCGGGACCGATGACGATGCGACCATCGCCCGCAGCGACGATGCAGCCGAAAAACACGCCGGCTTCGGCCCCGACGCGCACGTCGCCAACGACGACGGCGGTGGGCGCGATGTAGGCGCGGTCGATCGTCGGCTTGGTGCCCGCGGCAAGCGCGCGCTCGACTTCGGTCAACGCCGTCTCCGGCAAGCCGGCACCCCGGACGGGCTCGGCGGCAGCGTTGCGACGCATGGCGGCAGCCCAGGCGAGAGCTTCCGCACGCGCGATGTCGCGCACCGGCAGCGCCGGGTTGCCGGCGTAGAGGAAGCCGCCGGGCAGGGTCTTGCGCGGAGGCACGAGGCTGCCCGCCGCGATGACTGCATAAGCGCCGACCACCGCGCCGTCCATGACGACGGCGGCATCGCCGATCACCACGCCGTCCTCGAGTGTGCACGCGTGCACCAGCGCGTACTTGCCTACCGTCACCTCGTGGCCCACGACCGACGGGATGAGCCCGTCCGCGATGTGCACCGTTGCCCGCTCGTCGAAGAATACGTTCTCGCCGACGGTGATGGCCTCGCCGTCGCCACGCAGCGTGGCGAGCGAGCGCAGCACCAGGCCCGCGTCTGCGCGTGCACGGCCGATCAGCGCGGCATCGTGCGCTATCTCGGCGCGTGCGCCGTGTGCGGGCTGGAACTCACGATAGGGGATGAGCATTGCAGGAGGGCAGGCGCTTCAGGGCGCGTAGTTTCGCATGCGCGTGCCATCCTGCGCGTTGCGCGTTTGACCGTGGCGCCAGGTGTGCGTCGTGCAGCAGGATCGCGGGTCCAGGCGCGGGCCAGGATGATGACGGCACCCTCGTCGGGTTGGAGCCTGACCGACAAAGATCGTGGTGCGCCGTGGCCGCCGAAGCCTGACCGACAACGACGGCGGCAGGCCCGGTTCAAAACACCGGGCGCTCGCGGTAGGTTCCCCAGACGGTCTTCAGCCGCTCGACGATATCGCCCATCGTCGCTCCCGCCTGCACGAGCTCGATCGTGACGGGCATGATGTTCTCGTCCGCGTTGTTCGCGACCTGCACGAGCCGATCGAGCAGCGCATTCACTTTCGCGTTGTCACGCTCGCGCCGCACACGCTGCAGCCGCTCGATCTGACGTGTTGCAGTGGTGGGATCGTGCGGATGCAGCTCGATGTCGGCCGTCTCCTCGGGGTCGGCGAACATGTTGACGCCAATGACCGGTTTCCTGCCGCTTGCCTTCCTGAGCGCCGTCTCGTACGCGAAATCGGCAATCCGTCGCTGGAACCAGCCCTCGTCGATGAGCTTGACGGTGCCGCCATTCGCGTCGACCTCGTCGATCACCTGGAAGATGGCGCGCTCGTATTGCGTCGTGAGGCTCTCGACCAGATAGGACCCGCCAAGCGGATCGACCACATCCGCGACGCCGCTTTCGTGCGCGATGATCTGCTGCGTGCGCAGCGCGATCTTCATCGCCTCCTCCGTCGGGATCGCGAAGGCTTCGTCCATCCCGTTGGTGTGCAGGCTCTGGGCCCCGCCGAGCACGGCGGCGAGCGCCTGCAGCCCGGTGCGCACGACGTTGATCTGGTACTGGGGCTTGGTGAGCGATGCGGCCGCCGTCTGGCAATGGAAGCGCAGCCGCATCGACTCGGGATTCCGCGCCCCGAAGCGCTCCTTCATGATCTTCGCGTACACCCGGCGCAATGCCCGGAACTTGGCGATCTCCTCGAAGAAATCCGCCTGGCAGACGAAGAAGAACGCGAGCCGCGGCGCGAATTCATCCACGTGCATGCCGGTCCTCGTGACCTCCTCGACGTAGGTGATGAGATTGCACATGGTGAACGCCGCCTCGTCGAGCGGCGAGCTCCCGGCCTCGGAGATGTGGTATCCCGAGATGTTGATCGGGTTGTAGCGCTTCATGTTGCGGGCGCAATACGTGATGCAATCGCGCACGATGCGCACCGAAGGCGCGATCGGGAAGATCCACTCCTTCTGCGCCATGTACTCCTTCAGGATGTCGGCCTGGATCGTGCCCGACAGCCGGTTGAGGTCGTAGCCTTTCTGCTGCGCCAGCGCGACGTACATCGCGAGCAGGATCCACGCCGACGGATTGATGGTCATCGACACGGAGATTTTTTCGAGGTCGATGCCATCGAAAAGATGCTCCATGTCGGCCAGCGTGTCGATCGCCACGCCCTCGCGGCCGACCTCGCCCTCGCTCATCGGGTGATCGCTGTCGTAGCCCATGAGCGTGGGCATGTCGAAGTCCGTGGAGAGTCCCGTCTGGCCCTGGCTGATGAGGTACTTGAAACGGTTGTTCGTGTCTTCTGCCGTGCCGAAGCCGGCGATCTGGCGCATGGTCCAGAGGCGGCCGCGATACATCGTCGGATACGGACCGCGGGTGAACGGATAGCGGCCCGGAAGCCCGATGTCCTCGAGCGGGGTGTCCGCGACATCGAGTGCGGTGTACGTGCGCTTGAGCGGCATGCCGCCGATCGTGGTGAATTCCGGACGCCGCTCGGGCGCCCGGGCGACGAAGCCCGCGACCTCGTTCTTCTCCCATGCCGCTACGTCCGCCGCGAGCTTCTGCATGGCTTCGGCGTCGAGCGACGCACCACTTTCGTTTCCGGCCTGACCCGGTGCGTGAGCGCGAACTACGGGATCGTTCATGCCTCGTCTCCAATGCGGATTGATTCGAGCAGCTCCACGGCCGCCGCGTGCGGACTCATCGCGCGCGCCTGCAACCGCTCGAGCAGTTGCGTGACCTTGCCGTCGCGATGGCGCGCGAAGCGGTCGCGCAGGATCTGCTCTGCGGCCTTGAGCAGCCGGCGCTCGTTGATCTGCTGCCGTCGCTCGTCGATGCGGCCGCTGTCGTGCAGGTGTTGCCAATGGCGATCGATCGCCGCCAGCAGATCGCCGATTCCCTCGCCCTTCGCCGAGCTCGTCGCGACCACGGACGCCTCCCAGTCGCGCCGCCCGGCGATCGCGAGGCCCATGCCGAGCATGGCCTTCAGATCGACGATCGTGCGGTTCGCATCGGAGCGATCGCATTTGCTGACCACGTGCACGTCGGCGATCTCGAGAATGCCGGCCTTGATCGCCTGGATGTCGTCCCCCAGACCCGGCGCGGAAACGACCACGGTGGTGTGCGCGGCGCGCGCGACGTCGACCTCGTCCTGGCCGACGCCGACCGTCTCGATGAGCACCATGTCGTATCCCGCCGCATCGAGCACGTCGACCGCCTCGAGCGTGCCGCTCGCGAGCCCGCCGAGGGCGCCGCGCGTCGCCATGCTGCGCACGTACACGCCCGGATCACCGGCGAGCTCGCCCATGCGGATGCGATCGCCGAGGATCGCGCCGCCCGAGAACGGGCTCGACGGATCGATTGCGATGATGCCGACCTTGCGTCCGCTGCGCCGGATCGCCGCCGTGAGCGACGCCACGAGCGTCGACTTGCCGCTCCCCGGCACGCCGGTGATGCCGACCACGTGCGCCCGCCCCGCCGCCGCGAACATCGCATCGAGCGCTGGCCGGCTTTCCGGCGTGCCCGCTTCGGCGCGCGTGAGCAGGCGCGCGATGGCGCGGATTTCGCCGGCCTGCGCGGCCGGTACCAGCGCCTGGGATGCGACGTAGGCCATCAGCCGAGACGCGCGTTCATCTCGCGGAACACCTCGCGATCGTCGATCACGCGACGCGCCTTGAAGTCGGTGCGCGGGAACGTGCCGGGCGGCACCACCTCCACCTTGGCGCGCAGGCCGAGCATCTTCTGCAGCTTGGCGGCGGCTTCGGTCCGCAGCGCGTGCATGCGCTCGTGGCCGCCGGCACTCACTGCGGCCGATGCCTCCACCCGGATCAGCAGCTCGTCCATCGCGCCATCGCGGCTGATGACGATGCGGTGCTCGCCGCCGTAGCCATCGAGCGCATTCATGGCGGCATCGACCTCGCTCGGATACACGTTCTCGCCGCGGATCGTGAACATGTCGTCGATGCGCCCGAAAATGCCATGGGGCAGGCGTGGATAGGTGCGCCCGCACGGGTTGGGCCCGTCCACCCATTCGGTGAGATCCCCCGACAGCAGGCGGATCATCGGCTGCGAGGTGCGCTCGAGGTGCGTGTAGACCGGCGTGCCGCGCTGGCCATAAGGCACGCGATGATACGTCTTCGGATCGCACACTTCGGTGTAGATCACGTCCTGCCAGCAAAGCATGCCGTCGGTCTGCGCCGTGCCCGATACGTTCATGAACGGCGACATCTCGGCCATCGAGCCGCAGTCGATGACGCGCGCGCCATAGGTATCGGCGATGCGGTCGCGCACGCCCGGGACCGAGGCGCCGGGCTCGCCGGAGAAGAACATCGTGCGCAAGCCGAACGAGCGCGGATCGTAGCCCTCGCTGCGGGCGACTTCGGCGAGATGCAGCGCGAACGACGGCGTGCCGTAGAACGCCCGCGGCTTCATGAGCTCGAGCCACATCGCTGCGCGCGCCGTCATGCCGGGTGCGCCCGCGCCGAACGGGAAAGCCCTGGCGTGCAGGCGCTCGGCTCCCGACAACGATCCCCACGATCCCATGTAGAGGCTGAAGATCGCCGCGATGAACACCGTGTCCTCCGGCCGGATGCCCATGCCCCACATGATGCGTGCGTGCGCGTTGGCGATCGATGCCCAGTCGTCGCGGCCGATCGCGAATGCAGTCGGCCGTCCCGTGGTGCCCGACGTGCCGTGGATGTGAAACACCTCCTGCTCCGGAATGCAGAGGTAATCGCCGAACGGCGGATGGTCGGCTTGCGACTTGCGCAGGTCCTGCTTGGCGACCACGGGCACGCGCCGCTCGAAATCTTCCAGTGTGCGCAGCTGGTCGGGGTGGAAGCCCGCGTCCTCCCACTTGCGCCGGTAGAACGGCGCGTGGTCCCAGGCGTAACGCGTCACCTGCTGCAGGCGCTGAACGATGGCGCGCTCGCGATCGGCAGGCGGCATGGTCTCGCGGACCGGGAACCAGTAGCGCGAGCCGGCAGCGGGCAGGTAATCCGGGTCGAAACGCGGCGGAAAGGTCCAGGCTTCCATCGCGACCTCAGCGCGGCCCGCGTTCGGCAACGATACGCCGCACCATCGCGACGATCTCCTCGGGCGGCGTGTCCTGGAGCATCAGCTCCTTGATGCCGGCGTGCTTGAGAGCGATCACGTCCTCGTCGGGAATGACGCCACCGCCGACGACCAGGATGTCATCGGCGCCGCGCTTGCGAAGAAGATCCATGACGCGCGGGAACACCGTCATGTGCGCGCCCGACAGGATGCTGATGCCGATGACATCGACGTCCTCCTGCACCGCAGCATCGACGACTTCGTCAGGCGTGCGGTGCAGACCCGTATAGATCACGTCCATCCCGGCGTCGCGCAGGGTCCGCGCAACGATCTTCACTCCGCGATCATGGCCGTCGAGGCCCACTTTGGCGATCAGCACCCGGAGCGGTGCCTGCGTTGCGTCCACGGCTCCTCCTTGCTTTGCTGCGGAATAGTGATAGCTTGCGCCGATCACGGCGCTGCGCGTCGACCAAGCATAGCGCCACGTCGGAGCGCTGCGGTCAGCGCATTTGAATACGGAAGCGAAGCGAGAGCGGCGGCCGGCGTCACGCTGCGGCAATGCGTCATCGCGAGCAACGAGGCAACCGATGGAACAGGTCATCCCGAGCAATGCGGCCGCGAACGTGGTCGCGCGTTTCCTGAAGGCCCGCGGCGTCGACCGCGTGTTCGGCCTCTGTGGCGGACACATCATGCCGATCTGGATGGGCGTGGACGCGGCCGGCATCCGCATCATCGACGTGCGCGACGAGCGCGCGGCGGTCTACATGGCGCATGCGCATGCCGAGCTCACGGGCGGCCTCGGCGTGGCCCTGGTCACGGCCGGCCCCGGCGTTACCAACGCGATGACCGGCATCGCCAACGCGCACGTTGCGCGTGCGCCGGTGCTGGTCCTGTCCGGCACACCGCCGCGTGCGCAGGAGCACCGGGGCGCCTTGCAGGACATCGTCCACACCGAGCTCGTCCGCAGCATCACCCGGCATGCACGCACGGTGCGCGAGCCCTCGGCCGTACTGCGCGAGCTGGACCTCGCGGTCGAGCGTGCCTTCGGCGCCGGCGGGGAGCCGGGGCCGGTCTACCTCGACTTCCCGACCGATACGCTGCGCGCCGCGGTGCCGCCCGCCCTGCAGCGCGAGGAGCACCTGCAGCCGCATGCGCGCTTGCCACTGCAACCGCACCCGGACGCCGTCGCCCGGGCGATCGACCTTTTGTGGTCGGCGCGGCGCCCGTTGGTGATCAGCGGTCGGGGCGCACGGCACGCAGCGCGCGAGTTGTCGCAATTCCTCGACGCCTCTGGCGCGCTTTACCTCGATACCGCGGAGAGCCGCGGCGTCCTGCCTGATGAGCATCCTGCCGTCGTGACCGCCATGCGCGGACAGGTGATGGGCGATGCCGACATGGTCGTCACCATCGGTCGACGGCTGGACTTTCAGCTGGCGTACGGCTCGCCGGCGGTATTCGGCGACGCGACCTTCGTGCGCATCGCGGATGTCCCGGCGGAGCTGCACGACAACCGCCGTGGCAGCGTCGAGCTCCTGGCCGATCCGGCGCTGACATTGCGTGCCCTGACCGATGCCGCCATTGGACGCACGCCTGCGGTCGACCACGCGTGGACGCACGAAATGCGCAGCGGACACCGGGACCGCGTCGCGAGACTCCGCGCCGGCATGGCGGACGCACGCACCGGCAGCGACGGTCGGCTGCACCCCTATGCGGTGCTGGGTGCACTGCAACGCAAGCTCGACCGCGACAGCATCGTCGTCGCCGATGGCGGGGACTTCCTGAGCTTCGCCCGCGTCGCGCTTTCCGCAGGGACTTACCTCGATCCCGGATCGCTCGGCTGCATAGGCGTCGGAACACCGTTCGGCATCGCCGCCAGTCTGGCCTTTCCGGAGCGGCGCGTGGTGGTCGCCACCGGGGATGGCGCATTCGGCTTCAACGCGATGGAGATCGACACCGCGGTGCGGCACAAGGCGCCAGTCGTCATCGTCGTTGCCAACAACGGTGCCTGGCAGATTGAAGTCGACGACCAGCAGAAGACGTACGGGCGCGTGGTCGGCACGCGCCTGCAGAGCGCCGATCACGCCGCCATGGCGCGTGCCTTCGGCATGCACGCCGAGCGCGTCGAGCGCTACGACGACCTGGACCCGGCGCTGGATCGGGCGTTCGCCAACACCCCCGCCTTGCTCGACGTCGTCGTAACACCCGAGGCGGTCTCTGCGGACGCGAAGTCCGGGCTCGCGTGGGTGCCGGACCTGCAGGCACTCCGTGCATGGGACGACGCGGAGCGCCGCTGGCGTGCGGGTGGCTGACCGCACGCAGCCTGTCGGCCGGCGCAGGTGAATCCGGCGGGGCACACTGGCGCATCTCATCACTTCTTCACCTGGGAGCCGCCATGGCCCGTGCCGCACGCGTCGCCGTGTTGCTGAGTGCAGTGATCCTGGCCCTTCTGGCATGCGGCGCCTGGCTCTATCTCCAGGGCGGACTGCGCGGCGGCGAGCTGATCACACTGCGTCCCGCGGTGACGCCGTTCTCGGGTCTGCGCATCGACGGTCTGGCCGACGTCACGCTGCGGCAGGGAACGACCGACGCGGTGGCGATCGAGGTCAGCGCCCGGCAAAGTCCGGACGTGAGCGTCGACGTGGTGGACCGCGTGCTGCGCATTCGCTACCGGACGCCCCGTTCGTGGTGGTCGCATCTGTTCGGCGGCGCCGTCCGGACGCCGCGGATCGACATCACCCTCCGGCAGCTCGACACCATTGCGCTTTCCGGCGCGGTGAAGCTCGCCGCCGAGCCCCTGCGCGTCGGGCAGCTCGGCATCGATGTATCGGGCACGGCACGCATCCGGATGCCGCAGCTCCAGGCCGAAGAGCTGGCAATCACGGCGTCGGGCGCGATGAAGGCGACGCTGGCCGGCAGCGCGCGTCGCCAGCGCGTCGTGGTCACCGGCGCCGCCGAATATCGCGCCGGAGACCTGGTCACCGACGACACGAGCATCGACGTGAGCGGGGCCGGACGCGTGCTGGTGAACGCGCAAAAGCAGCTGCGCGTGGAAGTGTCCGGGGCGGGCGCCGTGGAATACGAAGGGGATCCGCAGCTGGTGAAGCACGTGAGCGGCGCGGCGCGCGTATACCGTCGTCGCGCCGAACTCGATCCGGGTCACGCCAGCGCTTGAGGGGCCGTCCAGGGCGGCGAGCTCTATTGCAGCAGCGCGCCCTCGGGAATCGCGTCCGCGCGAAAGAAGAGCGGCATGTCGCTGCCGGCGACGCGGTCGGCATGCACCCCTGCAAGCAGGCGGATGTCCTGCACGCGGCAGTCGTGCAGGAGGTCGAGCAGCATGCCGAGCGCTGTGCCGACGCTTTCGATCGCATACAGCGGACAGCGGAAGCCTTCCGCGTCGCGCGGCTCGAACGGCGACGAGAGCGAGAGACGCAGCTCGCCGCCGCCCGGCGCATCAGGCGCGCGGTGGCTGCTGATGACCGCCGAAGGCTCTCCCACCGAGGCGCGAAAGCGCCGGATCGCGTTGGTGGCGAAAAGCTGCGCACCGATCTCGCGCTGCGCGACGAGTCCCTGATGCTGTGCGGGCAACGGCCTGCCCGGCGGGCGGGGCAGCGGCAGAAGCGAGACGCCCGGCGCGGCGAGTTGCGCGCCAAGCTCGCGAGTCAGGGGCGCGCCCCAGCGATCGACGGTTGGATGCGCGAGCAGATCGCGGCCGCCGGCAGCGATCGCCGTACCGACCATGAACCGGAGGTGCGCCTGCTCGATCCCCGGGAGCACGTGCAAGGGAGCTGTCTCGAAGAGCCGATCGATTTCCCCGGGCGGTGCCGGATCCATTGCGGGCAGCTGCCGCATGGCGTCCCACGTCCGCAGATTCGCGATGCCGAGTCGCCCGGCGGGCACTAGCACGCGACTGATCGCGATCGTCTCGCTCCCCCCGAGTGCACGGCCCTCACGCAGGATGGCGGCCACCCGGCCGGGATCGCGGAGGACGCCGTCGACCAAGCCTTCGCGCCCAGCCTCTGCACCGGCGACGATGACCATCGGCAGCGCGAACACAGTGACCTGGACGTCGGTTTCGGGACGCGTGCCCGCTGTCGCCCACAGTTCGTCCACCAATCGCCAAAGATATCGTGCAATCTCAACCGAAGGAGCATGTTCGACGGCGTTATCGACTATTAGCGGCTGGTCCAGCCAAGCTCGACCCACAGCCGGGCGAACCTGGGCGGCCACCGCGTCGCGCAGGACGGCCGTGTCGGCAGCGAGGCTTTCGCCAATGGCCGCATACCACTCCGCCACGTCGGCTGCGGGCGCCTCGGAGACGAAGTCGCGAGGATCGGGGAAGGTGCCGGTCAGGATCGCTGGCATGAGGGTCGATCGCAATCAATGGACGAGGCAGAAGGGACCCTGGGCAAGCAGCGACGGATCCCCCAATGCCCGCCAGATCCCCACTGCCGCAAACCCGCCGAGCAGAAGCGCGGCCCCGACTCGGATCGCCGCCCGGTCCAGCCACCGCCGCCCGGTCGCCACGAACCAGCCGGCCGCCATCAGGTTCGGCAAGGTGCCAAGACCGAATGCCGCCATGACCAGGGCGCCCTGCCACCACCCTCCCGCAAACAGGGCGACCGGGAGGACAGAGTACGTCATGGCGCAAGGCACGAAGCCCCAGAGCGTGCCCAGCGCGAATCGGGGCGCCACACCCGCCCGATGGAGCAGGGGCTTCATCGCCGGGCGGAGTCGCACGAACAGGCGGCTGCCCGCCTGCTGCAGCCAGTGCAATCCCTCCCGACGGGTGACGATCACCCATGCCAGTGCCAGCAGCGCGAGGTTAGCGATCACATACAGCGTACGCTGCACGGGCAGCCAGTCGCTGGTGCCCAGCACCGCGCCTCCCATGCCGCCGGCCGCGGCGCCCAATACCGTGTAGGTGGTGATCCGGCCGAGGTTGTACGGAAGCTGCGCCCAGGCAAGCGCGCGCGCCGGTTGCAGCGGAACGGCGCGTGACGGTGAGGAGGCGCCGGCCATCGCTGCGACGAATCCCCCGCACATGGCGAGGCAATGCGCGCCACCGAGGAGACCGGCAAGCCAGGCCCCGATCAAAGGCGACCAGGCGATCATCCGTCCCGCCTTGTCAGACCGGCGGACTTGCCGAAGGCACGCTGCGGGGTCTGCGTTTCCGCCTGCCGGGGGATTGCGCTGCCCGCCCCGGATTGTTGCCCGGCAAGCCGCCGGACAGGCAAGTGTTGTCTAAGCATTGGCGCTGGCTACCCCGTGCCGCATGGCGTAAAATGACGTGTTGACATTGATCAACCTCTGCGATTTCATTCAAGTCTTGCCCGAGAAACCGCCTCGATAATGCGTTCCCCAGCCAAGAGCCCGGTCCCCGGTGCCGCCTCCGCGGCTCTTGGTGCGAGCAACCGCGGTTCATATGCCGCGCCCGTCATCTCGCTGCGCGATCTCAAGAGCCATTGCTCGACGTGCAGCATGCGCGAGCTCTGTCTGCCCGTGGGCCTCTCGCCGGAGGACATGAAGCAGGTGGACGCCCTCGTCGGCCATCGCATCAAGCTCAAGAAGGGCGAATCACTGTACCGTGCCGGCGACGCCTTTACCGCGTTGTACGCCACGCGCCTCGGTTCCCTCAAGACCACGGTGCTCGCGGAAGACGGTCGTGAGCAGGTGTCCGGCTATCACATGCTGGGCGACATCATCGGCCTCGACGGCATTGGCACGGACCACCATGGCTGCCAGGCCGTGGCGCTCGAGGATACCGAGATGTGCGTGCTGCCGTTCGAGCGCCTCGAGACGCTCGCCCGCGAGTTGCCGGCGCTGCAGCACAATCTTTACCAATTCCTGTCCCGCGAGATCTCCCGCGATCACAACATCATGCTGCTCCTCGGCAGCATGCGCGCGGAAGAGCGCCTCGCCGTGTTCCTGCTGAATCTCTCCGACCGCTATCGCCGCCGCGGTTATTCCTCGACGGAGTTCGTGCTGCGCATGACCCGCGAGGAGATCGGCAGCTACCTCGGCCTCAAGCTCGAGACCGTCAGCCGGCTTTTCTCGCGCTTCCAGGAAGAGGGCCTGATCCAGGTCCAGGGACGCGCCGTCAAGCTGATCGACCTCACCGCGCTCAAGCAGCTGGTCGGCCAGCGCGGCTGACCATCTCCGGCGCCGGCGCGGGATCATTCCGCGCGCAAGCCCTTCTCCGCGCCAGGCATCACCACGGCCCGCTTGGGGCAGCCCACCGGGCGACCTTCGGCGTCGAGCGGACAGCGGTTCGCCTCCCACGGCGAGCGCTCGAGGAACACCGTCAGCGCCGACGACGCGATGCACAGCGTCCAGAATGCGAAAAACCCGATGGTATAGATCGCCTGGCGCGACAGCTCGAGCGTCGCGCCGAAGAAGTGCAGGTCCAGCGGGTCGAACAGTGTGAAGAACAGCGTCTCCGCGATACCGGCGACGAGGAATGCCGGCCACAGCACCCACATGATCCGTTGCGCGAGATTGGTGTGCGACATGCGTCGTTCTCCTGATGGCTTTCGCGATGCGGTTCTGCGCGGCTCAGCGTGACGGCGCGGCGCCCAGCCTCAGCTCGGGAAACGGCGCCGTCACCTCGATCGTCGGCAGGCGCCACGTATCGCTTTCGACCGTCACGAGCCAGCGCCCTGCAGCGATCGCCGGCATGCTTCCGATGTACGTCCCGTCCGCCGATGCCCGCAGCGCCACGCTGTGGTCGAGCCCGGCGCGCGTGGGATGGACGAGACGCAGCGTGAGCGCCGCCGGCGCGGCACTCGCCGCTGCCACTCCGGAAATGCTCACGCGCACTTCGCCGTCGCCGGCGAAGGTCGCGACCGCGCCGATCGCTGCGCCGCGCGTGGTCTTCGCGATATCGCGGTTGATCAGCAGCCCGCGCCTGTAGTAGTCCGCCGCCACCATGCCGTCGTCGCTGTGCACGGCGAGCCACGCGGTGAAGAGCCCAGCAACCACGACCACCGCAGGCCCGAGCATCAACAGCCAGGGCCACCGCTGCCGGTGCCACGGCACTGCGGGCGCCGGCGAGGAGAGGGCATTCGCATTCATGGCACGGTCCTATCGCGGAAAGACGAAGCTCGAGCGCTCACGGCGAATGATGGAGGGTTCATCGACCGCCTGCACGATGATCTCGACGCGGCGCGACTTCGCATGCCCGTCGCGGTCCTGATCGCGGTGCTCGCCTCGGTCCCGGTCCTCGGCCTCTGCGGGCGCTTGCAGCCGGAAGGGGACGAGCCGGGTTCCCGCGGCATCGACGGTGACGATCTCCGGGACGCCGACCACCTTCACACCCTCGATGCCGCTCGCCTCGATTCTGAAGGCGCGCTGCGTCTCGTCGGTATTCATGATCTGCAGGCGGTAGACGTTCTCGATCACCCCGGCCTCCACTTCGCGGGAGAGCGCACCGCGATCGCGGATCACGTCGACCTTCAGCGGATTGCGCTCATAAAGCGCGACACCGGCGACGCTGACGATCGCCACGAGCACGGCGAGATAGATCAGGGTCCGCGGGCGAAACACCCGCTTCAGGATCATGGGCGCATCGAAGCCGCGGGCGAGCGCGTTCTCGGTGGTGTAGCGGATCAAACCCGCCGGATATCCCATCTTGGCCATGACCTGGTCGCAGCCGTCGATGCAGGCCGCGCAGCCGATGCAGTCGTACTGCAGCCCCTTGCGGATGTCGATGCCCGTCGGGCACACCTGTACGCAGATGTTGCAGTCGACGCAATGGCCGAGGCCCGCCTGCGCCGGATCGGCCTTGCGACTGCGCGCACCCCGCGGTTCCCCGCGTGCTGCGTCGTACGTGATGACGAGGGTGTCGGCGTCGAACATCACCGACTGGAAGCGCGCGTACGGGCACATGTACTTGCACACCTGCTCGCGCATGAAGCCTGCGTTGCCGTACGTCGCGAAGCCGTAGAACAGGATCCAGAACGCCTCCCAGGGCCCGAGCTGCCACGTGATCGACCTGATCCCGAGATCGTGAATGGGCGTGAAGTAGCCGACGAACGTGTAGCCGGTCCACAGGGCGATCATCAGCCACGCGATGTGCTTGAACGCCTTGAGCACCAGCTTTTCGAGCGAGAACGGCGCCGCATCGAGCCGCATGCGCGCCACGCGGTCGCCTTCGATCTTGCGCTCGACCCACAGGAAGATCTCGGTGTACACGGTCTGCGGGCAGGCGTAGCCGCACCACAGCCGTCCGGCGATGGCCGTGAACAGGAACAGCGACAGCGCCGCAATGATGAGCAGCACGGCGAGGTAGATCACGTCCTGGGGCCAGAACACGAGCCCGAACAGATAGAACTTGCGGGCGGCGAGGTCGAATAGCACGGCCTGGCGATCGTTCCAGTGCAGCCAGGGAAGGCCGTAGAACAGGAGCTGGGTCAGGATGACGAGCGTCCAGCGCCAGCGCGCGAAAACGCCGTGCACGGCGCGCGGATAGATTTTCTTGCGGATCTCGTAGAGCGCAACTTCCTCGACGGGCGCTGCGCTGCTCGTCGGGGCGGTCGCCGCCGCGATCGGAATGGTTTTTTGCGAGGCTGCCACGGTGTCCGCGGTGATGTTGCACCAGAAAAAAAAGCCGGCCGCGACAGTCGTTCGCTGCCGCAGCCGGGGAGGAGTCTATTTGGCGGCGGCAGTTTGGTGCGAGAGGCTCCACACATACGCCGCAAGCACCTGCACCTTGCCTTCGCCGAGCTTGGGGCCCCACGCGGGCATCACGCTCTGTCCTTCCGTCATGGACGGTGAGCCGCGGCCTTTCATCACCGTTTCGGTGATCGTCTGCTCCGAGCTGCCGTACAGCCAGACCTTGTCGGTCAGGTTGGGCGAACCGATCGCCTGGTTGCCCTTGCCTTCGGGTCCGTGGCAGGCCGCGCAGTTCTGCGCGAACACCGCCTTGCCGAGCTGCGCCTTCAGGCCATCGCTGGGCAATCCCGAGAGCGAGCGCACGTAGGCAACGACGTTGCGCACGTTCTCTTCGCCCAGTGCCGGTCCGAGCGGCGGCATCACGCCGTTGCGACCGTTCATGATGCTGAGCTTGATCGCATCCGGCTCGCCACCGTAGAGCCAGTCGTCGTCGCGCAGATTGGGAAAGCCCCGCGAGCCCCCGGCGTCGGAGCCGTGGCATTGCGCGCAGTTGTTGAGGAACAGGCGCTCGCCCATGGCGTGCGCCTGCGGATCGACGGCGACCTGCTTCAGGTCCATGGCCAGGTATTTGTCGTACAGCGGCTTCGCCCGCGCGTCGGCCTGCGCGCTTTCCTGCTCGTAGGCCGACCGCGATGTCCAGTCGAGCGCTCCCTTCATGCGGCCAAGTCCCGGGTAGAGCGCGAGATAGCCGAGCGCGAAGACGATCGTGATCCAGAACAGCCACATCCACCAGCGCGGCAGCGGGTTGTTGTATTCGGCGAGGTCGCCGTCCCATACGTGTCCGGTGAGCTCGGCGCCCTTCCCCGGCGCCGCCCCGGCGTCCTGCACGGTCTGGCCGGCGGGCAGCTTCGCCTTGCTCATCTTCCACAACAGCCACGCGCAGTACGCGATCGAAGCCAGCGTGAAGACGATCACGTACCAGTTCCAGAAATCGGAGGTGAAATCGCTCATGACTGCCGCTCCATCGCAGGCGCATCGGCCGGCGTCACTTCATCGGGCAGCGCAAACGGCGCGCCTGCCGCTTCGGCGAACGCGGCCTGCCGGCGCGCGCTCCACGCCCACCTGACGATCCCGAGGAACAGCAGGAAGCTCAGGACCGTCGTGCTGCTGGCAACAAAGTTGAACCAGTTCATGGCTACCTCGTGTTCTTCATCGCGAGACCGAGGTTCTGCAGGTAGGCGACGAGCGCGTCCTCCTCGGTATGCCCGGCAAGCGCCGCAGGCGCCTTGGCAATGTCCTCGTCCGTGTACGGCACCCCGACGCGGCGCAGCGCGGTCATCCTGGCCTGGATCGATCCCGCATCGGCCGGCGATTTCGCCAGCCATGGGTAACCCGGCATGTTGGATTCCGGCACCACGTCGCGCGGGTTGTTGAGGTGCGTGCGATGCCATTCGTCCGAGTACTTGGTGCCGACGCGCGCGAGATCCGGCCCGGTGCGTTTGCTGCCCCACTGGAACGGGTGGTCGTAGACGAACTCGCCCGCCACCGAGTAATGGCCGTAACGCTCCGTCTCGGCGCGGAACGGACGGATCATCTGCGAATGGCAGTTGTAGCAGCCCTCGCGCAGGTACACGTCGCGCCCGGTGAGCTGCAAGGCGGTGTACGGCTTCACGCCGGCCACGGGCTCGGTCGTCGACTTCTGGAAGTACAGCGGCACGATCTCGACGAGACCGCCGACGCTCACGACCAGCACGATCAGCACGATCATCCAGCCGATGTTGCGTTCGATGAGTTCCTGGTTGAGCTTCATGCATGGGCTCCTGGGTCGGGCATGTCGGGCACGTGTCCCTCGATCACGCGTGCACCGGCGCGCCGAGCGCCGGGATCGGCGCTTCGACCGCCTTGCTGCCGGCGATGGTGCGGATGACGTTGTAGGCCATGATCAGCATCCCGCTGAAGAACAGCACGCCGCCCAGCAGCCGGATCGCGTAGAACGGGTACGTCGCCTTGACGCCCTCGACGAACGCGTAGGTCAGGGTGCCGTCCGGGTTCACCGCGCGCCACATGAGGCCCTGCATCACGCCCGCGATCCACATCGATGTTATGTAGAGCACGACGCCGATCGTCGCGATCCAGAAGTGGAGCGTGATGAGCTTGGTGGAGAACATGTTCACCTTCCCGAACATGCGCGGGATCAGGTAGTACATCGCGCCGATGGTGATGAATGCCACCCAGCCGAGCGCACCCGAGTGCACGTGGCCGATGGTCCAGTCGGTGTAGTGCGACAGCGCGTTCACCGTCTTGATGGACATCATCGGGCCCTCGAACGTGCTCATGCCGTAGAACGAGAGCGACACCACGAGGAACTTGAGGATCGGGTCTTCGCGCAGTTTGTGCCACGCACCCGAGAGCGTCATGATGCCGTTGATCATGCCGCCCCAAGACGGCGCGAGCAGGATCAGCGAGAACAGCATGCCGAGGGACTGCGTCCAGTCGGGCAGCGCGGTGTAGTGCAGGTGGTGCGGGCCCGCCCACATGTACGTGAAGATCAGCGCCCAGAAGTGCACCACCGACAGGCGGTACGAGTACACGGGACGCCCCGCCTGCTTCGGGACGAAGTAGTACATGATCCCGAGGAAGCCCGCCGTCAGGAAGAACCCGACGGCATTGTGGCCGTACCACCACTGCACCATCGCGTCCTGCACGCCGGCATAGGCCGAGTACGACTTCATCGGCCAGAAGGAGACGGGGATCTCGGCGCTGTTGACGATGTGCAGCAGCGCGATCGTGAGGATGTAGGCGCCGAAGAACCAGTTGGCGACGTAGATGTGCGGCGTCTTGCGCTTCATGATCGTGCCGAAGAACACGACCGCGTACGACACCCAGACGACCGCGATCAGCAGATCGATGGGCCACTCGAGCTCGGCGTATTCCTTGCCGCTGGTGTAGCCGAGCGGCAGCGTGATCGCAGCGAGCACGATGACCGCCTGCCAGCCCCAGAAGGTGAACGCGGCCAGCCCGTCGGAGAGCAGCCGCACCTGGCAGGTTCGCTGGACGACGTAGTAGGAGGTCGCGAAGAGGCCGCAGCCGCCGAACGCGAAGATCACGGCGTTCGTGTGCAGCGGCCGCAGGCGGCCGTAGGACAGCCACGGGATGTCGAAATTGAGCTCGGGCCACAGGAGTTGCGCGGCGATGATGACGCCGACCAGCATGCCGACGACGCCCCAGACCACCGTCGCGATGGAAAACTGGCGGACGACCTTGTAATTGAATGTCGCTGCCGCGCTGCTCGGCTCAGTCATTGCGGAACTCCATGTTGGCGACGTCTGCGCTCGGCGTGCGAGCAATTCCCCCGAAAGGACCGGCGGCCACCGGCCAGGGCAGTGATGGGCGCGCGCAGCGATCGCATGGAAGCGATTGCTTTGCGTAGTGCTGCAGTGATGCTATCGGGGCGTGCGGTGCGGCGACTTGACTGAGGTCAAACGGCGGGCGGTGCGTCGTCGCCGGAAGCGCGTCGTCGGGCCGCGTCGTCCGGGATCACGTCGGACGTATCGTCGTCGGTGAGGATGCGGTGCGCAGGACCTTCGAGATCGTCGAACTGGCCGCTCTTCACCGACCACCAGAACGCGGCGCCGACGAGCAGTGCGAGCACCACCGACAGCGGGATCAGCAGGATGAGGATTTCCATGACCGACGCGGGCGCGGCCCCACCTGCGCTACGCCGCCGCAGAGGCCACGACGTCACCCGGCTTCGGGCGCGCGGCCTTGCTGCGCGCGGCTCGCAGCGCGTTGAGGATCACGGCGATCGACGATACCGACATCCCTGCCGCCGCAAGCAGTGGCGTCACGTAGCCGAATGCGGCCGCGGGAATGGCAACCAAGTTGTACGCGAATGCCCAGGCGAGGTTCTGCCGGACGATGCGCATCGCACCGCGCGCCTGCACGACGGTCTCGGCGATGCATGCGAGTTCATCGGCGAGCACCACGACGTCCGCGGTCCATTGCGCCAGCGGGGTTGCGCTGCCCAGGCTGAACGAGACTGCCGCCTGCGCGAGCGACGGCGCGTCGTTGACGCCGTCGCCGACCATGGCGACCACGGCACCCGCTGCCTGCAGCGTCGCGATGGTCGTGCGCTTGACGTCGGGCAGCGCGTCGCCTTGCGCAGCACCGATATGCAACGTTGCCCGCAATGCCTCGACCGCAGGGGTGCGATCGCCGGACAGCAGCATCGTCGACAGACCCATCGCGTGCAGACGGTCGATCAGGGCCGCGGCGCCGGGACGAAGATGATCGCCGAAGGCAAACACCGCCAGCACCCCACCGGCATCGCCGAGCGCCACCAGCGTTGCCGCCGCATCGACTCCGTCGGGCACCTGCGGTTGCGTCCCGGCGAGGTCAGCGACGAACGAGAAGCGCCCGATGCGCACCAGCCGTCCATCGATGCTGCCTTCCACGCCTTCACCGGGTACCACCCGTGGCGCACGCACCTCGACCTGGGGCAATCCCGCGGCCGCGCGCACGAGCGTCGTCGCGAGTGGATGCTCGGACTGCCGCTCCAGGCCAGCCGCAAGCGCCAGCATGTCCGCGCCCCTGCGCCCGCCCACCGGCCACGTGCCAAGGAGCGCGATGCGCCCTGAGGTGAGGGTGCCCGTCTTGTCGAACACCACGTGCGTGATGCGGGTGAGCGTTTCCAACGTATCGGGGCGCGTGATCACCACCCCGCGCCGCGTCAGCGCGCCGGCCGCCGCGGACAGTGCCGCCGGCGTGGCGAGCGACAGCGCGCACGGGCACGACACCGCGAGCACCGCAAACACCACGGTCAGCGTCTGCCCCGGGTCGATGATCCACCACACAACGCCAGTCAGTGCCGCGATCGCCAGGAGCGTGGTCACGAAACGGCTGGCGACCAGGTCGGCCAGACGCGCCACGCGCGGCCGCTCGCACGCTGCACGCTGCACGAGCCGCTCGACGGCAGCCAGACGCGTCGCATCGCCTGCCGCCGTGACGCGCATGACCAGCGCGCCGTCGCGTGCAACACTGCCCGCCAGCAAGCGGCTGCCGGGCTCCTTCGCGCACGGACGCGCCTCACCGGTGAGCATCGCTTCTTCGACGTGGCAATGCCCCTCCAGCACGATCCCGTCCGCAGGGACCACCGCACCCGCACGCACGAGCACCATGTCGTCCGGCTGCAGCGACGCCGCCGTGACCGTGGCAGTGGCATCGGTCGCGGGCCATTGGACGAGTCGATCGGCGACGGCCGGGCGCACGCGCGCCACGCCTTCGATCGCATCGCCGGCACGGCGGCGCACGTGGAATTCCGCATAGCGCGCCACGAGCAGCAGCGCGATGAACATGGTGACGGAATCGTAGTAGGTCGTCCCCACTCCGGACACGGTCGCCCAGACGCTCGCCGCAAACGCGGCCGCGAGTCCGAGTGCGATCGGCACGTCCATGCCCAGCCGGCGCATGCGCACGTCGCGCCACGCACCACGGAAAAACGGCCAGGCGCAATAGGTCACGGCCGGAAACGTGAGCGTGAGGCTCGCCCAGTCCAGGAGACGCTGGTGCAGCGGCTCGACGCCACCGTCGCCGAGATAGGCCGGCACCGCGAACATCATCACCTGCATCATCGCAAGGAGGGCAACGGCAGTCCGCAGCAGCAGCGCACGGCCCTCCCGGCGCGCCAGTGCCTCGCGTCGCGCGGGATCGTACGGAAAAGCGCGATAGCCGATGCGCAGGATCGCGCGCAGGAGATCGGACAGCACGCGCTCGGCCGGGTCCCATACGACCCGTGCCCGGCGCGTTGCGTAATTGACGCTCACCTCGCGCACGCCCGGCTCGCGCAACAGCCAGTGCTCGATCAGCCAGGTGCACGCGCTGCAGTGCACCCCCTCGAGCAGCAGCGCGATCTCGGCCCCCGCGGGTCCGTGGCGGACGACGCCCTCCTGCATCGCCGCGTCGTCCCACGCCGACCATTCGTCCTGGTGCGGACCCGTGGCCTCGACGCGCGCACCTGCTGCGGTGCGCTGCGCATAGAACGTCTCCAGCCCCGCGGCGTATATCGTCTGCGCGATCCCCAGGCATCCGGCGCAGCAGAATGTGCGCCTGGCGCCGGCAAACACGCCATGCCACCGGTCGCCGGGCGGATTGGGCAGGCCGCAGTGATAGCACTGCGCGGCCGAGGCGACGCACGCTTCACCGCTGGCGTCAGGCGTGGCGGTCGCCGGCATGGCATCGCGGACGCTGCTGAAGGGGGTCGCCATCGCGCGGAATCTACGGAGGCGCCCGGAGCGGGTCAAGCGCATTGCGCGGTCCGTTTGATGGGCCGCAAGGTTCATCGACCCGCGCGACATGACGGGGAACGCGCAAAGGCCGGCGCGGTCGCGCCCGCGACCGTCGTTGACCTCCGTCAAGCGTTCCCCGCGTCGCGTTGCTATGATGGTTCGACGCTTTTCTCCTCACGCGGGAGTGTTCATGTACAAGAACCTGCTGGTCGCAACCGATGGCTCGAAGCTCTCCGACAAGGCGGTAAGCCACGCGATCGACCTCGCGCAGGCGATCAAGGCTGCATTGACGGTGTTCTACGCCGCACCGGACTATCCCATGCCTGCCTATGCCGATGGCGTGGTGTACGAGCCCGTCAGCAAGAAGGAGTACACGAAGCTCGCCGCCGCCGATGCGCAGAAGATTCTCGACGCCGTGAGCGCGAAAGCTGCCGCAGCGGGCGTCGAGTGCAAGACGACCCACACGATCGCGAGCGCGCCGTGGGAGGCGATCCTCGCCGCGGCCAAGAAGAACAAGTGCGATGCCATCGTGATGGCTTCGCATGGCCGCCGGGGCATGTCGGCGCTCCTGCTCGGCAGCGAGACACAGAAGGTGCTCACGCATTCCAAGTTGCCGGTCATCGTCGTACGCTGACCCCCAGCGACGACCGGCCGGGGCATCCTGCGGGATGCCCCATTGGTTTGGAGCGCGCGACCGGCCCGCACCGCCGTGGTTCGCGTTTCGTCCGGCGCAGCGGCTGTGGTGCGTGGACCGGGTCCGTGCCGAGCCCCGACGGATCGCCGTTGCCGTGGAAGGTTCGCACGACGTCGCGCACGCAACTCGTGTGCGACGTCGCCCGCGGTACAATTGGCGCCCCTTTTGCCCGACGAAACAGGACCATGCGCGTTTCCCGCTTCTATCTCGCAACCCTCAAGGAAGCGCCTGCCGAAGCCGAGGTGATGAGCCAGAAGCTCATGCTTCGCGCCGGCATGATCAAGAAGGTCTCGTCGGGCATCTACACGTGGATGCCGCTCGGCCTCATCACGCTGCGCAAGGTGGAAGCGGTCGTGCGCGAGGAGATGAATCGCGCAGGCGCGGTCGAGGTGTACATGCCGCACGTCGTGCCTGCCGAGCTGTGGCAGGAGACCGGGCGCTGGGACAAGTTCGGACCGCAGCTGCTCAAGATCCGCGACCGTCACGAGCGCGATTTCCTGTTCGGGCCGACGCACGAGGAAGTGATCACCGACATCGTGCGCAAGGACATCCGCAGCTATCGCCAGCTGCCGGTCAATCTGTATCAGATCCAGGTCAAGTTCCGCGACGAGATCCGGCCGCGCTTCGGGGTGATGCGCGGCCGTGAGTTCCTGATGAAGGACGCGTACTCGTTCGACACGGACCGCGAGGCCCTGATGCAGAGCTATCGCGCCATGTACGACGCCTACGCGCGCATCTTCACGCGCCTCGGCCTGCGTTTTCGGGCAGTCGACGCGGACACGGGGGCCATCGGCGGCTTCGCCTCGCACGAGTTCCAGGTCCTCGCAGACTCCGGCGAGGATGCCATCGCGTGGTCTGCGCAATCGAGCTACGCCGCAAACATCGAGCAGGCGGAGGCCATCGCCCCGGCACATCCGCGGCAGGAGGGGCACGAAACGCTGCAGCGCGTGCCCACGCCGGGCATGTCGACCTGCGAGGAAGTCGCAGACCTGCTGAAGCTGCCGCTGAGTCGTACGGCGAAGTGCATCATGATCGTCGCGGACGAGAAGGTGCACATGCTCCTCATCCGCGGCGATCACATGCTGAACGAAGTCAAGGTCGGCAAGCTGCCGGGGCTCGCGGGCTGGCGCTGGGCCTCCGAGGCCGAGATCCGGCAGGCCACCGGCTGCCCCCCCGGCTACCTCGGGCCGGTTGGCATCCCGGCGGACATGCCGCTGATCGTCGACCGCTCCGTCGGCGTGATGGCCGATTTCGTCTGCGGCGCCAATGAGGTCGACTATCACCTGCGCGGGGTCAATTTCGGGCGCGACGTGCGCGAGCCGGATCGCATCGCCGATCTCCGGAACGTGGTCGAGGGGGATCCATCGCCTGACGGGAAGGGCACCCTCGCCATCCAGCGCGGGATCGAGGTGGGCCACGTTTTCGCGCTTGGGACCCGTTATTCGGAGGCCATGGGTGCGTCGTATCTTGACGCCCAGGGGCAGTCGCACCTGATCGAAATGGGCTGCTATGGCATCGGCGTCACCCGGGTCGTGGCGGCTGCCATCGAGCAGAATCACGACGAAAAAGGCATCGTCTGGACCGACGCCATGGCGCCCTTCCGGGTGGCCATCGCCCCCGTAGGGTATGATCGCAACCCCGCGGTCCGGGAAGTCGCCGATCGGCTCCACGACGAGCTCTTGGCGGCCGGCGTCGAGGTGCTTCTGGACGACCGGGGCGAACGCCCTGGCGTGATGTTTGCAGACCTCGAGCTGATCGGCATTCCCCATCGGATTACGATAGGAGACCGCGGCTTGAAGGACGGCAAGGCCGAGTACCAGTCCCGCCGCGCCGGCGGCCCCGCCCAGCCGGTGCCCGTGGACGGCATCACCGCCTTCCTCCGCGAACGCCTCGCCCACTGATAAGAACAATGCATCGTTACAAGCGGTTCCTCGCGGCCATCGTAACGGCCGCCAGTCTCCTTGCATGTGCCCCGGCCCTGGCCGGTGCGCAGATCGAGGAGCGACTTGCGCCATCCGTGGTGACCGTCCTCTCGCAGGCGATCTCGGATAGCCCGGTGCCGGCGCGCTACGCCGAAAGCCTGCAGGTGCGTACCTGGCTCAACGCCATGGCGCCCCGGCTCGCGACCCGCATCCCGGATGCACGCGAGCGCAGCGAATTTCTCGCCACGGTCCATTACGAGGCCAGCCGCGCCGGGCTCGACCCCCAATTGCTGCTGGCGGTGATCCAGCACGAGAGTGGCTTCAAGAAGTACGCGGTCTCCATGGCCGGCGCACGCGGCTACCTGCAGGTGATGCCCTTCTGGACGAAGCTCATCGGCAGCAACGAGCACAATCTGTTTCACCTGCGCACCAACCTGCGCTACGGCTGCGTGATCCTGCGTCACTACCTCGACATGGAAGGCGGTGACCTGTTCCGGGCATTGGGACGCTACAACGGCAGCCTCGGCCGGCCCGAGTATCCGGACGCGGTGCTCGCGAACCTGAACCGCTTCTGGCAGTACGCCCCACCGCAGCTGTCGGCGGCGCCCATCGGTGCTCTCGCAGCCCAATCCGCGGTATCGCACGTCGCGCTGCCGCAGTCGGTGGTCCGCTAGATCCGTCCGGGCACCGCCCGGCCCTTCAGGTGTGGAACCGCGACGATACCGCGGCCGCTTCGCCCCCTCTCCCACCGGTCCCCTGCACTTCGGCTCGCTCGTCGCGGCACTCGGCAGTTATTGCGATGCGCGGGCGGCGGGCGGCGAATGGGTGCTGCGCATCGAGGATGTCGACCGGCCACGTGCCCGCAAGGGCGCCGATGCGCTCATCCAGCGCACGCTGGAGCGCTACGGTTTCGAATGGGACGGACCGGTGATGCGCCAGTCCGATCGCGGGGATCGCTACCGCGAGGCGCTCGAGCAGTTGCAGCGGCAGGACGACGTGTTCGCGTGCACCTGCACGCGGCGGATGCTCGCGGGCTTGCCCGCTGGTGCCGGCGGCGAGCCGATTTACCCGGGCACCTGTCGCGGCAGCCGGACCACCGTTGACGCGCCCCCTCATGCCGCATGGCGATTGCGGGTCGACGCGGCGGCCCCAGTGCGGTTCGTCGATCGGCTGCAGGGTCCGCAGATGCAGGACCTTGTCCGCGAAGTCGGCGACTTCGTCGTGCGGCGCGCGGACGGGCTCTTCGCCTATCAGCTCGCGGTGGTGATCGACGACGCCGACCAGGGAATCACCGACGTGGTGCGCGGGGCCGACCTCCTCGCGTCGACCGCCCGGCAGATATATCTCCAGTCGCGCCTGGGGCTGTCTCCAGTGCGTTACCTGCACCTGCCGGTCGCGATCAACGCGGCAGGCGAGAAGCTCTCCAAGCAGACGCGCGCTGCCGCGCTGCCCGACCACCCGCTCCCGGCGCTGTGCGCGGGGTGGCGCTTTCTCGATCAGGCTGCGTTCGACGAGCCGCCTGCGACCGTCGCGGAGTTCTGGCGATGGGCGATTGCCCGCTGGAGCCCGCGGCGGTTGCCGCCCGTGCGCACGCTGCCGTCGCCCGCGGCGCCCGATGGGACCTTCCCCGTCCCGCTATAATGACGGGCTTACCCACGGGCTTGCCGCCTGTGCGGCCCCGAACGGATTCCCCGCCATGACCACGCTCGTTGCCGTTCGCAAGAACGATGAAATCGCCATTGCCGCAGATTCCCTCACCACCTTCGGCGATACGCGCCTGTCGGCGCAATTCGACAAGAGCTACGACAAGATCGTGCATCACCGCGGCACGTACGTCGGGCTGTGCGGAAGCGCGGCCCATCAGCTCGTGTTCGAGAGCATCCTCGCCAAGCAACAGGACCTCGACTTCTCGACCAAGGCTGCGATCTTCGAGACCTTCAGCAAGCTGCACCCGATCCTGAAGGAGCAGCACTTCCTCAACCCCAAGGAGGAAGAGGACGATCCCTACGAGTCCACGCAGGTCACCGCCCTGATCGCCAATCCCAACGGCATCTTCGGCGTGTATTCGATGCGCGAGGTGTTCGAATACACGCAGTACTGGGCCATCGGTTCCGGGCGCGAATTCGCGCTCGGCGCCATGTACGCCCAATACGACCGGCTCAAGTCGGCCGCGACGGTGGCCAAGGCCGGCATCGAGGCCGGCGCGGTGTTCGACAAGAACTCGGCCCTGCCCATGACGCTCTACACGATTCCCATCAAGGCGTGAGGTGCGCATCGTGAATGGCTTCAGCGACTCCCTGTCGCGGTTCGTGTTCGAGCACGGTGCCGTGCGCGGTGCCGTCGTCTCGCTCGATGCGACGCGCGCGGACATCATGGCGTGTCATCCGTATCCGGCGCCGCTCGCGCGGGTTCTGTCGGAGCTCCTCGCCGCCGCGGCGCTGCTGGCGTCGTCACTGAAATTCCACGGCAGCCTCATCGTGCAGCTCCAGGCCGATGGGCCGTTGAGGCTCCTGGTGGTGGAATGCGACGCAGCGCTCACCCTGCGCGCCACGGCACAGTGGTCGCCGGAGATCGCCGGGATGGCCGAGGACAGCGATCTCGCTGCCCTGGCAGGCGGGGCATCGCGCGGGCGGCTCGCCATCACCCTCGATCCGAAGGACGGCGGGCCGATTTACCAGGGCATCGTCGCGCTGGAGGCCACCGCCATCACCACGCTGATCGAGCATTATCTCGAGACGTCCGAGCAGATCCCGAGCCGGATCGTGCTCGCGCGCGATGCGGGACGCGTGCGCGGGCTGCTTTTGCAACGCCTGCCGGGCGCAACGGACGCCGACAACGTGCTCTGGCAGCGGGCGAGCGAGCGCGCCGATGCCATCGGCGCCCGGGCACTGCTCGCCGCGGCCGATCCCGCGGCGCTGCTGGCCACGCACTTCGGCGAGGACGACATCCGCCTCTTCAAGGCACATGCGACGCGCTTCGCGTGCAGCTGCTCGCAGGAACGCGTGGAGAATGCGCTGCGCCTGGTTGGCCGCGACGAGGTGGAGGACATCGTGGCCGAACAGGGGGAAGTGCGCGTCACCTGCGAATTCTGCAACCGCGCCTACGAATTTTCGCCCGCAGACGCACGCGCCCTGTTCCCCGGCCTCGAGGGACCGGAGGCCGCCGTGCGCGTGCTGCGGCACTGAGGCCGCGTTCATGTCCATGTACGTGCCGGCGCAGTTCGCGCCTTCCGATCGGGCCGCGGTGGTGCGGCTGATGCACGACTACCCGTTCGCTACCCTCCTGACCCCGCAAAGTGCCGATCCGCTGATCACGCATCTGCCACTGCTGCACGTCGCCGACTGCGAGCCGCACGGTACGTTGTACGGGCACTTCGCCCGGGCGAACCTGCATGCAAGCGACGCAGGCAGCGCCGAGTCGATCGCCATCTTTCACGGTCCGCACGCGTACGTTTCACCGTCGTGGTACGCCGCGCCCGCCGCAGCGGTGCCCACATGGAACTACGCGGTCGTGCACGCCCACGGCACGGTGCAACTCGCGGACGACCCGGCCGACACTCGCGCCATGCTCGACGCGTTGATCAAGCGGTTCGAGTCCCTGCGCTCATCGCCATGGGCGCTCGCGCTGGAGCCGCGGGCCTTGCAGGCGATGGTGGGGGCGATCGTGGGCTTCCGGCTGCGCATCAAGCGGCTCGAGGCCAAGTTCAAGTTGTCGCAGAACCGGAGCGCCGATGACCAGCGCCGGGTCGCCGATGCATTGGCCGCGGGCGATGCCGAAGCGGCGGCGACGGCGCACTGGATGCGCGCCTACGGTGTCACGCAGCATGGCGAAGAGTGACCCGCTGCGTCCCGACGAGCATGCCACGCCTGCGGGCGACGGTCGCGTGCGCTTCGACAAGTGGCTGTGGGCGGCTCGCTTCTACAAGACGCGCGGACTTGCCGCGGAAGCGATCGACAGCGGCCAGGCGCGGCTCAACGATGCGCGCGTGAAGCCGGCCCACGTCGTGCGAGCCGGCGACACCGTGGTGGTGCGCAAGGGTGGCATCGTGTGGGAAGTGCACGTGACCGGAGTGTCGGATCGCCGCGGATCTGCCAGTGACGCGGCGCTGCTGTATGTCGAAACGCCGCAGAGCGCCTCGGCGAGGCAGGAAGAGCTGGCGCGGCGCAAGATCGCGGCGGCCGCCGAGCCGCGCTATCCCGGCCGGCCGACGAAGCGTCAGCGGCGCAAGCTCGAGGACTTCCTCAACGAGCCGTGAGGCTCAGCAGAGGCGTAGCGCCGAGAGGTCGAGCAGCAGATCGGGATTCTGGTAAGCGCGCCAGATCGCGTAGGCAATCAGCACGGCCAGGATGAGCTTGATGAGCTGCCACAGCGTGCTGGTGCGCATGTCGCCCGGCGTGCGATGCGTCGGCGGCGGCGATGGCGATGGCGATGCGGTCGGAGTCACTCCGCGAGCTTACGCCCGCAGGCTTTCCTCCTGCAACACGACGTTGACAGGCGACGTCGGCAGCACGCCGAGCTCGCGCATGCTGGCCATGATCGAGCTGAAGTCGGCGGCGGTGCGCACGTCGGTGATGGGCTTGGCGAGCAGGTTCACCGCGCGCCCACTGACGATCAGCGGCATCCCCGTCGGCAGCTCGTGCCGCAGCGACCGGATCTCCTGGCCCGCGATCTTGCCCGAAATCCCCCGATCGAACAGCAGGACGACGACGGCGACGTTGTACGCCGACGCGGCACCCGCGATCTCCTGCGCGGGAACGCCCGCGCCCAGCGTGAGGCAGTTCACGCCATCGGTGAACAGCAGGAGTTCGAGGATCGCGAGGCCAAGATGGTTGGGATCATTCGGCGGCGTGGCGAGCAGCACCTGGCGGGCATCGCGCGTCGGGCGCACCAGACGCGTGACATCGCGCAACAGGCGCTGCGCGAGATCGGCGAACCGCAGCTCCTGGAAGTTCTGCATCTCGCCGCGCACCACGCGGTCGTGCACGGCTTCGTTGAGCGGGATCAGCGTGGTTTCCAGGAACTTGCGCAGGCCCTGGCCCACCAGCAGCTTCGACAGATGGTTCTGCAGCTCGCCGATGCGATGCTCGGCGAGCAGCGTGACTGCAAGCTCGATCTCGGCGGGCAGCGGCGCGGGATCTTCCACGGTGAGCCCGAGCATGGACTGCAGCGCGGACTCGGCGAGCGGCACCACGGCGCCGGCGCGCCAGCCTTCCGAAAGCAGCTGCTTGATCAGTTTCAGACGGGCGACCTGTTCGGGCGGATAGACGCGATCACCGAACCCGTCACGCAGCGGCGATGGAAAGCCATAGCGCCGCTGCCACATGTAGAGTTGCTCGCGCCGCAGGCCCGTGATGCGCACGACCTCGCGGATGTGCAGCGCGCTGCGCGATTCATGCGGCGTGTCGGGCGATTCGGCGACCGATACGCTCGGCTCTTGCCGGCGCGTCGGCGCCTTGATCAGGATGCCCATGGTGGTCCTTCCCTATCGTTTTTTGTCACCTGCGAACGGCGTCTGTGCTGGACAACCCCCGGATGCGCAATCCTGCCCTGATGCCATGCATGCGAGCCGTTGCCACACACGCCACACGCGGGCGTTCTGTGGAACACGGACCGTTCAATGCACGATGCATGCCAAGGTTGTTGGCGCTTGCCGCTCCGGCTCGGTTGCGCCATCATCGGGTCGCCCGGCTGGCGAATCGAGGCCATGTCGGCGCGCGCTGCATTCGCGCCTCGATTGGCGGCAGTGGCGACGCGAAGTCCAGGACCGTGCCAAGTGCCGCATTGCGCGCAGGCCTGCATCGGGGTGGCGCGGTCAACCGACGGGAGAGCGATGTTCGGGTTCGTGAAGACGGAGAAGGAGCCGTTGACGGATGCGCGATCGGCCCAGCGCTGGCTCGCGTCCCTCGACCCGCATGATCTCCTAGGCACGCACGCCCAGGTCGTGCAGGAAGTCGGGCGCCTGGGGAGTGCGGGCCGCCGGCGCAAACCGTCCGAGCTGGAGGCGCTGTTCGCCGTCGATGCGGGCACCGCCGCCTTGCGTGCCGCGCTGGACGCGCAGTACATCGACCACGCGAGCCGTTCGCCCAAGGTCGAGCAACAGCTCTGGCACGCCATGCACGATCTCGGGCATGCATTCCAGCAGGCTTACCGCGCGTTCGAGCGCGAGCTCCTCGCGCGCGAGCCGAACGCCCGCTGGACCGCGCTGCTGCCGGAGCTCCTCGCCCGCGAGGTCGCGCAGCTCGCGGCCGATGCGCGCGTGCGGATGCATCGTTACGAGCAATGGATTCCCGCGAAGTGGCTGGAGCTGCACGAGCGCTACGGCCTCGCACTCGGACATGGCGTGCATCGCCAGAAGCTGGCCCTCGCCGATGCCGCAGCCACCGTCACCATCGAGCAGAAGTACATCGCCGCGCTGGTGCTGCATCTCGCCAATGCGGGCAATCTCGACCGGCCGCAGCTGCAGTGGCTTGGCGAGCAACTGGGAAGGTGGTGCACGCGCCTGCGACTGTCGCGCGGTTCGCGGGGACCCACTGCGCTTTACGTCGACCTTGCGCATGGCGGCGGCCTGCGTCGCCGCGGGAGCGCGCCGCTGCATGGCCCGGTGCTGTTCCTCGATACGGAGCCGCTGCACTCGCTGCTGCTGCAGTACGTCATGGCCGTCGAGCAGAAGATCCGCAGCGAGCCGCTGTCGCCCCGGACCACGCAGCGCCTCGAGCGCATCGGGCTGCTGACGAAGGTCGCCGCACAGATCGATACGGAGTACCGGCCGGTCACGCGCCGTGGCGAGCGCACGGCCGCCGCCGGCAAGGTCGATGCCCTCGTTGGCTTCCACAACATCTTCGGTTTCCTGCGTGAGGAGCAGCGTGCGCCCACACCCGAGCTCGACAGCGTCACCACCTTCAGCGGCACGCTCGACATCGCGATGTTCGGTCACATGCGCGACGAGCAGGAACGCCGCCAGGCGCTGGCGGACCGGCGGCTTGGTACGTTCGCGCCGCCCGGCGGTGCCTGGGACATCCGGGACGTCAGCCTGACCGGTGTGCGACTCGTCGCGCCCATGGCCGCGGTCGCCACGCTTACACTCGGCATGCTGGTGGCGCTGAAGGCGCGGCGCGAAGCGGTCTGGACGCTCGGCATCGTGCGGCGGATGCGGCGGGTCAGCGCCGACTCGGCCGAAATCGGCCTGCAGCGCATCGCCGACAGCATCACGATCATCGAGCTCGCAGCGCAACAGGTGACGCACGATGCTGACGCGCCAACGGGCGCCGGAGCTGCCTCGCGCCGGTGGCGCACCTTGCGCGGGCTGTTCCTGGCAATGCATCCGCGCAGCCGCGACGGCGCGGTGCAGTCCATCATCCTGCCGGCCGGCGAATACGACGAGCACCAGCATTTCCGCCTGCGCACACGCACCTCCGAATACTCGATCCACTTCGGCAGCGTGATGGAGCGTCAGTCGGATTGGGTGTGGGCCGCAGTGCAGTCGTTGCCGCTCGCACGACGGATCGATGCGACGGCATCGACGGGCGCCACCTGACGCGATCCTGAGAGCGCGAGCGCGCACGAAACACCGGAATCCGCACGGAGGCTTCGAGGAATGAACGCCGTCGACCGCTACGCCGAGCTCCACGCCGCGTACCGCTGGGACGTGCCCGGGCACTTCAACATCGCCGAGGCGTGCTGCGGCCGCTGGGCGGAGGATCGCAGCCGGTTCGCGCTCTACTGGGAAGACGAAGGGGGCGCGCGCGCCGCGTACACGTTCTGGGACCTGCAACGCGAGGCGAACCGCCTCGCCAATGCGCTCGCCGGACGCGGCATCGGCCAGGGCGACAAGGTGGCGATCATCCTGCCGCAGCGACCGGAGACGGTGATCGCCCATCTCGCCGTGTATCAGCTCGGCGCGATCACCGTTCCGCTGTCGTTCCTGTTCGGCCCCGAGGCGCTGCAGTTCCGGCTCGAGAATGCACATTGCCGCGTCGCCCTGGTCGATCCGCAGTCGCTGCCGAACCTCGTGCCGATACGCGAGCAGCTGCCGCGTCTCGAGCACGTCATCGCGGCCGCGGGTGCCGAGGCAGCCTTCACCACGTCATGGGACACGTTCCTCGCCGGCGCATCGACGCGGATGACGCCTGTCACCACGCGGGCGAGTGATCCGGCAACGCTGATCTACACGAGCGGCACCACCGGCCCACCGAAGGGCGCCGTGATGCCGCATCAGTGCCTGCTCGGCAACCTGCCGGGCTTCACCTACTCGCATGACGGCTTCCCGCAGCCGGGCGACCTCTTCTGGTCGCCCGCCGACTGGGCGTGGACCGGGGGCTTGATGGACGCCCTGTTGCCCACCCTTTACTTCGGCCAGCCAATCCTCGGCTATCGCGGCCGCTTCGAGCCCGAGCGCGCCCTGCGGCTGATGGAACGCTACCAGGTGCGCAACACCTTTCTGTTTCCGACCGCGCTCAAGCTGATGATGAAGGCGTTCCCGCGCCCGCGAGACCGCTTCGACGTGTCGCTGCGCAGCGTGATGAGCGCCGGCGAGGCCGTGGGCACCGCCGTGTTCGAATGGGCGCAGGCTGCGCTGGGGGTCACCATCAACGAAATGTTCGGCCAGACGGAGATGAACTACATCGTCGGCAACTCGCATCGGCTGTGGCCGGCGAAGCCCGGCTCGATGGGGCGGCCTTATCCGGGCCATCGCATCGCGGTGATCGACGATGCCGGCCGCGAAATGCCGGCCGGCGAGACCGGCGAGGTCGCCGTGCATCGGATCGCGCCGGACGGTAATCCGGATCCCGTGTTCTTCCTCGAATATTTCCAGAATCCGGAAGGCACGGCCAGGAAATTCACCGGCGCGTGGTGCCGCACCGGCGATCTCGCGAAGCGCGACGAGGACGGCGACCTGTGGTACCAGGGCCGCGCCGACGACATGTTCAAGTCGGCGGGCTATCGCATCGGCCCCTCGGAAATCGAGAACTGCCTGGTACGCCACCCCGCCGTCGCCAACGCCGCAGTGGTGCCCTCGCCCGACGAGACGCGGGGCCAGGTCGTGAAAGCCTTCGTCGTGCTCGCGCAGGGCAGCGCGGCATCGCCGCAACTGGAGGAGGATTTGCAGCAGCACGTGCGCAAGTATCTCGCCCCCTACGAGTACCCGCGCGAGATCGAGTTCATCGATGCGCTGCCGATGACGACGACAGGAAAGGTGCAACGGCGCGTGCTGCGTGAGCGCGAGATCGCCCGCAAGGCCGCGCTCGCCGGTTGAGCCCGCGTGGCAGATCGCTTGTGCCTGACGAGTGCACGTTCGCGTGCCGCACGGCACCCTGCCCTGACGCCGGAACACCCTCGTCGGCAGCCTGTCCCACGGCCATCGTCGCGCATCCAGGAGGTCCCGTGACTCACGAATCAACCGGGCGCAAGGCGCTCGCTCCCAACATGGTCGAGCGCCGACGGCGCGCGCCGCGCTTCGCCAGTAACAGGTACGAAGAGCAGATGCTCGACGAAGCCATTGATGAAACCTTCCCGGCCAGCGACCCGCCGGCATCGAGCTATCCGGGGAGTTCGCTCTACGAAATGGCGCAGGACGACCGTGCCAGGCACAGGCATCTCATCAAGGCGCTGTCGGTCGGTGCACTGCTGGTCGTGGCGGGGCTGCTCTTCGCGCGCGCACGGGGCAACGACACGGGGCGCGCCGCGAGTTAGGACACGGCCACCGGCGCGTCGCCACGTGGGCGATCACGTCAGCGGGTCGCAGCCCAGGCCTCGCCGCGAATGCGTTCGAGGAACCGGCGGTGCGTCACGACCCAGACGATCGCGGGCACCACGGTGGGCAGGATCAGCGATCCGAACTGGAACGCGAAGGCGATGACCTCCCGCTGCGGGGCGGAGAACCCCGTCTGCGATGCAATGAGAGGCCCCGCGGTGATCGCCACGTTCTTGAGAAAGTCGGCGAGCACGCCCCACGCGACGACCGGCAGCAGGATGACGTAGCCCAGGAGCAGCGTACGCCACCGGCGAGGCTCGGCGGCGGCGAGGGTGAGCGCGGCGAACAGCGGCAGCCCGAACGCATACAGGAGCGCGTTGACCTCCACCGTCACGGCGCCGCCGGCAACTGCCGTCGCGCCGGGCCGCAGGGTGGTCACGAACGCGAACACGGCACTGGTCTGTTGCACGGTCTCGACGAGATCGGCGAAGCCAAGTCGCGCGACCGCCCCAGTCAGCAGTGCGACCGGCCAGAGCAGCAGCGGCGCCGCGAAATACCACACCGCAAATGCCACGGGCAGCCACGCCAGCACCCTCAGCACGAACGGGGTGAGCGGGCCGCCGATACGCACGGCTAGGTCGGCGCGGTGACCGCAGCGCGGGAACGGCGCGCCTCGGGCGGGGTTGCGCCGGGCGTACCCGGCAACGTGCGCACCCAGATCAGCCAGACGATCAGCACGTCCAGCATGATCAGCGCCTGCCATACGTACAGGTGCGCCCATTCGAAGGCGCGCATGTTCCACTGCCCGATGTAGAACAGGCTGATGACGCGCACGATGTTGAGGCCCTGCACGGCGACGATCCCGGCGGCGACCCCGATGAGCTTGTTGCGCCACGGCGCCGGAAACGCGAGCACCGCGGCGACGAGGACGATCGAAGCCTCCACGCCGTTGCAGCCGGCTTCGATGGCAACGGCAAAGCCATTGCTCGTGCTGCGCAGGATCTTGCCGGATGCCATCACGGCAGGATCGAACAGCGTCACCAGCCATGCACTGATGCTCGCGACGGCGTTGGTCCAAGGCGCCACGAAATGCACCTGCGCCCATGGGGTCAGCTCCGCCCCGAAGAGCAGCGCCTGCAAAGCCAGGAAGAAAGCGAGGAAGCGCAGCATCGGGCGCATTCTAACGCCCGCGTGGCCCGGCTACAGGCGATCGAGCCGTCCGCCGTCCACGCGAAGGGCGCTTCCCTGGATGAAGCGCGCCTCGTCCGAGGCCAGGAAAGCGATGGCCGCCGCGACGTCTTCGGGGTTGCCCACGTCCGCCATGTCGATCTTCTCGGCGCCGGACTGCAGGTTCGGGTTGCTCCACAGCATCGGCGTATCGATCGCGCCGGGAATCACCGCATTCACGCGCAGGCCCTTGCGGGCGCCTTCGATCCCGGCGCTGCGCGTGAGGGACAGCAGCGCGGCCTTGGACGCGGCGTACGGCGCCACCAGCGGACTCGTGGCGAACGCATGCACGCTGGCAACGTTCACGATCGCACCGCCGGTGTCCATTTCGCGCAATCCGGCACGGATGAAGTAGAAGGCGCCGAGAAGGTTCACTTCCAGGATCGCCAGCCAGTCCGCGCGCGTCTGCTCGCCAAGCGCACGGAAGTTCATGCGAGCCGCATTGTTGACGATCACGTCGAGACGCCCCCAGCGCGTCATCGTTTCGGTGATGAGCGCCTCGACCTCGCTTTCCGCAGCGACGTTGCAGGCGAGGCCGAGCGCATCGGGCGCCCCGCTCTCGCGCGCCGTGGCCGCGGCGGTGCGCGCATTGGCGGCGTCGATGTCGGCGATCACCACCCGTGCGCCTTCCGCACCGAGCCGCAGCACCGTGGCGAGACCGATGCCGCTCGCGCCGCCGGTCACGACGGCCACCCGCCCCTCGAAGCGGCCGCCATCCCCCATCAGGCGTGGCCTTCGGTCATGGCGTTGGTCAGCGCGGTGCGACGGCGCACGTGATCGCCGGGGATTTCGTGGGCCTCGTAGTCGCGCCCCACGTATTCGCTGGGCCGCTTGACCGGCACGCGAAGGCAGACGCTCGACGTCGGAAGGATGTACTGCCAGTCGAGCATGAGCTTGCGGTAGGCCTCGCCCACCGGGCGGATCTTGCGCTCCAGGTCGAAGAGCCCGAGCGGGTTCACGCGGCCGTTGTCCTCGCGCAATGCCGTGTCCCAGTCCACCTGGTCGATGAGCGAGTACCACGTGAAGCCGACCATGGGCACGCCGTCATTGCGTATCCGCAGCACGTTCGCCCATTGCTTCCACAGCCAGAACACCGCCTCGTCGCCATGCACGCCCTCCTTGAAGTTGGTCTCGGTGTGCATGACCGGCAGGTAGTAGCGATTGTGGTACTGGCGGGTGATCTCGGCATAGCCGAACACCTCGCCGGCCGGGCCGCTGCTGCCGTCCGCCGACACGCGATGCTCGTTGGTCACGTAGTAGTCGTTGCCCATGATGCAATGGTGCTTGAGCCGGTGCTCGAGGAACCAGTGGTACTCGTCGCGCGTCATGCCGCTGTCCATCAGGAACTCGTACATTTCCGAGCTCACGCGCATGCCGTAGTTGAGATCGAGGGACAGGAACCGGCGCTCGTTGAGGATTTCCGCCGGACGGATCGCGCTCGGATCGGCGGCATGGAAGTATTCGGACGACTCGCTTTGCACGAAGATCGCGTCGGGACGGACCTCGAGGATCGCCTTCATGGCGAGAACATTGGCCTTGACGATGTGCTTCAACGCCGTCACGTACGATCGATCGTCGGTGAGCTGCTCGTTCCACCATCCGAAGCGCGCCGAGAACAGCGAGCAGATGTACATCTCGTTGATCGGCGTGTAGAGCTGCACCCACGGATAGCGGCGCGCGAACTCCCGCGCGTAAACCTCGAACAGCTCCGGGAAATCGGGGTTCTGGAAGTTGCCGATCCAGTCGGGCACGCCGAAATGGCACAGGTCGATGATGGGCGTGATGTCGCGCCGGAACAGATCGTTCAGCGTGTCGTCGGCGAAGCCCCAGTCGTAGCGGCCCGGACCGACGTAGGTCGTGTGGATCTGCGGGCCGTAGCGAAGGAACGTGAGTCCGAGGTCCTCGACGAGCTGGAAGTCGGTGCGCCAGTGCTTGTAGAAGCCGCACTTTTCCATCTCGTCGACACGCGTCCGACCCTGGTTGATGGTCGGTGCGCTGTTCTCGATCCCGGTCGCGAACATGAATGGGGGGGTGCGCTTCATCGAGCAGACTCCGGAGAATTGGGGGATAGGCCGCGGCGGCCCCGGGGAGGGAGCCATGCAAGGTGGAATGGGGACATTCGGTACGCGCGGAAGTGCGGCGCGGGTTTGTGACTGCCCGCTCCGCGAATTGGTTCGGCCCCGCAGCGGGGGCTGTTGCCGGACCGGTTCGTGGTCGCGCCGTGCCGCCCCGGGTCAGCCCGTACTGGTCCGCGTGCGTGCGAGTGGCGGGTCGTCGGCGAAGTAGCGTCGGATGCCGTCGTGCATGGACTCCGCGAACTTCGTCTGCTGCCGGTCGCTGCGCAGCTTCTGCTCTTCCTCGGGGTTGGAGATGAACGCCGTCTCGACCAGGATCGACGGGATGTCCGGTGCCTTGAGCACCGCGAAGCCCGCCTGCTCCACTGCGTTCTTGTGCAGCGGGTTCACCATGCTGATGCCGTCGAGGACTTTCCGGCCAACCTTCAGGCTGTCGTTGATCTGCGCCGCCTGGGAGAGATCGAGCAGGGTGCGGGCGAGCAGCGGGTCGCGGACACCGAGATTCACGCCGCCGATCAGGTCCGCGGCATTCTCCCGTTGCGCGAGCCACTTGGCGGCCGCGCTCGTCGCGCCATGCTCGGAGAGGGCGAACACCGACGAGCCGCGCGCAGTGGGTACCGTGAACGCGTCGGCATGAATCGAGACCAGCAGATCCGCCTGCACCCGGCGTGCCTTCTGCACACGCATCGCGAGAGGCACGTAGTAATCGTCGTCGCGCGTCAGCACCGCCCGCATGTCGCGGTCGGCATCGATCATGCGCCGGAGCTTGCGGGCGATCGAGAGCACCACGTCTTTCTCGTAGGTGCCCCGACGTCCGACGGCCCCGGGATCCTCGCCGCCATGACCGGGGTCGAGGGCGATCGTGATCCGGCGCCGACGGTCGGAGCCCGCATCCGGACGCCGCGCCGACTCGGAGCGCATTGGGGCCTCGGTCCTGGCGGGCGCCTCCGGCGTGGCCGCGTCGGCACGGTCGCCGCCATTGGCCGGGCGATTCTCCTGGAGCAGCGCCATCAGCGGATCGAGCGGAATCACGGGATAGAGATCGACAATGAGCCGATGGCCGAACTCGGCCACCGGTGGCAGCGCAAAGATCTGCGGCCTGGTTTCCACCTTGAGCTCGATCACCACCCGCAACGTGTCCGGCGGGCGACGACCGAAACGGATCGCCGCGATGTAGGGGTCGCTCGCCTGCACCCGCGTCGGCAGCGAGGCAAGCTCGGTCGTCAGATCCATGCCCGGGAGGTCGAGCACCACCCGGTACGGATCCTTCAGCAGGCCGAGCTCGTGCGCGATCGGCTGCTGCGCCTCCAGGATGACCCGGGTATATTCCTGCGCGGGCCACAGCCGGGCGGAAGCGATCCGGCCGAGCGAAGCCCACGCGGGCGTGGCACCGAGCGGCAGGGCGGCGATCGGCAGCACCAGCCGGCGCAACGCGCGCCGGCGCTCCAGCGAGAACCGGGTTATGCCCCGGCGGCCATCGCGCTCAGGCATGCCAGCCCACGCTCCGAATGGGCGGCGAGACGCGCGGTCCTCCCCTGCTCGGGCGAGTGCGGGAGGTAGTCGAGAGTGATCGCGAGGTCGGCAACGGGCAGATGCCCGCCCGCGCGCTCGGGCCACTCCACGACGCAGACGGCATTCTCCGAGAAGTATTCGGCGAAGCCGGTCGTATCCCATTCATCAGGATCTTCGAAGCGATAAAAATCAAAGTGATAAAAGTATAAGCTCGAAAGTTGATAATGTTCAACCAGGGTGTAGGTCGGACTCTTGACGGGCCCGGTCCAACCGAGGGCCTGCAGCACACCGCGAACGAGCGTCGTCTTGCCGGCGCCAAGCTCTCCGTGCAGCGCGATCAGCAGGGGCGGCGCAAGTGCGCGCGCCAGTCGCGCGCCGGCCGCGAGCGTTGCTTCCGCGTTCGCAAGGTGCAGTGTCGCGGTCCGCAGCGCCGGAACTTCGCGCGCCGCGATGGAATCGCTACCCTGTTGCCGCGGAGGATTCATGCTGGCTGGTGATCGGGACAACGAAGAGCACGGATCGCGCGACCTTCACGCGCTCGCCGCGCGCATCCAGGCGTGGGGGCACGAACTCGGCTTTGCGGAAATCGGCATCGCCGACACCGAGCTGTCGACCGAGGAGCAGCGCCTGCTGCAGTGGCTCGATGCCGGCCGTCACGGCGCCATGGATTATATGGCACGCCACGGGACCAAACGAACGCGGCCCGCCGAGCTCGTGCCCGGAACGCTGCGGGTGATTTCAGCGCGTCTCGACTATTGGCCGGGCGACGCACGTGACGCGAGCACCGTGCTCGGCGAGCGCGATCGTGCGTACATCGCGCGCTATGCGCTCGGTCGTGACTACCACAAGGTGCTGCGGGTGAAGCTGCAGCGTCTGGCGACGAAGATCGAGCAACAATTCGGTGCGTTTGGCTACCGCGTATTCACCGACAGCGCACCGGTCATGGAGGTCGCGCTCGCTGCCAAGGCGGGACTGGGCTGGCGCGGGAAGCACACGCTGCTGCTGACGCGCGAACGGGGCTCGTGGTTCTTTCTCGGCGAGATCTATACCGACCTGCCGCTGCCGGTGACGCCGCCGCGCAGCGCGCATTGCGGCAGTTGCACGAAATGCATCACGGCGTGCCCCACCGGCGCAATCGTCGCCCCGTACGAGCTCGATGCGCGGCGCTGCATCTCCTATCTCACGATCGAGCTCGATGGTGCGATCCCCGAGCCGCTGCGCGCGCTCATCGGCAACCGCGTGTACGGCTGCGACGACTGCCAGCTCACGTGCCCGTGGAACCGTTATGCGCAGCCCACCGCCGAGCCGGACTTCGCCGTCCGCAATGGACTCGACGATGCAAGCCTGGTCGCGCTCTTCGCGTGGACCGAAAGCGAGTTCGACCAGCGGCTCGAAGGCAGCCCGATCCGCCGTATCGGACATGCACGCTGGCTGCGCAATCTCGCCGTGGGGCTGGGCAACGCGCCGTGGTCGGAAGACGTGGTCGGTGCACTGCAGGCGCGCAGGCACGATCCGGATCCCGTCGTACGCGAGCACGTGGCCTGGGCGCTCGCGCAGCAGGCGCGGCGCGCGCCGGCTCTCGTCAGCGGATGAGCTGGTTCATCGACACGATCGGCAGCATCACCGCCAGCACCAGCACCAGCACGACGGCGCCCATGAATACGATCAGCGCCGGCTGCAGCAGTGCGGCAAACCAGGTGAGGCGCCGCTCCGCCTCCCGCTCGAGCTCCTCGGCCGCGCGCTCGAGCATCGACGCGAGCTGACCGCTCGCCTCGCCGTTGGCGACGAGATGCACGAGCACCGGCGGGAACACGCGCTGCTCGCGCAGGGCACGGGCCAGCGACACGCCTTCGCGCACCAGCGCGGCTGCCGCCGTGGCGGCGCGCTGCAGCGGCAACGACCAGATGACCTCCCCGGCCGCATCGAGCGCACGCAGCAGCGGTGCACCGCTTGCCACCAGGATTGCGAGCGTGTTCGCGAAACGTGCGGTATCGATGGCGGTGATCATACGGGCAACGACTGGCCAGCGCAGCAACGCACCGTGCCATCCGGAACGGAATGCCTCGCGCCGGTTGGCCATGAAAAACGCCGCCACCGCCACCGCAGCGCCGATCATCCACAGCCAACCGGTCGCGCGGAAGAAAGCGCTCACCGCGATGAGCGCGCGGGTCAGCCACGGCAGCGTTTGCCGGCTTTGCTCGTATACCGCGACGACCTGTGGCACGACATACGTGAGCAGCACCACGATCACCGCAAGAGCGATCACCGTGACGAGCGCGGGATAGATCAACGCCAGGGTGAAGCGCTGCTTCAGCGCCTCGCGCGCTTCGAGATAATCGGCGAGGCGTTCGAGCACGTCCGGCAGGCGGCCGGTCTCCGCGGCCACGCCGACGAGACCGCGATACAGCGCGCTGAAGCTGCGCGGCCAGCGGGCGAGCGCGCTGGCGAGCGCTTCGCCTTCCTCGACCTGCGCCCGCAGGCCGTCGAGGACGCGCGCGAGCCGCGCATCGTCCGCCTGCTCGGCCACCGCAGAGAGCGCCTGGTCGAGCGGCATGCCCGAACGCACGAGGGTCGCGAGCTGACGGGTCGCGAGCGTGACGAGCACGGTGGGCAGCCGCAGGTTTTCGCTGGTGCGTCCTGCACCATCATCGTTGGCCGCCTCGATCGCCGTGGGAAAGAGACCATCGGTGCGCAAGCGGTCACGCACCGCGCGCGACGTTTCGGCCTCGAGCAACCCGCGCTTCACCCGGCCCTGGCTGTCCACCGCCTCGTAGCGAAAGGCGGGCATCGGTGGCGCTACGCTTCGCGGGTGACCCGCACCAGCTCGGCGAGCGACGTGGCGCCGGCGTGCAGCCACCGTGCGCCGTCACGGCGCAGCGAGGTCATGCCGGCGCGCAGCGACATGTCGCGCACCACGTGCTCCGGCGCGCGGTCGTGCACGAGTCGGCGCATCGCGTCGTCGATGACGAGCAGCTCGTACACCCCGGTCCGGCCCCGGTAACCGGTGTGGTTGCACTCGGCGCATCCGGCCGCCACGTGCAGCGGCCCCGCGGCAGCGAGCCCAAGCTCCTCGAGCAGGGCCGCTTCCCCGCGGCTCGGCGGCATCGTCGTGCGGCACGCCGGGCAAAGCGTGCGCACCAGCCGCTGCGCGAGCACCCCGAGGAGACTCGATGCCAGCAGGTACGGCTCGACACCCATGTCGGCGAGCCGCGTCACTGCGCTCGCGGCATCGTTGGTGTGCAGGGTCGCGAGCACGAGATGCCCGGTGAGCGACGCCTGCACCGCGATCTGCGCCGTCTCGAGGTCGCGGATCTCGCCGATCATGATGACGTCGGGATCCTGGCGGAGGATGGCGCGCAGCGCACGCGCAAAGGTCAGCTCGATGCGCGGGTTCACCTGCGTCTGTCCGACGCCGTCGAGCGCGTACTCGATCGGGTCCTCGACCGTCATCATGTTGGCGCTGCCGCGATCGAGGCGCGACAGTGCTGCGTACAGCGTCGTGGTCTTGCCCGACCCCGTCGGACCGGTGACGAGCACGATGCCGTGCGGCTCGCGGATCAGGCGATCGACGGCCGCCAGCGTAGGCACGCTCATGCCAAGCGTCGTGAGATCGAGCTGCGCGCTGTCCTTGTCCAGGAGACGCAGCACCACGCGCTCGCCGGGCCCCGTGGGCAAGGTGGAAACGCGCACGTCGACGGCCTTGTCGCCGAGCTTGAGGGCGATGCGGCCGTCCTGGGGCAGGCGCTTTTCCGCGATGTCGAGATTGGCCATGATCTTGACGCGCGAGACCAGCGCGGCGTGCAGCGCGCGCGGCGGCTGCAGCACGTCGCGCAGCACGCCATCGACGCGGAACCGGACCACGGAGCGCGTCTCGTACGGCTCGAAGTGCACGTCCGAAGCACGCTCGCGCAACGCCTGCAGCAGGAGCGCGTTGATCATGCGGATCACCGGTGCCTGCGCCTCGCTGTCGAGCAGATCGTCGGCTTCCGGCAGCTCCTGCATGAGGCGCGCGAGGTCGGTCTCGCGCGACAGGTCCCCGGTGATGCCGGCGACATCGGCGCCAGCGACGTTGTAGGCGCGCGCGAGCTCCGCTGCAAAGCGCTCCGCGTCCACGGCGCGCGTCACCAGCGGCCGCTGCAGCACGCGCCTGAGCTCCGCGAGCCCGTTCAACGTGACGTCGGGCCTCGTGAGCACGACGACACTGTCGCCTTCCGCGGCGAAAGCGAGCACGCCGTGCATGCGCGCGAAGGCATACGGAATGCGCGCGCGCAGGCTGGTCACTGCCGGGCGCGCGCCGAACGTGGGTGTGGCCATCGAACCCTACCGCGCCGGCCGCGGAGCCGCCGCTCCGGGCGGCACGGTCGATCCGTTCGACGGTGCAGAGGGAGCACTGGTCGGTGCGAGGACCGGACTTGCGGCACCCGCCGGCAGCGGCGGCATCTGCGGCGTGGTCGGGTCGTTCCAGAAGAAGCGCTCGGTCGGGCGCAGATGCTCCTGCTCGCCCATGAGGTATTCGTAGCGCTCGTTGGTGAGCGCAGCCGCCGTTCCGGAATCACGCACTACCGTGGGCTTGAGAAAGATCAGGAGATTGGTCTTGCTGCGCTTGCGATTGTCGTAGCGAAAGAGCTGACCCAGCACCGGTACGTCGCCGACCAGCGGGACCTTGTCGGTGCCGTCGGTGAGGCTGTCCTGGATGAGTCCTCCGAGCACCACGATCTGGTTGTCGTCGATGACCACCGACGATTCCAGCGAGCGCTTGTTGGTGATGATGCCCGCCGGGTTGGTCGTGTCGTCGACGCGCGAGACTTCCTGGTAGATGGAGAGCCGCACGCTGCCGCCTTCGGTGATCTGCGGCTTCACGCGCAGCGTAAGGCCCACGTCGCGGCGCTCGATGGTCTGGAACGGCGCGACGCCCGTGACATTGCCCGTGGTGGCGTACTGGCCGGTGATGAACGGCACGTTCTGGCCCACGACGATCTTCGCTTCCTCGTTGTCGAGCGTGAGCAGCGTCGGCGTCGAAAGGATGTTGGCGCTCGCCTCCGTCTGGAGCGCCCGCGCGAGCAGCGCGAGATTGGTGATGGTGCCGATCCCCGGGATCGTGATCGAGCCGCGCACCACGCCGAGATTGAGCCCGGGGGCGACACTCGTCAGGTTGGCCGCAGCGTCGATGATGTTGGCGCCGCTGCCGCGATTGTTGAAATTGGTGCCGCCGATCACGCTCGTGTTGTTGCCGTTGATCGAGCCGTTGGAGAGGTATTGCCACTGGATGCCGAACTCCGCGGCCTTGTCGGCGCTGACTTCGACGATCAGCGCCTCCACGAACACCTGGGCGCGCCGGATATCGAGCTTCTCGATCACCGCGCGCAGATTGTTGTAGATGGGCTCCGGAGCCGCGATGAGCAGCGCATTGTTGGCGGTATCGGCCTGGATCGTGGCCCCTCCCGCGCTGAACGCGGCGCCGGTGGGCGCGCTACCGGACAAGGGATTGCCCGGCGTGGCGGGCATTGTCGTCGCGTTGGCGGTGCCCGTGGTGCTGACCGCCGTGGGTGTGAGACCGGTGGACAAGCCCCCCGGCGGCGCTTCCCCGCCCGCCAGCAGCGCACGCAGGGTCTGCGCGACACGTGCGGCTTCGGCGTTGCGCAGATAGATGATGAAGATGTTGCCGCCGACCCGGCCGGGAGTGTCGAGCTGCTCGATCAGCGCCCGGGCACGCCTCGCCCGGGCCGGATTGTCGGCACGGATGAGCACGCTGTTGGAGCGCGCGTCGGCCACCAGCGTCAGGCGCTGCTGTACGTCGGCGGCTCCGCCCGGTACACCCGATGCAGGCTCGGCGAGCAGGCGGTTCAGCATGGGCACGATATCCAGCGCGGAGGCATGGTGCACCGGAACGATCGTCGTTTCCCCCGCGGGAGGTTGATCGAGTGACGCAATGACTCGATCGAGCCGCTTCAGGTTATCGGCATAATCGGTGATGACGAGGGCATTCGCGGACGGAAACGCGGCGATGGTGTTGTTCGGCGTGATCAGCGGCCGCAGGATGGCGACGAGCTGCGCGGCGGACTCGTAACGCAACGACACGACCTGAGTGACGAGGCGATCGCCGCCCGCGCCGATGGGGCCGCGCACTACCGCGCCGCCCTGCTGCTTCGCGTCGGCCTCTGGGACGATCTTCACCACCCCGTCGCCTTCGACAGCCGTGAACCCCTGCAAACGCAGCGCGGAGAGCAGCGTGGGATAGACAAGCGAGCGCGGCACCGGGCGCGCGGAGACGATGTTCACGACCCCCTTGACCTTCGGGTCGACGACGAAATTGCGTCCGGTGATTTCGGCGACGGCCTTCACCACGGCGTCGATGTCGGCGTTGACGAAGTTCAGGGTCACTGCATCGTCGGTGGCGACGGTGCCGGGAGCGGCCGCGGTTGCGGGCACGCTGCCGAGAAGCAGCAAGGTCAGGACGAGCGCTGCGAGACGGGCGCAGCGCCCGGGCAAAGAATAGATCGTCACGCGAACCCGGGGCGGAAGCCGCGCCGCAGCCGGCGCAGGGACAAAACGGGAAAAGTATGTTTTTCCGGTCGCGCGGCGCAATTTCGCGGCCGCTGCCGCGTTTTCAGGAATAATAGCATGCGTTCCGGCACTCGCCGGAAGCCGAATGGGCCGCTATTCGCGACAGCTGGGGGCGATTGAATCCGGATCGTGCTCCCGGCGCATCCAACAACGAGAACACGCGCCCTCCGGAGACTGCATGAACCCCGCACCGACCCCCGCCCTGCGCCGCCTGATCCTCGGCAGCGCGCTGTTGCTCGGCCTCGTTGCCGGGCTGCCATGGAAGACCGCCGACGTCCTGGCGCAAACACCGGCCGCGCCCTCCGCACCGGTCGCGCCCGTTGCGCCGACGCCCCCGTCGCCGCCTGCAATGCCAGCCGCCGCCCCAGTGTCGCCTCCGAGCCTGGATCAATCTCCCGCCACGAAGACGAAAGGCGACCACGGCATCACTGCGCGCATCGAGATCGACACGACGGACGAGCCAGCGGCGAAGGGCGATACGGTCAAGGACAAGAGCGGCGTGCAGCATGGCGTCGTCATCGAGAAGGGCGGCAAGAAGGTGCGCGTCGTCGGCCTGGGCGACGACCGCGAATTCGATTCGATCGAGGAATTCGCGCACAAGGCGCCCGCCGTCGCCGGCACAGTCGTCGGCATCGTCGCCATCGTGTTCCTGTCTCCCGCACTGATCGTCGCTCTCTTCATCTGGTATCGCATCCGCAAGGCCCGCATGCTCAACGAGACCCTCCTGCGACTCGCCGAGCGCGGCATCGTGCCCCCGGCGGAAGCCATGCAGGCGCTGGGGGCGGGCGAGTTGCCGGCGAGCGTGGCGAATGCGGCGCACGGTCCCTGGCGCACCCCTGGCCGCCAAGGCACCCGACATCCGGACGCGGGCAGCATGGTCCGACCTGCGCAAGGGAATCCTCGCGGGCGCGGTCGGACTCGGGCTGACGCTGTTTTCGATGCTCGACGACGGCACGCCCAATTCGATCGGACTCATTCTGCTGTTCGTCGGCGGAGGCTATTGCGTGCTCTGGTGGTTCGAGGCGCGGCACAGTACGCCGCCAACCGGTGGCAGCGGCTCGACCGGCACAGGCACGTGAACCGCGCGCGCCGCAACCTCGACGGGCGGTGATGCGGTCCTCATGGCGCCTTCGGCAGTCACTGATGCGGAACTCATTGCACGTGTCATCGTCCAGGACGATCGGCATGCCTTCTCGGAGCTCGTGCGTCGCTATCAGTCCGCCGTGCGGGCCACGCTCCGGCGCCTCACGGCCGGGAATCACGCCCTGGCAGACGATCTCGCGCAGGAGACGTTCCTGCTCGCGTACCGCAATCTCCGCTCGTTCCGCCAGGAGGCGCGCTTCTCGACCTGGCTCTACCGGATCGCCACCAATGCGTTTCTCGCGCACCAGCGCAAGCGCACGGAAGAGCTCCTCGGCGACGACGACGCGGCCGTTGTCGACGACGACGATGCACGCCCGGAGGCGGGGCACGACGCGAGCCTCGATCCCACGCGTGCCGCCTCGCTGAAGATCGACATGGAACGCGCTCTCGCCGTGCTGTCGGAGGCTGAAAGGGCTGCCATCGTGCAGTGCTACCATAACGACCTGTCGCACGAGGAAGCCGCCTATGTGCTGGGCTGCCCCGTCGGCACGGTGAAGACGCATATCCTGCGGGCCAAGCAGAAGCTCAAGTCCAGCCTGGCCGCGTGGGCGCCGGAGGTTACATGACCGAAAACATCCCGCCAACGACGGCCGACAACGACGCCTGGATCGAAGGGCTCCTCCGCGCCGACGCACGCGAGCACGACGCCGACTACCTCGCGGATGACGGCTTCACGGCGCGCGTGATGGAAACGCTCCCCGCGCCGGCGACACTGCCAGCCTGGCGCAAGCCGGCCCTCGCGGTGCTCTGGGCCACGGCGGGTGTGGGCGTGGTCGCGGCGCTGCCGGGCGCCGTGTCCGATGCGACTCATGCGCTGCTCGGCATGCTGTCGACGCATCACTTTTCGCTCACCGACGTCGGCATGGTCATGGCCGCGTTCGCCGCCGCGAGCTGGGCGGGCACCGTGTACACGCTGCAGAAGGATTGACCGGGCTCACGCCAGCGAACCGGCGTTCCAAACAAAACGGCCGCATGCAGCGGCCGTTTGCTTTTGCGTCGACAGAGTGAGCGTCGCGCGTCAGTCCTTGAGCGAGAAGTTGACCTCGACCGTACCGGTGTACTTCTGTCCCTCGGGCTTGAATTTCCACGTCTTGAGCTTCTCGATCACCTCCTGGTTGAACACCCGTGGCGGCTCGGCGCTCACGATGGTGACGTCGATGACGTTGCCATTCTCGTCGATCTGCACCCGCGCCACGATGTGTCCCTTGGCCACGTTCGCGCGGATCGCCGCACGCGGATACTCCATGTCCTCGCCGCCGATGCGCGAGTAGGTGAGGTTCCGTGGCCCGGCTGGCTTCGGCGGCGGCGCGGGCGGCGCTTCGACGACGTGCGGCGGCGGTGGCGGCGCGATGACGTACGGTTCCACCGGCACGGTCGGCGTCACCGCCGTGATCGTCGGCGGCGCAACGACGGGTGGCGCGATCGGGATGTCAGGCGGCGGGACGTACGTCTGCTGCACCGGCGGCGGTGTTTTCGGCGGCGGCTCGATCTTCTTGGGCGGCGGCGGCGGCGGCGGCGGCGGCTTCTTGATCTCCTCGATGATGGTGGCGCTCACCGGTTTCTTGATCACCTCGACCGCCTTGCGCGCAAGACCGGTCATCAGGCCGTAGATGACCACGGCATGCAGCAGGATGACGAAGCTGATGCCGACCAGATGCCGCTTCGGGTCGCGCTGTCGTCGTGCGAAATCCATGGGGTGCTCCGTGCGTCGCCGCATCCAGCAGCGGCGGCGCGCTCGTTATTCGATGAACTGCTCGCTGCCGATGATCCCGATCTTGGTCATGCCGAGCCGCTGGGCGGACGCCATGATGGCCGCGACGACGTCGTATTTGGAGGCCTTGTCCGGACGCAGATGCAGCTCCGGCTGCGGCTGCTTCGCCGCGGCGGCCTTCAGCCGCTCCTCCAGCGCTGCGCGGTCGGGGACCAGCTCGCCGTTCCAGTAGATGCGACTCCCGTTGTCGACGTCGATCTTCAGCACCTCGGGCTCGACCAGCGGCGGCGGTGGATTGCCGACGGGCATGTTCAGATTGACCGAATGGAGCTGGATCGGGATGGTGATGATCAGCATGACCAGCAGCACCAGCATCACGTCGATGAGCGGCGTGGTGTTGATGTCCATCATCACTTCCGGCTCGCCGGACCCTGACCCTACATTCATTGCCATCTTGTGTTCCTCGACAGGTGGCGCGGGCTAGCTGCCGCGCACGGGCGGCTCGGTGATGAAGCCGATCTTGGTGATGCCCGCGCGCTGGCATGCGTAGATCACACGCCCGACACCTTCGTAATTGGCACGACCGTCGCCGCGGATCTGCACTTCCGGCTGCGGCTGCAGCACCGACACCTTCTTCAAACGGGCAATCAGCGCATCGGTGCTGGCCATGCGCAGGTCGTTCCAGTAGATGCGTCCCTGGATGTCGACGGAGATCGTGATGTTCTCGGGCTTGGTCTCGCGAACCTCGTTGCGCTCTTTCGGCAAATCCACCGGGATCGAGGTGGTGACGACCGGCACGGTGATCAGGAAGATGATCAGCAGGACCAGCATCACGTCGACCAGCGGCGTGGTGTTGATGGCCGAGACGACTTCGTCCTCGTCGCCTGCGGCCGGGCCGACGTTCATCGCCATGGCTCAGGCCTTCGCAGGACTCGGCGCGTTGCTCATCAGCACGGCGTGAAGATCGGCGCCAAAGCCGCGCACGTCCTCCATCGCATTCTTGTTGCGGCGCACGAGCCAGTTGTAGCCGAGCACCGCCGGCACCGCGACCGCAAGACCGATGGCAGTCATGATCAGCGCCTCGCCCACGGGACCCGCGACCTTGTCGATCGATGCCTGTCCGGCGATGCCGATCGCGGTCAGTGCGTGATAGATCCCCCACACCGTGCCGAAGAGCCCCACGAACGGCGCCGTGGAGCCGACGGTCGCCAGGAACGCGAGGCCGTCCTGCATCCGGCTCTGTACGTTGTCCATGGCGCGTTGGATCGACATCGAGATCCAGTCGTTCATGCTGACGTTGCCGCGCAGGCCCGTATGCTTCTGCGACGCCTCGAGCCCGGACTCGGCGATGAACCGGAACGGGCTGCCTTCCTTGAGCGACGCGGTCGCGTCGTTGACCGAAGGCGCCGTCCAGAACTTGTCGTTGGCCACCCGCGCTTGCCGGCGGAGCTTCGCCTGCTCGTAGAGCTTGGTGAAGATGACGTACCAGCTGCCCATCGACATGATCACCAGGATACCGAGGGTGATGCGAGCGACGAGGTCGCCGCCCTTCCACAAGGCTTCGAGACCATACGGGTTGTCGACGATCTCGGTCGTGCGCGTTGCCGTGCTCGGACTGGAAGCGCCGGGCGCGGCGGTAGCTGCAGGCGCCGCCGGCGCCGGCGTGGCGGCAGGGGTTGCGGTGGCCGCCGGGCTGGCCGGCTGGCCCTGCGCGTCTGCCGCGAGGGGGGCGATGGCAGAGACCATCGCGAGCAGAACCGTGGCCGCAAGGGCCGCACGGGTCGTCTTCAACATGTTTTCTCCAGGCAAGTGATTGTTCGATCGGGGAGATTGGACCGGTATCGCGCTGCACGCAGCGCACAGCGCAAGAAGGCTCCGCGCGCGAACGGCAAGTTCGCGGGCGTCGGGCGCCCTTCTCCCGGATGCAGGGGCGTGATGCTACTGATGTCCAACCCAAAAATCAAAAAAAACTGCGCCGGACGGCCCTCGCCACCCGCAGTACGGCCATTTAGGTGTGCCGGCCCCGGAGCGTCCGCGCCCATCGGCGCACCGATGCGATGGGTAACGTCCAGTCGCCCTGCGGCAGCACGTCCCGTCACCTGGGCGCGCCGTCTGCGGATCGGGAAGATTTACAAAAAAACGGGGAGCCGAAGCTCCCCGCGTCAGTCGTCGAACGCCTCTATTTCCAGGAGTACGTGATGCTGCCGTAAACAAACCGCGCACGCGGGTCATAGTACGACGGATCGAAGCCCACGATGAACGTGCTTTGCTGATTGGACGCCGGCGGGTCGCGGTCGAACACGTTCTTGACGCCCAGGGTCAGCTTCGTGTTCTTGAAGCCGGTGTATACGCCCTGCAGGTCCCAGAGGTCGAGCGTGCTGACCGTGCGTTCATTGCCGTCGAAGTCAGTCTGCTGGTCCGTGTAGGCCGTCTGGTGCGAGTTGGCCACGGTCAGCCCCCATGGACCGCGGTCCCAGCCTATCGTGGTGTAGGACTTGAAGCGTGGGATGACGCCGGTAACGACGGTGGCTCAGAGCGGTGCCGACGGTGCCCGTCCAGGTGCCGTCGCTGTTCTGGGTGTCGTACTTGGTGTAGTAGGTCCCGCTCATCGTTAACGTCAGCCGGCCCCAGCTCTGGACAGGCGAGCGATACCGCGCCTCGAGGTCGAGGCCCTGGATGTGCTCACCGCCAAGATTGATGTACGTCTGATCGATCTTGGTGATCCGTCCCGGCAAATTGGGGAAATTCGGATCCACGGGGCCGCGCGTGACGAGATTCCCGAACTGCCCCAGGTCGCCGAGGACCGTCAGCGGCGAGATGCCATTGACGATCGCGTTCGCCAGGCGGATCTTGAACCAGTCGACGCTGAGCGACGTGCCAACCATCGGCTCGAGCACGACCCCGAAGGACACCTGCTCCGATGTCTCGGGCTTCAGGTTCCGATTGCCCCCGAACTGCACGCCGAATTGCGTCTGGCAATCGAAGCCGGTGTCCTGAGTGACGGGGCAGCGGATCGGGTCGGTAAGGCCGGGTTGCGATACGCCGCTGATGTTCGGCGTGAACAACTGATAGAGCGACGGCGCGAGGAAGCCCGTGCCCCAGGATCCGCGAACGAGGACCTGTTTGGCCGGCTGCCAGCGGAGGCTGAATTTCGGATTGGTCGTGTTGCCGAAATCGCTGTAATGGTCATACCGCACCGCGGCCGCGCCCTCCAGGGTCTTGATGATCGGGATGTTGAGCTCGCCGAATGCCGCCCATTCGTTCCGGGAACCGGCAACGTCCTTGATCTGCCCACCGTACCCGGTGATGTAGCCGCCCTGAATCCCCTCCGCCATGTTCTGCGTGAGCTCTTCCTTGCGTGCCTCGAGGCCGACCGCCAATGCCAGCGGGCCGGCCGGGAGGTTCCAGATCTCGCCAGAGGTCTTCAACGCCGCGCCATAATTCTTCGACGTGCCGTCGATGGTGTCGCCGATGAAGTTCGTGGCACGAAGCTGCTGGACGATGTCCGGCGTGTTATAGCCGAACAGGTTGACGTTGCCGCTGTTCAACAGGGGCAACAGCAGCCGGTAATCCTGGAAGCCCCCGTTCAGGTGCTCGGTCGTCTTGCCCTCGGCGTAGAAGCCGGAGGCGTCCCAGTCCCAGTTCTTCCACGACCCCTTCAAGCCGGCGATCACTTCGCCGTTCTCGTTGGTGTCGGTGGTGTCGCGCAGACCGTTCTCGAACGAGCGATAGCGGACGTTCAGCGGCTGGCCGTCGACGCCCGCGGCAATCGCCGCCGCGTGGGGATAGAACGGGCTGGTCACCGGGATCGTTACCGTCGACGGGGTATCGTCCGGACCGTACGTGAAGAGGTTGGAGACCGGGCCCGGCTGGATGATGAGGCGCGTTTCGTCGCGCGAGTAAAGGCCGGTGACATGCGCCTGCAGGTTGCTGTTGATCTGGAAGGTCGCCTTTCCGAACGCGTTCCAGTGCTTGTCGCTGGGGATCATCTCCACACCCGGCGTTTTCGATGGGTCGTAATAGCAACCCACCACACCGAGGTCCGGAGCGTTGACGTAGATGGACGTGCCGCAGCCTGTCGATCCTGCCGGCACGCCGTTGTTGAGTACGCCGATGCCGCCGGTGGTGACGCGCGCCGGGAACGTGTTGCTCGAAAGCCCGAACAGCCCGATGCTCTCCCGGAACGACGAGTTCGAGAAATTGCGTTCAACCTGGTCGAGCGGCTTCTGCTCCTGGTACGACAGCGAAGCGAACACGTTATAGCGATCCCTGCTGAGGTCGCCGAAACCGAACGAGCCGCTGCCCTGCCAGTTGTCCCCGCCGCCACTGCGGGTGGGCGTGCCGTACTGCGCGGTGACTTCGACGCCGGTGTAGTCGTTTCTCGTGATGAAGTTGATCACCCCACCGATGGCATCGGAGCCGTAGATCGCGGAGGCACCGTCCTTCAGGATTTCCACGCGCTCGATCGCCGAGAAGGGAATGGCAGCCAGGTTCACGCCCTGCACGCCCTGGATCTCGCCCGCAAAGCTGTCGAGGCGGTGGCCGTTCAGCAGCACCAGCGTGCGGCCGCCGCCCAGGCCGCGCAGCGAGGCGGTTTGCGCGCTCAGCGTGGTGGCGCCGACCGAGTTGGCGATGTTGACCGCGCCAAGACTGTTGTTCGACGACACCAGTTGCAGCAATTCCATGGCGGTGGTCGCCCCGGACTTGTCGATCTCCTGCCGGGTGATCACGGTGACGGGCAGCGCCGTTTCGCCTTCCACCCGCGGGATGTTGGAACCGGTCACCTCGACCTTGATGTCGGCCGCTTGTGCGACGCCTGCCAGCATTACCGTGCCGCTGACGCCAAGCGCATAGGCGAGCGCGGTCGCGACTTTCTTACGCTGAAACTTCATTGGAAGACCCCCAGAGGAAAGTGGAGCGGAAAAGGGAATGAAATGTTCGCCTTTCGGCACACCCGGGCACGTTACAACGCCGGACTTTCGGCCCGCAACAGAATGTCGCGGTTGTTACAATGCCCGGGCCTTCCCTGTTGCAAATCTGCCAACGTGACCATTCGCCATGCGGAACCGCGCGATCTCCCGCGGATCGTCGATATCTACAATGCGTCCATTCCCGGACGGATGGCGACCGCGGACACGGCGCCGGTCACGGTCGAGTCGCGGCAGGCGTGGTACGCCGAGTTCGATCCCAGCCGAAGGCCGTTGTGGGTATATGTCGAAGGCGGCGAAGTCGCCGGCTGGCTCTCGCTGCGTTCGTTCTACGGCCGCCCGGCTTACCACGCCACCGTGGAAGTTGCGGTGTACACCGCGCCCGAGCGCCGGCGGCTCGGAATTGGGCGAACGCTGCTCCGCCATGCGTTGGCGGCCGCGCCCGGCCTGGGAATTCGGACGATCCTTGCCTTCGTGTTCGCCCACAACGGGCCGTCGGTGATGCTGTTCCAGCAGGCTGGGTTCGAGAGTTGGGGACGCCTGCCGCGGGTTGCAGAGCTCGATGGCATCGAGCGCGATCTCGCGATCCTGGGCAAGCGGGTCGGCTGATGGCGGACCGGAAGACCACGCTGCACGCCCGCGCCGCCGCCAGATCGGGCGGCTTTGCGCTGCGCCTCGCGACCGTCGAGGATCTCGCTGCAGTACATCGAATGATCCGCGCGTTGGCCCGGTTCGAGCGGCTCGAGCACCTGTGCGTCGCGTCAGCAGCGGATCTCGAGGCTGCCCTGTTCGGCCCGCGTCCGTTCGCCGAAGTCTTGCTGGCCGAAAAAACGGGGGAAATTGCTGGTTTTGCGCTGTTTTTCCACAATTTCTCCACGTTCCTGGGCCGCCCCGGACTGTGGCTGGAGGACCTGTTCGTGGATCCTGCGTACCGGCGGCAGGGCTGCGGCAAGGCGCTGCTCCGCACCTTGGCCGACCTCGCGCGGACCCGAGGGTGCGGCCGCTTCGAGTGGTCCGTGCTGGACTGGAACGAGGCGGCCATATCGTTCTACGAGTCGCTCGGCGCGACCGTGCTGCCCGATTGGCGGATCGTCCGTGTGGTCGGGCCGGCGCTGGACGCGCTTGCCGAGCCCGAACGCGTCGATGCGGGCGGTCAAGCGGGCGACGACGGCTGAGACGCGGCCGCGGATAATGCCGCACCGCGCTTCCCGCGCCCTGCCCCACCGATACGCCGATGCCCGACGCCGACCACCTGACCTTCGAGCCGCTCTCCGCAGTGCCGCCACGCTTTGACGTGGACTTCTGGTCGCTGCGTATCGTCGAAGAGCGCGGCGAAAGCTACACCGTGCGCAAGAACGTGGCTCTGCCGCTGCAGGTCACGACGGACCGTGGCGCCATGGCGACGGTGTACGTGGACGGCGGGTACGGTTATGCCGCGACCGCGGATCTCTCGCCCGGTGGGCTGCGCGAGGCCCTCGAACGGGCGGCGGCGTGGGCGCGCGCCACCGCGCGGCACGCACTCCTCGACAGCAGCGCGTTGCCGCGGCCGGCGGAATCCGGGAGCTACGCTTCGCCCAGCGCAGACGCTCCGGCGCTCAGGCCACGCGACTGGTTCGAGCTCTTGATGAGGGAATCGACCGCGGCGGCGCTCGATGCCCGCATCGTCGACTGGGATGTGAGCGTCGAGACGCGTCGAGCCACGCACCGCTTCGTGACATCGGCCGGGGGCGACGTGGTCCAGCAGTATCGGTTCCTGTTTCCCGGCTGTTCCGTGACGGCCCATGCCAATGGCGATACGCAGACGCGCACCCTCAACGGGTACCGCGGCATCTGCCAGCAGGGTGCCGACGAGGTCCTCGCCCGGTTCGCCTTCGACGGGTGCGGGCGCCGGATTGCCCAGGAAGCGCTGGAGCTCGTCCTGGCGCCGAACTGTCCTTCCGGTCGCATGGATGCACTGCTGATGCCGGACCAGATGATCCTGCAGATTCACGAATCGATCGGTCATCCGCTGGAGCTCGACCGCATCCTGGGCGACGAACGCAACTTCGCCGGCACGAGCTTCGTCACGCCGGAGATGTTCGGGTCCTATCGCTACGGCTCGCCGCTGCTCAATGTCACCTTCGACCCGACGCGCGTCGAAGAGCTCGCGAGTTATGGCTGGGACGACGACGGGACGCCGGCGCGCAAGGTGCACCTCATCCGCGACGGCATCCTCGAGCGGCCGCTCGGCGGAGCCATTTCGCAGGCCCGCGCCGGTCTGCCCGGCACCGCGAACGCACGCGCCGACAGCTGGAACCGCCCGCCCATCGATCGCATGGCCAACCTGAACATCGAGCCCGGCGAAGACGCCCTCGAGGACATGATCGCGGGCATCGACGACGGCATCCTGATGGAGACGAATCGCTCGTGGTCCATCGACGATTCCCGCAACAAGTTCCAGTTCGGCTGCGAGCGCGGCCAGCGGATCCGGCACGGCAAGCTCGCGGGGGTGGTGAAGAACCCTAATTACCGCGGCATCAGCGCCAGCTTCTGGCGCAGTCTCGCGCGCGTCGGCGACGCCGATACGTTGCAGGTTCTCGGAACCCCGTACTGCGGGAAGGGGGAGCCATCGCAGATCATCCGGGTGGGTCACGCCTCGCCGGCTTGCGTCTTCACCGGCGTCGATGTGTTCGGGGGTGCGGAATGAACGCGAGCGCCGCATGCATCCCACCCCGCGGAGTCTGCGCATGAACGCGCCGGACGCCTTCGTGATTCCTGCGGCGCTGCGCGAGGACTACTTCCATGACATCGCGAGGGCCATCGACGGGATGCTCGCGCCCGGGGAGTACTACACCGCGGCGGTCGCGGCCGAGCATTCCGATTTCGTCCGTTTCAATCGCGGCAAGGTACGCCAGCCGGGCAACGTCGCGCAGTGCTATCTCGATGTCGATCTTCGCAGCGGCCAGCGCCACGCAACCCATCGGCTCACGCTGTGCGGTGACGCCGCGCGCGACGCGACGGCGATCGCCGCCGCACTGGCGACACTGCGCAACGTGCTGCCGGTCGTCGACGAAGATCCGCACCTCTTGCATCCGTCGGTCGTCCGCGATACGCGCAGCGCGCGCGGCGAGCCTCTGCCGCCGGCCGAGATGATCGTCGACACGATCCTCGAAGCCGGGCGCGGCCACGACCTGGTAGGGATCTACGCTGGCGGACCCGTGGTGCGCGGTTTCGCCGACGCGGACGGGCAGCGCAACTGGCACGAGACCACGTCATTCAACCTGCAGTGGAGCCTTTATCACCGCGCGGACAAGGCGGTGAAGGCGAGCCTCTCCGGATTCGCGTGGGACCCCGCGGCGCTGACCGCGCGGATGCAGGATGCCGAGCACCAGCTTGCCTTGATCGCGCGCCCGGCGCGCGCGCTCGACCCCGGCGAGTACCGTGCATTCCTCACGCCGGCGGCGATGGAGGAAATCGCCGGCATTCTCCATTGGGGCGGATTTTCTCGACGTGCGCTCGCCACGCGCCAGAGCGCACTCGCCCGCATGCAGGACCAGGACGGGCCGCGCCTGCATCCGTGCGTGAATATCGACGAAGCGACCGCGGAGGGCATCGCGCCGCTGTTCCAGAGCGCCGGGTTCATCCGGCCGGACAACGTGCCGCTTATCCGTTCCGGTCAGCTCGTGGGGACCCTCGTGTCACCGCGCACGGCGCGTGAGTTCGGGGGCGAGACCAACGGTGCCAATGCCGAGGAGACTCCCGAGGCGCTCTCGATGGCCGGCGGCGAGCTTGCCGCAGCCGATGCCTTGGCGGCCCTGGACACGGGTCTGTTCGTGAGCAATCTGTGGTACCTGAACTACTCCGACCGGCCCGCGTGCCGCATCACCGGCATGACGCGCTTCGCGACGTTCTGGGTCGAGGACGGCACCATCGTCGCGCCCGTCAACGTGCTGCGCTTCGATGACACGCTGTTCCGGATGCTCGGTGAGAATCTCGAAGGACTGACGCGCGAGACGGAGCTGCGGCTGGAATCGTCGACCTATGCGCAACGCGCGCTGTCGAGCATGCGCTTGCCCGGCGCGCTCCTGCGCGGAATGACGTTCACCCTGTAGCTGCTGGGCGAAGGCGTCAGGCCGAAGCCTGCGCTGCAAGATGCATGATGATCTGCATCACCCGATGCCGGACCTGCAGTGGAAATGCCTTCACGCGGCCGTTGCGCGCTCCGCATTCCATCCTTTCGGGATCGATGCCAGCAGGCGCTGCGTGTACGGCTCGCGCGGGTGCCGGTAGACCTCGTCGGAGTTGCCCATCTCCACGATCTCCCCGTTGTTCATCACCATGATCTCGTCGGAGATGTACTTCACTACGGCCAGGTCGTGGGAGATGAAGATGTAGGAGAGGTGATACTCGTCCTGCAGGTCCTGCAGCAGGTTCAGCACCTGCGCCTGCACGGACACGTCGAGCGCCGACACGGATTCGTCGCAGATGAGGATGTCCGGGCGCATGGTGAGGCAGCGCGCGATCGCGATGCGCTGGCGCTGGCCGCCCGAGAACTCGTGCGGGTACTTGTAGAACGAGGTTTCCGGCAAGCCGACGCGATGCAGGAGCTCGAAGGCCAGCTCCGTGCGCTCCTGCGCGGTGGCGCCGATGCGGTGGATGTCCATCGGTTCGGTGAGAATCTGGCCGACGATGAAGCGCGGATTCAGCGAGGCGTACGGGTTCTGGAAAATGATCTGGATGCGCCGCTTGTAGGTCATGAATTCGGCGGGCGACATCCGCAGCAGATCGTGGCCCTCGAAGAGCACCTCCCCACCGGAGGCCTCGTGCAGGCGCATCAGCGTGAGGCCCACCGTCGTCTTGCCCGACCCGGACTCGCCGACGAGCCCGAGCGTCTTGCCCTTCGGCAGCTTGAAGGACACGTTCTTCACCGCCTCGAACTTGCGGCGCCCGAAAAGCCCTTCCCGGCTGTAGAAGTTCTTGCTGAGGTTGCGCACCTCGAGGAGCACCGGGTCGCCCGGGTTCACGCCACGGTGGCGTTCGGGCAGGTGATCCGCGCGCTCGGCGTGACCGGACATGAAATCGTCGATCACCGGCAATCGCGCGAGGCGCTTGTCAAGGCGGGGCCGACACTTCAGCAGCGCCTGCGTATAGAGATCCTGCGGGTTCTCGAAGATCTGCCGTGCGGGTCCCTGCTCGCGGATCTCGCCATTGCGCATCACCACCACGTAATCGGCGATCTCGCCGACCACCGCGAGATCGTGGGTGATGAACAGCACCGACATCTGGTGCTTGCGCTGCAGCGCGGCGATGAGGTCGAGGATCTGCTTCTGGATGGTGACGTCGAGGGCCGTCGTCGGCTCGTCGGCGATCAGCAGCTTGGGTTCGCAGGCGATCGCCATCGCGATCATGACGCGCTGCTGCTGGCCGCCGGACATTTGCGACGGAAAAGCGTTGATCTTGTACTCGGGGTCGGGAATGCCGACCTCGTCGAGCAGCTCGATCGAGCGCCGCCTCGCCTGTGCGGGCGTCATGCCGCGGTGCAGCCGCAGCACCTCGGTGAGCTGGAACCCAACGGTGAACACCGGGTTCAGCGACGACATCGGCTCCTGGAAGATCATGGAGATGTCCGCCCCGCGCACGTCGCGCAGGGCGCGCTGCGACAGCTTCAGGAGATCGCGACCGCCGAAGAGAACGCTGCTCGCCGGATCGATGAGCGAGTTCTCGGGCGGCAGCAGCCCGAGGGCGGCGAGTGCGGTGACGGACTTGCCGCTGCCCGATTCACCGACCAAGGCGACGGTCGCGTTGCGCGGAATGTCGAAGCTGACGCCGCGCACCGCCTCATGGACGTTGTCGCGGCCGATGCGAAAGCTGACCCGCAGGTCACGGATGCTGACCAGCGGATCGCCCGCTGCGGCGTACGAAGGCGCGTTCACAGGCCGGCCCTCCCGCGGAGCTTGGGATCGAGGGCGTCACGCAAGGCATCCGTGAACAGGCTGAACGCCGTGACCAGCAGCGCCATCGCGGTACCGGCAGCGGCGAGTTGCCACCATTTCCCGAGGATGAGCTCGTTCTGCGCCTCGTTCAGCATCGACCCCCACGACACCACGTCGACTGGCACGCCAAAGCCCAGGAACGACAGGATCACCTCCGACTTGATGAAAGCCACCACGAGGATCGAGAGTTGCACCAGCACGATGTGGCTGACGTTGGGGAGGATGTGCACGAACATCCGGCGCATGTTGGACGCGCCGATGGCGTCCGCTGCCTGGACGTACTCGCGCGACTTGTGCTTGAGGTATTCGCCGCGAACGAGGCGGAATACGCCCGACCATCCGGTGAGCCCGAGGATCAGGATGATGGTCATCGTGCCCTTCTGCTGGAGCACGGCGGCCACGGCAAGGATCAGCAGCAGGTACGGAATGGAGCTGAAGATGCTGTAGAACCAGTTGAAGAAATCGTCCACCCAGCCGCCGAAATAGCCGGCGAAGGCGCCCATCACGGTGCCGATGAACGTCGCGAGCGCGGCCGCCACGAGCCCGACGAAGATCGACGTCTCGGAGCCCTTGATCGTCTTCTTCAGCACGTCGCGTCCCCACTTGTCGCCGCCGAGGGGCAGCGTCGCGGCGCGCGTCTCCACCGCTGCCGTCGTCTTGCCTTCCTTGGCGCGAATGTCGGCCATGACGTCGGCGAGGGGATCCACGGACTTGTCGGAGGCGGCTTCCTTGCCCTTCTGGATGTCGGCCATCGCGTCCGCCAACGGATCCACCACCTTCGACTCCTCCCCTGCCGCCGGCGGCACTGCAGCCAACCCGGCTTTGCCGCCACGCAATTCGGCGATGTCCTCTGCCAGCGGGTCGACGACTCTCGACTTGAACTCCGGCGCGGGCGTCGCGTCCGGCGCAGCCGCCGGCGCCAAGGTCGCGGGTGCGGAGGTGACGTCGGGCGTGGCCGGCCCGACGAAGGTCGGCGGCGCGTAATTGACGCCGACCTCGCGCGACCAGTCGCTGGCGACGAGCCCCGCGGCGGACAGGATCATCATCACCAGGAACACGACGACCACGAAAAGCGACACCATGCCGACGTAATCGGACTGCAGGCGCTTCCAGGCGAGCGCCCACAGTCCCGGCGACACGGCGTGCGGAATGTCGCGCGGATGGCGAAGTGCAGTCGTGCTCATGGGTGCCCTCCGCTGTCTCGATGAATGGGCATGACCCCGCGGCCGTGGTCTCTCATTTGAGCTGCACCCGTGGGTCGACGGCCTTGTACATCAGGTCCGCGAGCAGGTTGAACACCATGGTCGCGGCCGCGACGTATACCGTCATCGCCTTGATCACCGGAAAATCCGAGCGCTCCACGGCAAGGATCACCTCGCGGCCGATGCCCGGGATCGAGAAGAAGCGCTCGATCAGGAACGCGCCGGTCAAAAGCCCGGGCAGGGTCGCCATCACGTTGGTGATGATCGGGATCGACGCGTTGCGCAGCACGTGCACCCACATGATGCGATTTTCCGATAGACCCTTCGCCCGCGCGGTACGCACGTAATCCTGGTTGATCTCGTCGAGGAAGAACGTGCGGAAGAGCCGCAGGTTCGGCGCGATGCTCACTACGAGCAGGATCAGGATCGGCAGTGTTGAGTATCGCAACAGGTTCTCGAGAAAGTCGTCGCCCCAGCCCTGCACCGGGAACCAGCCGAGCTTGTAGGCGAAGAAGTACTGGAACACGATGATGTACACGAGGATCGAGATCGACAGGCCGACGGTGCACAGGATCATCACCGCGCGATCGGTCAGCGTGCCGCGCACGTAGGCGACGGCGAGCGCGAGTGCCAGCGACGTCAGCGTATCGATCACGAGCAGGGGCAGGAGCACGGTCATGGACGGACCGAGCCGCGTGCCGAGGATGTGCGACACGCGCTCGTTGGTGCTCCAGCTCGCGCCGAAGTCGCCGGTGAGGATCTGCTTGATGAAGATCCACAGCTGGACGTAGTACGGCTGGTCGACGCCGAGCTGGCGGCGGATGTTGTCGATCTGCTCCTGGTTGGAGATCTTCCCCGCGAGCACGTAGGCGGGGTCGCCGCCGATCCAGTTGAAGAGCAGGAAGACCAGCAGCACGACCCCGAGCATCGTCGGGACCATCTGCCACAGGCGGCGAATGATGTACGCAGTCATGTTCAGGAATCAGAGGTCAGAAGACAGGTATCAGATAGGAAATCCCGAGCTCCTGCCACCGCAGCGCCCCGCCACACGCCATGACGTCCGAACGAGATCCGTTCATTGTGCCGAGTTGACGTCGATGTATTGCCACTCGGCATGCAGGATCGGATGTTTCTTGTAGCCGATCACGTGCGGAGCGACCAGCATGTTGCGGTAGCGGCTGATGTTGAGCCGCCACGGCGCGTAGGTTTCGATGATCTTCGTCATCTCGTGGTACAGCCGGTCGCGCTGCGGACCCGCTGGCATGCGCACCGATTGCTCGTAGAGCTTGTCGTACTCGGGGATCTTGGCGCAGGCATTGTTGCTCTGGTAGATGTTCTTGCTGTACAGGAGCTGCATGAAGTTGTCGGCGTCCGGGTAATCGGCGATCCACGACGCGGTGCGCATCATGAGCTTGCACTGCTTCTCGAGCTTCAGGAGCTCGGGGAACTTGTCCTTCTGCACATCCATGCGGATGCCGATCGAGTCGAAAGCCTTCTTCCACAGCTCGTCCTGCTGCCGCCCCAGCGAATCGGGACGCGAGGCATAGCGCACCACGAGCGGCTTGCCATCCGGCAAGGTGCGATAGCCGTCTGCGCCCTTCCGGTAGCCGAACTTGTCGAGCAGCGCGTTCGCTCCCTGCGGGTCGTAGCGCACGCTCGACTTGTAGTTCGGATCATGGCCGACGACCCCGGGCGGAATCGGGTATTGCGCCTCCACCGCCTGGCCGTTGCGCACGACGCGGATCTCCTCCTCGTTGTTGTAGGCCATCGCCATCGCCCGGCGCAGCGCGATCTTCTCCTTCGACAGGCCGCCGACCACCGGATCCATCAGGTTCCAGTAGTGGTAGCTGATCTCCGGGTCGACGAAGCGCGAGAGCTTCACGCCCTTGCTCGCGAACTCGGGCTTGAGCTTGCCGCCGTCGAGCACATTGGGCGCGAGCGGGCCCTCCATGTTCATGAGGTCGAGCTCGCCGCGCTGGAAGGCGAGGAGCCGGGCCTGGTCCTCCTCGATGATGCTGACTTCGATGCGCCCGACGAGGGGCATCTTCTTGCCCTTCATCTCCTTGACGATCTGCTGGTCCTCGGCATCGCTGCCCGCCTTGAAGTCCCACGTGAAGCCGCGATAATCGGGATTGGCTTCGAGGTAGATCTTCGACGAGCGCACCCAGCGCGCGAGCTTGTACGCCCCGGTGCCGACCGGATTCGCCATCACGCGCCCGCCTTCGTCGGCGTACTTCTCGACGACCTCGCGCGCCACCGCGGAGGTCGGCTCGTGCGCGAGCACGTACGGCAGGTTGTAGTCGGTGTCCTTGAGGCGGATGCGCAGCGTGTAGCGATCGAGCGCTTCGAGGCCCGCGACCTTGGCGTCGTAATCGAACCTGCCGGATTTCTTGGCGGCTTCGGCGAGCTCGTCGAGGCCGATGATCTTGTTCTCGACGAGGAACGCGTATGGCGAGCGGATCTTCGGATCCATCAGGCGCTCGAGCGAATAGATGTAATCGCTCGCGGTGAGCTCGCGCTTCCGGCCCTTGAATGCGGGATCCGGGGTGAAATAGATGCCCTTCTTCAGCTTGAACACGTAGGTCTTGCCGTTGTCGGTGACCTGCGGCAGGGATTCGGCCGTCTGCGGCACGAGCCTGGCGGGACGCGCGAGGTAGTCGTACGTGAGCAGGGTCTCGAAGATCGCCTGCACCAGCGTTCCCGAGTAAAGGTCGTGGATGCCCTGCGGATCGAAGCCGGTCTCGGCGGCGGGGAACACCTGCCGGATGACCTTGCTCATGTCCGCCGCGCCGGCAGGGGCGGCGGCCGTCGAGGCGAGAAGCGCGGCCGCGGCGAGCGTGCCGGCAAGCCGGCGAACGGAAGTGGCGATGCGGTTCATGGGTCTCCCCGGAAGGTGGTGTGGGAAGCAAGCACGAACGCTACTGCTTGCGCGGCCCGATGTCGATGTACTGCCAGACCGCGTGGAGGATCGGGTGCGACTTGTAGCCCTTCACCCACGGCCGGATCAGCTGGTTGCGCAGAGGCGATACGCCCACCACCCACGCGCCGTCCACCTCCATCTGCCGCGACATCTCGAGGTAGAGCAGCCTGCGTTCCGGCGACTCCGGCAGGAGGCGCGCCTTTTCATAGAGCGCGTCGAAGGCCTTGGATTCGTAGCAGCCATTGTTGCTCTGGCCGGTGTTCGGGCCATACAGCAGCTGCATGAAATTGTCTCCGTCCGGGTAGTCCGCCGACCATCCCTGACCCCACATCATGAGCTTGCACGCCTTCGCCGCCTTCAGGTTGTCCGGGAACTTCGATGCATCGAACTGGACCCGCACCTTGATGCGCGCGAGGGAGCGCTGCCACACCTCGTCGAGCTGCCGTGATACGGCGTCGGTGCCGGTCGCGATGCGCAGCAGGAGGGGTGAGCCGTCGGGCAGCGTGCGCCACCCGTCCCTGCCGACCTTGTACCCGAAGCGGTCGAGGAGCTTGTTCGCGAGGTCCGGATCGTAGGCATTGATCTTGTGATAGCTCGGGTCGTAACCGACGACGCCGCGCGGAATGGGCATGTCGTTGGGAACCGCCAGGTTCTTGCGGACCACCTCGATCTCGCTCTTCTCGTCGTACGCCATGATGATGGCGCGGCGCAGGGCCATCTTCGGCTTGCCATAGCCGCCGACGACGGGGTCGCGGAAATTGAACGTGGTGTAGCTGAGGGATGGATCGACCGCCTGGTAGAGCGAGACGCCCTGCCCGGCAAGCGCCGGGAGGAGCTTGTTGTCCGGCGTCAGAGCACGATCGCGGAACTGCGCGGGCAGGTTGACCGTATCCATCTCGCCGTTCTCGAACGCCAGCCAGACGGATTGCGCCTCCTCGATGACGCTGACCTCGATCCGGCCGATCTGGGGCATGTTCTTGCCCTTCATCGCGGCGATCACTCCATCGTCCCAGGCGGGTTCGCTCGCGGCAAAGTCCCAGACGAAGCCACGAAAGCCGGGATTCGCCTCGAGCACCATCTTCGAACCGCGCACCCACTCTTTCAGCATGTACGGGCCGGTTCCCACCGGGTGCGCCATGGTGTCCTCGCCGTACGCCTCGATGACTTCGCGCGCGACCGCGCCATAGGACGTGTGGGCGATCTTGAACGGGAAGTTGAAGTCCGTGTCCTTGAGGCGCACACGCAGCGTGTACCGATCCACGGCCTCGAGCCCGGGAATCTTGGCGTCGTAATCGAATTTGCCCGTCTTCGTTGCCTTTGCCGCAAGCTCCTCCACGCCGACGATACCGGCGATCATGAAGGCATACGGCGAGCGCAGCTTCGGGTCGAAGAAGCGCAGCAGGCTGTAGACGAAGTCCTGCGCCACCAGCTCGCGCTTCACCCCCTTGAAGGCCGGGTCCGGCGTGAAGAAGACTCCCTTGCGCAGATGGAAGGTGTAAGTGCGCCCGTTGTCCGTGACTTCGGGCATGGCTTCGGCCAGCTGCGGCACGAGCTTGGCGGGACGCGCGAGGTAGTCGTACGTGAGCAGCCGCTCGAAGATGACCTCGTTGATCGCCGCCGAGTAGATGTCGCTCACGCGGGCTGGATCGAACCCGGTTTCGGGGCTGGGGAAGTACGTGCGGAGTACCTTGTTCGGATCGGCCGCGGCCCGCGCGGGCACCACGGTGAGGACTCCGGCGAGGCTGACGACGATCGCCAGTGCGGTCACTGCAATGGCCCGTCGCCCTCCAACTCTCACCGAGTGCACTCCCGAAGCAAAAAAGCGGCGTAATGTACCATTTCCCTCTCCCACGCGGCCGGAGTACCGTGGCACGCGTCCCCGTCGCGCACACGCACGTCCACCCCGTCGCTTGCTGCGTAACGGCCGGGCGGCACACGCCGCCGACATGATTGCCGTTGCTGACATGGCCTTGCCGACCTCATGAAACCCGCGTACTGGGACGACGCCAAACGCGCCTTGGCGAAAGACGACCGCGTGCTGCGCAGGATCATCCGCGCCCACGGCGATGTGCACCTGAAGCGGCGCTCGGACCCTTTCACCGCGCTGTCCCGCGCCATCGTCGGCCAGCAGATCTCGGTCAAGGCCGCCGACACGATCTGGAAGCGGCTGGTGGACGCGGTCGCGCCCGGCAACGCCCGGCGCGCCTTTCCGCGCCTCGAGCCGCAGGCACTGCTCGATCTCGACGACCCCGTGTTGCGTGGTGCGGGGCTGTCGCAATCAAAGACGGCCTACCTGCGCGATCTCGCGCAGCATTTCGTGTCGGGCACGCTTTCTCCGCGCACCTGGCGCCGGCTCCCGGACGAGGACCTCATCGTGCTGCTCACCGACGTGAAGGGCATCGGCCGCTGGACGGCGGAAATGTTCCTGATCTTCCACGAGCTGCGCCCCGACGTGCTACCGGTCGACGACATCGGCCTGAAGCGGGCGATGGCGCTGCATTACAACGACGGCGAGCGCATGGAGCCGGACGCGATGCGCAGCCTCGGCGAGGGCTGGCAGCCCTATCGCAGCGTCGCGACGTGGTATCTCTGGCGCTCGCTCGATCCCGTGCCGGTCGAGTACTGAGCCCACGCCTTCGACGCCCACGATCCGCGGCCCTCACGTGCACGACAACGCCAGCCTCCCCTTCGCCACTCTCACGCCGGATCTCGTGCTCGACGCGCTCGCGAGCGCCGGTCTCGAGGGCGACGGCCGGCTCCTGGCGCTCAACAGCTACGAAAATCGCGTCTATCGCGCGAGCCTGGTGGATGGCACGACGGTCGTCGCGAAATTCTATCGGCCCGCCCGATGGAGCGATGCGCAGATCCTCGAAGAGCACGCGTTCGCGGAAGAGCTCGCGCGCGCGGAGGTGCCCGTCATCGCGCCGCTGACGATATCGGCGCCACCGGCGAGCTCCCTCGCCTTCTTCGGTGGCTTCCGTTTTGCGGTCTACCCGAACCGCGGGGGGCGCGCCCCGGAGCTCGAAGACCGCGCCACGCTTGCCTGGCTCGGCCGCTTCATCGGGCGCATGCACGCAATCGGCGCCACACGGCCATTTGCAGTCCGGCCGCGCCTGGACGTCGACACCTTCGGGGTCGAACCGCGCGATTACCTGCTCGCGAGCGGACTGCTCCCGCCGGATCTCGCGCCCGCCTATCGCGCGGCTGTCGATCTCGCCGTGACCGGCGTGCGTCGGTGCTACGAGCGCGCGGGCACGCTGCAACTCCTCCGCCTGCACGGCGATTGCCATGCAGGAAACATTCTCTGGACCGACCGGGGGCCGCACTTCGTCGATCTCGACGACGCGCGCATGGGGCCTGCGGTGCAGGACCTCTGGATGCTGCTTTCGGGGGACCGCAACGACATGACGCTGGGCATGGCCGCGGTGCTCGAAGGCTATCGCCAGTTCCACGATTTCGATCCCGGCGAGCTTCATCTCCTGGAAGCCCTGCGCACGCTGCGGCTCATTCATTACGCCGCCTGGATTGCCCGGCGCTGGGACGATCCGGCCTTCCCGGCCGCGTTCCCCTGGTTCAACACGCAGCGCTACTGGCAGGACCGCATCCTCGAATTGCGCGAGCAGATCGCGCTGATGGACGAGCCGCCGCTCGACGTCGACGCCTAGCCGCCGCGACGTGCCTCAGCGCAGCACGCCATCCACGAGATGCAGCGTGCGGTCGGTGCGCGCGGCAAGCTCCGGATCGTGGGTCACGATGACGAGGCTGGTGCCCACGACGCGGTTCAGGTCGAGCATCAGATCGAACACCTGTCCCGCCGTGCGCCGGTCGAGATTCCCCGTGGGTTCGTCGGCAAGCACGCAGCGCGGCTTGGTGACCAGCGCGCGCGCCAGAGCGACGCGCTGGCGTTCGCCGCCCGAAAGCTCGCCGGGAAGATGCCTGACGCGATGGGCAAGCCCGACCGCCTCCAGCATGGCCTGCGCCTGCTGCGCGGCATCCTTGGGCGTCAGGCGCCGGATCCGCAGCGGGATCGCCACGTTCTCCAGCGCCGAGAACTCGGGCAGGAGGTGGTGGAACTGGTAGATGAAGCCGAGCGCGCGATTGCGCACGACGCCGCGCTCCTTTTCGGACAGCCGCGCAAAAGGCACTCCGTCCACGATCACCTCGCCCGCGGTCGGCGCGTCCAGGCCACCGAGCAGATGCAGCAGCGTGCTCTTCCCGGATCCCGACGCGCCGACGATGGCAACGCGCTCGCCATGAGCCACGGCGAAATCCACCCCGACCAGCACCGGAACCTCGAGCGGTCCGCTCCGATACGTCTTGGCGAGGCCCCGACACGCGAGCACCGGTGGTTCGGCCGGTCCTGCGTTGCCGGAGGCGGGCAATGCGTCATTCATAGCGCAGCGCCTCGGCGGGATTGACGCGCGCCGCGCGCCACGCCGGATAGAGCGTCGCGACGAGTGCGAGCACGAGTGCAATGCCCGCAATGGTCACCACGTCCGCACGCTGCAGGTCCGATGGCAGCTCGCTGATGTAATACACCGACTTGTCGAGGAACTGGACGTTGAACGCCCGCTCGATCGCGGGTACGACGACGTCCACATTGAGCGCCATCAGCACCCCGCTGATCACGCCGATGGCGGTGCCGATGAAGCCGATGAGCGCGCCCTGGATCACGAAGATGGTCATGATCGACGACGGCGACGCGCCCAGCGTGCGGAGGATCGCGATGTCGGCCTGCTTGTCGGTCACGGTCATCACCTGCGCCGACACGATGTTGAACGCCGCGACCGCGATGATGAGCGTCAGGATGATGAACATGACGCGCTTCTCGATCTGCACCGCCCGGAAGAAATTGGCGTGGCTTCGCGTCCAGTCCCGCACCTCGGTGTCGACCGGCATGACGCGGGCGAGTTGCTGCGATACCTCCGGCGCCTCGAACATGTCGTCGAGCTTGAGGCGCACGCCGGTGACGCCGTCGAGGCGATACAGCGTCTTCGCATCGTCGATGTTGATCAGCGCAAGGCCGCTGTCGAACTCGAACATGCCGACCTCGAACACCCCCACCACGCGGAAGCTCTTGAGGCGCGGCAGCGTTCCGGCCGCGGTGACGGTGCCCTGCGGCGTGATCACCACGACGGTGTCGCCGCGCCGCACGCCGAGCGCACGCGCGATCTCGGCGCCGAGCACGATGCCGTAACCGCCGGGATGCAGGTCGCTCAGTGCGCCGGCCCGCATGTGCTGCCCGAAGTCGGCGACGGTGGCCTCGCGCGCCGGGTCGATGCCCCGGATGATGGCGCCGCGATTGGTGTCGCCCGTCGAGAGCATCGCCTGACCCAGGACGTACGGCGCCGCGGCCTTCACGTGCGGGTTGCGCAGCGCGAGGCTCGCGACGGTCTGCTCGTCCTGGAGCGTCGGCGAGCCGCGGATCTCGATGTGGGAGGCGACGGCGAGGATCCGGTTGCGCAGTTCCTCCTGGAACCCGTTCATCACCGACAGCACGACGATCAGCGCGGCGACGCCGAGCGCAATGCCGGACATCGAGATCAGCGCGATGAACGAGATGAAGGAGTTGCGCCCGGTGCCGCGACGGGCACGGGTATAGCGCAGCCCGACCGCGAGCTCGTAGGGCGACACGGGATCAGTCGCGGGCGCGGCTCGCGCCGGATACGCAAGCCGGGCGACAGCGCGCAACCGCCCAGCTCGTGCGGCCGATGTCGTGCACCGTCATTGCAGGCGATAATGCAGGATCGCCCGGCGGCTCCGTGGTCGAAGCGGGCGTGCGTATGCGATAGGCGTTCAAGTCAGGGGTCCGGCAGCATGCATCGGGCGTTGCACGTCGGGCGTCGTTGCCTGTAGCGCGCGCATTATGGCATGCGTGCGCGGCCGGGTCGCCTTCACCGCAGCACGCCATCACTCGAGCGCCACATCCCGTCATCAGAGTCTTCGTGCAGCTCACGTTCTTCATTCCCGATCTTCTGCAACGCGCGCGAGCGACGCCGCTGCCCGACGCGCCGGGACTTGCGCGACTGCTGCAGGCGGCTGCGCATCCGGACGTGGAACGGGATGGTGCGATCGCGCTGCTTGCGCAGCACTTCGGTGTGCAGAAGCAGCAGGACTGGCCGCTCGCCGCGTTGCGCATCCTGGCGACGGGTGGCGATGCGGAGGACCGTTACTGGCTGCGTGCCACCCCGGTCACGCTCGAGGCCGGACGCGATGACGTCCGTGTCGTCGGCCCGGTGACGGATCTCGATACCGGCGAAACCGCGACTCTGCTCGCGGTGCTGCAGCAGCATTTCGCAGCCGATGGGCTCACGTTCACCGCGGCGGCGCCTGCCGACTGGTGCGTCGCGTTGCGTTCGCCACCGGCGCTCGCGACGCGATGCCTGCGCGTCGCCATCGGTGACCGGCTGCGGCCACACCTGCCCGTCGGCACCGACGCGTCGCTCTGGTTGCGCTGGGGACAGGAGATCGAGATGCTGCTGCACGAGCAACCGGTCAACGCCGCGCGCGAGGCGCAGGGCCGCGCGACGGTCAGCGGGATCTGGCTGCAGCACGGCGGCCGTCGCCCGGCGCGCGTGCCGGTGGCGGAGCTGACGGTATGGGGCGCCGCCGATCCCGATGTCGCGGCGCTGGCGGCCCACGCGGAAACCGCACTGCGGGCGCTGCCGGAGGCGCTTGCCCACGTGCTCGGCGCCGGCGTGACGGGAATGCATCTCCTGGCATTGCCCTCCGAACTGTCGCTGGACGCAATGGAAGCACGCTTCACCGGCCCCGCATGGCACGCGCTGCGAACCGGCGCGGTGACGAGCGTCGAGATCATTGGCGATGCGGGCGGCACACCGGCCGTGCGGTGGCACGCCGTTCGCCCGCACTGGTTCAGCCGGGTACTCGCGCCCGCGGCCGCACCCCTGGCGACGCACATCGATCGCGCACTGATGATGCAGGTCCATGGAAATCGTCCGGCGTAGCGTGCCGGCGCATGCGGCAACACTCGTCGATGCCGGCGTGCATCCGGTGCTGGCGCGCGTCTTTGCGGCCCGCGGAGTGACTGCCGCCGACGAGCTCGACGTCGCGCTCACGGGCCTGCCATCGTTCGCGAGCCTGCGCGGCATCGATGCCGCTGCAGCACGCCTCGTCGAGGCCATCGAGCATCACGAGCGCATCGTCATCGTCGCCGATTACGATGCCGATGGCGCCACGGCATGCGCGGTGGCGGTGCGCGGCCTGGCACTGCTCGGTGCGGATGCGACCTTCGTGGTGCCGAACCGCTTCGAGTACGGCTATGGACTGACGCCCGAGATCGTCGTGCAGGCCGCCGCCCACGCGCCGCGGCTGCTCGTCACCGTCGACAACGGTATCGCGAGCCATGACGGCGTGACTGCCGCCGTCGCGCTCGGTATCGACGTGCTGGTTACCGATCACCATCTGCCGACGGACACGCTGCCGGCACCCGCATGGATCGTGAATCCGAACCAGCCCGGGTGCGCATTCCCCTGCAAGAATCTTGCGGGCGTCGGGGTGATGTTCTACGTGCTGCTGGCGACGCGGGCGCTGCTGCGGGCGCGCGGCCGGCTGGCCCGTCCGGAGCCCAATCTCGCGACGCTCCTCGACCTGGTCGCACTCGGCACCGTAGCGGACGTGGTTCGCCTCGATCGCGTGAACCGTACGCTGGTCGAGCATGGCCTGCGCCGCCTTCGCGCCGGTCGCGCCCAACCCGGCGTGCTCGCGCTGTTTGCCGCTGCCGGACGGGATCCCGCGCGCGCCACCGCTTACGACCTCGGCTTCGTGGCCGGCCCGCGCCTCAACGCCGCCGGACGCCTGGCCGACATGAGCATCGGCATTCGCTGCCTGCTCGCGGATACGGGGGCCGCGGCGCTGCCGCTCGCGACCGAGCTCGACCGCCTCAATCGCGAGCGGCGCGAAGTGGAGGCCGGGATGCAGGAAGCGGCGCTCGAAGAACTCGCCCGCAAGGAAGCCAGTCTGCTCGGCGATGCGCCGTCCGCGTACACCTTGTGCCTGTACCGGCCGGAATGGCACCAGGGCGTGGTCGGAATCGTCGCCTCGCGCCTGAAGGACCGCTTCCACCGGCCGACCGTGGTCTTTGCCCGCGGTTCCGGCAGCGAGCTCAAGGGTTCCGGTCGCTCCATTGCCGGGTTCCACCTGCGTGATGCGCTGGACATGGTGGCGAAGCGGGCGCCGGGGACGATCACGCGCTTTGGCGGACACGCCTTTGCCGCGGGGCTTTCGCTCGACGAAGCGGCACTGCCGCGGTTCATGGCGGCGTTCGAGGACGTGGCGCGGGAGCTGCTCACGCCAGCGCATTTGCATCGCACCCTCGAAACCGACGGCGCCCTCGCGCCGGGGGAGCTCGGCGTCGACCTCGCCCGCCTCCTGCACGAGGGCGTGTGGGGTCAGGGTTTTCCAGCGCCGGTGTTCGACGACGTTTTCGTGGTGGCGGGCCAGCGTATCGTCGGCGAGCGCCACTCGCGGCTGTCCCTCACCCGTGGCGGCGAGCGCTTCGAGGCGATCCTGTTCAATGAAGCGGAACCCCTGCCACCGTCCATTCATGCTGCCTATCGGCCCGATCTCAACGAATGGAACGGCAACTACGCGCTGCAACTCGTCGTGGAACACTGGCAACCGGTCGGCTGATGGCACCTGGGCGTCGCATTGCGCTGCCTCAAAGTTGATGCTCGCGCACTTCGGATCGCCCCGGCCGTGAGCGCCATATTGTCGCAGCGCTTCAGGTAACGTACTGATTCACAAAGAGCAGTAAACTAGTGATCAAACGTCGCAGCTGCCGGCGTCGTTGGTTGTGCGATGCACCAATGTGTCTATAATGCCGCCATCGTTCCGCGGCACCCGCCGCGGGACCAGCGGGAGCTCATATGCGGTTAAAGGACAAGGTCGCCATCATCACCGGCGCCGGCCAGGGCATCGGCCTTGCGACCGCGCTGAAATTCGCGGCCGAGGGCGCCAGGGTCGCAGTGTGCGACATCAACGACGAATCCACGAGCGCCACTGCGGCGAGCATCAACAAGAACGGGGGCGACGCGCTGTCCTTTCGCGTCGACGTGACCGACAAGGCGAGCATCGCGCGCATGATCGAAGGCGTCATGGCCCGCTGGGGCCGCATCGATGTCCTGGTGAACAACGCCGGCATCGTGCAGGACGCGCAGCTCAAGAAGATGACCGACGAGCAGTTCGACCGCGTCATCGACGTCAATCTCAAGGGCGTCTACAACTGCACCAAGGCCGTGGTCGACATCATGCTCGAGCAGCACTCGGGCTGCATCCTGAATGCGTCCTCGATCGTCGGGCTGTACGGTAATTTCGGCCAGACCAATTACGCAGCGAGCAAATTCGCCGTCATCGGCATGGTCAAGACGTGGGCGCGCGAGCTCGGGCGCAAGGGCATTCGCGCCAATGCGATTTGCCCCGGGTTCATCGAGACGCCGATCCTGAAGACGATGCCGGAGAAGGTCGTCCGGATGATGGAAGAGAAGGTGCCCCTCGGGCGCCTGGGCCGGCCCGAGGAGATCGCCAACGCCTACGCCTGGCTCGCATCCGACGAGGCGAGCTACATCAACGGCGCGGTGCTCGAGGTGTCCGGCGGGGTGACGATCTAGCGCGTCGCCGGCCGGGCAGACAGGCGGTGCCACGCCGCCGCTGCTCGATCGTCTGGGGTGTTGAGCGGAGCGGCCACGCGCGCTACGATGCCCCGTCGGCATTTCCGGTAGGCGCTCCCATGAATCAGCTGCATGCGTTCCTCGCCCGCGTGGCGGGCTTTTTCCTCACCGGCCTTGCATTCGCCACCCTTCCGGCGACGGCCGCCGCTGCCGACACCGGTGAATTCCGTCCCCGTCCCGAGACGTACATCTGCCCCAATGCCTCGGCCTTCGGCGTGGATTGCTTCCTCGATGCGGTCGAGCACCTGTACACGATGTGCCGCCAGGTGAAGAGCATCGAGATCATCGAGTTCGGATACCAGCAGGCGGAGGAAGGGGTCAATGGCGCGAAGAGCGAGTACTGCATCGACAAGCACACGCTCTCGATCACCAAGCCTTACCAGGCCGCGCTGAAGCAGGCGAGCGGCAGCCGTCTCGCCCTCGACGGTATCCGCGCCTTGCACGACCTGTGGCTCCAGGCCCTGCATGATCTCAAGTGGCACCCGCCCGAGACCGATGATGAATACAAGGGCCGCGTGACCCACCCCTACGACGTGTTCCGCGAACGTGCCGCGCTGGTGCGTACGGCCCTGGCCGAGCGCGCGACGCCGAAATCGCAGAGCCGCAAGCCCGCGCCCGCCCACACCACCGCCGCAGCCGTGCGGGCGAACTAGGGCCCGGCTCTGACGCAGCTCACCGCTACCCCTCCACCGGACGTCGATCCCGCGCTCGCCGCCGCCTTTGGTGAGCAAGGGAGCATCGCCGCAACGCTGGGCGGATTCCGTTTTCGCCCGCAGCAGCTCGCGATGGCGCAGGCGGTCGCGCAGGCGATCGCCGGGCGCACGACCCTGATTGCCGAAGCAGGAACCGGCACCGGCAAGACCTTCGCCTACCTGGTGCCCGCGCTCCTCTCCGGCGGCAAGGTGATCGTGTCCACCGGCACCAAGACGCTGCAGGACCAGCTCTTCCAGCGCGACCTGCCGCAGGTGCGCGCAGCGCTTGGCGTGCCGGTGACCCTGGCATTGCTCAAAGGGCGCGCCAACTATGTCTGCCATCATCATCTGGCGCGCACCGCCGCCGATGGTCGCCTGCCGTCGCGCGACGACGCGCGGCATCTGCGCAAGATCGTGGAATTCGCTCGGACCAGCGCCACCGGTGACCGCGGCGAGCTCGCGGACGTGCCGGAAAACGCCACCGTCTGGCCGCTCGTCACCTCCACGCGCGACAACTGCCTCGGCGCGGATTGCGCGTACCACGCGGACTGCTTCGTGATGAAGGCGCGCAAGGCGGCGCTCGACGCCGACGTCGTGGTCGTCAACCATCACCTGTTCTTCGCCGACGTGATGCTGCGTGACGAGGGCCTCGCGGAGCTGTTGCCCGCGTGCAACACGGTGATCCTCGACGAGGCGCACCAGCTGCCCGATACCGCGACCCTGTTCTTCGGCGAGCAGCTCACGGCGGGACAGCTCGGCGAACTCGCGCGCGACGCGGAGGTCGCGGCCCGCACCGACGCACGCGAGGTGCGCGAATTGCCCGATGCCGGTGCCGGTGTCGCTCCTGCGTTGCGCCGGTTGCGCCTCGCGCTCGGCGAGGTTCCCGGCAAGATGACGCAGGCGGGCGCCTTCGGGCAACCCGGCTTTCGCGAGGCCCTCGATGAGCTCTCGGCCGCACTCGATCGGCTCGCGACCGAGCTCGGGCTGTTCGCGGAACGCAGCGAAGCGCTCGGCCAATGCGCCCGTCGCGCCGAGGAGGCGAATGCGATCCTGGTGCGCTGGCGCGACGGCACCGCCGCCACCGCGGAAGAGAGCAAAGCCGGAAGCGGCCCGGCGTGGATTCGCTGGGTGGACGTGACACCCAACGGCTGGCAGCTGCACGCGTCGCCGCTGTCCGTGGCGGACACCTTTTCGCGGCAGGTGGATGCGTCCGGGCGGGCGTGGATCTTCACCTCCGCGACGCTCGCCGTCGGGCGCGATTTCTCGCTCTACCAGCGCGAGCTCGGGCTGACGCGATCAGCAACAGGCTGCTGGGAGAGCCCGTTCGATTACGGCGCCCAGGCCCTGCTCTACGTGCCGCGCGATCTTCCCGCGCCCAACTCGCGCGAGCATACCCAGGCGGTCGTCGATGCGGCGATCCCCGTCCTGAAGGCAAGCGGCGGGCGCGCGTTCCTGCTGTTCACGAGCCTGCGGGCACTCAAGGCCGCCCGCGAGATGCTTGCCGAGGCAATGGCGCGCGAGGGGCTCGCCTGGCCCGTGCTGGTGCAGGGCGAAGGGGCCCGCAGCGAGCTGCTCGCCCGCTTCCGCGCGCTTGGCAACGCCGTGCTGCTCGGCAGCCAGAGCTTCTGGGAAGGCGTCGACGTGGCCGGCGATGCGTTGTCGGTCGTGGTGATCGACAAGCTGCCGTTCGCGCCGCCGGACGACCCACTGCTCGCCGCGCGGCTCGACCACCTGCGTGCCGCGGGTGGCAATCCGTTCTTCGACTACCAGCTGCCGCAGGCGGTGATCAGTCTCAAGCAGGGCGCGGGGCGCCTGATTCGCACGGAAACCGACCGCGGCGTGCTGATGCTGTGCGATCCGCGACTCGTCGACAAGCCATACGGCAAGCGGATCTGGAAGAGCCTGCCGCCGATGCGCCGGACCAGGGACCTCGCTGCGGTCGAGGCGTTTTTCGCCGGCAGCCCCGCAGGCGCCACCCCGGAGCCCGCCGCGGTCTGAGCGGTCGCCGCGTCAGCGCGCTACCAGAGCTTCCACCACGGCCGCGGCGCCGTTTCGGCGAGGTAACGGCTCTGCGGGTACGTTGCCTGCAACACGCGCGCAGCGTCGTCGCGCAGTTGCGTGAGGCCGAGCTTCTGATAGCTTTGCACGAGCAGGTCGAGGGCATCCTCGTTGGCCGGCGTGCGGGGGTAGTTGGCAATCGCGAGCTGCGCGCGATTCACCGCCGCGACGTAGGCGCCGCGGTTGTAGTAGTAGCGTCCCACCTTCACTTCGTAGAGCGCGAGCGAATTCGTCAGGTAGCGCATGCGGCTTTCCGCGTCCGCTGCATAGCGGCTTTGCGGGAACTTGGCCACGAGCTCCTTGAACGTGTCGAACGATTCCCGCATCGCCTTCGGCTCGCGCTCGGACAGATCGAGCTCGTAGACGTAGCCGAGCAGCCCCTGATCCTCGCGGAAGTTCACGAGACCCTTGAGGTAATAGGCGTAATCGACGCTCGGATGGTTCGGATACGTGCGGATGAAGCGGTCGCACGCCGCGACCGCCGTCGCCGCTTCGCCGGAGCGATAGCTCGCGTACGCCGACTCGAGGATCGCCTGCTGGGCATAGCGCCCATAGGGAAAGCGCGATTCGAGCGTCTCGTAGAGCTTGCTCGCCCGCGTATAATTTCCCGAGGCGAGGTTGTCGTGCGCCTCGTTGTACAGCCGATCCGCACTCCAGCTCGCGGTCTCGTCCTGCACTTCGGGCAACCAGCTGCATCCGCCCATCGCGAGCGCCAGCAGTAGTGCAACCACCCACGACGACAGTACGGCCCTTTGGGCCATGCGGGGGGTTGCGGAGAGGGATGGAGCGAGTGAGGCAGACATGCGCGAACCTTCGACGAGAATCGTCCCGATTATAACCGAGCGGCCACGCGCTCCCCTGCGGTCGCGAGGTCGAGGCGCGTGAGCGCGAAGGCATCGACCGCGCCATCCCCGATCGGTTCGCCCGCGAGCGACCACGCGGCATCGGCCGCCGTGCACAGGATCGAGCTCCCGGCGGAGTGCGCCGGGCTGCGCTTCGATCAGGCGCTCGCACGCACACTCCCGCAATACTCGCGCACCAGGCTGCAGGACTGGATTGCCGCCGGTCTCGTGACGGTGGACGGCGAGCCCGCCGACACGCGCCACAAGGTGCGCGGCGGCGAGGACGTCGTGGTGCAGGCCGCGCCCGACCGGGCAGAGCTCGCGTACGTCGCGCAGGAGATCGCGCTCACGGTCGTCTACGAGGACGATGCACTGCTCGTGATCGACAAGCCTGCAGGGCTCGTCGTCCACCCGGGCAGCGGCAACTGGGACGGCACGCTGCTGAATGCGCTGCTGCATCACGCACCGGCATTGTCAGCGGTGCCGCGGGCCGGCATCGTGCATCGCCTCGACAAGGACACCAGCGGCCTCCTCGTCGTGGCCAAGACGCTCACCGCGCAAACTGCGCTGGTGCGCCAGTTGCAGGCGCGCACGGTACATCGCGAGTATGCCGCCGTGGCGACCGGCGACATCACACAGGACGGCACGATCGACGCACCCATCGGCCGCCATCCCACGCGACGCACGTCCATGGCCGTGGTGCAGGGTGGCAAGCCGGCGCGCACGCATTACCGCGTCGTGGAGCGCTTCGGATGCGCGACGTTGCTGCGTTGCGAGCTGGAGACCGGCCGCACGCACCAGATCCGCGTGCACCTCGCGTCCATCGGTCATCCGCTCGTCGGTGACCCGGCGTATGGCCGCCGGCAGATCATTCCCTTTCCGCGCCAGGCGCTGCATGCGGCGGAACTCGCGCTCGTGCATCCTGTCACCGGCGCGCCGTGCCGCTGGCGCTCGCCGCTGCCGTCCGATTTCGTCGAGCTGCTCGAGCGTCTGCGCGCGCAAGGCCGCGAGACATCGTCTCCATGACACTGGCCGCCGCGCTCGCGACCGCCGGCCTCGACTGGATCGTGCCGGACTGGCCCGCGGCATCCCCGGTGAGGGCGCTCGTCACGACGCGTCGCGGCGGCGTTTCCGCCGGCGCACGCGCGACCCTCGATCTCGGCGCCTGCCGCACGGACGATGCAGGCGTGCTCGAGAACCGTCGCCGCCTGCGTGCCTTCCTCCCCGGCGATCCGCATTGGCTGTCGCAGGTGCATGGCGCTGGCGTGGTGACGCTCGACGCCGGGACGCCGGCGGGCGCCTGTCCTGAAGCCGATGGCGCGGTGACCGCCGCTCCCCGGGTCGTCTGTGCGATCCGCATGGCGGACTGCCTTCCGGTGCTGCTGGCCGACACGCAAGGTGCGTGCGTCGGGGTGGCTCACGCGGGCTGGCGCGGTCTGGCAGGGGGTGTGGTCGAAACCACGGTTGCCGCCATGCGCGGCCTCGGCAGCGCGCGCCAGGTGGCCTGGCTCGGTCCGGCAATCGGTCCGGCGGCGTTCGAAGTCGGGGCCGAGGTGCGCGCTGCGTTCGTGGCGCACGATGCACGGGCAGCTGCCGCATTCGTGGCCGGCGCACCGGGGAAGTGGCTGGCCGATCTGTACACCCTGGCGCGCATGCGCCTTCGCGACGCCGGTGTCGAGACCATCAGTGGCGGTGAATACTGCACGCGCACCGACGCCGCACGGTTCTTCTCCTACCGCCGGGAGCGCGACACCGGGCGCATGGCCGCACTGGTGTGGCTCGGGGAGTGATCCCGCACCATTCCGTATAATCGCGCGGCCGGACCACGCCGCGGCCTCCGCCCACAGCGCGCCCTCAATTCACTCCGCCGGCCGACCCTCCAACCGCGCGCCACCTCGCGCCAACACCCATTGCCAGCCCTCATCGCCATCATCCTTGCGTGCCTCGCCGGCGGCGTGCTCGCCATCATCGGGGCCGCCGGGACGCTGGCGCTGCGGCCCGCGCGCATTGGCCGCCTCGTGAGCTTTGCGGTGGGTGCGCTGCTCGGCGCGGTGTTCCTGGAACTCCTGCCGCACGCACTCGAGGAAGGCAAGACGGAGCGCGTGATGCTGACGGTGCTCGTCGGCCTGCTCGCCTTCTTTCTGCTCGAGAAGCTCGTGCTCTGGCGCCACAGCCATGGGGAGCAGGCGGTCGACACGCAACCCGACTCGGCCGCCACTGCCCACGCGATGCACGTGCACGATCACGGCCGCTCCGGGCTCATGATCCTCATCGGCAACAGCGTGCACAATTTCTGCGACGGCGTGGTAATCGCCGCAGCATTCCTCGCCACGCCGGCACTCGGCGTCGCCACCACGGTCGCGATCGTGGCCCATGCGATTCCACAGCAGGTGGGGGACTTCGCCGTGCTCCTGCACTCGGGCTATGGACGCGCCCGCGCCTTCGGGTTCAATGTCACGACCGGACTGGCGACGCTCGCCGGCGGTCTCGCCGGCTACGCTGCGCTGGCCGAGATGCAACAATTGCTGCCTACCGTGCTGGCGATTGCCGCAGCGAGCCTGCTGTACGTCGCAGTCGCGGACCTCATCCCCAGCCTGCATCGCCATCCACAACCCATGGAGACCGCGCGGCAACTGCTACTGATCGGCCTTGGCATCGGGATCATCGCGGTCGTTCACCATCTGCTCGAGCCGTGATGCCTTCGTCGCGGTCGCGCGCTCGTGCCGGTGGCGCCGGCCAAGCCAGGCGACGAGCGCAAGAACCGGAAGCAATCCCGCGCTGACAAACAGCACGAGCCCGCCAAGCGCCGACGACGAAGTGACCGCCATCATGCCGATGACGTACAGCCACGCAATCACCACCAGGTGCACGGGAATGCCTGCATCGTGGGTTGCGCGGGGCGAGGAGGCATCCTCCCCGGAATCGCGAGGAGCGGTTGCATGACGACGCACAGGGTGCCATGAACGATCACAGCTCGGAGCTCGGCGCGGCCTGGCTCGATCTCGCGCAGAGCTGGCAGCACGCGGCGGCGCAATGGGCGCTGTGGTGGAGCGGATCCATGGCGGGGATGCAGCCGGGGCCGCAGGCCACGTCGGCCACGGGAAGCGCCGATCGTGTTCTCGCGCCTGACGTCGCGGCGCTGAACGCCCGCTACCAGCCGCGCTTCCAGGCGCTCTGGCTCGCGGCCCAACGGGCGCTGCTGCAGCCCGCGACCGCACCCGCGCTGCCGGTCGTGGTCGAGGCGCCCCCGGGCGATCGCCGCTTCGCCGCGCCCGAATGGGATGCCCTGCCCTACTTCGCGCTCCTCAAGCAGCACTATCTCCTCACCGCGGAGTACCTGAAGGAGCTCGCGGCCCTTGCGCCCGTGTCCGCACGCGAGAAGCGGCGCTTGGCATTCATGACGCGCCAGCTCGTCGACGCGATGGCACCGTCCAACTTCCCGGCGACCAATCCGGAAGTGTGGAAGCAGGCGCTCGCGAGCGAAGGCACGAGCGTGCTGCAAGGCGTGGAGAACCTCGTCGCCGACGCGCGCCGGGGCCGCATCTCGATGACCGACGAGCGCGCCTTCGAGCTCGGCCGCAACATCGCCGTGACGTCCGGTGACGTGGTCTTCCGCAACGATCTCATCGAGCTCATCCAGTACCGGGCGACGACCGGCCGCGTGCACAAGCGTCCCCTGCTCGTCGTGCCGCCGTGCATCAACAAGTTCTACATCCTCGACCTGCAGCCGGAGAATTCGTTCGTGCGCTGGGCGGTCGGCGAAGGCCACACGGTGTTCATGATCTCGTGGCGCAACATCCCGGCCGAGCTCGGGCATCTCACGTGGGACGACTACGTCGCGGAAGGGGCGCTCGCGGCGCTCGCCGTCGTGCGCAGGATCAGCCGCGCCGATGCGGTCAACGTGCTGGGATTCTGCGTGGGCGGCGCGATACTCGCCTGCGCCTTGGCGGTGCTTGCCGCGCGCGGCGAAGGCGGCGTCGCGAGCGCGAGCTTCCTGACCACGCTCCTCGATTACACCGATCCCGGCGAGATCCAGGTCTACATCTCGCACGAGATGCTGAATGCGCGCGAGCCGGCGTTGAAGGGCGGTCAGCGCGTGCATGGCGGCGAGCTCGCCACGGCGTTCGCGAGCCTTCGCGCGAACGAGCTCGTGTGGAACTACGTCGTCAACAACTACCTCAAGGGCAAGACGCCCCCGGCGTTCGATCTGCTGTTCTGGAACAGCGACTCGTGCAACCTGCCCGGCCCGATGTACGCGTACTACCTGCGCAACATGTATCTCGACAACCGCCTGCGCGAGCCCGATGCCCTGACGGTGCTCGGTGAGAAGATCGACCTGCGCCGCATCCGCGTGCCGGCGTACGTGTACGCGTCGCGCGACGATCACATCGTGCCCTGGCATTCGGCGTACAGCTCGACGCGGCTCCTCGGCGGCGACGTGGTGTTCACGCTGGGCGCCTCCGGCCACATCGCGGGCGTGGTCAACCCGCCTGCCAAGAAGCGGCGCAACTACTGGGTCAACGAGCAAGTGCCCGACGCTCCCGAGGCCTGGCTTGCGGCGGCGCGGGAGGAGCCGGGCAGCTGGTGGCCGCACTGGGGCGCCTGGATCGCGCGGCACGGCGGCGGCGAGCGCGCCGCGCCGCGCAGCACCGGCAACGCGAAATACAGGGCGCTCGATCCCGCGCCCGGGCGCTACGTCCGTGAAGTCGTCACCTGAACTTAAAGTTCGACACCGGTCGTTCACGCGCGGGCGATCGAGCACGTGCGCTAAGATGCACCGAGGTTGGCCGGCGCTGCGGCATTCCGGCGCGCAGCGCCCTTCCTGCAGGAGATTGCCATGACAGACATCGTGATCACCACTGCGCTGCGCACGGCGGTCGGCAAGTTCGGCGGCTCGCTCGCGAAGGTCGCCGCACCCGAGCTCGGCGCGACCGTCATCCGCGGCCTTCTCGAGCAAAGCCGCATCCCGGGTGACCAGATTTCCGAGGTCATCCTGGGGCAGGTGCTGACCGCGGGCAGCGGCCAGAACCCCGCGCGCCAGGCGCTCATCAAGGCCGGCCTGCCCAACGCGATCCCGGGGATGACGATCAACAAGGTCTGCGGCTCGGGCCTGAAGGCCGTCATGCTCGCCGCGCAGGCGATCCGCTGCGGCGACGCCGACATCGTCATCGCCGGCGGCCAGGAAAACATGAGCGCGTCGCCGCACGTGCTGCCAGGCTCGCGCGACGGCTTTCGCATGGGCGATGCCAAGCTTGTCGACACGATGATCGTCGACGGCCTGTGGGACGTGTACAACCAGTACCACATGGGCACGACGGCCGAGAACGTTGCCAAGCAATACGCCGTCTCGCGCGCGGAGCAGGACGCCTTCGCCGTGGCGAGCCAGAACAAGGCCGAGGCGGCGCAAAAGGCCGGCAAGTTCAGGGACGAGATCGTGCCCGTGCTGATTCCCCAGCGAAAGGGCGATCCGCTCGCCTTCGACCAGGACGAGTTCATCAAGGCCGGAACGACGCTCGAGTCGGTCGCGGCACTGCGTCCCGCGTTCGCGAAGGACGGCTCGGTCACGGCCGCCAATGCGTCCGGCATCAACGATGGCGCGGCCGCGGTGCTCGTCATGTCCGCGGCGCGCGCCGACAAGCTTGGCCTCACGCCGCTCGCCCGCATCCGTGCGTACGCATCGTCGGGTGTCGATCCCGCGATCATGGGGATGGGTCCGGTGCCGGCGTCGCGCCGCTGCCTCGAGAAAGCGGGCTGGAAGGCCGCGGATCTCGATCTCATGGAGATCAACGAAGCCTTCGCTGCCCAGGCCTGCGCGGTGAACAAGGAGATGGGCTGGGACACGAGCCGCATCAACGTGAATGGCGGCGCGATCGCCATCGGGCACCCGATCGGCGCATCGGGGGCGCGCGTGCTGGTGACGCTGCTCCACGAGATGCAGCGCCGCAATGCCAAGCGTGGCCTCGCGTCGTTGTGCATCGGCGGGGGCATGGGCGTGGCCTTGGCAGTGGAACGCTGACAAGAGCCGCGACGCAACACGAATCCGACGGCGGCCCCTGCCGGCGCGGCAACCGACGTCCCTACCGCAGCACCGGATCCCCACAGGAGGAAAGCGAAATGGCAACCGAACAACATCGCATTGCGCTCGTCACCGGCGGGATGGGTGGCCTGGGCGAAGCCATCTGCATCAAGCTCGCCGCGCTCGGCTACACGGTGGTGACCACCTACTCGCCCGGGAACACCAAGGCGCAGGAGTGGCTGGCGTCGATGCGGGCGCAGGGCTACAGCTTCCACGCGTACCCATGCGACGTCGCGAGCTTCGAGAGCTGCGCCGAGTGCGTCGCCACGGTCGTCAAGGAAGTCGGGCCGGTTGGCGTGCTCATCAACAATGCCGGCATCACGCGCGACATGACCTTCAAGAAAATGGACAAGGTCAATTGGGACATCGTGATGAAGACCAATCTCGACAGCTGCTTCAACATGACCAAGCAGGTCGCTGACGGCATGCTCGATCGCGGCTGGGGGCGGATCATCAACATCTCGTCGGTGAATGGCCAGAAGGGGGCGTTCGGCCAGACCAACTACTCGGCCGCGAAAGCCGGCATGCACGGCTTCACCAAGGCACTCGCCCTCGAGGTGGCGCGCAAGGGCGTCACGGTCAACACGATTTCACCGGGCTACATCGGCACCAAGATGGTCATGGCGATCCCGCAGGACGTGCTGGAATCCAAGATCGTCCCGCAGATCCCGATGGGCCGGCTCGGCAAGCCCGAGGAAGTCGCGGGCCTCGTGGCCTATCTGGCAAGCGAGGAAGCGGCCTTCGTCACCGGCGCGAACATCGCCATCAACGGCGGCCAGCACATGTTCTGAGTTGCCCTTGCCCACGCCGATCGTGGCGACGGCGGCTTCCGGGCCGCCGCTTCGGTTGCAGGCTTCGACCCCGAAGCGGTGCGGGCGGCACGCGCGCCGGCCCGGGCTCCGCAGGCGGGAAGCAGGATGCGTTTCCTGTGCGATGAAATGCTCGGTCGCTGCGCGCGCTACCTGCGCGCGGCCGGCTACGACACGACCCTGGCGATGGGCGGCCTCCCGGACCGCGACCTGCTCGAGATCGCGCACCGCGAGCGCCGCCACTTGCTCACCTGCGATCGGCGCATTGCCGAGCATCGCCGCGCGCGCGACACCGCATTCATCCTGCCCCGCGGCAATCTGGACGATGCAGCAGCCGCCATCACGCGGGCTTTCCATGTGGACTGGCTGCACGCGCCATTCACGCGCTGCCTGATCGACAACTCGCCGCTCGCCGCCGTGATGGAACCCGACCGCGCGCGGGTGCCGGACGACGTCGACGCCGGGAACGCGCGGCATTGCCCGACGTGCGGGCGCATCTACTGGGCCGGTTCGCATCACCGCCGCATGCAGCGGCGTCTCGAGGGGTGGGCTGCGGGCGCGTTCGGCGAGCAGCGCTGAGACGGCGCGCGGACACTCGTATAATCCGCCCGACACCCGCGTCGGAAGAACACCGACAAGCCCGACGCTTCATTTCCGGAGGATTTCCGTGCGTCACCTCATTTCGCGTTTTGCGCTCGCCCTCGCTGCTGCCATGTGTGCCGGCGCGCTGCCGGCACTCGCCCAGGATGCCTACCCGACCAAGCCGATCACCATGATCGTCCCGTTCCCGCCGGGCGGCGTCGCGGACATCGTCGCGCGGCCCGCTGCGGACGCGCTCACGCGATACCTCAAGCAACCCGTGGTGATCGACAACAAGCCCGGCGCGGGCGGCGGCATCGGCATGCAGTACGTCGCCAAGGCCAAGCCCGACGGCTACACGATCATGCTGGCGCTGTCGTCGATCTCCATCCTGCCGGAGGCGGACAAGGTGACCGGCCGGCCACCGATGTTCCAGCTCAACCAGTTCGTGCCCATCGCCCGCCTGACGGCCGACCCGACCGTGCTCGCCGTGCGTGCCGACAGCCCGTGGAAGACGGTGCAGGAGTTCGTCGCCGACGCGAAGAAGCGGCCCGGGGCGATCACCTATGGCTCGTCCGGCAACTACGGGACGATGCACATGCCCATGGAGATGTTCTCGCAGAGCGCCGGCATCAAGCTGCTGCACGTGCCGTACACCGGCGCGGGCCCCGCCGTGGTCGCGCTGCTCGGTGGCAACGTCGATGCGCTCGCCACCGGCCCGTCGACGGTGATCCAGCACGTGAAGGCCGGCAAGGTGCGCGTGCTGGGCTCGTGGGGCGACAAGCGTCTTGCGTCGCTGCCCGACGTGCCCACGCTCACCGAATCGGGCTTCGACGCGGTGTTCTTCCAGTGGGCCGCGATTTTCGCGCCCGCGGGCACGCCGGAGCCGATCGTCGCCAAGCTGCGCGACGCCGCCCGCGCGACAGCCGCCGATCCCACCTTCAACTCCGTGCTCGCGACGGTGCAGACGCCGGTACAGTACCTCGACGCTCCGGAGATGCGCAAGTTCTGGGAAGCCGACGCGAAGAAGCTCGGCGATGCCGTGCACAAGGTCGGCAAGGTGGAATAGCGCAAACGCAGCGAAGCTGAATGCCGCGCCGAGGGTGCGGCGCACTTCAGGTCACCGGGTTGCGGCCGTTCCACGACACGCCCAGCATCGGGCATTCCTCGCACCCGGCCACGCGTATGTGACAGACGCGAATGTCGCAGCGGACGTCCCTGCCCTGCAGGATCAGGCGCACGCGGTCGAGCTTCTGCGTATCGCGACCCTTGAGCAGCACGACATCGCCTGGTTCGAGCATTGCCTGCAACGCCTGTGCGATCTCGCTCGGCGTGCGGCCGCCGTGCAGCAGCCGCGCTGCACCGGGCCCGGCTGCGCGGATGCCGGGGCGATAGCGCTCGAGCGTCTGCACCGATCCCGCCACGATGACGTGCGATGCAAGCTGCGCGGCACGGTCGGCGACGCCGCGGTACACGCCGCGCTGGCGGCCCGGCGGCTCCGACACGTCGCCGAGCACCAGGATGCGCCGGCGCGCGGGAATCTCCACCATCGCATCGAGCGCGGCATGGATGGTTTCCACCGTCGACTTGTAGTCGTCGCGCAGGATCACGGCGCCGTTCGGCAGCGACTCCGGCTGCAGGCGTCCAGGCGTGGGTTCCAGCGCGGACAGCCGGCGCACCGCATCGGCGATCGGCACCCCCTCCACGTGGGCCACCGCCAGTGCGGCGAGCGCCGCGCGCACCTGGTGGCGTCCGATGAGCCGCAGCGTCAGTGCATGATGCACGCCGAAGACCCGTACGCTCACGTCCATGCCGCGCGGCCACGCCATGCGGATGTCGCTCGCCTGCACATCGCAGCCCGCGGTGAAGCCGCAGGTGATCACGCGCGCTGCGGTCTGGGTGCGCATCCAGAGCACGTTGGGATCGTCGCCGTTGAGCACCGCAGTGCCGTCCGCGGGCAGCGCGCGCACCATCCAGGCCTTCTCGTCGCGCGTGACCTCCAGTGTGCCGAGGCTGCGATGGTGCTCGCTCGCGATGGCCGTCACGACGGTCACGTCGGGGCGCACCAGGCGCGCGTAGCCGCGCATCTCCCCGGGACCGGCGATGCCGATCTCGACGACGGCGTGCGCCTGAGCGCGCCGGAGCCGCAGCAACGCCAGTGCCAGCGACGACCACGCATTGCGCAACATGCCCGGATGCTCCGGGATGCCCAGCGCAGCGGCAACGGCGCGACTGGTCGTGGACTTGCCGAGCGAGCCGACGACCGCGATCACCCGCACCCGGCGCGCGAGCGTGCGCCGGTGCAGCCGGGCGAGCGCCGCGAGCGCGGGCCACAGGCGGAACAGCACGCCGCTGCGGAACTGCAGGCGTCCCGCCGGCGTACGCAGCAGCCCGGCCATCTCGCGCCAGTCGTAGCGCATCAGCGGAATGCCTCCACCGATCGTCCGCAACGGAACATCTCGTCCCAGAGCTGCAGCCCGAGCACCGAGATCAGCACCTGGCCGAGGCGCTCGCCGCGCGCATGGCGCCACCGCGCGTCCGCCACCTTGCGCGGATCGAAGTAGCCCTTCGCACGGAGTGCCGCGTCGGAAAGGAGTGCTTCCGCGAAATCGGGCAACCGTCCGCGCATCCAGGCCTCGGTGGGCACCTGCATGGCATGCTTGCGGCGATGCAGGATAGCGGCGGGCAGGATGCCCTCCATCGCGCGGCGCAGGACCTGCTTCTCCGTGAGCCACTGCATCTTCACGCGCGGCGGAATGCGCGCACAGAACTCCACGAGCTCATGGTCGAGGAATGGCACCCGCGCCTCGACCGAGTAGGCCATTGACGTGCGGTCGAGTCCCTGCTCGACGGCTTCCGCAAGCCGGTGCCGGATGTCGAGATACTGCAACTGGGCAAAGGGGTGCCACGCTTCGAAACCCGCGGGCAACGCAACTTCGCCCGGCAGCGGATCGTCGTGCGCCCGCGCCAGGAAATCGTCCGCGAACAGCATCGCGCCGGCCGCGGCGCCGCGCAGGTGCGTGACGCTCCGCGCGTAGCGCTCGAACGACATCGCGCGCTCCCCTGCGAGAACACCAGCGGCACCCGGCCAGCGCCGCCGCACGAATGGCAGGGCCGCGACATGGCGGCGAACGTGCGCTGGCAGGGCGAACATCGGCTGCAGCACGCGCCAGGTGGAATACCAGGAATAGCCGCCGAAGATCTCGTCGGAGCCCTCGCCCGTCAGCACCACCTTCACGTGAGGCGCGGTAGCCTCCGCCACCACCAGCTGCCCGACGATGATGCCGGCCATCAGCGTGTCTTCGCCATGCCATATGGCCTTGGGAAGTCGCGCCAGGTCGCCTGCCCCGCAGAACACGCGATGACCGTCGAGGCCGTACGCGGGAAAGTCGTCGAGCGCCTTCTGGTGCAGCAGCTCGTCGAAGCGCCCGTCCTCGAAGCGCAACGTGAACGTGGGAATTCGCCGGCCGAGCAACCGCGCCATGAGCGCGGTGATGCTGCTCGAATCGAGGCCTGCCGAGAGCCACGCGCCCACCGGGACATCGCTGCGCAGGTGCAACCGCACGGCCTCGGTGAGCTTGTCGCGCAACGCGTCGGCCCACGCGGCGGCGCTGGTGCGCCGGTCGTACTCGTGCCGGGCCGGAAACCGTGCGTCCCAGTACCGCCGCAGGGTGATTCCGCCGCGCGTGAAGGAAAGCATGTGGCCTGCGGGCAGGCGTCGGATTTCCTTCACCATCGTGCGCGCACCGATCACCCGGGCATACGAGAACACCTGCGCGATCGCGCTTGCATCGGGCTCGGCATCCACCATGCCCGACGCGAGGATCGCCTTCTGCTCGGATGCGAACAACAGCCCGGCGCCGGTCAGTGCGTAATGCAGCGGCTTGATGCCCAACCGGTCCCGCACCAGGAGCAGCGTCCGGGCGCGGGCGTCCCAGAGTGCGATGGCGAACATGCCGCGCAGGTGCGTGACGAATTCGGCGCCATGCTCCTCGTACAGATGCACGATCACCTCCACATCGGAGTGCGTGCGAAAGACGTGTCCGCGCCGTTCGAGCGCCGCCCGTAATTCGAGGTGGTTGTAGATCTCGCCGTTGCAGACGACCAGGACGCTTTCGTCTTCGTTGGCGAGCGGCTGATGGCCATGCTCGACGTCGATGATGCTGAGGCGCCGGATGGCGAGGCCAATGCCGGGCGCGACGTGCAACCCCTCGCCGTCCGGGCCGCGATGCACCAGCATGGCGTTCATGCGCGCCAGCACCGCCCGGTCCGGCGGCTGTCCCGGATCATCCTCCACGATGCCGCAGATGCCGCACATCAGGATTCGCGCCGGGGTTGGGCACCCGCGGAGCCCGCGAGGTATGCGTCCATGGCCGCGATCACGGCCGCCGATCCCACGACCGGGAGCCGGGCATGCGCAAACATCGCAGGTGCATTCGGGACGACCGCGGACTCGCTGACCAGGAACAGTTCGCGCAAGCCAGGCACCCAGAGCGTTCTCCGCGTGCGGTCCGCGGCGCCGACGTCCGCGTCCGGTGCTTCGGCCGCAGCGACCCCGAAGAGTGCGCCACCACGTTGCGCGATGAGTGAATGCTGGGCGAGCAACCCGGTCAGCACGCGGCTCGTGCGCGGCCAATGAAAGAGACACGCGTGGTGCACGTCGGTTCGCGTGTACAGCGTCGCACCCCACTTGCGCTTGTAGCGCAGCAGGCCGTCGTGCAGCGACGCCCGCGTGCCACGCAGATCGAGCATGCCATGGCGCTGCCCGGCGGCATACGCGACGAAGTGGACGTACAGCGCCGCGCCTGCGCCCTCCTTCAGCAGGCGCTCGTCGCCTGCCGCCGTTCCGACCGCGACCGAATGCAGGGTGTCACCGTCCGCCTCGAACAGATGGCCGGCGACCCGCACCCCGTCCCGCACGATCCAGAGCAGACCGCCGCGCATGAAGGAGCGCCGCAGCCGGCGCACGCTGCGCACGTGTGCCTGCGCGCCGAGGCGTGCCTGCAGGTGGGGCAAGTACATGTGGGCATAGAAGAACTCGAAGTCGTCCGCAGCATGCGAGATCTCGGCGACGAAGCCGCCGCGCCGGGTCTTGCGCACATCTTCAGCAACGTTGCGGTTGCCGCGCGCGAGTGCAGCGAGGTCACGCGGAACCGGGACACGCATGCCGACCCAATCCGGCACGGCGACATAGGCACCGCGGTCCAGGCAACGGGCGGACGCGAGATCGAGATGCACCAGTGTCAGATCCACCTCGTCGCGCAGGGTATCGAGCACGGCGGGCAATCGCCGCAGCGGAACGTGGCGCCGCTGCTCGCATTGCGGGGCACCTGCAAAGAAGCGCTCGAGCCAGTAAGCCGCAGCCGCCTCGCCGCCGGCAACGAGCACGCGCACCGAAGCACCACTGCCCGCGGCCACGCCCCGCAGCCAGGTGAGTGCGATGCTGCGCGGCAGCCAGCGCAGCATCGCGGCCATCGTGCGCCGCAACGCCGCTTCCACCGGGGGCGGCAGCATCGCGCCGATCATCTCCGCGAGGCGCGGGGTCGGCAGCCTGGGCGCGAGCATGACGCCGCGAGGAGCGTGCAAAGGCACGTGCCCGCGCGTCACGTCGAGCCTCGTGCACTTTTTTCCAGCGGATGGCGGAACTCCCGACGCCACGGGCCCACGCGCACGCGGCCGATGACCGCGACGGGGACGAAGCCGCTTTTCGCGTGCGCCCGCAGCGCGGCGGCATTCTCCGGCACGGTCGCGCGCACGGCGCGGACGAATCCCGCGTCGCGGAAGTGCTGGAGCTGGTGCGCGCAGAGGAGCGGCGCGAGATCGCGACCGCGATGCGATGCCGCGGTGTAGGCATCGTAGAAGTAGACGTCACCCGTCCCGACGAGGATGTTGCAGCCGAGGAAATCGTTCCACGCCTCGCGCGTCGCGCTCCAGCATGCCGACACGACGCGGCCATGCTCCCGCACCACGAAGCACAGGTGTCCGGCACGGACGCGGCGCGCCAGCACGTCGTGCGTGATGTCGGCGCGCAGTGCGGCGTAGTCCTCGAGGTTCCCGGGCGCAAGGATCTCGAGGTCGAAACCGCCGCGCGGCCGGACCACGATGGGCGCGGTCAGCGAGCGCGCGAGCAGATAGACGCGACGATAGCCGAGCTCGCTCAGGAGCTTCATGCCGAACGTGCGCGGGCCTTCGTGACGAAACGACCGGATCGCCCGCTGCAGCGCGTTCCCGTCGGCACGCCATCCGCTCATGATGCGCCGGTCCACTGCGCTGCACCGATACGACCCAGCTCGCGGGTCATCTGCGCGCAACCAAAGGTGCCTCGGCGACATCCGTCATGTCAGCGCTTGCGCGCATGCACCGCGATGAAATAGCCGGTGACGAAGCGCGTCGGCCAGGCCGCAAGTCGCTCCCAACGACGCAGCCGGTGCAGGAACGCCGCATGGGTCGAGGTCGGGTTGCGCCGCTGGATCCGACGGGCGCGTGCCACCACGATCGCGCGTGGGCAATGGAGGACGGCGTCGGTATTGCATACCTCGAATCCGACCCGCCGCAACAGCCGCTGCAATCCCCGCGGTCCCAAGGTGGCGCCGACCGGATAAGGCACGAGGCCGACGCGCCGCAGCCAGCGCACGGGAAGAGCGTTGCGCAGCGCCACCGCCGGGTTGGCGAGATTGTCCAGGGTCAGGAGCAGCCGGCCGTCGTGGGTCGTCACGCGATGGATCTCCCGCAATGCCGTCTCGATCTCGGCACGCCGCGAAAAATGATCGAGCGTCGAATTCGAGACGACGAGATCGAAACTGCCGGCGGCGAATGGCAGGCGGCGCACGTCCGCCTGCAGCGAGCAGAGGCCGCGATGGCGAATCTGCGCGGCGCGGACAACGTTGGCGGCAAGGTCGATTCCGACCACGGACTCGGCGCGCTGCGAGAGCGGCGCAACAAGGCCGTCGCCCAGCGCCTCGTCGTAAAGATCGGTCTTCAATGCGCGCGCAAAGCGTTCCCGCTCCAGCCAGCGCGACAGGAGCCCCTCGTGCAACGCATCGCAATGTGCGCGCCACAGGGCCCCATGGGCATCGTCGAGCAGCGGTGCAAGCGCGGCTTCCCAGCTTCGGCGCTCGCGAAAGCTCATGGGTGAACGCGTCGTCGTGCCACGGACGCGCTCGACGCACCCGTCCTGGCGAGCCACGGGCGGGGGACGGAGGTGGTATGCAGCGGCAAAAACGATCCTGTACGGCTCGCCTCGGTGCGGCGGGCAGGCGAGTCTGGGGTGACGGGCCGAGCGGCGATGCCTGCTCGACCAGGAGCAATCATAGCAATCCGCCTCACGTGCCGGCGTTGCCTGCAACCCCGACGGCATGTCGACCGGTCGGATGACGGGCGCCGGCATTCGATGCTAGGCTCCGGCTGCTCCGCCGACCCGACGTTGCCATCCCAACCGCGCCCTTGCGTCGGCGCCCGCGTATGACACGCCTGACACCGACACCACGGCCCCCGGAACGCCAGCGTTGAGCGCGGACGCGGCAGAATCCTTGGGCCCCTCCTGGACGCGGCGCGGCGCCACGTGCATCGGCCTGCTGCTCGCGGGCTATCTCGTCGTGTTGACAACCACCGCATTGCTGAGCTCGGGTGGGAGCATCGGCATTACGGCGCCCCCCATGATCATTGCGAGCGAGCAGCTGGAGCCGCTCCGCGGCCGGGTGCGGCAGGTGCCGGGCGTTGCCGTATTCGAGCAGCCGGATCAGACCGGCGTCGCGATCGTGGGCGCGCGCACCCCATCGTTCGCGGCCAGCGACTACCAGCGCGTGACGGTGAACCTGCGCCTGGCGTCGGCGCCGCAAGCCGCCGTGATGTTCGTGTGGCGCTCCCGCGAAACGCCTGGACGTACGTTCTCGAAGCGTCTCGAGCTGCAGCCGTCCGGTCTCGCGACCGCGGACCTCGACGGCGAGCCGGGCTGGGGCGGATCGATCGTCGGCGTGGCGCTCGCGCTGCAGGGCCCGCTGCCACAGCCGGTCGGCGTGGAATCGATGACGCTCTCGAGCGTGTCCTTCGGCAGCGTGCTGCATCAGATCGCCTCCGACTGGGCAACGTTCTTCCGCTTTCGCGGGAACTCGTTCACGTTCCCGTTCGACGAGGAACGCACGCAGACGCTGTCGCTGCTCGTCGCAACCGCCCTCGCCGGGCTCGTCGCCGCCGTCGTGTACGTGCAGGTCATGCGGCGGCGCAAGCGCACCGTCGATGCACGGGTGCTGTGGGGCCTTTTCCTGGTCGCGTGGCTGCTGCTCGACCTGCGCTGGCAGGTGAACCTCGGCCGCCAGCTGCTGCTCACTGCGCAACAGTTCGCCGGCAAGAGCATCGACGACAAGCACCGGGCCGAGGAAGATCATCAGATCTACGAGGTGATGCAGCAGGTCCGGGCGGCGCTGCCGCCCGCCCCGGTCCGCCTCCTGCTGCTTTCGGATATCCCGACGTTGCGCACGCGCGGGGCGTATTTCCTGCTCCCCCACAACGTGCTGTGGCAGTTCGGTCGCCGCAATCCGCGGCCGGCACCGGAGCAACTCCACCCGGGTGAGTACGTGCTGCTGATGCTTTACAGCGGTCTGGTGTACGACCGCGGCCAGCAGCGGCTCGTCTGGCCCGACGGGCGCAGCCGCAACGTGCAGGAGACGTACGCGCCGCCCGGCGGGCCCGTGCTCCTGCACATCCTGTGACGATGCGGTGTCGACCATGCCCGACCTGATCGCTGTCGCGTTGAGCATCGCGGTGCCGTGGATCGGTGGCGCCTGTGCGGTGCGCGCGTTCACGCGGCGCGAGCCGCAAGGTGCACTGCTGTCGATCGGCTATGGCTATCTTGCGGGGATAGTCGCGACCACGTTGGTCATGCGCCTGCTGAGCCTTGCCGGCATCCGCTGGACACTGCCGCTCGTTGCATTGCCTGTGCTCGCGCTCACGCTCATCGCGGCGTGGGCACAATGGCCCGGCCTCTGGCGCGAGAGCTGGCGAGTGGCCCGCGCCGAACCTCGCACGTGGACAAGCGCGGCACGTGCATCCTTCTGGGTGCTGCTCGCGCTCATCGTCATCCGTGTGGCCGACCTCGCCCTGGAAGCATGGTTGCGGCCGGTGCAGCCTTGGGATGCGTGGTCGCACTGGAGCACCAAGGCGAAGGTCTGGTTCGAGTTCGGCCGGATGGTGCCGTTCGTGAAGCCGGCTGAATGGCTCTCCGGCAGTGCGCTGATGGCGTTCACGGATCAGCAGCCTGGCTATCCCGCGACGGTGCCGCTGCTGCAGGTCTGGACCAATCTCTGGCTGGGCACATGGGACGATGCGCACATGAATGCGCCGTGGCCGGCCCTGCTGTGCGCGCTTGCCATCGCGTTCTTCGCGCAGCTTCGACGCAGCGGCGTCGCCGCACCTGCTGCGATGCTGTTCACCTATCTGCTCGCGTCGCTGCCCTTCCTGAACGTGCACGTTGCGCTGGCGGGGCTGGCCGACGTGTTCCTCGCGGCAGCCTACGGCATGTGTGCGATCGCGACATGGGGTGCCTTGCACAGCCGGTCGCGCGCGGACATCGTCACCGCCGCCATTGCGGCGATCGCGTGCGCGACGGTGAAGATCGAGGGCACGCTGTGGCTCCTGACCCTGCTGCCCGGGATCGTGGTGGCGCTGCGCCGACGCTTCGGCTTGTGGCTCGTCGCCGTCACCGCGGCCATGGCTGTCCTCTATCTCGCGGTCGGGCCATCCCGCCTGCCGGTGCTCGGTTACGTGGTGCAGACGGACTTCACGAACGTGTCCCTGCCGGTCCTGCAGCACATGTTCGTCATGGATAACTGGCATCTCTTCTGGTTCGCCGTGGTAGCGGTCGTCGCCGTCCGCGCGCGCCGACTGCTGGACCCCGGCATCGCCCCGATGACGGTGACCATGCTGGCGGGCGTCGCCTTCATCGTGCTCGTGTTCTTCTTCAGCAACGCGGCCGGCGGCGTCGACGACGAAACGCTCATCAATCGGCTGCTGCTGCACGTGGTCCCGGCGATGGGATTCTATGTGCTGCAGCTCCTCCTGCAACCGACCCGGCAGGTGCGCGAGGCCCCGGCAACGCTTACGCGCGGCGTCGAGGCGCCGGCGAGCAGCGGCGCATAAACGAGCACGCCACTGGCACACCGCGGTGCCGGCTGCAAGCCCGCAGTTCACCGGCTGGACGGGCGCGCGCTGCGCAATGGCACCGGCCTGCAGCATCTCTGTGAACGACAACATCGAAGGTCTGGGCCAACTTCAGGCAACCGCCCGACGAACGGCGTCAAGTCCGCTGCGACCGAGCCGAAATAAACGCGGTGACCACCCGTCCGGTGTCACCGCGCGCTCGCCGGCAGAGGCGCCGAAATCCCCAGAAAGGTCCAACATGAGAACCCTCCTGTATCGCATCATGGCGTTGCCACTGTTGCTGTTGCTCACGGCTGCTCCAGCATCCTATGCAAAATCGGGTGCCGGTATCGTCGAGTGGAGCGGCATCGTCCAATCCATGCCTTCCGGTGGTCTCGCCGGAAACTGGAATGTCGCGGGCAAGGCGTTCCGCGCCGACAGCACCACCCAGTTCGACCAGGAGGACGGCACCATCGCCGTGGGCTCCCTGGTCGAGGTGAAGGCTGCCGTGCAGGCCGACAGTTCGCTGCTCGCGCAGGACGTGGAGTTCAAGCAGGGGACCGGGGGCGGCGGCAATCCTGGCGGTACGCCCGGAGCCGGCGGCAATGGCGAGAGCGGCAACAGCGGCAGTGGTCATGGCGGCTCCGGCGATGGCGGCGAGCTCACCGGTGCCATCGAAACGCTCCCGGCCGGCGGAATGATCGGCACCTGGCAGGTGGCTGGTCACGCCGTGATCGTGGTCGCAGAAACGCGCATCGACCTCGAGGAAGGCACGGTCGCGGTCGGCGTCATCGTCGAAGTCCATGGCACCCCCGACTCGACCGGGGCAATCCTGGCGAGCGACATCGAAGTGAAGGGAACCGGTGGAACCACCACCGGGACCGGCGGCCCCGGCAGCAGCGTCGGGGGCCGTACCGAGCTTGTCGGGACCATCGAGGCGTTGCCTGCCACGGGTCTCATCGGCATGTGGACCGTCGCCGGCCAGTCGTTCACGGTCGATGCAACGACCGCGCTCGACAGCGAGCACGGACCGCTCGCAGTCGGCACGACCGTCGAGGTGAACGCTGCGAAGCAAGCGGATGGCACGCTGCTGGCGCGCAAGATCGAATCGCGTCCGGGTCAGGGCTCGCCGGTGCCGCAGGCCCGTTTCTGGGGGCACGTGGTCGCCCTCCCCGGCACGGGGTTCATCGGGCTCTGGAAGGTCGATGACAAAGTCGTGGACGTCAGCGCCACGACCGAGCTCAACGTCGACAACGGACCCATCGTGCTCGATGCAATCGTCGAGGTGCACGGCTGGGTGCAGCCGGACGGAGTCATTGCAGCGCAGGAGATCGAGACGGCTGCGACGATCGGCGCAATGCCGGGGGAGGGCGCGGTGGCGGTCGAGTTCTTCAATCCGCAGCTCGGGCACTTCTTCGTGACCGCTGCGCCGGCCGAGATCGCAGCACTCGACGCCGGCACGCAATGGCAACGCACCGGTGAGTCCTTCAAGGCCGGCGGTACGCAGGCAGTCTGCCGGTTCTACGGGATGCCGCCGCGGGGTCCGGACTCGCACTTCTTCACCGCGAATCCGGCCGAATGCGCGAACGTTGCCAGCGAGTACTCGGCGTGGACGTTCGAGGGGCACACCTTCTCGACCACGCCGCCGGACGCGACAGGGCAATGCCCCGCCGGCCTGCTGCCCGTGCATCGCCTCTACAACCAGGCGTCGCAAGGCAGTGACATGAATCACCGCTACGTCGTCAACCCGGCCGCGCTCGCGGCAACGCTCGGCATGGGCTGGATCGACGAAGGGGTGGTGATGTGCGCGCAGCCGTGAACGTATTCCCTTCCCGCGGCTGACCGGCAAAAAAAAGCCCCACTCTTGCGAGCGGGGCTGAGGCTGTATCTTTTAGGAGGAGGAAAAAGATACAGAAGAACTCGTGACATCAGTTGGCGCTGGCCCGCCGCGACTTCAAGCGGGCTGGCGCCGGCACGGATGATCTCGGATGTTCGTTCTTACGCAGCGCGGCGGCTGTTGGCCTTGACACCGGTCGTAGCCTTGGTGGCATTGGCCGCGGCGGCGCGCACGCTCGCATCGGCAAGGTTCACCACCTGCTTCGTCGCCCTCTGGAACTGGTCGAACGCGGCAGTCGTCGCGGCGACGGTCGACTTGAAGGCGTTGAAGGCGACGTCGGAACCCGCGGGGGCGTTGGCGCCGGCCTTGTCGACCCACGAGGCAAGACCCTTGGTATAGACAGCAAAGGCTTCCTCGGCGAGCGCGGTGTATTGCGCCTGCGTCGCGGAGGCGATTTCGTACAGGTTGCGCGAGTAGCCCAGCGCGCCTTGCACGCCCGTTTCAGCGTACTTGGCCGGCAGGGCCAGGAATTCCTGGACGTCCTTCACGCCGGCAGCGGCGGCGGCACCTTCGGCGCCATGGGCCAGCGCGTACTTGGCGGCCTCGAGGTTGGCGTTGAAGAGCTTCTCGGCGTTTTGCAGCGCGACCGCGGCGAGCTTGGTGGCCTGCTCGACATTGGCCTTGTTCAGTTCGGCGAATTGTTCCGTTGCGTTGTACATGGCGTTCCCTTTCATAAGCGGTCCCGACGGACCGGAATGTGGTTGGGTGCCGCCCGACCCGGATGGGCTTTTGCTGCACCGCACAAACACATTCTAGGACCCGCGCCACGACTAGTCAAGAGGTTTTTTGTGCAGTGCACCATGGCCCCTGATCTGGCGGTGCAGCAATTTTCGAAGCGCCTTGGAAATCAGGCGTTTATAATGCGCTCCTGCCCGACCGGAGCCGGCTCATGAGCGACACCCCGAGGATCATCAAGAAGTACCCCAACCGGCGCCTGTACGACACCGCCCACAGCGGCTACATCACGCTTGCCGACGTGAAGCAGATGGTGCTCGAGAACATCGAGTTCAAGGTCATCGACGCGAAGAGCGGCGATGACCTTTCCCGCGCCATCCTGCTCCAGATCATTCTCGAGGAGGAAGCGGGTGGCCTGCCGATGTTCTCGTCCGAGATGCTGGCGCAGATGATCCGTTTCTATGGCACGGCGCAGCAGACGATGATGGGCAGCTACATCGAGCAGAACGTCCAGGCCTTCCTCGCCATCCAGAAGAAGCTGCAGGACCAGGCCAAGCAGATCTATGGCGACAAGATGATGATCACGCCCGACCTGTGGAAGCAGTTCATGCAGATGCAGGCGCCGGCGATGCAGGGCATGCTCGGCAATTACCTCGAGCAGAGCGCGAAGCTGTTCATGGACATGCAGCAGCGCATGCAGGACCAGACGCGCGGCATGTTCGCCGCCTTCCCTTTCCCCAACTTCATCTCGCCGCAACCGGGCGGCGAGGACGACACCAAGCGCTGAGCTCCTCGCGCGCAGCAAGGCGCGCGCGAGCCGAAGGGATAGATGCCCACGGCGCGCAGTCGCTGTAGCCCGGAGCACCGGCGCACGCCCCCGCTCGACCAAGCCATGGCCAAGAACAGCATTCGTCGCACTGCTGCACCCCCGCGTACGCCCGCCGTGCCGAACATCGGCTTCGTCTCCCTCGGCTGTCCCAAGGCGCTGGTGGATTCCGAACAGATCCTCACGCAACTGCGCGCCGAGGGCTACGCGATCAGTCCGAGCTACGAGGGCGCGGACCTCGTCGTCGTCAACACCTGCGGCTTCATCGACGCCGCCGTCGAGGAATCGCTCGACGCGATCGGCGAGGCGCTCGCCGAGAACGGCAAGGTCATTGTCACGGGCTGTCTCGGCGCCAAGGCCAACGGTGATTTCGTGCGCGCGGCCCATCCGCGCGTGCTGGCGGTGACCGGACCGCACGCCACGGCCGAGGTCATGTCCGCCGTGCACGCGGAGCTCCCGAAGCCGCACGACCCGTTCGTGGATCTCGTGCCGCCGCAGGGAATCAAGCTGACACCGCGCCATTACGCGTACCTGAAGATCAGCGAAGGCTGCAATCATCGCTGCACGTTCTGCATCATTCCCAGCATGCGCGGCGATCTCGTGTCGCGCCCGGTCGGCGACGTGCTCGGCGAAGCGCAGCGCCTGCTGCGCGCGGGCGTGAAGGAGCTGCTGGTCGTCTCGCAGGACACGAGCGCCTATGGCGTGGACGTGCGTTATCGCACCGGCTTCTGGGACGGCCGACCCGTCAAGACGCGCATGCACGAGCTGGCGACGGCGCTCGACGCCATGGCCCGCGCGCAGGGCGCCTGGGTGCGATTGCATTACGTCTATCCCTACCCCACCGTGGACGAGTTGTTGCCGCTGATGACGCGCGATGCCAGCGCGGGCGGCCTCCTGCCCTACCTCGACGTACCTTTCCAGCACGCGAGTCCGCGCATCCTCAGGCTGATGAAGCGCCCCGCCAATGCCGAAGGCACGTTGCGCCGCATCGCGGCCTGGCGCGCCGCGCGCCCCGATCTCGTGGTGCGCAGCACGTTCATCGTCGGCTTCCCCGGCGAGACCGATCAGGAATTCGACGAGCTGCTCGCTTTCCTGGAAACGGCGCAGCTCGACCGCGTGGGCTGTTTCGCCTATTCGCCGGTGGACGGTGCAACGGCGAACGACCTGCCCGACCCGGTGCCGGAGGCGATCAGGGAAGAGCGCCGTGCGCGGTTCATGCAAGTGCAGTCACGCATCAGCGCGGCACGCCTGCAGCGCCGCGTCGGTGAAACGATTCGCGTGCTGGTCGACGGACATGACGAGGATGGCACCGCGATCACCCGCAGCGCAGCGGATGCGCCCGAGATCGACGGCGTCGTGCGCGTCGCCCATGGAGCGGCGCTGCGCGTCGGCGATTTCGCGCAGGTGCAGGTGCGTGCGGCCGACCTGCACGACCTGGATGCGGTGATCCCGGCCTGAACCGCCGCCGCGTCAGGAACGCTTCGGCAAGTCGGCGGCGGCGAGGTCGCGGGCCAGATCGCGAAGCACGGCACCCAGCGCGGCATTCAACGATTGCGCCAGCGCGTCCGGCGTCGCCCCGGCCACATCCACGCGCTGGGCGTATTCATGGGTCCACACCGGCGCGCTGCCGAGCGTATCCATCGGGGTCAGGTAGAAGGTGATCGCGAGCTCGGCCGCGGCATGGCCTTCCTGGCGCGCGTCGCCGTACAACGCCGACGCGAAGCCGTCGAGCAGGTAATCGCCCTCGTTGCCCGCCGCACCGGCCGGCACCACCCTCTCGAAGATTCGCGCCGCGGCGAGCGCCTTCGCGGTTGCATCGGCGAGCATGGTCGCGGGCGGGACGAAGAACTCGTCGTAGTAGTCCGCTTCGTAGCCAAGATCACTGCGCCGGTACACGAACGTCTTGCCGCGAAACGGCGCCGCCACGTTGATCGCGCCCACCCGCAGCACGGAAGGCTTGGCCGGCGTGCCGACCGCTGGCGGGAGTGGCGGGTCGAGCAGGAACGTGCGCTTCACCAGCGCCGGCCGCGACACCAGCGAGCTGCAGCCCGCGAGGATCATCCCACCGGCTGCACCGAGCAGCAGCGTGAGGGCGCGGCGCCGCGGGAGCACCGGCAAGGCTGCGAGTTCCGCGGCGCTGCCGGTGGCGGTGACGCCCTCCTGATCCCCGGTCGGCAGAGTACGTGCACGCTTCATTTCGTGGGCTCCGTGGGGGGCGGCGGCCTGCCGAACAGCACGTTCGACGGATACCGCTTGGCGTCTTCGGTGAGATCGCGCAGGTTGTCGGTGATCTGGCGCAGATTGTCGATCGTAGACGTGAGATCCGCCTCGCCGCCGCCCAGGATGCGGTCGAGCCGTCCCAGCGTGCGGGTCAGCGCCGACAGCGTCTTCGGCAGGTTGGGATCGTCGACGATGGCGCGCACCCGGGCCATCGCGGCGCTGACGTCCTCCGGTAGCTTCTGCAGGGCCGGGTTGGCGAGGGTCTTGCGCAGCTCCTCATTGGTCGTGCGCAGCTCGGTCATGAGCGCCACGGTTTCCTGACTGATGCGCTTCGAGTCGAGCGCCGCCACCGTGGCATCGACGCGGTCGAGGACGCGTTCCGCGCGCTGGCTCAGTCCCTTGGCATTGACGTCGCCGACCCGATCGTTCAGCGTCGCGAGCAGGCGATTGAGGTTCTGCACCGTGCCTTCCACGTCGAGCTTGTGCAGGCGCTCGATCATTTCGGAGGCCGCATTGACGAACTGCATCACCGTCGACGGCGCGCTGGGGATGTACGTGTTCTCGGGAACCCAGTCGATCGGCAGCGGCGGCGGAATCGGCTCGACGTAGTCCATCTCCAGGTAGTTGGTGCCCGTGATGCCTTGTGGCGCGAGGCGCATGCGCAATCCGCGATCGACCTCGACCGAAGCGTTCTCCGGACGCGTGATGTCGCCTGCGGCGCGGCCGCCGACCAGGCGCGGCTGCACCTGCGCCTCGACCAGCACGTAACGCATGCGCTCGCCGATCGGCTTGTCGAGCTGGTACTGCACGTACGTGAACGAAATCCGCGTCACTTCGCCGATGACCACGCCGCGGTATTTCACCTTCGAGCCGATGTCGAGTCCCTGCACCGACTCGTTGAAGTAGGTTTCGATCACGAACCGGGGCTGGAGCCACCGTCCCGAGCCGATGATCAGTATCACCGCGACGGCGGCGACGACGGCGCCGATCACGAACAGGCCGAGCTTGAAATAGTTCGCGCGGGCGCTCATGTCGGGCTCGCTGCAGCGCTCGCGGCACTGGCCTTGCGCCGCGGGGTGTGCACCGGCAGCTCGCGATGGAAGAACTGCCGCACGAACGGCTCGGTGCTCGTGTCGCGCAACACGCGCGGATCGCCCTCGGCGATGATTCCCTGGCGGGTCTTGTCGAGCATGATCACGCGATCGGCGATGGCGTAGATGCTCGGCAGCTCGTGGCTCACGATGACGAAGGTGACGCGCAGGCTACTGGCGAGGCGGAGCACGAGCGCGTCGAGCTCGGCGGACGTGATCGGATCGAGCCCGGCCGACGGCTCATCCAGGAACAGGATCATGGGATCGAGCGCCATGGCGCGGGCGATCGCCGCCCGCTTCTGCATGCCGCCGGAGATCTCCGCCGGCAGGTGACCCGTGAACGCCTCGAGCCCGACGAGGTCGAGCTTCATGCGCGCGATGAGATCCATGGCTTCGCGATCCAGCTGGGTGTATTCCTCGAGCGGCAGACGCACGTTCTCGAGCAGCGTCATCGAGCCGAACAGCGCGCCCGACTGGTACATGACACCGATGCGGCAGAGGATCTTGCGCCGATCGGCGCCCTGGCTCGTGACCATGTCGTCGCCGCCGATCAGCACGCGCCCGGCCATCGGCTCGTACAGGCCGATCATGTTCTTGAGCAGCGTGCTCTTGCCACCACCCGATCCGCCGAGGATCACGAACACCTCGCCGCGATGGACGTCGAAGCTGACATCGCGCAGCAGCACGTTGCCGTCGTAACCGGCCGCGAGCCCCTCCACCCGGATGACCACATCGTCGGCCGGGCTCGTCGCACGTCCGTCACTCATATGCCAAGCACGTAATAGGCCACTGCGAATACCCCGTCAACGATCACCAGCAGGATGATGCCCGAGACGACCGCGCGCGTCGCGGCGTCGCCGACGGCCGACGCCCCGGTCGTGGTCTGCAGGCCACGGAGACAACCGATGCCCGCGATGAGGGTCGCGAACACGAACGACTTGACGAAACCGGCCATGAAATCCTTGAAATCGACGATCCCTTCCACTTCGTGCACGAACGTGACGTACGGGATACCGAACGTCTGCATCGTCAGCGCCCCGCCCAGGAGGCCAACGAAATCGGCGAAGACCGTGAGTAGCGGCGTCATGAGCAGCGCCGCGAGCACGCGCGTCACCACGAGGAAGCGCACCGGATCGAGGCCCATGGTGTTGAGCGCGTCGATCTCCTGGTTGACCTGCATCGTGCCGATTTCCGCCGCGAACGCCGCCCCGGAGCGTCCCGCCAGCAGGATCGCGGTCATGAGCGGACCGAGCTCGCGCAGCATCGACAGCCCGATGAGATCGGCGACGAAGATCTCCGCGCCGAATCGCTTCATCGGCACCGCACTCTGGAAGGCGATGATGACGCCCATGAGGAAAGCGATCAGTGCGACGATGGGCAGTGCATCCGCGCCGACCTTCTCGCAGATCACCCACACATCGCGCCAGCGTATCCGCGTCGGATGCAATGCGGCCTGGCCGAGAGCCGCCGACGCCTCGCCGATGAACACGATCTGCGCGCGCACGTCGCGCCCGATCTTCGCCGCGTGGGCCCCGATTTCCTCGATCGCGCTGCGCCGCGGCTGGGGCGGATCGTGGTCCTCGACCAGCGCGTCGGGGTCGAACTGATCGAGCAGCGCCTGAAACTCGGGCCGCAGGTTGCGCACTTCCACCTGCGACGTCCCCGCGATACGCGGCATGCGCAAGAGATCCACCAGCAGGCCGATGCCGGCACCGTCGCAGTAATCGACCGCTGCGGCATCGACCACCACCGGACGGCCGCGCGCGGCGCGAACACCGGCGCGCGCCGACGTCCACACGTCGGCGATCGAATAGGCATCGAGACGGCCCGCGAGCGATAGCACACGGCTCCCGTCCGGCGGATCGGCGATCGCCAGCGCAGCGCTGTCAGCAGCCATGCATCAGTGATAGCCCTGGCCGGCAACCACCTTGCCGCGGAACACCCAGTAGGACCACCCGGTGTAAGTCAGGATGATCGGCAGCAGGAACAGCGTGCCGATCATGAGGAAGGCCTGCGACTTCGGCGTGCCGGCGGCCTGCCACAGGTCCAGCGCGTACGGCACGACCATCGGGAAGATGCTGATCCCCAACCCCACGTAGGCCATGACGAAGATGCCGAGCGCCGCCAGGAACGGCGTCGCATCGCGGCCGCGTTCGAGCGAGCGCCACAACACCAGGAACAGCGCGAACGTCACCAGCGGCACCGGCGACAGGGCGACGATGTTGGGCCAGGAGAACCAGCGTACGCGGATCTGCGGCTGCGCGAGCGGCGTCCACACGCTGACCATGATCACGAACGCCGCAACGCCGAGGGCGAAGGCGCGCGCGCGACCGCGCGCCCATTGCTGCAGATCGCCATCGGTCTTCATGACGAGCCAGCACGCGCCGAGCAGCCCGTAGCCGGCGATGAGCCCCACGCCCGTGAGCAGCGGAAACGGCGCGATGAAGTCGAGCGTGCCGCCGGCGTAGTTGCGCCCGACCACCGGGATGCCACGCACGAACGTGCCGAGCACCACGCCCTGCGCGAACGTCGCGACCAGCGACCCGGTGAAAAACGATCGATCCCAGTAGTGCCGCCGGTGCGACATGTGGCGGAACTCGAACGCCACGCCGCGGAAGATGAGGCCGATCAGCATGAACAGGATGGGGAAGTACACCGCCGGCAAGATGATCGCGTACGCCAGCGGAAAGGCGGCGAGCAGCCCGATGCCGCCCAGCACCAGCCACGTCTCGTTGCCGTCCCAGATCGGCGCGACCGAATCCATCATGATGTCCCGATCGTGGGCGCCGGGAGCGAACGGAAACAGGATGCCGACGCCAAGATCGAAGCCGTCGAGCAGGACATACATGAACACCGCGAACGCGAGGATCGCGGCCCACAACGGCACGAGATCGAGCGCCATCTAGCGTGCCCTCGTCGCAGCCGACAGTGGCCGCGCGGGCGTTGCCACGGGCGCCGGCGCGGTACTCTCCTCGCCATCGGACGCAAATCCCGTGCGCACCAGCCGGCGCATGAATACGAAGCCGGCGCCGAAGATGAGGAGGTAGGCCACGACGTACACCAGCAGCGACACCACCACGTCGCCGGACTCCAGCGACGGCGTCACGGCATCGCGGGTGCGCAACAGGCCGTAGACGACCCACGGCTGGCGGCCCACCTCGGTGGTGACCCAGCCCGCGAGCACGGCGACGAAGCCGAGCGGCGCGCACGCCATGCACACGCGCTGCAAGCGGCGAGCGTCCTGCAGTCCGCCGTGCCGCCACCGCCACAGCGCCGACAGCGTGATCGCCAGCATCAGGAGACCGATGCCGACCATCGTGCGAAAGGAAAAGAACGGAAGGGCGACGGGCGGCCGGTCCTCGGGCTTCCAGTCCTTGAGTCCGCGCACCACACCATCCACGTCATGGCGCAGGATCAGCGAACCGGCGGCGGGAATCCCGATCTCGAACGCGTTGCGCTCGGCCTTCTCGTCGGGCCACGCGAACAGCAGCAGAGGCAGGCGCGCGCGCGTTTCCCATGCCGCTTCCATCGCCGCAATCTTCACCGGCTGGTGCTCGAGCGTGTTGAGGCCGTGCAGATCGCCGATGACGACCTGCAGCGGGACGAGCACCGCGAGCAGGCCGAACCCCATCTTCTGCATCGTCACGCTTTCCTCGGTGAACCGGTTCTGCCGCAGGTAGTACGCGGCGATGCCCACGACCACGAACGCCGTCGTGATGAAGAACGCCATCGCGGTATGCACCAGCCGATACGGGAACGACGGATTGAAGATCACCTGGTACCAGTCCTGCGGCACGAAGCGACCATCCACGATCGCGTGCCCGGCCGGCGTTTGCATCCAGCTGTTGGTCGCGAGGATCCAGAAGGTCGAGAAGAGCGTTCCGGCCGCCACCATGATGGCAGCGAAGAGATGCGCCCACGGCGGCACGCGTTGTCGTCCGAACAGCAGGACGCCGAGGAAGCCCGCCTCGAGGAAGAATGCCGTCAATCCTTCGTAGGCCATGAGCGGCCCGACGATGTCCGCGGTGGCGTCCGAATAGCGGCTCCAGTTGGTGCCGAACTGGAACGGCATGACGATGCCCGACACCACGCCCATGCCGAAGGAAACGGCGAAGATGCGCAGCCAGAACTGCGACAGGCGCAGGTAGAGCGCACGCCCGGTGAAGAAATGCACACCTTCCAGCACGGCGATGTACGCCGCGAGGCCGACCGTGAAGGCCGGCAGCAGGATGTGAAAGGCCACCACCCAGGCGAACTGCAGGCGGGACAGCAGCAGCGCGTCCACGTTAAGGCACCTCCTTCGTCGCAGCCCGCATGGTACCGCGTGCGCCGGTGCCGCCCGTCCGGGTCGTTACGGACAGCGTCCGGCGGCACTTCGGCATAATGCCGCATGAGCACGACCACCCCGCTCGCGCGCGCCACGCCACGGCTCGAGCTCGTCGGGATCACCAAGGTCTATCCGGCCGTGATCGCCAATGACCGCGTGAATCTCACCGTATTCCCCGGCGAGATCCATGCCGTGCTCGGCGAGAACGGCGCGGGGAAGTCGACGCTCATGAAGATCATCTACGGCGTCGTGCGCCCCGACGATGGCAGCGTGCGCTGGAATGGGGAGCCGGTCACGATCGCGAACCCGGCGAGGGCGCGCAAGCTCGGCATCGGCATGGTGTTCCAGCACTTCTCGCTGTTCGAGACGCTCACCGTCGCCGAGAACATCGCCCTCGCGCTGGATCCGGTGCGCGTCGATCGCCTCCTGCCCGCGCGCATCCGCGACATATCGGCGCGCTACGGCGTGCCGCTGGAGCCGGACCGCTACGTGCACACGATGTCGGTCGGCGAGCGGCAGCGCGTCGAGATCGTGCGCTGCCTGCTGCAGGACCCCCAGCTCCTGATCCTCGACGAGCCGACCTCGGTGCTGACGCCGCAGGCCATCGACAAGCTGTTCGAGACATTGCGCCGCCTGGCGTCGGACGGCTGCAGCATCCTGTACATCAGCCACAAGCTCGACGAGATCCGGGCGCTCTGCCATCGCGCGACGGTGCTGCGCGGTGGGCGGGTGACGGGCGAATGCGATCCGCGGCAGGAGTCATCGTCGTCGCTCGCGCGGATGATGATCGGTGCCGACCTGCCGCATCCACGGCACCGGGCACCCCATCCCGCCGGGACCCCGGCGCTGGTGGTGCACGGCCTCACGCGCGCGGCCGACGACCCGTTCGGCACCACTTTGCACGACGTGGAGCTCGAGGTGCGCGGCGGCGAGATCGTCGGCATTGCCGGCATCTCCGGCAACGGCCAGGCCGAGCTGCTTGCCGCGCTCGCGGGTGAGGTGCTGACCGAACCTCCCTCGGCCGTGCTGCTGGAAGGGCAGCCCGTCGGCCACCTCGACGCGGGCGAACGCCGCGCGCGCGGCCTTGCCTTCATCCCCGAGGAGCGCTGGGGTCGCGGTGCCGTGCCCGAGCTCTCGCTCGCCGACAATGCGCTGCTCACCGCGCGCGGACAGGGCCTCGTGCACCACGGCTTCATCGCAGCGGGGGCGGCGCGGGAATACGCGGCGGCAGTGATCCGGGAATTCGGCGTGAAGGCCGCCGGGCCACAGGCGGTGGCCAGCAGCCTTTCCGGCGGCAATCTCCAGAAGTTCATCGTCGGGCGCGAATTGCGCCAGAGGCCGAAGGTCCTCATCGCGGCGCAACCCACATGGGGTGTGGACATCGGCGCATCGACGCAGATCCGGCAGTTGCTGCTCGATCTGCGCGATACCGGCGCCGCCGTCCTGGTCGTTTCCGAAGAGCTCGACGAGCTGTTCGAGGTCGCCGATCGCATTGCGGTGATGAGCCAGGGGCGGCTCTCGGCTGCCCGGCCGGCGAGCGAGACCAATGCGGAAGAGATCGGCGTGCTGATGAGCGGTGCGTTCATCCGGGCACACGGGAATGACGCCGCGTCGGACGCGGCACCCGATCACTCCAGGCGATGAGCCTGCGACTGCGCCTCGAAAGCCGTCCCGAGCCGTCGCGCGCGGCTGCCTGGCTCTCGCCGGTCATCGCCGCGCTGGCGACGCTGCTCGTCGGACTGGCGCTGTTCTCGGCCTTGGGCAAGGACCCATGGCACGCGATGCAGGTCTTTTTCGTGAAGCCGCTCGAGACGCGCTATGGCGTCGGCGAGTGGCTGCTGAAGGCCGGCTCGCTCATGCTGTGCGCGATCGGCCTGGCGGTCGGCTACCGCGCGAACGTGTGGAACATCGGTGCCGAGGGCCAGCTCACTCTGGGCGCCATCTTCGCAGGCGGCCTGGCGCTCGCGTTCGACGCGCATCCGTCGGCCTGGCTGCTGCCGGGCATGATCGTCGCCGGGGCGATCGGGGGAATGGCGTGGGCGGGCATCGCCGCGTTCCTGCGCACGCACTTCAATGCAAACGAGGTCCTGACGTCGCTGATGCTCGTGTACGTGGCGTCGTATCTCCTGTCGTATCTCGTGCACGGCCCATGGCGCGATCCCGAAGGCTTCAACTTCCCGCAGTCGAAGCTGTTCATCGACAGCGCGCTGCTGCCGATACTGCTCCCGCAGACGCGCCTCAACGCCGGATTCGCGCTCGCGCTGGCGGCGGTCGCGGCGGGATGGATCTTCATGAGTCGCAGCATTGCCGGCTTCGAGATGCGCGTCGCCGGGCTCGCTCCCGCCGCGGCCCGCTACACCGGCATCTCGGTCGCGCGCACGGTGTGGATCGGCATGCTCGCGGGCGGCGCCTGCGCGGGCATCGCCGGCGTCAACGAAGTGGCGGGCCCGCTCGGCCAATTGCAGCCGACGGTGTCACCGGGCTACGGCTTCGCGGCCATCATCGTGGCGTTCGTCGGGCGACTGCATGCGGTCGGCATCGTGCTCGCCAGCCTGCTCATGTCGCTGCTGTATCTCGGGGGTGAAGCGGCGCAGATGGGGCTCGCGCTGCCGTCGGCGGTGACCGGCCTCTTCCAGGGCACGCTGCTCTTTTTCCTGCTCGCCGCCGACGTGTTCATTCACTTCCGCGTGCGTGTGGCGCGCCGGCCGCACGCGGCGGCGGCAACCTGACGGGTTGCTGACGAATGGAGCACGTCGTCGAGCTGATCGTCCTCACCCTGGCGGCGGGTACGCCACTCATTTTTGCGGCGCTCGGCGAGCTCGTGGTGGAAAAGTCCGGCGTGCTCAACCTGGGCGTCGAAGGCATGATGCTCGTCGGCGCGGTGACCGCATTCATCGTCGCGGCGGCAGCGGGATCCGCGTGGCTGGGCGTGCTCGCCGGCACCATTGCGGCTGCCGCGCTGGCAGCCGTTTTCGGCGTGCTCACGCTGACCCTCGCCGCCAACCAGGTCGCCGCAGGACTTGCACTCTCGCTCTTCGGCGTCGGGCTGTCGGCCTTCGTCGGGCGACCGTACGTGAGCGTCGTGATCCAGGCCATCGGTCCATTGCGCATTCCGGGGCTCACCGACCTGCCCGGTATCGGCCGCCTGCTGTTCGGCTTGAACCCGTTCGTGTATCTGTCGCTCGCACTGTTCGTCGCGATCCACTGGTTCGTCTACCGGACCCGCGCGGGACTGGTGCTCCGCGCCGTCGGCGAGGCGCCGGCATCGGCGCATGCCATCGGTTACCCGGTGATCGCCATCCGCTATGCAGCCGTGGTATTCGGCGGCGCCTGCGCCGGCCTTGCAGGCGCCTACCTCGCCGTTTCGTACACGCCGCTATGGGTGGAAGGCATGACGGCAGGCCGCGGCTGGATCGCCCTCGCGCTGGTGGTCTTCGCGACGTGGAAGCCGTGGCGCGTCGTCGCCGGCGCGTACCTGTTCGGCGGCGTCACGCTCGCGCAGTTCCAGGCACAGGCGTCGGGCGCGGCCGTGCCTTCACAGCTGCTGTCCATGCTGCCCTATCTCGCGACCATCATCGTGCTGGCGGCGATATCCCGCGACGTCACTGCGATCCGCCGCAACGCGCCGGCTTCGCTGGGGAGGCCATTCCACCCGGACACCTGAGGGGAGTGTTGTCGCGCGCGGTGCGCAGCCCGGACCCTCCCCCCTCCGCAGCAGTGCGTCCAGCACCGCCGTCGCCTGCCGTGCCCCCGCCTCATGCCGACGATGTCTCGAACGATGTCCGCGCGGCGCGCGTCGCCAGCGCCTGCGATACATAGCGGCCCACGAGAATCGCCGCGGGATACATTACCTGCTCCTCGATCTGTGCATGCGCCTCGAGCGCATCGGCGAACGCAACGACCTCGGCCTGCTGCTCGGTCTCGGCCGCAGCCCGCAGCACCGCGAGTGCAGTGACGATCTCGCGGTGCTCGGCGAGCATCTGCCCGAGCTCGGCTTCCAGTTGCCGCGTCATCGGCAGCACCTCGGCCATGTCGGCGACGTCGGCGTCGCGGCCGCGCTCCGTCAGGGCAGCGAGGAGGCCGAGCGGCGGCAACGCGTAGGCCTCTTCCTTCATGAAGTGCGGGTGCAGGCGGCGTGCGACTTCGCGCGCGGCCTCGCCGGTAGCCCCCGCGAGGTGCGTTGCCTGCACCAGACGCTGGTGCAGTGCTTCGTGCTCGGTGGTCAGGGTAGGCGGGATCCGGATTGTCATGGCGGTCTCCTCAGTGCTCATGTGCCGCTGCAGGCATGCCGGGCATGCCAGCGCCGGCAGTGGTGTAGACGTGCTCGACGTAATGCACGTAGTCGACATAGGCCCGCGCGTACGCGCGCCCGGCCTCGACGTCGGCGGGCTCGCGCTCGCGCCGTGCGGCGACGGCCTCGAAACGCTCGTGCAGCCCCGCATGCAGGCGCTGCGACAGAAGCTTCGCGACGTCGTCGGGTGCGCCTGCGGCAAGCGCGGCATCGGCGGCGGCGACCGGGGCCTCGATCTCGCCTGCAGGCTTGAGCCCGGTGTACGGAGCGCCTTCGCCGGCGCGGTGCAAACGCACGACGGTCTCGAAGAAGTAGCCGTCGGCGAGCTCGCGTGCGTCAGTTCCCGCACCGCGTACGGCGATGGCGCGCTCGAATGCCGCGCGCACCTGCGGCTCGTCGCGTTCCGCAACCCAGCCGAGCACGAGGCGTGCGTCGGAGGCGTCCAAAGCAGCGCGCGCCGCCGAGACGACAGGGCCGTCCAGCGTGTCGCAGTGGGCCGCGGCCGGGGTTGCCCACGCCAGCGCGAGCGCCATCGCCAGTCCCGAAAAAGCCATTCTTGCGTTCATGTCGCACTCCATGCAGTAGTCGAGGTTGACGCGCTGATTCGCGTCGCACTTCCAACTTTGCACCGCATGCAGTCTGGCGCCAGCGCTCCTGCCCGACGCGCGGGGCCAATCCTTGACGGCTGCTAAGCTTTTCGACGCGGCGGATCGCCGGGCCGCGCTCGCCGGTGACGGCTGCTGCGCCACGAAGCCTGCGTCGCCACCAGCGGTCGTCCCTTCCGCCTCCCAGGCGCGCAGTCGGGCCACGTCGACAATGGTCACCTCGCGACCACGCACGGCGAGCAGGCCCCGCGTGGTGAGCTCGCGCAGGACCCGCGACAGGTGTTCGGCGCTGAGATCGAGCCGCGCCGCCAGCACACGCTTGGTCGCTGGCAGCGTGATGACGGCACTTGCCGCGTTGGCGGTCACTTCCGGACGGCGGAGCAGCCACGCGACGAACCGTTGCGCAGCGGACCCGACGGCGAGCGCATTGCGCTCGCGCACGAGCCACTCCAGGCGCTCGGCGAGCGTGCCGATGACGCGGCGCGCGAACTGCGGATTGCGCTGCAGGGTGTCGAAGATGGCTTCGCGCGCGATGTGGAGCACCAGGGCATCGCCGAGCGCCGTCGCCCGGACGAGGTATGGCCGGTCGAGAAACATCACGGCCTCGCCGAAGGTGCGTCCGGCGCCGATCAAGTCGGCGCGTGTCTCCCGTCCCGCAGCGTCGTGCGTCGCAAGCTTGATGCGCCCGTAGACCACCGCGTACAGTCCGGTCGCGGAATCCCCCTGTCCGAACAGGCATGCGCCACGGGCGAGCGTGTGCCGGGTGGTCGCGGCGGCAAGGCGCGCAAGCTCCCGTTCGTCCAAGCCGCGAAAGAGCGGCAGGTTGGCGAGAAAGGCTTCGAGCCTGATCGGTCCACGCACCGCTTCATGATCCGGGGCGCACGCAACGCGGGGTTGCCAAAGGTCAAGATCCCGGTGCCGCCGATGGCCCGCGACTGGCGCAGCCAGTAGAATTGCGCTCTTCCGACGGCCGCCGCTGCGGCCCAACCTCTCCGCCCGGGAGCTTTACATGTTCCACCTCGATCGCCGCCAGGCACTTGCCTCGGTGGCTGCGGTCGCAGCTTGCGCCGCGCTCGCCCTGACCGCGCACGCGCAACCCGCGGCACCAACGACGCCGTACAAGGTCGGCTACGTCTACGTGAGCCCTGTCGGTGACGCGGGCTGGACCTTCCAGCACGACACGGCCCGCAAGGAGATGGAGAAGGCGCTCGGCGGGAAAGTGGTCACGCAATTCGTGGAGAACGTGCCCGAGGGCGCCGACGCCGAGCGGGTCATCCGGGAGCTCGCGCAAAGCGGCAACCAGCTGATCTTCACGACCTCGTTCGGGTACATGAATCCCACCCTCAAAGTGGCGAAGTCGTTTCCGAACACCAAGTTCGAGCACGCCACGGGCTACAAGACCGACACCAACGTGGGCGTGTACAACGCGCGCTTCTATGAAGGCCGCTATCTCGCGGGCATGGTCGCGGGACGGATGACGAAGACCAACATCGCCGGCTACGTGGCGGCATTCCCGATACCCGAAGTGGTCATGGGCATCAACGCGTTCACGCGCGGCATGCGCGCCGTGAATCCCAAGGCGGAGATGAAGGTGGTGTGGGTGAACGCCTGGTTCGATCCGGGCCGCGAGCGCCAGGCCGCGGACACGCTCGTGTCGCAGGGCGCCGACGTGCTGACGCACCACACGGACTCGACGGCCGTGATGCAGGCCGCCGAAGCGAAGAAGGTGTACGCCGTCGCGTATCACTCCGACATGTCCAAGTACGCACCCCACGCGCAACTGACCGCAGTCACCCATCAGTGGGCTGATTACTACACGAGACGGGTGCGCGAGGCGATCGCCGGCACCTGGAAGCCGGACAACGTGTGGCTCGGGATCAAGGACGGGGTGATCAAGCTGGCGCCGTACAACCCGGCGGTGCCCAAGGACGTGCAGGACCTCGTCAACAAGACCGCAAGCGACATCGGCGCCGGCAAGTTCCATCCGTTCACGGGCCCGATCAAGGACAACAACGGCAAGGAGCGTCTCGCGGCCGGCAAGGTGATGCCCGACGACGTGCTGCAGAAGATGGACTATTACGTCGAGGGCGTGCAGGGCCAACTGCCGAAATGACGTTGCACTGCGGGACGTAGCGTGGGAAAAGCCCGGCCATCGCCGGGCTTTTCATTTGGTCGCGACGTTGCCGTTGCCGACGGAGCGCCGTCGGGCCTGCCAACGCGAAGATTGCTTGACTTCGGCCGCGCATCGTCGACAATGCCGCCTCACCTCTCACGGAGCCGGCACCATGTACGGATCACTCGCGAGAGGTTTCTCGCTGCTCGTCCTGTCCGCGCTGCTCGCGGCATCCGCAGCCGCGGCGACGTTCACCGTCACCAACACGAATGACACGGGCCCCGGCAGCTTTCGCCAGGCGTTGCTTGACGCCAATGCCGCTGCGGGTCTCGACACGATCGTGTTCAACATTCCGGGGGCGGGCGTGCACACCATCACGACGCCCGCGACCGATCTTCCAAACATCACCAGTCCCGTCCTGATCGATGGCTATACACAACTCGGGTCCGCGCCGAACACGAATGCACTGAACGCCGGCATCAACGCCGTGCTGCAGATCGAACTCGCCCTAACCTCGGGGGGAGACCTGCACATCGCCGCGGGGGCCGACGGAACTACGATTCGCGGACTCGTGATCAATAACCGTTTCGACGAAATCTCGGTGGTGGCCAATAACGTCACGATCGCCGGCAACTTCATCGGCACGGACGCTTCCGGAACCGTCGGCAAGCGCGGCACCATCGGAATCGTCGCGGAATTGGCGGCCAGCAATCTGACCGTCGGCGGACCCGCCGCGGCGGACCGCAACCTTATTTCAGGTCACGTTTTTTATGGGGTGCAGCTGCAGGTGCCGAGCACGACCGGTCATCTGATCCAGGGCAACTACATTGGCACCGATATCAGCGGAACGCTGAGCCTCGATACGTCTACCTCTTTGCAGTTGGCGCTCGCCGACATGGGCGCGGTGAGCGTGCTCGGCAATCTCATTGCCGGAAACTCCGGCGGAGGCGTGCATACGATCGGCAACGTTACGCTACGGGGCAATCTCATCGGCACGAAGCGCGACGGCACGAGTGCGCTGCCCAACGGCTATGGCGTGCTTCTCCAGGGCCCCGGTTCGACCGTGGGCGGCTCCGCGGCGGGACAGCCGAACATCATCGCGTTCAATACCGGCATCGGCGTGAACGTGGATTCCGCCAGCTCCGGCAACCGCATTTCGCAGAATTCGATCTATTCCAACGGCGCCCTCGGCATTGACCTTACCGGGACCGGCGTTCCCTTGCCCAACGATGCAGGTGACCCGGACTCGAATGCCGGCAACGTCGGTCAGAATTATCCGGTGATCACCTCGGTGGGCATCGCCTCGGGGACTGCCACCGTCGCCGGCACGATCAACAGCAACGCGAGCACGGCGCTGCACCTGGAATTCTTCGCCAGCGCCGCGTGTGACCCCTCCGGGAATGGCGAAGGCCAGACTTTCATCGGCGCCGCCGACGTCACGACCGACGGCAGCGGCAACGCGAGCTTCGGCCCGCTGGCCTTCGCCGTGCCCGTCGGCCAGAGTGTGATCACGTCCACGGCCACGACCGCTGCCGGTGACACCTCCGAGTTCTCCGCATGTCCGGCGGCCCTGCCCGGTTCGACGACAACCGCGCTGGTGTCTTCGTCCAATCCGTCGACGATCGGCGCATCGGTGACGTTCTCCGCGACCGTGAACGGCGCGAGCCCGACCGGTACGGTGCAGTTCAAGGACGGCGCCGCCAACCTCGGGGCGCCCGTTGCGCTGCCCGGCTCCGGTATCGCCCAGTTCACCACGTCGGCGCTCACGCTCGGCACGCACCCGATCACGGCGGTGTACAGCGGCGATGTCAACAATGCAACCAGTACGTCCGCGGTCGTCAACCAGGTCGTCAACCCGTTGCCCGCAGGGAGCACGACGACCGGCCTGTCCTCCTCGGTGAACCCCTCGGCGTTCGGCCAGAGCGTCACCTTCACGGCTGCCGTGACCGGCGCGAGCCCGACGGGAACGGTGCAGTTCTTCGATGGCGCGGGTGCTCTCGGCCCAGGCGCGGTGAATGGCTCGGGCGTCGCTACGCTGTCCACGTCCGCGCTAGCCGTCGGTACGCACTCGATCACCGCGGTCTACGTTGGTGATGCGAACAATACCGGCAGCACGTCGCCGGTCGTGGTCCAGACGGTGAATGCCGGTGGGCCTCCACCCGGCTTCTCGGCCACGCGCACCATTCCGACGCTGTCGCAATTCGCCGTGCTGCTGCTCAGCATCATGGTGGGTCTGCTAGGCTGGACGCGCACCCGAAACCGTCACTAGGCGGGGGGACACGAAAGCACGAACGGCGCCGCTGCGGCGCCGTTCGTGCTTTCAGGCATTGAGCTTGCGCAGCAGCCAGAGCACCTTCTCGAACGTCGGGCCATAAGGCGGCTGCAGCAGGTGCGTGAAGGCCCATCGGCTCTGCACGAGGACCGGCTTCTCGTGCGTGAACGTGAGGAAGCCGCGCTCACCGTGGTACGCACCGACCCCGGAGGGCCCGATCCCGCCGAACGGCAGGCCTTCGTGGGCGAAGTGCAGCATCGTGTCGTTCACCGTCACGCCGCCTGCGATGGTCTGCTGCAGCACGCGGCGGCGACGTGCGGCGTCATTGCCGAAATAATAGAAGGCCAGCGGCCGCGGCCGTCCGTTGATGCGCTCGATCGCCTGCTCCAGTCCTTCATAGGTTTCGATGGGCAGCACGGGTCCGAAGATCTCTTCCTGCATGATCGCCATCGACGCATCCGCCCCTACGACCAGCGTGGGGGGAAGCCTGCGCCGGCGCTCATCGGCCGTCCCCAGACTGATGATATCGGCGCCCTTGCCGCGGGCATCGTCGATCAGCGCCTGCAAGCGTCGGTAATGCCGTTCGTTGACGATCGCCGTGTAGTCGCTGGTGTCGTCGAGCGCGGGATAAAGGCGCGTGACCGCTGCGCTCAGCTCCGCCACCAACGCCGAGCATTGCGCGGCCGGCACCATCGCATAATCGGGCGCGATGCACGTCTGCCCGGCATTGAGGAGCTTGCCCGACACGAGCCGTTGCGCCGCGAGCGCAAGATCGGCATCGGTATCGAACAGCGCCGGCGACTTGCCACCCAGTTCGAGCGTCACCGGAGTCAGGTTCTCGGCAGCGGCGCGCGCCACCTGCCGGCCCACGGCCGTCGATCCGGTGAAGAAGAGGTGATCGAAGGGCATCGCGCTGAACGCCGCGCCGAGCGCCGCATCACCGCGAATGACGGCGAACTCGTCCTCGCGAAAATGCGTGCCCACCCTGTGCTCGAGCAGCTCCGCGAGCGCCGGCGTGAGCTCGGAGGGCTTCAGCAGCACACGATTGCCCGCCGCGAGCGCGCTGACCACGGGTGCGAGGGCAAGCTGCAACGGATAATTCCAGGGACTGATCACCCCGACGACACCCACGGGCTGGCGCACGAGCATCGAGCGCGCTGGCCAGAGGTGCACGGGCGTCGCAACGTAGCGCGGTCGCATCCAGCGCGCTACCTGGCGCAACGCCTGGCGCGCGGATGCGGCAACGATGTAGCACTCGGCGAGACGCGTCTCGTGACTGGAGCGATGGCCGAAATCCGACGCGATCGCTTGAACCCACGCCTGCTCGTCGTCGCTGACGAGACGCAGCAGCCGCCGGAGACGGTCCTGGCGGATGGCGAGATCGGGAAATCGCTCGCCGTCGAACGCGGCGCGCTGCACGTGGAAGAGTCGCGCGAGCCCGGCTCGGCCGGTGTGATCGCCCGGAGCGCAGTGAAGGAGTGCGGAGCTCGCACCCACAGCCGTCGGTGCGCCGCCGTCGGCGACGTCCGCTGGACCTTCGCGAACGATGCTCATGCCGCATTCTACGACGCCCGCTCACGCGCCGGCGCAAGCGGGAGGGCACGCGGCCGCAGCACGGAAAACGTGCCTGTGATGATCAGCACGCACCCGGTAATCATCGCCAGGGAGATCGTTTCGTGCAGGAAGAGCGCGCCCCACAACATTCCGAACAGCGGGATGAGGAACGTGACGGTCAGCGTGCGCGTCGGCCCCACGTCCTGCATCAGGCGATAGTAGAGGAGGTACGCGACCGCGCTGCACAGGAGCGCGAGAGCGAGCACGTCCGCGACCAGCATGGGATCGCGCGCCACGGCACCGATCGGCAGCGGCGTGCCGGCCAGCACGACGGGCGCAAGCAGCGCCGCGGCGGCAAGCTGGCTCCAGCCCGCGACCGCCAGCGCGGGGGCGGCCGCGGCCTTCCGACGCAGATAGATTCCGGCGGCGGCGTAGCAGAACGCCGCCGCGAGCGATGCGGCGACGGCCCAACCGAACATCGCGTCCGGCTTGACCGGCCCCGCCCCGCTGACGAGTGCCACGCCGGCGCAGCCGCATGCAAGTGCCACCAGCTTCGCCGGCGTGAGTCGCTCGTCGAGCCACACGCTCGCGAGCAGCGCACCGAACAGCGGGGTGACCGAGTTGAGAATGCCAAGGTACGACGCCGGCAGATGCAGCGCCGCGAAACCGAAGAGCACGAACGGCACCGCGGAATTCACCGCACCCACGATGACATAGGCGACCCAGAAGCGGCGCAGCTGCGCATCGCGCCCCGTGGCCACGGCGTAGGCCACCAGCGCAAATCCGCCCAGCAGCACGCGTGATGCGGCGGTAGGCACCGGGCCGATCACCGGCGCGAGCACCCGGATCAGGATGAAGGAGCCACCCCAGATCGCACCGAGCGTGACGAGGCGAACGATGTCGACCGGTCGCAGCGACGCGGTCATTCGCCGACCAGGTCCAGGCAAGCGGTGGGTTGCTCCAACGCCAGCAATGCGCGCTTGCGGTCGAGCCCGCCTGCGTACCCCGTGAGCGTGCCATTGCTGCCGATCACCCGATGACACGGAATGAAAATGCACAACGGATTGCGCCCCGTCGCCGCACCGACCGCACGCACGGCTTCGGGCATCCCCAGCTCGCGGGCGATGTCGCCGTACGTGCGTGTCTCGTGCACCGGAATGCGTGCGATGGCGCTCCACACCCGCGACTGGAATGCGGTTCCGATCGGGCACAGCGGAAGGCCGACCTCGAGCTCGCCGGTATCCAGATAGCGCTGCAGGGCGCGCGCGGCACGCTGCAGGAGCGGATCGGCATCGCAGCGCACGGCGCCGTTGAACGCGGCCGGGACCACCTTCTGATCGGCGAAGTGCGCGCCGGTCAGCGCGCCATCCTGCGCGGTCAATACGATCGGCCCGAGCGGGGTCGTTGTGACGGTGAAGATCCTGTTCATGCCTTTCTCCATAGGTGCATGACGGCGTACGACCGCCATGGTTGCCACGCCATGCTTTGCGCGGACGCACGCGGCGCACTCGTCTCGCCCATGGCGCGCAGCAATGCGCCGTCGCCGGATGGAAACGCGTCGGGCCAGCCCAGCGCGCGCATGGCGATGAGTTCCGCGGTCCACGCGCCAATGCCGGGAATGCTGCGCAATGCGATCATGGTCCGTTGCAGGTCTGCGCGCACATCAAGCCGCAGCGTGCCTTCCGCCATCGCCCGCGCGAGTGCCACGATGCTGCGCGCGCGCGCCGGCAGCACGCCGAGCTCGGCCAGCGCAGCCGCACCGCGCTCGACGACCTGCCGGGGCAGCGGAAACCAATGCGTCAGCCTCGGCTCGGCCGCCGGCAGCGGGTCGCCAACTGCCGCCACCATGCGCGACAGCAGTGTGCGCGCTCCCTTGACGCTGATCTGCTGGCCCACGATGGCGCGCACTGCCAGCTCGAAGCCGTCGACAGTGCCCGGAACGCGCAATCCCGGGAGGTCTTGCGCGAGATCCCCGAGCGCGATGGACACGGCAACGGGATCGCACGAGAGGTCGAAAGCCTGGCGCACGCGCCCGAGCACCGGGGCGACGGCACGGGCAAGCGACGGCGCGATCTCGACCGACAATGCCGGGCGCCGCCTGACCGGCGCAACGGCGATCCACCCGCCGTGGAGCGCGCCGTCGTGCACGATGCGCAGCGTGCGCCGGTAGCGATCGCGCGCCACCGACTCGACGCCATCGATCGCCCGCGCGGCCAGGAATTCGAGCATCGCCTCCCACGCATAGGGCGGACGATAGGCAAGCTCGAAGCGCAGCGGTGCGGGAGTCGTCACCTGCACGGCGCGCCGGCGCAGGCGCGCCGGCGCCATGCGATAGCGTTGGCGAAAGAGCGCGTTGAAGCGGCGCACGCTGCCGAATCCACTGGCGAACGCGATGTCGGTGACCGGGAGCGCGGTATCGGTCAGCAGGCGCTTGGCGAGCAGCAAACGATGTGTCTGCGCGTAAGCGACCGGTGCGACGCCGAAGTGCTCGGCGAAGATGCGCCGCACGTGGCGACTGGTGACGCCGAGCGCTGCGGCGAGTCCTTCGATTCCGCGCTCCTCGAGTACGCCGTCCTCGATCAGCGCAATGGCTGCCTGCGCGAGTCGCACTGCACTGTCGATGCTGGCGTTGCCCGGAGCGAGTTCCGGGCGGCAACGCAGGCACGGCCGAAAGCCCGCGGATTCCGCAGCGGCCGCGCTGCGAAAGAACCGGCAGTTCTCGCGTCGCGGCGTGCGCACGGTGCACACCGGCCGGCAGTAGATGCGGGTCGTCGCGACCCCCACGAAGAAGCGCCCGTCGAAGCGCGGATCGTGGGTGGCCAGGGCGCGGTAGCAGCTAATGGGATCGAGCGGCATGGCGCGATTATGCGCGATGCCCCGGTACCCCACTGGCCGTTTTCGGACATGCAATCCCACGCCCGTACGCCCGGCGGGCGCACCGCCCCGGCGGTTCGCTGCCAGTGACCGAACGTCTACCGGTGCGCCGCCTGGGTTTCGCGCGGCTCGACGTGGATCGTGGTCGCGGTGTGCCGCAGGTGCTGCTCGATGCTCGCCTCGATCCGGTCGCACAGCACGTGCGACGCCGCAACCGACATGCTGCCAGGCACCAGGAGGTGGAACTCGATGAAGCGCCGCGATCCCGCCTTGCGTGTGCGCAGCGCGTGGAAGCTCGACTCCCCAGGCAGCGCAGCGCGAATCAGCGACTGGACCTGGCCGAGCTCCGCCGGCGGCAGCGCCGCGTCCATCAGGCCATCGGCCGAGCGACGCAGCAGGTCGATCCCCGTGAAAATGATGTGGACACCCACGGCGATGGCGATCAGCGGATCGAGCCAGATCCACGCGGGGTGCAGCATGACCACGACGAGCGCCCCGATCACGCCGGCGGATGTCCACACGTCCGTCAGGAGATGGCGGGCATCGGCTTCGATGGTGATGCTGTCGTGCTGTTTCGCAACGCGCAGCATCACCCGTGCGGTCGCGAAGTTCATCGCCCCGGCAAGCACCGCGACCACGAGGCCGGGACCGAGATGCTCGAGCGGTTGCGGTGTGACGAAACGATGTGCGGCCGACCAGATGATCGATGCTGCCGCAACCAGGATAAGCGTGCCCTCGACGCCGCTCGAGAAGTACTCGGCCTTGTCATGGCCGTACGCATGCCGCTCGTCGGCGGGACGCCCGGCCAGCGTGAGCGCCCCGAGCGCGACGAGACCGGCCGCGAGATTCACGAACGCTTCGAGCGCATCGGACCACAGGCTGACGGAGCCCGTCAGGAAGTACGCGGTGAACTTGAGCGCCAGCGTCGCGAGGGACGTGACGATCGACAACCACGCCATGCGGGTGGTCGCGCGCATTGCGTTCTCTTTCTTGGCTGGCCGCAGACTCGGCGCGCGCAGTGTAGGCGCGTCGCGCGCGTGTCACAAGCGCGCCGGTCAGGATCCTTCCGCGACGGGCCCGCTGTTGCGCCGGGCCTGCGTGATCGCCTGCACCAGCACCTCCGGGCTCTGCGCACCGGAAACCGCCACCTTCCCGTCGAAGATGAAGAACGGAACGCCGCTCACACCGATCTCGCGCGCGCGACCTTCCGCCGCTGCGGTTTCCGCGACGCCCTCCTCGCTCTCCAGCTGCGCGAGCGCCGCGCTGCGGTCGAGTCCCGCTTCGGCGGCGATATCCGCGAGCGTTTGGCGATTCGCAAGCGAGCGGCCCTCGATGAAGTAGGCGGTGAAAAGCCGTTCGACCAGTGCCGAGGCACCACCTCGCTGCTGCTGCGCCCAGCGGATCAGACGATGTGCATCGCGCGTATTCGGTTGGCGCGCGATGCCGTCGAAATCGAAGGCAATGCCGTCCTCCGCGCCGGCCGCGGTGACGCGCGCGTAAATGGCGGCCGCGCGCTGCGGTCCACCGAACTTCGCTTCCAGATACGAGCGCCGCTCGATGCCGTCCGCGGGCAGATCCGGATTGAGCTCGAATGGATGCCAGCGCACGCTGACCCGCGGGCGCTCCGACGCGGGCAGGCGCGACAAGGCCGTCTCGAGCCGCCGCTTGCCGATGAAGCACCACGGGCAAACGACATCGGAAATGACGTCGATGACAAAGGGCGATGTCGTCGTGGCAGGCATGCAATGCTCCCAAGCGCGGCGTGGCGATGATCATGCGACCGCCATGGTGCGCGATAATTCCGCGATGGTAGCGCGGCCCCCGACGCGGCATTGGGATCTCTTCTGCAGCGTCGTCGACAATCTCGGCGATGCCGGCATCGCCTGGCGCCTCGCGCGCCAGCTCGTGCACGAGCATGGGTTACAGGTGACGCTTTGGATCGACGTGCCGGCGGCGCTGGCCGGGATGGCAGGCGTTGGCGCGGTCAACGACAACGCCTGCATCGCCGGCGTGACGATCCGTTCGCTGGTGCACTGCGACGGGGCCGCAACGCTGCCGGACGTCATCGTGGAGGTACTCGGGTGCGGGTTGCCGGAGCGCTACCGCGCCGCGGTGCGCGCCCGCGCCACGCCGCCGCGGTGGTTCATCCTCGAATATCTCTCCGCCGAATCCTGGGTCGAGGACATGCACGGCAAGCCCTCACCGGACCCGCCGACCGGCATCGCGCGACGCTTCTGGTTTCCGGGATTCACGGTGCGCACGGGCGGCGTGTTGCGGGAGCGCGATCTTGTCGCGCGCCGCGAGGCATTCCTGGCCGATGCGAGCCGGCAGGCGGCGATGTGGCGGGCGCTCGGTGTCGGGCCGCTTCCCCGTGAGGCGTTGCGGATCTCGCTCTTCTGTTATGCGCATGCACCGGTGGCCCAGGCGTTCGACGCCTGGAGCCGCGGCATGCAAACCGTCACATGCTTCGTTCCGGAGGGCGTGGCGATCGCCGCGATAACGCAATGGTGCGGCGGACGCGTGCCGACCGTCGGTGATCCGTTCGCCTGCGGTGGATTGACGCTGCACAGGGTGCCGTTCGTCACGCAGGACCGTTACGACGAGCTGCTCTGGGCATGCGACTTCAACTTCGTCCGCGGCGAGGATTCGTTCGTGCGCGCGCAATGGGCGGGACATCCGTTCGCGTGGCACATCTACCGCCAGGAGGAAGCAGCGCATCACCCGAAGCTCGCCGCGTTCCTCAATCGCTACGAGGCAGACATGGCGCCCGACCCCGCCATGGCGCTGCGCACCTTCTGGCGCGTCTGGAACGGCGTCGGAGATCCGGACGCGCTCGCCCCGGCCTGGGATCGTCTGATGGACGAACTCGCCGGACTCTCGCTGCATGCACGCACCTGGCGAGACGGCCTCGCACGGCTCCCCGATCTCGCGCAGACCCTCGTCAACGCTGCATCAGGCAAGGTATAATTGAGGGTTTCCCGGACCACGCTTGGTCCGGACCAACCTACCCCTCAGGTGCAGCAATGAAGATCGCGCAAGAAGTGCGGGCCGGCAACGTCATCATGGTCGGCAAGGACCCGATGGTGGTGCAGAAGGCCGAGTTCACGAAGTCCGGCCGCAACGCATCGGTCGTGAAGATGAAGCTGAAGAACCTCCTCACCGGCTCCGGCACGGAGACGGTGTACCGCGCCGATGAGAAGTTCGACGTCGTGCAGCTCGAGAAGAAGGAGGTCGCCTACTCGTACTTCGCCGATCCGATGTACGTGTTCATGGACGGCGAGTTCAACCAGTACGAGGTCGAGAAGGACAACATGGGCGACGCGCTCAACTATCTCGACGACGGCCTGCCCTGCGAGCTGACGTTCTACGAGGGCAAGGCGATCTCGGTCGAGTTGCCGAATTCCGTCGTGCGTGACGTGATCTACACCGAGCCCGCGGTGCGCGGCGATACCTCGGGCAAGGTGCTGAAGCCGGCGAAGCTCAATACCGGGTTCGAAGTGCAGGTCCCGCTGTTCGTTGCCACCGGCGATCGCATCGAGATCGACACGCGCACCGGCGAGTACCGCCGCCGCGTGTAGCGGCGCGCGGCCGGTCGTCGGCCGCCCCTGCACCGGCATTATGGCTGAGTTACCCCTAGTCAAATCAGCCCATTAGTTGCTATAAGCCCCCGCCGCGGCGGGGCTCACTCCCGAAAGGTGAGGGGCAGAGCGGCTCGTCGCAGGCGCGCCGTGTAGCGGGACCGCGTCGGCACCGCCATTGCTGTCCATTGTCATAAGACAGCAATGGCCAGGCTCCCTGCGAACCGCCCCGCTGGACTAAGATTGAAGCTCCGGGTGCCATCTCGAGCAGCCGGGTCGGCCCCCCGCCACAAGGTCCGCAACGGCCATGAACGAACTCCGCCACCATCCCGGAAAAGCGCGACTGCTAGCACTCACGCGCGAGATGCTCGCTGACAGCACTGCCCAAGAGGCGCGTGACGTCGATGCCGAACGGTGGCTCGCCGGCTGGCTCGAGCGGCCGCACCGCGCTCTAGGTGGTCAGCCGCCCTGCGAGCTCCTCGGCACCCCAGAGGGGCTTGATGCCGTCGTGCGTCTACTCGGAGCACAAGCGAGTGGTTCGTATCAATAAGCCAACCTCGCTCGCTGAACGTCATCGAAGTAGCGGTCGTCGAACGTGGCGCACCAAGCACCCGTTAAGGGCGCGAGTTGGCAAACGGCCGCTTGTGGGAGGCGCTGTTCGCCAGCGCAAGTGCACCGCCCAAGCGCTCTTGGCGAGCCGAACTCCTTACTGTGACGGCTTAAGTTAGGCGCACTGATGGACTTCGATGGTCACATGCACGATTTCCTCGTGCACCGATAGCCACTGCCGGACTTCGCTCGACGTGAGGTCGCGTTGATGCGTGACGAGTGACAACGCACAGGCGTACGCCTCGCGCCCCACCCGCCACACGTGCAGGTCCGTGATTCGTGTGTCACCCGGTTCCTCATGGGCGGCGATGACCTCGCGTACCTCGTCGACAACGGGATGGTCCATCTCCCGGTCGAGCAGCACTTTGCTCGTCTCGCGAATCAGCCCCACCGCCCAGCTGGCGACCAGCGCTGCGCCGACCAGCCCCATGACGGGGTCCAACCATGACCAACCGAAAAAACAGGCCGCCTGCCAGAGCCGCTATTGCCAAGACCGATGTGGCGGCATCCGCCATGACATGCACGTATGCGGACTTGAGGTTGAGGTCGTGACCATGGTGCCCATCTTCGTCGAAGCGTACGCTCAGCGAACGATGAGCGACTTGTCCGCCCTCGATGCCGCTCCAGACAGCGGCGGTTTGACGCAGGCCGAAGCCCGCAGCCGATTGGCGAGCGATGGGCCCAACGAGCTGCCCTCCTCGAAGCCGCGCGGACTCGCCGGCATCGCACTCGAGGTCGTGCGCGAGCCGATGTTCCTGCTGCTTATCGCCTGTGGCGCGTTGTACCTGGTCATGGGCGATGTGCGGGACGCCATGCTGCTGCTCGGGTTCGTGGCGGTCGTGATGGTCATCACCTTCCTGCAGCAGCGCCGCACCGAGCGCGCGCTTGATGCGTTACGGGACCTCTCGAGCCCGCGCGCGCTCGTGTGGCGTGACGGCGCACCGGTGCGCATTCCGGGGCGGGAGGTAGTGCGCGGAGACCTGCTCGTGCTTTCCGAGGGGGACCGGATTGCGGCGGACACGGTGCTCGTGTCGGGCTCGAGTGTGTCGGTCGACGAGTCGCTCTTGACCGGTGAATCGGTGTCGGTCCGTAAGGCCCCAGGCGTTGGGATGCTCGACGCTGTCGGCAAGCCAGGCGGCGACGACACGCCGTTCCTGTTCTCGGGGACGTTGCTGGTGCAGGGCAAGGGGACTGCGCGCGTGGTCGCCACGGGCATCCGGACCGCCATCGGCGGCATCAGCACGGCGCTGAACGAACTGCAGGAAGAGCCCACGCGCGTGCAGCGCGATACGCGCCGAGCGGTGCGCGTGCTCGCCATTGGCGGTGTGAGCCTCAGCCTCTGCATTGCGGTCATCTATGGGCTCACCCGTGACGACTGGCTGAACGGCATGCTCGCCGGCATCACCACCGCAATGGCGCTCGTGCCGGAGGAACTTCCGGTCATCCTCACCGTGTTCCTGGGGCTCGGCGCCTGGCGCATTGCGCAGAAGCGCGTGCTGACGCGCCGCATCCCCGCCATCGAGATGCTAGGTGCGGCGACCGTGCTCTGCACCGACAAGACGGGCACCTTGACCGAGAACCGTATGTCGCTCGCGGCGCTGTGGCTCGACAACGAGGCAGCGCCGCTCCGCATCGAAGAGGGTCAGCCGCTGCCGGAGCCGTATCACCTGCTGCTCGAGTTCGCCACGCTCGCTGGACACCGCGACCCGTTTGACCCGATGGAGCAAGCCATCGTCGACAGCACCGGCCACTTGCTCGGGGAGACAGAACATGTCCACCCCGACTGGCGGTTGGTCAACGAGTACCCCCTGACCCCGGGGCTCAAGGCGATGTCGCGAGTCTGGGCGTCCGCTACTGACGACCGTCTTGTGATTGCTAGCAAGGGGGCGCCGGAACACGTCATCGAGCTCTGCCACGTCGAGGCAGCCCGTGCTGCCCGCATCATGGCCGCCGCCGAGGCAATGGCCTCGCGCGGGCTGCGCGTGCTCGGCGTCGCGCGTGCGTATTACACCGGCTCTCGCCTGCCGGACGTGCAGCACGATTTTGACTTCGAGTTTGTCGGCTTGGTAGCGCTCGCGGACCCGCTTCGCGCCGGCGTACCCGGCGCAGTCGCCGAAGCGCAAGCCGCCGGCGTGCGCATCATCATGATTACCGGCGACTACCCCGCGACTGGTCTGAGCATCGCGCGCCAGGCGGGCATCGACACGGCCGCTGGATGCCTTACGGGGGCAGACCTCGAAGCGCTGAGCGATGCGGAGCTGCGCGAGAGAGTTCGTGTGGTGGACGTCTTCTGCCGCATGGTGCCGGAGCAGAAGCTGCGGCTCGTCAGTGCGCTCAAGGCCAACGGGGAGACGGTCGCCATGACCGGCGATGGCGTTAATGATGCGCCGGCGCTCAAGGCCGCACACATCGGCATCGCGATGGGCCAGCGCGGCACTGACGTAGCACGCGAATCGGCGGCACTGGTGCTGCTCGACGACGACTTCATGTCCATGGTGGCGGCCATCCGCCTCGGACGGCGCATCTTCGACAACCTGCGCAAAGCGGTGACCTTCATCGTCGGAGTGCACGTACCCATCGTCGGCATGTCGTTCCTGCCCGTGCTCTTCGGCTGGCCCATGATGCTGATGCCCATCCACGTCATGTTCCTGCAGCTCATCATCGACCCCGTGTGCTCGATTGTGTTCGAGGCGGAGCCCGAGGACAGCGATACCATGCGCCGGCCGCCGCGGGCGCCGGAAGCCTCAATTTTTGGCGCAGCCTCGGTGCTCGTCGGCCTTCTCCAAGGCATGGTGCTGCTGGCGAGCGTGCTCGCAGTCGATTGGATTGCGCGCTCGCGCGGTGTGGATGCGGACGGAGCGCGCGCGCTCACCTTCACCACTCTCGCCATGGGTGCCGTTGCGCTCGTATTTGCGAACCGCTCGGTGAGCAACGACATTCGTCGAATGCTGCTTGCCAAGAACAATGCACTTTGGCCGATTGCCATCGGCACATGCGTCTTACTGGCTGCGGTGCTCACCGTGCCGGTGCTCAGAAGCGCCTTCCATTTCAGCTCGCTCGCGATGCACGACCTCGCAACGGCCTTCGCGGCGGCGGTGTTGAGCTCCATAGCGTTCCTGTTGCTCAAACGTGCCGCTCCCGCGCTGCGCCGCCATGCCAAGGCGTAGGTCGTCGATACGCGCGCCGAGCCCCTATCGGAGCGAGTTGACCTAGGGTCAACCTTGGGTCTATGCTGCGGCGCATCATCACGACCGAGAGACTCCAGTTGGACATACCGAGTAGACACACCGGCCTCTGACCTCGGGTCCACCTCGCATCGTCTCTTAACGTTTGCGACTTCCCGGCGCCAGAGGGCCCTGCCGGGAGGTGCAGCAAGCGCCGAAGCCACGCTTCGGGCATCGCCTCCTTGTTGATTCGACCGTCTGGTCGCCGTGAGGACCGGACACGGCGCGCGCACGCGCAAGGGAGAGACCGATGCAGCTCTTTTATCCATTCCTGTTCATCACCGGCTTTGGACGGCATCTCATGGGCCGGACGGCGACCCCGGCACGTGCTCCCGAGACCGGCCGCGAGCTCCTGCGCGTTGGCCCGCTGACACCCGAGGCGACACTGGCCGAACTGGGCTCGTCGCTATCGGGCCTGACGCCTGCGGAAGCCGAGGCCCGCCTTGAGCAGTACGGACTGAACGAGGTCGCGCACGAACGGCACAAGAGTGCCCTCCGGCGCCTGGTCGAGCTGTTCCTGACCCCGCTGTCCGTCCTGCTCATCGTGCTGGCGTTGGTCAACTACGGCACCGGCGAAGTCCGGGGAGCGGCCGTCATCGCCGTCATGGTGGTCCTCTCGTCGTTGCTGTCGTTCGTGCAGGAGTACCGGTCGGGCAAGGCCGCCGAGCGCCTGCGGGCCATGGTGAGCACGACGGCGACCGTGACGCGCCAGCGCGGTGACGAGGAACCGGCACCGAATGGGCGGCCGCTGGCGGGGCGCCTCGAAATCCCGCTCACGCACGTCGTGCCTGGTGACATCGTGCATCTGTCCGCAGGCGACATTCTGCCGGCGGATGTGCGCCTCGTCGCCGCGCGAGACCTGTTCGTGAACCAGGCGTCGCTGACTGGCGAATCGCTCCCGGTCGAGAAGTTTCCGGCGGCGGCAGCGGCGACGGTCAAGTCGGCGCTCGAGCTCGGCAATGTCGCGTTCATGGGCACGCACGTCATATCGGGGACCGCCACGGCGGTGGTCGTCGTGACCGGTCCCCGCACCTATTTCGGCAGCGTCGCATCCAGCATCACCGGCCCGGAGATGCCGACGAGCTTTGACCGCGGCATACGCCGTTTCATCTGGCTCATCCTCCGCTTCATGCTGGTGATGGTGCCGCTCGTCTTCGTCATCAACGGGCTGACCAAGGGCAATTGGCTCGAGGCGTTTCTCTTTGCGGTGGCGGTCGCCGTGGGGCTCGCGCCGGAGATGCTGCCGATGATTGTGACCATCAATCTCGCCAAGGGCGCGCTCGCCATGGCCGGCAAGAAGGTCATCGTCAAGCGGCTCAATTCGATTCAGAACTTGGGCGCCATGGACGTGCTCTGCACCGACAAGACCGGCACCCTGACCCAGGACAAGGTCCTGCTCGAGCGCCACGTCGACGTGTTCGGCGAGGAGTCCGAGCACGTGTTGGAGTATGCGTATCTCAACAGTTACTACCAAACCGGGCTCAAGAACCTCCTCGACGTCGCCGTGCTCGAGCACGCCGAGGTCCACGCCCGCCTGCGCCCCTACGTCAAGTTCGCCAAGGTCGACGAAATCCCGTTCGACTTCCAACGCCGTCGCATGTCCGTTGTTGTCGCCGAGAAGGACGGGCCGCACATCCTCATCTGCAAGGGCGCGGTGGAAGAGGTCTATGCCGCCTGCAACCGGGTCGAGCAACACGGCGAGGCCGTCATGCTCGAGGAATCCCATCACGCAGAAGTGCTGGCCGTCACCCACGAGTACAACGACGACGGCTTTCGCGTCATCGCCGTCGCCTACAAGGAACTGCCCCCTGCTCAGACGACCTACAGCGTGGCCGACGAGACCGGCCTGGTGCTGGCGGGCTACATCGCCTTTCTCGACCCGCCAAAGGACAGTGCAGCCGAGGCTGTTCGCGTCCTGCAGGAGCACGGGGTCGCCATCAAGGTGCTCACCGGAGATAACGACGCCGTGGCGCGCAACATCTGCCGGCAGGTCGGCCTGCCGGTGGAGCGCGTCATTGTCGGCAGCGAAATCGACGCGTGGACGGACGAGCAACTCGCCGAGGCGGTGGAGCACACGGCGTTGCTTGCCAAGCTCTCGCCGGCGCAGAAGGCGCGCGTCGTGAAGGCGCTGCACCTCAAGAACCACGTCGTCGGCTTCCTCGGCGACGGCATCAACGACGGCCCGGCGCTCAAGGCTGCCGATGTCGGCGTCTCCGTCGACACCGCCGTCGACATCGCCAAGGAGTCGGCGGACATCATCCTGTTGGAGAAGAACCTTCTCGTGCTCGAGCAGGGTGTGGTCGAAGGCCGTAAGGTGTTCGGCAACATCACCAAGTACATCAAGATGGGCGCCTCGTCGAACTTCGGTAACATGTTCAGCGTGCTGGGCGCCAGCGCCTTCCTGCCGTTCCTGCCGATGCAGCCGGTGCAGATTCTGGTCAACAACCTGCTCTACGACTTCTCGCAGACGACGGTGGCGACCGATGCGGTCGACGAGGAGTACTTGAAGCAGCCGCGGCGCTGGGACATCGGCAACATCGGCCGCTTCATGCTGTTTATCGGCCCGCTGAGCTCACTGTTCGACTACGTGACCTTCGGGACGTTGCTGTACTTCTTCAGTGCCTGGAATAACGAGGCGCTGTTCCAGACCGGTTGGTTTGTCGAGTCGCTGCTGTCGCAAACGCTCATCGTGCACGTGATTCGGACGGGCAAGATTCCGTTCGTGCAGAGCAAGCCGAGCTTCCCGCTGCTGGTGACGACCATCGGGGTCTGTCTGCTCGGACTGTGGCTGCCGACCTCGCCGTTCGCGCATGCCCTGGGATTGACCCCGCTGCCGCATTCGTACGCGCTCGCACTGTTGGCAATCCTCGGCGGTTACCTGCTGCTCACCCAGGTGGTGAAGACGTGGCTTATCCGGCGGTTCGGGTTGGCATGAAGAAACGAGGCAATGACGCTACAGGCTTGGGGGTGCGTACTACGCCTGTGGCCCCGACGCACTCTTGAACGCTGCCCCGGCTGCAAGCTCCTCAGCAAGAAATTTGGCGAAAGGGTGAATGTCTCCGGCTACACTCGCGGCCTCCAGAGCAGCCATGTACTGTGCTCGACGCGCCATTCGCACCACAGTCCAGGGATAGCCGCCCGAGGCCAACATGGCATTCATCAGGAACCGTCCTATGCGGCCGTTGCCATCGAAATAGGGATGGATGAACACGAAGAAGTGATGCCCCAGCACAGCTCGAACTCCGGCGTGAGTCTCGTGAGCGAGTAGTGTGAACAGCGCCTCCAGCGAGTCGAGAATCGCTTCCCGGGGCAGTGGCGAATGCATCGAGTTTCGAATGAACACCGGTCCCGTGCGGTAGCCGGCGAGCTGACTCGCTTGAATCACACCGGCGGTAACCGCCGGCCTAAACAGCGCGGCATACCAGTCGTGATGGTCCGCGCGCACCAGGTCAGCGGCCTTGCCTCCGGCGAGGATTTTCGCAATCGTGGCCTTGACCGCGAGAAACGCCTCGTAGTATCCGCGTGCCGCCATTGCGTCGCGGTCTTTATCGTCTTCCGGCTCGGCCTGCGGGTTCCAACCGCGTGCAGCGACGCGTTCGATGAGCTGGTCGGTGACTTGATAGCCTTCGATAGACAAAGAGTTGTAGGCGTCTGCCCGATAGCGCTCCTGAACATCGGCCAGATAGTCCGCGGGCGCAGTGGTCAAGCCAGGCTCGGGTGGGAAGTTAGCGATAACGGCTTCTCGCCACCTTTGCCACATTGCCTGCAATCGCAAAACGTACGGTGAACGTTCCCTCGTTGCAGCCAAGGATGGCGCTGCCGCCTCGAACGGGTTGGTCTCGCGAATCTGGTATTTCAGCCTTCGCATGGTGCCAACGATGCGGTCTGCTTCGGCGACTCGACCTACGAAGCGCATGGCACCCGCGAGGCGACTTGCTGCGGAAGGCATGCCATCATCAGCGAGGAGCGTGGTAAGCAACTCAGATGAGTCACGTATTAGCCCGAGTGCTATTTCGGCGTCGAGCGCATGCTGACGGAAGAAAGCCGGCGGTACGCGGCACAGTGCTTCAGGAACAGGGAAGACCTGCAGACCTCGGACTTCGACCCTCGACTTCGGGACATTCTTCTCGTCGACGTAAATGGCGAGCGAGGTGTCAAACGGCAGGTGGACCACGCCGTTGCCGCCTTGCTTGGACACGACGACTACCTGCCGCGGAACCACGGTGTTTCCTGTGTGCATCAGCAATGAGGCTTCCGGGTTGAGGCAATAGCGCTTCCCGAAGCGCTTTCCGAGGTACCCCGAGAGAAAAGCCCAAAAGCTTGCGAACCAGGCGGTGCTGTCACCATCGCCGTCCCGCGGGTTCGCACATAGGTACCAGCCCTTCATGACCGGCCGAAGAAAGCCGGTCTCGACCAACACCGTCCGCTGCTCATCCGTGAGGTCGCGAGACTCCACCACGCCAGAGTGCTTGTCCTGTAATTTCTTGAGCGCTCGCAAGGCCGCAGCCAGCTGCGATGAACGCAAGTTTTTCTTTTCACGTCCGTGGCTTATAGTGTTCATTTGCTCTATTTTTGGTCGTCAAATTACTATAGTATCGTTGCGTTATTTTACTCTATTATCACTCCGTATTGAACTCTAATATCGCTGCCGCGGCGTTTGTGTTGTTCGTTTTGGGCGCGATGCTTGGTGCCATCGGCTTTTACTCGGTCGGGATTGGGGCGGCTTGTAGCGGTCAGGCGAGCTAGCTGGTCTCAGCGCTTCAGCAGCCAGTACGACACGTCATCGTGGCGAGCACTGGACGGCCGCACCCGCTTCACGATTCCGCTCTTCGCATACACGCCCAGGCGGTTGTCTAGGTAGCACCGCGTCCGGTAACGGTCGTGCGGAGATTTGAACGAAACCTCGGCCGTACGAACCACGTACTCAAGAATCTCGATGGTGGACAGGGGGCGAGTGGCCGCACGTAGCGCGTCCAAGGAAAGCGCGCTGATTTGCCCGTACCGAAAGTACCCGAGGCGAGAGCTCGGCGCTACGGGCTTGAAGTCGTCGGGGTCGATATCGACGCCCTGCTGACGCAGTACGATATTGAACGCCGCAATCTTGGCCTCGAGCTCCTGGACGGCTGCGTTCTGCCGGCTGATGCGGGCAAGCAGCTTGTTGCGCTCGCCGACCAGGCGGGCACGCTGGTTGGCGGCGCCCTTGAAGACTTGGATTCCCATGACCGTAGACGTGCCGCGCGGCCCGGGGGGCCGCGCGAGAACGTGGGGCGAAGCCCCTTAGTCTAGGTAGTTCGGCGACATTTTGCCTGGGGTAACTCAGCCATAATGCCGCCCTGCACGAAGAAAAGGCCGCCCGCGGGCGGCCTTTTTCATGGGACACGACAGAGGGTCGCGATGGCGCACAGCCTCGGCATCGCCGTCGTCGCCGAGGGCGTCGAACGCGAAGACCAGCTGCGACTGCTGCATGGCGAGGGTTGCGACGAGTACCAGGGCTTCCTCTGTCGCCCGGCACTGGACGAGCAGGCGCTCATCGCATTCCTGCAAGCGCCCGATCGGGCGCGCACGACGGCACCGCCGGAGATCGCGGAATGCCACGGTCCCGCCTGGCCGCGCGCGGCGCGCGCCTGAAGCGCGGGCCACGCGGCCGGGGTGGCGGCCCGTCTCAGGCGCGTGCGGGGTGCTTGCGGAGCTTGCGCTGCAGGGTGCGCCGGTGCATGGACAGCGCCCGCGCGGTCGCGGAAACGTTGTCGTTGTTGTCGCGCAGCACGCGCTGGATGTGCTCCCATTCGAGCCGCTCCACGGACATCGGTTTCGCGTCGACCGGGACGCCGTCATTCGGCGTATCTTTCTGCAGCGCCGCGATCACCTCGTCCGCATCGACCGGCTTGGTGAGGTAATAGGTCGCGCCGAGCTTCACCGCTTCGACGGCCGTGGGAATGCTGCCATGGCCGGTGAGCACGACGATGCGCATTTTCGGATTCACGGCCTTGAGTCCGCCGATCAGCTTGAGTCCCGTCTGGTCGGGCAGCCGCAGGTCGACGACGGCACAGTCCGGGTGTGCCGCCTGCGCCGCGGCGAGACCGTCGTGCACCGAGTGCGCGACGCGCACGACATAGCCGCGGGCCTCGAACGCGCGCGACATCACCTCGCACAGCACCTGATCGTCGTCCACGAGCAGCAGGCTCGCCGCAGTCGTGGATGGATTCCGCGTTTGCATGGTCATTTTCTTGCCCCTGTTAGGTTGCGTTGAAGACTCGACAATGGAATGCGCACGTTCGCGACCGCACCGCCTTCGTGCCGGTTGGACCACGTGACGATGCCTCCGAGCCGGGCGACGGTGGAGGCGGTCAGCATGACGCCGAGCCCGGTCCCCTTGCCAGGCGACTTGGTCGTGAAAAACGTGCGGCCGAGACGGTTGAGACACGAAGCGGGAATGCCGGTACCGTGATCGACGACGGCGAGCCGCAGTTGATCGTCGTCCCACGAGGCGGAAAGCGCCACGTAATCGGGCGACGCGTCGGCGGCGTTGTTGAGGAGGATCAGGATGGCCTGTTTCAGCGCCGGATCAGCGATGATCGCGGGGGCGGGTGGCGGGCCGTGGAAATCGCAGCGCAGGTCGACGCCCGGGCGCATCGCGCGACATCGTTCGGCGATTTGCCGCAGGCACTCGTCCACCGGCTGTACCACGCCTTCATCGAGGCGGGCTGCATGGGCCGCGTTGCGCAGGTGCGCGAGCGCCTCCTTGCACGCGGCAATCTGTGAAGCGAGGAGACGCGCATCGCGCGGCAGATCGGCGGCCCCCCCCTCGCGCTGCCATTCCTGCACGATCATCCCCATCGACATGAGCGGGCTGGCAAGCTCGTGCGCGGCGCCCGCCGCGATGGTGCCGATGCGCAGCATGGCTTCATCGTTGAGTGCCTTGCGCGCCGCCTCTGCCAGCAAGCGCTGATGCGCGTGCAGCGCGGCGTTCACGCGCGCGACGAACCAGGCGATCATGGCGGTGGCGAGCGTGAAGCTCACCCAGCGCGCGACGGTGACCACGTGTCGCGGCAGATCGGTGCCGTCGGTGAGGCGCAGGGGCACGGCGAATTCCGCCGAGATGCCGAACGCCACCAGGATGAGAGCGGTGCCAGCCACGACGAGGTGTCGTGGCAGCAACAGGGCAATCAGCGCGGCGTGCAGCAGGTAAAGCACCACGAAGGGATTGCCCGTGCCACCGGCCAGCAGCAGGATGACGGTGAAGGCCGCGAGGTCGACCGCCAGATGACCGAAGACCTCGAGGTGCGACGCGGGCGCACCATGGTACAGCCGCCTCACGAGCAGGAGGTTCAGGGTCGAGAGCACCACGACCACCGCGATCATCGCCGGGTAGTTGAGTGCGAGCTGAGTCACATAGGACGCGCCGATGGCGATCACCTGCGCGCCGATCGCGATGAAGCGGAGATGACTGAGCTGGCGCAGGCTTGCCAGCGCGGCGGTCGCATCGAGCGCCGTTGCCGCGGTTGCCGCGGTTGTCGCCGGGATTGCCGGGGCCGCCGTCGGTGCGCCCGCACCCACGGCCGGCTGGCCGGCCGCCGTGCCTTCGTCGAGTGCCAGAGGATAGGACGTGTTCATCACCGGTTCGCCCGCCAACCGGCCGTGGCAGGCTGACGCGACCATTCTCCGCGGCATTCCGACCCACGCTTTGCTCTGACTCAAGAAAAGTGCGGAAGCCAGCCCGAACAGCGGTCATTCCGGGAACGCGATGCCCTGCAGGTCGGGCTTCAGCCTCACTCCTGGCGCCCGGTCGTCCTGCGCGGCTGTGCTCGGGCGTCAACCCCTGTAGGGCAGGCTTCAGTCCGCTCCTTGCGCGGCTCCAGCCGTGCCGGCAAGGGCGGGGAGCCCATGCGTGAGCGCTGACCAGCTCCCTCTTCGCGGACGAAACACTCAGGAGAACCAAAAAAAAGCCGGCTCGCGCCGGCCTTGCTGCAGGAAAGCGGATTACTTGTCGACGATGGCATGCACCATCTTGGCGACGTCTTCCTTCTTTGCCTTGACGCTGGGGTGGCCCTTCGCGCCCGAGACCTTGTCGACCAGCTTGGCCTCGTACGCGTCGCGCTCCGCGCCCTTGGCAGGGGCCTTGCTCGCGACGTCCTTGAATGCGGGTCCAACCTTCTTGGTATTCATATCATGACAGTTCAGGCAGCCGTTCGCCTTCAGCATGTCGTCGGCATCCGCCGCGAATGCCGAACCCGCGGCGGCCATGGCAAGCGCAGCAGCTGCCGCAATCATCATCGACTTCATCGATATTGCTCCTTTGTAAAAGCCCATGAATGCGGGCCGTTGACGATCGCCGCTCGTCCGGCACGCGGCGTCCAATTCTAACGCGCCAGTGCCGCAGCCGTTGACGCGGGGCCCAAGCGCCCGGTCATGCATCGTGCATGACCGCCGGAACCGATGCGTTCGCGCTGACGCCTGGTCGCGCGCCTGCCTTGCCACCACGTGAGCAAGGTTGCCGATGCAGCGCAAGGTGCAGCGGCGTGCGCGAGCGCGGCACCTTGGCGACGAAGTGGTACCTCGCCACGTGGTAGCTGGGATCGAAGCCGAAGAAGTTCAGCTTCATCCGCGCCAGTTCCTCCTCGCGATACGCAGCCAGCGGCTTGCGCGCCTCGTCGGCCTTCCGGCGCCTGTTCGTGGCGGCAAGAACAGCGTTGAAATCCGTTGCCGTCGCAAGCGCCAGCGCGCGTGCACGCACACCGGCCTCGAACTCCGGGAGGCTCGTGCCGAACGCTTCGTCGACGAGCCCCAGCGCCTGGGCCGTGCGCGCGGTGAGCGGCAGGCGACTGGCGACCAGCGCGCGCGCCGCCTCCGCCGCCACCCTGCGCGGCAGGAGATAAGTCCAGTATTCCGACCCGTACAGATTGCCCATGCTCTTGTAGTGCGGGTTGAGCACGATTGCGCTGCGCGCGTAAACCCGGTCGGCCGCGAGCGCGAGAAACGCACCACCGGCGCCGGCATTGCCACGCATGGCGGCGATCGTCAGGTGCGTGCCCGTCTCCACGATGTCGCGCACGAGATCGTTCATCGCGTTGATGTTGCGCCACGACTCTTCGGCCGGATGCTCCGCATCCTCGATGACGTTGAGGTGGATGCCGTTGGACCAGAAGTCGGGACCGCCCATCAGCACGATCACGCGCGTCGGCCGCTGCCTCGCGTGCGCATACGCGGCGCGCAGGCGCTCGCATTGCTGCGTCGCCATCGCGCCGTTGTAGAAGGGAAAATGCAGGTACCCGACCGGGCCGCTTTCCTCGTACACGATATCCCGGAAGGTTGCGCCGCTGACGACGGCTTCCGGCGCGAGCGGCACCTCGGGAATGCCGGAGAGCGCCGAGCCGAGGGCGAGCACCGCGGGCAGCTTGAATGCCTCGGGCACGTCCGCCCGCTTCACATGACCGATCCACACGGCGCCATCGACGGTCGCCCGACATACGGCACCATGGCGTGTCGCGATCACGGCACCGGGCGGCGCACCATGCGCGTCGAGAAGCGCCTCGCCGTGCGCATCGAACAGGAAGCACGGCACGCCGGCGATCTGGTCACGCACGCCCGGGAACCCGTCCGCCGCACGGATCTTGCACAGGATCACGGCAGTACCGTCGCGTGACCAGTCGATCGCCCGCTCGGCCTGTCGCAGCAGTGGATGCAAGCATCCGCGAACGTCGGGATCGGCAGCATTCACGGACGTGGGCGCCGCATCCGCCGCCACGCGCTGCAGGGCCTGGCGCACGGCGAGCAAGGCCGCGTCGGTGACCTCGTTCCGATACAGGCTTGACTTGGTCGCGGCGCGCATGGCGAACTCGGCGGTGGCCCACACCGGGCCCGCGTCCATCTCGCCCGTCGCCTGCAGCACCGTGACGCCCCAGCGCGCCTCCTCGCGCAGGATCGCGCGATCGAGCGCGGATGGACCGCGGTCGCCGACGATGCCGGGATGCACGATCAGGCAACGATGGCGCTGCCACACGGTGGCGGGAATCGCCCGCTTCAGGAACGGCGCGACGACGACCTCGGGCCGGTACGCGGCGACCGCCTCTTCCGTCACCGCGTCGTTGATGTCGAACTCGATCGAGATCTCGTGGCCGTCTTCGCGCAGCTCGGCGTAGAGCCGCTGCGTGAGGCTGTTGAACGCATGGGTCAGGAACAGGACGCGCATGCTCAGCAGATCCGCGGCAGCTGCTCGCCGGTCAGCCAGTCCACCATGCGCCGGCCGCCGAAGCTCGTATCCATTTGCACGAAACCGTGCGGATCCGCGATCACCTCGCCGATGATGGCGGCGTCCCGGCCGAGCGGATGGGCGCGCATCGCGGCGAGCAGCGGCTCCGCATCGTAGGGCGCGCAGATCGCGACCAGCTTGCCCTCGTTGGCGACGTACAGCGGATCGAGGCCCAGGAACTCGCACGCCGCCTGCACCTGCCGCTGCACCGGGATGTCCTGCTCGCGGATCAGCATGCCGCATCCGGCCTGGCGCGCGAGCTCGTTCAGCGTGGTCGCGAGGCCGCCACGGGTCGGGTCGCGCAGGCAGTGAATGTCGGGCACGGCGGCCACCATGGCCGCGACCAGGCCATGCAGCGCGGCGGTGTCCGACGCAATGGTGGTCTCGAAGGAGAGGTTTTCGCGCAACGACATGATCGCGACCCCATGGTCGCCGAGGGTGCCGTTGACCAGGATGCGATCGCCTGGCCGGGCCCGATCACCGGAGATGTTGATCCCCTCCGGCACGACGCCGAGGCCCGTCGTGGTGATGAACACGCCGTCACCCTTGCCCTGCTCCACCACCTTCGTGTCGCCCGTCACCACCGGCACGCCTGCCGCCTTTGCGGCATCTGCCATCGATTCGACGATGCGCTTCAGGTCGGCGAGCGGGAAGCCTTCCTCGAGCACGAAGCCAGCCGCCAGATAGAGCGGCCGTGCGCCCGCCATCGCCACGTCGTTGACCGTGCCATGCACCGAAAGACAGCCGATGTCGCCACCGGGAAAGAACAGTGGCGAGACCACGTGGCTGTCGGTGGCCATGACCATCCGTCCCGGCGGCACGGCGAACGACGCCTGATCGTTCTGCTGCCGCAGCCATTCGTTGTCGAAGGCGCGCAGGAAGAGCTCGTCGATGAGCTGGGCCATCGCGCGGCCACCGCTGCCGTGCGTCATGTCCACGCGGCCGCGCTTGAAGTCGATCGGGCGCACGTAGCCCTTGCGCACGGTACTCATGGCGCGAATGCGGGCTGGGCCGACGGCGCCGCGGTCTCCGGCATGTCGCGGCGGGCGTCGTCGACCGTACGCGCGACCACCACCGACGCGTCCTTGAAGCGGCCGTACGTGTAATGCGCCGCGCAGGCGCCTTCCGACGAGACCATGCACGAGCCGATGGGGTTCTCGGGGGTGCACACGTTGCCGAACACCTTGCAGTCGGTCGGCTTCTTGAGGCCTCTCAGGATCGCGCCGCACTCGCATGCCTTGTGATCCGGCACCGAGCGATACCGGATGCCGAACCGGCGCTCGGCATCGAACGCCGCGTAGCGTTCCTTGATGCGCAGGGCGCTGTACGGCACTTCGCCCAGGCCGCGCCATTCGAATGTCCGGCGCAGCTCGAACACCTCCGCCACGATTGCCTTGGCGTGCAGGTTGCCGTCCCGTGTCACGGCGCGCGTGAATTCGTTTTCCACTTCCGCGCGTCCGTCGTTGAGCTGGCGGACCAGCATCAGGATGGCCTGCATCACGTCCAGCGGCTCGAACCCGGCGATCACGACCGGCCGCGCATATTCCTCGGCGAAGTATTCGTACGGCTGGCTGCCGATGACGGTGCTCACGTGCGCGGGGCCGATGAAGCCATCGAGCGGCACGGTGCCGAGCTCGCGCACTTCCGGGGACTCGAGGATGTTGGCGATTGCCGACGGGGTCAGGACGTGATTGCAGAAGACGCTGAAATTGCTGAGGCCTTCCGCGTCCGCAGCGCGAATCACCAGGGCGGTGGGCGGCGTGGTGGTTTCGAAGCCGATCGCGAAAAAGACCACCTGACGATCGGGGTGCTCGCGCGCGATCCGCAGCGCATCGGCGCTCGAGTACACCATGCGCACGTCGGCGCCTTCGGCCTTGGCCTTCAGCAGCGAGCGGCCGTTGCCGGCCGGCACGCGCATGGTGTCGGCGTACGTGCAGAGGATGAGACCGGGACGTTGCGCCAGCTCGATCGCGTTCTCGATGCGGCCGACCGGGAGCACGCACACCGGACAGCCGGGTCCATGGATCATGCGGACGTTCCCGGGCAGGAGATCCTTCAGGCCGTAGCGCGAGATGGCGTGGGTGTGACCGCCGCAAAACTCCATGAGGCTGTACGTACGGTCCGGGTGCGCTTCCGCGCGCACCGCGGCGGCGAGCACCTGCGCGCGCGCTCCGTCCCGGAATTCGGTGACGTATTTCACGCGGAGGCTCCGATGCCCGGATCGGCTGCGAGCGCCTGGTCGAAGAGCGCAAGCGTGCGCGCGGCCTCGTCCGGATCGAGCCTGGACAACGCATAGCCGACGTGGACGATCACGTAATCGCCATTGACCGCTTCGGGGACCAGCGCGAGCGAGATCGTCTTGCGCACCCCGCCGAGATCGACGACGGCGTCATCGCCGTCACCACGTTCGACGATCCGGGCAGGAATCGCAAGGCACACGGCTCAGCCCACCAGTCCGGCGCGCAGGGCGTGCTGCGCTACATAAGCTTGCCCCAGAGCAAGGCCGCCGTCGTTGGGTGGCGCGGCGTGCGCCTCGAGCATGGTGATGCCACGGGCGCGCAGCGCGGCGCGCAAGCCGCGGGCAAGGATCGCGTTCAGGAAGCAACCTCCGCCGCACGCCACGGTGGCGAGGTTGCGTTGCTGCGCGGCCGCGGTTATCCATTCGGCGAGCCCCATGATCAGCGTCGCATGGAACAACGCGGCGCCGTATCCGGCGTCGTCGCAGTCGGCGAGCCGCATCGCGAGCGGCATGAGGTCGAGCGTGCCGTCCGCCTCCAGCGCGAACAAGGAAGCATCGGCCGCGACCGGCCCATGCCGTTCCGCCAGCCCTTCGAGCAGCATCGCGGCCTGTCCTTCGAAGCGCATCGTGGGCTTCACTCCCAGCAGACCCGCCGCCGCATCGAACCACCGACCGGCACTGCTCGTTTCGGGCACGTTGAAGCCACGCTCCAGCATCGCGGCGACCGTGCGCGCCGCAGGCTGATCGACGAACCGTCCTCCGATGCTCGCCCCGCGGCCGCCGGCAGCGAGCGCGGCGCATGCCATGCGCCATGGCTCCCGTGCAGCACGATCGCCTCCCGGCAGGCGTAGCGGACGCAAGCGCCCGAGGCGGACGAAGGCGTGGCGATCGACCTCCAGCAGCTCGCCGCCCCACGCGCCGCCGTCGCTCCCCAGGCCCACGCCATCGAGGGCGAGACCGAGCACCGGCGCATCGACCTGGTGCTCGGCGAGCACCGCGCCGATATGTGCATGGTGGTGCTGGACCGCATGCAGCGGCACGCCCCAGCGTTCAGCCAGCAGTGCCGCGTGCTGCGTACTGAAGAAATCGGGGTGCAGGTCGTGCGCGACCACGGCCGGCTCGACCTCGAGAATGGCGACCAGATGGGCAACGGCCCGCTCGAGCGCAACACAGGTTGCAGCGTTGTCGAGATCGCCGACGTGCTCCGACAGGAAGGCTTCATCGGCGCGCGTGACGCATATGGCACTCTTGAAAAGGCCGCCGACCGCGAGCACGGGCGGCGCTGCAGCCGCCAGACGGACCGAGCGCGGGGTATAGCCCCGGGCCCGCCGGATGAACTGCAGCCCGCCCGGACCGGGGGAAGCACGCACCACGCTGTCGTCGCAGCGCACCACGATGTCGCGATCATGCACGAGCCATGCGTCGGCGATCCCGGCAAGGCGCTCGAGCGCTTCGGCGTTGCCCGTGACGAGCGGCTCGCCACCGGGATTTGCGCTGGTCATGACCAGCACCAGGTCCTGCGCGCCATCGAGCCACGCGCACCCGCGCGGGCGGCCGGCCGCCTCGTGAAACAGCAGGTATTGCAGCGGCGTGTAAGGCAGCATCACGCCGAGCCAGGCGAGTCCCGGCGCGACGCCGGGCAAGGCCTCGGCGGCAGGTCGCTTGCGCAGCAACACGATCGGGCGCTCGCGCGCGGCAAGCAGCGCGCGCTCCGGCGCATCCAGCACGGCCCACTGGGCCGCGGAGGCGCTGTTCGCGACCATGACGGCGAAGGGCTTCTCGTCCCGGTGCTTGCGCGCGCGCAGCGCCGCCACCGCGGTGGCATTGCGTGCATCGCATGCGAGGTGAAAGCCACCCAGCCCTTTCAGCGCGACGATCGCCCCCGCACGCAGCCGTGCGAGCGTGGCGGCGATGGCATCCTCATCGGTCCCGATGAGCGGTACGCCGTTGCCGTCCACGAGGGTCACGCCGGGCCCGCACGCGCGACACGCGTTGGGCTCGGCATGGAACCGGCGATGCCGCGGATCGCGATACTCGGTTCGGCAAGGCGTGCACTGCACGAACGATTGCATGCTCGTCATCGCGCGCTCGTACGGCAGCTCGCGCGTGATCGTGTAGCGCGGGCCGCAATGCGTACAGTTGATGAACGGGTAGCGGTACCGGCGGTCGGCCGGATCGAACAGCTCTGCGAGGCAGTCGCTGCAGACAGCCGTGTCGGGGCCGATCACTGTCGTCGCGCGGCCCTGCCGGTTCGCGACAATCGCAAAGCCGGCCTCGCCGCGCAGCGCGAGCGGCGGGGAAACGGCGACCGCGTCGACGCGCGCGAGGACCGGCGCTTCCGCGGCAATGCGCTCGGCCATGGATTCGACGCGCGCGGCATCGCCTTCGACCTCGAGAGTCACTCCGCTCGCGTCGTTGCGCACCCAGCCGCGCAGCTCGAGCTCCTCCGCCAGGCGATAGACGAACGGCCGGAACCCGACGCCCTGCACGATGCCGCGCACTTCGATGCGGCGGCGATGCGTCGACGGAGGCGAAACCCCAAGCATGGTCACGTGCCGCTCAGGCAGCGGAGCTCGCGGCGGGCGCCATTGGTGCAGCGTTGCCGAGGGCGTCCATGACGACCGCACCGTGTGCCCCGCGTGTCCCGTCCACCCCACGCGCGAGCCACGCGAGCCACGCTTCCATCCCCGCACCCGTGGTCGCGGATACCTGCAGCACCTCGAGGCCGGGCCGCACGCGCCGGGCATTCTCGATCGCCTCTTCGATGTCGAAGGTCACGTACGGGAGGAGATCGACCTTGCTCACGATGCACAGGTCGGCGGCACTGAACATGTCCGGGTACTTGAGCGGCTTGTCCTCGCCTTCGGTCACCGAGAGGATGACGACCTTGTGCGCTTCACCGAGATCGAAGGCCGCCGGACAGACGAGATTGCCTACGTTCTCGATGAGCAGCAGGCCGCCGCGCGGCGGCGGCAGTGCCGTCAGCGCCCGCTCGACCATGGCGGCATCGAGATGACATCCCTTGCCGGTATTCACCTGGATGGCCGGCGCACCGGTCGCGCGAATGCGCTCCGCATCGCGCGAGGTCTGTTGATCGCCCTCGATGACCGCGAGCGGGAAGCGGCCCTGCAGAAGCTCGATGGTGCGCACCAGAAGGCTCGTCTTGCCGGAGCCCGGACTCGACACCAGGTTGAGCGCGAACACCTGCAGGGCGGCGAGGCGTGCGCGATTGCGCGCGGCGATGCCGTCGTTGGCCGCCAGCAGGTCCTGCTCGACCTGCACGATGCGTGCTGCCGGGACGCCCGGCGCATGCACGGCGCCCAAGGGGCCGTGAACATGGCGGTGCAGGGCGCCATCGCCATGGTCGTGCCACTCGCCGGCGGTGCCGGCAGTACCGTCCACGCGGCGGAAGCCGCCTTCACCCGCGGGCCGGTCCTCGATCCGCGCCGCGCCGCCGCCGCATCCGCATGTCGTGCACATGATCCTCTTCCTCGGCTCAGGCAATCTCGATGTCCATGACCCGCATCTGCTCGCCATCGGCCACCTGCAGCTGATAGCTGCCACACTCCGGGCACGGTTCGCCGCGTCCGGCAAGGGGCACGCGCCGGCCGCAGGGCATGCACCACGCTGCGCCAGGCGTGCTGAGAATCTCGAGGCGGGCGTCGTCGGCGACCGAGCGGCGCTTCACCACGTCGAAGCACATCCGCAATGCGTCCGGAGCAACGTGCGAGAGCGCGCCGATCTCGAGCCGGACGCTGCTCACGCGTGCGGCAGCATGCTGTCGCGCCGCACGCTCGACGATGGCCAGCACGCTTTCGGCGAGGGCCATCTCATGCATGGACCACCTCGATGGTGCAGGTGACGCAGGGATCGACCGCCTGCGCCAGCACGCGTGCGGACCGCATCACTGCGGCGTCGTCCGCTGCGGCGAGATCGGTCAGGCCACGGGCGAATGCCCCATGCGCGCGGAAGTTCCAGTCCGTGGGCGCGACGATCGCGTAATCAGCGATGCGTCCGCCGGACAGCGAGGCGCGATGCAGCAGGAGTCCACGCGCGGTATGCGCGCTGGCGTAACCTTCGCCATCGACCTGGAACGCATCGACGCCGCCGGGATCACCGTCACCCTGGAGCGCCTGCACGAGCATCGCGAGCTCCGTCAGGCGCGCGACGAGGCGCGTCGCCACGGAATTGCCCCACGCGCCGAGCGCGGCACCGATCAAGGGGTGATCCTGCATCCGCGCGAGCGGACCCGTTTCGACAGGCTCCTCGTCCCATTCCGGTTGTTCGACGAATGACCGCGACGTGCGCCATCCGGGAATCACCGAGGCGCCGAGCGCACTGCGGTGCGTCCGGGGCATGGGAGCAATGGCGCTGCCACCGAGGGAGGCAAACTCGTCGAGCAGGACACGCAACCAGCGCGCGGGCGGTACGGCACCGCTGTCCGCCCACGCCTCCAGCTCGTTCACACTCGGTTGTGCCAGCCACGCACCGCACGACTGGCCCAGGAGCTGACTGCCGACCTGGTCCCCGACATTGCGCATCGCCGCGTCCGCAGCGACGCCCCGATCGTTGCCGGTACCGGCACCTTCCGAGCGCACGAGTCTGCGCACACCCGCATCGACCAGTGGCAGCGTGAGCCGGCGCACGCCACGGACGAACGACAGCAGCGGGGCATCGGCCATGACCGTGGCCCACCCCAGTCCAAGCCGGGAGCAGTGCTCCTGCACGGCTTCCACGGCGACCAGCACGTCCCGGCGCCTGATCTCGTCGTCGGCCACGCCACCATCGCGTGCCGCAGCGCAGGCATTCGCCGCGGCCACGCCCTGTGCCGCGCCACAGACCGCATACAGACGCGACACCATCCCGACCGCCGCATCCGCCTCCTGTCCGCGCAGCAGCCGTCCGATTGCGTGCGGCCGCGTCGCGCGAATCGCGACGTCGTGCACGCGCCGGCCGTCGAAGCCGAGCGTCACCCGGAGATCACCTTCGATCGTCATCGCTTGCGGCGACGAACCGGCCACGCAGGAAGTCGCGCTTGGTGAGCGGCGCGTCCATGCCGGCTTCGAGGCGCGCCAGTGGCCCGGGACCGGCGTCATCCGGACTGGTGAGGTTGGCACGCGGATACTCGGGAACCTCCGCGTTGGCCGGATCGAACAGCGCATCGCGCGCCAGACCCGCGACCATGCGCGCCGTCGCATGGTCTTCGAACTCCAGCACCGGGGAGAACAGCGAACAGCTCTCGTAGGGGCCGACCAGCGGATCGTCGCCGCCGATGAATTCGTAAGCGCCTGCCGGAAACCGATGGGTTCGCTTGTCGCCGAACGCGAGCGGCTGCCACTGACCGGGATCTTCGGGCACCAGCATCAGGTTCATGAACCACGGCGTGACCATCACGCCGAGCCAGCATCCCTCCCATGGCGCGAACGCCACGGCCTCCACATCCAGCGCCGAATTGAGGAATGGCAGCCCCAGCATGCGCTGGCGGTAAATCTCAGTATAGGCGGCGCCAAGCCGCGCGGAGGGATCCACAGCGGCGGCGATCACGTCAGTCGTCATGGAGCACCAGGAACTGGTCCTTGGTGGTCGAGCACTGCGGGCACGACCAGTGGTCCGGCAGCGCGACGAACGGCGTACCCGGCGCGATCTGCCACACCGGGTCGCCTGCCGCCGGGTCGTACACGTACCAGCACACCTTGCACTCGAGACGCGTGGCCGGCGGGAAATCGCGGGCCGCCCCGCATTCCGGCGCACTGCGCTCGTTCACGCCGTGCATGACTCGCCCATCCACTGGATCAACTCGCCAAGGCGCGCGCGACTGTCGAGCAAGTCTTCGGCAGCGGCCATCGCGACTTCGGGCACGTCGACGATCTCGATCGTGTTGAGGATCAGCGTGTTCATGCTGTTGAAATACTGCACGCGCCATACGTCGCGAGCGCCGGTCGACGTGATCCGGCAGTTGCCGAACCCGCGCGAGATCATCGCCACCGGACCGACCGGCAGCGCGCGCTCCAGCACGAGGTGATCGTCGGCGCTCATCGGGAACAGCGTGAGATTGAGCACGTGCGGCGGATCGCCGGCGCCGCGGGTCGCGAGCTGGCCTTCGATCTCGTGCAGCAGCGATGGGGAGTTCATCGCACCCGGAGGTATGGCGACCGGGGGCAGGCGCAGCGCGCTCGCCGTGCGGGCAACACTCAAAGCGATCTGCGGCACGCCGGCGGCTTCCAGCAGGTCAGCGACGACCCCGCCTGCGTCGACGGCATAGAGGCGCCACAGGCCGGTAAAGACGCTCTCCTGGATCCGCCACGGCTGCGCGCCGCCGACCTGGATCGCCACTTCGCCCTCGCCAAGCACTTCGTTCAGCACGGTGCGCGCATCGGCGGAAACATCCGCGAGATCGAGCCGCGGGTGGTCGCCGGTGACCGCGGGATCCCAGCGCTCCAGCATCGCGTGGAACGCGGCGAGCACGTCGCGCGCCTCGCGCATCGCGTCCGGCGGCGCCGTCTCCGGCACGCTCGGCATCGCGAACGTGGGCATGTCGCGCGGCATGTCGAGATATCGCAGTTCATCATCCTCGGGCTGGCTGCCGGGGCCGATCACCGACACCGGAATCGCGAACGCATTCATCGCAGGTCCTCTCCGCACGCGTCGCCCGACGCGCTGCCGTTGGTGGTGACGCGCACGCCGATGGCTGGCGGTCGTGTGGGTATCGCATCGAGCAGCCCCGCCATCTCGTCGAGGTAGTCGTCCCAGTTGCGCAAACCGTCGATGGCGCCCAGATACGCACCGTCGCGCAGGAGCACGAGTGCGGGCCAGCGACGAAAACCGAAGCGGGGCTGGACGGCGCGCGCGACCTCGGGATACAGCACGCCAACGATGAAGCGACCGGGCAATGCCCGCGCGAGCTCCGGCACGATGACCGCGAGGTCAAGCGTCTCGCGGTAGCGCACCGGATCCTCGGTGAACACCAGCAGGCGGGTCCCCGGACCGGCGCAGAACGCATCCGCACCCTCCGCCGTCACCTCGACCGCGCCGTGACGCGTGACGAGTTGCGCCAGCAGCGGCGGGAGATCGATCGTTGCAGTCGCGCTCATGCAGGATCCTTCCTGAGATGCGGGGGCAATTCCGGCTCGCGACCGGCGAGATCACGGAAGTACGCGTCGACGTCGCCCGCACCATTGGCAGCGGCCGTGAGCGCCTCCAGCGCGGCGTCCGTCTGCTCCGCTTCCTCGCGCGAGAGCAGCTTCACGGCCGAGCCCTGAAAAGCGAGCACCCACGTGCCCGGCGAAAGATCATCGAGGAGCATCACATTGATCGTCGAGCGGGTGCCGGCGCGTTCGGCAACGGCCATGCCGTCCGCGACTTGCACGATGCGCATGGGGACGCCGATGCACATCAGCGTTCGTCCGCTCGCACGAGCAAGCGCGCATCGCCGATACGGCACGCCTGTGCTGCGCTCGGGCGCTCGCCTTCGTAGATCGCCAGCGACAGCGGCGCCGCATTGAGTGCCTCGACGCTCGCGCCGGGAGCGCGCGGCGTGCCCGGACGGCCCCACCCGGCGAGCACCTCGGCGGCAATCGCCACCGCCACCGGCAGCTGAGCCTTCACCGGATCGCGCAGGCTGCCTCCAAAATCCGCGAGCTCGACGGGTTGCACGCCGATCGCGACGATCGATTCCGGCGCGCTGCCATTGAGCTGCGCGAGCGCGAGCACGTCGTTGAATCCCGTCTGGTGCGGCGACAGCTTGGCGCGGCCCCAGGCGGGCACTTCGCCGTCGCGCAACACGCGCAGGGTGCCGGGCACGAGGCCGAAGTCGATCGCATCGAACACGAGCACGCGCCGCGCGGCCGCGACATACTCGAGCAGGTTGAGACCGAGGGTGCCGCCGTCGATCAGCAGCACGTCCGGTGGATAGGCAAACGCCTGATGGAGCGCCTCGACGGCGCGCACGCCGAATCCCTCATCGGCCCACAACACGTTGCCGATGCCGAGCACCAACACTTCCGGACGTTCCTCCACGACTCCTCTGTTACACGCTGCGTAACAGGCGGAGCGTACCGCGGTGGTGCGGCATCGTATTGCGCTAGGTCAACCGCCTACGGGGACCTCCAGCGGTGGCAGCCAGCAAACGGCGGAAGCCTGACCTGCCAGACATGCTGCGCGTGTTGCAAGCGCGGCGGCACACGACGATCGTGTCGATGCATTGCAGGCGAGGTCCGGGCCTGATGCGACCCGCGCAGCGCGCGTCCGGCGCCCGTGGTTCAGGTGCTTTCGGCCGCGGGCGCTACTTCTTCCGGCGAGGCGCGCGCACGCGACGAACTGCCGCATGCATGTCCCAGGCAACCTGCAGATGCATCCAGAACGCGGCGTCGTTGCCGAAATACATCGCGAGGCGAACGGCGGTGTCGGGCGTGATGGCTCGGCGGCCGTTCACGAGCTCGTTGACGCGGCGGCGCGAAACGCCGAGCGCGTCGGCAAGCTCCGTCTGCGTGATCTGCAGCGGCTTGAGGAACCGCGATTCCAGAAACTGCCCAGGGTGCGGCGGCGTTCGCCCGGGCAGCGACAGGCGCGCCGGGCGCTTTACGCTCACCTCGCTCCCACGGCCAATCACGCCAGCCTGGTCGGTCGTCGCCAGCATCTCATGCCGCACGTCGCTCGACCGTGCCCCCGCGCTGCACCGTAGGCGCCTCGAGATCCTCCGCCACGGGCGGCGGCCGCTTGAACATGCGGATACCGTTGATCATCGTGCTGACCACCGATTCGCCGCTCATGATGTCCTCGCGGAAGACCATGTACGTGTGCACGACTGCGAACAGCACCAGGTACCACATCACGAGGTGGTGCCACGTGCGCACGTTCTGCGGATCGCCCAGCACGACGAAGACCCAGCCGAACAGGTTCATGTACGTCGTGCCCCAGCCCCACTGCTGCGCAAAGAGCGCGAAGCCGGTAACGATCATGAAGATCGTGCCGAGCGTGAACATGAAGAACATCGCCGCCTGTGCCAGCGGGTTGTGCCCCGTCCAAAGCTCGGATTCGCGCCGCAGGAACAGGTAATACGCACCTTGGCCGAGCAGTCCTTTCCACCACGCGGCGCTCCACAGCGGCGGGATGAAGATCGAGCGCGCGTGATGGTTGCCCACGACTGCCCAGTAGATCCGCACGAGGAACATCACGGCCAGAAGCCAGCCTGCCGTCATGTGGATCATGCGCACGTAGCCGTAGAAAAAGCTGTTGACGGCCTCGCCGCCGATTGCCGGCAATGGACTGCCCACGAGATAGCCGGTCACGGCGAGCACGATGAAGGCCACCATCGTCACCCAGTGCCACAGGCGCACCGGCGCTTCGTACACGTACACCGGCTCGAGCGGGCCGCTGAGGACCCGCCCGGACACCCGTTCGACTCGCATAGAGCCTCCTTCCCTACCTCACCTGCACCGAAACGATCTCGTCGCCTTCCGGCGAGAGCACGTGGGTCGCACACGCGAGGCACGGATCGAAGCTGTGGATCGTGCGCAGGATCTCCACGGGCTGATCGGGCTTCGCCATCGGCGTGTTCATCAGCGCCGCTTCGTACGCACCAATTTGCCCGCGTGCGTCGCGTGGACCGGCGTTCCATGTTGTCGGCACCACGCACTGGTACGACTCGATCTTGGTGTCCTTGATCCGGACCCAGTGCGCGAGCGCGCCGCGTGGCGCCTCGACCGGCGCCACGCCGCGGCATTCGGCGTTCCACGTCTTCGGCTCCCACTTCTCGACGTTGGCCGTGGCAAGATCCCCCGCCTTGATGTTGGCCAGGAGCTCGTCGTAGAAGTAGCGCATCTTGTGCGCCGCCCACTGGCACTCGAGGCCGCGCGCGGCCGTACGCCCTAGCGTGGAGAACAGTGCCGTCACCGGAACGTCGAGTGCCTTGAGCGCACCATCGACCTGTTCCTTGATTTCCTTGTTGCCGCGCGCATAGGCGACGAGATACCGGGCGAGCGGCCCGACCTCGACCGGGTTGCCCTTCCAGCGCGGCGACTTCACCCATGAGTACTTGGCGCCTTCGTCGATGTTCTCGATGTTGGTGCGCGAGCCCTTGGTGTTGGGTCCAAGCACGAAGCTCGGCTCCGTCTCGCCATCGAATGGATGCAGGCCCTTGTCCTGCGCGTCGCCCGCGTACTTGTACCAGGAGTGCGTGACCCATTCCTGCACCTGCGCGGGATCCTTGAGATCGACGTCGTAGACCTTCTTCAGGTCGCCATTGAGGATCACGCCCGACGGCAGCAGCATGCTGTCGTTGGAGTAGTCGTTGGCCTTGTCCGGGAATTCGCCGTAGGACATGACGTTGGTCGCCGCGAGACCGCCACCCCACTTGGCCCAGTCCTTGTAGTAACCGGCAATCGCGAGCAGATCGGGGATGTACACCTGGTCGATGAACTCGGCGGTGCGGTTGCAGATGTCGCCAACGATGTTCAGCACGGCCATGTTGACGGCACCTACCGCGCCGGTGCCATCCACGTTGAGCGCGCTCGGCACGCCGCCGACGAGCCAGTTCGGATGCGGGTTCTTGCCGCCGAAGATCGTCTGGATCTTCACGATCTCCTTCTGGAAATCGAGGGCCTCGAGGTAATGCGTGGTCGCCAGGAGATTGACTTCGGGCGGCAGCTTGTAGGCGGGGTGGCCCCAGTACGCATTGGCGAAGATGCCGAGCTGGCCGCTTTCCACGAAACGCTTCAGGCGGTTCTGCACCTCGCGGAAATATCCCGGCGAGGAATTCGGCCACGGCGAGATGCTCTGCTGGATCTCGGACGTGCGCTTCGGGTCTGCCTTCAGCGCACTCACCACGTCCACCCAGTCCAGCGCATGGAGGTGGTAGAAGTGCACCAGGTGGTCCTGTGCATACAGCGTCGAATGCATCAGGTTGCGGATGGTGTTGGCGTTCTTCGGGATCTTGATGCCGAGCGCGTCCTCGACCGAACGCACCGAGGCGAGCGCGTGCACGCCGGTGCAGACGCCGCAGATCCGCTCCACGAACGCCCATGCGTCACGGGGGTCGCGCCCCTTGAGGATGACTTCGAGGCCGCGCCACATCGTGCCGGTGGAGACCGCATTGCGGATGACGTTGTCCTTGTCGACGTTGACCTCGATGCGCAGGTGACCCTCGATGCGCGTGATGGGGTCGACGACAATCCGCTTGCCGCTGTTGTCGAGGGTGTAACCCTGTGTCTGGATGATGGCCATGATTACCTCTCGACCTCGCTGACCTGGTCATTGCGGCCCTTGCTGCGGGCCTGCTTGATGGCGCTGACGGCTGCATGCGCGGCGACCGCGACACCCGCGGCGGCGAGCGCCGTGAGGCCGATCTTGTCCGCCGTTCCTTCGGCTCCGGCGATGCCGGGGACCTTGATGGTGGTGAGGTGGTCGTAGAACGAGCCCTTGTCCCAGAAGTCCGCTTCGGAGCAACCGATGCATCCATGACCCGACTGGATCGGGAACGACGTGCCCTCGTTCCACCGAGTGGACGAGCATGCGTTGTAAGTGACCGGACCCTTGCAGCCAACCTTGTACAGGCAGTAGCCCTGCCGTGCCCCGGCGTCGTCGAACGTCTCGACGAACTGGCCGGCATCGAAATGCGGCCGGCGATAGCACTTGTCGTGCACCCGCTGGCTGTAGAACATCTTCGGCCGACCCTGCGCGTCGAGGTCCGGCAGGCGGTCGAACGTGAGGATGTACGTGACCACGCCGGTCATGACCTCGGCGATCGGCGGGCAGCCCGGGACCTTGATGATCGGCTTGTCGGTGATCACCTTGTGCACGGGCGTGGCGCGTGTCGGGTTGGGCTTCGCCGCCTGCACGCAACCCCAGGACGCGCACGAACCCCACGACACGATGGCCTTGGCATCCTTCGCCGCGTTGCGCAGCTTGTCGACGAACGGCTTGCCCCCCGGGATGCAGTAGATGCCATCGTCGGCGAGCGGCGGGTTGCCCTCGACGGCGAGGATGTAGTTGCCCTTGTACTTCTTCATCGTCTCCTCGAGCACCGCCTCGGCCTGGTGCCCGGCGGCCGCCATGAGGGTGTCGTCGTAGTCGAGCGACAGCATCGACAGGACGACGTCCTTGGCGAGCGGGTGCGCGGAACGGATGAACGATTCGGTGCAGCATGTGCACTCGAGGCCGTGGAGCCAGATGACCGGGGTGCGCGGCTTCGTCTGCATTGCCTGCGCGATCTGTTGCGCACCGGCGTCGCCCAGCCCGAGCGATGCCGCCGTGAGACTGCAGAACTTGATGAAGCTGCGGCGCGAGATGCCCTGCCGGCGCATCAGGTCGTAATAGGTTTCGAACATTTCGACTCCTCCGAAGGAGACGTACCGGCCGCAGGCGCGATTGCGTTGCAGCCGCCGGATGCAACGCTGCTCATTTAGAACCCGGCGGTGAACGCCACGTTGACATGCATCAACGTGCTTCTACGGACAAGCCGCTACGGGCGCCGAAGCGCCATAACGTGCTCCGCCAACCGTCAATGTGTAACGGCGAGCGTTACAGCCGCACGTCGGGCCCGGTGGCTTTCCAGTCCTGCGGCAACGCAGGCGTCGCCCCCTGCGTCTTCCGGCAGGGAGACGCGCCGAATGCGCCCGCGCTGACGTATGTCAACGCCGCCTGCGGCGAGGGCGGGCAGACTCAACCGGACGGCAACGTATTGACGCGAGCGGTGCGGCCTGCGTCCGTGCGTACCGGGTAGCCATGCCCATTGCCCAATCACTGACGGCACACAACGCGGTCGATGCCGCCATCGCCCGCGTACTGCAGGCCGAAGCGGATGCTGCGGACGCCATTGCGGCCGCGCACGCCGAGGCGACCGCCATCACCGAGCGCACCCGCGCCGCGGTGCGCGCGCTGGAGGAACGCACGGAGCGCCGCATTCGCGCGGTGCGCGCGCAATTCGAGGAGCGGACCGCACGTACCATGGCCGCCCTCGACGCGGAGCTTGCGGCTTCGACCGAACCTACGCTCTCCCCTGCGGAGATCGAACGCGTCGAGGCGGTGGTGCGACAGCTCACGGCGTTGCTGACCTCGGGCACGGCATGATCGTCGCTGCAGGCAGCCTCGAGCTCGCCCAGGCGCGCGTCTCGGCACGTCATGGGGCACGGGCGGACGAGGCACTCTGGCGGCGGATCGAAAACGTACGCGAGCTCGTGCCGCTGCTCGACCTCATCCGCGGCACGCCGCTCGCCCGCTGGACGCGCCGCGTACTGCCGGGGAGCGGCGCGCACGATATCGAGGCGGCGCTGCGCGAAGCCTGGCGCGAAGAAGTCGCGGTAACGGCCGCATGGATGCCCGAACCGTGGCAGGCGTCCGTGCGCTGGTGGGGGACGTGGCCGGATGTCGCAGTCATCGATCATTTCGGACGTGGCGGCAATGCACTGCCCTGGATGGATGCCGACCCGCTGTATCGGGAGCTCGCGCCCTCCGGTGCACACGCCACCGCGACGCGCACGACCACCGGCCCGGCACGCAGGCTTGGCGAGCTCGCCGGCACGCATCCGATCATCGACGCCTGGTGCAGCGCGTGGCGCCGATCCCTCCCGGACGGTGCCACCACACGGCCGCTGCTGCAGCAACTCCTGCGCACGCTCACCGCCCACAGGCAGGCGTTCGCGAGCGCCGGCGCATCCGGCAACGCGCTGAGGCACGCCCTGCGCGAGCGGTTGCGCGTGCTATTCAGGGCTGCAACGCTCGATCCCACGCTGCCATTCGTGCATCTTGCATTGACCGTGCTGGAACTCGAGCGGCTGCGCGCGGAGCTCGTCCGTCGCGTGATCTTTCCCCCGGCGCTGGCGGCCTGACATGCTTCGTCCCCTGGCAGCGCGGTGGTTCGAGATCGTCGCTGCACGTGACGATGCAACCCTTGCACTGGAAGCGCTTGCCGCCACGGGCAGCGTCGAGCTCGAGCCGCGCCTCGCATGTACCGCCCCGACCCCGCTCGAGGACGCGCTGCAGCCGCTGCTCGCGCAGTATGGTGAACTCGCCGCGCGCTACCGCGAATACTGGCCGCAGGCGCGACGCCGGTGCTCGGCTTTTCCGGAACCGCCGACCGCCACGATCGAGCGCAGTCTCGCGTCCATTCGCGCGTGGGCCGAACGCGCCGAGCCGCTGGTGCAGCAGCTGCAGGCCATCGGGTCCGAGCGGCGCGACCTCATGCTGTGGCAGCGCGTGCTCACGGCGGTCGACGGCGCGCCGCTGGATTTCACCCAGCTCGGACAACCCGGACCGGTCGTGCGCAAGCGCCTCGTGGTGTTTCCCGGCGACGCCCAGCCGGAACTGCCGCCCGGCGTGCTGGTGCGCCGCTGCGATGGTGACGGGCTGCTGTGCGGCCTCGTGGTCGGCAACGACGACGCCTTGCGCAGTCTCGAGCAACAGGCGGCCGCGCTGCGGGGCCGGCTGTATCCGGCGCCCGCGTGGCTGGCGCGCACGGCAAGCGAGAGCATGGCGTATATCGCACCGCGACTGCATGCGCTCGAGCGCGAGGAGGCGTCCCTCCAGGCGGCGCTCGAAGCGCTGCACGAGCAGCACGATCTCTACCGCGCGCTGGGCGACGCGGACCGCCTGCAATGGGTCGCGCACAACGTACGCGCCCTCGAGCGGACGGAGCTCTTCTGCCGGATCACGGGATGGACGAGCGACATGACGGGCCACCGGCTCGCCACCGCGATCGACGGGTGCGGAGCGCGCGCCCTGCTGCACTTCCCGGCGCCCCCTGCGGAGGCGAAAGCGCCGTTGCTGCTGGCCAATCCCTGGTGGGCGCGACCGTTCGAGATCTTCAGCCGCGCGCTCGGCATGCCGGCGCGCAACGAAGCCGATCCCAGCGTGCTGCTCGCGCTGGCGGTCCCGCTGATGTTCGGCTACATGTTCGGCGACGTCGGCCAGGGCCTCGTCATCGCGGTCGTCGGATTCCTGCTGCGCGAGCGCCTGCAGGTTGGCCGGCTGCTCGTGACCGGCGGCCTCGCCGCCGCCATCTTCGGAGCGTTGTTCGGCAGCGTCTTCAGCCTGCACCTCATGCATCCCTGGTGGCTCGCGCCGCTCGATGCGCCGCTGACGGTGCTGCTCGTTCCGCTCGCCGGTGGCGCCGTGCTGCTGGTGCTCGGCCTGTTGCTCGATGCCACGGAGGCGCACTGGCGCGGCGAGCTCGCCCACTGGCTCACGACCGATGCCGGGTTCGTGGCCGCCTACGTGGGCCTTCTGGCCACGCCGTTCGTGCCAGGTGCGCTGGCCTTTGCCGCGACCGGCGCGCTGCTCTTCTGCCTCGGCCACGCAGTACACGCACGGCGCGCGGCTGCGGCGGCGACGGCACTGGCCGAGCTCGTGGAGCGCCTCGTGCAGCTCCTCATCAACACCTTGTCCTTTGCCCGGGTAGGCGCGTTCGCGCTCGCGCACGCGGGACTGTCGTCGGCGGTCGTGGCGCTGATGGACGCAAGCGACAGCGCCGTCGTGCGCGCCGCCGTCCTCGTGCTCGGCAACGCGATCATTCTCGTCCTCGAGACCCTGGTGGTTTCGATCCAGACCACGCGTCTCGTGCTGTTCGAATTCTTCACACGCTTCCTGAAGGCGGAGGGTCGCGTGTTCCATCCGTTGCCGCCACCGCCTTCCACGCACACCCAGGAGACATGAATGAAGCTCTCGCATCGCTTCACCGGCGCGCTGGTCCTGTGCGCTCTGGCGTTCGGCATCGCCGGCAGCGCGCTGCTGGCATTCGCGCCGGCGAGCTTCGCCGCCGCGCCGGCCGCTTCGGCTCTCGGCAGCGACGTGTGGAGCATGGGCCTGCTCGCTGCGGCCATCGCGACCGGCATTTCGTCCGCCGGTGCGGGCTTCGCCGTCGCGCGCGTCGGCACGGCGGCCGTGGGGGCGCTCGCGGAGAAGCCGGAGCTTTTCGGCCGGCTGCTGATTTTCGTCGGCCTGGCCGAAGGGATCGCGATCTATGGCCTCATCGTCTCGATTCTCGTGCTCAACCGGCTGACTTGAAGCGTCCGGAACGACAGCCGGCTGAACGGCAACCGATGCGTGCGCCCGCCATCTACATCGGCGACGAGGTCAGCGCCGCGGGTTACCGGCTCGCGGGCGTCGAGACCATCGTGCCGGGGCCCGGCGGGGAAGCCGCCGCGTCGGGCGCAGCCCTGGAGCGGGCGACTCTGGTCATCTTGTCCGCCGGGGTTGCGGCACGGCTTCCGCAGGCGATGCTGCATGCGGCGCAGGCGGGGGTGAGGCCACTCGTGCTGGTGGTGCCCGATCGTACCGGCGGCGCCGCGACGCCCGATATCGCGCAGGCATTGCGCCGCCAGCTCGGGCTCGAACCATGAGCGTCGCTTCCCGCACCGACGAACTGCTGGCGCTCATCGCTGCGCACCGCGATACCGGCTGCGAAACCGTGCTCGACCAGGCGCGGCAGCGCGCGGGCGCCGCGCTGAGCGACGCTGCTGCAGCGGCCCGCAGGCGCATGCGCGAGGCCTTTGCGCAGGAACGCCGGCACGCCGCCGAGCGCGTTGGGGCGGCGCAGGCGCGCCTCGATACTCGGCGCCGCATTCTCGATCAGCATCGGGCACAGGCGTTGCTCGCCGCGGCCTGGCAGCGCCTCCCTGCAGCATTGCAGGACCGCTGGCAGGACCCTCGGCTGCGCGCCGCGTGGGTGACGCAGGCGACCAACAGCGCACGGGGTCTGCTCGGCACGGGGGCATGGCGCATCGCCCATCCCACCGACTGGCCAGTGGCCGAGCAGCGCGCGCTCGAGGCTGGATTGCGCGGTCAAGGCATCGGCGTCGAATTCAATCCCGACGTGACGATCAGCGCGGGCCTTCGCATCCACGCCGGTCCCAACCTGATCGACGGCACGTCCCAGGGCCTGCTCGCCGACCGTGCGGAGATCGGTGCGCGGGTGCTCTATGCGCTGGAGCAAGCACGATGAGCCGCGGCCTCATCCGCTGGATCAGCGGCCCCGTGCTGCGCGCCACCACGCACGACCCGTTCGCCATGCGCGAAGCCGTGCACGTCGGCCCGTCGGCGCTGCTCGGGGAAGTCGTGCGCATCGACAGCGACGAGATCGTCGTGCAGGTGTACGAGGACACGACCGGGCTTCGTCCCGGCATCGAAGTGATCGGCACGGGTACGGCACTCGCGATTCCGCTCGGCCCGGGGCTGCTGGGGCATATCTTCGACGGCCTGCTGCGGCCACTTTCGGGCACCGGGTCGGCATTCGTGCAGGCGGGCATGCGCCGGCCCGCGCTCGAGCGCTTCCGCTTCGAGCCCGCGGTGGCGAACGGCGCGCGCATTGGCGCGGGCACCATCATGGGTCATGCAACGAGCGCGACCGGAGCCCGCCAGGCGTGCCTCGTGCCACCCGACGCACACGGCACGGTGGTCCATGTCGCCGCGACCGCAGAGTATGCGGAGGACGCGCCCGTGTTGACACTGCGGGACGACGACACGGGACGCGAGCGCACGCTGGCGATGCGTCATGAATGGCCGGTGCGCATGCCGCGACCCGTGCTGCGGCGACTGCCCTCGGGCGCACCGCTCGTCACCGGCCAGCGCATCCTCGACTGCCTGTTCCCGGTAGCGCTCGGCGGCAAGGCAGCGATTCCCGGCGGCTTCGGCACCGGCAAGACCGTGCTGCTCGAAGCGCTTGCGAAAGGCTGCAACGCCGACGTCATCGTCTATCTCGGCTGCGGCGAGCGTGGCAACGAGATGGCCGGCGTGCTCGACGAATTCCCGCAGCTCCAGGATCCGCGCACCGGACGGCCGCTGATGGAGCGCACCGTGATCATCGCCAACACGTCGAACATGCCGGTCGCCGCGCGCGAAGCGAGCATCTATTCCGCGGTCACGGTTGCCGAGTATTTCCGCGACCAGGGACTGCACGTCGCGCTGATGGCCGACTCGACCAGCCGCTGGGCCGAGGCCCTGCGCGAAGTGTCCGGCCGCTTCGGCGAGCTGCCCGGCGAAGGCGGCTATCCGGCATACCTGTCGAGCCGTCTCGCCGACTTCTACGAGCGCGCGGCGATCGTCGAGCCGCTGTGCGGCGGTGAGGGCTCGGTCACCGTCATCGGCGCGATCAGCCCGCCGTCCGGTGATTTCTCCGAGCCGGTCACGAGCCATACGAAACGCTATGTGAAGGCCTTCTGGGCGCTCGACGTGAAGCGGGCGCAGGCGCGCTTCTATCCGGCGATCCATCCGCTGCAATCGTATGCGGAGGATGCGCACCGGTTCGCGCCGTGGTGGACCGAGCACGGCAACAGCCAGTGGCTCGCGCTGCGGCGCCGGCTCCTCACGCTCCTCGACGAGCAGGCGCAGCTCGAACGCATGGCCCGCATCATCGGCAAGGACGCACTGCCGCAACGCCAGCAGCTGACGCTGTTCTGCGCCGAGCTCGTCAACGAAGGGTTCCTGCGCCAGTCGGCGTTCTCCGAGAACGATCGCGTGTGCGCACCCGAGCGGCAGGGAACCATGATGCGTCTCCTCGGACGCTTCATCGATCTCGCCGACGCAGCGCTCGCGCACGGCGTGCCGCCGACGCGCATCGCGGCGCTGCATTGCGTGCGTTCCCTGCAGCGCATGGGCGAGGAAATCGGCGACGGCGAACTGCCGCGCTTCGCGGCGTTGCAGGCCGCGGTCGAGGCCGAATTCGCCGCACTCACGGAGGCCGCCGATGCGCCTCACGGTTGAAGGTGCTGCGACGCGGCTGCAGGGTCCGCTGCTGTTCCTCAGGCGCACGCTCGACGTCGGACTGCACGACGCGGTCGAAGTGTGTGGCGCCGACGGGCACGCGCGCCTCGGGCGTATCGCGGCCATCGACAGCGACTTCATGACGATCGAGGTGCTCGAGTCGACTTCCGGGCTTTCACTCGGGCAGACGGTCGTGCGCTTCAGGGGCGAGCCGCTCTCCTTCGGCCTGGGTCCCGGCATCCTGGGGCGCATCTTCAACGGCGTGGGGCAGACGATCGACGGCGGACCGCCGGTACCCGCGGCGCGCCACTATCCCATCGACGGCTTGCCGATCAATCCCGTCGCACGCGCCATGCCCCGCGACTTCATCGAGACCGGCATCACCACCCTCGATCTCATGAACAGCCTCGTGCGCGGGCAGAAGCTGCCGCTCTTTTCCGGGGGTGGCCTGCCGCACGATCGCATGGCCGTGGACATCGCCGGCCACGCGCGGCTGCGCCACGGCGAAGCCGGCAATTTCGCCATCGTGTTCGCCGGCATCGGGGTCCCATACGAAAGCGCCGAGTTCTTCCGGCGCACGCTCGAGCAGGGCGGCGCGCTGCGGCGCACGGCGCTGTTCCTCAACCTCGCCAGCGACTCCAGCACGCAGCGCCTGCTCACGCCGCGCTTCGCCCTGACCGCGGCGGAGTACCTCGCATTCGTCGAGGGCAAGCACGTGCTCGCGATCCTCACCGACATGACGAACTACGCGGAGGCGCTGCGCGAGGTGTCGTCCAGCAAGGGCGAGATCCCGAGCCGCAAGGGCTTCCCGGGCTACATGTACTCGGACCTCGCCACCCTGTTCGAGCGCGCGGGATGCATCCGCGGCGGTCAGGGCACCCTGACGCAACTGTCCATCGTCACCATGCCCGCGGACGACATCGGGCATCCGATCCCGGACCTCACGGGCTACATCACCGAAGGGCAGATCGTGCTGTCGCGCGACCTCGACCGGCGCGGCATCTATCCGCCGGTCAACGTGCTGCCGAGCCTCTCGCGACTCATGAAGGACGGCACCGGCGGCGCCTATACCGATCCCGACCATCCGGCCCTCTCGAGCCAGCTGTACGCGGCGTACGCGCGTGCGGTGCAGGCACGGGTGCTTGCCAGCGTGGTGGGCGAAGAAGGACTCGCCGATACCGATCGGCAGTACCTGCGCTTCGGCGCGCGGTTCGAGCAGGAACTCGTCGGCCAGGAGACGCCGCGCACGCTCGAGGAGAGCATGGCGCTCGGCTGGACGTTGCTCGCGGGCCTGCCGTTCACGGAGCTGACGCGGCTTTCGGACGTGCAGATCACACGCCACCTGTCCACGCGCGCGGCTGATGCGCAACCGGCAGTCGTCGCGGACGGCTGAGATCGTCGTGGCCGAATTCACCCCTACACGCAGCGTCGTGCTCGAGTTGAAGGACGAGCGGCGCGCCATGCACGAAGGCTATGTGTTCCTCGACGAGAAATGCCTGCTCCTCGCCGGTGAGATCCTGCGCCAGCTGCGCCGCTACGCTACGCTGCAGGCGACCTTCGCGGCCGCCCATGCCGAGGCGATGGCGGCGTTGCAGGCGGCGGTGTTGCGCCACGGCCTGGAAGGCCTGCAGGTATATCCGCCCCGCGACCCGGCCGATGCCGCCGTCGCTCCGGCGTTCCACACCCTGATGGGCGTGCGGCTGCAGGATGCCACATGGCACGCTCGCCCGAAGCCACCACCGGACGCGGTCGAGCGCTCGCCCGAGGCCGAGGCCTGTCGCGACCGGTTCCTCGCGCTGCTCGCGGCGGCGACGCCGCTCGCCGCCGTCACCGGCAATCTCGAGCGCCTGCACGGCGAATACCGCCGGGCCGTGCGCCGTGCGCGCGCCCTGCAGGACGTCCTCCTGCCCGAGCTCGAGGCGTCGATCGGCGACATCGAGACCCGGCTCGAGGAACTCGAGCAGGAGGATGCCATCTGGATGCGGCAGGGGACGTGACGATGAGCGCCGGAACACGTACCCTGCGCAGCCATGGAAACCCGCCGCACCGTGCTTGTCCCGCATTCCGCGGAACAGATGTTCGATCTCGTCGAGGCCGCGGAGCATTACCCGGCATTCCTGCCGTGGTGCGCGGAGGCGACCATCGTGACCCGCGACGAAGCGGTGGTGGTGGCAGACATCGTGGTGGATTACCGGGGCGTGCGCTTTCGCTTCACCACGCGCAACCCCAAACGCCGGCCCGAATGGATGGCGATCACGCTCGAGCGCGGTCCATTCCGCCGCTTCGAAGGCGAGTGGCAGCTGAAGGCCCTGGGCGCCGACGGCTGCCGCGTCGAATTCCTGCTGCGCTACGACTTCGAGAGCGGCGTGATGCGCACGCTGGCCGGTCCCGTGTTCGAGCGCATCACCAACACGCTGATCGATGCGTTCGTGGCGCGCGCCGACAAGGTATACGCCCAGCAGGTCCCGGCGCCGGCCGCGATGCCCGATAACCCTCCAGGAACAACCAATGACTGACGAACGATTCCAGGCACTGCGCAGCAGCCGCCTTGCCGCCGAGCTCACCGACGACCAATGCGCAACCCTCGCCGGGGTGTGCACCCTGCGCACGATCAAGCAGGGCGAGACGCTGGTCAGGGAAGGCACCTCGGACAACCACCTCTACGTGCTGCTCCATGGCACGCTCGGGGTCATCAAGAACGCCGGCACGCCGGACGCCGTGATGCTGAACACGTTGACCGCGGGAGACTTCGCGGGTGAGCTTGGCTTCATCGACGGAACCGAGCGCTACGCCTGCCTGGTGGCCCTGGGACAGGTCGAGGTGCTCGGGCTCGAGCGGGAGGAGCTCGAGTCGCTGCTGCACAGCGATCCGGACATCGTCTACCGCGTGATGCGCGCGATCATCCGGACGGTGCACCAGATCCAGCGCCGGCTGTCCATGCAATCCGTGGAGCTCAGCAACTACATCTACAAGCAGCACGGGCGCTACTAGCCCGAACTGCGCGGCCACCGGCCGCACCAAGCGCCCACGCCCGGCCGTCCTCCCGGGCCAGGCGCCGCAGCAGGTACGTGGCCGGCCGGAGCACACGGCAACGAGTCCACGGCCGCGGGCAATCCCGGCCGCGCTGGCGGTCAGATCGCCAATTCCTTGAGGTAGCGCAAGCCCATCCGGCGTCCGAGTGCGGTAGGATGCGAATGATTCCTATTTGTGTCATGCCCGCCATGCCCGACGACACCTTCGCCCTGCCCTGCGCCGCTCCCATGGCGGCGGCTCAACACCCGCACCTCCATGCGCCCATGACTCTCATGGACCTGCCCGTCGGTACGCCGGCCCGCGTGCGGGGATTGCGACCGGGCGATGGCACCGAGAAACGCGAGCTCGTCCAGCGGCTGCTGGAGATCGGCTTCGTCGAAGGCGAGCCGGTGCGCATCGTGGCGTGCGGCCATCCGGGACGCGAACCCGTGGCGGTGCGCATTGGTGGCACCACCTTCGCCCTGCGCCGCTTCGAGGCCGAGCGGGTGCTGGTGGAAACCGACACGCCGGCGTCCGCCCGATGAGCACGGCCAGTGCCGCACTGCGGGTCGCGCTGCTCGGCAACCCGAACTGCGGCAAGACCGCCCTCTTCAACCTGCTGACCGGCAGCCGCCAGAAGGTCGCCAATTTCGCGGGTGTCACCGTCGAGCGCAAGGAAGGCGAGTTGCGCATGCCCGACGGTCGCACGGTCACCGTGCTCGACCTTCCTGGTGCCTACAGCCTCAACGCCACCAGTGCGGACGAGGCAATCACCCGGGACGTGGTGCTGGGCACGCTCGCCGGCGAAGTGCGCCCGGACCTGATCGTCTGCGTGACCGATGCGACCAACCTCAAGCTGAACCTCCGGATGGTGCTCGAGGTACGCCGGTTCGGCGTGCCGCTGGTGCTCGCCCTCAACATGACCGACGTCGCGAAAAAGCGCGGCATCGACATCGACGTGCCGGCCCTCGAGCGCGAGCTCGGGATGCCCGTCGTGCAGACGGTCGCCGTGCGCAAGGGCGGTGCGGACGGGCTGGTGCGGGCGATCGCGGAGGCCGGAGCGCGGCGGCCCGCGCCGCCGACCCCGGCCATGCTCCCGGCGGAGCACGACATCACCAGCACTTACCGCGAGGTCCGGCGGATCCTGAGCGTCGCCGCACATTACCCGGCCACCGACACGCGCCTGGACGACACGCTCGACCGCGTGCTGCTGCATCCGTTGTGGGGCATGCTGATTCTTGCCGGCACGCTGTTCCTGGTATTCCAGGCGGTGTTCAGCTGGGCAACGCTGCCGATGGACGCGATCAAGAGCAGCGTCGAGGCGACGGCGGCGGTGCTGCGTACGCACCTCAGCGACGGTCCCCTGCGCAGCCTGCTCGTCGATGGGGTCATCGCGGGCGCCGGCAGCGTGCTCGTTTTCCTCCCGCAGATCCTGATCCTGTTCTTTTTCCTGCTGTTCCTCGAGGACTCGGGCTACCTTCCCCGCGCCGCCTTCCTGCTCGATCGCGTCATGGGCACGGTCGGGCTCTCGGGACGATCGTTCATCCCCCTGCTGTCGAGCTTCGCCTGTGCGGTGCCCGGCATCATGGCGACGCGCACGATAAGCAATCCACGCGATCGCCTGACGACCATCATGATCGCGCCGCTGATGACCTGCTCGGCACGCCTGCCCGTCTACGCGCTGATCATCGGCGCGTTCATCCCGGCGCGTACCGTGGCCGGGGCGTTCAATCTGCAGGGACTGGCGTTGTTCGCGCTGTACGTCGCGGGCATCGTCGCCGCGATGGCCGTCGCGTTCGTCATGCAGTGGCTCACCGGTCGCAAGGCTACCCATCCCCTGCTGATGGAGCTGCCGTCCTATCGCTGGCCGAACGCGCGCAACCTGCTGATCGGCCTCTGGGAGCGGGCGCACATCTTCCTGGCGCGCGTGGGCACGATCATCCTGGCGCTGATGATCGTGATCTGGTTCCTGTCGACGTATCCCGGCCCGCCGACAGGCGCAACGGGCGCTCCCATCCAGTACAGCTTTGCCGGCATGCTCGGTCATGCGCTCGAGCCGGTATTCGCGCCGATCGGCTTCAACTGGCAGATCTGCATTGCCCTCGTGCCGGGCATCGCGGCCCGCGAAGTGGCCGTCGGGGCCCTCGGCACCGTCTACGCCCTGTCGGCCACCGACACGTCCGTTGCGGCAGCGCTGACACCGGTCATCGCCGGCACATGGTCGCTCGCCACGGCGTGCGCCCTACTCGCGTGGTACGTATTCGCGCCGCAGTGCATCTCGACGCTTGCCATCGTGCGACGCGAGACCAATTCCTGGCGCTACCCGGCGCTGATGGCGGCGTACCTCTTCGCCCTGGCCTACGCGGCAGCATTCGTGACGTACCGCTGCGCCGTGGCACTCGGAGGCTGACATGACGCAGCAGGTGATCGTGTTTCTGATCGTGGCCGCGGCAGCGGGCTACGCGGCGTGGAAGCTGCTGCCGCGCGCGGCAACGCGCCGGATGCTGTCCTTCGGCATGCGGTTCGCCCGGCGCGCCGGGATCCCTGCGGACCGACTCGCGCGGTGGGAAGCGCGCGGCGCCGCGACCGCCTGTGGCGCTTGCGATGCATGTGCCGGTTGCAGCGACCCCGTCACGTCGACGGCGACGCCGGCGGGCGGGCGGATCATCGCGCTGCCGCGGGTCGAATCGCGTTAGCGCGAATAGACTCTGATCCGCGCCGCGGGCGCGACGCACACCCCGAAGTAAAACGGGCCGGAAATACCGGCCCGTTCTGCATTTGAAGCCTGCCGCCTTGGTGGGCGACGGGCATCACGCTACCCGCGAGGTGTTTGAAGCCATGTGCAAGCGTCACTGCAGCCCCCTTTAGGGTGGATTACGAATATGAGGTGTCGGGCATCACTGCCGTCCGGGGCGGATGGACCGCGCATTGGCCGGGGCACTTGCAGGGAAGTATCGGCGGCAAAAGGACGCTTCCTTTACCTGGAGCAATTACGGTGAAGCCACCCGTCGCTTCGTCGAAGGTGTTGCAAATGACACACTTCGATAATTCACCCCAGGAGTGGCGCGGCGCATGGGCGGCGACGCGCGTGCGTGCTAGCGGCGCCCAAAAAAAAGCCGCGCTCGCGCGCGGCTGTCGAGGAGGAGAGGTTTGGCCTAGAACCGGAAGCTTGCCAGCAGGTAGAAGATGTTGGCCGTGTAGTTCGGCTGCGCCTGGTAGCCGCTGAGGTAGCTCTGGCTCGTGCTGTTGCTGACGGCCGGGAACGGCTGGGTGTTCTGGTAGCCGTTGTACGAGACGTCGCTGAAGCGGTAACGCTCGTACGCGTAACCCAGGGTGAACGCCCAATTCCTGTCCAGCCGATAGATGCCCTTGACGTTGAATGACGTTCCCTTGATGTCGTCGAATGCAGTAACCGGGAACGGCGCGACATAGAGTCCCGTGGTGACCCCCGCAGGCGCCGGGCAATTGGCGCCGACCTGTCCCGGCTCGCCACCGCATTGCGTGTTGAAATCGGCCGAGCCGTCGGTCTCGTAGTAGAGGAACGAGCCCTTGAGCGTCAGCTTCTCGTTCACCGGGAGATCGCCGCCGACACCGACGACCCAATTCGTGTCTTTCGTGCGCGACGACCAGTTGTACGCGAGGTACGTCGGTGACTGCGTCGGGTCGTTGCACAGGAGACCCGAGGCGGCCGAGCACGGCACGGCACCGATGTAGCGGTGGCCGGCCTCGTACTTGATCTCTTCCCAGTCACCGAACAGGGTCACGCGGAACTTCGAGAAGTCGCCGAACGACACGTCCCCGTACAGGTTGTAGCGCTTGTCGTTCTGCCGCCCGAACGTGATGCCCTGATACTTGTTCTCACGCCACCGTCCTTCGAACGTGAGGTTCACCAACTGCGACGGCGTGTAGTCGAGGTTCAGCTTGACTTCGCTGCGGTTCACGTCGGACAGATCGAAAGCCGAGACGAAGCGCGACAGGTAGTCCGCGTCTGCGCCCGTGGTCCCGAGGTTGCCCCACAGGAAGTCCGAGCGGCGCTCCATGTACGTGTACTTGAGTCGACCGCTCACGTCCGGCAGCATCGTGTTCTTGTACTCGACGAAGACCTTGTTCTCGCGCGAGGCATCGTAGTCGGGCCGACCCTCGTAGTCGTTGTCCCAGTAGTCGTAGCCGGCGCCCAACCGGTTGCCCGGCGCGAAGCGCCAGTAGCCTTCGATGCCGATGTTCTGCTTCTTGTAGTCGAAGAGCTCGTTGTCGCACACGCCGCCGCCGCAGTTGAGGCCGGTGACCGCATCGAACTCGACCTGCGTCGACTTGTTCTTGCGGTCGTGGTAGCTGTAATAGATCCGCGTGTCGACCGCGCGCATCGGGTTGGACGCGAACGTCAGGTTGAGGACCTGGTCTTCATGTTTCCCATTGAAGACGCCGACGTTCGGATTCGTCGCCCCGAACGTGCCGCCCGTGTTGAGGGCGAATGCTGCCAGGTTGGTGTCGCTCTTCAGCTCCGACCAGGCGTAGCGCGCGGCGAACGTCGAGTTCCCCGGCAGGCCGCGGAACGTGCCCTGCAAGCCCAGGCGGTTGAACTTGTTGTCCGGGGCAAGATAGGTCGTGTCGAGACCGTTGCCGAAGAACGGATTGGTCCACAGCACGCTGTCGACGTCGTTGGTGAACTTGCTGGTCATCCAGCTCATGGACAGGTTCATGCGGCCGATGTTGTAGCCGACCTCCGCGGTCGCGTTCTTGGTCGAGTACTGGACCGGGAACAGTAGATCCATGAAGCCGTTGCCGGGGCTCGTGCCCAGCGAGGAGGCGCCGAGCTTGGTGCCATCGAACTTGACCTCATTGGCGTCCACGCGCACGTACCACGGCGCGAGTCCCTGCCACTCGAAGAAGCCGCCGTTGTCGGTGCGCTTGTAGCCGATGTCCACGGGCGCCCACGTAGCGGTGCTGGGGGCCGGATACGTGCCGACCAGCGCGTTGCCGCCTGCGCCCGAGTACGGCACGAGGCCGTTGAACAGGAAATTGTGCGGCAGCGAGTCGCTGTAGAGACGGAACTTGAACGCCCCGTAGTTGCCGCCGCGGAACGTGATGTACTGGTCGTCGCGGCCGAAGTTCTCACCATAGCCGTCGAACCAGATGTTGCCGCCGCGGCCGCGGACGAACACGTCCGAGAGCACGCCATTGCGCAGGTCGCGGTATTCGCGCAGCTTCGCCCCGTCCGGGGTGCTGCTGGTGGAGGTGGTGATGCCGCCCAGGCCGACTTCGCCTTCAGCCAGGAACTGGTCGGGCTCTGCCGCCAGTGCCGGCGCCGCTGCAAAGAGGCTGGCGATGAGAGTGTAAAGAAGCTTGTTGCTCATGATGATCTATCTCCTAGCCTTATCGCAGGAAGAACTTGCCGCGCATCGCGGGGGCATTCGAGCCGTGGACTGCGTTGTGGCAGTTGAGGCAGGCACGCGCGATCAGGCGGGTGCTGACGTTCGACGCTGGCGAGTTGACGCCGCCGGTCCTCGGGTCCTGGAATCCGCCCAGGGCGCCGTAGATCGTGCCCGGGTGCCGGGAACCTTCATGGCATTCCTGGCAGAGGTTCGGCGTGTGTTCCTTCAGCAGCTTGTAGTGCGACGAGCCGTGCGGGTCGTGGCAGGTCGCGCAGTTCTCCTCGACGGGCGGGTGCTCCCATACGAACGGGCCGCGCTTGTCGGCATGGCAGGACGTGCACTGCTCGTTGATGCTGGCATTGCGCAGCATCGCCGGGGCAATGGAGCCATGCGGGTTGTGGCAGTCGGAGCACTTCACCTTGCCTTCGGGAATCGGGTGGTGCGAGGGCTTGAGCGTCGCCGCGCGGATCGCCTGGTGGCACGTTCCACACATGTCGGCTTCGTTCTCGCGGAACGTCGTCTGGAGTGGCGCGATGGTCGGGTTCTTGTTCTTGCCGTGAATGCTGTGGCAGTTGCTGCAGGTCACTTCATTGGCGGCATGGCGGCCGGATTCCCAGAACGCCAGGTGACGATTGGTCTGGTGGCAGGTCATGCACACCGCGGTCTTTTCGGCGGGGGTGCCGTACTTGATCCGGTTGGCGGGCTTGTTGGCGGGATCCTTGAGGTGCGCGGATGCGTCCCCGTGGCAGGCCTGGCACATGCTGCCGTTGGCATCGTTCTTGGCCCCGTGCGCGGTCATCAGCGTCGAGGTATGCGGCTGCTCATGGCAGTTCGCACAAATCGGCTTCGCCCCGGCCTGTGCCAGCGCAGGCGATGCCATGAACGCCGCGAAGAGCAAGGCTCCCGTTGCGGCGATTAGAGATTTGTAGCGCATGTGTGCCCCTTTCCCGAGAACCCTCCGGCGCGCGCCTGCCGTGCCGGCCACCTGGCCCGTGCGCGTGGATGACGCGCGTCGGTCCGGCGGACGAAGATGAAGCCATCTCGCGCCGCGTAACTCCGCTGCGGGAAGGCAGGCACCTTCCATGACTCGTGGTGCGTGTTGCCAAAGTTCATCTGCTCCGGTGCTGCGACGAACAATCGCGTCGCGGCCAATGCATTGCGCGTAGAGCGCGAGCGCTTGTTCGGCAGCGTGTGTTACATCTTCCGTAACAGGCAATTTGTCGCAGGTTGCGACAATCTGTGAACGCACGACGGCGCCAATGGTGTGCGCGAACGGCCGCGGCAACAGGAGCGCGCGCTCACGCGCCGCGAGTGGTGCGATAACGCGCCGCAAAAGTAGCGCGGAGAGCGGAAGGCCAGTCGATCCGCACGGGCGATCCGTTCATGCGCGGCCGTGACATCGACCGGGCCACGGCGAACGAGGCGTCGACGGGGCAGAGCTCGACGTCAGTCAGGTCGCGCACGGCCTCGCGGAGCCGACGGTTCGTGTGCGAACGCTCGATGGCGGGGTGCGATCGCAACATCGTGGTGCGCATGCGAGCGCCATCCGGCGGGCGGCGCGCGCATCGCGATTGCGATGAGGATCAGGACATGCGCAGCGATCGGGGACGCGCATCATCGCGCCCCGATCGCATGGAGCATTGATCGCCGTCGATCCGGCCGCTCACGGACGGTGGCGTCGACCTCAGGATTGACTGTCGCCGGCGGAGCTCGCGGCCAGCGCACGCGCGGCGCTCGCCCGCCGGCGCACGCGCATGTTGAGCAGCTCGACGATGACCGAGAAGGCCATGGCGAAGTAGATGTAGCCCTTCGGCACGTGATGATCGAAGCCATCCGCGACCAGCACCATGCCGACCACCACCAGGAACGACAAGGCGAGCATCTTGATCGTCGGATGATCCGACACGAAGCGACCGATGGTGCCGGCGAAGACCATCATCAGTCCGACCGACACCACCACCGCGGCGATCATGACCGCCACTTCGTCGACCATGCCGACGGCCGTGATGATGGAGTCCAATGAGAACACCAGGTCGATGACCATGATCTGCACCAGCACGGCCGCGAAGCCCGCTGCCGGCCGCGCGGTCGCATGCTCCTCCTCGCCTTCGATCATCGCGTGGATTTCCATCGTGCTTTTCCACAGCAGGAACAGACCCCCGGCGATCAGGATCACGTCGCGCCCGGAGAACTCGTTGCCCCAGACGGAGAACAGCGACCCGGTGAGTCCGGCAATCCAGGCGAGCACCAGCAGCAGGCCGATGCGCATGAACATCGCCATGAGCAAGCCGAGGCGCCGGGCGACTTCGCGGCGTGCCTTCGGCAGCTTGTCCACCAGGATGGACACGAAGATGATGTTGTCGATGCCGAGCACGAGCTCGAGCGCGGTGAGCGTGGCGAAGGCGATCCAGGCTTGGGGGTCGGTGAGGAGTTCGATCATGGCGGAGGTTGGCGTGCAGGTTAGGGCGGCGGGTGTCGCGCCGGCATCGGACGATCTGGCTACGGCGCGGGCACGCTGCGGCCGGTAGCGGGATCGACGTAGCTCCGGCCGGAGCGCATCCAGATCGTGCCCGTGAGCGGATCGACGAGCCGGTCGCCCGAGGGCATCAGCACCTGACCCGTGTTCGGATCGGCATACGGGCCCGTATGAGGCAGTGGCATTCCGGACGGTCCGGGCGGGGTGGCGACGAGCGGCCCGCGCGTACCGGGCGCGGGCATGCCCAGCGGCGGCTCGCGATAGGTCGGCGGCCGGACGCTGTCATCCGCGCCAAGAGCGCCGGGCGCCGGCTGAACGCGCGGGCGCGCCTTGCCGCGATAGCGCGCGTACACGGCCCGAAACTGCTGCAATGCGTCCTCGCGTGCTGCGCGCTCGGGCGCGCCGAGGCGCACCCGTAGTGCATCGAGCGCATCGCGATCCTGCACGCTCAGCCTTGCATCGGCGCCTTCGCGAATGGCGGCAATCTCGATTTCCGCGGCCACGACGCCCTCGCTCGACATCTGCGGTTCGGCGCGACGCAAGCCGAGGATGCGCTGGCGCTCTGCGGTGGTCAGGCGGTGCGGCGACCGATCCAGGCCTGCGCTAGGCCCACCCGCAGGAAGGGCGGGCGGTTGCGCCGGCCGGGCCCGGTCGATCGCGAGTTGCGCGCCGCCCGCTGCGGTGCATGGCGCTTCCCCGTACCTCAACTTGCCCGCAGCGTCCGGGCACTCGTACAGGCCGGCACCCGACGCCGCCGTCACTCCACCCAGCAGGATCAGAGCGAGGGCGAGCAGTGGGTGCTTACGCATCGGTGCGCCGGGTGGAATGGAGAGCGCGGAAAACGAGGGTTCGACACCGTCCCGGCCGGGCGGTTGCCGGGATGAACGCGACGGACGGCCCCATCATGGCTGGAGGGACGAAAGGCGCGCCGTCGCCTCCTCGACCCAGCGCCGGACGAGCGCACCTGCAGCGTCGCGCCGCGCGAGCCGGAGTCCCTGCCCTGCCCAGAGCGACAGGAAGTCGGCCTGGCCAGCTTTTCCCGCCGCCGTGCGCAGGGGGCGCGTCAGCGCATTCTGCAGGGGGAATGGCAGGCAATGCTGCGGGCCCTCGAGAGGATCCACCTCGCGCATGAAGCGGTTGACGATCCCGCGTGCCGGCCGCCCGGAAAAGGCGCGCGTCACCCGGGTGTCGTGTTCGGCGGCACGAAGGATCGCCTCCTTGTGCGCGTCGGGGGTGCCGGACTCGTGGGAGGTGAGGAATGCGGTGCCCATCTGCACGGCGCTCGCACCCAGCGCGAGCGCGGCGGCGATGCCGCGGCCATCCATGATGCCGCCGGACGCGATCACCGGGACGCGCACGGCATCCACCATCTGCGGCACCAGCGCCATCGTGCCGATCATCGCCGCGCCGAAGTCGATGCCGAACGTGCCGCGATGGGCGCCCGCCTCGCTTCCCTGGGCGACGATCGCGTCCACCCCTGCGCGTTCGAGCGCGAGCGCTTCCTCGACTGTCGTGGCCGTGCCGACGACGAGCATGCCCCGCTCGCGCGCCGCCGCGAGATGCTCGGCCGCCGGAATGCCGAAAGTGAAGCTGAACACCGCCGCGCCGCTTGCGAGCACGGCGGGCATCTGACCGTCGAACGGGTCGGGCCGTGGCGTGGGCGGCGTTGGTGGCGGCAGCGACAGCTCGCGGTGATAGCGCGCCACCCACTCGACGGCATCCATCCCGTCCACCGGCATTTCCGGCACGCGCTGGGGCGCGAACAGGTTGATGCCGAACGGTCCGTCGGTGCGCGCCCGCACGTCGGCGACGGCGGCTGCGATGTCCGCCGACGGCGCATAAGCACACCCCAGAAACCCCAGACCGCCCGCGTCAGCGACGGCGGCGACCAGCGCCGGCGTCGCCGCTCCGCCCGCCATGGGTGCCTGGAAAATGGGGTAGCGAATCCGCAGTCGTGCGGTGAGTAGCGTGTCGAGTTTCATCTGCAGGAACGCCGATCGGTGAGGGGGTGGAGGGTCCGCGAGAGTGACGCGTTCGATGTGGCGGCACGCGCGCGGTCCGGTGCAGGAGCTAAGGCGCGGTCGCGCCCAGTATCATGCCCGAATGTCGATCGACACTTCCAGCGCCGGCGTGCGCATCGCGCCGACGACGCGCGAGATGTTCTTCGCGTTCCTGCGCGTCGGGATTTCCGGGTTCGGCGGCGTGATGCCCTTCGCGCACCGCATGCTGGTCGAGCGCGAGCGGTGGCTGGACGAGAAGGAATTCGTCGATGTGCTGTCGCTGTGCCAGTTCCTGCCCGGGCCAAACATCGTCAACGTGGCGATCGTCGTGGGTCGCCGGTTCAACGGCTGGCGCGGTGCCATCGCGTCCTCCACCGGTCTCATCATCATGCCTTTCCTGCTCATCATCACGCTCGGTGCGCTTTACCGCCTCGCCGGCCAGTTGCCACAGGTTCGCGGCGCCCTCGCCGGAGTCGCCTGCGGAGCAGCCGGCCTGGTGATCGCGATGGCGGTGCGCCTGGCGCGCCCGCTGCGTGCCACGTACTGGCAGGTCGGCATGGCAATGCTCACGTTCGTCGCGATCGCATTCTTCCGCTGGCCGCTGATCTGGGTGCTGCTCGGCCTGATACCGCTGTCGCTGCTGCTCGGCGCGCGCGAGAAGCAGCAATGACCGAGGGCGCCATCCTCGCGGAGCTCGGCCGCCAGTTCTTCCTCCTTTCGCTGCTGTCGATCGGCGGCATCAATGCGCTCGTCCCGGAGATCCATCGCCAGATCGTCGAGGTGCACGGCTGGATGACGGGCGCGCAGTTCAGCGAGTTGTTCGCGATCTCGCAGGCGGCCCCCGGTCCCAACTTCCTCATCGTCACGATCATCGGGTTTTTCGTCGCGGGGTTGCCGGGCGCGCTGCTGACGACCTTCGCCATCTGCGGCCCGTCGTCGGGGCTGACGTACGCCGTAGCCGCCGTATGGGATCGCTTTCGCGAGGCACGCTGGCGGATCGTGGTGCAGCGCGCCTTGGCGCCGATCACGGTCGGGCTCATGTTCGCTTCGGGCTACGTGCTCACCCACGCGTCCGATCACACGACGGTCGCGTATGCGATCACCGCGGGCACCGCAGCGCTCATGCTGTGGACGCGCATCCATCCACTCGCGGCGCTCGCCGTCGGCGCGGTGCTCGGCGGCCTGGGCTTCGTCTGACGTCGCTCGCCGGGAGCTGGTCGCGACCAGCCGTTGCGAGGTCGTCGGACAGGGCTGCCCCCCTCGTGCCGGGTCGGCTCGTCGCATTGCGCGAGCTCATCCGTCGAGCTCGGGATAGCGGCGGAAAATCCCTTCGTTGTTGAATGGCAGTCGACGCCCCGACGCCACGTAGCGCCTGATGTTGGGGCGCGCGAATACCTCGTCGTGCAAGGCGCGCAGCCGGGAGCAACTGCGCAGCGCCTTCCGGCTTGCCACAGGAAAGGCGTAGCGCAGACCCGCGATGACCTGCGCCATCGACAGATCGACGTAGGTCAGCCGCCCGCCGACCATCCACGGGCCGCGGTCCGGGTTCCGCTCCAGGACCCGCTCGAAGTAGCGGAGGAATTTCGGCAGGCGGTGCACGCGAAAGTCGTTCGCGCGGCGCTTCGCCTCCGGCTTCTGGTCCTCGTAGTAAAGCGAGCCGGCGACGGGATGATGCGTGTCGTGGATCTCCACGATGAAATCGGCGATCGTGAGCTGCAGCTGATGGGTCCACAGCTTGCCCGCCGCATCCCGCGGCGCGAGGTCCAGGCGATCACCGAGAAACAGGAGGATGTTCGCCGTCTGTCCGATCAAACGCCGGCCGGCCTTGAGAAACGGGGGCGCGAAGGGAGGCCGCTCGACGTCGTCGCCTTCGAGAAAACGCTCCAGGGCCGGCACGCCGCCGCCTTGCTCCTCGGGCACGAGGGCGATATCGACGTAACGTGCGCCGGCATTCTCGAGCGCCAGGCGCACGAATTCACCGCGCCCCTGGATCCCCGGCCAGTAGTAGAGCTCGTAGATCATGGGTCGTCTCCGATCGGATCTGGCATGAAGTGCCGCGATGGTGCGTCCGGAATCGGGGACGCGCGCGGGATGTGCGTCGCCACGTTACACTGTGGTCAATCGTGCTGCACGTCGCTCATGTTCCCTCCCGTAGCTGTGCATCCGTCCCGCGACCGTGCCACATGATGAACCGTTGAACATGCATCGAGCCAGACGTTTGCCTGCATCTGCCGGCGGGAGGCTGGCATTCTGACCGTTCGCTGCACGGCAAGCGGATCCTGCGGGTTCGGTGCGGGTCCAAGGCGGATGATCGAGGCGCGACGGGCGGCTGCAATCCACGCTCCGCTGTCGGCGCCGTCCGGGGCGCCACGGTGGGCAGGAACAGTCCGGCGTCCGCCACCGCGTCGTTCCGGTGACCCGTTGCCCGCATCTTGATCTCGTCGATGCACGCTTTGGCGACCGATGCGGCGATGATCGCGCGCGTCGTGACCGCCTTGCCGGCCTATCTGCGCCGGCCCTTCACCCTGGCCGAGGCGGAAGGAACCGTGCGTGAGCGGCTCGCCGCCCGAGCGCCGAAGTTTCTGGCCTTCGCGCGGGAGGCGATCTTCGCCAATCCATCGAGCCCGTATCGATCGCTGTTGCGGGCCGCAGGTTGCGAAGCAGGTGACCTCGAGCGACTCGTGCGGCAGGAGGGTGTGGAGGGCGCGCTGCGCGCGTTGAGCCGCGCCGGCGTCTTCGTCACGGTCGACGAGTTCAAGGGCCGCCAGCCGATCGTCCGCGGCAGCACCTCATTCCCGGTGGCGGCCGACGACTTTCGCAATCCGCTGTCGGTCGCCGCACTGTGGACGAGCACCGGCGGCAGTCGCGGTCCACCGGCGAGGGTGCAGCTGGACCTTGCCTGTGTCCGTGATCGTGCGATCAACATGAACGTCGCTCTGGGCGCACGCGGCGGTGCCGCGTGGCGCACGGCGGTGTGGGGGTTGCGCGGCATCGTTCCGCTGCTCTGGTACTCCGCGCGCGGCGAAGCGGCAGCGCGATGGTTCACGCAAGTCGATGCATTCGTCGGAAGGGAACGGGCGCGTTTCCGCTGGAGCGTGCGCACGTTGCTCTGGGAGAGCCGCCTGCTCGGCGTGCCCCTGCCGGCCCCCGAATATGCGCCCGTCGCCGATCCGTCGCGCATCCTGCGCTGGCTCGCGGCAACGTTGGCGCATGGTGAGGTACCGCACCTCTGGGGGGCGCCGAGTGCCGTCGTGCGTCTCGTCGAAGCCGCAACCGCTGCGGGAGCGGACATCGCCGGCGCGCAGTTCACCATCACCGGCGAGCCGATCACCGCGCCACGCCTTGCGCTCATCCGTCGCGCGGGAGCGACGGCAATGCCGGACTATGGGAGCGTCGAGTCCGGGGGTACCGTTGCCTACGGCTGCCTGGCCCCCGTGGCTCCGGACGACATGCACGTATTCAGCGACCTCAACGCCGTGATCGCTGCGGACGTCGCATCGCTGCCGGTCAATACGCTTCTGGTTTCGTCACTGCTCGATACTTCTCCTTTCGTGCTGCTCAACGTGTCGATGGGCGATCGGGGTGTGCTCGGCGATCGATCGTGTGGTTGTCCGATGCAGAAGCTCGGTTGGGGCAGCCATTTGCAGGACGTCCGCAGTTTCGAGAAGCTGAGCGTGGGAGGCGTGACCTTCGCGGATACGGCGGTCGTCACGGTCCTCGAAGACCTGCTGCCCGCACGCTTCGGCGGCGGCCCTACCGACTACCAGCTGATCGAGGATGCCGGCCCCGCCGGTGAGCCCACGCTGCGCCTTCTGGTGCATCCCCGCGTGGGAACCGTGGACCCAGCGGCAGTACGGGAGGCGTTTCTCGCAGCAACGGGGGCCATGGGCGAGGTCCAGCGCGACATGGCCGACCACTGGCACCAGAGTGGCATTCTGGAGGTTTCCCGGGAACCGCCTTATGAGACCGGCACCGGCAAGATCCTGCACCTCGTCGGGACCGAAACGCATGGAGCACACCATGGTCGATGAGCGGGTCTACCCACTCGACGCTGAAGCGCTGGCGCTGTTCGCCCGCAAAGGCGAGATGCCGGGCGTGCGCGTGCCGCAGTCGGGGATGGCCAACGGACTCAAGGTACGTCGCGTCCTGCAACTGACGCACGACCTGCTGCGCGGAGATCTCCGCGGGAGGCGGATTCTCGACCTCGGCTGCGGTGAGGGTGTTTACGCCATCGAAGCCGCGCTGCACGGTGCCGAAGTCCTGGCGCTCGATGCGCGCACCGAGCGCATGGCGTTGGGTGCAGCCACCGCCAAGCGGCATGGCATTGGCGGGGTCACGTTCGCGCAGCGGGACGTGCGCACGGCCACTCGCGACAGTGTCGGGGCATTCGATGCCGTTTACGCCCTCGGCATCCTTTATCACCTCGATGCACCGGACCTTTTCGTCCTGCTGACCAACCTGCGCGAGCTCTGCACGGGGTTCATGATCGTCGACACCTTGATCGCGCCGGATGCCGACACCACCGTGGAGTGGGAAGGCTTGCGCTACGAAGGCCGACGGGTGCGCGAGCACGAGGACCACGACAGCGCGCAGACACGCCGGGCGCGCGTGCTCCGTTCGATCGACAACAGCTTCGCCTTCCGCTTCACACGCTCCTCGTTGGTGCGCGCGCTCCATGCTGCCGGATTCAGCTCCGTACTCGAATGCCTGGTGCCATTCGAGCCCGACAAGGCGCCCGATCGCATCACATTGCTCGCCACTTGCGGTCAAGCCGTCGGGATTTCGACCTACCCCTGGGTGAACGACAAGACCGAAGGCGAGCTTGCCAGCGCGCTCGCCATGGGCATCGGGGAGGCTGCGTCGGCGCGCAGCGACGACGCATCGCGATGACATCCGGACCGCCGTACGTCCGCCCGGCGCCCGCGGTCGCCTTCTTCTGCATGCCCGAGCGGGGCCATTTCCAGCGTCTGCGCTCACTGGTGGCAGGCGTCGCGCGTGCCGGACTCGCGGCGCACGTATTCACGCATGCGGATTTTCGGGAGGCGGTGGAGCGCGCAGGAGGCGTGTTCCACGATCTCTTCGCCGCCTATCCGCTGGCCCGCGCGGACGATGCATCGTTCCCGATCCCGTGCCGCTACGTGGCATTCGCCGGCCACTACGCAGACGCGATCTGCAGCGAGGTTCGTCGCCTGGGTGTCGGTCTGGTCATACACGACAGTTTCGCCGTGATCGGCCGCGTGGTTGCCGAACAGTTGCAGATCCCGCGGGTGAACGTCATCGCAGGTCATCACGTGGTGCCCTCCGCGTTCGTGCGCATGCTCGAACGCGATCCGATGGTACAGATCTCGTCGTCGTGCCGGCAGGCGGTCGACGTCCTTCGCTCGACCTATGCCATGACCGATGCGTCGCCCTTCTGCTATGTGGCGAGCGGCAGGCCGGATCTGAACATCTGCTGCGAGCCGCAGGAGTTCCAGGGGGAGCCGCCGCACACCGAGGAGCACGCGCTGGAATTTTTCGGCTCCCTGCCCGACGAGTTGGGAGACGATGCCGACGAGCCGCCAACCGTCGCCTTCCCCGGGGCCCGCACGTGGCCGCAAGCCAGGCGTCAACTCAATGTCTACGTCAGCTTCGGAACGGTCGTGTGGCGCCGGTATGCCGACCTCGCCACCCGAGCCGTGCGGGCGATTGCTGGTGCAGCGCGTCTTCGGCAGGATATTTCCTTCGTCGTGAGTCTCGGCGGCGCTTCGCTGCACAACACGTCGCCCGAAGCGCTCGCGACGGACAACCTGCGCGTGCACGACTTCGTCAATCAGTGGGACGTTCTGCGGGAGACCGACGTGTTCATCACGCACCACGGCATGAACTCGACCCACGAGGCCGTGTTCCACGGCGTGCCCATGCTGTCGTATCCGTTCTTCTGGGACCAGCCGGCGATGGCCACGACCTGTGCGCGCCTTGGCCTCTCCCGCGCGCTCACGGCGGCGCCGCGCACCGAGCTCGAGCCATCCGAGATCCTCGCCGTGCTGGACGATCTCGCCGCGCGTCGGGAAGGAATCATGGCCGCGCTGCACCGCGCCAGGCAGTGGGAATTGGATGTCATTGCCCGGCGCCCGGCGGTGATCGCGCGCATCGTCGCGCTCACGAACTGATGTCGACTGCATGCCGCGCGGCTGTCCAGGAAGCTGCGATGGCAGCGACGACAGCGGAGCGTGCTCGTGGGCGCCTTCCGGCGGACCGCGGCGCGAACATTTTCCGATGGACTAGAATCGAGCGATGATCGAACGTCCGCAAAGCCTCGGCGAGGAAATCGCCAACAGCGTCAGCCATGGCGTGGCGCTCTTGGGAGCCATCGTGGCCGTGCCATTCCTCATCGCCGCTGCGCGTCATCTTGGCGCCGCCAACGTCGTCGGTGCCGCCGTGTTCGCAGCGACGATGGTGCTGCTGTACCTGACCTCGACGCTGTACCACGCCTTGCCGCCGGGCCGGGCCAAACGCGTATTCGTGAAGCTCGATCATGGCGCGATCTACGTGTTCATCGCCGGCACCTACACGCCGTTCGCCCTGGGCGCGCTGGGAGGACCCTGGGGCTGGACCCTGTTCGGGCTGGTGTGGTCGCTTGCCGCCGTCGGCGTCACGCTGAAAGCATTCGATCGCCTCTCGCATCCCTGGCTTTCGACCGGGCTCTATCTCGTCATGGGCTGGCTGGTGCTGATCGCGGCCGTGCCGCTGGTCGAGCACGTTGCGCTGCCGGGCGTCGAGTTGCTCGTTGCCGGCGGCCTGGCCTATACCGCGGGTGTCGTGTTCTTCGTGCTCGATTCCCGGCTGCGGTACGCACACGCCGTGTGGCACAGCTTCGTCGTTGCCGGCACCGGTTGTCACTTCTTCGCGGTGCTGGGTTATGCCGCGTGACGGCGCGCGAGCCGACGTTCACCTGGCCTGACGGCCGGCGTTTGCACTATCCAGGATGGGTGCGGTTGGACGCGCCATGCGTTGCGCACGTACGCGGACGACCGATGGTCACGGGCGCCGCTCCAGCCACGCGCGCGCCTCCGCGATCGCCTCGGGGTAGGTGAGCGAATGGCCGGAGCTCTCGGCCGCGTCGAACGCGGGGACACCGAGCGCCTCTCGCGTGCGCGCAACGAGGGGCTGCAGGAACGCGTCGTCGGCCGGCTCGCGGCGAAAGCCCATCTCTTCGGCTTGGGCCTCCGTGGCGCCATGCAACCGCGCGGCAACCTCCCACGCGGTGAAAAAGGCCGCAAGCCCGGCCGCGCACTCCAGCTGGGCAACGCCAACCCGCTTCGAGGCGATCTCCTCGGCGATCGCGAGCCCCTCGCGCACCATCGCGCAGGCGCGGTCTCCCGATCCGAGGCCGATCGCGGTCATGGCGAGATTCACGAGGCTCACGGCGATACCACCGCGATCTCCCCGTGCACGCTGCAGCGCCAGCGCTTCGTTGTAGAGCGGCTCGGCCTCGTCCAGCTCTCCCTCTGCCCGGTGCAGCTCCGCAAGGCCGTTGATCGCATTGGGGAGCTCGCGCTTGTCTGCCAGGTGTCGCGAGAGTTCCAGGGATTCCTGAAAATGCTCCCGGGCCGCGGTGCGATCGCCCAGGGCGAGGACCGCGTACCCGAGTAACCGGTGGGCCTCGGCGACGCCCCCGGTGTCGCCGATCTCGCGGGCGATCGCCAGGCTCGTCTTGACGTACTCGTTCGCCTCGTCGTAGCGGCCCATGAAGTAGCTGTGCTCGCCGGCAGCCCAGAGGGCTCGGCACCGGGCGCGGTCGCGCGCCTGCGCCCCGGGCCGCGCAAGCGCCTCCAGCGTCACCCGATACCCGAGCACGACGAGTCCCCGGTGCCGAAAATACATCCTCAGCGACGCGACCAGCCGCAATCCGAGCTCGCCGCCGCCGGTCGCGTTGTCGCACCACGCGTGGGCGGCGAGAAAGTTCTCGCGCTCGGGCTCGAGGCGCGCGAACCACACGGGCTGTTGCGGTCCGACGAGCTCCGGCTCGGCTTCCTCGGCGAATGCGACATAGAATTCGAGATGACGGCTGCGCGTTGTCGTGCCTTCGCTGGCCTCGTTCAACCGATCCTGCGCGTACTGGCGCACCGTTTCGAGCATCGCATAGCGCGTGGTGCCGCCCTCGGCCGCTTGCGTGGTGACGAGTGACTGGTCGACAAGACGCGCGAGCCGGTCCAGCACCGCATACTCGTCGGGCTGCGCAGCGGCCACGCGCACTGCGCCCTGCAGGGTCCAGCCACCGACAAACACCGAGAGCCGCCGCAACAGCTGCTGCTCATCGGCGGCAAGATGGTCATAGCTCCACTGCACGGTGGCGAGCAATGTCTGTTGCCGGGCGAGAGCGGTACGGCTGCCGCCAGTCAGCAGTCGAAACCGATCGTCGAGCCTGGCGCGGATCTCCTCGACGGAAAGCATCTTCACACGCGCCGCCGCCAGCTCGATCGCCAGGGGAATGCCGTCCAGTCGCCGGCAGATTTCGGCCACGGCATCCGCCGTGTCGTCCGTCAGCGCAAATTTGCCGGCCGACCACTGTGCCCGCTCGACGAACAGTCGTACGGCTTCGCATTCCTGCAGTGTCCGGAGGTCGTGCTTCGTCCCGGCGGGCGGCGACGACAGCGAGCGCACCGTCACCGCGCGCTCACCGGGGATGCCGAGTCCTTCCCGACTGGCGGCCAGCACGCGCACGGCGGGCGCGACGCCGATGACCCGTCGCGCCAAGGCGGCGCATGCGCCCGCGAGATGCTCGCAGTTGTCGAGGACCAGCAGCAAGCGCTGACGCGCAAGACGACCGCACAGCGTGTCCATCACCGGCCGGTCGCTCTCCTCCCGGATCCCGAGCGTCGTCGCGACGGTGAGCGGCACGCGCTCGGCGTCCAGGACCGGCGCCATGTCGACGTACCAGACGCCGTCCGCAAACGAAGGCACGACCTGCTCCGCGAGCTTCAGCGCCAGACGGGTTTTGCCGCAACCGCCTATTCCGGTGAGCGTCAGCAGGCGCGTCTGCTCGAGCAGTGACGCATATTCCTCCAGGTCATCGTCGTGACCGATGAAACTGGTCAGCTGCGGCGGCAGGTTGTGCCGCGGCGAGGGAGGTGACGGCGCCGCTTCGCCAGCGCAAGTGAGCGCCAGCGTGAAGCGATACCCGCGGCCCGCGGTGGTCGCGATGGCTGCAGCGCCCAGGATCTTGCGCAACGCGGAGACCTGAACCTGCAGGTTGTTCTCCTCCACCACGACGCCAGGCCATACGACGCGCAGCAATTCGTCCTTGGGCACCAACTGACCGGCGCGCTCGACGAGCGCCACCAGCACATCGAATGCCCGGTGGCCGAGGGCGACGGGGTGACCGTCCGCCAGCAAACGGCGCTGGGCGGGCTGCAGCTCGAAACGGTCGAAACGGTACATGGCGGTCATGGCGACGAGGCGGGGCGGTTACTGCTCCGGTATGGGCGCGAATTTAACCCGGCGCGCCGCCTTCAGAACAGCTTTCAGAACGTTTAAGGCAGGCTCAAGGACTGAAGCGCGGCGTGCGGGGGAAAGTACCTCCCAGCAACACCGCCTTTCCCCAAACCGCAAGGAGTCGCCATGAACGCCAAGCCCACCCTCGCCCGCCCCCACGTCGGCCGGACCATCATCGCCGCCGCCCTTTCGGCCGTCGTCGCCATCACCCTTCTCACCGCCGTCACGGGGCTGTTCCAACGCGACGGGGAGCCCCTGGAGCAGACGGTCGTCGCCGAGCACGCCTGTGCCGATTACGCATTCGTCTCCGAGCGCGAGGTCTGCATGCGTCTGTTCATCGCCACATCCCGCGTCCGCAGCGTCGCGAGCCGCTGAAGTCCGGCGGCAGCGATCGCGGCCCGTGGCGGCCGGAACGCACGAGCCCTTTGCCCGCCGAGAGGTCGGCCGGATGGCTGCCGGAGGTCAGCGCACGTTCAGCAGGTTGGAGGGCGAGTACTGGTCGGTCAGGATCCGCGCATCGGCCCGCCAGTCGTGTGCGGTCGAGAACAGCGGCAGCAGGGTCGCGCGTTCGACGCCGATCTCCGCGAGCCGACTCTCGAGCATCGTGGCGTTGCGTGCCACCGTTTCGCGCGAAGGCAGTCCTCCCACACGCGTCAGGATGACCCGGTTGTTCAAGCGAAGGTTGTAGAACTCGCCGAACACCGCCTGGTAGGTCACCGATTCATGATCGTAGAGCCGGCTGTTGGAGAACGTGTTCGCGGCGAGCACCCCGCGTTCGCCGAGCAGGCCCTTCACCTCGGTGAGGAACTCGCGCGTGAGCAGGTGCTCGGGAATGTATTCGTGATCGAATGCGTCGAGCATGACGAGATCGTAGCGTTCGCCGGCGCGCAGCGCGTGCTTCACGAACACCCGCCCATCCTCCTCGTGCACCCTGAGGCGCGGGCCCGGCGTGAAACCGAAGAACTGCCTTGCCACGCGCACCACGGCAGGATCGATCTCGACGACGTCGATCAGGGTAATGCCTGGATATGCTGCGAGCGCGGTCGGCAGCGTGCCACCCCCCAGCCCGAGGATGAGCACCCGGCGGGGCTGCGGCTCCAGATAGAGCGCGCCCATCATCATCTGCGTGTAGTTGAACACCAGCCGCGACGGTTGGCGCAGGAACTGGCATGACTGGCGTCCGGACGTCGCTGCGCGCGAAAATGTCATGCAGCGCAAACCATTGTCGTCGTACACCACGATGTTGCGATAGAGCGACTTCTCCGTATGGACGGTATGTTCCGCGAGCGCGGAGGCAGCGCCCGCGAAGAGCAGCGCTGCGAGCAGGAGAGCACGATCACGCGCGCGCAACATGCGGCCTCCGGGTGAACAGCATCGCGATCGCGCCGAGCACCAGCGAAATCGCCACCAGCCCCCCGATGATCTCCCGGATCTCGAACGCGAGGACGAGGTAGAACGACGTCAGTAGCGTGCCGGCAGCGCTGCCAAAGGTGGAGACGAAGTAAAGCAGCCCGGCGAAGTGCCCGCTCAGCCGGTATTCGTCGACCAGCAACCGCACCGCATACGGCGATACCATCCCGCACAGCACCACGGGCAGGAAGAACAGCAGCGTGACCGACAGAAGCGATCCGTAACGCGGGTCGCGCACGAGGTCGAAGATGCGATCGAGCGCCGTGTCCCCCACGAGCACGACGGGAACAGTGGCCAGGGCGCTCGCGATCAGCAGCAGTGAAAGGCGACGCACACTGGGGTTGTGGATGGACAGCCGGCCTCCCAGCAGATATCCGATGGCCAGAGCTACCATGAACACGGTGATGATGCCGCCCCACACGTAGATGCCGTTGCCGAAATTCGGGGCGAGAATCCTGCCGCTCAGCAATTCCACCGCCATGACGAAGAAGCCGGACCATCCTGCGACGGCGAAAATCAAGGTGCGTTCCATGCATGCCTGGGTCTGATGGGCGACCGCACATTATGGCGGGTGCAGGGCAGCCCGCCGCGCCAACGCTTTCGCCTCGCCGGCCGCACCCACTTCATGTAGGCGCAGTCCTACATACGCCACCAACCGGCGGCGGTTTAATGATCCGGCCCAATGATCCGGCCCTGAGCTACCGAGGAGTTTCGCCATGACGCAAGCGCCCGTGCCGCGCCCCGAAGATGGGCCCACCATCGACATCAACGCCCCGCAGGATGTGCGTTACTGGAGCGAGTACCTCGGCTGCACGCCCAGCGCATTGCGGGAGGCCGTCGAGGAAGTAGGACCTTCGATCGCCGCCATCGAGGAGTTTCTGGCCGAGGGCGAGGAGTAGTCCGCCCGCGCAGGTTCCCCCGCGCGCTCACCGGAGCAGCGCCACGACGTGCCCGGCGATCGCGAGGCACGCGGTCAACCCGGGGGACTCGATGCCGAAGAGGTGTACCAGGCCCGGGACGCCGTGCTGTGCCGGGCCGTCGATGCGAAAGTCCTGCGCCGACGCGCCAGGAGGGTGCAGCTTGGGGCGGATCCCCGCGTAGTCAGGGTTGAGCGCACCGTCGGGGAGGCCGGGCCAATACGTGCGAATGGCCGCATAGAACGCGTCGGCGCGACGCGGGTCGACGGTGTAGTCGATCGCATCGATCCACTGCACGTCGGGCCCGAAGCGCATCTGCCCGGCGAGATCGAGCGTCACGTGCACGCCAAGGCCGGCGCTCTCCGGCACCGGGTATACAAGGCGCGAAAACACCCTGCGGCTCCCCGCCGTGTAGTAATTGCCCTTGCAGAAGTATGGCGTGGGCACCCATTCCCGCGGAAACCCGTGCAACGCCGCGGCCACGCCCGGCGCATGCAGACCGGCGCAATTGATGACGGTGCGCGCGCGGACCTCCGTTGCTTCCGCACCACCGACGTCGAGCACGATCCCTGCGGAAGTGACCGCGCCGCCCAGCACCGGAGCACCGCACGCGAGCACGGCGCCGTGCGCTTCCGCGTCGCCGAGCAGCGCAATCATCAGCTGATGGCTGTCGATGATGCCCGTCGATGGCGACAGCAGGGCTGCCGTGCAGTGCAACTCGGGCTCGAGCGCGCGCGCTTGCGCAGCCGTGAGGGCGCGAAGGTCCTCCACGCCGTTTGCGTGCGCCTGCGCGGCGAGCACCGCGAGCTCGCGCTCCTGGCCTGCCGCGGTGGCAACGATCAGCTTGCCGCAGCGCCGATGCGCGATCGCGCGCTCCGTGCAATACGCGTAGAGCGCGTCGCGCCCGCTCCGGCATAGCCGCGCCTTGAGCGAACCGGCCGGGTAATAGATCCCGGCATGGATCACCTCGCTGTTGCGCGAGCTGATGCCGGTGCCGATCGCCTCGGCAGCTTCCGCAATGACGACTTCACGTCCGGCCTGCGCCAGCGCGCGCGCCACCGCGAGACCCACGACACCACCGCCGATCACTGCACAATCGAGCTCTTCCATGAATCATCCGCCGGCGACCACGCGCTTCGGGCCCGAACCACGCGGGAGCCGGTCGCGTCTGAAGTGCGCGTCGATCAGCAGCCGTGCGGCTGTCATTCGTCGGCGAGCACGGCGCCCGCCTTTGCCAGCAGGCCGCGCAAGACCGAGCGATGACATTGCGCCTCGTCCATGCAATAGCAGCCGACTGCGCAATTGCCCTGCGTCGACATCGCGGCGAGGAGACCGATCAGACGCTGGGGAACCGGATCGCCCATCTCGCGCCGGTACTCGCGCTCGAACCGCGCCCAGCGTTGCGCCCCCGGCGGCTGGTGCTGGACCCACGACAGCAGCTGCGCCGATGGCGCCAGTTCCGGCAGCCAGACATCATAGAAGTCGCGCCGGGCAAAGTCTGCCTTGCGCACACCCCGCGGGGGCCGGCGTACGGTCCCGAGGCGAAGCCCTTCGCCGGACGAGCGCGGGCAACCCAGTCGTACGACATGAACGGCCATACACTCGCTCCAGCGTGGCCTCGGATACGTACGAACCGCGGCCTTATCTTGGCGTGCGCTCGACGAGCGCGGCGAGATACGCGAGACAGCCGATGATCATGAAGGCCATCCCGCCCTGCAGGATCGTTCCTGCCTGGAAGTTGCCAAGGTGATAAGCGCCGCTTGCCCGCGCCGCGATGGCCGCGACGCTCAGCAGGAACCCGAGCACTCCCGCACCGCGTGCCGTCCAGATCAGCAGCTTGACCATGTGGTCTCCCAAGCGAACTGCAGAAAGGCGGCGCTCTCGAGGCCGTGCTTGCAACGACCGCCACCACCTCATGGTAGCGTAACGCGCAGCGAGCGGCGGGCATCCGGCTTGGAGGGAGCGAGCATCGTGCTCGTCCGCTGATGGACCGTGTGAACGCCTGAACTGACCGGCCGCGGGTGCCGCACGTCCCTCCACCAAAAGGAAGGCCACCGCGGCGGTGGCCTTTCCATGACGCTTGCAGCGATCGCTGACTGGAGTCGTCAGCGTGCGGCCCGCCCGATCATGTAGCCGACGGCGGCCGCGAGTCCGATCGCGAGGAACGGGCTTGCCTTGATATAGCCGGCCCCCGCATCGGCCAGCTGGGAAGGTGCCTGGCGGGCGGCATCGGCCGTCTGCGAAGCCCAGTCACGCGCAGCACTGGTGCGATCGGCGACGGCGTCGACCGTATCCCGCAGCATTGACCTGGCGGTCGACATGACATCGCCGGCATTGTCCAGCCCCATCGTGTCCTGCGCATCATCCATGACGTCCTTCATCCTGCTACGCATGTGTGATCCTCCTTCGGTAACGCGGTTGGCTCCGTGGAGCGAGCATCGAGTCTGCGCCTTTCGGGGCCGCGGCGGCGTCAGGCTGCGTCCGAACCCGACGTAGTCCGACGTGCCACGTCCTGCCGCGCGGCCTCCCCGCGTGCGCGCCGCGGGGGTGATGCTCCCGCGGACATGGATCGCCGGGCGTCACCTTCCGTGGCCGCCAATCCGAGGTCGGCAATCATGTCGACGAGCTGTCCACCGGACAAGGGCATCGGGAGCACGGGCACGGCAATGTCCCGGTCCACATCGCGAACGATGTCGCGCGGCACGCTGCTCAGCAGCACCGCCGGCAGATGCGGCCGGTCCAGATGAATGCGTGCGAGCACGATGAGATCGGTCCCCAGCATGTCGGGGAGCACCGCGTCGGTTGCAAGCAGGTCGACGTCGTCATGCGCCATGGCGCTGAGCGCCGCGCCACCCTCCGTTTCCGCCAACACGCGATGCCCGGAATTCCTGAGGACGGCAGCAAGTTCATGCGCCCCGTTCAACTCGTTCGTGACCAGCATTACCGTTGCCATTCATTCCCGTCCTGTTGTAGTTGCGCCAAGAGTACCTTGCGGGGGGCGCTTGTCTGTAGGACGAATGCCGACAGCCTTGCCGGATGTTCTGCTGTGGACGCTTCCTGCACGCGCCCGCGCCCATCACCTACATTCATTCCGCCCGCCTGCTGACATTCCGGCAAATCACGTGGCTTCAGACTGGGGACATTGGAGGTGGATGATGGCCATGGCTCTCAAAAAGCGTTTCCGCGTACAGCGGGGTCCGGAAGATGAATACCTGGGTGCGCGCGGACTGCCGGCAAGCACGCGCAATCGGGCGTTGGTGCACGACTTCATCGCCCGGCATCGCGCGCGCCGCCCCGGCAACGACGAGTTGTTCGCGTATCTGGATGCGAACCTGCGTGACGCCCTGAGCGTGGACACAGCGCCACGCTGCGAGGTCCTGCGACTGCCGCAAGGTCTCGTACCTGCGACCACATTCGGCTGATGCGCCCGATCCTGAACTCCGGCGACGTGCCGATCGAGGCGATAACGCGCGTGCCCGATGGCGTGCATCAAGTGCCCCTGCACCAGGTGCCCATGCGTGACATCGCTGCCCAGGCGTCGCGGGTCCTGGATGCGCTCACGGCACTCACCGTGCAGATGGGCTGCCATGGAAGTGGACAGCGGCGCTCGCGGCCCGCGTCTCCAACGCATGCGGAGGATTCATGCGTCGCGCTGCGCGAGGCCGTCGCCGGACTGAAGCACGTCCTCAGGATAGCCGAAGAGAGTGGTGGCGCGCTACTCACACCGGGTGTGCTGCTCGGGCGAAGCTCCGCGCGCGCCGGCACGGGCTGATTTGCGCCGATCACTGCTGCGCGCCTTGCGCGTGCAGCGGCCGCGTCTCTTGCAGCCTCTAGGCGAGGCCCCGCGCGCTCGGCTGCGGTAATATCCGTGTGCGCCTCCGTACGACGGGTACGGACGCGCCTCTGCCAACCGCACGCGTCATCGGCATGCCAAGCCTGCAGCATCTCTTCGACAATAATCGCCACTGGGCGGAGCGCATCAGCAGCGAGGACCCCCAGTTCTTTCCGCGCCTCTCGCGCCTGCAGCGACCCGCCTATCTGTGGATCGGCTGCGCTGACAGCCGCGTCCCGGCGAACGAAATCGTGGGACTGCTGCCGGGCGAGATGTTCGTGCACCGCAACGTCGCGAACCTCGTGGTGCACACGGACCTCAACTGCCTGTCGGTGATGCAGTTCGCAGTCGACGTGCTCGCGATATCGCACATCATCGTCGTGGGACACTACGGTTGCGGCGGGGTTTCGGCCGCACTCGAACGCAAGCGCCTGGGACTCATCGACAACTGGCTGCGGCACGTGCAGGACGTGCACTGGCGCCATCGTGCGAGCGTGGCGTCAGTCGCCGGGACGGTGGCGCAAGTCGATCGGCTTTGCGAGCTCAACGTCATCGAGCAGGTGGCGAACGTGTGCCAGACATCCATCGTGCTCGACGCGTGGGAGCGCGGGCAGGATCTCTCGGTGCACGGCTGGATCTACGGTCTGCGCGACGGCCTGATCCGCGACCTGGGCACCACCGTCAACGGACCCGACGAGACGCTACCCGCGTACCAGGCGGCCATCGCTGCGCTGTAGCACGCCCGCCCGTTTTCCGTTGGCGTGCGTTTGCCGCGCCGTGCCCCATCGTCGATCGCACCGCGCCGATCTCGTGACGGGCGTGTTTGCCGGCATCCGCCGCCGCACACCGGTGTTACGCGCGCTGGGCGACGCCAGGCGCGCGATGCTCGCGCAGGCGGCCACCGCGGCGCCGCTGCACTTCGCTGGGTTCGCCGTGTACCGGGCTAACTAGCCCGCGCGGATCTTGCCGAGCCGTCTGGCGTTGGCGCGCGTCCGGCGGTGCACCGGCGTCAGCACGTCGGCCGCGAGCGAAACCGTGGACTGTGCCAGGCGCGTCTGCTCCTCGACACAGGCCGCGATGCCGCGCATGAGGCGCGCGTGCTGCGCGAGCGCATGGGCCGGCGTTCGGCTCATGCCAAGTCCCGCGAGATCGGCGGACACGCCCAGCAGTCGCTGCCACATGAGCGCCGCGCTCATCACCGTACCGCTCAGATCATGGCGCGCGGCGGCGATCGCGCAATCCACGCCTGCCTCGATTTTCTCGCGCCCCATGAGCGTGAACTCGGCCACGTCGCGTGGCGATGGAAGCGGGCCGGCCGCGTGCATGCGCGCGGTGCGATGCGCAATCACCTGCGCCGAGGCGAGCATCATTTCACCCGTCTTCCGGGCGAGATCGAACCATGCGAAGACCGGCGGTGCAGGCGGGCGCCTCGTCTTCGTGGGCGTCGGCAACCAGGATGTCGCGTCTCGCGAGCGCCGGCGTGCCGTCACGCCGAAACACCAGCAGCGAGCACCTGCCGCGCCGCTGCGCCGTAGGTGCTGCGCACCGGCAACCCGAGCAGCGTGCAGGTAGACGATGGCAGCAGGTTCGCGCACTGCCCGAGATACGAGGCGAGTTCGAGGGTCCGTTCGCGATCACCGGCATCGAGCGATTGCAGAAAAGCATCGCGAAGTGCGCCGCCGGCGAGGTACAGCAGGGAGTGGCTCATGGGATTCCTCGATGACTGACACGCAGTATGCGCGTCGTGGCGCCGGTCGTGATCATGCCGGCGACCGGCGGTCGAGGAATGCACACGCGCGGCGCCAAGAACCAGTAGCGACCGCCGCGATACGATTCGGCGGGCTCGCCGACGGGCAGAACGATCGCCTGGATCATGAAAAACTGCGACCGGCGCAATGCCGTGCAGTCCGCGGCGACGGCAATCGTAGGCCGGCGCGTGCGGGCCGGGCAGCGTGCAGATGGCGGGTTGCCGGTCCCGCCGGGGCTGGTGCTCAGGTGGTGGCCGCGGCGCGGCGCATGATCTCCGCGCGAATTTCCGCGTACTGCTTGCGCGTCTCCGCAGCAATCATTGCCGGTCCGATCACCGGCGGAACCCAGCGGTTGGGGACGTACTCGCCATGGTTGAGGATCACCGTGCGGTTGCCCTGCTCGACGATCTGGGTGGTGAACTCGTACGACTTGAAATCGCCGCTGATGAGCTGGGAGTGGATCTCGCGCTCCGGAACGAGATCGACGCCGCGCACGGTTTCGAACGCGAACGTTAACGGCCCTTTCCGCGCTTCCCCCACCTGTCGGACTTCGAGGTGATTGGCGGCGCGGCTGACGACCACGCTGAGCTTCAGGTTGGAGATGAAGCTCGCCATGTGCTCGTAATCCGTGAGCACCAGCCAGGCCTGCTTCGATGGGGCGGTCACCGGCGCTTCCACGTCGACGACAATGGTATCGCCGCGCCTCTGCACATTCACCAGGATGTCGTCGTCGGTAGCGGCACTCGCGGCGACTGCCGTTCCCAGGAACAGCAGGCAGAGCAGGACGCGCGGGGCGGAAAGGCGGCGCAGGGGCATGGGTTGTCTCGGGGTCGGGTCAGGGGTTGGCAAGGCGCACCGTGGCGAAGCGGAAATGTGCACCCTGCCGGGGATGGGGAAAACCCGCTCCTTGGTCAGGCCGGAGGGCAACGAGTTCCCGGCGCGCGTCGGATGCAATTCTTACCGCCACCAATACGCGCGCAGCTTGTAGTGCACGCATCGGGCACCACGCGTTGACCTGCGTCTCATGGCATCGGCATACCGCGATCGCAAGCGCCGTCGTCGCAAGGGATCGCGATGCACACAGTGTAGGACGACCCCTACATACGAGCCGTGGTGCACTGTGCATGATGTCGAGCTAGCACCATGGATGCCGCAACCCCACTGTTTTCCGACGAGTCCCTCTCCGACTATTTCGAGCAGGCCCCGATCGCCCTCCATCTCGTCGCGCCGGACGGAACGATCCTGCGCGCGAACAAGGCGGAGCTGGACATGCTGGGCTATGCGTCCGACGAATACATCGGCCGCAACGTCGCCGAGTTCCATGCCGATCCGCCGGTGATCAGCGAAATGCTGTACCGGCTCACCAAGGGCGAGACGCTGCAGAACTTCGAAGCACGCCTGAAGTGCAAGAATGGCGAGCTTCGCCACGTACTCATCTCTTCCAACGTGCGGCGCGAGAACGGGCAATTCGTCCATACGCGCTGCTTCACGCGCGACGTCACCGACAGAAAGGCCGCCGAGCAGGCTCGTGCGGAAGCGGCGGCGATGGCACGCCTGGCGGCGCAGCTGCAGAACGCGCGCGAGGACGAGCGCCGCCGCCTCGCGCGACAGTTGCACGACGAGCTGATCGCGGGCCTCACCGCCGCCGCCATCGACTTGCACACCGTGCAGGTCCAGCTCGCGGCCCGCGGCGACCCGCTCGCGAGGAACGTGCAAATGGTGATGCGGCTGCTGAGCGGGTCGGTCGACGCCAAGCGGCGCATCATCGAGAGCCTGCGCCCGACGATGCTGCACGAGCTGGGCCTCGGGGCGGCGCTGGCGCAGATGGCGCAGCGGTTTACCGCGAAGACCGGGATACCCTGTGCGACGGAGATCGACCCGCGCCTGACCATCGACGAAGAACTGGGCCTCGTCCTGTACCGGATAGCCCAGGAAGCCCTGGACAACGTGGTGGAACGGTCGGGCACCACGCGCGCGTCGATCAAGCTCATCAACGAGCAGCATCGCGCCGTGCTGGTGGTCAACGAAGATCGCGACGGCAGCGCGACGGCGCCCCATGCCGAAGGGCCGCCGGACATCCAGCTGCAGGGCTGCCGGCAACTCCTCGCCGGATGGGGCGGGACGCTATCCCTGCGCACGCGGCCGGACGGCGGCGCGGAAGTGCACGCCGTCGCGCCACTCACAGGAGTGCCGGTGCCACATTGACCGGACGCGGCACCTACCGGGCACGCAGGCGTCGCAAGCGTGACCGAATTTGATCGGCATCAGCATTCGGTCATGCTGATCGGGTAAGCTCCGGTGCTTCTTCTTGAGGTGCCGCATTTGAACACCAACACGGCAGCACGCGGTGACGCCGACCGCGCGCACGTGAAGCTGCGTTACCGCGGCTTCGACATCTCGATATCCGCCTCCCGCCGTTTCGGCGGCATCCTGGTCGCCACCACGCTTTCCGGTGGCCCGGACGGAATCGCGCGAAGCTTCGGCCTGCCGTCGCAGGCAACCGATCCTGCATCGGCTTGCGATGTCACGCTGCAGGAGTTGCAGAAGGTGGTCGACGACCTTCTCGCCGCGTCCGGCAACCCGTCCGGCGCGACCTGACGAGCGCGACTGCCGAGCGTGCGTCCGGCCAGGGATGGGCATGCTTCCAGTGGATCCCGGGACCGGAACTTCCTCCGCCTGTTAGACTGTGGACCTTAGCTTGGAGGCCGCGCCCGATGGACATCCTGGAATGCCTGAAGAAATACGGTCAGCGGCTCGATTTGGAGATTGCCAAGGAAACCGGCGTGCCGCTGGCCACCGTCCGCATGCGGCTCGCGGGCCTGGCAGCGACCGGGGCGATCATCACCTGCAACCTGACCCGTTTTGAGCGCGGCAAGCGCATCGACGCCTGGCAGTGCCGGGTCTCCGGTTACGTGCCGCCGCCCGCGCCGGGGCGTAAAGCCAAGCCCGCGTCCTAGCCATCGCGCTCACCCTCGCGGCTTCCCCTCGTACGCGAGGTCTGCAAAACAGATCCTGTCAGGCTGAGTCCTGACGTCGGCGCTCCGAAAAGGTTTGCAGGTCAGGGGTCAACCGGACGCTGCGAAGGTGGCGCTCGTCCCCGCTACGGACGACGCACCGCCCGCACAGGCATGCCCCTCTGCGGTCCAGCCTTCAGGGATGCGGCATCTCTGGAATGCGGCCGCGGCGCGGCCGTTTCCCGCCCAGGCCGGATCCGCTCGCGCGCGACGGGCGGCACAGGTCTCGGGCTCGCGATCGTGAAGCACGTGTCGATGCGCCACCAGAGCGAGCTCGAGATCGCCAGCGAACCCGGCCGCGGCAGTGGGTTCGCGGTGCGGCTTGGCGCGGGTCGTGTACATGCCGGCACGATGCGTGATCCGGCCCACATGGAACAGCCTAGCGCCCGCTCGCAGGCATCACGGTAGGCGTGAATTCCCCGGCTGGATCGGGGCTTCACATCCGCAAGTCACTCAGACTCCGCCCGTCCGGCAGGATTCCTCGCCTCGGCCCTTCGATTGGCGCGCGGTTGCCGCACGTGCGGACGGACCGTCTCGCTCGCCGCCGACGGCATTTCCGGAGGCGGCGCGCGTGTCTCGGCCGTCCCGCTGGCCCGCGGTTGTCCGACGCCCTGAGCGATCATCTCGCTCGGCTTTTCTGGAAGGTCGACCCGCTTTTCGCTGCCGCCTTCCGACAGCAGCACGAATTGCGGATGCACTTCCTTCACCGTGACGCCGGGCACCACCTCGGCGCCTACTCGAAGTGCTTGCGCCGGTTTTCCCTCCACCGCGAGTATGGCCACGCTGTCACCGGACTTGCGCGCGACGACGATGCCCTTCAGTGCGTAGTTGGCTGCTGCCGGTACGCTCGTCTTGCGGGTTCCGAAGAGCGCGGACGCTGCGTCCGGGTGCACGACGACTGTGGCTTCCGGCACCGGCGCCGCGGCCAGGGCGCGTGGCGCCGGCTTGAACAATTGCATCGTCCAGGCAACCACTGACGCGCACAGCGCGAGAAACAGGAGGAAGCTTACGAGCACGGGCCAACGATTCACTTGGGTCCCTTCAAGCAAGACGCACGAGCGCAGTCATCGCACGAGCTGGTTGATCTCGATGATGGGCATCAGCACGGCGAGAACGATCAGCAACACCATGACGCCCATCGCCAGAATGAGGCCGGGCTCGAGCAATCCGGCGATGGTGAGCGCGCGTCGTTCGAGGTCCTGTTCCTGCACATTGCAGGCGCGCTCCAGCATGCCTGCGAGCTCGCCCGTCGCCTCGCCGGCCCGTATCATGTGCACCAGCACAGGCGGAAAATGCTTGTGCGCGGAAAGTGCGCGCGCGAGGCTCGCGCCCTCGCGCACCCGCATCGTCGCTTCCTCCACCTCCGCCCGCAGTGCCATGTTCGAGAGCGTGTCGCGGCTCGCCTGCAGCGCCTGCAGGATGGGCACGCCCGAGCCCGTGGTGATGGCGAGCGTGCTGGCGAAGCGCGCGGTGTTGAGGCTGCGCTCGAATCTTCCGTACATGGGTGCCGTCAGCAGCCACGTGTGCCAACGCAGCTTGATGGCGGGGACCTTGAGCGCCGCGCGCCAGACGAAGGACAGGGCGACGAGCACCAGCACGACGACCCAGCCGTAGTGGCGCACGAAGTTCGAGATGGAGAGCATGATCACCGTGAGCAGCGGCAGCTTCTGCTTGGTGCTCGCGAACACGGAGACGATCTGCGGCACGACGTAGGTCAGCAGGAAGATGACGATGCAAGCGGCCACGACTGTCACGATGGCCGGATAGGCAAAGGCCATGCGCACCTTCTGGACCAGCGCGTTGCGCCGCTCGAGGTAGTCGGCGAGACGCGACAGCACGCGCGAAAGCTGGCCGATCTGCTCACCCGACGCGACCAGCGCGCGATACATGTCCGTGAAGTCGCGCGGGTGGCGCGACAGCGCAACGGACAGCGAGGCGCCGCCCATCACTTCCGAGCGGATCGACGCGGTGAGGTCCCGGACGTAGGGCCGCTCGGCCTGCTCGAGCAGCGCGGAAAACGCCTGCTCGAGGGGCAGGCTCGCTTCGAGCAGGCTGGCAAGCTGGCGGGTGAAGAGTGCCAGTTCCGGCGTCGAAAGCTTGTCGCCGAATGCGCGCAGGCCACCGCGGCCCGCGCCTTCCTGGCGTATCGAGTCGACCGCGATGGGCGTGAGGCCCTGTCCGCGGAGCTCGGACCGCGCCGCGCGCGCGCTGTCCGCGTCGACGACGCCCTTTTTCGTGGCGCCGAGCGCGTCGACGGCCTCGTAGCGAAACGCGGCCACGCTATTCCTTCGTCACGCGCAGCAGCTCCGCCTGGGTCGTCGTGCCGTCCGCGAGCCAGCGCTCCCCGTCGTCGCGCATCGGGTACATGCCCGCCCGCAGCGCGGCGGCGCGTATGTCGGCTTCCGAAGCGTGATTGTGGATGAGCGCGCGGATCGGATCGGTCATGAGCATCAGCTCGTAGATCCCCACGCGGCCCTGGTAGCCCGTGTGCCCGCATTTCGGGCATCCGACCGCCTTCCAATACTGCCCATCGTGCACGCGGCACTCGGGACAGAGCTTGCGCACGAGGCGCTGCGCGACCACGCCCAGCAGCGACGACGCAAGCAGGAACGATTCGATGCCCATGTCGAGCAGCCGCGTGACCGCCGCCGCGGAGTCGTTGGTGTGCAGGGTGGCGAGCACGAGGTGACCGGTGAGCGACGCCTGCACTGCGATCTGCGCGGTTTCGAGGTCCCGGATCTCGCCGACCATGATGATGTCCGGGTCCTGGCGCAAGATCGAGCGCAGCGCCTTCGCGAACGTCATGTCGATGCGCGCATTGACTTGCGTCTGACCCGCGCCCGGCAGGTCGTACTCGATCGGGTCCTCGACGGTCAGGATGTTCGTCGTGCCGTCGTTCAGGCGCGACAGCGCCGCGTACAGCGTGGTCGTCTTGCCCGAGCCGGTGGGGCCGGTGACGAGAACGATGCCGTGCGGCTGGCTGATCAGGTGATCGAATTGCGCCAGCACGGCGTCGCTCATGCCGAGCTGGCGCAGCGTGATGCGTCCTGCCTCCTTGTCGAGCAGCCGCAGCACCGCGCGCTCGCCGTGGCCCGTGGGCAGCGTCGACACCCGCACGTCGATGGGCTTCCCGCCCACGCGCAAGGTGATGCGACCATCCTGCGGCAGGCGTTTTTCCGCGATGTCGAGCTGCGCCATGATCTTGATGCGCGAGATGAGCGAGGCGTGGATCGCCTTCTTCGGCCGGACCACGTCGCGCAAGCGACCGTCGACCCGGAAGCGCACCACCGAGATCTGCTCGAACGGCTCGATGTGGATGTCGGAGGCCCCTTCGCGCAACGCTTGCGTCAGGAGGGCGTTGATCATGCGGATCACCGGCGCATCGTCGGCGGACTCGAGCAGGTCCTCGATCGCCGGCATGTCGAGCATCAGCTTCGCGAGGTCGAGATCCGACTCGTACTCGTCGATGACCTGCGCTGCGTTGCCACCCGAGCTCGCATAGGCCTTGGCGATCGCGATCCCGAGCTCGTCCGCGGAGACCGGCTTCAGCTTGATGCGACCGAAACGGCGACTCACCTCCGCGATGGCGGAGGCCTGCGTCGCGGGCGTCACCCACACCTCCACCGGCGCATCCGTCGCGCCGCTGCGCTGCGCGAGCAGCGAGAAGTTGCGGGCGAATGCGTACGGAAGGAGCTGGGCATTGCCGGACGCGGTGTCCATCGTTCCCTAGTTCGGCTTCGCGGCGGGAGGCTGGACAGGAGCCTGCGGTGCGGTCGTGTCCGGCGTCACGGGCTGCACCGTCGGTCCACCGACGGGCTTGCCGGCATCGAGCGGCGCCAGCACCGGTGCGGTAATGTCGGGCACGAGCAGCGCGGAGGCGGGCTGGGCCTTGATCTGCTGGTCGCGGATGCGCTCGTAAAGCTCGGAGGTGACGCCGATGCCTTGCGCATTGTCGCGAATCACCGTGGGCCGCAGGAAGACCATGAGGTTGGTCTTCACGCGCTTGCGCGTCTCGTACTTGAAGAGCGATCCGAGAATGGGAATGTCACCCAGCGCAGGCACTTTTTCGTTGCCGTCCTGCACGTTCTCCTCGATGAGCCCTCCCAGCACGATGATCGCTCCGTCGTCCACAAGCACATTGGTATCGATCGAGCGTTTGCTCGTGATGATGCCCGAAGCGTTGCGCGTGTCCTGCACCGCCGACGTTTCCTGGTAGATCGACATCCTGACCGTGCCGCGTTCAGAGATCTGCGGCCGCACGCGCAGCGACAGGCCGATGTCCTTGCGCTCGATGGTCTGGAACGGGTTCACGCCGACCGCGCCGGAGGATGCGGGGGTCGTGTACTGCCCGGTGATGAAGGGCACGTTCTGGCCGACCATGATCCGCGCTTCCTCGTTGTCGAGCGTGACGACGTTCGGCATGGAAAGGATGTTGGCGTTGCTGTCCGTCTCCAGCGCGCGGGCCAGCGCGCCGAGGCTGATCTGCCCGCCGATCTGGCGCAGGATGCCCAGGGTCAACCCGTTGCCCGGCGGCAGCGGCACGTTCGTTCCCGACGCCGCCGAGATGGCCTGGTTCACCAGGTTATCGCCGCCCGACGCAAACCCGGTTGCGCCGCCGATGCGATACGAGCTCGTCTTGTCTCCCGTCAGGGCCAGCCACTGCACGCCGAACTCGGCCGCCTTGTTGGCCGACACCTCGACGATCAGCGACTCCACCAGCACCTGCGCGCGCCGCTGGTCGAGCCGTTCGATGACCTCGCGCAAGCCGCGGTAAACGGGCTCGCTCGCGGTGATGATGAGCGTGTTCGTCGCCGCATCCGCCTGGATGAACCCGGCGGCCCCCCCGGGCGTGAGGGTGGGTGGGGCCGTGCTCGACGCACTGGGGCCGCCGCCTCCGAGCGGGGCCGGCGTCGTTCCGGACGTCGTCGGCGCAAGGGAAGCCGACAACCCGGTCGTCGACGTCGCCGATGCCGAGGCGGAGGTGTCGGATGCCACCACGGCCCGCAGCGTCTGTGCGAGACGCGTCGCCTCCGCATTCTTGAGATGCACCACGTGCACGTTGCCGGATTCGACGGTTGGCTGGTCGAGTTGCTCGATCAATGCCTTTGCTTGTGCGGCGCGCAGCAGCGTGGCCGAACGCACGACGATGGAGTTCGTGCGCGCATCGGGCGCGACGCCCAGGCGATCGACCGGATTCGGCGATTCCATCATGCGGCTCACCATCGTGGCGATGTCGCCCGCGACGGCATGGCGGACCGGCACGACCTCGACGGCGGCGACCGCCGGCTGGTCCAGTCGCGCGATGAGCCTCCCGATGCGGTCGAGGTTGTCGCCATAATCGGTGACGACGACGGTGTTGGTGCCCGCATCGGCGTTGATCGAGTTGTTCGTCGAGACGAGTGGTCGAAGCACCGCCGCGATGCTGGCCGCCGATTCGTGCTGGAGCCTGAAGACCTGCGTCGCTATCAGGTCGCTGCCCGACGTGCCGCGCTCGGAGCTCGCGACCTGCATCTTGGCGTCGACCTCCGGGACGATCTTCGTGAAGCCGTCGCCGGCCACCATTGCGTAGCCTTGCATGCGCAGCACGGCGGTGAGGATCTTGAGCGCCTGCGCCCGGGTCACCGGCTTTTCGGTCACCAGGTTGACCGTCCCCTTGATCCGCGGATCGATGATGAAGGTGATGTGCATGAACTGGCCGATCGCCTTCACGACGGAGTCGATATCGGCACCCACGAATTTGAAGGTTGCCGCATCCGCCGGGAGCTCGGCGCCGTGGGCGGGCGGCACGGGCGCCATCAGGCAGAGGAGCGCCGCAATGCAAGTCCAACGGCGCCAGCCCGCGGCTTGGTCGCGCTTGTCCACGTAGGGAGTCATCGTCATTGGAACTGAAGTGCAATCACGTCTTTGTCGCCTTCCCTGCGGGTCTCGCCCAGCAGATTCAGGAAATTGGCCAAGTCTTTCTCGTATCCCGGGGCAGCTTCCGCACGGCCGGCAAATCGCCAACGCCCACCGCTCAAGCCGCCGCTACCGCTCAAGAGCAGCGGTCCCCTCGTCGTCTGCAGGGTCATGGGGGCGTCCCGCCCTTGCCACCGCATTGTGAGCCGATAAACGCCAAGCGGTTTGATCGGGGATAAACGGGACGAAAGATCCTCGATGTCCAGCGCCATCGTGCCGTTGACCAGGACCGCGTCGTTCTCGCGCGCGATTTCGAGCGGCCCCCACGACAATCGCACGTGGCCTGTGGGGCGTATGGTGTTCATCGGGGCCCCGAGCCCGCTCAGAGGGTCCGCCGGGAACGTGACGGCAGCCGGCGTGAGCTCCCACCGCGTCCAGCTGCCCGTGACCTGCACGGGTTGGGACAGGGTTCCGGGGTTCTCGATTCGCGCATCCATCCGTCCCAGCAACAGCATCGGCGACACGCGCCACGAAAAGCGACCGGGCAGCAGCGGTGTGACGGGCTCGTTCGCGCCCGGCGCACCACCGATGAACGCGGAGCCGCTCCACACCGTGCCTTTGGGATCCCCGAGCGTCAGCCGGCCGGACGTGAAGCGCTCGAGCGGACCCGCCATCCAGCTCGCGGGACACAACACCAGCACCGTCACCGCGGCGGTGAGCAGTCCGCTCAACGTCCATGTCAGGAGACGAGACAATGCCGCTCACTCGCTTGCGCTTTTCTGCTGCTGCAACGTGAGCGTCGCGTTGACGGTGTCGGCGGAAGGCTGGGCGACGATGCTCGCATCGACCACCGCGAGTCGCGCAGTCGTTTGCGCACCGTCGAGCCACTCGAGCAGCGACGCGAACGACACCGCGGTCAGCTGCACTCGCGTGAGTGCGCCGTCGACGACCACGCTCTGCGCTTTCAGACCCTTCGCCCGCAGCGAGGATTCGATCGCTTCCTTGGTCGGCGTCGGTACGGGCGTTGCCCCGGCGTTGACGAGCTGCGTGGCCTCCGTCGCCAGGACCTGCAGTTCCGCGGCCTGCTGGCGCAACGCGGGCAACGTCTTCGCGAGCCGTTGCCTGCCCTCGATCGCCGGCGCGAGCACCCAAGCGTAAAGGAGCGCCACGACGACGACTGCCGCGCCCAAGACGAGCGCCGTGCGCTCGCGCGGCTTGCGTTCTTGCCAGAAGGCGAGGCTCGATTCCTTCAGTGCCCCAACGTTGATGCTGCTCACTTGATGCTCCGTACTTGCCACGCGCCGGCGGTGGGCTGCGAGAGCGACAACCCGCGCGCCTTCAGCTCCTCCGCGAGCTTGCCTTCCGGCAGCTCGGCGTCGGCCTGGGCGCGCACCAACAGGCTGTGATCGCGAAATTCGAGCCCTGCGATCCGGGCTCCCTTGCCGTTGGGCCGAGCCTGGGCGACGCGTGCCCACGCCTCGCCAAAGCCCGAGACCAGCACCAGGAAATCATCGGATGCGAACTGACCCGAAGCCCGGCGCGACGCGGCGATCTTCTGCTTCATCTGTGCCGTCGGGTCCAGGATGACGCTCTCGTTGGGGTACCCGGACTTGAAGGTCTGGACCATCCCGGCGCGCAGCCGATCGGACTCGCTCTTCATGCGCCACCAATCGGTGTAGAGCCCGACGAGGTTGATCCCCACCACCCCGGCGGCCAGCGCCATGGGCCAGCGCCATTGCCGCCATCGGTCCTGCCCCGCATAGCGAACGGTGAGACCGGATAGCATGTTCAGTCCCGCGCTGTCCGCGCCGTCGAGCCAGCACGACCAGTCCTCGCGCACAAGATCGGCCCGCGACGCGAGCCCCGGCACGGCATCCATTGCGCCTCGATACGCATCCATCGACGCATCGGGCACGTGCAGGACGAGCGGTGCGTCGCGTGCAACGGCACTCACCGTATCGAGCACGTCGCGCGCGGGACGATCCGGACGGCATCGCCACACCCAGGCCTTCCTGGTCCGACAGGCGCACCGTCAACTGGAGTTCGTCCGCGCGCGGGTCGATCGCGGCACTGACCGTGCCGGGACTGCAGGGGAGGCACAGCTGGGCGGGCACGGCAAACACGCTGCGCACGCGGTCGGCAGCCACCGCTCTCGCGATCGTTTCGAGCCAGGCGCGCTGCACGATTGCAACCGTGCGCATGCCGTCCGCGGAAGCGCCCGCGACGATCACGCATTCGGCCGGGTCGCAGATGAGGTGCTCCTCGACCAGGTTCGGCAACGCGGCTTTCAGGCGCGTCGGCGACAGCGGTGGAACCTTCAGGCGCAACAGCGTCACGTCGCTCGCCGCGAGCAGCAGCGTCACGCGCTCGACCTTGCCCAGCGTGGCGGAGATCTCGGACAGCGCCGCGATGCCTTCACGCTCGACCGTGCCCGAGGCGACGAGCGCGTACCTGCAGACGAGGCCGCGCGTGCTCGCGGCGCTTTCGGCGGCGGTGCTCGACGGAAGGCGAAGGTAAAGTCTGCTCACGGCGTGACGTTGCAGGTCGGGTTATAGCCTACATGTCCCGCGCCCAGACCACCTTCGCGTCCGCACCGCTGCGCCGCACGAGGGCCACCACGTCGAGCGCCGTCTGGTCGAGTCGCACTCTGCCGTTCACGATGAAGTAGTCGGTGCGGACCGAAACGGCGTCGGGCGACGCGGCGAGTTGACGGTCGGGAAAGCGGTGGAGGAAATCGCTGACGTCGCGAAAATAGGCCTGCTGGCGGCTCGCGACGATCGCCGCCGCCGTGCCGGACGAAGCGGATTCCATCCGCGCCGCGATCACTTCCGCCGGCGCGGTGTTCACGTTGATCGGCGTCGGACCGGGCAATACCACCACGAAGTCCTTCAGTGCCCGCACCGTTGCCGGCGTAAAGCCGGGCACCGCGAGCAGGTCGTCCACGTAGGCGAAACCGATCTGTGCCGGCGCCTCGTCCGGGATATCGGCCGCCTTCGACTTGGCAGCCGCCATCGCCTGCGCAGCCGCCGATGCCAAGGCGGGATTCAGCCGAAGGTTCGCGAGCAAGCGGGCGAACACTTCGACCTCGCGCGGATTGATGGTGCCGTCCGGGCACAGATTGGTGAGATTGAACCGGCCCTGTGCATCGGTCATCCGGCCCGAGAGCATGACCCCACCTTCCCCGCCGTCCGAACGCGTGAACTCGACGTATTGGTCGAGCGAGGTTTCCGCGAGTGGAACGGCCCATGGCTCGCCCAGGTTGTCGGTGGCCGAGAAGCGCGCGTCCTCGCGCAGGATGAGGCCAGCCCACTCGAGCGCGCCCCGCAGGATCCACTGCTTCTGCAGCTGAGCCCGCTGGTTCTCGATCGACCGGATCTGCACCTGCTGCTGCCAGAACAGGCTGGCGACGATGGTGATCGCCAGCGTTGCCAGCAACAGCGCCGTGATCACGGCGACGCCATCCTGGCGAGAGGGAAACCGACCGACCCGACTCATGCGCTACCCAGCAGGAAGACCTTCAACAGCTTGCCGGGATGCTCTCGCAGCTCGAGCGACACTTCCAGGCCAGTGACGGTGACCGGTGCGCCGGCTGTGGATATTCTGGGCGTTTCCGCGTTGCCCGTCGCGACTTGCCAGCCGAGTCCGTCGCTCGTCCACGTGCGCAGGCTCATTGCGTTCACCCCGGACTGCATCACCACTGCCCGGGTGGCGTCGGCTGCGCCCATGGCGGTACGCCACGAGGTATCCAGCACCTTCAGCTGACGCGTAGGGGGCCATTCCTGCCGTGTCACCTGCCCGGCTGCGAAGCGGTACGCGACCGTCTGCACCCGGGTCGGCTCGTCGTCGGCGAATACCGTGCGCACGAGCAGCAGCCTGTCTCCGGAAGCCAGCAGCCTCGGGCGGTCAAGGACGAGCGAGGCCGGCGCGATGTGCGCGCAATCGCTCTCGAGTTGCGCAAACGTGAGCTGCATGCCGCGTGTCTGCTCGATGTCTTCGGTGATCGCGGCGCGTGCCCGGATAATGCTGTCGAGCCCACGCCAGCCCAGGACCGCGACGATCGCAAGCACCGTGATCGCCACCATCAACTCGACGAGCGTGAAACCGGTCTGAACGCCGCTGGGCCGTGGATGTCGTGCGGCTACGCCAGATGCGCAGGGTCCGCAGTCGTCAGCGCGCATTCGACACGACCTGGGTCAGCTTGACGATACGGCGCTGGGGATCGCTCGCATCAAAGACGCTCACTTCGATTCTGCGAAAGAACGGATTGAGGGTGCTGAAGACTTCCTCCTCGCAGGAAAGCTCGACGTCCGCCTGCGGACATTCGAACACGCGTTTGCCGAGGGCCGGATACTCGCGCGCGAGACGCACCTGCGCCAGGCGATTTTCCGCGGACCACGTCGCCATCATCGAAACGCGCAGACCGCTGCTGTTCTGGGTCAGGCTCCCCACCGCGCGCAGGCTCGCACCCAGCGCAGTGCCGACGATGACGAGTGCGACGAGCACCTCGAGCAGGGTGAAGCCGGCGCCACGGGGGGCGCGGCTTGCTGTGGCGTCAGCCTTCATGTGCGCATGCTATTCGACGACGAAATGGCCGATGCCGTCGGCACGCACGGAGACGCTGAGATCGCTCACCGCGAGCGCAAGGAGGAAGGGCTTGTCGACGGGCTCGCGGCCGAACACGATGCGCAGCCGCCCGTCCTGCTGCGCGACCGGCGGATCGATCGAGAACGCCACGGGCGCACGGCTGAACCGGCGCGCGCGCAGCAAGTCATCCCCCTCGATGGGTCGCCACTCGTCCTCGTCGCGCACCAGGAAACGGTAGCCTTCCGGCCCGACTTCGAAGGCGATCGGCCGGTTGCGCACGATGGCCTCGTCGCGAGCGAGCTGCAGCAGCAGGGCGATACGCTGCGCTTCGTTTTGCATCGCCTGACGCTCGCTCGGCGCCGCGTTGAACGAGACCAGGCCCAGGATCATCCCCGCAATGACCAGCACCACGAGCAGCTCGAGCAGCGTGAAGCCGCGCTGCGAAACCCTGCGCGCCACGCTCATGCGGCCTCCAAGATCGTCTGCTTCGTGCCGAGCATCCGCCCCGCCGGCCACGTGCGCAACCGCGCACCGACGAGCGCTTGGCACCTGACCTTCGGCCGGCCGCCTCATGCGGCCTGCGATCGGCTACAGCTCCCACGAGCCGATGTCGGCATCGTTGGCGGCACCACCCGGCTCGCCATCCGCGCCCAGGGAGAATACGTCGATGTCCCCTTTCACGCCAGGCGAGAGATATTGGTACGGCTTGCCCCATGGGTCCTTGGGCAGCTTGTCCAAATATCCGCCCGTTTTCCACCCGGCGGCCGGCGGCCCCGAAGTGGGTGCGGTGATGAGCGCCTGCAAGCCCTGTTCGGTGGTGGGATAACGATGGTTGTCCAGGCGGTAGAGCTTGAGAGCCTGCATAAGGGTCGCGATGTCTTGCTTGGCCGCGACAGCGCGCGCATCCTCGGTGCGGCCGATCAATTTGGGCACAATCAGCGAGGCCAGGATGCCCATGATCACGACGACGACCATGATCTCGATAAGGGTGAATCCCCCCGGGGCGCCTGCCCGACTCCTTCCGCGGTTTGAGACTGAAACGCTGTCCGACATGAAACCTAGAACTCGTATGTCGCCGAGACGCGGAAAACGTTGACGTTGTAGCGCGGCGCCTGCGCGCCGAAGGTCAGCACGTTCGGTATGGTGGCGGGCGTGACGTTGTCGAGCATCCAGTTGTCGGTGCGATAGCTCTCGTACCAGTAATCGGCGTTCAACCGCACCTTCGGGCTGAGGCGGTAATTGGCATACACCCTGACGCTGTCGACGGTCGTGGCCAGGTCGGGAAACCGGCTCGTCACACCTGTATCGACCTGGATGGCGCTGCGGGCGTGCAGCCTCCTGTAATCGGCGCCTACTTCGAGCTTGTCCTTGATCAAGGCATGCCGGGCACCCAGCCCAATGAAGTCGATCCGGTCGTTGTTGTTCGCAATCCAGTCCGGGGTCGAGAAGTTCTGGCTGCCGACCTGACGCGACTTGATCTGCTCGTAGCTCGCGAACGCATGTACCGTCGTCTGCTCGCTGATCGCGATCGCGACGTCGGCATCGAGCGTGACGTCCTTGCCCGTGGTCAATCCGACCGTGGAGTTGGTGTAGCTGTCCCTCGCCGCAGAAGCGCCCAGCCCGATGTTGACCCTCTCGCCGGCAGCGATGTCGGCCCGCAGGGCACCGCTGTCACGCGTGCGATCGGCCATGTTGTACTTGCGCATCAGCGGGTTCTCGGGCGGCGTGACGCTCGGGACCGCATGATAGCCGGAGGCGTCGCGCTCGCCGTGCGCGAACTTGATCCAGCCGTCGAAGTTTTCGAGCGGCTTCGAGCTGATCTTGCCCCAGAACGTGTTCTCGCGGGTGCTGTCGACGTCCTGGTTCGTGCGCTCGATGTTGTCGTAGTCGTAGCCGACCGTGCCCTTCGTGCGCGCGGGCATGCGGTAATCGGCGCTGAGCCTCACCTTGTCCTGCGTGAAGCTGTAGGGCAGGTTCACCCTCGGCGTGGCCAGGAACATGTCCGTGCTCACCCACGAGTAAGTGGCCTGCGACGTCCGGTTGTCGCGCTCGTTGCGCACATAGGCCGCGTTCACGCCCAGCTGCTCCGTGAGTTGCGACGTGACCTTGACGTTCGCATCGAAGGTGTTCACGCGGCCGTTGAGCGAACTTTGGGGCAGCGCCGGCACCCCGAGCGTGGAGTTGAGCGTCGGCGCGAGGAAGCCCTGGTCCTGCGTCATGCGCCCCCACGCGACGTCCGCCGTCGCCGTCGTGCCGGCATTGAACTGATAGACCAGGACACCGCGAACCTGGTGGAACTCGTTGTCCGGCGGCAACGCGAGCTGGCCCGAGGCGCCGGCGGGAAACGAAAAGGGGTTCTGCCAGGTCAACGCATTGCTGTCGTCGCGGAAGATCGATCCGTAGTAGCTCAACTTCGCCTGCCAGCGCGCGCTGGCGTAGGAGACCGAAGCGTCGAACTGGTCGGTCGAGTAGTCGACGGGCTGGACGAGTTGCGCGGCATTGACGAAGAACGTGCCGGCCGTGCCCTTCGTCCCTTCCTTCTTCTCCTGACGATAGTTGACGGCGAATTCCCAGCCGGGCATGCCTAGCCACGCTCCCCCGACACCGATCGTCTTGCGTTGGGTGTCGAGGTCGACGTCCTGCAGCGTGCTCGAAGGCATCTGCGCGGTCGTGGGCGCGGGGAAGCCGCCAGGCAACGTCAGCGAGTTGCCGCCCGTGCCGAGGAACGGCGTGCGGGCGGTGTCGGTGATGTAGTGCGGAAGCTCGTCGTAACCGAGTCTGAGCTTGTACTGGCCCTGCCGTCCGCCTTCGAGGCCGATCGAGCGCGAGGTGAGGCCGAGATTCGTCACGTCGGCGTCGAGGTACGTTGCGTCCGGGCCGCGGTAGCGCGCTTCGCCGTCGCCGATGAAATAGGCGCCCTTCTTGTTGAGCCCGTTGTATTCGCCGAACTTGGCCGAATCGTCCGTAACGTAGCCGACGCCGGCGGTGACGCTCCCGCTCGTGCCCTGCTCGACGGGACACAACTCGCACTTCCACTGCGACGTGTCCGGAGGCGGCGCCCCCGCGGCCGATCCAGTGTCCGCCGCATTGGCGGCAGACAACGGCCACAGCATGGCGAACACTAACAGTTGGCGTGGGCTTCTCATTTGTCGTCCTGTTGTCCGTTGCTCTCGTCGCCGCGATGCGCATCGTTGGATGCTCACGCGGGCCGCCGTTGCGACGCGGCTAGCCGGCTACCGCATCAGCTTGGCTCCCGATGGGTGGTTAGACCCGTGGACCTGCGAATGGCAATTGGTGCACGACCCCGCGAGGAGGAAGCCCGAAGGCACGGCCGTACCACCCGGCAGGGCCGAGCTCGTGTAGGGCACCGACGGGTGTCCGCTGGCGGCATGGCATTGCTGGCACAGCAGCGGCGGGCTCTTCGTCAGCAGCGCCGGGTAGACGGAGCCATGCGGCGTATGACACGACGTGCAGTCCTCGGCTACGGGGGCATGTTCCCAGAGGAACGGGCCGCGCTTCTCGGCGTGGCAGGTGTAGCACGTCTGGTTCACCGTCGGCTTCGCGAGCATGGCCTTGGCCGGCGAGCCGTGCACCGAGTGGCAGTCCGAGCACCCGAGCTTGCCGGCGCGCACCGGGTGCGTCGTGGGCTTGTTGAAGTCCGCACGCTGCTTGAGGTGGCACGTGAAGCAGACGTCGGGCTGGGTCGCCTTCCTCAGCGCCGGGTCGCGCTGCACGTGGATCTTGTGGCAACTCGCGCACGCGACGTCGTTACGCTCGTGGGTGCTGCCACCCCATTGCGCGCGGGCGTTGCCCTTATGGCATTCCAGGCAGGGGCGGTTCTGCTCGGCGGCCGAGTGCGAGGAGTGCCGGTCGAAGTTGATGATCAGCGACTCGTCGCCCGATGCGGCGTGTGCGGCGCCCGGCCCATGGCATGCCTCGCACTGCAGGCCGCCGGGCGCAAACGGGGTGCGCTTGTCCGCGCGCTGCCCGTGCTTGGTCTTGAAGATCGGCAGGATGGGGACGCGCCACGATGCGTCGTGACAGCCGAGGCACGTGTCGGCGCCCTTCTCTGTGTATGCCGAGCCTTGCGCTGCGGGAGGTGACGCGGCTTCCGTCGCGGGCTTCTCCGGTGCCTGCGCGAAAGCGGCGAAGCCGAGGAGCGAGCACAGGAGGAGTGCAGCAAGTGATGATGCTTTGGTGAGGGTCATCGTTCTTTGCCCTTTAGCATGGTTCTTGTTCATCATCCCGCGCGGCGGTGCATCGGTTGCGGTGCGCACCCACCGGCGCGGCAAGACGCTCAATCGTCCTGCCGGTCGGTACTCCGCCTCATTTCACGTCATGGACGACCTGCACGTCCAAGGCCCTGCCGGGGCCGTGGCAGAACCCGCAGGCTTCCGGATCTGCAGCGTTGATCGCTGCCTGCGTGGCCCCGAACATTCCGCGGTTGAAGGCATCCTTCATGTGATTGATCGCCGTCGATGAATCGTGGCAAGCCGAGCACACCGCCGCGGTCGGGGTCGTCCGCAAGTTGTCGGTCGCATCGAGGGCAGAAGCGCCGGTGCTGCTCGTGCTGCCCTGAACTCCGTTGGCAGTCGGTGCAGCCCAGATGCCGGTCAGCTGATACGACGTGCCGACGTGGCACGTGGCGCAGTTGTTGAGCCTTCCGGGAAACACGACGCCGCTGAAGTCGTTCACGCTGCCGCCGAACCCGTACACGACGATGCCCTTCGTGCGGAACCCGCCCTTGCCCGCCTGACCCGCGTGGATGGCGTGGATCATGGTCTTGAAGTCGATGGACTCCTCGAGCTTGCCATCCACACCTCCCGTGAGAACGCCCGAGTTCGACGGCCGCCGGCTCGCATCGGTGGCGTTGGGGTTGTGGCAGACCGCGCATACCTGGGGCTCGTCCGTGCGGTTGTTGCCGTGCAGGCTCAGCACCCCGTGGCAGGCGTCGCACTTCGCGATGTCGACCACCACGCGTCGTGGCGTCGCCGTGCCGGTGATCGCGTAATCCTTGAACACGCTTTTCACGGCAAGCCGATCGTTGAACTGACCCTTGGCCGTGACGTCGCCCGCAGGATGCCCGTCCATCAGGACGCGCAGCGTTCCCGTCTGTCCGGCGGGAACGGCGACCGGCGACGTGACGGTGTAAGTGCCCGCGGCAGACCCGGGCACGGCGGCCGTGCTGAGCGCATTGATGCTGATCGGCTGGCCGTAGGTCTGTCCGCTGCCGTCGTTGCCGAAGTCCTTCGTGCTCCATCCGATCTTGACGGTCAGCGTGCTGTTGCCCCCCGCCGTGAAGGCCGGGTGCGTCTTGATGTCGTAAGGCGCATCTGCGTTCGTCGGATCGGTGACGGAGAACGTGATCACCGGCTTGCTGCCCGGCGTGGTCGACGATGCGCTCAGGATGTTGAGCTTGAACTTGGCGGCGGCCGCCTTGAATCGTGCCGGGAAGTCGTGCGCGACGGCGATGTCCATGGACGACCCGGGGAACCGGCCCGTGGCATGGCAGAGCGCACACGTGCTGTCGTCGGGCTGTGGCCCGCCCGGATGCGCGATGATCTGGTACGGCTTGGCCGGATCCGGCTGGACACCGAAGTACACGTCGTCGTGGCACGCGCCGCAGGCCTTCATGCTCGGGCTGGTCTTCCAGTGGTCGCCTTGCGGCGTGGCGTTCGCGGCCCCCGGGGTGCCGTCGTGGCAGACGGTGCAGTTGCGTACGTCCTGCGGGAACGTGGCGCTGGAGAAGTCGGTATTGCCGATCTTGTACGGGGTTCCGGCCAGGACGCTCGGCAGGCTCGAGCCGTAGTGGATCTTGTGGATCATGTTCCGGAATTCGACCGTCACGTTCGGCTGGCCGGCCGTGGCGACCCACGAGCCGCGGTTGTGGCAGGTCAAGCACAGCTTCGTGTCGACGCGGGTGCCGTGTGCGGTGAGTTGCTCGTGGCACTGGTTGCACTTGGCCGTCGCGATGACCTCGCGCGTGACCGCGAGCGAGCTTCCGGACGGCACGAAATCGTAGACGCCGGTGGCCTTGGGGTACGCGCTGTTCCCCTGCTGTATCGTCACGCGGTGCACGACATTCGGCTGATAGCTGATGTCGAGCGCCTTGCCGTCGGCGTCGGTACAGGACGCCGGGCACGGATTCTTGGCCGCATCCGTGATGTCCGTGGCAAACATGTACGTGTACTTGCCATCGCCGCCGTTGACCAGCGTGCCGTACGCTGCTCCGGTGGCGACCCGCTCCTGCGTGCCCTGCACGGCGCCGCCCGAGGCGCGGTTGATGTAGTCCTGCCACATGGTAGCGCCGCCATTGGTGCCGGGCACGAGCTTCGCGAGGTTGAAGCGCAGGTCCGCGGGCTTGAGCCCCGCCATGCCTTCGCCGTCCTGGTTCTTGACCGTGAATTCGACGACCGGGCTGCCGCCGACACTGACGTTGGTGATTTCGATGACCAGTGCGGTCGAATCAGCCAAGGCCTGCGTTCCTTCGGCTTTCGGCGCGCCGGCGGTTGGGACCGCGCCGGAGTAGGCGCCGTAGCTCGCCAAGGCGACGGCAAGCAACCCCGCAGTCAACAGGCCGATCCACTGCGATGACGATCGATTCTTGCTCATGAACCACTCCGATGTTTGGCACGCGGCACTTGCGGATCGGGAAGCCGGCGCGCCGTCGCAGGCGCCTGCCACGATGCCGTGGGCATGGCTTCATCCCGATGTGTCGGCCCTTGAAGATGCAGAAGGCGAAATTGCTTCAAGACCTGGTCCATAGCGAATTCGAGTGCTTGGACTTTTGAGTTGAGTGCGCACACAGCGCTGCCCCCTATGTTATCGCGCGGTGTTCGCCACGTGGAGATCACGGCGAGCCTGTCGAACACGCCGAGCGTCATCTCGTGGCCGGGTTTGCAATGGGCAGCAGCTAGCACATTCGCATCCTAGATCCGCTGTCGCGATGGCCGCGTTGCGTTGGATCAATCAAACCGCCTTCGGCTTGGCCATGACCTCTTTCTTGACGCCTTCGTAAATGCCGGCGGGAAGAATGCCGCGAGTGACGAGGTCCGCCTTGCTGAGGTACGGGCGGCCCGCGATGATCTTGTCGGCCTCCGCGTCGCCCACGCCCGGGAGGCGCTTCAACTGGGTCTTGCTGGCGCTGTTGAGGTCCACGAGCTTGACCTGCTTCGATGCCTTGGGCTTCGGCTTGGCGGTCGTCTGGGGCGTAGTGGCCTTTTGCAGCGATGCCGGCGACGCTGACGATTTGGCCTCGGCAGCAATGGACGGGGTCGCGAAGGCAAAGGCTATCGCCGCGATCAATGCAGCCTTGACGATCCTATATTGCATGGAGCTCTCCTGTGTCACTTTGACGCAGATCCCGCGAAGGGATCATTTTCCGACATCCACACGAAAAAAGCCCGGGACATTTTCCGCCCCGGGCCTTAACGCTGCTGCACTTCCTGCTGCCGGGGCACGGGCGCCGTGCCCCGGCATGGTTACCGTGACCTGACTTCGGTCACCTGATTACTTCGCGTGCATGGCCTTGATGTCCGCGACCTTGCCGGACGCATGGCACAGCATGCACTGCTCGGACTTCGTGAACTGCATGGTCGACGCCGCTCCGATGGCCGGGCGGGTGGCGACCGAAGACACCTTCGAGAACAGCGTGACCAGCGTGCCGCCGTTGGCGATCATGTGCTGCGTGGCCAGGCTGCTGTCGTGACAGCCGAAGCAGGAGGCCGCGATCGGCGAGCTGACCAGGTTGTTGTTCGTGTAGTCGACCTGCCCGGCTCCGAACGTCGTCACCCAGGGCGAAAGTCCGATGGACGGCACATTCGTCGGGTTGCTCATGTTCGTCTTCGCATCGGTCGTCCAGAGCAGGTTCGGCAGGGCGGCACTGTTCGCTGCGCCACTGAAGTCGTAGCTGCCGGCCACGTGGCACGTCTCGCAGTTCTTCAGGATGCCGGGATAAGTGACTTCCTGGAACCCGGTCGGATTGTCGGCGGTCGCTTCGTACGTGAACGGTTGCGTCCGCTTGCTCGCGCCGTGGATGCCATGGATCAGGCTCTTGCTCGCGACCGACCAGCCGCCGCCGAAGTCGGGGGCACCGGTGTGACCGGTGTTCTTGTTGGCGTCGTGGCACCCACCTAGCGCACAACCCTGGCCGTTGTTGCGGGCGCCGCTGTGGAACGACGGCTGGACACCCAGTTGCGCATGGCAGTTGTTGCACTTGGCGTTGTCCACGATGCTGCGGCGGGCCGCATAGCCGTCGGCGGTCTTCATCACGAAGGCGGGCTCACGCAGCCGGATGCCCTTCGGATAGTCCGCGAGATCAAGCTGGACGAAGCCGTTGTAGTCGACGCCGATCGCCGCCGTGACCATGGCCGCGTTGTCGGGGATGACTGCTCCGAGTGTCGCCGTGTAGTAGCCGCTCGCGTCCGGTCCCGTCTGGGAGTTGCCACCCGTCTTGTCGCGAAGTGCCTTGATGGACGCGGTCTTCTGGGCATTCCAGTCTGCCGGAGTGGCGATACCGTCCTGCGGCACCGCGTAGACGACGTAGACGCCTGGCGAGCCGTCGACGCCGGTGATGAGGTTGCCCGAACTGTTGAACGTGACGGGTTGCCCATCCTTCAGCACGCGATACACGACGGTGGCTTTCTTCGCACCCGCCGCGCCCGCGACCGTGACCTGCTTGATCTCGTAATTGATCTTGTAGGCCCCTGCCGGCAGGTTCATCTGCGCCGCCAGCGGAATCGACGGACCTTGCCCGGAGGGGTAGCCCGGCGTCGGAACGTCCTGGGCCGTGTTCAGCGGGTAACCGCCACGCCCGTTCGCGCCCGTGTTGTCCACCGTCACGTGATAGACAGGAATGGCTGCCGGGCCATGGCACAGCGCGCACTTGCTGTCGTCCGCCTGCGCGCCGCCGACGTGACCGTACTGCGAGGTCGTCAGACCTTGCTCAGCGTCTGCGAGCGTCAGCCCCTTGCCCGTTGCGAAGTCGATACCGTCGTGGCACGCGCCGCACGCGAGGCGACTCGGCACATTCTTCCAGTTGTCGCCCTGCGCGGTCTTGTTCTTCGCGCCCGCGGATCCGTCGTGGCACTTGGTGCAATTCTGGACGGGCTGCGGATACGTGACGTCGTTGAAGCGCACGTCGGCGTAGTTGTAGCCGGTCTTGGTGAGCCTCTCGCCCATGTGGATCTTGTGGACCTCGTTCGGGAGGTTCCCTACCGTGCGACCCATGACGACATAGGTGCTCCCGCTGTAACCGGTCGCGGTGGTCGCGGCTTCGGTGCGGCCGTACCGGCGCTGGTCGGTGTGGCACGTATCGCAATACCTGGTGTCCTGGCGGGCGCCGCCGTGGAAGCTGAACTGCCCGTGACATTCGAAGCAGGAAGCCGACTGGACGATATCGCGCCCGGCCGGATCCCCGGCAGCGCCGACCGCAGTGTGGGTCGCCGGCCAGAGGTCCATGACGAGGTTGGCCGGCGTCCCGATCGGAACGCCGGTGACGCCGGAGTTGGAAGCGTCGGGTGTGTTGGTGCCGGTGCCCCGGGCATTTCCGCTGATCTGGATGACGACGCGGTGCAGTTTCGCCGGATCGTAGGTGAGGTCGCCGAGATCCGCGGCCGTGTTGGGCGCCACATAGGTTGCCCCGTCAACGAACGCCTTGACCTTCGAGATGTCCGTCCAGAAGGTGTACTTGTACGTGCCGTCGCCGTTGTCGACCAGCGTTCCCTTGTTGTCGGACGTCGGCCTCGTGGGCGCATCGGCTGCCGTCGTGGTGGCGGCAGGACTGATCACGAGATAGCTCACCCACTTGCTCGGGCTGCCGTTGCTGCCGGGCACGAGCTTGGCCATGGTGAATGCCAGGTTCGATAGGCTCGAGTACTTGGCGGTGGCAGACTTGTTCGCGAACCCGAGGCCCTTGATCCCGCGATTGTTGGCGTCGGTGACCTGGAACGTCACGACGGGCGTGCCGTCCGTGGTTACGCTGGTAATCGCACCTGTCGGCGCGAGTTCCGCCCACTGAGCCGCACTGAGTGTCGTTGCGTCGATGGGAGAACCTGCCGGTGGCGGCACAGACACGGTCGCGCCGGCAGCCGCCGGACTGCCGCCGCCATTGTCGCCACTGCTACCGTTATCACCACCACCGCCGCCACCACCACATCCGGCAACCGCGATCGCAAAAACGCTCGCCAGTCCGAGCTTGATCCAGCGGTCCATTATCGATGGAATAATCAGTCTCATGTGCTCCCCTTCTTCGTTCTACGGGATGTCATCGGATTTCAGCCTTCGGCAAAGCGTGTGTAAGCGCGGTCCTTGCGGCGGCCTCGATCGACTGGACAGGTCTGGGCATCGTTAGCTGATGAGCTGCGATTCGGAGCAGTCTCATACGCTTGTCGGACCCGGCGCATCGGCTTACGGTTGTTTGGAGCATCTGCTGCGAAGCGTGAGCGGATCTGATGCAGCGGCCCCCACGCGCTCGTATCCCGAAAAACTGGGCAGCTATGGTTGAGAGTCATGGTTTTGCCCTCAGCGCGCCGGCGTATCGCAACAAACCGATTCTCACTGGTGATCTGCCCGTTGCGCCGCGGCGTGGTCTTGTGGGTTTTGTCTTGACTCACGCACGACAAGCTGGCGCCCCTGTTAGTAGTGCGCGCGATGCTGTCGCGCAAATCCTCGATGCATGCTAGCCGTCGTACCTATGCGCAACTTGAGCTACGTCAACCTAGACGGTCGGTATTCGTCATAGGAGACAATCCGCCGCAGAGGTGTTGTATTTCATACGCTGTGCAAATAAGTGGCCGGGGTCTGAGGTCCATGCGACGTTTTGCCGCTAATGGTTGCCGCGGCTGACGCCCGGGCAGGCCTGCTCGATGTCGGAAATGGAAAACAACTGTTGGCGCTTCAGGATCTCCGCGCGCACCCGCTCGCCCTTGGCGCCGCGCCCGTGCATGAGGGTTCCGCCGCGCTCCTCGAACTCCTTGTAGGCGCGCAGCAGTTGCCGTCGGTTTGGAACTACGCGCCAGTTCGCCAGACGCGCGGGCGCGCGCGGCTGGACCTCTCGGTGAGGGAGGAGCAGCCTGATCGGGCTCCGGACTGCCGTGGCGAAGCGAACGACTAGGCGAACGCTGGACGTCTGGTCGTTGCCGCACACTTGCACAAGCGTGAAGCGACGCTCTACCGGCGCGTCCGGGAAGTGACGGCTTGCACGAATCGTCTACGACTTTGGTTTAGCGCGAGCAGCGACGCCTCGCGCACGCACTCGCCGATCTCTTCGAGAGGAACGGCGTTCCGAGGCAGCAAACGATCCCGCTTACAGCGCGCGCCGTCGGGCCGCTTCGCCGCTTCATGCCGGCGGCTCCGGCGGCGTCGCCCGCGCCTCCTCCGCCCGCTCGCGTGCCTCGTCCAGCGACACGTTCGGAAACTTGCCGAGCGTGGCGGTCTGGGCCTTCTTGCCCAGCTTGTAGCGAAGCTGCCAGCTCTTTACGCCGGTCGGGGCGACGAAGAGAAAGAGTCCGTCGCCATCGCGGAGTCGATTGGATGCCGTCTTCGGCTTCGTCTTATTGACTTCGAGCACCGTCAGCAGATTGAGCGGAATTCTCGGTTACCCCATGCCCACTGAGTTCTGGCTTGCCGTTGCACCCGACGTTGCCTCCCGTCAGCGCGAGATGCAAGCGCACGCCGACGGACGTCAGTAGGCGCTCCTGCAACGGGGAAGGCCAAAAAAAACGGCCACCCGCAGGTGGCCGTCATTGCTGCTGTTGGTGGAGGTGGCGAGAATCGAACTCGCGTCCGGAAGCACTCCACAGTCAGGACTACATGCTTAGTCGGTCATTTGATCTCGTCCTGGCGCCGCGGACAGACACGCTGCGACAGGACCAGTCACCTTGCTTTAACGTGCTGCCCAAGTGACCCGGACGCACGCGATCGCTCTGAATGTCCTCGCTGCAACTTGCCGCTGCAGTTGCCTTTAGCGGTTCGTCACCCGGGCCGAGCGCTTCCCGGTGCGAGGTCCGGCGGGGTTAAGCCGCCAGAGCGTACGTTTCGTCGTTCGCAGTTAAGTTTGCGATTGCTCGTGATTAACGAGGTCAAGCGCCTCGGCATGCCCCGCGCTGCTTTGCAACCCCCGTCGATACCAGTTCACCCCCGGTAATCGTCGTGCGCCGGCCGCCTGACGGCGATCAGCATAAGCGCATCCAAATCTATGATATCACTCGCCATCCGAAGTTCCGCGCGCACGCCTGTACGATACATTCTGCGGGCAGCGAGGAACTCTCTAATGTCGTTTTAGTTGGGGTAGACTGCCCCGAATTCAAGAGGACCGACAAGAGCCATGGCCGACCCGACGGTTGTTACGGTAATTCTGTCCGGAGGCGCCGGCACGCGCCTGTGGCCGCTGTCCCGCGAGGCCGCCCCGAAGCCCTTCATGCCGCTTCCCGACGGCGAGACCCTTCTCGGCAAGACCGCCGCCCGGGCGCTCGCCCTCGCCGGTGCATCGTCGCTGCTGACGGTCACCAATCGCGACTACTACTTCCACACCAAAGATGTATATGCCGGGCTGTCGCCGGGCCCCGCCGACGCGTTGTTCCTGCTGGAACCCTTCGGCCGCAATACGGCGCCCGCAGTGGCGCTCGCCGCCCTGTGTGTCGAAGCCCGCTTCGGCGCGGACGCCGTCATGCTGGTGTTGCCTGCCGACCATCTGATCCGTGACCAGGAGGCGTTCGCCGCTGCCGTACACACTGCAGTGGCGACCGCCGCCACGGGCTCGCTCGTGACCTTCGGCATCACGCCCACGCACGCGGAGACGGGGTTCGGGTACATCGAATGCGGCGCGCAGGTGTCTGGCGAGCCGGGCGTCATCCCGGTCGTGCGGGCGCAACGCTTCGTCGAGAAGCCTGCCGCCGAACTTGCCCGGCAGTATGTCGCCGCCGGCAATTACGTGTGGAACTCGGGCATGTTCTGCTTCTCCGCGGGCGCGATCCTGCGCGCGTTCGGCCGCTACGCACCTGCCGTCCTGGACGCCGTGAAGCCGGTCTGGACCATGATTGCCGCACGGTCCCCAAGGGTGATGCTCGAGATCGACGCTGCGCTCTTCGCCGCGGTCCCGGACATCTCCATCGACTACGCGGTCATGGAGAAAGCCGCCGCCGATGGCGCCGTGGCGGTGGTGCGCGGAACCTTCGACTGGAGCGATGTAGGCTCGTGGCAGGCCGTGTCCGATCTCACCGAGCCGGATCATCACGGCAACCGCGGCCGCGGTGAACGCATCTCGATCGCCACGACCGGAACGTACGTGCACGCCGAGGAGCGGGTCGTCGCCACCGTCGGCATCGAAAACCTCGTGATCATCGATACCGCCGATGCGGTTCTGATCGCGCACCGCGATCACCTGCAGCGGGTGAAGGAGGTGGTTGGTGAGCTCAAGGCGCGGGGACACGAGGCCTACAAGCTCCATCGCACCGTGGCGCGGCCGTGGGGTGCCTACACCGTGCTGCAGGATGGGCCGCGCTTCAAGATCAAGCGCATCGAGGTGAAGCCGGGAGCATCGCTTTCGCTGCAGCTGCACCACCGTCGCAGCGAGCACTGGGTCGTGGTTTGTGGCACGGCGGAAGTCACGCGGGACGACAAGGTGTATCGCCTCGGCGCCAACGAGTCGACGTACATCCCCGTCGAGACGCGGCACCGTCTCACCAATCCCGGCACCGAGCCGCTGGTGATGATCGAGGTGCAGTGCGGCGACTATCTGGGCGAGGACGACATCGTCCGCTACGACGACCAGTACGGGCGCGTGCCGGCCTGACTTCTCCCGCGGCACGCCGCGAGCCCGTCCGTGTACGCGCGGCCTCACCGCGGCTGCGCCCTGCGCCTCTCAGTCGATGCCGGCCGGCGCCGGTGATGCACGCCTTCCCAGTCGGCTGGTGATCCAGATCCCGGTCAGGATGAGCGCGATGCCGAACACGTGGAACGGCGCGAGCCGCTCGTGCAGGAATATCGTCGCGAGGACGACGCCGAACACCGGCATGAGATGAATGAACAGTCCGGCAACGCTCGCGCCGACGAGCTCGACGCCGCGATTCCAGAAAATGTAGGCAAGCACCGACGAGAACAGGCCGACGCAGAAGAGCGCGAACAGGTTGGCAAGAGTTGGCGCCATCTGCCGCCCGAACGCGGCCTCCGCGACGAAGAGCGGCAGCACGCACAGGTCGCCCACGCACGCCAGCACGAACAGGAAAGTCAGGGTGTGCAGGCCGCGCGGCCGCCACCGCAGGCAGATCGTGTAGATGGACCACATCGCCATCGACAGCACCACGAAGAGATCGCCGACGTTGAGGCGTAGCGACGCGAGCGCGGCCATGCTCCCTTGCGACAGGATCGTGAGCACGCCGCAGAGCGAGACGACCACCCCGGCGAGCTGCAGCGCCGAGAGCCGCTCGCGCAGGAAGATCCACGACAGCGTGATGATCATGACCGGCACGAACGAGTTCAGGATGACTCCGTTCGTGGCCGTGGTGTAGTTGAGCCCGAGATAAGCCAGGGCGTTGTGCGTGCCGACGCCGATGGCGCCGAGAAAGAACATCGTCTTCCAGTGCGCGCGCACGACCGGCCATTCGCGGCGGAGATGCGGCAGGGCGAGCGGCGCGAGGATCAGCAGCGCGAACAGCCAGCGGAAGAACGTCATCGCGAGCGGCGGGACATCGCTTGCCACCGAGCGCCCGACGATCCAGTTGCACGCCCAGAAGAACGGCGCCAGCGTGAGCAGAAGATACGGTGAAGGCGCGCGGCGCGTTGCTGCATCGGGCATGCGGTGATTATCCCATGCGCTGCGCGGTGAGCACCGCCCTGCCCGCGTGCAGCGCGCGCATTGCATCGCGCGGCAAGTGCGGCCGCCGAGGCGGAGCGACCCGCTTGCTATAATTCAGCGTTGTCTTTCCCCGTGTTGATGTCGCCGCCCTCCATCGTCGCCGGGACGGCCGCCGCCAGTACCGCAGCGCAGCCGGCGCCTGCCGCCCCTCCCAGTTCCGATCCCGCCCTGAGCGCCGCTACGCTCGCGGCGCTGTCTTCGCTCGTCCCGCCATTGCCGAGTCCGGGGCAGCGCGCGCATGGTGCGCCGCTGTCCGGTTCCGCCGACGCGCTCGCGATCGCGCAACTCGCGGTGCAATCCTCGCGCGAGCGCCGGATGATCGCGGTGCTGGCCGCGGATGCGCTGGCCGCGCAGCGCCTCGCGGAGGAGATCGCGTGGTTTGCGCCAGGCCTGAAGGTGGCGCTGCTACCCGACTGGGAAACACTGCCCTACGATCATTTCTCGCCGCATCAGGACCTCGTCTCGGAGCGGCTCGCGACGCTGTACCGCATCTCCCGCGGCGAATGCGACGTGATGGTCGCCGCTGCCACCACCGCGCTGAACCGGCTCGCCCCGCCGAGCTATCTCGCCGCCTTCACGTTCTTCCTCAAGCAGGGCGAGCGCCTCGACGTCGACGGGCTGCGCGGCCAGCTGGCGCTCGCCGGATACCAGCACGTGACGCAGGTGGTTTCCCCGGGTGAGTACAGCGTCCGCGGCGGCCTCATCGACCTGTTCCCGATGGGCAGCGCACTGCCCTACCGCATCGATCTCTTCGGCGACGACATCGAGACGATCCGCACCTTCGACGCGGACACGCAGCGCACGCTGTATCCCGTGCCGGACGTGCGCCTGCTGCCGGCACGCGAGTTCCCGATCGATGAAAGCGGGCGCACGCGCTTTCGCGGCCGGTACCGTGAAGCGTTCGAGGGCGATCCGTCGAAGTCCGCGCTGTACAAGGACGTGAGCAATGGCATCGCTCCCGGGGGCATCGAGTATTACCTGCCGCTCTTCTTCGACGCCACCGCAACCCTCGCCGACTATCTGCCGCCGAATGCGGCCATCGTCATTCATGGCGACGTTCAGGAAGCCGTGCGGCATTTCTGGCAGGACACCGAATCGCGCTACAAGCTCATGCGCGGCGACAAGTCCCGCCCCCTGCTGCCGCCGACGGAGCTGTTCCTTCCTCCGGATGCCTTCAACGGCATGGTCAAGACGTTTGCACGCGTCGAGCTGCCGTTCGCCGCACCGGCAGCTCCCGGTGACCATGGTGGGGCCGACGCCCGGCCGTCACCGACGCAGCCGCTCCCTTCGGTGCAGGTCGATCGGCGCGCCGACGACCCGCTCATCCCGCTGAAGCGATTCATCGAAGATGGCCGCGCACGGGTGATCGTGTGCGCCGAGAGCGCCGGACGGCGCGACACCATGCATCAGTACTTCGCCGAGTACGGCCTCGACGTACCTCTGGTCGACGACTGGGCGCGCTTCCTCGGGCAGAATCCCGGTCCCGCAGTGGGACTTGCGGTGTCGCCGCTGCATGCGGGCTTTCACTGGGCGGCCGAGCGGATCGCCTTCGTCACGGAAGCGGAGCTCTACGCCGGAGTGGTGCGCCGGGGACGGCGCGATGCGGCGCGTCGAACCAACGTCGATGCGATGCTGCGCGACCTGTCCGAGGTGCGCATCGGCGACCCGGTCGTGCACGAGCAGCACGGCATCGGCCGCTACCTCGGCCTGGTCAACATGGATCTCGGCGAGGGCCCGACCGAGTTCCTGCAGCTCGTTTACGCCAACGACGCGAAGCTGTACGTACCCGTATCGAACCTGCACCTCATCGCGCGTTACAGCGGGGCTGCGCCGGAGGCCGCGCCGCTGCACGAGCTCGGCGGCGGGCAGTGGGACAAGGCGAAGAAGCGGGCGGCGCGCCAGGCGCACGACACGGCAGCGGAGCTCCTCAATCTGTACGCGCAGCGTGCCACCCGCGTGGGCCACGCGTTCAAGTTCAACATGCACGATTACGAGGCCTTCGCCGCGGGCTTCGGCTTCGAGGAAACCCCCGACCAGGCCGGGGCAATCGAGGCGGTCATCCACGACCTCACGTCCGGCCAGCCGATGGACCGGCTGGTGTGCGGCGACGTCGGCTTCGGCAAGACGGAAGTGGCGCTGCGTGCTGCATTCATCGCCCTTGCCGACGGCAAGCAGGTGGCGGTGCTGGTGCCCACCACGCTGCTCGCCGAGCAGCATTTCCAGGTCTTCTCGGACCGCTTCGCCGAGCTGCCGGTGAAGCTCGCCGAGCTGTCGCGCTTCCGTTCGGCCAAGGAGGTGAAAGGAGCGCTCGACGGGCTTGCGAACGGAACGATCGATCTCGTGATCGGTACCCACAAGCTCATCCAGGCTGACGTGCGCTTCAAGAATCTCGGCCTCGTGATCATCGACGAGGAGCATCGGTTCGGCGTGCGCCAGAAGGAGCAGCTGAAGCGCCTGCGCGCCGAGGTCGATGTGCTGACCCTGACCGCGACGCCGATCCCGCGCACGCTCGCGATGTCCCTCGAAGGCATCCGCGACTTCTCGGTGATCGCCACCGCGCCGCAGCGCCGTCTCGCCATCAAGACGTTCGTCGCCCAGTATTCGCCGGGGATCGTGCGCGAGGCGGCGCTGCGCGAGCTGAAGCGCGGCGGCCAGATCTATTATCTTCAGAACGACATCGCGAGCATCCGCACCACCGCCGAGCGCCTCGCCCAATTGCTCCCCGAAGCGCGCATCGCCATCGCGCACGGCCAGATGCCGGAGCGCGAGCTCGAGCATGTGATGCGCGAGTTCTACCAGCAGCGCTGCAACCTGCTCGTGTGCTCGACCATCATCGAGACGGGCATCGACGTGCCCACGGCCAACACGATCATCATCGATCGCGCCGACCGGTTCGGGCTGGCGCAGCTACATCAGCTGCGTGGGCGCGTCGGTCGGTCCCACCACCAGGCGTACGCGTACCTGCTGACGCCGCCCGAGGAAAGCCTCGCCGCGCAGGCGAAGAAACGGCTCGAAGCCATCCAGATGATGGAGGATCTGGGCTCCGGCTTCTACCTGTCGATGCACGACCTGGAGATCCGCGGCGCGGGTGAGGTCCTGGGCGAATCGCAGTCGGGCGAGATGCAGGAAGTCGGCTTCCAGCTCTACGCCGACATGCTCAAATCCGCGGTGCGCGCGCTCAAGGCCGGCCGGGAGCCGGACCTTGCTGCACCTCTCGGGGTCACGACCGAGATCAACCTGCACGTACCGGCGCTGTTGCCGGAGAATTACTGCAACGACGTGCACGAGCGCCTGGTGCTTTACAAGCGCCTCGCCAATTGCGAAACGATGGAGGAACTCGAGCTCATGCAGGAAGAGCTCGTCGATCGCTTCGGCAGCCTGCCCGAGTCCGCGCAGGCCCTCATGGCCTGCCATCGCTTGCGCGTCATCGGCCGGCCGCTCGGCGTTGTCAAGATCGACGCCGGACCGGAACGCTCGACGATCCAGTTCGTGCCCCAGCCGCCGTTCGACGCAGGCAAGCTGATTCTCCTCGTGCAACGCGACGGTCGCATCCGCTTCGCCGGCCCCGACCGCCTTCGTCTCGAGCGTGCCGCCCCGGCCCTGCAGGAGCGCGTGACGATGGTGCGCGAGTTCCTCGGAAAGCTCGTGTGACTGCGATGCCAACCCGCGCCCTGCCGCCGCAACTGCGCGTGTTCGTGCGCGACTGGCTGTCGTCCAACAACGTACTCCTGAAGAGCCGGGACGGCCACGTCCTGATCGATTCCGGCTACGTTCGTCACGCATCGTTGACCCTCGCCCTGCTGGACTCTCGGCAGGGGGTTGGCGCGGAGCCGCTCGCGGCGCTCGTCAACACGCATTGCCATTCGGACCATATGGGCGGCAACGCGGCCATCGTGCGGCGCTACGGCTGTACCTTGTCGATCCCGGCGGGCGAAGCGCCGCTGGTGGAGCGCTGGGACCAGCAGGCGCTGCTGCTCGACTACGCCGATCAGCAAGCGGATCGCTTCAGCGCCGATGCGTTGCTGGTCGCCGGCGAAACGCGGGTATGGGGTGACCTCGAATGGCGGCTCCTCGCCGCGCCGGGACACGACATGGGCGCGCTGATGTTCCACAACGAGGAATACGGCGTGCTCATCTCCGGCGATGCGCTGTGGGAGAACGGCTTCGGTTTCGTCATGCCGCCGGAGATCGACCCCGCCGCATTGCCCGCGGCGCGCGCCACGCTGGACCTCATTGCGGGCCTCGATGTGCGGGTGCTGGTTCCCGGCCACGGGCAACCCTTCACCGACGTGAGGGCGGCGCTGGATCGATCCTACGCGCGTCTCGCGATGTTCGAGCGCGAGCCCGAGCGCCTGCCGCGATACGCGCTCAAGGTGATCCTGGCCTTCGTCCTGCTCGACCAGCGGCGCCTGCCGCTCGCGGACATGCCCGCTTACGTCGAGCGCGTCGGCATCTTCCGCGATTTCAATGCGCGTTTCCTGCACCTCGAACCCGAAGCCCTGGCGAGCGCGTTGGTGCGTGACCTGGAAAAGGCCGGCGCCGCCCGCTGCGAGGCCGGCTACGTCATGCCGCGCTGAACGCCGGGCGCCGTGGCCGCCGTGCGCCGCTACTCCCGGTACGCCTCGATCGGAAGGTGCAGCACGATCTCGTCGGCGGGGTTGCCGATAGCGAGACCGCTGGTCATGCCCCAGTCGGAACGCTTGAGGGTGGCGCTCGCATCGGCCCCGCACATCGGCTTCTTGTTGAACGGATTCGCGCCGCACGCGAAGTCGACGACCTTGAGGGTCACCGGCTTCGTGATGCCCAGCATGGTCAGCTCGCCGTCCACGGAGGTTACCGCGTCACCCTGAAAGGCGACGCTGGTGGACTTGAACGCGATGGTCGGAAACTTCTCCACGTTGAAGAAGCGCTCGCCCTTGACGATGGCATCGAGCCGCTGGTCGTACGTCTTGACCGACGTGGCATCGATGACGATATCCACGCTGCCCTTCTTCGCGGCACGATCCAGCATGACCTTGCCGGTCACCTTGCCGAAGCTCCCGCGCTGGGCCGAGAACCCGATGTGTCGTGCTTCCCATTGCGGTTGCGAATGCACGGGATCCACCACGTAGCTTTCCTGGGCGGACACCGGCCCTGCAAGGGCGGCAGCGAGAGCGGCCGCGAGCATCCGGACATGCATGATCTCTCCTTCGTTGGCGGGTTTTGTCGAAGGCGCGGAGCCATCGTCGAAGCGCGACGCTGCGCCGATGAACAGCGGCCGGCGGGAATTATTCCCTTCGCGTCATGCTTGCGGGGGCAGGACCATGCGGATGCGCACCACGATCGTGTCGGCAACCGTGTCGGTGTCGCTCCAGGCACCTTCGCCGATCCTGTACTCCAGACGCTTGACGGGAAAACTCCCATCGGCCACGCGGTTGCCGGCGGCATCGCGGGTGAGCACGACCGGCACCGTGAGGTCACGCGTGATGCCCTTGATGGACAGGCGGCCGGCGATTTCGTAGCGTCCGCCACCCAGATCCCTGATCGAGCTCGAATTGAACCGCGCGACCGGAAACTTCGACGTGTCGAACCACAGCGGTCCCTTGACCTCGTTCTCGGAGTCGTCGCTGGCGAGGTCGATGCTCCCCAGATCGACCTCGATGTCGGCCCTGGAGCTCGGCAGTGCGTTGGGCCGGAAAACCACATTGGCCTTGAAGCGGCGAAAGCGGCCTTCGACGTTGACGCCGAGCTGCTTCGCGACAAACCGGATCTCGCTCCGATCGGCCAGCACGCCCTGCGCCCACGCCGGGTCCGCGCCGGACAACAGCATCACCATGCAAGCTGTAATGGCTTGTGACCGACGCATCATCATTCGAGGGATCCTCGTGGCTTGACTCCGGGCACCATGCGGGCGAGCACGCGATCGCGGTCGACGAAATGATGCCTGACCGCTGCCGCCACGTGGATTAGGACCAGCGTGACCATCGCGACGTTCAGCGTGACGTGCACGGCCTTGAGCGATGCTGCGAGGGCGCGGTCCTTCGGGAGGAGGTCAGGGAGCGGCACCAGGCCGAGATAGACCACCTGTACGCCCGTTGTCGAGCTGTAAAGCCAGCCCGAGACGGGGATGACCAGCAGCAGGACATAGAGCAGCGAATGCGATGCGGCAGCGGCGCGGCGCTGCCACGGCGGCATCGGTACCGGCAGCGGCGGCGGCCTGAGATGACGCCACGCGAGCCGCAGCCACGTCATCAGGAAAATCGTGATGCCGATCCATTTGTGCCACGCGTACCACTGCAGCTTGCGCGGACTGATCGGCAGCGGAACCATCGACACGGCGAGGAGGAGATTGGCAACGACCAGCACGGCGGTCAACCAGTGCAGCAGAATCGCTACGCCACTGTACTGCTCGCCCGAAACGTAGCCGTTGCGTGTCGTCACCCGACCGCTTGTAATTTATCGGATCGCGAACTGTCAAGGCGTGCGCAGCGATGGACGCCGGGTTGTCGCACGCCCCGGGCGCCGGGCCCGGAAGGCCATCAGCGGGCGAGGTCCGTGACGAAAATGCGCACGCCGCTCAACAGCATTTCCACCGCGAGTGCGGTGAGAACGAGGCCGGTCAGGCGCTGCAGGGCCGTCACCACGCGCGGGCCGAGCAGTCGCTCGAGCCAATGTGCCGCGGCGAGCACGGCGGCAGTGAACAACATTGCGAGCGACAGCGCGAGCGCCCATTCCCCGATACGCGCGGGCTCGCGGGATGCGAGCAGCATGACCGTTGCGAGCGCCGAGGGCCCGGCGATCGCCGGGACCGCCAACGGCACGAGGAACGGCTCTTCGGCGGCCTCCCCGGTGCCGAATACCTCGTCGACCCGATGGAAGATCATCCGCAGTGCGATCAGGAACAGTACGATGCCGCCGGCGATCGCCAGCGACGTCTCGGACAGGCGCAGGAGGGTGAGGAAGGTCTTTCCGCCGACCATGAACGCCAGCAGGATGGCGTAGGCGAAGAAGCACTCCCGCAGCACCACCGCAAGCCGCCTGGCCGGCGCCACCGGCCGCAGCAGCGAGACGACGAGCGGCACGTTGCCGAACGGATCGATGACCAGGACCAGCAGAATCGTTGCGGAGAAGAGGTCTGCGTTCATCGTTGCGGACGGCGTCCCGTCGCGTGCGGCGGCAGTATATCGCGCGCAACACCGGCATCCTAAGCGCCTTGCGATAATGCCGCTCCTGCGGCGGGTAGCCGTTCCCTAGCGAGGTGTTCGTGCATTTCCCATCCGTATTGAAGGCGCTGCTGTGCTCCGCGCTGCTCGCCGCGGGCGCGGCGCTCGCGCAATCGTCCCCGCCCGCCGAGGCCCCGCTCACCTCCGGCATCGAGACGCAGTATTTCGACCCGGCCGTGCGTCCCCAGGACGATTTCTACCGGCACGTGAACGGCAAGTGGCTCGCGACGACGGAGATTCCGGCGGACAAGGCCGCCTACGGACCGGGGTACGTGCTGTTCGACAAGGCGCAGGAGCAATTGCGCGAGATCATCGAGGCGGCCGCGGCGAACGCCAATGCCGCGCCGGGCTCCGACGAACGCAAGATCGGCGACCTGTTCGCGAGCTACATGGACGAGGCACGGCTGGCCTCCCTCGGTCTCGCCCCCCTGCAGCCAGTGCTCGCGCGCATCGATGCGCTCGCCAGCAAGAGCGATCTCGCGAGGCTCATGGTCGACCTCGAGCGCATGGGGGTGACCGTACCCTTCGAGCTTTTCGTCGAGCAGGACTCGCGCCGTTCCACCGAATACGCCGCGGGACTGTATCAATCGGGGCTCGGTCTGCCCGACCGCGACTACTACCTCGCGCAAAAGGACGTCAAGCTCACCGCCATCCGCACGGCGTATCGGCAGCACATCGAGCGCATGCTCACCCTCGCGGGCGATCGCGACGCAGCGGCCGAAGCGAGCGCGATCCTCCGGCTCGAAACCGACCTCGCCCGCGTGCAGTGGACGCAGGTCGCGAACCGCGACCCGATCAAGACGTACAACAAGTTCGCGACCGCCAGGCTCCAAGGGCTCACGCCGGGCTTCGACTGGCGCACCTATCTCGACGAGAGCGGCCTGCGCACCCGGACGCGCACCGTCATCGTCAGCCAGCCGAGCTACATGCGCGGCTTCGGCGTCGTGCTCGCGCGCACGCCGCTCCCGGTGTGGAAGGCCTATTTCCGGTGGCAGCTGCTGCACGCGTATGGCCGTTACCTTGACCAGCGGTTCGTCGACGAATCCTTCGGCTTCGACGGCAAGGTTCTGCGCGGCATTCCGGAGAACCGCCCCCGCTGGAAGCGCGGCGTCACCGTAGTCGAGACGTCCATCGGGTTTGCCGTGGGCAAGCTGTACGTCGCGAAATACTTCCCGCCCGAGAGCAAGGCGCGCATGGAGGTGCTGGTGGCGAACCTGCTCGAAGCGTATCGCCAGAGCATCGACAAGCTCGACTGGATGGGCCCCTCGACGAAAGGGGAGGCGCAAGCGAAGCTCGCGAAGCTGACGACCAAGATCGGCTACCCCACGCGCTGGCGCGACTACTCGACGCTGGAGATCCGCCGCGACGATCTCGTCGGCAACGTCATGCGTGCGGTCGCGTTCGAATACGCGCGCAACCTGAACAAGCTCGGCAAGCCCGTCGATCGGGAAGAGTGGTTGATGACGCCGCAGACGGTGAACGCCTATTACAACCCGAGCATGAACGAAATCGTATTTCCCGCGGCCTACCTGCAACCGCCCTACTTCGATCCGGCGGCCGACGATGCCGCGAACTACGGCGGCGTGGGCGCGACGATCGGCCATGAGATCAGTCACGGGTTCGACGACACCGGTTCGCAGTTCGATGGTGACGGCAACCTGCGCAACTGGTGGACGAAGGCCGATCACCAGCGCTTCGCGGCCAAGACCAAGGTGCTGGTCGCGCAGTACGACGCGTTCAGTCCGCTGCCGGGGTACCACGTCAATGGCGCGCTCACACTCGGCGAGAACATCGCCGACAACTCGGGCCTGGAGATCGCGTACAAGGCGTACCGGCTCTCGCTCAAGGGCCACGGCGCACCGGTGATCGATGGCATGACCGGCGATCAGCGTTTCATGCTCAGCTACGCACAGGGCTGGCGCGAGAAGATCCGACCCGAGCAGCAGATCGTCTACCTCAAGTCCGATACGCATTCGCCGGACCAGTTCCGGTGCAACGGGTCGCTCGCCAATCTCGATGCGTTCTACGACGCGTTCCAGGTGCAGCACGGCGACGCGATGTACCTGCCGCCGGAGAAGCGCGTACGGCTCTGGTGAGCGACGCGCCAGCGCGCGCTCAGCGCAGCAGCGCGTAAGCGAGCGGGAACAGCACGGCGGCGAGCACGCCGTGCAACCCGAACGCAAGCCCGGCGTAGGCGCCCGCCTCCGGGTTCACCTGGAAGGCGCGGGCGGTGCCGATGCCGTGGGCGGCAACGCCCAGCGCGAAGCCGCGCACGCGCCAGTCGGTGATCCGCAGCGCATCCAGCACGTATTTGCCGCATGCCGCACCGATGACGCCCGTGACCACCGCGAACACGGCCGCGAGCGGCGGCAGCCCGCCGATCTTTTCCGCGATTCCCATCGCGATCGGCGTGGTCACCGACTTCGGGGCGAGCGACAGCAAGGTCGCCGGCGAGGCGCCCAGCGCCCGCGCGATTCCGAGCACGGAGACCACTGCGGTCGCCGCACCGGCGCACAGCGCCCCGGCGATCGGCAGTGCGAGGCGACGCACGTTCGGCCATTCGCGCGCGAGCGGCACCGCCAGCGCCACGACCGCCGGGCCGAGCAGGAAGTGCACGAATTGCGCACCGTCGAAATAGGTCTGGTAGGACGTCTGCGTGGCGATCAGGACGCCGGCAATGGCCAGCACGGCCAGCGGCACCGGGTTGGCAAGAGGATGGAAGCGCAGCCGTGCATACAGCGCGTGCGCGGCCTGGTACGCGACCAACGTGAGCGTGAGCCATAGCAGCGGGGATGCCGCGAGATAGACCCAGATCTCGCTCAAGCCAGGCGCGCGCATCAAGTCCCGTCCCGCGGCGGGCTACGTGCTGCATCCACCGCCGTGCCCGACCCGCGGCGAACCAGCCAGTTCATCGTCGTGGCGCTGGCGGCGATGGCGAGGACGGTGCTGATCACAAGCGCCACGGCAATCGCCAGCCATTCGTGCGCGAGGCGCGCGAGGTGCAGCATCACGCCGACTCCCGCGGGGACGAACAGCAAGGACAGATGCTGCAGCAGGCCTTGCGCGGCCCGGTCGAGCGAATCGGGATTGCGCGCTCGCCAGCGCAATGCGAGGAAAAGCAGCACCATGCCGACGACGGGGCCGGGCACCGGAATGCGCAGCAGCGCGACGATGAATTCGCCGATGCACTGGAAGACCAGCAGCCAGGTGATCCCGGCAAGCATGCGCGCCTTTAGTGCAGCTTCACGCGCGGCTCGAGGCGCCGGCTCAGGAAACGACCCAGCGTATCGATGGCGACACGCCAGTAGCCGTGCACCGAGATCTGATGCAGCTTGTAGAGCATGGCATACATCCAGCGCGCGATGAGGCCCTGGATGAGCAGGCTGCCGCCGATGAGTCGGCCCATGAGCGTGCCGACCGCCGACACCTCGCCGAGCGACACCAGCGAGCCGAAGTCGTGGAAATGGAAGGTGGGCAGCGGCCGTCCTGCCAGACGCGCTTTCATCGCGCGGATCAGCAGCGTCGCCTGCTGGTGCGCAGCCTGTGCACGCGGCGGCACGATCGCGCCCGCCTTGCCGGATTCGGGCCATGGACATGCCGCGCAATCGCCCAGCGCGAACACGTCCGGGTCGCGCGTGGTCTGCAGTTGCGTGGTCACGACGAGCTGATTGGCGCGGTTCACCTCGAGGCCATCGAGATCGCGCAACCACGGTGGCGCCTGGATGCCCGCCGCCCAGACGATGAGATCGGCTGGCAGGCTTTCCTCGCCCAGATGCACCGCCTCGGCATCCACGGCGGTGACCTTCGCGCCGGTGCGCACGGTGATGCGCAGCTTGTCGAGCAGCCCCGTGGCCGCGATGGCGATGCGCTCCGGCAGCGGCGGCAGCACGCGGGGCGCGGCCTCGACCAGCGTGATCTCGATGTCCTTCGCGGGCTCCAGGTAATCGAGGCCGTAGCCAGCATGCGCGCGCGTGGTCTGGCGGATCTCGGCGGCGAGCTCCACGCCGGTCGCGCCCGCACCGATGATGACGATGTGCACCTTGGCGATTTGTCCATGCGCGAGACGGCCGTCGGCGCGCACGCACGCTGACAGCAGCCGGCGGTGGAAGCGTTCGGCATCCACCGGCGTGTCGAGCGAGATGGCGTGCTCCCTGACGCCCGGGATGCCGAAGTCGTTGCTGACGCTGCCGACGCACAGGATCAGCGTGTCGTAGCCAACGCGCCGCGGCGGCAGGACTTCCACGCCATCGTCGTCATGCAGCGCGGCGAGGCGCAGGACGTGCGCGGCGCGCTCCAGCCCTTCCACCGTGCCCTGCCGGAACCGGAAGCCATGCCAGTGCGCGAGCGCGAGATAGTCGACGTCGTGGGCATCGGCGTCCATGCGACCGGCCGCGACCTCGTGCAGCAGCGGTTTCCAGACGTGGGTCTCGAAGCGGTCGACCAGCGTGACGTCGGCGCGTCCCCGCTTGCCGAGTTTCTCCCCGAGCCGTGCGGCGAGCGGCAGCCCACCGGCGCCGCCGCCGACGATCACGATGCGATGCGCGCCGGGCGTCGCGCGCGCTGCGTGCGGGTCGCTGCTCACGACGGGGCGCAGAAGAGAAAAGCCTGATGCACGCGTGGGTCACGGAAATCCTCGGCGCGGGTCGCGGCAGTGATGTCCTGGCACTGCGCCGTCAGCTCGGGCACCATCGCGAAGGATCGCAGGTTGGTGGAGAAGTAGAGCTCGCCGCCGGGCGCGAGCAGGCGCAGGCAGGATGCAATGAGCTGCGGATGATCGCGCTGCACGTCGAGCGTGCCGGTCATCGCGGCGGAATTGGAGAACACCGGTGGATCGAGCACGATGAGATCGTAGCGGGTGGCGCTGCCCGGCGCCTCCTGCAGCCAGCGCAACACGTCGGCACGCACCAGGCGATGTCGTTCGGGATCGACGCCATTGGCGGCGAAGTTGCGCCCGGCCCAGGCAAGGTAGGCATTGGACAGATCGACGCTGGTCGAACTCACCGCCCCGCCTGCGGCCGCGTGCACCGTGAAGCTGCCGGTGTACGCGAAGAGGTTGAGCATGCGCCGCCCACGCGCCCGCTCCCGGACGCGCGCGCGCAGAGCGCGATGGTCGAGAAACAATCCGGTATCGAGATACGCTTCGAGATTGACCCAGAAGCGTAGCCCACCTTCGAGCACCAGGAAGTCCTGGCCGGCCTTGCCGGTCTTTTCGTGCTGTGCGCCTGCGTGCCGCCGCGGCCGATGCTTGAACGCGATGTGCTGCGCGGGAAGGTCCATCGCGGCCGCTGCAGCGTTGCGCACGGCCTCGATCCATGCCGCGTGCTCTTCCGGCTTCTGCACCCAGCCGGTCTCGAGCTCCTGCAAATGCAGCCGCATGCCGAGCGCCGGCTCCGCCGGGCCGTAGCAGTCGATCGCCAGCGGAAACTCCGGCACGTCGCGGTCGTACACGCGAAACGCCGTCGTTTCGTGCCTGCGCGCCCAGCGTGACCAGTGCCGGAAGTTCTTCTGCAGGCGATTGCGGAAGGCGGCGATCGCATCGGGTCGCAGTCCGGTGCGCAAGGGAGAGGCCATGCCCATGACGACGGATTCGTGGCGTGCATCCGCCGCGGCGGCGGCATCAATCGCCGCGCGCGGTGCCTTCGCGCCGTGGATCGGCGCCGCCGATCCAGCCAGTGCGCGTGCGCACGATCGCCTGGAGCCCGCTCGTATGCTCCATGACGCGCGTGTCGTGTCCCATGGCCTTGAGGAGCGGCTCCAGCGCGACGACCGGCGTGTCCTTCTCGAGCTCGGTCGGTCCATTGCGGCTGCCGAAGTTGGGCAACGCGATGGCCGCTTGCGGATCGAGCTTCCAGTCCAGCACGCCGATCAGCGTCTTGGCGACGTAGTTGATGATGGCACTGCCACCGGGTGAGCCGGTCACCATGAAGATGCGCCCGGCACGGTCGTAGACGATCGTCGGCGCCATCGACGAGCGCGGACGCTTGCCCGCCTCGACGCGATTGGCCACCGGCTTGCCATCTTCCTCCGGCGCGAACGAGAAGTCGGTCAGCTCGTTATTGAGCAGGAAGCCGCTCTTCGTCATCAGGCGACTGCCGAACGCATCCTCGATCGTCGTCGTCATCGCGACTGCGTTGCCTTCGCGATCGATGATCGAGATGTGCGACGTCGACGGGAACTCGAGGGCGTCGTGCACGCCGTAGGCGACCTTGCGTGCGGACGCGATCTCGGGCGGATCGCCTGGTTTCGCACGTCCCATGCTGCCGGTGGTCCGGATGAGCTGCGAGCGCTCGAGCAGGTACGCGTGATCGAGCAGTCCGGTCGGCGGCGTGTAGAAGTCGGGATCGGCCATGTACATGCCGCGATCGGCATACGCCAGGCGCCCGGCTTCGCTGATGAAGTGCACGCTCCAGAAAGTCGCCGGCCCCATCGCGTGCAGATCGTAGGGCTCGAGCATGCCGAGCATCTGCAGGATGGTGAGCCCACCGGAGGATGGCAGCGGCATCCCGCACACGTTGTACGAACGGTAGCGTCCGCACACCGGGTCGCGCACCTGCACGCGGTAATTGGCGAGGTCGGCCAGGGTCATGTCGCCCGGGTTGGTGGGATGCGAGCGCACGGTGTCCACGATGTCCTGCGCGATCGGTCCCGTGTAGAACGCGGACGGGCCGTTGGCCGCGATCGTGCGCAGCGTGGCGGCGAACGCGGGATTCTTCAGCACCGTCCCGACGGCGAGTGGCTTCCCGGCGGCATCGAGCAAGTACGATTTGATGCCCGGTTGCGCCAGGTACTTCTCCGTGGCGATCATCGTGTTGAGCCGTGGCGACACCTGGAAGCCGTTCTCCGCCAGCGCGATGGCCGGCTCGAACAGCTTCGCCCACGGCAGCCGGCCGTGCCGCTTGTGCGCCTCGTACAGCAAGGCGAGCGTCCCCGGCACGCCGACGGATTTGCCGCCGACGACCGCGTCGTAGAACTGCAGCGGCTTGCCGTCCTTGTCGAGGAAACGCTGTGGCGTTGCCGCACCGGGCGCCGTCTCGCGGCCGTCGAACGCGGTCAGCTTGTGGCGCTTGCCATCGTGATACAGCATGAATGCGCCGCCGCCGATTCCCGACGACTGCGGCTCGACGATGTTGAGCACCAGCTGCACCGCAACGGCCGCATCGGCGGCCGTGCCGCCTTGCCGGAGGATCCGGTAACCCGCTTCGACCGCCAGCGGGTTCGCGGCCGCCACCATGAAGTGCCGGCTCTCGACCGGGTGCTTGTCCGTCCAGCCGGATGGCCGCTCGGGCGCCTGGTTCTGCCCCGCCGCGACCCCCGGCAACGTCCACGCTGCAGCGAGGAGCACGGCAATGAAACCGCGGACGATGCGCTTGCTGGTCGACATGGTGCTGCTCCAATGCTGGCCGTGACGCCGGATTGTAATCCGCAGGCGCGGCCGGCGCGGCAAGCGCGCATCGGCGTGTAAGGCGCCCGAGTCGCTGCCGACCAATGGGCTGAGCGCGTCGACCGCGCTTTCCGCCACCTTTCGGGTGGCTGTCGCAACACTCGCCGACGAGCGTCGGCCCTACTGGGAGCAATACATCATGAACGTGAAGCAAACAGCCCGTGCGGTGTCACTGGGCGTACTGCTGGGACTCGCCTCGTTGTCCGGATCCGCCTTCGCCGACGATCAGACCGAGCGCTGGTGGGCGCCCGAGGTGCAGAAGATGGCCCACAAGGATGGCATGGTGACCAAGAAGGACTTCATGAAGATGATGGAGAAGAAGTTCGACGCGATGGACAAGGCGAAGAAGGGCATGCTGAGCCAGCAGGACATCATGCGCATCTTCAACGACAAGACCGGCGCGTAAGCGGCGCGCGGCGATGCCGGGGCCGGCACGCGTGCCGGCCCCGGCATTTACCACCCATCACGGCCTCAGTGGCCGTGATGGTGTTCCTGGTCCTGCTCCGTGCGATCGCTGAGGTGCTCGACACCGATCTGGTGCGCGCAGTTCGCACAGCAGAAGAAGCGTCCGTTGGCCTCGACGCCATGGCCGATGATGCGGCAGCCGCAGTGCTCGCAGGCGGGCGCCAGCGCGTAGATCGCGCATTCGAAGCTGTCGAAGATGTGGGTGACGCCATGCATCGTCACCGTGAAGGATTTGTCGTAATCGTTGCCGCAGGTTTCGCACTTGGCCATCGTGGTCTTCCGGAAGGTGATGGGCGGACATTGCAGTTTACATGCCGGTCGGTCGTGCCGCAGTCCGCTCGCCCTGCCGCGCTGGCACGCTCACGCACGCGGCTGATGCACCGTAATATTTTCCTGGCGGCGGTGTAACCGCTTCCCTGCTGCCGCGCGACCTGCCGCGCCATCGCGCCGCGACTCCTTGCCCGGACAGCATCCACGCACGTCGCCACGGGAACGCGGCTTGCTTGCTGTCTCGTACCATCGTCGCACGCACGGCGATGTTCCGCCTGTCCGCAGCACTATGCCGCCCATGACGACCATTTTGCGGGGAAAACATGTCACGCATCATTGCCGGCGTATTCGAGACCCTTACCGAAGCCGAGCGCACGCGCGAAGCGTTGCTCGAGGCCGGCTTCGCCGAAGCCGAGATCACCAGCTTTTTCAACAATGCACCCGGGCAGCACGGCGAGCTTGCGACCGGCGGCGATGAAGCCGCGGATCCCCAGGCCGAGGGCGTACAGAAGGGTACTGCCGCCGGCGCGGCCATCGGCGCCGGTGTCGGCCTCGCGGCCGGACTGGCAGCAGGCCCCGCCGCGATCGCGATCGCGGGTGTCGGCGCCTACGTTGGCTCCCTGGCGGGCACCGCGAGTGCCACCGAAGACGAGGATGCGCGCTCGGTACGGCGGCCCGCCGGCGTCATGGTCGCCGTGAACGTCGGGACGGGCGAGCGCGAGGGCGACGCCGTGCGCGTGCTGCGTGCACACGGCGCCGACAACATCGAGCGCGCGGAAGGACTCTGGGAGAACGGCGACTGGGTGGATTTCGACGCCACCGCCGAGCCGTCGCTCGTCGAGCAGCAGAACCTGCACGCACCCGGCGCGGCGCGCTGAGGTCATCGCACGCACGCTGCGTGCGTTCGATGTATGCAAGCGCCGCTGCGCGCTGCGCTTGCACGCAAACGGGATAGGGGGCGATCAAAGCTGACCGCGCCCCTCCCACACCACCCGGCATGCGGGTCCGCACCGGGCGGTTCGAGAAGTTGAGGTCATGACAGACGAGGGACGCCGAAGCGGTCGAAGTAGGCAATGGGCATGAGCCGGTTCAACTCCAGTCGGCTGTTGTGCCACCAGCGGCAGGCATTGCCTGCCACCCGGGCCGCCTGATCCGGGCGCGCGCCCAGCACCCGCAACTCCCGATAGATCGTCGTGCCCCGTCGCCAGTGCTTGAGCTGCAAGGCGCGCAGGCGATGCCGCAACCATTCGTCCAGTGCGCGAAAGATCCGTGGCGTTTGTGCCAGCCGGAAATAGGCCTTCCAACCCGGCAGGTAGCGCCGCAGTTCGTCCGCGACTTCGCTCAGACTGCGCCCGCACGTCCGGTGAGTGATGTGCCGGATGCGCCGCTTGAAGGTGTCCAAGGCCTTGCCCGCCACCGCGCGCTTAACCTCGCCCCCGGCCGCCCGCCATAGGCAGTAGCCAAGGAACTTCCGGCCATAGGCGCCCGCGACGGCGGTCTTGCCTTCATTCACCTTCAGGTGCAGTCGGGTGTAGAGTTTCCGCAAACCCTTCAGCACGCGCTCGCCCGCTCGCTGACTGCGCACGTACACATTGCAGTCGTCGGCGTAGCGCACGAACCGATGGCCGCGGCGCTCCAGTTCCCGATCCACGTCGTCGAGCAACACGTTGGCCAGTAGCGGCGAGAGCGGACCGCCTTGCGGCGTGCCCTCGTAGCGCTCCATGACCACGCCGTTGTCCATGATGCCAGCGTCGAGGTATCTCCGAATCAGCCGCAGCACGGCCGCGTCGTCGATACGCTTCGCCAGGCGATCCATGAGCACGTCGTGATTGACCCGATCAAAGAATTTCTCCAGATCAACATCCACCACCACCCGCCAGCCTTCTTGCACATGGCGCTGTGCTTGCAGCACCGCATCGTGTGCGCGTCGGCCCGGCCGGAAGCCGTAGCTGTGTTCGGAGAAGGTCGGATCAAGCAACGGCTGCAGGACTTGCAGCAGGGCTTGCTGAATCAGCCGGTCGGTCACGGTCGGTATCCCCAGTTCCCGCACGCCACCGCCAGACTTGGGTATCTGCACCCGCCGCACCGGTTGTGGCCGGTAACAGCCCGTTTGCAGTTCTTCCCTGATCCGCGGCCACTCGGTCTTGAGGTACTCGACCGTGGCGTCGATCGTCAGACCATCCACCCCAGCACTGCCGCGATTGGCCTTGACGCGTTTCCACGCCCCGACCAGATTCGCTCGCGCGAGCGCCTGCGCCAGCAGGCCGTCGCGTCCCAAGCCTTCGGTTTGCGGTCGCGCCAGCCGTGCTTCATCGCGTCCCGTTGCTGGCTCGGCTTCACCTCGCCCACTCGCGGTTCGCCCCGGTTGCCCGGGCTTCTGATGCACTGCACGTCCAAGCGACACGATCGTCGGCTTTCCTTCTCGTGCGGCCCTTCGCCCCTTCTCGGCAGCTACTACGGCCTTTGCTGACTCCTCGCTCCGGTTCAGCACCGTCGCCCTTTCAGGCATGAGGCGAGGTCTCCCCAGGTAAGAACGCGATCCTTCCCCGCACAACCGCCGGATTTACGCCGCCTGAGCCTTGACCACGAGAGCTTCGCGATACATTGCCCGCTCGCCCTGCTCGGCATCGCCTCGTATCCAGTTCTTGTCCATCGGCTCGCGGCTTCGCTCTGCGCTTCCTTCCCACACTCGGTCGCCCTCATGCAGTTGCGCTTCGCTTCGTTTGCTGTGGCCAACTTACGGGAGGACTTTCACCTCCAAGATCGCGCCCATGCTGGGCGCACAATGACAAGGGCAGCCCGCGGGCTGCCCTTGTTGCACGACGCGACGTCTGCGTTACTTAACGTGGGCGAGCAGCGGCACGATCATCAGCGCAACGATATTGATGATCTTGATCAGCGGATTGACCGCGGGACCCGCCGTGTCCTTGTACGGATCGCCCACCGTGTCGCCGGTCACCGCCGCCTTGTGGGCGTCGGAGCCCTTGCCGCCGTGGTGGCCATCCTCGATGTACTTCTTGGCGTTGTCCCACGCACCGCCGCCGGTGGTCATCGAAATCGCGACGAAAATGCCGGTGATGATCGTGCCCATGAGCAGCCCGCCGAGCGCACGCGGCCCGAGCGCAAGGCCCACCACCACCGGTACCAGCACGGGCAGCAGCGACGGCACGATCATTTCGCGGATCGCGGCCTTGGTGAGCATGTCGACCGCGACGCCGTATTCGGGCTTGCCGGTGCCTTCCATGATGCCCTTGATCTCGCGGAACTGGCGCCGCACTTCCACCACCACCGCGCCAGCCGCGCGTCCCACCGCCTCCATCGCCATCGCGGCGAAGAGATAGGGGATGAGGCCGCCGAGGAACAGGCCGACGATCACCATCGGGTCGGACAGATCGAAGCTCGCGCTGATCTGCGCGGACTCGAGCGCGTGGGTGTAGTCGGCGAACAGCACCAGTGCCGCGAGGCCGGCGGAACCGATGGCGTAGCCCTTCGTGACCGCCTTCGTGGTGTTGCCGACGGCGTCCAGCGGATCGGTGATCGCGCGCACCGAATCGGGCAGATTGCTCATCTCCGCGATGCCGCCCGCGTTGTCGGTGATCGGGCCGTAGGCATCGAGCGCCACGATGATGCCGGTCATCGACAGCATCGCCGTGGCGGCGATCGCGATGCCGTACAGGCCGGCCAGGTAGTACGACCCCATGATCGAGGCACACACCGCGATCACCGGCCACGCCGTCGACTTCATCGACACCCCAAGACCGGCGATGATGTTCGTGGCGTGCCCCGTGGTGGACGCCTGCGCGACGTGCTGCACCGGCTTGTACTCGGTCGCCGTGTAGTACTCGGTGATCACCACCATGGCCGCGGTCAGGGCAAGGCCGATCAGCGAAGCGCCGAAGAGCCGCAGCGGCGTGAGGTCGGCATAGTTGGCGTTCACGTTGCCCATGAAGTACTGGGTGATGAACCAGAAGCCGATGATCGACAGCCCGCCTGCGACCATGAGGCCGCGGTAGAGCGCGTTCATGATCTTGCCGCCCTCGCGCGCCTTGACGAAGAACGTGCCGACGATCGAGGCCAGGATGGAGAAGCCGCCGAGTGCCAGCGGATAGACGACGGCGCTCTCCGCCATCGTGCGCAGCATCAGTGCGCCGAGCAGCATCGTCGCCACGATGGTCACCGCGTACGTCTCGAACAGGTCGGCGGCCATGCCGGCGCAGTCGCCGACGTTGTCGCCCACGTTGTCCGCGATCACCGCCGGATTGCGCGGATCGTCTTCGGGAATGCCGGCTTCCACCTTGCCGACGAGGTCGGCGCCGACGTCGGCGCCCTTGGTGAAGATGCCGCCGCCCAGCCGCGCGAAGATCGAGATCAGCGAGCCGCCGAAGGCGAGCCCGACGAGTGGCTGGATGATGCCGTGCAGGCCCTCGCCCATCGCGTTCGGGGTGTGGCTCGCCGAGCCGGTCAGGAACCAGTAGAAGCCGGCGACACCGAGCAGGCCGAGGCCGACCACCAGCATGCCGGTGATGGCGCCGCCGCGAAAGGCCACCGCGAGGGCTTCATTGAGGCCCGTGCGCGCCGCCTCGGCGGTGCGCACGTTGGCGCGCACCGACACGTTCATGCCGATGAATCCGGTCAGACCGGAGAGGATCGCGCCGACCGCGAAGCCCCCGGCGGTGGTCCACGACAGGAACACGCCGATGATCACGAACAGGATCACGCCGACGATGCCGATGGTCGTGTACTGGCGGCTAAGATAAGCCTGTGCGCCCTGCTGGATCGCGAGCGCGATCTCGCGCATGCGCTCGTTGCCGGCGGGCTTCTTCATGATCCAGCCGATGGAGGCGACGCCGTAGACGATCGCCGCTAGCGCGCAGACGAGCGCGAAGATGAGCCCTGGTGACATGTGGATCTCCCTAACCCGGTGAAATTGGCAAAGCGAAGGCGGAACGCCGCTGCGGGCCTGTAACCAGCCCTTTCAGCTCCCCTTGGCAGATGCGCGCGACGATGCGCCCCGCTGCGTTCCCCGCCGTGGAACGGCGTGTCCTGACGACGGCCGCCCTCGGCAAACGCGCTATTGTGCCAGTGCGCGGTCCAAAAAGTCGAGGCGATCCTGTCCCCAGAACAGTTCGTCGCGATACACGTAGGTGGGTGCGCCGAACACCTGGCGCTCGATGGCCGCGCGCGTGCAGGCTGCGAACCGCTCTGCCGCGCCGGGGAGCGTCGCGCGGGCTTCGAGCGCGACGGGATCGAGATCCAGCGCCTGCGCGATGGCGGCCAGGGTGGACGGATCACCGGTATCGCGCTCTTCGGCCCAGCGTGCGCGCATGATGCCGCCGGCGAGGTCCATGGCCTGCTCGACGCCGTCCTCGAGCGCGGCGATGATCCAGCGACAGCCGACGTCCGCCGGTGCGCTCCCGTACTGCGGCTGCAGGTTGATCGGCACGCCCAGGTAATCACGCCAGCGGCGCAGCTCCATCAGCCGATACGCCTGCCGCTGCGGGGCGCGCTTGGCGAGCGGCAGCCCGCCCGAGACCGGAAACACCTGCCCGAGATCGATCGGCTTCACCTCGATGCGTGCGCCATGGCGCGCCGCAATGACGCGAAAGCGCTCGTGGCCCAGATACGCCCACGGCGATGCCGGCGTGAAGAAGTACTCGACGACCTTGTCCATGCCGGATCCTCGTGGGGCGCTGCGTCAGATCTTGAACCCGGTGGCGAGCTTCTTCGCCACCCGGACATTCTTCAGGCGCACGTACCGCGGCAGGCCGTCGCGGAACGGTGGGAAATCCTCGCCCCGGATCAGCGGACCGAGATACGCGCGCGCCTTGGCGGTGATGCCGAAGCCGTCGGCGGTGATGAAGTTGCGCGGCAGCATCTTCTCGACATTGGCGACCTTGTCGAGCGGAGCGACCGTGATCTTCCAGCGATAAGGCTTGTCACCGGTGCGGGTGATGGCGGGCATGACGGCATTGCGGCCTTCCAGCGCCAGCTCGACCGCCGCCTTGCCCACCGCATAAGCCTGTTCGACATCGGTCTTCGAGGCGAGATGCCGCGCGGCCCGCTGCAGGTAGTCGGCCACCGCCCAGTGGTACTTGTAGTTGAGCTTGTCCTTGACCAGCGCCGCGATCAGCGGGCCGACGCCGCCGAGCTGCGCATGGCCGAAGGCGTCGCGGGTGCCCGCTTCGGCCATCAGCGCGCCCTCCCCGTTCTTGAGACCCTCCGACACGCCCACGCAGCAGTAGCCGAAGCGCTTCACTCTCGCCTCGACCGCGGCCGTGAACTTCGCCTCGTCGAAGGGGATCTCGGGGAAGAGCAGCACGAGCGGGATCGGCGTGGTCGCGTCATCGGCCATGCCTACCGCCGCGGTGATCCAGCCCGCGTGGCGCCCCATCACTTCCAGCACGAACACCTTGGTGGAAGTGCTCGCCATCGATGCCACGTCGAAGGCGGCTTCGCGCATCGACGTGGCGACATACTTCGCGACGGAGCCGAAGCCGGGGCAGTTGTCGGTGATCGGCAGGTCGTTGTCGACCGTCTTGGGCACGTGCACCGCCGTCAGTGAATAGCCCAGTTGCGCGGAGAACTGCGCGACCTTGAGGCACGTGTCCGCCGAATCGTTGCCGCCGTTGTAGAAGAAATACCCGATGTCGTGGGCGCGAAACACTTCGATCAGCCGCTCGTACTGGGCGCGATTCTCCTCGAGGCCCTTGAGCTTGTAGCGGCACGAGCCGAATGCGCCAGCCGGCGTGTAGCGCAGTGCGGCGATCGCGGCGGCCGGCTCCTTGCTGGTATCGATCAGGTCCTCGGTCAGGGCACCGATGATCCCGTTCGCACCCGCGTAGACCTTGCCGATGCGATCGCGGTGCCGCCGCGCGGTCTCGATCACGCCGGCGGCGCTCGCGTTGATGACGGCGGTGACGCCGCCGGACTGGGCATAGAAGGCATTGCGTTTGGGTGTGGGCATGGGCGAGGGGCGTGAGCAGCGCCATCGCGGGCGCGACGGCGATTCGATTCTACGGGACGCCGGCGCCATGCGTCCAACGCGGCGCCGCGACCGCGCGCCTCAGTGGGTGCTTGCGCCGAACGCGCCTGTTGCCGGCGTCGCGCCCTCGAGCTCGGCTTGCAGCTGCAGCGACGGCGCGAAGGTCGGGTCGATGGCGAGCGCGCGCCTGACCCAGCGCAATGCTTCCCCCGTATCGCCGCTCGCCCGGCACAGCAGCGCGAGGTTGTGCGCAAGGGCAGCATCGCGCGGCCGCACGGCAACCGCGAGCTCCTGCAGCGCCCGCGCCTCGCGCAGGTCGCCACTGCTCCTCTTCAGCATGGCGAGGAGGTTGAGCGCCCAGGGATCGTTCTCGCTAAGGCCGAGCGCCGCGCGGCAATGCGCTTCCGCTGCGGCGGCATTGCCGCGCTGCGCCTCGCGTTGTGCCGCCTGCAGCATCGCGGTCACCCGATCGACCAGAGCATCGCGTTGCGGCGTCCACTTCGCGTACACGCGCTCGCGATAGTGCGCAAAGCGCGCGTCGTCCTGGTTGCTGCCGCCACCCGCGCCGGACGAACCGGCATCCGCGTGCCAGATGAAGGTCTCGGCGGGAACGAAGTGGAAGCGGGTCCGCTGCGCGAGCTGGATGAAGAAGTCCCAGTCCTCGTGCACGTCGAGCGTCTCGTCGAAGCGGCAGCCTGCGTCGATCAGCCCGCGCCGGAAGATCGCCGCCGACAGGTGCAGGTAATTGCGATCGAAGAGCTCCAGGGTGGCATGCGGCTGGCCGAAACGCTCCACGTGCCCGTCGGCGAACGTGGCGCGGGCGTAGGCGTGGACGACTTCCGCGTCCGGGGCTTCGGCGTGCGCGCGCACCAGCCCGCTCACGTGCCCGGGCAGAAACAGATCGTCGTCGTCGAGGAAGGTGATCCAGCGCCCCTGGGCCGCGTCGAGGCCGAGATTGGCGGCGATCGGACGCGTGAGCGGCAGGAATGCCGGCACCAGTCGCGCCGCATGCGGCCCCAGGCGCTCCGGCACCGGCGGATGCGCGGGTCCCGACGCGCCCACCACCAGCACCTCGATCGCCGGATAGTCCTGGGCCGCGAGCGAATCGAGCGCCGCCCGCAGTGTCGGCCGATCCATGCTGCGCACGATCACCGACACCAGCGGCTGCGCGATTGCCGGGAGCACCGAACCCGCGGGCATCGCCGCCGCGCTCATCGCGTGACCTGCGCCGGGCTCACCCTGAGCGTGACCCGCCGTGCGGCGCTCACGTTTGCAGCGCAGCCTCGATCGCCGCGCGGATCGTTTCCACCGAGCCCATTCCCTGCACCTTGCGATAGCGCGGGGCGCGCGGGTCGCCGGTCGCCGTCCAGGCGGCGTAATACGCCACCAGCGGCTCCGTCTGGGCGTGATAAACGTCGAGCCGCTCCTTCACGGTGTCCTCGCGATCGTCGTCGCGCTGGATGAGCGGCTCGCCCGTGACGTCGTCGCGATCGGGCACGTTCGGTGGATTGAAGAGCACGTGATAGGTGCGCCCGGAGCCGGGGTGCACCCGCCGCCCACTCATGCGCTCGATGATGGCCGAGTCGGGAACGTCGAGCTCGAGCACGTAGTCGATCGGTACCTCGGCGGCGCGCATCGCCTCGGCCTGCGGGATGGTGCGCGGGAAGCCGTCGAAGAGATAACCATTGCTGCAATCGGTTTGGCGCAAGCGATCGCGCACGAGAGCGATGATGATGTCGTCGGAGACGAGGTGGCCGGCATCCATCACTTCCTTCGCCGCCATGCCGAGCGGCGTGCCCGCGTTCACGGCGGCGCGCAGCATGTCGCCGGTGGAGATCTGCGGGATGCCGTAGCGTTCCGTGATGAAGTTCGCCTGCGTGCCTTTTCCGGCACCCGGCGGTCCCAGCAGGATGAGTCGCATTGGGGATCTCTCGAAGAGGCGATGCCGAGGATTGCGGCGTAGCGCGTGGCGATTGTCCCGGCAACCGTGCGGGTGGTCAATGCGTGACGCGCTGCCGCGAGGTCAGGCGGACATCGCGAGCTCAAGCCGACATCGCGCCCGAGCCGAAGACGGCACGCACGCGGGCGAGGTCCTCCGGCGTATCCACACCCGGCGCCGGCGCGCCGCCGGTGATTTCCACCACGATCCGGTAGCCGTGCCAGAGCGCGCGCAACTGCTCCAGGGCCTCGTAGCGTTCCATCGGCGACGGCGCCAGACCGGGATATTGCCGCAGGAAAGCGGTGCGGTATGCGTAGAGGCCGTAGTGGCGATACAGCGGCAGTCCGGGCGGCAGGGTCGCGCGGTCGGTCGCGAACGCATCGCGCGCCCAGGGGATCGTCGCCCGGCTGAAGTACATCGCGGCGCCGTCGCGATCGAGCACGACCTTCACCACGTTCGGATTGAAGGCTTCGGCAGCATCGGTGATCGGATGGCACGCCGTCGCGATGGCCGCCCGGGCATCGCCTTCGAGGCGCGCCGCCACGGCGCGGATCAGCGCCGGTGCGAGCAGCGGCTCGTCGCCCTGCACGTTGACGACGATGCGCGCGTCGTCCAGCCCGAGCTGTGCGGCGGCTTCGGCGAGACGATCGGTTCCGGTCGCGTGATCGGCGCGCGTCATGCATACCTGCACGCCGTGCGCGCGCACGGCATCACCGATGCGTGGGTCGTCCGTCGCTACCGCCACCTGCGTCGCACCGGCCCGCTGCGCACACTCGGCGACACGAACGACCATGGGCTTGCCGGCGATGTCCGCGAGTGGCTTGCCGGGTAGGCGCGACGACGCATAGCGTGCCGGGATCAGGACGACGAAGCCGCTCATGGCTGACCCACAGCGTAGTCCACGTCGCGTGCCGCGCCTATGCGCCGTCGCGATGCAGGCGATGTGGCCGGCGATACGCTACCGCCGAGGGCCGCGGCCCCCCGCCCATCACTCGCATTCTTCTGGCGTGAGCTTGCGCGCCTCGTCCTCGAGCATGACCGGGATCCCGTCGCGGATCGGATAGGCGAGCCGCGCCGATTTCGACACGAGCTCCTGCCTTTCCCGGTCGTACACGAGGGGCCCCTTGGTCACGGGGCAGACGAGGATTTCGAGCAGCTTGGGGTCCATGTTCCGCCTGTCCTGCGTGTCAATGAGTATCGCCGGCACGCGTCGGGCGCGCGTTTGCATGAAGCGTCCGCAACCGGGCAACGATGCGCTCGATCAACGCCCCGTCGATCGCCGCGTCGACCCGCAGGTACCAGCAGCGCGCATCGGCGAAGCGTCCGCATTTTACCGCATCCTTTTCGGTCATCAGGATGGCGTCCGCGCCGGGAAACGCGAGCTCGCCCGGCGCGTATTCGTGGTGATCCGGGAACGCCCGGGTCGTCGCTTCGAGGCCGAGCGCGCGCAGCATCGCGAAGAAGCGCTCCGGGTGACCGAGGCCGGCGACCGCCTGGAGCCTGGCGCCCTTGAGGTCCGACGCGCTGCAGGTGCGCGAAGGGTCCGTCACGTTGACGAACCGGCGCGCGACAAGCTGCATGGTCGCGCTTGCCGGACGCGGCAGCGATCGCGGCGCGCGCCACGCCCCGTTCACCACGATCTCGTCGACGCGATCGAGCCGCGCGACGCTCTCCCGCAGCGGCCCCGCGGGCAGGAGCCAGCCATTGCCGATGCCGCGCGCACCGTCCAGCACGGCCACCTCGATGTCGCGCTCCAGCGCGTAATGTTGCAGGCCGTCGTCGGCCACGATGACGTCGCATTGGGGATGCGCGGCGAGCAATGCACGGCCGGCCGCGGCGCGATCGGCCCCTACCGCCACCGGCACGCCCCGCCGGGCGATCAGCAGCGGTTCGTCGCCCACCATGGCGGCGGATGCATCGCCAGCCACCACAGCGACGCGCGCCGGATCCCTGCGTCCCGCTCCGCGACTGACCACGCCCGGAGTAAAGCCGCGCGCGGCGAGCGCCTCGCACAACGCGATGACGAGCGGTGTCTTGCCGGTGCCTCCGACCGTGATGTTGCCGACGATGATCACCGGTACCGGCAACCGGTGACGGCTGCATGCGCCGCTGCCATAGCACACGCGCCGCAGGGCGGCGATGCCGCGAAAGAGCATCGCCAGCGGGAGCAGCACCACCGTGAGCGGCGTCGCCCCCGGCGCATACCAGGAGCGCACGAGATGTTCGCGGAGTGTCATGGCTGGAGTCGGCATGGCCTCGTCCGCCGCTGGAGCGGCACGTTCCCTGTGCCGCAGGTCGGGCAAGCGCGCCCGGCGCGTTGGCCGGATGCGCGGGCCCGCTTCACGCGGTCACTTCGGCGGAGACTGCGTCGCGAACGTGATGCGCACCATGCCGGCAAGGCGTGCCGCTTCCATCACGTGGATGACCGACTGGTGCGTGGCGTTGGCGTCCGCGTTGATGATCACCACCGGGTCCTTGGCGTCGCCGGCCGCGCGGCGCAGCGCATCGGCGAGCACGCCGACATTGGTGAACGTGAACACGGTCCGATCGATCACGTAGCGGCCCTGTGCGTCGATCCCGACATTGATCTCGTGCGGGCGCTGCCGCGCCTGGTCGGCGTCTGCTTCGGGCAGGGTGATCTGGAGTTCGGCGACGCGCTGGTACGTCGTCGTCACCATCAGGAAGATCAGGATGACGAGCAGGACGTCGATGAGCGGGATGAAGTTGATCTCCGGCTCGTCGCGGGGCCGCATGCCGCGCAGGTTCATCGCTTACGTGCGCTCGTTGTGCGCGAAATCGACGAGCTTGATCGCCTGCTGCTCCATCTCGATGATGAAGCTGTCCACCTTCGCCCGGAAATGGCGGTAGAAGATCATGCTCGGGATCGCGACGATCAGGCCGAACGCCGTGTTGTAGAGGGCGACCGAGATGCCGTGCGCGAGCTGGATGGGATTGGATCCCGTGGCGGATTGCGAGCCGAAGATTTCGATCATGCCGACGACCGTGCCGAAGAGACCGAGAAGCGGCGACATCGCGGCGATCGTCCCGAGCGTCGTCAGGAAGCGGTCGAGGTCGTGCGTGACCACTCGGCCGGTTTCCTCGATGGCTTCGCGCATGACGGGGCGAGGGTTTTTGACGTTGGCGAGGCCCGCGGCGAGGATGCGGCCGAGCGGACCCTGGCGCGCCGTGGCGGCGAGCAGCTCGGGCGACGCGCCATGCTCGCGGTAGCCCGCCAGCACCTTGTCGACGAGTCCCGGCGGCGCGACGACGCTCTGCCGGAGGGACCACAGGCGCTCGAAGATGAGCGCCAGCGCGATCACGGACGCGAAGATCAACAGCCAGATCGGCCATCCGGCCGCTTGAATGATGGACCACACGATGCGGGCGCTCCTCGAAAACCGTCCGGAATTTAGCTTGGCAGCCCCGATTCGGCAAGGCAGCCCATCAGGCATGAACGGTCGCTGGCCGCGATCGTGCGCCGCAGTCGGCTCATGACGCGACGTTCCGGGAAGCCGAAGTCGACGTCGTCATCGCATCCTGCGGGTCCGCCGATGGCTGCGGCAACGGCCACGTCGGCTCGGTCAGTGTCGCGGTGATGGCCGCTCCCGCGAGCACGATCATCCAGCAGAGATAGATCCAGAGCAGGAACACGGGCAACGCCGCGACGGCACCGTAGACGACCTTGTAGGTGGGGACGCTCGCCAGATAGAAGGCGAAGGCCTCCCTGGCGAATTCGAGGGCGATTGCCGCCGCCAGGGCGCCGGCGAAGGCCCAGCGCCACGGCACCGGCCGCGCGGGCACGATGGCGTAGAGTAGCGTCAGGCCGATCGTGATCACGGCGAGCGGCACCGGGCGCACGCCATGCGCGACCAGGATGTCGCGCAGGGGCACCGCGGCGACGGATTCACTCAGCAGCGTCGTCAGCGTGGAGATCGTCGCCCCCACGAGCGCGGGCCCGGTCGTGAGGCCGAGCGCGTAGACGATCAGCCGGCGCCCGAAGGGCCGCCGGCGACGGATGCCCCAGATCAGGTTGATCTCGCGCTCGACGGTCGCGGTGGCCATGAGCGCCGTGGCGATCAGGAACGCCACCGACACGCCGGTCAGACCGGCCGCGTTCTCGATGAAGGCCATCAGTTGCTCGTGCACGACGGCATACGCGCTCGCCGGAAGCATGTGGCGCAGCAGGAACGCCTCGAGCACCGCCACCCATTGCTCGAACACCGGGAACCGCGCGACCGCCACCAGTGCCACGGTGGCGAGCGGCACCAGCCCGAGCAGCGTGGTGAAGGACAGGCTCGCCGCCGTGCGCGTCAGGCCGACGTCCGACAGGTGTCGGGCGACGCGGGCCAGGAACGTGATCGCCGCACCGGCACGCGAGCGCAAGCTCATGTCACGCGAGGCGGCGCGCGATCCACCACGCAATCGCCGAGATGAAGGCGGAGCACGGAATCGTGAGCACCCAGGCCCAGACGATGGATTGCGCGACGCCCCAGCGCACTGCGGAAAGCTTGTGCACCGCGCCCACCCCGATGATCGAACCGGTGATCGTATGGGTCGTCGATACCGGAATGCCGAGCCCGGTGGCAAGGAACAGCGTGATCGCGCCCCCGGTCTCGGCGCAGAAGCCGCCGACGGGCTTCAGCTTGGTGATGCGCATGCCCATGGTCTTGACGATCCGCCAGCCGCCGAACAGCGTGCCGAGCGCCATCGCGGCCTGGCAGGAAAGCACCACCCAGAAGGGCACGTGGAACGTCGGACCGCTCATGCCCGAGACGAAGAGCAGCATGGCGATGATGCCCATGGTCTTCTGCGCGTCATTGCCGCCGTGCCCGAGGCTGTACATCGCCGCCGAAACGAATTGCAGGCGGCGGAACCAGCGATCCACGCGATGCGGCGGCGTGCGGAAGAAGATCCACGCGACGCACGTCATCAGGAGCATCCCGAGGACGAAACCCAGCAGGGGCGAGAGCACGATGGCGAGGGTGATCTTCAGGAAGCCGCTGCCGACGAGCGCCTGGAACCCGCCCTTGGCGACGGCGGCCCCACCCAGCCCCCCGATCAGCGCATGCGACGAGCTCGAAGGCAGCCCGTACCACCAGGTGATGATGTTCCAGGCGATCGCGCCGACGAGTGCGCCGAACACCACGTGCTGATCGACGATGGCCGGGTCGATGACCCCGGTGCCGATCGTGCTCGCCACCGACAGCCCGAACACCGCGAACGCAATGAAGTTGAAGAAGGCGGCCCAGGCCACCGCCCATTGCGGGCGCAGGACGCGGGTGGACACGATCGTTGCGATGGAATTGGCAGCGTCGTGAAAGCCATTCATGAAGTCGAACGCGAGCGCCAGCACGATCAGGAACACGACCATCTCGAAGCCGATGCTGCCCACGCTCATCCCCTGCCCAGTGTAGAGCTGCGAATCGTCCGGCGCGCTCCCCGCGCCGCCGGCTCAGGCGTTCTCGAGGACGATGCCCTCGATGACGTTGGCGACGTCCTCGCACTTGTCGGTGACGGCCTCGAGGAGCTGATAGACCTCCTTCAGCTTGATGATCTCGCGTGCATCCGGCTCCTCGCGGAAGAGCTTGGCGAGTGCCGCACGGAAGACATGGTCCGCCTCGGTCTCGAGCCGGTCGATCTCGCCGCAGATGCGCAGGATCGCGTCGGCGTTCTGCATGTTCTCGAGCTTGTTCACGGCATCCTTGACCTTGGCGGTGCAGCTCACGCAGATCTCGGCGAGCTTCTGCGCTTCGACGGTCACCGCCCGGACGTCGTACAGGAACAGGCACTGCGCGATGTCCTCCATGAGGTCGAGAACGTCGTCCATGTTCGTGATGAGATGATGGATCTCGTCGCGGTCGAGGGGGGTGATGAACGTCTGGTGGAGGAGCTGCACCGTCTGATGCGTGATCTGGTCGGCCATCTTCTCGTGCTTCTCGATGGCGCGACTGCGCCGGTCGAGCTGCGTGAGATCGGCGAGCAGCGCCTGGAGCTCGAGGGCGGCCCGCGATGCGAGCTCGGCGTGCTGGTTGAAGAAGTCGAAGAACTTGCCTTCGCGCGGCAACAGCCGTGGCATGGTCGGTCCTGGATGGCGAGGTGGCGCATTATCGCACCGGGCCGCCGCTGTAAGCCGCGCCGCGGCCGCGCGACCAACGAGGGCTGAACGCGCGCCGCGGCGCGCGGTCACAAGCGACGTCGGCGCCACGCGAGCGCACACCCCTTATCAAGCCGGAGCCCGATCATGCCTACTTCATCCACACCTTCAGCTGCACCGGAAATCGCCGTGCTGGGCGGCGGCTGCTTCTGGTGTCTCGAGGCCGTATTCGACGAGCTCGAGGGCGTGATCGCGGTCGAATCCGGATATGCCGGAGGCGAGCGCGCCGACCCGAGCTACGAGGAGGTGTGCAGTGGCCGCACCGGGCACGCGGAGGTGGTGCGCGTCACGTTCGATCCCGGGGTGCTGTCCTTTCACGATCTCTTGAGGGTGTTCTTCAGCATCCATGATCCGACCACGCGCGATCGGCAGGGCAACGACGTCGGCACGCAGTACCGCTCGGTGATCTTCTGCCAGACGCCGGAGCAGCGCACGACCGCCGAGGACGTCGTGCGCGAGCTGCTGCAGGCGAAGCTGTGGCGCGATCCGATCGTCACCGAGATCGTCGATCAGGCGCCGTTCTATCCGGCCGAGAACTACCACCAGGAATATTTCGTGCGCAACGGCCGCCAGCCGTACTGCCAGGTCGTCGTTGCGCCGAAGGTGGCCAAGTTCCGCAAGACCTTCGTCGACCGGCTGAAGGCTCGTTCCGGCGCTGCGTAGCGGTTGGCCATACCGGCCTCAGCGGCGCGAGAAGAAGCCCGCGGTGGTGAGAAACACCCCTACCGACCAGAATACCGGGGTGAGGCCGAGCGACGTGCCGAGCGCTCCGAAGAGCAGCGGCACCGCCACCGCCGACGTCTGCACCAGCGACATGCGCACGCCGACGGCCTCGCCGATACGCCCCGCAGGCGCGTGGGTGTGCAGCAGCGACATGACCATCGGCTGCCCGCTGCCGAGGCCCAGTCCGAGCATGAACGACAGCGACGCCAGCGCCCACGCCGTGGTCGCGAACGGGAACGCGAGGTAGACGAGCCCGGCGACGAACAGCGCGATGGTCAGCACCTGGTGCTCGCTGCGCCAGCGCATGAGACCGGGCATGCACAGCCGCACCACGAATGTTGCCGCCGCGAACGTCGACAGCACCGCGCCGATCTGCGACGCCGACAGGTGCAGCCTGGCGCCATAGATCGGCACGAAGATGGTGTGGAGGTCCCACGCCATCGCGAAGAGTGCGTTCATCGCGAACACGCGACGCAGCGTCGGCTGGCGCAGCAACACCAGGACGCCGCCTCCACTTTTGCTGATCGCCACCGGCTCGCCTTCGGGAATGTGCAGCCGCCCGGTGGCGAGCACCACGGTGGAGGTGATGGGAACGGCGGCCAGCAGCGCGAACGCCGCGCCGAAGCCCCACTGGTCGATGGTGAATCCCGCGAGCAGCGGTCCGATGAAGCCCGAGATCGAATAGCCCATCGCGAGCATGCTGAAATTGCGCGCGCGGTCGGCGGGTCCGCCAAGCCCGCCCGTGGCCTTCTGGGCGGCGATCTGGAAAGTCATGAACGACACGCCCACCGCGGCCGCGCTCACGAACAGCGCAGCCATGCCGGGGAACAGCACCGGCACCGCGGCGCCCGCGATCAAGCCGGCCGATCCCACGCGCATCGGCCCGCGCACGCCGACACGATCGGCAAAGCGGCCGGCAGGAACCCCCAAGAGCATGGGCAGCACCGCATAGAGCGCCACGAGCGCGCCCACCATGAACGGCGAGGCGCCGTGCGACAGCGCGTCGAGCGATACGGTGACCCGACTGCCGCCAAGCACGACGTGGTTGGCGATTCCGAGCGCGATCAGCGCGACCAGCGTGCGCGCGTCGCGATCCGCCGCACGCGTCACGGCGCGAGCCGGTCTACGGTCCAGGAACCTGCCTGCGGCGACACGCGCCGGTAGCGAACGCGGTCGTGCAGGCGCGAGGGTCGCCCCTGCCAGAACTCCAGCAACTCGGGAATCAGGCGGTAACCCCCCCAGTGCGGCGGCCGGGGAATGTTCTCGCCCGCCTCCGCAAACCGCCGTTCGACGTCGGTGAACCGCTGTTGCAGGACGGTGCGGTCGGCAATCGCCTCGCTTTGCGGGGAGGCCCATGCGCCCAGGCGCGACGCGCGCGGTCGGCTGGCAAAGTAGGCGTCGGATTCGGCCGCGGCGACCTTCTCCACGGCACCTTCGATGCGCACCTGGCGCTCGAGCTCGACCCAGTGGAAGAGCAGCGCCGCCCGAGGATGCAGGGCGAGATCGGCACCCTTGCGGCTCGCATAGTTGGTGAAGAATACGAAGCCGGCCGAATCGAACCCCTTGAGCAGCACGATGCGCGCGGACGGACGCCCCTCTTCTCCGACCGTGGCGAGGGTCATGGCCGTGGGTTCGGGCAGCTGTCCGCGGATCGCTTCATCGAGCCAGTGCCCGAACTGGCGGAAGGGATCGGGTGCCACGTCGCGCTCGTCGAGCGTCTCGCGGCGATAGTCGGTACGCAGGTCGGCGATGTTCAAGGGTCGTCTGGCGCGGGCCGCGCGCAATCGCGAACTGCAATTCTACGCCGGTGCACGCCCACGCCGGCCCATTGCGGCCGATGCGTCAGGGCAAGGGCGTGATTCGATACCCCTGCGCGTGCAGCAATGCCAGGAGGCCACGCGGCCCGGCGAGGTGCGAGGCTCCGACCACGACGAACACGCCACCCGCGCGGAGCGGCACGAACAGCCGATGCGCGAGCAGCGCCGAGCGGCCGTCGATCAGCGCGGTGCGCAGCGCCGCGAAATGCGCGGCAACTTCCGGGTCCCGCACGCCCGGTGCCTCGGCAGTGCGCGCGAGCGCCCGCAGGTCTCCTGCGAGCCACGCATGCACGGCCGCTTCGTGGTCGCTCGCGAGCGCCGCGCGCTCCCGCAGCACGTACTCGACGAGGGCAACCTGACTCGCCATGGGAATCGAATCCAGTGCGGCAACCTGCTCTTCGGGTAACTCGAGGCCGAGGATCGCCATGTGGCGCTCACGGGCCGCCGCGCGCAGTAGTGCGTCGAGGGTCGGCGCGCTCGTGGGCGGTCCTTCGGCGAGTTTGAGGAACGCGGCCCAGGGCTTGAGTCGGCGTACGGTACCCGCATCCATCCGGTCGGCCAGCGCCTGCTCGACGGCGGCCATGGTGCGGGGCGCGAGCCAGTCCGCCAGCTGCTGGCCCTCCGGCAACTGCGCGCCGGCGAAGAAATCACCGATATCACCGGGGCCGAGGTTTGCTTCGACGGCGAGCGTGCGCGTGTGCGCCATCGCCACCGTCGCCTTGCCAGCCACCACCGTCGCGCGCGGATCGGCCGAGTGCACGGTACCGAAGACATAGGAAGCCGGACGACCGGGATGGTCGACGCGAAAAAGGATGCCATGTGGCCAGGTCGACGGCGCGCGCACTCCACGATCCGCATCCGCGGCACCCGCCACGGCGGTCAGCAAGCTGAGTGCAACGAGCACCACGAGCACCGGCTTGCCGAGAGCATGCCGGAGCGCGAAGGATGGCGAGCGTGATCCCGATCCTGTGTCTTCCGAGCGCGGCACAGAGTCGCAAACGAACGCACCCAGCGCCCCGAGCATGCTGCGCAATGCTTCCGGTGGGCGGCGGCGTCGTGGCCCGCGAGTACGGGACGCAGCGGTGCTGCGCACCCCTTCGTCGTCCGGCGCATGTGCGCACGGCGAGCACGCGCATGCATTCCGGTCTGCGCTTCGCCGGGTGAGCGCTGATGCAACACCCCGGGCCTTCCCTCTAAAAAAGGCCTGTTTCGACACTTCCCTCCCTCGGTGAATGCGGTATAGTTCCCCGCGATGGAGCAGGGGGTACCCATGACAGGAGGGTCTGCTTCAGAGGGTTCGGCGCTGGTTCGTTCGCGCGTCCATTCACAGGAAGGAGAACTATGGCTACTGCCAAGAAAGCTGCAAAGAAGTCCGCCGGCAAGAAGGCGGCCGGCAAAAAAACGGCCGCCAAGAAAACCGGCGCCAAGAAAACCGCCGCAAAGAAAGCACCCGCCAAGAAAGCCGCTCCGAAGACTGCCAAGAAAGCCGCAACGAAGCGCAAGCCGAATGCCGCTTTCATGAAGGCGATGACGCCGTCGGCGCAACTCGCCGCAGTCATCGGCAATACTCCGCAGCCGCGCACCGAAGTCACCAAGAGGATCTGGGACTACATCAAGAAGAACAAGCTGCAGGACGCCGTGAACAGGCGCCTCATCAACGCCGACGACAAGCTCAAGGCAGTGTTCGGCGGCAAGAACAAGGTGTCGATGTTCGAGATGACGAAGCTCGTTTCGAATCACCTCAAATAACTGCCCGCACCCTCAAGGCCGGACGGCCGCAGCGTTGATCGCTGCGGCCGTTTTCTTTTGCAACGCCCGCGCTACGACGCCTGCATCGCACGGCTGACGGCCGGGCGCGCCGACAGCATCGTCATCCAGCGCGTGATGTTCGGCAGGTCGCCGGCAGCATCGATGAGCGCGTGGCGTGACGCGCAAACCGGGTACAGCGCGAAATCCGCGATGCTCAGCTCCTCGGCGAGGCAGTCGCGCCCGGCGAGCTGCGCATCGGCAAGCCGGAGGAACCGCAGCAGCCGCTGCTCGAACCATGCCACGTTGTCGGGCGACTTCATCGGCAGGAGCTTCGACACCAGGAAGATGCTGCTGGAGGCGCAGGCAACGTCGGCGAGGGCCTGCATGAGCCATTGATACGCGACGGCGCGACGGAACGAATCGGAAGGCAGGAAGCGTCCGGTCTTTTCCGCAAGGTAGAGCAGGATCGCCGCCGACTGGGCAAGCGCGAACGGCTGGCCACCGGGACCTTCGGGGTCGAGGATGGCCGGAATCTGTCCCGCGGGATTGACCTGGAGGAATTCCGCAGCGCGCTGTTCGCCCCGCGCAAGGTCGAGGACGTGCACGCGGTACGGCAGCGCGCATTCCTCCAGCATGATGGCGACGCGTTGCCCGTTGGACGTCTGCGCGGTGAAGAACTCGATCATCGTGGGCTTTCAGGTGAGCAAACGGGATGAATGACAGACGACGCCCGAACGTCGTTGCCGATGGCCCCCGGCGCAAATCAAGGCTCGTCGTCCTCGATGATGCGAATGACGCGGGTACGCTTGCCACCTGCGTATTTTTCCATTTGCACGAGCACCGGGAAACGTTCGGCGAGTGCGGCCCGCGCGCCGTCTTCGGAATCGAACGTCAGCACCGTGCCGTCGTCCGTGCGCACGTCATGCCACAGTCCGCGTTCGTCCTGCACCTCTATCTTGTACCGCATCGTTGCTCCTGCAATGGCCGCGGCGCGCCGCAGCGACGAATGATCTCAGGCCCGCTGTCCCTGCAGCGCCGCAATCCGCGCCTCGAGTGGCGGATGCGAGGCGAGAAGCGCCATGAACCCCTGGGACGACGGTGCGATGCCGAACGACTGGATCGCCTGCGGGAGCGGACCCGCAGCGACGCCGCCGAGACGCTGGAGCGCATGGATCATGGGCTGCGGCGTACCGAGCAGGTGCGCGCTACCGGCGTCGGCCCGGTACTCGCGCCAGCGGGAGAACCACGCCACGATGATGCTGGCGATGACTCCGAACACGATCTGGCACACCATGACCGTGATGAAATAACCGGGCCCGGTGTCGCGCTCCGTCCGGAAGATGGTGCGATCGACGAAGTACCCGACCACGCGCGCAAGGAATATCACGAACGTGTTCACTACGCCCTGGATGAGGGTGAGGGTAACCATGTCGCCATTCGCCACGTGCGAGATCTCGTGGCCGAGCACGGCCTCCGCTTCTTCCCTGTTCATGGACTGGAGCAGTCCGGTGGAGACCGCGACCAGGGCGGAATTCTTGAACGCCCCGGTGGCGAACGCATTCGCGTCGCCTTCGTAGATCGCGACTTCGGGCATGGCGATCCCCGCCGCGGACGCCAGCTTGCGCACGGTGTCCATGATCCACGCTTCCGCGTCGTTGGCCGGCGTGTCGATGACGCGCGCACCGGTCGACCACTTGGCCATCGACTTCGACATGAGCAGCGAGATGATCGCGCCGGTGAAGCCCACCACGAACGAGAACACGAGCAGCGGGCCGACCTGGATGCCTTGCTGCATCAGGGCGCGGTTCAGCCCGAGCACGTTCAGCACGACCGACAGCACCAGCACGACGGCGAGATTCGTGAGGAGGAACAGCACGATGCGCTTCATGGGGGCCTTCAGTGGGGGGACGCGGCGAGTGTCATCTTAGCGCGCCGGGTTTTGCACCGGCAACGCGCGGCGCCATGCCGCCGCCGGACATTCCCTGCCGCCATGGTGACACCGCTCGCCGGAGATTCAGCCGGACGACTTGCCCCACGAATCGCGCAGGGTGACCGCGCGATTGAACACGGGGACGCCGGCGCGATGATCGGCGAGATCGGCCACGAAGTAACCGTGGCGCTCGAACTGGAATCGTTCTTCGGGTGCAGCCGTGGCGAGCGCCGGCTCGACGTACGCCGTGATGACCCGCTTCGACTCCGGATTGAGGTCATCGATATAGGTGCGCTCGATGGCTTGCGCTTCGTCCTCGTCCTCGCCGGCGAGCACCGCAGGATGCTCCAGCGTTGCCGGCACCGATACCGTGGCGCGATCGACCATCTCCGCCGCCGCGATGCCGGGATACGGTGCGCGGAACAGCCGGTCGTACAGACGCACCTCGGCGGCGACCGCGCTCGCCGCGGCGAGCCAGTGGATGTTCCCTTTGACCTTGCGCGCGTCGGCCCCCGGCGTGCCGCTCCGGGTGCTCTCGTCGTAAGTGCAGTGCACGGCCACGACCTTGCCCGCCGGATCACGATCGACGCCGACGCAGCGGATGATGTACGCGTAGCGCAGCCGCACCTCGGCGCCGGGGCTCAGCCGGAAATAGCCCTTCGGGGGCGTCTCGCTGAAGTCATCACGCTCGATCCACAACTCGCGCCCGAAGGGCAGCGCCCGCCTGCCGAGCTCGGGATGCTGCGGATGGTTCGGTGCAAAGCACTCCTCGCCCGGCCCGTCGGGGTAATTGTCGATGACGAGCTTCAATGGATCGAGCACGGCAATGCGCCGCGGCGCGCGCGCGTTGAGGTCCTCGCGCATGCAGTCCTCGAGCACGCTCATGTCGATCCAGGAGTCCGACTTCGACACGCCGATGCGCTCGGCGAAGAGACGGAAGCCTTCCGGCGTGAAGCCACGCCGGCGGGCACCCACGAGCGTTGGCATCCGGGGGTCGTCCCAGCCGTCCACATGACCCTGCGTGACGAGCTCGATCAGCTTGCGCTTCGACAGCACCACATAAGTGAGATTCAGGCGCGCGAACTCGTACTGCTGCGGCAGCGGGCGCTCGAGCAGCCCGCCGTCGGCGAGATGCTCGATGATCCAGTCGTAGAGCGGGCGGTGATCCTGGAACTCCAGGGTGCAGATCGAATGCGTGATCCGCTCGAGCGCATCCGAGATGCAGTGCGTATAGTCGTACAGCGGATAGATGCACCATTTGTCGCCGGTGCGGTGATGCGTCGCGTGCCGGATGCGGTAGATTGCCGGATCGCGCATGTTGACGTTGGGGCTCGCCATGTCGATCTTGAGCCGCAGCACGTGCGTGCCGTCCGCAAACTCGCCGGCCCGCATGCGTCGGAAAAGATCGAGGTTCTCCGCAACGCTGCGCTCACGGTAGGGACTGGAATGGCCCGGCTCGGTCAGCGTGCCGCGCGAGGCGCGCATCGCCGCGGCGGACTGGCTGTCTACGTAGGCAAGCCCCTGCTCGATGAACCACTCGGCAAACCGGTAGAGCTGGTCGTAGTAGTCCGAAGCGTGATAGCGATGGGCGCCCCAGTCGAACCCGAGCCAGTGCACCGCGTCGGCGATGGAGTCCTCGTACTCGACGTCCTCCTTGACCGGGTTGGTGTCGTCGAAACGCAGGTTGCAGCGGCCGCCGTTTTCCTGGGCGAGGCCGAAGTTCAGGCAGATGGACTTGGCGTGCCCATAATGCAGGTAACCGTTGGGCTCCGGCGGGAACCGGGTGAATACGCGGCCGCCATACTTTCCCGTCCTGTTGTCCTCGGCGATGATGGCCCGCAGAAAATTCGACGAGGGCGCGGCGGCACGACCACCGCCAGCCGGGCGCATCGGCGCCGCGTCGGACCGACGCGCCACGGCAGCCGAATCGTGTGGCGGTGCAGCATTCATCGCAGTTTGTTCATGAACAATCGGACGTCATCTGGCATTCTAACCGGCTCCGCCTCCGGGCGTCTTGGTGCCGCTTCCCAGCAAAGCGGGGGCCCATCGCCGGAATGGCCGCGCGATGCGGGTTCCAGGCCGGTAACAATTTCTCATTCCGGCGGCTTTTCCACAAATCCTGTGGATAGAAGTGTGGATAGGTGGCAAATAGGCGCGCTAAGTCGGCGCCCCGCCGTAGAATTCGTTGCCGTGCCCAAAATAGCGCCAGAAAATTTTCGTTTTTTGTCAAGGTGTTGCGCGGGACGTCCCTCGCCATGCCGCAACCCGCCAACCGCCGGTGCAGACGGTGGATTAAACGCTGCGACGCTCCCCGCGGTCGCCTCGGACTGTCATGGACGTTCGTCGATAGGCACACCTCTTGTCTAGCCCGCCGCTGTCGCCATCAACAAGCAAGTGCGAGTTCGGCCAGGAACCGGCGCCGTCCCCTTCCCCTTCCACACCGGTGCTCCCGGTGTCCCTGCTCGTCAGCTCCGCGCGACTGCTGCTCGAGCGGCACCTGGGACTCGCGTGGGTGAGTGGTGAGATCTCCAATTTCACGCGGGCGTCGTCCGGGCATTGTTACTTCAACCTCAAGGACGCCAAGGCCCAGGTCCGGTGCGTGTTCTTCCGCCACAAGGCGCAATACACCGCCTTTGCGCTGAAGGACGGCCTGCAGGTCGAGTTGCGCGCGACGCCGTCGATTTACGAGGCGCGCGGCGAATTCCAGCTCAACGTGGAGACGATCCGTCTGGCCGGCATCGGGCGGCTGTACGAACGCTTCGCCGAGCTGAAGGCGCGACTCTCCGCCGCAGGCTGGTTTGCAGAGGAACGCAAGAAACCGGTGCCTGCACATGCACGGGCGATCGGCATCGTGACCTCCCTGCAGGCGGCCGCTTTGCGCGACGTGCTCACGACGCTTCGCCAGCGCTGGCCCGCCATGCCGGTGATTCTCTATCCGGCCTCCGTACAGGGTGCGGGCGCGGCGGCGGAGATTGCGATGGCCATCCGGACCGCCAATGCGCGCAGCGAAGTGGAGGTCTTGCTCGTCTGCCGCGGCGGCGGCTCCATCGAGGATCTGTGGCCGTTCAACGAGGAGATCGTGGCGCGTGCGATTTTCGATTCGCAGTTGCCGATCGTCTCGGGTGTCGGGCACGAGACCGATTTCACCATCTGCGATTTCGTCGCGGACGTCCGTGCGCCCACGCCAACGGCAGCCGCAGTGCTGGTCGCACCGGATGGCGAGGCGCTCGCGCGCGCGCTCGGCACGCAGGCCACGCGCTGGCGGGCGAATGCCTACCGCGCCCTCGAGACGCGCATGCAGCGCGTCGATGCCGCGGCGCGCCGGCTCACCCACCCCTCCGCACGGCTGGCGCAACAGCAGCGCGATGTGGAGCGTCTGGCGCACCGGCTCATGCGCTGTCAGGCACTGCGCCTCCGCGCACTGACGGAGCGCGCGGCGGCGGCACGGCAATCGTTCGTCTGGCGGCTGCGTCGGCCCATGCCGCAATGCGCGCCGGTCGTGCAGGCAAAAGAGGCCTTCCTGCGCGTGGCGGGCGGACGCCTCGAACGCCTCGAGCGCCGGCTCGCGACCATGCAGCAGAATCTCGAGCATCTCGATCCCAGCGCGGTGCTGGAGCGCGGCTACGCGATCGTGAGCACACAGGACGGTCGCATCGTGACGGATGCCGCCGACGTGCGCACGGGCGAGGACGTGGAGCTCACGCTCGCGCATGGCGCCGCGAGGGCGACGATCATCGAGCGGCGCTGACTGCAGGCCGGGGCAGTCGGTTGCGCGGGGTCAGGCCTCGTCGGGCTCCGGATCGTCGACGGGCGACGCCCGCCGCAGCGCTTCCATCACGTGGGGCGGCGCCTGCGCCGCAATGCGCGGCGTGCTCGTCGTGACATCGGCGTTCTGTGCCCGATGGCGCAGCGCATGATCCATGAGCACGATCGCCATCATCGCTTCGGCGATCGGCGTGGCGCGAATGCCTACGCACGGGTCGTGGCGACCGTGGGTATTGACGACCACGGGTGCACCGTCCTTGTCGATCGAGCGCCGATCCAGGCGCACCGACGACGTGGGCTTCACCGCGATCGACACGACGATGTCCTGACCGGTCGAGATGCCTGCGAGGATGCCCCCCGCCTGATTGCCAAGGAACCCCTCGGGGGTCATCTCGTCGGTGTGCTGCGTGCCCGATTGCGTGACGGCAGCGAACCCCGCCCCGATTTCCACACCCTTCACGGCGTTGATGCCCATCATCGCGTGCGCAAGGTCCGCATCGAGCCGGCCGTACACAGGCTCGCCCCAGCCGACCGGAACACCGGATGCGACCACCGTGATGCGTGCGCCGCACGAATCGCCGGACTTGCGCAACCGGTCCATGAAGCGCTCGAGCTCCGGGGCCATGCTGTCGTTGGCGATGAAGAAGGGGTTGGCGTGCACGTGCTCCCAGCTCTGGAAGGGCACGACGACCGGCCCGATCTGCGCGAGATGACCGCGGATCGTCACACCGTAGCGCTCGAGCAGCCACTTGCGCGCGACCGCGCCGGCGGCAACGCGCACCGCCGTTTCGCGCGCGGACTGGCGTCCGCCACCGCGATAGTCGCGGATGCCGTACTTCTGCCAGTAGGTGTAGTCGCCGTGCCCGGGACGAAACGTCGCTGCGATGTTCGCGTAGTCGCGGCTGCGCGCGTCCTCGTTGCGAATCAGCAGCGCGATGGGCGTGCCCGTCGTGCGGCCTTCGAACACGCCGGAGAGGATCTCGACCGTGTCGCTCTCGCGGCGCTGGGTGACATGACGCGAGGTGCCGGGCTTGCGGCGATCGAGATCGCGCTGGATGTCCTCGGCACCGAGGGCCATGCCCGGGGGACATCCGTCGACGACACAGCCGATGGCCGGACCGTGCGATTCGCCGAACGAAGTGACGCAGTAGAGCGTGCCGAGAGTGTTGCCGGACATGAGGGGCTGACGGGAGCAGCTCGCGCCGCGCGGAAAGATCGCAGTCGAGTGTAGCATGCGCTTTCGCTGTGCTCGCGCAGCGGCCCGTCGCTCCCGAGAACGATCCGATGATTCCCGAAGCTCTCGCAAGCGCGCTGCGTGATGCGCGCTTTCCCGTCGTGCTCACCGGAGCTGGTGTATCCGCCGAATCCGGTGTGCCGACGTTTCGCGATGCCCAGACCGGCCTCTGGGCCCGGTTCGATCCGCACGAGCTCGCGACGCCCGGCGCCTTCGCGCGCCAGCCGAAGCTCGTGTGGGACTGGTACGCGTGGCGGCGCGCATTGGTGGCGAAGGCCCGCCCCAATGCCGCGCATCGTGCGCTGGTCACGATCGAACAACGTGCACCGGAGTTCCTGCTGGTCACCCAGAATGTCGACGGCCTGCACGCCGCGGCGGGCAGCAGGCAACTCGTGGAGCTGCACGGGAACATCGGGCGCGTGAAATGCAGCCGCGAAGGCACGATCGTCACCGCCTGGACCGACGACGACACCGACGTCCCGCGCTGCCCGGCTTGCGGCGCCTACCTGCGGCCGGACGTCGTGTGGTTCGAGGAGGCGCTGCCAGCCGCTGCGCTGGCGCAGGCGGAGAGCGCAGCGCGCCAGTGCGATCTGCTGCTCGTCATCGGCACTTCCGCCGAGGTCTATCCGGCCGCAGCGCTGCCACATCATGCGCAGCAGGCCGGCGCGATGATCGTCGAAGTCAACACCGCGGCCACGGCGCTGTCGGAGACGGCCGATTTCGTCGTGCGCGGGCCGGCCGCGCAAGTGCTGCCCGCCTTGCTGCAGGCGACCTACGGCGATTCTGCATCGTCGCGCGGCACCGCGTCGCTCATGGCCCGCGTGCCGGGGGGCAGCGGCGAGACGTAGCCGATCAGGAGCAGGAACGTACCCACGCCAAGGAAGGCGACCACGCGCGGCAGTCCCGCGAGGCCGCCCAGGTCGAGCAGGAACAACTTGGCCACCACGATCGCGAGCAGCGCGGCGCCCACCATCCACAGCGGGCGACGTTTGCGCTTCGCCGCAGCGAACATGAGCGCCGCGCCGGTTGCGCTCCAGGCGAGCGTCAGTGTCGCCTGGAGCGGGCGCGAGTCGAGCAGCGCCCCGAGATCCCAGGGGATGCCGCCCCAGTGATGTCCCGCGCGCAGGATGCCGCCATTGAGCGACAGGAAGATGCCGATGCCAAGCGACGCATAGCGCGTGCGCTCCTCGATTCCCGGAACGGTCGCGCTCCACCGAAACAGCACCAGGAGCGCGGCGGCGAGGGTGAGGTCCAGCGGATTGGCCAGCGGCACGTAAGGCAGCGGATAAGGCTCGCCGGGTGACAGCACGTTCACGAGCACGACCCACAGCACGAGCATGAGCGCGACCGGCCATGCGGCGTGCAGCGCGTACGCACGCGCATGGCGATCGAGCGGCCACCAGGTGGCCTCGCGCCAGCGCGTGGCGAACCCCACGTAGAGGATGGCAGGCAGCGCGGCGGCGCACGCCACCCAGACCGTGTCATCGGCCGTGATGCGCCCGGCCCATTCGCTCGCTTCCCACGCAACGTGTGCAGTCAAGGCGATCGCGGCCACCACGTGGGCCACGTCGCGCCAGTCACTGCCGACGGAAGCGCGCACGGGCGTTGCCGCGGGCATGTTGTCGGCGGCACGCAGCGCGAGAAACTGCACCAGCCATGCGACCGGCCAGATCAGCCATCCGGTCTGTAGCAGCGTGGTCTGCACGCGTTCGACATCACGCAACGCGACGAGGAGCATCACCACCGGCAGCGCGAGCGCCATCGCGAGCACGCGTGGCCAGGCCAGGCGGCGGCGCAGCCACCATGCCGCTGCTGCTGCGGCGACCACCCAGGCAAGGACGGCGTGTGCCTCCTGCGCTGCCGGGAGCTGCCGGAGGAGCTCCAACCCGCCCGCTGCGAGCCACCACAGCGCGCCCCAGGCAAATACCAGCGGGACCGTCACGCGTTCGCGCGCGCCGAGGGCTGCCGGGCGGGCGTCGGCAAGCCACGCCGTGGCGACGCCGGCTGTGGCGAGCATCGCGGCACCGATGAAGAATGCATTGAGGAAGAGCCGGTCATCGTCGCCCTGCACACCATGCACGATAAACAGCACGCCCGCGGCGACCTGCAGCAACAGCGCGAAGACGCGCATCGCCGGCGTGCGCTGCTCGATGCCGAGCCAGTACACGAGCGCGCCCTCGACGGACCAGAGCGCCGCCGTCACGCGGTTGTCGAACGCGAAGGGAATGGCAAGGCTCGCGAACACGGCGGCCAGTCCCACGAACATCCTGGCGAGGAGCGAAGCCCCACCGGGGCGCCGGCGCAGCCACCACGCGAGGGCGGCGTACACGGCAGCCAGCGCGAGCGCGCTCCATGCAGCGCCGTAGCGGGTGTCGCGCACGAGCGCGACCTGGAGGGCGAACGCCACCACGGGCACGCCGAACACGAGCAGCCCGTCGAGCGGCTGGCGCGGCGACGGCGGCTGGCGCCGCGCCTGCAGGATCGCCACGGCGACATACATCGCGAAGAACAGCACGAGGAACGGCTCGACGCGGGCGAATTCCTCGGGCCGGTAATAGCGGTCGCCCCAGAACAGCGCGAGCACGAAGGTGAACACGAATCCGAGCAGGTTGATCCCGCGCCAGGTCCGTGCCGCGGCGATCACGAGCACCACGCTGTTCACCACCGCGAAATAAGCGAACAGCGGCACGGGACTGCGATCGCTGTCGGTCAGCACCGGCGCCAGGAACGCACCGGCGAGTGCCAGCGCGGCGAGAGGCTGCGCGTCAGCGATCAGGGCGAGCCACACGGTGAGCGCCGCCATGCCGGCGAGCAGTACCAGCGCCACGTTGGCGGGCAGGAGATCGAACTGCCGGAAGGCCGCGAACGTCGTCAGGTACAGGACGCCCATGCCGGCGCCCTGCAGCGACCAGCCATAGGCCGGCCGGCGACGGGCGACCCGCAAGCCGGCAATGACGAGCGCGACCCCCACCAGCGCCACCGCCAGGAGGCGCACCGTGATCGGAATGGTGAAGTGCTCCGCGAAGTACCGGAGCAGGAACGCCACGCCGAAGAACAGCACGACCACGCCGATGCGCGTCATGGCATTGCCGCCGGTGAACCATGCCCACAGCCGCTGCAGCACCGGTGCTGCGCCTGCAGTCGTTACACTCGCCGACCCCCGACGCGGTTCGGCGGGAGGCTGCGCCATGGCAGGGGGGGCGGACACGATCTCGCTCCTGCCTGCGGCCGGCGCGACAGCATCGCGCGCCGGGGCAACCTGCACGCCGGGGGCATCCCCCGCCGGTGCCGCGCTGACCGTCGGCTGCGGCGGCGGTACTGCCGGCGCCGCAGCTCGTAGCGGCGGGGCCCGTTCAGCCTCGAGCGCAGCGAGGCGTTGCTCGAGGGCGGCGAGACGCTGCTCGAGCGTCAAGGGCGTGAACGACGGCACCGGCACGTCCGGCTTGCGGAACGCGTCGCGCTGGCCGCGCCCGGAAAGCAGCGCCCCCGCGAAAAACCCGATCAGCCCGCCGATGGTCGCGCCCCATTCCGTCGAGATCCAACGTCCCGCCAGCGCGCCCAGCAGCGCGCCTAGCAGCAATCCCACCAATGCAGGCATGGCCTTGATCTCCTCCGGCGCCGTCAGCGGCGCGGGCCACGCAACGCCTGGATGCGTTCGCGCAGCATGTCGGGCGTGACGCCCGTGGGTGCAAGCGGCGGGGCCGCCACGAGGGCGATGCGCGAGAACACGCCGCGCAGGCGCCCCATCGCGCGACCACGGTGCGCCCGGCTGAAGAAGCTCCCCCACAGGCCGGACAGGGCGAGCGGGACCACCGGGACCGGGCACGCGTCGAGGATCCGGCGCACGCCCGGACGGAAGGCGTTCATTTCGCCGTCTTCGGTGAGCTGTCCTTCCGGAAAGATGCCGACGACCTCCCCCGCGCCGAGCGCCGCGATGGCCTCGGCGAACGCTCGCTCCATGATTGCCGGATCCTCCCGCGCGGAGGCAATCGGAATCGCATGCATCGTGCGGAACACGAACGACAGGACCGGCATGTGGAAGATGCGGTGATCCATCAGGAAGCGGATCGGTCGCCGCACACAGCCCGCGATCACCACTGCATCGACGTAGCTCACGTGATTGCAGACGATGAGGCAGGGACCTTCATCAGGGATGTTCTCCAGCCCGACCTTGTGCACGCGATACACGCTGTGGATCAGGAGCCACGCGAGGAAGCGCACCAGGAACTCGGGCACGAGCAGGAAGATGAACAGCGCGACGGCCACGTTCATCAAGCCGACGACGAGGAACAGGTCTGCCACGGCGAGGCCCGCGCGCAGCAGCGCGACGGCGATCAGTGCCGAGGCCACCATGAACGCCGCATTCAGGATGTTGTTCGCCGCGATGATGCGCGACCGGTGTGCCGGCGCGGAGCGCGCCTGGATGAGCGCGTACAGCGGCACGATGTAGAAGCCGCCGAACATGCCGATCAGCAGCAGATCGGCAGCCACGCGCCAATGCGCGGGCTGCTGCAGGAATACAGCGAGCCCGGCGATCGCCGGCGCTTGCAGGTTGCGCCCCGCGAGCCACAGATCGATCGCGAACAGGCTCAGGCCGATCGCGCCGAACGGCACGAGGCCAAGCTCGATGCTGCGCCCCGACAGGCGCTCGCACAGCAGTGATCCGACGCCGATGCCGATCGAGAACACGGTCAGCAGGAAGGTGACGACATGCTCGTCTCCGCCGAGCATGTCCCGGCTGAACCCGGCGAATTGGGCCAGGAACGTCGCGCCGTAGAACCAGAACCACGAAATGCCCAGCATCGACAGCCAGACCACGCGCTCGCCGCGTGCAAAGCGGATGTTGCGCGCCGTTTCGGTGATCGGATTCCAGTTGATCACGAGCTGGGGTGCAACGGCCGGGGTGACCGGAATGCGCCGGCTGACGACATACCCGGCAAGAGCGATGGCGATGGTCGCGCCGGCTGCCAGCAGCGGCCCCACCTCCGGGACAGCCACCAGCAGACCGCCGGCAATGGTGCCGAGCAGGATCGCCACGAACGTCCCCATCTCGACGAGGCCGTTGCCGCCCACGAGCTCTTCGGGGCGCAGGTGCTGCGGCAGGATGGCGTACTTGACCGGGCCGAACAGCGTCGAATGGACCCCCATCAACGCCAGTGCCGTGAACAGCAGCGCGAGGTCGCGTCGCCAGAACCCGATGAGCCCGACCACCATGATGAAGATCTCGAACAGCTTCACGTACCGGATCAGCCGCGATTTCTCGTACTTGTCGGCGAGCTGGCCCGCGGTCGCGGACAGCAGGACAAAGGGGGCGATGAACACCGCGCCGGCCAGATTCACGAGGGCGTTCGGGTCGAGGCTGGTGAGCGTCGCCGCATGAAACGCGACGAAGATCACCAGCGCGTTCTTGTAGACGTTGTCGTTGCCGGCACCGAGGAACTGCGTCCAGAAGAACGGCGCGAAGCGGCGCTGCCGCAGGAGATCGAACTGATTGGGAGCGTGCATGATCCCGGGGCCGTCGGGCGAATCACGCATGGGCGTCAAGGTAGCCCAGCACCGCCTCGAGCGCCGCCTTCACGAGCGCGTTGTCAGGCCAGTACCACACCTCCTTGCCACGCTTCTCGGCTCGCAGCACCCCGGCTTCGCGCATCACGCGCAGATGGTGACTCACCGCGGTGCGCGACAACGGCGAGGCGGCCACGATGTCCCCCACGCGCAGGCGCTCCCCGGGCTCGAACATGAGCAGGATGCGCTGCCGGTGCGGATCACCCAGCGCGACGAACATGCCGGCGGTGGTCCGCCAGGCGGCGGGGATCGCACGGGCGTAGCTGCGGCGCACGTCAAATGTCTATGCAACTAGGCATATGGTTGGATGATCGGTGCTTCCGCAGCGCCTGTCAAGCGCGCCACCGGCGCGTGCGGCACGCGTCCGCGACGACGGTACAATCGGCCGTCCTCTTCTTCGCAGGCCGGCCGCACATGCGCCAGTACCTCGATTTCATGCGCCACGTGCGCGATCACGGCCATCCCAAGGAGGACCGCACCGGTACGGGCACGCTCTCCGTGTTCGGCTACCAGATGCGCTTCGCCCTGGCAGAAGGGTTCCCGCTGCTGACGACGAAGAAGGTGCACACGCGCTCCATCATCCACGAGCTGCTGTGGTTCCTGCGGGGTGATACCAACGTGCGCTATCTCCAGGAGCACGGGGTCACGATCTGGGACGAGTGGGCGGATGCCAACGGTGATCTCGGCCCGGTGTACGGCGCACAGTGGCGAAACTGGCGGTCGGCCGATGGCAAGGCGATCGATCAGCTGGCGGATGTCGTCCTGGAGATCCGGCGCAACCCCGATTCACGCCGCCTCATCGTCTCGGCCTGGAACGTAGGGGAGATTCCGCGCATGAAGCTCCCGCCCTGCCATGCATTCTTTCAGTTCTACGTCGCGGGCGGACGGCTCTCCTGCCAGCTGTATCAGCGGAGTGCCGATATCTTCCTGGGCGTGCCGTTCAATATCGCCTCCTACGCGCTGCTGACGCACCTCGTGGCGCAGCAGACGGACCTGCAGCCTGGCGATTTCATCTGGTCGGGCGGCGACTGCCATCTGTATCGCAACCATCTCGAGCAGGTCGAAACCCAGCTCGCGCGCACGCCCTACCCTCTGCCCCGGCTCGAACTGCTGCGCCGGCCCCCGTCGCTTTTCGATTATCGGTTCGAGGACATCGCGATCGTCGATTACCGTTGCCATCCCGCGATCAAGGCGCCGGTGGCCGTGTAGCGGCAGGAAAAAAAAAGCCCGCCGGAAGAAGTGGAGCGGGCCAGGGGGTCGGGGGCAGACGTCGGCGCGTGCCGGCGCACCGCGGAGGGCGGTGCGCCGATGCGGCGACTAGACGATGGTGCGCGCAGCGTTGACGCGATCGACCAGTGCCTCGAGCGCCTCCTGCTGCGAGGGCGAGAGCGCATCGTCGTCGCGACCTTCGGCGGGCGCGGCGTCGACACCGTGTTCGTAGTCGGCGATCCAGTGCTGCGAGAATTCAGGGGAGAACATGGCGATCCTTGCGTTCCAAATTACTGCGAACGCTATAAAGCAATGGCCGTGCCACCCCCTCCTGAATGTGCAACGAATGACCGCCTCACCGGGTCTTTCACTCTACGGCGCCGCAGCATCGGCCATCGCCGTGCGGTGGCAGCCAGCGAGCGCAACGCCGCGATGTGTCTCATTCTGCCGACGCGCCCTGTGACATTTGTGCTAAGTCACTGTGATAGATGCGTTTATTTTGTCGTCGTTTGGCGACACGATTGTAAGGCAAACGACGGCGGCGGCGCGGTTCCCCCGCGCCGGGGCCTTCCTCTAGGCCCCTTTGGCTTCTTTGAACATCGCCGGCTCGAGGTGATGGCGCTGCAGAAGTTTGTAGAACTCCGTACGGTTGCGCTTGGCGAGCACCGCCGCCTGGGTCACGTTCCCACCGGTGATCTTGAGCAGCCGTACGAGGTAATCACGCTCGAATTGCTTGCGCGCTTCCTCGAACGGCACGAGCGCGCTCGCGTCTTCCTGCAGTGCACTCTGGACGAGCGACGCGGGAATTACGCTCGTGGTGGCCAGCGCCACGCACTGCTCGAGCAGGTTGAGGAGCTGACGCACGTTGCCCGGCCAGGGCGCCGCGATCAGCAAGGTCATGGCGTCGGGCGCCAGCGACGGCACCGGTCGGCGGTAGCGCTCGCCAAGCTTGCGCAAGTAATGCGTCGCAAGCAGTGGAATATCTTCCCGTCGCTCGGACAGCGACGGCAGCTTGAGCGAGACGACGTTCAGCCGGTAATAGAGATCCTCCCGGAACTGGCCGGAGACCTTCGCCGCGTCGAGGTCCCGGTGCGTCGCCGAGACCACGCGCACGTCGATGGGGATCGACTGCGTGGCGCCGACCGGGCGCACTTCGGCTTCCTGCAGCACGCGCAGGAGCTTCACCTGCAGGGCCAGCGGCATGTCGCCGATCTCGTCCAGGAAGATCGTGCCGCGATCGGCCGCCTGAAAGAGTCCCTTGTGGGCCTGCACCGCGCCGCTGAAAGCGCCGCGCGCGTGGCCGAAAAGCTCCGACTCGAGCAACGGCTCCGGGATCGCACCGCAGTTCACGGCGATGAACGCGTGCTCGCGGCGCGGGCTGGCGCGGTGAATGGCGCGCGCGAGCAGCTCCTTGCCCGTGCCTGACTCGCCGTAAATCAGCACGCTTGCGTCCGATTCCGCGACGAGGCGTGCCTGCCGCAGGACGTCCTCCATGCGGGGCGAGCGGGTGATGATGCCGGCGCGCCACTGCGCCGCTTCGTCCTGGTTCGTCGCCGATTCGCCGCCCGAAAGCGCGACCGCCGCCGCCACCTTCTGCAGCAGCTCCTGACTGTCGAACGGCTTGGTCAGGAAGCCGAATACGCCACGCTGCGTCGCTGCCACGGCATCCGGGATGGTGCCATGCGCCGTCAGGATGATGACGGGCAGCGCCGGGTGCTGGCGATGAATTGCGGCGAAGAGCTGCAGGCCGTCGATGCCGGGCATGCGCAGGTCGGTGATCACCGCTGCGGGCCTTGCGACCGCCAGTGCGGCAAGGGCTGTCTCGCCGCTGTCCGCCGTGCGCACGCGGTACCCGGTGGACGTGAGCCGCAGGCTGATGAGCTTCAGCAGGTCGGGGTCGTCGTCGACCAGCAGGATTTCACTGTTTTGCATGGCTGTCCTTGGTTGGAGCGCGGGCGGTCGGCTGCCGACGCCCGTGGCGGAATCAGCGGCCGCCGCCGCCGCCGCCGCTGCCGGAGCCGCCGGCGCCGCCTCCGCCGCCGCCACTGCGCACACGGTCGCGCAGCAGGTTGCGCTCGAGCACCCGCAGCGCTTCGAGCTTCTGGATGGCGACGTCGGCTTTCTGCTGCTCTTCGCGCACCGCGCGAACGCGCTCGGTCACCTGCACCTGCAGCACCCCCGCGAGTTGCTTGACCGCCGCGGGTCCGTTGTTGCTCTTGGCGACGTTTTCCAGGAGCTGCAAGGCCCGCTGGTCGTCCTGGGGCGAGCGCGTGAGGGTGTAGAGCATGGCGAGGCGGACGCGGTTCGCATCGGTGCGCTGCCGGGTGAGCGCCTGGGTCGCTCCGGTCAGCTCGCGCCGCAGGTCGTCGTTCTGCAGCCCCGTGTAGCGCGCCAGGTCTGCCACCAGGGACGCGACAACCTGCTCGTCACTTGGGGGCTCGGGAACCACCGTCGGTGGGACGACCGGACTCGGCGTCGGCGCAGGTGGGGGTTGCGGAGCGGGCAGGGTGACCGCCGGCGGCGGCGTCATCGGCGCCGTGGGTCCGGGTGCCGGAGTTGGCGCAGCGGGTGCCTCGGGCGGCTCGACGGGTTCGACCGGTTCCACCGGCGGGATCTCCACCGGCCGCATGTCGGGCAGCGGGTACTCCACCGACGGCTCTTCCTCGTCGGACGTGACATCGACGCTCGGCAGGGTGCCGCAGCCCCCGAGGACGGCGCCGCACACGAGCACGATCGCTGTGCGCCAGGGAGTCATTGTTGCCCGACGGCGTTCGCGGCCGCCATGGCGCGCGGGCGCGCGGGCGATGGCGCGGCGCCCGCGCCATCGACGGGCAGCCGCAAGGTGAACACTGCGCCGCGCTTGCCGTCCTGGCGATCGGCAACACCGATGCTGCCTTCGTGCGCCAAGGCATATTCACGCGCGATCGCGAGCCCCAGGCCGGAGCCCTTGACCCGTCCCTCGTGTGGCGGCTTCCCCTGGTAGAACGAGTCGAAAATCCGCTCGCGCTCCGCCGGCGCGACGCCGTGCCCCTCGTCGACGACGTCGAGCACCGCGGTGCCCTTCTCGACGTGCAGCTTCAGCACGATGACGCCACCGCGCGGTGAATACTTGATCGCGTTCGATACGAGGTTGTCGATGATCGTCCGGATGCGCTCCCCGTCGCCCACCACGGAGGCGGGCTCGAGCTGCGCGTCGAAGGTGATCATGCGCGCAATCGCGGCAAGCTTGTGCTCGCGCGCGACGCGGCGTACCACTTCCGGCAGTGATACCGGGCCGGAGGCCTGCGGCTCCATCGCGCGCGTCTGCTGATAGCGCAACAGGTCCTCGATGAGCTTCTGCAGCTGGAGGCAGTTCTCGCGCACGATGCGTACGATGTCCTGCTGCTCGCGCGACAGGTCCCCGCCAACGCGATCGCGCAGCAGCTCCGTGCCCTCGCGCACGGCCGTGAGCGGCGTCTTGAGTTCGTGCGACACGTGTCGCAGGAACCGGTTCTGCTGCTCCTCGAGCTCATGCAGCCGCGAGCGCAGCCATTCGAGGCGCTGCCCGAGGTACCGCAGATCCTGTGGCCCGTTGACCTGTATCGGGTGCGAGAAGTCGGCGGTGCCCATCTGCCGGATGGCCTGGTCGAGCTGCCGGATCGGCCGGGCGATCAGCACGGCGAAGAGGATCGCGAGTGCGAGCGCGATGCCCACTGTCGCCACCGCAAGGTAGAACCACTTCTGCCGTCCCTGGCTCGCGATGTCGCGCAGGCGTTCGATGGCGCGCTCGGTGAGACTGTTCGTCGCAGCGAGCATGGCCTGGGCGCCGTCCGCGAGGCGGGCATAACCATCGGCGAGCTGCAGCTGCACGTCGGCGGAACGCGGCATGCCATTCAGGATCTTGTGCAGCCGGCTTTCGGAATCGGTGAGATCGTTCAGCGCCTTCTGCTGGTCCGCCGCGAGGGGAAGCAAGGCCAGCTGTCCCGCGGTCTGGCGAAATTCCTGCCGCACGCGCGAATAGTCTTCCAGCAGCGCCGCGTCCTCGAGGATCAGGTACTGGCGCACCACGCGCTCGAGCGTGACAGCCTGCTCGAACAGCTGCCGGCTCGCGCGTCCCGCTTCCGCTGCTTCCTGCACGGCCTGCTGCCCCTGCGTCTGCAGCTGGTCGAGCGACAGGATGAGCTCGGCGAGCGCATACACGAGCGGCAGGCTCACCAGGAGAAACCCCAGCAGGATGAACTTGAGGAAGGAGCGCGGGTAATACACGGGACGGGGGCTATAATCGGCGGCGAATTATGACATCGCCATAGCCTTCGCAAGTGCAAGCGTTCGAAGATACACCACCCCCGCCAATCCGGCCAAGCGCCGGTCGCGCCGCCGCATTGGAGATCGTCGTCGCGATCGCGGCGAACGGCGTCATCGGTGATCGCAACGGACTGCCCTGGCGACTGCCCGCGGATCTGCGCCATTTCCGCAAGTTGACGACCGGTCATGCCGTGCTGATGGGGCGCAAGACATGGGAGTCGATCGGTCGGCCTTTGCCCGAGCGCCAGAACATCGTCATCACGCGAAGCCGCGACTTTCGCGCCGACGGCGTGGAGGTCGCGCATTCCCTCGACGACGCGATCGCGCTAGCGCGCCTTCCGGCGCCGCTCTGCTGCATCGGCGGCGGCGAGATCTTCCGCATCGCGCTGCCCCGTGCGACGCGTATGTACATCACCGAGATCGCCGCCGCATTCCCGGGCGATGCGCACTTTCCCGAGTACGACCGCATTGCCTGGCGCGAGAGCGCGCGCGAATCGCACCCCGCCGGCATCGACGCGCCGTTCGCGTACGCATTCGTGACGTATGATCGCGCCCGCTAGGCGCGCACACACAGCCTCGGCCTGAACCGGCGCCGCGTTACGGGTGTCGCGTCGCTGCGATCCACCTCCCCAGGAGATTCGATGTCCGGTGCAGAATTCCACGTGCATGGGCCGCACGATCACGAGATCGAGCACGCTGCCCACTCGCGCGATCCTTTCGACGCGCGCATCGCCGTGATGACCGCGATCTTCGCAACCCTCGGCGCGTTCTTCGGCTACATGGCTGGTGCCACCCAGAACGACGCTCTGCTGCACAAGAACGATGCGGCGATCCGCAAGACCGAAGCGTCGGACCAATGGAACTTCTACCAGGCCAAGAGCAGCAAGCAGAATCTCGCCGAGCTCGGCGCGACCCTCACCACCGGCGAGCAGCAAGCGCGGTACCGGCAGGAGATCGACCGCTACAAGGTGGAGAAGGACGACGTCAGGAAGCAGGCCGAGAAGCTCGAGGCGGACGGCCAGCGCGCGCAGGCGGCGAGCGACGCCGCGATGCACGTGCATCATCGCTGGGCGCAGGCCATGACGCTGATCCAGATCGCGATCTCGCTCGCGGCCATCACGCTCCTCACGCGCAGCCACTGGCTCAACGTGATGGCCCACGGCGCTGCCGCCGGCGCCGTCGTGCTGGGCGGCCTCGCGTTGATGCACGTATAGCGCAAGCGCAGCGTGTAAACGTCCGTCGGGGAGGCCACGTCGCATCCGCGATAATGCGCGCGCAACGCGCAGCCAGCCGGGATGGCGGAATCGGTAGACGCAGCGGACTCAAAATCCGCCGGTGGTAACACTGTGGGGGTTCGAGTCCCCCTCCCGGCACCAGAAACTCCATTGATCGCTCTGCTGCATTGGCGCGCACCGCTAGTGCTTTACGCTGGGTGCACGCGGAGCGACAACGCCAGGACTTCGCGGCTTTAAGCCCGTTGACGCGAAGATTCGGGGACGCCACCCCCGGCGCGGTGCCGCAGGTTCGGCCTGCTCCTCCGCACCTCGGCTACCCGCATCGCCCGATCGCGGCTTGTCGACGTCGCTTACAGCGCGTTGTTGCCGATTGCCGACGCAACGTCCGGCGATGAACGGAATCAATGCGCCGATGCTCGTGGCGTACATCGTGCTTTCCACCAACCGGCGACAAACGCCGCGACAATTCGCCGCGACACGCCAATTCGGGCCCGGTCACGTGCCCTATAACAACTACACCCGGAGGATGCGACTTGAATCTTCAGACGATGGCGTTGCGCATGGTCGGACCGGTGACGCGTGTGCTGCGTGCGGCGTTCGCCGCGAGTTGCAGGGTGCGGAGCATCGCCCTGCTTTCCACGCTGCTCGGCGTGTTGATGGCCGGACAAGCCGTGGCGCAATCGCTGGTCGGCGCCTGGGTCATCGCAGACACAACGGCAGAAGGTGCCTCGGTCGTTGTCTTCCTCGGCAATGGCGCCTATGCACAGATTCAGAACGCGAAAGCCTCGGAAGCGCCGCACGGCTTTGACGGCTACGAACTGGGCACCTACACCTGGGATGCAACGACCGGCGCCTTCACCGTCACCACGGTGCAGGACCGCAATGGCGATACCGGCTTGTCCAATATCAGTTCTTTGCCCGGGCTGACTGTCGTCGTGTCGGGCAATGTCGCCACCATCACCATACCGGGCAATGCGCCCGTAGCCGCAACGCGGGTGACGGGCACCAGTCCCATCGTCGGCGCGTGGGGCATGGTCAATCCGGCTGTGTTGGACAGTTCGCTCGTCGCCGTCTTCCTGCCCAACGGCATCTACTTTCTCCTGGAAGATGGAGATTCCACGCCCGGGACAGGTGATCCCACGGGTCACGACGGCATCGAGCACGGCACGTATTCGTGGGACCGCGCGACAGGCACGTTGACGACGCGTCGATCGCCGGCGCCATTCGTCGACACCAACGGTGAATGGGGACTGTCGAACACCAAAGCCGGCACCACGTTCACCGTCTCCGCCGATGGGCTCACTTTCACCGTCCAGGAAGGCACCGATATCTTCCAGATCCCGCGTATCGGCGGCGTCTCGACCTCCGGCTCTGGCGCCGTGGTCGAGTATTACCACGCAGCGTTCGATCATTACTTCATCACCGCTGCGACTGCCGAAATCGCCGCCCTCGATGCAGGCGTGTTCGTGGGCTGGACGCGGACCGGGCGTTCGTTCGGCAACTATCCGCTCAATACAGCAGGCACGGCCAATGTCTGCCGGTTCTTCAGCACCAACTTCGCGCCGAAGAGTTCGCATTTCTACACGCCGTCGGCGCAGGAGTGCGAGCACGTCAAGAGCAGCCCGGATTGGGTCTACGAAGACGTGGTGTTCGCAGTCGTGCTGTCCGATGCCGCAACGGGCGCCTGTCCTGCGGGAACATGGCCGCTCTACCGCATGTACAACAACGGACAGGGCGGTGCGCCGAACCATCGCTACTCGAACAATGTTGTCGTTCGCGCGGCGATGCTGACAGCAGGCTGGGTCCCGGAGGGCTACGGCGCGGCCGGCGTCATCGGGTGCGTGCCGACAGCGGCGGTGAACTAGCGCGAACCGGGAATGGCACCAAGGTCGGGGGCACAACCAGCGCCCCGGTCGGTGATTCGCGCATGGGCAGCGTGGAGCCGGCGCGGGCCGTCGGACGGTCACGACCGGGTCGGCTTGCGGTGGCAGGCCGATCCCCGATTCGACGCCCGCGCTTTGCAGCGCGTGCGTCGGTGACGACGCAAGTGCAGACAAGGTGGCGCGAAAACGGTATCGTGCGAAGCCAGCGCCGGACCGCTCCGCGCCCTGCATCCGGGCCGGCGCTCCGTGGCGTGATTCCGGGTCCCTAGCTTGGCTGTCCGCACCCCCGCCCTCGCGAAGCTGACGCGGCCGAAGGTCTACGATGCCTTGGCGCGGCCGCGGCTGTTCTCGCTGCTGGATGAAGCGGCGACGCGGCCCATCGTGTGGGTCTGCGGCCCCCCCGGAGCAGGCAAGTCGACGCTGGTCGCGAGCTACATCGAAGCGCGCAAGCTGCGCTGCCTGTGGTTCCAGGTCGATGTCGCGGACGCGGACCCCGCCACCTTCGTGCACTACCTTCGCACCGGTGCGCAGCAGGTCGCCGGGAAAGCCGCGGCGGCGCTGCCGCTGTTCACGTCCGAGCCGCAGCAGGACCTTGCCCGGTTCGCGCGCGGATTCTTTCGTGACCTGTTCTCGATCCTGCCGCATCCGTGCACGATCGTGCTCGACAATTTCCACGAGGCACGGGCGACGCCCGACCAGCGTGCGGCGCTCGCGCAGGGCCTCGAGGAGATCCCCGACGGCATCTGCGTGATCGTGGTTTCGCGCGGCGAGCCGCCGCCGGAGTTTGCCCGCCTGGCGGCGAGCCGGCGCATCGCGCGCATTCCCGCCGAGGGCCTCCGCTTTACGCCCGACGAAGCTGAATCCATGTTGGGCTCGGCGGAGCTCGAAGCCCAGGCGCTCAAGCGCATCCAGCACCAGAGCGATGGCTGGGCAGCTGCACTCGTGCTGCTGCGCGAGCACCTCAGCCGCCCGGGCGCCGTGCTCGATCAATCCTTCGGCGACGGCAAAGACGCAATCTTCCAGTACTTCGCTGGAGAGATCTTCAACAGTGCGAAGCCGGCGAACCAGCGGATGCTCATGCTGACGGCGATTCCGCCTTCGATCACGAGCGAGGAAGCGGTCGAGCTCACCGGCAGCGAGGACGCCCCGCGACTGCTCGACTACCTCTACCGCCGGCACCTGTTCGTCGACCGGCGCCGTGGTGCGCACACCAGCTATCACTATCACGCACTGTTCCGCGAGTTCCTGCTGGGCGAGGCCGAGCGTCGCCTCGGCAGCGACGAGCGACGGGCCGCGAGCGCGCGCGCCGCGGCATTGCTCGAGGCTCGCGGCGAGCCCAACGAGGCGCTGACGTTGTTCCGCGAGGCGCGCGATTTCGAGGCGATGCGCAAGCTGATTCGCGCCAATGCGCTGGAGTGGGCGCGGCAGGGACGCGCACAGGCGCTTTCGGACTGGATCGAGGCGTTGCCGCGCAGCATGCGCGATGCCGATCCGTGGCTCGAGTACTGGCTGGGGCGCGCGTGGATCTTCACGGAGCCACGGCGGGGCCGCGCCGCGCTGGAGCGCGCGTACGATGCGTTTCGCAGCGCCGGCGATGTGCGCGGCCAGGCGCTGACGCTCAATACCGTGGTCACCGGGTACTACTACGAGTGGTCGAACTTCGCCCCGATCGACCGCTGGCTGCCGGAATTCGAGCGCCTGCTCAACGCACCGGACGCGCCACCGCTGGACCCCGAAAGCGAATTGCGCGCGCGATCCGCGTATCTCATCTCGCTGCTCTTCCGGCGGCCCGATGATCCACAGCTTGCCGGCTGCGCCGAGCGACTCGATGGCCTGATCGATCTCGAGCGCGACGTGAATGCGCGCATCATGGCCGCGTCCACGCTGTTCAACTATCTCAACTGGATGACGAAGGGCGACTCGGCCGACGCGCTCGTCGCCCGGGTGGAGCCTTCGCTCGCCGAGCCGGACGTGACGCCACTGATGCAGGTCTGGTGGCGCACGCACCTGTCGTTCTGGCATTACCTCAACGGGCGTTACGACACCTCGGCTGAAGTGATTGCAGTCGCGCGTGACATCGCCGAGCGGTATGGTCTCGAGGCCTACCTGTTCGAGATCGATCACGCGGAAGCCTCGGCGCTGATCGCCAAGGGTGACTACGAAGCCGCGAAGACCCGCATGCAGCAGATCGAGCGCCGGCTTTCACCCTCGCGGCGCATGGACTGGGCGTATTTCCACCATCTGTATGCCAACCTGCAGCAGCGCCTGGGGCACGGCAGCGCGGCGGTGCAGTCCGCCGAGCGCGCAGTGACGCTGGCGCGCGAAACGGGCATCCCGCTGCTGCAGATGCCGCACTTCGTCGCGCGTCTCGCGCACTGCAGGATGGGCGCCGGGGACACGGCAGGCGGCATGGCGACGCTCGATGAAGCCATTGCGCTCGCCACCGGCGCCGATCGCGAAACGCTCGAGAATCAGCGCGAGCTGCTGCAGACGGTGAGCGACATCGAGCGCGGCGAGAGCACCCGCGCGGCGGAGCGGATCGGTGGCGTGCTGCGCGCCTACCGGGCGGCGGGGCATACCGTGTTCCTGCGCAATCGCCCCGATCTCGCGGCACGGCTCGCGAACTTCGCCCTCGAGCACGACATCGAGACGGACTACGTACTGACGCTCATTCCGCGCAACGGCTTGCGCGCTCCCGCGGAAGCGTGCAGCAAGTGGCCGTTCCCGTTGCGGGTGCGGGCGCTCGGCGGCTTCGAGCTCATTCGCGACGGCGCGCCCATGCGCTTCACCGGCAAGGCGCAGCAGCGGCCGCTCGATCTCCTCAAGGCGCTGATCGCGCTCGGCGGCACGGACGTGGACAGCCAGCAGCTCATGGCTGGGCTGTGGCCGGACGCCGATGGTGCGGCGGCGAAGGCCTCGTTCGACACGACGCTGTTCCGCCTGCGCAAGCTGCTCGATCTCGACAATGCGCTGCTGCTCGCGGGTGGCAAGCTCTCGCTGGCGCGCGAGCTCTGCTGGACGGACGTGTGGGCGCTGGAACATGCCCTCGAGGCGGCACGCGATGCGGCGGAGCGCCCGCGCAGTCGCCAGGACGGTTCGGTGGTGCACGTCGCCCGCCGGCTCCTGGACACCTACCGCGGCAATTTGCTCGGCACCGAGGAGCATACGTGGGTTGCCAAGCCCCGCGATGCACTGCGCTCGCGGTTCGTGCGCTCGCTGTTGCGCGTCGGCGAAGAGGTCGAGGCGCTCGGCGACTGGCCGACGGCGATCGATCTCTACCGCCGCGGCCTCGAGGCCGACAATCTCGCCGAACCGCTGTACCGCGGCGTCATGCGCTCGCTGGCCGCAGTCGGCGACCAGGCAGAAGCTCTCAACGCCTTCCGGCGCTGCCGGGAGCTCCTGTCGATCGTGCTCGGCCTCAAGCCGTCAGCCGAGACGGAGCGTCTGCAACGCGACATCGTCGCGGGTCGCCTGGCGGTCGGCAGCACCGCCCAGACGCCGGCCAGCACGGCGTAGCCCCGACGTGCCTTCCGGTTGCGGGGATGAGCGCGCGAGCGCGGCGCGCGAGCACGAGTTGCCTGCCAACGCACGCCGCTATCGCACGGCGGATTTCGACTATGTCCTGCCCCCCGAGCTGATCGCGCAGCATCCGGCGCCGGACCGTTCCGCAAGCCGGCTTCTGCACGTGCGTCCCGACGCGCTCGTCGATCTCGCCTTTCGCGACCTGCCGGCCCTCGTCGCGCCTGGCGACGTCATGGTATTCAACGACACGCGCGTGGTGAAGTCGCGCCTGACCGGACGCAAACCTTCCGGGGGCAGGGTCGAGCTGTTGCTGGAGCGCGTGCTTGGACCTGCTGCCGCGCGCTTCCAGCTCAAGGCGAGCCACCCGCCCCACCCCGGTGCGATCGTGGCGCTGCCGGGAAACGTGCAAGCGGTGGTGATGGCGCGCGACGGACGCTTCGTCGATCTTTCCCTGCCCGGCGCGGGCCCGCTGCTGCAATACCTCGACCGCCACGGCGCCACGCCCCTGCCGCCCTACATCGCGCGCAGCCCCGAGCGCGAGGACGAGGAACGTTACCAGACCGTCTATGCCCGCTCGCCCGGGGCGGTGGCGGCACCCACCGCCGGCCTGCACTTCGACGACGCGATCCTCGCCGCCCTCGACGCGCGCGGCGTAACGCGTGTCTATGTCACGCTGCACGTGGGCGCAGGGACTTTCTCTCCCGTGACCGCCGAAGACCTGCGCGAGCACCGGATGCATGCCGAATGGTTCAGCGTTCCGCCGGACACTGCCGCCGCGATCCGCGACGCGCGTATGCATGGCGGGCGGGTGCTCGCCGTGGGCACCACGTCGCTGCGCGCCCTCGAGGCGGCAGCCACGCCCGGCGGCGATGTGCGCCCCGGCGACGCCGAGACCGAGCTCTTCATCACCCCCGGATATCGTTTTCGCGTCGTCGACCGGCTGCTCACCAACTTCCACCTGCCGCGCTCGACCCTGCTGATGCTCGTCTCGGCCTTCGCGGGCGTCGAGCGCATGCGCAGTGCCTACGCGCACGCGATTGCGGCGCGGTACCGCTTCTTCAGCTACGGCGATGCGACACTGCTGGAGCGCGTCGACGGTGCCTGATGCGATGATGTGCCATCGCATCAACGATTCCTGAGTTCGCCACGCCATGCAGTTCACCGTCATCGCCACCCAGGACCGCGCGCGCCGAGGCCGCCTGGAGCTCCGCCACGGCAGCGTCGAGACGCCGGTGTTCATGCCGGTGGGTACGTACGGTACGGTGAAGGCAATGGCACCGAACGAGCTCGACGAGCTCGGCACCCAGATCCTCCTGGGCAACACCTTTCATCTGTGGCTGCGCCCCGGAGTCGAAGTCATGGAGACGCATGGCGGACTCCACCGGTTCATGGGCTGGACGAAACCGATCCTCACCGACTCGGGCGGCTTCCAGGTGTGGAGCCTCGGGGCACTGCGCAAAGTCCGGGAGGACGGAGTGGCGTTCTCGTCACCCGTGAACGGCGACCGGCTGCTGCTCACGCCGGAAGTGTCGATGGAGGTGCAGCGCGCGCTGGACTCGGACGTGGTGATGATCTTCGATGAATGCACGCCGTATCCCGCCACGCGCGAGGAAGCGGCCGAGTCGATGGAGCGGTCGCTGCGCTGGGCGGCGCGTTCGCGCCAGGCATTCGATGGTCTCGGCAATCGCAATGCGCTGTTCGGGATCGTCCAGGGCGGCATGTACGAGGACCTGCGCCAGGCATCGATCGGCGGCCTCGCGGCAATCGGCTTCGACGGATACGCCATCGGCGGCCTGTCCGTCGGCGAGCCCAAGGAGGAGATGCTGCGGGTGCTGGACGCCACCGCACCGCGGCTCCCGCCGGACCGCCCGCGCTATCTCATGGGGGTGGGAACGCCGGAGGACATCGTCGCCGGGGTGATCGCCGGCATCGACCTGTTCGATTGCGTGCTGCCGACCCGCAATGCGCGCAACGGCTGGCTCTTCACCCGCTATGGCGACATCAAGATCCGCAACGCCCGCTACCGTCTGGACACGCGGCCGCTCGACGAGACCTGCGGCTGCTACACCTGCCGGCACTTCACCAGGGCGTACCTGCACCATCTGCAGCGCGTCAACGAGATCCTGGGCGCACGGCTCAACACGATCCACAACCTGTACTACTACCTCGCCCTTACTGCCGGATTGCGCGACGCGATCGCCGTCGGCGACCTGCCCGGGCACGTCGCGCGCTTCAGGGAAGGCCGTGCGCGCGTGCTAGAATAATCAGTTACCTGCGCGCCCTTTTCACGGGGCGGGCCCGACGCAGCATGGCCACGCCGGCGGCGAAAGCGCGTCGGCCGCGCCCACGACGCGCCCGCTCCCCACGGCCGCTGCCGTGACGCCCCCCACACGCGCTATCCCGGAGGAACCACCGTGCTGCACAGCTTCATCTCTCCCGCATTCGCCCAGGCCGCTCCCACGGGCCCCGGCGGCGACCTCATGGCTTTCCTGCCGATGGTCGCCATTTTCGTGGTCTTTTACTTCCTCCTGATCCGTCCGCAGCAGAAGAAGGCGAAAGAGACGCGCGCCATGCTCGAGGCCCTGCAGAAGGGCGACGAGGTCGCGACCGCCGGTGGAGTGGTCGGTCGCATCGCGAAGCTCAACGAGCAGTACGCGGTCATCGAGATCGCGCCCAATGTCGAGGTGAACGTCCAGCGCGGCGCCATCTCGCAGCTCCTGCCCAAGGGCACGATCAAATCGCTCTGAGCACCACGCCGGCATCGCGCGACGCCTGCCGGCGCCGCGGCCGGCTGCGTCCCGCGCGGCCCCCTGAAAATCACGTTCACTCGAGACCATGAACCGTTACCCGGTCTGGAAATACGTCCTCATCGCGATCGCGCTGCTGGTCGGCATCATCTACACGCTTCCCAATTTCTTCCCCGAGGCGCCGGCGGTGCAGGTGTCCTCCTCGAAGGCGACGGTGAAGATCGACAACGCCCTCATGGCCAGCGTCGAGACGGCGCTGAAGGGCGCCGGCATTCCGTATCGCGGCGAAACCCTCGATGCCACGGGCGTGAAAGTGCGCTTCGAGGATCCGGACACGCAGCTCAAGGCCAAGGACGTGCTGCAGGCGAAGCTCGGTGAGAACTACATCGTCGCGCTCAACCTGCTGTCATCGGAGCCCGATTGGCTGATCCGGATCGGCGCGCTGCCGATGTATCTCGGCCTGGACCTCCGCGGCGGCGTGCATTTCCTGCTGCAGGTCGACATGAAGGCTGCGCTCGACAAGGCGGCGGACCGTTACACGACCGATATCCGGTCGCTCCTGCGCGAGCGCAAGGTGCAATACGGCGGCGTGGGCCGGGAGAGCACCAATGTCGTGGTGCGCTTCCGCGACTCCGCGGAGCGCGAGAAGGCACGCACGGCGATCGGCGCGACGTACCCTGACCTGCTGCTCCGCGATGCGGACGCCGGCGGCGGCGAGTTGCGCCTCGTGGCGTCGCTGCGGCCGGAGGCTCAGAAGCGCATCCAGGACGGTGCCGTGCAGCAAAACATCCAGATCCTGCGCAACCGCGTGAACGAGCTCGGCGTCGCCGAGCCGATCATCCAGCAGCAGGGAGCCGATCGCGTGGTCGTCCAGCTGCCGGGTGTGCAGGATACCGCTCGTGCGAAAGACATTCTGGGCCGCACCGCATCGCTCGAGATTCGCATGGTCAACGAGGATCCGGGCGCGCTGGAGCAGGCCACGGCGGGACAGGTGCCCTTCGGCAGCGACCTGTTCACCGATCGCAACGGCCAGCCGGTGCTGGTCAAGCGCCAGGTGGTGCTCACCGGTGATCGCATCAGCGATGCACAGCCGGGCTTCGAGCAGCGGACGAACGAACCTGCAGTGCACGTGAATCTCGACGGTGCCGGCGCCCGCATCTTCAAGGAAGTCACGCGCGAGAACGTCGGCAAGCGGATGGCCATCGTGCTGGTCGAGAAGGGCAAGGCCGAGGTCATCACCGCGCCGGTGATCCGCGAGGAGATCGGCGGCGGCCGCGTGCAGATCAGCGGGAGGATGACCACCCGCGAGGCCAACGACATCGCGCTGCTGATGCGTGCCGGCGCGCTGGCGGCGCCGATGGAGATCGTCGAGGAACGCACGGTCGGCCCCAGCCTCGGCAAGGAAAACATCGCGAAAGGCTTCCACTCGGTGATGTATGGCTTCGTCGTGCTGTCCGTCTTCATCTGCACTTATTACATGCTGATGGGCATCATCTCGACCCTTGCGCTGTCCATCAACCTGCTGCTCCTGGTCGCCATCCTGTCCATGCTGCAGGCGACGTTGACGCTTCCCGGCATCGCGGCCATCGCGCTCACGCTCGGCATGGCCATCGACTCCAACGTGCTGATCAACGAGCGGATCCGGGAGGAGCTGCGGTGGGGTGCCACGCCGCACGCGGCGATCCAGGCCGGCTACGAGCGCGCGTGGGGCACGATCCTCGACTCCAACGTGACCACGCTGATCGCCGGCATCGCGCTGTTCATCTTCGGCACGGGACCGATCCGCGGCTTCGCGGTCGTGCACGTCCTCGGGATCCTGACGTCGATGTTCTCGGCGGTGTTCGTGTCGCGCGGCGTCGTCAACCTCATCTACGGCCGGCGCAAGAAGCTCGAGCGCATCTCGATCGGCCAGATCTGGAAACCGGCGAGCACGACCGCCTGACACCAGCCGGTCCCGTCCCCAGCCACCGCCCGGAACCCATCATGGAATTCTTCCGCTTCAAGCGCGACATCCCGTTCATGCGGCACGCGCTGGTGTTCAACGTGATCTCCGCGATCACTTTCGTGCTCGCCGTCGTGTTCCTCGCGACGCGCGGTCTCAACTTCGGCGTGGATTTCCGCGGCGGCACGGTGATCGAGGTGGCGTATGCGCATGCCGTCGACTACAACCGGGTGCGGGACGCCATCGACAAGCTCAACCTCGGCGAGTATTCGGTGCAGAGCTTCGGCACCGCCACCAACGCGCTGATCCGGCTGCCGCTGAAGGAAGGCGTCTCGAGCGCGCAGCTTTCGGAACGCGTGCTGGGCGCACTCAGGACCGACGACCCGTCGGCGACACAGCAGCGCGTGGAGTTCGTCGGCCCGCAGGTCGGCAAGGAGCTCTACGAGAATGGCGCTCTGGCCCTGCTGCTGGTGTCGTTCGGCATCGTGGCGTACCTCGCCTTGCGGTTCGAGTGGCGCTTCGCCGTGGCGGCGATCATCGCGAACCTCCACGACGTCGTCATCATCCTGGGCTTCTTCGCGCTGTTCCAGTGGGAATTCTCCCTCCCCGTGCTCGCGGCCGTGCTCGCGGTGCTCGGCTACTCGGTCAACGAGTCGGTGGTCATCGCCGACCGGATCCGGGAGAACTTCCGCAAGATGCGCAAGGCGAGCGTCACGCACGTGATCGACAATGCCATCACCAGCACGATCTCGCGCACCATCATCACCCACGGCAGCACGCAGCTGATGGTGACCTCGATGCTGATCTTCGGCGGTGAGACACTGCACTACTTTGCGCTCGCCCTCACCATCGGCATCCTGTTCGGCATCTACTCGTCGGTGCTCGTGATGGCGCCGCTGGTGATGTGGATGGGCGTGTCGCGCGAGGATCTCGTGAAGCCGGACAGGAAGCGTACCGGTCCGGAAGGCGAGAAAATCCTGCCCTAGCCCGTAATGGCTCCCGGTAATGGGGTCAGGTCAAATTGGCGGCACCATTAATTTGACCTGACCCCATTACGCTTCGCGATTCCCTTGACCCGGTTGCTCATCCGATGCTGACCACGCTGCTCTACTCGCTGCTGGCGCTCGATGCGAACGTGGCCGAGCTCGGGGCGCGGTACGGCCACTGGCTTTACGCCATTCTTTTTGTCGTCATCTTTGCCGAGACCGGGCTCGTCGTCTTTCCGTTCCTGCCGGGCGACTCGATCCTGTTCATCGCCGGCACGGTGGCGGCCGGCGCCGGTCTCAACGTGCACGTGCTGGTGCTGCTGCTAATAGGAGCGGCAGTCGCCGGGGACACGGTCAACTACGCCGCGGGCCATTTCACCGGCCCGCGCATCTTCGACAGGCCGGATTCCCGGTTCTTCAAGAAGCAGCATCTGCTGCGCACGCAGGTGTTCTTCGACAAGTACGGCGGCCTGACGATCATCATCGGCCGGTTCATCCCCATCGTGCGCACGTTCGCGCCATTCCTCGCCGGCGTTGCCGGTATGCGCTACGGCAAGTTCATCTCGTACAACGTGGTGGGCGCGGTCTGCTGGATCGCGTCGCTGACGTATGCCGGCTATCTCTTCGGCAACATTCCCTGGGTCCGGGACCATCTGCCGCTCATCGTGCTGGGGATCGTCGTGGTCACGATGGTCCCGGCGGCGCGCACGTTCGTGCGAGAGCGGCGCGCGAGGGCGCGGCCGACGCGCTAGCTGCAGGGGCCGACCACCAGCTGACTAGATGCGCCGCGCCAGCTCGGCTGCGGCGCCAATGTAGGTCGCGGGCGTGAGGGACTTGAGGCGCGCCTTGGCGTCGGGCGGGATGGCGAGGCCATCGATGAACGCGTGCAGCGACTCGCGCGACATGCCGCTCTTGCCGCGGGTGAGCGCCTTCAATTGCTCGTACGGATTGGCGACGCCGTAACGGCGCATCACCGTCTGGATCGGCTCGGCGAGCACCTCCCAGTTGGCATCGAGATCGGCGGCGATGCGTTCCGGGTCCGCCTGCAGCTTGCCCAATCCCTGTTCGAGCGAGACCCAGCCGAGCAGCGTATGGCCGAGCGCCACGCCCATGTTGCGCAGGACCGTCGAGTCCGTGAGATCGCGCTGGAACCGCGAGACCGGCAGCTTCTCCGAGAGATGGCGCAGGAGAGCATTGGCGAGACCGAGATTGCCTTCGGAATTCTCGAAGTCGATGGGATTGACCTTGTGCGGCATCGTGGACGACCCAACCTCGCCCTCGCGCATGCGCTGCCGGAAGTACCCGAGCCCGATGTAACCCCAGAGATCCCGGTCGAGATCGACCAGGATGGTGTTGGTGCGGGCGAGCGCGTCGAACAGTTCCGCCATGTAATCGTGCGGCTCGATCTGGGTGGTATACGGACTGAACTCCAGCCCGAGACCCGTCACCACGCCAGCGGCGAAGCGTTCCCAGTCCACCTCCGGATAGGCGGCAAGGTGCGCGTTGTAGTTGCCGACCGCGCCATTCATCTTGCCTTTCAGGGGCACGCGCGCGAGCGCCGTCGCTGCGCGTTCCAAGCGCGCTGCGACGTTGGCCATTTCCTTGCCCAGGGTGGTCGGCGTCGCGGGCTGGCCATGGGTCCGGGCCAGCATCGCGAGACCGGCATGCGCGTGCGCCAGTCCGCGCAATGCATCGACGATGCCGTGCAGCGCAGGTTGCAGGATGTCGTGCAGGCCGGCGCGCAGCATCAGCGCGTGGGCGAGATTGTTGATGTCCTCGGACGTGCAGGCGAAGTGGATGAACTCGCTGACGCGCTGGATCTCGGGCACCGCGGCGAAGCGCTCCTTCAGCCAGTACTCGACGGCCTTGACGTCGTGGTTGGTGGTGCGCTCGATCTCCTTGATGCGCTCGGCTTCGGCCACGCCGAAGGTCGCCACGGCGCCGTCGAGCACGGCGAGCGTGGCGGCGCTGAACGGGACGACCTCGGCGATCGCAGGCTCGCGGGCGAGTGCGGCGAGCCACGCGACCTCGACCCGCACCCGTGCGCGGATCAGGCCGTATTCGCTGAAGTGCTCGCGCAGCGCGCCCACCTTGCGCGCATAGCGCCCATCCAGCGGCGACAGCGCAGTGAGCGGGATTTCCGGGAGGACCGATGAGGCCATGCGGCGGCGCGGAGCAACAGTCGCGCACGAAGGCGCGGAAGGCGAACGAGTGTAGCACGCACCCCGGCACAGCCGCGGGCATCGCCCGCGCATCAGCGCATCAGCGCATCAGCAGATCAGCAAGGTGACGCAAGGAGGGGTTCCCGCATGCTCACCGCGCGACGCGCCGCTCCAGCGATCCGGCACGCGGTGCACGCCTTGCAGCCCAGCCGCATCGCGTGGGCGAACGAAGTCAGGCAAGCATTCCGCGCAAACGCTCGGCCATGACGCGGGCCTCGGGTTCCGGGGCCACCTTGCGCAGCGCCTTTTCGTAGTCGGGCATGAGCTGGCCCAGATCGGCGCGCGTGGAGCAGCGCTCGAGGCGCAGCGTGAAGACGAATGCGCGCAGGCCAAGGGCGCTCACGACCGTCTCGTTCATGAACGACTTCGCCGCCCGGAAGCGCGACAGCTCATCGACAGTTACCGTCGGTGCGCTCGCAACATCACCGAGGATGGCGTTCCCGTTGGCGGGTGCATGACCGTCCGTCGGGACACTCCCGTTCACGGGCGCGCTCCCATTCGTGCGGGAGGCGTTTCCGTTCAGCGGCACGCTCGCGTTGCCACCCGGCACGGTGCCGTTCAGCGACATGCCGGCATGCGTCGACGCATCGCCGTTGGCGCGGATCGGCGCTCCGGACCCGGAGCTCGCCGCAGGGGCCGGGGCCAGCGCAACCGCCCCTCCGCCGACGGGCGCGATATAGCCTTCGGCCGCGAGGCTTTCGAGGAAATCGGGTTGCACGCCGACGCGGGCGCCCTGCTCGCGCAGTGCGTCGACCGATTTGGAAGGATCGGTGAGGATCAGCATGGTGCGAAGCTTGCCGCGCAGGTTGTTGCGCCGCGCCATGATCTCGTCCACACCCTTCTCGGTTTTGGCGTAGCGAACGGTCTCGATCATCAGGCTCTCCAAGCTCGCAGGTGCGTCGGACGCAACGTCCGACGCAGCAATCCAGCAATCCTTATGCCATTGCCATAGGGCGGGCGTTCTCCCGCCTCGGGGCGCGGCGTGGCCGCGGTGTAGCGACCTGCTGCGTCATGGGTACGCACTCCGCGGCGAGCCGCCGCTGCGCAGCGCGCCTCCTGGTGCAGCCCGGACGTACATCGCCGGGGCAGCGAGCGCCGCAGAGCGGCAGGTGGGATGCCGTATGGCGCTGTCGGAGGTCCGCTTTTCTCGTCCTTCGCATCGCCTTTCAGCGCATCCGCGATGCCCGTCAGACCACCGTGATCGTGGGCGCCTACCGGCTTGCTTTTATCGGCTTTCTGCTCGACGGCGGCGGGGCCGGGTGCGGACGTGGTCGGGGCAGGAGAAGCCTGCTTTGCGGGCGGCGGCGACAGCTGCTTGCTGCACGAGCTCAGGAGCAGCCCTGACGTGAGGATGCAGCGAAGGTCGGCAGTGTTCGGTTCACCGCATTCTCGAAAAAAATGCCGGCCCTCGCGAGCCGGCAGCAATGCAACGTAGCCGGGGGCTGCGCACGGCAGCCCCCGCCGGGTCAGTGGAGCTTGGTGCCCAACGTTTCTTTCAGGAACAGCGCCCCGACGACGACCGTGATCACTGCCACGACGATTGGATACCACAGGCCGTAGTAGATATTCCCCGACGCCGCCACCATCGCCGTCGCGGTCAGCGGCAGCATGCCGCCGAACCAGCCGTTGCCGATGTGGTAGGGCAGCGACATGGACGTGTAGCGGATATTGGTCGGGAACATCTCGACCAGGAACGCGGCGATCGGTCCATACACCATCGTGACGTAGATCAGCATGATGAACATGATCAGCAGTGTCATCGGATAGTTGATCTTGGTCTTGTCCGCGTTGCCCGGGTAGCCGGAAGCCTTCAAGGTATCGTTGATCTTCTTTTCGTCCCAGCCCTGGATCTCCACGTTGTTGATCTTCGTGACCACGGGTGACCCGGCTGGCAGTGAGATCGACTCGAACGACAACCCCTGTTTGGTCATGAAATCGCGGGCGCGGTCACAGTCGCTGAACTTGCTCCACGGTCCCACGAAAAGGTGGAAGTTGCAGTCGGTCCCCGCGACGCTGATCTTGGCGGTGGACTGGTACGACTCGAGCGCGGGATTGACGTAGTGCGTGAGCCCCTGGAACAGGGGGAAATACGTCAGCGCTGCAATCAGGCACCCCGCCAGGATGATCTTCAGGCGGCCGATCCTGTCCGACAGCCACCCGAAGAACACGAAGAACGGCGTGCCGAGGAGCAGGGACACGCCCACCAGCGTGTACGTCGTCAGGTAATCGAGCTTGAGCGTGATGAGCAGGAAGAAGAGCACATAGAACTGCCCCGTGTACCAGACCACGCCCTGGCCGATCGTGGCGCCGAGCGTCGCGAGCAGCACGTACTTGTTGTTCGGGTAGCGCAGGAAGCTGTCCTTGAGCGGCGCCTTCGACCCGCGGCCTTCCGCCTTCATCCGCTGGAACACCGGCGATTCATTCAGCTTGAGCCGGATGTAGACGGAGAAGATCAGCAGGACGAGCGAGATCAGGAACGGAATCCGCCAGCCCCATTCGGCGAAATCCTTCGCGTCCATGTTGCTGCGGCACAGCGCGATGATCGCGAGCGACAGGAAGAAACCGAGGGTCGCCGTAGTCTGGATCCAGCTGGTCGCATAGCCGCGCCGGTTGTCGGGAGCGTGTTCCGCGACGTACGTCGCCGCGCCACCGTACTCGCCACCGAGTGCCAGGCCCTGCAGCAGCCGCAGCGACACCATCAGGATCGGCGCTGCCCAGCCGATCGCGGCGTACGTCGGCAGGAGACCGACCGCGAAGGTCGACCCGCCCATGACCAGGATCGTCACCAGGAAGGTGTACTTACGGCCGACGAGATCGCCGATGCGGCCGAACACGAGCGCCCCGAACGGACGAACCAGAAAACCCGCGGCATACGCGGCGAACGCTGAAAGCAGCGCCGCGGTGTCGTTGCCCTTGGGGAAGAACAGCGCGGCGAAGAACGGCGCCAGGGTTGCGTACAGGTAGAAGTCGTACCACTCGAAGACGGTGCCGAGGGACGAGGCGAAAATGACGCGCCGTTCCTCGGCTCGAGTCACCAGCCGCTCCGAAGCGGCCGGGTTTATCGCTGCCTGAGCTGGTGTGGCCATGCAGAGTTCCTCCTCAAGATGCAACGTTGCGATCGTCTGCCGGCGCCGCCACGCGACGCGACGGCCTCGTCAGAATCGTTGTTGCTGTCCCGCGATCCGCCGGGATTGGCGAAGATCGCCCTCTTGTTTGCCGGCCCCCGTTCCGGGTGTTCCGGCGCTGCGCGCCCCGAGGCCTTCGTGGCGTGCAGATTACGTTTCAACGCCGCGCATCATATAGTCGCCCCTTTCGCAGTGTCCAGCTTTCAGGTGTCGCGGATCAGCGGCAACGGCCAGAAACGTCCCCTCCGGGTCCGGAGCAGTGGCCCTCGGTAGCCCGGCACGCTGCCAGCGAGTCACGGGATCAGCTCACCTCTTTGAGCTGGTCGAGGATGGCCGGATTCTCCAGCGTCGATACGTCCTGCGTGATCGCCTCGTCCTTGGCAATCGAACGCAGCAGGCGACGCATGATCTTCCCCGACCGGGTCTTCGGAAGGTTCTCCCCGAAGCGGATATCCTTGGGCTTGGCAATCGGCCCGATTTCCTTCGCCACCCAGTCGCGCAGCTCCTTCGCGATTTTCTCCGCGGCGGCGCCCGTCGGACGCGGCTGCTTCAGCACGACGAAAGCGCACACGGCCTCGCCGGTCATGTCATCGGGGCGCCCCACGACCGCGGCCTCGGCGACGTGCGGATTGGCCACCAGCGCCGACTCGATCTCCATCGTGCCGAGCCGATGTCCCGAGACGTTCAGCACGTCGTCGATGCGGCCCATGATCCAGAAGTAGCCGTCCAGGTCGCGGTTCGCGCCGTCGCCTGCCAGATAGAGCTTCCCCCCCAGCTCGTCAGGGAAATAGGACTTGCGGTAGCGGTCGGGGTCGCCCCAGATGGTGCGGATCATCGCCGGCCACGGCCGCTTGATGACCAGGAAGCCGCCCTTGCCTAGCTCCACGTCGTGACCCGTCTCGTCGACGATCGCGGCGACGATGCCGGGCAGCGGCAGGGTGCAGGAACCAGGCTTCAGCGGCGTGGCGCCGGGCATCGGCGAGATCATGTGCGCGCCGGTCTCCGTCTGCCACCACGTATCCACTACAGGACAGCGCGAGTCGCCGACGGTCGTGTAGTACCACATCCACGCTTCCGGATTGATGGGCTCCCCCACGGTGCCGAGAATACGCAGGCTCGTCAGGTCGAATTGCCGGGGCAGATCGGCGCCGAGCTTGATCAGCGAGCGGATCGCCGTCGGCGCGGTGTAGAACACGGTGACCCGATGCCGCTGGATCATCTCCCAGAACCGCGACGGACTCGGGTAGGTCGGCACGCCCTCGAAGATGACCTCGGTCGCCCCCGCGGCGAGCGGACCGTACGTGACGTAGGTGTGTCCGGTGACCCAGCCAACGTCGGCCGTGCACCAGAAGACATCGGAATCCTTGATGTCGAACGTCCATTTCATCGAGCAGAGCGCCTGCAGGAGGTAGCCGCCGGTGGAGTGCTGCACGCCCTTCGGCTTGCCGGTCGATCCCGAGGTGTAGAGGATGAACAGCGGGTGCTCGGCTTCGACGAAGGTCGGCTCGCATTCGCCCGGCAGGCCCGAAATCAGGTCATGCCACCAGAGATCCCGCTGCGGCGTCCACGCAACGTGTCCGCCGGTGCGCCGGTACACGACAACGCCGGTGATCGATTCGCAGCCGCCCATCGCGATCGCCTCATCGACGGCGCCCTTGAGATGGATTTCCTTCCCGCCGCGGAACTGCCCGTCGGCGGTGATGACGAGCTTGGCGCCGGCATCGGCGATGCGCTCGTTCACGCTTTTTGCGGAGAAGCCGCCGAACACCACCGAGTGGATGGCGCCGATGCGGGCGCAGGCCTGCATGGCGACGATCGCCTCGACCGACATCGGCAGGTAGATCAGAACGCGATCACCCTTGGCGATGCCAAGCTTCTTGAGCCCGTTGGCGAACTGGCACACGCGGTGGTACAGCTGCCGGTACGTGACCTTGGCGACCGAGCCGTCATCGGCTTCGAAAATCACCGCCACCCGGTTCGGGATGGTCTGCAGGTGCCGATCGAGGCAGTTGTACGACGCGTTCAGGAGTCCGTCGGCAAACCACTTGTAGAAGGGCGCGCCGGATTCATCGAGCACTTGCGTGAACGGCTTGTGCCACACGAGACTGTCGCGCGCGAGCTTGCCCCAGTAGCCGGTGTAATCGGCCGCGGCATGCGCGCACATCTCGTCGTAATCGGCCTTCGACAGGTGCGCGCGGGCGATGGTCTCGGGCGCGGGCTCGAATACGCGATGCTCCTGAAGCACCGACTCGATGGCGTTGGACATGCGTCTCCTCCGGTTGTGTGCGGTGGCGGAATGCGTACCCCGCCCTTCAAGGTTGGAGCAGTCTAACCAAGAGGCCACGGAGAGCGCAACGCGCCCAGGCGACTGTTTGCGCCCACCGCTCGCCGCCGAATGGGGCGATCGGCCGCAGGCGCATGGCTGCAGCGCAGTGACGGCGCAGTGGAATGCTAAAATTGCATGTTGACGTAGCGATCCACAAAGACGATGGCCGTATCCCCTCTCCGCCCGATCCCGCAGCTCATTTTCATGAGCCGCTGGCTCCAGCTTCCGCTGTATCTCGGGCTGATCGTCGCGCAAGCCGTATACGTGTGGCATTTCTGGGTCGAGCTGACGCACCTCGTGCAGGCGGCATTCGGCAGCGATGCCGCCCTGCAGACGATCCTGGACCACGTGGCCATCATCGGCCCGGATGGCCAGAACATCCGGATGGCGACGGAGACGATGATCATGCTCGTCGTGCTCGGGCTCATTGATGTGGTCATGATCTCCAATCTGCTGATCATGGTCATCGTCGGCGGCTACGAGACTTTCGTGTCACGCATGCATCTGGAAGGCCATCCGGACCAGCCGGAGTGGCTGTCGCACGTGAACGCCTCGGTGCTCAAGGTGAAGCTCGCGACGGCAATCATCGGCATCTCGTCCATCCACCTCCTGAAGACCTTCATCAGCGCGCAGGCCTACGACGAGAAGACGCTTTTCTACCAGACGGTCATCCATGTCGCCTTTCTGTTGTCCGCGATGGCGATTGCGGCCGTCGACCGCATCATGCCCGCGGGCCAGAAGGGCCAACGCGAGCGCCAGGGTGCCGACCTCAACGGCCCTGCGGTCCACTAGGCCCCGGTTCGGGAGAAGCAGATGGCCGTGATCCGGCAGCAGGACGTCATTGACAGCGTGCGCGATGCGCTCCAGTACATCTCGTACTACCACCCGATGGATTTCATCGAGGCGCTGGGCGAGGCCTACGCGGCGGAGCAATCGCCGGCGGCCAAGGATGCGATCGCGCAGATCCTCACCAACTCCAGGATGTGCGCCGAAGGCCATCGGCCCATCTGCCAGGACACCGGCATCGTCGTCGCCTTCGTCAAGGTCGGCATGGACGTGCGCTGGGACGGCGCCACGATGGGCGTCACCGAGATGATCAACGAGGGCGTGCGCCGTGCCTACCTCGATCCCGACAACACGCTGCGCGCCTCGATCCTCGCCGACCCGGCGGGCAAGCGCACGAACACGCGCGACAACACGCCCGCGGTCGTGCACTACGAGCTCGTGCCCGGCGGTGAGGTCGAGGTGAGCATCGCCGCGAAGGGCGGCGGGTCCGAGAACAAGAGCAAGTTCACGATGCTGAACCCGTCCGACTCGATCGTCGACTGGGTGATGAAGACGGTGCCGACGATGGGTGCGGGCTGGTGCCCGCCCGGCATGCTGGGCATCGGCATCGGCGGCAGCGCGGAGAAGGCGATGCTGCTGGCGAAGGAAGCGCTCATGGACCCGATCGATATCCATGAACTGCGTGCGCGCGCCGCGCGCGGCGAATCGCTGACCCGGGTCGAGTCGCTGCGGCTCGAGCTCATGGAGAAGGTGAATGCGCTGGGCATCGGCGCGCAGGGCCTGGGCGGTCTCGCCACGGTGCTCGACGTGAAGATCCTCGACTACCCCACCCATGCCGCGAGCCTGCCGGTCGCGATGATCCCCAACTGCGCTGCCACCCGCCACGCGCACTTCGTGCTCGATGGCACCGGCGCCGCCCGCCTCGATCCGCCTGATCTCACGCGCTGGCCGCAGGTCGAATGGACCCCCTCGGCGGAGGCCCGGCGGGTGGACCTCAACACGCTCACCCCGGCGGAGGTCGCCAGCTGGAAACCCGGTGAGCGCCTGTTGCTGAACGGGCGCATGCTGACGGGCCGCGACGCCGCGCACAAGCGCATCGCCGACATGCTCGCGCAAGGGGAGCCGCTACCCGTCGATTTCACCAACCGCGCAATCTATTACGTCGGCCCCGTCGATCCCGTACGCGAGGAGGTCGTCGGACCCGCAGGACCCACGACGTCCACGCGCATGGACAAGTTCACCGAGACGATGCTCGGACGCACCGGACTCATTGCCATGATCGGCAAGGCCGAGCGCGGACCGGTCGCAATCGAAGCGATCCGGCGACACAAGGCGGCGTATCTCATGGCAGTGGGCGGCGCGGCGTACCTGGTGTCCAAGGCGATCAGGCACGCGCGCGTGGTGGCTTTTCCCGAGCTCGGGATGGAAGCCATCTACGAGTTCGACGTGCGCGACATGCCGGTGACCGTCGCCGTGGATGCGCAGGGCACTTCCGTGCACACCACCGGCCCGCGCGAGTGGCAGCAGAAGATCGGCAAGATCCCGGTGCTTGCGGAATGACGCGCAGGCCGCGGGCCTTGGATTCGACAGCAGGGGACGCGCACGGCGTCCCCTGTCGCTTGCGGCGCGCGGGTCACGTGATGACCGCTTGCGCTCACCCACGTGCACGCACCGGAACCGTCCCGGCATGAGCCGGGTGGCGTGAACGCCGGCGAGTTGTCGTGTCCAACCTCAGCGTGGCGTACGTGCGGCGCCGCGAGCGGCCGGACGGTCATGGCGGGGCGTGCGGCTCACGAAGTACACTCGCCATCGCGCCCGCGAATGGAACAGCGGGCGGCTCGCCGTGGTTCACATGGCATCGATGAATCCCAGCACGCGATCACGCCGTGCTGCTCGTGAAAACGAAATGGCCTCCGCCGCGTTTCCTGCCCCGATGACCCCTGCCTGCGCCCGCGCTACCATCCCGGCGGATCTCGCTGCGGGACCGCTCGTCGGATGGCGCAGGCATACTGCGGCCGCTGTACCTCGGCGGCTGACACGCCGTCCCGCGACGCACGGCGCGGACACGGCCGCGCTGCGCGTGTACGCGGGATGAACAGCGCCATCCGCCGCTTCCGGCGTCACCTTTCACCGCTCGCCGGTGAGACCGGTACGCCGACGACGCTGCCGCCCGTGCGCATGGGCCTGCTGACCAAGCTCAACGTGCTCACGGTCGGGCTCATCTTCGCCACCGCGGTGGCCACGACCGGCTTCTATCTGTGGCAACAATGGCGCGATGGCGATGAAGAGTTGCGCGCCCAGGGCTCGACCGTCATCGCGATGCTGGGCGAGCTGTCCGAATACGGACTCATCAGCGGCGATCACACCTATATCGACGGCGTGCTGGACAGCCTCGTGCGCGACGGTGACATCGCGTATGTCGCGGTGCTCGATGCGCGCGGACAGCCGGTGGCGGAGCGGCGCTATGGCGACATGCTGGCGAGCTCCGGCGTTCCGCCAGCAGCCGCGCCGCTTCCCCCTGCGGGCTCGGCCACGGCGACGCGCCACACGAGCATCGACGGTCGCCGCTTCGTCGAACTCGTCAGTGCAGTGAGCCCCGGCACACCCGCTGCCGCACGCGCGCTGGCCCGCGGCGCGCCCGATGCCACGGCAGGCCGGAATGTCGCCGCCGTGGCGCAGGCGCCGCTCGGATACGTCCGGCTCGGCATGTCCTTCGCGCGGCAGCAGGCGCAGTTCCGCAGCCATGTCGCCGGGGCGCTCACCGTGCTCGCGCTTCTGGTCCTGCTTTCCGTCGGGGCGACGCTGCTGCTGACCCGCCGCATCGTCGCCCCCATGCGCCGGCTGATGCGCGCCGCGCGCGCCGTGGGCGCCGGCAAGCTCGACGTATACGTGCCCGCACGGTCCGCCGACGAGCTCGGGCTGCTCACGCATGCGTTCAACCAGATGACGCAGCGCCTGGCGGAATCGCAGAATGAAGTGGCGAACTATCAGCGCACGCTCGAGGACAAGGTTGCCCAGCGCACCAAGGAGCTCGAGATCGCCACCGCGCATGCGTACAAGCTTGCGCAGCACGACATCCTGACGGGCCTGCCCAACCGGTCGCTGCTCAACCAGCGCCTCAAGCAGATCCTCGCGCAAAGCCAGCGCGACGGCACGCATGTCGCGTGTCTGTTCATCGACTTCGATCACTTCAAGCGCATCAACGACACGCTTGGTCACGACTCGGGCGACCAGCTGCTGCAGGCCGTCGCGCAACGGCTCACGAGCGCCGTGCGCGAGGCGGACACCGTCGCGCGGCTCGGTGGGGACGAGTTCGTGCTGATCCTGCCCGGGCTCGATCCGGCGCATGCCACGTTCGAGACGATGACGGTGCTCGCCCGGGTGCGCGAGTCATTCCTCGCTCCGTTCCGGCTCGCCGATCAGGTGCCGACGCTGACGTGCTCGATCGGCGTATCGATGTACCCGCTGGACGCTACGGATCCAGGGACGCTGATCAAGCAGGCGGACACGGCGATGTACGCGGCCAAGGACGCCGGACGCAACGCCTACCGGTTCTACACGGCAGACATGAACGCCCGCGTGCAGCTCCGGCTGCAGCTCGAGACCGACATGCGTCGGGGGCTCATGGACGACGAGTTCTTCCTGGTCTACCAGCCGCAGATCGACATGCAGACCGGTCGCGCGTGCGGCGTCGAAGCCCTGCTCCGCTGGCGCGATCCGCAGCGCGGCATCATCGCGCCCGCCGACTTCATCCCGGTGGCCGAAGAATCGGGGATGATCCAGGCGCTCGGTGCGCGCGTGCTGCGCGACGCGTGCAAGCAGGTCGTGCAGTGGCATCGCCTGGGCATGCTGCTGCGCCTGTCGGTGAATCTTTCCGTGCAGCAGCTCCAGCACGACAGCTGGCTGTCCATCGTCGAGGATGCACTCACCTCCTCCAACCTGCAGCCGCAATACCTCGACCTCGAGATCACCGAGAGCGTGATCATCACCCATCCCGAGAAGGCGGTGGATACGCTGGTCAAGCTCAAGCGCCGTGGAGTGTCCATCACGGTCGATGATTTCGGCACCGGCTACTCGAGCCTGTCGTACCTCGCGCGCCTGCCCATCCAGGGCGTCAAGATCGACCAGCGATTCGTGCACGGCCTGGAGCAGAACCAGAACGACGAGGCGATCACCCAAGCCATCATCGCGCTGTCGCATTCATTGGGTCTGCGGGTGATCGCCGAAGGTGTCGAGACCGCGTCGCAGTTCGCGTTCCTGAAGAATCACGGCTGCGACGAAGCGCAGGGGTTCCTGATCTCGCATCCGCTGGAGGGGCCGGATCTCGCTGCGTGGTGGCGCATGCAGGAGGAAGAGAACCGCATCGTGGGCCGCCAGGCCGAGATCTGGGCGCACCAGCGCTCGGCCTGAGACCGGCCGGGCAATTCGTCACCCGGCGCCGAGATCCGCCCGGGTGTCGACATCGCGCAGGATGCCGGGATCGTCGACCGCGAGTTGCATGAGCTCGCCCGCATGGGCCCGCAGGATGCTCCGCGCGCCCTGATCACCGCGCAATGCCACGAGCTCGGAGCGCAGCGCCGCACCGAAGCCGACGGGATGGCCCCGTGCGCCCCGATACGCGGGCGCCACCACCGGCGCGCCGCGCTCGAGTGCCTCGGCCACCGCGCGAACCGTCGACGTCGCGATCCACGGCATGTCGGCCAGGGCGATCACCCACCCCGCCGCATCGGCCGTTTGCGCGACGCCGAAGGCGAGGCTCGCTGCCATGCCTTCGTCGGCGCGCCCGAACGGCAGCACGCGCATGCCCTCCTCCTCGAAGGCGCGCATCAGCGCGGTGGCACCGGCCCGCACGACCGCGACACTGCCTGGCAACGCCGCGAGCAGATGCCGGCACGCCGCAATCGCCACCGGCGTGTCGCCCAGCGAATCGCCCGCATTGCGCGGCAGGCGAGCGAGGAGCTTGTCGCCACCGAACCGCTGTCCCTGGCCCGCGGCCAGCAGCACGCCAGTGATGCGCCGCGCTGTGCCCTGCCCGTCCATCGCGATGGCGGGACTACTCGGGCAGCAGTCGGAAGCGTCCGTCCTTCACGGTGACGAGCACGCGCGCACGCTCGTCCATGCCGTTGTGATTGGTCGGCGACATGTTGAACACGCCCTGGCAGCCGACGATCTCGCGTTCCTGCTCGATGGCATCGCGCAGCGCCACGCGGAATGCTTCCGTCCCCGGCTTGCCCTTCGTGAGCGCTGTGGGAATGGCCCGTTGCAGGATGAGCCCCGAGTCGTAGGTGTTGGCGCCGAACGTCGCGGGTTTCTGGCCGAATTTCTTCTCATACGCGCTGATGTACGCGGTCGCAACCTGCTTGATGGGATTGCTGGCGGGGATCTCATCGATCACCAGCATCGGGCCGGCGGCAAGCACCGTGCCTTCGACCTTGTCCTTGCCCAGCCGGATGAAATCCTCGGTGGCGACACCGTGGGTCTGGTAGATCGTCCCCTTGTAGCCCTGATCGCGCAGCGTGATCTGCGGCAGCACGCCGGGACCGCCGACCCCGGCGATGAGCACGGCGTCGGGCTTGGCTGAAATCAGCTTCAGCGACTGGCCGGTCACGCTCTGGTCCGTGCGCTGGTAATACTCGGTCGCGACGAGCCGCACGCCGGCCTTGGCGGCCAGCGGCGTGAAGACCTTGAGCCAGTTCTCGCCGTAAGGATCCTTGAAACCGATGAAGCCGAAGGTCTTCACACCGGTCTTCACCATATGCTTCACGAGCGCGGCTGCGATGAGGTCGTCGTTCTGCGTGGTCTTGAACACCCAGCGCCGCTTCGCATCGAGCGGTTCCACGACGCTGGACGTCCCGACGGTCGCCAGCAGCGGCACCTTGGCTTCGGCAATGATGTCGAGGATCGCCAGCGCGTTCGGAGTGGTCGACGGGCCGATCAGCGCGTCGATGTTGCTGTCCTGGATCAGCCGTTTCACGTTCTGCACGGCGCGCGTCGTATCGCCGCCATCGTCGAGCTGCAGGTACTCGATCGTCGTCTCGCCCACGCGCTTCGGCAACAGCTCACCGGTGTTCTTCTGTGGAAGGCCGATGGCCGTCGTCGGTCCGGTGGCCGACACCATGAGGCCGATTCGAACCTGCGCGTTCGCCACGACGGAAACGAGCAGCAGGGAAGCAAAAACGATGCGCGGGAACAGCACGAGACACTCTCCTGTTGGCAGACATGCGCATCGTAACGCTCGCACCGAGCCCCCACAAGAAGAGTGGGCATCGAGCGCAAAGTCATTGCATCGTGCTGCGCGCCGCCGTACAGTGGCCTTGCGGCCCACGAGCATCGGGCCGGCCAATGGGGCCACGCGCCCCGGTGCGGCGCGATGGCCCGATCCCGAAAGGAGGTTCCATGCGACGTCGACTGATTTATGTCCTGCCGGATGTGGCAAGCGCGCGCAGGATGATGGACGATCTTCTGCTTGCGCGCATCGAAGAGCGACACATCCACTTTCTCGCCAACGCCGGCATCCCGATGACGGGCCTGCACGAGGCGAGCCTGCTCCAGAAGAGCGATCTCGTGCATGGCGCGCAGACGGGAATGCTGATCGGCGCGGGCCTCGGCTGTGCCGCCGGGGTGGCGATCGCGCTCACGCTCGAGAGCCCGGGCGGGGTGCCGCTCGTCATCGTGCTGGTCGCGACCGTGGCGGGAGCGCTGTTCGCGGCATGGGTCTCGAGCATGATCGGCTCGTCGATCTCGAACTCGCGTCTCAAGCCGTACCAGCAGGCCATGGAGGCGGGCCGGATTCTGCTGCTGGTGGATGTCCCGCATCACCGCGTCGACGACGTCCGCGAGCGTCTTGCCGCGATCCATCCGGAGGCCGAGGACCGCGGGATCGATCCGCACGTTCCGGCGTTCCCGTGATGGACGATACCCCGAGCCGCGCGCGTGGATGACGTAGCGCGCGCGCTCCCCGATTCCATCTTCACCGCGCCGATGCGACTCAGCGCAGGCGCGCTTCCGGGCGGGTGACGGCCCCCGCCCGGGGCCGATCAGGCGGCTGCCGTCGTCCCGGCGATCATGGCGGTGAGCCGCGGCAGAATTTCTTCCGTGGCGCGCGCACCTTCGGCGATGATGTACGGGATCTTGGTCGCGTCGAAAAGGCCGATGTGCTCGCGGAATTCGGGCATCACCGGGATCACCTCGCTGTAACGGGTGAGGTGGTGGAGGGCGTAGCGCGAGCGCATCAGGTTGTTGGTCATGATGGACGAGAGCTGGAAGGCGAAGCGCACCGGCGAGCGCACCTCCTGGTGATGCGGGCTCTCGAACCCCATCGCCAGGATGATCTCCGCGCCCTCGCTGATCGCGACGTTGACCGGCAGCGGATCGGACACGAAGCCATCCACGTACAGCCGGCCGCCGATCTCCCATGGCTTGAAGATGAACGGAATGGCGATGCTCGCGCGAATGGCATCGGTCAGGCTGCCGCTGCGGAACACCATCTGCTCGCCGGTGTGGAAATCGGTCGCCGTGACGCGCATCGGAATCTGCAGCTCGTCGAAGCGTGACGCGCCGAAGACCTGTTGCAGCCGCGTCATGACCCCCCGGTCGCGGCGCAACCCGAAGTGCTCGTTGAAGCCAAGGAGCCGCGGCAGCAGCAGGCGCAGGAGTGCGCCGCGATCGCGCTCGGCCGTGAGATCGTGCGTCCAGAGACGTTGCGCGAGGTCCTCCGCCGCATCGCTGTCATGACCTGCGGCGGTGAGCGCGGCGAAGATGCTGCCCGCACTGCAGCCCACCAGAAGATCGATCGGAATACGCTCGCGATCGAGCACGCGAATCATGCCGATGGCGGCCGCGCACTTGACGCTGCCGGCGCCGATGACAACGGCAACCCGTTTTCTGGTCTTCATGGTCCTGCAACGCTGGAGTAGCCGAAGGCACGCACTGCCGTCGCGGCTCGGAAAGCGGGCGCGGGCAATACGGTCGCGTAGTTTGGTGCGTGCGCGCCGCACCCGCAAGAGGCGGTGCGCGTCGACGGCGCCGGCAACGTTGCAGCCCGGCGTGCGAGCCGGGGGAACCTACTCCCCGAAGAACTCCCGCACCTTGTCCATGAAGGACTTCTCGCGCGGGCTGTGCGCCGCGGGATCCTTCTGGTTGATCGTCTCGAACTCGCGCAGGAGCTCCTTCTGCCGCGGCGTGAGCTTCACCGGCGTCTCCACGACGACGTGGCAGAAGAGGTCGCCGGCAGTCGCAGTGCGCACCTGCTTGATGCCCTTGGCGCGCAGACGGAACACCTGGCCGGTCTGCGTCTCGGCGGGAATCTTGATCTGCGCGTGGCCATCGAGCGTAGGGATCTCGATCTCGCCGCCCAGCGCCGCGGCCACGAAGCTGATCGGCATCTCGCAATGCAGATCGCCGCCCTCACGCTGGAACACCGCGTGCGGACGCAGGTTGATGACCACGTAGAGATCGCCGGACGGGCCGCCATTCATGCCCGCTTCGCCTTCGCCGGAGAGGCGGATGCGATCGTCTTGATCGACCCCCGCCGGAATCTTCACGGACAGCGTCTTGTGTTTCTTGACGCGCCCGGCGCCATGACACGTGGTGCACGGCTCGGGAATGATCTTCCCGGTGCCGTGGCACTGCGGACAGGTCTGCTGGATGGAGAAGAAGCCCTGCGAGACGCGCACCTCGCCGCGACCGCCGCAGGCGGGACACTGCTTGGGCTGCGTGCCCGGCTTGGCGCCGGAGCCGTGACAGGTCTCGCATTCCTCGAGTGCCGGAATACGGATCTTGGCCTCGGTACCCCGGGCCGCGTCCTCGAGGGAGAGCTCGAGGTTGTAGCGCAGATCGGCGCCGCGGTACGCGCCGGTGCCGCGACCCCCGCGTTGCGCGCCGAAGATCTCGCCGAAGATGTCGCCGAAGGCATCGGCGAAGCCGCCGAATCCCTGTTGGCCCGCACCCGCGCCGAAGCCCGCTGCGGCCGACGGATCCACCCCCGCATGCCCGAACTGGTCGTACGCCGCGCGCTTGCGCGCATCGGTGAGGACTTCGTAGGCCTCTTTGGCCTCCTTGAATTTGTCCTCGGCGCTCTTGTCGTCCGGATTGCGGTCCGGATGATGCTTCATCGCCAGCTTGCGGTAAGCCTTCTTGATGTCCTCCTCGGAGGCATCGCGTTGGAGGCCGAGAACCGTGTAGTAATCGCGCTTGTTAGCCATGTGTGATTCGCCGATCAGCTAGCAGCGCTTGCCGACCCATTTCCCCAGAAACGTCAGGCTGAAGCCCGACCCACCATGCTCACTAGTCCGGCGCGCAAAGCGTCAGGCTGAACCCTGACCCACAAATTGCTCGATGGCCGCATGGCCTCCACCGTCCCCGTTGAGCGTCGCCGTGAGGTGACGCTCAACGGGGACAGATATTACGTCGCGCAGACGACAAAAGGGCTCGCGAAGATCTGCGCCCGCGGGCCCTTTGCGTCATGCCAGACGGAATATCACTTCTTGTCCTTGACCTCGGTGTACTCGGCGTCGACCACTTTCTCTTCGTCGCCGCCGCGCCCACCGCCGCCCTCCTGCCCGGCACCGCCGTGTGCGCCGCCGGGACCGGCTCCTGGCTCGCCCGCAGTCTGCGTCTGCGCGTACATCACCTCACCGAGCTTCTGGGCTGCAGTCGCGAGCGCAGTCGACTTCGCTTCGAGTGCATCCTTGCTCGCATCCTTCTGCTTCAGCAGCTCCTCGGCATCGTGCACGGCGCTCTCGATCTTGCCTTTCTCGTCGGCACCGACCTTGTCGCCGTACTCGGCCACCGACTTCTTGACGCTGTGCACGAGCGTGTCCAGGTGATTGCGCGCCTGCACGACCTCGAGCTGCTTGCGGTCGTCCTCGGCGTGCGCTTCCGCATCCTTGGTCATCCGCTCGATCTCGGCTTCGGAAAGGCCGGAGCTCGCCTTGATGGTGATCTTGTTCTCCTTGCCGGTTGCCTTGTCCTTGGCGGAGACGTGCAGGATCCCGTTGGCGTCGATGTCGAACGTCACCTCGATCTGCGGCATGCCGCGCGGTGACGGCGGGATGCCTTCGAGGTTGAACTGGCCGAGGCTCTTGTTGCCCGCCGCGACGTCGCGTTCGCCCTGCAGCACGTGGATGGTCACTGCCGACTGGTTGTCGTCGGCGGTCGAGAACACCTGCTGCGCCTTGGTCGGGATCGTCGTGTTCTTCTGGATGAGCTTGGTCATCACGCCGCCGAGCGTCTCGATACCGAGCGAGAGGGGCGTCACGTCGAGCAGCAGCACGTCCTTGACGTCGCCCTTCAGCACGCCGCCCTGGATCGCCGCACCCACGGCCACGGCCTCGTCCGGATTGACGTCCTTGCGCGGTTCCTTGCCGAAGAACTCCTTCACCTTGTCCTGAACCTTGGGCATGCGTGTCTGGCCACCCACCAGGATCACGTCGCTGATGTCCGAGAGCTTGACGCCGGCGTCCTTGATGGCGATGCGGCATGGCTCGATGGTGCGCTCGATCAGCTCCTCGACCAGGGATTCGAACTTGGCCCGCGTGATCTTGATCGACAGGTGCTTCGGACCCGACTGGTCGGCCGTGATGTACGGCAGGTTCACCTCGGTCTGCTGCGACGACGAAAGCTCGATCTTCGCCTTCTCGGCGGCTTCCTTCAGCCGCTGCAGCGCGAGCACGTCGTTCTTCAGATCGACGCCGGCTTCCTTCTTGAACTCCGTGACGATGTAGTCGATCAGGCGCTGGTCGAAGTCCTCGCCGCCCAGGAACGTGTCGCCGTTGGTCGAAAGCACCTCGAACTGATGCTCGCCTTCGACCGCCGCGATTTCGATGATGGAAATGTCGAACGTGCCGCCGCCCAGGTCGTACACCGCGATCTTGCGGTCGCCTTCCTTCTTGTCGAGCCCGAACGCGAGCGCGGCTGCCGTCGGCTCGTTGATGATGCGCTTCACCTCGAGGCCGGCGATCTTGCCGGCGTCCTTGGTCGCCTGACGCTGCGAATCGTTGAAGTACGCCGGCACGGTGATGACCGCTTCCGTGACTTCCTCGCCAAGGTAGTCCTCGGCGGTCTTCTTCATCTTGCGCAGGATCTCGGCCGAGACTTGCGACGGCGCAACCCGCTTGCCGCGGATCTCGACCCAGGCGTCGCCGTTGTCGTGCCGCACGATCTTGTACGGCATGAGGTTGATGTCCTTCTGGACTTCCTTCTCCTCGAACCGGCGGCCGATGAGCCGCTTCACCGCATACACGGTGTTCTTCGGATTGGTGACGGCCTGCCGCTTGGCGGGCGCGCCGACGAGGATCTCCCCGTCTTCCAGATAGGCGACGATCGAAGGTGTGGTGCGACCGCCTTCGGAATTCTCGATCACCTTGGGCTGGCCGCCTTCCATGATCGCGACGCAGCTGTTGGTGGTGCCTAGGTCGATGCCGATGATTTTTGCCATTTGCTGGGTCCTCCGGAGTCAGAATGCGGTTACCTGTGCCTCAAGTGGGGTTTTGAGGGGAGGAATCAAGAGTTTTCGCCGCGTCCCTTGGCGACCATGACCATTGCCGGGCGCAGCACGCGGTCGTTCAGGCGGTAGCCCTTCTGCATCACCTGGACGACCGTATTGGGTGCCTGATCGCTGTCGACCATGGCCATTGCCTGGTGCGCATGGGGGTCGAATTTCTGCCCGATGGGGTCGATGACGGTGAGCTGGGCCTTGTCGAAGGCGGCCATGAGCTGCTTCAGCGTCAGCTCGACGCCGGCGCGCAGCGTCTCGGGCGTGGCGTTGTCGGTGGCCAACGCAGTCTCGAGCGCGTCGCGCACCGGCAGGAGGCTCTCGGCAAAGCGCTCGATGCCGTACCGGTGGGCCTTGGCGACGTCCGCCTGTGCCTGCCGACGCACGTTCTCGACGTCGGCGCGGGCGCGCAGATAGGCATCCTTGGCGGCTGCGAGCTCGTCCTCCGTCCGGCGCAGTGCATCTCCGGGGGCCTGGCCGGCCGCATCCGCGTTCGGGGTGGCCGCTTCGTTCAGGGCCGCCGGGTTCATGGGGTCGGCTCCAGCGGAACCAGTCGATTGGGTGTCGTGGTCGGTCATGGTCATCAATGGGAAAGGGCAGCGCGGCCAGACCGCCGGACGGCGCATCGGGCCATTCGCGTGCCGACCTTCGGGAGATTGGGGACGCTTGCGGGCGTTTCAACGGCCCGCCGGCGCCGATGCCGGGCTCAGCGGGACGCGCCGGCCGCGCGCGCCCGCACCTGGGTCATTTCGCGCGCCGCGCTGTCAGCGGGGGCGGCGAGCCACCCCTGCAGATTTCGAAGCACCAGGTCGGCGAGGGCTGCGATCCACAGCGGCTGTTCGTTGAGGCACGGAATGGCGTGGAACTCCTTGCCGCCCGCCGCGAGAAACCCGGCCTTCACCTCCATCCCGATCTCTTCCAGTGTTTCCAGGCAGTCGCTGACAAAACCGGGGCAGAACACGTCGACCCGGCGCTTTCCGTCGCGCGCGAGCGCTTCCACGGTCGTGGCAGTGTAGGGCTGCAGCCATTCCGCGCGTCCGAAGCGCGACTGGAAGCTCACCACGTATTGCTTCGGCGAGAGCCCCAGTTCGGCGACGAGGAGCCGCGCGGTCTTCTGGCAGTGGCAGAAGTAGGGATCACCGAGATCGAGCGTGCGGCGCGGCACGCCGTGAAAGCTCAGGACCAGGTGATCGGGGCGCCCGTGGCGCATCCAGTAGTCGTTGACGCACTGCGCGAGGGCGCGGATGTAGCCTGGATCGTCGTGGAACGCGTCGATGCTGCGCAGCGCTGGCATCCGTCGCATCCGGGTAAGCGCCGCGAACACCGCATCCAGTGCCGAAGCCGTCGCGCTGGCGGCATATTGTGGGTACAGCGGCACAACCAGGATGCGATCGCAGCGGGCGACCTTGAGACGCTCCAGCGCGCCGCCCACGTCGGGATTGCCATAGCGCATGCCGAGCTCGATGACCGCGAGGTCCCCCGGCAAGCCCATCTTCTTCAGACGCTCCCCCAGCAGACCCATGAGGAGTGTGCGCTGCTTGACGCTGTGCACGAGGAGCGGCGAGCCCGCCTCGGTCCAGATCGCCGCGTATTTGCGCGCGGACCGCGCCGGTCGCGTCCGCAGGATGACGCCATGCAGGATCGGCAGCCACGCCGCGCGCGGGATCTCCACCACGCGCGGGTCGGCCAGGAATTCGGCGAGGTAGCGGCGCACCGCCGGCGCGCTCGCCTCGTCGGGGGTGCCGAGATTGAGAAGCAGCACGCCGATGCGCGAGGGCTCCTGGTGGTCGTGCGGCGGCTCGCGGCGATAGCGGGACATGTGCGACTTCAGGCGTGCAGCGGCCGGACGGCGGCGCCGGAGCGGCGAAACGGCACCCTCGGGTCGAGCCGGTGCCGACGACGCACAAGGTCATGCCGCATGCTGCCTCCGGTACTGCGAGAGGGCGCTGGCAGCGCGCCGGCGGATCAGCGCCCGCAGCCCGGGCAGGCCCAGCACCAGCCCCGCCACCCCGAGCGCCTGGCGAGCCCAGCGCGAAACCGAAAACCGATCTTCATGCACGACGATCTTTCCGTCGCGGAAGTCGAACGTCGCATCGATTTCGTTGTGCACCATGCGACCGGTGGCACTGTACGTGTACGCGGCCGACCAGTGCGCCTGCACGCGATCACCTGCGGCAATGATGTCCGACGCCTGCACCCGCAGATCCCTGCCGCGCGCGCACAGCATGCCCCACATCGCGGCGAGCGCCGCGCGGTCGAGCCGGCCGAAAACGGGATCGCGAAAGGTCGCGTCGGCGGCATAGCAGCGGATCATGGCTTCGGCGTCGCGGCGCGCGAAGGCCGCGTAGAAGTCTTCGACGACCGCACGGTTCGCGACGGCAGCGCCGGACGGCCGCAGTGCTTCAGCCGTTGCGCTGGAGGGTGAGGGCATTCGACAGGAGCTTGGCCGTGATGTCGACGATCGGGATCACCCGTTCGTAGGCCATCCGGGTCGGACCGATCACCCCGAGCGTGCCGATGACCCGGCCGTCGCGCTCGTACGGCGCGGTCACCACGCTGCACTCGTCGAGCGGGACGAGGCCGGATTCGCCCCCGATGTAGATCTGCACGCCCGATGCCTTCTGCGACGCATCGAGCAGGTGGATGAGGGACGTCTTCTGCTCGAAGAGATCGAACAGGCGCCGCAGGCGATCCATGTTGGATGCGAGGTCCTCCGCATTGAGGAGGTTGCGCTCACCCGTGACGACCAGTGCCTCGTCCTCGCGCAGGGCGGCGCCGCCGACGTCCACCGCGGCGGTCATCAGCCCGACGATGTCCTCGCGCAACGAGCGCAGCTCCTCCTGCAGGAGCGACCGGACGGCCTCGAACGGATGCCCGGCATAGTGCTGGTTGAAGAAGTTCGTCGCCTCCTGCAGCTGCGTCTGGGAATAAGACCGGTCCATGCTGAGGATGCGGTTCTGCACGTCGCCGTCGGGCGTGACGATGATCAGCAGCACCCGGCGTTCGGAGAGCCGCAGGAATTCCAGATGCCGGAACGCGGCCTCCCGCTTGGGCGTCATCACGACTCCGGCGAATTGCGTCAGCTGCGACAGGAGCTGCCCCGCGGCATTGACGAGCTGCTGCGGCTGCTCCGCGGTGAACTCTTCCTCGAGCCGGTGAATCTCGAGCTCGTGCAGCGGCCGCACGATCAAGAGGCTGTCGACGAAGAAGCGGTAGCCCTTGGGCGTCGGAATGCGCCCGGCCGAGGTGTGCGGGCTGGTGATGTAGCCCATTTCCTCCAGGTCGGCCATGACGTTGCGCACCGTGGCCGGCGAGAGATCGAGCCCGGAGTGGCGCGACAGCACGCGCGAGCCGACGGGCTGGCCGTCCTCGATGTAGCGCTCGATCAGCGTCTTCAGCAGATGTTGTGCCCGTGAGTCCAGCATGGCTCCATTCTATGCGACGGCGCGCTTGCCGGGATATCCGCGCGTGAGCCGGGCGGGAGGCCGCTCCCGGGAAGCGCGGATCCGCCGATCGAAGGGTTTGGGCGGGCACGAGCGTGTGTTCTAATCGCCGCCATGCCCGATGCCAATGCTGCGCGCGCACTGCACCGCGTCGCCCTGATCGGCCGCTATGCCACGGCAGCCGCGGCCGAACCGCTGACGCGGCTCGCGCGTTTCCTGACCGCGCGCGGCCATGACGTCGTGCTCGAAGCGGAAACGGCGCAGTTCACGCCGCTGCCCGGCTACGCTACTGCCGTCGCCGGCAGCCTTGGCGGGCGGGTCGACGTCGCGATCGTGATCGGGGGGGACGGAACGCTGCTGTCCATGGCGCGCCAGCTCGCGCCGCACGACGTGCCGCTCGTCGGCGTCAATCTCGGACGACTGGGATTTCTGACGGACATCCCGCTCGCCAACATGGAAGATGCCGTCGCCGCGGTCCTCGACGGCCGCTATCTCGAGGAACGGCGCACGCTGCTGGAGGCGGAGGTCACGCACCAGACCGGCGAGATGGAGCGCGCGCTCGCCGTCAACGAGGTCGTGGTGAGTCGCGGCAGCATGGGCGGCATGATCGACCTCGCGGTGGACATCGACGCCCGGTTCGTCTATGCCATGCGCGCCGACGGCCTGATCGTCGCCACGCCGACGGGCTCCACCGCCTATGCGCTGTCTGCCCAGGGGCCCATCGTGCACCCGCAGGTGCCGGCGGTCCTGCTGGTGCCGGTCGCGCCGCATGCGCTGACCAATCGACCGATCGCCATCAGCGAGTCTTCCGCGATCACCGTCACGCTGCTGCGCGGCAAGGACGCCTCCGCGCACTGCGACGGCCAGGCCCATTTCCCGTTGCACGAAGGCGACCGCGTGCACGTGCGGCGCGCCACGCATCCGGCGCGACTCCTGCACCCGGAGGGGCATGACCACTTCGCCATGCTGCGGGAGAAGCTGCACTGGAGCGAGACGCCCGAGGAGGTCGGTCCCGCGAACGGCAAGGCGGGCCGCGATCGACGACCGTAGCGGTCCGGCCAGTGTCAACCGTCATCCGCGCCGTGTCGTCCGCCGCGAAGGCCAGAATCCCTCGGCAGCCGCGCCGCCGCCCATCGGCTGCACGGGTGTCGGCCATGCACCCGTGCAGCCCGTGATCCCCTGATTCCGCGATGCTGCGTCTGCTCTCCATCCGCAACTTCGTCGTCGTCGACGCGCTGGAGCTCGAGTTCGGCCCGGGCTTCTCGGTGCTCACCGGCGAGACCGGCGCCGGGAAATCGATCCTTCTCGACGCCCTGTCACTGCTCCTCGGCGATCGTTTCGAGCTGCGCCAGCTCAAGGCGGGGGCTGCGCGCGCGGAGCTCGCCGCGGCCTTCGACCTCGCGTCGTCCGCTCCGGCGCGGCAATGGCTGGACGAGCAGGATCTCGCCGATGAAGACAGCGTGCTCGTGCGCCGGACCCTCGATGCGCAGGGACGCAGCCGCGCATGGATCAACGGCAGCCCGGCCACCCTCGCGCAGCTCAACGACCTGGGCGCGCTGCTCGTCGATCTCCACGGGCAGCACGCGCATCAATCGCTGCTCGCCGCCGATACGCAGCGCGCGCTGGTGGACGGCTTCGGCGGCTTCACGAGCCTCGCGACAGAGGTGGCCGCCGCCTGGCGCCGCTGGCGCGCGGCCATCGAACGACGCGACGCCGCCGCCCAGGCACAGGAATCGACCACCGCCGAGCGGCAACTGCTAGAGCAGCGCGCCCGCGAGCTCGCGGAGCTCGGCATGAGCGCCGACGAGTGGACCTCGGTCAGCCGGGCCCAGTCGCGGCTCGCCCACGCGGCCACCCTGCTCGAATCGAGCGCTGCCGCCGAGGACGAACTCACCGAGGGCGACGCCGCGATCACGCGTCGCCTCGCCGGGGTCGTGACCCGGTTGCGCTCCGGGCTCGCGCACGACCCCGCCCTGGCGGACGTCATCGCGCTGCTCGAGCCCGCCGAAATCCAGCTGGAGGAAGCCGCGCGCGCCCTGCGCAGCTACCGCCAACGGCTCGACCTCGACCCGAGGGAGCTTGCTCGCGTCGAGGAACGGCTCTCCGCCATCCACGACGTCGCGCGCAAGCATCGGGTCCGGCCCGAAGCCCTCCCCGAACTAATTGCGAGCACCCAGGCGCGACTCGCGGAGCTCGCCGCAGCCACCGATCTCCCCGCCTTGCAGCGCGAGGCGGAGGAAGCGGAAACCCGCTATCGCACCCTCGGCGCCCAGCTGTCCGGAAAACGGAGGAGCGCGGCGTCCGAGCTCGAGGGCCGTGTCAGCGCTGTGATGCAGGAGCTCGCCATGACCGGCGGGCGCTTGCACATTGCACTGCGCCCGCTGGATAACGCGCAGAGCCACGGTCTGGAGGCGGTCGAGTTTCAGGTCGCGAGTCACCCGAAGCAACCGCTTGGCCCCCTGGCGAAGGTCGCCTCCGGCGGGGAGTTGTCGCGCATTGCACTTGCCATCCAGGTCGCTGCGAGCGAGGTCGGCGACGTCGCCACGCTCATCTTCGACGAAGTGGACGTGGGCATCGGTGGTCCCGTTGCAGCGACCGTCGGGCGCCTGCTGCAAAGCCTGGGCAGCCGCCGCCAGGTGCTGTGCGTCACGCACCTGCCGCAGGTGGCCGCGTTTGCCGACGCGCATTTCCGGGTGGTCAAGGACGGCGGCGGCCCGGCAGTGCGGACCGATGTCGCGCGCCTCGGCAACCCGGATCGGGTCGAGGAGCTCGCGCGCATGCTCGCCGGCAGCGCCATCACCGCGAAGACCCGCGCCCACGCCAGGGAACTGCTCGACCAGCACCGCCGGACGTGAGTGCAATGAAAAAGCGGCCGGGCGGCCGCTTTTTTTGGGTTGCCCGATCAGGCGTCAGCTGCCGGCCGTGCGACGACGTGCGCGGTGGCTGCCCGTCTCGTACTTGACCTGCCGCACGGCTTCGGGCGGCAACGTGCCCTTGACGCGGGACCGGGCGTGCTTCAGCGCCGCCTTGGCAGTGGCCTTCGCCCGCACGAGGCGCGGTTCCTTCGGCTCGTCAGCGCCGGCCGAATCGCCGGTCTCCAGCCATTGCTTCACGCGTTGTGCATCGCCGACGCGAGTGTACTTGCCCAGCGAGTCGAGAAGCACGATGACGAAGGGGCGGCTCGAGATCGTGGCCAGCATGACCAGGCACTTGCCGGCCTCGCGGATGTAGCCGGTCTTCGAGAGCTGGATCTCCCATTTCGGGCTCTTCACCAGCATGTTGGTGTTGTTGAACCCGATCACGTGGCCGGTGGGCTGAATCTCCACGGCAGCGCTGCCGGTCGTGCTGAACTCGCGGATCATCGGGTAATCCGCGGCGGCCTTGACCATCTTGGCGAGATCGTTCGCGGTCGACACATTCTCGGGCGTGAGGCCCGTCGGGTCGGCGAACCGGGTGTGCGTCAGGCCCAGCTCTTGCGCCTTCTTGTTCATGGCAGCAACGAAGGCCGGCATGCCTCCGGGATGGTGCCGCGCGAGGCTGGAAGCGGCACGGTTCTCCGAGGCCATGAGTGCCAGTCGGAGCATTTCGCGCCGCGGCAGCACCGCGCCCAGGCGCAGGCGGGAGCTGCTGCCCTTCAGGAAGTCGAAGTCTTCCATGCTGACTTCGAGCGGCTCGTCCATGTCGAGGTTGGCGTCGAGCGTCACCATGGCCGTCATCAGCTTGGTCAGCGAGGCGATGGGCGTCACCTCGTCGGCCGCCTTGGCGTAGATCGGCTGGCCCGATTCGGCATCGAAAATCAAGGCGTTGGCCGAAGCGAGCTTGAGCTTGCGGACGTCCGGCGGAACCAGCGGTTGGGCAAAGACGGTACTTACCGCAAATACGGCCGCGAAAACAAGAAGAAGGCGTCGGTTCATCACGTGCTGACTCAGGTCCTTGCCGGCGTTTATAGCACACGGTTTTGCCGATCGCCAAGCGTTTTTGCGAGCAGATCTTGCCCCGGCCGGGCCACCGCATGACGGCGTCGGCCCACTGTCGCCTACAGCTCGGGAAGTTCAGCGCCCTGCGACGGCCCCCGCCAACGTCTTATCGGCGCGGCGAAGGCTTTCCGTAGCGGCATCCAGGGGGGCGGTTTCCGCAGGATGCGGCTGATGCTGCTCGTCCTGCTGCAGCCGCCACATGCGCGCATACATGCCGGCCTGGGCGAGCAGGCTGGCATGCGTGCCGCGCTCGACGATGCGGCCGCGGTCGAGCACGAGGATCTCGTCGGCATCGACGATCGTGGACAGGCGGTGCGCAATGGTCAGCGTGGTGCGATCGCGGGCGATGCGCGCGAGTTCCGCCTGGATCGCCTTTTCCGCCTTCGAGTCGAGCGCGCTCGTCGCTTCGTCGAAGATGAGGATGCGCGGGTCCTTCAGGATCGCCCGGGCGATCGCCACCCGCTGCTTCTCGCCGCCGGAGAGCTTGAGGCCGCGCTCGCCCACCGGCGTTGCGTAGCCCTCGGGCAGGCCGGCGACGAAGTCGTGGATCTGCGCCATCCGCGCTGCAGCGACGATCTCCTCTTTCGTCGCGCCCGGACGGCCGTACGCGATGTTGTATTCGATGCTGTCGTTGAAGAGCACCGTGTCCTGCGGAACGATGCCGATCGCGGCGCGCACGCTGGCCTGTTGCACCTTGCGCACGTCCTGTCCGTCCATCAGGATGCGCCCGCCGCTCACGTCGTAGAAGCGGAACAGCAACCGCGCGAGGGTGGACTTGCCCGATCCGGAAGGTCCCACCACCGCGACCGTGCGCCCGGCGGGAATCGTGAAGCTCACGTCGAACAGGATCTGCCGGTTGGCCTCGTAGGAGAAATCGACGTGCTCGAAGCGCACCTCGCCACGCGAGACGACCAGCGCCGGCGCCTCCGGCACGTCCGCCACCTCGGTGTTCTCCGCCGCCAGCGCGAACAGGCGCTCCATGTCGGCGAGTGCCTGCTTGATCTCGCGGTAGATCACGCCGAGGAAGTTGAGCGGGATGTAGAGCTGGATCATGAACGCGTTCACCAGCACCAGATCGCCGATGGTCATGCGCCCCGCGACGACGCCGGCTGTCGCGCGCCACATGATCAGCGTGACGGCGACCGCGATGATCGCGCTCTGCGTGATGTTGAGCGCCGACAGCGACGTCTGGCTCTTGACCGCCGCGCGCTCCCAGGTCTGCAGGCTCTCGTCATAGCGGCGGGCCTCGAACTCCTCGTTGCCGAAATACTTGACCGTCTCGTAATTCAGCAGGCTGTCGATCGCGCGCGTATTGGCACGCGAGTCGAGCTCGTTCATGTGCCGGCGGAAGCTGGTGCGCCATTCGGTGATGCCGATCGTGGCGACGATGTAGAGCACCAGCGCGACGATGGTGATCGCGATGAACGTCCAGTCGTATCGCGCGACCATGATGGCAGCGACGAGGCCGATCTCGATGAGCGTCGGCAGGATCGAGAACAACGTGAAGCTGATCAGCGTGGAGATGCCGCGGGTGCCGCGTTCGACGTCCCGCGTGAGTCCACCCGTCTGGCGCGCCAGGTGGAAGCGCAGGCTGAGCGCATGCAGATGCCGGAAGACCTGGAGCGCGATGTTGCGCACCGCGCGCTGGGTGACCTTCGCGAACAGGAATTCACGCAGCTCCGTGAACGTGGTCGTGGAGAGGCGCAGCAGGCCGTACGCGACGAGCAGCGCCAGCGGCACGCTCAGCACCGCCGTGTTCTTGTCCAGCGAATCGACGATCTGCTTCAGCAGCAAGGGCACGCCGACGTTGGCGAGCTTCGCCGCCACGAGGGCCGACATCGCGGCAATCACGCGGACCTTGTAGGCCCACAGGTACGGCAGCAGCTTGCGTACGACGCGCCAGTCGCTGCCCGTATCGGGACCTGGCAGCGGGAGGGAAGAGCTCGAATGACGGCGCATGGCGGGGATCGGTGGCGAATAACGCGATCTTAGCAACTGGGGTCGGCGCGCCTGCGCTTCAAGTGCGGCGGTCCGGAGGCGTGACGGTGTGGCCCGACGTGTCCCGATGCCGCTTGCGGCCCCGGAACCACTCGTTGCCGCCGTAGCCGAGAATGCCCATCGCCAGGCGCACGATGCCGTAGGCGATCCAGTTCAGCGCCTTGAGCGTGCGCGGGCGCGCGGCCCAGCGTTGCGATGCTACTGGCCGGGCCCCCGTCTCGATCATCTGCATCAGCTCGACCCGCAGCTGGTCCGCGAAATACGGATCGCGCACGAAGACATTCGCCTCGCGCGCCATGAGCAGGCTGTAGGGATCGATGTTGGACGAACCCACCGTCGCGAGGCGGTGGTCGATCACGGCGACCTTGGCATGCAGGAAGGACCGGTCGTACTCCTGGATGGCGATGCCGGCAAGCAGCAGCTGCCCGTACAGGGCCCGCGTCGCGTAATGCAGCAGCCGGAACTCGACGCGCGCCTGCAGGAGCAGCGTCACCTTCACACCCCGCGCGGCAGCCGCGATCAGTGCCCGCCGGAAGGTGACGCCGGGAAAGAAATACGAGTTGGCGATCAGGATCTCGTGCTTGGCGATGCGGATGGCTGCAAGATAGGACTGCTCGATATCGCGGCGATGCCGCAGGTTGTCGCGGATCACGAACTTGGCCGTTTGCGCGCCCACGCGCTCGCCCCGCCGCGGCGGCGGGAACAGGGGCACGGCGGTGTGCCCGAACTGCACCAGCTCGTTGATGGCCCACACGCGCTGCATGGTGCGCACCACGTGCGGAAGCAGCGGACCCTCGATGCGCACGGCGAAATCGACGCGCGGCGGCTTGTGGCCGGGGGTATGCATGTCGTCGATGACATTGACCCCGCCGACGAATGCCACCTTGCCATCGACGTGGCACAGCTTGCGATGCAGCCGGCGCAGGCGGTGCGAGCGGAAATGCCACGGCCTGACCTCGGGGCGATACTTGAGCAGCTGGACGCCGCCGTCGACGAGATCACGTTCGAGCCGCCGGGTGAGGTAGTGCCGGGCGCCCCACCCATCCACCATGACCCGCACCAGCGCGCCGCGCTGCACGGCGCGCAGCAATGCACTCGACACGCGGCGCCCGGACTCGTCGTCGGCATAGATGTAGGTTTCCAGCCAGACTTCGCGCTCCGCAGCATCGATGGCTGCTAGCAGCGCCGGGAAGTATTCGGTCCCGCTGCGCAGCAGCGCGATCCTGTTCCCCGGGAGGTACCGGTTCATCCGATCTCGAAGGTCGCGGCGAGCGCCGCGTGGTCCGACATGCGAGCGGCAGGAAAAGCGTAATGCACCCGCGCATCGACGATGCGCAGGCCGCGCGAGTAGATCCGGTCGAGACGGAATACCGGCAGCACGGAAGGGAACGTGCGCGCCGGCCGCCCGCGCACTTCCTGGAACACTTCCTCCACGCCGACCTGATCCATCAGCATCCGGTTCGCCTTGTGGCGCCAGTCGTTGAAGTCGCCGGCGATGATGATCGGGTCACTCTCCGGCACGGTGGCGCGGATCCGCTCGCAAAGCGTGCGCAGCTGCCATTGACGGCCGCGCTCGAACAAGCCGAGGTGCACGTTGAGGCAATGCAGCGTGGGAAGGTCCGGGCCAAGCTTGATCTCGCAGTGGAGCATGCCGCGGCTCTCGAAGGCATGCGCGGATATGTCCTGGTTCTCGAAGCTGACGATGGGGAAGCGCGACAGCACGGCGTTGCCGTGATGGCCGTGCTGGTACACGGCGTTCTTCCCGTAGCAGACCTCCTGCCACCGCTCGCCGGCGATGAACTCGTGCTGCGGCTTCGCCGGCCAGTCGAGATACCGGTCCGCGTGGCGCTCATGGACGCCGACCACCTCCTGCAGCAACAGGATGTCGGCGGAAAGGCCATGGAGGCGGTCGCGCAGCTCGTGGATCACCATGCGCCGCGCGAGGTGCGAGAAACCCTTGTGGATGTTGTAGGTGGCGATCGTGAAGCGCATTGAGTTCTGTGTGGGCAACGATGGTTGCCGAAGGGATCGATCGGACCGAGCCGCGCGCAGTGACGGCACGAGCGCCCTGGCGCGGCGAGCCATGTCCGACCCTGGCGATCGCTCGCTCATTGGTGCCGGCGACGCGCGCCGTACGCTCAGGGATAGAGGCCGCGCAGCTGGCGTGCTTCGAGCACGCGCTTGCACGCGACGATGTAGGTGGCGGTGCGCAGCGAAACGTTCTCCCGGCGGGAAGTATCCCAGATCGCCTGGAACGCCTCCTCCATGATGCGGTCGAGCCGCCGGTTGATCTCGTCTTCTGACCAGAAAAAACTGGAAAAGTCCTGCACCCACTCGAAATAACTCACGGTGACGCCGCCGGCATTGGCCAGCACGTCGGGCACGACCAGCACGCCGTGATCATTGAGGATGTCATCGGCCTCCGGCGTCGTGGGGCCGTTCGCACCTTCCAGCAGGATGCGCGTCTTGATGCGACCGGCATTGGCGGCCGTGATCTGACCTTCGAGCGCGGCAGGGATCAGCACGTCCGACGGAATGTCCCAGAACGCCTCGTTCGCGATCACCTCGCCGTCCTCGAACTCGGTGATCGGGCGGCCGGCGGCCTGGAGGGCGCACAGGTTCTCGACGTCGAGACCGTGCGCGTTGTGCACCGTGCCGCTCACGTCCTGCACCGTCGTGACGCGGGCACCGGCCTCGTGGAAGATCCGTGCCGTCGCATTGCCCACGTTGCCGAACCCCTGCACGCAGACCCGTGCGCCCTTGATGGTCAGACCGATCTTCTGCGCGGCGGCACGGCCGACGTCGAACACGCCCCGGCCGGTTGCATCACGACGCCCGAGACTGCCGCCGAGCGAGATCGGCTTGCCCGTGACCACGCCGGTCGCGGTGCGCCCGAGGTTCATCGAATACGTGTCCATCATCCAGGCCATGACGCGCTCGTTGGTGTTCACGTCCGGCGCGGGAATGTCCTTGTCGGGGCCGATGATGAAGCCGATCTCGCTCGTGTAGCGTCGCGTCACGCGCTCGAGCTCGCCCAGCGAAAGATCGCGCGGGTCGCAGCGCACACCGCCCTTCGCGCCGCCGAACGGCACCCCGATGGCCGCGTTCTTCACGGTCATCCACGCGGACAGTGCCATGACTTCCGAAAGCGTGACGTCCTGATGGAACCGCACGCCGCCCTTGCCCGGCCCGCGCGACGTGTTGTGCTGGACGCGATAGCCCTCGAAGTGCCGGACCGACCCGTCGTCCATCTTGATCGGCACGTCCACGATCAGGATGCGCTTGGGGCGCTTCAGCGATTCCACCCAGTAGGCGAGCTCGCCGAGATACGGCGTCACCCGCTCGACCTGCTGCAGGAAGATGCCCCACGGGCCGATTTGCCCGCCGGACAGGTACGACGGAACCTGATGCAGCGTCTCGTGCGGAATCATCATCTCGCTCCACGTACCGAAGTTTCGAACGCCTTCGCGGACCAGCGTGCATCCGGCGCGAACATCGCGCGCCAGCGCGGCAGGGCGCAGCCGCGATGGTACGCCAGTCGGCGAGCGATCGTCAGGCGAGCGCGTGCACGCGACGATGCGTTGCCACCGTGCACTGCCGCGGGTGTGCGGCTGCACTTGTGTGGCGGGCCGGACGGCCGCGCGCGGTGCTAGGCGGCCGGGGCCGCCGATTCGCGCCTGATCTGCTCGGCGAGCGCCGCATAGCGCTGCGCGACCGCCGCACCGAACAGCGGATCGCCACTGCCGGTGAAGGTGGCGGCGATCTCCGCCCAGTCCGCGCCCGAAAGCACCTTCGACGCCGCGGGGAAGACGGCGGTGTCTTCGAGCCGCATGTGATCGCGAAAGCACGCGATGTACGACCGCGCGAGGCGCTCGATGGCGTCGCGACTGCGGATCGCGCCATTGACGACGTCGTCGAGCATGTCGACCAGCGCTTCGCCATCCGTTCGCAGCTGGGTGTGCTGCGCCTGGAGGCGGCGCAGCGTTGTGGTGACCTCCGGCTCCCGCGCGGCAATGCGCTCGAACGCCAGGTCTTCCACGGGATGATGGAAGAGATCGGGGTAATGCGTCATGTAGTACATCACGTCGAGCATGAGCGCGTAATCGGGACTGTCACCGGCATGGAAGGAATCGAGTTGCGCATCCAGCAGGTCAAGAAGCCTGGCAAAGTTGGCATGCTCTTCATGCCAGCGGGCGAGGGGCTCGTTCATCGCATCCTCTTGGGGTTCGTAGCGTCAGCGTCAACCTTGGACTTCCTGCCGGGGGTGCCCCTTGACGCAGGTCAACCGCTCCTTCCGGGCGCCGCCCGCGGGCCGACCGGGACGGCCGGCGCAAGCCAGAAAGAAAACGCGCGGCAGGGACCGCGCGTCAGTGCGCCGCAATGGCACACGATCACGTTGAATTCAATGCAGCGTCAGTAGCGCTCCCACCGGCGGTCCCAGCGGTCGTAACGCCATCCGTCGCCGCGGTATTCGTAGCGGTCACTGTCGCTGCGGTTGTACTGGTCGTGCGCGTAGGGCTGATAGCTGCGCTCGTCGCGACCGTAGTTCTGGACCTCTCGCACCGACGAGACCCGGTCGTTCAGCCCCATGGCCCCCAGCGAGGGGTAGTCGCCCGGCCGGAGCACAACGCAACGACCCTCGAAGCGCGCGTCGGTACAGACCTCCCAGGCGCCGCCACGCACGCTGACCGATGACGCGCGGTCATTGAAGCCGAACCGCTCGAAGTTCCACACGTTGCGATCGGTGGTGAACGAGCGCCCCTGGAAGCCGTCGTCCTGATAGAACGTCGCCTGCGCCGCCGCGGCACCCGCGGTAACCAGGCCACCGGCGACCAGCAGAGTTCGAAGCATCCTGTTCATAAGCTCTCCTTGGTTCCGCTCATGCGCCCGCGCGGGCAGGCGCATCTCGACAGAGCCATCTTAGGGCGAAGACCGCGTCGACACGGTCGGACAGTGCCCGAACCGGACGTGCGGGGAGGCCTACAGGATCTTGAAAAACCGGACGAAATTGCCGATCAGGTCATCCGGCTGTACCACGCCAGCGACAGGGCGCTCGCAATCAGCACGAGCACTGCGGCGACCCCGGTCGCGATGGCCGTGACCTCGGTTTCCTTGCGTTCCAGCACGAACCGGCTGTTGAGTCGTTCGTAGACCTTGCGCAGGTCCGCCGCCGTGCCCGCGTAGTAGAACTCGCCGCGCGTGATCTCGGCGATGCCGCGCAAGGTCTCCTCGTCGAAACGCATGTAGATCGACATGCCTTCGAAGCCCGCGAGGCCGCCTTCCGCGGTGCCGAAACCGACCGTGTAGATGCGCACGCCGCGATCGGCGGCGAGGCGCGCTGCATCGAGCGGGTCCGGACCGATGGTGCGGCGACCATCGGTGAGCAGAATGATTGCGGCCGAAGGATACGATCCGGGCGCAACCGGCGCCGGCGTGGCCTTCGCGGCCTTGGCCGGCTCGTCGATGGAGTTCCCGCGCTGGCGCTCGTGCGAGATGCCGCCGCCGCCCGCAAACGATCCCACCTCGATGCCCTGGTCGGGAAAGAGCGTCGCCACCGCGACGATGATTGCGCTGCCGATGGCGGTGTGGCGCTGCACGTCGAGGCGATCGATCGCGGCGATCAGGTCGTCGTGGTTGTCAGTGGGCGGCTGCACCACCGAGGCCGTGCCTGCGAAGGCGACGATGCCGATGCGCACGTCCTTGGGCTGCTGCTCCACGAACTCCTTGGCAGCGGCCTGCGCCGCAACCAGCCGATTCGGTTCGACGTCGGTCGCGCGCATGCTGAGCGAGACATCGATGACGAGAATGATGGTGCGCTGCTCGGACGGCAGGGTCACGATCGCCGTCGGACGCGCCGTGGCGATGATCACCGCGGTCAGCCCGAGCAGGAACAGCAGCGGTGGCACGTGCCGCCGGACGCGCTGCCCCGGCCCGAGGGCCTCGCGTACCAGGCTGAGGCTCGCATAACGCACGCCGGTGCGCTTGCGGCGAAGCAGCCATAGGTAAAAGGCCACCAGCCCGGGGATGGCGAGCAGGAACCACAGGACATGCGGCCACAGGAAGGTCATCGGCTACAGATTAGCCGATTGGCGCGCCCTTGGGCCGGCGACACGCGCGCCGGCCTTCGTGGCGGGCGGACCGGCGGGGAGGCAAGCAACGTCGTCAAAAGGAACGAACGCCAACGCATGATGAACCCCTCCGGAAAGCGGGCGTAGGCGCCGGCTCTGCGCACACCAGGAGTAGGTGCGAAGCGCCGCCGAGAATACAGGTAAGTCGGCGCTTCGAGCGCGGAATTGGACCGGTGTGCGGGGGGCGTGGTTCGGCTTACAAGGCCGCTGCCGCGCCAGGCAGGTTTCCCGGGCCGTCGACTCGCGTGCGGACGCATGCCGTCGACTTGTTGCCTTACGTCAGTACGCAGGCTCCCGTTCCGGCGGAAAGTAGACGGCGACCGCGGACCGACACCGTCCGCTCGACGCCATGCCAGTCGCGCCCAGCGCCGGGCCCGTGTTCCTCGCCCGGAATCTCACCAAGGTCTACCGCATGGGGGACGTGGAGGTGCATGCGCTGCGCGACGTGAGCTTCGCGATCGCCGAAGGCGCGTTCGTGGTGCTGCTGGGACCCTCCGGAAGCGGCAAGTCCACGCTCCTCAACATCCTCGGCGGCCTCGACGTGCCGACCTCGGGCGAAGCGCGCTGGCGCGATCACGATCTTGCGGTTGCGGGCGAGGCGGAACTCACCCGGTACCGCCGCGAGCACGTCGGCTTCGTGTTCCAGTTCTACAACCTCATTCCGAGCCTCACGGTGCGCGAGAACGTCGCGCTGGTCACCGACATCGCCACCCACCCGATGCCCGTCGACGCGGCCGTGGACCTAGTGGGCCTGCGCGAGCGGCGCGACCACTTTCCGTCGCAACTTTCGGGCGGCGAGCAGCAGCGCGTGGCCATTGCGCGGGCGGTCGCGAAGCAGCCCGACGTTTTACTTTGCGACGAGCCCACCGGTGCGCTCGATTACGTCACCGGGAAGATCGTGCTCGAGGTGATTGCCCGGGTCAATGCCGAGCTGCACACGACCACCGTCGTGATCACGCACAACGCGGCCATCGCCGGCATGGCGGATCGCGTGCTGCATCTCGGCGATGGGCGCATCACCGCCGAGACCATCAACGAGCACAGGATCACCCCGTCGGAGCTCTCGTGGTGAGAGCCATCCACCGCAAGCTGCTGCGCGATTTGTGGGCCATGCGGAGCCAGGTGATCACGGTCGCGCTCGTCGTCGCCAGCGCGTTCTCCGGATTTGCCGGGTCGATCGCCACCTACTACACCCTGGAGCGGGCCCGCGACGACTTCTACGCGTCTGCCCGGTTCGGGCACGTCTTCGCCGACTGCAAGCGAGCGCCGCGCGCGCTGGAGTCGCGCCTGCTTGCGATCCCGGATGTCACCGACGTGTCCACGACGGTCACGTTCGACGTGCGCCTCAACGTGACCGGGGTGGACCAGCCCCTCGTCGGGCGCCTGATCGGCGTGGCCCCGGGCGGCGAGCGCGGGCTGGACGCGCTGCTGATCCGGCGCGGGCGCATGCCCGACCCCGAGCGCGCGGGAGAGGTCGTCGTCTCCGAGGGATTCAGCGCAGTGCGCGGACTCGCGCCCGGACAGACTCTGAAGGCCCTCATCAACGGTCGTCTGCAGCAGCTCCAGATCGTCGGCATCGGCCTCGCCCCGGATTACATCTACGCCGCGCAGGGTGGCGCCTTCCCGGACGACCGGAACTTCGGGGTGCTGTGGATGGATCGCAAGCAGCTCGCGACGGCGTTCGAGATGGAGGGCGCGTTCAATCACGCATCGCTGCGTATCGCCGATCCGCAGCGCGAGCTCGCCGTCATCGCGGCCGTGGATCGGCTGCTCGAGCCCTATGGGGGGATGGCCGCGCACGGCCGCGCGGAGCAGAGCTCGCACCGCATGCTGAGCCAGGAGATCAACCAATGGCGGGTGATGGGCACCTTGATTCCCAGCATCTTCCTCGGTGTCGCCGCCTTCCTGCTCAACGTGGTGCTCAATCGCCAGATTGGCACGCAGCGCGAGCAGATCGCCGCGCTCAAGGCACTCGGTTACGGCAACGGCGCGATTGCGGCGCATTACCTGCAGCAGGTCGCCGTGGTGGTCGTCCTTGGCATCATCGTCGGGGTGGGTGTCGGCATCTGGTTTGGCACCGCGGTGAGCGCCCTCTATGCGCAGTTCTTCCATTTTCCGGCCTACCGCTTCGAGCTTCCGCTCTGGGTTGCGCTCCTGGCCAGTGCGCTGACCGCGACCGCAGCGGTTGCCGGCGCAATGGGCGCGGTGCTGCGGGCGGTGCGGCTCGCGCCCGCAGAAGCCATGCGCCCGCCGTTCCCCGGGCGCTATCGTCCGGCCCTCCTCGAACGCCTCGGCCTGCGCAGTTTGCCGGTCGCCGTGCGCATGACGATCCGCAATCTCGAGCGGCGCCCGCTGCGGGCGTGCGTGACGACCTTCGGCATTGCCGCCGCGATGGCGATCATCATCTCCGGGCTGTTCTGGCGCGACGCCCTCGACACCATCATCGCCGTGCAGTTCGAAGCGGCACAGCGGGCCGACGGCGTGGTGACCCTGGTCGAGCCCCTGGGCAGCAGCACGCTGCTCGAGATGCAGCGCATGCCCGGCACCCTGCTCGTCGAACCCATGCGCGACGTGCCAGTACGCCTCGTCGCGGGTCATCGCACCTACCGCACGGCGCTGCAGGGCGTGCCGGCCGACGGCGAGCTGCGCCGCCCCGTCGATCGCCAGCTGTGGCCGGTGCCGCTGCCGCCCGAAGGCATGCTGCTGACCGACCGTCTGGCCGATCGCCTGGGCGTTCGCCCCGGTGAAGTGGTGATGGCCGAAGTGCTGACCGGCAAGCGGCAACGACTGGCGCTGACGGTGGCCGGCACCGTGCACGAGCTCATCGGCCTGTCGGCCTACATGGATCGGACGGCGCTCGACCGGATGCTCGGGGAGGGCGAGCGCATCTCCGGCTTCGCGGTGCGCCTCGATGCGCCGGCAAGTCACGTCCTGTTTGCGGCGCTCAACGCGTATCCGCGCATCGCGGTCGTCGCGAGCAAGACGGCCATGCTGCAGAATTTCCGCGAGACCTCCGCGCGCAACGTGCTCTTCTTCACCGGCGTGCTCACGGCGTTCGCGGTGGTGATCGCCGTAGGCGTCGTCTACAACAATGCCCGCATCGCGCTGCAGGAGCGCGCGTGGGAGCTCGCGAGCCTGCGCGTGCTGGGCTTCACGCGCGGCGAAGTGTCGACGTATCTGCTGGGCGAGCTCGCGGTCGAGACCGCGATCGCCCTGCCGCTGGGCGGCATCCTCGGGTTCGCGCTGGCCTGGACGATCGTGCACCTCACGCACCAGGACATGATCGCGATCCCCGTCGTGGTCAGCGCACGGACCTACGGCTATGCCGCCCTGGCGATCCTCGTCGCCGGTCTTGCAAGCGCGCTCATCGTGCGCCGCAGGATCGACCGGCTCGATCTCGTCGGCGTGCTGAAGACGAGGGAATGATGACCAGGCGCCAATGGCTGAGCTCGGCAGCGTGGGCGATCGGAGTTGCCGTCGCGGCTGCCCTGCTCTGGTGGGCGTTCGCGCCGCGACCCATCGAAGTGCAGGCAGTCGCCGTGCGCACTGCGGTGTTCGAGCGGGTGCTCGAGGCGGAAGGACGCACGCGCGTGCGGGACCGCTATGTCGTATCGGCGCCGGTGGCCGGGCGATTGCTGCGTTCGAGCCTGAAGGCCGGCGACCTCGTCGCACGCGGCGATCTGCTGGCGGTCATCGTCGCCAATCCGCCGACCCTCCTGGACACCCGCACGGTCCGCGAGCTCGACGAGCGCGTGGGCGCCGCGGAAGCAGAGGTTGCACGGACCAGGGCAAGCGGCGAGCGCGCCGACGCGGCGCTGCGCCTGGCCGCGAGCGAACTCGCCCGCCAGCGCGAGCTCAGTGCCAAGGGATTTGCGTCGCGCCAGGCGCTCGACCGGGCCGAGCGCGAGGTCGACATCAAGGAACGCGAACTCGCGGCCGCACGGCAGGAGCAGCATGGCGCCACGCACCAGCTCGCGCTCGCCAAGGCCGCGCTGCTGCGTGTGCGGCAGGAACCTTCGCCTGCCGGAGCCCGGTGGGACGTGCGCGCGCCGGTGTCCGGACGCGTGCTGCGCATCGTGCAAGAGAGCGAGACAGCCATCCCCGCTGGTGGGCCGCTGATGGAGCTCGGCAACGCGGAAGACCTGGAAGTGGTGGCCGACGTTCTCACCGTCGACGCGATCACGATTCCTGCGGGCGCGGCGGTCGAGTTCCAGCGCGGCGACAGTGCAGCGCCCATCGCGGGGCGCGTGCGTCTCGTCGAGCCCGGTGCGTTCACCAAGCTGTCCGCCCTCGGTATCGAAGAGCAGCGCGTCAACGTGGTGATGGACTTCGCGGATGCGGCGGCCGTTCCCGCGGCATTGGGCGACGGCTACCGGCTCGATGCGCGCATCCTCGTCGAACGGCACGCGGACGCGCTGGTGGTGCCCGTCACCGCGCTGTTCCGGCAGGGCGCGCGCTGGCTGACGTTCGTGCTGGAGGACCGTCGCGCACGGCTGCGCAAGGTGGAGGTCGCGTCGCGCAGCACTACATTGGCGATGATCGCGGGAGGTCTCGCCCCGGGCGAGCGCGTGATTGTCTATCCGTCCGACGTATTGCGCGATGGCGCCCGCGTGCGCGAGCGCACCACGGAGTGAGTCACTGTGCCATGGTCCGGAGAAACCCAGCGGGCTGGCCATCGAGGAGGCCACGGCGCTCGTGCGCCGGTGGCTGCAATGCCGATGTCGACGCGCTCTCGACCCCTCGCAGCACACCGAAAGGAACCTCGTGCCGATTTCGATGCGTAACCTGATCGGTTCGCTCGGCGAGCGCACCGGCACGCCGTTTGCCGTGGTGCTGCCGGATGGCAGCCGCCATCGCAGCGCCGAAGGTCCCGAGCCGCCGGCGTTCGAGCTCGTCTTTCGCTCCGATGCCGCGCTGCTCGCGACGCTGGCGCGCGGCCACATGGGGCTCCTGGAAGCGTACTTCGACGAAGAGGTCGACATCCACGGCGACCTCGGCGCGGCGCTGGCCGCCGGGATGGCCACCGGGTTCGACCTGAAGCTCAACGCCATCGCACGCGTCGAGAACGAGCTGCACGAGCTGCGGTTCTCCAACCGGCGACCCGAGCATGCGAAGGCCAACGCTCGCGCCCATTACGGCCTCGGCACAGCGTTCTACCGGCTCTGGCTCGACGATCCGCTGATGATGTACACCTGCGGGTACTGGCCGGAGGGAACGCAATCCCTCGAGGAGTCGCAGCGCAACAAGATCGATCATGTCTGTCGCAAGCTGCGGCTGTCTGCGGGCGAACGCTACGTCGACATCGGCTGCGGCTTCGGTGGGTTCATGTTCCGGGCATGGGAGACCACCGGTGCGCTCGGCACCGGCGTCAACACGACGACCGAGCAGGTGCAATGGCTGCGCGACGAGATCGAACGCCGCGGCCTGTCGCCTCGTCTGGGCGTGCGCGAGGCGGATTTCCGCGACGTCGATGGGCCGTACGACAAGGTGGTCTCGATCGGCGTTCTGGAGCATGCCGGACGCGATCAACTGGCCGAGGTCGTGCGGGCGCATGCGGACTTCCTGAAACCCGGCGGCCTCGGCATGCTGCATTTCATCGGCCACGTGGGCAAATACGACACCGAGCTCTTCATCCGCAAGCACGTCTTTCCCGGCGGCTGGATTCCCAGCCTTGCCGAGGTGATCGTCGAGATGGAACGCTGCGGCCTCGAAGTCGTCGATGTGGAAAACCTGCGCCGCCATTACGCTCTCACGCTGGACGCCTGGGCGGACCGGTTCGACAGCAGGTGGGACCTCATCCATGCCCTCGATCCCGCCCGCTTCGACGAACGGTTTCATCGCATCTGGCGCGTGTACCTGATCGGCTGTGCGGAACTGTTCCGCTTGCCCGCGGGGTATACGCACCTGTTCCAGATCGTGTTCAGCAAGGGCAACGTCACGCGCACCAGCTACCCGATGAGCCGTGCGCACCTCTATGCCTGACGAGCGCCTCGACGAACGCGTGCAGCATGCCGCGCGCGAAGCGGCGGCCGTCGCGCTGCTGCGGCCGCAGGATGGCGCCGCGCCCGCACCCCTGGGCCTGGCGAAGCGCACGTCGAACCTGTTTCGCGATCGCACCGGGCTGCCGAAGCGCCGCATCGATCTCGGCGCATTCGATCACGTCATCGAGGTCGATGCAGCGCGCGGCTGGGTCGATGTCGAAGGACTCGCATCCTACGAGCACCTGGTGGACGCCACCCTGCCGCACGGCGTCATGCCCGCCGTCGTGCCCCAGCTGAAGACCATCACCGTCGGTGGCGCGGTGGCCGGCGTCGGCATCGAAGCGACATCGTTTCGCCAAGGCCTGGTGCATGACACGATGCTCGAACTCGACGTGCTGCTCCCTGGCGGCGACGTGATCCGCTGCACGCCCTGCAACGAGCACCGCGATCTCTTCTTCGGCTTTGCCAATTCCTACGGGACGCTGGGCTACGCCTTGCGCGTGCGGCTGCGCACCCTGCCGGTAAAGCCCTACGTTCGCATCGAGCACCAGCGCCATGACAACGCGCCGGCATTCTTCGACACGCTCGCGGCCCAGTTTGCCGGCAGCGCTGACTTTCTCGACGGCGTGGTATTCGGGACCGGGCTGCAGGTGCTCAGCACGGCGCACTTCGCCGCCGAGGTCCCATGGGTCAGCGACTATACGTTCGAACACATCTATTACCGGTCGCTGCGCGAGAAGCACGTCGATTTCCTGACCACCCGCGACTACCTGTGGCGCTGGGATACCGACTGGTTCTGGTGCTCGAAGAATGTCGGCGCCCAGCACCCGGCAGTGCGGCGGCTGCTGGGTCGGCAGCGCCTCAACTCGCGCACGTACACGCGACTCATGCGCTGGAACGCGCGCTGGGGACTCACCCGCCGGCTTGCCCGGCTGCGCGGCCGTCATCCGGAGTCGGTGATCCAGGACGTCGACATCCCGCTCGGCCGCGCCGGCGAGTTCCTTGGGTTCCTGCTGCGCGAGCTTGGTATTCTGCCGATCTGGATCTGCCCGGTGCGAGCACCCGATCCGGCACGACGCTTCCCGCTATATCCGCTCGCGCCCGCCCACCGTTACGTGAACTTCGGCTTCTGGGACGTGGTCGACAGCGCCGTGGCCCATGAGCGCGGGCATTTCAATCGGCTGGTGGAACGGGAGGTCCTGCGTCTCGGGGGCATCAAGTCACTCTATTCCGACAGCTTCTTCACCCGCGAGGAATTCGCCGCGGCGTATGACATCCCGGCGTACGAGCAGCTCAAGGCCAAGTACGATCCGCAAGGCCGGATGCTGGGGCTCTACGAGAAGTGCGTGCTGCGCGCCTGAGCGACGCAACCGCGTACACCGGCCAATCTCGACGGGCAGGGCCATGCGGCCGAGCACGGCGCCGCACGGGGGGCGACCGGTGATGCTCCCACCGGTCGGCACTGCAACGGGTGCCATCGCCGGCGCCGCGCGTGCATACTCCATTGCATCGCGCCGTCCGGCGGCCGACCTCCTCACGACCACCCCATCGACCATGGACAAGAACCGCATCGAGGCCTTCAGCGATGGCGTGATCGCGGTGATCATCACGATCATCGTGCTGGAGATGAAGGTGCCGCACGGCCCGGAATTCGCGGCTCTCGTGCCGCTCGTGCCGGTCTTCCTCACGTATGTCCTCAGCTTTCTTTACGTGGGCATCTACTGGAACAACCACCACCACATGTTCAAGCTGGCCACGTCGGTCAACGGGGCGATCCTGTGGGCCAACCTCCATCTGCTGTTCTGGCTGTCGCTGCTGCCCTTCACGACCGGGTGGATGGGCGAGAACCACTTCCAGCGCTGGCCGACGGTGCTGTACGGCATCAACCTGCTGCTGTGCGCACTTGCGTACTCCGTGCTGCAGGCCTGCCTCATCCGGCACGAGGGTCGCGATTCGCTGCTGGCCCGAGCCGTGTCCACCGATCTCAAGGGCAAGGCTTCGCCGGTGCTCTACGTCGGCGGCATTCTTACCGCGTGGCTGGTGAGCGCGTGGGCCGGCATGGTCTTCTTCGTCGTGGTCGCACTGGTGTGGCTGGTGCCCGACCGCCGGATCGAGCGGCTCATCGTCAAGCAAGCCCCTTGAGGCGAGGCGCTGCAGGCACCGGTCAGTCCCGCCGATTGCCGTGAGGCTGAAGCTCGATCGGCCGATTGCCGCGCGGCTGAAGCGCGATCGGCCGATTGCCGCCAGCTCCTTCGTGCCTCATGCCGCAGCCGGTTGCGGCGCCACGAGGCGGTCGATATGGGCGTGGGCCTTGCCGAGTCCCTGCTGCTTGCTCGCTTCGCTGATCGCCAGGCCTTCGGCATAAACGAATTCCACCTCGGTCATGCCGAGGAAGGCGAGGAAGTCGCGCACGTACGCCGTCTGGCTGTCGCGCGGGGTGCCGGCGTAGAGGCCGCCACGGGCGGCGAACACATAGACGCGCTTGCCGGAGACGAGGCCGACCGCGCCCTTCTCCGTGTAGCGAAACGTCTCGCCGGCGCGGGCGATGTGATCGAAGTAGGCCTTGAGCGTCGACGGCACGCCGAAGTTGTACATCGGCAGCGCGATGACCACGACGTCCGCAGCCTTCAATTCGCTGATGAGCGCATCCGAATACGTCACCACCGCCTTCTGCTCCGGCGTGCGCTCGGTCGGCTTGGCGGTGAATGCCGCGAATCGCGACGCGTCGAGGTGCGGTACGGCCTCGCGGGCCACGTCGCGCACCGTCACCCTGCCGCCGGGATTCTCGTCGCGCCAACGGGCGATGAAGCGCTCCGCCAGGCGGCTCGACTGGCCACCATCGGAAAAAATGCTGGAACGGATCTGCAACAGCGTCTTCATCTCAAGCCTCTTCCGTCAACGCGGGAACGATGCCAAGGCGGCCGGCGTGAAAGTCCTTGAAGGCCTGCTGGATCTGTTCCCTCGTGTTCATCACGAATGGGCCGTAGCCCACTACCGCTTCTTCGATCGGCTGTCCGCTCATCACGAGCAGCGTTGCATCGGCGACGGCGTCGATCGTCAGTTCGTCGCCCTTGCGCTCGAGTACGACGAGCTCGGTCTGCCGCGCTGCCTCCTTGCCGTTCAGGAGGACGTTGCCCTTCAGCAGGTACAGTGATGCGCTGAAGCCGTCGGTGAGACCGAGCCGCAAACTTTTCCCGGCATGCAGGCGCACGTCGAGCAGATCGATGGGGGTGAACGTGCGTGCCGGACCCCTTGCCGCGCCGAAATTCCCGGCGATCACGCGCACCGTGCCGCCGTCATCGGGCAGCTCGACCACCGGGATGTCGCGCGCCAGCAGACCCTGGTAACGCGGCGGCGCCATCTTCGACTTGGCCGGCAGGTTGACCCAGAGCTGCAGCACTTCGAAGCGTCCGCCGCGGCGCGAGAATCCGGCGCTGTGCAGCTCCTTGTGCAGCAAGCCTGCGCCAGCCGTCATCCACTGCACGTCGCCCGCAACGATGCGCCCGCCATTGCCGGCGGTGTCCTCGTGCTCCACCTCGCCCTGATAGACGATCGTGACGGTTTCGAAGCCGCGGTGCGGATGCCAGCCGACGCCGCGCTGCTTGGCGGAAGGCGCGAAATCCGTGGGACCCGCATGGTCGAGCAGCAGGAACGGCGTGAGCTCGGCGCGCTCCTGATAATGGAATGCGGTGTGCACCGGAAAGCCGTCGCCGACCCAGTGCCCTTCGCCTTGTGTGCGGATGCTCAGGATGTTCTTCATGCAGCCAATATGGCATTGAACAGGTCGATAAAAAAGACGAAAATTGCACCCATACCGATCGATTCATCCGATTAATGTCCGCACCGCGCATCACGCTCGACCAATGGGCCGCCCTCGCGGCGGTCGTGGAAGCCGGGGGCTACGCCAAGGCGGCGGATAAGCTGCACAAGAGCCAGTCGTCGGTCACTTACGCCGTGCAGCAGCTCGAGGCGCAACTCGACCTCAAAGCGTTTCGCATCGAAGGTCGCCGGGCAGTGCTGACCCCGGGCGGCGAGTTGCTCTACCGCCGCGCGCGCTACCTCCTCGATGAAGCCGTCGCGCTCGAGCGGTCCTCGAAGCGACTGTCGGCGGGATGGGAGGCGGAGGTCCGCATCGCCGTCGAGATCATCTTTCCGACGTGGCTGCTGCTGGAATGTCTCGACGTGCTGGGAAGCGAGAGCCCGCACACGCGCATCGAGGTGATCGAATCGGTGCTTGGACACCGGACCGACGCGCTGTCCGCCGGACAGGCGGACCTCGCGATCTTCGGCAGCATTCCGCCCGGGTTTCTGGGCGATCCGCTGATGCGGCTGCGCTTCGTGCTGGTCGCGAGTCCGCGGCACCCGCTGCATCAGCTCGGCCGCAAGCTGACCGTGCGCGACCTGCGCCAGCATCGACACCTCGTCGTGCGCGAGTCGAACCCGGAGCGCGGCAGTCCGACGTCGGTGGAGGTGACGCAGCGCTGGACCGTGGGCCACATCGCTACGTCCATCGAGGCCGCGCGCCGCGGGTATGGCTTCGCCTGGCTGCCCGAAGAGAAGATCCGCGACGAGCTTGCGGCGGGCACGTTGAAGCCGCTCGCATTGCGCGAAGGCGGCGAGCGCTTCTCGGAGCTCTACCTCATCTTCGCCGACCGCGAGCATGCGGGCCCGGCCACGCTGCGTCTCGCCGAGATCCTGCGCGAGCGCGTCGCGAGCGAGTGCAGGCGCTCCGCCACCCACCCGGCCCGGGAAGCGACGAATTGAAGCGATCGCACAGCGCTCCGGCGCCAGGACGATGCATCGAACAGACCACCCGGCGTCTTCGGGTCAGGAGAAGAATGTGACCAAGCGAGCGTATCTGATCATCATCGGCGTGCTGGTGCTCATCCTCGCCGCCATCGTCTACAAGTTCGTCGTGGTGGGCACGACCGCGCCTGGCGACGACGGTCGCACGGCGGTGATGCTCGCGCCGGCCGAGCGTGCGCTGGTCCTCCGGGAGATGCGGGGGTTCATTGCCGGCTTGCAGGCGATGACGGATGGCCTTGCCCGCAACGACATGAAGGCGGTTGCCACGGCGAGCCGGACCATGGGCATGAGCCGGTCGCACGACGCGCCGGTGGCGCTGCTCGGCAGGTTGCCGCTGGAGTTCAAGAGCCTTGCATTCAGCCTGCACCGCGACTTCGACACCATCGCCCTGGATGCCGAGACGATGGCGATGCCCGCGCACACCCTCGACCAGCTTGCGACTGCGCTGCAGAAATGCGTCGCCTGCCACGAGCTCTATCAAGTCGGGAGCGCGCGGTAGTGGCGGCAAGCCGGGGCCCGGACGCGCCGTTCGAGGCGCGCAGCACGACGAGTCCAGGCAGTGGCATGGCGAGTGGCATGGCGCTCGACGCGGCCGGTGCCGTGCCGTCGTGCGGCGCACCGCCCCCATGGCCGATCGCGCATGGAGGCTGATGTCTCCAGCAGGCAGAAGCGATCGCGGTGGTCGGCGAATGCGATCTTCTATCCCGCGGCAGCGCTCCACGCTGCAGTCATGCTTCCCTGGTCGGTGCTCGCGATGACGGGACGCCTCGCCGGATCGGTGGCGCTGGCCACCCCGCTCGGACATGCGCACGAGATGCTGGCGGGCTATGCACTTGCCGTCGTCGCCGGCAACCAGCTTCCCCCCATGCCGGCGTGGCGCGTGGGAACGGTTTTCGGCCTGTGGGCACTCGCGCGCGCTGCGTTCCTCGTCTTGCCGCCTGGCGTTGCGGCAGCCCTCGACATCGCATTCGTCGCCTTGCTTGGGCTCCATGTCGCGCCGCGGTTGTTTCGCGCGGCCAAGAAACTCCGCAACCAGGCCTTGCCCGCCGTCCTGACGGCGTTGTGTGCGGCGGCGATCGCCTATGACGTCGCTGCGCTCCTGACCGGCACGGCCGCATTGCCGGCAATCCTCACCGCGTTCGTGCTGCTGCTCGCCCTGCTGATGCTGTTCATGGGCGGACGCATGATTGCCCCCGCCGCCGCCGGGCAGCTCTACCGCCAGGGCGAATCGCTTGCAGCGCGGGTGCAACCGCGGATCGAGGGCGCGCTGATTCTCGTGCTGACCCTGGCGATCGTCGCCGCGGTGTTGCCGCGACTCGAACTCGTCCTGCGAACCGCAGCCGCTGTCGCGGGTGTGCTCGCCCTCGTCCGACTGCTGCGCTGGCGACTATGGGCATGCAAGCACCGGCCGGACCTGCTATGCCTCGGCGCCGGCTATGCGTGGCTCGCGGTGGGCCTGCTGGCGATCGCCTGTTCGGTTGCCGGGAGCGCGCGCACCGCTGCCTTGCACGTGATCACCGTAGGCGCACTGGGCACGCTCACGTTCAACGTCATGGCCAACACCATGCTGCTCAAGGCACGCCGCACACCCGCAGGGGAGCCGCTCCTGGTGTGGGGGACGACGCTGATCGGCATCGCAACCGCCTGTCGCGTCGCCGCCGCACTCGTTTCCGGCGGCGCGCTCGAGCTGCTCACGGCAGCCGCGGGTTGCTGGTCGGCCGCCTTCCTCACCCTGCTCTGGCTGATCGCACGCAGTCGTGGCGAGCGGGCCGAGCACCTGACGCAACGTCGCGCGCGCAGCGATGGCTAGTGTGGCGCCGATACGGCGAGTCCGTACCTCGCCATCACCGCCACCAGCCGCGCCTTGTCGGGGGGGCCGCCGGCGCCCAGCACGTCGCGCACCTCGCGGAAATACTCCGCGCCGATATCGGGCGTCAGAACGGTCAGCGCGACCGCCGGTGCGTCGTGCGGATTGCTGAATGCGTGCACCGAGCCGCGCGGCGTGAACATCGAATCGCCGGGCCGCAGCTCGCGCGTGATGTCGTCCACCGCATAGCGCAACGTGCCCTCGAGCACGTAGATCCACTCATCGTTGTCGGCGTGGCTGTGGGGAGGCGGCACATTGGAATGGGGTGGCACGCGCATCTCGAACGCACCGAGCGTGGCGCCCGTCGTGCCGCCCACCAGGTAGCGGATTTCGATCTGACCGACCTTGATGCATTCGGCGTCAGCAGACGCCACCGCGGTGTTCATGGTCTTTCTCCTCTTCAAGAGACCCGATCGATGGCCGGCGGCCGCCTTGCTGGCAACAGCACGATGGCGGCCGGACGACCCGCCATGACCGGCCGCAACAGTCCCCGCATGCCTGAATATTGCGGCGTGGCCATCCGACAGTCCGGCGAAACGTGTAAAATCGCTTTACACCATCGTAAATGTAAAGCGTCTTTACAACATTGTCAACCTCGCGGAAGCCTCCGAGCCGCCGCCGTCAGGCACCGCCCCCCCTGCCCGCCACGCCGCCGTTCGTGGGGGCGCTGCTGCGCCTGTGCTGGCAGCGCGTCCGCCAGCGGATCAACGAGGCCGTCCGGACGGCGGGTTTCGACGACGTACCCGAAGCCCACCTCGTGTTCTTTCAATACCCGCCTCCAGACGCGGTGAGGCCGTCGGACGTCGCCCGCCGGTTGGGCATGTCCCGGCAGGCCACCAATTACCTCATCGTTCAGTTCGAGGAACTCGGGTATCTGGAGCGACGGCCGTCGAGCGAGAGCGGCCGGCGGCTGATCTACCTGACGGAACGCGGCTGGCGCGTCGTCGCGACGATTCACGCGGCTTTGCGTGATTTGCAGGAAGAGTGGGCCGTCGAGGTCGGCCGCCAGCGGTTCAGCGACTTCATGGACGTGCTGAAGGGCCTCTCCATCGAGGCGTGATGGCGCGCCCCGCCGTGACTACGCGGCTCGACAAGGGGCGCCGCGGATTCGCGCGCCGAGCCGGAACCGAAGCGTTGGCTATTGCAGCTCGCGCGTTGCGTTCGCGATCGCCTCGTCGACGCGTTGGCGATCGGCGGCGGCGTCGCCCATGACGGTATCCCAGTGGAGCCGCACGTACGCCGACCGGTGCTTGCTTTTCAATACGAGGGTCTGCAGACCTCGCTCCTGACCGAACGCGTAGTCGGTCGCATAGCCCAGGAGGTCGTGCACCCCGGCCTGCCAGATCCCGGTCTGGACCGCATCGATGATCGCGGCCATGCGCCGGTGGAATTCCCGCGGCACGTCGACCGTGAGCGGATCACTCGTCTTCCCGTGGTCACCGGAAGATTGGGGACTTGCCGTGTTCTTGAGCGTGACGCCGAACGGATTCGCAGCCATCTTGAGTCTCCGGGAGCAGCGGTGGAACCAGGGGGTACCGAGTCACCAGCGGAAGTGCTCATCCGCTCGCCAGCACGGCAGGTCACCGCTGCGGTTCGTCTGCGCAGCCGCGCAGCGCAGTATTCTCCGCTTCGGACTCCGCCGCAACCCGTGCTACCCGGCGAGCGCTGAGCGCACGACGACGCGTGCTGCATGCGGCACGAGATCATTGACCAGCGGAAGCGTGTTGCCTTCCTGAAGATCGCCGTCGAGCCACACGGTGATGGCACGATCCGTCGCCTCGGCCTGCGACACGGTGATGTGATACGTCGTTTCCCGATGGCGATAGTGCAGCTCGAAGCCCTTCCATGCGGCCGGCAGGCATGGCGAGAAGCGCAGCTTGTCGACGGCGAGCTCCAGCCCGAGGAGCGACTCGAGGAGCAGGCGGTACATCCAGCCCGCTGATCCCGTGTACCACGACCACCCTCCCCGGCCGGTGTGCGGCGCCATGCCATAGACATCCGCCGCAACCACGTACGGTTCCACCCGATACGTCGCCACCCCCGCCGGGGTGCGGGCGTGATTGACCGGATTGATCATGTCCATCAGCTCCCACGCGCGGCGGGAGTCACCGAGTGCCGCGAACGCCATCACTGTCCAGATGGCACCGTGGGTATATTGACCGCCATTCTCGCGCACGCCCGGCACGTAGCCGCGGATATAGCCCGGATATTGCGTCGACCGGTCGAATGGGGGCGCCAGCAACTGGACGAGCGCGTCATCGCGACGAACGAGACGCTCGTACACCGCGTCCATCGCCATGCGGGAGCGCTTGGCATCTCCGACGCCGGACAGCACCGACCAGCTCTGCGAGATCGAGTCGATCTGGCACTCCGCATTGGCGGCAGAGCCCAACGGCGAGCCGTCATCGAAGTACGCGCGCCGGTACCACGCCCCGTCCCAGCCGTTCTTTTCGATATTCCTGCCGAGGGTGGCAGCTTCGTCGTCGCACCGCTGCGCAAAGTCGAGGTCGTCCCGCAGTCGCGCAATCCTGGCGAACTGCGTCAGCACCGAGCAGAGGAAGAATGCGAGCCAGACGCTCTCGCCCTTGCCGGCGATCCCGACGAGATTCATCCCGTCGTTCCAGTCGCCCGAGCCCATCAGCGGCAACCCGTGACGTCCGAACCGCAGCCCGTGGAGGACAGCGCGCACGCCATGCTCGTACAGGGTCGCCACTTCGGCCGACCGTCCTGGCAGGTCGTAGTAGGAGTCTTCCCCGTCGTTCACCGGCCGCCCCTCGAGGAAGGTGACCGTCTCATCGAGAACCGCCGTGTCACCCGTGGCGAGGACATAGCGTGAGATGGCGAGCGGCAGCCACAGATAATCGTCGGAGCACTGCGTGCGGACGCCTCGACCGGACGGCGGATGCCACCAATGCTGGACGTCACCCTGCACGAACTGCCGACTCGCGCAGAGCAGGATCTGCGCGCGCGTCAGCTGGGGCTCGGCATGAATGAGCGCCAGGACGTCCTGCAGCTGGTCGCGAAACCCGAACGCGCCCCCGGATTGGTAGAAGCCGCTTCGCGCCCACAGCCGGCACGCCAGTGTCTGATACACCAGCCAGCCGTTGCACAGCATGTTGAGCGAGGCATCGGGTGTGTCCACGCGTACGGCGCCGAGCGTTTGCTGCCATTGCCCGCGCACCCGCTCGAGCTCCGCTCTTGCGGTCGTGGCGCCGCGGAAGCGCTGCACCAGGCTCCGCGCATCCTCCGCGTCGCGCCCGGCGCCAAGCCGGAACGTCACTTCGCGCTCGCCTCCAACGTCCAGCGGGATCGTCATGGCGATCGCGGCGCAGGGATCGAGTGCCGGTCCTGACCGGCCGGAAAGCCGCGTGCGCGTCATTGCGACAGGTGCGGCCAGCGTGCCGTTGCGGCCGATGAACTCGACGCGGTCGCAGGTCAGCGTCCGCGTCGTGTCGTCGATGTCGAAGAACGCCACGCGCTCGCCGAATTCCATGCTGTAGGGATTGCGTGCGAACAGCGCGCCGGTCCTGCCATCCTTTTCGGTGACGACGTGCATCACCGATTTCGGCCGCAGATCGCCGAGCACCCATTCCACATAACCGGTCACCGAGATGCGCCGCGCGCGTCCCGATGCATTGCGGATCTTCAGCGTCGAGAACTTGACCGCAGCGTCCTGCGCCACGTACACGCAGAGCTCCGTGAATATCCCGTCCTCGTGGTGCTCGAACACCGTGTAGCCGAAGCCGTGCCGGGTGACGTACGGCGTGCGGCCCCGCGCCGGCAGTGGCGTGGGCGACCAGAAATGCCCGGTCTCCTCGTCACGGAGGTAATACGCCTCACCGCCGGTGTCGCTGACGGGATCGTTGCTCCACGGCGTCAGACGGAACTCGTGGGCATTGTCGCTCCAGGTGTAGGTCCCGCCGCTTTCGGAGATGATGGTGCCGAAGTGCGCATTGGCGAGTACGTTGACCCAGGGTGCGGGCGTCAACTGCCCGCGCTGCGTCGTGATCACGTATTCGGTCCCGTCAGGCGTGAATCCTCCGAGCCCGTTGTCGAGAACGAGCGCGCGCGTTGACGGCTCGCTGGCGGCGGCTTCGATCCGGCGCTCGTGCGTCGGCGCGAGTCGGGGGATGCGCACCTCCGGCAAGGGACGCCCGGCGATCTGCTCGGCGAGGGTGCCGTGGGCATCGGAAATGATCGCCCGCGCCACGGACGCGAGGAGTACGCGGTCCTCCTCCGAAATCTGGTCGCCCCGACGAACGAAGATTCCGCCCGGCCGATCCATCATCTGGGCTTCGACGCGCGCCGAGATCAGTCCCATGATCTGGTCCTGCAGCAGCTGCCGGTAACCCGCGTGGTCCTCGTTCCAGATCACGAGATCCACGACCAGGCCCTTCAGTCGCCAATACGCGTGCGCCTGCACGAGCTGGCGCACGAGATCGATGTTGGCGACGTCCGCGATGCGCAACAGCACGATTGGCAGGTCGCCGGAGATTGCGTAAGCCCACAACCCTGACTGGCCGCGGCGATTCCTGGCGATGACGCTGGCTTCGGCGCGCAGGGACGCATTGGCGAAGACGATGGAGTTCGCCAGCCGCGCGTAGAGCCGCGCATCGGCTTCGCTGGCGTTGATCTGGCGCAGCACGACCTGCGCATGCGTCCAGGCCAGTTCGACGACCCGGTCGGCCAGCCGGGGATCGCGGTACTTGGCGACGAGGCCCAGCGCAGCGTCCCGCGATTCGGCGACGCCATAGACCATGTCGATGGTAGCGGCCTGGTCCGGATCGAGCGTGATGCGCATGCGGATCGCGGCGATCGGGTCCAGCACCGAGCCCGCGCTGCCCGAGAGCGGCGCGTCATCGCGCATCGCCTGCGGGTCGGCGGGCGTATTCCCGCGGCCGACAAAGCGCATGCGATCGGTTTCGTAGGACACGGCACTGACGGTTGCGCCTTGCGCGGCCATCAGGTGAAACATCCAGGGTTCCTGCTCCTCCGGCGAGCGCGGTCGGCGCGTGCACAGGATCGCCTGCTCGGCACCGGCGATTTCGGTCTGCACGAACAGGTTGCTGAACGCCGGATGGATCGCCTCCGCGGCCGCCGGCGCCAGCACGATTTCCGTATAGCTGGTGAGCTCGATGACCTTGCGGATCCGCGAGCGGTTGACGATGCGCGTGCGGCGCAGCTCGATGTCGTCCTCCGGCGAAACGGCGATCTCGGTGTGCAGGTCCAACCCGTGCTCGCGCCTGCGGAATTCGGCGCGTCCTTCCGAGAAGATCGCCTCGTAACGGTCTGCACGTGCGGCGGTGGGCTGGTGCGCCGTCGACCAGACCTCGCCGCTCGCCAGATCGCGGATGTAGCAGAACGTGCCCCAGCTGTCGGACGTGGTGTCTTCGCGCCAGCGGGACAGTGCGAGATCCTTCCAGCGACTGCTGCCGCCACCGGTATTGGTGACCATGACGTGGTAACGGCCGTTGGACAGCAGTTGCACTTCCGGAATGGACGTGGCCGCGGTCGCGATGACGCGCACCGGTGTTTCCGTCTCGCTGACGTTCGCGCGGATGCCGGTGAGCTGCGCGACGTGCGGAAAGAGCGTGACGGTCTTGGGAATGCGCTCCTGCAGCAGGAGCAGCGTCGCCTGGAACAGCGGGTCCGACTCGAACCGCTTCTGCATCGGACGATCGAGCAGCAGGTGACCGAGGGAGAGCACGCTCATGCCCTGGTGGTGGGCCATGAACGAACGCACCACGACGCCCGTCTGCCCGCGCGGCAAGCGCGCCGGCGTGTAGTCGATCGCCTCGAACAGGCCGAACCGTCCCGCCAGCCCCTCGCCGGCCAGGCGCTGCAGGTTGAGGCAGGCAGCCTCGGGGGCGACCATGAGCGCCAGCACCGAGGCATACGGTGCGATGACGATATCCTCGGCAAGCCCGCGCTTCAGGCCAAGTCCCGGCACACCGAACGCGCGATACTGGTAGTTGAGACTCGCATCCACCATGTTGTAGCCCGACTCGGACATTCCCCACGGCACGCCGAGCTGCCGCCCGTGGGCGATCTGTCGTTCCACGGCCGCGTGACAGGTCTCGTCCAGCAGCGTGTTCTCGTACGTCGGCATCACCAGTAACGGCATCAGGTACTCGAACATCGAGCCGCTCCACGACAGGAGCGTCGGCCGCCCCCCCGCGGATGCCAGCAGGCGGCCGAGCGCAAACCAGCTCTCCTGGGGAACCTGATCCTGGGCGATCGCAACGAAGCTCGAAAGCCGCGCCTCGGAGGCGAGCAGATCGTAGTAGCTCGCGTCCCGTTGGCGTTCTTCGACGTTGTATCCGACGGCGAACAGGTGGCGTGCAGGGTCGTAGAGGAAGCCGAAATCCATGCGCGCCAGCTCCTCGCACTGCAGCGCGAGCTCCTCGATCGCCGCGATGCGTTGCCTCGCCCGCACGCTCCCGAGTTCCGTGAGCCGCGCCACGTCGTCCAGCCGCTCCCGCGCGGCGGCGTTGGCGGCGACGTTCCGCGCGAGCGCGAGGTGTGGCGCCAGTGCCGGCGTGAGGTTCGCGAGATCACGCAGGCTCGGAACGACGCGCAGCAGCGGCAGATCGCCGAACATCTCGTCGACACCGGGGATCTCGAGCCATGGCGCGAAGTGCAGCAATTCGGCCCTGGCGCTGCGGCACTGCTCTGCGAGCGCCTGCGCCCACATGCGCGCCTCATTCCCCGTGGCCGGCGCTTCGCCGGCGGCGGCGGTCCCGCCAAGGGCGCTGGTCGTGGCGGCGATTGTCGCGGATGCCCGCTCCAGCCACTGTTGCACGCCTCGCGCCGTGACCGGACGAGCATCCTGGGCCGCATCGAAATCGGTGCAGAGCTGAGCGAGCGCGGGAGTCGCGCCGGTACCCAGCGATTCGATCAGCACGCGTGCGGTATCAGCGCATCCGGCGAAGAGGCGTTGCTCCACGATCGGCGCATCGGCCAGCCGGAAGAGCCCGGCCCGCAAAGTCAGCAGGTGGCCGGCGAGGTTCCCGCTGTCGACCGACGAAATGTAGCGGGGCGGCAGCGGCTGCAGCGACTGCGTGTCATACCAATTGTAGAAGTGGCCCTGATGGCGCTCGAGGGACTGCATCGTTCGCAAGGTATTGCTGATGCGCTCGACCAGCCGTCCAGCCGACAGATAGCCGAAGTCATAGGCAGCCAGGTCGGCCAGCAGCGCCATCCCGATGTTGGTCGGGGACGTGCGATGCGCCACCCGGTCGATCGGAGTCTCCTGGTAGTTGTCGGGCACCAGCCAGTTGTCCGCAGGGCCGACGTAGGTCTCGAAATAGCCCCATGTCCGACGCGCGAGCTTGCGCAGGAAAAGCGTCTGCATCGGTCGTGAGCCTTGCAGCCCGGGGCACGAGCGGCCGGCTCATCCACCACGCCATTGCCGGCGCGAACAGCCACAGCAGCAGCACTGGCGCGGCGACCTCGAGCGCTGCCCGGCTGGTAAACGCGAGGTACGACGCCGTCGCAATGGCCGTCGCCGGCGCCACCCACATGGTGCGGTACGAGGCGGCGACCGTGCGGTCCTGGCCGCGATCCTGTTGGCCCGACGGCGTCCATTCGAGCAGCCGCCGGCGCGTAACGCGCACGCGCCATTGCGTGCGCAGGATCGCTTCGGCCGTGTACCACGCCTCGTACGGCAGAAGCGCAAGGGAGAATGTGATCTGCACGGCGCGCAACAGCGCCGAGCGCGCGGTCGAAGCGAGGTGCTGCAGGAGCGGCACCTCCGCTGGCTGCTGCAGCGACTCCACCGCGGATGCGATCAACGCGGGCAGGAACAGGATCCCCAGCACCGCCAGTGTCCACCACCACACCGGAACCAGCACCGTCCAGCCCACCAGCAGCAGGCAGACCAGCGCGGGAGCAACCAGGCTGCGGCGGAGATTGTCGAACAGCTTCCACTGCGAGAACATCGATAGCGGGTTGGGCAGCCGCGTCCCATCGCCGCCGGGCACCCGGCGCAACAGCCACGCGGCGATCTGCCAGTCGCCGCGGATCCAGCGACGGCGGCGGCTGACGTCATCGCTGTAGCGGGGCGGATGCTCCTCGTAGAGCTGCACGTCGGTGATGAGACCCGACCGTGCGTAGCTTCCTTCGAGCAGGTCGTGACTGAGGATCCGGTTTTCCGGGAAGCGTCCCTTGAGCGCCCGTTCGAACGCATCGACGTCGTAGATGCCCTTGCCGATGAAGGAGCCTTCGCCGAAAACGTCCTGGTACACGTCGGAGACCGTGCGGGTGTAGGGATCGATGCCCGGCTCCCCGCCAAAAATCCGCGCGAACCACGAGCGGTTGGATCCGGGCAAGCTCGCGGCGACCCGCGGCTGCAGGATGCCGTACCCGCTCGTGACCCGTTGCAGCTTCGCGTCGTAATGCGCGCGGTTCAACGGGTGAGCCATCGCACCGACCAGCTGCCGGGCCGCGTCGCGGGGCAGCTCGGTGTCGGCGTCCAGGGTGATGACGTACTTGACCGTCGTCAGGGGCGCGGGGTCGCCGACGATCGACAGGAACCGCGTAGCGCCGTCGTGCTCGCCGCGCAGAAGGGCGTTGAGGTCCCCGAGCTTGCCCCGCTTGCGCTCGTATCCCATCCACACGCGCTCGCGCGCGTTCCAGCGGCGCGGACGATGCAGCAGGTAAAACACGTCGCCCGAACGTTCGCTCGCATCGGCGGTGACGGAGCGATCGTCGCTGCGACCATATTTCTCGTTGAGCGCGCGGATTCTCGACTCCGCGAGGTGCAGCAGGTCGGCATCTGCTGCTGTCGTCTCCTCGCTGGCATCCATGAAGTCCGTCAGCAGCGCGAAGTGCAGGTGCGCGTCCTGGTTGGCGAGAAACCGCACTTCGAGCGCGTCGGCGAGCTCTTCGATCCCGCGCGCGCTGACGAGCATCGCCGGGACGGCCACCAGTGCGCGCGATTCCGGCGCGATGCCCAGCGAGAAATCCATCCGCGGCAGCGGCCGCGGCGTCACCAGCAACGTCAGGAGCCAATTCACGAGTGCCACTGCCAACTGGCTCGTCGCGAGCAGTGACACGACCACCACCAACGCCAGTGTCGCGACGGACACTCCGCCCGCGTGTGCCGTCGTGATCAGCCGGGCGGCGAGTAGGCCCGTCAGTGTCCAGATCGCACCGAGGTAGACCAAGGTCGGGAAACGCGATGCGAGTCGTCGCAGCCCGTCCAGCCCGGACAGACGTGCGTGGACGACCTCCTCGAGCAGCGGGCGTCCGGCATCGACCAGGTAGAACCCGACATGGACGGTGCGCGGCTGCGCATCCGCGGTGGCCGCGCTCCGCTGCGCAAGCTCGATCGCCTTGCGCGCGACTTCCGCCTCCGACAGAGGGCTCTGTTTGGCGAGTTGCTCGACCGCGTGCCGGTAGCGGTCGCGCGTGAGGAACTCCATGTTGCCATAGAGGGCGCCGGGATCCTGCCGCAATTCCTGCTCGACGGCGCTCAACGTCTCGACGAACTTGCGCCAGTCCATGGACCCGAGGAACCGCAGGCTGCCGATGCTGTTGCTGATCGAGACCTGGTTGGCTGCCTGTTGCTGCGCGCCGGCCTGCACCAGCTGCTCGATCGTGGTGTGCGATTCGGAAAGCCGCTGCTCGATCCACGTCAGCGGCAACGCGAGCGCCGGCCCGTGACCCTGCAGGCGTCGCGCAAGCTCGGACACGAACGCGGTCGTCATCGGCGGATTGGAGCGCGCCATGTCCGCGATCACCAGGATCAGGCTTTTCGGATCGGTCTGCGCGATCGCCTTCATCTGGTCGGCCCAGCCGTCGGCGAGGTCGCGATCGATCCTGCTGGCCGCAACGTCCGTCGCCACGCGCCGGAGATTCTCGATCAATGCCAAGCGCAGCATGATCGGGATGGCCCAGAGCTCGCCCAGCTTGATGGGCGTCACCGTTTGATACGCCGCGACGAAGCGCGTCAGACTTTCCGGATCGACGCGACCGTCACCATGGGCGATCGTTTCGAGGGCGATGTCGTACACCCTTGGCAGCCCGGCCGACGGACCGACGGCGAGACGGGGCAACTCCCGGCTGTAACCCGCCGGCAGGTGCCGTTTGGCCGTGCGGATCTGCTCTTCGATCAGGTAGAAGTTGTCGAGGAGCCATTCGCCACCCGGCGTGATGCGCCGGTTTTCCGTCACCGCGGCGGTGAGCAGCGCGCAGGCGTCGAGCAGCACGACCTCGTTCGCGGCGAGACGAGGCAGGAGTTGATCCCGGCCGCGGCTCGACGTCAGCCTGTGCGTGGCCGCGAGGCTCTTGCCGTGCTGCTCCATCTGATCGGCGCTGAACAGCTCCGAGCGCAGCGGCAGCTCGTCATGCGCGGCACCGGGTGATCGGTTGCGCCGCAAGGGCGCGAAAGAACGGAGTGCCTGTGGCAGGAATGGGAGGTGGCTGGGCAATTTCAATAGGTACCGTGCAAGGTCGCGATCATTACGAGATGAGCTTGGGAAAGGCGATGGCGACCTGCAGCCATGCCGTTGTGCACGTCACGACGACGCAACGTCGCACCGCCCGGCGCTAGGATGCCGACTCACCCAGCATGTGGAATGGGTCGCCCCGCGGGATGTCGGAGAGCAGACGATCGAATTCGGCCTTGACCACGGCGTAACACTCGCAAACCGCCTGTTCGAGTCGGGGGCGGTCGAGCACCTCGATGCGGCCGCGACTGTAGCGGATGAGTCCGGCGCGCTGCAGCTTCCCCGCAGCCTCGGTGACACCCTCGCGGCGCACGCCGAGCATGTTGGCGATCAGTTCCTGCGTCATCGTCAGCGAATCCGATGACAGGCGATCGAGACTCAGGAGGAGCCAGCGGCACAGTTGCTGTTCGACGGAATGGTGCCGGTTGCACACGGCTGTCTGGGTCATCTGCGTGATCAGCGCCTGCGTGTAGCGCAACAACAGGCGGAGGACGGGCCCGGCGCGGTTGAATTCCTGCTTCAGGAGCTGCGCCGGAAGGCGGTAGCCGAACCCGGCGCTCTGCACGACAGCGCGGCTGGGTGTGGTCTCGCCGCCCATGAACAACGATATTCCCAGTATGCCCTCGTTACCAACCACCGCGATCTCGGCCGATGCCCCGTCCTCCAGCACGTACAGGAGCGACACGATGGAAGTCGTGGGGAAATAGACATGTTGCAGGCGCCCTCCGGACTCGTACAGCACTTCGCCGAGGGGCATGGGAACGAGTTCGAGGTGCGGAGACAGCCGATCGAACTCGGCAGCAGGCAGGGCCGCGAGAAGATGGTTCTGGGTCGGACGGTGAGGGCTGGGCATCTGTGACTCCGCGTTCCGCCATCCCCACGGCATCATTGATCCAGCGACCGGAACTCCCAGCCATGATATCACCCGCCGGTGAATTCCGACGTGCGACAACGATCCGATCGTGCCTGCCGCGATGGTGGGATGGTGGGCGACATGTCGCACCATGGCGTCCCGGACGGGCCTGGCAACCCGACGCACTCCATGATCAAACGATGGCAGCCAAGGCGGCGCCGGGAATCTCAGTCGCCCAGCAATTCGGCGATCGGATGCAGCGGCTCGACGTGCTGCGACACCACCTTGACGATCACGATGATGGGAATGCTGAGCAGCATGCCCCAGACGCCCCACAGCCAGCCCCAGAACAACAGCGAGATGAACACGGCCGCCGAGTTCATGTTGGCAATGCGGCCGGTCATCCAGGTGGTCACGAAGGTGCCGACGACCGTCGCGATCGCAAGCGACGCACCGGCCAGCAGGAGTGCCATGGGCAGCGAATCGAACTGCAGGAACGCTGCCATTCCGGTGGCCATCGCAGTCACCCCGGGGCCCAGGTAGGGAATCACGTGCAGCAACCCCGCCGCGGCGGCCCAGCCGCCCGCATTGTCGAGCCCGATCCAGCGGAACGCGATCCAGCTGAGCAGCGCCACGAGCGCGTTGGTCGTGAGCAGCATCAGCATGTACTTCTGGATCGAGCCATTGATGTCGTCGAGGATGTGGACCGTGATCTTTCGCTTCGACAGCGACGGACCGGTGAGTCGCACCAGTTTCCGCTTGAACGTGTCGCCACCCGCGAGCAGGAAGAAGACCAGGAACAGCACCATCGCTCCCTGGCCCATCGCCACGACGGTGCCGATCGAGCTCTGCCACATGAACGTGCCGAGCTTGAACGTGGGCTGGTCCACCACGACGTGCGTCGCGGGCTGGCGCGGGGCCGCACCGCCGGCAGCCTGCGCCGTCGCGTTTTCGACGGCCGTCGCCGCGGTCTGCATCTTCTGCAGATTGCCGGTCTGGCCGACCCGCATCCGCGCGACGCGGTCGGCGAGCTTGGCCGCCGCGACCGGCAACTGCTCGATGACGGTCTGCACTTGCCCACGCAAGGAGTAGGTACCAAGAGCGAGGGCACCGAGCACGGTGACCATCACGAGGGCAGTCCCGAGCGCACGCGGAACGCGGATCGCTTCGAGCCACGTGACCAGCGGATTCAGCGTGTACGCAATGATGATGCCGAGCAACAGCGGCACGAGGAACGCCTGCGCCCACGACAGGGCGAAGATTGCTGCAAGCGCAGCCAGGATCCCGAGCGCAAGGCCTCGCGCATCCACTGGGCACGCGCGCGACGAACGCCGCCTCGATCGCAGACGCGGATTGCGCGGGCGTCGAAACCGGGTCCGCGGTGGGCATGGCAACCGGCGCGGTCTGGAGGGTCATGGGCGAGGGATAAAGTGATCCATGCGGAGCGCCCTTGCGGTATGCCGCACGTTAATCCGGCGCGTCATCGCTACCCGGAGGAAGCCCCACTCCGGGCCGCGCCGGCGGACGCGCCAGCTTCCATTTCGAAGCCGCGCCCCCACCAAGCTCGGTTCGTTCTTACTTGACGCGCATGTCGTTCTTGACGGACTTCACGCCCGCCACGGTGCGCGTGACTTCGACCGCCTTGGTTTCGGCAGTCGGCGAACTTACGAAGCCGCTCAGCTGCACCACGCCCTTGTAGGTTTCGACGTTGATCTCCGCCGACTTCAGCGTCGGCTCGTTGAAGATCGCCGTCTTCACCTTGCCCGTGATGACCGTGTCGTCGACGTATTCGCCGGTGCCCTCGTGGGTTGCGGTCGAGGCACAGCCCAGCGTGGTTGCCAGGAGCAGCGCCCCGGCCACGGTCATCAATTTGCGAGTGATACGAATCATGTTGTTTCCTCTTTTGTGCGAAACATTCCGCCGGGCCCGCGCGGCATTACAGGCGCCCCATCAGGAACAGGACGATTACGATCAGCAGTACGACGCCGACGATGCCGCTGGGACCGTAGCCCCAGCTGCGTGCGTGCGGCCACGTGGGCAGGACGCCGATCAGCATAAGAACGACGACGATCAACAGAATGGTGCCAAGACTCATGATTTGCTCCCGGTTTTCCGGCCGCCACTGCCGGCATCAGCGACGGCAGGCAGCCTCGTGAACATAGCGAGTTCCGGTCACGGCTGTCCGTTCGGTTCCGCACATTGCGGGCGTGTACGCATGCCGGCGAATTCCCCGGGTCAGCGAAGATGCAGATTGCCGGTCCCGAAAAGTCCCAGCACGCCGATGATGATCAGGTAGATGGCGACGATGTAGTTGAGCAGCCTGGGGACGATCAGGATCAGGATGCCGGCGAGCAGCGATACCAGTGGTGCAAGGCTGAGATTGATGTTCATGAACATCTCCGTTGGAGAATGCGGGGCGACACGCGTTCGCTCGAACGCCGCGTGCGGTTGTTCGATCCACGACGCGCCAGGGAGGCCAGGACCGCATCATCGACGTGCTACCTCGCGCAGTCTGTGCGCTACCGCACGCATGGCCCTCCCGTCGCCCGTCCCACTGCCCTGCGGCTTGGTCATGCGCGATCCATTCGGGGCTTCGGCGGCGGACTCCTATGTGCGCTACCGCCCAGACCGCCGGCGGGCGTGTGGCTTAGGCTGTCGTCGCGCGAGGTGAAGCAGCGCTTGCACCGCGGGTGCCTGGCGCTCGACCGAGCTCCGACGCGAATGCTTGCCGGCGAGCTTCACCGCGCACAAGGAGAATGCCGGTGTCAGTCGCTGCAAGCGTGCGGGTCCCGAATCGCCTGCTGGAATCACTGCCACACAGCGACTCGAAGCGCATGCTCGTCGATTGTGAAACGGTCGAGCTCGCCTTCGCGGAGGTGATCTACCAGTCTGGCCAGCGCGTGAGCAGCGTGTACTTCCCGACCGGAAGCTTCATCTCGCTCATGATGCCGGTGGACGATTCAGCCTCGGTCGAGGTCGGTCTCGTGGGCAACGAAGGCATGCTGGGCATTCCGCTGGTGCTCGGAGTCGACGTGTCGCGGATGCGGGCCGTCGTGCAGGGCTCGGGAGCCGCGCTGCGCATGGACGGGGTGATCTTCCGTCGTCAACTCGAGGCCAGCGAACCGCTGCGTCGGACGCTGGACCGCTACGTGTTCGTTCACCTGAGCCAGGTGGCGCAAACCGCCGCGTGCACGCGCTTCCACGTGGTCGAGGCGCGACTCGCCCGCTGGCTCCTGATGACCCAGGATCGGGCGCATTCCGCGCGTTTCCACATCACCCAGGAATTCCTGGCCTTGGCACTCGGCGTCCGTCGCGTCGGCGTCACGAAGGCTGCGAGCTCGCTGCAGAGGCGCCGGCTGATCAGTTACACCCGGGGGGACATCACCGTTCTCGACCGACGTGGCCTGAAAGTCGCTTCGTGCGGGTGCTACAAGGCCGACCGCGACGCCTACGAGCGCACTCTCGGGTAGCTGCAGCGGCACGCCGCACACCTGCCGTCCTGCGCTTGGGTCGGGCCACGCCACCCGGCACGATGGCCTCCAAACGCGCAATTCCCGCGTCGCGCCCGGCGCGCGTCTAGCTCACGGCCGTGCCGAAGAGCGCTCCCACACCGGCAGTCAGGCCCATCGCGAGTGCGCCCCAGAAAGTGACGCGCCACGCGCCGGCCACGACCGGGGCGCCCCCCGTGCGCGCCGCGAGCGCGCCAAGGCCGGCGAGGAAGATCAGCGTGCTGGCCGCGACGGCTGCGCTCAGAAGTGCCACGGGCACCAGTGCTGCGACGATCAGCGGGAGTGCCGCTCCGGCGGTGAAGCTCGCAGCGGACGCCATTGCCGCCTGCACTGGCCGCGCGGTGAGCTGCTCCGAGATGCCCAGTTCGTCGCGCGCGTGCGCGCCGAGCGCGTCGTGCTCCATCAGCTGCGCAGCGACTTGCGTGGCCAGCGCGGGCTCCAGTCCACGCCTCACATATATCCCCGCCAACTCACGCTGCTCGGCGGGGGCATCCGCGGCCAGTTCGCGCCTTTCCCGCGCAAGGTCTCCGGCTTCCGTATCGGCCTGCGAGCGTACCGACACGTACTCGCCGGCGGCCATCGACATCGCACCTGCGACCAGTCCGGCGACACCCGCCACCAGCACGCTGCCGCGCGACGCACTCGCTGCGGCGACGCCGAGCACCAGGCTGGCCGTCGAAACGATGCCGTCGTTGGCGCCGAGCACCGCCGCACGCAGCCAGCCAATGCGTTCCGTACGATGGGCCTCGCGGTGGATTCGTGACATGCGGACTCCGTTCAGCGTGATCCCTGTCGAGGTCCATCATGACGCCTACCCCGATCCTTGAAAAGCCCGGCCCCGGTAACACCAACGGTGCGACCGTCCGACCGAACGGCAGACCGTTCCGAGGTGCGGCAACTGGTCGCCAGCGTTTTCCGGAACGCGCTTCAGCATGGGGACAAGGACGGCTGCAGCTACCTGCCGACCGCGGTCTGCCGGTGATGAGCGTGGCGACGTAGCCAGCGCCGCATGGCGTGATGCGGCGATCCTTCCGCCGCGGCCTGCGGCAATGCGGATGTCGCTCAGCGCACCCGCTCTGGACACGCATCTGCACGAGTTGCGCGCGTGACCCTCTGCAACGGCGTCGGTGAGCGACGCGCGTCGCGCGCGATCAGGCGATCAATGCTTGATCAGCGGCGCCGCATCCCCGGCATGCTTCTTTTGCTGCTTGGCGGTCTTCTTCTCCTTTGGCGTGAGGAGTGCCTTCTTCTTGTCTTCCTTGGGGGGCTTGTGGGACATGGTGTGTGCTCCGGTACGCCCGTGACGTCGGGCCTCGCTCCCACTATAGACCAGTTGACGCACCTGCTGTCGTGCGCTCCGCCGGACTCGCCGCAAGCGGCCACCCTGCTGCTCATGGGCGGACCAGGGCCCGTCGGCATGAGCGAAGTCGATGCGGTCCGGGAGGAAATCTGGCGTGGGACGCGTGAGCGCCCGAGTCGGCGAAGGGCGGGCTGCGACGGTGTAACCTCGGTCACAGACGCTGCCCACGGCTAATGTCAGCCTAGCGACATCAAGTCACCCGCACAGAACGGCCCACCATGAGCAAAGACTATCGCGAGATCACGCGCTCGGTCTCCGAATCCCTGCGCAAGCTGCGCAAGGACATTCCGGACGTGACGAAGGGGTTCAGCGCCATGGCACAGGCCGCAACCGGAGACGGCGCGCTGGACGTCAAGACCAAGGAGCTCATCGCACTGGCACTCGGCGTCGCCGCCCATTGCGATGCGTGCATCGGCTTCCACGTCGAAGCGCTGATCAAGGCCGGGACCACCCGCCAGGAGATGCAGGAGGCCCTCGGCATGGCGGTCTACATGGGCGGCGGACCCTCGCTCATGTACGCCGCGGAAGCGCTGCACGCGTGGGAGCAGTTCGCCGCGCCGGCAGAAACTGCCCGGACCCCGATGCCTGCCTGATCGTGCCGGGATGGCTGTCACACTGCCCGGTACCCACTGGGGGAGTTAAGATGAGATGCAATGTCGACGGCTTCGAACGCGGCGTCCGTATCGCCGCGGGGCTGCTGCTGATCGCGTGGGCACTCTTCGGCGATAGCGAGGAGAGGGTCTGGGGCTGGCTCGGGATTCTGCCGGTTGTCACCGGGTTGCTGCGCTGGTGCCCGACCTATTTGCCATTCGGCTTGAGCACGTGCCAGAAAAATAGCAGCACGCTGACCTGAGGTCATGAACGAACCATGAAGTTGAACCTTGCCGCAGCATTGTGCGCATTCGTCGTCGGCGCAGGCTTTCCGGCCGCCTACCCTGCCGCGCAAACACCCGCCACGCACGAGCACAGTTTCAGCGGCGCCGAGCATTGGGCGCATGTGTTCGACGACCCGGCGCGCGACGCCTGGCAGAAGCCGCACGAGGTCATCGCGGCCGTGCACCTTGCACCCGATGCAGTCGTGGCCGATATCGGCGCCGGTACCGGCTACTTCGCGATGCGTTTCGCCAACATGTTGCCGAAGGGCCGTGTCTACGCCGTCGATATCGAGCCCGACATGGTGCGCTACCTGGCCGAGCGGGCGAAGCGCGAGAAGCGCGACAACGTCGTCGCCATCACCGGAGTGCCCGCCGACCCGCGCCTGCCGGAGAAGGTCGATCTCGCGCTGATGGTGGACGTGTACCACCACATTGATCATCGTGAGCAGTACCTCCGCAACCTGCGCACCTCGCTAAAGCCTGGCGGACGTGTGGCGATCATCGATTTCCGGATGGACTCCTCCGAGGGTCCGCCAAAGTCGGCACGCCTCGCGCCGGCCCGCGTCCGGACCGAATTCGAGCAGGCCGGTTACCGGCTCGTGCAGGACTATGGGTTCCTGCCGAAGCAATATTTCCTGCTGTTCGCGCCGGCGTCCTGACACCGCTCCACCCGGTACGCTCTGACGCACGCTGCGGCAGGTCGGCGGCGGCGCATTCGCAGCGCCGTTCAGCGGACAACCGGCCCCGGTGCGAGATCGCAAGTCACGGCGCGGGCCGATCGTTGCGCCTCCAGACCTGCCAGCGTTCACGATTGCGAAACAGGGGAAGTGAATCCTCCACCTCGCGATCCTCCTGACGCGAGAACCAGCGGCTCAAGAGTTCTTCGAGGATGGCGGGGCTCGCGCCGAACGGTGGTCCCTTGGGTTCATCGGACAGGTAGAAGAAGCCGGCGAGCAGCCCGCCCGGGTGCAGCAGAGCTGCGGTGCGCGCCGCGTACTCCGACCACATGCGCCGCGGCATGGCGCACAGGAAGGTGCGCTCGTACATCACGTCGAACCCGCCTCCCGCGTCGAAATCGAAGAAGTCGCCTTGCAGCAGGCAGCCGGCGTGCGCGCCCAGGTTGACGCGGGCCGTCGCGATGGCGGCGGGACTGAAGTCGAGGGCGGTGACATCCCAGCCGCGTTCGGCGAGATGGCGCGCTTCCCAACCGCTGCCGCAGCCTGGAATGAGGATGCGCCGCCCGCCCGCGTGTGCGGCCGCGAATACCTGCAGTGCCGTGGGCGTGCGGCCAGCATCCCACGGTGTGACGCCACTGCGGAAACGATGATCCCAGAACTCGGGTCTGGCAGGATCCTGCTGCGGCGGCTTGGGCTCGTTGCTCATCGACACGGGTGTTGGTTGTAAGCAGTTTTGCCGGTGTTACACGGGGGCCATCTCGGCGTAACGTGCATTATTGCCCGTGGGCATCGTTTGGATGGAATCTTTGCCATGGCCGGGGCGTCGTATGCCTCGTGCTGGCGTCCCTGCGCGTGCAACGGTCGCTGCATCCCGACACCGCGCTGACCGAAGTGACGTGCCGACGCCAGGGTGCATGCCGAATGGCCATCGCCGGCTCGCTTGATGGCAATCGGCCGGCGCCTCGTTTTCAACCGCAGGAGGTCTCATGACGACATTCAAGGTTGGCTACCTCATTGGCAGCCTCGCCGCCGCTTCCATCAATCGCCAGCTGGCCGGGGCATTGGTCCGTCTTGCACCAAAGCAGCTCGAGATGACGGAGGTTCCCATCCGCGATCTCCCCATCTACAGCTATGACTACGACGCTGACTTCCCTGCGCCGGCGCGCGCCTTCAAGGACGCGCTCGCCAAGGTCGATGCCGTGCTGTTCGTCACCCCGGAATACAACCGTTCCATTCCCGGCGGATTGAAGAATGCGATCGACTGGGCGAGCCGTCCCTACGGACAGAATTCGTTCGCCCGCAAGCCTTCCGCGGTCATTGGCACGTCGACCGGCGCGATCGGCACGGCCATCGCGCAGCAGCATTTGCGCAGCGTGCTGAGCTTCTGCAATTCGCCACAGATGAATGCGCCGGAGGCGTACATCCAGTTCAAGCCCGGACTCATCAACGACAAGGGCGAGGTCACCAACGCGTCGACGGAGAAGTTCTTGCGGACGTACATGGAAGATCTGCACGCATTCATCGTGAGGGTCGACATGGCGCTGCCGCGGGACGAATAGTTGCCGATTGGGCGGTCCGAGCCGCCACCCCTGCGCTTTGTCGTGGCTTTGCCAATCCGCGTTTGCGGGCCGGCGTGACCAGTGCGCTGAACGGGCTGCATCGCCCGTCGCCCTGGCGCAGCTCGCTCTCGCTGCGAGTGGCTCCAGCACGCGCCCTGGCTCCGCCCAGCCGCACCGGGCGGCGCGCAGGCGCGCAGCGAATAGGTGTTTGCACACATGACTTCAGTTCAAAACGTCGGTCAGCGCTCCGAGCGGTGTTCGGCATGAAGGCGCCGACGATGGTGGATGTCCGGCACGGCATGGCGGTTTCCTGTCTCGCGGCGCTGACGCTGCACGTTGCCTCGGCCGATGCACAGCTCGCCTCGTGCGCGGGCATCGCCGAGGACGCCAAACGCCTTGCCTGCTATGACGCCCTTGCGGCGAAGGTGGGGCCCGAGGCAGCGCCCGCTGCATCACCCGGCCCGAATGCCGCGCCGTCAGATGCGCGCGCCGCTCCTTTCGCACCTTTGAGCACCTCCGCCGCATCGGAACTCGAGCAGCGATGGGAGCTCCGGCCAGAGCTTCGCCGTGGCACCTTCAGGCTGCTACCTTATCGTCCGCTGTACGCGCTGGTCCACGCGACCGACGACATCAACAGCAATCCAAGCTCGCCAACGCGCTCGCTCGGGCTGCAGGACGTGCACCTCGATCGCGTGGAGGCGAAGCTGCAACTGAGCCTGAAGACCAAGCTCGCCGAGAACCTGCTCGGGAGTGCTACGGACCTCTGGTTCGGCTACACCCAGCAGTCGTACTGGCAGGCGGCGAACAGCCGCTATTCGTCGCCGTTTCGCGAGACCGACTATCAACCGGAAGCGATCCTCGTGCACCCCTTGCAGGTGAGTGCCGGCGGTGTGCACCTCCGCTATGTCAGTGCCGCGCTGACGCATGAGTCCAACGGCCGTGGTGAAGCCTTGTCGCGAAGCTGGAACCGCGTGATCGGGGACGTCGCTCTCGAGTCAGGCGCATGGTCCGTGCACCTGCGGCCATGGGTGCGGATTGCAGAGCCCCCGGACCATCGTGACGACAATCCGGACATCGAGGATTTCGTGGGTCGTGGGGAAATGATCCTCGCCTATCGCGCCGGCGGCCACGTCGTCACCTTTACGGGGCGCCACACGCTCCGCGGTGGCGACCGATCGCGCGGTTCGGGTCGGCTCGACTGGGCCTTTCCCCTGACAGGTAATCTCGCCGGCCATCTTCAGCTGTTCAGCGGTTACGGCGAAAGCCTCATCGACTACAACCATCGGCAGACCGCAATCGGCTTGGGTGTGTCGTTCTTCGATTGACCGGCGCGTGTGCGTTACCGACCCGACCCACTGGACTGCACGAGATGTGACGCACGCGCAACGTTTCGCTCCTGACGCCCTCCTCGTTCATGCGGGCTTTTCGCCCGCGGGATCCTCGGTGGATTGCGGCTGCGGCACGGGCGTGCCGAAGCGGCGGCGGGCGGATTCGCGGTATGTCGTGTCCGCCTGCGGCTTGATGAAAAGAGCGACCACGTTGGGGTGCGCGGCCCGGACGTCGCGCTCGATGGCAAGCACGGCGCTTTCGACGTCGCGTGCGCGAAGGCTGTCGGTGAAATCGAGGCTGAGGGCGGCGACGATCTGATCCGGCGCGAGCTGCACCGTCAACACCCCGTTGGCGCTCTCGACGCCCGGCTCCTTCGCCGCGATACGCAGGATCGATTCCGTCAGCTTCCGGTCGGCGCGCTCGCCGATCAGCAGGCTCTTGCTCTCGCGCGCGAGCAGGGCCGCGATCACCGCCAGCACGACGCCGATCACGATGGAAGCAACGCCATCGAAAACGGGTGCATCGAGGCTCGACGCTGCAAAGTTGCCGAGCGCGGCGGCGACGATGCCGATCAGCGCCGCGCTGTCCTCGAACAGGACCATGAACGATGGCGGATCCTTGCTGCGCCGAAACGCCTCGTAGTAACCCATGAGCCCCTTGGCGGCGCGAAACTGCCGCAACGACACGATCCACGATGCGCCCTCGAACACGAAGGCGAGCGCGAGCACGACGTAATTGACCACGGGACTGCTAATCGGCTCCGGCCGCAGCACATGGATCACGCCTTCGTAGATCGAAACTCCGGCGCCCAGCGCGAAAATCAGCAGGGCCACCACGAAGCTCCAGAAGTACAGTTCGCGGCCGTAGCCCAGGGGATGTGCCGGATCGGGGCGCTGCGCAGAGCGATGCATCCCGTAGAGCAGCAGAACCTCGTTACCGGTATCGACGACCGAATGAACGGCCTCGCTCAGCATCGCGGAACTGCCGGTCCAGGCCGCCGCCCCGGCTTTGGTCAGGGCCACCAGCACGTTGCCGACCAGCGCGGCATAGACCACCGTTTTGGACGCGGATTCGGCGGCCATCGTCCTACACTTCCCGCGGCCGCGAGCCAGCGGCTTGCGTGAGGTCGCGCCGTCGTATCAGGCGCGCGGGCGGACCTATCGCGCTCGACTGCATCCAGGAATGCGAACACAGCATTAGCTTCACCTGACCCGGATCATCGACGCGCCGGTGATTCCGGTCAGCGGCCGCCCGGCAGCTTGCCCGCTGCCCTTGCCGCCTCCTCCCACATCCGCTTGGGGACGTGCCCGAGCAGGCGCTCCACCACGAGATCTGCGATCTCTGCATTGATCTCGTGGCCGACGAACGGGACCACATCGGCAGTCACGTCGCCACCAAGATCCCGCAGTCGGTGCGCGGCATCGATCGCGTGGCGGTACGGGATCACGGGATCTTCCTTCCCGTGCAGGAGATGAATGGTCGCCTGTGCTGGCGCGGCCTCGGGGAGTTGTGCGAAACGACCGGCGATCGCGATGACGCGGGCCGCCGGCGCAGGTGCGGTCAGGCTCGCCTCCAGGGCCATGATCGCGCCCTGCGAGAATCCGACGAGCGCCGTGACCGCCGCGGTGACATCTTCTGCCTGCTGCCACGCTTTGATTTCCGCCAGGAACGCCGGCATTGCGCCCGCAACGCGCCCGATCCGATTCGTCTCCGTGATGCCGGCGACGGAGAACCATTCGTGACCGCCGGGGTTGCCGGACGGATGTGGCGCCGCAACGCTCACGACGGTGCTCCGCGGAAAAGCGCTGCCGAGCTGGCGTCCCAGCGGCACCAGACCTTCCGGGCTCGCCCCCATGCCGTGAAAAAGCAGGATCAACTGCTCCGGCCGGCCGGAGGACTTCTGCACCACGATCGAATGCGGGCTCACGAGGCCTGTGCTCCTGCCGAAATGTGTGTCGATCTCGTGCTGTGACGGCGAAGCGCCGCCGCGCGCGTGCCGATAGGACGATCGACAACGATCGCGCGCGCAACATCCCGGCGCACGCAGCGCCGGGGGCTGGCGGATGTAGGGACGTCTAGACGGGCGCGCGCTTCAGCGTGTCGCGGATCTCGCGCAGCAGCAGCACGTCTTCGGGTGTGGCTGGCGCTGCCGCCGCCGCCGGCGTCTCGAAGCGCCGCTTCACCGCATTGAACTTGCGGATCATCAGAAAGATCACCACGGCGAGAATGATGAAATTGATGACGATGGTGATGAAGTTGCCGTAAGCGAGCAGGGGCACGCCGGCTTTGGTCAGTGCCTCATACGTCATGGGCCCGCTGTAACCTGCCGGTGGCCGCCCAAGCATGATGAACCACTGGCTGAAGTCGAGCCCACCGAAGATCACGCCGACGACCGGCATGATGATGTCCTTGACCAGCGAATCGACGATCTTGCCGAACGCGGCGCCAATGATGACGCCAACCGCCAGGTCGACGACGTTCCCCTTCATCGCAAATTCGCGGAACTCAGATGCAAACGACATGCGGACCTCCTACGTGGCTGGTGCAGGGATGGCTGACGACGCTCTTTGCCAGGCGGCGCGCCCGGTAGCGCGCCGCGTGTCATGTTCGCTCACCGCGCTTACCGCGGCAATCACATGCCGGCCTCACCGCCTCGCGAGGCCGGAGGCTGCTGCGGTGCCTGCCGCGGACGCTCCGTCCTCGGGCCGCCCTGTTGCCCAGGTGGCGGCCGGTCGGGCTTCTGGGCATTGCCACGTTGCGCCTCGTAATGCCGTTGCACGGCCTGGTCGCGCGGCTGATATCGATACTCGCGATTGTGCAGCGACTGTTGTTGCTCGGGACGCGGATAGCGATTGCCCGAATACTGCCGCTGATACGACGGCAGCGGAGCGGGGGCCGGCACGGCGCGCCTGTTCCAGTTGTTCCAGCCGCTGTGGCTCTGTTGCCAGTCCCGGCCCCAGTGCTCATCCCAGCGCGGCGGCGCATCCGCACGCCAGCCGCGGAAATACGACGGCGGATGCCGGTAGTACCGCACCGGAACGCGGAGCACGTACAGCGGAACCGCGTCTGGGGCCACCAGCTGCCAGGGCCCGTTGTACCAGGTGCTGGCATACCAGTTGTCCTGCGAGTACACCCAATACATGCCGTCGTAGAAGAAGTAGTTCGCATTGGCCTGCGGCGCATAGTAGACCGGGTACCCCGGCACCCGCACCAGCTGCGGGTAGACCGGCAGATTGATCCCGATGCTGAGGCCGGGAACTCCGATGGCGACGCTCACCTGAGCGTGCGCGCCGGTGATCGAGCAAAGCAGGATCCACATCGCGATTAATGCAGTACGCATTCCGTGCCTCCATTGATGCAGCGACGATGCTGCAGTACATCTGCTCCCGGAAGTCGCCGGCGACTGGCGGACCGACAAGACGTTGCCGATCCGGACGACGGCTCGCTCAGTGTCTGGGCGGGGATACGCAGCATCTGTCCGGGGTAAATGAGATCCGGGCTTTTCAGCATCGGCTTGTTGGCCTCGAAGATGGCGTTGTACTTGTTGGCGTCACCATAGAACTGCTTCGAGATCCTCGATAGCGTATCGCCCTTCACGACGGTGTAATACTGCGCCTCGGGCGCGCTCTGGTCCACGGTCATGCGGTCATTGACGCTCTCCACGCCGTGCACGTTACCGCAGCAAAGCACGATCTTTTCCTTGGTCGGCTGGTCGGGGGCCACCCCATACACCGTGGCGGTGCCGCTGGCGGCGTCGAAGGTAACGGTCAGGCCGGTCGCACTGAGGTGCTGTTCCTTCACATATTCGAGAATCGCGTCGCCAGCTGCGGCGTTGGCAGCCTCGACCTTCGCCCCGGAAGCGGGGTCCGCCTTCGCGGCGTTCATGGCCGCTTGCGCTTCACCCTTGCCGAAAAGTCTTTCGCCTGCATCCTTGATGAAGCTCAGTAGGCCCATGACTGCTCCTTGGTTCGCTGTTGGTTGAAGTGTGCTCACGCGGCCGCGGTCGGAAGCCGCACGCGAGACACCGAAGCATCCAGGTCGCGCGCGCGTGTCGGGTCACCCCATCAAACCGAATCCGACATGCGGATGTCTCCATCAAGGAGCGCGGGCTATCGGTCGTACCATGCCGCCGGTCGGCGGGCTATCGGTGCGTCTGCACATCGAAAGAGTATGCCCGCAATCCGGCCGGCATTAGACAATTCTCAAGGACCTAAAGCTCGCATGCGCCAAACTGCTTGCGGTGGCAGGACGGCGCTCGCTGGTGCCGATGGTTGGGGGCGCGGCGTGTGGAAACGGTCCACCATCCATGCAGGTTCGACTGTGCGAGGACGTGCCATGTGGAAGATCGTGGTTGTGGTTCTGGTGGCGTGCCTGAGCACCGCGGCAAGCGCGCAGTTTCCCGACCTCAAGGGCATGCTCCGCTCGGCCCCGACCGCGTCACCAACCTCTGGCATCAGCGATGAAAAAGCTGCCGCCGGACTCAAGGAGGCGCTCCAGATCAGCACGGGCAATGCCGTGAACCTCACCGGAAGGCCCGACGGGTACTTCCGTAACGAGGCGATCCGCATCGCCATGCCCGAAAAGCTCAGATTTCTGGAGAAGGGCCTGCGCACCGTTGGCTATGGCGCACAGGTCGACGAGTTCGTGCTGAGCATGAACCGTGCTGCCGAACGCGCGGCACCGGCCGCCAAGGACATCTTCATCGGCGCCATCCGCCAGATGAGCTTCGACGACGCGCGACAGATCCTGACGGGCGGGGACACCGCGGCGACCGATTATTTCCGGGCCAAGACATCGGACCGGCTGAAGACATCCTTCCGACCGATCGTGGAAAAGTCGATGGCCGATTCGGGTGTGACCCGGCGGTATGACGACCTGGTGGGTCGCTATCGGTCCATACCGTTCGCGAGCAGCGTCGGGTTCGATGTGAACGACTACGTGGTCGAAGGCGCGCTCGCCGGGCTCTTCTACATGATCGCGCAGCAGGAGAAGCAAATTCGTACGAATCCCGCAGCCCGGGTCACGGATCTTCTGAAAGGCGTGTTTGGCCGCAAGGATTGAGCACGTCCGGTCGCGACTTGCGATGCGTTGCGCTCCCACACCGCCGTGGACCTCAATATGGAGTCATCATGATCGACTATTCAGCTGACGTCTCGAAGTACACGCCCAGTGTCAATGAGGCCGCGCTTCAGGCCATCGTCAAGTACTGCGGGATTGCGCTCCAGAGCCGGGATTCCGCGCTCGTTTCTGTGTCGGATCCGAAAGAACTCGCGACGGTACGCGACGGCTTTGCGACCAAGAAGCTCGGCCTCGCTCCCGAAGCCGCGGATGCCGGCATGAAGGCCGCTGCTGAAAAGATGAAGGCCGAACGCAACAAAAGCCGCGTGACGTTCTATTACCTGCTGGCGGAAGCTACCGATACCCTTGCGAAACTCGGCTAGGACGTCTACGTCGTAGCGCCGCCCGCACCCGCTGCTCGGTGTGGACGATGACCGGGCGCAGCGGCTCGGGTGGTGCCTCCTGCCTCGCCTGAGACATGGCGACTACGGCATAAACGTCGGGCGGTGGCGCCGCGCGAGGCCCCGGCCAAGCGGGGCGCCGAACCGGGCTGCCGGGCCGCCTACGTCGGCTGCCCCCGGGATCGAGCGCCCCTGCTCGCGCGAAGGTGTCAACGGCAGCCTGCCCGGGTGCGCCCGGCGACGTTACCTCGAGCGAACGCTTTGCGTACCCATGGGTCTATCCGACCGGAGCGCGGGTGCTGCCCGGCATCCGCGACGGTAAACAGGAGCCGCCATGATCAAGTGGGCCATCATCTTCTTCATAATCTCCGTGGTGGCCGGGTTCTTCGGCTTCACGGGTGTGGCGAGCGGTGCGCGCACGGCCGCCAAGGTGCTCTTCGGCATTGCTCTGGTCATCTTCCTCATCGTGCTGGTTTTCGGAGTGATGCTCGGCAAGCTGGTGTTCTGACGCTCGCATGAGCACCTCATCGCGGCCACGGTCCCGGGACCGGGACCGGCGCGCGGCAGCGATGGGCGCTTCGAGGCGGGTGGCCGTGCGGGTGGCGGGACAAGCGCACGCGGGGAAAGGAGCAGGCAATGACCCAGTCGACCGACCGGCTGAACGACGATGGATGCAGCGAAAAGGACGCGGATTGCGGCGATCCGCGATGGGAGAGGTACGTCGAGCATTGCGCATCGCTGAAGCAGAGCAATCTGCCGTGCCCGAGCTTTGCCGACTGGATCATCCAGTCGGAGGAAGGTTACTGATGCGCGGATACGCTGGCATTGCGCCGATTGCGGTCACCGCGGGGCGTGCCGTGGTGAATTGAGGACGGCGGGCGGTGGAATGCCTCCGAGTTAGATGCGCTGAACGAGCGCGAGCTACTCCACCGTGCCGCGGATGCCGGCGCGCTGGACGGCAGCGCGCACGACTCCTTCTGCCTTGGCCTCCTCGGTGAACTTGCGCACGAATGGCATGCCTGCCTCGCGGCCTTTCGGAATGCCCGCGGCGAAATGCTCCAGCCCCCAGCGACCCGGTAGCACGCGGGAGCCAGGCAGTTCGTCGGAAAGCTCGAAGAGGATCGCCTTGTTGGTGGCGAACGCGTCCAGCTTTCCCGATCGCAGCATTTCGACCGCGGCCTTGAGGGTCGGCGCTCGCACGATCGTGGCGTGCTTGAATTCCTTCGAGAGCGTCGCTTCGGACGTGCTCCCTTCGCTCACACCCACGCGAACGCCCGCGCGATCGACCTCCGCCATTGACGTGATTCGCGACGCCGGAGGCACCAGATAACCCTGCTCGACCCCCAGGTAGGGCGGCGCGAAATCCATGTCTTTGGCGCGCGCCGGCGTTGCATTGGTGAAGGTGACGTCGACCTCAGCTTTCCTGACGGCTTGCAGCACGTCGGCGTTGCGGGCGAACACGACGGGTTCAAAGGGCACGCCGAGGCGCCGAGCCATCTCTTTCCCGAGATCGTAGCCAACGCCCTTCGGCTCGCCGGTCGCCGGATCCTGCACGATGGAGGTGGGGCTGCCACGGTAGACGCCCACGCGTAACTTGCCCGTAGGCGCAAGGACCCGCTGGACGTCTGCGGAGCGGGTTGCGACGTCGGCGCAACCGGCCAGCAGCAGCGCGAGTACCACGATGACCGGAACGGCCGGCCGGCAGATTTTCAGCATTGCGCCTCCCCTCGTCCATGCAGCGTCGGTCGCGCATCACCGGGACCCGATGCCCGATTGGCGCGGCTGCCTGCACCTACTGTTTTTCGATCTTCGCCTGCTCGATGACGTGGCGCCACTTGGCGATATCGGACGCAATCAGTTGCCGCAGCTCCTCGGGAGTGCTGCCGCGCGCCGAGACCCCGACCACCTCCAGCCTCGATTTCACCTGGGGAGATGCGAGCGCTGTATTGATCGCCTGATTGAGCTTGTCGATGATGGGTCGTGGTGTTCGCGCCGGCGCCGCGATGGCATTCCAGGACGACGCCTGGTACCCCGGGACGCCGCTTTCCGCCACCGTGGGCACGTCGGGCAGGAAGGGCGATCGCACGGCGGAGGTGACGGCGAGAACCTTCAAGGCACCGCTCTTTGCCTGGGGAATGACCGGTGCAAGCATCTCGAATGCAACTTCGATGTCCTTGCCGCGCAGCGCGCTGATCACCGCCGGACTGCCCTTGAACGGCACCGTCGCGGCATCCACCCCGGCCATGGCCTTGAACAACTCGGCCGAGAGATGCTGGGTGCTGCCGACGTTGATCGTGCCGATGTTGAGCTTGCCCGGATTGGCCCTGGCATAGTCGATGAGGCCGCGCAGCGAGTCGATGCTGGTGCCTGGCGTGGTGACGATCGCCACATCGAAAAAGCCGAGCGTGGACACCGGTGCGAAATCGTTGATCGTGTCGTAAGGCAGCGCCTTGAAAAGCGATGCGCTGACCGCATTGCCATTCGACATCAGGAGGAGCGTGTAGCCGTCGGGATCGGCCTTCGCCACCGCATCGGCAGCGATGATCCCGCCCGCGCTCGGCCGATTGTCGACAATGACCTGCTGGCCCAGCAGGGTCGACAGGCTCTGCGCGACCACGCGCGCGGTGACGTCGGCAACGCCACCGGGTGCGAATCCCACCACGAGCCGAATCGGCCGTGCGGGATAGCTCTGGGCGACCGCGCACGATGCCGCACAGAGCAGCAGCGCCGCAAGCATCCACCGGAGGCCTGCCGTGCAATTGACGTGCATCCGGTGCACGACAGCAGCGAGGTGCCACATTCGAAGCCTCTCATGCAAACAGTGCCGCGCGGTGACAACACGACGCGGGTAAGGGACTGCCAATGCCGGATGCGCATCTCGAACCGGTTGCGCAAGCCCGATTCCGGCGAAGGCGCATGGGCCGCGCACCGAATCTTGCGCGCAGTGGAGTCATGACGAAAGAGCAAATAGGTGCTAGCTGATATGCCGTCGATGTGGGATCAGATGGACCAGATAGCGCTCCCGTCGTGCCACTTGCCGATGATCACGAACTCCTCGACCGCGCGTTGCGAGATTGCTGCGTCTCGTAGTGGCGCAGCACCAACTCGCGGGTGAGCTCGATCGAACGTTGCAGCAGCGGTCCCCGCGGCCGCTGCGCCGATGTCGCCAGCCATAACGAGCTCGACAACCGGGGCTTGACGATCGGGCGGGCCAGGAAGTGCTGTTCGTCAGCGCTGGAGCGAATCGCATTGAGCGGCAGTACCGCGTACCCAAACCCCTCGCGCACGAGGGTGAGAATCGTGGGCACGCTCTCGATCTCAAGGGCGACCTGCACCTTGCCACCCACACCTGCGACGGCAGTCTCGACGCGCATGCGCACCGAGTGCGGGCGGCTGGGGATGACCAGCGGATAGTCGGCAAGCGCGGCGAGTGTCACGGGCGGGCCGACCAGGCGCCGTTCCTTGCCGGAACGCGATGAGACGAGCACCAGCGGCTCGTCCAGCAGTGGCGCGAGATCGACCGTCGGTGCGGGCACGGCGTTATAGACCACGCCGCAGTCGACACGGCCGATGTTCAGGCACTCGAGAATATAGGTCGACATTCCTTCCACGATGGCGAGGGTGGCCCTCGGGAAGCGATCGCGGAAGGCCTGCACCAGCGGCACGGCAATGGTGCGGCTGACGCTCGGCGGCAGGCCGACCACGATCTGCCCCGCCGCCGCCCCGCGCTGATCCTCGAGCTCCTGCTTCGCGCGCTCCACCTGCTGCAGGATGCCGCGCCCGTGCGCCATCAGGCGCTTCCCTGCCTCGGTAAGGGTCACCCCGCGGCCATTGCGCTGAAACAACGGCTGCCGCAGTTCGACCTCCAGCGAGCGGACCTGCCGGCTCAGCGCGGGTTGGGCGACGCAGAGGAAGGCTGCTGCGCGCGTGAAACTGCCGAACTCGGCGACATGTACGAAGTATTCGAGCTGCTTCAGGTCCATGCGGAGTAGTCATGCCGTTGTGGCATAACGGATATACGACTTATAGCATTGATAGGCAGGCCATCTTAACAAACAATCTGCCGCTCGCAACACCCGTTTCCGCACCGGGAATCCATCGCCAGGTCTCATGCACGACGCTCCGAAATCGGCTCTCGTGGTCAGCGCGCATTCCGCCGATTTCGTCTGGCGTGCCGGCGGCGCCATCGCTCTGCATGCCGAGCGCGGCTGGCGCGTGAGGATCGTCTGTCTCTCGTTCGGGGAGCGCGGCGAGTCGGCCAGGCTCTGGCGACAACAGGGCATGACGCTGGAGAAAGTGAAAGCGGACCGCCGACGGGAGGCGCAGGACGCCGCCGAACTGCTCGGGGCCGAGATCGAGTTCTTCGATTGCGGCGACTATCCACTGCGCGTCTCCGACGAAGCGATGTTCCGTCTCGCCGGCATCTATCGCGATCTGCAGCCGTCATTCGTCCTGACGCACTCGCTCGAGGATCCGTACAACTTCGATCATCCGCGCGCCGCGCGGGTCGCCCAGGAAGCGCGAGTGATTGCCCAGGCGCACGGCCACGATCCCGCGCGAAAAGTGCTCGGCGCGCCGCCGGTCTTCCTGTTCGAGCCCCACCAGCCCGAGCAGTGCCGCTGGCAGCCGCAGGTATTGCTGGACATCACCGCGGTCTGGGAGAAGAAGCGCAGGGCGTTCGAGCTGATGGCCGCACAGGAGCACCTCTGGGAGTACTACACGCGCGTCGCTCTGCAACGCGGCGCCCAGGCGACGCGCAACTCCGACCTGCAGATCAAATACGGGGAAGCCTATCAGCGCGTCTTTCCGCACGTGACGACGGAGCTGGCGTGATGCCGCCCCGCGGAGTCGCTGCCGCGTCCGCGCGTGGCCTCGATCCGTACCCGATGCGACCCGAATGGGCCGGCGCGGGGTTGCGCTACATCGACGGACGTATCAGGACCACTGAGCGCCCACCGACTCGTTTTGTTTATCCAGGGACAAGGAAATCGACATGAATCGACGCGACTGCCTGCATGCCATCGCTGGCGTCACCGGAGCGGCCATGCTGCCCACCATCGGTGGCTGCGCGCATGGCCAGACCAAGGCACCACCAGGCGCGACGCCGACGATCGCGCCACCCGACCCCAACACGAAGACACCGTCATTCAAGGCGCCGGCCAACGCCTGCGACACGCATTGCCACATTTTCGGTCCGAACAGCAAGTATCCCTACGTGGCCAAGCGAACCTACACGCCACCCGATGCTCCGCTCGAAGACTTTCGCACCGTGCACCGGAAGATCGGCATTGATCGGGCCGTCATCGTCAACGCCACCATCCATGGTCGCGACAATCGGGTCATCACCGACGCGATTGCCCAAAGCGGTGGGAAGTATCTCGGCATCGCCAACGTGGACGACCGGAACACGGACCGCGAGCTCGAGGATCTCGACCGCGCGGGCATCCGCGGCTGCCGCTTCACGTTCATCAAGCGCCTCGGCGGCATGCCGGACATGAAGGTATTCGACCACGTCATGCCCAGGATTGCCGCACTGGGCTGGCACGTCGACCTCTATCTCGACGGTAACGATCTCGCCGAGCTCGCGCCGATGCTGTCGCGGCTCCCCGTCAACTACGTGCTCGACCACATGGCGCTGCCGGACGCCCGCAAAGGACTCGATCAGCCAGGATTCCGCTCGCTGCTCGCGCTCATGCAGAAGGACGAGAAGTGCTGGGTGAAGGTCTGCGGGCTGGAGCGGGCGTCGGCAACCGGGGCTCCGTTCCATGACGCGATCCCGTTCGCGCGGAAGATCATCGAGACCGCACCCGATCGCGTGATCTGGGGCACCGACTGGCCGCATCCGAACGTCAAGCACATGCCGAACGACGGCGATCTCGTCGATCTCGTCCCGCTGTACGCTCCGGATGCAGCGTTGCAGCAGAAGCTGCTCGTGAGCAATCCCGCACGGCTCTTCCGGTTCAAAGGATGACGGTTGCGGAACGCGCGGGGTCGCCCCGGTGAGCGCGTCCGGCGCGACACCGCCCGCGCCCACCATTGCCGCCCCGGATCCGGAAACGCGTGTCCCCGCGTTCCGGCTCCCGCCCGTTGCGTGCGATGCACACTGCCATATCTTCGGCCCGGCGACCCGATATCCCTACGCGGCGCAGCGGCCGTACACGCCCCCCGACGCCGGCCTCGCGGAATTCGAAGCCTTGCACGCGACCATCGGCGTAACGCGGGCCGTTATCGTCAATGCCAGCATCTATGGCACCGACAACGCCGTCGTAATCGACGCGATTGCATCCGGTGATGGACGGTATCGTGGCGTGGCGAACGTCGACGACACCGTTTCCGAGCGCGACCTTCTCGCCCTCCATGAGAGCGGCATCCGTGGATGTCGATTCAATTTCGTCCAGCACCTGGGCGGCGTTCCCGACATGGCGGTGTTCGATCGCGTGATGACCAGGATTGCCAAGCTCGACTGGCATGTCGACCTCCATTTCGACGCCGTCGACTTGCCGGCATTCACTTCGATGCTGCGGCGGCTGCCGGTGCGCTACACGATCGATCACATGGGGCGCCCCAAGGCCGCGGATGGGCTCGACCAACCCGCGTTCATGGCCCTGCTCGATCTGTTGCGCACCGACCGGCATTGCTGGGTGAAGGTGTCCGGTTGCGAGCGCGTCTCGACGGCAGGCCCACCCTTCCACGATGCACTTCCGTTCGCGCGCCGGATCATCGAAACGGCGCCGGACCGTGTGGTCTGGGGCACCGACTGGCCGCACCCGAACGTGAGGGTGATGCCCAATGATGGTGATCTCGTGGATCTCCTTCCACTCATGGCGCCCGAGCGTGACCTGCAGCAGCGGTTGCTGGTCGACAATCCCGCGCGGCTCTTCGGGTTCGATCGGTGATGCCGCCGCGCCCACCCTGCAGCACCGCCGGACGCGCCGGTCGTGGGTATCCAGCGGATCGATGTCGGACGATCTCCGGCCGGCGTTACTCACCGATATCTTTGCGAACACGGTCGCGGCCATCGTGAGCGCAAAATGGGGAGGAGCGCTCGAGGAGGCCACGCTCGACCGCATGGCTCGCAAGTCGAACCGGGACCAATCAAGCGTCGCCCCGGCATCATGAACATAAACATCGAGGACAAGAAATGATCCTGCTGGACCGAAGCTCTCCCCGCGTGGCGTTCGCCGCGATCCTGGCGTTCGCCGTATCGCTCGCGCCATTTGCCGTGGGCGCCCAGACCTATCCGACGCATCCTGTCCGGATCATCGTGCCCTATGCGGCCGGTGGCGCCGTGGACATCATCGCGCGGGTGATCGGACAGGCCTTGACCGACGAGTTGAAGCAGCCGGTCATCGTCGACAACCGGCCGGGCGCCAGTGCCAACATCGGCATGGAAGCGGTTGCGAAGGCGGCCCCGGATGGCTACACGTTGCTGATGGCCTCGAACGGCATCGCGACCAACATGAGCCTGTTTCCCAACCTTTCGTTCGACGGACGGAAGGATTTTGCCGCCGTCGCGCGGATCGGCTTTGCGCCGCTGGTCATCGTCGTGCCCGCGGCCGCACCAGCCAAGTCGCTGAAGGACCTGATCGCGGAAGCCAAAGCCGCACCGGGCAAGCTGACGTACGCTACCGCCGGCAACGGCAGCTCGGGACATCTTGCGGGCGAACTCTTCAAGAGCACGGCCGGAATCGACGCATTGCACGTTCCCTACAAGGGCGGTGCGCCGGCAATCACCGACCTGCTCGGCGAGCGTATCTCCTTCATGCCGATCAATCCGCTCGAAGTGATGCCGCACATCAAGGCAGGCAAGTTGCGCGCCCTCGCGGTGGCGAGCGACAAGCGCCTGGCGCTCCTCCCCGACGTGCCCACCGCGGCGGAGGCCGGCTTGCCCGGGTTCGAGGCAACGGTGTGGTGGGGACTGGTCGCGCCCGCCAGCACGTCGGCGCAAATCGTCGCGGAACTCAATGCCGAGACCAACAAGGCTCTTCGCGATCCTGCGGTGATGAAGCGCCTGTCGGAGCTCGGTGTGGTGATCACGCCTGACACGCCGGCACGCTTTGCCGATTTCATCCAGGCTCAGGCAACCTTGTGGTCGGGCGTGATCAAGAAGGCCGGTATCCACGCCGACTGACCTCGCGCCAGGGAAGCCGCGGCGACCGCCCACGTCCCTCACGGACTACGGCCATCCCGCGATTCCCCGACGCAGCGCCGCCTTGTCGGGCGGCGCTGCGCGCATGCCTCACTCGTGCCGCAACGCCTCGATCGGATCCATCTGCGCCGCCCGCCGCGCTGGAAAGTATCCGAACACCACGCCGATTCCAGCCGAGAACACGAACGACAGCACGTTGATCGCCGGATCGAACAGGAAGGGTACGTCCATCACGCGCGCCAGCACGATCGACGCGCCGGTGGCCACGATGATCCCGACAAGGCCGCCGAGCGCCGCCAGCACCACCGCCTCGATCAGGAACTGCAGCAGCACCTCGCGTTCCAGCGCACCGATGGCCAGGCGCAGGCCGATCTCGCGGGTGCGTTCGGTCACGCTGACCAGCATGATGTTCATGATCCCGATGCCTCCGACCAGCAGGCTTACCGCGGCCACGGCGCCGAGCAGCGTGGTCATCACCTTGGTCGTACCCGACAGCGTGTCGGCGAGCTGCTGGGTGTCGAGCACGTTGAAGTTGTCATCGTCACCTTCGGCGAGCTTGCGGCGCTCGCGCAGCAGTTGCCGCAAGCTGGCTTTCAGCCGCGCGCTGTCGCTGCCATCCTCCATCGAGACCAGCAGCGTGTTGACCCGCTGGTTGCCGGTGACGCGGCGTTGCAGCGTGCGCAGCGGCACGAGCACGAGGTCGTCCTGGTCGTTGCCCATCGCGCCCTGGCCCTTGGACGCCAGCACGCCGATCACGTCGCATGAAAACTGCTTGATCCGCAGCTGCTCGCCCAGACCGCGCGTGCCACCGTAGATCTCCCGCCGCACCGTTTCGCCGATGACGCACACAGCGGCACCGGCCTGGGTCTCTTCGTCCATGAACCTGCGGCCTGACGCGAGCCTCCAGTTGCCGGTGTCGAACCAGGCGTTGCTGCTCCCGATCACGCTGGTGGCCCAGTTGCGGCCGTTGCCGATGACGGTGACGCCAGAGCGTCCCTCCGGAGCGACGGCGGCAACGCCACCGATCTGCGCCAGGATCGCAGTGGCATCGGCCTCCTTGAACGACGGGGCCCCGGGACCCCCAGGACCGCCGGGACCCAGGCGTTGGCCCGGGCGCACCATCAGCAAATTGGTGCCGAGGCTGGAGATCTGCATCTGCACCGCGAGCGTGGCGCCGTTACCGAGCGTGACCATCGTGATCACCGCGCTGACCCCGATCACCACGCCCAGGATCGTGAGGAACGAGCGCAACAGGTTGCGTCGGATCGAACGCAGCGCGAGGAGCAGCGTGCTGAGCAGCATCAGCGCACGTCCGTCCGGATGGCCGGCACGTCCGGAGCCATGGTGCGCAGGTTGGGCGAATCCGCTTCGATACGGCCGTCGACGAACCGCACCACGCGCCGCGCATAGGCCGCCATGTCGGACTCGTGCGTCACCATCAGCACGGTGATGCCATGGTCCGCATTGAGGCCCCGCAACAGCTCCATGATCTCCCTGCTGCGCTGCGTGTCGAGGTTGCCGGTGGGCTCGTCGGCGAACAGGACGGCTGGCTCGGTGACGATCGCGCGTGCGATCGCCACCCGCTGCTGCTGCCCGCCGGAGAGTTCGGCGGGGGTGTGATGCTCCCAGCCCGCGAGGCCCACCGATTGCAGCGCGGCGGCGGCGGCCGCGTGACGCGCGCCAGTGGTCTCGCCACGGTAGAGCAATGGCAGCTCCACGTTTTCCTGGGCCGAGGTGCGGGGCAGCAGGTTGAATCCCTGGAAGACGAAGCCCAGATAACGGCGGCGCAAGCGCGCCCGCTGGTCGCGCGACAGTGCTTCGACATGCACGCCGTGGAACAGGTACTGCCCGGCGCTCGGCGTATCGAGGCAGCCGAGGATATTCATCGCGGTCGACTTGCCCGAACCGCTCGGTCCCATGATCGCAACGAACTCGCCGGCGCTGACGTCGAGGTCGATGCCTCTCAAGGCCATGAGCTCGGCCTGGCCGGTGCCGTAAACCTTGGTGACGCCGCGCAGCCGGATCAGTGGCATTCCAGGCACGCCGGCACGTGCGCCAGCCGGTGCGTCGCTCCCCGGCCCCACCGCGCCCGTGGGAACGGCAGCAGCGAGCGTGCTTCCGCGCGCGAGTGCAGCGTCCGCCAGCTCCGCGCTCATGTTGCGGCCGCCGCCTTCTGATCGGTGATCACCTCCATGCCGGCCTGCAACTCGCCGTCGGTGATCTCGGTCATCCGACCGTCGCTGATTCCCGGCATCACCGCCACCGGGACCGCAGCACCGTCGCGCAGAACCCAGACCTTGCGCGCCGCCGCCGTGCTCGCACCCGCCGCGGCCGAAGCGCGCGTGCCGCCTCTCGGCATGCGGGGTATCAGGGTGGAGACGATCCCGCCTTTGGCCGCTGGCTGGCCGGCGGCCGCACCGGCGGGCTCGAAGCGGAGCGCAGTGTTCGGCACCAGCAGCACACCGGTGCGCTGCATTGCGGTGATCGTCGCCGTCGCGGTCATTCCAGGGCGCAGGGTGAGGTCGCTGTTGTCGACATCGAGATAGGTCAGATAGGTGACGACGTTCTCGGTGATGGTCGAGCCGAAGCCCACGCGTGTGACTTGCGCGGGGAAGTTCCGCGCCGGATAGGCGCTGACCGTGAAAGTGGCGGCCTGACCCACCGCCACCGAGCCCACGTCGGCCTCGTCGACGTACACCCACAGGCGCAGGCGCTTCAGGTCCTCGGCGATGGTGAACAGCGTCACGGCCTGCAGCGATGCCGCCACCGCATTACCAGGATCCACGTTGCGGGTGAGCACCACACCGTCGGCCGGCGCGCGAATCGATGCTTTCGACAGGTTGATCTCGTCGGTCGACAGCGCCGCCTGCGCATCGTTGACGCTGGCCCGGGCGCTCGCCTCGTCCGCGGTCGCGCGGTCGAGCGTGGCGCGCGCCGTATCCAGCTCGGCCTTCGAGGGCACCTTCCCGCCCGAGAGGCGGGCAACTTCCTCGAATCGTCCCAGGCTGGCCCGGGCTTCGCTGACCGTCGCAACGGTCTGCGCGACCTTCGCCTTGGCGGCGGCGAGCGATGCGCGCGAGCGCAAGATCTGGTCGTTCAACTTGGCGGTGTCGAGCTCGACCAGGACCTGTCCTTTCCTGACGCGGTCGTTGACGTCCACGTTGACCTTGAGCACCGTGCCGGAGAGCTCGCTGCCGATGTTGATCGACCGCGTCGGCTGCACCGTGCCGTTCGCCGTCACATTCAAGGTCAGGTCACCGCGCGCGACCGTCTGGGTGATGTAGCGCGGCGCGGCGCTGGCCGTCTGCTGCGACTGCCAGTACCGCACGCCGACCGCGGCCACGACGATCACCAGCACGCCACCCCATAGCGCCGGGCGGCGGTACCACGCGTGCGACCGGGGTTCGTCGAGCAACGTCGCGAGATCCGTTTCAGTGGCAGCGCCGACAGGGGCAGGCGCGCCGCTGTCGGAAGTGATTGGCGTGCTCATTGCGAGACCATCCCGGATGTATCCTCGCTCAGTGCGGGCATTGCATCGCTGGTTTCGGGGCGCCAGCCACCGCCCAGCGCCTTGTACAGGCGCACATGGTCGTTGCTGAGATCCGTGCTGGCATTGGCGACGGTCTCCTGCGTCACGAGCAGGGTGCGCTGCGTTTCGAGGACCGTCTGAAAATCGACCAGGCCGCTGCTGAACCGCTGGCGCGCCATGAGCGCGGCATTGTCGGCCGCTTCGGCAGCCTGTTGCAGGTGTGACAGGCGTTCGCGGTCGCCGCGAAGCGCAAACAGCGCATCTTCCACGTCCTGCAGTGCCGTCAACACCGCGGCCCGGTACGCCGCGGTCGCCTGGTCGAGCGCGGCCTGCTGGGCGCGCACCTGGGCGCGACTCGCCCCGCCATCGAACACCGGCCATGACACGCTCCCGAGCAGCGTGGTGACGACGGCGTCGGCTCCGGTCAGCGCACCGAGGGTCAACGCACTCAGGCCGAGCGAACCGCCGAGATTGAACCGTGGCGCGCGGGCCGCGTCGGCCTGCGCCACGCGGGCAAGCGCCGCCGTGACTTGAAGCTCCGCCGCCCGCACGTCGGGCCGTTGGCGCAGGGTCTCGGCGGGGAAGCTCAGCGCCATGCCGTCGGACGCGCGTGGTATGGCGCCGCCCGCCGCGACTACCGACGACAACGCCGCCGGTGGCTGGCCGGTCAGGATGGCGAGGGCGTGGCCGTTCTGCTCGATGGTCGTCGCCAACACAGCCACCTGGGCGCGCAACTGTTCCGCCGCGGCGCGTGCCTGCTCCGCTTCGAGTGACGTGACCAGGCCGGCTTGCAGGCGCCATTGCGTGATCTGCAGCGTCTCGAGTTGGCTCGCCAGATTGCTGTTCGCGATCGCCAGCTGGCTCTGCGCCCCGCGCAGCGTGATGTAACTGAGCGCCACTTCGGCAGCGATCGAGACCTGCACGTCGCCAAGGCTTGCGGCGCTCGCTTGCGCCGCGGCCTCGCTGGCGCGCAGCGCGCTGCGGTTTGCGCCGAAGATGTCGACTTCCCAGCTCGCATCCAGGCCCGCCTTGAAACTGCTCCCGGACGTGTCGCGACCCACCGTGGTGTGCTGCGCTGACCCGGAGCTGCCGAGGACCGGCAACAGGCCGGCAGCCGACACATCGCGCAGCGCCCGGGCCTGCCGCAGCGCGGCCTGCGCACTTTGCACGGCGGTATTGGCCTGCAGGGCCTGCGTCACCAGGCTGGCGAGCACCGGATCGTCGAAGCGCAACCACCACTGCGCCAAGGATAATGTCCCCGTGGCGGAGGGGATATCGGCGATCGACCACGCGGCCGGCACATCGAGCGTTACGGAAGCGGGGTTCTGCGGGGTAAGGGATGCACAACCGCACAAGGAAAGCGTCAGGCAACCCACCACCGTCGCCATGCGAATGCCGCGTCGACCCGCGGCGCCGAGAACGGCGGCGTCGTCAAACATGGCGCCAGCGGCGAGCGACTTACATCCGCGGTGGTCGATTCGCAATGATTGCGGCGTTCCCGGCTTTTGTGTCCAAGACGGAGCCATTCATGAAGTCTGAGCCTTTCGCGCCATGGTGAGATGATCAGGGTCAATTCGGCACACATGAGCCGCTCATCCCGGCGGCCGGCGCGGAGGCCGGCCCGGCGTAAGGCACTTCGCCCGACGGAGCCGACGCTCACGTGTGCCGGGGTCGTAGCATCAGAAGGTCTGCCTACCTGTACTCACCTTGCGAGGAGATTCGATCGATGGCTGATGTGCTCACGGTGGTTGCAAGAATACGGGCCGCGAAGGGCAAGGGCGCTGCGCTTGCGGCGCTTCTCGCGGAGCAGGTCGCTGTGGTGCGGAGGGCGGAGCCGGGCTGCCTGGCCTATCGCCTCCACCGTTCCACGAACGACCCGGACCTCTTCCTCTTCTACGAGATGTACGCGGACGATGCCGCGTTCGAGATCCATCGCAAGGCGCCGCATCTGGCGGCGTACCGCGCGCGCCGTGAAACGGAGGGGCTGACGGAAGGTGCTGTCGAGGTGGAGATCTTTCGCTCCCTCACGGAGTGACCCGGCCGCACCGGGAGATCTCCCAAGTCACGGTGCCGGATGGCGCGCAAGGGGATCGGCGAGCAACGCATGACTGCCGATCTGGCGCTGGCTCGATGCGTCACCGGCGACACCGCCGGAGTTGCCGTCGCGATTGCCGGGTTCGACGTTCAGGTCGCCCTGGTAGCAGCACACGGGCCCGGGAGCGTCTATCCTGTCGACGACGCGCAGCGCCGCACGACCGTGGTTGCGAGCGTGTCGCGGTCGTTCTGATCCGGACGAACGCAGATGGCCCGTGCGCCATCTCGAGCGGCTATCGCAGGGCGGGCAACCGGCATCGAGCCCGAGCAGTTCCATCCTCAAGCACGCCGCGAATGGTCTGCGCTAAGGGTGAAGCCCATGGCACGGGCGGCCTGGAGCGCGCTGCTCCGCCGCAGCGGGCAACACGATACGACGATCCCACATTTGCGTGCCGCATGGCCTTAGAATTGCGGTCCCGATCCCCAGCCCGCGTGGACCAATGAGCGAGCACCTCGGCTATCTACGGCATCCGACGCTGCACGGCGATGCAATCATCTTCGTCAGCGACGACGATCTATGGCGCGCCCCTGCCACCGGCGGGATCGCACGGCGCCTGACGGCCGGTCTGTCCGAGCCCTCCACACCCTGCTTTTCTCCCGATGGCAGCCAGGTCGCCTTCGTGGGTCGCGACGAACAGCATCCCGAGATCTATCTGATGCCGTCGGATGGCGCACCGGCGCGGCGCATGACCTGGCTCGGTCCGGATGTGATCGTGCGTGGATGGACGCCCGAAGGACGGATCCTGTTCGTGAGCACTTACGGGCAGCCGTTCTTTCGCAACTACCGCGCCTTCACCATGGACCCGAACGGCGGCCTGCCGGAGCTTCTCACGCTTGGCCAGGTCAACCACCTCGCGTTCGGACCGGGCAACGCGAAAGTGATCGGCCGCAATACCGCCGACCCGGCGCGCTGGAAACGCTATCGCGGCGGAACGACCGGGCATTTCTGGATCGATGCGGAAGGGAGCGGCACGTTCCGGCGCATGAACGAGCTGTCCGGGAACCTGACGAGCCCCATGTGGATCGGCGAGCGCCTCTACTATCTGTCCGACGCGGAAGGTGTGGGCAACCTGTACTCCTGCCGGGCGGACGGCTCCGACGTGCGACGCCACACCGATCACGACGACTTCTACGCGCGTCATGCGCAATCCGACGGCCGGCGCATCGTCTACCAATGTGGTGCCGCGCTGTGGCTCTTCGACCCGGCCCGCGACCATGGCGAGCGGCTCGACATCCGGCTGCCCTCGCACCGTACCCAGGCCGCCCGCCGCTTCGTTCCGCCGGCCGAGCATCTCGACGGTTTTGAGGTGCATCCAGCCGGTCACAGCGTCGCCCTGGTCACGCGCGGCAAGCTGTTCACGTTCGCGCTATGGGAAGGCGCGGTGTGCCAGCACGGCGAGGATGCTGGCGGACGGTACCGGTTCGGACAGTGGCTCGCCGACGGCACCACGGTCGTGGCCGTGAGCGACGCATCCGGCGAGGAGCGTCTCGAGGTGTGGGCCGATGGCGAGACGCGCACGCTTGCGTGGGACGTCGGGCGCGTGGTTGCCCTGAGCGCCGCGCCGCGCGGCCGGCGCATCGCCTTGTCCAACCACCGCAATGAAGTGCTGATCGGCGATCTCGATTCGGGGTCGATCACCGTGATCGATCGCAGCGGCGCGGGCCGCACCGAGGACCTGGCGTGGTCGCCCGACGGCGGGTCGCTCGCCTACGCCTTCTGGACTTCGCCGCGCCATTCCGCGATCAAGCTGCACGACGTGGCCACCGGCACCGCGACGCTCGTGACGCAGCCGGAGTTCCGCGACTACTGTCCGGCATTCTCTCCGGACGGTCGGTATCTTTATTTCCTGTCCGTGCGCACGTTCGATCCGGTCTACGACAACGTGCAGTTCGAGCTGTCCTTCCCGCGCGGTGGCCGACCCTACCTGATTGCCCTGCAGGACGGTGGCCCGCCGCCGTTCGATCCGGCGCCCAAGGGCATGAAGGCCGACGAGTCCGGTGACACCACCGTCCAGGGAAGCCCACCTGCATCGTTCCCGCCTGTGCAACTCGAGGGCATCATGCAGCGCATCGCGCCCTTCCCCGTCCCGGAGGACCGCTTCGGGCAGGTTGCCGGCGTGCAAGGCAACAAGGTGATCTGGTCGGTGTTGCCGATAGCCGGCGCGCACGGCCGCGGTGGCCACAAGGCCTCGCCGGGCCGCCTCGAGCTGTTCGATTTCGCCACGCTCGCCGTGGAGCCGCTGCTCGATCAGGTGGACGAATTCGTGCTGGCGAACGACCACATCACCCTCGTCGTTCGTCAGGGCAAGCGCTTGCGCGCCATCGCGGCGAACCGCAAGCCGGAGCCGCAAAAGGACGGCGCCACGCTTCCCGACCAGCCCTCGAGAAAGAACGGCTGGCTCGATCTCGACCGCATCCGCCTGTCCGTCGAGCCGCGACGCGAGTGGAAGCAGATGCTGCGGGAGGTGTGGCGGCTGCAGCGCGACCAGTTCTGGGTGCCCGACATGTCGGGTGTCGAATGGGAGGCCATCTACAAGCATTACGAGCCGTTGCTTGCGCGGGTCGCCACGCGCGCCGAGCTCTCCGACCTCATCTGGGAAATGCAGGGCGAGCTCGGTACCTCGCACGCCTACGAGATGGGTGGGGACTACCGCAAGCCGCCGCAGGTCGCGCTCGGCTTTCTGGCGGCGGAGCTGCGGCCGTGCACCGACGGCAGCTACGAGATCACGCACATCACCCGTGGCGATCCGTGGGACGCCGGCGCCGACTCGCCGCTCAACGCGATCGGGGTCGAAGCGAAGGTCGGTGAGCGCATCGTCGCCGTCAACGGCCAGCGCACTTCGCCCGAGCGGCCGCCGCAGGCGTTGCTCGTGCATCAGGCGGGAACCAAGGTCGGGCTCACGCTCGCCGACGGCCGCGGCGGGACGCGCGACGTGCTCGTCACCACGCTTGCCGACGAGGTGCCCGCACGGTATCGCGAATGGGTGGAGCGCAATCGCGCGTGGGTCCACGAGCAATCCGGCGGGCGCGTCGGCTACTTCCATTTGCCGGACATGATGTCCGCGGGGTTCGCCGAGTTCCATCGCTACTTTCGCACCGAATGCGATCGTGATGCGCTGATCGTCGACGTCCGCTACAACCGCGGCGGGCACGTTTCCGAGCTGTTGCTCGAGAAGGTGGCGCGCAAGCGCATCGCCTACAACCTGTCGCGCTGGGGCCCGCCTGTGTCGTACCCCGATGAGGCCGCCGCCGGTCCCGTCATCGCGCTCACGAACGAGCACGCCGGTTCGGACGGCGACATCTTTTCGCACGGGTTCAAGCTGATGGGCATCGGCCCGTTGGTCGGCACCCGGACGTGGGGCGGGGTGATCGGCATCTGGCCGCGCCACAAGCTCGTCGACGGCACCGAGACCACGCAGCCCGAGTTCTCGTTCTGGTTTCGCGATGTCGGCTTTGGCGTGGAGAACTACGGCACCGATCCGACGATCGAGGTCGACAACGCGCCGCAGGACGCGGTGGCTTCGCACGATCGCCAGCTCGAGACCGCACTCGCCACCGCGCTGCAATCGATCGAGCGCGGCGGAAGCGCGAAGCCACACTTCGAGCCGCGGCCAAACCTCAAGCGTACGGCACTCACTCCACGCAAGCAGCAGGCCTGAAGCTGCAATGAACTAGCGCTGGACGCTACGGCGAGAGAGCAGGTTTCCGCGCATCCTTGAGTGACCGCGGTCGATCCGCAAGGGTCGCGCGCCAACGTGGGTCGATTGCCTGGCGCACCAGCAGGATCCCGGTGACATCGAACCCCTTGCCCGGGTGGCATGGTGGAGCGCGGGCGCGGTACTGCTGTCACCAGCACCTGCTGCCTAGCCCTGCAGCAGCTGATAGACGGCCCAGCCGAACACGCCGGCGCCAGCCAGCCAGAAGAGAATGGCTGGACGCAGCCGTGATGCCCGGAGATAGCGAACCTCGCTATCCACCAGCACATGCTCGCACTTCGGGCATCGCACCTGGGTGGCCATGTCGCGCACGGCGGGCGCGGCGACGAGCGTGGAAAGCGCGGTCTGTGCCCAACGTTCGCTAGCGGGGAGTTCGGCTCCGCAATGGGAGCAATGCTTCGTGGCCATGCGTGCCTCCGTTACTGGAAGGCTGCAACCAAAGGTCCTGAGAGCGTCCCGGCCGATTCGGCAAGGAGTCCGGCGGCAGTAGTTTGCGCGCGTTTGCGCGGATGGGGGTAATCACCGGTGTTGCCAGCAGCGTGGCAAGTCTGGCCTCGTGCCGCCGCGGTGACCGGCAGCACGCGCGCGAGGCGAAGCACGCATGTGCCGAGCGCATGCGAGCGGGATCCCGGAGCGGACGCGATCGACTCGCATCGGGGTGAAGTCAGGTGCGCGAGCGTCGGCCGCTGGCCATGCGTGCCTTCTGGCGGGCATATAAGGTCATCAGCGGCGTGACCGAGACACCGTGCAGCAGCACCGACGCAGCGATGACCGACGTGACGATGCCGAACAGGTGCTCCGCCATGGCGACCGGAAGCCCGTGCGTGATCGCATACATCATGTAATACATCGAGCCTACACCGCGGATCCCGAACCAGCTCGCCAGGACACGCTGGTGGCGATCCAGCCTGCTCCCGTACAGCGCGAGCAACACCGACACCGGACGGATCACGAAGAACAATATCGCGCTCACGACGATTGCCTCGAGCGGCACGCGGGTGACGGCGAAGAACGCGCCGATCATGACGACCACGCCAAATTCGAACAGGCTCTCCAGATGCTCGTTGAAGCGCTGGATAGGCGCCACGATGTCCTCGGCTGCACTCGCCGGTGTGGACCCGGGCTCGACCGCGATGCCGGTCGCGGCTGAGGGCTCCGGCATGCCTCGCCGATGGGTGCTGCCGGCGCCTGACACCGTCCATTGCAGCGCGACGGCGGCAGCGAATACGGCGAGGAATCCGTACGCATGTAGCGCCACGGCGACGCCGTAGGCAACGGCCACCAGTCCAAGGCCAAGGAAGGCGTCGTTCCCCGCCTCCCCTGCATCATCGCGATAATGCCGGACCAGCCATCGGCCCAGCACGGCACCGAATACTGCGCCAACCACGAGACCGCCGCTGATCGCCCAGACGAGATCGAGCGCCCACCACCGCCAGCCGCCGGACCCGAGCTCGTGCAGCGACAGGAGGCCCAGCCCGAGCAACACGAACGGGAATGCGGCACCGTCATTGAGCCCGGCCTCGCCCGTGAGCCCGAAGCGCAGTCGATCACGATCCGCGGGATCGCCAACCTGCACTTCGCTCGCCAGCACCGGATCCGTGGGCGCGAGGATCGCCGCCAGAAGCACCGATGCGCCGAGCGACAGGTGGAGGACGCCATAGCAAAAGGCCGACAATCCGGCGATCGTGATGAGCATGGCGACCGAGGCGAGACGCAAGGGGACGTTCCAGTGCCGTCCTCGCAGTGTCCCTCCCACGTTCGACCCGGTGGCAAAGAGCGAGACCAGGACAGCCAGTTCGCAGATGCGTTCGATGATCACCCCGTGCCGGGTGGGATCCATGCGCAGCCAATTCGTGCCCCACGGACCCAGCGCGACGCCGAGCGCGAAGTAAACGATGGCCGGACTCAACGGCAGGCGCGCGATGAGCGCGCCGCCGATGCTCATCGCAATGAGCAGCACGCCAACGCCGATGACCCAATAGGCAAATTCCATGCAGGACGTCCCGTGTCAGGAATGGATCCGAACGCCACTTCCAGGTCGACGCGGATCGACCCGGCCCCGACATGATGCCCCGGGCGTCTTGCAGCAGCGCCAACCCCAACAGCATGACGCATACGCAGTGCCACGCAGGGATCGCGCCCCGGCCGACTCGCTTCAGCGGTCACGCTACCGGTGGGGACAGGGCCCCGCCGGCGGCCGGCTACCTCCCACGACCCACGTCCGGGCCGGGCAGCATGCATCCCTACGGCGAAGGTGGTGCCGCCAGTCCGACAGGAGAAAAGTGGTGCGCCTGACAGCGCGACCACACGATCCGCGGCACGCTAGGCACCCTACGCGGAGGCATTATGCAGAGTGTGCTGTTGGTCGACGACGAACTGCCGATGCTCGAAGCCATGTCCAACGTGTTCACCGCGAATGGTTGGGAAGTCGTCATATCGCGCAATGGCACGGATGCCGCAGCGGTGGCGGAAAAGAGCTCGTTCGACCTGGTGCTGACCGACGTCGTCATGGAAGGGCTGGTCGGGACCGCGCTCCTCGAGGCGATTCGTGCCAGCCATGGGAGCGCACAGGCGCCGATCGTGTTCATGAGCAGCATGCCGGAAGCCCGGGTGCGGCGCATCATCGAAGGCGTCTATGGGTTCGTTCAAAAGCCGTTTACGTTCGACCAGTTGATGAATGCCGTGCCTGCTGCTGCGCCTCGGCACTGAGCACGTCACCGTTCCCGTGGTGCATCTTGCCCACTTCGACGCGTGCCACGCGCCGATGGACCGGCGGGGGGCGGGCACTGCCGTTCGGCAGTCGGGAGACGATTGCCGGCGAGGTGCTGCAGGCGAGGTGAGGCATGCTCCTAGTTCACGACCCCGCTGGACTCGCGCAGTGGAATGGCCAGTGAATGCCGCGGCAGGCTGATCGTGAAGATGCATCCGGAGCCAGGCACATCCCGGACGCTGAGAACGCCATCGTTGGCCTCGACGCCGCGCCTGGCGATCGACAGTCCCAGGCCCAGGCCGGACTTGTCCGCGCTGCCCTGCGCGAATGGCAGGAACATGCTCTCCGGGTCGCCGGCTGGCAGGCCGCCGCAGCCATCTTCCACGTCGATCAGGATGCGGTCCCCGGATGCGTAGGCATTCAACGACACTTCGGAGTGCGTGTGCGTGAATTTGAAGGCGTTCTGCAGCAGGTTCCCGAGCGCTGACAGGAGCAGGTCGTAATCGACATCGACCGCCAGCCCGGCATCGACCGCGGCCACGCTCAGCACACATTCGCGAAGCTGTGCCTCCAGACTCGCGGAGACTCTGACCTCGGCAATGAAATTCGCCAGCGAGGTCAGCTCATGCCGAACCGGCATGCCGGCGGTCATTCGCACGTCGGCCAGTGAGCGATCGATGAGATTGCGCATGCCCACCAAGCTGCGGTCCAGCATCGTGCCCGTCGCCCCTCCGAACCCCACGCTGCCGGCCTTGATTGCCGTCAGCGTGAGCGTGGCGGTGTGCAAAAGATTGCGCAGCTCGTGCGCGAGGAAACCAAGCTGTTCATTCAACGCGTCGACCTGCTTGTTGGCGGACACGAACGCGCGCTGATAGGCGAATTCGGTCACCGCATCGGCAATGGCATTGTCCAGGCACCGGTTCAGGGTTCGAAACTCGTCGACCCCGACCGACGCTTCCCGCTCCAATGCGAGATCCATGATGGCCTGGCACAAGTCGCCATAGTCGTGAACCACCTGGTCGAGCGTGAATCCATGCCGCAACAGCTCGCGCCCGTGGTGCGTCGCTGTCTCGCCCATCTCCGACAACCCCGGCTTCCCGCCCCCTGACGGTCCGGAAACCCTTCGGCTTTTCATCGGCTCGACACTCTGCTCGACCTGAAGCGTCTTGATCAGCTGTGCGAGGAACAGTGGAATGCCATGATCGAGCTCCCCGTCGGATGGCTTGGGCGCAGACCGCCGAGCGACCTTGGCCCTGCATCGGTCGATCAATTCAAACCGGTTGGCGGTGAGGAACTCGTGGAGCATGGCAGCATAGATATACCCGGCGCGCAGCGCGGTCTGTACGGTACCGCACGCAGCGCAAGCCATGCGCGATGGCTCCGGGGCTCGGCAGCGGGCTGCGCGGCCGGCATGCACGTGGACAGATCCCCTGTCGCCCACGCGACTCGACGCCCCCGTCAAGAGGACGCGTGAAAATCCGCTCCCCGGTGTCCGGATCTATCGAGCTGCGCCCTGCCCAAGCAACTGTGCGAAGGCGTCGGCAGCGACTGGCCGACTGAAGTAGTAGCCTTGCCCCTCAGGACAGCTCTGCCTTTGAAGGAATGCCAGCTGTTCGGGCGTCTCTCTTCTGCCACGACCTGCATATGCAGCCTCTTGCCCATCCCGATCACGGCGCTGACGATGCTGGCGTCATCCGCGTCTGTCGCAAGGTCACCTACGAACGACCCATCGATCTTCACGGTATCGATCGGAAAACGCTTCAGATAACTCAAGCTCGAGTAACCGGTCCCGAAGTCGTCGAGCGCGAGCTGGACACACATTTCCTTGAGGGACCGCAGCACTACGGAAGTGGACGTCGTGTCTTTCATCAGGAAGGTCTCAGTCAGCTCGAGTTCCAGATAGCGCGGCTCCAGACCGGTATCGTCCAGGAGCGCCCGTACCCCTGCAACGAAGCCCTTGGCGCGCAATTCCACGGCGGAGACGTTGATCGCGATGCGCATCGCCCGCAGGCCTGCCTCCCGCCACGCTCGGGCCTGGCGGCAGCCTTCGCGGAGAACCCAGCGGCCGATTGGCACGATGCGGCCGCACTCCTCGGCAATGGGTATGAATTGCGCTGGAGGCACGAGCCCGCGCTGCGGATGATGCCAGCGGATGAGTCTTCTCAATCTCATCAGCGGCCGACGCTCGTTATGATGCCTTGGGCTACGGCGGGCGCCTGACCGCGCCCGATCGCCTCCGTGCGGCGGACTACCCGCCGCTCGCGTCCCCGGGTTAACGGTCACGAAGGAGAAGTCGTTATGAAAGGCTTTGTGCAAGACATCGAGGGCCTCGCCGTCAAGAATGACGATTTTCGCCGGGTGCTCTACACGGCAAAGCATTGCCAGCTTGTCGTGATGGCGTTAAAGCCCAAGGAAGAGATCGGAGCGGAAGTCCATCAGCTCGACCAGTTCTTTCGCGTCGAGGAGGGAACCGGTGAGGCGGTTCTCGATGGTGTTCGGACGGTGATTCGGGCGGGCTTCGCCGTCGTCGTTCCGGCAGGGGCAAAACACAACATCATCAATACCGGCAGTGTTCCACTGAAGCTCTATACCCTCTACGCGCCGCCGAATCATCGGGACGGCGTCGTCCACCACACCCGCGAGGAGGCGGAGGCTGACACCGAACACTTTGACGGCAAGACGACGGAATAGAGTGTCCGTCGGCGAGGCGTGATCAGCCGGTTCGGTCGGGAAGCGCACGGTGCCGCAGCACGGGGACGATTCGCATCGCGAAGATCGCGAACGCCGCCCATGCGAGCAGCCCGCCCGCGCCTGCGAGCAACGGGCGCTCTGCGATGAACCCGGCAATCAGAAGCACCGTGCCGGCGTGGGCAACGAGCAACTGGGCCCACGCCGTCCATCCGCCCCAGATCGGAGCGCCGGTGAATCGCGGCAGAAGGTGGTCGCCGAGGCCGAAGATCATGAACACGACGAATCCGAGGCCGAATGCGTGGAGCGCCGCGGCGCGCCACGGCGCATCCCCCGCGATGCCACCGCCGAGCACCAGCGCAGCGCCGGCAAGCGCGAGGTAGATCGCGGCAGAAGTGATCGCCCAGCCGCTCGTCGCTTCCAGGGTAAGGCCGACATAGTGGGCTTGTGCGTCGGCCTCACGGTCGGGGGCCGCGGAGACGATTTCCATCGCCTCCTTGTGCGTGGGCACGCCAAGGTGCCTCAGCATGCCGTCGACCACACTCGAAGGCACCGTCTTGATGCCCAGACGGGCGACGATCGCGCGACCTTCCGGTTGACCGACGTCCAGCACTTCGAACGCGATCGCCTTCTTCTGCGCGATGCCGCGCCAGACCTCCTCCGCGCTGCGACAGGGAGCACACCATTCGGAAACCAGCAGTTGCACCCTGATCGTCATTCGGTGCAGCGCATGCATTGCAGCCCGTACTTGTCGATCCACGCCTTGAGCGCGTCGATCGCTTCCGGGCCGCGTTTCAGGCGCTGGTAGGCGGCCTGCAAGTCGTCCGGGCGGAGCACGACCAACCACGCGTCGGTGTATGGCGCGACGTTAACCAGACCCGGATCGTTCTGGACCGCGGGATTGATGCGCTCGATCGTGGCGTCGAAAGGCGCGGGCACGCCACCTACCCACTTCCCGGATTCCAGCGTGGCGACACTGCGCCCAGCATTGCGGTGTGTACCAGGCTTTCGAAAGGTCGCAGCCACCACGCGCCCCGCCATTGTCTGGGCCGGATCGGTCATTCCGAGCGTGAACGTGCCGTCCTCGTTGGGCCGGGCCCACAAGTAGTCGAGGTCGTACCAGAGATCTTCGGGCAGCTCGCAGCCGCTGTACTCGGCCATTCTCTATCCCCGCCGCATCCACGGACGTACGGTCGCGACGACGTTGACGGCGAAGAGCACGAATCCGGTCCACAACAGCGCACCGCCGACGCCAGTCGCGATGCGAGCGCCGCCAAGCCAGCCGAACATCATCGAGATCAGACCGAGATTCGCGAGGACGAACTGCGCATCGGCCAGACGCTCGGAGAAGAGCGCACGTCCGGTGAAGCGCGGTAGCACGTGCAAGCCGATGCCGAAGATCATCATGCCAACGAAGCCGACCAGCATGAGGTGCGCATGCGCACGCAGGACGCTCGCGGGAAGCGCGCCGGGAAATGCGAGCCAGGCCAATCCGACAAGTCCACCTGCTAGCGCATACACGAGCGCTGCCGCAACGAACCAGCGATTGCGCGGGAGCATGCGAGTGACGATATACCCCGCCGAGGAGTGACCTCCTTGACCCGGATCAACGGGCTCTATGCAATACGACTGGGTGCGACACGACCTGCGCTACTTCGAAGACGAGATGCGTCGCGTCGGGACCTGGTGACGATGGGTTCGAGACGGCAGTGTTCGCGAAACGCCCCACCCAGGTCGAGACCGCTTGCCACGAAAGGTCCTGGCGGCGCGCCACCTCGGCTTGTGACAGGCCGCGATTGAGCAATTTGACCGCCAATCATTCATACGACTGTCGATAGATTGGTCTGCGCGCAGCTCGTCGCAGCAACGTGATCGCCGCGTTCGTCAGGTGCTCTTGGTCCGGGGCTTCGCGGTGGACTTCCGCACCGCCTTCTTCGCGGTCGTTTTCGGACGCGGCGTACGGACAGCTTTCTTGGCGATCGCCTTCACGTTCGTCTTCCGCGCTGCAGGGCCCGAGACCTGCCTCGCGGCTCGTTTCGCTACCCTCTTCACCGCAGCGACGGCGCCCGTCACCGAGTCCTTCACCGACTTGACGGCATCGTTCGCTGCTCGCTTGAGCCCCCTCTCGATGGGCCCCTGCGCAGCCTCCTTCTCCTCCTTGGACTTGTGGCGCAGGTCCGCGGCATGGGCGCGCTTGAAGGTTTGGATGTCCTTGAACTTGCCGCTCTCGTCACGGACTGCGTAGAGCTTGGTGCCCGTTCCGCTTCTCATTGTCGTACGACGTGTGGCCATGGTTCCTCATGTCGATGATTGGGGACGTCAGCGGAAGATCGCGCTGGACATCTGCGATTATTCACAACGCGATGCGGTCTGTCAGCAGAAATCGGGCTTTTGTTCGCGCGCACAACGTCGCCCTGCACCGTTGCTCCCTCCGCTCGCCGCACCGACGGGTACAACGCGCGCGCAATCGCCGCGGCGTTCTTCGTCGCGCCAACGCTGTCGGCGTAGGCGATTCGTGCCACTCGCGAGGAAGCCCGCCTGCGGACTCGTCTTCGAATCAAGAACGGTTGCGGTCGGCCCACCATGGCACCGCGCGGCAGCGTGCCACGGCACATGAGGCGATCCAGAAATGTGCGTTGCCGAACATTGATGACTTTGGTCAAAATCGACTCTGCGGCCCAAGTCCACCATCGATACATCTTCGAGGAGAAGGGGTTTGGTGGTTTGGTGACTAGGTCGACAGATCATCGCACCGCTTCCACTCCCGCCTGCCGACCCCCACGATCGATCCCAACTGTCAAGATGACCGGATGCGTAACGGATCACCGGATCCGACGCGGCGGGATCTGGCGCGATCCGCCGACACAACAGAACCAGGACCAGTTCAACAGGGAGAAACGAAATGGGTTTAGGAACCATTCTGCTGATCATTGTCGTACTGATGCTGCTCGGTGCGATTCCTACGTGGCCGCACAGCAGAGGGTGGGGTTACGGCCCCAGTGGCGTACTTGGGCTCGTATTGCTGGTCGTCATCGTTCTGCTGGTGTTGGGCAAGCTGTAGAGGGCCGCTTCGTTCTTGACGATTGCGGGTCCGAGGAGGAACGCGCACTGCGCATTGACTGCAACAGTATTGCGCCGAGGGATTCTGGTTTGGTTACACGTCGGCGATCCATCATTCATCTGGAGATTAGTCATGACACAACAATTCAAGCGTTTCTCGACGTTCTTCCTACTGCTCGTTGTGGCGTCATTCCTGGGCTGCGCCTCGACCTCCCGACAGGAGGGAACTGGGGAGTATCTCGACGACACCGTCATCACCACGAAGGTCAAGGCGGCAGTGTTGAATGAGGCATCACTGAAATCCTCGGAAATCAACGTCGAGACGTTCAAGGGCGTGGTGCAACTGACCGGCTTCGTCAATTCCCGGGAAGACATCAACAAGGCAGTCGAGGTTGCGCGCGGCGTCGCCGGCGTCAAGTCCGTCAAGAACGACATGCGGCTCAAGTAGCAGGCCGCGACGGGCCGAACCTGCCGTACGGTGGCAAAGAGTGCCTGTCGCGGGCGGTGATGTTGTGAGAAAACAAGGCGAGCCGATGCCGGTTCGCTTAGCGGAAGTTCAATTCATTTAGGAAGCCATCATGACCACGAACAAGGATCAAATTAAGGGCGCAGCGAAGGATATCGGCGGCAAGATCCAGGAAGAAGCCGGCAAGTTGATTGGTAGCAAAGAGCAGGAGGCCAAAGGACTGAAACATCAGGCCGAAGGCAAAATGCAGAAGGCCGTTGGCGATGTGAAGGAAGCGGTCAGCGATCTGAAAGACAAGAAGGGGTAGGGAACCAGGCCGTAGATACGAATTGAGCGTACTGGGCAAGCTTACCGGCGAGCAGCTGATGTGATTTCTGCAAGCGCGAGCGGCTCGCCGGTAAGGTCCAGCAGCAGCACTGCGGAGTGGCCCAACGGTCAAGCCCCATCGAAGTAATGCGCAACTCGTAAACCCGACCGCTCGAGATTCGTCCAAGGCCTGGGCGATTCATCCTCCATAGGAAAGATGATGACATTCACACGACAACTAATGGCTGTGGCCATCGCCGGTGCGGTCACGCTTGCCGGCAATGCGGTGGCGATGACCAAAGCCGAGATCAAAGCCGAGAACGACCAGATCGCGGCGCAGTTCAAATCCGCCAAAGCCCAATGTGACACCCTCAAGGCTAACGCCAAGGACATCTGCGAGGCCGAAGCCAAGGGCGCCAACAAGGTCGCCAAGGCGGAACTCGAGGCGCGCCAGAAGGACACGCCGAAAGCCCGCTACAACGTTCGCGTGGCGCAGGCAGACGCGACCTATGCCGTTGCCAAGGAGAAGTGCGACGACCAGGCCGGTAACGCCAAGGACGTTTGCGTCAAGGATGCCAAGGCCGCGCTGACCACGGCCAAGGCCAACGCCAAGGCGGACGCGGAAGTAGGAGCGGTCAAACGCGGTGCCAGCGAGAAAATCTCCGAAGTGCGCAAGGACGCGGCGGAAGACAAGCGCGACGCGAATTACGCGGCTGCCAAGGAGCGTTGCGACACGTACTCGGGCGATGTCAAGGACCGCTGCATCACCGATGCCAAAGCCCGGTTCGGCGTGAAGTAGTGCCCACGGAGGTCGATGCTCAACGCCTTCCTGTACGCCGCCGACGACGTCCTCGAGTAGTGGCTCGCGCCTGAGCTGCTGCAGAAGGATTGTGCTCTTTACCTCATCATAGGAGGTGATCACCGTGGCCGACAGCCGACAGAGCGCGCGGGCGTTACCAGCGCTGGTACTGGCCGGCTTCGTCGCGGCGTTCGTGTTCGTCGGCATTTCCGCGATCGTAAGTCACCGTTACGATGCCACGATTCAGCAAACCGTCGAGGCAAGCCGCGAAGCACTCAAGGAGCTTGGGGGATTGCGGGAGCTCGAGCACCAGCTTAACGATGCCCTGAGCGGCGCACGCGCGTATTTGCTGAACGGGGACTCCGCCGACCTGCGCAGGTACACCGATGCGGCGCGCAGCACGGATACCCTGCTTCGACGGGTGGAAGAGGACGTCACCCGGGAAGAGCGGTCGGAGACGGAGCGGATGACAAGGGGCGCACGGGAACGCCTCGGGTCGCTGGATCGGATTGTCATGCTCGCGCAGCGCGGGGATCGTGAGGCGGCGATTGCCGCCGCCGGCACTCCCGCCACCAAGCAGAACGAACTGGCGCTGGAGGCGGCGATTGATGCGGAGCGCGCGCGACTGAGTGGATTGCACCTTGCCCTGCAAGCGACGATCCTTCGCGAACTGCAACTGGCGCAAACAGCCAACTGGTACGCGGCGATTGCGTCGCTGGTCGTGCTGTTGGTCGCAGGCGGACTGATGTTGCGCTACCTCAGGGAACGTGATGAAGCGGCGGACGAACTGCAGGCGCTCAACGCCAGCCTGGAAGAGACGATACGGCAGCGCACGGCGGATCTTTCGGAGCTGTCGCAGCACCTGTTGACCGTTCGCGACGAGGAGCGTGCTTCACTCGCACGCGATATTCACGACGAGATTGGGAGCGAGCTTTCCGCGTTGATCCTTGAACTCGCGGGGTTGAAGACCGTGGTGACAGCCGGCAAGCCGGTAGCCGAGGCGACTTGGTCGAGGATCAAGGGTGCGCTGCAGGAAATGACCGCAGCGCATCGCCGCATCATCAATGCGCTCCACCCGGCCATTCTCGAGCATCTGGGACTCGAAGCCGCTGTGCGGACCGTCGTCGACGAGGTGGCCCACCGACACGACTTAGCCTGCGTATTGACCGTGGACGGCGATCTCAGTGCGCTACCGAGCGGCGTCCCTATTGCGGCATACCGGCTGGTGCAGGAAGCAGTCAACAACGTGGTGAAGCACGCGCACGCGACTTGTCTGGACATCAGCCTGGCGCGCTCGGCAACGGCACTTACCGTGACGGTAACGGACGATGGGATAGGCATGGAGAGCCACGCCATGACCAAGGGCCGGCTCGGCCTCATTGGCATGCGCGAGCGCGCTTACAAGCTCGGTGGCTCATTCGACGTTGGTCCTGGACCCGCAGGCCGAGGAACCCGGCTTGTGGCGGAGTTCCGCACCCCTCAGGGCGGGGGAGAAGCAAGCACGAGCCCGCTGCATTCGGTGGAAGGCGAGCAGGCTGCTCCGCACGGTGCGCAGCCAGTGGACCTCGCCAGGATCGTGGTTGGCCTCGTTACGCGCGCGCCGGCGGTGAACCTCTGACTTGGTACCCGACGTGGTAGATGTGCATCGCGCTGCTTGCGGGCCAACGCGTGTAGTCCGCTTCTGGCCCCCCGCCGAAAAGTTCAATGCTGTCTCGCATCTGGTCGGGGCCGTTCTGGCGCTCGCGGGCGCGCTCCTTCTGGTGGTGCTGGCAGCGAGAGGGGGCGACTCATGGAAGGTAGTCGGCGTCGCGATTTACGGGGCGACGCTCATGTTGCTCTACAGCGTCTCCGCCATGCCAGGAAGTCAGTCTGTCGCAAGCCGTTTCGATCAAGTGATGTGGACCTTCCGCTGTGCATTCTTCCGCGATAATCGGGACATTGCTCGCTGGGATGTCCAATGCGAGATAGCCGAGACCCTCGGCGTGGATATCGGCGCTATCGAAGATTCCATTCGCAGTGGCAGCGCATTCGCGCGCTTGGCTGCGGACTACCAGGACGCAGACAAGATGCGGATCGAAGGCAGTCCGAGCTTCGTGTTAGACGAGGGGCGCCAGAAGCTTTACGGGAACATTGGGTTCCGCTTGCTGGAGGCGAACATTCAAGAACTCTTGCGGATCCCCCGGGCCGACGAAGCCAGTTGGTGCTGATCCGCCACGAGCGTTGAACGGCGTGGAATCGGACAACTGATCGGCGTGGAACTTCACGTCGGCCTTCTTGCCCCGGTTGCGCCGAGCCCAAGCGGCAAAGTGCCCCTTCCTCAGGGTCGAATCTTCGACGCGGCCTTGCCTGCCGCCAACAGCACCGGGTCCCATACCGGCGAGAACGGTGGGGCGTAGGAGAGGTCCATGCCGCCCACCGCCGCCACGGTCATGTCATTCCACAGCGCCGTGGCCAGCACGTCGATGCGTTTGCCTGCGCCCTCCCCGCCAACGATCTGTGCGCCGAGCAACCGACCAGTCCGGCGCTCGGCCACGATCTTGATCCGCATCGGCTGTGCGCCCGGGTAATAGTGCGCCCGGCTCGATGCCTCGGTGGTCACGCCAATGGCGTCGAAACCCGCCGCCGCAGCCTCCCGTTCCGTGAGCCCGGTGCGACCGATCTCCAGGTTTCGGAATTTGGTGATCGCGGTCCCGAGCACGCCGGCGAAGGCCGCGTCACCGCCGGCGATGTTGGTGCCGGCGACGCGGCCCTGCTTGCTGGCGTGCGTGCCGAGGGCGATCACGACCGACCGCCCAGTAATGCGGTGGCGCGACTCGACGCAGTCGCCGGCGGCCCAGACATGCGGCGCGTCGGTGCGCAGGTGGTCGTCGACGATGATGCCGCCGGCCCCGCCCACACCGATGCCCGCGGCGCGAGCCAGGTCCACGTTGGGGCGCACCCCGAGTCCGATCACCACGAGGTCGGCCGCGACCGGACCCGCCGCGGTCTCGACGGCGGTGACGCGTCCGTCGGCCGTGGTGAACCCGGTAACCACCGTGCCAAGTCGCAGGTCGAGCCCGGCGACCCGCATCGCGTCCGCGACCCCGGCGGCCATGTCGTCATCCAGCACCGCGCCCATGGGAGCGCCGAGCCGTTCGATCACGGTCACGTCAAGGCCGCGTTCGAGCAGCCCTTCCGCAACCTCCAGTCCGAGGTAACCGGCGCCGACCACCACGGCGCGTCGGGCCCCCGCGTCGAGTCGTCGTTCCACTTCCGCCGCGTCGTCGAGGGTCCGGAGTTGCAGCACCCCTTCCGCGTCGATGCCCGGCCACGGAGGGGCGATGCCCGATGCGCCGGTGCCGATGAGGAGTTCGTCATAATGTTCGACCGCTTCCTGACCGGTGTCGAGGTTGCGTACCGTCACGGTCGACGCCTTGGCGTCAATGGCGGTGACGTCGTGGTGGATCCGAACGTCGATCCCGTTGGCCCGGTGTTGTTCGGGGGTCCGGGCGATGAGAAGCTCCGGTGTATCGACGAGCCCCCCCACCAAATAGGGGAGGCCACAGGCGGCGTAGGAGGTGTGGGACCCGCGCTCGAAGGCCACGATCTCGAACTCGCCAGCAGATGTCATCCGCCGCGCCTGCGCTGCCGCGGACATCCCTGCGGCGTCACCGCCAATGATCACCAGCCGTCGTGTCATGTTCGTCTCCGGTCGCGGGCGACTAGGTCGTCACCACTCGGGACTTTATCCGATGCGGCAGAGTCGCCTCGCCAGTCCCCTCCTCCAGGCGCACGAACTGGTCGAGCGTGTGAACTTCCGTTCCGATCTGGCCCCCCGGGGTACCAACGCCATGACGACCAGCTCCGCGTACCTCCCCTTCGATTACCCCTGTCGAGAGCCTCACACTCCTCGCGCTGGTCCTAGGCGTGTTCCTTCGCGAGCTTGTAGAAGAGCGTGCCGTCGTAGAACGACTTCATTCTGGCGACGCTCAATGCAGGCACCGTCTTGCCGCGCTCGACGGCCTTCGTGTCGGCGGCCAGTGCGAGCAAAACCTGCCACTCAACCGTCGACACCAAGGAACCAAAGAGCGTCTCGCGGTTCGCGTTGATCATTCTGGTGAGCTCGGTCGCGGTGAACGCCTTGTCGCCATTACGGTCGACCGTGGAGCAGGCCCCGAACACCTTCTCGAAGCGCCTGGCATTGAACCGGCCCCGCTTATCCAGGATGCCGGTGTCGCTGTCGTGCTCGCCCTTTTGAATGTTCTCGATGTCGATGTTCAGCGCCAGCAGCGAGCCTCGCGTCTGCATGCTCAAGGGCGCCACGATGGCGAGCGCGGCGGCCTCGGCCACTCCAAACGGGACGCCAAGGGCCTTGAGCCCACGCGTGCACTCCGCGAAGTCGACGCCGCGATCACCGTTGTCATCGAAGAAGGACGCGTGCCGCTGCAGTGTGGTGTCGCCAGGTCGGCTGCGTGCCTTTAACGTGCGAGGCAACGTGCCGGACGCCTGGCCTTCCGCTTTGCGACGAGCGGGGGTCGACTTGGCGGACTTCGGCCCGGCTTTGGGAATTGTCATGATGGATTTGTCGGGTCAGTTCATCGATCTGAAAACCAGTGTTCTCGTGGGTTAGTTCCTCGATGTCTCCGATTAAGCCCTTCATTGTGTGTCCCTCGGCGCGATCAACGTGTTCTGCCGCCCGCTCGGTTCATTTTGACGGCCATGACTTGCTGCTTCGCCGGCTCCATGCGCTTCATCGCTAGCGATTCGTCGCCCTCAACTTTGTAAGACTGCCGCGGGTAGTGCTCGACCGCGGCGAATCAGTCGCGCAGACGCTTCTCGGGCTGCTCGGCCGCCAGCCGTTTGTGACGCGAAGTACGGCTCGATTCGCGAGGTAGCAGCGCATCGTGTTGGCGCTCGACCACGCCGCGCACGTTGCCCATGTAGACCGGCGTGTCGTCGGGTTCGCGCTTGAAGCGGCGGGCTTGGCAGGTTTCTACGGTGATCGTCCGCCGCGCGGGCGATTTTGCACTGCTGGTGGCCGTCTGGAATCTCGCCCTTGTCGCTGTCGTTCCGCCCATGAGGCCACGCAGCATGCGCAGCGCCATTGACAGTTGTCAACACAGTGCTGTGTTGGGGGACGGAGGATTATTAGTCGGATCCCAATTTACCCAGTACACGAGGCGCAACCCGGTCCACGTTAGTTTTTTCGATGCACCCATCGACCATCCCGGAGTGCGTTTCAATTGGAGAAGCGGATATGCAACCGATTCGTATAGTCGTCACTGCCGTGTTCTGTGCATTTGCCCTCGGGGCATGCAACAAGGCGCCGACGCCGCCTCCCGATGCGCCAACTGTTTCGCCGCCTGCGGTCGAGCCAACCGTACCGCCCGCGCCGCCGGCCACGTCATCGACCGGCACCGACACGTCTGCGACTGCAACGGACAGTCGGGCGACAAATCCAATGGGGACGCTGAGCAAAGGGGAGGAATCGAAATCGATGCCGATGGCCGGTCAAGCCGGCAGTGAATCGTCGCCCTCCGTCGAGCAAGGCTCGAAGAAATAGGATATCGATTCTGGTTTCGGGGAGCGCCGCACACGGTAGACGACGTTTCAGCCAGGCCACAGCGACGTGAACCAACAACCTCCGCCAACAACCGAAACCTGGAACAACACAAGGGTGGATTCCATGCTCTACACGCTTGCGGTTGTGTTACTCGTATTGTGGCTCCTCGGGCTCGTCACTTCCTACACGATGGGCGGCTTCATCCATATTCTTCTGGTAGTCGCCGTCGTCATGGTCCTGGTGAATCTCATCAGCGGACGACGCTCGTTGTGATGCCTTGGGCAAACGGCCGGCGCGTGATCGCGCCGGATCGCCTCTTTACACACGACCGGGAGCCAGCGACGATCCACCGACGGGAAAGGATGATGCAATGAAGACAACAGATTTGGCACCGGAATCCGGTGGCGAGAGCGATCCACTCACTATGGTCAAGCTCCGGGATGACTTGCGAGCGCTGGCGGGTGACATGGAACAACTGCTGAAGGCCACCGCCAGTCAGACGGGCCAACAGATAGAGCAAGCGCGAGCTAAGGCAGAGGAATCGCTTAAAGCCGCGAAGGTCGGCATAGCCGAGGCGCAGGAATCGGCGCTGGCGAAAACCAGAGCCGCCGCACGAGCGACCGATGAGTACGTCCGGGCGAATCCGTGGCAGGTTCTGACGATCGCCGCCGGGACGGGTGTGGTGCTCGGCTTTTTACTCGGACGCTACTCCGACTCGGATACGTAATCTCGGATCCGCACGTCCCGTGCCGCGTTGCACGGACTGACCCAACAGTGACTTTCTCCGGCGGTGTTCCCAGGCTAACCACTTAACTGCCGAGCACCTACGCTCGAGCGCAGTGGGCATGAACTAGGAGTCAGCAGCAATGAACCGACTATTACGGTATTTCATCGTTGGCATCGCGGTATTTGCCTCAGGCACGGCGATAGGTAACGTTACATTCTTCGAAACCGAGAATTTCGGTGGTCGCCAATTCACGGTGGACCGGCTCGTGCCGAATTTCGGCGCCGTTGGCTTCAACGACCGTGCGCAATCGGCCATCGTCGACGGGGACTCGTGGGAGGTCTGTGTCAACTCCGGTTTCGGCGGCGACTGCATGGTCCTCGCTCCCGGCCGTTATCCGAGCCTCGGCAGGCTGTCGGGGCGTGTTAGCTCCGCACGGCCGGTGGGTGCGGGTCGAGTAGCCGGAATCCCGCCGAGCGGCGGCATCACACTGTATGAAACCGAAAACTTCGGCGGGCGCCAAATTACCGTTGACCGGCTCGTGCCGAATTTCGACGCCGTTAGCTTCAACGACCGTGCGCAATCGGCGATCGTGGACGGAGGCCCCTGGGATGTCTGCGTCGACGCCAATTTCGGTGGCGGCTGCACGGTGCTGGCCCCGGGCCGCTACCCGACCCTTGGCGCGTGGTCCGGTCGGATCAGTTCCGCGCGGCCGACGTCGACACCGATGGCGGCGGTGCCACCGAATGGAGGGGTTACATTCTATGAAACCGAAAACTTCGGCGGGCGCCAATTTACGATAAACCAACCCAGCGCCGATTTCGCCGCAATGCGCTTGAATTCCCGAGCGCGATCCGCGATCGTAGAAGGCGGCGAATGGGAGATTTGCATCGATGCCGACTTCCACGGCGATTGCCGCATTTTCGTGCCCGGCCGCTATCCGACGCTCGGTGGTTTCGGTGGTCGTGTCAGCTCGGCTCGGCCAGCCTACGCTGCAGGCGGCGAAACGCCGCGTGACAGAATGCGCGACCGGGCCAGCGCGACGCTGTTTTCGGGACCCAACCTGACCGGCCGTGCATTCCCTCTCGGTGGCGAGGTACAGGGCAACCTGGATGGCCTGTTCAACGATCGAGCGTCGTCGCTGCGAGTCGATCGCGGCTACTGGATCTTCTGCAGCGATGCGAACTTCCGCGGCGAATGCCGAACGTTCGGACCCGGTGAATACCCGGTCCTCCCGCCCGCACTTGAAAACCGCATCTCGTCGGGCCGCAGGATCTCGAACGACTTTCCGTACCCGCAGAATCCGAATTGGCGGTAGGCAGTTCGCACGGTGCCGAGGCAACGTCGCGGCGTCCCAGCGCCGGACGCGAAGCAGTACAACGCGGGACTGCGTCGATTGCGCGCGGTCCTGTCGTTTTTCTGTTGCCGCACAACCGTTGCCGGCGGACTCCGACAACCGATGGCGCTCGGCGTGACGATCCCGCAGTCGCTGCTGTTGCGCGCGGATGACGTAATCCAGTCCCGATCTAAGCGCAAAGAATTCGCCGGGACGGTAGCGGTTAAACGGCTCTAGCGACATGACCGGCCAACGGGCATCAGGAATGTGCCATGAAAACGACGAAGATTGGATCCCATGGCGCTTTTTCGCGCAGTCGAAAGCTTGCTCGCCACGAATGATGGGCGCGCTCGGTTCGTGCGGCGCGCATCCCTTCTCGCCATCGCGCCTTCGTTGCTCGTGTTCGGCGTGCTCGTCACGCTTGGTATGGAAACGTTGCGAGCTCCGCCCGGCGCACTCGATCCAGCGTTCGTGGCGTATAGCGTGCTGCTGGCACCCGCGATCGAGACCGCGGTCATGCTTGCCCTCGCTGCCGTGCTGGCGCGTGTGGCGCCGAAACACGTTGCATTGCAGATCGTGTTGGTCGCCCTCATTGCCACGCTCGTCCATAGGATTGGGGGCGACTGGCGGCAGGTCGTGCGCACGAGTTGGCCGATCCTCGTGTATGCAACGGGCCTCGTGCTGTGGTTGCGACGTTCGGCGAGCGACGCGTTCATCGTCACGACGATCGTGCACGCCTTGTACAACGCAGCCTTCTTCGCGGTCGGCATCCTTGGAACGCTGGTGGCCGGTGATGGCTAAGAGAGGCGCGGTGCTGGGGCAAGCCAAGAGCTTCTTTGGCGGAAAGTGCGATGTGTTCTACGCTGGCTCGGTGGCGCCGCCTCATTAGCGTCGCAGCGACAGCACGCAACCTCCTCGATGAATCGCGGCGCGGGCGGCGCACTTTTCGCTGACCAAGCAGCATCCGGCCATACGGATAACGGGCGCGCGGGCATGACGGGCCGTACGCTTCGGCAGCTAGCGCACTATGAATCCGATCGGCTTTTCTTGAAACCGGCCGGTGTGATGCGCGGAAACCGTATTGGCACCGGGTTGACCCGATCGAGCAACATCAAGACGCGGGAGTAACCGGACTCCCCTCGTCCAGCTGCTTGGTCGGCACGTATCCAAGGAATCCGCTGATCGGCTGCAGATCCTCGACGCGCTCGCAGACGGCGTTGACGGCCATTACGATTGGAACGCCGAGCAGCAAGCCCCAGACTCCCCAGAGCCAGCCCCAAAAGAGCAGGCTCACGAACACGGTGACTGCATTGAGCCGGCCCACCCTTTGCGTCAACCATGGCACGAGCAGCAGTCCGATCACGCCGATGATTGCGAGCGTGCTGCCAATGACGAGCGCGACCGGTTGCAGGCTCTCGAACTGCACGTACGCGATCAGCGCGATGGCGAAGACAAGCGCGGTGGGCCCGACATAAGGAATCAAATGCAGCACGCCGCCGACGCACGCCCAGAAGAGCGCATTGTCGAGGCCGACCCAAGCAAACACCATCCATGTCACCACACCGAGGAGCGCGCTCGTTGCGAGTTGAACCAGGAGATATCGCTGAATTTGAGAGTCGATCTCGTCTAGTATTTGGACGGTGATCTTCTTTTTCGAGAAGGTATCCCCGCTAATGCGCACCAGAGTCCGTCGGAAGCTATCACCGGCGATAAGCAGGAAATACACGAGCGCCACGACCACGACCAATTGGCCAATCCCGGCGATGGCACTTGCGGTACCCATGAGTACGTAGTCACGCACTTCGAACGTGTAGGCAGCAGCAGGTGCTCTGGCGGCGGCCTCCCGGCTCGGCGCAGGAGTAATCCCTGTTGTCGCCGCCGCATTGGCGGCTTTCTCGATTTCGCTTGCAGCCTTTCTCATCTTTTGGACCGCTCCCGGCGGCCCGAGCGCGTTGTGCTGTAGAGCGGCGCTCAGCTTCGCGGCGGCGCGAGGCACAATGTCCAGGATTTGAATCGCCTCCGGTTGAAGCGAATTGAGGCCGAAGCCGAGACCCACAAGAATCAAGGCCAGCGTCAGTCCCGCCCCCACGGCTTTGGGCAGCTTGGCTCTTCGTTTCAACCAATCGACGATAGGTGTCAGAGCGTAACTTGCCAACACCGCGATGGTGATGGGAATAAATACCGCTCGGGCCAACAGCAGAAATCCCACTACCGCGAGAAGGGCAAGTACGGCAAGCGACGTGCTGCGTACGTTGATCGGCGCATGGAGCACCAGAGGTGGGCCACCCGAAGGCGGCTCGATAGAGGGCTCAAGCGGTACGCGATCTTGGGACATTCGTTCTCCGGTGAGGAACGTGAAATCGCGCGGTGGACGATGCCGGACAGTCGCCTATGCCGGATCCGCGAGGCTATCGTTCGTGGCGCTACACTGCGGCGCGTGCTTGTTCACCATTGACTTGCCGCGACGCGCGCCGGCGTAACTACGCCTCGACATGGTAGGCACGGTGGCCTTTCCTTCATGCCCACGATCCTCTTGGCAGTGTCGGGGTGGTATTTGGGTATTGTCCCGCACGGTGCGCGCCATCGAGATCCGATAGAAGCAAACTACGTCATGAGTATAAGTACGAGGTGGTTGCAGGACCTAACCCGTCCAGAGGAATTCTCCGAGAGTGGTGTGGAGAATGGGAGGTGTCACTGGCATGCCCACCAAGGTAGGCGCAGCAACAGAGCTCGCTAGCCGTTTGCCGAGGCACCGCGAGTGGCGGCCCGCCGGCTTCGTCTGCAATCATGCACCAGCGGCGGCGTTCCGACGACTCCAGATTTCGAGAAGCACTCTGGTAACCGTGAATATCACGGGACCCAGGATCACGCCGGACGGACCGAGAACAATCAGCCCACCAACGATAGAAACGAACGCGACGACGGAGTGCATCTTCAGCCGCCTTCCAACCAGCATCGGGTACAGCAAGTTGTCGATTCCGCCGACCACGATTGCGCCCCAAATAATCAGCACCAGGGCTTTCCCTCCACTTCCGTCCAAGGCCAGAAAGATGGCCGCGGGAATCCAGATGACAAAGGCGCCAAGCACTGGCACCACGGCAAGCAGCCCCATTACAACTCCCCAGAGCAACGGCTCCGGCAAGCTCAGCCACCAAAACATCAGTCCGCCAAGGGTGCCCTGTACGGCAGCGACGGCAAAGGTACCGTACACCGTCGCATGAACGGTATCGAAGACATCGCCAAACACTCGATTCATGTCGGCCTTCGAGAGTGGCGACAGGGACCGAAAGGACTCGAGCGCCACGCCCCGGTCACGCAGAAAGTAGAAAAGCATGTAGAAGGTCAGGACAACGCCAATCAACTGCATGATGGATCCTCGGACAAAGGAAGTGGCGGTGTTGGTCAGCCATGAGGCGGCACTCTGGACCAACCCAGGCAGATCGAACTGCTGCTCGATCCAGTGGCCAACGGGCGCGATGCGCGGGTGGGCCTCGAAGGCACGGCGCCATTCCCCGGACTCGACCATGGCCTTGACGGCTTCCGCGCCTCTGGCGGCTTCACCAATAATTCGCTCCGCCACGAACGTCGCCGGCACAACCACGATGAGAGCGATCACCAGGACGCCGATCGAGGCGGCGAGGTTGGGGCGTTTTACTTTCGCCTCAATCCATCGATGGAGGGGAGCGAACAAGACCGCTAGCGCCAACGCCCAGGTGAGTGCTGGAAAGAATGGTGCGGCCAGCAGGTAACAAAAATAAATGGCGGCGCCGGTCACCACCATGAGCACAAGCGCACGGACGTGTAGAGGCGAACCCCAGTCACTCGCAGTCAGAGCAGCCAGGTGCTTGGATTGGCGTTCATCCATGGTCGGGTTGACTGAAGCCTCCGATAACGGTCAAGAACCACAGCTGGGAAGCGCTCGGCGACCACTGACTGCCAGGTCGGACACCTTTCCTTGGAGCTTCCGACACTCTGCGGTGCGTCCGCGACTCCTGACAGTAGCGATCTACGTCGTGACGCGCCGACGCTCTGCCGTCCTGATCACATCCGTGGCTCGCCGGCCTCATTCACGGTGATGGTCGGACCCGGTGGCGAGCTCATCTGCACGCGATGCTCGCGCCCACGGAAGACGTACGTCACGTCCCAGTAGTCCGGCCGTACGGGGCCGCTGAGCGACGTGCACCGCTGCACCCCCTGACTGTCACCGCCACCACGTCCCACATTGGCGCCAACCGCAGCGCCACCGACCGCGCCAAGCGCAGTCGCGACATCCTGGCCATGTCCGCCACCGATCTGATGGCCGAGAATGCCCCCGAGAATGCCACCAACGATGGCACCGGGAATGCTGGCGCCGGCGTCGCCCCCGACCTGCTCCCGATCGACCCAGCACCGCTGCTCCGGCTGACCTACCACCGCGCGCACGGCCGTCACGTTGGCCGTGTAGAGCCTCTCGCCATAGCGCGGATAGTACTCATAGCGTTGCTCCAGGGCCGGCGGCTGGGCGACCTGGTCGGCCCGGGCTCGCGCGCCCGCGGGACGCACCGACGAGATCCTGTCGTTCAAGCCAATCGAGCCCAGCGAAGGGTATTGTCCCGGCTGCAGGATGAAGCACCGACCGCTGAACTGCGCGTCCTCGCACACCTCCCAGCGCCCGCGATCGACGATGACCGACGATGCTTCGTCGTTGAATCCCGCCCGCTGAAAATCCGCAATCTGGCGGTTCGTGCTGAAACTGCGGCCCTGGAAGCCATCGTGCTCATAGAAAGTCAGCTGTGCCGCCGCGCTCGCCGCGAGCACGATGCCGGCAATGCCGATGAACGTCTTGAGAATTGCTTTCACCATTCCTCCATTGGGTCCGGTGCGCCAAAGCCATCCATGGCGACTTACGCGAGTAGTCACCGTACCGCCGCGAAGCACCGGGCTGAATGACAAAAGGCAATGTGCGGCACCGCACTCCGGGCAATATGGACACGAAGGGAGTCAAATCAGTCGAGCAGCGATGCCGACGTTGCTGCCGTCATCAAGCGCAATGAGTTCGTTGATGGAGTGTCGGATGGGCAAAGTCCATTTCCACCAGCGGACACCGCGTCACCGCCAAGGTGCTTCAAACAACAGAGGGAGAATTCCATGCTCTACACACTTGCGATCGTATTGCTGGTCTTATGGGCCCTCGGGCTCGTGACCTCGTACACCATGGGTGGCTTCATCCATATTCTTCTGGTAGTCGCCATCGTCATGGTTCTTATCAATCTCATCAGCGGCCGACGCTCCTTATGACGCTTTAGCAGCGTCAGGCGCCTGACCGCGTCCGACCATTCTTTACGCGGCTTGCCCACCGCCCCGCATTCCTCGCAAGACGCCGGCACACACGCGGGCATGAAACCGGCGTCCTGCTGACGCCAGCTGCTTCCGGAGGCTCCCATGACGCTTTGTCCAATTGCGATCGCCGTCGGGTGCAAGAAGTGCCCCGTGTTTCGCGTTTGCCCAGTAAAGGGCATCATCGGCGACTACTCGCCACCCCCTCCGACCAAGACGGTGAAACGTCGCTGAACTGGCACTTGGTGTCGGCGTCGCCGAGTATTGATGCAACAGCAGGCTTCGCATTGGTTCGATCGTTCATCGACATAGGAGAAAAGCATGTCCAGCGTTGGCTTTCATGAGTCAATTGACGACCTGTCGGACGCGACACGCGAGATGCATAGAGCAATCGTGTCGTTGATGGAAGAGCTGGAGGCCGTCGATTGGTACAACCAGCGTGTCGACGCGTGCAAGGACGAGGCACTCAAGGCCATCCTTGCGCACAATCGCGACGAGGAGAAGGAGCATGCGTCGATGCTGCTGGAATGGATCCGACGCAAGGATTCCGCGTTCTCGAAGCAGTTGAAGGACTATCTGTTCACCGAGCGCGCGATCGTCCACGAGTAAGGTATCGATCGTTTCCTACGTGACGCGGGGGATGGAGGCGGGCTCTGTGACAGGCTGTCACAGTACGGCGGCATGCTGAATTGTCCGGTAGCGCACATCGATGACTTTGCTCAATCGGCCCTGCCATCTAGCGTCCACCATGAACCTGCGTCATTTGTTGGTCGCTGCCGCTAAGGGGACGCGGATTCACGGCGGAGGTCGCCGGAGCCGAAACTCAGGAGAGATGCAATGGGATTAGGAACCATTCTGCTGATCATTGTGGTGCTGATGTTGCTCGGTGCGATTCCAACGTGGCCGCATAGCAGGGCATGGGGTTACGGTCCGAGCGGCGTACTTGGGCTCGTGTTGGTTGTCCTCATCGTGCTGCTGGTGCTGGGCAAGCTGTAGAGGACCGCCTCGTTCCCGGTTTCTGGCGATCCGTGATCGGGAGCGCGCGCGGCATATGGCGAAGGTAACGGTAATGGCGACGCAGGGAGCCCGGTGAGCCAGGCACGGGGTCTCACGGCGATCCATTCATTCATCTGGAGATTTGTAATGGCACAACAACTCAAGCGCTACTCGACGTTCTTCCTGTTGCTTCTGGTCGTCGCGTTCCTGGGCTGCGCCTCCACCGCCAAACAGGAGGGTACCGGAGAGTATCTCGACGACACCGTGATCACCACGAAGGTCAAGGCGGCGATCGTGAACGAACCGACACTGAAATCCGCGGAGATCAACGTCGAAACATTCAAAGGCGTGGTGCAGCTCAGTGGCTTCGTCAATTCCCGCGAGGACATCAACAAGGCGGCCGAAGTTGCGCGCGGCGTCGGCGGCGTCAAGTCCGTCAAGAACGACATGCGACTCAAATAAACGCCGGTCGCGGACAAACGTTTCGGGGCTTGGCACGTGGAGTGCACTATTGGCGCTACCCCGTGTGGCCGCATCACGAACCCATCGGGGTTGCGTAGCGGAAATCTCAATCACTGCAGGGAAGCATCATGACCATCAACAAGGATCAAGTTAAAGGCGCGGCCAAGGACATCGGCGGCAAGATCCAGGAAGAAGCCGGCAAGCTCATGGGCAGCAAGAAGCAGGAGGCCAAAGGACTGAAGCATCAGGCCGAAGGCAAGATGCAGAAAGCCGTTGGCGATGTGAAGGAAGCGGCCGGCGCACTGAAGGACGTCGTCAAGAAGGGTTAGGCCCGGCGCGACGCCGGCAGGCGCGCTCAGGCATTTGATTTTCCGGCGAGCCGCTTGATCCTGAGGGAGCGCGGGCACTCGTCGGCAAGCTCCAGAGCGCTTGCAACGCGAAGCTGTGCCCGGCGCGGCCTGCCGCTTTCTTAGCTCACGCTGGCGATGATGTTGATGCTGAGCGCCAGCACGGCGATGTTGAACACGAACGCCAGGAAACCGTGAATGAGCGTGAGGCGCCGCATGCGCCGTGACGTCACGGCGACGTCGGACACTTGTGAGGTCATGCCGATCACGAACGAGTAATAGGCAAAGTCCAGGTAGTCAGGCTCCCGCTTGCCGGGAAACAGAAGCTCCGCCGGCTCCGCGTCGTCCCGTGCATCGCGATCGTAATAGCGTCGCGCGTAGTGGAAGGCGAATACAGTCTGGATCAGCAGCCACGAAGACATCAGTGCGACGATGGTCAACGCCAGATGCCATGCCTTGGGCCAGAACGCCAGCTCCCGGATGGTTCCCGCGACAAAGCCGATGGCCACGATGCTTGCACAGGCCGCGCCCACCACGAAAAGAAAGATGAGATAGCTGCTCTGGTCCTGCGACAGCGCATGGTCGCGCGTTGCCGCGGCGTCGGCATGAGCGATAAGCCACCATGCCAGAACGAGATAGGCGATGGTGCCGAGATTCCAACTGGCGATCGCGCGCGTGTGCCAGGAAATGGAGTCGGGCTGCGCGAGGAACGCGCCAATTGCCAGCGCGAGCGCCGACGCGAGCCTCGGCATTGCGCCAAAGCGAACGATCCAGGCCGAAGTCCTGCCGCTGTCCATGGTTCCGTGTTCCTGCAGCTGTGATCCACCTCGGAGGAGCACGCAATTCCAAGCGGGTGCGGATCATCCCCGCACTGGTTAGCAATGGGCTGGATTGCGGACGAAGCGGCGCTGGCTCGTCGGGTGAAAGCCAGCGGGAACCCATTTCGCCACGGAGGCGGCTGCTGTGTCCAGCGGTCGATACTGCCGAACACCGACCCCGATACTGCCGAACACCGACCCCATTACCCAGGGGGACGCCGGCTGGGCGTGCACCCCTGCCGGACGGGGTTTAGCCGTCTGCCGCCCTCTCCGGGCTGGATTCAGGGACTACGGCTCGCCGGCGTCCTGCGTCTTTTCCCGGATCTGGTCTGCCGACCAATCTTCGTAACAGTCGAGGCCGCAGAAATACAGCACGTAATCCTGGTCTTCGGCGCTGCACGCAGCAGATTTTGGAATCTCCTTCAAGCAGACCGCGCACGGCACCAGCTCCACATGGGTCAAAGTCGACGTATTGGCCATCTTGCACCCCCTTTCGCGCCACCAGTGAAACCCGCGGGCGGCCGGGCCGCCAGCAGAGCAGAACGGCCGTCTCGAAGGATCATGCTGTGCCGCTGCCCGGCACCAGATTTGATTTTCGGCAACCACTTACTGAAAAGTCCCCGATGCTTGCCACCGCTACGCCACGAGTGCGCTCGGCGAGGTAACTTACATGGCCCCGGCGGAACGCGCGGGAACGAGTACATTGCCAGTGCGGAAATCGCGCTGGTTGTAGAGCGGCGACAACCCAGAGATACGTGGCATGGCTGGGTTGGGCAGCCTAACGCAAGAAGCTGCAACTGCCGTCGGAGGCGCCGCCATGTATCCAACGCTCAAGGCATTCGCCATCGCAATATTCGGCACCGTCCTGCTCGTTGCATGCACCACGTACGCTGGCGCAGGCGCTCCATTCGATGCTGCCGCGGAACGCCAACGTATGGTCACGGACATCGCCGTCATGGCGTCAGCCAGCGCGCGCGAGACGAAGCGTGCGCGGTTTTCGCAGCGTGTAATGGATGCAATGAGCCGCGTCGAGCGCCACCGCTTCGTACCGCGGCCATTGCAGAGCATGGCCTATCGCAATGCGCCGCTGCCGATCGGCGACGGCCAGACGATTTCACAGCCTTACATCGTCGCACTTACGACCGACCTCATCGATCCCAAGCCCGAGCACGTGGTACTCGAAATCGGTACCGGCTCCGGTTACCAGGCGGCAGTCCTGGCTGAGCTCGTGAAGCAGGTGTATTCCATCGAGATCATCGACTCCCTGGGCATACAGGCGGCAGCCAAGTTGAACGAGCTGGGGTATGGCAACGTGAAAGTGCGCATCGGCGATGGCTACCTGGGTTGGCGCGAGAATGCGCCCTTCGATTCGATCGTGGTAACTGCGGCGGCGCCCTTCATACCCGAGCCGCTCGTGGCCCAGCTCAAGCCCGGCGGGAAGATGGTCATCCCCGTTGCAGTGTCACGTGGCGGGCAGGAGCTGCTCCTGCTGGAAAAGAGACCCGACGGCAGCATCCTCGAGACTGTCGTGCTGCCCGTGCGTTTTGTACGCATGACCGGCAAAGGCATCGAGGGACGCGCGAAGTAGGCGCGTTGCACCACCGCAGGGGCCGGGAAGTGCTAGCGCGCCGGCCAGCAATGAGTGCGGCTGCGCAAGCGGTCCTGAGGAGGCATCCGATGAGCCTGAGCATCACCTCGACGGCGTTCGCGCCGAACGGCGAAATCCCGTCTGTGTACACCTGCGAAGGAAAGAACATTTCACCGCCGCTTGCCTGGAGCGGTGCTCCGGCGCAGACCAGGAGCCTTGCGCTCGTCATCGACGATCCCGATGCGCCCGACCCCGCAGCGCCGACCACGACCTGGGTGCACTGGGTGCTCTATGACATTCCTCCGGCAGCGACCAGCTTGCCGGAGGGCGTCGCGTCGAATGCGTTGCCATCCGGCACGCATGAGGGCCGCAACGACTGGGGGCGTACCGGATACGGGGGGCCCTGTCCGCCGATCGGCCGCCACCGCTATTTTCACAAGCTGTACGCGCTCGATGTCGTGCTGCCGCAACTCAAACATCCCGACAAGTCCGCGCTCGAGGCGGCGATGCAGGGACATGTCCTCGCCTCGGCGGTGTTGATCGGCACCTATCGAAAGCGCCGGTAGCGGTCGCGCTCCGCTTCCGCATGCATCGGCTGGGTGGAGCATGGCCCGAAGGCGCCAACGATGGCGGCAGAGCGTCGAGTGGTCCGCCACCGCGTCCTTCAGACCGAGTCGACGGAACCACCGAAACGGCAGATCAGACGGACCTCCTGGCGGGTCGCGGTGCGACTATCCCGAGTCGG
>CAWEYW010000002.1:0-376723 GCA_963813415.1 uncultured beta proteobacterium | reverse complement strand
AGCGGCATCCGATCGTCGTCCACCATGATGAGGGCGCCGTCGCGCTCCACCACCGGCCGCTCCTTCGCGAAGTACAACGGAACGATCGGGATGTTCTCGCGATGGATGTACTGCCAGATGTCGAGCTCGGTCCAGTTCGAAAGTGGAAAGACGCGGATGCTCTCGCCCTTGTTCTTGCGCGCGTTATAGAGACGCCACAGCTCGGGGCGCTGCATTTTCGGATCCCAGCGATGCTGTGCGGAGCGGAACGAGAAGATGCGCTCCTTGGCGCGGGACTTCTCCTCGTCGCGGCGCGCTCCGCCGAACGCTGCATCGAACCCGTACTTGTCGAGCGCCTGCTTCAAGCCCTGCGTCTTCCAGATGTCCGTGTGCACCGCGGACCCGTGCGTGAAGGGATTGATCCCCATCGCCTGGGCTTCGGGATTGATGTGGACGATGAGCTCGAGGCCGAGCTTCTGCGTCATCGTGCCGCGGAACTCGATCATCTCCCGGAATTTCCAGGTGGTATCGACGTGCAGCAGCGGGAAGGGCGGCTTCGACGGATGGAACGCCTTCATGGCGAGGTGCAGCATCACCGAGCTGTCCTTGCCGATCGAGTAGAGCATCACCGGCCGCTCGCTCTCGGCGACGGCCTCGCGCATGATGTCGATGCTCTCGGCTTCCAGGCGCTGGAGATGGGTCAGGGACGTCATTCGCTGCCTTCGCATGCCCGACACGTCACAGTGGCGCGTGTCTGGAGGGCTTCAGGGTCAATGTCTCTCATTCACCCATTTTCGCATGCGAACGAACCATCCTCCCGGCTCGACGGGCGGCGCCGGTGGTCCCAGCAGCTTGTAGTTGCGCGTTTCACCACTCTCCGCGACCTGGATCTCGACACCGTTTCGTCCCGGCTCGAACCACCATTGCGTCGTGCGGTGCGGCCCGGCCACCTCGCAGCCCACGCGGCGACCGGATTCGAGCAGCCGTACGCGATGGCTAGGCGTGGTGCTGCCGAGCGTCGGCAGGAGCACCACGAGGAAAACATCGTCCGCAGCATCCTGCGGCGGAGTGACCTCGATGCGCCACGCGCCCGGCTCGCCCTGGTTCGGTCCGAGCTTCTTGATCGACGCTTGTAGCGTACCGTTCTCGTCGTAGTTCTTGTCGTCGACAAAGAACTCGAAGCCGTGGCCGCCGATCGCATTGATCTGCGCGTCCTTTGGCAGCAGCACGCGCCCTTCCAGCCGTCCTCCCGCGTGACCGGGCCGGTTCAGCGTTGGGACGCCGATGCTGAATCCACCCGTGGTCAGCTTGGGGGATTCAAGCGTATGCAGCAGCCAATGCTTGCGAAACGATGCCCGCGTGGCGGTCACCTGGTCGAAAACGACGATGACATCGTCCACGCGGTCGTACCCGAACGTGCGCCAGAAGCGCTCCACCCGCCTTGTGCGATGCGAGAAGGTGCCGTGGCCGGACAGACTGTTGGTGTACGCGGGCGTGATGTCGGCAACCCCCACGCTGAGCCCATCCTGGTCCAGAAATTTCTCGAGCGTCGCGGTGTGATAGATGTCGCGCTTGGCCTCCCACTCGGCGAGATCGAGCGGAGCGGCCTCGACGCCCCAACCGGAGCCGATTCGCCGCTGGCCGCCGTCGTTTGCGATCGAGCGGGTTTCTTCCTTGCCGGGAGCGGGGACGGTATCGTCGGGATCGGTCACCGTCAGCGTGTTGTGGGCGATCGCCTGATACGCATAGTTCATGTGGTGGTCCGAGCCGTAGCGCGGGCCATAAAGGCCGCTGTCGATTGCCAGTGCGCCACCCTTGTAAACGGTGAAAGCCCCCTGGTCCAGATGACTGTGTGACCAGAAGTTGTCGCCGGCCTTGAACGTCACGTAGGTCGCATCCGGTGACCAGTCGCTGCGGGCGACGATCATGCCGATACCGTCGAAGTAGCGCGTCAGCGGTAGTCGCGATGCGGCGGTCGGATCGATCAGGGTCGGATCGGCGAACGGCCCCCATGGCCATGCCGTCGGCGCGAGGTCCTTGACCGGGCGAAGGCTGTAGGCCGCGGCGTTTCGATACTCGATCGCTAGCGGAGCGGCATCCGGCACGATCCGGTCGAAGAAGGCGCCATCGCCCCAGCGGAAATGCGTGCCATCGGGCTGCGTGCGATAGACCAGGAAATCGAGGAAGCCCCGGATGCCGGGCTCGGTGACAAACAAATCTTCCCCGGTAGCGCTGCGCCACATGGCCGGCACCTCGTAGATGGCCTGACCGATGCCGATGCCCACGTATTCCCCGCCTTCGTGCCACCCGCCGTTGCGGCCCATCACCTGTCGCCACACCGGGAGCACGCGGTTCTTCCAAAGGTCGTAGGTGAAGCGCATGACCGGATCGCCATGCGGATCGTCGCGGTACAAGGCGATGCTGCACGCCATCAAGGCCTGGAAAGGCGAGTTGTAGAGAAAGACGTTGTACGGCGAGAGACGCTCGGTGCGGATCACGTTGATGATGTAATCGCAGCCGTCGGCGAGCTTGGCGCGCAGTCCTGCTCGCTGTGTCTCGCTCCACTGCGCGTAAAGCCAGTCGTAGGCGACCGCGAGGGGCTTGCCCTGCTCGTGCCCACGATAGGTGAACTTCAGCTCGGTCAAGTGCTGATAGAGGAGGTCGAGGTCAACGCTTCCGGGCTCCACCAGGGCCTGCAGAGTGGAAGCTTCGAGGTTGCCCTTGCCGCCGTTGGCGCGGTTGCGGATCTCGCGCAGGAATTGTGGGTTGCCGGCCCGCAATGCGGCAATGTCGGCAGCGGAGGGATGTGGAAGCCGGGGATGTGCGCGCTGGAATTTGGGCAGATCCACCGGTGGCAGCGCATCCGGAGCCGCAAGCTGCGGCAACCGGCTCTCGTCGACGAAGTGCTCCTTGGGCTGCACCGCGATCGCCCAGCCAACGAGTGCTGCCAGCAAAATGACGAGGCCGCCAACGAGCGCGCCGCGATGCGATCGTCCGGTCGAATCGGGAGAGGCCGCCGGCGGTTGGTGACTCGCTCGGCCGACCTAGGTTGCCCTGCGAGTCGGGGCCGGCCCACCGGGAAAGGCGAACCGTTGCAAGACACGCGACGAGCGCCGATGTAGCGGCGATCCACACGTTGGTGGGATCGGGTCTGGCGCCGCCGAGGAAGAGCTTCAGGGTTTCCAGAGCGAGCGCCGTCAGTCCTCCGGCCCAGGCTGCTGACCGGAGCATGGACCGGTCCTTCCGAGCGCCGTAGAAGACCCATGCGAACACGCCGATGGGAGCGTAGACCCCGGCGTTCGCCAGCAGGCTATATAGCGCCTGGCTTTCGCTCGTGAAGTAGTGATAGTAGAAAGGCAGGAAGTGAACTTCCCGCAGCTTCGCGAGCGCGACCCAATGGCTTTGCAAGGGCGACGTGAAGAATCCACTGAAGGCGAGCAGTACCACGGCGTAGAGTGGCAGGGCGAACAGCGCCGCCGTCTTGAGCTGGACGCGGTGTCGCAAGAGCCATTCGCGATCGAAAGCCCGATAGGTCGCCAGACCGAGGGCCACCCCGAGTCCGCGGGTGATGATCGATGCACCTTGGCTGATGCCCGTCGCAAGGAATGCCTGCAGGCCCTCGATCACGAGGCCAAGGAGCACGCCCCAGCCGAATGCGCTTCGCAACGTCGGCTTGCGGCCCGTGATCGAGTAGATGCCAAGGAATATGCCCAGTGGCGCGACCACCAGGATTTCCGACAAGAGTTTGGCGCCGCAGGGCAGAGGGCCGCCGCACGATTGAGTGACGAGCAATGCGGAACGCTGCGCGTTGCCCAGCTTCTGGAGGAGCTCGCCGGCCGAGACCAGGAAATCGAAGGGGAACAGGCTGAGCGCGAGATAGGCGATCGTATACAGCGCCATCAGCGCGCGCGTTCCGTGCCGCCCGCCGTGGCGCACGTCGTCGAGCAGGGCGGTGAGCTTCAGTCCCGCAAAGAGCCAGAGGCCGATCCCCATGCCCGAGCCGATGATCTCCGCGATGATGTCGTTCAGCGAGACCGTGCGCGGCGGAAAATAGAGCTGCGTGAACTCGACCGCGATGGCGAGCATCGTGCAGCACAGGAACACAAGCGTGCCGGTGCCGGCACCTGCTTTGCGGTTACGGCCGGACAGCCAACCGGTGGCGAGGAAGCTCAGCGGGATGTACAGCAGAATGTTGGCAACCCAGTCGGCACGGGAACCGACCCCAAGGTGCAGATAAGGTGTGTGCCGGAACGACGCCCAGGCGTCTGCGAAGCGGTGGTAATGGAAATCGAGCGGGACGAGGCTGCCGTAGACCACAAATGCCGCGTAGAGCAGGGTGGCGATGGCAAAGTCACGTGCCGAAAGCGGGGTACGGGCAGGCTGCGGAGTCATGCGATCGTTGGCGAGCGGGGCATTTCGACAGCGTGGACGAGTAGTTTGCCGGATTGTAGGTCACGTTTTCAGCGTGGCGGCGTAAGGTTGCACGCCAGGATTCAAGCCTGACGCCACGCGGTTGACGCTAGCGGGTGGCAAGACGGCACAGTAGGATCACACTCGGCGCTTCAGCCCGCTTCCGACTTCTCGGGGAGCCGCACGATGAGTTCGCAGGCACCAAGCAACGATCTTCGTGTCCGCAAGTCGCGTAAGCGGCTCTTCGGCGCAGCTTTCGGCCTGCTCGGCGTGCTCGCGATTGCCGCACCCTGGTGGTTCCCCACCTCCGTTCTGCCCGGCCGGTCGGTCGCTGACCCGCCGAGTTATGAATCGCTCACGGGCAGCCGCTTCCTGCCGCTGCCGGCCAATCCATTCCAGGCACCGCGCGTCCGCGAGGTCAAGTTGCCGGACTTCGACAATGCCACGAGTATCTGGGGTGCGACCGGACGCGATTTCGACGGGCGAATCTGGGTCGGCGTCTCCGCGGCGTCCGCAGGAATGAGCGCTCATCTGCTGCAATTCGATCCCCGAGGCGAATCGTGGGTCGATCGCGGCGATGTGGTTCAGGAGTTGAAGGCCGCAGGGCTGTACCGCGACGGCATGGGGCAGATCAAGATCCACTCCAAGATCGTGCCCGCAGAGGATGGCTTGCTGTACTTTGCGTCCACCGACGAGGATGGCGAGGATGCATCGTCGGGGCGCCCGCCACGCTGGGGCGGGCATCTCTGGCGCACCGATCCGCGCGGAGGACATTGGCAGCATCTGCTGGCGGTGCCCGAGGGCCTGGTCGCGGTCAGCGGCGTGGGACGTTACATCTATGCGCTGGGCTACTGGGGGCACGTGCTGTATCAGTACGATACTTCCACGGGCGCATCGACAAGGGTCATGGTCGGATCCGTGGGTGGTCACGTCTCCCGCAATTTCCTGGCCGATGCCAACGGCCACGTCTATGTGCCACGCCTGAGCCGGCAGGCGGATCGCAGCGTCGTAGCAGAGCTGGTCGAGTACGACAGCAGTCTGCGAGAGGTCGGCGCAACGCCGCTCGATGCCTACCTCGGTCGCGAGTCACCCGGGGAGCACCACGGCATCACCGGCATCGCGTACTTGGCTGACGGCCGCATGGCATTCACGACGCATCGTGGCCAGCTCTACGTGATCACACCCAATCCCGCGGGCGCGGCCAACGTGACAGCCTTCGGCTGGTTCCATCCCGACGGCGAAGCCTACGCTGCGTCGCTTTTTGCCTTCGACGGAAGAGGGCTTATCGCGGGCGTCACGCAGCGAGCGGGTCGCTACGAATGGGTGGTGTTCGATCTCGCCACGCGCGTCGCGGGTGCCTTTCCATTGGATACGATGGATTTGCGCAAGGTGCTGCTCTACGGCTCGATCACGCGCGACGATGCCGGCCGGTTCTACGTGGTGGGATGGGCGGCAGGCTTGACGGGTGGCCAGCGGCCCTTGCTCCTGCAAGTGGCGCCCGGGCCATGAGTCGCGTGCCTGGCCGCATTTCACCGATCGGTCCGTGAAAGCTCGATGACTACGCCGGAGCGCCGGCAGAACGCCCGGCACGGAAGTTGCTCTTTTTTGACGACGATCGGATCTTTCACGCCGCCGGACCGGGTTCGCGGGCATCGCCGACGGATCCTGCGGCTGCGATTTTGTGAGAACCGGTCGGGCGGTTAGGCGTAAGGCCCCGCCGCGACAGATATTTTTGAACTCGGCGAAGAGGGACGAAGGAAGTCTGGTCGATCCGGGTCCGCGCTTGCCGGACACGCCGGGGTCGGCGACGGCAAAGAGAGCGGGTGTCGTCCTGTCAAAGATTTCGACACGCAGCGGCCATACCGGAGCGCCGAGATCCGTCCCGCACCACCCGCCGGAGCTATCATGTTTCCCTCACAACGACAATTTCACGGGATGCCATCGTGTCGCATCTAGACGAGTCTCCAGGTCCTGCTGGTGGCGCAGGGAACACGCCGGATGCCGGCGGCACTCCCAATCATGGGCGGCGGCGGTTGTTGCAAGGTGGCTTGGCCGGCGCGCCGGTGCTGATGACGCTCGTGAGCCGACCGGTGCTGGGCGAGCAAGTGTGCCTGTCGCCGTCCGCGTACGGTTCGGGCAACGTCAGCCAGCCTGGCGCGGGCGCCCAGCCCTGCCCGGGACGCACGCCCAGGCTACTGGAAGAATCACACGGCCAGTGGCCGAGCCCATTTTTTGCGACGACGATCCCTGGGTCAGGGGGGCACACTGCGACGCTCTTCCATTCACTTGACACGGGGTTCAATCACGGACTGTCAGGGTCAGGGCGGGACTTCGGCGACCAAGACGATGTTGGACGTCCTCACCCCCCAAGGCGGCGACGCTAACCCGCCGGGAGACGTCGGGCGACACGTTGTTGCGGCGCTCCTCAACGTGGCCACGGGGTTTACGACCGTACCCGAGCGTGCAAGTTGTGCGAGACATCTGGAACGAGTACGCGGCGAAAGGCTATTACGAACCGACCGCCGGCGTAAAGTGGTACGACTACCAGATCTGCACTTACCTCAAATCGACGATGGACACGCAAAGCTAATGACGATGGCGTAAGCGCCGTATATGCCAGTCAGGCAACTGAGCCTTCCGCCCGAGCGCTAATCTGTCTTCGGCTGCATCTCCCCGTTGGCGGTTGGTCGCGCCGGAAAGCCTCTCATGGCGGCAATGGGACGGCGAGGTTGTCGTCCACGACGAGCGAACAGGTAGTACCCACCTTCTCCCCGCTTTTTCGGGCCGTATCTTCGCTATCCTGTTCGATTCGGGGATGGCCGCTGCGAGCGCCAGACCTCGCTCAGCGCCTAGCCAACGATCGAGGTGCAGCCTGCGACGTGGATGGGGTAGCTGAAATCGAATTCGTGCTGGCAGAATTCCAACGGATTGGACTGGTGGAAGCGGGAATCGAGTGATCGTCGGCGACCTGTCACTCGAGGAGTTGGCAGGCACCCTGGCTGGCCCTGGTATTCGCCTGCGCACCGGACCGTTCGTTACGTCGATTCGCTCCCGGCTACCGCTAGTCGTGCAAGGCATCGGGCTGCACTATGCCGAACATCCAACCGAACCCGCGGACGGCTTCGTCGATTTCCACGTTCAAATCGAGTCGCCGCGGACGCTCCGGCGCTGGGTTAAGCGCCAAGTACTGTTCCATTTCGATGGCATACCGCCATTCCGGGCACTACCTGCTGGTCAAGCGTTCCCGATGCTGGAATGGGGACTCAATTGGTGCGTTTCCACTCACGGCCACCAATATCTGGCAATCCACGCGGCGGTGGTCGAGCGCTCGGGCCGAGCGCTCATTCTTCCCGCCCCGCCGGGCTCCGGCAAGAGCACCCTGTGCGCCGGCCTGGTGAACCGCGGTTGGCGATTGCTATCGGATGAACTGACGCTCATCGACCCGGCGAGCGGGCACGTCTTGCCGCTGCCGCGGCCCGTCAGTCTGAAGAACGCCTCCATCGAGGTTATCCGGGGCCTCTTCGGTTCCGCCGTCTTGGGGCCGGTGGTGCGGGATACGGTCAAGGGATCCGTCGCGCACATGAAGCCGCCAACCGACAGCGTGCGGCGCGCGGGGGAGACCGCACGTCCCGGCTGGATCGTGCTCCCGCGCTACGAAGCCGGCGCACCGGCGCGCCTGACCTCATTCCCGAAGGCCCACGCGTTCATGCAGCTGGCCGACAATGCGTTTAACTATACGATCCACGGTCGCCACGGTTTCGAGGTGCTGGCGCAGATTGTGGACGCGTCCGCCTGTTACGAATTTGCCTACGGGGATCTGGAAGAGGCGGCGTCGGTTTTCGACGAACTCGCACGCGCCACATGAGCCTTGGGCGCGAAGGCAAGTTACGCGACGCGCTGCGCGATCCGAGTTCGGTCCTGACGTGCTCTCTTGCGCAGTGGGGCGAGGTCGTGCGCCAGGCACGCGCTGCCGACCTGCTGTCGCGGCTGGCGGTGGCGCTCGGCGATCTCGGTTTGCTCGATCAAGTGCCAGCCGCTCCGCGCGGGCAGCCTCGAGGCAGCGCGCCTGATTGCGCGAGCGCAGGAGCAAGCGATACGGCGCGAGGTGCACTATGTTCGCGCGGCCGTAGTGGGGTCGGGGGTCGACGTAGTGCTCCTGAAGGGTGCTGCCTACCTGCTCGCAGGTCTGCCCGCGGCGAAAGGTCGTCTGTTCTCGGACATCGACATCCTCGTTCCGCAAGGCGCCCTGCCCCAAGTTGAGGCGGCGCTCATGCTCCATGGCTGGGCCGCCACGCACCACCATCCGTATGACCAGCGCTACTACCGTAAGTGGATGCACGAGCTGCCGCCGATGCGTCACGTGCGGCGCGAGACCGTCGATCGACGTGCATCACGCGATCCTGCCCGTGACGGCCCGCCTGAAGCCCGATCTCGGCGAAGCTGCTTGCGCGGTATGTAGCCGTTGCGACGAGCACCCGACTGTTCGTGCTTGGGCCCGCGGACATGGTGCTGCACAGCGCGACCCACCTTTTCTACAACGAGGAGTTCAGCCACGGGCTGCGCGACCTTGTCGATCTCGACGACCTGTTGCGCCACTTCGCGCGTGAGTCCGGGTTTCTGGGAGCGGCTGGTGTCGCGCGCGGTCGAGCTCGACCTCACGCGTCCGCTGTACTACGCCCTGCGTTACGCGGCACGAATTCTGGCGACGACAGTACCTCCAGAGCGTGATGATGGCGGCGCGCGGCGCCGGGCGCCGGCCATTGGAACCATTGATGGACGCATTGTTTCTGCGCGCGTTGCGGCCCGATCATCCCACCGCTGCCGACGGGCTAAGCGCCACGGCACGCCGGATGCTTTACGTCCGCGGGCACTGGCTCAAGATGCCCCCGCATCTCCTGGCGTGGCATCTCACCGTCAAGGCGCTCCGACGAGATGAGCACGAGAGCGATACTGCGCAGCGGTAATTGCTGGCTTGTTGTTTCGTTTATCTTTACCTATGACGGTCTGCCACGATTGAAACGGCCGCGCCATTTATAATTGCAGGTCGCGCTGCACCGGCCCTCGTCGATCATTCGCAATGCCCACCATCCTCTTGACCGGCGGCGCCGGCTACATCGGTTCACACACCTGCGTCGAAATCATCGCTGCCGGGTGGACACCCGTCATCGTCGATAACCTCGCGAACAGCTCGTCCGTCGTCATCGATCGCATCGAGCGCATCACCTCGGAACGGCCCACCTTCGTCGAGGCCGACATCCGGGATCGCGCGGCGCTCGATCGCATTTTTGCCACGCATGCCGTGGACGCCGTCGTGCATTTCGCCGGCCTGAAAGCCGTTGGCGAATCGGTTGCCCTCCCACTGCAGTATTACGAAAACAACGTGGGCGGCACACTCGTGCTGCTCGACGTCATGCAGCGACACGGCGTAAAACGGCTGGTTTTCAGTTCTTCCGCGACGGTTTACGGCGCGGCCGAACGCATGCCCCTCACCGAGCAGTCACCCGTCGGCCCGACCAATCCCTATGGCCGCACCAAGCTGATGATCGAGGAGATCGTCCGTGACGTGGTTGTCGCTGACCCTGCGTGGCACGCCATACTGCTGCGGTACTTCAATCCCGTAGGCGCGCATGTGAGCGGTCTCATCGGGGAGGATCCGGCCGGCATCCCGAACAACCTGATGCCATTCGTGTCGCAAGTGGCTGTCGGCCGGCGACCCAAGCTCCATGTCTTCGGCGGCGATTATCCGACCCCCGATGGCACTGGCGTGCGCGATTACATCCACGTCGTCGATCTCGCTCGCGGGCACGTCGCCGCGCTCAAGCACCTGTTCGCCGCCGGTGGCCGGGGCGAGCTGACGGTCAACCTCGGCACCGGTCGCGGTCACAGCGTCCTGGAAGTGGTGCAGGCGTTCGAGAAGGCAAGCGGCGTCCGAATCCCGTTCGAGATCGTGGCCAGGCGACCTGGGGATATTGCTACCTGCTATGCCGACGTACGACGTGCGCGCGAGGTTCTTGCGTGGCAGGCGACGCATGGGCTGCCCGAGATGTGTGCCGACGCGTGGCGCTGGCAGTCCACGAACCCGAATGGCATGCGCGGCTGATGACGGCCTAGCCGATGCTCGCGGTTGAGTACGTCGACATTCGCAACCATCGCACGAAATTGGCGAGCAGTTCGTACGTCGCGAAGTAGCTCGTGCGCAAGGCGTGGATGCTCGGCAGCCAGTCGAGCACCTCGAGAGGGCGGTTTCCCGGCAGACCCGTCGCTGCGGGAATGACCTCGATGCCCTCAGCCGCAAATTCGGCCGTCGCGCGACGCATGTCGAAGGCATGCATGACGAGCACCACCTTGCGAATGCCGGCCGCCCGCAGGAGTGGTGCGGAGAAAAGAGCGTTCTCGTGGGTATTCGCGGAGCGCGACTCGACCCAGCGCACCGGAACGGAAAACTCATCGCGCAGTATGCGCGCCATGATCGTCGCTTCGGCGTCGCCGCCCTGCGGTGATCCGCCGCTTACGAGGACGGGGAGTTTGGTTTGTCGAGCGATGAGCGCCGCGTAGCGCACGCGTTCAAGCGTAAGCGCGGTAACGGTGTCGCCACCATACTCCGGTGCATTCAGTCGCACCCCCCCACCCAATACGATGATCGCGCCGGCCCCGGAGGCGGAATTGGCGGTGAAAGGTGCTGGCGGCCGCAAGGTCAGAAGAAGCAAATGGCTGACGACGGGTATCGAGAGCGCCGTGAGGGTGACGAGCGCCAGCAACGTGAGCGTCCGTCCAGCGCGATAATGCCGGCGCCCCAACATCATTCCAACGAAGGCGAGGCCCAGCAAGCTCCCCGGCGGCAGCAACAGGGCTTTGGCAGCCATCTTGATCCAAGGGGTCAACTCAATCGCGGCCACGTCAGATTGTCGTGAACAGGTGGGCAGCGGTCAACGGGGCCGACACGCCGTCCGTTGACCGTCGTTTCCTGCCGCACTCACGACGCTTGATGGCCCCGCTGGGTTGTGCCGCCATTGGAGCGAGTTTGCCATGCAACGGCGCGCGCCTCTGATCTTGTGGCTGCCAGCGCATGCAATAACCCGCGTGCGCACAGCCTCTTGTGCGCATTCGTTCGCGTCATTTCCACAGTGGCATGCTTCGTGCAAGATGCGATCGCTGCGTCCATCGGATTTCGCCTGTGTCCGGTTGACGCGATTAGCGGCGCCGCCTGCCCGAGGCAGCAACTGCACTGATACGAGCCGATATGCCAGGGCAGAGCTTCGAACCAGTTACGAACAAAAAGCGCACATAGTATGATCGGGGAGTTTGCGGATGGTCCGCGTTTTTAACCACTGGTTTCCGTCGAGCACCGTGATGCAGGTCGTTGTCGACGCGGTCCTGCTGTTCTTCGTTTTCCTCGTTGCCGGTGCCTGGCTCACCCACGGAAGTCTTGCGCGCGCCGACGTACTCCCAAGCGCATTGCTGTTTGCAGTGGCGATGATCGTCCTCAATTCGTTCCTTGGGCTCTACCGCCGTGATCCGTACCGGACCGCCGCCCAGAACGCCGCCCGCGTCGCTCTTTCCGTCGTGTTAACGATTCCCGTCGCCTACGGCATCTTCCATCTTCAGCCGTGGGGTGACGTCCACCAAGATGCACTTCAGATCGCGGCGATCGCGGCCTTGACGGTACTCGTTGCGGCGCGGGGCTTCGCGAGCCATCGTTCGAATGCGTCGATGTTCACCCGACGCGTGCTCGTCTTTGGTACCGGCGAGGAGGCAGCATCCGTCGAACGCTCGCTGGAACATTTCGGTCCCGGAATGTCGCTGGTTGGCTTCTACCCGGTGGCCGCCTCGGAAGTCTCGCCAGCCGTACAGAAAGACAGCATCTTCCCCAATACGCTGTCTCTCGCGGATACTGCCGCCTTTCACGACGTCGATGATGTCATCGTGGCAGTCAAGGAACGCCGCGGTGGCGCATTGCCGTTGAATCAGCTCCTCGAATGCAAGCTGTCCGGCATCCGGGTGCTCGATCTCTCCAGTTATTACGAACGCGCGGTCGGGCAGGTACGGCTCGATACCTTGCATGCGAGCTGGCTTATTTTCGGCGAGGGCTTCAGGCAAGGTGCATTGCGAACCTCGGTCAAGCGCCTGTTCGACATTGCGGCGTCGATGACGCTCCTCATGCTCTCACTGCCGGTAATGCTGCTTGCGACCGCGCTTATCGCGGCGGAAACCGGATTCCCGGTTCTTTATCGACAGGAACGCATCGGGCAGGCTGGCCGGGTATTCCGCGTGATCAAGTTTCGCAGCATGCGCCCGGACGCGGAGAACGATGGCAAGCCGCGCTGGGCTACCTCGGACGACGACCGCATCACCAAGGTGGGCCGTTTTCTGCGCAAGCTTCGCATCGACGAGCTACCGCAACTCGTGAATGTGCTCAAAGGCGACATGAGTCTGGTGGGTCCGCGTCCGGAGCGGCCATTCTTCGTCGACAGCCTGACGCGTGAGGTTCCCTTCTACGCTGCTCGGCACAGCGTCAAGCCCGGCATTACTGGCTGGGCCCAGATTCGCTATCACTACGGCGCGTCGGTCGACGACGCGGTGCAAAAGCTGCAGTACGATCTCTATTACGTCAAGAACCACACATTGTTCCTCGACATGCTGATCCTGTTCGAGACTGTTGGAGTGGTCGTCACCGGGAAGGGCGCTCGGTGACGCATCACCGCTTTCCATAGCGGCTGATGTCGGGACCGGATCATGCGATCCGGTTTACAGTTGTACACCTTCGTTCAGTCCGTGCACCGCTGGTGCGATGAGTCGGTCCGGTTTGCGCGCTCGGGATCGTGGGTGCCAATGACCGGCTTGGTCGATGTGTGGCGGCGCCAGCCGGCGAACGCAAGGACATTCACCACTTTCGCCGATCATTGGTGGCATCCGCTCTCACGTGCAATGATTCTTCCTTGATCATCCTGTTTTCCACGCCATGCCATCGCCAAGCCTCGGTACCGTGATCCTGTGGAGTTACGGGCTCGCCGGCTTGCTTTACCTCGCGTTTGCGCTGGGCATCGCGTTCGCGCGTAGCAAAGGTCTCCCTCGCCCGGGACTGCTCGTGGCGGCCAGCGCGACGTCGGCATGGGGATTAGGGGTCGCGGCCTACGCTCTCACAGGCAGCGTGGTCCTTCTCGCGGCAAGCGCACTCGCGGACGTGTTCGCATATGCGGGCTGGTTCGCGTGTCTGCTGGCGATCGTCGGGCGGCGAGGCGGTGGGACCCCCGCATCAGCCCGCGGCTCCGGCTGGCTTCTGCCGATCGCGGTGGCGGTGGTTGCCTGGGGTCTTGCCGCACAGTTGTTCGCGGCGCTGGGCCTCGCACCCTTCGGCGCCCCTGAGCGCATGGCGCTGTTCGACGCTCTTGCGGGAGCCGTGCTCGGTCTTGTGCTGGTCGAAAACGCGTACCGCAATGTCGCCGAGGAGTCGCGCTGGAGCTTGACCCCCTTGTGTCTCGGGCTGGCCGCGGCGTTCGCATTTGATGTCTTTGCGTTCGCGGGGGGTGTGCTGTTCGGCCGCGTGGATCCGGACGTCGCCAGTGTCCGAGGCTTCGTTCGCGCCTTGGCCCTGCCGCTCGTTGTGCTGTCGCTGTTGCGCATGCGGGGCGATCGTTTCCGGATCGTGCTGTCGAGGCAGGTCATGTTCCGCTCCACGGCCTTGGCCATGACCGGCATCTACCTGCTCTTCATGGCCGGCGCGGGGTATTACGTCCGCTTTTTTGGCGGCGAGTGGGGGCGCGCGCTGGAGGTGGCGCTTGTTTTCGCGGCGATGCTGCTGCTGGGCGTCCTCTCGATCTCGGGATCGATCCGCGCGAAGTTCCGCGTTCTCATCAGCAAGCATTTTTTCAGCTACCGTTACGACTACCGCGAGGAATGGCTCCGGTTCACCCAGGCGCTGTCCGCTGAGGGTGCGCACGCGGCCATGGGCCAGCAGGTCATCGAGGCCCTCGCCAACATGGTGGAAAGCCCCGGCGGCACGCTTTGGCTGCTGGAGGCAAACGGACAAACCTTCGCCCCTGCGGCACGGTGGAACGTGCCGGCAACCGAGGCGAGCGAGGATGTCGACGGCCCCCTCGCGCGGTTCATGGCGAGCAGTGGCTGGGTCATCAACCTGGAGGAATACCGCTTCGCCCGGCAGCGCTATGGCGACCTGACGCTGCCGCCGTGGCTTTCCGGAATTCCGAACGCGTGGCTGATCGTCCCGCTGACGATCGGCAGTAAGTTGACCGGATTCGTGGTTTTGGCCACGGCACGGACACCGTTGGAGGTGAACTGGGAGGTCAATGATCTTCTCAAGACCGCCGGACGCCAAGCGGCGAGCTTTCTCGGTCAGGCACAAGCCACGGAGGCGCTGCTCGAGGCGCGGAAGTTCGACGCCTTCAACCGCATGTCGGCATTTGTAGTGCACGACCTGAAGAACATCATCGCGCAACTTTCGCTCATGGTCCGCAATGCCGAGCGGCATCGTGACAATCCGGAGTTCCAGCAGGATATGCTGATGACCGTCGAGCACTCCGTGGAGCGCATGAAGCAGCTCATGCTCCAACTGCGCGATGGCACCACGCCAGCCGACGTGACCCAGCGGGTGGAACTCGCCGACATCGCGGAGCGCGTGCAGCGCGCCAAGGCTGCGCAGCAGCCGGCGGCTGAACTGCAAATCATCGACAGCGTCGCATGCCGTGGCCACGCAGATCGACTTGAGCGGGTGGTGGGCCATCTGGTTCAAAACGCCATCGACGCCACCGATGCGGACGGACGAGTGTGGATTAAAATCGCCCGTGAAGGCCAGCAGGCAATGGTGGAAGTCGGCGACACCGGTCATGGCATGACCCAGGAATTCGTCCGGGATCAGCTCTTCAAACCATTTCAGACCACGAAACAGACGGGGATGGGCATCGGCGCATACGAAAGTCAGCAATACGTGAACGAACTCGGCGGGCGGGTCGTCGTGGAGAGCGCGCCGAACGAAGGCACCCGCGTGCGCCTGCTGCTGCCGCTGGTCGAGCGGAGCGCGACAGCGCCGGAACCCGTGCAGCGGGACCTTGCATGAGTGACAAGCTGCGACCACTGTTGATCGTCGAAGATGATCCCGCGCTGCAAAAGCAGATGCGCTGGGCGTTCGACCGCTACGAAACGCTCGTGGCGTCCGACCGGGACAGCGCGCTGGCGCAGGTGCGCCGGCACATGCCGCCGGTCGTCACCATGGACCTGGGTTTGCCGCCGGACCCCGATTCGGTATCGGAGGGCTTCGCACTACTGCAGGATCTCCTCGGGCTTGCCCCCGACACGAAAGTGATCGTCCTCACGGGCCAGCAGGATCGCACCAATGCGTTGCGGGCGATCGGTATGGGCGCCTACGATTTCTTCCCGAAGCCGTTCGAGCCGGAGCTGCTGCGCCTTACGATCGATCGCGCTTTCCGGCTCTACGATCTGCAACAGGAGAATCAGCGGCTGCAGGCATCGCGTCAGCCCGATGCGTTCGCGGGGCTCGTGACGCGCGACCCTGAAATGCTGCGCATCTGCCGCACCATCGAGAAGGTGGCGAACACCAATGCGACGGTGCTCCTGCTCGGTGAAAGTGGCACCGGCAAGGAGCTGCTGGCGCGCGCTCTCCACGACATGTCGCCGCGACGCTCGGAACGATTCGTCGCGATCAACTGCGCGGCGATCCCCGACACGCTGCTCGAAAGCGAGCTTTTCGGCTACGAGAAGGGCGCCTTCACCGGTGCTGCCAAACAGACGCTCGGCAAGATCGAGACTGCGCATCGCGGAACGCTGATGCTGGACGAGATCGGCGACCTGCCGATGGCCCTGCAGGCCAAGCTGCTGCGCTTCCTGCAGGAGCGTGTGATCGAGCGCATCGGCGGCCGGGAGGAGATCCCGGTGGATGTCCGCATCGTGTGCGCGACGCACCAGGACCTGAAGGCACTCATCGCCGATGGTCGCTTCCGGGAAGACCTGTACTATCGACTCGCGGAGATCGTAGTCAAGATTCCCCCGATGCGCGACCGGCACGGAGACGCAGCACTGCTGGCGCATGCCTTCGTGCAGAAATTCGCGGCCGAGCAGCGGCGCGGATCGATGTCGTTGCGACCCGACGCGGTAGCGGCGATCGAGGCCCACGCCTGGCCAGGCAACGTCCGCGAGCTCGAGAACTGCATCAAGCGCGCGGTGATCATGGCTGACAGCAATCAGATCGGCGCCGCAGACGTTGGGCTCGACCTGCCGGGTGACGAGGACCTTGCGGCGCTGAACCTGCGCCAGGTCCGCGACGACGCGGAGCGCTCAGCCGTCATCAAGGTGCTCGGTCGCGTCAACGGCAACATCGTCAAGGCTGCGGACATCCTCGGCGTGAGCCGACCCGACGCTTTACGACCTGATGCATCGTCTCGGCCTGAAATGACACGGATACATTTACCAAGGACTGCTATGGACCGTTCCATCTTTTCCATCCGCCCTGCGCTGGTGGCAGGTCTCCTCGCGCTGCTGCTGGTCAGCTGCGGTGGCGACAAGCCGGCAGCGATGATCGCCTCCGCCAAGGACTACCTCGCGAAGGACGACCCCAAGGCGGCCGTAATCCAGCTCAGGAATGCATTGCAGAAGGACGAGAAGAATGCCGAGGGCCGCTTTCTTCTAGGTCGGGCGTTGCTCGAGACCGACGACGTGCTCGCTGCTGAAAAGGAGTTCCGAAAGGCGCTCGAACTCGGCTATCCCGCAGACGCGGTCCATCCACCGCTTGCGTCCGTGATGCTGCGCAAGGGCGAGTACAAGAAAGTTGTCGACGAGTATGCGAACTCTGCCGGATCGACCCCGCAGGGGACCGCGGAGTTGCAGACGGCCGTCGGAAAGGCACAGCTCGCCCTCGGGCAGCGCGAGGCCGCGCAGAAGGCTTTCGCCGCCGCACAAGCGGCGGATCCCAAGTATGGCCCGGCGATCGTCGGCGAGGCGCAGATGCTGGCGATGGCGGGCGATGCCGATGGGGCGCTGAAGCGCACCGAGGTTGCGATTGCAGCGACGCCTAAAGATCCCGATGCCTGGCAGCTCAAGGGCGACATCCTCGCCTACCAGCGGCAATCCGAGGGTGCGATTGCTGCCTATCGAAAGGCGATTGAAGTAAAGGCGACGTACCTGCCGGCTCATGCGGCGCTCGTGGGCGCCTTGTTGCGCGATGGCAAGCAGGACGACGCGGCCAAGGCACTCTCGGCGATGAAGGCGGCGGCGCCCAAACACCCGCAGACGCACTACATGGAAGCGATGGTGCGCTTGCAGGAGAAGAACTACACCGCCGCCCGCGATGCGATCCAGGAATATCTTCGCGTCTTGCCGGAGAACCCTGCCGGGTTGCTGCTGGCGGCGACGATCGACTACCAGCTGCGTGCTTACGCGCAAGCCGAAGCCAATCTGCTCAAGGTGCTGCAGCAGGCGCCGAATCAGGAATACGCGCGCCGCATGTTGATCGGCACCTATATGGAACGAGGTCAAACAGCGAAGGCGTTGGAGGCGCTGAAACCGCTCCTGGGGCGGATCGACAAGGACGCTGCCATGCTGAACGTGGCCGGCGAGGTCTACCTCCGCAACGGCGAGCCGGCGCAGGCGGCCACCTACTTCCAGAAGGCGTCGATGGTCGATCCGGCCGGCGCGCAGCAGAAGACCGGCCTTGCCCTCACGCATCTTGCACAAGGGGATACCGCGCGCGGTGTCGAGGAGCTCGAGGCCGCTGCCGCGTCCGACCCCGGCGTGCGGCCCGATCTGGTGCTGATTTCTGCCAGCCTTCAGCAGCGCCAGTACGACAAGGCGTTGACCGCCATCGATGCGCTCGAAAAGAAACAGCCGGACAAGCCGTTGGCGTCAAACCTGCGCGGGCTCGCACTCCTTGGAAAGAACGACGTTGCGGGTGCGCGCAAGAGTTTCGAACGCGCCGTAGCGATCGATGCGAGATTCCTTCCCGCCGTGGCCAACCTGGCACGCCTCGACTTGGCGGATAAGAAGCCGGCCGACGCCGAGAAGCGCTTCCAGGACGTGATCGCGAAGAATCCGGGCAACAGCCAGGCGATCCTGGCTCTGGCGGAACTGCGCGCGCGCAACAAGGGTTCTCCTGAGGAGATCGTCGGGCTGCTGAACAAGGCTGTGGCGGCGGCTCCGACTGACGTCGGGCCTCGTCTCGCGCTGATCAATTACTATCTGCGCACCAAGGAGCCGAAGAAGGCCGTGGCTGCCGCCCAGGAGGCGCAGGCGGCGATTCGTGACCGGCCGGAGATCATTGAAGCACTCGGGCAGGCGCAGCAGGCGGCGGGCGATTCCAATCAGGCGTTGGCATCCTTCAATCGGCTTGGCGGAGGCCATGCCGAATTCCCCGGTGCCGTTGCTGCGCCTGGCCGGCGTCCAGGCCGGAATGAAGGACTACGACGGCGCGGCGCAAAGCCTCCGGAAGGCACTCGCCCTGCAGCCGGATTTGATCAGCGCGCAGAAGGGACTGATCCTCCTCGACCTCGGTACGGACAAGTCCGCGCAAGCGTTGACGATCGCCCGCGAAGTCCAGAAGCAGCGTCCCAAGGAAGCCGTGGGATACGTTCTCGAAGGCGACATCCACGCCAGCAAGAAGGATTGGAGCCAGGCAGCGACGGCGTATAGCGCCGGCCTCAAGCAGGCTCCAAACACTGAAGCCGCGACGAAGCTGCATGCGGTTCTCGTCGCCGCCGGCAAATCCAGTGAAGCCGATCGTGCCACGACGGCGTGGTTGAAGGAGCACCCGGATGACATCGCCTACCAACTCTATCTGGCGGAGTCGGCAGGGCGCCGTGGCGACTATGCCGCTTCGCTCAAGCGTTACGAGGCCGTGCTGAGCAAGCAACCGGATAATGCGTTGGTGTTGAACAACTTCGCGTGGACCGCCGGCAAGCTCAACGACCCACGGGCACTCGAGTACGCTGAGAAGGCGAACAAGCTCGCCCCGAACCAGCCGCCGATCATGGACACCCTCGGCAACTTGCTGGTCGAGAAAGGCGACGCGAACTCGCGGCGTCGAGCTGTTGCGCAAGGCCGTCGAGATGGCCCCACAGGCCGCGAACATCCGATTGAACCTCGCCAAGGGGCTGATCAAGGTCGGCCAGAAGGATGCCGCCCGGAAAGAGCTCGACGAGCTCGCCAAGCTCGGCGACAAATACCCCGGCCACGAGGAGGTTGCCCGGCTGATGAAGTCATTGTGACTGGAAGGGGTCGACTGTGTTCACCGAATCGTCCGATCGAATAATGAGAACAGCATGACAACCATCGCAGTCGTGGGTCTCGGCTATGTTGGCCTCCCCCTCGCCGTGGAATTCGGCAAGAAATATCCGACCATCGGCTTCGATCTCTCCACCGAGAAGATCGAGCACTACCGTCGTTTCGTCGATCCTACCGGCGAGGTGCGTTCCGAGGACCTGCGCGCCGCGACGCAGCTCACCGTTGGCACCGATCCATCTGCGCTGGCGGCCGCCGACTTCGTCGTTGTCGCCGTGCCCACCCCCGTGGACATTGCCCATCAGCCGGACTTCAGCCCCCTGATCGGCGCGTCGGAGGTGGTCGGCAGGAACCTGAAACGCGGAGCCACCGTCGTGTTCGAGTCCACCGTGTATCCAGGGGCGACCGAAGAGGTCTGCGTGCCGATCATCGAGAAGCACTCGGGCATGAAGTGGAAGCGCGACTTCTTCGTAGGCTATTCGCCGGAGCGTATCAACCCGGGGGACAAGGAACGCACTCTCACCAAGATCACCAAGGTCGTCTCGGGCGACACACCGGAAACGCTGGAGCGCGTGGCGACGATCTACTCAAGCGTCGTCGTGGCAGGTGTCCACCGTGCGTCATCGATCAAGGTCGCCGAGGCCGCCAAGGTGATCGAAAACACCCAGCGCGACCTCAATATCGCCTTGATGAACGAACTCGCCATTATTTTCGAGCGCCTCGGGATCGACACCATGGAGGTGCTGCAGGCGGCGGGCACGAAATGGAACTTCCTCCCGTTTCGTCCTGGCCTGGTCGGCGGGCACTGCATCGGCGTGGATCCCTACTACCTCACGCATAAGGCGGAGATGGTCGGCTACCATCCCGAGGTGATCCTTGCCGGTCGGCGGATCAACGATGGCATGGGCAAGTTCGTTGCCGAGCAGACTGTGAAGCACCTGGTCCGCAATGGCTGGCAGGTCAAGGACGCGCCCATCATCGTGCTGGGGCTGACGTTCAAGGAGGATTGTCCGGATCTGCGCAACTCGCGGGTGATCGACGTCATCCGCGAGCTCGAGTCCTATGGCGCCAAAGTTCACGTCTATGACCCCGTGGCTGATGTGAAGGAGGCGCACCACGAATACGGCGTAGACCTTCTGTCGTGGGAGAAGCTGCCGCAATGCGCGGCGATTGTCGCCGCGGTGGCGCACCGCGAGCTGAAGCAGAGACCCGCTGCGGATTACCTCAACAAGCTGCAGCCCAATGGCGTCATCGCCGACGTCAAGTGCCAGTTCGACCAGCGGGCCTTTGCCGGCAACGGCGTTACCCTGTGGCGCCTGTAAGCGCAGATCAATGAGCACAATCGACACGGTACGACAGCGCATGGTCGCGAAACCGCAGCGTTGGCTGGTAACTGGCAGCGCTGGGTTCATCGGGTCCCATCTTGTCGAGGCTCTGCTCCGGCTTGACCAGGATGTCGTGTCGATGGACAACTTCGCCACCGGGCACCGGCGAAACCTCGATGAGGTGCGCGATGCGGTGGGGAGTGCTCGCGCGCTTCGCCATCGTTTCGTGGAAGCCGACATCCGCGATCTTGCCGCCTGCCGCGCTGCATGCAACGGCGTTGACGTGGTCCTGCATCAGGCAGCCCTGGGTTCGGTGCCGCGTTCCCTCGCCGATCCGTTGGCGACCAATGCCGCGAACGTCGATGGATTCCTGAACCTTCTCGTAGCGTCGCGCGACGCCGGAGTGCGGCGTTTCGTCTACGCGGCCTCCAGTTCCACCTACGGCGACGATCCGGGCCTGCCCAAGGTGGAGGACCGCGTCGGGCGGCCCCTGTCGCCGTACGCTGTCACCAAGCTGGTGAACGAGCTATACGCCGAAGTGTTCGGCCGCTGCTACGGGCTGCAGACGATCGGCTTGCGCTATTTCAACGTGTTCGGAGCCCGGCAGGATCCGGAAGGCGCCTATGCCGCCGTGATCCCACGCTGGATCCGCGCTATGCTTCGTGGTGAACACGTCGTCATCAACGGTGACGGCGAGACAAGCCGCGACTTCTGTTTCGTCGACAACGCGGTACAGGCCAATCTGCTCGCTGCAGCGAGCGACGATGCCGACGCGATCAACCAGGTGTACAACGTGGCACTCAACGATCGGACCACGCTCAACGACCTCTTCGTCGCCGTACGGGATGAACTCACGCGGCATGTTCCGGCGCTCACCGTGGCCGAGGCTGAGCATGGAGACTTCCGGCCGGGCGATGTCCGCCATTCGCAGGCGGACATCGCCAAGGCAAGGCGTCTTCTCGGATACGCACCGACCCATCGGCTGCGCGATGGGCTGCGGGCCGCGATGCCATGGTACGTCGCGCATTTCGATGCACTGGGTCGTAGCGCAAATCCGCGTGCCGCGGCCGCGTAACACTGAAAGATGACCGTCGCCCAACGCAACCTGCTTGGCATCATCATCGCGCTGCTGGCGATGGTCACGGCGGGCTCCGCGGATGCGGGCACGGCTGATGACGGACGGCGCTTCACTGCCCTGCGAGCGGAGGCCGCGGCCCTGGAGAATGGTGAAGGCGTCGCAAAGGATGCGCTCCGGGCCTTCGAGCTGTATTGCCAGGCGGCGCGCGCCGGACGACGCCGAGGCGCAGTACGCCATCGGGTGGATGTACGTTAACGGACGCGGGGTCGAGCGCAACGATGCCCTGGCATCCTCGATGTTCCGGATTGCAGCCGAGCAGGGTCATGCCCAGGCGCAGGCGATGCTGGCGCATCTTCCGCCGCCCAGCACCGACCTCCCCGAGTGCATGCAGACGCAGCCGCCAGTCGCAGAGTACGATGATCAGGCTGTAATCCTTGCGAAGGAAGAAGAGCCCGAGGAGCCGGGGGTGTTCTTCCCGGTCACGCCGGGGCAGGAGAAGGTCGCGGCACTCGTGCAAGCCATCGCGCCCGAATATCGGGTGAGTCCGCTGCTTGCGCTAGCTTTCATTCGCGCGGAATCCAACTTCGATCCGCTCGCTCGCTCGCCGAAGAATGCGCAGGGCCTCATGCAACTGATTCCGGAGACATCGGCCCGTTTCAACGTGAAGAAGCCGTACGACCCCGTCCAGAACATCCGCGGCGGACTCGCTTACCTTCGCTGGCTCCTCGCCTATTTTCGCGGCAACGTTCCGCTGGTGGCGGCGGCATACAACGCTGGAGAAGGCACGGTCGAGCGGTATCGCGGTATCCCGCCGTACGCGGAGACGCGAGACTATGTCCGCCGGATCATGCAAATCTTCCGGAAGCAAGAACATCCCTTCGATCCGAGCATCACGGAGCCATCACCGGAGCTGCAGCGGATCAGCGCCATCAAGACGCGGTAGGGACCCCTATGGACATGCAGTCCGGTGCACGAGGACGCTTCCCGATTCTTTGTGCCGTGGTTGGCGCGGCATGCCTGTCATGGGTAACCGCTTACGCCGACCCGCTCGAGGATGTCATTGTCCGGGTCAAGCCGTCGATCGTCGCCGTCGGCACGTACGAGAGAACCCGAAGCCCGCAATTCCGTTCCGGGGCACTGGTTTCGTCGTCGGTGACGGCACGCTGGTGGCGACGAACGCCCACGTGCTGCCGGAGACGCATCGACCCGGAGAGGCGCGAGTCGATTGCCATCGTCGTGCCCGCGACCGGCGACCGCGAGCCTTCAGCGCCGGGAGGCGCACGACGCTGGCGATCGACAAGGACCACGATGTCGCCATCCTGCGCATTTCGGGGCCAGCGCTGCCGGCACTTGCGCTGTCGCGCATCCGAAATGGCGCGGGAAGGGCAGAGCGCCGCATTCACCGGGTTCCCGATTGGCTGCGGTGCTCGGACTGGTGCCGGTCACGCATCGCGCCACGGTTAGCGCGATCACGCCGATCGCGCTGCCCAGCGCGAATGCGCGGCAGCTCGACGAGCGGGTGTTGCGCCGTCTCCAGAGCGGCGCCTTCAGAGTGCTGCAGCTCGATGCGACGGCGTATCCCGGCAACAGCGGCAGTCCGCTCTACGACGCCGCCACCGGAGAGGTGCTCGGCATCATCAACATGGTATTCGTGAAGGCGACCAAGGAAGCCATCCTGAGCCAGCCATCCGGGATCAGCTTCGCCGTGCCGGCGCAGTATCTGCAGACGTCTTCTAGTCTCGGTCAAGTAGCGCCGGCCCGAGTGGAGGGCGTCTGATCGCGCCTCATCGAATATGCCCACTTGCCATCCCCTTTCGCCGTCCGGCAGCGGTTCCGAGGGCCGTTTGGCGGGGTTTGTCGTGGGGGAAAGCCGACAGTCAAATGGTCAAAAAAACACCCCCAGTAACGGGGGTGTCCGAAATCGTATCGAGATGAATCTTGCCGATATCGCTTTCCGCCAATTAGGCTCGCCGACGAGACCAACCTGCCAGGCCGGCCAAGGCAAGTCCCAGGAGTGCGACTGAACTAGGCTCCGGGATTGGATTCACGAAGTAAGTCCCTTGGTCCCGATAAAACCATCCGGCCGTCGACTGTGCGGCCGTGGCCGTGTTTACCGTTCCAGTATCCAACGTCGCATCTGCCAAGATCCTAGTGCCGCCAAAATTTCGCACGTCCACTGGTAGCCAATCCGCCGGAAAGGCCGAACTCTGAATTGTGAAAGCGCCACGCTCAACCCCGCCAGCCTCCGGACCTCCAGGTTGCGCGGAGAACTCAAAGAAATTCGTGGTGTTAGCCAGCACACCGAGCGTAGCCTCCCAAGACCAAACTCCAGTGCTCGCTCCTCCCGGTCCGTTGAAGTTCGTCGTAAAATTAGTGGTGGTCCAATTCAACGGGTTCGCGCCGTTGCTCAGAGCGCTCTCGGACTGCGGCGTCGACAAGACCACAGCCAGTGAGTCGGCCGTAATGCCAGCTCCAGAACATACCGCCCCACAGATCTGCGCCAAGTCGTACGCCGTGGATGTGGCAGTTGGGCCAAGCCTGATAGAACCGCCCGAGCCGTCAAACCCGTTGATCTGCGCCGAAAACAGAATGGCGATTTGACTATCGGCCCCAACGTTTATGATGGGACGACCCGATGCGCCAATATTACTCACGGTCACGATCCCGTAAATAATATCGCCAACGGCAAAAGCACCGGTAGTACCGCTGGGAACGTACGCCGAGACGCTATCGTCCTGAATGCTGTCTTCACCGCCTCCTTTCTGTACAGGCGTGCTGGTCGTATGTTGAGGTCCATCAAAAGTCAGAAAACTGCTAAAAATCGTGGCTTGCGCAGCCGGTGCAACGCAGAAGCAAAGCGCCACGCCGGCAGCCACCAAAGATTCAAGTTTGTGCATTTTCATTCCTTGCTCCTGTTGTCGAAACGCGTGTCCTGCGAACGTCTGCTGTCAGCACCGAATTTATCCGGGTGGCGCAGGGGTAAAAGCAATAGGTGCGCCACGATCGTTAAATTTAGCCAATTCATAGTCTTAACAACACGCCGCCCATCGTATCTGTACCGTCTGTAAAGTATTTCGACGCCGGCGCGAGGCCAAGTCGCGGTTGCGCCGTCCCTGTTGAGAGGCGGCGCAGAGGACTCGCGCGTGACGGGGATGGTTGGCGCCGCCATCGGAGCGGCGAGGGCTGTTGTCTGCCCCTGCCCGGAAAGTAGGGTGCCTGTGAGGGCGGGAGGGCGATCGCGGACCGACTCGACGAGGAACGATGCTGTAAACGTTTCCGACGCCCGGTATCGGCGATAATCGCGGTGTCCCTTTTTGGAGAGGCGTAGGAACTATCCCGGCCGAGGTATCTCACCAAGCTACCGCTTCTGACGTCGGATCCGCTAATACGCCTCGTTACGGGTTGTCGGCGTCGTCGGGGGGACTGCAGTCAGGCGCTCCGCCACGTTTCCATACACTTGTTGGCTTTGCGGCGGAGATTTGTTTCTTGATGCCGTATTTCGTTGAAATTTCCAAGATGCCTCATCTTCCGATGGCACCAATTTTCCTCCGGGAATGGCTCGGCCCCCGCAGGCTGCCGCGGGAGCCGGAGTCTGCGCTCGTGATGGACGATCAAGAGCAGGTGGCAGCCTATGAGTCTGCGGGGCGTGCAGATGGGGTCATGGCCGCCGCCTATTTGTTTCACTCTGCTCGGGCGAGCCAAGTCATGCAATCCTGCGAGACGGTCCTCGACTTGGGATGTGGACCGGCAGTCCAGCTTGCTCAGATCGCGATGCTCAATCCCGAGGCCCAGTTCCTTGGAGTCGACCTGTCGCAATCCATGCTCGATCGCGCCCGCGTGCAAATTCGAGAGCAGGGACTCACGAATGTCCGCCTTCAGCGCGACGACATCACGGTGCTCGCGACGGTTTCCGAACATTCGGTCGACGCCGTCATCAGCACGATGGCGCTCCACCACCTGCCCACGTTTGCGCACCTGCAGGCGTGTTTCGCGCAGATCGCCCGCGTGCTAAAGCCGAACGGAGCGCTGTACCTAGTTGATTTCGGCCGCCTTAAGACGCTTCGATCGGTACTCTATTTCGCCTACCAGAATGCGGCGCACCAGCCGCACCTATTTTCATTGGATTACGAGCGGTCGTTGCGCGCTGCCTTTCTGGCGGAGGATCTCGAGCGTGCAATGCAGGAAAATCTCGCTGAGCGGGCTAGCCTGTATTCAACGTTCAAGGTTCCCTTCCTCGTCATGATCAAGTCCGCGGATCGAGGCCTTGGCGCCGACGTGGTTGCCCGGCTACAAGAGTTGAGGACCAGGTTACCCCGGCGGTACCGCGGCGATCTCGACGATCTGCGGACGTTCTTTGCTTTGGGGGGTTTGCGCAATGATCCGTTCCGGTCGAACGTCAAAGTTCCGATGGCGACGATGTAAGGTATGACTGCACGGGGCGTCGCCCTGCTGTGACGCTCGGTGGTCGCGCGTATCCGACGCGAAAGACCATTGCGGGACGCCCCGATCCTGCCAGGCGCGCAAGGCCTTCTCGCAGGCGCGCTTGGATCCGCGAACGCACCCACTCCCCGGTGGCCTCCTGACCAGCCAAGGCGACCGCCGCCGCCATCGGTTGCAGGGCCAGCCCATGACTTGTGGCAGCCAGCCATAGGCGCTGAAACGCGCGTCCCGCAGTGAGCCACGGGGTAGCGGCGTCATCGGCGACCGTGAGGATGCCCAGATGGGCCGCCTTCGATGCCGGAAGCCATCCCGCCCGAAGCCCCAGCAGTGCTGCGGCTCCCACGACATTGATGGCCCTCTGGAGCGGCCAGTGGCGCAACCACTGGAAGCCGAGGCGCGCGAGTCGCTCGACCTCGAGCGCGCCTGGCGGCAGGCCCTCTTCGGCCGAATCGTTCCAACCAACGTCGAACCTTACGGCTGAGAACAGCTCGGCGTGCAGCTCCCTTCTGCGAAACCGCTCTCCTTCCGCGATCCTCATCAAGCGCAGCGCGGCGCGGCGCACTCGCGGTTGATCGAGCCAGAGTGTTCGCGCGTCCGAATACCTCCCGGCGGCAGTTGCCAGCGCCGTGAGGACGGCAGGGTCGGCCGAACGTCTCTCGTAGAGCCGCCGGTTCGTGTGGCGGGTGAACAGAAACCGTACCAGGGGGTCGTACAATGTGGCCGGGTCCCCGCTGGAAAACGCAAGTGTCGCGATGCGGCCATGCTCCCGCCAGTCGCCTTCCATGCGCAGGATGCAACCGTTCCCCCGTGACGCGGCCCACAATGACATGTTCTCGATCACACTTCCGAAGCTGAACTCGTGCATTGCAAGCCGGTGTGCCGGCACCGTGGTGCCAAGACCGGGTGAGACGTGCATGCGAATCGCGTCCCGACGCAGCTCGAAGCGAACAATGTGGCGGTTGTCTGCCGACGGGGCCTGCACGCCCGCTTCAATGAGCGCGACTGCGTCGGAGTCCGTGAGTGGTTTTCCAATCATTCCTGAAGGAGCAGAACACGAAGGGCGCGGCAATGAGGTGGCAGAGCCTCTGCGCAAACCGTTCGATGTTGGCGTTCGTCGATTGCGCCTGATCCGACGTCAAGCCATACGGACGCGAGCAAGACACCATGTCTGAACTCGGCATTGCGCTTCGGAATATTACCCGCAATCGCAAGCGCACGCTGATTGCGTTGAGCGCGATCGCGTTGGGGGTGGCTGCCCTCATCTTCGCCGGTGGATTCATCCACTGGATCCTGCGCGAATTACGTGAGGAAACAATTCGATCGCAGCTCGGCCACATTCAAGTTCGATTGGGTGAGCATGATGCGGTCACCCCGATCGCGGGACGGACGCCATCCGACGATGCCACGCTGGTCGCGAAACTGTCCAAGTCGGCGCACGTACTGGCGGTTCTGCCAAGGGTAAGTTTCAGCGGTCTCGCGAGCAGTGGGGAAATCACTGTCTCATTCGTCGGTGAGGGAATCGATCCTGCGAAGGAGGCGCTCGGGGGTGGGCGCTGGGATGCATTGGCGACAATTCCCGCGCCGACGGCTGTAAACCAGGTTGCGTTGGGAGAAGGCCTGGCGGCAAGCTTGGAAGTCGAACGCGGTGGGAAGGTTGTCCTGATCGTCAACATCCCTGGTGGCGGCATCAACGCGGCCGAGGCGAACGTTATCGAGGTGTTTCATACGTTGAGCAAGGCCTACGACGATGTCGCGTTGCGTGCGCCCCTTTCGCTCGTGCACCGGCTGATTCGCCGCGAGGGGGCCGATCACTGGATCGTATTTCTCGACGACACCGACGTAACAGGCGACGTCCTGGCCGCGATGCGGGCCGATCCCGCCCTGGCCAACCTGGTCTTCACGCCCTGGACGGAACTCGCGGACTTCTACAACAAGGCCGTCGCCCTTTATGCGCGACAGTTCGAAGTGGTTCGCGTGTTGACCGCATTAATCATCATTCTTTCTATTTCCAACACGATGATCATGAGCGTGTCGGAACGCACCTCGGAGATCGGCACGATAATGGCTCTAGGCGGGTCCCGGAGCGCCGTCTTGCGCCTTTTCCTAATTGAGGGTGCCACGCTCGGTGCCATTGGCGGCTTCCTAGGGGTCGTCGCCGGCGGCGCGATCAACGCCGCGGTCTCTTTCGTCGGCATTGCGATGCCTCCCGCCCCGGGCATGCGGCATGGGTTCGAAGCCCAAGCGCTGTTCACACCCGGCATCGCCGCTAGTGCCTTCGTGTTGGCCCTCGCGACCACGACCATCGCTAGCCTTTATCCCGCGTGGCGGGCGTCGCGGCTGGGCATCGTGGACGCGATTCGCCACGCCTATTGAAACCTGCACGTCGCCTTACTCGGTCTAGGCCGCTGGACACGGTGCGCGCAAACATGATCGCAATGCCATGTGCAACGCCACGGGCCTGGATGGGTCGGAGATGCCCATGAAAGTCGACCTCGGTGAGCTCGGAGCGCTGCTACGCCTCGCGAGTCGCAATATCGTGCGTCAGCGCGTACGGTCGTTGCTGACGTTGATTGCGATTGCCCTCGGTGTTGCAGGGATAGTGCTCGCGGGTGGCTTTGTCGAAGATGTCTACGTGCAGTTGGGCGAAGCCACGATCCACTCCCAAGTCGGTCATTTGCAAGTATCCAAGCGCGGTTACGTCGAACGCGGCATCCAGCGCCCGCTGGCGTTCCTGATCGATAACCCGGACAGGACCGCCCGTGAAATCCAGAAAACGGTCGACCCACGGGAGATCCTCTTCCGCCTCAATTTCTCGGGTCTCCTCAGCAACGGGAAATCGGATTTCGCGGTACGGGTCGAGGCCGGGGACGCCGATGGGGAGGCGCGACTTGCGAGTTATCTTAGGACGCTAAGTGGGCGAACGCTTAGCGCCAGCGATCGACTCGGTGTCTACGTCGGCGAAGGCGTAGCAGCCACCCTGAAGCTAAAGCCGGGGGATAGCGTCACGCTTGTGGTGAACACGGCAGCGGGTGGCCTCAACAGCGTTGATCTGGAGGTAACAGGTGTCTTTCGGAGCTTTTCGAAGGACTATGACGCACGAACCGTCCGAATGAACGTCGATGCGGCACGACAATTGCTTGACACGACTGGAGTGAACTCCATCGTGGTGCTCCTGAAAAGCACCGACGCCACGTCGGTCGCAGCTGCCCGTCTTCGCGAACGCTTGAACGGTCAAGATCTCGCGGTGAAGACTTGGGTCGAGTTGTCGGACTTCTATGCCAAGACCGTCGCGTTGTTCCAGCGCCAGTTCGGCTTTCTGCAACTCGTCATCCTGGTGATGATCGTCCTGTGCGTGCTGAATAGCGTCAATCTGAGTCTATACGAGCGGCGCAGCGAATTCGGCACGATGCGCGCGTTGGGGAGCCGCAACGGGAGGGTGTTCAGACTCATCATCGTGGAAGCAGCTGTCGTCGGGTTCATCGGCGCTGGTGTTGGCCTCGTGGCCGGGGTCGTCGTCGCGCTGTTCATTTCCGCGATTGGCATCCCCATGCCACCGCCGCCTAATGCCGAATCCGGCTACTTAGCAATGATCCGCATTGTCCCCGCAATACTTGCGAGCGCCTTCCTGATCGGAGTGTGCGCGAGCATCGTGGCGGCGATCGTGCCCGGGATGCGCTGGTCTCGTACGTCGATCGTCGATGCTCTCCGCGCGAGCGTGTGACACCGTGCCTCGAGGGGTCGCTAGTCGCGAGCGCCCATTCGCGCAATCTGGCGCCGTGCGATGGCCAACGCGATCTGCTGGATGGGGTTGCGATTGCCCCAGGGTCTCCAGGTCTTCGTGAGACGGCCTCGATAGGCATCGAAGTGCAGGCCGACGGGTGCGGCCGTGACCGGGCCACGGCCGAGGAGGATCTTGAGCGCCTCCGTGGCGGCGACACCTGCGCACAACTGGCACGCCATTCCCGTGGATGGGCCGCGTTGATGGTCGAAATCCACGAACGACGGATCGGCGAGATAACGTCGTTGCAGCATCGCCGGCGAAAGGCCCACCAGGAAGCGGATCCTCTTTTCGGCTTCCGGCACGCCCCGGACCCGAAAGTAGTCCTCGAAGCTCATGCGACCTGGCAAGAAGTTGAGGAGCGCAGCGCCCATGCCGAGCGGCGCCACGGTAATCGCAGGAATCTTGGCTGCGTGGCAGGCCTCGAAGGTGAGCTCGCGCGCGGCGAAGGCGAAAAAATCGAGTCCATCGACGTAGACATCGACATCGGCGAGGAACGCCCCCACGTTGGCAGCCGAGACGCCATCTTGGAAAGGCCGTCAGCTCGATCTCGGGATTGATGTCACGCGCCATGCGCGCCAGCACGTCCGCTTTCGACTGGCCGAGGCTCGACATGGAGGCACCGATCTGGCGATTGAAGTTCGCAAGATCGAAGCGATCGAAATCGGCGATGTGGAACTTGCCGATGCCGAGCCGCACGAGCGTCAGCAAATGCACGCCGCCAACACCGCCGAGGCCGGCGATGGCCACACGCTTGCCGCGAAGGATCAGCTGTTCGGCCGGAGTCACCCAGCCGAGGTTGCGCGAAAACGCTGCTTCGTACGAGAAGGAGGGTGCTGCGCCGGCGTGCACGATGGTAGCTGCCAACGAAGGGCTGTTGCTTACCGCCATCGCATGCGCTGCTGCGCTTCGCGCTCAGCTCTTTGAGACCAACTCGCGCATCCGGCCGAGCACACCGATCTCCTCTTCCGCGCTAAACCCATAGGGATACAGGGATCGTGCAGCTCCTGCGGCAGCCGGTTTGCCGGCATGCTTCTTGAGCCCATCGGCGATCGCGGCAAAAGGAATCGCAAGCAGCACCGCGGGCGCATTCACCCGCCGATTCATCCGCTCGACCCCAATCGGCTCAAAGCCCAGTCCGCGGCGATAGAACCCCACATGCCGCGGATTGACCTCGATCACGGCATGTGTATAACCGCGGATCACTGCTGCGTAGAGGTATGCCGTGTGGAAGAGTCCTGCCAGCACCGGCTTGCTGGCGACCGTCTGGTCGACGGCGAGACGGGTGAATTCGCAGAGCTTGCAGCCCGCCTTGCGTAGGGAGTCGATTTCTTCGCGGTACAGATCGTCCGCCGATAGCCCCTTGTCCGAATCGAGGCGCACCCCGACAGTGCCGACCAGCGTGCCTTCGTCGTAGGCGATGAAGGTCGACAGCCACGGATCTTCGACGGATTGGATGAGCGGTGTCAGGTAGCCTTTGCCCGAGTAGCGCGTCGCGACCAGTGCGCCGGCATGACGACGGCCGGGTGTTTTCCTGGCAACACGAATCTTGAATCCGCCATGAAAGGCCGAGGGATCCTCGAGCGCGACAAGATCTGCAGGACTCAGGGTCAGGCTGTGGAAGCGCAGCGGGCGGTCGCCGTAAATCGTCTCGCCGGTGGGGCTACCCGTCGGCAGAAAATCAGGAGAGCCGGTCGAGGACACGCCGTCTCGCTTAGTAGTCGGCAAAGGCGCCGACTTGGCGGGCCGGAGCTTGGTCAGCACCTTGCGGAGGGACTCTTTCACCGCCATGCGCCACTCAGACCGCATGCGGCGGCAGTCGGGTCCTGCAATGCACCGTGGCGGCCATGGCGGCGCGGTTTCCCCACGCAGCGGCCATTGTCGACTACCGCGTGCATCGTCGATGCGATGTGCATGATGTCCATCATTCCAGGCGCTTCAGATAGTCCTTCGTGAACATGCGCTCTGGCAGGTCGCGCAGGCGGATCTCAGTGTATTCCAGCGTCGACTTCTCGTCCGGCCGCAGCGCGTCCTGCATGACCAGCCGCGTCGGCCGCATCTTGCCGGCCATGCGCTTGAAGTTCTCGTACATGCACGACTTCAGCAGACGCTCGGAGAGTGAATAGAACTCCGCCTTGTAGGGCCGATTGTCCGCCTTGCGCACCCAGTACACCACTCGGTGATAGGTCACGCTACGGTCCTTGGCGGTCAACTCCAGCACATGCATCGCCTCCCCATTTACCGGCTCGGTCCGCAGCAGCTTTGCCTCGTAATCTCCCGCGAAGTTGGCGCGTGCGAGGTCGCCGTTGGCCACTTGGCCCGTCAAGCGCTGCGACAGCGACAGGCGCACGGGCTGTGACACGTTGGGCAAAAACACCCACAGGTCATGCCCCTTCATCAACATGATCTGGCCGCGCTCGGACGCGGGTTCCGTGATCATCACGATGGTGTTCTCGGTCCCGCGCGACAGGATGCGGTACTTTCGCATCCCCATCCCGTCCCCCGTGCCGGTCGTTTCGATCGTGACGGCGGCTTCGAAGCTCTCGGCCGGGAACCGGATCTGGTCGGCCTTTTCCACGATGGAGGCCGCCAGCGCGTCATCGCCGACCGCGGGCTGCGCGGCCGCGAACGCCGCAGTCAGCGCCAAAGCCACCAGTGCCGCGCTCAATGCCGCACGCCGCGTCACCGCGCGCGAGCGGCGATCTTTTGCGGCGAATGTCGAAAGCATATAAGCTGTTGAAGTCAAAGATTTGCTCTCAGTATAGCGATTGTTCGCCACAGACGCCCAATGTCCATCCCCGTCCCCCTGATCCGTGTCGAGCACGTGTCCAAGCAATATCGCCTCGGCGATCAGTGGGTATCGGCGCTGACCGACGTCAGCTTGAGCATCGAGGACGGGGTGTTCCTCGCCATCGCGGGTCCATCCGGCAGCGGCAAGTCGACGCTCCTCAACCTCATCGGATGTATCGATACCCCGACCAGCGGCCAGATTTTCATCGACGGCAACGATGTCTCTGGTAAGACGCCGGACGAGCTGGCCGACCTGCGGGCCCACACCATCGGGTTCATTTTCCAGACGTTCAATCTGCTGCCGGTGCTGTCGGCGGAGGAGAACGTCGAATATCCCCTGCTGCAGTTCCGCGAGCTCAAGCGCGATGAGCGCCGCCGACGGGTCGCCGACATGCTTAAGCGGGTCGGCCTCGAGGGGCATGTGCGACATCGCCCCAACGAGTTGTCGGGCGGCCAGCGCCAGCGTGTGGCGATCGCCCGGGCGCTCGTGACGCGACCCCGTATCATCCTCGCCGACGAGCCCACCGCGAACCTGGACAGCAAGACGGGCGATGGCATTCTCGACCTGATGAAGGACATCAATCGGGAATCCAAGACCACGTTCGTTTTCTCGACGCACGACAAGAAGGTGATCGCGAAGGCCGATCGCCTGGTGCGGATCGAAGACGGCCGAATCCGCAGTCTCGGGGTGCGGACCGCCACCCACTGGGTTCTCGTGCGGGCACGACAGCGCATCGGCAGGGAAAACGTCGTTAAGGAATCCGGATGAGCGTGATGCACCACGTTGGCTTGACGATCACATTGGGTTTGCTGGCACTGGGCAGCGCTTGGGCCGATTCGCCACCACCGCGGGACGCGACCCTGGACGCGCGGCTCGGCGACTCCGGCGGTCCGGCCGTCGAGCTGCCCTTGATCGCGACCCCGTTGTCCCGCGGACTATTGCTCGCTGCCACGGACCCGATCTCGCGGGATGCGCTTTTTGGCGAAACGGACACGGGCCCGCGCATCACCGGCTTCCTTGACGGCCTTGCTGCTTATACGCATGCCGCGCCGCGCCACTGGTCGCGCGCCGTGGGTCGGCTGCAGCTCGCGGCACAGGGCGAATTCGGCGGCGCCATCAGGTGGAAGGCGAGCGGCCGGGTCGATGTCGATCCGGTGTACTTCGCCTCCGATTTCTATCCGGGCGCCGTGAAGCGAGATCAGCGCTTCGATGCCTTCTGGGGCGAGAACTACATCGACTTCTCCGCTGGTGACTGGGATTTTCGTCTCGGCGCGCAGCAGATCGTTTGGGGCGAGGTCATCGGCCTCTTCTTTGCGGACGTCGTTTCCGCGCGTGACATGCGCGAGTTCCTGCTGCCCGGCTTCGACGTCATCAGGATTCCGCAATGGGCCGCACGCGCGGAGTACACGGTGGGGGAGGGTCATCTCGAATTGATCTGGATTCCGGTGCCGGCGTTCGACCGCATCGGCAAGCCCGGCTCCGAGTTCTACCCGGTGCCACTGCCCGCCCCAGTTACCGACGAGGTCGCAAACCTGTTTCGCGATCCACGCCACCCCGACCACAGCCTGAGAAACTCGAACTTCGGTGTGCGTGCGAATACTCTGCTGTCGGGCTGGGACGTTGCCGCGTTCTTCTATCGTAGCTACAGCACTAGTCCGACGTTCTACCGCCTGCCGGGCGAAACGCCCCAACAGCCGTTCGTCTTCGAGCCTCGCTACGATCGTCTCTCGCAGACCGGGGGCACGTTCAGCAAGGATCTGGGAGAGGTGGTGCTCCGGGGTGAGGCGGTCTACACGCGCGGCCAGAACTTCAGCCTCGCGGACCTGGCGGCCAGTCCGGGTGAAATTGCGCGCCAGACGCTCGACTACATCGCCAGCGTCGAGTGGACGCTTCCGGACGAAACGCGCATCAACGTTCAGGGATTCCAGCGGCATTATTTCGGCGGCGGTGCTGACGGCATTGCCATTGCCAACGACGGCTTCGGCGCGAGTCTGTATCTGTCCAAGAAGATGGGCGCGTTGGAGCCGCAACTCCTGTGGATCCGCAACTTCAAGGACAACGGCGCGCTCATTCGGCCGCGCCTCAACTGGACGGCGGCACGCAATGTTTCCGTCGCGTTCGGGGCGGATCTTTTCAGCGGACCGAGCGACAGTTTCTTCGGGCGCTATAGCAACCGCGATCGGCTTTACACCGAGCTGCGCGTCGACTTCTGATCGGGGAGCGCTCGCGGCTGTCGACCTGTTCGGCAGTCGGACCTGTATAGGGCGACGTCAGGGCCGTATCAGGCAGCCCGGGCCACGCGAGCGGTCGGCGCCACGGCCTCGTTCAGGCGCACCAGGCGCTTCTCCAACTCGTCCATCGTGAGCCAAAGCAGGACCGAGGGCGCCTTCACGCGCTCGCAGAATTTCTCGCCTGCGGCAAGCGCGAAGCCGAGCACGCGTCGATAGAAGATGACGTGACGCGGATTCACCTCGACGAATACGTCCGTCACGCCGCGCATGCTGGCGGTCGCGAAGGCAACGCTGAATAGCGATGCCAGCACCGGTTTCGATTCGGCCTCCTCCGCCACGGCAAGGCGAGTGACCTCGCACACGTTACATCCCGCGGCACGACGTTCCTGCACGATCTCGGGGTAAGTGCCTTCCGCAAGGAGACCGCGATCACCATCGAGGCCGAGCGTGACCGTGCCGACGGTGGAATCTCCATCAACTGCGACGAAGACGACCCGATGCTCCGGAAGCTCTGCCGCGATCGAGTGGTCGGGATCCACGACGTCGTAGCCGCGCCACGCATAGCGCCTGCGCACGAGATGCTTCGCTGCAGCAAGATCTTCTGCCGTGTGCGCCCTTCGTGCCCGCAAGGCCGCCGCCCGCGTGAGCGTGATCTGCGCGTCGCGCGCGACATCGGCCAGGCTGGCGTTCGGACCGACCCGCCGCCGTTCGGTCATCAGTGAAACCACGCCGGTGCGTGTCTCGACGCAAACGGTTGACGATGGTGGAGGAAGCATCGACGACAGGACCTGCGGCGGGTCGATTCCCAGGTTCGCGGTGGGGGCGTGTGCGCTCAAAGACGGCAGGGGTGAGCGCATGCGGTACGGGGTGTTCTCAGCGATTTCGATCACCTCTTTTGCTTGCGACCACTCATTCTTCTTCCGGACGGCCATTGTTGGAGCCAGGAGACGGCCAGGCGCAGTTTAGCAAACGAGAACAATTTGTAAACTACTTTTTTCCAGCGACACAAATGGCACGGCGAGATTTCTTGATCTGGACGAATTATAGGCCTGCCTCAGAGGGAAATGAGCGCGTCACGCGTTATGCCATTGTCGTCAAGCGTCCCCGGTGGGCGACAAAAAGCCCCACCGCAGCAGAGTCGTCATAACGACGATTTTTATGTCAATTCGACGGTCCGCCGGGGGGAGATAACACCCTGGGGGAGACGGCAAGAGTCTCCCATTCGGCAAGAATTCCCGCGGGTGGTCGCTCGTTGCGGGCGCCGTTCCCGGCCCGGCAGGGCTCATCGGAACGACCGCAGGAAGTACACCCCCAGGCTGCTCACCGTTCCCGCCTGGGCCCGGATGGTGAAGGACCGGGAGAGGGCGTACTCGATGCGCAAGGCGTTGTTCGCCACGCTGAGGCCGGCCTCGTACACCACGTACAGCCGGTCGGTGATCCGCTTGCTGAAGGCGAGCACCTGGGTATTGACGCCCGCCGTACCGGTGGCAGCCGCGCTGGCGCTCGACCCGGTGCGGATCGAGAGATCGTCCAGGCCGAGACGCTGGGCGACGCGGGCGCCGATGGAGGGCCCCGTGCTGCCGAAGAGCGCGGCGGCCGCAGCCTGGAGGGCGGCGACGTCCGTGCCGGAGGTCCGTTCCAGGCCCTGGCCCAGGACGAGCCACGATAGCTTCTCGCCATCGGAGACCGGCGGGTCCGACGTGAGCCGCACGCGCGGCAGGCGGACGGTGCCGGTCAGTTCGACGCCCGCCTCGACGGGCAGGTTCTTGCGCAGGGCGACGATGTCGAGGGTCGGATTGTCGATCGGCCCATCGAAGATCAGTTGTCCACGCTCGATGGTGAGTAGCTGTCCGAAGGCCGAATAGGTGCCGTGGGCAGTGCGCACGGTGCCACGCGCCGTGAGGGTGCCGGCCGAGGTGGTCGTGAACCGTGCCCGCCCTTCCAGGGTCGTCCGCAGGCCGCTGCCGGCCACGGCGAATCGGGTGCCGAGATCGACGTTGAGGTCGAGGTCGAGCGGGACGTCCTCGGACTTGCGGCGGGGAGCGGGAGGTTCCCGTCCGACGACCACCACGTCGTCGCCGAGGCGCGCCCCCGGATGCTGCTCGAACTCGATACGGCCTTCGTCGATGCGCAGGTCGCCGCGAAGGGCGAGGCGGCCGCGGGCATAGCCGACCGTGCCGTCGCCGCTGGTGACGAGGCGGAGATCGGGCCGGTTCGTGGCACGAAAGTGGTCCGCATGCCAGGCGACGTGAGCGACGGCGTCGCCGCGGCCGCGCTGCGCCAGCGCCGCGACCGGCAACGTGCCGGTGACACGAAAGTGGCCATCTCCGCCGACGATGGAAAACTCGTCGATCGTGATCAGGTCGGCATCGGCGTGCGCGCGCAACACGCCGTCGTGCCAGTGCAACCCATACTGCGGCGCGTCGGCGCGAAGGCCGCTGGCGGCCAGGATCCCGGTCGCGCGCGGTGCGCCCACGGTCCCGGCCAGCACGAGATCGGCCCGGACGGTCCCGTCGACCAGCGCCTTGGTCCCCAGAAACGGCTGCAGCGGCTTGAGTGACGCGATCTCCGCCCGTACCGTGCCGCTCAGGGCGGCGCTCGGCGAAATGCGACCCGGAGGCGCGCCCGCCACACGGCCGATCGACACCGCACCGGAGAGCTTGCCGACGCGTGCCGCTGTCAGCGATGCCGACACTTCGATCGCATCGTCGGCCAGCGTGCCGTCGACGGAAAGCTCGGCAAGACCCATCGCCATCTCCGGGGTATCCGCGAGTCCTTCCGTCGACGCGAATACGTCGCCGGCCTCGCGACGGATCCGCACGGTGCCGTTGAGGCGCGGGTTTGCCGCCACGTTCCACTGGCCGCCGAGCACGAGCGTCGTGCGGACGGGGAGGTCGGCACCGGTGAGTCGCGCGATCGATGCGACGGGCAAGCCGGTGAAATCTCCCGCGGGTCGTGATGGCGCCGTTGTGCCAGTCGAAGGTGACGACGTTCACTGCGCCGTCGGCGAGGGCAATGCGGGCGTCGTCGAGCGTCACGCGCGTGGCGCTGGCATCAAGGTGCGCGGGTGCGAGCAGGCGCGCCGCGTAGGTGCCGCGATTCTCGACGTTGCGCAGCGTGCCGGACCAGGCCAGGGCGGAGGCGGACCACGCGCTCGCGGGCGCAAATCCGCCAGCGAGCGCGGCGGTCAGGTCGATATTCTCACCCTGCAGGGCGAGGCGCGCCGTGTGCTGCGCGAGGCTGCCGGTCACCTGCGCTTGCAGGCGGGCGAAGGTACGCTCCTGCCACGTTACCTGGGTGGCCCGCACGTCCACGCTGAGCGGGCGCGAGCGCAGCGCCGCCACGGTGTAGCCGCTGCCGGGCGCAACGCTCGCCGTGAGATCGACGGTTCCGGCGCCATTCGCACCGACGAATAAGCGCATGCCATGCGCCTCGACGGTCAGTCCCAGGCCAGCGAACGCACCTTGCGCCGTGCCGCTGGCCTGCAACGCACCGCGCAGTCCCTCTGGCCATCTGCCGGGCGCAAGCGTCTGCAGGTCTTGCAGTCGCGTCGCATTGACCACGAAATGCAGCTGATCCCCCGCGCGGCCGAGTGCGCCATTCGCACGGGCTGTCGCGGAGCCGACCCGCAGATCCGCGTCGAGGCCGGTAACCCGATCCTGCATGAAGCTCCCCGCCACCCGGCCCGCCACAGCCACGTCCCGGTAGCGCGATGTCGGCGCGATGACGACCGTCCCGTTCACCACGGGAGACGGTTGCAGCTGGCCCTTGGCATCGACGGACGCGTCCAGGCGTGCCGGGGGAAAGTCGCCGAAGCGCGACGGGTCGAGTGCCCGCGCCGTCGCGCTTACCTGGTAGGTGCGCGCGCCGGACCAGTCGAACCGGCCGCTGCCGTTAAGTTCTCCGCCCTGCGCGCGCACGCTGAAGCGCGCGAGATCCACGATGGTGCCGGCGATCTGCGCCCGTGCCTCGAGTGCCATGCCTTCCTGCGTGAGGCTCGCGTCGACTTTCTGCACGCCCTCGGCAAGATTCGCGTCGATGCGGCCCGACAGGCGCGTTTTGGTCAGCTTTCCATGCAAGGCGGCGAGATTGAGCTCGCTCACCTTGAGCGCCCATTCACTGCCGGCCGCGCCCGGCGTGCCGGCGGCAAGATGCAGCGTCCCGTTGCCGGCAACCCGCGCGCCGTCGCTCAACACGCCGTCGAGGCCGCGCAGATTGATCGCGTCGGCGGTCAGGGTGAAGTCCGTCCGCAGTGAACGAATCGGTACATGGTCGGCATCGATGGTCCCCGGTGCGCCGTTGGTCGCTGCGAACGTGCCCGCGAGGACCGCGTCCGGTGCCGGCAGGCCGTGCATCTCGACAGCCAGGCGCGTCACGGGGAAACGCGCATCGACTGCATGCAGGTCGAGCTCGCGCAGCGCGAGATCGAGTCGCTGCAAGGGTGTCGCGGTGATGGGCTCGAGCACGACGTGCGCGGTCAGTTCGGCCTGCGCGATGCTCCCGGTCGCGTTCAGCTCCACGTGCTGCAACTGTCCGGTGATGTCCACGGTCGCCTGCGGCGAACGCAGCGCAGGCGTGCCGGCCAGGTCGATGCGCCCGCGCACGGGGAAGGGCGCGCGCGCGCCCAGCTCGACGTTGCCCGCGAGCGTGCCGGCGTCCGCGACGAGGCCGATGTCGGACAGGCGGTGCTCCATCGCGCCGCCCCGGTACGCAAAATGAATGTCGTGGATTGGCCATTGCGCCTTGCCCGAGCGCAGGAGCAGACGACCCACCGCAGCACGATCCACGACAACGTCGAGGGGCAGCGCGAGCGATTGCGGAACCTTGGGCTCGCCGCCACCGCCGAGCATGATCTCGATCTCGGCGGCGCCGAGCTCGCGCACATGCAGCGCACGATGCAGCAGCGCTGCCGGGGACCAGGTCAGCGTCACGTCACGCGCGCTGATCCGCTTCTCGGCATCCGCGTAGGTGATCTCGCCGATGTGGATGGCCGAGAGCAGCGAACCCGTGGCATCGCGGATGGTGACGGTGTCACCACTGCGACTCTTCAGCTGGTCGATCGCGAAGGCGAGCGCAGCCGGCGAGCGCAGCCATGCGAGCGCCGCCGCACCGGCCGCGAGCAGGATGACCAGCACGATCCCCAGACCGAGCAACGCACGCGAAACCCGCCGGGGTGAAATTGCGGTCGACGGGGCGCCCGGTGCGGCCATTCAGAACGTGATGCCGACGGACATGTGCAGCCGGACGGAGCGCGATTCCTGTCCGTACGCGACATCGAACCGGAACGGGCCGATGGGACTCTTCACGCGCAGCCCCACGCCGTAGCCGAACACCGGATGCAGCGACGCCACGGTGTCGCTGGCATTGCCCGCATCGACGAACACCGCAGCGCCGAAGCGGTCGTTGAAATAGTGCGTCGCCTCGGCACTGCCGGCCACGTAATAGCGCCCACCGATGGTGGCGTCGCCGCGGCGGATGCCGAGGCTCTGGAAGGCGTAGCCGCGCACCGTGGTGTCGCCGCCGGTGCGGAACAGCAGCGCCGAAGGAATGCCGACGCGGGAAGAGGCGAATACGGCGCCGCCCTCGAGGCGAAACAGCAACTCGTTGTTGGTGCCCGCAGGGACCCAGTACGCGAACTGCGCAATCGCGCGACCGAACAGCCGGGTGGCGAGCGGAGCCGCGCCGATCTCCGTGTTCAGCACGTAACCCCGGGTCGGTGCGATCAGCGCGTCCACGTTGCGCCACGTGCGCTCGTACGCCGCGTACAGCGCACGCGAACGCTCCCGCGGCAAGCCCTGCGGGCGCTGGTCGTCTTCGTAGTAGGTGAGCGCATAACCGACGCGGTTGCGCTCCTCGAGATTCTGGCGGTGCACGCCGAGCAATGCGGTGCGCGTCTGCAATCCGGCAATGTCGGTGCGCTCGACCTGCCCGCGCAGCGAGTCGATGTAATGGCTTTCGTTCGGCGGGCGCGTCAGGCGGAAGCCGAGATTCTGGATGCTGAAGTCGAATCGTCCCGTGACTTCGAGCTGGGTCGCATGATCATCGAGATTGACGTCCGTGTAGCGAAGATCCGCGCGGATCTGGTTGTCGGTCGAATAGGCGAGGCCTCCCTCGATCCGATGCCGTGGCGCCTCGATCACGGACATCTGGATGGGCGCCGCATCCGCCAGAGCTGGATCAGCATCGATGCGCGCCTGCACGCTGGCAAAGTAGCCGGAAGCCTGCAGACGCCGGACATACTGGTCGAGGCGCTCGGTGGTGTAGAACTCGCCGGGCTCGATGGTGTTGAAGTTGCGCACGAGCGCCATGTCGTAGGCAGCAAGTCCCTGCACCTGCACCGCACCGAAATGAAACGCCGGTCCGCTCTCCAGCGCGACCCGCAACGCGGCGCTCGCGCTCGCGGGATCGATGCGCGCTTCGCTGTCGACGATGCGCGCAGCGGCGTAGGGGCTCGCGGCGAGCGTCGCGACGGCGCGCGTCTTCGCCTGGTCCCATTCGACCTGCCTGAACCGCTTCCCTTTGGGCAGCGACCAGTCCCGGCGGATCCCGGCGACCGCCTGCGTGCCGAGTCCGCCATCGTCCGCCGCGGGTCCGGTGACGTCGATGCGCACGTCGTCGATCAGCACCGGTTCGCCGGGCACCACGCGCACGCGCACCGTGCGTCGGTCCGCACCCGCGACCGCGGACTCGAGCGACACGCTCACCTGCGGGTTGAAGTACCCCTCCGCCGCAGCGGCTTCGGTCGCCTGATCTTTCGCTTCGCGCATCAGGCGCTCGAGCACCGGCGCGGTGGTGTCCTCGTAATCCTGCCAGCGCACGATGTCGAGGCTGCTGCGCAGCAGTTGCTCGAGTGCACGCGGCGCATCGATCTCGACGCGATAGCGAACCGGAGCATCGTCCACGTCGCTGGTCTGGGCCGCCGCGGACAAGGGCATGACGCAGAGCAGCAGCAGCGTGAACACGCGCAAGGCGGCGCGAAACCTCATCGCCGAGTCACGCCGGGCGGTGGCCGCAGGCGTGCACGGCTGCAGGTGGCGTTGGAGGAAGGTGCAACGATGGCGCGGACATGCGGCGAAGATGCTGCAGGAAACGTTGGCGAGAAAAATCTTCCGTCGAGTGTAGTCGATCATTCGCACCGACACTTCGGCGGAAGCGCGTCTGCGCTGCGTCGCGCGCGCCGTCTGCACAAACCCGCGCAAGGTTGGCCGTGATGTGCAATTTCCCTGCCACGCATTCGGAACGGAGCGATCTCGCGGATGCGCCCCCTTGGCCGAGCGCGGCAGGACCGGTGGCCGGTGGCCCCGAACGTTCCCGGCCAGGTCCGCCCGGGCGGATCGGGGCGTCGGGTAACTGCACGGATCGGCCGGCCGCTCGGCTCGCGTAATCTTGGCTGGTGGAAGATTTTGGGTGGCTCGCGTCGAACGATCGTACGGCGCGCTCAATCGGCAAGCTTAATGCTGCCGTCAAAGATTAGATAACCTTCGCAAGCCATTGATTGCACAAGATTGGGTCGGATTTGCAACAATTCGGATAAGTCCTTGTTGCAGAAAAAGAAAGACGTTGACCGAGGCATTTTTTTTACCTATAGTCGCTCGCAGTGGGAAAAAGTGGGTGGAAGTGGGTGAATTGCCCCCGAATGGGCGGGGGTGTTAATGAGCACTCACACCGCCCGCGGCGGGAGACGGCGTGGCGGCATCGATGGAGGGGGGAGGGGGTATGGCTGCGACGCCCGTCTTTCGCGGCGTCACGCACCTAGCCCTGGACGCCAAGGGGCGTCTCGCGATTCCTGCCAGGCATCGCGCCGCGCTGGCTGGCCAGCATGGCGATGAGCTGGCCGGCAGTGGTGCCAGCCTGGTCATCACCGTCGATACAAGCCGCTGCCTGCTGCTGTATCCGCGGGCGGAGTGGGAGCCGATCCAGGCGCGGCTGATGGGGCTCTCCTCGTTCGACGAATCGATTCGTACGCTGCAGCGGCTCCTCGTGGGGCATGCCGACGACGTGGAGATGGACGGCGCGGGGCGCATCCTCGTCCCGCCCTCGCTGCGGCAATACGCCGGCCTCGACCATCGCGTCGTGCTCGTCGGCCAGGGCAAGAAGTTCGAGCTGTGGGACGAAGGGCGCTGGCTCGAACAGACCGCGCGCGCGGTGACCTTTCCCGCCGGGGAGCTACCGTCGGAGCTCGCTGGCTTGTCGCTGTGACGCATGGCGAACACGTTCCTGTCCTCCTCCAGGAAGCCACCGCGGCGCTCGCGGTGCGGCCCGGCCTGTGCATCGTCGACGGCACATTCGGGCGGGGCGGGCATGCCCGCGCGCTGCTCGAGAAGCTCGGGCCGGCGGGGCGCGTCATCGCCCTCGATCGCGATCCGGAGGCCGAGCGTGCGGCCCGGACGCTTGAGGATGCGCGCTTTCTGTTTCGCCGCGCCTGGTTTTCGGAGCTGCCGGAAGTGCTGCGCAGCCTCGCCATCGATGCCGTCGACGGAATCCTGCTCGATCTCGGCATCTCGTCGCCGCAGATCGACGATCCGCTGCGTGGCTTCTCGTTTCGCGCCGACGGACCGCTCGACATGCGCATGGACCCGAGCCGCGGCGAAAGCGCCGCAGCTTTCATTGCGCGTGCCACGGCGCGCGAGTTGACGGAGGTGCTGCGCGACTATGGTGAAGAACGGTTTGCTCAATCGATTGCAGGAGCAATTGTTGCGGCTCGCGCGGTCGCGCCCATCGCCCGGACGGCGCAGCTCGCCGCGATCGTGGCCCAAGCCCTCGGCCCGCGGGCGCGGCGTGATTGGAGTCAGGATCCGGCCACGCGCACGTTCCAGGCCCTGCGCATCTACGTCAATCGCGAGCTTGCGGAACTCGCGATGACCCTGCCGCGCGCACTCGCGCTGCTGCGCCCCGCCGGGCGGCTTGCGGTGATCAGCTTCCATTCGCTGGAGGATCGCATCGTCAAGCGGTTTTTTGCCGCGGCATCGCAGCCGTATGGCGGCGACGCACGACTGGCGCGCATGCCGCTGCGTACCGTCGACCTGCCAGGCGCGCCGCTGGCCCTCGTCGGGCGCGCGATCAAGCCGAGCGAGTCCGAGATCGCTGCGAACCCGCGTGCGCGCAGCGCGGTGCTGCGCGTGGCGGAACGCACCACCCATCCCATTCCTGCCGCCCTGCTGGGAACCGGGGGAGTCACCTGAAGTGGTGCGCGTGAACCTCGCGTTGCTGGTCGTGCTCATCGCTTGTGCGCTGTCATTGGTGACCTCGCGCCACCAGGCCAGGCAGCGATTCATCGAGCTCGAGCGCGAACAGGTGCGGGCGCATGGCTACGAAGTCGAGTACGGCCAGCTCCAGCTCGAGCAGTCCACGTGGGGCACGCCTGCGCGCATCGAGAAGATCGCGCGCGAGCAGCTGCACATGCAATTGCCGGGCGCGGGACAGGTGGAAGTGTTGCGCAATGCCGCGGCGGGAGTGCAGCCATGAGGGCGGGGGCGACGGCAATGCGCCGTGGCAGCGCGCCGGCAGTGACGCTGCCGCGCCTGCGCGCGCCGATCGTCTTCGCTGGCCTGCTCGCCCTGTTCCTCGGACTCGCGGGGCGCTCGCTGTACCTGCAATGGATCGACAACGAATTCCTGCAGGAGCAGGGCAGCTCGCGCTACAGCCGGCAGATCGAAGTGCCGGCCCATCGCGGCATGATCGTCGACCGTGCGGGCGAGCCGCTCGCCATCTCGACGCCGGTGCGGTCGATCTGGGCCTTTCCGGCGCAGGTGCAGGCGACCCCCGAGCAGCTGCAGAGTCTCGCGCACATCCTCGAGACCACGCCGCAGGCGATCACCCGAAAGCTGCAGGATGCCGGCGACTTCACCTTCATCGCCAAGCAGGTGCCGCCGGAAGTGGCCGATCGCGTTGCCGGCCTGCGCATCAAGGGCATTCACGACCAGAACGAGTATCGGCGCTTCTATCCGGGCGGAGAGTCGTTGAGCCACATCCTCGGTTTCACCGGCGATCACGACGTCGGACAGGAAGGGATGGAGCTTGCGCAGCAGGAGTGGCTGGGCGGCAAGCCGGGCAGCCGGCGCGTCATCATCAACCGTCGCGGCGACGTGGTGGAGGACGTCGAAGCGGTGCGTGCGCCGCAGGCCGGGCGCGACCTCGCCTTGTCCATCGATACGCGCCTCCAGTACCTCGCCTTTCGCGAGCTCAAGGCTGCGGTCGAAGCCAATCACGCGAAGGCCGGCGGCCTCGTCATGATCGACGCGAGGAGTGGCGAGATCCTCGCGCTCGCCAACTGGCCCACCTACAACCCGAACGCACGCAATCGTGTCGGGCGCGAGCGGATGCGCAACCGCGCGTTGACCGACGTGTTCGAACCCGGTTCGACACTGAAGCCCTTCACGATCGGCACGGCGCTCGAGGCCGGGAAGGTCCGTCCGGACACCGTGATCGATACCGCGCCGGGCCGGCTCACGATCGGGCCGAACACGATCCATGACGCGCATGTGAGCGGCGCGCTCACCGTCGAGCAGGTGATCCAGAAGTCGTCGAACGTCGGCGCGGCGAAGATCGCCCTGCAATTGCCCGCCGAGAAGATGTGGGAAACGCTGTCCGAATCCGGATTCGGTGCGCCCCCGAAGACGGGCTTTCCGGGCGAGGTTGGCGGCCGGCTGCGCCCCGCGAAGTCCTGGAAGCCGATCGAGCAGGCCACCATCGCCTACGGTCACGGCATATCGGTGACGCTCGTGCAGCTCGCGCGCGCCTACAGTATTTTCGCGACGGATGGCGAGCTGAAGCCCGCCACCCTGATGAAGGGCAATGGGCCGGTGGCCGGTCGCCCGGTGTTCAAGCCGGCAACGGCGCGGGCCGTGCGCCACATGCTGGAGCTCGCCGTGCTGCCCGGCGGCACCGCACCCAAGGCACAGATCCCCGGCTACCGCGTTGCCGGCAAGACGGGCACGGCGCACAAGCTCGAAGGCCACAAGTACACGAACAAGTACGTATCGTCCTTTGTAGGATTCGCTCCGGTGTCGAATCCGCGGCTGATCGTGGCCGTGATGCTCGACGAGCCCTCCGCCGGCGACTACTACGGCGGCGCGGTTGCGGCGCCGGTCTTTTCCTCGGTTATGGGGGCGGCGCTGCGCATGCTGGGCGTTCCTCCGGACGCACCGCTCGGCAACGTCATCCTGCCGCCGGATGGCGCCGAAGTGCGGGAGGAGACGTGATGAGCGTCCCCACCCTCGAACGTTTCGATGTCGCGGCGCTGCTCGCGCGCCTCGGCGTCACACCGCGGCGCATCACGTGCGACAGTCGACGCGTCCACGCCGGTGATGCGTTCGCCGCGTTTCCCGGAGCGCAGGTCGACGGTCGCGCGTTCATTCCCGATGCCATCGGACGCGGCGCCTCGGCCGTGCTGTGGGAAGCGGCGCGCTTCGTCTGGAAACGCGAATGGGCCGTCGCGAACCACGCGATCGAAGGACTGCAGCAGAAGCTCGGTGCCATCGCCGACTTCATCTACGGCAGCCCGTCGAGCGCACTGTGGGTGGTTGGCGTGACAGGCACGAACGGCAAGACCACGTGCGCGCATGCCATTGCGCAGTGCTTCGAGGCGTGCGGCCAGCGTGCGGCGGTGATGGGCACGATCGGCAACGGACTCGTGGGCAGCGTGCAGCGCGCCACGCACACGACGCCCGATGCTGCCGAGCTGCACGAGACCCTGGCCGGATTGCGCGATGCCGGCGCGCGTGCGGTGGCCATGGAAGTGTCCTCGCACGGGCTCGACCAGGGCCGGGTCAACGGCGTCGCCTTCGATGTCGCGCTGTTCACCAACCTGTCGCGCGATCACCTCGATTACCACGGCACGATGGCAGCGTACGGCGCAGCGAAGGCGCGCCTGTTCGCCTGGCCCGGCCTGCACGCCAGCGTGATCAATCGTGACGACGCGTTCGGGCAGAGCCTCGCCGAAGCCGTGCAGGCGCGGGGCGCGAAAGTGCTCACGTATGGCTTCGGCGGCGCCGACATCGCCGGCTCCAATCTGCGCGCCACCCCGGAAGGCAGCGTGTTCACGGTGACGTCGCCGTGGGGGCGCAGCGAAGTCGCCACGCCGCTTTTGGGTGCCTTCAATGCGCTGAACATGCTGGGCGTGCTCGGGGTGCTGCTCGCGAGCGACGTGCAGCTCGACAAGGCCATTGCGGCGCTGGCCAGGATCGAGGCGCCGCGCGGGCGCATGCAGCGCCTGGGCGGCGGCGAACGGCCACTCGTCATCGTGGATTACGCACACAGCCCGGATGCGTTGGACAAGGCATTGACGGCGCTGCGTCCGGTGGTGACCAGGGGCGGTCAGCTCGTTTGCGTGTTCGGCTGTGGCGGCAATCGCGATGCCGGCAAGCGGCCCGAAATGGGCCGGATTGCCGCGGAGCGCGCCGATCGCGTGCTGGTGACGAGCGACAACCCGCGCAACGAGGATCCCACCTCCATCGCCGAAGCGGTGCTGCGTGGGGTTCGGGCGACCGGCAACCGGCGCTGGGCGCTCGACCTCGATCGCGCCAGCGCCATCGCCACGGCAGTCAGGAGCGCCCGGCCCGGCGACGTGGTGCTCATCGCCGGCAAGGGCCACGAGGATTACCAGGAGCGCAACGGCCAGCGCGAGCATTTTTCCGATGCCGAGGCAGCCGCGGCGGCACTTGCGCAATGGAACGGCGAATGATGGATACGGCCACTGCCGCCGCCGTGTTGCACGGTCGCCTCGTCGGAGCGAACGTGACGTTCCTGCGCGTGGCCACCGATACGCGCGCGCTGCAGCCGGGCGACCTCTTCGTGGCGCTGCGCGGCGAGCGCTTCGACGGCCACGACTTCGTCGCGACCGCGTTCGAGCGCGGTGCCTCGGCAGCACTGGTCGCACGCGATTGGGCAGGCGCACGCTCCGGCAACCTGATCGCGGTGGACGATTCCCTGCGGGCGCTCGGCAACCTGGCCCGCCACTGGCGCGCCCAATTCCACCTCCCGGTGGTGGTCGTCGTGGGCAGCAACGGCAAGACCACGGTCAAGGAGATGACCGCGGCGATCCTGCGCGCCCACTTCGGCGATGCGGTGCTTGCGACGCGCGGCAACCTCAACAACGCCATCGGCCTGCCGCTCACCGTGCTGGGACTGCGCAGCGAGCACCGTGCGGCGGTGATCGAGCTCGGCATGAATCATCCGGGCGAGACGGCCGAGCTCGCGCCGATCGCACAACCCACCATTGCGCTCATCAACAACGCGCAGCGCGAGCATCAGGAATTCATGCGCAGTGTTGCCGATGTCGCTGCCGAGCATGCGCAGGTGCTGCGTGCACTGGGGACGGGCGGATGCGCGGTGCTGAATGCGGACGACCCTTTCGTCGATGTCTGGCGCGGTGCCGCTCCGGCGCATTCCACGATCATGGATTTCGCGCTGCAACACCGCGCTGCCGTCATGGGCGAGCACGCGATCGCCGACGGTGCCCTAACGCTGCGACTGCATACGCCCGCCGGCGACGCGACGGTGCGCCTGCAGGTCGCGGGCGTGCACAACGCATCCAACGCGCTCGCCGCGGCGGCAGCGGGGCTGGCGGCCGGCGTCGGGCTCGATGCCGTGGTGCGCGGGCTCGAAGCCTTCCGGCCGGTACCCGGAAGGCTGGTCGCCATGCAGGCGACGAGCGGCGCGGCGGTGATCGACGATTCCTACAACGCCAACCCTGATTCCGTGCGGGCGGCGATTGCGGTGCTCGCGGGTGCGCCCGCTCCGCGCTGGCTGGTGCTCGGCGACATGGGGGAGGTCGGTTCGCAGGGGCCGGCGTATCACCGCGAGGCAGGCCTTGCCGCACGCGACGCCGGCATCGAGCGCCTGCTGACGGCGGGCACCCTGGCCGCAGAAGCCGCTGCTGCATTCGGCGCCGGCGCGGAGCACTTTGCGTCGGTCGACGCGCTTGCGGAGCACGTCGCCCGCGAAGCAGGGCCCGGCGTCACGGTGCTGGTGAAGGGCTCGCGCTTCATGCGCATGGAGCGCGTGGTGACGAGTCTTTGCGGCACTTCACCGGCAGGCGCGCACTGATGCTGCTCCTGATTTCCGAGTGGCTCGCGCGCGACTTCGGGGTTCGTGCCTTCAACGTGTTCGGCTACATCACCCTGCGCGCCGTGCTCGCCTGCATGACCGCGCTGTTCATCTCGTTCATCGTCGGGCCGCGCACGATCGCGTGGCTCACCCGGATGAAGATCGGCCAGGCGGTGCGTGACGACGGTCCGCAAACCCATCTCATCAAGGCCGGCACGCCGACGATGGGGGGTGCGCTGATTCTCGTATCCATCGCGGTCACCACGCTGCTGTGGGGCGACCTGTCGAATCGCTTCGTGTGGGTGGTGCTCGCGGTGACGCTCGGCTACGGCGCCATTGGCTGGGTCGACGATTACCGCAAGGTCGTGCACCGCAATCCCAAGGGGCTGCCGGCGCGCTACAAGTTCTTCTGGCAGTCGGTGATCGGACTCGCGGCGGCGGTGTATCTCGCCTTCAGCGTCTCGGCACCGTCCAATACGCAGTTCCTGCACATGTTGAGCGAGTGGGTGCGCAGCGGCTTCAGCCTGAGCCTGCCGCCGAAGGCCGACCTGATCGTGCCGTTCTTCAAGACGATCTCGTATCCGCTGGGGGTCTGGGGATTCATCGCCCTGACGTACTTCGTGATCGTGGGCACGAGCAACGCGGTGAACCTGACCGATGGACTCGATGGCCTGGCGATCATGCCGACCGTGATGATCGCCGGTGCACTCGGCATTTTCGCGTACGTCTCGGGCAACGCCGTGTTCGCGCGGTACCTGCAGTTCCCGTTCATCCTCGGCGCGGGTGAGCTTGCCGTGATCTGTGGCGCGCTCGCCGGTGCCGGGCTCGGCTTCCTCTGGTTCAACGCCTATCCCGCCGAGGTGTTCATGGGCGACGTCGGTGCGCTGGCGCTTGGCGCGGCCCTCGGCACCATGGCCGTGATCACCCGGCAGGAGATCGTGCTGTTCATCATGGGCGGCGTGTTCGTCGTGGAGACGCTGTCGGTGATGGTGCAGGTCGCCTCTTTCAAGATGACCGGCAAGCGCGTCTTCCGGATGGCACCGATCCACCACCATTACGAGCTCAAGGGCTGGAAGGAAAATCAAGTCGTGGTCCGTTTCTGGATCGTGACGATGCTTCTGGTCCTGTTCGGCCTTTCCACTCTGAAGCTGCGCTGATGAACGAAACGGACCAACGGTTGATTTCGGCGAAGGCTCACGTCCGCGCAGCGAACGTTAAGCGAGCGGACGCGAGCGGCCGTAGCCAAAATCAAGTCGTGGTCCGTTTCTGGATCGTGACCATGCTGCTCGTGCTCTTCGGACTCTCCACCTTGAAGCTCCGTTGATGAGTGCAACGCACCCACTGCACGGCCGGCGTGCCGTCGTGCTCGGACTCGGCCTGACGGGTTTTTCGCTCGCCCGGCACCTGCTCGCGCACGGCGCGTCGGTTCGGGTCGCGGATACCCGCCCTGCGCCGCCGTTCGCGAAGCAGTTGCGTGGTCTTGCGGCCAATGTCGAGCTCGTCAGCGGGCCCTTCACCGATGCGACGTTCGAGAACGTCGACCTGGTGGCCATCAGCCCCGGCATTGCCAAGGACGAAGCGCCGATTGCGAAGGCCGTCGCGCGCGGGACAGAGCTGGTCGGCGACGTGGAGCTCTTCGCCCGCGCGCTGCCGGCCGGCCAGAAAGTGATCGCGATCACCGGCTCGAATGGCAAGACCACGGTCACTGCCCTGACGGGTGCGCTGTGTCGCGCGGCAGGACTGACGACGGTCGTCGCCGGCAATATCGGCGATCCCGTGCTGGACGTGCTGGGCAACCTGCGGGACGGCGGTCGCTGGCCCGACGTGTTCGTGGTCGAGCTGTCGAGCTTCCAGCTGGAGACGACGTCGTCGCTCTCGCCGGTTGCGGCCACCGTGCTCAACGTGACGGAAAACCATCTCGACCGGTATCCCGGCATCGAAGCTTATGCAGCCGCCAAGGCGCGCATCTTCCACGGCGACGGCGTGCAGGTGCTCAACCGCGACGATGCGCGGTCGATGGCGATGCGCCTGCCGGATCGCGTGTTCGAAACCTTCGGCCGCAGCGTGCCGACCCTCGAAGCCGAGTGGGGACTGGTGCGCCGGCATGACGCTGAACCGGGAATCTGGCTGGCCCGCGGGGGCCGGTTGCTCCTGGCGGCGCGAGCAGCTCCAGCTCGTTGGCGAGCACAACGCCCTCAACGCGCTCGCCGCACTCGCCCTCGTGTCCACCGTGGCACCGATTCGCAAGGAAGTTCTCGGCGCGCTCGCCTCGTTCCAGGGCCTGCCGCATCGCATGCAGCGCGTCGACGAGATCGGCGAAGTCCTGTACGTCAACGACAGCAAGGGGACGACCGTCGCCGCCACGCAGGTGGCCTTGGCGGGTCTCGGGCGGCCCGTGGTGCTGATCGCCGGCGGCGACGGCAAGGGCCAGGACTTCGCCGCCCTGCGTGCCGCGGTCGACGCGCACTGTCGTGCCGTGTACCTGATCGGTCGCGATGCACCGCTCATCGCGGCGGCGCTGCACGGCTCGCCGGCAGCGGTCGAGTCGTGCGGCACGCTCGACACCGCCGTGGAACGTGCGGTGGCCGCGGCGCGTCCCGGCGATGCCGTGGTCCTGTCACCGGCTTGCGCGAGCCTCGACCAGTTCACCAATTACGTCGAGCGCGGTGAACGCTTCATCGAACTGCTGCGCGCACGCACGGCGGAGGCCGCCCATGCGTAAGAACGCGGCCCTCACCGCCTCGCTGAGCGGCCTCAGCGCGCTCAAGTCCTTCGGCTCGATCGGCGCCCTGCCGCGCAATCCGCGCACGATGCTTGCGTACGACGTATCCCTCGCCTGGGCGACGCTGCTCCTGCTGGCGATCGGCATCGTCATGGTGTATTCCGCGTCCATCGCCATGGCCGAAGCGTCGGCGCACACCGGCAATCGCCCGTGGTACTTCCTCGCGCGACACGCGATGTTCGTCGCTGCCGGTGGCGCGGCGGCCTTCGTGACCTTCCAGGTACCGATGAAGGCCTGGCAGCGCCTCGCGCCGTGGTTGTTCGTGCTGGCCCTCGGCTTGCTCGTCCTGGTGCTGATCCCGGGTGTGGGCAAATCGGTGAATGGCTCGCGCCGCTGGCTGTCGCTGCTGGTGTTCAACCTGCAGCCTTCGGAATTCATGAAGCTGGCGGCGGTCCTGTACGCCGCCAGTTACGCCGTGCGCAAGGCGGCATTCCTGCATGCCGAGCAGCCGCTGCGGCAGACACTCGTGCGCGGTTTCCTGCCGCTGTTCACGGTGATGGCGCTCACCGGGGGATTGCTGCTGCTCGAGCCTGACTTCGGTGCGTTCGTGGTGATCGTCGCCATTGCCTTCGGCGTCCTTTACCTCGGCGGTCTGGATTGGCGCCTCTTCCTCGGCTTGCTGCTCCTGCTGCCGGTCGCGTTGAGCGCGGTGCTCGTCGCCGCGCCGTACCGGTTGCAGCGCCTCGTCGCGTTCCTCGATCCGTGGTCGGACCCCTTCGGCAAGGGTTACCAGCTGTCGCATTCGCTGATCGCTTTCGGTCGCGGCGAATGGACCGGTGTCGGTCTTGGCTCGAGTATCGAGAAGCTCATGTATCTGCCGGAAGCGCACACCGATTTCCTGCTGGCCGTGATCGCCGAGGAGCTCGGGTTCGTGGGCGTGGCGATCGTGATCACGCTGTTCATCTGGGTGCTCTTTCGCGCGTACGGCATCGGCCGCCAGGCGGCGCATCTCGAGCGGCCGTTCGCGGCGCTCTCGGCGCTTGGCATCGGCATCTGGGTTGGCGTGCAGGCGTTCATCAACATCGGCGTGAACATGGGCGTGCTGCCCACCAAGGGTCTCACCCTGCCGCTGCTGTCGTTCGGCGGCAGCGGCATCGTGGCCAATTGCATCGCCATCGCGATCCTGTTGCGCGTCGACTACGAGAATCGGCGGTTGCTGCGGGGCTTCACGGTATGACGACCGTGCATATCCCGGGTTGGGGGGCCGGCGTCGGGCTCCCGCCTGACCCACGACGACGTTGGGGTCTGCGCAGATGACCGGCACGGTGATGATCACGACCGGCGGCACCGGCGGTCACGTGTTCCCTGGCCTCGCGGTCGCGGCCAAGCTCATTGCGCGCGGCTGGCGCGTGTTCTGGCTCGGCACGCGCGAAGGCATGGAAGCGACGCTGGTGCCGAAGCACGGTGTCGAGTTCGAAGGCGTGTCCTTCCGCGGCGTCCGCGGCAAGGGCTGGCGACAGCTGGTGTTCGGGCCTTTCACGCTGCTCGCGGCCGCCGTGCACAGCCTGCGTGTCCTGCGCCGCCGTGCACCCGACGTCGTTCTCGGCTTCGGTGGCTTCGCCTCGTTTCCGGGTGCGCTGATGGGTGCTGCAACGGGGCGTCCCCTGGTGCTGCATGATTCCAACGCCGTTGCTGGTCTCGCCAATCGCGTGCTGGCGTTCGGTGCCGATCGCATCCTGCTGGGCTTTCCCAATGCACTGCGCGGCGGGCACGCGGGCAAGGTGGAATGGGTCGGCAACCCGCTGCGCGATGCCGTCACGCAGGTGCCCGCCCCGGAACTGCGCTTTGCCGGTCGGTCCGGTCCCCTGCGCCTGCTCGTCGTCGGCGGTAGCCTCGGTGCCGCCGCGTTGAACGAGCGTTTGCCGGAAGCGATCGCAAGTCTTGCGCCTGCGGATCGGCCGCATGTACTGCATCAGGCAGGAGCGCGCCACATCGAGCAACTGCGTGCGGCCTATCAGCGCGCCGGCGTCGATGCGCAGTGCGTGGCCTTCATCGACGACATGGCCGAGCGCTACGCGGACGCCGACCTCGTCATCTGTCGCGGCGGTGCGATCACGGTATCGGAGCTCGCCGCCGTTGGTGTCGCGTCCGTCATCGTGCCCCTGCCCGGCGCGATCGCCGACGAGCAGACGGCGAACGCCCAGTTTCTCGTCGATCACGGCGCCGCTCTCAGGATCGCACAGGCGGAGTTTTCTCCCGCGCGGCTCGCTGGATTGTTGCGCGGTCTCACCCGTGAGCAGCTGCTGACGATGGCGATGGCGGCACGTGCGCTCGGGCGTCTCGACGCCGCCGACCGCGTGGCCGACACGTGCGTCGCGCTCGCCGAACGCTACCAGGCGCGAAGGGCCGCGCGATGAAGCACAAGGTCAAGCGCGTGCACTTCGTCGGGATCGGCGGCGCCGGCATGAGCGGCATCGCCGAGGTGCTCGCCACGCAGGGCTATCAGGTCTCCGGCTCCGATCTCGCGCAGAACGCGGCGACGCGGCGGCTTGCCGGGCTCGGCGTGAAGATATGGATCGGACACGAGGCGCAGCATGCGGCCGGTGCGGACGCGGTCGTGGTATCCACCGCCGTCGCGCCGGACAATCCGGAGGTCCTCGAAGGACGGGCGCGCGGCGTGCCCATCGTGCCGCGGGCCCAGATGCTGGCCGAGTTGATGCGTCTCAAGCAGGGCATCGCCGTCGCCGGGACGCACGGCAAGACCACGACGACCAGCCTGATCGCCTCGGTGCTGGCCGAAGGCGGGCTGGACCCGACGTTCGTCATCGGCGGCCGGCTGCTGTCGGCCGACGCGAATGCCCGGCTTGGCAAGGGCGATTTCCTGGTCGCCGAAGCCGACGAGTCCGACGCTTCATTCCTCTATCTGCAGCCGGTGCTCGCGGTGATCACGAACATCGACGCCGATCACATGGAAACGTACGGACACGATTTCGGCCGGCTCAAGAAGGCGTTCGTCGATTTCGCGCAGCGATTGCCGTTCTACGGTGTCGCGGTCCTGTGCTGCGACGACGCGAGCGTGCGGGAGATCGCACCCGAGATCGCCAAGACGGTGATCACGTACGGCTTGAGCGAGGACGCCCAGTTGCGCGCCGTCGACGTCGCCAATCTCGGCGGCCGCATGCGCTTCACCGCGCGGTGCAGCGGAATGGCCGACTGCGCCGTCGAGCTCAACCTGCCGGGCGAGCACAACGTGCGCAATGCGCTCGCAGCGATCGCGGTGGGGCGGGAAGTGGGCGTGCCCGACGCGGCGATCGCCAAGGCGCTCTCCGAGTTCACGGGCGTCGGGCGGCGGTTCCAGCGTTACGGCGAAGTCGCGATCGACGGCGGTGCGTTCACGCTCGTCGACGATTATGGCCATCATCCGGTGGAGATGGCGGCAACGATCGCCGCAGCACGCGCGAGCTTTCCCGGTCGACGGCTGGTGCTTGCGTTCCAGCCGCACCGCTACAGTCGCACGCGCGATCTTTTCGAGGACTTCGTCAAGGTCCTTGCGACGGTCGACGTCCTCGTCCTGGCCGACGTTTACCCGGCGGGCGAAGCCCCCATCATCGCCGCAGACGGCCGCGCCCTCGCACGCGCGCTGCGCGTCACCGGCAAGGTCGAGCCCGTCTTCGTCGAGGACATCGGCGACGTTGCCGCGGCGCTGCGGAGCGTCGTGCGCCCCGGCGACGTGGTGGTGACGATGGGCGCCGGTTCCATCGGGCACGTGCCAGCCCAGCTGGCGGCGGGCACATGATCATGAACGAGCTGCCGTCTTCGCACCTGCGCGGCGAGCTTCTGCGCGATGCGCCGCTCGCACGCTATACGACATGGCGCTGCGGCGGTCGCGCGGAGCGGTTGTACGTGCCGCGCGATCGCGAGGATCTCGCCGCGTTCGTGCGCGATCTTCCCGCGGACGAGCCGGTGATGCCCATCGGCCTCGGCAGCAATCTCCTGGTGCGCGATGGCGGGGTGCGGGGCACGGTGATCGTCATGCACCCGGGGCTCGGCGCGCTTGCGCTGCAGGGCGGATTGATACATGCCGAGGCTGGCGTCGCGAGCCCGAAAGTTGCGCGGTTCGCGGCCGTGCACGGCCGCGCCGAGGCCGAGTTCCTGGCCGGCATCCCCGGTACGGTGGGCGGCGCCCTGGCGATGAATGCGGGTTGCTACGGTGGTGAAACGTGGCGCTACGTCGTCTCCGTCGAGGTGCTCGGGCACGATGGCACGTTCGTGCGGCGCACGCCCGACGAGTATCTCATCGGCTACCGCAGCGTGCGTACCCGGGAGGGAGCGCCGCCCGACGGGCTGTTCACCGCCGCGTGGTTCGATTTTCCCGCGGGCGATGCAGAGGTCGCGCGCGAGCGCATCCGTGGCCTGCTGAAGCGGCGGATCGCAACCCAGCCCCTCGACCTGCCGAATGCCGGCAGCGTGTTCCGCAATCCACAGGGCGATCACGCGGCACGGCTCATCGAGGCATGCGGCCTCAAGGGATTCGCCCTCGGGGGCGCGCGCGTATCGGACAAGCATGCGAACTTCATCGTCAATCAGGACGGTCGCGCGAGTGCCGCCGACATCGAGCAGCTGATCGAGCACGTGCGGCAGACCGTGCTCGCGCGCACGGGCGTCACGCTCGAGCCGGAGGTACGGGTCGTGGGCGAGCGTGAGAGGCAAGGAAAACTGGCATGACCATTCGGCAGGAATTCGGCAAGGTGGCGGTGCTGCTGGGCGGGCGAGCCGGACTCGGTGGTGCGCAGCACAGGTGCGGGCAGGCGAAGCGGCCGCGCGTGCGCAGGTAGGACGAAGGAAGCGGCGATGAATCTGCGACAGGAATTCGGCAAGGTGGCGGTGCTGCTGGGCGGCCCAAGTTCGGAGCGCGAGATCTCGTTCCTGTCCGGCAACGCCGTTCTCGCCGCGCTGCGCGCGAAGGATATCGACGCGCACGCGTTCGATCCGGCGGAGCGCTCCGTCTTCGAGTTGAAGCGCGACGGGTTCGACCGCGTGTTCATCGCGCTGCATGGCCGTTTCGGCGAGGACGGCACGGTGCAGGGCGCGCTGGAAACGCTCGGCATTCCGTACACGGGCAGCGGCGTCATGGCATCGGCGCTGGCGATGGACAAGTGGCGCACGAAACTCCTGTGGCTCGCGAGCGGCATTCCGACGCCGCGCTATCACATCGCCACGCCGGACACCGACTGGGATGCCGTCGTCGCGGAGCTCGGACTGCCGCTGATCGTGAAGCCGGCGCGTGAAGGTTCGACGATCGGCATCACGAAGGTGACGAGCGCCGCGCACGATGCGCTGCGCATCGCCTACCACGAGGCCGCGCAGCATGACCCGCTCGTGCTGGTCGAGGAGTTCGTGCAGGGGGTGGAGCTCACCGTGGGAATCCTCGGTGACCGTGCCCTTCCGCTGATCCGCATCGAGGCACCCCAGGGCAATTACGATTATCACAACAAGTACTTCTCGGACGAGACGCAGTACCACTGTCCCGCCGGCCTGTCGGATGCGCAGGAGAGCGAGATCCGCGCCGCGGCGCTGCAGGCCTTCCGCCTGATCGGCTGCAGCGGATGGGGGCGGCTCGACCTGATCCTGCGCGTCGATGGCTCGTACGAGTTTCTCGAGGTGAACACGTCGCCGGGCATGACCGGACATTCCCTCGTGCCGATGGCGGCGCGGCAGGCCGGCATCGAATTTCCCGACCTGTGCGTGGAAATCCTGCGAGGCGCGCATGTGGGATGACCCGCGTCAGCTCAATGCGGTCGCGGTGATTCTCGCCACGGTGGCGGTCGTGCTGCTCGGCTGGGGGGCGCTCAACTGGCTCGCGCGCCGGCCCGCCTTCGAGATTCGCGAGGTAGTCGTCGAGACACCCCTCGCACGCGTCAATGCCGCGCATCTGGAGGCAGTGATCCGCGACGAGCTCAAGGGAACGTTCTTCACGATGAATCTCGATCGTGGGCGCACCGCACTCGGCAACGTGCCATGGGTACGCCGCGTGGCGCTGCGCCGGCAATGGCCGCACCGGCTCGAGATCACCGTCGAGGAGCATGCGCCACTGGCGCGCTGGAACGACACCGCGCTCGTGAACACGGAGGGGGAGGTGTTCGCGGCAGCGTACAAGGATGCACTGCCGCAGTTCACGGGACCGGAAGGCACGGCGGCCGAGATCACCCGCCGCTATCGCGAATGGGGTGGCGCGCTGCGGCCGCTGGCGTTGACCATCGACGAGATGCGCCTGACGCCGCGTGGAGCGTGGCACGTCGGGCTCGCAGCGAATGGCGCCGGTCTCGGTCTGGAGCTGGGGCGCGACGATCCCGGTGCAGCACTCGCACGATTCATCGACACGTACGACAGCACGATCGGTGCACTCGCGCGGGCGGGCACACGGGTCGAGCAGGTCGACCTGCGTTATCGCAACGGGTTCGCGGTGAAAGTGCCGGGTTTTCGCGAGCGACCGGCAAAGAAGGCCGCATGAAAAGGCGCACGAACGCGATGCTGGGGCCCTCGCCCAATCGAACGCAACGAACGTCAGCCCGAAGCCTGACCTACAACGGCGCGCGGATGCTCCGGCACAAAGGGAACGGATGGTGAAGGAAAGCAAGAATCTGATCGTGGGACTCGACATCGGCACGTCGAAGATCGTCGCGATCGTCGCCGAGATCGCGGCCGATGGTGCGCTCAACGTGATCGGCCTCGGCACGCAGCCATCGCGCGGCCTCAAGAAGGGCGTCGTGGTGAACATCGAGGCGACCATGGGTTCCATCCAGCGCGTCCTCGAGGAGGCGGAGCTGATGGCCGACTGTCGCATCACGGAGGTCTACACCGGGATCGCAGGAAGTCACATCCGCAGTCTCAACTCCAGCGGCATGGTCGCGATCAAGGAGAAGGAAGTCACGCAATCGGACATCGATCGCGTGGTCGAGACCGCGAAGGCGATCGCGATCCCGAACGACCAGCAGATCCTGCACATCCTCCCCCAGGAATTCATCATCGACGGCCAGGAGGACGTGCGCGAGCCGCTGGGCATGAGCGGCGTACGGCTGGAAGTGAAGGTGCACATCGTCACCGGGGCGGTGTCGGCCGTGGAGAACATCACGAAGTGCGTGCGACGGTGCGGCCTCGAGGTGAAGGACGTGATCCTCCAGCCCCTCGCGTCATCGATCGCGGTCCTCAACGAAGACGAGAAGGAGCTCGGCGTATGCCTCATGGACATCGGTGGCGGCACGACGGACCTGGCGGTGTTTTCGGGCGGCGCGATACGCCACACCGCCGTGATCCCGATCGCTGGCGATCAGGTCACCAACGACATCGCGATGACGCTGCGCACGCCAACCAAGGAGGCCGAAGAGCTCAAGCTCCGCCACGGCTGCGCGTTGCGCCAGCTCGCCAATCCCAACGAGATGATCGAGGTGCCAGGCGTCGGCGAGCGCGGCCCGCGCAAGCTGTCGCGCCAAATGCTCGCCGAAGTCATCGAACCGCGCATTGAGGAGCTCTACACCCTCGTGCAGGCCGAGCTGCGCCGCAGCGGTTTCGAGGAGCTGCTTTCGTCGGGAATCGTGCTGACGGGAGGCTCCGCGCTGCTGCAGGGAATGACGGAGCTCGGCGAGGAGGTCTTTCACCTGCCGGTGCGCGTCGGCGTGCCAGCGTACGCGGGCGGGCTCGCCGAAGTCGTCCGCAGCCCGCGCTATGCCACCGCAGTCGGCCTTCTGCTCGAAGGCCGCGACCAATACCTCCGCGCCGAGCAGTCGCGTGCCCAGACGACGGGCATCGGCGGCGTCGCGGAACGCATGAAGCAATGGTTCAAGGCGAACTTCTGATCAGGCAACAGGTAACAGGGAACAGGGAACAGGTAACGGACAACAACTCGACGGCATCACGCATGAAGATTCGAAACGACGAACAGCAGGAAAACGGCAGCGGTGGGTAATCGGGATCGTTCGGATACCTGATACCTGACCTCTGACCTCTGAACCGGACAGGAGAAAGGAAACAATCATGTTTGAAATCATCGACCAGGCCCCAGTGGAAGGCGCCGTGATCAAGGTCATCGGCGTGGGCGGCTGCGGCGGCAACGCCGTGGAGCACATGATCGCGAAGAACCTCGGCGGCGTGGAATTCATCTGCGCCAACACCGATGCGCAGGCGCTCAAGCGCTCCACCGCGCGCACCCAGCTGCAACTCGGCAGCACGTTGACGCGCGGTCTTGGTGCCGGAGCGAAACCGGAGATCGGTCGCGATGCGGCGAACGAGGATCGCGATCGCATCAGCGAGCTCATCGACGGCGCCGACATGCTGTTCATCACGGCCGGGATGGGCGGCGGCACGGGAACCGGTGCGGCGCCCGTGATCGCCGATATCGCGAAGAGCATGGGCATCCTCACGGTGGCGGTGGTCACGCGCCCGTTCTCGTTCGAAGGCAAGCGCCAGCGCGTGGCGACTGCCGGCATCGAGGAGCTGTCCAAGAAGGTGGATTCGCTCATCGTGATTCCCAACGACAAGCTGATGATGGTGCTCGGCGAGGACGTTTCGGTGCTCGATGCCTATGCTGCGGCCAACGACGTCCTGCATGGCGCGGTGTCCGGCATCGCGGAGGTGATCAACAACCCGGGTCTCGTGAACGTCGACTTCGCCGACGTGCGCACGGTCATGGGTGAAGTGGGCATGGCGATGATGGGCTCGGCGACGGCGGCCGGCATCGAACGCGCACGCACCGCGGCGCAGCAGGCGGTGAAGAGCCCGCTGCTCGAGGACGTGAACCTCCTCGGCGCGCGCGGCGTGCTCGTGAACATCACCGCATCCGCGGGCCTCAAGATGAAGGAGTATCACGAGGTGATGAACACGATCAAGGAATTCACCGCGGAGGACGCGATGGTGATCGTGGGCACCGTGATCGAGGATGCCATGGAGGACAGGCTGCGCGTGACGATGGTCGCCACCGGCCTCGGCGGTGCTGCTGCGTCGAGGACCAAGCCGAACATCCAGCTGGTCGAGACCGTGAACGTGCGCACCGGAACCGACGACGGCGTCGGCATGCGCCTCGAGCACCTCAATTACGAAGAGCTCGATGCCCCCGCCGTGGTTCGCCGCGGACGCAGCGCATCTGCGGCAGCGTCGTCACTGCCGTCGTTCGATGCGGCGGACATCCCGGCTTTCCTGCGCAAGCAGGCGGACTGAGCGCGTCGCTGCTCCGGGTCGCGTGATCCGGAGCAGCGCCTGGCTCGGGGAGTCGGCAGAGGCCTCGCGGCACTGCCGGCGATGTGCTAGCATATCCTGCTAAACTGTTGACGCAGCGGGCATTTGGTTAGCGGGCATTGGGTTCGCCGATGTGCATCCCGCAAGCTTCCGGATGCATCGCGATACCTGCCTGTGAGCGTCATCCCTTCCATGTCGATGCTCAAACAACGCACCCTGAAGGCGCCCATCAAGACGACGGGCGTGGGACTGCACACGGGTGCGCGAGTCGATCTCACCCTGCGGCCGGCGCCGCCGAATACCGGCGTGGTGTTTCATCGTGTCGACCTGCCTCAGCCCGTTGCGATTCCGGCCGACGCCACGCACGTCGGCGATACGCGGCTGTCCTCCACGCTCGAGAAGGCAGGCGCGCGCATCTCCACCGTCGAGCACATCCTGTCGGCACTGGCGGGACTGGGCATCGACAACCTGCACATCGACGTTGCGGGGCCGGAGATCCCCATCATGGACGGCAGTGCGGCACCATTCGTGTTCCTGCTGCAGTCCGCCGGCATCCTCGAGCAGGATGCACCCAAGCGCTACCTGAAGGTGCTCGCCCCGGTCGAAGTGCGCGACGGCGACAAGTGGGCGCGGTTCGAGCCATTCGCCGGATTCAAGCTCGACTTCACGATCGACTTTCCGCATCCGGTGTTCGGCAGCGAGAATCGGCACGTGATCATCGACTTCGCCGAGCACTCGTACGTGAAGGAAGTGGCGCGCGCGCGCACGTTCGGCTTCATGCAGGACGTCGAAGCGATGCGCGCTGCGGGTCTCGCGCTCGGCGGCAGCCTGCAGAACGCGATCGTGCTCGACGAGTACCGGATCCTGAACAGCGAAGGCCTGCGCTACGACAACGAATTCGTGAAGCACAAGGTGCTGGACGCGATCGGCGATCTGTACCTTCTGGGCTACGCGCTGATCGGCCAGTACACTGCGTACAAGTCCGGCCACGGGCTCAACAACGCGCTGGCCCGCGCGCTGCTCGCCCGCGAGGATGCCTACGAGCTCCTGACCTTCGCCGCGGATGCGGATGTGCCGTCCGCTTTCCAGGACTGGCGGCTCGCGCCGGCCTGATCAGCGTCACGCTCCGGCCGCCGCGCTCGCGGCGCATGCCGATCGTGCAGCGCTTCGTGAACGCACCGACAGCCAGCCTGTCCGCGCCGCCCCCCGATGGTTCTCGTTCGACTCCTCCTGTTCCTGGCGCTCGCGACCGTCGCGGGTGCGGGCGTCTTCTACATGTTCACGCGCGACCGGCGCTATCTTCGGTTCATCGGAAAGGTCATCAAGTACACGATCCTGCTGCTCCTCGGCGTGATGGTCTTCTTCGTGGTGGAACGCCTGGGCATCGTGCCGTAGTCCCTGCTCGTGCAGCGCTCAACGGCCGCTGCTGCGTCGCAGGAAACGCGCCAGCGCATCGCGCAGCGGCCCTTTCGGAAGTCCCCGGCTCAACTCCGCGAGCGGGGCGAGTGCGGCGCTATCCAAAAGTCTGGGCGCGGCCTTCGGTTCCGGCACGGGATCCGCGACGACCTGCACGCGCACCCGCACCCCGGTCGCTGGCCAGCCTTCCTGTTGCAGCCGGATGAGCAGATCGGGCAACCGCTGTCGGACCGCGGCCGCAATGGCGCCTGCCGGCGCAAGAAGCTCGATCTCCCCCGCTGGACTCATCGTGGCGCGAAGGCGGCCACCCAGCTGCCGCGGCAGCTCGCGTCGTACGGCCGCCGTCAGCGCCTCCTCGTGTTGCCGGCGCGCCTGCCAAGCGGCGAGCGTGGCGTCGGCGGCGATGATCCTTTGCAGCGGCTGCGGGGAGCGCACCATGGTGTCGGCGGACGCCCGGGCGCCCGCTCCGGAGTCGAACCCGGAGCACTGCCGGGTGATCGAAGGAAGTCGCCATTGGACATCATTCCGGACGCAGGCGCCACGGCCTTCCGGCCAAGGCAACGCCGGGTCGACCTGGAGGCGCCGTATGGTAAACTTGTCGGGATTGGCAACCGGCTCTTCCGCCGGATCCCCACGACTGGCAGAGGTTCGTCACGCAGCGCGGCTTCGCGGTGTGCGGACGGCACGTCGATGGCGTGGGGGCGGGGCGGCCGAGCGGTCCGCATCTGCGACGGCGTACCGCGAATCCCGCGCGCTTCCTGCAATCGGGCAGCTGCTTCCACCCCGGATACCGGCTCGACACAACGCGATGAGGGGTGAGGCTGTACCTCACCCCTTGTTTTTTGCCTCGGCGGGGACATCTAGGCCCTGATATCCCATGATCTCGAACATCCTCACCCGCATCTTCGGCAGCCGCAACGAGCGCCTGCTCAAGCAATACGCCCAGGCCGTCCGCGATATCAATGCGCTGGAGCCCGCGATGGCCGCGCTGACCGATGCGGAGCTCGCGGCCAAGACCGTCGATTTCAAGGCGCGCGTCGCCAACGGCGAGGAGCTCGACGCCGTGCTCCCGGAGGCTTTCGCGGTCGTGCGCGAGGCCGGCAAGCGCGCCCTGCAGATGCGCCACTTCGACGTGCAGCTCATCGGCGGCATGGCGCTGCATCACGGCAAGATCGCCGAGATGCGCACCGGCGAAGGCAAGACCCTCGTCGCCACGCTGCCCGCATACCTGAACGCGCTGGCCGGCAAGGGCGTGCACGTGGTCACGGTCAACGACTACCTCGCGCAGCGCGATGCCGACTGGATGGGCCGCATCTACCGCTTCCTCGGGCTCACCGTCGGCGTGAACCTGTCGCAGATGTCGCATGCGGAAAAGCAGGTCGCGTACGCGGCCGACATCACGTACGGTACCAACAACGAGTACGGGTTCGATTACCTGCGCGACAACATGGTCTTCCAGTCCAGCGAGCGCGTGCAGCGCACGATGAACTACGCCATCGTCGACGAGGTGGACTCGATCCTGATCGACGAGGCGCGTACCCCGCTCATCATCTCGGGCCAGTCCGACGACAACGTCGAGTTGTATCACCGCCTGGACACGATCGTTCCGAACTTCTCCAAGCAGGCCGAGGAGAAGGGCGAGGGCGATTACTGGGTCGACGAGAAGGCGCACCAGGTGCTGCTTTCCGAGCAGGGGCACGAGCATGCCGAGCAGCTCCTCGCGCAGGCCGGACTGATCCCCCCCGGTTCCAGCCTCTACGACGCCCAGAACATCGCGCTCGTGCATCACCTGTACGCCGCCTTGCGCGCGCACGCGCTGTTCCACCGCGACCAGCACTACGTCGTGCAGAACGGCGAGGTGATCATCGTCGACGAGTTCACGGGTCGCCTGATGGCGGGCCGGCGATGGTCGGATGGCCTGCACCAGGCCGTGGAAGCGAAGGAGGGCGTGCCGATCCAGCGCGAGAACCAGACGCTCGCATCGATCACCTTCCAGAACTACTTCCGCATGTACGCAAAGCTCGCCGGCATGACCGGCACGGCGGACACGGAAGCGTTCGAGTTCCAGCAGATCTACCATCTCGAGACCGTGGTGATCCCGACGCACCAGCCGATGGTGCGCAAGGACGAGAACGATCTCGTGTTCCGCACCTTCCAGGAGAAGGTGAACGCGATCATCGCCGATGTGCGCGACTGCCACGAGCGTGGACAGCCGGTGCTGGTCGGCACGACGTCCATCGAAAACTCCGAGCTCCTTTCGGGCTATCTCGAGAAGGAGAAGCTGCCGCATCAGGTGCTCAATGCGAAGCAGCATGCACGCGAAGCGGAGATCGTCGCGCAGGCCGGCCGCCCGAAGGTCATCACCATCGCCACCAACATGGCCGGCCGCGGCACGGACATCGTGCTCGGCGGGACGCTCGAGCCGCTGATCCTCAAGCTGCGCGACGATCCGGATCTGCCGGACGAAGAGAAGGAGCGGCAGATCGCGAAGATGCGCGAGGAATGGCAGGTACGCCATAACGACGTGGTGAAGGCCGGCGGGCTGCACATCGTCGGCACCGAGCGGCACGAATCGCGGCGTATCGACAATCAGCTGCGCGGGCGTTCGGGACGCCAGGGCGATCCGGGCTCTTCACGTTTCTATCTCTCGCTCGAGGATCCGCTGCTGCGCATCTTCGGCGGCGAGCGGCTGGGCGGCATCATGCAGCGCCTCAAGATGCCCGAGGGCGAGCCCATCGAGCATCCGATCGTCAACCGCTCGATCGCCAAGGCGCAGAACCGCGTCGAGTCGCGCAACTTCGACATCCGCAAGCAGCTGCTCGAGTACGACGACGTCGCCAATGACCAGCGCCAGGTCATCTATCAGCAGCGCAACGAGCTCCTGGAGACCAGCGACATCTCGGAAACGATCCGCAGCATGATCGCGAGCCTGATCGAGGAAACCGTGCGCCGCTACGTGCCGCCGGAGTCCGTCGAGGAGCAGTGGGACATTCCCGGACTGGAAGCCACCCTCCTCGCTGATTTCCAGATGCAGGCACCGCTCGCCGACTGGGTCAAGAACGAATCGGAGCTGACGGAGGAAACGATCCGGGAACGGCTCGCCGAGGCTGCGCTGGCGCAGTACGCGCACAAGGAGTCGTTGGTCGGGCCCGAGCTCATGCGCCAGTTCGAGCGCAGCCTCATGCTCCAGACCCTCGACGGGCAGTGGCGCGACCACCTGGCGAACCTCGATCACCTTCGCCAGGGCATCCACCTGCGCGGCTATGCGCAGAAGAACCCGAAGCAGGAATACAAGCGCGAGTCGTTCGAGCTCTTCTCGGACATGCTCGACCGCATCAAGCACGAGGTGGTCAAGGTCGTGCTGACCGTGCAGGTGCGCACGCAGGAAGACGTGCAGGCCGTCGAGGAGGCGCCCGCGGTGTCCAACGTGCGCTATCAGCATGCCGACTACGAGGAGGCGCTCGCGACGGCGGACGCGGAGGAGGGCGCCGCCCAGGGCGGAGGTCAGGCCGTGGCCCAGCCGTTCGTGCGCGCCGGCGAAAAGGTCGGGCGCAACGACCCGTGTCCCTGCGGATCCGGCAAGAAGTACAAGCAGTGTCACGGCAAGCTCGGCTGAGCCGCAGCGCGACGCCGAGCCCCCGCGCGCGTTGACGCAATGCCCGTCGGCTACACCCCTCCCGCGGCCTCGGAGCTCCTTCCCGTGCCTGGCGTGCGTCTGGGCACGGCGGCGGGTCATATCAAGAACTGGTCCCGCGACGACGTCCTGCTGATCGCGCTCGAACCCGGTGCGGCAGCGGCGGGCGTTTTCACCCGCAACCGATTCTGCGCGGCGCCGGTGCTCGTGTGTCGCCAGCACCTCGCCGCAACGGCCGAGGTGCGCGCCCTGCTCGTCAACGCCGGCAATGCGAATGCCGGAACGGGCGAGGCCGGCATCGCGGATGCGCGTGCGTGTTGTGCTGCGGTTGCCGGGCAGTTGCACTGCCGCCCGGAGCAGGTCCTGCCCTTCTCCACCGGCGTCATCATGGAGCCGCTGCCACTGGACCGCGTCCTCGCCGCGGTGCCCGCGGCGCAGGCTGCATTGAAGGAAGACGGCTGGTTTGCGGCGGTGTCGGCGATCATGACCACCGATACCGTGCCCAAGGGCGCATCGCGCCGGGTCGATGTCGAGGGCTGCCCGGTCACGGTCACCGGCATCGCCAAGGGCGCCGGCATGATCCATCCCGACATGGCGACGATGCTCGCGTTCATCGCCACGGATGCACCGATCGCCTCCGGCGTCCTGCAGGGCCTGGTGCGCGAGATCGCCGACGTCTCGTTCAACTGCGCGACGATCGATGGCGACACGTCGACGAACGACAGCTTCGTGCTGCTCGCGTCGGGCAAGGCGCCGGTCGCTCCGATCGGATCGGCATCCGATCCGCGCCTCGTTCCGCTGCGTCTTGCGCTCCTCGATGTCGCCGTCACGCTGGCGCAGGCCATCGTGCGCGACGGCGAGGGCGCAACCAAGTTCATCACCGTGCGGGTCGAAGGTGGGCGCGATGCCTCCGAGTGCCGGCGCGTGGCGCTCGGCATCGCGCACTCGCCGCTGGTCAAGACCGCCTTCTTCGCCTCGGATCCCAACCTCGGACGAATCGTTTGCGCGATCGGCAACGCCGCAGCCCCGGATCTCGATCCTGCGGGCGTGTCGTTCTGGCTCGATGACGTGCTCGTCGTCGAGCGCGGCGGGCGCTCGCGCGGCTACGCGGAGGCCGATGGGCAGCGCGTGATGAAGCAGGACGAGATCACCGTTCGCGTGCAGCTCGGTCGCGGTGATGCCGTCGCGACCGTGTGGACCTGCGACTTCTCCCACGAGTACGTCAGCATCAATGCCGACTATCGAAGCTGACATGCGCCGGTCGGCCGGCCGTGGGTCATGCTCGGCTGTGCTCCTGCGACCCACATCCTCCCGATGATCGATCTCGACGCCGTCACTGCCCTGATCAGCCGGGCCGAAGCCGTGCTTGCCCGCGTCGAGGCGGTGCTGCCGTCCGCGCCGAGCGCTCCCGACTGGCACGCTCCCGCCTTTCGCTGGCGCAAGCGCGCGGGCCGCGGATACCTGCAGTCGATTGCGCATCCGCATGCGATTGCCCTCGACGATCTCGTCGCCATCGACGAGCAGAAGCGCGTCATCGATCGCAACACGCGGCAATTCGTGAGCGGCCTGCCGGCGAACAACGTGCTCCTCACCGGCTCGCGCGGCACCGGCAAGTCATCGCTGGTCAAGGCGATGCTGGGCAAGTACGCGGGTCGCGGGCTGCGCTTGATCGAGGTCGAGAAGGCCGATCTCGTGGACCTGCCGGACATCGCCGAGCAGATCGCCGGCCGCACCGAGCGTTTCATCGTCTTTTGCGACGACCTCACCTTCGATGCCGGCGAGCCCGGGTACAAGGCGCTCAAGGTGATGCTCGACGGCACCATTGCCGCAGCGCCGGCGAACCTCCTGATCTATGCCACCTCGAACCGGCGTCACCTGCTGCCGGAGTACATGAGCGAGAACCTGGAGACGAAGCACGTCGGCGACGAAGTGCATCCCGGCGAATCGGTCGAGGAGAAGATCTCGCTGTCCGAGCGCTTCGGTTTGTGGATCTCGTTCTATCCGTTCACCCAGGACGACTATCTCGCCGCCGTGGCGGCCTGGCTCGACGCGTTCGGTGTGGCGCCACCACGCAATGCCCGTGAAACCGCGCTGCGCACGCGTGACGCCTTGCAATGGGCACTGCAGCGCGGGTCCCGCAGCGGACGCGTCGCGTGGCAGTTCGCCAGGAGCCACGCGGGCGACGCCGGCTTGCGCAAGCGCCGCGCCGAGTGACGTCCGCCGCGCTCGTCCGGGTAGCGGCGGCAGTGATCCTGCACCCGGACGGTCGTGTGTTGCTCGCCCAGCGCCCGCCCGGCAAGGTGTACGCAGGCTACTGGGAGTTTCCCGGTGGCAAGCTCGAGGCTGGCGAGACGCCGCGCGAGGCGCTCGATCGCGAGCTGCACGAAGAGCTGGGGTTGCGCGTGCGCCGGGCGGCTCCCTGGCTCGTGCGCCGGTACGCGTACCCGCATGCGCACGTCGAGCTGCACTTCTTTCGCGTGCTGGGGTTCGATGGCGAGCCCGTGGGCCACGACGGCCAGGCCTTTGCATGGCAGCAGCCCGGTGCGTTCACGGTGGCCCCGCTCCTGCCCGCCAACGCCCGCGTGCTGAATGCGCTCGAGCTGCCAACGGTCTACGCAATCACGATGGCGTCGGAAATCGGCGAAGCCGCATTCCTCGCGCGCGCCCGCCGGGCGCTGGACGCCGGATTGCGGCTGATGCAGATCCGCGAAAAGGACTGGCCGTTGCCCCGGCAGCGTGCCTTCGCCGAAACCCTGCTACAGCTCGCGCAACCGTACCGCGCCGCCGTCCTCCTCAACGGAAGAGCCGAGGACGCACGCGCATGGGGCTGCCATGGCGTGCACTGGAGCAGCGCGGCGCTTGCAAGCGCGCCGGAACGCCCGCCGAACATGCTGTGCGCAGCTTCATGTCACGAGGCATCGGAGCTCGCGCGCGCCGGTGCCCTGGAGCTCGATTTCGTGGTGCTCGGCCCCGTGCTGCGCACGGCATCGCACCCGGCTTCAGCGCCGATCGGCTGGGACGGCTTTGCAGCGCTCGTGGATGGCACGCCGATTCCCGTGTTCGCGCTCGGGGGCCTGCGGGCCGATCAACTCGACACCGCGATCGACCGCGGTGCACATGGCATCGCGCTGCGCAGCGGCGCGTGGCCGGCGTGACTCAGTCCCGGCTGGGCGGGACTTCCCCCGAAGCATCGTCGGGATCGACAGGTTCGGCCGGCACCCGATAGGCCTCGGAGGCCCAGGCGCCGAGGTCGATCAGCTTGCAGCGCTCGGAGCAGAACGGTCGCCACCGTGCCTCGGGATTCCATTCCACCGGCCGACCACATTGCGGGCAGGAAACGATGCGCGACGTGCTCATCGGTCAAGCTCCCGCAGGGGTGTCTTCTCGAGCCGGCCGTGGTTTAGGCAGCTGCCGTGACGCCGCACCGGACCGGGTTTCGGCCCCACGGGGACGTGCTGCGCAAGGCGGCCGAGCCCTGCAATCGCCGTCAAAGATTGCAGAAGACGAGCTCGAATTCGACGTCCTTGTCGTACACGCCCCCGCGTTCCATGCCCGCGAGACCCACGAAGCGGATGTTGAGCGCGTACTTGTTGGCGCTGATTTCCGGCACGCAGGGAAGATTGCGGCCCAGGGTGAGGCGGAGCAGCTGCGCCACCTTGGAGGTGGTCAGCATCAGCTGGAATACGCCCCGGTATGCCGTATGGCTCGATGCGCGTCCATTGTCCCGCAAGAGCCGCAGCACGATGGACAGCCCGTCGCGGATGGGCAGGAACGGCGCGAGCCAGCCACGGAGGTCGTTCTGCCGTGCGCTGGTATCGCTGTTGAGCCAGTAGTGATAAGCCGGCAGGTCGAATTCGCACACGCCGCCGGGAATGCCGGTGCGCTGCTTGATGGTCATCAGCCATTCGTTCTCGCGCAGGTGCTGGCCGACCTTGCCCGTCTGGGCGAGCAGGTTGCTGCTCACCCGGTCGATCTCGGCGAGCAGCGGCTCCAGCACGCTGGTGTCGATCGCGGGATTGGTGCGTAGTGGCGTCAGGACCTGCTTCTGGCGCTCGAGTTCCTGGAGCAGATCGGTCTTGAGGTCTGCGCGCGCCGCGACGTCGGTGATCTCGAACAGCGACAGCAGCGCAACGTGATGATCGGTCGCCGCGACCTGCTCGGCAAAGAAGGCGACGCGCTGATAGAGCACCTCGAGGCGCATCAAGGTGCGGATGCGCTCGTTGAGCGGGTGCTCGTAGCGAATGACGGGAGAAGCCGCGGCCGACGTCATGGTGAGTACGTCATTCTGCACCAACTCCTGCATCGGTCGGTCCTAGCCTTGAACGCCGCCGCGCCGTGCTGCGGCGAGATCCCGATAACGCCGGTCGAGCGCCTCGACGGCAGGCCGGATCGCCTCCGGCGGGCCGCTGTTGTCGAGAACATCGTTCGCCGCGGCGAGGCGCTGCGCACGGCCGAGCTGCGTTGCCATGATCGCACGCACTTGCTCCGGGGCCAAGCCGCTGCGTTGCACGACGCGCGCCACCTGCTGGTCTTCGGTGCAGTCCACCACGAGGACACGGTCGACGAGGTCAGTGAGGCCGCCGCGCTCGAGCAGCAGCGGCACGACGAGTATTCCGTAGGGCGCCGACCATCGGGCGACGTCCTCCCGCACCGCCGCGCGGATCAACGGGTGCAAGGCGGCTTCGAGGCGCGCCCGCAGCGCCGCGTCCGCGAACACGAGATCCCGCAATCGCGCGCGATCGACGGCACCGTCCGCGTCGAGGATCTGGCTGCCGAAGGCCGCGACGATCGCCGCATGTCCGGGTGCTCCTTGCTGCGTCAGACGATGCGAGACGAGATCGGCATCGGCCACGTCGGCGCCGAGCGCGGCGAACGCGTCCGCCACGGCCGACTTGCCGCTGCCGATGCCGCCGGTCAATCCGACCACCAACGTCACGGCAGGTACAGGGCGGTGAGGCTCTTGCCCCAGAACAACGCAATGGCGCCCGCGATGGCGAGATACGGCCCGAACGCGAGCGGGATGTTGTGGTCGCGGCCCCGGAACAGGATGAGCGCGATGCCGATGACCGCACCGACGGCTGACGATAGCAGCACGATCAGCGGCAGCATCTGCCACCCCAGCCAGGCACCAAGGGCGGCGAGCAGCTTGAAGTCGCCATACCCCATGCCTTCCTTGTTGCGCAGCAGCTTGAACAGCCAGTAGATCGTCCACAGCGAGAGGTAGCCCGCCACGGCACCGGCCACGGCGCTCGCCAGCGGCACGAAGAGCCCCCACATGTTGACGATCAGGCCGGCCCAGAGCAGCGGCAGGGTGATGTTGTCCGGCAGGAGCTGCGTGTCGAAATCGATGAAGGTCAGGGCGAGCAGGGCGCAGAGCAGGACACCGGCGGCGAGCGCCTGTGGCGTTACGCCGAAGCGGACCACGACAGCAAGTGCAGCGAGTCCGCCGAGCAATTCCACCAACGGGTAGCGCGGCGAGATCCGCGCGCCGCAGCCGGCGCACTTGCCCCGCAATGCAAGCCACGACAGCACGGGAATGTTTTCGTGCGCGCGGATGGGTCGGGTGCATGCCGGACACGCGGAGCGCGGCACCACCAGATTGTAGTGCGGCGCCTCGACGGGTTCCTCGCCGCGAAGCTCTGCGCACTGGGCCTGCCACTGCCGCTCCAGCATCTTCGGCAGGCGATGGATCACCACGTTGAGGAAGCTGCCGATGCACAGGCCGATGACGATTGCCGTCGGCCAGGCAAACAGCGGGTTGCTCAGGGCTGCGCCGTACATGGGAAAAGGCGTTCAGGGGAGGGGCATTCGGATCCGGAGCGCGCACGGCGACGCGGACGCGCGTCCCGCGACGCCGGCGCGAAGCGGCGCATCCGCCCGACCATCACGGATGCAGGCCGCGGCGCGTCAAACCACCGAGCCCAGCTTGAAGATCGGCAGGTACATGGCGATGACGAGGCCGCCGATCACCACGCCCAGGAATGCGAGGATGAGCGGCTCCAGCAGGCTCGACAGCGACGCCACGGCGTCGTCGACCTCGCGCTCGAAGAAGTCCGCCACGCGCGACAGCATCCCGTCCAGCGCGCCCGATTCCTCGCCGATCTGCGTCATCTGCAAAACCATGTTGGGGAAGAGTCCCGTGGACATCATGGCGTTGGTGAGGCTCGTGCCGGTGCTGACCTGCGTCTGCACCTTGCGCGTGGCCTGCTCGAAGACGCGATTGCCGGCGGCACCGGCGACTGCATCCAGGGATTCGACCAACGGCACGCCGGCGGCGAACATGGTCGACAGCGTGCGCGCCCAGCGGGCAATGGCGGCCTTTTCGATCACCGGTCCCATCACCGGCAGCTTGAGCATCAGCCGGTCACAGCCGAACCGGAACGCATCGGATCGCCGCCAGAGCTGGGAGATCACGACCGACGCGCCGAACAGCACCGCGGCGAAGATCCACCAGTAGCTCACCAGGAAGTCGGAGATCGCGATGACCCACTCGGTCAGCGCAGGCAGGCCTGCGCCGAAGCTCGCGAACACCTTCTTGAACGCCGGGATCACGAACACCATGATGACCCAGACCACCACGATGGCGACCACCACGACGGACGCCGGGTAGAACATCGCGGACTTGATCTTGCCCTTGATGGCAAGGATCTTTTCCTTGTAGACGGCGAGACGCTCCAGGATCCCGTCGAGCATGCCGGCCGTCTCGCCCGCCGAGACGAGATTGCAGTAGAGGTTGTCGAACTGCATGGGATGCTCGCGAAACGCCTGCGAGAGGCTGGAGCCGGATTCGACCTTGCCCTTGACGTCCATCATGAGGCGCGCGAACTTCGCGTTGCTGTGGCCGCGGGCGACGATCTCGAAGCACTGGAGAAGCGGCACGCCGGCCTTCAGCATCGTCGCGAGCTGGCGCGTGAACATCGTCACGTCCTTCTCGGAGATCTTCTTGCCGCCACGGAAGCTTTGCCGCTTCATCTTGGTGACGCGGATGCCCTGGCGGCGCAGGTTCGTGCGCAGCACCGTCTCGGAAGCAGCGCGGGCCTCGCCGTGGAGCTGCCGGTTGTTGCGGTCCACGCCGTCCCAGAGGAAGACGTATTCCTTCACATCGCGGCGTTGTTGCAGGACGGCTGTGGCCATGGCGTCTTCCTCGTCTACTCGTTGGTGACCGCTTCGATCTCTTCGAGCGAGGTGATCCCCGCCTTGACCTTGAGCAGCCCCGATTGGCGCAGATTACGCACGCCCTCGCGCCGCGCCTGCGCGGCGATGTCGAGGGCCGAGCCGTTGCGCATGATGATCTGGCGCATGTCGTCGGTGATCGGCATCACTTCATAGATCCCGACCCGGCCCTTGTAGCCGGTGCCCTTGCAGTGGTCGCAGCCCACCGGCCCGTATGGCTGCCAGGTGCCGTCGAGCTCCTCCTGCGCAAAGCCCGCGGAGAGCAAAGCCTCGGGCGGGATGTCCTCGGGCTTCTTGCACTGCGGGCACAGCTTGCGCCCGAGCCGCTGTGCGGTGATCAGGATCACGGACGAGGCGATGTTGAACGCCGCCACGCCCATGTTGGACAGACGCTGCAACGTGGCCGGAGCGTCGTTGGTATGCAAGGTCGACAGGACCAGGTGACCCGTCTGCGCCGCCTTGATGGCGATGTCCGCCGTCTCGAGGTCGCGGATTTCACCGACCATGATGATGTCCGGGTCCTGCCGCAGGAACGACTTCAGGGCGGCTGCGAACGTCAGGCCCGCCTTGTCGTTGACGTTGACCTGGTTGACGCCCGGCAGGTTGATTTCCGCGGGGTCTTCCGCCGTCGAGATGTTGATGCCGGGCTGGTTCAGGATGTTGAGGCAGGTGTAGAGCGAGATCGTCTTGCCGCTGCCGGTCGGGCCGGTCACCAGCACCATCCCGTAGGGTCGCTTGATCGCGTTCACGAGGTGCTGCTGCTGATCGGGTTCGTAACCAAGCGCCTCGATGCCGAGCTTCACGCCCGCCGAGTCGAGGATCCGCATCACGATCTTCTCGCCGAACAGCGTCGGCAGGGTCGAGACGCGGAAGTCGATCGACTTGTTCTTCGACAGCACGAGCTTCATCCGGCCGTCCTGCGGGACGCGCTTCTCGGCGATGTCGAGCTTGGAAATGACCTTGATGCGCGAGGCGACCTTGTCCTTGATGACCAGCGGCGGCTGCGCCACCTCCATCAGGATGCCGTCGAGCCGGTAGCGGATGCGGTAGAACTTCTCGTACGGTTCGAAGTGGATGTCCGAGACGCCCGCGGCGATGGCGTCCAGGAGGATCTTCTGGATGTATTTGACGACCGGCGCATCCTCGACCTCGGATTTGTTGTCGTCTTCGGACGTGGTCGCGCCGCCACCCTCCTGCAGGTCGACCTCGAGGTCGCCCATGTCGGAAATGTTCTCCAGCGTCGTTGCCGTCGACTCGGAGAGCTTGGTCAGCGCCTGGTTCAGCTTGTCGTCCTCGACGACGACCGGCTCGATCACCAGGTTCGTCTTGAACCTGACTTCCTCGAGCGCCTGGAGATTGGCCGGGTCGGACGTCGCGACATACAGCCGGTTGCCGCGCTTCTGGAGCGGCAGCACGCGCCGGCTTTGCGCCATTTTGATGTCCAGCACCTCGCGCGGCAGCTGGTCGAGGTCGAACGCGCCAAGGTCGAACAGCGGGACGCCGAACGCCCGCGAAGCGAATGTGGCGAGCTGGGATGCAGAAAGCCGCTTGCCGGCCAGCACCTGCTCGACGAACGTGATGCCGGCCGTGCGGGCCTGCGACTGCATGGCCTCCGCATCGGTCTCGGTCATCAGGCCCTGCTGCGCGAGGGCGCGCGCAAGGCCGCTGATATTGCGGGTGGCGGCGGCGTGAGTGGCCATCGGCTCGGCGGGTGAGGACGGGGGTTCGGGCTTGATCGGGAGCGGCGCTTTCGTAGTTATCGGCAGCCGCGGGGACCGGCTTGAGCCCCTCTGCCCGTTATTCCAAGCGCATAAAAACTAGCCGTTCGATGATGCCCGTCCCTCCGGACCTTGTAAAGCCGGAGGAGGTGAGGCCCGGCCAACGGGGGGAAGGAGGCGTACCACTTTTACCGCACGGTCCAGCGTCTGGAGGATTTCCAGCGCTTGCCCGGCCAACTCGAGGCGGGTGCCGGCCTCGGGAATCTCGCCAAGATGCTCGACGATGAGGCCGTTCAGCGTCTTCGGCCCGTCCAGGGGGAACGTCGTGCCGAGCTTGCGGTTGAGGGTGCGCAGCGGGGCCATGCCGTCCACCAGCAGGCTGCCGTCCGGACGGCGGCCGTAGGAGCCGGCGGCGTCCGGCGCGGGAGTGGTGAACTCACCGACGATCTCCTCGACCAGGTCCTCGATGGTCACGAGCCCCTGGAGGTCGCCGTACTCGTCCACTACAAGTCCGATCCGCTGGCCGTCGTTCTGGAACTGCTGGAGCTGTTGCAGGAGGGGCGTGCCGGCGGGGATGAAATAGGGCGGGCGCAGGATCGCGCGCAGGTGCTCCTCGTCGATGCTGTCCGACTGCTGCAGCTGGATGACCTGCTTCACGTGCACGAAGCCGAGGATGTTGTCGAGATCATGCTCGTATACCGGCAGGCGCGTGTGATGGGACGTGGCGAGCTGCTGGGCGAGCGCCGCTGGCTTGTCGGAGACGTCGATCGCGTGCAGCTGGTTGCGCGGGGTCATGATGTCGTCGACGGTGATCGACTCGACGTCGAGCAGGTTCGCGAGCAGTGCACGATGCTTGCCGCGGAAGTACTGGCCTTCGAGGACGAGAGTGCGCAGCTCTTCCTGCGTGAGCGGAGCATCGGCACCCTTGCCGGGCCGTATGTGCAGGATCCTGAGCAGCGCCTGCACGAAGAGGTTGACGAACCAGACGACCGGTGCCGCGATGCGCAGCAAGGGCACGAGGGCGTAACTCACCAACGGCGCGATGCGGTCGGCATGCGCGGCGCCGACCACCTTCGGGGTGATCTCGGAAAACACGAGGATGGCGAAGGTGATCGCGATCGTTCCCACCGCGAGCGCGAGCTGCCCCTGGCCGAAGAGGCGCACCGTGATCACCGTGGTGAGTGTCGCGCAGGCAGCGTTGATGAGGTTGTTGCCGAGGAGGATGACCCCCAGCAGGCGATCGGTCTGCTTGAGCAACGCGAGCGCCGTGGCGGCGCCATGCTCGCCCTGCTTTGCGCGGTGGCGCAGGCGAAACCGATTCACCGCCATCATCGCCGTCTCGGCCATCGAAAAGAAACCGGACGTGACCAGCAGCACCGCGAGGGCGATGCCGAGGGTGCCGAGCGAAATGGAGTCCATTTCAGGAGACAGGAGTCAGAGGACAGGAGTCAGATACGCAACTCCGAACGGGAAGCGAGTCTGACACGAAGATCAGCGACGACTGATCGGCCGCATGCATGACCATGAAGTGGCCAGTCCTGCTTGTCAGTTGCGCACCAAAGCTCAGACGTGGCGCTTTGGACTGCAGAGCACTCGGGACTTCGTAGCTGACGTCTGTTTCCGGTCTCCTGTCATCTGTGTAGGAGCACTTCCAGCACGAACTTGCTGCCGAGGTAGGCGAGAAACAGGAGCGTGGTGCCGGTCAGGATCCAGCGCAGCGCGATGCGGCCTCGCCAGCCGTAGCGCTGGCGTCCCAGCAGCAGCCCCCCGAACACGAGCCAGGCAAGGATCGAAAAGACGGTCTTGTGATTCCACTGGAGCGGCTTGCCGAAGATCTCCTCGGAAAAGATCACGCCGCTGACGACGGTCAGGGTGAGCAGGAGGAAACCGAGGCCGACCAGCCGGAACAGGAAGCGCTCGAGCGTCAGCAGCGGCGGCAGGTCCGCGGTCGCCGGATCGGAGAGCCCGCGGTGCAGGCGTTTCTCGAGCCACATGAGGACGAGCGCCTGCAGTGCCGCGACGATGAACAGCGCATAGGCGATGAGCGCGATGGCGACATGGGCCGCCGCCCATGGCGCTTCGCCGAACGGGAACGGATGCGGATTCGGGCTCAGCACCGGCAGCAGCGAGAACACGCCGGCGATGGGCAGCACGACCGTGGCGATGATCGGCAGCGTGCGCATCAGTCCCGTCGCCCACGCAATCACCGCGACCAGCCCGGCGACGACCGACAGCGCATTGCCGAAGCTGAGGTCGAGGCCGTCGGCGCGCGCGACGTCGCCGGCGGCGAGCCATGCATGCAGCACCAGCGCGACGGGGATGATCCAGGGCGCGATGCCCGTCCATTGCGGCCCGCGCTGCACCGATGGGGCGGTGGCGGCTTGGGCGGGGGCCGGCCACAGCGCCCACGCAGCGAAGCCGTAGAGAGCCGGGAGCACCAGGTGGAGTAAAATCATCGTTCTCGCGTCGATCCGGCACAGGCCGGAAGCGCCGCCGTCGCAGTTTACATCAGCGCTCGCGCCCCACCGCCCCATCGTCCAGGGCCGCCGCAGCGCCTCCGGCACCTACACCATGCTCGACAATCTCACCCAGCGCCTCGGCCGCGTCGTCAAGCAATTGCGCGGCGAAGCGCGCCTGACCGAAGCGAACATCCAGGACGCCCTGCGCGAGGTCCGCCTGGCGTTGCTCGAGGCCGACGTCGCCCTGCCGGTAGTCAAGGACTTCATCGGCAAGGTCCGCGAAAAGGCGCTCGGCACCGAAGTCGTGGGCTCGCTCACGCCCGGTCAGGCGCTGATCGGGGTGGTCCACCGCGAGCTTGCGGCGCTGATGGGCGGCGCTGCCGTCCCGCTCGATCTCGCGACGCAGCCCCCAGCGGTCATCCTGCTCGCCGGCCTCCAGGGCGCCGGCAAGACCACCACGGCGGCCAAGCTCGCGCGCCTGCTGCGCGACGGCCGCAAGAAAGTGCTGCTCGTCAGCGTGGACGTGTACCGGCCCGCCGCGATCGAGCAGCTGCGCACGCTGGCGGAGCAGGTCGGCGTCGACTGGTTTCCGTCGAACGCGGACCAGCAGCCCGTGCAGATCGCCCGCGATGCCGTGGACTGGGGCCGCCGCCATTACCACGACGTCCTGATCGTCGACACTGCCGGTCGGCTCGCGATCGACGCCGACATGATGCGCGAGATCAGCGAGCTGCACGCGGCCGTGAAGCCGGTCGAGACGCTGTTCGTCGTCGACGCGATGCAGGGCCAGGACGCCGTCAACACGGCGCGCGCATTCCGCGAGGCCCTGCCGCTCACTGGCGTCGTGCTGACCAAGCTGGACGGTGATGCGCGCGGCGGCGCCGCATTGTCCGTGCGTCACGTCACGGGCGCACCGATCAAGTTCGTGGGCGTGTCGGAGAAGATCGATGGCCTCGAGGTGTTCCATCCCGAGCGGATGGCCTCGCGGGTGCTTGGCATGGGCGACGTGCTGTCCCTCATCGAGGAGGCGCACCGCACGGTCGACATCCAGGAAGCGCAGAAACTGGCGAAGAAGGTCAAGTCCGGCAAGGGCTTCGATCTGGAGGACTTCAAGTCGCAGATCGCCCAGATGCGCAAGATGGGCGGACTGGCGGGGTTGATGGACAAGCTGCCGGCGGAAGTCGCGCGCGCCGCCCAGGGGGCGTCGGTCAACGAAAAGAAGATCGCCCGCATCGAGGGGATCATCAACTCGATGACCCCGACCGAGCGCGCGAAGCCCGATCTCCTGAAGGCGTCGCGCAAGCGCCGCATCGCCGCCGGCGCGGGCGTGTCCGTGCAGGAGGTCAACCAGCTCCTGGCCCAGTTCGAGCAGACGCAGAAGATGATGAAAATGGTGGCCAAGGGTGGCATGCAGAAAATGTTGCGCGGCATGAAGGGCGTGCTCCCCGGCATGCGTTAACAGCCACCGCCGGCCGACCTTGTTCGGCGCACCGTTTTCATCGTATAATCAACGTCTTTTTCCTTCCCGCCGGAATCACGTCCATGGTCATCATTCGTCTTGCCCGGGGCGGCGCCAAAAAGCGTCCGTTCTACAACATCGTCGTTGCCGATTCGCGCAACCGGCGCGACGGCCGCTTCATCGAGCGCGTCGGCTTCTACAACCCCATTGCCGCCACGGGCGACGAAGGTCTGCGCCTGGTGATGGATCGCATCAATTACTGGCAGCAGAAGGGCGCACGCATGTCCGACACCGTTGCCGGACTCGTGAAGAAGTCCGCCAAGGCCGGCGCTGCGGCCCCCGGAGCCGAGCAGCCGGTTGCCTGAGCGCCCGGGCGTCCGCCGCCGGCGGGCCGCGTCTGAGGTTCCCGCCGTCCCTGCGGGGGCGCAGACTGGCCAAGATGGAAGCGCGGGCGCGGACATCGTCACCTTCGGGCACGTGCTCGGGTCGTATGGCGTGGCGGGCTGGATCAAGATCGAGCCGTACAGCGAGCGCAGTGACGCGCTCCTGCAGTACTCCGAGTGGTGGGTGCGCCCGGCCGGGAGCGGCCCATGGCGCCCGATGACGTTGACGGGCGGACGCCAGCACGCCGATGTGCTCGTGGCGCATCTCGCGGGCATGGACGACCGCGATGCGGCGCAGGCGCTGAAGGGATACGAAGTGGGCGTGCCGCGGATGGCGCTGCCACCCGCGGAGGATGACGAGATCTACTGGGCCGATCTCGTCGGCATGGAAGTGGTGAATCGCGAAGGTCAGACCTTGGGACGCGTGACGGCGGTGACCACGCATGGTGCGCACCCGATCCTGAGCGTGGCTGCGGATGCCGTGGAGCGCCTCATCCCGTTCGTCCCGGCGCACATCGATGCGGTCGATCGAGAGGCCCGGCGCATCGAGGTCGATTGGCGGGCGGATTACTAGCGGAGCCGTGGTGGCAAGTACGGTGGCGGGTACGGCAGGAGCGACACTCCGCATCGACGTGCTGACGCTGTTTCCGGAGTTCGTCGAGCACGCCGCGAAGTTTGGGGTGACGGGACGGGCGCGCGAGCGTGGCCTGTGGTCGCTGGGAGTGTGGAATCCGCGCGATTACGCACCGGGCAATTACCGCGCGGTCGATGACCGGCCGTACGGCGGCGGTCCGGGCATGGTGATGCTGGCGGAGCCGCTGACCAAGGCGCTGACGGCGGCGCGCGCCGCCCAGGCCGAAGCGGGATGCGAGCGATCGCATGCGATCTACATGTCGCCCGCAGGCACGCCGCTGACGCATCGCCGGGTGATGGAGCTCGCGAGCGCCGTGAGCGTGGGCTACGTGCTGCTGGCGGGACGGTACGAAGGCGTGGACGAGCGCTTCCTGCGCCGGGCAGTGGACGAGGAAATTGCAGTGGGCGATTTCGTGGTTTCGGGCGGCGAGTTGCCCGCGCTGATGCTGATCGACGCGGTGGTCCGGCAGCGGCCGGGCGTGCTGAACGACGAGGAATCGGCGAAGCAGGATTCGTTCGTCGCCGGACTGCTCGATCATCCGCATTACACGCGGCCGGAGCAGGATGGCGGCGAGGCGGTGCCGGCGGTGCTGCTGTCGGGCGATCATGCGGCGATCCGCCGGTGGCGCCTGAAGCAGGCGCTCGGCCGGACGTGGGAACGGCGGCCGGACCTGCTGGCGGAGCGGACGTTGACGGCGGAAGAGCAGGGCCTGCTCGCGGAATACCAGCGCGAGCGGCAGGGCCCGCGGCAAGACGGGTCGGTGCAATGACGTGTAGCATCCACAGGGACGGACGCGGTTGGTCCGCCTCCCAAGAAACGCGTGCATCAGGGGGCGCCCTGCGCTGCATGCAAGGCCAACGGCCCTATTGATACGGAGAACGCAGTGAACATCATCCAGGAAATCGAGAAGGAAGAGATCGCGCGCCTCGGCAGGACCATTCCGGTCTTCGCGCCAGGCGATACCGTGATCGTCAGCGTCAGCGTCGTCGAAGGCGAGCGCAAGCGCGTGCAGGCGTACGAGGGCGTGGTGATCGCGAAGCGCAACCGCGGCCTCAATTCCTCGTTCGTCGTGCGCAAGATCTCCAGTGGCGAGGGCGTCGAGCGTACGTTCCAGACGTATTCGCCGCTGATTGCCAGCATCGAGGTGAAGCGCAAGGGCGACGTGCGCCGCGCCAAGCTGTATTACCTGCGCGATCGCTCCGGGAAGTCCGCGCGCATTCGTGAAAAGCTCACGGCACGCGACAAGGCAGGTGGCGCGAAGGATGCGACCGCACCGGCCGGCTCCAAGGATGCGGCGGCGGCCGAAGCGCCGCCGACAGCCGAGTAAACCAGTCGGTTTGCGACGCAGAAGGGCAGCCGGTGCGCTGCCCTTTTTGTCGTCTGCAACTCATGCGACTGATTTCGCAACACTCCGGCACTATCGCCCACCGGTGCAGTTCTTGCTACTTGCCCGCCGATGGTCTTTCATCGAACAATCGCCGGGTGAAGGATCCGCTAGCCGGCCGCTCGCCATGAGAGCCACCCTGTATGAAGCACTCGGGATCGCGCAGAACGCGTCCACGCACGACGTGCGTGCCGCATTGCGCGGGCAGATCCGCAAGTATTACGGCAAGACGCGCGACGGGCAGGGCAACGTCGAGGAGGCGCTGCGCTTCATCAATCACGCGAGCCGGATCCTGAGCGATCCCAAGCGACGGGCCGAGTACGATCGCCAGCTCGCGCTCGCCGAGGGATCTGCCGAGGAGCGCATCGCGCACGTCGTCAGCAACGCGGTGGGCTTGGCCGGCGTGGAGGGCACCGAGATCGGTCCGTCGATGCCGCAGGTCGACATCGATGAAGTTCTCGAGACGGGCCTCGACGCCGATGTGCTGCCGGAAGAGGAGCGCATTCCCCATCACCCCGGGCTCACGGAGCGCGTCGCCGCCTTCGGACGCTCGACGCTGATCACCATCGGCGTGTGCGCGCTCTTCGCCGCCTTCATCGGCGCCGCGATCGTATTCGTGACGCCGGAAGACGCGGTGATGGTCGCGAAGCAGGTGCTCGTCTGGCTCACCCTCTCGCTCCTCGGGCTCACCGTAGTCTATGGCGTGGTGCATGGCCTCGCATGGATCCATCGGCGGCGTGGCCTGATGGAGCCGGCCCTTGCGCCCCAGACCGACCTCGCGATCCTCAACTGGCGCAGGGAGAAGAGTGTCTTTCTGGGCACCAATCAGCCGCAGGAAGACGCGAGCTGGATCTTCCAGCTGCGCATGGCCGAGCTCGAGCGTGCGAAGGCGGGCCGCACGAGCGAGCCGCGCCCGTGGAACCGTCTCGCCGCACGCGTGTTCGACTACGCCATCTGGGGCCTGGTGCTCGCGCTGCTGCTGTCGGAGCTCCGTGCTCTCGATATCGTGCCCGATGACGTGGCGTATTGGCTGTCGCATCCGTTGATCGCGCCGTTGCTCGTCACTGCGACGTGGGTACCGATCGAGGCATTGCTCATCGCGTCGCTGCAGACGACGCCCGGCAAATGGCTGTTCGGCTGCTACCTGCAGTTCTCCATCTCCGACGCGTACGCGCTCCGCGATCCGCAGACGCAACTGAAGCGCGGCTTGCGGCGCGGCTTGCGGGTGTGGTGGCAGGGCGTGGGCGCGGGCTTTCCGCTGCTCGCGCCGGTCATGATCGCCCTGGGCTACGAGCGTCTCATGGAACGTCAGGAGACCGACTGGGACGCCGCGCAGGATTGCCTGATGACGCATGGCAGCCCGGGTCTGCTGAACACGATCACCGGCATCGGCGGTCTGGCGGCGATGCTCTGGCTGTACGGCGTTGCGTGGCATCAGCCGATGGCCGAAGCCCTCGATCGCGCCGAGCGGTCCCTCCTTGCGGATCTTCCGAGCACGCCCGCCCTCATCGATCGCGGCGTTGCCGGCGGCGACCGCCTGCTCGAGAGCTTGCGCAGTGGCATTGCCGCAGGTTCCATCGGCACGTCGGGGCAGCGCGAGCACGACGGGAAGGACGGCGAGGGAGCCGGTGCGCCCCCCATCGATGACGAACTCGCGAGCCAGATCGAAGCGCGGCGCGCCCGGATCAATGCCCTCAAGGAGGAAGGTCCGCGGATGCTGCGCGCCGGCAACTGGCGGCGGGCAGCCGAGCTTTGTGGTGCGTGGGCCGACCTCGATCTGTCGAGCGCGGACGCTCTGCGCTGCCATGGCCAGGCGCTGCAGGCGCAGGGCTATCACCAGCAGGCGATCAACGCGCTGCGAAAAGCGAAGCAGCTGGACCCCGCCGACCACAGTATCGATGCCGCCATCGAGCGGAGCCAGAAGGGCATCGTTGCAGATTTCCTGAGCCGCTACCGGCACTGAGCGGAGTCCGCTGGGTCACGGCAGCGCGCCGCCGGTGAGCGCCGCGACCCAGAGCGGCAGGGTGATGGCCGCGATCATCGTTCCCGTCGAGATGAGCAGCGCCACCGGCGCGCCCATGCCGGTCATCTGCATCGCCAGGATGTAGGCCGATGGCGCGGTCGGCACGGCTGCCAGCACGACCGCCGCCTGCAGTTCGGCGACCGGAAGTGCCAACGCGCGACCGACGGCGAAGGCGATGGCCGGCAGCACGCCGAGCTTCAACGTCGCCCACCAGGCCAGCGGCCCGGGCGCCAGGTGGCCCGCACCAAACACGAGGCCGGCGCCCACGGCGATCAGCCCCAGCGGCAACGATGCACCGGCAAGCAGGGACAGCAGGTGATCCGCGGTATCCGGCAGCGGCCATCCGGTGAGGTGCCAGCCAATGCCGGCGACGCACGACAGCACGAGTGGATTGCGGGCGATCTCGCGCACGATCGCACTGCGCCGCTCCGCCAGCATCGCAACCGCAGCGACATTGACGACGGGAACCAGCACGCCGACGAGCAGGCTCACGGCCGCGAGCCCGCGCTCCCCGGCAAGGCGGCTCGTGATCGCGAGAGCCAGGTAGGTGTTGAACCGGAAACCGCACTGGAAGCACGCGGCGAACACCGGCCGCGGCATGTGGAAGAGCGGGCGGGCGAGCGCCGACAGGGCCATCCCGGCGAGGGTGTACGCGAGCGCCACGCTGACGAGCGGACCGGCCGCCGCGAGGCTCAGGGGCGAACGCGCCAGCGAGCGAAAGAGCAGCGCCGGGAAGAGGATGAAGTAGACGAGGCGCTCCAGCCCCGGCCAGAACGCCGTGTCGAAGCCACGTGTGCGCTTGAGGGCCGCGCCGGCGCAGATCAGCAGGAAATCGGGCAGCAGCAGGAGCGCTACGTTCATCGCCGCTTCCCGGGTAGCGCGCTCAGCGCGGAGCGCACGACCATCGCATCACTGCCCGGCCTGCTCCTCGCCGCCGTTGGCCGCACTTTCGGCCATCTCGCGATGCACGGCGGTCATGTCGAGTTCGCGGGCGGCCTTGATCACCTGCTCCAGCGCACCCGCGCTCAGCGCGCCGGGCTGCGAGAAGATGATCACGTTCTCCCGGAACACCATGAGCGTCGGTATCGAACGGATGTTGAAGTGTCCCGCGAGCGCCTGCTCGTCTTCCGTGTTCACCTTCGCGAACAGGATGTCGGGATGACGCTTCGCGGCTTCCGTGAACACCGGCGCGAACGCGCGGCACGGCGCGCACCACGGGGCCCAGAAATCGAGGATCGCGAACGGATGATCCGGAATGACACTGCCGAATTTTTCGGCGTCGAGCTCGACGACCTCGCCGCCGGTCGGCGTCGAGGGTAGCGTGGATTCCGGTTGGGGGATGCTGCTTGCGGTGTCAGTGGACATTGCGGTCACTTGCGTTTCATGACGAAGAAGAAGGCGCCGTCGCGCTCGCCGTGCTCGACCAGTTCATTACCCGTCTGGCGCGCGAAAGCCTGGAAGTCCCGCACCGACGCGGGATCGGTCGCCAGGATACGAAGGACCTGGCCCGACGCCATGTCGTTGAGCGCCTTCTTGGTGCGAAGGATCGGCAGGGGACAGTTGAGACCCCGCGCGTCGACTTCGCGGTCAGCCTGTTGCATTGCGAACTCCTGGAGCATCGCGCGGCCACGGCGCGAATGCGTGGCGAAACCGGAAATTATACAGACGCGGTATGCACGACCGACGCGGACCCTTGCGCCGCGCGCCGTTGCGCCCGGCTTCCCTTACTTGCGTATCCGGCGCAGGAGTTCCGTGGTGGAGCGCCCCGCCACGAACGGGAGCGCGACGAAGCGTCCGCCCGCGGCGACGACTTCCGCGGCCCCCACGGTCGTTTTCTCGTCGTAATCGCCGCCCTTCACCAGCACGTCCGGCTTGCAGGCAAGGATGAGCGCACGCGGCGTATCGTCGTCGAAAGGCACGACCAGATCCACGGCCGCGAGCGCTGCCAGCACCGCCATCCGGTCGTCCAGGCTGTTGAGCGGCCGGTCGTCGCCTTTGCCCAGCCGCCGCACCGAGGCGTCGCTGTTGACGCCTACCACCAGGGACGCACCCAGGCCACGGGCGGCATCGAGATAGCTCACGTGGCCGCGATGCAGGATGTCGAAGACGCCATTGGTGAAGACGAGCGGCCGCGGCAGCGCGGCGATGCGCGCGAGCGCGTCGGCCGCCGAGGCGATCTTGTGCTCGAAGCTGCAGCGCTGCCGGGTATTCACGCGCGCCGTGCAGCCTGGCCTTACGTGTACTCGAACACGCGCACCACGCGGACGACCCCGGAGGTCTGCGATGCGAGGCGTGCGGCGGCGTCGGCCTCCTGCCGGCTCACGATGCCCATCAGGTAGACCACGCCGCGCTCGGTGACGACTTTCACGTTATTGGCGTGGAATTCGTTCGCCTCCACGAAGCGCGCCTTGACCTTGGAGGTGATCAGGGAATCGTTCGAGCGTTCCGTGAGTGGGCTCGGGGGCGCGATAACGAGCTCGTTCTGCACGCTGCGCACGCGGTCGGTCCGCCGGGCGATGTCGCCGATCTCGTCGCGTGCCGCCTGGTTCGGCACTTCGCCGGTCAGGAGCACGATGCCGTTGTAGCTGGTGACGTTGAGATGGACGTTGGTACCGTGATTGACCTCGGCGCCATGGGCGACCTTGAGCTCGATGGTCTCGTCGTCGACCTGTGCGCCCGTCGAACGGCGGTCGGCCGCGACGAGCGCGGTGCCGCCGACCGCGGCGCCGACCACCAGTGGCACGCAGCCGGTAAGCAGCGGCGGCGCGATGAGGAGCGTGCTCGCGAGGGCAAGCGGAAGCGCGAGGGCGCGAAAATTCATGTGTCTTCTCCGAGCAAGGTGTTGTCGATCGCGTCGCACAGGCAGTGGATCGCGAGTAGGTGGACTTCCTGGATACGCGCGGTCCGCTCATGCGGCACGCAGATGTTGACGTCCGCTGCCGCGAGCATCCGCCCGATCTGACCGCCATCGCGCCCGGTCAGCGCGACCACGCGCATGTCGCGCTCGTGCGCGGCGTCGATCGCGGCGACGACGTTGGCCGAGTTGCCCGACGTCGAGATCGCCAGCAGGACGTCGCCATGCGCGCCGAGCGCCCGCACCTGCTTGGCGAAGACATGCTCGAACGCGTAGTCGTTCGCGATCGCCGTCAGGAGCGACGTGTCGGTAGCGAGGGACAACGCCGGCAGCTCCGGGCGCTCGCGCTCGAAACGGCCGACGAGCTCGGCGGCGAAATGCTGGGCATCGGAGGCCGAGCCGCCATTGCCGCAGGCGAGCACCTTGCCGTCGGCGAGCAGGCACTCGGTCATCACCGTCGCCGCGCGCGCAATGACGGGGGCCAGGGCCTCCGCGGCGTCGCGCTTCAGTTGCGCGCTGTCATGAAAGTGCTGGCGAATGCGGGGCGTGAGATCCATTCAGGGGTTCCGGCGTGCATTGTAGCAACGCGAATGCTACAGCAGCGCTGTTCAGGTCGAGATCACGTCGCGCAGCCATTCGATGTTATCGCCGTGCAGGGCGTCGAGGAGCACGGCATCGAAGCGGCAGGCGGGGAGCGTACCGAGCGTGGCGAGGTACTGCTCCGCGGCGCTGATCAGCCGTGCGCGCTTGGTCGCAGTGATGCTCGCGGCCGCGCCGCCGAACCCGCGGTGCTGGCGCAGCCGGACTTCCACGAACACGATCGTGTGGCCTTCGCGGGCAATGAGGTCGATCTCGCCGCGGCGGGTCCGCCAGTTGTGCGCGAGGATGACGAGGCCCTGTTGCGCGAGATAGCGCGCGGCGAGCGCTTCGGCCGCGGCGCCCGTCGATGCCGTGCCGGGCGCACCGCGCATTCAGTGCCGATCATCGGCCACCACATGGCCGCTCTCGAAGCGCATCAGGCGGCCCTCGCGGGCGATCTGGCGGTTGGGCTCCAGCGTCAGGTGCCCGGTCGCGCCTTCCATCTCCAGCTTGTCCGGCGGCCCATGCTCGAACGCCAGCGCGACCTGCAGCGAGTCGTAGCCAAGTGCGTACAGGCGATCGAGCGCGGCGTTGGGCCAGTCGCGCCGCGGAATGCCGGCAAGATTCGGCGCGTCGGGATCGGCGAGCCAGGGCAGGTCGACGAAACGGATTGCGTCGAGGTCGTTCAGGACCTCGGGCGGTTGGCGATCGTTGATCTGGCTGCTGGCGTACACCGCCGTTTGCGGCAGATACGGCCGCACCAGCGCCGCCGCGTCCGGTCCCGCCGCGAGCAGGATGGCATCGACCGGCGCGCGGGCGAGCTCCTTGCGCAACTCGCCCATGCCATCCGGGGTGCGCGGCAGGCGGTAGCTGGAGGGGGGGCCGCCGCCCTGGAGGATCCATTCGCTGGTGAAGCTCGCGGCGAAGCGGCGCTGCAGCGGCGAATCGTCGGCCACGATGGCCACGTCATGCACGCCGTCGGTCCGCATGGCACGCGCGATCTGGCGCGCCTCGCCTTCGATCGACAGCGCCAGCGTGTAGACGTGGTCGGGCAACCGCACGTCTTCATCGACCTGGTTGAGGGCAATTGTCCACGGCAGTGCGCCGCCGGCGGTCGCGAGCGCCTTCACGTCATCGCGCAGCAGCGGCCCCACGATGACCCCCGCGCCTGCCTGCTCTGCCTTGTCGAAGGCCTTCAGCACGTCGTTGTCGCCATGCGGGATCACGATGACCTGCGCGTTGGCGGCCTCGGCGGCGGCCTTGAACCCTGCAGCAACCGCTTCCGCGGCGCGGCCAAAGGTCGGTGACTCGAGCGGAAGCACGAGCGCGATGGTCACGGGCCCCGGGGGCGTCGCCGCCGGCACCGTGGGTGCAAATTGCGGCGCCGGCTCGAGCGACCCTGTCGTCACGGCGGGCGGCGTCGCCGCGGGGGGCGAGGTTCCCTCCGGCAGGATCGGTGCGAAGGGCGTTGGCGCCGGTATCGGCGAAACTGCCGGTGGCAGCGCGTACGTCACGACCGCCGGCGGCTGCGTGGCCGGCGCACGCGTGAGCCCTTCTGGCGCGGGAGCAGGCGGCGAAGCGACAACCCGCTCGCGGGGCGGCGGGACGCTGCTTGCCGGGCCGGCGGGGCGCGTGGACAATGCAGGCGCGCAAGCGCTCAGGCTCGCGGCGGTGCCCACGAGCACCAGCACGCGGCAGACGCGGGCGCACGGAAGCAGCGAAGCGAAGAGGCCTTGGGTGCGCAGGAAGTGCAGGTTCATGAGGTGAACCTCGGGCAGGAGGAAGACGCTGCCGAAGCAGGTGCAGGCGAACCGGTCTTCCGGGCGCAAGGCGGCTCATTATATGTGGTCGCCACCCCGCTCGGAAACCTGCGCGACATCACGTTGCGCGCGCTCGACATCCTGCGCACGGCCGATGTCGTCGCGGCCGAAGATACCCGCGTGAGCGCGGTGCTGCTCCGCCACCATGGCATCGAATCGCGCATGTTGTCGCTCCATGCCCACAACGAGGCCGCACGGGCGGAGGTGCTGCTGGCACGCCTGCGCGAAGGCCGCAGCGTCGCGCTGATCACCGACGCGGGCACGCCCGGCATCAGCGATCCCGGCGCGCGTGCCGTCGCTGCCGTGCGCGCCGCAGGCTTCCCGGTGGTCCCGGTGCCTGGCCCGAACGCCGCGATCGCCGCCATCTCCGCTGCGGGTCTCACGGCCGAGCGGTTCCTGTTCCTCGGGTTCCTCCCGGCCACGCGCAAGGCACGCCAGGAAGTCCTCGGCAGCGTGGCGCGCCTGCCTTTCGCGATCGTGCTGTACGAGGCACCGCACCGGGTGGTGGCCACCCTCGAGGATCTCGCCGGCACCCTGGATGGCGAGCGCGCGCTGACCATCGCGCGCGAGATCACCAAACGCTTCGAGACCATCGCCACCATGCCGCTGCACCAGGCGCCGTCGTGGATCGCGGGGGATGCCAATCGCGTGCGCGGCGAGTTCGTGCTCGTGATCGACGCACCAACGCACGCGGCGGCGACCACGCTCGACGCCAGCGGCGAACGCTGGCTGAAGGCGCTGCTCGCGCACCTGCCGCCGGCGCAGGTGGCGCGGGTCGCGGCAGAAGCCACGGGAGTGCCGCGCGACGTGATCTATGCCCGGCTGATCGCGGGCCGGAGCAAGCAGGGCAGGGAGTGATTGGCGCGGCGCTGCTTTCCTTGCGCAACGGCTCCGCACCGCCATCGCCGGCGCGCGCCGCGATGGCTCGAGGCGCGCAGTGCCCACTCAGGGTCGTTGCACCTCGCACACCACGGCATCGCCAACGCGCAATGTGCCGCCGACGAGGATCCGCGCCGTCATCCCGCCGTGCCCGCGCATCGCGTTGTAACCGCCGGGGCCGAGCGCCTCTTCCATCCGGGAGCATGGATCGCACGGTCCGGTGAGCGCGAGCACCACGTCGGGGCCGATGCGCAGCGTCAGCATCACGTCGTCGAACAACGGGCGTGCCGCCAGCACGTTGAGGCCGGCGATGACCAGATTGCGGCGCAGCAGGGCAGGGTCCAGCGCATCGCGTTCGAGCAGCGCGCCGACCACGTTGAGGTGCTCCGCCTGCATCAGGGTCACCTGGCGTTTGCCGCCGCCGGGCCTTGCCGGTGCACGCGTTGCAGCACGATCGCCCTCGAGGCCGCGGCCCGCGACCGCCAGCGCGCGTTCGACGGCGACCGGCGAGACGCCGCGCTGCGCACGCAGCAGGATTCGCTGCAGCCGGCCCGGCCGCGGGAAGCGCTGCACGAGTTCGCGCAAATCGCTCATTCAACTGCCCGAGCGACGACATCATGCGCCGGGCGTGTGGGGTTTGCGGTCAATAGCGTGCGTTGCCGGGCGTGCGCGGGAATGGAATGACGTCGCGCACGTTGTTGAGGCCGGTTGCGTAGGCGATGGTGCGTTCGAAGCCGAGACCGAAGCCCGCGTGCGGCACGGTCCCGTAGCGGCGCAGGTCCCGGTACCAGCCGTAATGTTCCTTGTCGAGCCGCGCTTCCGTCATGCGTGCGTCGAGCACGTCGAGCCGCTCCTCGCGCTGGCTGCCGCCGATGATCTCGCCGATCCCGGGGGCAAGCACGTCCATTGCCGCGACCGTGTTGCCGTCATCATTGAGGCGCATGTAGAACGCCTTGATCTCCTTCGGATAGTTCATGAGGATCACCGGCTTGCCGACATGGCGCTCGGCGACGTAGCGCTCATGCTCGGACTGCAGGTCCATGCCCCAGGCGACAGGGAAGTCGAACTTCTGCTTCGCCGATTCCAGGATGCGGATCGCTTCCGCGTAATCCATCCGCACGAACTCCGAGTCCACGATGCCCTGCAGGCGCGCGATCACGCCTTTCTCGATACGCTCCTCGAAGAACGCCATGTCATCGGCGCGCTGCTCCAGAACCGTGCGGAACACGTGCTTCAGCAGTGCCTCCGCGAGGGTCGCATTGTCGGAGAGATCCGCGAACGCGATCTCGGGCTCGATCATCCAGAACTCCGCGAGATGGCGGCTCGTATTGGAGTTCTCCGCGCGAAAGGTCGGCCCGAACGTGTAGACCTTCGAGAGCGCCATGCAGTACGACTCGACGTTGAGCTGGCCGGACACCGTGAGAAACGCTTCGCGCCCGAAGAAGTCCTGGCTGAAATCGACCTTGCCGGCCGGGGTACGCGGCAGGTTCATGACGTCGAGCGTCGATACGCGAAACAGCTCGCCGGCGCCCTCGGCATCGGAGGTCGTGATGATGGGCGTGTTGACCCAGAGGAAGCCGTGCTCGTCGAAGAAACGATGGATGGCTTGGGCGATGGTGTGCCGCACGCGCGTGACCGCGCCGATCACGTTCGTTCGCGGCCGCAGGTGCGCGACATCGCGCAGGAACTCCAGGGAATGCGCCTTGGGCTGGATCGGGTACGAATCGGGGTCGTCGACCCACCCGATCACGCGCACCGCACTCGCCTGCATCTCGAAGGGCTGGCCTCTGGCCGGGGAGGGTACGATCACGCCGGTGGCCTCCACCGCGCAGCCGGCCGTGAGATGCAGGATTTCGTCCGCGTAATTGGGCAGGGTGTTGGGCGCGACCACCTGCACGGGATGGAAGCCCGAGCCGTCGGAGACGTTGACGAACGAGATGCCCGCCTTCGAATCGCGCCGCGTGCGCACCCAGCCCTGCACCGTCACGGGTGCGTCGGCGGGCGCTCTGCCGCCGAGAATGTCTGCACAGCGTAGAACCGTGGTCATGGAATGCCTTCCGGGATGCGCTCCCGGGCCGATGCTGGGCGGAGCCGACCGGGGTCGCGCGAGGCCGGTATTCTAGCTGTGCGTTGCGGTCCACCACGGCCTGAGCGGTCGGGAACGCTCCCCGGGTGCGCGCTGTCTTGCAGAGGATGAATGACTTGATGACAGGTGCAATGGGAGGTCTTCGCTTCGACAATGCGTTCGTGCGCGAGCTTCCCGCCGACATTCAGGAGGACAACCGCCGCCGGCAGGTGCATGGCGCGCTGTATTCGCGGGTGCAGCCCACGCCGGTCCGCGCCCCGCGTCTCCTCGCGCATGCTCGCGAAGTCGCCGTGCTTCTGGGACTCACCGAGGACGACGTCGCCAGTCCCGCGTTTGCCGAAGTCTTCGGCGGCAATGCGCTCCTCGAAGGCATGGAGCCGTTTGCGGCGAACTACGGCGGCCACCAGTTCGGCCAGTGGGCCGGCCAGCTGGGAGACGGGCGGGCAATCACCCTGGGCGAGGTTGTCGGCGCGCACGGCGAGCGCTGGGAGCTGCAACTCAAAGGCGCCGGGCTGACGCCGTATTCGCGCGGCGCCGACGGGCGCGCGGTGCTTCGCTCCTCCGTGCGGGAGTTCCTGTGCAGCGAAGCGATGCATCACCTGGGCGTGCCCACCACGCGTGCACTGAGTCTCGTGGCGACTGGCGAGAGCGTGGTCCGCGACATGTTCTACGATGGCAACCCGGAGCCGGAGCCCGGCGCGATCGTGTGCCGCGTCGCGCCGTCGTTCCTGCGTTTCGGCAACTTCGAGCTGCCCGCTTCCCGCGGCGACCATGCGCTGCTCGATACCCTCGTTGCGTTCACGATCCGGCGCGATTTCCCCGAGCTCGGTGCTCCCCCGGAGGGCACGATCCCGGAGACTGTCCGCACCGCGTGGTTCGCCGCGGTCTGCGAACGCACCGCACGGATGATCGTCCACTGGATGCGCGTCGGCTTCGTGCACGGCGTGATGAACACCGACAACATGTCCATCCTGGGGCTGACCATCGACTACGGTCCCTACGGCTGGATCGACAACTTCGATCGCGACTGGACGCCCAACACGACCGACGCGCACGGACGCCGCTACCGCTTCGGCGAGCAGCCCCGGGTCGCGTACTGGAATCTCCACCAGCTCGCGGAGGCGCTCGTGCCGGCGTTCTCGTCGACCGAGCCCCTCGAGGCGGGCCTGCAGCGCTATCTGGACGTGGTCATGGCCGAGGAGCGCCGCAATGTCGCGGCCAAGCTGGGCCTATGCGAGTGCCTGGATACGGACGTGGATCTCATGCAGGCGTTGCATGCGCTGATGCAGCAGGCCGAAGTGGACATGACGATCTTCTTTCGCGGCCTCGCCGCGATCGACGTCGAGAACCCGACACTTGCGCCGCTGGCCGGCGCGTTCTACGACGATGACAAGCGGCGTGCCGCACAACCGCAATTCGACGCGTGGCTCGCGCGTTATGCGGCGCGGCTGCAACAGGACGGGCGCCACGACGCCGTGCGCCGCGCGGGCATGAACGCGGTGAATCCGCGATACGTGCTGCGCAACTACCTCGCGCAGCAGGCGATCGACCGCGCGCGGGACGGCGACCCTGGGGCCATCAGCGAGCTCCTGGACGTCATGCGCCATCCCTACGACGATCAGCCCGGCCGTGAGGCGTTCGCCGGGCGCCGCCCGGACTGGGCACGAAATCGTGCCGGCTGCTCGATGCTCTCCTGCAGTTCCTAGGGCCGCGCGCCCGGATCACCGCGTCGTTTGCAGGTATCCTAGGCCGCCCCACGCGCCCTGGCTGCGGGACGCGTGGGCTTGCGCATCCGCGCGCCGGAGTGCGTCGTTCCATCTTCACCGGCACCGTCTTCGCTTGAGCAACCCGACACTCTCCGACTCGCGCCTCGAACTCGCTGCCAGCGTGATCATGGCGGTGGGTCTCCTGCTCGTGCTGTTCCTGCGGCTCCTGCCTGCGCTCCTCGCCGGGATGCTCATCTACGAGCTGGTGCATCTCCTGGCGCCAAGCATGAATCGACGCCTGGCGGACCAGCGCGCCAAGGCTGCTGCCGTCGCGCTGCTGGCGACCTTGGTCGTGGCCCTGTTCGCGGGACTCTTCTTCGGCGCGATCGTGTTTTTCGAGGGTGGCGGCGGCAATCTTCCCGCATTGCTCGCGCGGATGGCCGAGCTCCTCGAGAGCGCGCACGATCGTCTGCCAGGCTGGATCGCCGGACAGGTGCCCACCGGTCCGGATGACGTGAAGGAATCGGTCGTCCACTGGCTGCGCGGTCACTCGCGCGACGTGCAGTCGGTGAGTGCGGAGGTGCTGCGGTTCGTCGCGCACGTGCTCATCGGCATGGTGCTGGGCGCGATCGTCGCGCTGCGCGAGGTGCTGCCGGATCAAACCCACCGGCCGCTCGCCGCCGCGCTGCTCGTGCGGGCCGAGCGGCTCGCCACCGCGTTTCACCGCGTGGTGTTCGCACAGGTGCGCATCGCGGCCATCAACACGGCGCTGACGGCGCTGTACCTGGCGGTGCTCCTGCCGGCGCTCGGCGTGCACCTGCCATTCCGCAAGACCCTTGTCGCGGTGACCTTCATCACGGGCCTGCTGCCGGTGGTCGGCAACCTCATCGGCAACACGGCCATCGTCATCGTCAGCATGTCCACTTCGCTCCAGGTCGCGCTGGGATCGGTGGCGTTCCTCATCGTCATTCACAAGATGGAATATTTCCTGAATGCACGCATCGTCGGCACGCGCATCCACGCACGCGCCTGGGAACTGATCTTTGCGATGGTGGCCATGGAGGCGGCTTTCGGCATCGCCGGGCTGGTGGCGGCACCGATCTACTACGCCTACGTGAAGGACGAACTGGCCGCGCGCGGCCTGGTATGACCATCGGGCGATGCGGCAGCCACCACGAGCCGCGTCCCGATCGAAAACGAAAGGAATGCGCATGACAACCTCGCTCGTCGTGACGGTGGTCGGCAGTGATCGACCGGGCATCGTGAACGAGATCTCGGACGCCGCGCAGCGTTTCGGTGCCAACTGGGCAGCGAGCCGCATGGCGAGCCTCGCGGGACAGTTCGCTGGCATGGTGCATTTCGAGATCGGTGAGGAGGATGCCGACGCCCTCACGCAGGCCTTGCAGGACCTCGAGCGATCCGGGTTGCGCGTTGTCGTCGTGCGCACGCAGGCGCAGCGCATTCCCGCCGCGCGCCGCGGCGTGCGCCTGGAAGTCGTGGGCCACGACCGGGCCGGCATCGTGCGCGACCTGTCGGGCAACCTCGCCCAGCTCGGGGTCAGCATCGACGAGCTGCACACGCAGGTAGTCAGCGCCGCGATGTCGGGCGAACGCCTGTTCAAGGTCAAGGCCCTGCTGGCCGTCCCCGCCGGCGTGCAGAACGACGAATTGCAGCGCGCGCTCGAGGCGCTCGCCAACGAGATGATGGTCGACATCGAGCTCAACGGCGATTCGGGCGCCGCTGCCGCGCGCGGGTAGATGCTCGCAGCGCATTCGGTATGACGCCAGCACGCGCGCCAAAATGCTGCTGGCGGCGTTCCGGGCAACGTCGTCGGTGCGTGCACGAATGCTCCGCGCGCACGTTCTGCCGAACCACCGTCCTCGTTGTGCGGCATAACGCTTTGGTACCATCCGACATCCACTGGAGAATGCTTTGCCGATCGTTCGCGCAGCCATCGTTGGCATGGGCACCTGGGGTCAGAACCTGGTGGCCAGCGTGCAGGGCAGGAGCGACGTGATCCGGTTCGTCGCCGGCGCGACCCGTACCCCGGCGAAGGCAGAGGCCTTTGCCGCGAGACACGGCATCCCGATCCGGTCCTCGTACGAAGCGGTACTGGCGGATCCGGCGATCGATGCGGTGGTGCTGGCGACACCGCACTCGATGCACGCCGAGCAGATCATGGCCGCGGCGCAAGCCGGCAAGCACGTGTTCACGGAAAAGCCGCTCGGTCTCGATGCCGCCGGCGCCGAGCGCGCCGTGCGCGCGTGCGCCGAACGCGGCGTGACCCTCGCCGTCGGGTACAACTGGCGCTTCCAGCCCGCGCTGCAGGAAATGCGCCGCCTGTTCGACGATGGCAGCCTCGGGCCGCCTGCTGCACGTCGAAGGCAATTTCTGCGGACCGAGCGCGTACCGCTTCGGTCGCGAGCACTGGCGACATGATCGCAGCGAGGTGCCCGCGGGCGGCATGACCGGGCGTGGCGTGCATGTCATCGACGCCATGCTTTACCTCGCGGGACACATCGATTCGGTGGTGGCGCAGAGCTTTCGGCTCGCGCAGGACTTCGGCGTCGACGATACGACGTCGATGCTGTTCCGGTTCGATACCGGCGCCACGGGCTACCTCGGTACGGTCATCGCGACGGCCGAGACGTGGCGCATGCAGGCATTCGGCTCGAAGGGTTGGGCCGAGGTGGGCGATGTCGAGCACCTCACCACGTGGCGCATGAAGGTCTGCTACGTCGATCGCGCGAACGTGCACGTCAAGCAGCAGCCGGAGGTGATCGAGTATCCCCCGACAAGCACCGAGCGGGCGGAGCTCGAGCATTTCGCGCGGGCCGCGCTGGCACGCCAGCCGGTCGCCGTTCCCGGTGGCGACGAGGTGCACAACGTGGCCGTGCTCGAAGCCATCCTCCGTTCCGCGCAGGAAGAGACGCGCGTGCGGGTCGGCGTCGACTGAGGCCCCCTTCCGCGGGCCGAATCCACCAGGAGAGAACCTCAATGAGCTCGAACTCCCGCATACCGCGTGCGAAGCGCCTCGCCTTCCTCATGGTGGCCGTGGCGACGCTGCTCGGCACGGCGAGCGCCGCGAGCGGGCAGGCCGCGCGCGAATTCCCGACGAAACCGATCCAGGTGATCGTGCCGTCGACCCCGGGAGGGCCGCCGGACCTGATCATCCGCATGCTGGCGCCAAAGCTTGCCGCGGCCCTGGGCCAGCCGGTCGTGGTCGACAACCGCGCCGGCGCCGGCGGCATCGTCGGCACTGCGTACGTCGCCCGGCAACCCCCCGATGGCTACACCTGGCTGTTCACCACGGCGTCGCATGTGAACATCCCGCCGTTCAACGAGAACGTGCCGTACGACCCGGTGAAGGACTTCACCCACGTCACGCTCGCTGCGCAGAATTTCGGGCAGGCGCTGATCGTGCGCCCAACGTTACCCGCGCAGAACGTGCAGGAGCTCATCGCGCTGGCGAAGAAGGAGCCGGGGAAGCTCACCTATGCCTCGGCGGGCATCGGCACCGCCAGTCACATCCCGGCGGAGATCCTGAAGGCCGTGACGGGAACCGACATCCTGATGGTGCCGTATCGCGGGGTGCCCGAGGCGATGAACGACCTCCTCGCCGGTCGCATCGACATGTTCTTCGTCGGCACGCAGCTCGCCGTCCAGCACGTCCAGACCGGCAAGGTGCGGGCCCTCGCCATCACTGGAGCGAAGCGCTGGAAGGGCATGCCGGACGTACCGACACTGCAGGAGGCGGGGCTCAAGGACTTCAATGTGGTCAACTGGTTCGGGCTGTGGCTGCCTGCCGGTGCGCCACCGGAGATCGTCGAACGCATCCACGCAGCCATCGTGAAGGCGCTCGCCGATCCGGATGTCCGGCAACAGTTCGACCAGCAAGGGCTCGAAGGCGTGGGCATGAAGCCCGACGAGTTCGCGCGGTTCGTGGCGAAGGAATCGGCGACCACGCAGGAGATTGCGCGCCGGATGGGCCCCGCGGCGAAGGGCAAATGAGCGCGCCGAAGCCGGAGCCGTGGCAGTGGCCCGAAGCGCAGTGGCGCGCCATCGTCGGTCACGTGCGGGCGGGGCGTTCGCTGCGGCCGCCGCAATGGCAGGAGGGCGCGCGTTGCGCGGTGGCGCTCTCGTTCGACTCCGACCACGAGACCAACGAGCTGCGCGATGGCGGCGAGTCCATCGGGAAGCTCTCGCAGGGGCAGTACGGCAGCCGGCAAGGCGTCCCGCGCATCCTCGAGATCCTCGCCCGTCACAGTGCCAGGGCAAGCTTCTTCGTGCCGGCGGTGACTGCGCTCCTGTATCCCGACGAGCAGCGCCGCGTGGTCGCCGAGGGGCACGAGATCGGCATTCACGGCTGGATCCACGAACGCAATTCCGTGCTGCCCGTGGACGCCGAGCGCGATCTGCAGATGCGCGCCGCCGATGCCCTCGAACGCACGTCGGGCATGCGACCGGTCGGCATCCGCACACCGTCGTGGGACTTCAGCCCGAACACCCTGGCGATCACGCGCGACATGGGCCTGCTGTACGACTCGTCGCTCATGGCCGACGTGGACTGCTACGAGCTTCTCCTCGACGGCGAGAGCACGGGGGTCGTGGAGCTGCCGGTGGAATGGATCCGCGATGACGCGGTGTACTTCAACATGAACCGCTTTGCCGGCTTGCGGCCGTACACGCCGCCGTCCGCGGTGTTCGAGATCTTCCGGCGCGAATTCGACGGTGCCTATCGCGAAGGCGGCATCTTCCAGCTCACGATGCATCCGCACATCAGCGGCTATCGCTCGCGCATCTGGATCCTCGACGAGCTGCTCGGCTACATGGGCTCGCACGAAGGGGTGTGGTTCGCGACCCACGCCGACATCGTGCGCCACGCGAAAACGCACGCGGCCTGACATGGAGCACAACTTCTCGCGCTCGCAGAGCGTGCGCAAGGCGGTGATTCCGACGCGCGGAGGCGTCGTCGCTGCGCAGCATCGGCGCGCCGCCGAAGTCGGGGCGGCGGTGCTGGATGCCGGCGGTGATGCCATCGACGCGGCGGTTGCCGTCTCCTTCGCGCTCGGCGTGGTCGAGCCGTGGATGAGCGGTCCCGCCGCAGGCGGTGCGATGGTGGTGTGGCGCGCCGCCGAGCAGAAGGGCTACGCCGTCAACTACGGCATGCGCTCACCGGCGGAAATCGATCCCGCGGACTTTCCGCTGTTGCCTGGCAAGAAGGCCGCGGACCTGTTCCCGTGGACGGCGGTGGCAGGCGACCGCAACGTGCAGGGCGCCGCCGCGATTGCCATACCGGGCGTGGTGGCCGGCATGGGCCTCGCGCACGAGCGTTTCGGCCGGTTACCCTGGCGCGATCTCGTCACGCCTGCCGCCGACCTCGCGGCGAAGGGCCTGCTCGTCGACTGGTATTCCGGGCTGCTCATGGCGTCGACGGCGCGCTCGCTCGCCCTCGATCCCGATGCCGCGGCGATGTTCCTCGACGACGGCCAATGGCCCATCCTCGGCGCATGGACTGCGCTGACCGAGCGGCGTCTCGACCAGAGCCGGCTCGCGGCGACGCTCCGGCGCATCGCCGAAAGGGGGCCCGGCGAGTTCTACACTGGAGACGTCGCCCGGACGCTCGTCAAGGACGTCCGCGCGAAGGGGGGCTGCCTGTCCGAAGGCGATCTCGCCGGTTATCGTGCAGAGATCATCGATCCGCTGAGCGTACCGTATCGCGGGGGACGCATATTCGCCGTGCCCGGACTCACCGCGGGCCCGACCCTCGCGCGCTGCCTCGAGATGCTCGCCACCACGCTCGACCCGCAGCGCGGCACACCCGGACCAGCGAGCTACGTGGCATATGCGCGGGCGCTCGATGCCGGCTTTCGCAGCCGGCTCGAAGCGATGGGCGACACGGAAGCGCCGCATGCGCCCGGGTGCACGACGCATTTCAGCGTGGTCGACCGTGACGGCAACCTGTGCTCGGTCACGCAGACGCTGCTGTCGATCTTCGGTTCGCGCGTGGTGTCGCCCGGCACCGGCGTCCTGATGAACAACGGGATCATGTGGTTCGATCCCGAACCGGGCAAGCCGAATTCGCTCGGTCCCGGCAAGCGCTGCCTGGCGAATTATTGTCCGGTCGTGGGCGAGATCGCCGATGGTCGCCGCTTTGCGCTTGGCGCGTCGGGGGGACGCAAGATCGTCGGCACGGTCATGCAGATCGCGTCATTCCTGATCGACCACGGTCTCGACCTGGAAGCCGCATTCCATCAGCCGCGCATCGACATGAGCGGCGGCGACACGGTGATCGCCGACGAGGCGCTGCCGCGGGACGTGCTCGACGCGCTCGCTGCGGCCTTGCCGACGATGACGGCACCGCGCACGGTATTTCCGTACGCCTTCGCGTGTCCGGCGGCGGTGTTGCGCCACGGCGACCTGAGCACGGGCTGCACGGAGATCATGTCGCCGTGGGGTGATGCCGTCGCCCAGCGCCGGACCTGACCTCGCGTGCGTGCGCGTCATCCGCGTCCGCGGCGGTCGATCACCTCGACCCGACAATTGCGGCGCAAACGTGATTCAGCCGTTCGACAGCGGTGCGATCGGTTGCACGAACGTGCGGCCCGCGACCACTTCCTTGCTCGACACCGTCTCGGGCGTCTCGAGCGCGTTCCTGCCGCGTTGCCAGCTCAGGCGCGCCAGCCACGCCGCGACTGCGGCGATGCCGAGCGCGGGACCGGGTTCGGTTGCGCCGGCCGTGATCTGGGTGAGTGCCGCGCCAGCAGCACTGGCGGCGACAAAGCCCGCGTTCAGCCACAATGCACAGCGCAGTCGCTGGCCAAGCCCGCTCTGCTCGACGTTACCCGTGCCGCGTACCGATTGATAAGGTGCTTGCATCATCTTCTCCGCTCGTTGCGTCATCCTGAAGCTCTCAGTGCCCAATCTATGCTTCGCGGCTGCGCAGTTCCAATCGTATTTTCGGATGCGCGAGATAGCGTCCGCGGATCGCATCCATGCTGAGATCCGCACGGCATAGCGCACGGCGCGCAGTGGTGCCGCGCGGAGCGCCACGCGGTGAGTGGCCGCCCCGCGACGCGTCCGGCGGGTCTCTCCCCGCATGGGCAGGCTGGACGCATGCTGGAATGACGACCAACCGTGGCGCGCCGTTGACCTCGGTCAACCCCGGGGACGCGGCGCAGGGCGACAATCCGTCGCAACATACCTCTCGTGCATAGCCAATCAATGACCACGACCTCTGCCTCCGACCTGGTCCTCGACACCGCCTTGATCAAGAAATACGACGGTTACGGCCCGCGTTACACGTCGTATCCGACTGCGGACCGGTTCCACGACGGCTTCACCGCCGAGCACTACGTCAACGCGCTCCACACCCGCAACGAGGTCCGGCCCCGCCAGCCGCTTTCGCTGTACGTGCACCTGCCGTTCTGCAACACGCTCTGCTTCTATTGCGCCTGCAACAAGGTCATCACCAAGGACCACGGACGCTCCGCGAAGTACGTCCGCTACCTGGGACGCGAGATCGGGATGGTCAGCGCGCTGGTCGAAGGCAGCCCGCGCGTCGAGCAGCTTCACTGGGGCGGCGGCACGCCCACGTTCCTATCGAACGAAGAGATGGATTCGCTGATGCGCATGCTGCGCGGTGGCTTCGCGTTCGATCCCTCCGCCGAGATCTCCATCGAGGTGGATCCGCGCAAGGTGGATACCGCGAAGATCGCGTTCCTCGGCCAGCTCGGCTTCAACCGGATTTCGGTCGGGATCCAGGACTTCGATCCCGCCGTGCAGAAGGCGGTGAATCGGATCCAGAGCGAGGCCGAGACACGCGGCGTGATCGATGCCGCGCGGGCCAACGGCTTCGTCTCGGTTAACGCCGATCTCATCTACGGGCTGCCGCTGCAGACGGTGGCAGGCTTCTCGGTGACGCTCGACAAGGTCATCGCTGCATCGCCGGATCGCATCGCGCTCTACAGCTACGCCCATGTACCGCACCTCTTCAAGCCGCAGCGTCGCATCTCGACGATGGAGGTGCCGTCGCCGGAGCAGAAGCTCGCGATCCTCGCGCTCGCCATCGAGAAGCTCGGCGCAGCGGGCTACCTCTATATCGGGATGGACCATTTCGCGAAACCCGGCGACGAACTCGCCGTGGCGCAACGCGAGCGCAAGCTGCATCGCAACTTTCAGGGCTATTCGACCAAGCCCGACTGCGACCTTCTCGCCTTTGGCATCTCGGCGATCGGCAAGGTCGGCGCGGCCTACGTGCAGAACGTGAAAACGCTCGACGAGTACTACGATCGCCTCGATGCCGGCGCGCTGCCGGTCAAGCGCGGCGTCGAGCTGTCGGCGGATGATCTGTTGCGCCGCGACGTCATCCAGAAGCTCATGTGCAATTTCGAGCTCGACTTCGCCGCCGTCGAGGCGCAATACGGGATTCGCTTCAAGGAGTATTTCGGCCCCGATCTCGCCGCCGTGCGGCCGCTCGCGCAGGACGGTCTCGTCGATCTCGGTGAGTCGCGCCTGACCGTGACGCCGCGCGGGCGTCTGCTCGTGCGCACCGTGGCGATGCAGTTCGACCGCCATCTCCGCGAGGCGCAGCAGGGCGCGCAGTATTCGAAGGTGATCTGACGCTGCTCGCAGGTGCGTGACCTGCGTGTTGGGGTCAGCCCTGCGCGTTGCGGAGCGCGCGTGGCATGCCGGATGGGGGCTCGCGGCGCGCCGCAAAACCGAGCAGCGGCTGCACGCGCCAGTCGTCTTCGGCGCCTGGCGGGAACGATTTTGCCAGGATGGCATCGGGGGGCAGCAGGTCGGCCAGACCCAGGCGCAGCCACGCTGACTGCAGGCTGCGTATGCTGTCGATGTTGCGCTGCATCCTGGCGGGATCGTGCTGCCGCTGTCCCGGATGCGAGCGGAAGCGGGAGAGCGCCTCGGCGCGATATACCGCATTGCCTCTGAGCAGGAGCACGCACCACATCACCATGTCGATGACGCCGTGTCCGGCCTCGCCACGGAAGTGGAAACAGTCCGGTCCGCGATCGATGAAGTCCCGCCTGCGGAAGAGCGCCGTGCTCGGCTCGCCGATGGTATTGAGCCCGGCCATCAGCATCGCGTTGGCGAGCGTGTGGCCCGCGATGAGCGTGTCCTGCGCCACGATGGCGGTCGTCGCGGGCAGTGCGGGAAGTCGCTCACCTTGCGCGCCGATGCGCGTTCGCTGCGACGTGGCGAGCGTCACGTCCGGTGCATGGCGGAACGCTTCGAGCAGCTTCTCGACGCAGCGCGGCTCGAGCACGTCGTCGTCGCACAGCAGCTTCACGAACTCGCCACGCGAGCGCTCGAAGCAGCGCACGAAATTGCCGCGAGGGCGCAGGCGCGCGGCATTGCGCTCGTAGCGCACGGTCCGTCGCGCAGCGCGCGATGCCACCATCGCCGCGATCTCGTCACCGGATGAATCATCGCAGACGACGATCTCCAGATGGTCGTACGTCTGCGCCAGCGCGCTCTCGAGGCAGGCGCCGAAAAATCGCGCGTTGTAGGCGGGTATCGCGATGGAGACCAGCGGATCACCGCGAAGGGTGCGGTCGGACTTGGTGAAAAGCCGCTCGTTCGCGGCCCCGTCTGGCGCCCCGTCGCGACGGCGTGCATTTCCCCGCGAATCGACCGCCACGAGTCCGATGAGCGCAGCGAGGTCATCGACGTCGTCGGTGGCGCAACGGCGACCATCCATGGGCGATACTTCCCCCGCCGCGCCCGCGCACGTGACATGCAGCTCGCCATCAGGCCGCAGCACGCGCCGGCACTCGAGGAGCACCTGCAACCGCGCGCCGGGCAGCATGTCGTCGGTCAATGCATCGAGCACGATCGCGTCGGCGGAGCCGTCTTCGAACGGCAGCTCCTCGCCCGGACCGAACGGGACGTCGGCGTGCTCATGCGCGCCGATACGCATAAAGTCCGAGCGACCCGGTCCATCTCCCGCCAAGTGCAGGCGCAGGCCGGGGCTCTTCAGCATGCCGGCCGCCAGCTGCCGTCGCGCGCCAGCGCTTCGACGTGCCGGGGATCGGCGGCACGTGCAACGCGCGACTGAAACGCCTCGAGGCCGGCGGGGACGGGACGGTCCGGCGCCGGCATCGGCCGGCCCGTGAAAGCGGCGATCGCGGCGCCGACTTCGTCGTGCCCCAGCAGCCAGCGGTCGATGGTGCCGCCGGTGAAGCGACCGTTGAACTCGTGGATCATGATCTCGCCGGCGGTCGTCTTCTCGCACTGCACGTTGAGCGGACCGCGCCAACCGAGCGCCGAGAATGCACGCGCACACCGCTCGCCGATCTCGCGCGACACGGGATCAGGGTCGGGCTTCACCCACTTCGATCGGCGCATGAAACGGACATTGAGCGTGCACAACACATGCACGATGCTGCCATCCGGTGCGATGAGTGCCTGGATGGAGTGCTTGACCCGCTCGAAGCTGTGATACAGCGGCACGCCGTAGCGCTCGATACCGTCCAGGTAATCCGCGACGGCGCGGGGCTCGCCGAGGTACTGCTGCACGAGATAGCCGGGACGAGCGAGCATCGTCGCGACCTGCTCGTTCTTGTGCAGCAGATAGACGTCGATGGCCGCATACCCGCGCCGGGGCTTGGCGATGAGCGGCAGGCCATGGCGGGCGACGAAGGCAAGCTGCTGTGCTGGTGTGCCGGCAACGAGGCTCGCAGCAAACGGGAGTTCGTGCTCGCGGCTGAATTCATGGCTCAGCCACTTGTCGACAATCACTTCCGCGGCGGCCGCGCTGCCGCACAGCAGGCGCGCGGAGATCTCCGGCCGCCGGTCGCGCAAACCGGCGAGGAACAGCACGTCGTCATCGCGGCACGGAATCACGAGATCGATGCACTCGTGCTCCATGATCCACAGCAGCCGCTCTTCGAAGGCGCGCGGCTCGGTTGCGGTCTCGGGCGCGAGATAGACGGCGTCGAGGTCGAACAGTGCCGGTTCGTTCGCGACACTGGAGGTGGCGACGAGGCGCAGTTCCGCGCGCCTGCTGGCCAGCGTGGCGACCACGTTCTGGCCCACCTGCGTCCCGACCGACAGGACCAGGATGCGTAGCTTCTGACGAGTCGCCACCGTAACCTCCGGTCCGGGGATGTGGCGGCAGCACGGGGCGGTCGCCTCGTGACGCCAGGCGGAATGCCAGACGCAGCGGGATGTTACCGGCCAAGGCCAGATAAAGCACCACGAAACGCGTGTCCGGCGACGTCTCGAGCGTAGCTGACAGGACGGACCTCAACGCGCTGAGCCGCATTGAAGAATGACGGCTGCCGCCTGGCGTGCATCGACCGTCGCTACCTTGCAAGCCTCTGCGGGGCGGCGAAGCTGGCGGTCACCGGAGACTGTCGACAGGCTTTACGCGTGGTCCGCACACGCCCCGGCAGGCGGATGCAAGTCATTGAAAAATTGCGCCTGCGCCCCGGTCCGGTACGGGTCTGGAACCCGGCCCCGACCTTCAATGGCGCATTCACTCTCGTCGGCACCGCCGAGGCGGTTTCCGTACCCGAGCCTGCATCCTGGTCGCTGCTGGTCCTTGCGCTCGCCGCGGCGAGCCTCACACTGGCGCGCCGTCCGGCCGCAGCGGAGCGCCAGACGTGAACTGCGCCGGCGCTGCTGGCGAGCGGAACGGCCTCAGTACGTCTCGACGTGGTAGCGACCCTGCGCCCGCAAGGTCGGTAGCAACGCATCCCAGTCGACGCCGTGCTCGCGACAGGCGTCGCGAAATGCCTCGTCGACGCCGCTTTCCATCGACTTCAGGCCGCAGAGATAGACGTAGCAGTTCTCGTCCTGCAGGCGCCGCACGACGTCGCTGCTGCGCGTGCGGATGAGATCCTGGACGTAGCGCTTGGGGGCGCCGGGCACGCGCGAGAACGCGAGGTTGATGTCGATGAAGTCCTTCGGCAGCTTCATCAACGGACCGAAGTAGGGCAGCTCGCCTTCGGATCGGGCGCCGAAAAAGAGCATCAGGTCTCCGCCTTCCCGGAGCTCGATGCGCCGGCGCCGCCGCTCCGTCATCGCGCGCATGGGCGCCGATCCGGTGCCGGTGCACACCATGAGCAGGCTCGAGCCCGGATGGTTGGGCATGAGGAAGGTCGCGCCGTAGGGCCCGACGACGACCACCTTGTCGCCCTTCCTGAGGTCGCACAGGTAATTCGAGGCGATCCCGCGCACGGGTTTGGCCTGGTGATCCTCGGTCACACGCTTCACGGTGAGGGAGAGGTTGTTGTAGCGCGGGCGCTCGCCGTCGCGCGGACTCGCGACCGAGTAGAGACGCACGTGGTGTGCCCGGCCGTGCACATCGAGTCCGGGTGGCACGATGCCGATGGTCTGGCCTTCGAGGACCGGGAAGGTGGTTGCACCGAAGTCGAGCACGATATGGTGCGTATCGCTCGTCGCGTCCTCGGCGGTGAGACGAAAATTGCCGCTCACCGTGGCGATCGCCGGGTGCTCCAGCGTGTATACGTTCACGTACGGATGCGCCGCCGACCAGGGCGGGCGCACCGGTCCGCCCTGGCCGGCCGAGGCTTCGGCAGTGATCTGGGCGACATCGGCCGGCAGAGCCGCGCCGGGGGCATCCGCACCACCGACCTCGGTTTCCGCGGGCAGCGTATCCCACGTCAACTGCTCGTCGAGCGTGTAGGCCTTCGCGCGGAGCACCCTGCGCCAGTTGTCGATCGCGCCGGTGGGGCATGGCGGGATGCACGCGTTGCACGCATTGCAGATCGCCGGATCCACCACGTAGTTGCGGCTGTCGTGGCTGATGGCGTCGATCGGGCAGGTCTCCTCGCACGTGTTGCAGCGGATGCAGATCTCCGGGTCGATGAGATGCTGCCGCAGGATCTCCGACGCGGCGTGCGGCGCCGTGGTTGTTTCTTCGACCATCACGCGAAGCGCACGTACTCGAAGTCGATGGGCTGGTTGTTGATGCCACGGGCGGGGGGCGCGATCCAGTTGGCGAACTTGCCCGGCTCGACGACGCGCCCCATCAGCGAGCCGACGTAGGCGCGGTCCTGCGCGCTCGGCAGCCAGCGATCGACGTTGGCCGCCCATTGTTCCGCACTCACCACATTGCCGTCGGGATCTACGTGGGCGGCGGCGAGCGGGCCGATGCGCCGGTGGAACGCCTTGTGCGGCACCTTCAGCGTGAACGGCACGCCGGTCTTGGCGATGATGCGGTTCCAGCGCTCCACGCCGGCGGCGGCGTCGCGGATGTAGTCGTCGCGCAGCTTCTCGTTGAGGGCGTTGAGCGCGGGGGCTTCGACCGTGACGAGCCGGCCGTCACGCACCTCCAGCACGGGATAGGTCGCGCCGGTCAGCTGGTGATCGTCGGCAATCTTCGTTTCCTCGAAGCGCCCCTTGAGTCCGGTCGAATAGAACGTCGCCGCATTGGAAGACACGTCGGCGCCGAACAGGTCCATCGTGACGCTGAAATGGAAGTTGAGATACCGCTGGATCGTCGGCAGGTCGATGAGACCGAGCGCGCGGATCTGCGCGGGATCGTCGATCCGGCGCTCGGCCATCGCTTCCGCGGTGCGCTGGATGATGCGGCCGATGCCGCTCTCACCGACGAACATGTGGTGCGCCTCCTCGGTGAGCATGAAGCGGCATGTGCGCGCGAGGGGATCGAAGCCCGATTCGGCGAGCGAGGCGAGCTGGTACTTGCCGTCGCGATCCGTGAAGTAGGTGAACATGAAGAACGAGAGCCAGTCGGGTGTGGGCTCGTTGAACGCCCCCAGGATGCGCGGGTTGTCGGCATCCCCGGAGCGGCGTTCGAGCAATGCGTCGGCTTCTTCCCGGCCATCACGGCCGAAGTACGCCTGCAGCAGGTACACCATTGCCCAGAGATGGCGACCTTCCTCCACGTTCACCTGGAACAGGTTGCGCAGGTCGTAGAGCGAAGGGCACGTCAGGCCGAGGTGCCGCTGCTGCTCGACCGACGCCGGCTCGGTGTCGCCCTGAGTGACGATCAGGCGGCGGAGATTGGCGCGATATTCGCCGGGCACTTCCTGCCATGCGGGCTCGCCCTTGTGCGCGCCGAAGTTCACCTTGCGGTCCGCTTCGGCCGGGTTGAGGAAGATGCCCCAACGGTACTCGGGCATCTTCACGTAATCGAAGTGCGCCCATCCCTTGGGGTCGACGCTCGTGGCAGTGCGCAGATACACGTCGATGTTGCTCGTGCCCTCCGGACCCATGTCGGCCCACCAGTGCTGGAACTCCGGCTGCCAGTGCTCCAGCGCGCGCTGCAGCGTCCGGTTGCCGGCGAGGTTCACGTTGTTCGGGATCTTTTCTGCGTAGTCGATGTTCATGGCGGATCGCTGTGGGGATTTGAAGGGAGGGAAGCGCTACACGCGCTGCCACGCGAAACGGGCCTTGCTGCCGCTGCCGAAGATCTTCAGCGCGCCTTCCGGGCCGACGGCGTTGGGCCGGATGAAGATCCAGTTCTGCCAGGCCGAGAGCCGTCCAAACACCCGGGTCTCCAGCGTCTCGGGCAAGCCGAAGCGCAGGTTGGCCTCCATGCCGGTGAGCGCGTCGGGCGACAGACTCGCGCGCTCTTCGAGAGCGATGCGGATCTCGTCTTCCCAATCGATCTCGTCCGGGGCGACGGTGACGAGACCGAGCGCGAGGGCGCGCTGCGCGTCGAGCGGCGTGCCGATCATCGCGCGCGCCGCGGCGATCGCCGCTTCGTCGCCGTAGAAACGCGCGGCGATCCGCGGCAGTCCATTCACCATCGTGTACGGTCCGAAATTCATCGCCGAGACGTGCGCTTGCGGCGGGCGTTCGGCATCGGCGGCCAGGTCGAGCATGTAGCTGCGGTCCGCTGCGAGCGCGAGCTCGAGCAGCGTGCCGGCGAAGCACGAGCCTGGCTCGATGAGCGCGTACAGGGAGCGCGAAGTGACATCGAGGCGCGCCAGTGTCCGGCGCAGCATGCCGATCGTCTCCCGGACGAACCAGTGACCGGCGTGCTGCTGCATCGTGCTGTCGACGGCGAGCACGGCCTGTGCGTCGCCCTTGGTCTTCAGCACCCACGTGCCGATCTCGAGCTCGTTGGTGCGCAGCAACAGGATGGCATCATCGAGCTCGCGCGCCATCTGCAGCGGCCACCACGATGCGCCGGCGCGCACGATGTCGTCGATCTCTGCGGGCGATGGTACGGCCGGTGCCGCGACGGTGATCGTGGCGCGCCGTGCAGCGCGGTCCATCGCGACCTCGACGTGCCTGTACCGGTAGCCGCGTTCGTCGACGACGCGTTCGAGGGCGGGCAACGCGACGCCCTGCGCATCGGCGGGACGGTCGCTCGCGGCGGCGAGCTCCAGCGCGCGCCGGCGCACGGTGTCCATGAACTGCTGCGGCTTGGCGTGGCCGTCGATGAGGCGCCACTCCTTCGCGCGCTGCGCCCGCACCCCTTCGGCGAGGGTGCAGAACATGTCCGCGTGATCGCGACGCACGCGCCGCTTGTCGGTGAGGCGCGTCAGCCCGCCGGTGCCCGGCAGCACCCCGAGCAGCGGCACCTCCGGCAGGCTCACCGCGGACGAGCGATCGTCGATGAGGTAGATCTCGTCGCAGGCGAGCGCGAGCTCGTAGCCGCCGCCGGCCGTGGTGCCGTTGCATGCCGCGATGAACCTGATGCCCGAATGCCGGCTCGTGTCCTCCATGCCATTGCGCGTCTCGTTGGTGAACTTGCAGAAGTTCACTTTCCAGGCATGACTCGACAGCCCGAGCATGAAGATGTTGGCGCCCGAGCAGAAGATGCGCTCGCGCGCGCTGGTGAGAATGACGCTGCGCACCTCGGGGTGCTCGAAGCGGATGCGCTGCAGCGCGTCGTGCAGCTCGATGTCCACGCCCAAGTCGTACGAATTGAGCTTGAGCTTGTAGCCGGGGTTGAGCCCGCGCTCCTCGTTCACGTCGAGCGCGAGCGTCGCCACCGCGCCGTCGAAAGTGAGCTTCCAGTGGAGGTAGCGGTCAGGCGACGTGTCGTAGGTGTAGAAGCGCTTCGCATCCGACGGAGCGGCGTGCGGCGCCAAGGCAATGGCGGCTTCGTTCATGCAATCTCCCGGGGATTACAGCGCGGCCTCGCCCGCGAGCACAGCGCGCAGCTTGCGCAGGCTCTGGTCGGGCGCTTCGCCCGCGGTGTCGAGGGTGACATCGGCCTTGCGATACAGCGGTTCGCGCGTGTCGAGGATGCGGCGGAGGTCTTCCATCGCCTCGGCGCTGCCCTGCATGGGGCGCAAGTCGCCCTGCGCCAGCACACGGGCCATGTGCGCCTCGGGCGGGGCCTTGACCCACACGGTGAAGAAATGCAGCAGCAGCAGGTTGTACGTGTCCGGCTCCGACACGATACCGCCACCGACCGTCAGCACCAGCGGATCGCGCGTCGCCATCATGGCTTCGAGGCAGCGGCGCTCGACGCGGCGATACCCGGCCTGGCCGTAGAGCATGAAGATCTCCGACAGACTCATGCCGGCGTCGCGCTCGATCTCCTCGTCGAGCTCGACGAAGGCGACGCCCAGCGCATCGGCGAGGCTGCGCCCGAGCGTGCTCTTGCCGGCACCGCGCAGACCGACGAGCGCAATGCGGCGTCGTCGCGCCGATTCCTCCGGCCCGAAATCGCGCATCAGCCGGAAGATGACGTCCTCGAGGCGATGCGCCGGCAACTGATCCAGGAAACGCCGGATGAGACGCTGCTCGGCGCTGGAGTCGCGATCCGCGAGCAGATCCGTCAGGCGGAGATCCAGCGCCCGCGCGACACTGCGCAACAGCAGCACCGAAGCGTTGGCCTCGCCCGCCTCGAGCTGGGCGAGATAGCGTTCCGAGACCTCGGCCTCCTGCGATAGCGCCTTGCGGGCCATGCCCCGGCGTTCGCGCGCCTCCCGGACCTGCCGGCCGACGGCGGCAAGGAAGGCGTCGTCGTTCGTCGGCTTGGGCTGGGTGAGGGGGGATGCGGCCGCGGCCATGGGTCGCTGCAATATAGTCTGAGAGCGCGCACTATAGTGCAGCCATCCGGCGTGGGTCAAGGCCGGACATCGCGCCGCTCCCGGCCCGGGCCGCTCGGGCACCGGGCGAGCGGCGGCCTGCTTGCTTGAGGCGAATCAGCCGTATGCGCTATTGTGCTTGACTGCCTTCCGGAGGTGGACTTAAATTGCCGCCCAGCCACCATTCTGCCCAGCCCGTGGACCCCACCGTCTTTTCAGCGCTCATCGCCGAGGTGACCTCGCGCATCCAGGGTCAGCCGGTGGACGCAGCATTGCAGCGCACCCTGGAGTCTGCGTTTCCCGCGCGGGGCGAAGTCGTGGCCAGGATCCGCGCGGCATGCGAGGCCGCTATCGCTGCGGGCTGGATGTGCAACCGCGAGCACGCAGGCATCCGCTATGGACGGGTGGTGAAGCCCGGCGAGGCGACGCATGGGTTCAGCGTCGATGTGGTCGATATGAACGATGTCGCGGGCGGGCATCACCGGCATCCCCACGGCGAGATCGACCTCGTCATGCCCGTCGACGCCACGGCACAGTTCGACGGACAGGGTGCCGGCTGGGTGGTTTATCCCGCCGGTTCGGCGCACGTCCCGACGGTGTCCGGGGGCAGGGCACTCGTGCTGTATCTGCTGCCGCAAGGCGCCATCGAGTTCACCAAGAGCGCCTGAACCACCTCCGGAGACCGCCGGAGCGACCGCACTGGAGGAAGCGTCATGCCTGGCTTGAGCACGGCGGACCATCGCGTCAGCCCACCAAGAATCGACATCCCGCGCGCATACAACGCTGCGCACGACCTGCTGGAGCGCAACCTGCAGGCCGGTCGCGCGCAGAAGACTGCGTTCATCGACGATGCGGGTTCGATCACTTACGGCGAGCTCGCGTTGCGCGTCAATCGCTTCGCGAACGCTCTCGGGGCACTCGGGATTGCCCAGGAGCAGCGCATCGTCGTGTGCATGCTCGACACGATCGACTGGCCCATCGTGTTCCTGGGCGCGATCAAGGCCGGCGTCATCCCGGTGGCGGTCAACACCCTGCTCACCACGGCCGACTACGAGTACATGCTGCGCGACAGCCGGGCCCGTGCGCTGGTCGTGTCGCAGGCGTTGCTCCCGGTATTGACGCCGCTGCTGGGGGATCTGCCGCACCTGCGGCATGTCATCGTTGCCGGTGAAGCTGCCGGCGATCATCTCGCTCTCGCGGACCTGCTGGCGAACGCCACCGACCGGTACGATGCCGCCGACACCACCGCCGACGATCCCTGCTTCTGGCTGTACTCGTCGGGATCGACGGGTGCGCCCAAAGGCACGGTGCACGCGCATTCCAGTCTCGTCTACACCGCGGAGCTGTTTGCGCGTCCGGTGATCGGCATCCGCGAGGACGATGTGGCGTTCTCCGCCGCCAAGCTCTTTTTCGCTTACGGCCTCGGCAATGGCCTGACGTTTCCGATGAGCGTCGGCGCGACGACCGTGCTGATGGCGGAACGCCCCACTCCCGCAGCGGTGTTCGCCCGCTTGCGCAAGCGGCAGCCGACGATCTTTTATGGCGTGCCGACGCTGTTCGCCGCGTTGCTTGCGAGCCCGGATCTGCCGCGTCGCGGCGAGCTGGCGATGCGCCTCTGCACCTCGGCCGGTGAAGCGCTGCCCGCGGACATCGGCCGGCGCTGGACGGAGCACTTCGGCGTCGAGATCCTCGACGGCATCGGCTCGACCGAGATGCTGCATGTGTTCATTTCCAACCGTCCGGGTGTCGTGCGCTACGGCACGACTGGCAAGCCGGTACCCGGCTACGAGGTGCGGCTGCTGGACGAGCAGGGCCATCCCGTCGCGCAGGGCGAAATCGGCGAGCTGCAGGTCAGCGGCCCCACGGCTGCGCTCGCCTACTGGAACAATCGCGACAAGACACGCAGCACGTTCCAGGGGCCATGGACGCGCTGCGGCGACAAGTACTCGGTCGACGCCGACGGTTACTACGTCTACGCGGGCCGCAGCGACGACATGCTGAAGGTGAGCGGCATCTACGTGTCGCCGGTGGAAGTGGAGTCCGCGCTCATCACTCACCCGGCCGTGCTGGAGGCGGCCGTGATCGGCAAGTCCGACGAGGAGCAGCTCATCAAGCCGATTGCCTTCGTCGTGCTGAAGAGCGGATACGAGCCCACGGATCGCCTCGCCGGAGAACTGCAGCAGCACGTGAAGTCGCGTCTCGCGCCGTTCAAGTACCCGCGCTGGATCGAGTTCATCGACGAGCTTCCCAAGACTGCGACCGGGAAGATCCAGCGCTTCCGGCTGCGCGCCCGTGTCGGCGCTTGAAACCTGTGCCAGCCATGCGAAAATGTGCCGCCACGCCCGACCATAAGCACCACCACGAGGAGGAATGACGATGAAGCTGTCCCAACGTTTGCCGCGCACCGGCCGCTTGGCGGGCGCGGTCGCCGCCGCACTGTGCGCCGCTTTGCTGCTGCCCGCTGCGCCAGCCGCGGCGCAGAACAAGATCAAGGTCGGCCTGATGCTGCCGTACACCGGCACGTACGCCGCGCTCGGCACCGCGATCACCAATGGCTTCAAGCTCGCCGTGCAGGAGAACGGCGGCAAGCTCGGCGGTCGCGACATCGAGTATTTCTCGGTCGATGACGAGTCCGATCCTGCGAAGGCGCCGGAGAACGCGAACAAGCTCGTGAAGCGCGATCAGGTGGACGTGCTCGTCGGCACGGTGCACTCGGGGGTGGCGCTCGCCATGGCCAAGGTCGCGCGTGACAACAACACCCTGCTCGTCATCCCCAACGCGGGTGCCGATGACATCACCGGACCGTTGTGTGCGCCGAACATCTTCCGCACGTCGTTCTCGAACTGGCAGCCGGGCTATGCGATGGGCAAGGTCGCAGCCGACCAGAAGAAGAAGACCGCGGTGACGTTCACCTGGAAGTACGCTGCGGGCGAAGAGTCCACGCGCGGCTTCAAGGAAGGCTTCGAGGCGGGTGGCGGCAAGATCATCAAGGAAATGACGCTGCCGTTCCCGACCGTGGAGTTCCAGTCCTATCTCACCGAGATCGCTTCCCTCAAGCCCGATGTCGTGTACGTGTTCTTCGCGGGCGGCGGGGCGGTCAAGTTCGTCAAGGACTACGCGGCGGCGGGCCTCAACAAGACGATCCAGCTCGTCGGACCCGGATTCCTCACGGACGGCACGCTCGAGGCGCAGGGCGATTCGGCGCAGGGCCTGCTTACCACGCTGCACTACGCCGACGGCCTCGGCAACGCCAAGGACAAGGTGTTCCGCGCCGCTTATGTCAACGCGTTCAAGATCGAGCCGGACGTGTATGCGGTGCAGGGCTACGATGCGGCCCAGCTCCTCGCCGCCGGGCTCAAGGCGGTCAACGGCGACGTGAGCAAGCGCAAGGAGCTCGTCGCCGCGATGGAGTCCGCGAAGATCGACAGCCCGCGCGGTGCGTTCACCCTGTCGAAGGCGCACAACCCCGTGCAGGACATCTACCTGCGCAAGGTCGAAGGCAAGGAGAACAAGCTCGTCAATGTCGCCGTCAAGGGTCTCGCCGACCCGGCGCGCGGCTGCAAGATGTGAGGTCCATGCTTCGTTGGTCGCGGATCGCTGCAGCGCGACGGATTCGCTGGCGCGCTGTAGCATCCTGAACTGACCGGCCCGTCGGGGCCGGACACGGCCTTTCGGATCAGGTCGTGTCCGGCCCCATTGCCTATGGACATCTACTCCTTCCTCATCCAGCTGCTGAATTCGGTCCAGTACGGGCTGCTGCTGTTCCTCGTGGCGAGCGGGCTCACGCTGATCTTCGGCATCATGGGCATCATCAATCTCGCCCATGGCAGCTTCTACATGATCGGCGCGTACATGGCGTACTCGCTGTCGTCGCTCACCGGCAGCCTGTTCATGGCCATCGTGCTCGGCGTGGTGCTGAGCGTGATTCTCGGCGTGCTGCTGGAGTGGGGTCTCTTCAGCCACCTGTACAAGCGCGATCACCTCGAGCAGGTGCTGCTCACGTACGGCCTGATCCTGATCTTCGAGGAGTTGCGCAGCCTTATCGTGGGCAACGACGTGCACGGCGTGAACGTGCCGGAGATCCTCAATCGCTCCATCGCCCTCACGGACACCCTGAGCTACCCGATCTACCGCCTGTTCATGTCGATGGTGTGCCTCGTGCTCGCGGCGATGCTCTATGCGCTCATCAAGCGCACGCGCCTGGGCATGATGATTCGTGCGGGCGCCACCAATCGCGAGATGGTGCAGTCGCTCGGTCTCAACATCAATCTCGTGTACCGGCTCGTGTTTGCGCTCGGCGTGGCGCTCGCCGCCTTTGCGGGCATGATCGCGGCGCCGGTGTCGTCCGTCTATCCGGGCATGGGCACGCAGGTGCTCATCATCTGCTTCGTGGTGGTGGTGATCGGCGGCATCGGCTCGGTCTGGGGTGCCCTCGTCGCGGCCTTGCTCATCGGGCTTGCGGACACGTTCGGCAAAGTGCTCATTCCACAAGCCGCGGGCGTGACGGTCTACCTGCTGATGGCCGCCATCCTGCTGTGGCGACCCGAAGGCCTGTTCAGGCGCTGATCGTGCAGACGTCCGCCGTCGCAGCCGTTCCGACGGCACCCACCCGGACATCGCACGCGCGGCGCGTCGCGAGTGCAATCCTGCTCGCGGCCGTCGTGGCGTTCCCGTTCGCCGGTGCCACGTTCTACACCGAACTCGCCACCAAGGTGATGATCCTCGCGATCTTCGCGATGAGTCTCGATCTGCTCGTCGGCTACACGGGAATGGTCTCGTTCGGGCATGCCGCGTATTACGGCGTTGGCGCGTACACCCTCGGGCTCCTCGCGCCCAAGTACGATCCGGCGAGCCTCTGGACGACGCTGCCGGCCGCCGTGCTGTGCTCCGCGGTGGCCGCCTTCGTCGTCGCGCTGTTCGTGGTGCGGGTGCGCGGCATCTACTTCATCATGGTCACGCTGGCCTTCGCGCAGATGTTCTATTTCCTGTTCCACGACACCGACTTCGGCCGCGGCTCCGACGGGATCAGCATGAACTTCAAGCCGAGCGCGGCGATCGGCGGGTTCGTGCCGCTGGACCTCTCGAACATCGTCCACAGCTACTACTTCGTGCTCGCGATCCTGCTGCTCGTGCTCGCCTTCCTGCGGGTGGTGTTGCGCTCCGCCTTCGGCCGCGCACTGCAGGGCATCCGCAGCAACGAGCACCGCATGCGCTCGCTGGGATTCCCGGTGTACTGGTACAAGGTGGCGAGCTTCACGCTGGCGGGCGCGCTGGCGGGACTCGCGGGATATCTCGCGACGCTGCAGTTCGGCTTCGTCAATCCCGAGATCCTGTCCTGGCATCAATCGGGCAACGTGCTGGTGATGCTCATCCTGGGCGGCCTCGGCACGCTGTATGGCGGCATCGCGGGGGCGTTCGTGTTCGTCGCGTTGCAGGAAATCTATTCGTCGGCGACGACGCACTGGCAGCTGCTGCTCGGCGGCACCATCGTCCTGCTCGTGATCTTCCTTCCCGGCGGCCTGTCGAGCGTGGGTGCACGCTTCCGGCAGGTCCTCATCGGCGAGCCCGCTGCGCGCGAGGACGACTGATGGACGCCGTCCTCAGCACGAGCGGTCTCACCAAGCGTTTCGGCGGTCTTGCCGCGGCGCAGAACGTCAGCATCGCCCTGGCGCCCGGGCGCGTGCACGCGCTGCTGGGCCCGAACGGGGCGGGCAAGAGCACCGTCATCAATCTGCTGTCGGGCGATCTGGCGGCGAGTGCGGGAACGATTCTCTACAAGGGACGCGACATCACGGGCATGCCCCCGGACCGCCGCTCCCGCCTGGGCATCGGCCGCAGCTACCAGAAGACCAACATCTTCCCCGCGTTCACTGCCCTGGAGAATTGCCGGCTTGCCGCGCAATCGCGCGCGCCGCGCGTGCTGCACCTTTTTGCGGATGCGAGCCGCTACGCGCCGACGATGTCCCTGGCGCAGCAGGCACTGCAGGACGCCGGGCTGGCGGAGTGCGGACCACGGACGGCCGCCACCCTGAGCCATGGGGAGCAGCGCCAGCTCGAGATCGCCATGGTGCTTGCCACCCGCCCGGACGTGCTGCTCCTGGACGAGCCGCTCGCCGGCATGGGCGCCGAAGAGGCGCAGCGCATGGTCGAGCTGCTGAAACGGCTGCGCAGCGGCCACGCCATCCTGCTGGTCGAGCACGACATGGATGCCGTGTTCGCGGTGGCGGACATGATCACCGTGATGGTCAACGGCCAGGTGCTCGAAAGCGGCGCCCCCGAGCAGATCCGCGCGAGCCCGGCCGTGCGCGAGGCGTACCTCGGCACCGACGAGGACGTGCAGCACCTGCGTGCCGCCGCGAAGGATGGAAGCGCCGGCCGATGATCGCGCGGCATGCGAAGGCCGGCTTCGAGGAGGCCATCCGGTGAGCGAAGCGCTGCTCGAGGCACGCGAGCTCCACACCTACTATGGTGCGAGCCACGTCCTGCACGGCATCGACTTTCGCATCGATCGCGGCGAAACCGTCGGGCTCATGGGTCGCAACGGCATGGGGAAGAGCACGCTGATCCGCTCCATGCTCGGTCTCGTGAAACCGCGCGACGGCGAGGTGTTCGTGCGCGGCACGCCGATGACGTGCGGCGAGCCGTATCTCATCGCGCGGCAGGGCATCGCCTACGTGCCGGAAGGCCGCGGGATCTTTCCGAACCTCACCGTCGAGGAGAACCTCGTGATGGCGGCGCGGGCCGGCGCCGATGGCCAGCGTGCATGGACCCTCGAGCGTGTCCTGGCCACGTTTCCGCGACTTTCGCAACGCCTCGAGCACGGCGGCTGGCAGCTCTCGGGTGGCGAGCAGCAGATGCTCACCATCGGCCGGGCGCTCCTCACCAATCCTGATCTGCTCATACTCGACGAAGCAACCGAGGGGCTCGCGCCACAGATCGCGCACGAGATCTGGCGCATCCTCGGCGACATCCGCAGCCACGGTATCGCGACGCTGATCGTCGACAAGAACTACGCCGCCGTCACCGCGATGGCGGACCGCTGCGTCATCCTCGTCAAGGGACGCGTGGTGTACGAAGGCGGCAGCGAGCTGCTGTTGCGCGACCGCGACATCCTGCAGCGTCACCTCGGCGTCTGACATGGAAGTGCCGTCCGGCGCGGTGAGCACCGTAGAGGCGGGTGGGCATCGCCTCGAGGTCGCGCACATCGATCTCGGCCACGGTGCGCGCCCGACGCTCGTCCTGCTGCATGAAGGCCTGGGCTCGGTCGCCATGTGGCGGGACTTCCCCGGCCGGCTGGCGCACGCCGCGAGCTGCAATGCCGTCGTGTATTCGCGCTATGGCTATGGCGGCTCGGACGCGCTTGATACACCGCGCGAGGTGCGGTACATGCACGACGAGGCGCTGATCGTGTTGCCCGAGTTGCTCGATCGCCTGCACATCGTCGATCCCATTCTCGTGGGTCACAGCGATGGCGGGTCGATCGCATTGATCCACGCGGGCGCGAGGATCCGACCCGTACGTGCCGTGGTCGCCATGGCACCGCACGTGATGGTGGAGGACATTTCGGTCGAGAGCATCGCCGCGGCGAAAGTGGCTTACGAGACGACCGACCTGCCGCGGCGACTCGCGCGCTATCACCGGGACGTCGACTCGGCGTTTCGCGGCTGGAACCGCATCTGGCTCGATCCCGCATTTCGCGACTGGAACATCGAGGAATACCTGCCTTCGATCACGTGCCCGCTGCTCGCCATCCAGGGGCACGACGACGAGTACGGCACGATGGAGCAGGTGCGGCGCATCGCGCAACGGGCGCCGGACGTGGAAGTTCTGGCGCTGGAAGACTGCCGGCACTCGCCGCACCGGGATCAGCCGGAAGCGGTTCTCGCTGCCATCACGCGGTTCGTCGATCGCGTGGTGTAACGCCCACCAGTCTGACCGGAAGTTCGGCCTGCGTGGCGCTGTGGTTCGCGTCGATTGCTGTCGTCAATCGGTGTAGCGCGGCGGATCCGGGTCGACTGCCCAGTCCGGGGCTGGTTCGGGCACCTTCGCCAGCCACGCTTGCACGAGGGCGACGTGTTCCTGCTCCTCGCGCTGGAGCTCGAGCGCAGCATCGCGCACCCTGACATTCTGTGCCGCCTCGGCGAGGCGCCCGAAGAACTGCGCCGCACGCTCCTCGTTCCTGAGCGCGATCTGCAGCGCGTGATACGGCTGCATCAGGTAGTGGATGTCCTCGCTGGCTGCCGTTTCCGGCCCCTCGCCGCTGTCCGAGCGCCAGGCGGCGGAGTGCACCGGCGGCGCGCTGCTCCAGCCCATCTGCGCCAGCAGCTGCTCCGCATGCTTGCGCTCGATGACCGCCATGCGCCGGAACAGGCTCGCCACCTCCACGTTGTTGTGCATGTCCATCGCGTCGGCAAGCTCGTCGTACCGCACCGCCGCTTCCGCCTCCATGGCGATGGCGTGGGCCATGAAATCGTCCAGAGACTCCGGTCCCTTCGTGCTTCCGGGAGCGCCCGTTTGCTGCGTCAGCGTGGTCATAGCGCGAACTCCGCTTCGAGATCCTCGAGCGTCGCATTGGCCGGCGGCCGTGGCGGCGGATAGGGCCGCCGATCACCCGCATAGAGCACGCCGATGTTGAAGCCGTCATCGGTCATGATGCGGCGTGCGGCGCGTGCGGCATCGTCCGTGGGCGCCACCGGTGCGGCGTGCACCTGTTCCTTCCAGCTGCGTTGCTCCGGGCGGAAGGTGACGCAGGGGCTCAGCACCTCGACGAAGGAAAAGCCCGGATGGCGGATCGCCTGCGCAATGATGTCTGCGGTGCCGTTCGGATCGCCGGAAAACGCGCGCGCGACGAAGTTCGCGCCCGCAGCGAGCGCGATCACCAACGGGTGAAATACCCGCAGCCCGGTGCCGCCGGGCGAGAGCTTGGAATCCCAGTCGGGTTCGGTGGTGGGCGAAGGTTGTCCCTTGGTCATCCCGTACACATGGTTGTCCATCACCACGTACGTGACATCGACGTTGCGGCGGCACGCATGCAGGAAATGATTGCCGCCGATGGAATAGCCGTCGCCATCACCGCCCGCCACGATCACCATGAGCTCGGGACGCGCCACCTTGAGGCCGGTTGCGGCAGCGAGCGCCCGGCCGTGCACGCCGTGGAAGCCATAGCAGGTCGTGTACGCCGGGATGCGCGACGAGCAGCCGATCCCCGACACGATGGCGACGTCTTCCGGGGCCGGCCCGAGCTTCGCCAGCGCCTTGGTGATCGAGCTCAATACGGAATAGTCGCCGCAGCCGGGACACCAGATCGGCTTGTACGACGACTTGTAGGTTTGCGCCGTGCGTGGCGCGGCTTCGATGACGGTGCTCATGCGTTGCTCCAGGCGACGATCGCGTCGGCAAGCTCGCTCGGACGCAGTGGCAGCGGACCCGGGCGGTGGAAGCTCGTCACGCGACAATCGAAGTCGATCATCGAGCGCAGGTAGCGATGCAGTTGTGCACCATGATTCTGCTCGACGACCATGGCGCGCGTGACTCCGGCGAGGGCCTCGCCGAGGCGTTCGGGCAGCAGGGGTGCCAGCAGCCGCAGTGCGATGAGACGGACACGCACCCCGGATTCGGAGGCGCGCGTGACGGCCTCGCGCACTGCCGCGGTCGTGGAGCCAAAGGTGATGAGGGCCAGCGAGCCGTCCCCTTCCACATCGGCCCAGCGCTCGCCATAGTCGTGCACGACGAGCTTCCGCGCACGCTTGTCGAGCTGCATCGCATGGGCGCGCGCCTGGCTGGTGGGAGTTCCGGCCTCGCTGTGCTCGAGGCCGTCAGCGGTGTAGGCGACGCCGGGCGTACCGGGCACTGCCATCGGTGAGACGCCCGAGGGCGTGTCGCGGTAGCGCTTGTAATCGGGGGCATTCGCCGCTGCAGTCAGCCGCACGGCGGTGGACGGCGCGGTGTCCGGCTGGTCGACCACGGCGCGCGACTGGCCCATGAACTGGTCGGAAAGCACGAGCGCAGGGGCCTGCAAAGCCTCCGCCAGCTCGACCGCCCATTGGGTGGTGGTGATGCAGTCCGCGATGGACGTCGGCGCGAGCACCAGCCGCGGCGCATCGCCGTGGAGGCCGCTCACGGCGAACGAGAGATCACTCTGCTCGCTCTTCGCGGGGATGCCGGTGGACGGACCGCCGCGCATGACGTCCACCACCACGATCGGGATCTCGGCGGCGACGGCAAGTCCGATGCCCTCGGCCATGAGGGCGAGCCCGGGCCCGGCGGTCGCGGTCAGCGAAGGCACGCCCCCATAGGATGCGCCGATGATCATGTTGATCGACGCGAGCTCGTCCTCCGCCTGCACCAAAGTGCCGCCCACGCGCGTCAGCGCCGGTGCCATCCATTCGAGGAGCTCCGTCGCCGGAGTGATCGGATAGGCGGCGACGAAGCGCACGCCGCCGCGCACGGCACCGTAGCCGGCTGCTTCGTTGCCGCTGAGGAGCCAGCGGGCGCCGCGCTTGGCCGGCTCGCCGACGCGCGGCCGCCGCTCGAGCAACAGCGGACTCTCTTCCATCGTGTTCGCCATGGCGCTGCCGGCATGCAGCGCGGCGATGTTGGCGTCGAGGGCGGCGTCGTCGCGCTTCCAGGAGCTGCGCAGGGCGGACTCCAGGGCTTGCAGCGGCAGGCCGGCCAGCGTACCGGCGAGGCCGAGCGCGACCATGTTGGTCCAGCTTCCGGCAATGGACTTTGCCGTCTTCTTGAGCGGCACGGCATGGTGACGCAGACCCTCGCGCCGGAAGGCTTCCGGGCACTCGCCCTGGTCGGCATCGCCGATCACGACGCCACCGGGCGCCAAGGGCATCTCATCCGCGAACTGATGGATGTTGAGCCAGTCGATCGCGAGCAGCAGGTGAAAGGCGTCGTCGAGGGTGTGCACCGGAGCATCGGATATGCGCAACAGCGCTGCCGCTTCGCCACCACGGATCTGCGGTCCGCTGGTGCGCACCATCAGTCCGTAGCAGCCGGCCTTCGCCGCCGCTTCCAGCAACAGGGTGCCTGCGGTCATGACGCCGCTGCCGCCGCTGCCGGCGATCGCAATCGAGATGCCACCGTGCGCGCGCTGGGGCCGTACGGCCGGGGCGGTCGTGGTGCTCTTCCGAGCGTCGAGGGTTACCAGGGCTTCCACGTCGTCTCCTCGCAGCAATGGGGCGCGTCTGCCGTCCCGCTTCCATCGATGCGGCGAACGTCACAGAATGCGCGTGGAGACATTAGATGCGGTGCGCCACGCCGCCCCCATTGATGCAGATCAATGCAACGCAATATGCCGCCGCGCATGATGCCCTAAATCGGTATTGCAGTACCGTAATACGCCAATACACCGCGCGGCTGGCCGGTGTGCCGCAGGCGAACAGGGCAGTCGGACCCCGGCAGCGAACGAGCACCAGGCGCCTTTGGCGCGATCACGGGAGTACATGGATGACGATCGAGGCCTACCGCTGGTTGATGACGGGCCGCGAGGCACCCCTGTCGCGGGCCGGCTTCGACGCATCGCCCGGGCCCGGGCAGGTCGCCATCGCGGTCGCCGGCTGCGGCGTCTGCCACACGGATCTCGGGTACTACTACGACGGCGTACGCACCAATCAACCCCTGCCGCTGGCGCTCGGTCACGAGGTCAGTGGCCGCGTGGTCGCCGTGGGCGAGGGATGCGACAACTGGCTGGGGAAGGCCGTGATCGTGCCGGCCGTATTGCCCTGCGGCGAATGCGATCTGTGCCGGCGCGGACTCACCACCATCTGCCGTCAGCAGAAGATGCCGGGCAACGACATCCAGGGCGGCTTCGCCAGCCACATCGTCGTGCCGGGACGGGGCCTGTGCGAAGTCGACGAAGCACGCCTCGCCCGCATCGGACTCAGTCTCGCGGACGTTTCCATCGTCGCCGATGCGCTGACGACGCCGTATCAGGCGGTGCGCCGCGCCGGCGTCGCGCCCGGTGATCTCGCGATCGTCGTCGGGGCCGGCGGTGTCGGCGGCTATTGCGTGCAGATCGCCCGGGCGTTCGGCGCCAAAGTCGTGGCCATCGATGTCGACGACGCCAAGCTCGCGGCGATCCGCGACCATGGCGCGGCGCTCACCTTGAATGCCCGCACGCACGACGCGCGCGGCCTGAAGACCGCCATCGCCGAGTTTGCGAAGGCGAACGGGTTGCGCAGCACCGAGTGGCGGATCTTCGAGTGCTCCGGAACCGCGGCCGGCCAGCTCACCGCCTTCGGGATGCTGGTGCACGGCGCGACGCTCTCCATCGTCGGCTTCACGATGGACAAGGTGGAAGTGCGGCTCTCGAATCTCATGGCTTTCGATGCACGCGCGCTCGGGAACTGGGGCTGCCCGCCGGACGCGTACCCCGAGGCGCTGGCACTCGTGCTCGACGGAAAAGTGGCGATCAAACCCTTTGTCGAGCCGCATGCCCTCGACGACATCAACACCGTATTCGCGGCCGTGCACCGGCACGAGATCAAGCGCCGCGCGATCATGGTTCCCTGAGGAGTGGACATGAATGCCCCCGATGCACTGCCCGTGAGCCGCGAGTTCAAGAACCACGACCTCGTCGACGACATCACGAAGCCCGGAGTCCGCTACGAGAAGCGCCCGGCGCGGCGCCCCGACGGCACCGAGGTGGCCGGCCTGTACAACGCCTGGATCACCCTCGACAACCCGGCGCAATACAACTCCTACACCACGGACATGGTGAAGGGCGTGATTCTCGCATTTCGTGCCGCGTCGAATGCGCGCGATGTCAGTAGCGTCGTGTTCACCGGGGCCGGGGACAAGGCATTCTGCACGGGCGGCAACACCAAGGAGTACGCCGAGTACTACGCCGGCCATCCGCAGGAATACCGCCAGTACATGCGGCTCTTCAACGACATGGTGTCGGCGATCTTCGCGTGCGACAAGCCGGTGATCTGCCGCGTCAATGGCATGCGCATTGGTGGTGGCCAGGAGATCGGCATGGCCTGCGATTTCTCGGTCGCGCAGGACCTCGCGCGTTTCGGCCAGGCGGGTCCGAAGCACGGCTCCGCGCCCATCGGCGGCGCCACGGATTTTTTGCCCCCGATCATCAGCGGCGAGCGCGCGATGATCGCCGGCGTGCTGTGCGAGCCCTTCTCGGCGCACAAGGCGTACGCGTGGGGCATGCTGACCGACATCGTTCCCGCGCTGAAGGTGGACGGCGCCTACGTGGCCAACCCGCTGGTCGAGACGCAGCGGATGCTCGATCCGTACGGGCGGTTCGCTTTGGGCGAACCCAAGACCGGCGAGGAGGCGAAGGCGGCGAAGGCACTGCTCGCGCGCGGCACGGTCGATCTTTCGCTCCTCGACCGGACCGTCGATGCGCTGTGCGCCAAGCTGCTGCTGACGTTCCCCGACTGCACGACCAAGACACTCGAAGAGCTGCGCAAGCCCAAGCTCGAACGATGGAACGCGAACAAGGAGAACTCGCGTGCCTGGCTGGCCCTCAACATGATGACCGAAGCGCGCGCCGGCTTCCGCGCGTTCAACGAAGGCAACAAGGAATCGCGCGAAGTCGATTTCATCGCCCTGCGTCAGGCCCTCGCCCGGGGGCAGGGCTGGACCGAAGCGTTCACCGACAGCCTCATGCCGGACGCGCGGACTGCACGTTCATGACCACGAGCGCTTCTCCCGAGTCGCTGACCGGAGATCCGGCGAAAGCCTGGGTCGACCGCGATGCCGCGCTGTTGCGTCTGCGCCTCGACCGCCCGAAGGCGAACCTGATCGACGCCGCGATGATCGGTGCGCTGCGCCGCGCTCTCGCGCTGCAGCGGGAGCAACGCTCGTTGCGCGGCGTGCTGCTCGATGCGGCGGGGCCGCACTTCAGCTTCGGCGCCAGCGTGGAAGAGCACTTGCCCGACCGCTGCGCCGACATGTTGCATACGCTGCACGCGCTCATCCTCGAGATGCTGCAGTTCCCGGTGCCGATCCTCGTCGCCGTGCGCGGTCAGTGTCTGGGCGGCGCCCTCGAGCTTGCGCTTGGCGGCAGCCTGATCTTCGCCGCCGAGGACGCGCACTTCGGGCAGCCGGAAATGCGGCTCGGCGTGTTCGCGCCCGCCGCATCGTGCCTGCTTCCGTATCGCGTCAGCCAGGGCACCGCGGAGGACCTGCTGTTTTCCGGCCGGTCGATCACGGCCCACGACGCGCACGCACGCGGCCTCGTGCATTCGGTGTCGGCCGATGCCGAGCGCGCTGCGCTCGCGTACTTCGACGCTCACCTGGCACCGAAGAGCTCCGCGGCGCTGGCGTGTGCCCTTACCGCGGCGCGCGCGCCGCTGATCGCCGACGTCAGCCGCCGTCTCGCCGAGCTCGAAACGCTCTATCTCGAGCGGCTGATGTCCACCTACGATGCCAACGAAGGACTCGCGGCATTCCTCGCCAAGCGCCAACCTGTCTGGGAGAACCGTTGATGAGCACTTCTCCGGTAGCAACGATCATCGAGCGCTGCGAAGGCCTGTTCGACGACCTGGATCTCAATGCCGTCAAGGCGTGGAAGGCCGCCGTGCCCGGGCGGAAGGCCATCGGCTACATGCCGGTGTACGTGCCGCGCGAGCTGATCCATGCCGCGGGGATGCTATCCGTGGGCATTCTGGGTGGCGGCGATCAGCTCGAAGTCATCCAGGGCGACGCGTATTACCAGAGCTACATCTGCCGGATCCCGCGCTCGACGATCGAGCTCGGCCTGACGGGCCGGCTCGATTGCCTCGACGGCATGCTGTTCCCGTCCATCTGCGACGTGATCCGCAACCTGTCGGGAATGTGGAAGCTGCTGTTCAAGGACAAGTACGTGCGGTACTTCGACGTGCCGCAAAACTACGAGGATGCGGTCGGCGGCAAGTTCTACGTGGAAGAGCTGCAGGTGATGCGCGAGGATCTGGGCGCGCTGCGCGGCAGTCCGGTGACGGACGCGGAGCTCAATGCGTCGATCGCCGTGTTCAACGAGAATCGCAAGGCCGTGCGCGACCTCTACGCCTATCGCGCGGCCAAGCCGTGGCAGGCGCCGACGTCCGAGGTGTATCTGCTGCTGCGTGCGGGCATGGTGCTGCCGCCGGAGGATCACACCGCCCTCATCCGGGAATATCTGGCAGCGACCGATGCGGTGCCCCGTCCGAAGCGCGACAACGCGCGCATCGTGCTCACCGGCGCGTTCTGCGAACAGCCGCCGCTCGCGCTCATCAAGTCGATCGAGATGTCGGGCTGCTACATCGTCGACGACGACTTCATGCTGGTCACGCGCTGGCTGCTCGACGACGTGCCGAGTGACGGCAGCCCGCTCGAGGAGCTCTCCAAAGCCTTCCTGCACCGGTCGGCGTCGACGGCTGCGAAGTACGACACCACGCGCGAGGAGAAGGGCCAGTTTCTGCTGAAGCAGGTCAAGAAGAGCGGTGCCGAGGGCGTCGTGTTCGCCGCGCCCTCGTTTTGCGACCCGGCATTGCTCGAGCGTCCGATGCTGCAGGACGTGCTGTCGCGCTACAAGGTCCCGCATACCGCGTTCAAGTATGCGGAGAACACCGGGCAGATGGCGCCCATTCGCGAGCAGGCGGGAACGTTCGCGGATTCAATCAAGCTTTGGTCGGCTGCCTAGGAGGCGATCCCAATGAGCACTCCCATCCAAGTGATGCCGTCCTCGACGTCGGCAAAGAAGCCCCCCGCGGTCGTCAAGGAAGACGCGATGTGGCTCCAGAAGGAGCTCATCAACAGCAACTATCACGATCTCGCCAAGGCGCACAACGAAGGCCGCAAGGTGGCTGCCACGTTCGTTCCCGGCAACCTCAACGAGCTCCTGATGTGCTTCGACTTCGCGCGCAGCCTGCCGGAGACGAACGCATTGCAGAACGGCATGCGCAAGAAGTCCGGAAAGATGATCATGGACGCGGAGCGCGACGGCCAGTCGGAGGACGTCTGCACGTACGTCAAGGCGGACCTCGGCATGATGATGGGCGGCGAGGTCGGACCCACCGGCGAGGTCCTGCCGAAGCCCGACATCCTGCTGCTCTCCTACACGGGCTGCTTCACGTTCATGAAGTGGTTCGAGCTCATCCGCCACAAGTACGGCTGCGAGACCGTGATGCTGCACGTGCCCTATCAGGGTGAAGGCAGGATTGCGCCGAACATGCGTGACTACGTCGTGAAGCAGCTCAAGGAAACGGTGATCCCGACGCTGGAGCGCGTCTCCGGCGTGAAGTTCGACATTGATCGCCTGCGCCAGTACATGAAGGAATCGGCGAAGGCGGAGGAGGATCTCGTCGCGGTGTTGCAGTCGGCGAAGAACCGGCCCTCGCCGATCGATGGCTACTTCGGTGCCGTGTATTACATCGGACCGATCTTCACGGCGTTTCGCGGGACGCAGGAGGCCACCCAGTACTACAACGTGCTGAGGGGCGAGATCGAGCAGCGCGTGCGCGACGGCAAGGGACCGGTGACGCCCGACGGCGAGATGGGCGAGGAGAAATACCGGCTCGTCGTGGAAGGGCCGCCGAACTGGACCAGCTTCCGGGAGTTCTGGAAGATGTTCTACGAGGAAGGCGCGGTGGTCGTGTCATCGACGTACGCCAAGGTCGGCGGGCTCTACGACTTCGGCTTCCGGCACGACCCCGACAAGCCCCTTGAATCGTTGGCCGAGTACTGCCTCGGCTGCTACACGAATCTCAACCTCCCCTCGCGCGTCGACATGATCTGCAAGTACATCGACGAGTACCAGGCGGACGGGCTGCTGATCAACTCCATCAAGAGCTGCAACAGCTTCTCGGCCGGGCAGCTCCTGATCCTGCGGGAAGTGGAAAGGCGCACGGGCAAGCCGGCGGCGTTCATCGAGACCGACCTCGTCGATCCGCGCTACTTTTCCGCCGCGAACGTCAAGAATCGGCTGGAAAGCTATTTCCAGATGATCAAGCAGAAGCGCGCGGCCGTCGCGGCGCATTAGGCGCGGATATGAACCCCCCAAGCTCACTGCGTTCGCACGCCCCCCGGGCGCGGCGCTAAGGAGAAGCCATGCGCTGCTTCATCGGCATCGATCTCGGCTCCACGACCACCAAGGCCGTGGTGATGGACGAAGACCAGAACGTCATCGGACGCGGCATCACCAACTCGCGCTCCAATTACGACACCGCAGCAGCCATCGCCAAGCAGGAGGCACTCGTCAACGGTCGCTTCCACCTCTTCCGCGAGGCCCTGGGCGCCACCGGCGCCCTCAATGGGACGCTCGACGTCTTCCTCGGCCAATTGGAGCGGGACTTCCGCCTCGAGCAGTACCTCGAGCAGCTCGCGGATCTCGCCGCCACGTGTCAGCGCAGTCTCGCCACGGCAAAGTTCGGGGACAGCACGGCGGCAGTCGGCGGGGCGCTCACGGAAGTGTTCCGGCGTCTCACGGTCGAAGCGCCGCCCCTTTTCGCGCCCGGAGCGAAGCGCAAGTCCGACTTCTTTCGCGACATCGCCGGCAGCCAGTATCTCGCGACGGGAGAGGCCGTGGCCAAGGAAGCCGGCATCCGGTACGACTTCCTGCTCAACGTGTTCGACCGTTCGATCATCGAGGTCGAGAACCGCGTGTATGGCGATTCGATCCGGCATCACCTGCTCGCCGCCCTTGACCGGACGTTCGCGGCCCTGCCAGAGACCGCGGGGCACCGGGAGCAGGTCGAAGCGCCCATCAAGGACCTGCTCGGCATCGACATGGAGGAAACCTATGTGGTCGGGACCGGCTACGGCCGGGCGCGCCTTCCGTTTTCGAAGGAGCACATCCGTTCCGAGATTCTCTGTCACGGCCTGGGCGCGCACGTGATGTATCCGAATACGGCCACCGTGCTGGACATCGGCGGTCAGGACACGAAGGCCATCCAGGTGGATCCGAACGGGATCGTGGAGAGCTTCCAGATGAACGACCGTTGTGCGGCGGGTTGCGGGCGCTACCTCGGCTACATCGCCGACGAGATGAACATGGGCCTGCACGAGCTCGGACCGCTGGCCATGAAATCGACCAAGACCGTGCGCATCAATTCCACGTGCACGGTGTTCGCGGGTGCCGAGCTGCGGGACCGGCTATCGCTCGGTGAGAAGCGCGAGGACATCATGGCGGGCCTGCATCGGGCCATCATCCTGCGGGCGATGTCCATTCTCGCGCGCTCGGGCGGCATCCGCGACCAGTTCACGTTCACCGGTGGCGTGGCGAAGAACGAGGCTGCCGTGAAGGCGCTCAAGGACCTGGTGCGCGAGAACTACGGCGAGGTGACGCTGAACATCAATCCCGACTCCATCTACACCGGCGCCCTGGGCGGCGCGACGTTCGCCTGGCGTGCGGTGATGGAGGACGGAAAAGAGATCGAAAAGCGGGCTTGAACGCGTAAGGAGGCGAGATCATGCAGAACACCAATGCGGCAAGCTCGGCGGAAATGGCGATCATGGACCGCTCCGTCGGCCAGCGCGTCGACGGTAGCAAGACGGTCTACACGATGGGCATCGACATCGGATCCGGTGCGGTGAAGAGCGCACTCTTCCGTTCCGTGGACGGCCGGCCCGAGTGGCTCGCGAAGCGCTGCGAGCGCATCCGCCGACGCGACCCGATGACCCTCGCCTCGGAAGGCCGCGACGGCGTGCTCGAGGACGCGGGTGTTTCACCCGACGCGATCGACTACATTGCGACCACCGGCGAAGGCGAGAACGTCAAGTTCGCGACCGGCCACTTCTACTCGATGACCACGCATGCGCGCGGGGGGGTGTTCCTCAACCCGGACGCGCGGGCAGTGGTGGACATCGGCGCGCTGAACGGCCGGGCGATCTACATCGACGAGCGCGGGAAGGTCCTTTCCTACAAGATGACCAGCCAGTGTGCCTCGGGATCGGGCCAGTTCCTCGAGAACATCGCGCGTTATCTCGGCGTCGCGGTGGAGGAGATCGGTCCCCTGTCGCAAAGCTCGGCGGACCCGGAAAAGGTGAGCTCGATCTGCGCGGTCCTGGCCGAGACCGACGTCATCAACATGGTCTCGCGCGGGATCGCCACGCCCGACATCCTGAAGGGCATCCATCTCTCGATGGCATCGCGGATCGTGAAGCTGCTCAAGGTCACCGGCATCAAGGAAGGCACGGTGCTGCTGACCGGCGGCCTCGCGCTCGACAGCGGGCTTCTGGCCGCGATCCAGGAAGAGATGGCGAACGAGAAGGTGAACGTGACGGCGGTCAGTCATCCCGATTCGATCTATGCCGGCGCCGTGGGCGCGGCACTCTGGGGCGCATTCCGGCACCGCAAGCTGCGCGAGCTGCAGGACCAGGCGGCCGCCTGACTACCCGCGTAAATGCACGTACCCCGTGCGCGAAAGACGAGGAGCGAAACCATGGCCCTGATGATCAACGACAACTGCACGGCCTGCGATGCGTGCAAGCCGGTATGTCCCAACGAAGCGATCGCCGTCGGCGATCCGGTGTACGTGATCGACCCGCTGCGCTGCACGGAATGCGTGGGCGCCGAGGACGAACCGCAGTGCAAGCTCGTCTGTCCGGCGGATTGCATCGTGACGAACCCGGACTTCGCCGAGTCCCCGGAACAGCTGATGGAGAAGTACGAAGCCCTGCACGCGTAGGCATCTGCGCGGACAGTTCCTGTGGCGCGACTCTTACGCTCGCGCCGTGCCGGGTGCGCGCCGCACCGCGCTCGCCATGGTGACGATGAACGCCAACAGCGCGATCGCATTCCCCATCGCCCCCGCACGGGCGACTTCGAAGCCGATGGCGTCGCCGCCAACGCGCAGCAGAAGCGATGCGTGCAGCAGCACGAGGGGCAGGTAGAACACGGGTCGGTACGGCAGGGTCACGCGCAGCACTGCCGGGACGATGATCGGCGCGTGTCCAAATACCATCGAGAACACGAACCCGAGAGCCAATGCGTGCAACGCGGCGTCGCGCGCGGGGCTTCCCGGAAGCAAAGCGTCAGTCCCCAGGATCAGCAGTCCGCTCACCGCCAGCCAGACATAACCCGCGAGCAGGCATAGTGCGATGTAGCGCGTGAGGCCGCGGCTGCGCACGGTTCGCCGCGCGATGTCCTGCTTGAGCAACCATCCGGCAAGCGCCACCAGCGAGGCACCGATTGCCGCGCGGCCGCCGATGTGCTCGACACCCGCGAGGCCCAGCAGCAGCACCGCCACGATCAGCACGAACACCAGCGAGGCCGTACGCGAAGGTGGCAGGAAGCGCGAGAGCTCGAGACGTTCGGCGGCGATGGTCAGCACGAGGAAAGCCAGCCACCAGGCGGCGACCGCGAACAACGGTCCGTCGAGCAGCCACCACAATGCACCGATGCACCAGCACGCACTGGCGATGGCGAGGATCCGCGTGAACAGTGCCGGCTGGCGGCGCTGGATGTCGAGCGTCGCCAGCAGGAGGATCGTGCTGCCGGCAACCGTGCACCACCGCGCGAGGTCCACCGCGCCTGCGGCGAGCGCGACACCCGCGATGCCGGCCAGCACGGGCGCGCCGTACGCCCATGCGCTCCCGATGGCGACGGCGCGCTCCAGGGCGATCACCGTCCCGAAAAATCCGCACAGGAGCAACGGGCCATGCAGCGACGCGGCAGCTGCGCCAACGTCGGGCATGCTCCAGCCGAAGCGCGCGAGACCTGCCATGACGCCGGTCACCAGGGCGACGAAGCCCAGCGCCAGCAACGGCACACGATAGCGCGGCGGCAGGTTCCAGCTCATGGGCCGTGCATCATGGCGCGCCGCATCTGTCCGGCCGGACCCCAGCGGACGCGCTGCGCACGCGTCCCGGTGAGCGCTTCAATTGCCCCAGCCGAAGTGTTCCTTGGCGATGCCGGACATGCGATCCGGCGTCCACGGCGGATCCCAGACGAGCTGCACGTCGACCCCGGCGCCGCCCGGTGCGACCCGCGCGATGGCATCGCGCGCCTGGTCCGCGATCATGTCCGTCATCGGGCAGGCGGCGGTGGTCATCGTCATCTCGACGGTGATCATGCCAGGCGCGATCGTGACTGCGTACACGAGCCCGAGGTCGACGATGTTCATCCCGGCTTCGGGATCCTCGACCTGTCGCAACGCGTCGTAGACCGCGCTTTCGTCGGGAGCTTGAGGCATCTAGGCAATGGCCCGCGCGAACGGGAGCCGCTGTGAAGGCGCGAAGCCGCAATCATAGAGGAACCCGAGCAAGGCGAGGTCGTGCGGTGCGACGACGGTCTCGACGCGCTCGATCTGCAAGGCACAGAGATTGGCGCCGAGCTGCGAGACCAGCGCGCGCCCCACGCCGTGGTGCGTGAAGCCGGGATCGACGCCGATGGTGTCGAGCACGGCGACGGCTTCGGGGCGGCCGAAGTCGCCATAATCCGCCCGGGCCATCACGTAGCCGGCAATCACGCCGTCCACGCGCGCGGTGAGCGACACGCGCACGCCGGAGTCCTCCATCGCCTCGGCGAGCCGGTGCTCCATGTAGGCCTGTCGATCGCGGCCGGTGATATGCCGGTCGATGCGCACGATGGCCTCGAGATCACCGTCGCTCATGGTTCGCACGTCGGCCATGTCGCGGGCGAGGCGTTCGCCACCCTCGTCCTCTTTATCGGCATAGTTGATCTCGGTCGATGTCGCCTCCGCATTCGCGAAAGCCGGTGCGAAACGCAGCGTGTCGACGGCGCAGTCGACGATGTGATTCGGGGCGAGCTCGAATCCATGGTGGTCGAGCCACTGCACCATGCGGTGGTCCTTCCACCATGCCTGCGTGCGGAGCTCGGCGATGTCGTGCCGGCGGCCCCAGTTGACGAGCGACGCGAGCAGGCGCGCCCCCGTGCCGCGGCCCTGGGCATCCCAGCGCACGCCGATCTCCTCGAGCCGCAAGGCCCGCTGCGGATGCCCGAACTCGCCCTCGAGCACGCGCGCGAGCACGAACCCCAGGAGACCGTCGGCGTCCTCGGCGGCAAGTTGCACATGCAGTGCGGGCTCGCGCACGGCGGCCGCGAGTCGACGGGTCAGGTAGTTCGCGCGCGAGCGGCCCCGCGCGGCGGCGTCGATGGCAATCGCCTCGACGAGGTCGGCGCGGGTCAGGGCGCGCACGTCGCCGAGGCTCGGAACGGTTGCGGTGGTCATGGGGTCCTGTCGGTCGGATGGGGACTAGGCGGACGCGTAGGCGAAGGCGAGCTCCTGGTCCGTGGCGGGCTCGAGATGGTCGTCGCAGAGGGGCAGGAGCGCCATGTTTTCCTTGTCGATATGGCTGCGCAGGCGCTCGGCGAGCTCGCCGATGCCGCGCTTCAGGGCCTGCAGCGAAGAGGGCTCGAGCGCCCCCACGTCCGACGCGAGCGGCACGATCTCGGCAATCACCGCGTTGATGGCGACATGCTCTTCCAGGAGCAGCGTGCAAAGGTCGCCTTCGCCAGCTTCCTCGAGGCGCGGGAAGAGGTCAACCTCCTCGAAGCCGAAGTGGCGCGGCACGTGCTCGACGAGGTGCTCCCGCAGCTTGCCGACGAGGCGCGTGAACTCCGGGTCGGCGGCCACGCTATTGCGCGCGCCGCGGGCGATCGCCTGCTCCAGCGCATCGAGCAGCGCGATCGTGCCGCGATGCTCCTCGTCGAGAAGATGGCTCACCTGGCCGGGCATGTTTGCTCCGTAATTCGGTATCCGAGTACCAGAATACGGTTATTCCGGTGGCCGGCATTGACCCGGGTCAAGCGCGCGCTGCTTTGCGCCGCAGCGGTCTGCGTGCCCGGCGCCGCAGTTGATGCGAGTCAGTCGACGGTCAGTTGCCCTCGAACACCGGCTTCTGCTTCGCCACGAAGGCGTGGTACGCGCGCTCGAAGTCCTCGGTCTGCATGCAGATCGCCTGCGCCTGCGCCTCCGCCTCGATGCATTCGCCGAGCCCGGCGCTCCACTCCTGCCACAGCATCGTCTTGGTCATGGCATGGCCGAACGTCGGGCCGTCCGCGAGGCTTTGCGCCATGGCGGTCGCTTCGGCGACGAGGCGGTCCGGCTCGACCAGCCGGTTGTGAAAGCCCATCCGCTCCGCTTCCTCACCGCCCACCACGCGGCCGGTGTAGAGCAGGTCGGCGGCGCGCGACAGGCCGATCAGACGGGGAAGCAGCGTGCACGCTCCCATGTCGGCCGCGGCGAGCCCGACGCGCACGAACAGGAACGCGAGCTTGCTGCGCGCGGTCGCGTAACGAAGATCGGAAGCACAGGCAATGAGCGCCCCGGCACCCGTGCACACGCCATCGATCGCCGCCACGATCGGCTGCGGACAGCTGCGCATCGCCTTGACCAGATCCCCGGTCATGCGCGTGAAGCGCAGGAGGCCGGTCATGTCCATCTTCACCAGCGGGCCGATGATCTCGTGCACGTCGCCACCGGAGCAGAAGTTGTTGCCGTCGCCCGTGAACACGACCGCCTTGATGTCCGTGGCGTACACCATCTCCCGGAACAGGTCGCGCAACTCGCCGTACGAATCGAACGTGAGCGGATTCTTGCGCTCCGGACGGTTGAGCGTGATCGTCGCGACCTTGCCCGACACCGCGTAGTGGAAATGGGTGGCCTTGTAGCCGGCGAGCTGGATCTCTTTCATGGAATGGGGCTTTCGGTGAAATGGTTGACTAGCCGGCCATGGTCAGGCCGCCGCTGACGGAGAGCACCTGGCCGGTAATGTAGCTCGACCGATCGCTTGCGAAAAACACCACGGCCTCGGCGATTTCCGAGGGCTTGCCGAAGCGACGGAACGGAATGGCTTTCTTGAACGCTTCCAGGTGCTTTTCCGGAACCGCCATCAGGAGTGGCGTCTCGGTCGGACCCGGACAGACGCAGTTGACGTTGATGTTGTAACGCGCCATCTCGCGCGCGAGCGATTTGGTGAAGGCGATGAGGCCGCCCTTGGCGCCCGAGTACACGGTTTCTCCCAGGCTGCCGACCCGGCCGGCGTCGCTCGCGATATTGACGATCTTGCCGCTGCCGCGCTCCATCATCTTCGGCACCAGTGCCTTGACGAGCTGCATCGGGCCGACGAAGTTGAGCGCGATGAGCTTGTCCCAGAAGTCGGGCGTTCCCTCCCAGAAGGGCTGCGTGCGTCCCCATCCTGCGCCGTTGACGACGATGTCCGGCGCACCGTATTTCGCCTGGACGTCCTTGGCGAATGCCTCGACGGATTCGGCACTGGTCACGTCGAGCTTGAAGAAATCGGCTTTGTTGCCGGCATCCCGGATGGCGCTCGCGACGGCCTGCCCCTTGTCCACGTTGATGTCGGCAACGACGACCACCGCGCCCTGCCGCGCCAGCGCTTCCGCCGTGGCCTGCCCGATGCCCGATGCGGCACCGGTGACCACGGCAACCTTGTCCTGCATGTCCATTGCAGCCTCCATTGGGCCAGGGTTCATGACGCGCTCTTCGCCAGGAAGTCGGCGACCTTGCGCCGCGTCTCGTCTTGCTGATAGAGCCGCCGCGTTGCCGACAGCTCCTCGGCGTAGCCGTCGCTCCACGGGTCGGCTTCCGCGGCGATGCAGCGCTTGTTGGCGATCAGCGCCGCCTTCGGCAGGGCCGCGATGCGTGCGGCGAGCTCCGCGGTCCAGGCCGCGAGCCCGCTCGGTTCCCGCGCCCATTGCACGATGCCGAGGCGCTCGGCCTCGGTGCCGTCCACGAGCTCGGCGCCGAGTATCAGCCGCTTGGCGATGCCGGGGCCGACCAGACGCGTCAGGCGCTGCGTGCCGCCCGCGGCTGGCAGGAGCCCGAGGCGCGCTTCGGACAGGCCGAGCTTCGCGGTCCGCGCCGCAACGCGCAGGTCGCACGCGAGCGCAAGCTCGAGTCCGCCGCCGATCGCCGCGCCGCCGATCTCCGCGAGCGTGATCACCGGTGCAGCCTCGAGGCGCGCGAACACATGCTGCATGCGCTCGACGAGACCCAGCATGTCCTCCGGTCCATCCGGGCGCGCGAAGCACGACTGCATGACGCGCAGATCCGCCCCTGCACAAAAGGCCTTGCCCGAGCTGCGCAGATGCAGCACCGTGATCTCTGCATCGGCGACGGCGGTGCGCAGCACATCGTCGATGGCGAGCAACAGGTCGTCGTCGAGAGCGTTGACCGGCGGGTGCGCGAGCGTGGCCACCAGCACCCGGCCGCTGCGCGTCACCTCGACATCACTGCTCACGACCCCTCCGTGGCGGGCGCGATCGCGTCCGCCTCGAGGGTGACGTGCAGCTCGAGCAGCTTGCGCCGGAGGAGCTTGCCCGTTGCCGTGCGCGGCAAGGCGGGGATGGATCGCACCCACCGCGGACGCTGGTAGTGCGGCAGCGCGGCGATGGTGCGCTGCAGGCATTCCGTCGCACAGCCCTCGACCTCGGTCTTGGGTGCGTAGTAGAACGCAATCGCCGCCACGCCGTCGGCATCGGGTGCAGCGACGACGGCACCCTCGCGAATGCCGAAGCAGGTGAGCCCAAGGCGTTCCTCGAGCGCGACGAGATCCACCCAGCGGCCGTTGATCTTGACCAGCGAATCCTCGCGTCCGGCGAAGCGCCACGTGTGTGCCTCTGCGGGCTCGAAAAGATCGCCGGGGACGAAGGCGCCGTCGCGAAAATGCTCGGCCTGCGCGTCGGGCCGGTTCCAGTAGCCGAGCGCAACCATCGGACCCTCGATGCGCACGCGGGTCGGTCCGTGAGCCTCGCTCTCCACGGCGCACACGCGCGCGCCGGGCGTGGCCGACAGCGTCTCGCCGGCATCGCGATTGAACAGCACGAGACTCAGCGTTTCCGAGGCGCCGAAGCCGTTCGCGATGGTGATGCCCGTCTGCTTGCGCCAGTCCTCGCGCAGGCTCGGCGGCAGGGCCTCGCCGGCGGAGACGCAGATGCGCAACGAGTCGGCGAGCTTCCGCGCCGCGCCGGCCTTGAGCAGGTTGCGATACAGGCTCGGCACGCTGAACAGCACCGTTGGCCGCTGCGTCGCCACCGCCGCGGCGACGGTGGCGGCCGTGGGCCACTGCGGATCGAGGATCACCGTCGCGCCGATCTTCAGCCCGGCGAACAGCGCGTTCCCCAGGGGATAGGCGAAGAACAGCTTGGAGCTCGCGAAGAGCCGGTCCGTGGGGGTGATTCCCAGCAGCTCGGTGGCGACCCGCTCGACCTGCAATGCGAACCGGTGGCCGTGCACGACTGCCTTCGGCCGGCCGCTGCTGCCCGACGAATGACACCAGAAGCACGGCTCGTCGTCGGCCATCGGCACGGGTGCCATGGCCTTGCTTGCGGCGGCCTCTCCCCGCCATGCATCGAGCCCCGCGACGGCAGCGGAACGCCGCGCGGGCACCTCGTCCGGGGCGGTGCAGAGCACGAACCGGAAATCGCCTTCGTTGGCGATGTAGTCCCAGTCGTCTGCCGGAATGCGCGGATTGACGCCGACCGCGACGCCGCCCGCCCAGATCACCGCGAGGTACGCAGAGACCCATTCGATGCTGTCCGGGAGCCTGATGGCGACGCGATCGCCGCGCGCGAGTCCGCGGGCCTGCCACGCTGCCCCGCCGCGCGCCACGGCTTCGCGCAGCGCACCGTAGCTCATGGTCTCGCTGCCGCACACGAGCGCCGCGTGCTGCGGATCGTGATCGGCGAGCAGGGTGGCCGCCGCGTTCAGGGTCATGGCGACACCACCACCGGTTGCGCGGTCGCGCACGCGAGGTCGTGCACGAGGCGCCGCACCAGCGCCGCCGCGACCTGGCGGCGGTAATGCGATGCGGTGAGCGTCGTGCGCATCGGACTGACCTGCTTCTGGACAAGCTTCCCGATGGTCGCGAGCAGCGTGTCATCGATCGGCCTGCCGAAAAGCGTCTCGGTGCCGACGAGCAGGACCGGCCGCGAGTTCGTACCGGTGAGGCCGATGCGCAGGTGCGAAACCATCCCGTTGTCGATGTCGAGCGCGCAGGCGACGCCGGCAAGGGGAAAGTCGATGGCGCCGCGCACGCGTGCCTTGCGGTAACCCGAGCGTGCACCGGACTGCGGTGGGGGCACGCACACGCGCACGAGCAGCTCGTCCTTCGCCAGGGTGAGATGGGCCGCGCCGTCGTCGCGGTACAGCTCGTCGATGGGCACCAGGCGCGTGCCCGCGATCGACGCGATTTCCACGGCTGCGTCGAGCGCGAGCAGCGCCGCCGCGACGTCGCCGCTGAACGCCGCGTGACAGTGTTCGCCCTGCGGCGCGACATGGCACACGTCGCCGCCACGCTTGAGGCAGAAGCCATTGGAGCTACGCCACCACTCGCTCTGGTTGTAGAACACGCAGCGGGTATCGAGACAAAGATTGCCGCCGAGGGTGGCGGCCGCGCGATGTGCCGGTGCAGCCACGCTCGCTGCAGCTTGCGCGAGGGCCGGGTAGTCCCGCACGATGCCTTCGTCGGCAGCGATGCGCTGCAGGGTGATGCCTGCGCCGAGGCCAAGACCCGCATCCGAGCGGCCGAGCGCGGCGAAGCCGTTCACTCCGCCGAGCGCGATGAGCACCGCGGGATCGCCGATGCGCCGGAGCAGATTTGGAATGAGATCGGTGCCGCCCGCCAGCAGCCGTGCGCCAGGGGTCGTGGCAAGCAGTGTCGCTGCCTCGGCAATGGTGTGCGGCGCGCGCAGCTCGAACGGGCGCATGGATTCCACGATCAGGCCTCTGCCGGCTCGCGCGGTTTGGCGCGATTCGCGTTGCGCAGGCGCTGCGCGCGCCTGCTGGCGACCAGCGCTTCCAGCACCCGATCGGGCGACGCGGGCAGCGTCGTCAGCCGCAAGCCAAGTGCGTCGTGGATGGCATTGGTGAGCGCCGGCGCGAAGCCGTGCAGTGCGCCTTCGCTTGCTTCCTTGGCGCCGAACGGGCCGAGTGGATCGTGGCTCTCGATGAGCTTCACCTCCATCGGCGGTGACTCCACGCTCGTCGGGATGCGGTAGTCGAGGAAGTTGGCGTGCAACGGCAGGCCCTCGTGGTAGCGCGTCTCCTCGCACAGCGCCTGCCCCATGCCCATCCACACGGCGCCTTGCACCTGGCCTTCGACGGCCAACGGATTGATGGCGAACCCGCAATCGTGCGCGACCCAAACGCGCTCCACCTTCACGACGCCCGTGTCCTCGTCGACGCTGACCTCGACGACTTGCGCGGCATAGGAGAATCCGGCCGTCGAGCCGACTGCGGCACCACGGAACTTGCCGCCCTGCGTCTCCGGTGGCGTCGACCAGCTTCCCTTGACCGTCAGCGTGCCGGTATCGACGAGCGCGGCTTCAACGACGGCGTTGAAGGACAGCGCGTTGTCGGTACCGGTCACGCGACAGTGCTCCCCCTCCCATTCAATGGCATCGGGTGCGACCTGCAGCTTGCGCGCGGCCGCCGCGACGAGCATGCGTTTCAGCTCTTCCGCGGCCCGCAACGCCGCGTTGCCCACCATGAACGACACGCGCGACGAATACGAGCCGTTGTCCTTGGGTGTCAGTGCGCTGTCGCCGGCGATCACCCGGATGCGCGCCATCGGCAGCTCGAGCACCTCGGCAACGACCTGGGCGAGCAGGGTCGAGGAGCCCTGGCCGATATCGGCGGCTCCCGTGAGGATCGTGATGCCGCCGTCGAAATCCAGCTTCAGGTTGATGACCGCGTGCGGCTCGCCGCTCCAGTGCACCGGCTTGGCCGATCCGGACACGTAGTGCGAGCACGCGACGCCGAGGCCGTGCCCGCGCGGCAGCTTGCCATGCCGCGCCTTCCATCCGGAGGCGGCTTCGACCCATTCCAGGCAGGCGGGAATGCCGTACGAATTGACCTGCAGCTCGTTGATCGTGCGATACGGCGGCGTGATGAGGTTCGCGCGCCGGACGGCAATCGGGTCGAGCCCGAGCTCGGCCGCCATGGTATCGAGCAGCGACTCGAAGGCATGCCGCGCGTCGACCGCACCGTGGCCGCGCATCGCGCCGCACGGTGGTGTGTTCGTGTAGACACGGTAGCCGCGATAGCGCACGGCATCGAGCGGATAGAGCGCGTGCAGCAGGGCGCCCGCGTAGAGGATGGTGACGAGTCCGTAACCGCCGTAGGCGCCGCCACGCTGCACGATCTCGCAATCAACCGCCGTGATCTCGCCGGAGCGCTTCATGCCGAGCTTCAGGCGGATGTCGGTCTCCGGCCGCCCGCGGTGCGTGAGAAAGCCGTCCTCGCGCGATTGCTCCATGCGCACCGTGCCGCCCGCCGCGCGGGCCAAGGCCGCGGTGGCGATCTCGAAATTGAGCGGCTCGACACGATGCCCGAAGCCGCCGCCAACGAACGGCTTGACGACGCGAACCCGGGAGCTGTCGATACCGAGGCACTGTGCGATGGTGAGGTGCAGGTAGTACGGAACCTGGGTCACCGAATGCGACGTGAGGCGGTCGTGCTCCGGCTCGTACACCACGATCGCCGCATTGCGCTCGATCTGACCGTGCGCGACCTCGGCGTAATGGAACGTCTCCTCGCGCACGAGGTCGGCTGCCGCGAAGCCGCCGTCGACGTCACCAAACGTCTGGGCGACTTCACGCTCGATGTTGCCAGGCTTCTTGTCGTGCAGCGCCACCGCACCGGGAGCGCGGGCCTCGACAGCGGCGAAGTACGCCGGCAGCGGCTCGATATCGAGCACGATGGCCGCGAGTGCCGCTTCCGCCGTGGCCTCGTCCACGGCGGCAACCGCCGCAACGGGCTCGCCGCGATAACGCACCTTGTCACGGGCGAGCGGCCACTCGTTCTGCGCGATGGGGATGACCCCGTACGGCGCGGCGAAGTCCATTCCCGTGATGATCGCCCGCACACCCGGCAACGCTCGCGCGGCGGCGGTGTCGATGCCACGGATCACGCCATGCGCAACGGGACTGCGCAGGATGCGGCCCACCAGGGCTTCGCCGAGCGGCAGATCGGCCGTGTAGCGTGCCCGGCCGGTCACCTTGTCCACGCCGTCGATGAGTGGCGTGCGCTCGCCAACCCCGGCGCGGGGCGTGCCGCTCGCATGCTCGTGAGGCTTCAGGTGCACCTGCTCGTTCGCGCTCATGGCGATCCCTCCGCCGCCGTCTGCACCGACTCGACGATCTTCACGTATCCGGTGCAGCGGCAGAGATTGCCCGAGAGCGCGTCGCGGATTTCCGCCTCGGTGGGTCGGGGATTGCGGCGCAGGAGAGCTTCGGCCGCCATGATCATGCCCGGCGTGCAGAAGCCGCACTGGGTGCCGAGTTTCTCGTGGAAGGCCTGCTGCAGCCGGCTCATGCGTCCACCCGATGCGAGGCCTTCGATGGTCTCGATCTCCCGCCCCTCGCAGGTGGCGGCGAGGGTGATGCAGGCGAGTCGCGGCTCGCCATCGATCAGTACGGTGCACGCGCCGCATTCGCCGCCGTCGCAGCCCTGCTTCGTGCCGGTCAGCCCAAGGCCGCGGAGATAGTCGACGAGCAGCAGGTGATCCGGCGCGGCTTCTTCGCGCAGACGACCGTTGACGGTCATGGTGACGATACGCTTGGACATGAGGGTCTCGGGCGGCGGGAGCCGGTGTCAGTGCGCCGTGGTGCCCCGCAGGTCACGCACGCGCACGGCCTTGCCCTGGGAGCGCGGAATCGTCTCCGGCGGCTTGACGAGCACGTCCGTCGTGACGCCGATCATCGACTTGATGTGATGCGCGACTTCGCGCGCGATGCCCGCATATGCATCGGCAGCGACTCCCGGCTGGGCTTCGACTTCGATGGTCACGTGGTCGAGGCTGCCGCGCCGCTCGATCACGAGCTGGTAATGCGGCGAGACGCGCGGCAGCCCCACCAGCACCGCCTCCACCTGCGACGGATACACGTTGACGCCGCGGATGATGAGCATGTCGTCGTTGCGACCGGTGATGCGCAGGATCCGCAGATGCGTGCGGCCGCAGGCACACGGCGCGGTCGTGATGCGCGTGATGTCACGCGTGCGGTAGCGCAGCATCGGCAGCGCTTCCTTGGTGAGTGTCGTGATCACGAGCTCGCCGGCGGCACCTTCCGGCACCGGGGCTCCGGTCTCCGGATCGAGCACCTCGAACAGGAAGTGGTCCTCCCACCCGTGCAGGCCTGCCTGGTGTTCGCATTCGCACGCCACGCCAGGGCCCATGATCTCGGACAAGCCGTAAATGTCAATCGCGGTTATTCCCAGGCGCGACTCGATCTCGTGGCGCATGGCGTCGCTCCAGGGTTCCGCGCCGAAGAGCCCGATGCGCAGGCTGCTCCGCCGCAGGTCGACACCCTGTCGTTCCGCGACCTCGGCGATGGCCAGGGCATACGAAGGCGTCGCACAGAGCACGCGTGCGCCGAAATCGAGGATGAGCGCGATCTGGCGCTCGGTGGATCCGCCCGACATCGGGACTACCGTCGCTCCGAGCCGTTCGCTGCCATAGTGGGCGCCGAGGCCGCCGGTGAACAGCCCGTACCCGTAGGCGTTGTGGACGACGTCGCCGCGGCGTGCGCCCGCGCACGCAAGGCTGCGTGCCATGAGATCGGCCCACGTCTGGATGTCCTGTTCCGTGTAGCCGACCACGGTCGGCTTGCCCGTCGTGCCCGACGATGCGTGCAACCGGATGAGCTCCTCCCGGGGCCGCGCGAACATGCCGAACGGGTAGGTGTCGCGCAGATCGGTCTTGACGGTGAAGGGCAGCCCGCGCAGGTGTTCCAGGGTCGTGATGTCCCCCGGGTGCAGGCCCGCCGCATCGAAGCGTGCCCGATGGAACGGCACGTTGTCGTAGGCGTTGCGCGCCGTCGCGCGCAGGCGCTCGAGCTGCAATGCGGCCAGCCGGTCGCGCGACATCGTCTCGGCATTCCGGTGAAAGAATACGCCGGCGTGCTCGGCAGTGTGCCCGCCAACTTCGGCCATCGTGGTTGCTCCCATGCGACCTCCTTCCGCTGTCAGCGTGGCGCTATGACCGGGCGCCGCGAACGGGCAGTTGCGGCAGAACGAATCCGCGGTTGTACGCAGCGCGCGTCACCAGGGCGAACTTGAACCAGGACCCCGCGACGAGCGCGCACAGGCCGGCCAGCGCCTGGAGCGCCGTGGCATAAGGATCGGGGGCGAATGCTGCGGCAGCCAGCAACGCGAGCGGGGCGATCGTGCCGATGCGTACCAGGCCGGCGCCGGCACGTTCGAGCGCGCGTGCGGCGCGCGGATTCAGGCCCGCGAGGTGCTGGCGATAGCCCCACCATGCAACAACCCGCGCGAGCAGCAGCACGACGAACGTGACCAGCAGCGTGGTGCTCGCGGCGCGGTGCAGGCCCATCGTCAGCCAGTAGAAACCCGCACCTTCGGCGAGGCCCGTGGCGACCAGCAGCCACACCACGCGCGGCTCGCGCCATGCGGGGATGCCCTTGGCCGCTTGCAGCAGTCGTGCCTGGCAGTAGACGAACACCAACGCCAGTGCTGCGGCGATGGCGGCGGCGCCCGCGACGCCGCCGATCGCCGCGAGGCCGGCCAGCATCAGCGCCGCCGCGGCGATTGCTTCACGCGACATCCACGACGTGCGGGGATTGCGGAACACGTTCAGCGCCCGCAACGGACGGCCGAGCTCCAGCGCGACACTGCCGAGGCCGAGTCCCACCGCGATGACCCCGGCGGCGAAGAGCAGGGCGCCGGCGCGGCCGGTGGCACCGGAAAGCGCCGCGGCCACGATGATGCCGGCACCCAGCCCGCCGCCCATGAAGTTGCCCGCGGCGCGCCAATCCCAGCTGGTCTGGTGCCATGGGGTGGCGCCATAGGGCACGACGGGTCGGGCGCTCATGCGGATTCCTTGCGATCCCACACGTAGTAGAAGCCCGGGCCGGTGCCGAGGTCCTCGTGCATGCGGAAGTGGCGGTGCGTCGCGAGCGTCTGCGATACGTTGCTTGCCGGATCCTCGATGTCGCCGAATTGCAGCGTCTGCGTGATGCACGCGTTGACGCAGGCCGGTGTGGCTTCGGGGTCCACGCCAGGCTTGAGTCCCTGGGCGATGCCCGCGTCGATGCGGTCCACGCAGAAGGTGCACTTGGTGGCGACGGCAACGCGTCCGTCGTCCTGGCGCGCAGTCTCGTTCGGCATCGCGGCGTCGTAGGCGAATCCGGGGCGCGCCGACTTGTAGCGCGCCTGATACGGGCAGGCGACGGCGCAGTAGGCGCAGCCGATGCACAGGTCGTAATCGATGGTGACGATGCCGTCGGTGCGCTTCTTGGTGGCGGTCGTCGGGCAGACGTCCATGCACGGGGGATCGTCGCAGTGCTGGCAGCCCACCGGGATGAACGAACGACGCACCTCGGGGAACTCGCCGATCTCGGCGTCGATCACGCGGCGCCACTGCACTCCGGGCGGCGTGGCATTGGCGTGACGGCACGCGGCGGTGCACGTCTGGCAACCTACGCAACGGCGCAGGTCGGCAATCATGACCCACCGCGTCATGCCGGGATCTCCTCGCGACCGACGCGCACCCGCACGATGTCGGCGCCCGACCCCGTGGCGTCGGTGAGATCCATCGACATCGTGGCGAGTGAATTGAGGCTCGGCACGCCGAAATCCTTGGCCAGCGGCGTGACCCAGTGATCGAACTGGCCGATGAGCAGCAGCGTGTCGGGACGGATGCCCTGGCGCAGCACCACCCGGGCGCGCACGCTGCGCTTCGGGGTCGCGATCACGATGGTGTCGCCATCGGCGATCCCGAGCTTTGCGGCGGCGCCGACGTTCATGATCACGCCGCGGTGGCCCGCGACGTTGTCGGCCATCTCCTTGATGAGCTGCATGCCGACGTTGGCACCCCAGGCGTACTGCATGCTGCGCGCCGTCAGGAGCCAGAACGGATAGTCCTCGGGGCGGCCGCCCGCCTGCACCACGGCCTTGCTCCAGTGTCCCGGGAAGTCCTTCCACGGCGGCAGCGCCTGGTATTCCTGCAACTGCGCATCCCACCAATGCATGTCGTTCTCGTGCAGGCGCCGCCCCAGCTCGACCCCCACGCGCTGTAGCCGCTCCTGATAGGGCAGCTCGAAGCGCAGCCCTTGCGCGGCCAGCGTCGGATACAGGTACCAGTCCGAGCGTGGGAACGGCTTCGTGGCCAGGCCATGCTCCTTCCACCAGTCGAGGTCGTGCACGTCCGTCCCGTCGGAGAGCTCGGCGCTGGCGGCCCGGCACACGGCGTTCCAGATCTCCTCGCGGGTGTAGTCGCGTTCCGGTGCCAGCGAGAAATCCCACTGCGCGCCCTTGAGCGGCACGCCCCCGGCGCCGCGGTTGATCGCGGCGATGTACTTGTCGTACAGGTTGGTGCGCCGGGCGAGCTCGCTCGCGATGTCGGTGAAATCGCGGGCTTCGCCGCGGGTCTCGACGACCGGCTGGCGCAGCGCGAAGCCCTGCTGGTCCCAGAACTGCTCGACGAACTTGGACCCGCCGATGCGGATGAGCTGCAGGCTTTCCAGGTCGGTGGCGTCGGGCAGCAGCACGTCCGCGAAATGATTGGTCTCATCGCGCGTGTAGGCGAAGGCGACCACGAACGGGAAGCGGGTCATCTTCTGCGCCACCGCGGCGGTGTCCCAGAAGGAGATCGCGGGATTGGTGCGATAGACGATCCACACGTCCGGCAGGGTCACGCGGGGCAGGCCCTTCGGGGTCTCGTCGAGGAACATCCACGAGAAGTGCGTGGGGCCGAGCGCCTGGCTCCACGGCCCGTCGGCGGCCAGCGGCACCATCGTGCGGTACGCGTTGCGGATGTTCGGGTTCGGCGACCAGCGCGCCTTGTCCGTCGGATTGAGTGCACTCGCCATGAAGCCGTCGACGCCGGGCTTCGCGCTTTTCAGGCGCTCGTTCAGCGGACGGTTGAGGCGCACCGTGGTGCCGAGCGTGCCGCCGGGCACTTCGAGCGCACCGACCAGGGCAGCGAGCATCGTGCGCGCCCACACGCACTCGTAGCCGCCCCAGCCGTTGTTGACCGTCTTGCCGAGGCTGACGGCGACGGGACGGAAGGGCATGACCTTGCCGTCGATCTCGATCGTCTCGCCGATGTGGGCGTGGTCGAGGTACTCGTGCGCGATGCGTCGCATCGTCGCCGCGGGCACTTCGCACACACCCTCCGCCCACTCGGGGCTGTACGTCGCGAAATGCGCGACCAGCTTGCTGAATGCCGTTTCGCCGGCAAGCGTGCCGTCGGCGAGCACTTCGTCGTCGGGACCGATCTCGACGGCGTCGGCATCGAAGCGGCCTTCGAGTGCTTCCACGATGCCTGCTGTGTCGAAGGGAACGGCGCGGCCCGTATTGCGATCCCAGATCAGGGGCTTGTGCGTCGCGCGTTCGCGCAGGTAATAGCCGTGCGGCCCGACCAGATACGGCGACGCCGTGTGACGGCCGAGGAACGCCAGATCGAGTCTCTCGCGCGGCGCCTCGTTCAGCAGCACGTGCAGTAGCGCATAGAGGAAGGCAGCATCCGTCTTGGGCTTGATCGGCACCCACTGGGCGGAGCACGCGCCCGTGACCGAGAGGTGCGGCTCCACCTGCACACGCTTCATGCCGCGCGCGCGTGCTTCCGCATGCCGCCAGATGCCGACGACGCCGCCGGAAACCTCGACGTTGGCGCCGCAGGAAATGAGGTACTCGGTGAGCGGCGTGTCGGGGGATACCGTGAACGCCCGGTGCCAGTATTCGCCGTACAGGTGCTCGGAGTGATAGCACTTGACGCCCTGGCCGGAGCCGAACCCCATGTCGGCGACACCCCATGCGCCCAGGAATGCCGGGAACGTGCCCATGTACGACTGCGGCGTGCCGCCACCGCCGAAGCTGACGGCGAGGCGCGGATAACCGGACTCATCTGTCAGGCCCGCAGCACGCAGCGCATTCAGCTTGTCCGCGATGAGCGTGAACGCCTCGTCCCAGCTGATCGGCTCGAACCGCGGGTCCTCGTCGCGGCCCTTTTTCGGATTGGTGCGTCGCATCGGTGTCAGCACGCGATGCGGGTTGTAGGTCTTCTGGATCAGCCCGAACGCCTTGACGCACACACGGCCGCCGCCGGGGTGGATCTTCGACGCACAGAAGTTCGGCTCGACCTCCGTCGCCACGCCGTCGACCACCTTGACCTGCAGGAGGTCCGGTCCCGCGACACACTGGTAGCAGTAGGTCGGGACGTGCTCGGCCGCGGCGCGCATTGCGCTCATCACATCCTCCGCGCAACCCGCCGGTCCGGCATCGCGTTTGCGCTGCGAGCGGCGTTCATGCAATCCCGGCCTTCTGCGCCTTGGCGGCGAGGCGCGCTTCGGTGCCCTTCACGTCCACGATGAACCGGTGGTGGTGTCCGCGGCAGATGGGATCGACGTTGTCCTTGCCGCTCACCTCGAACGTGACGGCGCGCCCCTTGACCTCGAGGATGCGCACCGTGAGCTCGACGCGCATGCCGAGCAGCGTCGGCGCGAGATGGTCAAGCTCGACGCGGGTTCCTACCGAGTCCTCGCCCGGGTCGAGGTGCTGCAACAGAAGATCGCGGCACGCAACCTCGATGTCGCGCACGAGCATCGGCGTCGCGTACACGCGCGCAGCCTCACCCATGAAGCCGATGGTGCGATCGCGATCGATCGTGATGAGTACGACGGATTGGAGTCCGGCGGCAAGCGTGGATTGCATGTTCCTCCTCGGGCGCTGCAGGCGGTGCGGGCGCGGTTGCGGTGCGTAGCGCCGGAAGGGTGCGATCCGTTGCACGCTCGTCCCCGGCCGCCGGATTTGCGCTTAGAATCGCCGCCATGACGCCTTGGGCCATTCTGGTACCGGAATGCTGGAATCCAACTTGATGTGGATCACGCTTTGAGGGGCGAGAAGGCGATTGCGCCAGGCAAAGCCGCTCCGCGCCGTGCGCGGCCACGGGTCGCACGACCGGAGGTGCAGGTGAGGCCGGTCCGGCGGCGCGATCTCGACGACGTGATCGCGATCGATGCCAGCGTCACCGGCATCGAAAAGCGCGCCTACTGGGAGACGATTCACCGTCGCTACGGCCGCGACGACACGCACGGCCGCCAGTTCCTGGTCGCGGCGGCCGGCGACCGCGTGGTCGGTTTTATCATCGGCGAGATCCGCGACTGGGAATTCGGTTCACCGCCCTGCGGCTGGGTCTTTGCCATCGACGTGGCGCCGGGTGCGCGCCTGGCCGGCGTGGCCGCGAAACTGCTGGAAGCGATCTGTGCGGGGTTCCGGAAGGCGGGTGTGCGCACGGTGCGCACGATGCTTGCGCCCGAGAACCGCCTGGTGCTGTCGTTCTTCCGCAGCCAGGGCATGATGGCCGGCCGCTTCATCCCGCTCGAGATGGCGCTCGAGCAATCCGGTTGAAGCTGCAGAAGAACACGTCGCTGGCGTTGTACAGCGTGCTCGAGTCGGCGGCGGACCCGACGCGCCACGTCGCCGCGGCGGAGATTGCGGTGAAGTACGGAGTGTCGCCGCACCACCTCGCCAAGGTGCTGAGCGAGCTTGCCCGCGTCGGCATCCTCGACTCGGCGCGCGGCGTCGGGGGCGGCTACCGCTTTGCCGCGAATGCCCGGCGCCTCACGCTGCTCGACGTCATCGAGCGCTTCGAGGAGCTTGGTCCGCATGCAGGCGGCCCCGACGTCGGGGAGCGCACCGCGGCCGGCCGTGCCTTGTTCACAGTGCTGTCGGAGATCGACGACATCGCCAAAGCCACCTTCAGCAGCATCACCATCGCCACTATGCTCCGGCTGATGGCGCGCCAGCGCGAAAAGGCTGTCGCGGGCGACGCGCATGCCAAAGGCGCAACCGGCAGCGCGCCGGCGAAGTCGCGCTGATGCGGCCCCGCATGTGTGTGCTGCCGTCGTCGGCTCCTTGACGGGCATCAACGGCGGCGACGCTCGACAGGCGCACATTGCCACGCAGGCCGGCGCGGACGGTGCCGACCGCTCATGGATGCTGCGCCAGCACGGCGCGGGCATGTCGAGGAGTGCACGCAATGCAGCTGAAGGGCAGGATCGCGGTGGTCACGGGCGCGGCACAAGGCATCGGCGCGGCGGTCGCGCGCGCCTTCGCGGAAGCAGGCGCCAGCGTGGCGGTGGTGGACCTCGCGCAGGAGCGCGCGGATGCGGTTGCGGCCGCCCTGCGTGGCGCCGGCGCGGCCGCGATGGGGGTCGCCTGCAATGTTGCGCAACGTGACGAGGTCGAGCGCATGGTGGCCGCGGTGCAGGCGCAATACGGCCGGATCGATGTTCTGGTCAACAACGCCGGCATCACCCGCCCCGCGATGCTGCACAAGATGGATGTCGAGCAATGGCGCGCGGTGCTCGACGTGCATCTCACCGGCAGCTTCCATTGCCTGCAGGCGGTGGTGCCCGGGATGATGGAACGGCAGTGGGGCCGCGTCATCAACGTGACCTCGACCGCGGGGATACTTGGCACGGTCGGTCAGATCAACTACAGCTCGGCGAAAGCGGCGGTCCTCGGCTTCACCCGGTCGGCAGCCCGCGAGCTCGCGCGTTATCGCATCACGGTGAACGCGGTGGCGCCGGGTGCGGCGACGCCGATGACCGAGACGATCCGCACGGATCCGCGCTTCAAGGAGCGCTACCTGGAGCGCATTCCGATGGGCCGCTGGGCCGATCCTGACGAGATCGCCCCGGTGTTCGTGTTCTTTGCGTCGGATGCCGCGAGCTACGTGACCGGACAGGTGCTTGCGGCCGATGGCGGCATGACCATGGCGGCGTAGGCGCGGCGGGCGGCCTTCAGGACGCCGCGAGCTGCTTCAGGTCGGCAACGAAGCGCGTGAAATTCTGCGCCCGGTCTTCCGGCGCCCCGCGCAGGATCGACGACGGGTGTACGGTCACGAGCACGCGCGCCGGCAACTCGCTGGCCACGAACTGTCCGCGTGCCTCGGTGACCTTCACCTTCGGTCCGAGGAGCGCCTGCGCAGCGGTTGCGCCGAGGCACACGACGATACGCGGGCGCACCAGGCGGATCTCGGCATGCAGCCACGCGACGCAGGCCGCAACCTGCCGCACCGTGGGCTTCTTGTGGATGCGTCGCTTGCCGCGCGGCTCCCATGAGAAGTGCTTCACCGCGTTGGTGACGAACACGTGGGCCCGGTCGACGCCGGCTTCGGCGAGTGCGCGATCGAGAAGCTTCCCGGCGGGCCCGATGAACGGATGGCCTTCGAGGTCCTCCTGATCACCGGGCTGCTCGCCAACCAGCATGATGCGCGCACGCTGGTCGCCCTCGCCGGGCACGACCTGCGTGGCGTTCTTCCACAGGTCGCAACCGTGGCACTTTTCCATGCCCTCGCGCAGCTCGGCCAACGTTTGCTGCAGATCGGCAGATACGTCGCTGGTCCTGGTGGCCACGATGCAATCCTGATCGTGCCCCGTGGGGTCACGGGCCGAGCCTCTCCCTGGCCGCGCTGACGTCCACGTTGCGCCGCGCTGCCATCTCCTGGCCGATCACGTCGAGGGTCGCGCGGTCGAAGGTACGCTCGGCGAGTGGAAGGAGCTGCGTCTCCTCCACGGCAATGTGGCGCTCGTAGGCTTCGCGGACTTCCACGACGTCGTGCGGTGACAGGTTGGCGCGCGCGCCAACCGCAATGCCGGCGAGCAGCGGTCGCAGGCGCGCCCATAACGTCGCCAGCACTTCGTGTTCGGACTCGAGCCGCGCAACGATCTGTGCAGCTTCGTCGCCGCATGCCGCAACCAGGCGCGGAAACACGCTCTGCTCCTCGTCCGCATGATGGTTCACGGCGGCGGTATCGAAGTAACGCATGATGCCTCGCGCCGCCGCACGCGCATCGTCATCGCAGCCATGCTCCGGCAGGTGGCGCTCGAGGCGCGCGAGGGTAGCGAGCTGCTTCTCGATGCGCCGATGGCAGGCGCGCAGCATCTCGAGCGGCGCATCGAACCCGGGTGCCGTGTGTCCGGCGAGAAAGCTGGCATTGATCATGTGAACCATCCGGAAGGTGATTTGGTGACCGCGACACTGACGACGTACGTGAACGCGAGGAGTGCGGCGATGAATGCGCCCAGGCGTGCCGGTGCGCGTCTTGCGCGTTTGAGCGCGATGCTGGCAAGTACGATATACAGCACCACGCCCGCGATCTTCGGCGCCAGCCATCCGCGCGTGCCGGCCCCGAGCTGGAAGGCGAGCCAAAGTGCGCTGACCAGCAGCACCGTATCCACCACGTGCGGTACCACGCGCGACCATCGCGGCAGCCGCGTGCCGGGATCGCGCAGCACACGCGCACCGCGCCAGATGAACAGTGCGAGTGAGAGCCCCGCCGCGCCGACGTGCACCTGGCGCACGGCGAGGTAGTCGAGCATCACCGGCCCGCACCGCGCGGTGGGCACGGCACGCAGCGACGGGGCAGTTTCATGTTCATGCGGTAGGACCTTCGGAGCGCGCCGGTAGTTTCGTCGTTGCGTTTCCCGCCGCGCCCGCGCGAAGATCCCCGCGCAGGGCCGCGATGTCGTTGCGCAGTGCACGGACCTCGCTTTCCAGCACGCTCCAGCGATCGCGTGATTCGAGCAGGTAACGCTCGAGATCCTGGCGTATGGGCGCGAGGGCCTCGCCGGCTCCGTGGTCGTCGTTGCGGCCGAGGAAAATCGCCACGAGGTTGGCGGTGAAGAGCGTCATCAGGGCGACACCCAGGACGCTGATGCACGCCGCGAACACCCGTGCGGCGGCCGTGGTGGGCACGAAGTCGCCGTAGCCGATCGTCGTGCCGGTGACGAACGCGAGCCACAGGCCATCCCAGTAATTGTCGATGGTCGGCTCGAGCCAGTACAGCATGCCGCCTCCGCCCAGCATCACCAGGCACGCGGCGCCAACGAGCAACGGTGCGCCACGGCGCGTGAACACCACGCGGAACTCGGACAGCGCGCGGACCAGCACGAGGCTGCCGACCGCCACCCGCGCCACCCGCAGCAGCACCACCCAGTCCGTCGCCGCACCGAATGCACTTGCACCGGCGCCGACCAGAATCACCACGTTCAGCCAGTTCTCGAGCAGGTAGCGGAACCGAAAGCTCGTGACATACAGCATCCACAGTGTCTCGAACAGGAACGCGAGGAAGATCACGCCATCGAGCATCGTGGCCAGACGCTGCATCGCTGGGTGCGTCCCCAGGGTGTCGAGAAGGTAGGCTGGCAGCGCGAGCAGGGCGACGCCGATCATCAGCCGGTGCAGCCGCTGCTGCCACAGCCGCGCGCGGGGATTGTCGTCCTCGTCGATGCCGGCGAGGCCGATCCAGACCAGCGGATTGAGCGTCATGGGGCGCACACACCTTCCGAACCGCGCGCTCGCCTGGACAGGCGGGGTCGCGCAAGGCATGGATTATGCAGATGTCCAGCCGATCGGTACAAACCCCTGCAAAAGCCCGGTCCAACGTTGCCTCGGTCGGCAAAGGGAACCACTGCGTGAAAAAAATTCCGGCCCAAGCTAACCGTCAAGCCCTTCCGGAGGCCTGCCCGTGCAACGCCTGGGTGGAGGCACGTGTCCAAGTCCGCCTGGCGATGAAGGAAGCATCATGATCCAACCTATATCCATGTGGGGGACATCCGCATGAAATCCGCTGTTGCCGCCGCCCATGCAGACAATGTCGTGCACCTGCGGACGCGATCGCCCGTGCAGGGCCTGCACTTCATGGGCGAATGGTACGGCTGTCCTCGCACCGACTCGCTCAAGCGCGCCGAGCACCTGCGGCAGGTCGGCGTGCAGCTCGCGCGCGAGGCTGGGTTCGACGTCGTCTCGTCGCTGTTCCAGCAGTTCCAGCCGAATGGCGTGGTCGGCACCATTCTCATGGCGGATGCGCACATCGCCATTCACACATGGCCCGATACGGGCTTCGTCGCCGTGGACTTCTACGCCTGTCACCTGAGCCCCGGCACGCGCGAGCGCGCCGCAGGGTTTCTCGCGAACCTGCGCCAGGTGCTGCGGCCGGTCTGGGTCAATGCCTCGGAAATCAGTCGCGGCGTGGGAGAGTGCAATGAATGACGATGCCGTGTTGCAGCGCAGTCCGGCGCAGCGCCGCCTGGAAGGACGCCGCATCCCGGACGTCCGGGTGAAGGTCCGCCGCAATGGCGAGTGGGAGGAGGTTGGCACGGAGGAGCTCTTCGCCGGACGCAAGGTGGTCGTCTTCTCGTTGCCGGGGGCGTTCACGCCCACGTGCTCTACCGCGCACGTGCCGCGGTTCAACGAGCTCGCGCCGGTGTTCCATCAGCACGGCATCGACGACATCCTTTGCGTGGCCGTCAACGATCCCTACGTCATGGAAGCATGGCAGCGCGAGCAGCATGCGGACCGCATTACCTTCGTGGCGGACGGCAACGGCGATTTCACCCGCGCGATGGGCATGCTGGTCGACAAGCGTGACGATTGCCTGGGTGAGCGGTCGTGGCGCTATGCGATGCTGGTCGAGAACGGCGCCATCACGAAAGGCTACGTCGAGCCGGACGAGCCCGGCGACCCCTATACGGTGTCGGACGCCGATACGGTCCTCCGCGACCTGGTGCCCATCCAGGACGTGCCCCCCGACATCTTCATGCTGACGAAGCCGGGCTGCCAGTACTGCGCGAAGGCCCGCCGGATGCTGGACGAGCGTGGGCTGGCGTATGAATCGGTCGACGCCACGCCACGCATGCTGCGCGCGGTTTCCGACAAGCCGACCACGCCGCAGGTGTTCGTCGACGGACGGCACCTCGGTGGCAGCGACGACCTCGAGCGCTGGCTGCGCGAACGCTGACCCGGACAGGCTGCTGCTGATTGGAGAGGGACTGCGACGAACGCCGGTTGACTGAAACTGACCCCGTTACGAACGCACGGGAACTGACGCTGCCGCATCACGGCATGCTTCCTGCTCGAATCGCCGTTCCGGGGGCTGGCGGCGACAACGCATGCAAGCCTTACCAGGACACTTGTAATTTGCGGAGGCGATATGCCACGTGCATTGTGGAAGGGCGCAATTTCCTTCGGGCTCGTGAACGTCCCGGTCGAGCTGTATCCGGCCGCGCAATCGCACTCGCTCGACCTGACGTGGCTCGACAAGCGCACGATGGACCCGGTCGGGTACAAGCGCTACAACAAGAGCACCGACAAGGAGGTACCGAAGGACGAGATCGTCAAGGGTTACGAGTACGAGCATGGCCGCTACGTCGTGCTCGGTGCGGAGGACTTCAAGCGCGCGAACCCGACGGCGACGCAAACGGTGGAGATTCTCGCGTTCGTCGAGCGCGAGCAGATCCCGCCGCTGTACTTCGAGACCCCTTACTACCTCGTGCCGGGCAAGCGCGGGGAGAAGGCCTATGCCTTGCTGCGCGAGACCATGAAGCGCGCGAACCGCGCGGCGGTGGCGACCGTGGTCATCGCGACCAAGCAGCACCTGGCGGCCGTGCTGCCGTTGGGCGACCTGCTGCTGCTCAACACCCTGCGCTATGCCGACGAGATCCGCGATACCGCCGGCTTCGCTCTACCCTCGGCGTCGCTCAAGCAAGCAGGCGTGAGCGAGAAGGAAGTCGACATGGCACTGAAACTCGTCGAGAGCATGGCGGAGGACTGGAAGCCCGAGCAATACCACGATACCTATCGCGAGGACCTGCTGGCGCGCGTGGAGGAGAAAGTCGCGGCCGGCGAGACGGAAGTCGTGCCCGAGCCGTCGAAGGACACCGAAGTGCGGCCGAGCGCCAAGGTGGTCGATCTGGTCGCGCTGCTGCAGAACAGCCTCAAGGAAAAAGGCAAGGGACCGGCCTCCGGCCACGGCGGGACGCGCCGTGCTGCCGCTGCGGCGAAGACCAGCAGCTCGACGCGTGCGAGCGCGCGGCACGCGCACGAGGAGCATCCGGCTGCAACGCAGAAGACTACGCGGACCCGCAAGCGGGCGTGAACTCGCACCTCGTCGACGCCGCGGAACCACGCCACGGACCCGGATAGCCACATGGCCAAGGAGCGCACCGACAGTCTCGCGCGGTACCGCGAAAAGCGGGACTTCTCCAAGACGCCGGAACCGGCAGGCACTGCCGAGAAGCCGCGCATGCGTGCGCTGAGCTTCGTCGTCCAGAAGCACGCCGCGCGCCGCCTGCACTACGATTTCCGGCTGGAGCTCGACGGCACGCTCAAGAGCTGGGCGGTGCCGAAGGGACCCAGTCTCGATCCTGCGGAGCGGCGCCTTGCCGTGCAGGTCGAGGATCATCCCCTCGACTACGCAGGCTTCGAAGGCACGATCCCGGAGCACGAGTACGGGGCCGGCAGCGTCGTCGTGTGGGACCGCGGGACGTGGCTGCCCGTGGGCGATCCGCACGATGGCTACCGCGACGGCAATCTCAAGTTCGAACTGCGCGGTGAAAAGCTGCACGGCCGGTTCGCGCTGGTGCGCATGAAACGATGGTCGGAGGCAGGCAAGGAAAACTGGCTTCTCATCAAGGAGCGCGACGCGGAGGCGCGACCCGGCGAGGGCGCGATCCTGACCGAAACGCGCCCGGAAAGCGTGGTGTCGGGACGGACGCTCGACGACGTCGCCGCGGGCAAGGCCGCACCACGGCGTCACCCGCGATCGCCGCGAACCACCGCCGATGCGGGTAGCGACGATGGTGCCCGGGAGAGCGCGACGGCGAGGTCGTCCGCTGCGGCGAAACACCAGGCACCCGCAGCGAAGCGCACCAAGGGCGCCGTGAAGGGATCGCATGCCGTCAAGAACGCCTCCCGCAACGGTTGACCGCGGCGCCACTGCGGCGCGGCGCGAGGGCGCGGCGCCCCGGCACGCCACCGCTGCCGAAGATCCCCGCGCCTTCGCAACCGGGGCTGCGGCCGGGCGCGAGCAGGTACCGCCGCGACGTCGGTCGGTTGGCAGTGTGCGAGCGCGGCGCGCCGGCGCTGCGGATGAGGCAGCGGGCGACGTGATCGCCGGGGTGCGCATCACGCATCCGGAGCGCGTGCTGTACCCGGAGGCGGCCGTCACGAAGCGCGACATCGCCCGCTATTACGCGCGCATGGCGCCGCACATCCTGCCGTACATCCGGAACCGGCCGCTCTCGCTGTTGCGCTGTCCGCAGGGTCCGACCAGCCCGTGCTTTTTCCAGAAGCACGCGACGGAGCGGGAGATTCCGGGCATCACGTTCGTGCCGATCACCGAGAGCGGCGGCGAGAAGCCCTACGTGATCGCCAACACGGCCCGGGCGCTTGCCGGGCTCGCGCAGATGGGCACGCTGGAGCTGCACGGGTGGAACGCCGTCAGCGACGACGTCGAGCGTGCCGACATGATGGTCTTCGATTTCGATCCCGATCCGAGCGTGCCGTTCGCCGCCGTGGTGGGCGCAGCCCTGCAATGTCGTGCCGTACTCGGCGGCCTCGGGCTGGAGAGCTTTGCCAAGACCACGGGCGGCAAGGGCCTGCATGTCGTGGTGCCGCTTTCCCGCCGCGTGCCCTGGGCTGTCGTGAAAAGATTCGCCAAAGGCGTCGCCGAGTACCTGGTCGCGCGCCACCCCGATCGGTTCACGGCGAAGGCTGCCAAGGCAGCCCGCAGGCAGCGCATCTTCGTCGACTATCTGCGCAACGCGCGGGGCGCGACCGCCGTGGTGCCGTATTCCCTGCGCGCTCGCACCGGCGCAACGGTGGCCGTTCCGCTCGACTGGAACGAGGTCAAGGAGGACCTTCAGCCGGCCGCGTTCGATTTACGCAGGGCGGAGGCGCGCGTTGCCCATGGCGGCGATCCATGGACCGGCTATCGCACCCTCCGCCAGACCATCACGGCCGAGATGCAACGCCAGCTCGACCGCGCTTCCTAGCGCGGGTCCGCTTGCCCCGGTGCGGTCCGGTGTGGTCTTCGTCGCGGTACAGCTCGACAATGCGCTCCGCGGTCATCGCCTGACGCCGGGTGCTCGCGCGCGCCAGCAGCGCGCGCCAATGCTCGACGACGGCATCGAACTGCGCATCCACCGGATGCAGCGCCAGCCGCAGCGGGCGTTCGGGCGCGGCCCGACGCAGCAGGACGTCGAGCGCGGGGCGCGACAGCGCGCGACGCCACGGCGAGAACGCCGCATACGACAGCGTCGTGGTCGGAATGCTTCGCCACTGCGGCAACGCGACCAGGCCATCGCGCAGCGCGACGTACGAGAACCCGAATCCCTCCAGCGCGCGTCGCGCGCCGGACCCGAGCAGCCACGCCGGCGGCACGAAGCCGTGCACGCGCCATCCGGCAGCGACGCACTCTGCGAGGCCGGCGGCGATGTGGTCCGCACTGATCGTTGCATCGGTCGCTGCGAACTCGCCTTCGGATAGCGTTCGCACGCGGCGACGCACCCATTCGGCAGGCGTGCGCGCCACCGGACCTTCGTCGAGATGATGCAGCCCGTGCAATGCGATCTCGTCGCCGCGCCGGAGGCGTGCTTCCATGGCCCGGAGGAACCGCGCGTCGTGCGTGATGCGGCCGCGCCGGTGATAGTCGGGCACGACAAGGAGCGACACCGGAAGCGATCCCATGCCGTCGATGATCTCGAGCAGGCGCGCACACAGCGGCCACGTGGCCGGTGCAACGTCGTGCAGCTCGATGCACAGCGGGGCGTGCGTGACGCTCATGGCATGTCAGCGCGCCGCATACGCACTGTCGCGTGCTGCCGCGGCTGCGCCGCCGACGCGGCTGTACAGCCCCACGAGGCCGCGCAGCACGGTGTCCCAGGTGTAGTGCTGCTCGACCCACGAGCGCGCCTCGTCCCCCATGGCCTGGGTACCCGAGGCGAATGCAGCCGCGACGCCTTCAGCGAGCGCGTGTGCATCGCACCGGCCGACGACCAGTCCGTGCGGTTGCACGAGCTCGGTGATCGCGCCGCCACCGACTGCCACCACGGGCAGGCCGCAGGCCATCGCCTCCAGCACCACGAGACCGAACGTCTCGCGATTGCCCGCGTGCACGAATGCGTCGCAGCTCGCGAGCAGCTGCGCGAGCGCGGCGGCATCGTGCTCGTACGGCAGCAACGTGACATTGCGCGGGGGCGGCGGCGCATTGCCGCTGCCGATCGCAATCAGGTGATAAGGCGCGCCCAGCACGCGCACCGCCTCGAACAGCACGTCCAGGTTTTTCTCGCGCGCGAATCTGCCGGCGAAAGCGAGGAGACGCGTTTCGGCGGGCAGGCCGAGGCGCTCGCGCAGGTCGTCGCGCCGGCGCCGCGGGTGGAACGTATGCACGTCCACGCCCAGCGCATGACAGGCGACGTGGTCGAGTCCGAGCTCACGCAGCCGATGCTCGACGTGCCGGCTCGGCGCCACGACGAGATCGAATTGCCCGTAAAGCGCACGGGCGTAACGTGTCGCGGCGATCGCTCCGATCCGTCCCGCCCGCAACGCCGCCGTCCCGACGACGTCGGAATGGTAGAAGCCGATCGCCGGGATGCCGAGCCGTTGCGCAGCCGCCACGCTCGCCCACGCGAGGAGATACGGATCGCCCGATTCGATGAGATCGGGCTGCGTCGCGACGATGCGCCGCGTCCAGCACGCGCGGGTCAGCGGAAAGCGATAGCCGTGTCGCACGCGCAGCGGTGCGCGGAACATGCGTATCCCGTCCAGGTCGACGTCCGCCGACCCGGGCGCGAGGATCGTGTGCCGCCAGCGTGTGTGCGTGCGCAGCCACGCATGCTTGACTGCGAGATAGCGCCCGACGCCGCCACCTTCGGGCGCAAAGAACATGCTCGTATCGACGAGGTGCATCGCTTCTCCGCCGCGCTCCACGCTGTGCCGGCGGTACCGGCCGCCTTCGCGCCTACGCTATTTTAATGTCATGTCGCGAGAATCGCTCCAGGATCGCGAAGTTGATGCGGCTGGTGATCTCGTCCTTGCGGTCGGCGCGCTGCGTCCACACGATGACTTCGAAGCGCAGCGTTCCCGGGCCCAGAGCTAGGAGGCTTACCGTCGCGGCAGGTTCCTGAAGCAGGTCGGGCACGGCCGTGGCGGCGTCGCGCAGCAGGCGTTCGACGAGGCGCGCGTCCGTTCCAGCAGGCACTGCGACAGGAACGCGCAGCGTGGCCTGCGCACAGTAATACTGCCAGTTGACCACGGCTTCGGTGATGAGCTTGGAGTTGGGAACGATCACGGCGCGATTGTCGTTGCCGACGATGGTCGTGCGGCGCGCACCGATCTCCGTGACATCCCCTTCGAGACCCGCGACCTCGATGCGGTCGCCGATGCGGATCGGCCGCTCGAACATGACGATCAGGCCGCTGATCCAGTTCTGGATGATGTTCTGCGTGCCGAAGCCGATGCCTACGCCGATCGCGCCGGCGAGCACGTTCAGGGTCGTCAGGTTGATGCCGAATGCCTGGACGATCACCAGGAAGCCAACGGCCAGGAACACGTAACGCACGATCGATGCGACGGTCTGGCGCATGCCGGCATCGAGATGCGTGCGGCCAAGCCAGCGCGTCGCCATGACGCGTTGCAGGCGAGCGGCGACGATCACCAGCGCGGCCAGCAGGGCGAGCAGGGCGAGCAGCCGGAACAGCGTGACGGGCGCACCGCCCATCGTGAACAGTGGTCGGTCCCAGATGTCGAGTTGTGACCACCAGGTCATGGCCCACGCGAACGCAGAACCGGTGTCGGACGGGGGCGGATGCAATGCGGTGCCGCAGGCTTATGCGCGGAACGCCCGTTCAGGGGCGAAAGCTCCGCACGCGTGGTGGCAAGCGCGAAGACGCGCTGGCCGCGTAAGCGAGCCAGCGCGTCGGACGCTCCAAGGTGGGCCGCGCGGCGGCAACCACCTGGACAACGATTACTTGGTGGTCGTGGTCGTCGTGCTGGAAGAGCCGGTGCCCGATGACGGGGTGGTCGTCGTGGTGCTCGAGGTCGATTCGCTCGGCGACGTGGAGCTGCTCGGCGAGCTCATGCTGCCGGTGCTGCCCGACGGGCTGGTGCTCGACGAAGAGCTGCTGGGGGGCGTCGCGCTCGTCGTGGTTTCGGTCGTCGTCGACGAAGACGGCGGCATGGCCGGCGTGGTGGTCGTGGTCGAGCTGGTGGTCGAGCTCGGCGCGGTCGACGCCGGCGGCGTCACCACGGTCGTCCTGTCTTCCTTGCGATCGCAGCCCGCGACTCCGACCGCGAGGGCAATGGCCAGCGCACTCGTCATAAAAATTTTCGATTGCATGGGGAACTCCTTTCGTTCATATGGCAGGGAATGAAAATACACGGCTGAGGCCGTCCAGCGATTCCGTCGCAAGTTCGGTGCCACACGCCGCCGCTGCGCCACCGTTCAAGCCAGTGCCATGGAACAGGCGGTTGCGCGCGGGCTGGACCATCCGGTTCTGGCGGTGCGCCGGCCGCGCTGAAAATATTTCCGCGGCCTTGTAATGCTTGCGCCGCGCTTACGCAGCACGCGCACGGAAGCCCCTGAAAATCAAGCGCTCGGCACCGCAGCGTCCGATGGGAACGGAGTGTGCACAACCGAGTAGCAAGATTGCGGCCGTGGCCGTCAGCGGCCCCGCCGTGCGGTCCGGTCGTCGTGTGCCGAGGCCGGTCTTCCCCTTCTCCCTAATCGAACTGCAGGAACGACGGATGCCGATCGCCCTTATCGTTGACGATGATCCGAACGCCCGGGAGGGGCTGCAGGAGCTGGTCGAGGCCGAGGGGTTCACGACGACGACGGCGTGCACACTGAGCGAGGCCCGCGAAGCCGTCGCGAAGCAGCCCGACATCGTGCTTCTCGACCTCATGCTCCCGGACGGCAGTGGTCTCGACCTGCTGCGCGACTGCGCGGTGCGCCGCGACATGCAGATCGTGGTGACCACCGGTCACCCGACGCTCGAGAGCTCGATCGAGGCCCTGCGCCTCGGCGCCACCGACTATCTGCTGAAGCCCGTCAACCCTACGCAGCTGCGTGGAATCCTGTCGCGGGTTGCCGGCCCCGCGGAGCTGCGCGCGGAGGTGTCCGAGCTGCGCGAAGAGCTGCGCTCGCTGGGCCGCTTCGGCAAGCTGGTCGGGACTTCCCCGCCGATGCAGAAGCTGTACGACGACATCGCCCGGGTGGCGCCGACCGGCGCGACCGTGCTGATCATGGGCGAAAGCGGCACGGGCAAGGAGCTCGTCGCCGAGACGATCCATACGCTGAGCCGGCGTCACAGCAAGCCTTTCCTCGCCGTGAACTGCGGCGCGATCTCACAGCACCTGATCGAAAGCGAGCTCTTCGGCCACGAGAAGGGCAGCTTCACGGGGGCGCATCGGCAACACCTCGGCTACTTCGAGCGTGCGCACGGCGGCACCCTGTTCCTGGACGAGATCACCGAAATGCCCGCCGAGCTGCAGGTGAAGCTCTTGCGCGTGCTCGAATCGCGCGCCGTGGTGCGCGTCGGTTCGAGCCAGCTGATCGAGACCGACGTGCGCGTGATCGCCGCGACCAACCGCAATGCGGACGAGGCGGTGAAAGCGGGCAAGCTACGGCGCGACCTGCTCTATCGGCTGCAGGTGTTCCCCCTGCATGTGCCGCCGCTGCGCGAGCGCCTGGACGATGTCGCGCCGCTCGCACGGCACTTCCTCGCCGAGCTCAACAAGCGCGCGAACACCGACAAGACCTTCTCGCCGGTGGCGCTGGAGCGCATGCGCCGGTATCGCTGGCCAGGCAACGTGCGGGAGCTGTGGAACGTCGTGCAGCGCGCGTTCATCCTTGCCGACACCGACATCATTGCCGATTTCACCGTCGCCCAGGACGCCCAGGTCCAGCAGGACGGCCAGGCCGGCTACATCCGCATCCCGCTCGGCACGAAGCTCGCCGACGTCGAGGAGCGCCTGATCCTCACGACCCTGCAGGATTGCACGACGCGCGAGGAAGCCGCGAAAAAGCTCGGCATCAGCATCAAGACGCTGTACAACCGGCTGCGCTCCTACTCGTCGCGCCAGTGACCGCCGGCCGCGGCGGCGCGACGGACCATTGTGCCCAGCGTAAAGCCTAGGCGGCAGCGCGCTCCGGAACGAGCTCGGCGGCGGGTATGGCGTCGCTGCGGCGGGTGTCGGCGCCCAGTACGTCGCGCAGATGGTCGAGCGTGCGCGCATGGGTCGACGGATGCGCCGAGGCCACGCAATCCTCCGGAATCCACATCTCGAACTTGCGCAGATACGCGTCGTGCGCGGTGAACAGCACGCACATCTCCGTCACGAGGCCCACGATCACGAGTCGTCCGACGTCGAGCTCGGCGAGGAGGAATTCGAGCGGCGTCCCATAGAACGCCGAATGCCGCGGCTTCAGCACGGAAAGATCGTCGCTGTCGGGCTGCAGCAGGCGCGCGAGCTCGCGGCCGCGCGAGCCCGGCGCGGCGCAATCTTCCACGAGGTGCGTAAAATCCGAGCGCCAGCGACCGAAGTTGTCGTTGGCGTAGATCGCGGGAACCTTTGCCATCTTCAGCCGTTGCTTCAGCGCTGCGGTGCGGGCGGCCGCGGCTTCCGCCGCCGGGCGCAGCGCCTCGCCATGGCTGAAATCGAGCGCGTTGATGAAGTCGACGAGCAGCAGCGCGGTATGCGCGCCGCCGCTCGGCGCTGCGGGCCGCCCGCGCGGGCCGCACGAGCCGGCGGTCACTTCTTGGCGCCGCTGGCCTTGGCGCTCGGGCTGCTGGAGCCCGTGCCCCCGGCGGTCGCGCTGCTGCCGCTGCTGCGCGTCGCCGCCGAGCCGCCGCCCTTGAGCTTGCCTTGCGTGTCCCGCGCCAACTGCAGGTGCTGCTGCAGCACCGGCAGGGTGTCCGCGGCGAAGGCCTTCACCTCGCTGTCCTTCGCCTTGCTGGCTTCCTTCTCGAAATTCTTCACGTCCTTGTTGTGGTCCTTGACCATGTCGTCCATGTAGGCGCGGTCGAACTCGGCGCCTGACTTCTTCACCATCCGGTCGAGGGCGCGCTGGTCGGAAGACTTGAGCTTCGCGGGCGGGGTCACCCCCTTCGACTGGGCGACGTCCATGAGCTTGTTGTTGGTGTCGCTGTGGTCCCTGACCATGCGCTCGGCAAACGCCTTCACGGCGGGATCGCTCGCCTTGTCCGTGGCAACGCGTCCGAATTCGACTTCTTTCATGCCTCCTGCGGCCGCGTCCTCGATGAACTTGCGGTCGGTCAGGTCCAGCTTGGCGGATGCGGACTTCGCATCGCCTCCGCGGGCGCTGGCGCGTCCCGATGCCGTCGGGGCCGGTACGGCGGCACCGGTCGGGGTGGAGCCGGTGGCGGTGGCGTTCGCCCCCGACCGGCTGCCGGGGGAGGCCGACGGGCTCGTCGCACCGGTGCTGCCGGTCTGCGCGTACAGGTCCGACGCGGTGAACACGAAAAATGCTGCGAGAGCTGCAGCGACCGAGGTCCGATTCATGATGCGCTTCCTTTCGAGTGGTTCGAAGGACGAGGCCCGCGCAAAGGGCGCCGGCCGCGTCAGCAAGGCACGCAATTTCCGTGCGCGGCGACGACCGGCACGAGCGCCGCCGGGCGTCGGTGGGCGACCCCGCGAGCCGGCGCCGACGTCTTGCTCAGGCGCTTTTTTCCTGCGCCGCGGCCAGCGTGCCGCGCGCGGTTTCCGCCGCCTTCTTGCCCGCCAGGAAGGCGTGGTCCGAGTTGTAATACTCCCATTCGCTGTAGCGGCCCGCCAGCAGGATTTGCCGCTGCTCGAGCCACGTCCGAATGCGCTGCACGTGCTGCGCCCGTGCATGGTCGTACACGACATACGCGTACTTCATGTCGACCTGGTTCGTGGTCAGGATAGGATCGTCGTCGCGGATCATGCCTACCCGCCGACAGTCGGCGATGCAGCGCTCGATCAACGCGTCGCCATCCGCCGGGAGCGGCTTGGTCGGCGAATAGCTGATCTCGCAGGTGATGCCGAAGCCGCCGGGCGGATTGCAGTACGGACTGGCATTGCCCTGCAGGAAAAGCCGGTGGAACACGGTATCCTCGGGGTAATAGATCCAGTGCCTGTCGGTGATGTGCGCACGGCCGACGCCGATGTTCACGCAGCGCACCGACACGTGCTTGAGCTCCCGCGCCGCGTGGCGGATCTCCGGCGGCGCCTCCTCGCCGATGGCCTTGATGAGTTCCGGCAGCGGCAGCGTGCTGATCAGCACGTCGTAGTTGAAGCTCCGTCCGTCCGCCAGCATCACCATGCGCGTGGAGGGCGAGACGGCGAGCACTTCGGCGTTGAGCTCGAGCTGGCCGCGCAGCAACGGCAGGAAGCCTTCCATCATCGCCTGGAAGCCACCGCGCAGCGGATAGCCGAAGCGTGCGTTGGGCCCCATGGGCTTGCCGACAGGCTGCAGCGCGCCCTCGATCATCTCCTCGAGATCCGGCAGCGGCACGCGGCCACCCAGCCACGACGTCTCCATCTCCGCCAGGGGGACCGTCCACAGCTTGCGGTTGTACGGAATCGCGAAATGCTTGGCGACCCCGGCGCCCCACACGCGGTAGATGAACTCCTCGAAATTGCGCGGCTTGTCCGTCGTCGTGGGTGCTTCGGCCGTCTTGCGGACCGCGGGCAGTTCGGCGACACCATCGGCACAGCAGTCGATGGGATCCTTGGAATCGCACGTGGCCGCGTTCTTCAGCCTAACGGCGCTGGTCGCCGTGCCCGTCGCAGGCGCGGCGGCTGCCGCCGAGGGGGCCGCCGGCTTCAACGGGCCGAAGCGCGCCTCGATCGCGCCGATCAGGCACTCTTTCAGGACCTGCGGCGGCAGGCCATACAGCGCGCCCTGGAAGGGATACCGCGTATGCACGCCTTTGCTGTAGATCCATGCCTCGCGGTTCTGCCAGTGCACGTTGTCGCCGAGCAGCACGCGGTAGAGGTCCAGCACGTACGGGTCGTTCGAAAACATGATGTGACCCGCGTAATCGAACGTGAACCCCTTGTCCTGCACGGAGCGGCACCATCCACCCACGGCGGGGTTGCGCTCGACGAGCACGCTGTTCGCACCGTAGTGGTACGCCGCGGACAGGCCCGTCGGACCGGCGCCCAGGATCACACATTCCGCGCTCTTGCGCGTGCCGCGCTGCTGGGCCGAATCGAGCATCACGCGCGCCGAGTCGTTCAATCCCTCCTGTTCCGCCGCGGTGATCAGGGCACTCATCGCCGCTGCGGTGCGGTCCCAGGATGTGCTGCTCGTGAGGCGCTCCGCGGCCGCGATGCGCGCGGCGCGCCCGGCCGCATCCTCGGCAAGCGCGTGCGCGCACGCGGCGATGAACTCGTCGGGCGTGTCGGCGATCGTGACCGCGTCGCGATACAGCGCGATCACGTCGGTGATCGGCGTGCTGACGATCGGCCGGTGTGCGGCCATGTACTCGAGGGTCTTGGTGGGGCTGATGAACTGCGTCGACTCGTTGCGCGCGAACGGCATGAGACAGACGTCCCAACCGGCGAGGAAGCGGGGCAGGTCGCCATAGGCCTGCTGCGGAAAGTAGTGGAGGTTCGCCCGCTGCGGCAGGCTTTGCGGATCGATCTTCACGACCGGGCCGACCATGCAGATCTGCCAATCCGGGTGCGCGTCCGCGAGTTGCGCGATGAGCTGCTGGTCGAGACGCTCGTCGATCACGCCGAAGAAGCCGAGACGCGGATGCGCAATGTCGTGAAGCAGCGGGTGCTCGTGCCCGGCATCGCGTCCCTGCGCGAAGTGCTGCACGTCCACGCTGCTCGGAAACGCGTGCACGTTCGGATGCCGGTCACGCTTGGCCGCATACAGGCTGGGTCCGCCGGTGAACACCACGTTCGCCACCTTGAGCAGTGCCGATTCGCGCTGCAGCAGCTGCCGCGGTGCATTCTTGAACGCTTTCAGCTCGTCCATGCAGTCGTACACGATCGCCCTGGGTTCCAGGCATTGCAGCAGCGGCAGCGCCATGGGCGTGTAGAACCACACGCCGTATTCCTGCAGGCCTTCGCGCTGCACCACGTCGCGCACCAGCTCGCGCATGACCGGCAGCTGGTCGTCGTGAAAGCCGGGGGCGCGAATCGGGGTGTGCGGCCGCAGCACGCGCACGTTGTCCATCGGCGAAAGCATTTCGGCGAAGGCGGGTCTCTCGTCGAACACCGGCTCTTCGACGAACAGCACGGGACGATCGACGGCGAGGCGCGCGAGGAGATGCTGCGGGCGCTGGTAGACGAAATCCCAGCGCAGGTGCGAGAACACGACGAGCGGTAGCATGAACCGTTTCCTTTCAGTCTTTCGTCGGGAGCACAGACGCTCCCGGGAGGAGGCCGCCGCAGCGGCCCCACGCCGGTTGGCGGTGCGGCAAACGCCCCGCGCCCATTTGGACGCTCCGTCAGACCGCTGCTTCCGGGCCGCGCAATGGCGCAACCAGGAAGTGGGCTGGCGCAACCGCGGACCAGGCGCGCCGTGCCGGCGCAGCACCCGACATGCGCGCACGCGACAGCCCGCCGTGCAGGAGCGTAGGTACTTTGTCGCTGGGCGCGCCCTGCGCGGTCAACCGCGGCGATGCGACGGGACGGACCCGTCGTGCCGGGCGCCGTGGTAGCGGACGCGCCGCCCGATCCGGGTCGACGCGCTCAGGTGGCCACGTCGACCCGGGAACGAAAGGGCAGCCATCACCGGATTCCTCATCGCCGGCGATCATGCCCGATGCTCCTGCAGCGATCATCGCGATCCGTTCGGCGCGCGATCAGTGCGCCTGGCGCCGCGCGCGATCATCGACGTCGCCAGGCATCTCGATGTCGATTTCGGTGTCGTCGCCGGAGTCGCGGCTGGCGGAGAGTCCGCGCCCGCCGCGTCCGGGCCGTTCCGTGTCCTCGGCTGTGTCGCCTGTCACGCCGCCAGTCATCATGGCATCGTCGTCGGCGTCGTCGGCGCCGGTGTTGGCGCCACTCGAGCGGCCACCGCGTCCACTGCTGCGGGAGCTCGCGCCCGATTGCCGGCTGCCGGCGCCGGGCGTGCTGCCGCGGCCGGATCGGCTGTCACCGCCGGTCGCCGTGGTGCCGGCTTCGGATGCACCCTGCTTCAGGGTCGTGATCTCCTCACCGAGCGCGGCGAGGTCGATCTTGGCGCGCTTGGCGGCGCGGAAGATCTGCGACTCTTCTTCTTGGATGTGGTGATTGACATACTCGCCAAGCACCTTGAACGTGGCCTTGTAGCGCTCGTCGTCGCTGCCCATCGCTTTCAGCTGCGCGATGAGCTGCTTCGCAACGTCGTGCTCGACGGTGGCCTCCTCGACGAGATCCTCGTTGTTCCCCTGCTCGCGCAGCGCCGGGTAGAAGACCTCTTCCTCGACCTTCGCATGGAGGGTGAGGGCGGCGCAGGCGTCCTGCACGAGCTGCCGCAACTGCGGGTCACCGCTGTCCATCCGCTCGGCCTTGCGGAACATCTTCTGTACCTCGCGGTGATCCTTCGTAAGCAGCTCCAGCGCGTCGGGAGTGCGATTGCGGCGCGATGTCGCGCTGTTCGCGCCGGCGCGCGAAGGTGTGGCTTGGGATTGCGAGGCTCGCGATGAGCCGCCGCGCTTTGCCGCCGACCCACGCGTTTTTTTCGTTGACTTCGCCGACGATTTTTTCGCGGCGGACTTGCTGGATTTCACGGCGGACTTCCGCGTGAATTTCGCGGTCTTGCGTTGGGTCGGCATGGTGTTTCCTTTGCGTGAACTGATCGAACGAAAACTCCGAACGCCTGCTCGTAGCAGCGCGTTCGCGACATCGGTTTAGCAGGTTCGGTTTAGCAAGTTGCATGCCGTGTGCGTTCCGCGCATCACGGCGCCGCGGAGTTCGGGCCGGCAGCGGATTGCTTCGTAGAATTTGCGTCCACGTGTAGAAAATGCCGACGCTTTGCTAGTTCCGCTGCAAGAACGCCCCAACCGTGCAGTGGTACGGATTCTGCTGCGCTGCCTCCAGACCTTCGGGACGATGACGACGAAAGGAACAGCATGAGCATGGCGCGCATACGCGTTCGCAAGGCCGTTTTTCCCGTGGCGGGACTTGGCACGCGCTTTCTCCCCGCCACGAAGGCCTGTCCCAAGGAACTGCTGCCGATCGTCGACAAGCCACTTATCCAGTACGCCGTCGAGGAGGCCGCCGCCGCCGGCATCACCGAGATGATCTTCGTGACCGGCCGTACCAAGCGGGCGATCGAGGACCATTTCGACAAGGCCTACGAGCTCGAGACGGAGCTCGCACGCTCGGGCAAGCGGCAGTTGCTCGCGGAGCTGCAGTCGCTGGTCCCGCGCGGACTTTCATTCAGCTACGTCCGTCAGGTGCAGCCGCTCGGGCTGGGCCATGCGGTGCTGTGTGCGCGACCGATGGTAGGGGCGGAGCCGTTCGCGGTGATCCTGCCCGACGATCTCATCGACGCACCGGTGCCGGTGATGCAATCGATGGTCGAGCTCTATGAGCAGCACCGGGCGTCGGTCATCGCCGTGCAGGACGTCGATCTCTCCGAGGTGCACCAGTACGGCGTGGTGAAGCCCGGGCGCTCGGACGGCGTCGTGCAGGCGATCACCGACCTCGTCGAGAAGCCGCGCGCCGAAGCCGCGCCGTCCACGCTTGCGGTGGTCGGGCGCTACGTGCTGTCACCGCAGGTGTTCGATCAGATCACCGCCCGCGCCGATGGGCGCACCGGCGAGATCCAGCTGACCGATGCAATTCGCGGAATGCTCGCGACGGAGCCCGTATTGGCCTACGAGTTCGACGGCGACCGTTACGATTGCGGCTCGAAGCTCGGCTACCTCAAGGCGCAGGTGTCGTTCGGGCGCAACCATCCGGACTGTGGTGACGAGTTCGCAGCATGGCTCGAGGCGGAATCGGGCATCAGTCCCGCCGCCACGCGCCGCCTCGCCCGCGCGAGTGCACGGAGTGGCTGAGGCGCAGCCACGCAGCGTCGCGGGCAGCACGATTGCAGCGCGCCGGAGGGCGCGGGACACTTGCCCCGCGGCAACCACGGCAGGCGAGCTCAAGGCGTCGGTCGAGGAGGCGCTCACCAGCGCACGCGAGGCGGGTCTCTCGTACGTCAGCGACGAGCGACCCGGGATCCGCCGGCAGCGGGCCGGCAAAGGCTTCCGCTACATCGACACCGAAGGCCGGACGGTGCGCGACCCCGCCGTTCTGGCGCGCATCCGCAAGCTCGCCATCCCGCCGGCCTGGACCGAGGTGTGGATCTGTCCATCGGTGAACGGACATCTGCAGGCCACCGGTCACGATGCCCGCGGACGCAAGCAGTACCGCTATCACGAGCGCTGGCGCGCGGTGCGCGACGAGAACAAGTTCGGCCGGCTGGTCGACTTCGCGCGTGCGCTGACGACCATCCGCCGCAAGGTTGCTGCGGACCTGCGCCTGCCCGGACTGCCGCGCGAGAAGGTGCTCGCCGCCGTCGTGCGTCTGCTCGAGACCACGTTCATCCGCATCGGCAACGAGCGCTACGCCCGGGAGAACGGGTCGTTCGGCCTGACCACGATGCGCAACCGCCACGTGCGCATCCGGGGCGAGCGCATCGCGTTCGATTTTCGCGGCAAGAGCGGGATCAAGCATCACATCGAGCTCGAGGACGGGCGCCTCGCCCGGGTAATCCAGCGCTGCCTGGACCTGCCGGGCTACGAGCTGTTCCAGTACGTCGATGCCGAGGGCGAGCCACGCTCGATCGGCTCCTCCGACGTCAACGAGTACCTGAGGAGCATCACCGGCGAGGACTACACGGCCAAGGACTTCCGGACGTGGGCGGGCACGGTCCTCGCGGTGCTTGCGCTGAAGGCGTGCGAATGCCCGCGCTCGGAAACCCACGCGCGGCGCATCCTGAAGGCGGCGATCGCGGAGGTCGCGCAGCAGCTTGGCAACACCGTGGCCGTGTGCCGCAAGTGTTACATCCATCCGCGCGTGCTCGACGTGTTCATGGAAGGCGTCGGCAGGGCGGAGGCTTCGGCTTACCTGACCGACGTCGCACTGCTTTCCGCGACGCGTCGCCGTGCCGTCGAGGATGCCGTCGTGCGTCTGCTCACCGCGGGCAAGCGACGGGCACCTCGCCGCACCGGCGCGACCGTCCCTGTCTCCCCGCGCGAGTCCGCGCGTCCGCCGACGGCAGCAGCCACCCGCGTACGCACGCGCCGGCGCATGGGTGTCGCGTGCCGGGCCCGTGCAGCAGACGCGCACCCTGGCGCGCCCGCCGGCGCCGACTGATTTTCATCAGGCCGAGGCAGGATGCGGCCTGAAACCTGCAACGGAGATTCCCATGCTTCAACGCACCCTCGCACTCGTCGGCGTTTGCCTGCTGCTTGCCCTCGGCGGCTGCACCACGCTTTCCGGTTTCGGCAAGGACATCGAAGCGATCGGCGGCGGAGTCAGCGGAAGCGCGGCGCAGCCGCACTGACCGTTCGCCACGCAGCGCCGCGACCGGCGGCATCTTTTTCCCGGCCGCCGCAGCAAAAAGTTCCGCGCGCAACGATGCTTCTCCGCTGCGCGCGGATGCTGGATGGATGGCACAAGCGTTGCTAACTCTTTCGGGACGGCGCCGGGATCGCGGGATCGTGCACGCGTGGCACGGCACACGGTCGGGAATGGCTGAATCACTCACGGCAGCACAGGCAGACGTGCTTCGGCGCGGCTTGGCTGCACACGAAAGGAAAAGCAATGAAACAGAAGCTCTCGTATCTTTTGATCGCCTCGGCGTTCGCATGTTTCACCGCGGGCGCCAGCGCGCAAGGCACCGACGGCTTGAACGCAGGCGCTGCCGGCTCGCAAACGATGAAGGGTACCGAAGGCATCACTGGCAAGGGGTCAACGGCCACCGCGAACAATCCGAACCAATCCGGAACCACCGCGGCAAATACCAACCTGGGATCGGCCGACAGCCCAGCCACGAGCACTGGCATCACGCACCACAAGACCAAGAGCAAGGCGAAGACCAAGAAAGCCAAGTCGCACATGACGCATTCCACCTCGCATGCGATGGGTGCCTCCGGCTACACCAATGCGGCCGCCGGCGCTGGTTCGACGAACGGTGCCAGCGGGATGGGCACGAGTGACACGAATTCCATGGGATCGAGCACCAGCAGCTCCGGCTCGATGGGCACGAGTGGATCCAGCGTCACAGGCACGGGCGCCGGGGGCACGACGGGCAGCCGCGCCGGAACCGCCGGCACGGGCGCGAGAACGGGCAACACGACGGGCTCGGGGAACACGATGGGCAGCACCGGCTCGATGGGCAACGGCTCGATGGGCAACGGCGCGATGGGCAACGGCGCGATGGGCAACGGCTCGATGGGCACCACCGGCTCCGCTGGCACGATGGGCGCCGGTGCATCCGGCACCGCCGCTGGCGCGACGTCCTGCACCGGCTTGACCGGCGATGAGCAACGCCGCTGCCTGGATCGCAACCGCGGCAAGTAGCAGGCGCGGCGACACCTCGGCCTGCAGGGAGTCGGCCATTGGAGCACCTGTCCGCGCGTTTCGCGCTTCGGCAGGCGCTCCTGTCGCGGTCTGCGGGTTCCGCTAAGGGGGGCGCAAATGTTGCACGCGACCACCGCTTTTTTTCCGGGAAGCGCCGGTGTTGCAGGCCGATTTCCGGCATTACGGGCTTCCTTCGAGGAGCGACCTCCGAATGCTCCTCAGGCGAGGGCATTCCTCTCTCCCCTCCTTGACCTCCCTCGCCTTCTTTTATTCCTCGCAAGCGTGGCGCCGCCGCTGACTCGCGCCACGACGCGACCGCATGGCACTCACCTACGAGGCGTTGATCGCATGACCACTTCCGCTGGTGCCAGGCGTTTGCATGCTGATAATTCAATGCCGATCCTGCGCAGGCATCGCACGCGTGGCTGCATGCAGAGCGCGGCTGTACGCCCGGGAATCGTGACCGATGGCATGCGCTTTGCTGTGACTTTGACCGGCGGGGCGCGGTGTCCTTCCATCCAACTGAACACGGGAGAGAACAAATGATGAACAAGATTTTTGGTATCGTCGTAGCGGCGGCGGTGCTCGCGCTCTACGGGTGCAATACCGTCGAGGGCATGGGCAAGGACGTCGAGCGCGGTGGTGAAAAGATCCAGTCCGGCGCCGAGAAGACCAAGGCCAAGATGTAAGGGACTCGAACGCTCATGCAGGCCGCCAGTGCGCTCCGCACGGCGGCTTTTTTTTGGCGCCGTGCGCCGTGCGCAAGGCGCCCGCGGTCGCATGTCGGCGGCGCTGGGCGGGCGCCGCAACGTATCGTCGCTGCCCAGGCCATCCTCGAAGGCAAAAACTACACGAACCGCCGCGCATTTTTCCGTAGCGCCAGTTCTTGCACCGCGCCTGGCGCTGGCGAACCCGCGAGGCATGCTTTTCGCTTTTGAACTTCCCAAACGCGAGGCAGCGGCGGCGGGCGACCGGACAGCACAGCGTGGCTGCCCCCACTGTGCCGAGTGCGGATCCAGGAAGGCACATATGCAGCGACTACGGAGTCCATTCCGACTACGTCCCGGCCCCGGTGCGGAACACAGGAAGGGCAAGGGCAGGCGTGATCATCAAGAAGGGGCGGGAAGCGACCAGGACACGCAGAGGCGATCGACCGAGGACGCAGCGTCGCCAGCTGCGGGAGATGCCGAGCGACGCCGGTCCGGAAGCTCACCCGAAGCCGAGCCGGAACATGATGGCGCGCACGGCGAACACGAAGCGCGGGACATGAAGCCGGAAGGTCCTGCCGGGTCGAAGTGAAGGTGGAACGCGATGTGCTCTTGGGTGCTGTACTGATGTAAGGGAACGTGCCGGCTGCAGCCGAGGCACGCGGTCTTCGAAACGAAGGCTGGCCGCGACGGGTCGAGCGGTGGCCAAGGTACCCAGACCCTTGTTCAACGTTTGATATCGGAGGGAAGCATGAATTTCATCATCTGGCTGGTAGTCGGGGGGATCATCGGTTGGCTGGCAAGCATGGTCATGCGCACCGATGCGCAGCAGGGCATGTTGCTCAACATCGTCGTCGGCATCATCGGCGCGGTTCTCGGTGGCTGGCTGATCTCGCCGCTGATCGGCGCGGGCACCATCAACCAGAATGACTTCAGCCTCGCCGGACTCATCGTCTCGTTCCTCGGCGCCGTCATCCTGCTGGCGATCGTCAATCTTTTCCGCCGCGGCCGCGTGCGCTGAGCGCGCAGGCAGCGAGCCGAATGGCCCACGTCTGCGGTATTGCACGCAACGACGCGCAGCGCGACTGCGCACGTTGCTGCCGCAGCGGCTAATCCCTGTTGGGCGGGGCCGGCGTCATCCTTCCTCGGGCGCCGGCATTTAGCGGCCCGCGATGATTCGCGGGCCGTTTTTTTCTGCGCCGGGTCCTGCGTTGCACGACACACTCGCCTGCGGGACGTGCGCATTGGCCGCCGCGCGAGTTCTGCACGGCGCTCGCGCCGCTACTGAAGGGGTGGGCCAGGTTGGTATCGAACCAACGACCAACGGATTATGAGTCCGCTGCTCTAACCATCTGAGCTACTGGCCCGTGGGCCCGCTGCCAATGCAGCGTCACGATGGGCGCCAGGGGCCGGGCCGCGTGATTATAGCGGCCCCCTCTCGTACAGCACCGGCCGTGCTGCATCGAGGCGAGCGCGTCCTCGAAATCGTCGCGGATCGTCCGGCGGTCTGGTAACGATCGGGACTATCGTGCAGGTCGCGATGTGCGGCGTAGTACGAACGTCCTGCGCGAAGCACGCGATCTCGTGCGCCATCGCGGCGAAAGCGTCGAGCAGTCCGCGCCAGATGGTCGCATCTCATCTCAGGACGAAGCATCCGGTCCGGGTGGATCGGCGGCGCAGGGTTGCCGCGTTACACTGCGGGTCGCCGCGGCGGCACGACAAACCGCGATACCGCACTGCCCCGTTGCGCCTCGTCCTCATGCCACTTCATCACTACCTCCGGCCGCTGCTGATGCCGACCTCCGTGGCGCTGGTCGGCGCTTCCGAGCGCCCCGGATCGCTCGGGCGCATCGTCTACGAGAACCTGCTCGACGGCGACTTCCAAGGAGCACTGCATGCGGTGAATGCGCGGCACGGCCGGATCCTCGGGCGCAAGGCGTTTGCATCGATCTCCGCGATACCCGGGCCCGTCGACCTGGTACTGATCACGGTGCCTTGCGCGCAGGTTCCGCGCGTGCTGGACGATGCCGCACGGGCGGGAGTGAAGGCCGCGATCGTGCTGTCGCCGCCGCCGGAAAACGAAGGCGATGCCCGTCGCTGGCTGCGCGATCTCCTCGCCACGGCGCGCCGGCGCCACGTACGGCTGCTCGGGCCTCATGCGTTCGGCGTCATGCGCCCGCAGATCGGCCTCAACGCCACCCTCGGCGCGGCGCGTGCGCACGCTGGGCGTCTGGCGCTGATCGCGCAGTCGGGCGCGATGTGCACGGCGATGCTGGACTTCGCCACCCCGGCCGGCATCGGCTTTTCAACGGTCGTGGCGCTCGGCGGCGGGCTCGACATCGGCTTCGGCGAGTTGCTCGATGCGGTCCTGCTGGACTCCGAAACCGACGGCATCCTGCTGTATGTCGAGACGGTGCGCGACGCACGCGGCTTTCTTTCGGCACTGCGCGCAGCCGCGCGAACGAAGCCCGTGGTCGTGCTCAAGGCGGGACGCTCGATGGAGATTCGCCCTCCCGCGGTGAACGGGGTGGTGCCGCCCAACTCCGATGCCGTGTTCGATGCGGCGATGCGCCGGGCCGGCGCCGTTCGCGTCATGACCTACACCCAGCTGTTTGCGGTCGCGCGTCTGCTCGCCATGGGCAAGATCGCACGCGGCAACCGGCTCGCGATCGTCACCAACGGCCAGGCGCCCGGCACGCTGGCTGCGGACATCGCATTCGATCGCGGCATTCCCCTCGCGCGGCTCGGCTCGGGCACCGTCCGGCGCCTTGCCGCGCTGCTCCCGCCGAACGTCGCGAAACGCAATCCGGTGAACGTGCGCGGCGACGCGCCGCCGGAGCGCCTGGCCGGTGCCGTCGAAGCTGCGCTAGGCGACGACGCTGTCGACGCGGTGCTGGCGCTGCACGTGCAACGCCCGACCACCGGCGCGACCGACGCGGCGCGCGCGGTGGCCACCGTCGCGCGCAACTCGTCGAAGCCTGTGCTCGCCGGCTGGCTGGGCGCGCTCGATCGGCGCGAGGTCGGCGAAGCGCTGGAGGCGGGCGGCATCGCCAACTTCTACACACCCGAGAACGCCGTCGACGCGTTCGCATTCGTCGCGGCCTATCGCCGCAACCAGCAGTGGCTCCTCGAAGTCGCCCCGCCGCAGCCGGAGCCGTCACTGCCCGATTACGTGACGGCGGAACGCATCCGGCTGGCAGCGGTGGGTGCGAACCGCACGGTGCTCACCGGAATCGAGACCTATGGACTGCTTGGGGCATTCGGTCTGCCGGTGCCGCGCACCGAGCCCGCGGATACGCTCAAGGACGCGCTCACCGCAGCGCGCAGCATTGGGTATCCGGTGCGCCTCGTGTTCGACGCGGTCGCGGTGCCCGGTGCGCGCCTGCATACCCCGATCATTGCCAAGGGCGGGCTGCGCAGCGGGAGCATGGTGTCGCGGGCGTACGGGCAGCTGTTCGACGGAGCGGCGCGCGGGCGCCGCGCCGGCTACAGCGGCATGCTGGTGCAGAAGGACGCGCCCATCGTGCAGAGCCTCGACGTGGCCATTGCCGTGCACACCGATCCGGTGTTCGGGCCGGTCATCACCTTCGGCAACAGCGTCAATGCGACCCTGGTCGATCACGAGCGCGTGGTGCTGCTGCCTCCGCTCAACCGCCGGCTCGCCCTCGACCTGATCCGCGACAGCAAGGCGCTCGCGAGCATCGGCGCGGACAACGTGCTGCCGCAACTCGAGCTGCTCGTGCGGGTTTTGCTCCAGGTTTCGTCGCTCGTGTGTGCCGTGCCGTGGCTGCGCTCGCTCGTGATGGATCCGGTTCACGTCGGCGCCGCCGACGCCGTGATTGCCGGCGCGTATGCGGCCGTCGACCCGAAGCGACGCTGGTCACCGGGCGATTACCGGCACATGGCAATCCACCCTTATCCGGTGGAGCTCGTCACCGATGCCCGCCTCGCCGACGGCACGCTGCTCCACGTGCGGCCGATCATGCCCGAGGATGCCAACCTGGAGCAGGCCTTCGTCGCCGGGCTGTCCGAAGAAACGCGCTACTACCGGTTTTTCTACCGCCTGCACGAGCTCACGCCGGCGATGCTGGCGCGTTTCACGCAGGTCGATTACGACCGCGAGCTCGCGCTGGTGGCCCTCACTGCCACACCGGCGGGGCCGCAGTTCGTGTGCGTCGCGCGCTACATCTGCAACCCGGACCTGGAGAGCGCGGAGTACGCGATCGTCGTGGCCGACGCCTGGCAGAACCGCGGCGTTGGCCGGCTCGTGATGGAACGCCTCATCGCCTGTGCCAAGGCGCGCGGCGTGGAGCGGTTGGAAGGCGCGGTGCTGCGCACGAATACCCAGATGTTGCGCTTCGTCACCGCGCTCGGCTTCGTCGTGCACGACGATCCCGAGGAGCCCGACCAGGTGCTCACGGTACTGCCGCTCGCCTGATGCGCTAGAATTCCCTCCTGTGCAGACCCCGGCACGGGCAATTGCGGCTCGCGTCGGCATTGCACCTGTGTTATCCCGCCACCATCGCCGCACCCCATGAAAATCCTTGCTGCCGTCGACGGATCCAGGCACTCGACCCACATGCTCGAGCAGCTCTGCGCCCATATGCAGTGGTTTCGCGAAGCGCCGGCGTTGACCGTGGTGTACGTGCATTTCGCGCTGCCGTACAAGCGCGCGGTGGCGTGGGTCGGCAAGGAAGCCGTGCACCAGTACTACGACGAGGAGAGCGAGACGGCGCTCGCGCCGGGCCGCGAGGTGCTCGGGAAGAGCGGCATTGCTTTCACGGTGGAAAAGCGCGTGGGCGATCCGGCCCTGGAAATCGTGCGCCTCGCCAAGGAAGGCGGCTTCGACCTGATCGCGATGGGTACGCACGGGCACACCGGACTGACCGGTCTCGTGATGGGTTCCGTCACCACCAAGGTCGTGGCGAGCAGCACGGTCCCGGTGCTCCTGTTCAAGTGACGCACTGAGCGCCGCGTCCGCGGCGCGGGCGGACCCGTAAAGCAAAACGCCCCGGGAGCCGGGGCGTTTGCATTGTGGTGTGCCGGCGTTGCCGCCGTGAATCCTCAGCCTTCGCCCTCCAGGAAGCTGCGCAGCTTCTCGGAGCGCGACGGGTGGCGCAGCTTGCGCAGCGCCTTCGCCTCGATCTGCCGGATGCGCTCGCGCGTGACGTCGAACTGCTTGCCGACTTCCTCCAGCGTGTGGTCGGTGTTCATCTCGATACCGAAGCGCATGCGCAGGACCTTGGCCTCGCGCGGCGTCAGGGTGTCGAGAATGTCCTTGCACACGTCGCGCAGGCTCGCGTTGACGGCCGCATCGGACGGCGCGATGGTGGACAGGTCCTCGATGAAGTCGCCCAGGTGCGAGTCGTCGTCGTCGCCGATCGGCGTTTCCATCGAGATCGGCTCCTTGGAGATCTTGAGGATCTTGCGGATCTTCTCCTCGGGCATCTCCATCTTCTCGGCGAGCAGCGCCGGATCGGGCTCCTGACCGGTCTCCTGCAGGATCTGGCGGCTGATCCGGTTCATCTTGTTGATCGTCTCGATCATGTGCACCGGGATGCGGATCGTGCGTGCCTGGTCGGCGATGGAGCGGGTGATGGCCTGCCGGATCCACCACGTGGCATAGGTCGAGAATTTGTAACCGCGGCGGTATTCGAACTTGTCCACCGCCTTCATGAGGCCGATGTTGCCTTCCTGGATGAGATCGAGGAACTGCAGTCCGCGGTTCGTGTATTTCTTGGCGATCGAGATGACGAGGCGCAGGTTCGCCTCGGTCATCTCGCGCTTGGCCTTGCGCGCGCGCGCCTCGCCCTGCGACATCTGCTTGTTGATGTCCTTCAGGTCCTTGAGCGGGATCATCACGCGCTTCTGCAGGTCGAGCAGCTTCTGCTGCTGCTCCACGATCGCCTGCCGGTACTTCGCGAGCTGCTCGCTGAACAGGTGTTTGGCAGCGACCTCGCGATCGATCCAGCGCAGCGACGTCTCGTTCTCGGGAAACTTCTTGATGAAGTCCGGGCGCGGCATGCCGCCCTTGTTCACCACGAGGTCCTGGATCTTGCGCTCGGTCTGGCGGATGTTGTCCACCTCGCTGCGCACGCTGTCGCAGAGCTTCTCGACCTGGCGCGCCGCGAAGCGGATCTGCATGAGCTCGTTGCTGATCTTCTTCTGCAGCTCCATGTACTTCGGCGCCTTGTGGCCCTCCTTCTGGAGGACGACGAGCATGCGGGTGAAGTGCTTGCGGATCGTGGCGAAGCGCTCGAGGGCGGCGGCCTTGAGGCGCTCGAGGTTCTCGGCGGCGATCGCAACGGCATCGCCCTCGTCCTCTTCCTCCTCGACGTCGTCCTCGACTTCCTCTTCGACCTCGAGCTGCTCGTTGAAGTCCATCAGGCCATCGACGAGATCGTCGATCTTGAGCTCGTCCTTCTCGATCTTCTCGGCGAGATCGAGGATCTGCGCGACCGTCATCGGGCACGCGGAGATCGCCATGATCATGTGCTTGAGGCCTTCCTCGATGCGCTTGGCGATCTCGATCTCGCCCTCGCGCGTGAGGAGCTCCACGGAGCCCATCTCGCGCATGTACATGCGGACGGGGTCGGTGGTGCGGCCGAATTCGGAGTCGAGCGTCGAGACCGCGGCTTCGGCGGCTTCCTCGACGTCGTCGGTCGGAGCGGTTGGCGCCGACTCCGACATGAGCAGCGTCTCGGCATCCGGCGCCTCGTCGTACACCTGGATGCCCATGTCGCCGATCATCCCGATGATGCCCTCGATCTGCTCGGCATCGAGCACGTCGTCGGGAAGGTGATCGTTGATCTCGGCGAACGTGAGGAATCCGCGCTCCTTGCCGAGCACGATCAGCGTCTTGAGGCGGCGCTTGCGGGCCTCGACGTCGGCGGGCGTGAGCTCGCGCGGCGCAACTTCCTGTTGCTTGCCGTTGCGGCCCTTCTTCGATTCTTCGGCGCGGCGTCCGGCGAGCTTGGCCGCGATCTCGCCAACGGTCGTCGGCTTGTGATTGGCCGGCGTGGCGGCGGTCTTGGCGGCGCCTGCTTTCGCGGGCGCGACCTTGGCAGCGATCGCGTGTTGCGCGATGGCAGCAGTCTTGGTGGAAGGCTTGGCGGCAGGCGTGCTCGTCTTCGGCTTGGTACGGGAATCGTGGGTGGGCACAGCTTTGACCTGCTTGGGGGCGCCTTTGGGTACGACCTTGGCTCCCGCCTTCGGTTTCGTGGTCGACGATGCCTGCATGGCATGGCCCTTCGCAACGATCTTCTTCGTTGCGGACTTGCCGGCCGGCTTGCTTCTTGCAGTGGTCTTGCCCTTGGGCGCAGCCGTCTTCGCGGCCGGCTTCACCGGTTTTCTGGGCGCGGGCTTGGCCGCCGACCGGCGACCGATCGGCTCCTTGCGGGCGGCCTTTCTGGTGCTGCGGGCGGGGGACTTGGCGGGCGACTTGCGGGCGGGCTTCGCGAGCTTCTTGGCCATGGCGATCCTAAGCGATTCGATTCCTGGTCGTTATGTGGGGCCGACCGGGAAAACCTCAAATTTTAACATGCAGTTACTTTCCCTGACCAGCGCAGCCCGAAGGCGACGGCCCATGCGCGCCCTCACTGGCCGGAGCCCCGCTCGCCGGCGAGGCGCACCATGTCAAGCTGTCGCGAACGCTCCGCCTCCTCCGGCGTACGTGGCGCCGGCGCGTCCGCCGCCAGCGCCCGGCCCGTGCGTCGCGCCTGTTCCCAGTAACGCGCGATGCCCTCCTGCAGGTCGGCGCTCGCCTGTTCTGCCGTCAGGCCGTGATCCTCGGCCATCGCGAGCGCCTGGACGAGGAGATCCTCGTGTTCGGTGCCGGCGAAATGCTGCATCACGCCGGCTGCGGTGAGCGGCCCCGGCGAACCGGCGCAAAAGCCGGCCACGGCATTGAGTGCCCGTGCCTCGCGGCTCGTCTCCTCCATGCGCGGGACCGCGACCGACCATGCCAGCTCGGGTTTCATCAGCAGCCGTTGCAGCAGTTCGCGCATCAGCGAGGGCGCCCGCCGGCCGGTCGCCGGCACGCGCCGGCGCACCAGGCGCTCGACCGGCTGCTGGACCGCTTCCTCGGCGGGCTCCTGGCGTGGCACGCCTTTCGGCGCCGGACCGAGCAGCGCCTCAAGGTCAGACTCCGGTAATCCAGCAAGTTCCGCAACGCGGCGACGCAACACCGCGCGCAGGATGGGCGCGGACAATTGGGCGAGGAGGGGCCGCACCGCGGCGACGAATGCGGCACGCCCTTCGGCGGTGGTCGGGGCGTGCAGGCGCGCGATTTCGGCGAGCATGAATTCCGACAGCGGCGTCGCGGCCCGGAGCAGCGCCTCGAAGGCAGCCTTGCCGCGCTGGCGCACGAAATCATCGGGATCCATGCCTTCCGGCAGGAACAGGAACGCTGCCTCCTTGCCGTCGGCGAGGACGGGCAGTGCGTTCTCGAGCGCGCGCCACGCGGCCTTGCGACCGGCGTTGTCGCCGTCGAAGCAGAACACCACCGTGTCGGTGAGCCGGAAGAGCTTCTGGACGTGCGCCGGCGTGGTCGACGTGCCGAGGGTGGCGACGGCGTAGTCGACGCCGTGCTGGGCGAGCGCCACGACGTCCATGTAGCCTTCGACGACCACCACGCGTCCGCTGTCCCTGATCGCCGTGCGTGCCTGGTACAGCCCGTACAGCTCGCGTCCCTTGGAGAACAGCGGGGTTTCGGGCGAGTTCAGGTACTTGGGCTCGCCACGATCGAGCACCCGGCCGCCGAAGCCGATGACCTGGCCGCGGGTGTCATGGATGGGAAACATGATCCGGTCGCGAAAGCGGTCGTAGCGCTTGCCCGCGTCGCCGACGATGACGAGCCCCGCGGTCTCGAGCGCCGTGTCGGCGTAGTCGGGGAATGCGCCGGCGAGCGGTTGCCAGCCCTCGGGCGCGTAGCCGATCCCGAACCGCGCCGCGATGGCGCCGGTGAGTCCCCGGCCCTTGAGGTAGGCAATGGCGCGCGGCGACTCCCTGAGGCTGGCACGATAGAAGCGGGCTGCATCGCTGAGAATCCCGGTGAGACCCGCGCCCTCGGCGCGCCGCTGCGCATCGCCCGACCGGTCCTCCCGCGGCACCTCGAGGCCGGCGTCGCGCGCGAGCTCCTCGACCGCCTCCGGGAACGAGCGCGCGCCATGCTCCATCAGGAAGCCTATCGCCGTGCCATGGGCGCCGCAGCCGAAGCAGTGGTAGAACTGCTTGCTGGGGCTCACCGTGAAAGAGGGTGTTTTCTCGCTGTGGAAGGGGCAGCAGGCGGCGTAGTTCGCCCCCGCCTTCTTCAGCGGCACGAAGCGGTCGATGACTTCGACGATGTCGACCCGGCTGAGCAGCGTCTGGATGAAATCGTTCGGAATCATGGATGGGCGCTGCGTTGCGCCCCAAATCGGGCGCCGGACCCGGGCATCAGACCGCTTCCAGTGGGCTGAGCGGGCTGCGCTTTAGGCCTTAGGTCGCTTCCTTCTGCATTATAGGCAAGGGCAACCGCGCTGCCAGCTACGGCTCCGCTCGGCCGACCGATGGCGGGCATCAGCCCGCGAGGCGCGCCTTCACCTTCGCGGACACGGCGGCGAGATCGGCGCGCCCGGCCAGCGCGGGCCGCACCTCTGCCATGACTTTCCCCATCGCGGCCATGCCTGCGGCGCCGGTGCTCGCAAGGGCGGCGGCGATGATCGCGTCGATTTCGGCGTCGGACAGCGGCTGGGGCATGTAGGCCGTCAGCACCTCGATCTCGGCGCGCTCGGCGTCGGCGAGATCCTTGCGGTGACCAGCCTCGAACTGGGTGATGGAGTCCCGCCGCTGCTTCAGCATCTTGTCGATGATCCCGAGCACGTCGGCATCCGAGAGCTGGATGCGTTCATCCACTTCGCGCTGCTTGATGGCGGCGAGCAGCAGGCGGATCGTGGAGAGCCGCGGTGCGTCCTTCGCCCGCATGGCCGATTTCATGTCCTCGGTGATGCGTTCCTTCAATGTCATGGCGACTACCCTTCGGTGTGGCGCGGCCAATGCAAAAGGGGCGAATCGCTTCGCCCCTTTGTCCGGTCTGCCGCTGGTGCGGCCCGTCAGCGCGACCGCCGCTGCGGCCGCTTCAGAACAGCTTGGGCGGCAGCTGCTGGCTGCGCAGGCGCTTGTAGTGGCGCTTGACGGCCGCGGCGAGCTTGCGCTTGCGCTCCGACGTCGGCTTCTCGTAGAACTCGCGAGCGCGGAGCTCGGTCAGGAGGCCGGTCTTTTCGATGGTGCGCTTGAAGCGGCGCAGGGCCACTTCGAAGGGCTCGTTGTCGCGGACGCGAACGCTGGGCATGTAACTCGTTCCTATGCTGATAGCCTGGGCTGGCGGTAACCAAGAAGTGTAGCAAGACCGGCCGTCGCCCGCAAGGGCGCCGGCTATAATCCGACCCTTTGCCGCCAGCATCGCGCCGGCGGTGAGCGGCGCGGCGCTTTGCCGCCCGCCCTCGGTATCCGTCCCGCCTCTTCCCATCCCATGCGCGTCCTGGGCATCGAGACTTCCTGCGATGAGACCGGCGTCGCCGTCTACGACAGCGAGGCGGGTGGCGGTCGCCTGCTGGCCCACGCGCTGCATTCGCAGGTCGCGATGCATCGACCGTATGGCGGGGTGGTGCCGGAGCTGGCGTCGCGTGACCATGTGCAGCGGGTGCTGCCGCTCGCCCGCGAGGTCCTCGCGCGGGCCGACCTCGGTCTGCGCGATCTCGACGGGATCGCCTTCACCGAAGGGCCGGGGCTTGCCGGCGCGCTGCTGGTCGGCGCCGCCGTGGCCTCGGGGCTGGCGTGCGCGCTCGGCAAACCGGTCCTGGGCGTGCATCACCTCGAAGGGCACCTGCTCTCGCCACTGCTCGCCGAGCCCAGGCCGGCATTCCCGTTCGTTGCCCTGCTCGTGTCGGGGGGCCACAGCCAGATCTTCGAGGTTGCGGGTGTGGGGCAGTACCGGCTGCTCGGCGACACGCTCGACGATGCTGCGGGGGAAGCGTTCGACAAGACGGCCAAGCTCCTCGGCCTGCCTTACCCGGGAGGACCGGCCGTGGCACAGCTTGCCGAGCGCGGCGCGGCCGGCGCGGTGGTCCTGCCGCGACCGATGCTCGACAGCGGCGATCTGGCGATGAGCTTCAGCGGCCTCAAGACGGCCGTGATCACCGTCGCGCGCCGGGAGCCGCTGACGCCGCAGCGCCGGGCCGATATTGCCCGGGCCTTCCAGGAAGCGGTGGTGGACGTGCTCACGGCCAAGGCGCTGGAGGCACTGCGGCGCACGGGCCATCGGCGACTCGTTGTCGCGGGCGGGGTCGGCGCCAATCGCGCGCTGCGCACACGCCTGCTCGATGCCGTGGCGCAGGCTGGCGCCGAGGTGTTCTTTCCCGATCTCGCGTTCTGCACGGACAACGGCGCAATGATCGCGCTGGTGGGAGCGTTGCGACTGCGCAGCGGCACGTCACGCGGTGCGTACGACTTCGCGGTGCGCCCGCGCTGGGAGCTCGCGTCGCTCGGCGTGCCGGGTTAGCGGCCGATCGTGCGCTCGTGACCGGCGAACAATTGCCGGATGTTGGTGCGATGCCGCCAGAACAGGAGCAGCGCGATCGGCACCATGGTCCAGGCGATCAGGGCGTTGCCGAAGACGTAGAAGGCACCCACCGGCGCGAACACCGCAGCGACGAGCGCGGCGAGCGACGAGACGCGGAAGCCGAACGCAATCGTCAGCCACACCACCAGCAGCGCGAGGCCGAGCGGCCAGTGCAGGGCGACGACGATGCCTGCCGCCGTGGCGACGCCCTTGCCGCCCGCGAAGTGATGGAACACCGGAAACAGGTGACCGATGAAGACGGCGAGAGCGACCACCGGGATCGTCCACGATTCCACCTGCATCGCGGGTCCGAGGCGCAGCGCGAGCCATACGGCCAGCCAGCCCTTGGCGGCATCGCCGATGAGGGTGACGACCGCCGCCGGCTTGTTGCCGGTGCGCAGTACGTTGGTCGCGCCGGGATTGCCGGAGCCGTAGCTGTGCGGATCCGGCAACCCGAAGATCCGGCTCGCGACGACCGCGAACGACACGCTGCCGATGAGGTAGGCCGCAAGCACGAACAGGATCGAAGCGAGCATCGGTATACCGGCTGCGCCGTGGCGCGCAGCTTGGGTCGGCTAGAATGCGGCGGATGATACCGGCAAAGCGACGCTTCCGGCGCCCGTGCACCCGCCGCGCATGAACACGATCTTCATTCACGACCTGCGCGTGCAGACGCGCATCGGCGTGTATGCATGGGAGCAGCAGCTGCCGCAAACCGTGCGGCTCGACCTCGATCTCGGCACGAGCGATGCCGCATTCCGCTCCGACGATTTCGCCGACGCGCTCGATTACGCGGCCGTGGTGCGGCGGGTGCAGGCCTTCGCGGCGGATCACCCGCACCGCCTCCTGGAACGCTTTGCGCAGGCGATCGCCGATCTCGTGTTGCAGGAATTCGCGGCGTCCTGGGTACGCGTGCGCGTCGCGAAGCTCGCGGCGGTCCCCGGGGTGAAGGAAATCGGCGTCCTGATCGAGCGCCAGCGCGACGCCTGACCCTCAGCCTGCCTTGTGCGTGGCGATGTCCGCCATGTCCGGCTCGAGCACGCGGACGAGATCCGCCGGCGCCATGCCCACGAGCAGTCCGCGGCGCCCGCCGTTGACATACAGGTAGGGCAGCTGGGCGATGCTTGCCTGCATCACGATCGGCATCGCGCGTCGCGTGCCGAACGGGCTCGTGCCGCCGACCTGGTAGCCCGAATGCCGATCGGCAACGGCCGGCGCGCAGGGGGCGATCGTCTTGACCCCGAGATGGCGCGCGAGGTTGCGCGTCGATACCTCGCGATCGCCATGCATGAGCACGACCAGCGGCTGCTTTCGCTCGTCCTCCATGATGAGCGTCTTGATCACCGCGTGCTCGTCGACGCCGAGCTCGCGCGCCGATACGGCGGTGCCGCCGCGCTCTTCGTACGGATACGGATGCAGCGTGAACGCCACGCCGCGCTCGCGGAGCACGCGGATGGCTTGCGTGGCGGGCAGCCGGTCCTTGCTCACGGTCGTGCGGCGTTCATTGGACTACCTTCGTGCTGCGCACTCCGGTATTCGCGCTCGGTCGGCCCTTCGCGCTCATGCAACGGCGACGATCGGCACCGACCATGGCTCGGGCCACGCGATGCCGTGCCGCAGGCAAGGCTCGGTGGCGAAGCGCACCTCGCGAAAACCTGCCTGCGCGAAATGCCGCTCGAGTGCCGCCCGCGAGAACAGGCGCATCTCGAGCGTCGTGCCTGGACCGCCGTGAAAGACGAGCTGGTCGAAGCGTTGCGCGCGACCATCGCGGGTGCGGTTGTGCAGGACCCAGGCGTCGCGCTCCTTCTTGACCGTGAAGTCGTAGAGCTCCGGAAAGTGCTCGACGGTGTCCGCATCGAGCGTGAACGGCACCGTGAACACGAATACGCCGCCTTGCTTCAGCAGCCGGTGCGCATTGCGGAAGGCCACCTCGACCGGTGGCACCACGTGCTCGAACACATCGCTCGCCGTCACGAAGTCGTAGCCGTGCGTCATGTCATCGGGTACCGCGGTGATGTCCAGGCGCGGCGCCGTGTGGAAATAGGTGTTGGTGTAATCGAAGCAGCGGGCCAGGGCCGTTGCGACGCACGCGTCGTCGGACAGGCCGATGCCCCGCAGGTCGCGTCGTGGCGGCAGTTCCGGAATGACAACCGACCCGCCAAGCAGCGACTCGCAGACGAGCTGCACGATCGCCCGCCAGCGAACGGTCGATCCGCACCGCGCACAGGACGGGATTTCCCGCCCGAGCAGGGTCTCGGCAACGCGGTTGCGCGCGCCGCACAGATTGCATTGAAACGCCACCTGGGGGCCAGCGCCTGGCAGGCCGGGGAGGGGCGCGCGGCGCGTGCGCTGGCGCAGGCGCCGCAATGCCGCGCGCATCGCGAGCAATGGGGTGGTCGCCGTCATCCCCGTGGATGGTGCACGCGATGCAGCTGCTTCAGTCGCTCGCGCGCCACGTGCGTGTAGATGGTCGTCGTGCTGATGTCGGCATGACCCAGCAGCAATTGCACGACGCGCAGGTCGGCGCCGTGATTGAGGAGGTGTGTCGCGAACGCGTGCCGCAGGACGTGCGGGGAGAGCGCCGTACCGGGAATGCCCGCCCGCACGGCATAGCGTTTCACCAGCTGCCAGAACGCCTGGCGCGTCATCGGCAGGCGGCGCGCGGTCAGGAAGAGCGCATCGCTCTTGCCCTGGGCAGCGAGCTCCGGCCGCGCGTCGCGCAGGTAGCGTCGCAGCGCCTGCAGGGCTTCCTCGCCGAGTGGCACCAGGCGTTCCTTGCTGCCCTTGCCGATCACGCGCACCACGCCCATGTCGAGCGAAACCTGCGCGAGCTTGAGCCCGACGAGCTCGGACACCCGCAGGCCGGTCGCGTACAGCGTTTCGAGCATCGCCTTGTCGCGCACCGCGCGCGTGGAGTCGCCGGTGCACGCCCCGAGCAGGGCTTCGACCTGTGCTTCGCTGAGGTTCTTCGGCAGCCGTCGCGGCAGCTTCGGTGCCCGCACCCGCAGCGTGGGATCGGCGGTGACCGTGCCCTGCTGCATCTGCAGGCCATAGAAGCGGCGCAGCGCCGAAAGCCGACGCGCGATCGATGTTGCCTTGCTGTGCGCGCGGAACTCGTCGGCGAGGAACGCTTCCACGTCGCCGCGGTCGGCATCGAGCAGGTCGCGCCCTCGTGTTCCGAGCCACGCGGCCCAGCGCGTGAGGTCCTGCCGGTAGCTCTTGAGGGAGGCTGGTGCGAGGCCGTCCTGCAGCCACACCTGGTCGCAGAACGCGTCGATCAGCGGAATGGATGCGCGCTCGCCTCGCGCCGAGTCAAGCGCCAAAGCGGTAGCCTTCGTGGGTGAGCAGCCAGCGCTTGATCGTGATCGGATCGCCTGCCGCCGCATTCATGAACCCGCCGAGCGCGCCCTGACTCCCGACCACGCGGTGGCAGGGGATGACGAGCGCAATCGGATTCGCGCCGCACGCGCCGCCCACGGCACGCGGCGCGCTGTGCACTGCGCGCGCTAGCTCGCCATAAGTGCGCGAGTGGCCGACCGGAATGGCTGCAATCGCCTCCCAGACCCGCTGCCGGAAGAGGCTGCCTTTGGGCGCGAGCGGGAGCGTGAAGGCGTGGTGCGGGTCCGCCAGATAGGCTTCGAGCTGGCGCACCGCATTCCTGGCGAGGCGCGTCGCCGGCACCACCTCCGTGTGCTCACGCGGGAGGTACGCGATCGCCGTGACGCAGTCGTGCTCGACGCGCACGCCGAGCGTGGCGAACGGCGCGCGCACCGTTGCACTCCATGGCGGAATGGGCGGTGCCGTCGTGCCGCCCGCAAGTGGTCCCGAGCGTGCTGCGGCGCTCATCCCAGCTTCATCTGGCGCGGCAGGGCGGTCACCAGGTCGGGAAAGAACCAGATGAGGAGCGTCGCCGCGACGATCAGAACGAACATCGGCAGGGTGTTGCGGGCGATCCACGTGATCTGCTTGCCGGTCATGCCCTGCAGCACGAACAGGTTGAAGCCCACGGGAGGCGTGATCTGCGCCATCTCGACGACCAGCACGACGAAGATGCCGAACCAGATCAGGTCGATGTGCGCCGCCTCGACCGTTGGCAGGATCACACCCATCGTGAGCACGACCATCGAGATGCCGTCGAGGAAGCAGCCGAGGACGATGTAGAACACCATCAGCGCCACGATCAGCAGGAACGGCGACAGGCCGAGGCCGCCGATCCATTGGGCGAGGTGCCGCGGCAGGCCGATGTAGCCCATGGCGAGGGTGAGGAACGCCGCCCCGGAGAGGATCAGCGCGATCATGCAGTAGAGCCGCGTCGCCCCGAGCAGGCTGCTCGTGAATGTCGTGCGGTTGAGCGAGCCTTGCGCCAGGGAGATGAGCAGCGCGCCGACCACGCCGAATGCAGCCGCTTCGGTGGCGGTCGCCACTCCGGTGTAGATGGAGCCGAGGACGGCCGCAATGAGGAGCATCACCGGGATGAGATGGCGCGCCGCGAACACCTTCTGCGAGAACGACGTGCGTTCGGTCATCGCCGGAATCGCGTCCGGGTGGAGCAGCGCCCACACCACGATGTACCCGGAAAACAGGAGCGCCAGCAGCACTCCCGGTACGATGCCCGCGACGAAGAGCTGCGCGATCGACACGTTTGCCGTCACGCCGTACACGATCATGATGATCGATGGCGGAATGAGCAGGCCCAGGGTCCCCGCCCCCGCGAGCGTACCGATGGTGATGTCCTCGGGATAACCGCGGGCCTTGAGCTCGGGCAGCGTCATCTTGCCGATGGTCGCGCACGTGGCTGCCGACGAACCCGACACCGCCGCGAAAATCGTGCAGCCAATGATATTGGTATGCAGCAGCCGGCCCGGAACGCGCTCGAGCCACGGTGCAAGGCCGCGGAACATGTCCTCGGAGAGCCGCGTGCGGAACAGGATTTCGCCCATCCAGACGAAGAGCGGCAGAGCGGTGAGCGTCCAGGAGGACGAGGATCCCCAGATCGTCACGGCCATGGCGTCTCCGGCGGGGCGTGACGAGAAGAGCTCCATGCCGATCCAGGCGACCCCGGAAAGCGCGAGCCCGATCCATACGCCGCTGCCGAGCAGCGCGAACAGCGAAACGATCAGCAGCGCGGTGATGAGCGCGTCCACGGCGGCTACTCGTTGTGCAGCGCTTCGGCGGGCATCGCCGTGCGCCGCTCCCCGCGCCATTCGAGGACCAGCTCGTCGACGAACGCGATCAGCAGCACGAGCGTGCCGAGGGCCATGGTCAGCTGCGGGATCCATAGCGGCGTCGCATCCGTCGCGGTCGAGATGTCGTGGAAATCCCACGACTGGTAGGCGAGGCGCACGCTGTAGAGCGCGAACACCGCGGCGAGCACCGTCGCCACGGCGAGTGACCACAGCTCGAGGGCGCGCCGGTGTGCCGGCGCAACGTGCTCCAGCACGAGTGTCACGCGAATGTGCTCGGCGCGCTTCAGTGTGTGGGCGAGCGCAAGGAAGCCCGCCGCGGCCATGCAGTACCCCGCATAAGCGTCCGTGCCGGGAACGTGGAAGTTCAGGAGCCGCCCGGCGATGCCGGTGAGCACCATCAGCAGGGTACCGATCAAAAACAACGCCGCCAGGTAAGCGGCGGCGTTGTACAGGGCGTCGAGGCCGCGGCGAAGCATCGGGGGTCCTTCGCGGGTGGCCTGTGCTACATCCTGCGGTAGGCGTCGATCACCTTGCGGCCGTCGTCGCCCGCCTTGCGCAGCCACTCCGCCAGCAGCTGATTGCCTACCTTGCGCAGATCGGCCGTCAGCTGCTCGGAGGGCTTCTCGATGCTCATCCCTTTCGCCTTCAGCTGGTCCAGGTACCAGTTGGTCTTTTCCTGCGACAGCTTCCAGCCGCGCGTTTCTGCTTCGGCGGCGGCCTTGAGGAGCGCGGCCTGCGTCGGCTTGTCGAGCGCCTCGAAGGCCTTCTGGTTCATGATGATCGCGTTCTTCGGAATCCACGCCTGCGTATCGTAGAACTTCTTGATGTGCTCGTACGTCTTGGAGTCGTAGCCCGTCGCGCCCGAGGTCATCATGGAATCGATGACCCCCGTCGCGAGGGCCTGCGATACTTCCGCCGCCTGCACGGTGACCGGTTGCGCGCCGACGAGCTCGGCGATCTTGCCCGTAGCGGGGCTGTAGGCGCGCCATTTGAGGCCCTTCATGTCGGCGGCGCTATTGAGCGTGCGGTTGGTGAAGATGCCCTGCGGCGGCCATGGGACCGCGAACAGCAGGCGCATGCCCTGCTTGCCGAGCTTGTCCTCGAGCGCCTTGCGCGACGCCTTGTAGAGCTTGAGCGACTCGCCGTAGGAAGTGGCGAGAAACGGCACGCCATCGAGGCCGTACAGCGGATCCTCGTTCTCGTAGTTCACCAGCAGGATCTCGCCGAGCTGCGCCTGCCCGCCCTGCACCGCGCGCTTGATCTCAGGCGCCTTGAAGAGCGATGCGTTGGCGTGCACCGTGATCTTGAGCTTGCCGCCGGTCGCCTTGTCGACGTCGTTGGCGAACTGCTGGATGTTCTCGGTGTGGAAGTTGTTGGCGGGATACGCCGTGGGCATGTCCCACTTCGTTTGCGCCGACGCGGGGAAAGCGGCGGCAAGACCCAGGGCGGCGATACAGGCGAGGAGGCGTTTCAAGGCGGGACCTTTCGGGTATCAGGTGACAGGTGACAGGTGACAGGTGACAGGTGACAGGTGACAGGTGACAGGTGACAGGTGACAGAGAACGGCAGTTTGACATCGAGCGGAACAGCCGAGGCCGAAAAGGGTGGCTCCGGCATTCTATAATCCATTTGCGCGTCGTGCCGAGGTGTGATGGTCAGGCCGAAAGAGGCCGGCTCGTGTCCATCGTAGCTCGCGACAGGCAAGACTACGGGTCCCATCCATCGTCGGTCGCGACCGGCCAGACTACGGGTCGCGTGCAAAGGCGCGCGCGACCGGACGCAGCCGTGCTTTCGCGATCCATCTGGTGTTGCATATCTGACCTCTGACTCCTGACCTCTGACTCCTGACCTCTGACTCCTGTCTCCTGAATGTGGCAATTCTGGATCGATCGCGGCGGCACCTTCACCGACATCGTCGCCCGACGGCCGGACGGATCGCTCGTCACCCACAAGCTGCTGTCCGATAATCCCGAGCAGTATCGCGATGCCGCCGTGCACGGCATTCGCGAGCTCCTCGGCCTCGCGCCCGGCGTGCCGATTCCGGCGCACACCATCGAGGCGGTGAAGATGGGCACCACCGTCGCGACCAATGCGCTGCTCGAGCGCAAGGGCGAGCGCACGGCGCTGCTCATAACCCGCGGCTTCGCGGACGCGCTGCGCATCGCCTACCAGAACCGGCCGAAGCTCTTCGTGCGCCGGATCGAGCTGCCGACGCTGCTGTACGAGCGTGTCGTCGAGATCGACGAGCGTATCGGTGCGCACGGCGAGATCGTGCAGCCACTGGACCTGCACGCGGCGCGCGCGCTGCTCGAATCCCTGCGGCACGAGGGTGTGGGCGCCATCGCCATCGTCCTCCTGCACGGCTATCGCTATCCTGCCCACGAAGCTTCGCTCGCGGCGCTCGCCCGCGAAATGGGTTTCGCGCAGGTCTCCGTCAGCCACGAGGTGAGCCCACTGATGAAGCTCGTCTCCCGCGGGGACACGACGGTGGTCGACGCCTATCTTTCGCCGATCCTGCGGCGCTATGTCGACGAGGTCGAGCGCGACCTCGCCGGTGACGCGCGCGACACCGCGGGACTGCGGCTGCAATTCATGCAGTCCTCGGGCGGTCTCACGGACGCGCACCGGTTCCAGGGCAAGGACGCCATCCTGTCCGGGCCGGCAGGCGGCATCGTCGGCGCGGTGGAAGTCTCCCGCCTCGCCGGTTTCGACCGGATCATCGGCTTCGACATGGGCGGCACGTCGACCGACGTGACGCATTTCGCCGGCGAGTACGAGCGGGCCTTCGTGACCGAGGTCGCCGGGGTCCGGCTGCGCGCTCCGATGATGCGCATTCACACGGTGGCGGCGGGCGGCGGCTCCATCTGCGCCTTCGATGGCGCGAGGTTTCGGGTCGGCCCCGACTCTGCGGGTGCCAACCCGGGCCCCGCGTGCTATCGCCGCAACGGTCCGCTCACCGTCACCGACTGCAACGTCATGGTCGGCAAGATCGATCCCGAGCTCTTCCCGGCGGTGTTCGGACCGCATGGCAACGAGCCGCTGGACGCGCACGTCGTGCGCCAGAAGTTCGCTGCCCTCGCGGAGGAAGTGTCGCGCCGCACCGGCACGAAGCGCACACCCGAGGAAGTGGCCGACGGCTTCCTGCGCATCGCCGTCGAGAACATGGCCAATGCCATCAAGCACATCTCCGTGCAGCGTGGTTACGATGTCACCGCATATACGCTGTGCTGCTTCGGCGGCGCCGGCGGCCAGCATGCCTGCCCCGTGGCGGATGCGCTCGGCATGACGCGGGTGCTGCTGCATCCATTCGCGGGTGTGCTGTCGGCCTACGGCATGGGGCTCGCCGACGTGCGCGCCCTGCGCCAGCAGGCCGTCGAAGCGCGGCTCGATGACGATGCGCTCGCCGCGACCGCGGCGCTGTTTGCCGATCTCGAGTCGGCGGCGCTTGCCGAGATCACCGGTCAGGGCATTGCTGCGGACCGCGCAGGCATGACGCGCACGCTCCATCTCAAGTACGAAGGTACCGACACCACGCTCGAGGTCCCCGCACCGGCCGCGAGCGGACCCGCGGCCGTGGCTGCCACCACCACGCAGTTCGAGCAGCGGTATCGCACGCAATACGGCTTCCTGATGCCGGGCAAGCCGCTGGTGATCGAGGCCATCGGGGTCGAAGCCTTCGGCCGTGCGCACGACGCCGCTGCCTCGCTGCCGGTGTTCGCGGGCCGCTCGGGTCCGCTGCAGCCATCGAAGCACCGCCGCATGCACAGCGATGGCCGCTTTCACGAGGCTGCGGTGTATCTGCGCGACGCCCTGCAGCCGGGCGACGTGATCGACGGGCCGGCGATCATCGCCGAGCAGAGCGCGACGACGGTGGTCGAGCCCGGCTGGCGCGCGTCGCTCACGGCGCGCGGCGACCTTGTGCTGGAGCGGGCGGTGCCGCTGCAGCGCGCGCATGCGATCGGCACCCGGGCCGATCCTGTCCTGCTGGAAGTGTTCAACAATCTCTTCATGGCCATCGCGGAGCAGATGGGTGTCACGCTCGCCAACACTGCATACTCGGTGAACATCAAGGAGCGCCTCGACTTCTCGTGCGCGCTGTTCGACGCCGAAGGCAATCTCATCGCCAACGCGCCGCACATGCCCGTGCATCTCGGATCGATGGGCGAGAGCGTCCGGACGATCATCGAGCGTCGTGCGGGCGGGATGCACGACGGCGACGTGTATGTGCTGAACGCCCCGTACAACGGCGGCACCCACCTGCCCGATGTCACGGTGATCGCCCCGGTGTTCCTGCCGGGTGCACCGACACCCGAGTTCTATGTCGCGGCCCGCGGGCATCACGCCGACATCGGCGGCACGACGCCCGGATCGATGCCACCCGACTCCACCCACGTCGACGAGGAGGGCGTTCTTCTCGACAACGTGCAACTCGTTGCGCAGGGCCGCTTCCTCGAAGCCGAGCTGCGGGCAATCCTCGCCGGCGGGCGCTATCCATCGCGCAATGTCGACCAGAACCTGGCGGATCTGCGCGCCCAGGTGGCCGCGTGTGCCAAGGGTGCCGCCGAGCTCCGCCGGATGGTGGACCACTTCGGCCTCGCGGTCGTCCGCGCCTACATGCAGCACGTGCAGGACAACGCCGAGGAAGCCGTGCGGCGCGTGCTGGACGTCCTCCATGACGGGCACTTCACTTACGAGATGGACAGCGGCGCGCACGTCACCGTCACCATCCGCATCGACAAGGCGGCGCGCACCGCCGTGGTGGATTTCACCGGCACGAGCGAGCAGCAGCCGACCAATTTCAATGCGCCTTCCGCGGTCTGCAAGGCTGCCGTGCTGTACGTGTTTCGCACGCTGGTGGACGACGAGATCCCGATGAATGCGGGATGTCTCAAGCCCATCTCGATCGTGATTCCCGACGGGTCCATGCTCGCGCCGCGCTACCCGGCCGCGGTCGTCGCCGGCAACGTCGAGACGTCGCAGGCGATCACCGACACCCTGTACGGCGCGCTCGGCGTGCTCGCCGCCTCGCAGGGCACGATGAACAACTTCACCTTCGGCAACGCGCGCTACCAGTACTACGAGACGATCTCCGGAGGCGCCGGCGCGGGCCCCGATTTCGATGGGGCCAGCGTGGTGCAGACGCACATGACCAACTCGCGGCTGACGGATCCGGAAGTGCTGGAATGGCGCTTCCCGGTGCGGCTCGACGCGTTCGCGATCCGGCGGGGCAGCGGTGGTGCGGGGCGGCATCGCGGTGGCGATGGCGCCGAGCGCCGGATCCGCTTCCTCGAGCCGATGACCGCCGTGATGCTCGCCAATCATCGGCGCATCGCCCCGTTCGGCGTCGACGGGGGCGCGCCCGGCGCCGTCGGACGTAACTGGGTCGAGCGCAACGACGGCACGCGCGAGGAATACGGCGCGACCTGCGCGGTCGAGATGCAAGCCGACGACGTGTTCGTGATCCAGACCCCCGGCGGTGGCGGGTTCGGGGCCCCACCCGGCGACGCAGGGGCATAATCGGGCCTTGTCTCCTGGAGGACGCATGGCCGGCATCTACGATTTCACCGTCGACGACATCAAGGGGCGGTCCGTGCACCTGGATCGCTACCGTGGCCAGGTGCTGCTGATCGTCAACACCGCGAGCGAATGCGGCTTCACGCCACAGTACAAGGGACTCGAGGCGCTGTATCAGAAGTACAAGGCGCGCGGCCTCGAGATCCTTGGCTTCCCGTGCAACCAGTTCGGTGGCCAGGAGCCCGGGACGGCAGACGAAATCGCGGCCTTTTGCGAAGTGAACTACGGCGTCACGTTTCCCCTGTTCGCCAAGGTGGACGTCAACGGCGACGCCGCGGCGCCGCTCTACCGCTACCTGAAGAAGGCGAAGCCGGGACTGCTCGGCTCCGAGGCCATCAAGTGGAACTTCACCAAGTTCCTCGTCGATCGGGACGGCAAGGTGGTCGAGCGCTACGCGCCGAACGCGGAGCCCGCGAGCCTCGGCGGCGACATCGAGAAGCTGCTCTGACGATGCACGCACGCGGTTTCGTCGCGATCCTGGCGGCGTGCCTCTGCGTCACGCCGCTCGCGGATGCGCAGGTGGACGCGCAGAAGGTGCTGCGCGTGTCCTTCCCGGTCGCCGAGACCGGGTTCGATCCACAGGCTGCCGGCGACATCTATTCGAACAGCGTGAACCGCGAGATCTTCGACGCGCTGTACCGGTACGACTATGTCGCGCGTCCGTACCGGCTGGTGCCGAACACGGCGACAACGATGCCGGAGATCAGTGCCGACGGCAGGACGTGGACCATCCACATCCGCCCCGGCATCTACTTCGCCGACGATCCCGTGTTCAAGGGAAGGCGGCGCGAGCTGACGGCAGCCGACTACGTCTACGCGTGGAAGCGCATCCTCGATCCGCGCATGCGCTCGAACTCGCTGCAGATTTTCGAGGGCCGCCTCGTCGGTGCCGAGCCGATCATCGCCAAGGCGAAGGCGACCGGCACGTTCGACTACGACGCGCCGATGGAAGGCCTCACCGCGCCCGAGCGCTACACCCTGCGCATCAGGCTCAACTTCGCCGACTACGAGCTGCTGTCGAACCTGACGACGGCGGCGACGGCGGCCGTGGCGCGCGAGGTGGTGGAGGCCTATGCGGACGGCAGCGGCTGGGTGATGGCGAACCCCGTCGGTACGGGAGCGTATCGCCTGAAGGAGTGGCGGCGCGGGCAACGCATCGTGCTGGAGGCGAATCCGGGCTTTCGTGACGAGCGCTATCCGGACAGCACCGATCCGGCGGACAAGCCCTTCATCGCGCGACTGCGCGGCCGCAAGCTGCCGCTCGTGCCGCGCGTCGAGATCAGCATCATCGAGGAATCGAATCCGCGCTGGCTCGCCTTCGAGCAGCATGACCTGGACTACGTCGGCGTGCCACCGGATCTCGTGGCGAACGTGCTCGATCCCGGCAACGTGCTGAAGCCGCGGTTCGTGCAGCAGGGCATCACGCTCGGGCGCGGCATCCAGCCCACGATCACGTACGAGTACTTCAACATGGAGGACCCGGTGGTCGGCGGGTACACGCCGGACCGCATCGCGCTGCGCCGTGCGATCGGCATGTCGTACAACGTCGACGAGGAGATCCGGGTGCTGCGGCAGGGCCAGGCGGTAATCGCCACGCAGGTCGTTCCTCCGGGCATGTCGGGCCACAATCCGAAGTTCGATGGCCACACCGCGTACGATCCCGCGGCGGCCAAGGCGCTGCTCGACAAGTTCGGCTACATCGATCGCAACAAGGATGGATGGCGCGACCTGCCCGACGGATCGCCTTTCCTCCTCAGGATGGCATCGTCGACCGGCGCGCTGGAGCGGCAGTACGACGAGCTGTGGCAGCGCAGCCTGAACACCGTCGGCATTCGCGTCGAGTTCATCAAGCAGAAATGGCCGGACCTGCTCAAGATGGCGCGTCTGGGGCAACTACAGATGTGGTCGCTCGGCAACATCGCCACCTCGACCGAGGGGTTCCAGTTCCTCGGGCTTCTCTACGGCGGCCACGCCGGCTTCTCCAATCTCGCGCGGTTCAAGCTGCCGGAATACGACCGCCTGTACGAAAAGGCGCGGGCGATGCCGGACGGGCCCGAGCGGACGAAGGTGCTGTACCGCATGTGCGAGCTGATCAGCGTCTATGCACCATGGAAGCTCGGCGCGTTCCGTTATGAGAACGTGGTCTTGCAGCCGTGGCTCATCGGCTACAAATACAATGGCTTCCACGCGCATCCGTGGCGCTATCTCGACATCGATGGACCGCGCCGTAACGCCGCGACCCGGGGTTAGGCGGCGCGGCGTGCTCGGCGTGGCCGTCGCCGGCATGCTCGCGTGCATGCTGGCCGCAGCCCCACGACCGGCGGACGCTGCGGGTCCGGCCTTCGCCGATCCGGCGAAGGTGCTGCGTATCGCGATTCCGATCGCCGAGACCGGGTTCGATCCCCAGGCAACGTCGGACCTCTACTCGAGCCATGTCCAGCGCGCGATCTTCGACACACTGTACGCGTACGAATACCTCACGCGGCCTTACAAGCTGGGACCGAGCCTCGCTGTGGCGATGCCGGAAATTTCCGACGGCGGACGCACGTGGACGATCCGCCTGCGGCACGGAATCATGTTCGCCGCCGATCCGGCATTCAAGGGCAAGCCGCGCGAGCTCACGGCCGCGGATGTGGTGTATTCGTGGAAGCGCCTGCTGGATCCGCGCATGCGCTCACCCTACCTGTGGTTCCTCGACGGCAAGATCGTGGGCGCCGAGGCGGTGCTCGAGCGCGCGCGCAAGGCCGGCAAGCTCGATTACGACGAGCCGATCGAAGGCCTGCAGGCCATCGACCGCTACACGGTACGCCTGCGCCTGACCGAGCCCGATTACATCCTGCAGGGGTACATGTCACACCCGGCGATGTCGGTCGTGGCGCGCGAGGTCATCGAAGCGTACGGCGACGCGAACGGTTGGGCGATGGCCAATCCGGTAGGCACCGGTCCGTATCGCCTCGCGCAATGGCGCCGCGGCCAGCAGATCGTGCTGGAGGCGAACCCCGGCTACCGCGAAGAACGCTTTCCCGAGAGCACTGCACCCGCCGACGCGGCGATCATGAAGGTCATGAAGGGCAAGCGCGTGCCGCAGATCGGGCGCATCGAGATCGCGGTCATCGAGGAATCGAATCCGCGCCTGCTGGCCTTCAATGCGCGCAGTCTCGATTATGTGAATGTGCCGTCGGATCTCAGCAACCTGGTGCTCGAGGAGGACGGGTCGCTCAAGAAATCGTACACGGCGCAGGGCATCCGGCTCGAGCGCATCACCCAGCCGTCGTTGCAGTACGCGTACTTCAACATGGAGGACCCGGTCGTCGGCGGCTACACCCGCGAGAAGATCGCGCTGCGGCGGGCCATCGTGATGGGCTTCGACACCCCGGGGCTGATCCGCACGCTGTACCAGGGCCAGGCGCTTCCGGCGACGCAGCCGATTCCGCCCAACGTTCCCGGCCATGATCCGGCGTTCAACGTGCGCGTGAAGCATGACCTGGGAGCGGCGCGTGCGCTCCTCGACAAGTTCGGCTACGTCGATCGCGACGGCGACGGCTGGCGCGATCTTCCCGACGGCAAGCCGCTCGTGCTCACCATGGGCTCGGCCACGGCCGGCCGCGACCGCGAGTTCGACGAGCTGTGGAAGAAGAGCATGACCACGCTCGGCATCCGGCTCGAGTTCCTGAAGCAGAAGTGGCCCGATCTCCTGAAGATGGGGAAGGCGGGCCAGCTGCAGATGTGGCGCGTGGGCTGGATCACGCAATACGGCGAGGGCGATGCGTTCGCCCAGCTGCTGTACAGCCGCAACATCGGCCAATCCAATCTCTCGCGTTTCAGCCAGCCCGAATACGACGCCCTCTACCAGGAGTCGCGCATGCTGCCGGACAGCCCGAAGCGCAGCGTGCTGTATCGCCGGATGTCGGAGATCGTGGCCGCGTACAACCCGTGGGAGCTTGGCGTCTACACCATCGAGAACACGCTGGTGCAGCCATGGGTGCTGGGCTACCGGAAGCACGTGTACTGGGAGCACCCCTGGCAGTACATGGACATCGACGCAGCGCGCCGCCCGCCGGCGCCCTGAACTGTTGCGCGTTTGCATCGGTCGCGCTTCCGTGCGCGAGAATTGCGCGTGCGGCGATTGGCCGCCCGTGCGGCGTTCCGTAAAATGGAAACCGTCCGCGACGCCGCGGAGGACATTCCAACCATGACCCACGCGCCCCTCACCCTCGACATCACTGCAGCAAGCCTGCCGTGGCCCGTCGCGCGCGTCGGCGCCGCCGCTCCCGTGACGGGACTGCGCGGCATGTCCTTCGGCGACGCGGTCTACCTCCGCAGCGGCTTGCGGTAGTCATCCGGCTGGTTTCCCGCCGGATGCCGGGCGGGAAGTTCCAGCAAGTCCCCCGCCTGTGTTTGTCCGCGGTTTCGTCCGCGGAGCCGTCGCGTGGCGCGACGTCGATCGAACAGGCATCGCTATGTCTTACCTGAAAAACTTTCTGCACCATTTCGCCCGCGGCCTCTGGCGCGATCGCGAGTTCGTGAAGCTGTGGTCGTCGATGACGGTGACGTCGTTCGGCGCGCAGGTCACGAACCTCGCCTTGCCGCTGACCGCCGCGGTTCTGCTGTCGGCCACACCCATGCAGATGGGGGTGCTGGTGGCGCTCGAGACCCTGCCGTTCGCGCTGGTGAGCCTGCACGCGGGCGTGCTGCTCGATCGCGTGCGCAAGCTGCCGCTCATCATCGCGTCCGACGTCGGTCGCGGCGTAACCCTGCTCGCGATTCCCGTCGCGGCGGCGTTGCATGCGCTCTCCATCGAGATGCTGTTCGTGGTCGGCTTCCTGTGCGGCGTGCAGAACGTGGTTGGCGGCGCCGCTTACCAGGTGCTCATCGCGCAGATGGCCGGACGCGAGCGGCTCGTGGAGGCGAACGCCAAGATCACGCTGGGCGAAACATCGGCTTCGCTGGTCGGCCCTGGACTCGCCGGGGCGTTGATCCAGGCGTTGACGGCGCCCTTTGCGATCCTCGTCGACGCGCTGGCATTCGTCGCCTCCGCGTGCATGCTGCGCCGCATCCGCGCGCCCGGTGACCTGCCACAGGTGCACGGCAAGGCGAACACCAATCGCGAGATCGCCGAAGGCTTCCGGCTGGTGCGCGGCAACCCGACGTTGTGGGCGCTGGCGTGGCTCGCCGGGCTGTGGCAGTTCCTGCACCACATGCAGATCGCGGTGCTCATCCTGTTCGCGACGCGCGAGCTCGGTCTGTCGGCCGGCAGTCTCGGCCTGGCCTATGCCTGCGGCGGCCTGGGATGCATCGCGGCAGCGGCCCTCGCCGAGCGGCTTGCGGCACGCTTCGGCGTCGGCCGGGTGATCGTGCAGGCGCTGACCCTTACCGCGGTGGCGTGGCAGCTCTACGGGCTGATCGCGGGTCCGGCGTGGCTGGCGCTCGTGCTGCTGGCAGCGGCCATGTTCGTGTTCGACTTCGGCGGCGTGCTGTACGGGATCAACTACCTGTCCTTGCGGCAGGCGATCACCCCCGACCGGCTGATGGGACGCATGACCGCGACCATGCGGTTCCTCGCGGTCAGTGCGGCACCGGTGGGGTCACTGGTTGGCGGAGCACTGGGTACGCTTATCGGCTTGCGCGCCACCCTGCTCGTGGTGGGCACGCTTGGCCTGCTGCTCGCGGCGGCCGCGACCCTTTATTCGCCGGTGCGGCGCCACCGCACCCTGCCGGTGACGGCGCTGGAGTAAGCACGCATGCGAAAGGGCGGCCGGGTGGCTGCCCTTTCGATGTTGCGATGACGACGAGCACTCCTCGCAGTGTGCGCGCTGCATCGTGGCTCGTTGCGGTGCGCCGCTCGATGTCGGGTCGCTGGCATCGGAATGCCGCCGGCGATCGGGCTTTGGCGGGTCAGCACGATATCGCGCGCTGAAAGCGATAGATCCCGGGCAGCTCCAGGATTTGCGTCAGCTCGTCGAGCGCGCGCTGGCTTTCGTCGAGGAGCGCAGGGTCGGCGAGATCGGCGGGATCGAGCCGGTCACGGTAATGCCGCAGCACCCAGGCCTGCAGGGTATCGAGCAGGGGCGCATCGACGAGCACCCGCCCTCGCATCGCGCGCCGCTCTTCCAGCGTCAGCGGCACGCGCAGGCGCAGGCAGGCGGGGCCGCCGCCGTTGCGCATGCTCTGCCGCAAGTCGAAGGTGACGATCTCGGCGATCGGGCCACCGCGCGCGAGCAGTGCTTCCAGCCAGGCGGCCACGCGAGGGTCCTCGCGGCACTCCGCCGGGGCGATCATCACCATCCTGCCGTCGTCGCGAGTCAGGAGCTGGCTGTTGAACAGATACGTCGCGACAGCTTCGTCCAGCGTGACCTCGCGTTCCGGCACCTCGATCACCACCAGCGACGGCCCGACGCAGTCGCGCAGCGCGGAGAGGACGCGCGGCTGCTCGACATACGCGCGCTCGTGACAGAGCAGCACGTGGCGATGGCCCACCGCAATCACGTCGTTGTGGAACACGCCGGCGTCGATGGCCGCGGGGAGCTGCTGCGCGAACACGCATCGGCCAGGATCGAGTCCATGCCGGCGGGCGATCGCCATCGCGGCTTCGCGCGTCTGCCGCGCTACGTAGCGGGTGGGCGCGGGTGCTGCGGGATCGAATGCGACGCGCCCGTAGACGAAGCAATCGACGGCCTGCGCGCCATCCGCGCTGCTCAGGTGCAGGTGGTTCGCGGCGCCCTCGTCGCCGAGCTGCGGGACCGAGGGCAGCGGGTCGTGAACGACGAATCGCGTCGCGTCGGCGAACACGGTCCGCAGGATCCGCGTGGTCGTGGGTGCTTCCAGGGCACGATGCAGGTGATAGGCGAGATTCGCGGGCGTGAAGTGCACGCGGCCGTCCGCGGTGTCGCGCGATGCGCTCACGGTGGCTGCATTCGCGGTCCACATCGCCGCAGCCGAGGAGCAGGCGGCGAGAAGCTGCGGCGCTTCGGCCAATGCGCGACGCAGCACGTCGTCGTCGCGACCGCAGAAGCCCAGGGTGCGCAGCATCGCCATATCGGGGCGCTCGTGCGGCGGCAGCACCGCCTGCGGCCATCCGCGTGCTGCGAGTGCGCGCATCTTGGCGATGCCCTGCAGGGCAGCGTGGCGCGGATCGGAGCTCAGCGCGGCATTCCGCGTGGCGGCGAGATTGCCGGGCGACAGGCCAGCGTAATTGTGCGTGGGACCTGGCAACCCGTCGAAGTTGACCTCGCCGACGTCGCAGCCTGGACGTGGCGTGCGATCGTCGCGGGCCGCGCTGGTCGATGCGCTCATCCGCGCACGCTGCCCGCGTTCAGTGGCGATCGCGGGGCGACAGCGGGACGGCCCGCACGACGTCGCCGTCGCCCACGCCGAGCTGTGCCGCTGCGTAGGGCAGCAGCGGAAAGCGCGACAGCCGCGTCGGCGCCGGCACGACGATGGCACGATAGCGCTCGAACTGCCGGTTGGTCACGAGCCACGGCACCTGTTGCGCCAGATTGTCGGGCACCGGATCCGCTTCATCGAGCGTCACCGGCAGCACGACGCTTTGCCGAATCGCATGCACGTTGTCGCGAAAGCATTCCACCGTGGGTCCCGCGTCGAAGATGTCGACGTAGCCTTCGAAACGGAAGCCCTCCTGCTCGAGCAGGGCACGCGCGGCGCGGGTGTCCTCGTGCACCTCGCCGATCGCGCGGCGCGCGTCCTCGGGCAGCAGGTTCGCGTACACGGGGTGGCGGGGCATGAGCTCGGCGATGAAGGCGCGCTCGCCGATGCCGGTCAGGTAATCCGCGGCCGAATAATCCATGGCGAAGAAGTGGCGGCCCAGCCCCTCCCAGAACGGGCTCCGGCCGGATGCGTCGAGGCGCCCGCGCAGCTCGGCGATCAGCTTCGGAGCGAAGCGTTCGACGAATTCGGCGATGAACAGGAACCGGCTCTTCGACAGCAGCCCGCCGTTGCGCCCGTGGCGGTATGCCTGGTCGAGAAAGAGCGAGCACAGCTCGGTGTGCCCGGTGTGGTCGTTGGCGAGGAAGAGCGTCGGCGCAGCCGTATAGACGTTGAGCTTCTGCGACGCATGCACCAGCGTGCCGACGTGATAGTTGTACCAGGGCTCTGCAAGCCCGACCGCCGCTTCGATCGCGGCGATGCCCGCGATGCGTCCGCTCTCGGCTTCGACCAGGACGAACGCGTAGCAGGCTTCGGCACGTGCGGCATCGTTGCCGAAGGAACGCAGCGACCGCTCGATGCGACTGCCCAGGCGCTCGCGGTTGGCGGGCAGCGTGGTGAGGCCCGTGCCGGTGCGCTCCGACAGCGCGAACACCGCGGGAAGGTCGTCGCGCGCAATGGGCCGGACGAAGAACATCGGCGAGGCGCGCGAACGCGCCGGATCAGGGCAGCGCTCGTCCGAGTGCCGCTTCGAGGCGCGACAGGCCTTCGAGGATCTCGTCGAGGCTGATGACCAGTGACGGGGCGATGCGCACGACGTCCGGTCCGGCGACGAGAACGAGCAGGCCCGCTTCTCCGGCCGCCTGCATGACCGCCATGGACCGACCCTTCCAGGGCGGGGCGAGCTCGCAGCCGAGCCACACGCCTTCGCCGCGGAGATCGGAGAACACCGTGCGCCGGTTGTTGATGGCCTTGAGGCCTTCCATGAACAGCGCATGGCGGGCTTTCACGCCGTCGAGCACTTCCGTCGTGTTGATCACGTCGAACACCGCCCCGGCGACCGCGCACGCGAGCGGATTGCCGCCATAGGTCGTGCCATGCACGCCGACGGAGAATGCGCTCGCGACTTCGGCCGTCGTCAGCATCGCGCCGATCGGGAAGCCACCGCCGAGCCCCTTCGCGCTGGTCATGATGTCCGGCACGATGCCCTTCTGCATGTACGAGAAGAGGGCGCCCGTGCGGCCCATGCCGCTCTGGATCTCGTCGAGGATGAGGAGCGCGCCGTGCCGGTCGCAGAGCGCGCGCGCGGCCTGCAGGTATTCGGGGCGACCGGGGATCATGCCGCCTTCGCCCTGCATCGGCTCGAGGATCACGGCGCAGATGTCGCGCCCGCCGTTCGCCGCGAATGTGGCTTCGAGTGCCGCGACGTCGTTGTACGGCAGGTGCGTGAAACCCTCCGGATTCGGCCCGAAGCCGGTCGCGTACTTCGCCTGGCCGCCGGCAGTCACCGTGAACAGGGTACGGCCGTGGAACGCGTTGATGGTCGACACCACGCGGATCTTGTCGGGCCCGAAGCGATCGTGGGCGTAACGGCGGGCGAGCTTCAGCGCCGCCTCGTTGGCCTCGGCGCCGGAATTGCAGAAGAACACGCGTTCCGCAAAAGTCGCTTCCGTGAGCCGTGTCGCCAGCCGCAGCGCGGGCTCGTTGGTGAACCAGTTCGACACGTGCCATATCCGGCGCGCCTGGTCCTCGATCGCCCGCACCATCGCGGGATGGCAGTGACCGAGCGCGGTGACGGCGACGCCGCTGGCGAAGTCGATGTACATCCGTCCGTTCTGATCCCACACGCGCGACCCTTCGCCGCGCACAGGGATGAACGGCGCGGGCGCGAAGCACGGCACCATCACCTGATCGAAGGTGGCGCGCGTCACCGGCAGCGTGGCGGCATGGCTGGACGCCGGCATCGCGTCCCGGCGCGCGGACTGGGCGATGACGGCCTCCGCGGCCGCGGGCAGGTTGGACATGATTTTCCTGTCGTCAGAGTGCCGCGATGGCCTGGATCTCGACCCGGTAGCCGGGACCGGCGAGGCCGGCCTGCACCGTCGCGCGCGCCGGCGGCGCGCCCGGCGCGAGCCACGATTCCCACACCGTATTCATTGCCGCGAAATCGGCCATGTCCGGCAGAAATATCGTGGCCGAAAGAAGCTTCGACTTGTCGCTGCCGGCTTCGGCCAGCAGGCGATCGATCTGCGCGAGGACCTCGCGCGTCTGCGCGGTCACGTCGGCGTCGGGATGCTCGGCCACCTGGCCTGCGAGGTACACGGTGCGGGCCCCGGCGTGAATCACCATCTGCGCGAGACGCTTGCCGACGTGTCGGCGGTCGATGTCCATGGTGCTATGCTGGTCTGGTGATGGCAATGGAGTGGACCATTGTAGACGATGCACGTTGCGCGGCCGCCATGCGCGTCACCCGTCGGCGCAGGATGGCGCCGTGACCGCGCGCCTCGCCGTGTTGTCCGCTGCCGTGGTGCTGTTCGCGGCCGTGGCCATCGGCGCGTTTGGTGCTCACGCGCTGCGTGCCCGGATCGCTCCCGACCTCCTGGCTGTCTTCAACACCGGCGTGCAATACCATTTCGTGCACGGGCTGGCGCTGCTCGCGCATCGGCGTCCTCTGGTTGCACTGGCCCGAGCAGGCGCGCAGCCTGGGTGTTGCCGCCGGCCTGATGCTGGCAGGAGTGGTCCTGTTCTCCGGCAGCCTGTACGTCCTCGCCGTGACCGGCGTGCGCACCTGGGGCGCCGTGACGCCATTCGGCGGCATGACCTGGCTGATCGGCTGGGCGGTCCTGGCCTACGCCGCCTGGCGACACGTCGGCCCCTGAACGTTGCGGCGGATGCGCGGTCCACAGTCCAGCAGCACGTGGTCGAATCGACCGCGCAGTTGAATCGACCATTTTCCACGTCCCCCCCACCGCCTATACTTCGCCGATGCAGCCCGGTTCCTCCTCGCGGTCGCGTTCCGTATGGCCCCCCAGCGCCGAATCGCTGCGCCGTTCGACGTACGGCTACGGCGCGACCACCCCGCCAAGCACTCAACCGGCCGATGCGGACACCATTCCCGAGCTCACCAACATGGCCGGTGACACGGTGCGCATCCCCGGTCCTCTGGAGATCCCGGTCGTCCGCCCGAAGCTGGCAATGCTGTATCGCCTTGCCGTGGGGCCCAGCGCCGACCACTATGCGGCGCGCTTTCTCGCCTGCGAGCGCGCCGGGAAACCGCTCGCGAGCTGGAACTGGTCGGCATTCGCGGCACCGCCGATCTGGGCGGCTTACCGTCGCCTCTGGATCGCGGCGCTGGTGTTTGCGCTGCTGCCCCTGGCCGGCGCCATCGCCTTCCTGTCCCTCGATGGCTCGGCCGGAGGCATCGATGGACTCTGGGCGCTGTTCGCGCTGCTGCTCATCTGGGTGATCCCCGGCGTGATCGCAGGGGCTTGCGCCGACTATCTCGTCTATCGCCGCGTGCGCCGTGTCGCGTTGGCGGCCGAACGCAACACGGCCAATCCGGTGGAGGCCGCGACCCGGGCTGCATCGAGCGGTAGCGTCTCGTGGTACGGCGCGGCCGCCGGCGTCGCGGGCATGGCGGTGATCGCGGCCGGGGTGAGCCACGATCTCAGTGCCGCGTGGCGGGACCACGTGGTGCGCCAGCAGGTGATGGCCACGCTCGGGGCGATACGCGCGGTCGAGCGCGACGTCGAGAACAACTGGATGACGGCGCGCCTCGTGCCGCGGCAGACGGGATCGCTCTCCTGGGGAAGCGTTGCCAGGGCCGTCGTCGACGACGTGCACGTGAGTCCCGAGAACGGGCGCATGCGCGTGCGCTTCGGGCCGTCGCTGCCGGAGCTCGACGGCAAGGCCATCCTGCTCGCGCCGACGCGCAATGCGCAGCAGCAGGTGCGCTGGCTGTGCATCCCTGTCGACATCGCGCAGCGCTTCCTGCCGCGCGAGTGCCGCCGGCGCTGACCGGGCGCCTGCCCGGCGTACTGCTCGCGCCGGAGTGCCGCCTGCCTAGTCGGCCCTGGCGCCGGAATCCTTGACGACCTTCGCCCACTTCGCGGTTTCCGCGCGAATGTGCGCCGCGAAGTCCTCGGGGCTGCCGCCTACGGCGTTCGCGCCCAGCGTGAGCATCTTTTCCTTCGCCTCCGGTGTGGCCAGCCATTTCACGCCGTCGGCATTGAGACGGGCGATGATCGCCGGCGGCGTTCCGGCGGGCGCGAGCACGCCGAACCAGGACGAGGCTTCGAAGCCGGGCAAGCCGGATTCGGCGATCGTGGGCACGTCGGGCAGTGCGGCGGAGCGGGTTGCCGAGGTGACGGCGAGCGCGCGCAGCTTGCCGCTCCTGATCTGCGGCAGTGACGGCGGCAGGTTGTCGAACATCACCTGCACCTGGCCGCCGAGCAGGTCCTGCAACGCCGGGGCGCTGCCCTTGTAAGGCACGTGCGTCATCTCCACCCCGGCCATGACCTTGAACAGCTCGCCGGACAGATGGATCGACGTGCCGCTCCCGGAGGACGCGAAGTTGACCTTGCCGGGATTGGCCTTGGCATAGGCGATGAACTCCTGCACGGTGTGCGCCGGCACGGATGGGTTCACCTCCATCACGTTCGGCACACCCGCGACCAGGATCACCGGCGCGAAGTCCCTGATGTGGTCGTATGGCATCTTGGTGTACAGGCTCGGGTTGATCGCATGCGTGCCGACGGTGCCCATGAGCAGCGTGTAGCCGTCGGGCGCGGATTTCGCCACGAGGTCGCTGCCGATGTTGCCGCCGGCGCCCGGCCGGTTATCCACGACGACCTGCTGGCCGAGCGTTTCGCTCCAGCGTTGCGCGATGGCCCGCGCGAGAATGTCCGTCGCGCCGCCCGGCGGGAAGGGAACGACAAGGCGGATCGGTTTGGTCGGGTACGCAGCGCCCTGCGCGTGGGCGGGGGCGACGGGCGCCGCCATCACGCCCAGGCATGCCGCCACCGCGAGTGTCGCGAACTGCCTCAATGCACCGAACGCCATGCTCTTCTCCTCGTTTGATGTCGCAGGCGATTCCAGGATCCTGCGGGATGGCCTCGCCGGCGGTCAGTCGACCTTGGCTCCGGAAGCCTTCACGATTCTCCCGTATTTCGCGAGCTCCTGTTGAATGAACGCGCCGAATTGCTCCGGGGTATCCGGCGCCGGCTCGGCGCCTTGCGCAGTGAGCCGCTCGCGCATCTCGGACGAGTTCAGGATCCTGGTCACCTCCGTATTCCACTTGGCGATGATCTCGCGGGGTGTGCCGGCAGGCGCGAGCAGCCCGAACCACGTGGAGATGTCGAATCCCGGCACGCCGGCTTCCGCCATCGTGGGCAGATCGGGGACGAGTCGCGAGCGTTGCGCCGTGGTCACGGCGAGTGCCTTGAGCTTGCCGGACTTCACCTGCGGCATCGCGTTGGCGAGGTTGTCGAACATGAGCTGCGTGTCACCGGCGAGAAGCGCCTGGGTTGCCGGCGCGCCGCCCTTGAAGGGGACGTGGATCATGTCGACGCCGGTATCCACCTTGAGGAGCTCGCCCGCAAGATGGCCGGCGCTGCCGTTGCTGCCTGACCCGAAGGCGAGCTTCCCGGGATTCGCCTTGGCATAGGCGATCAGCTCCTTCACCGAATTCACCGGCAGCGACGGGTTGATGACCAGCACGTTGGGCGTGATGGCGACGAGCGTGATGGGCGCGAAATCCCTGACGGCGTCGTAAGGCATCTTCGGAAAGAGATGCGGGTTCACCGCGTGCGTCGACAGCGCCCCCATGACCACGGCGTAACCGTCGGGAGGACTTTTTGCCACCAGATCGGCGCCGATATTGCCGCCCGCTCCGGGCCGGTTGTCGACCACGACGCTCTGGCCCCATGCCTCGGTGAGCTTTTGCGCGATCAGCCGGCCGATCACGTCCAGCGGGCCGCCGGGCGGGAATGGAACAACCAGCCTGATGGGCTTGTTGGGATAGCCTTGGGTGGCCTGCGCCGCGGTGTGAAGCGGCACCAGCGCGCAGCCGAGCGCCGCACACGCGACCAGCAAACGGCGACGCCCGACTCGCAACGCGGCGGAAGAAATCACGGGCAAGCGCGGTGGCGGCAGATCGCGGAACGAAAAGGTCACGACAACTCCAGGACGACGGCGGGTGGGAAGCGATTCTAGCAAGGCAGTCCGCAGGGCGCGCGACCGTTTGGTACGCTCCGATCACCCAGCGCATAATGGGAGTTTTATCCGGATGCGGCCAGTTTGGGCATGAACAAAGCGGTAATCGGCAGTTTGGTGTTGGTCGGCATCCTCGTGGCCGCCGGTGGCGGCTATTGGGTGGGCACGCGCCAGCCCGCTCCCGCCAACGGAGTCCGCGGCGTCGAAGCCGGCGACAAGGGCAAGGGTGCTGGCGGGGCGGCGACGCAGGCCGTGTCGGTCGAGGCGACGAAGGTCACCATCGCTTCGCTGCCCCAGATCATCACGACGGTCGGCAGCCTGCGCTCCGACGAATCGGTCGTGATCCGGCCCGAGGTAGCGGGGCGGGTCAGCGCGATCCTCTTCAAGGAGGGACAGCGGGTGACCAAAGGCGCGCCGCTGATCCGGCTCGACACATCCGTCAACGACGCCGATGTGAAGCAGGCGCGGGCGAACTACACCCTGGCAAAGAGCAAGTACGAGCGCGCCATCGACCTGCAGAAGCAGGGGTTCATTTCGGCCCAGGCGCGCGACGAGGCCGAGAACAACCTCAAGCTGGCCGAGGCCGCCGTCGCCCTCGCCGAAGCCAAGTTCGCGAAGACCGAGATCAAGGCGCCGTTCACGGGGGTGCTCGGGTTGCGGGTGATCTCCGTCGGGGATTACGTCAAGGAAGGCGCGGACATCGTCAACCTCGAAGCGATCGATCCCCTGAAGGTGGACTTCCGCGTGCCGGAGGTCTACTTCTCCCAGGTGCGCGTCGGCCAGCCGCTCGACGTCACGCTGGATGCGCAGCCAGGCCGCGTCTTCACCGGGCACGTCTTCGCCGTCAATCCACTGGTCGATGCCGCGGGCCGCTCGCTCGTCATCCGTGCGCAGGTGGGCAATCCCGACACCACGCTGCGTCCGGGAATGTTCGCCCGGGTGCGTCTCATCACCCGCGTGGAACGTGAAGCGCTGGTGGTCCCCGAACAGGCGCTCGTTCCCCAGGGCGAGGACCAATACATCTATCGCGTGGTGGACGGACGGGCCCAGCGCGTCAAGGTCGAGGTGGGACAACGCGGCGACGGCAAGGCGGAGATCACCAAGGGTCTCGAGCCGCAGGACGTCGTCGTCACCGCCGGGCAGCTGAAGATCCGCGAGGGGGCGCAACTCAAGGTCGCGCGGGTCGACCGCACGGCCCCGAAGACCGCGGCGACCGAGGCTGACGTCGGTCCCGGCCGGACGCGTCCGGCGGGCCGCGCCGGCGTGGCCGCCAACCCTGCACCGGCGCGTCCGGCCGAAAAGGCCGATGCCGCCCAGCCGGGCACGAAGTCCTAGGTCCGCAGGCCGCAGCGCGCCGGCGCGGCTACATTCCAGCAGTCGGTCAGGCAGGAGCCTGTCATGCAACTACCCGAGATCTGCATCAAGCGTCCCGTCTTCGCGACGGTGCTCTCGCTCGTCATCCTGCTGATCGGGCTCATCTCCTACACCCGCCTGTCCGTGCGCGAGTACCCGCGCATCGACGAGCCGGTGGTCAGCGTCTCGACGACGTATCGCGGCGCCTCGGCGGAGGTCGTCGAGTCCCAGGTGACCAAGCCGCTCGAGGATTCGCTCGCGGGTATCGAGGGCGTCGAGCTCATGACGTCCCAGAGCCGATCGGAGACGAGCCGCATCAACGTGCGGTTCTCGCTGAAGCGCGACCCAGATTCCGCGGCGGCGGACGTTCGCGACAAGGTATCGCGGGCGCGCGGCAAGCTGCCCGACACCATCGACGAGCCGATCATCGCCAAGGTCGAGGCCGATTCGCAGCCGGTGATCTACATCTCGGTGGAAGCGGGCGAGCAATCGGCGCTCGAGGCGTCCGATTACGTGAAGCGGTACGTGCAGCCGCGCCTGTCGGTGTTGCCCGGTGCCGCCGACGTGCGCATCTTCGGCGAGCGGCAGGTGTCGATGCACATTGACCTCGATCGCACCCGCCTGGCCGCGTACCGGCTGACCGTGCAGGACGTCGAGGATGCGATCCGCCGGCAGAACGCGGAGATCCCCGCCGGACGCATCGAGTCGCAGGCACGCGAGTTCACCGTCGTCGCCGAAACCGATCTGCGCTCGCCCGAGCAGTTCAGCAACATCATCGTCGCCAATGTCGGCGGCTACCCGGTGCGCATCCGTGACGTCGGCAAGGCCGAGATCGGTCCGGTGAACGAGCGCACCGTCTCGCGCTTCAACGGCAAGCCGTCGCTCAACATCGGCGTGATCAAGCAGGCCGTGGCGAACCCGCTCGACCTGTCGGACGCGGTGCGCGCCGAGGTGGCGAAGATCAATCCCGGCCTGCCGCCGGGGATGAAGCTGATCGTGTCGTACGACACGTCGGTGTTCATCGATCGCTCGATCCAGTCCGTGTTCCACACCATCGGGGAAGCCATCCTGCTGGTGGTGCTGGTCATCTTCTTCTTTCTGCGCAGCCTCCGCGCGACGATCATTCCCATCGTGACGATCCCCGTCTCGCTGGTCGGCGCGTTCGGGCTCATGTACGCGTTCGGCTTCACCATCAATACGCTGACGTTGCTCGCGATGGTGCTGGCGATCGGGCTCGTCGTCGACGACGCGATCGTCATGCTCGAGAACATCTTCCGGCACATCGAGGAAGGCATGCCGCGCAAGCAGGCGGCCATCCATGGCGCCAAGGAGATGGGCTTCGCGATCCTCGCGATGACGCTGACGCTCACGTCGGTGTTCGCGCCACTCGCCTTCGCGACGGGACGCACGGGTCGCCTCTTCATCGAGTTCGCGCTCACGCTCGCCGGCGCCGTGCTGGTCTCTGGCTTCATCGCCCTCACGCTCTCTCCGATGATGTGCTCGCTGCTGTTGCGCCACGAGTCGAAGCACTCGGCCGTGTATCTCATGGTCGAGCGCTGGCTTGGCGCGCTCACGGGCGGCTATCGTCGCGCCCTCGGGGCAGCGTTGAATGCGCGCTGGGTGGTGGCGCTCGGATGGCTGGTCGTGCTGGCCGGCGGCGTCGTGCTGTTCATGAATCTCAAGTCGGAGCTCTCGCCGATCGAGGATCGGGGGGTGATCTTCGGGCTGGTGTCGGCGCCACAGGGCTCGACGCCGCAATACACCGCCGATCAGTTGCGGCCGATCGAAGACATGTATGCGCAGATACCCGAAGCATCCGCATATACGGCGATCTCCGGATTTCCGACCGTCGTCGACGGCAGCGCGGTGCTCCGGCTGAAACCCTGGGAGGAGCGCACACGTAGGCAGCAGCAGATCGCGGAGGAGTTGCGCCCGAAGTTCCAGCAGATCCCCGGGGCCATCGCGTTCCCCATCAACCCGCCGTCGCTCGGCCAGTCGTTCCGGTCCACACCGATCGAGTACGTCATCATGGCGCAAGTGCCCTATGGCGAGCTGCAGCGTATCGTCGATCGGGTGGTGGAGGAGGCGCGCAAGTACCCCGGCATCCAGAACCTGCAGACCGACCTGCGCCTCAACACGCCCGAGGTGCGCGTCAACATCAACCGCGACAAGCTGTCGGACATCGGCGTGCCCGTCGATACCGTCGGGCGCACGCTCGAGACCATGCTGGGTGGACGGCAGGTCACGCGGTTCAAGCGCGACGGCGAGCAATACGACGTGATCGTGCAGGTGGCTCCTCTCGACCGCAGCACGCCGGCGGATATCCGCGACTCGTACGTCCGCGCCCGCGATGGATCGATGGTCCAGCTGTCGAACCTCGTGGACGTCCGGGAGAACGTGGCGCCACAATCGCTCAACCACTTCAACCGCCTCCGCGCCGTAAAGATCACCGGCACGCTGCTTCCCGGCTACACCATCGACGAGGCGCTGAAGGCGATGGACGATGCCGCCAGGCGCACCCTGCCGCCCACCGCGCAGACCGATCTCGACGGGCAGTCGCGCGAGTTCCGCGCATCGGGCAAGGAGATCTATTTCACCTTCGTGCTTGCGCTGCTGTTCATCTACCTCGTGCTGTCGGCGCAGTTCGAGAGCTTCGTGCACCCGCTGGTGATCATGCTGTCGGTGCCGCTGTCGATGACCGGCGCCTTGCTGACCCTCTGGCTTACCGGCGGCACGCTCAATATCTACAGCCAGGTCGGGCTCGTGACGCTGGTGGGACTCATCACCAAGCACGGGATCCTGATCGTCGAATTTTCCAACCAGCTGCGCGCGAAGGGCGAGACGCTCCGCGACGCCGTCATCGACGCTGCCACCCTGCGGCTGAGGCCGATCCTGATGACGACGGGTGCGATGGTGCTCGGGGCATTGCCGCTGGCGCTCGCCACCGGCGCCGGCGCCGAATCGCGGACGCAGATCGGCTGGGTGATCGTCGGCGGGATGGCCTTCGGCACGATGCTCACGTTGTTCGTGGTCCCCACTGCGTACACGCTGCTCGCCGGCCGGCGGGCAGGCGAAGAGGGGAGCGCAGTCGAGAAGACTCCTCCCCCGGTGCACGGCGTCCATCCGGCGCCGCTACCCCAGGCCGGCAGCGACTGACGGGGCGTCGATTCACCAGCACGAGTCTGCAGGCAACGATTGACGCTTGCATGCGCGGTATCGAGCGGAAGCCGGATCTGCAGCGGTCAGGCGCGGTGTGAGGCGGAAACCTCACCATCAGCACCATCAGCATCGCGTACGATGACGCGTGGGGCCGTGCCCCGCGGCGCGATGCGCAGGCATTCCGTGCCCCCGGGAACGTTTTGCAATAGAATCCTCACCCGAAGAAGAACCGCGCGATGAATCGTCGCCCCCATTCACGAGGAGAAGCTATGTTCCAGCTCCACCGGGTTTTGCCCAAGGTCGTGCTTGCCATGGCGCTGTTCGGCGCCGCGCATGCGGCACAGGCCGTCACGGAATTCCAGTTCTGGCACGCCATGACCGGCGCGAACAACGACCGCATCAACGATTTCGCCAAGCGCTTCAACGAAAGCCAGAAGGATTACAAGGTCGTCGCGGTGTTCAAGGGCAGCTATCCCGAGGCGATGTCCGCAGCGATCGCCGCCTATCGCGCCGGCAACGCGCCCGCGATCCTGCAGGTGTTCGAGGTCGGCACGGCGACGATGATGTCCGCCAAAGGGGCGATCAAGCCGGTGTACCAGGTCATGAGCGACGCCGGCGAGAAGTTCGATCCGAACATCTACATCCCGGCGGTGAAGGGTTATTACACCAACACCAAGGGACAGATGCTGTCCTTCCCGTTCAACAGCTCGACGACCGTGTTCTTCTACAACAAGGACGCCTTCGCGAAGGCGGGCCTCGACCCGAACCGCGCGCCGGCCACGTGGCCTGAGGTGATGGCCGCCGCCGCCAAGATCAAGGCGTCCGGCGCGACCCCGTGCAGCTTCACCACGGGCTGGCAGTCGTGGGTGCAGCTCGAGAGCTTCAGCGCGTGGCACAACGTGCCGTTCGCGTCCGACTCGAATGGCTTCGCCAGCGTGAAGCCCAAGCTCCTGTTCAACGGTCCCCTGCAGGTCAGGCACATCGCCAACATGCAGGACTGGGCGAAGAAGGGCTACTTCACGTACGCCGGGCGCAAGAACGAGCCCGAAGCGAAGTTCTACAGCGGTGAATGCGCCATGCTGACCTCGTCCTCGGCGGCGTACGGCACGATCGCCAAGAGCGCCAAGTTCAACTTCGCCGTTGCACCACTGCCGTATTACGCCGATGTGCAGGGCGCGCCGCAGAACACCATCATCGGCGGGGCGAGCCTGTGGGTCATGTCGGGCAAGTCCAAGGACGAATACAAGGGCGTGGCGAAGTTCCTCAACTTCCTGTCGCAACCCCAGTTGCAGGCCGAGTGGCACCAGGGCACCGGGTACCTGCCGATCACCATGGCAGCGTACGAGCTCACCAAGAAGTCCGGGTTCTACGACAAGAATCCCGGAACCGACGTGTCGGTCAAGCAGATGATCGTCAAGACGACCGACAAGTCGCGCGGGATCCGCCTTGGCAACTTCGTGCAGATCCGCGACGTCATCGACGAAGAGCTCGAGAACGTCTGGAGCGGCAAGAAGGACGCCAAGGCCGCGCTGGACTCCGCCGTGGCACGCAGCAACGAGCTCGTCGAGCGCTTCGCGCGAACGGCCAAAGAGTAAGCACCCGTTCGGGACGCAGCGTGGCTTGCACGTCGTGATCGCAAGTCGCGCTCCGTCCCGTGTCCATCCCTAAATGGAAAAGCGGGCCCGCTTTCGCTCGTTGTGGCTGCCCTATGCGCTGGTGTTTCCGCAGATCGTCATCACGGTCGTGTTCTTCTTCTGGCCGGCGGTGCAGGCGCTCTACCAGTCGGTGCTCCTGCAGGACCCCTTCGGCGCCAGCGTCGAGTTCGTCGGCCTGGAGAATTTCACGCAGCTTTTCCATGACGAGTTCTATCTCGCCTCGTTCAAGGTCACGGCGATCTTCTCGGCGCTGGTCGCCGTGCTCGGGCTCGTCATCTCGCTGGTGCTCGCGGTTTTTGCCGACCGGGTGCTGCGCGGCGCCACGATCTACAAGACGCTCCTGATCTGGCCGTATGCGGTGGCGCCAGCGGTCGCTGCCGTGCTCTGGATGTTCCTGTTCAATCCCACGCTGGGCATCATCGCGCAGTGGCTGCGGTACGTCGGCGTCGACTGGAATTACGTGCTGAACGGCGGCCAGGCCCTGACCCTGGTGGTGATCGCGGCCGTGTGGAAGCAGGTGAGCTACAACTTCCTGTTCTTTCTCGCCGGCCTGCAATCGATCCCGAAATCGCTGATCGAAGCGGCGGCGATCGACGGCGCGGGGCCCGCGCGCCGGTTCGTCACCATCGTGTTCCCGCTGCTTTCGCCGACCACGTTCTTCCTGCTCGTGGTGAACGTGGTGTACGCGTTCTTCGACACCTTCGCGATCATCGACGCGGCCACCTCGGGCGGGCCGGCGAAGGCCACGGAGATCCTGGTCTACAAGGTGTACCACGACGGATTCAAGGCGCTGGATCTCGGCGGGTCGGCCGCGCAGTCGGTGATCCTGATGGTGATCGTCATCGCGCTGACCGTCGTGCAGTTCCGCTACGTCGAGCGGAAGGTGAGCTACTCATGATCGAGCACCGGCCGGTCCTGACGTTCATCAGCCACCTCGTGCTGGTGCTCGGCGTGGCCATCGTGGCGTTCCCCGTGTACGTCACGTTCGTCGCGTCCACCCAGACAGCCGACCAGGTGCTGGCCGCGCCGATGTCGCTGCTGCCCGGCCGCCATCTGGTCGACAACTACCTCGCCGTGCTGACCCACGGCGCGGGCGAAGCGACGGCCGGTGTCGGCCGGATGATGTTCAACAGCCTGGTGAGCGCGCTGGTCATCGCGATCGGCAAGATCGTGATCTCGCTGCTGTCGGCGTTCGCGATCGTGTATTTCCGGTTTCCGCTGCGCACGTTCTTCTTCTGGATGATTTTCGTCACGCTGATGCTGCCCGTCGAGGTCCGCATCCTGCCAACCTACAAGGTGGTGTCGGACCTGCACCTGCTGAACACCTATACGGGCCTCACGCTGCCGCTCATCGCCTCGGCCACGGCAACGTTCCTGTTCCGGCAGTTCTTCCTGACGATTCCCGACGAGCTCGCCGAGGCTGCGCGCATCGATGGTGCCGGTCCGCTGCGCTTCTTCTGGGACGTCGTGGTGCCACTGTCGCGCCCCAGCATCGCGGCGCTGTTCGTGATCCTGTTCATCTACGGTTGGAACCAGTACCTGTGGCCACTGCTCGTCACGACCGACGAGAACATGTACACGAGCGTGATCGGCATCAAGCGGATGATCTCGTCGGGCGGCGATGCCGCGATGGAATGGAATCTGGTGATGGCGACCGCCGTGCTGACCATGTTGCCGCCGGCCATCGTGGTCCTGCTCATGCAGAAGTGGTTCGTCAAGGGCTTGGTCGACTCGGAGAAATGATGCACGGATTCACCCCGGACGTTCACGGCGGGAGCGCGGCGCGTGGCTGAGGTCGATTTCCGTGACGTGCGCAAGAGCTACGGCGACAATGCAGTGATCCACGGCGTGACGATGCATGTCACGGATGGGGAGTTCATCGTGATCGTCGGCCCCTCGGGCTGCGGCAAGTCCACGCTGTTGCGCATGGTCGCGGGCCTCGAGGAAATCACCAGCGGCGAGATCTCGATCGGCGATCGCGTCGTGAATCGGCTGGAGCCCAAGGATCGCGACATCGCCATGGTGTTCCAGAACTACGCGCTGTATCCCCATATGAGCGTGTTCGACAACATGGCGTACGGCTTGCGCATCCGCGGGCTGAAGCGCCCGGACATCGAGGCGCGGGTGCAGCGTGCGGCGGCGATCCTCGAGCTTGGTCCGCTGCTGTCGCGCACGCCGCGGCAACTGTCGGGCGGCCAGCGCCAGCGCGTGGCGATGGGACGCGCGATCGTGCGCGAGCCGGCCGTGTTCCTGTTCGACGAGCCGCTGTCGAATCTCGATGCCAAGCTGCGCGTGCAGATGCGCTTCGAGATCCAGAAGCTGCATCGGCGCCTGCAGACCACGAGTTTGTACGTCACGCATGACCAGGTCGAGGCGATGACGCTGGCTGATCGCATGGTCGTGATGAACGCCGGGCGCGCCGAGCAGATCGGCACGCCGATGGAGGTGTACGAGAATCCCGCGACGGTGTTCGTGGCTGGCTTCATCGGGTCGCCCGCGATGAATTTCCTGCCGGCGCGCATGGCCGAGGGCCATCGCGTCGTGCTCGACGGCGCCGGCTCGTTGCCTTCGACGGTTGCAGCGCCTCCCGGCAAGGCGGTAACCGTCGGCCTCAGGCCCGAGCACCTGGCGCCGTCCAGCGAGGCCGACGCGTCACTCGCCGGCACGGTCGAAGTCGTCGAGGCGCTCGGTGCCGACACCCTGCTGCATCTCGACGTCGCCGGCCGCAACGTGATTGCGCGCCTGCCGCACGGCGTGATGCCTGCCATCGGCAGCACGCTGCAGGTGCGGGCCAATCCCGAGCGCGTCTACGTGTTCGATGCGGAGAGCGGTGCGCGCCTGCGCTGATTCAGGGGACCAGGACATGACCGACACCAAAACAGCGAATCGCGCCGTGGCGCGCGGCTGGCCATATCCCCGGCTCGTCGCCCATCGCGGCGCGGGCAAGCTCGCACCCGAGAACACCCTGACCGCCATGCGCGTCGGGCACGCGCACCACTATGCGATGGTGGAGTTCGACGTGAAGCTCAGCGCAGACAACGTCGCGTTCCTGCTGCATGACGCAACGCTCGAGCGCACCACCACCGGCCGGGGCCGCGCCGATGCGCTGCCCTGGCGCGAGCTGTCGCGGCTCGATGCGGGCGGCTGGCATTCGGCGCAATACGCCGGCGAAGCCCTGCCGACCTTCACCGCGATCGCGCGGTGGGCGCGCGCCCATGGCGTCGCGTGCAACGTGGAGATCAAGCCCACACCCGGACGCGAGCGCGAAACCGGGGCCGCCGTCGCCCTGGATGCGCAGGCGCTATGGCGCGACGCCGACGTGCCGCCCTTGCTGTCCTCGTTTTCGGAAGAAGCGCTGGCGGCGGCGCGTGACGCCGTCCCCGAGCTGCCGCGGGCATTGCTCGCGGACGAGCTGCCACGCGACTGGCTCGGGCGCCTCGAGCGTCTTGGCTGCGTGGCTCTGGACGCAAATCACAACGCCTTGTCGGAGGCCGTGGTGCGCGCGGCGCACGCGGCGGGCTACCGCGTGCTCACCTATACGGTCAACGAGCCATCGCGCGTGCAGGAGCTCGGAGCGTGGGGCGTGGACGGCATCATCACGGATGCCGTCGATCGCATCGCCGCCGACAGCCTGCCCGCCGCGCCGCCACTCGGCGGCGGCTGAACCTCCTGTTTCCGGCACGTTCGCGCCACGCGTTGATGCTGCGGGTGCTGGCGTTGCGCGTGGTTCTATGTTGCGCGTGGTTCTACGAGGCCGCCCGTGCGACCGGCCGCACGATCGACCGCTCGTCGACCGGCAGGTTCAGGAGACCGGCGAGCGACGCCGAGCGCGATCGAGAGCCACCACACGACATCGTAGCTGCCGGTCGTGTCGTAGAGCCTCCCACCGAGCCACGCCCCGAGGAAGCTCCCGATCTGGTGACTGAAGAAAGTGATGCCGGACAGCATCGCCATGTAGCGCACGCCGAACACCTGCGCGACGATGCCGTTGGTCGGTGGCACGGTCGACAGCCACAGCAGTCCGATCGCGATGGCGAACGCATAGATCGTCACGGTGCTGAGCGGCAGCAGGATGAAAAGCAGGATGACCACGCTGCGGCTGAAGTAGATCGCCGACAGGATGTAACGCTTCGGCACGCGACTGCCGAGCCAGCCGGTCGAGTACGTGCCGATGATGTTGAAGAGGCCGACGAGCGCCAGCGCGGTGACCGCCACGTTCGCGGAGAAACCATGGTCCGCCAGATACGCGGGCAGGTGCACGCCGATGAAGACGACCTGGAAGCCGCAGACGAAGAATCCGATGGTCAGCAGGATGTAGCCGCGGTGACCCACTGCTTCGCGCACCGCGGCGCTGGCCGATTGCACGGGGCCGTGCACGTGCGCTTCCCGGCGCTCCACCAGCGCGGCAGCGAGCGGCGCCATCAGCAGCGCGATGGCGGCGAGCGCGAGCAGCGCGCCATACCAGCCGACGTGGGTCAGCAGCAGCTGTGTCGCGGGGAGCAGCGCGAACTGGCCGAACGAGCCCGCGGCCGCAGAAATGCCGAGCGCCATGCTGCGCTTTTCCGGCGGGAACGTACGGCCGAGCACGCCCTGGATGACGCTGAAGGTGACGCCCGACAGGCCGGTCCCGATGAGCACCCCGCACGTCAGCACCATCATCCAGGGGGTCGTGCTGTGGGCCATCAGGACGAGGCCGAGCACGTAGAGGAGCGTGCCTGCCACCACGACGCGGTGGGCGCCGTATTTGTCGGCGATCATGCCGGCGAAGGGCAGCGTCGCGCCCCACGCGAGGTTCTGCACGGCCATGGCGAGCGCGAACGTTTCGCGGCCCCAGTGCAGATCGGCGCTCATCGGCTGCAGGAACAGCCCGAACCCGTGACGGATGCCGAGCGAGAGCGTGAGGATGACACCGCCGCAGGCGAGAACCACCGTCGGAGTGCGCCAGCGCGCGGTGCGGTCGGCGAGTGTCATGAGCGAGGTCCAGTCGATGACATGGAATCCAGGGCGGGATGCAGTCCCTCCAGCTCGCCCAGCGTGGTGATCAGCAGTTCCAGGCGCTGCGGGCCGATGTGCGCGGCCACGGTCTGCTGCGCCCGGCGCCAGTGCGGGGTGGCGTGGCGGAGCGCGGTCCTGCCGGCGCTCGTGAGCGCGATGTCGCGCGTGCGCGCATCGCGGCCGGACTGCACGTGAACGAGGCCGCGCGCGACGAGCGGATCGAGATTGCGCGATAGCGCGGTGCGATCGAGGAGAAGCTTCGCGGCGAGCTGCGACACCCTGGTGGGGCCCTCCTTGGCGAGCGTGCGCAGCAGGGAGAACTGCGTCACGCGCAGTCCGGATGGCGCCATGGCGTCGTCGTACAGCTGGGTGAGGGCGCGCGCGGCGCGCCGCAACCGCCCGCACGCGCATGCTGGAGAGACCGCACGCGACGCGCGACCTGTCGGCGCAGGGTCAACGGCTCGGGACATGACAATTCAATAGGAGCAGGTGCACATATTTTGCGAGTATATGCACGTTTCCGGACGGGTGCAACGGGCGGACGATCACGCGGCACATCGGGTCGTTGCCCTCGCGCAGCGGCTCGCGGCCATCGCGCGCGCGGGCGACGGCCGTAGCCCCGATGCGGACCGCGAAGCTACGCGGCGGCCCACCCTTTCGCGCGCTGGACCGCCTTCGTCCAGTCGGCGCGCAATGCCGCCGCGCGGTCGCGCGACATGGCCGGCTCGAAGCGACGCTCGACCTGCCAGTTGGCGGCGACATCTCCCGCATCCTTCCAGAACCCGACCGCCAGACCGGCCAGGTAACCCGCGCCAAGAGCCGTCGTCTCCAGCACCCTGGGACGTACCACGGGTACGCCGAGGACATCCGCCTGGAACTGCATGAGCATATCGTTCGCAGCGGCGCCGCCGTCCACGCGCAGCTCGCTCAACTCGATGCCGGCGTCGCGCTGCATCGCCGTGAGCACGTCCGCACTCTGGTAGGCAATCGACTCCAGGGCGGCGCGCGCGAGATGGCCGCCGGTCGCGCCGCGGGTCAATCCGAACACGGCCCCCCTCGCGTACGCGTCCCAGTGCGGCGCGCCCAGTCCCGCGAACGCAGGCACGAGGTACACGCCGCCGTTGTCGGGCACCGACGCGGCGAGCGCCTCCACGTCCGCGGCGGTGCGGATGATCCTGAGCCCATCGCGCAGCCATTGCACCACGGCGCCGCCGATGAACACGCTGCCCTCCAGCGCGTAATCGACGCGCCCTTCGCGCTTCCACGCGATGGTGGTCACGAGCTGATTGGTCGACGCAACCGCACGCTCGCCGGTGTTGAGCAGGAGGAAACAGCCCGTGCCGTAGGTGTTCTTGGCGAGTCCCGGCGCGTGGCAGGCCTGCCCGAACAGGGCCGCCTGCTGGTCGCCGGCGATCCCGGCGATCGGCACCGCACGACCCCCGAGCGCGGCCTCGCCGATCACGGCCGAAGAAGGCACGACCTCCGGCAGGACGCTGCGGGGAATGTCGAACAGCGTGAGGAGCTCGTCGCTCCATTCCCCGCGATGGATGTCGTAGAGCATCGTGCGACTGGCGTTCGACGCGTCCGTCACGTGCCGCGTACCCCCGGTGAGATTCCATACCAGCCAGCTGTCGACGGTGCCGAACGCAAGCTCGCCCCGGGCGGCGCGCGCTCGCGCCCCGGGCACGTTGTCGAGCAGCCACTTCAGCTTGGTGCCGGAGAAATACGCGTCGATGACGAGGCCCGTGCGCGCCGCGATCTGCGGCGCATGTCCCGCCGCGCGCAGGGCGTCGCAGAAAGGGGCCGTGCGCCGGTCCTGCCACACGATGGCGTTCGCGACCGGCCGCCCCGACGCACGCTCCCAGAGCAGCGTGGTTTCGCGCTGGTTGGTAATGCCCAGGGCAACGACATCCTGCATGCCGATGCCGGCCTTGGCGATCGCCTCGTGCAGCACGCCCGACTGGGTCGCCCAGATCTCCAGCGGATCGTGCTCGACCCAGCCCGGTTGCGGAAAATGCTGGCCGAATTCCTGCTGCGCCGCCGCCCGGACGTTGCCGGCGTGGTCGAACACCAGGGCGCGCGAACTGGTGGTTCCCTGATCGAGGGCGAGGACGAAGGGCATGGTGTTACCGTGCGCTGGGTTGCGGCCTGCCGGGGCCACGGCTTAAAATCCCCGGTTTGGCCGTCGGTCATTGTAGCCAAGTTCAGCGCCCGCCCCGCCGCGGTCCGCGGGAGCCTCGCTCGGGGCAGTAGCGAGCCCGCCGGGCGCGCAGTGGTCGGGCGCGATGCAAGACCGTACCAATCGCCTGCCGATTCCGATGCCCCTCCCGCCGCCCCCCGTCAGCCGCCAGCGCCTGCATGTCCGCCGCATGGAATTCGAGGGTTTCCAGCGCGAGGACGGCCTCTTCGACATCGAGGCGCGGCTGTCCGACGTCAAGGACCACGACTACACGCTGATGACCGGGCAGCGTCCGGCCGGCGATGCGATCCATGACCTGTGGGCGCGCGTGACCATCGACCGCAGGTTCGACATCCGCGCCGTGGCCACGTCCACCGAGCGCATGCCCTATCCGGGCGCATGCCAGCGGATCAACCCCGCGTACGCACGGCTCGTCGGGACCAACCTGCTGCGCGGGTTTCGCATGACCCTGTACGAGCTCATGGGTGGCGTGCAGGGCTGCACGCATCTCACCGAGCTGATCGCGGCGATTCCCACGGCCGCGTTACAGACGTTCGCCGGGCTGCGGCGCGAGATCGAGCCCGGCGAGGACAAGCCGTTCCAGCTCGATCGCTGCCATGCGCTCGAGCAATCGACGGAGACGGTGCGCGAGTTCTATCCGGCGTGGTATCGCGGCGCGGCCTGAATCGCCGGTCCACGCTCCCGCCATGCCGTTCGCAATCCGCTCTCCCCGCAATCCTCTCGTTCGAAGGAGCTGCCGTTGAAGATCCACGAGTACCAGGGCAAGGAGATATTCCGCCGCTATGGCGTGACCACGCCGCGCGGCATTCCCGCATTCAGCGTCGATGAAGCCGTCAAGGCGGCCGAGGCGCTCGGCGGGCCCGTGTGGGTGGTGAAGGCGCAAATCCATGCCGGCGGCCGCGGCAAGGGCGGCGGCGTGAAGCTGGCGCGCTCGCTCGACGAGGTGCGCCAGATTGCCAGCGGCATTCTCGGCATGCAGCTCGTCACGCACCAGACCGGTCCTGCCGGCCAGAAGGTCCGGCGGCTCCTGATCGAGGAGGGCGCCGACATCAAGAAGGAGCTCTACGTCGGGATGGTGGTCGACCGCGGCACGCAGCGCGTGGCGCTGATGGCGAGCTCCGAAGGGGGCATGGACATCGAGGAAGTCGCCGCGAAAACGCCGGAGAAGATCCACAAGGTGATCGTCGACCCGACCAAGGGACTTACCGATGCCGACGCCGACGATGTCGCGCGCAAGATCGGCATTCCCGACGGGAGCGTGCCCGAGGCCCGCCGCGCGTTGCAGGGGCTGTACCGGGCGTTCATCGAGACCGACGCCAGCCTGGCCGAGATCAATCCGCTGATCCTGACCGGTGACGGCCACGTGATCGCGCTCGACGCCAAGCTCAACTTCGACGCCAACGCGCTGTTCCGGCACCCGGAGATCGTCGAGATGCGCGATCTCGACGAAGAGGATCCGGCGGAGATCGAGGCATCGAAGTACGACCTGTCGTACATCTCGCTCGATGGCAACATCGGCTGCCTCGTGAACGGCGCCGGCCTCGCGATGGCGACCATGGACACGATCAAGCTCTATGGCGGCGAACCGGCGAACTTCCTCGACGTGGGTGGCGGCGCGACGGCCGAGAAGGTCACCGAAGCGTTCAAGATCATGCTGCAGAACCCCGACCTCAAGGCCATTCTGGTCAACATCTTCGGCGGGATCATGAAGTGCGACACCATTGCCGAGGGGGTGGTCGCGGCATCGAAGGCGGTCGGGCTCCATCTGCCCCTCGTGGTGCGCATGAAGGGTACCAACGAGGAACTCGGCCGGAAGATTCTCGCCGAATCGGGCCTGCCGATCATCACCGCCAACAACATGGCCGAAGCCGCCGAGAAGGTGGTCGCCGCCGCTAACGGTAAACAGCAGCCCGCTGCGGCCCGCTGAGCGAGGGAGCTCCGATGTCGATTCTCGTCAACCGCAACACCAAGGTGATCACCCAGGGGATCACCGGCAAGACCGGTCAGTTCCACACCCGCATGTGCCGCGATTACGCCAACGGTCGCGCGTGCTTCGTGGCCGGCGTCAATCCCAAGAAGGCAGGAGAGGACTTCGAAGGCATCCCGATCTACGCCAGCGTGCGGGAAGCGAAACAAGCCACCGGCGCGACGGTGAGCGTGATCTACGTGCCGCCGGCCGGGGCCGCCGCGGCCATCGACGAGGCGGTGGAGGCCGGGCTCGACCTCGTGGTATGCATCACCGAAGGCATTCCCGTGCGCGACATGATCGCGACGCGCCATCGCATGCGCAACAGCAGGACGCTCCTGCTCGGGCCGAACTGTCCCGGCGTCATCACACCCGACGAGATCAAGATCGGCATCATGCCGGGGCACATCCATCGCAAGGGTCGCATCGGCGTCGTCTCGCGTTCCGGCACGCTCACCTACGAAGCCGTCGGCCAGCTGACGGAGCTGGGGCTTGGCCAGTCCACCGCGGTCGGCATCGGCGGCGATCCGGTCAATGGCCTCAAGCACATCGACATCCTGAAACTCTTCAACGACGACCCCGACACCGATGCGGTGGTGATGATCGGCGAGATCGGCGGCAGCGACGAGGAAACCGCCGCGTTGTGGGCGAAGGACCACATGAAGAAACCCATCGTCGGCTTCATCGCCGGAGTGACGGCACCGCCGGGCAAGCGTATGGGGCACGCCGGCGCGATCATCTCCGGCGGCAAGGGCACCGCGCAGGAAAAGCTCGAAGTGATGGATGCGTCCGGCATCAAGGTGACCCGCAACCCCGCGGAGATGGGGCGGCTGCTGCAGTCCGTGCTGTAGACGCGGAGGTCCGCGTATCCGGTCGACGCCACCCGTGCAGGCCGGCGCGCCGGGTGCATGACCGCGGACACGCCGGCGGGGCGCAGACCCCGCCCGGCCGGGCACAAGGTCCAGCCTGCGCATTTCGGAGGAGGCGTTCGTGGAATTCGGCACACCCCAGTTCTGGATCGCAGGGCTGGAAATCATCGTCATCAACATCCTGCTGTCGGGCGACAACGCAGTGGTCATTGCGCTCGCCTGCCGCAACCTGCCGAAGAAGCAGCGCAAGCTCGGCATTTTCTACGGCGTCATCGGCGCCGTGGTGCTGCGGATCATCCTGACGTTCTTCGCGGTCGCGCTGCTGCAGCTGCCGTACCTCCAGCTCGTCGGTGCCGCGCTGCTCCTCTGGATAGGCGTCAAGCTCATCGCCGAGGAGGAAGGCGACGGCGAGCACATCGAGGCGAGCGACCGGCTGGTATCGGCGGTCAAGACCGTGATCGTCGCCGATCTCGTCATGAGCCTCGATAACGTGATCGGCGTCGCCGGCGCGGCGAAGGGCAGCCTTGCGTTGCTGGTGTTCGGTCTGGTGGTCAGCATTCCGCTGGTGGTCATCGGCGCGCAGCTCATCATGAAGCTGATCGAGCGCTTCCCGATCCTGGTGATTGCCGGTGGCGGCCTGCTCGGTTATATCGCGGGCGAGATCGCGGTGTCCGATGCGGCGGTGAAGGACTGGATTGCGGCAACCGCGCCACAGCTGCACTGGATTGCGCCCATCGTCGGCGCGATCATCGTCGTTTCGATCGGCGTGTGGATGTCGCGCCGGCAGCGCCAGGACGCTGCCGCGGGCTGAGCACCGGCCGTTGCGGCAGTTGTGCAACACAAGCCCGGCGTGCTTGCCGGCGCTCGCGCAATTACCGCACTAACGACGCGCAACGGCGCGCGCGGACGGTTACACTCGCGGCCTGAGCCAACGGCCCCGCGTCTCATGAACCCCGCAGCACTCGACGTCGCCAGCCTTTCGCACCCAGGGATGGTGCGCACCCACAACGAGGACAGCATCTTCGTCGATGCAGCGGCGGGCCTCGCCGTGCTCGCCGATGGCATGGGCGGGTACAACGCCGGCGAGGTGGCGAGCGGCATCGCGGTGAACGTGATCAGCAGCGGTCTCGTGCCCGAGCTGCGCTCCGAGCGCGAGCTGTCGAAGGTCGATGTCGCGACCGGGCTGACTCATGCAGCGATGCTCCTGCAGCAGCAGATCGCAGCCGCGAACAAGGGCATCTACGAGGCAGCACAGGCGCGTCCCGAATGCGCGGGGATGGGCACGACGCTCGTCGCCGCCGTCGTGTGCGGCACCCGCATCAGCATCGGTCACATCGGCGATTCGCGATGCTATCGCCTGCGCGGTGAACGGTTCGAGCAGCTCACGCACGATCACTCGCTGCTGCAGGAGCAGATCGACAGCGGCGTGCTGACGCCGGAGCAGGCGAAGTACTCGCTCAACAAGAATCTCGTCACCCGCGCACTCGGCATCGAGGCGATCGTCCCCGCCGACATCGCCGAATACCGCATCGAGGCCGACGACATCTACCTGCTGTGCTCCGACGGACTCACCGACATGGTCGACCCGGAGGCCGTGCACGCGGTCGTCACCGAACGGCGCGCCAACCTCGGGGATGCAGCCACGCGCCTGATCGAGCTCGCCAATCAGAATGGCGGGCGCGACAACATCTCCGTGATCCTGGTGCGCGTGCCCGCCGACTTCCTGCCGAACTCCGGTTGGGTGCAGCGCTGGCTCGCGAGCAAGAAAGCCTGATGCGCCATGGCCAAGCTGGTGCTCTTCCTCGAAGACGGCGCCACGCGTGACATCGCGCTCGACAAGGAACGCATCACGATCGGCCGTCGCGCCGACAACGACGTGTGCCTGCCGCATCCGGCGGTGAGCGGCGAGCATGCCGCGATCGTGACGATCCTCACCGATTCCTTCCTCGAGGATCTCGGCAGCACGAACGGCACGCTCGTCAACGGCGAGCCCGTGCAGAAGCACTTCCTGCGCGACGGTGACCTGATCGATGTCGGCCGCCAGCGACTCGTCTATCTGGTCGACGACAGCGCCCAGCCCGATGCGCACCACCATGAGCCAATGCGCGGCGCTGGTGCCGGCGCTGCGTTTGCGAACGGTGATCGTTCGCATGTCGGCACGAACAGCGGCACGCCATCGGGTCCGACGCAATGGGACCGGCGCACCGACCATCGCTCGCGTGGCGACTCGACCAGCGCGCGTCGCGATTCGCGCCGGCCGACGGCTGCCGACACGGTCGCGGGTGCGCAGAGCTCGGCGGCAGCGGTGTCGCGCGTCGTGGCTGCGCATCTCGACGCCGACCAGCCGCCGCAATTGATGGTGCTGTCGGGCCCGAGCGCCGGCCGCGCGCTCGCCCTCACCAAGGAAATCACGTCCGTCGGGCGCGCGGGGGTTCAGGTCGCGCTCGTGCGTCGCACAGCGCGTGGCTACGTGCTCACCGCAGGCGAGGGTAGTCCGCCACCGCTGGTGAACGGGATCGCGACCGACCGCGAAGGCACGCTGCTCGCCGCGGGCGACGTCATCGAAGTCGCCGGCGCACGCATCGAATTCTCCACCGCACCCGACCTGCCGACCTGATCCGCGCGTTGCGTGGCCGCAACAGCTGTATCGGACAAAGGTCATGCCACGCTGGCCTTCGGTGCCGCGACGCGTCACACTCCTGACCGCATCACGTCCGGCCAGTATGCTCTTGGAATATGCCGGGCTGGCCGGCTGCTGCGGCGCGGGGCCAGTAGCAGACAACAATCTCTTTGCTGATCAGTTGGTTGAGCTCTTCGGACGAACGGTCGATTCGGCCCAATGGTGCTTGGCATACGCATTGCTCGAAGGAAGCGAGCATCGCTGAGTGCCGAATCCCGAAAACCCTTGCCCCCCACCAGAACGGAGAGATAGCCCATGAAGCGCGTACAACAAGGTTTCACCCTGATCGAACTGATGATCGTGGTTGCCATCATCGGCATCCTGGCCGCGATCGCCATTCCTGCGTACCAGGACTACATGGTCCGCGCGAAGGTCACGGAAGGTCTGAGCCTCGCCAACGGCGCCAAGCTGGCCGTCGAAGAGAATGCGCAACTTCGGCACGGCCTTCGACAACGGGATACACCGCCCCGACGGCGACGACCAACGTGACCAGCGTCTTGTCGATCGCCGGCAACGGGCAGGTCACCATCACCTACACCGCGACACGCGGGTGGCGGCACGATCATCCTCATCGCCGACCGCCAATGGCGCTGTGCTGGCCGGTGGCACGGTCCCGGCCGCGAACATCTCTGGGACTGCACGGCGGGTACGCTGTTGCCAAGTTCCGTCCGGCGAGCTGCCGAGCGTAATCGCGTAATCGCATGAAAGGAAGGGCCGCTTCGGCGGCCCTTTTTCATTGGCGTTCGATCTGCTGCGTTGACTGCGTGCGTTCGCGCGTGCGCTCGGCGTCGATCCGGTCCATCGAGCGGCAGGTCAGCGCCCCGTGCTGCCGAACCCACCTTCGGCGCGCCTGCTCTCCTCGAACGTGTCGACCACTTCGAACGCCGCCTGCACGATGGGGACGATCACCAGCTGCGCGAGGCGATCGAGCGGTTGCAGCGTGAACGTTTCGTGTCCGCGGTTCCAGCAGCTCACCATCAGCGGGCCCTGGTAGTCGGAATCGATCAGCCCGACGAGATTGCCGAGCACGATCCCGTGCTTGTGCCCGAGCCCCGAGCGCGGAAGGATGACTGCGGCAAGGCCAGGATCGCCGATGTGGATGGCGACCCCGGTTGGAATCAGGACCGTGTCGCCGGCCGCGATCGTCAGTGGCCCGTCGATGCAGGCGCGCAGATCCATCCCCGCGGAGCCCGGCGTCGCGTATGCCGGCAGGTGAGGACGGATGCGCTCGTCGAGCACGCGCAGGGCAATCGTTGCGTGGGTCATGGTGGTGGGCGACGGCGGTGGTCGAGATCGGCCGCCGGAGCGGGATCAGCGCGACGTGGTTCGGGCGGGTAGCCGCGCCGCGATCTCGGCGACCAGGCGACGGGCGAGCGCGAGCTTGTCCATGCGCGGCAACGGATGCGCGCCGGCGTCATCGAGCAGCGTCACTTCGTTCTCGTTGCTGGCGAGCGCATCCTGCACGCGATTGGCGACCATGAGCGGCACCTTCTTGCGCTGCCGTTTCTCTTCGCCGAGGCGCAGCACGTCCTGGCTCTCGGCCGCGAAGCCGACACAGTAGGGCGGGTGCGCCTGCGCTGCGACCTGGGCAAGGATGTCGACCGTGGGCTTCAGGGTCAGCGTCAGCGGCGTACCACTTTTCTTGATCTTCTGCGGCGCGACCTGCTCGGGCGTGTAGTCGGCGACGGCAGCGACGCCGATGAACACCTCGGCGTTGGCCACGTTTGCACGCACCGCCTCCGCCATCTGCGCCGCGCTGCGCACGTCGATGCGCGTCACGCCGGTGGGCGTGGGCAGCGACGATGGTCCGCTCACCAGCGTGACCTCTGCGCCTGCTTCCACCGCCGCCCGCGCGAGGGCATAGCCCATCTTGCCCGAGCTCGCATTGGTGATGCCGCGCACCGGGTCGATCGCCTCGAAGGTCGGTCCGGCCGTGAGCAGGACCTTGCGGCCCGCGAGCAGCCGCGGCTGGGCGCTGCCGACGACGGCCTCGAAGATCTGCTCCGGCTCGAGCATGCGGCCGACGCCGACCTCGCCGCACGCCTGATCGCCACTGCCCGGTCCGAGCACGACGACGCCGTCGGAGCGCAGCTGCGCAACGTTGCGCTGGTTCGCCGCGTTCGACCACATCTGCCGGTTCATCGCGGGCGCGACGAAGAGCGGCGCCGCGCGTGCACAGCAGAGGGTGGACAGGAGATCATCGGCATGACCTTGCGCGACCTTGGCGATGAAATCGGCAGACGCCGGCGCGATGACGATGGCGTCGGCACCGCGTGACAGGTCGATGTGACCCATGCCGTTGTCCGCGCCGGAGTCCCACAGTCCGGTGAGGACCGGGTGCCCCGACAGCGCCTGCAGCGTCAGCGGCGTGATGAAGCGGCACGCGGCAGGTGTCATCACCACGTCGATGGCAATGCCTGCCTGCACGAAGAGGCGCGTCAGCTCCGCCGCCTTGTAGGCAGCGATGCCTCCGGTGATCCCGAGCACGACGCGCGAGATCCTGCGCGCTTCACTCATGTTCATCCTTGCGGTCGATGGAGATCGGCAACGCGCGCAGTTTACACTCGGCAGCGTTGTCCAACGGATCGCGCGCGATGACGATGAACGACTGGCCGGCGTCCGAGCGTCCACGCGAACGGTTGCACGCACGCGGCGCCGCTGCCTTGTCCGACGCCGAGCTGGTGGCGCTGCTGCTCGGCTCTGGCGCGGGCGGCAGCAACGCGGTGGATCTCGCGCGCGGGCTCATCGCGCAGTTCGGCACCCTGTCGTCCCTGCTCGCCGCAACGGCCGCGCAACTCGCCGCGGCGCGTGGCATGGGCGCGGCGAAGGCCGCGAAGCTCGCCTCCGTTCTCGAGCTCGCGCGGCGGGTGCTCGCCGAGGAAGCGGCCCAGGCCGACAGCCTTGCGTCGCCACAGGCGGTGCGCGATTACCTGCGGCTCGCGCTGGCCTCGCGTCCTTACGAAGTGTTCCTCGGCCTGTATCTCGACAGCCAGAATCGCGTGCTGGGTGCCGAAGAGCTCTTTCGCGGCACCCTGGCACAGACCAGCGTGTATCCGCGCGAGGTCGTCAAGGCGGCGCTTTCGCGCAACGCCGCGGCGATGATCTTCGCCCACAATCACCCGTCGGGCGTGGCCGAGCCGAGCCGCGCGGACGAGCTCCTGACGCAGGCTTTGCGGCAGGCGCTGGCGCTCGTGGATATCCGCACCCTGGATCACTTCGTCGTCGCCGGGTCGCGCCTGGTGTCTTTCGCCGAGCGCGGCTTGCTCTGACGTGCGCGCGCCGCGGGTTTTCGGAATCGCCTAAACGGTTGAATGGGGAGGCAATCCCGGCTATAATGCCAAGCTTTGCTGCGCGCGCGTCCCGAGACGCCGGCACCGCCACACGATCAACGAGGAGCGAGCGATGGCTCGAGTCTGCCAAGTCACCGGAAAGGCCCCGATGGTGGGCCACAACGTATCGCACGCCAACAACAAGACGCGCCGCCGTTTCCTGCCCAACCTGCAGCAACGCCGCTTCTGGGTCGAAAGCGAGAACCGCTGGATCAGCCTGCGGCTCACCAACGCCGGCCTGCGCACGATCGACAAGAAGGGTATCGACGTCGTCCTGGCCGAGCTGCGCGCGCGCGGCGAGCGCTTCTGAGCACGCGAACCGGCCCGCGCGATCGGGCCTGAGCCTGACTGCCAGTCACAAGGAAAGCACCATGCGCGAAAAGATCAAGCTGGAATCGTCGGCCGGGACCGGCCACTTCTATACGACCACCAAGAACAAGAAGCTCATGCCCGAGAAGATGGAGATCAAGAAGTACGATCCCGTCGCGCGCAAGCACGTGAACTACAAGGAAACCAAGCTCAAGTAAGCTGGTACGCGCCGTACATCATCAAGCCCGCGTTCGCGGGCTTTTTTGCGCCCGCCGCTCGGCGACGCGCGCACGCGTCGGGCGCGCCGCAGGCCGCGATGTCCGGCCGGAACCGGAGCCGAGGAATTGCGCCCTACCCGACCCGCTCTGGTTCAGGCTGCGGCCTGACGGATGACGGTCGACGATGCAGGGGAGGACCGCGTCCTTGGCCGTGATGCCATTCGCGCCATGAAAAAGCCCGCCGAAGCGGGCTCTTTTTTGCGCGTGCCGCCGGTCAGGCGAAGCGCTTGAGCTCGAGCGAGAAACGCGCGAGCGGCGGGATCCCCGATGCCTCGGCGCGGCGACACCAGTCCTGCAGACGCGCCAGCAGTTGCTCGCTGGAATCCGTGGAGCGTTCCCAGAGACCGTTCAGCTCCTGGCGCATGGCGTAGATCGTCTGCAGCGCGTGGCTGCGTTCCAGGAGCTGCGCCAGCGTGGCACGGTCGGGCTCCGGCAGCGCGTTGGCGTTATCGGCGGCGAGCCAGCGCTTCAGGCGACCCATGCTCGGAAGGTGCGCAAGCTCGGCACCACGCTCCTTGAGCTGACGGATTTCAACGGCACAGGTCCTGCGCAGGGTGCGGGCGTACTCCGAGGCGACCGTGTAGCGATGCGTGATCACCGCGTGCAGGGTCGCGAGATCCGGAACGTGCTTCGAGCCCTGCGTCACCTTCAGCTTGGGCGCGACCTTGCGCACTTTCGCCAGTCCGAAGAACGCGAGGATGCTGATGTACATCCAGCCGATGTCGAACTCGTACCAGCGCGACGAGAGCTTCGCGGACGTGCCGTAGGCGTGGTGGTTGTTGTGCAGCTCCTCGCCGCCGATGATGATGCCCCAGGGCACGATGTTGGTGGAGGCGTCGGAGCACGCGAAGTTGCGGTAGCCCCAGTAGTGACCGATGCCGTTGATGATGCCGGCGGCAGTGATCGGTATCCACGCCATCTGCACGGCCCAGATCGTGGCCCCGATGGGTCCGAACAGGGCCAGGTTGATCATCAGCATGAGGCCGACGCCTTCCCACGAAAAGCGCGTGTAGAGATTGCGCTCGATCCAGTCGTCGGGTGTGCCGCGACCGTACTTTTCCATCGTCTCCTGGTTCTTCGCTTCGGCGCGATAGAGCTCGGCGCCTTGCCAGAAAACGGTCTTGATGCCGCGGGTCTGCGGGCTGTGCGGATCTTCAACCGTCTCGCACTTCGCGTGATGCTTGCGGTGGATCGCCACCCATTCCTTGGTCACCATGCCCGTGGTGAGCCAGAGCCAGAAGCGGAAGAAATGGCTGACGATGGGGTGCAGGTCGAGCCCGCGGTGCGCCTGATGGCGATGCAGGAACACCGTGACACTGACGATGGTGACGTGCGTCAGCGCGAGCATCACCACGAGGATGCCCCACCACGGAAGAGGAGTCAGGCCGTGGGCGATGACGTCAAGAAAATCAAAGGGCATAGGGACCTTGGTCGAGCCCGTCGCAACGGGCGGATGGCTTGAAAAGGAAGGGAAGCATTATACAGGGCTGGCGCAACTTCCCATGATCAGCGTCAAGGTGTCGCATGCCCCCTGGAGCCTGGTCCCCATAAACCCTGAACCAGAACGACTTGGACAGCTCAGGCGCCCGGTCGTTCCGGCGCGTTGAGCCCCGAGCCTGCCCCCGCGACGACGCGGAGTTCGCGCGGTGGCGCCGACAGCGCGATGCCCCGCTCCCGGAAGGCAGCGACGATCTTGCGATTGAGGGCGCTGCGCAGGTCGAGTTGCCCGGCTTCGGGGTCGTTGATCCAGATCCCCAGCTCGAGCTCCATGCCATTGTCGGCGAATCTCGCCAGGAACGCGCGAGGCGCTGGCGTCTTCAGGACGCGCGGCTCGGTGGCGGCCAGCGCCTGCAGCAAGGGCAGCGCCTGCTCGACGTCGGCGTCGTACGCGATCTGCACGTTGATCGCCATGCGTACGTCCTTGCTCGAGTACGAATGGTTGAGCACGGTCGTGGTGACGAGCGTCTCGTTCGGCACGATCGCTTCGATGCCGTCGAGGCTGCGCACGACGACGTAGCGCGAGGTCACCTTGGCAACCATGCCGGACCGTCCGTCGACCGTCACGAGGTCGCCGATGCGGATGGACCGGTCGAGCAAGATCGTGAATCCGGCGATGTAGTTGCTCGCCAGCTTCTGCAAGCCAAGGCCAATGCCCACGCCGACGGCACCGCCAAAGACGGTCAATACGGTGAGATCGATGCCCACCGCCTGCAGCGAGAGCAGCACTGCCACGACGAGCAGCACGGCGCGGATGAACTTGGCCAGCACCACGCGCACGTTGCCCTCGAGCGATTCGCTCTGCATCAGGCGCTGCTCGACCATCCCGGACAGCCAGAGCGTCACGATGAGCGTGAGCACGATCATCAGCAGGCCCTTGGCGATCGCCAGCAGCGAAAGCTCGCCCTTGCCCAGGGGCACGTGCATGGCGTCGAGCTCGGCCGTCACTTCGGGCAGCACGCCGACGTAGTAGAGGACCAGCGCCGCAAGCACGGCCAGGGTGAGGCCGCGCTCCCAGGCCGGCAGCCACCGCTGGGTCGGGAAGAGGCGCCGCACGGCGTAGATCAGCAGCCGGATCGCGGCGACGGCCACGACCAGCGGAATCGCGATGTCGAAGAAGAAGGGTTGCGCGTGCCGGCGGTAGGCCGCTCGGGCAATGAGCAGCAGCGCGAGCGCGAACAGCGGGAAGAGCGCATGGGCGAAGCTGCGCAAGGACACCGCGACCGGGGAGGCCGCCTGCGGGGCGTGGGCTGCGTGCCGCCGCTCGAGGCGAACGTCGGCGATCCACGCGATCAGCGCGCACAACGCGATGATCGCGAGCTCGATCCACCCGTTGGCCGACGCCAGCGCGGTCTGGATGCGGGTGAAATCGACGGGGGCGAACACGGCCGCGAGACTATACCGGAGTCGCTCCCCGCGGGCGCCCGTCAGGGTATGGTGCGCTCCACGTACGGCGGCGCGCTTGCGGATCGGCTGACCCTGCCGGGGGCGCGCGCTTTCGACACAGGCTCCGCCGCCGCCCATCGCTGGCCGAGCGCGCGACGGCGCTCGAAATAGCGCTCGTAGAGCCGGGCGATATCGCGGTTGCCGTGGAAGATGACCACGTTCTCGGCGTTCTTGCGCTGCGCGGCGCGCGTGAAATTGAAGCTGCCGGTGATCGTCGTCGGATGTGCGCTGCGCGGGTCGACGATCACCACCTTGTTGTGCGCGTTGCCGGGGCCATGATCGAGCGATACGTCGATGCCGCGACGGCGCAGCTCCGGCATCATGGTGTGCGGCAGCTCCAGCGCCTGGGCGCGATCGGCGACCACGATGACCTCCACGCCACGGCTGCGCGCGGCGACCAGCGCATCGGCGATGCCCTGGTGCGTGAAGGCATACGCAAGCACGTGGATCTGGTCGTGCGCCGTGTCGATGGCGGCCACGATCCGGCGGTCGATCGCGTCGCCCGGCGTGAACAGGATCTCGACCGTGCCCGCCTGCGCCAGCACCGCGGCGTGCGCGCAGGGCGGCAGGATTGCGGTCGCGAGCAGCAACGCGATGCCGGCCACGAGCTGCCGCGCGTGCACGATCATGCTTCGCCGCGCTCGATGATCGCCGCGAAGAAGCCGTCGCAGCCGTGCAGGTGCGGGAACAGCCGCAGCATCGGACCGGTGTCGAGCGGGATTTTCGCGCGCGCCAGCTCCTCCGCGACGGAGATCGCGTGAAACTCCGGATGGCGCGCGAGGAAGGCGTTGACGACTTCCTCGTTCTCGTCGGGAAGGATGCTGCACGTCGCGTAGACCAGCCGCCCTCCGGGTTTCAGCAGGGTCGCCGCTGCGTCGAGGATCGCCGTCTGCTTCTGCACGAGCTCGACGAGTCCCGTTGCAGTCTGCCGCCACTTGAGGTCCGGATTGCGGCGCAGCGTACCGAAACCGGTGCACGGCGCGTCGACCAGCACGCGGTCGATCTTGCCGGCGAGACGCTTGACGCGAGTGTCGCGCTCGCTGGCGATGACCTGGGGATGCACGTTGGACAGGCCGGAGCGCGCGAGGCGCGGCTTCAGATTCGCGAGCCGTTTCTCCGACACGTCGAACGCATACAGCCGACCCTGCGATCGCATGAGCATGCCGAGGAGGAGGGTCTTGCCGCCCGACCCGGCACAGAAATCCACGACCATGTCGGAGCGTCGCGGCGCGACCAGCCAGCCCACGAGCTGGCTGCCCTCATCCTGGATTTCGATGTCGCCGGCGATGAAGAGCGGATGCCGGTTCAGCGCGGGGCGACCGGGGACGCGCAGGCCCACCGTGCTGTAAGGGGTCGGCTCCGCGGGGAAACCCGCCGCGGCCAGCCCCGCCTGCGCCGCCTCGCGGGTGGTCTTCAGGGTGTTGATCCGCAAGTCGAGCGGCGCCGGTTGCGCGAGGGCCCGGGCCAGCGCTGCCGCCTCGGTCTCGCCGAAGGTCGCTTGCAGCCGTTCCCAGAGCCAGTCGGGCAGGTCGTGAGCGATGGCGCCTTCGAGCGGCGTCGCGAGTCGCGCCTTGAACGCACGCAGCCACTCGATCGCGTCCGGCCGAAGGGCCTCCTGCAATTCGCGAATGCTGTGTCCGAGCTCGCGCACCGTCACGGCGAGCGCCAGCCGGGCCGGCGCCGTGGTCTGCGCCAGGGTTTCCAGCGAGCGGCGGTGGCGCAGCCAGGCGAAGACGCCTTCCGTGACGAACGCGCGGTCCTGCTGGCCCATCTCGGGATGGGCGCGAAAGAAACGATGCAGCAGCGCGTCGGCGGGCGCGTCGAGCTTCGCCAGCTCGCCGATGGCGGACGCGAGCGCCCCGATCTGGTTGGCGCGCAGGCTCACTGCTGCACCACGGCTTCGTCGACGCGAATGGCGTCGAGCAGTGCCTCGACCGTGCCGCGGTCGGTGTTCGCGAAGCGGAGCTTCACCGCGACGTAATGCATCGTCGGTGCGAGCCACACGAACGCGTCGCTCTTGCCGTCTTCGCTGCGGCGGTGCCACCGCTCGGTCTGCACGGGTCCGGTGGACAACTCGATCATCTCGGTGCCTTCACGTGTGAACGTGTAGCGATACACGCGCTTCGTCGTCGCGATGGCGAAGCTTTGCTGGTCGGTGGTCGGCGGGATGAAATAGAACTGCCACAGGAACGCGAGCGGGTCGTACGTCGGCAGTTCCAGCGGCGCAGACTTGTCATCGTCGAGCGCGACCATGCCCGTTTCCCAGTCGAATTGCGCGACCTCGCGCTTGCGTCCCTTGCCGCGTTCGAGCGCGAACTCGTCCGGCTGCAGGCCGGCGCTGGTGATGAGTCCCTGGCTCTCGATCTTGCCCTGCCCGCGCAGGATCAGTGCGGCGAGGCCCCGGGCTTCACCGACCGTCGCGATGCGATACCGGTTGTCGCTGTGCTCGAAGCGATAGGTCGCATCACCGATGAAGAAACCCTGGGTGCCGTAGAACACGCGATAGACGAGATCGACGCGCGGGGGCAGCGTCTTTTCCGGCAGCTCCGCGATCGGGGGCGGCGGGAGCTCCGTTTCCTCCGCAATGGCGGGCACGGGAGGAGGTTCCTCCTGCGGGTTCGGCGCAGCGGCGGGTTCCGTAGCGCTCGCGGTGTCGGCCGGAGGGGCCGGTGCAACGTCCTCGGCAACGATTGGCGCTGCTTCCTTCGCGGGCTGCTGCAGGGGCGGCGGCGGGCTGCGGCGCCGGACACGCGGGTGCGGCGTCGGCTTCGGCTTCGCCGGTTGCGGCACCACCACGGGCGGCGGCGGCAACTCGGTGAGTGTCGCCTGCAGTGGAATGGCATCGGGCGTCTCCGGCAACGGCTCCGGCCAGAACCAGAACGCGAGATGCAGGGCGACGGACATGGCGAGCGCGACGACGAATGGCCGGCGCGCGCGCAAGTGCCGGCGCGCCACGCTGCCGCTGTGGCGCTGCGCAGGGGGAATGGCCAGCAAGGCGTCGCCGACGGTCGTCACGTGGGTTCGATGTGTATCGCGCCGGGGCGTTCCACCACGGCGCGGCCTGCGCGGCTAGGCGAAGCTTGGCACCTGCAGCGCGTGCAGTTGCGGCAATTCACCTTCAACGCGCACGCGGCCTGCGGCGATGACGAGCCGGCCCTCGCACCACGCCTGCACGGCGGCCGGCAGGATACGATGCTCGACTTCCAGGACCCGTGCGGCGAGACTGGCTTCGTCGTCGTCGGGCAGGACCGCAACGGCGCCCTGGGCGATGATCGGGCCGTGATCGAGATCGCTGGTGACGAAATGTGCGGTGCAGCCGTGGATGCGCACGCCCTCGGCCAGAGCCCTCCGGTGCGTGTGCAACCCACCGAACGCCGGCAGCAGCGAGGGATGGATGTTGATCATCGCACCGGTGCGGCGCTGCACGAACGCGGGTGTGAGGATGCGCATGAATCCAGCCAGCACGACGAGATCGCAGGCGTTGCGTTCCAGCACCGTGTCGAGCGCAGCGTCGAACTCGGCCCGGTCGCGCTGCACGTGATCGATGACCTGCGTGGCGACGCCAAAGCGCGCCGCAATCGCCAGGCCGCCGGCGGTGGCACGGTTGCTGATCACGAGCGCCACGCTGCCGCCCAGGCAGCCCGCGCGCTCGGCGAGAAGCAGTGCCTCCAGATTCGAGCCGCGTCCGGAGATGAGCACTCCGATGCGCGGGATGGCCGTCATGCGCGCCACGTCATGCGACGACGGTCGCCGGTGCGTCGGCGGCGCGTGGCATGACGCGGCCGATGTCGTGCACGCGCTCGCCCTGCTGCGTGAGGATGTCGCGCGCCTCTTGTGCGTGCTCGGCGGCGACGATGACGATCATGCCGATGCCGCAATTGAACACGCGGTGCATCTCGGCGTCGGCGATGCCACCCTTCGCCTGCAGCCAATCGAACACGGCCGGGCGCGGCCACGCAGCGCGTTCCAGCCGCGCCTGCAGGCCCTCGGGGAGCACCCGCGGGACGTTCTCGACCAGGCCGCCCCCGGTGATGTGCGCCATGCCTTTGACGGGCACCGCCTGCATGAGCGCGAGCAGCGGCTTGACGTAGATGCGGGTGGGCGCCATGAGTGCGTCGGCCAGGGTTGCGCTGCCGAAGGGCGCGTCCAGCGGCACCTGCGCCGCGGCGACGATCCTGCGCACCAGCGAATAGCCGTTGGAATGCGGACCCGAGGACGCGAGCCCCAGCACCACGTCCCCTGCGCGGATGCTGCTGCCATCGATGATGCGGCTTTTCTCGACCACGCCGACGGCGAAGCCCGCAAGATCGTATTCACCGGCGGGATACATGCCCGGCATCTCGGCCGTTTCGCCGCCGATCAGCGCGCAGCCCGCCTGCTCGCACCCTGTGGCGATGCCCTTGATGACCGCCGTCGCCACCTCGACGTCAAGCTTGCCGCACGCGAAATAGTCGAGAAAGAACAGCGGCTCCGCACCCTGCACCAGAATATCGTTGACGCTCATCGCCACGAGATCGATGCCGACGGTGTCGTGGCGGGCGAGCTCGAACGCGAGCTTCAGCTTGGTGCCGACACCGTCGGTTCCGGCGACCAGCACCGGCTCGCGAAAGCGCTTGCCGATCTCGACCAGCCCGCCGAAGCCGCCGATTCCGGCGAGCACCTCGGGGCGCATGGTCCGCTTCGCGAACGGCTTGATGCGCTCGACGAGGGCATCGCCGGCGTCGATGTCGACGCCCGCGTCACGATAGGACATTCCCTGCGGCGTGCTAAGTGGAGGCATGGGGAAGGAAGGTGGGAAGCGGGCGAATTGAGCTTCGTCCCGTCGGCGCGGTAAAGTGCGTCGCTGCGGGCGATTTTACCGGAACGACCATGGAGCAAGGCGAGGCAGGCAGGACGGCGACCGCGGCGGAGCGCCCCGCGCCTCTTGGCACGCCCGTGCTGCCCGTCAACGCGGTCGGGCCGGCTCCCATCCTGCCCCCGGTCGAGCCGCTGGCCATGCGCCAGTACCTGTGGATCGCCGGCGCCATCCTGGTCGGGGCGGCCGCACTGCATTGGCTCGGTCGCGTGCTCACGCCGTTCCTGGTGGGCGTCATCCTCGCCTATCTGGGGACGCCGGTCGTGAATCGCTGTGCGCGCGCCGGGATTCCCCGCGCGATCGGCACCCTGCTCGCGGTGGCGCTCATGATGGGTCTCGTCCTTGCGCTGATGCTGGTGATCTTTCCGCTCGTCCAGGCCGAGCTCACGCTGCTGCTCGGTCGGCTGCCGCTGCTGGTCGACTTCTACGCTGCCCATATCGGCCCCTGGCTGCAGGATGCCCTCGGGCGCACCATCGCGCTCGACATCTCCACGTTGCGCGGGCTCATCGCACAGAACACGCAACAGGCGAGCGAGTTCGGCTTGCGCGTGCTGTCCGGCGTGAAGAGCGGAGGCCTGCTGCTCGTCGCCCTCATCGTCAATCTCGCGCTGATCCCGGTGGTCATGTTCTACCTGCTGCGCGACGGCCGCGGGATCGTCGCCCGCCTCGACGAGCTCGTGCCCAGGCGCTGGGAGCCGCTCGTGCGCGGCATGGCGAAAGAGATCGATCACGTACTCGCGGAATTCCTCCATGGGCAGATGCTGGTGATGATCTCCCTCGCGAGTTTCTATGCAATCGCGCTGTCGCTCGTCGGGCTGCAATTTGCCGTGCCGATCGGGATCATCACCGGGCTCCTGGTGTTCATCCCGTACGTGGGCTTCGGCATCGGGCTCCTGCTCGGTACGCTGGCCGCCTTGCTGCAATGGAGCGGCTGGCCCGGTTTCCTGTTGGTGATGGGCGTGTACCTCGCAGGGCAGCTGCTCGAGAACTACCTGCTCCTGCCGAACCTCGTCGGCCATCGCATCGGGCTGCATCCGCTGACTGTGATTTTCGCGCTGCTGGCGTTCGGCGAGTTGTTCGGCTTCGTCGGCGTGCTGCTCGCGCTGCCGATCTCCGCCATGCTGCTCGTTGCCCTGCGCCATCTGCGTGCCGCGTACATGACGTCGCAGATCTATCGGGAATGAGCGAGCAACTCGTCTTCGAGCTTGCCGCTCCGGAGCCGCCATCGTTCGCGAACTTCCTGGTGGGCAGCAACGGCGAGGTTGTCGCGGCGCTCACCCGACTTGCCAACGGCACGCTGCCGGAGACGGGTCTCGTCGTCTGGGGAGCCCCAGGGGCAGGCAAGTCGCATCTCCTCCGCGCGACCAGCGCGGCCGCCGCGGCGCGAGGCCACCGCGTGCTCCACTTCGACGATCCGCAGGCCTTCGCGCAGCACGACGCCGGCGCGCTGGCGGCGTGCGACCTCCTGGCCATCGATGCCGTGGATGCCGCGGACGAAGTCGCGCAGGCCCGGCTTTTCACCACCTTCAACGCGCTGCGCGCGTCCGGGCGCCACCTGCTGGCGACGAGCCGCGTCCCACCGGCTCTCATGCAGGTGCGCGACGATCTCCGCACCCGCCTCGGGTGGGGGCTCGTCTATGAGATCGTCCCGCTCTCGGATGCGGACAAGCCCGCCGCGCTTCTTGCGTATGCGCGACAGCGGGGCTTCACCCTCGCCCCGGACGTGATCCGTTATCTCCTGGTGCACGGGCGTCGGGATATGGCGACACTGCTCGCGACGCTCGCCGCTCTCGATCGCCATTCGCTCGCCACGAAGCGGCCGGTGACCCTGCCGATGCTGCGGGGCTGGCTGCAGCGCGAAATCGGCCTCTGATCGGTCGCGGCTCACGATGGTTGCCGCAGGCGGCGCGGCCCGCGTCCCTGCTTGATCTCGAAGGCACTTGTAACGAGATCTGTCAACCGGGTTGACACGACCACGTTAATGGCAGCGACACACGAGCACGTGTCGGCCACCCAACCACCTATCGAGGAACTACTCCATGAGCAAGCTTCTGATCGCCATGATCGCGAGCGCGTTCGCGCTCACCGCGTTCGCCCAGACCACGACCCCGTCGGGCACCACGACCGCCACGCCGGCCACGAAGGCGACTGTCGGGTCGACGGCAACTCCGGCTGTGCCGGCAACGCCCGCCACGCCAGCGGTCAAGTCGTCGGCGACCGACTCGAGCACGGCGAGCAACGCCGCCAAGGCCGACAAGAAGGTCGCCCACAAGTCGACGAAGAAGTCGCACAAGAAGACGAAGCACACGGAAGCCACGGCGCCCGCCGCGAAGTAACGAGGCGCCGTTCCGAACGGCAGCCCGCGCTACGCGGGTTGCCTTTTTTCCGGGAAAACGTTACAATCTCAAGGCTTTACCTTCTACGACTCACCGGCGGACCGGCACTCCAAAGCGCCGCGACCGCACGGGTTCGAATAACGATATTCAGGGGAATACATGAACAAGTTGCTCATCGCATTGATCGCTGGTGCATTTGCCGTTGTCGCTTCCGCGCAGACGACCGCGCCCGCCGCCGCTCCCGCAGCGCCGGCAATGAAGGCCGAAGTCAAGAAGGACGAAGCCAAGGCGGAGAAGGCGGAAGCGAAGGCCGACGTCAAGAAGGCGAAGGCGGAAGCGAAGATGCACAAGAAGGTCGCCAAGGCGGACATGAAGAAGGAAGGCGCCAAGGCCGACATGAAGATGGAAACGGTGAAGCAGGACGCCAAGAAGGACGAAGCCAAGGCCGACATGAAGAAGGAAGTGGCCAAGGCCGACGCGAAGAAAGACCAAGCCAAGAAGTAAGCGGTTTTTCTTTCTCGAAAAGGCAGGGGCGTTGGCTCCTGCCTTTTTTATTGACGCACGGCAGCGTGCGAACGCTGAGAATGCAATGCCCGATACGGACTCTCCCAGGCCGGCGGTCACCGTGGCGACGATCGTGGTGCGCGACGGTGCATTCCTGTGCGTCGAGGAGCACACGCGCAGCGGCGTGCGCATCAACCAGCCGGCCGGCCATCTCGAGCCCGGCGAAAGCATCGTCGCTGCCGCCGCACGCGAGACGCTGGAAGAAACCGGTTATCACGTCGTGCCTGTCGCCCTGGTCGGCATCTACCGCTGGCAGGCGCCGGGGACGGCTTCCACGTTCGTGCGCTTCGCCTTCGAAGCGCATGTCACGGCCCACGATGCCGGGCGGCCGCTCGACCGCGGGATCGTGCGCGCGGACTGGTTCGATTACGCGACGCTCACCGCGCGTCGCGCCGAACATCGCAGTCCGCTGGTGATTCGCTGCGTCGACGACTTCCTGCGCGGGCAGCGCATGCCGCTCTCGCTGCTTACGGAGATGGCATGAGCGCCGCCTTAAGGCACGCGCCCGTTGCGCCGCAACGGCGAGACGCCGCGCGCGACGCGAGGAAGGCTGGACAGGTTCGCGCAACGAGGGTCCTGCCATGAGGGTTGGGCAATGAGTCGCGGCAAGGTGGTCGTCGGCATGTCGGGCGGCGTGGACTCGTCGGTCGCCGCGTGGCTCCTGAAGCAGCAGGGCTACGACGTGGTCGGCCTGTTCATGAAGAACTGGGAGGATGACGACACCGACGAGTACTGCACGTCGCGTGTCGATCTGGTCGATGCCGCTGCGGTGGCCGACGTGATCGGCATCGAGCTCGACGCCGTCAACTTCGCCGCGGAGTACCGCGAGCGCGTATTCGCCGAATTCCTGCGCGAGTACGAGGCGGGGCGTACGCCGAACCCGGACGTGCTGTGCAACAGCGAGATCAAGTTCCGCGCCTTCCTCGATCACGCGCTGGCGCTCGGCGCGGACTGCATTGCCACCGGCCACTACGCGCGGGTGCGTCGTACGGCGGCCGGCACCGAGCTCCTCAAGGCGCACGATCTCGCCAAGGACCAGAGCTATTTCCTGCACCGGCTTTCGCAGGGCCAGCTGCGACCGGTGCTGTTCCCACTGGGCGAGATGAAGAAGAAGGACGTGCGCGGGATCGCCCGGCGGGAAGGCATTCCCACCTGGGCGAAGAAGGATTCGACGGGCATCTGCTTCATCGGCGAGCGCCCGTTTCGCGATTTTCTCGCCCGCTATCTGCCCCGCACGCCGGGCCCGATCATGACCGAGGAGGGCACGGTTGTCGGCCAGCACACCGGGCTCGCGTACTACACGCTGGGGCAGCGCCAGGGACTGCGCATCGGGGGCACGCGCGCCGGCAGCGACCTGCCGTGGTTCGTGGCGCGCAAGGATCGCGTACGCAATGCGCTCGTCGTGGTGCAGGGTCATGAGCATCCAGCGCTCTACCAGTCGCAAACGGAAGTGCACGCCCTGCATTGGATTGCGGGAAGCGCACCTGCGGCCGCTGCGCTCGTCGGTGTCACGGCCAAGACGCGCTACCGGATGGCGGATGCACCATGTCGCGTCGAGCTGCTCGACGGCGGGCGCTGCCGGGTGGCGTTCGAGACGCGCCAATGGGCGCCGACGCCCGGCCAGTATCTGGTGCTCTACGACGGCGAGGTGTGTTTGGGCGGAGGCGTGATCAGCGAACCTGCGTCCGCGATCATCGCCTCGGGGCCCGCGCAGGAAACCGTCACGCTGAACTAGCCCCGATGCCGCGGCGCCATCGCGCCGCAGGCGGCCAGTCGTTTTTAGAACGGGATGTCGTCGTCGAAGTCTTCGCCGCCCTTCTTGGGGGCACTGGAGGTGCGTGCGGCGCCGGCGCCGCTGCCAACGGTATTGCGCGCGGGGGTACTGCTGCCGAAGTCGGCATCGCCGCCGCTGCCGCCGCCACGGCTGCCCAGAAGCTGCATGCGGTCGGCGCGCACTTCCGTCGAGTACTGGTCCTTGCCTTCCTTGTCCTGCCATTTGCGCGTGCGCAGGCTGCCCTCGATGTACACGGGCGAGCCCTTCTTCAGGTACTCGCCGGCGATCTCCGCCTGCCGGCCGAAGAGGCTCACCCGATGCCACTCGGTGGCTTCCTTCATGTCACCGCTCGCCTTGTCCTTCCACTTCTCGGTCGTCGCGATGCGGATGTTGCACACCGCCTCGCCGCTGGGAAGAAAACGCGTTTCCGGATCGGCGCCAAGATTGCCGATCAGGATCACCTTGTTGACGGAAGCCATGCTGTTGCTCCTTGTGGGCGAATGGGGCGCGCGCGGCGCTCAGGGCGCAACGCGTTCGAGGCTCGGGGGCGCCGACATCGTGAATGCTACGGCAAACCACAGCCCGGTCAGAACCAGACAAAAGGCGAATACGGCTCCGGGTCCGTGGCGTTGCGACAGCCAGCCGCCGCCGGCGGCGCCGACGAAGGTGCCGAGAAACTGCACGCTGGAGTAGACGCCGACTGCCGTGCCTTTGACGCCGGTTGGCGCGAACTTGGAGATCAGCGACGGCAGCGTGGCTTCGAGAAGATTGAACCCGGTGAAGAAGACCACCAGCGCCGTGATCGTGATCGGCAGGGCGTGTCCCGGCAACGCGAGCAGCACCTGTCCGGTGAACACCACGGCGATGGCGCCGATGAAGATGCGCTTGGCGCGGCCAGGGGAATCGGCGCGCATCATCGCCGGCAGCATGAGCACCACGGAGCCGAGCAGCACCGGCAGGTACACGAGCCAGTGTCGCGCCGGGACGATGCCGCCGTCGCGCAGCATGAAGGGCACCTGCACGAACAGCGCCATGAGCGATGCGTGCAGCGCGAAGATGCCATAGTTGAGACGCAGCAGATTGCGGTCGCCCAGCACGCGCAGCCACTGCCCGCGCTCGATGGCCGGACGCTGGTGCAGGTCGGGCTGCGGCACGGAAACGCGCAGCAAGAGCATCGCGAGCAGCGCCAGGATACCGGTCATGGCGAAGACGCCCGGCACGCCGATCACGGCGGTCAGCGCCGGCCCGGCGATCAGCGAGACGGCGAACGTGGCCCCGATCGTCATGCCGATGGCCGCCATCGCCCGCGTGCGGACGCTGTCGCGCGTGAGATCGGCGGTCAGGGCGATGACGGCCGCGGAGATCGCGCCCGCCCCCTGAACGGTGCGCCCGGCGATCACCCAGCCGATGGTGGGCGCCCAGGCGGCGAGGAAGCTGCCGAGCGCGAAGATGATCAGCCCGGCGATGATCACGGGCTTCCTGCCTACGCGGTCGGAGGCCCAGCCGAACGGGATCTGCAGCACGGCCTGGGTGAGGCCGTAAGTGCCGAGCGCCAGGCCGACCATGGTGTGATCGCGGCCCCCGGGGAGCGTCTCGGCGTAGAGCGCGAGCACCGGAAGCACGATGAACATGCCGAGCATGCGCAGCCCGTAGATGCTCGCGAGGCCGGTGGTCGCGCGGCGCTCGGCCGGCGTCATCCGGACACGGTCGGCACGGGTATCGCGGGCGCGGGAATCCGCGTCGGGCGGGCTGTCGGGCATACGGCTTCGGGACGGTGCGGAGGAACGAAAGGCGGGGAAGACCGGCCTTAGAAAGGGCGGCGGAATAGCGGTATAGTAGCAGGTTACCCCGCTTCCCCAGTCCCTTGGCCGCTCCCTTACGCCGCCCTGCACCGTGCAGGGCCCGCAACCGCGGCAGGGCGGATGAAGCGGACCGGTTCCCGGCGCGGACAGCGATACACCAGAGCCCTGCACCACAGCCGGGATTTGCTCTCAGCCGCCCGGTCGCCGCCGTCGATGTCATGCATCGGCCGCGATCGGAGCGCGGAACACGAAACAGGCCGGGGCCGCCATGGGCGCGCCTCCAGACGATGGAATACATCCGCATTCGCGGTGCGCGCACGCACAATCTCAAGAGCATCAGTCTCGATCTCCCCCGGCACCGGCTGATCGTCATCACCGGTCTGTCGGGCTCCGGGAAGAGCTCCCTCGCCTTCGACACGCTGTACGCGGAGGGCCAGCGCCGCTACGTCGAATCGCTGTCGGCTTATGCGCGGCAGTTCCTGCAGCTCATGGAAAAGCCCGACGTCGACCTCATCGAAGGTCTCTCGCCGGCGATTTCGATCGAGCAGAAGGCCACGTCGCACAACCCGCGCTCGACGGTCGGCACGGTGACGGAGATCCACGACTACCTGCGGCTGCTGTATGCCCGCGTGGGCGATCCGTATTGCCCCGACCATCCCGAGCAGAAGCTCGCCGCGATGACCATCTCGCAGATGGTCGACGCGACCCTTGCCATGCCCGAGGACACCAAGCTCGCGATCCTCGCGCCGGCAGTGGTGAATCGCAAGGGCGAACAGCTCGACCTCTTCATGGAATTGCGCGCCAAGGGCTTCGTGCGCGTGCGTGTCGACGGCAAGGTCTACGAGATCGACGCGGTACCGAAGCTCGCCAAGACCACCAAGCACACCGTGGAGGTGGTCGTCGACCGCCTGAAGGTGCGTCCGGACCTGAAGCAGCGCCTCGCGGAATCGTACGAGACGGCGCTTCGCACCGGCGACGGTCGCGCCATCGCCGTCGAGATGGACAGCGGCGCCGAGCACCTCTTTTCGGCGAAATTCGCGTGCCCCATCTGCAATTACTCGCTTTCCGAGCTCGAGCCGCGCCTCTTTTCGTTCAACAATCCGCTGGGCGCGTGCCCGCGGTGTGATGGGCTCGGCTCGATCACTTTCTTCGATCCCAAGCGCGTCGTCGCCTTCCCGCAGCTGTCGCTCGCGTCGGGCGCGATCAAGGGCTGGGACCGGCGCAACCAGTTCTACTTCCAGATGCTCCAGGGTCTCGCGAAGTACCTGGGCTTCGATCTCGAGCGCGCCTTCGCGAAGCTGCCCGAGCGCGTGCAGCAGGTCGTGCTGTACGGCAGCGGTGACGAGAAGATTCCGTTCACCTACATCTCCGAGCGCGGCAAGCCGCAGGTGCGCGAGCACACGTTCGAAGGGATCATTCCCAATCTCGAGCGGCGCTACCGCGAGACCGATTCGCTGATGGTGCGCGAGGAGCTTGCGAAGTACCTCAACAACAAGCCATGCCCCGAATGCGCGGGCACGCGACTGCGCCGCGAGGCCCGTCACGTGAAGCTCGGGCATGGCGCCGACGCGCGCGCCATCTTCGAGGTCTCGGGCTGGCCGCTCAAGCAGGCGATCGACTTCTTCGCGCACGTGCAGCTCGACGGCCACAAGCAGGCCATTGCCGACAAGATCGTCAAGGAGATCGGCAGCCGGCTGCAGTTCCTGAACAACGTCGGCCTCGATTACCTCTCGCTCGACCGCTCCGCGGAGACGCTGTCCGGCGGCGAGGCGCAGCGCATCCGGCTGGCGAGCCAGATCGGCTCCGGATTGACCGGAGTGATGTACGTGCTCGACGAGCCTTCCATCGGCTTGCACCAGCGCGACAACGACCGTCTGCTCGATACGCTGAAGCACCTGCGCGATCTCGGCAACAGCGTGATCGTGGTGGAGCACGACCAGGATGCAATCCTCGCCGCCGATTACGTCGTGGACATGGGGCCGGGCGCGGGCGAGCACGGCGGCCAGATCGTCGCGCAGGGCACGCCCGACGAGATTCGCCGCGCGCCGCACTCGCTCACCGGGCAATACCTGGCCGGCCACCGGCAGATACCGATGCCCGCACGGCGTCATCGCGCGGACGGCGATCGCCAGCTCGTGATCACCGGCGCCATGGGCAACAACCTGCAGGGCGTCACCCTCAATCTGCCGGTGGGCCTGTTCGTGTGCGTCACGGGCGTGTCCGGATCGGGCAAGTCCACGCTCATCAACGACACGCTCTACCACGCGGTCGCGCGTCACCTTTACGGCAGTGCGGCGGAGCCAGCGCCGTTCGGGGAGATGCACGGCATCGAGTTCTTCGACAAGGTGATCAGCGTCGACCAGAGTCCGATCGGCCGCACGCCGCGCTCGAACCCGGCGACCTACACCGGGCTCTTCACGCCGATCCGCGAGCTGTTCGCGCAGGTGAAGGAGGCACGCGAGCGCGGCTATGGTCCGGGCCGCTTCTCGTTCAACGTGAAGGGCGGCCGGTGCGAAGCGTGCCAGGGCGATGGCCTCATCAAGGTCGAGATGCACTTCCTGCCCGACGTGTACGTGCCATGCGACGTGTGCCACGGCCAGCGCTACAACCGCGAGACACTCGAGATCGTCTACAAGGGAAAGAACATCCATGAGGTGCTGTCGATGACGGTCGAGCAGGCGCACGCGTTCTTCGAACCGGTGCCGGCCGTCGCGCGGAAGCTGCAGACCCTGCTCGATGTCGGGCTCGGCTACATCACCCTCGGGCAGTCGGCGACGACGCTGTCGGGCGGCGAAGCACAGCGCGTCAAGCTGTCCCTCGAGCTGTCGAAGCGCGACACCGGGCGGACGCTCTACATCCTCGACGAGCCCACGACCGGGCTGCACTTCCACGACATCGAGCTGTTGCTCACCGTGCTGCACCGATTGCGCGATCACGGCAACACGGTGGTGGTGATCGAGCACAACCTGGACGTGATCAAGACCGCCGACTGGATCATCGACCTCGGTCCCGAAGGCGGGGCAGGGGGCGGGCGCATCATCGCCGAAGGCCCGCCGGAGGAGATCGTGAAAGTCGGCGCGAGCCATACCGGTCACTACCTGCGGCCCGTGCTCGAGGCGAATGCGCCGCGGCGGCCGAAGCAGCCCGACACGCCACCCGGCGCCACGCGATCACGCACGCGCAAGGTGTCCGGCGACCTGCTGGGTTGAGGGAGTGGGCGCCGTAGCGCCCTACGCCTGCCTGTCGACCTCAGCCGCAGGTTCGGTGCGAGGCGCAATCGCGGCGAGGATTCCCTGCAGCAGCGCGGTGGGCGTGGGGGGGCACCCGGGGATCTGCACGTCCACGGGGATCACGTTGGCGATGCGTCCGAGGGTGGCGTAGCTCTCGCCGAAAATCCCGCCGTCGCATGCGCACTGGCCCGCCGCAACCACGAGCTTCGGGTCGGGTGTTGCGTCGTAGGTCCTCTGCAGGGCAATGGCCATGTGCTTGGTGACGGGGCCGGTGACCAGCAGCATGTCCGCATGCCGTGGACTGGCGACGAACCGGATGCCCAGCCCCTCGATGTTGTAGTACGGATTGCCGAGCGCATGGAGCTCGAGCTCGCACGCATTGCACGATCCTGCGTCGACGTGGCGAATCGTCAGCGCGCGGCCGAGCGTGCGCAGGATGTCGTTGTGCAGCCGCGCGACGAGCACATCCTCCATGGCGGGCGCGGGTGCCGGCTCGGTCTGCACGCCGAGTCGGGCAATCTGTTTCAGGATCGTCAGCATCGCGGCCTCGGCGCGGGGCGCTTGCCTGCGGGTCGGTCGAAGCTCACAGGTCGTGTCCGCTGTAGGAGAGATTGAACGATTTGTTGATGAGGGGAAAATCGGGGACGATGTTGCCGATCACCGCGTGCTCGATCACGGGCCAGTTTTCCCACGAGGGGTCATGGGGATGGCAGCGCCGGATCGCATGGTCGGCTCCGGTCTCCAGGGCAATCAACAGCGGCCCGCGCCAGCCCTCGACGCAGCCGATGCCGAGCCGCGACGCCGGCGCCTCGGGCAGCGACACGCGAAGGTCTCCCTCCGGCATCGCATCGAGAATGATGCGAATCAGGCGCAGCGACTCGATGGCTTCGTCGAAGCGCACCGCAACGCGCGCCGCAACGTCCCCCTCGCTGCGGGTCGCCAGGCGCACGTCCAGCTTGTCATAGGGAGCGACCGGGAAGTCGCAGCGCAGGTCGCGGCCGACGCCGCTCGCCCGCGCCGCGAGGCCGGATAGGCCGAGCGCCGTCGCGAGCGTCTGCGTGACGGTGCCGCAGGTGCGGAAGCGGTCCTGCAATCCCGCGTGCTCGTCGTAGATGTCGCGCAGCACGAAAACGTCACGCAGCACGGCCTCGCATTCCTCGCGCATCGCGGCTGCATGTTCCGCAGTTAGATCACGCGTGACGCCGCCGGGCACGATGCAGTCCATGAGCAGGCGGTGGCCGAACGCTGCACCATTGAGACGGAGCACGTTCTCGCGCAGGCGCATGAACTGCGACAGCCCGAACGCAAAGCCGCCATCGTTGCCGAGAGCGCCGAGATCGCCGAGGTGATTGGCGAGCCGTTCGCGCTCGACCAGCAGCGCCCGCAACCACGTGGCGCGCTGCGGCACCTGCAGGGCACAGATCGATTCGGCGGCCTGCGCATAGGCCCATGCATAGGCGGCCGTGCTGTCGCCGGAAATGCGGCCGGCGAGGCGGGAGCCTTCCGCGAGCGACATGCCTTCGAAGCGTTTCTCGATGCCCTTGTGCACGAAGGCGAGCCGCTCTTCCAGCCGCAGGACCTTCTCGCCCACGACCTGGAAGCGGAAATGGCCGGGCTCGATGATGCCCGCGTGCACGGGCCCTACGGCAATCTCGTGCACGCCATCGCCGGTGACCTTGACGAAGGCATAATCCTCGATACCCGGCTGCCATTTCGGCGATGCCACGAAATCGCGGCGCAGCGGAAACTGATCCACGGGCCAGGCCGCCTTCCACAGCCACGGGCGCTGGTCGTCGCTGCCGGACTGCGCACCCACGAGGTCGTACACGGCGCGCTGCATCCGGTTGGCCGCCGGGAAGATGCCGGCGAGGTCGGGGAACTGCGCGTCCGCGTCCAGCACCGGGTGCTCGAGCAGGGTGAAGCCGTCGGTATCGCGCAGCACCAGACGCAGCATGAATCCCCGCTCGCGATCGCGTTCGTCGCTGGCCCACAGCGCCGAGAGCTGCCCGCCCTGTTCCCAGCCCACGCGGCAGGCGGCGAGCAACTGCATCGCATCGACCGTGTAGCGCCGCCCCGGCACCATTGCCGGCAGGCTGGCCGGTGTCAGGCCAATGGTGGAAAGATTCATGCGGTCGTGCTCACCCGATGAGACGAGCGGCCTGCCGGTACCACTCGGCGAGATACGGCGGAATCCAGAGGCCCAGCATCAGCACCAGCGCCAGGTGCGTGTAGACCGGGATCATCGCCGGTCGGTGTGGCAGGCGCTTCGCGGTGGTATCGCCGAAGACCATCGGCTGCACCCGCGACACCACCGCCGCGAAGGCGATGCCCAGCGACATCAGGAGGATCGGCGTGGCCCACGGCTGCTCCTTCATCGCCGTGATGAGGATCAGGAACTCGCTCGCGAAAACGCCGAAGGGCGGCAGGCCGAGGATGGCGAGCGTTCCCAGCATCAGGCCCCAGCCCATCATCGGACTGATCGTGACCAGGCCACGGATGCCGTCGATCATCTGGGTCCCCGTCTTCTGGCTGGCGTGGCCCACGGCAAAGAAGATCGCGGACTTGGTGAGCGAGTGCACCGTCATGTGCAGCAACCCGGCGAAGTTGGCGATGGCGCCGCCCATGCCGAAGGCGAACGTGATGATGCCCATGTGCTCGATGGACGAGTACGCGAACAGCCGCTTCAGGTCCTTCTGGCGCGAGAGCAGGAAGGCCGCGACGACCACGGAGAGCAGCCCGAATCCCATCATCAGCTCGCGCGCGAAGCCGGTGTGCACCGCGCCTTCGACCAGGACCTTGCAGCGCACCACGGCGTACAGGGCCACGTTCAGCAGCAGTCCCGAGAGCACTGCCGATACCGGCGTGGGACCTTCCGCGTGGGCATCGGGCAGCCAGTTGTGCAGCGGCACGAGGCCCGTCTTGGTGCCATAGCCAACCAGCAGGAATACGAACGCGATGGACAGCACCGTCGGTTCGAGCTGGCCCTTGACCGCGTTGAGCTCCGTCCAGAGCAGCGCGCCGCCGCCCGCGCCGAGGACGCGCTCGGCGGCGAAGTAGAGCAGGATCGTGCCGAACAGCGCCTGCGCGATGCCCACGCCGCAGAGGATGAAGTATTTCCACGCGGCCTCGAGGCTCGCCGGGGTGCGATACAGCGAGACCAGCAGCACCGTGGTGAGGGTCGCCGCTTCCATCGCGACCCACAGGATGCCCATGTTGTTGGTGAGCAGGGCGAGCAGCATCGTGAACTGGAAGAGCTGGTACATGCTGTGGTACAGCCGCAGCTTGGCCGGATTCAGGCGACCATGGTCTTCCTCGATGCGCATGTAGGGACGCGAGAAGATCGACGTGGTGAAGCCGACGAACGCGGTCAGCGTGACCAGGAACACGTTGAGCGGATCGACGAAGAACTGCCGGTCGAGCACCAGCATCGGTCCGTCGGCGATGACGCGCACGGTGAGCGCCAACGCCGCGAGCAGCGTGAGCAGGCTCGCTCCGACATTGACGGTGGGGGCCTCCCGGCGCGCGCCGAGCGCCGCGAGCACGAGGGCGCTTGCTACCGGAATCCCGAGCACGAAGATGACCTCGATCATTGCTCGGATTCCTTGAGCGTCTCGAGGTGCTTCAGGTCGAGGCTGTCGAACTGCTCGCGGATCTGGAAGAAGAACACGCCCAGGATGAGCATGCCGACCAGGACGTCGAGCGCGATGCCGAGCTCGACCACCATCGGCATGCCATAGGTGGCGCTGGTCGCGGCAAAGAAGAGGCCGTTCTCCATCGACAGGAAGCCGATGACCTGCGGGATCGCCTTGCGCCGGGTGATCATCATCAGGAAAGAGAGCATCACCGAGGCCATCGCGATGCCGAGCGTGGCGCGCGTGACCGTGCTCGCCAGCTGGGAGATCGGCACGGCGAGGTTGAACGAAAACACGACCAGCACGATGCCGATCAGCATCGTGGTCGGAATGTTGATGAGCCCCTCGACGTCCCACCGCACGTCGAGACGGCGGATCAGGCGGTGCAGCAGCCATGGCAACAGCATCACCTTCAGGGCGAAAGTGAGTCCTGCGGAAGCATAGAGATGCGGCTGGTGGGTGCCCCACGCCACCACGGCCGTCGATATGGCGAGCGCCAGCCCCTGCATGCCGAACAGGTTCACCAGCGACAGCACGCGACGCTGCGCCAGCATGGCGAACGCCAGCAGCAGGAGCAGCGCGGCGAGCAGGTTGATGAGCTGGGCGTACAGCGGGAGGGTGGTCATGTGCCCAGGAGCAGCTTGACGAGCATCGCGAGAACGGCGAGGAGGAAGGCCGTTCCCAGGAACTCCGGCGCACGGAAGATGCGCATTTTGGCGGACAGCGTTTCGATCAACGCCAGGCCGAAACCGCCCACGGCCAGCTTGCCGATCAGGGCCGGCGCGGCCCCCAGCACACCCAGCCAGTCACCGCCGGGGGCGATGCCGAACGGCACGAAGATGGCGAGCCCGATGCAGGAGTAGTTGAATAGTTTCAACGCCGACGCCCATTCGATGAGTGCCAGGTGCCGCGCCGAGTACTCGAGCACCATCGCTTCGTGGATCATCGTCAGCTCGAGGTGCGTCGACGGGTTGTCGATGGGGATGCGCGCGTTCTCGGCGAGCGAAACCATCGCGAACGCCACCCCGGCGAAGGCGAGGCTCGGATAGATCGCGAATTCCCGGTGCGCAAGGGTGTCGACGATCGTCGGCAGGGAGGTGCTGCCGGAAATGAGCGACGCGGTGAACAGCACCATGAGCAGCGCGGGCTCGGCGAGAAAGCCGACGAACATCTCGCGTCGCGCGCCGAGCGAGCCGAAGGCGGTGCCGATGTCCATCGCCGCCAGGGCGATGAAGACGCGCGCCAGCGCGAACAGGCCAACCAGCGCGATCGTATCGGCTGCGCTCCCGAACGGCAGGTCCGTGGCGAGCGATGGCACGATGGCGGCCGCGCAGCACATGGCGCCGAAAACGATGTAGGGACTCACGCGAAAGATCGGCGAGGCAGTCTCGGCGACCACCGCATCCTTCATGAAGAGCTTGCGGATGGTGCGATACGGGAGCAGCAGGGAGGGCGCCGACTTGTTCTGCAGCCACGCGCGGCACTGGTTCACCCAGCCCACCAGCAACGGTGCGAGGGCCAGCGCGATCGCCACCTGCAGCAGTTGCGAAAGAAAGCCGCCGAAGGTCATCGCACGAACGCCAGCAGCGCGAGCAGGGTGACGAAGCTGTAGACGAGGTACACCGAGATCCGCCCCTGCTGGATCCGCCCGACGAAGCGCGCGGTGACCTCGGCCAACGCCGCCACGGGAAGGTACAGGCGATGCCAGAACCGGTCCTCGACCTTCACCAAGTAATGCGGCTCGCGATCGAACGGACTCGGCAGGTGCCGCTCCATGCTGAAGAACGGCTCGAACACCTGCCGGATCGGCTGGCCGAAACCCTCGGCGGTGTCCTGCATGCGCGAGGTCTGGCCCGGGAGGCCGCAATCCCAGGCCGGCGCGCGCCGCACCCGGCCGTGATAGAAGCGGTGCACGACCTGCACCGTGAGGAGCACCGTGACGGCAATGACCAGCAGCACGACGATCGGGCTGTAGCTCGCGCGGTCAGGGTTGATCGGGGCGAGCATGAGCCAGCTGCTGCTGCCTTCGCGCAGCGCGCCGGCGCCGACCAGCAGCACGTTGACCGGGTCGATGAGACGTATCACGGTGGTCGGGAACAATCCAAGGACGACACATCCCAGGGCGAGATAGGCGAGGCCGACGCGCTCGAACGGTCCGGCATCGTGCGCATACGCGAGATTGGCTTCGCGTGGCCGACCCAGGAACACCACGCCGTAGAACTTCACCATCACGTACCCGGCCAGCGCGGCGGCGAGCGCCAGCGCACCGGCCGCGACCGGCACCAGCATGTTCACGAACGACTGCGGCAGCTCCGGCGTGAAAAGGAACGCCTGCAGCAGCAGCCACTCGGAGACGAAGCCGTTGAGCGGCGGCAGGCCGGCGATGGCCAGCGTTCCGACCAGCGCGAGCCAGGCAACCCACGGCATGCGGTGGATCAATCCGCCAAGCTTGCCGAGGCTGCGCTCGCGGGTGGCGTGCAGCACGGAGCCCGTGGCGAGGAACAGCAGGCTCTTGAAGAAGGCGTGGTTGAGGGCGTGATAGAGCACGGCCGTCATGGCAACGGCGGCCAGCAGGTTCTTGCCGTAGGCCTTGAACAGCAACGCGAGACCGATGCCTGCGACGAGGATGCCGATGTTCTCGATCGACGAGTAAGCGAGCAAACGCTTCATGTCGGTCTGCACGCAGGCGAAGATGACCCCGTAGAGCGCGGTCAGCAGCCCGAGCGCCAGCGCCAGCACTCCCCACCACCACATTTGCACGCCAAGGAGATCGAAGGTCACGCGGAGCAGACCGTAGATCGCCGTCTTCAGCATCACGCCGCTCATGAGCGCTGAAACGGGCGATGGTGCTGCAGGGTGCGCTTCCGGCAGCCAGACATGGAGCGGCAGCAATCCTGCCTTGGCGCCGAATCCGAACAGCGCGAGCAGGAAGGCCGCCGTGGGCCACGCGCCCTGCAGCTTGACGGCGCGCATCGCCGCGAAGGTGTAATCGCCGTGGCCACCCTGCAGCACGCCGAAGCAGAGCAGGATGCCGATCGCACCGATGTGCGCGATCAGCAGATACAGGAACGCGGCGTGGCGGATCTCGGGGATGCGGTGCTCGGTGGCGACGAGAAAGAACGAGGCGAGCGCCATCGTCTCCCACGCGACCATGAACAGGTACGCGTCATCGGCGATGAGCACCAGCGCCATCGCGGCGAGGAACGCGTGGTACTGGAAGCAGATGGTTCCGGGCGCCGTGCCTTCGCTGGAGCGGAAGTAGCCCGACGAGAATATCGAGATTGCCGCGCTCGCACTGCCAAGCAGGAGCAGGAAGAACGCCGACAGCGAGTCGAGGCGCACGTGAAAGGGCAGGTCGGGCAGACCGAGGCCGAGCACGCGCACCTGCGGCGGATGGCCGATGGCTCCGATGGCGCCGAGTGCCAGCAGGATCCCGACGATCGCGCCGGCCGGGAACAGGCCGTGGCTGATGAAGCGCAGGTCGCGTGGCCGAAACAGACCAAGCGTCCCGATCGCGAGCCAGCCGACGACGGCTGCAAGGGTCAGCACCAGCTCGCTGCCGCTCACGGCCGAAGGCGCGGAGAGGGCGTTCTCCGGAAAGTGTGATGCGGAAATGTGCGGCGGCGCGAGACGCGTCCACCCGGGGTGTTCACTTGATGCGCATCCCCGGCTGCGCGCCGCTGTCCGGAGCGAGGAGGTAGATGCCGGGTGCGTCGCCGGACGCGGCGAGAACCATGCCCTCGGACAGCCCGAACTTCATCTTTCGCGGCGCGAGATTCGCGACCATCGGGGTGAGACGCCCGACGAGATCCTCCGGCCTATACGCGGACTTGATGCCCGCGAAAACGGTGCGTGTGCCCAGCGGCCCGACATCCAGCGTGAGCCGCAGCAGCTTGTCGGCGCCATCGACGTGCTCCGCAGCGACGATGCGCGCGATGCGCAGATCGACCTTGGCGAAATCATCGATGCCGATCGGCGGACTGCCAGCCACAGTCGCGGGCGCGGCCGATTCTCCGGTGTCCCGCGCCGCGCCAGCTGCCTTGGCCACCGCGTCGGCGAGCTTGTCGCCGTGCACCTTCGCCGGGCCGGTGTCTGGCCCATCGGCATTGTTCGCTGCGGACGCGGCGCCGCGCGGTCCCTCGACGAGGGACTCGATCTGCTTGGGGTCGATGCGTGTCATGAGGTGCTTGTAGGGGGTGATCCGTTCGGCGACGCGTTCCACGTCGCCCCATCGGAGCGGCGCCGCAATGCCGAACATGGCGGCGGCGTCTTCCGCGGTGCGCGGCAGTATCGGTGCGAGGTAGTAGGTAAGCGCGCGAAAGGCATTGAGGGCGTCGCTGCACACCTCGTGCAAGTGCGCGCGCGCGCCGGGATCCTTGGCGAGCTCCCACGGCCTGGCCTGATCGAATCGCTCGTTGATGCGATCGGCGAGACGCATGATCTCGCGCACGACTCGGCCGAATTCCCGGGCCTCGTAGGCTTCCGCGATGAGTTCCTTGGCGCTCCAGGCGAGCATCGTGGAACCGACTCGCTCCTTCACGTGACCGACATCCGGTGGCCGCAGCGACAGCTTCCCGTCGAAGTACCTGGTGATGAAGGTCGCCGCGCGGCTCGCGATGTTCACGTACTTGCCGATCAGGTCGCTGTTCACCCGGCTGACGAAATCGTCGGGATTGAAGTCCACGTCCTCGACGCGTGCGTTGAGCTTCGCCGCGATGTAGTAGCGCAGCCAGTCGGGGTTGAGCCCCATGTCCAGATAGAGCTCGGGACTGACGCCGGTGCCGCGCGACTTCGACATCTTCTCGCCGGAGAAGGTGATGAAGCCATGCACGAAGATGTTGTCCGGCACGCGATAGGGCGTGCCGGCGAAGCGCAGCATCGCCGGCCAGAACAGCGTGTGGAAATAGACGATGTCCTTGCCGATGAAGTGGTACTGCTCGACATCCGGTTGCGCGAGGAACGTGCGGAAATCGCTGCCCTGCTGCGCGAGATGCGCCTTGAGGCTCGCCAGGTACCCGATGGGCGCGTCGAGCCACACGTAGAAGTACTTCCCCGGCGCGTCGGGAATTGGAATGCCGAAGTAGGGTGCGTCGCGCGAGATGTCCCAGTCGGCGAGGCCCGACGTCAGGTCGGCGCCGGCGCCCGCACCGGCCGTCTCGCCCAGCCATTCGAGCGCCTTGTTGGCGACCTCGCCCTGGAGACGACCCGGTGCCTGCGTCCATTCCCGCAGGAAAGCGACACACGCGGGATCGGACAGCCTGAAGAAGAAGTGCTCGGACGACTTGCGCACCGGCGTCGCGCCCGACAGGGTCGAGTACGGTCGGATGAGATCGGTCGGTGCGTAGACGGCGCCGCACACCTCGCAGGAATCGCCGTACTGGTCCTTGGCGCCGCATTTCGGGCATTCGCCCTTGATGTAGCGGTCCGGCAGGAACATCGACTTCACCGGGTCGAAGAACTGCTCGACCGTACGCGTGGTGATGAGCGACGGCGTGCGATCACGCAGGCGCCGGTAGATGTCCTGCGACAGCTCCACGTTCTCCGGCGAGTCGGTCGAGTGCCAGTGGTCGAAGCTGATCCGAAAGCCGGCGAGGTGCTTCGGGCGAGTCGCCGCGATGCGCCCCACGAGCTCCTGCGGCGTGATGCCTTCGGCCTCGGCCTTGAGCATGATCGGCGCGCCATGCGCGTCGTCGGCGCACACGAAATGCACCGTGCTGCCCTGCATGCGCTGGAATCGCACCCAGATGTCCGCCTGGATGTACTCCATGATGTGCCCGATGTGGAACGGGCCGTTGGCGTAGGGTAGCGCCGTGGTGACGAACAGCTGGCGGCCGTTCACTGCAGGCGGCATTGCTTCGGTGCGGGGCGGGTGCGAAAGTGGAATTCTAGCAAATCGAGATGCGCAACCCGGCGCCGGCGCCGGCGTTTGGTAAGATCATCCGGTTTTCCCCCCGGTTTTCCCCGGCGACACGGAGTCTCGAATGCCCATCACCGAAGCCGACGTCCAGGCCCGCCTGCGCACGCTCATCGATCCCAATACCGGCAAGGATTTCGTCACCGGCAAGGAGCTGCGCAAGATCACCATCCAGGGTCGCGACGTCACCGTCGACGTGCAGCTCGGGTATCCCGCGAAATCGCAGATGGATTCGCTCCGGCGGATGGTGACCGACGGCATTGCCGCGTTGCCGGACGTCGGCCGCGTCACCGTCAACCTGACGCAGAAGATCGCCTCCCATGCCGTGCAGCGCGGCGTGAAGCTGATTCCCGGGGTCAAGAACATCATCGCCGTCGCGTCGGGAAAGGGCGGCGTGGGCAAGTCGACCACCGCGGTGAACCTCGCGCTGGCCCTCGCCGCAGAGGGCGCGACCGTCGGCGTACTCGACGCCGACATCTACGGCCCGTCGCAACCGACCATGCTCGGCATTGCCGGGCGCCCCGAGTCGAAGGACGGCAAGACGCTCGAGCCGCTGGAGGCCTACGGCGTCCAGGCCATGTCGATCGGCTTCCTCATCGACGTCGATACCCCGATGGTCTGGCGCGGGCCCATGGTGACGCAGGCGCTGGAGCAACTCCTGAAGGACACCAACTGGCGCGACCTCGATTACCTGGTCGTCGACATGCCGCCCGGCACCGGAGACATCCAGCTCACGCTGTCGCAGAAGGTTCCCGTCACCGGGGCGGTCATCGTCACCACGCCGCAGGACATCGCGCTGCTCGACGCGCGCAAGGGCCTCAAGATGTTCGAGAAAGTCGGCGTGCCGATCGTCGGCATCGTCGAGAACATGAGCATGCACGTGTGTTCCAACTGCGGCCACGCGGAGGCGATCTTCGGCGAAGGCGGCGCCAAGCGCATGTGCGAAGACTACAAGGTCCCCTTCCTCGGCGGCCTGCCGCTCGACATCCGCATCCGCGAGCAGGCGGATTCCGGCCGCCCGACGGTGGTCGCCGACCCTGACGGCAAGATCGCCGGCATCTATCGCGACATCGCCCGCCGGACGGCCGTGTTCGTGGCGCAGAAGGCGGAAGACTTTTCCGCCAGGTTCCCGAGCATCAAGGTCCAGAACACCTAAGCGTCGCTGCCCGGCGGCAGTTCGCGCCGGAGCACGCACCGGTCGCGGCGACGATGGAGAAGCTGACCTTCACCCGTTTCGTCGCGGCCATCTCGGTGGTGTTCACGCACTTCGGCCGCGGGATTCCGTTCATCGACGACCAACCGTGGGCATACCTGCTGCGGCAAGGCTCGTTCATGGTGAGCTACTTCTTCGTGCTGTCCGGCTTCATCATGGCCGCCGTGTACTGGGACCTGCAGGATCGCGCCGACCGGCGCGCGTACTGGGCGGCACGGTTCGCCCGCATCTACCCCGTCTATATCCTCGCGCTCGTGTTCATGATGTCGCTCGGCGGCCCGCAGAACGGCCCGCAGCCGCTCGCGACCTTCGTGCTCAATGCCACCATGATCCAGGCATGGCTGCCGACATTTGCGATGACCGGCAACCCGCCCGGGTGGTCGCTGTCGGCGGAGGCGTTCTTCTATCTCGCCTTTCCGCTCTGCATGCCGGCCTTGCGCCGGCTGCCGGGCATCTGGCGCCCTCTGCTGGTCGTCGGCTTCGTCTGGCTGGTGTCGCAGGTGGGCTACCACGTCGGGCGGCAGGCGCTCGAAGCCGAGTTCTCCGAGGCGCTGCACAGCGCGCTGCATTACGACCCGCTGCTCCACCTTAACTCGTTCCTGGTCGGCATCGCCGCGCAGCTGGTGCTGCGGCGGCGCGGCTGGCGCACGAGCGTCGAGCCGCGTACGGGGGCCGCGTTCGTGCTCCTGCTGGCGAGCTCTGCGCTCCTGGCGGTCGCGCTGGTCGCCCTGGGGGAGGGCGTGGTCTTGGCGGGTGCGTTCCTCTCGGCCGCGAACGGCCTGCTCGCGCCGTTGTTCGCGCTCTTCATCGCGGCGCTCTGCGTCGACGCTTCGCCGTGGACGCGCTGGCTGGCGTGGTGGCCGCTCGTGGCGCTTGGTGAGATGAGCTACGCGGTGTACATGCTGCAGGACCCGATGCGCGAGCTCGTGTATCGGGTGGTGCTGAGCAGCACTACCATGAACCCCGTCGCGCTGTTCTGGGTATTCGTCGCGGCGCTGGTGGCCGTTTCCGCGCTGGTGTGGCGGTGCTACGAGCGGCCGCTGCGGCGCGTGCTGCGCGACCGCCTCGCCGGTCCGGCAGAGCGGCGGAACCGCCCGGCCACGGTGGTATGATCGCCGCCACTTTGCACAGGGCAGACGCATGATCAAGTCCGATCGCTGGATCCGCAGGATGGCCCGTGAGCACGGGATGATCGAGCCGTTCGAGCCGGGCCAGGTGCGCGAGGTGAACGGTCAGCGGATCGTGTCGTACGGCACGTCGAGCTACGGGTACGATATCCGCTGCTCGAGCGAGTTCAAGCTGTTCACCAACCTCAACAGCACGATCGTCGACCCGAAGAATTTCGACGACAGGTCCTTCGTGGACGTCATCGGCGACTTCTGCATCATCCCGCCCAATTCGTTCGCGCTCGCGCGCACCGTGGAGTACTTCCGCATCCCGCGCAATGTGCTGACGATCTGCCTGGGCAAGAGCACGTACGCGCGGTGCGGGATCATCGTCAACGTCACACCCTTCGAGCCGGAGTGGGAAGGCTACGTGACGCTCGAGTTCTCGAACACCACGCCGCTTCCGGCGAAGATCTATGCCAACGAAGGCGTGGCGCAGGTGATCTTCTTCGAATCCGACGAGGTGTGCGAGACGTCGTACAAGGACCGCGGCGGGAAGTACCAGGGCCAGCAGGGCGTCACGCTGCCCAAGATCTGACCGAGGCCGCTCCGGCATCGAGCGTCCCCCGAGCTGGGCGGCCGGTCGCCGCCCGCGGCCGGGGCCCAGAGCAGGATCGCGACAAGGCCGAGGGGCGCTGCGCCCCGCGGCCCGTGCACCTGCCGTCGCGGTTGGCCGAATCACCGGCACACCGCGAGGCGGTGGCCTCCCCGGGCCGCCGCCGGAGCGTGACGGTCAGACGCCAGCCGCGTGGTCGCGGCGGCGCCGGAACCCCGGCCGCCGTTACCTGTCGATGACTGTGCGTCGCGAGCGGCGCGCCGTCGGCCGTTCCGTAGCCAGCGCCCCCGAATCGTCCCATAATGCGCGCCTTCGCCGTGGTGGATAGGATCCCCCGCGGCCACTTGCATTGAAGTGCCCAGCGCTTCCCTCAGAGGATCACGGCCAGTGAAATTCCGGTTCCCCATCGTCATCATCGACGAGGACTTCCGCTCCGAAAATACGTCGGGGCTCGGCATTCGCGCGCTCGCCCAGGCGATCGAAAAGGAAGGGATGGAAGTCCTCGGGGTGACGAGCTACGTCGACCTGTCGCAATTCGCCCAGCAGCAAAGCCGCGCGTCCGCGTTCATCCTCTCCATCGACGACGAGGAGTTCGGCGGCGGCTCGCCGGACGAGACGACCGCAGCGCTGAAGCAGCTGCGTGCGTTCGTGCAGGAGATCCGCTTCAAGAACGCGGAGATCCCCATCTACCTGTATGGGGAAACCCGCACCTCGCGCCACATCCCGAACGATCTCCTGCGCGAGCTGCACGGCTTCATCCACATGTTCGAGGACACGCCGGAGTTCGTCGCGCGCCACATCATCCGCGAGGCGCGTTCGTATCTGGACTCGTTGGCGCCCCCGTTCTTCCGCGCGCTGGTCGACTATGCGCAGGACGGCTCGTTCTCGTGGCACTGCCCGGGACATTCGGGCGGCGTCGCTTTCCTCAAGAGCCCGGTCGGCCAGATGTTCCACCAGTTCTTCGGCGAGAACATGCTGCGCGCGGACGTCTGCAACTCCGTCGACGAGCTGGGTCAGCTTCTCGACCATTCCGGTCCGGTCGCGGCCGCCGAGAACAATGCCGCGCGCATCTTCAACGCCGACCACTGCTTTTTCGTCACCAACGGCACGTCCACCTCGAACAAGATGGTGTGGCATGCCAACGTGGCGCCCGGCGACATCGCACTGGTCGATCGCAACTGCCACGTGTCGATCCTGCATGCGATCACGATGACGGGCGCGATTCCCGTGTTCCTGCCGCCGACGCGCAATCACCTGGGGATCATCGGCCCGATTCCGCTGGCCGAGTTCATGCCGGAAAGCATCCAGCGCCGGATCGAGGCCAATCCCTTCGCCCGGGCGGCGAAGAACAAGAAGCCGCGCATCCTGACGATCACGCAGAGCACGTACGACGGCGTCGCCTACAACGTCGAGATGCTGAAGCAGACCCTCGGCAACAGCGTCGAAACGCTGCATTTCGACGAGGCGTGGCTGCCGCATGCGACCTTCCACGATTTCTACAAGGACATGCACGCCATCGGGCGCGACCGGCCGCGATCGAAGGAGTCGCTGATCTTCGCGACGCATTCGACGCACAAGCTGCTCGCGGGCATCTCGCAGGCCTCCCAGATCATCGTGCAGGAATCGGAGACCCGCAAGCTCGACCGGCACATCTTCAACGAGGCGTACCTGATGCACACGTCGACCTCGCCGCAGTACGCGATCATCGCATCGTGCGACGTGTCGGCGGCGATGATGGAGCCGCCGGGCGGCACCGCGCTGGTCGAGGAGTCCATCATCGAGGCCCTCAACTTCCGCCGCGCCATGCGCAAGGTGGACACCGAGTGGGGCAAGGACTGGTGGTTCAAGGTATGGGGTCCCGATCGCCTCGCGCCCGAGGGCATGGGCAGTCGCGAGGACTGGATCCTGCGGGCCAACGAGAAGTGGCATGGCTTCGGCAATCTCGCCCCCGGGTTCAACATCCTCGATCCCATCAAGGCGACGGTCATCACGCCCGGCCTCGACGTGTCGGGGAAGTTCGCGAAGACGGGCATTCCGGCGTCGATCGTGACGAGGTTTCTCGCGGAGCACGGGGTCATCGTCGAGAAGACGGGGCTCTACTCGTTCTTCATCATGTTCACGATCGGCATCACCAAGGGCCGCTGGAACACGCTGGTGACGGCGCTGCAGCAGTTCAAGGACGATTACGACAAGAACCAGCCGCTCTGGCGGATCCTGCCCGAGTTCTGCGCGCGGCAGCCGAAGTACGAGCGCGTCGGCTTGCGCGACCTGTGCCAGCAGATCCACGACATGTACAAGGCCAACGACGTGGCGCGCGTGACGACCGAGATGTACCTGTCGGACATGCAGCCTGCCATGAAGCCGTCCGATGCCTTCGCGTGCATGGCGCACCGCGACATCGATCGGGTGGAGATCGACCAGCTCGAAGGGCGCGTGACCAGCGTGCTGCTCACGCCGTATCCGCCGGGCATTCCGCTGCTCATTCCCGGCGAGCGCTTCAATCGCACGATCGTCCAGTACCTGCAGTTCGCGCGCAGTTTCAACGAGCGCTTCCCGGGGTTCGAGACCGACATCCACGGTCTCATCGTCGAGCAGGAAGGCGGGGCGACGCGGTACTACATGGATTGCGCGCGCTTCCGCGACGCGTGATCGTGGGAGCGTGCGTTGCGGCCCGACGCAACGGTGCGGGCCCTTGGCAGTCAGGCTGCGCCCCGACGCAGCACGTGCAAGGCTGACCCCTCGCCTGCAGAGCGTCGCTGAAGCCTCGCCGGCAACGATCGCGACTGCCGCCGAGGCCCGGCAGGTCAGGCTACAGCGTGGTTTCCGCGGCGGTTGATCAGGTTTCTGCCTCGGTCGTCGGTCGCGGATCACCGGCCGACATCGACTGCTCCGGCAGGAGCACGCGCAACGCGTCCACCTCGGTCTCGAACACGCGCTCGCGTCCGAATGCTTCGAGGTATCCGCCGTGCTGGAGAAGTTCCCGCACCCGAGGCTTCAGGCTGCACAGGTACAGGACGCCACCGGACGCTTCGGCCAGTTGTGCCTCCTGCACCAGCATGTCGGCGCCCGCAACGTCGATGAAGTTCATGCCGCTGCCGACCAGCAGCACACGGCGGCGTGCGCCCACCCCGGAGCGAAAGCCATGCAGCAGATCGCGTACGTGATCGACGGCGCCGAAGAAGAGCGACCCGTCGACCCGCAGGATCAGCAGGTCGTCCCGCGGGTAGTCCGCGTGCGCGCGCTCGGACAGCCGGGAACCCGACGCATCGCGCACGGGCCACACGGGCGTGAGATGCGGCCGCGTGGTTCGATTGAGGTACACCAGCAGCGAAGCGAGCACGCCGAAGAGCAGCGCGAAATCGAGCTGCACTGCCAGGGTGGCGATGAAAGTTATCGCGAGCACCAGCGTCTCGCCGCGGCTCGTGCGTACGATCCTGCGCATCGTCGGCAGGTCGATCAGTCCCGCGGCGACGAGGAACAGCAGGCCCGCCATGGCAGCGAGGGGAATGTAAGTGGCGAGAGGACCGATGAGGAAGAGCACGGCGGCCAGTACGAACGCCGACAGCACGGCGGCGACTGGCGTGCGCGCTCCGGCCTCGTAGTTCGCGCCCGTGCGATTGAACGAGCCGGACGATGGATAGGACGAAGTGAAGGCTCCGGTAATGTTCGCGAGCCCCTGCCCGATGAACTCCTGGTTCGCATTGAGGCGCTGTCCGGAGCGCAGCGCTACCGCGCGCGCACTGGATATCGCCTCGGTCAGGCCGATGAGCGTCAGTGCGAGACACGCCGGGGCGAGTGCACTCCACGTGCGCGGGTCGAAGTCGGGCAGCGACAGGGGCGGCAGTGCTGAGGGGAGCGCGCCGACCGTGGCGAGATGCGCGATGCCGGCACGGTTGAGCCACGTCCCGAGCACCGATCCGCCGATGAGGCCGAGCAGCAGATGCGGGGCACGGTGCGAGAGGCGCCGCGACACGAAGGCGATCAGCAGGGTTGCCAGGCCGACCGCAACGGCCCACGGGTTGGCGGCTTTCAGGTGCGTCACGACGTCGACGAGGCCCGCACCGAAGGATGGCGACGTGGGCAGCGCAATACCGAAGAAGTTGCGCAACTGCGCGCCGACGATGAGCACGCCGGCGCCGGCCGTGAAGCCCACGATGACCGTCTGCGACACGAAGTTGGTGAGCGCGCCGAGCCGCGCAACGCCCAGCGCGAGCTTCGTCACGCCGAGCATGAGATTCAGCGTGAGTGCCAGCCGTACGTAGTCCTCACTGAACGGAAGCGCGAGCGCGCTGAGCGACGCGAACACCATCAGCGACGTGGCGTTGGTCGGCCCCGACACGAGGTGCCACGACGATCCCCACAACGCGCCAACGATCGCCGGCACCATCGCCGCATACAGCCCGTATTGCGGCGGCAGCCCCGCGAGGGTCGAAAACGCGACGCCCTGCGGCAGGACCAGAAGAGCGCTGACTACCGCAGCGGCCATGTCTGCGCGCAGGGTGGCCGGCGTGATGTGCACGCGCCATGCAAGGAACGGGAAAAGATTCAGCTTCGGTCGCAAAAGGATGCGGTGTGAGCGGGAAGAAGGCGCGCGGCGCAGAGGCACGCGCATGATGCACCGGGACAGCGTCGCCGCACAACGGCTGGGTGCGGCGTTCGTTTCAGGATGCGGCGGGTTGGCCCATGATCACGCCTGATGCGGCGGAGGCAAGCCTGCCGGTGCCACGCCGGTGCGCCGCATCCTCGGCGCGGTTCGCGTGCAACGCGGCGAGCACGCAGGAGGCCATGCGTACCTCCATGGCGTCGATCCGCGAGGGCAGCACGATGGGCAGTTGCGCGCCGAGCACCAGCCCCGCGGCCAACCCACCCGTCAGGACCGTCATCGTGCGCACGAGCAGCGCACCGGGCTCCATCGCCGGCACGACGAGGATGTCCGCATGCCCGGCGACTTCGGCGCCCAGGCCCTGCGCTCGCGCGACGTCGGCGGAGAGCGCTGCGTCCATCGGCAGCGGTCCGTCGACGATGGCGTCGCCGAAGAGGCCCTGTGTGCCCATGGTCTTCAATGCGCTTGCGTCGAGTGTCGATGGCAGCGCCGGATTGACGAGGGCGGATGCAGCCAGGACGGCAACATGCGGTTGCGCAATGCCGAGCCCGACCGCGAGCTCGATGGTGTTGTGCACGATGTCCTTCTTGGCCCCGAGCGTTGGCGCGATGTTCAGCATCGCATCGGCGAGCAGCAGCCCCTGCGCACGACCGGGCAGATCGAGGAAATGGGCGTGCGAGAGGCGCCGTTCGGTGCGCAGCCCGGAGCCGCTCGCGACGATCGGGCCGAGCAGGTCCTCGTTGGCGAGGCTTCCGCGTACCAGCACCCGCACCGCGCCCGCCCGGGCGAGCTCCAGCGCGCACGCCATCGCTGCGTGCGTCGAATCGGAAGTGTTGGCGATCGGGATCGGCGAGATGTCGAGCCCGGCCTGCGCGGCGGCGTCGCGGATGCGCGCCTCGGGCCCGATGAGGACTGGTGTGAAGAACCCGGCAAATGCCGCCGACAGCGCGAGTTGCAGCCACTCGCGATCGGTCGGGAACACGAATCCCGCACGTACCGCCGGACGCATCCGGGCGCGCTCGACGAGGCGCTGGAAGTGGGGACGCACGAGCATCGCCATAGCCTCGCAAGGCGCCCGCAGCTTGTCAAATCGCGGCCGATGAAAGGGCGTGCGGGTCAGCCCTCCGGCTCGGGCGGCGCCGGACGGCCCGGCATGACAGCTAGATCTTGCCCTTCCAGGGGACCACCGCGCGCTCGACATAGCGCATGAAGAGATCGAACACGTACGCCACCATTCCGATCACCACGATGCCCATGATCACCACGTCGGTGCGCAGGAAGTTCGACGCATTCAACACCATCTGCCCGAGACCGGCCGTTGCCGCCACCATTTCCGCGGCGACCAGCGTGGTCCAGCCGAAACCGATCGCGATGCGCATCCCGGTGAAGATCTCGGGCATCGCGGCGGGAATGACGACGTGCCAGATGACCTGCCACCGTGACGCCCCCATCGAGTACGCCGCGTTGATCTGCTCGATCATGACCCCGCGCACCCCGGCACGTGCGGCCATGGCCAGCGGCGCGAAGCACGCAAGGAAGATGAGGACGATCTTTGCCGTCTCCTCGATGCCGAACCAGATCACGATCAGCGGCAGGTAGGCGAGCGGTGGCAGCGGCCGGTAGAACTCGATGGGCGGATCGAAAATGCCGCGCGCGATGCGCGACACCCCCATGGCGATGCCGACGGGGATGGCGGTGAGGCAGGCGAGCACGAACGCGGCGAACACCCGCCATAGGCTCCACCAGAAGTGCTCCGACAGCGGCTTCCCGCCCTGGATGTCGCCGCGCCACGCTTCGGCGAAGCTCGTCAGGATGCGCTCGGGCGCGGGCAGGAAGATGTCGCGGATCCAGCCGTAATGCGTTGCCACCCACCAGAGCATGAACAGGCTGACGACCGTCACGATGCTGATGACGGTGCTCGACCCTTCGCCAGGCAGCCGATAGCCGGAGACAGTCCGCACCGGACCCTCCGGAATGGAGGGCACCGAGGGCGCCGCGGCCCCTTGCGCCGCGGGCACGTCCGGCTCGACGGCAGCCGATTTCGCGCTCAAGCGGCCCTCGTCTGCACGACCTCGCCTTCGCCTGTCGTCGGCGCCGAATGAATCACCTGCAGGATCTCCTCGCGCAGCCGGATGAACTCCGGATCGGCCTTGACGGCACGCGCATTGCGCGACTCGATGAAGCGGCGGCCGAAATCGACGCGGTAGCGATGGGCGATGCGCCCGGGCGACGGCGTCATCACGATGAGGTGGGTGGCAAGGAAGAGCGCCTCCTCGACGCTGTGGGTGATGAAGAAGAACATCTTCCGGGTCTCCCACCACAGGATGAGGATCAGCTCCTGGATCTGCTCGCGCGTGAGCGCATCGAGCGCACCCAGCGGCTCGTCCATCAGCATCACTTCGGGGTCGCTGGCGAGCGCGCGGGCGAGCCCGACGCGCTGCTGCATCCCGCCGGAGATCTGATACACGGGCTGGCCCTGGAATTTCTCCAAGCCCACGAGGCGGAGCTTGTCGATCGCGATGCGGCGTCGTTCCACCTTCGGCACACCGCGCATGCGCAGGCCGAACTCGACGTTCTCGACCACGTTGAGCCATGGCATCAGGGCATGTTTCTGGAACACGACGCCACGCTCCGCGCCGGGGCCGATGACCGGATGTCCGTCGAGCACGATCTCGCCGGCCGACGGTTGCATGAACCCGGCGATGCAGGAGAGCAGCGTGGTCTTGCCGCACCCGGATGCGCCGAGTGCGACCACGAAATCGCCGGGGTCGAGCGCGAGATCCACGTGGGCAAGCGCGTGCGTGTTGTTGCCGCCGCTGCCGGCGTAATTGACGCTCAGGTCGCGAATTTCGAGCTTGCTCATCGGTGGCTATACGGGACGGAGCCCGCGCGCGGGCTCCGTGCCCTCACAGGTGCGCCGTCCGGTGCCGAAGTGGCTTCGGTCCCGGACGGGTTCGTCACTTGCCGGCCGCGGCCTGCACGTAACTGGCGTTGACTACCGTCGAGTAGTCCGGCAGCGTCTTCTCGATCTGCTTTTGCGACAACTGGAACTGCGCCGTGGCGGCGAGTGCCTTGGCCGCGACGCCGTTCTTGCCTCCACCCAGCCACTTCGAGTTCTGCTCCGCCAACGTCGGGAAGCGGTACAGGGCCATGCCGGCGGGCACGTTCTCGGGCTTGGCCCCGGACCACTTCGCCACCGCCTTCACTTCCGCCGAATCCGGCGTCCACTTGGCCTGGTTCGCGCGGTATTTCTCGTCGGCTGCGGCGAGCACTTTCACGAAGGCGACGACGAAGTCGCGGTTGTTCTTCGCCCAGTCCTTGTTGACGACGTAGCCGTCGAACGTCGCCTTGCCGGTCTCCGCGGACAGCTTGCCGGAGGTCATGATCACCTTGCCATCCTTCTTCACTTCCGAGAGCACCGGGTCCCAGATGTAGGTGGCCTGGATGTCGCCGCGCTGCCATGCGGCGCGCACTTCCGGCGGGCGCATGTTGAGGATCTGCACGTCCTTCGGATTCACGTGCGCCTGCTCCAGCGCGACCATGGTGTGGAAGTGCGTGGTCGAGTTGAACGGCATCGCGATCTTCTTGCCCTTCAGGTCGGCGACGGTATTGATGCCCGACCCATTCTTCGCCACCAGCGCCTCGGCATCGCCGATATCGTCGAGGATCCAGAAGAGCTCGAGCGGCTCGCCACGCGAGACGGCCGCCGCGACGCCCGCGGAACCGACCTCGCCGAGCTGCACTGCGCCGGATGCCATCGCCTTGATCACCTCGCCGCCGCCGCCGAACTGCTTCCAGTTGATCTTGTAGCCGGTGGCCTTTTCAAGCTCCTTGCTTTCCTGCGCGACGCGGTACGGGTCGAGCATGTCCTGGTAGGCAATGGTGACTTCCTTCTGCGCCCAGGCCGGCGCGATTCCCACTGCGGCAAGCAAGAGTCCTGCGAACCATCGTTGCATGTTTTCTCCTCGGAATGAGCGGGCAAGCGTGCGGATGCTAGAGCGAGGCGAGGGTCCGGCGCAAGATGTCGCCGATTTTATCGATGTGCTCCTTTTCGGCGATCAGCGGCGGGGCAATGATCGCCGAGTCACCCGTGGCCTTGAGATGCAGGCCGTTCTCGAAGAGCTTCTTCTGGAAGGCGTGGCCGCGCTTGCCTGGTGCGCCGTCCATCGCCACGTCCACGGCGCCGAACATGCCGTAGCCGCGGATGTCGACGACGACCGGCAGATCGCGGAGCCCGAACAGCATGTCGAGGAAGTAGGGCGAGAGTGCCCGGCCGCGCTCGAACAGCCCGTCCCGGCGGTAGATGTCGAGGGTCGCAAGCCCTGCCGCGCACGCGGCGGGGTGGCCGGAGTACGTGTAGCCATGGAAGAACTCTACGGCGCCTTCGGGAGCGGCGCCGATGATGGTGTCGTGAATGCGCTCGCTGATCGCCACGGCGCCCATCGGCTGTGCACCATTGGTGATGCCCTTGGCCATGGTCATGAGATCGGGCGTCACGCCGAAGCTCTGCGCGGCGAAGGCCTGGCCGGTGCGGCCGAACCCGGTGATCACCTCGTCGAAGACCAGGAGGATGCCGTGCGCATCGCAGATCTCGCGGAGGCGCTTGAGATAACCCTTCGGCGGCACGAGGCAGCCGGTGGAGCCCGCGATCGGTTCGATGAAGCACGCGGCAATGTTCTCGGCGCCGTAGAGATTCACCAGGCGCTGCAGGTCCTCGGCGAGGTCCGCTCCATGGCTGCCTTCGCCGGGCACGAAGAAATTCTCCTTCAGGTGCGTGTGCCGCATGTGCGCGACACCGGCAACGCCCATCCCGAATTTGCGCCGGTTGTTGGCGATACCGGACAGCGACACGCCGCCGAAATTCACGCCGTGGTACGCACGATCGCGGGAGATGAACATCGTGCGTCCCGCCTGTCCGCGCGCCTGGTGATAGGCGAGGGCGACCTTCATCGCGCTGTCGACCGCCTCTGAGCCCGAGTTGACGAAGAAGATGCGGTTGAGGTCGCCGGGCGTCAGCTCGGCGACGCGCGTCGCCAGCTGGAACTGCTTCGGGTGGCCGCGCGTGAACGGGGCGATGAAGTCGAGCTCGCGCAGCTGCGCGCCGACCGCATCGGCGATTTCGCTGCGGCAATGGCCGGCATTGACGCAGAACAGCCCCGACGACGCATCGATCAGCTTGTCGCCGTGATCGTTCCACAGGTACATCCCCTCCGCGCGCACCACGATCTTCGGATCGTGCTTGAAGTCGCGGTTGGGGGTGAAGGGCATCCAGTAGGCGTCCATCGAGAGCGGCGCCGCGGCGGCCTGTTCCTGGAGCGTGCGTTCAGCGTGTCCCATGTCGAATCTCCGGCAGAAAGGCGCCCTCCGTGTCGAGCGGCGCGAGGTAAAAAGGGGGAGCCGTCCATCCTACACCTAGCCTCCGGGAGGGGCGAGCGGGCGCGTGCGGCGCCTCGCCCGAGTACTAGCCGTCCGGCGCGCGTCGCGCTAACCTCGGGGCCCGTTTGCCACCCACCAGAAGGCTGCCATGCGCGTCGGCGTTCCGAAGGAGATCAAGGTGCTCGAGAACCGGGTGGGGCTCACCCCCGGCAGCGTGCGCGAGCTCGTCGCGCACGGGCACTCCGTCGTGGTCGAGCACGATGCGGGGGTTGGCATCGGCATGGACGATGAGGCGTACCGCAAGGCCGGAGCGCACGTCGTGGGCAGTGCCGCCGAGGTGTTCGATGCGGCGGACATGATCGTCAAGGTGAAGGAACCGCAGGTGATGGAGCGGCACATGCTGCGCTCCGGGCAGATCCTGTTCACCTACCTCCATCTCGCACCCGACCCGGATCAGGCACGCGACCTCGTCGACAGCGGCGCCGTGTGCATCGCGTACGAGACGGTGACCTCGGCGTCGGGCGGCCTGCCGCTGCTCGCACCGATGTCGGAAGTGGCGGGTCGCATGTCGATCCAGGCAGGCGCTTACTACCTCGAGAAGCCCCATGGCGGACTCGGCATCCTGCTCGGCGGCGTGCCGGGCGTGGACCCCGCGAAGGTGGTGATCCTCGGCGGCGGCGTGGTGGGATCGCACGCCATCCATATTGCGCTCGGCATGGGCGCGGAAGTCTGGGTGCTCGATCGCAACACGGAGGTGCTGCGCGCGCTCTGGCGCCAGTTCGGCCGGCCGCTCAACACGGTGTTCTCGACCAACGATGCCATCGAGCGTCATGTCACCACGGCCGACCTCGTGGTCGGCGGCGTGCTCATTCCGGGCGCGTCGGCGCCGAAGCTCGTTTCCGCCGATCTCGTCCGCCGCATGAAGCCCGGCTCCGTGATCGTCGACGTCGCGATCGATCAGGGCGGCTGCTTCGAGACCTCCCATCCCACCACCCATGCCGAGCCGACCTATGTCGTCAATGGCGTGACGCACTACTGCGTCGCCAACATGCCCGGCGGCGTGCCGCGCACGTCGACCTTCGCCCTCAACAATGCCACGCTGCCGTTCGTGCTCGCGTTGGCGGACAAGGGCTGGAAGCGGGCGCTGCAGGACGATGCGCACCTGCGCAACGGTCTCAACATCGCCTTCGGCAGGGTGACCTGCGCGCCGGTGGCACAGGCACTCGGGTACCCGTACGTCGACCCCGCCGCGGTCCTCGCGCAGGAGCACGGCGCAAATCGGTAGGCGGCCGTTGTACACTCTGCGCCTCGATCACCGCCGCCGCGCGTCCTGCGCGTAGAAGCGGGTTGCCGTCCACGCGCGGCGCTGCGAAGGAGTCACACCATGAACACCATGTCCGACACGGCGCGGCTCGCCGTATCCGGGAAGCTCAGGATGACCCCGTCCGAAGCGTTCGTCGAAACGCTCGTCGCCCAGGGCGTGAAGGACGTTTTCGGCATCGTCGGGTCCGCGTACATGGATGCCCTGGATCTCTTCCCTCTCGCCGGCATCCGCTTCGTTTCCGTTGCGCACGAACAGGGTGGCGGCCACATGGCCGACGGTTATGCGCGCGTTTCGGGGCGGCACGGCGTGTGCATCGCCCAGAACGGCCCGGGGATCACCAACTTCGTGACCTCGACCGCCGCCGCTTACTGGGCGCATTCCCCGGTGGTCGTGATCACCCCGGAAACCGGCTCGATGACCCTCGGCCTGGGCGGGTTCCAGGAGACCGAGCAGCTGCCTATCTTTTCGCGCGTCACCAAGTACCAGGCGCACGTCAACAACAAGGCGCGCATGGCCGAGCTCACCGGCCGCGCGTTCGATCGCGCGCTCCTCGAGATGGGTCCCACCCAGCTCAACATCCCGCGCGACTTCTTCTACGGCGACATCGAGTGCGAGATCCCGCAGCCGATCCGCATCGAGCGCGGCGCCGGTGGCGAGCGGAGCCTCGACGAGGCCGCGGAGCTTCTTGCCAGCGCGCAGTTCCCGGTGATCATCGCCGGCGGTGGCATCGTCATGGGCGAGGGGCAGGCAGAGGCGGTGGCCCTTGCCGAGCTGCTGCAGGCGCCGGTATGCAACAGCTATCTGCACAACGACTCCTTCCCGTCGCGCCATCCGTTGTGGTGCGGACCGCTGGGCTACCAGGGCGCCAAGGCCGCGATGAAGCTGATTGCGCGCGCCGACGTCGTGCTCGCGCTCGGCACGCGGCTGGGCCCGTTCGGCACGTTGCCGCAGCACGGCCTGGAGTACTGGCCGAGCGCCGCGAAGATCATCCAGGTGGATGCCGACGCGAAGATGCTCGGCCTGGTGAAGCCGATCACCGTGGGCATCTGCGGCGACGCCGGCGCGGCGGCACGCGCGCTGGTGGCGCGGCTTGGAGGTCGCGAGCTTGCCTGCCGCGCCAATCGTGACCAGCGCCTGGCGCTCATCCGCGACGAGAAGGACAAGTGGGAGGCGGAGCTTCGCGAGTGGACCCACGAGCGCGACGCCTGGTCACTCGAGGTGTCGCGCGATGCCAACGCCATGCATCCGCGGCAGATGTTGCGCGAGCTCGAAAAAGCCATGCCTGCGGACGCGATGGTCTCGACCGACATCGGCAACATCTGCTCGGTATCCAACAGTTATCTCCGCTTCGACCAGCCGCGCTCGATGTTCGCGGCGATGAGCTTCGGCAATTGCGGCTATGCGTTCCCGACGATCATCGGCGCGAAGCTCGCCGCACCGGCGCGTCCGGCGATCGCCTATGTCGGCGATGGCGCCTGGGGCATGAGCTTCGGCGAGATCCAGACCTGCGTGCGCGAGAACATCCCCGTGACTGCGGTGGTGTTCAACAACGGCCAGTGGGGCGCGGAAAAGAAGAATCACGTCGACTTCTACGCGAACCGCTTCCTGGGGGTGAATCTCGACAAGCAGCCGTCGTGGGCGGCGGTGGCGCGCGCCATGGGTGCGGAGGGGCACACGATCAGCCAGGTCTCCGAGGTAGGCCCCGCCCTGCAGGCTGCAGCGCGCGCCCAGAACGAAGGCAAGACGACGATCCTGGAGATGATGGTCACGCGCGAGCTGGGCGATCCCTTCCGCCGTGATGCGCTGGCGCTCCCCGTGCGGCATCTGCCGAAATACCAGTCCACGGCGGCGCGGCGCTAGGAAGGCAGGGTACGTGGGCGCCGTCGATCGGTTGGCCAGCGCGGACACCGTCGTTGCCGACGTGCAGGCCATCGTCGCGCGTGCGCGCGCCGCGCAAGGCGTGGCGAACGGCTGGTCGCAGGCGCAGGCGGACGAGGCTGCCGTCGCGGCCGCGTGGGCGATCGTCGAGCCCGGGCGCAACCGGTTGCTCGCGGAGCGCGCGGTGGCAGACACGGGCCTCGGCAATGTGCCCGACAAGATTGCCAAGAACCGCCGCAAGACGATGGGGTTGTTGCGCGATCTCGCGGGCGCCGCGTCGGTCGGGATCATCCGCGACGATCCCGGCGCCGGGCTGATCGAAATCGCGCGGCCGGTTGGCGTGGTCGCGGCGATCACCCCTTCGACCAACCCCGGGGCGACACCGGCCAACAACATCATCAACGCGCTCAAGGGTCGCAATGCCATCGTGCTCGCGCCCTCGCCGAAAGGGCACTCGACCCTCGCGCTGCTGCTGGAATTCGTGCATGCGGAGCTCGACCGCATCGGTGCGCCGCGTGATCTCGTGCAGCAGCTCGCCGCGCCCGTGGATCGCGCGCATACCCTCGAGCTCATGCGCCAGGCGGACCTCGTGATCGCGACCGGGTCCGCCACCAACGTGCGCGCGGCGTACAGCAGCGGCACACCCGCAATCGGCGTCGGCGCAGGGAACGTGACCGTGATCGTCGACGAGACGGCCGACGTCGCGGACGCGGCCGCGAAGATCGCGCGCTCGAAGACCTTCGACAACGCCACGAGCTGCTCGTCCGAGAACAGCGTCATCGTGGTCGACACGGCGCATGACGCCTTCCTCGCGCATCTCGGGCGCGAGGGCGCTCGCGTGCTGGCCGCGGCCGAGACAGCACAGCTCGAACGCGCCATGTTTCCCGACGGCAAGCTCGCGCCGGCCTTCATCGCGCAGTCCGCCCAGGCGATCGTCGCCCGCGCCGGGCTCCAGCGTGCGGACCTTGCCGATGCCCGCATCCTGGTCGTGCCGCAGGATGCCGGGGCGATCGGCAGAGGCTATCCGTTCTCCGGGGAAAAGCTGTCGCCGGTGCTCGCGCTCTATCGCGTCCCCGATTTCGAGGCGGCCGTAGCGGTCGCGGATCGACTGTTGCGCCACCAGGGGGCGGGACATTCCGTGGGCTTGCATACGCGCCGCGACGAGCGGGCGACGCGGCTTGGCGTCGAGCTGCCGGTATGCCGCGTCATCGTCAATCAGGCCCACTGCTTTGCGACCGGGGGCAGCTTCGACAATGCGCTGCCTTTTTCGCTGTCGATGGGCTGCGGCACGTGGGGGCGGAACAGCATCTCGGACAATCTCAACTACCGGCATTTCCTCAACATCACGCGCGTCGTGCGCCCGCTGGCCCCAGCGCGCGTGCATGAACCCGGCGAGGACGAGCTCTTCGGTGCATATCGCCGTCGTCACGGCCTCGCCTAGCGGCCGCACGCGGCGCAGGCATTGCCAACCGGGCACGCGGACCGGGACCTGAATGGTTCGCACGATTCGCGCGATCATCGACGCGCAGGCCGCCATCCAGCCGGACGCGCCCTTCCTCCTGGCGCCGGAAGCGCGAACCACCATCACCTACGGCGCGCTGCGCGACACGTGTCAGGCCTTGGGAGGCGAGCTCGCGGCGGCTGGCATTCCACCCGGCGCGGTCGTGTCGTTCCTGCTGCCCAACGGCGCGAGCGCCGCGACGGTCTTCCTCGGCGCGATGTACGCGGGCTATGTCGTCGCGCCGATGAGCCTGCTCGCCCACGACGCGCAGCTCGATTACATCCTGCCGCATTCGGGAACGCGCCTCGTGTTCGCCGACGCGAGCCATGCCGATCGCCTGCGCAGTGCCGTCGAGCGCTCGGGCAGCGGCGCCATCGTGCGCACGACCCATCCCGACGCGCTGGGCTTCGGCAGCGGCGCACGGCGTGCGTGTCCCGCGCCGCCGGGCGAGAACACCGCCGCACTGCTGATGTACACCTCGGGCACCACGGGGGTGCCCAAAGGCGCATTGCTGTCGCAGCGCAGTCTGGTGTACGCGGGCCGCGCAGTGGCGAAGGCGCACGCTCTCACCGCGTCCGATCGCGTGCTTTCGTCGCTGCCGCTCTATCACATCAATGGTCAGTGCATCGGGACGATCACGCCGCTCGTGTCCGGTGGCAGCGTGGTCATGCCGCATCGCTACAGCACCCGGGAGTGGTGGCCGCTGGTCGAACGTTACCGTCCGACGTGGCTCAACGTGGTGCCGACCATCATCGCGTACCTCCTGCATGGCGACGATCCTTCGCCGGACGAGCGCGCCGCCTGCGCCGGCGTGCGCTTCGCGCGCTCGGCATCGGCACCGCTGCCGCCCGAGCAGCATCGTGCGTTCGAGGCGCGGTTCGGAATTTCCGTCCTCGAGGCGATGGGCCTCACCGAGTGTGCGTCGGTCGCTTTCGCCAATCCCCTGGATCCGGCCCAGCGCAAACTCGGCTCGCCAGGGAAGCCCATCGGGGTGGAAGCACGCGTCGTCGCGCCCGACGGCCGCGTACTCGGGCCGACTGCACCGGGTGAGATCCAGGTGCGCGGCGAGAACGTGATGATGGGCTACTACAAGGCGCCGGAACTGACCGAGACCACCCTCACCAGCGATGGCTGGCTCGCGACCGGGGATCTCGGCTACTGCGATGAAGACGGGTTCTACTTCATCACCGGACGGCTCAAGGAGCTCATCATCAAGGGCGGCGAGAACATCGCACCGCGCGAGATCGACGAGGCGCTGCTCAGGCACCCGGCCGTGCTGGAGGCGGCCGCAGTCGGGATTCCCGACCCGGACTACGGCCAGGACATTCTTGCGTGCGTCGTGCTCAAGGCCGGGATGAGCACGAGCGAAGCCGAGCTGCGCTCCCACTGCCTTGCGCTGCTCGGGCGCTACAAGACTCCGCGCACGTTCCGGTTCGTTGCCGAGCTGCCCAAGGGACCGTCCGGCAAGGTGCAGCGCCTCAAGCTTGGCGGTGCGCCGTGAGTCGCTGCCGATCCTGACCGGCGCGCGCGCCGCAGGACAGGGTTGTGTCTACGCGCCGGTCTGCGAGCCGCGCAACAGCCGCTGCGCGCGGTGCTGCCGGTAGTGGCGCCACAGGGGATAGAGCAGCGCGATCGCGACGAACACCATCACCACGCCGCTGATCGGCCGCGTGAAGAACACGGTCCAGTCGTTCTGGTAGCTGATCATGCTGGTCATGAAGGCGCTCTCGGCCTCCTTGCCGAGAATGCAACCCAGCACCATCGGCGCGATCGGAAAGCGGAAGCGCTCGAAAAGATAGCCGACGAGGCCGAACGTCACGATCATCCACAGATCGGTGACGTTGTTGCGGGCCGAGAATGCGCCGATGAAGCAGAACATGATCACGAACGCCGAGGTGACGGCCTCCGGCAGGTAGAGCACCTTGATCAGCGCCTTGATCGTGAAGTAGCCCATCAGGCACATGCCGATCACGCCCACGAACAGCGACGCGAAGATCGCGTACACGAGGCCCGGGTCCCGGACGAACACCTGGGGACCAGGCTGCACGCCGTGCAGCAGGAAGGCACCCAGGATCACCGCCGTCGCCCCGCTGCCCGGAATCCCGAGAGTGATGAGCGGCACCATGTGCCCTGCCACCGTTGCGGTCGAGGCCGTCTGCGGTGCCACGATGCCTTCCGCAATTCCGGTGCCGAGGAGGTGGCGGCGCTTCGAATACTGCGCCTCGGTGCCGTAGGCCACGAACGACGCGATCGTCGCACCGGCACCCGGGATGATTCCGAGGAGGATGCCGAGGATGGAGCTGCGGGCAAGCGTATTGCGGATCGCCCACGCTTCGGGAATCGATGGAAAGCGCGTAGCCACGCGCCCGGCGGCCTGCACGGGTGCCGTCTGGAATCCCTGCTCGAGGCGGACCAGCACCTCCCCCACGCCGTACGCGCCGACCATCACGGTGAGATATTCGATGCCGTCCATGAGCATGGGCACGCCGAACGTGAAGCGGTCCGCGCCATAGATGGAATCCACGCCCACGCAGGCGATGATGAGGCCCAGGAAAAGGCTGATGAAACCGTTCACGAGCGAGGCGCCGGAGAGCGCCACGACGCTCGTCAGGCCGAAGAGAATGATCGCGAAATACTCGGGCGAATCGAACTTGAGCGCGAAGGTCGCGAACGGATGTGCCATCGCGACCGCCGCAACCGTCGAGAGCAGCCCGCCATGAAAGGCCGCGAACAGTGTCCAGCCGAGCGCCTTGGCGGGCTCGCCCTTGTGCGCCATGGCGTAACCGTCCCATAGCAGCGGCACGTCGAGCGGCTCGCCGGGAATCCGGAACAGGATCGCCGTGAAGGCGCCCCCGTACGTGCCGGAAATGTACATCGCGGTGAGGAGGATCACCGAGGGTACGATCGTCATGCCGTAGGTGAAGGGCAGGGCGAGCACGATGCCCATCACCAGCGTCAGGCCGGGCAGCACCGCGACGAGCATGCCGACCACCAGCCCGACGATGAGGGCGGTCAGGTTCGCCGGCTGGAAGACGACCGGAAATGCGGCGAGGAAGGCAAGCGCGGTATCGAGCACGGAAGGCTTACCTGATGCCCATGAGCCGCATGAGCATGAAAGTCACGTACGAAAACGGCTCCTGCCCCAGAGGGAGGGACACGTACACGACCTTCATGAACACGAACATGAACAGGAGGCTTCCGATGAGGCTCGACGCGAGCACCACGAACGGCCGGCGGTAGCGCCCGATCCAGGCAAACGCGGCAAGATAGATGAACGTGCAGAGAAAGAACCCGACCCGCTCGATCAGCAGCACGTACGCCACGGTGAGCGCGATGCCGCCCAAAATGAGGCGCGGGTAGCGGCGTTCCGGCACGGTCTCGACCGCGCCGCCCCCCGGCGTCTCCTCGATGATGCTTTCGAGCACGCCGCCCACTTCGCCGTCCTGATCCCAGAACAGGGTCTTCAGGATCTCGTACACGCAGGTGATCGTGGCGAGGCCCAGGATCACTTTGGGCCAGAAGTCCGGACCGATGCGACCGCCCGGCGCGACGAAGTCGATGCGGTTCGCCATGACCAGCAGCGCGCCCGTGATGGCGAGCACGATGAAGTACGGCATTGCCTTGCGCAGGCGGCTCAGCATGAGCGGCCGTCGTGACTGCACGAAAGCGGCACGGCGTGGTTCATCGCCGGCCGTGCCGGTGACATGCAGCGGCACCATGGCAACGGCGCGGCGGAACGGGGGCGGATCGCCGACGTCACTTTTTCGCCGTCGCCTGGGTAGCGATGCGCTTCATCTGCGCGAGGTCCTCGTCCATGATCCTTGCCGCGTCCGCTCCGGCGAAGTAGCTGTCGTCCGTGGCGTACTGTTCCTTGAGATACGCCTTGTACTCGGCACTGTTCGCGACCTTGGCGAGCGCGTCGGCGATGATCTTGACCTTGGCCGGATCGGTGCCCGCCTTCATGATCACGGCACGCCGCTGCGGCAGGGTGATGTCGTAGCCAAGCTCCTTCGACGCCGGGACATTCGGAAATGCCTCGAACCGCTTTTCGGCGAAGACGATCACCGGCTGGATCTGCTTGCTGTCGAGAAAGCTGCGGACGTCGCCGAGCTGCTCGTACAGGAGATCCGCGTGACCGCCGAGCACCGCGGTGTAACGCTCGCCGGGATTGGCGAATGGCACCGACACCAGCTTCATCCCGCGGGCGATGAAGTAGTTCACGGTGATGTCGTCGGGACTGCCGAAGCCGGTGACCGCGACCTTGAGCGGGCGCGTCTTCGCTTCGCGCTCGACGTCGGCCCAGGTCTTGAGATTGCCATTGGCCGCGGTCATGAACGCCGACGGCTGCTTGATCATGAGGGCCACCGGAATGATGTCCTTCATCGTCCAGCGGGTGTTCGGACTGGTCGCCAGGAGCGCGTACGTGTCCCACGTCATGATCGACACCGAATAGCCGTCCGGCTGCGCCGAGATGAGCTTCGCCATGCCGGTGTTGCCTGTCGCGCCCGGAACGTTGACGACGGGGAAGGAGACCTTGAGGTCGTCCTCCATCATCTTCCCCGACTTGCGCGCAACCTGGTCCGCGCCGCCACCCGGGCCCCAGGGGACGATGAACTCGATGGGGCGCGACGGATACTTTTCCTGTGCGGCCGCGGTGCACGCCACGACCACCGCCACACAGGCGAATACGACGCGCAGCGCGCGCTTGGGAACGGCAAAAGCCATGATCTCTCCTCCAGTGGTTGCAGTTCGCCTGGCGTCTGCGCGCCGATGTCGCGAACGGGGTCAGTTCAGATGTGCAAGAGCAGCTTTCCTTGGGTTCGTCGTCCTTCGAGCCATCGATGTGCCTCCGCCACCTCGGCGAGCGGCAGCTCGCGATCGATGGCTACGGTGAGCTTTCCGTCCGCGTACGCGCCGAACAGATCGGCGGCACGCCCGCGCAGCTCGGCCGTGGACGAAATGTAGTCTGCGAGGTGCGGTCGCGTAAAGTACACCGAACCCGCTTCGGCAAGCTCCAGCGGCTCGATGCTCGGCACGAGCCCGGACGCGCCCCCGTAGTTGATGCACATTCCACGGCGGGCGAGGCTGCGGATGCTCTGCCGGATGGTGTCCCGCCCCACGGCGTCATAGACCACGTCGACGCCGCGGCCGTCGGTCAGGCGCTTCGCTTCCTCACGGAAATCGACGTCGCGATAGAGCACGACGTGATCGGCGCCACGCTGCCGCGCGATCGCCGCCTTGTCCTCGCTGCCGACCGTGGCGATCACGGTGGCGCCGGCCAGCTTCGCGAGCTGGATCAGGAGCTGACCGACGCCGCCGGCGCCCGCGTGCACGAGGCACGTCTTGCCCGGACCGAGCACGTAGGCCGAATGCGAGAGGTAGTGCGCGGTCAGGCCTTGCAGCATCAGCGCGGTTGCGATCGGCATGGGCACATGCGCCGGAACGGGCACGAGCTTCGCCGCAGGCACGACGGCGCGTTCGGCATAGCTGCCGCGCACGATGCAGTAGGCGACCCGGTCACCGACCGCGACCTCGGTCACGCCCTCACCGGTCGCAGCGACCACCCCGCCGCCCTCCATGCCGAGCGTCATCGGGAGCGGCGTCTGGTAGGTGTGCGAGCGCGCGTACTGGCCGGTGCGCATGTAGACGTCGATGAAGTTGATCCCGGCGTATTCGATGGCGACCAGCGCCTCGCCCGCATGCAGCGCGGGCGGTGCGATCTCGGTCAGCTCGAGCACCTCCGGCCCGCCGAATTGCGCGATGGTCACGGCCTTCATGCCGCTCCCGCAACGCTCGCCGTCGTGCGCCCACGGCTGCAGGTGGCACCCTCCACGCGACAGCGCGCCAGGCGATCACGGTCGAGCTGCGGCACGAATCCCGGGCGGAGGACGATCGCGCCGTCCTCGAACCGCAGCGGCTCGGTGAAGAGGCCTTCGCGGGCTTTGAGGAAGCCGTTCATCTCGCCGGCGTTGTCGATCGCGCGCGCGGCGACGCATGCTTCCATCCAGCAGCCGAGCTCGCAGGCGACGCCATTGCCGAGCACCGCGCGCATGCCGAGCGCGCCGATGCGTTCGATCGCGGCGGTCAACTCGACAAGGGTGCCGAGCTTCATCAGCTTGACCTTGATGTAGCTCGCCGCACGGAGCGCCGCGGCGCGCTCGATATCCGCCAGGCCGTAAATCGATTCGTCGAGCATCATGGGGACGCTCGCGGCCTGCGCCACCGTGAGATGGGCGTCCCAGTCACCCGCGGCACAGGGCTGCTCGAAGAGCTCGATGTCCGCCGGATCGAGCGCATGCACGAAGGCGACGCCCTGCTCGGCGCTGTAGCCCTGGTTGGCGTCCAGGCGAATGCGGGCACGTCCGGCAACCACCCGCTGCACCGCACGCACGCGGCGGGCGTCGCGCTCGACATCGAATCCGACCTTGACCTTGATGGTGCGAAATCCGGCCGCGAAGAGGGCGTCGAACTCGCGCGCGATGGCCGTTTCATCCTCCGCATGCAGCAGGCCCAGGAGCGGCACGCGGGTGGGTTCGCCTACCTCCAGCAGGGGACTGCCTGCCAGCATTTCCAGCGCGGTACCGAACGCCGTTGCGGTGAATGGGTGACGGCGGCCGCACGCCGCCACGCGCTGCGCTGCGCCCGCCGTGTCATCCCGCACGAGCTGTGCGGCCAGCTCGCGTGCAAGGCCCCAGGCGCCTTCGATCGTCTCGTCGGTGTAACCGGTCAGGACGGTGGCCTCGCCGAGTCCCACTCGCCCATCGCGATCGGTGATCTCGACCACGATGGTGTCGAAATGCTCGACCGGTCCGAATGCCAGCCGGTACGGCGTGACGAGCGGCACCTGCAGCCGATGCACGTCGATACGTTCGAACTGGCCGCGAGAGCTCATCGCATCCAGCGGTCGGGCAGCAGGTGCGCGATCGGCTCGGACATCTCGTACACGCTCTGGACGGCGAGATCGGGACCGAACGCGATGCCGTCGCGCTCGGCGCGCTTGCGCAGCCGTTCCGCGTGCAATTCGAGAATGTCGCGCGGAAACGGCATCGCGCCCGGATCGAGGATGCGCAGCATGCCGTCGACGTCGCGCGCCGGCAGCACGCGGCTCCTGCAGTGCCGGTTGGGTGACCACGGCACGTCCATGACGCCGGCCGCGAATGCGCGCACGCTGCCGACCGCGGCGTCGCCATCGCCCATCTCGAGCACCTTGTCGACAATGGCCCGTACCTCGCGGGCGATCACCGCCTTCTCCTGTTCGTAGGCAGGCAGGCCGTCCAACCGGATATCGCGCGCCAGATAGATCGCCATGCGCGTCATGCGCAGGCCTTCGGCATTCGCCTGCGGCGTTGGAATCCCGAAAGCCTCGTGCGTGGACTTGGTGGTGACGCTGGCGGCACCGCTGATCGCCGCCAGGGTGCCGCCATAGCTGATGAGCGCGGCCGCCTGCGCCTCGTCCTGCGGCCACGCGCTCATCCAGTGCAACAGGGTCACCGAGGTGAAGACGTCGCGGTGGCCCTTCCGCACCAGATATTCCTGGCACAGGTCGCGGCATGCGGCGACCGCCGCCGCATCCTGCACGAGATGCATGGTCTCGCCCATCTCGAGACCGTAATTCGTCACGCCTTGCGCGGCCGCGAGCAGGCAATCGAGCACGCACGTCGCGATGGCAATGCACGGCGGAATATTGGTGCCGGTGAGGAATCCAGGCTGCCGCCGGTGCAGCTCCACGCCATGCTCCCCGTACAACGCGGTCAGCCGATCGAGGTACTGGTGGTTGCGGATACCGTCCTCGATCGACAGTTCCTTGATGTACGAGGTGGTGTACGCGATCCCCGAGCCGAGGTACCCGGAGTAGCCGCCGGCAAAGGCGATCTCGCTGGTCAGCCTGGGCATCGTGGTTCCGGTCAGCATGATGGCCGGCTTGTCGATCGCCGCAATGAGCTCGCGCGCACGCTCCACACCGTAGTTGACCATCGGATAGCCGTTCAGCATCGAGCGGCCGGCGCGCTCGGATTCCTCGATGCCCTTCTGCGCGAGCTGCCACTGCTCGTTGCGGGTGTAGCTGTCGGTGGTCGTCGGCACGATGTCGGCGTGACCGTCGCGGTCGAGCGTCATCATCAGCTCGCGCTGCATCGCGAAGGTGCCGAAACCGCCGCGCGGTTGCGTGAGGCAGCGCCGCTCGGCCACCGCCCGGCGCATCACGCGCCCGAGCTGCTTGTGCGCGGGCAAGGCGCGTTGCCCGGCGATCGCCTCGTCCAGGTCGACGGCGGCGCCGGTAGGCCAGCGCGCGAGATTCTCGCGCCGCATGGCGGCGAACTCGTCGTCCGGGATGCGCGCCTCGGAGAGCGGCTGGCGCGTCGCTTCAGGCGATGAGCGGGCGTTCAATGGCGGATTCCTTCTCCAGGTGCTCGAGGCCGCCGAGGGCCAGTTCGAGCGCGGCCTGCGGCGCGACGGTGCCGAGCAGACCGCAGGCATACAGCAAGTAGTGCCGATCGAGCAAGAGCCGTGGGTGTCGCGGCCGCAACGACTGCGGCGCGGAAGCATCGGCCAGCGCCATTTCCAGCACCGCGCGCGGATCGGGACTGTGCACGAGCGCTCCGCCCGTGCCGACCACGGCCGCGACGCGGGAAAGATCCTTGCCGTGCTGCACCGCGACGGGGCCGGTGGCCGTATAGACGGTACCGACCGTGCCACAATGCCGGAGCACTGCCTGCCGCACTGCCGCGCGGACCAACGCCTGATCGAGCGCGATCTCTTCGGTCGTGGCCGGCAGGCGCTCGACGTCGGCACGCAACGCGTGCACCAGGGCCTCCACGCGCTCGGCCTCGAGGTGCGCATCGGCGGCGATGGCCGCGATACCGGCGGCCTCGACGATGTTCGCTGCATTGTGGCGCATGCCAAGGTCGCCTTCGACGGTGCGCTTCATGCGCGGCTCCGGCAGGCCCTGGACGATCACTCCCGTGGTGGAGGGCTCGTTGTCGGCGACCGAATGCACGTCGGTGGTCGCACCGCCGGGGTCGACCACCAGCACGGGACCGAGGCCCGGCAGACCTGCGCAACCGTCCGCGATGAGCCTCGCCCCTTCGAGCACGGCCGCCGGCGTCGGCATCAGGACCGCATCGAATTCGGCCCGGGCGCGATCGATGCCTTTGGCGTGCACGATCCGGTCGATGAATACCTGACGCACGACGGCGCGCGCGGGCTCGATGTTGAGCACCTCGAAGTCCGGCATCACGTTCTCCGTCGCGATGACGTGCTTGCCGGCCAGCGCGGCGCAGGCCTCGTCGGCGGCGTTGCGATTGCCGGCGAGCACGATCGGACACGAGATCGCGCTATGCCCCAGCGCGCTGGCGTTGTGCAGGATCACCTCGCTGTTGCCGCCATCGGTGCCGCCGGCGAGGAGCAGGATGTCCGGCGCAAGCGCGACGATGCGTTCGACGTCGCCGGCGGTGAGCCGGTAGGCGAAGGTGCCGACGAGCTTGGCACCCGCGCCCAGTGCAGCGCGCCGCGCCGCCTCTGCCGTGAGCTCGCGTACGAGCCCCACGGTCACCATCCGCAGCCCACCGGCGGCGCTGCTCGAGGCGAGGCGGTACTTGAAACGCGGCAGGCCGCCGAGGCGCCGTTCCAGGTCGGCGAGGCTCGCCTTCATGCCGATGAGAATGTCGCTCGTCACCGTGGAGGGACCCTGGCCCGTGCCGAGGAGTCGCGGTGCGTCGAGATCGATGGCGCGCAGCTTCGTATACGTGCTGCCGAAGTCGATCAACAAGGCCGCGGCCATCGGGTCACCCGCGCGCGCTGGCACTGCGCCGGCGGGCGGCGAGATCCTCGGCGAGCCAGGCGAGGACCGCTTCGATGCGCGTGCCCGGCGGCGCCGCGCGATCGAAGCCCATGTCGAGGAAGCGCTGCTCGACTTCCGGCCACGACTGCTTGCCTACGACGAGATTGCCACCCACGTAGAGCAGGATGTCGGCAAGGCCCCCTTCGATGCAAAGATCACGAAAGCCCCGGCAATCGAGCTCTCCCTGGCCGTACAGCGACGAGACCAGGATGGCATCGGCGTCGGTTTCGATGGCGGCCTTGATGAAATCGGTGGCCGGTGTCAGCGCGCCCAGGGCGATGACCTTGTAGCCTGCGCTCTCGAGCGCCATCGACAGGATGCGGTTGCCGACGATGTGCGTGTCCGAGCCGATCACGCCCGTCACGATCACGGCAGCGGGCGATGGTGGCGTCGCGACAGTGTCGAGCGAACGAGCTGCGTCGGGATCGCTCATGAAGCGTTCGCTGGTGCAGGCTCGCTCGGCGCCTGGACCTCCATGGCCTGCACCGCTAGTGCACCGCAGGCAGGCCGAGGATCCGGCGAGCCTCCGCCGCTGTTGCCGGCCGGCGATCGTAGCGCGGGCACGCATCGACGATCTTGCGGACGAGCTCGGCGTTGCTGGCGGCCAGCCTGTCGGCCTCGATGCGCAGATTGTCCTCGAGCCCCGTGCGGCAATGCCCGCCATTGGCGAGACACCACTCGTTCACCTCCCACTGGTGCCGGCCGATGCCCGCGGCCACCCACGTCGCGCGAGGCAGCACGGACGCGAGCTCGGCCCGCAGGAAATCGAAGATCGCGCGGCGCGCGGGCATGGCATTCGGCACGCCCATGACGAACTGGACGTGCGGAGGATCCTTCAGGAGGCCTTTCCTGACGAGGTTGGCCGCGTTGTACAGCATCGCGAGATCGAACACCTCGATCTCCGGCTTGATCGCGTTGTCGAGCATCGTTCGCGCGAGGCCTTCGACGAAGTCCGGCGGATTTTCATAAATGCCGTTCGGGAAGTTGACCGATCCCGTTGCAAGGGACGCCATGTCGGGCTTGAGATGGAGCATCGCCGCGCGGCGCGCCTGCTCGCGCCCGCGGCCGCCCGTGGAGAACTGGATGATCATGCCCGGACAATGGGCACGCACGCCTTCCTGCACCCGCGCGTAGAGCTCCGGGTCGCTGCCGGGCGACTCGTCGGGGTTGCGCACATGGATGTGCACGAGCGTGGCCCCGGCCTCGAATGCCTCGTGCGTGGACTCGATCTGCTCGGCAGGTGTGACCGGAACGGCGGGATTGTCTTTCTTGCGGGGGAGGGCGCCGGTGATGGCGACGGTGATGATGACCGGCTCTGTCATGCGGCGATCCTTGGCTCTCGTTCACGTCTCGAATTGCGCCGCGGTCCGGCAACGCGGGGGCGCCGGCTTGGCGATTGCCATTATTGCAATGTTCTTCCGGGCGAGGCAATGCTGCACCGCTCGTGCGGACCGGCACGCGTTGGATCCGCGGCGCCACGCGGCGATATCCTGCGCTTCGCATTGACGCCCTCTGCGCGCGACGGCAATATGCCCCGCTTGTGCAGCGACGCACACAGCCCACTGAGGAACCTGATGCTCATGCGATGCCTTTTCCTCGCCGGACTCTTTCTGGCGACCGTGAGCGCGGCTACGCCCGCGCCGGCAGCAGAGAACGAGCTGCGCATCGCCCAGCAATACGGCTTCAGCTACCTGCAGCTCATGTACATGCAGAAGCACCGCCTCGTCGAGCAGCAGGCGAAGGCCGCGGGAATCGCCGATCTCAAGGTCACCTGGGCGCAGTTCGCGGGCGGCAACGTCATGAACGACGCGCTGCTGTCGGGCTCCCTCGACATCGCGTCCGGCGGCGTGGCCCCGCCGATCGTGCTGTGGGACCGGACGCGCGGCGGTCTGGACGTGAAGATGATCGCCGCCATGACCTCGGCGCCATTGTTCCTGAACACGACCAACCCGGCGATCAAGTCGCTGAAGGACTTCACGCCCCGTGACAAGATCGCGCTGCCGGCCGTCAAGGTATCCAACCAGGCGACGATCCTGGCGATGGCCGCCGCGCAGGAGCTCGGCAAGGACAAGGCGGACTCGCTCAACGCGCTGACTGTCACCATGAGCCACCCCGACGGGATGGCGGCGCTGCTCAACGGGACCGTCACGGCCCATTTCACCGCGCCTCCGTTCCAGGAGCTCGAGCTCAAGGACCCTCGCGTGCATCGCGTGCTGAACTCGTACGACGTGATGGGCGGCCCGCTCACGTTCACCGTGCTGTGGACGACGTCGCGCTTCAGGAACGAGCATCCAGCGCTGTACCGTGCATTCGTTGCGGCGCTCAAGCAGGCCACCGACATGATCAACGCCGACAAGCATGCGGCGGCAAAGCTTTACGTCGACGAGAGCAAGGGCAAGGAATCGGTGGACGACGTCTTCCGGATGATCGCCGATCCGGCAATCGAGTTCACCATGACACCGCGGCAGATATTCAAGTACGCCCAGTTCATGCGCGACAATGGCCAGATCAAGCAGGCACCTGCCTCGTGGAAGGACCTGTTTTTCGACGACGTGCATGCCCTGCCGGGATCGTGACGATGGCCGGCAATCCTGGGTACGGGTGCGGCTCGCCGGCGCCTGAACCGGCACAACCGCACGTAGGCGTCGCAGCGACCGCCACTCGGCCGCGCTGCCGGCCGAACGAGGAAAGGCGATGAGCGAGGACAGCGCACCCGTCGAGATCCATCGTGGCCTGAAGGGCGTTTACTTCGACCGCTCGCGCGTCTGCTTCATCGACGGTCGCGCTGGCGAGCTGCTCTACCGCGGCTATTCCATCCACGACCTCGCCGAGCATTCCACGTTCGAGGAAACCTGCCACCTGCTGCTTCACGGCGAGCTTCCGACCGCGTTCCAGCTCGAAACCTTCGACGCGGAGCTCAAGGCGGCGCGTGCGCTGCCCCCGGCCATCTTCGACATCATCCGCGCGATGAAGCCCGCCCATCCCATGGACGTGCTGCGCACGGCGGTGTCGGCCCTGGCGGGATTCGATCCCGAGGTCGGGGACAATTCGCCGGCGGCTACCTTGCGCAAGGGCATCCGGTTGACGTCGCAAGTGCCGATGATCGTCGCGGCCCACGAGCATGTCCGGCACGGCCGTGACCCGATCGCGCCGGACGCCCAACTCGGCCATGCCGCCAACTTTCTGTACATGCTGAAGGGTGAGCGGCCCACGGCCGAGACCGCGCGGCTCATGGACATGGACATGATCCTGCACGCGGAGCACGGCTCCAATGCGTCGGCGTTCACCGCGCGCGTGATCGCGGGCACGGAGGCCAACCTGCATGCGGCGATGACCGGTGCCATCGCGGCGCTTTCGGGGCCGGCTCACGGCGGTGCGGCCGAGAATGTCATGCGCATGGCACAGGAGATCGGCGATCCCGCGCACGCCGCCGAGTACGTCAGGCGCACGCGCGCCAACAAGGAACCCGTCATGGGATTCGGCCATCGCGTCTATCGGGCCGAGGATCCGCGCGCGCGGCACATGCGCGCCGGCGTGGAGCAGCTCTCGCGGGCGATGGGCCAGCCGCACTGGTACCGCATCCTGGCCGCGCTGGTGGAAGCAATGAAGCCGTACGCGCGCCATGGCGTCAACGTCAACGTCGATTTCTACGCCGGTGTCGTGTATTACCTGAACGGCATTGCGGAGGACCTCTTCGTGCCGATCTTTGCGATCGGACGCGTTCCGGGATGGACCGTGCAGGTGCTCGAGCAATTCGAGAACAACATCCTGATCCGGCCGCTGACGCTGTACAACGGACCCGAGCCCCGGTCCTACCTACCCATCGGGCAGCGCTGACCGGCCATCTACGCCAGGGCGAGCACGAGCACGGCAGTCGCGACGATATCCGCCACGCTCGCGCCGCGCGACAGGTCCGACACCGGTCGCGCGAAACCCTGCAGGACCGGGCCGATCGCCTGTGCGCCGCCCAGGTACTGGGTGAGCTTGTAGCCGATGTTGCCCGCATCGAGGTCGGGAAAGACGAGCACGTTCGCCCTTCCGGCGACGTTGCCGACGTCCTTGACCTTCTTCGCGGCGACCGCGGGGGACAGCGCGGCATCGGCCTGAAGCTCGCCGTCGATGGCGAGCGATGGCGCCCGCCGGCGTGCGATCTCGAGCGCCCGAACCATCTTGTCGACGTGGGCGTGCCTGGCGCTGCCCTTGGTCGAGAACGACAGCAGCGCGACGCGCGGCTCCTCGCCCAGCACGCTGCGGCAGCTGCGCGCCGAAGCGAGCGCGATGTCGGCCACCTGTTCCGCCGTGGGGTCCGCGTTCACGGCGCAGTCCGCAAAGATGAAGGCGCGCTCGCCGGTGATCATGAGGAAGAAGCTCGACGGCGTCTCAATGCCGGCTGCCAGCCCGACGGTCATCATGCCGGCCTCGATGACGCGCGCCGTCGGATTGGCCACACCGGCGACCATGGCATCGGCATCGCCCGCCTTCACCATCAGGCCGGCATGGAACAAGGGCTTCGCGGCAAGCCGGCGCGCGACTGCCGGGTTCGCATCGGGACGCCCGGCGAGGTAGAGCCGTGCGTACGCATCGAGGCGCTGGCTCGATCCAGGATCGGTGACGAGAACCGGCTCCGCGAGCCGCGCCTCCCGCAACTGCGCGGCCGCGGCCACGATCCTCTCGTCGTGGCCCTCGGGAAACACGACGCGCAGCCCGCGACCACGGATTGCCTCCATGCAGTGCTCGAGGACCTTGGGCAAGGCGACACTCCATCGACATCGTTTGCTCGCAAGCATAGCTGCAACGGGGTCCCTCGCGGCGACGTGCTCGATTCCCGTCATCGCGCGGCCTCGGACCAGTCGCTTGTGAGTATCATTGCGCTTTGGCCGCACCGCGTCCTCGGCGCCGCGGCTTCAGGTCGTCGATATGAGCCAGCCCTCGCCATCCACCGTCGCGCCGCTGCAGATCCGCGTCTTTCGGACCAACCGCACCGGCGAGGGTCGCTACGTGGCCTACGAGGTTCCACCGGCGCCAAGCCAGACGGTGCTCGACGTCGTCACGTACATCCAGCGCGAGCTCGATCCGACGCTCGCCTATCGCTTTGCCTGCCGCGTCGGCATGTGCGGATCGTGCGCGATGACGGTCAACGGCAAGGCGCGCTGGACCTGCCGCACGCACGTGCAGGCCGTGGCCCGCGACGGGTGCCTGGAAATCGCCCCCCTCGCCAACCTGCCGATCGTCCGCGACCTCGTCACGGATATGCGTGAGTTCTTCGACAAATGGGCCCGCGCCAAGGGACAGTTCGCACCGACGGCAACGCGTCACGAGCCGTTCGCCACCGTCGCCCCGGAGTCGCCCCGGCGTCGCGCGATCGATGCGGCGATCGAGTGCATCGGCTGCGCCGTGTGCTATGCAAGCTGCGACGTGGTCACGTGGAATCCCGCCTATCTCGGGCCCGCGGCGCTCAATCGCGCGTGGACGCTGCACAACGACGTGCGTGACGGCGCACGCATCCCGCGCCTGGCCGCCGTCGCCGGCGATGCGGGCTGCCATGCCTGTCATACCCAGCAGACCTGCACCGAGCGGTGTCCGAAGCAGCTGACACCCACCGAATCGATCGCCGGACTCAAGCGCGCGAGCGCGGTCGCCGCATTGCGTGGTGAGTTCGAATGAACCGGGCGCTGAAGCAATGAGCCCCGCGCGCCGCCAAGCGCTGCTCTGGTTGGCCTCGCGTGGCAGCGCCGCGGTGCTGGCGCTTTGCGTGGTGGTGCATCTCGTCACGATGGTGGTGGCGGTGCGGGGCGGCTTGACGGCCGCGGAAATCCTCGGTCGCACGCGTGGCAGCGCCGCATGGGCGGGCTTCTATGGGATCTTCGTCGTCGCCGTCTCCATTCATGCGCCGCTCGGCATCCGGACCGCCGTCGGGGAACTGGGCGGGCGGCAGGGACGAACGCTGGACGTGCTCGCGCTGGCCATCGGCGTCCTGCTCCTCGTGGGCGGCCTCCGGGCAGTACTCGCGGTGACGACGGCATGAGCGCGGTGACCGTTGCGGATCACCGGGCCTCGCGATGAACGCGCGACCACTGCAGCTGGCACCGGATTGGCGGGTACGCGGTCATGCCGGCTGGTGGGCGTTTGCGCTGCATCGCGTGTCGGGCATTGCACTCACGGTATTCCTGCCCGCGCATTTCATCGTGCTCGGGAAAGCGCTGACCAGCGAGGCCGCGCTGGACGGCTTTCTGTCGTGGACCGATCAGCCGCTGGTGCGCGCCTCGGAGATCGTGCTGGTCTTCCTGCTCGCCGCGCACACTGCGGGTGGACTCCGCCTGATGTTCGCCGAGTTGCGCGCCTGGCGCGCGTCCTGGCAGCCCACCGTGATCGCGGTGGTGCTTGGCGTGGCGCTGGTGTGCGCGCTTTCGTTCGGTCTCAATCTCCTGCGATCATGAACATATCCCCCGTACGCATCGAAGAGGCCGCGAAAGAACTCTACATCCGCGCGCTGAAGCAGCTCCCGCCGGACATCAAGGCCGGCTTCGGCCGCCTTGCCGCGCAGGAGACCGGCACCACGGCGAAGGCAGTTCTCGGCACGATGATCGAGAACATTGCCGTCGCCGAGCGTACCGACAACCTCCTGTGCCAGGATACCGGCCTGCCCATTTACAACGTGGCCATCGGCCCCGGCGTGGACATCGATGGCGTCGCGCTCAAGACTGCGATCCGTCGCGGCTGCGAGCGTGCGACGCGCGAGCACCCGCTACGTTCGTCGGTCGTGCATCCGCTGACCCGGCGCAACGAGCACACGTCGTGCGGTATCGGCGTTCCCGTGATCCACATCGATTTCGTGCCGGACCTCGCGGGCGTGCGCATCGAGATGATCCCGAAAGGCAGCGGCTCGGAGAACAACTCGTTCTTGCGCATGGCCATTCCGGCCGATGGCGTGGCCGCGATCAAGCGCTTCGTGGTCGACTGCGTGCTCGCGGCCGGCGGCAAGACGTGTCCCCCGACGATCGTCGGCGTGGGGGTCGGCGGCACCTCGGATCTGTGCGTGCACCTGGCGAAGATCGCTGCCACGCGTCCGCTCGGCACGCATTGCACGGACGCGGAGGGTGCGCAGCTCGAGGCGGACCTGAGCGAGGCGGTAAACCTCCTCGGCATCGGCCCGCAGGGTCTCGGCGGCGATGCCACCGCGTTCGCCGTGCACATCGAGCTCGCAGCGACGCACATCACCATGAACCCCGTCGCGGTCAACATGCAGTGCCATTCGGCGCGCCGGGCGAGTGCCGTCCTGACCGACGTCGAAACGCGGTACGGCTACTGAGCGGTCACGGTGTTCCTCGCGCACTTCGGCGTCGCCATGGCCGGCAAATCCGCGGCACCGCGTCCGTCGCTGGGCACGCTGGTGCTCGCGGCGCAGTTCGCCGATGGCATCTGGCCGTTGTTCGTCCTGCTGGGTCTCGAGGAAGTGCGGATCACGCCGGGCATCACGGCCGCATCCCCGCTGGAGTTCGTCTGGTACCCCTACACGCACAGCCTCGCGTTCGATGCGCTCTGGGCCGCCGTGGTTGGCGGCGGGTACTACCTGCTGCGGCGCGACCGGCGTGGTGCGCTCTGCCTCGCCGCGCTGGTGCTGTCGCACTGGGCGCTGGACGTGATTTCGCATCGGCCCGATGTTCCGCTCTGGCCGGGAAGCGCTGTCCTCGGGCTGGGCTTGTGGGATTCGGTGCCGGCGACGCTGATCGTCGAGGCGGCGTTCTTTGTCGGCGGCGCATGGCTCTATGCGCGTGCGACGCGGCCACGCGACGCCACCGGCCGCTGGGCATGGTGGAGCTTTGTCGCGATCCTTGCGGCCATCTATTGCGCAAGCGTGTTCGGGCCGCCGCCACCCTCCATCCAGGTGCTCGCGTGGTCCGGCGTCGCCGGCTGGCTGTTCGTTGCCTGGGGCTACTGGATCGAGCGGCACCGCATGGTGCGTCAACAATCGTAGCGAACAGGTACCCATGGCTCATTACGAACTGTCCTGTCCCGTCGACGAGCAGGCGATCCGCACGCTGCGCGTCAACGACACCGTGACTTTGCAGGGAACGCTTTTCGGCATTCGCGACGCGACCCAGATCGCGATGTTCGACCACGCGCGGACGACGCGCTTCGACCTGCGCGGGCAGGCGGTGATCCACACGGCACCCAACGTACGCAAGGTTCCCGCCTCGCCGGAGCACCCGGCGGGCTACGCATCCGTCTGCATCGGCACCACCACGAGCGCCCGCATGGAGCGCTTCACCGAGCCGCTCATGACGCAATACGGCGTGCGCATCATCATCGGCAAGGGCGGGCTGGGGCCGGCGTCGCAGACGGCCTTTCGCAACCACGGCGGCGTCTATCTCGCGATCATCGGCGGCACGGCGGCGCTGGAGACCACCTGGATCGATGCCATCGAGGACGTCGACCTCGACGATCTCAATCCCGAAAGCCTGTGGCGGTTCCGGGTGCACGACTTCGGTCCGCTGCTCGTTGCCATGGATGCGCACGGCGGCAGTCTCTACGATGTCGTCGCGGACAACGCCAATGCGCGCCGCGCCGCGGTGCTGGCGCGGCTCGGGGTCGAGTCGTGAAAGGTGTCATCTCCGCCGATCCGCAGGATCGCGCAGCGCGGGTGTACACACTGCAATCGCTTCCGTCCGTGATGGATCCCCGTGCAGCGGCTTCGCACTGATCTCCTGATCCTCGGTGCGGGTGGTGCGGGGTTGTTCGCTGCCCTGCATGCGCAAAGCGCCAATCCCGCGCTGCATGTCACGATCGCGGTCAAGGGTCTCCTCGGCAAGTGCGGGTGCACGCGCATGGTGCAGGGCGGCTACAACGTCGCGCTCGCTCCGGGCGACTCGGTCGAGCGCCATTTCATGGACACGATCGAAGGCGGCAAATGGCTGCCCGACCAGGACCTCGCGTGGACGCTCGTGAACGGCGCGGTGGAGCGCATCCACGAGCTGGAGAACGAGCTCGGCTGCTTCTTCGACCGCAACGCCGACGGCACCGTGCACCAGAAAGCCTTTGCCGGACAGACGTTCGATCGCACGGTGCACAAGGGCGATCTCACCGGCATCGAGATCATCAACCGGCTCTCGGAACAGGTCTGGGCACGCGGCATACACCGCCTGGAAGAGTGCCGCGCGCTGGACTTCATCATCGACGCGCATGGCGAGCTTGCGGGGGTGCTGCTCGTCGATTTGCGCAGCGGCGATTACCTGTTCGTGCAGGCACGCGCGGTGCTGCTCGCGACCGGTGGCGGGCCGACGATGTACAAGTTCCACACGCCGTCGGGCGACAAGAGCTGCGACGGACTGGGCATGGCATTGCGCCTGGGCCTACCGCTGCGGGATATGGAAATGGTGCAGTTCCATCCGACGGGATTGCTCGCGGGCACGCAGACCCGCATGACCGGCACGGTGCTCGAGGAGGGCTTGCGCGGCGCCGGCGGCTATCTGCTCGACGGCAACGGCGAGCGGTTCATGAGCCGCTACGACGAGCGCGGCGAGCGGGCGACGCGCGACATCGTTTCGCGCGGCATCTTCGCGGAAATGCGCGCGGGACGCACGACGCCCAACGGCGGGGTGTGGCTCAGCATGGGCCATCTCGGCCCCGCCAATGTCCGGCGCCAGTTCAAGGGCATGGTCGAGCGGTGCGCCGACTGCGGGTTCGACCTCGCGGCGGGGCAGGTGGAAGTCGTGCCTACGGCGCACTACATGATGGGCGGCGTGGAATTCGGCCTCGATTGCGCCACCGAACGCGCCGGACTGTTCGTCGCCGGCGAGGATTCGGGCGGCGTGCACGGTGCGAACCGGCTCGGCGGCAATGGCGTGGCGAACTCGACCGTGTTCGGCGGCATTGCCGGCGACAGCATCGCCGCGTGGCTCGCCGGCGAAGTCCCGTGGCGCGAACCCGATGCGGCCGCGCTGTCCGCCGCGATCGACCGCGCGGAGCAGCCATTCCGGGCTCCTGTGGTCTCCGCACCGCGCGCCCTGGAGCGCGTGCGCGAGCGACTCTACGACGTGATGTGGGACGACGCGGGCATCGTGCGCGACGCGGCGGGGCTGACCCGCGCGGCTGGCGCACTGCGCGAGCTCGGCGACGAGCTCCAGCGTGTCGCGCTGCCGCAAGACCAGTCGCGCGCCTACAACCTCACGTGGCACGACTGGCTCAACCTCGCCAATCTCATCGCGGTTTCGCAGGTGATCGTGCGCGCCGCGCTGGCGCGCGACGATTCACGCGGCGCCCATTTCCGCGCGGATTTTCCGGAGGCAGGCGATCTCGCAACATCGACGTTCACCCGCGTACGCGTCGCCAGCGATGCGACCATCGCCGTCGAGAAGGTGCCGGTGCGCTTCACCCGCGTCCGGCCGGGCGAGTCCCTGCTCGAGCGCTGAGCGGCGCGTGCGGTGACACGCCGTGTCAGGGTGCCTTGTACAGGTACAGCTCCCCGGTCTTGGGATCGTAACGCAGCGCGACGCCGGCACGAATGCGGATCAGGTCGATGTCGCCGATCTGCGCGTCGGGGATCTCCGAGAGATCGATCACCGCGGGTCTGGGCAAGCGCGTCGAGGGGAACAGCGAGAACTCCGCGAATACGATCCCGCGCTCGAACCCGGTCCCCGGCTGCGATTCGATGCGCAGAGCCTGGGTGTTGATGTTCATCGCCTCCGCCGGAGGCGTGAGGTACTCCCCGTCGACACGATTCTTGAACGTCGACCAGAGCGAGATCTTCCGATAGGCGTTGTTCGGCTCGAGATTGATGGTGCTCGCTTCGACACCCGTCAGCATCGAGAGCGACCCACGCATCGCCCACGCTTCGGTCGCGAGACCAAACGCAATCTGGTGAACGCCGGCCTGGTTCGCGACCCCGAACTGCGCGCCAACGGTGAGCACCGTGTGATCGGGAGCGCCACCATCGGCGGATCGCTCGAGCCATCCCGCATAGGAATAGCTCGCGTCGCGCGCCGTCGGATACCACAGCGAGTAGAACGGCCCGGCGTACATGGATGCGGCCATCTGTGCGCACGCGGGGCCGGCTGCAGCGAGGCAGAAGAGTGCGCAGGCAAGAGCGAGGATTGCGGTGCCCGCTCTCGTGCCGGGCAGCCGCGCCGCAAAACCCTGCATGGACATGTGTCCCCCCTGCCGCACCCTTCGGGTTGTTCGGAGGTGCGTGCGGCATTGCTATCGTGCTGCTGCGGGGAAGGCGGCGTCAAGGTGTGCGCAGGCGCGCAGCGGCAGATTGCGTCGTCGCGCGTGCGGCAGGCGTTCCGCGCTTCGCGGCGATGTGCCGAGTTGTACGCCACGTTTTCCGCGCGCGCGGCGCGACGATATGACAGCCGCATGATTCGGTGTGGCGGTGACCGGTCCTCCCGGCTTGGTGAGCAAGGCGACCAGCACCCATTTGCGTTGCGTAGGACACCACCGCTTCCATGCTCGACCAGCCGCGTGCGCGGCGTACGTCGTCGAAAGCGGCCGCAGCCCTCGGTGGTGTACAACCGACCAGGCCATCCGCCGCCGCCTGTCGGCTCGCTGTCAGTGGGCGCGATGCGCGCGCCTGCCGTCATACCGTTGACCGCGGCCGCCGACGCTCCACCAGCTCGCGAGGCGATGTCGTCCCGCTCGCACGGAGCGTGCGCGCCGTGGGCCCAGGCAGCGAACGTAGCGAACAGCTTCTCCGCCATGACGGTGGAGCGCGCAAAGGCGCAGATCAGCGGGAAAGCGTCGCAGTACTTCATGGCGCGTCCTTTCGATGGTTGCGCGCCTCGCCCCGTGGCAGCTGGTTTCGCGCGCCGAGCCGTTGGCGACCGGTCCAAATCGAAGGTGCGGAATCATCGTCGTTCTCCAGCGATGTGTGTTGATGGGCCGGGCGACGCTGATCGCCGCGGCCCATGCGTCCAGGGCATTCCTTACGCCGCCGTGTCGTCGCGGAACGGATTGCCCGGCTGGCCCGTGAACACCGATGCTCCAGCGTGCACGCCGGCGGCCGCGGTCGCCACTTCGGTGCGCGTTTGGTCGGTCGCCCCGTCGGTTCCGGCCATCTCGTTCGGATCCGTGTAGAAGTCGCCGACCTCGCCGCGTTGAAATGCGGCGTACGACTCGCCGGTCCACTGACTCATGCTGTTGTCGCCCCCGTCGCCGTCGGCGCGCACCGCCCCGCTGAACGCGAGCGTGACGGCCGAGATCAGCAGCACGTTCCTGGTCAATATCTTCATTGCAATCTCCTCGTGAGTCTGCAGGGTTGCGGCAGCGCTTAGGTGGTTCTGCCGGCATCCTGCCTTTGCCGATTGAGCGGAAAGTGCTCCGATCCGCCCGCCAGTCCGGCTGAAACAGCAACACCGGATGACTTGCAAGATAGGCCGTTGCTCTGGTCGAATCGTCACCCTGGTGGGCGAGAGCAAGACCGGCAGAAGGGTGGGGCATGGCGCACCCGTTCGGGTGAGCCGGGCAACGGTGGCAGGGCCAGGCGCATCGCCCCAATCGGCAACCATCCGATCGCGCGGGATGCGATCACGCAAGATGCGATCGCGCGGGAAGCGCTGCGCCTTGGGGGGCAGTTGCTGCTCGGGAAACATGACGCGCCGCGTGTGGAACTCTCGAACGTTGCGACAGCGACTGCGTGCTCGAGAGTGCCCAAGGGCCGGCGCCTTCAGGTGGAACCACGTTCTGTCGGACGCGATGCGTCCCGCACACTCGCCACCGGCTGGGCGCGTGACGACATGTGCCACTGCGCATCGACGCCGGACCTGACGCGATCGGCGCATGCGGCGGCCGGCGAATTGACGTCGCGGCAGACGATCTCCTCCCACGTGGTGTCGGCGCGCGGATGGATGAGGTCCAGCAGGAGCTCCTTGTATCGGCGTGCCCGCGATGCAGCTCCGTGCCTACCACCGTAGGTGACGACCCTGGCTCGATACGGCCAGCCTGATCATGCTCGCGCAGATCATCGTGCAGCAGCGCGGGCGTGCGCACGCTTTCGTGCGGACTTCCCGGAGGCCGCCGATCTTGTCACGTCGTCCTGACTCACGCGTATGTGTGGTGAACGATGGCGTCACCCGCGCGCGAACGTTGCCATCCCTCATGGGCGCCGTCATGCATCGCGGCGTGAGCCGCCGCCAACGCCGCGCCGGCATGGCGATGCATCGCAGCGTTCAGGCCAGGCGATCAGAACGGCTCGCGACGCCGCGAGGGGCCGCGCGGCGCGAACCGTCAAGGAACGGGTCCGTTGCACCCAGCATCGTCAGCCGTTGCCGGCCGCGTGGATCCGGCGTTGCACCGCCGCGGGCGATTGCGCGAACTTGCGATCATCGGCGCTGTGCCGGTGTCCGATGACGGTGATTGGCTCGAACTCGACGACCATCGCCCCGTCGTTACCCGGCGCGCTGGATACGTTGCCCCGGGCTGCGCTCGCCGCGGCCGCAGGAGGGCCGCCAGCTGCCGCGGCGATGATGTCGCGCTCGTAGGGGCCGAGTGCGGCGTAGGCCCACGCAGCAAACGTGGCGAACAAGGTCGCCGTCATGATCGTGGAAAGCGTGAATGCGCAGATCACCAGAAAACCGTCGAAGAACTTCATGATGCCTCCCGTGCAGTCTGGCGCGCGGGCCGGGTGGTGCTGGTTGCTCCCGGCCCGTTCACCTGCAACCTGTTGCTCACCCCGCCGTGTCGTCGCGGAACGGATTGCGCGGCTCCCGCTTGGACACCGATGGTCCGGTGTGCACCTCGGCCGGCGCGGATGCCAGCTCGATGCGCGATTTGTCGGCCGCCTTTTCGGTCCCGACCATCTTCTTCGGGCCTGTATAGAGATCGCCGAGCTCGCCGCGTTGAAATGCGGCGTACGATTCGCCGGTCCACTGGCTCATGCTGTTGTCACCGCCGCCGTCGTCGGCACGCACCGCTCCGCTGAACGCGAGCATGAGGGCCGAGATCAGCAGCACGTCTTTGGTCACTGTCTTCATTGCAGTCTCCTCGTGAGTCGGCAGTGTTGCGGCAGCGCCGAGGTGGTGCTGCCCGCATCCTGCGCTTGCCAATTGAGCGGAGGGTGTTCCGATCCGCCCGCCGGTCCGGCTGAAACGGCAACGCCGGATGACTTGCAAGATAGGCCGCTGCTCTGGTCAAATCGTCACCCGGGCGGGCGAATGCGCGGCTGGCATAAGGGTGGTGGGTGGTGCATGCCGCACCCGTTCGGGTGAGCCGGGCAAAAGCGGGAGGTGCCATGCGCGTCGCCGTAATCGACGATCATCCGATCGTGCGGGATGCCATCGTGCTGTTGATGCAATCGCTGCCCGAGAAGCACGACATCACCGGGTTCGGCACTCTCGACGAATTCGAAAGCGGGCGCTCCGGCGATGGTTACAACATCGTGCTGCTCGATCTGGGATTACCCGGGCATCAAGGCATCAGCGCGCTCGCGCGCTTCAAGGCTGACCACGAGGAGACGCCCGTGGTCGTGCTGTCGGCGACGTGCGATCGCGACACGATTCTCGCGGCACTCGACTGCGGGGCAATGGGATTCATCCCCAAGACTGCTGGAAGGGACGTGCTGCTCGGCGCAATAAAGCTGGTGGCTTCCGGTGGCATCTACGTGCCGCCGGAAGCGATTCGTCCGGCGAGTGCGCGCGCGGCAACATTGAATGCCGGCGCGTCCACTACCTCGAGACCCGACCCGAAGGGGTCAGCGCATGCGGCCGTGGGCGAACTTACGTCGCGTCAGATCGACGTGCTGCATCTGCTGCTGCAGGGCATGTCGAACAAGGTGATCTGCCGACAACTCGATATCTCGCCGAACACCGTCAAGTCGCACCTTGCGGCGATCTTTCGCGTGCTCGACGTGTCGAATCGAACCCAGGCCGTCATCGCGGCGCAGCAGCTCGGGATTCGCATCGATTACGCGAAGAAGGGTGCCTGACATGCGGCCGCCCCTCGCGCGCCGTGCGGCTGCGCGCATGCGCCGGCGCGCCGCTCCTAGAGGGCGAACACGATCGGGGCGCTGGGGTTCTCACGCACGAATTCGCAGCTGAGCGTCCATCGCCCGCCACGCTTCTCGACCGCAAGGATGGCGAAGCCGTCCCCGGGCACGAACTCGGCGCCCGTCAGCCGGCACTCGTAGCTTCCCACCGCGCCGATGCCCTTGTCAGTAAAGGCAAACGTTTCCTCCACGCTGAAATCCTCGGGCACCGCGTTGGCGAAAGGGTAGGGGGCGTACAGCGGAGAGCTGTGGATCGAGTGCAGCCGCACGTTGTGTCCCTGCCGGTCGGACAGCTCCGCGTGCGCGACGCATGACAGATGCTCATCGCCTGAGAGGAACACGACGTTGCGGATGTCGTGGACGAGGATGGTCGTCAGCAACGCCGCCATCGATCGTGGATAGCCGTCCCACGAGTCCGAGTGCAGACTGCTCGCGGCTTCGTGACCGCTCGCTACCAGCAAGTGCCTCGGGAGCAGGATCGAGGGCGATGCCACGAACAGTGGCAGGCCGCAATTGCGGTGGTCGATGAGCCAGTCGTGCAACGCACGTTCCTGGCCCGCACTCATGATGCGCGCATGCGCGACGGTCTCTGCGGTGCGCGCGGTACGCTCGGTGCGCGTATCGGTCACGAAGAATGGCACGCCGCCCTCCTCGAACTGATAGGCGAGAGAGCACTTCTCCGGGTCCTCTGCATCGGCGACCAGCGGCGAGCCGGCGCGCTGGTATTTCCAATAGGCTGTGCGGGCTTCCTGCATGCCTTTGTCGGTGCGGCGATCATCGATCGTCGGCTCCCAATTGTCGGATATTTCGTGATCGTCGAGCATCATGTAGAAGGGGATCTGCCGCAACGCCGACTGCATGCCCGCGCGGCGGAGCAGCTGCTCATACGGATGCAGCAGGCGATCGTCCTTGCCGCGCGGGTCGAACAGGCCGGCGGTCGCGTCGACGTAGATCTGGTCGCCGAGCAGTAGCGCGAACTCCGGCTTCGCTGCGCCATTTGCTCCGCCGATGCAGTCGTTCAGAGCCCGCAGCGACCGGTCGGCGGGAATGCCGTCCAGGATGCCCGCCGGATACTGGCAGCTTGCGACGGCGAAGCGGACAGCGTCCCGTCGTGGTGCGGTGGTGTTGCGGTGCGGCGGGAGCTGTGCGATGGCGCCTTCGGCGGTCGCTGGATCCAGTGCATTGACCGCGTCACCGACGACCTTCCTGATCGCATCCTTCAGCGACTGCAACAACGTGATGATGACTTGCGTGACGGGCAGCTCTGCGTGTGCCGCGGTCGTGGTATGCGTCACGGGATCACGCGCAGGCGCAGTGGGGGACCAATCCTGCACCCGGCTCCACGAGAACTTCACATGGCGGAGTGCCGGGCCCTGCAGTGCACGCTCGAGGGCCTCGACATCGCTGCTGGTCTCGGCGGCCTGGTCATAGATGAAGAGGGGTAATACCGTTGACGGCCAGGTCGGGAAGTCGGTGGACTCGAGCACGCTCGACATCCACCCGTCCTTGTCGGTTGCCGCGGGGATGCACAGTGCCGAGCGCAGCGGATCCGTCCGCACGCCGTCCATGCCCGTGTTGTGGTCCCACGGTATCAGTAAAAGCAGGAGGGCCCGGTTCGAGCCCGGATCGGTGGCGGCGCCGATGGCGCATCGCTCGCTCGGATCGAGCGGTCCCACTCGCGGACCAAGCCATGGCACTTCGGCGACGAGGCGAGGATCGCCCGCTTTCATGCTCGGCGCATCCGGCGAGTCGAGGAAATCGTGCATCACCTTGAACACCTCGCCCGCGGTACGTCCGATCAACGAGTCCTGGTGTCCGAGACCGTCGAAGGGATAGGTGCGGAAGTCCCGCCCCGCGTCGGTTTCCAGCACCTTCGTCATGCGCGCCAGGGTCGAGATGTCGGTGAGCCCGTTCTCCCTTCCGTGGATGCTGAGCGTGCGGAACCGCCAGCGCTCGCGCAGATTCGCACGCGAAAGGTACACGTTGCGCCCGGAGCGATTCGTGATGAGCCCGAGCTTCGCGAAGTGGATGGTTTGCGAGACCGTCTCGAGGTTGAGCGGGCCGAACAGATCGTCGATGTACGCGAGCACGCGGGCGTCGATGTTGCGGATGTTGAAATCGCGGCCGTACAGGGCGTCCATGCGGTGGCGCGTGCCGACGAACGGCGTCCGGGCCCACGGCCAGCGCGGGTTCTCGATGTCGAATTCGTCCTTGGGGTACGGCGTGGATGCGAGAAAGCGGTCCAGCAGCTGGTCTGCGAGCGACGGGTCGGGCCCGACGCGAAACTCGTACGGAGCCGCGGACACGAACTGCCGGAAGTAGCGCATCGCATACGCCCGGAATACGTTGGCCGGACTGAAGCGGACGACCGGTCCCACCTGGGAGAGGACGACATTGCCGATCCATTGCGGCAACTCCTCGCGTTCCCTGAAAAAGCGATCGCCTGATTCGGGTGGCGCGAGCGCCGCCATGCTGAACATGGCCGAGCCCATGCAGTGCGCAACCACGTCGAGCTTGCCATCCGCATGGCCTGCGCATTCATCATGGATGCGGGCGAGCGCCGCGGGGATGTCCATGAGTGCCGCATCCTCGAAAGCCCACGGCAGGCGTGCTGTCGGCATGCCGCTGCTCGTGCGCAGGTCGAGGATCCATACGTCGCGGCCATGGTTCCAAAGGTACTGCGCGAGGTTGGGATTGACGGCATGGTGGGCGAACGTGTTGCCGCTCGCGCTGTATCCGTGGATCAGCACTACCGCCCGGCAGCGCGTGGTCGTTCCGCGATAACGTGTCAGGCGCACGCGCACCGGCAAGCCATTGGCGAGGTAATCGGTCGTTAGCTCGATGATCTCCGGCGGCGGCAGGCCCGGGACGATCCCGGGCAGGCGTTGCGGTTCCCGCGGCGCGGCCGGATCGGGCCTGCGGAAAGTCCAGATGTGGATCCACAGCAGCAGCCGCAGGAAATACGCGACGAACGACGTCAGGTCCGCCAGCGCGGACGGCTGGTCCTGCTGCTGGGTGACGCGGAACAGCGGCATGCCGATATCGACGAGATACCGCGCGTCGAGCACCAGCGTCGGTCGCCGGGCGCCGACGTCGAGGTGCGGGAACGCGGTCAGCACGAGCTCCTGCAGCTGCGTCCACGGGTTGGCGCGCTCCTCGTAAGTGAGGAACTTGGTGCCCCGGATCTGCCCGCCCGTCAACAGCTCCGCGCGGGCGCCGCGCGGGGTGCCCCGCTTGATGTCGAGCTCGTAGTCGAGCGTGCGAACCTCGCCGGCGTGCGATGCCAGCGCCAGCGCGTTTTCCCACCGCTTCTGCGCATCCTGCCATGTCGTCCCCGGAGCTGCCGCCGAGCGGCGCGCGCTCGAGCGCGGCGCCGCCTTCGGCTGGGTCCACAGGCCCTCCAGCCACTGGTAGGTATCGCGCAGGCCGCGATTGAGCACGTAAGCACGGAGGCCCCGGAACGTGCGCCCGCAGGCCGTCGTCTTCTGCCGACGGAGGAGATGCATGCAGCCATCGAGCTGTGCTTCGGCGAGCAGGAGACCCGCCGGCGTTTCTGCCGGCTCCCCGTCATCATGCCAGGCATGCCACTTCGGGCCGTCGTAGATCCGGACCGAGCCATCGTGCAGCTTCAGCATCCGGTTCACCAGACAGGGATCGGCCGCCGTCGGCTGCACCAGGCTGAGGAGATCCACGGGGCAGAACTCGAGGGTCAGCTCGACAACACACCGCACGCGCTTCCCATCGGCGGCGATCAGATCGGCGTCACCCGAGAGACGCTCCTTCAGTTCGATCTGCGTGGCCTTGCCGGGGCCATACCGAATTTCCCGGAACACCGGTCGACGGTCGCCGGGCGTCGGGTGCGAAGTGGTGGCCTGCAGTTCGTCCGGCTGGTCCAGGCGACTCGCAGGCAATGGTGTCGACGATCCGGCGATACCGGAATGCGCGATTTCCGCCGCAACCTGCGGGCCGTATTGCCAGTCGATGCACAACTGCTCCATTGCACGATGGGCAAGGGTCGCGATCGTGAGCGACGGGTTGATACCTAGCGCGGTCGGCACGATGGAGCCATCGAGCACGACGAGCCCGCGGTGCAGGCCGTCGGCGCGCCGATCCCTGTCGACGTCGAACACGCGCCCGAACTCGTCGACGACGCCACGGTTCTCCCCGGAGCCTAGTGCACAACCGCCGAGAGGGTGCACCGTGAAGGCCGGGCCGTGCTTGTCGTCGACCAGGTACTGGATATCGGCCGGCAGGAGCCGCCACAGCGGATTGGGCAGCACGCGACCGCCGTTGCCAGAATCCCTTACGCGTTGCTCGAGGGCCCCTATCTGGCGTGCGAACAGGTCGTGATCGTGGATCCCGCGCCAGCGCACGCGCACGGCCCCGTCGCCATCGGCCTCATCGTTCCCGCCAATCAGCTCGAGCGCTCCGGCGGCGCCGTCATCGCCGAACGCGGCGAGAACGGAAGAGCGGTGGAGCGCTCGAGGGTCGATGGCGCATGGGTCCGCCGTTTCACCCGACGGCGCGTGCTCGGCGCGGTCCGGGTCATTCAGCGCGTGGAGCACCTTCGCGGTGGTGACCACTTCCTCGAAGAGTCGCCGCAGGGGACCGGGAATCGCCAGCTCCTCGAGCACCAGCGGTGCCGAACCGGCAGGGCTGAGCCGGACGATGCTCGTGATGGTGGGACCCACCTCGCGTTCATGGGGTTGAACGTCCTCGCTGGCGACCGCGTTCGCCGTCATCGCGTGGTCGTACACGACCGCGATCATGTCGCCGTTGCACGAGAACCGCTGGCCGAGCCGCCGCGAGAACTGGAGTGCATCGGTACCGCTGCGCAGCAGAATCTCCGTCGATCCGAACGTGCCGGCCGCGAGGATGACGTTGCGGGACATGAGCTGCAGCGGCGGTCCTTGCCGGCGGCGCAGCTTGTCGTCGGTATGCACGACATGGAGGAGCCACGCCTCCTTGTCGGGCGTTCGCTCGAGGCGCAGCACCGTGGCCCCAGTGAAAAGCGACACCCCGCCCGCCTGCGCGCGGCGCAGCAGGTTGAGGTCGAGGGAATCCTTGGCGTTGTGATTGCAGCCGCTGGCGCAATCACCGCACAGCTTGCAGGCATCGAGGCGTACACCTGCGCTGTTCAGCTTCGCCTCCATCGCGACCGAGATCGGGGCGGCGGTGAAAGACCGCGTCGGAGTCGTCGGCTCCGTGAGCTGCTGCAGCGCCCTGTACTTGGCCGTGCCCCCGGGCACCAGCCGCAATATGGTGTTGTCCCCCCGCGCGTCGGCCGCTCCGAGCAGGCGCTTCACCGCCTGCATGCGAGCCTTGAACGCATGGGTGTCGTTCCTTATCGCCGCGGGCCAGGCGTCGCTCGCCAATACCGCATCATCCGGCTCCGCCATCACCCCTGCATTGATCAACGACCCGCCGCCGAGGCCGTTCCCCACGAGCGCACACACATCGGGCCCGATCCGTACGTCGAAAAGGCCGTCGCGCTCGCCGCGGGCGGATGCGGCGGCATCGCCGCTGAACCGGACATGCCCCGCGAGATCCGCCATGCGCGGTGGGAACATTCCCGACAGATACTCGTTGCCGCGTTCGAGGACGCACACGCGAATCTTCCGCGGGTGCACTTGTCCGTCCGCCTCGGGGACCCGCTCCACGAGCCCGGCGAGGGCTGCCGCCGCAATCGACCCTCCGTAGCCGCTGCCGACGATGACCACGTCAAAGTCGGGCGCCCCGAGTTCGCCTTGCCGCCGGTTTTCGGATGCCGTGTTGACGCTTTGCACGAGCTCCTCGAAGCCGGTGGATATCCATCGCACCTCGCTGCGCACGCCTTGCTTCGGGCTCGTTGCGTTGTCAGCCGCCATTCGGAACCTCCCGCAGAAGCTCGTCGATGACCTGGGTGAGGACTTTTGCCGGAACGGGTTTGCGCAGCAGCGTGATGTGTGCGTCCCGCGCTTCACGCACGCGATCCGCGGCCGTATCGCCACTGATCAAGACCGCGCGCATGTCGGGATAGAGCTCCCGGACCGCCCTGATGCTCGCAATTCCGCTGTCGCCGCCGCGCAACCTGAAATCGGCCAGCACCACGTCCGGTCTTTCGGAGCGGGCCGCCGCCACCGCTTCGGCGGTTCCATCCACGATCGTGGTGCGGTAGCCGCGCGCCTGGAGCAGCTCCTGCATGCCGATGCGTATCGCGGCTTCATCGTCGATCACCATGACGTGGCCCGCAGTAGCCGGTTTCGGCACCGTGGATTCGAGCGATACATCCTCGACGACGTGTGGCGTAGTCGGGAATTCGAGGGTGAATACCGTGCCGCGCCCGACGGTGGACTCGAGTTTCAGCTCGATGCCCAGCAGTTCGACGAGACGGCGCACGATCGCCAGCCCGAGCCCAAGCCCCTTCGCGCGATCACGCTCCGGGTTGTCGAGCTGGTAGAACTCTTCGAAGATGCGCGACTGCTCTTCGGCGGGGATGCCACGACCGGTGTCCGAGATCTTCAGCGCAAGGGTGTCGCCGTGCCCGGTGAGTCGCAGCTCGATGGTGCCGTGGTCCGTGTACTTGATCGCGTTGTCCACGAGATTGCGGACGACCCGCTCGAGCTGCAGTTCGTCGGTCACCACGGTGTCGCGATCGAACGTCTGGATCTCCAGCCTGAGGCCCTTCGCCGCCGCCTCTTCACCGCAATCGTCCTGCAGCCTTCGGAGGATGTCGTTCAGGTGAACGGTGTGCCAATGCACCTGTACGACGCCCGCATCCAGCTTCGAGATGTCGAGCAGCGAATCGAGCTGGATCGTGAGCCCTTGCAGTGCGGCGTCCATGTGCGCGGCGATCTTGAGGCTCTGCGGATCGAGCGGCCGCGAGCCGAGCGCCGCGCCCAGCGCGGCGAGCGCATGCATCGGCTGCCGGAGATCATGACTCGCCGCCGCGAGGAACCGCGTCTTCGCACGGTTTGCCTCTTCCGCCTGGGCCAGAGCCGCTTCGAGTCGCTGGTTGAGCGCAACCTGCTGCAACCGGATCTCGAAGGACTCGCGGAACAGGCGGAACGCATCTCGCGCGAGACCGACGAGGATCGTCCCGAGCAGGATGATGAGCACGGAAATCCAGCGCTCGATCAACCCGGCACCGGAGATGCCAGGGCTCAACGCCCAGAGCAGCGCGAGCGGACCGAGCACCGGAATCGCGTAGGCCAGGAATACCGGCCAGTACCCGGCGGTGGTCGCGACGGAGCCCGCACACAGCCCCAGCAAGACCATGGACTGGATCACCCGCTCCGCCTCGGTGAGGAAAGGGAAGAAGAACAGCGACAGTGCGTGGGTGACGCCATTCACGGCACTCAGCGCCACGGCGATGCGCAGCTTGCTCGAATCCGTGAAGTCCTCGAGCTGCGGCAGGCGCGCGAGCAGGACCCACCGCGTCGCCAGCACGACCGCGACAACGCTCAGCCATGTCAGCCACAGCATCCGCGGGAGGCGTTCGGCGGCAATCGCGGCGATCATCGCCGCAGCAAGGAAAACCGGTATCGGAACGCGCCGTCCCTGGCGCGAGAGCAGCAACAGCAGTGCTGATTCCAGCGTCTGCGGCCCTTCGTGGGCCTCGGGTGGCGTGGTTCGACCCCGGCCGCGTGCGAGCGATGGCATCAGTGGCATCAATCCCGCCGCCTCGTGCGTCGCTGCATCGACGTCCAGCGCTGCGCTCAGAACGTGGTCGTGAGCTGGACGGAAAATCCCCAGACGTGACTATCGTAGGAGCCGTCCAGCGTGCCCGACGCGGACTGGCTGCGCTCGATCCTGTTGTCGATCCGGGGGGTGTCGAGCCGCACGTACGAGATGCCCGCATCAACCCAGGCGGCACGAGAGCCCAGGATCGCGCGCGGGAGCGTGTAGCGCACCCCGGCTGCAGCCCAGGTGCGCCTTTCGTCGGGAAGGCGGGCGGTACGGTGCTGGTTGTCGGGGATCGGCGTTTGATCGACGGCCGTTCCTAGCCTGAGCAGCCACCCATTGGCCAGATCCCAATTCGCCCCTACGCCGAAGCGCCACGTGTCGCGCCAGTTCCACTCGACCGAGCTCAGCTCCGAACCGTCGGGGCGAACGAAACGCAGCCCGGGAATGGTGCTCCACTGCGTCCAGGTCGCGTCGGCCAGGAGTTCGACGGCGCGGGTCACGCGCTGGACGATGCTGAAGCTGGCCGTGGCGGGCAACCTGATGCTCGTTCTTGCGGGTCCACTCGCGAGTGGCATGCCAGGCGCTGCAAGCGCGGCGATCAGCGATGATCCAAGTACGGAGCTCGTCCGGGGCGCGTTGAAGTCGACACTGCCATCGACGGAAAAATCCATCGCGGAGCGGTAGTGAATGCCGATGCGCGTGGCCGCGGATGGCTCGTAGAGCACGCCCGCGTTGAATCCGAATCCCACGTCGTTGCCCTTGAGGCGGGCGCTGCCTTCGAGTCCGAACAGCCCGTTCGCGTTGGCGGGATTCAAAAGCGCCGGCACCTGTTGTGGTGAGATCAGGCCTGCCGCCAAGCCTGCCTGGACGGCCGCCGCGGTGTAGTTGACGCTGTTCGCGAGTTCTGCCTCGAGGCGCGCCGCATCCACCCCGACACCGATCGACAAGCCGGGTGCAACTTGATAGGCGCCGGCAATGTTCAGGTTGAAAGTCCTGGAGCTCGACTTCGTTGCCTGAAAGCGGCCCATCCAGCCTGGGTCGTATTCGGTCGTCAGGCCGAAAGGTGCGTTGATGCCGACTCCGACATACAGGTCCTGGCTGAGTGCGCGTGCGAGGAAGATCGCCGGAACCAACGCCAGCTCGCCTGCATCACCGCCGTCGCCACCCAGTGGCTGTCCGAGCGCGGGCGCCGAATTGTCGTCGTGAAACCGGGTGGACGAAACGATGACGTTGATGGGTGTAACGAGCTGCCACTTGGCGCCGGGATCCATGCGCCACGCGTGCACCAGGCCCGCAGGGTTCGACCAGATTGTCGAGGCGTCGTCAGCGGCGGCTGCCCCGCCGGCATAGGCGTTCCCCAACCCGCTGCCGCTCTGTTGTGTGACCGCGAAGCCGCCGGCGAATGCCGTGGCGCCGGGGAGGATGAAGGCGAGACCAGCTGCGTAGCAAAGGAATGCTCTGCAAAGGGCGTGGTTCACGATGTCCTCCGTTGGAGTACAGCGATTGGACTCCCTCGATGCATCCGGGGCAATCACCCGATTGGGTCACCGGCTCACCCAAACGGGCGTTACAACGATCCAGAATCACCAATAGCGCAGCGCCGCCTCGAACAGTGACTTGAGCTCCTCCCGCCCGACGTCCTTCGGCGCATTCTTGATCACGCGATATTGCGGCTCGGCGCCGGAGGCGAGCGCCTCCAGGTGCGTGTCGTCGAAGCCCAGCGCCGAAATGCCGTTGGGCATTTGCGTTGCCCGCATCAGCTCGATCACCCGCCGCGCCAGCACTTCGCCGGCATCCGCATCGCGTGCATCGCGCGTGTCCGCGCCGAGGCACTGTGCACCGTACAGATGCCGCTCGGGACAGGACGAAGCCGTGAACCGCCATACGGACGGATTATTGAGCACGACCGCCATCCCGTGCGGCACGAGGCTCTTGCCCTCCGGGTAACCCGGGACATGCCAGTCCTTCGTCAGCCCTGACACCGCATAGGAAAGGCCGTGCGGGAGGTGACATCCCGCAGCGTTGAACGCGATCCCGGCGAGCATCGCCGCGTACATCATCTCGGTGCGCGCCTCCCGGTCGGACGCGTCGTCGACCGCGCGCACGAGATACTTGCCGACGTTCTTCAGCGCTTCGGTGGCGAGCATGTCGGAGAACGGGTTCGCACCTTGCGACACCGGCCGTTGCACGCCCTTCGCGGGATTCAGTCGCCGTGGCCACACGCGGGCGGTGATCGACTCGAGCGCATGACTCATGCAGTCGAAACCGCTCGCGGCGACTGCGTTGCGCGGCAGGCTCGTGGTGACGTCCGGATCGACCAGCGCGACGGTCGGGATCAGCCGGCGCGAGATGATGCCGGTCTTCGCATTGATCGAGCGCAGACTGAAGATGGCGATGCCGGTGGTCTCCGAACCGGTGCCCGAGGTCGTGGGACACGCGATATGCGGTTTGACCGGGCCGGGTACGCGCTGTCCTCCGCCAATGGGCGCGTTCACGTACGTCATGAACTCCGCCGGGTGCGACGCGTACAGGTTCGCGGTCTTGCACGTGTCCATCACCGATCCGCCGCCGACCGACACGTAGCCGTCGAACCGGCCTTCCGCCGCGAAGCGCGCTGCATCCTGGAACGATGCGTCCGTGGGCTCGATGCTGACGTCGCTGTAGATCGCGACGTCGACGCCGGCGTCGCGCAACGCGGCGTGCACCTTCGCGACATGCGGGCCGTCCCGCAGGTACGGGTCCGTGAAGAGCGCCACGCGTTGCATGCCGAGCTCGCGTGCTTGGTCGCCGGCCTCGGCAAGCACGCCGGCCCCGAACGTGAACGTCGGCATGCCGACGGTGAATCCGCGATCGCTGCCTTCGACCAGCGCGAAATCGGCGTGACAGCATCCCATGGCAATCCTCCTTCAGGCAGTGTGATCGTGGCGCGTCACGCGGCTCTCGCGTCTTCGAGAATCAGGTCCGCGGCCTTCTCGGCGACCATGATCACCGGGACGTTGGTGTTGCCCGAGACCGGTGTGGGCATGATGCTGCAATCGACCACGCGCAGTCCTGCAAGGCCATGCACGGAAAGCCTCGCGTCCACGACCGCCGCGGCATCCGATGCGGGTCCCATGCGGCACGTCCCCGACGGATGGAAGATGGTGGCGCCATGGTTCCTGGCGAACTCGAGCAGATCGTCGTCCGAGCGCGCATCGGGGCCCGGGCGGTATTCGCCGGCGATGTATGGCGCGAGACCGCGGGTGGCAGCAAGCTGACGCGCGAAGCGGATGCCGCGCACCAGGGTCTCGCGGTCGGCAGCCGCCGACAGATAGTTCGGCTGCATGGCCGGCGCGGCCAGCGGGGCGGCCGATTTCATCCGCACGAACCCGCGCGACTCCGGACGCAACTGGCACACGGACATCGTGAAGCCGGAGAACGTGTGCACCGGCGACCCGGCCATGTCCGACGACAGCGTGGCGATGTGGAATTGGACATCCGGGCGGCTGAGGCCCGGGTCCGTGCGCACGAAGATGCCGCCCTGGTTGATGCCGATCGCCATCGGTCCGCTGCGCGTCAGGACGTAGCGCATGCCCATGGCCAGCGTGCGCCAGCGCGAGCGGAGCACGTCGTTGGTGGTGATCGCCTTCGTGCAGCGGAAGATGAGACGCGCCTGCAGATGGTCCTGCAGATTCTCGCCGACGCCCGGCAGCGCATGCCGGACCGGGACGCCGAAGGCCTGCAGCAGCTCCGGGGCGCCAATGCCCGAGAGCTGGAGCAGTTGCGGCGAGCGCAATGCGCCGGCGGCCAGGATGACTTCGCGCCGGGCAAGCGCGGTCACGTCGCGGTCGCCCTGCCGGTACACGATTCCGCTCGCGCGGCGTCCCTCGAGGGTGACCTGCGTCGCCTGGGCATTCACCTCGACGGCGAGATTGGGGCGCTTGCGCGCAGGACGCAGGTATGCCACCGCCGTCGAGCACCGGAAGCCGCGCCGGGTGGTGAGCTGGTAATACCCCGCACCTTCCTGGCGTGCGCCGTTGAAATCGGGGTTGCGCGGAACGCCGAGCTCGGCGCAGCCGGCAATGACGGCCTCGATGAGCTCATGCCGCGTCGGAATGTCCGAGGCCCACAGCGGGCCGTCGGCGCCGTGCCATTCGCTCGCCCCGCGCACGTTGTGCTCGAGCTTGCGGAAATACGGCAGAACCTCGCGGAACGACCAGCCGGAGTTGCCGCGCGCCGACCATTCGTCGTAGTCCTCCGGTTGGCCGCGGATGTAGATGAGGCCGTTGATCGAGCTCGAGCCGCCGAGCGTCTTGCCGCAGGGCCAGTAGACCTGCCGGCCGTTCATATTGGGCTCCGGTTCGGTCTTGAAGCACCAGTTCACGCTGGGATTGAACATGGTCTTTGCGTACCCGATCGGCACGTGGATCCACGGATAGCGGTCCGCGGGCCCGGCTTCCAGCAGCAGAACCGAATTGCGGCGATCGGCGGAGAGGCGGTTGGCCAGCACGCAACCGGCCGAGCCGGCGCCGACGATGATGTAGTCGAAGGTAGGGTTGGACATGCCTTGCGGGGGAAGGAACGCTTCCGTCCGTTCTGCGCTGGAGTTTATAGAAAACAGCGGCATCTGGTGATTTCGACCGCTGATGCGGCCTTCCGGCGCAGCGTCGGCACCGGCACTCCATTGGTGTCTGGCGCGCGCGGATTTTTTGTAATCAGGGTGTTAGGAGTGCTTCCCCGGATTTTCGGGCGGCGCGCATTGTGTCGGGATTCCATCCAGAATTTGCGTAGCTGCCCCCGACTTGCTATCATTGCGAGTTTCCGTCGGAGGGGTTCCCGAGCGGTCAAAGGGAGCAGACTGTAAATCTGCCGGCTCTGCCTTCGAAGGTTCGAATCCTTCCCCCTCCACCAAGAACGAGAAGGACAGGACCACGGAACGGCGCACCCGGCAGGGCTCGAACGGACAGGCTGAACGCAGCGCGGGTGTAGCTCAATGGTAGAGCAGAAGCCTTCCAAGCTTATGACGAGGGTTCGATTCCCTTCACCCGCTCCAATTCGCAAGCGTCCGCAGGGCGCTTGCGAATTGGAAGTCAGCAGGAAGGCGCAGCAGCAGTGACGCGCAACAGGGCTCGCCGCAAGGCGGCCGCACGGAAGCAAGAGCGGACCGAGCCCATGTAGCTCAGTGGTAGAGCACTCCCTTGGTAAGGGAGAGGTCGCGCGTTCAATCCGCGCCATGGGCACCATCGACCGGCCTGGCCGGTGATTGCGGGGCAGCGCGTGCTGACCCAACCACCGCCGCACCAGGCGAAACAGCGTACCGAACAGACGTCGGAAGGAGTCTCAGATGGCCAAGGGCAAATTCGAGCGGACGAAGCCGCACGTGAACGTGGGGACGATTGGGCACGTGGATCACGGGAAGACGACGCTGACGGCGGCGATGACGCTGGTGCTGTCGAAGAAGTACGGTGGTGAGGCGAAGGCCTACGACCAGATTGATGCGGCGCCGGAGGAGAAGGCGCGGGGGATCACCATCAACACGGCGCACGTGGAGTACGAGACGGCCAACCGGCACTATGCGCACGTGGACTGCCCGGGGCATGCCGACTACATCAAGAACATGATCACCGGTGCGGCGCAGATGGACGGCGCGATTCTGGTGGTGAGTGCGGCGGACGGGCCGATGCCGCAGACGCGCGAGCACATTCTGCTGGCGCGGCAGGTGGGGGTGCCGTACATCATCGTGTACATGAACAAGGCCGACATGGTCGACGACAAGGAGCTGCTGGAGCTCGTCGAGATGGAGGTGCGGGAGCTGTTGTCGAAGTACGAGTTTCCCGGGGACGACACGCCGATCGTGATTGGTTCGGCGAAGATGGCGCTGGAGGGAGACAAGGGCGAGATGGGCGAGGGCTCGATCATGAAGCTGGCCGAGGCGCTGGACAGCTACATACCGCAGCCGAAGCGGGCGATCGATGGGCCGTTCCTGATGCCGGTGGAGGACGTGTTCTCGATCTCGGGCCGGGGGACGGTGGTGACCGGGCGGGTGGAGCGGGGCATTGTGAAGGTGGGCGACAACCTGGAGATTGTGGGGTTGAAGCCGACGCTGCAGACGGTGTGCACTGGGGTGGAGATGTTCCGCAAGCTGTTGGACCAGGGGCAGGCGGGGGACAACGTCGGGGTGCTGCTGCGGGGGACCAAGCGCGAGGAAGTGGAGCGTGGTCAGGTGCTGGCGAAGCCGGGGTCGATCACGCCGCACACCAAGTTCACGGCGGAGGTGTACGTGCTGTCGAAGGAGGAGGGGGGTCGGCATACGCCGTTCTTCCAGGGTTACCGGCCGCAGTTTTATTTCCGGACGACGGACGTGACGGGGAGTGTGGAGCTGCCGTCGGGGACGGAGATGGTGATGCCTGGGGACAACATTTCGATCACGGTGACGCTGATCGCGCCGATTGCGATGGAAGAGGGGTTGCGCTTTGCCATTCGCGAGGGCGGTCGCACGGTGGGTGCGGGGGTGGTGGCGAAGGTCATTGAATGACGGAGGTCATTCAATGACCAGGTAACAGGCATCAGGTACCAGGTATCAGTGACGAAACACCGAGTGGTCTGCAAAGACCTCGGACCGTGCGGAGCACGAACGAACGATAGAGAAAGGCAGGAGTGTTGAGGCGGACTGGATGTGAAGCCGTAGCGTCGTGCTCGGTGTTTCGTATCTGTTTCCTGACTCCTGACCTCTGACACCTGAAAAGGCCAGTAGCTCAATTGGCAGAGCGGCGGTCTCCAAAACCGCAGGTTGGGGGTTCGATTCCCTCCTGGCCTGCCCCGACGCGATGCCGCGCGGGGCGGCACTGACCGGGCAGGTGCCCGGTCGCAAGCGTTGAAGGATACGAGTGGCAACTGAAGCGGCAAAAACGGCGATCGTCGACCGGGTGAAGATCGTGCTCGCCCTGGCATGCGTGGTCGCGGGGATCTGGGGGTATTACCAGTTCGCCGACACTGCGCTCGTGCTGCGCGTGCTGATGGTGCTGGGCGGCCTGGTTGCGGCGGGTGTCGTCGCGTACCTCTCCGCGCCCGGCAAGCAATTCTTCGTCTTCGCCCAGGAATCCTGGCAGGAGGCGCAGCGGGTCTCGTGGCCGACGCGCAAGGAAACCGTACAGACCACCGCGATCGTGTTCGTGTTCGTGGTGGTGATGGCGCTCTTTCTCTTCTCCGTCGACACGACGCTCGCCTGGATCGTGAAGCTCGTGACCGGAAGAGGCGAATGATGTCCAAGCGGTGGTTTGTGGTGCATGCCTACTCCGGGTTCGAAAAGAGCGTGCAGCGTGCGCTGATCGAGCGCATCAAGCGGTCCGGCATGCAGGATCAGTTCGGGCAGATTCTCGTGCCCGTCGAGGAAGTGGTCGAGATGAAGGGCGGGCAGAAGGCCATCTCCGAGCGCAAGTTCTTTCCCGGTTACGTGCTGGTCGAGATGGAGATGACCGACGACACGTGGCACCTCGTGAAGAGCACGCCGAAGGTCACCGGGTTCGTCGGCGGCTCGCAGAACAAGCCGACGCCGATCACCCAGAAGGAAGTCGACGCGATCCTGCAGCAGGTCCAGGAAGGCGTCGAGAAGCCGCGCCCGAAGGTGCTGTTCGAGATGGGCGAGGCCGTCCGCGTGAAGGAAGGGCCGTTCACCGACTTCCATGGCAACGTCGAGGACGTGAACTACGAGAAAAGCAAGCTGCGGGTGTCGGTGACCATTTTCGGTCGCTCGACACCCGTGGAGCTCGATTTTTCCCAGGTCGAGAAGGCTTGACCTGGGAAGGCGCGAGCTCCAGGCATCAGAGATCAGAGGACAGGGATCAGAGAAGTCAGATGAACGAAACACCGAGTGAATTGCAACGGTGCTTTCTGATTCCTGACCTCTGATACCTGATACCTGAACACACTGAAACCGGGGAGGGTGCCTTGGCGCCCGCTTGAACCCACAAGGAGATTTTGAGTGGCTAAGAAAATCATCGGCTTCATCAAGCTGCAAGTGCCGGCCGGGAAGGCAAACCCGAGCCCGCCGATCGGCCCCGCGCTGGGTCAACGCGGCCTGAACATCATGGAATTCTGCAAGGCCTTCAACGCGCAGACCCAGAAAGTGGAACCGGGCCTGCCGATCCCGGTGGTGATCACCGCCTACGCGGACAAGAGCTTCACCTTCGTGATGAAGACGCCGCCTGCGACGGTTCTCATCAAGAAGGCCGCCAAGGTTGAGAAGGGCAGCCAGCGCCCCCACACTGACAAGGTTGGCAAGCTGACGCGTGAGCAGGCCGAGGAGATCGCCAAGGCCAAGATGCCCGATCTCACCGCCGCCGGGCTCGACGCGGCCGTTCGTACGATCGCGGGCAGTGCGCGCAGCATGGGCATCACGGTCGAAGGAGTGAAGTGATCATGGCCGCCGAAAAGGAACCGAAGCTCTCCAAGCGGGTGAAGTCGGTGCGGTCGAAGGTGGACCGCACCAAGGCGTATCCGGTGGACGAAGCCCTCAAGCTGGTCAAGGACACCGCCACCGCCAAGTTCAACGAGTCGATCGACGTCGCCGTGAACCTTGGCGTCGATGCGAAAAAGTCGGACCAGACCGTGCGCGGCTCGGTCGTGCTGCCGGCGGGCACCGGCAAGTCCGTGCGGGTGGCCGTGTTTGCCCAGGGTGACAAGGCCAAGCTTGCACAGGAGGCCGGCGCGGACATCGTCGGCTTCGACGACCTGGCCGCCCGGGTGAAGGAAGGATTCATGGAATTCGACGTGGTGATCGCCACGCCGGATGCCATGCGCGTCGTGGGCCAGCTGGGCCAGATCCTCGGTCCGCGTGGACTGATGCCGAACCCGAAGGTCGGGACGGTGACTCCGGACGTGACCCTCGCAGTGAAGAATGCGAAGGCGGGCCAGGTGCAGTACCGGACGGACAAGGGCGGCATCGTGCAGTGCACGATCGGTCGCGCATCGTTCGAGTCCGATCAGCTCAAGAGCAACCTGATCGCGCTGATCGACGCGCTCAACAAGGCGAAGCCCGCGGGATCCAAGGGCGTGTACCTGCGCAAGGTCAGCCTGTCGAGCACGATGGGTGCCGGCGTGCGGGTGGATACAGGCAGCCTGCTACAGCCGGCCGCCAGTTGACAGTTGACAGTTGACAGAAGCCCTGCGGCGTAAAGAGGCGCTCGCAGCTTGAACAAGACATGAGTTGGTGGGCAGCGCGGTTGTCACTGAGAACCGTCAACTGCCAACTGACTCCTGATTTGAGGGAACGCCGGCGGCGCATTGCCGGCGGGCCGTCAAAGACCGCAGGAGTGAAAGCTTAAAAGACAGGCGTCGGCAGGGAACTCGGTGTGTCGTAACTGACCTCTGATTCGTGTCTGCTGATTCCTGAAATCCAGCGTAGATGGTGCCCCGACAGCAGGATCACTCCTGACGTAAGGTCACCGCAGTAGCAACCGGCGACCGGAAGCCAGTTTGGTTTGTCGTCTCTGACAACTGACCTCTGGCTCCTGTCACCTGAGGAGGGTAGACCTTGAGTCTAAATCTGGAACAGAAACAGGCGGTAGTCGCGGAAGTCGCGAAGCAGGTCTCGGGCGCTCAGGCCATCGTGATGGCCGAGAACCGGGGCATGGCGGTCGCGGACATGACGAAGCTTCGTGCCAACGCACGGGCTTCCGGCGTGTATTTCCGGGTGGTCAAGAACACCCTGGTGCGCCGCGCGGTTGTCGACACGCCGTTCGCCTCGCTGGCCGACAAGATGGTCGGTCCGCTGGCGTATGGCATCGGCAGCGATCCCGTCGCCGTGGCGAAGGTCCTTTCCGACTTTGCCAAGGGCAATGAGAAGTTCGTCATCACCGGCGGTGCGATGCCTGGCCAGATGATGTCCGCCAAGGACATCGCCTCGCTCGCGGCACTCCCGTCGCGCGACGAACTCATTGCCAAGCTGCTCGGCACCATGCAGGCGCCGATCGTGAAGCTCGTCCGCACCATGAACGAAGTTCCGGCCAGGTTCGTCCGGACCCTCGCGGCGGTGCAGGAGCAACGGCAGCAGCAGGCGGCGTGACCCGATTACCCATTCGATAGAACCCTTACGATTCAGGAGCACGACATGGCTGTTGCACAAGCAGAAATCCTTAACCAGATCTCGTCGATGACGGTCCTCGAGCTCTCCGAGCTCATCAAGGCGATGGAAGAGAAGTTCGGCGTCTCCGCCGCCGCTGCCGTCGCGGTTGCTGCGCCCGCCGCTGGCGCTGCTGCCCCGGCCGCCGAAGAGCAGACCGAATTCACGGTGATCCTGTCCTCGTTTGGCGAGAACAAGGTCAACGTCATCAAGGCGGTTCGCGAGCTGACGGGCCTTGGCCTCAAGGAAGCGAAGGACCTGGTGGACGGCGCGCCGAAGCCCGTGAAGGAAGGCATCGCCAAGGCGGACGCGGAAGCGGCCAAGAAGAAGCTGGAAGAGGCTGGCGCGAAGGCGGAAATCAAGTAACGGCGTGAGCCGAGGAGCAGGGGCCCCGCTCGGTTTCGGGCGGGGATGCGACTGGGGCGAATCGACGGTCGAGGCCGACAGCGCCGTGCCGTACACAGCGGCAAGGATGGTGAAGGCGGAGAGGCGTGAGCCGAGGAGCAGGGGCCCCGCTCGGTTTCGGGCGGGGATGCGACTGGGGCGAATCGACGGTCGAGGCCGACAGCGCCGTGCCGTACACAGCGGCAAGGATGGTGAAGGCGGAGAGGCGTGAGCCGAGGAGCAGGGGCCCCGCTCGGTTTCGGGCGGGGATGCGACTGGGGCGAATCGACGGTCGAGGCCGACAGCGCCGTGCCGTACACAGCGGCAACGATGGTGGAGGCCGAGGTAGTAATGGATGCGCAGGGCCGGCGGTGATCCGCCGGCCTTTGTCGCCCCTGAAGCAAACGTGAAGTTTTTGGCCTGGAAGGTGAACTTCCTTCCTGGGTAGAGGCCGAAGACGAGCGGACTGAGCCGCAATGGCAGTCCGCTCCTCTTCGTCTTCTGATGCGACTGCAGAAGACAGGCATGGTCGGGTGTCCCGCGCGTCACGGCGGGGTACCGTCCGCCAGCGGCTGGTAGAGGCCAGCCACCAAGCCAGGGAGTGCAACGCTCCCGGACCAGTCGATGGGCAATGGACGCCGCGACCACGCTGCGCGCCCATCGCCGAAGGGTGACCGCGCGCCGCGCGGTGCCCGCAATTCGGAGACGGTATGACCACGGCCACGACGACCACCCCGCATTATTCGTTCACCGAGAAGAAGCGCATCCGCAAGAGCTTCGCCAAGCGCGCCAGCGTGCTTGAGGTTCCATTCCTGCTGGAGACGCAGCTTGCGTCGTATCGCGCGTTCCTCCAGTCCGGCACCGCGATGGAGGCGCGCAAGAACGAGGGCCTGCAGGCGGCCTTCACCTCGATCTTCCCGATCTCGAGCCATTCGGGGAATGCCCGGCTCGAGTTCGTCGGCTATTCCTTGCTGTCGCCCGCGTTCGACGTCACCGAGTGCCAGCAGCGCGGCCTCACGTACTGCTCCGCGCTGCGCGCCAAGGTGCGCCTCATCATCATGGACCGTGAAGCCGCGAAGGACACGATCAAGGAGGTGAAGGAGCAGGAGGTGTACATGGGCGAGATCCCGCTCATGACCGAGAACGGCTCCTTCGTGATCAACGGGACGGAGCGGGTCATCGTCTCGCAGCTCCATCGCTCGCCCGGCGTGTTCTTCGAGCACGACCGCGGCAAGACGCACAGCTCCGGCAAGCTCCTCTTCTCGGCACGCGTGATCCCCTACCGCGGGTCGTGGCTCGACTTCGAATTCGACCCGAAGGATTTCCTCTTCTTCCGCGTCGACCGCCGCCGCAAGATGCCCGTCACCACGCTGCTGAAGGCCATCGGTCTCAGCAACGAGGACATCCTGCGCCAGTTCTTCCAGTTCGACACCTTCCACCTCACCGCCAAGGGGCCGCAGCTCGAGTTCGTGCCCGAGCGCCTGCGCGGCGAGATGGCACGTTTCGACGTGATCGGCAAGGACGGCAAGGTGATCGTCCAGCGCGACAAGCGCATCACGGCGAAGCACGTTCGCGAGCTCACCGACAGCGGCGTCAAGCGCGTCGGCGTGCCCACGGAATACATCGTCGGGCGCTCGCTCGCGACGGACGTCGTGGACAAGACCACGGGCGAGGTGCTGGCGAAGGCCAACGACGAGATCACCGAAGAGGTGCTGCAGAAGCTCGCCGACGCCGGTGTCGGGACGCTGCAGACCATCTACACGAACGATCTCGACGAGGGCGCGTACATCTCGCAGACCCTGCGCACCGACGACACCCCGGACCAGACGGCCGCCCGCGTGGCGATCTATCGCATGATGCGTCCCGGCGAGCCGCCGACGGAAGATGCCGTCGAGGCGCTGTTCCACGGTCTCTTCTTCGCGGAAGAGCGCTACGACCTGTCGGCCGTGGGCCGGATGAAGTTCAACCGCCGCGTCGGCCGTCCGGAGCTCAAGGGTCCGGGCACGCTGACCAACGACGACATCATCGCGGTCATCAAGATCCTCGTCGAACTGCGCAACGGGCGCGGTGAGATCGATGACATCGATCACCTCGGCAACCGTCGCGTGCGCTCGGTGGGCGAGCTCGCGGAGAACCAGTTCCGCTCGGGTCTCGTGCGCGTCGAGCGTGCGGTCAAGGAACGCCTGGGACAGGCCGAGAGCGAGAACCTGCTTCCGCACGACCTCATCAACGCCAAGCCGATCTCGGCCGCGATCAAGGAGTTCTTCGGCTCGTCGCAGCTGTCGCAGTTCATGGACCAGACGAACCCGTTGTCCGAGATCACCCACAAGCGCCGCGTATCGGCGCTCGGGCCCGGCGGCCTGACGCGCGAGCGCGCGGGTTTCGAGGTGCGCGACGTGCACCCGACCCACTATGGCCGCGTATGCCCGATCGAGACGCCGGAAGGTCCGAACATCGGCCTCATCAACTCGCTCGCGCTCTACGCACGAACGAACGAATACGGCTTCCTCGAGACGCCTTATCGCAAGGTCAACAACGGCAAGGTGACCGACCACATCGATTACCTGTCGGCCATCGAGGAAGGGCAGTTCGTGATCGCGCAGGCGAATGCGGCGATCGGTCCGGACGGCAACCTGTCCGACGAGCTCGTGTCCTGCCGCAGCCGCAACGAGTTCATGCTTTCCTCCGCGGACAAGGTCGAGTACATGGACGTGGCGCCGGCACAGATCGTGTCGGTGGCAGCCTCCCTGATCCCGTTCCTCGAGCACGATGACGCGAACCGTGCGCTGATGGGCTCCAACATGCAGCGCCAGGCGGTGCCCTGCCTGCGCGCCGAGAAGCCGCTGGTCGGCACCGGCGTGGAGCGCACGGCGGCCGTCGACTCCGGCACGGCGGTGCAGGCGCGTCGTGGCGGCAAGGTCGATTACGTCGACGCGAGCCGCATCGTGGTGCGTGCGAACGACGCCGAGACGATGGCCGGCGACGTCGGCGTGGACATCTACAACCTGACGAAATACACGCGCTCGAACCAGAACACCAACATCAACCAGCGTCCGCTGGTGCGCGTGGGGGATGTCATCAATCGCGGCGACGTGATTGCCGACGGTGCCTCGACCGACATGGGCGAGCTCGCACTGGGCCAGAACATGCTGGTCGCGTTCATGCCGTGGAACGGCTACAACTACGAGGACTCGATCCTGATCAGCGAGCGCGTGGTCGCCGAGGACCGCTACACCTCGATCCACATCGAGGAGCTGTCGGTCGTCGCGCGCGACACCAAGCTCGGTCCGGAGGAGATCACGCGGGACATCTCGAGCCTGGGTGAATCGCAGCTGTCGCGTCTCGACGATTCCGGCATCGTGTACATCGGCGCCGAGGTCGACGCCGGCGACGTGCTGGTCGGCAAGGTCACGCCGAAGGGCGAGACCCAGCTCACCCCGGAAGAGAAGCTGCTGCGGGCGATCTTCGGCGAGAAGGCATCGGACGTTAAGGACACCAGCCTGCGCGTGCCCTCCGGCATTTCGGGCACGGTGATCGACGTGCAGGTGTTCACGCGCGAAGGCATCGAGCGCGACAAGCGTGCGGCGCAGATCATCGACGACGAGCTCAAGGGCTATCGCAAGGACCTGAACGACCAGCTGCGCATCGTCGAGAACGACGCCTTCGCGCGGATCGAACGGCTCCTGATGAACAAGGTGGTCAACGGCGGGCCGAAGCGTATCGCCAAGGGCACCAAGATCGACAAGGACTATCTCGACGGTGTGAACCGCTACGACTGGTTCGACATCCGCCTCGCGGACGAGGACGCCGCGCGCCAGCTCGAGCAGATGAAGGAGTCGCTCGCCGCGCTGCGCGTGCAGTTCGACCAGATGTTCGAGCAGAAGCGGCGCAAGCTCACGCAGGGCGACGAGCTGCCGCCGGGCGTGCAGAAGATGGTGAAGGTGTACGTCGCCGTGAAGCGTCGCCTGCAGCCCGGCGACAAGATGGCAGGCCGGCACGGCAACAAGGGCGTGGTGTCGAAGATCACGCCGGTCGAAGACATGCCGTACATGGCCGACGGGACGCCGGTCGACATCGTGCTCAACCCGCTCGGCGTGCCGTCGCGGATGAACGTGGGCCAGATCCTCGAGGTGCATCTCGGCTGGGCAGCAAAAGGGCTCGGCGCGAAGATCGACGCGATGCTGAAGGCGCAAGTCAAGGCCGCCGAGGTCCGCGGCTTCCTGGAGCAGATCTACAACAACCGCGGGAAGCCGGAGCGCCTGGAGACGCTGAACGACGATGAGGTCGTGCGTCTGGCCGACAACCTGCGCAATGGCGTGCCGTTCGCAACGCCGGTGTTCGATGGCGCGACCGAGGAGGAGATCAAGAGCATGCTGGCGCTCGCGGGTCTTCCCCAGTCGGGTCAGGTCACGCTGCACGACGGGCGCACCGGGGAAGCCTTCGATCGCCCCGTCACCGTCGGGTACATGCATGTCCTGAAGCTGCACCACCTCGTCGACGACAAGATGCATGCGCGCTCGACCGGCCCGTACAGCCTCGTGACCCAGCAGCCGCTCGGTGGCAAGGCGCAGTTCGGCGGCCAGCGCTTCGGCGAGATGGAAGTGTGGGCACTCGAAGCGTATGGAGCGGCGTACACGCTGCAGGAGATGCTGACGGTGAAGTCCGACGACGTGAATGGCCGGACCAAGGTCTACGAGAACATCGTCAAGGGCGACCACAAGATCGAAGCCGGCATGCCGGAGTCGTTCAACGTGCTGGTCAAGGAAATCCGGTCGCTCGCGATCGACATCGACCTCGAGCGCTTTTGATCACCGCGGACCGTCCCAATGTAGATGAGTCAGGCTTCAGACTGACGAACGCTCCGACACGAATCAATCGGGAGTACGCATGAAAGCATTACTGGATCTGTTCAAGCAGGTCACGCAGGAAGAAGAGTTCGACGCGATCAAGACCGGCCTTGCCTCGCCGGAGAAGATCCGCTCGTGGTCGTACGGCGAAGTGAAGAAGCCGGAGACGATCAACTACCGCACGTTCAAGCCGGAACGCGACGGTCTCTTCTGCGCCAAGATCTTCGGGCCGGTGAAGGATTACGAGTGCCTGTGCGGCAAGTACAAGCGCCTGAAGCACCGCGGCGTCATCTGCGAGAAGTGCGGCGTGGAAGTCACGCTCGCCAAGGTGCGCCGCGAGCGCATGGGCCACATCGAGCTCGCGAGCCCGGTCGCGCACATCTGGTTCCTGAAGAGCCTCCCGTCCCGCATGGGGATGGTGCTCGACATGACGCTGCGCGACATCGAGCGCGTGCTGTACTTCGAAGCCTTCGTGGTGACCGACCCCGGCCTCACGCCGCTCAACCGCGCCCAGCTCCTGACCGAGGACGACTATCTCGCGAAGCTCGAGACGCACGGCGACGACTTCTCGGCGACGATGGGTGCCGAAGGCATCCGTGAGCTGCTGAAGGCGCTCGACGTGCCGCACGAGATCGAGAAGCTGCGCAAGGAGCTCGAGGCGACCGGCTCCGAGACCAAGATCAAGAAGATCGCGAAGCGTCTGAAAGTGCTCGAGGCATTCCAGAAGTCCGGGATCAAGCCGGAGTGGATGATTCTCGAAGTCCTGCCGGTTCTGCCGCCCGAGCTGCGCCCGCTGGTGCCGCTGGACGGCGGCCGGTTCGCGACCTCCGACCTCAACGACCTCTATCGCCGCGTGATCAACCGCAACAACCGGTTGAAGCGCCTGCTCGAGCTCAAGGCGCCGGACATCATCGTGCGCAACGAGAAGCGGATGCTGCAGGAAGCCGTGGACTCGCTCCTCGACAACGGCCGTCGCGGCAAGGCCATGACCGGCGCCAACAAGCGGCCGCTCAAGTCGCTCGCCGACATGATCAAGGGCAAGGGTGGTCGCTTCCGCCAGAACCTGCTCGGCAAGCGCGTCGACTACTCGGGCCGTTCGGTGATCGTGGTCGGCCCGCAGCTGAAGCTGCATCAGTGCGGTCTGCCCAAGCTGATGGCGCTCGAGCTCTTCAAGCCCTACATCTTCAACAAGCTCGAGACGATGGGCCTCGCCACCACGATCAAGGCGGCGAAGAAGATGGTCGAGGCGCAGGAGCCGGTGGTGTGGGACATCCTCGAAGACGTCATCCGCGAGCACCCGGTGCTCTTGAACCGTGCGCCGACGCTGCACCGTCTGGGCATCCAGGCGTTCGAGCCGGTGCTGATCGAAGGCAAGGCCATCCAGCTGCATCCGCTGGTCTGTACCGCGTTCAACGCCGACTTCGACGGCGACCAGATGGCCGTGCACGTGCCGCTTTCGCTGGAAGCGCAGATGGAAGCCCGCACCCTGATGCTGGCGTCGAACAACGTGCTGCTGCCGTCCAACGGCGAGCCTTGCATCGTGCCGTCGCAGGACATCGTGCTCGGCCTGTACTACGCCACGCGCGAGAAGATCAACGCCAAGGGCGAGGGCATGTTCTTCGCCGACATCGCCGAGGTTTCGCGTGCGTACGAATCGCGCATGGTCGAGCTGCACGCCAAGATCACGGTGCGCCTGAAGCAGTACGAGCAGAAGGACGGCGAGCGCATCGAGAAGATCGAGCGCTTCGAGACGACGGTCGGCCGTGCGCTGCTGTCGGAGATCCTGCCTGCCAACCTGCCGTTCTCGACCATCAACCGGCCGCTGAAGAAGAAGGAAATCTCGCGCATCATCAACGCGAGCTTCCGCCGCTGCGGCCTGCGCGAGACGGTGATCTTCGCCGACAAGCTGATGCAGGCTGGCTACACGCTGGCGACGCGCGGCGGCATCTCCTTCGCGGCCGACGACATGCTGGTCCCGGAGGAGAAGAAGACGATCATCGCCGATGCCGAAACGCAGGTGAAGGAGATCGAGGCGCAGTACACCTCGGGTCTCGTCACCCAGGGCGAGCGCTACAACAAGGTCGTGGACATCTGGGGCCGCGCCGGCGACGACATCGCCAAGGCGATGATGAGCCAGCTCGGCTCGATGGAAGTCATGGATCGCAACGGCAACATGGTGAAGCAGGAGTCCTTCAATTCCATCTACATGATGGCGGACTCCGGCGCACGCGGCTCGGCAGCGCAGATCCGCCAGCTCGCGGGCATGCGCGGCCTGATGGCGAAGCCGGACGGCTCGATCATCGAGACGCCGATCACGGCCAACTTCCGTGAGGGCCTGAACGTGCTGCAGTACTTCATCTCCACCCACGGCGCCCGGAAGGGTCTCGCGGATACGGCGTTGAAGACGGCGAACTCCGGTTACCTCACGCGTCGTCTGGTCGACGTGACGCAGGATCTCGTGGTCACGGAAGACGACTGCAAGACCACCAACGGCGTGGCCATGAAGGCTCTCGTGGAGGGCGGCGAAGTCATCGAGCCGCTGCGCGAGCGCATTCTCGGCCGGGTCGCGGCGGCCGACATCGTCAACCCGGAATCGCAGGAGACGCTGTACTACGCGCCGACGCTGCTGGGCGAGGACGAGGTCGAGCAGATCGAGCTCCTCGGCATCGACGAGGTCAAGGTGCGCACGCCGCTCACCTGCGACACGCGTTACGGCCTGTGCGCAGCATGCTACGGCCGTGACCTCGGCCGCGGGCATCTCGTGAACGTCGGCGAAGCGGTGGGTGTCATTGCCGCCCAGTCGATCGGCGAGCCGGGCACGCAGCTCACGATGCGGACGTTCCACATCGGCGGCGCGGCGTCGCGTACGGCCGCCGCTTCGCAGCTCGAGAGCAAGTCCGCGGGCACGGTGCGGTTCTCGCCGCTCATGCGCTACGTCACCAACGCGAAAGGCGAGCTCGTCGTCATCGCGCGGTCGGGCGAAGTGCTGATCCACGACGACAACGGCCGCGAGCGCGAGCGTCACAAGGTGCCGTACGGCGCCATGCTGCAGGCGAAGGACGGCGATCAGGTCAAGGCGGGCAAGGTGCTCGCGACGTGGGATGCCACGAGCCGCCCGATCGTCACCGAGTATGCCGGCCGCGTGAAGTTCGAGAACGTCGAGGAAGGCGTGACGGTGGCGAAGCAGGTCGACGAAGTGACCGGCCTGTCTACGCTGGTGGTCATCGATCCGAAGCGCCGCGCGGGTGCGGCAGCGAAGGGCGTGCGGCCGCAGGTCAAGCTGCTCGACGAAGCGGGCGAGGAGATCAAGCTCGCCGGTTCCGAGCTGTCGGTGAACATCACCTTCCAGCTCGGCTCGATCATCACCGTCAAGGACGGCCAGCAGGTCGGCGTGGGCGAAGTGCTCGCGCGGATTCCGCAGGAAACGTCCAAGACCCGCGACATCACGGGCGGTCTGCCGCGCGTCGCGGAGCTGTTCGAGGCGCGCTCGCCGAAGGATGCGGGCCTGCTCGCGGAAGTCACGGGAACGGTGTCGTTCGGCAAGGATACGAAGGGCAAGCAGCGTCTGGTCATCACCGACCTGGACGGTGTCGCGCACGAGTACCTGATCCCGAAGGACAAGCATGTGACGGCGCACGACGGCCAGGTGGTGAACAAGGGCGAGTCGATCGTCGACGGTCCGGCGGATCCGCACGACATCCTGCGTCTCCTTGGTGTGGAAGCGCTCGCGCGCTACATCACCGACGAAGTGCAGGACGTCTACCGCCTGCAGGGCGTGAAGATCAACGACAAGCACATCGAAGTGATCGTGCGGCAGATGCTGCGTCGGGTGCAGGTCGTCGAGCCGGGCGAGACCCGCTTCATCGTGGGCGAGCAGGCCGAGCGCTCCGACATCCTGGACGAAAACGACAAGGCAACCGGTGCCGGCAAGCAGCCGGCGGTGTACGAGCACATGCTGCTGGGCATCACCAAGGCGTCCCTGTCGACCGACTCGTTCATCTCCGCGGCCTCCTTCCAGGAGACCACCCGGGTGCTGACCGAGGCGGCCATCATGGGCAAGAAGGACGATTTGCGCGGGTTGAAGGAGAACGTGATCGTCGGCCGGCTGATTCCTGCCGGTACCGGTCTCGCCTACCACAACGCCCGCAAGCGCCGGAAGCTGATGGGGCCGGAGGCCGGATTCGCCGCCATTGGCGAGGAGGCCGCCGCAGCCGATGCCGCTGTGGCAGCCGCCGCTGCCGCGGCAGCGCCGGCAAGCTCGGAGATTTCCGCCGACGCGGCGTAAGCCAGACCGACTGCTTCACTTTTGCGGGGCCGGTGGCGAAAGCTGCCGGCCCTTTTGTTTCCGCCCGGACGTTGCAGTTCGGCGCCGGCTTTGCCACCGATCCCGCCGAGGCCGGAACGTCATCGGGCGAAGCGGCGTGGACCTTCCGCGCGCTCCTGCTTGCCTGGCGCGCGAACGGCCGCATATGGCACGGAGCGCGGTGGAACGCCTGCGGCGGACAGGCGCCGGGCGCGGCATCTGGCAGCGCGGCGTTCCCTGGGGTCGGGACCCAGCGGCGCCCCCTTGTTGTTGCGCAGCAGCACGTTGACATAAGAGCGATAAGGCTCTAAACTCTTTCGTCTTTTCGCCTCCCGGTCAGCCAAGAGTCCGCGACGGGGACGGCCCGCGTACCCGGACGCTTCAGCAGCAGGGCGTCCGCGGCGCAGAAAAGTGGCCTCAGCGCATCGCTAACACGCGTGCCCTGGGCCACTTTGGTTTGTGTGAAGGACTCGAAGCACCGTAGCAGTTTCGCCAAGCAATCAGCCTGCAACGCGCAGATCAGCAACGCGCAGTTGCACGAAACGGAAAATCAGGATGCCAACCATCAATCAGCTCGTACGGAAGGGCCGCGAGCCCACCGTGTCGAAAAGCAAGGTCCCGGCGCTGCAGCAGAGCCCGCAGAAACGTGGCGTATGCACCCGCGTCTACACCACGACGCCGAAAAAGCCGAACTCCGCGTTGCGCAAGGTCGCCAAGGTGCGCCTCACGAACGGCTTCGAGGTGATCAGCTACATCGGCGGCGAGGGCCACAACCTGCAGGAGCACTCGGTGGTGCTGATCCGCGGCGGTCGCGTCAAGGACCTTCCGGGTGTGCGCTACCACATGGTGCGCGGCAGCCTCGACACGGCAGGTGTCAAGGACCGCAAGCAGGCGCGCTCGAAGTACGGCGCCAAGAAGCCGAAGAAGGCGTAATCAGGCAGCACCGCATACGAATTGATCCGAGGACGTTATGCCCCGACGTAGAGAGATTCCCAAGCGCGAGATTCTTCCCGATCCCAAGTACGGATCGACGGATGTCGCGAAGTTCGTCAACGTGCTGATGACCGCCGGCAAGAAGTCCGTCGCGGAGCGCATCCTGTACGGCGCGTTCGAATCCATCTCGAAGAAGGGTGGCAAGGACCCGCTGGAAATCTTCAACCAGGCACTGGCCAATTCCCGGCCGATGGTCGAGGTGAAGAGCCGCCGCGTCGGCGGCGCCAACTTCCAGGTTCCCGTCGAAGTGCGTCCCGTGCGGCGCATGGCGCTTGCCATGCGCTGGCTGCGCGAAGCCGCACGCAAGCGTGGCGAGAAGTCCATGGGCCAGCGCCTGGCGGCAGAGTTGATCGAGGCCGCGGAAAACCGCGGCGGCGCGGTGAAGAAGCGCGAGGAAGTGCACCGCATGGCGGAAGCCAACAAGGCCTTTTCGCATTTCCGGTTCTGACCCACGACGAAGGACACCGGACAAACAGGAACATCACAGCGTCAGGCCTTCCGCCCTACCCGGGCGAAGCCGACCCAGGTCGGAGCCTGACCCGCGGGACGATTCCCGTGCTGTCTTATAAGGCGTCGAAACAAAGTGCCACGAGCTACACCCATCGACCGGTATCGCAACATCGGCATCAGTGCCCACATTGATGCCGGCAAGACCACGACCACCGAGCGCATCCTGTTCTACACCGGCGTCTCGCACAAGATCGGCGAGGTGCACGACGGCGCGACCGTCATGGACTGGATGGAGCAGGAGCGTGAGCGGGGCATCACGATCACGTCGGCCGCAACGACCTGCTTCTGGAAGGGGATGGACAACAACTTCCCCGAGCACCGCATCAACATCATCGACACCCCCGGGCACGTCGACTTCACCATCGAAGTCGAGCGCTCGATGCGCGTGCTCGACGGCGCGTGCATGGTCTATTGCGCGGTCGGCGGCGTGCAGCCGCAATCGGAGACCGTGTGGCGCCAGGCCAACAAGTACAAGGTGCCGCGGCTCGCGTTCGTCAACAAGATGGACCGCCAGGGCGCGAATTTCTTCAAGGTCTATGACCAGATGAAGTCGCGGCTGAAGGCCAACCCGGTGCCCATCCAGATTCCGATCGGCGCCGAGGAGAAGTTCGAAGGCGTGGTCGACCTGGTGCGCATGAAGGCGATCTACTGGGACGAGTCGACGCAGGGCATGAAGTACGACATGCGCGAGATCCCCGCCGAGCTTCTCGACACCGCCAAGGAATGGCGCGAGAAGATGGTCGAGAACGCCGCCGAAGCCAACGAAGAGTTGATGAACAAGTATCTCGAGGGTGGCGAGCTCACGCAGGACGACATCAAGTCCGGCCTGCGCCTGCGCACGATCGCCTCCGAGATCGTGCCGATGCTGTGCGGCTCGGCGTTCAAGAACAAGGGCGTGCAGGCGATGCTCGACGCGGTCATCGAGCTGCTGCCGGCGCCGACGGACATTCCGCCGGTCAAGGGCGAGCTCGAGAATGGCCAGGAAGGCCAGCGCAAGGCTGCCGACGAGGAGCCGTTCGCCGGTCTCGCGTTCAAGATCATGACCGATCCGTACGTGGGTCAGCTGATCTTCTTCCGCGTCTACTCCGGCGTGGTGAAGTCGGGCGACACGGTGTACAACCCGATCCGCGGCCGCAAGGAGCGCATCGGCCGGATCCTGCAGATGCATGCCAACCAGCGCGAGGAGCTCAAGGAAGTGCGCGCCGGGGACATCGCGGCTGCGGTGGGCCTGAAGGAAGCGACGACGGGGGACACGCTGTGCGATCCCGACCACGTGATCACACTCGAGAAGATGATCTTCCCGGAGCCGGTGATTCACGTCGCCGTCGAGCCGAAGACCAAGGCCGACCAGGAAAAGATGGGCATCGCGCTCAATCGCCTGGCGCAGGAAGATCCGTCGTTTCGCGTGCACACCGACGAGGAGTCGGGGCAGACGATCATCTCCGGGATGGGCGAGCTGCACCTCGAGATCCTGGTCGACCGCATGAAGCGCGAGTTCGGCGTCGAGGCCAATGTTGGCGCCCCGCAGGTCGCGTATCGCGAGGCCATCAAGAAGCAGGTCGAGATCGAAGGCAAGTTCATCAAGCAGTCGGGCGGTCGCGGCCAGTACGGGCACGTGTGGCTGAAGATGGAACCGAACGAGCAGGGCAAGGGCTTCGAGTTCGTGGATGCCATCAAGGGCGGCACGGTGCCGCGCGAGTACATCCCGGCCGTCGAGAAGGGCCTGCGCGAGACGCTGCCCAACGGCGTGCTTGCCGGGTTCCCGGTGGTCGACGTCAAGGTCACGCTGTTCGACGGCTCTTATCACGACGTGGATTCGAACGAGAACGCGTTCAAGATGGCCGCGTCGATGGCGTTCAAGGACGGCATGCGCAAGGCAAGCCCCGCGCTGCTCGAGCCGATGATGGCCGTCGAGGTCGAGACGCCCGAGGAGTTCATGGGCAACGTGATGGGCGATCTGTCGTCGCGTCGCGGGATGGTCCAGGGCATGGAAGATCTGCCCACGGGCAAGGTCATCAAGGCCGAAGTGCCGCTCGCGGAGATGTTCGGCTACTCGACGACGCTGCGCTCGCTGTCGCAGGGGCGCGCGACTTACTCGATGGAATTCAAGCACTACACCGAGGCGCCGAAGAACGTCGCCGAAGCAGTGATCAACAAGAAAACCTGATTACCCAAGCAACTCTGAAACGAAGGTAGACGACATGGCCAAGGGCAAATTCGAGCGGACGAAGCCGCACGTGAACGTGGGGACGATTGGGCACGTGGATCACGGGAAGACGACGCTGACGGCGGCGATGACGCTGGTGCTGTCGAAGAAGTACGGTGGTGAGGCGAAGGCCTACGACCAGATTGATGCGGCGCCGGAGGAGAAGGCGCGGGGGATCACCATCAACACGGCGCACGTGGAGTACGAGACGGCCAACCGGCACTATGCGCACGTGGACTGCCCGGGGCATGCCGACTACATCAAGAACATGATCACCGGTGCGGCGCAGATGGACGGCGCGATTCTGGTGGTGAGTGCGGCGGACGGGCCGATGCCGCAGACGCGCGAGCACATTCTGCTGGCGCGGCAGGTGGGGGTGCCGTACATCATCGTGTACATGAACAAGGCCGACATGGTCGACGACAAGGAGCTGCTGGAGCTCGTCGAGATGGAGGTGCGGGAGCTGTTGTCGAAGTACGAGTTTCCTGGGGACGACACGCCGATCGTGATTGGTTCGGCGAAGATGGCGCTGGAGGGAGACAAGGGCGAGATGGGCGAGGGCTCGATCATGAAGCTGGCCGAGGCGCTGGACAGCTACATACCGCAGCCGAAGCGGGCGATCGATGGGCCGTTCCTGATGCCGGTGGAGGACGTGTTCTCGATCTCGGGCCGGGGGACGGTGGTGACCGGGCGGGTGGAGCGGGGCATTGTGAAGGTGGGCGACAACCTGGAGATTGTGGGGTTGAAGCCGACGCTGCAGACGGTGTGCACTGGGGTGGAGATGTTCCGCAAGCTGTTGGACCAGGGGCAGGCGGGGGACAACGTCGGGGTGCTGCTGCGGGGGACCAAGCGCGAGGAAGTGGAGCGTGGTCAGGTGCTGGCGAAGCCGGGGTCGATCACGCCGCACACCAAGTTCACGGCGGAGGTGTACGTGCTGTCGAAGGAGGAGGGGGGTCGGCATACGCCGTTCTTCCAGGGTTACCGGCCGCAGTTTTATTTCCGGACGACGGACGTGACGGGGAGTGTGGAGCTGCCGTCGGGGACGGAGATGGTGATGCCTGGGGACAACATTTCGATCACGGTGACGCTGATCGCGCCGATTGCGATGGAAGAGGGGTTGCGCTTTGCCATTCGCGAGGGCGGTCGCACGGTGGGTGCGGGGGTGGTGGCGAAGGTCATTGAATGACGGAGGTCATTCAATGACCAGGTAACAGGCATCAGGTACCAGGTATCAGTGACGAAACACCGAGTGGTCTGCAAAGACCTCGGACCGTGCGGAGCACGAACGAACGATAGAGAAAGGCAGGAGTGTTGAGGCGGACTGGATGTGAAGCCGTAGCGTCGTGCTCGGTGTTTCGTATCTGTTTCCTGCTTCCTGACTCCTGACTACTGAAATGCAAAGCCAGAGAATTCGAATCCGCCTCAAAGCGTTCGACTACAAGCTGATCGACCAGTCGGCGCAGGAGATCGTCGAGACCGCCAAGCGCTCCGGCGCAGTGGTCAAGGGTCCCGTGCCGCTGCCGACCAAGATCGAGCGCTACGACGTCCTGCGCTCGCCGCACGTGAACAAGACGTCGCGCGACCAGTTCGAGATCCGCACGCACCTGCGCCTGATGGACATCATCGACCCGACCGACAAGACGGTCGACCAGCTGATGAAGCTCGACCTGCCCGCAGGCGTCGATGTGGAGATCAAGCTGCAGTAGGACGTAATGGGGTCAGGTCAATTTATTCAGCAGAAGTGATCCGCTCGGGGACGAGTTGCATCCCGCTTAAATTGACCTGACCCCATTACGGCGTGTAATCGGCGAGACGCTTCGCCTGACGTGCAGGGCCACCCAATTGCAGGTGGCACCCGGCGGGAACGCCGGGCAATGAGAACAGAGAGAGATTTGAACATGTCACTCGGACTTGTCGGTCGCAAGATTGGCATGACCCGCATCTTCGCCGAGGACGGCAAAGCCGTTCCGGTGACGGTGCTGGATGTCGCCAACAATCGCGTCACCCAGATCAAGACGCCGGACAAGGACGGCTACGCCGCGGTGCAGGTCACCTACGGCAAGCGCCGGGCCACGCGCGTCCTCAAGCCCCAGGCGGGACATCTCGCGAAGGCGGGCGTCGAAGCCGGCGAGCTGCTGCGCGAATTTCCCGTCGCCGCAGACCAGCTCGCCTCGCTGCAGGTCGGTGCCGTCATCGGCCTCGATACCTTCACCGTCGGCCAGTACGTGGACGTCACCGGCACCACCAAGGGTCGTGGCTTCTCGGGCGTGATCCGGCGTCACCACTTCAGCTCGAACCGCGCCTCGCACGGCAACTCGCGTTCGCACAACACGCCGGGCTCCATCGGCATGGCGCAGGATCCGGGCCGCGTGTTCCCGGGCAAGCGCATGGCCGGTCAACACGGCAACGTCACGCGCACGACGCAGCGCCTGACCGTCGTCCGCGTGGACGCCGAGCGCGGCCTGCTCCTGATCAAGGGTTCGGTGCCGGGCGCCGACGGCACGCACATCATCATTCGCCCGTCCGTGAAGACCCCGGCGAAGAAGGGGGCCTGACATGGATCTGAAACTGCTCAAGGGCGATGGCAAGCCCGACGAGACGATGTCCGGCTCGGACGCGCTCTTCGGTCGCGAATACAACGAGGCGCTGGTGCACCAGATCGTCACCGCGTACCAGGCCAATGCGCGCGGCGGCAATCGTGCGCAGAAGGGCCGCGCCGACATCAACAAGTCGCACAAGAAGCCGTGGGCCCAGAAGGGCACGGGACGCGCGCGCGCGGGCCAGGCGAACAGCCCGCTGTGGCGCGGCGGCGGCAAGATCTTCCCGAGCTCGCCCGACGAGAACTTCACCCAGAAGGTGAACCGCAAGATGTATCGCGCCGGGATCGCGGCCATCCTGTCGCAGCTCGTGCGCGACGGCCGCCTGTCGGTCGTCGACCAGCTCGTGGTCGATGCGCCGAAGACGAAGCAGTTCGTGCAGAAGATGAAGTCGTTCGGCCTCAACGGCACCGTGCTCGTCGTCACCGACAAGCTCGACGACAACCTGTTCCTGTCGTCGCGCAACCTCAGCGACGTGCTCGTGCTCGAGACGCGCGAAGTCGATCCTGTGAGCCTCGTGCGCTTCAACAACGTCGTGCTCACGCGGGCCGCCGTGTCCCAATTCGAGGAGCTGCTGGCATGAACGCCGTCAAGCAATACAACAGCGAGCGCCTCGCCACGGTGCTCCTCGCGCCGATCGTGTCGGAGAAGGGCACGTTCATCGCCGAGAAGCACGAGCAGGTCATCTTCCGGGTCACGCAGGACGCCACCAAGCCTGAAGTGAAGGCCGCCGTCGAGGCGATGTTCAAGGTGGAAGTCGAAAGCGTGCAGATCCTCAACGTCGGCGGCAAGGAAAAGCGCTTCGGCCGCTTCAATGGCCGCCGGCGCAACTGGAAGAAGGCTTACGTGTGCCTGAAGCCGGGCCAGGAAATCAATTTCGCGGCGGAGTCCTAAAGTGCCCCCTAGCTCACTTGGTTCGCTACCCCCCGAGGGGGTGCAGTTCTCCCTCGGGACGGCCCTTCGGAAGAACTGACATGCCACTCCAAAAAGTCAAACCGACGTCGGCCGGTCGCCGTGCGCTCGTCAAGGTCGTCAACCCGCTGCTCCACAAGGGGCCGCCGATCGACGCACTCACCGAGAGCCAGAAGCGCGGCTCGGGTCGCAACAACAACGGCCACATCACCATGCGCCACAAGGGTGGTGGTCATAAGCAGCACTATCGGATCGTCGACTTCCGCCGCAACAAGGACGGCATCGCGGCCAAGGTGGAGCGGCTGGAGTACGACCCCAACCGCAGCGCGCATCTCGCCCTGCTCCTGTACATCGACGGCGAGCGGCGCTACATCATCGCCCCGCGCGGCGTGACGGTGGGCACGCAGCTGATGTCGGGCGCCGAAGCGCCGATCCGTCCGGGCAACTGCCTGCCGCTGCGCAACGTGCCGGTGGGTACGACGGTGCATTGCATCGAGCTCCAGCCCGGCAAGGGCGCGCAGGTGGCGCGCTCGGCCGGTGCCGCGGTGCAACTGCTGGCCCGTGAAGGCGCGTACGCCCAGCTGCGCCTGCGCTCCGGCGAGATCCGCCGCGTGCACGTCGATTGCCGCGCCGTGATCGGCGAAGTCGGCAACGAGGAGCACAACCTGCGCTCGATCGGCAAGGCGGGCGCGAACCGCTGGCGCGGCATCCGTCCGACGGTGCGCGGCATCTGCATGAACCCGGTGGATCATCCGCACGGCGGGCGTTCCAACGGCGGCGGCCATCCGGTCTCGCCGTGGGGTACGCCGACCAAAGGCTACAAGACCCGCAGCAACAAGCGCACCGATTCGATGATCGTGCGACGTCGCCAGGCGGCGAAGGCATAACGAGGGATAGCGAACATGTCACGTTCGATCAAGAAGGGCCCGTTCGTCGACGACCACCTGCAGAAGAAGGTGGAAGCGGCGCGCGCTACGAACGACAAGCGTCCGATCAAGACCTGGTCGCGTCGCTCCACCGTCACGCCGGACTTCATCGGCCTGACCATCGCCGTGCACAACGGCAAGCAGCACATTCCCGTGTACGTGTCCGAGAACATGGTCGGCCACAAGCTCGGTGAATTCGCGCTGACCCGCACCTTCAAGGGCCACTCGGCCGACAAGAAGGTCGCGGCGCCGGTCGCGAAGCGGAAGTGATGGGGACTGCGATGGAAACCAAGGCAATCCTGCGCGGCGTGCGCCTCTCGGCCCAGAAGGGGCGGCTCGTCGCCGACCAGATCCGCGGCCTGCCGGTGGACAAGGCGCTGAACGTGCTCGCCTTCAGCCCGAAGAAGGGCGCGAAGATCATCAAGAAGGTGCTCGAGTCCGCCATTGCGAACGCCGAGCACAACGACGGCGCCGACGTGGACGAGCTCAAGGTCAGGACGATCTACATCGACAAGGCCACCAACCTGCGCCGCTTCACCGCGCGCGCCAAGGGCCGTGGCAACGTCATCCTGAAGCAGACCTGCCACATCCACGTCACCGTCGGTGACGGCAAATAAGGACAGTCCATGGGACAGAAAATTCATCCGACCGGCTTCCGCCTTGCCGTCAACCGCAACTGGGCGTCGAAGTGGTTCGCGAACAGCAAGAACTTCGGCCCTACGCTCAAGGAAGACATCAAGGTCCGCGAGTACCTCAAGAAGAAGCTGGCGCATGCGTCGGTGGGCCGGGTCACGATCGAGCGGCCGGCCAAGAACGCGCGGATCACCATCCACAGCGCGCGGCCGGGCGTGGTCATCGGCAAGAAGGGTGAGGACATCGAGACGCTGCGCTCGGACCTGCGCCGGATGATGGGTGGCGATGTCGGCCTGAACATCGAGGAGATCCGCAAGCCCGAGATCGACGCGCAGCTCATCGCCGATTCGATCGCCCAGCAGCTGCAGAAGCGGATCATGTTCCGTCGCGCCATGAAACGCGCGATGCAGAACGCCATGCGCCTCGGTGCCCAGGGCATCAAGATCATGTGCTCGGGGCGCCTGAACGGCATCGAGATCGCGCGTACCGAGTGGTACCGCGAAGGGCGCGTGCCGCTCCATACGCTGCGCGCCGACATCGACTACGGCCTGTCCGAAGCGCGCACGACTTACGGCGTGATCGGCATCAAGGTCTGGGTTTTCAAGGGCGAAGTGTTGGCCCATAACGCGGAGCCCGCGACGGTGCCCGCCGCGGCGCCGGAAACGCCGAAGCGCCCGCCGCGTCGCTCAGGAGCGAAGAATGCTGCAACCAGCACGTAGGAAATACCGGAAAGAACAGAAGGGCCGCAACAAGGGCGTTGCGACCGTCGGCAACAAGGTGAGCTTCGGCGAGTATGGGCTCAAGGCCACCGGCCGCGGGCGCCTCACCGCGCGCCAGATCGAATCGGCGCGGCGCGCCATGACGCGGCACATCAAGCGCGGTGGGCGCGTGTGGATCCGTATCTTCCCGGACAAGCCGATCTCGCGCAAACCCGCCGAAGTCCGCATGGGCAACGGCAAGGGCACGCCCGAGTACTACGTCGCGGAGATCGTGCCCGGCAAGGTGCTCTACGAGATGGATGGCGTGGACGAGACGATCGCGCGCGAGGCGTTCGCGCTGGCTGCGGCCAAGCTGCCGATCCGCACGACCTTCGTGCACCGTCTGGTCGGCGGCTAAGGAGATCCCCCGATGAAATCTTCCGAAGCAAAGAAGGCGCTGCGCGCCAAATCGCCGGACGAGCTCAAGACCGAGCTCGATGCGCTCCTCAAGGAGCAGTTCGGCCTGCGCATGCAGAAGGCCACGCAGCAGCTCACGGACAACTCGAAGCTCAAGCGCGCGCGGCGCAACATCGCGCGGGCAAAGACGCTGATCCATCAGAAGGCGAGGCAGGCATGACCGAGCAGCAGATCCAGGCGGCGCCGGCCGAAGGCCAGCAGGCGCCCGTGCGCAAGACGATCATCCAGACCGAGATCGGCCGGGTCATCGGCGACAAGATGAACAAGACCGTCACCGTGCTGGTCGAGCGGCGGGTGAAGCATCCGCTGTACGGCAAGGTGGTGACCAAGTCACGGAAGTACCACGCCCACGACGAGAGCAACGAGTACAAGGTCGGCGACCTGGTCGAGATCGAGGCGTGCCGCAAGCTTGCCAAGACCAAGGCCTGGCGGGTGACCAAGCTCCTCGAGAAGGCGCGGATCGTCTGACGTAATGGGGTCAGAGCAAATTAGACAAAGCGGCGGATAAGTGCCCTTTTTAATTTGCTCTGACCCCATTAGCGGGGTCAGGGGTTCTTGCGCAAGGCGCGAATTTCTGACATAATTTATTGTTTCGCCTGCCGCGGCCGCTGACAGGCAACGCAGAGTAGTCGGCCGCGGTGTTCCCCCGGGGTGCTCGAGCAAGGTCGGGCGCCACCAGAGCGGGGTCCAAAACTGGCCGCGGCTTTGCGCCGGCACCCGGTATCCGGGACCCGGCAAACGCGGGTTAAGTTGGAGATGCAGCAATGATCCAGATGCAATCGGTGCTGGATGTCGCCGATAACACCGGCGCCCGGCGAGTCATGTGCATCAAGGTGCTTGGCGGTTCCAAGCGCCGCTATGCGCATATCGGGGACGTGATCAAGGTCAGCGTCAAGGACGCTGCGCCGCGTGGTCGCGTGAAGAAGGGCGAGATCTACAACGCGGTCGTGGTGCGAACCCGTCACGGCGTGCGCCGCGACGACGGCGCCCTCGTGCGCTTCGACGCCAACGCCGCCGTGCTGCTCAACGCCAAGCTCGAGCCGATCGGCACCCGCATCTTCGGGCCGGTGACGCGCGAGCTGCGCACCGAGCGCTTCATGAAGATCGTCTCGCTGGCGCCGGAGGTGCTCTGAATGAGGAAGATCCGCAAGGGCGACAACGTCGTCGTCATCACCGGGCGTGACAAGGGCAAGCGCGGCACCGTCAGCGCCATCGTCGGCGCCGAGCATGTGCTGGTGTCCGGCATCAACCAGGTGAAGAAGAACCAGCGCCCGAACCCCATGAAGAACGAGCAGGGCGGCATCGTCACCAAGGAAATGCCGATCCACGTGTCGAACGTGGCGGTGTGGAACCCCGTGACGCAGAAGCCCGACCGCGTCGGCGTGCGGGTGCTCGAGGACGGCCGCAAGGTCCGCTTCTTCAAGTCCAACGGCGAGCAGGTCAACGCCTGAGGCCCACGGACGCGATACGGAAAATGGAAATGGCTCGTCTCAAGGAAATCTACCGCAACGAAGTGGCGCCGGCCCTCACCCAGCAGTTCGGGTACAAGACCCCGATGCAGGTCCCGCGTCTGGACAAGATCGTCCTCAACATGGGCGTGGGCGAGGCGATCGGCGACAAGAAGCTGCTGGAGAACGCCGCCGCCGACATGCAGAAGATCGCCGGGCAGAAGCCGGTGATCACGAAGGCCAAGAAAGCCATCGCCGGCTTCAAGATCCGCGAGGGCTACCCCATCGGCTGCATGGTGACGCTGCGCCAGGAGCGCATGTACGAGTTCCTCGACCGCCTCATCTCCGTGGCGCTGCCGCGCGTGCGCGACTTCCGCGGCGTGTCCGGCAAGTCGTTCGACGGCCGTGGCAACTTCAACATGGGCGTCAAGGAACAGATCATCTTTCCCGAGATCGAGTACGACAAGATCGACAAGGTCCGCGGGATGAACATCACCATCACCACCACCGCGAAGACGGATGCCGAAGCGAAGGCGCTGCTCGCCGCGTTCAAGTTTCCGTTCAGGAATTAATCGGCCATGGCCAAACTCGCTCTGATCAACCGCGACGCGAAGCGCCGCGCAATGGTGAAGAAGTACGCCAAGAAGCGCGAAGCGCTCGAGGCGATCATGAACAATCCGAAGGTCTCGGACGAGGACCGGTTCGCCGCGCGCCAGAAGATCCAGCAGCTCCCGCGCAACGCGAATCCGACCCGCGTGCGCAATCGCTGCGCGCTTACGGGCCGCCCACGCGGCTACTTCCGCAAGTTCGGCCTCGGCCGCAACAAGCTGCGCGAGTTCGCGATGCGCGGCGAGATCCCCGGCATCGTCAAGGCCAGCTGGTAAAGGTGAGGTGAACGCATGAGCATGACTGACCCGATCGCCGACATGCTGACCCGCATCCGCAATGCGCAGATGCGCGAGCAAGCCGTTGTCGCGATGCCCTCATCCAAGGTCAAGCTGGCCATTGCCAGAGTGCTGAAGGACGAAGGCTACATCGACGCCTTCAAGGTGTCCGGCGACGAGGTGAAGCCGGTGCTGGAGATCGCCCTCAAGTACCACGCCGGCCGTCCGGTGATCGAGAAGATCGAGCGTGTCTCCAAACCCGGGCTGCGCATCTACAAGAGCAAGGACGACATTCCGCGGGTGATGAACGGGCTTGGCATTGCCATCGTCTCGACGTCCCGCGGCGTCATGACCGATCGCAAGGCCCGCGCCACCGGCGTCGGCGGCGAAGTGCTCTGCATCGTCGCCTGATCGGGATAACGAGGAAACAACATGTCGCGAATCGGCAATCATCCGATCCCGCTTCCGGCCAAGGTCGAAGTGACCGTCGGGCAAGGCGAGATCACGATCAAGGGGCCGCTGGGGACGCTGTCGCGGTCCTATCCGGAAGGCCTCTCGATCGAGAAGGAAGGCGATCATCTCGTCTGCAAGGCCGCGAACGAGGAAGTGAACGCCATGCACGGCACGCTGCGTGCGCTGGTGGCCAACATGGTCAAGGGCGTGACGGACGGTTTCGAGCGGCGCCTCTCCCTCGTGGGCGTGGGTTATCGCGCACAGGCCGCGGGCGACAAGGTGAACCTGTCGCTGGGCTTCTCGCATCCGGTCGTGCACCTGATGCCGAAAGGCGTGAAGGTCGAGACTCCCGTGCAGACGGAGATCGTCGTGAAGGGCATCGACAAGCAGCAGGTCGGCCAGGTCGCTGCGGAGATCCGTGCCTACCGTCCGCCGGAGCCGTACAAGGGCAAGGGCGTGCGCTATGTCGGCGAGCGCGTGGTCATCAAGGAAACCAAGAAGAAGTAACCGCATCGAGGACTGTGGGTCGGGCTTCAGCCTGACACGGCGTCGGACCGAACCCGACCCACAGGACGATCAGGCAGACGAGGAAATTCATGGACAAGAACGTCGCTCGAGTCCGCCGCGCCCGCAAAACCCGGGTGCGCATCGCCGAGCAGCGCGCAACGCGACTGGTGGTGAGCCGGTCCAACAGCCACATCTACGCGCAGATCATCGCGCCGACTGGCGACAAGGTGCTCGCGAGCGCCTCGACGCTGGAAGCGGAAGTCCGCAAGGACCTGAAGAACGGCGGCAACAAGGCGGCGGCGGCGCTGGTCGGCAAGCGCATCGCCGATCGCGCGAAGGCGCTCGGCATCGAGGCGGTCGCGTTCGACCGCTCGGGCTACCGGTACCACGGTCGCGTCCAGGCGCTGGCGGATGCCGCCCGCGAGGCCGGCCTGAAGTTCTGACCCAGGAAGATAAGACATGGCACGACAGCAACAGCGCTCCCAACAGCAGGACGATCGCGGCGACGGCCTGCGCGAGAAGATGATCAGCATCAACCGTGTCACCAAGGTGGTGAAGGGCGGGCGCATCCTGGGCTTCGCCGCGCTCGCCGTGGTGGGCGATGGCGACGGCCGCGTCGGCATGGGCAAGGGCAAGGCCAAGGAAGTGCCGGTGGCGGTGCAGAAGGCCATGGAAGAGGCCCGCCGGCGCATGGTCAAGGTGCGCCTGAAGAGCGGCACGCTGCATCATGCCGTCGAAGGTCGCCATGGCGCGACGAAGGTGTTCATGCAGCCCGCCGCGGACGGTACGGGCGTGATCGCCGGTGGCCCGATGCGCGCGGTGTTCGAGGTCGTCGGCGTGACCAACATCCTCGCCAAATGCCACGGCTCGACGAACCCCTACAACCTCGTGCGCGCGACGCTCAACGCACTCGAGAACGGCAATGCGCCGGCCGACATCGCCGCCAAGCGCGGCATGACGGTCGAGCAATTGACGGAAGCGTGATCATGGCGGACGAAAAGAAGAAGCTCCGCGTGAAGCTCGTCAAGAGCATCAACAGCTGCAAGGAAGACCACCGCGCCACGGTCCGCGGCCTGGGCCTCAAGTGGCGCGAGCACACGGTCGAGGTCGAGGACACGCCGTCGGTGCGCGGGATGATCAACAAGGTCTACTACCTGGTGCAGGTCGTCGACCAGTAAATGAATTCGTGGACGGGGCTGCGGCCCGGTCGCGCATCGGAGTCACCCATGCAACTGAACACCATCAAGCCCGCCGAAGGTTCCAGGAAGCCGCGCCGCCGCGTCGGTCGTGGTATCGGCTCGGGGCTGGGCAAGACCGCCGGCCGGGGTCACAAGGGACAGAAGTCGCGTTCGGGCGGCTTTCACAAGGTTGGCTTCGAAGGCGGCCAGATGCCGCTGCAACGTCGGCTGCCGAAGCGCGGGTTCGTCTCGACCACGCGCAACGACACCGCCGAGGTGCGCCTGTCCGATCTCGCGAAGCTGCCGGTCACGGACATCGACCTGCTCACGCTGAAGTCCGCCGGGATCGTGCCCGCGCTTGCAAAGTCGGCAAAGGTCATCATGTCAGGTGAGCTCGGCAAGGCCGTGAAGCTCACGGGCCTGGCCGCGACCAAGGGTGCGCGTGCGGCCATCGAGGCAGCCGGCGGCAGCATCGCCTGAGCATCGACGACAGGAAGAAACGTTTGGCAACCAATAATCCGGCACTGAAGAGCGGGAGCAAGTACGCCGACCTGAAGCGGCGGCTGTGGTTCCTGCTGGGTGCGCTCGTCGTCTATCGGGTGGGGACGCACATCCCCGTGCCCGGGATCAACGCGAGCGTGCTGGACGAGCTGTTCCGCAATCAGCAGGGCGGCATCCTGGGACTCTTCAACGTGTTCTCGGGCGGCGCGCTGCAGCGCTTCTCGATCTTCGCCCTGGGAATCATGCCGTACATCTCGGCCTCCATCATCATGCAGCTGGTGACGGTGGTGTATGCCCCGCTCGAAGCGCTGAAGAAGGAAGGCGAGGCTGGCCGGCGCAAGATCACCCAGTACACCCGCTACGCGACTCTGGCGCTGGCGCTGTTCCAAGGCCTCGGCATCTCCGTGGCCCTCGAGGCGCAGCCGAACCTGGTGATCGATCCTGGCCTGACCTTCCGGCTGGTCTCCGCCGTCACGCTGGTGACGGGCACGATGTTCCTGATGTGGCTCGGCGAGCAGATCACCGAGCGCGGCCTCGGCAATGGGATTTCGCTGATCATCTTCGCAGGCATTGCCGCCGGGCTGCCGCGGGCGATCGGCCAGACGCTGGAACAGGCGCGCACCGGGGCGTACTCGATCCCGCTGGTGCTCGGCATCGCCATGCTGGTGGTGCTGGTCACCGCATTCGTGGTGTTCATGGAGCGCGCGCTGCGCAAGATCCTGGTCAATTACGCGAAGCGCCAGGTCGGCAACAAGGTATACCAGGGCCAGAGCTCGCACCTGCCGCTCAAGATCAACATGGCAGGGGTGATCCCGCCGATCTTCGCGTCATCGATCATCCTGTTCCCGGCGACGCTGGCGCAGTGGTTCGGCAGTGGCGAATCGACGATCTGGCTGCGCGACCTGGCCTCGTCGCTGGCCCCGGGCCAGCCGGTGCACGAAATCCTGTACGCCTCGGCGATCATCTTCTTCTGCTTCTTCTACACGGCGCTGCAGTACAACCCGAAGGAGACGGCGGAGAACCTGAAGAAGAGCGGTGCGTTCATCCCCGGCTACCGGCCGGGCGACCAGACCGCGCGCTACATCGAGAAGATCACGCTGCGCCTCACGCTGATCGGCTCGCTTTACCTGGTGGTGGTGTGCTTCGTGCCGAATTTCCTGATCGCCTGGAAGCAGGTGCCGTTCTACTTCGGTGGCACGTCGCTCCTGATCATCGTCGTGGTGACCATGGACTTCATGACCCAGGTGCAGGCGTATCTCATGTCGCAGCAGTACGAAAGCCTGCTGCGCAAGGCGAATTTCAAGGGTGGGCTGCCCACGCGCTGATGGCGAAGGAAGAAACAATCCAGATGCAGGGCGAGATCCTCGAGATGCTCCCCAACGCCACCTTCCGGGTGAAGCTCGAGAACGGGCACGTCGTGCTCGGGCACATCTCCGGAAAGATGCGGATGCACTACATCAAGATCCTCCCCGGCGACAAGGTCACTGTCGACATGACGCCATACGACCTGTCGCGCGCCAGGATCATTTTCAGGGCGAAATGATCCGCTCAGGAATCAGACGTCAGAATTCAGCAAAAGCAGCCGCCGCCCGGCGAACGTGGGGAAACGGAAAACATCATGAAAGTGCTCGCTTCAGTCAAGAAGATCTGCCGCAACTGCAAGATCATCCGGCGCAATGGCGTCGTGCGCGTGATCTGCACGGATCCGCGTCACAAGCAGCGGCAAGGGTGATCAGGTGTCAGATGTCGGTTGGCAGTTGTCAGAACTGCCGACTGGACCGCAACTGACAACTGCCAACTGAAAACTGGAAACTGAAAATGGCCCGTATTGCAGGCGTCAACATTCCGAATCACCAGCACGCCGAGATCGCGCTCACGGCGATCTACGGCATTGGCCGTCCGCGCGCGAAGGCGATCTGCGAGGCCGCCGGCGTCCTGCCGACGGCCAAGATCAAGGACCTGTCCGACGCCGAGATGGACAAGCTGCGCGAGCAGATCGGCAAGTTCACGGTCGAGGGCGACCTCCGGCGTGAAGTGACGATGAGCATCAAGCGCCTGATGGACCTCGGCTGCTATCGCGGCGTCCGTCATCGCCGTGGGCTGCCGGTTCGCGGCCAGCGCACGCGCACCAACGCGCGCACCCGGAAGGGCCCGAAGAAGTCCCGGTCGGGCATGAGCTCCAAGCCGGCTGCCGCCAGGCCCGCCGGCAAGTAACGGTCAAGGAATAATCCATGGCAACACAGTCGCAGAACCCGAAGGCCGGCGCGCGCGTCCGCAAGAAGGTCAAGAAGAACGTCGCGGAGGGCATCGCCCACATCCACGCGTCGTTCAACAACACGATCATCACGATCACCGATCGCCAGGGGAACGCCCTGTCGTGGGCGACGTCGGGGGGCGCCGGTTTCAAGGGCTCGCGGAAGTCCACGCCGTTCGCGGCGCAGGTCGCCGCCGAGCGCGCGGGGCGTGTCGCCGTGGAGTACGGCGTGAAGAACCTCGAGGTCCGCATCAAGGGGCCGGGGCCGGGACGCGAATCGGCGGTGCGCGCGCTGAATGCGCTGGGCATGAAGATCACCAGCATCTCCGACGTCACGCCGATCCCGCACAACGGCTGCCGCCCGCCGAAGCGGCGACGCATCTAGCAGGAAGAGTCAGGCAAGAAGCCCGACCTTCAGAACCGATGTACAAAGGATAGCAATGGCTCGATATCTCGGACCGAAATGCAAGCTGGCGCGACGGGAAGGCACCGACCTTTTCCTGAAAAGCGCGCGTCGTTCACTCGACTCCAAATGCAAGCTCGAAACCAAGCCCGGCCAGCATGGCGTCAAGTCCGGCATGCGCATGTCGGATTACGGCAACCAGCTGCGCGAGAAGCAGAAGCTGCGCCGCACCTACGGCATCCTCGAGCGGCAGTTCCGGCTGTACTTCCAGCGCGCCGCCAAGGGCAAGGGCTCGACGGGTGAAAACCTGCTGCGCCTGCTCGAATCGCGCCTGGACAACGTCGTCTACCGCATGGGCCTCGGCTCGACGCGCTCGGAAGCGCGCCAGCTGGTCGGCCACCGGTCCATCCTGGTGAACGGCAAGGTCGTGAACATTCCGTCGGCCATCGTGAAGCCCGGCGACTTGATCAGCGCCACCGAGCGTGCGAAAGGCCAGCTGCGCATCCAGGATTCGCTGCAGCTCGCCGAAAAGGTCGGCTTCCCGTCCTGGGTCGAGGTCGACGTGAAGAAGATGGCGGGCACGTTCAAGGGCGCGCCCGACCGCTCCGAGTTCGGTCAGGACATCAACGAGAGCCTGGTCGTCGAGCTTTATTCCAAGTAATAAGCGGCTGCGCTTGGCGCGCCCCCCTGGAAAACCGGGGCGCGTCGGCGCATCCGCCACACGCAATAGGCGTAGGCCGGTTTTCGGTTTCACACAAAAAGGTTCCGCATGCAGAGCAATGCCTTGTTGAAGCCACGCATCATCGACGTGCAGAGCACGTCCCCGTTCCATGCCAAGGTGGTGATGGAGCCGTTCGAGCGCGGCTATGGACATACGTTGGGCAACGCGCTGCGGCGCGTGCTGCTCTCGTCGATGCCGGGCTACGCGCCGACGGAAGTACGCATCACCGGCGTGCTGCACGAATATTCCGCGCTGGACGGCGTACAGGAAGACGTCGTCGACATCCTGCTCAACCTCAAGGGCGTGGTGCTGAAGCTCCACAACCGCGACCACGTGCTGCTGAAGCTCGCGAAAAGCGGCGAAGGGCCCGTGACGGCGGCGGACATCGAGCCGAACCACGACGTCGAGATCATCAATCCGGAGCACGTCATCGCGCATCTCACCGCGGGCGGCAAGCTCGAGATGGAAATCAAGGTGGAGCGTGGCCGCGGCTATCAGCCCGCGACGGCGCGCATCAAGCCGGAAGGCGGGCGTTCCATCGGCAGCATCCTGCTCGACGCCTCGTTCAGCCCGGTGCGGCGAGTGAGCTATGCGGTCGAGAGCGCGCGGGTCGAGCAGCGCACGGACCTGGACAAGCTGGTGCTGGACATCGAGACGAACGGCGTCGTCGAGCCCGAGCAGGCGGTGCGCTATGCCGCCTCCGTGCTGGTCGAGCAGCTCTCCGTGTTCGCGGATCTGCAAGGCTCCGAGAGCCCGACCGCGGAGCGTGCCTCGCCGCAGGTCGACCCGATCCTGCTGCGTCCGGTGGATGATCTCGAGCTGACGGTGCGCTCGGCCAACTGCCTCAAGGCCGAGAACATCTATTACATCGGCGACCTCATCCAGCGCACGGAGACGGAGTTGCTGAAGACGCCGAACCTCGGTCGCAAGTCGCTGAACGAGATCAAGGAAGTGCTCGCGTCGCGTGGCCTGTCGCTCGGCATGAAGCTGGAGAACTGGCCGCCGGCAGGGTTGGATCGTCCGTAAAAACGCGCGGAGAACCCGCGTTTTACGGCCGGAGAAAGTGACCTGCGAATCGCGGGCGGAGCCCGACGATTCGCATCAGAACGGCGAACGAAGAACCGAGCGCGTACCGACGCGCCAAGAAGGAAGCGACCATGCGACACCGCCACGGCCTGCGCAAATTGAACCGAACGAGCAGCCATCGTCTCGCGATGCTGCGCAACATGACCAACTCGCTGCTCACCCACGAGGTCATCAAGACCACGCTGCCGAAGGCCAAGGAGCTGCGGCGCGTCGCCGAGCCGCTCATCACTCTCGGCAAGACGCCGACGCTGGCGAATCGCCGCCTGGCGTTCGACCGCCTGCGCGATCGCGACGTGGTGACCAAGCTTTTCAACGAGCTCGGCCCCCGTTACCAGGCCCGGCCGGGAGGCTACCTGCGCATCCTCAAGTTCGGTTTCCGGCAGGGCGACAACGCGCCGATGGCGCTGGTCGAGCTGGTGGATCGCCCTGAGGCGGACGCGATGGACGAGGCGGCCGCCGCGTAGCTCCGCGCACGCTCGAGATCGCCAGGACGGCCCGGGAACTCCCGGGCCGTTTTTTGTCATGGAGTCGCCGGACGCGTGCTGCGGTTGCTGCTCGTTCCCGACCGCGTGACGTGCTGACGAGCGGCGCCGCCGGTTGCGTTCACCCGCACTTGCGCCTATCCGTGCGTGTCCGACAGCGCGCGCCCGTGCGTTGCGTGAACGGCAGGGGACACTTCAAGCGGCTGCGGACGCGTCGTCGCGCTCAGGTTTTCTCCTCGGTCCTGGAGCTGACGGCACGTGCCGGCGCACCGTCGGTGCTGGCGTGCTGGCGCGCCGTGGCGTGGCGTTCGCTCTGGCCCGAAGAAGGCCAGGCGGACGCGGAAAGCGCTTCCGGCGACAGCGGCAAACGGGCGATCACTTCGGTGCCGGCGTTGCCGGGCCCCGGCTGGATGGTCAGCGTGCCGTTGAAGGGCCGCAGGCGCTCGACCATGTTGAAGATGCCCCGCGTGATGCGCGTTGGCTTGACGATGGGCATGCCGCGGCCGTCATCCTGCACCGACAGCGAGACTTCGCCTCCGTCGGCGGTCAAGGTCACCTTCACGTTGCGGGCCTCCGCATACTTGGCGACATTCGTGAGCGCTTCCTGCGCCACGCGGAACAGCGCCAGCTCCTGGTCGGTCGCGAGCCTGGGCAGCGGGCGGGTGATCGCGACATGCATGCGGACGTCGGTACGTTCGCTCCAGCCGCGCAGGTGGTCCTCCAGCGCGCCCGCGAGGCCAAGATGCTCGAGCTCCACGGGGAGGAGGCCCGATGTCAATCGCCGCATCTTCTCCGACGTGGTGGTCAGCGTTTCCAGCGCGCGTTGCTGCTTCATGGCGAGCTCCGGCGCGACCTTGTTGAGGCCGCGCAGCACGCTGATGATGTCGACCCACACCGCCGTGATCGACGCGCTGAGCTCGTCGTGCAGCTCCATCGCAAGCCGGGCGCGCTCCTCCTCCGCGGCGCGCAGCAGCCAGTCGGACAGCTCCGAGATCTGCGCATCACGGTCGGCAAGTTGCTGCGCCAATTCCTTCGCGTTGGCGCGCACGGCGGATTCGGCCTCCTTGCGGGCGGTCACGTCCGTAGCGATGCCGACCACGCCCGCGAGCTCGCCCGCGGCATCCATGTAGGGCGCCTTCGTGACCAGCAGCGTGCGCGCTCCGTCCGGAAATGCGATGGTCTCCTCGACGGTGACGGCCTCGCGTCCGCGCATCACTTTCAGATCATGCTCGCGCACCGGCGTCGCGGCAGCGGGGTTGCCAAGCAGCTCTTCGTCGGTGCGGCCGAGCACGTCCTCCGACGCCTTGCCAAACGCGGCAAGCAGGGCACGATTGGCGAGCAGATACCGGCCCGCGAAGTCCTTCGCAAACACGAGATCCGTCGTACCTTCGGCGACGGCACGCAGCAGCGCGAAGGCACCTTCGCGCGCGTCCTCGATGGCCTTGCGCCGGGTGATGTCCTCGACGGTGAGGAGGGTACGGGCTGCCGAGCCATCCGGCGCATGCGCAACGCCGGCCTGTACCAGCGCCCAGAATTTCGTGCCGTCCTTGCGCGCGATCGGCTGCTCGACGCGCATCACCGGACGCTCGCCGGCGAGGAGCTCCCGGTAGGCGCGCGCGTTGTCGAGCCGATGCGCGCGCGGAAGAAGATCGACGATGGTCGTGCGCTTCAACTCGTCCGGCGCGAAGCCGGTGATTTCCGCGAACTTGCGGTTGGCACGCAACAGCCTACCGCTCGACACGTCGCACTCCGCCTGTGCCACCGGAGACGCGTCGAAGAGCTCCCTGAATTCCTGCTCGCTGCTGGCGAGCTGCGCCTGCGCGGCCTTGCGCCGGCGCTCGTACCTGCGCATCGCGACGTAAAGCACGACCAGTCCGAGCAGGCTCGCCAGATTCGAGAGCAGCAGGAAGACAATGCCGTACTGCCCCCGCTGGTCTACGTCGACCTGGTAGGTTTCGAGCATGCGCTGTTCTTCGTTGCGCATGCCCTCGAGCCCCACGCGCAGCCGATCCATGAGCTGCTTGCCGCTGTTGAGGTCCTGCAGGGCAGCGTCGGGTATGGCCGGCGCACCGCGGAAGGCGTGCATCGTCGTGGTGAGCTGTCGGAGCCGCTCGTCCACCAGGGGCTGCAGCACCTTCAGTGCGGCTTGCTGCGTCGGGTTGTCGGCCGTCAATCTTTGCAGGGTGCCGAGGTAGTACGCCTGACGCGCAACCGCATCGATGTAAGGTTCGAGAAATTGCGGCTGGCCGGACAGTAGAAACCCGCGCTGCCCCGTTTCGGCATCCACCAGCGTGAGCTGCAGAACTTCGAGGGCCCGCTGAACCCGCAACGTGTGCTCGACGCGCTTGACCGATCGGCCGAGCTCGAGCCCCGCGATCACGAGCGCAGCCGAGGCCAGTGCCGTGAGCGCGAGGCACAGGACGAAGAGCAGAGTCAGCGGGAGGGGAAAGCGACCCGAACGGGGTTCGGACATGGAATGCGCGGAAACGAAGAGGCCCGTTGGCCTCATGTGTGGGGGCCCCCGTGAATGTACGGCCTTGGCCACGGCCATGCAACCGCCATGCCATCGCCGCGGGCAGCTGTCCAATCGCCTCATCAGGCTTCGCCGATCGCTCCCGCCGGCGTGGTAAATCTTGCGCGCTGGCGGAAGTTTCCATCCCTTGCGCAGGATGTCGGCCTGCTCCGCCGCCGCGTCATGGCGGTGGCACGCGAAATGCACCCGAGCTCACCCATGGCCCTCGAGCTTTACCGCAAGAAGCGCAACTTCGAGGTCACGCCCGAACCCGAGGGACGTGCGCGCAAGAGTGCAGTGGCTGGCCTCATGTTCGTCATCCAGAAGCACCGCGCAAGCCATCTGCATTACGATTTCCGGCTCGAGCTCGACGGCGTGCTGCTGAGCTGGGCCGTTCCGAAGGGTCCGAGCCTCGATCCGGCCGTCAAGCGCCTTGCCATGCACGTCGAGGACCATCCGATCGAGTACGCCGACTTCGAAGGCATCATTCCCCCAAAACAATATGGCGGCGGCACCGTGCTGCTCTGGGACCGCGGCGTGTGGGTTCCCGAGGGTGATCCCCAGGAGGGGTACCGCAAGGGCAAGCTGCGCTTCCGGCTCGAAGGCGAGAAGCTCGGGGGCGAGTGGACGCTGGTCCGCGCGTGGGGCGGCAAGGATCGGGACGAGAAGTCGTGGTTCCTGATCAAGCTGGCTGATGAGTACGCACGCACCGGTGCGCCGGGGGTCGTGGACGCGCTACCGCGCAGCGTCGCGAGCGGCCGCGATCTCGACGAGATTGCCGCGGCACCGGACCGGGTTTGGCACTCGAACAAGAGCGTCGAGGACAACGTGCAAGACGGCGGCATCAAGCGCAGCAAACCATCCTTTGCGCTGGCAAAGGTCGTCGGCGCACGCAAGGCGCCGCTTCCGGAAATGATCGCGCCGCAGCTCGCCACCCTCGCCAAGTCGCCGCCGGTGGGCGCCGAGTGGGTGCACGAGATCAAGTACGACGGCTATCGCATGGTGTGTCGCGTCACGCAGGGCGAAGCGCAGCTGTTCTCGCGCAACGGCAAGGAATGGACTGCGCAGTTCGCCCCGATCGCCCGGGCGCTCGCACGCCTGCCGGTACGCGATGCATGGCTCGATGGCGAGGTGGTGGTGATGGAAAGCGACGGGCGCACCAGCTTCCAGGCGTTGCAGAACGTGCTCGCGACAGGTGATACGGGCAAGCTCGCGTTCTGGCTCTTCGACATCGTGCATCTCGACGGCTACGATCTTTCCGGCGTCTCGCTCGTCGAGCGCAAGCGACTGCTGAAGCAGCTTCTCGAGGGCCAGCCGGCAATCCTCCGCTACTCGGAGCACCTCGAAGGCCCCGGTGATGAAGTGTATGCACAGGCGTGCAAGCTCAAGCTCGAAGGCATCGTGTCGAAACGGCGCGACGCGCCCTATCAGAATCGCCGCGGCACAGCGTGGCTGAAGGTGAAGTGCGCGTTGCGCCAGGAGATGGTCATCGGCGGCTATACCGATCCGGGCGGATCGCGCACCGGCTTCGGCGCGTTGCTGCTCGGTGTCCATGATGCGCAGGGCAAGCTCCGCTATTGCGGCAAGGTGGGCACCGGCTTCAACGACGCGATGCTGAGAAGTCTTGCGCCGAAGCTCGCGAAGATGGCGCAGGACACGCCACCTTTCGTGAATCCGCCGCGCGGTTACGAGGCGAAGGGCGCGCACTGGATCAGGCCGGCGCTGGTCGCGGAGGTGGCGTTCACCGAATGGACGCGCGACGGCACGGTGCGCCATCCGTCGTTTCAGGGCTTGCGCGAGGACAAGAAACCCTCCGACGTCGTGCTGGAGACTGCCGTCGATGTGGCGGCGGCCACGGCGACCGAGGCATTGCCGAGCAGCAACACGGCGCAGGGTGCAGTCAAGTCGGCGAAAGCACCTGCTGCCGCGAAGAGCGGTACAGCAGGGAAGCGCACCGCCTCCGCAGCCAAGAGGCCTTCAGCTTCGGCCGGCGGATCTCGCAACCTATCGTCCAGCGAGGGTGCCGCACCGGCGCCGGCGAAACAACGCGCTGAAGGCGCGGCGCAGTCCGCGAAAGCCGCAATGCCGGTCGCAGTGGCCGGGATCGTCATTTCCAATCCGGACAAGCTCCTCTATCCGGAGGCCGGCTACAGCAAGCTCGACATCGCGCGCTACTACGAAGCGGTGGGTGAGAGACTCGTCGCGCAACTGCGTGATCGTCCGCTCACGCTCGTGCGCTGTCCTAACGGCTGGGGCAAGCACTGCTTCTACCAGAAGCATGCGAAGGAGAGCACCCCGGATGTGATCGAGCAGGTGCGCGTCAAGGAGGGAGGCGGAACGGGCCTCTACATGATGGCCAATTCGGTGCCGGCGGTCGTTGCACTCGTGCAGATGGGCGTGCTCGAGTTCCACCCGTGGGGATCGACACGGCAGCATCTCGGCCAGCCGGACCGGCTGATCTTCGACTTCGATCCCGACGAGGATCTGGAGTGGAGCGCGCTGGTGCAGGGGGTGGAGCTGCTGCGCACGCTGCTCGATCAGTTGGGTTTGCGCGGATTCCTGAAAACCACCGGGGGCAAAGGGCTGCACGTGGTCGTGCCGATCAGGGCAACGTACGGCTGGGACGTCATCAAGCCATTCACGAAGGCCGTCGCGGATCTGCTGGTCCAGGCATCTCCCGAGCGTTTCACGTCGAAGCTTGCGAAGGTGCGCCGCGGCGGCAAGATCTTCGTCGACTATCTGCGCAACGCGGAAGGTGCCACGGCGGTCGCCGCGTACTCGGTACGCGCAAAAGCCGATGCGCCGGTGTCCACCCCCATCGCATGGGAGGATCTGCGCGACGACGTGCGCTTCGGGCATTTCAACATCCGCAACGTCCCCGAGCGACTGCGCAGGATGCGCCGCGATCCATGGCGTGCGTTCGCCGCGGCCGCCGATCAGGAACTCACCGCGGAGGTGCTCCGCCGGATCGGCGTGCGGGTGCCGCCGCGCCGGTGACGGCGTAAAGACGCGCCGCGCCCGAACGGTATGCCGACGCCCGCGCGTCTTCCGGTTTTCCTACAGCGTTTTGGGGCACCCGCGTAGCACTCCGTCACGCCCGGCTGACGGCGCTCCGAGCGCCAACGGGGCAACAATCCAAGCACGTACCGGAGAAGCGGAGGACACGATGGTGTCGATCTGGTGGGTCCTGGTGGCCTTCCTGGCGGGAGGCTACGCAGGCGCAATCCTGATCGGGCTGATGAGCATGGCGGCCCGTCATGAACAACGGCGGCCGGCAACGGTTCGCGCGTTGCACGCACGGGGGGAAGCACCGCGCCGGCGCCGCCACGCGACGCCGGTGAGCGCACATTGATCGCGGCGATGCAGCCGGACCGGCGCGTCGATTAGCGCGGGCGCACCCGTCGCAATGGCTGCTCTAGGCTGCCGGGCGCGTTGCACTGGCGCTGAGGGCAGGTCCGCCAGGCGGCGCGGCGCCGCCTAATGGGCGGTATCGGATGCGCCCGGGTTTGCGGCGGGCGGGGCTTCGCTGCGAGCGGTCGGCCGCCGCAGGATTTCCTGCAGCCGCGCGATCTCGATCGGTTTCACCAGGTGACCGTCGAATCCGGCCTCGCGCACCGCGAGGCGATCGCTGTCGTGCCCGTAGCCCGTGCAGGCCACCATGGTCGATTCGCGCAGGCCAGGAACGGCCCGCAACTCCTTCACCACATCGTATCCGCTCATCCCCGGCAGCCCGATGTCGAGCAGCACGGTATCGGGCTTATGCTCGGTGGCGGCGGCGACCGCCGCAGGTCCGTCGTGGACCGTCCAGACCTGATGGCCGAGCGCGGTGACCAGCGCGCCGAGGGTGTTGGCCGCGTCGAGGTTGTCGTCGACGATCAGCACGCGCCGTTGTTGGCTCGAGGGCGTGACATGTGGCCCGGCCGCCGAGATCTGCAGGTCTCCGGCCGGCGCGGTCGCACAAATCGGAAACCGTACGGTGAAGGTGCTGCCCTTGCCCTCGCCCTCGCTTTGCGCCGATACGGAGCCGCCGTGCATCTCGGCGAGCCGCCGGACGAGAGTAAGGCCCAGGCCAAGTCCGCCGTCGGCGCGATCGAGGGTGCGCTCGCCTTGCACGAACGGATCGAACACATGTTCGACGAGTTCCTGCGACATTCCCATGCCGGTATCGACCACGCGAACCTCGCCGAACGCATTGAGGCGAAGGACCGTCACCGTGATCCTGCCCCCGGTCGGCGTGTACTTCACGGCGTTGGTGAGCAGGTTGAGCACGATCTGCGCAACGCGGGTGCGATCGACGCGGCACTCGAATGATGCGCCCTCCACGCGTGTCTCGATCACCTGCTGTCGCGCACTGGCGAGCGGACGCACCGATTCCACGATCTCCGCGACGATCTGCTCGAGATTGGTGGGCTCGAGCTTCAGGTTGATCTTGCCGCTGGTGATGCGGCTCACATCGAGAAGGTCGTCCACGAGCCGCCCGAGTTGCATGACCTGGCGATCGATGACGTCGCGCGCCCAGTCCCGCGTGCCGGCATCGGCCGGTTGCAGCGCCATGAGATCGAGTGCATGCCGGATCGGATCCAGCGGATTGCGCAACTCGTGGGCGAGCATGGCGAGAAAATTGTTGGTCTGCCTCTGGCTGCGCTGCATCTCCTCGTAACGCTTGTGCGTGGTGAGGTCGCGCGTGATCTTCGCGAAGCCGCGCAGCACGCCCTGGTCGTCATAGACGGCCGTGATGATGACGTTGGCCCAGAACGCGGTGCCATCCTTGCGCAACCGCCAGCCCTCGTCCTCGAAACGCCCATACTCCCGGGCCATCTGCAGCTCGTTCTCCGGCCAGTGGCGAGCGATCGCCTCCTGCGGGTAGAACACCGAGAAGTGCCGGCCGATGATCTCGCTCGCCTTGTAACCCTTGATGGTTTCGGCGCCGCGGTTCCAGCTCACCACCCGCCCGTCGCGGTCGAGCATGAAGATCGCGTAATCTTTCACGCTCTCGACAAGCAGACGGAAGCGTTCCTCGCTTTGCCGCAGCGCGTTCTCCTGCCTGCGCCGCTCGGTCAGGTCGCGCGTGATCTTGCCGTAGCCGAGGAACGCACCTGCTTCGTCGCGAAGCGCGGTGATGACGACGTTGGCCCAGAACGGCGTGCCGTCGGCGCGCAGGCGCCAGCCTTCGTCCTCGAAGCGCCCGGCGAGCTGCGCCTGCTCGAGTTCATAGGTGGGCCAGCCGGTCGCAATCTGCCGGGCCGGATAGAAGACCGAAAAATGCTTCCCGATGACCTCGCCGGCCGGATAGCCGTAGGTGCGCTCGGCGCCCGGGTTCCACGTGAGGACGATGCCGGAGGGAGCGAGCATGAACATCGCGTAGTCGGTGATCGACGCGACCAGGCGCTCAAACCATCCGTGCGATCCGAGGTCGTTGCCAGTAGCGTCCATGCGGGTCCAGGTGACCACCCGATGGGCCATCGGGGATCCGCCGGCCGGCCAACCCGCCGTGCCGGACGACCCACGCGCCATCGCCAGGGCAGAATGCTACACGACGCCGCGCTCGTTACGCGTCGCGACTCAAGGTGGGCGTGCGCAATCGGCGCAGGCGGGGGCCCGCGGCGAAATCGATGAATCTTTCGAGATCGATGCGCGGCGCGGGCAATCCGCCCGGGAACTGGACGATCGCGCGACTTACCACGGCACGGGTCGCTTCGTTCACCTCGATGCCGCGCGCATGGAGGAAACGCTCCACGAACAGGTCCTGCCGCGCCGCCGTGACGTGGCGACCGCCCTTGGGACCGGGGAAGGGAATGATCACGGCGTCGGGCATGGTCGTTCCTGGAATCGCGGGCGCCGCGTCTCCGGCCGCCGCGCGCTCATGCCGCCGGGCGCAGCAGCTCCGGATTGAGTGCCTTGTCGACGCAAGCCTCCAACGCGGGACCGTCGAGCGGGCCAGGGCGGCAACTCGCGATCGCCGCGACGACCAGGCGTGCATTGCGGCTGGTCGTCGTGTAGCCGCGCGACGTAAGGTACTGCTCGACGAATTGCCTCAGGTACAGCTGGTCTTCGAAATCGACGCCGTCGTCCTGCTGGCCGACGGCGGGGGTGTTCGCATCCTGGTCCACGTTCGTGTCTTCTGCGGTTCGCCCTCGTGGGCATCGGGTGGACTGTCGCCCAGCGGTTGCGGAGCGGCAGTCAGCCGCGGGCCGCAGTTGGTGTAGGAGGTTTCCTACGGCAGCCTCAGTGCCCAGTCGCGGCCCGCGCGGACCGCTCCTGGACGAGCGGGATGCGCACGCGCACCGCGGTGCCGCGATGGCGGTTGGCTTCGATCGCGAACTCGCCACCGAGGTAGGACACACGCTCGCGCATGCCGGAGATGCCGTAGTGGTTGCGCCGCTCGCCCTTCGGCCGCTCCGGCAGTCCGATCCCGTCATCGACCACGGAGAGCTTCAGCACGCCGTCGCCGTTGGCGAGCGTGATGTCGACGCGGTTCGCCCGGGCGTATTTCGACACATTCGTGAGGGCTTCCTGCACGATGCGATACAGCGCAATGGCAATCCTCTGGTCCACGCTGGCGATGCGCTCCACCTGGTCCACGCCGCAGGCAATGCCTGTCCTGCGCGAGAACTCGCCGGCCAGGCTGCGCAGCGCCTCGTCGAGGCCCATCATGTCGAGCACGCTGGGGCGGAGCCCTTCCATGATCCGCCGCTTCACCATGGCCGCCGATCGCACCAGCTCGACGGCGCGGTCGGCCACGTCCTTCAGCACCGGCGATTCCGCCCGGCGCCGGATCACATCGAGGTCGATCAGAAGCGCTGTCATCATCGCGCCGAGCTCGTCGTGCAGTTCACGCGCGAGAGCACGCTTCTCGTTCTCGGCCACCTCGATCAGGTGGTGGGAAAGATCGCGCAGCTCGCGCGTGCGCTCGTCGACCAGCCGGGTCAGTGTGGCATTGACGGTGCGCAGATCCTCCTCGAGCTCCCGGCGGCGTGTGCTGTCGAAAAAGACACCGAGCGAGCGGTAGGGCACGCCATGCTCGTCGTAGAGGTAACGCCCGGCCGTGGCAAGCCAGATGCGCTTGCCGTCGGCGGGGCGCACATAGCGGTATTCGAGGTGATAACGCGATTTGCTGGTGCGCGCGAGCTCCTGCTGGCGCAGCACTTCGTCACGGTCCTCGGGCGCCACGCCCGCGAGCCACGTATCGAACCGGGGCCGAAATTCACCGGTGGGACTGAAGCCCAGAATGGCGTAGCTTGCCTCGGTCCATGCGGACTCCCCGGTACGCAGATCGATGTCGAAGGCGCCCATGTTGCCGGCGGCCAGCGCCATGCGCAGCGACTCGTCGCGCTCGGCCAATGCCCGGCTCGCCATCTCGCGCTCGTGCAGCTGCTCGCGCAAGTCGTACTGGCGCTCGCGCGCCCGCAACGCAGCATGCACGGCGCTCGTCAGCGCGGCGACGCGCACCGGGCGTTCGAGGATCGTGACGTTGCCGAGCAGCTCCATCGCTCGCGCGGTCGTCGTGGAATCGGCGCCGTGCCGCGCGAGCAGCAGGAAGGGAAGGTCCGACCAGGCTGGCTGGTTGCCGAGCCACGCCTGCAGATGCCCGATGCCGCGGTCGGTGAGCGCCTCTTCGGCGACCACCAGACACCCTGCGCCGGCATCCATGGTCGCGATGACGGCCGCCAGCGTCGGGCAGACTTGGGTCACGATTCCCGCGCCGGCCAGCATCTGTGCGGCGAGGGTTGCATCGCGCCCGGTCGGGCACAGGAGCAGCACCCTGCGGTTGCGTCCCGTGTGCTGCATCCTTGCCTCAGCCTGCGGACGGGGTGTCGCTCGTGCTGCCATTGGTGTGCGCGATCAACGGTTCACGTTGGCCTTCGTAGATCGGCACGCCGGTCAGCACGCCGCGAAACTCGCGCAGCGGCGCGCCGATCTGAATGCCGTGGGCCGCGAGGCTGTACTCGCGAATCGTGCGTTCGTGCCTGCCGCCGCGCCGCTTGAGCACCGAAATGGCCTGGCGCACGGCGCCGAATGCCTCGAAGTAGCGCAGGAGCACGACGGAATCGGCGAGATAGCTCGTGTCGGCCGGGCTGCTCATGTTCTGGCCGATGAGCCCATGCTGTACGCCGACGAGCACCGTCGAGACGCCGGAATGCCCGAGGTAGGTGAGGAGCTCGTGCAACCGCACGAGCAGGTGGCGCTCGTTCGGCATCGAATTCAGATACCCATTCAGGCTGTCGATCACCACCACCGCGACGCCATCGTGATCGACCGACTTGCATACCGTCGCCATGAACTCCCCGGGGGAAAGATCGCCGGGGGCGACCTGGGAGATGGTGATGTTCCCGGCATCGAGGTGCTTTTGCAGCGGAATGCCGAGTCCTCCGCACCGCTCGACGAGCGTCTCCATCTTTTCGTCGAACAGAAAGAAGGCCGCGTGGTAACCGCGCTCGGCCGCCGCAGTTGCGAACTGGGCTGCGAGGGACGATTTGCCGGTCCCAGCGGCGCCGGTGATGAGGGTGCTGGTGCCGCGGTCGATGCCACCACCCAGCAGTTCATCGAAGCCGCTGAGACCCGTGCTCAGGACTTCGTGCTGCGAGGATGCGCGTTTGGGTGACGCGGCGAGGCGTGGAAAGACGTTCATCCCGCCGCGGCGGATCTCGATGTCGTGGTAGCCACCGTGGAAACCCACGCCACGATACTTGACCACGCGCATGCGCCGCCGCTCGCCGCCGAAATCCTCCGCGGCCGCTTCGAGCGTGAGCACGCCGTGGACGAGACTCTGCACCTGGTAGTCGTTCTTGGCGTCGTCGAGCACCACGACGGTGAAGCCGCGGCTGGCAAAGTGCTGCTTCATGGCAAGTACCTGCCGGCGGTAGTGCAAGGCGTCGCCGGCCAGCAGGCGCAGCTCCGACAGCGAATCGAAGACGACACGCTGCGGGTTGGTGCGATCGATCTTCTGCAGGATGGCGTTGGCCGTGGCGCCGAGCTCGACCTCTGCCGGATGGAAGAGCGTGTAATGCTGCTCAGGCGACAAAACTTCGGGAGCCGGAACGACCTCCAGGATCTCGACACCATCCATGGACCAGCCGTGCGAAGCGGCGACTGCTCGCAGCTCGCCCTCGGTCTCGGACAGCGTGACGTAAAGCACCTTCTCGCCTGCATCACGTCCGGCCAGCAGGAACTGCAGGGCAAGGGTGGTCTTGCCAGTGCCGGGCAAGCCCTCCACGAGGTAGAGGCGGTCGCGCGTGAAGCCGCCGCGCAGCACGAGGTCGAGACCGGGGATGCCCGTGCTGGCAACGTCGCGACTGGAAACCGGATTATCGTTTTCTGAGGTCATGGCATTGGGTCGGCGGCGGGCGCACCGGTGCACCGCCGGCCTCGGTCGCTAGTGGCGCGCAAAGATAACACCGGCGCGCGTGTCGTGAGAATCGGACAAGGACTACATTGGGAAGTGCCTTGGCGCGGGCTGCCGAGGCGTTACCGGAGCGCGGCTTCGAGACGTAGAATGCGCGTCGGAAGCGTGAAATTTTTACCATGCTGCTACTGCTGCGACCCGGCGACCGACTGCAGGCTTACATGCTGCGCGATATCCTGCGCATGCACGGAATCGCCGCGCACGTGTTCAACGAGCACATGACGAGCATCGTCGGGGATGTCCCGCCCGATATCGCCATGCCGCAGCTCTGGCTGGACGACGAGCGTGATCTCGTCCGGGCGCAGGACGTTTTGCGGGAGCACGCCGCGCAATCGCAACGGCGGGGCCGCACCTTCTGTCCCGGCTGCCAGGAGGAGAACCCGGCCACTTTCGAGGTGTGCTGGAATTGCGGCCGGACGTTCTGGCCGTAGCCTTCGCTCGCCTGTCGGTGCGCGTCAGCCTGCCGCCGCGTGCTGGCTGCCGGGCACGAGATGCGCGCTGACGCGCCCGGCGATGGCAGTACCCGATTTGATGCAGTCGCCGACCGAAACGCCGCCGCGATAGCTCGCGCAGAAAAAGAGTCCCGGTGCGCCGGCTTCGGCGTCCTCGACCGGGCGCAGGCGTTCCAGATGGCCAAGCGTGTACTGCGGGATCGCCTTGGCCCAGCGCGTCACTGCGCGCCAGAGCGGACGCGGTGGCGCACCCACCAGTACGGCGAGCTCTTCCGCGACGATCGCCCCGATTTCTTCGTCGCTCAGCGCGGCGATGCCCGGATCGCGGCGGCCACCCGCGAAGGTGGTCAGGAGCACGCAATCGTCGGGCGCACGACCCGGAAACATGCTGCTCGAGAACAGCGTTCCGAGAATGCGTCGATGTTCCACCCGTGGTACCAGAAAGCCGAATCCGTCGAGCGCGTGCTGCACGTCGGAACGGCGGTAGGCACCGACCACCGACGCGACCGGAGCGTACTCGATGGCACGCAGCGAGTCGGCCGCCGCAGGCGCGACGCCTGCGATCAGCGTCGCGGCGGCGTACGCCGGCACGGCGAGCAGCACGGCGCGTGCGCGAACGTTGCCCGGCCCTTGCGCGTCTTCGAATTCGACGATGAAGCCGCCGTCCACGGCGCTGATCGACGTGGCCCGCGTCTGCAGGGCGAGATCGCGCAGCGTGCGTGCGATGGCGTCCGGCAGGGTCTGCATGCCACCTCGGAAGGAGAAGCTGGCGGCAGCATTCTTCGCGGCCTCGGCGTTGCGTGCGCGTTCGCGCCTGCCCTTGATCTGGCCCTTGATCAGGCTGCCGTATCGCTGCTCCAGTGCGTGGAGTCGCGGGAACGCCGCCGGGACGGAGATCTCGTCCGGATTGCCCGCGTAGATGCCAGCCACGAAGGGATCGATGGCGTAGTCGAGGAACTCGCGCCCGAGACGGCGGCGCACGAATGCGGCAATGGATTCCTCCACGTCGCGCGGTGCCGGCGGGATGAACGGCTCGCGCAGCAGGCGCAGCTTCGCCATCGTCGAGAATGCACGCGTCGACAGGAAAGCCCCGGGTGATGTCGGCAGCACCACGGGCTTGCCGCCGCGGATGATGAAGCGCCGTGATGCCACCTGGCTGGCATCCACGCGCTCATCGCGAATCCCGGTGTCGTCGAGCAGGGCATTGATGAATGGGGTGGTGTCGAGGGTGCTGTTGGGTCCGAGTTCGAACAGGAAGCCGTCGCGCTGCTGGGTGCCGATCACCCCGCCCGTGCGTGTACCCGCTTCGATGACGCGCACGTGCGCGCCGGCCTGCTCGACCTTTCGTGCCGCGACGAGACCGCTGATGCCGGCGCCGATCACGACGACGTCGCAGTCGTGATTCATCGCGCTGCCTTTCCACTGCGGGAATCGGCCAGTGCGGGGAGGCTGACGGCGGCGAGCCGCTGCGCACGGGATACGGCGGCCGCGAGCTCCTGCAAACGCGGATCGTCCTGCGGCAGTTCCGTGATCAGCGTTCGCCAGTGCGCGGCGGCTGCAGGGAAATCGCCCGCCTCGTACGCGGCACTGCCGGCGAGCTCCAGCGCCTGAGGGTGCCGTGGATCGAGTGCGAGAGCCTGCGCGATGAGCGCCGCGGGCTTGCCGGCGAGGCGGCCGCCCTGGGCCATGCCAAGGACATCGGCGTATTCGGCGTGCACACCGGGATCGCGCGCCGCCTGGGGCATCTCGATCGCGCGCGCATACGCCGCCGCGGCCTCCGCGAAGCGCTCGTCCCGGGCCTGCGCCCGCGCGAGCAGGATCCAGCCACGCGCATCGCGTGGGTGCTCGCTGGCGTAACGGGCGAGCGCGTCGGTCCCTGCGGTTGCATCGGTCGCCGATGAAGGGAACAGCATCGTCGGTTCACCGAGCGCCGCGTACAGTGCAAAGGCAAGCAGCGGCACGAGCACACCGACGGCGGCGGGCACCCACCGTGGTGGCGTGGTGACCGGTGGTGCGACACCTCGCGGCGCTTCCTGCAGCAGCCGCCGTTCGATCTCGCTGCGTGCCTCGGCGTAGTGCCTGTCATCGAGCTGCCCGTCGGCGTGCTGGCGCTCGAGTTCCAGCAGCGCCACGCGCATCGTGTCGACGTGCAGCGCGAGCGCGGTGGGCGTGGCAGCGTGCTCAGGCCGGCGGCGCAGCGCCGGCAGCACGAACGCCAGCGCGGCCGCAATCATCGCGGCGGCGAGCACGGCAAAGCCGAGCTGTGTTGCGTTCATGCGTGCATTATCCGTTGCCACCCAACAAAAAGGCGAGGCACGCAGCCTCGCCTTTGCCGCAGGTCAAGTTCGCTACTTGGCGGGCGGCACCGCTGCAGGAGCCGGCACGCTGGTCGCGACCGCTGGGGCCGGCGCCGGGGCAGCGGCACCGGCACGCACGATCTCGCGGCGCTTGGCCATGGCGTCGTCCAGGAGCTTGATGCCTTCCTGCGAAACGGTCATCGACCGGTTGAGCGATTCGGTCGCCGCATCCGGATTGTGGAAGTACGCGCCGTTGACGGCCGTCCACCACTCCCAATTGATGTGCGCCTCGTCGTGCTTCTTGCGCACATCATTGAGCACCGGGTTGTCCACGCCGAGGTTCTGTGCCTCCTCGAACTTGTCCACGAGCCGTGTCAGCCAGAACTCCGCCTTGCGTACCTTGCCGTCGTAACGATTCTTGAGCGAGTCGAGGACGTAGGCCACCTGTTGCTCGGTCCATTGGCTGTGACAGGTGAGGCAGGTCTCCTTCACGTAATGGCGCGGCGACGTCTGCCAGTGCGAAGTGTAGAGCTTGCCAGCCTTGTCCCTGACCTTCGGCATGTGGCACGAGCTGCATTCGACGCCGGCCTTCTGGTGCTTCGATCCGTAGTACGTTTCGACGTCGGGGTGCTGCGCCTTCCACAACAGTGCGCCCGTGATGCCATGCTTGAAGTCGCGGAAGCCGAGATCGGTGTAATGCTTGCCGATATCCCCGACGGCCTTGAACGGGAAGTGGTTCGCGCGCTGGTCGGCCATGGTGACCGGCTGTCCGGTCTTGGGATCGGTGCCCGGGTTGCAGTTGTACTCGACGTGACACTGGCCGCATTGCAGATTGGTGTCGTAACGATCGAGGATGGCGATCTTGCGCGTGTAGCCGCGCAGGCCCATTTCCTTGACATCGATCTTCGCGCCGCGCGGATCGCTGTGCCAGAGCGTGTCCTTCTCGGGACGCGTGAGCGCCTGGATGAGGCCGTCGCGGACGATGCGCGGCTGGGTCGAATGCGGGTCATGGCAGAAGAAGCAGTTGAGCGAGTGGCTAACGCTCTTGGCCATGTCGACGACTTTCGACGTACGGCTCCATTTCGCATTCGGCACGGGATCGCCCATGTACGCCCAGTCCAGGATGTGGTCCTGCGTCTTGCACGACAGGCAGACCGGGTTCGCTGCGGCGGCGGTGCCCGGGCGCAGCGCCTTGTGGTCCTGGCCCGGAAACTTGTCCTCGAGCACGTCCCAGACGTTGATGTTGCCGCCGGCAGTGCCAAGGCTTTGCCAGCCGCTCTTCGGTTCGAAGCGGCCGCCGAAGGAGCGATCGACCACCAGCTGGTCGTACAGTGCGAAGGCGTGCGAGCGCGGCACGTTGTGCTCTTTGGTGAAGCCGTGCGGCATCATCAGCTTGTCCCACGCGGGATCCGGCGAAGGACCGGTCGCCCGCGACTTCTCGGCGCGCGCGGTCTTGTCCCAGTTCATCTTGAACATGGTCTCGAACTGGTTGCGGTGACAGCTGCCGCACACGGCGGGATCGGTCTTGGTGACGGGACGACTCGATGCATCCTGCAGGTGCGCAGCCGTGCCGTCGTGGCACGACGCACAGGCCACGTTCTTGTGCTTGCCCGTTGCGTGGAAGGCCTTGATCGGCTCGTGGCACCCGTAGCAGGCAGTGCTCGCGGCGGTTGTCGCGCGCGCGGGCGCCTGCGATCGTGCCGGACCGGCAATGGCGATGAGCAACACGCAAAGGCAGGCGATGATCGGCGTCAGCGCCGACGGACGAAACGGCATGAGATTTCTCCCTTTCATCGTGGCGTGCGCCACCATGAGGCGAGTCTATGCCGCGGAGCGTCCTTGTTCGTGCTGCAGACGCGAACAGTTGTTGCCGAAAATCAAATGCACGTTGTGCGCAGCGCACGGCACGCCGCGACCGTACGAACGCGGTGAGCGAGGCTGCGACGCGATGACACGTACGATGCGCAATCCGGCACGGACGCAATGCAGGTGCGTCCGCCTTGCACGCGCTCCGTCAGGCAACAGCCCGATCCACAAATGCCAACGCAGCAACCGGCGGCGCGAAATGAAAAAGCCTCGCGGGCGCAGCGAGGCTTCCGGTGCAGCGATGCCCGGGTGACTACGGCAGGGCGCGATCGATGACGATCCTCACGCCGGTCGCGCCGGCCTTCACCGGCGCCGACACGCCTTCCAGGTCGCCGCTCTGCGGCGTCGCGGTGCCGGATTTCGAGACGCGCGCGCCGACGACGATTTCGGGAAAACTCGAAAGCCTCATGTTCGGCGCCATCGCCATGGAATCGTCGAGCGTGAACGCGGTCGGCAGATCCTTCACCTGCCGCTTGACGATCGCGAGCGGCATGCGCGGACCTTCGGCTGCACGCGCGAAAATGAACACCACGTCATCCGGACCCGCCTTCGCGGCAAGCTGCGGACTGAGCGTCACGGTGCCGTCCAGCTTGCTGCCGGGCATCGCCGGAGTGGCTGTCGCCGTGACCGGCGCGTTCGGTGCGTTCGCGGCGACCGCTTCCGTGGCGGGCCTGGTTGTCCCTGCAGCGGCGTTCGCCGCCGGGGCGAGGCCGCCCAGCTGGCGTGCTTCCGCGATGCTCGTGTCGATCGTCTTGGCCATTTCCAGGTCGGCGGGAGCGACCGCTTTCAGCTGTTCCCAATAGGCGACCGCCTGCTTGAAATCCTGGCGATCGAACGCGGCCGTGCCGGCGAGGGCGAGCGCCTTCCAGTTGCGCGGATCGATCTTCAGCGCCTGCGCGACGAGCTCGGTGGGCTTGCCCTGCAGCGACTGCTGCGTGGCGCCGAGGGCATCGGCGTAGTCCGCGAGCAGGTTGGGATCGTCCGGTATGAGCTTGGCGGCACGCTCGAACGCCCTGGTCGCCTGCTGGTAGCGCCCCATCGCGTAATAGGTGCGGGCGAGCATCAGCCAGCCGTCGGCATTGTCCGGGTCCGTCTGCAGGCGGGCTTCGAGCTTGGCGACCATCTGGCCGATCTGCTCCGATGACATCTGGTGCTGGCCGCTTTGCGCGATCGGCGAGAACGCTTCGAAATTGCCCCAGAAGGCATACAGCGCGATCGCGGCCAGTGGAATGATGGCGGCGAGCGCCCACACCGTGCGGCGACCCGCACCGGGGCTCGCGGAGGCGGAGGCTTCGACAGCGTTGCCCTGTGGCACCGATTCCTCGAGCACACGCTGCTCGAGCTCGTGTCGCGCCTGCTGGTGCTGCTCGGGAGACAATCCGCCGTTTTGCAGGTCGGCATCCAGCTCCTTCAGCTGGTCGCGCAGGATGGCCACGTTGGACGCTTCGCGCCCGATGGCGGTGGAGCGCCGGTGGCGCAGCAGCGGCACGACGAGCCACGCTAAGGCGATGGCCACCATGGCCACTGCGATGACAGCGAAAGGAATCACGATCGTTGTTCTTCCGAGGAATCCATGGCGAGGAGTTGCGCCGCACGGCGTTGCTCCTCCGGGGTGAGCGGCGGTTCGTCGGCCGCCGCGCGCCGGCTGCGGAGCACGCGCGCCAGCACGAATACGCCAACGATCAGGAGCAGCGCCGGGCCCAACCATAGGACCAGCGTCGTGGCCTTGAACGGCGGGCGGTACAGCACGAAGTCACCGTAGCGGTTGACCATGTACTGCAGGATGTCGTCGTCGGTCTTGCCCGCGGCGATCTGCTCGCGGATCTGCTGGCGCAGGTCGAGCGCGAGCTCCGCGTTCGATTCGGCGATCGTCTGGTTCTGGCACACGAGGCAGCGCAGCTGCTCGGAGAGGCGCACGGCGCGCGATGCCGCGACGGGATCCTGTGCGGTGGGCACGGCCTCGCCGGCGATGGCCGGCACGCTCGCCAGCAGGAGCAGGGTCAGGCCCAGCGTGGCGGCGAGCCGCAAGAGGGGCCTCATGATTGCTTCTGCAGTTCGCGCACGAGGGGCAGGATCTTCTGCTCCAGCGCGGCGGTGGTGATCGGTCCGATCTGCTTGTAGCGAATGGTGCCGTGCTTGTCGATCACGAAGGTCTCGGGCACGCCGTACACCCCGTAGTCGATGCCGACGCGGCCGTCGCGATCGACGATCGACAGGTTGTACGGGTCGCCGTTCTGCGCCAGCCACTTGAGGCCGGCCGCCGACTCGTCCTTGTAGTTGAGCCCGATGATCGGGACGATGTCGCTCTTGCCGAGCGCCACCAGGATCGGATGCTCCTCGCGGCAGGACACGCACCACGAGGCCCACACGTTGAGGAGCCATACCTTGCCCTGCATGTCGGCCGTCGTCAGCATCTTGGACGGATCGTGCAGTTGCGTCAGCTTGAACTGCGGTGCCGGTTTGTCGATCAACGGCGACGGTATCTCGCGCGGATTGAGGCCGAGGCCCACGAACAAGAAGATCAGCAGGACGAGAAAGATGCCGAGCGGGATCAGGAATTTGTTCACGGCATCCTCAACGTGCTACCGCGGCGGCGCCCTGCAGCTGCGCGACCTCGCGCCGCGCCGCGCTGCGATAACGCCGGTCCGAAAGGGCGACGAACCCGCCAAGCGCCATCAGCATGCAGCCCGCCCAGATCCACGTGATGAACGGCTTGATGTAGATGCGCACGCTCCACGCACCGCCGTCCACAGGCTCGCCGAGCGACACGTAGCGGTCGCCGAACGGCCTCGATTCGATGGCCGCTTCCGTCATCGGCATGCCGCCTGACAGGTACATGCGCTTCTCGGGATACACCGTCGACTCGTGCTTGCCGTCCTTGCTGATGTCGAAGATTCCGCGCGACGCCTTGTAGTTGGGGCCGGTCCGTTCGGTCACCCCATCGAAGCGGAACACGTAGCCGGCCATGGAGAGGGTGTCGCCGACCGCCATGCGCACGTCGCGCTCCTGCTCGTATCCCTTCACGAGCGTCACGCCGACGATGAAGACGGCAATGCCCAGATGCGCGAGCACCATGCCCCAGTAACCGCGGGGCTGCCGCGCAAGCTGCGCGAACACGCCGCTGCGCACGCCACGCAGGCGCTCGCGCACGCCGGCGAAGGTCGACGTGACGACCCACAGGGCGAGGAACAGCCCGACGCTCACCAATGGCCGGAATTCGCCGCCGAACAACGGCAGCAGCAGGCTCGTGACGATCGACACACCCAGCGCCCAGCGCAGGCGAATCCACAGCTCCGGCAGCTCGGCCTGCTTCCACCGTGCCATCGGACCCACGCCCATCAGGAACACAAGCGGCGCCATCACCGGCACGAACACGCTCGCGAAGTACGGAGGGCCGACGGAAATCTTGCCGAGGTTGAGGGCGTCGAGGAACAGCGGGTAGAGGGTGCCGAGGAGTACCGAGCCCGCCGCCACGATCAGCAGCACGTTGTTCGCGAGCAGCGCGGATTCACGCGAGATCACGTCGAAGCGACCACCCTTGCCGACGCGCGGCGCGCGCACGGCGAAGAGCGCGAGCGAGCCACCGATGACGAGGGCGAGGAACGCGAGGATGAATACGCCGCGCCGCGGATCCGTCGCGAACGCGTGCACCGAGGTCAGCACGCCCGAGCGCACGAGGAACGTGCCGAGCAGCGACAGCGAAAACGCAAAGATGGCGAGCAGGACAGTCCAGGCCTTGAACGTGCCCCGCTTCTCCGTCACTGCCAGCGAGTGCAGGAGGGCAGTGCCGACGAGCCACGGCATGAACGAGGCGTTCTCGACCGGATCCCAGAACCACCAGCCGCCCCACCCGAGCTCGTAGTACGCCCACCAGCTTCCGATCATGATGCCGATGGTCAGGAAGCTCCAGGCGAGCGTTGTCCAGGGACGCGACCAGCGCGCCCAGGTTGCGTCCAGGCGGCCGCCGATCAGGGCCGCGATGGCGAACGCGAACGCGACCGAGAAGCCGACGTAGCCCATGTAGAGCATGGGCGGGTGCAGCACCATGCCCGGATCCTGCAGCAGCGGATTCAGGTCGCGTCCGTCCGCGGGCGCGGGGAAGATGCGCTCGAATGGATTGGACGTGAGCAGCAGAAAGAGCAGGAAGCCGACGGAAACCAGGCCCATCACGCCCAGCACGCGCGCGACCGTCTCTTCGGGAAGATGGCGGCTGAAGAGCGACACGGCAAACGTCCATGCCGCCAGCATGAACACCCACAGCAGGATCGAGCCTTCGTGCGAGCCCCACGTGGCCGCGAAGCGGTACTGGATCGGCAGGGCGGAGTTCGAATTCGTGGCGACGTTGAGCACCGAGAAATCGCTGCTCACGAACGAGTACGCGAGGCAGCCCCATGCCAGCGCAATGAACACGAACTGCCCCTGCGCCAGGGGCCGGGCGAGCGCCGTCCAGGCCGGGATGCGGCGTGCGGCGCCGATGAGCGGCAGCGTGCCGAGGATCGCGGCCAGAAGCAACGCGAGGATGAGGGCGAAGTGTCCGATTTCGGGGATCATCTGCAGTCCTTAACGCACGACCGTTTTCGCGGTCTGTTCCGCGACGGCCTTGCCGCGAGCCTTGTTGACCGCGTCGGCGGCTTCCGGCGGCATGTAGTTCTCGTCGTGTTTCGCGAGCACCTCGGTGGCGTGAAAGACGCCGTCGGAGCCGAGCTTGCCCTGGGCAACCACGCCTTTGCCTTCCTTGAACAGGTCGGGAAGGATGCCGGTGTAGGTCACCGGGATGGTCCGCGCGGTATCGGTCACGTTGAACCGCACGGTGAGACCGTCGCTCTCCCGCCGCAGGCTCTTTTCCTCGACCAGACCGCCGACACGGAAGGCGCGACCGTGCGGGACCTCGTTGGAGGCAACCTGGGTCGGCGTGAAGAAGAACACGAGGTTGGACTGGAACGCGTTCAGGACGAGCGCGGCGGCGACGCCGAGGACGGCGACGCCGGCGCCGATCCAGGCGAAGCGGCGGTGACGGGCTTTCATGGTGCGATCTCCGGTGCGGGCACTGCTGCGGGGTTGTCGAAACCACCGCTGCTGGCTTCTTCGAGCGCGCGCCGCCGACGGGCGCGCAGGCTCACGATCTCGATGGCGATGACCAGTGCGGTGACGCCATACGCGCCCCACACGTAAAAGCCGTAGCCACCCATGGCAAGGAATTCAGTCAACGTTGCACTCCGTCCGCGGCGCAGGCCGCCCTGCAGTCGATGTTCATGCTTCGTGCGCCTCTCTATGCTGTCCTGGTTTCGGCGAGCTCGTTGATCCAGCCGCTGCCGCGCTCGCGTTCCAGCATGATGACGCGCACCCGCGTCAGGGTCACGGCAATGGCGTAAAGCCACGCGGCCACGGACAGGATCAGCATGCCGCCGAGCATGATCGCCGCCATCTTGGGCGCCGCAGTGAGGCTCACCGACGAGCCCTGGTGCAGCGTGTTCCACCAGCGGACCGAAAAATAGATGATGGGGACGTTGACGGCGCCCACCAGTGACAGCACCGCGCAGGCGCGATCGGCGCGCCTTGGATCGTCGATGGCGTTGCGCAGGGCGATGATGCCGAGATACAGGAAGAGCAGGATCAGCTCGGAGGTCATCCGGGCGTCCCACGCCCAATAGGTGCCCCAGGTCGGCCGGCCCCACAGCGAGCCCGTCCACAAGGCGATGAACGTCATCAGCGCCCCGGTGGGCGCGATCGCCTGCGCCATCATCGCCGAGAGTCGTGTGTTGAACCCGAGTGCGAACGCACCCCACATCGCCATCACCAGATACAGGAACATCGACATCCAGGCGGCCGGCACGTGGATGAAGATGATGCGGTAGGCCTCGCCCTGCTGGAAGTCCGTCGGTGCGACGAAGAGTCCCAGCCACACGCCGATGGCGGCGAGCACCGCTGCCGGCCACGCGAACCATGGGATCAGCTTTCCCGCGACGGGGTAGAACGTTGCCGGCGAGGCGTACTTGAACCAGTTGAGCGTGGCCATGGCGAGTCGCGGTCAGTCGAGCGCGATGCGGACGGCTGCGGCGGCGGCAAACGGCGCACCGACCAGCGCCGCCAGCAGTCCCGCGCCAAGCAGCGACAGGTTGGCCGTCGCGCCCAATCCGGCGCGCACGGCGTCGACCGCGCCCGCGCCGAAGATCAGCACGGGGACGTACAGCGGCAGGATCAGCAGCGCGAGCAGGCTGCCGCCGGCGCGCAGACCGAGCGTCAAGGCGGCGCCAATGGCGCCAAGCAGCGAAAGGATGGGCGTCCCGAGCAGCAGGGCGGCGGTGAGGACCGTCAGGGATTCGCCGTCCATCGCGTACTGCACGCCCATCATGGGGGCAAGCAGCGCCACCGGCAGGCCGGTGCTGATCCAGTGCGCCAGGATCTTGCCTGACACGAGTGCTTCAAGGGGGTAGGGAGACAGTGCGATCTGCTCCAGTGTGCCGTCCGCGTAATCGCCCGCAAACAGCCGCGGCAGCGACAGCAGCGATGCCAGCAGTGCCGCGACCCACAGCACGCCGGGGCCCATGGTGGCGAGCAGCGTGCGCTCCGGGTTGGTCGCCAGCGGAAAGAGCGAAACGACGATGATATAGAACAGCAACTGCACGCCCAGTTCCGAGCGCGAGCGCAGCGCGAGCTTGAGATCGCGCACCAGCGCCCAGCGGACCCCGCCCAGGATGCCGGTCGGCGCCGATGGCTCCACGCTGGTCGCGGGTGCGAGCACCGGCGCCACGCTGCTCACTGGATCACCTCGGCCCGACGCATGCGCGGCGCGCCCGCGGAATCACCCTGCCACGGGCACCGGTGAGCACCACCAGGCATTCCGGCGCTCATGCCAGCGCCAGCGAGCGCATGCGCGCCTGCGGGAGGTCGAGCGGCGTATGCGTGGCGGCCACGGCGATGCCTCCGGATTTGACATGGTCGCCAACCAGCCGAGCGAGCAGGGCGGTGCCCGCGGCGTCGAGTGCGGTGACCGGCTCATCGAGCAGCCAGAGCATTCGGCGCACGAGCGTCAGGCGCGCGAGACCGATGCGGCGGCGCTGGCCTTGCGAAAGCACCCGGGCGGGGAGGCTCCGCTGCCGGGAGAGCGCGACGGTGTCCAGGGCCGCACGGATGGCGTCACGCGGCACATGTTGTTCCGACAAGCCCACGAGAGCGACAAGGTTTTCCTCCGCCGTGAGCTCGTCCTTCAGGGCGGGGTGGTGTCCCGCAAAGGCGATCGTGCTGCGCAGCAGGGGATCGAACGGTCGCACGCTGTGTCCGTTCCAGGAGATGGTCCCCGCAGCCGGCGCGGAAAACCCGGCGAGCATGCGCAGCAGCGTCGTCTTGCCCGTGCCGTTGGCACCGGTGATCACCAGGGCTTCGCCGGCCTCGACCTTGAACGACAGGCCCGAGAACAATCGACTGAAGCCGCGGCGCGCTGCGAGATCATGCGCTTCGAGCATCGGGTAGGGTCTGGGGAGCGTCTTTGCGGCGGCGGTGGGTGCCTGTGGGAGGGGCGCAGCGGCTATGCGACGCAGGTGAAAACATGGGCGAATTATAGCGAAGCGCCTGCTCCCGACTTTGCGCCGCGTCAAGGGTGGTAACGGACTGTGTAACACCCGGCCGCCGGAGGAGCCCGGGCCGCCCTTTTCCGGATTGCTATCATGGACGATCGGCTACTCAAGGGCCGCCGGGGAACTTCAATGCCGGACACGGAAATCCGCAGCGCGTCGCTCGAATACCATCGCCAGGCCCCGCCTGGAAAGATTTCGATTGCGCCGACCAAGCAGCTCATCAACCAGCGCGATCTGGCGCTGGCCTATACGCCGGGCGTGGCGGCGGCCTGCGACGAGATCGTCCGCGACCCGGCCGAAGCGCGCAATCTGACGGCGCGCGGCAACCTGATCGGTGTCGTCACCAACGGCACCGCCGTGCTGGGGCTGGGGCCGATCGGTCCACTCGGGGCCAAGCCGGTCATGGAAGGCAAGGCCGTCCTGTTCAAGAAGTTCGCGGGGATCGACTGCTTCGACCTCGAGATCGACGAGCGCGATCCGGAGAAGCTCGTCGACATCATCGCTGCGCTCGAGCCGACGTTCGGCGGCATCAATCTCGAGGACATCAAGGCGCCGGAATGCTTCTATGTCGAGCGGATGCTGCGCGAGCGCATGAAGATCCCGGTGTTCCACGACGACCAGCATGGCACTGCCATCGTCGTCGGTGCAGCGATCCTCAATGGCCTGCGCGTGGTCGGCAAGGAGCTCTCGCAGATTCGACTCGTGTGCTCTGGCGCTGGCGCTGCTGCGCTCGCATGTCTCGATCTGCTGGTCAGCATGGGCGTGCCGGTCGCGAACATCTGGGTGACGGACATCGCCGGCGTCGTTTACGCAGGACGCACGGAGCTGATGGACGAGAACAAGGCCCGCTACGCCAAGCCGACGCAGGCGCGCACTCTCGCGGAAATCCTGCCCGGCGCCGACGTGTTCCTGGGACTCTCGGCGGCGAAGGTGCTCAAGCCCGAGTGGCTGCCGTCGATGGCGGAGAAGCCGCTGATCCTCGCGCTCGCCAATCCCGAGCCCGAGATCATGCCGGATCTCGCCAAGGCGGCACGGCCGGATGCCGTCATCGCCACGGGGCGGTCCGATTATCCGAACCAGGTCAACAACGTGCTGGTGTTTCCGTTCATGTTCCGCGGCGCGCTCGACGTGGCAGCCACATGCATCAACGAGCCGATGAAGCTCGCCGCCGTACGTGCACTGGCCGATCTCGCGATGGCGGAGCAGTCCGACATCGTCGCGCAGGCCTACGGACTCACGGACGTCCACTTCGGAGCGGAGTACCTGATCCCGAAACCCTTCGATCCGCGTCTCATCGTGACGATGGCGCCGGCCGTGGCCAAAGCCGCCATGGACTCGGGCGTGGCGACGCGGCCGATCGAAGACTTCCAGGCGTACCGCGATCGGCTCACCCAGTACGTCTACCACTCCGGCCTGATGATGAAGCCGATCTTCACGGCCGCGAAAAATGCGCCCAAGCGGATCGTTTATGCGGAAGCGGAGGACGAGCGGGTGCTGCGTGCGGTCCAGGTGGTGGTCGACGAGCAACTCGCGAAGCCGATCCTGGTGGGCCGTCCTGCCGTGCTGGAGTCACGGATCCAGCGCTTCGGCCTGCGGCTGCGGGCCGGTGTCGACTTCGAGGTCATCAATCCTGAACACGATCCACGCTATCGCTCGTACTGGCAGGAGTATTACCGCCTGACGCAGCGCAAGGGCGTGTCGCAGCAGTACGCCAAGATCGAAATGCGCCGTCGTCACACGCTGATCGGCGCGATGATGATCCACCAGGGCGATGCGGACGGCATGTTGTGCGGCACCTACGGCAACCATCATGCGCACCTGGAATTCATCGACCAGGTGATCGGATTGCGGCGTGGCGTCGCGACCTACGCGGCCATGAATGCGGTGCTGCTGCCGTCGCGGACCGTGTTCATCGCCGACACGTACGTCAACGCGGACCCGACGGCCGAGCAGCTCGCCGAGATTGCCTGTCTCGCCGCCGAAGAGATCCGGCGCTTCGGCATCACGCCCAAGGTGGCATTGCTGTCGCACTCGAGCTTCGGCAGCAGCTCGCACCCGCAGGCGAAGAAGATGCAGTACGCGCTGGCGCTGATCCGCGCACGCGAGCCCGATCTCGATGTGGAAGGAGAAATGCACGGCGACGCAGCGCTGTCGGAGCAGATCCGGATGGCGCAGTTTCCCGATTCACGGCTCAAGGGTGAAGCCAACCTGCTGATCATGCCGACGCTCGATTCGGCGAACATTTCCTTCAACCTGCTCAAGGTGGCCGTCAGCTCGAACGTGACGCTCGGTCCGGTGCTGCTGGGCGTCGCCAAGCCCGCGCACATCCTCACACCCTCCGCGACGGTGCGAAGGATTGTCAACATGACGGCGCTCGCGGTTGTCGATGCCGACACGCGCCAGGCGAATCTCATCTAGAGGATGCAGCCTTGTAGGGACGCTCCTACGTACGCGTGCGGCGTCGTCCTTCGCTCCCCGCGGCCCCGTGCTGCCATACCGCAAGGGGCCCTTATGGCATGGTGACCTCTTCGCGGGCACCTGCCCGAACGGAGGGACCACGGTGGAACGAACGACCTACTCGAGCACGCACGAATCAAACGATGTCGAGGCACGAGCGCTGCTGCGCGAACGCGTCGACAAGATCAAGATCTGCATGTTCACGACTGCCGATGCCGATGGCACGCTGCACTCGCGCCCGCTGACCACGCAGCAGATAGAACCCGACGGCACCATCTGGTTTTTCGTGCCCTCGACCGGGGAGGTTGCTGCGGCGGTGACCGCCAACCCGAATGTCAATCTTGCCTATGCCGACACCGGCGATGGCGTGTACGCCACGCTTTGCGGCGCCGCGTACTTGGTGCAGGACCGGGAGAAGACCGAGGAACTCTGGAGCACGATCGCGGCCGCGTGGTTTCCGCAGGGGCCCACCGATCCCAACCTGGCGTTGCTGCGCGTCGACGTCGAAGAGGCCGAGTACTGGAAACCGGAGGGGACCAGGATCGGCCAGTTCGTGTCGATCGCGAAGGCAGCGCTGACGCGTACGCCGCCCAACGAAGGTGAGCATCGCGCGATGCGGTTCTGACCAGGCGCGCGGGGTCAGGTCTCGTTGGCAGGTCGGCTTCCGCCTGACTCCATTGCGTCAAACGTTATCGGCGAACGCCGGGTACGGCGATCATGCCGGTATTCACGAACAGCGTGGTTCCGGTGACGTAGTCGCGAAGTGCGACGTGAGCCAAAGGGCAGCCTGCTGCGCAATGTCCTCGGGCTCACCAACGCGCCCGTAGGCAATGCGCTCCAGGAGCTGGCGTTCGGCCTCCGGCGTCGACGCTGCACGATTGATCGGCGTACGGATCGCGCCCGTCAAGCTGACGTCGATCACGCGAGACCAGGCGGCCGGCGTCATTGCGGCCAGCGGCGCGTCGTGCTGCACGCCGGCGTTCGCGATGAGGATATCGACCCGGCCGAACGCTTGCATGAAGTCGGCGAACGCGCGCCGGACGTCTGATTCGTCCGCAACATCCGCCACGAGCACCGCCGGCGTCGCCAAGGCGCTTCGCGACCGTGTCGGCTGCTGGCGGCCCGAGCGATAGATGACGCCGACCCCTCGCTCCCGTCACACCCAAAGCGATCGCGACGGCCGCGCCGATGCCGCTGCTGGCGCCGTTGACGATGGCGCGCTGCCCGGCTAATAAACGCGGATTGCTGCTACCCAAGATTGCATTCCTGCCGCCGATGACAGCGTCTAGAGCGACCGACGAGCAAGACGATCCGTCGGGCTTTTCCAGTCCGATGGCCAGAGTCGTTAAGGTAAAATAGCGGGCTACGGAGAGGTGGATGAGCGGTTTAAGTCGCACGCCTGGAAAGCGTGTTTAGGGTAATACCCTAACGCGGGTTCGAATCCCGCCCTCTCCGCCACATGCGGCTTTGCAGCCAAGTCCGGACTGTCCAGAAAGAGCACGGAAGTTCGGCATGCTCCGACAGCCTGAAAATGCTCGGGCAACGCTGCGGCACGTCCTCTCGGTCGCATTCCGCCCGTTATCGGATAGCTCCCTGCAGGTTTGGAGCGACGTGCGGATCCAGTTCAACGATTCGAACAACGGCGTTCTTCCGGATCAAGCTCCGGTCGCTGGATCGTCGGAACTGGAATTCGACGCGGAATGCGAGACCGAACCGGAGCGGCCCGCCGAAGCGGGCCCCGTGAGCAGCATCTGCTTGTTACTGAACGGCCGGTAGCGTTGTGGGGTCACCGTCTGCCGAGACACCCAAGCAATGAGGGTGGCCGTAACCGCTGCTGCTCTTCCCGTTGCTTTCCTTCACATCGAAGATGATGTTATCGGGGCGGCTCGAGTCACCGGATACGCCGTCCACCCCCAACAGATGATCGAAGCCGAGGAGTTTTCTTACGCGCCAGGCAATCCGATGATCTGCGCACGGCGTATCGCCGCTCACGCCGATGCCCCCCACGAGATTCCTGTTCGAATCATAGAGGGCAAGGCCCCCGCCTGAGACGCTGATGCCGCCGATCTTCAAATGTCCTTCGGCTGCCGGGTCGTCGATGGTTCCATAGTTTTCATCGAACTGCGTGGTGTTCATGTAAGCGACGCTAACGTCCACCGGATTGCTTTCGTGTACGCCGAAGAGGGACCCGCCGGGCTGTACGGCGGACCACAGATTGGCTGTCGAAAGAGCCAGTCCCGCTGGCCTGCCCGATCCGTTGCTCGCGGAGGAACGGTCCAGGCTGAAGGAAACCGCGGTATTGGCCTTCTGTGCGGACAGCACACGGCCACCGGTCCATTGTGCATTTCTCGTCGTTCCGGAGTACGCAATCGCGCAGATGAATCCGTTTCGGCTGACGAGGGTGGCCCAGACGTGTAGATTCAGCCCCGTCGTTTCGGCCTGCACGGCTGAATCCAAGGCAGCCTTGAGGTTCGCCCAACGATTGGGATAATCGGTCAAGAAGAAATAGCACTGGGGTGCTGCCCAAGCGGTGCCGCAGAACAAGGTTAGAAGCAGCGCTACGACACCCTTTGCAACGTGCACGTCGGTTCGCCGCTTCCGGGCCTCGACCCCGGTGCTGTCTGCTGCTGAAGCAATGCCCGTGAACAGTGGTGCAACCATTGCGGCAGGAATGAATTTGAACGCCTTCATATGAGGTTCCTCTCGTGATATGGCAAACGGGTATTCCGAGCCGCGTCCCCGCGAGGCACGTGTCCGTGCTTCAAGATGGCTTACCGCCGCTGTGGCGATTGAGAACAGGTGGCAACCCGACACTAACGGTGCAGCACGTCAGCGTTGCGCCCGTGGAGCGGGATCGACGGCGGGACGGCGAGGCTCGACGCCTGGGGCACCAGCAGCGCGCAGAGCTTCGGAAGCCAGGACCTCAACGCGACCTCGCTCATTTGATACTCCTCGAAGTTCCGGTCAGCGACGCATTGGGGACAGGCGGACGCCGTCAGCAAGACGCGTTCCATGCCGCTTGGATCAGTCACTTGCGACGGCGACACGTGCTACCGAACGCCGCGCTGTCAATTCCT
>CAWEYW010000001.1:0-471400 GCA_963813415.1 uncultured beta proteobacterium | reverse complement strand
CGTGCTCCCGGCAACCTAGCGCCGCTCGACTCGGGAGATGCGCCGGCGGAAGTCGCGCCGCTTGTCGCCAGCCTCAACCGCCTGTTCGAGCGGGTCAAGACCTCGATGGAGAACGAACGCCGATTCACGGCCGATGCGGCGCACGAGATGCGCACGCCGCTTGCGGCGCTCCGGGCCCAGGCACAGGTGGCGCGCGGCGCGGGCGACGATGCCGAGCGCACTCGCGCGCTCAACAATGTCATTGCGGGCTGCGACCGGGCTTCGCACCTGGTGGACCAGCTGCTCACGCTCGCGCGCCTCGAGCCGGAAAGCTTCCATGTGGGGTGCGAGCCCTGCGATCTGCGCGAGCTTGCCCGCCTTGCGGTCGCTGACGTCGTTCCCGCCGCGCTCGCCAAGAAGATCGAGATCGAGTTCGAGAGCGGGTCGCGGGTTGCCGTTCCGGGAGATGCACAACTGCTCCAGATCCTTCTGCGCAATCTCCTCGACAATGCCGTGCGCTACAGTCCGTCCGATACGACGATTCAGGTGCGTGTCGGCGAACGGGACGGTTGCGCGTTCCTCATCGTGGCGGACGAAGGTCCGGGTGTTGCACCGGAGGAGCGCGAAAGGCTCGGTCAGCGATTTCACCGGTTGCTTGGGACACAGGCATCGGGTACGGGACTCGGCCTCTCCATCGCCAAGCGCGTCGCGCAGCTCCACGGGGCGACGATCTCCTTCGATGAAACCGCGCCGGGCCTCGGCTTGGCCGTTACCGTGTCCTTTGCGCCACAGGGTGACGACAAACGCCGCGTCGTCGCCTGATCGCACGCGCTCGCAGCCTGCCGGATCATCGTGTTTCATCGAAAGGAAAAGGACCCGGAAAGCCGTTGCCTCGCGGCTTTCCGGGCGCCTCAGGGAGCGGGATCAAATGGCGTCGCGGCGTGCCGGGCGCATACCGGTCGCGCGTCGTCGATGGCGGCCGCTAGTAGCCGGTGATCGCGGGGGTGCGCCAGTCGATCTGCCGCGTCGCTGCGTCGACCTTCAGCCGCGCGATGCCTCCGTGCGACAGCCGCACATCGATATCATAGTGCGCGGGCACACCGTTGGTCGCATCGAGCTGCGCCATGAGCATCTTGCCGGGAATCGACCCCGTCACCAGCGCTGCCGCGTAGACGAGCGACGCAGATCCCGCCGCAAGCGGCGCGGGCTCGCGGGATGTAATCTCGAGCGTTGCCGCGTCGACGTCCACAAGGGCCAACCCGCCGTCGCGGAAGCGCATGTCGACGTGGTAGTGCGCGGCTTTGTCACCCGAGGCGTCGAACTCTATCGCTACCACTTTGCCCGGGTAGCGCGACTCCATCTGGGCTACGGTCTCGCCAAGCCCCAGGATGCGCCCGGCGGGTGATGGAGTCGCGGCGACCGCGGTGGCAGCGGAAAGGGTCATCAGCGCAAGTGCAAGCGTACGGATCTTCATCGCAAGTCCTCCGGAGCAATGCGCGCGGCAACCGGAAGCCCCTGCTTCCATGCCTGCGCAACACCTTCAGGCTAGTCCCGTCTGCTTAACAGATGCTTAACCGTCCCATGTGGGATTCCGATAACCCCTAGGGGAACACGAGCCAGCGCTCCCGGTGGCGGTTGGGTGCTCCCGCTCGAAAGCGACTTCTTAGGTGCTCGATTTCGGGCAGGACCGACGGAGCCGATGCGCCTCGATCAGCCGGGTCGCCGCTATCGCATGGTCGTAAGATGTGGCCACCTGCAACGGCTCGGCGCCGAGCGCAAGCCGGTTTCGCCGGCTTCACGGCTCGCCCAAGCCGCTGGTCGAGTGGCGCGCATGGTCCCCGTCGTGACGGCTGTCAGCTGCTGATGCCCGGCGCGCGCCCAAAAAAAAGCACCGCATGATGCGCAGCCGATGAAGATCCTTCTCGTCGAAGACGATGCAGAGACCGCCGACTACGTTCGCTCGGGGCTGGTGGAGCACGGACTCGTCGTCGACGTGGCGGCGGACGGCAGCCAGGGACTCTTTCAGGCCGCCGGTGCCTCGTACGACGTGTTGATTGTCGACCGAAGATTGCCCTGCCTCGACGGGCTGGCTATGGTGGAGGCGTTACGCGCGGCGGGCGTGCGCACCCCGGTCTTGTTTCTCACGACGATGACCGGTGTCGGTCCGGGCGAACGAGATCCTGCGCAAGTCGTCGGCGTTTTTCGCCCAGGCGGAGCTCGACCGCCGCGGCAAGTGATGGTGGACTTCATCGACCGCCATCGCGACGAGTACGGGGTCGAGCCGATCTGCGCACAGCTGCCGATCGCCCCGTCGACGTACTACGAATGCAAGGCGCGGCAGGCCGATCCGATGCGATTACCACTACGCACCCGGCGCGACGGCGAGCTGCAGGACAACATCAAACATCTGCACGCAGCGAATTTCGGCGTTTACGGGGCGCGCAAGGTCTGGCGCCAGCTACAACGCGAAGACGTCGTCGTGGCGCGCTGTACCGTGGAACGACTAATGCGCGTGCTTGGCTTGCGCGGCGTGGTGCGTGGCGGGCGCTGCCGCACGACGATCGGTGACGACGCGGCACAGCCGCCGCTGGATCGGGTGAACCGGCAGTTCGCGGCGAGTCGGCCGAATCAACTGTGGGTCGCCGACTTCACCTACGTAGCGACGTGGAGCGGTTTTGTCTACGTCGCTTTCGTCGTTGACGTATTCGCCCGCCGCATCATCGGCTGGCGTGTCGCGCGTTCGATGCGCACGGATCTCGTCCTGGACGCACTCGAGCAGGCATTGTGGTCGGGCATGGATGTCCGCGGCGTGGTTCACCATAGCGACAGGGGAAGTCAATTTTCTGTCGATGAATTCGGAGTCCAGCCATCGGTGGGCAGCGTCGGCGATTCGTACGACAACGCGCTCGCTGAGACGGTCATCGGCCTCTACAAGACCGAGGTGATCGAGCACCGTGCCCCCTGGCGCACGATGCAGGCGGTCGAGTATGCAACGCTCGAATGGGTCGACTGGTTCAATCATCGGCGGCTGCTGCAACCCATCAGCGACGTGCCGCCGGCGGAACTCGAGGCGTCGTATTATCAGGCTGCGGGTCAGCTGCCAATGGCAGCCTGACTCAAACCCGGAGCTCTCCGGAAACCCGGGGCGGTTCAGAGGCGACGCGTTCGCTAAGGGAACGTGGTAAACGGCGCTCGCGTACCCAGCGCCGGCTGCTCAGGCCCTTTTTTTTCACACCTGAACGGCACCCGAATGAGCAAGCACGACTACCGCAGGCGCAGGACACTCCTGGACTCACTTCGTGCGAATACGGCCTGACGTTCGGCGGACTGAGCATGTTTGCGTGCCGAACACCAGCGCTAGATACCGTGCCGACACTCGCCGACACCGCACGCGGCGCAGTTCGGCACCAGCGGGCGCCGGTTACTGGTTGGCTCGCTTCAGTACCACTTCCGCGGTGCCTCCTCCGCTCGACGCTGGCGTTCTCCACCTCAGTTCGTCCGCGGTGATGGCGAACGGTCGCTTCTGATCGGTTCCGTTCCAGTTCGGGAACGTGCTAGTACGAATGTGGAAGGTGATTGTCTTGTCCTGCTCATTCACCGTGTAGGTGCCGAAGTGAGCAATAGATCCGTGAACGATCGCTTTGTTCTCCTCGGCTGAGCCTTGCCCGCGATCGTTTGCCGTGAATCTGGGCAGATCGGCACGCGCCGTCATCAGTAAATAGTTGCCGCCGACGTCGAACGTGGCAAGACCTTGGGGATTTGGTCCATAGAGTGGCGTGCGCGTACCGTCCGGTCGCACGATGTCGACCGAGACGTATTGCCATGTGCCGATCAGCTGCTGTTTGAGTGTGTTCTGCTGAGCGATCGCACTTTGCGAAACTGTCGTGAGCGCGACGTATGCGACTGCAGCCGCGATCGATTTTGCAATCGTGAAGCGCATAAAAGTTCCCCCAGATCTTGTCGCTTTGAACATGCGGCTAGGCACCCGCCGGATCCCACGAGAGCGCGTTGATGCTGCTGCCCCGGGCCTTTTCTCGCCGACCGCGAGATGCCCGACGCCGGACCTCGCCTCAACCAGCGGGCTAGCGCGTCGGAAGAGCATCCACGGGAGCTCACCGGCTGAACTCTGCGCCCCTTTGAGGTATAAAGGAACGGGCATTTTGCCGATATGGCTATAGGGAGCGCCGATGGCGCCGCGGATGGTGGACTGGGATACCCGGATCGGGCGCCGCGTCAAGCTGCGCGATTTGCAAATACTTAGTGCCGTGGTGCGGTGGGGCTCCATGGCTGGGGCCGCCCCGCACTTGGGGATGTCGCAACCCTCCATATCCGAAGCAATACGCACGCTGGAGGACGCCCTTGGGGTGCGTCTTCTCGACCGAAATCCGCGTGGCATCGAGGCCACAATCTATGCGCGCGTCCTGCTCAAGCGCGCGAATGTCGTATTTGATGAATTGGCGCAAGGCATCAGAGACATCGACTTCCTCGCCAATCCCACGGCCGGTGACGTCACGATCGGGTGCCCCGAGTCCTTGGCCGCCGGGCTTGTGCCTGCCGTGGTCGATCGCCTATCGCGTCGATATCCCGACGTCGCTGTTCACGTTGCTTCGGCCCAACCGGGCGAGCAGGAATTTCGCGAGCTGCGAGAGCGCAGTGTCGATCTGCTGCTGGGCAGACTGTTCAAACCCGTGATGGTGGACGACATCACCGTGGAGAGTTTGTGCGACGACGAATTCTTCGTGGTCGCAAGTGCACACAGTGCGTGGGCTCGTCGGCGCAAGATATCGCTTGCAGAGCTGATGAACGAGCCTTGGATCCTCTTTCCGGTCGCGAGTCTTTCCGGTGCGTATATCGAAGCCGGATTTCGGGCGCAGGGGCATGAATTGCCCCGCCATCGTCTCACGTCGTTCTCGATGCAAATGCGTTTTCACCTCCTTGCGACCGGACGTTTTCTGACAGTCCTCCATCGGTCCGTGCTGCAGTTCAACGCTAGACGTTGGGCGCTCAAGGCACTCCCCACGGGTCTGGTTGTTCCGCCCATGCCAATCACGATATTCAGTTTGAAGAATCGGACGCTCAGCCCTGTCGTTCAGCTCTTCATCGAACAAGCGAAGGAAGTCGCGCAATCCATGTCGGTCCAGCCGGCGTACGCGACCGGTCCGTCGCGGGATGCACCTTCTCGCGGCCCGCGGGGCTGATCAGCGTGCGCGAGCGAGCGGCACGACAACAGAAGTAGACCACCTCGCTATCAGTTCAACTCTCGCGCAGCGAAAAAGCGACAGGGAGTGGATGCTCAATACCCATGCCGGAATGTGGTGGAGATGAGAAGCATCGAACTCCCGACCTTCGCATTGCGCCGCAAGGAGCAGACGTACGCGCCGCTTTCCGTGATGCCTGCGCTCAGCTGCAGATTCGTCAGCTGCCCACTCGACCCTCTCCCCCGGGACCAAAGGCAAGGCAGAACGCTTCATCCAGACCTGCTTGCGGGAGTCGGCCTATGCCGAGGCGTGTCCGAACTCCGAGCAGCGTGCCGCGGCTCTCGCTCCTTGGCTACACCACTACAACTGGCATCGACCCGCACGCAGCGCTAAACTCACGACAACCCATCAGCCGCCTCAACCTCAACAGGCGCAAACTCTTGAAGCTCCTTAGCTAGAGCGGGCCTCACGCGCGAAAAAGGTGCGGCGACGCGACGCGGGCATAGAAGCAGTGTACGGGCAGGGAGGTGACTTGGCTCAGCGGGCACTGGTGCTGGTCGGCGTGTCGAGGACGGGGGGCCTGCCGGAGCTGCAGGCGGTCGCGGGCGGCGTTAAGCGGATGCGCGACTGGGCCGAGACGCAGGGCATCGTCGGCGACAACCTGGTCGTCCTGACCGACGAGACGGACAAGGTACGCGCCTACCAGGTCGTTGATGCGATCGACAAGCTTGTCAAGCCGCGCACGCTCGACCAGCTGATCGTCTACTTCTCCGGCCACGGCATCCACAACCGCGGCGACTACTGGCTGCTGTCCGACGCTCCCGTCAAGTCGGGTGAGGCGGTCAACGTCGAAGGCAGCCTGCAGCTCGCGCGCTACTGCGGCGTTCCCCATGTCGTCCTCGTGTCCGACGCTTGCCGCACGGCCGCCGATGGCATCCAGGCGGAGGGCGTCACCGGCACCGAGATCTTTCCCAACGACCCGGCTGACGGGCTCGAGCGGCCGGTCGACGCGTTCTTCTCGTGCGCGCGCGGCAAACCGTCGCTCGAGGTGAAGGACGTCAACGAGTCGTCGGGCGCGTACTCGGCGCTGTATACCGAGGTGCTGTCCGAATGTCTGACCGGCCGCGTGACCTCGGCGGTCGAGCGCGTGAACGAGAACGGCCGGGAGGTGGGTCTCGTGCGCGCGTGGAAGCTCTCCGACGAGCTTTCGGCGCTCGTGCCGCCGCGGCTCAAGCAGAAGCTTGGCAAGCTGCCCACGGTCAACCAGATGCCCGTGGGCCGCATCACCTCGCACGAAGGCTGGGTGTCGCGGCTGGCCGCGCCGCCGCCGCCCGATCGAGGCCCGATGCTTGTGCCGCCCGGGGCCCGGGCGAGTCCGGTTGCCGCCGCAGACGCGCTCCTCACCACCGCGCTGGCCGGAGACAAGGCGAAGCTCGACGCGCTTCTCGCCAGTGCGCCGCACGATGCAACCTCCGTACTGCTCGGCGCGACGACCGAGACGCTCGCCAAACCGTTCGGTCCGACGCACTACGAGACCGGCTGCGGCTTCAAGATCCGCGGCGCGCGCGTGATCGCCGTGCACGCCCCGTACGCTGCGGCCGCGGAAGTGCTCGACCACGAAGGCACGCTTGTGCGGATCACGCCGCGCGCGCCCGGTGCGTCGAGCGTGCTGCTGGTCTTCGAGGGCGGGACGGGCGCACTGCTCCCCGCGATTCCGGACTTCCTCTGCGAGCTTTCGTTCGAGGACGGCGAGCTCTTGCACGTCGCCTACGAGCCCTCCGATGCGAGCTGGCGCTGGCCCGAGTACCTGGCGCGCCTCGGCGAGATTCGCGCACTGCGCGCGTCGATCGCGGCGGCGGCCGGGCTCGGCGTGTTCCGGCTGACCGGCGAGAATGCGCTGCAGCTCGCGCGCCGCATGCAGCTCTCCAAGTCGCTGGATCCGTCGTTGGCGCTCTACGCGGCGTACGCCTACCACGACCTCGCGCGCGGCGATCGCATCCGCGAGATGAACGCGTATCTCAGCGCGGACCTCGGCTTCTCGCTGTTCGACATCGCGCTCCTCGCCGACGAGGGCGATCTCGCGGGGCGGCTTCGCGCGAATGCCGTCCTGCCGGCCGTGCCGATGCTCTCGCAGGGATGGCCGCTGCTCGGCGCGTTTCGCGCGGGGCTAAGACCGTCGCTCATGGAACTGCAGCGCTACCTGCGTCCGTCGCTGTGGACGCTATTCGACGCGGCCGGCACGAACGCCGTACAGGCCGCCTTCGCGAACGGAGACATCTCACGATGAAGCAAGTCGTATTCGTCCACGGCCGCGCGCAGGAGAACAAGGATGCCGCGGCGCTCAAGAGGGAATGGGTGGACGCCTGGGCGTCGGGGCTCCGCAGGCACGACCCGCGCCTCGACGTTCCCCTCGCGGACGCCGACATCCGCTTCCCTTACTACGGGCAGACGCTCTACGACCTCTCGCAGGGCCTGTCCGCCAGCGAAGCGGCGCAGATCGTCGTCAAGGGCGACAATGCGGACGCCGACCAGCGCGCGTTCGTGCGCGAGGTCCTGCTCGAGGTGCAGAAGCGACAGGGCATCGACACGGCGACGATCGCGGCGGTCGCGGGCGCGAACGTGGTGCAGAAGGGTCCGCTCAACTGGGAATGGCTGCAAGGCGTGCTGCAGTCGATCGACCGTCATGTGCCACTCGCGAGCGGTGCGTCGATCGCGCTCGCCACCAACGACGTCTACCAGTACCTCGACAACATCGGCATCCGCGATGAGATCGAGGGCGGCATACGCCAGGCGATCAAGCCCGACGTGCCGACCGTCGTCGTCGCGCATTCGCTGGGCACGGTGGTCGCCTACAACCTGCTGCGCCGCGAAGGGACCGGGCTGCGCTGGCAGGTTCCGCTGTTCGTGACGCTCGGTGCGCCGCTCGCCGTCACCGCGATCCGCAAGAAGCTCGCGCCGAACAAGCACCCGGCCTGCGTCGGACGCTGGTTCAACGCGATGGACGAGCGCGACGTCGTGGCGCTGTACCCGCTCGACGCAGCCAATTTCCCGATCGACCCGCCGATCACCAACAAGTGCGACGTCGACAATCCGACGTCGAACCGCCACGGCATCAGCGGCTACCTGTCGGACCCCGAGGTTGCGAAGATCGTTTACGACGCGATCGTGTCCTGATGCTGATCGAACGAGGCAATCCGTATGCCGCGGGCGCGCCCGCGGTGCTGACGCTCGGCTGGGACGACTTCCGCTTCGAGCTGTCGGCGCGCAATCGCGCGGCGCTCGGCCACCGTGCGAAGTGGACGGTCGTCGCCTACCTTGCCGGCGACTGCGATCTCGCCCGCTGGGTGTTCGACGACCTCGTCGACATGAAGGCGGCCGGCTCGAACGACGATGTGAACGTCATCGCGGCGTTCGATGGGCCGCTTCTCGCCGATGCCTTCATCGCGCGGCTCAATGCCGGGACGCCTCTCGGCGAAGACCTTGTCATGCGCTTCAACGAGCTCAACATGTCGGACCCGAGGCTCCTGACGCAGGTGATCATGCTCGCGCAGGCCTTTCCCGCCGAGCGCCGGCTCCTGATCCTCGGCGGCCACGGGATGGGATGGCGAGGCGCGCTCGTCGACGAGAATCGCGGCCGGCGCTATTTCGAGCCGGGGCGCCTGGTGCTTCCCGCGCGCGGCAGCGAATGCGACGCCGAGCTCCTGCGCTGCCAGCAGGCGGCGCAGGGCGCGCTCAACGCGGCGATCGAGGCGCAACACGTCGAAGGCGCGCCTCCGCTCGACGTGCTGGCGTTCGACGCCTGCTACATGGGCAACCTCGAGTCGGTCGCGACGTTCGGCCGGCACGCCCGCTATCTCGTACTCTCCGAGGACCAGTGGCCCGGCGAGGGGTTCGACTACAGGAGCCTGCTCGACACGCTGCGAAACGATCCCACAATCGCACCCGAAGCGCTGGTGCGGCGCTGGGTCGCGCACAGCCAGGCCTACTATCGGGGCAGCGCGAATCGCACGACGCCGGTCACGCTCGCCGCCATCGACGCCGCGAAGCTTCCACCGCTCGTCGACGCGCTCGTCCGCTTCGCGCAAACGCTGAGCCCGCGCGATGCTGCGGTGCTCGCCGCGCTGCACGAAGCGCTCGGCTCGGCGTGGCGCGACGCCGCCACGGGCGTGGTCGACATCAAGGGACTCGCGCTCGCGCTCCTCGCGCGGCCGCTGCCTGCCGCGTGCGCCGAAGCGGCGCGCACGCTCGTGCAGCGCTTCGACGAATCGCTCGTCGGCTTCTGCGGCGGCGCGACCGCCGAGTCCACCAACGGACTGTCGATCTACGCGCCGCCGCCGGAAAGCTTCGATCCCGAGTACATCCGGCTTGCGAACGGGCTGCCGCAGGGGCTCGGTGTGTGGGCGTGGGCGCTCGGCGGCTACTATCTCGAGCTTCTCGGCACGCGCGACCCTCATCATCCGCTACTCGCGTCGCTGCGCGCGACGATGGAGGCCGCCGTGCAAGCGGGTCACTGGTCGCCGCCCGCGTCAGCGCACTAGCGAACGTTGGCGCGGCGGCCGCGCGAGGGCGTCGCTTCACCACCGGGTCGGCCCGCCCTGCGCGCGATCCTCGCGCATCGCGGCTGGCCTCGGTCCGGTCCCTCAATGAAGCGCTTCATCCCCATCGCCTTCGTGGACGCGTTACTCCACTACAGGCGACGATCCAGTTTTCACACAGCCTCGGTCGAAAGCCGACTTATCGGCAAATGCAGAAGTCTGCCGCCTCTGAACGTTCTACGCGGCCAGTGCTTGGTCCATCTTCTTGAGCGCGACGGCAAGGTCGAGTTCGACGTGGCGGCGGCTTGGCGCGCGACTCAAGCTGGTCACGGTCGCGGCGGCCCAGGCGCTGTGCTACACCGCACGCTTCACTCTGCTCACGTCCCCAATCCTGGTCCCCACTCGACGCTGATCGTAGTGCCCTGTTGCGGCGCGCTATGGATATCAAGGACGGCCCCGATCAACTGTGCCTGCTCCCGCAGACCCGCGAGGCCGTAATGCCCCGGATGCGTGGCCTCTGCGTCGAAACCGACGCCATCGTCGGCTATCGTCATTCTCAATCCACGTCCGTCGGGAGTCACGCGCAACGACACCGTAACGCGCGTCGCCCGGGCATGGCGCTCGACGTTGCGCATCGCTTCTTCGGCGATCCGGAACAGCGTCTCCGCCCGTTTATCGGCGAATGCGCCCACCGGCGCATCAGTCGCATAATCCACGGGAATACCGGTACGTTCGACGAAGACGTTGACAAAGTCGCCCAGCGCCGCCGCAAGCCCCGCATCGCGTACCGGGTTGAAACGCATCTGGGCAATCGCGGCGCGGGCTTCCTTCAGACCTTGATGTGCCGCTTCCTCGGCGCGCGTGAATTCCTCTGCCAAGGCTCCAGGATCGGCGACCGACAATCTCTTCAGAAGGCGGATTTCGGTGAGCATTGCCATCATGGAATGCGCCAGCGTGTCGTGCAGGTCGCGCGCGATTTTCAGCCGCTCGCGCACCACGGCAGCGTAGCCCTCCTGTTCCGCCAGCCGTTCGATTTCACGGGTACGGGCCGCCACCCGTTGGTCCAGTTCGGCATTCAAGGTCTGCAACGCACTGCGTTCGCGCTGCAGCGAGAGGAGCAACTCCTCGAGTGCGAGCCCCAGCCGCGCCGCTTCGTTCCGTCCGGGAGGCACCGCGATTTCCTGCGCGAAACCTGCTCGGACGGCATCGGCTGAACGGGCGATCGCATTCAGGCCCCGCGTGACTCGACGCGCCAGCAGCACGCCAAGCAGCGCCGCGAGCAGCCCCAGCCCGAGAAGGATGGCAGCAATCTGACCCTGCAGGATTCCGGCGCGCTGCGTGGCGTCCGCCAACGGCTGGAACACCACGACGCCCCAACCGAGAGACTGCAAAGCATCGGATGCGGCGGGTGTTGCACGCGCAACGAGATAGCGGCTGCCGCCAGCGAGCCGTTCAATACGTGTCGATCCGGTAGCGTTGCCTCGTGCAAGGTCGACCACTGCCGTCGGCCCGCGAGAGCCTGTCGATTCAACGATACTCTGCCATCGCTTGCCTTTCAGGCTCGCGGGTCCAATCAATACCATGCCGGCCTCGTCGAGCAGCAGCGCCTCGGTACCGGCCGACCCCCGCATTTTCTGCCCAAGCGTTCCAGCGAGATCCGACAGCCAGCGCCTGCTTAATTGGGTGCCGATGACGCCAACCGTGTTTCCATTGACGTCGATCGCCGACGCCACCAGGCCTACTGTAGGTTCCGGGACATCGTCAGTCGCGGTGGGCGAATTCGTAGCCGCCGTTGGCGCCCTCCGCACAACGCCGATTGCCGACCCTTTCAGGCCCAGTGCAAACCACGACGGGTCGGTAACACGAGCACCCTCCAGCACGGCCTGCGTCGTGGCCAGCACGCGACCTTGCGGATTCGCCACGCCGATCCAGTCGAACTCGGGGTAGGCACGTTGCAGATTCTCGAGAAACCTTTGGAGCGCCGCGTGGTCATCCTCGTGGAGCTCAGTGGCCAGCATCGCGGCCAATGCGCGCAGCGATTGCAATCGAAGCGCGAGGTTGAGATTCAGTTCGGCGGCGATACGCTCGGCTGTTCTGTCCAGTTGCCGCCCACGCTGGTCGAGCACGTTAACGCGCACGATGTCGCCCACCCATGCGCTGGCAACCAGCACGACGCCGATCGATAATGCGAAGACCAGCCATCCAATGGCAGAGGCCAGGCTGTGGCGAGGGTCGAGATGGCGCACCAGCGAGTGCATGAAGAGGTCGCGAGAGATACGCGTCAATGCTGTAAGTGACGAAAGTAACATCAAATTCATGACATGTGGCTCTCGCGAGCCGCCGCGGCATCCGGTAAATTGGCACCACGACGGGAGCGTCCGAGGATTTTCTTTCACGCTCGCAGTGGGAGTCTTGAAATGAATGAGCTGATACAACTGGTCGCGCAGCGGGCTGGAATTTCTGCGGCTCAGGCGGCACTTGCTGTCTCGGCCATGATGGGCTATCTGACGGCGCGGCTTCCTTCCCCAATGGTGGGGCGCATCCGCGAGCACCTGACTGAGGTGCAAAGCCCCCGTCAACGGGATGGCGGCGACGGGGGTGCCAGGTGAAAGCGGGATCGCCCGACGACCTGCCTCGGATCCGGGTGCTCGTTGTCGATGATCAGGCCCTCATTCGGCGCGGGATGACGTTGATGCTTTCGGTCCAGTCGGATATCGAAGTCGTGGGACAGGCATCCGACGGGGTGGAGGCGGTCGAGATGGCGCAGCGTTTGCGTCCCGATGTCGTGCTGATGGATTTGCATATGCCGCGCAAGGGTGGCGTGGCCGCCACGCGCGAAATCACGCTCTTGCTGCCGCACGCGCACGTGCTGGTGCTCACCACGCTGGACGCCGACGAAATGGTCTTCGAGGCGGTCCGCGCCGGCGCCCATGCCTACTTGTTGAAGGATGCGAGCGAAGAGGAGGTGCTCGAAACAGTGCGCGCAGTTCATCGCGGCGAGTCCCGGCTGACGCCGCAGATCGCGCGCAAGGTCATGGATCAGTTTCGGCGCCTTGCCTCGCCGCCCGGGGGTACCTCAGCCAATACCCTGATCGACTGTATTGTCCCGTCAAGCGGAGCTTCAGGAACCGCAGAAGCCAAGACCGCCGACTCCGTGGCGGAGACGCTCAGCGACAAGGAGGAAAGAATTTTGGGCCTTATCGCCGAGGGCAAAAGCAACAAACAGATCGCCGCCGCGGTCTTCCTGGCCGAAGGCACGGTCAAGAACTACGTCAGCCGCATCATGGAGAAGCTGCACGCCAACACGCGGACCGAGCTCGCGGTGATGTCGGTGCGGCAGCGGCGCGGCGGTTGACCAGGGCGATCACGCGATCTACACCACGATTCGAGCCGTACGCCGCGAGCGGAGCCCCGTGGTGGCGGAGTCGAACGGCACAAGGCGTTCCGGTCGGTCCGTTGCCTTCCGGATGCTGCCGACGGAGTGATTTCCTTTCGACTCCTTCGCGATAAGACCGGATGGAGATCAGCGCCGGCGACAATACGTCCCGCGCACCGATGAATGGTTCCCATGTCAACGCATGAGCCGACTGGCCGGTCCAGTCTTTCGCAGCACATCCTGCCGTCGTCGGCCACGATGGTTGGCGTATGCATTACCGCGCTCTCGATCATCAAGCTGGTTCGGCCGACCGGCCTTGGCCTTTGGGTGAATCATTTGCTCGCCGTGAGTAGCCTCGTGTTCCTGACGAGCGGGATGTTGTCCTACGTAGCGATGCGTTCGGCACGCAACGTCCGACTCGAGCGTTACGCCGATGTCGCATTCATCGCAGGATTGCTGCTGTTGAGTTTGTGCACGGTGTTCATGGCGGTGGTCATGCAGTAGCTTTACCTTCGCAGTAGCGCCCGATGGAATCCTGCTGAATCTCATGGACACCTGCCGTGACGTTGTTTCCTTCCTGCTCTTGCTCCTAGCCAGCATTTCCCGGTTACCACCACGGCCGCCATCCGGAGCGCGCGGAGCATCAACAACTTGCTGAAGGCCGGCTATGTGTTGACGCTGTGGCGCCAATGTGCCCTCCGGCCAGCGGCGGCACTGGTGAGTGCTGCCCCTGTTGATGTCACTCACCAGGTGCAGCTGTTCCCTTGAACGCCTCCCATGCGCAACACGGCCCACACCCACCAACCCGACACGACGCCAGCCGCGCCGACCGACCGCACGCGGGGGCTGTCCGGCGTTGCAGCCACTCAGCGTCTGGCGCAATTTGGTCCCAACGCGATCGCGGACAAGCCGGTGCCGGCGTGGCGGCAGGTCGCGGCGAAGTTCTGGGCACCGGTGCCGTGGATGCTGGAGGCGGTGATCGTGTTGCAGCTGCTGCTCGGGCGGCATCTGGAAGCGCTGGTGATCGCGGCGCTGCTGGCGTTCAACGCGGCGGTGGCCTTTGTGCAGGAGCGTCGCGCCAAGGACGCATTGGCGCTGCTTCGCAAACAACTGCATGTGAAAGCGCGCGTGCTGCGCGACGGCCAGTGGCGCCAGATTCCCGCCGAACAGTTGGTCCCGGGCGACATCGTGCACGTGCGCGCAGGCGATCTGGTGCCGGCCGATGTGTTGCTCTTCGACGGCGCGCTCGCACTCGATCAGGCGGCGCTGACCGGCGAGTCGCTCCCCGTGGATGTCGGCCCTGGCAAGGCCGCCTACACCGGCGCGATCGTGCGCCAGGGCGAGGCCAGCGGCGAGGTCACCGCCACCGGCGCGAACACCTTTTTCGGCCACACTGCGGAACTCGTGCGCACATCGAGCGCGCCCAGCCACATGCAGCGCACCATCTTCGCGATCGTCAAGCGGCTGGTGATCTTCGACGCCGTGCTGGTGGCGCTGGTGGTGGCCTACGCCCTGCTGCACCATCTGCCGCTGGCGGACACGGCGGTGTTCTCGCTGATGCTGCTGGTGGCGTCCGTCCCCGTGGCGCTGCCCGCCACCTACACCCTGGCCACCGCAGTCAGCAGCCTCGCGCTCGCGCAACAAGGTGTGCTGGTCACGCGCCTGCCCGCGGTGGAGGAGGCGGCGGGGATGGACACACTGGTGTCGGACAAGACTGGCACGCTGACGCAAAACACGCTGACCCTGGCCGGCGTGACCACGCTGGCGGAAGGCAGCGACGATCACGCGGTGCTGCGCGCCGCCGCCCTGGCCAGCGACGATGCCACGCAAGACCCGCTCGACCTTGCCCTGCTGGCCCCGGCGCGCGCACAGGGCTTGCTGCACAACGCGCCCACTCGCAAGGCCTTCCATCCGTTCGATCCGAGCACCCGGCGCAGCGAAGGCGCCTACATCGTCGAAGGACACGAGTGGCACGCGGTCAAAGGCGCAGCGAGCGTCATCGGTCCGCTATGCAAGCTCAGCACGGAACAGCAGGCGGCGCTCGACGCTGCCGAAGGCTCGCTCGCGGCGAGCGGCGCGCGCGTGCTGGCGGTGGCCGCCGGTCCGGCCGATGCGCTACAACTGCTGGGCGTGGTGGCCCTGTCGGACCCGCCGCGCCCGGACGCGGCGGACCTCATCGCCCAGCTCACGCAGCTCGGCGTGCGCGTGCGCATGGCCACCGGCGATGCGCTGGAAACCGCGCGCGCCATCGGCGCCAGGCTGGGCCTGGGCACACGAGTGTGTGAAGCCAGCGGCGATGCCTTGCAGAACCCCGAGGACTGCGACCTCTACGCCCGCGTGCTGCCCGAGGACAAGCATGCCATCGTGCAGGCACTGCAACGCTCGGGCCACGTCACCGGCATGACCGGCGACGGGGTCAACGACGCGCCGGCTCTGCGCCAGGCCGAGTTGGGCGTGGCGGTGGCCAGCGCCACTGACGTCGCCAAGGCCGCCGCCGGCGTGGTGCTGACCGACCCGGGCCTCGCCGGCGTGCTGACCGTGGTGCGCACCGGCCGCGAGGTGCACCGGCGCATGCTGACCTACACCCTCAACAAGACGCTCAAGACCTTCGAGATCGTGGTGTTCCTCACGTTCGGGTTGTGGCTCACCGGCGGCTTCGTCATCTCGTCCACGCTGATCGTGCTGCTGCTGTTCACCAACGATTTCGTCACGATGAGCATCGCCACCGACCGTGTGCAGCCGGCGCCCCTGCCGCAGCGTTGGCAGGTGCGCCGCTTGATGGGTGCCGCGCTCGCGTTCGCTGCCATGTCGCTGTTGTTCTCGTTTTCGGTCTACTGGTGGGTGCGCAGCACGCAAGGACTGGACCCGGCACGCATGCAGACCGTGGTGTTCCTGCTGCTGGTATTCACCAACCAGGCCTGCATCTACGTGCTCCGCACCGACGGTCGAGTGTGGGGCTTCGCGCCCGGGCGCTGGATGGCATTGGCGAGCGTCAGCGATGTCGTGATCGTAAGTCTTTTTGCCGTGCTGGGCTGGCTGATGGCGCCGCTGCCGATCGCGCTGGTGGCCGGCTTGATCGCCGCCGTCATTGCTTTCGCGCTGGCACTCGATCAAGCCAAGCGCTTCGTCTTCCCACGCTTTGCCATCGTCTGATGGCGCGGAGTCGTTGCAGGGTCGAAATCTGCATTCGCCAATCTCTATGTGCCGCCTTCGCGCCAACGGCGTCCAGCACCTCTTCCTCACCGACTGGCATTCGGCCACGCCCGACATGAAGGATCTCGAGGTCGATCAGTACTTGGGTGAGTTGCTGGCCTGAGTCGACGACCTTGGCGGCCGCGTCCATCTGATCGGCCTGTGCCAGGGTGGGTGGATGGCGGCAATGCTCGCGGCGCGCAATCCCGATAAGGTTCGCAGTCTGATGCTGGCGGGCGCGCCCGTCGACACCCACGCTGGGCGCGGGCCGCTGGTGCAGATGGTCAAGGAAAGTCCCATGAGCTCTTACGAGGACCTCGTGGTGCCTGGCGGGCACGTGGGCAGTTCATGGGCACACGTATTTCAAAGAAGCCTGGCCCGAAGTCGCGGCCTGGATCGTCGAGCGAGACGCCCGATCGAAGCACGGGCCACGTAGCCCGGCAGGCTACAACGGGCATGCGATGTTGCCCGGTACGCGGACCCGTGTCCCGCTGCGCGACCATGTCTGTCCCTCGGCCCTGCGCGCGGGTAATGACTTTGGTCACTCCATGATTGTGACATCGTGCACCCGCAAATCGTGACATTCAGCAGCTTACCTGCGACCGCGCGCGCTCTAGAGTGCAGATCATGGACACGCAGATAAGGGACAGCACCGCGGTGTTCAACCATGACCCGGATCGATGACGATGACCGGGCCATTCGCCGGTGGTTTAAACAACGCAAAGGACGCATCATGAAAAAGTCGCTTACCCTCGTTTTCTCAGCCCTGTTGGCCAGCGGCGCGGCGCTCGCGGAGCCCGGCGCCGCAAAGGCAGCCCCCGAGGCGCAGCAGTTCGCGAATCAGTTCAGTACGCTGCAGCAGGAATCGACCTCGATGCCGAGCGGCAGCCCCGCCGTGGATAGCAGTGCCAAGTCCGCGGACCCGATTCCGAAGGCGACGACGTGGGCGCAGGAGGAGGCACGGTTCAAGGCCCAGGAAAGGCAGTTCCAACAGGAATCGACCCCCATGCCGGTCGGCAGTCCGCAAGTGAACATGCACGAAGCGGCTACGGCATCACGCCCCATGGCGACGACCCGCGCACAGAAGGCGGCGGCATTTGCCGCGGAAGAGCATTTCCTGCAGCAGCAGTCGACGTCGTAGCAGGTATCGGTCAGGAGCGCCCGGGGCTTTCGTACGCGCGGGAGCCCGCCAGCGCCGGACCCCGGAACGTTAGCTCCGCCCCCCCGTGATGGATGGCCTCGACGCCGGTCGCTGGAGTAGCGACGTCGATGCCGCACGCGAATCAACTGCAGATGACAAAGGAAGCATCATGACCCTGACCAAAACCGATATCGCCGTCGCCGTCTATGACCGCCACACGCAGGCCGAGGACGCCATCAAAGCACTGCAACGCGCGGGGTTCGACATGAAGAAGATCTCGATCATCGGCAAGGACTACGAGACCGAAGAACATGTCGTCGGATTTCTCAATGCCGGCGATCGGGCCAAGGTGTTCGCCAAGCTGGGCGCGTTCTGGGGTGGCTTGATGGGCGTGCTGTTCGGCTCCGCGATGATGTTCGTCCCCGTGGTGGGTCATGTGATTGTTCTGGGTCCCCTCGCCGCAGCGCTGTTCGGTGGTCTGCAGGGCGCCGTAATCGTTGGCGGCATCAGCGCCCTGGCCGGCGCTTTGATGACCCTTGGAATTCCCAAGGACTCGGTGCTGCGTTATGAAACCGCATTGAAGGCGAACAAGTTCATGCTGGTCGTGCACGGCGACGCACAGGAGATCAAGCGCGCGCATGAACTGCTGAAGACATCTGGCCTTGCTTCGTTCGACCACCACCATGCGCAGGACGAAGTCCCTTCGCCGGTGCACCCGTAATCGGCAAAGACTCGCTTTTCGAAAGGAGCGCTCCATGAACTTCACACTGAAACCCGTGGCGTTGGCTATGCTTCTGGCAACGGCCCAGCTCGCTGGCGTCACCTACGCGCAGGCCCCGAAGGCGCCTGCCGCGCCCGTCGTCCAGCCTGCGCCGGCGGCGACCAAAGCGCCGATCCCAACCAAGGCGCCGGAAGACTGGATCATCTACGATGACACCACGTACACACCGGTGGTCGATGACGTCAGTCGACATCTGGATGCTGCGCGCAAGGCCTTCGACGCGAAGGACAACAAGAAGGCTGCCACGGAGTTGCGCGCCGTAGCCGACGAACTGAAACAGCAGGCCGCTCGTGCCGGCAAGGAGGACCGGGCGCTGGTCAAGGCAGACAAGGCGATGGCGGCGGCCGACACGAAGTTTGCGCAGGACACCGTGAAGCGCATGAACGCCGCTGCGTTGAAGGTCAGTTCAGCTGCCGCAGCCATCGAGAGTGGCAAGATCAAGACCAGGGCAGAACTGGACAAGGCGATCGACAAGACCGCGCGTGCCAACATGGAGCGTCGTTGGCTGGTCGCCGACGTGACCACCTGGTACCCGGTAACTGAGGAGCCGCAGCGCCACTTCACCGACGCGGTTGCGGGCTACGCCAAGAAGGACTACAAGGCGGCGGCCACCGATATCCGCAAGGCGACCAGCTACCTGCGTCTGGAGGCCGGCCGCGCTAGCGGAGAGGCAAAACAGGAACTCGACAGCTCGGTTGCGCAACTCGACGCGCTCGCCGCTTCCGTCGAAAAAGGTGCGGTGAAGGACGAGCAATCGATGACCAAGGCGTTTGCGAAAGCCGACCACGCGCTCGCCCTCCAGCACCGTTCAATGGCAGGCGAATCGTGGGCGCGCAAGGAGTACGACAAAGCGGGCTATGAACTCAAGGCGGCTGCCCACGGGCTGGAAAGCGCGGCAGGCTGGGTCGGCGGCGAAACGAAGACCGGCGCGTCAGGAACAGCGGCGGAGGCGCGAGCCGTGGGAGACAAACTCATCTCCGGCGCCACCTGGACGCGCGACGAGGTCGGCAAGGGCTTCGAAACCTTGGGCAACGGCATCAATGCCTTGGGTCAGAAGATCGGCAACACCAAGAAGGCCGTGCCGTTCGACGTGGGCGCCTGACCCAGGTCGGTCGACACGTCAAATCATCGACATGTTGAAAGGACCTGCGTCATGAAGATTCGTGCCAAGGGCTTGGCCGAGTCGCAGGAAGTCACGCTCGCCGGCAAGGACGGCAAAGATCTTTACTTCCGCTGGAAGTAAACGCCGAAGGCGTGAGGATTCCGAGGGGTGCGTGTGGGGCACCACGCGCAGGACCAGGGCTTGAGCAAATGAATGCACAACCGGCAACCGCCCAACCCCACCTCGCGCAGTACGGCTATGGGGCGTTGTTCGCGGATCTCTTGGCGAAGTCGCTCTGCCTGCCTTTGTCCGCTGAAACGTATATGGTCGAGTCCTCCTTCGTCGCCTCCCGACGTCAAATGCACATCGCGTGTCAACCGGCACCCGTCGCACGAATATGAAAGCGCCCCCGATGCCCGCACCAGCTCGAGCCGAGGAGGAGTGCATTCTCGTGCTGCAAGGGGGCGGGGCTCTGGGTGCCTACCAGGCTGGCGTCTATGAGGCCCTGGCTGCGGCGGGACAGATGCCGCACTGGGTGGCCGGCATCTCGATCGGAGCAATCAACGCCGCGCTGATCGTCGGCAATCCGTCCGAGCGGCGGGTGCAGCGGCTGCGCGAGTTCTGGAACACGGTAACGTCGTCATTCTCCTTGATGACGTCTCCCGTCGCGCCAGGTTTCGAGCTGCGGAGCATGTTGAACGAGGCCAGCGCGACGATGGGGGCTGTGTGCGGGCTGCCCGGATTCTTCGCGCCGCGGTTTCCGGCAGCGCCGTTTCAATTGCCAGGCACTGCAGGCGCACTCAGCTTCTACGACACCGGACCGCTACGCGCCACACTGGAGCAACTGGTGGATTTCGATCTGTTGAACAGCGGGTCGATGCGGTTGTCCATGGGCGCGGTCAATGTGCGCACCGGCAATTTCGCCTATTTCGATACCGCAGATCAGCGACTGGATGCACGACACATCATGGCGAGTGGCGCGTTACCGCCTGGCTTCCCGCCCGTCGAAATCGATGGCGAATGGTATTGGGACGGGGGTCTCGTTTCGAACACGCCGCTGCAATACGTGCTCGACCAGCCCGAACCGGCTCGCAGGCTGGTGTTCCAGGTGGACTTGTTCGTCGCCGAGGGACCGATGCCGACCAACCTGATACAGGTCGCGGAGCGCGAAAAGGATATCCGCTTCTCCAGTCGCACGCGACTCAACACCGCCAACACCTTGGCCCGTCATGTCCTGGCGCAGGCGGCACGCAGGTTGGTCGCGAAGCTGGCTCCCGACCTGGCTACCGACCCCGACGTGCAAGTCCTGAACGCGGCAAGCCGCGAAACGGCGGTCACGGTGGCGCATCTGATTTACCGGCGCAAGCGCTACGAAGCGCAATCAAAGGACTACGAGTTTTCGCGCATTTCCATGCAGGAGCATTGGCAAGCGGGGTACACCGACATGGCCCACACCCTGAACGCCCCCGCCTGGCGCACGAGAACGCCGCCGCGGGACGGAGTCCACGTGTTCGACCTGACACGCGGCACGCCCTACCCATCGAAGGACCGACCTTGAAGATCGACGATGTTCGCAAGACGGCATTCGCCATGCCGCTCACCAGCCCCTCGTTCCCGCCGGGTCCGTACCGGTTCGCAAATCGCGAGTTCCTCATCGTCACCTACCGGACCGACCCCGACGCGCTTCGAGCGGTGGTGCCCGAACCGCTGCAGATCGAAGACCGATTGTGAAATACGAATTTATACGGATGCCGGATTCGACCGGGTTCGGCGATTACACCGAGTCCGGGCAGGTGATCCCGGTCGTATTCGACGGTCAGCGTGGTGGCTACGTGCATTCGATGTATCTGAACGACGACGCGCCGATTTCCGGCGGCAGAGAGCTGTGGGGATTCCCGAAGAAGCTTGCGTCACCTGCTCTCGGCGTCGAGAAGGACACGTTGCTCGGCACGCTCGACTACGGATCGGTGCGGGTTGCCACGGCCACCATGGGCTACAAACACCGGGCTCTCGATCCGGGGCCGGTGCGCGAGGCCCTGATGGCGCCGAGCTACCTGCTCAAGATCATCCCGCACGTCGATGGCACGCCGCGCATCTGCGAGCTGGTGCGCTACTACCTCGAGGACGTCGTCGTCAAAGGTGCCTGGACCGGCCCGGCAGCACTGGAGCTTGCACACCATGCGCTCGCGCCGGTGGCGCGATTGCCTGTGCTGGAGGTGATCTCAGGCACTCATATCCTGAGCGATCTGACGCTTGGCCTCGGCACCGTGGTCTTCGACTATCTCGTCCCACCTCAAGGAACCCCCAATGAAACTGAAAGATAAGATCTGCATGATTACCGGCGCCGGCAGCGGCATCGGCAAGGAGATCGCGATGACGTTCGCCCGGGAGGGCGGCAAGGTCGTCATCGCCGATCTCGACCGAGACGCGGCGCAGGCCACGGCAACCGAAATTGTTGCGACAGGCGCATCGGCGATGGGCATCGCGATGGATGTCGTCGACGAGGAGCAGGTCAACGCCGGTGTCGACGAAGTCGTGCGCGCCTGGGGCGGCGTCGATGTACTGGTGAGCAACGCGGGCATCCAGATCATTCATCCACTGGAAACATTTCCATTCGCCGACTGGAAACGGCTGCTGGCGATACACCTCGACGGCGCCTTTCTCACCACCAAGGCTTGCCTGCCGCACATGTATGGCTCCGGTCGCGGCGGCAGCGTCATCTACATGGGCTCGGTGCATTCCAAGGAAGCCTCCGTGCTGAAGGCGCCATACGTTACTGCCAAACATGGCCTCATCGGCTTGGCGGAAGTCGTCGCCAAGGAGGGCGCCCCGCATGGCGTGCGCGCCAACGTGATCTGCCCCGGCTTCGTGCGCACTCCGCTGGTAGACAAACAGATCCCCGAGCAGGCGAAGGCCCTCGGCATGTCCGAAGCGGATGTCATCAGGAATGTCATGCTGAAGGATACGGTGGATGGCGAGTTCACGACCACCCGGGACGTGGCTGAGGTCGCGCTCATGTTCGCGAGCTTTCCGTCCAACGCATTGACCGGCCAGTCGCTGGTGGTCAGCCACGGCTGGTTCATGCAATAGGAGAGGTGATCATGAGCTACTACATCACCTGCAAGACGGCGCTGCCGTTCGACGTTGCCCTCGCCCCTGTCCGGGAGGTTCTACCCCGGTCAAGTCGACGCGCAGCCTGAGGTGCAACCGGCTTTTCGCCACTGATTCTTGCGTCCCTGCCGGAGCATATCCATGTTGAGGTAGCGTTTTCCCCGAGTCAGCTCTCGTGCGTCTCGACGCACAGGGCCCGCGTGAGGCGTTGGCAGCTGGTGGCGTTTGGGAATTACTATCGACCTCCTGGTTCCGTATCTCGGGCGCGGGATCACCCGATCATGGGACCGGAAGGCACGCCGGTCTGGTTTAAACTGGCGGACGTCGCTGCGCGGTCCATGACGCGCGTCATAATCGATGAAAGGAACAGCCGATGCCACGTCACCTCGTTTGCGTTACCTTCGATTTCGACGCCATGTCCGGCATGATCTCGCGCGGACTGACGACGCCGACTCCGATTTCGCGCGGTGAGTTCGGAGCGGTCGCCGTTCCCCGGATCGTCGCCTTGCTGCAGAAATATGGCGTCAAGGCGACCTTCTTCGTTCCCGGGTTCACGCTGGAAACCTACCCTGCGCAATGCGAATCCATCCTCGCTGCCGGGCATGAGATTGCCCACCACGGATGGACCCACCTGCCGCCCAATGACATGACGCGCGAGCAGGAGGAGGGGGGGCTCGTCCGAGCCAATGAAGCGATCAAGAAGCTCTCGGGACAATACGCCCGCGGCTATCGATCTCCGTCGTGGGATCTCTCACCACATACCATGGAGCTGCTGCTTGCCCACGGCTTCCTGTACGACAGCAGCATGATGGGAGATGACTACACCCCGTACCGGGTCCGTCACGGTGATGTGGTCGAAATCGAAAAGCCGATGGTGTTCGGCCGCGCCACGCGGCTGGTCGAAATGCCGATCAGCTGGACACTGGACGATTTCCCGCATTTCGAATTCCTGCGCATGAAGACTCAGCTTATGCCCGGGCTCATGAACGCGAACAGCGTCATCGAGAACTGGATCAACGATTTTGTCTATCTCAAGGACAATTTCGAGTGGGGTGTGATCACGTACACGTTTCATCCGTACGTCATTGGCCGAGGGCATCGGATGATCGCCCTTGAGAAATTGCTGCGCACCGTCTCCGACGGCGCCGGCCAGTTCGTTGCGATGGAGGAGGCGGCGAGGGAGTACGATCGGCGGAGCCCGCTACCTGGCTAGAATTTGCTACCACATGCGGCTGCGGACTGCGGGCGCCGGATCTGTCGACGACGTTGGCGCTGAGTGGCCCGCGCGTTGACCAAAGTCGAGGTCGGATCTAATGTGCTGCGTTGGGCGCCCGAGGCGCCCGTGCAGGACTGAACGATAGTTCGAATGGCGGCAGCGCCGCGCATTGCGGCAATGAGGAGGAATTCGATGAGCGACCAGACGTCCGCCGAAAGCCGGCGGGCCGTGACTGCGGCCGTTGTCGGCAACGTGCTCGAATGGTACGACTTTGCAGTGTATGGCTACCTGGCGACCATCATCGCCAAGAATTTCTTCCCTCCCGGAGACGACGTCGCGGCGCTGCTAGCGACATTTGCCGCGTTTGGGGTGGGCTTCGTCGTTCGTCCCCTGGGTGGCATCGTCATTGGCCGGATCGGTGATACCCGGGGCCGAAAGGTCGCGCTGATCATGACCATCATGCTGATGGCGATCGGGACGGTGCTGATCGGCTTCATTCCGTCGTACGCCACCATCGGCGTGATCGCACCGGTCTTGCTCGTCGTGGCGCGGCTCATGCAAGGGTTCTCGGCCGGCGGCGAATGGGGCGGCTCGACCGCGTTCATCGTGGAGTGGGCACCCGCGGACCGGCGTGGTTTTTACGGGAGTTTTCAGCAGTGCAGCGTAGTCGGCGGCCTGTTGCTAGGCTCCGGGGTGGCGGCCCTGCTGGCTTCCACTATCTCGTCGGCAGCGTTGGAATCGTGGGGCTGGCGCATTCCGTTCTTGCTTGGCGGAGTCATCGGCCCGGTTGGCATCTACATGCGTCGAAACATCGGCGAGACGCCCGCCTATCGCCGCGTTGCGAAGGCTCCCGAGGTCGCCGCAAGCGACGCGACATCACCTCTTGTTTTGGCGGCGCGGGCATTCGGTTTCACGGTGCTGTGGACAGTTTCGTTCTACATTTTTCTGTCCTACATGCCCACCTTTACGCAGAAATACGCCGGCCTCAGCCGTGCCGCGGCGCTGTGGTCGAACACGGCCGGGCTGCTTCTGCTGATGGTCGCGATCCCCGTCATGGGTCTCTGGTCGGATCGCATCGGGCGCAAACCACTCCTGCTCGCCTGCTGCATCGCGTTCATCGTGCTGCCGTATCCTCTTTTCAGTTTAATGCTTTCGGGGGCTTCGCTCGCGACGATCGTGGTCATTCAACTGCTGATCGGACTCGCTATCGCGCCGTTCTCGGGCGCGGGTCCGGCCGCCATCGCCGAAATCTTTCCGACTGGGACCCGGTCGACCTACATGTCGACGGGTTATGCGCTGGCGGTGGCGATCTTCGGCGGTTTCGCGCCATTCATTGCGACTTGGCTCATCAGTAAGACTGGGTCGCCCATTTCGCCAACCTACTACGTAATTGCAGCTGCAATCGTCTCCACGATCGTGATCGTCGGTCTGCGGGAGACGGCCCGGGAGCCGCTCGCGTAGGGACGGTCAGTGCTGATCGAATTCCAGGGTCGCCGAGTCGTCGTCGCGGGCGCCGCGCGCGGTATCGGCCGTGCCATTGCTGAGGGTTTTGCCGAACGCGGCGCGCATGTCTGTGCGTGCGACCTGCTCGTCGAGGAAGTCGCACGCTTTGCCGGGGCCTCGGATACCAACACCGGCAACATTCGGGCGGCGCAGGTGGACGTCACGGACGCGGAGTCGGTGAAGCGTGTCGTCGCGACGGCTTGGCCAGCAGGAGAATCGGTCGATATTCTGGTGTATGTCGCGGGGGGCGTTCGCGGCCAGTCCGCGAAACCGGTCGAGAGCGTGAGTCTGTCGGACTGGCGCGTGATCATGGACGCGAACCTCACGGGCGCGTTTCTGTTCGCTGCAGCCGTGGCCCCCGGCATGAAGCGAGCACGGCGTGGTCGCATCATCACCATTTCGAGCCGCGCCGCGCTCGCCACCAGTTTGACTGGCATCCAGAGCTACACGGCGGCCAAACACGGCCAACTCGGACTCGTGCGCCAACTTGCGCAGGAGCTGGGTCCGGATGGCATCACGGTCAATACGGTCGCGCCCGGATTCCTGCGCACCAGTCCCGATTACGAGCGGCAATGGGCGAGCTACGGGGCTGCCGGGCAGAAGGAGTTTCTCGATCGCATCGCGATGCGCCGCATGGGCACGCCCGCCGACATCGCCAATGCAGTGATGTTTCTAGCCTCGGATTACGCGTCGTGGATCACTGGCCAAGTCCTGCCTGTGACTGGCGGTCCGGTGGCTTGATGAAAGGAGAATCAGCGTGAACGATGACCCCCGCTCGCTTGAACCGTGGCAATGGCCGGATGCCCACTGGAAGCAGCTCATCAATCAGGTTCGCGCCGGGCGCAGCTATCGACCCAAGGCATGGAGGAATGGTGCGCGCTGCGCGGTCGCATTGTCCTTCGACTCCGACCATGAGACCAACGAATTGCGGGACGGCGGCAAATCGATCGGCCGCATCGCCTGGGGCCAGTACGGTAACCGCGTGGGTGTGCCGCGCCTGTTGAAGCTGCTCGCCAAATACGATGTCAAAGCCACGTTCTATGTCCCGGCGGTGTCCGCACTGACGTATCCCGACGAGCAGCGAAGGGTGATCGCCGAAGGCCACGAGATCGGAATCCACGGTTGGATTCACGAAGTCAACTCTACGCTGCCGTACGAGGCGGAGCGAGATCTCATGATGCGGGCGCGCGACGCACTGGAGCAGATCACCGGGGTGCTGCCCATCGGGGTTCGTACGCCCTCGTGGGATTTCAGCCCGAACACACTGCGCATCGAGAAGGAGATGGGCATCGTCTACGATTCGTCGCTCATGGCCGACGAAGACTGTTACGAGTTGCTTCTCGACGGCGAGCCCACCGGGATCGTCGAGCTGCCGGTCGAATGGGTGCGCGACGATGCCGTGTATTTCATGATGGTGCGGTTCCAGTCCCTGCGTCCTTACACGCCCCCTACCGCCGTGTTCGACATCTTTCGTCGCGAGTTCGACATGGCGTACGAAGAAGGCGGTATCTGTCAGATCACTTGTCATCCACACATCATCGGATATCGGTCCCGGATCTGGATCATCGAGGAGTTGATCAAGCACGCGAAATCGAAGCCGGACGTGTGGTTTGCCACACACGCAGAGGTCGCGGAATGGGCCAAGTCCAACGCACAATGAGCGAGCACGCGGGTTTGATGGCGGCCGCGACGATCGACACCGGCAACGGAACCGGCCACGTGAAGCCCGTCCGCTGGGGTGTCCTCTCCGTGTCAGCCCATTATCGGCGGCGCGTGCATCCGGGCATCTCGCAATCGCCCGTCGTCGAGCTACGCGCCATCGCCTCGCGGTCTGCCTCGAAAGCGGCCGATGCAGCTCGGGAGCTCGGCATAGCGCAGAGCTATGGCTCGTACGACGAGCTCCTGGCCGATCCGGCCATCGAGGCCGTGTACATTCCGCTGCCCAATCATCTGCACGCCGAGTGGGTGTGCAAAGCGGCCGACGCCGGCAAGCACGTGCTCTGCGAGAAGCCCTTCGCACTCAACGCAGCCGAGGCTGAGCAGGTCATCCGCCATGCGGAGGGAAAACATGTCTTGGTGATGGAGGCATTCATGTACCGCTTCCATCCACAATGGAAACGGGTACGCGAGCTCGTGCGGGCGGGCGAGATCGGCAAGGTGCATTCCGTCCACACGTCCTTCGCATTCATGCAGGTCGATCCGGCCAACATCCGGAACATTCTCGAGACCGGTGGAGGCAGTCTCTACGACATCGGTTGCTATGCGGCCTCGTGTGCCCGGTTCGTCATCGGCACGGAGCCCGTTCGTGCGCTTTCGCTCGTGCAGCGCGACCGGACGTTCCGTACCGACATCCTGTCGACCGGAATTCTGGACTTTGGCGTGGCCCGCGCGACGTTCACGGTGGGCACGCAGACGTACCCTTGGCAACGCGTTGAGGTGCTCGGCTCGGCCGGCAATATCGTCGTTCACCTGCCTTTCAATGCGTGGCCGGATTCGCCGGTGCGGGTAACCGTCACGACGGCCGTAGGCGCGCGCACCATCGAGACGCCGCCGACCGATCAGTACGTCGCCATGGTCGAGGCCTTCTCCCGAGCCGTTCGCGGAGCGGGCGGCGTGCCCACCCCGGCGCGCGACGCGGTCGATAATCTCAAGGTGCTGGACGCTCTATTCCGGTCCGAGCGATCGGGTGCCTGGGAGCACATCACCTGACACGAGGCGTCCTCCGCCACGGTGACCGCCGACGCGCCTTCAGCCACTCGAATCGGCATCAAGCGCCGGGCGGGGCTTCCGGCGATCGGCTCCCTGCAAGCGCGATTGCAGCGACGCCGCAAAGCGGCACCACGGCGAGGATCGCAAATGCGATTGCATACGAGATCCCCTGCGTCAGCGCCCAGCCGAACGTCGCCGGCCCGATGACATAGCCCACAAACGTGAAAAAAGTCGCTGCCGCAGCGACTTCGCCGACGCGGCCAGGTGGCGCGAGTTGACTGAGCTCCGCCATGAACACCCCGTTCCAACTCGTCGATGCCACGCCCGCAACGGCTGCGACAACTTGTACGGCCCATCTTGGCCAGGATGGGCTCATCGCGGCGACGACTGCGACGGTAACCGACGACGCAACGCCGAGTGCAATCAGCACCGATCGTGGCGAGTGCACGCGATCGGCAACCCACCCGGCCATCACTCGACCGCCCACGCCCGTAAGCTGCATGATCGAGAACGCTATGCCTGCGACGGCGAGGCTCAGGTCGATCCGGACCATGGCGTACGTGACGAAGAATGCCAGGAGGCTGCCCTGCACGATGGCAAAACAGGCGCTCGCCGCAGTGCACAGCAGCAGCGCTCGGTCACCGGACAGCGCCTGCCACGGCGTGCGCAACATTCGCGGGTCGAGGAGGTCGTGTAGCCGAAAACGGCGCTTGCGGTCTCGACCGCGGTCGATGGCCGATCGCAGCGGCTCGACGAGCAGCGTCAGCGCCAGCACGAGCAATGCCGATCCGATGCACGCACCTCGCCATCCCGCAAGCGCCAACAGGGCGGGAACGAGAACCCCGGCCAACGCGCCGCCCAGCGGCACGCCGGATTGCTTCACGGAGAACACGAAGGAACGGTGCCGCACGGGAGCGTACTGCATCAGCACTTCGCTGCCGGCCGTCGGCGACGGTCCATAACCAAACCCGATCAGAAGCGAGGCCACCACGAGCGCCCACCAGCTTCCGAACAGCGCGAACAGGAGTCCTGCGAGCCCGATTACAGTGCCGAGCTGCAACGCTCTCAGCGGGCCGAGGCGCGGGAGCATATCGCCGGCGGCCACGAGATACCACATGGTGCCGATCGAGTTCACTGCCGCCAAGTAACCGATGTACTCGGGCGGCACGCCGGCAGCGTCGGTCAGTGCCGGCCCGATGACGGGAAAGATGCGCGTCAAGAACGCGGTGAGCGTCTGCATCAGTACCGCCGCCGCAAGCGCCCAGAACCAGAGCCGGGAATCCTTCACGCGCATAGTGAAGCACGAATCGGCGGGAGCCATCACTAGCGCAGCCGTAGACCGCGTGACGAAGTCTCATGACTTCCGCCGCCCACGGATGCGTTCATCGGTCGATGTGGGAGCCGCTGCGGTCGGCGGTGATGTTTGCGGCCGCGCCACCAACATGGTCTCGCCGCGATGCAAACAATACGCAAGACGGCCTGGTCGAGTCGGAAGGCCTGGCGTCGCAACGCAGCCACGAGATGCACTATTCTGACAGTTGCCATCGCCGGAGACTGCAACGCTGCGTGGCGACCGAAGCGTCCCTCGGGACTTCGCGCGCGTTTGACGCATGCACATTCGCGCAACAAGCTTTCCCGCCTTGCCGATTCGTTTTAGAATTTGCCAGCGCTTCCAGGGAGGAGTCGAGTGGCAGAGAAACCGGAAAGGACGGCGATCGTTACGGGAGCTGCGCGCGGAATCGGGCGAGCGACGACGCTCGCACTGGCGCAGCGGGGTTATGCAGTCGCATTGGTGGATCGCCTCGCGTCGGAGCTGGACGCGACCGCGAAGGAGGCCGCCGCGCTTGGCGTCCCGACACTCGTCCTTCCAGGTAGTGTCGCGGACTACGACGCAACGCAGGCGCACGGCCGCGCAGTGCTCGAGACCTGGGGCCATGTCGATGTCCTGGTGAATAACGCCGGCATCTCGCAGCCCAAGGCTCTGATCGACATCAGCGAGGCGGAGTGGGACGAGACGATCGCGATCAATCTCAAGGGCCAGTTTAACTGGTGCAAAGCGGTCGCAGCGAGCATGCTTGCGGGCGCGGGCGGCCGCATCGTGAATATCTCGTCCGTCAGCGCTCATACCGGAGCGGGTCCGAGCGCGGTCAGCAAGTTCGCATATTGTGCGGCCAAGGCCGGCGTGCTCGGGCTGACCCGTGGGCTGGCAAAAGAGCTCGCGCCCAAGGTCACTGTGAACGCCATTTGTCCTGGAGCAGTGGTGACGGCGCTCACCGCGAAACTCTTCACCGATCGACGCGACGCCATCCTCGGCTCCATTCCCTTGGCGCGCTTCGGGCAGCCGGAGGATATCGCCGAAGTCGTCGTGTTCCTGGCGACCGCATCTCCCATGTTCATCACCGGTGAGGTGATCGATGTCGACGGTGGGCAGTGGGTGAATTGAAGCCGGGCGGCATCGCGCGGGAAGCGGCGCGATTGCCGTATCTGCTGCTCGCGCCAAACGTGTTGTGGCTTGTGCTGTTCATGCTCGGGCCGATCGTCATGCTCGGCACGATCAGCTTTCATGGATATCAAGCAGGCGTCGGTATTCTCGACACTTGGGGCGTCGATAACTACGCCCGATTTCTCGGCGATCCGTTCTATCGCGACGTTCTCTGGCGCACCCTCTCCATGGGCGCCATGACCACGCTGGGTTGCCTGCTGCTCGGCTTTCCGCTCGCCTTCGCGCTATCGCGACTACGTGGCTTCCGTCGCAGCGTCCTGTACTTCGTGCTGCTGTTGCCGCTCCTCACGAGCGCCGTTGTTCGCACCTTCGGTTGGATGATTCTTCTCGGCAACAACGGCTTCATCAATCGCACCCTGATCGCCCTCGGCGTGGTCGATGATCCGCTGCGAATGATGTATTCGGTGACGGGCATCGTCATTGCGCTCGTCGAGGTCCTGTTGCCGTTCATGGTGCTCGCGCTCGATGCCGCACTGCTCAACATCGATCCGCACCTCTACGAGGCAGCCCAAAATCTGGGCGCCCGAAAGGCCCGGATCTTTCTCCACGTCACATTGCCGCTGGTTATTCCGGGCATCGTGTCCGGCAGCGTGCTCGTGTTCACCCTTGCCGTTAGCGCCTTCGTCACGCCAAGCCTGATTGGCGGCCCGCGGATCAAGCTCATGGCCACGCTGATTTACCAGCAGAGCATGGGGCTCCTGAATTGGCCCTTCGGTGCAGCCATCGCGTTCGTGATGCTGTTTGCCATCACGCTACTGTTCGTGCTCACCTTTCGTCTCACAGCTGCACGCCGCGCCGCCTGAGATGCTGCGCGCGATCAACGCGGCCATCATTCTGTATCTGCTGGCGCCCATTATCGTCGTGGTCGCGACCGCATTCACGACGACGGCCTACCCGGTATTCCCGCCGCAAGGCTTCAGCCTGCGCTGGTTCGAGAAATTTTTGGCCACGCCAGAATTCGTGGAGGCCATTCGAATCAGCACCGCGCTAGCAACGGTGAGCACTATCGTGGCTGCGATTCTGGGCACGTTCAGCGGTCTTGCGCTCGCCCGGTTTCCCATCCCGGGCAAGTCGATGCTTTCGGCTTTGCTGCTGTCGCCGATCCTGTTTCCGACGATCGTGCTCGGCCTTGCGCTGCTGATCTTCAATACCCGCATCGGCATCAGTGGCACGTTTCCCGGTCTCGTGTGCGCGCACGTGGTGTTGACGACGCCGTTCGTGATTCGAATGGTCATGGTAAGCCTGGCGCAATTCGACCCCGCCATCGAGGAAGCGGCCCGCAACGTTGGCGCAGGCTGGTGGCGTACGTTCTTGTTCATTACCCTGCCACTGATTCGACCGGGCGTTCTCGCGGGGGCCGTGTTCGCGTTCATCCTCTCCTTCGACGAGCTCGTGGTCACGCTGTTCTTATCCGCGCCCGGCCTGCAGACGCTGCCGATCCGGATATATACGTACGTCGAGTATTCGAGCGACCCGACGATCTCGGCGATCTCGACCGTGTTGATCGCGACTTGGCTGGTAATCGGACTTCCGGTATACGCCCGGTTCCTTTCCGTCCGGCATCCGTAGGACACAAGGTGACCTCAGACCTCGAGCTTCGCAATATCGTCAAGGACTACGGCGGCGTCCGCGCCGTCGACGGGATCGATCTTAGTGTCGCTCGCGGCGAGTTCATCGCATTGCTCGGCCCTTCGGGTTGCGGCAAGACCACCACCTTGCGAATGGTGGCCGGATTCGTCGTGCCGACGTTCGGACGCATCTTTCTGCGCGGCTCCGACATCACCGATCTGCCGCCCCACCGTCGCGACATGGGAATGGTTTTCCAGAGCTACGCGCTTTTTCCGCACATGACCGTGCGCCGCAACATCGAATTCGGGCTGCGCAGTCACGGTGTCGAGCGAGAGCAGATGACGCGCCGCGTGGCCACCGCGCTCGACCTCGTGGGGCTCGCCGGGTACGAAGGCCGATTCCCACGCGAGCTTTCAGGCGGCCAACAGCAGCGCGTGGCAGTAGCGCGAGTGCTCGCGCTCGATCCGAAATTGCTGCTGTTCGACGAGCCGCTATCGAACCTCGATGCCAAACTGCGGGGCCAAATGCGCCACGAGATCCGCAAACTGCAGAAGGAGGTCGGCGTGACCACCTTGTTCGTCACTCACGACCAGGACGAAGCGCTCACAATGGCCGACCGGGTGGTCGTGCTCAACCAGGGCCGCATCGAGCAGATCGGGACTCCGGCAGAAATATATGACCGGCCGCAGACGCGGTTCGTAGCGGACTTTATCGGGACGTCCAACTTCATCAGCGGCCAGATGACGCACGCCGATGGTGGAGAGGCGATCTTCACGGCAGCGAGTGGGCTTCGCCTTGCGGTGGACGGTGCGGCGCAACAAGCCGGCGCTGGCGTGCTCGCCGTTCGTCCAGAGAAGATCGAATTCACCGTTCCCGGCGCGCCAGGCGCGGTGGCCGCTGTGATCAGCGACATCACGCGGCTCGCGAGCATCATCGAGTACACGTTGACGCTCGATCCGGGCGATGAGATTATCGTTCGGGAGCAACGCCGCCCGGGCCTCGAGGAGCGCCCGGTTCAATCGCGCGTCGCCGTGCGCTGGCGATCGGAGGATGTGCGCTTTTTCGGCAGTTGAGCGGCTTGGATGTCGGTCGCGACAATACGGAGGAGAAGGCTATGATCAAGTGGCGAGCACGCAGTGCGGCATTGTGTGGCGCGGTGGCGCTCTGGATGGGTATCGCTTCCGGCCCGGCGAATGCCGTCACCGAATTGACCGTCATCGTCTACGGCGGCTCGTTCGAGGCTGGCTGGAAGAAAGCGGTGATCGAGCCGTTCGAGGCCGCCAATCCCGACATCAAGGTCCGGATCGCGACCGGCCTCACCATGGAAACGGTCGCGATGATGCGGGCCCAGAAGGCGGACCCGAAGATCGACGTCATCATGATGGACGAAGTCGGCGCCGCTCAGGCGAATGCGGAAGGGCTCTACGCGCCTCTCGACGTCAAGGCCATCCCAAACATGGCAAAACTCTATCCGCAGTTCCGGACCGCGGGCGATCCCTATACCAAGTTCATGTACGTCGCCCAAGTGATTGCCTACGACAAGAAGCGCGTCAAGGGCGTACCGCAGTCGTACCAGGAGTTCTGGAAGCCCGAATACAAGGGCAAGATCGCGATCCCTGACATCAACACCACGCACGGCACGATGTTCCTGATGATGGCCGCCAAGATGAACGGCGGCACGATCGAAAACGCCGACCCCGGGTTCGCGGCCATCAAGAAACTCAAACCCAGCATCGTCACGTTTTGGAGTCAGCACGCCCAGGTATCACAGCTGTTCACGCAGGGTGACATCGTGATGACGACGTGGACGTCCGATCGCGCGCAAGGGCTGATCGACAGCGGCGGCGACATCGGCTGGACGATCCCGAAAGAGAGCGCCTATATCATCGATTCTACGATCGGGATCGCCAAAGGGACCAAGAATCTTGCGGCCGCGCAGAAGTACATCGATTTCGTGCTGAGCGAGAAAGCGCAGGAAGCCAACGCCAAGTTCACCTATCTCACTCCGGTGAATCGCGAGGCGAAGCTCGATCCTGCGGTGGCGGCGAAGCTGCCTGCCGGTGAAGCGACACTCAAGAAGCTCCTCGTCGTCGACTGGAATAGGGTCACACGCGAGCGGCCGAAGTGGGTCGATCGCTGGAATCGCGAGATCACGACGCCCTGATCCGGTATCACCTGCGCAGGACCCTACGGCGGCGCCACCAACAACGTCCTGCGGATGGCTGACGGGCCGCGTGGTGTGAGCGAGCTTGCGACACTGTCCGTCGGGATCGACATCGGCGGAACGTTTACGGATGTCGTAGGGATCGACGACACCGGCCGTATCAGGCTGCTCAAGATCCCGACCACGCCGGCGGATCCAAGTGCCGCCGTGCGCCAGGCGTTCGCGCACATGGAAGCGCAGTGGGGTGTCCGACTCGATGCCATCGCCCGCTTTGTGCACGGCACGACGGTGGCGACCAACGCCGTTCTCGAGCGGAAGGGTGGTCGCGTCGGGCTCCTGACTACCGCAGGCTTCCGCGACGTGCTCGAGATCGGCCGCTCGTTTCGCCGCAACATTTACGACCTCGCCGTGCAGGCTAGCGCGCCCGTATTCCTGGTGCCGCGCCATTTGCGCCAGGAGGTTGTCGAGCGCGTTTCCGCCACAGGTGAGGTGATCACGCCCCTTGATCATGCTTCACTGCATGCCGCCATCGCGTCGTTGTTGGAGCAGCAGGTGGACGCGATTGCCGTTTCATTTCTGTTCTCGTTCCTCGATCCGAGGCACGAGCGCGAGGCCGGGCAGATGATCGCCGAGATGGCGCCGGCGATGCTCGTGTCCCTGTCGAGCGAGGTTGATCCGTCGTTCCGCGAATACGAACGTACCTGCATCACCGCGTTCGACGCGTACGTGAAGCCGGTGCTCGAGCGTTATCTTGCCCAGATGGAACGCGATCTCGGGAACTCGCAGGTTGCTGCGCCGCTGCAGGTGATGCAGTCGCGCGGCGGTCTCACGGCTTCATCCGTCGCCCGCCAGCGGCCGGTGCGTCTCTTCTTGTCGGGGCCGGCGGCCGGGGTTATCGGCGGCCAGACCGCGGCAGCGGCGGTTGGAAGGGACGACCTCATCACGTGTGACATCGGCGGGACGAGCTGCGACATCGCTCTCATCCAGCGCGGTGTGCCCGTGATCCGTTCCGAGGGGGTGATCGACGGTTACGCCGTGCGCGTGCCGATGGTGGATGTCAATGCCATCGGTGCGGGCGGCGGCAGCATCGCTTGGATCGATGGCGCCGGCGGCTTGCGCGTTGGTCCCCGATCCGCAGGCGCGGAGCCGGGCCCGGCGTGTTACGGCCGTGGGGGTGAGCAGGCGACCGTCACTGATGCTTCCCTGGTGCTTGGCTATCTCGACGGGGACTATTTTGCCGGCGGCAGCATGCGCCTCGATCCCAAGCTTGCGACGGCCGCCATCGAGGACAAGGTCGCGCGCCCGCTGGGACTTTCCGTGCGCGACGCCGCGCTCGGGATCCACCGCGTGCTGAACGCGCAAATGGCGGAAGGAATTCGGCTGGTCTCCGTTCGCCGGGGCTGCGATCCCCGCCTTTTCACGCTGGTGGCGCTGGGTGGCGGCGGGCCGTTGCATGCAACCGCGCTCGCCGCTGAGCTCGGCATCGACAGCATCCTCGTGCCGCGATTTCCTGGCGTACTCTCCGCGTGCGGCCTGCTGTGCGCACCGATCGAGCACGAGGTTTCGTCCGCTTTCCATCGGCAGCTCGCTGACGCCGACCTCGAAGAGATGCGGACGGTCCTCGCGGGACTCGATCTCCGCTGCGCAAAGCTGATGGCCGCTGAAGAGGTCGAAACACATGGCTACAAAGTGACGCATCATGCGGACGTCTGCTACGTCGGGCAGTCGCACTTCATCGAAGTCGCCCTTCAGGACGTGAACGAAGATGCACTAGGCGACCTGTATCGGGATTTCCTCGCCGCGCACGATCGGCTTTACGGTCACGGTGCAACCTTGCCAGCACGCATCGTGAATCTCCGCTCCATCGCGCGCACTGCGGTCGGCAACGCCATGGGAGCAAACGCCTACGTACCCGAGCGCCGACAGCCCCAGAAGGGCGCGCGTGTCGTCACCTTCCACGGCTGCGACGCACCGATTTCGGCCGCGATCTTCGAGCGCAATGCGCTGCCTGTCGGAGCGGAAATCGCCGGTCCCGCAGTGATCGAGCAGGCCGACACCACCACCTTGATCGAGCCGGCCTGGCGCGCCCGCGTGCTGATCGATGGCACGCTGCTCATCGAGCGCGATAGAGCGAGCTGATGCCATGACGAAAGCAACGTCTCCCGAAGGTGATCCGGTGACGATCGAGGTCGTGCGGAACAAGATTGAAAGCATTGCCGAGGAGATGCAGTGGACCCTCCTCAGCAGCTCGTTCTCGCCGATCGTCAAGGAGGGCATGGATTGTTCGGCGAGTCTCTTCACGCCGGACGGGACAACGCTCGCCCAGGCCTGCGCGATTCCCGTGCATCTGACGACGCTCATCCCCTGCATCGCGAACATCGTTCGAACATTCCCGGTGGGCACGATGGAACAGGGCGATGTGTTTTGCATGAACGATCCCTACGCCGGGGGCACCCACATACCGGACATCGCCGTGGTGATGCCCGTCTTCCATGACGGTCGCGTCGTCGCCCTGAGCGCGACCATGACGCATCATCAGGATCTTGGCGGGATGTCTCCCGGCTCGGTGCCGACAAACGCCACCGAGATCTTCCAGGAGGGCGTTCGCATTCCCGCGCTTCGGCTCTGCGAGCGCGGCACCTACAACGACACACTCGTCCAGCTACTGCGTCTCAACGTCCGCATGCCGGACACCTTCATGGGCGATTTACGCGCCCAGGTGGCAGCGTGCACGGTTGGCTCGCGACGGCTTGTCGCGCTGGCCGATGTATATGGTAGCGACGCGCTCGCACGCATTTTCGGCGTGCTGCTCGACCGCTCGGAGAAGCTTACGCGTCAAGCGCTGCGGGCATTGCCGCAAGGGAGTTGGCGCTGCGGAGGATATCTCGACAACGACGGCATCGATCTCGACCGCATGGTCCGGGTCGAGGTCCGCGCCACCACGCGCGACGGAGCGATCGAGTTCGATTTCACGGGCACGAGCCCGCAAGTAAAGGGACCTTTCAACTGCGTACCGTCCGGCTCGCAGGCCGCCGCCTATTTCGCCGTGAGGGCGCTCACCGATGCATCGATTCCAACCAATGGCGGCTGCTTTCGGCCGGTTTCGCTGATCCTCCCCGATGGCAGCCTTGTCAACCCACGAGCGCCGAGTCCGGTGAATTCGCGCGCCGTCACGATCAAGCTCATCGCCAATTGCTTGATCGGCGCGCTCGCGCAGATCGTTCCCGATCGCGTACCTGCCTTCAACGCCAATCAGCACGTGCTGAGCTTCGGGGGCCGGTGCGCGGACGGGACGAATTTCGTCATGGGGGAAGTGATCTGCGGGGGTACTGGAGCCCGAGCCGGCGCTGACGGCATCGATGTGCTCGACTCGGACGCGACGAACGGGATGAACATGCCGGTGGAGGCACTCGAGCTCGACTTTCCGCTGCGCGTGCTGCGCTACGAGCTCCGGGCGGATTCTGGAGGCGCCGGCGAATACCGCGGCGGCCTTGGCGTCGTGCGGGAGTACGAGACGCTTGCGGACGAAATCTTCCTCACACATCGCGGCGAGAATCACCGCTCCTCCGTGCCGGGAGTGGCCGGCGGCGGCAGCGGCGCTGCGGCGCGTTCGATGATCTTGCGCGCCGACGGTCGCGAGGAAGTTATCCCATCCAAGCTGATGACAACGCTGCGCAAGGGCGATCGACTGGTGATCGAAACCGCAGGCGGAGGTGGCTTTGGCGATGCGCGGAACCGGCGCGAGCAGTCCGTTCACCAGGACATCATCGACGGTAAGGTCACCGGGCTCGAGGACGCAGTGTCGCGCCGGGAGCTCGCCGACGTGGCGGCTGAAACCGAAGCGTGAGGTAACGGCAAATGGCAGGCGAATCGGTTGCGATCGTAACAGGAGCAGCGCATGGGCTGGGGCGGGCCATCGCTGAGACGCTCGTAGCGTACGGGCATTCGGTGGCACTTGCCGACATCGACTTGCCAGCCGCGCGGAGCGTCGCCGCGGGCATCGTCGAACGCGGCGGCAAAGCGGCTGCATTTCATCTTGACGTCGCGTCCGCCGCCCAAGTCGAGGCCGTGTTTCACGAAGTAGCGACGACACTCGGCGCACCCACCGTGCTCATCAACAATGCCGGTATCTATCCGGACGACGCCATTCTCGACATGACGGAGGCGAGCTGGGATCGAGTGCTGGCGGTCAATCTCAAGGGCACGTTCCTGTGCGCCCAGGCGTTCGCGCGGATGTGCATCGCGGGTGAGAGTAAAGGCGTCATCATCAATCTCGCGTCGACAGCAGCATTCTCGGCTCGTGTGGGGGCGGCTCATTACTCCGCCTCCAAAGCGGGTGTGGTGATGCTGACCAAATCGCTCGCGCACGAGCTCGCACCGCACGGCATCCGCGTAAATGCCATCGCACCGGGTCTCATCGAGGTCGAAGGTGAACGCGTGAGCGCCGAATACAAACGCAATTTCCTGCCCAACATTCCGGCGGGTCGCGTCGGACAGCCCGAGGACATCGCCGAGCTTGCCGCGTTCCTCGCGTCCGATAAGGCCGACTTCATCCACGGCGCCTGTGTACCCGTTGATGGCGGCTTTCTGACTGGACGCAAACTGATCCGCGCGGGCAGCCGGTGAAGCGCACGCCCACATCCTCCAATTCACCTTAGCCGGACTGCTACTCGGGAGACGCGATGCCACTAAGCTCGCACGAAAAGCAAGTGATCGATGCGCTGGAGCGATCCAGTCCGGAAATGCTCGAGCTGCTGCGTGAACTCGTCAACATCGACTCCGGCAGCTATGACAAGCCCGGTGTCGATGCCGTGCAGGCGGTGCTGCGCAACCATCTCGCCGAGCACGGCGTCTCGTCGCAGGTCTATCCGAACGAGACGTACGGCAACTGCCTGCGCGCTCTGGTGAGAACAGCGAGCGGCAGCGAGGACCGACCGGCCATGCTCATGGGGCACTGCGACACCGTGTTCCCGAAGGGCACCGTCGCGCAACGGCCGTTTCGCATCGACGGGCATCTCGCGTATGGCCCGGGGGTCGCGGACATGAAGGGTGGTCTCGTCATCAATACCTTCGTTCTCGAGACCTTCGCCCGGCTCGGCGCACCGATCCCGTTGGTGGCGCTGTATACGGCCGACGAGGAAATTGCGTCACCGTCATCGCGTCCTGTGATTGAAGCTGCGGCTCGGGGGGCGCGAGCCGTCCTGAACGGCGAGCCCGGGCGGCCCACCGGGAATGTCGTGACGGGGCGCAAAGGTGCACTGTTCCTCGATATCGAAGTGACCGGTAAACCCGCTCATTCCGGCGTGAATCACCGGGAAGGAGTGAGCGCGATCGAGGCTTTGTGCCGCAAGGTGCTCCGCTTGCACGGATTGACCGATTACGAGCAGGGCACCACCGTGAACGTCGGCACAATCGCAGGCGGCAGTTCCGTCAACACCGTGGCGGATCGCGCGCGGGCATCGATCGATGTGCGGTTTACGACTCTGGACACGATGGCCACCGCGCGGGACAAGGTGCTCGGAATCGTGAACCACGCCGAGCTCGAGGGAAGTACCGCGCGAATCGTCTCGGAGGGAAGCTTCCTGCCGCTCACCCAGTCGGCTGCGAGCAAGGCGCTGTTCGATACCTACGCCCGAGCGGCCGCGGACCTTGGCTTCCAAGTCGAAGGAGAGTTCACCGGTGGGTCGGCCGATTCCGGTCTCACCGCGGCGGCGGGCATTCCCACCGTTTGTGCGACGGGGCCGGTGGGCGGCAAGCCTCACACGCCTGATGAATGGCTGGACTTGCGATCGCTCGTCCCGCGCGCGCAAGCGATCGCACTCACCATCATGCGGCTTTAGGTTGTCGGCGCCATCACGTCACCCCGAAGCCGCCGCCACCTCCAGCCATTCCTTCCAATGCGCGCTGGCAGCTGCTTGCCGCCAGCGCTACCGTGGCACATGGCTGGGCGCGGTTGGGCGAACCAAGCTCCGCCCGCTTCACGACAATTCAGCCGCCAGCAGCCGTGGTCGGGAACGGCCGCTCGTGCCGATTGCGGTAGTTCAAGCCGCACCGCGATGGTTGCTCGGCTTTCCGCAGGCGCGGCGGGCAGGGCGACAGAGCGGCCGAACGTCCTCGCGGTTACGCCGGTGCCGTCAGGCAGTCATTCCACGGTGCCGCGCCGCGGCCCTGATTTGCGTCAACGCCGCGCCCGATTACGCCTGCTGCGGTGCTGGCGGCGCCGGCGCCGGATGGGTTTCGGCTCAGGCACCGGCAGCGCCGAAGTCCTTGCGCTCGAGCAGGCGCGACACGGCGTAGCCGATCACCAATCCCCAGAACGGCGCCCCGACGTTGAAGATCGGCACGTCGGCCACCGTGACGAGGAACGTGACGAGCGCACCGAGTGTGAAGCGCTCGCGGAAAGACACATTGAACGCCGTCTGGAGCACGCGCAGCATGGCGAGGCCGGCGAGCGTGCCGATGAACGCGGGTGGCGTGGCGAGCATCAGCCGGGTGAACAGAGGCGCGAGCAGCCCGAACGCCAGCGCGAGCGCACCCACGGCGATGCCGGCGGTGTACTGCCGCTGCCGCTCGCCCGAACCCGAGACGATCGCGTTGACGGGGCCGGTGAGGCAGGTCGAGACCGTGCCGACCAGCGCGGCAAGCATCGAGCCCACGCCGCAGGCCACGGTGATCGCGTTGATCGGCGGCTCGTGCTCTGCGGCCGCGAGTACCGCGATCCCTTGGCCGTTTTGCACCACCAGCACGGTGATCGCGAGCGGGATGACCAGCTCCACCATCGCGCGCCACGAGAACACGGGCGCGTACAGGTTGGGATGGGCGAGCGCGTGCAGCGCCCAGCCGTGCGGATGGAACTTGCCGAGGAGGGCGATTGCCGCCGCGCCGACGAAGAGCGCGCCGATCAGCGGCGGTAGCCGGGGCGACCATCTGCCCGAGGCGCCGAGCACTAGGAAGGCGACGATCATCGGCGCGGCGATCCAGAAGTCGTCCCGCACCGCGTACACCAGGCCCAGGCCGAAGCGCAGGAACACGCCCGCCACCATCCCCATCACGATCGGCATCGGCACGGCTTGCATCGCGCGCCGTACCCAGCCCGAGAGGCCCAGCACCAGCATCAGCAGTCCGGTGGCGTGGAAGGCGCCGATGATCTCGGCCCAGCTGAGGTGGCCGAGCGCCTGGCCAACCAGCACCGTTCCCGGGATCGTCCAGAAGAAGACCAGCGGCTGCCGGTACAGCGTGCAAAAGAGCAGGGTGATCAGCCCGTTGAGAAAAAACGAGCCGAAGATCCACGACGCCAGATCGGACTCGCTCAGCCCACCATGCGCACCGACGGCGAGGATGATCGCGACCGGCCCCGAGGCGGCGAAGATGAATGCGATCACCGCGTTGGCGAGGTAGAGCCCGCCGGAATCGGCAACCATCTGGCGCAGTCCGGGGAACGGCCTGTACACGGACTCCATGGGCATGGCGGGCTCCGAAGCACGACGAGCGCAAGATTGTGCCGGAATCGCGTTCGGCCATGGGGACCGCCGGCGCGCCGTTCCGCAGAAACCCGCTCGCCCCCGGGAGCGCCGCGATGATCTTCAGCTCGCCCGCGCCACCGTTCGGGCAGCGCTGCATGCCGATTGGCTGGCCGCTTTGGGGCACGAAGCAAGCATTCCACGCCGCCTGGCGAACAGCCGCTGTGGGGTCGTGAACCGCCCGTTGGCCCGGGATCAACATGACGCTCCTTTCACACAACGAAGGAGCGACTCATGGATACGCCAATGAAGCCACTGGGCGCGCTAACACCGGGGAACAAGGGCAAGCTGCTCGGCCAGAAGCCCCCGCTGAAGCTGCAGGAGATCTGGGCGATCCGGATTCGGCTGCAACTCGACCATCGAACCCGGGAGCTTGCGCTGTTCAACCTCGCTATCGACAGCAAGCTGCGCGGATGCGATCTGGTCGGGCTTCGCGTCCACGACGTGGTACAGGGCAGTCATGTCGCCCCCCGCGCGATCGTGATGCAGCAGAAGACCCAGCGGCCTGTGCAGTTCGAAATCACCGAGCAAACGCGTGACGCGGTCGCGGCCTGGATTGCTGCCGCGCGGCTGAAGCCGGAGCATTACCTCTTTCCCAGCCGGCTGTCGGAATCGCCGCACTTGTCGACCCGGCAGTATTCCCGGATCGTCGGCTCCTGGGCCGGGTCGATCGGGCTCGACCCGGCGGCCTACGGCACCTATTCGATGCGCCGCATTCCAGCCGACGCTGATTAATCGGCGCACGAGGAACCTGCGGGCCGTGCAGCTTCTGCTCGGCCACAGCAAGCTCGAGAGCACCGTCAGGTACCTGGGGATCGATGCTGGTTGCTGGAGGCGCTTAATCTGTGACAGCGCAGTTGCTATAGTTCGCCGCATTCGAGAACGGAAAGCACCCGATGACGGACATCCCGCAACGCCCGCCTCTGCCCGACCATCTCTCCGTGGATCCGCGCAGCCCGCACTACGTGGCCGCCGTCGTCGAGCACGACATCGGCATTCTCCTGAACGACAAGGAACGAAAGGACGTGGAGGAATACAGCATCAGTGAAGGGTGGGTCAAAGTGCCGGCCGGCAAGACAGTGGACCGAAAGGGCCGTCCGCTACTGATCAAGCTCAAGGGCAAGGTTGAGGCCTTCTACCGTTAGGTACGCGACCAGGCCGCGGGGCGGCCACTTTGGCGAACCTGCGGCTGTCGCACGCCGGCCAAGACGGGACGTTCGCGAGTTTGCTCCGAAGCGGCCGTTCGTGACACAACTCCGTTCACTCTTGCGCTGTCCACCGAGCGCGGGTACGTATCTGTCTCGCGATGGCGCAGCGAACTCGCGACGCGCATGAACGTCTTGGCAATCAGCGTTTCTCGCTGCGCGATATCTTCGGCCGTCTCGCGGTCCGATCGCGCCAACCGTCAAACGGTAGGCGAATGTCCATCGAGTTTGGCGCAGCCTCGATAGACGAGCGGCGGCATCAATTCAACGACCTTACGGAACGGGGAGTGGCGTTGGCCCGGTCCGGTCGGGGCCGGGCCAGCGAAGCGTCACGGGATATTGGCGACGATCTTCTGCATTTCCTCCGCGGTGAATGCCCGCAGAGTGGTCGACCTGATATTCCCCATCGACCCTACTTTGTACATCCATGCTGCGATTGCTTCGTCAGGTCCTTCCGAAATGGTCACCATGTCAAACTGACCGAACGTCCAGAACGCTTGCTTCACTTTGACGCCCATTGATTCGGCCAACTTCGCAGCGGCCGCAAGGCGATTAGGTGACTCCTTGATGTTTCGAATGCCTTGGTCAGTGAAGCTGATCACTGCGATGTACGTTGCCATCGTTGACTCCTCATGGTTGCCTGCCCTGATCGAGTGCGTAGGACAGGGACAGGCCCGTCCGCGACTCGATCACCCTCAGCAGGAAATCCACGTTAGTCCCATTGGGAGTGCGGACGTTGATGACGATCAATTCCGACTCCGGTGCGCGGGCTCGCCGCGCAGGACTCCAATCGACTCGTCAACCACATATAGGCTGTCCCGAAGTGGTTCCAGGCGGCGCGGTCGCGCGCCTCGATCGGATAGATAGTCACTTGCATCAATACTCTTCGCGGTTGGGTCGCGGCTGTTGCCGCGTGATCGAATTCAATGAGAATTACCGCCGTGCGAACTTGGGAGACAATCGAAGCCGCATCAGGATCATCCGCTTTGGTTTCGCTCCATGCCTGCCTCGTCCCTCGCGCTCGTCATCCTCGCCGGCCTGATCCACGCCGTCTGGAACATCGCCGCCAAGAAGGCAGGCGGCGACGCGCGTTTCGCTACGTTCACCGGCCTGCTCATGGCGCTGATGTGGGCGCCGCTGGGCATCTGGCTGGGCTGGGACGTCGCTGCCGACCTGGGGCAGCGTGGAGTGGGGGTTCGTCGTCGTGAGTGGAATGCTGCACGTGCTGTATTACATCGCGCTACTGCGTGGCTACCGCAAGGCCGACCTGACCGTTGTGTATCCGCTGGCGCGCGGCTCCGGGCCGCTGCTCTCCTCGCTGATAGCGATACTGGTGCTCGGCGAGCAGATCACGGCGTTCGGCGTGGTGGGCATCTTCGCCGTGGTGGCGGGGGTGTTCTTCATCGCCGGCGGACCGGGGCTGTTTCGCGCCGCGCACGACCCGGCAAAGCAGTCCGGTATTCGCACGGGCATGCTCTACGGACTGTTGACCGGCGTATTCATCGCCAGCTACACCGTGGCCGACGGCTATGCGGTCAAGTTCGTGCTGATGTCTCCGATCCTGCTCGACTACTACGGCAACTTCGTGCGGCTGCTGTTCTTGCTCCCGATTGTGCTGCGCGACCGGGTGATCGCCGCCCAGCACTGGCGCAAGCAGTGGAAGCATGCACTGCTCGTGGCGGCCATCAGCCCGATCGGCTACGTGCTCGTGCTGTATGCCATGAAGGCCGCGCCGCTCTCGCACGTTGCGCCCGCGCGCGAGGTCTCGATGCTGTTCGCCGCGCTGATCGGCGGCCAATTGCTTGGCGAGCGTGACCGTCTGGCACGCATCGCTGGCGCGGCCCTCATCGCGTTCGGCGTCATGGCGCTCGCGCTTGGTTAAGCAGGGTCGGCGAACAGGCGGTTCGCGGCCAGCAGCGGCCATTGGACGAAGGGCTGAAAACCACAAGCGGCCGCAGACCACTGATATAGGAGCCGACCGCGCCACTTCGCGAGTAAGGCTCCGCGAAGCCGCGCCGCCGGTTCGCGGGTGGCGTTAAGCGACCGGGTGCAGGCGCAACCGGGGGCATCGCCTAACGACAGGAACGCTCCGTCCGGGTGTAGGATTTGTCCTACAGACTCCGGAAGCTTCCGCGCGTAGGCTAGGCGGGGCATTTGTTTTGGGCCAAGCAAGCGTGCGCAAAACTATCTCCGCTTGCGCCGATGATACGGAGGACTCTATGCGTGCTGTTCTTGCGTCGTTCGCAGCTATCGCGCTCGTTGGCTGCCAGACCGTTCCACCAGACACATCGAAGCAGCAGATCTCCGCGCTCGTTCAGGATTGGGCCGCCGGCATGAGTGGGCACGATGTGGATCGAGTTGTCGCGTTCTACGACCCGGACGCCGTGCTTTGGGGAACACGGTCCCCCACGATTCGCGCAACGCCCGATAAGGTTCGCGAATACTTCGGAATCCTCAAACGGGTGCCGCCCGACTACAAAGCTGTGATCGGGGAACAGCACATTCGCGTCTACGGGGACATGGCGGTGGACTCGGGGACCTACACGTTCTCCGAAACGGATAATGGCAAGCCAGTAGTGCGGCCGGCGCGCTTCAGCATGGTGCTGCGGTATCACGACGGTCGGTGGCACATCGTGGATCACCACTCGTCCGCCGTGCCCGCGGCGTGACTCGTGCAGTCGGGAGGCACGCATGTCCCGGCCCAAGAGCGGCCGCTGGTCGCGCGTGAGAAGGCGTAATCGCGGGTCGACTTGTCCTACTTCAACTGTGCAACTCCGCTGATCGCTAGTCGGCGAGGACGGCGAGCAGATTCCGCTTTGGGTCGGTTTGCGACGGTCGGGCGAAGTTCGCAGACCGGGCCTGAGGTCGCAGCCCTGCGATTTGACCGACCAGTCGACGCGGCAAAACGCTAAACGCGGGTCGTGATGCCGAGTACCTGCGCCGTGGAACGCCGTACTCGGCCTCTACGTTCAGCTGGCGTGCGTCAACCGATCGATCCCATCGGACCCGGATAGCTCACTTCTTCGAGTTTCCCGGTGTCCACGTCGTAAATGAATCCGCGGACTGTGACTGCGTCCGGACCGCTGGTCGGGAGCCAGGGGTGGTTGAGAACCGAAGACATCCCTCGCCGCACATCCCACGAAAGGCGTTCCATCTGTTTGGCATCGCGCGGCGCGTCGAGCGGCTCGAGTTGACCGCGGAAAGCGTGGAACGCCGATGGCGTGGACGCACATTTCTTGCAGCTCGTGAACGCGCGGTTCGTCGCTTGGCCCAGCAACTTTTCCGCCGCCGGGTCGCCTTCGAGCCCGGCCTTGAGCAGGTCATCGCTGAACGCCAGCATGCCGCAGCGGGTATGGTGGATCAGGATGATCTCGTTGGTGTTGAGGAGGTGATGCGAGACGATCAGGCAGCGGATCGCATCGTCGTTTACGACGCCCCCTGCGTTGCGGATGATATGCGCGTCACCGGTCTGCAGGCCGAGCAGGTCCTCCACGTCCAGGCGCGCATCCATGCAAGCAACGACCGCAACGCGTTTCGAAGGTTGAATCGGTTGCTTGCCTGGATACGCAGCCTTGTGCAACGCCTGACCAGCCGCGTACTGCTTGTTATTGTCTAGGTATTGATTGGTCATCGAACTTGCCATGGTCCCTCCTCATTGGAATCGCGGAACCTACAAGGGTGCGTTCATTGCACGGTCCACCTGCTGCCGGGACCGGGAAATAAATGCTACTCCATCTCGGCATCTGGAGCGTCCCGCCTGATGGCGCGCACGGGGCCGCTTCGCGTCGTGAACCGCCCGTTGGCGGGGATCCATATGAAGCTCCTTTCCCTCAACAGATGAGCCGTTCATGGATACCGCTACGACAGCCGCAGGGCGCGCAAAACTGTGGAACAAGGGCAAAGCTGCTCGGCCAGAATCCACCGCTGAAGCTGAAGGAGATCTGGGCCGTCACTCGGTTCGGCGGCATCGACGTGCTCGTCAATGACGCCGGTATCGCCGGCCACGGCCGTCTCGAGGACGTGTCCGACTTTGGATGGTATGAGGAGATGATGCGCGTCAACCACATGGGTACGGTGTGGTGCACGCGGTACGCGCTCGCTGCGTTAAGGAAGTCGAAGGGGCTGGTCGTCGGCATTCCGGGCATGATGGCCAAGGTCGGCGTGCCCGAGCACACGGCGTTGACCGCGTCGAAGTGCGCCCAGGCCGGCTTTCTCGAGGCGCTTCGGACGGAACTCGTTGGCACGGGCGTGGACGTCACCGCGGCATTTCCCGCCTTGGTCGCCACGGATATCCGCAAGCATGCGTTCGGCCCCGACGGCAAACTGACCAGCGTTTCGTTGCTGGACGAAAGCCGCGTGATGCCGGTCGCAGAATGTGCTCGGCAGATCATCGCCGGGATGCGCGCACGCAAGCGCGAGCTGCTAATGACGCATCGCGCGAGGTTCGTGCCCTGGCTCAAGCTGTTCGCGCCGCAGATCGTCCAGAAGATGGCACAAACCGCTGTGAAGACGGTGTAGTGCTCGGGCGCGGGGGCGTCCTGAAGCTTCCCCAGTCATTCGAGATCACGCCGTCCACCCGCGATGCGCTCGAGCATGGATCAAGTACGCCGGGTTGAACGCCGACGAATATTTGTCTCCCAGCTGTCTGCGCGCGTCACCGCACCTCGGCATCGGCGGCTTAGCACCGGCGAGCCGCTCGGGTGGGAGCAGAAACAACCTGTTGACGCTGCACATCGACTCGGGCACGGCGCAATTCTCTCCGCGCGCCGACTCCGCCTCGAAAGACGTAAGCGATTGTCCTACCGTCGCTCCCGGCTGAGGGAAGCCGCGGGTGGCCGGCACCGACCGCCACCGAGGGGCGCGCGTTGACAGCCGAACGACGCATGCAGTAGCGTATACGCTGTTTCCCGGGTTGGCCGCCGAAAGACCCCGACGGAAGCCGCGCGTTAGAGGAGGAGTTCGGGCCGTGCCGTCGCAAGGACCCGTGATCGATCTGGCAGCGCTCGCGTTCCGCGGCGCCGGCCTCGTGCGTCCCGAATGCGTGCTGGCGACGCGCGCAGGAGACCTGTATTCGGCGGACTGGCGAGGCGGGGTCGCCTGCGTCCGGGCCCAGGGCGACCAGGCGCTCTACCGCGCGACACTGGCCGCGGGCCGGCCGCTGCGACCCAACGGGATCGCGCTTCTTCCCGACGGCGCGTTTCTGCTCGCCGACCTGGGCGAGGCTGTCGGTGGCGTCTTCCGGCTGTCCCGCGACGGCGAGATTCGGCCCTTTCTGGAGAGTGTCGAAGGCACGGATCTTCCGCCCACCAACTTCGTGGCCGTGGACGAGGCAGGACGGGTGTGGATCACCGTCAGCACCCGCCTTCTGCCGCGGGCGCGTGCATATCGGCGCGACGTCGCCGACGGCTTCATCGTGTGTGTCGACGCGCGCGGTGCGCGCATCGTGGCGGACGGCCTCGGTTACACCAACGAGGCGCTGGTCTCGCCCGATGGCGGGTGGCTCTACGTGAACGAAACGTTCGCGCGCCGTTTGTCGCGCTTTCGCGTGCGGGCCGACGGCGAGCTCGGGCCCCGGGAAACGGTGTCGACGTTTGGTCACGGAACGTATCCCGATGGCCTCACGTTCGATGCCGAAGGCGGAGTCTGGATCACGAGCATCGTGTCCAACCGGGTGATCCGGGTCGCCCCCGACGGCGCGCAGACGCTCTTCCTCGAGGACGAGGATCCCGCGCATACCGCCTGGGCCGAGGAGGCTTACCTCGCCGGCGAGATGGGAAGGCCGCATCTCGACAAAGCGGCGGGGCGCGTGCTGCGCAACATCTCGAGTCTCGCGTTCGGCGGTCCGGATCTGCGCACCGCCTTTCTCGGGTGTCTGCTAGGCGACCGCATCGCATGTTTCCGTGCGCCGCTGGCAGGTCATCCTCCGGTGCACTGGACTTACGGCCCGTTCGCGGCCTGATCGCGCATGGAGATGTTCGTGCGCATGCGCAGTCTGTTGCTTCTTGTGGCGCCGGCGTCGTGGAAGGACCTGTTCGTTGCGGAGGCGCACGGCCTTGCCGGAAGCTGATCGCGCCGCCACGGATCGAACGCGCCGCGGCGTGGCTGCCGTGCCGCGCAAGCGCTCGCACGTCACGCCGGTGGCAAGTGCGCGATCGCGCGTGGACGCCGCCTACGACACGATGCGCCGGCGCATTCTGGACAACGTCTGGCCCCCGGGTTTCGGCGCGCTGGAGCAGGAGCTCGCGCACGACCTCGGCATGAGTCGCACGCCGGTGCGTGAAGCGTTGATCCGGCTGGAAAAGGAGCGGCTGGTGGAAGTGGTGCCGCGCCATGGCATGCGCGTGCTCCCGGTCTCCGCGGCGGACATGCGCGACATCTATGAGATGTTGACCGCACTCGAATCGATGGCAGCCGAGCTCGTGGTGCGACGCGCTCCCAGCGAGCACCAGCTCGCGCCCTTGATCCGGGCCTCGCGCGACATGGAGCGCGCCCTCGCGGCCGACGATCTCGATGCGTGGGCGCAAGCCGACGAGCGCTTCCACCGCCATCTGATCATGCTTTCCGGCAACCGCCTGTTGATCGACGCCGTGCTGAACTGCTGGGATCGCGCCCACCGCGCGCGCATGGTCACGCTGCGCATGCGCGACAAGCCCACCCATTCGACACGCGAGCACATGGCCCTCGTGGAACGGATCCGTGCCGGCGACGCGCGCGGTGCGGCGGAGGTCCACCGCGCGCACCGCGAGCGCGGCAGCCGCGAGCTGCTCGTCATTCTCGAACGCTATCGCCTGCAACAACTCTAGGAGTCCCGCCCGTCATGACTGCCCCCCGTGTGTTCGACATCGCCGTGCTGCCCGGTGACGGTATCGGCCCCGAAGTGATCGAGGCCACGGTGCCGCTGCTCGAGCGACTCGCGAGGGGGGCGCCGTTCGCGTTTCGCTTCTCGTCGCATCCCGCCGGTGCCCAGCATTACAAGTCGACGGGCGACGCGCTGCCTGCCGACACGTTGACCGCGGCACGCCGTGCGGATGCCATCCTGTTCGGCGCGATGGGGTGGCCCGAGATCCGGTACCCGGACGGGACCGAGATCGCCCCGCAACTCGACCTTCGGGTGGCGCTCGAGCTCTACGCCGGCGTGCGTCCGGTGCGCGCGATCCCGGGCATCCCGCTGCCGCTCGCCGATCCGCGCGCCAAGTCGATCGACCTCGTCGTCGTTCGCGAGTCGACCGAAGGCCTGTTCGCGTCGCGCGGCAAGGGCGAGGTGATCGAAGATCGCGAGGCCCGCGACACCATGGTGATCACCCGTGCGGGGTGCGAGCGCGTCGACGACTTCTCGTTCCGGCTCGCGCGCCGGCGCAAGACGCGGGGACGGCCGGGCCGCGTGACATGCGTCGACAAGGCCAACGTGTTCCGGTCGATGGCTTTCTTCCGCAAGGTGTTCGACGAGCGCGCGGCGCTCTTCCCGGACATCGAGGCGCGGCACAACTACGTCGACGCGACCGCGCTCGACCTCATTCGCAAGCCGTGGGACTTCGACGTGCTGGTCATGGAGAACATGTTCGGCGACATCATCTCCGACCAGACGGCAGCGCTCGTCGGCGGGATGGGCATGGCACCCTCGGGCGACCTCGGTGACCAGCATGGCCTTGTTCCAGCCCTGCCATGGCTCGGCGCCGGACATCGCGGGACAGGGCAAGGCCAATCCGACCGCGACGATTCTTTCGGCCGCCATGATGCTCGACTGGCTGGCGCAGCGCAGCGGGATGGAGGTTCTCGCGGCGGCCGGCCAGCGTCTCGAGCATGCAGTCGACGCGGTGTTTGCGAGCGGCAAGATCAGGCCGTACGAGTTCGGGGGCAGCGACGGCACGGCCGCCATCGCCGGTGCGGTCCTGTCGAACTTGTGACGAGCATGAGCGCGAAGGGCCGCCCCGAGCGCGAATACCGGAGCGCGCAGCGCGAAGGTAGTGCAGTGAGCACCTTGCGTGTCCTCGGGGTAGGCGCCGGCTACTTCAGCCAGTTCCAGTACGAAGGCTGGCACAACATCGTGGATGCCCGCTGCGTGGCGATCGTGAACCGCGACCAGGCCAAGGCGCGCGCGCTCGCCGAGCGGTGGGGCGTGCCCGAGGTGTTCGGCGATCTCGACCAAGCGCTGGATCGCGTTCAACCGGATCTCGTGGACCTGATCACGCCTCCGGCCACCCATCGCGCGTTCACGGCCAAGGTGATCGATCGCGGCATTCCCACCATCTGCCAGAAGCCGTTCGGCACGAGCTATGCGGAGGCGGTGGCCATGACCGAGCACGCCGAGCGCGCCGGCGTGCCGCTCGTGATCCACGAAAACTTCCGCTGGGAGCCCTGGTATCGCGAGGCGCGACGGTTGATCGACGACGGCATACTCGGCGCGTTGCACGCGGTGGCGTTTCGATTGCGGCCGGGCGACGGGCAGGGCGCCGACGCGTACCTCTCGCGCCAGCCGTACTTCCAGCAGATGCCACGGCTCCTCGTCTACGAAACGGCGATCCACTGGATCGACACGTTCCGCTTTCTCATGGGCGAGGTGAGCGCGGTCTACGCGCGGCTGCGCAAGGTCAATCCGGTGATCGCCGGTGAGGACGCTGGTTACATCGTCTTCGAGTTCACGCCGGGGACCACCGGGCTCTTCGACGGCAATCGCCTGAACGACCACGTGGCCGCTAATCCGCGCCGCACGATGGGCGAGATGTGGCTCGAAGGCTCCGCGGGCGTGCTGCGACTGGATGGCGATGCGCGACTCTGGTGGAAGGCGCACCAGCGGCCGGAAGTCGAGCATCGCTACGATCCGGGTCCGGAGGAAACGTTCGGAGGCGGCGCCTGCGAATCGCTCCAGCGCCATGTCGTCCGCCACTTCACGCAGGGCACGCCGCTCGAGAACACCGCGCGCGCGTATCTCGCCAACTTGCGCGTGCAGGAAGCCGTTTATCGCTCCCATGGCGAAGGACGGCGCATCGAAATCGCCGGATTCGATCCGGCCCGGCCCTAGAGCAACGCGGGGCTCCCGCCAACGAGCAGAAGGAGGTAGCAACTCATGCAAACCCGTTCATCCGCCATGCGACTTGCCGCTGCGCTCGCGACCGCGCTGGCGCTAGCCTTAGCGCCTGCCGCGAATGCCCAGACGATCCTCAAGTTCAGCCACACCGACCAGCCGGGCGGCGCACGACAGAAGGCCGCCGAGATGTTCGGCGAGAAGCTGCAGCAGTACACGCAGGGGCGCTACAAGCTGCAGATCTACCCGGCCGGTCAGCTCGCCAACGACCCGAAGGGCGTCGAGCAGCTGCAGCTCGGCGGCATCGATTTCACCGTGACGGGCGTGGGCACCTATGCCACCCACATTCCGACCCTGAACCTCACGGCGCTGCCGTTCCTCGTCGACAGCTACGAGCAGGGCTGGAAGCTCTACGACAACTCGAAATGGCTGCACGCGCAGTTCGACAAGGGACCGGCGAAGGGCTTCCGGTTCCTGGCAACCTGGGAAGCGGGCTTCCGCAGCATGACCACGAAGGACCCGTTGCGCACGCCGGCAGATGCAAAGGGCAAGAAGCTGCGCAGCTTCCCCAACGAGATGATGCGCTGGACCCTCGACGCGATGGGCTTCAACGTCGTGATCATGCCGTTGCCCGAGGTGTATCTCGCGATCCAGCAGGGTGTGGTGAGCGGGCAGGAGAATCCGATCGACACCATCTACGCCAACAAATTCTACGAAGTGGCTCCGTACGTGACGCTGACCCAGCACGTCTACAGCCCGATCCCGCTGACCATCTCCGAGAAGACGTGGCAGAAGCTCTCGCCGCAGGATCGGGAGGCGGTGTCGAAGGCGGCACGCGAGGTGGAGGCCTGGATCCGCAACGAGATCCGGGCCAATGACGACCGCCAGCTGAAGGACATGGAAAGCAAGGGCGCGAAGATCTCGCGTCCGGCGATCGGCCCCTGGCGCGATGCGGTAAAGCCCGTCTACGCGAAGGCGAAGGAGAAGTACGGCGCGGACGCCGATGCCTTCGTCGCCGAGGCGGACGCGGTCCGTAAAGCGTTGCCGGCCAAGTAGCGCGACATGAAAGCGTCACCGGTTGCAGCGGCGGATACGGCGATGCACCGGCCCGTCCGCGCTGCGCCCGGCCGGCCACTCATTCCGTCGGGACCGCCCGCACCGGGACCGCTCCGCTGGTTCGGCCAGCTCGTCGATTGGGTGACGGTATTGCTCGGGGCCGCGATCGTCCTCATCGTTTTCACCAACGTGATCCTCCGCTTCTTCGAGGCGGAGGTCGCGTGGACGACGGAGTTGAGCGAGGTGATGATGGTCTGGGTCACGTTCCTCGGCGGAGCGGCGGCGGCGCGCCGCGCCGAGCACGTCGCGATCACCGAGTTCGTCGACAAGCTCTCGCCGAACGCACGCCGCGCCTGGGACGGCGTCATCCAGTCGGCGTGCGCCGTCATCCTGGCGCTCCTGGTGTGGTACGGCTTCGGCATCGTGGAGAGCGGCTGGGCCAATCGCCTGACGGTGCTCGACTGGCCCATGTCGATCGAATATCTTGGGTTGCCGGTCGGCTCGGCCGCCGCGCTCGTGTTCGTGCTATTCGATCTCGTCCAGATCGCCCGCGGCCGTTCCCGCGCCGAGCGCTACGGCGAGTAACCGATGCTGGCCCTCGAGATCTTCGGTGCCTTCATCGCGATCGCGCTCGCCGGCGTGCCGCTGGTGTACGCCATCCTGATCGCGACGGTGGGCGCGATCTGGGTGAAGGGTTTCGATTACCCGCTGACCACGATCTTCCTTTCGTACATCAGCGGCGTCGAGCCGTTCCTGCTGATCGCCGTGCCGCTCTTTATCTTCGCGGGCGAGCTGCTGTCGCACGGCGGCGTGGGCCGGCGCATCGTCAACTTCACGCGAACGATGGTCGGCTTCCTGCCGGGCGGGCTCGGCATCGTCGCGGTAACGTCGTGCCTCATGTTCGGAGGCGTATCGGGATCGGCGTTGGCCGATACCGCGGCGATCGGCTCGCTCGTCGTTCCGGCGATGGTCGGGCGGGGCTACGGTCGGCCGTTCATCGCGGCGCTTCTCGCCGTGGCCGGCACGCTCGCCCTCTTGATGCCACTGTCGATTCCGTTCCTGGTGTTCGCGTTCATGTCGGGTGTGTCGATGCGGCAGCTGGGGATGGCGGGAATCATCCCGGCGATCGTTCTCGCGGTGGTGCTTTGCCTGGTTTGCGTGTGGTACGGGAAGAAGACCGGGTGCGACAACGGCAGCACGCGCGCGAGCCGCGCCGAGATGTGGGCCGCGTTCAAGGATGCGGGCCCGGCGCTCGTGATGCCGATCATCATCGTCGGCGGCATCTGGTCGGGACTGTTCACGCCGACCGAAGCGGCGGCCGTGTCGGTGATCTACGGCCTCGTCGTCTCCCTCGTGCTGTACCGCGACATCACGGTACGCGATCTCCCCGCCATGCTCCTGACGGCGCTCCGTACGAGCGCGGTCGTCATGCTGATCGTCGGCGCGACGGGTGCCCTGGCGTGGCTCGTGACGGCGGAGCAGGTGGCCGTGCAACTCGCCGCCTGGGTGACGAAAGTCGCGACCGCGCCGTGGCAGTTCCTGCTGCTCGTGAACATCGCCTTGCTGCTGCTCGGGATGTTCATCGAGCCTCTGCCGGCCATGCTGCTGACGGCGCCGTTGTTGCTCCCCATCGCGCAGGCCTTCCACATCAATCTCGTCCATTTCGGCGTGGTGGTCACCGCGAATCTCGCGATCGCCCTCGTGCACCCGCCGGCCGGGCCGGCATTGTTCATCGCCGCGAAGCTCGCGCAAGTGCGGATCGGCGCCGCGACCCGGGCACTGTTGCCGCTGCTGGCTGCGAACCTGATCGTTCTCTTGTTGATCACCTACATCGAACCCCTGTCGCTGCTCCTGGTGCGGCACTTCTAGCCGGCACCCACGGCGCCCTTCCGGGCCGAGCGCCCGTGACGTGATGCAACCGCCTTGACTGCCCTCACGGGCGACGGCGAACGAGCAACAAGGCCGGCTTCATCGCACGACCTGGCACAGGTTGAGCATTACGCCCGCAAACCCCGTGACCAGAATGCTTATCAGAAACGTGCTGCTGACGAACATCGCTGCCGCCGCCAGGAGATCGGGCCGCTTACCGACGCGAGTCGACGTGAAGCGCGGATCGCGCGACTCCCGCCATCGCTCGACGGCGAAGAGGAGCGCAACCACCGCGACGACTCCCACCGTCGTGGTGACGCCGAGTTCCATCGCGCGGATGCCGGCGTCCGAACCTGCGCTGCTGCGGCTACATGCGTGCGCCTCGTCGTACCACACGATCAGTCCCTGCATCGCCCACGCTATCGGCGCGCCGAAGAGCGCGAACCACATTCGGCGCGGCGAAGGTGGAAGGAAAGTCTCGACAGCAGCACGCATCGTGTGACCTCGTCGGGGCTGCGCGCCGGGCCGCCGTAGCGGCAGCCAATGCAATGCCAGTAGTTATGGTTGCCGCCTCGCAAATCGCGCACCAACCGCCGCAACTGCGCTGCTTTGATTCCCACTGATGGAAATGCAGTCCCGCCATACGACGCGGGCGAGGCGGCAAGATTTGCAGGCACCATTTACTTTTTTTCCAGTGGATGCCGCCAGATGCCAGCGAGAGGTACTACGCCAATGGTCGTCATGATGCGGCAGAACGCTGGGCACCACATGGGCGAATGCCTGTTTTGCTCGGCACGTTGGCGCGAGCGCCGACGACGAACGCGACAGCATCGTAAACGCGGGCACGAGCAGCGAGGAGGCTGGCGCGCAAATTGCGGTTTCAATACTATTGCCCGAAAGCAAGTAAGGACACGCTCATTGCCATCGACACGGACACCACGCATGAATGACATCACCTTCGCGTTGCGCAGAGCTATGGGCGGCAGCATCGCTGCCGCGCTCCTCGTGTTCGGCCCGCAGCTCGCTGCGAACGCGCAGACCACCGGTGTAGCCAGCTCGCCCGGTGCGCAACCCAATGCTTCCCCTTCTACCTCAGGGGCGTCGACCAGTCCTTCCGACGCGCCACTGAACGGCGCTCATGCCAATCTGGCGCCGAACGACCCGCCTGGCGAATGGCACAGCCAGGCGCGCGACTACGCGAACACGCGCTACAGTCCGCTGGATCAGATCACTACGGCGAACGTCGCCAAGCTGCGCATCGCCTGGACGTTCTCCGACGGCACGCCGAACGGCCATGAGGCTGCGCCGCTCGTCGTCGGCGACACGATGTACCTGGTCACGCCATTTCCGAATCTTGCGTACGCCCTCGACCTGAGCAAGCCGGGAGCACCGATCAAGTGGTCGTACGACCCGCGCCCGGCGCCCCTCGCTGTCGGTAAGGCATGTTGCGACACCGTCAATCGTGGCGCCGTCTACGTCGACGGCAAGCTGATCTACAACCTGCTCGACGACCACACGATCGCGCTCGACGCGAAAACCGGCAAGGAACTCTGGCGCACGAAGATGGGGGACGTGACGCGCGGCGAGACGATGACCATGGCGCCATTCGCCGTTGGCGACAAGGTCTACGTGGGCAACAGCGGTGGCGAGCTCGGCGTCTGGGGCTACCTCGCAGCGCTCGACGTCAAGACTGGCAAGGAGTTGTGGCGCGCGCGCAGCACTGGGGCTGACAAGGACGTGCGCATTGGCCCCGAGTTCAAGCCTTTCTATTCGTGGATGGTCGGCAAGGATCTCGGCATGACCAGCTGGCCGGCGGGAATGTGGAAGACGGGGGCGGGATCCGCGTGGGCGTGGGTCTCGTACGATCCCGAGACCAACCTGATCTACTACGGCACCAGCAATCCGGGTCCGCGAGTGCCATCCCAGCGGCCAGGCTATAACCTCTGGACCAGTGCCGTCTTTGCGCGCGACGCGACCACAGGCATGGCCAAGTGGGCCTACCAGTTGACCCCGCATGACCAGTGGGACTACGACGGCGTCAACGAGAACGTGTTGGTCGATGTGACGTTCCAGGGCCGGCCGCGCAAGGTCCTGGTCCACTTCGATCGCAATGCCTTTGCGTACACGATCGATCGCACGACCGGCGAAGTCCTGGTAGCCGAACCGTTCGCCTACCAAAACTGGTCGAGCGGGATCGACCTGAAGACCGGCATGCCGAAGGTCGTCCCGGAAATGCAACCCAAGCCGAACGTCAAGCTGCAGCACGTATGTCCGCCGGACATCGGCGGCAAGGACTGGCAGCCGGCGGCTTTCTCACCCCGCACCGGCCTCGTCTATGCCGGCATTTTCAACATCTGCATGGACCTCACGGACCATCCCCAGTCGTACATCCCGGGGACGCCGTACGACGGCATGGAAATGAAACGCTACGCCGCACCGGGCGGCAACTGGGGCGAATTCATCGCGTGGGACCCGGTGGCCGGCAAGAAGGTCTGGTCGGTCAAGGAGCAGTTCATGACGATGAGCGGCGCACTCGCCACGGCCGGCGATCTCGTTTTCTATGGCACGGTCGACGGCTGGTTCCGTGCAGTGGATGCGAGGAGCGGGAAGGTGCTGTGGTCCCAGAAGGTCGGCTCCGGGATCATCGGCCAGCCGATGACCTATCTCGGGCCCGACAAGCGTCAGTACGTCGCCGTCTACTCGGGTGTCGGCGGTGCGGCGATGGTCAGCGCATCGATGCCGGGCTTTCCGCCGCGCGGCGGCTCGCTCTACGTCTTCTCGATCGACGGCGAGTCACCGCACAGCGGCGCCGGGATGCTCACCACTGAGGGGACTGCTCCCGCAGCGCGGCACGACCGCGGCATGGGGGCCAAGCCGTGAACGGTCCACATCGCCCGGTCCGCACGATCCTCGCGGTGGCGATTTGCGCAGCAGGGCTCACAGCCTGCGGGCGCTATACCGGCGGCAGCACGGCGGGTCCTCCGTTCCACGCCGAGCCTGCCCAGGATGCGATCGCGGCGGTGCCGCTGGGCGACGTGGCCGGCGCAGCGGAGAGCACGCTCGCGAACCGCTTGCCTAATCCGTACCGGGACAACGCCCAGGCCGCACGCGAAGGCCACGACCTGTTCATCCGGATGAATTGTGCCGGCTGTCATGGCTACGACGCGAAGGGCGGCATGGGGCCCAACCTTACCGATGGCTACTGGCGTTACGGCGGCGTCCCGGTCTCGCTGTTCAAGTCGATCTACGAGGGACGCCCGCAGGGCATGCCGGCCTGGAACCCGGCCCTTCCGCCGCAGGACATCTGGAAGATCGTCGCCTACCTGGAGTCGCTCGGTGGCACTTACCCGGCGAATGAGTACGAGTCGGCGATCCAAGGGGACCGCGTCGGCCAGAACGTTGCGCCCGGAGTCGTGGCGACTCTGCCGCCGGGGAGCGGCACCGCCGGTGCGCCAAAGCCCGAAGGTCGCTCGCCGTCGCCGCCGGATGTTGCCCCCAACCCGGACATTACCCCGGCACCGGGGACCGGCAAGTGAAGCGGTATCGCCTCATCGCTGCGGCGGCGCTATGCACCACGCCGCTCGTCGCCGCCGCGGAGCCGGCGATGTCGTACTTGCGCACGTACGGACCTGCCGGCGATCCGGCCACGCGACTCGGCTGGGGGCTGGGCATCGTCTCGATCGTGGTTACGCTCATCATCACCGTGCTTTTGCTTGCGGCAATCGTACGCCGGCGCGCACGGCCCGCCGATCCAAGCGAACTCGCAGTGCACCGCGATGAAGGCGGCACGACCTGGATCTACGTCGGCGTCGGGCTCTCGACACTCGTGCTGATCGGATGCGCCGTGTGGACGATGTTCACACTCGCCGCGACCGCCATGCCCCTTCGTGCAGCCGACCTCACGCTCGAGGTCACCGCCGCGCAGTGGTGGTGGGGCGTGCGTTACCGCAGCATCGAGCCGTCGCGCATCTTCACGACGGCCAACGAGATCCACATTCCTGTCGGGCGCCCGGTGCGCATCGAGCTCAGCAGCCATGACGTGATCCACTCGTTCTGGATTCCCCACCTGGCCGGCAAGATGGACGTGATTCCGGGGCAGACGAACGTCACCTGGCTTCAGGCCGATCGGCCGGGCGTGTACCGAGGACAGTGCGGCGAATATTGCGGCGCGCAACATGCGCACATGGCCATGTACGTGATCGCCGATGCGCCGCAGGACTATCTCGCCTGGGAGCAAGGCCAGTTGAAGGACGCGCTCGTGCCGGCCTCCGACGCGGTGCGGCGCGGCGAACAGGCATTCGTCGCGCACTGCGCTGCCTGCCACACGGTGCGTGGCGCCCCGGCCGGAGGGATTGTGGGCCCGGACCTGACCCACCTGATGAGCCGGCAAACCATTGGTGCGGGTCTACTCAAGAACACGCCTGGAAACCTCGCCGCCTGGATCGCCGACTCTCAGGCGCTCAAGCCCGGTTCGAGGATGCCGACGCTCGCGCTCTCGGGGCCGGACCTGAGCGCCGTCGTGACCTACCTCGAGACCTTGCACTAGAGCGGAGCCGTACGTGGCCAATACCGACGCCTTGCGCACCCCTGTCATCGCTCGGCCCGCGGACGACGCGAGCATTGCGCCGCGCCTGCAGCGCATCTGGGAGACTCGCGCCGGCTGGATCGGTGCGCTCGCATCCGTCGACCACAAGTCGATCGGCAAGCGCTACCTCGTCACGTCGTTCATCTTCCTGATCCTCGGTGGCCTGGAAGCCGCGGTGATGCGTGCGCAACTCGCGCAACCGAACCAGACCTTGCTGACGCCGGAGCAGTACAACCAGCTCTTCACGATGCACGGCGTGACCATGATCTTCCTGTATGCGTTGCCGGTGCTGTCCGGGTTCAGCAATTTCCTCTGGCCGCTGCTGCTAGGCTCGCGTGACATGGCCTTCCCGCGCCTCAACGCGTTCTCGTACTGGATCTTCCTGTTCTCGGGTCTTTTCCTCTACGGGAGTTTTCCCCTCGGCAAGGCGCCCGACGCGGGCTGGTTCAACTATGTTCCATACGCGTCTCTTGACTTCAATCCCGGCATCAACATCGACTTGTATGCGCTCGGAATGGTCATGCTCGGCATCTCGACCACGGTCGGGTCGATCAACTTCATCGTTACGCTCATCCGCACCCGCGCGCCCGGCATGTCGATCAACCGCGTGCCGATCCTGATCTGGGGCACATTGACCGCATCCGTCGGGAACGTCTTCGCGGTGCCGGCCGTGAGCCTCGCCTTCCTGATGCTGTGGCTGGACCGCCGTTTCGGCATGCATTTCTTTGACGTCACCGGCGGCGGGCAGCCTCTGCTCTGGCAGCACCTCTTCTGGATGTTCGGCCACCCGTGGGTGTACGCCATCGTGCTGCCGGCGATGGGCATGGTCTCGGACGGCCTGCCGACGTTCTGCCGCCGTCCGCTGGTCGGCTACACCGCGGTCGCGCTCGCGACGGTGACGACGATGGTGCTTGGCTTCGGCGTCTGGGTTCATCATATGTTCGCAACGGGCCTTCCGCCGCTGTCGCTGTCCTTCTTCAGTGCCGCGAGCTTCGTCATCGTGATCCCGAGCGCCGTCGCGGTGTTCGCCTGGCTGGCGACGATCTGGACCGGCCGGCCCGTGTTTACGACAGCCTTCCTGTTCTTCGCGGGCTTCGTGGTGGTGTTCGTGATCGGGGGCGTCTCGGGCTTCATGACCGCCGCGGTCCCCGTCGATACCCAACTCACCGACACCTACTTCGTCGTGGCCCACCTGCACTACGTGCTCATCGGCATCAACGTGTTCCCGGTGGTCGGCGGGATCTATTACTGGTTCCCGAAATTCACCGGTCGGATGATGAACGAGCGGCTCGGCAAATGGAATTTCTGGATCATGTTCATCGGCTTCAACGTTGGCTTCTTCCCGATGCATATCGCCGGCCTGCTCGGGATGCCGCGCCGCATCTACACTTATCCGGCAGGGCTTGGCTGGGGACCGGTCAACCTCGTGATCACGATCGGCGCCTATGTGTTCGCATTCGGCGTGCTGCTCTTTCTGATCAATGTGTGGCACAGCCTGCGCCGAGGGGAGCGCGCCGGTCCGAACCCCTGGCACGCGCCGTCGCTGGAATGGGCGACCGCGTCGCCGCCACCGGCCTACAACTTCGCGGTAATCCCAGTGGTCGCGAGCCGCTATCCACTGTGGGAAAGCCAGATGGAACGGCGGAACGGCGAGAGTTCGACGACCGAGGGCTTCCTGCTCGACGACGGCCGCGAAACCATCGGTACCACGCCGCTCGACGCGGTGCCGGACGTGATCCTGCGCATGCCGGGCGACTCTCTTGCGCCGCTGCTGCTGTCGATCGCAGTCACTGTCGTCTTCATTGGCATGCTGGCGCATTCGTGGTGGATCTTCGGCCTGGCGCTCGCGGCGTCGCTGGTGGCAACCGTCGCTTGGCTCTGGCCCGAAGCCGAACTCGGGCAGACCATGGCCATCGCAAATGAGTAACTCCGACACCCTTTACAGCGGCGAGGCGCTTCCCGTCGGCAGCAAGGGGCGCTTGTCGTCGGGCTGGTGGGGCATGGTCGCATTGATCGCGACCGAAGCGGCTCTGTTCGCCTACCTGCTCTTCAGCTACTTCTACATTGCGGCACAGTCGGTCGGTCCCTGGCCACCGGACGGCGCGCCGAAGCTCGACCTGGCCATCGCCGGCACGATCGTGCTGCTGCTCGGAAGCGTGACGATGTGGTGGGGCGAGAAGGGCATCCGCGCCGGCAGGCAGAGGCAATTGCTGATTGGGTTGGCCCTGTCGGTGCTGCTGGGGGTTGCTTTTGTCGGTCTCGAAGGCTTCGAATGGAGTCGCAAGCATTTCACGCCGGCGTCGAACGCCTACGGGTCACTCTACTTCACGGTCACCGGTTTCCATCTGACGCATGTGTTGGTCGGTGTCGTGATGCTGGTGATGCTGTTCGTCTGGACCCGCTTTGGCTACTTCGGGGCGCGCCGCCATTCGACGGTCGCAATCGCCGTCATGTACTGGCACTTCGTTACCGCGGTGTGGGTCGCGGTATTCCTGGCGTTCTACGTGACACCCTACTTCGCCCGATGAATGTCGTCGCCTCTTCCTCCGTCCTGCGGCGACAGCCGCACCCGTCACCGCATCGCGGCCGTGTCGGCCGCTGGAGCATCTGGTTCGGAATCATCGGTGCTCCGCTCGCGTGGAACCTGCAGTTGCTCGTCAACGCAAGCCTGGTCAGTCACGGCTGCTACCCCCATGACGTACCGCTCGCGTCGCCGATCTGGAGCGACCTCCGTACGGTGACGACCGCGGTCGACGCGGTCGCGGTCGCGATCTGCATCGCGGCCGGGATCGCTGCATGGCTGAGCTGGCGCCGCAGTCGCGACGAGAAGCCGGGCACCGCGCGGCATCTCGTCGGGAACGGCGATGGGCGGACGCGCTTCATGGCGATGTCCGGCATGATGACGAGCGCGCTGTTTCTGATGGTGACGGGCGTCTCCGCCGTCACTCTCGCGGCGGTGCCAGCTTGCGGCGGATAACGCGATGCATCCTTTGCTTCGTCCCGGCGTTCGGATCCTGGGCGCGGGATGCGCGGCCCTGGTGATCGGAGCGCTGGCCGTGGGCGCTCTGGCGCGCGCCGCCGAGCCGGCCTGGGCAGTGGCTGGAGGTGATGCGGGACGCGGCCCGAGACTGATCGAGGCGCTCGGCTGCGCCGCATGCCACACCGTTCCGGGCGTGCCCGGCGCGCGCGGCAACGTCGGTCCACCATTGACGCACTTTGGCGAGCGCGTCTACATCGCGGGCATGCTGCGCAACACGCCGCCGAATCTCGTCCGCTGGATTCGCGATCCACAAAGCGTGGTGCCGGGCAACGCGATGCCCAACATGGGGGTCACTGAAGCCGACGCGCGCGACATCGCGGCGTATCTCTATACCCTGCGGTAGCGCGAACTTTCGCCGACTCTGCCAGCCCACGCCCGGCGGGCATGACCAGGCAGGCCGCATCCGCGATCCCGGCAGGAATGCGGGACGAACGGATGGCCGTGCCAGTAGGGCACTCGAATCAACAAGCGCCATCGGCAAGCCGGTCGCGCCTGGCCAGAACCGGACCGTCGCGCAACGGGCATCGAAGATCGGTTCACGATTGCGTGCACCCGGTAGCGGCGACGGCGACGAGTTGTTCAGCGAGCCGAGCCACGGCCACAAGCCGCGACCGGCCGCTGCGAAGACAGCGCGAGCCCGGAGTCGTCAGCACGCCACCTCGGCGTCGCGGCGTGCATACCAGCGCCAGGTCGCCAGCACGCAACTCAGGTAATACACGCTGAAGAACACCAATGCACCCTCCGGGCTGCCGGTTAGCTTGATCGATGTGCCATAGGCGATCGGAATGAAGAAGCCGCCAAACGCCGCTACGGCGGAACTGAAGCCGAGCGTCGCGGCACCTTCGGTGCTGCCCATTCGACGGGCCTCCTCCAGCGCTGCCTGATCCTTCGAGTCCACGGTGCGTTCCCGCAGCGTGCGGAAGATGATCGGGATCATGCGGAACGTCGAGCCGTTGCCGATACCCGCGGCGACGAACAGGACCATGAACGTGAGCACGAAGGCGATCAGGCTGCCGCCGCCACCCGCTCCCGGAAGAAAGTAAACGGCGGCTAGCGGTGCCACGGCCATGACGAGGAACATCCAGGCGGTGATCATCGCGCCTCCCATCCGGTCGGCGAGCCAGCCCCCAAGGGGCCGCACCAGTGCCGCCACGATCGGGCCGATGAAGGCGAACTTGAACGCGTCCACCGCCGGGAACTGCGTATTGACCAGCATCGGAAATCCGGCGGCGAGGCCGAGGAACGAGCCGAAGGTACCCGTGTACAGCCAGCTCATCCGCCACTGATGCCTGTTCCGGAGGATCGCCACCTGCTCGGCGAAGCCGGCACGCACCGTGGCGATGTTGTCCATGCCGAACCACGCTGCGATCACTGCCAGCACGATCAGCGGCACCCAGATGAAGCCGGCGTTCTGCGCCCAGATCAGCGTCGTCGTGCCCTGATCAACACGGGTCTGGGCCTTGCCGCCCAGGATCAGCAGCGCGCCGCCGTACATGGCCATCGGGGCGATGAGCTGCGCCAAGCCGACGCCCAGGTTACCGACGCCGGCATTCAGGCCCAGCGCCGTGCCCTGCAGTCGCTTCGGGTAGAAGAAGCTGATGTTGGCCATGCTCGACGAGAAGTTGCCGGCGCCGAGGCCGCACAGCAGCGCGATGGCCGCGAATACCGCGTAGTTGGTGCTCGGATCCTGCACGGCGAACCCGATCCAAACCGTGGGCAGCAGCAGCATCGTGGTGCTCCACACCGTGAAGTTGCGGCCACCGAAGATCGGCACGGCGAACGCATACAGTGCGCGGAAGACCACGCCGGAAAGACCCGGCAGCGCCGCCAGCCAGAACAGCTGGTTGGTCGTGAACGTGAACCCGATGTGCGGCAGCTCGACCACGACCACGCTCCACACCACCCAGACGGCGAAAGCCAGGAGCAGTGCCGGCATCGACAGCCACAGGTTGCGATGGGCGATGCGCCGGCCGGTCTGCGTCCAGAAGGTCTCGTCGTCGGGTCTCCAGTCGACGAGGACGTGGCGGCGCGGCCGCCTGGGTTCGATGAGCTCGGCGCCGGCCAGGGCCGCCCGCGCGTCGGCGTGCTGCGCCAGGATGCCTTCGCGCTCGTTGCGCTCGGCGACCCACATCCAGATCATCGTGACGACCACCACGAGCGTCATCAGCATGAAGCAACTGCTGCGTACGCCGATCACGTCGGCCGCGACCCCGAACATGATCGGCAGCGTGAAACCGCCCAGGCCGCCGATGACGCCGACGATGCCGCCGACCACGCCCATGCTGGTGGGATAGTGATCCGCCAGGCTGCGGTAGACGCTGGCCTTGCCGAAGCCCTGGGCCAGGCCGGCGATGAAGATCAGGACGGTGAACGTCGTCACGCCGACGCCGATGTCGATCGCAACGTCGCCCTTGATGGCGTGGACGATCATCGTCGTCGGCGGGTAACTCAGCAGGAACATGCAGGCGAGGCTGACCCACATCACCCACCAGGTAACGGTGTTGCCGCCCCACTTGTCGGACGCCCATCCGCCAAGGGCACGGATTGCCCCCGAGGGCAGATCGAACACGATGGTCAGGAGCGCGGCGGTGGCGAGAGGCAGGCCGTACTGGCCGACGTAGTACTTGGGCAGCCAGAGCGCCATCGCGACGAAGGCGCCGAACACGAAGTAATAGGCGAGCCCGAAGCGCCACACGCGCAGATCGAGCAGCGGCAGCAACTGCTCGGCAAGCTTGGGACGACGTCTTGCCGCCGCGTCCTTGCGGTGCAGCGGGTCCTCGGAGGTCAGGAACCAGAACAGCACGGCCATCACCAGCATCGCGATGGCGTAAATCTTCGGTACCATCCGCCACGACGCGGTGGCCGATGCCGCAATGATCATTGGGGCAATGAACTTGGTGAGCGACGAGCCCGCATTGCCGGCGCCGAAGATGCCCATCGCCGTGCCTTGCCGCTCCTTGCTGAACCAGGCCGAGGTGTAGGCGATGCCGACAGCGAAGGAGCCGCCCGCCATTCCAATGAACAGCCCCAGCACGAGGTACTGCCAGTACTCGGTCGCGTACGAGAGCACCCAGGTGGGGATCACCACCGTGAGCATCTGCAGGAAATAAACGATCCGGCCGCCGTAGCGGTCGGTCAGGATGCCCAGCGGCAGGCGAACCAACGAGCCGGTCAGGATGGGAGTGGCAACCAGCAGGCCGAACTCCGTTTCGTTGAGATTGAGCTCGGCCTTGATCTTGATCCCGATGACGGAGAACATCACCCAGACAGCGAAGTTCACCGCAAATGCGAGCGTACTCATCGTGAGCGCGGAGATCTGCTCGCGGCTGAGTCCCGGTTGTGTTGCGGTAAGTGTCACGGCGTCGCTCCCCAGGGTCATCTGTCAGGCACAGATGCTCGCGCCATTGAATGCCGGCGGCGGGAGAGCCGTATTGATCATGGTCAGTACCGGTGCGGCTGGCTGCCCGGGCATCCGGATCGGCGCGACGGGCTCGCAGAGAGCCCGTCCGGTCCGGAAATGGTGGCCTGCATGGGTCCTGCGGACAGGCAGAACGGACCAGAGCACCGTTGTTCGGTGGGTGCAGGCATGTGCGGCGGAGAGATGCGAAGCCGGGCAACCGCGTCGTATCACTGCGCGAGATCCGCGAGTTGGGATGCGGGCACTACGCGACACAGCCAGCGATGCTTATCAACCGACGCAGCTGGTTGGGTCCGAGCAGCTGGACCGCGGTGTGGTTCCAACCTCTGCTCAGGGTCGCGAGCCGCCGTTCCACGCCGGCTGCTCTCGGCCCATTTCCCGCCATTCCGATGAAGCCGCTAACCTACTGGAAGCAGTCGTACGGGACTTCGGGGTAGAACGTAGCCAAGAACGACCGCCGTTGCCCTGCTAAGACGCCCCGCGCAACAAGACCCGTCCCTCCGGGCTCGACGGTTGCTTGGTCAATGCTGGTGCAGCGCGGACTTTCTTCAGGCTGAACGGTACCCGAGCAGGTCAGCCGTGCATAACGGAAGGGTGCAGCGCGTTCGCGCCGGGTCGATGGTCCAGCGCATTCACGCAGCGCGACTGTGTTCACATCTTGGGCTTGATGTTCTGGTTGACCCGGAACAAATTGTTGGGATCGTACTTAGCCTTGATCGCCCTGAGGCGCGTGTAATTGTGGCCGTAGCTGAGTTCAATCCGGTCGTCGCCCTCGTCAGCGTCCATGAAGTTGACGTAAGCGGCTTCCAGGTTGAACGGGTGGATGGATTCCCAGTAGCCACGTCCCCAGGTCTTGAGCGCGGCCGCATCGTTGGGATCGGAGCTGATGCCTGCGATCACCATAGACCACGACGCGTCGCGTGCCGCCCACGGCGTGGCGTCCTTCGCGACCCGCCGGACGGCGCCATCGATAGGGTAGAGGTGCATGAGGCAGAATGGGGTCGGCGCTTTGAGCGCGTTGGCGATGTGCACGTCGATCGCTTCATCGGAAAGCGCCTTGACGAAGTCGCCTTTCCAGTACCACTGCAGGCCTTGAGGAAAGAAGGGGTCGAACAGTCCGTTGATAGCAGGCCACGGCATCTCGCCCATCCAGTTGAACAACGGGGTCGGCAGCTTTTCGAGCAGCGAGGCCATGAGCTTCTGGCCGTCTGCAACTGGCCCGTTGAACGCCCCGATGAGGGCACAGGCGCGCTTGTTCCAATGCTCCTTGGGGAACGGATCGGTCGGCGGCACGGACTTGAGGCCGACGAACAGGCCAAGCTCCTCGGGAGCATTTGCTATGAACTCGCGGTAAGTCCCCATGACCTTCCTGGCGTCCTTGGCGTCCCAGAAGATCGGCCCCGCGAAGACCACCTGGACCGGGTGGGCCTGGAATAGAAAACTCGTAACCACGCCGAAGTTGCCGCCGCCACCGCGCACCGCCCAAAATAGATCGGCATATTCGTCCTTGGTGGCGGTGATGAACGAGCCGTCGGCCAACACCATGTCGACCTCGAGCAAGTTGTCGATCGTCAGACCGTGTTTGCGCGTAAGGTAGCCGGTTCCGCCGCCCAAGGTCAGGCCCGCGACGCCCGTGCTGCCGACGATGCCGAGCGGCACCGCGAGGCCGAAGGCATGGGTCGCGTGGTCGAGATCAGCCGCGGTGCAGCCCGGGTCGACCCGCACGGTCCGGTTCGACGGATCCACGCGCACGCTGCGCATGTGCGACAGGTCGATAACGAGGCCGCCGTCGCAGCTTCCAAGACCCGGGCCGCTGTGGCCGCCCCCGCGGATCGCAATGAGCAGCTTGTTCTCGCGCCCGTAGTTGATTGCCGCCATGACGTCGGCGGCGTCGGTGCAGCGAGCAATCACCTTGGGCCGCTTGTCGATCATTCCGTTGTACAGCGCTCGCGCCTCGTCGTAGTCCTTGTCCGACGGACCGATCAGCCTTCCGCGAAATCCCTGGATCGCAAGCTCGCTCATGACACCGCCTCCTTCCACCGTAGTCACGCGCCCGTTAACACCCTCCATCAATTCGCACCGATCGGTCGCCGAGATCGCCGCTGCTGCGACACGCAATCGGGGCACCCTAATTGAAAAAATATACCGCCATCCGGGCGGATTGAGAAGTCTGGACCGGTCAGAGTGGTTTGGACCTCCGGAAGCCGCCACCCGCGACTGACAGCAACGGGTCGAATTGCGACCGTCGACGATCAGGCCCAGTGCGGTCAGGGCGGACGGAATGCTGACGGTGGAGAGAAGCCGTTACCAAGGCGCCCGTTGAGCAAGTCGCGGCCTACTTCAATTCCTCCAGCGTCACCTCGTACACGTTGTGGGCAGCGTCATACTTGACGCTGTAGGCCGAAGGATAGGCGCCCGGCTTGCTGTAGGAGGCGGGTCGTGCCACCGGGGCGGAGAATGATGGCTTCGACTTGAGGTATGCCAGCGACGCCATCGGTTCAATGAAGGTCTGCTGCTTGTTGTAGTAGCCGTAGATGAAGGTCGCGGTGAAGGGCTGTTTGTTGAATTCGGACGCCGATGGATTGATCGCATGCACGCCCATTTGAGGAACTGCCGTACCGGGCGGCATGATGTAGCCGACGGGCACCAGTGCAGCGGGCGGCTGCTGACTCGGGTCGCCCGAATCATTCTCGTCCTTGAAGGCGACTTGCATCTGCGCCGCGCGGCTGACCAGGTAGAAATGGAAATCGAAATGTGGCACGTCGTAGACATGCGAGGGCGGATGACCAGCGGACTCCCAGTTGATAACGACGTGATCGATGACCGTCTTGGGCCCCATCATCGGCATTGGCAGGAGATAGGGGAAGTCTGGGTCGGCGCCCTTGGCCGCTTTTGGAAGCCCGTCAAGCATACCCGGCGTAAAGACGATGCTGATCGACGCTGGCTTGCCGCCGGCGTCAGTGCGGACTACGGTGTGCGCTGTACCGTTGCCGATGCGCGCCGCCTTGCCTTCGTACGTCGCGGATTTGCCCTCGGCAAGGGCTGATCCTGCCGCGAGCGCTGTGGCGGCGGCTGTCGCAAGAATGAGGAACGGGCGCCTGCGAGCCCGCACGCCGGTCAGAATCATGATGTTCTCCCCTTAGGTTCAGTCGATCGTGAGCGTTGTGCCGGAGTGGCCATTACTTATGCGTTGACGTTATGGTGTTGCTGATGATGGCATAACTTCACTGCACCTGCATTACGGAAGCGGTGGGGCGAAGGTCGCTGACCGGGCCAACAACTGACCGTCGGTATCGCCGCGGGATTTCCCGGTAAGCTGCCATTGACGAGGCGACTGACAACCGGCGAAGCCACGGCGCTGGCGCGCATGGAACGTGCCCGATGCCCGCCACTATGGAACACGCCCGATGCCGGAGCGGGTGGCTGCTACACCCGCGCCCAGCCGCCATCGGAGTACGAGCTCGATCAACGCATCGCTTGACCCCCCGATTGTCGACCGCCAGCCGTGCGCGACCTAGGGCAGGCGTATGCGCGCGCCCGCCTGGCACGCGACGTGGGCTCGCTGACGCTCGCAAGACATTTGCACCGGAGGCTGCGGTGGCGCGAAAGCGACACCTGACCATCCGGGTTTTCATGGGTCTTGGCAGGTCAAGACGCGCCAGCGATCGGAGCGGTCCTTCTCGCGCGCGGTGTCCGAATCGAGTATTCACAGAGCGTCGAATCTTCTCATTCATCAGGCGAGCCCGTCGCCGATCCGAGCTCGGCGCTGCGTTCGCGGCGCCACGCTGCGGGGGGGCGGCCGACCAGCCGCTTGAACGCGCGCGCGAACGCCGCCTCCGAGTCATAGCCCACCTCGAGGCCAATCGTCGCGACCGTGGCGCGCGTGTCGAGCAGCAGGCGCGCTGCCGCTTGCATTCGCCACTGCGCGAGATACTGCATTGGCGGCACGCCGATCAACTGGACGAACCGCTCGTGCAACGCTGAGCGCGACAGGCCGATGCGCCGCCCCAGCTCGTCGATCGTCCAGTTCTCGGCGGGATGCTCATGCAGCAATGCGATTGCGCGCCCAACGAGGTGATCACGCATGCCGGCCAGCCAGCCGCGGCTGTTCGCCGGGAGGCTCGCGGTGTAGCGCCGTACCGCGTCCACGAACATCATCTCGCTCATTCGTGCGAGCATCACCTCGCTGCCCGGCTCCCGCGCGCGCGACTCGCGCACCGCATGCCGGATGAACTGCGCAATCCATTGCTCGTCGTCTGGCGCACGCAGATGCAGCAGGTGCGGGAGGCTCGCGATCAACGGATTGAACGGCTGCAGGTCGCAACCGAGGAACCCGCAGACGATCGTCGTTTCGCCTTCGACCCCCGAGGGTCCCATCGATGGTGCATTCGATCCGTTGTACGCGACGCGGATCGGCAGCCGTTCCATGGCAGATTCGCCGAACCAGCGCAGGTTCGGCGGATCACCGCGCATGCCCTGTGCGCTCGAGACCACGTGTGCATCGCCATGCGGGAACATCACAATGTCACCCCTCGAGAGACGCACAGCCGGGCCACCCGGTATCGCCGCCCAGCAATTGCCCTGGGCGACAACGTGGTACTCCATCACGTGGTCGACGCCCCGCATCAGCAGCGGAGCGATCTCACGGGAGGCCGGAGCTTCCGCCGCCCAGTCATCGGACCCGCTGACATAGAAGAACACCGCGCCGCGCAGGCGCACGCTGCGCAGCACGTCCGACAGGGTGTCATGGCTCATATCGCGGCTCAAGCCGGCGTTTCGATCAAGGCGCGCGGACGTTCGATCAAGCCGTGGATTGTACGTCCCGGCGATGGCGGACAGAAGATCAAGAATGAGCGACGCGAAGTCAAGCGGTAACGCGCGCGAACGCGCAGGATTCAGTCGCGGGCACCATCAGCCACGAACAGTGGCAAGACTCATTCCATTGCGAGGCACGACATGCGTACATTGACCTACTTGACCTTGGATCGCGACGTCCGCCAGCTTCGCGAGGCCGATGCCGATGCGTTCGCGAGAGAGATCAGCGGGGGCGTCCTCACCGCCGCCGCCGCGGACTATAACAAGGCGCGCAGCATCTGGAACGGCACTATCGATCGTCGCCCGGTTCTGATCGCCCGGTGCCTGAACAATTCGGACGTCCGGTCTGCGGTGCTCTTCGCCGGCGTGCACCGGATGCTGGTCAGCGTGCGTGGAGGCGGTCACCACATCGCGGGCAACGCCGTTGCCGAAGGCGGCCTGATGATCGACCTGTCGGGCATGCGCACGGTCAGCGTCGCTGCGGACAAGCGCACGGCAACAGTCGGCGGGGGCGCGCTGCTCGGGGACTTCGATCACGCTGCACAGGCCCACGGCCTTGCCACGCCACTCGGCATCAATTCTACGACCGGCGTCGCCGGACTCACGCTCGGTGGCGGCTTCGGCTGGTTGACGCGCCGTTATGGAATGACAATCGACAATCTGCTCGCCGCGACCGTCGTGACGCCCGACGGCGAAATCCGGGTCGCGTCGGCTTCCTCCGAGCCCGAATTGTTCTGGGCCCTGCGCGGTGGCGGCGGCAACTTCGGCATCGTGACCTCGTTCGACTTTCAATTGCATCCGGTAGGGCCCGCGATCTACGCCGGTCTCGTCGTATTCCCGTTTGCCCAAGCCGCCCGGGTGCTTCGCGCCTGGCGCGATTTCACCACGCAAGCGCCGGACGAACTGAGCGTGTGGGCCGTGCTGCGCAAAGCGCCGCCGCTGCCGTTCCTCCCTGAATCAGCACACGGAACCGACGTGGTGATCCTCGCGCTTGCGTACGCCGGCGACATCGCCGCCGGGGAGCGCGCCGCTGCGCCGCTCTTCGCGCTTGGCGACCCCCTCGGCAGCGCCGTGATGCCCACGCCCTACGCCGGTTTCCAGGGCGCATTCGATCCGCTGCTAACCGCCGGTGGCCGCAACTATTGGAAGTCGAACAACTTCCGCGACCTGACGGATGCCGCGCTCGACATGGCGATCGAATCGGCCGCCGGATCGCCGGGACCGGAATGCGAGATCTTCCTCGCGCAACTGGGCGGAGCGATGGCGCGCGTCGCACCTTCGGCGACCGCGTTTGCGGGCCGCGATGCGCACTTCATCATGAATGTCCACGGGCGGTGGTCCGACCCGCGCGACGACGAACGGGTTCGCACGTGGGCGCGACAGGCATTCTCCCGGGCGGCGCCGCACGCGACGGCAGGCGGCTACGTCAACTTCCTGACCGACGACGAAGCAGAACGCGTGACGGCGAGCTACGGCAGCAACTACCCACGCCTGCAGCAAGCGAAAAAACGCTACGATCCGCACAACCTGCTGCGGATGAATCTCAACATCGAGCCCGCTTCGGCGGCCGTCGCGCAGCAGGCTTGAGGCGAGGCGTGGACACTTCGACCGCGCCCGGCGCAATGGCCAACACCGACTACCGCGCATGCCCGATCACCGGTGCGACACCGGCGGCGCTGGAGGCGTTCGAGCGCGCGATCGCGACGTTCCAAAGCTGGCGCACCGGGACCGAGCGCGAGCTGTCGTCCGCACTGCGGGAAGCGCCGGAGTTCGTGATGGCGCACGTGCTTCGGGCTTACCTTCATCTGTCCAGTCGCGATCCCGCGGTGCTGCGCGCGGCGCGGCCGGTGCTTGAATCCGCAAGCGCGCTGCACGCGAACGCCCGCGAGCGAGTTCATCTCGCCGCGATCGCCGCCGTGCTGGCCGACGACTACGAGCGTGCGAAGGATTTGCTCGGCGATCTGGTGCGCGAGCAGCCGCGCGACGTGCTGGCGCTGCAGGTTGCGCACGCGCTGGATTACGTCACCGGCGATCTCGCCCGCCTGGGTGACCGGCTGCCGCGCGCTCTGCCGGCGTGGTCGCAGGCGCTGCCCGGCTATCACGCTGTGCTGGCGATGTACGCGTTCGGGCTCGAGGAGTGCGGCGAATACCAACGCGCGGGCGAACTTGCGCAGCAGGCACTGGCGCTCGAGCCGTTCGACGCGCGTGCCCATCACGTGCTTGCGCATGTATTCGAGATGACCAACCGCCCGGAGGCCGGCCTCCGGTGGATGTATCGGCACGTCGAATACTGGGCCGTCGAGACCGTCGTTGCGACGCACTGCTGGTGGCACGTGGCACTGTTCCATCTCGCCGCAGGCCAGCTCGAACAGGCGTTGGCGCTCTACGACCGCTGGGTGCGCGTCGATCATTCAACAGCGATCTCAGACATGATCGATGCGGCCGCCTTGCTTTGGCGCGTCCATCTGCATGGTGGCGACGTCGGTGCGCGCTGGCGCGAGCTCGCGTCCGCCTGGGGCGCGCATATCGGCGACGGCTTCTGCAGTTTCAACGACCTGCACGCGATGGTCTCGTTTATCGGCGCCGGCGATTGGGATCGCGCGCGGCGTCTCGAGGCCGAGCTCGCGCATCGCTACGCGCAGCGCACTCGCTATGGCGATACGACCCGGCAGGTCGGATTGACAGCGTGCCGCGCCTTGGTGGCGTTCGGTCGTGGCGACTACCCGCGTGCGATCGGCCTGCTGGCCAGCCTCCCGGTGCAGGCGCATCGCATCGGCGGCAGCCAAGCACAGCGCAACCTGCTCACGCTCACGCTGTCGAGAGCAGCCGAACACGTTCGTCGATCCGGGTTCAAAGCGCCTTCCGCGGGTGCTGCGGGGCGCTCGACCGCCGTGGCGACATGGGCGGGGGTCTGAGTCCATCCCGGATTGGCGGTGCAGACTGCTGTGCCATGACTTGGGCGTCGTTTGCTGGATTTCGTACAGCTGCTCTCTGCGCACGGCACCCATTCGATGCGGCGCACCAGGCCGACGCTGACATATCGGCGCACCAGAAACCTGCGAACCGTCCAACTCCTCCTCGGTCATCGCAACACTTGAGAGCACCGTCAGATACCTCGGGATCGAAATTGACGACGCGCTCGAGAGCGCGGAGCAAACGCAGGTGTAGTTCTGCTTGAGCTGGTCGCGACCGTCGGACCCGACGGTCGCCGACCGGGCCATCTGCCGTCATTCGCAAGTAGCTGCCTGCATCCTGTTCACCGTACCGGCAACAGCCCCGGAGGTTGACGGCTGCTGCCGCTTTTGATCTGATGCCATTCTTGCCCGCGCTCCCCCTTGTGGTAGCGCACACATCGTCGAGAGGCGCTGCAGCGGATTCCTATCCGTCACGCTCGACGCTTGTGAGTCAGGTAAGGGCGCCTCTTCGGAGGTTGCTCTGTGCATGACTCTCGGAATGCTCGGCCGGTCGGCCGCGTGGTGGGATTGTGGCGTTACCCGGTCAAATCGATGGGAGCCGAGGCACTGGCTCAAGTCGACGTGTCCTGGCATGGCTTCATCGGGGATCGCCGCTGGGCCTTCCTACGGAACGACGTGCCGCAGAGCGGGTTCCCTTGGCTGACGCTTCGTGAACGCGCGGACATGAGTCACTACCGTCCATCGTTCGTCGAGCCAGATCGCCCTGACAAGTCTGCGACCGTCGTGCGGACCCCGTCCGGCGCCATATTCGATGTTGCGGACCCTGCGCTCGGGTCGGAACTCTGCCCGGACGGATTGCGGGTGATCAGGCAGGACCGCGGCATCTTCGACACTTTACCTCTGTCGCTCATCACGACCCAAACCATTGCTCGTCTTCGTGAGATGGTCGGCGCTGGGCTGGACGTTCAGCGCTTCCGACCGAACATCCTTGTGGAGGCTGCCGATGAGGCGCCGTTTTCTGAGGACCTATGGGTCGGCTGCGTGTTGCGCATCGGCGGCATGCGCATGCGCGCCGACAAACGCGATGGGCGCTGCGTTGTGATCACCATCGACCCCGTCACAACGGAGCGCAACCCTGCGATTCTGCGCGCGGTCGCCCACGATCGGCAGGGGTGTCTCGGCATCTACGGCTCAACCGTGGAACCAGGACTCTTGGCAGTAAACGATCCGGTGTTCATTGAGCCCCCGGCATTCCAAGTGCCCGCCAACTTGGAGGCTCTTTCCGCGCGTGGCCTCAAACGTTAGACCTTGATCATTGCCAACTGCTCTTCTCGTCGTTGACGTTCAGAACACGGTCGGCGCAGGTGAACTCGCGGCCAGGAGCGGCGAAATCTTGATCCGCACTCGATAGCAGCCGCTCACATCGAGAATACCGTTGGCTTGCTGGAGCGTCGGCGTGCAGGCTCCGCCAAGCAAGCAGGCGTCTGTTGGACGTCACCACCTAATCCGCGCCGATGAGCACGCTGACATGAGCAGCGGCCGAACGGGCCAGCGCAGGCAACGCGTACCCTCCTTCCAGCAGCGAAACGATGCGCCCGTGCGCGTGGCGCTCGGCGATCGTTTTCACCTCACGGGTGAGCCAGGCATAGTCACCCTCGACCCACATCAGGTGACTCATGTCGTCGTCGCGGTGCGCGTCGAAGCCGGCCGAGAAGAAAACCATCTGCGGACGGAAGGCGTCCAGCGCGGGCAGCCAGTGCTTTGCGATGGCGTCGCGCAGGGCGTCGCCGCGTGAATAACGTTCGAGCGGCACGTTGCACAGGTTGGGCCCGGTCGGTACCTCGCCGTTGTAGGGATAAAGGCCGCGCTCGAACGTCGATACCATCAACACGCGCTCGTCGCCCGCAAGGATGTCTTCGCTGCCGTTGCCGTGATGCGCATCGAAGTCGATCAAGGCCACCCGCTGCATGGCGAATTCCCCAAGTGCATGGGCGATGCCGACAGCGACGTTGTTGAAGAAGCAGAACCCCATGCCCGCAGCGCGGGTGGCGTGATGTCCCGCCGGCCGGACGTTGCAGAATGCAGCCGCGACCTCACCTCGCGCCACGAGCTCGGTCGCGAGGACCGCCGCGCCCGCTGCATGCCACGCCGCACCGAGGGTGTGCGGATTCATCAATGTATCGGGATCGATGTGCAAGTAGCCCGAGGCCGGCGCGCACGCAACGAGCTCGGCGACATAGAGACTCGTGTGCACGCGTTCGACCTGGGCTCGCGTTGCCGCCGGCGCCTCGTACGGCAGCATGAAATCCAGCAGCCCGTGGGCGAACAGGTAATCGTGGATCGCGCTCACCCGCCCGGGACATTCGGGGTGATCCGGGCCCATTTCATGCAGCAGACTGCTGGGATGAGTGATGTAGGCGGAAAGCATGCTCCGGTCCGAGTCGCCCCGGTCAGCGCCCCGGTGCGGGTGCGAATCGACCGTCGTTGACCAGGTAATGGCGACGCTGACATCCGCCGCCTGCAGCAATCAACCGCCCTCGCGTTGGATGCCCTTCCTGAACTCACTCATGAATCCCGCGGCCTCGTCGTTGTTGAAATCCTCGAACGTCACGGTAATTGCTTCCATCGGTAGCGCCAGCGAACCGAGATGACGAATCGGCTCATCGCGGATCTGAAACCGGATCTTGCGTTCACCGTCATACACGATGATTTCGTTGTCGATAATCTCATACGGGCGGTTACCACAGGCAGCAGGCAACTCACGTAGAAACTCAGCGTGGGTGCATTGCATCTCAAGCGTGTAAGTGGGCGTCATATCAGCTCCTCGATCAGTGCAACGAATCGGCTGACTCCGTACCGCGGGCCGTCGGGGTATGAGAATTGGGCGCCGATTTTCATGCGCGAAACGTGCATTGCTAAGTGCGAGCGGGCACCGAGCCTTGGCCGCTTACCCCTCCTGCAGTATACCCGCGGCGCTTTGCGCGGCGCGCCCGCTCAGTCTTGGCGTTGAACGACCGCTTTTAGGAAGGACGAACGGCCGGAGCGGGTCGTGAACCGCCCGTTGGCCGGTATCAACATGAAGCTCCTTTTACTCGACAAAGAAGCGACTCGTGGATACGCCAACGAGGATCGCAGGAAACTGCGGTGTAGGCCCGCCAGGCTGGTCACGACCGCCGAACGTGACGGTTGCTGATCGGCCATGAGCGGCGGTACCCGGGTTCAACGGCCTACGCCACCGGTAGTCCGGAAGCTCCCGAACTTGCGACCTCCCGCGCAATCTGCATCACCGTTCGGCAGGCAAGCGTCATTTCCCCGTGTCGCGACATGGCAAGCGCGATGTGGCGCGTGACCGAAGGCTTCACAATTTTCGCGGCCTGCAGGCGGCAGTTGCGTTGGGCCGACGCGATCGCATAGGGTCCGAGCAGTGCGTACATGCCCCCGCCAGCCACGATCTGGGTCTGCAGGCTCAACGAGTCCGCCTCCAGGGCCACGTTGAGCGTGATGCCGTGCGCCGTGCTCAGTTCTTCGAGTCGATTGCGCCAGCTGCTCGGCCGGCAGAAAAGGACGAGTGGCAAGTGGTCGAGCGCCGAGAACGCCACTGTCGCATGAGACGTGACCTTGTCGCCTTCGGGGCCGACGAGGTAGGTTGCCGTTTCGACGAGATAGGTATCGCCGTTCCTGGGTGTCGGACTCGTTCGGTATAGGACAGCGAGATCGACACTGCCGTCCTCGAGCCACGTTTCGAGTTGCGCACCCTGTCCCTCGCGCACCGCGAGCTGCACCAACGGGTAGCGCTTCTTCAAGCGGTAAAAGAGCGTCGTAAGCAGCGGATGAGCCGTCGATGGCAGTGTGCCGATGCGCACCGTCCCGATCGGTGTGCCTGCTGACGTGCGGACATCGTTGGCGAGTTGCTCGGTGCTGGTCAGCCACGCGCGAATGCGCGGCACGATGCGCTGGCCGAGTTCGGTCAGCGCGACACCGCGTCCGGTGCGCTGAAACAGTCGTCCACCGCACTCCCGCTCCAGATCCCCGATGCGACGGCTGATCTGCGGCTGACTGGTGCCATACGCGATGGCGACCTTGCTCAAGCTGCCCATTTCGGCGGCGTCGGTGAATAGCTTCCAAGCGTCGTAATCCACCGATTGGCCTCCTCGGCATGATATATGGAAAATAGTATAGCTGAAATGTCTGTTTTACGTATTCCAGTATGACTGCGGGATTCCTACACTGTGATCCATGCGCTGGCTGATTGTTTGCGGAACCCAAGCGGCGCAGATGCTCACGGCGACCATTCGCTGCCAACTCTCGACACCTCAACTGGAGGAAACGCAATGAAAGCACTCGATCTTCGCGGTCTTACACCGGCCCCGGTCACCCCGTTCACGCGCGACGGTGCGGTCGATCACGCCGCCATTCAACGCCTCGGCTCGTGGCTCGGCAGCATCGAAGGCATCAAGGGCCTCGTGGTCCTCGGCCACGCCGGCGAAGGCACGTTCCTGAGCCAGTCGGAACAGACGGCCGTCATCGAAAGCTTCGTCAAGTCGGTCAACAACGCGATCCCGATCATCGCGGGCATTACGCTCGAAGGCACGCAGGTCGCCGCCGAGGAAGCGAAGCGCGCGGTCAGGGCCGGCGCCGCTGCCGGCCTGGTCTACCCGTCGCACGGCTGGCTGCGCTTCGGATACCAGAAAGGCGCGCCGCAGGACCGCTATCGTGCGATCTACGAGGAAAGCGGCCTGCCGCTCATCCTGTTCCAGTACCCCGACGCGACCAAGGCGACGTACAACCTGGAGACGCAACTCGAGATCGCCGCGCAACCGGGCGTGTTTGCAATGAAGAACGGCGTGCGCAACATGAAGCGGTGGGACACGGAGATCCCCGTGGTGCGCCGCGAACGTCCGGACCTGCAGATCCTCACCTGCCACGACGAGTACCTGCTGCACACGATGTTTGACGTGGACGGCGCTCTCGTGGGCTACGGCAACATCGCGCCCGAGCCGCTGATCGAACTGATCGCGGCGGGCAAGGCCAAGGACTATGCGAAGGCGCGTGCCATTCACGATCGCTTGCTCCCGGTGACGAAGAACGTCTATCACCGCGGGTCGCACATGGAGGGCACCGTGGCGCTCAAGCACGCGCTCGTCGCGCGCGGCATCCTCGAGCATGCCACGGTCCGCTCCCCGCTGTTGCCGCTCGACCCGGGTGCCGATGTCGAGATCGCCAACGCAATGCGTGCGGCCGGGCTCGGCAAGGCGGTGGCCGGGATGGTCAACGTGCGCGAGGCTGCCGGTGTGCTGGTGAGCTAACCGAGGCGTCCGCAAGGAGCAACAGCCAAGCGGCGGGGCGTGATTCCGCTCCGCCGCAATGACCAAGCAGAATCCAGGAGGAACACGTCATGACCGCTATCACTGCGGATGGCGCGGCACTGCACGGCCTCGGCAATGCCGAACTGGTGGCTCGCCTCGAGCGGCTTCCCGTCACGCCCAGGCTGTTGCTGATCCGCGTCATCGTCGGTATCGCTACTTTCTTCGACGGTTACACGGTGCTGGCCATCGCCTTCGCGATGCCGAGCTTGGTATCCGAATGGAAGCTTACGCCGACCGCGGTCGGCCTGATCCTCTCAGCCGGCTATGTCGGCCAACTGTTCGGAGCCGTGATCTTCGGATCGCTGGCGGAGAAGTATGGGCGCCTGAAGACGCTGTTCTTCACCATCATGCTGTTCGTCTCGATGGATGTCGCCTGCCTGTTCGCGTGGAGTGGATTGTCAATGATCGTGTTCCGCTTCTTCCAGGGCGTCGGTACGGGTGGAGAGGTGCCGGTCGCGAGTGCCTACATCAACGAGTTCATCGGCGCCGAGAAGCGGGGTCGCTTCTTCCTCCTTTACGAGGTGATCTTTCCGGTGGGACTGATGTTCGCCGGCGCCGCCGGATACTTTCTGGTACCAATCTACGGCTGGAAAGCGATGTTCGTCGTTGGCCTGATTCCGTCCGTGCTGACCATCCCGCTGCGCTGGTTCATGCCCGAGTCGCCACGCTGGCTGGCCTCCAAGGGCCGCATCGCGGAAGCAAGTTCCGTCGTGAAATTGCTCGAGGACAGCGCGACACGGCGCGGCGCCATCCTCCGCGACCCGGTGGTGCGCCCGGTCGATCCCAGGGCGACTACCCGTTCGGATTGGCGGGAGCTGTTCAAGGGCATCTACTTGAAGCGGACCTTGACGATCTGGGGGCTGTGGGTTTGCGCGTACATGATCAACAACGGCCTCATCACCTGGTTGCCCACGCTGTACAAGCAGGTCTTCCAGCTCCCGCTGCAGACGAGCCTCGGCTATGGCTGGATCACCTCCGCGGTCGGCGTCATCGCATCGATTGTCTGTGCGCTGCTGATTGACAAGGTCGGGCGCAAGCGCTGGTACGTGACTGCGTTCCTGCTGGCAATGGTCCCTCTCTTGACACTCACTTGGCTAGGCGCCACCTCCGCTACCGAGGTTCTGATCCTTGCGACCGCCGGGTACGCGATATTGCAGACCATCACGTTTTCACTGTATCTCTATTCGTCCGAAATCTATCCGACCCGCCTGCGCTGCATCGGAACCGGTCTAGGCAGTGCATGGCTGCGAGCGGGATCAGCCGTTGGCCCTGTCATGGTCGGCGTCATTGTCGGCGATCTTGGCATTCGGTACGTGTTCGCGGCCTTCGCGGCCGTTGCGCTGGTCGGTGGCATGGTCACACTGTTGTTCGCAATAGAGACCAAGGGCAGGGTTCTCGAAGAACTCTCGCCTTAGCGCCGACACCAGTTTGCAGTGGATCGAATGTGGCGCCAAGTCTGCGAATGCAGAGGTGGCGCCGGACCGCTCCCATACGGAATCCAGTGCCCCAAGTCCAAGTGTGAGTCGCCAGACGCGAGCGCCAAATAGCGATTGGAGCGTGCTCCTTCAAGTAGTGAAACGAAGTTGCGCCGAGTGCGCACCCGGAAATCTGGTTCGTCGGCGTCGGTCGTCATTCGTTTCAGTACGACGGACGATTGCCGGCAGCCGGCACGCCGCCGGGGACGATGCGTCCGTTGAGGCGCTGGCCGCCGCGGACTCGAAGAGGGAGGGCAGCGATGGAACGCTTTTCTCCCGCGATAGCTCAGCCGGGCTGTCTACGTATTCGCGCGCCCACTCGCGATCGGATGTACGGAGCCCATAGGTTGCAGCACGCGCCCTGCCGTGCGAAGGGGAGCAAGTTGAACGAGCGCAGCTCCTTCCGGTCTCGCAGTACCTCGCGCTCGAACTAACGAAGCCGCTATTCACTTGGGTTGTGCCCGTTGACCATGCGCGTGGGCTGGCGCGGCGAGTTGTTGCACGATTTGGCCGAGACCGAACAGGTGCTCGGCCTGCTCGACGATGCGTTGGAACCCGCACGTGAAGCAGTTGCACTCGCGCGTGAAAGGGGTCTGTCAAACTTGCTAGCCAATCTGCCGTCGCTTGCCGGCATCCTCATCGAACGCGGTGACGTTGGCGACGCGCGCAAGGCCCTAGTCGAGGCGGCCGCCCTTTCGCGTCGCGCGGGGTGGTCGCGCATGGGCGTTATCGCGAGACGATTTATTTGCCTAGCGGACCGCGAAGGCCGCATTGCGGACGCTGCCCGCTTGCTCGGCTACCTCCGGCGGCTCAACGTCCGTCGCGATCCACTCGCCCAATCAGCAGAAGCACATGCAGTCGCTCGGCGAGGCAATGACAGGCGCGGCGTTGGCGCCCGACGAACTGGCGCGCCATATGGCCGAAGGCCCTATGCTGGACGAAGCCGCCGTGTGTGAGCTCGGACTCTCGAAACCCTTGGTCGCGAACGATGGCGTGTGAGCCGCGCATTGCTATGTTGGCCGCTGCAAGCTGCTTACCGAGGATCAGGCGAGCAGAATCGCTTTGGAGAGCCAACGCGTCGAGGCATAACCACGCTGGGGCCAACCGGCGCTGGCATCCTTGAGGTCCCGGCATACGGAAGCGTGGTGCCAAGGCAAAGCGTGCAATCCGACAGTCCACTTTGGGTCGGACTGCGACCGTCGATCGGCGTTGGAGTCCACGGTCGCTGAACGGTCAACTCCATACGGTGGCGTTCATCCTCCATTGCGGTCGCTCGTGATAATCTGGCGCGCTACGCTTAGTGGGTTGGATGCCTCTCGGCGAAACGAGGGAGGCACGTAGGAGGTGAGTCATGAACCGAGCGTATTGCACTTCGTGCGTCTCACGGGTGCTTTGGGCCCTCGCATTCGCGTGCGCGCCAACCCTTGGGATTGCGGAGACACCGGGCGAGATTCCGAAGCCCTGGACTTACGAAGGCAGCATGAAGCTGCAGGAGCAGCAACGACAGCAGGATCAGCAGTTTCGGCAGCAGCAACAATCGCCCCAGGGAGCGCCACGGATAGCGCCCGGTGGCGGCGGAGGTGGAGCTGCGGCGGCTGCCGCAGACGCTGCGCGGGCAAAGTGGCAAAAGCAGGCGCCGTTGCCCGCCGAGCGCAATCCACTGCTCGGCAAGTGGACGCGTCCCGCTTCAACGCGGGCAAATCCCAATGACCCCTTCGGACAGCTCCAGGCGTTGGCCAAGGGCGGCCTGTGCGAAGCGCTGTTTGGTGGCGGGGTCTTCGAGTTCCGTCCGGACCGTCTGATCGGCATGGACGAGCGCACGCGCGAACAGGAGCTCGATCGCGTCGAGTATCGCGGGGATGCGAAGCATGTTGTCGTACTGCCCAAGACCACGCTGAAGCTGATCGAGTTCGACGTCGACAGCCCGGACCGCATCCATTGGACGGGTCAGAATTGCGTCTTGGTGCGCCTAGCGGCCACGACGACCGCCTCCACAGGGTCCGCGCCAGCGAAAGTCGCCAATGCAGCTCCGGCACCGAGTACCGGCTCGCACTCCAGCACGGGCGGCGTGCTTACGCTTTCCGTCAGTGCAGCATCGTCCACCGACAATGTCTCGGGCCGCAAGCTCTTGGTATTGCGGGCGGATCCGCGGCTCGCCTTGATCAGAGGGGGCCTGACGTCGACGCGCGACGGCACCGTGCTGCAGAACTGGATACGCGCTTGCGCGAAACGGGATCAAGCTTGCGCCACGGGTGCGCAGGCGCTCAATGCCTACAGCGTCGGCATCGCGACGACGGACGCGCACGGGCGTGCGCAGACGCCGCCCTTGCCAGCAGGTCGCTATTGGGTGCTAAGCGATGCCAAGGTCGACAACAAGCGGCTGATGTGGAATCAGCCAGTCGATGTGAAGGGCGCCGACGCTTCTCTCGCGCTCGATCGGCGTAACGCGATACCGGTCGACTGATTCGGTCTGCACGGGGACCCATTGGACGACTGCTTCGTAGCAGGTCGAACGCTGCTTTGGGTCGTACACAGACCGCCGGCGATAAGGCCGAATTCGCCCATATCCAGATCGTAGCGCCTCGGCCTCCAAGGCTGACGCCCGGCAACTTCTGGCCATTCTGTTGAATAGATGTCATGCCTCAATGGCCCCACATCAAGCTGCAATAGACGTTCCGGGCCGTCGTCGTCGAGTATGGGCTGCAGACCCGCACACGTTGCGATCGTCGCGCCGTCGCGCTAAATTGCTCCGCAATCTCCATTTCCCGCCGCCCGGAGGAAAGCCATGAAAACGCAGTTTCTGGTAGCGCTGCTCGCGCTCTCGATCACCGTTCCGGCCTTCGCCGCGATCAAGGAGACGCCGGTCACGTACAGCGACGGCGAGACCACGATGAAGGGTTTCGTCGTGTACGACACCGCCAAAACAGGCAAGCGGCCGGGAATTGTCATGGTGCACGAATGGTGGGGCATCACGAAGCATATGCACAACGAAGCGCGCAGGCTCGCGGGGCAGGGCTACACGGCTTTCATCGCCGACATGTATGGCGATGCCAAGACGGCCGACAACCCTGATGATGCGGGCGCGCTCTCGGGCTCGGTGATGAAGAACCCGAAGGCGATGGAATCGCGCTTCAACGCCGCGCGCGAGCAGCTCGCGAAACAGCCGACCGTCGATCCCACGCGCATCGGCGCGGTGGGCTACTGCTTCGGCGGGGCGGTGGTGCTCAACATGGCGAGGGCGGGCGCCGATCTGGCCGGCGTCGTGGGCTTCCACGCTTCGCTCGGTCTCAATACGCCAGCCCCCGCGCCCGACGCGGTGAAGGCGAAGATCCTGGTCTTGAACGGCGCCGACGATCCGTTCGTGAAGAAGCAGGAGTACGCAACATTGAAGGCCGACATGGACGCGGCGAAGGCCGACTACCGGGTGGTCGAATATCCCGGCGCGGTGCACGCCTTCACGAACCCGGAGGCGACCGCACTCGGCAAGAAGTTCAACTTACCCCTGCGCTATGACGCAAAGGTGAACAAGGAGGCAGAGGGCGAGGCGTCCAAGTTCTTCGCCGACATCTTCAGGAGGTAGCCGCCCGGGATCGCCCCTGCCCGCCGGAGCGGGCAACCGGATCGAATCGGAGTCCTCGGGCCGCATTCTCGACGTACCGGAGTTCGCGCGCGCAGCTCATGCGCGCGAGGCGTTGTCGCGGTCGTGGCCGCTCGAAGACGCTGTTCATCAGGCCGCTGGTTGCGATCGCGGTGCGCACCGTGGTCGACGCGCATGCGGAAGCACGTCAATGGCCCTTACTTGGAAGCGCCCCAGCGCCAATTGCGGATCTCCGGCAGGTCCTGACCGTTCTTGTCGATGTACTGCTTGTGCTCGATCAGCTTGTCCTGGAGCTGCTGCTTCAGGTAGATCCCCTTGTCCCCGGTCTGGGGCAGGCGGTCGATAGCGTCCATGACAAGGTGGAACCGGTCGAGATCGTTCAGCACCGTCATGTCGAACGGCGTGGTGATGGTGCCTTCTTCCTTGTAGCCACGGACGTGGAAGTTGTCGTGATTGGTACGGCGATAGGTCAGCCGGTGGATCAACCACGGATACGCATGGAAGGCGAAGATGACCGGCTTGTTCTTGGTGAAGAGCTCGTCGAAATCGATGTCGCTCAAGCCGTGCGGGTGCTCCGATTGCGGCTGCAACTTCATGAGGTCGACGACGTTGACCACCCGGATCTTGAGGTCGGACAGGTGCTCGCGCATGATGGACACGGCAGCAAGCGTCTCCAGCGTGGGCACGTCGCCGCAGCAGGCCATGACGACGTCGGGCGAAACCTCCTGGTCGTTGCTCGCCCACTGCCAGATGCCGACGCCCTTGGTGCAGTGCTTCACCGCGGCGTCCATCGTGAGCCACTGCGGCGCCGGGTGCTTGCCCGCGATCACGACATTGACGTAGTGGCGGCTGCGCAAACAATGGTCCATGACCGACAGGAGGCAGTTGGCATCGGGAGGGAGGTAAACACGCACGACCTCGGCCTTCTTGTTCACGACGAGGTCGATGAAACCGGGATCCTGGTGCGTGAAGCCGTTGTGATCCTGTCGCCACACGTGCGAGGCGAGCAGGTAGTTGAGCGACGCGATCTTCCGCCGCCAGGGCAGCTGTGACGTGACCTTCAGCCACTTCGCGTGCTGGTTGAACATCGAATCGACGATGTGGATGAACGCCTCGTAGCAGTTGAAGAGTCCATGCCGCCCGGTGAGCAGGTAGCCCTCGAGCCAGCCCTCGCATTGGTGCTCGCTCAGCATTTCCATGACGCGTCCGGTGGGCGCGAGGAACTCGTCGTTCGGCACCGTCGCGGCCTCCCATTGGCGGTTCGTCGATTCAAAGATCGCTTCCAGGCCGTTGGACAGCGTCTCGTCAGGGCCGAAGATCCGGAAATTCCGTTGCTCGCTGTTCAGCTTCACGACGTCGCGGAGAAGACGCCCGAGTACATGCGTGTCGCCAATGCCGGGTGAGCCCGGCGAGGGCACACCGACGGCGTAGTCGCGGAAATCGGGCAGGCGCAGGTCGCGCAGCAGCATGCCGCCGTTGGCGTGCGGATTCGACCCCATGCGTCGTTCGCCCTTGGGCGCAAGGTCGGCCAGTTCCGGCATCAGGCGACCCCGCGCGTCGAAAAGCTCTTCCGGGCGATAGCTTCGCAACCAATCTTCCAACAGCTTGAGATGCTCGGGATGAATCGCCGGATCGGACAGTGGCACCTGATGCGAGCGGAACGTGCCTTCAACTTGCACGCCATCGACCGTCTTCGGGCCCGTCCAGCCTTTCGGTGAATTGAGGACGATCATTGGCCAGCGCGGACGCACGCGGGCGCCGTGGAGGCGCGCGTCCTGCTGGATTTGCCTGATCTGCTCGATCGCCGTATCGAGCGTCGCGGCCATGGCCTGGTGCATCGGTTCGGGCTCGCGGCCCTCCACGAAGTACGGTGTCCACCCATAGCCGCGGAGCAGCTGTTCCAACTCTTCGCGGGTGATGCGGGCGAGGAGGGTCGGATTGGCAATCTTGTAGCCATTGAGATGCAGGATCGGCAGCACGGCGCCGTCGGTCATCGGATCGAGGAACTTGTTGGAATGCCACGCCGTGGCGAGCGGCCCGGTTTCCGCCTCGCCATCGCCGACGACGCAGGCGACGACGAGGTCTGGATTGTCGAACGCGGCGCCGAACGAATGGCTCAGCGAATAGCCGAGTTCGCCGCCCTCGTGGATCGAGCCTGGGCACTCCGGCGACGCGTGACTGGGGATTCCGCCGGGAAACGAGAACTGCAGGAAGAGCTTCCGCAACCCGGCCTCATCCTGGCTGATGTCGGGATAGATCTCGCTGTACGTGCCCTCCAGGTAGGTGTTGCCCACCACGGCCGGGCCACCGTGACCGGGACCGCAGACGTAGATCATGTCCAGGTCGTATTTCTTGATGACCCGGTTCAGGTGAACATAAATGAAGTTCTGCCCGGGGGTCGTGCCCCAGTGTCCGAGCAGCATGTGCTTCACGTCGGCGAGCGCCAGCGGTCGCTTCAGCAGTGGATTGTCGTAAAGATAGATCTGTCCGACCGACAGGTAGTTGGCGGCGCGCCAGTAAGCGTCCAGTTTCCGAAGCAGTTCCGGATCGAGCGTGTCGGTTGTCGTCGTCATCGTTCGTATATCCCCGTGCGGTTGCGAATGGGATGGCCGTATCGCATCACCGCTGCCACAGGATTCGCGCGGCTTCGAGCGGTACGGCCACCCCGGCGCGCTGTGGTATGACTCGCGCCGTATAGTCCGCCGCCGGTCGTGCGGCAGACACAGTTGCGCTGTAAACGTAACTGCCCGGTGCGCCATCCACTTTGCGAACACGCTTCATTTCCTGTCGTACGGCGGCACCGCCCATGACGCCGTCCGCATAAAGCTCGACCCGCACCGCTTCGGGGTCGAGATCGTTCAGGTATACCTGCGCCGCAAACGTGTGCTGCGTCGCGTCCGACTGGACTTTGACCTCGCCAAAGCGCAATGCGCTCCACTCCTGGTCGAGAGCGTGCCGCCAATGGATGATGTCCAGTCCGAGCTGGCCCTTATCGGCCGCGCGCTCGACGTAGGCTGAGGCCGCCGGGAGGTAGTGTTGCTCCGTGTATTCGCACACCGCGCGGTTCGTCGAAAAGCGCGGCGTCAATCGCGCCATGCTTTCCCGCATCCGGGCCACCCAGGCCCGGGGGATGCCGTCTTCATCGCGCGCATAGAACTCGGGGATTACCTCCCGTTCGAGCAGGTCGTAGAGGGCCTCCGCCTCGATGACGTCCCAGGCCGCATCGTCGCCATGCTCCCGGCCATCCCCCAGCGCCCACCCCACTTCCGGCGTGTACGCTTCCGCCCACCAGCCGTCCAATTCGGACAGGTTGATGCCGCCATTGACCAGCACTTTCATGCCGCTGGTTCCACACGCTTCCCACGGGCGTCGCGGCGTGTTGAGCCAGACATCCACCCCTTGCACCAGGTGCTCCGTCAGGAGCATGTCGTAGTCGCCGAGGAAAATGACACGGTGGCGGGTGCCGGGACGCCGAATGAAGTGGATCCATTCCTGAATCAAGGCCTGACCTGCCTGATCGGCGGGATGGGCCTTGCCCGCAATGATGAGCTGCACCGGGCGCTGGGCGTTGTCCAACAGGCGCAGCAGCCGCTCGGGGTCATGCAGCAGCAGGTTCGGTCTTTTGTAGGTCGCGAAGCGCCGGGCAAAGCCCAACGTCAACGCGTGCGGATCGAACAGATGCTTCGCCTCGGCGACCTCCTCGGGTGGCGCGCCGGTGACCGCCAGTTCCCGCGATAAGCGCTCACGAGCATATTCAACCAGAGACTGGCGGGTGGCGGTGCGGAATTGCCAGAGACTGGCATCGGATAGGCAGCGAATGTCCTCCTCGAGGGTCTGCGCCGTCCCCAGCCAGCGGTGCTTTCCGCAGGTTTGCGTCCAGAGATCGTCGGCTTCCGCCGAGTCCCAGGTCGGCACGTGGACGCCGTTGGTCACGTGTCCGACCGGGATTTCGTGCTGGGGCCAACGTGGAAAGAGAGGCAGGAAGAGGCGCCGGCTCACCTCGCCATGCAAGCGACTCACGCCGTTGACCGCGCCGCTCCCGCGAATCGCCAGGTAAGCCATGTTGAAAGGCTCGGACGCGTCGTTCGGATCCTGGCGGCCCAGGGCCAGCAACTCGTGGAGCGTGATGCCGAGCTGCGCTCGCGCATAACCGACGAGATATTGGTGGATGAGCCCTGGAGCGAACCGATCGAAGCCCGCGGCCACCGCGGTGTGGGTGGTAAAGAGGTTGCCCGCTCGGGTGACCGCCAGCGCGACCTCGAACGTCCGGCCGGTGTCCTCCATGAAGCTTCGTGCGCGCTCCAGAACCGCGAACGCCGCATGTCCTTCGTTCAGGTGGCAGACTTCCGGCCGGATGCCGAGCGCCGTGAGCAGTCGCCAGCCGCCGATCCCGAGCAGCATTTCCTGCTTGAGGCGAAGCTCAGGTCCGCCGCCGTATAGCTCGCTGGTGATTCCGCGATGCGCGGGGTAATTCGCCGCGTCATTGCTGTCCAGCAGGTACAGCTTTGCGCGACCGACCTGAACCTGCCAGGCGCGCAGCCAGACGGAGTACCCGGGCAACGCGATCTCCAACCGCAACCACTCGCCATTCGGTTTGCGCAGTGGTGTGATCGGCAATTGTCCGGGGTCGTTGTACGGGAAGAGGGCCTGCTGCGCTCCGTCCTTGTCGATCACCTGGCGAAAATACCCTTGCTGATAGAGCAACCCGACGCCGACGACCGGGACGCCCAGATCGCTCGCGGCCTTGAGCTGATCGCCGGCGACATTGCCGAGGCCGCCCGAATAGATGGGCAATGCCTCGCTCAGCATGAATTCCATGCTGAAGTACGCAACGCAGCGCAGCGGTGATTGCGGGTGGGCTTGCTGAAACCACGCGGGTGCCTCCGCAGCATCCCTCCTGGATTGCACCAGATCGTCAACGTTCTTGCGGAACGCGGTATCGGCCAGATCGCGCCGTAGTTTGTCCCGGGATACCGTCTGCAGGACGACCCATGGGTTATGGGTAAGGTCCCACAGCACCGGATCGAGTTGCCGCCACACTCTGTCGGTGGCGTGGTTCCACGACGAGCGCATGTCGAGGGCAAGCTCGGCGAGGGCATCCCAACCCTCGACCTCCGCCGATGAGAGAAGCTCCTTGGAGTGACTGACGCGCACTTGTTCAATCATGGCTGCTCGTGAATATGCTGCGGGCGCGATCTTCGGTGGCTGTGTGGCGTGGTGCGTCGGAGTGCCGGCGGTCACCCTTGGCGGCATGCAATCAGATCGGCACGCGGTAGCCGTAGAATTCGTGATCCTCGTTGTAGCCGCCTTCACCCGCACCAAGATCGGCAAAATCGTGTACGAACTCGATGGCCGCAATCCACTTGACCATCTTGAAGCCCACCTCATTTTCGCAACGCAACCGCAACGGCGCTCCATGCAGCACGCTGACCGGTGCTCCGTTCATCTCGTAGGCCAGAATGGTCAATTCGTGGCGCAAGTTGGACAAGCTGTGCGCGTCGTAGTAGCGCCCTCCGTCGCCGCCGTCAGCGAAAGAGTAGAACACCGCGTAGCGGGCATCCGCAGTTGGCTTCACCAGGTCGAGGATATGGCGCATCGTAACGCCACCCCACTTGGCGACGCCGGACCATCCCTGAATGCAGAAATGCGTGGTGATCTGTTCCTGCTTCGGCATGGCTTTCAGCTCCGCGTATGAGAACTCTGTCGGCATTTCGACCAGCCCATCGATTCGCAGCCGGTAATCAGCGAAGTCATTCCTCACAAGCAGATCGAACTCTTCCGACTTCGGCATCGTGCCATTGGGCCAGAAGTGCGGCGAGATGTCCTTCTCGGTGAGCTGGCTCGTCGGGTCCCACGACTGGGTGACGCTACCGAACGGCCGGGACATGAATTCTCCAATTCTCTGCACCAGGCGCGCATGACGGATCGTGAAGGGGGAAGCGAGCCACCAGGTCACGGCTACGAGAAGCATGGCCGGGATGAAGACCAGGAGGCCACTCCAGGAATGGTCGTTAACCCCGGCGAACATCATGTTCAGATTCACCCGCGCGCCGGCGATGAACACCAGCGTCACATGCGCCAGGATGAAGAACAGGAACCAGCACAGCGCGATGAAATGGAGCGAGCGCGCTCTTTGCCGGTTAAACACGCGCCCGATCCAGCCCAGCCGGTTCGAAATCGCCGGGCTCTGCATGAAGCCGGTAAGGATAGACGTGGGTGCGGCGATGAACACGGTAATGAAATAGGCGATCTGTTGCAGGCCGTTATAGCGCGTCCAGCTGTGCTCGGCGGGAAACGTGAGCGAGAGATATTGCAGCGCCGTCGAGGCCGCATTGGGAATCACCTCCCATGTCGTCGGCACCAGTCGCAGCCACTGGCCGGTCGTGAACAAAAGGACATAGAAGGCGACGCCGTTGACCATCCAAAGAAGGGTGATCGAAAAGTGCCACCATCGGGCGAGACCGATGGAGTGACGGATGCCGGGGATACCCAGCCACCCGGGAAGGGTGACCGAATCGTCCTTGGCCGTCCATATCCGACCGGTCGGAACCGCCTTCTGGAAGCGAAACCATTCGGTTCCCGGCGTGCAGTCGCGTTTCCAGTACAACCGCGGATGGTCGGCAAGAATCTGGATGCCCGCACGGATGATGAACGCCATGAAAAAGAGGTTGAGGAAGTGCTGCAGCCTGAGCCAACCTGGAAATCCGGAATTGACGGCCACGGCGGACGGCGGAACGCCCGGGTAGCGCACGAGAAAATCCTGCACTGCCGGGAGTTCCCGCAATGCCTGCGCGACGGCCACGCCGATCACCAGCAAGACGAACATCAGCGGCAACGCCCAGAGCACGTTGATCCAGTGCTGGCCGATTCGAATCCTGGGTACCGCACCTGTCTGCGGTGGCAACCAATGATTCAGGCGAACACGGTCGTCGGCGGCACTGAGACTCGACGCGATGGGATCGTGCGCCGGTGACATCTCGTGGGAGCTCGTCATGGGCGCCCCTTGATGCAGCGGACGGCCGCCATTTCAATGGGCGCGCGTTGGAACAGGCCGCGCGAGCCAAGCCTGCAATTCATGCTTGAAATCCAAGCCTCGCTTGCCGACCTTACGCTTCAGTGCAACGCGTAGGCCACCACCGAGTCGCCGAGCGTGGTTCCAAATGAGCCGTGTCCACCGGCGGCAACCACCACCATCTGCTTGCCGTTGGCGCGATAGGTCATTGGCGTCGCCTGCCCACCCGCAGGCAGGCGGGCTTGCCAAAGCTTGCGGCCGGTGGTCACGTCGTACGCGCGCAGGTAGTTGTCGAGCGTGCCGCTGTAGAAAACGACACCGCCCGCGGTGATCAACGGGCCGCCGAGGCTCGCCACGCCCATCGGAAACGGAATCGGCAGGAACCTCGGCATCTGGTCGCGCACGGTGCCGTTACGATGCAACCAGGCAAGCTTGCCGGTGCGCAGGTCAACGCCGGCAATCGCACCCCACGGGGGCGCCTGGCATGGCACGCCCAGAGGCGATAGAAACGGTCCGATCTCGACGGCATAGCTCCCGCCATGGTTCTCGTTCCAGTGCTCGTTCTGACCGGCGCTGACGAGATTCGTCGCCGCGTCCTGGCGCGCTAGCAACTGGTAGGTGAACGCTAGGCGCGCCGGCGTGCCGACCAGGACCTGCCGCACCGGATCAACCGCGATGCCGCCCCAGTTGAAGACGCCAGCGTTCCCCGGATACACCAGGGTGCGCCGGGTCGCAGGCGGGGTATACGGACCCTTGTAGTCCATCGAACGGAATTCAATTCGGCAGATGAGCTGATCCCACGGTGTGGCGCCCCACATGTCCTTGCCGGTGAGCGGCGGCGGCATGAGGCTCAGGGCGGAGCTCGGCTGCGTGGGCGCGGCGGACTCGTCCGGCACGCTGCTGGATGGTGCTGGCAACTCGCGCACCGGAAAGACCGGCTTGCCGCTGCGGCGGTCGAGCACGTACACATCGCCCTGTTTGGTCGGCGCGATCAGCGCGGGCACCGTGGCGCCGGCGATCGCGAGATTCACCAGCGTGGGCTGCGCCGGCATGTCACGATCCCACAGGTCATGGTGTACGCCCTGGAAGACCCAGCGCACGTGCCCGGTGGCAAGCTCCAGCGCGACGATGGAGCTGGAAAAGCGTTCGACTTCGGGACTGCGGCCAGCGCCCAGTTGATCAGGCGACTGGTTCTCGATCGGAAGATAAACGAGACCGAGGTCCTCGTCGACGCTGCCGCCTGCCCAGCTGCCGGGCGTGTTGGGGGTGTAGAGCTGACCCGGCGGCAATGGCGTTGTCACGTCGGGGTGGGCCAGGTCCCAGTTCCAGACCAGTTGGCCCGTATGGACGTCGAACGCGCGGATCACGCCCGATGGGTTGGCCACGGACTCGGTGTCATTGATGGAAGCACCGATGATCAGCAGGTCGTGCGTCACCACCGGCGCCGAGGTCTCCATGTAGTAGCCGGGTTTGAGGTTGGGCATGCTGGTGGTCAGGTTCAGCACGCCGCCATCGCCGAACCCGGCGCAGAGCTGGCCGGTCGCTGCGTCCAAGGCCAACAGGCGTCCGTCGATCGTCGGCAAGACGATACGTCGCGTGCAGGCGGCAGCGAGGACAGCTGGCGTTCCAGCACTGGTCGCATTCGCCGGTGCGCCGGTGGCCGCCGCTGTGCGTGCACCGGCGTCGGATGACGCTGCCTCCTTCGCGTCATCGTGGTAGGCGAGCCCGCGACAAGTCAAATGCTGGCTCGTATGGCCAACGTTCACGTGCGGATCGAAGTGCCAGCGCTCCTTCCCGGTGGCCGCGTCGAGCGCGATGACATGATCGTGCACCGTGCAGAGGTACAAGGTGTCGTCGACCTTCAGTGGCGTGACCTCGAAGGTCGTCTCGTGTGGGTCGTCCGGCCCCTTCATGTCGCCGGTATGGAATGTCCATGCCGTTTCGAGCCGGCTTATCGTCGCCGGCGTGATGTCCGTCAGTGACGAGTAACGCTCAGCGTAGCCGGTGCCGCCGTAGGCCAGCCAGTCGTCACCGGAAACGCCCGGAACAGCAACCGCCGCAGCTTGCGTCGCGGCCGACGGCAATTGACCTGCGATATCGAATGGGTCCCGGGAAATTGAGATGAGCGCCGTCACAATCACCAGCACCATCGCACCCGCGAGCCAGCCGCGTGGGCCCCGCCACGTGGCTCGGACCGGCGCATGTCCGGTGGCCGCAGACTTCAGTGACCGGTTGATCCACGGCGTCAGTAGCCAGAGCCCGGCGACGGCGAAGAACGCGCCCCGGGGCACGAGTGCCCAGCGATCCAGACCCACTTCCCAGAGCGCCCAGATCAATGTCGCGACCAGCAGCGCCGCATAAACGCCCAGCGCGGTGCGACGACGCCGCGCGAGCAGCGCGCCGGTGACCACTAACCCGATGGCCAGACCAATGTATGCCCAGCTGCCGCCCAGAAACGCAAGCCACATGCCACCCGCGCCCAACGATGCGCCTAGCACGACGAGAAGCCACCCCGTAATGACGCTCAGCATGGTGTCACCGTCCAGCTAGGCTGAAGATCATGAAGAACCTCCCCCGTTTGGCTCGAGCCGAGTCAACGAGGCTTTCCTCGCGCCTGTTCGCTTCGCCTCGCGCGCCTGCCGTGGATTGAAACCGCGTATCCTAGATTCATTGTTCCATTGACCTGCTTCGAGCTTGCGATGCGGGGTAGCCCCCAAGGGCGTCAACGCGCTTGGCTCCGAGCTGGCTTAGTACGTGGCGTTGCAAGGGTCGGAACGTGAGTTCTGACTCTACGTGCCTATGAACGGCGGAAAAATGGGCAAACCTCGACACCAGGTGTCAGGCATTCTCGACTCCTTTCTCGAGAAGCTCCGCCTTCCAGGTTGAGGCGATCGACATCGTGGCGTAGTCAGAGCGGGTTGCGGCAGGACACGGCGCAGGAACGGACTCTGTTGCATCCTGCACGACGGAGTCCCGACCTACCGAGATGCGAAGAATCCCATGGCCAGTCAAAAGGTCGCCCTGGATCTGCAAGACCTTTACGAAAACGCGCCTTGCGGCTATCACAGCGTCGCTCCCGACGGGACCGTCCTGCGGATGAACCGCACCGAACTGACGTGGCTCGGCTTCACGCAGCAGGAGCTCGTCGGCAGGAGAAAATATGCAGAATTCGTTTCTGCCCGCTTCCGCAGCGAGTACAAAAACGCGCTTGAGGCGCTGATCAACGGGCGAGAGGTTGGAGAGATCGAGATCGAGCTGGCCCGGAAAGATGGGTCGATGTTTGACGCATTCCTGCGGATTGCAGCGGTGCGAGATAGTCGCAGGGAGCTTACCCACACGCGCGCCACCGTAATCGATATTACGGCGCGCAAACGCGCCGAGACCGAAGCACGGATTCACGGCGAGCAGTTGCAGGCCATATCGAAGCGCGTCGTCGAGATCCAGGAAATCGAGCGGCGCGAGCTGTCCGCAGAATTGCATGATCGTCTCGGGCCGGATCTCGCAGCGATCAATCTCAACCTGCACATCGTCAAGGACCAACTGCCGGTGGGATTGCGGAGTAGAGTTGGCCCCAGACTGGACGACTCCATTGCGCTGGTCGAACGTGCGGTGGAAGTCGTGCGCGACGTGGCCGGGTCGCTCCGCCCCTTGGTTCTCGACGATTACGGGCTCGCGGTAACCCTGAAATCGTACGGCGAGCAGTTTGCGGCGCGCACCGGCATCCGCGTAGCGGTCGCGACGGAGCATTCGGTTCCACGGCTGCCGCAAGACGCCGAGATGGCGCTGTTTCGAATAACCCAAGAGGCGCTCACCAATGTGCTGAAACACGCCAAGGCTGCCATGGTGCGTCTGACGCTCGCGGTCGACACGGAAAGCGTATCCCTGACGATCACGGATGACGGCTGCGGTTTTGATGCGGAGTCCCGGATTGACCATGTCGCCAAAGGATTGGGGTTGCTTATCATGCAGGAGCGCTTGCGCGCGGTGGGAGGAGCGTTGCGGATCGAGTCGCGGCCGGGAGCCGGCACGAGCGTGATTGCGAGGATAAGGAGCGTGCGATGACGATGATCAGGCTGTTACTGGCTGACGACCATGCGATCCTCCGGGATGGCCTGGCGGCGTTGCTTGAGACACAAGAGGGCATGACGGTTGTAGCGCAGGCGCAAGATGGCAGGGACGCGGTGCGCAAGGCTGCCGAGTTCAAGCCAGACGTGGCGATCATGGACATCGTCATGCCCGAGCTGAACGGGATCGAAGCAACCCGTCTGGTAAACCAGTCGTCCCCGCTGACTCAAGTGGTGATCCTCTCGATGCATTCGACCACCGAGCACATCTTCCGCGCACTGCAGGCGGGAGCCAAAGGCTATCTTCTAAAAGAATCGGCGGGGGCCGAGTTGGTGACGGCGGTAAGGAGTGTTCATGCGGGGCGACGCTATCTGAGCCAGAAGATCACCGAAACGGTCGTGCACGAATACATACGCGAGCACCACGCGACCGACCCGCTCGCCAATCTTAGTAACCGCGAGCGCCAGATTTTGCAACTGATCGCCGAGGGCAAGAGCACGGCGGACATCGCCGGTGCGCTGTTCCTGTCGCCCAAGACAGTCAACACGTATCGCAGCCGGCTTATGCAGAAGCTCGGCATCCACACCTTCGCCGGCCTGGTCAAGTTCGCCATCGCCTGCGGCTTGACCCCTCCCTGACGGCTTATACCGGCATGGAGTCAAGAATGTCTGACTCCCACTGTCGAGGTTTGCCCATTCTTCCCTCCCGCGTGCGCGCGTAGCGTCCAGGCTGATGGTCGTGGCGTGCAACGCTCCGCCAAGCTCGATGGAGCGCACTCCGGGGTGGCGCGCGAACACGGGCGCCGTGGGCCGGCCATGAACGTGGCCTCGCTCGAGGCCGTTCCCGCGCAGGTCACGTTACCAATCGCCTGCGGCAAGCTCACGTGGCTTGAATGGCGATTACCGCTAATTCAATCCCGGGAACCCGGCCTGCGCCGTGGTGCTTGGGAGTCCGTCGACTACCACCGGCGTCAGGATGAGCGAATGAACGAATCAAAGAATCATTTCAACGGACCTGACTTCGCCGGAGGCGTCGCGCTCTCGAAGCTTGCCGACGGCGCCATGCTGCTCGGGCACGCGCATGGCGAACCGGTGCTGCTTGCGCGGCGCGGTGACGAACTGTTCGCGATCAGCGCCATTTGCACGCATTATGGCGCCCCGCTGGCCGACGGGCTGCTGGTCGGCGAAACGGTTCGTTGTCCTTGGCATCATGCCTGTTTCAGCCTGCGCAGCGGCGTGGCGCTCCGCGCCCCGGCGCTGGATCCGGTCTCCTGCTGGCGCGTCGAGCAGCGGGACGGCAACGTGTATGTTCGCGAGCGACTCGCACGCGCAAAACAGCGGCGGGTTCCGGTGGTGGCTGGCGCTCCCAGAGCGGTCGTCATCGTGGGTGGGGGTGCCGCCGGCAATGCCGCCGCCGAAACGCTCCGGCGCGAGGGTTATTCCGGCCGCATCACCATGCTCAGCGCGGATGCATCGGGCCCATGTGATCGTCCCAACCTTTCGAAGGGCTTCCTCGCGGGCACTGCGTCCGCAGAATCGAATCCGCTGCGCCCGCTGGCGTTCTACCGGGAGCACGACATCGACCTGAAGCTAGGAGCGCCTGTCGCCATCCTCGATACCAAGCGCGGTGACGTGCAGCTCGTGGATGGCAGTCGCCATGCCTACGACGCGTTGCTGCTCGCCACCGGCGCCGAGCCGGCGCGGCTCAGTGTACCCGGGGCGACTCTCCGACATGTGCACTATCTGCGCACGCTGGCCGACAGCCGCGCGTTGGTGGCCAAGGCTCTCACTACCCAGCGGGCCGTGGTGATCGGCGCGAGCTTTATCGGCCTCGAGGTGGCGGCATCGCTGCGAGCGCGGAATATCGAGGTGCAGGTGGTTGCGCCGGACAACGTTCCCATGGAAAGGATCCTGGGAGCGGAGGTGGGAAAGTTCATCCGCGGGCTCCATGAGCGTCACGGTGTGACGTTCCATCTCGGAACCACCGCCGTTTCGATAGACAAGCAATGCGTCCGTTTGAAGAGCGGAGAAAGCCTTCGAGCCGATCTCGTCGTCGTCGGCATCGGCGTGCGGCCGGTGATCGCGTTGGCGGAGCAGGCCGGCCTCGCCATCGATCGCGGCATCACCGTGGACGAATACCTCGAGACGAGCGTTCCGGGCATCTTCGCAGCCGGCGACATTGCGCGCTGGCCCGACCGCCTTAGCGGCGAGCGCATCCGCGTCGAACACTGGGTCGTGGCCGAACGCCAGGGGCAGACTGCTGCGCGCAACATGCTTGGGACGGCGCGAGCGCTTTGATGCCGTGCCGTTCTTCTGGACCGAGCAATACGATTTCGGCCTCGCTTACGTAGGTCACGCCGAGCGCTGGGAGCGAGCCGAGATCGACGGACAGCTCGACGCCGAGACGCTAGACTGCACGGTTACATATCGCCGCGGTGACAAGAAGCTGGCCGTGGCTGTCGTTCACCGCGATCTCGAGGGCCTGCACGCGGAGGTCGAGTTCGAGAGGACGATTGCCACAGTGCAGCGAACTTCGTAACGCATCGAGTTGTAGAAGCTCCAATGGCGGAGGATCTCCCATCATGGCGACGAAATTCAAAGTTGGCGATCACGTGACCTGGAACTCGGAGGCCGGCCATGTCAGCGGCAAGATCATCAAGATCCATACGGAGGATGCCGATTACAAGGGATACAAGCATCATGCGAGTCCAGATGATCCGCAGTATGCAATCAAGAGCGACAAGACCGACCACATCGCGATGCACAAAGGCGCAGCTCTGAAAAAGACGAGCGTCTAACAACCTCCTGGGCGCTCGATGGCACTTCGCAGTATGCCTTCCGGCGAAGGTGACCTCGGCGTCTCGGGTGCATGCCGATCCACTGACAAGAAAGGACTACAGTCATGAAGAAATCGGCCGCGACGAATGTGCGGGACCTCAAGCGGAGGCAAGAAGCTCCGTTGGCCACCCCCACGGATCTGACGAGCGCGGCGACCAGGGATATCGCCGGGGCGATGAATGCAATCCTGGCGGATGTGTTCGCGCTTTACCTGAAGACGAAGAACTTTCACTGGCACATGAGCGGACCGCATTTCCGCGACTACCACCTGCTGCTGGACGAGCAGGCCGATCAGATCTTCGCACTCACCGATCCGATTGCTGAGCGCATTCGCAAGATAGGCGGGTCTACGCTGAAGTCCATTGGCCACATCGCGCGGCTTCAACGCGTGCAGGACAATGATGCCGAATACGTGCAGCCGCAGGACATGCTGGCCGAACTGCGCGAGGACAATAAGGAGCTTGCTACCCGATTACGTGAGGCACATAACGTGTGCGACGAGCACCGCGATGTCGCAACGGCCAGCCTGATCGAAGTCTGGATCGATGAAACCGAGCGGCGCACCTGGTTCCTGTTCGAGGCGAGCCGCCAAGGCGACGCCGCGGGTTCCGTTCCAGGTGCGACTGGGGCAGAACTGAAAGCGCGTTGAGATGAGGGCTGCGAGCATTTGGCAACATGCTCGGTACCGCAGGCGTATCGCCACTCAGTCCGTGGCGGTTCTCACTTTCTTTGGTTGGAACGGCCGCTCGCCGAATTCGTCACTCTGCTCGTGGGCCGCTCTGTGAGCCCTCTCGCACACGGAGGACGTCAGGAAGCGAGCACCGTCTTGACCCGCGATTGCAGCATCGGTACGAGCTGCTCTTCAAACCATGCATGGCGCTTGAACCACGGCTGATTGCGCGGTGAAGGATGCGGCAATGGAATGTATTGTGGACCGTACTCCCGCCATGCCTTGGCTGTTTCGGCCAGTGAGGGTTTCCGGCGGCTAGTCAGAAAATGATGTTGTGCATACTGACCGACAAGCAACGTCAATTCAATCCGCGGCAGCTTGGCGAGCAAATGATCGAGCCACAACACCGCGCACTCACGGCGCGGCGGCCTATCACCGCCGTTTCCCCGCCCTGGATAGCAATAACCCATGGGAATGATGGCGACGCGCGACCCATCGTAAAAGACGTCCTCGTCCACGCCCATCCAGGCGCGCAGGCGCTCGCCACTGGCGTCGTCCCATGGAATACCCGTGGTGTGTACGCGCAGGCCGGGTGCCTGGCCAACGACGAGAATGCGGGCAGACGCCCCGGCACGCAGCACCGGCCGCGGACCGAGCGGCAGATGCGCTTCGCACGCGCGGCAGTCGCGCACCGCGGTCAGCAACGTCTCGAGCGTACGATATTCTTTTGCGGACACGGCGGCTTTCAAATTGAGAAGTGCTCGACCACACCGATGAAAAGGTGATGCCGGAGGGAATGTCCCTTAGCAGAGAAGGCGAGAAATGTCATCACAGGCGAGCGTTCGTGACATCGCAGCTTCAAAGGAGAAAAGGCCGGCATTCTTCAATCTGCTGCGAATGCAGATGCCGGTCGGCGCGCTAACTTCCATTGCGCACCGGGTGACAGGGATTCTCCTGGCTCTCAGTGTTCCATTCGGCATTCATCTTCTCGATTTGTCGCTGCAAGGGCCGCAATCCTACGCATGGGTCGTTGGTCTGTTCGACAACCTCGCGTTCCGAGGCGTGGCGATCGTTCTTGTATGGGTGCTGGCGCATCACTTGCTGGCCGGAGTCCGCCATCTGCTCAGCGACCTCGACATCGGTTCGCAGTTACCTGCGGCCCGCCGCAGTGCGTGGGTCGTGAACCTGGGTGGCCTGGCCGTCGCATTGCTCGCCATTGGGGTATTGCTGTGAGAAATGCATTCACGGGACTGCTCGCCTGGTTGGTGCAACGAGTAACCGCAGTCTACATGCTCTTGTTCATTGTATTTTTCTTGGGTCATCTCGTTGTCGATGCGCCACATTCCTACGCGGCATGGGATGGCTGGATGATGAGCTCAAGCGTCAGCATCGCCACCGGTTGTTTTTTCGCTGCCCTAATGGCGCATGCCTGGGTTGGCGTCCGCGATGTAATCCTGGACTACGTTCACCTCATTGCCTTTCGCGTTGGCCTGCTCGTGCTGGTTGGCTTTGGCCTGACGGCAATGGGAGCGTGGGTTGTGCGAATTTTGTGGGTGCGCCACGGCTAGCCGCGGCTCTCGATCACAGGCAACGCGCCAGGAGGCCAGCATGCATTTCTCGATTTTCCGCTACAACCCCGAGCGCGATGAGAAGCCGTACATGCAGGATTTCCAGATCGAACTGAAGCCGACCGACCGAATGCTCCTGGATGTCATTCTGCGCATCAGAGATGTTCAGGATGATTCTCTCGCCATCAGAAAATCGTGCCGCGAGGGGGTGTGTGGCTCCGATGCCCTGAACATCAACGGGCGCAACGGACTGGCGTGCGTTACCCGCGTCCGGGAGCTGAGAGAACCGGTCGAGTTGCGGCCTTTACCGAGCTTTCCGGTCATTCGCGACCTGGTGGTCGACATGACCCGATTCTGGAACCAGTATCACTCGATCAAGCCCTATCTCGTCAACGACGAACCGGCACCCGAAAAGGAGCGCCTGCAATCGCCGGAGGACCGCGACAAGCTCGATGGCGCCTACGAATGCATCATGTGTGCATGTTGCACCAGCCAGTGCCCTTCGTCGTGGTGGAACCCGGACAAGTTCGTTGGTCCGGCAGGTCTGATACAGGCCTATCGGTTCATCAGCGACAGCCGCGATCGAGCAACCCAGGAACGCCTGGATGACTTGAACAACGATCCGTACCGGCTATTCCGTTGCCGCACGATCATGAACTGCACCGAGGTTTGTCCCATGGGTCTATCGCCCTCCCGAGCCATCGAGAAGATCAGACTGCGGATGTCGAAGGTTGGCAACCATGGCGGTGGACTGGCCCTGCATCAGGTACCGACGATCAGATGAAGACCAACGATCAGATAGAACTGAAGATATGAAGATGGCGCTGGACAGCCGCCAACAAGCGCAACCGATGACGTACACGCAATGAACAAGGCGATCAAGGTGCTCTTCTACACGAGCGCGGCCGTGGTGGGCTGGCAGGCCCTGCGCTACTTGTATGGACGTCTGGTGGCGCCCGCTGATCTTTCGGTCGAGCAGTCCTCGGTTCGAGACAGAAAGGCTTACCGGCGTGCAACGGAGCGCTGGGAGAATGAGGGCGGCGCGACGCTCGCCGGTCATACGAGCGGCCCACCGCATTCGAGCTAGACCTCGCGATCTCGCGTCGGGCGAGGGCGAGGCGACCGAGTGCGGCGCTTGAGCAATTGCTCGAGCACCGCGACATCGCTGATGTCTGCCGCCTTCGACGCATACACGAGCGTCACGCGGCCCCGCTTCGCCCGTCGCACCAGATCGTCGAGTACTCCTTTGGCGCCGGGTGCACGCAGTTCCAGGGTATATCGCCGCCGAAATTCCGGCCACTTGGCGGGATCGTGGCCGTACCATTCGCGCAGTTCGCGAGATGGCGCGATGTCCTTCTCCCATGCGTCGAGGTGCGCCTTCGCCTTCGACACACCGCGCGGCCAGAGCCGGTCGATCAATACGCGAAAGCCGTCCGATGCCGCCGCTGGCTCGTAGGCTCGCTTGGTGACGATCATCTCTCACACTCCCGGTTGGATAATATGTTTGTCTCCATCCGCTCGCTGCGTCCCAATCCTCACTGGTAGCCGATGCCCATTACATAGTTCTGCAGAAGCGAGGCTTCATACTCTCCTTCCGCCATCAGCGCTCGTAGCGCATCTCGCGCATTGACGACCCCCAATGGTTTGGAATCCTCGTCGACGACGGGGATGTGCACGAAGCCGCACTTCTGCATCGTCGACAAGACCTCGGGCAGGCAGTCAGTCGGGCGGCAGTAGACGACATCCCGGGTCATCACGTCAGCGACGGCGGTCGAGCAGGCGCTTCCCCGACAACGCCCGATCTGCCTGACGATATCGGTCTTGGTCATGACACCCACCATCACACCCGCGGAATCACAGACGACAACAAGGCTGACTTGCGTGTCCGAGAGCAATCTTGCGACGTTCACGAGCGACGTATCGACGCTGGTTGTCATCAATCGCAAATGCGTTACGGCATCGATGCTGCTGACAAGCTTCGTATTCATTCCTTGTCACGCTCCAGGCTGATTCAAGATATGCGCCAATCGGCGATCGCACCGGGAACGATGACCGAATCGTCCTTGGCGGTCCTTGCCGCCGCTCACCGGTTGACCCATTTGCGCAACAGCCATCTGCGGAACGACGACCGCCGCGTACCCATGTAGGCATCCGCTGCCTGCTTGATCGCTTCGGCCTGTGTCGGATAGGTGTGGATGACACGCGCGACGGTGCGTAAGCCGATGCCGGCGACCATGGCCAGCGAGATGCCGTTGATCATTTCGCCGGCGTGACGCGCCACCACGGTCGCGCCGAGGATCGTATCGGTTCCTTCGCGAATGTGGATCTTCACGAACCCGTCTTCCTCTCCGTCGGCCACGGCGCGATCGACGTCGTGCATCGGCACCGTGAAGGTCTTCACCGGTATGCCGCGTTCGCGGGCCTCCTTGACGTAGATGCCGACGTGGGCGATTTCCGGGTCCGTGTAGGTGCACCACGGAATCGTCAAGGCACTCACCCGTTCGCGACCACGGAGGAGCGCGTTCTGCACCACGATTTTGGCCGATGCGTCGGCGGTATCGGTGAACCTGTGCTCGAGGCAGACGTCCCCCGCCGCGTAGATGCGCTGGTTGGTGGTACGCAGGAAATCATCGACGTGGATGCCGGCAACGCCATCGTAGGCGACGCCGGCACGTTCGAGGTCCAACCCAAGGACGGCCGGGACCCGGCCGATGCCGGTCAAGATGTGGTCGACGGCGATCGTCGTCCCATTGCCGTCGTTGAGTGTTTCGACATACTTCCTGCCGCCTTCGACGCGCACGCTGACGACGGTGGTGTTGAGGTGGATTTCCACGCCGTCGCGCGCCAGCGCATCGGATACCATCTGCGCCGCATCGCGTTCTTCCTTTGGCAGGAAGAGCGGCTCGTCGTGGGCGATCACGGTGCGCGAGCCGAAGCGGGCAAAGGCCTGTGCCAGCTCGCAGCCGACCGGCCCGCCACCGATGACGAGCAGGCTCGTCGGCAACACCGTCAGGTCGAAAACCGTCTCGTTGTTCAGGTACCCGGCTTCCGCCAAGCCCGGAATCGACGGGATCATCGAGCGTGATCCGGTCGCGATCATTGCCTTCTTGAAGCGCAGGCGGGTGCCGTCGATGTCGACGGTGTCGCCACTGGTGAAGCGTGCCGTGCCGAAGAATACGTCGATTCCGTCGGCCGCGAGGCGCGCTGCCGAATCGACCCGGCTGATGCGCGTGCGGATGCGGCGCATGCGCTCCATGGCCATCGGGAAATCGACCTGGATGTCGTCCGGCGGCCGGGCGCCGAAGTTCGCCGCGTTGCGCATCTCGGCGTAGAGGCGCGAGGTGCGGATGATGGTCTTGGACGGCACGCAGCCGTAGTTGAGGCAATCGCCGCCCAGCAGGTGGGATTCGACCAGGGCGACCGTCGCCCCGAGTGCGGCGGCACCCCGCGCCGCCACCAATCCTGCGGGCCCAGCCCCGATCACGAGCAGGTGGTACGGGTCGCGCGGTTGGGGATTGCACCAACCCGGCGGGCGAGCGTTGTCGCAGAGCTCGCGATCGTGAGGACCCGCGCCGGGGCGCACGAGGGGGGCATGCACTTGCAGCATGACGCGTGGGCGCTGCGACGCGCGCCTATAGCCAGCCGCCGCGGAATCCCGCACGGCGCAGACCGACCCGGATCCAGGGGTTGTCCCGGCTCAACCGCCACAGTAATCCGGAGCGGTAGTTCTCGATCATCAGCACGATCATTCCCTGGTCGAGACCGAAGTGTCCTTCCGAAATCCAGCCCTTCGGCCCGGCTTCACTGACGGTTGCGTTGAAGCCGCTGGCGCGAACGAATTCGTCGGCATTGTCTCCACGCGCCATCATGCTGCGCAATGCAGGCAGCGCGATCTCCGGTGCAAACACCAGCGAGGAGAGGACCGATGCGCCGGCGATGGTGCCGTCGTCGGGTCCGTACGGAACGCCGCGCGCGGCGTAGCCGGAGAACGCCTGCCGGCGCCCGGCGATCAGTCGGGGCTCGGCGCTTGGGCCGTCGCCCGCCGAGAGTCCCCAGCAGTCGGCGGCGTAGCCCGTGAAGCCGCGCGGGTTGCGTATCGCATACTCGCGCTGAACGTAGCTTGCGCGGCGGCTGTTCTCGAAATAGTCGCAGCCTTTTTCGCGCATGAATGCGTCCTGGATGCCGCGAAAATCGATCCACGCGTGCGAAAACTGATGGATGAACAGCGGTCCGGCATAGAGGAAGTCGTAGCCGTAAAGGTTCTCCCACTGGTAGGTCACGGTCCAGGCGCGAAAGCTTTCTGAAGTGAGCGGATGCGTCGGCGAGCCAAGTCCCAGCACGTAAAGCAGGATCGCCTCGCTGTAGCCTTCCCAGCCGTAATGGAGGAAGCCGCACTCGGGTTTCCAGCCGTGCATCAAGGCCGAGCTGTCGCGCTGCGCCCAACGCCAGTCGACGCGGCGGTAGAGCGCGTCGGCGAGGCGCCGCAGCTCGGTCTCGGCTGGCGTGTCGGCGGTGAAATACATCGCCGCGGTCAGCGCGCCGGCGATCAGGAACGCGGTGTCGATCAGCGACAGCTCGGAGAGCCAGACGCGCGTTCCGCTGCGCATGTCCAGAAAGTGGAAGTAGTAGCCTCGGTAGCCGGTGGCGTCCGGTCCGCCGGACTGGTCACTGCTCATGAAAAAACGCAAGGCCACGAGCGTGCGCTGGACCGCGTCGGCGCGTTCGATCCAACCGTGTTCCACGCCGACGGGATACGCCGACAACGCGAAGCCGACCACCGCGATGCTCGACGGCGCACCGTCGCGCGTGGTGTCGGCGATCAACCCGTTGTGCGGATTGCCGGTGTGCAGGAAATAGTCGAACGCGGCTCGTTGCAGACGGTCGAGCAGCGCCTCGTCGGATGTCTCCAGTGCGGGTAGCCCTGGCGAAGCACTCGGTGCAATGCCGGCCCGATCCCCCTCGGGCAGACGGTCGGGCTGGAGACGGCCGGCCACGTGCGATTACCGCCTATCAGCCTTGCCCGTGCTCAGCGGACGGCGGCGACGCGATCGCCCGGTCGACGATCGCCTGCGCTTCGGCCAGGATGTGCTGCAAGTGATCAGTACCGCCGAAACTCTCGGCGTAGATCTTGTAGATGTCTTCGGTGCCCGAGGGACGTGCAGCGAACCAGCCGCTTGCCGCGATCACCTTGATGCCGCCGATCGGCGCCCCGTTGCCCGGCGCATTGCTGAGAATGCTCGCGATCTTCTCGCCGGCGAGCTCGGTCGCCTTGATTTGCTGCGGTGCGAGTGCCGCGAGTTGCTTCTTTTGTTGTGGCGTCGCGGGCGCCTCGACGCGGTCGGCGACCGGGTTGCCGAACTCCTGCGCGAGCTCGTTGTACAACGTGCCGGGATCGCGTCCGCGGCGCGCGGTAATCTCGGCCGACAAGAGCGCCGGGACGATGCCGTCCTTGTCGGTCGTCCAGACCGATCCGTCGCGGCGCAGGAAGGTCGCGCCGGCGCTTTCCTCGCCGCCGAAACCGAGCGAACCGTCCAGGAGGCCTGTGGCGAACCATTTGAATCCGACCGGGACTTCGTACAGCGTGCGCCCGAGTCGCGCGGTCACCATGTCGATGAGGCGCGTGCTGACGACCGTCTTGCCGACTGCGGCCTTCACGCTCCATTGCGGACGATGCGCGAACAGGTAGTCGATCGCCACCGAGAGATAGTGGTTCGGTGGCAGCAAGCCGTGCTTCGCGGTGACGATGCCATGGCGGTCATGGTCGGTGTCGCAGGCGAACGCGATGTCGAAGCGGTCCTGGAGGTCGAGCAGGCGCTGCATCGCGTAGGGCGATGAAGGATCCATGCGGATCCGCCCGTCCCAGTCCAGCGTCATGAAGCGAAACGTCGGGTCCACCTCGTCGCTGACGACGGTCAGGTCCAGCTGGTAGCGCTCGGCGATGCGCGCCCAGTAGTGCACCCCGGCGCCGCCAAGCGGATCTACACCGATGCGGATCTTCGCGTCGCGGATCGCGCCCATGTCGATGACGCTGCCGAGATCGCCAACGTAGGCATCGAGAAAGTCGCGGCGATGCGTCGTCGCTGCCTGTAGCGCCCGTGCGTGCGTGACGCGCCTGACGCCATCCAGAGCGTTTTCGAGAAAGCGGTTGGCCGCGGCCTCGATCCAGCCGGTGATGTCCTCGCCGGCGGGACCGCCGTTCGGCGGGTTGTACTTGAAGCCCCCGCTGTCGGGCGGATTGTGCGACGGCGTCACGACGATGCCGTCGGCGAGCCCGGAAGTGCGGTCGCGGTTGTGCGTCAGGATAGCGTGCGAGATTGCAGGCGTCGGTGTGTACTCGTCGTGCATCGCCAGCACTACGTCGACGCCGTTGGCGGCCAGCACTTCGAGTGCGCTGGCGCACGCCGGCTGCGACAGTGCATGGGTGTCGATGCCGAGAAAGAGCGGTCCGCCAATGTCGTGGGCCTTGCGGTATTGGCAAATCGCCTGCGTGATTGCCAGTACATGCCATTCGTTGAACGAGAGCTCGAAGGACGAGCCGCGGTGTCCCGAGGTGCCGAACGCGACGCGCTGCGCGGGCACGGAGGGATCGGGAACCTCGGTGTAATAGGCAGTGACGAGCCTTGGCACATCGACCAGCAATGACGGTGGTGCAGGCTTGCCGGCGAGGGGGCTGATTCTGGTGGTCATATCAGTGCCGTGAAAGGGCCGGATACAAAGGTGATCTGCGACCGCATCCGATGGTTACCGGAGGACCTGCGCACGCTTGTCTTCGATGCGCGACAAGAGCGCGTTCCACGACTTCGAGAAGGCGGCGGTGCCTTCGCGCTGCAGTCGTGCGGCGAGCGCATTGTCGTCGACGCCTTCGCGCCTGAATTCCTCGAGCACCGACTCGGCGTCACCACTGTCGGGCGGCATCGGTGAACGGAGCTTGCCATGATCGGCGAACGCCAGCAGGGTCTTGTCGGGGATGGTGTTGATCGTATCCGGGGCCGCGAGCGCCTCGACGTAGAGTGTGTCGGGCGCGGCCGGGTCCTTGGTGCCGGTGCTGGCCCAGAGCATTCGTTGTGGTCGGGCGCCGCGCTGTGCAAGCTCTCGCCAGCGCCGCGAGGAGAGCAGGTCGCGGTACGCCTTGTAGGTGCGCCTGGCGATGGCGATGCCGAGACGGTTGTGCAAGGGCGGCGAGACTTCTTCCTTCACCGCAACGTCCCAGCGGCTGACGAACAGCGACGCGACCGATGCGACCTTCGGATCGAGACCGGCGGCGATGCGGCGCTCGATGCCGCGCAGGTATGCCTCGGCAGCAGCGAGATATTGCTCGCGCGAGAACAGCAAGGTCACGTTGATCGGCACGCCGGCGAAGATCGACTCCTCGATCGCCGGCAGGCCGGCCGGCGTGCCGGGAATCTTGATGAACAGATTCGGCCGTGCGGCCGCTGCATGCTGTCGCGCCGCGGCGAGAATCGTCTTTGCCGTGTCGTCGGCGAGGAGCGGCGACACCTCGAGCGAGACCCAGCCGTCGACGCCGTCCGTGGCCTCGAACGCCGGTCGGAACAGATCGGCCGCCTGCCGCAAATCCTCCAGCGCGAGCGCCAGGAAGAGGTCCTCGCCGCTCGCGCCCTGGCGCGCGAGCTTGCCGATGGCCTCGTCGTAGAAGCCACCCTTGCCGATCGCGTGCTCGAAAATCGTCGGGTTGGAGGTCAACCCCGTGATCGAAAAATCGGAGATGTAGCGCGCCAGCGTGCCGCTCGTGAGCATGTCCCGGGTGATGTTGTCGAGCCACAGGCTCTGGCCGAGGTCATGAAGCGCGCGGGTGTTGGGGTTCATCGTTGCTCCTGTGTCGCGTTTACCGTGCGACATCGATGCCATGCGTGCGATCGAAGTGGATATCATCCGCGCGCATCGGCATGGCGGACCGGGTCGCTCCCGATTGTGATCAGTTTTGGGACATCGAAGCCGGCCAGATCGCCAATGCGCTCAACGGACCAGTCGGCGCTCGGGTATCGGGCGACGTTGACGGGATCGAAAGCGTAGTGACCTTGCCGCGCGAAGACCGTCGTGAGCCGCTCCTGCAAGAACTCTTTCATCGCTGCCAGGATCCGCAATTTGTCGTCGACCATGACGTAGTGGCGCGCTGGATAATGGCGCTGAACGGCGTCGAGCATCCGTTCCTTGTGGACGTAGATCAGGACCCGGCCGGCAACGGCGTCCCACAAACCCGAGCGCTGCACCTTGCGCGGCTGAAAGACGACGTCACCATCGGAGAGAATCACCGTCGGACCGAACTTGCCGAGGTGGTCGATGACCTCGAGCGCGCGCGGAAAGAGGCGCTCGGCGAAGGGGTAGTCGATCAGGAAACCCGACATCAGCAGCAGGCGCGCGTCGTCCGGGCCACCCTGTTCGGCGTCGGAGCGATAGCGCTGCAACGCACCGAGATAGTCGGCATACCCGAGTTCCCGGCGCAGCCCTTCGAAGATGGCCCAGTAGCGATCGGCACTGTCGAGGCCGAATGCGCGCTCGAGATGGTGCCTCAGGTCCACAACGATCCGATCGTTGTCGAGCAGCGTATTGTCGACATCGAGCAGGAACACGACGTCGGATGTCATGCACATCCCCCGATCGCAGCGTTGGGCTCGGGCGATGGATTGTGCCAGCCGCCATCCGCGGCGATCAGCGCATCGGCTGCTGCGGGGCCCCACGTTCCCGCTGCGTACGGCAGCGCGGGGCGATGACTCGCGAGCACCGGGTCGACGACGGTCCAGGCTGCTTCGACCGCATCCTGCGTGGTGAACAGTGCACCATCGCCCGCCATCGCATCGCCGAGCAGCCGCTCGTAAGGGGAATCATCGGTCTGGGGGTCTTCGCAAAGATAGAGCTCGCGCTGCTCACCCACGAATTCCTTGCCCGCGCGCTTGACGCGGGCCGCAAGGGCAATCGCCGATGCCGGCTGCAGCTTGAACCGCAGATAGTTGGCGCGCCCCTCGATCGGCTGCGAGTCGTCGAACAGCTTCTGCGGCGGCGGCCGCAACTGCACCAGCACTTCGATGGCGTTGTGCGGCAGCACCTTGCCGGCACGCAGATACCATGGCACACCGGCCCAGCGCCAGGAGTCGATGAACAGTCGCAATGCGCAGAACGTTTCCACGTCCGAGTCGGCGGCAACATCCTTTTCGTTGCGGTAGCCCACGTACTGGCCGCGGACCAGATCGTCTGGGGTCAACGCGCGCATCGCGTGAAACACGCTCGCCTTCTCACTATGCACGGCGGCGTAGCTCTGGTAGGCCGGCGGTTCCATCGCGAGCAGCGCGACGATCTGGAACAGATGGTTCTCGATGACGTCGCGCAGGCAGCCTGCGCTTTCGTAGAAGCGACCGCGCTGGCCGATGCCGAAGCTCTCGGCCAAGGTCACCTGAATGCTGGCGACGTGGTTGCGGTTCCAGATCGGCTCGAGAAACGAATTGGCAAAGCGGAAATAGAGGATGTTCATGATCGCCTCCTTTCCGAGATAGTGGTCGATACGAAAGATCGACGATTCCGGGAACACGGACTGGGCGATCGTGCCGAGCGCGATTGCGGACGCCAGGTCGCGACCGAAGGGTTTTTCGACGATGAGGCGGGCATGCTCGGCGAGCCCGTTGCCGCCGAGACTCGTGATCACCGTCCCGAACAGCGACGGCGGTATCGCGAGGTAATACGCCGGTCGCTGCGCCTGGCCGAGGGCGCCTTTCAGCGCTCGGAACGTTGCCGGATCCTGGTAGTTGCCGCTCACGTAGCGCAACAGCGACAAAAGGCGACCGAATGCGGCCTCGTCGTCGATCCTCGATTCGCGCGCGACGCTGTCGCGAACGCGCTGGTGCAGTTGTTCGGGGCTCCAATCGGACGATGCGACGCCGATCACCGGCACCGTCAACGCTCCACTTTTCACCATGGCATAGAGCGCCGGGAAAATCTTCTTGCTGGCGAGATCGCCCGTGAAGCCGAAGACGATCAACGCATCGGAACGTGGCTCGTCGCCGGCATGGCGTGCCGTCGTCGGCGCATTCATTTCGGATCCTCGCGGGTCTTCTCGACGTGGCCGCCAAATTCGTGTCGCATGGCCGATAGCACCTGGTTCGCAAAATCGGCTTCGCCGCGCGAGGCAAAGCGTTCGTACAGCGCCGCACTGAGAACGTGCGCGGGCACGGCCTCGTCGATGGCCGCCTGGATCGTCCAGCGACCTTCGCCGGAGTCCGAGACGTGCCCGCTGAAGGCCGTGAGGTGCGGGTCGTTCTGGAGCGCATTGGCGGTCAGGTCCAGCAACCACGAGCCGATCACGCTGCCGCGGCGCCAGACTTCGGTGATGTCGGGCAAGTTCATGTCGTATTGATATAACTCGGGGTTGCGAAGCGGCGTGGTCTCGGCGTCGCTCGCGCGCGCTCGCTTCCCGACGTTGGCGTTGCGCAGGATGTTGAGGCCTTCGGCGTACGCGGCCATCACACCGTATTCGATGCCGTTGTGGATCATCTTGACGAAGTGCCCGGCACCATTCGGGCCGCAATGCAGAAAACCTTCTTCCGCGCTTGCGGCATCCCCACTTCGTCCGGGCGTGCGTGGTGCGGCATCCATTCCCGGCGCGAGGGCCGAAAAGAGCGGCGTCAGGTGGTGCACGATATCGGCGTCGCCGCCGATCATCAGGCAGTAGCCGCGTTCGAGGCCGGCGACGCCGCCGCTCGTGCCAACGTCGACGTAGTGGTGCCCCGATGTCCTCAGCTCCTGGGCACGTCGAATGTCGTCGCGGTAGTTCGAATTCCCGCCGTCGATCACGATGTCGCCCTCATCGAGGTGCGCGATGAGCTCGGCGAGTGCCTGGTCGACGACACCGGCCGGCACCATCATCCAGATCGCCCGTGGCGTCGTCATCTTCGAGACCAGCTCCCCGAACGATGCGGCGCCGCGAGCGCCCTCCTGCGCGAGGGCGGCGACGGCGGCAATCCGCGGGTCATAGACAACGCACTCGTGGCCCTTCTTCAACAGGCGCCGCACCATGCTCGCGCCCATGCGACCCAAGCCGATCATTCCGAGCTGCATGTCGTCTTCTCCATTCGTGCTGACCATTCAGGCGTCCCGCCACGCGTTCACGAGGACCGCGTGACGGTGGCCGTCATCGACCAGAGCAACTGACCCGTCGGACGTCGCAACGCCATCGACCATCACGTTCGCCGCCGTGGCCGACTTCGCTTCCCTGCAGACGATGTCGTAGGTCGACGCCCCGAAACGGTACTGCACTTCGAAGGCATCCCAGTCCGGAGGCAGCAGAGGGTGCACGAGCAACTTGTTTCCGCTGCGGGTGAGGCCGAGCAAGGACTCGACGATCAACTGATACATCCAGCCGGCGGATCCGGTGTACCACGTCCAGCCGCCGCGACCGGCGTGCGGCGGGAAGGCGTACACGTCGCCGGCGACGACATAGGGCTCGACCTTGTACGTTGCCTTGTCGCCGACGCTGCTGGAATGGCCCACGGGATTGAGCAGCGCAAGGAGCTCCCACGCGCGCTTCGCATCGCCCAGCGCCGCGAATGCGAGTGTCGCCCAGACGGCAGCGTGGGTGTACTGCCCGCCGTTCTCGCGGACGCCGGGGACATAACCCTGGATATAACCGGGCGTCGGCATGGAAGTGTCGAAGGGCGGGTCGAGCAGCTGGATGAGGCGTGTATCGCGTTGAACCAGGCGGCGGTCGACCGCCTGCATTGCGCGGCGTGAACGTTCGGCGTCCGCGGCCCCCGACAGCACTGACCAGCTCTGCGCAATCGAGTCGATCTGGCACTCGGTGTTGCTCGCCGAGCCGAGCGGCGAGCCGTCGTCGAACCAGGCGCGCCGGTACCACGCGCCGTCCCAAGCCGATGCCTCGATGTGCTGGCGCAGCCGCGCTCCCTCGCTTGCGCACAGATCCGCAAACGCGCCGTCCGCCCGCTTTCGCGCCAACGGTGCAAACCTGGTCAGCACCGCGGCCAGAAAGAACGCCAGCCACACGCTTTCGCCCTTGCCGCCAGCTCCAACCAGGTTCATGCCGTCGTTCCAGTCGCCCGAGCCCATCAGCGGCAGATCGTGCTCGCCATATCGCATACCGTGGCGAATCGAGCGCACGCAGTGCTCATACAGGCTCCCGGACTGGGTAGACACTTGCGGGAGTTCGTAGTTCGACTGTTCGCCCTCCTTGAGTGGTCGACTCTCCAGGAAGGGGCACGACACGTCGAGAACGCCGGTGTCGCCGGTGGCTTCGACGTAACGGCAGACGGCCAGCGGCAGCCACAGGTAATCGTCGGAGCAGCGTGTGCGCACGCCTTTGCCGGAGGGAGGATGCCACCAGTGCTGCACGTCGCCTTCGACGAACTGACGCGAAGCCGAGCGCAACAGGTGCTCTCGTACCAGATCCGGCGCGGCGTGGACCAGGGCCATCACGTCCTGCAACTGGTCGCGAAAGCCGTATGCGCCGCTCGACTGGTAGAACGCGGTGCGGCCCCACAGGCGCGAGGCGATCACCTGATAGATCAACCAACCGTTCGCCAGGGCATTCACCGCGGCGTCGGGCGTTTGCACGCGGACTGCGCCCAGCGCGTGCTGCCAGTATTGATGCACGGCATCGAGCGCGGCGCGCGCCGCGTCGGCCCCGCGCCAACGCCGAACCAGCTCGCGTGCCTCGTCGACAGTCTTGCCGGCGCCGAGTCGAAAGATGACCTTGCGTTCCTGCGCCGGCGCCAATTCGAACGCGACGCGCAGCGCCGCACACGGATCGAACGATGCCCCGACACGTCCGGAAAGTTGCGCTTGCGCCAGCGCCGCCGGTGTCGCGAGCGTGCCACAGTGGCCGAGAAAGTCGCCGCGATCTCCGCACGGGGGCCCGGTCGCGTCGTCGACATCGAAGAACGCGGTGCGGCCGGCAAAATCGGTGTTGTAGGTATTGCGGGCGAACAGAGCGCCAGTTTCCGCGTCATGGTCCGTCACGACATGCATCAACGTCTTCGCGCGCTCGTCGCCGAGCACCCAGTCGAGGTAGCCGGTGATCGATAGGCTTCGCTGACGGTCGGCGTGGTTGCGCACGGTCAACACCGAGAACTTGACCGGAGAATCGATCGCGACGTAAACGCACAGCTCCGATTCGATGCCGTCCTCGGTATGCTCGAAAATGCTGTAGCCGAACCCGTGGCGTGTGACATACGCCTCCGCGCCGGACGCCGGCAGCAAGGTTGGCGACCAGAAGTGGCCGGACGCGTCATCCCGGATATACAGCGCCTCCGTGTTGGGGTCGGCCACCGGATCGTTGGACCACGGCGTCAAGCGAAACTCGTGGGCGTTCTCGCTCCAGCTCGTCGCGCTGCCGCTCTCCGACACCAATGTTCCAAAGTCGGGATTGGCGAGCACGTTGACCCATGGTGCCGGCGTCATCTGCGCTGCGGACGTCGTGATCACGTATTCGCGGGCGTCGGAGGTGAAGCCGCCGAGACCGTTGCAGGCGAACAGCGCGCGGGTTTGCGGAGAGCGCGCCGCAATCGTGGCTGCAATCCTGCCTGTCTTACCAACGCCGCGAGGGCGGGGCGCCGGCATCGGGGCAGCCGCGCGTCCGGTGCTCGTCTCATGACCGCGCCGCTCGAGCTGTTCGGCAAGTGTTCCGTCAGTGTCGGCGATGACCACGCGGGCAACGCTTTGCAGGAGGATGCGGTCGCCATCGTCCAGGTTCGCGTTGTCGCGGATGAAGATGCCGCCAGGCTTGTCGACGCGCTCGGCGCCGCCACTCGATCCGACGGCGTGCATGATCATTTCGACCAGCGTCGGATCGACGTCGTGCGCTTGCGCGCTGACGATCGCGAGCGCGGTCTCGATGCCGTACGCACGCCAATACGCGTGAGCGTGAACCAATTGCCGCACGAGCTCGATCCGGTCGGGGTCGGTCATCCATAGCAGCACGACGGGCAAATCGCCGGAGATGCCAAATCCCCAGAGTCCAGACTGCCCGCGACGGTTTTGCTCGACGACACGTGCGTCCGCGCGCAGCGACGCGCCGGCATAGATGACTGACGCCGCCATGCGTTCGAAGAGCAGCGCGTCGGCGTCGCCTGCTTGAAGTTCTCGCAAGGTGCTCTGCCCGTACGCGGCTGCCTGGTCGAGAATGCGCTGGACCCGCTGCGCGTCCTGACACCTGTGCGCCAGCGCGGCGCAATCGTCCCGCGAGTCGGCGATGCCGGTGATCCAGTCGATCGTGAACGAGGCGCCGGGCTCGAGTGTGAATGGAACACGTATGGCGGCCACCGCGTCGAGCACCGGACCGGCGCTGCCTGAAAGCGCGGCGCCGCTCTCCAGCGCCTCCGGGTCAGCCGTGCTGCGGCCCCGGCCGATAAAGCGCATGCGATCGGTCTCGTACGAGATTTCTCCCGCGCCCGCAGCGGACGCGAGCGCCAGATGGAAGAGCCACGGCGTCGGATCGTCGGATGCACTCGGACGTCGCGTCGCGAAGATCGCGTGGAGGTCCGGGTCGATCTCGGTTTCGACGAAAAGCTTGCTGAACGCCGGGTGCGCCGAGTCGGTACCCGGAACGGCCAGAACGATCTCGGCGTAGCTCGTCGCGTCCAGGATTCGGCGCCGTTCCGAAAGATTCGTGATGCGGACGCGGCGCAGTTCGACGTTCTCGTCGAGCGCTACCGCGATTTCGGTGCGCGTCTCGATCTCGTGGGCGCAGCGCGAGAATGTCGCCGCTCCTGGGCTGAAGTGCGTTTCGCAGTGGTCTGGCCGCTGCAAGGTGGGCTGCAGGGTGGTCGACCACACGACTCCGCCGGCGCGGTCGCGCAGGTAGCAGAACGTGCCCCAGTTATCGAGCGTCGCGTCTTCGCGCCAGCGCGAGATCGCGAGGCTCTTGCAGCGACTGTAGCCGCCGCCCGCCGCCGTCACCATGACGTGGTACGCGCCGTTGGAAAGCAGATGCACGTCAGGCATGGCGGAAGAGACGCTCGATCGGGGAAGTCCTGCAACAGCCCGGCGCCAACCCGCGGGCCACGACGTTGCGCGCGCTGCCTAGTGCATCAGGGCGAGCGCCCGTTTGCACACGTTCTCGACGGTGAAGCCATACTCGCGCAACAGGACATCGCTCGGGGCCGAGGCGCCGAAACGATCGACACCCAGCACGTCGCCATGATCTCCGACGTACCGATGCCAACCTTGCGACGCACCCGCTTCCACCGCAAGCCGTTTACCGATCGCAGGCATCAGCACCGCATCGCGGTATTCCTTCGGCTGAGCGTCGAAGAGCTCCCAGCTCGGCATCGAAACGACGCGCGCGCGGATGCCTTGCGCCAGCAGCGTCTGCGCTGCCGCGACGATCAGGCCGACCTCCGATCCCGTCGCGATGAGAATCAGGTCGGGCTCGACCTCCGGTGGATCGGCCAGCACGTAAGCGCCGCGACGCAGTCCATCGGCACTTGCAAACCGTGTGCGGTCGAGCGTGGCCACGTTTTGCCGCGTCAGGATCAGCGCCACAGGCTGATCGCGCGTTTCGACTGCGACGCGCCAGGCGACAGCAGTCTCGTTGGCGTCGCAGGGACGGATGACCATCAGGCGCGGGACGGCGCGCAGGCTGGCGAGCTGCTCGACAGGCTGATGCGTGGAACCGTCCTCCCCCAGGGCGATGCTGTCGTGAGTAAAGACGTAGACGACGTGCAGCCCCATCAGCGCGGCAAGACGGATCGGTGGCCGCATGTAATCGGAGAACACCAGGAACGTCGCGCCGAAAGGCACCGTTCCACCATGCGCGGCCAGTCCGTTCAGAATCGCCCCCATGCCGTGCTCGCGCACGCCGAAATGCAGATTGCGTCCGGCGCGACTCCAGCCGCCACCGTCGGAGCCTTGGCGATCGCGGGCATTCACGCCGGGCGGCTCGAAGTCGCCCAGGCCGATGAGCGCGGTGTGCGTCGACGGATCGAGATCGGCCGAGCCGCCGATGAGCGCCGGCAGGCGGGGGGCGATCGCGTTCATGATCTTGCCTGAAGCGACCCGGGTGGCCATGCCTTTTGCGTCGGCGGGAAACACCGGGATCCCGGCATCCCAGTTGGCCGGCATGTCGGCGCTGATGCGCTGCTCGAGCTCGAGCGCGAGCTCCGGATAGGCCCGCGCGTAGGCGGAAAAGCGCTCCCGCCAGGCGGCTTCCGCCTGCGCGCCGCGGTCGAGCGCCTGGCGAAAACAGGCGAGCGCCCGGTCGGGCACGACAAACGCAGACTCTGTGGGCCAGCCGAGATTCTGCTTGGTCGCGCGCACTTCTTCTTCGCCCAGGGGTGAGCCGTGCGCTTCGAACGTGTCCTGCTTGTTCGGCGAGCCGTAGCCGAGATGCGTGCGCACCAGAATCAACGACGGCCGCGCGGTCTCGGCGCGGGCGGCGCGCAGCGCGCGATCGACCGCATCCAGATCATTGCCGTCGTCGACCGACTGGGTGTGCCAGCCGTACGCCTCGAAGCGTCGCGCACGGTCCTCGGTGAAGGTGATGTCGGTGCCCGCCGACAGCGTCACGCGATTGTCGTCGTACAGGTAGATCAGCTTGCCGAGCTTGAGATGGCCAGCGAGCGATGCGGCCTCCGCTGCGACACCCTCCATGAGGTCGCCGTCGCTCACGATCGCGTAGGTGCAATGATCGATGATCTCGAAGCCGTCGCGGTTGTAACGCGCAGCCAGATGCGCCTCCGCCATCGCCATGCCGACGCCGTTGCCGAAGCCTTGTCCGAGGGGTCCGGTGGTGACCTCGACTCCCGGCGTGAGGCCGCGCTCCGGGTGACCGGGGGTGAGACTGCCCCATTGGCGGAACTGCTTGATCTGCTCGAGTGACAGTTCGTAGCCTGTCAGATGAAGCAGGCTGTACAGCAGCATCGATCCGTGCCCCGCAGAAAGGACGAAGCGATCGCGGTCGAACCAGTGGGGATTGGCCGGGTTGTGCTTGAGGAACCGTGTCCAGAGCACATAGGCCATTGGCGCAGCGCCAAGGGGCAAACCGGGGTGTCCGCTGTTGGCTTTCTGCACCGCATCGACCGCGAGGAAGCGAACGGTGTTGACGCACAGATCGTCCAGATCGAGGTTCACATCATTCATGGGAGGCATAGGGATCTTCCGACGGTTCCGGACTCGTAGGGAACGCCTCGGCAGCAATGATCATCACTGTCGGATATCCCGCCCTGCTCAGTTCGTGGGCCGGGCGCGCAGCAGCTTCCCTACAGGTGCCGAGCCGGGATGGGACGGGCTCGGTTCGCCCGCACCACACGCGGCAGGGCTCGGCGTGTGACCGATGCACACGCGCTGCATCACAGCTCCGGGGCTCTGTCGTGATGTTACGCCAGGGTAAGAGGACCGTTTGTGCGGTGACGCACAGAAGTCACGATTCCGAGCGGGGCGGCGATGAGTGCCCCGATCGGAACCCGTCGCCGCGCCAGCGAGTGGGTTCGGGCACGCCGGCCTGCAGGTCCCGGCGCCGGAGCGATGTGGATTACGTTGACCGCGCCTTGTTGATGGCGTCCGCCGCCTGACGACGCGCAGCCTGCAGTGCGAGCGCCCCCTGCAGTTCCTTCTGTATTTCGGTCGCCAGCGCGATCACGAGGCCGCAGCGTTCGATGAGGCGTTCCCGCGGGCAACCTCCTTCGACCTTGGCCTGCACGTCGCGGGTAACCTCGTCCAGTGCGGCGGCGAGTCTGTGAATGGACTGGCGATGTTCGATCGGCATGGGGATTTCCTCGTTGAGGAGCGTAAGTAGACGGATAAGGGACTGTAGCCGCTGCCGGGTGTCAGCGGTAGCCCTCCCGACCGCCGGCCTGTGTTTTTTGTCATCCCTCGGTGACGCTGCATCACGACGAGGCGGAAGACACCTCACCCAGCGGGGTTGCCCGTGCTCGCCTGCGCCCCTCCGCGCCGATTGGTTCGGCGTTCCGCGACTCGAGATCGCTTGCCGCCGTGGTCTGCGCCGCCATTCCGCACCTTCAATGCCAGCAGCCCGGATGTCCCGCGCGAGATAATCCGTTGCTCGTTGTCCACCAAGCCGTCAATGACTACGCGCCATTTCGCCGAAGTGGTGACAACGAAGGTCGGCGTTAATCCACATCAATAAACCCGATGAATGGGGTGGGTACATTCGCTTGATGGCGAGTCCGATAGCGCGTGTGCGTGCGGTTCCCCATCGAAGCGAAGCCCGGCGGCGTGACCGGCAAGATGCAACCAGGCAGAGCGTCGCCGAGAACAGGTCCGCTTGCATGGGCGAGCATGTACGCGGAGATGCGCTTGAGCTCGATGCAGTTCGTGTGGCGAAAACAATCGCCAAGCGAGCAGCGGTCCGGTGCCGGCCATGACTGACCGCGGATCGGAAGGTGGTGGTTCATGAACGGACAGGGAGAGTCAATGATGGGCGAAGAAAAGAGTGTGCTGACCAGGATCGGTGACGCCATGGGAGCAGCCGTGGACAAGGCGCAGGAGATGGGCGCCTCGCTGGTTAGAAAGACGGAAGTCGTGGCTTCAGACGCCAAGAGTGGAGCGGGAAAGGTTGGGACCGCGGTGGAGAAGAAGGCGCGGGTTGCCACAGCCAAGGTGAAGCGCAAGGGGAAGGCAGCCGAAGCAAGCGCTAAGAAGAGCTATGGCAAGGCGAAACGTACCGTGACGCGCAAGGCCAAGGCCCTGGAAGCGGATGCGGAGAGGGTCGTAGGCAAGGCAAAGCGCGCCGTGAAGCGCAAGGTGAAGGAAGCGGCAGCAGGCGCCAGGAAGACCGCGGGCAAGGTCGAGCGCGCCATGAGCCCGAAGAAGCGCGCGGCGAAGCGCAAGGCCGGCGCGCCCGGGAAGCCCGCGGGACGAAAGACCACCTCCGCCAAGTCCACCGTGAGGAAAGGTGTCGCCAACGTCAAGACGACGGCGCGGAAGGTCGGGGCCGCGCTGACCAAGGCTGCCAAGGGGGCAGCGAAGAAGCCCGCGAAAAAGACCGCGAAAAGGGCGACGAAGCGAAGCAGGTCCTAACCTGCCTCGAACGCCGGGCTATCCCGGCGCACCCAACGGCCCGGGCGCACCCGGGCCGTTGCGTTTCGTGATGGCGTTGCAATCCGAGCGCGGATTCGCGGTCCTCGGACGATCACGAACCTTTGTCATGGCCCTTCTCGTCGCCCTGCTTGGGTTCCTGCGCGGACCCCTTGCCTCGCGGGCCCTTGTCCTGGCCTTGTGCCTTGGGAGGCTGCTGCGCACGCTGGGCAGCACCTTGCGGTGGCTGCCGGGCGGGCGGGCTTGCCTGCTGCTGCGAGGGCGCCGGCATGGCGGCGGGCCTCTGAACCTGACCCTGCGGCCTCGGGGTTTGCTTGTCACGCTGCGTGGCGCCTTGCGGTGGCTGCTGCATTTGCTGTTGGGCGGCCGGTCCGCTCTGCTGCGGAGGGGCCTGGACGGGAGCGGGCCTCTGAACCTGGCCCTGGGGCGGCCTCGCAGTCTGCTTCTCCCGCTGCGCAGCGCCTTGCCGCGGCTGCTGCGGTTGCGGAGCAGGCGGGCTCGCCTGCTGCGGGGGCGCCGGTACGGCCGCGGGCCGCTGAACGTTCGTGCCGCCCGTTTGCGGCACCTGTCCTCGTGGAGCGGGTGAAGCACCTTGCCGGGGCGAGGATGGCCGGCTGGTACCGCGTTGGTCCTGCGCCGGAGCAGATGCGGGTGCACTTTGCATTCGCTGCGCCTGATAGTGCTGCTGCACTACGGCGTCTCGCGGCTGGTAATGATAGTGCTGGCTTTGCAATGTCTGCTGCTGTTCCGCGCGCGGATAGCGATTCCCTGAATATTGCCGCTGGTAACTAGGCAGGGGAGCCGGCGCGGGAACAGCGCTGCGATTCCAGGTGTTCCATCCGCTGTGACTGCGCTCCCAGTCGCTGCCCCAGTGCTCGTTCCAACGTGGCGGCGCATCCGCTTGCCACCCGCGGAAATAGTCAGGCGGGTGCCGGTAATACCGCACCGGGACGCGCAACACGAATAGTGGCACCAAGTCCGGCCTCACGAGCTCCCACGGGCCGTTGTACCAGGAGCTCGCGTACCAGTTGTCCTGCTGGTAGACCCAGTACATGCCATCGTAGAAGAAGTAGTTCGAATTCACCTGGGGAGCGTAATAGACGGGATAGCCCGGTACGCGCACGAGCTGCGGATAGACCGGCAAGTTGATGCCGATGCTCATGCCGGGAAGCCCGATGCTGACGCTCACCTGAGCCACTGCCGACGTGATCGAGCACAGCAGCATCCAAAGCACAATGATTACATAACGCATCTTCTATCCTTCACTTCAACTGTGAGGCGGGGCCGTGTCTATTTTGGGGCACGACTCCCGGCGGAAGCGCAACGCGCGACACACGCTTCATGCCCGACCTGTCGCTTTCTTTCTGACGATCGACGAGACCTTGGCGAGCCCGTCCGGGCTCGCCTGCGCCGCCCTGTCCGCCTCTTGCCGCCGGTCGCGTCGGATCCTTGCGAACGTTTTGTGCAGGTCCGTGTTGAAGCTCGCGGTATATCGAAGCGACGGGTCGAGAATCGATTTCATGTGACCTCGCACGATCTTGTCGGTGACATTGCCATATTCGCCGACAGGGTGTTGGAGGACCCCCTTATAGCTCTCCCTGGATCTTGCCGACGAGCTGCTCGCGCTTACCCACATCACGTGAAGCGGCTCGTCGGTGAGCCTGTCCAGTTGCCCTTTCCGCTCGCTGTGCGCGTTGGAAGTTGCTACCCCTTCTTGACCTCTGCTTTCAGATCGCTGACGGCTTCTTTCACATCGCCAACCTTTGCCTGCAGCTTGCCCTCGGCCTGATGCTTCAGCCCTTTGGCCTCCTGCTCCTTGCTGCCAGTCAGCTTGCCGACCTCTTCCTGAATCTTGCCGCCGATGTCTTTCAGCTCGCCCTTGACTTGATCCTTGTTCGGGGTAATCGCCATGATGAACTCCTTAACAACTGTTGAGATAGGTGCTCTGCGAACCGTGACCGGCTCGCACTCTGGGTCACACAACTTCGCCGACAGCGACGAGCATGCCTCCGCGCCGCCCATTCGGCGGTGGCCGGCCCGTTACTTGAGCCGCATAGCATTCTTGACGGACTTGACGCCTGGGACTGCGCGCGCAACCTCAACCGCCTTGTTGATGTTCGCCTGTGAACTGACGAAGCCGCTCAGCTGCACCACACCCTTGAACGTTTCGACGTTGATCTCTGCGGACTTCAAGGATGGTTCCTCCAGCACTGCCGCCTTGACCTTGGCCGTGATGGCGGTGTCGTCGAAATACTCTCCGGTCCCCTCCTGCTTGGCTGTGGACGCACAGCCCACGAAAAAGGCCAGCGAGAGGAGCAGCACGAAACTTGTAAGCCGTGCGAGTTGTTGTGTCATTGCCAAATCTCCAGATGAATGATGGATCGCGAACTTGTCTCGGCGCCTGAGTGGCCGAGAAACTCTTGTACGGAGCCACGTTGCTCAATCGCGACGAGTTGGGGAGAATTACCGGCCCCCACCTTCACCCTGCCTCATTCTTAGGTTGGCCGTACGTTGCACGTTACCCGCCGACAGGCTGACCCGGATTGACAAAAGGCACCGTTCGCTATCGCACATAGCCTTCGTCACACACGCCTGCGACAAGGCGCTCCTGGATCGGGCTCTCACGGTGATCCCCGACATGAATCTGGTCGGCGACAACGTCCTTGCAGTCGCTCATCGTGGCGTTGCTGTCGATACTCAGCCCGCCCCGGTGATGATTACGCTGCGCGCAGATCGTGATGCTTGAGTGGCAGCGAACGTACGCGCTTGCCGGTCGCCGCGAAGATCGCGTTGCAGACTGCCGGTGGCAACGGCAGGATGGCCGGCTCGCCGTGTCCGCCCCAGAAGCCGCCGGTGGGCACGAGCACCGTCTCGACGATCGGCATCTCGTCGATGCGCGGCAACGGGAAGTCGTGGAAGTTGGACTCCACGACCCGCCCGTCCTTCACGTTGATCTGCTGGTACAGAATGCTGCCCAGCGCGTACGCCACGTTGCTCTCGGCTTGCGCGCGACAGGTGTCCGGATTGACCACGTAGCCCGAGTCGATGGCGACGACGATGCGGTGCACCTTCGGCTTGCCGTCCGAACTTACGGAGACCTCCGCGACCGCTGCCGCGTAGCTGCCAAAGCCATCGGCGACGGCGACCCCGCGGTGAATGCCTGCCGGCAACGCGGAACCCCACCCCGAGGCCTTCGCGACCGCCTGGAGCACCAGTCGATTCTTGTCGTCCGGCTTGAGCATCGCCAGCCGGAATTCCACGGGATCCTTGCCCGCCACGATCGCGAGCTCATCGACGAAGCATTCGCGATAGAACGCGTTTTGCTGACCGGGTGCGCGCCAGAACCCGACCGGTACGTGGCCGTTGCGCATCGCGTAGTCGACCCGCTGGTTCGCGACCTGGTAGGGCATGTCGCTGAACGAGCGCACTGCGCTGAAATCGATGCCGTCCTTGACGGGTGCAGCGGGGAGCAGCACCTTGAGGATCGAGGGACAGGCGATCGTCGTGTGCATCGCGGTGACCCGGCCCTGAGCATCGAGGCCCGCTTTGATCCGCACGATGCTCGCCGGTCGGTAGAAGCCGTGCTGCATGTCCTCTTCGCGCGACCACATCATCTTCACCGGCACGCCTGGCATCGCCTTGGCGATCGAAACGCCCTGCCGAACGAAGTCCTGCGGCCCGCCGCGGCGCCCGAATCCGCCGCCCAGCATCATCTTGTGCACCTCGACCTTCTCGAGCGGCAGACCCGCCGTCTCCGCGGCAGCGGCCATGGATGCCTCGCCGTTCTGGGTCGACGTCCACACCTCCAGGGTTCCGTCCGGCTTGAACCATGCCGTGCACGTCTGCGGTTCCATCGTGGCATGGTTGAGATAGGGGGACTGGTATTCCGCGTCGACCACCTTCGCCGCTGCAGCCAGTCCGGCCTGCACGTCGCCCAGCGTGCGCGCCTGTGGGAGGTTGGGCTCGGCGAGGCCGTCGCGCAGCATCGTTGCGATCGCCTCGTTGTCGACGCGCTCGTTGCCCGCGGTGTTCCAGTCGATCCGGAGCTTCTTGACCGCCTCGTTCGCACGCCACCAGCTGTCCGCGATGACGGCGACGAAATCCTCCTCGCGCACCACCTTCTTCACGCCACGCATCCCGAGCGCCAGGGCCGCGTCGACGTTCGCCACCTTCCCACCGAACACCGGGCACTGCGCAATCGAGGCGTGCAGCATTCCCGGCAGCGAGACGTCCACCGCGAAGACAGGCTTACCACGTACCTTGTCGGGAATGTCGAGTCGATGCAATGGCTTGCCCGCTATCTTCCAATCCGCCGGATCGCGCAGCGTGACATCCTTCGGTGGCGCGAGTTTCGCCGCAGCGGCGGCGAGCGCGCCATAGCGCAGCTTGCGTCCGGTCGGTGTGTGCGTGACGACGCCCTGGGACGCCGTGCATTGCGCGGCGGGAACATTCCATCGCGCGGCTGCCGCAGCGATCAGCATCGCGCGTGCGCTGGCCCCTGCCTTGCGCACGTAATCCTGCGACGAGCGCACACCCATGCTGCCGCCGGTCGACATCGAGCCCCAGATGCGATTGCGCCGGATGTGCTCGTTCGGCGACGCGAACTCGGCACTCACCTTCGTCCAGTCGCAATCGAGCTCTTCGGCAACGAGTTGCGCGAGGGCGGTGTAGGTGCCCTGGCCCATCTCGGAGCGGGCGATGCGGATGACCACACGGTCGTCAGGATGGATCACGATCCACGCGTTGACCTCGGTCGCGGCCGCCCCGCCGGTAGCGGCGGACGCCATCGGGAACCAGAATTCGAGCGCCAGGCCGCCGCCGGCGGCCGAGGTGACCTTGAGGAACTCGCGGCGCGAAACAGCGATCGTCATGGTCATTCTCCTCAGGTTTTCTTCGCCGCCGGCATCGCGGCGCTGCCAGCGAGCGCGTGGATCGCCTTCCTCACCCGGGGATAGGTGCCACAGCGGCACAGGTTTGTCATCGTCGCATCGATGTCCACATCGGAGGGTGTCGGATGTTTCGCGAGCAGCGCGGCGGCCGCCATGATCATGCCGGTCTGGCAATAGCCGCATTGGGGGACCTCATGCTCGATCCACGCCTGCTGGATGCGGTGCAGACCGTGCGCGGACAGGCCCTCGATCGTCACGATCTGCTTGCCCACCGCCGCCGACACGGCAAGCGTGCAGGAACGCACCGGCTCGCCGTCGACGTGCACGGTGCACGCGCCGCACAGGGCCACGCCGCAGCCGTACTTGGTGCCGGGCAGACCGAGGTGGTCGCGCAAGACCCAGAGCAGGGGCATCTCCGGCTCGACATCGACCGCATGGGTGCGGCCATTCACGGTCAGCTTGAGCATTTGCATCTCCTCGTAACGAGGGGCAAGGCGCCGCGACGCACGTCGCAAACGTGTACCTGCCTCATGCGGTCACGGGCTCCTGGAGCGTTGGGTAGTCGGTGTAACCGGCGGCACCACCGCCATAAAGCGTGCTTGCATCGAGCGCATTTAGCGGCGCATCGTCGCGCAGACGGCGCACGAGGTCGGGGTTGCTGATGAACGGACGCCCGAACGACACCAGGTCGACGGCGCCCGAAGCCACGGCCTGAAGCGCCATCTGCCGGTCATAGCCGTTATTGGCAATCCAGGCCCCGGGGAACCGCCGCCGCAGCGCGCCGTAGTCGAACGGCGCGAAGTCGCGCGCGCCCGCGGTCTGGCCTTCGACGACTTCGATGAACGCCATGCCGAGCGGTGCGAGCTGCTCCACCGCATGCTCGTACAGCGCCTGCGGGTCGCTGTCCTGGCCAGCATCGTTGGCGGGTGTCACCGGCGACAGGCGCAGCCCCGTGCGCTCGCCGCCAATCGCCTGGGTGATCGCCTGCATCACTTCGACCAGCAGCCGCACGCGGTTACCGACGCTGCCGCCATAGGCATCCTGGCGATCGTTGATGCTGTCGCGCAGGAATTGCTCGATCAGGTACCCATTCGCGCCATGCACTTCGACGGCGTCGAATCCCGCGTCCATGGCGCACCGAGCGGCGTCGGCGAAGCACGCAACCAGTTTCGGGATTTCCGCGGTCCGGAGAGCGCGAGGTGGAGACACGGGCACAAAACCGTCACCCATGAACGTTTTTGTCTCCGCCCGACGTGCCGTCGATGAAACCGGAGGCTCGCCGTTCGGCTGCAAGGCCACATGCGAGACGCGTCCGACATGCCAAAGCTGCACGGCGATGCGCCCGCCTTGCGCATGGACCGCGTCCGTGACGCGCCTCCATCCCGCGATCTGCTCGGCGTTGTAGATGCCGGGCGTGTCGATGTAACCCTGACCTTGCGGGCAAATCTGGGATCCCTCGGTGATGATCAATCCGGCACTCGCGCGCTGGCGGTAATACTCCACCGCGAGCCCGGAGGCCACCTGCCCGGGTGCGGCACGGTTGCGGGTGAGCGGCGCCATGACGATACGGTTGCCGAGTTCGAGTGCACCGACGCGAATGGGGTCGAACAATGTGGTCATGGCGAGCGATTGTCGTGTGAACGGTCGTCAGGGCACGTTGACGCGCCCTGCCTGAATGCACCGCGCTCCGTGAAGGGCGGATCGGATGATTACGCGCCCAATGCGCAGGACCTGCGTTGACGTTCATCAACGCAAACCGCAGGCGGTCACGATGGATGCCGCCGCTGACATCGCTCCACACGGCGACCCACCGTCGCACGCACCTGGGCGCTTACGCCACCTCGGTTCGCCACACGGGGCGTGGAGGACGACGCCGGATGCGCAGGAGGTAAGCTACCCTGCAGCTGGTCGCGGAACGTGCCCGCCGAAAGTGCCGCCGGCGCGCTCCCGTGCTACCACTGCGCCCTGGACCAAAGACCTGCTTCGCGACAGCTCACACCCATGCCAATCCGCGAGATCGACGCCTGGCGGCTGCAGTATTTCGAGCAAGCCCAATGCCCGGCGGATGTGAACATCCCCACCGAAGACAGCGACGCCTGGATGTGGAACGCGAATCATCGCTGGGTCTACGACAAGATTGCGGTGGCGCTGAGCCAAGGATTGGGAGCGGGGCCACACGGCACGAGGCCTCCGTCATTTCCCGTCTTCTCCAAGCCCATCATCAACCTGAAGGGCATGGGCATCGGCGCGCGGATCATCTACGGCGACGAAGATTACGACCGCTCGTACACCCCGGGGCACATGTGGATGACGCTCCTGGAGGGCATTCACGTGAGCTCGGACGTCGCTGTGGTCGCTGGCAAGGCGCGCTGGTGGCGTCACGCCCGCGGACTCCCCAGCGGGCAAGGGACCTTCGATCATTGGACGATTCACGCCGATCGTGACCACACACTGGAGACACGGCTCGAGCGGTGGGTGAACCGGCATCTGATTGACTACACCGGCATGGTCAACATCGAGAGCATCGGCGGGAGGATCATCGAAATCCATCTTCGCCTCACCGATCAGTGGCCCGATCTTTATGGACCGGGCTGGGTCGAGGCGGTGGTCCGGCTATACGACCGTGGCGATTGGGCGTTTGACGATAGCGACCGGCGGGATGGGTTCAGCGTCGTGCTGTTCGGCCCGCATGGTCGACGATATCGGCATCCGGCTCCCGCGTTGGTGGAGAGCGTTCGCGGCATGCCCGGCGTGTCCAGTTTGCAGATCAGTTTCGATGAGGACCGCGACCCCGCGTTGCACGCCATGCCGCCGGGCGGCTTCCGCCTTGCGATCATCAATTGCTCGAACCTGGGCGCCGGCATGCTCGCCCGGGAACGACTGCGCCAGCACTTCTTGGACTGAGCTGTGCGCATGACGAAGATCCGGTGCGCGGCGTGCCGGGACCGACGGGACACGCTGCATCTACGGCGTGCGCGGATGCACGCGTCAACCGTTCCTCAGCGGGCATCGGGCCTTGCTGCGCCAGGTTGACGCGTCCGTTGCCTCAATTTGAACGGCGGCTCTCCAGGCCACGATCCTATCTAGCAAAAGCGGATGTTCTGGGGTGGGTTCCAGACCATCATCGGGCTTTACGCCGGACAGTGAGCGAAGCCAAGGGGTGAGTCTGAAACCCGCTCCTGCTTTGCGACCCGCTTGGCCTGCTTGGCTTCGACTTCGAGACGCTTCTTCGTTTTCTGGTGCTGCGGTCTGGCCTTCATCATTGATGCGTGACTCAACGATCGCCAACGACCGCAGCCTTGCAGACGTTGCCATGGCGTCGATGCCGTATACCCTGATGATCTCGGCGTTTGCATTCCTGATGTATGCGCTCCCGCAACTGGCGCTTTCCCTGCCTGCAATGATGAAGGCGGCCTGACCGATGTTCTTCTCACCCCCACCCGTCGTATCCGGAGAAGTGGCGAATCCCCAGATCACGCTTGCGCCGCCACCTGTTGCCCTTCGGAAGCCCGGTCTCCCTGCTAGGCAGCGTGCGAATACAGCGGGAGGCCAGGGACGGGCAACGCCGCCTTGACACGCGAAGCCCAACGTATCATCAGGCTCTCAACCATCGCGCGTGGTGCGCAGCACACAACGCGAACGGAATCGTTGCGCAAAGCGGCAGCGACCCGGAGAATGGGCCTTCCGTTTGACTGGACGTCGACGCTCCTTCCATGCCCGAGCCACATCGCGTTCTCACCGCCCTTCCGACCGGCGCGGTGACGTTCCTCTTCACCGACATCGAGGGCAGTACTGCGTTGTGGGAGCAGGACGGCGCGCAGATGTCGCAAGCGCTGGCCGAGCACGATGCCCTCGCGCGCAGGGTGATTCATTCTCACCACGGCGCGGTAGTCAAGATGACCGGCGATGGTGTCCATGCTGCGTTCGAGGACGCGCTCGACGCAGTCGCCGCCTCGGTGGATCTGCAACAGGCACTGGTGGATTCGGCTGCCACCCGCGGCCTTCCCCTGCGGGTGCGTTGTGGCCTGCACACGGGAGTGGTCGAGCGGCGCGACAATGATTACTTCGGCAGTCCCGTCAATCGTGCGGCGCGGATCATGGGAGCAGCGCATGGCGGCCAGGTGTTGCTGTCGCAGGCGGTTGTCGATGCCGTGCGGGAAAGGCTCCCGGCAGCAGTTTCGCTGCGTGATCTCGGCAAGGTCCGGCTGAAGGACCTGTCGACGCCCGAACACGTCTACCAAGTTGCGCACCCGCAACTGCGACAGGAGTTCCCTGCGCTGCGCTCGCTCGAGGCCTCCCCGAACAATCTGCCGCAGCAGGCGACGAGCTTCATCGGGCGCCAGCAAGAGTTGGGGGAGTTGCAGCAGCTGCTGGCCAGGAGCCGCCTTCTGACCCTCACGGGTTCCGGCGGCTGCGGCAAGACGCGCCTGTGCCTGCAGGTTGCCGCCGACTCACTCGAGCAGTACCCGGACGGCGTCTGGCTGGTGGAACTCGGTCCGCTGGTGGACCCGTGCCTCGTTCCGCAGACCGTGGCCACCTTGCTGGGCCTGAAGGAAGCGTCGGACAAGCCTATCGCAGCAACGCTCACCGAGTATCTGAAGGATAAGCGGCTGGTGTTGCTGCTCGATAACTGCGAGCACCTGCGCGATGCATGCGCACAGCTGGCCGACATGCTCTTGCGCGAATGTCCGCAGGTCAAGATCCTCGCGAGCAGCCGGGAGGCGCTAGGCATCCGCGGCGAGCAGGCGTACAGGGTGCCGTCACTATCGCTTCCTGATCCCACGCTGGACCATATGCCGGCCTCCGTCGCGTCATTCGAGGCGGTGCAGCTGTTCACCGATCGTGCCCTGCTCGCGCGCGCGGACTTTCGGGTAACCCAAAAAAACGCCGCCGCGGTCGCATCCGTCTGCCATCGATTGGACGGCATTCCACTGGCCATCGAGCTGGCTGCGGCGCGACTGCGCTCTCTTTCAGTCGAGGAGATCCATCGCAAGCTGGACCAGCGTTTCCTGCTTCTGACGGGGAGTTCGCGCACGGTGCCGCATCGGCAGCAGACGCTGCGCGCGGCAATCGACTGGAGCTATGACCTGCTGAGTGACGTCGAGAAGGCGCTGTTCTGCGCGCTATCGGTCTTCGCCGGCGGCTGGACGCTGGAAGCGGCGGAGGAGGTATGCGCCGGCGAAGGTATCGAGTCGCAGGAGGTGCTCGATCTCCTGACTTCGCTGGTCGACAAGAGCCTTGTCGTCGCGGAAGAGCGCGCCGCGGTGACGCGCTACCGATTCCTGGAGACGGTGCACCAGTACGCGACCGAGCACCTGCAGGGACTTGGGAAGGACGCGCATTGGTGCAGGCGGCACCTGGCGCATTTCCTCGCGCTGGCCGAGGCCGCGGAGCCGCAGTTGACCGGGAAGGACCAGCAGGCGTGGCTCGATCGGCTCGAGACGGAGCATGACAACCTGCGGTTGGCGCTGGCACGCTCCACCGGCGCGGCCGGGGATCGCGAATCCGGACTGCGCCTGACCACCGCGCTCTCGCGATTTTGGTTGGTGCGGGGATACCTGGCCGAAGGCCGCGCCTGGGTTTCCCGATTGCTCGCCGGCATGGCCGGCGGCGAGAAGGCAACGCGCGCCAAGGCGCTCAACTGGTCAGGTGTATTCGCGTGGAAACAAGGCGACTATCGCGCCGCCCAGGTGTCGTATGAACAAAGCTTGGCGATCCGACGAGAACTGGGTGACCGGCGGGGCGTGGGGGCGGTGCTGAACAACCAAGGCTTATTGGCCTACGAGCAGGGCGACTATGCAGCCGCGCGCGCGCTCCACGAAGCGAGCCTCGCGATCGACCGGGAACTGGGCGATCGGTGGGGAATCGCGGTCTCTCTCGTCCATCTCGGTAGTCTGGCGACGGTGCAGGGCGACTATCCAGCCGCCCGCGCGCTGTACGAGGAGAGTCTCGCCATCTTCCGCGAGTGCGGCGACCGCGGACATATCGCCAACGCGCTCCGAAGCCTCGGCGGCTTGTGCAGCGAGCAGGATGATCATCCAGCCGCTCGGGCGCTGTTCGACGAGAGCCTGGCGATCTGTCGTGAGCTTGGCGATCGTTCGGGCATCGGCCGGGCGTTGTACGGCCTCGGCGTGACGGCCCGCCATCAAGGCGACTATGCAGCGGCTCGGGTGCTCTACGGGGAGAGCCTCGCGATCTGTCGGGAATTGGGCGATCGGGAGGGCACTGCCAATGCTCTGCATAACCTCGGCCAGGTGGCCGCCGCCTGCGCCGACTATCCGTCTGCGCGGGCACTCGAGGAGGAGAGCTTGGCGATTTACCGCGACTTGGGCAATCGGTCGGGCATTGCCGCTTCCATAGAAGGGCTCGCTGACATCGCGTGCGACCTTGGCGAGTCGCTTCGCGCGGCTTGCCTGTGGGGTGGCATGGAGCGGCTGCGCGAAGAGATTGGCGCGTCGCTGGTGCCGAGCGAGCGCCGTCATCACGATCGAAAAGTTGCCGCTGCACACACTGCACTTGGCGGCGTTGGTGGCTTCGAGCTCGCGTGGCAGAAGGGCCGGTCGATGCTGCTGGACCAGGCGATCGCATGCGCGCTGAATACCAACGACGCCTGACTTAGTCGGCGGCGAAGGGCTCAACCCTAGGCGTCATGCGCAGCTCCTTGGTTGCCGCCAAGTGACGTGCGCTCAGCCGCACGCGCCGGTATAGCCACAGTCGGTGCAGAAGTCGCAGCCGTCCTTGCGGATCAGTGCCTTGTTGCCGCACTCGGGGCATCTCTTCCCCGGGAAGCGTCTTGAGTTCCGTGCTCTGCGCCTGCTCGCCGGGCGGTACCGCCAGGATGCCTGCATGTTCCACCGGATAACCCTGCTCGGTCAGTATGCCGAGCATCGCGTAGCGGTGGATCATCAATTGGGCAAGGTAGGCGATCGTCGACGGATAGGTTTGCGCCTTGTTCGAGCCCGGCGTACGCGCCATGAACGATCCGTTCGGCTCGCCGTAGTTAAGGAGCTTGCGAAGCTTCATGCCGATCCACGCGGGATCGTAAACGCGCATGTCGAGTGAGAGCGCCTTGCACAGCCCGTCCATTACGCGCGGATACTCGCCGGATAGCCACATCGAGTAGGGACGGCGCTGCCCCTCGGGCATCACCAACTCTTTCAGGAACAGGACGAAATCATCGCCCGTGGCATGGTTGATGATGTCGACGGTCCAGCTCAGTGTGCCGTCCGGACCGGCCTTCGGCTCCTTGGGGCCCATCAGCGCGTCGACTACGGGTGTTCTGCCCCCACTTTCGTCGTCGAACGCGCCCAGCTCGTTGCACCGGTAACGGATGAGCTTGGCGAATCCCGACACGAGACTCGGCACGCGGATACGGCGACCGTCGGGAGGCATCGCCATCTCGAACCCGTCGTCGCCGCTTGCCTTTTGCAATGCCGAAAGCTTCATGTCCAACCACGCGCGATCGTCGGTGCGCATGTCCATCGACAGTGTCTTGGCGATCGCGCCCAGACCGCGCGGCTGTTCGGCGCCGTTGATCCACACCTCGAACGGGTTCGACCTGCCGTCGTCGATGTGGCCGATGAAGACGGCAAAGTCACCTAGCGGATGGCGGACGACGTACGTCCAGCACGGATTTCCATTCGGGAGCTCCGGACGGCCGGGCCAGCGCAGGCTGGAAAGCGGCGGCTGGTGCGCACGATCAAGGCGAATGCGTCGGTCGGGGTCGGCGGTATCGAAGTCCTGTGGTGCGGTCGCCGGGGCAGCGGCGGGCGCTGCCTCGAGCACCGCACCCAGCAGGCTGTTCGGTCGATAGGTCGCGATGCCCTTCAGGCCCGCCTTCCACGCTTCGTAGTAGAGATCCTTGAACGCTTCGAACGGGTAGTCGACCGGGACGTTCACGGTCTTGCTGATCGCGGTGTCGATGAAGGGCTGTACCGCCGCGTTCATCAGCATGTGATCCTGCGCGCTCATCTGCAACGCATTGACGAATGGGGAGGGCAGCATCGCGCGGCGGGTGCCGTCGGCCTCGTTCCACACCGCTCCCGGCGGCCGCGACTGCACCGTAGCGAATGGCACCAGCTCGACCGTGTCGTCGATGCCGTGCAGGTGCTTGTACAGGCGGTAGGCATGGTCCTCGACGAGGTACTCCTTGATCGTATCGTCGGACATGCGCTTCTTGCGCCGGTAGAACCAGCTGAACGCAGGCTCGATGCCGTTCGACGCGTTGTCGGCAAAAGCGAGCGAAATGGTTCCGGTGGGTGCGATCGACAGCGTGTGACTGTTGCGGATGCCGTGGGCACGGATGGCGACCTGGATGGAATCGGGCAGGCGCGACGCGAAGCGAGGCGCCGCAAGATACTGGTCGGCATCGAGGAGCGGGAACGATCCCTTTTCCTTGGCGAGCTCCACCGACGCGCTGTAGGCGGCATCGCGCATCTCCTCGGCGATGCGGGCGGCCGTCGCGCGGCCCTCCGCGCTGTCGTAGCGCAGGCCCAGCTCGATCAGCGCGTCGCCGAGCCCGGTGAACCCCAGTCCGATGCGGCGCTTGGCCATTGCCTCTTTCTTCTGCTGCGGCAGCGGCCACGCGGTGACGTCGAGGACATTGTCGAGCATGCGCACGCCGACAGCGACGGTCGCGGCGAAGCCGGCGAAGTCGAAGCGCGCTGCCGGCGTGAACGGATCCTGCACGAAGCGCGTCAGATCGATGCTTCCCAGGTTGCAGCAGCCGTACGAAGGAAGCGGCTGCTCGCCGCAGGGATTGCAGGCTTCGATCGTTTCGCAATAGGAGAGATTGTTGTCGCGGTTCATCGCGTCGATGAACACGACGCCGGGTTCGGCGTGGTCATAGGTGGACAGCATGATCTGGTCCCACAGCGCGCTGGCGCGCACCGTCCGATACTCCCAGAGGTCGTCATCACGCTGCCGCGCGCCTGCCGCGAGAAGATCGGGCGCCGGCGGCGCTTTATGCACGAGCGGCCACTGCGAGTCATCACGCACCGCCGCGATGAAGGCGTCGGTCACCGCCACCGAAAGGTTGAAGTTCGTGAGCCGGCCACCGTCCTTCGCATGGATGAACGCCTCGATGTCCGGGTGATCGCAGCGGAGAATGCCCATCTGGGCGCCGCGACGGGAACCCGCGGACTCGACGGTCGCACAGCTCTGGTCGAAGACCTGCATGTAGGACAGCGGTCCACTGGCGCGACTGTTCGTGCCTCTGACGTGCGCGCCCTGGGGGCGAATGTGCGAGAAATCGTAACCAACGCCGCCGCCGCGGCGCATCGTCTCGGCCGCCTCGCTGAGCGCGACATAGATGCCGATGCCGTTCTCGTCGCCGGAGATGCTGTCGCCGACCGGCTGGACGAAGCAATTGATGAGCGTGGCCTTCAACTCGGTACCCGCAGCGGAGTTGATCCGGCCGCCAAGGATGAAGCCATTCTGCTGGGCATCCAGGAATGCCTGCTCCCACCGTTCGCGCTGCGGGGGCGCCTCGACTGCCGCGAGTGCGCGCGCGACACGGCGCTGCACGTCCCTGACGTTCTGCTCGTTCCCCTTGGCGTATTTCTCGAGCAGCACCTCTTCGGAAATCGATTGCGGGGCCATCACTGCGGGTGCGGCCGAGCGAAGGGTCTTGAGATCGTCGAGTTTCATGGGCACTCTCGGGTAGGGCAGCCGCTGGCGACGTCCGCGGCAAGCAAGGATCACTGAGGCAGAGGGGTATTTTCTCACGAGCCGACCTGCAGCTCATCAGCTGCACGCTTCGAACGAGTCGGGACCCGGCCTTGATTTCCGCTCAGGCGCCAGGCATCGACGCGTGCGTCCCAGCTGCATGTGGGCAGCGCCCCGTTGGAAACAGGCATGAACCTCGATGTGCTGCGCCGACTTTGCCAGGACGGTCCTGTCTCAAGCATCAATCCAATGCCGACCCACGATCGCCTCGGGTCCCTGTGTATCGCCGACGTGGAGCAGCAATGAACTCCAGACCATGGCGGGCGCAAGCGTCGGCACAAGCAAGAGCGAAGCTGGGGGGCGAAGCTGCTGGGAGCGCTAAGGTTTCCGCGTGCGTGGCCGATACCTCTGAAGTGAACAGGACGGCGACATGAACTACTACCGATATGAAGTACCCGGCGGCGAGTATGTGGTGCAGGGTGACCAGTTCTGGCAAGTCACCTTCAATGGAATCCAGATCGGCGGTTTGTACCGCTCGCCCGAAGATGCCGTCCACGCCGTGCATCGCCGCCGTTCCAAGGAGTTACCCGGCCCCGATCTCACCGGAGTTCCGGACCCTCCTGCGGATCTTGCTGCCTGGCACTGTCCCGCGTAGCGCTGAACCCGCGGGGGATCGTAGTAGATCTGTTGCGCAGGGTTCCGCTGGACTGCGACAGCAGGTTGGCTCGTCTCGAAGGCCCCGGCTATGCCGAGAAAAGGCGGACCATAGGGCCCGCCTTTTCAGCTCATGACAGCGCGATCAGAAGAACTGCCATGTGCCGGCAAGCGGCTGCTGCTCGATACCCGGCTTCGACCAGTCACAAACGCCACCTGGGAAAATGTTCTGCAGCCTCGATACCTGCGTTGCCGTCGGCGTGCCCGGGTAGTCCGACAGGTTGATCGGCCGCAACTGGCACTTGATGATGTCGCTCGCGACGCTCGCGCCCGCCACTTCGCGCGGCGCTGGCGCCGACGGATAGAGCTGCTCGCATTGCAGCGATGGGTCGCAGGTCTGTTTCTCCGCAATGAACACCGGGTTCGCCGCGCGCGTGTTGCACCCTTCGAGCAGGTCGGCAGCCTTGTCGTGGACGACCTTGGCATGCTGGTCATCCTCCGACGCATCGGCCTGTATGTTGGCGACCCATTCATCCATCTTGTCCAGCGCGAACTGCAGCAGCGGGCTCGCTGAGTTGTAGAGACCGAAGCGCGAATCCTCGAATCGCTTGAACAGGCCTGGCGTTGCGGGATCGGCCTTCAAGTCCCGTTTAACACTCGCGAGAATGAAGCCGCGGAAATCCCAGCATTCGCGCAACATGCCGGATCGATAAAGCGGCAGCCGCGCTGGCTACGGTTCTGCGCGTTGACCAGGGATGTGGATCAAGCCACCGACACCCCGCGGTCGACTTTACGCTCGACGCCAAGGGATTCAACCACGAGCCCGACATGGTCTCGAGCGCGAACGGCGGCTGCGCCGTGACGGCTTCCGTGAAGGCGATCTTCACGTTCCAAGACGAAGCAAAGGCGGTCTACGTCATCTCGAGCAAGGCAAGCAGGCCCTGGAGCAGCGCGAGCGGCGACGGAGGGCAGCCGCGGATGTGCAAATCGACGGGTAGCACGGTGGCCACGCCCCCGGCGCACGCATAGCTTCCGGCAAACAGACCTCCGTCGTGCGCACAATCGCCCACGGCCACCACCCATTTCGGGCCTGGTGTTGCATCGTAGGTGCGCATCAGTGCTTCGCGCATGTTCGTGGTGACCGGACCGGTGACGAAAAGCACATCGGCATGACGTGGCGAGGCCACAAAGCGCAACCCAAAGCGCTCCAGATCGTAAAGGACGTTGTTGAGAGCGTGAATCTCGAGCTCGCAACCGTTGCAGGAGCCGGCGTCGACTTCCCGGATGGACAGCGTACGGCCCAGCCGTTTGCGCGCTGCGCTATCGACGCGGGCACGAAGCTCCGCCAGCGCCGTGTCGGCGGGGGCGGGGGCCGCTTCGGTCAGCGGCCCGTGGACCAGGCTTTTCAACAGCAGCCTACGCATCTTCGGTGCCGTTACAGGTCATGGCCGGAGTAGGAGCAATTGAACGATTTGTTGCAGAGCGGGAAGTCGGCAACGATGTTGCCTTCGATGGCCGCCTCGAGCACAGGCCACTGGAACCATGACGGATCGCGCAAATGGCACCGCTCGAGGGTGCCATTCGCTCCGCTCTTCACGGCAACCAGCACGTCACCGCGAAATCCCTCGACCAGCGCGATACCTTCTCCCTCCCTGATCGCCATCTCCGCCCCTGCAATTGGCCCGCCTGGCAGGTGTTGCAGGATCTGCTCGATCAGCGACGTGCTTTGTTCGACCTCACGAATGCGAATCCAGATGCGCGCGTCGACATCGCCGTCCGCCAGCACCGGTAGCTCGAACTGGAGCGCATCGTATGGCGCATATCCGGGTGTGCGCCGGGCATCGAAATTCCGGCCGGACGCGCGCCCCACGTAGCCGCCACAGCCGAATTGACGTGCCAGCTCCGGCGACAGGATGCCAGTGCCGACGGTGCGGTCCTGTAACGAGGCCGTGTTGTCATAGAGCTCAACCAGCTCCGGGAACCGGCTGCGGATCTGGTTCAGCAACCCGCGAAGCAGTTCGACGCATTCGCCAGCGAGATCTCTGCGCACGCCGCCGGGAATTACCTGATCCATCATCAGCCGGTGTCCAAAGCACCGGTCCGAAGCGCGTAATACCTGCTCGCGCAAATGTCCGCATTGCGCATGCATCATGCTGAAGGCCGCATCGTTGCAGACCGCTCCGATGTCGCCCAAGTGATTGGCAAGCCGTTCGAGCTCCGCCATCAGCGCGCGCAGCCACACCGCACGTGCGGGTACCCCGATGTCGCACGCCGCCTCGAGCGCTCGGGCGAAGGCCAGTGCATAAGCAACGGTACTGTCCCCCGAGACTCGTCCGGCTAGCATCGCCGCGCGTTGCGCTGATGCGCCGACCATGAGCGACTCGATACCCTTGTGCACGTAGCCGAGCCGCGCCTCGAGCCGTACCACGGCTTCGCCATTGCAAGTGAATCGGAAGTGGCCAGGCTCGATGATGCCGGCGTGCACCGGGCCAACGGCAATCTCGTGCATGCTCTCGCCCTCGGTGGGCAGAAACGCATACCGTTGCGCTACCGGCGACGTGTCGTGTGCTCCACATCGGGGATCCCGACTGCTCCATGTTCCATGGTCGAGCCATGGGCGTGCATCGCCGAGTCCGACCGGCTCCAATCGCCATAAGTCGCGAATCGCTCGTTCCAGGCGCATGGCCGGTGGATGCACCCGGCCCACCGATGGGAAGCACCGCTCCTTGCAATGGATGGTAAGCACACCGACGGCACTGTCGGCGTTATCGATCAACGCCATATGGACCTGCGCCGTCTCCGCCCACATTCCGAGCAGCGTCCAGTGCCCGGAGACCAGTCGCGCGCTTGCGTGTTCCCACTGGTCGGGGCTCACCACGGCACGAGGCCACGGCGCGTGCCCCTGGATCACGGAGCCGGCGTGAATCACGTCGCGGAGTTGCAGCCCGGTCTTCGGGGATTGGTTCATTCGAGCGGCGGCAGGAACCGGGCGATCACGCGGCGGAGGACATGGCGGGCAATGAACACATATCAGCGCAGCAAGCCGGCAACGTGCTGGAACCAGGCGACAAGCGTGGGCGGCAGGTAGATCCCCGCCGCCAGCACCAGCGCGAGATGGGTGAACATCGGCACATACGAAGCGCGCGCCAACGCCGTGCTGCCGTGCGCCTCGCCGAATGCAAGGCCATTCAAGCGATACAGCAACGCACCTAGCGCGACCAGCAGCCCGAATACCAGCAGCACGGCGAGCAGCGGCTCGCGCGAGAAGGTCGACGTCAGGATCAGAAACTCGCTCATGAAGATGCCCATCGGTGGCAGGCCGACGATCGCGAGTACGCCCAGGATGAGTCCCCACCCCAGCACCGGATGCGATACCGTGAGGCCGCGGATGTCCGCCATCTTCTGCGTGCCCTTGACCTGCGCGATGTGGCCCACGGAAAAGAAGATTGCCGACTTGGTCAGCGAGTGCATGATCATGTGCAGCAGCCCCGCGAAGTTGGCGAGCGGTCCGCCGATACCGAAGGCGAAGCTGATGATGCCCATGTGCTCGATGGACGAGTATGCGAACATCCGCTTGATGTCGTCGCGCCGGTACAGCATGAACGACGCGAACAGCACCGACAGCATGCCCAGGATCATCATGAGCGGCCCGGGAGCGAGCGCTCTGGCATTGGCCGACATCACCATCTTGAAGCGTAAAAGTGCGAACAGCGCGACATTGAGCAGCAACCCGGAAAGCACCGCCGAGATCGGCGTTGGTCCCTCGGCGTGCGCGTCGGGCAGCCATGCGTGCAATGGGGCGAGCCCCACCTTCGTGCCATACCCCAGCAGCAGGAAGACGAACGCGAGATTCAGCAACGCCGGATCGAAGCCTTCAGCACGCTGCACGAGTACGCTCCAGGCCATCGCCTCCAGTCCTTCACCCAATACCGATGAAGCGGCGAGATAGACGAGGATTGTTCCGAAGAGCGCCAGGGCGATGCCGACGCTGCCGAGAATAAAGTATTTCCAGGCCGCCTCGAGCGCCTCCGGCGTGCGATAGATGCCCACCATCAGCACCGTGGTCAGCGTGGCGAGCTCGACAGCCACCCACATCAGTCCCACATTGTTCGAAAGCAACGCGAGGTTCATTGCGAACATCAGCGTCTGGTACATCGCGTGATAGAAGCGCAGATAGACCGGCGTGAGGCGGCCGATCTCGAGCTCGTGCGCAATGTAGCTGCCGCTGAACACGCTGGTGGTAAAGCCAACGAACGTGTTGAGCACGATGAATACCACATTCACGTCGTCGACGATGAGGAACAGACCGGGCTCCGGCCGCACGAAGAAGAGGGCAATGCCGCAGGCAAGGGTGAGTCCGGTCGCCAGGACGTTGAGCCGCGCGGTGGTGCGGTCATCGGGAAGGAAGGCCAGCAATCCGGCGCTCACTGCCGGAATGAGGAGAATGGCCCTGATCGCTACTGATCCAAGATCATTCACGGCTGCTCCCCGCGGAACTGATGCAGCGTGTGAAGATCCACGGAATCGAAACGCTCGCGAATGCGGAACAGGAAGATACCGATGACGATCAGGGCAACCAGGATCGAAAATGCGACGCTGATCTCCACGACGAGCGGCATGCCTTTGGCGCCTGTGGCGGCGAGGATCAGGCCATTCTCGATCGACATGAAGCCGATGACCTGCCCAACGGCATTGCGCCGCGTCACCATCATCAGCAATCCGAGCAGGATCACCGACAACGCGAACGACAGGTCCTCGCGCACCAGCGTTCCGGCCGCGGCGGTGATGGGCAGCATGACCAGGATGGATAGCGCCACGAGGCCGATCCCGCCCAGCATGATCTGACCGATGCCGACGACCGTCTCGATGTTGCGATGGATGCCGAGGCGCACGATGATGCGGTGCAGGACTACCGGGATCACGATCGCCTTCACCATCAACGCGATCGCGGCCGTGATGTACAGATGCGGGGCACTTTGGATGTAGGCCTGCCATGCGACCGACAGCGACACCACGAACGCGTGCAGTGCGAATACATTGAGCAGGCTGAACATTCGGTCCTGGTAGAGCAGCAGGAAACTCACCAGCACCAGGCTACCGGCCAAGAGATGCGCCAGGTCGAGGGCGAAAGCATTCATCAGCCGCTTTTCGATACGAACAGCAGCAGCGCCGCAAGGAGGCCGAGCATCAAAGCCGCGCCCAGGAAGTCCGAGGTGCGGAACACACGCATCTTCGCCACGGCAGTTTCGAACAGCGCCAGCAGGAACCCTCCGACGGCGAGCTTTACTGCATAGATCACCGTGGCTGCGAGATACGCGCTCATGTTCTGGCCGGCGACAGCGACGCCCCACGGAACGAAAATGCAACCGACAAGCGAGAGGTACAGCAGGAGCTTGAGCGAGGCGGCCGCTTCGATCACTGCGAGATGCCGGCCGGAGTATTCGAGGATCATCGCTTCGTGCACCATCGTGAGCTCGAGGTGCGTCGCCGGGTTATCGATGGGAATCCGTGCGTTCTCGGCGATCGCCACCATTACGAGTGCCACCAGCGCCATCGCCAGCGACACGCGCAGGCCGACACCGCCCTGCATGAAGGTCGCCACCGACGAAAGCTGCGTGGAACCAGCGAGCAGCGAAACGGTGAAGGCAATCATCAGCATTGCCGGCTCGGCCAGCGAGGCGATCATCATTTCGCGGCTCGCGCCGATGCCGCCGAAACTCGTTCCTACGTCGAGGCCGGCAAGCGCGAGCATGAAGCGTGCGCTGCCCAGCAACGCGACGATCGCGATCAGGTCACCGGCCGGACTGAGCACAAGCCCAGTAGCGAACGTCGGTACCAATGCTGCCGCCACCCAGGTCGTCGCGAATATGACGTAAGGCGCGACCCGAAATACCCACGAGGCGTTCTCCGCTAGCACAACTTCCTTGCGGAGCAACTTGAGGAGATCGCGATACGGCTGGATGAGGGGTGGGCCTTGCCGGCGCAGCAGGCGTGCCTTGATCTTGCGGACATAGCCGGTGAGCAGCGGGGCGAGCAGCAGCACCAGCACGAGCTGCATGAGTTGGACCAGCGCGTCGAGCATCGCGGCCACGAGATCGCTGCTGCTCACTGCCATACGGCCAGCACCGCCAACAGCACCACGAGCGCGCCGGATACCAGTGTGAGATAGCCGCGAATGGTCAGGAACTGCAGGCGGTTCAACACGTCGGCGGATCTGCGGACGAAACTCGCGATCGGCAGATAGAACAGTTCCCAGATGAGGTCTCGCAGATGAACATGGAGCTGCGCGGGCCGAGGATCGCCGGGAGGTGGCATCCAGATCTCCTCGCGCGCACGAAACACCAGCGTCCCAAACACTCTGCGAATGGGTTGCGCGAAACTGCCCGCGGTGTATTGCGTCACCGGGCGGGGATCCGGAAACCCACAGTCCCAGGCCGCGGATCGCCGCACCGCATGTGACCCCCAGCGATGTATTACGTACGCCGCCAGGCTCGCCGCGAGCGCGATCAGCAGAAACAGCAAGAGGCCGTTGTACGAGCTTCGGCTTTCGGCGATGGGCACGATCGTCAGCCACTTGAGCGCGGTCTGCGGCGGCAACCGCGCGCCAACCAGCAATTGCGTCACCGGCGCAAGCGCATCCATGAAATAGCCCGGCACGATCCCGGCGACGAAGCACAGCGAAGCAAGCACGAACATCGCCCCCAGCGAGAACTTGTCAGTCTCGTGTGCCTGTCGCGCGGCATCCGTTCGAGGGCGTCCGAGAAAGGTGATGCCGAAGGCTTTCACGAAACACGCCGCCGCCAGCGCGGCGGAGAGGGCCAGCAGGCCGCCGATGGCCGGTACGATGAACTTGAGCACCCATTGCGGCAATTGCGGGCTCAGCAGGATCGCCTGGAACGTCAGCCATTCCGAGACGAAGCCATTGAACGGCGGCAATGCCGAGATCGCCGCGGAGCCGATGAGAAACACAAACGCTGTCCATGGCATGTGATGGACAAGTCCGCCGAGGCGCTCCATGTCGCGCTCACCGGTGGCCGTGAGCACCGCACCCGCGCCGAAAAATAGCAGGCTCTTGAACACCGAATGATTGAAGACGTGAAACAGCGCCGCGGTCATCGCCAACGCGGCGGCGCCCGTCATGGCGTTGGCGTTGAAGGCGAGCGCGAGTCCGAGTCCGATGAAAATGATCCCGATGTTCTCGACCGTGTGATAGGCCAGGAGACGCTTCAGATCGTGCTCCATCAGCGCATGCAGCACGCCCAGGGCAGCGCTTGCGCCACCGAAGAGAAGCACCACCGCACCCCACCACCAGGCGGGGGAACCGACCAGATCGAACACGATGCGAATGAATCCGTACACAGCGACCTTGGTCATCACACCGCTCATCAACGCGGAGACGTGGCTTGGCGCCGCCGGGTGCGCCAATGGCAACCAGACGTGCAGCGGCACCAATCCGGCCTTGGAGCCCGCACCGAGCAGGGCGAGGCCGACCACCGCCGCTGCCACATCCGGGGAAAACGCCGTGCTGCGAATAGCGTCGAAGGCGTAGGCGCCCGTGTCACCCGCCATGAGGCCGAAGCCGAGCAGCAGGGAAAACGTGCCCATGCTCGCCATCAGCAGGTAGATGTAACCGGCGCGCGCATTCCCTGGCTGGCGATGGTGTGCCATCACGAGCGCCCAAGACGTGAGCGACATGAATTCCCACGTCAGCAGGAACGTGAAGGCATCGTCGGCAAGCACCACGAGATTCATGCCCGCGAGGAACGCGGGAAAGAACGGGAGCACACGGCCGGGGTCGGATTCGTGCCGGCCGTACCCGATCCCGTAGAGGCTCGCCATCGCGCCACCGAGATTGACGACCGCGACAAAGACAGCGGCCAGCGCGTCCAGCCGAAAATGTGCCCCCAGCCATGGCAAGCCGATGGGCAGGACCACTATCTGCTTTAGCTGGTCTCCGGTCAGCAGAGCCCAGACGCCACCTGCGAAGGCGACGCTACCAACGACGAGCGCAACGACATAAACGAGGGTGCTCGCTGTTGCCCTGCCGGTGCACGCTGTGGCGACGAGTGCCGTCGCGAGCAGCGCGAGCACGCACCACAGCAATGCCTCTAGCGCCACGGTGCGGTGTCCGTGCAGGCCATGTCGTCCGTGAACGCTGCGCGTGCGTACGAAGACATCAAAAAGCCCTCAGCCGAACGCCGCGTCCACCCGTGGCACTCATGGCCCCCTCGGGTATCAGCTCGACACCTGCGGCCTCGAGCGCCGCGATGAGCTTCATCAGTGAATCGACATTGCCGCGGATAACACCATCGCTGGCCTCCATCCGCTGGATGGTCGGCAGCGAGAGCGCGGATGCCGCTGCCAAGGCACGCTGGTCCATGCCGACGAGCGCGCGAGCCGCCCGCAGTTGGGCCGCGGTGATCATGTGCCAGACATCAACAGTAATGTCAAAAACATGACAAACGAATCCTAGTATTCAGCTGCACGCCAGGCAATGCGATAAATTGACGCAGCCAAGATACGAAGACAACGGCGCGAAGCATTGACCATCTGTCAGTGAAGGACGATGCTAGACAGCACACGTCTTCGGCGTGCGGGTGCCGACCAACGATTTGCCGGGAGCGTTGCACTTCCCCATGCTGCGAAGCAACCTCGAGATCGTCAACGAGCTCGGCCTCGATGTGTCGGCGTCCGCGCGACTTGCTCAGCTCGCCGCGCAGTACCAGTGTGATGTGTCGCTGGCGCGCAGCGGACGCAAGGTCAACGCGAAGAGCTTGATGGGCGTAGCGATGCTTGCCGCCAGTCGAGGAAGTCGCGTTGTGCTCGAAACGGAAGGTCCCGACGAGAGAGAAGCGCTGGACGCTATCGTTGCGCTGATTTGCGGCCGCTTGGTGGCCGGCGAATAGCGTCGTTCAAGGACCGGCGAGTGCCCTGTTCGCGGCCACGCGCGGTCGGTGTGCACAGCGCGGGTGTCGGCCGCGGCGACGCCCAACCCAGCCACGAATGCCTGCTCTTTTGAAGCGTGTGCGTCGGCAAGGGATCGAACAATCGCTGCGCGCGCGTCAGGCACCTTGTGGTGAATCCCGCTGGACGGTTTGGAAGAAGCATGGCACCGAAGGGTTCGCCACGCCGAGGGGCCATTCGTCACCTTGACACGTCAGATCCATTCCGAGCGCTGGCGGCAATCGCGGCGCACGATCGCGAAGAGCTTGGCGAAATGGAATCAGCATAGCGCCGTGTCACCGCGTACTCGCGCCGGACAACGTCTGCCGCCTTTGGTTTCGGATCGGCCGAGGTGCATACCATGGCGAGTCCATCGCGCGCACAAGTGATACCGCTATCGGCAACGCGTTGAACTCGATCGAGAGCGCTTCTGCGCAGAGCACGATGCCGTGCTGAAGGCACTGGCGGCTGGGCCCATGAACATCGATCGCGGCAGGAGCATCGGCTAGCGATGGCCACCCGGTCGGTCCCTGACCGCGGACTCCCGCCCGTGAACCAAGGCGGCATCAGCGCAGTACGACATTGGCACGTCTCGTGCAGATCGTCTGCGCCGTGTGGGGCGGCCAACGGAGGCAGACATGAGCGACGATACGACCAACAGGGGCGGCCAGGACCGCAGCCGCATCGCAATGGGCCAGGAGCACGAGGTGCGCTACTGGACTCAGGCGCTGGGCGTGACAAAGGAACAGCTTGCGAAGGCCGTGGAACAAGTAGGGAATTCTGCGGACCGCGTGCGGGAATACTTTGCACAGCGGCGGTAGATCTTGCCCGCAGTACACGCGCCTCGATGGGGTCAGAACCCGCGCTGATGAGTTCGCGTGATTGAACCGGGCGGTGCCGGCACCGAGGCATCGGCCGATCGCTGGCGCTGACCCAGTTCACGGCCGATGACTTCGTGCGACGGCGTGACAAGCGCACCGCCTGGACCAATCGCGACGACACGCCGATCGGCTACCTCGACGGGGAGGGCGTTATGCACGACATGTTTCGCAAATTCGCGGCGGCGAGCTCGGCTGCCCTCGGGACGCCTTGGGCATTTCTCGCTGCCGCAATGATCGTACTGGTATGGGCTGCAACAGGTCGCTACTTCGACTACTCGGATGCGTGGCAGCTCGTCATCAACACCGGCACCACCATCATCACCTTTCTCATGGTTTTTCTCATCCAGAGCACGCAGAACCGCGATTCCAAGATGCTCAGCCTCAAGCTCGACGAACTCTTGCGCGCCGTGGAGGGGGCCCGCACCGGGCTGGTCAACCTTGCGCAGCTTTCGGACGAAGACCTGCTGCAATTGGAGCAGGAATTCCAGCGTGTCGGGGAGCGCGAAGGGATCAAGCGCTTGCGCGACGCACGCGCGGCTGTTCGCCAATAGATCGCCTCGACCTTGCTTGGGCACAAGGCTCGTGAGCGCCGTGCCAGGATTGAGCAGCACAGCTCCATTGGTAGCATGCCGAACCAACACTCGAGCGCGGAGTTCCAGAATGAAGTACGAGATCGCCTTGGACGAGGGCCGTAAGACGGCGACCCTGACCGTTGGATCGGAGACGTTCCAATTGAACGGCAACGACCTCATGCAGGTGATTTACGACCTCGCCGGCATACGGGGCAAGATGCTTCCGGAGATTCCAGGCAATGTGCAGGAGATGGGCGGCAAGTTCCCGTACTTCGAGAATCCCGCGTATGCCGTTCAGGAGTCCGACGCAGCGGTTGCGATAGCTGTGCGCACCGAGCCGTTTGGGTGGCTCGGATTCCTGTTCAATGGCCCGTACAAGGCACAGCTCATCCGGGCGCTGACGACCGGAAACGACCCCACGGCGCCAGCCCGGTTGCAGTGACAGGTCGCTCGTCCTATTCGGCACGTCGAACTTCGCACGTCCCAGTAGCGGGGTCAGGCTATCGGGCGCGAGGTGTAGCTCAACGCGTTCGCTGACATCAGATTCGAGCACCTCTGAAGCCGAATACTTGATTCGTCGAACGTCGGATCGTACGGAGCGCGCGGGCGCGGGTCTCGGTGCGCCCGCCGCCGCCCCACCACTGGAAACGTGCGCGAGAAAACGAAGGCAATCTCCGCTAAGGGGACGTGCGCTCCGAAGGTTCCCACGGGGTTCGAATACCCGCGCTGCCGGCAGCTATCCCACGCGAGCGGCTCAGGCACGCCGTCGACCGTAGCCAGGATCTTGCGCTGCGGGCGTCCACGGATACTGTTGCAGTCAGGGTGAGTTCCTCGACGGAGGAACCCGGGACGGGACTGTCCGGTCAAGCGTTCACGGGGGCAAACCCTCAAACTGAACTGGAGGATCCGATGCCATACAAGTGTGTGCAAGACCTTCCGGAAGCACAAACCGACCAGTACAACGCCCATCAGAAGGAAGCGTTCCTCAAGGCGTTCAACAACGCGTATGAGGAGTACGGCGGGGACGAGAGCAGGGCATTCGCGGTCGCACATGCTGCAGCGAAGCGCGCCGGCTCGAAGCCCGGGCCGGGCTGACCGGCGTCCATGAGTCATCCGGCAGCACGAAGGTGCGACCGCGCGATTCTTCTCGATCCGCCAAACAAAGGGCCCGCATCGCTGCGGGCCCCCTTGCGGCTGCGATTTCGATTGGCTTGCTCAATCTCTCCTACGCTGGTGGAACGCAACGCTGGCGGTGACCAGGATCAGCAGGCCGAGTAGCCATACCGCCCAGGCCTGCAACGTCGGTATGGTCGCGGGTGCGGCGGCGACCGCCACGACGGTGACGCTTGCCGACGCGGTGCCGCCTGTGCCCTGATCCGAGGTCACCGCACCGGTCGTATTGTTCTTCGTTCCGAGCGTCGTGCCGGTCACGTTCACCCGGTACGTGCACGAAGTGTTCGGCGCTAACCCGATGTCGACCAGGTCTACGGCACTTGAGCCGGCAACGGCGGTGGCGCCTCCGCAACCGTCCACAAGCCCGTTCGGGGTCGAGACAACGAGGCCTGCCGGCAACGAGTCGGTCAGGAAGATGCCACCCAATGAAGATGACGCGTTCGGATTGGTAATCGTGAAAGTAAGCGAGGTCGAGCCATTCAACACGATGGTGGCCGCGCCAAAGGCTTTCGCGACCGTCGGCGGAGCGATCGCAGCGCCTCCTGAACAAAGGCCGTTCGACGCCACAGGGTTTGACCAGTTAGTGACTGCGTCGTCATTTGTCACATTGGCAAAGCCCAATTGTCCGGTATTGAAACGAATTACGTGGTTGAAGTGATCGATGAACCAGTCAGATACCGTGGTGACGCCGGCGAGATTTGTCACATGAGGATTAGGGATTGGGTCCCTGAAGTCCTCCCAATCAATCGTTCCCGTCTGAAGCTGACCGGCCCCGTTAGTAGTGAAATTGCCCGTGGTGACTACTGTCGAACCATTGGCAGTGAGAGGACTGCCGGAATAATCGATGGATACAGACTTATCCTGGGCATTATTGAAGGTGAAGCAAACGAGCTTGAGGTTGGCAGCAGACCATGTCTGATTCGCCGCCGAGCTATTGCCGTTGTCCAATATGAACTCAACGGTGACTTGCTCACCGTTGATGATTCCGGGTGGTGGAGTAACAGCGCTGACGGTGTCGGTATATTTGACCGAGAATGGCGCAGCCATCGCGCCAACAGCCAGCCCGCATGCGGCCAGACCGGTCAGCCATTTCGAAATGCTGCCTTTGATCATGTCGTTCTCCAAGAGGAGTTCAGTCCGGCACATCGACGGTCCAGGCAGTTCACATCTCTCCGGATCGGCTTCTGGGGAAACTTACTGCACGTGCGGCGGTAGCCCGCAACGGCAGCGAGCTTAGCGCAAACCGCGGATTGCGCGCAATCAAGGCAAGAAGCTCCGACCGTTCGAAGTTCTTGGCGCCGAGCGCGCGCACGCACTCCCGGCAAGACGGTCTTGGGACTTGAAATGGGGAATCGCCCCCGAACGTCCGCTCTCCCCGGGCAGAAGATCAGCAAAGGGTCGTACACGAACCGTCGGCGATCAGGCCGTGTTCGGCCGGAAGCGGGCGGCGACCGGCCGGTTGCCTGCGTAGAGTTCTTCCGTGCCGATGAATTCACCAACTGCGTTGGCTATCCGCGATTGACCGGACCTCGGCTCATCTTGCTTCGTCGACCATCTTGATCGTTGCCGCTTCGACTTCCTGAGCAACCTTGCTCAGGGCAGGATCGGATGAAAGTCCTGCCAGCATCGCCGCCGGTTTGATGAGCCCAATGCGTGTGGCACCGCCTTCCGTATAAACCGAAATGCGGCAGGGGAGGGCCATGTTGATGCGCATGTCGCTCGTGAGAACCTTGGCGGCCTGTGCTGGATTGCAGACTTCGAACACCTTGCACTGCTCACCGAACGCGATGCCTTTGCTGCGTAGCGTCGCCCCGAGATCGTGGACGTGGAGGACGCCGAAGCCGTTACGCTTCACGGCGGACTCGAGATCCGTGGCGGCGCGCTCGAAGGGTTTGTCTGTCTCGACGATGTAATACATGTGATCTCCTGATGGCAATTTGGTGGCTGCTGACGCGCGGACCGGCGTAGCCCCGGCGGGTAGGTGGACAGTTTGCCGGGGCAGACGTGCGGCATATGTGACCGGAGTCACAGGCCAAGGCCGCAGCCACGCGTCAGAATGGCATCACCTGCCGACCGAGCAGCTTTCCGGAAACGCATCGTGCGGCGCAAGGCCGGAAGCTCCACAATACGCGCTTCGCAAGCACGTCGCGGCTACGGCAACCGTACCGCGGCGGTTGCAGGGATACCGATGTGTCGTTCACGGGGAATAAATGACAAGTAGTGAAACCGACACTGGCCGATGTCATGCCGGTCGAACCGGCATACTGCCTTCGCTCGGGCACTGGCATCGCGGTGACCGCGCCGGCAGTCGACGCTTCCATGGCACGGCGGTGCATCGTTTCCCTCGAGTCTCCCCGCGGCGCGGCATGTGTGGACTGTTACTGACATACCGCAGCACCGTAAGCTGCACGGAAATGGCGCGAGTGGCGAGCGGCAGGCATCCTGGGGTGCGAGCATGAACGCATTCACCATCGGACCGTTGGCGATCCCGATTGAACGGCTGGTGGGCATTGCCGCGATTGCCGCTGCCCTCGTGGCCCTGCGGTGGCTGAAGTCGGAGGAGCGGCGTCCGATCGAAGTGGCACTGTGGTTCGCGCTGCTTGCCTGCGTGTTGTCCGCCCGCGTGGCGTACGTGCTCCTGCATCTCGGGGCGTTCGGCGGCGAGCCGCTGCGCGCCTTCGCGCTTTGGGAGGACGGCTACGACTGGGCGACGGGCATGGTGGTGGGTGCCGTGGTGGCGCTTGCCCGCGCCGATCTAAGCGGGCTCCCGGTTTCCCGGCTGCTGCCCCCCGCATTCGCAGGTCTGATGGTGTGGACCCTGGGTACTGGCCTCGTGGCGTGGACGGAGGCCGACACCCAGGTTGCGCTGCCGGGAAATGTCGTGCTCGAGGATCTTTCCGGGGTGGCGATTCCGGTTTCCCGCTACGCCGGATCTCCGTCGGTCGTGAACCTCTGGGCCACCTGGTGTCCGCCGTGTCGCCGTGAGATGCCGGTGCTCGCCGCCGCACAGGAGCGGCGACGCGACGTCAACTTCGTGTTCGTCAACCAGGGCGAGAGCGCGGCGGCGATCGAGCGATACGTCGACCAGTCCGGGCTCCGGTTGCGCAACGTGGTAGCCGACCCGCATGGGGCGTTCAATGCGATCGCCGGGGACGTGCTGCCAACGACGCTCTTTTTCGACACGCGCGGTCGACTGGTGGACCGGCATATCGGCGCGCTATCGTCCGCGCGATTGCAGGACTATCTGGAACGAATTTCCGCAAAGTCGGCGTCGGTCGACGTCCGCGCGCCGGAACTGGCGAGTGCCACGGGAAACGGTGCAAAGGCCGGCCCCGGAAGACCGAACTGAGCGAGGCGTCTCGCAACCGACCGCTGTTGTGCGATGGGCAGCACTGCTTGCGCTCGTGCCGCCGTGGTCCGGCGCATTCGACAAGGAACGATGAATGTCCGATCCGCGCGTCTATTTTGCCGCCGAGCGCACGCTTCTCGCCTGGATAAGGACGGGGCTGACCGTCATGGGCTTCGGGTTTGTGGTCGCGCGTTTCGGCTTGTTTCTTCGCCTCCTCGACACTCAGCAAGGGCACACCCGGGCCACGGCAACGTTGCACACGCCGATGTCCAGCTTTGTCGGTATTGCACTCGTCGTGATTGGGGCAGTCGCGATGTTCGTTGCGGCTCGGCAATACCGCCGGTTCACCGCGTTGCTCCCGTCCGGCGATGTCCCCCCCTCGCATGCGCCGATGATTCCAGTCGCCCTGGCCGCCGCGCTTGGCAGCCTTGGCATTCTGCTTGCGATCTACCTTGCGGTATGACCTCGGATCGGTCAGGCTTAACCCAGCGCAACCGTGCGAACCCGGTGGGTGCAGGTAGCCGTTGGCCCGGCAAAAGGAGATCGTCATGCCCTGCGTGTTGCTTCCGGTCGATGGTTCTGATAATTCGACGCGCGCAGTAGATGCCGCCTGCCAGCAAGTCGCCTATGGGCCGACGGTGATGGTGCATCTGCTGAACGTTCAGCCGCCGGTCAATTCGGGGCTCGTCAAGAACCACCTCAGCCAGGACCTGGTCGACAAGTTCCACCAGCAACTGGGCCAAAACGCTTTGGAATCCGCACGCGCCCAGCTCAAGGATGCGGGCATCGCGTACACGTCGCATGTCGAAGTCGGCGACGTGGCACAGACCATTGCCCGCTACGTGCGAGACCTGCACTGCGACCAGGTCATCATGGGCACGCGCGGCCTCGGCTCCGGCGGTGTCGGCGCCATCTCCGGCCTGCTGCTGGGCTCGATCGCGACGAAGGTGCTGCACCTTGTCGATGTGCCGGTGACCCTTGTTAAGTGATCTTTCGCGTGCTCCGCCGATACGACTGCGACGCCTGCATCGGTGCGTGCGTGGGCACCCAACAACCTCCTGCAGCTAACGGGCGACGAGCGGACTGCCCGGTACAGCTATCCACGCCGGACCCTCCCTAATCCTATGCGGCGGTTGGCAGGTATTGCGGCGGTTTGCGCGCCTTCGTTCGCTGTTCAAATGCGCAGGCGAGTTGGATAAGGGTCGGCTCGCTATACGCCGATGCGAAGATCGATATGCCGATGGGAAGACCGAGCACGAAGCCCGCCGGCGCGGCGATATGGGGGTAACCGGCTACCGCAGCTGGCTGCGACGCGATTGGGGTCTCGCGATCGCCAGTCACGAAATCAGTGATCGGAGCCGGTCCTGCGGTGGGCGTGACGATCGCGTCGAACCGATCCTTGGCCAGACCAGCATCGATGCCTTGGGCGCGAGCGAGACGGTGATTCATGGCCAAGGCGCGCATACGCAGCATCGGTGAAGGGGCGTTGCTTCGCGGGCGGAAATCGGCAGGGAGTGTCCGTCGGAGTCGATTACCGATTCTAGGGCCCATTCCCGACAGATCGGCGGTCAGGTCCGGGTGCCGCGAGCTTCCGGGCCGCCGCCCGGACCCCAGGACGACTTCGCTCCGCGTCGCCTCTAACGCGTGCCCGGCGGATTGTTGCCCGCGGCGGTGCGCGGCGACACCGGGCGCGGCATGCCCGTGGCGACAAGGCGCGGCTTGCCGTCATGGGCAACACTGAATTCTCCGATCCACGCGGCCAGCGCTTCCCGCGGCAGCGGTCGGGAAAAGAGGTATCCCTGCGCGTCGTCGCAGCCAAGCCGGGAGAGTGCTTCCGCTTGCGCTGCGGCTTCGACGCCCTCAGCCATCACGCGCAAGCCCAAGGCATGGCCCAAGGAGATGATGGCCTGGACGATGTTCTGCGCGGCCGGGTCGGTCAACATCTGGCTGACGAAGCTGCGGTCGATCTTGATGTTGTCGACACCGAGAGCATGAAGGTAGGTCAGGCTGGAGTAGCCGATACCGAAGTCGTCCAGCGACACGCCGATGCCGTGGGCCTGCAGTTGCTTGAATTGGCCAAGCACCAGTTGCTTGTCCTCGAGCAGCCCGCTCTCGGTGACTTCCAGTTCGAGCAGAGTTGGCGCGACCCCGGCTTGCCGCACGATGCGCAGGCACTCGTCGGCAAAGCTCGGATCGCGCAATTGGACTGCCGACACGTTGACCGCCATGCGCACTTGCGGCAGCCCCAGCACCGGCAGTTCCTTGAGCTGGGCACACGCCTGCTCCAGCACCCATCGGCCCAGACTCGGCATGAAGCCGTTGTGCTCGGCGACCTTGATGAACTTGTCCGGACCCACGATCCCCAGCTCCGGATGCTGCCAACGGAGCAGCGCCTCGAAGCCCACCACTTGCCCGGTACTGAGATTGAACTGCGGCTGATAGTGGACCACCATTTCGTCATTGGCGAGGGCCTGGCGAATCGTGCTGGCGAGCGCCATGCGCTCACGGGCTTCCTGATTGTGCTCGCGCCGGAAGAACTGGAAGGAACTGCGGCCAAGCTCCTTGGATCGGTGCATGGCGGTACCGGCTGCCTGCAACAACGCTGCGAAGTCCATGCCATCGCGTGGATAGAGGGCGACGCCGGCGCTGGCGCCCAAGGTCGTGACGCGGCCATGCAGCCGCACTGGCTGCTCGACCGCCTTGAGGATGCGCTGCACCGTGTCGGTCGCGAGCTCTGGCGTGACGTCGTTTACCAGCACCACGAACTCATCTCCACCCCAGCGCGCCGCGGTGTCCGTCGCGCGCACCTCGCCCTGGATGCGCTGGGCCAGCGTACGCAGCAGGCTGTCACCGGCAAGATGCCCCAGCGAATCGTTGATGGTCTTGAAATGGTCGAGGTCGAAGAAGAGCAGCGCAAACTGTTCTCCGCTGTCTCGATGTCGGGCGATGACCGCGCGCGCCCGCTCTTCCAGGCGATTGCGGTTCGGCAACCCGGTGAGGCTGTCGTAGTAGGCAAGATGCTCGATGCGCGCCTCGGCAGCGCGTTCTGCCGAAATGTCGCGGCCGACCGCGACGAAATGGGTGAGCTGGCCATCGGGGTTGCGCGCCGGCCGTACTGACACGCTGACGAGACAGCGCGTGCCGTCCTTGCGCTGAGTCACCACTTCACCGTCCCAATCGCTCCCCGTCGTGAGAGCCTGGCGGAGACCGTCGAAGCTTGCATCGGTGCGGTCGACCAGCAGCGGCAATGGTTGCCTGCCTTCCATTTCCGCAGCGGTGTAGCCCGTCAGATGGGCGAAGGCCGGGTTACTGGTCAGGAGATTGCCGGCAGCGTCGGTGATGGCAACGGCTTCGTGGGTACGGGCGAAGGCCAGCGCGGCCAGACGCAAGTACTCCTCGTCGCGCACCCTGCGGGAGATGTCGTGGGCGAACACCAGTCGCGCTGCGCGGCCGGCAAAGCGCAGGGGAGTGCTGCTGACCTCCACCGTCAGTTGCCGGCCGTCCTTGGTGCGATGGTGCAAGCGCTGGAGCTTCAGAGGGTCCGCACGCAGCGCCGGCTCCAGCTCCGGCAGCTCCTCCGGTCCCCGGAGGTCCTTGATCGTCATGGCCAGAAATTCGTCCCGGCTGTAGCCATAGCGCTCAATCGCAACGCGGTTCACCGCCAGGAACCGCAAGGTCTCCCAGTCGAACATCCAGAGCGGTTCCGGGCTGCTGTCGAACAGCGTTCGGTACTGATGCTCGCTCTCGCCAAGCTCCGCCACCGTGCGGGCGAACCTGGCCTGCCAGCGAAACAGCACCCAGTACAAGAGCGCCGCCGTGACGAGAACGAATGCCCAGCCCTTGTACTGGCTCACGGCCAGCCATTGCTGCGGCGGCAGGGCGAGCGTTGCAAGCAGCTCGTCGGAAAGGAGAATCCAGAGGCAAGCGATTACGGCATAGCCCACGCTCACATTGCGCGGCGTCGTCGCACCGAGGCGCGATGGCTTCGGCAGCGGCGACGTTGCACCCACGGATTCCTGCAATGAGGGCAGGGCGGACACGGCTTCTCCCGCAGCCAAGAGGGGCCGCGCGGGTGCCATTTAAGCACTTCACGCCCCGACGGAGTAGCGCACGTCGAAATAGGCTGACGCCCGGCTGTTCCCTGGGGGCCGGATGGCACACGCCCCGCGCCGCGGCGACCGGGTCGTTTGGAGGCGGCGGCCCCGAGGCGCGCCTTCACCGGGTGCCGAGCAGGCTTTCGTCGGTCCCTGCGTCCGACATGCACGTATTCCACTGGCTGACTGGCAAGCGGTGGCAGGCTGTCACCGCCGCCTGATAGCGGGCATTCTCCGTGGTCAAGGCCTGGCGCTCCGCTGCTGGCACGGCGGGTGAGATACCGCCGTAACTGTTGGCGCGTGCTTGGTCGGTACATAGGCCGCGCTCGCTGAGCGGCAGCCGGCGGCAGGCAGCCAGCGCGCTCGCATAGGCGGCGTTTGCTGCATCGAGCGCCGGCTGTTCATTCGCTGCCGTCATTCCTGCCGATGGCGAGTTGCTTCCGAGCGCCTCCTGCTTGCAGATGCCCCGTTCACTTCGCGGGAGCTGACTGCAGGCGCCGAGCTCTGTCGCAGTGGAATTGGCCGGCTGATCGACTGTTGCGTTGGCGGTGCCGATGGCGAGCGCGGTGCACGCGACGCCCAATGCAATGTTCCAATGGTTCATGGTGACCTCCATGGTCGGGCAGCGGGCGCGTCGATATCCGCGGCGCACACGCCGCTTCGGCGAATTCGCGGCAGCGCTTCCGTGTCCGCGAGCCGAAGAGATGATCATCCAGGCTTCGCACCAGCTCGCAAGCGTCGCTCTCGAACGTCGGCGAGCGGTGAATTGCCAGACTTCGACCGTGACGCGCGACACTATGTTCCGGGTTCTGGAGAAACACCTCCTCCGATGTTCGGGCTTTTCCACAAACGGGAACCCGCCGTCCGTACGGGCGGCGGGTTCGCGTCACGTGTGCAACGATCCGCGCGCGGGGTGTTGCAAGGATGGTCCGGCTTCGGATACGCCGCCAACGAGGCCGACGGCGGCGGGAAACTGGATGCGACGTCCAGCGCGCCACCGCGCCAGAACCGGCAAGGCCGGAATGTCCGGCTGAGCGCCCGGCATCACGGACGGTGACCACTCGTCGGGGAGACCAGGCCGAACGCACCTTCTGGCAGTATCGCTGTCCATAGCATGGGACGCGAAGTGGCCAGGATCGCCCTTGCCGTGGCCGAGCCCGTTCCGCCCCGACCATTGCGCTTCAGCACCCACGACGGCACCATGCACCTGGTGGCCGTGGCAGCGGGTGCGACGGCAGCCTGGAGAGAATGATGATGAGCAAAGACTCGCCTCCCCCCGATCAGCCAGCCACCACCAACAGGGTGGAGCCGAAGCACGGCGGTCAATTCGTGGAAAGGATGTTCTCCGGATTCGGACACTCGAGCGAGCTGCCCTCCGGTCAGGGCCGACGGGCTTCAGAAGAGCCGTTCGGTCCGCTGCGGCAATCGAAAGCCGCGGCGGGTGCAATCTATCGCCTGCAAAGTCAGACCCCGGAGTTGCGAGTACGGCCAGGCTCGCCTGCGACCGACGTGATGACCGACTTGAGCCGCGTCGCGGCCGTGACCATTCCTTCCGTCGCGACCATCGATCAGGCCCATCAGACGATGATCGCCGAGCGCGTTCGTGCCCTCTTCGTCGTCGACGAAGCGAAAGCCATCCTGGGGATCATCACTTCCACCGATATCCTGGGGGAAAGGCCGATCCAGATCGCCCAACGCCGTGGTGCGCGGCACGTCGAAGTCCTCGTGCGCGAGGTGATGACACCCGCAAACCTGCTGGAAGCGATGGAGCTGCCGGATGTGCTGCAAGCCCGGGTGGGCGACATCGTGGAAACCTTGAAGCGCTCCGGCCGCCAGCACGCGCTGGTGATCGAATCCGGCTCGGCCGCCGCGAGTCCGTCAACGTACACCGTGCGGGGCATGTTCTCCCTGACGCAAATCGCGCGGCAGCTTGGCCTGCCGCCGCATATCGGGCACGACGTCGCGCGCACCTTCGCCGAGATCGAAGCTGCAATCGGTGCGTGAGGCGACCACGAGGCGGTCGCTCACGCCCGCAGCCCGGTAGCGCTGCCCGCATCGAGTTCGTCAGCCGGTAGCGGCGCCGTGCGCGCCGGAGGCCGCGGCGTCGAACGCCAGTTCAGCTTCCGTCGAGTCCGTGTGCCACGGGCCAGAAGTAGTCCTTCCAGCTTCCGGGCATGCGCTTGATGCTGCCCGTCTCGTGCATGTACCTGGCGAACACCATCGTGTTGAAGGGGGTGACGCTGATGCGCACCTGCGGATCGGCGATGATCTGGACGAGGTCGGCCGCCGTCAGCTTCTTTTCACCGCTCATGCCGAGATACATCTCCGCGGCTTCGCGCTGATGCTTGTTGACGAAATCACTGGCTTCCTGCTGCGCGGCCATCCACGCTTCGACCCACTTCGGATGCTCCTTCACGACGCGCGCGGGCGTGACGACCTCGATCGTCGTGGCCGGGCCATTGGTGACGTCATTCGCCCACAGGACCGCGTGCACGCCCGGTGTGCGCAGCTCCTCGAGACTGTAGGGAGGATAGCTGAAATGCGCATCGACCTCGTTCTGCTTCGACATGACTGCAACCGCCGCTGTCGGGTGCCCCATCGACACGGTCCGCGCGTCGAGCGCAGTCCGTTTGTCGGGACCGAACGCCTGGGCCGCCGCCATCTGTAGAACGATCGCCTGGACCGAGATCTTCACCGCGGGTACTGCGATCTTGTCCTTGTCGGTGAAATCCCTGATCGTCTTCACCGCGGGATTGCTCGTGACCAGCGGATACGGAAACGATGAGATGCCGGAGATGGCCTTCACCTCGTTCTGCGTACCCTGAGCCTTGTCCCACAGCGTCAGGAGTCCGGTAATCCCGGACGAGGCGAAGTCGACGCTGCCCGAGAGCAGCCCGTCGACCGTGGCGGTGGTCGTGCTCATCGTCGCCCAGGTGACCTTCACGTCGGGCACGCCGAGGCGCTTGAGATGTTTCTCCAGAAGCTGCTCGTGCTCCATCACCATCAACGGGATGTAGGGCAGCCCGTATTGGCGCGTCACCTTGATCTCCTCGGCGCCGGCCCGAAGCGGGCCGACGGCGCAAAGCACAACCGCGATGCCGCACCACAGCACGCTACGACGCACGAATCGATGCAACTGCATGGGTGACCTCCAGTAGGTGCTGCTACGCATTCAGCGGCGCTGCATCAGGGCCTTGCGGCCGCCTGCTCGACGATGCGCGCGATGAATCCCTCACCGCGCCGAATCTGCTCGAGTGTGATGAATTCGTCCGGCTTGTGCGCATCCGCGATCGATCCCGGTCCACAGATCACCGCCTCGTACCCGGCGCGCTGGAACTGCCCCGCTTCGGACGCGAACGCGACCTTGCCCCCGCGCCCGTTCTGCGCCAGCCGCTCGATGCGACTCACGATTTCCGCCGCTTCCTCGGTGTGCAGGCCGGGATTATCGGACCTGGTCTCGAACTCGATGCTGCTTTCGGGCGCAATGCGCTGCATTTCGGGCAGCAGCTCGCGTGCACAGTAAGCCTGCAGCGCGTCGCGCAGCTGATGCGGGTCGTCTTCCGGGATGGTGCGGAATTCGAAATCGAACTCGCATTCCCTGGGCACGATGTTCAGAGCCGTGCCACCGCGCAGCACGCCGGTGTGGAGCGTGCTGTAGGGCGGCTCGTACTCGCGGTTGAACGGACCCTCGGTCGCCTTCTGACGCTGCATGCGACGGAGCTGGACGACGATCTCGGCGGCGTACTCGAGTGCATTCACGGCGCTGGGAGCGTAGGCGGAATGCGCTTCACGGCCGCATACGCGAGCGTGAATGGAGAGCTTGCCCTTGTGCCCGGTGACGACGCGCATGCTCGTCGGCTCGCCGATGATGGCGATGCCAGGCGCGACCCCGATGTCCTGCATGTCGCGAATCATCCGCCCGACGCCAATGCAGCCCACTTCCTCGTCGTAGGAGAAGGCGAGATGTATCGGCATCGCCAGGGGCTTCGCCACCATGTCAGGCACCGCGGCGAGGACGATCCCCAGGAACGATTTCATGTCGGCAGTGCCGCGGCCCAACAGCCGGTCTTCGCGCAGCACGCCGGCGTAGGGGTCGACAGTCCACTGCTGGCCATCGACCGGTACTACATCCGTATGTCCCGACAGCACCACGCCAGGACGACTGGCATCGCCAATGGTGGCGAAGAGATTGGCCTTGGCGTTGCCATCGTCGTGGGTCAGGCGGCAGGCAATGCCGTGCCGCCCAAGGTATTCCCGCACCCAATCGATCAGCGCCAGGTTGGAAAGCCGGCTGGTGGTATCGAACCGGATGAGCTGCTGGATGAGCTCCAGGCTGCGCGGCGTGTCGGCCGTCGCCGCGCGGGGAGTCGCTGGTGTGAGCATGTTTCGCAAGTCGGTTCCCGGCGGCGGTCCTTGGGGAGCCAATGGATCGCGGGCCGGTAAGGGGCTGATCATAGCCCACGGTTCGTGGCCGACCACGAGCCCGGTAAAGCAGCGATCACGGCTTCAGTGTCGCGCCGGTCGGCAGTCGACAACCATGGTTCTCCACACCGAGAGATGCCGGAGCATCAATCGCCTCGAAGCGAGTCGGGTGAGAGATACCGTTGTCGATACGTCTCGAATGGAAGGTCGTCCTCCGATTCGATCTTCGATTGCCGCCCGAGGGATTCGTCTGCGATCTCGCGGAATCGCGCGTCCAGGTCGGTCGGCAGCGGATCGGCGACCAGGGCCAGCCGATGTTGGCGCGAATGCTCGAGAGCGAAACGAAAGTACGAGCCGCCGTGGTGTTGCCGCATCGCCGCCAACACGCGTGCAGATGGCACCGACGCCGGATTGGCCATCATGTCCACCGCCGCGGCGAGCACCTCCTGGTAATCCCGGCCGCCCTGCGCAGCATCGAGCGCTCCGGCGATGGGCGCGCATTCCGCCAGCAGCTCCCCGGCCCATTGCCGCAGCTCCACGTCTTCGCCGCCGCGCTCCAGGTGTAGCTCGGGCTCGCGCCCGCGCGAGGCGACACGGTGCTTGTTGTGACCGATTGCCGCGATCTCTTGCGGCGTGTCAGGCGGGCTGTCGCTCAACAGGCAATGCAGCAGGAAGATGTCCAGGAAGCGAACGGTCTGTGCCGTGATGCCGATCGCGGAGAAGGGATCCAGGTCCATGGCACGGACCTCGATGTATTGCACGCCGCGCTGGCGCAGCGCGCGCAGCGGTCGCTCGCCGGAACCGACGACCCGCTTCGGACGAATCGTGCTGTAGAACTCGTTCTCGATCTGCAGCAGGCTCGTGGCCAGTTGCCGATATTCGCTGCCATCATGGATACCGATCCCCTCGTAGGCGGGATACGGTGTGGTGAGGGCATCTTCGAGCGATGCCACGTAGCTCGGCAGATCGTTGTAGCTGACGGCAAGCGCGTCCTGCGCAGCGCTCAGATACCCCAGACGGCTCATCCGCAGCGAAGTGGCGTAGGGCAGGTACAGGGTCCCGGGTGCCAGCTCCTGCAGCTCATGGGAACGTCCCTCGACGAAGCTCGCGCACACGGCCGGCGACGCACCGAACAGGTACAGCAGCAGCCATGCGTGCCTTCGGAAGTTGCGGATGAGCGCGAAATAGCCTTCGTCGGCATCGCGGAAATCCGCCAGCGGCCAACTGTGCTCGGGAAGCGAGAAGTTGTAGTGCAGGCCGGAGATCAGTTGCATGCGCCGACCATAGCGGTGCGCAAGGCCGGTGCGGTACAGCGTTTTTGCGCGTCCGACGTTCGATTGACCGAAGCGCGCGATGGGAATTGCCTGCTCGTCCGGCAGCTTGCAAGGCATGCTCCCGCACCAGAGCAGCTCGTCCCCGATGTGGCGGTAGACGAACTGGTGGATGTGCGCGAGCTCGTCGAGGCAGGCGGCGACCGTGGAATGCACGCCGGTGATCAACTCGAGCTGCGCTTCGCTGAAATCGGTCGTGATATGAGGATGCGTCAGCGCCGAACCGAGTGCGCGCGGGTGCGGAGTCGCGGCGAGCGTGCCGTCCGGACGCACCCGGAGGCTCTCCTTCTCGATCCCCCGCTGAAGACCGGCAAGAACCGAACGCGGGAGCGAATGAAGTCTGGTATGCAAGCGGCTCATGGCTTCGTCTGTCAATGTTCTGCAGGACCGCGGACATGATCGCACTGCATCAACCAAACAGGCAATCGGATCGGGGGGTGGCCGGTAGCCCCCGAACTCGCGACCCCGGCGCCTCTAATGGCTCACGAGCACCGGTGTCTGGGTATGCGTCAGGACCTTTTGCGTCTCGCTGCCCACAAGGAAGCCACGCACTCCTCGCCTGCCGTGAGAGGCCATGACGATGAGATCGCAACCATGCTCTTCGGCGGCGTTGATGATCGCCTCGTAGGGATGATCGTTCGTGACATTGACAAGGTCGCACGGCACGCCGGCTTCCTTGGCGATCCGTTCGATCACGCCGAGGTACTGCGCGGCATGCGCCTGGCAGTCCTTGGCATACTGCTCCCGGGTATCCTCCAGCATCTCGGTCCGATAGGTGAAGATGTGGAAATCCGGGGTGACGTACAAGCCGGTTATCCTGGCCTTGATGGTTTTCGCGAACTCGACGCCCTTTCGAACGGCAACCTCGGACAGTTCCGACCCGTCCGTCGGCAGAAGCAGATGCTTGAACATGTTCGCCTCCTCGCTGGATCGACGATTCGTCTCACCATGGCGCGCGGCTCGACAGCCCGACGCGGCTCAGCGCCGCATGCGAGCTCCGCCCGATCCGATGCGACTCGGCCGATCCGTTACTGCACTCTTCCCCGCATCGATGCGGGACTGCCGGGCAGCGGGACGACGGTGCCGGTGTCCACGACCGTGTCACCGTCGACGCGCAGCACGGAGATGTTTCGGTCCACGTAATTGCCGACGTAGAGCCAACGACCGTCCGGGCTGAACACGGCACCTTCGGGGATGCCGCCCACCGGGATGTCTCCAACCTTCACCACCTTCTTGCCATCGAGCTTCAGTAACGCCACGCTCCCGTTGCGATGGTAGAACCACGCGTTCTTCGGGCCATCCGAGCCACCGAGGATGACAGGTGCGGCGAGCCGCCCGGTCGGGCTCAACGCGAAGCCCTCGGGTCCGTCGCCGACGACGACCTTGTCGATCACCCGCGGCGGATTCGCTTCGATATCGATGACGGTGACCGTGTCGACATTTCCGTCCGAACGCCCGGCGCTGCCGTTGTCCCCCGTCAGGGCGAGCTTGCCGTCCGCGGAAACGGCAAGGTTGTACGGCCACAGCCCCACCGATATGTCGCGCTTGTCATAGGTCACCTTTTGTCCGTCGACGTCGAGGAACGCCACCTTGTGGGCGGTGAACTTCGCCGCGAGCGCGCGCTTGCCATCCGGGGTGAACACGACAGCCGCAACCAATTCCCCCATCGGCACGGTATCGATCAGCTTTACCTGCTTGCCGTGAATCGACAACACGCTGATCGAGTTGTCGGCACGATTCGTCACGAGCGCGAGATCGCCGGCGCGATTGATCGAAAGGCCCGACGGCTGCTTGCCGACCGCGAGCGTGTCGATGAGCGCAGGCGGACTGGCGGTAAGGTCGATCACATAGAGCTTGTTGTCGGGCACGAACTTCCACTTGGCGCCGTCCGCCACCCAGTCCAGCGAGTTCGCGACGATCGCGAGCGCGCCGTCGGGACTGATGGCGAGGTTCGTGGGCGGTCCGATCACCGAGTTCATCAGCGGCAGGCTGGTCACGATCCGTGGCTCGGCGGGATTGGTGCCAATGTCCACGATCACGATCGAGTCGTTGCCGGGGGGCAGAAACAGCTGACTGCCGTCGTCGGCGAACACGACCTTGTTGTCGATGCCGACCAGCATGAATTCCGCCGTGTTCAAGGGCGGTACCGGCGTCGTTGCGCACGCCGTGAGCGTCCCCGCGATCGCCATCGCAGCAAGCCGCGTCAAGTAACTGGCCATGAGTGCCTCCTAGGAAGAAGCAGGTGTGTCGCTGCCCGTGGCACACCTGAATGAATCACCCGGCCAGGCGTGCATTGGGTCGAGGGGGGTGATCCGAGCCAGACTCGCGATGATGCGCAGCGATCTGCGGCAGGCATCGATTTACGTTGCGCCCACCGACGCGACGCGTGTTGACTTTTCTCAAGGCCGATTGCCGTGAATGCACGGGCTGAGGACAGCGCGTGTATCCGGAGGCGTTTGGCTCTCAAGTGACGTGCGATAGCACCCGGAATGGCGTGCTGGACCACCGTCGTTTCGCCGCTGTAATTTCGCCGCTGTAAGTTTCAGGGCGATTCTGTCAACGCACGACCGACGCGTGTTTCCGAGTCGTTCTTGCGCGATGAAGCCTCTCGACGATGGATCCTCGACGGTGCAACAGCTTCATCGCGGTGCTTAGCGCTCGACGGTAAACACATACCCCCGTATCTTGCCGTCGACCGGCCCCCGACCGAACCGCTGCGCGATGGCCTCCGCTGCGATGTCGGTTGCTTCGCCCAGTCGCGAGGCGTCGCGACTCTCGATCTCGTTCCGCAGCGGTGTTCCCTGACAGTAGGCAATCGCCGGGACTCGGCAGGACGTCGCCCGGCTGCGCGCATCGATGGCTTCGGTCCGGGGCGAGGCCGAGAATCCAGCGTTCGCAAGATCTCGGCCGATGAGTCGGTCGTCGTAGTAGCCGTGCGGAGTGCGCGGCAGGAAGCGCGGCGGATCCTCGGGAAACACCGACTCGAGCGCCGTTGTCACGGTGTCCGCGAAGTCGTTCTCGGCAATGCGGTCCCAGACGCTGAAGATGAAGATTCCTCCCGCCTTGAGTACCCGGCGCGCCTCGGAATACGCTCGGGACTTGTCGGGGAAGAACATGACTCCGAACTGGCATACCACAACGTCGAACGATGCGTCATCGAAAGGCAGCTCCATCGCATCGGCTTGCCGCCAATCCACGCTGCGTGGTGTTCCCTTCGCAATGGCCTGGTCGAGCATCGCCTGATTGCAGTCCGTGCCGACGATGGACACGCTTTCCGGCAGCACGGTTGCCAGCGCCCGCGTGACGGCTCCGGTGCCGGCGGCGACCTCGAGTACCCGGCCGAGCGGTTGCGGGCTCAGCCGATTCGCCAGATCGGCGGCGTAGGGCTCGAAGATGAGCGGGACCAGATACGCGTCGTAGACCTGTGGAATCGAGCCAGCGAATGTTTCGTCGGTGCCGAAAGTCGTCATGGGATTGCCTTTCTTCGGGTCGGATCACGCGGTACAGGATGCGGGATCGGGCCGAGACAATCCAGTACTGAAAGTGAACTTGCAGGACGGCCGGCAGAAGACTAATGTCGGTCGGATGAAGAAAGGATTCGGCCAGTTCTGCCCGGTGGCGGTGGCCAGTGAGGTTTTCGCGGAGCGCTGGACGCCGATCATCCTGCGCGAGCTTTTTTCGGGCAGTCACCGCTTCAACGAGATCCATCGCTGCATTCCGCTCATGTCGCGTGCGCTGCTGACGCGCCGACTGCGGGACCTCGAAGCGGCGGGCGTCCTCGAGACCGTTCCGAGTGGCAAGGGACGTGGCCGCGAATATCACCTGACCGAATCCGGCAAGGAATTCCGCGCCGCGATCGATGCCCTGGGCACGTGGGGCCAACGATGGACCATTCGCGTGCAGCCACAGAATCTCGACGCCGGCCTGCTCATGTGGAACGTGCGTCGGCGGATCGCCGCGGATCGCTTGCCGGCGCGCCGCGTGGTAGTGCATTTCAGTTTCCACGCCGTGCCGGTAACGTACCGGGGCGCCAGGAGATTCTGGTTGTTGCTCGAGCGTTCGGGCGTCGATCTCTGCGTGAGCGACCCCGGGTTCGAGGTCGACATCTACGTCGACGCGGACCTTGCCGCGATGGCGCGGGTCTGGCTGGGCGACATGCCGTTTTCCGCAGCGGTACGAAACAAGAAGATCCGCTTGACCGGAATGGCGGGCCTCATCCGGCAGTTCCCCTCCTGGCTGCTGCTCAGTCATTTTGCCGGGGTGGCGCGGCCGCGCTCCAGGCTGACGACGGTCGCGGCCTAACATCGGCACAGCGTCCCGCACGGCCAGCTGCCGAACGGCCGCCGTGGGTCGACCTGATCCGATCGGTCCTCCGGCTCGATGGTCAGGAGTGCCGGCAAGCCGACGTCCAAAACCGGCGAGGTATCATCCTGCGCGCCACGGACGTCTTGGCAGGAGAGGTTAAGATAGGTCCATCGCCCTACCCGGCGCCGCGCCTGAACCGTCATGCATGATCGTTTCCTGTCCCACGTCCGCGATACCCTGGCGCACGTCCGCGCCGACGGTTTCTACAAGACGGAACGGATCATCGGCAGCCCGCAGTCGGCGGCGATTCGGCTGGTTGACGGCCGGGAGGTGCTGAACTTCTGCGCGAACAACTACCTGGGACTTGCCGACCATCCGCGTCTGGTTGCCGCCGCCAGGGCTGCACTCGAGCGTTATGGCTACGGCATGGCGTCGGTCCGGTTCATCTGCGGCACGCAGGAGGTGCACAAGCAGCTGGAGGCTGCGCTTTCCGGATTCCTGAAGGTGGAGGACTGCATCCTGTACTCGAGCTGTTTCGACGCGAACGGCGGCCTGTTCGAGACCTTGCTCGGTGAGGAGGATGCGGTGATCAGCGACGAGCTCAACCATGCGAGCATCGTCGACGGCATTCGCCTGTGCAAGGCCAAGCGTTACCGCTACCGCAACAACGATATGGCCGATCTCGAGGCAAAGCTCGCGGAAGCGGACGCCGCCGGTGCCCGGTTCAAGCTCGTCGCGACCGACGGCGTGTTCTCCATGGACGGCATCGTGGCGAACCTCGCCGCGATCTGCGATCTCGCGGACCGCCACGATGCGCTCACCATGGTGGACGACTCGCACGCTGTCGGCTTCGTCGGCGACGCGGGCCGCGGCACACCGGAGCTGTGCGGCGTCGAAGGGCGGATCGACATTCTCACCGGCACGCTCGGCAAGGCCATGGGCGGCGCATCGGGCGGCTACACCGCAGGGCGGCGCGAGATCATCGAGCTCCTGCGCCAACGTTCCCGTCCCTACCTTTTTTCCAACTCGCTGGCGCCCTGCATCGCGGCGACTTCGCTCGAGGTGCTGCAGCTGCTCACGAGCGACGAAGGTGCGAGGCTGCGCAGCCAGGTGCGCGCGAACGGCGAGCACTTCCGCGCCGCAATGGCTGCACTCGGCTTCGATCTGGTGCCCGGGCGGCATCCGATCATCCCGGTGATGCTAGGAGAAGCCACGCTCGCCACACGCATGGCCGACGCGCTGCTCGCCGAAGGCGTCTACGTGATCGGGTTCTCCTACCCGGTGGTGCCCAGGGGCAAGGCACGCATCCGCACGCAGATGAGCGCCGCGCACACGTCGGAGCAAATCGACCGGGCGGTGGCCGCCTTCGCCAAGGTCGGCCGCGCGCTGGGGGCGATGCATTGAACCGAGATCAGAGGGTCGCTTGACACCATGAAGGCACTCGCAAAGCTCGAACGCGCTCCCGGCCTCACTCTCACGCGTGTGAAGAAGCCGGAAGTAGGGCACAACGACGTCATGATCCAGATCCGCAAGACGGCGATCTGCGGCACGGACGTGCACATCTGGAAGTGGGACGACTGGGCGCAGAAGACGATCCCCGTGCCGATGCACGTGGGCCACGAGTACGTTGGAGAGATCGTCGAGATGGGTGCGGAGGTGCGGGGCTTCGCGATCGGCGACCGCGTCTCCGGCGAGGGCCACATCACCTGCGGGTTCTGCCGCAACTGCCGCGCGGGACGTCGGCACCTGTGTCGCAACACCGTCGGCGTGGGGGTCAACCGCGAGGGCGCCTTTGCCGAGTACCTGGTGATCCCGGCCTTCAACGCGTTCAAGATTCCCGACGACATTTCCGACGACCTCGCATCCATTTTCGATCCGTTCGGCAACGCCACGCACACCGCGCTGGCGTTCAACCTGGTGGGGGAGGACGTGCTGATCACCGGCGCGGGGCCCATCGGCATCATGGCCGCCGCAATCGCCCGCCATGTCGGTGCGCGCCACGTGGTGATCACCGATGTGAACGACTACCGGCTGGCCCTTGCGGCCAAGATGGGGGCCACGCGCGCGGTGAACACCGGCCATGAAGATCTGCGCGAGGTGATGGCGAGCCTGCACATGACCGAGGGCTTCGACGTGGGCCTCGAAATGTCCGGTGCGCCGGAGGCCTTCACCCAGATGCTCGAGCACATGAACCATGGTGGCAAGGTGGCGCTCCTGGGAATTCCGCCGCCCGGCATGGCGATCGACTGGAACCAGGTGATCTTCAAGGGCCTCGAAATCCGTGGCATCTATGGCCGGGAGATGTTCGAGACCTGGTACAAGATGGTCGCGATGCTGCAGAGCGGGCTGGACCTCACGCCGATCATCACCCACCATTTTCCGGTCGAGGATTACGAGGCAGGATTCGCGGCGATGCTCTCCGGCGCCAGCGGCAAGGTGATCCTTGACTGGGCCGCCTGACCGGTCCTCGAAACGCCGTCAGGCCCTCGCGTGCCACCCTCCGTCGACCGGCGCAAGCGGCGGCGCGTCATCGCAGGATCAGGTTTCCAGCAGAGCGGGATCCTTCGCTGCTCGTGCCTTCGAACTGGCGCGCTGCAGCAGCGGCAGCAGTTGCCCCGCGGACCTTGTGTTGAGCACATCGCCCGCGGAGATCCAGCCGCGACGCGCCTGTCCGATGCCGTAACGCAGGTTGACGAGCTCCTGGGTGCTGTGAGCGTCCGAGTTGATCGCGAGCAGCACGCCTTCATCCTTGGCCATGCGGCAGCAGGTGTCGGTCAGATCGAGCCGCTCGGGATGCGCATTGACCTCGAGATGGATCTGCCTGGCCTTGGCCTTGCGGATGATCTGCAGCATGTCGACGTCGTAGGGCTCGCGCTCGCCGATCAGCCGCCCGGTAGGATGTGCGAGCACGTTGACGCAGGGATTGTCCAGCGCTCGCAGGATCCGGGTCGTCTGCTGCGCACGGCTCAGGTTGAAGCGGCTGTGCACGGCGGCAATGACCACGTCGAGCGGAGCCAATGCGCTGTCCGGGAGGTCGAGCGTTCCATCGTCGAGAATGTCGACTTCGATGCCGCGAAGCACACGGATGCCCTCCACATGGCGGTTGAGGCGCTCGATCGCCGTCACCTGCCGTGCGAGCCGCGGAGGATCGAGCCCGTGCGACATCGCCTGGCGACGCGAGTGATCGGTGATGGCGATGTATTGCAGATGCATCGCCTGTGCCGCGGCCACCATGTGCTCCAGCGTATCGCGCCCGTCCGTGGCGTCGGTGTGGACGTGCAGGTCGCCTTTCAAGTCGGAGTACGCGATGAGTTCCGGGAGACGGCCTTCCCGCGCCGCTTCGATCTCGCCGCGGTCCTCGCGCAACTCCGGGGGAATGACCGGCAGGTCGACGGCCCGATAGACCGACGCTTCGGTGGCGCCCGCGATCCGTCTCGTGCCGCGAAACACCCCGTACTCGTTGAGCTTGAGGCCGCGCTCTTGCGCGAGGCGACGCAGTGCGATGTTGTGCGCCTTCGAGCCGGTGAAATACGCCAGCGCCGCGCCGAAGCTGGCCGCCGGGACCACCCGCAGGTCGACCTGCAAGCCACCGCGCAGGCGGACGCTCGCGCGCGTCGGCCCCTGCGCCGTGACCTCCTCGACCTCGGGAAAGCGTGCGAACGCCTCGGTGATCGAACGGCCGGCGGCAGCGGTCGCCAGCACGTCGAGATCACCGACGGTCTCGCGCATGCGGCGAAAGCTTCCGGCCACCACGACCTCGTCAACGGCCGGCAGTGCCTTGAGATAGCGGACCAGGGCATCGGCGTATTCGGCCGCGACGGCGAGCTTCACGCGATGCTCCTTCGACAGATGCGCCGCGACCGCACGCTCGATGTTGTTCTCCATCTTTTCGCCGAAGCCATGCAGGTTGCGTATGCGACCATCACGAGCGGCGCGCAAGACCTGTTCCGGCGTCTGCACGTCGAGCTCATGCCAGAGCATCCTGACGCGCTTCGGACCCAGGCCGGGCACCTGGAGCAACTCGGTGACCGCCGACGGCATCTCGCGGCGCAATCGCGTCAGCACTTCGCAGCTCCCGCTGGTCGCGATCTCCGCGATCTTGCCGGCGAGGTCGGCGCCGATTCCGGGCAAGCCCGCGAGCGTCTCTCCGCGCTCGACCATCGACTTGATGTCGTCCGGAAGTGCTTGCACGGTCCGCGCAGCATTGCGATAGGCGCGCACGCGGAACGGGTTGGCGGCCTGGATCTCCAGGCGATCGGCGATCTCCTCCAGAACGGTCGCGATGGCGAGGTTTTGCACCGGCATCACATACCCTTCCTCGACTGATCGGCTGCAATCTGGTGGCAGGCGCGCAATTGCGTGAATCGTGCATGCAGGCCCGCCAGCGTCCGCAATTACACGGGCCGGCAGCCACCACGCTTTCGATTGTCGGCCGGCCGGCATCGCTGTGGTTGACGATCATCAACGTGCCGATGGCCGCGGTGCCGAATCGGTCTCTCGCGGCGGATCGGGGGAGGAGCGCGAGCGCCATCGTCTCCGCGCGCGAATAACGCGTTTCACTTGACAGGACGCAAGTGCGGGGCGGGACCCGCGCGTACGCTGGGTGCTGATGGTGGTGTCGGGTTGTGACATTCGGGATACCCAACGGAGGACTTATGGAAAACCTCGCGCGCTCGCACAAGCGGCTCGCCGCGGACGTGGAGACCGTTATCGCGGACATGGACGAAATGCTCAAGGCATTGGCGGTGGAATCGGCGGACAAGACGGCTTCGGTGCGAGCACGGTACGAGGCTGCGCTAAGGCGAGCCAGGATCGGCATCGCGGAGACCAAAGCGCTCGCCAGGGCGCGGGCGCAGCGGGCGGTGGGCGACGCCGATGTCTTCGCCCACCAGCACCCATGGCGCACCGCCGGCATGGCGGCCGCCACGGGCGCTGCTCTTGGCGCGGTCATCGGCTTGTTGAGCGCGCGGCACTGAGGCGTACCGGCTGCAAGGGCCCCCCTCCAGGAGGGCCCATGGCGTGTGCACTGCCGCGGCGCGTCCCGGCATTGCTTCAATGCAGTTTCCCGATGGGAGGTCACCATGCATGTCAGCCGCCTATATTCCCGCGATGTCGTTACCATCGCTCAATCCAGGAGCCTCAGGGAGGCTGCCGCGCTGATGGGCGAACACCACGTCGGCTGCCTCATCGTCACCGACGATGCTGCAGTGAACCGCCGGGCGATCGGCATCGTCACGGATCGCGACCTGGTCGTGCAGGCGGTCGCTGCCGGAGCCGATCCCAATGAGACACCCGTCGCGGACGTCATGACGCCGCAGCTGGCGCGCATTTCGGAAGGCGCGGATGCGCACCGTGCCCTCGAGCGAATGGCCGAGCTCGGCGTGCGCCGGCTCGCCGTCACACGCGACACTGGCGAGATCCTGGGCGTGCTGTCGTTCGACGACCTGGTCGATGGGATGGCGGTGGAGATGGCCGATTTGGCGCGCATCGTGCGCCAGGAGAGAACCCGCGAGCAAAGCGCGATGCTCCCCGGTATCGCCGCCCTTGCATCCTGAGGAGAGGTTGCTCGAAGCCGTCGAGGTTGCGCATGAACCGTCGCGGCGGCTCCGCCAGATAGGGAAGGCGCGGCTGCCGTGAGTTCCATCGTGGTCGCTGACGCCATGATGATGGCTGCGTTGCCGCGAAGAGCGCATCCGGGGCCCGCGGCGACCGGCAGGTGCTCGAGGAGCGCGCGATGCGGGCGCCGGATGGCAATCGGCCATGAATGGCAACCTTCTCGAGATCGACGCCGCGTACGGTGAGGGTGGCGGCCAGCTCGTGCGCACCGCGGTCGCGCTTGCGGCGATCACCGGCACGCCCATTCGCCTGCGCGCCGTTCGGGCACGGCGCACGCCTCCGGGACTCGCGCCGCAGCACGTTGCCGCGATCAGGTCCGTCGCGAGCATTTGCGCCGGCACGTGCGAGGGCCTGGCGCTCCGCGCGCGGAGCTTCGACTTCATTCCGGGACCGATCGTCGGCGGCAACTATCGTTTCGACATCGGCACGGCAGGCAGCATCACGCTGCTGTTGCAGGCCCTCGTCCCGGTCATGCTGCGTGCGGATCGTGACAGCCGGGTGCGTGTGATCGGTGGCACGGACATTCGCGCCGCGCCTCCCGCCGATTACTTCCGGCTGGTGCTGGTCGAGCTGTTACGGCGGATGGGCGCGACGATCAGCATGGTCATACACCGGCGGGGCTATTACCCGCGGGGTGGTGGCGACGTGGAAGTCACAGTCGCCCCTTCCAACCTTCGCGGCTTTCATGCGACATCGGCCGGCCCGCTTCTCGGCATCGACGGTGTCGTGCACGTCGGCAACTTGCCGGTACAAATCGCGCAGCGCATGCATACCACCGCAGGGGCCGCCCTCGTCGAAGCGACTGGCTCGAAAGCCGGTGGCTCGATCGACATCGCGGAGCAAGTGCTGGGCAACGACCTGGCAATCGGCACGGGCGGCGCCGTGGTTCTCCGCGCCCGTACACAAGCAACGCTCCTCGGCGCGGGACGCGTCGCCGAGCGTGGCGTGCCCGCCGAGACGCTGGGCACCGCCGCTGGCCAGGAGCTCGCGGGCGATCTCGCGAGCGGCGCGACGCTGGACCTTCATGCGGCGGATCAAATGCTCGTCTACTGCGCGCTGGCGGACGGAGCCTCGGAATTCCGCACGCGTCGACTTTCATCGCACGCAACCACCGCCATGTGGCTGATCCAGCAGTTCTTGCCGGCCAGCTTCGAGATCAGCCAAGCCGCTGGCCTGACCCATGTGCGCGTCCAGCCGCGGCCGACAGCCCAGCCGCAAAGTCGCGCCAACGGCGCCTGAATTCCGGCAGTCCGGTCCGCTCGGTGACACCCGCCAAGAACAGGCGATGACAGTCACCCATCGGCGCTTCCAGAGCATCCACGCGCGGCAGCCCGCGTCGGTTTGCGTTGACGGCTGTCAACAACGGCTGGCGCCGTCGGTGCAGCATTCCCCCATTGGGGCGCCAACATATGAATGTGCTTTTCGTGCTGAATGACGGGCCCTACGGCTCCGAGCGTTGTTACAACGCCCTGCGACTCGCCGGTGCTCTCGCGAAATCGCCCGGGAACCAGGTTCGCCTGTTCCTGCTTGGCGACGCCGCGGGATGCGCCAAAGCGGGACAGAGAGTGCCAGAGGGCTTCTACAACGTGCAGACCATGCTGGACAGAATCCTCCGGCGCGGTGGCGTGGTTGGCGTCTGCGGGACCTGCATGGATGCACGCGGTATGACGGTCGGCGATCTCGCGGAACGCATCCAGCGCAGCTCCATGGACGAACTCGTCGAGTGGACGGAATGGGCGGACAAGGTGCTGGTGTTCTAGGCTCCGGATCCGCGCACGGCTACGTCGATCGACTGCCGAAGGTTCAACCGAAACCAGCGTCTACCGCGCGGAGCCCCAGATTTCGGATCGATGGGCGAGGTGCAACACCGGCAGCGCGCGACGTTTCGCTGTCACGCCGCAAGAGTTCGAGAGTCATCGGCGACCATGCGCAGTTGACGTTTGTCAAACCCAAGCCTTGGTGCGCGCCTAGCATGGACGCACTTGGCTGTGTCTCGAAGGAACGCGATGCAGGCACACGGGATCTTGCGCTACGCACCGCGAGGCGCTGGACTCACGGCTGCTGCGGCATTTCTCACCGTCGGCAAACATGTCTACGGCTGGTACATCGGCGCAGTCGGCCAGTCGTTTGCGGCTGCGTTCTTTGCGCTGGAGGACTTCTACTCGTCACGCCCGACGCGGTTCTTTCGTAGCGTCGAAGACGACCTGTACGGTCCCTGGGTAGAGCAGGGCGCACCGGGCGTCGTCGACGCACGCAATCCGGTGCCGGACACCCTGGCGCACGAGCTGGCCCGGCTGCAATCCGCATTCGTGGCCGAATGGCTGTTCTTCGGCGATGCTCCGGAAGCCGCCGCCGAGATCGCGGCGTACGAACGCCTTGGCTTGCCCGTCCGCGAAGTAAACATCCAGAGTCGGCAATTCGACAAGTTCGACCGTACCCAGCCGGTCTGGCGCTTTGCACTGCCCGGTACCGACCTCAACCTGATCGAATACCTTGCCGGCTGCTGGACCCTCGACGATGCGTGCGAGACCGTGCCGGTGGCGTGAGCGGCGATGCACGCACGCATGGCGGGAAGCTTCGGTTCCATCAACGTGCGCGCGAAGGGATTCGCACGGGCCCGCATGGTCCATGAACGCGAGAGGGATCACGCGGACTCGATGAGCCAGCAACCGTCACGCGCAACGGCGGCTACACGCGCGTTCCGGCTTCCCGCATTTTCCCGCGGGCTGTCAGCTGTGAGAGTCGGGCGAGCGGGACCGCGAAATACGGCAGCAGGTCGTCCAGCGTAATCACTCCGACCAGGTGAGCATCGCCGTCAACGACCGGCATGCGACGCACGCCGTGGAGGGCCATCAGCCGTATAGCATCGTCGCAGGTCTCCGCTTCACCGAGGGTCACCAGCGGTGACTGCATCACATCACCCACAGTGAGCGCAGCGGGATCAAGGCAGGCGGCTACCACGCCGACGACGATGTCGCGATCCGTGACGATGCCAATCGGCGTGGGGTGTCCATCCACTTCATCCAGCACCAGCAAGTCCCCTATGTGGTGGCGCCGCATCAGCGCAGCCGCTTCGGCAATGGTGATCTCCCGGCGTACCGCAACCACTTCACGAGTGCACAGGCTGCCGACGTTCATGGACCATTCTCCCTTCGCAGTGCCACGCTCATGGACCGATAGGTCGCGGGATATCGCTCAACGCGCGTCGTATCACCGGGCGTTATGCCATGCTAGGCGCGCGTGCGTGCGGGTCGTTGACAGTGGTCAATCGAAAACGTCTCGTCTCGCGCGTGGCGACCGATCCACGATTCCGGCAATCCCGCGAGACTTGCCTCTGGACTGAGCGGTGGCGCTTTGGCCTGAACGGCCGGTCGCGCTCCGTTGATAGTTGTCAATGATTGCCGACCTGTAGTGATCAGAATGGAAACGGGTATCTGAGCGCGCGGTCTGCGGGGTTGTACACGGTGGCAGTCCGCGACTGTGCCGCCTGGGCGATGCGACGCGTGTCCAATGGCGCTGATACCCGTGGCTCAACAGGAGATTGCCATGACAGCAGATCCAACCGTCAGCAGCCGTGCCGGCAATGAGCGCCGGGTTCAAGCGATGCCCGTCAGCACCATCGAAGACGCGGAGCTGTCGGCGAGCTCCGCTGCCGACTCCGGCGACGTCGCGCTTCCCGATCAACCCTTCGCGGAAGGCGCGCAGGATGCGATCGACCCGGACCTTCGCCATCGTCTGATCAGCGAGACGGCGTACGGTCACTACATCGAGCGCGGCTATGCGGAGGGCTATGACGTCGACGACTGGCTGCTGGCCGAAGCGGAAGTCGACCACCTGTTGCTGAATCCTCAATCCAGTGAGGTGTCCCGCCTCGCTCGGTGAGCTGGGTCAGTTTCGTATGGCGGATGGGGAGTTACGTCTTGCGCCTCCACCTGGTGATCCGGCGGCGTTAGTCCTTTCCATCGTTGCCGAGCTGGTGCGTGAGCTGCGCGTCGACGCAGGCCCGCCTGCCCGCATCGAGCTCGACAGCGACCTGGAGCGCGACCTCGGCCTCGACAGCCTGGAGCGCGCCGAACTCCTGCAGCGCCTGGAGACGATATCCGGGCTCCAGCTCCCTCCGCATACGCTCGCTGCGGCAGACACGCCGCGCGACCTGGTGCGCGCGCTGGGCGCAGGCCGATCCGTTGCCCCCGCCATTCCTGTGCACCCGGCTGCGCCTCCGCCGGTTGCAGCAGCCATTCCGGAGTCGGCGCAAACATTGCCTGCGGTGTTGGCCTGGCATGCTGCCGCCCAGCCAACGCGCACGCACCTGACATTGCTTTGCGAGACGGACGCCGGGCCACGCGAAGAACCGCTGACGTTCGGTGCGCTCGCCGCGGAGGCAGGCTGCGTCGCTGCAAACCTTGCAGGTCGCGGCGTGAGTGCGGGCGAGCGGGTTGCGATCATGCTTCCCACCTCGCGCGAGTTTTTCGTCGCCTTCTTCGGCGTGCTGCTAGCAGGTGCAGTGCCGGTGCCGATCTATCCGCCTGCCCGGCGCTCGCAACTGGAAGAGCACGTGCGCCGGCAAGCGGGGATTCTCGCCAATTGCGACGCATCCACCCTCATCACGGTGCCTGAAGCGCGCGCCGTCGCGTGGCTGCTGCGGGCGTCCGTTTCGTCACTGGCGAGGACCATCGCCGTTGGCGAGCTCATGGCCCCGGGGGCGGCGCCTGTCGACCATGTGGCAAGCGCGCACGACATCGCCTTCCTGCAGTACACGTCGGGCAGCACGGGCGAGCCGAAGGGCGTGATCCTGAGTCACGCCAACGTGCTCGCCAATATCCGCGCAATGGGGCGGGCCATCGCCGTGCAACCGAACGACGTGTTCCTGAGCTGGCTGCCCCTCTATCACGACATGGGCCTGATCGGCGCGTGGCTCGGCAGTCTCTACTTCGGGATCCCGCTGATCGTCATGCCGCCGACCGACTTTCTCGCACGGCCGGAGCGCTGGCTGCGGGCGATCACCCGCTACCGTGCAACGTTGTCGGCGGGTCCCAATTTCGCCTACGAGATCTGCGCTGCGCGCATCCCCGCCGAACGTCTTGCGGGGCTCGACCTGTCGTCGCTGCGGATCGCGTTCAACGGCGCCGAACCGGTCGTGGCCGATACCATCACCCGGTTTGCGCAACGCTTCGCGCCGTACGGCTTCGATGCAGCCGTGCAGCTTCCCGTCTACGGGCTGGCGGAGGCGGCCGTCGGGCTCACCTTTCCGCCCCTGGGCCGCGGCCCTCTCGTCGACCATGTCGATCGGGAAACGCTCCGGCGATCGGGGGTCGCCATGCCCCGGGCCGAGGGTGACCCACGCGCGCGTGCCATCGTGTCATGCGGGCGGCCCCTGCCGGATTACGCGGTGCGCGTGATCGACAGCTCCGCGCGGGAACGGGCCGAGCGCGAAGAAGGTCGCGTCGAGTTCCGCGGTCCGTCGGCGACCTCGGGCTATTTTCACAATCGCGAGGCGACGCGTCGGCTCTTCGATGGCGACTGGCTGGACACGGGGGACACCGGCTACATCGCCGACGGCGAGCTGTACCTCACCGGCCGGGTGAAGGACGTGATCATCCGCGCGGGCCAGCACATTCATCCCCAGGACGCCGAGGCCGCGCTGGGTGCAATCGCCGGCATCCGCAAAGGCTGTGTGACCGTGTTCGGAGTTCCCGATCACCGCGGCGGCACCGAAAAGGTGGTCGTGCTTGCCGAAACACGGGAGCGTGATCCGCAACGGCGCCGCGCGTTGCAGGCGATGATCGCGGAGCGCACGACGTCGCTGCTGGGGGCGCCGGCCGATGACATCGTGCTCGCGCCGCCGCACACGGTCCTCAAAACCTCGAGCGGCAAGATTCGCCGTGCCGCCTGCAGCGCGCTCTACCAGCGCGGCATGCGGGGCGCGGCCGCGAGTGCGGTTTGGCTGCAGGTCGTGCGTCTGGCGAGTTCCGGCGCAGGCAGGACGGTCAGCCACGCGCTCGCCAAGGTGGGCGAGTTCGCGTACGGCGCGTACACCTGGTTCATGGCCCTGATGCTTGGCGCGCTCGCCCTGCTCGCGGTGATCGCCTTGCCGCAAGGGCAATCGCGGCGCCGCGCGGTCAACAGTCTCGCGCGGCTCTTTGTCCGCGCCGCCGCGGTGCCCGTGCGGATTGTCGGCGCTGAACACCTCGCCGGGCCGGGGCCGCTGATGGTGGTCGCCAACCATGCGAGCTATACCGATGCCATCGTGCTGCTGACCGTGCTGCCGGAAAGCTGTCATTTCGTGGCCAAGCGCGAGTTGCGCCGGCACTGGCTGCTGCGGGTGCTGTTGCATGGGCTCGACACCCGCTTCGTCGAGCGCTTCGATATCGAACAGAGCGTGGCGGCGGGCCATGAGCTCGTGGCGGCGGCACGGCAGGGCGAATCGCTAGTGTTCTTTCCTGAAGGCACCTTCACGCGCGAATCGGGGCTGCGGTCATTCCACGTCGGTGCCTTTCTTGCTGCGGCGGCGGCGGGCGTTCCGGTGATCCCGGTCGCGTTGCGCGGGACGCGGCTCGTATTGCGCGACGGGCAATGGCTGCCCCGACGTTTTCCGATCGCCATCACGGTGCTGCCGCCGCTTCGGCCCGACGGCGACGATTGGGCCGCCGCCCTGCGGCTGCGCGACCGGAGCCGGAAGGCGATGCTGGCGGCCTGCGGCGAACCCGATCTCGGCATGCCTCGGGCGGGATCGATCCGGGAAGACACGCTGCAGGACGCCAGCAGACGCTCACCGGTCATGCATTGAGCTGACGTTCATCCCACCGGACCGCAACCTTCACCCGGTCGGTGGGCTGTCGCCGACGTGCAGTTTGGCCGTCAGGTAACGAAGCAATTGATCGAGCGTGCCGAGCTTGCGGTAATCCGCCTCGGGAATCTCGACGCCAAGCTTCTGGTGCAATGCGACCAGGAAATTGAGCCAATCCATCGAATCGAGATCGACCTGATCGCGCAAGGGCATCGTGGGCTGGAGCTCGTCCGGCGAGAGCTCGGGCGCAATCCGCCGCAGCGTGTCGAACACGACCTGGCGCAGGGCGAGGGCATCGATGCCGGCGGGGGTCATGGTGTCGTCTGGTCGAGTTTTTCGGGGTCCTGCAGCAGCCGGTCGAGCTCGTTCAGGAACAGCGCGCCGCGGTGGCCGTCGCTGGCCCGGTGGTCTGCCGCAAGGCTCGCGGTGACCAGCGGTATGCCGATCACCCGCCCTTGGTCGACCCACGGCCGTTCGGTCACCTTGCCGAAGCCGACCAGCGCGACCTGCGGCGGATAGATGACGCCCTGCACGAGCTCGACCCCCTGGTCGCCCAGATTGGTGACGGTGATGGTGCCGTCGGTCATCTCCGAACTCTTCAGGGTCAGCGCCCGGGCGCGCACGACCAGATCCGTCAGGCGCTGCATCAGTGCATCGATCGACAGCAGATCGATGTCCCGTATCGCCGGCGCGATCAAGCCGCCCTGACGCAACGAAATCGCGACCCCGATATGGATTCCGGATCCGGGAACGAAGGCCTCGTCGCGATAATGCCCGTTCAGCTCGGGGAACTTCCTGAGCGCCAGTGCCACCGCCTTCAGCAGCGGCACCGCCATCAGCACGCGTTCGGTGACAGACCGGCCTTCGTTGCGCGCGGCGAGCCATTGCGTCGCCCGCGCGAGCGCGATGTCGGTCGCGAGGTAGTAGTGGGGAATCTCCCGCTTCGAGCGCGCCATCGCGGCACCGATCGCGGTCCGCATCGCGAGCGCGCGATCAACGGGTGCCGCCTTCGCTGCCGCGGCCTTTTCGACATCCTCGAGCGTGACGGCGCCTTGTGGTCCCGTTCCTGGCACGCGCGCGAGATCGATCCCGAGCGCTTCTGCGCGCACGCGTGCCGCCGGCGAGACGCGCCGGCGCGCCTCCGCCGCACGGGGGACGGACGAGGAAGGAGCCAGTGCAGGAGGCGGGCTCGCTGCCATCGGCGAGGGTTCGGCAGCCGCCGCCGCGGCGCGCTCGCGCTTTCGCATTTCCGCCTGCTCCGGCGTTTCGCCAGGCTCGAGCAGTCTCGCCATGACCGTGCCGACCGGCATCTTCTGGTGCAGGTCGACGACCAGTTCGTACACCGTACCTTCCTGCCAGATCTCGACGTCGATCGCCGACTTGCTGGTGTCGACGATCGCGACCACATCCCCTTTGTGCACGATATCGCCTGGCTTGACCTTCCATTCGAGCAAGGTGCCTTCGTCCATCTCGGCACCGAGGGAGGGCAGCTTGAACTCGAGCATGCGATGCCTCAGCCCTTGCCCAGCGTCTGGCGTGCGGCGGCGACGATCTTCGCGGGCTGCGGCAATGCGGCATCCTCCAGGTGCTTCGCATAGGGGATCGGCACTTCCTCGCTGCAGACGCGCCCGACCGGCGCGTCGAGATCGTACAGCGCCTGCTCCATGATGCGCGCCATGACTTCTGCAGCGAGGCTGCCGGACCGCCAGCCTTCGTCGACGACGACGGCGCGATGCGTGCGGCGCACGGACGTCATGATCGTCGCGTCATCGAGCGGCCGCAGCACGCGCAGGTCGATCACCTCGGCCTCGATGCCCGACGCGGCGAGTTCGTCGGCGGCCTGCAGCGCCTTCCATACGGTGCCGCCCCAGGCGATGAGGGTCACGTCCCCCCCACCGCGCAGCACCTTGGCCGAACGCAGGTCCGCGCCATGCCACGCGTCCGTCAACTCGCCGTCGAGGTTGTAGAGCAGCGCGTGCTCGAAGATCACCACGGGATCGGGATCGTCGAGCGCCGGTGCGAGCATGCCGCGCGCATCATCGATCGTGGCCGGCGCGAGCACGGTGAGCCCGGGAACGTGCGCGTACCAGTTTTCGAGGCTGTGCGAGTGCTGCGCGGCGAGCTGGCGTCCTGCGCCGGTTGCCATGCGGATGACCAGCGGCACGTGGAATTGGCCGCCCGACATGTGCCGGTACAGCGCCGCCGTGTTGACGATCTGGTCGAGCGCAAGCAGGCTGAAGTTCACCGTCATGACCTCGACGATCGGCCGCATCCCGCCGAGTGCAGCACCGATGCCGGTCCCGACGAAGGCGAGCTCCGAGAGCGGCGTGTCGCGAATGCGCTCGGGACCGAACTCGTCGAGAAAGCCCTTCGAGACCGCATACGAGCCGCCGTACTTGCCGACGTCCTCGCCCATCAGGAACACGCGCGGGTCGGCCACGAGCGCCTCGTGCAGCGCCTCGCGCATTGCTTCACGATAGGTGATCCTCGTCACGGGTGCTCCCCATGGAGGTCACGGGCCAGGTCGTCGAGCGGTTCCCATGTGCCAGCCTCGGCGAATGCGACCGCCGCCTCGACTTCCTGCATCGCGGCGGCGTCGATCGCGAGAAACTCTTCCTCGGTGAGCTGGCCTTCGGCCTTGAGCCGCTTCGTCAGGTTGTGAATCGGGCCGCGCTGTTTCCACGCCTCGACTTCGGCCTTGTCCCGGTAGAGATCGGGATCGAACATGGAATGCGCGCGGTAACGGTAGGTCTGGAATTCGACGAAGAACGGGCCGTTCCCGCCGCGCACGCTCTCGACGGCCTTGCGTGCGGCTTCGTGGACGGCGACTGCGTCCATGCCGTCGACCGTCACGGTCGGTACCTTGAACGCGGCGGCTTTCGCGCACAGATCCGTCTGCGACTCGGACCGCGCGAGCGCCGTGCCCATCGCGTAGAAGTTGTTCTCGCAGAAGAATGCGACCGGAAGATGCCACAGCGCCGCGAGATTCAGCGACTCGTGGAATACCCCCTCAGCGACCGCGCCCTCGCCGAAGAAGACCGCGGTCACCCGCGTCCTTGCCTGCATGCTGTCGGCAAGCGCCAGGCCGACCGCGAGCGGCAGCCCGCCGCCGACGATCGCATTGCCGCCGTAGAGCCGCGTGGCCGCATCGAAAAGATGCATCGACCCGCCGCGGCCGCGACAGCAGCCTTCGCGCTTGCCGTACATCTCGGCCATGATCACGTTCGCCGGCATGCCGCGAGCGAGCGCATGGCCATGCTCGCGATAGGTCGCGACGATCGCGTCGTCGGCGGCGAGGGCGTGAACCGCGCCGACGGCGACGGCTTCCTCGCCGATGTACAGATGCAGGAAGCCGCGGATCTTGAGCTGGCCGTAAAGATCGGCACAGCGCTCCTCGAAACGCCGAATGCGCACCATGTCGGTGAGCAGCCGCAGCGCGAGCGGGCGCGCGATCGTGACGGGACCAAGAACCGTGTCGTTCATGGACGTTGCCGGTGAACGCTCCTGCATGCTCATTGGAGTACCTTCGCGCTGCGCGCTACGGCTCGTTTGCCCACTGAGGCGCTCAAGCGGCCCGGCGGGCTCATGCGCCTGCCTCCAGGGTCGACGTGTCGCCTTCGGGCAGGCCCATCTCGCGCGCTTTCAGCAGGCGTCGCATGATCTTGCCGCTGCGCGTGCGCGGCAGCGTCGGCAGGAACGCGATCTCCTTCGGTGCCACCGCCGCGCCGAGCCGCTTGCGGGCGTGGCCGAGGAGCTCCAGGGCGAGATCGTCGCTCGGCACGAATCCCGTCTTCAACGACACGAATGCCTTCACCGCTTCCCCGACGATGGGATCGGGCTTGCCGATGACCCCCGCCTCGGCGACGGCCGGGTGCTCCATCAGCGCGCTTTCGACCTCGAACGGGCCGATCAGGTGACCGGCCGACTTGATCACGTCGTCGGCGCGGCCGACGAACCAGAAGTAGCCGTCGGCGTCGCGCCGCACCATGTCTCCGGTGAGGTAGAGATCGCCGCAGAAGCACTTGCGATAGCGCTCTTCCTGATGCAGGTAGCCGCGGAACATCGATGGCCAGCCGGCGCGCAGCGCGAGCTCGCCCTGGACATCCGGCGTGCCGATCTCCTCGCACGCGCCGCCCTCGCTGCGCTGGACGACGAGCGCGTCGATGCCAGGCAGCGGCTTGCCCATGGATCCGGGTTTGATGTCCATCGCCGGCGTGTTGGCGATCATGATGCCGCCGGTCTCCGTCTGCCACCAGTTGTCGTGGATCGGCAGGCCGAGCGCTTCCTCGCCCCACCACACCGCTTCGGGATTGAGCGGCTCGCCTACACTGGCCACGAAGCGCAGGTTGGGAAGGCGATATTGCCTCGCCATGTCCACGCCGGCCTTCATCAGCATGCGAACGGCGGTCGGCGCGGTGTACCACGTGGTGACCTCTTGCTCGCGCAATACGCCATACCATCGCTCGGCATCGAACTCGGCTTCGTCGACCACGCTCGTCACACCGTGCAGCAGCGGTGCGATGATGCCGTAGGACGTCCCCGTAACCCAGCCGGGATCGGCAGTGCACCAGAAGATATCGCCGGCGTGCAGATCGAGCGCGTACTTGCCGGTCGCGTAATGCATGAGGACGGCGCCGTGCACGTGCATGGCACCTTTCGGCGTGCCGGTCGTGCCGCTGGTGAAGTGCAGCAGTGCCGTATCCTCGGCGCTGGTGCGCTCGATGTCGAAGGCGTCGGCCGATTGCTCCATCAGGCTCGCGAGATCGAGGGTGCGCGGTATCCGGGTGCGCGCGCCTTCCTCGCCGATCAGCAGTACGTGGGCCAGGCGTGGCAGGTCGTCGACAATGCCCGCGACCTTGCGCGTGTAGAGCAGCTCGGTGGTGACGAGCGCCTTCGCTTCACCGAGCGCCAGGCGCGTTCTGATCGGCTCGGGTCCGAACGCGGAGAACAGCGGCGTGACGATGCAGCCGTTCTTCAGGGCGCCCAACGCGGCGACGTAGAGCTCCGGAATGCGCCCCGCCAGGATGAACACCGCATCACCCTTGCCGATTCCGAGACCACGCAGCACATTGGCGAAGCGGTTGGTCAGGCGGGCGAGCTCGGCGTAGGTGACATTGCGCTGCCGGAGGTCGCGGGCCACGAACCGGAAGGCGACATGATCGCGGGTCGGAGTGGCCAGATGACGGTCCACCGCGAGATGCGCAATGTTGACAAAGCCGTCGGCGGCGACGCCGAGCTCGGCGGCCATGGCCTCCCACGTGAACTCCCGACGCGCCGCCTCGTAATCGAGGAGATGCGGCGCGGGCCGCAGGTCCGACACCGATTTGCGGATGATCGAGGGCCGCATGCGCGTGGAACGACCCGTTCAGGCGTATGCCGGCCAATACATGGCTGCACGTATGGCCGCGGGCAGGTCCGCGGGTCTCGGCTTCGTCGTGAGCCCCTGCCGGTATGCAACGCCCGCCACGGCGGTCGCCACGGTTGCGGCGACCTCGCGCAGCCGGGCCTGCGGTGGAAACACTCGCCCGGCGGCGAGATCCGCATCACTTACCGTCCCTGCCAACGCATCGGCGGCGGCAACGAACATCTCGTCGGTGACACGCCGTACTCCGGACGCAAGCACGCCGAGTCCCACACCGGGGAAGACGTACGCGTTGTTGGCCTGGCCCGGCGTCAGCGTGCGGCCATCGATGGTGACGGCACCGAACGGACTGCCACTCGCGAACACGGCGCGTCCACCGGTTGCCACGTAGGCTTGTTCCGCCGTGCATTCGGCTTTCGAAGTCGGGTTCGACAGGGCGAAGATCACCGGACGCTCGGCCACCCGCGCCATCGCCTCGAGCACGGGGGCCGTGAACAGGCCGCCCTGGCCGGACGCGCCGATCAGCGCCGTCGGTCGGAACGCCTCGATTGCTGCCATCAGGTCGGACAGGGGTGCGCGGGCTTGCGCGAACACGCGCTTCTGCTCGGCGAGGTCGGTGCGGGCTGCGATCACCATGCCTTTGGAATCGACGAACAGGCAATGCGCCCGCGCGGCCCGCTCGTCGAGCCCCGCGCGCTGCATGGCGGCGACGAGGGCAGCGCCGATGCCGAGGCCGGCCTCGCCGGCACCGGCAAAGAGGACGCGCTGATCCGCCAGCGCAACACGGGTGATGCGCGCCGCCGCGATAAGGCCGGCCACGCCCATCGCTCCCGTGCCTTGCACATCGTCATTGAATGCGCATACGCGATTGCGATAGCGGGAGAGCAGCTGGAAGGCGCTGGCGTTGTTGAAGTCCTCGAACTGGAGGATGACGCCGGGAAAGGCCTGCTGGGCCGCAAGCACGAATTCCTCGATCAGCGCGTCGTAGCGGGGGCCGGTCAGGCGCGGCATGCGCCGCCCCAGGTAGCGGGGATCCTCGCGTACGGCCGCGGTATCGGTCCCGACGTCGAGCGTGACTGGCAGGCATCGCTCGGGTGCGATGCCGGCGCATGCCGTGTAAAGCGCGAGCTTGCCAATGGGGATTCCCATGCCATTCATGCCAAGGTCGCCGAGCCCGAGAATCCGGCCGCCGTCGGTGACGACGATGATGCCGACGTCGCGTTGCGGGACCGCGCGCAGCACACCGAGGATCCGGCCCGAGTCATCGGGTGTCAGGTAAAGCCCGCGGGCGCGCAGGAACCGCCGGCTCCACTCCTGGCATGCCTGCCCCACTGTCGGGGTGTAGACGATGGGCAGCAACTCCGCAAGATTCTCGACGAGCGCGCGGAAGAACAATGCTTCGTTGTCGTCCTGCACCGATGCCAGATAGAGATACTGCTCGATGGGCGAGGTCTTGCCGTGCACGTTGTCGAGGACCCGTGCCACCTGCGCCTCGATCGATTCCACCCCCGGTGGCAGGAGTCCGTGCAGGGCGTGCTTCTCGCGCTCGACAGCGGAAAACGCCGTCCCCCGGTTGTGAAGGGGATCGCGCAGGATGCTGCGCCCGTCAGAAGGTCCCATGCCCGTTCCTTTTGCCGCAGGCCGCCACGCAACCCCGACTGGCGCCATGACCATGGTGCCAATGTGCGCGCACCCCACGCCGGCCACATTGCGCAAAGGCAAATACCAGTGCCGCGCGAGCCCGGGAAGGTGATGGTTGGACACATCGCGCGTGGCTGCGCCAATGCTGCGGGACGTTGATCAACGTCAAGCACATCGTGCCGCCGGTCATCAAGATCGTAAACGTATGACGATCGTGCCGCACCCGATGAGCAGGAAGACAACCACGGCTGGAGGAGACCATGACACCGCGCTACGAAATCTTCCGCTACTTCGGAAATCGCGTGTTCGATGCGGAATCGTACGAACGCACCGCAACACTCCAGGATGTGTTTGCCACGCGCGGCTGCGGGTATTACCTCGCAATCTCTGAATCGGATCAGTTCCCGATCGTCAACCCGACGGTGCAGTTCATTGGACCTTTCGCGGATCTCGGGGGCGCACGCAGCGCGGCCAAAGAGCTGCAGCGGGGGCAGGCTCCAGCAATGCTTCCGATCCCTGGCCTCGCCGGAACTGACACGACGGACACAGGCGCGAGCGAGCGGGCGCTCGCCATGCCGAGGAACTACCCCGCTGCCGATTGATGCCTCTACCGGCACCTGGCGCACCTGGCAGCCAGGCGCCTGTGCCAGCAACGGCGCGCTCGGGAGCCAGGGAATGATGCGTCCCGGGCTCCCCGGAAGGATTAGCCAGCCGGGTACCCGACGGTCTGCGCCAGTACGATGCGCTGATTGACAGCGAGGCCGAGCGCGCCGGCGAGCTTGCGGCGATCGATCAGGCCGCGCACCACGGTCGCCAGTGCCGTGCACGCGCACAGGAGATACACATTCTGCGCGATCGCCGCGGCGTCAGCGGAGGCGAAGAACGTGCGTTGCTCGTCGTTCGCATCGGTCATCTTGCTGAAATCCGCCACGTACACGAGGTCGAGGGGTGCGCCACCGACGAAGTCCTGCACACCGGTCAGCGCGCGCAGGTCTCCCGCCTTGACGAGATGCAAGGCGTGTGCAGCCGGGTCATACCGATAGGCGGCTTCGGCAAGGACCGCAAATACCTCGATCTCCTGCCAGTTATGCGCCGAGGGGGCCGTCCGTCCGGCGGTGTCGGGCCGGTTGATGCCGAAGGCGGCCCAGAGCAGGCTAGAGAGGACCTCCAACGGCAGTGGCCGCGGCGAAAACTCGCGCGAACTATGGCGGTCCCGCAACAGCTGCAGCACCGGGCTTGCGCGATCCCAGGTTGGCGCGGGCAGCACGATCGATCCAATTTCTTGCACGGTCACGTTCGACATGGCAACAATCTCCAGCGGTGTGCTGGCATCAGGACCCAGCTGCGAACGCAGGCATCGAGGGCTCTGCGCGCTCCACCGGATCCGATGCGGGCAGTCGTTTTCAACCCTCCGCCAACGCCGCTTCCTCGGCCTCGTGCGCGTGCGTGGGAATGTCGGCAATGATGCAGTCTGTGGTAAGGATCAGGCTCGCGATGGAAGCCGCGTTCTGCAGGCCGAGGCGCGTCACCTTGGTCGGATCGATGATCCCCATCGCCACCATGTCGCCGTATTCATCGGTGGCCACGTTGTAGCCCCAGTTGCCGGTCTGCGCGAGGACGTTCTGCAGAACGATGGAAGGCTCCTGGCCGGCGTTGGCCACGATCTGGCGCAAGGGCTCTTCCAGCGCACGGCGCACGATCTTGATGCCGGCGTCCTGGGCCATCGTCTTGCCGTGCAGCCGATCGAGCGCGTCCAGGGTGCGCAGCAGCGCGATGCCGCCACCGGGTCCGATGCCTTCGGCCACGGCAGCACGGGTGGCGTGCACGGCGTCCTCCACGCGCGATTTCTTTTCCTTGAGCTCGGTTTCGGTGGAAGCGCCGACCTTGATCAACGCCACGCCGCCGGCGAGCCGCGCGGCGCGTTCCTCGAGCTGCTTGCGGTCGTAGTCGCTCTTGGTTTCGTCCAGGGTCTGGCGGATCTGGGCGATGCGTGCCTTGATCTTTTCCGGCGCGCCGCCGCTGCCGATCAGGGTGGTGTTGTCCTTGTCCACCTCGATCCGGCGCGTGCGACCGAGCTCGGCCAGAGTGAGGTTCTCGAGCTTGAGTCCGGTCTGCTCCGATACGACGATGCCGCCGGTGAGAATCGCGATGTCCTGCAGCAAGGCGCTGCGACGATCGCCGAAGCCCGGAGCCTTTACCGCACACGTCTTCAGGACACCGCGCATCGCATTGACCACCAGGGTCGCCAAGGCCTCGCCGGTGATGTCTTCCGCAATCACCAGCAGCGGCCGGCTCTCGCGCGAAACCTGCTCGAGCAGCGGCAGCAGGTCGCGGATGCTCGACACTGCGCGGTCATGGATCAGCACGTAGGCATCCTCCAGCACCACGCGCTGCTTCTCGCTGTCATTGATGAAGTACGGGGAGAGGAAGCCGCGGTCGAACTGCATCCCTTCGACCACTTCCAGCTCATTGCTCGTGCCGCGGCTGTCTTCGGTCTTGATGACGCCGCCTTCGCCGACCTTGTCCATCGCCTTGGCAATCATTTCGCCAATGGCGGTGTCGCCGTTGGCGGAGATGGCGCCGACTTGGGCGATGGCCTGGCTCGTCGCGCACGGCCGCGAGTTGGCCTTGAGCTCGGCGACTACGGCCTCGACCGCCATATCGATGCCGCGCTTCAGATCCATCGGATCGACGCCGGCGGCGACGTATTTCATGCCTTCGTTGACGATCGCCTGCGCCAGGATGGTCGCCGTGGTCGTGCCGTCGCCCGCGGTTTCCGAAGTCCTGGACGCGACCTCTCGTGCCATCTGGGCGCCAAGATTCTCGAAGTGGTCTTCGAGCTCGATCTCCCGCGCCACGATGACGCCCGAGTTGATGATGGTCGGTCCGCCATAGGCGCGTTGCAGCATCACCAGGCGACCTTTGGGTCCTAGCGTCACCTTGACGGCATTGGCGAGCATGTTCAGGCCGGCGCATACCTTTTCGCGCGCCTCCCGGTGAAACCGCAGGACCTTCGCTGTCATGGCCGATTCTCCTATCCAGGACGCCTCGCGCGCAGCCGCGAGCGCAGCTGCACAAAGCCCACAAAGCAGACTGTAGCCAATCGGCAATGGTCCAACAGTGAGTTTCGTCAACAACATCGTTGCACGCGGCTGCCACTATCCAGCAGGGGTGGCTGGCGCATGGCCGGCAGGAAGGGCGCAGAGTGCGCCGTCATTCCCGATGCGCATGAATCTCCGCCCTTTTACCTCGCCGATTTCCTACCGCGTTTGGGACACTCGCTATCGATGGCGTGAGCACGGCCAGGTCCGCGAAACGGCGGTTGCCGACACGTGGCGCAGGGTCGCCGGTGCCTTGGCCGCGGTCGAGCCGGAGGATCGTGCACGCTGGGAGGAGCGTTTCGTCCACGCCTTGGAGGGATTTCGTTTCCTGCCGGGCGGCCGGATCCTGGCGGGTGCCGGCATCGCGCGACGCGTCACCCTGTTCAACTGCTTCGTGATGGGCCGGCTGGACGATTCGATCGGCGGCATCTTCGACGCCTTGAAGGAAGGCGCGCTGACGATGCAGCAGGGCGGGGGTATCGGACTCGATTTCTCGACCCTGCGCCCGCGCGGCGACTGCGCCGACGAAACGGGCGGCATTGCCTCGGGGCCGGTGTCGTTCATGCGCGTGTGGGACGGCATGTGCTCGACGCTGCTCGCGACCAACGCCCGCCGCGGCGCAATGATGGCAACGCTCTCCTGCGAGCATCCCGACATCGAGGAATTCATCGATGCGAAGTCGCAGCCGGAGGAGCTCCGGCATTTCAACCTTTCCGTGCTGGTGACCGAAGCCTTCCTGCAGGCGATGAAGGCAGACGCCGCATGGCCACTCGCGTTTCCCTGCGCAGCCGGCACGGCGGCGGCGACCGACGCGCCCGCCGCACGCAATCGGCGCGTCTACCGTCGCGTCGGCGCGCGGGCGCTTTGGGCCAGGATGGTCCGGGCCAACTACGCGTATGCCGAGCCGGGGGTGCTGTTCATCGACCGCGTCAATGCCCTCAACAATCTCGCCTATGCCGAGGATTTGCGGGCAACCAATCCCTGCGGGGAAATTCCGCTGCCGGCATACGGCGCGTGCAATCTCGGCTCGCTCAACCTGACCCAGTTCGTGCAAGAGCCATTCACGCCTCGGGCGGTGGTGGACTGGGTGGGGTTGCGCGACACCGCGGCGATCGCCGCGCGCATGCTCGACAACGTTTATGAGGTGTCGCACTTCCCGTTGCCGCAGCAGCGGGAGGTCGCGCGCCGGTCGCGTCGGCTGGGCATCGGGATCACGGGCCTCGCCGATGCCTTGATCATGCTCGGCCTGCGCTACGGCGATCCGCCATCGCTCGAGCTCGCACGCGAGATCATGCGCGCGATTGGGTGCAGTGCTTATCGGGCGTCGATCCAGATGGCCAGGGAGCGCGGATCGTTCCCGGCGTTCGAGTGCGCGCCTTATCTGCAGGCGCCGTTCATCCAGCACTTCCCCGACGATATCCGCGCCGGCATCCGGGAGCACGGCATCCGCAACAGTCATCTGCTGGCGATCGCTCCCACCGGCAGCATCAGCCTGTTCGCCAACAATGTCTCCAGCGGCCTGGAGCCGGTGTTCGCAGCGGAGTACGGTCGCATCGTGCGGCAGCCGGGCGAGAGCGCGGCCGTCGAGCAAATCACCGACTACGCCGTGAATCGGTTTCGCGCCGCCGGCGTTGGAGCCGGACTGCCGCCAGCCTTCGTCGCCGGCGCAGATGTGGATCCGGAAGCGCAACTGGCCATGCAGGCGGCGTTGCAGGAGCAGGTGGACAACGCGATCTCCAAGACCGTGTCGGTGCCGGAGCAGTTCGACTTCGTCCGCTTCGGCCGGTTGTTCGAGACCGCGCATGCACTGGGTCTCAAGGGCTGCACGACATTCCGTCCCAATCCCGTCAGGGGTGCAGTGCTCGTGCGTGATGCCGATGTCGACAGCTGTTGCGCGATGCGCAGCGAGCATCGATGATCGATCCACCCGGCGCGGCCGCCCCGTTGGCAGCGGGCGGCCGGAGCCGGATCCGTCCCCGAGCGTAGGAGAGCGCACCGTGCAGCCAGGGATTCTGCTCACGGACCTGTACGAGCTGACGATGCTGCAGGCGTATTTCGAGCAGCGAATGAACGGTCTCGCCGTCTTCGAACTGTTCGTACGCAGGCTGCCGCCGGGTCGCCATTTCCTCATGGCGGCCGGGCTTGCGCAGGTCGTGGAATATCTGGCCGACCTGCACTTCGCACCGGAGGAGATCGATTGGCTCCGGCACTCGAAGCGCTTCACCGCCCCGTTTTGCGACTCGCTGGCGAGTCTCCGGTTCACGGGGGACGTGGAAGCCATGCGCGAAGGTTCGTTGGCTTTCGCCGACGAGCCGCTCCTGCGCGTCGTTGCCCCGCTGCGGGAAGCCCAGCTGGTCGAGAGCCGGGTGATGAACCTCGTGCACTATGAAACGCTGATCGCGAGCAAGGCGGCGCGGTGCGCGCTGGCAGCTCCGCGACGCCTGCTGGTCGATTTCGGCCTGCGTCGCTCGCACGGCGCCGAAGCCGGTCTCCTGTCGGCCCGTGCGAGCTACATCGCTGGCTTCTCCGGCACGGCAACCTTGGAGGCAGGACGGCTGTTCGGGATACCCGTGTACGGGACCATGGCGCATTCCTATGTTCAGGCACACGCCGATGAATCGGAAGCATTCGCGTGCTTCGCGCGATCGCAGCCCGAGAACGCCATGCTGCTCATCGACACGTACGATACCGAGCGCGCCGCCGGCAAGGTCGTCGCGCTGGCGAGGCAGCTCGCCCCTGAAGGAATCCGGATCAAGGGTGTGCGGATCGACAGCGGCGATCTCGCCGAGCACGCGCGGCGGGTGCGCGCCATCCTGGATGCCGGGGGGCTCGCCAATGTCACGATATTCGCCAGCGGCAATCTCGACGAGTACCGCCTGCGCGATTTGCTGGCTCAGGGCGCGCCGATCGACGGCTTCGGCGTCGGAACGCGGATGAATACCTCGGCCGACGCGCCTTATCTCGACTGCGCCTACAAGCTTCAGGAATACGAGGGCGAGCCGCGCCGCAAGCGCTCCGAAGGCAAGGCGACGTGGCCGGGACGCAAGCAAGTGTTTCGCCGCTCAGGCGCGGATGGCCGGATCGAGGGCGACCTGGTGACGCTCGACGACGAAGTGGGATGCGGCACGCCGCTACTATCGCCGATCATGCATGGGGGACGATTGGTCCATGCGCTGCCGTCGCTCGACGAGGTTCGCCGGTACGCGCAAGAGCAACTGGCGAGCCTGCCAGAGCCTCTGATCTCCCTGGATGATGCAGCGCCTTACCCGGTCGAGATTGCACCGGCGTTGCGCAGTCTCGCTGCCGCGATCGACGCGCGGTCGCGCTAACCCGAATCGCCGCCGGCGATCGACCGCTTCGCACGAGCGTCGGAGTCGAACGTCTCCCGCCTGACCGGCGTCCTCATTGGTGCAGCTCGCTCTCCAGCCGCGCAATGCGCTCGTGCCCTTTCCGAACGCTCCGGTGGTTCCCAGGCAGAGCCGGTAAGCCCGGCCGATCGGGTTGTTGACAATCATTCTCAACGCGCGCAGATTCATCGCTCGGTGCAACCCACAGGAGGTGGCCATGAAGAGGATCGCAGTGCTAGGTGCATTGGCGGTATTCGGACTCGCTCCGGCTTCCGGCTGGGCGTGCAGCGACTACGACGATTCGGCGGCCTCGGCAGCGCCGCCCGCCAAGCTGGCAGTGGCGCCGGCTCCGGCAGCGAGCAAGATGCCTTCGAAGGTGGTGAGGGCCGCGGTACCGAAGCAAGCGACGCAAGTGCAGGTCAAGGCCAAGAACGCGATGCCCGACGGGAAGGTCGTTGCAGCGTCCGCGAACTGAGCATTAGCGCACACGACAAAAAGCCCGCCGCGTGCGGGCTTTTTGTTTGGCTCTGTTTGCAATTATTGGGGACTATGGCCGCGGCTGGTTCCGTGCATGCAGCGGGCTATCTAAAGGAGACGGCACCCACCCAGACCAGAAAGGCCGCGATTTGCAGCCAGTGCGCGATGAACAGCCAGCTGGCAAAGGCGCGCGCGCTCGGCGCGGTTGCAAGCGCCTTGCGGTATCCACGCCAGAGGATGAGGTCCGAGTAGGACGTGAGGGGGGCTTGTTCACAAGAATCGTGCGACCGTCGGCTTGCGGACTGCCTGCCAAACGTCCGGCGCCTCCTCGCGTAGTGCGCGGATAAAGGGCACGTTCAGGACCACCCACGAAATGGAGGCGAGCCCTACGACGAGAAGCAGACCGGTCACGTCAGGCGTCGCCTTCCTTGATTATCAGCAATCTTTGCAAACAGAGCCTTTTGTTTGGGGCAGGCAGTATTGACTCGCACGGGATGCGCGCTCGCTGCTGCGTAGCGGCAAAAACCGGACTCCACGGCTAGCGCATTGCCTTGCCTGCCATGCGAAGGATGTCGTCCAGCACGTTGCCGTCGCCGTTCATGTCGAGCATGGAACCGAGCCCGCCAGCCGTTGCCCCGGGCGACACGGTGACGTCGCCGGCACTGCGCCCACCGAGCAGACCGCCCAGCAGTCCGCCAAGCCCGCCGCCGGCCGCGGCGGGTGGCGCGGTCATGCCGACGCCGTGCTGCTTGGCCATGAAGCCAGCGACCAGCATGGCCAGCATCGGCAGCATCTTCTTGAGTAGTGTGGGGTCGAGTCCCGACTGCACAGCCGCGTTCTGCGCAACGGTGCGGCTCACGTCCTTGGAGCCGAAGATCTGTCCGAGCACCTCGTTGCCGCGGCTCACGTCGGTTGGCTTTGGCGCCAGCACGTTGTCGAGCAGACCGCCGCCGCCAAGCTGACCGAGCAGCGCGCCGAGCCCTTCGATACCTGCAGGCTGAGCCTGCGCCTGCTTTTTGAATCCGCCGAGGATCGCGGGTACGAGCGCGTCGGCGCCGTTCGCCACATCGCTGTCGCTGACACCCAGTTCCCGTGCGATCGACTGCAAGCCGCCCATCTGGGCAAGAACGTCGGTGATCTGCATGCGTGTGCTCCCGTCTGCTGGTGATTGCGCGGGCGGCTCGCCGCACCGACGCGGGGTGAACAGTGTACTGCCGCTGGCGCGGTCACGCCGTGCCGCGAAGCGCGTCCGGGTGCGCGGCTGAAGCGTGCCGACGAAGTGGCCGTACACCCGGAAACGGCGCTGCGCCACCTCGATCATGGTGCACCACTGGCTTGCCGATCGGGCACTCCATTGCAGTCCGGCTGCAGGCGGTACGAGCGAGTCGATGCTTCGTTGGAGTCATCACTTCTCCCGCAACAGGCAAGACAGTGGGAGCTAGAATCGCAGGTGATTACGGCCCCGACCAGAACGAACGACGATTGCGAGCAGCAAGTGACAAGATCGATGCCCGTGCGAACGCCGTCGCGACGACGCGCTCTTGTCGCCGAGGCGCGGACGTGACAACGCAGGCGATCCGCTTCTGCAGCAGCTTCGATGGCACGCGCATCGCGTTCGCGGTCACGGGCAACGGCCCGCCGCTGGTGAAGGCGCCGCACTGGCTCACGCATCTCGAGTACGAGTTCCGGAGCCCGCTCTGGCAGCCGTGGATCGAGGAGCTTTCGCGACACCACAAGCTCCTGCGCATGGATGCCCGCGCGTGCGGCCTTTCGGACGCGGATGTAGCCGATATCTCCTTCGAGGGCTACCTGCGTGACCTGGAGGCGGTGGTGGACGCCGCGGGCTACGCCGCGCCCTTCGCGCTGTTCGGCCATTCACAGGGCGCGGCGATCGCGATCGAGTACGCCGCGCGCCATCCCGAGCGCGTCACGCACCTCGTGATTCTCGGGGGCTACGCGCGCGGTGCGATGCGCCGCGGACTCCCGCCGGAGCGCGTCGCCGAGTACGAGGCGCTTCTGAAGCTCGTGGAAGCGGGCTGGGGGCGCGAGGACTCCTCGTATCGACAGATGTTCGCGATGCAGTTCGTCCCCGGCGCCACGCTCGAGCAGATCAACTCGATGAGCGAGCTGCAGCGCGCCGCCTCCTCGCCGCAGAACGCGACCCGCATCCTGCGCAGCTTCTACACCATCGACGTCACCGGAGCAGCGCCGCAAGTGCGCTGCCCCACGCTGGTCCTGCACGCGCGCCGCGACCGGCGCGTACCCTTCGAGGAGGGACGGCTCATTGCGGGGCTGATTCCCGGCGCGCGCCTCGTGCCGCTGGAGACCGACAACCACATCCTCCTGCCCCAGGAGCCAGCGTTCGGCGAGTTCTTCGCCGAGCTGAGTGCCTTCATTCCGACCGCGGCCGGTGGAGCGGCACGCGCCGCCTTCGCGAGCCTGACCGCGCGGGAGGCCGAGATCCTCGAACGGATCGCCCAGGGGCTGGACAATGCCCAGATCGCCGCGCAGCTCGGCCTGGCGGAGAAGACCGTGCGCAACAACATCACGCACATCTTCGATAAGCTTGCCGTCGAGAGCCGTTCGCAGGCGATCGTGCTGGCGCGCGACCAGGGACTCGGCAAGCGCTGAGCGGCGCGGGGCCCGGCGATTGCCGGCCGGGACTCCTGTCCCGCAATTCCGGTGCGTTGGCGTCGTTCCCGGGGACCGCGGCCTCATGCCCGCGAGGCGCGCGGGGTTCATCGTGCATCTCAGCCGGCGTGCATTGCCGGCCCACAAAGGAGATCGCCATGATGAACCCCCCAGTTGACATGCTCGAGATCTATCGCGCCGATGCCGTGGCGCTGAGGCTCGCCATCGAGCGCGACGCCCGCTGTGCGCACAGGGAAGCGATGCGCTTGTTCGCGACCGCACTGGTGAACGCGATCGCACGCATGTTCGCGCGGGCTCCGGCGCGCGTGCCGCATAGCGCCTGAGCGGAGGACGCCATGACACGCCTTCTCGCCCTGCTCTACGGAGCACTCGCCTACATCCTCTTCCTCGCCTCTTTCCTCTACGCGGTCGCCTGGCTTGGCGGGTTCATTGTGCCCAAGACCATCGACAGCGGACCCGCCGCGCCACTTTTCGACGCGGTGGTCGTGAACCTGCTCCTGCTGACGGCCTTTGCGCTTCAGCACAGCATCATGGCGCGCCCCGCGTTCAAGCGCTGGTGGGCGCGATTGGTGTCCCCACCTGTCGAGCGCGCCACGTTCGTGCTGGCGGCGAGCACATTGCTGTTCGCCGTATGCCTCGGCTGGCGCGCCCTCCCGGACGTGGTGTGGGAAACGGAGGGCGCAGTCGCGCTCGTTCTGCGCGTGCTCTTCTGGACCGGGTGGCTCGTCGTGCTCGGCGCGACTTTCATGATCAATCACTTCGAGCTCTTCGGCCTGCGCCAGGTATGGCTGCATGCGCGCGGCCGCGCCTATACCGCGCCGCGCTACGTCGAGCGCTTCTTCTATCGCTTCGTCCGTCACCCGATCATGCTCGGATTCATCGTCGCGTTCTGGTCGGCACCGGTGATGAGCGCGGGCCACCTGCTGTTCGCGGCCGTCACCACGCTATACATTCTGGTGGCCCTGCAGCTCGAGGAGCACGATCTCTTGCAGGAGCACGGTGCAGCCTACGCGTCGTATCGAGACCGCGTGCCGATGCTGTTGCCTGGAGCAAAACTGCGGCACAAGCCGGACGCGGTGCACCGCGAGACGCCCGGAACGATCCGCGCGCCGGACACGTAAGCCCGGTGCGGGCGGCGCCGCGCTGCCCCGAGCGGGGTGCGTACGTCGTGTCGCCGATGTCCCTTGCACCGTACGTCAATTGGCCGGTACCCACTGGTCCGTCCAGAACACCAGTGGCGTGGATGCCGTGGTGTCGACCCCGTAGCCGATCCGGTACGGGTGCGCATTGCCGGGTGCGAGCGTCACGGTTCCCCAGAAGAACGCCCAGCCCTGTCCGAGCGGCGTCTCGACGCCCGGAAGGGAATGAAGCGGGACGCGCAACATCCGCGCGCCGTCATCGAGCCAGAGTGCTGCTGCGCCCGGTCCCGGTGGGACGAAGCCGCGGATGGTCACGGTGTGGGGTTGCACGGACAAGCGCTCGACCAGGAGGGACGACCGTTCTGCGACTCCCGCCGGTCGCGTTTCCGGAATCACCGGTAACGCCGGTGCGGCGACGGGCTGGAAGTAACCCAGCGCTTGCGCCTGGTGCAGCACGAAATCGCCAAACTCCGGCGCCGGCCACTGATCGAAGATTGCATGCTGGGTGGCGGCGTAATGTGCCCGGCTGCTGGCATACGAAATCGACGCATGCGCGATGATCGGGACGAAGGTGTGCCAGCCGACGATGAACCAGACGATGGACGCCGACAGGGCCGCCGCCGCGACGCGCAGGGCTGCGCGGCGACCCACCACTTGCACCACGGCCGCAGCAGTGACCAGCACGAACATTTCCGAGTACGCGCGGTAGCGGCTGAGCAGCGCCCCTTCATCGCCGAAGGCCGCCCTGCCGATGGTCATCGCGGCATAGGACAGCACCAGGAACGCGGCGCAGCCGACGAGGAACGGGGGAAGGACGCGGGCGTGCCGTGATATCAGCCAAAGCCAGGCCGCGGACAGCGCCATCCCGATCACCAGCGACGGACCGAGCGTGACCGCCACGGAACCGCTGGCCGCCAGGTAGAAGCGGACCAGCGCCAGAGGATGCACCAGCAGCGCCGAGAGTGACTCGACGTGCGAGGGGCGCTCGTAACCGACGAAATAGACCGCCATGGCCGCGACCCCGATGACAATCCAGGCGGCTGCAGCGCGCGGCCGTTGCTGCACCCAGAGCATGAGCGCGATCGCCGGGCAGACCATCAATCCATTGGCGGTGGTCAGCATGGCTGCGCAGGCGAGGCATGCACCCGCAACCAGCGATCGCGCGCCGGGTCGACTCACCAAGAACAGCGCTGCGACCGAGTAACCGATGACGCCGAAATGGGCCAATGCACCGGAGGCCCAGAATTGCGCTTCGCAATTGATGGGCGAGAGGAGCAGGGCGGCCGCGAGCGCAGCGATCCAGGGCCGGCAAGTGCGTGGCGTCGTCCACACGACCAACGCGGCGCCCGCGGTGAGCACCGCGGTGCCGAAGGCCATCAGCACGGTGAAATTCAGGCCGCCGAGCAGCGTGGCCTGAATGATCGCGGCGAGGCGCAGCGTGACGATGCGGTGCTCGATCGACAGCGAAAAAAGGTACTGCAGCGCTTTCCAGGCGGTCGGCTGGATGCCGAAGTAGTAGGGCACGGGCAGGATCTGCGTCCAGTCATCGGCCACGGGGAAGTCCACCGCATAGCGGGAGAACATCCACACGTAGGCGCCGACCAATGCTGTGGCGAGCGCCCAACCCAGCGGTTGTGCCAGGACGGCCAGCGCGCGCCGCGCCGACCACTGCGGAGCACCGATCGCCGGCGCGAACAGCGACGCAGGTTGCAGCGTGAAGCCCTGCATGGCGCGGCGCTGGCGCGGGCCATGCACGCTGCCGGCCCGCGGTTTCGCGCGATCGTTGCCTGGCCGCGAAAAGGCTCCACGGGCGCGTCTCGAACCTGCGCCGTTGACCACGGCGGATCCGGCGGAGCGGAATCGGAAGGGATTGCTACGAATGTGAGGCATGCTCGTACGGGCCTGCGTGGCAGCGCACTTCAGCCAGAGGACAGCCGATATGGATTCTAGAGGCATACCGCCGAGCGCGATATTGTCTCATCGCGGCGACAACGCGACACGAGGCTGCTCCCGCCGACCGGAGGTCCTGGGCTTTCGCAGCGCCCATGGATGCGCGTTGTCGTCCGCTTGTGGAATGACGCCGAACGGCTGGCAGCGGGCGGCGTTCGGTATCATCGCCCAATCCCTTTCCCTCAACGTCTCCCTTCATCGAACCGAGCATGACCGATCCCACCCGTCCCCTGCAGCTCAATTCGAAGCTCCTCGCGCAGCACACCCTGAACGGCTTTGGCGCGGTCGGTGAAGGCGTCGCCCTGCAATGTCTGCCGCAGGGTCGTCGCGTCCTCTGGCTGGCGCACGAAAGCGCACCCAAGAATTTCACCGCGGTCGACGTCACCGATCCGCGTGCGCCGCGCGTCGTGGTCCAGACCGATTTGCCGCACGCCAACATGCGCTCCAACTCGCTCGAAGTCTCGGGCGACCTGATGGCGGTCGCGTACCAGGTGAGCAAGCGCGGCCTGAAGCCCGCAGGATTCGAGCTGTTCGACATCAGCGAGCCCGAGCGCCCGCGCTCGATCGGGCAATTCGACGCCTCGGGCCCGGATTCGCGCGGTTGCCACGTGTTGTGGTTCGTCGACGGCAAGACGGTGCACATGGCATGCGGCGATCCCGATCTCAAGCCGCGCAATCCCAAGGACGACCAGATCTACCGGATCGTCGACGTGTCGAACCCATCCAAGCCGACCGCGGTGGGCTCGTGGCATCTGCCGGGCACCATGGAGGGTGACGATGCGCCGCCGCCGGCCCGACTGCCGAGCCGTTTCGATACCGGCTTTCGGGCGCACAACACCAACGTGTACCCGGAGCGTCCGGACCGCTGCTATCTCGGCTATCTCGATGGCGGTGCTGCGATCCTCGACATCTCGGACCTGTCGCAGCCGAGACTCGTATCGCGCTGGACCAACTCGCCGCCGTTCAACGGCTTCACCCACACGGTGCTGCCGCTTCCGGGTCGGGATCTCCTGGTGGTGAGCGACGAATGCATCCAGGACGCCGGGGCCGACTGGCCGAAGCTCGTATGGCTCGTCGACGCGCGGGAGGAAAGCCGGCCGCTCAGCATCGGCACGTTCCCGGCGCCGCCGCTCGATGCCTTCAAGAACCGTGGCGGTCGCTTCGGTGCGCACAACCTGCACGAGAATCCACCGGTGCCCGGCGCGTGGCGCTCGGAGAACATCGTGGTCGGCACGTTCTTCAACGCAGGCGTGCGGGCGTACGACATCAGCGATCCGTTCGCGCCGCGGGAGATCGCCTACTACGTTCCGCCCGCGCCGCAAGGCTCGCGCGCCGGTGCCGTGCAGATCAACGACGTATTCGTCGATGACCGCGGCATCGTGTACACCGTGGATCGGCATACCGGAGGGCTCTACATCCTGGAGATGAGCCTCTGAATCAGCTCACGGCTGCGGCAGCGACCAGCGGGCCGCCGCCCGACCGGCGCACCCCCGTCGTCGTCATCAGCGGCTTTCTCGGGAGCGGCAAGACAACGCTGTTGCGGCGCCTGCTCGCGACGCCCGATCTGGCCGAATCGCTGGTGATCGTGAACGAGTTCGGTGCGGTCGGGATCGATCACCATCTGCTGGAACGGTCCAACGATCGCACGCTCCTTCTCGAAAACGGCTGCCTGTGCTGCGCATTGCGCGGCGATCTGCAGGAGACCCTCGTCGACGTGAACATGCGCCGGCGGCGCGGCGAGCTGCCCGGCTTCGACCGCGTGTTCATCGAGACCAGCGGGCTCGCCGATCCCGGTCCTGTGGCGCAGACCCTGTACAGCGACGCGGCGCTCGCCCGCGACTACGTGCTCGCGCGCGTGGTGACGCTCGTCGATGCGAGCGACGACAGTGCGCGCAGAGACGCCCCCGAGCTCGCCATGCAGCAGGTCGTGGCCGCGGACGTGGTCGTGCTGTCCAAGGCCGATCGCGCCGACGATGCGGCGCTCGCCGCCAGCGAAGCGTGGGTGCATCGTTGCAATCCGTTTGCCGAATGCACTCCCGCGCGGCACGGCGACATGGACCCGTCGCTGCTCGTCGCAGCGCGGGCGGCGGGCTGGCGCTCGCGAGCACGTTCCGCCGCTACCGTGGCACCGCAACCCACGGGCGACGCGCACCCGCACGGTGTCTGCAGCTTTGCGCTTGAACTGGAGGCGTCCGTGCCGCGCGCGGCGTTCGACGCTTTCATCGACACCCTGGTGCGGCTCCGCGGCGCCGACCTCCTGCGCGTCAAGGGCATCGTGCGGTTCGACGATGCGCCATACCCGGTGCTGGTGCAGGGCATGCGGCACGTCTTCGACATCCCGGCTCCCTTGGCGCCTGGCACATCGACACCTGCAGCTCCGGTGCTCGTGTTCATCACCCGCGGCGTTAGGGCGGAGGAGGTGCGATCGCTGTGGAATGCGATACGGACGATGGCCGGCCTGGGTGGTCCATAGTATATTGCCGGCCGACATCATCCCATTCCATCGCAAGCAGCCGACCGGTCGCTCGCGACAACTCCCGCCGCTTGCGCAAGTGACCACCGAAACATCGCCATCTTTCGTCGAGCTCCGCGGAGCAAGCCTCGAGTACCAAGCCAACGGGCAGGGACTACTGGCCATCGAGGACATCTCGATGTCCATCCGCGAAGGCGAATTCATCGCCATCGTCGGGCCCAGCGGATGCGGGAAATCGAGCCTGTTGAAGCTGGTCTCCGGGCTCCACCCGGCACTGAGGGGCGAGGTGGTGGTGGACGGCAGGCCGGTCACGGCACCGATCAGCATTTGCGGCATGGCCTTCCAGAATTCCACGCTCCTGCCGTGGCGGACCGCTCTCGAGAACGTGCTGCTGCCGCTGGAGATCGTGCAGCCGTTCGCGCGCGACTTCAGCCGCAGGCGCTCCGAGTATGCCGACCGGGCGCGACGGCTGCTCGGTGAGGTGGGCCTCGCCGGCTTCGAGAACAAGTACCCTTGGGAGCTTTCCGGCGGGATGCAGCAGCGCACCTCGCTGTGCCGCTCGCTGATCCATGATCCCCGCATCCTGTTGCTCGACGAGCCGTTCGGCGCGCTCGACGCGTTCACGCGCGAGGACCTGTGGGAAGTGCTGCAGACGCTGTGGATGGAAAAGCGGCCGACGGTGATCCTCGTGACGCACGATCTGCGCGAGGCCGCGTATCTGGCGGACACCATCTACGTCTCGAGCCCCCGTCCCGGCAGGATCGTGGCGCGCACCGAGGTCGCTTTTCCCCGCCCGCGCACGCTGGAGACGACCTTCCTGCCGGGCTTCATGGACACGGTGCACGCGCTGCGCGAACGCATCGCGAGGCACTGAGCATGTCGCCGGTCGTCGCACGCCGTGTCACGCCCTGGCTGGTCACGGCGGGCTTCTTCATCCTGTGGGAGGTCATCTGCGTGGTGTTCCACGTCGACACCTTCATCCTGCCGCGGCCGAGCCAGATCGCGACGAGCCTGGTCCAGCACTACCCGACCATCCTGCTCAATTCCTTGCAGACGCTCTACACCACGCTGCTGGGATTCGTGATTGCCGTGGGAGTCGGTCTATTCCTGGGCCTCCTCGTGGGTGCGCTGCCCGCTGTCTATGCCGGGGTGTATCCGCTCATGGTGGGGCTCAATGCGGTGCCGAAGGTTGCCATCGTGCCAATCCTCGTCATCTGGTTCGGCATCGGCACGGTGCCTGCCGTGATCACCGCGTTCGTGATCTCGTTCTTTCCCATCATGGTCAACGTCGCGACCGGACTCGCCACCATCGAGCCCGAGCTGCGCGACGTGCTGCGCTCGCTGGGCGCACGGCGCGTGCAGATCCTGCGCAAGGTGGGCATTCCGCGCGCGATGCCGTACTTCTTCGCATCGCTCAAGGTTGCCGTAACCCTCGCGTTCATCGGCTCGATCGTCGCGGAGACGGTCGCATCCGACCGCGGCATCGGCTACCTGATGATCTCGGCGAGCGCGCGTTTCGACGTCGCACTCGTGTTCGCCGGGCTGCTGGTCGTGGCATTGATGGGCATCGTCATGTACGAGGTGTTCGCTGCACTCGAGCGCCGCGTCACGTTCTGGGCGACTCGCGGCAATGAGATGGTTTCGTAATCCGGAGGGAAGGCATGCTACCGAAGCACGGACGTTACGAGTTTTCCCCGATCCACGCCCGCAAGGACTATTCATGGCCGGGCGGCAAGCGCCTCGCGTTCTGCGTGGTCACCAATCTCGAGGTCTATGCATACCGGAAGGGCTGGGGCTGGGATCCCGCGAAGCTCGGAGAGCCGCAGAACCAGCGCAACTTCGCGTGGCGCGATTACGGCAACCGCGTGGGGATCTGGCGAATGTTCGACATGTTCGACCAGCTCGGGATCCCGGCGGCGCACAACGTCAATTCCCTGCTGTACGCGGATCACCCGCAGATCTTCGAGCGCATTCGTCAGCGCCGCGACGAGATCGTTGCCCATGGCCGCACCAATGCCGAACGCCAGTCTGATTTGTGGGAGCTCGACGAGCGGCGGCTCATCGACGACGTCACCGCCCAGATCACGGAAAAGGAAGGAAAGCCGCCCAAGGGCTGGATGGGCCCGGCGGCATCGGAAAGCAACGTCACGCCGGACCTGCTCAAGGAGGCGGGCTACACCTACGTGATGGACTGGCCGGCCGACGACCAGCCGTTCTGGCTGCGCACGCGCGCCGGTCCGCTCCTTTCGGTGCCGTATCCCGCCGAGCTCAACGACTCCGCAGCGATCATCCACCGGCGCGACACCATGCAGCAGTTCGCCGACATGATCGTGGCCGGATTCGACGAGATGGTCGAGCAGTGCACGGCACAGCCGCTGGTCATGACGATCTCGCTGCATCCGTTCGTGGTCGGGCAACCGTTCCGGCTCGGTGCGCTGCGCCAGGCGCTGACGCACTGCGTGCAACATAGCCAACGCGATCGCGTGTGGTGGACCACACCCGGCGCCGTCGCCGATTTCTGTTATGCACTGCCGGCAGGGGTCATTCCCGGCGGTCCGGCCGGCTGACCCGTATCCAGGCGCAAGCATGCCCGTCCAATTTCCAGGTCACGCAGGAGACATCATGAAGCCCATCGCAATCGCCGCAATCCTCGCCGTCTCGCTCCTTGGTACCGCCGCCCACGCCCAGGGTGTCGAGACGCCCGAGGTGAAGATCACGCTCGACTGGGCATTCCAGGGGCCGCAGTCGATCTTCCTGTACGGGCTCGACGAAGGTCGGTTCAAGGCCGAGGGACTCCGCCCGACCATCGATCGCGGCAGCGGCTCGAGCGACGTGATGACGCGCGTGGCGTCGCGTGCGTACCAGTTCGGCTGGGCCGATATCGCGACCATGATCAAGTTCAACGCCGACAATCCGAACAGCAAGCTCATCGCCGTCTACGTGACCGGCGGGAACTCGCCGCTTGCGGTGGTGACCGTCGATGGCCGCGGGATCAAGACGCCGAAGGATCTCGAGGGACGCACGCTCGGCGCGACCGCCGGCAGCGCCGCATTCACCATGTTCAACGAGTTCGCCAAGAACGCCGGCTTCGACGCGTCGAAGATCACCTGGCGACAGTTGAGCGGCCAGTTGCGCGAGCCGATGATGGTGAAGGGCAACGTGGACGCGGTGGCGGGATTCACGACCTCGAGCATCATGAGCGTGGTGCAGCTCGGCGTGCCGCTCGAAAAGGTCGTGACGCTGCGCTACAACGACTATGGCCTGAAGCAATACGGCACGGCCATCATCGTGCGCCCGGATTTCGCGAAGCAGAATCCGAAGACCGTCGCGGCGGTCGTGCGCGCCATCAACAATTCGCTCAAGGACGCGATCGCCAAGCCGCAGGAATCGGTCAAGGCGATCAAGGGGCGCGATGCGCTGGCCGACCTCAAGACGGAGTGCATCCGCCTCGTCGAGGGCCTCGAGACACTGACGCTCACCGCGGAATTCAAGACGAGCGGCATCAGCTCCATCGATACCAAGCGACTGGCCGACTCGATTGATGAGACGGTGAAGGCCTTCGAGCTCAAGTCGAAGCCGGCGGTCGACGAAGTCTTCACCCCGGCCTACCTTCCGCCGGCCAGCGACCGGATGCCGCCGAAGCTCGGTTCCTGCACGTGAACTGGCGCGCGCAGCACGCCGCCGGCGCGACACCGGTCGCGCCCATGCCGGAGCGTCAGTCGCGGAGTGCCTCGGGCATGCGTTGGTGCCAGTCGGTGACGCGCTGGAAGGCATCACCGGCGCGCAACAGCGCGGCTTCGGCGAAGGGCCGGCCGACCAACTGGAACCCGACGGGCATGCCGTTCGCCGAAAACCCCGCGGGGACGCACAGCGACGGCAGCCCCAGGTAGTTGATCGCGCGCGTGCAGTGCGTCACGCCGGCGATGGCCGCGGTGACATCGGCTGGCGATCCTGCGGTGGTGGCCTCGATCGACGGCACCGGGATCGGCACCGCCGGCATGTGAATGGCGTCGCAACCCCGCAGCGTCGTCGCCAGGTATTCCTCCGTCAGGCGCACCCGCAGGCTCAGCGCTTCGATGTAGCGCGTCGCGGGGTAGACCAGTCCCGGCTCGATGCGCAGGCGCACCTGCTCGCCATAGTCGTCCGGTCGCTCCGTCAGCCAGGTACGGTGAATGGCCGCTGCTTCGGCGGCCATCACGACCTGCATCATGGCATTGATCAGCGCCATGTCCGGCACGTCGGTCTCGACGATGACGGCGCCAAGTGCCCCGAACACGCGCAGGCTTTCGTCGAGTGCTGTCGCAACGTCCGGGGTGACGGCATCGCGGTAGTAGCGCCGGGGGACGGCAATGTGCAGCCCGCGCACCGAGCCGTCGAGAAAGGACTCGTAGTCGGGCACGGGCACCGTCGCCGCGGTGCCGTCGCTCGCATCGGCGCCGGCGATGACCTGCAGCAGCCGGGCGCAATCGCGCGACGATTGCGCGAGCGGCCCGATGCAGTCCAGCGACCACGACAGCGGCATCACGCCGGCGACGCTCACGCGGCGGAGCGTGGGCTTCATTCCGGTGATGCCGCACATCGCTGCCGGATGGCGGATGGAACCACCGGTATCGCTGCCGAGGGAGCCGAACACCATCCGGCCGGCAACGCCGATCCCCGAGCCGCTCGACGAGCCTCCGGGTACGTGCGTGGTGTTCCAAGGATTGCGGCCGTGGCCATAGTGGGCATTGAACCCGGTTGGGCTGAGCGCGAACTCGGCCATGTGCAGGGTGCCAAGGTCGAGCGCACCGGCCGCGTCGAGGCGCGTCAGGACGGTGGCGGTCGTCTCGGGGACGAAGTCGCGCCGGATGCTGGAGCCGCCGGTGCAGATGCGGCCGGCGCGATAGAAGAGATCCTTGTGTGCGAGCGGTACGCCGTGCAACGGGCCCAGCCGCTCGCCGCGGCCACGCCGGAGGTCGGCCGCGCGCGCGGACTCAAGGGCCCGATCGGCGTCGATGTGCATCAGCGCGTTGCACGCCGTGCCGTGGCGCAGCAGCCGTTCCAGGCTCCAGCGGGTCGCGTGTTCCGACGTGATATCGCCGCTGCGGATCGCCTCGGCGACGCCGACGAGGTCGAGGCCGAGCAGATCGCTCACCGCGCCTCCGGGATCACGAAGGCGCGGCACCATGGATCGAAGGTACCGGGATGGTCCTCCATGCGCAACATGGCGCGGGCGCCCTCGGCGATGCGCGCGTTGTTCGCCGTGACCGCAGCGGCAACCAGCGGCGCGTCCGTGCCGGGCAGGTCGACAGCCTGGAAGTCGCGCGCGATGCGCGTGCAAAGGTCATTGGAATTCAATCGGTCCTCGCAGGACAGGTGATGGGTCTTGGAACGACAGGGCGCGCCGGGCCCACCCGGCACATCGGTCGGAGGCACGCACACGCGACCGCGTCGGACGCATTCCAGCAATGGTGCCGGCAGGGCATGCGGTGATGCAATGGCGCCGGCCATGGTAGCGTGCTCCGGCGGAGTGTCAACGGCCTCTGCCGCGATGGTACATTGGGCGGATGCTCCGCGCAGCCGCGCGGCACTACCAAAATGCGCCGAAATGCGCCGAAATGCGTGCACAGGGTTTCCCATGCCTACGACCGATGCCGGCGGCGCGCTCATCGCGCACGCAATCCAGCTCGCCATCGCCCCGGTCTTCCTGCTCACGGGCATCCCGGGGCTGCTCGGCGTGATGGCGGATCGCCTCGCGCGGGTCATCGATCGCGCGCGTCATTTCGAGCAGACGTGGCCGACCCTCGATACGCGGGGACGCGACGCTGCGCGCGCCGAGCTGTCCACCCTCGAACAACGACGCCGACTCGCGAGCTGGTCGATCAATTTCTGCACGGCGGCGGCGCTTCTCGTCTGCCTCGTCATCGGGGCCCTGTTCGTGGACGAGTTCGTGGGCAGCAACCTGCGCGTCATCTCCGGGGTACTGTTCGTGCTTGCCATGCTCGCACTGGTCGGCGGCCTCGTTTCCTTCCTGCGCGAGGTCTATCTCGCCACGCACTCGACCAACATCGATCCGGCGCGTTTCGCACGCGGTGCTGGGTGATCCCGGGCACGTGCATGGATCCCGACCCGCATTGCATACCTTCCTTTGCCCGCGTTTCGCCCATGAAGATCGCAACCTGGAACGTCAACGGCATCCGTGCCCGCGAAGCGCAATTCTGCGAATGGCTCGAGCGTGATCAGCCGGACGTCGTCTGCCTGCAGGAGCTCAAGGCCGATCCGACGCAGATCCCCGATCGCTGCAAGATCGCCGAGTACACGACCTACTGGCATGGCCAGCGTGGCTATTCCGGCGTGTCGCTGCACATCCGGAAGGCGGCGTTCGAGGGTGAGCCGGAGTTCAGTCATCCGGCGTTCGACATGGAGACACGGATCGTGCAGGCGCGGTTCGGCAACCTCGTCCTGGCGTCGGTGTACGTACCGAATGGCGGCAAGGATTACGACGCGAAGATCCGTTTCCTGCGCGATCTCGCCGCCTGGACGAAGCAGGTGCACGACGAAGGGCGCGAGCTGGTGCTGTGCGGCGACATCAACATTGCGCGCACCGACATGGACGTGCATCCCCGCGAGAAAAAAGCCGGGGTGATCGGACAGCGCCCCGAAGAGCGGGAGCTGTTCGAGCAGATCCTCGACGGCTACCTCGTCGACGTGGCGCGGACGCTCCACCCGGAGGACGCAAACATGTTCACCTGGTGGGCGCCGTGGCGCAACATGCGCCAGCGCAACATCGGCTGGCGCATCGACTACATCCTCGCTTCACGGACGCTCGCGGCGCGCGCTTCGACCTGCGCCGTGCTGGGCGAGGTCGGCACCAGCGATCACGCGCCGGTAATGACCACCATTGCGTGACCGCTGGCTTTGGCCGGCGTTCGACCTCGGATTCCCGGCAACGCACCATCGTCCGGGGGGGCACGACGCGCGCCTCGTGCGATGTCCGCTTGTAGAACACGCAAGGTTTGCTACATTCGCCCGTTATGCGCGACGACACGATCAAGGAGGAGGCCGGCATGACCCCGCTCGAGCACATGGCCGCCGTAGTCAACGATCAGAAGGGCGAGCTGATGGCGATGCAGTGCCTGGTCATCTCGCTGCTGCGGGCAATGCCCGGCGAGATGCAGGCGAAGGTTCTGGTCGAGTTCGACCGCGAGACGGTCATCGGTGCGGGGGTCCTCCGTCACTCCGAGACACCGAAGCAGGTGAGCGAGGGCTTTGAGCGCTATGTGCGGCATCTAAACAGCTTGCGTAAGCCTGGGCCACGGCACGGTAATACCTAGCGCGCGCCTCGTCGTCTTCGTACAGCAGGCTGTCCTGACCGCCCTCGGCGGCAGGGGATTGAGGCAGTTGGGCGGGCATCGGCGCGACCACGTGGTGAGTTGATGGGTCGGCGCGCCGCCAGCAACGCAGCGGCTCCGCCGCACTTCCATCCCATATCGGCATGTGACCGGCGAAGCGCAGGTCGCTGGTGATTCCCGCGGGCCACCGCCGCGTCACACCTTCCCCGCAGCACCCTCTGCAGCATGCCTCGGTGACCATTGGGGATCTCCGCGGCCCGGTGTCATCGCGTGATCGGCCGCCGTCGCGCGGCTCCCGGTGCGCGCGACCGGCTAAGCCTGCCCCCCGGCCCCCGGGACGAGTGCCATCCGGGCTCGCTGACGGAATGTGCCAACGTCATATCTTTGTAGTAACAAGCTGCCTAGTGCCCGCAATGGCGCGCGGTGCCTTGACAATTATCAAAATTGACAATGTCATAAATTATGCCGTAGCCTCCGTTCCGCCGTGCGCGACTCACCGTCGCACAGGGAATAACAACTTAACGGGGCGCGCGCCCCTTGCTCGGAGGTTCCGATGGTCCTGAACGTCAATGGTCAGAACTACACAGTCAACGTCGATGCGGCAACGCCGCTTCTCTGGGTGTTGCGCGATGTACTGGGTCTTACCGGCACGAAGTACGGCTGCGGGATAGAGATCTGTGGTGCGTGCACGGTCATGGTGGACGGAGAGGCCGAGAAGTCGTGCGACATGGACGTCTCCTCCGCCGTCGGCAAGCGGATCGTCACCATCGAAGGTCTCTCCGCCAACCGCAGCCATCCGGCGCAGAAGGCATGGATCGCCAAACAGGTGCCCCAGTGCGGCTACTGCCAGTCGGGGATGATCATGTCCTGCGCGGCCGCCATGGCCGCCGGACACCACGGCAACGAGATCCTGTCGGAGATGGAGAACGTCTGCATCTGCGGCACGTACGCGCGCATCAAAGACGCCGTCGCTGGCCTCTGACCGGGAGATGACCATGACACTGCCCGTGGAAGTTCTCGCCGCAGCGGCGCACCGGAAGATGGATCGCCGCGGTTTCCTCGCGTTTTCCGCCAAAGGCCTTGCCATTGCCTTCAGCCTGCCTCTTGTCGGGCGCAGTGCGCTCGTCCAGGCGGCGCCGCCACCTTCGGGCGAGGCGCTGGCCAATGCGTTCGTGCACGTCGGCACCGACGGATCGATCACCCTGCAGTTCGGGGGCGCCGAGATGGGCCAGGGCGCCATGTCCGGACTGCCGCAGATCCTCGCCGAAGAGCTCATGGTGGACTGGAGCCAGATCACCGTGCAGCAATCGCTCGTCAATCCGCTCGTGTCGTATTTCACCGGCGGCAGCAGCGCGGTGAGCGGGCATTACGCCACGCTGCGCAATGCCGGGGCTGCTGCGCGCGAGATGCTGATCGCCGCCGCGATGCAGCTCAACGGCGACGCCACTCGCGACCACTATGCCGCGAAGAGTGCGATCGTCACGCACCTGTCGACGGGGAAGCACTGGGCCTACAAGGATCTCGCGACCCTGGCTGCAACGCTGCCGGCACCGGCCGACCTGCGCCTCAGCGATCCGGCCAAGTTCCGACTCATCGGCAGCCGCGTGGCGCGCGTGGACATTCCAGCGAAGACCGACGGCAGCGCGAAGTTCGGTATCGATGTGTGGCTGCCCAACATGGTCTTCGCCGCGATCAAGCATTGCCCGGTGATCGGCGGTACGGTGAGCAGCGTGCCGCCGACGCCGTCGGGCGCGATCGCGGTGGTGCCATGCACGGCCACGGAATCGCGCGGCAAGATCGTCGCCGGGACCACCAATGCGGTGGCGGTGGTCGCCACCAACACGTGGCTCGCCATGCGCCTCGCGAGCTCGCTCGGCGTGCAATGGAAGCTGCCGGCTTCGACGGCCGACGTGGATTCGGCCAAGATCCTCGCGCAGGCGACATCGCTCATGGCAACGGGTCCGGCGCTGGTCGCCGAGCCCGCGCCCCCACCCGGCACCACCCCGGCGAGCTATGCCGCGACCATCGAACCGATCGTGAGCAGCGCCCTCGGCACACCGACGCGCGGCGCGACGTACACGCTCCCCTATCTCGCGCATGCGACGATGGAAGTGCTGAACTGCACCGTCAGCATCGTCTACGCGTCGGGCAAGCCGCAGACCTGCGAGATCTGGGCGCCCACCCAGGCGGCGGCGCTCGTCGCCGCGAACGCCTCGCAGCTCACCGGTCTTGCGCAAGGCCAGATCACCGTGCACACGACCTTCCTCGGCGGTGGCCTCGGGCGCAAGTTCGAGCAGGACTACATCTGCCAGGCGATCCAGGTGGCGATGGCCGTCAAGCGCCCGGTCAAGCTCACATGGCGCCGCGAGGAGGACTTCGCGCATGACCAGTACAGGCCGTTTGCACTGGTGAGCGTGAAGGCAAGACTCAATGCCGGGCGAATCGCCGCGTGGTCGTACCGCAACGTGTCGCAGGCGATCCTGGGTCAGCGCGGCTGGCTGCCTGCTGGTGCGGTGGATTCGCAGGCCGTCGAAGGCGCCGTGCGCCTGCCGTACGATCTCGGCACACGTCTGGTCGAGTGGGTGCCGCTGCCCGCCAGCATTCCGGTGGGATTCTGGCGTTCTGTCGGGTCGTCCATCAATGCCTTCGCCGTCGAGAGCATGATGGACGAGCTCGCGCTGGCGGCAGGCGTCGATCCGTTCCTGTTCCGCTACAACCATCTCGGCAACAGCCCGCGCGCGCACGCCGTGCTGTGGGCAGCGGACACGCTGAGCGCGCCATGGCGCAAGACCCTGCCGGCAGGCCACGCGTGGGGAGTCGCGATGGCCGAATCGTTCGGCACCATCGTGGCCCAGGTGGTGGAGATCTCGCAGCCGGCGGCCGGTTCCATGCGTGTGCATCGCGTCGCGTGTGTGATCGACTGCGGCACGGTGATCAATCCGGACTCGGTGGAAGCGCAGATGCAGGGCGGCATCGTGCACGCGATGAACGCCGCGCTATGGGGTCAGAGCACGTTCACGGCAGGCAAGGCGAACCAGCTCAATTTCAACCGCTATCGCGTCATGCGCGCACAGGAAATGCCCCAGGTGACCGTGCAGATCGTGCCCAGCAGCAATCCGCCGAGTGGCGTCGGCGAGCCCGGCGTGCCGCCGCTGGCACCGGCGCTGGCCAACGCGTATGCACGACTCACGGGAACCCGTGTCCGGGCACTGCCGTTCTTCCCTGGCGCAACCATGGACGACTGACGCGCACCAGCGACGCCGGTGCCCGCGATCAGCCGGGTGCCGGCGCAGGCTCGCTCGCCCCGGTGCGCCGCCGGTAGTGCTGCCGCCCGACCATCCGGCACACGACCTGATCGAGCTGGTTCAGGATCTCCCAGCGGAACAGCACTGTCCCGCGCCACGCGTGCTTCGCCGAGGCGGTCTGCTCGAGCACGGTCGCGCGAAAGTGCAGCGTATCGCCGGGGCGCACCGGCTCGAGCCAGCGCAACTCCTCGAGGCCCGGCGAGCCGATGCAGGCGGACTCGAGCAGGTAGCCGTCGCACATCAGGCGCATGCCGACGCCGCACGTCTGCCAGCCGCTGGCGATGAGCCCGCCGAACGGCGTGTCCTTCGCGGCGTCCTCGTCGGTGTGGTACGCCTGGGGGTCGTACTCGCGCGCGAAGGCCTTGATCTCCTCGGCGCCCAGCGTGCGCGAGCCGCCCTCGTAGGTCCAGCCGACCGGAAAGTCCTCCCAGAAGTAGCGGATCGTCACGTCGCAGTCCCGTTGCCGAAGATGCCGCACGGTAGCGGCAGTTGCCCGGCTGCACAAGCACGCGGCACTTCGCGGCGCATCCTTCGTCTAAGCGATTCGGAACACCGCCAGGAGAGACCATGGGACTGTTCGATTGGAGATCCGGTACGCGTGCCGACGAGCCGGTGCTGCCACCCTCCGAGGACGATCGGGCGATCGCGCGCTACCGCTATCTGCTGAAGACGGCCGCGCCCGAAGCCATCGAGCAGGCGCATGCCGAAGCCTTCGCGCAGCTCACCCCCGCGCAGCGGCGCCTGGTGCTGCAGCAGCTTGCCCGGGAAGCGCCGCCCGACGAACGTGCGCGGGTCGAGTCCAGCAGCGCGAATCCGCAGGACCTCGCGCGCCTCGCCACGCGCGCGGAAATGCGTCAGCCGGGCACGCTGGAGCGTGCTTTCGGCGGCAGTGCAATGCCGGGCTTCGGCAGCATGATGGCCGGCAGCCTGCTCGGCAGCGTAGCCGGAACCGTTCTCGGCAGCATGATCGCCCGCGAGTTCTTCACGCAGGACCACCACTTCGGGGCCGGCCCCGATGAGGGCGATGCCAGCCATCACGATGCCGCGAGCCGTGGCGACGATCCGCTGAGTCACGACAGCGGCAACGTTCTCGACACCGACGGCGACGTCGACCTCGGCGGCTTCGACGACGGCGGGTCGTTCGACATCTAGGTCGCCGCACGCCGCCTGCCGCCTCCGCGCGATGCCGGACCCTGGCATCCCCTTGCATCACGCGCCGTGACCCCAATGTCACAGGATTCAATGCCCGCGTCGGTCATGCTCCGCTTCTATTCCCTCCTGCTTCTCCTGCACGGCTATATCGCCTGGCGATTGCTGCCCGACATGCCATGGGGCACCGCGGGTGCGCTCGGGATGGCGCTGTGGCTGGCGGCCTCGACGGCGCTCCTCCCGCTCGGGCTCACGGCGCGGCGCGTACGCACTCAGCCGCTCGCCGACCGCGTTGCATGGGTCGGGCTGCTGGTGGCCGGATCGTTCTCTTCGCTTTTCGTGCTGACATTGCTGCGTGATGTGCTGCTCACACTCGCGAACGTGGTCGGCTGGTTCGCGCCGGGGTTGCTGCCATTGCCGGCGTGGTACACGGTCAGTGCCGGCGCCGTGCCGATCGCCACGGTCGCCCTGACGCTGATCGGACTTGTCAACGCCCGCCGTCGTGCGCGCGTGCGCGCCGTCGACGTGGCGATCGATGGTCTTCCCGAGGCGCTGCACGGTTTCACGATCGCGCAGATCACCGACGTCCACGTCGGTCCCACGATCAAGCGCAGATACCTCGATGCGATCGTCGATGCGGTGAACGCGCTCGAGGCCGACGTGATCGCGGTGACGGGCGATCTGGTCGACGGCAGCGTGCGCCATCTCGCGCCGCACACCGCGCCACTGGCACGTCTGTCGGCGCGCCATGGCACGTTCTTCGTCACCGGTAACCACGAGTACTATTCCGGCGCGCCGGCCTGGATCGCCGAGCTGCGACGCCTCGGACTGCGCGTGCTCATCAACGAGCACGTCACGTTGCGTCACGACGGCGAGCACGTCGTGCTGGCCGGGGTCACCGATTACAGCGCCCACCATTTCGAGCCGACGCATCGCAGCGACCCCGCTGTCGCGCTGGCCGGTGCGCCGGTGGATGCGCCGGTGAAAGTCCTGCTCGCGCATCAGCCGCGCTCGGCGTTCGCCGCGCTGGAGCATGGCTTCCATCTGCAGCTCTCCGGCCACACGCACGGCGGCCAGTTCCTGCCCTGGAATTTTTTCGTGCGCATGCAGCAGCCGTTCACGGCCGGCCTGCATCGTTTCGGGAAACTGTGGGTGTACACCAGCCGCGGCACCGGATACTGGGGACCCCCGAAGCGCCTCGGGGCGCCTTCCGAGATCACGCACCTGCGTCTGGTGCCGGCCCGTGCGGGCTGACACCAACACCGCGCATCGCGCCGCGCGTGCGCTCGTTAACCAGCCGCTGCCGCGGGCGTGCCGCATGGCGCATGATCGCGTCACTCCACTCGTGACTGCCGATCCGCCATGCTCTTGACCAGCGACGCCCGCGGTGTGTACCCGATTGCGCCCACGCCGTTCCAGCCGGATGGCCGCATCGACGAGTCTTCGCTCGACCGCCTGGCCGACTTCTACGTGGGTTGCGGCGCGACCGGTGTCACGGTCCTGGGCCAGCTCGGCGAGGCGCCCAAGCTCGAGCACGCGGAAGCCGTGGCGATTGCTGCACGCATGGTGCGGCGTATGCGACTGCCGGTCGTGGTCGGCGTGTCGGCGCCCGGCTTTGCGGCGATGCGTGCTCTCGCGCGCGCCGTGATGGAGGAGGGCGCGGCGGGCGTGATGATCGCGCCGCCGAACAGTTTGCGCACCGACGACCAGATCGCCACGTATTACCGGCAGGCCGCCGAGGCCATCGGCGCGGACGTTCCGTTCGTGATCCAGGATTACCCGCTCACGTTCAGCGTCGTCATGACGCCGGCGGTCATCCGACGCATCGTCGCCGAGAATGCGTCATGCGTCATGCTGAAGCACGAGGACTGGCCCGGGCTCGAGAAGATCTCGGCGCTGCGGGGCTTCGAGAAGGACGGCAGCATGCGGCACATCTCGATCCTTTGCGGCAACGGCGGTCTGTTCCTCGATTTCGAGATGGAACGCGGCGCCGATGGCGCCAATACGGGCTATGCCTTTCCCGACATGCTGGTCGATGTCGTGCGTCTCTCGGGTGAAGGCCGTCGCGACGATGCGCACGCGCTGTTCGACGCCCATCTGCCGCTGTTGCGCTACGAGCAGCAACCCGGTGTCGGGCTGGCGGTGCGCAAGTACATCCTCATGCGCCGCGGACTGCTCACCGCCGATGCACAGCGCAAGCCGGCGGCGACGCTGTCGCCCGTGGCGCGTGCCGAGGTCGATTACCTCCTCGGACGTGTCGCGCGCATCGACCCGCGCGCCCGGCTGTAGCGGACACCGTCGCCTTGGCACGGCAACGGCGCGACCCATCGGTGCTCAGGTCTTGTATGGCTCCGCGGGCGCGTCGGGGTGCGCGTCATGGAGCGTACGCGGGCCGCCAAGCGACGCGTTGAGGGCCTGCGCGAGCGCGGCATCTCCCGTGATGAATGCGCTCCACGCCATCTCGTAGCCTTTGCGCTTGCCCTTTGGCACCAGCCGGAATCCCTCGGGCATGATCGTGAGGGTGTAAGTCGCGCCGTTCAGGTCGATCTCGCGCCTGAGCGCTCCGTCCAGTCTCGTGGTCATCGTTCCTCCTGCAGTCGTGTTGATGGATGATGATGAGAGCGCTCCGCGTCGCCACAGTTGCATGGCGATGACGCTGAAGCCGGTAATTCCTGCTGCTCGAGCCGATCGGGGTGCCGCCCGTTGGCGACACACCTCAAGAAATGCGCGCGGATGCCGTCAACTCACGGTGCAGCTCAGGCGTTCCCCGTTCCCATGCGTGCCCCCTCGGCGCGCGAGAGAGCATGCATGCAAGCATCCATCGCCCGCCCGAAGCGCCCCAAGCCCGGCTACGAGCCTGTCCAGATTTCGCCCGGGGAATTCTGGACCAGCGGCCGCTTCATCGATCATTTCCTGCTCAGCCATCGGTACGCGGTGACTCCTGCGAACCGCGAGCTCGTTCGCGTCGTCATGCGCAGCTACCCCGGCGCACGGCCGATTGTCGCGGCCGACGTGTCGCTGTATCTGCTGCGCCACTTCCAACGCCAGACCGATACCCCCTGAGCCGCGCCGCGCGCACAATGCGCATTGGCCGGAAGGCACGGTTCCGCACTGTACGCGCATGCCGGGGACGATGGCGCGCAGTGCATCGGCGAGCGTTGCGGGCGCCATGCCGTCCCTCGATGCCGCGATCCGTGATCTCGAACGTATCGATGCGCGTGTCGAAGCCGTTGCCGCGCAGCTTGACGATCGACAGCAGGCGGACGAGGCGCCCGTCCTCTTCGACGTGTCGCACCAGCAGCAGATTGTCGAAGATCGGCGAGGTGCCCTGAACGGGCGCTTCGGACTGCAGGCCGAGCATCTTGTCGCGCTCGGCGGTGATGATCACGGTAGCCCCGAGGCGTCGCAGCTCGATCGACAGGGCAGTGAAGAAGCGCGTCATCCGTTCGCGGTTCACGGTTGCCTGCACGATGGCCTCGTAACCATCGACGAGCACTCGCCGTGCGCGGGTCGATTGCACCAGGCCGAGCAGCCGGTGCGCGAGCTCGTCCAGCCGGTGCTCGCCCTGCGACTGCCAGGCAATGTGCAGGGCACCTTCGCGCTCCATGCGCGCACGATCGAGTCCCAGGGCGGCCCCGCCAGCGCGCAGCGAAGCGGGGGATTCGTTCAGTCCGAACACGAGGGCAGGCTCCTCGCGCGTGGCGCCCGCGATGAACCGCATGCCGATGGACGTCTTGCCGCTGCCAGGCGGGCCAATCAGGCCCGTGGTCGTTCCGCGCGGGAGTCCACCGCCGAGCGCGGTGGGTGGGACTGCGTCGAGACGCACGCGTCGCGGGCCTGGCGAAGGCGAGCAGGAGTCCTCGCCCGGTAGCAAGCGCGCCTGAGGCAGCGCGAGCCGGCGGCGGCACCTCGCCCCATACCCGGCACACGGGCGATCCGGCGCGAGAATGCCGCGCGGCGCATGCTACGATGCGATCCTGTCCGCGCACGGATTCCTGGCATGCACCTCACGTGCGCGCCCTCCCGCCCCATCGTCGCTTCGTCCTGCCCATGCTCACGCTCCCTCGTCCGTCTTCGCTGCTGCGTCTCGCGCATGCGTTCCATCGACTGCTGATCGGCGCACGACGCACCACGCCCTGGTCCGGCCGCGTCAGGCTCGCTGCGCTCTGTTGCGTCGCGCTCGCGTTGAGCGCGTGCGGGGGCGGCGGCAAGTCCGCCTCGCCGCCGACGGAGGTGACGGCCACGGCTGGGGACAACCAGGTGACGCTCACCTGGAACGCGGAAAGCGGCGTCGAGTATTGGGTGTTCTACGCGACGGATCCCACGGTCAGTCCTGAGAATTTCGTCAACGTGGCGGGCAGCAAGGTCATTCGCGGCGCGAATACTCCGCAGGTGGTCTTTCCGCTGCTGAACGGCACGACCTATTACTTCACCCTGAACGGTCGCACCGACGGCGGCCCGGGCGGCTCCGGAACACCGGTCGTCGCGGCGACGCCGCGGCCATCGGGCGTCGTCTGGACGGCAGGAACACCGCTGGGCACCTTCAAGCTCAACGCGGCGACGTTCGGTGCCGGTGCCGGGTTCGTCACCGTCGGTGCGGGCGGGCAGGTGTTCAGCAGCGGCAACGGCAAGAGCTGGACTGCGCAAACCTCTGGCGTCACCAATGACCTCAACGGCGTCGCATACGTCAACGGGGCCTATGTCGCCGTCGGCAATGCCGGGACGACGTTGCGCAGCGCGGACGCGATCACCTGGACGACCGCAACCGCCGGGACCCAGGACCTCTATGCCATCGCGCAGCAGGGGGCAGCCGCCGTCGCCGTCGGTGCCGGCGGCACGATCGTCACCAGCGCCAACGGAACGGATTGGACGGCCCAGACGTCGGGCACCACGGTCGCCCTGCGCGGCGTCGCCCTGGGCAACAGCCTCTATGTCGCGGTCGGGGACAACGGCACGATCCTGACGAGCACCGATCTCGTCACGTGGACGCGGCAATCGTCGGGAGTTGCCGCGAACCTGCGCAGCATCACGTTCGGTCTTGGCCTGTTCGTCGCCGTGGGCGACCAGGGCACGATCCTGACGAGCCCCGATGGTGTGACGTGGACCCTCGCGACCAATCCGACGACCGACGCACTCGATGCCGTCGCGGCGGGCAGCCAGTTCGTCGCTGCCGGCGCGAACGGCCGCATCCTGACGAGTGCCGACGGTGCGACGTGGCTACCGGCAACGTCGGGGACGACCGCTACGCTGCTCGGGCTCGGTTCGGCCGGCACCGGCTATGTCGCGGTCGGTGCGGCGGGCACGAACCTGTCGAGCTTCTGATCGACGACGGACGCGCACGCCGAACCGGCGCGTCGAACCGGGGCGTCACTCGGTAGGGTTCGGCTTCTTCTCGGGCTCGTGCACGGGCTCGTTGGGTGTCGTCGGCTCCTCGAGCGGCTCGGGCACCGGGTCTTCCACGGGGTCCGGCGTCGGCGTTTCGATCGGGTCCAGCAATGGATTGCGATGCATGAAGCCTCCTTTGTCCGCCGCCCGCGAGCGACGTTGCGATTAGGTTACTCGGTGGGCGGCGTGTTGCGTTGCGGCCGGTGCAGCGCGACCTGATGTGCCAGGCTAACCTCCCGACCGGTGCGCGACGACGCGAGGAGCGCAAGGCACGCCTCGAGCGTGGCCAGCGCCCACCGGCCGTCATGCACCGGGCGCACGTTGCGTGTCAGCGCAGCATGCACTTCGTCGATCACCTCGACGCGCGGCACCGGCGACACCGGCAGCGCTTCAAGGCGCGGCGCGCCGTCGCCGTAAATCATGACGCCCTTGGGCAGCGGCCGCACGTCGCCATGCTCGCACGAGGCCAGCACGAAGCCGAACTGCTGATGCCCCACCCGCGCCGGTGTGGAGTCATCCCTGCCTGAATATGCCGGCCCGCCATAATTGCGCGCGTTCTTCAGCGCCGTTTCCGCGGTTGCATCGCGTGCCTCGGCGAGCGCACGCCGGGCAGCGCCGTAGAGCGAAGGGTCCTTGACGAAGCCCAGCTCGCTCACCCATTGCGTGAGCTCGTCCGAATCGTAATGCGCGTAGCCGCTGTAGGTCAGCGTGGCGCATGTGCCATCCTCGAACGTGGCGAACGCGCAATACGCGCCTTCCGTCGGCCGCGCGGGATCCCAGATTCCGGCCTGCGCCCGCACGCTCGCAAGCCGGCCGCCACCGAGCAGGCGCACGATGTCGATCTGATGCGCGGCCTGACTGAAGAGCACGCCACCGCCTGCCGCCGTCGCGAGCTCCTCAGGCCTTCGGGGGCGATACATGTAGTCGGTGAAATTGAGCGCGGTGATCATGCGCAACCGGCCCACCGCGCCCTCGGCGATGAGTGCCCGCGCCCGGAGGATGGGCGCGTCGAAGCTGTGACTGTGCCCGACGATCAGCCACGTACCGGCGCCTTCGCAGGCGTCCACCATCGCCTGCGCTTCGCCGAGCGTGATCGCCATCGGTTTCTCGACCAGGACATGCTTGCCGGCGCGCGCGGCGATGGCCACGTGCTCGGCATGCAGCTCGTGCGGCGTAGCCACGTAGACCAGATCGACGTCGGCGTCGTCGCACAGGTTCTCGACGCTCGGGTAGGTGCGGGCGCCAAAATCGACAGCAAAGCGCGCACACGCTTCCGGCCGCGGATCGGCGGCCGCAATCAGCCGCACGCGGGCATCGGCGCGAAAGGTCGGGAGCATCAGCGTGAACGCCCGGCCGAGGCCGGCGACGCCGATGCGTACGACGGGGTCGCTCATCGCCGCAGGGAGGCCGATGCGAGGCGTGTCATCGATCGATGACGATCTCGTCGGAGCGTGCACGCGACACGCACACCATGATCTGGGTCGCGTGCTCGCCCTCGGTCAGCACCAGATCGCGGTGCTCGACCTCGCCCGCGATCAGGCGCGTACGGCATGATCCGCAGGTGCCACTTTCGCAGGAACTCGGCACGTCCAGGCCGTGCGCGCGCAGCGCCTCGAGGATCGACTGGTCCTTGCCGACTGCGACGACATCGCCTGACTGCGCCAGGCGGACCCGGAACGGCCGGTCGTCCGGCTTGCGCGTCGCGGCCGCATCGAGGAAGCTTTCGAAGTGCACCGCGGCCGTCGACCAGTGCCCGGTCATGTCCCGCACGGCTTCCAGCAGCGGTCGGGGGCCGCAGCAGTAAATGTGCGCACCGGTGGGCCGTTCGAGCACGGGCCACAGATCGAAGGCACTGTCGGGATCGCCATCGTCGTAATGCATGACCACCTGGCCACGAAACTCCGGTCCCGACAGCTCGTCGCGGAAAGCGGTCACCGCCGGCGTACGGTTGAGGTAATAGAGCTTGAACCGGCCGCTTTCACTGCTCTTCAGACGACGGATCATGGCCATGATCGGCGTGATGCCGATGCCCCCGGCGATGAAGACGTGCTGCGTGGCGCGTGGCGCGAGCGGGAAATCGTTGCGCGGCGGCAGCAGCACCTCCAGGCGATCGCCGGCGCGGGTTTCGTCGATCAGGCTGATGGAGCCGCCGCGCCCACCCACGTCGCGCTTCACCGCGATCTGGTAGCGATCGCGCTCGGCAGGATCGTTGCACAGGGAATACTTGCGCAGCACGCCATTGGGGGCGCGCACCTCGATGTGGGCGCCTGCGGTGAATTCTGGCAGCTCGCGTCCCTGGGGATCGCGAAGCTCGAATCCGTGAATGCCTTCGGCGAGGGGCTGCGCGGTGGCGACGACGAGCTGGGCGAAGGTCGGGGCGGTGGAATCGGTCATGGCGGTCAACTTCTGCGCCGTCGTGCACTCCAACGACGACGATGCGATGTTACCTCGACGGGCACGCGCGTCCGCGACGACACGTGTTCCGGACGGCGGACGATGGCGGCTCAGGAAGGTTCACCGTCGGGCGAATCTCGACAGCAGTCGCCAAAATGACGTATCGTCCCCGGCCGGACTGAGGTCGAATTCGGGCGCCCCTTGCCGCAGGCAGAGTTGGCGTCCGGCAGTGGAGGCTCAGGTGTTGACCAAGGAAGAAAACGAACTGCTGTGCCGCGTCGAGGGCGACGCTCCGATGGGCCAGCTCATGCGGCGGCACTGGATCCCCGCGTGCATGTCGGAAGAAGTTGCCGACCCCGACGGCACTCCGGTACGCATTCGCCTGTTCGGCGAGGATCTCGTGGCCTTTCGCGACAGCGACGGGCGCGTCGGCATCCTCGACGAGCATTGCCCGCACCGGCGCGCATCGCTGGCCTTCGGCCGCAACGAGGAGTGCGGCCTGCGTTGCCTCTATCACGGCTGGAAGATGGACGTCGAAGGGAACGTGCTGGAGATGGCTTCCGAACCGAAGGAGAGCGGTCTCGTCAGCAAGGTGAAGCACAAGGCGTATCCGGTGCGCGAGGCAGGCGGGTTCGTGTGGGCATACATGGGACCGCCGGAGAGCATGCCCGAATTCGCGCCGCCCGCCTGGGCGCCATCGGAGAACGTGCGCACCAGCATCGTCAAGATGAACGTGCGCTGCAACTGGGCGCAGGTGCTCGAAGGCGCGATCGATTCCGCGCACAGCTCGAGCCTGCACTCGACCGACATGCCGCCCGCCCGGGTCGATGGCGCGAAGGCAACCGCCACGGCGTGGCCGCGGCCGTCGACCGACAAGGCGCCCCGGCTGCAGGTCCAGCCGACCGGGTTCGGCTTCAGGTATGCCGCCCTGCGCCGGCCGATCAAGGACGCGAGCACCCACGATTACGTGCGCATCACCCTTTTCGTGGCGCCGTTCACGGTATTGATCCCGCCGAACAATCTCTACAACCTGGCGATCCTGAACATCCCGATGGACGACGTGAACACGATGTTCTACTTCATCGCGTGGAGCGACAAGGAGGGCATCGATCAGGAGGCGTGGCGCAAATTCTGCGGTGCGCGCCTCGGGATCGACCTCGACGAGCACTTCCGCCACGTGCGCACGCTCGCGAACAATTACCTGCAGGACCGCAAGGCGATGAAGCTCGGCGACTTCACCGGGATCAAGGGCATCCCGGTGCAGGACATGGCAATGTGGGAGACGATGGGGCCGATTGCCGATCGTACGCAGGAGCGGCTTGGCGCGAGCGACCTCGCGGTGGTCGAGTTCCGGCGCATCATGGTCGACGCGGTGCTGCGGTTTCGCAACGGCGACGCGGCGATCGGGGCGCAGCGCCCCGTGGCGCACGTGAAGCTCAGGTCGTTCGAGGGCATCGTGCCCAAGACCATGGCATGGAACACGCTCAACGTGTCGGAAGAGGAGCTCGCATTGCGCAAGCAAGCGCCGGCAGAGCAGGTTGCCTGATACCGATGGGCGGCGCACTGCCGCCTGCCGACCACAGCCGCGCAGTCATGCGGCATTCGAGGCCGGAACCAACCGGCCTACCTTGGAGGAGTGCATGAAACGACCGAAGATCATGGGGACCGTGCTGCTCGCGGCATCCCTGCTGCTCGCCATTGCGCCGGCCGGCGCGCAGGACACGCTCAAGCTCGCGGTGGGTCAGCGCGGCAACTGGGACACGTCGGTGGCCGAAGTGGGGCAGCGGCTGGGCCTCTTCAAGAAGCAGAACATCAACCTCGAGATCCTGTACACGCAAGGTGGCGGCGAAACGCAGCAGGCCGTCATCTCCGGGAGCGTCGATGTGGGCGTTGCCGCGGGCGTGATGGGTGTGCTCGGTGCGTTTTCCAAGGGGGCGCCGGTGCGCATCATCGGTGCCGAGACCACCGGCGCGAAGGACCTCTTCTGGTACGCCAAGGCCGATTCGCCGATCAAGACCCTCAAGGACACCGACGGCAAGACGATCTCGTACTCGACCAACGGCTCCTCGACCCACGGCATCGTGACCGCCTTCATGAAGCAGTACAACCTGAAGGCGAAGCCGGTCGGCACCGGCGGACCCGCCCCGACCCTGACGCAGGTCATGTCCGGACAGATCGATGTCGGCTGGTCCGCGCCGCCCTTCGGTCTCGACCAGCTCGACCAGGGACAGATCCGCATTGTCGCCACCGGCAACGACGCGACCGTGTTCAAGGGCCAGACGGTCCGGCTGCTGATCACCAATGTGCAGACGCTGCAATCGCGCCGACCGGTGCTCGAGCGGTTCATGCGCGCGTACCGCGAAACGATCGACCGCATGTATTCCGATCCGGCAGCACTCAAGGTCTACGCCGATTTCGTCGGCATCACCGAAGCGAAGGCGAAGCGCACGCGCGACGACTTCTTCCCGAAGGAAGCCGTCGACCCGGACAAGGTCGTCGGGCTCGACACCATCGTGCAAGATGCCGTGCAGCTCAAGTACACCGCGGCGCAACTGACCAAGGAGCAGCTCGTGGATCTCATCCAGATTCCGCCGCGGCAATAATGCTCTCGCGGTTCGCTGCAGGGCGGGCTTCAGTCGGTGTGCGGGGCTGAAGCCGCGCTTCCAACGATCGATACCACGATGGTGCGGGGCAGAGTGCTCGCGCGTGTAGCTCAGACTTCAGCCTGACGCCATAGCAACCGGCGTTCGGCCGAAGGCGAACCGACGCAGCGACGCACGCAGTGCTGCGGGCCCGGCTTTCGCCCGCCATGGCATCTTGTCGCGGATCACTCTCAACGCGCATCGGCGTGCGGCGGCACGACCCTACAATGCAACCATGAACGCGCCACCTCCCCTGCGTCGCGAGTCTCCGGTCGATGTCGATCGCGGGCCGGCGCGCTTCGGCAGCGATGTCATCGCGGAAACGCTGCGGGCGCTGGACGTCCCGTTCATCGCGCTCAATCCCGGCGCGAGCTATCGCGGCCTGCACGACAGCCTCGTCAACTTCCTCGGCAACGACCGGCCGCGCATGCTGCTTTGCCTGCACGAGGAGAACGCGGTGGCGATCGCCCACGGATACGCCAAGGTGACCGGACGGCCACTCGCGGTCGCGGTGCATTCGAACGTGGGACTCTTCCACGCGACAATGGCGATCTTCAACGCGTGGTGCGACCGCATGCCGGTCATCGTGCTCGGCGCGACGGGTCCGGTCGATGCCGCGCAGCGACGGCCGTGGATCGACTGGATCCATACCGCGCGCGATCAAGGTGCGATCGTGCGCGGCTACGTGAAGTGGGACGACCAGCCCGCCTCGCCCTCGGCTGCGCGCGAGGCACTGGTGCGCGCGGCATGGCTCGCCGAGTCGGCGCCGCAGGCACCCGTGTACGTCAATTTCGACGCGCATCTGCAGGAAGCGCCGTTGCCCGCGCCGCTGCCGCCGCTCGATGTGGCGCGGCATCGGCCTCCGGCGGCGATCGCGCCGGAACCGGGAGCGCTCGCCCTGGCGGCAACGCTGCTGCGGGCGGCCAGGCGGCCGCTGATCCTCATGGGCCGCGCAACCCGCGACGTGGATGCGTGGCAGGCGCGGGTCGAACTCGCCGAGCGCCTCCGTGCCCGGGTGCTCACGGATCTCAAGGTGGGCGCCGCATTCCCGACCGATCATCCGCTGCATGCGGCGGCGCCGAGCGTTCTCACCAGCGGGGAGATGGCCGCGGCGATCGCTGCGAGCGACGTGATATTGAGCCTCGACTGGGTCGATCTCGCCGGCACCCTGCAGGTGGCGTTCAAGGGCGAAGCCAGCGCGAAAGTGATCCAGGTGTCGCTCGACCATCTCCTGCACAACGGCTGGAGCATGGATCACCAGGGCTTGCCGCCGGTCGACGCATTCCTTGCCGCGACCCCGGAGGTCGTCGTGCCGGCACTGTTGCAGGCACTCGGTCGCGCGGACCACGCCGGCAATGATGTCAGGCAGCAGCCGGACCCACGGCGTTCGGACCGGTTGCCAAGTACGCCGGTTGTGCAGGATTTGTCCCTGCCTGCCGCCGACGCTAAGCCAACCACCGACGCGATCGCTGGCGCCTTGCGTGCAGCGGTGGGAACGCGGCCGGTTTCGCTGCTGCACCTGCCGCTGTCGTGGAACGGCGCGTGCTGGCCGCTGCGGCATCCCCTCGATTACCTCGGCTCCGATGGCGGTGGCGGCATCGGCGGTGGGCCAGGCATCGCGATTGGCGCGGCGCTCGCGTTGCGTGATTCCGGCCGGCTGCCCGTCGCGGTCTGCGGCGATGGCGATTACCTGATGGGCGTCACCGCGCTGTGGACGGCCGCGCATTACGGGATTGCGCTGTTGTTCGTCCTTGCCAACAATCAATCGTTCTACAACGACGAGGTGCATCAGGAGCGCGTCGCACGCATGCGCGGTCGTGCGGTGGCCAACAAGTGGATCGGCCAGCGCATGGACGAGCCGGCGATCGATCTTGCCCGGATGGGCGAGGCGCAGGGCGCGCTCGGCATCGGTCCGGTCGAGCGCAACGGCGATCTTGCCGAGGCGTTCGCCCGCGGCATTGCGGCGGTCGAGAGCGGGCGCGTGGCCGTCATCGACGTACGCGTGGAAGGCGGGTATACCCCTGCCATGACTGCGGCGCTGACACCGGGCAAATCGCGCGATGGCTGAGACGACCCTTCCCCAGCGCAGCACGGTGTCGCCTGCCAATGCGACCGCGCAGCCGCAGCATGCGCTCGACGTGGTCGAAATCGTCAAGCGCTTCGAGACGCCCGAAGGCGTGATCACTGCCGTCGATCACCTGTCGCTCGGTGTTGCGCCGGCCGAGTTCCTCTCGGTCATCGGCCCCTCGGGTTGCGGGAAGTCGACGCTGTTCAACATCATCGGTGGCCTGATGGGCGGCTACGAAGGCCGTGTGACGGTCGGTGGCGAGACCATCTCCGGCACCCACCCGGCGATCGGGATGGTGTTCCAGGAAGAGTCGACCTTTCCCTGGCGCACGGTGCTGGAGAACGTTGCGTTCCCGCTCGAGGTCAATGGCGTGCCGAAGGAACAACGCTTCGAACGTGCACGGCGATTCATTTCGATGGTGGGGCTCGATGGCTTCGAGCGGCGCTTTCCCAGCGAGCTTTCCGGTGGCATGCGGCAGCGGGTAGCGATCGCCCGCACCCTCGCTTCCGAGCCGAAGATCCTGCTGATGGACGAACCGTTCGCGGCGCTCGACGAGCAGACGCGCCTGCTCCTCGGCGACAAGGTGCTGCAGATCCAGCAGGAGCTGAAGCAGACCACGCTGCTGATCACCCACAACATCACCGAAGCGGTGCAGCTGTCGGACCGCGTGCTGGTGATGACCTATCGCCCGGGGCGCGTGAAGCGCATCGTCAATATCGACCTGCCGCATCCGCGCGACTCGGAAGTCGTGAGCAGCGATGCGTTCGGCCGCTACGTGGCCGAGATCTGGCACGACTTGCGCGAGGAAGCGAGCCTCGGCATGCACGAGGACGAGTCCCGTGCGCTCCAGGCGGGGCAACGGCGTTGAGCGGCTCCCAGGGCGAACCGGGCGTCGCAGCACCGCTGCTGGGCATCGCGACGCTGGTTGCGCTGCTCGTCGCGGTGGAAGCGCTCATCGCCGCTGGCGTCATCAACGGCTTCATCGTGCCGAAGCCCTCGCAGATCATTGCCGCCATTCCGCGGATCATCGTCGAAGAGGACGTGCTTCACCGTTTCGGCCAGACCGCGTTCGAAGTCCTGTGGGCGAGCGTCATGCTCACGGTTCTCGGCATCGCGTTCGGGATGCTGCTCTACCGGTTCCGCCTCCTGCGCCAGGCGACCGAGACCTGGGTGGCGGCCCTCGCGTCGGCGCCGATCGTGCTCATGTACCCGCTGTTCCTGGTCATCTTCGGACGCAGCGCGACGACCATCGTGATGATCGGCTTCGCGGCCGGACTCGCGCCGGTGATCCTGAAGACCGTGGAGGGGCTCGCGGGGGCGCGGCAGGTGCTGGTGAACGTCGGGCGCAGCTTCCGCCTGACCAACGCGCAGCTCTTCCGGATGATCCTGCTGCCCGCCGCCCTGCCGTCGATCTTCGTGGGGCTGCGCCTTGGCCTGATCTTCGCCATGATCAACATCGTCGGCGTCGAGTTCCTGATCAACTTCGGCGGCCTCGGCCAGCTCATCAACGAGCTTGCCGAACGTTACGACCTGCCGGGCACCTATGGCGCGATTTTCTTCGTGATCCTGGTGTCGGTCGTGTTCTTCTACCTTACCGAAAAGCTCGAGCGATGGCTGCGACCGGGGACGTGATCGCGCGCGGCGCGCGGCCTGCGCCGGGGCCATCGCGACGCACGCGGGTGCTGTGGCTGCGCATCGCCATCATCGTCGGCGTGCTCGCGCTGTGGGAAGGCGTCGCGGCATCGGGGTGGCTCTTCCGCGATGTCGTGCCGTCGCTGCGGGTCATCGGGCGAGCGATCTGGCGCCTGCTCGATGCCCCGGAGTTCTATCGCAATCTCGGCATCACCGCAGCCGAAGTCGGCGCCGCGGTGGTGATCGGCGGCCTTGCGGGACTCGCCGTCGGCATCGCGCTCGGCGCGAACCGCTTCCTGTCGCGCGCCTACGAGTCCTTCATCTACTACCTCGGCCCGACCCCGAAGATCATCTTCTTCCCGATCATGATCATGTGGTTCGGCGTCGGTTCCGGCTCCAAGATCGCCATGGGCGTGCTGTCGTGCTTTTTTCCGATCGTCGTCAGCGCTGCCGGCGGGATGCGCGAGATCGACAAGGTGCTCATCCGCGTGGGCCGAAGCTTTCGCCTGACGACGGCGCAGATGGTCACCAAGATCTACCTGCCCGCGATGCGCGAACCCATGGTGAACGGCCTCCGGCTCGGCATGGGCGTGGCGATCATCGGCACGCTGCTCGCGGAAACCAAGCTGTCGAACCGCGGTCTCGGCTATCTCATCATCCAGGCGTATGCAGTGTTCGACATGCCGCGCATGTACGCGCTGCTGACGGTGCTGTTCGTCGTTGCGATCGCCGCCAACGCGCTCATCGGCCGGCTGGCGGTGCCACGCCGGCAGCGCCGGTCCCGCTGAGGTAACCATGCCACTCGATCCGCACGCACCGCTGCCGCTGCCGCAGCATCGCGACCTCTACTATGGCGGCGCGTGGCATGCCCCGGCCGGAGGCTACCGGCCCACCCTCAACCCGGCGAAACGGCGGCACGCTCGGCGAGGTTGCCGAGGGCAACGCGGACGATGTCGATGCCGCCGTTGCTGCCGCGGCACGAGGGTTCGACGCCTGGCGTGCCGTGCCGCCGCTGGAACGCGCGCGCGTGCTCCGTCGCGTCGCCGAGATCCTGCGCCAGAATGCGGAGGAGCTCGCGCTGATCGATGCGGCGAACTGTGGCAATCCGGTGCGGGAGATGACGAGCGATGCGCTCGTCGCTGCCGCGCAGCTCGACTTCTTTGCCGGCCTCGTGACCGAGATGAAGGGCGCATCGATCCCGATGGGTCCGGAGGCCGTGAACTTCTCGGTGCGCGAACCACGCGGCGTGGTCGCACGGATCATTCCGTTCAATCACCCGTTCATGTTCGCAGCGGGCAAATCGGCGGCGCCGCTCGCTGCGGGCAACAGCATCATCATCAAGCCGCCGGACCAGGCGCCGCTGTCGTCGCTGCGATTGGCGGAGCTGCTCGACGGCCTGCTTCCGCCTGGAGTGTTCAATGTGGTGCCCGGCGGGCGCGACACCGGCGCAGCGCTCGCCGTGCACCCACGCGTCGCGATGGTGGCGATCATCGGCAGCGTCGGCGCAGGACGCGCGGTGATGCGGGCCGCGAGCGACACCGTCAAGCCCGTACTGCTGGAACTGGGCGGCAAGAACGCGCTGATCGCCTATCCCGACGCCGATGCCGGGGAGGTGGCAGCGGCCGTGGTCGGCGGCATGAATTTCACGTGGTGCGGCCAGTCGTGCGGCTCCACCAGCCGCGCCTTCGTGCACGAGGCGATCTACGAGTCCGTCCTGCAGCGCATCGGCGCCGCCATCGCGCGCTTTCGCCCCGGCGTGCCGACCGATCCCGAGACGACCATGGGCGCCATCGTCAGCAAGGCCCAGTTCGACCGGGTGATGAGCTATATCGCGTCGGCGAAGGAGGAAGGGGCCCGCCTCGTCTGGGGCGGCGCGCCGCCGTCCGACCCCGCGCTCGCGGGCGGCTTCTTCGTCGAGCCGACGGTGTTCGCCGACGTAAAGCCGACGATGCGCATTGCGCGCGAGGAAATCTTCGGCCCGGTGCTCGCCGTGCTGCCGTGGTCGGACGAGCGCGCGATGCTGGCCCAGGTGAATGACGTCCCGTACGGGCTGACCTGCTCGATCTGGACGAACGACATCTCGCGGGCGCATCGGACGGCGATGGCGGTGAGCGCAGGTTATGTCTGGATCAACGAAGTCAGCCGGCACTTTCTCGGGGCGCCGTTCGGCGGCACACGGCAGTCCGGCTTCGGTCGCGAGGAATGCCTCGAAGAGCTCCTGGCGTTCACCCAGGAAAAGAACATCCACATCAAGCTGCGCCGCGCGGCGGACTGAGCGCGGGCGCAAGGAGGACACCATGCCCTTCATGTCGCATGAGCAGATCCACGGCCTGCTGGTCGGCATCGCCGCCATGCAGAAGGTCAACGGCGACGTTTTCGCCCAGACCGAGTACACCGAGCGCAGCCGGTTCAACCATGGCCATTACGTGGCGGTCCTGCACGGCATCGCCGGGTCCGGTGATCCGCGCGACGTGCAGCAGCTGCTCGCCTGCATGACTCTCGCGCGCATGACCCCGCACTCGCCGGAGCGCGCCGCGCAAAACGAGGCGTGGGAACTTGCGCAGGTCCGGCGCCTCTTTCCGGGCTGAGGGCGCCTCGCGTATTCGCAGCTGATCAAGCGCTCGCGCTAGCCGCCGCGTGCGGTCGCTAGAATGTCGCCCTGATAGGTCTGCCTGAGCCTCCTGCGCGCGCCACCGGGCGCGCTCCCAGGGCATGCAGCACGACTCACCAATGACCAGCCAACCGCAAACCGGAGCAGGGGGTACGTCGGTCGCCAGCGCTGCGGAGGCGTCGGGCGGCCGCGCGGAGCTGTTGCGCGTGCTCGCCCACGAGCTGCGCAACTACATCGCACCCATTCACAACGCGATGCATCTGCTGCGCCTCAAATCGCGCGCGGACCCTGCCGTCGCGCCGGTCATCGACATCATCGAGCGCCAGTTGAGCGCGATGACGCGCGCCCTCGACACGGTGAGCGACGTCGATCGCCTGCAGCGCGGCGAGCTGACGCTCGACCGGGCTCCCGTTGCCATTGCCGAGGTGCTGGCCCGCGCCCGGCAGTCGATGGCGGCGCTCGCCAGCGCGCGGCGCCAGCAGGTCGCACTGGACATACCCACGACGCTGCGCACCATCGAGGCCGACGCTTCCCGCCTGACCCGCACCTTCGCCGCCCTGCTCGACAACGCAGCGCGCTACGCCCCGGAAGGCAGCGCCATCACCGTCACGGTGCGCGAAGACGATGCGGGCATCGAGGTGCGCATCGAGGATGAAGGGCCCGGATTCGCGCCCGGTGATCGGCAGGACGCGCTCGAACTCTTTGCGACGCCGCATCGCGCGGGGCAAGGGCTGGGTCTGGGCCTGCCCCTCGCGGCCGCGGTCGTACGGTTGCATGGCGGGGAATTGAGCATCCGGGATCGGCAGCCGCGTGGTACCGCGGTCATCGTTCACCTGCCGCCCGGCGCCGGTCACAGCGCGTCGACGGGGGCCGCGGCCGGCGCGCAAGCGTTACCCGAGGCGCCCGGTGCCGGAAAGCGTGGCCGGCGCGTGCTGATCGCCGACGACAGCGCCGCGGTGCGCATTTCACTCTCGGACCTGCTCGCCGAAATGGGGCACGAGGTGCGTGCTGCTGCGGACGGCGCGGAAGCGGTGGCGATGGCGCAAGCGTGGCAGCCGGAATTCGTGCTGCTGGATATCCACATGCCGCGCCTCAATGGCATGGAAGCGGCGCGCAAGCTGCGCGCGCTCTTTCCTCGGGGCGGGATGCAACTGGTCATGATGAGCGGTGACGACCTCGACGAGGTCGTGCGACGTGGCGCGCAGCAGGCCGGCTTCGACCACTGCGTCGACAAGGGGCTCGCCATCGGCGAGCTCACGCAGCTCCTTGCCCGTTGACAGCGCGCGGCGTCACGCATCCCCCCGACCGGATGGTTGCAGGCGCGGGATCCGCGCACATGGCTGCGACAGCTGGTCACGGGTGCGGAAATTCACTATAGTCGCCGTGCCGCTGGACGTGGACAGCCGACCGCAGGCGGGCGGCGCCCCGGGCGTGAATGCGCGGCCGGAAGCGCGTGCGTGCCGTTGCGTCCGCGGTTGCCTCGATGACCCGAGGGGAGAAGAAGAACGATGGGCCACGTCGCACACTGCCCGCGTGCCGGCTGGGCAATCCGTGCCGCTGCGCGCCACCGTCGCATGTTTGCGCTGCTCGTGGCCCTGTCGGCGCCGGCGATGGCGGCGCCGACCCACCCGGTAGCGTCCGCGGATCTCGCCGAGCTTTCTCTCGAGCAGCTCGCTGACGTCGTGGTCACGTCGGTGTCGCGACGCGAGGAACGCCTGGCAGAGGCCGCGGCAAGCATCTACGTGATCAACGCCGAGGACATCCGTCGCTCCGGCGCGACCAGCCTCCCCGAGGCGCTGCGCCTCGCGCCGAATCTTGACGTGGCAGGCGCAGACGTCAACCAGTACGCGATCAGCGCCCGCGGCTTCAACAACGTGCTTGCCAACAAGATGCTGGTGCTGATCGATGGCCGCACGGTGTACACCCCGCTGTTTTCCGGCGTCTTCTGGGAGGCGCAGGACGTGATGCTGGAGGATGTGGAGCGCATCGAGGTCATCAGCGGGCCCGGTGCCACGCTGTGGGGCGCCAATGCGGTCAATGGCGTGATCAACGTCATCACGCGGTCAGCGCGCGACACGCAGGGCGTGCTTGCGAGCGGCCGCTACGGCAACCGCCAGTCGGGCGCGGCCGTGCGCTATGGCGGTGCGCTAGGCAGCGCGGCCCATTACCGCGTGTACGCCAAATACGACGATCGTGATGCTTCGAAATTCGCGAACGGCAGCAGCGTGAATGATGCATCGATCCACGGGCAGGCCGGGTTTCGCGTCGACTGGGACCGTCCGCGCGACACCATCACCGTACAAGGCGACACGTACTTCGGCAACATCGACCAGCCGATCTCGGAACGAACCATGTCGGGTGCCAATCTGCTTGCGCGGCTGCGCAGCGATCTCGGCGACGGACGCTCGCTGGCGGTCCAGGCCTATTACGACTCCACGCACCGCGATCATCCACAGTCGTTCCAGGAGGTGCTCGACACCTTCGACATCGAGGCGCAGTACGGTTTCCGGCCGCTCCCCCGGCACAAGGTGCTCGTGGGCGCCGGCTACCGTTACGCGCGTGATCGGGTCGGCAACAGCATCTACCAGGCATTCCTCCCGGCCGATCGCAACCTGGAGTGGGCGCACGGCTTCGTGCAGGACGAGATCGCGCTGACCGGTCGCCTCGACCTGACGGTTGGCGCCAAGGTGGAATCGAACGTCTATACCGGTGCCGAATTCCTCCCCAACATCCGCCTCGGATGGCGTTATGCGCCCGATCGGCTGCTGTGGACCGCGCTGTCGCGCGCCGTGCGCGCGCCGTCGCGCATCGATCGGGATTTCTATTCGCCAGGGATCCCTCCGTTTCTGCTCGAGGGCGACCCAGCCTTCAAGTCCGAGGTTTCGGACGTGCTCGAAATCGGCTTTCGCAGCCAGCCGGTGGCGGCATTCTCGTATTCGGTGACCGGTTTCTATCACTTGCATGATCGGCTGCGCACCTACGAGCCCGTGCCCGGTCACCCCACCTGGGGCAACCGTGCCGAAGGTGAGTCGTACGGCATCGAGGGCTGGGCGACCTGGCGGATCGTGCCGGCGTGGCGCGTGAGTGCGGGGGGCGTCGCCGCGCGGCAGCACCTGTGGCTGGAGCCGGGCAGCCTCGACGCCGGTGTAGGCCTCGCGACCCTCGGCAACGATCCCAGCGCGTGGTGGTCGGTCCGCACGTCGGTCGATCTCACGCCACGCCATGAACTCGACGTGGCCGTACGGCACGTCGCGCCCAGGCCCAATCCGGCGATGCCGGCCTACACCACGGTCGACGCGCGCTTCGGCTGGAACGTCTCCCCGACGCTGCAGCTATCGCTGGTGGTCCAGAATGCATTCGCGCCGAGCCATCCCGAATGGGGCCCGGCGGCGAACCGCGCCGAGATCCAGCGCTCGGTGTTCCTGAAGGCCTTATGGCGGCTGTAGCGAACATTCTGCTCGCCGGTGGCGTGGTCGTGATTGCGTGCCGGTGGCGCTGGCACCGCCTGCTTTGGCCGCATGCATGGCGCGCGCTGCTGATGCTGCTGCCGATGCTCGTGGCCGTCTCCGTTGTCGAACTGCGTGCGCAGGAAACGGCCCCCGCAGTCGCTGCCACGGAGCGCGGCGTCAAGGCCGCTTTCCTGTACAAATTCGTCGCCTACGTGGACTGGCCAGCGACGGCTTTTTCGCAGGCCGATGCGCCGATCGTCATCGGGGTGATGGGTGCCGAGGACATCGCCGCGGAGCTGCAGCAGATCACCGCGTCGCGCAGCGTCAACAATCGCCCGATCGTGGTACGGCGCATGCATGACGGTGATTCCATGGCCGGGTTGCACATACTGTTCGTGGGCCGTTCGGAGGCCGCGCACCTGCCGGCGTTGGCGCGTGCCGCCCAGCAGCGTTCGATCCTGACCGTGACGGACAGCCCCGGCGCCCTGGAGCAAGGCGCCGTCATCAATTTCGTGATGGCCGATGGACGGGTGCGGTTCGACATCTCGGTCGAAGCGGCCGACCGCAGCGGCCTCAGGCTGTCGTCGCGACTGCTGGCGGTCGCGCAGAGCGTGCGCACGGGCGCGGGTTCCTGATGCTGCAATCCATCAACCGGTCGGTGCGACGCAAGCTCATGCTCGTGATGCTCGTCACCACGTGCACGGCGCTACTCGTCGCCGCCATCGCGCTCGTCACCTACGAGCTGCGCACCTACGAGCGCTCGTGGGCAGCCGACCTCATCACGCAGGCCGACATTCTCGCGCGCGCCAGCGCGCCGGCGCTGTCGTTCGACGATCCGCGCGCGGCAGCCGAAAACCTCGCGTTGCTGAAGGTACGGCCACAGATCCGCGCCGCCGCCATCTACGCGCCCAACGGCAAGCTGTTCGCGACGTACGCCGCGGGGACGACGCCGCCGCACTTTCCGCCGTTGCCGGGGGTGGAAGGCTATCGCATCGAAGGCGACGAGATCGTGCTGTTTCATCGCATCGTCGAGAACAACGAGATCCTGGGCACCGTGTACATCCGCGCCGCGTACGAGCTCGTCGACCGCCTCACGGGCTACGTCACGATCCTGGGCGGCGTGCTGCTGCTGTCGCTCCTGGTGGCGGTGATCATGTCGGCGTGGCTGCAGGCCGCGATCACCAAGCCCATCCTGGCGGTGACGCAGGTCGCCCACCAGGTGATGGAGCACCGGGACTTCTCGCTGCGCGTGAAGAAGACCACGGAGGACGAGGTCGGTTACCTGGTCGATGCCTTCAACGACATGCTCGCGGAAGTCGGGCGGCGCGCGGCGGCGCTGGAGACCTCCAACATGAGCCTGCAGCACGAGATGGCCGAGCGGCGCGGCGCCGAGGAAGCCCTGCGTGCCGCAGACCGGCGCAAGGACGAGTTCCTCGCCACGCTCGCGCACGAGTTGCGCAACCCGCTCGCGCCCATGCGCAACGCGCTGCGCATTCTCGACGTGGCCGGGAAGGATCCGGGTGCGGCCCAGCGCGCCCGCGACATGATGGAGCGGCAACTCCAGCAGATGGTGCGACTCGTCGACGATCTGCTCGACGTGTCGCGGATCACGACCGGGAAGCTCGCGGTGCGCAAGGAACGTACCGAGCTCGGCACCATCGTGCGCAACGCCGTCGACACCGCGCGGCCATTCGTCGACTCGCGCGGTCATGCGCTCGTGGTGAGATTGCCGCAGGAGCCCGTGTACCTGGAGGCGGATGCGACCCGGCTCGCGCAGGTGTTCTCGAACCTGCTCAACAACGCCGCGAAGTACACGGATCCCGGTGGTCGCATCCTGCTCACGGCGACGCACGACGACGGCACGGTGACGATCAGGGTGACCGACAACGGCATCGGCATCGCGTCGGGCATGCAGCAGGCGATCTTCGAAATGTTCACCCAGGTCGATCATTCGCTCGAGCGCACGCAGGCGGGTCTCGGGGTGGGGCTGACCCTCGCCAAGCGGCTGATCGAGTTGCACGGCGGAACGATCCGCGCCCACAGCGACGGCCTCAACCGCGGCAGCGAGTTCGTCGTGACCTTGCCCGTTGCCGCGACGCAAGCGCCTGCCGAAGCGGTCGATGCGGAAAGCGGCGGCACCGGCGTGGCGTCCGGGCACCGGATCCTGGTCGCTGACGACAATGTCGACTTCGCCACCAGTTTCGCGTTGATCCTGCGCATGCTGGGCAATGAAGTGCACGTCGCGCACGATGGGACCGAGGCGTTCGAAGCCGCGGCGGCATTCCGGCCGGAGTTCTGTTTCCTGGACATCGGTCTGCCGAAGCTCAACGGTTACGAGCTGGCACAGCGCCTGCGTGAGGCGCCCGCGACGCGCAACAGCAGGTTGATTGCGGTTACCGGGTGGGGGCAGGAAAAGGACCGGCGGCGTGCACAGGACGCCGGCTTCGATCACCACATGGTGAAGCCGGTCGATCCGGACGAGATCGAGAAGCTGTTGCGCACCGCGGCGGGTGCGGCGTGACGCGTGTGCGCGGTCAGGCTGAACGCCGGGCTGCAACATCGCTGCAGCACCGTGGCCTCAACGGAGGGATCGTCGCGGACACGGTTGCAGGCGAGGCCCGGGCCTCGCACCACGAGGGTCAGCTCAGGCCGACCCCGGCCAGCCGCCCTATCGCATAGGTAACGCCGCCGGCGAGCAGGCCAAGCAGCAGCATGCGCAGGCCCGAGCGCAGGGCGTCCTTGCCGGTGAAGAGTGACAGCGTCGCCCCGACGCCGAACAGCGCGACGGTCGTGACGCCGATCGACACCAGGAGCGGGTCGCCCCCCTTGCCCAGCATGTAAGGCACGAGCGGCAAGGCAGCACCCGTGGCGAACGACACGAACGACGAGATCGCCGCGCCCCACGGCGATCCAAGCTCGTCGGGATTGAGCCCAAGCTCCTCGCGCGCCAGCGTGTCGAGCGCATGCTCCGGATCGGCAATGAGGCGGTGCGCCAGCCGATCCGCCTCGCGCGTGGGCAGACCTTTCGCCGCATAGATGAGCGCGAGCTCCTGCGCCTCGGCTTCCGGATATTGCTTCAGCTCCTCGCGCTCGAGTCCGATCTGGTGCTCGTAGAGCTCGCGCTGCGACTGCACGGACACGTACTCGCCGGCGGCCATCGCGAATGCGCCTGCGGTCAGGCCGGCGATGCCGGTGAGCAGGACGGTATGCGGATCCGGATTCGCGCCCGCGACGCCGAGGATCAGGCTGGCATTCGACACCAGTCCGTCGTTGACGCCGAACACGGCCGCGCGCAGGTTGCCGCCCCCGCCGAGCCCGCGATGGCGGTGCTCGATCGCGCTCAGGGCGGTGGGCACCGCGTGTCCAGGCTCGCGCGCGAGCGACGTGCCGTAGATCGCCATGCCGCGCACCTTCATCGCGGCGAGCACGGTCTTCAGGCGCTCGGGGCCGAGCCTTCGGACCATCGCGGCGACCATGCGCGTGCGCAGATCCGGCTCGTAGGGTGCAGGCGCGGCGTGACCGCGCGCCGTCAGCTGCGCGCGCCAGATGGCGGCCTGCGCTTCCGCTTCACCGGCGAGCCGGCGGAACATCTCGGCACGCGTCGTGCCGGCCTCGGCTTCGGCGCACACGCGGTACAGGTAGACCGAGCGCTGCTCCTCGTGCCAGCTTTCGAGCGGATTCATCGGCAGTTCCGCCGGGCGCGGGCGCAACGGTCGCGCAACGTGCGAAGCGCGCTCGAGAGAAAGCGACAAACGGGGGGTGTAGGGCGGTGGGTCACGTGCGGCACCGATGCTGCAGCAAGATTAGACCATCGCGCGGGCCAAGGTTCGCATTGCTGCCGAATGCCTCAGCCGGCGGCGTCCAGCACCGCCTCGATGCGCGCCATCACGCCGGCGTCGAGCTTGCCGACCACATCGAGAGCCTTCATGTTTTCCTGGACCTGCGCCGGACGGCTCGCCCCGGTGATGACGGTGCTGACGTGCGGGTTCTTGAGGCACCACGCGAGCGCAAGCTGCGCGAGCGTGCACCCGACATCGCTGGCGATCGGCGCGAGTGCGCGCACCACGGTGAGCTTGGCCGGATCGGTGAGCCGGTCCTGCAGCCATTCATAGCCCTTCACTGCGCCGCGGCTGTCCGCCGGGATGCCCTGGTTGTACTTGCCCGTGAGCAGGCCCGACGCCAGCGGACTCCAGACGGTCGTGCCGAGCCCGATATCGTCGTAGAGGCGCGCGTATTCCTGCTCCACCCGCTGCCGATGCAGCATGTTGTACTGCGGCTGCTCCATCACGGGCTTGGCGAGGTGGTGACGGTCGGCGATGTGCCATGCAGCCATGATCTCGGCAGCGCTCCATTCGGACGTTCCCCAGTAGAGCGTCTTGCCGGCAGCGATCATGTCGTGCATCGCCTGGACCGTTTCCTCGATCGGGGTGTCGGGATCGGGTCGGTGGCAGAACACGAGATCCACGTAGTCGAGGCCCAGTCGCTGCAGCGAGCCGTCGATGGCCTGGCGCAGGTACTTGCGATTGAGCGTGTTCTTTTCGTTGGGCAGATCGTTGAGGCCCCAGAAGAACTTCGTCGAGACGATGTACGACGAGCGGCGCCACCCCAGCTTGCGGAAGACGCCGCCCATGATCGTTTCCGACTCGCCCTTGGCATAAACCTCGGCATTGTCGAAGAAGTTCACCCCCGCATCGTAAGCGGCAGCCATGCACTCGCGGGCAAGATCCTCGCCCATCTGGTTGCCATAGGTGACCCAGGAGCCGAGCGAAAGCTCGCTCACCTTGAGGCCGGAGGCGCCGAGTCGGCGATAGCGCATCGTGGTCATGATCGAGTCCCGGGCAGGAGGAGAACGCCCGCGCAGGAAGCGCGAGGTGCGGCGTAGAATCGCACCTCCCATTCTACAGAACAACGACAGCGATGCCTCGCAAGGTCACCCGCAGCACTTCGTCAGCCCCGCCATCGACATCCACGCACTCCCGCCCGCCACTTACCACCGAAGCCCTCTGGGCGCTCAAGCGCATCGGCACGCCTACCGTGTCGCCCGACGGCGCCACGGCGTGCGCGGCCGTGACGCGCTACGACATGGAGAAGAACGACGGCAGCACCGAGCTGTGGCTCTTTCCGACGGGGTTCGGCGGCGGCAGGATGCGGCGGCTCACCGCGGGCGACAAGGACAGCGAACCGCGCTGGTCGCCCGACGGCCGCGCGATCGCCTTCATCGCCAAGCGCCCCGGGGATGAAGAGCCGCAGCTTTATGTCATCGCGCCCGATGGCGGGGAAGCACGGCGTCTCACGCAGCTCGCCACGGGCTGCGCATCGCTCAAGTGGTTCCCGGACGGCAGGCGCATCGCGTTGATCTCGTCGGTGTGGCCGGACCTGCGCACCGATGCGGCCCAGGCCAGGCGCCGCAAGGAACGCAAGGACGCCAAGGTCAAGGCGCACATCACGGAGCGTGGCGATTTCCGCTACTGGGATCACTGGCTCACGGACGGACGCGAGCCGCACATCTTCGTCTGCGACGTGGCGACGGGCGCATGCCGCGACGCGCTCGCCGGCACCGGCGTCGCGCTGCCGCCGTGGGAGCCGCACGCGGAGGACTACGACATCGCCCCCGACGGCAGCGAGATCGCGCTCACCGTGGATCGCGACAGCGAGCCGCGCATGATGAACCAGTGCGACATCGTGACCGTCGATCTCGCGACGCGGCGGACGCGCGTGCTCACCGAAAACAGTGGCATGTCCGACGTGCAGCCGATGTATGCGCCCGACGGCAGCGGCATCGTGTGGCGCACGTTCGACACCAAGCGCGCGTTCAACGACCAGGGCCACCTCACGCATCACGACCGGCGCTCCGGGCGCACGCGGCGGCTTGCGCCACACCTCGATCGCCCGACATCGCGCGTGCAGTGGACTGCCGACAGCAGCGCGATCCTGTTCCTCACGGAAGACCGCGCGCGGCAGGGCTTGTGGCGCCTCGCGATGAACGCGCCGGGCGATGCCGCGCCGGTGCAGCTCGTCGCCGGCGGAACGATCGGCGGCTACGCGCAGGGCGGCGACGTGCTGGTCTACGATCGGGCGAGCGCGATGCACCCGCCGGCACTCTTCGCCGCGCGCGCGGACGGCAGCCGCGAGCGCGGCATCGAGACGCTCAATCGCACCCTGCTCGCGCGGCACGCGCTCGTGGAGGTGCGCGAATTCACGATCAAGGGTCACGGCGGCGATCCGGTCCAGATGTTCGTCGCCTATCCGCCGGGGTTCGACCCCAAGCGCAAGTGGCCGCTGCTGCACTCCATCCATGGCGGGCCGCACGCGGCGCATCTCGACACCTGGCATTTCCGCTGGAACGTCCATGTCTTCGCCGGACAGGGCTATGTCGTCGCGGCCGTGAATTATCACGGCTCGTCGGGCTTCGGCCAGCGCTGGCTCGAATCCATCACGGGCCGCTATGGCGTCAAGGAGTTCGCCGACACGGAGGCAGCGACGGATTTCCTCCTGCGCCAGGGCTACATCGACCGCAACCGTCTGCTCGCATCCGGTGGCAGCTACGGCGGCTACATGGCGGCCTACATGAACGGCCATACCGACCGTTACCGCGCGTACGTGTGTCACGCGGGCTGCTACGACTGGGTCAGCATGATGGCGACCGACGGTTACCAGTTCTTCGGCGACGAGCTCGGCGCCTTCCACTGGGATAACCCGGGGCGCGTGATGCGCCAGTCTCCGCATCATTACGTGAAGCACGCGCGCACACCGACGCTGGTGATCCATGGCGAGCAGGATTTCCGGGTGCCGGCAACGCAGGCGCTGCAGTATTACGACACGCTGAAGGCCAAGGGCATTCCGGCGCGCCTGCTGTGGTTCCCCGACGAGAACCACTGGATCCTCAAGCCGCAGAATTCACGGCTCTGGTACCGCGAGTTCTTTGCGTGGCTGGAGCGCTACGGGGGCGTGGCCGCCAGCAAGGGGCGCAGGAAAGCGCAGCCGCCCCCGGGAAGAGCTCAGCTTCCCGATGCAGCGCGGCCGCGCCGCTCGAAGGCTTCCTGACAGTCGATGCAGCGCGTGGCCGTGGGATAGGCCAGAAGACGCGGGGCGGCGATCGGCTCGCCGCAATCCGCGCAGGTGCCGTAGCTGCCGTCGTGCATGCGGGCGAGGGCGGCGTCGACATTCGTGAGCTCGGCAAGCGCATGCCGGACCTCGGCGATGTCCAGCTCGGCCAATCCGTCGGCGACGCCCCAGTCATCGCTCTCTTCCAGGCGGCGGCGCAGTCCGACGATGCGGTCGTCATCGCTGCCATCGAGCTGCGCGTGCACCTCCTGACGCAGGCTGGCGCGCCGCGCTTCGAGTTGTTGGGCAAGCATTGCACGCTGGGCGGGGGTCAGGACGTTGGCCATGGGACCTTTGGCGGGGAGGCGGCCGGGAGGGCCGCTGCGTCGATCATGCTGTGGCGCCGCCCGGCCGGCGTTGACGGCGGTCAACCAGACGCCCGGCGCGGGGCTTGAAAAGCCTCGCCCGGGCCGCAGATTAGCGATGAGGCGGTCATGGCCAACGGGCCCTGACCGTCATCCCCCCACATGCACCGATGGAGATCATGATGAATCAACTGACCACGTTGGATCCGTTTGCCGATGCCGGCTTCGATGAGCTGTTTCGCGGCTTTTTCCGTCCCGTTCGGGCGAGCGCCCAGCCACAGGCCCTGGCGATCAAGATGGACGTGAAGGAAACCGACCGCGGCTATGTCGTGCAGGCCGAGATCCCGGGCGTGAAGAAGGAAGACATCCAGGTCACGATCGAAGGCAACCAGGTCACCATCGCCGCCGAGACGCGCCGCGAGTCGGAGCAGAAGGATGGCGAGCGCGTGCTGCGCACCGAGCGCTTCTACGGCAATCTGTATCGCAGCTTCACCGTGCCGGTCGAGCTCGACGAGCAGGCGAGCAGCGCCAAGTACGAGAATGGCGTGCTGGAACTCTCGCTCGCCCGCAAGCAGCCCGTCGCGGGGCGCAAGCTGACGATCCAGTAATCGCGTAGCGCATCCGCGCATGCAGGACGCCGGCCGTGCGCCGGCGTCTTGTCGTCCGTCCTGCCCGAACGATCGTTGCAGGATCAGGGTCAGCCTGCGCAGGCCGGATCCACGTAACTGCTGGCGGCCAGCCTTCAGCTCGCCTGACGCCGATGGTGCAAAGCCGCCGCACCTTGCCCGCAGGCCGTTAGAGGTGTGGCTCGGGAGCATTCATCGGATTCGCTTGGCCGTGTACTCTTCCTCGATGTTGTCGCGGAAGAAGCTCCAGGCGGAACCCGAACTCGCCAGCCTCCGATACGTTTCCGCAGACACGCCGCTGTATTCGAACGTGCCCGACGTCAGCTCGGCAACGAGCACCCGGCGCGCAGCGTCGTAGCCGATCGCGCGCAGGTTGCCGCCACTGATGCGTTTCATTTCCATCGCCAAACCTCACCCGGGCGCGCCGCCCATGAGGCGCTGCATGCCTTGGCGCGACCACGTTGGATGACCGGCCGGGCATGTTCGACCTACCGAAAAGGTTAGCACAGCGCCGACGTGCGCGCTTCTCCGAGCGGTCGCATCCGGGCAGGCGACCTTACTCGGGATGTTACGATGCCGCGCCCTCTTGCCCACTGCTGAAACAGGCATGACGTTACCTTCATTGCGCCGCACCGCGCGTGCACTCCAATGCGCCATGGCCGCGGTGATGCTGAGCGCGCTCACCGCCGTCCCGGCCGTCCCGGCCGTCGCCGCCGATGCGTCGAAGGTCCTGCGCGTCGCGTTCGCGATTGCCGAGACGAGCTTCGACCCCCAGTTCGCGTCCGACGCGGCATCCGACGGCGTCATCCTGAACGTGTTCGAGGCGATGCTCGACTACGACTATCTCGCGCGCCCGGTGCGCCTGATTCCGCGCACGCTGGAAGCGCTGCCCACGGTCAGCGACAACGGCGCCACGTACCTTTGTCATGTGCGCAAGGGCATCTTCTTCACGCCCGATCCGGCCTTCAAGGGCAGGCCGCGCGAGCTCACGGCCGCCGATTATGCGTACACCCTGAAGCGCCTGCTCGATCCCGCGGTGAAGAGTCCATGGCTGTGGCTCGTCGAGGGCAAGTTCGTCGGCGGCGACGAAGCGCGCGCCAAGGCACAGAAAACGGGCAAGTTCGATTACGACGCGCCGATGGCCGGACTCGAGGTCGTCGACCGCTACACGCTGCGCATCCGGCTCAAGGCGCCGGATCTGCGCTTTCCCTACGCCATCGCGGTACCCAACACGGGCGCGATCGCGCGCGAGGTCGTCGACATGTATGGGCTCGACTTCGGCGCGCACCCGGTCGGCACCGGGCCTTATGTGCTGAAGGAGTACAAGCGCTCGAGCCGCATGGTGCTCGAAGCCAATCCCGAGTACCGCGGGTTGACGTACGCGGCGACGGGCGCGGTTCCGCCGGAATTGCAGGCCACTGCACAGGCGCTGGCGGGCAAGCGGCTGCCGCTGATCGGCCGCGTCGAGATCAACGTGGTCGAGGAACCGCAGTCGCGCTGGCTCGCCTTCCTCAATCGCGAATCCGACCTCCTGGAGCAGATCCCCGGCGACTTCATCGATCAGGCGCTCGACCGCGGCAAGCTGCACCCCGACCTCGCCGCGAAGGGCATCGGGCACGAGGTGCTCCTCCGCCCGGCCGTGTCGTTCGCCTACTTCAACATGGACGACCCGGTCTTCGGCGGCTACACGCCGGAGAAGATCGCGCTGCGGCGCGCGATCGCCATGGCGTACGACGTGGACGAATCCATACGCGTGCTCGCCCGCGGTCGCGCCATTCCCGCGCAGGGCCCCATTCCACCCGCGATCGAAGGGTACGACCCGAACCTGCGTACCCAGGCACAGCTCTTCGACCCGGCGATCGCGCGCGCGCTGCTGGACCGTTTCGGCTACAAGGACCGCGACGGGGACGGCTATCGCGAGCTGCCCGATGGCAAGCCGCTCGTGCTGGAGCGCTGGTCATCGCCCAGCTCCGCGACGCGCCAGGCCGACGAGCTGTGGCGCAAGAACATGGATGCGATCGGCATCCGCATGGTGTTCAAGAAGGACAAGCTTCCGGAGCTGCGGAAAATGGCGCGCCTGGGCAAGATTCCATTCGGGGCCGACGGCTGGAACGCCGACTACCCGGACGCCGAAAACTTCATGCAGCTCCTGTACGGGCCCAACGCGGGCCAGGAGAACGCCGCGCGCTTCAGGCTGCCCGAGTTCGACCGGCTCTTCGAGGAGGCGCGCCGGCTGCCGGACTCGAGCGAGCGCACGCGCCTTTTCGATCGCATGACGCAGCTCGTGGTGGCATACGCACCGTGGCGCCTCATCTCGTGGGGGCTCGAGGACCATCTGGTGCAGCCCTGGGTGCGGAACTACAAGCCGCACCCGATTCGCTCGACCGTCTGGCAGTACCTCGACATCGATCCTGCGAAACGTCCGCGCTAGATCCGCAGCTGCCGCGGATTGCCGGGACGGCCCGCATGCGCCATCAATGGACGATCGGCGGCGGAATGAAGGGCTCGCAGCCGACCAGTGCGACCGGCGTGCCGCCGTCGCGCGCGAGCTGCAGGTCGAGACCCTTGCCGAGGAGGTCGATGCTGCCATTCGTGTAGCGCATGCCGGACGCCGACGGCACCTGGTACAGGTTGACGCGATCGCCGCCGGGCATCAGCAGGCGCGCTTCACCGGGTTCGAAGCGGACTACCACGCGCTCGCCGGCCAACGTGCAGGCGAACGTGTTCTTCGCCGCCTCCTGTTCCGCCTTGCTCGGGCCGCTGCTGCAGGCGCCGAGCAATGCAATGCACGCCGCCGCGAGCAGGGCGATACGGACTTGCGAGGCGTGCGGAACGTTCACGATGGGGCGCTCGGGGCGGCCGCAGGATAGCACGCGCCGTGCGGCAACGCCCGGGACGCGGCTCAGTGCGCGGTGTCGAGGAAACGCACGGAATCCGGATACGACAGGACTTCCGTCAGCTTGCCGGTGGCGAGGTCGCGCTGGATGTCCTGCCACCACTGTGCGTCGAGCAGGGCGGCATGATGCTCGAGGAAGGCATCGCGGGTGCGCGGATCGGTGAGCAGGAACGTGGCGAACTCCTCCGGAAACACGTCGTGCTGCCCGACGGCATACCAGACCTCGTCGGAAAGGTCATCCTGGCCGTCGGGGCGCTGCGGGATTCGCCGGAAGCGGCAGTCGGTCAGGTACTCGATCTCGTCGTAATCGTAGAACACGACGCGGCCGTAGCGCGTGACGCCGAAGTTCTTGAACAGCAGGTCGCCGGCGAAGATGTTGACCGCGGCCAGCTCGCGCAGCGCATTGCCGTACTCGTCCATGACGTGGCGCCGCTCCGTCTCCGTCGCCGTCTCGAGGAAGATGTTGAGCGGCGTCATGCGCCGCTCGATGTACAGGTGCTTCACGATCACGTGATCGGCCTCGATCTCGATCACCGAGGGTGCCGTCTCCTGCAGCTCGGCGAGGAGCTCGGGCGCGAAGCGGTCGAGCGGGAAGGCCACGTCGGAATACTCGAGCACGTCGGTCATGCGGCCGACGCGGTCGTGGCGCTTCACCAGCGTGTACTTCTGCTTGACGCGCTCGCGGTCGGTGTCCTTCGACTGCGCGATGCGATCGCGGATCACCTTGAACACGTACGGATAGGACGGCAGGGTGAACACGCTCATCACCAGGCCACGGATGCCGGGGGCGATGATGAAGCGGTCACGCGAATGCCTGAGGTGATGCAGGAAATCGCGAAAGAAGAGGTTCTTGCCCTGCTTCTGCAGCCCGACCATCGTGTAGAGCTCGGCTGCCGTCTTGTCCGGCAGCATCGAGCGCAGGAACTCGACGTAGGCCGACGGCACTTCCATGTCCACGAGGAAGTAGGCGCGGTTCGCCGAGAACAGCACGCCGAGATCGCGCTCAGAGGTCAGCAGCGCATCGAGCCGCAGCTTGCGATCGGCCGTGTGCTTCACCGCAACCACGAACGGATAGAGGTGCACGCCGTTGATCACCCGGCCGACGATGTAGGCGGTCTGGTTGCGGAAGAACGGGCTGAGCAGCACCTGCACCTGGTGATTGGCCTCCAGGCGGAATGGCCGGGGGAAACGCTTGCGGAACGCGTGCAGCACGTTGGCGAGATCACGGCGGAAGTCGGCGAAGGGCAGGGCGAGCCGGCAGTCGAGCACGATGTCGATGACCGCCTGGCGCAGTCCCTGCTGCAGCGGGTAATAGCTGCGGTAGGACGGCGGGTCCGCGTCGATGTGCTCCGTCGAGATCGTCGGTCGCACGAAGATGAAGCGGTTGTGGAAATACGCGCGGTGCAGGATCTTCACCGACACCGAATTGAAGAACGTCTCCGCGCACTCCGGCTGCTTGTGGTCGATGAGCAGGCCGATGTAGTGCAGCTTCACCTGCTCCCACAACGCGTCGTTCGCGCCGTCCAGCCCGGCGCTGCGCAGGTCGCGCTCGACGCGCTCCGCCGTCTCGATCACGCGCCGGTCGTAGAAGTCGATGCGGTCACGGCCGACGTGCTGGATCGCGAGCCAGTTGCCCGCCTCGAAATGATGTTGCGCCGCCCGGGCACACTCCCGGAACAGCGCGTAGTGCTTGTTGAAGCCGTCGAGCACCGAGCGCGCGACGGCCTGCGCCTGCGCGGTGGACGGCAGGGCACGTTCCTTGAGCGCCGTCGCGGCCACGGGCGGCACGGGCGCGACAGGCGACGCGGGCGGGGCAGCTTGAGAGCCCATCAGCAGGGCGCGCCGGAGACCGTCATGGCCACGGCGCGCGCGTCGGTCACTCCTTCGCTTCGTTGATCTCGCTCTGGATTTCCTTGACCGCGCTGTTGTAGTCGGCCGCCGCCTGGTTCGCTGCCTTGATGTGCTCGTCGGCAATCTTCTGCTGCTCCGCAACGTACTTCTTGATGCAGTCGGCAAACGACTCGATGTCCTTGTTGAACGCCTTCTTCTGATTTTCGGACGCAAGCCTGCCGGGAAACTCGGGTTTCTTGCAGGCCGGTTTGGTGACCGTCGAGGGCGCGGCATCCTGGGCCTGGGCCACCGATCCCATCAGGGCGCAGGTCGCGGTGAACGAAGCGATGAGCGCAAGACGAAGGGTACGTGCCATGGTTTTCTCCTCCTTGTTGGCAAAAAGCAGCATTCTACGGACTTGGACGGCCATTGCGCGGGCGGCGCCGTGCAGCCTGGCATTTACCGAAACTCGTGCGATAGCGCAAACCCCGTCCGACCGCCCGCGGCGGTCAGACCACGGTCATGGGAAGCAGCGCGTCGACGGGCATCACTCCCGTTGCACGCGCACGGTCGCCGTCGGACAGTTCACCCACCGCAGGTCCATGAACTGCCGCCGGGCCGCGTGATCGACGGCCGCCATGCGGCTCTCGTCGCAGACCACGCGTCCGTCCATGTCCTCCGCGGTCAGCGGCGTCGTCGCGCATCCTTGCAGCAGTACCACAGCCGCCGCCGCAGCGCGGGCGATCCGCGCCACTCGCGCGGCACGGGCACCGGGATCGGCCAGGTGCCGCGGCATATCACGGACCACGGGAGCCGAAGGTGTTGCACGCGCGCACATCGCCGGAATCGAACCCGGTGCGGAACCAGCGCACGCGCTGCTCGGCCGAGCCGTGCGTGAACGATTCCGGCACCACGTAACCGCGCGTGCGCTTCTGGATCTGGTCGTCGCCGACGGCGGAGGCAGCCTTGAGCCCTTCCTCGATGTCGCCCGGATCGAGCTTCTGCTGACCTTGCACGTAATGCCCCCAGATGCCGGCGAAGCAATCGGCCTGCAGCTCGAGGCGCACGGACAGCGCGTTGCGCGACGCCTGATCGCCGGCGCGCTCCTGCCGGCCGAACTGATCCATCACGCCCAACAGGTTCTGCACGTGGTGACCCACCTCGTGGGCGATCACATAACCCTGCGCGAAATCGCCCGGTGCACCGAACCGTCGCGAGAGCTCGTCGAAGAATGCCGTGTCGAGATAGACGCGGCGATCGGCCGAGCAATAGAACGGCCCGCTCGCGGCACTGGCCTGCCCGCAGGCCGATTGCACTGCGCCATGGAACAGGTGCAGCTTCGGCGGATCGTAGCGCGCGCCCATGTCCTGGAATACCTTGGTCCAGACGTCCTCGGTCGAGCCGAGGACGGCCGCCACGAAATCACGGTTGGGATCGACGGCCCCGGCGCGTTGTCCTCCGGGCGCGGGTGCGGGCGTCGGCGCCTGCACGACCTGACCGCCACCGGTGAGGGCGCCCAGCATGTCCAGGGGGTTGACCCCGAACAGCAGGCCGGCGATGACGGCGATCACGATGACGCCGCCCGAGATCGGCACGGCGCCGAGGCCAAAGCCTCCGCCCCCGGTGCTCGAGCCTTCTTCGACATTGTCGCTCCGGCGGAAATCTCCCCAGCGCATGGCTTCTCCTGAATGTGCGCGCAGCCGGCTGCCGCGTGCAGCCACATCAGCACCGCAAACCACGTGCCACCCCCAAGATCAGGGGGCGAGTGCCCAGCGGACGATGTCGTCCTTGCCCATCGCCCCGGACATGCGTTGCCGTTCCTGCCCGCCCCTGAACGCGATGATGGTCGGAATGCCACGGATGGCGTAGCGTGACGCGATTCCCGGCTCGGCCTCGGTATCGAGCTTGGCGAACTGCACGCGCCCCGCGAGCTCCCGCGCGGCGGCGGCGAAATGCGGCGCCATCATCCGGCACGGTCCGCACCACGCCGCCCAGAAATCAACGACCACGGGGAGATCGTTGCGCGTGACGAACCCGTCGAAAGTGGCGCCGGTCAGCGCGATCGGCTCGCCCGGAAAGAGGCGGCCCTTGCACGCACCGCAGGTCGGATCGGCCTCGACGCGCGCGGGATCGACGCGATTGACGGCCGCGCAATGTGGACACACGACGTGGAGCAGGCTGGTTCCGGAATTGGTGTTCATGACGCCCGTTCGTAATGAATGAGCCAGCGCAGCGTCCACGTGCGACCGTCGGGTGAACTTTCCCAGCGCCAGTCGAAGGCATTCGGCCGGATGTTCTCGAAAATCATCCGCTGGTGCCGTGGCTTGCCGTCCTGCCCTACCGCGCTGCGGGCCAGGACCATGCGGCCATCCGTCCATTGGCCGCTGAAATCGAGATAGCTGCCCTGATTATCCACCCACGTCTGCAGCCATGCGCCGCGCTGCGGACTGTACGTAGAGACGCTGTGGCCGAGCAGGGGTTCCGGCTCGTCGGTGGCGAACTGCTCCTCGACGACGCACCCACCGAGGGTTTTCGTGATGCGGTTCGTGCCGGTGCCCGCGGGAGTGCCCGGCAGCGCATCCCAGCGCGCCCGCCACGTGCCGAGCCAGAAGTCGAACTGCTTCCACGCCGGACCGGCGCACGGCACCGGCGGTGCGGCAGGCGCATCCGCCCAGACCGGCGCGCTCGCCACGGCCAGCGCCATGCAGGCGCTGCGCCATGGCATTCGCCGCGCCGGGCCGGCGTTCCAAAAAGTGCACAGCCACGGGCAAAGATTCCCGCGCTGGCGCGCCGGCGTGGCAGGCGGGCGGGGCGTCACGGCTTCAGCGCCCGGTAGAGGAACGGCAGGCTGACGTCCATCCGGTAGTCGATGGACGAATGGGTGTCATCGAACTCCTCGTAACGGTGGACGATGCCCGCCTCGGCGAGGCGGCGCGAAAGGATCCGCGTGCCGTAGTGCAGGTGGTACTGGTCGCGCCAGCCGCAGTCGATGTAGATGCCGTGCAGCGACCGCAGATTGGCGGCGTAACGGCCGACGAGATGGATGGGATCGTGACGCTGCCAGTTCTTCCAGCGCGCGCGCAGCAGCTCGCCGGTCTCGAGATTGAACGGCACGCGAAAGCCGAGCGGAACGGCCGGATCGGCGTCGTAGGTCGCCGCCATGGCGATGTTCATCAGGGCATGCGCCTCGCCGTCATTGAGCTTCTCCCGCTTCCACACATGCTCGAGGAAGCGCTGCACGCGGCCGTCGTCGATGCCGGTCTCCACCTTGCCCGCCGCCGCGAGTACATCGACGACCCCGGGCTTGCGCGGCGGCTCGCGGTACTTGTCGAGCTCGTTGAGCGTGCGCGGCCAGTCGCAGTAGTAGCAGAAGTCGAACAGCGCATCGCCGGAATGATCGGCGATCGCGCCCCAGTGCCGCGCATATTTCATCCCGTGCATGATGGCGCCATAGCCGCCGGACGATTTGCCGAAACAGCCGCGGTGGTCGCGCGAGGCGAGCGTGCGAAATTCGCGGTCGACAAACGGGATGAGCTCCGCGAGGAGGTAATCGGCGTAGTTGCCGACGGCCGACGAGTTGACGTACTGGTTGCCGCCGAGGCTCGTGAAGCAGTCGGGGAAGACGACGATGGCCGCGCCCATCCTGCGCTCGTGCACCAGGCGCGCAAGCCGCTCGGGCACGTTCTCGTCGAAAGGTCGCCAGTTGGTGTGGGCGAGCCCCGACCCGGTGAAACCGACGAGGTCCCACAGCACCGGAAAACGCCGTCCGCGCCCGCCGGAGGCACCCTGGTCATACTGCGGTGGCAACCACACGGCGATCTTGCGCACGTGCGGGTCGCCGAGCGGATTGCCGGCGAGGACCTGCGATACGTGCTCCAGCACGACGAGCGTGCCGGCACTGCCTACGTGACGTTTGCGGGCCATCGGTCCTGTCCGGTCGGGGGGGCGCCCATTCTGCCCGTCCGGGGTGGGCTTCGGCAATGCGCGCGGCGCGCGCTCAGGACAATGGATATCCGGAGGTGCGCACGGGCGATGCGCTCATGCGCAGGAGCTCGCGCAGCAGTGCGACCACATCGGACTGCCGCCGCAGGCAGAGGTCCGCGGCGCTCTCGCCCTCGGGCTCGATGCGGATCGTGCACACGCCGGGGAGGCGCAGCGCGAACACGTCCTCGTCGGTGACGTCGTCGCCGATGTACATCGCGCGCTCGACGCCGGCGTGCGCGATGAGCGCCCGCAACGCCTCGCCCTTGTGCCGCGCCGTGGGCGGCACGAGGTTCAGCACGCGCTTACCTGCGACGATGCGCGGCGGTGGCGTGAGCCGGCCGATGATCTCCAGCAGCGCCGCGCGCGCGCCATCGGGGTCGCGTGTCAGCCGGTAGTGCAGGGCCAGGGAGTAGGTCTTGTCCTCCACCAGCGTTCCCGGCACCCGCTCGCGGACGCGGCTCGCTTCGACCGCCTCCGTCCAGCGCCGGCACAGCGCGGCATAGCCGGCCTCCGCAGCCTCGTCGCCCGGCACGCCTTCCGCGCCATGGTTGCCAACCACGTACCGCGGCGCGAACCAAAGCATGCGCCGCGCGTCGCGCACGGCACGCCCGGTGATGATCGCGACCGGCGTGCGCACCGCCAGCACGGCGAGCAGGTGCTGGATCTCGTCGGGCACCACGGCCTCGTCCGGACGCGGCGCAATTGGCGCAAGCGTGCCATCGAGGTCGAACGCCAGCAGCGCGCGTCCGTCCATGAACTGACGCAGTTGCGGCCGCGCCGGGGCTGCGAGCGCGTCCTTCATGGCGAGCGCACCGGATCCACCCCGCGATGGGCGTCGATCCGCTCCGTGACGCGCTGCCGCTGCCGCACGCGCGCCGCATCGAGCAGCATCGCGCCTGCCCACCAGTAGATGTTGAATTCGGCAACGAGCCTGCGCATGCTGTGCATGCGTACGCGCTGCTCGTCCGGCGGCATGGTGAGCGCACGGTGCAGCGCCTGTGCACACTGCTCCGCGTGATACGGGTTGACGAGGAGCGCATCGTGCAACTCGCGCGCGGCACCGGTGAATTGCGACAACACCAGCACGCCGTGCTCGTCATCACGTGACGCGATGAATTCCTTCGCCACCAGATTCATGCCGTCGTGCAGGCTGGTCACGACGCACACGTCCGCCGCGCGGTAGTACTCGTTGATCACTTCGGGCACATGGTGCGTGGTCTTGAGGTGGATGGGTGCGTACCCCGCCCGGCCGAAGCGCCCGTTGATCCGCCCGGCCAGCGTGCGCACCCGGTCCTCGAAGTTGCGATACTCGTCGAGGGACGAGCGCGTCGGCGCCGCGATCTGCACGAACACGAAGCGGCCGACGAGCTCGGGATGGAGCTCGAGCAGCCGCTCGATGGCGACGAAGCGCTCCACGATGCCCTTCGTGTAGTCCATGCGATCGACGCCGACTCCGAGACGCATGTCCGGCCGCATGGCCTCGTGGCGATAGACCTTCGCGCGACAGGCGTCCACGCTGAGCTGGCTCGACGTCCATTCGGGCGGCCACTGCACCGAGATCGGATAGTGTTCGACACGGGTGAGGTTGCCGCGATAGGAAATGGTGGACGATTCGTGCTCGATGCGCGTCTCGAGGTAGCGGTCCACCGTCTCGAGGAAATTCTGCCGATGGAAGCGCGTATGGAAGCCGAGGATGGAGCTCCCCAGCATTCCGTTCAGGATCTCGTCGCGCCACGGGCAGATGCCGAACGACTCGGCATTCGGCCAGGGAATGTGCCAGAAGGTGATGATCGTCGCCTTCGGGAGCTGCTCGGCAATGAGGCGCGGTGCCAGCGCGAAGTGGTAATCCTGGATCAGCACCACAGGATCCTCGGTGCGCGCTTCCGCGCAGACCGCCTCGGCGAAGCGGCGATTGGCGCGTGCGTACTGCGTCCAGTCGCTGGAGCGGAAGACCGGGCGCACGTGGGCGAAGTGGCACAGGGGCCACAGCCCTTCGTTGGCGAACCCGTAGTAGTAGCCCTGTTCCTCCTCGTCGGAGAGCCACACGCGGCGCAGGGTGTAGCTCGGGTGGTCCGGCGGCACCCGGATGCGGTCGTGCCGGTCGACCACCTCGCGATCCGCGTTGCCGCTGCCGTGCGCCACCCACGTGCCGGAACAGGCGCGCATGATGGGCTCCATCGCCGTCACCAGTCCACTGGCGGGCCGGCGCACGGCGATATGCCCACTCTCCTCACGCACGTGGATGTAAGGTTCGCGGTTCGACAGGAGCAGGATCTCGTCGCCGTGGAAGTGCTCGCGCAGCACGCCGCGCAGCATCTCCGGGCTCCATGGGCCCTCCTGCGGCCGCGGCCGCCGGGCGGTGTCGACCTGATGCAGCAGCGCCCGCAGATCGCTCACCAGCGGCTGGATGTCCGGATCGGCACGCGGACCGAACGGGTGCAGGATGCCCTCGCCGCGCAGCATGGCGCGCATCCCGGCGACCCACCCGCGCCAGCTCATCTGCGCGATGAGCACCGTCACGAGGGAGATCACGATGCCGAGCACGACGAAGAACACGATGAGGTACCGGCGTGTGTCGGCGCTGCGCCGCTCGACGAAGCTCATGTCGTGCACGAGGGTAAGCGTGCCGATGGCCTGATCGCCCACCATGACCGGCTGCTGCGAGACGTGCACGAGGCCGTGCGGCAGGCGTACCGCGGCGTGGGGCAGGCCATCCGGCGCGTTGGGCCGCGCGCAGCCGAGTCCGGAAGGGTAGGTCGCCGTGGCGTAGAGCAGCTCGCCACCGGCCGTGCAATAGGCGATCGCGTACAGCCGCTCGTCCTGCAGTGCGCGATTGAAGAGCGTGTTGATGCGCGGCGCGCTCTCCTGCGCGATCATTTCGCCGAGCTGGTCCTGCATGGTGTTGGCGATCAGCCGCGCGCGCATGTCCAGGTCGTTCGTCCACCAGCGCAAGGTCAGATTGTCGACCAACGGCACGAGCGCATAGGCGAGCAGCGCCAGCACGACGGTGAGCGGCGCGATGAAGCGGAGCGACAGGCTGATGGCACGCAGGCGATTGATCATGGTTGAGCGCAGATGGCGTCGTGGCGGGCTCTTCGCGGCCTTCCCCGTAGTGCGGTGCACGAGCGCGGACCGTCAGCGCTCTCCCTTGCGAGCCTTCGACCATGCCCCGGACGGCCGGTTCCTCGATCGTGGACACCGTGGCATGCAGCTTGTACCAAAAACAGCGACGACGCGATGCGCGCGTCATTCGCGAAGTTGCCGGTCGGGCTTGGCCGACGCGCGTGCAGGAGAAGACCAATGAACACCCTCGGACGCATGCCGACGATGCTGCTGTTGCTGGCCGCCGGCGCCGCTTTCCACGCGGCGGATGCCGCTGCGACCGGTCCCGGGGAATGCGCGCAGGCGGCGCAATTCATCGGCGATGCAGCGCGTGCCCGCGACGCCGGCATGACGCGCGAGGATTTCCTCGCGCACATGGAATCCGACCTCGAGGTGATTCGCACCTTCCCGCCCGAGATGCGCTGGTTCGCCGAGACCGACGAGGACGAGGAATTCCTGCTCAACGCGGCGCGTGAAGTGTTCGACCGGCCGTCGTCGCCGGAAGCGCATGCACGGCGCTTCGTGCGGGCCTGCGTGTCGCGCGCGGACGTCTGAGTCTACGCGGGGCAGGACGCCGCGCGCTTCGGTGACGGTCAGCGCGCCTTCTTGACGGCCTTCTTCTCGTCGAGCAGTGACCCGCGGCACCTGCGCGTTCCACAGCGGCACTCGTACGCCGCGCGCATTGCCTTGGTGATGCGCCCGTCGATGTGCAGCCGGTAATCGTAGGCGAGCTCGTCGCCGGCGTGGATCGTGCGGCGTGCGTGGATGAACACCCGGCCGTCGTCGTCTTCCAGCGCCTCGCAGTTGGGATCGCACGAGTGGTTGATCCAGCGTGCGGCATTGCCGCGGACCGAGGCGTCGATCACGCTGCCGTCATCGAGTTCGAACAGGAACGTGTGATACGGATCATCGGGGTCCAGGCCCTGGCGCTCGCTGCCGATTTCCCAGCTCGTGCGCTGGCCGCGGTACTCGATGATCTCCGCCCCCTTGCGAATGGTGCGCGTGGCGAATACGCCCCGGCCATGGATCGGGGAATTGCGGACGACGTAGGGTTTGCTCTTGGGCGTTGCCATCGGGCCTCGGGTGGACGTTGCTGTGCGAACGAAAAAGCGGGCATTCTAATGCACCCCGCCCGGCCCGCCGCTTCCGGCGCACGCTTTTACGCCATCCTGTAATAATTGCCACGCCAGTCATCGTTCCGGGCGGACCCCGGACCGCGCGAGGAGTTTGTCGCACCCGCCCGCCCGGTCGGCATGGAACGTGCAACACTGGAATGTGCAGCGCTGCAAGCACGCGGCACCCGGACATTCCAACGAACGAACACCCCCACATGCGAACACCCGCCAGCATCCGCAAGCACCCGATTCACCCCATGCTGGTCACGGTGCCGATCGGGCTCTGGGTGTTTTCCCTCGCGAGTGACGTCATCGGGCTACGCAGTCCGCACCCGGATACGTGGTTCCTGCTCGCGCTCTATACCATGCTGGGCGGCATCGTCGGTGCGCTGATCGCGGCGCTCCCGGGTGCGGTCGACCTGCTCTCGCTGCGCGATCCGCGGCACCGGCGCATCGCGCTCGCCCACATGAGCCTCAACCTGGTCATCATCGCGATGTACGTGTGGAACGTGTGGCTGCGGATAAGCAATCCCACCGAGACGGGCGGCCGCGCGTTTCTCGTGTCGATCGTCGCGATCGCGCTTCTTGGCGTTTCCGGCTGGCTGGGTGGCGCCCTCGTGCACGTCCACGGGGTGAGTGTCGACGACGTGGGCGAGCCGCCACCACCGGCGCGCTGAAGCCTCCGGCACTGCCGCTCATCACCGCGGTCCGGCAGCGGCATTGGGTTCGATCGCGCCGAGAGGACCCGCGGGATGGGATGGCCGGCGGCGCTGCCACTGTCCTTTCCCGCCGGGCACGCCGCGGCGTTGTGGCGCGTTGTGATCGGGGCTCTACAGGCCCCGTGGTCGCGGGAGCCGTCTCGCTATACTTGCCGCTTCAGACACCCCGGAGGGCCGCCGTGCATATCGCGAACGATGTCACTCAACTGATCGGCAACACGCCACTCGTGCGTCTCAACCGCATCGCTGCCGGCGCCAAGGCGACCGTGGTGGCCAAGCTGGAGTTCTACAACCCTGCCCACAGCGTCAAGGATCGCATTGCGCTCTCCATGATCGATGCGGCGCAGCAGGCCGGCAAGATCCGGCCCGACACGATCGTCCTCGAGCCGACCTCCGGCAACACCGGCATCGGGCTCGCCATGGTGTGCGCCGCGCGGGGCATCCGCTGCGCGTTCGTCATGCCGGACACCATGAGTCGCGAGCGGCGCATGCTGCTCAAGGCCTACGGTGCGGAGCTCATCCTGACGCCTGGCGCCGACGGCATCACCGGTTCCATCAACAAGGCGCAGGAACTCGCCGCCGCGGATGCGCGCTACTTCATTCCGCAACAGTTCGAGAACCCGGCCAATCCCGAGATCCATCGCCGTACCACCGCGGAGGAGATCTGGCGCGACACCGACGGCAAGGTCGACATCGTCGTTTCGGGGATCGGCACCGGCGGCACGATCACCGGCGTCGGGCAGGTCCTCAAGGAACGCAAGCCCGGCGTGCGCATGGTGGCGGTCGAGCCCGACGCGTCCCCCGTGCTGTCCGGTGGACAGAAGGGACCGCATCCGATCCAGGGCATCGGGGCCGGCTTCGTCCCGGCGATCCTGGATACGAAAATCTACGACGAGGTCGTGCGTGTGAAGAATGACGACGCGCTCGACTTCGCGCGCCGCATGGCCACCGAAGAAGGACTGCTCGTGGGCATCTCGTCGGGCGCGGCGGTCTGGGCGGCGTTGCAGGTCGCGGCGCGGGCGGAGAATGCCGGCAAGCTGGTCGTGGTCATCATCCCGTCGTTCGGCGAGCGCTATCTGTCGACCGTGCTCTTCCAGCACCTGCAGGTGTGACGGCGGCTACCGCACGCTTGCCGTCAAGGCGAGGATCGTCGGCGTGGTGAGCGCGCCCAGCGCGGTGGACAACACGAGCGACAGTGCGACCGGCCCGCCGAGCGAGTCGAATTCGCGCGACATGAGATAGACGTTCGCGCCCACCGGCAGCGACGCGAGCATCACGACCGCCTGGGTCTCGAGCGGCGGCAGGTTCAGCAGTCGCGCGAGCATGAACACCACGAGTGGTTGGACGAGGAGCTTGAGCGCGCAGATCGCGGCACCAATCCGTGCGCCGGCGCGCAGCCCGAATTCCGCGAGGCCCATGCCCAGCGCAATCAGCGACAGCGGCACCGCCGCCTGGCTCACGAGCTCGAGGGTCCGGTCGATGGTCGAAGGCAGCGGCAATCGCGTCATGCCGAAGGCTGTGCCGGCGAGGATGCTCGCGACCACCGGATTGGCGAGCACGCTGCCGGCGGTGCGCAGCAGGGCGCGGGCCGATGGCGCGCGGTGCCGCGCCCATTCCACCGACACCGTGACGAGCGTCCACAGCAGCAGCGAATTGAACACGACCACCAGCGATACCGCGGGCAGGGAGGCGTCGCCGAGCGTCACCTTCGCGAGCGGCACGCCGAGAAGCACGTTGTTGCCGAAGATGCCGGCCACGGCGAACACCGACTGCTGCACGCCATCCATCGCGTACAGGGTCCTGCCGATCAGGCGGCCGAGCAGGAAGACGATCACGCAACTGCCGAAGAACGCGATCAGCAGGCGTGCGTCGACGGCCGGCAGGCGCGAGAAATCGCTCATCAGCCGAAACAGCAGGGTGGGCACCGCGACCGAGAACACGAACCGCGTGAGTCCGTCGGAGACCGCCTGCGGCCAGTGCCCCCAGCGCGTCAGGCCATAGCCGATCAGGACCAGCAGGAACAGTGGCGCGGTGAGCGAAACGAGTTGCGGCAGGGCCTGCACGCGTCAGGGTGCAGGTGAACGAACATGCGCGAGTAGGAAGGTGCGGTGGCGCATCGTCTCGCGTGGCCGCCGTGGTGCGCTGCCCTCGCCAGTTGATCCCCCGGAGTCATTCATCGCGCTGGCTGGGACTGCCGGCTCAGGCTGCCGAGGTGAAGAGGCGGCCGCCCTGCAGGCAATCGCAGAGCTCGCGATAGACATCGCGCAACGCGGGCCCGGTAACGTTCGGGCCGACGGCGCGCACGATGCGGCGCGCGAGCGGCCCTTCTTCCAGGATGACATCGAGTGCATCACGAAATGCCGGCGCGTGCACCGGCGCTTCGGGCGGGCAGTCCATCACGAGGTGCCCCCAGAGCTCACCGGCCGTGCACGGGCGCCCGGGGTAGCCCAGCATCGACAGGTAAGAGGGGTCGGCGATGGGGGCCCGATCGGCCTCGCGCACGCATGCGTCGAGCACCGCGGCAAGCACGCCCGTATCGAGGGTGTTGCGCGCCTGCGGCAGCCGCGCCTCGCGCTCCCACACCGCTCGCACGACCGAGGTCACGGCGGCCGCAATCGCCACGTCGGCAAGCGGACACTCCTGCATGTCCAGCACGCGGATCTCGATCGCGTGGCGGTCGAAGCGCGCAATGGCACCGCGCGAGTTCAGCCATTCGTGCTGCAGCACGCCGTCCGGATCGCGGGGCGCGATCTCGTCGTACATCGGCTTCAGGATGCGCATCTCGTAGTCGGCGCGGGTGCCGACGGGCTCCGGGATCACCGCGCCGGTGATGGTCTCGAGCGGCGCCGCGTTGGTGCGATAAGCGACCATGCGCTGGTCGAGCGCACGCGCCCGCCGCGCGCCGCAGAAGGGCGAGCTCGCGGCGAGCGCCGGCAGGATCGGCAGCACGAGGCGTACCGCAGCGTGCAGGCGGCCGAACTCCTGGTCATTGGCGAACGGCAGGTTGAGGTGCATGGCCTGCACGTTGGCCCAGCCGTGCGTGCGGCAGTCGAAGATGCGCGCATACGCGGCATAGATGCCCGCCGGATCGTGCGGCCACAACTGCATCTCCGCGGCCGGGTTCATCCAGGGATGCATGGCGCTGGGCATGAGGCGCGCGCCCTCCTCGGCGAGGATGCGGCTGGCACGCGTGATCTCCGCCTCGAAGCCGCCCACGAGCGGCTCGAGCGCGGCACAGGGCTGCTCGTTCTTGAGCTCGACCACGTGGGCCACGAACTCGTTCGACCAGCTGAGGCGCGTGCCACCGGCACCGAGGGTCGGCTCCATCCGCGCGAGCAGGCGCTCGGCGAGAGGGACCACCGCGAGCGTATCGCGGTCGACGATCATGTACTCGAGCTCGAGGCCGTAGCCGCCGAAGGCGTGAAGGGGTCCGTGCATGGTCAACGCTCCGGCCGCGCGGCGGCGCGCCGCGCCAGGATACGCGTGCGAAAGACGTTCATGATGCGCTCATAGATGGCATCGCCCAACTCGGCGTCCTCGTTCCCGGCGTCGACGTTCGGATTATCGTTGACCTCGATGACATAGCAGCGGCCGTCCAGCTCTTTCAGGTCCACGCCGTACAGCCCGTCGCCGATGAAGCTTGCGGCCTTGACCGCCGCTTCCACCACGGCGACCGGGGCCTCCTCGATCCGCATCGCGATGGTGGCGCCTTCGACTTCCTTGTCCTTGGTGTCGGCGCGCTTGATCACCTGCCAGTGCCCCGGCGCCATCATGTACCGGCAGGCGTAGAGCGGCTCGCGGTCGAGCACGCCGATGCGCCAGTCGAAGGCCGTGACGAGCCACTCCTGCGCGATGATGAGATCGGACTTCTCGAGAAATTCGGCGACCTTGCAGGCCAGCTCGGCTGCGGTCTCGACCTTCACGACGCCCAACGAGAAGGCGCTGTCCGGCTGCTTCAGCACGCAGGGTAGCCCCAGTGTCGGCTCGATGCGGTCGACGTTGTCGCGATGCACGATCATCGTCCTGGGTGTGGCAATTTCATGTCGCGACAGGAGCTCCGCCAGATATACCTTGTTGCTGCAGCGCAGGATCGAGTCCGGGTCGTCGATCACGACCAGCCCTTCGGCGGCAGCCAGCCGTGAAAAGCGGTAGGTGTAGTGGTTCACCGACGTGGTCTCGCGCAGGAACAGCCCGTCGAACTCGTCGAGCCGGTTCCAGTCACCGCGCGTGACGAGCTGGGTCTTCATGCCGAGGCGGACGGCGGCCGTGTTGAAGCGCTCCAGCGCCACCGGGTTCGACGGCGGCTCCGGATCGTCGGAGTTGTGCAGGATGGCGATGGTGATGGGGCGCCCGGCGCGCAGGCGGCGCCGGCGCTCGCAGGTCGTCACGTAATGATGCGCCGCGCTGGCGATGAACGCGTGGTGCCCGACCGGGATCTCCTTGAAGTCCAGCGCATTCAGGCTTTGCACGCGCCACAGGCCGTTGCGGCGCTCGAACCTTGCGCGCAGCAGCGGTACCTGCATGAGGTTGAAGAGCTGCTGTGACAGCTGGTCGTGGCACAGCCCGATGTCACGGCCGAAATAGACGATGAGCTCGTAGCTGTTGGTGGCGAGGGTCGCGAGCGAGAGCTGGATGAGCTCCTCCATCTCCTCGGTCAGCAGGCGCACCATGGTGTCCGACTGCACGTCGCGGATGTTCTTCACCCGCGGAATGGGATCGTGCCCGCGGGCCTCGGCGAGGAGCGACACGTAGTACCCGAGGCCCTGGTAGCGGGCGAACCGGCACAGGTTCACCACGCACGCCGTGGGATCGTCGCGATAGGTCGGCTCGGTCAGGTAGGCCCGCGCCGGCACGATCTCCACGCCGGGAACCGACAGCGGCCAGTCGCGGGCCTGGTTCACCACGAAATACGCACTCAAGGCCGAACCTTCCCGAGGCTTGCCGCGGAACTCGCCGCAACCCGCGAGCGTCGCGGCGCGATGACGAGCAGGTTGGCGTCATGCGTCACGATGCCGAGCAGCACGGCGTTCACGAGGCGATCGACATTGATCCAGTACTCCTGGGTCCGGCTGAAGGGATTCGGGCCGTATGGATCGGCGACGAGCACCTTGCGCTGCGCCCAGTCGTAGCCGGCCAGGACGATGAAGTGCCCTGCGGGAAAGCCGCGCACGTCATCGGGCGTGTCCTCGTGACCGTATTCGCGCCGGGCCCGGTAGAGATGCGTGGAGGAGAGCCCGGTGAGGATCGGCAGTCGATGGCGCAGCAAGCCGCGGATGAAGTAGCGCGACAGATCGATCAGCCGCAGGCGCCCACCGAGTTCGAGGAATTCCAGATAGCCCTCAGTCACGAGCGCGAGGCGGGGATCGGGCTTGTAGCTGCGCTGGAGGGCGAGACGCTCGCCGATGTCCACGCGGGGCCGGGCGAACCACGTGGGATCGAAGACCATCAGGTTGTACGTGTAGATCGTCGCCGCGTAGCCCTTGCGCAAGGCATCGCAGGCGAGGAACACGGCAACGGTCCCACCCTGTTCGAAGCGTTGCGCGCGTCCGATCACTGTTTGCAGCGATTCCTCCTCGCCCCAGTAACGGTAGATGGCGTGCAGGCAGGTGGGTCCGCAAGTGGTTTCGTCCGGCTGCGGCAGGATCTTGACCGGGAGACGTTCGGCGATCGGGAGCATGGAAGAGGGCGGCAGGGCGCAGCAAGGTCGGCGTCATCGTGAATGCAGGGCGCCCGGATGAGCGCGACCGACGACCCGGCACCGCCAGTGCAGCAAAACGACTGCCAGCGCTGCGTCCGCGAGAGCGCGATACGGAGTGAACAGCAGGCATGCACCGGGTTTCCCCGCGATGCGACCCTGCATCGCTCCGACACGCCGAACGACGCAGCGTTCACGCCGTGACGCGCGCATGTAAAAAGTACACCGCGCAGGCTCAAAAAAGTGCCTCGATGCACGTCGCTGCCCGACACTCGCGATGACCGCGCAAGCAGCAGCCTTTTCGTGCATGGTTGCGCGGGCCGCAGGAATGCGTGGTTCCATCGCGCACTCTTGCGCATGTGCGTCACGGCAGACGTGGCTCCGCGGTGCGGCATGGAACGTGCTGCTTACCGGCGCCGCGTCCGTTCGGAGTGAATGCCGCGCCGGCGCACCCCAAGCTCCCCCGGGGCCGCAGCTCGCGAGCACGTGACATGCAGTGCGGTACGCCGCGGGCAGGCATCAGGAAACAACCATCACCGACAAATTGGAGGGACCATGGTCAAAACAGTCATTGGCTCGTTCGACAGCTACGACGAGGCGCAGCGCGTCGTCCGCGACCTGAAGGATGAGGGTTTCATGGACAACGACGTCAGCATCGTCGCCAGCAACGTGGGCGGGCGATACGAGACTCCGACAGCGAAGGATGTCGCGACGACGCGTGCGGACGCCGACACGAGCGGCGCCGCGACGGGGGCCGTTACGGGCGGTGTGGTCGGCGGCGCAGCAGGGCTCGCCGCCAGCCTCATGGGCCTGGCCATTCCCGGCATCGGGCCGATCATCGCGGCGGGCCCGATCGTCGCGGCCTTGACCGGCGCGGGCGTTGGCGCTGTCGCCGGCGGCCTGATCGGCGGCCTCACCGACCTTGGCGTTTCGGAAACGGACGCGCAGTACTACGCCGAATCGGTGCGCCGCGGCGGCGCCCTGGTGACGGTGCGGGCGGACGAGTCCCGGGCCTCGGCGGCGGCGGACATCATGCGCCGGCACGGCGCCGTAGACATCGAACGGCGTGCCGAAACGTGGCGGCAAAGCGGCTGGAGCGGCTTCGACAACGCCGCTCAGCCGTATTCGGCGGACGAGGTCGATCGCGAGCGCACGCGCTGGCAGTCGAGCGGCGGCGTCGGCACCGGGTCGACCCGCATGTACGAGCAAACCGGCGGCACCGGCACGTACGCGGCGTCGGGTGCGGGGATGGGCAGCTCCTCGATGGGCTCGTCGGCCGGCATGAGCAGCAGCGCTGGCGGCGGCAACGCGGCGTCGAATTACAACGCCGGCTCGTCGTCGAGCTTCGGCGCCGGCATGGGCGCCTCGGCGCGCACGGGTTCCGGCAGCTTCGCCGGCGGATCAGGCGCGCTCGACAGCGGCCTGTCGGGATCGCGCCCGCGCACCTCGGCGGAGTGGGATGCGTACGAGCAGGACTTCCGCAGCGACTACGAGACGAACTATGCGGGGCGCGGTGGCTCGTTCGATGACTACGCACCGGCGTACCGGCATGGCTTCGACAGCGCACGCACGTATCGCGGCCGCAGCTGGGACGACGTGGAGCCGGACCTGCAGCGCGACTGGGAACGCAACAACCCGGGCCGCGAGTGGACGCGCTTCAAGAACGCGGCGCGGCGCGGCTGGCAGCGCATGAGCGATGCGGTCGAGCGTGCCGTTCCGGGTGACTCCGACCGCGACGGCAAGTAACAGCAGCAATGCAGCGATGGCGGCGCGGGCCCGCGTGGCCCGCACCGCTTTTTGTTAAGCGAGGACCGCATGCAGGACAAGACGAATCCGCCTGAAAGCCGCAAGACCGTCGGAGTCTACGATCGCCCTGCATCGGCCGATCGGCCCAAGACCCGAACCCTGGCGATAGCCGTGATCGTCATCATTCTGGTGGTCGCCGCGATCTACTTCATGCGCGCGCACTAGGCGCTGACCCCGGCCGGGTTGTCCCGGGGCTTTGCGCAGCGCCTGCCGCGCGGGGCCGCTCAGCCGTGGCGTCGGTCCCCCACGCGGCCGAGCGTGTGACCAAGCGAGCGCTGCAGCTTCTCGGCGGCGCCCGCCATGGCTTCGCGCAACGTGGCAGCATGATTGGTGACGGCGACCGGCTCGTGGCCGGCAATGCGCGCTTCCATGGTGCAGCGTTTGTCGTTGCCGCCGTTTCTGGCGTTGCTTTCGTCGCTCACGTACACCTCGACGCGCGTGATGTGACCGGCGAAATGGCCGACCGCCTCCGTGACCAGCGCTTCGACGCGCGCGCCCAAGGACTTGCGGGCTTCCATGTTGCTGCCGGGATTGAACTGGACGTGCATGGCGTGGCTCCTCGATGCCCGCGCTGGCGGGCTGCTATCCGAGTTGACCGGCGCCACGGGCGGGAGGTTCAGGCCGCCCGAGCTGCGGCGGCCTGAACGCCCGGGCAGGCCGTTGCAGCCTGCCGTTCGGAGCGCACGGCGCGAACCGCGCGCGGGGACAACGGATTACTGCTGACCGCGGATGGACTTGAGCTTGGCCTCGAGCCAGCTTCCCGCCGTGCTGTCGTTGCCGTTGCACCGGATGTGGTACGCCTCGCCGGTCGTCGAGCTCGTGCTCGCGAGATCGCGCACGAACTGGTCGGCGCTCGCCAGCCGCGAGCGCACGAACCCCAGCTTGAATTCCAGGTGCTTGCGAGCCGCCGCGCCGTCGTATTCCTTGCCGCTGCGCACGAACGTGCAACCCGAGCTGCCGATGGTCGCGAGGAGCTGGTCGATCTCGGCCGTGGCGCGCGCATCGGGCGTGGCGTAGGCGGTGGACGCGAGCAGGCCGCTGGCGAGTGCAAGGCCGGCGAGGGTGCGGCGGAGGCGAGGGCGGTCGGGCTGGGTCATCGATTGCGCGGTCTCAGAAGATCCAAGGAATCTATACGACCACGCCGCGCGGCAAAGTTCCACGCAAAGGAAGTCTTTCGTAGGGCGCGTCCTACAGCCTCACCCAAGACGCCGCAGGCGGTCTCCGGCCGCCAGCAGTGTCTCGTCGCGCTTGGCGAAGCAGAAGCGGATCACGCGGTCGTCCCGGCCATCCTGGTAGAAGGCGGACAGCGGAATGGTGGCGACGCCTGCCTCGCGCACCAGGCGCTGCGCGAATGCCGCCGCAGGCTCGTCGGAGATCCGGTCGTAGCGAGCCAGCAGGAAATAGCTGCCGGCGCAGGGCAGCACTTCGAGCGGCGTGCGCAGCAGCACCTCGCGCATCAGCTCGCGCTTGCGCTGGAAGAACTCCGGCAGCGCCTCGTATCTCCCCGGCTCTCGCAGGAACGCCGCGAGGCCGTGCTGCACGGCGCTGTTCACCGTGAACACCATGAATTGATGGACGCGCCGGATCTCGGCGGTCAGCTCCCGGGGAGCGAGCGCGTAGCCGACTTTCCAGCCCGTGGCATGGAACGTCTTGCCGAAGGAACCCACGACGATGCTGCGCGCGGCCAGCTCCGCGGATCGCGCGATGCTCTGGTGCGCCAGGCCGTCGTAGACCATGTGCTCGTAGACCTCGTCGCTCAGCACGATGATCGACGTATCGCGGATCACCTCGGCGAGCGCGACGAGATCGGCCGGCGCGAGGACGCTCGTCCCCGGGTTGTTCGGCGCGTTGACGATGATCATGCGGGTGCGTGGCGTGATCGCGGCCCGGAGCGCAGCCCAGTCGATCCGGTAGCCCGGCACGGTCAGCGGCAGCGTGACCGGCGTCGCGCCGGCGAGGCGGACCGCGGGCACGTAGCTGTCATAGGCCGGCTCGAACACGATTACCTCGTCGCCGGCATGCGCCAGTGCCAGCACCGCCGTGAAGATGGCTTGCGTGGCGCCCGTCGTCACCGTGATCTCGCACTCCGGATCGTAGGCGCGGCCGTAGAGCCGCTCGACCTTCGCGGCGATGGCTTCGCGCAGCGCCATCACCCCGGGCATCAGCGGGTACTGGTTGTGCCCGCGCTTCATCGCCTCCGTGACCAGCTCGATCAGCACCGGGTCGATCGGGTAGTCCGGAAAGCCCTGGCCCAGATTGACCGCACCGTGCTGCTGCGCGAGCGCCGACATGACGGTGAAGATCGTCGTGCCGGTCGCGGGCAGCTTGGAGCGAACCTGCATGGGGTCAGGTTGCGGGTAATGGGGTCAGGTTAATTTATGCCGCACTACGGTCGCGGACGGGCACGCGCGGATGCATAAATTGACCTGACCCCATACCCCCATTACCCCGCCGATAAATTAACCTGACCCCATTACACCATCACGTGCCTCAGGTCGCGCGCTGGCCGATCAGCGCGAGGAACTCTTCGCGCGTGGCCTGCGAATCGCGGAACGTGCCGAGCACGGAGGAGGTGATCATCACCGAGTTCTGTTTTTCGACGCCGCGCATCATCATGCACAGGTGCCGCGCCTCGATCATCACGCCAACGCCCCTGGCATCGATTTCGTTCATGACCACGCTCGAAATCTCCTCCGTAAGCCGCTCCTGGAGCTGCAGCCGGCGCGCGTGCAGGTCGACGAGCCTCGCGAGCTTGGACACGCCGAACACCTTGCCCGTCGGGATGTACCCGATGTGGCAGCGTCCGAAGAAGGGCAGCATGTGATGCTCGCACATGCTGTACACCTCGATGTTCTTCACGATGACCATGCTGTTGGTCTGCTGCGTGAAGATCGCGTCATTGATGACGGTGCGGGGGTCGGTCCGATACCCCGACGTGAGGAAGGTCAGCGCCTTCGCCACCCGGTCCGGGGTCTTGAGGAGGCCCTCGCGTTCAGGATCCTCGCCGATCTCGACGAGAAGCTCGCGGACGAGGGACGTCATGCGGCCGATATTGGGGGTCTTGGATTCCATGCCATCTCCTAATGCCGCGCGCCATTCGTGGGGGCGTCGCGGGCCGGGTTCGCGCCGATTATCGCCGGGCGCACGGGCGGCCGACCATGGACGCTAAAGCGCGCCGCGGCGGCCGGACTGCCATCACTGCAGCCGTAGATGCGTCGGGCGGTCGTGGCGTTCCGCGGCATGGTTCGTGCTGGAGGTGGCGGGTTGCCGGTGGCAAAGTCATTCCGGCCGTCGGCCCGACCCCCGATAATGCGCACACGCGAGCGAAATCCGGCCGCGGTCGCGCGACGCGTCGGGTGTGCTGCGCGTTTCCGACCAGGTTGCAAACGCCGCACGGCACCCGGTAAAAAATTCGATGGATACCCTGGATACACCTCCCATTGTCGCCGAGCGGCCCCGCCTTTCCGGGCGCAAGCTCGTGAAGTGGGCGCTCGTCATCGTCGTGATCGTCGTCGCGGCCGCGTTCGGCTTGCGCTACTGGAGGCACAGTCAGGCGTTCGTGAGCACCGACAACGCCTACGTCAATGCGAACACCGTCGAGATCTCGGCGCAGGTCTCGGGCATCGTGACGCAGGTGCCCGTGCGCGACAACCAGCGCGTGAACACCGGAGATCCGCTGTTCGACATCGATGCCCGGCCCTTCCAGATCGCCCTCGAGAAGGCCGAAGCACAGCTCGATCTCGCGCGCCAGGGAACACTCCAGGAATCCGCCGCCGTCGCGCAGGCGGAGGCGCAGCTCGCGCAGCGTCAGGCGGAATTGCGCAACGCGCAGTCGAACAACCGGCGGACGACCCAGCTCGTGACGAGCGGGTTCCTGTCGCAGCAGGGTGGCGAGACCGCACGCACGCAGGTGCAGACCGCCGAGGCGGCGGTGCAGGCCGCCCAGGCTGCGGTGCAGCAGGCGCGCAGCACGCTTGGCAAGACGGGCGAGGAAAATGCGGCCGTGCGCTCGGCGATGGCGGCGGTGCAGCAGGCGCGGCTCGATCTGGAGCACACGCATATCGTTGCGCCGGCCGCCGGGACCATCGCCAACCTTACCCTGCGACCCGGCAACACGGTGCAGCCGGGTACGCCGCTGTTCGTGCTCATCGGCAATCAGGAATACTGGGTCGACGCCAACTTCAAGGAGACGGAGCTGAAGCGCATTCGCCAGGGGCAGGAGGTGCAGGTCACCGTCGACATGTATCCGGATCATCCATTCCACGGCGTGGTCGAGAGCGTGAGCGGCGGGGCAGGAACGGCCTTCTCGCTGCTGCCGCCGCAGAATGCCACCGGCAATTGGGTCAAGGTCACGCAGCGGGTGCCGGTGCGCATCCGTATCACCGATCCCGATGCTGCGCATCCGCTGCGCATCGGCACCACCGCGACCGTGGAAGTGCGCGCGCCGGCAAGCGGGTCGTGACGCCATGTACCGCAAGATCCTCCTTTGCTACGACGGCACCGCGGATGGGCGCAACGCGCTGCGTCAGGGGGCCGACGTCGCCATCTGCATGGGCGCGGAGACGCATCTCCTCGCCATCTGCCGCAGCGGCCTCGACACGGCCATTCCGGAGGGCATCACCCCCGCGTTGTTCCAGTGCGATCACGATCTCGCCGAAGGCATCCTGCGCGACGGTGTGGCATGGCTCAAGGAGCGCGGGCTCACCGCGCACGGCCATCTCGTGTACGGCAATCCGCTGGACCACATTCCGGAGGTGGCGCGGCGCATCGGTGCGGACCTGATCGTGGTCGGCCACCGCCAACGGAGCCGCCTGGCGCGCTGGTGGAGCGACTCCAGCGAGGAGACGCTGATCGACCGGACGAACTGCAGCATTCTCGCGGCCATCGCTCCGCCACCGGGCGGGTGACGCATGAGCGCGAAGGGCCGCCCCGAGGGCCTCAGTGGGCAAGTGAGCCGGAGTGCGCAGCACGAAGGTAGCCCGGTCAGCGCGCTGCCCAGCAAGGGCGATCGCCTGCTCATCACCTTCGCGGTGATGTCGGCAACGCTGATCCAGGTCCTCGACACCACCATCGTCAATGTCGCGCTGCCACACATGCAGGGACAGCTCGGCGCCACCACCGACCAGATCAGCTGGGTGCTCACGAGCTATCTCGTTGCGTCGGGCATCTTCATGCCGCTGACCGGCTACTTCTCCGACGTGTGGGGTCGCAAGCGTTATCTCCTCGTCAGCATTGCCGGATTCGTGGGCGCCTCCGCGCTGTGCGGTATCTCGCAAAGCGTGGGCGAGATCGTCGCGTTCCGCCTGCTGCAGGGGGTATTCGGGGCGGCCCTCGTACCGCTGTCGCAGGCAATCATGGCGGACTCGTATCCGCTCGAGGAACGCGGCAGCGCGATGGCCATCTGGGGACTGGGCGTGATGGTGGGGCCGGTGCTCGGCCCGACGCTCGGCGGCTGGCTCACCGACGTCGCGAGCTGGCGCTGGACGTTCTACATCAACGTGCCGATCGGTGCGCTCTCGCTGTTCCTCGCCTCGCAGTTCATTCCCGATACGCCACGGCGCGAGCGGCGCATGGACTGGACCGGAATGGTGCTGCTCGGCACCGGCATCGCGGGCCTGCAGTACATGTTCGATCGCGGCAACTCGCAGGACTGGTTCAGCGCCACCGACATCCAGGCGGCGACGGTCATCGGCGTCGTCGGCGTCGCGGGCTTCACCTGGTGGAGCTACCACCTGGGCGCGCAAGCGCTGTTCGACATCCGCATCTTCCGCGACCGCAATTTCGGCATGGCGTGCCTCGTGATGCTCGCGCTCGGTCTCGGGATGTTCGGCGGGCTCGTCGTCCAGCCGATCCTGCTCGAAGGCCTGCTCGGCTATCCGATCGTCACCACGGGGCTGGTGATGGCGCCGCGCGGGATCGCCACGGCCATCAGCATGGTCATCGTGGGCCGCGTGGTGAACCGGATCGATCCGCGCCTGCTCGTCGCCGCCGGCATGATCATCAGCGCGATCGGCTCGTACGCGATGACGTTCTATTCGCTCGACGTCGACAATTTCTGGATCATCTGGCCGGCGTTGCTGCAGGGTTTCGGCCTGGGACTCATCTTCGTCCCGTTGTCGACCATTGCGTATGCCACGCTCGAGCGCTCGCGCATGGCCGAGGCGGCGGGCATCTACAGCCTGGTACGCACGATCGGCGCAGCCGTGGGGATATCGATCGTCACCACGCTGCTCGCCCGCGAGGCGCAGGTGATCTGGAACGACCTCGGCGCCAACGTCACGCCGTTCAACCACGCCCTGATCGAATACCTGCGTCCGCTGCACCTCACCCCGCGCGATCCGCGCGCCATGGCACTGATCGCCCAACAGATCGGACGGCAGGCGGAGATGAGCGCGATGCTCGACGTGTTCAAGCTCACGGCGTGGAGCTTCGTGCTGATGCTGCCGCTCGTGCTGCTGTTGCGGCGGCGGCGCGGCGCGCCGGTGGCTGCGCCCGCTGCGGCCATGGAGTAGCATGGCGCTCGCGGCGCGCCCGGCGCCGTGCTGACCGCTGTGCACGAATACGCAAAACCGGAGGAGCGACACGCATGGGCCAATGGATCGAACTCACCGCCGCGGATGGCTTCCGCCTGTCGGCGTATCGCGCCGACCCGGTCGGCAACCCGCGTGGCGCGCTCGTCGTCGTGCAGGAGATCTTCGGCGTCAACAGTCACATTCGCGGCGTGTGCGAGCAGTACGCCACGGATGGTTACGTGGCGATCGCACCGGCGCTCTTCGACCGCACGGAGCGGCGCGTCGAGCTCGGCTATGCGGACCAGGACATCGCGCGCGGGCGTGCCCTCAAGGCCGCCATCGCCACCGACGACGCGCTGCGCGACGTCACCGCGGGACGCGACGCGGTGAAGGCCTCCGGCAAGGTTGGGATCCTCGGCTATTGCTGGGGTGGCTTCATCACGTGGATGGCGGCGTCACGGCTCGGCGGATTCGCGTGCGCGGTGCCGTACTACGGTGGCGGAATGCTGGAGGCGATGAACGAGCAGCCGCAGTGCCCGGTCATGGCGCATTTCGGGCGCAAGGACGGGCACATCCCCGTCGAAGGCGTGCAGAAGCTCGCCGCCGCGCACCCGCAGGCGCAGGTGTTCTTCTACGATGCGGGCCACGGCTTCAACTGCGATCAACGCGGGTCTTACGACGCCTCATCGGCGACGCTGGCGCGCGAGCGCACGCTGGGCTTCCTGCGCCAGCACATCGGATGATCGGGCGGTGTACCGCGCAGGCGAGGCATCAGCCGCGCATCAACGTCATCGCCTGTAGCGGGTCTTCAGCCTCGCGCCGCCCATCACCGTGTAGGCCAGTCTTCGGTCTCGCGTTGCGGTCGATGGCAGGCTGAAGGGCGAGCCACAAGCGCGCCATCACCCGCCCGTGGTCTCGCCGCCCATCACCTGGAGCACGATGCCGGTGATGTACGACGAATCCGCGTCGGAGGCGAGGAACACATACGAGGGAGCGAGCTCCTCCGGCTGCGCCGGACGCTTCATCGGCGACTGACTGCCGAACTGGGCCACCTTCTCCGGCGTCATCCCGGCATCCGCCGGGTTGAGGGGCGTCCACACCGGTCCCGGGGCGACGGCGTTCACGCGGATGCCGCGTTCGAGCAGCTCCATCGAGAGGGTCTTGGTGAACGCGTTGATCGCGCCCTTCGTTGCGGAGTAATCGGGGAGCAGCTTCGATCCGAAGATGCCCGTCTCGGAGCTGGTGGCGATGATCGCGGCGCCGGCTTGCATGTGTTTGATCGCCGCGCGCGCGAGCCAGAAATAGGCATAGATGTTGGTCTTGAAGGTGCGGTCGAACTCCTCGTCCGTCACCTCTGCGAGCCCGGGCTTCCGGTTCTGGTGGGCTGCATTGGAGACCAGGATGTCGAGCTTGCCGAACTCCTGCACCGTGCGTTCGACCACCTGCTCGCAGAACTCGCGCTGCGTGAGGTCTCCGGGAAGCAGCAGACAGCGGCGCCCGGCGGCCTCCACCGCGTGCCGCGTCTCCTCGGCGTCGGATTGCTCCTCGGGGAGATACACGATGGCGACGTCCGCACCTTCGCGTGCATACAGCACTGCAACCGCGCGGCCGATGCCGGAGTCGCCGCCGGTGACGAGCGCCACCTTGTCGAGGAGCTTGTCGGCGGCGTGGTAACGCGGCGCCTTGTACTCGGGGCGCGGCTCGAGCTTCGACTCGAGGCCGGGGTTATCCTGGTGCTGCTCCTGAAATGGCAACCGGGGCTCATCCTGCATCTGCGGCGGGTGCGGGGCGTCGCCGCGGGGGCGGTCGGCCGTCCTGGTGGATCGATCCATTGCAATCTCCCGGGGAAGGACGCATCCGCACGACGGACGCGCCGAATCGTGAAGTGACCGCGGCGCGCGCGCTTTGTTCACCGTCGTCCGGGATGCGATCTTTGACGCGCGTGCGTGCCGATTGGCATACGCGTCGATGTCACGACACGAGAGCGTATGCTGTGGCGCGCGCTGCACAGCGCCTGCGGTCCGATCCTTGCTTTGCACCAACGCGCCCGTTCGTTTCCCGATGCCCGACAGCACCCACTCCACCGTTGCCGCCGATGATCATGCGCTGCTGACCATCCGGCAGGCATTCCGGCTCGTGTTCCCGGGCGTGATGGTGGCGATGTTCCTCGCCGCTGCGGACCAGACCATCCTGGCGAGCGCGCTGCCTGCCATCGCCGGCACCCTGCATGGCGTCACCGACCTGTCGTGGGTCGTCGTCGCCTACCTGCTGGCGGCGACGGTCGCTGCGCCGATCTACGGCCATCTCGGTGACAGCTTCGGACGCAAGCGCCTGCTGCTGGTCGCCCTCGGCATTTTCACGGCCGCATCGGTGGGTTGCATGCTGGCGCCGACGCTCGGCGCATTGATTGCGGCGCGCGCCGTGCAGGGGCTGGGCGGCGGCGGACTCATGACCATGGCGCAGTCGATCATCGGTGAGAACGTTCCGCCGCGCGAGCGCGGTCGCTTCGGCGGCTACTTCGCCGCAGTGTTCGCCCTGTCGAGCACCGCGGGTCCGGTGCTGGGCGGGTACCTCACCGAGCAGTTCGGCTGGCGCGCGGTCTTCGCGATCAATGTGCCGCTTGGCGCCATTGCCGCAGTCCTCGCGTTGCGCATTCCGCGCATGCATCATGCGCGCGCCGCGCCCTTCCGTGCCGATGCGATCGGCACGCTGCTGTTCGCTGCTTCAACGGTGACGCTGCTCTTTGCACTCTCGTCGGCAGGCCATCGCTTCGGCTGGACGTCCCCGACGCTCTTTGCGCTGCTTGCGGGGTCCGTGCTGGGCTACTTCCTGCTGGTCAAGTGGGAACGCCGCCGGGAGGACCCGGTCATCCCCGTCGCCTTCCTGCGCGTGCCTGCCATTGCCCGTTCCGATGCGGTGGTGTTCTTTTTCGCGGCGGCGCTGTTCTCGACGATCCTGTATCTACCGCTCTATCTGCAACTGGGACGCGGAATGGCGGTAGGGGAGTCCGGCCTCCTGCTGTTGCCCATCACCTTGTCGATGGTAGCGGCGTCCACGTTGACTGGCCGGCTCATCGCGCGCACCGGACGCGTGGTGGAATACCCGCGCCGCGGTCTGCTCGCGACCACGCTGGCCATGGTGGCCCTTGCGCTATGGTTGCCGCGACTTCCCACCATCGCCGTGCTCGCGCTGACGATGCTGACCGGCGCCGGATTGGGCGGCGTGATGCCGCCGACGCAGGTCATCGTGCAACATGCCGCGGGACGGGGCGCGCTTGGTGCGGCGACCGCATCGATCGCGATCGCCCGTGCGATCGGCGGCGCCGTCGGCGTGGCGCTGGTCGGCGCGGTGCTGTTCGTCGTCGTCGGAGGCGGCGACGGCAACGCATCGAACACGCTCAATGCGGCCCTCGAGGGCGGCGCGGCGTACATCGCGCAGCTCGGAGCGGCGGAGCATGCCGCGCTGGCGGCGAAGCTCGACCACGCGTTCCGCATCGTCTTCGGCATGACCGCCGTGATGGCAGGACTCGGCGCGGCCACGGCATTGACCGTGCCGCGCCCCAGGCTGTGAGACGGCCATGCGATCCCGGGCGGCGCAGTGGGCACGGTATCGCGGAGCGTGCTCCAGCGCGCAGGGCATCGACATCAGCGACATGCCTCAGCGACGCGCATCGGCGACCAATGGACCGCGGTGACCGCGGCACAACGAAAGGAATCGGCTTTGAGCATGGATACCAGGGCGCGGTGGTGGGTCGCCGGCTTCATCGCGGGCGCGCTCGGCGTGCTGCTCGGACATCAGCCGATGCTGGCCCTCCTGAATGCCCAGCACTTCGTGAACGCGCATGCGTATTCGGCGCGGCCGACGGGGCCGCTGCACGTGCCGCAGATCGTGTCGACATGCTTCTGGTCGGGGTTGTGGGGCGTGGTCTTCGCGTGGGCACAACGCCGCTTTCCGCGTGGCCCGGCGTACTGGCTGCTGGCGTTCGCGTTCGGCGCCGCGCTGCCGACGCTCGTCGCCTGGCTTGTCGTCCCACCGCTCAAGGGTCTGCCCATCCGTGGCTTCGACATCCATCGGATTCTTGTCGGCGTCGTAGTCAATGGTGCATGGGGCCTTGCGACCGCGCTCGTGTTGCGTGCCATGCTGCAGGGTGCCGGACCGGCGCGCGCGCGATGACGCACGCTTGCACGACGGTCAATCCGATGTGGTACCGCGCGCCTCGAGCTCCTCCCAGCGCGCGTAAGCGACGGCAAGCGCATCCTCCTCCGAGGCGAGCTCGCGTCGCAGCGCCGCGGCGCGCTCGCCATCGGCGCGATAGATCTCCGGATCGTTGAGCTGCGCGCGCAATGTCTCGATGCGCGCTTCACTGCTCTCGATCGCCCCGGGGAGCGCCTCGAGCTCGCGTTGCTCGCGCGTGCTGAGGCCCTGCCGCGATGTCGGCGCCACGAAGCTGCGTGTTTGCTGCTGGCTCCGCGGCGGTGAGGGTGCGCGCGTCACCGCCGTCGCCGCGGCCGCCTCGGCATCGCGTTGCTGGCGGTAGGCGGCCCAGTCGCTGTAGCCGCCGGCGTATTCGCGCAGCACGCCGTCTTCCTCGAAGGCGATGGTCTGCGTCACCACGTTGTCGAGGAATGCGCGGTCGTGGCTCACCAGGAACAGCGTCCCCGTGTAGTCCTGCAGCAGCGCTTCGAGCAACTCGAGCGTTTCGATGTCGAGATCGTTGGTCGGCTCGTCCAGCACCAGCACGTTGGCGGGTTGCGCAAAGAGCCGCGCCAGGAGCAGGCGGTTGCGCTCGCCGCCCGAAAGCGAGCGCACCGGCGAGCGGGCGCGTTCCGGCGGAAACATGAAATCCCCGAGATACGTCATCACATGGCGCCGCCCGCCGCCGATCTCGACGAAATCGGCGCCCGGACTGATCGTGTCGACGAGCGTCGCATCCGGATCGAGCTGCTCACGGAACTGGTCGAAGTACGCGACGGCGAGACGCGTACCGCGGCGCACCGACCCGGCGTCAGGCTGCACCTCGCCGAGAATGAGTTTCAGCAGCGTGCTCTTGCCGGCACCGTTCGGCCCGATCAGCCCGATGCGATCCCCGCGCATGATGCGCGTGCTGAAGTCGCGAATGAGCACGCGGCCGTCGTAGCCCTTGGTGACGTGCGACAACTCCGCGACGAGCTGCCCCGAGCGTTCCGCATCGCCGATGGCGAGATTCACCTGGCCCAGTCGCTCCCGGCGCATCGCGCGCTCGCGGCGCAGGCGCTCGAGGCGCAGCACGCGTCCTTCGTTGCGCGTGCGGCGGGCTTCCACGCCCTTGCGGATCCATACCTCTTCCTGGGCGAGCAGCTTGTCGAAGCGTGCGCTGGCGGTAGCCTCTTCGGCGAGCTCGGCGGCCTTGCGCTCCTGGTAGCGCGCGAAGTTTCCCGGATAGCTGCGCAGCTTGCCCCGATCGAGCTCGACGATGCGCTGCGCGATGGCGTCCAGGAAGCGGCGATCATGCGTGACGCACACCACCGCGCCGGGGTATGCCGTGACGAGTTGCTCGAGCCACGCAATCGCCCCGATGTCCAGGTGATTCGTGGGCTCGTCGAGGAGCAGGACGTCGGGCTCGGCGGCAAGCGCCTGGGCGAGGGCGACGCGCTTCTTCCATCCGCCCGAGAGCGTCTCGATGCGCGTGTCCGGAGCGAGGCCGAGCCGCGAAATCACGCTGTCGATGCGATGGCCAAGCGTCCAGCCGTGCTGGTCGAGCTCGCCCTGCAGCCGGTCGATCCTGGCGTGCGCCGCGGCATCGTGCGGTGCATGCTCCAGCGCGACGAGCGCCTCGTGGTACGCGCGCAGCGCTTCGCCTTCGCGGCCCAGTCCGAGCGCCACGCAGTCGTAGACCGTCTGCGCGCCCTCGAGCTCAGGCTCCTGCTCGAGCAGCGCGACGCGTGCCTGCGGGGCGATCCAGCGTTCGCCGTCGTCGAGTGCTGCAAGACCTGCCAGCACCCGCAGCAGCGAGGACTTGCCGGTTCCATTGCGGCCGATCAGGCCGACATGCTCCTTCGCGTCGAGCTGGAACTCGGCGTCATCGAGCAACGGGAGGTGTCCGTACGCGAGACGCGCACGGTTCAGGGACAGGACAGGCACGAAGGCATGGCGCGCGGGACGCGCGGAACAGGGCGCGCCGAAGAAAACGCGCGGTCGGGGCGAGTATGCACGGGCCCCGACCGTTCAGGCAATGCCGCCGCGTCAGCGCGGGACCGTCACGTTGAGGAACGCATCGCAGCGGCCCTGCGCCTCGGAGCACGAGATCGACCCGTCCGGAGTGCGGTTGCGCACGTTGACGTAGTAGGTTTGCCCCGGCTGCAGGTTCGCTGCGCCACCGGAGGACGTCCCGAGCCCGATGGGGCCGCCAGCACTGACGCCACCCGCCCAGAGGAGCGGGCCGTTGTTGCCCGTCGCGTCGAGCGCACGAAAATCGCAGGGCGAGCGCGACAGCGTCACTTCCCGGCTCACCGGTGGACCGAAGTACTCGGCGACGTAGATGCGTCCGAGCTGCGTCGCCGTCGCATTCGTCGGCACCGTGATGCGCACGACCCATACGCCGTTCCAGGCGAATCCCGGCGGGTCCTGGTACATCGCGGTGTTGATCTGCGTATTCGCCCACGGGACGCTGCTGCGCAGCACCGCGGGATACGTGCTGCAAAATCCCGGTGCCGTCTGGGTGCCCGAGACCCAGTCCATGCTGAGCGATACCGGATTGCTCGCGCCGCCTTCGTTGATCGCGACCACCGTGTACGTGCGCGGCCCCGGCGCGCTCTCCGACACGACGCACGTGTTGGTCCCGCTGAAGCAGCCGGTCCACTGGTACGAGGTCGGATTGTTGGAGCAGCTCGCGATCAGCACCACCGACGAGCCGACGGTCGGGGGGTCGCTGCTGGAGGTCGCGCTCAGGTTGCACGAGGCGGGCGGCAGGTTGACCGAGGTCGAGCGCCAGCCGATGTCGATGGTCGCCGGCGGAGCGCTGCCGCTGGCATTGCTCGCAACCAGTGAATAGGTCAGGACGCCCGGGGTGCTCGACGTCGTGGTGCAGCTGTACGAGTTGCTCGTGCAGCCGGACCACGCATAGCTCGTCGGCGAGCCCGTGCAGTTCGCAACGATCACGATGTTGTTGCCGACGGTGGGCTGAGTGCTGTTCGCGCTCAGGGTGCAGCTCGGCACCGCGCCCGTGCCGCTGCCGGCGCTTACGGGCGAGCACATCGCGACCGGCATGGAGGGCGACCCGTAGCCTTCGGCGACGTATCCCTTGGCGATCATCGCCGCCTGGGTCGATGCGGAGGTGGTGTAGCGGTGGTTGGAATCGCTCCGGGCGTTCCATGCGCGATAGATGGGCACCGTGCCGGCGGGGCAGGCACCCGTGGTCGCGTCGGGCAGATATACCTGGAAGACGTTGTACGCCTCGAGCTGCCATGCGTCGGGGAAGTTCTGCAGCACCGCGGCGCATTCTGCCGGCGACGCGGAGTAGAAATGCGAATCGAGCCCGAACAGCGGATTGCCGTAGAAGCGGCATACCGGGCTCCCACCCGGCAGCGGCGCGGCTGGATCGCCGACCGTGAACTGCTGCCCGGTGCGCTGCCAGCCGCTGAAGTAGCCCGCGTCGAGGTGGGCGATCTCATCGGGATTGGCGGTCACGAAATAGTGATCGAAACCCGCGTGGTAATACTCGATGGCATCGACCAGCGCCGCGGTCGCCCACCCTGGCAGCGCCAGCAAGGCGATGGCGATGAATAGGCGCGCTGTGCGATAAAGACCATGCTGCATGCTGAAACCTCCATTATTTACCGAGTGCGCCGCGACGCCGATGCGCCAAGGTAAGGGACCTCCGGCGTGGCCGCGGAGTTCCTTTGCGACAGGACAGCAAGGGGGACGCGAGCTCGACGCGTACGCGCGCCAGGCGGGCTTGTCAGGAAGCGGCAGTCTTCTGCGCGGCGATGCTGTCCAGTGCCGCGCTGACGGCGCGGTCGAACAACGGCACGGGTTCGACGACCAGCCGTGCGCGTCCCATGCCAAGTTCCAACGCGAGCTCTTCGGGCGAGCGCACGAAGGCACTGGTGCGCGAACGGCTGGTGAAAATGTACTTGGTGCGCAGGGGACTGACCCACGTCAGTCGCGCGTTGATCCACGCGTTATCGCCGCGAAACGCGAGCCAGGTCCCCACGGCCATCTCGCTCACGTAGTCGTGGTAGTTGTCGGTGCCGCTGAAGCCGCCCGTTTCCACGGCGGCTTCTTCTTCGGCGGTCGTGCTTTCGGCATCGGCGGCATCGGCCGCGGACCCTTGCGGCGCCCGGTGGCCGCCGGGGCGTGTCCGCGCCGGCGCCGCAATCGTCGAGCCGCTGCCGATTGCCGCGGGTCCGGCGGGATGGGACCCAGCGTGCATTGCGGCCGCGGATGCCGCTGCGCCCGTCTTGGAGCGTGGCTTGATCGCCGCGATGTGCAGTTCGTAGAGTGTATCGAAGAAGGTTTTCGCGCGCTCGTCCGGCAGGCGCACCGCTGCGCAGCCCTTGCGCAGGCCCTGGATGATGCCGGGGACCATTTTCGTGAGTCGCGCCTTCTGCGCGGAGCGCTCCTTCGCCGTGATGCTCCACAGGAGGTCGTCCATCGTCTGCAGGGCGCCGCGATACGCCTCGCTGTCCTCGCCGTGCTGCTGGCGCACGCTCGTGAGGTAGTCCGCCCACGCCGTCTCCGCGAACATGCGCACGTCGAGCGGCAGCTGCAGGCCGGCGAGGCGGTCGCGCACGAGTGCATGGGCATGCGCGCCGTCGGCTTCGCGCGCCTCGGCCTGCAGCGCAGCGTCGATATCCGGGTCGATGGCGCGCGCGATCTGCCGGGTCTCGCCTTCGAGGAAGGCCCGCAGCTCGCGATCCGCGCGCTCGAAGACCTCCACGTCGAGCGCGAACTCGCGGCCGATCATGTCCACGATCCGCGACGCGACGCCTTCGAATGCAATCCGGTAGGTCTTCTCGCTTGCGGCACCCACGGCCCCCGCCGCGAGGCGGTCGAGCACGCGCCGTGCCGGATGCGTCTTGTCGGAAAAGAATGTCCGCTCCAGGAGCGCCGCCTTGAGGATCGGCACCTGCAGCCGGCCGAAGATGCCGCGTGTCGATTCCGGGATGGAGGGGTCGCGGAAGATGTAGTCGAACAGCAGCGAGATCACGTCCATCGTGATCTTGTCCGTCGGGCTGATCGTCTCCGGCCCGAGGGCGATCCGGAGGTAGGGCATCCGGTTCAGCGGCAGGGCCGCCGTATTGACCCCGCGCGCCTTCAGGTCGCGTTGGGTTGCCTCGTTTTGCGGATCGAACGATTGCCACTGCTCCAGCAGTTCGAACACTGGCGAGGACGAGCCCATCGCCAGCAGGGGCTCGAGGCTCGGGAACGCGTTCGCTTCGTCGGACGCCGCGGACGGTGCGGGCCGCGGCGCGGTCCCGGGCCACGCCGCGGCGGTGGCCTGCACGGCGGCACGGGTCTCGGCGGGCGGAGGTACGCTCGGTACCGCAGCCGGCAGCGGAATGTCGAGAAGTGGGCCGTCGCGCAGCGTCTGGTCGGCGGCCGCACCAGGCGCCGAAGATAGCGGCGCCGATGCTGCGCCGGCCATGGGAGCAGTTGCCGCGGACGAACCGGCTCCTGCGGACGGTCCCCGCCCCGGCAGTGCTGCGGCCGGGCCCCCAAGGATCGGGGGCACCTCGATGTTGATCGCCTCGATGTTCGGGCCGGCTTCCTGCAGCAGGCGCTGGAAGAGGGGCAGCAGGTCCTTGTCGTCGGCGGGGCGCAACTCGCTGCGCGCCCGCAGCGCTGCCTTGATCTCGGGCAGCACGCCGCGATCGGCGAGCAGGCGATTGAGCGTGATGTAGCTCTTCGGCACCGCCGGCGTGATGTCGCCGAGCACGCGCTCCATGAACGGCCGCCACAGCCGGGGATTGGGGAACAGCGCGCGCGCACTCACGCCGACCGCGTCGATGATGTAATCCGGGCCGAAGGGATTGTCCACTTCGCTCAGCAGCGGTTCCTCGAAGAGCACCGACACGCGCAGGTCGAGCGCGTCGAGCTCCTTGCGCGCCCAGCGCTGCAGGTTCCGTGCGGCCAGGGTGATGGCCGCCTGCTTCTCCTGGTCGAATGGATTGAGCACGCGCAGGGTGGAGAGGGAGACATCCGTGTCGGGCCGCCGGCCGCGGCGCTTGGTGCCGGCGAGCCGCTTGTCGAAGAGATCCCCGAGCACATCGGCGAACCGATGGACCCACTCCTCGCGCTTGATCAGGAAGTCGAGCTCTTCCTTGTCGCTGATGAGATGCTTGCCCTCGAACAGGTCGCTCGCCGTGTCGCTCGAGGTGCGCGCTGCCTTGCGCATCGCCGCCACGAAGAGCTTGAGGCACTCGCGCAACAGCGCCTGCGCTTCCTCCGGGCTGAACGGCGGCAGATTCGCGTCGGCGAGGGCGAGTTCCGTTGGACGGTCCATCAGCTCAGCGCAACCGGCGCAGCGCGCGACGTCCGCACGAGCGACGCGCGAGGCGCGGCCGGGGCGTCGGTGCGGAATGGAAGCAGGGGCGTGAGTGCATGGGGAAGGGGCCAACCAGTTCCATCATTATCGCCCGCCGGCGGGCGTTGCGTGCGTGAATACCGCGCAGGCCGCGCGCCGGGTATGGATCAGCTCGGCGGCTGGGTGCCGCAGGCACGCTCGAGGCTCGCGTATTCGTCCGGTGTGTCTACCTGTGCCTGCCGCGCTTTCAGCTCGCCGTAGCGCGCCCGCATGAAGGCATGCATGAACGCCTGCAGGCGGGCCCGGAGCGTCTCCTGCGACTCCCTGGCATCGCTCGCATAGACGAGCTCGTCGCCGTACAGCGCCGGCAGTTCGCGCTGGGCGATGGCGACGAGCTCGGTCAGGTACTGGCGGTAGACCGCAACGTGTTTCATCTCGTGCGCGAGAATCGCGCGACGGCGACAGGTGTCGTCGGCGAACTCCCGGGCGACGTAGACCGTCATGGGCGTGGCCGTGAACACGACGCGCAGGCTCGGTCGCGCACAGATGCGCCCTCCGCGCCGATCCTCGAGGCCCTTGGTCTCGAGCGTCGAGTCATAGGCGAGCCGCCCCTGGGTGAGTCCGACCGTGCGATGGCGTGCGCTCATGCCGTCGTTCATGCGCGACAGCGTGCGCAGGGACACGCTGTCATCCTCGGTGTACGACACAGGCAGCGCAACGACCTCGATGCGTGCCGGGGCAAGGCCCGCGCAGCGCGTCTCGAAGGAGGCGAACGGATTGAAGCGGCCGATCGACTCCGCTGCCGCGTTACCGAACCACATCGCCAAGCCTGCCCCGATTGCCGCCACGAAGCGGATCACACGGGTCGTCCTGCCGTTGCGGGTGCACACATGCATGGACCGATCTGGCGCTCAATCATTCCCGTCCGCGGCCGATGATCACAGGAGGCGATGAACGGCATTTGCGGGTCGTGCCGATGTTGCTACCATGACAATGGCATAACAGTGCGGCCTCGCGCCGGGACGTCCAAGACGAGGCGCCCGGTATGCCCATGGCAGCTCGGGAGAGTGAATGAAGACATGCGCCATTTGCGGACAGGTGGCAGAGCGCGGCTCCATGTGTCGCGACTGCAGGTCCGCGCTCAAGCGTGCCCGCGACGAGACCGTGTCGCAGTTCCAGCCGGCCCCGTCGCTGGCGATGGCCCTGCCGGGCATGGGGGCCGAGCCGGCCACGGCGGCAGTCGCGCCCGCCGCCGGACGGCAGCGCGCGGAAACCCCCGAAAAGCGGCCGGCGTCGCGGCGCGGCACGTCTGCCCGACCCGCCCGCCACGCCCGGCCGGCGCCGGCGCCGGAGGAGATGCCCGGGCGCTCCAATGCTTCACGTTTCGTCTGGGTGATCGTCACGTTGATGGTGCTCGTGGTGAGCTACGTTGCGTACGGGGTGATCCGTGCCGGCATCGAGGCCGCCAAGGGTGCCGACCCACCGGCGGCGATGAAGGAGCCAGCGAGCATGCGCCCCGCGCCGGCCCCAGTACCCCGCCGGGTGGAAACGGTGGTGACCCCGTCGCTGCGCGAAGCCCACCTCGGTTTCGGCGCACAGGACGAGGTCGACCGCCGGATGGGCGCCGCGCCCTCGGCGCCTGTCCTTCCCGCAGCGACTGCCACGGCCACGTACTCCGCCCGGTCCCGCGACGCCGCACGGGCGGCAACGTCGGAGGTCTTCCAGCGCAACGCGGCCAGGAACTCGATTCCCCCCGTGGAGACCAGACCGGAGCCACCGCCCGTGGAGCCGCCCGCACCCATGCCGGTAGTGGTGGCGGCAGCGCCGCCGCGCGCCGCCGAGACGCCCCGGCGCGACCGCTGGGAGCGTATGGACGCGGCCTTGCGGAGTTGCCGCGCCGAGGAGTTCCTGAGCAGGGTGATCTGCGAGCAGAAGGTGCGGCTTGATTACTGCGAAGGGTTGTGGGGTCAGGCGACGCAATGCCCGGGTGGTCCGGCCAACGATCACGGGCAATGAGTCCGGGGTAGGGTTCCGCGACCGGCCAACAGGGATGCGTGGCGCGCCAAGGCGACGGCGCGCCACTCCTTTGCGCGCGCATGGCCGTCCCTCGCGGGACGGCCCCCCCTTGCTACGCGCAGTGGCTGGCTGCGAACACCATGGGCCGCGCCACGTGGCCGCATTGTAAGTGCGTGACGGCGGCCGCCGGCGCCGCCGGGGTATGTTTTCCTGCGGGCGGAACGATGCTTGTTGTAAGCACGCACGTCCGTCAGCCGCGCCCCACGAATGGCATCTTGGTCGCCATCACCGTCATGAACTGGACATTGGCGTCGAGCGGGAGCTGCGCCATGTAGAGCACTGCGCTCGCCACGTGGGTCAGGTCCATCAGCGGCTCCACGGCGATTTCACCGTTGGCCTGCGGTACGCCTTTGGCCATCCTCGCCGCCATGTCGGTGGCCGCGTTGCCGATGTCGATCTGCCCGCAGGCGATGTCGTACCGGCGTCCGTCGAGCGATGTCGATTTGGTGAGGCCAGTGATCGCGTGCTTGGTGGCGGTGTACGGTGCGGAATGCGGGCGTGGTGCGTGGGCGGAAATCGAGCCGTTGTTGATGATGCGGCCGCCGCGCGGGGTCTGCGCCTTCATCAACCGGATCGCCGCCTGCGTGCAGAGGAAGGCGCCGGTCAGGTTGATGTCGACGACACTCTGCCACTGCTCGAGCGTGAGCTCTTCCATCGGGATCGCGGGCGCGCCGATGCCGGCGTTGTTGAACAGCAGATCGAGTCGTCCGAATTTTTCCTGCGTGCGGGCGAACAGCGCGTTGACCGACTCGGTGCGTGCGACGTCGGTCGGCACGGCCAGGCCCCGGTCGCGTGCGTCGCCCGCGGCGGCAAGCGCCTGCTCGAGCGGCTCGGCGCGCCTTCCGGCGAGCGCGACGCGGTAGCCCGCCGCGAGCAGCGCCAGCGCTACCGCCTTGCCGATGCCGGTGCCTGCGCCGGTGACGACCGCGACCTTGCCCTGTGCATCCATGACGTCTTCCTCTCCCGGTGGCATGCGCGCGCCCAACGCGGCGCGCCGTTCGATGTTACCGCAGGCAGGCAAGCGTGCTGCACCGCCGAGCCATCCCGCGCGAAGGGTCGTCGAAGGCGATTGCAGTCGCGGTGCCCACTGCGTTCCTGACGGCGATCGGCATGGTTCCGGATTGCTACGGCTTCTGGTCCGTTGCCCGCCGCACAGAGCGCGGGCCGGCTGCGGCTGACGCATCGCTCTTTGCTTCGAGCGTCGGCGGCGGCGAGCCCGTCTTGATGAAGCGGCTCGCGTCGAGGATCAGCGGTTCGCAATCGACGTCCTGCTTCTTGCCCGCCTCGAGGAATGGCACGATGGCGGCCAGCGGCGTGGCGACGGCTCCGAGTGCCACGGCTGCAGCGATGCGTCCGGCCAGTCCGGTCAGCTCCGGATGGACCGTGGGCTTCGCCAGCTTGCCGTCGATCCGGATCGGACCGCGCAGGGCGAAGATGCTGCCGTCCTTGGGCTCGGCCACCAGCCGCATGGCGAGCGTTTCCGCACGAAGATTCACGCTGCCCTCGCCGCGAATCACCGTGTGCTCGCTGTCGAGCACGAAGGTGCGCGGGCGAAGGACGCCGTCCTGGGCTGCGAAGTCCGCGACGAAGCACTGGACCGCGATGGGCTTGTCACCGCGCGCCATGATCCCGATCGCGTGCGCCACATCGAGATTGGCGAGTCGCAGGACGAGATCGCTCATCGTTCCGCCGTTCATCGCCAGCATCAGGTTGCCATCGGCGGAGCCGAGCATCTTGGCGACCGAATTCCCGGTCATGCTGAGGCGCGTACGACCGTCGATCGTCCCGGTGCTTTCCATCACGGCCTTGATGCCGGGCGCAATGCGGTTGAGCTGCAGGCCGCGCGCTTGCATGTCGGCCACGGTGCGAATCGGTGCCCGCCGCGCATCCATCGTGATGCGCGCGGCGATGTCGCCGCCCGCGGCCTTGAAGATGAGTGGATGCAGAGTCACCTGACCGCGGTCGAGCACGAGGTGAGCGGTCATCTGGCGGAGCGGCAGCCCCTCGTTGCGGATCCGCCGGCCGTTGAACGTGATGTCCGCATCGGCCGCGTTCAGCTTGCGGATCTGGTACTCGCTTTGCGCGAGCACGCGATCGGGATTGCGGTCGCCTTGCACGCTCGCGCCCACGAAGCCGCCAAGATCGCGCAGGTCGAGCCGGTCCGAGGTGAGGTTCGCCCGCATGAACGGACGCTGGCGCCGGAGATCGACCAGGAACTCCCCCGCGAGGTCGCTGCGGCCCACGTCCCCGCGGAATTTGCGCAACGTCCACGTCGCGTCGTGCAAGGCGAGGGTCCCGCGCAGGCGATAAGGCGGCGTGTCGGGAAATGGCAGGCCGGTCGCCGTGTAGAGCTCGGAGAGGTTCTTGCCGGAGAGCACGAGGTCGAGATCCAGCGCTTGCAGGTTCCCGGGATCGACGAGCGTGCCGCGCGCCTGCACCTGGGTCGCACCGACAGTGCCGCGCACGTCGAGGCCGATGGCGGGATCGTCCTGGCCCCGCGACACGAAGCGCCCGGTGCCGGTCACCGCCAGCCCATGCAACGTGCTCGAGGTCACCGACCCCTGCGCCTTCACCTGCAGTACGGGTGCGAGAGCCCCCTGCGCCGTGAAGCGGCCATTGAGCTTCGCCGCGGGGTACTTGCCGAACGCCGATGGATTGAAGTTCGCGAGAGACGCCTTGGCCTCGTATGCATGCGCCGCGCCCAGGTCGAACGCCCCGCTCATCTGCACCGAGCCGCCACCGTTCGCCTGGGCGCGGGCATGGGCGATCTGGACCCGTGCTGGTGTCGTGTTGGCGGCGATGCTGAACGCGACGCGGCCATCGCGCGCCTCGATGGCGACGTGCTGCGCATCGCGCGGCCCCGACGTCGCGATCGAGCCTGCAAGATGCGTCGGCCACAACGCGCCGTGAAGATGACTGAGATCGAGTGCGTCGGTGACGAGCCTGAGCGCTGCTTCGTCGCTGCTCGCCCAACCATCGCCCGCGAGCTTGCCCGCATCGCCGAAGTCGAGTTGCACGGCCTGGAACTGCCAGCGCCCGGGACTGGCGGTGATGTCGGCCGCCAGGCGCGCGAGCGGAAGCTTGCCTTCGTTCAGCAGGCCGCGGACCCGGTTATCGATGGCCACGCGGCCGCGCAACACGCCATCGTTTCCGGTCTGCGCCTGCATGCGGCCCTCGAGCGAGCCCTCGGGAATGCGGTCACCGAGGTGATGCGGATTGAAGTGATGCAGGGCGGCATCGATGGTGCGCACGGACTGCCGCGCGAAGGGTGCAACTTCGAAATGGCCGTCGGCGATGGAGTCCTGCGCCTTCATCGTGACCTCGATGGCGAGCAGATCCAGCGTGCCGTCGGCCTTTGCGCTGACGCTGACTGGCGGGACGGTGGGCGCGTGCCCCTCCGGGCTGACCGCGAGGGTGGCGCGCGTCACATGCGGCGCGTCGGTGGCGATGTTGCCGCTGCCGTGCACGCGGCCCCAGCGGGTCTGGAACCGGTCCACGTCGAGCTGCCATGCGCGGTCGCCGAAATCGACGCCGAACGCGACGTCGTGATACGTCTGCTGCGGCTCGCCCGGGGGCGTGTACAGAAACGTTTGCGCGCTCGTGTCGGCGAAACGCAGTCGCAGCGGAACGTGCAGCTTGTCCGGCAGGCCGCCGGGCTCGTCGGGATTGCGCTGTCGCGCGATGGCGAGCGTGTCGGCGCGAGCGTGCCGGAAGGCGAGCTTCCCGGTGAGCAGCCACCATGGCGCCCACGCGAGCGTCGCGTTGTCGGCCGCCACGGCGAGCGTCTTACCTTGCCAGCGCAGATGATCCATGTGGATCTCGCCGAGCAGCGAACCGTGCACGTTGTCCATCCGCAGCGCGTCGCCCATGCGCGCCTGTACGCGATCAGCGACCCAGACGAGGGTCGCTTCACGACTCAGGAGCCACCCACCCCCGGCGAGCAGGATCGCGACGATGACGAGTACGGCGAGGCCGGTGCGTTTCATGCTGTCCGTTTGAGAATGAGGCCCTGCGCAGCGCGAATGGTGCAAAGCAGGGGTGTGACAACCACGCTGCGACGCGGGTTAGTCCGCGGCGTTCATGCAGAGGTTCGCGTGCTGTACGCGTTTTATCGTGCAAGGCACTCCACGCGCGGTGCCTTCTTCCGCGGTGCAGAAGTCGCTTGTCGGCCCGCGCGACTGCCGCGCGTAGGACGATGGCTCAGCGCCCCGCTGCGAGGGTCACGTCGACGTTCGCCGACTTGCCATCGCGCAGGATCCCGAGCCGCACTCTGTCGCCCGGGTTGAAGTCGTCGAGGCGTGCCAGCAGTCGCGGCACCGACGCGACGGGGCGCTCGCCAACGGTCACGATGACGTCACCCGCAACGACCGTTCCATTGCGTTCCAGCCGCGCGGCGCGGAGGCCCGCACGGGCAGCGGGACCATCCGGCTGCACTTTCAGCACGAACACGCCCTGCACCCCGAGTCGCGTCGCCAGCACGTCGTTGATGTCGGCGTCCATGTCGATGCCGAGCGAAGGACGCGCGTACTTACCGTGGGCAATCAGTGCCGTGACGACGCGATTGACGGTGTCGATCGGCACGGCGAAGCCGATCCCCGCGGATGCGCCACTGGGACTGTAGATTGCGGTATTGACGCCGACGAGCCGCCCGGCGCTGTCGAGCAGCGGCCCGCCGGAGTTGCCGGGGTTGATCGCGGCATCGGTCTGGATGAGGTGCTCGATGGTGTTGCCGTCGTCGCCGTCGAGCGCGCGATCCAGCGCCGATACGATGCCGGTGGTGAGCGACCAGTCGAGGCCGAACGGATTGCCGATCGCGTACACGCGCTGACCGACGCGCAGGTCGTGGCTGGTGCCCACGGGCAACGGCGGCGGACGATTCGATGGCACCCGGATGCGCAGCACGGCGAGATCGTGCGGTGCGCTCGCCCCGACCAGCTCGGCCGGATAATCGCGACCGTCGTTCAGGCGAATGCGCGCCTCGGATGCATCGGCAATCACGTGGTAGTTGGTGACGATATGGCCGCTGTCGTCCCACACGAACCCCGAGCCGGTGCCACGCGGAATGCCGTGCACATTGCGCGTCCAGACATCGCGCACGCGCTCGGAGGTCGAGATGTACACGACCGAGCGCTTCGATTTCTCGAACACGTCGATGGTGACGCGCTCGTCCGCGGTGAGCTCGCCACGCGGCGTGACCGGACGCGAAGCCGCCAACGGTGCCCACGCGAGCAGCAGCAACAGCGGGAGCACCGCGACTGCGCTTCGCCGGCCAGTGCCCGTCGGCGACAGGCTCGCCGCCGCGAACAGCCCCAGTGCATGCAAACGAAAACGTGGCATACGACCTCCCAAGAAAAAGGGTGCCGGCCAGGCACCCTTGATCCCGCTGCTGCGCCGGGGTTTCAGAAGCACAGGCTCCCGAACGAATGGTGACCCCAGCCGCCCGCGCATACCGACACGCGCGGTGCGTAGTACCGCGGGCCGTAATAGGACGGCGCATACCAAGGGTCGTAGTAGGGGTACGGCGCCGCGTATTCGCGCTGCACGATGACGCGCGGCGGTTCCGGCGGAGCGAGGCCGGCGATCTGGCGCGCGAGCTGCCAGCGTCGCCACTCGACCAGCCGCTGGGCCTCGTCCGGGCGAAGCTCGCCGCGCGCGACGCGCTCATCGACCTCCGCGCGATAGCGGGTCATCTCCTCGTTGAGGTTGGCGGACTGCTCGGCCGACAGGGCCGGCAAGGGCGGCGGCCCCGAGTCTGCCGCGGCGGGCAGTGCGATGCCGGCGAGCGCGCCGAGCAGGCCGAGCGCAAGCAATGTTTTCTTCATACGACCTCCATGGAAAGGTACCGGCCGCAAACGGCCGGTGCCGCAATCGAGCGAGGGACGGGCGGCGGCGCGACGGACTTCCGCTTGCGGCGCCCGGGCGCGATTCGCCAGTGAGACCCGGCGGTCGGGAACACGGTTCCCCCGCGGCTTTCAAACGGGTTGCCGGCCGACTCCGTTGACGCCGTTCTGCCGACGCTGGGTGCACTGCCTTTCCGCCATCGCCTCGTCGTCGCGACCTGATCTTCTACGCACGGGCCGGCCGGTCGAGGCGGTCGTGACGCGCGAGCCCCGGAAACAGCCGCATGCAGGCGGCAACGACCGCAAGCGTGCCCACACCCCCCAGCACGACCGCCGGCACGGTGCCGAACCACGCTGCCGTCACCCCCGACTCGAATTCCCCGAGCTGGTTGGACGCGCCGACGAACATCGTATTCACCGCATTGACGCGGCCGCGCATGTCGTCGGGCGTGCCAAGCTGCACGAGGGACGAGCGGACGACCACACTGACCATGTCGGACGCGCCCATGACGAAAAGCGCCACGAACGACAGCAGCACGGAGGTAGACAGTCCGAACACGATCGTGGCGAGCCCGTAGATCGCGACCGCCATGAACATCGTGCGGCCCACACCGCCGCCGAGCGGGTGGCGCCCCAGCCACAGCGCCATCGCCAGCGCGCCCACGGCGGTGGCGGAACGGAGCACGCCCAGGCCCCAGGGGCCGATGTGCAGGATGTCGCGCGCATAGATCGGCAAGAGCGCGGTCGCACCGCCGAGGAACACGGCGAAGAGGTCGAGCAGGATCGCTCCGAGCATAACGGGGTGGTGCCGGATGAACGAAATGCCGGCAAAGAGCGAAGCGAGGGTGGGCGGCTCGCGTACGGGCAGCGGATGGTCGATGTCGATGCGGCGCATCATGATCACGCCGAACCCATACAGCAGCGCGCATACGACGTACACCACCGCGGGTCCGAGCGCGTAGACGAGACCGCCGATGGCCGGCCCGGCGATGATCGCCGTCTGCGTGGCGGTCGCGCTGGCGGCCACCGCGCGCGAGAGGTCGTGCGTGGGCACCAGCATCGGCAGCAGCGACTGCATCGCGGGATTCTGGAACGCGCGCGCCGCCCCGATCACGAACACCACGGCGAAGATCGCCAGCTCGGTGATGCGTCCGGTAGCGCTGCCTACGCTGAGCGCGATCGCCGCGATGGCGCCGATCGTCATCGTGATGCGCGCGATGCGCCGCCGGTCGTAGCGGTCAGCGACGTGGCCGACCACCAGCACCAGAACGATCGAGGGCAGGAACTGCGCCAGGCCGATAAGCCCGAGATAGAGCGCGCTGTTGGTCAGCTCGTACATGTGCCAGCCCACCGCCACCGACAGCATCTGGTACGCCATCATCGTGGCAACCCGGGCCAGCCAGAACTGGGCGAACGCGCGATGCGCGAGGACGGAAGCGGCGGGAAACAGGGCCACGAAGGGTGCCTGGACCCGCGGGACCGGCACGGCAAGGATGAGGGCCGGCCATTATGGTGGCCGCGCCGCCATGCGCCAAACGTTCCGCGTGGCGTAACGCCGCTTGGCTGCGGACGGCCGTGTGGTCAGCGGCCGCGGGCGGGCCGGGTGGGGGTGCTTGCCGGGGCCGCGGCCGGCGTGCCGCGCCGCGTTGCCGTCGTCGGCTGCAGGCCGCCGATGACATTGTCGACCGAGAGGTTCTTCGTGCCAGCTTCGCCGAAGCGGTACTCGGCCGGTGGACAGGTCTCGGTATCGCCGAACACCAGAAACTGCCCGGCCGCGCGCATGGCCTCCCGTTGCGCATCGCCATCCGGACTCATGTCGATCGGCGGGAAGGTGCCGCGATACACCACGGCATCGTTGTGGTCGTAAAGCGTGTAGCAGGTGAGCGCCTGTGCGCTGCCGGCGGCGAGCGCGGCGATGGCTGCAATGCCGGTGATGATCGCGTAACGGAGAATCATGACGCCCTTCCTCGGTGGGGTGACTGCGACCGCTGCGGCGCGCCGCGTGGCACGCGGCGCTCGCGGGCGCCCGGCTGCATCGACACGGCGTGCCTGCGCTATGCTGCCATGAGGCGCGCCGTTGCGCAGCGCCGTTCATCCTGCCGTGAGCGCCTGTCATGCCTGTCCGCCGCAGCGCCGGATTGCTCGTGTACCGCCTCCGCGACGGGGCGGTTGAGGTATTCCTGGTGCATCCTGGCGGACCGTTCTGGCGGAACAGGGACGACGGTGCGTGGTCCCTCCCCAAGGGCGAGTACGCGGAGGATGAGGATCCGCTTGCTGCCGCCGTGCGCGAGTTCGGCGAGGAAACCGGCATGACCATCACCGGCGAGTTCCAGCCGCTCCAGCCCGTGCGGCAAGCGGGCGGCAAGAGCGTGACCGCCTGGGCCATCGCGGGCGATTTCGATGCCGGCGCGATCCGCAGCAACAGCTTCACCATGGAATGGCCGCCGAAATCCGGTTCGATGCGAGCGTTTCCCGAAGTCGATCGCGCGGCCTGGTTCACCCTCGACCAGGCGCGAAGCAAACTGCTCGCGGGTCAGCGCCCGCTGCTGGATGAACTCGCCGCATTGGTCGCCCGGGGTGATTCCTGAATCGCGTGCACCAGGTCCGCCCTGCTGCGCGCCGAGGAGATCACGATGAGGATTTGGCAGATCGCGCTGGCCTGCGTCGCGCTCGTGGCGAGTGCGGCGGCGCACGCGCAAGCGGAATCGATGCGCTACTACGACGTCGCCAAGGGCGCGCATCCCCACGATGTCGCTGCCGATCCGCAGCCCGGTGGTCCCGTGTACTACACCGCGCAGGCCAGCGGCCGGCTCGGCATTCTCGACCCGGGCACCGGCGGGTATCAGGAGATTCCCCTGGGCAGGGATTCCGCGCCGCACGGTGTCGTCGTCGGGCCCGATGGCGCGGCATGGATCACCGATGGCGGCCAGAACGCAATCGTGCGCGTCGATCCGGTGACGCGGCAGGTGCGCACGTGGCCGCTGCCGAAGGATGCCGGCAACGCGAACCTCAATACGCTCACTTTCGATGCAAAGGGGCGCGTGTGGTTCACGGGACAGAGCGGTTTCTATGGACGCCTCGATCCGGCGCGCAGCGATCTGAAGGTGTGGAAGGCGCCGCGCGGAGCGGGGCCTTATGGCATCACCACCACGCCATCCGGTGAGGTGTACTACGTTTCGCTGGCGGGCAATCACCTCGCGCGCATCGATACCGATAGCGGCAGTGCCACGGTCATCGAGCCGCCCACGCGCAATCAGGGCGCACGTCGTGTCTGGTCGGACTCGAAGGGGAGGTTGTGGATCAGCTACTGGAACACGGGGCAGGTGGGCATGTATGACCCGGCGGCGAAGAGCTGGCGCGAGTGGAAGCTGCCCGGGGCGGCCCATGCGTATTCCGTGTGGGTCGATCCCGGGGACAAGGTCTGGCTCACCGACTGGAGCACCAACGCCGTGGTGCGCTTCGATCCCGTCACCGAAAGATTCGAGAGCTTCGCGTCGGATCGGGCCAATGCCAACGTGCGCGAGATGCAGGGCCGACGCGGGGAGGCGTGGGCCGCCGAATCCGGCAACGACCGGCTGGTGATGATCCCGACGCGGTAGATCGCGCGGTCGACCTTCGCGGGCAGGAAGCTGAAGCCTCGCCTGCAGTCCCGTTCACGTTCCAGCCGCCGCCCTGCGCATGGTTGTCGGTCGCGCGTTGGCTCGACGCGCACGCGTCTTCCTTGCCGCACTTGCCCGTCGCACCCGCGGCCCTGCTAACATCGGCACGGCGAGCATGCGCGCGGGCATCCGGCCGCTCTGCGGACCGACGACACGCGCGCCTCGCGGAATCATCGACGTGCTCACGGCCATCCTCTCGGACATCCACGGCAACATCGAAGCGCTCAATGCCTGCCTGCGCCACGCCCGCAACCGGGGTGCGCAGCACTTCGCGTTCCTCGGCGATCTCGTCGGTTACGGCGCCGATCCGGCGGCCGTGGTCGCGACCGTCAGCGACTACGCCGCGCGCGGCGCGGTCGTGCTCAAGGGCAACCACGACGAGGCGGTCGAGCAGAACGGCGGCTACTTCAACGAAGCGGCGCTCGCCGCGATCGAATGGGCGCGCAGCACCCTCACGGAGGAGCACAAGCGGTTCCTGCGCGCGCTGCCGCTCGTGACGCGCGACGATCGCGTGTGCTACGTGCATGCCTCGGCCGCCTTTCCCGACCGCTGGGATTACGTCGACAGTCCAGGGGCTGCGCACCGCTGTGTCGAGGCCGCCGACCGGCCGTACACGTTCTGCGGTCACGTGCACGACCAAATCCTGTATTTCGAGAGTGCCCCGGGCAGGATGAGCGAATTCCGCCCGACACCGGCGATGCCGATTCCGGTGCGCGGCCGACGCCGGTGGCTTGCGCTCGTCGGTTCGGTGGGCCAGCCGCGCGATCGCAATCCCGCCGCCGCCTATACGCTGTTCGATTCGATGCGCCAGCAGATCACCTTCTGCCGGGTGGCGTATGACGCCAAGGGCGCCGCCGACAGGATTCGCGCCTGCGGACTGCCGGGATCGCTCGCCTACCGTGTCGAGCTCGGCATCTGAGGCGGGTCCGATGCACCCTCGCACAGGCTCCGCGCACCACACATGATGGAACGCCTCGAGCCGGGTGCCGTGGTCGATGGCTTCACGATCGGTGACTGCATCCACAAGGGCGGGACCGGATCCATCTATCGCGTGACGCCCGCGCGCGAACACGATCCAGGCTTCCCCGTAGTCATGAAGGTGCCGCCGATCGGCGTCGGACACCCCACGCTGGGGATCGTCAGCTTCGAGATGGAGCTCATGATCCTGCCGACCCTCGCGGGGCGGTACGTGCCGCGCTTCGTGGCCGCGGGCGATCTCACCACCACGCCGTACATCGCGATGGAATGGATCGATGGCGCGCCGCTCACCACCAGCACCGAGCGCGCGCCGCTCCCGCCCGACGAGGTGGCGCGCATCGGCGCGACGCTGGCCGACGCGGTGCACAGCGTGCATCAGCAGGATGTCATCCATCTGGACCTCAAGCCGGAGAATTTCATCCTGCGGCCCAGCGGCGAAGCGGTGCTGATCGACTTCGGCTTTGCGCGGCACGCGCATTATCCTGACCTGCTGGCGGAGGAGAAGGACTTCGCTGCAGGCTCGGCAGCGTACGTCTCGCCGGAGCAGCTGCAGGCCAATCGCAGCGATCCGCGCAGCGATCTTTTCGCGCTCGGTGCGCTGCTCTACGAGCTCGCGACCGGCGAGCCACCCTTCGGTGAGCCCAAGACGATGGCCGGCATGCGCGATCGCCTCTGGCGCGTGCCGCCGCCGCCGCGGGCGATCAATCCGGCCGTGCCGCCCTGGCTGCAGGAGATCATCCTGCACTGCCTCGAGCCGATCGCGGCGCAACGCTACCAGTCGGCCGCGCATATCGCGTTCGATCTGCGCAACCCGGAGCAGGTCGCCCTTACCGCACGCGGCTACGCGACCGAGGGCCACGGCTTCGTCGAGCAGATGGGGCGTTGGTGGCGCGCGCGCAGCGCGAGGGACATGTTGCAGCCACCCCCGCCGCCCAGCGGTCGCGCACCGGTCATCATGGTGGCGATCGACACGGAACATCCCGACGACGAGCGGCACCCTGCGCTGCAATGGACGACGCGGCAGATCGTCGGGCTCAACGCCGATTTCCGGCTCATGTGCGTTTCGGTCATCGCTGCGGCGCCACTGGGGGAGACCAGCGATCCGCTCGAGACCGCCACGGGCAAGCACATCGAGCACAAGACGCGACTGCGGCACTGGGTCGAGCCGCTCAAACTGCCCGCGTCGCGCATCTCGCTGCATGTCATCGAAGCGGCCAATGCCGCGGAAACGCTGCTCGACCTGGCGCGCGCGAATCACGTGGATCTCATCGTGCTCGGTGCGCCGGGTCCATCCGACCGGGCGCTGGCATGGTGGCGCTCCGTGGCCTCGACCGTGACGGCGAATGCACACTGCAGCGTGCACGTCGTTCGCGTGACCGAGCGGCGGAAGGAAGCGGATCCCGCGCTGCCGGGCGCGGAAGCTTGGTCGTGAGGGTCGCGGGGCTCAGGGCAGCGCATCCCCGGCATGGCCACGGCGCGTGGCCACAGGAGACATGACCCATGGCAAGCGAACACACCGGTTTCGCAACGTTCATCGAGACGGGCTGGAGCGACCACGCGGAGCGGCCGCGGGAGGTCGCCGACCGCCTCGCTGCGAGACTCGATATCGTCGACGCCGCCGAGCACGTGGCCCCTTTCGTGCGTCTCGCCGCGCATGTTTACGGCGAGCATCTCGGTGAATGGGAGCGTGGCATCGACCTGCTGCGCGGCGTGCGCGCCTTGCCGGCGTGCGTGGGCACGGCGAGTGCGATGCGCGAGGTCGATCGGTCGATCGCGATGCTTCGCTACGCAGCGGGCGAGGGCACGGCGCTCGATGCGCTAGCGCTCGACGATCGGGTGGCCGCACTCGCCGGGGCGGCCGCTGCGCTGGCGGGCCGTGGCGACGTCGATGCCGGGATTACGGCGTACACGGAAGCGTTGCGTGCAGCCGGTAGCGGATCGCTTGTGGACGGATCTCCCGCCGTTCGCGCACTCGCGGTGGCTGGCAACAACCTCGCGGCGACGCTCGAGGAGCAACCCACCCGCAGCGAGGGGCAGACCAGAGCGATGGTCATGGCCGCGCGCGGCGGCTTGACCTGGTGGCAGCGGGCCGGCACGTGGCTCGAGCACGAGCGCGCCGAGTATCGCCTCTCCCGCAGTCTTCTGCTGGCCGGCGATGCGCAAGCCGCGGCCGACAGTGCACGGCGATGCATCGAGATCTGTCAACGCAACCAGGCGCCGGCGTTCGAGCACTTCTTCGGCTATGCGGCGCTGGCGATGGCGTGCCGCGCCGCCGGAGACCTCGACGCATGCACCAAGGCGGCGCAACGCGCAAGGGATCTCGTCGAAGAGATCCCCGCGGACGATCGTCGGTGGTGCGAAGTTGAGCTGGAAGCGCTCGCCCGCTGAGTTTCGCGGCCCGCAGGTCCGCGACGGCCCGGCGCGCGCTCGCGCACGTGCCGCGAACGGCGTGTTTCACCCGGTTTCGGTGATCCGGCGGCGCGCGGCTTTCACTGCCCCGCGGCGCGTCTTCTGATCCACGCGCCTCTGCTGCGAGTTGCGCGTGGGGCGCGTCGGCTTGCGTGGCGGCGCGACCGTCGCCGCCTTCTGCACGAGCGCACCCAGGCGCGCGAACGCATCCTCGCGGTTCTGGTCCTGGCTGCGATAGCGCTGCGCCTTGATGACCACGACGCCGTCGGCAGTGATGCGCTGGTCGCGCAGCTGCAGGAGCCGTGCCTTGACGTCTTCGGGTAACGACGAGGCGCGGATGTCGTAGCGCACCTGCACCGCCGACGACACCTTGTTGACGTTCTGGCCTCCGGCGCCCTGGGCGCGGATGGCGGTCCACTCGACCTCGGACGGCGCAATGGCGACGGGCTCGCTCATGTCAGCCGCCGCCGGCCATGAACGGCCGCACACCGAAGAGCGGCTGGTGCAGCATCATCACGATGCCCGCGACGACGATGCCGCCGGCGATTGCCATCACGTCGAAACGCAGCTGCGGCTCGAACGACCGGATCGGGCCACGGCGCAGCGAGGCGATGAGATCGACGATGCTCCACGCGAGGAAGCTGCCGAAGAGCACGGTCCCGCGCAGGTCGCCATTGGCGAGGAGATGCACCCCCGACCAGAGGATGACGCCGACCACCATCGGGTGCTGCACGAGCCGGCGCAGGTGACCGCGCATGTGCGACGCCGCGAACAGGATGAACGCGATCGTGACGACCCCTGGTGCGATCGCGCGCGCCGTCGGCACCGGCGCGAACACCTGCGCGCCGCGACTGCTCATCCAGTAGCCGGCGATGACGAGCAGCAGACCCAGGCCCGCAACCAGCGAGAAGAGGCCCTTGTAGCGTTGCTCGCTCCAGCGTGCGCCGAGCGTGCGGCGCAGCCCGGGCGCAGCCGGGACCAGGTGAATGCCCAGGAACAGCACGAGTCCGGTGATCATGAGCAGCATGGTAGTCAGCGCAAAGGCGGCTCGGCCGCGGTGGGTCACTGTAGCAAACTCGCCGCCGCGGGCGATTGGCAGGTCGTCGCGCTTGCTCTAAGCTGCCCCTCCCGCGGGGGCGAGCACGCTCCCCACGAGCACGCGGCCGGATTGCATGCCCGCAGCTTGCGCGTGGGCGACGCGGCCGCGGGTCCAGCCAATCTGCAGAGGAGCGATCCATGACTGCATTCAATGTCGTCCGCTTTCGCGTCAAGCCCGGTCGCGAGCAGCAGTTCCTCGACGTGCACCGGGAAGCGCACGCCGATTTCCGCGGCTGCCGTCGCGCCGCGCTGGTGAATACCGGCGAGCGCAGCTATTGTCTCGTTGCCGAGTGGGACAGCTATGCCGACATCGTCGCTGCCCGGCCGCAGATGCTCGGCATCCTCGATCGCTTTCGCGACACCCTGGAGGACCTCGGCGGCGGGCTCGGTGTCACGGATCCTGTTTCGGGCGAAACCGTCCTCGATCTGAAGTAGCCGCCATCGGCGGCATCACGGACGGGGGCGTCATGCCCGGCGGAGATAAGTGTGATGCCTCCGTCGCTTCAGCCAGGGCCATGGGGCATGCTCGCGGTCGAGCGCGGCGTGATGCAGCCAGCTTCGATGTAGATGCGCTTGATCTTCGGAAACCGGGTGCGGATCTCCCGTTCCATACCGGCGATCGCTCCGACGACCTCCTCGGAACTCGCCTCGGGATCGAACTCGACGTCCAGCGTCAGCAGCACTTCCTCCGCCCCGATGTACATTGACAGGGGACTGCCCACGTTGCGCACGCGTGGATGTCGCCGGGCGATCTCGGTGATGGCGCGCACGGTTTCCGGCCGAACGCCCTCGCCGATCAGGAGGCCGCGCGATTCGCGGATGAGCAGCACCGCCACCGCGCACAGCAGGATGCCGATGACCACCGACGCGGCGCCGTCGAACCTCGGCTCGTCGAGGGCCTGGCTCGCGAACACCCCGATGGCGGCCGCGACGAGTCCGGCGAGCGCCGCCGAGTCCTCGGCGAGCACGGTAAAGGTGGTCGGGTCCTTGCTCGTGCGCAGGGCACGCCAGAACGGCAGGTCGCCCTTCTCCTGCAGGAACGCACGCATGGCCACGGTAAAGCTGGCCCCCTCGAACAGCGCGGCGGCCCCGAGCACGACGTAGTTCCACAGCGCGTCGCGCATCGGCTCGGGGTGAATCATGTGCAGGATGCCCTCGTACGCGGACACACCGCCGCCGAGGGCGAAGATCAGCACGGCGACGATGAGGCTCCAGAAATACAGCTCCTTGCCGTGACCGAAGGGGTGCTCGGGCGTGGGCGCCCGCTGGCTGAGCTTCATGCCGACCAGCAGCAGCGCCCCGTTGCCCGTATCGACGGCGGAATGGATGCCCTCGGACAGCATTGCCGAGCTGCCGGTGATGCCGGCCACCACGAACTTGGTGACGGCGATGGCGAGATTCGCGGCGATCGCGCCATAGACGGCAACCCGCGACTCAGCCATCGCGACCCGCCGCTTGTCCTCCGGAACGTGGGCTCAGGCGCAAGAGCAGGGCACGCCGTGCGCGGCGAGCGGATCGGCGTGGGTGGCCACAGGTCAGCGCGCCTGCCGCGTCTGATGGATCTTCTGCACCGCGCCCTTGCGGTTCTTGTGCGCTTCGAGCCCGTCGTACTCGCGCCCGCGCTTGGCACTCGCCCCTGCTGGCATGTCGCCCTCCGTGCGGGTGGCACCGCCTCCCGGGGCTTCCGGCGCAGCAACTCGCGTGCCACCCGTTGGATGTCTCCGCCACCGACAGCAATCCCCGCGCCATGGCAGGCGCATTCCACATTTTGGGTGAAATTATTTCAGAAGCCAGGGGTGGCGTCAGCATCGGGGCCGTGCATCGGGGCGCGTACGGAACTTGCCAGGGTGATTGGCGATCGGACAGCTCGCGGAAAGGCCGGGCGACGGCGGCGTCAGCACCCGCACGGTCGCCTTTGCCCGTGTCGGCGCGCACCCTCCGTTGCTTCCCGCGCCAGGAGTTTGCCGGCCTGAACGGGGACGCACGTGCTGCGCGTCCGGCACCGGTGCGCACGATGAACGGATGATCCATGCGGCTTTCGCGCCTGTTGCTGACGTTGTTGTCGCTCGTTATCGTGGCCGCCATCGTGGTGACCGCGATGGCGGCGCGGCCTGCCATGCCCGCTGCCGAGCCGGCGCCCGCCAGCTTCGATCCCGCCGTGGTGAAGCGCGGCGCGCAGCTCGCAACGCTCGGCGACTGCCTGGGCTGCCATACCGCGGATAACGGCAAGCCATTCGCGGGCGGCCGTGCGCTCGACACGCCGTTCGGCACGATCTACGGCACCAACATCACGCCTGACCCGGACACCGGCATCGGGCGCTGGTCGCAGGCCGCCTTCGTGCGCGCCATGCGCGAGGGCGTCGACCGCGAGGGCCAGCACCTCTACCCGGCGTTTCCGTACGATCATTTCACGCACGTCGGCGACGCCGACCTGGCGGCGCTGTATGCGTATGTGATGACGCGCGATCCGGTGCAGGCGCGCGCACCGGCGAACGACCTCATGTTTCCGATGAACTTCCGGCCGCTTCTCGCCGTGTGGAAGACGCTGTATTTCCGGCCGGGTGCGCTGCCGCCCGATGCAGCCCACGACGCGCAGTGGAACCGCGGCGCGTACCTCGTGACCGGGCTCGGTCACTGCGGCGCGTGTCACACCCCGCGCAACCGGCTGGGTGCCGAAAAAACGGAGGAGCCATTCGCCGGTGGCGAAGCTGAGGGCTGGCACGCGCCGGCGCTCAATGGGGCTGCTCCGGCTCCGATCCGCTGGACGACCGACGCGCTGTACGAGTACCTGCGCACCGGGGTGGCACCCCTGCATGATGCGGCCGGCGGTCCGATGGCGCCCGTCACCCACAATCTTGCGACGGCACCAGAACAGGACGTGCGTGCCATCGCAGCCTATATGGCGTCGTGGGCCGACGGCGCCGATGCGCAGGCCGGTGCCGCGCGTCCGGCCGGGCCAGCCGCCGGTGCACCGGCTGGCACCGGCGCCCATGCAGCCGGGCGCGCCGTCTACCAGACCGCGTGCGCGGCATGCCATGACACGCCGCGCGATGCATTCTTCAGCGGCGCCCTCGATCTGCGCCTCAGCACCGCGCTGCGCACGCCCACGGCAGCGAATGCCGCGCGCATCATCGTCGGCGGGATCGTTCCGCCTGATGGCGAGGCCGGCCCGTGGATGCCAGCCTTCGGTGGCGCGCTCACCGATGCTCAGCTGGCCGCGCTGCTCGATTTCCTCCGTGCCGACGTCGCCGGCCAGGCAGCGTGGGACGGTGTCGCGGACGACGTGCGTCATGCGCGGGAGGCGACTGCCATCAGCACAACCCCGGCGCGCGCCAGCGCGGCCGGCAAGGAGCAGCGCTCATGATCACCTTGAACGTCAACGGCCAGCCGCATGACGTCGATGCCGATCCGTCCACGCCACTGTTATACGTGCTGCGCGACCAGCTCGCGCTCAACGGCGCGAAGTTCGGCTGCGGCCTCGGCCAGTGTGGCGCGTGCACCGTCATGGTGGAGGGTGAAGCGGTGTTCTCGTGCATCACGCCGATCTCCGTCCTGTCCGGCCGCAGGATCCGCACGGTGGAAGGGCTTGGCACGATCGACCATCCCGGCCCGATGCAACGGGCGTTCATGGACGAGCAGGCGGCCCAGTGCGGCTACTGCATCGCCGGGATGATGATGCGCGCGCAGGCCCTGCTCGAGCACAACCCGTCACCCACCGGCGCGCAGATCCGTGCCCACATGAACGCGAACCTGTGTCGCTGCGGCACCCACATGCGCATCCTGCGCGCGGTCGGACGCGCCGCCCAGCTCATGAGCACTGCCAGCACCAACGGCCGCGAACGGGGGAACGGATGAGCACGGCACTGCCGATCGTGCTTTCGCGCCGGCGCTTCCTCGCGAGCGGTGGCGCGCTCGTGCTGTCCTTCTCCCTCGCGCCGCCGCTGTGGGGCGCGGAGGAGGCGCAGAACCAGGGCATGGTTGCGCAGCAGGAACCGAAGCTCCCGGGCGGCCTCGAGAAGGACCCTTTGCTCGATGCGTGGATCCGCATCGATGCGCACGGCGCGATCACCGTTTTCACCGGCAAGGCCGAGCTGGGACAGGGCATCAAGACGGCGCTGATCCAGATCGCCGCCGAGCAATTGTTCGTCGAACCGGCGCGTATCCGGCTCGTCACCGCCGACACGGCGCTGACCCCCAACGAGGGCTACACCGCGGGCAGTCACTCGATGCAGGACAGCGGCACCGCGATCCTCAACGCGGCGGCACAGGTGCGCGGCATTCTGGTGGACCTCGCCGCGACGCGCTTCAACGTGCCCGCGCAGGACCTTGCGCTCGACAACGGCGTGATCCGCACCAAGGACGGCAGGAGCGCGGCCTACGGCGACCTGGTGAGCGGGGAGCTGCTGCACGTTCGCGCGCAGCCCCGATCCCCGCTCAAGGATCCGCGCACGCATACGGTGATGGGCAAGCCGCTGCCCCGGGTCGACATTCCCGGCAAGGTGACCGGCGGATCGAGCTACGTGCAGGACCTGCGGTTGCCCGGGATGGTGCACGGCCGCATCGTGCCACCGCCCGCCTATGGCGCGCGACTCACGGAGGTGAACAGCACCGCCGTCGAGCGGATGCCTGGGGTGCTCAAGGTCGTGCGCGACGGCAACTATCTCGCCGTCATCGCCGAGCGCGAATGGCAGGCGGTCACCGCGATGCGGGCTCTCGCTCGCGCGGCACACTGGGAGCTCCAGCGCAAGTTGCCGTCACAGGACGACATCGCGAGCGTCATCCGGGGGCTGCCGAGCGAGGACACGGTGATCCTGGGCGCGGATGTCAAGGCGAGCTTCGACACCAGCGCGATCGCAGCGACGTACACGCGTCCATACCAGGCGCACGGCTCGATCGGCCCCTCCTGCGCGATCGGTCTCATGAAGGACGAGGTGATGACCGTCTGGACCCACAGCCAGGGGGTCTATCCATTGCGCAACGCCATTGCCGAGATGCTCGGCACGCCACCCGAGCGCGTGCACTGCATCCATGTCGAAGGTTCCGGCTGCTATGGGCACAACGCGGCCGATGATGCCGGCGCCGATGCCGCACTGCTCGCGCGCGCCCTCCCCGGACGGCCGGTGCGGGTGCAGTGGATGCGCGAGCAGGAGCACGCGTGGGAGCCGTTCGGTCCGGCGATGGTGACGACGGCGCGAGCGGCGCTCGATCGCGACGGGAACATCACGGCGTGGCAGTACGAGGTCTGGAGCAACACGCACTCGTCGCGGCCGGGCAAGGCCGGTGATCTCGCATCGGCGACATTCCTGGCGCAGCCGTTCACACCGTCGCCGCCGAAGCCGCTGCCGCAGCCGGAGGGCGGCGGGGATCGCAACGCCATCCCTCTGTACAAGATCCCGAATGCCAAGGTGATCCACCATTTCGTGCCGGAGATGCCGCTGCGCGTCTCGGCACTGCGTGCGCTCGGCGCCTACGCCAACGTGTTCTCCATCGAGAGCTTCATGGACGAGCTCGCCCACGCGGCGCACCTGGACCCGGTGGAGTTCCGTCTGCGTCACCTCGACGATCCGCGGGCACGCGACGTCGTGCGCACGGCGGCCGAGCGTTTCGGCTGGACGCGGTATCGCAAGACGACTGGCCGCGGACGTGGCTTCGCCTTCGCGCGCTACAAGAATCTCGCGGGCTATCTCGCGCTCGCCATGGAAGTCGAGGTCGAGCGCGACACCGGCCGGGTGCGTGTGGTACGCGTCGCTGCGGCGGTGGACAGCGGCGAAGCGGTGAATCCCGACGGCATCCGCAACCAGATCGAAGGCGGCATCATCCAGGCGACGAGCTGGACGCTGTTCGAAGCGGTGGCGTTCGACCAGAGCCGGATCACCAGCCGTGACTGGTCGGGCTATCCGATCCTGCGCTTCTCGAGCGTTCCGGACACCATCGACGTGCAGGTGCTCGATCGCCCCGGACAGCCGTTCCTGGGCACGGGAGAGGTCGCGCAGGGACCGACCGGCGCGGCCATTGCCAATGCGCTCGCCGATGCCACCGGCGTGCGCTTGCGCGATCTGCCGCTCTCCCCCCGGCGCCTCAAGATCGCGCTCGTCTGAGCGGCGGCGCACCGCCGGTGCAGGCGACTGCGGTGTGCGGCGGCGAACTCTGTCGGCAGACGTACGTGCCCGGCGACTTCCTCGACAAGCTTGGCTTCGACCGGCCAGGTCTCGACGCCCCGGCCACCGTGCACGCGCAGTGCAACCGCCCCGCGCGTGATAGGCTGCCGCGCGGCACGCGTGCGTTCGCGGACGCGGCACGCATCGTGCTCTCGTCAGCGGTGCGCAACCGACACCACCCCGGCATGTCGGGGCGGGACCACAAGAGAGACGACATGGCACTGGGACCCTCCACGCCGCACCACCGCAAGTCCGTCGCCGCCTCCTCCCGGCGCGCCGGGACCGCCGCACCGCCGAAGCGGGGCGTCGATCACGACACACGGGTCGCGGTCGTGCTGCAGCAATTCCGGGAGCTCTTCCGTGTCGCGCAGCAGCACTTCCAGAAAGTCGAGGCGAAGTGCGGCGTCAGCGGCGCGCAACTCTGGGCCATGTCCGAGCTCGACGGGCAGCCCGGGCTCAAGGTGTCCGAGCTTGCGCGTGCCCTGTCGATTCATCTGTCGACCGCAAGCAACATGCTGGACAAGCTGGAGGGCAAAGCCTTCATCCGGCGCGAGCGCACGTCGGGCGACCAGCGCGTCGTGAAGGTCTTCCTTACCGCCGAAGGACGCCGCTGCCTGAAGCGCGCGCCGCGGCCGGTGCAGGGAGTCCTCCCGGATGCCCTCGCGCGGATGCCGCGCGCGGCGGTGCACCGGCTCGAGCGCGACCTGTCGGTGCTCCTCGAGCTCTCGAGCGTGCGCAGTCCCCGCGCCGCCCTGCGGCATCTTTCCGAGCCGTAACGTGGGCGCACCACCCCGAGCGCGGTGGGCGCGCGCCCCGAGGCTGCGCTAACGACCCCGCGGCGGCAAGGTCAGTGCGCCGCCCCCACGTACACTGGCGCGGGCCGCGTGAAGTACGCGTGCAGGATGTGGTAGACCATCAGGTAGTTCTTCTGTTGGAAGCTCGCGTGCGAGATGCCCGCCATGACGGTGAACTGCTTGTCGGCACTGGGCAGCCGCTTGAAGAACTCGATGAGATCGTCGAAGGCCGCGATGCCGTCGTACTGGCCGCGCAGGATCAGCGTCGGCATGGTGAGTTTCGCCGGGTCGTTGATCGGCAGCTTCGAGCACATGTCGATGTAGGTGCCGTTGGGCATCGAGTCGTCGAGCGCGAGAATGGCGTCCGCGAAGGCGTCGACGACGCGCTTTTCCGCGCATTCCGGATGGTCGCGCGCGAAGATCGAGTCCACGAACGCACGATCGATGGGCCGGCGTTTCTTGGCCATGAATTCCGGCAGCTTCTTGCGCCGCTGCTCGAGCGTCGGCGCGCCTGCGCCGGTCCAGACGTAGGCGTCGAGCGCGAGGCGGGCGACGCGGTCGGGATGGCGCTCGGCAAAGAGCGCGGCCCGCAAGGCGCCGGACGAGATGCCGTAAGTCAGGAAGCTCTTCACGCCGCGCGTGTTCGCGATGTAGTCGGTGGCGGCCGCGAGGTCGTCGGCGCCGTTGCTGATGTCGCAGAAGATGTCGCGCTTCTTGTCGGAGCGGCCGTAGCCTTCCATGTCGACCGTCCAGCAGACGAAGCCGCGGCGCGCGAACCAGTCCATCACCGATGAATCCGGCCGGCCCGGCACGGTCAGGTCGAACGTCGGCTGCGAGGCCATCGACGAGCCGTGCACGAACAGCACGGCGGGCTTGCCGTCCGGCGAGTCGACGAATTTCTCCCAGAGGAACAGGCGCACGTCGCCCTTGCGGGTCCAGTGCTCGACCCCGGTGACGGGTGGTTCGGTGTTGGCGGCCTGTGCGGTCATCTCGGGTCTCTGCTGCGATTCAATCGATCTTGGCGCCGGTGTCCTTCACGACCTTCGCCCACAGGTCGCGTTCGGAGCGGAAGAAGGCGGCGAACTCGGCCGGCGTCGAGCCGACGATCTCGATGCCGGCATTGTTCATGTAGTTCTTCACCTCGCTGGTGCCGAGCACCTGCACCAGCTCGTCGTGCAGCTTGTCGATGATTGGCTGCGGCGTACCTTTCGGCGCGAGCAGGCCCATCCAAACGTAGGCCTCGAAGTTCGGATAACCGGATTCGATCACCGTCGGGACGTCGGGCAACTGTGGCGAGCGATGGATCCCCGTGACGGCCAACGGTCGCAGCTTGCCGGCCTTGATGTGGCCGACCATGCCGGCAGTTCCGGGAATCGACATCTGCACCTGTCCGCCGAGCAGATCCGTCGTCGCCTGCCCGCTGCCGCGGTAGGGGACGTGGTTCATCTGGAGCCCGGCCCGCGACGCGAGCAGTGCCGCGAAGAGATGCTGTCCGCTGCCGTTGCCCGACGAGGCGAAGTTGACCTTGCCCGGATTGGCTTTGACGTAGGCAATGAACTCCTGCAGCGTCTTGGCCGGCACCGACGGATTCACGACGATCACGCCCGGCTCGCGTCCGATCAACGAAATGGGGGCGAAATCCTCGATCGGATCATAGGAGAGCTTCTTGTAGAGCGAGGCGCTGATGGCGTTCGTCTGCGAGGCGAGGAGCAGCGTGTAGCCATCCGGTGCCGACTTGGCGACGACCTCGGTGCCGATGGTGGCCCCGGCGCCGGGCTTGTTCTCCACGACGACCTGCTGCCCCAGCCGCTTGGAGAGCTCCTGCGCGATGATGCGCATGGGTCCGTCGACCGCGCCGCCCGGTGAGAACGGCACCACGACCTTGACTGGCCGGTTCGGATAGTCCTGCGCGGACACGGGAGCAGTGCCGAGGAGGAGGGGCACGAGCGCGGCGGTCGCCAGCAGCGCTTTCAATAAGCCATCACGGGACGCTTGCACACGCATGGGACTCTCCACCTTGGGGTGCAGGCGTGCGCACGAGCGCGCCGCCTGTCGAATCGGCAAACTGCGGATTGTAGCGGCTTCGCCGCGCCCATCGCCGCCGTTCGCGCTGGCGGAACGCAAGATACGCGAGCGGGTCAGCCCGCGTACCAAGCGCGATAGGTGCCGATGCCCAGGATCGCAACGATCCAGTACCCCGCCAGCGTCAGCCGCATGAGGCGTCTCCAGTGCTGCACGTGGAGGCGCGACGGCAGCAGGCCATTCATCTGCAGCACGAGCCAGAGCGCCGCAACGACCGTGCACGTGCCGACGGCGACGTGCACCCACGTTACCAGATTGCCGGCATTGCGCAGGTCGCGCAGGCCATTGAACTTGAAGCCGGCAATGGCGGGAATCATCAGGAAGGCGACGAACACCAGGTTCACGATCACCCAGGTGGTCTGATTGCGGCGGTGGGCGTCGATGTTTCCCGCACGGGCGAGGCGCATGCCGGCCGTCAGCCCGAGCACCAGCAGCACTTCGAACAGCAGATTGATGTCGGAAAGGAGCGGCCCCGACCCGAGGAAGCCGCCGGTGCCGCCCTTGCCGCTCGCCACGAGGCCCAGGACGACGGCGAGGGTGATGCCCACCACGAGGGCACTGAGGATCCATCCGCGGTGCATGCGAGGCCTTTCCCGATGACGCTGCCCGGCGGGAGCGTCGCCCCTGCGGGCAGCAGCGTCAAGGCCACCGGTGCGGTGCAGTGCTTGGCAAGGTCCGGGGCCCGTCGCATCATGGCGCCAGCGCAGGCGCCCGCGAGTTTTGCGGGATGGTAAGCGTGCATGAACGCGGAGGCGTCAATGGCAGGCATCGATGCGACATCGGTCAGCAGCGCAGGCGACCGTCCGCACATCGCGATCGAGGAGGATGGACCGTACGTCGTCTCCGGCGGGGTCCTGCTGACGACGCGCATGCCGGTGCTGAACGAGGAGGGCGAACCGGTCGCATGGTCGGCGCACCAGGCGATCCCCACGCCCGACACGTACTACCTGTGCCGCTGCGGCCACTCGCGCACCAAGCCCTTCTGCGATGACTCCCACCTCGCCGGTTTCGACGGCGCGTGCACCGCGGATCGCGCGCCTGGCGCCACGCGCCGCAAGGAATATCGCGGCGTCGGCATCACCATGACCGACGACGAGTCCCTGTGCGCCGGCTACGCCTATTGCGACCGCCACGGTGGCGTGTGGCGAACCATCGCGGCGACGGCCGATCCGCAGGTGCGCGAGGAGCTGATCACCCAGATCGCGAATTGCCCCTCGGGTCGTTTGCAGTACGTCCCTGAGGGCCACGATGCGCCGGAAGAGTCGCCGCACGCGCCGGCCATTGCGGCCATTCGCGACGGCGCGCTATGGCTGCTGGGCGGCGTCCCGGTGACGACGCCGGACGGATTCACGTACGAAGTGCGCGCGCGGCAGTTGCTGTGCCGCTGCGGCGAATCGGCGAACAAGCCGTTCTGCGACGGCACGCACCAGCGCATCGGCTTCGAGACGCCGTAAGCAACCGGCTACGGGCGCGCGAGCGCCAGCAGGCCCCGCACATCGGTCGCATCGCCGATGGTGCGGCAGGCGGCGAGAAGCGCGCTGGCGCGGCCGGCTCCGAGCACGGGATCGACCAGGCCGTGGAACTTGCGCGCGAGATCGTCGTCGCTCATCGGGCGCTGGACGCTCCCGATCGCATGCTCGACGAACACGTGCACGCGCTTGCCGCCGCGGCAGTGGATCGTCACGTCCGCCTGCGCTTCCCCGACGTTCGCATCGACGCTCGCGTGGATGCGGTCGCGCAGCGCGATCACGTCGGGCCGCGTCACGATGCCGTCGACGAATTCGGCTTCCCCCGCCGCACCGAAGATGATGCCGGCCGCGGCGGCGTGATAGACGCTGAACTTGCCTTCGAGGCCATCGCGCGGCGCGTGCTTGCCGGTGAGCTCCAGCACCAGCGGATGCACCTTGAGGTCGACCCGCTCGATCTGCCCGGCTTGCAGACCATGGGCGTTGCGCAGCTGCACGCAACCATCGATGCTGGGATGGATCACGATGCCGCACGCGAACGGCTTGTACGTGTTGAACGAGATCTCGAAACGCTTGCCGAGCTCGTCGGTGATCTCGTTCCAGGCACACTTCGTCGAATACGTCTGCGCCATGCCGCGGGCGGCCTCGAGTGCTCGCGGCGAGGCGGTGTAGTCATGGCGCGCCAGCAGTGCCGACATGAGGCCGGCGCGTGCCGCGCCACCGGGATGGAATGGCTTCGTCATCGAGCCGAACTGTTCGCGGAAGCCGATCGGCTGGGAGGCGGCGATGCCGAGTGCCATGCTCGTTTGCGTGGCATCGAGGCGCAGCAGGCGCGCGCAGGCCGCAGCCGCACCGAGCATCCCCGTCGAGCCCGTGATGTGCCAGCCGCGGTCGTAATGCTCCGGATAGATCATGTTGCCGACGCGGCACGACACGTCGATGCCGAGCACCAGGGCGTCGACGAGGTCGCGGCCGCTGTTGCCCCGATGCTCGGCCAGCGCGAGCGCCGCCGCAGCCACCGGGCCGGCCGGGTGAATGATCGTCTTCAGGTGCGTGTCGTCGAAATCGAACGTGTGCGAGGTGATGCCGTTGAGCAGCGCCGCGCTGCCCATGTCGACGCGCTCCGGGCGCCCGAGCACGGATGCCTGGGCGGCAGGCTGCAGCTCGCTGACGGCGGCGAGAGCCGCCTCCACCGTCGCATGCCGGCTCGCACCGACCGCACAGCCCAGCCAGTTGAGGAACGTGCGATGGGCTTCATGGTCGACCGCGTCATCCCAGCCCCGTGAAGGATGTGTCGCGACGAATTCGGCGAGCGTGCGCGTGATCGGCGGCGCGTTCTGTTCCGCGGCAACCGTCGTGTTGTGGGCCATCCAGTTCTCCCGATGCCTTCGTCGCGCAGCGCCGATCCCACCGCGCAAATACCTTGTGCGGCAAATGCAATCACCGAGGCGGGGCTTCAGCCGCGCATGTCAGGCTGAGGCTGCAGCCCGACCTACGAGCAAGTCATTTCCCGTCCTCAATCCGTGATCGCGATGTTGCGCTGCTTCGCGACCGCAGACCATCGTGCAATGTCGTCGCGCATGTACTGGCCGAACTGCTCCGGGGCCATCGGCATCGGCTCCAGTGCCTCGCCGGCCAGGCGCTCGCGCAGCTCGGGATCGGCGAGCATGCGATTGATCTCGTCATTCAACCGTTTCACGACCGGCGCCGGCATGTTGGCCGGTCCGGCGATGCCGTACCACTGCACGCCGTCGAAGCCCTTGTAGCCGAGCTCCTCGAAGGTCGGCACGTCGGGCAACAGCCGATGCCGCTTGAGGCCCGTGACGGCGAGTGGCCGGACCTTCCCGGCCTTGATGTGCGGCAACGCTGCGGCGAGGCCCGGCAGCATCGCCTGCGTCTGTCCACCGAGAATGTCGGCGAATGCCGGTCCGATCCCGCGATACGGCACATGCACGATGTCGATGTCGCTGGCCACCTTGAGCTGCTCCATGCCGAGATGCGTGAGGGTGCCCGGGCCCGCCGAACCGTAGGAAAGCTTGCCCGCGTTGTCCTTGGCGTACTGGATGAAATCGCGCAGCGAGGTCACCGGGAGCGATGCCGGCACCACGAGCACGTTGGGCGTTCCACCCACCATCGCGATCGGCGTGAAGTCCTTCACGGCGTCGTAGGGCAGCTTGCGCACCGCCGGATTGGTGCCGTGCGTGCCGACGTACGCCACCATCAGGGTGTAGCCGTCCGGCGCGGCGCGTGCCGTGGCCTGCGAGCCGACGATGCCGCCGCCGCCGCTCTGGTTGTCGACGACCACGGGTTGGCCGAGCGCCTTCGAGAGACGGTCGCCGATCGTCCGCGCGACGAGATCCACGCCGCCGCCCGGCTGCACGGGCGCAATGATCTTGATCGGCTTCGTTGGATACCCCTGCGCGAGCGCAGCGCCGGTGACGCCCAGCAACATCGCGGACAGAAGACAATTCAGCAGGCTGCGCCTGGCAATGCTCATGATTTCTCCCTGTTGTTCACCCACGCCACGCAGTCAGGTTCACCGGTTGCGTGAAGAAATCCCCGGTGCGTTCGAGGGACGCCTCCGCCGATCGCGCCGTCGGTGAGATGCCGTGACGTGTGATCGCGAACTTTCGTCGCTTCCACTTCCGTTAAACCGACCACGTCGCGATAGAGCGCCATGGTGCGCGCCAGGTCGTCGACCTCGAGCGCGCGATGCACGATGCGCGGCCGGGCAGCGTGTCCACTCATGGCATCAGTCCTCCGCCGTTGACATGGATCGATTGGCCGGTGATGTAGCGCGCATCGGGTCCGCACAGCATGCGCACCATGGCGGCGATCTCCGCCGGCTGGCCGAGCCTGCCGATGGGTGGCGCACCGCGCCGATGCGTCGGCACCTCGGGCGCACCGGGCAGGCCGCGCACGGTCTCGATCCGTCCAGGCACGACGCAGTTGACGGTGATGTGGTCGGGCGCGAGGTCGAGCGCGAGCGCCTTCGTGAGGCCCGCGAGGCCGGCCTTGGCGGTCACGACATGCGCGCGATGCGCGGCGCCCTGATGCCCGGTCTCGCCGCCAATGTGCACGATGCTGCCACCACCCGCCCGGCGCAGATGCGGCAGGGACGCCTGCGCGCAAAGGAATGCAGCGTCGAGGATCACGGCGAGAATGTGGCGCCAGGCTTCGAACGTGATGGCATCGAAGGGCTGCTCGGCCCGCACCGCAGCGTTGTGCACCAGTCCGTCGAGACGGCCGAAGCGCGCGACGGTCACGTCGAGCAGCCCCTGCACGGCCGCGGGATCGGTGACATCTGCAAGATGACTCGCGGCCTGCGCGCCCGATGCCTGCAGCATGCGCACCGTCTCGGCCGCTTCCGCGGCGGAGCGGTGGGCGTTGACCATCACGCTTGCGCCGCCGGCCGCGAGCGATCGCGCGATGGCACGCCCGATGTTGCGTGCACCGCCCGTCACGAGGAACACCTTCCCGGACAACTCCGTCCCGGGAGTCATGCCTGCTTCAGCCGTCATGCGCGCGTGCCGCCGGGTGCGAAGGTGCCGGCGATCTCCCCCCGCGGCATTATGCCCATGTTCCCCGCAACAACCGCGTGTGCCGCTCCGCGGAACGCCTATCGCGCGACAGCAGGATTGCTATGGGCGAGCGGCGGCGATGTGCAGGGTGGCCCCGACCGGATTGTGGTCGGAGGAGGTCACTTCCGTGGCTGCCGATGCCGACATCGCGAGGCCACGCACGAAGATGTGATCGAGCTGCTTGCCGAAGAAGAGCTTCCGGTGATCGTGCTCGAAGCGCACTTCGGAGAGGCCGAGCGCTGTTGCGGTTTCCGCGACGGCGGCGGTGCGCGCCGCGGTCCAGGTGTTGAGGTCGCCGGCGAAGATGATCGGTCCGTCGTGCCGGGCCAGTGTCTCGCGCATGGCTGCGAGCTGTTCGCGATAGGCGCCCAGGCTGAGGGAGAAGTTGATCGAGTGCATGTTGACGACCGCGAGCGTCTTCCCGGCACGGGGCAACGCAAACCAGGTGATCACCGACGATTTCGGAATCCGCAGCAGCGGTTCGACCACGCGCTGGGTGCACGTGGCGACCGGCGTCACCCGCGCTGCCGTCAGTACGCCGATGTCGACGTCGCTGTCGAGGAACGAGCTGGCCATCGACCAGCGCAGGCCCGCACCTTCGATGATGCGGCGGATCTCGGGGGCGAGCACCAGTTCCTGCAACAGCAGCAGGTCCGCATCGTGCGCGAACCCGGCGAGGTCGCCCTGCCAACCCTTGTCTTCCTGCTTGTGGATGTTCCAGGTGAGCACGCGGATATGTGCAGGGTCGAGGGTGCCCGCGTTCGGCGGGACATCGCGTACCCGCGCCAGCGCTTCGGTACAGTTGAGGCGCTCGACGCGGGCATGGCTGTTGAGCTGCAGCAGCACGGCGCGCGGCTCGGTGGTGACCGTGACGCAGCCGCCGAGCAGCAGGAGCGCCGCCACGGTGACAAGGGCGTTGCGCCAGGGGCATGGATGGATCATGGCGGGTATCGCGTCAGGGATTGGGTGGAGCAGACCCGCCACGGCGGCGGAGCGGAGTGTGTCGTTGAACCGCCGGCGGCGAATGCTGTCACTGAGCAACGACAGCGTCCGCCGCCCCCGCGGCTGGACGGCCCCAGGGCGGCGGCGCAGGATACCGCAGCATTCCCTCCGACGGTCAGCCGAGCGTAAAAGTTCATGCCGCCTCAGCCTGCGACGCGAGACCACCACCCATCCTCCCGGTCAGCCGGACGCGAGACTTCGCGCACGCCCAGCGCGCCGCCGGTGCCGATCCCCACGGACGGCAGCGACGCGGACGTGCAGGTGGAGGGTCGCGAGGTGCACCTCACCAACCTGGACAAGGTGTTCTGGACCGGCGCGCGCCTCACCAAGCGCGACCTGCTGCAGTACTACTCGGATGTCTCGCCGTGGCTCCTGCCGCATCTCGTCGATCGCGCCATGGTGATGAAGCGCTATCCCAACGGCGCCGACGGCAAGTGCTTTTTCATGAAGCGCGCGCCGGTGCCGCGACCGGAGTGGATCGCCACCTGCAGCATCGAGCACGGCTCCGGCAACGTCATCGATTTTCCGATGGTGCAGGATCTCGCGACGCTGCTCTGGCTGGTGAATCTCGGCTGCATCGATCTCAACCAGTGGTACGCGCGCTGCGACGACGTGGACCGGCCGGATTACCTGCACTTCGACCTCGATCCGGTGCCCGGCGCCGACTTCGAAACCGTGCGCAGCACTGCGTTCGTGGTGCGCGAGGCCCTGGAGGCGCTCGGCATGCAGCCGCTGGCGAAGACGACCGGCTCGCGCGGCATCCACGTGTACGTCGCGATCGTGCGCGGTCCGACGCAGAAGCAGGTCTGGACCTTCGCCAAGCGCTTCGCCCAGGCAGTCGAGGTGCAGCGCCCCGACATCATCACGGCGGAGTACAAGATCGCCAAACGTCCGCCAGGACGGGTGCTGGTCGATTACAACCAGAATGCGTGGGGACGCACGCTGGCATCCATCTATTCGCCGCGCCCGCGGCCCGCCGCGACGGTATCGACGCCCGTCACCTGGCAGGAGCTCGAGCAGGGCGCGCAGACCGACGACTTCACCCTCGCCAACGTGCCCGGACGTTTGCACCGCATCGGGGATCTGTGGGCACCGCTGCTGGCCACGCAGGGTCGCTTCGATCTTCGACCGCTGCTCTAGGAACATGGTGGCTGCACTGCCGCTTCGCACCGATTACGCACCGATGGAGGCGAAGCTCGTCGACGCGCTGCCGGCAGGTGCGCAGTGGCGCTACGAGCCGAAGTGGGACGGCTTTCGCTGCGTCGCCTTCCGGAGCGGAAGCGAGGTCGACCTGCGCTCGAAATCGGGCCAGCCGTTCAACCGCTATTTCCCGGAGCTCGTGGCGGCATTGCAGGCCCTCGAAGCCGAGCGATTCGTCCTCGACGGGGAGCTCGTCGTGCCCGTCGGCGACGTGCTGTCCTTCGACGAGCTCCTGATGCGCATCCATCCGGCGGAAAGTCGGGTGCGCAAGCTCGCGCGCGAACATCCGGTGCTGTTCGTCGTGTTCGACCTGCTGGTCGATGCGGACGGACGGTCGCTGGTGGCGCTGACGTTCGAGGAGCGGCGACGCGCGCTGGAAGGCTTCATGCAGGGCCACGTACACGGGACCTGGCGCGGCACTGCTGCGATTGTCGCCGCAAGCGACGGACATTCACGAGGTCGACGCGTGGTTTCACAGTCTCGGCTCGGGGCTCGATGGTGTCATTGCCAAGCGCGCGGACCTCGCCTATCAGTCCGGCGAGCGCACCGGCATGCAGAAGTACAAGCGCATGCGCACCGCCGACTGTGTCGTTGGCGGATTCCGCTACGGTGCGAAGGACCGCATCGTCGGCTCGCTGCTGCTCGGGCTCTACGACGACGCGGGACTGCTGCATCATGTCGGGTTCTCTTCCAACATGAAGGCGGCCGAGCGTGCCGCGCTGACGCCTGAGCTCGAAAAGCTCGTACGTCCGCCGGGCTTCACCGGCCACGCGCCCGGCGGCCCCAGCCGGTGGAGCACGGAGCGCAGTGGCGAGTGGGAGCCGCTCGCACCACAGCTCGTCGCGGAAGTGCAATACGACCATTTCAGCGGCGAGCGATTCCGCCACGGCACGAAGTTCCTGCGGTGGCGGCCGGACAAGGCGCCGCAGCAATGCACGCTCGCGCAGGTCGCGCAGGAGGCTGCGAGCACGCTCGCGCTCCTCGACGACGCGAGCGGGAAGCATGGTTCCATCGCAACCGATGCAGGTCAGGACTCAGCCTGATGTGCGACGCTGAAGCCTCGCCTGCAAGGATTGGTCAGGGCTCGAGCCTTTGCCGACGACAGGATGGCAATGATGCCGGTCAGGCTTCACCCCGGCGCCGGCCGTGCGAGGTCAGCACCAGCGCGACGACCCCGACTCCCATGACGATCAGCGATACGTGCACCGCATTCCTGCTGGCCGCATAGGCGACGCTGGAGTAGAACAGGTACGCACACACCGCGCAGAACACGAGCGGCGTGACCGGATACAGCGGAACACGGAACGGGCGCTCGGCTCCGGGCTCGCGTGAGCGCAGGACGAACAGCGCGATGCCGACGAGGAACAGGAACGCCCAGAACACCGGCGCGGTGAACTCGACCATCGCCTCGAAGCCGTCGTGCTGGAACATGCCGAACACGATCAGCGCGAGGGCGATGAGGGCCTGGGCGGTGTAAGCCATGACGGGCACCCCGCGCGCCGCGTTCCAGCCGCCGAGGAAGCGCAGGGCGGCCCAGTCGCGCCCCATCGCATAGTTGGTGCGCGCGCCGGTGATCATCGTGCCATTGATCGAGGTGACCACGGCCACCGACACGACCAGAGCCATCCCACGCCCGGCCCACGGCCCGAACGCGCGGGTCATGAGGTCGGCGCCGGCAGCCTTGCTGTCGGCGAGCGCCTTGAAGCCGAGGCCATGGATGAGCGCCGCGTTCACCGCGAGGTACAGCGCCGCGATGATGGCAATGCTCGTCAGGAGCGCCTTCATGATCTCGCGCGGGCCCCCCTTGAGCTCGGCGGAGATGTAGGCGGCCTCGTTCCAGCCGCCGTACGTAAGCAGGACGAAGACCATCGCGAGCCCCAGCATCCCGGGTGCGGGACGTGCGCTGAAGCTCGCCACCGCGCCACCGGGCGATGCAGGTACCACGACACCGGCGACGACCAGCGTGACCAGTCCGCCGACGAGCGCAACGGTGAGTAGGTTCTGCGTCCGCGAGGAGACGCGCAGGCCGACGATGTTGATGATCGTGAGCGCGGCCACGACTGCGAGCGCGCACGCCGCACTCGCGACGGTGTTGCCGTCGAGCGCCAGCACCGCGGCGAAGTAGTCGCCGAAGACGAACGCCAGCAGTGCGATGGACCCCGCATTGATCACCGTGGCGCGCGCCCACGCGTACAGGAAGCTGAGCTGGCGGCCGTAGGCGCGGGTCAGAAAGTGGTAATCGCCGCCGGCGTGGGGAAAGGCGCTCGCAAGCTCCGCGTAGCACAATGCGCCCGCGAGAGATATGAGCCCACCGGCAAGCCAGGCGGCGAGCGCCCAGCCAGGATCCCCGGCGAGGCCGGCGACCATCGGCGGCGTCTTGAAGATGCCCGCGCCGACGACGATGCCGACGACGATCGCGACGGCATCGGCGCGTCGCAGCAGTGGTGCCGGCCCGGGTGCCGCATGCGCGGCAGCGATGCTTGCCACGCCCGGCGTCAGCCGCGCTTGCCGGTCACGGGAACGAGGGTGCCCGCAACGCGCACGTTACCCTGCAGCGTGTTGCCGTCCACGCTGACGCGCACGCTCCGCACGCCGCCGTCCGCATCGGTGAACGTGAAGCCGAGGTTCGACCCGCTGACGTACGCGCCGAGCAGGGGCTGCGTCCTGCCATGGATGGTGATGGTGCCGCCAAGCCGCTGGAACTGCTGCACGAGATCCAGCCTGGCATCGAGGACCCCGCGCTCGTCGCGCAAGGTCCACTGACCGGCGACGCTCGCCGGGACGATCCACAGGAAGGCATCGCGCTGCTCGACCTGGAACGTGTCGTCGGGCTCCCAGTCGCCCATGTGGAAGGCGTGCGACGCCACGCGGGTGCCAGGCTTCATCTTGAGGATCTGCGGACGCAGTTGCGCATTGAGGGAGGGCAGGAGGTAGAGCGTGATGACCGTGGCCCTGGTGAAATCCTCCTTGAAAATGTCGCCGTTGATGATCGTGACCTTGTCGGCCACGCCGGCGCGCTCCGCATTGCGCCTTGCGAGCGCCGCCATGTCGGGGTTGTACTCGATCCCCACGGCGTGCGCGTTGAACTGCTTGGCCGCGGCGATCGCAATCTTGCCGTCGCCGGCGCCCAGGTCGTACACGACGTCCTGGTCGGTGACCTTCGCGGCCTGCAGCATGCGCGTGACCAGCGCATCAGGGGTCGGGATCCAGATGACGTCCTTGCCCACCTGGCCATACTGCGGCTGATAGAGCTCGTCGCCGTACTTGGGGAAATCCTGGGCGGCCACGGCCGCGGCAGCAAGGAGCGAAAGCAGAAGCAAGGTGCGCAGGGCACGTGCGTTCATCGCGATTCCTCCCGCGGATCGATCGGATGAACCAGTGTAGCGGAGCAGATCTCCGCGCGGGCAACCGGCGCGTCCTCGGACGCGATCAGGAACGTGCGCAGGCGGCGCGCGGCCGCAGGGTTGCTCTCTCTGCGGGCTCGCGGACGAGCCGGGCTCAGAGTCCCAGCCAGGCGATGGTGGTCGCTTCGACGTCCGGGGCGGGTGCCGCAAACCCGCGGTAGCCGACCACGGACAGCGCGATGCGCCCGGGCTTGGTTTCGTTCATGGTGAGGAGCGCTTCGCGGATGCGCTCCTGATCGCCGGCGCTGACGCGGGTCGAGACGATCAGCTGCTTGATCGGCACCGGCCGGGAGTTCGTCAGGACCTTGCCGCCCTTGTCGGTCCAGCGCTTCACCACCCCTTTCGCGGCGGTAGCTCCCACCTGCGCGAAGCCGTGCTCCAGGTAAAACGGCACGGCGTCCTGATAGCGCGTGGTGACGACCTTGACGTCGTTGCCGAGCTTCTCCTCGCGGAACATGGCGCGGACCATGACGGCGGTAATCGAATCCGGATCCGGCGTGACCAGCGTGTGCCCGCGCAGGTCGCCCATGGCCTTCAGCGGTTGGTCGGGCTTCATCATCAGCGACACGGTGTAGTCGGTGAAGCCGACTGTCCAGGCCACGGCCTTGTAGCGGCCGGTCTTGATCTCGGCCATCGACACATGTGCGGGGTGCACGAACGCCAGGTCGTATTCCTGACGCGCCAGCCCCGCGCGGAGATCGTCGTAAGCGGGGACGAGCACCGTGCGCACGTTGCGGTGCAGGGCATGCGCGAGCACCTCGGCGAGGGGCGCGAAGCGGTCGCGGATTTCCTTGGGCGTCGCCTGGTAGGTGACGCCCTCGGTCACTGCGAACACCAAATCCGGCCCTTGGGCGGCGGCCCGGCCCACCACCAGCAGGGCAAGACCCAATGCGATCAGCGTTCGACGCAACATCGACATTCCTCCTGCGACAGGCATTAACGGGCGGGTCTGCCGGCGCTCAACGCCGCGCGCCGCCTTGGACGGGGGGCTCCGTGGTGCGCAAAAGCAGGATGCGTGCCTCCGCCCCGCGCGCTCGCGGTAGCGGCAGCCAACGCCCGCCTTCACGGCAGGCGCTTGACCAGCGCAAGAACGTCGCGAAACGCCGGGTCGGTGCCGTCGCGCGTCCACTCGAACAGCACGGTCTCGGTGGCGGTGAGGACCGCGCCGGCCGCGCGCAGGCGCTCCAGCGCCATCCGGCGGTCGTCGCGACGTGCCGCACGCGAGCCCAGGGCGTCCGTCACGGCGAACACGGCAAAGCCACGCTCGATGAGGCCGAGGCCCGTCTGCATTGCACAGACGTGCGCCTCCATGCCGGCGATCACGATCTGGGTGCGCCCGGTGCCGCGCAGCGCGGCGGTGAATTCCGGGTGGTCGGCGGCCCCGAAGCGCGTCTTGGCGAAGATCTCGTCGGCCGCAAAGCGTTCGCGCAGCACCGGCACGACGGGGCCGATCTGCTCCGCGCAGTGCTCCGTCAGGCGCCGCGGGATGGCGAAGCGGTGTGCGGCGTCGAGCAACGCACCGGCGCGCGTGATCAGCGTCTCATGGGCTTCGACGTGCGGAGCGAGGCGCGTCTGCACGTCGACGACGAGCAGCAGGCTGGCATCGCGATCCAGACGTGGAGCGGCGGGCATGACGTCGCGCCGGCGTTCAGTCCGCGGCGACCGGCGCATCGCGCGGGGCCGCAGGGTTGCCCGCAGGCTCGGAGGCGCCCCGTGCGGGACTGCGCGACGCCGCCGGCAGCGCGACCATCTGCGGTATGTCGGGCGCGAGACAGCCGGTCGCGCAGCAGCGCCCCGGCTGCCGGTTGCGGGTGATCTTGCGCGTTTCGTCCGCAAGAATGCCGCGATCGAGCAGTCGCTCGACCAGATCGACGCGATTGCCGATGGGGTAATTGCGGTAGATCTCCATCTTCATCGCCTCGGGCGAGCCGCCGCCGTGCAGGCTGATGACCGAATACCAGCCCGCCTGGTACGACGCGGTGAGGTCCTCGATGAAGCGCGCCACCTCGATGCGCTTCTCGTACGGAATGTCGGAGCGCGCCGTCAGCACTTCCGAAAGGCGCCCGGCCGTCGCCGGATTGTGATCCTCGTCGGGGCCGGGGAGGGACACGATCATGCCGCCGGAAACATGGTGCGCGAGCCGTTGCATGTCGTAGATCTGCGTCGCCAGCAGCAGCTTGCCGATGTTCGCGAACACCGGATCGGGCGTCATCACGCCCGACGGACTCGCCTGCGCGTAAACCGACGCCGCCACACCGCAGGCGTAGAAGCCCTCGGTGATCTTGATGAGCTCGACCATCGCATCGCGCACGCCATGCGCGCGATCGAGGTCGAGGCCGTTGGCTTCGGTCACCAGCGCGCCGGCGCCGATCAGGAGATCGCCGAACCCGGCGCGCGCGGCGATGCACGTGTGCCGATGCTGCGCCGTGTAGTGGTAGAGGATCTCGCTCGCCGGTGCCGCTTCACCGGCGGCGAAGACGCGCTCCCATGGCACGAACACGCGGTCGAAGAGACAGACCCCGGTCGATTGCCCATACTTGCTGCTGAACTTCGCGGCCGCTTCGCCGGGCCTGCCGGCGGGCCGCGCGATGATCGTGAGCCCGGCGGCGTCGATCGGCACCGCGCAACAGACGGCGAAGGCGCTGTCGGCAACAGTCATGTTGCGGCAGGGCATGACCAGCAGTTCGTGCACGTATGGCGCAGCGGTGACGATGGCCTTGGCGCCCGAGATGACGATCCCATCGGGACGGCGATCGACGATGTGCACGTAGGTGTCCGGCAGCGGCTGCTGGGAAGGTCGCAGCGACCGGTCACCCTTGGCATCGGTCATCGCGATGCCGAGCGTAAGGTCGTTGGCGTAGACATGCTGCACGTAAGCTTGGAGGCGCGGGTGATATTCCGTGCCGCATTCGGCATCCATCGCGTGCGTGCCGTGGAACAGCGCCGCGAGCGCGTCGCCCGCGAGGTAGCGTTGTGCGCACCCGGTTTCCTGACACACGAGGCGCACGGCCTCGAGCTTGTTCAGGAGATCCGTGGTCGTGCGCGGGATCGCCAGCATGCGATTGACGGGATGCGCCGCGTCGGGCGTATCGGCCCGCATCAGCGCCCGCGTGGATTCGCGCAACGCGAGATCGTACGTGAGAGCGATGGCGTTGACGCCGGGGGCGAGCGCCGGCTCGTCCGCCACGCTGTCGATCTGCCGTCCATCGACGAACACGACCGGATGATGACGACGCAGGGACTCGCGATAGTCGGCGGCGGACATCAGCATGGTTGCACTCCGGTTGGCGAGGTCAGCACTATACCTCCGCCGCGCTGGCCGCTGCGTGCGCCCAGCACCGTGCTGGCGCCCCCGGGTTGCGCGGCGGCCCCGGTGACCGGATTGCGTCGTGCCAATGATGCGTTACGATGCGTGGGTCGCATCGAATGACGCCGAGCATGAATGTTCGACTACAGCAGATTCTTTCGCTTGCTTTCGCCAGCTGCTGCATTGCGCCCGTCGACCTTGCGGGCGCGGCCGATGCGAAGATTGCGCAGGCCGCGTCCAGCGCGAAGGGCTCCGTTCCGGCGCCGCGTCATCGCGCCCAGTTCGGCATCGCCTCGGTGTACGCGCACATGCTCGACGGCAAGACGACCGCGAGCGGCGAGATCCACGACAGCGACGAACTCACCGCCGCGCATCGCACCCTACCGCTTGGCACCACCGTGCGGGTCACGAACCTGTCCAATCATCGCTCCACCGTGGTGCGGATCAACGATCGCGGCCCGCAGGTGAAGAGCCGCATCATCGATCTGTCGCCGCGTGCCGCCGCCGCCATTGGTCTGCGCGCGCACGGCAAGGGTGTGACGCGCGTGCGCCTCGACGTCGTCGCCGGGCCGCCGCCGGTCAGGGAGGCGAACGTCGACACGCCCGTGCGCACGCAGGGGCCGTCTGCCAGCAAGGATAAGCCACGGTCGGGCGCGGAACCGGCGGCCGGCCAATGATCAGGCGCGAGGCGCAGCCGATGGCGCCAGCGTGTTTCGGAGGGTCGACATGGACGTAAGGGCCGCAGTCGCGCATCGGGCAGGCGCACCTCTCACCGTCGAGACCGTCCAGCTCGAGGGACCACGGGCCGGCGAGGTGCTGGTGGAGATCAAGGCCACGGGCATCTGTCACACGGACGAGTTCACGCGCTCGGGCGCCGATGCCGAGGGACTCTTTCCGGCGATTCTCGGACACGAAGGCGCCGGCATCGTGGTCGAGGTCGGCACCGGGGTGACCAGCGTGCGGCCGGGCGATCACGTGATCCCGCTCTACACCCCGGAGTGCCGGCAGTGCAAATCGTGCCTGTCGCGCAAGACCAATCTCTGCACGGCCATCCGCGCCACGCAGGGCAGGGGCGTGATGCCCGACGGCACGAGCCGCTTTTCCATCGATGGTCGCCCGCTGCATCACTACATGGGCTGCTCGACGTTCGCCAACTTCACCGTCCTGCCGGAAATCGCGGTGGCGAAGATCCGTGAGGATGCACCCTTCGACAAGGTCTGCTACATCGGCTGCGGCGTGACGACGGGCATCGGTGCGGTGATCAACACCGCGAAGGTGGAGCCCGGCGCGAACGTGGTCGTGTTCGGGCTCGGCGGCATCGGCCTCAACGTGGTTCAGGGCGCACGGATGGTCGGTGCGAACATGATCGTCGGCGTGGATCTCAATCCCGGCCGCGAGGCGCTTGCGCGCAATTTCGGGCTGACGCACTTCGTGAACCCGCGTGACGTGCCGGGCGATCTCGTGCCGCATCTCGTCGAGCTCACGGGCGGCGGCGCCGACTACAGCTTCGAATGCATCGGCAACGTCGACGTCATGCGCCAGGCGCTCGAATGCTGCCATCGCGGATGGGGCGTGTCGGTGATCATCGGCGTGGCCGGTGCAGGGCAGGAAATCCGCACGCGGCCATTCCAGCTCGTGACCGGACGTACGTGGAAGGGCACCGCGTTTGGCGGGGCACGTGGCCGCACCGACGTGCCGAAGATCGTCGACTGGTACATGGACGGCAGGATCAACATCGACGATCTCATCACCCACGTGCTGCCCCTCGAAGCGATCAACGAAGGGTTCGAGCTGATGCATCGGGGCGAGTCCATCCGCTCCGTTGTCGTGTTCTGAACGACGGGGCCCTCGCGCCGTCGGAGCCACGCACGGAAGATCTTGCCAGTCGGGCTTCAGCCTGACATCGTCATTGTCGGCTGGCCATCTCCGGTACCGCCCGCCCGTCGCTGGACCCTTGCGCTGATCCTGTTCATGTCCGCCATCACCACCCTCACCGAAAGCCGCTGCTTCGACGGCGTGCAAGGCACCTACAGCCACCCTTCGGGCGCCACCGCTTCCACGATGCGCTTCGCGGTGTTCGTGCCGCCGGTCGCGCACGGAACACGCCGGCCCGTGGTGTACTGGCTGTCGGGGCTCACCTGCACCGAAGAGAATTTCGTGGTCAAGGCCGGTGCGCAGCGCGTGGCGGCCGCGCTTGGCATCGTCGTGGTGGTGCCGGACACCAGTCCGCGCGAGGTTTCACTCCCCGGTGATCGCGACAGCTACGATTTCGGCGTGGGCGCCGGTTTCTATGTCGATGCCACGCGCGAGCCGTGGTCGCGGCATTACCGGATGGCGACCTACGTCGCGGACGAGCTTCCGCGTCTGGTCGCCGAACATTTTCCGATCGATCCGGCGCGTGCCGGAATCTGCGGGCACTCGATGGGCGGACACGGTGCGCTCACGCTCGCGCTGCGTCATCCCGATCGCTTCCGCACGGCATCCGCGTTTGCACCGATCAGCTCGGCCATGCGATCGCCGTGGGGCCGGAAGGCCCTCGCCGGATATCTGGGCGACGACGAGAGTCGCTGGCCCGAGTACGACGCGGCCGCGCTTGTCCGCAGCCGCGGCTGGCGCGGTCCCCCGCTGCTGGTGCATCAGGGTCTGGCCGATCCGTTCCTCGAGTCCGAGCTCAAGCCTGCGCTTCTCGAAAGCGCATGTCGCGATGCCGGCGTGCCCCTGACCATGGAGCGTTGTGCCGGCTACGACCACAGCTACTTCTTCATCGCCACCTTCATCGAGGCGCATCTGCGTATGCACGCCGCGAGTTTGTAGCGCGCGAACGAAGGACGAAAGAACGGGCCCGGCCGGGAGGCCGAACCCGTTCCGTGCAGCACCGAGGTCGGGAGTCTCAGCTGCCGCCCTTGAGTTGCGCGCGCAGCTCGCCGCCGGGATGGGCCGCGGTGTGCACGTTGACGTAGGTGTTGCCCGCCTTGTAGGCCTGCAATTGCTCGGGCGTCATCTTGGCGTTCGGCGGGAAGACGAACGTGTCCGCACCTTCCTTGGTCATCGGCACGATCACCGGACCGTTCGCCCCCGCAGCGCCCTGGTGGATGTGCGCCGCCGTCGGTGTGATGCCGGTGACCTTGACGCTGCCGCTGACGCTGCCGTCCGCCTTGATCGTCACGTCGCCGGTCGCGGAGCCCGCGCTCTGCACCGGCGGGACCTCGTTGCTGCCGGACAAGGTCACCTGCTGCGCGCCACCGCCGGCTGCGGCGCCCCCACCCATACCGCCGTAGCCACCCGTCTGGGCGCACGCGGCCAGTCCGAACACGCTGGCGGCGAGCGCCGCCGCCAGGACCGTCACGGATTTCCGTTTCAATGCGTTCATGCTTCCTCCTGATTGAGCTGCGTGGTTGCTGCTTTCATCGGCGCGATGCCGGCCTTTGTAACCTGACCCCAATGCCGGCACCGGCACGAAACGTAAGCTTAGCTGCGGCGGACCCCGGCGGCCGCGCTCCCCGATAGTGGCAGAGCCCGCCGCCGCGTGCCGGACCGCAAAGGGACGCGCATGGCCCGGGTGCGTTGTACCGCCCGGTAAACAGCGAACGAACGTTCCTATTCCCGCTCTGTCCTTGGACAGCGGCCGCGCTGCGGCATTTCGGGACGCGGGACGCGTGCCCGGCCGGTGCACGGGCGTGCCGGTCCGGGCAGCGCGCTCTGGCGCAGAAGTTGCGTCGTTCTCCGGACTGCAATCACACCCGTCCAGATGTCGGAAGAGCAACTGCTGGTCGGCCGGCAGCCGATCCTCGATCGGCGCGGCCAGACCTACGCGTACGAACTCCTGTTCCGCAACCGCTCGCACCATGCGGCCGGCGTCGAGGAAGACGTGCTGGCGACGAGCCGGGTGTTGCATCACGTGTTTGCGGAGCTTGGCGTCGAGCGCGCGCTCGGGCATTACCGCGGGTTCCTGAACTGCGATGCCCGGATGCTGCTGATGCCTGGCATCCTGGATATCCTGCCCGCGCACATCCTGGTGCTCGAGATCCTGGAGTCGGTGCAGCCCACGCCGGCGATCCTGGCGCGCTGCCGGACTCTCAAGGCGGCGGGCTTCATGCTCGCCCTCGACGACTACGCCGGCGACTACGATCATTACGCCGAGCTGCTGCCCATGGTCGACGTCATCAAGGTGGACCTCGCGCAGGTCTCCGGCGACGGTTTGGCCCGGATCGTCGCGCAGAGCAGTCATCTCGGGGCCCGCCTGCTGGCGGAAAAGGTCGAGACCCGCGAACAGGCGGACGATTGCGCCGATCTCGGCTTCGACCTTTTCCAGGGCTATTACTTCGCGCGACCGACGGTGCTCTCCGGGCGCAAGCTCGGGCTGCCGCAGATGGCGTTGCTGCGGCTGCTCACGCTGCTCATGCAGGACGCCGACACGCCGCTGATCGACGAGGTGTTCAAGCAGCAACCCGGCCTGTCACTGAACCTCCTGCGGCTGGTCAACTCGGCATCGCTGGCGCTTGCCCGTCCGGTCAACTCGCTGACCCAGGCCATCGTGGTCCTCGGCCGGCGCCACCTGCAGCGCTGGGTCCAGCTGCTCCTGTATTCCGAGCCCGGCCAGCGGGAGATCACCAACCCGCTGCTGCAGCTCGCGGCCACCCGGGGCCGCTTGATGGAATCCCTCGCGGCCATCCTCTGGCCCCACGAGCCCGAGCTCGCCGACCAGGCGTTCATGGTCGGCATGATGTCGCTCATGCCGGCATTGTTCAGCACGCCGCTCGCCGACATTCTCGCGTCCCTGCCGATCGCGCCTGCGGCGTGCGACGCGTTGCTCGACCGGGAAGGAGCGCTCGGGGATCTGCTGGACCGCATCGAGGCCCTGGAGGCGAGCCCGCTCGACCCGGATCTCCTGCCTCCGGGCATCGCTGGCGAGACCTACAGCGCGTGCCTCACCAGCGCGATCGGCTGGGCCAATCACATCGCCAAGAGCTCGGTCGGCATGTCCTGATCCTCGCCGCCCGCTTGAAAGCGCATGGCCCAGACCTACATCTAAGGGTTGTCCGCAATCATCGGGAGGTAAACCGTGGCAGAAGCATCGAGCGCAGCGAATACCGGCGCGACGGCCGCCGCAGGCGGCAGGGAAACCCTGGGCTTCCAGGCCGAGGTGCGGCAGCTGCTGCATCTGATGATCCATTCCCTGTACAGCAACCCCGAGATCTTCCTGCGCGAGCTCATTTCCAACGCGTCCGACGCCGCCGACAAGCTACGCTTCGAGGCGCTGCATCACCCGGGACTCTACGAGGACGACCCCGAGCTCCGGATCCGTGTCGGCTTCGACAAGGATGCCCGGACCATCACCGTCAGCGACAACGGCATCGGCATGTCGCATGACGAGGTGATCGCGAACATCGGCACGATCGCCAAGTCGGGCACCCGCGAGTTCTTCGCTTCGCTCTCGGGTGACGAGGCCAAGGACGCGCGGCTCATCGGCCAGTTTGGCGTGGGCTTCTATTCATCGTTCATCGTCGCCGACCGCGTGACCCTGACCACCCGCCGGGCGGGACTGCCCGCGGATCAGGGCGTGCGCTGGGAATCCTCCGGCGAAGGCGACTACACGATCGAGACCATCACCCGCCCCGCGCGCGGCACGGAGATCGTGCTGCATCTGCGGGAAGGCCAGGACGACCTCCTCTCGCGCTGGCGGCTCGCATCGATCATCCGCAAGTACTCCGATCACATCGCGCTGCCGATCATGATGCGCAAGGAGGAATGGGACGAGGAGGCCAAGTCGCACCGCACCACCGACGAGGACGAGACCGTCAACCAGGCGTCGGCGCTGTGGGCGCGACCCAAGCAGGACATCTCCCAGGAGCAGTACGACGAGTTCTACAAGCACGTCGCGCACGATCCGGAGCCGCCGCTCGCCCACGTGCATGCGCGGGTCGAAGGCCGCACGGAATACACGCAGCTTCTCTACATCCCCTCGCATGCGCCATTCGACCTGTGGGACCGCGAGCACCGGCGCGGGCTCAAGCTGTACGTGCGGCGCGTGTTCATCATGGACGACGCCGAGCAGCTCCTGCCGCCCTACCTGCGGTTCGTGCGCGGCGTCGTCGACTCCAATGACCTGCCGCTCAATGTGTCGCGCGAGATCCTGCAGGAGTCACGCGATGTCGAGGCGATCAGGAGCGGATGCGTCAAGCGGGTGCTCGGGCTGCTCGAGGATCTTGCCGAGAACGACAAGGACAAGTACGTCACCTTCTGGAACGAGTTCGGCAAGGTGCTGAAGGAGGGCTTCGCCGACGATCCGGGCAGCCGCGAAAAACTGGCGAAGCTCCTGCGTTCGGCGTCGACGCATGCCGCGACGGCGGAGCAGTCGGTATCTCTCGCCGATTACGTCGGCCGGATGAAGGAAGGCCAGAAGGCGATCTACTACGTCACTGCCGAGACCCATGCCGCGGCGGCCAACAGTCCGCACCTCGAGATCTTCCGCAAGAAGGGGATCGAGGTCCTGCTGTTCTCCGACCGCATCGACGAATGGGTGGTCTCGTCGCTGCACGAGTTCGAAGGCAAGCCGCTGCGCTCGGTGGCCAAGGGTGCGCTCGATCTGGACGAGCTTGCCGATGCCGAGGAAAAGGCGCTGCAGGAAAAGGAGGCCGACGCGTTCAAGCCGCTCGTTGCGCGGATCAGGGCGGCGCTTGGCGAGCGCGTCAAGGACGTTCGGGTGACGTATCGCTTGACCGAGTCGCCGGCATGCCTGGTCGTCGGCGAGGGCGAGCTCTCCGGCAATCTCGAGCGGCTGCTCAAGTCCGCGGGACAGAAGGCACCGACGGTCGTGCCGGTGCTCGAGATCAATCCGCACCATGCGCTGATCGCGCGGCTGCAGGACGAGCCGGACGATCGTCTCCGCGATTGGTCGAGCGTGCTCCTCGATCAGGCAGTGCTTGCCGAGGGCGGCCAGCTGGAAGATCCGGCCGGCTTCGTGCATCGTCTGAACGGGCTCATGTCGCGCCTTGCCGGAGTTGCGCCATCGGCTTCCGAAAACCTGACCGGCGGCGCCGCGAGCCCGGACGGCAGGCTCGCGATGTGAGGCCGGCATGAAGCGCAAGACACTCCGCTTCGGCCGCGGCTTCAGGGTGGCGCTCGGCAACGAGCGTTCCGAAGCTGCGGAAATGGTGCTGGCACCGGGCGCGACGGAAGGCGATGCGCAGAACCGCCATCGCGGCGCCGACCAGTGGCTGTTCGTGGTGTCCGGGCAGGGCGTGGCCACGGTGAACGGACAGCGCTACGTGCTGCGCGAGCGCACGCTGCTCCTGATCGAACACGGTGACCGGCACGAGATCCGCAACACCGGATCGGACCCGCTGCGCATGCTCGATTTCTACGTGCCGCCTGCCTACGATGGCAAAGGTGAGGAGCTGCCAGCGGGGAAGCGCTAGCTGCGCCTCGCAACGTCGTCGCCGGTCGGGTTTCGGCCTGCCGGGCATTTGCAGCGCGGAAGCCTCGCGCACCGAGCGCATCGCCCGGTGCGGGGCCGCGGTCCTTCACCCTTCCGGCAACACGTCGGTGCGCGGCCCGATGGCATGCTGCGCGAACGCGGCCACCATCGCCTCGTTGAACGCCGGAAGGTCGTCGGGCTTGCGGCTGGTCACGAAACTGCCGTCGACCACCACCTCCTGATCGCTCCAGCGCCCGCCTGCGTTACGGACGTCCGTCTGCAGCGAGGGCCACGACGTCACGTGGCGCCCGCCGCGCAGGACATCGGCCTCGATCAGCATGATCGGCCCGTGACAGATGGCCGCAATCGGCTTCTCGGCCTCGAACATCGCCCGGACGAAGCGCACGGCGGCGGCATCGGTGCGCAGCTTGTCCGGATTGAGCACCCCGCCCGGCAACAGGAGGGCGTCGAAGTCCTCGGGGTCGGCGCTCTCGAGCGTCCGATCGACGGTGAAGGGATCGCCCCATTCGGCGTGCTTCCAGCCCCGGATCGACCCGCCGTGGGGCGCGATCACCACGCAGCTCGCGCCCGCGGCGACGAGCGCCCGCCGGGGATCGACGAGTTCGACCTGCTCGAACCCGTCCGTGGCCAGAATGGCGATCCGCTTGCCGTGCAGCGGCCCGCGCGCCTGCGCGGCAGCGGCGTCTTCCTGCGGTGGGCGTTCACGCTTCATGATGGCTCCCGTCGGTCTGGACCTGCGCAGCATTGCATATTCGCGCATGGCCCGCCGTCAGCGCCCGAGGATTATCCGTTAGGGTGGCGCTGCGCGCACTTCCCGGGGCTGTAGAATCAACTCGTTATGGCCACCACCGCGCTTGCCAGCTACCGTCGTGCCATCGGTGAGCGCTTCGTCTCGCAATTGACGAAGCACACCTTCGCCGTCGTGCTCGCGGGCGGGCGCGGCAGCCGGCTGCATGAGTTGACGGACTGGCGCGCCAAGCCCGCCGTGCCGTTCGGCGGCAAGTTCCGCATCATCGACTTCACGCTGTCGAACTGCCTCAACTCCGGCGTGCGGCGGATCGGCGTGGCCACGCAATACAAGGCGCAAAGCCTCATCCGCCATCTGCAGCGCGGATGGGGTTTCCTCGAAGGCCGCTTCGACGAGTACATCGAGATCATGCCGGCGCAGCAGCAGATCCAGGAAAGCTGGTATCAGGGCACCGCCGACGCCGTGTACCAGAACATGCGGTCGTTGCGCATCAGCGGTCCGCAATACGTGCTGATCCTGTCGGGCGATCACGTGTACAAGATGGATTACGGCAAGCTCCTTGCCGCGCACGTGGCCAAGCTCGCCGATGCGACGGTGGCGTGCATCGAGGTGCCGCGCCCGGAAGCGAGTGCCTTCGGCGTGATTGGCGTCGACGACGACGAGCGCGTCATGAGCTTCACCGAGAAGCCGGCCGATCCGCCGGCGATGCCGGGTCGCCCGGACACCGCGCTCGCAAGCATGGGCATCTACGTGTTCAACGCGGATTTCCTGTACGAGCAACTCATCCGCGACGCCGGCACCCCCGGTTCATCGCACGATTTCGGCAAGGACGTGCTGCCGCACATCGTGTCGCGTTACCGCGTGTACGGGCATTCCTTCGCCCAGAGCTGCGTCGGCTCGCCGGACTGCATTCCGTACTGGCGCGACGTCGGCACGCTCGAGGCCTATTGGGAAGCGAACATGGAGCTCACGAAAGTCGTTCCCGAGCTCAACATGTACGACGCCGACTGGCCCATCTGGACGTATCAGGAGCAGCTGCCGCCCGCCAAGTTCGTGTTCGACGAGCCGGAGCGCCGCGGCATGGCTGTCGATTCGCTCGTGTCGGGCGGCTGCGTCGTCAGCGGTGCCACCGTGCGCCGCTCGCTGCTGTTCACGAACGTGCGCGTCGAATCGGGCAGCCTCGTCGAAGACTCCGCTATCCTGCCGGGCACGAGCATCGGCCGCGACGTGACGCTGAAGCGGGTCATCGTCGACAAGCAGTGCGTCATCCCCGACGGCATGAAGGTAGGCGTCGATCACGATGCCGACCGGCAGCGGTTCAACGTCACCCCCGGCGGCATCACGCTGATCACACCGGACATGCTGGGGCAGAACGATCATCGCATTCGGTAAGCGTGCGCCGCCGGCGCTGTCGAGCGATCTCGAGGCAGCGACGGGGCCGCGACAGCGCGTGCATCGCGTCCTGTTCGTCTCGCCCGAAATACCGCCATGGGTGAAGAGCGGCGGCCTCGGCGACGTCACGGCCGCACTGCCCGCGGCGCTCCGGCAGAGCGGCGTCGATACGCGTGTGCTGGTGCCGGGCTACGGCGCCGCGCTGGACGCGTTGCGCAATCCCGTGTGCATCGCCGAGTTTCCGGGCTACGCGAGCCTGCCCGCGTCGCGACTGCTCGCTGCCGAGGACGTCAACGGTGCGCCCTTGTTGCTCGTCGACTGTCCCGCCTTCTTTCGTCGTCCGGGCACGGCATACCAGGACCGGTCGTTCGTGGACTGGCCCGACAACCATCTGCGCTTCGGGCTGCTGTCGCGCATCGCGGCAATCCTCGGCAGCGGCAGCAGCGGGCTTGCCTGGCGGCCCGACATCGTCCACTGCAACGACTGGCCGACCGGACTCGCCCCGGCGTATCTCTCCGGGCTGCCGGTGCCCAGGGCCGTTGCCGTCATGGCGGTGCACAACCTGAGTCACCAGGGCGTGTTCGACCCCGGCACCCGCAGCGCGCTCGGCATTCCCGCGAGCATGTTCGCCATGAATGGCGTCGAGTACTACGGGCGGCTGTCGTTTCTGAAGGCCGGCCTGTACTACGCGGATCGCCTGGTGACCGTGAGTCCGACGTATGCCCGCGAGATCCAGACCGAGGAGGGTGGGCAGGGGCTCGGCGGGCTGTTGCGCGGTCGTGTACGCGACCTCGTCGGCATCCTCAACGGCATCGATACGCGCGTCTGGGATCCGGCGCGCGACGGGCACATCGCGCACCCGTACGACTTCGCCTCCGTCATGCGCAAGTCGGTGAACAAGCTCGCGCTGCAGCGGCAGCTCGGCCTCGATCTCGGCGAGGAGCGCATGCTGCTGGGCGTCGTCAGTCGCCTCGCGCATCAGAAGGGCATCGATTGGCTGGTGGCCATCGTGCCGGACCTGCTGCAGCTTCCGGTGCAGCTCGCGGTGCTCGGGTCGGGCGAGAAGCAGCTCGAGACCGACCTTGCCGCGCTCGCGGCTGCCCACCCGACGCGCATCGCCGCGAAGATCGGCTTCGACGATGGCCTCGCGCACCTCATCGAGGCCGGTGCCGACGCGTTCGTCATGCCTTCGCGATTCGAGCCGTGCGGCCTCAATCAGATGTACAGCCTGCGTTACGGCACGCCGCCCATCGTGCGTGCCACCGGCGGTCTCGCCGATACCGTCGTCGATTGCACCGAGCGCACGCTCGCCGATGGCAGCGCGAACGGTTTCAGCTTCGTCGAGCCCGCTGCGGAGCACCTGCTGGCAACCATCGAACGGGCACTGCACGCGTGGCGTCACACGCCCACCTGGCGTGCACTGCAGCGGCGCGGCATGGCGCAGGACTTCAGCTGGGCAGCGAGTGCGCAGCGTTATCTTTCGGTGTATGGGACGGCATTGTCCGCGCGGCACGGCCGCGACTGAATGGGCGTGCGCAATGGCGAAGCGGCGCACCGGGCAACCCCACACGCGGTTGCCGCGACTGCACCAGGTTGGGTCGCGCTGCGCGCCCATCCGTCGATCGGCTCCAGTGCACCGCACGGCGGACGACGGGTGTCGGAAAATCTGTCATTTGCTGCAACACCGATGCACGAAGCCCGGCATAGCGGCGCGCATTGGCCCGTTCAGGGCGATCCGTTCCACGCCCGCGAACCGTGCTGGCGTTTGCGGCGAAATGGCGATGCATGCGACATCTCCTTGAACATGCGACGTGAATTGCGCGGAGCGCGGTGCGGCCGGACTGTCGTGCACACGCGTGGTGCACGCGCGGCTGCGGTAGCGTCATGCCTTTGGCAGATTTCTTGCTGGGATCTGGGCATCCGGGCGTGTGCCCGGGAGCGGACGGAGGCCCCATGAAGTCCATTCTCGACCCCACATTCCGATACACGTCGAGCACGAATACCGATCTGAGGAAGACATTCGCGCGCGTCAGGCGCGAGAACAGGAAGCTGCAGCAGGCGACGGGGCGCGGGAAAGCGGAATCGACCAACGTCGCGTCGATCTTTCCACGTCGCAGCGGCGCCGCGACCTGATCCCGGAACAGGCGCGTCGGGCGGTGCCAGGTGCACCGTTGCGGCGCGCTTTTTTCATGACCAACAGACCGATGCTGTTCGCCCGTTCGGCGTGTCGCGGCGACACAGGTGCGGCATGCCGGGGGTGCATGCCGCTGTGAAAAATTTTCCGAACACCGGCAACTTCTACGAGTTCTGCGGGGCCGGTCGGACCCCGCGTGGGCCGCGGCGGTCGACGTCTAATCGCGCCCGGGATTGATCCGGTATCCCAGCACGCCCGTTTCGCTGCGCAAGCCGTGCTCGAGCTTGCACGAGGCTTGCGTGTCCTGCGACCACATCACCAGCTCGTAACCGAGCGTTTGCGTCGGCCCGTCCAGGGTGTAGGACATCTCGCCGATGGTGAAGCCGTGACGCTCGACAAAAGCACGCAGCATGGATTCGTCCCACGCGACGTTCCGCGCGAACGTGACATCGCAGTGCACGAGCGAATGCACCGGCAGCCGGCTTTCCACCTGTCGCAGCAACTCGAGCGCGATCCACGAGCCGAGCGTCGCCGCCGCACCGACCTTGAAAAGGCCACCACCGAACACGACTCCGATGGCCGCAATGACCCAGATGGAGGCGGCAGTCGTCAGCCCGCGCACGGAAAATCCTTCGCGAATGATCACGCCCGCGCCGAGGAACCCGATGCCGGTGACGATTCCCTGGACCACCCGCGTCGGGTCGCCGGTGCCGGGCGCAGCCCAACCGGCAGCGTATTCCGTTGCGGCTACCAGGATCGAGGCACCGAGCGCGACCAGGGTGTAGGTACGCAGGCCGGCGGCGCGGCCGCGATAGCTGCGCTCGAGGCCGATCAGGCCACCGGCCAGCATGGCGGCGCCGGTGCGAAGGAGGATGTCGAGTTCGGTCATCGGGGATGATCAGTGCGGCGCGCAGTATGCACTGCCGCCGGCGCCGGCGCGAGGACCCCCGGGAGGCAAACCGCCGCGCGCACGCCGGTGCGTCCGGTAGACTGTCGCGCCGGACGATCGGCCAGCCCCTCCCGCCATGATTTCAAGTGCTCCTTTCACCCTGCCATCACGCACGCGACGCGCTGCGCTGCGCATCGTCTGCGCCATGGTCATGGGCAGTGCCGGCCTCGCGTCCGGCTTTACGTTCTCCGACGGCACGAGTGGCCAGTGCATCGCGCGTGGACAGGCGGTACCCGAGCTCGTGTTGCCGGAAGGCGCGGCCCAGTTCACGGGCCGCACCGTACGCGCCGGAACCGGTTATCGCATCCTGTGGAATGCGGCGCGGCTGCGGCAGCTCCCGTCCGTCATGCACGACTTTCTGTTCTTCCACGAATGCGCGCATGCGCAGGTGCCCACGCCGGAGGAGCTCGCAGCCAACTGTACCGGGCTGCGCGCGATGCGCAAGGCCGGGCGCGCGGGCTTTGCCGTCGAGAGCAAGATCGCCGCGTTCTACGGCCCGGACAACCCCTACTGGTCGCAGACACTGGCCTGTGCCGGGGGGCCATCGTCCGCTGCGCCGTCGGCCGCGATGGGCGGCGCGCCGTCCGCAGGATCAGGGACGACGGCGAGCGACCAGCGCGGCAGCGGGGTGCCGGGGCGATGACAAGCGGCATCTCCGCGCTGGAGTCGCGCTCACCGCAACGCATGGACCTGTTGTTTTCGGACGCTGGCCCCAAGTAGGTCCAATGCCACCCGTCACCACCGCCCTGATCGCGGCGAACATCGCGATCTTCCTGTTCCAGTCGGTTGCGCCAGACATCGTCGTGCCCTTCGCGCTCTGGCCGCTGGCGGCGTCGGCGTACGACCCCGGGGTGTCGTTCGCGCCGTGGCAGCTCGTCACCTATGCGTTCCTGCACGGCGGATTGACCCACCTGCTATTCAACATGTTTGCGCTGTACATGTTCGGCGGCGCCATCGAGCAAGTCTTCGGCAGTCGCCGGTATCTCACCTATTACTTCGTGTGTGTCGTGTCCGCGGCAGTGACGCAACTCGTCGTGGCTGCACTGGCGGGCGGCGTGTATCCGACCGTCGGTGCGTCGGGTGGCATCTTCGGGCTGCTGCTCGCCTACGGAATGTATTTTCCGCACACGCGCATCATGCTGCTCATCCCGCCGATTCCAATGAAGGCCCGCACCTTCGTGATCTTCTATGCCGTCCTCGAGCTCTTCCTGGGAGTCACCGGCTCGCAGGCCGGCGTCGCGCATTTCGCCCACCTCGGTGGAATGATCGGCGGCTACGCGCTGTTGCGGTATTGGCGCGGCGCGCGACCGGGCCGGCGTTTCTGACGCCGCCGCCAATCGGGGGGCGTGCCCTGGTGGAGCAACCACGACCCGCTCGCCGCGGATGCTGACGTGTGTCGTCCGGACGAATCGCCGGTTTCTAAACACATGGGCGGCGGAAGAACGGCAGCGTGGCCGCAGTTTCAATCCGGCAGCACGAACTCCGCGACCAATGGCAGGTGGTCGGACGCAATGCGCGCGAGCGCGCTCGCGTGCACTGCCAGCCCACGCAGACTGTCGGAGGGCTGGAGCCAGATGCGATCCAGCGCAAAGAGCGGGCGACGCGATGGAAAAGTCGCCGGTGCCGGGGTGGAGCGGAAGTGCGCATGCAGCCAGCGCAACGGCCTGCCCCACAGATACCACTCGTTCACGTCGCCCATCAGCACGGTGGTAACGGGTTCGCCGTCTTCGATGACGCCGAGCAGCCGGCGCACCTGTTCGCGGCGCTCGGCCGGACGCAGCCCGAGGTGCGTGCCGAGTACCCGCAGGCGCCGCCCCTCGATCGCGACGCGCACATCGAGTGCACCCCGCGGCTCACACCCGCTGATCGCGAGATCGACGCGGGCGAAGCGATCGACCGGGAAACGCGACAGCACGGCATTGCCGAAATCACTGCCGCGGCGGGTCAGCGTGGGCCCCGCCACCACGGTGAAACCGGTCGCGCGCTGCAGCTCGGTCAGGAACTCGCCGTGCTGCTCGAGCGAGGCGACCTCCTGCAGCGCCACGATGTCCGCGTCCATTTCGCGCAGCACGTCGTTGATGCGCTCCGGATCGTAGCGGCCATCGCGCCCGACGGCGCCATGAATATTCCAGGTCGCAACCCGCACATGGCCGTGCCCATGACCGTGTTCACGCGGCATGACGCAGTGTTGCGGCATCGATCCCCGATGTTGCGCGCTCGAGCTTGCGCCGCACCAGCCATGCGATGCCGCCGATCGCGATCACCACCGCGGCAAGGAGTGCAATGGTGGCCGGGCTGGGGTGGCGCATCGCTGCGACCGCGCGATCGACGAAGGCGGAAGTCATGATGATTCCCGGGGCGAGGCCGATTGCCGTGCCGAACAGGAAGTCCCGCCAGCCGATGTGTGACGCACCGGCGACGATGTTGATCATGGAGAACGGGGCGATTGGCAGCATGCGCACGAGCACCACGGCGAGAAGCCCGCGGCGGGCGAGACGGCGCGAGAGCTCGTTCAGGCGCCGGCCCGCAAGCCGGCGCACGGCGTCGCGGCCGAGGCTGCGGCCAAGCGCGTAGATGACGCTCGCGCTCGCCAGCGCGCCGGCGAAGGAATAGAGCGTGCCTTCCACGGGGCCAAACACGATCGCCGTCACGCCGATGAGCAGCATCACCGGCACCACGAGAAAGCCGCCCACGACGAAGGCGAGCACCACCATCAGCGGTGCCAAGGGCTGGTCGCCGATCCAGTCGCCATAGCGCACGAGCTCGTCGAACCTGAGCCATGCGCCGAGCGGCGTGAAGCGCCAAGCCAGCGCGACCAATGCCAGCGCGATCACCACCCCGAGCAGGCCAGCGACGCGGCTCCTCGTACCGTTGCGTTGTTCGGGGGCGGGCATGAGGTCGTCGACGAGCAGGTCGGGATCGAGCGGCTGCTCCGGGTCGAGTACGCCGTGGTCGGGCGTCACGGCGTCGACCATGGGATCGAGTTCGGGATCGCCCGCCGTCAGCTGTCGTCGACCCGGCAGGTCCAAGGCTGCGATCGCGCCGTGCAGGCTACCCTCCCGGCGAAGTGACGCGACGACGTCGCCGGCCTCGCAGGCGAGGTGCTCGGCAAGGAGGCGATTGCGGAATCCCGCGATCGCCTCGGCTACGCGTGGATCGCCCGCCGCATCGAGCACCAGGTTGCATTCCGTGTCGAGGTTCATCGACCGGTCCGACAGATTCGCCGAGCCGAGCGTCAGCAGCGCATCGTCCACGACCAGCAGCTTGCTGTGGATGTTGAGGCAGCCGTCTTCCTTGCGCAGCCAGGGTAGCGACGGACAGTACAGCCGGTAACGATCGTGCGCGTCGCTCGCCTTGAGATCGCGATGGATGCGCGACCGCAGCACGCCCATGGTGGAAGCTTCAAGCCAGCCGCTTTGCGTGACCGGCGAAACGACGGCGATCTCGGGACCGTCACGCTGCGCCAGCCGCTCGGCAAACGCCGTGCTGATCGTGCGCGACGTGAAGTACTGGTTCTCCGCGTAGATGCGCTCGTGCGCGGCCGCGATGGCGTCGAGGTGGAGCGCGCGAATCTCCGTCACCGGTTCGCGGCCCTGCATCGCAGGCATCGTGCGCGCAATGCCGACGTCGACATTGCTCAGCACCGACCTGACGCCGTCGGGCCACGCGTCGTCACCGCTCGGACGTACGCGGCGGCGCGGCGAGCGGCCGGTGGCGCATTCCCAGCGTTCGCGGGCGAGCTCGCTCAAGGCGCGCGCGCAATCGCCTTCGACCACCGCGGCGAGGTCGTGAAAGGGGCCGTAGGGCTTGCCGCTGCTGTCCACGCGCAGCGGATGAGCGCTCGCGTGGGCAGCGGTGTCCCAGCGGGCACGCGTCAGATCGAAGCCGCCCACGAACGCGACGCTGTCGTCGACCACCACGACCTTCTGGTGATGCGATGCGCCGACCGGGTGCCGATCGTCGAGGCGGAACGAAAGGCGCCGGTGCGTCTGCCAGTCGAACTTGTACAGTGGCAGCCATTCGCGCTCGAGCGCGTAGAGCATCGCGTAATCCCAGGTGAGGACGTACGCACGCAACCCACGCTGCCGCGCGACGATTGCATTGAGGAAGTCGCACAGCGGGTCCGGATAGCCATCGCGCGCTCCCTGCGGGACCAGGCGCATGCGGCTGTCGATGTCCCAGCCGAGGATGAAGACGGACCGGCGTGCCTTGGTGAGCGACGAGCGCAGCGCGGTGAAATATTCCTCACCATCGACGAGGAAGGCGAGCCGGCTCGCCCGCTCGATGCGCCAGCAGTTACGGCCCGCCTCGAGCAGGCGCGCACGCGGCGGCACCGCGGGACGCGGGGGCGCACTGGGATCGAACGAATCGGGCTGATCGCGCAAGGGTGGCTCGGGGCTTTGGGGCGCCATCCGGCGCGCCCCTATCGTCTACCGCTGCGGGCCCCGCGTCTGTCAGCGAACCGCAGCCCTGTGCGTCAGGCAGCGTCCGACGCCGATCCGCCAGCGATGGGGCGCGGGCGCAGCCCGAAATGGACGCGCACGCGGCGCATCCGGAAGACGACGAGACTGCAGGCCGTCAGCACGGCGACCGCACCGAGTATCAGGGCCAGGCGCAGGTAGGGCGCGCCCATGCTCTCCCGCTGCGCGATCAACGCGGCCGCAGTGCGCAGCCATTCGACGGCGCCGAGCACCAGGCCGGCCTGCACGGTGCGTGCGGCCCAGACGCGGGGCACCAAAAGCAACGCGATGAGCGCCACCGCCAGACCCAATCCCGCGAACATCCCGCCACGATAGAAATGGGCGCCGAGCAACGCGAAGGCGACGAATACGGGCGCGAGCCGCAGGGCGAGCATGGAGAGTTGCGCGGGCTAACCGACGAGGAGCGCCTGTGCCGCGAGTTGCGGCAGCGCTTCCTCCAGCAGCCGCTGCGCCTGCTCGGCCGGTAACGACGGCCACGCGAGCGCTGCAATCCCGGCGCGCGTGCGCGCACCGTCGAGCAGTGGCAGCAGGATGCGCGTGGCCTCGTCGATACGGATGCGCTCGTGCCGCAGCGTGGTGACGTCCTCTCCTCGTGCCGCGAGCCGCCGCTGCACCGCGCCCGCCGCAGGCCTCGCGCCGCACTCGCGGACGAACGCCGAAGGGATGGTGTGGAGCTCGACCGCGCCGCCCGCATAACCCGAAAGGAGCAGTGCGGCCAGCACTCCTTCCGTCGTGGGAGTCACCTCGACCCCCGCGGCGTCGGCCGCGCGTGCACAAAGGGTGGCGAACGGCAAGGAGGCGGGCCATAGCTCGGCCAGGAGCACGAGCGCGGCCTTTGAAATGGGGTAGGGCGTCGTGAGTCCACTGCCATCGGGCGTGCGAAATTCCTCCGCCACGCTCGCCCGCACGTCGATCGCGCCACGTACCGGTCGCGCCTGGCTGGCGGCATACAGCGAGGTCACGCGCAGCGGCGACACCTTGCGCTCGAGGCTCGCTGCTTCGTGCACCAGCAGGGTCTGGCGAAACGTGCGGTTGCGCAGGAAATCCATCATCTGTTCGCGCCGCAGGAGGTCCGGCGCAACCCGCGCAAGCGTCTGGGTCATCTCGGCGCCGAGATCGCCCGTGAACATGTCCTGGAATGCCGCCTCCCCGAGGTAGCGCAACGCGTGGCGCGCGGCGCGCTCCATGAACTCGTGGAAATGCAGCGGCTCGTTGACCCCTTCGAGATAATCGTGCAGTACGTAGTAATCGGGTCTCCCGCGCACCGCCTCGGCCTCGGCGCGCAGCATCACGCCGTACGCGGACGGGTCCTCGCCGAGCGCCTTGGCGAGGAACTCGAGAATGGCGCGGCCTTGCTGCACCTTGGTGACCGGATCGGTGAACTGGCGCGTGTGGTAGCGCATGGCCGAGCGCACCACACCGCGCATGCCCCATCCCGGCAGGGTGTTGTAGCTGATGTAGGCAATCCCGTGCGGCGCGAGCTGCCGCGCGCACAGCGCCAGGATCGCCTCCTGCACGTCCTTCGGCACCCACGAATACACGCCGTGGGCGATGATGTAATCGAAACGACCGAAACGGTCGCCCACATCCATGATGTCCATGCATTCGAGACGGATGTTGGCCAGCCCCAGGGCCTCGACTTCCGCGACTCCCTCGCGGATCTGCACCGGCGAAAAATCGACGCCGATGAACTCGGACGCCGGCAGGCTCGCCGCCATCGGAATGAGGTTGCCGCCGGAGGAACACCCGAGTCCCAGCACCCGACAGCGATCGACGGGGGTCGGAGCGAGCCCGAACAGGGAGCCGATCGTCGCCAGGCGATCGGGGTGGGTCTGCGGAAACGGGTAGCTCTTGTAAGGGAATGCGTCGTAGGTCTGACGCAGGTCGACGGTCATTGCACGCACTTGGACGAAACACCGCATGGTACGGCACGGCGCCGGGCGACGGATACGTTGGCTTTGCAGTGCGACGTCGCCGGGCTCCCATGCCGATGACCGGTGCCGCGTGCGTGCGCCGGCAGGCGATAATCGCGGCCATGGCCGTACGCATCGAAGTCAGCGAAGAGGCGGGCGTGCGCTACCTGCACTTCGGCTCGTCGTGGATCCAGGGGGCGATGCGCATCGCGCGACCGTGGGCGCTCGAGCTCGAGTACACACGCGAGATGATGATCGCGCTCCTGCTGCGCAGCGGCCGCTGGCCGCGTGACGTACTGATCGTGGGGCTCGGCGCCGCATCGATCGCCAAGTTCCTGCATCGGCATTGCCCGCGTGCCCGGCTGCACGTGGTCGAGATCGAGCCGAAGGTGGTGGCGGCAGCACGCCAGTTCTTCCGTCTTCCCGACGAGGATCCGCCGCGCTTTGCGATCGAGATCGCCGATGCCGACGATTACGTGGCCCGTACGCGACGCCGCTTCGACCTCGTCGTGCTCGACGGCTTCGACGCGAGCGGCCGGGCGGGGGCGCTGGATACAGCGCGCTTCTATGCCCGTGCCCGGACGCTGCTCACCGATCGCGGGGTGATGTGCGTGAACCTCCTTGGCCGCAGCCGTGGCTTTCGCACAAGCGTGCAGCGCATGGCCGATGCGTTCGACAATCGCGTCGTGGCCCTGGCATCGTGCGACAGCGGCAACGTCATCGCGTTCGCGGCGACCGGCGAGCCGATCGATCTCTCCTTTCCGGAGTTGCGCCTGCGGGCCGCGAAGCTGCGGCGCGAAACTGCGTTGAATCTGCTTCCCACCCTGGCCCGGCTCACCGCGACGCAGTCGGGCAACGGTGACCGCTTCCTGCTCTGATGCGGGTCAACGCCGCCGATGCTGGCGCGTTGAGTGACTGCGAGCCACGTGTCAGGCGTGGCAATGTTCATTCCCCGGAGGTCGCAATGCCCCGTGCAGCATCCCCCACCCGGTCGCGGCCGCGTCGTTTCTGGACGGGCTCCCTCGCCGCGTTAGTGGCACTCTCGCTGGCCTTGCCCGGCCTCGCCCCCGCGCAAGGCACGTACGTCGGTGACGCCGATGTCGTCACGTACCCGCCCGGAAACTATCCCCCGCCGAATTACCCGCCGCCGAATTACCCACCGGCGAATTACCCACCGGCGAATTACCCACCGGCGAATTACCCACCGGCGAACTACCCGCCGCCGAATTACCCGCCGCCGAACTACCCGGTCCCGGGCGATGAGCCCCAAGGTGCGTATGCGCCGTTCGCCCAGGAGGAGCTCGACGCGCTGCTCGCGCCCATCGCGCTGTATCCGGACCAGCTCCTCGCGCAGGTGCTCATGGCGGCGACCTTCCCGCTGGACGTCGTGGAGGCGGCCCGCTTCGTGCGCGAACACCCGGGGCTCACCGGCAGCGCGCTCGACAACGCCCTCATGGGGCAGCGATGGGATCCCAGCGTGCTCTCGCTGGCCGCGTTTCCCCAGGTGCTCGACATGATGAATTCGCGCCTCGACTGGACGCGGCGCTTGGGCGAAGCGTTCGTGGCCGATCAGGATCGGGTAATGCAGACCGTGCAGGATCTGCGCCAGCGCGCCGAGGCCGCTGGCACCCTGGCGGACACGCCGCAACAGCGCGTGATCTACGATGACCGCACCATCCTGATCGAGCCGGCGGTCCCCGAGGTCGTCTACGTTCCGACTTACAACCCGCTCGTCGTCTACGGGCCGTGGTGGGCGCCGGCATACGAGCCGTTCTATTGGCAGCCGTCGGGAATCTATTACCCGGGAGTGATCGTGGCCGGCGGTATCGGCTTCGGCGCAGCCTATTACGTCGGCAGCAATCACTGGGGCTGGGCGCGCCCGGACTGGCGTTCCCGGCACATCGCCATCGACGTGCACCGGCCGAACCGCTTCATTGAACGCCGCCCGCAATATCGCCAGCAATGGGTGCGCGACGGGTGGTGGCAGCACCGCGGTGGCGAAGCCGGTCGTGCGTATGGCGACCGCCGCCCTGGCCGCGACGGTTATCGTCCGCCGGCTGGCCAGGCGGGTCGGACCCAGTATGGCAACGGGGCGCCAGGGCAACGCCCCCCGCGTGCCGAAGGGCAGACGATGCCCCGCGCGTCGCGCGGCAACGAAGCCGGCGTCGGCAACACGGCGCCCCAGCAGTGGCGCGGCAACGCACCGCGAGCGTACGAGGGCGGCGCGGCGGCGCAGCAGCGCGGCAACCCGCGTGCGGGCGCTGCGACGTCCAGCGTGCAGCCGGGACGCCGCAGCGCACCCGGTGTCGAGCGCGGGCAAGGTGCCGCCGGCAATGAAGCTGGCATGGGCGTGCCGGCCCGACCCCAGCCGCGAGCGCGGCCGACCGCGCCAGGCAGCCAACCGCGTGTGCTGCAGCAGGGGGCCGGCCCCGCACCTGCCATGCCGCGTGCCGCGCCAGCGCCGGCGCACGCGCCCCCGCGCGCGGCGCCAGCGCCCGTTCCCGTGCCGAATGCGGCGGCAGCCCGGGGGCAGCCCCGGCCACAGCACCCCGGCCGGAGCGTTCCGAACGGGGCGATCGTGGTGAGGGGCCCCGCCAAGGCGGCGGCGAGCGCCGGGCGCCGCAGCAACAATAGATCGGCTGTCCTGGTGCCCGGGAGGTTGAAAAACCCGGGCGCCGTCCCCACCACTGCGCAATGGTGGGTAACCGACGATGAAATACAAGGACTACTACGCGGTCATGGGCGTCGATCGCGCCGCCTCGGCCGAGGACATCAAGAAGGCATACCGCAAGCTCGCCCGCAAATTCCATCCTGACGTTTCCAAGGAGACCAACGCCGAGGAGCGTTTCAAGGAGGTCCAGGAAGCGTACGAGACCCTCAAGGATCCGGAAAAGCGCGCCGCTTACGACCAGCTGGGTCGTCATCCCGAAGGCCAGGAGTTCCGGCCGCCGCCGGACTGGGGTGCGAGCTTTGGCGGACCGGCGGGATTCGAGGACATCGACCTCGGCGATCTCTTTGCCGGGCTTGCCGGCCGCCGCGCCAGTGGCCGCGGGCACGGGGCGCACATGGCACGCAATGGGCAAAACTTCGAGGCCGGCGTGCGCATCACGCTCGAGCAGGCCTACCGCGGCACCGAGATCGAGCTCGATCTCGCCGCCCCCGAGATCGACGAGCAGGGCTTCGTGCGTCGGGTGCCGCATCATCTCAAGGTGCGCATCCCGAAGGGCGTCACGGATGGCACCAAGCTGCGCGTGCCCGGCAAGGGTGGCAAGGGCGTGGGTGGCGGACGCAACGGGGACCTGTATCTGGACATCGAGGTCGCGCCGCACCAGATCTATCGCGCCGATGGCCAGGACCTGTACGTGGATCTGCCGCTGACGCCGTGGGAAGCCGCGCTGGGCGGAAGCGTCGAAATGCCGACGCCTTCGGGCAAGATCTCGCTCAGGATTCCGGCCGGCACACGGGCGGGACAACAGTTCCGTGTCGCCGGCCGCGGTCTCGTACGTCCCGACGGGAAGGCCGGCAACCTGTATGCCATCGCGCAGATCGCGGTGCCGACGGTGCTCGATGACCGGCAGCGCCAGCTCTATCGCGAGCTCGCCGAAGCGTCCAGCTTCAATCCGCGCGCGCACCTCGAGAATGGAGGCGGCCTGTGATCCGCGATATCGCCGAAGCGATGCACCTCGACGAGTCGGGCGCCGTCACGCTGCGTGATCTCGTCGAGCTGTCCGGACTCGCGGAAGCGGTGCTGCGCGAGCTGGTCGATTACGGCGCGCTGCAGCCTGTCGATGTGACTGCGCCGGCCTGGACCTTCACCACGGAGGTCGTCGTCACCGCGCGCACCGCGCAGCGCCTGCAGCACGATTTCGAGCTCGACGTGCATGCGCTCGCGGTGGTGTTGCGCTACGTGGAACGCATCGACAGCCTCGAGTCCGAGATCCGCGCGCTGCGCGCCCGCGCGCTGCGCTGATCGGCGCGCCTGTTTGCCGAGCCGCTCGGCGCGTTTGATCCCGCGGCTTGCGTTGGACGGCGGGCGGAAGGTGCACGAGCGAACGGGCGTGCTGGGGCCCCTGCCATAATCCCCCGCTTCGCTTTGCCGAGCAGCGCCGTGCCCATCGAGCCCAACGCGGCGCCGCCGCGCCTGACGCGCAGCCTCATGACCCTGCTTGCCGTGACCGTGTTCACCACGGCGAGCGCCATGCACTTCCAGACGCCGATGCTCGAGCGCATCGGTGCGACCTTCGATGCCTCGCCCGCGGCGGTCGGCTGGATCCCGACGCTGTCCTTTGCGGGATTTCTGGCCGGCACCGTGTTCCTCATCCCGTTGGGGGATCGCTACGACAAGCGCACGCTGATCCTCGGCAAGCTCGCGGCGCTGATCGTGGCGGTGATGGTGATGGCCATCGCGCCGTCATTGCCGGTGCTCTGGGCGGCAAGCTTCGTGCTCGGCATCGCGACCAGCCTGTCGCAGCACGTGGTGCCCCTGGTGGCTGACCTCGCCGAGCCCCAGGCCCGCGGCGGTGCGGTCGGCACGGTGCTGTCGGGCCTCTTCCTCGGCATCCTTTTCGCCCGCGTGGCGGGTGGCGTCGTCGCAGCCACGCTGGGATGGCGCTGGATGTACGTGATCTCGGCGGCGATGCTCATCGCGGTCGGCGGCTTTCTGCTGGCGCGGTTGCCGCATGCAGCGGCGCGTACGGCGCATCGTTACCCCGAGCTGATGCGCTCGCTGGTCGACCTGCTGGTGCACAACGCCGCGCTGCGCCGTGCATCCACAACCCAATTCCTGCTTGGTATCGGGTATGGCGGATTCTGGGCCACGATCGCGCCGATGATGCATTCGCTGCATGACCTCGGGCCGACGGCGGCAGGGCTCCTCGGCATCCCCGGCGCGTCGGGGATCCTCGTCGCGCGTGCAGCGGGACGCTGGATGGATCGGCGCGGCGTGGGTCCCGTCGTTGCCGCGGGCATCGGTGGCGTGATGCTGGCATTCGCAGCCTTCGCGCTCGGCAGGTGGTGGGTGGCGGCCCTCGTGGTCGGCGCGATACTGCTCGACTGCGGACTGCGCGCCGCCATGGTCGCCAACCAGACGCTCGTGACGTCGGTGGACCCGAAGGCGCGCAGTCGCCTCAACACCGTCTTTGCTGCACACGTGTGGGGCGGCAATGCGGTCGGCGCCTTCGTGGCGAGCACCACGTTCACGCTGCTCGGCTGGGGCGCCGTCTGCCTCGTGGCGTTCATGGCGGCGACACTGGCACTCGTGCTGCACTTCCGCAGCCGCTAGACGCAGCGATTGCACGCGTGCCCGTAGCGCGTGGCAGCGGTCGACCAACACCGCACAACGCGTGACTGACGGTCGCACTCGTCAACCGTCGGCGCCGCGCCCACAATGGAGGCGGGACATCACTTCGACGCGGCGGGAAGCACCAATGATCGTACGGACCCACATGACGCCCCACCCGGTCACGCTGCGCATGGACGGCGACGCCCGAGCCGCGTTGCAGACCATGCAGGAGCATTCGATCCATCATCTGCCCGTGGTCGGGTCCGACGAGCGCCTCGCGGGGATCGTCACGGAGCGCGACCTCCTGCTGGCGGCGCTGCGCTCGCCTGGCGCGGGCGTGGAGATCGGCGACGTCATGCATCGCGACGTCATCAGCATTCGCGACGACACGCCGATGACGCATGCCGCCACGCTCATGGTGAAGCACACCATCGGCGGCTTGCCGGTCGTCGACGCGAAAGGCAGGCTCGTGGGGATCATCACCGAGACCGACCTGCTGCAGGCGTTCGTCGGCGTGCTGGAGGCGCGGATGCCTCGACCCGGGGATGCCACGTTGCGCTCGAGCGCGGGTCCGGAAGACCGTGACGGGGCAGGTGCACCGCAGGTGAACACAGGCCGTGGCACGTCGATGCCGCGCGCCACGGAAGTGCTGCCCGCCACGGCCGGAAAGACCAACGGCAAGACCGCGCGCCGGCCCTGATCTCGCGGCGTGCTACCGCTGCCGCGGCGGCGCGGCCGGCGGCACGGTATACAGCCAGAGCTGGGTGAAGGTCTGGCCGTTGATCTTCACCTTGTCGAGCGAATCCAGCGACAGGTTGCGCGTGACCCGCCACGATGGAAACGGATAATCGTGCGTCACGACGCGTGTGCCGGGGCGCAGTTCCGCCTGCAGCTTGTGCTCCAGGCGGGCCATCGCCGTGGGCAGCAGGTACACCGTGACAACGGTGGCATCGCCCAAGGGCGTGGTGAAAAGATCGCGCTCGTAGAAGTGCACCCGGTCGGCTACGCCGGCCTTCGCCGCATTCTCGTTGGCGAGCTTCACGAGCGCGGGATCGATGTCCACGCCAAAGCCGCCGCGCGCGCCATGCCGCGTGACGGCCGCGATGACGAGACGCCCGTCGCCTGACCCGAGATCCACGACGTAATCGTTCGCTCCGACGCGTGCAAGTGCGAGCATCTCGTCGACGATGGGGGAGGGCGTGGGCACATACGGGGCGGCGATCTCCACGGCGACGCAGGTTGACGCGGCTGATGTGACCGCCACGACGACCAACGCGCAGACCATCGCGACGGCGACCGACGACGGCGTGGGCGCGAGGCGCATGGCGGACTCTCCGGCGAGAATGGACGCACCATTCTGGCACTTGGCCCCGCTGCGGCCAATCGCGAGCCGCGCGCGACTCCGGAACCCCATCCATGCGAGTCCGTCCAACCGGCCTACGTGGCGCGACTTGCCGCCGCATTGCCCTTGAAAAACTTGGAGGATAGGATGAAAAATCATCTACTGAACGCTGCCGCAGCAGGGGTTGCGGCATGGCTTGCGCTCGCTGCACCGGCAGGCGCCCAGGGCGTGGCGCCCGGCGCTTCCCCCGCCAACAGCCCCGGCGCCGCGGCGGCCGGGGCGACGGGCGCCATTCCCATGCCGCACGGGATCGTCCCAAGTCGCTCCGAGCTCCCGATGTCCGCGTTCAACAAGCTCGATTCCGAGAACAAGGGTTACGTGACCCGGCAGGACGTGCAGCAGCTCGACGGCTTCGGCAACGCCTTCGCGCAGGCGGACCAGAACCATGATGGCCGGCTCAATGCGTCGGAGTTCAACAGCGCCTGGGCGAGCTATACGGGCAACAAACCGTAGCCGCCGATCTGCATTCCTTGCGGCAAGCAGGGGAATTCCTGCGGCGCCGGCTGTCCAACATGAAGCGGCGGCGCCGCGGGCGTCGCCATTGGCTTGTCGCGCGACCGCGGGCGATGTCTGAACGCACACTCGGGAGGGGATGATGGGACAACACACACACGCGTTTGCGCGCCTGGTGCAGGGTCTTGCGATCGGCGCGGCGGCCATGTATCTGCTCGACCCCGACAAGGGACGCCGGCGCCGCGCGATGGCGCGCGACAAACTCCAGCGCTTCGCGAACGATTCGCTGAAGCTCGCCCACCAGGCCACCCGCGACGCGCGCCATCGCCTGCAGGGCGTGAATGCCCGCATCGGGCAGCGCGTCTCGCCCGAAGGCGGCGTCGACGAGCTGCGCCTGATCGAGCGGGCGCGGTCCGCGCTGGGGCGCTGCGTCACGCATCCGCATGCGATCCAGGTGGGCGCTCGCGGAAGCACGATCGTGCTGAGCGGTCCGGTTCTGCGTCATGAAATCGGCGAGCTTCTGTCGGTAGTGCGCGGGGTCCCGGGAGTGGACGCCGTCGAGAATCACCTCGATGCGCACGACAGCGATGACGGGGTGCCGAGCCTGCAGGGAACGGGCCGGGCGCGAGGCAACGGCGGTCCGCGAACGTGGACGCCGGCACTCCGGCTGACGGCCCTGGTCGGCGGCGGCGTCCTCACGCTCTATGGGCTGGGCAAGCGGAGCGCCACCGGTCTTCTCCTGGCGAGCGCCGGGGCGGGTCTCGCTAACCGTGTGATCGGCAACGAGCCGGGCCAGCGTGCCGCCCCACGCGACGGCGGCGCACGCATGTCCGCCTCGGGACGCGACGCAGAACGCCGCGGCGCCGCGAGTGTCGCGCGCATTGGTGACGAAGGCGCACCGGCAACGCCGCAACAGGGCGTCGAGCCGCCAGGGCGCATGTCGCGTGACGCGGCGGGAACCGACGAGGTGCCTCCTCTGCCAGGCGGGGATGGACAGGGACGTGGGTCGGATCGCCCGCCATTCTGAACGACGTGCCGCGCTGCCAACGCACCATCGTGATCGATCCAGCCTTCTGGCGGGGGTGAGGCTCGCGTCGGCATCCGTGCATGGTCGCCAGTGGCGCCGTGGTCGGGCTTTATTCCGCCACGCATGCGTACCGCCGCTTGCGCCTTGTTCATCGTCGTGTCCTGAATTGTCGATGGCATCGAGTCCGGCCGCACGGGCGCGGCGGGAACCCGGGCAGTGTCGGCGTTGGCGCGCGCCGCGGCCGTCAGCCGCCGCAAGCGCCGTGCGGTAGGCCGCGCCCCGATGGGCGGGATGCTATCTGCATGGGCCAGGGCCGAGGCAAGAAGGACGTGCACGGACGCGCCGTATAATCGCCGCACGTTTCCACCCGGCCAGCCATGACTCGCGTCACGTCCGTTCGCATCTGCCCATGGTGAATCCGGCCACCAAGGCGCGCATCCTCGCCGAGGCGCTGCCGTTCATCCGCGCATACCACGGCAAGACCCTGGTCATTCGCTTCGGCGGTGCCGCCATGACGGATCCGGTGCTGAAGGCGGGCTTCGCGCGGGATGTCGCATTGCTGCGGCTGGTCGGCATGCAGCCGATCGTGGTGCACGGCGGTGGTTGGCAGATCGACCAGCTCATGACCCGCATGGGCACGCCGCCGACAAGGTACCGGGGCATGCGCATCACCGACGAGAAGACGCTCAACGTCGTCGAGATGGTGTTGGAGGAGCTCAATCAGGAGCTTACCGGCCTCATCAACCGGCACGGCAGCCGTGCCGTGGGCCTCGATGGCCAGGATGGCCGCTTCATCCATGCCCGCAAGCTCGTCCTCGACCCGGAGGGTGATCCGCAGGCGCCAGATCCGGGATTCGTCGGGGACGTGCACAGCATCGACACCGGCCTCGTGCGGTTGCTGCTCTCGCGCAACTTCGTGCCGGTCATCATGCCCATCGGCGTGGACGACGATGGCACGGCGTATCACATCAACTCCGACCGTCTCGCCGGGCGCCTCGCGCGCGAGCTCGAGGCCGAGAAGCTGATCCTCATGACCAACGTCGCCGGGATCCCGGGTGCGGACGGCAAGCTCGCATACATCCTCACCGTCCGGGAGACCGAAGCCCTGCTGCAGGCGCGCAGCATCGATCCCGTGCTGGTGCCGCGCGTGGCAGCTGCGCTCACCGCCGTCCGGGAAGGCGTGCGCTCGGTGCACATCATCGACGGCGGGGTGCCGAGCGCACTGCTGCTCGAGGTGCTGACCGCCGAGGGCGTTGGCACGGCGGTACGCTCCGACGTCGGGCCGCATTTCTACGAGGACAGCCGCGACTATCTTTTGACGCCGTGAAGTGCCGCGGCTGGCGGGCGCATCCGCCTGAACTTGACAGTCGCGACAGCGCCTAACCGCTGACTGCGCCGTGGATCGCGCCTCGGCCATTCCAGGCGCATCCCCGTTTCGTGTTCCCCCAGGTGGAGGTCTTGTGCTGCTGCAGATCATTATCGCGAGCACCCGTGAAGGTCGTGCCGGCGAACGCGTCGGCCGCTGGTTCGAGACGGTTGCCCGCCAGCACGGCGGCTTCGAAATCGAGGTCATCGATCTGGCGCACGTCGCGCTGCCGCTGGTCGACGAACCGGTGCACCCACGCATGCGCCAGTATCGCCACCCGCATACCAAGTCGTGGAGCGCGACGGTGGCGCGCGGGGATGCGTACGTGTTCGTCACGCCGGAGTACAACTACGGATCGCCGCCTGCACTGCTCAATGCGCTCGATTACCTCGTGGTCGAGTGGGGCTACAAGCCGGCCGGATTCGTCAGCTACGGTGGCGTGTCGGCCGGCACGCGCTCGGTGCAGATGACGAAGCAGGTCGTCTCCGCGTTGCGCATGGTCCCCATGGTGGAAGCCGTGAGCATTCCGTTCTTCGCCAACCACATGAACAAGGAAAGCGGCGCGTTCGAGCCGCCCTCGACCCAGACCGACGCCGCCATCGCGATGCTGAACGAGATGCGCCGCTGGGCGCATGCCCTGGCGCCCCTGCGCGCCCCGGCGCCCGCCTGACGCGGCAAGGATCATTACCGCCGCTGCCGCACCGGCATGACCGGTAGCGGCGCGAGCGTCAGCGGCGGCCGCCGCCGAATCCCGTAGCCGGAACGGTTCCGATCGGCACCGTTACCCGCGCCCGAGCCATTGCCGGACGGCGACCCGCTCGGGCCAGTGTCGAATCCTGCGCTCGCGCTGGTGCCGGTCCCCATCGTAATCGGCGCATTGCCATAAGGACCGCCGGCGGGTGCGCCGCCCTGGTTGCCCACCGCGCCAGGATTGCCGACGTCGCCGCCGGGGTTACCCGCCGTGGCGCCGCCGCCCGCGACACGCGCGTTGCCTGCGTTCGGGGCGATGTTGAGCGTCGCGGCCGCCGGATTCTGGGCGGGATCGAGCGGATCGTAGAGCGTGCCGTCATGCCGGCGGCGCACCCCGAGATCGACTCCCGTGCGGCCGGCGCCGGTTGCCGTCACGGCACGTGCGCGTGCGCTGCGTGGCACGGTCGCTGGCGAACTCCCGCCCTTGCCGTTGATCGGCGCTGGCGTGACCACGATGGTCCCGAGCGATGCGCTGCTGATCTCGATCGTCTGCGCGGCAGCGCCGACACTGCATCCCAGGGCGATTGCAATCGCCGACACGCAAGCTTCGCGCTTCATGATGCGCCTCCCCCGATCGCCAATGTGCGACGATCCTGCGCGCGCGCCGGAAGCGCGGCAGTCAGCGAAGCGCTGAGGGCCGTGTAGGAGAAGCGGTCAACCGTCCGCGCGCATCGCGGCGGAAAACTTCGCCCGTGCCTCGTCATCGAGCTCGTCGGCGCAAAACCGGGTGAAGTCCTCGCGAGTATAGGCGCGCGCCGCGGCCTTCTTCGCGACGATGCGTGCGATCGGCCCGAGGTGCGCCGCCAGCCGGGCAGTCACCTTGTCGATGTAGGCCTGATCGAGGGCACGGCCCGCCGAGGAGGCGGTCGCGGGGTTGTGCCCCGTCGCGTTTGCAGCGGCATTTGCATGGCTGGTCAGCGCAGCGGTCCTGCCCGCACGCGACGATGTCGTGCCTTCGCTCAGCGACCGGCGGAAACGCTCGCGCGTGTCGGGATCCGGAATGTTGTCGGCCAGCAGCGCGCAAAGCTCGGTGCGGTCGCGCGTCTGGGCGGCTGCCTGGCGCACGAGGATCCGCGCCATCGGGCCGACGACGCGCGCGAGCTCCTGCTCGGCGGTGTCCAGCGTCGCGTCGTCCCACTGCGACGCGGGCACCTGCAGCGGCAGCGCGCCGATGCTGACCCGCGTCGCGTCCTCGCTGTTACTCGCATCGAGACGCATCCGGGCGACCTCCTGCAGCGCGTCCCTGAACGCCTGCGCGCTCTGGAACCGCGCCTCCGGACGTTTCGCGAGGGCGGTCAGCACCAGCCGGTCGACGGCTGCGGGCAGCTTGCGTCCCGATATCGCCGACGGCGGCGGTGGATCCTCGTGACAGATCTTGTAGGTGATCGCTTCGACGGCGCCGGTGAACGGCTTCTCGCCGGCGATCAGCTCGTAGAGCACGACGCCGGTGCTGAAGAGGTCGGAGCGCGGGTCCGCCTCGAGTCCCATGCACTGCTCGGGCGACATGTACGAAGGCGTGCCGATCAGCATGCCCGCCATGGTGAGGCTGGAGCGGTCGATCCGCGCCACGCCGAAGTCCGCCACCTTGAGCACGGCGTCGTGCGTGACGATCAGGTTCGCAGGCTTGATGTCGCGATGCACGATGCCGCGGCCATGCGCGAAGCCCAGCGCGTCGAGCAGCTGCGCGAGCAATGCCACGAGCGCGCCGAAGTCGAAACCCGCCTTGACGCTGACGTGCTCGCGCAGGTTCATGCCCTGCACGAATTCCATGGCGATGTACGCAAGCGGGCCCTGCTCGCCGAACTCGTACACGCCGACGATGTTCGGATGGTGCAGCCGACCGGCGGCACGCGCCTCGTTGCGAAAGCGCGCCATGTACTGCTGCGCGGCCTCGTGGTCGATGGCGTCCTTGCGGATCGTCTTGATCGCAACCGATCGCTCGATGTCCGGGTCCCACGCCTCGTACACGGTGCCCATCGCGCCCTGGCCGAGCACGCGGCGCGTGTGGTACTTTCCGATCTGCGGGAGATCGCTCACGACCGCGCTCAGCGCTCCAGCATCTTCATGGCATGGGCGAGGCTGGTCTTCATGCGGCCCATGGCTTCGGTCAGCACGCCGATCTCGTCCTTGCTGCGGGTGTGAAACTCACCGGCCTCCATGTTGCCGAGACTGACCTGATCGGCGAGGCTCGCGAGGCGCGTCACGCGCCGGATGACCGTGACATACAGCGTGACGTTGAGCAGCAGGAAGAGCGCCAGGAACACGCCGGCGAGCGCGAGCATCACCGCCTGGAACGTCTGCCTGGCGCGCGCCACCGGCAGCGACATCGGCGCGGAAACGATCTGTGCGCCGATCACTTCGTTCATCTTCCAGCCGAAGCCATTGGCGACGCCGTACAGAGCGACCATGTGCTTGGGCGCGGCCTCGACCGTGCTATGGCATTCGAGGCAGGCGCCGCTTTTCACCTGGATGGGTCGCGCCAGATACAGCGACCGGCCGAGCGGCGTGTCGCGCTCGCCGATCAGCTCCTTGCGCTCTGGCGACTGCCGGAACATGTTGACCACGTCGGCCTCCCAGTCCGTGGCCCGGTTGCGCGGGTTGGAGGGATTGAGCGTCGCTTCCTTGTAGGTGAAATCGGGATGGTTCTTGCGCAGGTCGTTGAACTGCTCGGTCGCGGCATAGGCAGGGACCGATTGCGGCAGGAACGTGTAGTGCATCTGCACATCGAGCAGCGGCTTCACCTGGGTCGTGGTGTAGTTGCGCGATGCCAGCGCCGCTTCCATCATGAGCCGCGCGTTTTGCACCACTTCCTCGCGCGCATTCGCTTCCAGTGCACCGTGCGCGACGTACCCGGCGACGGCGAGGCCCAGCATGAAGACCCCGAGCAGGACAAGGTTGAATTTCCAGAAAAGCTTCATGGCGGCCTCCTGCGCGCTCGCTGCGTCACCGCTGCGCTCGCCTCACGTCGTGGTGCCGGATGGCGGCCCCATGGTAGGGACGGGGCTCATGCGCGTCAACGCCACCGGATTTGCGTGCCATGCCGATCGGCTGCGGCCCATGGGCCACGGACCGCAGGGATCGCCGCCCGGCGTGGTTTCGCGCAGCGGCGCCGGTTGCCGGCGTGACAACACCTTTGCGCTCCACCGCGCGCTGCGGTATGGTGTGCGCCTCGTGCAGCTCACGATGCGAGGAGGTTCGATGTCCGCCAAGACGTACAAGCTCGTGGAGCTCGTCGGCTCGTCGTCCAGCAGCACGGACGAGGCGATCCGCAACGCGATCACCAAGGCGTCGAAGACCATCAAGAACATCGACTGGTTCGAGGTCGTCGAGACGCGCGGGCACGTGGAGAACAACGCCGTCGCGCATTTCCAGGTCACTCTGAAGGTCGGCTTCCGCATCGAGGACTGATGCTGGAGTGCCGGTGCGTGCAACGCGCGCCGGAACGTGGTCCGCCATCGCGGCGGGCGTGCAGCAATTATTTCTCCCCATGTATTGCACAACCGCACGTGTGCGGCAATAATGACGTTGTCATGCTCGCTCGCGGGCCTCTGGCAGTCTTCCACCCCCTGAAGGAGACCCGATGCTCAATTTCAATCGCCGCGACGGCGCCCCCGATCCCAAGGACGCCGGCAAATTCGCCCTCAAGCCCGCACTCTACGAACCGCCGGCAGCGGGCAATGCCAACGCCAACCCCGCTCGCGCGAGCACCGCGACACCCGCTGCTCCGCCAGCGCGCGCCGAGCCTGCGCACCCCGCCGCGCCAGCGCCGAGCACCCCAGCACCGGCCGCCACGGCAACCCCAGCCGCAGCCCCGGCGCCTGCTGCCAACCCGGATGCACCGCGCGACGGCAGCACGCTCTCGGTCGGCATCAACATCAAGCTCAAGGGCGTCGAGATCTCGGATTGCGATCATCTCGTCATCGAGGGTCTGGTCGAGGCGACGGTGCACAGCAAGGTGATGCATATCGAGAAGCCCGGCACGCTGACCGGCACCGCGCTGATCGACGTCGCCGAGGTCCATGGGGTGTTCACGGGCGAGCTCACCGCACGCACACGCCTGGTGGTGCATGGCACGGGCCGTGTGAGCGGGACCATCCGCTACGGCAGCCTGGTCGTTGCCGAGGGCGGCGAGCTTTCCGGTGACGTGAAGCAGCTCGAACGCGGCTCGGCGGCGAGCGCTGGAAGCCCGACGGCTGCGCGTCCCGCAACGGCCACGGCCGAGCAGTTCGCCCGCCGCGCCTGACGCGCCGCCGGTCGCGCGCTCCTCGAGGCGGGGCGCGCGTGCATTCGTGCTACAAGGAGGGCCGCTCCCCACCGGGCGGCCCTTTCTTTTGCGCCGCATTGCCGCGATGCAGTGACCGGCAGCATGCGGTGGTCGTTGCGAGCTGTTCGACGAATACGGACACCACCTGATGCGCTATCACACCCTTCCGGGCACTGCGCTGCGCGTTTCGCAGGTCTGCCTCGGCACGATGACCTGGGGCGAGCAGAACACGCCTCAGGATGCGCAGGCCCAACTCGACCTGGCGATCGAGCGCGGCGTCAATTTCATCGATACGGCCGAGATGTATCCGATCCCGCCGCGCGCCCTGACGCAGGGCCGGACGGAAGCCTATCTCGGCGAGGCCCTCGCGCGGCATCGGCGGGAGGATCTCGTCATCGCCAGCAAAGTCGCCGGACCGGGACGGCGCGAATGGATCCGCAATGGCCGCACCGATCTCACTCCCGAGGTGATCGCGGAGGCCTGCGACACGAGCCTGGGGCGCCTGCGGATCGACTGCATCGATCTGTTCCAGATCCACTGGCCACAACGCAACGTGCCGATGTTCGGCGCCAGCGAGTTCGACCCGGCGAAGGAGCGCGGCGGCCCGTCGATTCACGAGCAAGTCGAAGGCATGGCCCGGCTGGTTCGGGCCGGCAAGATCCGCCATTACGGCCTGTCGAACGAGACCGCGTGGGGTGTATGCGCGTTTCGTGCGGCCGCGCGCGAGGTTGGCGCGCCGGGTCCGGTCACCGTGCAGAACAGCTACAGCCTGCTCTCGCGCAGTGTCGACACCGACCTCGCCGAGACGCTGTTCCGCGAGCAGATGTCGTTGCTTGCCTACAGTCCGCTGGGCGCAGGCATCCTCAGCGGCAAGTACCGTGGCGGTGCACGGCCGCCCGGGGCGCGCTTCACGCTGTTCGACAGTGCCGGGATGCGCTTTCGCAAACCCGCGGTAGATCCCGCCGTGGATGCGTACGCGGCACTCGCTGCAGAGCGGGGAATGTCCCTGGTGCAGCTCGCGCTCGGGTACGTGCGCAGTCGCTGGTATCTCGGTGCGATGATCGTCGGTGCGACCAGCACCGCACAGCTCGCCGAGGATATCGCCGCGGCAGAGACCGAGCTCGATCCCGGGACGCTGCACGCCATCGCCGAGGTCCAGTCCCGTTTCCCCAATCCGGCGCCGTAACAGGCGCGCAGGGGTAGCCGTCGGCGCTCCGTGCCGTTTGGCGTACGCCCGCGCGAATCAGTAGACTGGCGCTTTCACGACGCGAAGCCTCGGCCCATGAACGATCTCTCCGCCGCGCACGAGCTCGGCACCTTGCAGGAGTTGCCGGCTGAGTACGTCGCCGCGTTGCGCGCCGCCAATCTGGTTCCACTGTGGCCGAGCCTGCGCTCGATGATGCCACCGGGGGCAGCGCGGAGCGCCACGCAGCCGACGCTCTGGCCGTGGGCGAGCATCCGGCCGCTGCTGTTGCGTGCCGGCGAGCTGACGCCGATGGACAAGGCCGAGCGCCGCGTGCTGGTCCTGGCCAATCCGGGCCGCGACCTCGATCGCCTGCAGGCGTCGAGCGTGATCTATCTCGGCATGCAGCTGGTGCTGCCCGGCGAGACGGCGCCGAACCATCGGCACACGCCCAACGCCGCCCGGATCGTGGTCGAAGGCGCGGGGGCATGCACGATCGTCGGCGACGAGAAATGCCCGATGCTCCCCGGCGACCTGGTGCTGACGCCGACCGGGCTGTGGCACGAGCATCGTCACCAAGGCGCAGGACCCTTCATCTGGCTCGACGTGCTCGACCTGCCGGTGATGGTCTATCTCGACGTCTCGTACGTGATGCAGGGCGCAGCGCAGACCGACACGCGATCCCCTGCGGTGTATGCGGCGAGCGTCGTGCCGCGCATCGGCGGCGAACGCACGAGCGCGCGCTACCCGCAGCTGCGCTACGACTGGACCCGAACCCGCGAAGCGCTGCATGCGCTGGCCCATCACGCGCCGCGCGACCGGCTGGTGGAAGTCGCCTACGTCAATCCCGAGACCGGCGGCGACTGCCTCAATACCATCGCCTTCACGGCGGCGATGCTCCGCGGCGGCGAGGAGCAGGCGCTGCGGCGCATGTCGCCGGCCCGGGTGTTCCATGTCGTCGAAGGACGCGGGCACGCCGAGGTCGACGGCACGACGCTTCGGTTCGAGCAGGGTGACACGTTCTGCGCACCGGGTTTCGCGAGCGTCCGGCTCGCGAACGCATCGGGTGAGAAACCCGTCTATCTGATCGGCGCCGACGAATCTCCCGTGCATCGCAAGCTCGGCGTGTTCGAGGTCGACGCGCCGCGCTGCGAACCCCGTTGAGCGCAATGACCGTCGCCATTCTCGCCTGCCGTCCTGCTGCGGGGATCGCCACGCGATGAGTGCCGGCGCGCCCGTGCTGGTCGTCGGCGGCGGCATCGGCGGTCTTGCCGCGGCGCTGGCGCTGTCGCAGCTCGGCCGTGCCGTCACGGTGATCGAGCAGGCGGCGGAAATCGGCGAGATCGGTGCCGGCATCCAGCTCGGGCCGAATGCCTTCACCGCGATGGACGCCCTCGGTGCCGGCGAGCGCATGCGCCGCCGCGCGGTCTACGCCGAACGGCTCGTGATGATGGACGCCGTCGACGGCACGGAAATCGCGTCCGTGCCCGTAGGCGAGGCCTTTCGCGCACGTTTTCGCAATCCGTACGCCGTCATCCATCGCGCCGACATCCACCTCTCCGTTTACGAGGAGGTGCAGCTCGCACGCAATGTCGATTTCCACACGTCGACCCGCGTCGAGCGCATCGACATCGATCACGACGGCGCGCGCGCGACCGACAGCAACGGGCGCGTGTACGCCGGTTGCGCCGTGATCGGCGCGGATGGCGTGAAATCCGTGGTGCGGCAGCATCTCGTCGGCGATGCGCATCGCGTGTCGGGCCACGTGGTCTATCGGGGCGTGGTACCCAAGGAGCGCATGCCCGAGGATCTCCGCTGGAACGCTGCCGCGATCTGGGTCGGGCCCAACTATCACGTGGTGCATTACCCGTTGCGCGGCGGCGAGCAATACAACCTCGTGGTCACCTTCCACAGCCGCGAGCAGGAAGAGTGGGGCGTGCGCGAAGGCTCGCAGGAGGAGGTGCTGTCCTACTTCACGGGTATCTGCGAGCGGCCGCGGCGCCTGCTGAGCCTGCCGAGCTCCTGGAAGCGCTGGGCGACGGCCGACCGCGACCCCGTCGAGCGCTGGGGCTCGGGCCGCGCCACGCTGCTGGGCGACGCCGCGCATCCCATGCTGCAGTACATGGCCCAGGGCGCCTGCATGGCGCTCGAGGATGCGGTCACGTTGCGCGAAGCCATTCGTGCGAGCGACGGCGATCTGGAAGCGGGCTTCCGCCTCTACGAAGCGAAGCGCATCGTGCGCACCGCCCGGGTGGTGTATTCGTCGCGCGAGATGGGACGCATCTATCACGCGCAGGGCGTCGAGCGCCTCGTGCGCAACTCGCTGTGGAAGGACCGTTCGCCGGAGCGCTTCTACGACGCGCTCGAATGGCTCTACGGCTGGACTGCGGAGCGCTGCCTCGCCTGACGCACCGCTTCAGCGCAGGTTCTCCTTCTGCCACACCATGGCGCGGCGGACGCGGTCATAGCCGCTCGGGTGATCGAAGAACAGGAATTCCTCGACCGCTCCGGGCCGCAGCTTGCGATAGGTCGACAGGCGCATCGAGACCATGGCGAAGCCCTGCGGCTCGCGCGCCGCATTGAGGCCGAAGGCGTCGGCTTCCGCTTCGATGGTGCGGATCGTGGTGTTGACGAGCGGGCTGAGCAGCAGCCACACCGCGGAAAACAGCGCCACGATCAAGGGCAGCGCGGCGGGATCGGCGCGTCCGCGCAGCCGCAGCGGTCCCTCCCAGCGTCCCAACAGGGGTCGCATGAGCCACTCGACCGCGGCGAAGGCGATGCCGGCGAGCAGCGAGAGATACACCGCGAGCTGGAAGCCGTGGTGCATCACGTAGTGCCCCATCTCGTGCCCGAGCACGGCCTTGATCTCCGGCAGCGAGGTCTTCTGCAGCAGATTGTCGTTCAGGTTGATGCGCGCGATGCCGCCGATGCCGGAGACGTTGGCGCTTACGCGTGTCGTCTGCCGGGAAGCGTCGAACCACTCGAGATGTTGCGTCGGGATTTCGTTGGCGCGGGCGAGTTGCAGGACGGCGTCGCGCACGGGGCCCTCGGGCAGCGGCTTGTAGTTGTTGAACAGCGGCGCGATGAGCGGCGGGTAAATGACGCTGAGGAAGAGCGTGAACACGAACGTGAACGCGGTCGCCCAGACCCACCAGCGACCGGCCGTACGGCGCACGCCGGCATACCCGATCGCGATCACCAGCGCGCCGAGCACCGCGTTGACGGCGAGCGCGATCAGCGCCTCGCGCAGCCAGCCGCCGAAGCTCAGGTTCGACAAGGCGTACGCGTGCTCGCGGAAATAGCCCGCGTAGAGGGCGAACGGCAGCTCCAGCACGTGCGCTGCGATGACGAAAAGAGCGCCGAAGAGCAACGTGGACAGGAAGGGCCGTCGCGTGACCCGCTCCGCCATGTCGCGCATGCGCCGGCTCGCGCCGCTGCGCAGCAGCAGCCACATCGCGCCAATCGTGTACAGGGCGCTCCACAGCGCCAGCCAGTAGTTGCCCTCGAAGTAGGCGTCGGACAGCTCGCGTTGCTGCGGTGACAGGAGCGCGAGCCATGATTCGGTGGCGCGCTCGACATCGAACCCGGGGCCGGCCTCGGCGGCGGGCGGCACGCGCAGGCCCGGCGGCAGGTCGCGCGCGAGGGTCGTCTGCGCACCGGCAGCATGCATGAAAAGGAGGAGGGCGAGGCAAAGCAGCGGGCGCAGCCAGGCGTTCATGTTGTTCTCTGGGGGCGGGACAGGCCGAAGCTTCGACCGCCTGACCGGGGTACGTCAAGGTTGGCGCCAGATCGACCCTTGCGCGAATGGCACAATGACGTGCGGTTGCACTTCCGGCAGTGGTCCCCATCTGGTTGCTTTGGCAAATCCCTCTCGATGCTTCCTGAATCCTTTCATCCGGCGGTCGCCGCCTGGTTCCGCAAGCATTTCCCCGAGGCGACGGAGCCCCAGCGTCGCGCGTGGCCGCTGATCCAGGCCGGGCAGAACGTGCTCATCGCGGCGCCTACGGGGTCCGGCAAGACCCTCGCGGCGTTTCTCGCGGCCATCGATCAGCTGGTACGTCAGGGCATCGAGACGCCGCTGCCCGACGAGACCTTCGTCGTCTATGTCTCGCCGCTGAAAGCGCTGTCGAACGACATCCAGAAGAACCTCGCGGCGCCACTCGCCGGCATCCGCGCCGAGCTCGAGGCGCAGGGCTTCCCGGACGTCGGCATTCGCACCCTCGTGCGCACCGGCGACACTCCGCAGACCGAGCGGGCGAGCATGCGCCGACGTCCGCCGCATATCGTGGTCACGACCCCCGAGTCGCTCTACGTGCTGCTCGGCTCCGAATCCGGACGCCGGATGCTGGCGACGGTCCGCACGGTGATCGTGGACGAGATCCATGCCCTCGCGTCGAACAAGCGCGGCAGCCACCTCGCGCTGTCGCTCGAGCGATTGGCCGCGCTGGCGACGGGTCCGCTGGTGCGCATCGGCCTTTCCGCGACGCAGAAGCCGATCGAGGAGGTGGCCCGGTTCCTGGTGGGCGTCCATGCTGCGCCCGAGGGCGACCCGTGCGCCATCGTCGATACTGGTCACGTGCGCCCGCGCGACCTCGCGCTGGAGCTGCCGGCATCGCCATTGTCGGCCGTGATGTCGAACGAGGTGTGGAAGGAAGTGTACGAGCGCCTCGCGGCACTGGCCGGCGGGCAGCGCACCACGCTGGTGTTCGTCAACACCCGGCGCATGGCCGAGCGCGCGGCGCGCCACCTTTCCGAGTTGCTTGGCGCCGACAACGTCATGGCGCATCACGGCAGCATGTCCAAGGAATTGCGTCTCAAGGCCGAGCAACGCCTGAAGGTTGGCGAGCTCAAGGTGCTGGTGGCGACCGCCTCCCTCGAGCTCGGCATCGACATCGGTGACGTGGACCTCGTCTGCCAGCTCGGCTCGCCCCGATCCATCGCGGCCTTCCTGCAGCGTGCCGGACGCGCGAGCCATCAGGTGGGCGGGATCCCCAAGGCCCGTCTCTTCCCGCTGTCCCGCGACGAGCTCGTGGAATGCACCGCACTCCTGGACGCGATCCGCCGTGGCGAGCTCGATCGCCTGTCGATCCCGCAAAAGCCGCTCGACGTTCTTGCGCAGCAGATCGTCGCGGAGGTCGCGGCGCAGGAATGGCCGGAAGAGGCGCTGTTCCAGCTCATGCAGCGCGCGTATCCGTATGCGACGCTCACCCGCGAGGAGTTCCTCGAGGTCGTACGCATGCTCGGGGACGGATTCACCACGCGGCACGGGCATCGCGGCGCGTACCTGCATCGGGATGCGGTCAATGGCGTGCTGCGCGGCCGGCGCGGCGCCCGCATGACCGCGCTCACCTCGGGCGGCGCCATCCCCGATACCGCGGATTACGACGTGGTGCTCGAGCCCGCGGGACAGCTCGTCGGCACCGTCAACGAGGACTTCGCCGTCGAAAGCCTCGCTGGCGACATCTTCCAGCTCGGCAACACGTCGTATCGCATCCAGCGCATCGAAGCGGGGCGGGTGCGTGTCGAGGATGCCCATGGCCAGCCGCCGAGCATTCCCTTCTGGCTGGGCGAGGCGCCCGGGCGCACGACCGAACTGTCGCTGGCGGTATCGCGCCTGCGTGATGGCGTGAGTGCCGCGCTCGACGCGGAACCGACGAAGATCGCGGCCGTCGACGCTCTGGTGCGCGAAACCGGCGTCGGGCGCGACGGCATGGAGCAGCTCGTCGACTATCTGGCGGCGGCGCGCGCCGCGCTCGGCGGCCTGCCCACGCAGCGGCGCATCGTGCTGGAGCGTTTTTTCGACGAATCCGGCGGGATGCAGCTCGTGGTGCATTCGCCGTTCGGCAGCCGCATCAACCGCGCCTGGGGCTTGGCGCTGCGCAAACGATTCTGCCTCAAGTTCGACTTCGAGCTGCAGGCCGCCGCCACCGAGGACGCCATCGTGCTGTCGCTGTCGACGAGCCACAGCTTTCCGCTGGAGGAGGTCGCGCGCTACCTGCACTCGAGCTCGGTGCGGGCGGTGCTCGTGCAGGCGTTGCTGGCCTCGCCCATGTTCACCGCGCGCTGGCGATGGATCGCGTCCACGTCGCTGGCGCTGCCGCGCTTTCGCGGTGGCAAGAAGGTCGCCGCGCCACTGCAGCGCATGCGTGCCGAAGACCTCATCGCCGCGGTCTTTCCCGATCAGATCGCGTGCGCCGAGAACATCGTCGGCGAACGCGAGATCCCCGACCACCCGCTGGTGCGCCAGGCCATCCACGATTGCCTCTACGACGCGATGGACATCGAAGGCCTCGAGACCCTGCTGCGCAGCCTCGAAAGCGGCGCCGTCGAAATCGTGACGCGCGAGCTGACGCAGCCCTCGCCGCTGGCGTTGGAGATCCTGACGGCGCGGCCCTATGCCTACCTCGACGATGCGCCGCTCGAGGAGCGCCGCACGCAGGCGGTGATGAGCCGACGCTGGCTCGACGAGGCCACGGCCGCCGATCTCGGCCGCCTCGACGCGGCAGCCATCGAGCGCGTGCGCGGCGAAGCGTGGCCCGAGCCGGTCAGTGTCGACGAGTTGCACGACGCACTGGTAGGGCTCGGGTTCATCACCGGAGCGGAAGTGCAGCGTGGCAGCCAGTGGCTCGACTGGATGCGCGAGCTCGCGCGCGCCGGCCGGGCAACGGAGCTGACGATTCCCGGGTCGGCGGGGCCGCACGCTGTTGCGCCCGATACGTTGCGGCTCTGGGGCAGCGCCGAGCGCCTGCCGCAGCTGCAATCCGTGCATCCAGCCCTGTCGATGCAGCCGGTCATCGACGCGCCTGCCGAATTTGCGTCACGTTCGTGGTCGCGGGAGGACGCCGTCACCGCTCTGGTACGCAGCCGCATCGAAGCCCTCGGACCGACCATGGCACCCGCACTCGCCGCCTCGATGGGCGTGGAGCTTGGCGACATCGAGGCCGCTCTCGCGCGCCTGACTGCCGAAGGGGTGGTCATGCGCGGCTTCTTCACGCCGGATGCAAGTGCAGCGGAGTGGTGTGACCGTACGTTGCTCGCCCGCATCCATCGCTACACCGTCAAGCGCCTGCGGCAGGAGATCGAGCCCGTCACGTCACAGGATTTCATGCGCTTCCTGTTTCGCTGGCAGCACGTGGTGCCGAGCGAGCGCCGCCAGGGTCCCGATGCCCTCGATGCCGTCATCGCCCAGCTCCAGGGCTTCGAAGCGCCGGCCGCAGCCTGGGAAGCGGAGATTCTGCCGGCGCGTCTCGAGGACTACGATTTCACGTGGCTCGACGACTTGTGCCTGTCCGGGCGCGCGGTATGGACGCGACTCACTCCACCGCAGGCCGGGGCGGTCAACACCGGTCCGATCCGTACGACGCCGGTGACACTGCTGCCGCGGCGGGCCGCTGCCGTGTGGATGCGCGCGGCGCCGAGCGCCGCGCCCGACGCGCAGAACGTGAGTGCGCGGGCGCAGATGGTCCTTGAATATCTGCGCAGCCATGGCGCCTCGTTTCATGACGAGATCCTCGACGGCACGGGAGTGCTGCGCACGCAGCTCGAGCAAGCCCTGGCCGAGCTGGTGGCGGCGGGGCTCGTCAGCTCCGACAGCTTCACCGGGCTGCGCGCGCTGCTCACACCCTCGGAAAAGCGCAAGCCGCTGCATGGCGGCAAGCGCCGGCGCAAGACGATGTTCGGCGTGGAGGATGCGGGGCGATGGTCGGTGATCCGGCGTGCCAACGCCCTCGCAAATGGCTCGTCGCTGGAAGCGGAAGAGCGGCGCCAGGAGCTGCTCGAGCATCTGGTCGGGAGCCTGCTGCGTCGCTATGGCGTGGTGTACTGGCGCCTGCTGCAGCGCGAAGCGTCCTGGCTGCCGCCATGGCGCGATCTGCTGCGGGTGCTGCGGCGTCTCGAAGCACGGGGCGACCTGCGCGGCGGACGCTTCGTGGCCGGCGTGTCGGGCGAGCAGTTCGCGCTTCCGGAAGCGGTCGACCTTTTGCGCGAAGTGCGTCGGTCGGCTGCGAGCGGCGTGTTGCTCTCGGTGAGCGGCGCCGATCCGCTCAATCTGGCCGGTATCGTGCTGCCCGGGGCGAAGGTGCCGGCGCTTGCCGGCAATCGCGTGCTCTACCGCGATGGCATTGCCGTGGCGGCGCTCGTGGCGAGCGAGATCCAGTGGTACGAAACGCTCGCACCCGCGGAAGCGCGAGTTGCGGAAGATCTGCTGATCAGGCGGCAGCCAGGGTCGCCGCTGCTTGCCTATTTGCGGTGATGTTCGCGCTCATCTCCTCTGCATAAGGAAGCCGATGCTCGCATTGCAGAAGACCAGTGCATCTGCGGGACTCTCGCTCGCGGAGGTGCCTGCGCCCGCTGCGCCGGGCGGCGGAGAGGTGCTGCTCGATGTGGCGGCGGTCGGCGTGTGCGGCACCGATCTGCACATCGATCACTGGACGCGCAACTACCGGTTCATGGCGAGTGCGCTGCCGGTGACGATCGGGCACGAGTTCGCGGCACGCGTACGCGCGACCGGGCCGGGTGTCGACGCGCTCGCGCCTGGCGATCTCGTCACCGTCATGCCCTCGGTGACCTGTGGCACGTGCCCCGCGTGCACGGCGGGGCGGCATGATCGGTGTCAGCAGCGGCGCGGTATCGGCATCACGCGGCCTGGGGCTTTCGCGCAGGCAGTCATCGTGCCGGCACGCAACTGCGTAGCCGTGCCGCCGACGCTCGATGCCGAGCTTGCCGCGTTGTGCGAGCCACTCACCGTCGGAGCCGAAGCAGTCCGTGTCGGTGACGTCGCAGAAGGCGATCGCATCCTGGTGCTCGGCCCCGGCACCATCGGCCAGGCGATCGCGATGGCGGCACGCCACGCCGGCGCCGCCGAGATCGTCATCGTCGGGCGTGACGACGCAGAGCGGCTCCGGACGGTGCGCACGCTCGGCTTCACGCGGGTGGTGGACGTCGGCAACGGCACCCTTCCCGACGCACTCGCCGCTGCCGGCGAAGCGAACCCTTTCGATCGCGTGTTCGAGGCCACGGGCGCGCCCGGCGTGGTCGATGGCGCGCTCGCGCTGCTCCGCCCTGGCGGCATCCTGGTCATTTCGGGTATCCACGCCGCTCCTGCCACGATCGACCTCACGCGGCTGGTGCGCAGCACGCTGCAGATTCGCGGCTCCTATCGTGCCGCTGCTGCGCAATGGCGCGTGGTGATCGCGCGCCTGGCGACGGATCCGGAAGCGTATCGGCCGATGATCACGCACCGCATGCCGCTGCGGGACGCGCTGGAAGGTTTTCGCATCGCCCATGCCCGGGCGGCGTCGAAGGTGATGGTCTTCCCGCAATGAGCCTGCAGGGAGAGGCGTTCCTGGCGCTGTGGAACGACGTCGCCCCCGGCCATGAACGCGAATACGACGCGTGGCACACGCGCGAGCATGTGCCGGAGCGCGTGCGTGTTCCCGGGATTTTCGCCGGGCGGCGCTACGCCGCGATGGCGGACGTGGCAACCGCCGTGCATCGCTATTTCACGCTTTACGAGCTCGCGGACCTCGCCGTGCTCGAGAGCGCCGCGTACCGGCAGCTCGTGCGCGATCCCACGGCGTGGTCGCAAGCGATGCGGCCACGCCTGCGGCGATTTCTGCGGGCCGCGTGTGTGGCGCGGTCCTCGCGCAGCACGGGCGTGGGTGGGGCACTGGTCACGCTGCGCTTCGACCAGTCGCGGACGCCCGCGCAGATGGCAGCACTGGTGCACGACTGCCAGAATCTGCCCGGCATCGTGGGCGTGCATTGGGGTGTCGCCGACGCGCATGCGACGGCCCCGGCGTGGGTGAGCCGTGCGGACACGGAGCCCGTCGCCGCCGTGTTGCTGCTCGAGTGTTACAGCCCGAGCGAAGCGCGGCAGGTGCAGGCCGCTGTGCTGGCGCAACTCGGGCCCATGGACGGCGCCGGCGGAGCGGGGTGCTACGAGCTTCGCTACCTGCACGACCGCCGTCTGGCCGACGCGGTGACCGGCACCGCTTGACGAACACCACCATGAACGCACGCGGCTGGGGAGAAGCACGATGATGGACACGACGATGATCGATCGCCTGCGCATTCGTGAGGTGGTGGAGAACTGGGCGCTATGGCGCGACGCGGGCGATTGGGAACGCTTCCGCAGCGTCTGGCACGACGATGGGCGCATGATGGCCACGTGGTTTCAGGGGCCGGCCGAACGGTTCATCACGGTCAGCCGCGAAGGATGGGACCGCGGCGTCAGCATCCTGCACTTTCTCGGCGGCTCGACGATCGACATCGAGGGCGGCCGGGCGATCGCGCAGACCAAGATGACGATCTCGCAACGCGCCGACGTCGATGGGGTGCGCTGCGACGTGGTCTGTACCGGACGCTTCTACGATTTCTTCGAGCAGCGGCACGGCCGCTGGGCGATCGTGCTGCGCCAACCGATCTACGAGAAAGACCGGCTCGATCCGCTGGACCCGGCAGCGCATCCCGCCCTCGATCCGGGGCTGCTCGCGCAATTCCCGGAAGGCTACCGGCATCTCGCCTATGCCCAGACGCGGATCGGGTTTGCGGTCAAGCGCGACATGCCGCAGCTCAAGGGTCCCGAGGTCGAGCGCCTGTATGCCGACGGCGCGGCCTGGCTGGCCGGCAAGCCGCTCGCGCGCTGAGCACATTGGCGGAGGAGAACATGGGCGGACCGCTCTTCAGTGAGAGCAATGCCACCGAGGTCGTCAGCGGGCGGCACGCCGCCGCCGCGGACGTGCGTACGCGCGCGATCCTCGACGCCGTCGTGCGTCATGTGCACGCGCTCGTGCGTGAGCTCGAGCCCACGCGCGAGGAGTGGACCCGGGCCATCGAATTCCTGACGCGCACCGGCCAGACGTGCAGCGCATCGCGGCAGGAATTCATCCTGCTCTCCGATGTGCTGGGCGTTTCGATGCTGGTCGATGCGATCAATCATCGCCGCGAAGGCGGCGGCACGGAGAGCACCGTGCTCGGACCGTTCTACGTGCCGGGCGCCGCAACGATGGCGATGGGCAGCTCGATTTCGCGCGACGGCAAGGGCGAGCCGATGCTCATGACCGGACGCGTGCTCGATGCCGCCGGAGCAGCGATCGGAGGCGCCACGCTGGACGTGTGGCAGGCAGCGCCGAACGGCTTCTACGACGTGCAGGATCCGCAGCAGCCATCGATGAACCTGCGCGGCGTGTTCACGACCGGCGCCGATGGCCGCTACTGGTTTCGCACCGTCAAGCCGAGCTCGTATCCCATCCCGGACGACGGACCCGTGGGCGATCTCCTGAAGGCTGCGGGCCGGCACCCGTTCCGGCCGGCGCACGTGCACTTCATGCTCGGCGCACCGGGTTTTCGCAGCATCGTCACGCATCTTTTCATGGCGGGCGATCCTTACCTCGATAGCGACGCCGTGTTTGGCGTGAAGGACAGCCTCGTCGTCACCCCTCGACTCATGTCCGATCCGGAGCGCATCCGCGCAGCCGGTTTCGACGGACCGTTCCAGCAGGTGGACTACGACTTCGCCCTGGTGCGCGCCTGATGCAGAGCTTCGTATACGTGGGACGGCCGGCACGCGTCGTGTTCGGGTTCGATACGACAGCGCGGGTACGCGACGAGGCGGTCGCGCTCGGCATCCGGCGCGCGCTCGTGCTGTGCACGCCGACGCGCGAAGGTGACGCGCGCCGCCTGGCGGAATCGCTTGGCGACCGCGCTGCGGGCGTGTTCGCCGGGGCAACGATGCACACGCCGATCGCCGTGACCGAGCGTGCGCTGGAATATGCCCGCGAGCACGAAGCGGACGGCGTGGTGGCCTTCGGCGGGGGCTCGACGACCGGTCTCGGCAAGGCCATGGCGTTGCTCGTTGATGCCTGGGCGGGCGCGGAGCCCGCAGCCTAGCGCGTCATCGAGCCGGGCAGTTGCACAATGCCACCGGCCGCGCCGCCGCGCTTACTTGGTGACCGGCTTGGTGTTGGTTTGCTGCTCGCGTTGCGCGGTGTAGCGCACGATGATCACCAGCGTCGCGAGCACCGGCACGGACAGGAACATGCCCGCCACGCCGCCAAGCTGCTCGCCGGCGAGGAACCCGAAGATGACGAGTGCGGGGTGCAGCTCGAGACCGCCGCCCATGAGCCGCGGCGCGAGCACATAGTCCTGCACGCTGCGATACACCGCAAAGAAGCCGACCATCCAGAGCAGGTGCCCGTAACCCGCGATGGCCGCAACGATCAGGGCCAGCCCGATCGCGGTGAGCGGTCCGATCAGTGGAATGAATTCGAGCAGTGCGGCAATTGCGGCGAGCACGATGCCATATGGCACGCCGGCAATCATGAAAAACGCGCCGTAGGCCGCGAACGTGGCGAGTGCGAGCAGGCCGAGCGCCCGGACATACTGTCCCAGGCTCTCGTGCAGCTGGTCCACGATCCCGTGCAGCGTTGCGCCGCGCGCGATGGGCGCGAGCCACCGGATCAGTGCATCGCGCATGGCGGGCCCATCCTTGAGGAACAGGAACGCCAGAATGGGCACCAGGACGATGTAGACGAGATTGCCCGCAAGCGCGGTCGCGCCATGCGCCACGCGTTGCGCGAACGGCACCGCGCTGCGCGTCGCCCCTTCGAGCCCTTGCGCGACGATGGCGTTCATGCGCTCGCGCCAGGGCTCGAGGATCCCCGGCAACGGCACATCGCCGGTGTGCACGCGCCGGGCGAGATCCGGCAGCTGCTCGCCCAGTTGCGAGAACTGCGCCGATACCACCGGCCCGGCGATTGCCGCGAGCACCGCGATGACGACCATTACCAGTGCGAAGGCGGTCGCCACCGCGAGCGTGCGCCGGGACCGGCCATGACGCGCATGCTCGAGCCGTCGCACGAGCGGGGCCATCATGTAGGAGAGGAAGGCGGCCAGCGTAAAGACGAAGAGCGTCGTGCGCACCAGGTAGAGCGCATAGAGCGCACCCGCAACGAGCGCGACCGTCCAGGTGACTCGCGCCGCGCGCGGCTCGATGCCGAAGAGGGCCATCAGCGTTGGTGCCCGGGTTGTGCAGCGTCGTGCGCCGGCCGCTCCAGCCGCCGCATCACCGTCAGGATCAGGAGCGCCAGCAGGGTGGCGAGCACGGCGGTCGCGTCGCGACCCAGGCCCGCTGCAGTCGCAATCGCCGCCGTGGCCCAGATGCTGGCCGCCGTGGTCAGCCCTTGCACCTGCAGCTTGTCAGGTTGCTTGAGGATCGCTCCGGCGCCCAGGAACCCGATGCCGGCGAACATGCCCTGAATGACGCGACTCGCATCGACGCCCGATTGCTGGGCGGCGACGACGCCGAGCGCCACGCCAAGGGCGACCAGCATGTGGGTGCGCAGGCCGGCACTGCGGTTCTGACGCTCGCGGTCGTAGCCGAGCAGCGCGGAGAGTGCGATGGCGAGGACGATCCGCACGACGACGCGCGTCAGTTGCGCGGCATCGCGCGCGTCCGCAAACTCGTCCTGCACCGTCGCCGCCACGACTTCCCACATCGCGATCTCCGTGAACGATCAGGCCGTGCCCTCGAGCACGTCCAGGGGATCACCATACCGTGCTGCCGCGGCGACGACGTCAGGATCGCGCAGTGCCGCGAGGAATCCGCCGTCGACGACGGTGTGCCCGCCTGCCGTCACCGTCATGTCGAAGGCGATCAGATCCTGGTGCACCGGCGGCTCTTCCCATTGCGGCATCGTGCGCCGGATGTAGTCGGACGGCCGCGCGAGATCGATCCCGAAATGCAGCGCGCCCGGAGCGTTCGAACCCGCGGGATAGATGACGTGCCGTGGCGCCTTGGGGTTGAAGCCGCAGCCGCCGCCTTCGATCAGGATCCCGCCGAGGAGCATCTCGCGCAGGATCCGCGCCTCGTCCGAGTTGCCGCGGACCTCGACCACGCGCCGGCGCTCGAACACCACCGCGATGCGCTCCACAAACGGCTGGGCAAAGCCGATCGCCCACTCCGGATATAGCACGCCGTCGATGGCGATCTCCGCGCGGGTGTCGTTGCGCATCGCCGTGCTGTCCCAGAAATTGGGGCCATGCGTCGGCAGGTAATGCACGTAGCAGCCGGGCTCGTCCGCGGTCATCCGACCGCGCCAGCGATTGCCGGCGAACATGGCATCGCGCATCGCCGCGGTGTAGGGAATGGCGAGGTCGCTGCCGCGCGCGTCGGTGAAGCGCAGCGTGAAGTCGGTGCCTGCCGGAAAGCGGCGCGCGGTGGCGCGGACGATCTCGCCGAGCACGTCGAGCGGGAAGCGCGCCTGCGGCGTGTGCAGCAGATCGAGGTCGCGGAAATAGGTGATCTTCACCCAGCGCTGGCCGGCCTGGCGCAGCGCGACGTTGAACGGGTCCTCGATCGAGCAGAACCACGTCGAGACGACGAACTGCGCCTGCGCAAGCAGCGGCTTGATCTCCTCCGGGATGGCCGACAGGGTGGTGGTGTGCGCCATGAACACATTGACCGTGGCCCCGCGCGCCTGCGCAAGGCCGCTGATTGCATCCACCACGCGGGGGTCGAGCAGGGGGTCCGTGAGCATCAGCACGCGCTCGCCCCGGCGGATCGCGAACACGCGGCAGAAGTTCTCCAGTGCCTGGAACCAGTGCCGCGTTTCCGTCAGCGCGGCGCGCGGCGCCGGCGGCAGGCCGGCGAACCCGTGGCCGGGCGCCTCGGTCACGGCGTCAGTCGACCTTGGCACCCGAATCCTTCACGAGCTTGATCCACATCGGGTACTCGTGGGCGACGTGCTGGGCGAGGTCCTCCGGCGTGCCGGGCACCGGAAAAGCGCCGCGCGACACGAGGTTTTCCCGAACTTGCGGATCCTGCAGCGCCTGGCGAAACGCCGCATTCAGCTTGTCGACGATCGCCCGCGGCGTGCCGGCGGGCGCGTACACGCCATCGGACGCGACGATCTCGAATCCCGGTACGCCGGATTCCTCGATGGTCGGCACGTCCGGCACCGTGGGCACGCGCTGGTGGGTCGTCACCGCAAGGCCCTTGAGCCTTCCGGCCTTCACCTGCGGGTACACGTTCACCATGAGGTCGATCATCATCTGCACCTCGCCGCCGAGCAATCCGGCCATGGCCGGACCGCCGCCCTTGTACGGGATGTGCTCGATGTCCGTGCCGGTGAGATTCTTGAACAGCACTCCGGCAAGGTGTGACGTGGTGCCGTTGCCCGCGGAGGCGAACGATACCTTGCCGGGATTCGCCTTGATGTAGCTGACGAGCTCGCGCACGTTGTTCGCCGGAATGCTGGGGATCACCACCAGCATCGCCGGAATGATCGTGAAGCGCGCGACGGGAACGAAGTCCTTGAGGGGATCGAAGCCCGTCTTCGCATACAGCGCCTGGTTGATGCCGTGCGTGCCATTCGTGCCCTGCAGGAGCGTGTAGCCGTCCGGCGCGGCGCGCGCCACTTCGCTGGCGCCGATGTTGCCGCCCGCCCCCGGCTTGTTCTCGATGACGATCGCTTGGCCGAGGATCTGCGCGGCCTTGGGCACGATGGCACGCGCGAGATTGTCCGCGCCGCCGCCCGGCGGAAACGGCACGACGAAGCGGATCGGGTGGTCGGGATAGGTGCCTTGGGCACCGGCCGACGGTGGCATGGCGGCAACGGCCAGCAAGCCCAGCAGGAAAGCGCGCCGCAGCGGCAGCGTGATGAACATGGTGCGACCTCGTCGGGAAGAGAAGCGTCTGCCAACGACACTGCAACGAGGGTGCCGATCGGCGCGGCATTATGGCACGGGGCAGGCGCCGGGCTCGGATGCGTCGCTTACCTGCCGGCGTTGGTAATCGTCGGCGACGAGCTCCCGCGGATGGCCCCTGAATGCAGGGTCATCGGTGGAGCAGATCCCGCCCCGCAGGCGGCCATGCATTCACGGCAGCGTGGCGCGTGCCTTGCAGTCCACGGCGTCGGTCGCACCGGCGCGGCAGACGACGACCGACCGGTCCGCAGGGTCGTAGAACCAGGCGAACGACACGCCATTCGACGACGAGCTCGTGATCGGCATGACGGGGGGCCGCATGTCGGCGCGCACCTGCGCGAACGCGTGCACGGCGTACCCGATGACGGCTGCAGCGATTACGATGGTCCAACGCCTGTTCATGCGTATGCTCCTTCGTTTTCCGGTTGGTCCCGGCGCGGCCGGGTTCCGCGACCGCGCGCCACGAACAGCTACAAAGATCGGACGGGGCGTGCCGTCGTGCTGCTTCAGCTCAGCGGTTGCATCACGATACTGCGGAAGTGCGCACGTGTGCCGAGTGCGTCGAACCAGCGCCCCACATGCGGCAGCTCCGGCCGCTCGATCGGCAGCGCCAGCCAGCGCCAGACGCCGCAACCCAGTGGAATATCACCCATCGTGAAGGCGTCGCCAGCGACATACGCGTGTTGCTGGAGATGCGCGTCCAGGATCGCGAGAGCCCCGGCAGTCTTCACGCGCGACGCTTCCAGCGCCATGGCATCGCGCTGCGCTGCGGGGGTGCGGATCAACCCGAGGAACAGCGGCCGGATTGCCGGCCAGAAGGTCGAAACCTGCCAGTCCATCCACTGATCGGCGAGCGCACGCCGGTGCACGTCGGCGGGGACGAGCGTCCCTTGCGCATGGCGGCCCGCGAGGTAGCGCACGATCGCGTTCGATTCCCAGAGTGTGAAGCCGTCGTCGTCGATGGTCGGCACGAGCCCGTTGGGGTTGATCCGCCGGTATTCAGGGGTATCCACCACGCCAAAGGGCCCGCCGGCATCGCGGCGCTCGTGCGCAATGCCGGCCTCGGCGCAGCACCAGAGCACTTTTTGCACATTGACCGAGTTCGCTCTTCCCCAGACGATCAGCATCGTATTCCCTCCGCAGCTTCCAACGCGCATACGTGCAACATTTACCCATTCGGCCGCCCCGGCATCATACGACTCCGTCCGTTTAGTCCGCGGCCTACACACGATGCACGCATTTCCCGACAACGCCGCGCCACGCCTCGCGTTAAGGTTAGGCACTGATATTGGCGGGGACGTCCCGCGTTTAGAGCTGCGCACATTCCGGAGGACACATGAACAATACATTGAAAACGATGCTGGGCGTTGCGGGCCTGATCGTCGCCACGCAGGCGGCGGCGCAGGTCACGTTCTACGAGCGCGAGGGTTTCCGTGGGCGCTCCTTCGATGCCGACCGGCCGATCGCGAACTTCGAGCGCTTCGGCTTCAATGACCGCGCGGCGTCCGCCGTCGTGCAGGACGGCGCGTGGGAAGTGTGCGAGGACGCGCGCTTCAGCGGGCGTTGCGTGGTGCTCCAGCCCGGGCGTTACGAGTCGCTGTCACGCATGGGTCTCAACTACCAGGTCTCCTCGGTGCGGCCGGCGAACACGCATACGAGCTCCAACGACCGGCAGCGTTACGCCGTCGCAGGGGACCAGGAGCGGTGGCACAGGCACAACGACGAGCGGCTCTACACGGCCGACGTGACCTCCGTGCGCGCGATCATGGGCCAGGCCGAGCAGCGTTGCTGGGTCGAGCAGCAGCAGGTCGTGCAGAACGACCGAGGTGGTCCGAACGTCGGCGGCGCGATCATCGGTGGCGTTCTCGGCGGCATTCTGGGTCACCAGATCGGTAACGGCCGTGGCAATGACGTTGCGACGGCAGCCGGTGCCATCGGCGGGGCGGCCGTGGGTTCGAACGTCGGCCGCGGCGACGAGGGTAACGTGGTGACCTCGCGCGACGTGCAGCGCTGCGCAAGCGTGCCGCATGATCGCCCGGATTACTACGACGTGACCTATTTCTTCCGGGGGCAGGAGCATCACGTGCAGATGAGCACGCCTCCCGGACGCTCCATCACGGTGAACCAGGACGGCGAACCGCGCGTCTGATCCGCGCTCGACGTTGTCCGACGGTGGCCCTCCGGGGCCGCTTCTCGTTTTCGTCTGCCGCGCTTGCCTCGCGTCGCGCGAGGCCCGATCATGTGCGCTTCGTCGATCCGACCGTGAATGCCGCAATGCTTGCCGAACCGATCGCCCGCGCCTGGGACACCGACATCGTTCCCCAGCTCATCGAGTACATCCGCATTCCGGCGAAGTCGCCGCATTTCGATCCGGAATGGGCGGCGAATGGTCACATCGAGCGCGCAATCCGTCTCGCCGAGTCGTGGGTTCGCCGTCAACCTGTTCGCGGCCTGCACGTCGAGATCGTGCGCCTGGCCGGACGCACGCCGCTGCTTTATTTCGATGTGCCGGGTGTCGGCGCGCGCAGCGTGCTGCTCTACGGACACCTCGACAAGCAGCCGGAAATGACCGGATGGCAGGCCGGCTCCGGTCCTTGGGAGCCGCGCTACGAAAACGGCAGGCTGTTCGGTCGCGGTGGCGCCGACGACGGCTATGCGGTGTTCGCCTCGCTCACGGCGATCGCGGCACTGCAGGCGCAGGGCATCCCGCACGCGCGCTGCGTCGGCATGATCGAGACCTGCGAAGAGAGCGGCAGCTACGATCTGCCGGCGTACCTCGATGCCCTTGCCCCGCGCATGGGGCGCGTGGATTTCGTCGTCGGCCTCGACTCGGGTTGCGGCGATTACGAGCGGCTGTGGTCGACGACCTCCCTGCGTGGTCTTGCCGGCGGCCAGCTCACCGTCGACGTCCTCACGGAGGGCGTGCACTCCGGCGACGCGAGCGGCGTGGTGCCGTCATCCTTTCGCGTTGCGCGGCGAATCCTCGATCGCCTGGAGGACGCCGCCACCGGGCGCGTTCTGCCCCAGGCGTTTCATGGCGCGATTCCGGCCGAGCGTGTCACGCAGGCGCAGGAGGCGGCGCGAATCCTCGGTGACCTGGTCGTGCGGAAGTACCCATGGGCCGGCGCTACGCAGCCCATGGTGGAAAATCACGCCGAGGCACTCCTCAACCGGACGTGGCGGCCGGCGCTGTCGGTGACCGGAGCCGACGGGCTGCCGCCGATGGCCAGTGCCGGCAACGTGTTGCGGCCGCGCACCGCGCTCAAGCTGTCGTTGCGTCTGCCGCCCAGTGTCGATGCGGAGCGGGCGACGCGCGAGCTGCAGCAGTTGCTCGAGCACGATCCCCCGCATGGCGCCACGGTGCGGTTCGAGATTGAATCGGGAGCGACCGGGTGGAACGCGCCGCCCACCGCATCATGGCTGGCCCAGGCGCTCGACGATGCGTCGCGCGAGCACTTCGGCAAGCCCGCTGCAGCCATGGGCGAGGGCGGGACGATTCCGTTCATGGCCATGCTCGGCAAACACTTCGCGGACGCACAATTCATGATCGCCGGCGTGCTCGGGCCCCACTCGAACGCGCACGGTCCGAACGAATTCCTCGATGTGCCCTACGCGCGGAAGCTAACCGCGTGCGTGGCACAGGTCATCGCAGCACACGCACAGGCGTCATAGCATGCATCGGGCATCGAACAGCAGACGTTACGCGACGGCATCCGGCAGAACCTGTCGGCCACGCGGATGGATCCTCCTCGTGCTCGCGTGGCTCCTGCCGACGTGGGGCTACGCGGCCGACGCGCAGCCGCCGCGGCCCGATCCGGCGGCGCTGCTCGCGCAAGCCAAGCAGGCCACGGGCGGCGCCGCGTGGGACGCTTTGCGCACCCAACACAGCATCGTGCGCATCACGGCTGGCGGCCGGCCCGGCCGGGCCGAGCGCTGGGCATCGCTTGTCACCGGACGTTCGCGCATGCATCTCGAGGTCGCGGGCAGCAGCGCGTGGATGGGTTACGACGGCATCAACGCCTGGTCGCAGCAGGGCACCGAGAAGGCCCTGATCGAGACCGATCCCGTGACCCTCCGCTTGGCAGCGAACGCCGCCTATCGCGACCGTCTGGCTTTCTGGTATCCGGAACGCCAAACCGCCAAGATCCAGTACGGTGCACCGACCACGGCGGACGGCATTGCCTACGACGTCATCGAGATCACGCCGGAAGGAGGGCGCGCCTACGAGGTGTGGATCAACGGCACGACGCACCGCATCGAGCGCCTGCGCGAGCCCGAATACGACCAGATCCGCACCGAAACGTATTCCGACTTCCGCGACGTGCAGGGGGTGAAGGTGCCATTCCATATCCAGGTTTCCCGCGGTGACCCCAAGTACGACGAGACCCTCGTGATCGAGGCCACCGACTACAACGTGCCGCTGGACGGAATCGAGTTCACGCCACCCGTCGCTCGGTGACATCCCCGGTCCGCATCATCCGCCACAGCCTGCGATGAACAGCGAATCGGACCTGCGCCGCGACGTCGTCGTGGCCAATCACATCCTCGAGCGCTTAGGGCTGTCCAATGCCTTCGGGCACGCGAGCGCGCGCATTCCCGGCACGAGCCGGTTCATCTTTCCGACGCGCCGGTCCCCTGGCCTGGCAGACGAGCACAATCTCCTCGTCATCGATACGGACGGGAGCGTGCTCGCGGGCGAGGGTCAGCCCAACACCGAGTTCTGGATCCATGCCCGTCTTTACGCGGCACGTCCCGACGTCGGTGCCGTCGTTCACGCGCATCCGCCATCGTGCATCGGTCTCACGCAGATCGGCGAGCCGCATCGCGTCGTCCACAATCAGGCGGTGGCGTTCATCGACGGTGTGCCGGAATACGAGCGCATCGGGCTCATCCGCTCGCGCGAGCTGGGCGATGCCGTCGCGCAGTGCATGGGCAATGGGCTCGCCATCATGATGCGCGGCCATGGCATCACCACCGCCGCCGCCGACGTACGCACCGCGACCGTGGCCGCATGCTTTCTCGAGGAAAGCGCCGACCTGCAGTTGCGCATGCTGGCGGCCACCGGCGGCGATGGCGCGCGCCTGCGCACCTTCACCCGCGAGGAAGCGCGCGGCGGCAGCGTGCTGGTCGCCGCCATCGTGGCGCGGGCGTGGGAGTATTACGCCACCGTAGCCGCGACCCAGCCGCTCGGCAGCGCGCTGTAGTCGCACGAGAGCACCTGCGTGTACGTCCAGGGTCCGCGTCAGCCTCACGCTGCCCACGTATCTCCGCGTCAGGCTGCAGCCTGACCCAGCGCACGCAACGTACATCGCTCGCTGTGCCATCGCGGGGTGTGCGTTGACGGTCAAACTGTCGCGCCTTTCTCCTACACGCAGGGTAAGGTATTTCTGACCGCACCCCTGCGATGCGGGTGGTAACTTCTCATCAACCGCTGCCGGTCACATCGCCCGGCGCGGTACTTTCAACAATACACGGGAGAGCACCATGAACTTTCTGATCTGGATCGTCGTAGGGGGAATCATCGGCTGGCTGGCAAGCATGCTCATGCGGACGGACTCGGAGCAGGGACCGCTGCTGAACATCGTCGTCGGCATCGTCGGCGCCATGCTGGGCGGCTGGCTCATCGCTCCCATGCTCGGAGCAGGCACGATCAATTCCGGCGACTTCAGCTTCGCGGGTCTCGTGGTGTCTTTCCTCGGCGCAGTGATCCTGCTCGCCATCGTCAACCTGTTCCGGCGCCACAGCGTGCGCTGAGTCGGGTAGCGCAGCGACAAAACGGCGGGATGTATTCCCGCCGTTTTTTTGCCGCCGCGTTTTCGCCGCGGCGGCATGGGCGATCCGGGGCGGCTCCCGGGCAGCGCGTCGTCACGGTATCGCAGAAATCGGCAATGTTCGGGCGACGTCCCTGCAGTACAGTGCGAAGCGATGAACGGGGACAGTGATGGGCAGTCGTCCATGACCGGTGCGCCAGCGCCGACGGCCGGGCACGGTCCGGAAACCGTCGCTGTGATTGGCGCCGGCATCGTGGGTACCTGCATCGCGTATGCATTGCGCAGGCGCGGTGTCGCGGTCACGCTGATCGACCGCGAAGCGCCGGGCCATGGCTGCAGCTTCGGCAACTCGGGGGCGATCAGCCCGGGGTCCGTGGCGCCGCTGGCGTTGCCGGGGATGCTCGCGTCGGTGCCCGGCATGCTGCGCGATCCGGAAAGTCCGCTCTATCTTCCGCTCGGCTACCTGCCGCGGGCGCTGCCATGGCTGCTGCGCTTCGTGGCGTCATCGCGTCCGGCGCGCGTCCGCCGCGCGGTGCGCGAACTGGCGGCACTGCATGCGGGTGCCGTCGACGCCCACGCCGCGCTGGCGCGTGAGGTGGGCGTGCCGGATCTCATTCTTCGCCGGGGCCATCTGCATCTCTATCCCGACGCTGCCGCGCTGGCCAAGGACGACCTGGGATGGCGGTTGCGCCGCGAGTGCGGCTACGCATTCGAGCGCCTGGACCGCGCCGCCGTACTGGCGCTCGAGCCGGCCATCGCGCAGCGCTACCAGATCGGCATGTACCTTGCCGATCACGCCACGGTACGTGATCCATTGCGCTACGTGGAGGCCATTGCCCGGGCGTTCGCCGAGCGCGGCGGACACCTGCAGCGGGCGGAGGTGCGCTCGTTGGCGCCACTCGAACGGGGCATGTGGCGGATCGCAACGGACGCTGGGCGATACACGTTTGCGCAGGTAATCGTCGCCGCCGGCGCGTGGTCGCGCCGGCTCCTCGATCCGCTGGGGATCCGGCTCGCGCTGGAATCGCAGCGCGGCTACCACGTGCAGTTCCGCGGCCCCGCGCCAGTCACGCGCACCGTCGTGCTTGCCGACCGGAAGGTGTTCTGCACACCAATGGAGGAGGGGCTGCGCGTCGGCGGCACGGTGGAGATCGGTGGACTGGACGCGCCGCCGAATCCGCGACGCAGCGCACTGCTGGCGCGCATTGCGACCGAGACGTTTCCCGAGCTCGACCCGATGGGTGCGACCACGTGGATGGGCCATCGGCCGTGCCTGCCCGATTCGGTGCCCGTCATCGGCGAGACCGCGGTGCATCCCGGCCTCTTCCTCGCCGTCGGGCATGGTCATCTCGGACTGACCGATGCGCCGAACACCGCCACTCGCATCGCCGACTCCATCGCGCTCGCACTCGCATCGAAAGGAGACAGCGGCTGATCGGTCGCTGCGGCCGCGGCAGCGCGACGTGCGTCAGCGCTGCGCGACCAGGAAGAATCGGCGAAATGGAAACAGCGTCGTCCCATCGGCACGGCGCGGATACGCGTCGGCGATTGCCGCGCGGTAGTCGCGCTCGAAAGCTTCGGCATCAGACACAGGCAAGGCTGCCAGCCATACACCCACGAACGATCCCTTGGTGAATTCCGCAACGGGATTGTCGCCGCCGAGGACCTGAATGTATTCGGTGAACCACAGGTCGAGCGCCGACGTATGCGGGCGCAACAGGCCGTAATACGCGTCGGCGTCCAGGATCGGCTGGCGCCGCACGAGAGCGCGCAGCGCCTCGCGCCAACGCGGGCTCTCGGCCAGAGCGTAGCCGAGCTGATGCGAAGGCGCGTCGTGCTGCGCGGGCATCTGTACCGCAAGCACCCCACCCGGAGCGAGTTGCGCGACGAGACGCGGGAACAGCGTGGCATGGTCGTCGAGCCAGTGAAGCGCGGCGTTGGACACCAGCAGGTCGACCGGTTCGCGCGCCGACCAGCGTGCAAGATCGGCAACCTCCCACTCGACTCCAGGGAGCGTGCCGCGCGCGCGCTCGAGCATGGCCATGGAGTTGTCGATCCCGATGATGCGCGCCTCCGGCCACCGCGCATGCAGCAGTGCCGTGACCGTACCTGTCCCGCAGCCGAGGTCGATGATGGTGCGCGGCTCGCGCAATGGAATGCGACCGAGGAGATCCTGCGCGGGGCGCAGGCGCTCACCGCCGAACTTGAGGTACTGCTGCGGGTTCCAGCTCATCGGCGGCTCCCTTTGCTGACGCTGTGCGGCCGCTGCCATGCCCGGGTCTTTCGCCTGCCGTGAAGCCGGAGAGCGCGGGGGCTGCAGCCGCCGCCATGGTACCGTGCGCGCGCAGCGCGTCGGTTGCGGGCGACGCGACGTTGCATCGTCGTGCGTCAACCCGAACCGTATCGCGCGCGTTGGTGCGCTACGACTTCCGTGCTGGTTCACGGAGCGCAACCCGGAGGAACGATGAGAACGACAATGAAGACCGTCCTGGGGACGGCGGCACTCGTCCTGGCGACGCACGCTGTGGCCCAGGTGACTTTCTATGAACGCGAGGGCTTCCGCGGACGCACCTTTACGGCCGATCGGCAGGTCTGGAATTTCGACCGGTCGGGGTTCAACGATCGCGCATCCTCGGCCATCGTCGAGCGCGGGCGTTGGGAAGTGTGCGAGGACGCCCGCTTCAGCGGCCGTTGCGTGGTGCTGCGCCCGGGCCAGTATCCATCGCTCGCGGCCATGGGCATGAGCAACAACATTTCGTCCGTGCGACCGGTCCCGCGCGAGCATCGTGCTGCGTACGAGGCGCCTCCGCCGGTGGCCGCCGAACGCTACGATTACTACCCGCGTCACGGCGAGCGGCTCTTCACGGCGAACGTCACCGGCGCGCGGGCCGTGGTCACCGCGCCCAACCAGCAGCGCTGCTGGATCGAGCGCGAGCAGGCGGTGCGTGAGGATCCGAATGGCGCCAACGTGCCGGGTGCCATTGCGGGTGCCGTGATCGGCGGCATTCTCGGGCATCAGGTTGGCGGCGGCCACGGCCGTGATGTCGCCACCGCGGTCGGTGCCGTGGGCGGTGCGGCACTCGGCGCCAACGTTCCCGGTGGCGGCAGCCAGGTGGTCAGCCGCGACGTGCAGCGTTGCACGACGGTGCAGGGGCCGGCGCGGACCGACTACTGGGACGTCACGTACGTCTTTCGCGGCCAGGAACACCGTGTGCAGATGAGCGCGCCTCCGGGCCCGACGATCACCGTCAACCGGAATGGCGAGCCGCGGATGTAACACTGCAGCAGGTCCGATGCGGGCGGCCCTTCGGGGCCGCTTTGCATTGGTGCGGGCGGTGCTGCACGGTTGCCACCGGTCCACTATGATGCGCACCACGGCGCCCGGCGCCACGCCACTGACGACCCGGCGCGCGATGATGCTGCAGACTCCGTGAACCCGTCCATCGACGAGCTGCGACGCTACGCGATCGCTCGTTCGCTCTTTCGCCCCACCACGCTGGCGCGGGCGATCGATCGGCTCGGCTTCGTGCAGGCCGATCCGATCCGTGCTCCTGCGCGAGCCCAGGACCTTACGCTGCGCCACCGGGTATCCGGCTATCGCGCGGGCGATCTCGAGCGCCGCTACCCCAAGCTGCAGGTCGAGGAGGACTTCTTCGTCAACTACGGCTTCCTGGCGCGCGCCCACGTGGCGCTGATGCATCCGCGCGTTGCGGCGCAGCGCTGGGATGCCGTCACCATGCGCCGCGCGCGCGATGTGCTGCAGTACGTCCGCGAGCGCGGCACGGCGCACCCGCGCGAGATCGATGCGCATTTCGCGCACGGGAAGGTCACGAACTACTGGGGTGGTTCGTCCAACGCGAGCACGCACCTGCTGCTGGGGATGCATTACCGCGGCATGCTGCGGGTGGCGCGCCGCGATAACGGCGTTCGCGTGTACGCGGTGCAGCAGCATGCGGCCCAGGCCGACGACCCGCCGTCGCGCGGCCGCAGGCTCGATGCGCTCCTCGACCTCGTGGCGCACAAGTACGCGCCGCTGCCCGGTACCAGCCTCGGCAGCCTGGCGCGTCGACTGCGGCACGGGGCGCCGCAGCTCGCGGACGACATCGGACCGGCCCTCGCGCGCGCCCGGCAAAGGCTTGCGCACGCGCGCATCGACGGCGTCGAGTGGTTCTGGCCCGGCGACGAGCAGCTGCCCGGCCGGCGGCCCGCATTACGCGACGACGTGCGACTGCTCGCACCGTTCGATCCCGTAGTGTGGGACCGCCGGCGCTTCGAGCTCTTCTGGCGCTGGACCTACCGGTTCGAGGCCTACACGCCCGCGGCGAGGCGGAAGCTCGGCTACTATGCGCTGCCGCTGCTGTGGCGGGATCAGGTGATCGGATGGGGCAACCTCGCAGTCGACGAAGGCCGATTGGTGGCACGACTCGGCTATGTCGATGGCGCGCCGCCCAGGGATCGAACGTTCCGACGCGAGCTCGAGGCCGAGCTCGCGCGGATGAGCACGTTTCTCGGGTCAAACAGCCCGCCATGAAGCGCACCAGGCCTGGAGCGGGCGGGTGACCGCATCCGTGGGCCGCCTCGCCGGCTTGCATGATTTCGCGCATCACGGGATATTCGCGCGGCCGCCGATGTCCTAGGTCCGGGTGCGGAGTCGCAGGGACGATGTCCCGTCACACGAGGTGCGCAATGGAACGCAGGAAGCTGGGTGCCGGACTGGAAGTGTCTGCCATGGGGCTGGGCTGCATGGGCATGTCGGACTTCTACGGCGGTCGCGACGAGGCCGAGGCGGTCGCCACGATCCACCACGCGCTGGACCTCGGCGTGACCTTCCTCGACACGGCGGACATCTACGGCGTGGGCCGCAACGAGGAGCTCGTCGGACGCGCGATCCGTGGCCGCCGCGAGCATGTCGTCCTCGCCACGAAGTTCGGCAACGTCCGTGATGCCAACGGCAAGTTCCTGGGCGTCAACGGCAAGCCGGAGTACGTGCGGCAATGCTGCGAGGCAAGCCTGCGGCGGCTCGGCGTCGACGTGATCGATCTCTATTACCAGCACCGGGTGGATCCGGCGACTCCGATCGAGGACACCGTGGGTGCCATGGCCGAGCTCGTACGCGAAGGCAAGGTGCGCTGGCTGGGACTGTCGGAAGCGGCGCCGACGACGCTTCGCCGCGCGCATTCGGTGCATCCCATTGCCGCCCTGCAGACGGAGTTCTCGCTGTGGAGCCGCGATCCCGAAGACGAGATCCTGCCGACGGTGCGCGAGCTCGGCGTCGGCTTCGTTGCCTACAGTCCGCTCGGACGCGGCTTCCTGACCGGGCAGATCCGCAGCATCGATGATCTCGATGCCGACGATTACCGCCGCACCTCACCGCGCTTCCAGGGCGAGAACTTCGCGAAGAACCTGCGGCTCGTGGACGAGATCAATGCCTTCGCTGCGGAGAAGGGCTGCACGCCCTCGCAGCTTGCGCTGGCGTGGGTGCTCGCCCAGGGCGAGGACATCGTGCCCATTCCCGGGACCAAGCGGCGCAAATACCTCGACGAGAACGTGCGTGCGCTCCAGGTGAAGCTCACCGCTGCGGACCTGGCCCGCATCGATCGCGTCCTGCCTTCGGGTGCGGCGGCGGGCGATCGCTACGTTCCCCAAGCGATGCAGGCGCTGAATCGCTAGGGCGCAAGCGTCAGCCGCCTTCCGCCACGATGCCGGTGAAGCGCGAGCACGTCACCGTGCCGGTGATCTTCGTGCCGTCGTCCGCCACCGCGTCGATGGTGAACGTGCCGCCCACGCGCACTTTCGCGAACTTCGCCTGGCCCGAGCCCTTGGTGTCGCGTTTGGTGCCGGCCTGCACGGTGTCGACTTCATAGCTCTTGCCGCCGAGCGCCACGTGCAGCGCCATCATGTCCGGGGTGCCGTTCTTCGGCTGCCAGACGCTGAGTCGCATGCTGTCCTTGCCGGAGGTCTGCGCGACCGAGAAGAGCAGCGCGGGGATCCCGTAAATGCTTGCGTCGCGGGCTGCCTTGCACTCCGTCGGGCCGCTGCCCCGGTACGTTTCCTTGCCCACCTGCAACGTCACGTCGGCTGCGACGGGAACGTCCATGCTGGCATCGCGGCGCTGGGCGTGGACGGTGCACGCACCGAGCGCGAGTGCGCACAGGGTGAAGGCCGTGGCTGGTAACGACGATCGCATGGCATTGCTCCTCACGAGAATCCGTACAGGCTTCAGGATACCAACCGATGCATGAGACCGGCATCGAAGGCGTAAGGGACATGCTTCGTCGGACACGGCGCGGCGTGCCCTCGCGATCTGCCGCGACGGCGCGCTTGGCGCAGCAGCGGAACAGGGCCGACGCCCGCAATGGCCGGTTGGCGGGATGGCATGGATGGCTGGTGATGGTGCTGGCGCTGGCACTCGCGGGGTGTGCCACCACGGAGGACACGTCGCGCGCACGCGGACCGGAGATGAGTGCAGCGCAGGGGCGGGCGTTGGTTGCGCGCCTGCTGCCATCCTCCCTTGCCGATCGCAACGGCTGGGCGACGGACATCTATGCCGCGATCGCGGTTCTGGGCATCGCGCCGACGGCAGACAACGTCTGTGCGATCGTTGCGATCACGGAGCAGGAATCGGGCTTTCATGTCGACCCGGTCGTGCCTGGTCTGTCGGCCATCGCCTGGAAGGAGATCGACCGGCGACGCGAGCGCGCCGCGATCCCGCGCCTGGTGCTCGACGCGGCCTTGGCGCTGCCCTCGTCGAACGGCAAGAGCTATCGACAGCGGCTCGACACCGTGCGTACCGAGCGCGAGCTGAGCGAGATCTACGAGGACATCGTCGGGCGTGTGCCGTTCGGCAAGACGCTGCTCGCGGATCGCAATCCTGTGCGCACCGGCGGTCCGATGCAGGTGAGCGTCGCCTTCGCCGAGGCGCACGCGGCCGTGAAGCCATATCCGTACGCAGCGACCGACGGCCTGCGGCATGCAGTCTTCACGCGTGCCGGCGGCATGTACTTCGGCATCGCGCACCTGCTCGATTACCCGGCTCCTTACGACCGCATGCTCTATCGCTTCGCCGACTTCAATGCGGGTCGCTACGCAAGCCGGAATGCGGCGTTCCAGAATGCCGTCACGCAGGCATCGGCGATTCCCCTGGCGCTCGACGGCGATCTGCTGCGCTACGACCAGGACCAGCCCGCGAAGGAGCCGGCGAACACGGAGCGTGCGCTGCGTACCCTCGCAGGTCGCCTCGACATGAATGACGCCGCGATCCGGCGTGATCTCGAGCAAAGCAAGTCGGCGGCGTTCGAACGCACTGCGCTGTATGCGCGCGTCTACGCCATCGCGGACAGGCTTGCGGCGAAGCGCCTGCCACGAGCGCTGCTGCCGCACATCCAGCTGCAGAGCCCCAAGATCACGCGCAACCTGAGCACCGACTGGTTTGCGCGCCGCGTGGAGGCGCGCTATCGGACCTGCCTGACGCGCGCAGAAGCATCCGGTACCAATCCGCCTCCGTCGCCGCTCTGAGGTCAGGCGCCGAGCGGCGCGTCCGATGATCGTCCGGTGTCCGCGATGTCGTGACAACCGGATTGCAACGCAATGCGTTCATTGTTCCGGGAGATGCTCGTGGTGAACTTGGTTGCCGTACCGGTCTCCAAAGGGCGGCAACCCCGGTTTCACCGCGACATCGACGTGCAATAAATACCACGGAGAAGACAATGATGAAGAATTTGCTCGCCGCGGCCTTGATCGCGGCATCGTTCGGGGCGATGGCTCCAGCGCCGGCGGTCGCGGCTGACATTTACGTGCAGGTTGCACCGCCCGCGCCGCGCTTCGAGCGGGTGCCGGCGCCACGCCATGGATTCGTGTGGGCGCCGGGGCATTGGCAGTGGAACGGCCACCGCTATATCTGGATCGGTGGCACGTGGATTCGCGAACGCCACGGCTATCGCTACCATGCCCCCGAATGGGTGCAGCGCAATGGCCGCTGGCACTACGAGCGGCGCGGCTGGCAGCGCGACAACGATCACGACGGCATCCCCAATCGCGCCGATCGGGACCGTGACAACGACGGCGTGCCGAATCGCTACGACCGCGATCGCGACAACGACGGCGTGCCGAATCGCTACGACAACCGCCCCGACAATCCCCGTCGGCAGTAGCCCTGAAACGACACCGCCGCGCAATTGCGCGGCGGTTTTTATTGCGCAAGCCCTCGCTCACTTTTGCAGCGTGGCATCCTCGACCAGCACCTGATAGGCGTACCCGGATCCGAAGTCCTTGTCGGTGCGCACGACACCTTTGACCGTCACGACATCACCGAGGCTGCTTTCCGCCGTGGTCGTGACCAGCACATCGTTGGTGCGCTCGGCGGCAGAGCCGGACCCGTCACGCAGGTGAATCCAGTTCTTGCCCATGACCCCGGGTGTGTACTTCACCACCTTGCCGCGCACGACGACCGGCTTGTCCTTGAGCTCGCTGCGCTTGGCAACGATCTCGGCAACCGTGCGCGCATCGGCTCCGCTCGCCTTGGCCACCTTGACGTCGACGGTGGCCGACGACGGCGGTACCGTCGTGTGCGGGTTTGCGGCTCCGGCCGCGACCGGCGTCGCGGGCGGGGCGCCTGCAAGCGTGCCCAGGGCGATGCGATCGAACTTGCGATTGAGGGTGCGGCTTTCGAAATCCTTCATCAGCAGCGCGTCGTTGATCGTTACCTGCGCGCCCTTCGCCACGTTCGTGCGCTGCACCGCGGCCCACGATTCGCCCGTTGCCGTCTTGAGACGCAGATAGGTGTACGGCCCGGCTTCCTTCACCTCGAGCACCTGCCCCTTGATCGTTTCGGTCGCGGTGCCCGCGACGGGGGCGCCCGGGTTGCCATAGGCCACGCCCACGGAAGCCGCGAGTGCGGCCGCAACGAGGCACTTCGTGACCTGCAACTTCATCATCGGCATCTTCGTCATCGGCATCTTCGTCATCGGCATCTTCGTCATCTGCAGCTTCGTCATCTTCACTCCTTTCGAGGCGCGCTGCTCCGAAGACCGGAACCGCTCGTCGTGGCGCAAATGTCGCATGCCGGCGCAGCCTGCCGATTGATCCAGCGCAAGCGGTGGCGCCGGCCGCCCGTGCAGCCGCAATGCGACATGTACCTATGCCCCCGCCCGTCGAGGGCGCGAGCTGCATCCGCACGAAAATGCTGGACAGCACGGGGCCGATTCGGCTTCAATCGCCGGGCGTGGCAGCCGGCAAACCCGTCGCAGGGCGCGATCGACACGGCCCGGAAGTGGCGTGCGGTGCGGGATGCTGCCGGGTCCGGTGCGCGACGAATGCCGGAATGGCCAACACCGAAGACCAATGATCTGCTGAGAGGATTGCATGAACAAGCGCTTGCTGGGACTGGTGGCGTGCCTGCTGGTCACCTGTGCGAACGGCGGGCAGGCACTGGCTGCGGAGCCCGCCAAAGGCCCAACGTCGGTGCAGGAGATGGCCGTCTACCAGGGCGACGATCGCCAGGAGCGCCTGGTGGCCCTGGCGAAAAAAGAGGGCGAGCTGTCGGTCTATCACGTCTACCCGAACCTGCCCGTCGTGATGGCCGCATTCACCAGCAAATACGGCATCAAGGTGAAGCCGTGGCGCTCCGGTTCGGAAGGCGTGCTGCAGAAGCTCACGACCGAGGCCCGCGGCGGGCGTTTCGACGTCGACGTGGTGCAGAACAACGCCCCTGAGAACGAGGCCGCGCATCGCGAGAAGCTGTTGCTCGAAGTGCATTCGCCATACGTCAAGGACCTGATGCCGCAGGCAAGTCCCGCGCACAGGGAATGGGTCGGGATCACGATCGACGTTTTCACGGCGGCTTACAACACGAGCAAGTTCCGCAAGGAGGAACTGCCGGCGAGCTATCAGGACCTGCTCGACCCGAAGTGGAAGGGCAAGCTCGGGATCGAGGTCGATGATCAGGCGTGGTTCAACACGCTGGCGGAGATCATGGGGGAGCAGCAGACCCACAAGCTCTTCGCCGACATCATCGCCACCAACGGCCTGTCCGTGCGCAAGGGACACTCGCTGCTGGCCAACCTCGTCGCGTCCGGCGAGGTGCCGCTCGCGCTCACCGTCTACAGCTGGACGCCGGAGCAGCTGAAGAAGAAAGGTGCGCCGGTGGAGCTGCTCGCCCTGCCGCCGGTCATTGCGCAGTTCAGCACGATCGCCATTACGAAGCGCGCGCCGCATCCTTACGCGGCCTTGCTCTTCTATGACTTCATGCTGAGCGAGGGCCAACAGCTGCTGGCCAATCTGAGCTATGTGCCGACCAGCACGAAGATCGACACGCCGATCACCAAGCTGCCGCTCAGGTTCATCAATCCCGAGCACGCGATCGATCAGCAGGACAAGTGGGTCAAGACGTACGAGGAAGTCGTCACCAGGGCCGCCAAGTAAGGCGGAGCGCACGGAGACAGTTCATGGCCAAGGCTTACTGGATTGCGTTCTACCGTTCCATCAACGACCCCGCTGCGCTTTCGGCCTATGCCCAGCTCGCGGGGCCTGCGCTGCAGCAAGCCGGCGGCCGTTTCCTGGCGCGCGGCATGCCCGCAAGAGTGTATGAGGCGGGGCTGGACCAGCGCACCGTCGTGATCGAGTTCGACAGCGTGCAGCAGGCAATCGCGGCGCACGACAGCCCCGGCTACCAGGCTGCACTCGACGCGCTGGGCAATGGTGCCGAGCGCGAGCTCCGCATCATCGAGGGCGTGGGCTGACTCGCATCCGCCCGCGGCCGGATATTCCGCCGGCTCGCGCCAGCGGGACCGACGCGTAGCCATGTAGGCGAGCCTTCAGTCATAGGCGGGTGTCAGGCCGAGCCTCGCCGGCAACATGATCATCCACCCTCGATCGCATTGAGTGCGTCTTCGATCGCCTGCGGCTCCCGCGGCCGCACCAGCCGCGCCAGCTCCTTGCCGTCACGCAGGAACACGAGCGTCGGCCAGAGCTTCACTGCGAACGAGCGCCCGAGGCGCCGGCCGCTGCCGTCCTCGATTTTGAGATGGCGCACGGCGGGGCGATCGGCGAGCGCGGCCGCGAGCAGCGACTGCGCCGCGCGACAGTAGCCGCACCACGGCGTGCCAAACTCCAGCAGCGTGGGTCCCGGCAGGCCATCGACCTCGGCGCGCGGTGGTTCCTTCTCGACGTAGGTGGTGGTCATGCCCATGGCGTCCCTCGAAGCTGCGCGGTTGAATACTCGCATCCGCGGGTGAGATTGGAGGGGTTGCCGGCGTCAAAGTGCCCGTGCAGGCGGACTCCCTCGTAAGCCATCCGTAAGCAAACGTCCGGCAGCCGCGCGAGCCCGTGGCGCCGGTATCCCCGCTCGGCGAATCCGGCATCCGATTCCTCCAGCCTTGGCCGGGCGCCCGAGGCATCCTCCACCCGCCGCCATCGCATCGCGTCCGGGGGGTGCCGCAGACGCCATCGGTGAGTCATTTGCAAGTCTGCTGCGGGCAAAGTGGCGGCTCTCGCAAACGTGACCCGGTTGCCACACGGCTCCTGCGCGTGCGGGCCGGAACCGGAATTCTGGCATGACCGATGGAGGTCCCATGAACGTCGCTGCACTGAATCCGAACGAAATCCCGATGCTGGAACGCATGCTGCTCATCCGCGCTTACGAAGACAAGGTCGTCGCGCTGCAGCAGTCCGGCGGCGCTGCAGGCACCTGCACGTCCGTCGGACAGGAAGCGTCCGCCGTCGGCGTCGTGTCCGCGCTCGGGCCCGACGACCTCATCCTGACCAATCACCGCAGCGCGGGCCACCTCCTGGCGCGCGGGGCCGACCCAGGCCGGATGCTGGCCGAAGTCATGGGCAAGAGCACGGGATACTGCAAGGGCAAGAGCGGCTCACTGCACATCTCCGTCAAGGAACTCGGCGTCATCCTGACCTCGACGATCGTCGGCGGGGAGCTTTCGCTCGCTACCGGCGCCGCCCTGTCCAAGTCCGTGCTGGGCGAGCCGGGGATCGTGGCGTGCTTCTTCGGCGACGGCGCCGCGACCGAAGGCATTTTCCACGAGTCGCTCAACCTCGCAGCGCTGTGGGAGCTGCCGGTCCTGTACGTTTGCGAGAACAACCAGTGGCAGGCGTTCGTGCACCGCCGCGAAGCGATGGCGGCGAAGCAGGTCGTCGATCATGCCGCCGCCTACGGCATCGAAGCCCATGCGGTCGATGGCAATGATGTCGCCGCGGTAGACGCGGCCGCGCGCGCCGCGGTCGCGCGGATCCGCGAAACGGGCAAGCCCGTGCTCCTGGAAATGCTCACGTATCGACTGCGTGGCCACTTCGAGCCCGACGATCAAGCCTATGTCGACGCCGACGAGCTCGCCCACTGGAAATCGCGCGACCCCATTCGCCTGCTGCAGCAGCGCTTGCTGGAAACCGGGCGCCTCGTGCAAGCCGACATCGACCAGATGACGCGCCGCGCGCGTGCCCGCGTGGACAGCGCCATGCAGTTTGCCGCGGACTCGCCGTTCCCGGCGGCGACCGAACTCGTCACCGACATCTACGCCTAAGGAGCACGACATGCCCAAGATGACCGTACACCAAGCCATCCACGAGGCGCTGGCCGAGGAAATGCGACGCGACCCGCGCGTCGTGATGTTCGGCGAAGGCGTGGCGACCAAGCGCGCCGACCTCGTGCAGGAATTCGGCGCGAAGCGGATCCGCAATACGCCGTTGTCGGAGGCGATCATCGCCGGCACGGCTGCCGGTGCCGCGGCCACCGGATTGCGTCCGGTGATCGACCTGCTGTTCGCGCCGTTTCTCTGCTACGCGATGGACCAGATCGTCAACAGCGCCGGCAAGCTGCGCTACATCTCCGGCGGACAGTTCTCGTTCCCGATGGTGACCATGGCCATGACCGGCAGCGGCTGGACCGTCGGCGCCCAGCACAACCACAACATCGAGGCGTGGTTCGTGCACAGTCCCGGGCTCAAGGTGGTCATGCCATCGTGCGCCGCCGACTTCAAGGGTTTGCTGAAATCGGCGCTGCGCGAGAACAATCCCGTCCTCTTCTTCGTCGACATGCCGCTCACGATGCAGGAGGGCGACGTGCCGGAAGGCGAGCACCTCGTGCCGATCGGCACGGCTGCCGTGCTGCGCAAGGGCCGCGACGTGACGCTGGTCTCGTATGGCAAGACGGTGCAAACATGCCTGGACGCCGCGAACGCGTTGCAGGAGCGCGGCATTGCCGCGGAAGTGATCGATCTTCGCTCGCTGAAGCCGTTCGACGAGCACTCGATTCTCGCGTCGGCGCGCAAGACCGGCCGCGTCATCGTCGTGCACGAAGCGTCGCGCCTGTGCGGCGTGGGCGCCGAGATTGCGGCACTCGTGTCGGAGCACGCGTTCGATGCTCTGCACGCCCCGGTGAAGCGCATCACCGGTCCGGACGCGCCGGCGCCGTCGAGCTACGCGCTGGAACAGGCATTCGTGCCGCAGGCGCCAACGGTCGTCAGCACGGCCATGGCGCTGATGAAGTCCGCGCGACGGGAAGCGGCGCTGGCTTGAGTTTGGTCACGGCGCCCGCGAGATCGGCGGCGCACGATGCATTCGGAGATCTTTCAGGAGCACGTCATGAAATCGATTCTGGATCCTTCGTTCCGGTACGTGAGCAGCATTCACACGGACCTGCGCAAGACGTTCGCGCGCGTCCGGCGCGAGCGTGCGCTGGAGCAGACGGCCAAGTCTGCCAAGGCGCCGCTCCGCGCTGCCGTTGTAGCGCTGCGCGCCGGGGGGCGGGCCTGAAATAGCAGCAGCATGGGAGGCGCCGGGCGGCGGGTCCTCCCCTGGTCAAGGGAATTGGCAGGCCAACCGCACCACGACGAAGGTGATGCCGTCGTTCGGCTGCTTGATGCCGCCATAGGAAATATGCTGCACGCGCAGGCCAAGCTCGTAGGCCCCCGCAGTGCCGAAGCGCACTCCAACGCCGCCGAGCTCGCCAAACTGGAACGCAGTGCTGAACACCCGCGCGGGCTGCAACGCGGCATGCGACAGGAGATTGATGCCTGCGCCCAGCTCGACGAAGGGCGACCAGGCGCGCGCTGGCCACTCCGCAAGGCGCAGCCCGCCTGCTCCGGATGCTTCCGTTAAAGTGCGCGCGATGGAACATTCGTCCATAGCGCGCGGCGTGCTGCTGCCCGCCGCCATGCTCTGGCTCGCGGGCAACGCCCTGCGCCTCACGATTCTGGCCGTGCCCCCCGTCATCGCGCTCGTTCGCGACGAGTTCGCGCTGAATGCGACCCAGGTCGGCCTCCTCAGCAGCATCCCGCCGGCACTGTTCGCCATCGCCGCACTGGCGGGGTCGCTGCTGGTCGCGCGACTCGGTGTCATGGGGGCGCTGGTGGGCGGGCTCCTGGTGGTCGCCGTGGGGTCCGCGTTGCGCGGCCTGAGCGGTAGCTATGCAGCGCTCCTGCTGACGACGATCGCCATGTCAGCGGGAGTGGCGATCATGCAGCCGATCATGCCGACGGCGGTGCGCCAGTGGCTGCCGCGGCGCATCGGGCTCGGCACGGCGATCTACACCAACGGCCTCCTCGTCGGCGAGCTGTTGCCCGTATGGCTCACCATCCCCCTGGTGCTGCCGGCGGTTCACGAACAGTGGCGCATGGCATTCGTCGTGTGGTCGGCGCCGGTTGCGCTCATTGCCGCCGCGCTTTTCCTGTGGGCACCGCGCTCGCGTTCGACCGGGCACCCGGCCGCCGCGCCGACGAAGTGGCTACCCGACTGGCATCGGGGGCTGGTCTGGCGGCTTGGGGTGACGTTCGGCTGTGTGAATGCGATTTACTTCAGCAGCAATGCATTCATCCCGGTCTATCTCAAGAGCCTGGGGCGTTCCGACCTCATCAGCAGCGCCCTGACGGGGCTGAACCTTGGCCAGGTGCCGGCGTCGCTGCTCCTGCTGGTGACGGCGAGCAGCCTCGAGCGGCGTGCATGGCCGTATGTCGCGTCGGGCGTGCTGTCGCTCGCCGCCGTGGCGGGGCTGGTGTTCGACGTGGGCTCGCGCACGGCGGCGTGGACGGGCCTGCTCGGATTCTCGGATGCGGCCGCATTGATCCTCGGCCTCACACTGCCCGCGCTGTTATGCCGGCCACAGGACGTCGCGCGTACAGCCGCGGGGACGTTCACGATCAGCTATACCGGGGCCGTGTTGATCGCGATCGTCAGCGGCCTCGCGTGGGACGTGAGCGGGATTCCGGCGCTGGCGTTCATGCCGGTCGCGGTGTGCGCGGTGCTGCTGGTCGTCATCGCCGCGGTGATGGCACGACGCGGCGACGTGCGTTGAGCGCTCCTTCGGGCTGCGCCAGGCTGAGGCCCGACCGGCATCGCCACTGCCCGCCCGAAAAGCCGGTCACCCCAGCGTGATCCAGGTCGGGGCGTGGTCGCTGGCACGCTCGCGGCCTCGAAATTCCGCATCGACAGTGGCTTCGCGCAGGCGTGGCAGCAGGTTGGGACTGATCAACAGGAAATCCATGCGAAATCCGGCATTGCGGCGAAACGCTTCGGCATTCACCCAGAACGTATATACCTTCGCGCTCGGGTGCAGATGGCGCGTGGAGTCGATCCAGCCCTGCGCCAGCAGCCGTCGATAGGCATCGCGCGTTTCGGGTTGCATCACCGCATCCCAGCGCCATGCCCACGCGTTGTAGATATCCGCATTGGTCGGGACGACGTTGAAGTCGCCCGCAAGGACAACGGGCCGGCCGGACTCGAGCAGCATGTTCGCATGCCCGAGCAGGCGCTCGAACCACGCGAGCTTGTAGTCGAACTTGGGCCCGGGTTGCGGATTACCGTTCGGCAAATAGATCGATGCGACTACCAGATCCCCGACCTCGGTCTCCAGGTAGCGTGCCTGCTGGTCGTCCCCATCGCCGGGCAAGCCCCGCCGCAGCACCTTCGGCCGCGCATCCTTGGCCAGCACCGCGACACCGTGATGCGCGCGCTGCCCGTGCCACGCAGCGCCGTAGCCGGCCGCCTCGATGGCGAGCGCAGGAAACCTGCTGTCATCGGTCTTGATCTCCTGCAGACACGCGATGTCCGGATGCGACGCCTCCAGCCATTCGAGCAAGCGCGGCAAGCGTCCGTTCACCCCGTTGACGTTGTATGTCGCGATCTTCGTCGCCATGTGTCTCGCGCCCCGCCTGCATCAGGCCCGCTGACAGCACGCCTGCGCTGCGCTAGGCTCCGGATATCCAAATGTTCGCCGCACCGTGGCGACCCTCGTTCCGGGAGCATGCCATGCGCACTGCCGACGCGATCTGGCCCACATTGCCATTGCCGGAATGGCAGGACACGTACGCTTCCCTGCATCTGCGGACGCAGATCGTCGGCAAGATCCGGCTCGCGCAGACGCCCTGGACCAACCATTCCTGGCACGTGCCGCTCTACCTCACGGCGCGTGGGCTCACGACATCGCCGATGGCCTACGGATTTCGCTCGTTCGAGATCGCCTTCGATTTCGTGGCGCACATGCTCGACATTCGCACCAGCGACGGGGCAGGGCGCTCTCTCCCGATGCGCCCGCAAACCGTGGCCGACTTCCACGCCGAATTGATGCAGACCTTGCGTGACCTCGGGCTGGAGGTGCGCATCCACGAGATGCCGAACGAGATCGAGGATCCGATCCCGTTCGCGAGCGATCGTGTGCACCGCGCATACGACCGCGAATTCGTCGCGCGGTTCTGGCGCATCCTCGTGCAGTGCGATCGCGTGATGAAGGTCTTCCGCGCGCGCTTCCTCGGCAAATGCAGCCCGGTGCACTTCTTCTGGGGCAGCTTCGATCTCGCCGTCACGCGCTTTTCGGGACGGACGGCACCGGAACATCCGGGCGGCGTCCCGCACCTGCCCGACTGGGTGGTGCGCGAAGCGTACTCCCACGAGGTGAGCAGCTGTGGATTCTGGCCCGGTGGCGGGCCGGAGCCGCGGCCGCTGTTCTACAGCTATGCGTATCCCGAGCCGGACGGTTTCAAGGATGTGCAGGTGCGTCCGGCTGCGGCGTTCTACAGCGCCGACCTGCGCGAGTTCGTGCTGCCCTATGACGACGTCCGCACGGGCGACGATCCCGACGCGAGGTTGCTGGACTTTTTCGAGAGCACCTACGCGGCGGCCGCGGACGCGGCGCATTGGGACCGCGGAGCACTGGAGCGCAAAGGCACATTCCCGCACGTCGCCTGACATGCCGCGCGACGAAGCGGGCAAGAAAATGCCCGAGGCGCGTGCCTCGGGCATCCTTCACGGGGTCACGCTCAGTTTATGGTGATCTTCGCCGCCACCGTCACGCTGCTGTTCTGCCAGCCGTCGGACTCGGCGCGCTGTCCCACGGCGAATCCGGTCGCCCCGTTCAGGGACGGCGGTACGGGTTCGCAAGTGCACGGTGACGCTGCCCGCCGAGCGCACGCGGTTCGGTGGTAGATTGAGGTCCCTCCCAGCCTCTCGTCGACCGTCATGAGCAACGAAGACCGCAATGTACTGGGAGGCCCGCTCGAGCCATGCTCGACGGCCCCGCGGACCGGCTTCTATCGCGATGGGTGCTGCAACACCGGACCGGAGGATGTCGGCCTGCACATCGTTTGTGCGCAGGTGACGCAGGCCTTCCTGGAGTTCGCCCGCGAGCAGGGCAACGACCTCATCACCCCGGCGCCGCAATTCGGCTTCCCCGGACTGAAGCCGGGCGATCGCTGGTGCGTCTGCGCCGCCACATGGCGCCAGGCCTACGAAGCAGACGTGGCGCCGCCGGTCGTGCTTGCCGCGACGCATGAGGAAACCCTCGCCGTGATCCCGCTGGTGGCGCTCAAGGAACACGCCCTGGACACGCACTGACCGTCCGTGATGCGCGCGCTGCGTTTCGACCAGTATGGCCCACCCGACGTCCTGCACGTCGAGGATGTCGCCGATCCCACGCCCCAGGCCGGGTATGCCCTCGTGCGTGTGCGCGCCGTCGCCCTGAACCCGCTCGACTGGAAGGTCCGCGCCGGTCACCTGCGCTTCCTGCCCATGTTTCGCGGCCCGCCGCGGGGACTCGGATGCGATTTCGCGGGCGAGATCGCCGCCGTCGGCGGCGGAGCCACCGACCGTCATGTCGGCGAGTGCGTGTTCGGCTCGATCCTGCCTTTCGGGCGCGATGGCGCACTTGCCGAATACCTGGTCGTGCCGTACGACCGGATGCTGCCGATTCCCCCCGAGCTCGACGAGGTCCAGGCAGCGGCGCTGCCGATCGCCGGGGTCACCGCCCTGCAGGCATTGACCGACAAAGCCCGCATCACTGCGGGCCAACGGGTGCTCATCATCGGAGCGGCCGGTGGCGTTGGCCATTTCGCCGTGCAGATCGCGAAGCACCTCGGCGCCCATGTCGTGGCGACATGCAGCGCCGGTAATGCGGACTTCGTGCGGGCGCTCGGCGCCGACGAGGTGATCGATTACGCTTGCGAGGACTTCACGCAACGTGCCGATCGCTTCGAGCTTGTGTTGGACGCGGCGGGTGTCTCCACGTTCGGCGCCGCGCGACGCGTCCTCACGGACACGGGTGTGTACATCAACACCGGCGGTGACAAGGCGGCGGTGATTGGCACCATCGCGAGCGCAGTCCTGGCGCGCCTGACGTCCCGGCAGCGCGCGGTGCTCATTGCCGCGAGGAATCGCCACCAGTCGTGGCAACGCCTTCTGCAATTCGTGCGCGGCGGTGCGCTGCGGCCGCACGTGGAGCGGATCATCACGCTGGAGCAGGTCGCCGACGCGCAGCAGGCCATGGAAACCGGCCATGGGCGCGGCAAGATCGTGGTGCGTATCGGTGCTGCGTCGACCGACAGCAAGCCCGGAGCGGGCCGATGATGGCGGCGCTGAGAGTTCTGCCGCTGCTCGCGCTGGCCGCGGCACTTGCGGTCGTGCTCTCCGGCTTCGGAACACGATTCGGATTATGGGACTACCGGATGGGATTCCAGGTCCTGCGCTGGGGCACGCTGGCCGCACTTGCAGTCGCCGCGGTTAGCGTGCTGGCGTTGCTGGTGCCGACGTCGCGGCGCGCGCGTGCGACGGCGCTGACCATTGCGCTGGTGGTCGCCGGCGCTGCGGCGGCCTTTCCGCTGTACCTGCTGCAAGGCGCGCGCAAGGTGCCGCCCATCAACGACATCTCCACCGACACTGCGAATCCGCCGGCCTTCGTCGCAATCCTGCCGCTGCGCGCGACCGCCCCCGTGCCGGCGGCATATCCCGGTGCAGCAACGGCAAGCGCACAGCGGGCCGGGTATCCCGATATTCGTCCGCTCGTTCTTGGGGAACCGCCCGCCGTCACGTACCGGGCTGCGCTCACCACGGCCCGCGACCTGCACTGGGACATCGTCGCGGCCGATCCCGCCGGCGGCCGCATCGAAGCGACCGATACCACACCGTGGTTCGGATTCCGCGACGACATCGTGATCCGGATCACGCCCGTCGACGCCGGCAGCCGCATCGATATGCGCTCCGTCTCCCGCGTCGGCAAGAGCGACCTTGGCGTCAACGCGCGGCGCATCCGCGATTTTCTCGGACGCCTGGCGCGCTGAAATTGCGCCACCGCGAAGCGGCTTGGCCGGTCACTGCCGTCCGCGCCGCAAGGATCGCCGGGCGTCTTTGCACGTCTCGCGTTCTGCAAGCCGAGACTGCCCCGAGCGGCTGGCCGCGCGGACCGTGCGGCGGGTGAAGCGGCATCCGTTAGCCAACTGTCAGCGGGCGAGCCCCAGAATGCGCCCGTCGAATCAGCATGCCGATCGGCTACCATGCCGGCGGCTCAAGGGATCGCGTGTCGAAGTGAGCGCGCGGCGCGCTGTTTCGAATCCCACCAACAGGTGACCTCAGGAGAAATGCCATGCTGAAGCGATTCAATGCAACGCTCCTCGCAGCCGTCGTGCTCGGACTGACGTCCCAGGCCGTCTACTCAGAGACCAATCCGGGCGCCGATGCGAAGGTCCTGGCCCGCGGCAAGTACATGGTCCAGGTCGGCGGCTGCAACGACTGCCACACGGCGGGCTACGCGCAGTCCGGCGGACAGACGCCCGAGCAGGAGTGGCTCAAGGGCGACGTGGTGGGTTGGCGCGGCCCTTGGGGCACGACCTACCCGACCAATCTGCGTCTCGTGATCGGAAGCATGAGCCAGGAGCAATGGCTGAAGCATGCGCGCTCGATGCAGCCGCGCCCGCCCATGCCCTGGTTCAACGTACGCGCCATGAGCGACGATGACCTTGTCGCGATGCATGCCTACGTGAAAGCGCTCGGGCCCGCCGGTCAACCCGCGCCATCGTACCTGCCCCCGACCGAGGCGCCGAAGGGGCCGTACGTGCAGTTCCCGCAGTAGTTGGCACACGCAGCGGGGACCCGCCAACACGATTCCATGGTCACGGCCGTTCGCTGCATCCCTCTCGCACGTTCGTGGCGAGGTTCCGTCGCGCGCGCGCTGTCGAAGATCGTCGCCGCAACGGCAAGTTGACAGTTGGTCTGACCATCTGACATTCTGCCGTCCGTGACGCCGGGCATGCAGATCAACATCGAGCGGGCTCCCTTGCGGCGGGAGATCGAGAACCGTCTGCGGGCCGCGATCATGGACGGTCGCTTCCGTCCGGGCGACCGGCTCATCGAGCGCGAGCTCTCGGAGCTCCTCGGTGTGAGCCGGCCGTCGCTGCGTGAAGCGATGCGGCAGCTCGAAGCGGAAGAACTCGTCCGGGTCGGTCCGCATGGCGGCCCCGTGGTCGCCGGCGTCGATCCCGACGAGGCGCGCAACATCTACGAGGTTCGCGGCCTGCTGGAAGGGCTCGCGGCGAAACGCTTCGCGGCCACCGCGAGCGACGCGCAGATCGTCGCCCTCCGGCACGCCTTCATGGACTTCAAGTCGCTTGCGCGGGGCCGGGGTGAAGGCTCCCTGCTCGCCGCAAAGACAGCTTTCTACAAAGTCCTGCTGAGCGGATGCGGCAATCCGGTGATCGAGCGCACGCTCACGCAGCTGCACAACCGTGTCAGCCTGCTGCGCGCGACCTCCATGTCGCGCAAGGGACGCATCAACGAGACCATCGCCGAAGTCGAGCAGATCGTCCAGGCGATCGAACGGCGCGACCCGGATCGCGCCTGGGCGAACACCATCGAGCACATCGCCCAAGCGGCCGATGCTGCTCTCGAAGTCATGCGCGAACGCGGGGAAGGGTCGGTAAAGACATGAACGATTCACAGGGGGAAGACAGCTTTTTTGACAAGGGACTGGCAGTGCGCCGCCAGGTTCTCGGCAGCGACTACGTTACGGCATCGCTCGAGGGTGCCGACGAGTTCACCTGGCCCCTGCAGCAGCTCATCACCGAATACTGCTGGGGTGCCGTGTGGTCGCGTCCAGGGCTGCCGCTGCGCGATCGCAGCCTCATCAATCTGGCGATGATCACCGCGCTCAACCGTCCGCACGAGCTCAAGGTGCACCTGCATGGCGCGCTCAACAACGGCATCTCCAAGGAAGAGATCATGGAGGTGCTGCTCCAGGCAGGCATCTATTGCGGCGCGCCGGCCGCACTCGACAGCTTTCGCGTGGCGAAGGAAGTGCTCCGCGAGCGCGGCATCACCCTGGCGCCTGCCGGACCCGCGGCCGGGCACGCAGCTGGCGCTGCGCCGAAGGCCTGACGCGGGTGAAGACCATGACCGCTCAACGCATGCCTGTCGACATCGAAGCCATCAAGGCGAATGTCAAGCCGCAGGACCTGCCGTTCTCCATCAACAAGATTGGCCACGTCGTGCTGAACGTCGCCGACCTGCAGCGGTCGGTGGCGTTCTACACGCAGGTACTGGGATTCGCCGTGTCCGACGTGTATCCGCACGCGATGGTGCCCGGCGGCATGGTGTTCATGCGCTGCAACGCCGATCACCATGGCGTGGCGCTGGTCGGGTCGGCCACGCACGCGTCGCAGCACCTCGAGCTCAACCATCTCGCATTCGAGGTGTCGACGCTCGACGAGGTCCTCCGGGCCCGCGCCCACCTGGAGCGGCACGGCGTACCCGTCGACTTCGAAGGGCGCCGGCGCGCGGGATGCCAGATCGCGGTCGAGTTTCGCGACCCCGACGGGCATCGGCTGGAGATTTACTGGGGCCTCGACCAGATCGGCCGCGACGGCAAAGTGCGTCCCCCTTCGGAATGGAAGGGTGCCCATACGCTGGAGGCGGCCATTGCCGATCCGGTGCGAGGGCAGGACACGACCGTCGCCGATCGCACATTGCTCCGGCGATGAGCGGCGACGCAGTTGGCGCGTTGTCGCAGCGGCGTGCTCCGCAGTCGAGCCGGCAGGCAAGATGAGCGAAGCAGCGCGAACGCCGATCGCGATCATCGGGTTCGGCGAGGTCGGCACGCTGCTGGCAAGCGGTTTCCGCGAGCTGGGCCATGCCGTGGCGGTGTACGACATCCTGCTCGACCATCCCGACACGGCTGCGACTCTTGAGGTCAAGGCGCGGGAGATGGGCGCGCGCGCTGCGAGCGATGTCGCAGACGCCGCGAGGGGTGCGCGGATCGTCATTTCCGCCGTTACCGCATCATCGTCGACCGACGTGGCACGCCTTGCAGGCGAGGCTCTCGCCGGCGACCAGTTCTTCCTCGACCTCAACTCGGTGTCGCCACGCACCAAGCGTGTCAACGCCGAGGCCGTGCAGCAGCGCGGTGCGCATTATGTCGAAGCGGCGGTGATGGCGCCGATCCTGGCGGCAGGCATGCGCACGCCCATGCTGCTCGGTGGGCAGGCAGCCGCCGCGTTGCGCGAGCTGCTCGCGCCCGCAGGCATGCAGATGAACGTCGTCGGCACCGACATCGGCCGCGCGTCCGCCATCAAGATGTGCCGCAGCATCATGGTCAAGGGCCTCGAGGCGCTCACCGTCGAGTGTCTCCTGACCGCGCGCATGTATGGCGTGGAAGACGACGTGCTCGCCTCGCTCGACGCGAGCCATCCGCAGATGCAGTGGGATCAGCTCGCCGGATACCTCGTCGAACGGGTCGTGCGGCACGGCCGTCGGCGGGCCGCCGAGATGCGCGAATCGGCGGTGACGGTGGGCGAGGCCGGGCTCGCACCGTTGATGGCGATCGCGATCGCCGAGCGTCAGGACGCCGTGGCGGATCTCGTGGCCGGCGACGCGTCGCTCAAGGGACTGGATGCGGGGGACTGGCGCGCCGTGCTGGACGCGCTGGCGGGACGGGCCGAGCTGCGCTCGATGCGCGGCGCGTGAGCGGCAGCGTTTGCGCAAGCGACATCGAGGCTCGCCCGGATCCTTGCGGCGGGACTGCCCGCGTCGAGCGGGCTACCGCTCGGTGCCGATGTGCAACACGGCGTCGAGGAAGACTTCGACATCCTCGCATCGTGCCGGGAAATTGCCGCGATAGCGGCCCATCGCCTCCTGCACGGTCTTCCTGTTCTCCCGATTCACCGATCGTTGCCGGGTGCGAATGTAGCGGTTGACGAAATGCTGCAGTGACACGGCCTCCCAGTTCACGTACATCGGTGGGCGGTTCTGCGCGAGATCGAGCAATCGCACTCGCGAGGCGTCGGCGGGCTGCGACCGATCCGTCGCCTCCATGGCGACGGTGGCAGCGGTGTCGAGCGCTGTCATGGCGCTGCCTACTGGATGCGACCGACGACGGGGTCGTCGGCGGATGGCGTGTTCGCGGCGTCAGTGCCATCCGGAAACACCATGTCGAAGATCTGACTGATGAATCCGGGAGCGAGCGGCGCGTGATTCGGGTAGATCAGGGTTACAGGTACCATTTGGAACTCCTCGGCTGATCACCCTCTTGTACGCGGTACCCCTGCACCGGGCAAGGCTTATTCGCCGGTAACGTCGTAGGCTGCGGACTACGCGGTCGCATGCGGGTTGCGGCGGCTCGCGCGCAGCACCTGCCCCGTTGAATGCGTTGTGCAATGTGCGCCCGACCTGTATGATGATGGCGCTGGTTCTCTCAAGTGCAGTTGTTGGTCCCGCCTTTCGCCGCTTACCGCGGCCCTTGTCTGGTCTTCCTACCCCTTGATGGTCCCGCTTGCGGGCGTAGTCACGCACGCAATTCACGTTAATCAGGAGTAGTAATGAACACAGGCAGCGTAAAGTGGTTCAACGATGACAAGGGCTTTGGCTTCATCACGCCGGACTCCGGCGGCAAGGACCTGTTCGCGCACTTTTCGGCAATCCAGGGCGGCAGTGGACACAAGAGCCTCCGCGAAAGCCAGAAGGTGTCCTACGATGTCACGACGGGCCCCAAGGGCGACCAGGCCGTGAACATCGTCGCGATCGACTGATTCGTCAGCCGAGCGGCAAAAAGCCCGGGTGACCGGGCTTTTTGCATTTCTGGCGGCGCGTTCGGGCCGGCGACGACGTGCATCGCATAGGTGCTGCCGTGCGCCACGTAGACGAAGATGTTGACGGCGCGCCGGTCCGGACGCACCGACGCGAGATCATGGGGTCAGGTTACGTTATCGGGCGCAAGAGGGTCAGCTCGATTCGCGAGCTGACAAAGTAACCTGACCCCATTGCCGGCAGCTACCGTGCGCGATAGAGCGTCACGACGCACGCGCCGCCGAGACCCAGGTTGTGCTGCAGCGCGACGCGCGCATGATCCACCTGGCGCGCGGCCGCCGTGCTGCGCAGCTGATGCGTGAGCTCGTAGCACTGGGCGAGGCCCGTCGCCCCGAGCGGGTGCCCCTTGGAGAGCAGCCCGCCCGACGGATTGGTGACCACGCGTCCGCCATAAGTGTTGCTGCCGGCGGCGATGAACGCTTCCGCCTCGCCTTCGGCGCACAGTCCCAGGGCCTCGTAGCTGATGAGCTCGTTCTGCGCGAAGCAGTCGTGCAACTCGACGACGTCGATGTCTTCGGGGCCGATGCCGGCCGCCTCGTACACCTGCTGCGCAGCCGAACGCGCCATGCCGTAGCCGACGAGCTGCATCATGTCATGCGCCGCGAACGTGTCGGGCGTGTCGGTGGTCATCGCCTGCGCGGCGATGACCACGCCAGAGGAGATTCCTCGCCGCCGCGCGTACGACTCCGACACGATCACCGCCGCCGCCGCGCCACAGGTCGGCGGACAGGCCATCAGCCGCGTCATGACTCCCGGCATCACCATCGGCGATGCCATGACTTCTTCGATGGTCAAGACCTTGCGGAACAGAGCGAGCGGATTGTTCGCGGCGTGGCGACTTGCCTTGGCCCGGACCGCGGCGAACGTTTCGAGCTTCGTGCCGTACTTCTGCATGTGCGCGAGCCCCGCCCCACCGAAATAGCGCAGCGCGAACGGCACGTCGGGTTGACCGACGAGTGCGTCGGTCTCGCGGTCGAAGGCATCGAACGGTGTCGGCCGGTCCGTGTACTTTGCGGTGAGCGCACCGGGCGCCATCTGCTCGAACCCGAGCGCCAGCACGCATTCCGCGGCCTCGCTCTCCACGGCCTGGCGGGCAAGGAAGAGCGCGGTCGATCCCGTCGAGCAATTGTTGTTGACGTTGATGATGGGAATGCCGGTCATGCCCACGCCATAGAGCACGCGTTGTCCGGAGGTGGAGTCGCCGTAGACATATCCTGCGTACGCCTGCTGGACGTCGGTGTAGAGCAACCCGGCGTCTTCGAGCGCCGCACGTGCGGCTGCAGCGCCCATGACGTCGTACGGCTCGCTGGCGCCGGGCTTGGCGAACGGGATCATGCCGACCCCGGCGATGATGGCGTGGCGGTGATGGCTCATGCGGCACATTCTAGCGCCCCCACGGCGCGCGACCCGGCGTTTCGCGGGGCGTGCGGCATCGCGACCCATGGCGCCCGCGCCGCGATCGATGAACCCCACCCGGGGATCGGCAATGGGGTCCGGTATATTGCGTTGCATGAAGACGCCTGTCCGTTTGCAGCCGCTGGTCGAGGAAGGGGTGATCGACGCCGTCGTGCGCCAGCTCATGAGCGGCAAGGAGGCGAGCGTCTACGTGGTGCGTTCCGAGGCCGAGGTGCGCTGTGCGAAGGTGTACAAGGAAGCGAACAAGCGCAGCTTCCGGCAGGCGGTCGACTACACCGAGAACCGCAAGACGAAGAACACCCGGCAGGCCCGGGCGATGGCCAAGCGCACGCGCTTCGGACGCGACGCACAGGAAGAGGCCTGGCAAAGCGCGGAGGTCGCTGCCCTGTACCGTCTGGTCGCGGCGGGTGTCCGCGTGCCGCGCCCCTACACGTTCCATGCCGGGGTGCTGCTCATGGAGCTCGTCATCGACGGTGAAGGCAACGCGGCGCCACGGCTGAACGATGTCGAGTTCACGCGACCCATCGCACTCGAGTTGCACGACCGGCTGATCGGCGAAGTCGTGCGCATGCTGACGGCCGGCATCATCCACGGCGACCTCAGCGAGTTCAATATCCTGCTCGCAGCCGACGGCCCGGTCATCATCGATCTGCCACAGGCCGTGGATGCGGCGGGCAACAACCACGCGCCGCGCATGCTGGTGCGCGACGTCGACAACCTGCGCCGCTTCTTCGGGCGCTTCGCTCCCGAACTTCTCGCGACCGACTACGCCAAGGAGATCTGGGCGCTGTACGAGGCGGGCGCGTTGCATCCGGATGTCACGCTGACGGGGCGCTTCCACCGCGAGCAGGCGCCGGTCGATCTCGACGCCGTGATGCGGGAGATCGACGCCGCGCGATTCGAGGAAGCCGCGCGGCAGTTGCGGCTGCGCGAACGCGAATAGCCGAAACCACCGCGCAGGCAGAGTGCCGCTCGACAGGATGTCAGCGGCGGGGTTGGCGAACCGCCGGTGCGCGTCCGATGATCCTAGCGGTTGCGACCACCGAAGCGATGGATCACGCGCGGCTTCGCAGGTGCGGTGCGCGCTGCGGGCGACTGGCTGGGTGACCGCGGGGCCGCCGCTGCGCTGGCGCTCCCCTGCGCGCGTGCTGTTGCCGGTGCGCTGCGGGACGACGCAGCACTTCCCTGCGGTCTGGGCTGCCCACCATTCCCATTGCCATTGCCATTGCCGCGCGGCTGCGCGTTGCCACGCGGCTGACCACCGCCATGCGCCTGGCCGGCGCCGCTGGTCGATCGATGGGTGACCACCTTCGGCTTGCCCTGGCTCTGGACGCTGCCGTGACCCTGTCCATGGCCGTTGCCGCCGGACTTGTTGCGCGAACTCTCCCGGGGTGCGTTCCCCGGCGCGCGACCGCGACCTTGGCGTTGCAGGATCGGTTGGGCGCGGGCGTGCGGATCCGGCTCGAAGCCGTCGATCACGACGCGCGGCACGGTGCGCTTGATGAGCTTCTCGATGTCGCGCAGGAATTCGTGCTCGTCGACGCACACCAGCGAGATGGCCTCGCCCGTGGCGCCGGCCCGACCGGTGCGGCCGATGCGGTGCACGTAGTCTTCCGGCACGTTCGGCAGATCGTAGTTGACGACGTGCGGCAGTTCCTCGATGTCGATGCCGCGCGCTGCAATGTCGGTCGCGACGAGCACCTGCAGGCTCGCGTCCTTGAACTCGGCGAGCGCTCGCGTGCGCGCGCCCTGGCTCTTGTTGCCGTGGATCGCGAGCGCGGTGATGCCATCGTGGTTGAGCTGCTCGGCGAGCTTGTTGGCGCCGTGCTTGGTGCGGGTGAACACCAGCACCTGGAACCAGTTCCTGGTCTTGATCAGGTGGGAGAGCAGCTCGCGCTTGCGCTCGCGGTCCACGGGATGGACCGTCTGGGTGATGATCTCGACCGTCGAGTTGCGTCGGGCCACCTCGATCAGTGCGGGTGCATTGAGCAGGCTGTCCGCGAGGGCGCGGATCTCATCGGAGAACGTGGCCGAGAAGAGCAGGTTCTGCCGTTTCTTCGGCAGCACCGCAAGGATGCGCTTGATGTCGCGCACGAAGCCCATGTCGAGCATCCGGTCCGCCTCGTCGAGGACGAGGATCTCGACCCGCGAGAAGTCCAGGTTGCCCTGGCCATGATGATCGAGCAGGCGGCCGGGTGTCGCGACCAGCACGTCCACGCCGCGTTGCAGGCGTGACGTCTGCGGGCCGATGCTCACTCCGCCGAACATCACCATCGAGCTCTGATTCGTGTACTTGCCGTACACGCGAACGCTTTCCTCGATTTGCGCGGCGAGTTCGCGCGTCGGGGTGAGGATCAGCGCACGAATGGGTTTCTTGGTGGAGCGCGAATGGCTGGGGGCGGGTGACGTCGTCGACAGGCGTTGCAGCAACGGCAGCACGAAGCCAGCGGTCTTGCCGGTCCCGGTCTGGGCGCCCGCGAGCAGGTCCCCGCCGGCGAGCACTGCGGGAATGGCCTGCGCCTGGATGGGAGTCGGTTGGGTATAGCCGTGTTCGGCGACGGCGCGCACGAGCGCGTCGGACAGGCCGAGCGAAGAAAAAGACATGACAGCTTTCGAAAAACGATCGGCCTGTCGCCACGAAGGGCGCCAGTCGCAGGCAAAACGCGGGTGGGTAGTGCGTCGGAAGTGACTGCGGCAGGGGGACTGGTCAATGTGCCGCGAACAGCCATTATAGCAGATCCGTGCGTCGCCCGGCCGCGCGCCGCGGCGTTGCGTCAGGTGGCGCCGATCACCGCGATCGTGACATCACCGACGCGGACTTTCTGGCCCGCGCGGATCTTGCAGGTCTTGCGCAACTCGAGCGCGCCATCGACTTTCACGTTGCCGCCGGCGACGAGTGCCTTGCCCGCGCCGCCACTCGAGCACAGTCCGCTCAGTTTCAGGAGCTGGTGCAATTCGATGAATTCATCGGTGAGATGGAACTCGAGCGCTTGCATGGGCGGTGAGGGCGGGGTGGAACGACCGTCATGTTAACGCTGTGCCGGTAGCGTAAGGGTGGAGGTCGGGCAGTCCGGGCCAGGGATCGCGTGCAAGGCTCGAGCCTCCGCGACAACGCCCTGGCGGGACGACGCCTGCGGGTCTGCGCGCCGCTCGAGGCTCGATCGTGGCGATCACCGTCCATTGAACGCCAGCCATATACCATCCACATGGATGGTGATAGGATGGCGGCTCGATCGTTATCGGACACGCTCCCGCATGACGACAGAAACGAAGAGCAGGCTCCCCGATAGCGAGAAGATCACGATCAACCTCGGTCTCATCGACCTGGGGCAGATCGATCTCCTCGTGCAGGAAGGCTTCTATTCCAACCGCAGCGACCTGATTCGCACGGCGATCAGGAATCAGCTCGCGTCGCACGCCGAGGTGCTGCGGCAGACGGTGGCGCGCCGGACCCTGGTCTTGGGATTGCAGGAGTTTTCGCGCCGCGATCTCGAAGCCGTGCGCAAGGCGAAAACGCGCTTGCGCATCCAGGTGCTTGGACTCGTCCGGATCGGCAACGACGTGTCGCCGGAGCTCGCACGCGAAACCATCGAATCGATTGCCGTGCTGGGCGCGCTGCAGGCAAGCCCCGCGGTCAAGGCCGCGCTGGCCGACCGGATCCACTGAACCGAAGGAAACAATCCGATGGAAAACATCAATCGCGTCATGCGCGAAGCAATGCAGCTCATGCAGACCGGCGATCTGCAGGCCGCCACCGCGGCCATTCAGCGAAGTCTGGCTGGCGCTGGCGCGGTGCCGTCCGACACCGTGGCGTCACACGGAGCACCGACGCGCGGGTCTGCCCTGGACGGCGACTATCGCGTGCTGCGCGATGCCGATGCCGAGGGCGCGGTCCGTCCGGCCGACCGGGACGACCCTGCGCGCAGCACACCCGGCAAGGGCACGTTCACGGCACATCACTTTCGCTGCGAAGCGGGCGCGATGCAGTACAAGCTGTTCGTTCCGCACGGGATCGGGCCGGGCGCGCCGCTCATCGTCATGCTCCACGGTTGCACGCAGTCGCCGGACGATTTTGCGCGGGGCACGCGCATGAATGCGCTTGCCCAGGAGCACGGCTATGTCATCGCGTATCCCGCGCAGCCGCAGAGCAGGAACGCGAGCAAGTGCTGGAACTGGTTTCGCCGCGGCGACCAGCAACGCGGCAAGGGCGAGCCGGCGATCATCGCCGCACTCACCCGACAGCTGGTGCAGGAGCATGCGCTCGATGCGCGGCGTGTCTATGCCGCGGGACTCTCGGCCGGCGGGGCAATGGCCGCCGTACTCGCCGGCACGTACCCCGACGTGTACGCCGCCATTGGTGTGCACTCCGGGCTGCCGTTCGGGGCGGCGGGCGACCTGCCGTCAGCGTTGGCCGCGATGAAGCAGGGTGGTATCGCCGCCGCCCGCTCCGCGGCCACCATCGAGCCGGTGCCCGCGATCGTGTTCCACGGCGACCGCGACGTCACTGTCGATCGGTGCAACGGCGACGCTGTCATCGAGCAGTCCATCGGCAATACCGTGGAGATGCGTACGGCCGAGGCGGAAGCGGCGCAGGCGACGGTCGAGCACGGATCGGTTCCGCGCGGGCGCAGCTATACGCGTACGCTGTACCGAAGTGCGGAGGGCATCCTCGTGGCGGAACACTGGGAAGTCCACGGCGCCGGCCATGCATGGTTCGGCGGCGACCCGTCTGGCACCTACACCGATCCAACGGGCCCCGATGCCTCCGAACACATGCTGCGCTTCTTTTCGGGGTTTGCGCGCACGACGCTCAACTGAGCGCCGAGGCCGTCAATCGAGCGTGATCTTCGCGCTGCGGAGGACGTCGCCCCAGCTTCCGCGCCGCGGTGACGACGTCGCGAAATTGCGCCGCGGAGGTGAACGCGGGTTCCGTTCCTCGCCACGCAGGCGAGTCGTCAGCGCGGGCTCGGCCAACGCCTTGCCGATGGATAACGTGCTCTGACCTCGTTAAGGGTCGTGCGGGTGCCGGTGGGCAGCGGACCGCCCGGAAAGAAATGCAACCGTGGCGAGCGCGAAGGCGATCGGCAACGGCAGCACGAGGAGCGTGGCGAGCCAGCCAATGCCCGCGTCGGCGTCGGTGACGCGGGTCGCCACGAACACGACACAGGCAGAGAGCGCGGCAGCAAGCAACGATGCGGTCCGCGTCTCCCTGGCAAGCATCGCCGCCGCCATGCCGATCAGCATGGGAAGCACCGCCAGGGTGAGCAGTGGGCGCATGGTCGCCTCCGCGCGTCGTATTCCGCACAAGGATGTGCCTCGCCCGCACGGGGCGTCAAGACCTGCGTTTGCGCCGCGTGCAACGCACTCGTCACGCCGGGCTTGCCGAGGCGCCGTGCGTCGCAAACCCCCGGACCGCGCCGACCTTCGTATGCCCCCGGGGACGGGCGGCGACCTCACTCCGCTACGAGCTGCCGCCGCATGGCTTCACGCCGCGCGAGACTCTCGGCCGGCCAGTGCTTCTCGCGGTCGTAGTACTCCGGCACTGCCGGCGTGCCGGGCGGGATGACCACCCACGGCTGCTTGGACGCCGTAAAGATGTGGATGTCCGGCGGCAGGTGGTCGGGCTCGTCCAGCGTGCCCACCCTGACAAACCGGATCAGCGGCCCCGCGCCCGCGTAATTGCTCCACAGCGCGACGCGGCACCTGGGACAGCGCGCGATCTGCTGCCCGTAACCGCTTGCGGAGGGAGTGTGGATCACCTCGGGCTTGCCGCCCGTTACGCTGATGCGGTCCGCCTCGATCATCGCATTGAGCGCGAACGATGCGCCGCTTTCGCGCTGGCACCAGCGGCAATGGCAGCAGTGGACGAAGAGCGGCACGGTTTCCATGCGGTAGCGCACATGCCGGCAGGCACAGCCGCCCGAAAGGGGAAATACCGATGCGTTGGCCATGTTCGTGATCGAAGGCAGGGGATTCGTGGTGCCGCGGCTCGGGCTACGCACCCGCGCCAAGCGGAACCTTGGCGGACACGTCGGCGCCATAGAGCGCCAGCTCCTCGCCATCCTTGCTCAGCCGGATCGTGCGTTCGAAGGCGAACCCCAGCCGCACGAGCAGTCTGGTCGATCTCTCGTTATCGGCCGTTGCGATCGCCACGAGGCGCGGGAGCGCCAGCACATCGCGCGCGTGGCACATCACGGCGGATGCCGCTTCCACGGCGTAGCCGTACCCCCGGAAGCGCGGCAGGAACGCGAACCCAAGGTCCACATCGTCCAATGCGTCGCGCCTGATCAGGCCGCAGATGCCCGCGGGCTCACCGGTTGCGAGCAGCTCGACGAGGTAGAGCCCGAAACCGAGCCGCCGATACATCTGCCGCGGCCCATCCTCGATGTAGCGCTGCGCACCGTCGAGCGTCCGGATGCCCTTGTCACCAATGTAGCGGATCCATGACGGGTCCGTGAGCAGCTCGAGGATGAATGCGGCATCGCCTGCCTCGAGCTCGCGCAGCCGCAAGCGAGCGGTGCTGATCATGGCGCGAGGTGCCGGCATCGGCATCCTTGCCGGCACCGGTTCTGCGTGGGCCCGAAGCGGCAGTGCGGGCGTCCGGCGCCACGCTCCCGGCCGGTCTGGATCGATCGTTGCGGCGTTCGTGGTCGTACTCGCGTCATCGGGTTGAAAGGATAACAAGCGGGGGCCGGATCCGTCACGCCTGCCCGCGCGCAATCGTGCAGCGCGCACGGGTACCCGATGCGCCGCTTCGGGCCTAGAATGCAGATGTCTCGGACAACGGACAAGCCATCATGCGCGCCATTCGTGCAGTCCTGCTGGCGCTTCTCGCCTGTGCCGCCGGCATGCAGCTCGCTCGTGCGGACATCTACACCTGGGTCGATGCCAACGGCGTGACCAACGTCAGCAATGTGGGCCCGCCCGATGGCGTACGTGTCACGGCCGTGACGCACGAAACGCCCCAGGCGGCGGCGTCCCGCTACGACGCCGCGCGCGAGGCGGCGCGCCAGGCCGAGGTGCAGGCCCTTGCCGATCGCGTACGCCAGCTCGAGACACAGGTCGAAATCGCGCAACGTCCGGCGCCCCCGCCGCCGGCCACCGTGGCCTACGTGCCGGTCGCGACGCCGGTATTCGTGCCTTACGAGACGGAACCCGCCGCCGCGCCGGCAACGCGCGGCTGCGATCCAACGTGGTACGGCTGCTGGGCTTCGGGATGGGGGTTCTTCCCGCCGAGCATCATCGTGCTGGGTGGCGCCAATGTTCGCCATCATCCGAATGCCGCCCATCGTCCGGACCGCATTGCCGTGCCAAGGCCGGTGTCGGGCGCATGGCACTTCCGCCGACCGTAACGGGACGCGCCAGACCGGCATACACGGACCGCTCGCGCCGGCACGCTTCGCCCTCGCGGCGTGACGCCGTGGCCGCGCCGTTCAACGCTGGCGCTTGCCGGACGCTGCCTTCACTTCGGCATACGTCGACGGTGCGCCAGGAAACCGGTCGAGCGACCTCGTCCGGGCGCGTGCCGCCTCGACGTCGCGATCGCGCGGCGCAGCGGCGGTGACGAGCGACTGGATGAGCGCCCGCGCTGCCGCGGAAACATCCGCGATCGCACGGTCGAACGCTGCCTCGTTCGCTTTCGAAGGGCGGTTGAAGCCGCTCAGCTTGCGCACGAACTGCACGGACGCGGCGCGAATCTCGTCGTCGGTCGCGGGTGGTTCGAAGTTGAACAGCGTCTTGATGTTCCTGCACATGGCTACTTGGCCTCATCGTGTTGCGTGCGCCTCGCGTGCCGACGCGCCGCTACGCGGACAACCGGCGTCCGAACATTTCACGCCAGGCAACGGGCAGTGACGGATGTTCGCTCGCCTGTTCCAGCAGCGCCCGATCGGGTGAATCGGTAGCGTAGAGAGCGGCGACTTCGGCGACCGTCAGGCGCCTTTCGTCGCGCGCGAGCCGCTCGACGACATCTCCAGCGCCTGCCTCGCCTTCGCGCTCGACGGCAAGATAGAACCCGCTGCGGCCGCTCTGCTGAAAGCGCTTGACCATGTCCGATCGTCCGAAACGGATGCCGAGCTTGTAGCACGGCGTACGCGGCTGCGTGACAACCAGCTCGACGGTCCCGACGCGGTAACGATCGCCGATGCACACGTCATGTTCCAGCAGCCCTTCCGTGCTGAAGTTCTCGCCGAAGGCGCCCCACGGCAGTGCCGCATCCGGCAGCTCGCGTCCCCAGAACGCGTAGTGCTCCGTCGGGTAGGCGTAAACGGCCTTGTCCGCGCCACCGTGCACGGAAAGGTCGGACTGCTCGTCGCCATCGATGTTGTGGTGCCCGATGTGCGCGCGACCGGCTATCGGGGCCTTGAAAATGGAAGTCTCGATGGTGCGGCCGCGCCATGGCACCCGCCGCGGCAGTCCCACGTTGATAGACACGACCTTCATGAAGATTCCTTCGCCCCACGCTCGTGTTTGCGCGCTGCGGAATACGCATCGGTCCATGGCCGCAGCGAGACGCTCGCTCCGGCGCGGACGGTATTGTGCACTTCCGCGACCGCATCGGTCTGGAGGAGGAGCGCGTCGACTGCCTCCTGCGAGGCGGGCGAGACGATGCGGGCCCGATAGGTGATGTTGGTCGCGGCAAGTCCCAGACCGGCAAAGTCGGCCTCGGCTTCGACTTCGACCGAATCGACGGCGATGTTCGAACGCGCCGCTTCCCGGTAGATATCGTTGCAGTAGCACGTCGCCAGCGCAAGCATCAGCAATTCCCCGCCGTTGACGGCGGACCCGCGGCCCGATGACTTGGCCGCGATCGGTACATCCTGCGTGCTTTCGGCCGTCGTGACCGTGACCCGATGGTCGCCCGCGGTGTTGATTACGTGGGCAGCGATTCTCATGGCAGCTCCCCGTCCGCGTTGAAGCGCGATAGCTCGATGCTGGATGGCTGCCGACCCGGCATCGTCGGGAGCCGTCAGCCAGGGTGATTGTCTCACCGGGGGGCTCGATCCGCCCCGCGACCGGCACGCAATGAACACCCTGCCGGCGTGCTGGCGACGTTTGCAGCGACTGTGGATTTCCGTGCGCTCAGGGGGTGAGCGCGAACAGGCGCCGGTACTCCCGGCGCTTCATGTCGAGGTACTCGCCCTGGTCCATTTCACGCAGCTGCACCGGGTAACGCTCGGTGAGTGCAAACCAGTCGCGCAGGCGCTTCTCGACTTGCCCCTCCGGCGGCGCGGAGGCCGCGCCGAGATAGGCGACGACGGCAAGGTACATTCGTACGACATTGCGCTCCACCACGCCACGAACACCGCCGACGAGGACCGGCTTTCCGTCGGTGTCCGTTCCGGTGACCGTAAAGCCGACTTTTGCCCGGCCGACCGTGTGCAGGTAGCCCTCCATGGCCAGTCTGGCCATGGTCCCATACGCATACGAGTAGCTGAGGTGCATGAAGCTCTGGTCGCGACCGAGCGGGATCACTTCCGCAAGGATCCGATAATTCCTGGTCCCGAACGGTCCCGTCTCGGCGCTCAGCACGAGCTGCACGTACTCCGGCGTCTCGGCTGCGACGCGGTAGACGTAATGGACATGCGAAGCCGTGTCGCCGAGGTAGTCGTACTTGCTGCCGATATACAGGACCAGCGACTGCACCGATCCCGACGCTTCCGGACGGCAATCCTTGATGTTGAGATGCAGGAGGAGAATTTCGCACCAGTGCGTCGTCCCCGCGAGCGCGGTGGCAACGCTCGGGAACGGCGCGTCGAGGATGCCATAGACCTCGCCCGCGAGCTCGTTCGCCGCTTGGTTCGAGTCCAGGTAAATGGGCGCCTGGAACTGGTTGTGGCTGAGCTGGTCACGCAGCGCACTGTACTTCGTGCGCAGCGCCGCGGTCTGTGCGTCAGGGGTATCAGCGCGGGCGAACTCCGCAGGCAGCTGGACAAGCGCGAAGCCGACAAGCCAGACGAGCCCGGACAGCAGCCATGCGCTCCTGATCCGGATCCCCAGGGCAGCACGGAAGGTCTTGAACCACATCGGCGGCTCCCGAAACGGGCCGCGCCCGTCAACAGATCAAGATCCGCGTACTCTTTCGAGGCGCATCTCGAGCGCGGCTAACCTGTGCCTACGCGAAATTCCAAGCGACGCCGACTGCCGAACCAACTACGCCGAGGCGAGCCACTCCGATCGCCGATGATGCGATCGACTCGCATCATCGGCGACGGAGCCACGGTGCCGGTGGGTGTCAGCCCCCTTCCTTCATGCATTCCGTCAGCATCTTCCTCTTCTCGGCCGAAAGCGCCTTCTTTTCCGCCGGTGTCATCTTCGCACTGGCTGCCCTGGCAGCTTCCGCGTCGGCCTTCATCTTAGCCTGCTGGCTCGGCGTCGCGTTCATGGCATGGCTGCTGTCGTCCTGGCAGCTCTTCAGGACCTCTGCCAGCTCCTGCTGCTTCTGCGCCTTCGCTGCCTTCTTTTCCTCGGCGGTCATCTTCGCCTTGGCAGCCTTGGCGGCCGCAGCTTCGGATTTCATCTGTGCCTGTTCCGCCGGAGTGACTGCGGGACTTGGCGTCTTGTCGCCGGCGATGGCCGTACCGGAGCCCAGTGCGAATGCCGCCGCAACGAGCAGTGAGATTAATGACTTGTTCATGGTGGCTCCCCAGTTTCGGTTTGCGCAATGCCGCGATTGCAGAATTGCATCGCTGGATACATGCTCGCGCACGCTGCGCGAATGCTCTTGACGATTGTCAACGTCAATGAACGACCGCGCTGTTCGTCCGGCCCGGCCTCACGGCGCCGGGTCGATTCCGCTTACGTCATCCGGCGATTCGTCATCGATACTCGCCGCCCGGCGCTCTGCCCACACAGGGTTCAGCCGTTCTTCCTGCTCAGCAGCGACAAGAACTCGCGGCGCAGATCCGGATCCCTGAGGAACGAGCCGCGCATGACACTGTTGGTCATGCGCGAATCGGCGTCTTTCACGCCGCGCCAGTGCATGCAGAAGTGGTCCGCCTCGATCACGATCGCCAACCCATCCGGCTTGACCTTCTCCTGCAGGACGTTCGCCAGGTGCACCACCGCCTCCTCCTGGATCTGCGGCCGGCTCATGACCCAGTCACAAACGCGCGCGTACTTGGAGAGGCCGATCAGGTTGGAATGCTCGTTGGGCATGATGCCGATCCACACCTTGCCCAGGATCGGGCAGAGGTGGTGAGAGCAGGCGCTGCGCACGGTGATCGGTCCGACCACCAGCAATTCATTGAGCTGCTCGACATTTGGAAATGCCGTTACCTCGGGCATGGCGTGATATCGGCCCTTGAACACCTCGGTCACGAACATCTTCGCCACCCGTCGCGCTGTTTCCTGGGTGTTGTGATCGCTGTCCGTGTCGATGACCAGGCTCTTCAGCACCTCGGCCATTTTCCCTTGGACCTCGGCCTGGAGCGCGTCGATTTCGCCTTCCAGCAGGAAGTCGGCGATGTTGTCATTCGCGTGATAGCGCTGCTTGGCACGTACCAGGCGCGCCCGAATGCGCGCCGACACGGGTAGGGCGCTCGGTAGTTCGTCGCTGCGAAACAATGGGGTCGGGTTGCTGGCCATGATGACCTCGATCACTGGACGGACTGGAAGGCGAAAAGCCCCGGATACTCCCGAGGCTTTCGCGCGTGGACGACGGGCGTGGAGAATCAGTTGGGCAGCACGACGCTGTCGATGACGTGGATGACCCCGTTCGATGCCATCACGTCCGTCTTGACCACGTTGGCGTCATTCACCTTGACGCCAGTGGGCGACGAGGTCACGGTGAGGAACTGACCTTCCACGGTCTTCACCTGGCCGGGCTTTACGCTGGCCGCCAGGATCTCGCCGGGGACCACGTGGTAGGTGAGCACCTTCGTGAGCATGGCCTTGTCCGCCAGCAATGCGTTCAGCTGCGCCGGCGGGATCTTGGCGAACGCCGCGTCGGTCGGCGCGAATACCGTGAATGGTCCTGGTCCTTTCAGCGTGTCGATGAGGCCGGCCGCGGTCAGGGCCTTCGCCAGCGTCTTGAACTGGCCGGCACTCACCGCCGTGTCGACGATGTCGGTCTTTGCCGAGGCGACGTGGCCGGCATTCACGTGCTGCATGCCTTCCGCGAACGCGGGGGACGTTCCGAGGACGAGGACGGCTGCGGTGACGGCGGAAGCAAGAATGGTCTTGGGCGTGAACATGCTGGATCTCCTGTAGATGACTGGCTGCGGATTGCGTCGGGCACCTCATGATCGGATGATGTCGTCCGTCCATGGATGTCATGGACAATACCGAATGCATCATCGGATGTCAATGGTTTGTCCAGGTATTTTTTAGCTAGATTGCGTTATTGACCAGGGTTTGTCTGGTCAGAGGCCGTTCAAAATGCGACACTTTGGCCACCCGGAGCCAGGGAGCGCTTCCGGAAGGGAGGGATAGCGGTGGACGTGGAGTCGCAGGCAGTCGACGGCTTCGAGCCGACTTACCGCAGCAGCACCGCCGCGCGTCTTGCGGGCATTCCCGTCGAGACGCTGCGCGTGTGGGAGCGCCGTTATGGCGTGGTGGGACCCCGGCTCGATTCGCACGGCCGTCGCCTGTATGCGGCGGAAGACGTGAGCCGTCTTACTTTGATCAGGAAGCTGGTTGCTTCCGGCAACCCCATTGGCGCAATTGCGCGCCTGCCGCTTGCCGCACTGAGCGACATGCGCTCCGCGGCGGCGGCTGCCTCACAGGGCCTATCGACCGGCAGGACGGCGGGGGCGCTTCCGATACGCGTCGTGCTGGTCGGCGCAGCCCTGGCGGAGTTGGCTCGCGAGAGCGCCGTGCGCTGGTCGCTGGAAATCGTCGCCACCTGCGCAGCGGCGTCTGGCGCTGCGCAGGTGTTGCGCGGCGTCTCGGCCGACATTCTGGCCATGGAACTGCCGACGCTTCAATTGGACGCGGTCGCGATGGTCGACGCGTTGGCGCAAACCGTCGGCGCGCGGCACGTGCTCGTCACCTACCGCTTCGGTCGGGCAGAGGTGGTTGCTGCGCTGCGCGAGCAGGGGCACAGCGTGGTGCGTGCACCGCTCGATCCGGACGCACTGGAACGCTTCTGTCGCGAGGCGACGATGCCCGGCGCGCTGCATGCTGCGGCGGGAGCCGCGGCGCTTGTGCTCGATGCCGTGCCCGGCCGCCGCTTCGACGATCAGGCGCTGGCCCGGCTCGCTCGCGCCCTGACGACTCTGCACTGCGAGTGCCCGCATCACGTCGTCGATCTGCTGGCCAGCCTCGGGGCCTTCGAGCGCTATAGCGCCGAATGCGCCAATCGCAGCCCGGCGGATGCGGCGTTGCATCGTTATCTGGAGCGCGTCGCCGGTTCGGCGCGGGTGCTGTTCGAGGATGCGCTGGTGCGCATCGCGCGCGCCGAGGGGTTGTCGCTTCCGCTGCGCACCGACCATGCGCCGACGGAGAATTGACCGCTCCGCCGCGCAGTGCGGTGATTCCAGCGGATGGCGAACAGCGCGGGCATGAAAGCGTGCACAGACTGCGTGCAATCGCACTTGGCGCCACGGGTTTGTCGAACGTCGGCATGCCGGGAGCCGGCGTAAGATCGGCGCACCCGAACGAGAACAACGATGACGCCGACCGTCCGCTGCAAACGCCCTGCACGCATCACCGTGTGGAGATGACGACCACCTCCGCGCACCCGCGCGTGCTGGTCCTCGGCGCCAGCGGCTACGTCGGCACGAACCTCGTTCCGTTTCTTGCCGCGCGCGGCGCTTGGGTGCGCGCCGCCGCGCGACGGCGCGACGCGCTGGAGGGATACGCGTGGCCCGGCGTCGAGGTCGTCGCCGCCGATGCGCTCGATCCCGCCAGCCTGGACCGCGCGCTTGCCGGGATCGAGGTCGCCTACTACCTGGTGCACTCGATGGCTGCCGGCCCGGATTTTCCGCGCATCGATCGGGAGGCGGCGGCGAACTTTCGCGACGCCGCTGCGCGCGCTGGCGTGAAGCGCATCGTGTACCTGGGCGGCCTGCAGCCGGCCCTCGCCGCGTCCGCTCATCTTGCGTCCCGGGGTGAGACCGGCGCGATCCTGCGCAGCGGCCCCGTGCCGGTCACCGAAGTCCGTGCCGGGGTGATCATCGGGCCCGGCTCTGCCGCCTTCGAAGTGATCCGCGATCTCGTGTTCCATCTTCCGGCCATGGTGACGCCGCGCTGGGTGCGCTCGCGCTCGCAGCCGATCGCATTGGACGATGTGCTCGAGTACCTGGCGCGGCTGCCGCTGCTGCCGCAGGCGAGCGGCAAGATCTACGACGTCGGCGGTCCGGAGGTGTTGACGTACGAAGAGCTGATGCGCGGATTCGGAGCGCTCGTCGGCCGGCGCCCGCTGATCGTGCCCGTGCCCGTGCTGACGCCGCGTTTGTCGTCGTACTGGCTCAACTTCGTGACGGCGGTGCCGACGAATGTCGCGCGCGCGCTCATCGAGGGTCTGGAGCACGACGTCATCGCTGACGACGCGGCAATCCGCGCGCTGATTCCGCTGGAGCTCAAGACCTACCGTGCCGCTGCGCAAGCCGCGCTCGAAGCCGAGCAGACCGGCGCGGTGGCGGGGCGATGGACCGAGGGATCGATGCTGCACAGACAGAACCGGCCGGACTTCGCGTTCTACGCCAAGCGCATGCATGGCGAGGCCGTCGCGGCCGCGCCCGCCGCCGCGGTATGGCGCGAGGTCGTCGCCATCGGCGGGCGCAACGGCTACTACTATCTCGACGCGCTGTGGAAAGTGCGCGGGCGCCTCGACAAAATGTGCGGCGGGGTCGGGCTTGGCGGCGGTCGCCGTGATCCGAACGATCTCGTCATCGGCGACGCGGTGGACTTCTGGCGCGTCGTCGCGCTCGAACCGCGCCGCCGGCTGACACTGCTCTCGGAAATGAAATTGCCCGGGTCGGCGGCGTTAGAGTTCCTGATCACACCGCTCGACCCACGCCGAACGAAGATCGCCGTGACCGCCTACTTCCATCCAGCCGGCGCGCGCGGTCTCATGTACTGGCATGCGTTGACCCCGGCGCACGCCTTGATCTTCAACGGCCTCGCCCGAGCGATTGCGACGCGTGCCGAGGCAGCGGCGGCGTTGCCGACCGCTTCGCTCGGCACTGGCGGACCTTAGGTACCGCGGCGTCGGCGCAGGACTCGATTGCTGTCCCGCTGACGCTGCCGGGCCCCTTCGTCACAACAGGTGTTCGCGGGGCCCGCGCCGCACGACACTTGCCGGAAGGAAACCTGAGCGGAATGCTAGGCCGTCCCTGGCTGGGCGGACGCTTCGATGGCGCGCAGCGCGCGCACCAGCCGCTTCCCGAATGTCGCTTCCCTGTCGGCCATGCGCTGCAGCGGTCCGGCGATCGCCACTCCGAAGGTCGAGTTGCCAAGGCGCAACGGGGCGGCGACGGCCATGACGTCGGGCACGTTCTCGCCGCGGGTCGCGTAGTAGCCGCGGGCGCGTGAGGCGGCGAGATCCACCTTCAGTCGCGCCGCGCTGATCATGGTGCGGTCGGTGATCTTGCGCAATGCGTTCGCCGCCAGCCACGCCTCCAGTTGCACGGGCGAAAGGGAACCAAGCATGACCTTGCCGATCGAGCTCGAATGCAGCAACTTGTGCTCACCGGCGCGTGAGGAGTAGCGGATCGCCTTCGCGCTCTCGAGCACCAGCAGATACAGCACCGTATCGCCGTGCCGGACGCCGAGGATGACGGTCTCATCCACCTCGTCGCGCAGCTGCGCGAGCGCGGGCTCCAGCCGCAGCGCCACGGGATCGTGCGCGTTGATCTCCTGCGCGAGGTCCCAGAGGCGCCGGGTCGGGTAGGCGTCGCGTCCCGAGACGAAATAGAGGTAACCACGCTGCTCCAGTGCCTTCAGCACGCCATGGCAGGTCGAGACGGGCATCCCGACCATGCGCGCCACTTCCGACAACGAGAGCGGGCGACGGGCGGTGCGGAATGCCTCGAAGATTTCCAGCCCGCGCAGCGGAGACCGGCTCCCTTCGGCGCTCATGACGTGCGAGCCATCGGCCCTTCAATATGTCCCGGCGCAGCGCCGGTGCGCCGGTCGCGGTAGGCGTGCCGCCGTGAAGCCTTTGTGACGACCCGAATCGTGATCGAATCCGCTGCTTGCATGGATAAGTCCGCGTTCTATAATAACGAAACAGTTTTCAGCATATTGAAAAATAACATCCATCGCAAGCGCCGGGCGGCGTGCGCGCGCACCGCCGTGTGGTGGTCTTGCGCGTGCACGCAACGTAGCCGGATACGTCCATGACTGGTATTCGAAACACCGATAGCGGCAGCTCAGGGCCAGGGCAAGCACCCTCGGAGCCCAGGCCGGACCTTCGCGTGGCGGTTCGCCAGGACGGCTCGGCGTGGATCACGATCGACCGGCCGGACAAGCACAACGCTCTGGCGTGGAATGTCCTCCAGCAGCTCGCGGATGTCGTCAACCGGCTCGGCGCCGATCCCGCCACGCGCCTCCTGATCGTGCGCGGGGCCGGCGAGAAGTACTTCGCCGCCGGCGGCGACCTCGTCGAGCTCGCGGCGGTGCAGACCGAAGCCGCAACCGCGGAGATGGCCGATCAGGCCGCCGAAGCGCTCGATGCCGTCCGGCGCTGCCCGGTGCCGGTGGTGGCTTACGTCAATGGGGATGCCCTGGGCGGCGGCGCCGAGCTGGCGGTGGCCTGCGACCTGCGCATGATCGCAACCGGGGCGCGCATCGGTTTCGTGCAGGGCCGCATGGGAATCACGTCCGCGTGGGGAGGAGGCACCGACCTGTGTCAGCTCGTCGGAGCTGCGCGCGCCATGCGCATGATGGGTCGCTGCGAAATGATCGGCGCCGAAACGGCGCTCGCGTGGGGATTGGTGGACGCGATCGTCAGCGGCGGCGCGGACGCGCCCGACGTCGCAGCCTTTCTGAAGCCCTTCCTCGATCGGTCGGCGCTGGTGCTCCGCGGGATCAAGGCGCAGACCTCGGCGTGGCGTGCGGGAGCGCCTTACCGGGAACGCAGACATATCGAGCGGACCCACCTGGTCTCGACCTGGCTCAGCCCCGAGCATTGGCGGGCGGTCGATCGCTTCCTGAACAAGGACAAGACATGAAGCACGGAGAGCCCGGCGCACGCGCGTCAGCATTGCCGCCGCCCCAACTCGCCGCACGCAGTGCTGCCGGCATCGAGGTACCCACCAGCGTCGAACCGGAAGCCGGGGCGCCGGCCGCCATCGGCGCACCCGGTGAGTATCCGTTCACCCGTGGGATTTTCCCCGATGGGTACAAGGGAAGGATGTGGACGATCCGCCAGTACTCGGGCTTCGGCACGGCGGAGGAGTCGAACGAGCGTTACAAGTTCCTGCTGGCGCAAGGACAGACGGGTCTGTCCGTCGCGCTGGATCTGCCGACGCAGTGCGGCTACGACCCGACGCACGCGATGGCGCGCCCGGAAATCGGCAAGGTGGGCGTCTCCCTGTCGAATCTCAGCGAAGCCGAGATCCTCTTTCGGGACATCGACCTCGCCAGGATCTCCACCTCGTTCACCATCAACGGCACCGCGGCCATCATCTACGCCATGTACCTCGCGGTGGCCGACAAGCAGGGCGTGCCGCGCGCCAAGCTCACGGGAACGATCCAGAACGACATCCTGAAGGAGTATGTCGCGCGGGGAACATGGATCTTCCCGGTGAAACCGTCGATGCGGCTCGTCGCCGACTCGATCCTCTACTCGAACGACGTCAGCCCGCGCTTCAACGCGATCAGCATCGCGGGCGCGCATGTGCGTGACGCCGGGGCGACCGCGGTCGAGGAGATGGCGTATACGCTGGCGAACGGACTCGCATATGTCGACGAGCTGCGCCGGCGCGGCGGCGACGTGGAGAAGTTCGCGAAGCGCCTGTCGTTCTTCTTCTACGTCCACATGGACCTGTTCGACGAGATCGCCAAGTTCCGCGCCGGGCGCCGCCTGTGGGCCAGGTTGATGAAGGACCGCTACGGCGTGCAGGACCCGAAGGCCCAGCACTTCCGGTTCGGCGTGGTTTGCGGCGGGTCCTCGCTCATCGCGCCGCAGCCCTACAACAACGTGGTCCGGGTCGCGATCGAGACCATGGCGGCGGTGTTCGGTGGCGCGCAGTCGATCTTTACCTGCGCGTTCGACGAGGCATTCCAGATACCCACGGAAAGTTCGGCCGAGCTTGCGGTGCGCACCCAGCAGATCATTGCTTTCGAGAGCGGCATTGCCCGAACGGTCGATCCGCTGGGCGGCAGCTACTTCGTCGAGCAGCACACCGACCGGATGGAAGAAGCGATCGTCGGGGTGATGAAAGAGATCGACGATTACGGCGGCGTCGTCCGCGCCATCGAGGACGGATGGCTGCAGATGCGGCTCGCCCAACGCGGCCTGGAGCGAAAGCTCAAGACCGACTCGGGGGAGACCGTGATCGTCGGCCAGAACTATTTCCGGCGCGAGGGTGAGCAGGCCGGTGTCGGCGACGTATTCAAGCTGGACGCGACCGTCGCGCAGCGGGCGCTCGAGAAGTTCGAGCGCGTGATGGACACGCGAAGCCAAGCCGCCGTCGCGAGTTCGCTGGCGCGGCTGCGTGATGCGGCGCGCAATGATGGCGAGAACCTGATGCCCTACATCGTCGATTGCTGCCACGCCTACGCAACGGTGGGCGAGATGGTGTCGTGCCTGAAAAGCGAGTGGGGCGAGTTCCGGGAGCCGGTCAATCTATGAACACCCCGCGCATCGACCGGCCGCTGCTCGGCAAGCGCATTCTGGTCGGCAAGCCCGGCCTCGATGGACACGACATCGGGGCCAAGATCATCGCGCTGGCCCTGCGCGACGCCGGCGCGGAAGTGATCTACACGGGGTTGCGCCGCAGTCCCGAGCAGATCGCCCGGGTGGCGGTGGACGAGGGCGTCGATGCGCTGGGTCTCAGCATCCTGTCGGGCAGCCACAAGGAGCTGGTGCACGACGTCTTCGCCCGGCTGCGCGAACTCGGCGCCGGCGACATCAAGGTGTTCGTGGGCGGCACGATCCCGCAGGACGATCAGGACGACCTGCGCGCGCTCGGTGTCGCGGGGGTGTACACGGCGGACATGCCGCTAGCGGACGTCGTCGCGTCGCTCGCCAGGGCACTGTCGTGAGCGGTCCGCTCAACGGCATTCGCATCATCGAAGTGGGCCACATGCTGGCGGGCCCGTACTGTGGCCTCGTCCTCGCCGACCTCGGCGCCGAGATCATCAAGATCGAGCCGCCGGAGGGGGATATCGCACGTACGGTCAGTCCGCACCGGATCGGCGCGCACAACGCGTATTTCGCGAGCCTCAACCGCAGCAAGAAGAGCATCGTGCTCGATCTCGCCAGCGACGCGGGCCGCAACGCGCTGCACCGCATCGTCGCCGATGCGCACGCGCTGTTGACCAACCTGCGCCCGAGCGCAATCAAGAAGCTGGGACTGACCTACGATGCTCTCAAGGCCTTCAATCCGCGCCTCGTCTGCGTCGCCCTCACCGGTTACGGCCTGGAAGGACCGCACGCCAATCGCCCCGCCTACGATTACGTGATCCAGGCGATGACCGGCGTCATGTCATTGACCGGCGATCCGAGTGCGCCGCCGACCAAGGCCGGGTATTCCGCGGTCGACAATTCGGCAGGGCTCGCTGCCGCCGTAGGCCTGCTCGCCAAGATCGTCGAAGGCAAAGGCGGCCAGGTCGACGTGGCGATGTACGACGTGATGCTCTCGCAGTTGAACTACCTCGCCGGCGCCTGGCTCAACGCGGGCGAATCGCCGGAGCGCTACGCCAACTCTTCGCACCCGTACATCGTGCCGGCGCAGATCTTCCCGACGGCCGATGGCTGGCTCACGCTCTTCATCACGCACGACCAGTTCTGGCAGAAGTTTTGTCGCGAGATCGGCAAGGAAGCGTGGATCACCGATCCGGTCTTCGCCACGATGGCGAGCCGGCGCAGCAACCGGGAGACCGTCGTCGAGGCGATCACGCGGGCGCTCGCCACCGATACGGCGAGCAACTGGGTCAGGCGCCTCGAGCCGCTCGGCGTGGTGGTGGCCGAGATCGGAACACTCGATGGCGCGCTCTCCAGCCAGCTCGTCGCCGACCGTCGATTGGTGGTCGAGCTCGGCAACGGCAGCCTGGGATTGCGCGCGGTCGGCAGTCCCATCAAGTTCAGCGACTCGTCGCCCGAGTATGGGCCGCCGCCGCTGCTCGACCAGCATCGCGACGAGATCCTGCGCAAATGCCCGAGCTGACGCGCGAGCCGCTCGACCGGCGAGCTCTGGGCCTCGCCCTGACACGGGTGGCGAACGCCAGGGCGGGCGCCATGCTCGATGGCGATCCTGCCGAATCTGTCACGCACGCGCGGCGCATCGGTCTGACCGGTGCGCCGGGCTCCGGCAAGAGCACGCTCGCGGGCAGGCTCGCGGTCGGGCGCCTCGATCGCGGCCGGATCGGTGTGCTCGCGATCGATCCGACGAGTCCGAAGAGCGGCGGCGCGATCCTCGGCGACCGCATTCGCATGGACGACCTTGCCGGATCGGAAAACCTCTACATACGGTCCTTCGCTTCGCGCTCCGCTGCCGATGGCCTCACCGACAACCTGCCGGAGCTGCTCGACACCGTCGATCGCTTCGGCTTCGACGAGGTGATCCTCGAGACGGTAGGCGTGGGGCAGGCGGAGCAGGGCGTGCGCACGCAAGTCGACACGCTGATACTCGTGCTCCCGCCGGACGCAGGCGATGCCGTGCAGGCGATGAAGGCCGGCATCATGGAGATCGCCGACATCTTCGCCATCAACAAGGCGGACATGCCTTCGGCCATGAAGATGGCCGTCGAAGTGAAGCGGATCATCGCCCTGACGCATCGGGGCACCTCCGGCTGGATTCCGCCCGTCGTGCTGACCTCCGAGGCGCAGCCCGAGTCGATCAGCAGGCTTTCCAACGTCGTTGACCAGCATTGGGAATGGGCCCGGGCGAGCGGGGAGCTCGGGTCGCGGTCACTCGAGCGCCAGAAGTATCGGCTGCGCCGGTGGTTCGAGCGCAGGATCCAGGAAACGCTCGACGATGTACCGGGTGCCTGGTTCGATCTGCCTCGAGAGGAGCAGGTCGCGCAGGTGATCCGACGCCTGGCCGCGACGCCCGGACGCTGATCGCTGGGTGAAGCGCATGCAGAACGCGGGTCGCGGCGGTGGTTGGGCAGGCACAGATTTCTATGTTGGCTCGGGCAGACGCTCGATGCCGTGCTGTTGCAGGTGTGGGTGCGTATCTGGCGGGAGCTGCATCCCGGTCATTTAGCGCAGTGGGCAAGCCGTGAACGGAAACCAGTGAGGAGAGTTGCAATGATCCAGTTCAAGACCGTAGCTTCAGCAATCGTGGGCGGACTGCTCGCGTTCAGTGTCCAGACGGCAGCGGCGCAACAGGTCACGCTGAAGCTCGCGCACCAGTGGCCGCAGGACGAATCGGACTACGTGGTGGCGACGGCGGTGAAGTTCGCCAAGGAAGTCGAGCAGCGGAGCAACGGGCAGATCAAGATCAACATGTTTCCGGCAGAGTCGCTGGTCAAGGCGCTCGCGACCCACACGGCGCTGAAGAACGGCTCGGTGGACCTCGCGGTCTACCCGTATATCTATGCCGCCGGCGCCATTCCGGAGATGAACCTCACGCTTCTGCCCGGTGTGTGGCGCACGCACGACGACGTTTTCCGCTTCCGCACCAGCGCACCGTGGAAACGCGTCGAGCAGAAGGCGGAGGAGTTCGGCTTCAAGACCCTGGCGTGGATCCAGATCTCGGGCGGTGTCGCGTCGACGAAGAAGCCGGTCAGCGTCCCGGCCGACATCAGCGGGGCGAAAGCGCGCGCCGCCGGCAAGATGATGGAGGCGGCGCTCCAGAGTGCTGGCGCGAGCACGGTATCCGTAGCGTCGCCGGAGACCTACAACGCGCTGCAGCTCGGTCTGCTCGACGCGGTGTGGACCTCGTCCAGCACGTTCGGCTCGTTCCGGCTCTACGAGGTGGCGAAGTACTATACGTCGCCGGAGGAATACAGCATCTATTTCACGATCGAGCCCATCTGCATCAGCATGAAGACTTGGAACAAGCTCACGCCGGCGCAGCAGAAGATCCTTACCGACGTCGGCGCCAGTCTCGAAGCGTCGGCGCTCGCAGGCGCGAAGGCGGAAGACAAGCGGGTAGCCAAGCTCTTCGCCGATCATGGCGTCAAGGTCGAGCAGATGTCGCTGGCCGCGTGGCAGCAGTGGCAGAAGCTGTTCCAGGACACCGCGTTCCCCAAGTTCCGGAAGGAAATCCCGGGCGGATCGGAGCTGCTGGACGAGACACTCTCGCTGTACAAGTAAGGTCGCCGCGACATGAACCCGCGGGGGCGCGGCGCGGTGCGGCTGCTTGACCGCATCGCCGGATTCATCGGCATGACGGTCGGCATCTCGTCGTTCGGCATCGCCGCGCTCGTGTCCTACTCGGTGATCGCGCGTGAGCTCTTTCATGCGTCGGAAAGCGGCGTCGCGGACATCTCGACGTACCTGATGGCGTACATCACGTTCGTCGGCGCCGGGTATGCGTTGTGGGAAGGCGGGCACGTGAGCGTCAGGCTGCTCACGAGCCACCTGCGCGGGCCGGCGCGCACGGCGCTGATCGTCATTGCCAATCTGCTGCTCCTGGCGCTCGCGGCGGTGCTGGCGTGGCTGGGCTTCGAGTTCTGGCGGGACGCCTGGTCGAGCGGCGAGCGCGCGTGGGGAACCCTGTCCGTGCCGCTGTGGATTCCCTATGCGTCGTTGTCCATCGGGATGCTGCTCCTGTTCATCCTGCAACTCATGCGCATGTTCCTCGGCCGGCTGGACATCGTCCCCCCTGACCACGAGGCGGAGTGAGCGATGGAACTCTGGATCGGAATCGCGATGTTCGTGGCGCTGCTCTCGGCGCTGCTCATCGGCATTCCGGTCGCCTTTTCGATGCTGCTGGTGGCAATCGCGACGCTTCTGCTCACCGGCGGGGGGCTCGACTCGCTGGGGCTCATCGCCACCACGATCTGGGGTTCGGTCACCTCGTTCACGTTGACTGCCGTACCCGTCTTCATCCTCATGGGGACGATCATCTCGGTATCCGGCATGGGCGCGCGCCTGTACAACGCGCTGTCGACGATCCTGCATGGCGTACCCGGCGGCCTTGCCGTGGCGACGACGCTGGCGTGCACGATCATGGCGGCAACGTCGGGCTCCAGTGTTGCCACCGCCGCGGCGATCGGCGGGTTTGCCATCAACGAAATGCGGCGCTTCGGCTATCGCGACGCCGACGCGTGCGGCGCGGTTGCTGCGGGCGGCACGCTTGGCATCCTGATTCCCCCGAGCATTCCGATGATCGTCTACGCCATCATCGCGGGCCAGTCGATCGGCAAGCTGTTCATGGCGGGGATCGTGCCGGGGATCATCATGGCGCTGAGCTTCGCCGCGTACCAGGTCATCCTGGCGCGACGGCGGAGAACGCAGGACGCCGCCCTGACAAAAAAGGTCTCGGTCGCCGAGCGCGTCCGGGCGCTGCGGGACATCGTGCCGATGGCGATCCTCATCTGGATCATTCTCGGCTCGATGTACACCGGCTTCGCCACCCCGACCGAGTCGGCCGCACTCGGCACCATCGGCAGCCTCGTCATCTCGGGCGTGCTGTACCGCGAGCTCACCTGGCAAAAGCTGCTGCTCGTGCTGCGCAACACCGCGCGCGGCAGCGTCATGGTGCTGATGATCATCGCGGCGGCGATGGTGTTCGGTTATGTCATGACCACGACGCAGGTGGCCGCGGCGATATCGCAGGCTGTCGCGAGCTCGGCGTTGCCGCCGTGGGCGTTGTTCATCTCGATCAACGTGCTGCTGATCTTTCTCGGCTGTTTCATGGAGACGTTGTCCATCATCGTGGTGACCATGCCGATCCTCGTGCCGATCATCGCGGCCCTGGGCTGGGACCTCATCTGGTTCGGCATCATTCTCACGATCAACATGGAGATGGCGCTGATCCATCCGCCGGTCGGCCTGAATCTCTTCGTGGTGCAGGGCGTCGCGCCCGACGTGAAGCTCAGTCGCATCATCGTGGGCTCGCTGCCCTACGTGCTCATCATGGCCGCCGTGCTCGCGTTGGTCGCGATCTTTCCGTCGATCGCGACGTCGCTGGGGCAGGGCCAGCAGGTGTTGCGCCGCTGACCCGCGTCACACCCGGCACCGATCCGCTTGCGCGTGAACGGGCGGTCAGGCAATGACGAAGCATTCGTGTCTTTGTTCCACCACGACGCCGTCTCGCGCGAACACCGAGTAGGCGCCCGCACCATCGCGCCAGGTGACTACTTTCTCGAGGTCAGCGCCCGAATAGAGCACGGCAGCTCCATCGTCGATCGCGATGCGTGGCGCCCGGACGCCACCGCCGAGCTCGGCATGAAGGGCGATCCGCCGCGCCGGTTCGCCGCTGTAATGCACGCAGCAACCGCCCGGAATAAATCCGAGGCACTTGAGCGGTTTCAGGCCCGCGCCCCAGTACGAATCGGTGAGCCCGTCCTCGAACCAGCACAGGGCGCCGGCGCTCATGCCGGCAAGCAGTATTCCTCGCTGCCAGGCTTCCCGCAGCACCTGGTCGAGCTGCCATTCCCGCCAGACCGCCAAGGCGGATTTGGTGTTGCCGCCGCCGACAAAAACGATATCCTGGTGAAGGAGCGGCTCCGCGAAACCCGAGAGCGGCAGCGCGTTCCGGAACGGCTTCCGGAAGAATGCCAGATGCGATGGCTCGCAGCCCAGAGGCTCGAAGGCCGCATAGAACTTCTCGATCATTTCCACAGGGTCGCCGCTTGCCGTCGACACGAAGCAAACCTTGGGCTTATCGCGTCGGGCCAGGTCCACCATGAATCGATCGATCGGTGAAGGCGCGTCCTCCATCAGGAAGCCACCACCGCCGATTGCAAGGATGCGCGGAATCACCATGACGAATCCGCCGAGGCTGACCACGGGATCAACGCGTTCCATTCAATGGTCATGGCAATCGGCGCACGAAGGCCGCCGGCGCAAAGGTGCCAATGATAAACGTGTTCTTCGCGAAATCGAGAGTGACCAGCGGTAATGCGCACGCACGCATGCGGACCGCACGTTGTCGTGCGACACCGTTTCATGTCGCGACCGGATCGTGCGGCGCCCGTCAAGGAATCGGCTGCCGTTACCGCGGTCACTCTGCCAGTGTCGGATACAGCCTCACGGCCACGGCCAGGAGCACGAGAAATACCGCGAGCAATACGGTGAAATCGTCCGCATATCCGTGCACGGTCTCTCCTCCAGGGATCATGAAGCCCCGAAGGACATCGACGAGGTAGGTGAGCGGGTTGAGCTGCGCGATCACCCGCAACCAGTCAGGCATGAGATCCAAGGGGTAAATCGCATTGCTCGCAAAGAACATCGGCATCGTCAGCACCTGACCGATACCCATGAAGCGTTCGCGCGTCTTCACGATGCACGCGACGATGAGCGAAAACGTCGAAAAAATGGCCGACCCCAGCAGCACGCTACCCAGCACGCCGAGCATCGCCTGCAGGTCCAGGCGTATTTCGACGTGCATTGCGATGGCGATGAGATAGATGACCACCGCCTGCACGAGACCGCGGAAACCGGCGGAGATGGCTTTGCCGAAAACCAGGGAGCTGCGCCGTGCGGGACTCACCAGAAGCTTGTGCACGACCCCGAGGTCGCGCTCCCAGATCACGGCGATACCGTAGAAGATGGCGCTGAACAGAACGCTCTGGGCGAGGATCCCCGGGGTGATGAACGCCAGGTAGCCAATCTCTCCGGTGTAAATGCCATGGACATGCGCGAGGACCTGGCCAAATACCACCAACCAGAGCACCGGCTGCACCGCGCGCGAGACAAGCTCGGTGGGGTCGCGCGCAAGCTTGATCAGCTCGATCTGGGCCACCGCGGTGCTCTCGCGCAGGAATCGCTCCATGGCAATGTTGTGTCAGCCGAGACGACTCGCAGTCCTGCGGGTTTGGACCGTACCGGCGAAATCGCCGCTCTCGCGGATGCCGCCTCCTGCGTAGTGCGCGAATACGTCGTCCATGGTTGCGTCCGGGCCGAGCGCCTGTCGCAGCTCGCCGGGCTTGCCGACCACGGCGACGCGTCCCGCGTGCAGAATCGAAATGCGGTCGCAGAGTGATTCGGCCTCTTCCATGTCGTGCGTCGTGAGCAGTACCGTCATGCTGTAGTCGTGCCGGAGGTCGCGCAGGCGATCCCAGACCGAATGGCGCGCCATCGGATCGAGGCCGATCGTCGGCTCGTCGAGAAACAGGATTCCCGGGCGATGCAGCATCGCCTGCGCGAGCTCGAGCCGCCGGACCATACCGCCCGAATAGGTCTTCACGAGCCTGTTGGCCGAGTCGGCGAGCCCCATGAAATCCAGCGCCTCGGTGATGCGCCCGCGCCTCTCGGCCCGAGGCAGAGCATAAAGCTTGGCGGACAGGCGCAGGTTCTCGTAACCGGTGAGGGCACCATCCGCGGACAACAGTTGCGGTACGTAGCCGATGTGGCGCCTCACTTCGGCGGGGGTTCTTGCGATGTCGAACCCACCTACCTCTGCGCTCCCCGACGTCGGTGGCAGCAGCGTGGTGAGCATCTTCATCACCGTGCTCTTGCCCGCCCCGTTTGCACCAAGCAGACCGAAAATCTCGCCGCGTGATACCCGCAGGTCGATTTGATCCACGGCGATGAGCTTGCCGAAGCGCCGCGTCAACGCGGTCGTCGTGACGGCAAGCCCGTCCGATCCCGGGAAAGTATTCATGCTTCGAAGTTGTAACGATCGGGTGGTGGGAGCTTCGGCCTCACCTGCACGTGGCGTGCCCCCGCAAGTATGTGTCGTGGCAAACAAGGGGCAGTTCGCGCCGCTGCGCCGGATGACTGAGGCGGCGCGTCGCACGCACTCTATCGTTGCCCAGGCTCTCATCAACGCTCAACCCATTGACCGCTGTCAAGGGGATGCCATCGGGCGCGCCTAGACTGAAACTGCGGGGTCGGTAGCCGTGGCGGGGTGACACATCGGCCACGAAGCCGGATAACCCGCTGCCCGCTGACAGGATCGAATGCCCTAGCCATGCTCGCAACGAACCGGAATATCGTAAGCAATCTGGTAAGCAGACGCATCGCAGTTCGCAATGGCTCGCTCGCATTCGTCCGTGCGCTCTGCTGGATCGCGTTCATGGTGCTGGCGGCGTCCGCGAGCGCCCAGCACATGGGACTCGTCGTGCGCGACGCGAAATCGCCCCCCGGTGCCGAAGTGACGTCGGTAACGCCCGGCACACCGGCGGCAAACGCCGAACTGCAACCCGGCGATGTGATCGTGCAGGTGCAAGGTGCGGTGGTCAGGAGCGCCGATGAGTTCGTCCGCGCCGCGCATGCCGTGCGTCCTGCAACGGTTGCGATGCTGCGGGTTTCGCGGGGGGGTTGGGAAAAGGACGTGCAGCTGCAGGCGCCCGCCGCGCGCATGAGCTTTGGCGTGGCGGTTGGCGATTCACCGGGACAGGGTGTCGCGATCGCGTCGGTAGACCCGGGCGGCGCGGCCGCCGACGCCGGGCTTGCCAGCGGTGACCGGCTGTTGCGCGTGGACGGCCGTGCGATCGCAGATGTGCGCACGGCGCAAATCGCGATCGAGGATGCCGCCAGTCGCCAGAAGGCACTCGCGCTCACGGTGGAGCGCAACGGCTGGGCCAAAGAAGTCGTGCTCGTGCCCAAGGCGGTTGCACCGCAGGAGAGCCACCGTGCGGCAGTGTCCGTCGGGGGGCCGCGCGCGCCAGCGGGCGCCGCGGCGCCAAGCATTTCCGGTGACATGGATGAGGCCAACCAACTGTACGAGGCTGGGAACTGGCGCGAAGCCGAGGCAGCTTATCGGCGGGTCAATCAGGCGATGCCTGACCAGCCGCGCGTGTGGGGTCGCCTGTGTCACGTGCTCGTCATGCAGGAGCGCTTCGGGGATGCCGTCGACACGTGCCAGCGTGCCGCCCTTCTTGCACCCGCGGAAGCGGGCATTTTCCAGAATATCGGCTACAGCTATTCGCGGCTCGGCCGGTACCCGGAAGCGATCGTGGGTTATCAGCGGGCCATCGACGTAGCGCCCGACCTGCCTGCTCCGTATGCCGGCATTGCCGGTGCGTACGTCGCGCAGCGCAACTGGGCGAAAGCCGAGGAGTATTACCGCCTGACGCTCGCGCGCGATCCGAAGAGCGGTGCGGCGTGGCAGGCACTCGGTGACGCGGCCGGCGAGCAAGGCAAATCGGCGGAGGCCATTGCACACTATCGCAAGGCGCTCGAAGTCGGCCCGGCGAATGCGTCGATGCTCAGTGCTCTGGGGTGGCATCTCTATCGCGCCGGCCGCCACGGCGAAGCCGAGACGGCTCTGGTCGAAGCGAACCGGATGAATCCCAATGACGTGACCGCGCTGGTGTCCCTCGGATCGGTGGAGGAAAAGCTCGGCAAGCTTTCCGAAGCGAAGCAAGCGTGGCAGCGCGCGTCGGAGCTCGATCCAGCGGGTCCTGCGGGCGCCATCGCGCGCCGGAATCTCGCCACCGTCATGGGCCCATCGTCGCCGCCGCCGACCGCCGTCGCAGCAGGCGCGACGGGCGGGCCGGTGGCGATCCCGCCCGGGCCCGTTGCAGCAGAGCCGTCGACCACCGGCGCTCCGCGTCCACCGGGTGCGTCGGCGCAAACCTTGCCGCCGCCTCAGGGTGGCGTGCTCAAGGCCGCCATCGCCATCGGCGACTTCCAGGCGAAGGCCGCCAATGCCAGCCAGCACATTGGCGACGGACTGCGTGAAATGCTGCTGACCGAGCTGCACAACAGTGGCCGCTTCGTTGTCATGGAACGGATGGACATCAGGGGGCTTGCTGCGGAGCAGGCGCTCTCGCGCTCCCGCATGGCGCGCCCTGGCGAAGCCATTCCCGAAGGGCAGATGGAAGTGGCCGACGTGATGGTCTACGGCGCGGTCACGGAATTCGAGCCCGAGGTGCGCGGCGGCGGTCTCACGCTCGGCATGCCCAACGTGCCCCTGACCCTCGGCATGCAGTCGAAGTCTGCCCACATGGCGATCGACGTGCGCCTGGTCGATGTCGCGTCGGGGCGCGTCCTGGCCACGGGGCGCTTGGTGGGCCAGGCGCGGTCTACGCAGGCGAGCATCGGTGCGAACATTTCGACGCGTGGCGTGACCATGCCGGCAACGCTGGGCGGCTTCTCGAACACCCCGATGGAGCAGGCGATCCGTGAATGCATCGCGAAGGCGATCGCCTATATCACCGGCAACACGCCGCCCTCGTATTTCCACCATAGCTGAGCATCGCGACCGGCAGGGCCTTTGCCATGCTGGCCGGACGGTAGCCGGTCCGCCGCAACATGGTGTCAGGGCATGGCGGGAACTTCACCTGGGCACGCCATACGTTGCGACGCTGCGCGTATCCTGCTCCTCCGGCAAAAAAAGTTCCCACTCGATGCCGTTCACATCGGTCGTGCTCGAGTACGCATGCGCCGTGTCGTCCTCGAACCCGAGGTGCCGCAGCTGACCCGCACGCTCCGGCATTTGGTTGATGGAGAAATTGAGCAGATCGGTTCGCCACATCGCGTACTTTCCTTCGACCACTGCCAACGGCTCCGCGCCGAAGCGCTTGCTGTAGTCGGCGATCGATGCCGCAAGATCACGGACTGCGATGGCAATGTGGAAGCGCTTCATGAATCATGTTTCCTTTCCGGTGAAGAATGAATAGGGCGTGAACACCGTCCCGGTAGAAGGCGACTGGACATCAGCGCGGCAGCAGCTCCACTTCGCCCTCGACCTCCACCGGGATGTCGAACGGGAGCTCGGCCATCCCCACTGCACTGCGGGCATGCGCGCCCCTGTCCGCACCGAAGACCTGAACGATCAGGTCGGTGAAGCCATTGATGACGGCGGGCTGCTTGTTGAAACCCGGGGCCGAGTTGACCATCCCGAAGACCCGCGTCCAGGCAGCAATTCGATCGAGGTCCCCGAGTTCACGCTTCAGGCTGCCGAGTATCGCCAGTCCCGTCAGTCGCGCCGCCGTGTACGCCTGCTCTAGCGATACGTCGCGTCCGACCTTGCCGAGAGGGCGCGCGAGCGAGCCATCCGGGTTCGTTGGTCCGTGGCCCGAGAACACCGCTCTCGTACCCACGACCCTGACCCATGGAAAGGGAAGGATGACACCGGCCGGAAGCTGCAGTGGCGCCGGAAGCGCGAGGCCGAGATCCGTCAGTTGCTGGTCGATTTTGGACACGGGTAATCTCCGGCTGTAGGCAGGTCTCGAGCAGGTCCCGGCGGTGTTGCGTGAAGGGTGCTCCCGGACGGTGGATGTCTTGTCGCCGACCCGGTACCGGGCAGTGCAATTATCGCCGTTCGAGTGCGAGCCTCACACCGAGCGCAACGAGAATTGCTCCGGAGCAGCGATAGATCCAGACGAGGACCCCGGGACGCGAGCGCAGCCAGGCCGACAGCGCGCCGGAGAAGATGGCAACGGGTGCCTTCACCAGGAACGTCAGTCCGGCGAAGGCGAATCCGAGGACGAACACGGTGAGCGTGGGATGCGTCGCCGACGGCAATACGAACTGCGGCAGAAATGCCAAGTAGAACACCGCGATCTTGGGATTGGACAGGTTGGAGAATGCCCCATCGAGGAAAAGCCTCCCCGAGGGACGGGAACCCGTCGGCTGCATCGCAAGACCTCCACGTCTGGTACGCAGCAGCGCCACACCGAGGTAGACCAGGTATGCCGCGCCAACCAGCTTGACTGCCAGAAATAGCCACTGGGACGTGCGCAAGATCATACCGAGTCCAAGGGTTGCCAGAACAGTGTGGCCCATGAGGCCGATGCTCACACCCGCCGCGGTGACTACCCCGGCTTTGGCACCTTGAGCGATCGAGCGGGACATGACGAGAATCATGTCTTGCCCTGGCAACGCGATAAGTGCCAGCGATGCAACGGTGAACAAGACCCAGGATGCGTCGATCATGCGCGGATCCAAGGTTGGTTATCGATCAGTCGAAAACTGGGGGGAACGCTGCCGGGCCGGGATGACGGCGCCGCGTCTGCTGGAACGCATGCTCGGACCACAAAGACCTGACGCATCAGGTGGTCGTCAACGGCTACGCCAGCGACGATACGAGAACCGCCTTCGACTTCGACCTTGAAGCGGAGGCCTTCAATAAAGGGAAAGGGCGCGGGTACTGGTCGTCATCACGGATAGCGCGAGCCTGGATAATCCGACGGCAGGCGCCCAACGCAATGCCTCACCCGCGCGCCTGCTGTGCAAGTGCAACCTGTCTGGCCTTGCTCAATGACGAAAACGCCCTTTGGTAGGACCACTCAACCAGCTCCTTGAGGTAGAGCTCCGGAAACCCGGACACGTTGACGATGGTGATCCAATGAAACCGTCCCCGATATCTGGCGGGCTTCACTCCCGGAACGTCCGTCAATTCGATAAAGCGGTCAGGTGTAACTCGCGTGCTGAACCGCCACCGTTCCGGGAAACTCGTTTTGAAATAGGCGAATTTCCTGCCACCGACGCTGTACACGAGAAAATTGTACGGATGCTCGTAGAGGGTTTCGGTGGTGTGGGGAAAACCGCGGCAGAACCGCTGCAGTTGCGAGACGTTCATCAGCACACTCGCGCTTGGCGGAGCCCCGGAGCCGTGCGTCTCAGCAACGCCCTATCGATCGCGAAAGCAACGCCGCATCCCTACGCCGCCTGGCCAGATGATGGACCGCGCTATCGCCGCTTGCCGCTGAAGGCGGTACCAAGCGCCGTGCCGAATGCAGCCCCGAAGGCGACCCCCATTGCCGTCTGATCGAGCGCTGCGCCGATCGCCGTGCCGATCCCGACACCGAGAGCGATCCAAATGCCCAGTTTCATCATCTGCCTCCTTGACTCGGTTGCCGTCGCATTGCGCAAGTTGCGAAAGAGGAAGACGCGTGCCGATCGCGGCGGCTACAGCTTCAACTCCATGTACTCGATGCCCGGCAGCGTATTGTTCCAGTACGGCGGGATCTTCACGAAGCCCAGTTCGCGATACAAGGCGACGGCATGGGTCATTCGTTCGGGAAGGGTGTCTAACCGCATGATCGCATAGCCCAGAAGCCGCGCCTCTCCAATTAGGCGCTCAATCAGTGCACGACCCAATCCGGCTTTTCGGTACTGCGGACGCACGTACAGTCTCTTCATTTCGCAGACACTATCGGACAGGTACTTCAGCGCCACACACCCGGCGGGGTGGCCCTGCGCGCTCGCCAGAAGAAGGCAGCCCGATGGCGGTGCGTAGCTCCCGGGAAGTTGCGCAAGCTCCTGCGAGAGATTCTGAGTCTCGAGATCAACGCCCAAGCCATCGGCGTACTCGCGACACAACTCGCGGACGGCCTCAAGATCTTCCGGATTGGTAGCGCGCCGGATCACCGTACCCATGTCCGAGTCCGGTGACCTCTGGTCGGGGTGAGACCGCATGCGCCAACTCCGGGAGCGCGTCGACAACCTTGAATGTTGACGCGGTTAGCGACGTCTCATGCCGGCTGTGACCCCTCGTAGCCCTCAAGGATGACCAGATCCGCGGTCGAGACGGGCTGTCTGATCTTCAGCGCCGCTTGATACTCCGCGGAATGCCAACATTCAACGGCCGCCTCGTAACTGGGAAATTCGATCACGACGTTGCGTGCTCGACTCACGCCCTCCGCTACCTCGGACTTCCCTCCGCGCACGAGAAAGCGAGCCCCGAACTTCTTGAACGGCGCAGCATTCGCAGCCATGTAAAGCTTGTATTGCTCCAGGTTATTGATATCGACGCGAACAACCCAGTAACCCTTTGCCATGACTCCTCCCTTCGTTGGTTTTGCCGTGGTGCGCCTGACGTTCGAGTTCAGCGGCGCGCCGGAGGCGGCCCGCTGGAACGAATGTCAGCCGCGTTCGAGGAAATGATAGATCGCTTCATTGACGATTTGCGGGTGTGTGATTGGTCCCATGTGCCCCATTCCCTCGAACTCGACCACTTCCACCTGGGGCAACACCTGGGTTAGCAGCCTTCCTACACCTCGCGACGACGCCGGCGAGTCCTTGCCCATCATGTACAGAACTGGAATGTTCAGTGTGGAGAACGCCGCGAGAGGAGTGGGTTCGTTGAACAATGCCCGCGCCCAGCCACGAACGTTGGTGACGGAAGCGGCGATCGGCTCCTTGCGCGCATCAGGTGTCTGATCCCAGGTCCCTTCGCCCATCCAGAAATCAATGAAATACTCGGCCGCGCCGGCCGGATCGCCGGCATCAAGGGCCGCGGCTGCGCTGGCCACAGCACGGCGGATTCCGTCGGCATCGTTTGGAGGCGGACATTGTGCGTCGAGCAACGCAAACAGCGTTGGCTCATACAACGCCAAAGCGCGAACTCGATGCGGTTGCGTCACCGCCGCGACCAGTGCCACCGCACCACCGTAAGAATGTCCGACAAGCACATAGGGGTCGCCCGCACGGGCGAACACTGGTTCGAGCAGCGCAACCTCGTCCTGGAGAGAAACCGGGTGCTCAGTAGGCCATGCCGGACTCTTGCCCGCGCCGAACGAGTCGGCGGCGAGCACATGGAACTTGGCTGCAAGCGACTCCATCAGTGCCCGCCACTGGCTTGAAGTGCTCGCGTTTGCGTGCAGACATACGACTCCAGGCCCGGTGCCTGCCTCGCGGAAGAACGGCGTTTGACGCTGCATGGGGTCGAGATCTCAGACGGTAGTGACGGGGGCGTAAGCAATGAATCGAGCGGAGCGCAATTGAAACGCCGCCCACGGCGAAGGCATGAACCGGCGCGTCCGCTCGAACGCCAGGTTAGGCCGCACTCTCAGCCGGCACTTCCCAGCCAGGAAAACGCAGAATCGCCGGATGGCAACGAAGAGCTCGCGCGAGCACCTTCGCCCGCTCCACCCCCAGCCGTACACGGTCGTTTTCAATCGCCGACAGCGTCGCTTGCGGGATGCCACTGAGCTCTGCAAGTTGATTCTGGCTGAAACCTTGCAATTCGCGCAGGATGCGCACCGACTCGCCAACCGAAACATCAGCCCGCTTCTTGGCCGGTCGAAAATCCTTCATCAGGGCCTCCGGTGATCGTGCGGCGTGATCGACACAAACAGAAATGTGAGCTCTTCCACGGCCACCCGGTAGATGACTCGGAACTGCCCTCCCAAGCGCGACGAGCGGTGCCCTTTCCATTCACCGGAAAGAGCCTCGTCGTGGAAGCCGGCGATCTGACGCAGCCCAGGCGGAGTGGCTCCCAACAAACCAAGTCAACCGGCGCTGCCGACGGTGCCGAAGGATACCGCCCGGTCGATCGAGTGGGCAGGCGGCTTGATCACCGTCGTCTCGTTGCCGCAACGTTTCTCCTCCCGCCGGTCAGGTCTCAATGCGCACTTCATCGGCGGGGATTGGCCGTACTCGAGGCCCGAAGCTTTCAATACTCGCGAGCGTTTTGTTGTGATGAGCGGAAATTGTGGCGGCCGAGAGGATCCCGTTGTCGATCGTCGAATGGCCATCCGAAACAAGTACCACCGGATAACCGAGGGCCATTGCGCGCCGGGTGGTCGTGTCGACGCAGAACTCGCTTTGGAGACCGCACATGATGAGGCTGGTGATGCCCCGAGACTGTAGAAGCTCGTGCAGGTTGGTGCGGTGAAAGGAGTCCGTCGCGGTCTTTCTGACGTGAACATCGTCGGCGTGAGTTTCGAGTGCCGGAGCCAGTTTCCAGTTTTCAGTACCGTAGTCCATTTCGCCTCCTCGCGTCTCGTGTTGAATAAGGACGATAAGGGCACCGGCAGCTCGCGCTTTGCGTGAGACCAGGTTGATGCGATCGATGACGCGTTCAACCTCGTACGCGGCCTGTTCGCCTGAGCACAGAATCTGCTGGACATCGATGATGAGGAGTGCGACAGACATGAACTTGAGGTCTAACGAAACAAGCCAACCGGCGGCCCGCCGCGCAGGCCAAGTTCCGCACGCCGGACGTCCGTGCTGCGCGACGGGTTAGGACGCATGGCTCGAAACGGGGCGGCTAGAACCACAGGTCTCGGATACATCGTCCGTCCCGTGGCAGGTCCTCCCATTTGTCCAGTCCATCGAAGTGGTCGATCGGGAGGTGAGCTATTGGTTCGGGTTCCGTGAGGCGTAGGTTCACCGCAATTCGGCGGCGACCTTCCTTGTTCGGCTTCAACGAGCGCCAGTAGGCCACACAGCCGCACTCGGGGCAGAAGTGAAACGCAAGTGACTCTCCGCGGACGTAGGCCTTGGTTGCACCCGAGACGTGGATTCCTTCACCCTCGTAATCATATGCCCACAGCACGCCATAGCGGCGACATGCCGTGCAGTTGCATGCGGTCGCCGACTCGGGCATCCCGTCGAATTGCCATTGAACGGATCCGCAGTGACATGAACCCTGGAGCATCTTCGATTCGCGCTTGACGGTTTCGATGTAGAGAGCGGGAGAGGTATCGCGGCTCGGGATGGGCGGCGGCGAGGGGCTTTCATCGGCGTCTGGCGCGACGCTACTGACTACGGTGTTGTACCACTAGAAGGGCTGGAGTTGACGCAGCAGTTTAGTTTGCCACGTGCCCGGTCGCCCTGTGAGTGGCACGGCAACCTCCCCGTCGAGACCCCAAACGGCAAGCCGACCTTGGCATAGCCCGCATGGGGCAAAATGACGAATGGATCTTTGGGCGAGAGACGCGACACGCAGACTGAGCGACCTTTCCCCGCAACTACAGCGGCCGCCCAGCAAGCAGTGCCTGTTGCTCAGTCGAACTGGGCACTAACGACAGTTCTGCTAGCGAAGGCATGGCCGAATGGCTCCGGATTTGCGCCGACGGCTTGAGCTGTGCACGTTGTTCCACGCAGCCTAGTCGAATGCTCACGGATTGTGGGTTCTCGGGCGAGCACGCGTATAGCGAAGTGCCGCACTCGGGGCAGAACATCTGCATGCGTCGATTGCCGCTTTGGGCCACCTTCACGTAGGCTTCTGGCACACCGTTGACCGCGAAGCTCGCCATGGGTGCCACGACGACCATGCGGAACGCCGACCCTGAGAGAACCTGACAGTCCGTGCAATGGCACACCATTACGCGAGACGGGTCAATGTCCGCAGTAAAAGTGATCTCGCCGCAGTCGCAGGCACCAGCGATATGCATTTGAGAACCTCCGTCGAACGCGCGGAGCATGCCGCCCGGCGCAGCCTGCTGGAAGACATCCACTCCATGGAAGGGGCCGACGTCGCTTAGCCGGGGATCTCCGGCTCCACGAGAGTCACGAGCTGCGCTAGCGACTCCTGCCAACCGAGGTAGCACATCTCGAGTGGAATTGCCTCGGGGATGCCTTCCTGAACAACGGACAGTCCGGTCCCGCAGATCACCGGCTCGAGGGTGACGGTCACCTGAAGGACACCGGGCAGGTTGGGGTCGTCGAACTTGTCCGTGTAACGAATGCGTTGGTTCGGGACCAACTCCAGATAGTCGCCACTGAACGAATGGGAGTTGCCAGTCGAGAAGTTTCGAAACGACATCCTGAAGGTGCCTCCGACGACGGCTTCCAAGTGATGAACCACGCACGTGAAGCCATATGGGGGAAGCCACTTTGCCAGGGCATCTGCTTCGAGAAAGGCGCGATAGACCTTCTCGGGCTTAGTCCGAAGTACACGATGGAGATGGACCCTGCGGGATGACATGACCAATTTCCTTTACGTTATGGGGTGCTGAGACCGGGAAATCTTACCGCTCTGCCGGTCTCGTCGATGTCGGCGCGCTTGATCGGCGCGAATGTGGTTGGGAGAAAAAAATGGGAGACATCGGGAGCTAAGGTGGCCAGTAGATCCTCGAGGACACCCGAGTTGCATCCGTCGAAATATCTCCGCACTACGTCGATATTCCTCGTCTCGAGCGATGACATGAGAGCCTCCTGGAACAGCGGTAGTCCCTGACGTTTGAAATGAGCAGCTCGGCCAAAGGCGTGCAGCAGCCTTTGGAGCATCCGATCGATGGAGGAGTCAGGCCGCAGTGCGGATCTCGAACTGCTGCACAACGCCTTGCCACCAGCCCTGGGTGACTTGAACCTCCGTGAACTCGCCGGCGGTCAACGTCGTGATGACTTTACGCCAGAAGGCTTGCGCTTCGAGATTGGCTGGCATTTCACCGACTTCCCACAGTCCGGGATGACGGTAGAAGACATGTCTTGCCAACGCGATTCCGCATCCCGAGCGGCGATACCGCTTGAGTATGAAGAACTGCTCCATCCATTTTCCTTCCTTTCGGGTGACTAAAGCTGGTGCGACCAGTGCGAAGCCGATGTACTGGGTACCTTCGATGGCAATATGCGCGTGGAAGCGCTCTCCTTGCTTGTGGCGCGAGAGGTCGTAACCGTACTTGGCTTGAGCATCCAAGTCTTGATGCCAAATGTCAGACAAGTCGTACTGGTAGAGCTCCAGCATCTGCTCAAGTGCGGGGAAGTCCTGAGGACGGGCTATGCGACATTCCAGTGGCATGGAAACGTACCTTCTGCGGCCTAACGGTTCAGCGGAGCCGCTTCGGCACGGCGGCAACTGGCCAAGGAAATGCCGATCGGCATCGGCTCGAGCGCGAGGCTAGCCATGCAGGTTTCCACCCGGGATCAATTGCCCACGTACCTGGCGCCCAAAGGCCGCGAATGACTCGAACGATTCGCGTCCGTTAGCGCCGGATCTTCACGCCCTGGCCGGAGCGGGAGACGACGAGGCTTGCCACTACCGAGGCCAACAAGATCAATCCGACGATGCCCAGGGCGATGCCTACAGGAATTTTGTAGATGTCGAGCAACAGCATTTTCACCCCGATGAACATCAGAATTACCGCCAGCCCGTACTTGAGCAGGTGGAAGCGCTCGGCCATATCGACGAGCAGGAAATACATGGCACGCAGTCCCAGGATGGCGAAGATGTTGGAGGTGAAGACGATGAACGGGTCGTTGGTCACGGCGAAGATCGCAGGGATAGAGTCGACCGCGAAGATGAGGTCGGTCGCCTCCACCAGCACCAGCACCACGAACATAGGTGTGGCGTAGCGCATGCCCTGCTTCAAGACGAAGAACTTCTCTCCGTGGTAATCGTTGGTAATGTTCATGTGGCCACGCATCCAGCGCAGGATCGGGTTTTTCTCCAGATCGGGCTCGCGATTGCCGAATATCAGCATCTTGATGCCGGTGAGCAAGAGGAACAGACCAAAGATATAAAGGATCCAATGAAACTCGACGAGCAGGAGCGCCCCAACGTAGATCAGCGCGGCGCGCATGACGATGGCGCCTAGTACACCGTAGAGCAGCACGCGCTTTTGGAACTCCGTTGGCACCGCGAAGAAGTTGAAAAGCGTGATCCAGACGAAGACGTTGTCCACGGCAAGCGATTTTTCAATGAGGTAGCCGGTGAGGTATTCAAGTGCCTTTGCGTTGGCCAGCTCTCGCCCGAAGCGCCCATCGAGATACCACCAGAACCAGCCGCAGAAGGCCAACGCGATGGCGATCCACACCACTGACCACCCTGCCGCTTCCCTCGCGCTCACCCGGTGGGCACCCTGGACCTTGAGCACGAAGAAGTCCACCGCTAGCAGGATGATGACGAGCAGCGTGAATCCGAGATACAGAACCGGGGTACCGGTGGATTCGATGATCATCGCGTGCTCTCCAGATCAGAATCGGTGTCTTCCTTACGACTGCGCCGGATGACGTAGTAGGCCAGGCCCAGCGCAAGCACCAAGGCAGCAATGCCCAACAGGGTGCCTTCCGGCAGTTCTTTCGGTTCCAGGACGATGATCTTGCGGGCCACCGCAATAATCGCCACCGTGACTACCGTCTCGAGGTGAAACTCCCGGCGAACGATGTAGGTCTTTACCGAGTGCATCAGCTCGATTCCGATGAGCACCAGCAGGAACAGGCCGAACAGTTCCAGCATTTCATGGATTTCCAACAGGAACACGGGCGGGGTGAACGCGTCCCGGGCCAGGATCCACGCCAACTCGATGGTGGCGAGCAGCACCACGCCTGCCAGCAGGACCAGCAAGGTGCGGGTAATGATTCCCTCATATTTCTCTAGGTACGGTAACAAGGGACTACTCCTCCGACATTGATGCGGCGCGATGGACGCGGCCGCGATGATGCCCAACGTCTGAATACACGGCCGGCGCGGCTCTTCGCGCGGGTCCGGTGGGATGATGGGTTGGCCGGCTCAAACGTTACGGTCCCGACGCATCACTGATCGACCGACGAGAATGGGCATGGCCGCGAAAAGCACGAGCATCGCGAGATACACGCTTCCAGAAACGGGATCGCGACTGGCGATGTAATCCGCGAGCGATCGATTCTGAAAGGCCACGGCCAGCGACAATTCGGCAACGAGCAATAGACCCAGGGCGAGCAATCCCATGCCGAGACGCACGGAGACCGAAAGCGGGACGGCGAATCTGCGCATGACGTACGGCGCCGCGATCAGGATGACTGCGAGCATGAACGGCATTTCGGCTAGCTCTGCAAGCCGCTCCCCGAGACGGGGCACCAGGAAGGAAACGCGCAGGACACCGAGGACGAAACCGGTGCCGAACACCAGCGCAAAGTACGCGAGGCCAGCCTTGATCATGCGCAACGTCATGTCAGGACTGCTTCAAGGGGGCGTCGCAGCGACGGCGGCAGTTGCGGGCCGCGACCGAACCGCACCACCAGATCCGGCCTGCGGCCGCCAATACCGAGGAAAGTCGCGAACTGCGGCCTCAGTGCGGGGACTTCCACCGGTTGATTGAGCATGGCATTGCGTATTCCCAAAGCCGCGGACTGCAGTGCGAAACGTTCGTAGCAACGCCCAACTTCAATCCACTGGGCGGGACCCTCGGTCTCAGACACGAATACCGCTATGCCGGACGAGCTGCGCACATGTCTCGCATACTTGTCGTTCTCGTTCTTTGGCGTAAAGAAGAAGCCGAAGAGGAGATTGCCCAGCCACGAAGGCATGGACGGATTACCCGACGATGCCGCGTACAGCCCGTCTCCTGTCCGTACCGCGTCGCTGCCGCTGAATCTGATCCATGCCTTCAACTCTTCGACAAAGGCGCGGTCATTCATTTGCACCGAATTACCCCGAACGACGTATTCGAGCACATTCTCCATGGCCGCGCGTTCAGCGAGGAGGATGACGCGGACACCATTGCCGGCACCTGCTCTCTCCAGCATCGCCAATTCATTCGTCGAGATCGGTTTTCCGTCATACGCCGCTCGCGTACTCTGGCGCTCCGGTATCGCGTTGAACAGCGCGGAGGCAACAGCTTTGGTTGGCTCCAACGACACGCGCAGCCTGCCCCCTGAGGACGAATCGAAGACGGCATCTCCGTCCAGCCCATTGGCTGATACCGCCTGTATCAGGTTCTCGGTCGCGCACCCGATCGAGACAAACAGGTGGTGATCGTCTGGATCGACTGCGGGGCACCTGCGCGAAAAATCGGGCAAGACTGAGATGGAACGATCTTCAACGCGAAACTTCCAGCACTGGGTGTTGTGGCTGGACGGCGCCAGTGTCGCGTAACGCACAAGTTCACGCAGGACCGCAGGCCTGTTGCCCCCGTCCACCTTGCCGTGATGCCAGATGCCACTTACGGCATGCGAGTAGCTGTCGGTATCGGTTCCCGATGAACATGCCGAGACAGTCGTCAGCCCACCCAAGGTCGCCACTGAGGAGACAACCAATTGTCTTCGAGTAGCCATGATTGCATATCCCGGTATCGACGTCCAACGATCAAGTTGAGCGGCGCCGTGAAAGCGCGACACCAGGAGACGGCATGAACCGGCGCGTCCGCTCCAACGGGTTAGGCACCGTGTTTACGCAGCTATTCGACGAACGATGGTTCATGAAATCGACAGTACCCGGGGGCTGATATGCCTAATGCTGTGCTTCAGCCGCGGGCCGGGCGCGCAGCGCGACGCCCGTCGGCTGGAAGCAGTGGTTGGGGGCCGTCACGATCAAACTGCGCGCTTGCAGGTTTTGGCTGGATCGCACGGACGATTCGTCGCGACCTCCTCAGCGCGTCCTCTACGACGACCAGAACTCGTCCTCCGTTTGCTGATCGCCCTGATATTGCCAGAAAACCAGGGCCTTCCCATTCTCGATGGTCCAGGCGTGCACCTGCGGTGACGACCACTTGCGGCCCTTGCGCTCCGCGCTCTCGGTGACCAACACGATCACGCGCTGATCGTTGGCCAGAACGTCATCGACCTGAATCCGGAACGTCCCGCCGGACAGCTCGATCAACTGTTGGTTCCCGCTTGCAAGACTGCTCATGGTCAACTCCTCGTTTTTGCGTCAAGGCCTTGGAGGCATCAACATCGCGGACCAAGTATCGAACGGTGGCCATGCTTGATTCTCCGCCGCATGTGACAGATCCGATTGCCGGTCGCCTTCGATGTTGCCACGCGTGACATGCACGTGGCTTAGTACCGGCGTCTTGAAGATGGAAGTCTGGACACTGCGCCCGTGCCACTGCACCTCCCGAGGTCTTCCGACACTGATCGTTACGAGCTTCATGTGGACTCCGGAAGGCAGGCCGAACGCCAAAGTTCAGCGGCGCCGTGCAGGCCCCTCGCTGATGGAGCAACGCCGATCGCCGTCGGGTCGAACGCAGCTGTCAGCCGCCATCTCTTTGACATGAGGCATCTGCGCGATCATGAGATGGTAGGTGTTGCGGAGGCCAGCCTTCTTAAACCCACACCGCTCGTACAAGGCGATGGCGGGATTCTGTGGATGCACAGTGAGCGAGACGCGTCTGTAGCCTAGCGCCGTGGCGGCCTGCAGGGCGGCCCGCATCAGCGGTTCGCCGTAGCCCTTGCGCTGATGCTGAGGGAAGAGCGCGATGCCAAGCTGTGGCGTCTCGTCATCGACGTAACCCAGGCCTTGATGACTCTTTAGGAGCCGCATCCAGCACGCCCCGAGTGCCTGACTGGCAGGTGACTCTTGACCCACGACCCCTACATCTCCTGGCGCGCCCCACTTCTCCGCATACAGGCGCACGTGCGGGTTGTCCAGCACTTCGCGCGGACGCAGGGGAGCGGGCGGCGGATCCCATAGCGCAATGTGCAGCAGATCCCAGAGCAGATTCTGGTCAGCAGCGGTGAGCGTTCGGAAGTACATGCCTTATCGGGGCCTGACCCCGAAGTTGAGCGGCGCGAAGGAAGTTCAGCCCGAACCCCAGCCGCTCATACATTCGCATCGGGCCATTCTCGATGTGCCGCACTGCATCTTCCAGTGTCCGTACGTGCTTATCACCGATGTAGCGGATCCACGAGGGCTCATTCACAAGTTCCAGAACGAATGCGGAATCGCTGGCGTCAAGCCAACGAAGAAGCAACCGCTCAGTTTCTGCCACGAGCAACGGGTGTCCTCGCTGTGCGGCCTAACTAAGGAGCCAAGTTAACCGGGGCGCCGCCCGGATATGCGCCCACGCCAAGGCATGAACCGGCGCGTCCGGTTGAGCGCGAGCGCCGACTCGTACAAGTTACGCTGATCCGCTCGAACAAGGACTTCCCCTAGTCGGGTCGGCATCGAAGTGCCAAGGTCGAAGTGTCACCATCAATCGATTGAGAGGGGAAGTCATGGAGAAGATTACTACCGTCGGTCGCGACCTGGCAAAAACATGTGCTCCAGATCCACGGTGTACCACCACTACACCTTGACCACTCGAATACCCCGGATGCCGGTCCCTACGGGAGCTCATTAAGAAAGTCCCTCGTCGTTATTCAAATGCAATTCAGTGACTTCTCGGCTATGCGACCTGAAGGTGGCTATGATGGAGCGACGCGGGGGATATGGGGAGGAAACCGTGCGGTTGCTGGCCGCAGTGCTTGGCTCCGGGGTGGCCGTGTATTTGGGTCTGGCGCTCTACCTCTACGTGTTTCAGGGGCACTACCTGTATTTCCCCGATCTGCCATCGCGGCAGGTGGCTGCCACACCGGCCGACGTCGGCCTGGCGTTCGAAGCGGTTAGGCTGAGCACCGCGGATGGGGAGACGCTTGCTGGTTGGTTCATCCCGGCACCCACAGCGCGCGGCACGCTACTGTATCTACATGGCAATGGCGGCAACATTGGGCACCGCCTTGATCCCATCACGGTGTTTCACCGGCTGGGGCTGAACATTTTCATCATCGACTACCGCGGTTATGGCGACAGCACTGGCAAGCCGAGCGAGGAAGGCACCTATCAGGATGCCCTGGCGGCATGGAAGTACCTGACGCAGCAAGAGCGCATCATGCCGGAACGAATCGTCCTGTTCGGCGAGTCCTTGGGTGGTTCGATCGCGACCTGGCTTGCCGCCCGCCATACACCGGCAGGGCTGGTCATTTACGCCAGCTTTACCTCAGTGCCTGAGTTGGCTCAGGAGTTATATCCGATGTTTCCGGCGTCCTGGCTGGTGCGCTATCGCTACGACACGCGGGCCGCGCTTGACAGAGTGAACTGCCCGGTGCTGATCATGCACAGTTCCGAAGACGAGATGATTCCATTCAGCCATGGGCAGGCGTTGCTTGGGGCTGCGCACCAGCCGAAGCGGTTTGTCGAATTGCGCGGGGGGCACAACGATGCATTACTGGTTAGCCGCGAGGTCTATACGCTCGAAGTCGAGGAGTTTCTTAGGCAGTTCTTATCAAGCCGGGATAGCTCAGACACGATTATCCGCAAGTAACCTTCCTTGAATTGAATCGCCGTCAGGCTCTTTAGCATGGCCACAAAGTCCGCACGGGTTGCGTGATGGGGCCGCGGCGTTCCAGGATTTCCACAATTGGATCCACGCGCCGCGCGAATCCCAGTCAACTACGCATGAGCGCCAATGGTCAAGAGCTCAAGGGCCAATTCCCCAGGCGTCTGGTAGCCCGTTGGGCGGTGAATGTGCTGCGTAAGATGCATTTGCAGCTGGCCAATCGACTGAAATCGCCCCGAGGCAATCATGTATTTCAGCGCGAGTTCGACGTCGCGCATACAGCCCAACACGCTGCGGTTGTTGGTTGGAGCGAGAACGAATTGCCCCATCGACGTGAGTTCGTCTTCAACAATCTTGCGCGGTACGCCTAGCTCGAGCAACAACTGTCCGAGCGTGACAGTGAGGCGAGAGGGAAAACTCGCACCATCACGTGCTGGCAGAAGCACCGAAAGGGTGGCGCGGTCATTCATGCAATGGATGAGTTGAGGCCGCCAGACCAACAAATTTACATGCCAATCCCCGAGCGCGGTTGTCGGAGCCTCCGTCGACTGGGGCGGATCTACTCCAATGCGACGCAGAAGCTTGCGAGTACAGCGGAGCGTGACCACGCGGCTTGCGCCCTAACAAGTCAGTTGAGTGGCACCGCTTGAGTGCCACCGGCGTACCGCAGCAACGCAATTTGCTCTGACTACCGGACTTGGAGCCCCACCCGTCACCAGTCTTGCCTCGCCAGCTTCAGAACGCGACCCGCTTTGGTCTCGGCTGACTGGTTGAAGCAACGCCGATCCGCGTCCACTCGAACGCCGAGTTGGCGCCGCTGCAGGATCAAAGAAGATCACGAAATTCTTCCACCGTGAGACCGGCGTAAAGGACGATACGGCCTTTGTCGCGCAGCGTCCCCGGGAACGAAGTGCTAGAGGTTGGTGCATATTTCTTCGACAGAGAGCACCCGTGCGAACAAGCCATTGAGCGCGGCGAGAAATGCTGTCTGCACGTTCTCGGCAGATACGGTGACGCCACCAAATGACAGGGCCTTTGTAGCGCACGCATCATGAGCTAATAGGCACTGAAAACCAAGGTCGGTAGCGGCGCGCGTGGTTGTATCAATGCACATTTGGGTCATCATGCCTGCGATGACAAGTCGAGTAACTTCATGCTTGCGTAGATGCTCAAGCAGCGGTGTTTCACGAAAGCTGTTTGGGAAATTCTTCTGAAATACTGTTTCGCCGACTTTGGGCGCTACGCACTCGTGTATTTGCGCTCCCACTGTATTCGGCAAGAAAAAAGTTGCGCCTTGTCGTGTAGAGACGTGTTGGATGTGAATGATCGGGAGAGATCTTTGCCTGAATGCACGGAGTAGTTTCCCGGCCTGGACCCCAGCTGGTGGACTCCCAACGAGCTCCATCGCACCGCCGGGAAAGTAGTCATTTTGAATGTCGATGAGCAGCAATGCTTGAGTCATGGGAAACCTCTAACGCCATAGTTGAGCGGCGCCAAAGAAGCGCCGACAGGTTGCAGCTACGCCGAACGGCGACCGCTCGAACGCTGGGTTGGACGCCGCTGTCGGATTAGAGAGGCTCACGAAACTCTTCCACCGTGAGGCCAGTGTCTCGGACGATACCGCCGAGGGTGAAAGCGTTTACGGGATTGTGCCGAGGAATGGTGAGAATACGCCTGCCATCGGACATCACGATGTGCTTGCCTTGCCGGACCACCACAAATCCGCGCTCCTCAAGAGCTCTCACAGCGTCTAGATGATTGACGCCCGGAATATTGGGCAAAGGCTACACCGTCACTTCGATCTCGTGCACTTGTTCGCCGCGCAACTGCTCGTTTACAACCGCGACGTATTCCCGGATGGCATCCTTGGGGTTTTCGATGGCTTCCGCCTCGGTCGTGCCCTGAGACCAGCAGCCAGGCAGTCCCGGCACCGAAACCGAGAAACCTTCCTCCGACTCATGAAGAGCGATGCGGTAACGCATGGGACCCTCCTGTGGAAGCGTCAAGTATACCGCCGGCCCAACGGCGCCCAACGCCAAGTTGAGCGACGCCGCGGAAGCGCCGGCGTACCGCAGCAGCGCAGATCGGCGTCCGCTCGAGGCGGGTTAGGCCAACGGTTTGAGCAGCACATATTTGCTTAACCCGGGAATGTGGTCCGGAACCTGAGCGATAGGTCAGTACCCGTTGCGCGAGTGCAGATGAGCTGCCGGATCGCTTAGCGTCTCAAGCAATGCATCAGAGCACCTACGGTCATGCGCGGCGCCCTCGAGAGCAGCCAAAAGTGCCGACCCATAGCCACGATTACGGTAACGCTCATCAACCCGAAGAAGTTCAACGAACAGACGCTTTCGTATTCGCGATGCGAGTGCAATAGTGGGTGGCGTTGTGGGGCCACATGATAAAGCAGCCAATTGGCGGTGACTCGTCGTTCTCGATTTGTGCCAGTGCATAGCGGCTCTATACGCCGCGCACGAATGGCAAAGCCGAGCGATTCATCCGGACCGCCTTGCCTGAACGGGCCTACGGACGCAGCTATCGGCATTCGCGGGAACGCACTGCGCATTTGCCAGAATGGCTGCATCGCTCGGAAGAAGATCCAGTCGAGCCAGGCGCCCTTCGTCTCCCGCGGCGACCGGAGCGGCACGCACATTGCCTCGGATTGCACGCGTAGCACACCCGCAAAGGGGCGCTTACACTCGATGCGGCAGGCCGCGCCGGGGGCCGGCATCGCGGACGAGCAGCATCTGCACATCACCCAGCTCACGCTCGACGAAGCCCGCTTCGCAGTAGCAGAGATAGAACTCCCACATCCGGTTGAACGATTCCGAGTAGCCGAGTGCGCGAGCGTCGTCGAGGCGGCCGAGGAAGCTTTCACGCCAGTGCGCGAGCGTCGTAGCGTAGTGCGGACCGATCTCTTCGACCTGCACGACGCGCAGATCGCTCGCGGTCGTCATCGCCTGCACGAGCGCGCGCTCCGAAGGGATGCAAGAGCCCGGAAAGATGTAGCGCTTGATGAAATCGACTTCGTCGCGCGCCCGGGCGTAGTGTTCCTCCGCGATCGTGATCGACTGCAGCAGCATCGTGCCGCCGGGGGCGAGGCGGGCCGCGCAGCAGCGGAAGAACTCGCCGAAATGTTGGTGCCCGATCGCCTCGATCATCTCGATCGAAACGAGCTTGTCGTACGTGCCCTCGAGATCCCTGTAATCGTCGAAAAGCACGGTGATGCGGCCCTCCAGTCCGGCATCGCGCACGCGCTCGCGCGCCCGTTCGTACTGGCAGCGCGAGATCGTGGTCGTGGTGACGCGGCAGCCGGTCCGGTGCGCCGCATGCAGCGCGAAGCCGCCCCAACCCGTTCCGATCTCGAGCACGTGGTCCTGGGGGCCGAGCGCGAGCTTGCGGCAGACCGCGTCGAGCTTGGCGGTCGAGGCCTGCGCAAGCGACATTCCGGGCCGCTCGAACAGCGCACACGAGTACATCATCGTCTCGTCGAGGAACAGTTCGAAGAAATCGTTGCCGAGATCGTAGTGGGCCGAAATATTGCGCCGGCTGCCCGCCCGCGTGTTGCGATGCAGCCAGTGCGCGGCGCGACGCAGTGGGGCCGACCATCGTGCCATTCCGCCTTCCATCGCGTCGAGCGCCTGGCGGTTGCGAAGCATCAGGCGCATGAGCGCGGTCAGGTTGTCCGCGTGCCAGTGCCCGAGCATGTACGACTCGGCGGCCCCGACCGAGCCGCCGAAGGCGATCTCACTGTAGAAGGCGGGATCGAGCACCGTGACTGTGGTGTCGACGCCGGTGCGCTCGGCACCGAACGTGAAGACCTCGCTGCCGTCGCGAATGCGCAGCAGCCCTTCCTGCACGTTCGCGAGGCGGGAGAAGAGCAGCTTGCGCGCAAGGGCGCTCAGCGGGTTCGGGCGCGGGTCGCCCCGCGAGCTTGCAATCGACGTGGCGTCGGTCATGTTGTCTTCTTCACGATCTGCTTGGCGGGGTGAACGTGGAAGGGGATGCGCTTCGCCCGCAGACGCAGCGCCTCCCAGTAGATCGCGCCGACGACTCGCAGCGACGCGAACGGGAAGCGCAGCAGTGCACCCGCGAGGCTCGCGCCGCTCAGTTCCCGCCGCTCGAGCGAGAGCGTCGCGTCGAACAGCATCGCGCCTTCACGCCGGTTTTGCATGTGCACGGCAAGACGTGCGCCCGGCTGGGAAAAGCGCCAGTCGTACTCGACATCCATGGGCATGAACGGCGAGACGTGGAAGTCCTTGGCGAAGCGAAAGCGCAGCCTGTGGCCGTCCGCGTCGCCCGCGCGCGCCGGGAGCACGTAGGAGTGGCGCTCGTTCCACGGCGTGTTGGTGATTTCCGCGACGATGGTCTCGACGCTCTCTCCAGCGGCGTCGTAGCAGTAATAGAACGTCACCGGATTGAAGCAGTGGCCGAAGGTGCGCAGGTGCGTGAGCATGCGCACCGGTCCGGACGGCCGCGTCCCGGTTGCATGCGCTACGCGCTCCCGCACGGCCTCATCGAGCGGTACGCGCGCATCGCCCAGGTAGTCGGCGCGGCGCAGCCACGCGAGGGCCGGACGACGGGTCGACCAGAGCCAGCGCCCGCGGAACACGCGGTCGAGCTCGCTCGTGTCGAGCCACACCATGCACACGCGATATTCGAACGCGTGAGGCGCGGGGATGAAGCGACGGTGACGCAGCGACCCCACGTAGAGCGCGCTCTGCAGGCCGCGGTGGCTCATCGCGCTTCCACGGTGACCGCTGCCTCGTTGCGCCGCAGGAGGGGCGGCGTGAACGGCGCGTCATAGAACAGGGAAACGGGGTCGCCCACGGCCCGCCAGCGCGAGTCGGCGAGAGCGCGGAGCAGCGCTTCGCTGCGTAGGGCGATCTCGCGCGCGTCAGGGGAGCCGCTGTAGCGCAGCACCGCGATCGTCTCGGCCGGGATCTCGACGAGTTTCACCCGCGGGTCGGACGGCCCCGGCGCGGTTTCGAGCGTATAGCGTGACGGAAGGAAGAAGCGCATGCGAACCCCGGATGGCTCGCCCGCGGTTTCCACCGGCACGGTCGCCGCAATCTCTTCGCCGCGGTGCTGCGTCTCAACGGGGACTGTCATCGCAATCTTCTCGGCGCCATCGGCGCCGCGGTTGGCGCCGGCGATGTAGGCGAACAGAACCGAGAACGCGCGATCGCGACCCGCCCGGTCGGCGAGACCGTCCATCGTCACCTCGGCGCCGAGCCGAGGCTCGTATCGGCGCACCTCGATTCCGCCGGCAAGCTCGTCGACGACGGTATGGCGAGGCTCCTCGTAGGTCCTGATGCCCATCATTCCAGCCGCTCCTTCGAGTAAGAGTTGGGCGTAGTAAAGGAAGTCCGGCATGGAGCACGCGTTGCCGGCTTACGCCGCGCTTCTCCGGTCGGCCAGGAGATCGTCCTGAAAGTGCCCGAGGGCATCGAGCGCACTCACGACGCCGTCTTCGTGGAAGCCGTTCCGCCAGTACGCTCCGCAGTAGTACGTCCGCCGGCCGCGATTGAGTTCGGCGTGGCGGCCCTGCGCAGCGATGCTCTCGCGCGTGAACAGCGGATGGTGATAGACCAGTCGCTTGATGATCTTTTCCGGATCGATCGCGTCGCCGCAGTTGAGCGTCACCAGGAACCGCTCGGGGGCGTCCAGGCGCTGCAGGATGTTCATGTCGTAGGTGAGGGCAACCGGTCGGCGTTCGGGCAGCACGTGATAGTTCCACGCCGCCCGCGCGAGCCTGCGCTTCGGGAGCATGCGCTCGTCGGTGTGCAGCACGGCGTCGTTGCGCTGATACCGGATCGCGCCCAGCACGTCGCGCTCCGGGCCGCTCGCGTCCCTGAGCAGCGCGAGGGCCTGGTCGCTGTGGCAGGCGACGAACGCGGCGTCGTAACGCGCGGCCTCGTGCCCGCGCGCTTTCAGGATCACGCTGCCCGGGGAGCGCCGGATCCACTCCACCGGGGTATTCAAACGGATGCGCTCGCGAAAAGGCGCAGTGAGCTTCTCCACGTAGCGCGCGGACCCGCCGCGCACGGTGCGCCAGACCGGACGGTCGTCCACGGTGAGCATCCCGTGGTTGTGCAGGAAGCGCACGAAGAATCGCGCTGGAAACGCGAGCATTGCCGCGGGATCGGTCGACCAGATCGCGGCACCCATCGGCACGATGTAGTGCTCGGTGAACGCCCGGCCATAACGTCCGCGCGCGAGCAATTCGCCGAGCGGCAGCTCCCCGGCCTTCTCCCCGAGTAGCGCCGGCGCTTCGCGATTGAACCGAAGGATGTCGCGGACCATGCCGAGGAACGAGGGCCGCACGAGGTTGCGGCGCTGCGCGAACAGCGCGTTGAGCGTCGTTCCGTTGTATTCGAGCCCGGTGGATTCGCAGCGGACCGAGAAGCTCATGCTGCTCTCCTGCGAGTCGACGCCGAGCTCGCCGAGGAGCGCAACGAAATGCGGGTACGTCCGGTCGTTGAAAACGATGAACCCGGTGTCGACCGCGTAGCGCCGTGTCGCCTGCTCCACGACGTGAGTATGGCTGTGGCCGCCGACGTGCCCGGCTGCTTCGAACACCGTGACATCGTGCTCGCGATGCAGCCGGTGCGCGACGACATTGCCGGCGATTCCGCTGCCGATGATGGCGATCTTCATCGGGGTTGCTCGCGCGCTGTGAGCGGCATCGGCCGCAGGTCCCAGATCACGCCCATCGCCGACAGGGCGAGGAGCCCGTAATAGCTGACGTCGATCTCCCACCAATAGACCCCCTGGCGCGCCGCGCCCGGGAAGCGGTGATGGTTGTTGTGCCACCCTTCGCCGAAGGTGAGCAGGGCGAGCCAAAAATTGTTGCGTGAGTCATCGCGCGTCGCGTAGCGTCGGGTGCCCAGCCGGTGGGCGAGCGAGTTGATCGTGAACGTGGCGTGGTAGAGGGCCACCGTCGAGATGCAGAAGCCCCACACGACGAGCTGCGCGCCGCTCGTGCCGAGCTCGGGCGCAGCCTGCTCGAGCCACCATCCCGCACCGTAGAGCGCCGCGGCGAGGAGCGCTGGCACCGCGACGTCGAAGCGATCGAGCCAGCGCAATTCCGGGTAGCGTGCGAGATCCGGCACGAGCTTGAGCCGCGCGACGAAGTTATCGCGCGCCAGGAACCAGCCGACGTGGCTCCAGAGGAAACCGTGTTCACTCGCCGAATGGCTGTCCGCCGGCCGGTCAGCGTGCGCGTGATGGTGCCTGTGGTGCGATGCCCACCACAGCGGCCCACGCTGCACGGCAGTCGCACCGAGCACGGCAAAGACGAACTGCGCCGCGCGCGACGTGCGGAACGCGCGGTGCGAAAAGTAGCGATGGTAGAAGGCGGTCACGGCGAACATGCGCAGCGCGAAAAGTGCGACCGCGACGACGACCGCGACCGCGCTCGTCCCGGTCCACAGCGCGCCAAGGCAGCCGGCGTGCAGCAGCGCGAACGGCACCACGCGCGGCCAGTCGATGCGCTTCGCGTCGGCGGCTTCCGCCGGCGCGGCCACGCTGGCGTCGATCCAGCGCCTGAGCGCGACGCCCATGCGGCCGGTCATCACGACGCATCCCTCGGTGCGCCGGGGCGTTTGTCGAGTGGGCGCTGCGGCACCTTGACGACCTTCGAAGTTTCGTAGCCCTGCGCCGCGACGAACTCCAGCATCCGCTGGTAATCGGCGTCGGAGATCTGCGGCGTGCGCGCCATGATCCAGACGTAGTCGCGCTTCTCGCGCGCGATCACCGTCTGTGCGTAGTCGGGTGTGAGATAGACGATGCGATAGTCCGCCTTCACCGGCCAGATGAACTGCATGCCCCAGACGGCGTTGGATGTGCGGTCGACGACGTAGCCTCGCGGCGTGTAGCGCTTGGGTTCACCGTCGAACCCGCCGGCCCGAAAGGTGAACGTCGTCTCGATCGTACCGTCGGCCGCCAGGCGGTACGATTCAATCGCGTCGTGCGCGCCGCGCTCGAGGAAGGTGGGAATGCTTGCGATGACGTACCAGTCCCCCATGAAGCGCGGCAGGTCCACCCGCTCGACCAGCGCCAGGGGCGGATGGGGCGTGCTTTGGCAGCCGGAAAGGAACAGCACGGAAAGGAGCAGGTGGCGAACGTTCATTGCATGCTCACGCAGGTTCGTGGCAGTTGCGGGGCGCGCGGCGCGGGCGGTTCGAGGGCCGGTGACATCAGCACGGCGAGCAGCGACGGCATCACGACTCCCTCCGCGGTCCTGGAAGGAAGGCGTTCGTACGGGCCACGTAGTCGCGATAGGCGGGTCGGCGCTCGCCGATGTCCCTTTCGAGAAGCGTCACGCCCGACACCTTGAGCAGCAGCACGGTCATGACGATCGGCGAGAACACCGTCCACCACCCGCCGGCGCCGAGCGCGATCGCGTAGAGGCCCCACCAGACGCAGCATTCGCCGAAGTAGTTGGGATGCCGGCTGTAGCGCCACAGGCCGCGGTCCATGACGCGGCCGGCGTTCGCGGGAAGCTCCTTGAAGCGGGAAAGCTGCGCGTCCGCGAGCGTCTCGAACCCGATGCCGAAGGCCACGAGGGCGGTGCCGACGATATCGAGCGCGCCGAGCGAATCGGCAGATCCGATCGCGGCGGCGAGCGGTGCGGAAATCACCCACGCCAGCAGCGCCTGCAGTCCGAAGACGAGGTAAAGGCTTTTCCATGCGAAACCGGGATCGTTGCGCTCGCGCATCGCGCGGTAGCGGCGATCCTCGGGTGCGTTCCAGTTGCGCGCTGCGAGGTAGCCGGAAAGACGGAGCGACCAGACGGTCACGAGCGCGAGCACGAGCCACCCGCGAATTTCGAGCGTCGTCATCGCGGCTGCGTACACGGCGGCGCCGGTCAGAAAGAAAAGCGACCAGAAGATGTCGACGAGCCCGACGTTGCGCCGCACCGTCGCGATCACCCAGGCGATCGCCGCGAGTCCGAGCATGGCGGGAAGCGCGTGGAGCCACAGCAGCACCGCGCTCATGGTCTGGCGTAACCGTCGAGCCGCCGTGCCACTCGCAGCAGCAGCGGAGTGAGCATCGCCCAGCCGATCGCGATCGCGGCCAGCGCTGCTCCCGCGAAGGTGAGGTCGAGCGCGCCGAGCCGCGCACCGGCGTAATAGGCCGCAGGACCGCCAACTGCACCCAGAAGCGCTGCGAGCCATCCATGCGGGCGGAGCCAGCGCAGCGACACGTTGAGGGTCGTCGCGAACAGCGCCCACATCGCAACCATCCAGTACGGCGCGATCCCGTCGACGAGCGCGCCGCCCGGGAACGAGATCCACCCCGACTGCACGAGCACCGTCTCGAACAGTGCGCCCATGCCGGCTGCAACACCGACGAGGCGAAGCTCCATCGCCGGCCGTGCGGCGCGCGCGACATGCCAGAACACGATGATCGTAGCCGCGATCGCGCCGAACCACGGCAGGCCGTGCGACGCGCCCAGCACACAGGCGAACCAGCCGGCCTGGAACAGGGCCACGTTGAGGGCGATCGTCATGCCATCGGCCCGTTTGCGGACGCGGCCGACTCGAGCGCCGGGCGCTCGAACAGATAGTGGCTGACCCACCACTCCTGCCCGCCGCGATAGCCGAACATCTCGGCGCACGCCATGAAGAAGATGCGCCACCGCTGGAGCCACTGCGCCGCGTTCGCCTGGCCGTAGGCGCCCGCGAGCACGTGCATCGCCTGCGCGCGATGCGCGTCGAGATTGGCGAGCCAGGCGTTGGCGGTCCTTTGATAGTGGACGCCGTCCCAGCGCCAGCGCTGCACGAAGCGCACCGCGTCCTGGAAGCGCAGTGCGAGGTCGTCGCTCGGCATCATGCCGCCGGAGAAGAAGTGCCGGCTCATCCAATCCGACGGGCCGGCGTCCACGAACGCATAGGGTGTCGAGCGATGGCAGAACACGTGCATGAGGAAGCGCCCGTCCGGGCGCAGCCAATCGTGTACGCGGGCGAACAGCGCCCGCCAGTTGCGCATGTGCTCGAACATTTCCACCGACACGACGCGGTCGAAGCGCTGGTCGATCGAAAAGCGATTCATGTCGGCGGTGATCACCTCGACGTTGCGCAATCCGCGACGCGCGGCCTCGGCGAGGATGAAGGCGCGCTGCGAGTGCGAGTTGGAGACCGCGCTGATGCGGGCGTTCGGGTAGCGCTCCCCCATCCGGAGCGTGAGCGAGCCCCAGCCGCAGCCAAGCTCGAGAATCGCCTGGCCGTCGGCGAGCCCGGCGTGCTCGCAGGTCGCATCGAGCGCGCGGGCTTCGGCCTGCCCGAGGTCGGCAGTCCCCTCCGGCCACCACGCGCTGCTGTACTTGCGGTGCGGACCGAGCACGATCGCGAAGAACTCGGCCGGAACCTCATAGTGCTGCTCGTTCGCGAGGTGCGGCACGGGCGCGATCTCCGCGGCATCCATCGCGCTCACGAACGCCTCGGTGGCCTGCGCGCCGGCTTCACAGTCCCCGGCGGCAATCTCGCGCAGCCGCCGCTCGCAAAGGCGCCGGATCCCGCTGCGGATCACGGCATCCGGGACGAGACCCTGCTCGACCCAGTCGAGCGCAAGCCTCTGCGCATGACTCATCGCGTTGCTCCGCCTTTGAGCGTCGCGGTGATCAGGCGCACGCCATCCTCGAGCTCGATGCCTAGGGGGATGGCGCCGGCCGCCGCGACGGCGCGTCGATGGCGTACCGACGTCCCGCCGCCGACGAACACCGGTATTCCCGCGAGGTCGCCGACCAGCTTCGGCAGCGCCCGACTGAAGAGTTCGGGTGCGGGATCGATGGAAGAGGAAAGGACCACCGCATCGCTGCCGCTTCGGCGCTGGGCGATGGCAACGTCCTCGAGCGGGGTGTCGGCACCGAGCACCACGATGCGCATGCCGGCGCTCTGGGCTTCCAGGGCGAACAGCAGCAGGCCCATCTCGTGCTGCTCGCCCGGCGCGCAGGCTGCCACCAGACGCGGCCCGGAGGCATAGCGCATCCGGTGCTGCAGGCGTGCGCCGAGCTTGCTGCGCATATAGGTCGCGAAAAAGTGCTCCTCAGCGATGGCGCCGGCAACATCCTTCCATCGCTCGCCGAGATGGACCAGCAGCGGAAGAACGAGGTGCCCGGTGACACGCTCGACCGGATGGAGCGACAGCACCTCGTCGTAGATCCGATCGAGCTCCGGCTCGTCAAAGCGCGCGATCGACGCCGCCATTCGCTCGAGGTAATCGCGCCAGGGGCCTTTTGCCGCGCCGCTCGCTCTGGGTTCGTCGCCCAGCAGCTCGCGAACCCGGCTGATCGGCACGCCGCGTTCGACCAGCGCCAGTACGCGGCGGATCTGCTCGACGTGATGGTGCGTGTACAAGCGATGGCCTTTGGACGTGCGTTCCGGACGGATCAACCCGTAGCGCCTTTCCCACGCCCGCAACGTGATGGGGTTCACGCCGGTGAGCGATGCGATGGTGCGGATTGGAAGCTTTTCTGAGACGACGCCGGGCATGGTAGGCATGGTGAACAATTATTGTGCAAACCTTATACAACAGCCACGGCGTTTGTCAAGCCTAACGCCTTGGACAAAGCATGTACACGAATTATGCAAATGCGGCAGAGCGGGCGTCGCGCCGCGGACCTGCCGAGGATCGCGCCCGGCTGTGCCAGCACTTCGTGCCTCGCGATGACCGCGCGTCGCGTCCTGGCGGCGCAGATGGAGCGCACCCTCGTTGGCAGCGAGTTCGCGCTTCATTGGCCAGCCGACGTGTTCGGCCCCACGCGCCCGGATGGGCAACGTCAATCGCGGGGCATGATCTTCATTTCCGAAACGATTCGACGCGAGGCAGCGCACGCGGCGCTGGCGGCAGCCGAACAGTTGCCGGTGCTCGCGCGCGATGCCATTGCCGATCTGCGTGCCCAGCTCACGTATCTCGACGCTCGCATCGACCATTACGAGCGGCAGTTGGTCGCTTTGGCCCGGCAAGGCGGACCCGCGCGACGGATTCAGACCCTGACCGGCATCGGTCCGCTGACGGCCTCCGCGATCACGGCCAGCGTCGCCTCGGGTCACGAGTTCGCCAATGGCCGCCCATTCGCGGCGTGGCTGGGCCTGGTGCCGCGCCAGTCCTCGACCGCGGCAAGACCAAGCTCGGACGCATCACCCAGCGCGGCGACGCCTACTTGCGCATGCTGTTGATGCTCGGCGCTCGATTCGACGCGCTCATCGGACGCCGATGGGAGATCTGCAGTCTGTCAGTTCCGCAAAAAGCGCACAACGCGCTTGCAATGGGGAAGTCCTCAGAGATCAAGTTGAGCGGCGCCGTACAGGCGCTCGCGTACTGCGGCAGCGCAGATCGGCGTCCGCTCGAGCTTACGGTTAGGCGCCAGGTTAGCCGCCTCCGCCGAAACACTCATTGAATCCCTCGCGAGCTTCTCCGATGAAGAGGATGAGCTGATCCTCTGGAACGCGAACCACCGTAATCTTGCGGCGCCTTGCTTCGGCGGCCAGGTTGTCCGCGGGATGGTCGGTCGGAATGAACAGGGTTTGTGGTAGTTCTTGCTTATGCGCGTGGCCTTTCTTTAACACCCGTCGAGCTTCCAGCTTCGATAGTTCAACGGCGTTAACCGGGATCATTTCGAGGGCCAGTATGAAGCAGCTCGCCGCGTCCATCAGGGCAATGCAGTTGAAGTCACCATCGACTTCCGTACGAATTGGCGCATCGTTCAACTTGAACGCGATCCAAGCTTCGTTGACACCAAATTGGTTTGGATGAAGCATGCGGGCCCGGCCGATGTGGCGTCCAACGACAGCGTTGCGCGCCGCCGAGGAAGAGTGGAGTGGTTGATGCAACGCCGATCGGCGTCCGCTCGAACGCAGGGTTAGCCGACGAGCTTGTCGTACTCAGCTTGAGTGTCGATCCACAGCCAAAGCACCCCGTCATCAACCTCGATGCCCAAGGCACGGTAGAAGAGCCCAACACGCACAGAGTGAAACTCACGTATGCGTTTATTGTGCAGCAAATGATGACGCGCATCGGACTTGAGCCACTGGAATGACTTGTGCGCTAGCGTTTGGATCTGCGCCGGCAGGCTGCGATAGCGCGCCCAGAACTCCGGCGAAGCGTCAGGGCGGATCGAGTCGAACGGGAGCCTGCATGAACCGCCCGAACAGCCGGAGAAACGCGATTCCGCAGAACTCGCAGATTCGTTGCTCAGCATGATCGGCTGGCAGCGGCGCCTAACGTTCGAGCTTGAGCCGACCGCGGAGTTAGGCGTCACTCAACTGAACCTCCATCCGTTCTTCCAAAGGGGTAGACACCTTCAAAGGCTGCCTGTCGCGCGGATGAGATCGAACAGTTGCCGATTCCATTCGGCGTGGACACGTGGATGAAGGTGGTTTGCAGCCCTACGCGGCGTCTCGACGCCGGCAGCGACTGCAGCCGCGTTGAGGTTGTGCAAGCGGTCGGGCCAACCACGTGGCCAAGGATTTACAAGGGCTCGAAGCATCTGAAGATCGATGTTCCAGCACCGGTGAAACACTTCCGGCGCTTCGTCTCCCAAACCGAACCACTCCGCGAACCTCTCGACTGTTGGAATCCATGCCCAAAACTCGTCCACATGGCCGCAGAACTCCACGACGGCGGCCGCGAGTTGCTGTCTCGACATCCGCGGCTCGTCCGGGATAATCAGGCGAAAGGCACCTGAGATGAAGTTATTAGTGGACGGATCGATCTCGACTTCTGATGAGATGCCGTACCAAGAGCGCCCTTCTTCATCCGCAAGGCCAATCCACATCAGCCGTGACTGCTCAGACCAGGGCGGGGCGGTCCATTCAGTGTCCACAAAAACTCGACGCTTCATGGGTTGCTTTCGTGACGCCTAACGCCTAAGTTGAGCGGCGCCGTGCGAGCGCCGACCGGCAGAAGCCGCATGGATCGGCGTCCGCCCCAATGCCGGGTTAGGCGTAACGGTCATTTTGAACCCGAGGGTTTGTGCGCGCGCCCGCCCGCGTTGGACGAGCGCACGCTGAAGTTCAACACCTTCCCCGACGGCTGTTACCTGGACGAAAGTCTCCAGAGCAGCTCCGTCCGGTCGTGCCATAACGGTGCGCGTGGCAACAAAACCGCGAGTTTCAAGCTCACGGATCAGATCAATGTCTCCGCTCGACTCGAGAAATGTCTTGTTCAGCAAAGATGAATCGCTAGCGTTGCGGAGATAGAGCAGTGCGCCAAGTGATACTCCGAAAGATCGCACGGATGACGAATTCACCGCGTCAACGCGCATCGCCAAGTCCGATAGCTCAGCCGACGTCGCTGGTTTTGCGGTTGCTGCAAGTGCGGCAAAGCCAAGTATAAAGAAGCTCCGCATCGACTGCCTTCGCTTGTGAACCGCGCCTAACGCCAAAGTTGAGCGGCGCGAAGCACGCGCCGACTGGTTGAAGCAAAACCGGCCCGCACCCGCTCGAACGCCGGGGTTAGGCAGCTTCGTCTTTGTATGCACGTAAGACTGCGTTGATGCGCGTTTGATATCCTGGCCCCTGCGCCTTGAACCACTCCAGGACGTCCGCATCGAGACGAAGTGAGATGGCAGCTTTCGCCGGGACAGGCTTGAGACCGCGCCGCAAGACGCCGCGGACGATGTGCCTGACGGACGCTTCGGAGTGCTCGGTGCTCACACCGATTGCCTGGTCCCTAGTTGCATGCACGCACGGCCAATCAGTCTTGGATGTTCTTGAAGAGGATCGCTTGGTCATGGCTCGTCGCCTTGCGCATTGAGATAACGCGGATGTGGTGGAGCGATTCGGTATGAACGATGGAAACGACAATAACCTCAAGCAGACCTAAGGTGACGAAGCGCCGCTCCCCATATGCGAAGCGATCGTCCTCGAACGTACACGCGAATCCAGCAAATACCTCAGGTGCGTCGACGAGGTCGAGCGATGCGCCACAAGATTCGCATCACGTTTCACCTCGCTCCACCTGAACCGCATATACGCAATGTATATACACACATTCCACGGGTCAAGCCGGGACCGCTGGGCATGGAGCGATCGCCACTTTGTTGACTAATCGGTCTAGACCAGTTAGTCTAGTAGTACTTCAGCTTCCGCTCCTCGCGATGAAAGGCAAACACTATGACGAGCAACGCGTCGGGAATCGGGCTTTTTCGGTCAGTCTTCGAACTCTTCGGGATCGTTTTGGTGCGGTTCCGTCCGATGCAGAGAATCTGGGGCGCATGGCTTGTAGCCGTGAACTCGGCGAGCTTGCTGTTCATCCAGCATATCGAGGCGCAAGTCACCCTGGGCGCCGTGGGCGTGGCCGTGCTCGCTCAAGCGCTGATCTATCAACGCAAGCGCTTCGTTCGGCTTCTCGGAACCACGCATGTTCTCTGGGTTCCCATGCTGACGTGGATAGCGCTGCGCCTTGATACGCTCCCAAAGGAGGAAACTGCGTTCCATGTCTGGCTCATCATGCTCATCGCCACCAACGCAGTCTCCTTGGCAATCGACGCCTGGGATGCCACGCGCTTCATCCTTGGCGAACGTCGGCCTTACTACGTGTGGTGAAGACGAGGGGCGCCACGGACGACTCCCGTGCGCCGCGGGCAACGAATCCCGCAGGTCGCGTGGACACTCGTGAGAAGCTCGTCCGCACCGCGGAGAGGTTGATGCTCCGCGACGGCTATGCTGCGACGCGCGTGGATGATGTAATACGCAAAGCGGGGCTCAGCAAAGGCAGCTTCTATCACTTCTTCGACAGCAAAGAAGCTCTTGGGCTCGCTGCACTGGAACACTACTTCGCAGATCGAGTGGGCCGGCTGGCTGCCGGTACCTATGCGACCGAAAGTGATCCGCTGCGCCGAGCGCAAGGCTTTCTGAAGCATGCTTCTCGCGTTGCCGCAGACTTGTGGACGACGGGATGCCTGCTAGCCAGCTTTGCAGCCGACGCCGCTGGATCAAATCGAGTCATTGCAAACGCACTCAAGAAGCGAACCAATGAATTCCGGGCGTTGCTTGTCGACTTGCTCAGCCCGTTTGCGACGCCGGAGATCACCGCAGCCGACTTGGCGGATCAGTTCTTCGTTTGTATCGAGGGGTCTATCGTGCTGACGCGCATATATGGCGATCCGACCTATCTGCGGCGCGGTCTCGAGCAATTCCGAAGCTGCCTAAACATTACCAAGATTCACGGAGCGTAAGACACGGCACCCATGTCCGCTATGGGGTCGACCTGTCGTTCCCTGGTCTCGGCCGATAGCGACCATCGCGCACGGAATGCCGTGCTGCCTTGAATGCCGCATAACGCCTAAGTTGAGCGGCGTTGCGGAAAGGTTATCTGGTTCAAGCTACGCCGATCCGCGTCGGTTCGAACGCCGGGTTAGCGCTCCAACACGGTTATGAGAAAGCTCTTCTCGCAACACGCGGCGCAATGTAGCGACGGTGAGCGGCTTGGCGTCCAAATCCAAATATGAACGCAGCGCCTCGTTGATCAGAGTCTGATAGCCCTTGCCAGTCGTCTCCGACATCGCTTTGAACCGCTCAATCACGGCATCATCAAGATACGCCGTGATACGCGTCTTACCGGTGGCAGGGATGACCGCACCTCGCCGTCCCTCAGAAAAGTCATATTCCTTTTTCATATGCGCGTACTTCCTTTGGCTCTGGTTTTCGGACAGAGATGATTCTTGCGTCATCGCCACGCAACGAATAGACCACGACGCGGAGCTGTCCGAAGACGTTCAGTCCAATTGAGACGAATCGCTGCTCACCGACAGCGGCTAGATCTTCGACTGTCAACGCGAGCGGATCACTAAGAACACCGTCGCCTTCGGTCAGCGAGAGGCCATGCTTGCGCAGGTTCGCCGCATTCCTCTTCGGATCGAAGCGGCTGGCCATGTCGTCATTATATGTACAACGTATGCATAACGCAGGCCCCGTGCGGCTGGGTTAGCCGCCTTAGGGAAAATCAGATCAGGGATAGTCGATTGGCTTTGAAGGGACACGCGGATTCACCGGATATTCAAACCTGCAGTTGGAGCAGACGAATTTGCCGCTGAAGCGCCGACTGGTTGATGGAATGACGATCGGCGTCCGCTCGAATGAAGGGTTAGACCAAATTCTCTTCGGCAGCTGACGCTTTGACCATAACTAGTTCGTCTGGATCGGCGCCATGCGTGATAGCTTGCTCCGCAGTGCCTCGCGCGAACCCGAGGCGATATAGCAAACCAAGCGATCGAAAGTTACGTGCCTTGAGAACAGCAACATAGGTGCGCACGCCGCATTGAGACGCCAACTCTTTCAGCATAGCGGCCACGGCGCAGCTCCCAATGCCACGGCGCCAGTACCTGCTTGCTAGCTCGTAGGCGACATAGGCAGTTTGGTTTTGAAGGACTGTTGCCTGCACGTACCCAGCAAGCTCACCGCTTGGCAGGCGGACGACCCAATTGAGCCACTGCTGCGCTCCATCCGGGGAATGCCGCGCTTCCAACTTGGCGAATCGTTCCTTGAGCCATGCCTTGCTGGCTGGCGGCGCATTCTCGAATTCATAAATCGCCGGATCGTTGAGCACGTGAAACATCTCGGCGGCATGCGAGACCACTTGTGGTTCGAGACAGCAGAGTGTGGTGCCCAGTGTTCGCAAATGCGGTCTAACGAGTAAGGTAACCGGCGACCGCGGCGCGGGCGAAGCCCCGCCGGTGGGCGTCCGCGTTCACCGCTGGGTTAGGCTGCAGCAGGATGCTTCACCTACGCGGTGACATTGAGCTTGACCCCGAAGCTCTGTAGCACCTTGAGCACCGTGTCGTACCTGGGCTTGGCGCCGGGAGCAAACGACTTGTAGAGGCTTTCGCGCCCGAGTCCGGTGCTTTCGGCAATAGCGCTCATGCCGCGAGCTTTGGCAACGTTACCAATGGCCGACAAGAATACGTCAGGGTTTCCATCTTCCAGTGCCGCAGTAAGGTACTCGGCAATGATCTCATCGTTGTCGAGATAGGCACTGGGATCAAATTCCTTGAGTTTGATACGCATGATCGACCTCATTTAACTGCTTTCGCGATTAGCTTGGCGCGGGCGATATCCTTGGCCTGGGTAGACTTGTCGCCGCCACATAGCAAGATGACTACGATTCGTTGGCGGCGCGTGAAGTACACGCGGTAACCAGCGCCGACATCAACCCGAATCTCGCTGACTCCGCTGCCAACGGATACGACATCGCCCAGGTTGCCGAGCCGCGCGGAGTCAAGGCGGGCAAGGATGCGGGCTTTGGCCCTGACGTCGCGAAGACCCGACAGCCACTTGGCAAAAAGGTCCGTCTGCTGGATCTGATACACCGAGCGAGTGTATCCGACGGGATACGATCGGTCAAGCCCACGTCAGTGCGCCCCAGGCAGCCTAACGTCTGAATTCACCGGCCTGCGCGGCTTTTCGCGCAGGTCCGGTGGAATGATGGGTTGGGCATCACGTTACGCCCTCCGTAAGATTGCGTTCCGCGAAAGCTTCTTTGGCAGCAAACAAGCCATTGAGGGCGGCGGGAAAGCCCGCGTAGACGGCCATTTGCATAATGATTTCTACCACTTCTTCGCGTGTGCAGCCGACATTGAGCGCACCGTGAATGTGTACTTTCAATTGCGGCGTGGCGTTGCCAAGGGCCGCCAATGCCGCGACAACGCCAATTTCTCTCGCTTTGAGATCAAGCTGCGGCCGCGAGTAGATATCGCCGAAGGGGAACTCGATTAGGTACTTTGCGAAGTCGGGGGCAATGTCCGATAGGGAAGCGATAACGCGTTCGCCTGCCTGTCCATCGATTTCACGCAACTTCTCCCAACCACGGGAATAGCGGGATGACTCAAGAGAACTCTGGGGTTGGTTCATTTAACTGCCTGCTTGGTTGGCGCCGGTTGCTTGGCAAGCATCTTTCGATAAGTACGAATTTTGTCGTCAAGGACAATGGCGCATGTCGAAAGCTCATCGATCTTGGTGACCAAACGCTCGCGATGGAGCTTGAGCATCGTTAGTCGCGGTTGCAACGTCTTCTCGCCTTGCGAACGGAGGGCAGCGTATTGCTTGATCTCGGCAAGGGGCATCCCGGTGAGCTTCAGCCGGAGGACGAACTCAAGCCAAAGAACATCGTCACCGTGATACTGCCTATGGCCGCTCGCTGTCCTTCCCGCCGGCTTTAGGATTCCCTCTGCCTCATAAAAGCGCAGAGTGTGCGTGGAAAGACCGCTACGGCGAGAAAGCTCTCCAATTGAGATGGCGTTGTTGTTCACGGCGACCATGCTAGGACTTAGAGTGCACTCGAAGTCAAGAGAAACTTTCTGCGGAAGCCAGGGGTTGTAATACCCAACGACCGAGTTGAGCGGCGACGAGCGTGCGCCGACTGGGAACGACAGCGCAGATCGGCGTCCCCTCGAACGCCGGGTTAGGGCTCACGTGCCCTGCGCAATGCTGCAAGCCAACCCCCGGAGAATACAAACCGCGGAAACGTAACCCACTGCTCGAAGAAGAGACGGGAAACAAGATTCAGTGGGCCGCTAAAGGGGGCCGGTGGCACTGGCTCAATACGGTGACCATGACCCTGGAGTGCAATTGCGGCAACGATGCATCCGGCGGCCACAGCTAGAAGGAAGAGCGATAACTCAGCAACCGCTGCAACGAGCGTTACAGTCCCCACTAGGAATAGCGGCACGGCGACAATGTGGATCAGCAAATTGGGACGAGATTGATGATACTTGGCATATCCCTCCCACTGCCATCTCAAGAGCTCGACGATGCCCATGTGCTGTTAGGTTGCTGGTGGGATGTAGCTGGGATTCTGCAGATCATCGGCAGCCTTCCCGACTTCGGAAGTGATGTCAGCTAGTTCATGGTAAGTGAGAGCATGGGCGTACGTGTGGAAGCCAGCGTTCGAAAGCCAGAGCGGAATTGTGTGGCCATCGTCCGATCGCGCGCTGCTTACAACGCCAGCCCAGTGTTTTATGTCATTTCCGATGTCGTACGCCCGTTGCTCCTGTGATCCGTCGGCAGAAGCGAAGGCACTTTTTCCGGTTGCTTTCACGAAGCAGTCCAGGAACATCTGGTAATTCAGGAAGCAGGATTCCCAAAGGACTATCGTGTCGTAATAGAGTCGGACGGCCGGATTGTGCAAACGCGACTTAGCGAGATACTCAAGCGTCTGATCGCGCGCCTGATGAAAAAGCGCAAATTGCGCTTCCGCGCGAGCCATCATGGTGATTGCATATTGTCGGAAGCGACCTTTGTAGCTGGGTGCAAGAAGCGTGTTCAGGAAATGATTCGAAATCCAATGCGTTGATTCCGGAAACGCCGGCCGGAGGTCGGGGATTTCCGCTAAGGTGAATTCGGCGATCCCCGGAGCGACGTTTCGGTTCAGTAGATCTGGGTGAAACTGCACCACGTTAAGCAACCTAACGAGACAAGTGAACCGGCGACCGCGGCGCGGGCGAAGCCCCGCCGGCGGGCGTCCGTGTTGAACGCCGGGTTAGGCCACGCGAACAATTGGTTGCGCTATGCACCATAGGCGCACATTACCTTGGCTCTACAAAGACTGGGAGCTACTCCAGTGGCTGCCGGCGTTGGTTGTTTGGTAAGGTGGAAGCTGCCATAACCCGGATACTGGCTTGACCACGAAAGCGGGGCTCCCGAAATCCCAAGATCGTGGCTGCAATGATGCTGGCGTTCGTGTGGCCTTGTATATTGGAATTGAGCGATTTGCCGTGCTCGCTATGGACGGCAGAAACTATGGTTTCTCCGGGGAGGCCGCTGTGGCCTTAAGGCATGGACCTTGTTCGTTAGATCGGCCCCCCGCCTTCTTTGCCAATACCGTGGAGTATCACAGACGCGAGAGTCTGCATCACAAGGTCGGTTTCGCAAGGGTGCAAGGTCGGGGGAACCGGAGTTCAGCGTAGTACGGGAGCCGCCATGAAGCAAGTCACTCAGGTCGGGGTCGATGTGGATTCGGAAGAGCTGGTGTGCGCGATGCAGCGCGCAGGGCAACGGCAGCCGCTGGCGAGGTTTGCGAACACTGCAGCCGGGCACAAGAAATTCATTCGCTGGGCGACCAAAGGCGGGCACCCGGCGCGGGTCTGTCTGGAAGCAACTGGGATTTACAGCTTGGAGTTCGCGCTCGCCTTGCACCAGGCCAAGAACGTGGAAGTGATGGTGGTCAACCCGCGGGCGATCAAGGATTTCACCCGGGCATGCATGCAGCGGGCCAAGACCGACGCCGTGGACGCCGGCGGCGTTTTGGACTATCTCGACCGCATGCCGTTTGTCGCGTGGCAACCGCCGGCAGCGGAGGTCCTGGCGCTGCAGGCGATCAACCGCCGCATCGTGCAACTCAACACCGAGCTCGCGCGGGAGAAGAATCGCCGCCACGCTTCGGAGTTTGCCGGAGCCAGTGCCGATGCCATCGCCCATGACATCGAAGTCAATATCCATCACCTGGAACGGCGCATCGAGCGCATGCACGACAGCGGCTTGAAACTGGTTCGTGGCGTGCCCGCTTTGGCGACCAAGCTCGCCCACCTGGTCTCGACCAAAGGCATCGCTGAAGCCTCCGCGATGCGCTTGTTGGGCGAACTCTTGGTCCTCCCGGACGATCTCGCGGCGCCGCAGTGGGTGGCCCATGCCGGACTCGATCCGCGCCCCTACGATTCGGGTACCTCGGTCCATCGCCCGCGACGCATCAGCAAGGTCGGCAACCGCCATCTGCGCGCCGCGCTCTACATGCCGGCGCTGGTCGCCATTCAACACGAGCCCAACGTCAAAGCCTTCTACGACAAACTCGTCGCCGCCGGCAAGAAACCGATGCAGGCCGTGGTCGCCGTGATGCGCAAATTGCTGCACGCCATTTGGGGCATGCTCAAGCACGATCAGGATTTCGACGGCGACAAGTTCTTCAAGATCGCGAACAAAAATGCTTGACAGAAAAGAGAGTATCTAACGAATGAGTTGAGCGGCGCCGCGAGAGCGCCGACTGGTAGAAGCAACGCCGATCGGCGTCCGCTCGAACGCCGGGTTGGGCATCGTGACGTCACCTACAGTGACGGCTCGCCTCGGCGACTGGTGTGCCATAGTGCGAGAATCTCCACCTCGTTGCCGCGGATACGATAGTACAAGTGGTAACGAATCCTCGCCAGGTGCAGCCGTCGCACGCCCACGGCACGTGCTGCCGTCATCGGTGCGCCGACGCCAGGCTCGGATGCCAGAAGCAAGAAAGCCTCCGCGAGTTCCTCGTCGAAGGCTTCGGGCGCAAGATCGCGATTGTCGTCCCACCACTGAGCGGCCCGGTCAATCTGGGCTTGCGCTCGCTTCGTGACGCGGACCTTCACACCTAGGTATGCCGACGAGCGAGCTTCGCGAGCACTTCTTCGGCAGGAACAGTGTCCCCGCGGTCGGCCTCAGCGATGGACAGTAGCAGTTCCGCTTCCTGTTCGGGCGTGAGGTCAAAGACGCCGTCATCGTCTCTGGCAAGGACAGTCACCGAAGTCCCTTCTGCAAGAGAAACACCTTCGAGGACGACCTTTCCGCCAACAACCTTTCCAGTCGCCATTTTCATGCGGCAGAGAATACTCCAATACGCGTGACGCGGCGACCTGATGCCCAACGATTAAGTTGAGCGGCGCCGGTACAGCGCCAACTGGTTGAGGCAACGCCGATCGGCGTCCGCTCGAACGCAGGGTTAGGCATGGCGGGTCATCCACAGCACAACGCACTTGACCGCGAACCACCCCGCTGCGAACCCGACGAGAGCGAACGTGATGCCCGCCGCCACGATATTGACGGTCACGGACCCGAACGACTCAGACAACCAGATCGTGCCCCGGCTTGGCACCAAGTACAGCAGTACTAGCGCGAGCGGAACAGCGAGAGCAGCACGCGCCGCGGTGGCGCCGCGAACGAAAGCGAAGCCGAATGCGGCAGCCACTGACGTTAGTGCAGTAATCTCGATGGCAAGATCCAGTTCCGCCCGGGCTATCGGGCGACCGAGCTCGAAAACATGGGCGGCTACCGCCGGCAGAATCGTCGCGGCCCAGAACCCCAGAGCGAAGACGCCGATCGATAGGGGACGCGAGGTCTTGCCAGCCATGCCTAACGATAGCGTTGAGCGGCGCCGCAGAAGCGCGGACTGAAAGAAGCAACGCTGATCGGCGTCCGCTCGAACGCAGGGTTAGGCCGCATCATTGTCCTTGGCGCGGTATGGATCGTGAACCTCACTTGATAACCGGCTAAGTGCCACACGCACGCGTTCCCGAACGTCTTCACATTCCCGAATCAGCGGTTCAAGCGAAACCGAATCTGGTCGTGGTTCGGGTTTTGCCCGAGCTTGCCGGGATCACGGCACCCCGGTTCGCTTTTGCAGAAGTCCGTACTGCAGCGTTCATAGGTATCCGCGGCTCCTTTTCGAATCCGGTCGAGCAGAAAGCAGACGGATGCTGGCGCGACGCTCGCACGTAGACGACCACGGGGGCACCGCCCTTGGACAGCGGATCCCCAGCCCAAGGAGCACCAAGCCCGCGCTCACGACAGCGTATCCGAGGATAGTCCAAGCGCATCGAGCAAGGCAAAGCCACCGTAGAACGACATCGCGCCACCTGTGAGGATAGCGGCAAATGCCAGCGTCGGCTTCGTCAAGACTGGCGCGGTGCGCGACGATTCCCGAGCGGACGACCATTGCGCGACGCCTATACGAACAAGGTAACCGGCGCGCGGAGCCGGGCGAGCGCCCGCCGACGCCTAACGACAGCGTTGAGCGGCGCCGTGTGAGCGCCGACTGGTTGAAGCAACGCCGATCGGCGTCCGCTCCAACGCACGGTTAGACGTCCTGTGCCACAGGATCGGAGTGCAACCAAAGCACGTGACCGGACCTGCGAATTGCTGGTCACGTTGGCTCATCTCTTTTGGCCGGAGGCGATCTTAAATGCCATCGGTAGCTCCAGGCCGTCGGAGGTGCAATAGGCACCCGCGAGCTGATCGAAGGCGGCTCGAATACAAGCCCGCACCTCAGGGGTCTGCCCGCGCAAAAGCGCTGCCGTTCGCGCAAGACTGCCCATTGCGCCGTCCCACAGGGCGTCGGGGTTGGGGATTGTGTAGACGAAGTCATGAGACGTCACGTTGACCCGCTCAAGACCAGCTGAAGTGAGCAGCGCAGTCAAGGCCCCATCGTCCGAATAGCGAAACATCGGTGGTCCGGCAGGAAGGTCCGGTGGCGGCTTGGCGTCAACCTGTGTGACCGCCTCTAGCAACACACCGTGGAGGCGGTTGCGCACAGGCACGTCCCACCACGCTAACGAGAGTCGCCCGTGTGGAACAAGCACCCGCTCGCATTCGGCGACGGCAATCTCGGCGCGAGGAAAATGCCCGATTCCGAACGCGCAGACAACCGCGTCGAACAATGCGTCGGTAAAGGGCAAGCACTCGACGTCCGCTTCGCGAAAAGTGCAGGTCGGGTAGAGTTCTGCCGCGAGTGAGATCATCCGCGACGAGAGATCCACGCCCGTAGCCACAGCCCCTCGCGCGGCGGCGTGCGCAGCGGCTACTCCGGTACCCGTCGCGATATCGAGAATTCGCATCCCGCTTCGGACGCCAGCCGCATCGAGTAGAGGTTCCGCGGCGTGCTCCGTGATCGGAACGAAGAAGGCGTGGTACGACTCCGCGATTCGGTCATGCGCAGTTCGCTCGAAGTCGCGGAACCGATCCACATCGACATGGGAAGGCATCATTGCTCTCCAATACCGAGACGCCTAACGACAGCGTTGAGCGGCGCGGCAGAAGCGCCGACTGGGAGAAGCTAACGCCGATCCGCGTCCGCTCGAACGCAGGGTTAGGCGCCATCGCCCACCTCGTTGAAGTATTTGGCCGTTAAGCCCAGCAAACTCGATCTGCGCGCCTCAATAAGCAGCGAGCCCGCAAAGTAGATCAATCCAGCCAGCCAAGCAGCCACAAACAGGTACCAGAATGCCCGAGGTGAGACAGCTTGACAACGCGGCAGACCCGCAGCTCGTAGCACTCAAACACGGCGGCGCAGTTTGGGCACCGTACCTTCGCAACTGCGCAATACCGTCAAACGGCGTGCGAAATGCTGGCGTAGCTGGGGCCACCATCTTCCTTCGATACCGTTAAACATGTTGCGCACTTCGGACAGCAAGATCCCTCCGCTTTCATGTGCAATGGCTCGCGTGGACGGCGCCTAACGACAGCGTTGAGCGGCGCCGCGCAAGCGCCGACTGGTTGAAGGAACGCCCATCGGCGTCCGCTCGAACGCACGGTTAGGCGTCAGACACCGCTTCATGGCAGCGCAGCCTCCGCAGCATTCACCCGGCTGGAGTCACACAACATGCGCTCGGTGAGGCGGCGCACGCCGCGATATAGAGCGTCGATGAACAACACGGTGGCGTCTGGTCTAATCTGTACTGTCGGGTGCCGAAGTGGGCTCGTCGCGGAACATTCCAGCGCCTCAATCGCGGATTCAGGCAAGCCGCGCGAATTGGCCCTGGTCAGATTCCGCATGATTTTAATTTCCGGCGTCTTCGCGTGCTTTTCCAGGTCAAGGCCAAGGTCGTGGGCTAGCGGGTTCCGTAAGACGGACCAAAGTGTCTGCGCGGCTACGTCGGGCGCTGGTGCATTCAGCGGCTCTTCGGTGAATGGGTAATAGCCGGTCACCGTTCCCCGAAACCGCGCACCGTTCGAGCCTTTCGTCGAATACAACGTCGTCGACAAACCGGCGATGGCACTCAACAACGTTTGAGCCATCGAAAAATGAAACTGACCTTCCACGCGATAGTTCGGCAGCGGCAGGCGGAACATCGCATGTACAGGCTGAATGTAATGGCGCTCCAATTTCCAAATCAACCGCTTCACCTTCGGCGGCAGTGGCGGCGACGAAATGGGGTGATAGGCCACGCTACTATTGACGCCTAACGACAGCGTTGAGCGGCGCCGTGGTCGCGCCGACTGCGCACGACAGCGCAGATCGGCGTCCGCTCGAACGCGGGGTTAGGCTCCGACCGCGACTTGCACATGGCTGCCAACGGGAACATATGCGAGACGCAATTCCTCACCTCCGGTTCGGCTACAGATCTCCCGCAGCGAAGACTTTGAAAGGCTTACGCGAAGTCGGTCCGGCCGCTCCTCATTCCACAACGTATGTAACCCGACGTGCTGCCGTTGCGCGTCTGGACCGATGAACTGCGGAACCTCGTCATTCAGCAAGAAGCGCCAACGCAACGATTCGTTCAGCGCGGGACGCGCTTCCCACTCCAATAGCGCGGCTTCGCTCGGCGGCCATGACTTGAACTGCGCCTCATCGTCGAGTGGCTCCTCAAGTTCAGTTTCGCACACCCTCCCCGGCGGATCAGACTCGGCACCGTCCTCGAAGTAAATGTCGATCACGTCACCTCGTACAAGGTCATGCGGGAGCGCCCAGATAAGGAAATCGTGAGTGCCGTCGCTGCGTCGCTTCGAGCCGCCGCTTACGTTCAGCGCCGACGCATCCGGTCCCCACAGTTCAACCGAGACCCCGGCGCTAAACATCCACACATCGTCTGACCCAACGGTACAGAGGCGTTCGCCATTCTTGGTGACGCGGAGGCGTGGCATAAGGAGCCTAACGAACCAGTTGAGCGGCGCCGTGCAAGCGCCGACTGGGAACAGCAGCGCAGATCGGCGTCCGCTCCAACGCGCGGTTAGGCCTTTGTTCGCTTGGCCCGCGATTGAACACGTGCTTTGAACTCGGCGTATCGGTCTGTGAGGTCATAGACGTACTCGACGATCGCGTAAGCGAACGTTTGCAGGTCCTCGGCATCGTCGCGCGAGATTGAGATATCCTCTGGGTGAGCCGCAAGATTTCGAAACGCCTGCAATTGCTGACTCCAGTCGAAGAGGCGCTCGTCGATTATTTTTCGGTCACGGAGCTGTCGAATCCCCTCACCCAGCATCGGCTTCTTGGCCGAAGCCGCGGCGCCCTTCTTTGTATCGTCTGCGGCAATCAAATCTCGGCACAGTGCCTCCAGCGCTCGACCGAGCATAACGCAGGCGGCGATATTTGCGTTTGCCTGTAGAGATCGGTCAGCCTCAAGGAACGAATCAGTAACTACCCTTGGAATTCGGTGACTTGAGAAAGCCTTAGCTGGCTTTGGATAGACACGAATGACGTCGCTCCAGCGATCTTCTTCCGCATCAATCCCTTCAAATTCGAGCTGCACAGATTCACCCACGACCAATGCGTGGCATCGCGGACACTCTCCCACGTAAATGCGATGCGACCAGGGGCCTTCCTCCTCGTCCATTCCACTTCGTTCGGCTCGTCCGTGTTCCGCGGCGGCCACCTTCGCCTTGCAAAAGGGGCAGTCAACGATGAAGGTGGGTGATGGCATATGACAGAAGGCCTAACGCCTAAGTTGAGCGGCGCGGAAGTAGCGCCGACTGGCCGCAGCAACGCCGGCCCGCGTCCGCTCGAACGCCGGGTTAGGTTGCAGCACTCAACGAACCTTGCTAAGGCGCTCGGCCATACGGGTTTGCCAACCCGGACCGGTAGCCTTCCATTCCTCAATGACGTCCGCGGGAAGCCGAATCGAGATCAATTTGCGGGGATTGGCAGAGCGGGGCCGGCCAGCCTTCTTTACCACCGCATGCGCCAGGTCCTCTTTCGAAAGTTCGGGCAGATCCTTGTACTCGTGCGGACGGATCGCATGCGCATCGACGCGAGCGAGATCAGATTTCAAAGTACGGCGCGAGGCGGGCTTTCTCACGATCGTTACCCTTTCGCATGCTGAAGATGTGGCGGACATCGCCTCTTTGCGTGTACCCAATGACCACAAGGCGCCCGGCAAGCAGGCCATAGCAGATGACGCGACGCTCGCCATAGTTTCGGCGCGTATCTTCGAGCTCGACGGTCACACCCTCAAAGACGATGGCGGCGTCCTCGAAGTCCAACCCGCGCTCCGCCAAAGTCTTTGCACGTTTGGCTGGATCGAAGGTGACGCGCATAGGTTATTGTAGCTACAATAATAGAGCAACGCAAGAGATTGGCTGGGCCAGAGCGATACCCTCGCCAATGCAACCTTGTATATTGGAATTGAGCGATTTGCCGTGCTCGCTATGGACGGCAGAAACTATGGTTTCTCCGGGGAGGCCGCTGTGGCCTTAAGGCATGGACCTTGTTCGTTAGATCGGCCCCCCGCCTTCTTTGCCAATACCGTGGAGTATCACAGACGCGAGAGTCTGCATCACAAGGTCGGTTTCGCAAGGGTGCAAGGTCGGGGGAACCGGAGTTCAGCGTAGTACGGGAGCCGCCATGAAGCAAGTCACTCAGGTCGGGGTCGATGTGGATTCGGAAGAGCTGGTGTGCGCGATGCAGCGCGCAGGGCAACGGCAGCCGCTGGCGAGGTTTGCGAACACTGCAGCCGGGCACAAGAAATTCATTCGCTGGGCGACCAAAGGCGGGCACCCGGCGCGGGTCTGTCTGGAAGCAACTGGGATTTACAGCTTGGAGTTCGCGCTCGCCTTGCACCAGGCCAAGAACGTGGAAGTGATGGTGGTCAACCCGCGGGCGATCAAGGATTTCACCCGGGCATGCATGCAGCGGGCCAAGACCGACGCCGTGGACGCCGGCGGCGTTTTGGACTATCTCGACCGCATGCCGTTTGTCGCGTGGCAACCGCCGGCAGCGGAGGTCCTGGCGCTGCAGGCGATCAACCGCCGCATCGTGCAACTCAACACCGAGCTCGCGCGGGAGAAGAATCGCCGCCACGCTTCGGAGTTTGCCGGAGCCAGTGCCGATGCCATCGCCCATGACATCGAAGTCAATATCCATCACCTGGAACGGCGCATCGAGCGCATGCACGACAGCGGCTTGAAACTGGTTCGTGGCGTGCCCGCTTTGGCGACCAAGCTCGCCCACCTGGTCTCGACCAAAGGCATCGCTGAAGCCTCCGCGATGCGCTTGTTGGGCGAACTCTTGGTCCTCCCGGACGATCTCGCGGCGCCGCAGTGGGTGGCCCATGCCGGACTCGATCCGCGCCCCTACGATTCGGGTACCTCGGTCCATCGCCCGCGACGCATCAGCAAGGTCGGCAACCGCCATCTGCGCGCCGCGCTCTACATGCCGGCGCTGGTCGCCATTCAACACGAGCCCAACGTCAAAGCCTTCTACGACAAACTCGTCGCCGCCGGCAAGAAACCGATGCAGGCCGTGGTCGCCGTGATGCGCAAATTGCTGCACGCCATTTGGGGCATGCTCAAGCACGATCAGGATTTCGACGGCGACAAGTTCTTCAAGATCGCGAACAAAAATGCTTGACAGAAAAGAGAGTATCTAACGAATGAGTTGAGCGGCGCCGGGGAGGCGCCTGCGTACCCCAGTTGCGCCGATGGGCGTCCGCTCGAACGCCGGGTTAGGCCGCATCACAACTAGGCAGCCCGGCGTAGTTCTTCGCGAATTACCTTACGTAGAGCCGACTCAAGACCTTGCTGATTCACGTACGCCCTCAGCGCATCATTGATGAGTGACTGGTAGTTCCCACCGCCAGCATCGTTAACGCGTGCGCGGAACCACTCAATTAGCTCGTTATCGAGTCTGATCGTGATTCGGGTTTTGCCCGGGACTGCCGGGATTACGGCACCCCGCTTCGCTTTTGAAAAGTCGTATTCAGCCTTCATAGGTAGCGCGCTCCTTTCTCGATGCCGGTCGAGCAGAAATCAGTCGGACGTTGGCGCTACGCTCCACGTAGACGACCACGAGGTGACGCCCGAAGGCGTCAACGCCCAAGGTGACGAAACGCGGCTCACCACGCGCATCCGGATCCGGGCGAGTGAGAGCGAACGGATCTTCGAATACCGCTACCGCATCGGCAAAGTCAACGCCATGCTTCGTCAGGTTAGCGCGGTTCTTCGCCGGGTCCCACTCGAACGCCATCCGGCATTATATGTACAATTGTACACCGCCGCAACCGGGTGGCCCCGCGGCCTAACCAGACCAAGTTAACCGGCGCTGCCGGCGGCGCCGCAGGACGCCGCCGGACAGCGTCCGGTTGAACGCGTGGTTAGGCCACATGCAGTTAGGCATGGCCGCGATATCCCGTGCAGTAATGCTCGACGCCCGCAACGATGGACTCCGCAGCGGAAGAAAGCAAACGCACCTGAGGTACGCGCGTTAAACCGGTGACGATGTACCGCAACTGATCGGAGGAGTACACGATGTCGAGCGTACGAACAGCGGCGAGTTCGTGCCGCGAAAGCTTGACCTCGCGGCCGAGCTTGCGGCGACGGGCAAGGGAGAGAAGTGCGATTTGCGAATGAGACAACTTCTTCATGTCGTAGAGCGACTGACCGCGCTGAAGCAAGAAAGCCTTTAGGGCGAGTTCGATCGCCAGACCGTACAGATACAGCAAAGGATAGAGCGTGCGCT